>NZ_CP197232.1:0-4455000 GCF_052075975.1 Bradyrhizobium sp. 521_C7_N1_3
ATGAACACATCGGAACAGGATCGCTGGTCACGCGTGAAGAGCCGGCTGCGCTCGAACGTAGGCGAAGACGTCTACACGAGCTGGTTTGCCCGCATGGATCTGGAAGGCGTGCAGGAGGAGAGCGTGCGGCTCTCGGTGCCGACACGCTTCCTGAAGAGCTGGATTCAGGCGCATTATGCCGAGCGCGTGCTGTCGTGCTGGCAGGCCGAGGCGCCGGAAGTGCATCGCATCGATCTCACCGTTCGCTCCGCGGTGCGCCCGGTCATGCAGCAGAAGGAAGCGCCTGCGCCGGTCGAAACACGCCGCGCGCCCGCGCCGGAACTGCGCTCGACGGCGACTGCGCCGGTCTCCGCAAACCACGACGCGCTCGGCGGCTCGCCGCTCGATCCGCGCCTGACCTTTGCAAGCTTCGTCGTCGGCCGCTCCAACACGCTGGCGCATGCGGCGGCACGTCAGGTCGCCGAAGGGCGGCGCGGCGATCCCGTCATGTTCAACCCGCTCTACATCCATGCGGGCGTTGGCCTCGGCAAGACGCACCTGCTCCAGGCCGTGACCTGGGCCGGCAATTCCGGCAACGAGCGCAAGGTCCTGTATCTCACCGCCGAAAAATTCATGTACGGCTTCGTCGCCGCGCTGAAGACGCAGACGGCGCTCGCCTTCAAGGAAGCGCTGCGCGGCATCGACGTGCTCGTGATCGACGACCTCCAGTTCCTGCAGGGCAAGTCGACCCAGGCCGAGTTCTGTCACACGCTGAATGCGCTGATCGATGCCGGCCGCCAGGTCGTGATCGCGGCCGACCGTCCGCCGTCCGACCTCGAAAGCCTCGACGATCGCGTGCGCTCGCGCCTCGCCGGCGGTCTCGTGGTCGAGATGGGTTCGCTCGGCGAAGAACTGCGGCATGGAATCCTGAAGTCGCGCGTCGCGGCGGCCCGCGCCCATCACGCCACCTTCGACGTGCCGGAGGAGGTGCTGCATTATCTGGCGCGCACCATCACCCATAACGGCCGCGACCTCGAAGGCGCGATCAACCGGCTGCTCGCGCACTCGAAGCTGAACAACCAGCCGGTGACGCTGGAGATGGCCGAGCGCGAGGTACGCGATCTGGTCCGGCCGCAGGAGCCGAAGCGGATCAAGATCGAGGACATCCAGCGCGTGGTGGCGCGGCAGTATAACGTCAGCCGCTCCGACCTCCTGTCCTCGCGCCGCACCGCCAACGTGGTCCGTCCGCGCCAGGTGGCGATGTATCTCGCCAAGACGCTGACCCTGCGCTCGCTGCCCGAGATCGGCCGCCGCTTCGGCGGGCGCGACCACACCACGGTGCTGCACGCCGTGCGCAAGATCGAGGCGCTGGTCAACAAGGACACGGCGCTGTCCGAGGAAGTCGAATCGCTGAAGCGCCAGCTTCAGGAATAAACGCCTAAGGCTCCTGCCATTCTCCCGCCGCCCCGGCCATGCCTGGGCGGCGGTGTTCGTTTGCCGGGACGGCCGCCCTCCTTTTGGGCTGTAAATCGTGGGGAACCACCCCCCAATCCCTTGAAACCGATGGCTTTCCGCGCCACCTTGCGCGACCCTGACGGCTTTGGTCATATCGGCTGGATGATCCGGCTTTTCGGGGTCTTCGGTGCCGAGGCGCGCGTCCCGCCGCCCGGCTTTTCCAACGTTGTGTTTCCTTGGGGATCGGGCGAGTAGTGCAATGAAGGTTACGGTCGAACGCGCGCAACTCCTGAAATCGCTGGGTCATGTCCACCGCGTGGTCGAGCGCCGCAACACCATTCCGATCCTCGGCAACGTGCTGGTCCGCGCCGAGAACGCTAAATTGTCGCTGAAGGCGACCGACCTCGACCTCGAGGTGACGGAGACGCTCCCGGCCGAAACCGCGACCGCGGGCTCCACCACCGTGCCGGCGCACATGTTCTACGACATCGTGCGCAAGCTGCCTGACGGCTCGCAGATCGTGCTGGAGGCCGACGGCGACCGCGCCGTGCTGGCGATCCGCGCCGGCCGCTCGCGCTTCACGCTGCAGACCCTGCCGGAGAATGATTTCCCGGATCTCGCTGCCGGCGACATGTCGCACTCGTTCTCGCTCGCCGCCAAGGACGTCAAGCGGCTGATCGACCGCACCCAGTTCGCGATCTCGACCGAAGAGACGCGCTATTACCTCAACGGCATCTATCTGCACGCCGCGGGCACGGCCACGGCCGCCACCCTGCGCGGCGTTGCCACCGACGGCCACCGCCTCGCCCAGCTCGACCTGGTCCAGCCCAAGGGCGCCGACGGCATGCCCGGCGTGATCGTGCCGCGGAAAACCGTCGGCGAGGTGCAGCGCCTGATCGAGGACAACGAGGCCGAAGTCACGATCGAGCTGTCGCAGGCAAAGATCCGCTTCACCATCGGCAATGTGGTGCTGACCTCGAAGCTGATCGACGGCACCTTCCCCGACTATGGCCGCGTGATCCCGCAGGGCAACGACAAGGAACTCGTCGTCGACAAGAAGGATTTCGAGAACGCGGTCGACCGCGTCTCCACCATCTCCAGCGAGCGCGGCCGCGCCGTGAAGCTCTCGCTGTCGCCGGGCAAGCTGGTGCTATCCGTCACCAACCCGGATTCCGGCAGCGCGACCGAAGAGCTCGAAGTCGAATACGCCTCCGACGCCCTCGATATCGGCTTCAACTCGCGCTACCTCCTCGACATCGCCGCCCAGATCGAAGGCGACGTCGCCACGCTGAAGCTCGCCGACCCCGGCTCGCCGACGCTGGTGCAGGACAAGGACGACAAGAGCGCGCTCTACGTGCTGATGCCGATGCGGGTGTGAGGGCTACCGGCACTCCCTCGTATCGACTACATCCGTCATGGCCGGGCTTGTCCCGGCCATCCACGTCTTTGGAGCCAAGAACGTGGATGCCCGGCACAAGGCCGGGCATGACGAAAAGCGGATTTCCATGACCCCCTCCCGCATACAACGCCTGACGCTGACGCATTTTCGCAATTACCGGGCGGCGGGGCTCGAGACGGCGGCTGACATGGTGGCGCTGGTCGGACCGAACGGGGCCGGCAAGACCAATTGCATCGAGGCGATCTCGTTCCTGTCGCCGGGCCGGGGCTTGCGGCGCGCCACGCTGGAAGATGTCGCCGACAACCAGGGCGACGGCTCCTGGGCGGTGTCCGCGCAGGTCGAGGGCGCGCTGGGGCTCGCCACGCTCGGCACCGGCATCGACGCGCCACGCGCGGACGCCGCAGTCAGCCGGCGCTGCCGCATCGACCGCGAGCCGGTCAGTTCGGCCACCGCCTTCGGCGACCATATCCGCATGGTGTGGCTGACGCCGGCGATGGACGGGCTGTTCATGGGCGCGGCGTCCGAGCGGCGGCGCTTCTTCGATCGCCTGGTGCTGGCCATCGACAGCGAGCATTCCAGCCGGATCTCCGCGCTCGAACGCTCCCTGCGGTCGCGCAACCGCCTGCTCGAGACGCGCAATTACGACGACCATTGGTGTGATGCGATCGAGCGCGAGACCGCAGAGCTTGCGGTCGCGGTCGCCGCAACGCGCGGCCAGACCGCAGCGCGGCTCACGGGCATGCTCAACGCGCGCGCGCAGCAATCCGCATTCCCCTCGGCGCAGATCGCGCTCGACGGCTGGATGGAGAACGCGCTGCTCAACGAGACGGCGACGTCGGTCGAGGATCGCTACCGCCAGATCCTGCGCGACAACCGCCCACGCGACGCCATCGCCGGCCGCACCACCGACGGCCCGCACCTCACCGATCTCCAGGTGATCTATGCGCCGAAGAGCATGCCGGCGCGCGATGCCTCGACCGGCGAGCAGAAGGCGCTGCTGATTGGCCTCGTGCTGGCGCATGCGAGCCTGGTCGCCGAGATGACCGGCATCGTACCGCTACTGCTGCTCGACGAGGTCGTCGCGCATCTCGATCCGAACCGGCGCGCGGCGCTGTTCGAGGAGCTGCGCAAGCTCGGCGCGCAGGTGTGGCTGACCGGCGCCGACCCCGCCGCCTTTGCCGACATCGGCGCAGGCGGCGAAGTCTTTGACGTCGAGAGCGGACGGGTTTCGGCCCGGCATTAGACCTCGCATTGAACCCGACCGTTTTCCGCCACGACTAGTTGCCAGAGGCCGCGCCGACGATGTCGCAGCCGTTACCCATCGCGCGATGACACGATGCGCGACATTCCTGGAGAATGAGATGCGGACGGTAAGGCCCGGGGCGCAAGCCCCGGCACGATGGCGGGCGTTCGCGTGCGGCCTCGTCTTCCTCGCAAGCTGCATGCTCGCAGCAAGCGCCAGCGCCTGGGTGCCGCATCTGTCGCCGCTGTTCGCGTCGGCGCTCACGCCGGACCCCGGGGCCAGGCTGCCCGCGCCGACCCGCTATAGCTACCGAGGAACGCACACCACCGTCGTCAAGGGCATTGAAACGCCGCTCCGCACAAGGCTGGAGGCCACCGTGCCCGCCGAGCTCGGCGACGTCCTCGCCTTCTACCGTACCGAGCTCAGCAAGCTCGGCTGGCAGGAGCAGCACGATGGCGCGGTGGTCTCCGCCGATCACGTCCAGCTCGCCTTCGCCTCCCCGCTCGGACCTGGCATGCTGGCGCTCGACCGCAAGGACGCCAGCACCGCCGTCAATCTCGTGCAGAAGAACGCATCTGTCGCTGCAAATGCCAACGTGATGCCCCAGCCCGGCCAGGCGAAGCTGGTGTTCTCCAATATCAGCGAAACGGAAGCCACGCTCACGATCAACGACCGGACCATCAGGCACGCCGCCGGCGCCTACGCGGTTTCGCTGGATCTGCAGCCCGGCAAATATTCCTACGAGGTGAGCGTGCCGGGCCATCCAGCCGCGACGAACATCCTCAACTTCGCCGCCGGCGATACCTGGGAGCTTACGGTCGGGCGCGACGGAGAGGCGTGGTCGCCGCTCCTGCTGTATTGAACCTCACGGGTTTCTGCCGCGACTTCTCGTCTGAGGCCGCGTCGACGGTGTCGCAGCCTGCAAATGCGCATGCCCGAGCCGGGCGCGATATCCTGGAGACGTGACGATGTCGATGATCCCGCGCGGGACGCAAGTCCCGGCACGATGGCAGCTGCTTGCCTGCGGCCTTGTCCTGATGGCGAGCTGCTCGATCGCGGCCGCCGCCGACGGAGGCATCGTCGACGTCCATGCGCTGCCGCAGCTTGAAGGCGCGGTGGAAGACACCTCGCGCCCCGATCCCTACCGCGTCGAATACCGCATGCCGACGCCGGAAGCCGTGACATCGCTGGCGGTTAAGAAACTCCTCAGCGCCGACGGCTGGGTGCCCTATGTGAGGCCGCTGGAGGAGAAGAGCACCACACTGAACTTCAAGAAGGGACGGCTGGGCCTTTCGGTCTATCTCACGCAGGGCCTCGGCCGGCCCGACCAGTCCGTGGTCCACTACTCGACCGACCGGATCTACGGGAACGTGCCGTTTCCCGACGGCGCGAGCGACATCATGTTCGATGGGACCCGGCCCTATCTCAGTTGCATCGCGCCCGGCGCGCTCGATGCAACGTCGGACTTCTACGCCAGCCAGATGGCCGCGATCGGCTGGCAGAAGCTCACACCGGAAACCGCCGCGCGCTGGACGAGCAGCCTGGATGAAACCGTTCCCAACGGACTGCGCGCCTTCTACGCGCACCCTGACAGCAAGGAAGGCGGCTTCTATCAGCAGAAGCCGGTCATGCTGACGCTGACGCGCCGCGACGACGGCCGCACCAATGTGGACATCCGCGTCGCGCCCTTCGCCCTGCCCAGCGAGCTCAAAGCCGATAGCGATCTTGCCGGGCTGCCGCGGCCGAACCCGACCAAGACGGCCAGGAGCCTCGGCAGCGCTGGCTCCAACAAGCGCGAGATGTCGGCCGCCGCGATGGCCGAGCTGCCCGCCGTGCTGGCCTTCTATCACCGCGAGCTCGCCGCGCGCGGCTGGCAGGAGGACGGCAGCGCGCCGCTCGCGCCCGGCGACGAGGTCGCGATCAAGATCTCCAACGCCGAGGAAACCGGCGTGCTGCGGCTCGGCCGCAAATACGATTTCACCATGGTCAGCCTGACCGCGCAGGTGAAGGACTCCGCGCTTGCCGCTCGCGCCAAGGCGAAGAAGGAGGCCGACGACAAGTTCTTCAGCGATGCCGCGGCAGCCGCACAGAAGGTCATCGCCGCCGACGAGGCCCGCCGCAAGGTGCAGGCCGCCGCGCTCTCCGATACACCACTCAATGCGCTCGCCGACAGCAAGACACCCGTGCCGCTGCCCGAGACCGCCGAAGGCGTGAAGTTCGAAGGCGGCGACGGCCGACTCGAATTCTCTTCGACCTCGAGCGTGAAGGCGCTCGGCACCTTCTACCGCGCATCGCTGAAGAACGCGGGCTGGAAGGAGCAGCCTTCCGTCATCAACCAGCCCAACATGGCGGTGATGGAATTCTCCAAGGCCGGCAAGTCGATCTCGATGACCGTGATGCAGATGGGCCCGAAGGTGAATGTCAGCGCCAACGGCACCGGCCTCATGGTGGCTGCAGCGAAGCCGGTTGAGGCCAAATCCGCAGAAGCAAAGCCGATCCAAGCCAAATCGACCGAGCCGCTCAAGCCCGATCCCGATTCTGCCCTGCCGGTACCGACGCAGCGCAGCTCGAGCGGGATCAGCTCGACGAAATTCCCCGGCAGCGACCAATCGTTCCGCAAGGAGCTTGAAGCCAGCATTCCGGCTGAGCTCTCGGATGTCCTCGCCTTCTATCGCGCAGAGCTCAGCAAGCGCGGCTGGCAGGAAAAGACTGACGGCGCGACGGTCACCGCCGAGCGGGCGGAGCTGGCGTTCACCTCGCCGGAGGGTCCGGCCATGCTGAAGCTCGGCCGCGCCAGGGAGGAGACAACGGTCCGCCTGGTGCAACGGAATCCACAGGCAGCGGCCAAGGCCGACATCATGCCCAAGGCGGGCCAGGCCAGGGTGATGCTCGGCAATATCGGGCCGAAGGAGGCGTCGCTGACGATCAACAATCAGACCGTGAAGATCGCGGCCGGTGCGGGCGGCCCGCAATCGCCGAAGGGCCCGATGCTCGATCTGCCGCCCGGCAAGTATCAGTACGCGCTGCGCATGCCGGGGCGTCCTGCCCGCACCGAGAGCCTCACCGTCGCCGCCGGCGACGCCTGGGGCCTCCTGGTGGGGCCGAC
This sequence comes from Bradyrhizobium sp. 521_C7_N1_3, assembly GCF_052075975.1. Classification (NCBI taxonomy): domain Bacteria; kingdom Pseudomonadati; phylum Pseudomonadota; class Alphaproteobacteria; order Hyphomicrobiales; family Nitrobacteraceae; genus Bradyrhizobium; species Bradyrhizobium sp. 521_C7_N1_3. Next base: position 7,183 of record NZ_CP197232.1, read on the forward strand.
CGGCGAGGTGCTTCCGCTCCAGATGTATTGATCCCGCCGCCTGTGCCTGTAACGGCCAGGTTGAACCTGTCCGGTTCATGGGGCGACTAGTCGCTGGAGGCGGCGACTGTGTCGCAGCCGCTGCATGGCGCGAAGATCACAACGCGCGACATCCCTGGAGACTGGGCATGACGACGGTAAGGCGCGGGACGAAGGTCCCGGCACGATGGCGACTGTTCGTGTGCGGCCTCGCTCTGCTCGCAGGCGGCCTGGTCGCCGCAAGCGCCGGCGGATGGATGCACCGATCACCGCAAACTTCGGCCGCACTTACACCGGCCGATCCCGACGCCGACATGCCGGTGCCGAAGCAACACAGCTCCTCCAGCTCCAGCACCACCCATGTGACCGGCATCGAGATCCCGCTGCGGGTCGGACTGGAAGCCTGTGTGCAGGCCCAGCTCAGCGATGTGCTCGCCTTCTATCGCAGGGAGCTCGCAAAGCGTGGCTGGGAGGAAAGGCCAGATGGCGCTGAGATTGCCGCCGATCATGTGGAGCTCGCCTTCGCCTCCCCCAAGGGGCCGGCCACACTGAAGCTTGGCCGCGCGAAGGGCGAGACCATTGTCAGCCTGGTGCAGCGGAATACGGAGGCCGCGGCCAAGGCCAACTTCCTGCCGATGCCCGGACAGGCGCGGTTGATCTTCGGCTATCTCGTGCCGGACGTGGCTTCGCTCATGATCAACGATCAGACCGTCAAGATCGCGGGCGGCGTCAATCACCCGCAAACGCTGGATCTGCCGCCCGGCAAATATTCCTACAAGCTGGTCGTGTCGGGCTATCCGTTGCGCACCGACACCATCACCGTGGCCACAGGCGAGGCCTGGTCCCTCAGCTTTGACGACGATAAGAAGCCGGATCAGATCTACTGACCCCAGTGGCCTGTTCCTGGGCACCACAGTGCCCGGGAACGCGCCCCTCTGCGCCCCGCAAAATCCACGCCTTCAAGGGCCAAAAACGACCCCTCGAATCGCCCTTTTCACGAGCCCCAGAATCGGCCCTCCGACGCCTTGAAAACCGGCCCAAAAATCCTATCTGATCAAAGGGTTGCCGGAGGATACTTTGCGCTAGGCGCAAGCGGTCTTTCATGGCACAAATAGCCTGCAAATCAGCGCCTTTTGCGCGGCTGATTCGGGCGACATCTCGAAGGCCTCTCATGACAGAACCTGCTCGGCAGACACCTGCCGAAAACGAGCCCTCAAATCCGAGCGATTACGGGGCGGAATCGATCCGCGTGCTCAAGGGTCTCGACGCCGTCCGCAAGCGCCCGGGCATGTATATCGGCGACACCGACGACGGCTCGGGCCTGCACCACATGGTCTACGAGGTCGTCGACAACGCGATCGACGAAGCGCTGGCGGGCCACGCCACGCGCGTCGACGTCGTGCTCAATGCCGACAATTCCGTCACGGTGCGCGACGACGGCCGCGGCATTCCCGTCGACATCCACAAGGGCGAAGGCATCTCGGCGGCCGAGGTCATCATGACCCAGCTCCATGCCGGCGGAAAGTTCGACCAGAATTCCTACAAGGTCTCCGGCGGCCTGCACGGCGTTGGCGTCTCCGTCGTCAACGCGCTGTCGAGCAAGCTCGGCTTGCGCATCTGGCGCGACGACAAGGAGCACTATATCGAGTTCGCCCATGGCGATGCGGTTGCGCCGCTGAAGGTGGTCGGCGACGCACCGGGCCGGCGCGGCACCGAGGTGACGTTCCTGGCCTCGCCCGAGACCTTCAAGAACATTGAATATGATTTCGCCACGCTCGAGCATCGCCTCCGCGAGCTCGCCTTCCTCAATTCCGGCGTCAACATCATCCTCTCCGACATGCGCCATGCGGTCGAGAAGCGCGAGGAGATGCACTATTCCGGCGGTGTCGAGGAATTCGTCAAATATCTCGACCGCAACAAGAAGGCGATCGTGCCGGCGCCGATCATGGTGCGCGCGGAAGCCAACGGCATCGGCGTCGAGGCCGCATTGTGGTGGAACGACAGCTACCACGAGAACGTGCTGTGCTTCACCAACAACATCCCGCAGCGTGACGGCGGCACCCATCTCGCCGGGTTCCGCGGCGCGCTGACGCGCCAGGTCAACGGCTATGCCGAGGCCAACGCCAAGAAGGAAAAGATCGCGCTGACCGGCGACGACTGCCGTGAAGGCCTCACCGCCGTTCTCTCGGTGAAGGTGCCCGATCCGAAATTCTCGTCGCAGACCAAGGACAAGCTGGTGTCCTCGGAAGTGCGTCCCGTGGTCGAGAACGTCCTCAACGAGGCGCTCCAGGCCTGGTTCGAGGAGCACCCCTCGGAAGCCAAGATGATCGTCGGCAAGGTGATCCAGGCGGCAGCCGCCCGCGAAGCTGCGCGAAAAGCGCGCGAGCTCACGCGCAAGAGCCCGCTCTCGGTCTCCTCGCTGCCCGGCAAGCTCGCCGACTGCCAGGAAAAGGACCCGGCGAAATCCGAACTCTTCATCGTCGAGGGCGACTCGGCAGGCGGTAGCGCCAAGCAGGGCCGCAACCGCGAATTCCAGGCGGTGCTGCCGCTGCGCGGCAAGATCCTCAACGTGGAGCGCGTCCGCCCCGACAAGATGCTGTCGTCGGAGCAGATCGGCACGCTGATCACCGCGCTCGGCACCGGTATCAGCGACGAGTTCTCGGTCGAGAAGCTGCGCTATCACAAGATCATCGTGATGACGGACGCCGACGTCGACGGCGCCCACATCCGCACGCTGCTGCTGACCTTCTTCTACCGGCAGATGCGCGACATCATCGACGGCGGCTATCTCTATATCGCCCAGCCGCCGCTCTATAAGGTCTCACGCGGCAAGTCCGAGCAGTACCTGAAGGACGAACGGGCGCTGGAAGACTATCTGATCGACGCCGGCCTCGATGATTGCGTCTTCATCCCCGGCAGCGGCGGCGACCGCACCGGCCGCGATCTGCGCGCACTGGTCGAGGACGCCCGCGTGGTCCGCAGCATCCTGCGCAATCTGCACAGCCGCTATAACCGCAAGGTCATCGAGCAGGCTGCCATCACGGGCGTGCTGAACAAGTCGGTCTACGGCAATCCCGAGAACGCCACGGCCGCGGCGCAGTACATCGCAACCCGGCTGGACAACCAGGCCGAGGAGGTCGAGCGCGGCTGGGTCGGGCAATTCGTCGAGGGTCAGGGTTTCCTGTTCGAGCGCACCGTGCGTGGCGTCAAGGAAGCGGCCATCATCGACGACGCGCTGCTCGGCTCCGCCGAGGCCCGCAAGCTCGACGAGTACGCGCCAAAGCTCCAGGACGTCTATGCCCGCTCCGGCAGGCTGCGGCGGAAAGACAGCGAGCATGTGGTCCACGGCCCTTCGGACCTGTTCGAGGCAGTCACCGATTCCGGCCGCAAGGGCATATCGCTGCAGCGCTACAAAGGCCTCGGCGAGATGAACCCGGAGCAGCTCTGGGAGACGACGCTCGACACCGACGTGCGCTCGCTCTTGCAGGTGAAGGTCAAGGAGGTCGACGAGGCCGACGATATCTTCACCAAGCTGATGGGCGACGTGGTCGAACCGCGCCGCGACTTCATCCAGGAACACTCCCTGAGCGCGACGATCGATATCTGAGGGCTCGCTGCTGCCACAGCGTCATGGCCGGGCTCGTCCCGGCCATCCACGCCTTGCTCCGCGAAACAAAGAACGTGGATGCCCGGGACAAGCCCGGGCATGACGGCTAGACCAATCCCTGCATCGCTGAACCTCACCGCCCACCATCGCGACGAAGTGGCATGAACCCGTAAGGCCAATTCCGGCCGGGACGCGTCGCGCCATGACCACCTCCGCAACGACCAGTTCCGCCCTCCCCTCCCGCCGTCTCGGCATCATCGGCAGTATTGTCGGCGCGCTGGCGCTGATGGCGGCTGTGTTGCCGCACTGGGTCGTGCCGATGATCTTCCCGCCGCCACCGGCGGACCAGGTCATCGTCGACACCGGCCATCGCATCAAGGACCGCGTGATCGCGCGCGTGAAGGGCGTGGAGTATCAGGCGCCGAAGGTCGAGAAGTCGGCTGGGCGCAGCTGGAGCGAAGCCGCTTCGGCCACCGCAATCTCGCTCGGCCTGCTCGCCATCCTGCTCTCGGTTCTCGCGCTGATCTTTCGGGAGGAGCGGCTCCTTGCCGGCGTGGCCGCGATCCTCGGCACCGGCGCCATCGCGATCGAGATTTCCTTCGTCATGATCGGCGCGCTGATCCTGATTGCAATCCTCTATGTGGTCGCGAATATCATCGGCCTGTTCTGAGCGGGGCCTTCCATGGTTCGAGAGGTGCGTTCCGCGCTCCTCGCCATGAGGGTCTGGTCGGCACATCGCCGCGGGCGGACCCCGGCCGCCACAATTGCTCCCGCGCTCAATTCTCTGTAGTTTCCGCCCGAAACAGCCCCACCCAACAGGACAGCGAGAACCCCGTGGCGCCCATCCAGTACATTGTCGAGGGCGGTCACCGGCTCTCGGGCTCGATCGAGCCGTCCGGCAACAAGAATTCGGCGCTGCCGATCATCGCCGCCGCCCTGCTCACCGAGCATCCGGTGACGCTGGAGAACGTGCCGCGGATCCGCGACACCGAGACGCTGGTCGAGCTGATCCGCTCGGTCGGCGCCGCGGCGGAATGGACCGCCCGCAACACGCTGCACATCCACGCCAAGAGCATCCGCGCCGCCGACCTCGACCCCGAGCTGTGCGTGCGCATCCGCGCCTCGATCCTGCTCGCGGGCCCCCTGCTCGCCCGCTGCGGCGAAGTGATGCTGCCGCCGCCCGGCGGCGACGTCATCGGCCGCCGCCGCCTCGACACCCATGTGCTCGCGCTCGAACAACTGGGCGCCAAGGTCACCGCCACCGACCGGCTCGAATTCCGCGCGGCAAAGCTCGCCGGTGCTGACGTGTTCCTGGACGAGCCGAGCGTCACCGCAACCGAGAACGCGCTGGTCGCGGCCGTCGCCGCCGACGGCGTCACCCATTTGCGCAACGCGGCCTCCGAGCCGCATGTGCAGGACCTCGCCAATTTCCTGGTCGCGCTCGGCGCGCGAATCGAGGGCATCGGCACCAACACCATGATCGTGCATGGGCCGGCGACGCTGGGCGCCACGACCTACCGGATCCAGCCCGACCATATCGAGGTCGGCTCGCTGATCGGGCTTGCGGCCGTCACGCGCTCCCCGCTTCGCATCGTGCGCGCCGGCGTCGAGCATCTGCGCTCGATCCGCATGGGGTTCGAGCGGCTCGGCATCGTCTGCCGCATCGAGGGTGATGATCTCATCGTGCCCTCGAACCAGACGCTGAAGATCCAGGACGATTTCGGCGGCCACGTGCCGAAGCTGGAGGACCAGCCCTGGCCGGCCTTCCCGGCCGATCTGATGTCGATCGCGATCGTCACCGCCACGCAATGCGACGGCGTGATCCTGATGTTCGAGAAGATGTTCGAATCGCGGATGTTCTTCGTCGACAAGCTGATCGCCATGGGCGCGCGAATTGTTCTCTGTGATCCGCATCGCGCCATCATCGCCGGCCCCAGCCGCCTGCGCGGCGCATCGATGATCTCGCCCGACATCCGCGCCGGCATGGCGATGCTGCTCGCCGCGGTCTGCGCCGAGGGCACCTCCACGATCAACAACGCCGACCAGATCGAGCGCGGCTACGAGCGCATCGACGAACGCCTGAACGCGCTCGGCGCGAAGATCCGACGCGTGCCGGAGCGGAAGGGCTGAGAAATTCTCTCCGCGCCACAGTATCGTAGGGTGGGCAAAGCGTAGCGTGCCCACCGCTTCTGTTGCCGTGTTGGACTGATGATGGGCACGGCGCAAGCGCGCCTTTGCCCACCCTACGAGTCCTGAAATGGTCTCGTGCCCCGGATGCAGCGCAGCACGCCAGTGATGCGCGGCTGAGCCGGGGCCCATGCGAGCGAGAGCCGCGCCCGTAACTTCTGGTCCCGGCTCTGCGCAGCACCGCTTCGCGCTGCAGCGCGTCCGGGACACGAGAGCCATGTTTTCGTCGCTCGACGATGCTATTGGGTAACCATGCTCGACACCGTGCAACCTCGTCCGCAGCCGCAAGCCGGCGTGCCGCAAAACCATCTCGCCGAAGAGTTCGTCGAGACGCTGCGGCTGGCCGTGCCGATGATGCTGACGCAGCTCGGGCAGATCGCGATGATCACGACCGATCTCGCGCTGATCGGGCGGCTCGGCGAGGATGCGGTCGCGGCCGCCGCGCTGGCGCATACGGTTTATTTCGTCAGCTTCACCTTCGGGCTCGGATTGATGGCCGCGGTGTCGCCGCTGGCCGCGCAGGCGTTCGGCGCCGGCGACGTCAAGCGCATCCGCCGCTCGCTGCGCTCCGGCCTGTGGGTCGCACTCCTGATCTCGCTGCCGATGATGGCCTCGCCGCTCTATGGCGAGCGCATCCTGCTGGCGCTCGGACAGGCACCGCAATCGGCCGCGCTCGCGCAGCGCTATCTGAACGGGCTGGCCTGGGGCATCGCGCCGGCGCTCGGCTTCATCGCCTTGCGCAGCATGATGAGCGCGGTGAACCGGCCGCAACCGCCGCTGTGGATCACCATTGCGGCGATCCCCGCCAACGCGGCGCTGGTCTATTGCCTGATCCACGGCCTGTTCGGCCTGCCGGAGCTCGGCCTGTTCGGCGCGGGGCTTGCGACCACACTCGTCAATCTCGGCACCTTCCTCGCCGTACTCGCCATCGCCGCATGGCGAAAGCCGTTCGCGGACTACCGCCCGCTCGCCCACCTGTGGCGGATCGACTGGCCCCTGATGCGCCAGCTCATCGCGGTCGGCGCACCGATCTCGTTTTCCCTGCTGCTGGAATATGGCCTGTTCTCATCCGCCGCGCTGCTGATGGGATTGATCTCGATCACGGCGCTTGCCGCGCACCAGATCGCGCTCCAGGTCACGGCCGTGCTGTTCATGGTCCCACTTGGTATCGGCATGGCGGCGACGGTCCGCGTCGGCCATGCTTTCGGCCGCGACGACCCGGCCGCGGTGAGGCGCGCGGGCCTCGTCGCGGCGATGCTTGGCGTAGCGTTGGTCTCAGCCCTGACCGTTGCCATCATCCTCGGCCGCTACGAGCTCGGACGGCTGTTCTTCGGGAGCAGCGAGGCCAGCGCGGCCACTGTCGAGCTGACGGCGACCCTGCTGCTGGTCGGCGCGACCTTCTTCATCGCCGACGGCCTCCAGACCATCATGGCCGGCGCGCTGCGCGGCATCAACGATACAAGGATGACGTTGCTGTTCGCGGCGATCGGCTATTGGTGCGTCGCCTTTCCCATCGCCTGGGTGCTGGCCTTCAATGCCGGGCTCGGCGCGGTCGGCGTCTGGATCGGGTTCTCGACCGGCACGTTCGTCTATGCCGGGCTCCTGATCTTGCGCTTCCGCATGCTGACGCGCAGACTGGCGGGATGATCGGGATCATGGAGCCGGTGCGATGACCCTGTCGGTCGACCTCTTCTACTCCTACCGCAGTCCCTTCAGCTATCTGGCGCTGCCGAAGACGCTCAAGCTCGTCGAAGAGTACGATCTCGCGGTGAATTTGCGGCCGGTCTATCCGCTCGCCGTCCGCGTGCCCGGCTTCTTCAAGAAGGCCAGCCCGAACTTCATTCGCTATGTGGTGCTCGACAGCACGCGCGTAGCGCAGCACGAGGGCATCCCGTTCCGCTTTCCGAGGCCCGATCCGATCGTACAGGACAAGACGACGTTCGATGTTGCGGCCGAGCAGCCCTACATCCACCGCCTGACCCGGCTGGGTGCGATGGCCCAGCTCGAAGGCCGCTCGCTCGCATTCACCGATGCGATCGCGCGCGTGCTGTGGGACGGCTCGGTGGCGGGATGGAACGAAGGCGATCACCTCGCGCGCGCCGCTGAGGCGGCCGGCTTCGATCTCGCCGCGATGGATGAAGCGATCAGCGCCGACCCCGATCGCTACGAGCGGGTGATCGCCGAAAACGAGAAGGACCATGCCGCCTCCGGTCATTGGGGCGTGCCGACCTTCGTGTTCGAGAACGAGCCGTTCTTCGGCCAGGACCGCATCGACCTGCTGCTCTGGCGCATGAAGGACAAGGGCCTGAAAAAGCGCTAGAGTCATTTTCCAACGCGTTTTCTTGACGCGAACCGGTACCCACTTCGCTCGAAGACGCTCTGGCCGACCATGAACCAACCTCTGCGAGCATGCGACTGAGACGTGGCGCCCCGATGCCGGCGGCGCGTTCGGAGGTCGCATGTATCTGGCAAAGTTCTTCCACCGCGCACCCGGCGACGACGATCGCGAATTGATGCTGGTCCCGGGCAGCGATCCCATGGTGATCGGCGTTCATATGAACTGGAACGGCGATCCCGACGCGAACGAATTTCTGCGCAAGGAATTTCCTGATATCGCCCGCGCCGCCGCGGCCTTCCGCCGCCATGTCGCCAAGCTGGTCGCGGCCGGCTATGTCGAGACGGATCATACCAACTACACGCTGCGCGACCTCGGGCCCAATCCGCAAGCCAAGCCGGACTGGCAGAAGGGCCTCGATGAGCTGATGATCCTGGCGCTCAGCGCGCCGATGGCCGAGCAGGCCGCGCAGCTCGACGCGCTCAAGGGCACGCCGGCCGAACATGAGCCGCTGTATCTCTGGCACGCCGCTCGCCGCGGCAAGGTCGCCGGTGAAGACCTTGCGCAGGCGGTGCGCTTTGCCGAACAGGCGCGCGATACGCTCGTTGCGCGGCGCGCTGCCGGGCAGCCGCATTATGCGTGGTCCATCTACGAGGGCGATCTCGAAGGGCGCATCCTGGAATTGTTGAGCGACGTCTATCTTCAGGCCGACAATCCCGAGGCATCACTGAAGACGATCGAGCATCTTTGCAAGACCGCCCCGAACCACACGCGCATCCTCAAGCGCGCCGAACTGCTCTGCGGCTATTTTCCCAAGCGGCGCGAAGAAGCCTTTGACGACGCCTATCAATGGTCGCGGTTCGGCGGCTACGAGGACATCATGGCGTTTCCCGGCTATGAGGACTACGAGGCCCAGCGCAAGGCGGCAACGTCAAGCAAAGGCTGGCGCTGGAAACCCGGTACGCCCGCGAGCGAAGCGGACGTGAGCAAAGCGGAGCAGGCGCTCGGCGTCCGGCTCCCCGATGACTACCGCAAGTTCCTGCTGACGCGCGGCGAGACCGAATTGCTGGTGCGGCTGCCTGAATCATCGTCCGAGCTTCGCTTCTATGCGCCTGATGAACTCGCCACGCAGCTTCGCAGTGTCCTGGACTTCATTGCCCATTCCGAGGACGAGCTCGAAGAGGCCTGCGCCTATTTCCGTCAGGAATACGGCGTCTCGCTGAAACATCTGGTGCCGGTTGCCGAGCCGTCGCAGCTCAGCCGCTGCCTGCTGCTCCATGTCGAGCCCGGCGACCGCTATGGCCAGTGCTTTCAGTGGGACCATGACGGCGCGTGGGAGCTGGAGCAGCAGCAGCCGAGTCTTGACGTTGCGCTGAAGGCGTTGACCGTTGGCATCGAGCGGCGCGACGCAACGCAACTCGCGTTCTTCGATCTCTAGCTGGATTTATTCCGCCACGCGCGCGGACTTGTCGGTCGAGGCTTCCGACCATTCGCCGACGACGCGATCGAGATCGCAGAGGTTCTGGTGCATCTGCTCCAGCGAGAAGCCGATGGCGAAGAAACGCTCGGCGGTGTCGCCGGGCTGGCCACGAATCAAGCCGTCATGACGGACGGCGGCAACGGCCTCGGCATAATGCTGGAGCGCGACGTGCACGGGATGGATCGCCGGCGCGCCGGCACCCTCGCGCAAGGCCGCAGCGGCGGAGCGAAGGAATCGCGCGATCACGGTCGAGACTTCCGTCAGCGGGGCTGCAAGCCGCATCTGCACCTCGGCCGGCAGCGGCACCACCGTGGCACGGCCGATCATCACGACGTCATGGCGCAGCCGCAACACGGTGCGCAGCAGCGGGCCGGTATCGGGCCCGCTCGACAGTCGCGCGGAGCGCTCACGCTCGGCTTCGGCGCCGATGGCATTCATGCCCACCATTGCCGTGCCGATGCCGTCCTGGATCCGGTGCAACGCGTCGTTGTCGCGGCCGCGCGTGAGCCCCGCGAGCAGTTCGGTGAAGGCATCCGCGATCAGTTCGAGCAATGTGGCCGCGCTGGCGCGGATCTGCCGCACCGCGCGCGACGGCAGCACCAGGAATGAGACCAGCAGGCCAGTGATGGCGCCGACCCCGACCTCGCTGACGCGGTCGATCGCCGACGCCAAGGGATCGGAATGATGCATGGTCGGAACCAGCAGCACGATGATGGCGGTCACCGTGGCGGCGTTCAGGCTTGGGTTGATCGCCGCCACGAAGGCGAGCGGCGCGACCGCCAGCACCAGCAGCCCCAACAAACCAACTTCGGTCGAATAGGGGATCAGGATCGCGATGGCGCCGCCATAGAGGGCGCCGCCGATGGTGCCGAGCACGTAGTCGCGCGTCGCCTTCAGCGAGCGGCCGACGCTCATCTGGGTCACGATCAGCGAGGTCAGGACGGCCCAGAGCGGCAACAACAGATGCAGCGCGGTGGCGATCGCATAGGCCGCCACCGCGGCCACCGTGACCCGGATCGCCAATCCGAGTTGCGTCCGCCGCGACCCGATCCGGTCGAACAGCTGTTTTGCAAATGCCATCGTCTGACGTCCCGATCCTTTTGCGGCCAGGCAAAAGCATGGCTGATGCCCGCGGCCCCAAGGCCGCTTGAAAGGCCAAATCAGCCCGCCTAACTTGCGCGCCAAAACGAGGAAACACGATGGCTCACGAAACCGCAACGCTCGCCGCCTATGTCGTCAATCTGAAGTACCAGGATATTCCGGCGGAGGTGCTGGATCGCGCCAAGGTGCTGACGCTGGACTTCCTCGGCAGCGCCATCCGGGCCCGCAGCGAGGCGGAATCCACCCCCTCGATCCTGAAGATGCTGGAAGCGCTCGCGCTCGACACCAAAGGCGAATCCACCGTGTTCGGCGACAGCAAGACCTGGACGCCGGCGGTCGCCGCCCTCCTCAACGGCGCGCTCGGCCATTCCCTCGATTTCGACGACACCCACGCGGATTCCTCGCTGCATCCGAGCGCGCCGGTGGTTCCGGCCGCCTTCGCCGTCGGCGAGATGGTCGGCGCGTCGGGCCGCGACGTGCTGACCGCGATCGTGGCGGGCTATGAGGTTTGCTGCCGGCTCGGCAACGCGCTCGACCCGACCTCGCATTATGCGCGCGGCTTCCATCCGACCGCGACGGCCGGCACCTATGGCGCGGCGGCCGCCGCCGGCAAATTGTTCGGCCTGTCCGAGCAGCAGATCATCGCCGCGTTCGGCGTCTCCGGCAGCCAGGCCGCGGGCTCGCTGCAGTTCCTGGTCAACGGCGCCTGGAACAAGCGCTACCAGGTCGGCGCCGCCGCGATGAATGGCGTGATCGCCGCGACGCTGGCGCGCAACGATTTCGTCGGCGCGACGGAATCGGTCGAGGGCAAGCACGGCCTGCTCGCCGGCTACACCGACGATGCGCATCCCGACAAGGCCGTGGCCGAGCTCGGCAAGACCTATGAGACGATGAAGATCGGCGTGAAGCCGTATCCGAGCTGCCGCTACACCCATGCTGCGATCGACGCGCTGATCGCGATGCGGCGCGAGCACAATCTGACGCCGGACCAGGTCAAGCGCGTCGAGATCGGTTTGCATCGGAACGGCATCACCTTGACCGGCGATGCCGCGACCAAGCGGCATCCCACCTCGATCGTCGGCGGCCAGTTCTCGATGTTCTTCACCGGCGCGCTCGCGCTCGACCAGGGCTCGTTCGGCTGGGACGATTACAACCGCCTGGGCGACGCCGCCATCGACGCGCTCGCCGACAAGTTCGACGTGGTGCAGGACGACCGGCTCGAGGTCGGCCGCACCCATCCGTTCGGCGCGCGCGTCAGCATCACGACGGATGATGGCGTGCATGAGCGGCTCTATGCCGACCCCTCGGGCGAGCCGAATTCTTTCCCCGATGCGCAGGCGATGCAGCAGAAGTTTCTGACGCTGGCGCGCCCGGTGCTGAACGCGCGCGCGGAGAAGTTTGCGGACGCGATCATGACGCTGGAGCGGTTCGACCGCGTGGCAAAGGCCACGGAGCTGGGGAGGTAGTGGGCGCTTACCCTCCCCTGGAGGGGGAGGGTCGGCACGCGATCGAGCGAAGCGAGATTGCGTGACGGGGTGGGGTGATCTCTCCACATGGGACTGTTCGTCGCGGAGAGACCGTCACCCCACCCCGCTCGCGCTGCGCGCGATCGACCCTCCCCCTCCAGGGGAGGGTAAGAAAGAGCTCAATCCACCCCCGCCATTGTCCCCTTCTCGCGCGTCACCGCCACCACATCCCGCACCAGATCGAACACGCCGTCCGCTTCCGGCGGCCAGTTCGGCGAGCGGCCCAGCCGCACGATCACCAGACGCTCCGACGGGATCACGATCGTGTACTGCCCGATCGTGCCCTTGGCGAAGAAAGCATCGCGCGGCCAGCCGTGCTCCACGCGGAAATTCGCGCCAAAACTGTCGCCCCGGTTGGTCCAGAAGCCGGCGCCGATGCCGACCCAGGCATTCGGCGTGGCCGCAGCCGAGTAATTCACCCAGCCTTCCGGCAAAATACGCTTGCCGCCGGCGACGCCGTCATTGAGATAGAGCTGACCGAAGCGCGCCCAGTCGCGCGCGGAGGCCAGCATCTCGCTCGATCCCTCGATCGTGCCGGCGCCGTCGAGCTGGAGCGTGACGTGGCGCATGCCGAGCGGCGCAAACAACTCACGGCGCGCGAAGCGCAGCGCATCGGCGGGGTTGCCGCCGGCGGCATTGCGGATCAGGTGCGCGAGTATGATGGTGTTGCCGTCGTGATAATTCCACACCGTGCCCGGCGCGGTCGCAAGCGGCATGCTCGCGGCATAGGCGGCCATGTCGTCCTCGATGAATTTCATGCGATTGACCGGTTCGAAGGCGGAACCGAGCGAAGCCTGCAGCGAGCTGCCGAGCGCGAGGCCCGCGGTGTGGCGCAGCAGCTGGTCGACGATGATGGCGTGGCGGGGATCGTCCGGATTTGTCCAGGCGGCGACCGGCGCGGGCTCGTCGAGCTTCAACTTGCCCTGGCGCACGAGAATGCCTGTTAGCGCCGAGATCACCGACTTCGTCATGGAGAAGCCGAGCAGCGGCGTCTCCGGCCCGACACCATCCGCGTAACGCTCGGCGATGACATGGCCCGACTTCATGACGACGATGGCGCGGGTGCGGCGATAAGGCGGTTGCGCGGGTTCGGTGAAGGCGCGATCGAGTGCGGCCGATAGCCCCTCGCTTTGCGGCACAATCGAAGGTCCCGCGATCTCCGGGAGCAATGCGGGCTGCTTGTCCTCCGCCGGCGGCGCAACGTCGGCGATATCAGCGCCGTGCTCGAGCGTACAGCCCAGCCCCTCGCGATAGACGGCATGGCTGCGGCCGAGGCCGAACAGCGTCACGGTGACGTCCTTGCGCACCCGGTCGATCCGGTAGTCCATCGCCCAGGTGATCAGGCTAGTCCCGGGCATCGCGTCGGTGGTCTCGGTGAACGTGCGCTGCGGATCGAGGCCGGAGACAAATGTCTCGGCGCAGAGGATGTCGGCGAGGAAGCCGGTGGCGACCTGCGGCGCATTGCGCGCGCGAGCCGCGCCGAATGCGAGGCCGATACAAGCGACGGCGGTGGTGAGGAGGATGATCTTGCGGCTGCGGGTCACGGGCTTTCTCCGGCTTCGGGGAACGTGCCGGGAGGAAGCCGGAGCGGTCGGAGGAGCGCTCGCCGGATTCGGAAAATGGACTGGCTGAAACTGAACCGGGCTGGTCGATTCTGGAATTTCGGCGTGATTAGAAAGGCTTAGAACTTACGCCGCGCTCACCTTCAGCCGCCTATATTCCGTCGGCGTCACGCCCGTCACCGCCTTGAAGGCGCGGTTGAAGGGACCGAGCGACTGGAAGCCGGCATCCATCGCGATGGTGATGACGGGGACCTCGACCTGCGCGGGATCGGCGAGCGCGGCCTTGGCTTCCTCGATCCGGTGGTTGTTCAGGAACACATTGAAATTGCGGTAGCCGAGCCGCTGGTTGATCAGCCGGCGCAGCCTGTATTCGGGAATTTTCAGCCGGCCCGCCAGCACGCCGATGGTGATGTTTTCCTGGCGATAGATCCGCTCGTCCGCCATCAGCCGCATCAGGGCATCGACCAGCTTCTGGTCGGCGGCTTCATCGGTGGCTGCGGGATGGCTCGGAATGACAGCTGGCGTGATTCCCGTATTCGCCGGAAACAGGTCCGCGCCATCGACACGCATCATCGCGTAGGCGATGGCCGCGACGACGCAGGCCAGCACGCCGGCATTGATGGTGTTGGCGGCATCGCCGACGTCGCTGCCGGCGACGGCAATCTGGAGCAGCGCGTTCAGTCCACCATAGAGCGCGGCGGCGCAGACGATAAAGACGCGAGCGCGCCGCCGGCGCTCGACCAGATCGGCCGGCCACGAGGCGATCGTCTGCCCTACCGCGAGCGCGATGAAGCCGAGCACGATCAGGTTCACCACGGTGACCGAGAACCGCACGTGGCCGCCCGGCGCGATCCAGACGCACCCGGCGAAGCTGAACGCTGTCACCAGAGCCCAAATCAGCCCGTGCCACCAGCGCAGGCGAAAATCGTCGTCGAACAGCGCGCGCGTGAACAGCCAGAATACCACGATATTGCCGGTCGACAGTGCGATCAGCGGCGCATGCCAGGCCGGCACCAGCGACGTCACGCCGACCGAATAGCTCACCGCATGCGCGGCCGAGCCGAGCGCGAAGGCTGCGCCGAGGCGAGCCGCCAGCACGTTGCGGAAGTCCGAGAACAACGATGCCGCCAACACCAACAGCAGCGCCACGGCGCCGGCGCGGAAGGCAAGTTCGAGATGGGCAAGCAGCATCCGGTCGACCCGATCGCGCACGCGCGCGCGTGACGCGAACCTAGTTCAGATCAAAGACCGATTCAATTTCGCCGGGTCCACGCGGCGCGCGACGTGATCCAGGCGTCGGCCGGCTTGCCGAACAGATCGATCTCGCGCTCCTTCCGGGCTCCCAGGCTGCGCGCCACGCCCTGCGACGGCGTATTCGTGCTCTCGATACAGTGCATGATCTCGTCGATCTCAAAGCTATCGAACACCCAGTCGATCGACGCGCTGGCCGCCTCCACCGCATAGCCTTTGCCGCGGAATTCCCTGGCAATGCCCCAACCGACCTCGAAGCCGGGCCAGCCCGGCGGGCACCACGGACCAACCCGCCCGATGTAGCTGCCGCTCGATTTCTCCTCGACTGCAAACATGCCGAAGCCGTGGAGCGCCCAGTGCCCGGAGATCACGGCCGCATTACGCCAGCCGGCAATCTCGGTCGTGACCGGCTTGCCGTCGGCGGCGATGAAGCGGGCGGTGCCGGGATCGGACAGCATCGCGGCGTTCGGTGCAATATCGCCCGCGCGCCATGGCCGCAGGATCAAATGTTCCGTCTCGATTCTGGGGCCTGAGACCTCGAGCAGCCTGGCGCCTGGCTTGAGCGGTGGGATCATCGGTCTTCTCCCGTTCCCGACATTGTTCTGTTACGATCATACCAGCAAGAAACAGGAGACCAAGAT
Source organism: Bradyrhizobium sp. 521_C7_N1_3 (assembly GCF_052075975.1). NCBI lineage: Bacteria > Pseudomonadati > Pseudomonadota > Alphaproteobacteria > Hyphomicrobiales > Nitrobacteraceae > Bradyrhizobium > Bradyrhizobium sp. 521_C7_N1_3. The sequence continues at coordinate 22,891 of NZ_CP197232.1, forward strand.
GAGCTGGCAACCCTCAAACGATCCCGTGCTCGGCGATCCCATGTCCTGCGACGCACTCGATCTCGTCATCGTGCCGCGCACCCGCGACCTCGGCGACGGATTCGTGGTGCGGCGCGCGCTGCCACATGGCAAGCGGCAGATGGTCGGGCCCTTCATCTTCTTCGATCATTTCGGCCCGGTGCAGTTCGTCTCCGGCAAGGGCATGGACGTGCGGCCGCATCCGCATATCGGGCTTGCCACAGTCACCTATCTGTTCGACGGCTCGATCATGCATCGCGACAGCGAGGGCAACGTCCAGGAGATCGCACCCGGCGCGATGAACTTGATGACCGCCGGGCGCGGCATCGCCCATTCCGAGCGCACCCCGGACGCGCAGCGCGCCTCGGGGCAGCAGATGCTCGGCCTGCAAAGCTGGATCGCGCTTCCGGCCGGATCCGAAGAGATCGCGCCGTCGTTCCAGCACTACGGCGCCGGCGATCTGCCGATGATCTCCGAGCGCGACTTTACCGCGCGGGTGATCGCGGGCTCCGCCTTCGGCATCACCTCGCCGGTGACGATGGTCTCGCCCTGGTTCTACACCGAGGTCACGGCGGTCGCGGGCGCCAGCGTGCCGCTCGACCCCGACCACGAGGAGCGCGCGATCTATGTCGTCGACGGCGAGGTCGAGATCGCGAACGAGCGTTATGAGGGGCCGCGGCTGCTGATCTTCCGGCCCGGCGACCGCATCACCGTGAAGGCGCTGAAGGCAACGCGCATGATGTTTCTCGGTGGCGATGCATTGGAAGGCCCGCGCCACATCTGGTGGAATTTCGTCTCCTCCAGCAAGGAGCGGATCGAGCAGGCCAAGGAGGACTGGAAAACCGGCCGCTTCGCCGCAGTTCCGCAGGAACATGAGTTCATTCCGCTGCCGGAATAGGCTATCCCGATTTAGGCCGTACCATCCAGTGCGGCCTGAATCTCCTGTCCGATGGACTTGTCTGCGAAGGCCCTGCCGATGACCGCCATGCTCTCCAGCGACCTGCCCCTGCCCAAGATCGGGCGCGGCAAGGTGCGCGATATCTACGCCGTCGACGACGACCGCCTGCTGCTGGTCACCACCGACCGCATCAGCGCCTTCGACGTCGTGATGGGCGAGACCATCCCGATGAAGGGCGCGGTGCTGACTCAGATCAGCGCATTCTGGTTCAACGAGCTCGAAGGCGTGGTGCCGCACCACATGATCAGCGCCGACGCCGACGAGATCATTGCCGCCGTGGCGGCCTTGAAGCCGCATCGCGCCGAGATCCTCGGCCGTGCCATGCTGTCGCGCCGCACCACCGTCTTCCCGATCGAATGCGTGATCCGCGGCTATCTCTCGGGATCGGCCTGGAAGGAATATGCCGCCAGCGGCACGCTGGCCGGCGAGAAGCTGAAGGCGGGCCTCGTCGAGAGCGAGAAGCTCGCGCCGTCGATCTTCAGCCCGGCGACCAAGGCCGAGACCGGCCACGACGAGAACATCACCATCGCGAAGATGCGCGAAGTCGTCGGCGACGAGGTCGCCTACACGCTCGAGAGCATGACGCGCGCGGTCTATACGCTCGGCGAGGAGCTCGCCCGCGAGCAGGGCATCATCATCGCCGACACCAAGTTCGAGTTCGGCCGCGACAAGGACGGCCGCATCATCCTGATCGACGAAGTCATGACGCCGGATAGCTCGCGCTTCTGGGCGGTCGATGCCTACAAGCCCGGCCAGCCGCAGGCGAGCTTCGACAAGCAGCCTTTGCGCGATTATCTCGACGTCGAGCGCCACGCCGGCCGCTGGAATGGCGACGCGCCGCCGCCCCCGCTGCCCACCAGCGTCGTGGATGCAACCAGCAAGCGCTATCTCGAAGCCTACAGGCGCGTGACGGGGAAAGAGCTGAAGATCTAAGCCCGGCTGTTCCGTCTCGCTCCGTCATTGCGAGCGAAGCGAAGCAATCCAGAGTCTTTCCGCGGTAACGGTCCGGATTGCTTCGTCGCTTCGCTCCTCGCAATGACGGAATTGGAAAGCTGTCCGCTACACCCTCAACTGTCATCGCCCGGCTTGACCGGGCGATCCAGTATTCCAGAGACGGCGATGGGATACGGAGAGGCTGCGGCGTACTGGATTCCCCGCTTTCGCGGGGAATGACAGCGGTGAGTGTGGAGGCTTCGGTTTTTCTGTCCACCATATGGTTGACCGTTCACTCGCCGTGAATGGTCATCCGCACCGCCAAACTGTCGGATATTTCACAGTTACAAGAATCCAGTTGCGCTAAGCCCGTACTCGTCTACGTCTCGGGACGGGACTTTTCAGGGGCGAGCGCAACGGCGTGACCGATCCAGCAATTATTTTCAGTCCGGCTCCACGATTCAATCCGGCCCTCAAGCGTGCGTTGAATGATATATTGGGCGGAACGGCGGCCAGCGTTCTGACCGTCACCTTCGGGCTGTCCTATTCGCTGCTGATCTTCGCCGGGCCGCTCTCGCCTCACCTGTCCTACGGAATCACGGCGACGTTCGTCAGTTCCGCGGTGCTTGCGGTCGTCATCGGGCTCGGCAGCTCCCTGCCCTTCGCAATTGGTGCTCCCGACAGCTCGACAGCGGCGGTGACGGGAATCCTGGCGGCCTCGGTGGTCGAACGCCTCGAGACGGCGAACCTGTCGGGACCGCTGCTCTCGCCGGTTCTGATCACGCTCGGCCTGTCGACGGTGCTGACAGGATCGGTGCTGTGCGGATTGGGCCTGACGCGGCTGGGCCGCGCCATCCGCTACGTGCCCTATCCCGTCGTCGGCGGCTTCCTCGGCGCCACCGGACTTCTCATCGCCCTGGGCGCGGTGCGGGTGATCACCAACTACCCGCTACAGTTCACGACGCTGCCGCACTTCACCAACGGCACCACATTGCTCGAGCTGGGCGCCGCCTGCGCGATGGCGCTGGTGCTGTACCTGACCTGGCATCGCTCGCGCAGCCCGTTCGGACTGCCGATCATCCTGGTCGGCGGCGTGCTCACGGCGCATCTGGCGTTCTGGATCACCGGCGTTTCATTCGATCACGCCCGCGCCCTGGGCTGGACGTTTCAGCCGCCGCCGCAGGCGGTCTTCGTGCTGCCCTGGCACACCGACGATCTCGCCCGCTATCCCTGGTTTGCCGTGCCGGACCTGCTCGGCAACGTGGTTGCCGTCATCTTCGTCACGGCATCCAGCACGCTGTTCAACACCACCGGCATCGAGGTTGCCGCGCATCGCGAGGCCAATCTGGAGCGCGAGCTGAACGTCACCGGCGCCGCCAATATCATGACCGGCATGCTGGGTGGCTATGCCGGCTGCAGCTCGATCAGCCGCACGATCCTCAATTTCTCCAGCGGCGGCCGCGGGCGCTTGTCCGGCCTTACGGTCGCGGCGCTGTCCCTGCTGATGCTTGCCATCGCGCCCGATCTGCTCGGCTTCATCCCGAAATTCGTCATCGGCGGCCTTCTGCTCTATCTCGGCGCCGACCAGCTCCACAAATGGATCATCGAGTCGCGCAAGCGGCTCTCGAAGCTCGAATATCTCTCGCTGATCGCCATCATCGCGATCATCGTCGCCTGGGGCTTCGTGCCGGGCATCCTGATCGGCGTGATCATCGGCTGCGCGACGTTTGCGTTCAGCGCCGCACGGGTGGAGTCGATCAAGTACAGCTTCGACGGCTCGGAGTATCGTTCCTCGCTCGACCGCTCACGCGACGACCAGGACGTGCTGCTGGCCCATGGCGGCAACATCCAGGGCCTGAACTTGCAGAGCTATCTGTTCTTCGGCTCCGCCAACCGGCTCTACCAGCACGTCAAGCAGCTGCTCCAGGAGCGCCCGGAGTGCCGCTATCTGCTGTTCGACTTCAAGCTCGTCACCGGCGTCGACTCCTCGGCCGCCTACAGCTTCGCCCAGATCAAGCGCAGCGCACATGACCTCGGCGTCGAGCTGATCCTGGTGCATCTGTCGGCGGCGGCCGAGAAGGTGCTGCGCTCCAGCGACTTCGTCGGCGAGGGCGTCACCATCATCGGCGAGCTCGATCATGCGCTGGAATGGTGCGAGAACGAGATCATCTCGCAGCATCAGGGGCGGGAGCAGGAAGAAGCCAGCCTGCGCGACTGGTTCACCGGGATACTCGACAGCGAGGCCGACGCCGACGCGCTGATCCACCGCTGCCAGCGCCTCGAGGTCGAGGCCGGCGACATCATCGTGCAGGCCGGCGACCCCGCCGATTCCATGCATTTCATCCTCGAGGGACGCGTCGGCATCATGGTCCCCGCCGACGACGACCGCACCACGCGCGTGCGCAGCCTGGGGCGCTACACCACGATCGGCGAGATGGGACTGGTGTCGAACACGCCGCGCAGTGCGACGATCCAGGCCGAGGTCGCCAGCGTCCTCTACGTGCTCAACACGCTTCAGTTCGACGCCATCAGGGACGAGGACCCCGCGCTCAGCCACAAGCTGCTGACCTATTTCGTGTCGGTGATGGCCGAGCGGCTGACATTCGCGAACAGGACGATTGCGGTGCTGAGACGGTGATCAATACGTAACCCAGAAAGTCGTCATGCCCGGGCTTGTCCCGGGCATCCACGTTCTTTGTATCGCCCGACAAGACGTGGATGGCCGGGACAAGCCCGACCATGACGAGGAGGAAGCAGCGACCGCCTACCCCCCGCCATCATCGACGCTCGGCGAGCGCTACCCGTCTCGCGTCAGATGAGCTCCGCAGACCAGGGCTCATGGCGGATCTCGAACGACTGTCCTTGCTTCGACAGCCTGGCGAACCCGGGAAAATTCAGATGCATTCCAGCGACGAGTTCTCCGGTCGCGGACACTCTTTCCAGCATTTTCCTGCGGGTCTCTGCGGCCGCCTGCGGATCCGCATCGAACGCAATCGTCACTTCGGGCCGGGACACCTGGATATCCGGATAATGAACGATGTCACCCCAGATGAGCAGGGACGCACCGCCGCCATCGATCCGATAGCCGCTATGCCCCGGGGTGTGGCCGGGCAGACGTTCGATCTCTATGCCCGGCGCGACTTGCCCGGCGCTGACCGTCCGCCGCCGGGCGCCATAGGCCTCGAATACGGCACGGGCGGCGTGAAAGAACGGCTTGACCGGATCCGGGGCCTGATTGAGGTTCGCGTCATCCGTCCAGAAGGCGAACTCGGCGTCGTGCATCACGATCTCGGCGTTCGGAAACTGAGGCGCCGACGGCAAGGCCCCGACGAGACCTCCGATGTGATCCGGATGGGCATGGGTCAGGAGGATCTGGTCGATTGCGAGCGGGTTCACGTTGGCAGCGGCCAGCGACGCGTGCAGTCGCCCTCCCCAACCGTTGATGCCGCCGCCACCGCCATCCACCAGTATGGTCCGGTCTCTTCCCTCGATCAGATAGGCGCTGACAGTCATCGCAGATGACGACGGACGTCCCGCCGCCACCGTCATGCTCATCGCCTCGTCAGGTCCTATTCCGGACAGGAGGTCGAACGGCACAGCTACGATGCCGTCGACGATAGCGGTGACGACATAGTCGCCGATTTTCCGTCGGTTCAGGCCGGGAGCCTGCCAGGCGTTCGAATTCGTCATTCCCATCACCCCTAACTGCGTCGCGAACTTCAGACAGTGACGACGATCTTTCCGATCTGCTCATTCGACTCCAGGAAGCGCGTCGCCTCCCGGATCTGTTCGAACTTGAAGCTTCGGGAGATCAGCGGCTTCAGCTTCCCGGATGAAAGGCCTTCCGAGATGAACGCCTTCGCACGCGCCAGCGCTGCGTCGTCATGCACGACTTCGTTGTACAAATATCCCTTGATCGTCAGGCTCTTCCCAAGCACGGCGAATTGGGGGAACGCGCCAATGTCCGGGCTCAAGGCGCCGTACTCGAGCAAAATTCCCCGATGTGACATCACATGCGTCAACTGCTCGATGGCAGGGCCGCCGATCGGATCGAATATGACGCGCGCTCCCTTGCCGCTCGTGATCTCCATCACCCTCGCGACGAGATCCTCTTCGGCGGTTGCGACGACGTGATGGGCACCCGCATCCAACAGCGCCTTGCTCTTCGCGCTGGTCCGCGTCGTCGCGATGACTGTCGCTCCTACCGCACGCGTGATCTGAAACGCCGCAGTCCCGACGCTGCTGGATGCCGCCGTTACGACCAAATAGTCGTCCGCCTTCAACTTCGCCTGCTCGATCAGCGCGCCCCACGCGGTGACATATTTCATCCACGACGCAGCGGCTTGCTCGAAGGTGAGGTTTTGGGGATGCACCACCAGGTGACGGGCCGGAATATTGATGACTTCGCCGTATGTGCCCCATCGCGCCATGTCTTCGGTCGGAATGACACTCACCGACTGGCCCGGACGGAAATCGCGCACGGACGCGCCGACCGTTTTGACGACACCAGCCGCTTCGTAGCCCAATCGGCTGGGCAATCGTGCCTGTTGGACATAGGCGTTGCGGCGAAACATCACCTCGGCTCGATTGAGCCCGATCGCCCGCACCTCGATCTGGACTTCGTCGGCATCGGGAGCCGCGACATCGACGTCCTCGATCTTGAGAACATCGGCATCACCATATTCGTGAAAGCGAACGACGCGCGCCATCTAATGTCTCTCCGGATTATTCGGCTTCGGAAATAGCTTTCCCCTTTGTTCGTCAGAAGTGGTGAAATTCGAACTTGATTGTTATGCTATCTAGTAACAATCAAGGACGGGCTCGATTGCCCCGGACGGAGAAGACGCGTGGATTTCCTGCAGCAATTGAGGGTCTTCGTCGCCGTGGCGGATAACAGGAGTTTCACTCGGGCGGCCGAGGCCCTTCGCGCGACCCGACCGACGGTCACGAACGCCGTGAACGAACTGGAAGAGTCGATCGGCGCGAGGCTGCTGCATCGAACGACGCGGCAGACCTCCCTGACGAGTGAAGGGCGGTTGTTCTATGATCGCTCGGTCGCAATATTGAACGAGGTCGGTCAGGCGCGTAACCTGTTTGGCGGCGTGGGCGACGCTCCGAAAGGACGCCTGCGGGTCGATATCCCGGTCGCGATCGCGAAACCGCTGATCATTCCCAATCTTCCGGACTTCCAGGCGAAATACCCGGACATCGATCTCATTCTTGGCGTCAGCGATCAGCCGGTCGATCTGATCGCGGAGGGTGTCGATTGTGTTCTGAGGATCGGCGACCTGCCGGTCAGCAGCCTCGTCGGGCGCGTTCTCGCCAAGATGGCCATGTTGATCTGCGCATCACCGGTTTATCTCGACAGGTTCGGCGCTCCGGAAACTGTCGAGGACCTGCGTGGCCATCTCGCGGTCAACTATTTCTCAGGCAGGGGCCATATCGCCATACCCTGGCGCCTCCCGCGGGGAACTGACGAGCGCGAACTTCGCCTTGAAACCGGTATCCTCGTGAACGACACGGAGGCCTTCGTTGCGTGCGTTCTCGCCGGCATGGGGCTCATCCAGGTGCCCGGTTGCGTCGTCAAGGACTACTTGAACAGCGGAGAGCTCGTGCGGGTCCTCCCGAAGTTGCGGCCCGTCCATCGCCCGCTGTCGATCATGTTTCCGGCACGCGAGCATCTTGCGCCTCAAGTACGGGTATTCATAGATTGGGCGAAGAGCATCGTCGCCGATGTGGACAGTCCCTGGCTCAGCCCACCTTGAACTGCGTTACTGATGCCGCTCGTCATGCCCGGACTTGTCCCGGGCATCCACGTTCTTTGTCCAGCGGCGTGAGTCGTGGATGGCCGGGTCAAGCCCGGCCATGACGGTGTGGAGACCGCTAGGCCCTCACACCCCCGCCATCATCACGTATTTGATCTCGACATATTCTTCCATGCCGTGACGCGAGCCTTCGCGGCCAAGGCCGCTTTCCTTGACGCCGCCGAAGGGCGCGACTTCGGTGGTGATCAGGCCGGTGTTGACGCCGACCATGCCGGACTCAAGCGCTTCGGCGACGCGCCAGACGCGGCCGAGATCGCGGGAGTAGAAGTACGAAGCCAGGCCAAACGGCGAGGCGTTGCACATCGCAATGACATCGGCCTCGTCCTTGAAGCGGATCACCGGCGCGAGCGGACCAAACGTCTCTTCCTGCGCCACCAGCGAGTCCGGCTTGACGTCGGCGAGCACGGTCGGCTCGAAGAACGAACGTCCGAGCTCGCTGCGCTTGCCGCCGGTGACGACCTTGGCACCGCGCTTGACGGCGTCCGCGATGTGGCGCTCGACCTTGTCGACCGCTTTCAAATTGATCAGCGGGCCCTGCGTGACGCCGCTCTCGGTGCCATCGCCGATCTTCATCGCCGCGACCTTCTTCGAGAGCTTCTGCACGAACTCGTCGTAGATCTTGTCCTGGGCGTAGATGCGGTTGGCGCAGACGCAGGTCTGACCCATGTTGCGGTATTTCGAGACGATCGCGCCTTCGACCGCGGCATCGATATCGGCATCGTCGAACACCACGAACGGCGCATTGCCGCCGAGCTCGAGGCCGAGCCGCTTCACGCCGACGGAAGCCTGCTGGTAGAGGATCTTGCCGACCGCGGTCGAGCCGGTGAAGCCGACGAAGCGCACCGCCGGATGCTCGCACAGCACCTTGCCGATCGGCGGCGCGTCACCGGTGATGATGTTGAGCACGCCCTTGGGCACGCCGGCCCTCTCGGCGAGCACGGCCAGCGCCAGCGCCGAGAGCGGCGTCTCGTTGGCGGGCTTCAGCACCACGGTGCAGCCGGCCGCCAGCGCCGGCGAAACCTTGCGGGTGATCATCGAGTTCGGGAAATTCCACGGCGTGATGGCGCCGCAGACGCCGATCGGCTGCTTGATCGCGAGCAGGCGCGCATCGGGCCGCTGCGTCGGGATGGTCTCGCCATAGACGCGACGGGCTTCCTCGGCGAAGAACTCGATATAGGCGGCCCCGATATCGACCTCGCCGAGCGCTTCGGAGAGCGGCTTGCCCTGCTCGGAGGTCAGGATCAGCGCGAGATCCTCGCGGTTGGCGATGATCAGCTCGAACCATTTGCGCAGGATGTTGGAGCGCTGCTTGGCGGTGTGCTTGGCCCAGGCCGGAAAGGCGCGCTCGGCGGCTTCGACCGCCTTGGTCGTATCGTCCGCACCGAGTTGCGGGACTTTCGCGAGCTCGATGCCGGTCGCGGGATTGTTCACCGCGAAGACCGGCGAGCCGACCCAGGCGCCGTCGATGTAGCAGGCCTCCTTCAGCAACGACGGATCCTTCAACCGGTCGCGCAGATTGGACGAGGCTTGCGGGGCGCGTGCGGCGGCAGTCGGGGTCATGGCGTTACTCCTCGGGGCGCGATCGGATCGGCCCGGAATATAGGGACAGACGGCGCGCAATGCACCGTCCCACAACGCACATCTGCTGGGAGTTAAAGTGGCAACGGCGCGGTTATGCCGCGCCACTCATGTAGGTCTCGCGCCGGCCGATCATGCGCTCAGCGGCTGCCTTGGCGTCCGCCTTCGAGGACGTCGCGCACGTCCGGTATTCGAGATCGGGAACGTCGGAGGTGTCGCGGCGGCCGAACCAGGATTTCGAGCCCACCGGCAGCAGCGCCAGCGCCTGCGCCAGATTGTCGACGGCGCCGAACGAATAGAGCGCGCCGGTGCCGGCGATCCGGACCTCGTAGATGCCGGGCGAAATCGGCGCCTCGAGATTGTCGCCCCGTCCGGGACGGGGATAGCGCTTCCATTCGCTCCAAGTCGAAATCATCTAAGGTCCCCCTCGCGGTCGTGAACGACCGCCAATATTTGCATCAAGTCTTAACGTTGGCCGTCGATTGGCCGCGTGCGAAAACGCCGCAACGCACAAAATGTTTCAAGTGCTTCAAACACGTGAAACATATCGCCAGAGCCCATCCACGGTCACGGTGAGTTGCGGCCATCCACCGCAGATTGTGACGGAGTGTTGCAGTTCAGCCCCCTCTCGTCGGGCGCACGCCGCGGACCGTCAAGTCACGACATCGCGACCGGCGCGGGCATCTGGACGCGCTTGCCGCGCGGACCGTGCAGGAGGACAATCATTCGCTTCCAACAATAATCAAACCGGAGGAAACGCGAATGCAAAGCAGAGCCCAGATCGACGAGATCCTGAGCCGGAAGAGCGACGCCAAGGAGATTCCCGGCGTCGTCGCGATCGCCGCCAGCGGCAACGACGTGATCTATCAAGGCGCGTTCGGCAAGCGCGACCTGTCCAAGTCCGATGCGATGACTGACGACAGCGTGTTCTGGATCGCCTCGATGACGAAGGCGGTGACTTCAGCGGGCGCGATGCAACTCGTCGAGCAGGGCAAGCTGTCGCTGGATGCGCCGATCGGTTCGGTGCTGCCCGACCTCGCCAAGCCGCAGGTGCTCGAAGGTTTTGATGCTAAGGGCGAGCCGAAACTGCGGCCGGCGAAGGGCGCGATCACGCTGCGCCAGCTCATGACCCACACCGCCGGCTTCGCCTACAACATGTGGAACGGAGATCTTGCGGTCTATCTGGAGAAGGCCGGGATTCCTCCGATCACCACCTGCCAGAACGCCGCACTGAAGACGCCGATCATGACCGATCCCGGCACGCGCTGGGAATACGGCACCAATATCGATTTCGTCGGCAAGGCCGTGGAGGCCGTCAGCGGCAAGCGGCTCGACGCATATCTGCGCGATAATCTGTTCGCCCCGCTCGGCATGAGCGACACCGGCTTCAAGATCACCGACGCCATGCGCAAGCGCCTGGTCGGCATGCATGCGCGCGGCGAGGACGGCCAGCTTGGCGCGATTCCGTTCGAGCTGGAGCAGAACCCCGAATTCCACATGGGTGGCGGCGGCCTCTATTCGACCGCGGCGGACTACATCAAGTTCACCCAGATGGTCTTGAACAAGGGCCGCGGCAACGGCAACCAGGTGCTGAAGGCCGAGACGATCGCCATGATGGGGCAGAACCAGATGGGCGATCTCAACATGACCAAGCTGGCGACGGCGGCGCCGATCTACACCAACGACGTCGATCTCTACCCGGAGCAGGCGAAGAAATGGGGCCTCAGCTTCATGATCAACACCGCCAGGACGGCGGAAGGCCGCAGCGCAGGCAGCCTTGCATGGGCGGGCCTCGCCAACACCTACTACTGGATCGATCCGGCGCGCGACGTCACCGGCGTGATCCTGATGCAGCTGTTGCCGTTCGCGGATGGAAAGTGCCTGGAGGCGTTCGCGGGCTTCGAGCGTGGTGTCTATGCCGGGCTCGATGCGGGCAGCGGGAAGAGGGCGGCCTGAGGGCGAGTCGAGTTCTCCCCACACGTCATGGCCGGGCTTGTCCCGGCCATGACGACCGAAAAAGATCGCACTGACTATCTTTGACGAGAGGACTTCGAATTGTCAGATCAAGCCGACAGCTATGTTTGCGGCATCTCGGACACGCCGCTGCTCGGCGAAACCATCGGTCGCAGCCTCGACCACGCTGTGCGGCGCTGGGGCCATCGCGAGGCGCTGGTCTCGCCCAGCCACGGCGTGCGATGGACCTGGACCGAATTCGCCGAACGGGTCGACGCGCTCGCCGCCGGCTTTCTCGCGCTCGGCCTCGAGCGGGGGCAGCGGATCGGCATCTGGTCGCTGAACCGGCCGGAATGGACGCTGACCCAGTTCGCCGCTGCCAAGGCCGGCCTGATCCTGGTGACGATCAATCCCGCCTACCGCTTGAGCGAGCTGGAGTTCGCGCTGCGCAAGGTCGGTTGCAAGGCGATCGTCACGGCGACCGCGTTCAAGACCAGTCAGTACATTGAGATGCTCAACACGCTGCTGCCGGAACTGGCCGGCGCCGAGCCCGGAAAACTAACCGCAGCGCGACTGCCGGACTTGCGGATGGTGATCCAGATCGGTGGCCCCGCGGCATCAGGCACGATCCCGTTCGAAGAGGTCGCGCGCATGGGCGGAGCGCAGCATCGCGAGCAGCTCATTGCACTCGGCGCTGCCTTGCAATTCGACGATCCCGTCAACATCCAGTTCACCAGCGGCACCACGGGATCGCCCAAGGGCGTGACGCTGACGCACCACAACATCCTCAACAACGGCTATTTCACGGGACGTGCGATGCACCTGACCGAGCAGGATCGCATCTGCATTCCGGTGCCGCTCTATCACTGCTTCGGCATGGTGATGGGCAATCTCGCCTCCGTCACGCTCGGCACGACGATGGTTTATCCCGGCGAGGGTTTCGATCCGCTCGCGACGCTGCGCGCGGTCGAGCAGGAAAAGTGCACGGCGCTGTACGGCGTGCCGACGATGTTCATCGCGGAGCTCGATCACCCCGAATTCCCGAAGTTCGACCTGACATCGTTGCGCACCGGCATCATGGCGGGCGCGCCCTGCCCGATCGAGGTCATGAAGCGCGTCAACACCGAGATGAACATGCGCGAGGTCACCATCGCCTACGGCATGACCGAGACCAGTCCGGTCAGCTTCCAGAGCGCGACGGACGACCCGCTCGAACGGCGCGTCTCGACCGTCGGACGGATCCATCCGCATGTCGAGGTCAAGGTCGTCGATCTCGAGGGCAGGATCGTCAAGCGCGGCGAACGCGGCGAGCTCTGCACCCGCGGCTACAGCATCATGCTGGGCTATTGGGAGGAGAAGGAAAAGACAGGCGACGTGCTCGACGCCAATGGCTGGATGCACACCGGCGATCTCGCCACCATCGACGACGAGGGCTATTGCAACATCGTCGGCCGCATCAAGGATCTGGTGATCCGCGGCGGCGAGAACCTCTATCCGCGCGAGATCGAGGAGTTTTTGTATCGCCACCCCAAGATTCAGGACGTCCAGATTTTTGGCGTGGCAGACACCCGCTATGGCGAGGAGCTCTGCGCCTGGATCCGCGTCAGGCCGGGCGAGATGCTGACGGCCGAAGAGGTTCGCGCGTTCTGCGACGGCCAGATCGCGCACAACAAGATCCCGCGCTATGTGGAATTCGTCGAAGAGTTTCCGATGACCGTGACCGGCAAGATCCAGAAATTCGTGATGCGCGATGCGGTGGAGCAGCGGCTGGGATTGCAGGCGGCGAAGACGGCGTGAGGGGCTGAGTGCTCTCGCCACAGCACGACTGTCATTCCCCGCGAAGGCGGGGAATCCAGTACGCCGCGACTTCTCGATGAACCACTAAGGTCTCGGAATGCTTTCGCCCGGTCAAGCCGGGCGACGACAGCGGAGAATGAGGCGGCGTCGCCTTAAACCGTCAACCCGCGCTGCTGGGCGAGCTCCTTCAGCGACACCTGCGGGCGCGCGCCGATGTGCTGGATCACTTCGGCGGCCGCGAGCGCGCCGAGCTCGCCGCACTGCTTGTGCGCAAGGTTACGCGCGAGGCCGTACAGGAAGCCGGCGGCGAAGAGATCACCGGCGCCGGTGGTGTCCACCAGCTTCGCGATCGGCGAGGCCGGCGCGGCGACAGCGTCGGTCGGCGTCACCACGACGCAGCCCTTCTCGCTGCGCGTGACCACGCCGAGACTGACGTCGTTGCGCAGCTGCTTCAGCGCGGTGTCGAAGTCCGAGGTCGTGTAGAGCGAATGCAGCTCGGACTCGTTGGCGAACACGATGTCGACGGTGCCGTTGCGCATCAGCCCGAGGAACTCGTCGCGATAGCGATCGACGCAGAACGAATCCGACAGCGTCAGCGCCACCTTGCGCTTGGCATCATGCGCGATCTGGGCCGCCTTGACGAAGGCGTCCTTGGCGTTCTTAGGGTCCCAGAGATAGCCCTCGAGATAAACGATACCGGCGGCAGCGATCTCGGCCGGATCGATGTCGGCGGGCGACAAATCCTGCGCGGCGCCGAGATAGGTGTTCATGGTGCGCTCGCCGTCATCCGTGACCAGGATGTAGGAACAGCCGGTCGCGGGGCCATCCTTCGCGGCGGGCGTGTTGAAGGCGACGCCGGCTGCGCGGATGTCGTGGACATAGAGCTTGCCGATCTGATCGTCCTTGACCTTGCCGACATAGGCCGCGCGTGCGCCGAGGCTGCCGATGCCGACGATGGTATTGGCGGCAGATCCCCCCGAGACTTCGGTCGCCGGGCCCATGTCCTCGTAGATGGCGGCGGCCCGCGCCTCGTCGATCAGGGACATGCTGCCCTTGGTCATGCCGTGCTTGGCCAGAAAAGCCTCGTCGGTCTTGACCAGCACGTCGAACAGCGCGTTACCGATGCCGAGAACGTCATATTTCACGTCAGCCATTCACCTTGATCCTGTTTGGCGGATTGCGATACCCGCGGAAATCCGCTTCCTGTCGGTCTGAAATCTGGCTCGCGGCCTATCACGACCGGCCCTGCCCGGGCAAGCAACGGTATTATGTCGGCGCAATGATCCGCTCCTTCCTGACAGTCTCGACGGGAACACTGGCCTCGCGGCTGCTCGGCTTTGCGCGTGATTCCATGATTGCCGCTCTGTTGGGCACCGGCGCGGTGGCGGATGCGTTTCTGGCGGCGTTCCAGCTCGTCAATGTGGTGCGGCGGCTGCTCAGCGAGGGGGCGCTGAATGCGGCGCTGATCCCGGCCTGGCTGCGCGTCCGTGATCGCGACTGCGAAGAGGCCGCATCAGCGTTCGCCGGGCGCGTGCTCGGCACGGTCAGCGCGGCGCTGATCGCGATCTCGATCGTGATTGCGCTTGTAATGCCACTGATCATCACGGTGATCGCGCCCGGATTTCTGGGTAGCGGCACGCTCGATCTCGCCGTCGCGAACGCGCGGCTGATGCTGCCCTATCTCGCCTTCGCCGGACCTGTCACCGTGCTGATGGGACTGCTCAATGCTCAGGGGCGCTTTGCACTCACGGCATTCTCGCCGCTGCTGTTCAACATCGCGCTGATTGCGGCCATTGCAATGCTGCTCGTCTGGCATGCCGACGCCGGCTTCGCGGCATGGATGCTGGCGGCGACCGTCGGCGTTGCCGGACTGCTGCAATTGCTGATGCTGCTGTCGCAGCGAAGCGCGCGACTGGCGACGCCGCTGCGGATCAGCTTCGACCAGGAGATGCGCGGCTTTTTCGCCAAGGCAATCCCCGGCATGATCGCAAGCTCGGGCCCGCAATGGCTGATGGTCGCGGGCGCGATCATCGCCTCCGCGACGCCCTCCGCGGTGTCCTGGCTCTATTTCGCCAACCGCCTGATCGAGCTGCCGCTCGGCATCGTCGGTGTCGCCATGGGCACCGTGCTGGTGCCGGAGCTGACGCGCGCGGTGCGTAGCGGCGACCGTGACGCCGTGGCGCATGCGGAATCGCGCGCGCTGGAGCTGGCGACCGGGCTGGCGCTGCCCGCAACGCTCGGCCTGATCGTTCTGGCCGAGCCGATCGTGCGGCTGCTGTTCGAGCATGGCGCGTTCGGCGCGGACGACAGCATGGCCACCGCGCATGCGCTGATGTGGCTGGCGCTGGGCCTGCCGGCGCATGTGCTGATCAAGGCGCTGTCGCCGGCCCACTATGCCCGCAGCGACACGATGACGCCGCTGCTGGCGACCGCCAAGGGCTTTGTGGTCGCGATCGCCCTCGCTGTCGTGCTCGGACACGTCCTTGGCGCGAGCGGAATCGCTGCCAGCATCGCGGCCGGCGCCTGGAGCAGTGCGATCTCGCTGCTGCGGAAAGGCACCAGCGAGTTCGGCTTCTCGGTCGATGCCGCCGCCCGCAACCGGCTGCCGCGGATCGTGCTCGCAGCGGCTGCCATGGGCGCCCTGCTCTGGCTGACGACCGGTCTGTCGCCCGCCGAGGCGCACGGGCTGATCCGCTTCATCGTCCTGGGCGTGCAGATCGCGGCCGGAATCGCCGTCTATGGCGTGCTCCTGCAATTCCTCGGCGCGGCCTCATGGCGCGAGGCGGCTAATGTGCTGAAGCGCCCGGCCCGGACCGAGTCCGAGGCGTGATGCCGTCGAATTACCCTTGACGGGGCAGCGCCGCTGTCGGAAACGACGGCCGAATACCTTCCAGGAAGACTTACCATGGCATTCGTTGAACGGGTCTTTTCGGGCGTCCAGCCGACGGGCAATCTGCATCTGGGCAATTACCTCGGCGCGATCGTCAACTTCGTGAAGATGCAGGAAACCCACAACTGCATCTATTGCGTCGTCGACATGCACGCGATCACGCAGGGCGTGGACGTCTGGGGCGGGCCGGTCGAGCTCGCGCGCAACACCCGCGAGGTGACCGCGGCGTTCATCGCGAGCGGCATCGATCCGAAGAAGCACATCGTCTTCAACCAGAGCCAGGTCTCGGGTCACGCCGAGCTCGCCTGGATTTTCAATTGCGTCGCGCGCATGGGTTGGCTGGGCCGCATGACCCAGTTCAAGGAGAAGGCCGGCAAGGACCGCGAGAACGCGTCCGTGGGCCTGTTCGATTATCCCGTGCTGATGGCCGCCGACATTCTGCTGTACCGCGCCACCCACGTTCCGGTCGGCGAGGACCAGAAGCAGCATCTCGAGCTCTCGCGCGACATCGCGCAGAAGTTCAACAACGATTTCGGCGACTCGATCCGCAGCCAAGGCGCCAATGACGGCCTGTTCTTCCCGCTGCCGGAGCCCCTGATCACGGGCCCCGCGACGCGCGTGATGAGCCTGCGCGACGGCACCAAGAAGATGTCGAAGTCGGACGCGTCCGACAATTCGCGCATCAATTTGACCGACGACGCCGACACCATCGCGCAGAAAGTGCGCAAGGCGAAGACCGATCCGGAGCCGTTGCCGTCCGAGGAAAAGGGCCTGGAAGCACGTCCCGAGGCCGATAATCTCGTCGGCATCTTCGCCGCGCTCTCCGGCCGCTCCAAGGCCGACGTGCTCAGGGAATTCGGCGGCGGCCAGTTCTCCAGCTTCAAGAATTCGCTGGTGGATCTGTGCGTCACGAAGCTCTCGCCGATCGCCGGCGAGATGAAGCGCCTTGTCGCCGACCCCGGCCATATCGACGCGATCCTGAACGATGGCGCCGACCGGGCCCGCGCCATCGCCGACGAGACCATGAAGCTCTCGAAGGACATCGTCGGCTTCATCCGCCGGCGCTGATTTCCCGCGTTTGCGAGACCCGGCCGGCGCCCACTGCACCGGCCGCTTCTCCTCTCCCCAAGCGTGAGGGAGTGTGGCAGCATGTCGGCCGTGCACATTCCGGGACATGCATGACCAGCAAGCGACTTTGCTTCGAGCCGGGTCACAAGCCCAAATGCCTCGTGATCGTCGATGACACCGCCGAATGGGATCGCGCGGTCTACTATGCTAGCCGCTGGGCGATCCGCGCCGGCGGCGGCGTGGTGATGCTGCGCATCATCGAGCCCGAGCAGCAGAGTCAGGAATGGCTAGGGGTGGCCGAGATCATGCGCGCCGAGGCGCAGGAGGCGGCGGAAGCCGCGCTCGACCGCGCCGCCGGCCGCGCCAACGGCATCGCCGCGATCACGCCGGAGCGGGTGATCCGCGAAGGCGATGCGATGGAACAACTGCTCGCTGTGATCGACGAGGACCCTGACATCGCCATGCTGGTGCTCGCCGCCAATCCCGGCGCGGAGGGCCCGGGACCGTTGGTCTCGCTGCTCGCGCATGCGCTGGGCACGTTCCCGGTGCCGGTGACGATCATCTCGGGCGCGCTGAGCGACGGAAGTGTGGATTCGCTGTCGTAGCTCGCTTCTTACCTCCCCTGGAGGGGTCCGAG
This sequence comes from Bradyrhizobium sp. 521_C7_N1_3, assembly GCF_052075975.1. Classification (NCBI taxonomy): domain Bacteria; kingdom Pseudomonadati; phylum Pseudomonadota; class Alphaproteobacteria; order Hyphomicrobiales; family Nitrobacteraceae; genus Bradyrhizobium; species Bradyrhizobium sp. 521_C7_N1_3. The sequence goes on from NZ_CP197232.1 coordinate 40,548, forward strand.
ACGAGCGTAGCTCGCTCGTGGGTCGGCTCGCATTGAGCGAAGCGAGACGTGAGACGGGGTGGGTGACGGTCTCTCCACCTCGCACACTGCCCGTGTTGAGAGATCACCCCACCCCGCTCGCGCTTCGCGCGACCGACCCTCCCCCTCCAGGGGAGGGTAAGCGGAGTCCAACCCTCTGAAAATCTTGGACTAATATCTCACGTCCCCTTGACCGTGCGTTCCCCGTCGCCATCTGCTACTGGATAGCTTGCGCGCCGGCCTTGAACCGGCGACGTCTGGAGAAAACCATGTTCATTCAAACCGAAGCTACCCCCAATCCCGCCACGCTGAAGTTCATTCCAGGCCGCGTCGTCGTCGACGGCGGCCCGATGGAATTTTCGAGCCGAGAATCGGCCACGCGCTCGCCCCTCGCCGAAAAGCTGTTCGATGTGCCCGGCGTCACCGGCGTGTTCTATGGATCGGATTTCATCACCGTGACCAAGGCGAACGGTGAATGGCAGCAGCTCAAGCCCGCGATCCTCGGCGCCATCATGGAGCACTACATGTCCGGCGCGCCGCTGCTCGCCGACGGTGCCGCCCAGAGCGATGCCGAGCTCGACGACGAGGACGAGTTCTTCGACGAGGCCGATGCCGAGACCGTCGACATGATCAAGGATCTGATCGAGACCCGCGTGCGGCCGGCGGTCGCCAATGACGGCGGCGACATCACCTTCCGCGGCTTCAAGGACGGGATCGTCTATCTCAACATGAAGGGTGCCTGCTCCGGCTGCCCGTCATCGACCGCGACGCTCCAGCACGGCATCCAGAATTTGCTCAAGCATTTCGTGCCCGACGTCGTCGAAGTCCGGCCGATGTGACGACGAAGTCGTCATTCCGGGGCGGTCCGTGAGGACCGAACCCGGAATCTCGAGATTCCGGATTCGATGCTTCGCATCGCCCCGGAATGACGGTCATTACGCCGCCTGGCCGATACTCGCCGCCTCTTCCGCGGCCTTGCGCATGCTCGCCGACATTTCGCTGGTGACGGTGCTCTGCTCCTCGACGGCGGCGGCCGTTGACGACACATATTCGCTGACGCCCTCGATCGCGCCCCGGATCGCCCCCAGCGCGGCGACCACGTCGACCGAGATGCCGTTCAGATTGCCGATCTCCTGCTCGATCCGGTCGGCGGCCTGCTTGGCCTGATTGGCGAGGTTCTTCACTTCAGATGCCACCACGGCAAAGCCGCGACCGGCCTCGCCGGCGCGCGCGGATTCGATGGTGGCGTTCAGCGCCAGCAGATTGATCTGACCGGTGATGCTGCCGATCAGCTGCACGATCATGCTCATCGACTCCGCCGCCTGCGTCAGCCGCTGCGCCTGCTGGTCCGCCGCCTCGACCCGATCGACCGCGGTCGATGCGGTCTCGCGCGAGCGCGTCATTGCTTCGGCAATCTCGCGCACCGAGGCGTTGAGCTCCTCGGCGCCGGCGGCGACCGATTCCATCATGTCGCGCACCTTCTCGCTGCGCTTGCGCGCGATCACCTGGGCGGTCGTGTCGGAGGCGTATTTCACGACCTTGAACGGATTGCCGTTGAGATCGCCGATCGGGTTGTAGGAGGCCTGGATCCAGACCTGCCGGCCACCCTTGCCGACGCGCTGATATTCACCGGACTGGAATTCACCGGCGTTCAGCCTGGCCCAGAAGGCGCGATAGGCTTCGCTGTCGCGCTCGTCGGCGCCCACGAACATGCTGTGATGCCTGCCGACGATCTCGGACAGCGTATAGCCGAGCGCGCCGAGGAAGTTTTCGTTGGCTGACAAAACCTTGCCGTCCATGCTGAACTCGATCACGGCCTGCGACTTGCCGATCGCCTCGATCTGGCCGGCGAAATTCGCATTCGACAGCTTCTGCGCGCTGACGTCGGTGGCGAACTTCACCACCTTGAACGGCTTGCCGGTCTCATCGAGGATCGGATTGTAGGAAGCGAGAATCCAGACCTCCTTGCCGCCCTTGCCGAAGCGCTTGTACTCGCCGGACTGGAATTCGCCGCGGCCGAGCTTCGCCCAGAATTCGCGATAGGCCGCACTGTCGCGCTCGCCGTGTCCGACGAACATGCTGTGGTGGCGGCCCTGAATCTCGTCGAGCCGATAGCCCACCGTGGCCAAAAAATTCTCGTTGGCTGTGATGATGGTGCCGTCGAGATTGAACTCGATCACCGCCTGGGCGCGGCCGATCGCGGAGATCTTGCCGGCATCTTCGAGGCTGCGGATCTTGCGCGCGGTGATGTCGGTCGCGAACTTGACGACCTTCACCGCTTTGCCGGCTTCGTTGATGATCGGATTATAGGACGCCTGGATCCAGATCTCGCGACCGCCCTTGCCGAGCCGCTTGTATTCGGCTGATTGATATTCGCCGCGGCCGAGCCGCGCCCAGAACTCGCGATAGGCCGCGCTGCCCCGCTCCTCCGGCATCACGAACATGCTGTGGTGCTTGCCGGCGATCTCGTCGAGCCGGTAGCCCATCGCGTCCAGGAAATTCTGGTTGGCCGTGATAATGGTGCCGTCGAGATTGAATTCGATGACCGCCTGCGACTTGCCGAGTGCAATGACCTGAGCCAAAGCCTCCCTAGCCGAAGAACCGCTTCGCCAAAAAGACATAAATGAACCCTTCCAAATGACCGAACGAGCGCGGCTTGATCTGCCAAAGCGCCGCGTCTGAGTCGTCGTTGACTCACTCTCCCGCCCGTTGACGGTGTCATTGGTTTGCTAATGATTGCTTAAAATGCCAACATTTCAATCACTTAGCTATCTCTAAGGTTGCAAATTGATGCATCCGCATCGAAAATGGGGAGCGAAAACTTTGTCGCCTTCGCGTCCACGTAGAATTACGGGGCCGATCGTGCGCCTGTCGAGAAATCAAACTTGGACTGGTTCGACCGCGGCTCGACCGACTAAGCTGATTCGATGCTGATCCTTGCCATCGATACCGCGCTGGAGGCGTGCGCGGCCGCCATTCTCGACACCGACACCGGCCAGCTGCTCGCGGAGGAATCGCTGCTGATGAAGCGCGGCCACGCCGAAGCGCTGATGCCGATGATCGCGCGCGTGATGCAATCGGCCGATCTTGCCTTCACCTCGCTCGACCGCATCGCCGTCACCGTCGGTCCCGGAAGCTTCACGGGCCTGAGGGTCGGCATTTCGGCAGCGCGCGGCCTTGCGCTTGCGGCGAAGCGGCCCGCCGTCGGGCTGACGACGCTTTCGGCCTATGCCGCCACCGTCGTCGGCCAGAGCGGAACGGCGCCGGTGATCTCGGCAATCGATGCGCGGCACGATCACGTCTACTTCCAGATCGTGGCCAGCGACGGCAGCCAACTGGTGCGGCCGAGCGTCGCTCCAATTGACGCGGCGATCGCGGCCTCGCAATTCGGTGCGCCGCATCTGGTCGGCAATGCCGCAAGGATCCTCGCCGATCGCTGGCCGAAGGACGGTCCGCAACCCGTTGCGGTCGACGCCCAACCCGCGCCCGACATCGGCTGGGTCGCCTGGCTCGGCGCCGCGGCCAATCCCGAAACCACGCCGGCGCGCCCGTTCTATCTGAAGGCGCCCGACGCAAAGCCGGCCGCGCAGCCACCGCTCGCAGCACAAGCCGCAACCTCATGATGAGATGGCTTTCGGAATGGTGGCGCGGCGGCACGGCCGCCGTCGAGCCGGCGACCACGCGCGACGCCGCGCGACTGGCGCAGTTGCACGGACAATCCTTTGCCCGCGGCTGGGGCGAAGGCGAGTTCGAGGGCATGATCGGCGAGCGCAACACGCTCGTGCATCGGTTGCGGATCGGCCGCAAGACCATCGGATTCGCGATCTCGCGGATCGGCGCGGACGAAGCGGAAATCCTCTCCATCGCGGTCGACCAGGCTCACCGCGGCCGCGGCCTGTCCGGCACGCTGCTGATGACGCATCTCGGCCACCTCGCAGGGCGCGGCGTGCGCACAATATTTCTCGAAGTCGAGGAAAATAACCAGCCGGCGCGGCGGCTCTACGATCGGGCCGGATTCATGGTGGTCGGGCGCCGCGAACGCTACTATAAGCAGCCCAACGGGGAACAATTGAACGCACTTCTGATGCGACGTGACTTGTCGTAACATTGATGGCAGAAAGCGCCCCCGTCAGGCAGACACACTATGACTGGACTTAAACCTTCCTCCGCCTCCAAGGCGACCGGCATCGAGGCTCGCTGCGCCGCCACCGGCATGCGCATGACCGAGCAGCGCCGCGTCATCGCCCGCGTGCTGGCGGAATCGGTCGACCATCCCGACGTCGAGGAACTTTACCGGCGCTGCGTCGCCGTCGACGACAAGATCTCGATCTCGACCGTGTATCGCACCGTCAAGCTGTTCGAGGATGCCGGCATCATCGAGCGCCATGATTTCCGCGAGGGCCGCGCGCGCTACGAGACGATGCGCGATAGCCATCACGACCACCTCATCAATCTGCGCGACGGCAAGGTGATCGAGTTCACCTCCGAGGAGATCGAGAAGCTGCAGGCGGAGATCGCCCGCAAGCTCGGCTACAAGCTGGTCGACCATCGGCTCGAGCTCTATTGCGTCCCGCTCGACGACGACAAGCCGACGTCTTGATCTAGTGCCCATCGATCTCATCATCTTCGATTGCGACGGCGTGCTCGTGGACAGCGAGGTGATCTCCTGTCGCGCACATGCCGATGTGCTCACGCGGCACGGCTATCCCATCACCTCGGAGCAGGTGCTGGTCCGCTTCCTCGGCGTATCCGAGAAGGACGCGCGGCGGATGGTCGAACAGGAAATCGGCCGCAAGCTTCCCGACGATCTTGAGAGCCAAGTGAATGCGGCCACGCTGCAATTCTACGCCAGCGATTTGCAGCCAATCACCCACGTGGCCGCTGCGATTGGCGCAATCGATTTGCCCAAATGCGTCGCATCGAGCGGCACGCCGGCGAAGATCCATCACGGCCTGACCTGCGCCGGACTCTACGACCTGCTCGCCCCGAACATCTTTTCCGCAAGCCAGGTCGCTCGCGGCAAACCCGCACCCGATCTGTTCCTGTTTGCCGCCGAACGGATGAAAGCCGCGCCGGAACGGTGCATCGTGATCGAGGACAGCGTCCCCGGAGTGACCGGCGCGCATGCCGCCGGGATGAGCGTGCTGGGCTTTCACGGCGGCAGCCACTGCCCGCCGGGTCACGCCGAGAGACTGCGCGCCGCCGGCGCCGGATTGACGTTCGACGACATGCGGCACTTGCCGGAGCTGGTCCGGCGGGTCGCGGGGAACACCCTGGCGGGGTGATCCTGCCTCTCATCGTCGTTCCCGGGCACACGCGTGAACCGGAATCCGGAGGTTTTGGGCCGAAATCCGGGTTCTCCCGCTTTGCGGGCCCCCCAGAACCACCCCGCTGGATGTCAATCGCTGGATTTTCGCCCCTCCAGCCTATATCTGAGGGGCGTTCTCCACCTCAATTCCGGGTTCCATGACGCCGCCGCGCAAGCTGCACATCAAATCATATGGCTGCCAGATGAACGTCTACGATGCCCAGCGCATGGTGGACACGCTGGCTCCGGAAGGATTCGTGGAGACGGCCAACGCGGAGGATGCCGACCTCGTCATCCTCAACACCTGCCACATCCGCGAAAAGGCGTCCGAGAAGGTCTATTCCGAGCTCGGCCGGCTGCGCGTCGCCAAGGACGAAGCCGCGCGCGGGGGCCGGGCGATGCAGATTGCGGTGGCGGGCTGCGTCGCGCAGGCCGAAGGTGGGGAGATCACGCGCCGCGCGCCGGTGGTGGACGTCGTGGTCGGCCCGCAGAGCTATCATCACCTTCCGGAGCTTTTGAAGCGCGCGCGCGACGAAGGCCGTGCGATCGAGACCGAGTTTCCCGCGGCGGACAAGTTCGGCTTCCTGGCCCAGCCAAAACCCGATGCGATCCGCGCGCGTGGCATTTCCGCTTTCGTCACGGTGCAGGAAGGCTGCGACAAGTTCTGCACCTTCTGCGTCGTGCCCTATACCCGCGGCGCCGAAGTCTCGCGTCCAGTGGCGAAGATCGTCGACGACGTGAAGCGGCTCGCCGACAATGGCGTGCGCGAGCTCACGCTGATCGGGCAGAACGTCAACGCCTATCACGGCGAGGGACCGGACGGGACAAGCTGGCCGCTCGGCCGCTTGCTCGGACATCTGGCGAAGATTCCGGGCATCGCACGGCTGCGCTATTCGACCAGCCACCCCCGCGATGTCGATGACAGCTTGATTGCAGCCCATCGCGATCTCGGTGAGCTGATGCCGTTCGTGCACCTGCCGGTGCAGTCGGGCTCGGACCGGATTCTCGCCGCCATGAACCGGAAACATACCGCCGATGATTATCGGCGTGTCATCGACCGTTTCCGGTCCGCGCGCCAAGACATTGCTTTTTCATCAGATTTTATCGTGGGCTTCCCCGGTGAAAGCGAGCAAGATTTTCTCGCCACCCTCGCGCTCGTCACGCAAATCGGCTACGCTGCCGCATATTCGTTCAAATACTCCGCCCGGCCGGGAACGCCGGCTGCGGATATGCAGGAGACGGTGTCCCCCGCCGAGATGGACCAGCGATTGGAGCGGCTCCAGGAACTGATCGACAGCCAGCAATCGGCCTTCAACAAGGCCGCGATTGGCTCAACGGTCGATGTGCTGTTCGAGCGTCCGGCCCGCAAGGAGGGCCAGATCGTCGGCCGCACTGCCTTCCTCCAGCCCGCGCATGTGATGGCCTCGCCCGACATCATCGGACAGATCCTGCCTGTCCGGATCGACAGCCTCGAACGCTATAGTTTCCTCGGTGAGCTCGTGACGCCGCGTAACGCGCGCGAGCCCGCTTTATCGCAAGCCATTGGAGCCTGAACCCTTGCCAAAAAGCGCATCGGATTCGTCTTCGTTCGCTCCCAGCCGCAAATTTGACCGCGACATGCAAGTTCCGCCCGAGACCCAGGTCGTCATCGACTTCGACGACAATCGCGCCGCTTCCGCGCTGGTCGGCCCCTACGGCCAGCATCTCGCCCAGATCGAGCGGCGGCTCGGCGTCGTGGTCGACTCCAAGGGCAACCACATCACTATCGGCGGCACGCGCGACGGCTGCGACGCCGCGCGCCGCGTGCTGGAGGCACTCTACGCGCAGGCCGTGAAGGGACAGGATCTCGACCAGGGCGAGGTCGAAGGCGCGATCCGCGCCGTGATCGCACAGGGCTCGCTGTTCGAATTCGACGCCAAATCGGCCAAATCCACCTTCGATAGCATCAATTTGCGCAAGCGCCCGGTGCGCGCGCGCACCGCCGCGCAGGATTCCTACATCCGCGCGCTGAAGCGCCACGAGCTGGTCTTCGGCATCGGCCCCGCCGGCACCGGCAAGACCTGGCTCGCGGTCGCGCATGCCGCGCAGCTGTTCGAGCGCAAGGAAGTCGACAAGATCATCCTGTCGCGTCCGGCGGTCGAGGCCGGCGAGCGGCTCGGCTTTTTGCCCGGCGATCTCCGTGAAAAGGTCGATCCGTATCTCCGTCCGATCTACGACGCGCTTTACGACCTCATGGACGCGCGCATCGTCGAGCGGGCGCTGCAGACCGGCGAGATCGAGATCGCGCCGCTTGCCTTCATGCGCGGCCGCACGCTGACCAACGCCGCGATCATCCTGGACGAGGCGCAGAACACCACGTCGATGCAGATGAAGATGTTCTTGACCCGTCTCGGCGAGAACAGCCGCATGATCGTGACCGGCGATCCCTCGCAGATCGACCTGCCGAACGGCCAGACTTCGGGCCTTGCGGAAGCGACGCGCCTGCTGGGCGGCGTCGAAGGCATTGCACAAGTTCATTTCAAAGCCGAGGACGTGATCCGCCACGAGCTCGTGGCGCGGATCGTCGCCGCCTACGAAGGTTCGCCGCAGCGGCCGGCCACCGGTAAATCGTAACGAGACAACAGCCGGACCATGCGGGCGCGGACAGGGCGTCCTTTGGTTCCGAACAAACAAGATGTCACATCCAAACCTTCCCATGACCGAGGTCCTCGTCGTTGCCGATTGCTGGCAGCGCGAGCCCGATTCCGAAGCGGTGATCCAGCGTGCGGTGGCGGCCGCCGCCGAAAGTGTCGACGAGGACGTTGCCGACGCCGAAGTGGCCGTGATGCTGACCGATGATGCCGGCATCCGCACGCTCAACAGCAACTGGCGCGGCATCGACAAGCCGACCAATGTGCTGTCGTTTCCCGCGCTCCAGCCGGAGGGCGAGTGGAAGGAAGGCGATGCGCCGCGCATGCTCGGCGACATCGCAATCGCCTACGAGACCATGCGGCGCGAGGCGGACGAGGAACAGAAGCCGTTCGATCATCATTTGAGCCATCTCGCCGTGCATGGTTTTCTGCACCTGATCGGCTACGACCACGAGAACGATGGCGACGCGGAGGAGATGGAAGCGCTCGAACGAGAGATCCTGTCTCATCTCGGCATACCCGATCCCTATGCAGACCGCCCGGGGACTCATTGAGATGCCCGATTCCGACCCTATTCACGACAATCCGCGCAATACCGCCAATTTGCCGGTCGTGGTGACATCAGGCGAGGTGATGCGGCCGACCGCGGAAGGCTGGCTGCTGCGTGCCATTCGCACCCTGTTCGGCTGGAAGGCGGGATCGGTGCGCGACGATCTCCAGGTCGTGCTCGACGCCACGACGCCTGACGACACCGGCTTCTCGACCGTCGAGCGCACCATGTTGCGCAACATCCTCGGTCTGCACGAGCGCCGCATCGCCGACGTCATGGTGCATCGTGCCGACATCATCGCGGTGAAGCGCGACATCCCGCTCGGCGAATTGATGGACCGCTTCGAGAGCGCCGGCCATTCGCGCCTCGTCGTCTACAACGAGACGCTGGATGACCCCGTCGGCATCGTCCACATCCGCGATCTGCTCGCTTTCATGACCGCGCGCGCGCGGGTGTCGGAGGCCACGAAGACCAAGCGCAAGAAGCCGCTGCCGGCCGGCCTCGACCTGCGTACGGTCGACCTGGCGCTACCGCTGCAGGATGCGCGCATCATCCGCAAGCTGCTCTACGTGCCGCCGTCGATGCGGGCGATCGACTTGCTGGCGCAGATGCAGGCGACGCGCATTCATCTGGCGCTGGTGGTCGACGAGTATGGCGGCAGCGACGGGCTGGTCTCGCTCGAGGACATCGTCGAGCAGATCGTCGGCGAGATCGACGACGAGCATGACAGCGACGAGCCGCCCTCGATCGTGCGCCTGCCCGACAACGCCTTCATTGCAGACGCCCGCGCCAGCCTCGACGACGTCCGCACGGTGATCGGCGAGGATTTCGTCACCGGCGAGGCGGGTGAGGAAGTCGAGACGCTCGGCGGCTATCTCGTCAGCTTCGTCGGGCGCCTGCCGGTGCGCGGCGAGGTGATCTCCGGCCCCGGCAATTACGAGATCGAGGTGCTCGATGCCGATCCGCGCCGCGTCAAGCGGCTGCGCATCTCGACACGGAAGGAGCGCCCCGCGCCGCGTACCCAGCGCGAGAGCCGCCGCCGCGAGGCCGCGCCGGAGAGCGGTCAACCGCCTTCCACCGACACGCCCGTCCCGCCGCCAAGCGACGGGACCGGTTCGCAGTGACTTCGTTCCAGCGGTTTCGGCAGATTGCGCTTGCCATCATCCTCACCTGGGGGTGGAAGCGTGCGCTCATTGCGATGGGATGCGGTGCGCTGTCGGTGCTGGCGCTGGCGCCGTTCAATGTCTTTCCGGTGCTGTTCATCACCTTCCCGGTGCTGGTCTGGTTGATCGACGGCGCGGGCGCCGGACGATATCGCGGCGTCCCCGCCGCGGCACTGACGGGCTATTGGTTCGGGCTCGGCTATTTCGTCCCCGGCCTCTACTGGATCGGCTACGCCTTCTTCGTCGACGCCGACGTGTTCGCGTGGCTGACGCCGTTCGCCGTGCTTGGCCTGCCGGCCTATCTCTCCATCTTCACCGCGATCGGATTCGCGCTGGCCCGCCTGCTCTGGACCAAGGATGCGACGCGCATCCTCGCGCTCGCCGCGAGCCTCACCATCGCCGAATGGCTGCGCGGTCACGCATTGACCGGCTTCCCCTGGAACGCCTTCGGCTATGCCCTGTCCGAGCCGCTGCCGCTGGCGCAGACGGCGTCGCTGATCGGCCTGTGGGGCATGACGTTCCTCAGCGTCGCGATCTTCGCAAGCCCGGCGGCGCTGATCGACCGCACGCCCGATCGCCGCCCGGCGTGGCGCGCGCCGGCGGCTGCGATTGCACTTCTGATTGTCATGAGCATCTTCGGCGCGATCCGCCTGTCGCTGCATCCGACCACGATGGTCGCGGGTGTGAAGCTGCGCCTGATGCAGCCGGACCTCCAGCAGGACGCGAAATTCAACTACGCCGCCAAGGCGGAGGTGATGAAGAAATACCTGGCGCTGTCGGACCGCGCCTCGGGACCGCAATCCACCGGCGTGCGCGATGCCACCATCCTGATCTGGCCGGAATCCGCCTTTCCGTTCTTCCTGACCCGCGAAGCCGACGCGATGGCGCAGATCGCGGAGTTGCTGCCGAAGGGCACGGTGCTGATCACGGGCTCGGTCCGCGCCCCCGACCTGCCGCGGGGCACGCCGATCACGCGCGCCTACAACTCGATCTACGTGATCGATCACGACGGCAGCGTGCTCTCGGTCTACGACAAGCTGCACCTCGTGCCGTTCGGCGAATTCCTGCCCTACCAGGACCTGATGGAGAAGCTCGGCTTCGAGCAACTCACGCGCGTGCGCGGCGGCTTCATTCCCGGCAGCGTGCGACATGCGCTAGCGGTGCCCGGCGCGCCGCCCGCGCTGCCGCTGATCTGCTACGAAGCAATTTTTCCAGGCGAGGTCGCCGGCCGCAATGAGCGTCCGGGCTGGATCGTCAACCTCACCAATGACGGCTGGTTCGGCGTGTCGACCGGTCCCTATCAGCATCTCGAGCAGGCCCGGATGCGTGCGATCGAGCTCGGATTGCCGCTGGTCCGGTCCGCCAATACCGGCGTGTCAGCGGTGATCGATCCGGTGGGACGAACCGTTGCCAGCCTCGGCCTCGGCGTCGAAGGTATTTTGGATGCAAACCTGCCTGCTGCAATCCCGCCGACCGTCTATGCGCGGGTGGGCGACGTGCCCGCAGCCATGCTCGTTGCGCTGGCCGTGATTCTGGCGGTCCGCCGACGTGTTGCCAAACGGCACCCCTGATCACGCGCTCGCCGCAGCAGCGGCTGGAATCCTTTGACAACCGTAGTCCCACGGTTGACAGACTGCACACGGGTTCCTCATTCTGCATTCGCTGCGAAAGACAGCGGGCGTTGCTAAATTTCTCCGCAATGTTTCCCAATAACAGGGTTTGATTTTGACGATGCTGGCACCGGAGGCATTCTTGTGATTGCGCCGAAGGTGATGTTTGGAGGCTGAGGAAATGTCGAAAGCGCCCAACCCTGTTGACAAATATGTCGGCAGCCGCGTGCGTATGCGCCGCATCATGTTGGGCATGAGCCAGGAAAAGCTTGGTGAAGCTTTGGGCCTGACTTTCCAGCAGATCCAGAAGTACGAGAAGGGCACGAATCGCGTCGGCGCGAGCCGCATCCAGCAGATCGCCGAGATTCTGCAGGTGCCGGTGTCGTTCCTGTTCGAGGGCGGACCGAGCGGCGTGGCTGGCCCGGACGGCTTCGCCGAAGGCGCCTCGCCTTCCTATGTCTCGGACTTCCTCGCGACCTCCGAAGGTCTCGCCTTGACCAAGGCGTTCACCCGAATCACTGATTCGAAGATGCGCCGCTCGATCGTCGATCTCGTCGAGCAGATCGCCGCCCGCGAAGGTCCCGACAAACGCTGACGCGACCGCTCAATCCGATTTGAGACTGCGCCAAATCTGGCCTATGTCGTCATTTGCGGCCGCGTTTCGCGCGCGCCCTCTTCGATGATGCGGTTCAAAGGCACAGATGCGTTCATGACCAAGTCCAATTGGTTCGATTCACAAACTATTCTCGATGGCATCCGCCGCTGGGTGGAGATCGAGACGCCGACGGACACACCTGAACAGGTCAACAAGCTGATCTCCGTGGTCGCGGAGCAATACCGCGATCTGCCGGTCACGCTCGAGCGCGTCGCCGGCGTCGATGGCTGCGGCGATCATCTCGCTGCACGCTCGACCTGGGGCCAGGACCGGCCGGGCATTTTGGTGTTGAGCCACCTCGATACCGTTCATCCCATGGGATTCATCGAGCGCCTGCCGTTCAAGGTCGAAGGCGACAGCGCGTTCGGTCCCGGCATCTACGACATGAAGGGCGGCGCCTATATCGCCCATCACGCCTTTCGCGCGCTCTGCGCCGCCGGCGATCGCTCGCCGCTCGGCATCACCCATTTGTTCACCTCCGACGAGGAGATCGGCAGCCCGACCTCGCGCAAGCTGATCGAGGCGGAAGGGCGCAAGGCCAAATACGTGCTGGTGACGGAGCCAGCGCGCGACGGCGGCAAGATCGTCACCGGACGCAAGGGCGTCGGGCGATTCGAAGTATTCATCAAGGGTGTGCCCGCACATGCCGGCACGCGGCCCCAGGATGGCCGCAGCGCGATCCGCGAGCTTGCCAACGTCATCTTGGCGCTGGAAGCGATGAACGATCTGGCACGCGGCGTTACGGTGAATGTCGGCGTGGCGCGCGGCGGCACGCGCCCCAACGTCACGCCGGAGGAGGCCTATGCCGAAGTCGACCTGCGCGTGCCGAGCTTTGCCGACGCGGAAGAGTTCGTCGGCAAGATCCTCGGGCTGACATCGAAGACGGATGGCGTCACCGTCAAGGTCACGGGCGGGCTCAACCGTCCGCCCTATGAGAAGAGCAATGCAGGCGCCTCGCTGTACGAGCACGCGAAGTCGCTTGCCACCGAGATCGGCTTCGAGCTGGTCGACACCCACACCGGCGGCGGCTCGGATGGCAATTTCACCGCCGCGCACACCGCAACGCTCGACGGACTCGGCGTCGACGGCAAGGGCGCGCACACCCATTATGAGCAGATCTACGTCTCGTCGCTCGAACCCCGCGCGCGGCTGCTCCATCGCCTGTACCAGACGCTGCGATGAGCGAACGCAAATCAGATCCCGATCGCGATGACAGCGAGCGCGCCTTCTTCGGGCGCCGCAAGGGCCACAAGCTCAGGCAGCACCAGGCCGAGCTGATCGATCATCTGCTGCCGCATCTTGCGCTCGACATCGCGGGCGAGAAGCCGGCGAATGCCAACGAGATCTTCGATCCCGCGGCGGACGATGTGCGGCTCGAGATCGGCTTCGGCGGCGGCGAGCATCTTGCGGCGGAGGCCCAGACCTTCGCCACGACCGGCTTCATCGGCTGCGAGCCCTATGTCAACGGCATGGCAAAGATCCTCGCGCAGATCGAGGCCGCCAACATCGGCAACATCCGTCTGTTCGCGGGCGATGCCGCCGAGCTCCTGGCCTGGCTGCCGCCGGCATCGCTGTCGCGGATCGACCTGATCCATCCCGATCCCTGGCCGAAGCGGCGGCACTGGAAGCGGCGCTTCGTCCAGGACCGCACCATCGCTGCGATGGCACGCGTGCTGAAGGCGGGCGGCGAATTCCGTTTCGTCTGCGACATTGACGATTACTGCGCCTGGACGCTGATGCATCTGGCGCGGTCGCAGGATTTTCAGTGGCTCGCCGAATGCGCCGACGATTTCCGGCAGCCATGGGCGGGCTACACCATGACGCGCTACGGCCGGAAGGCCACGCGCGAAGGGCGCAAGACGACTTACTTGCGCTTCAGGCGGGTCTAAATTTTTCGCGCTGTCCCTCCGCAAGCGTCATGCCCGGGCTAGTCCCGGCCATGACGACGAATATCCGTACTTTGATTAGATCGTTTGCCGGTTGCGCCAGAATTTCACGACGCGCTCGGCCGTCGACGGCATCAGGCGCGTGAAGTTCACGCGCGCCTGCTCGAGATCGGCATCGGCCGGCGTGCGATGCGGGCCGTACCACATCAGGATCAGCGCGCGCACCGTGGGCCAGCCGAGATTGAGCACGCGCCCCAGAATCAGAATCGGATCGTAGCGGTCGCCGGCGACCAGGCGATCGAGGATCGAGAGGCGGACGCCGGACATCGCCGCGAGCGAGGCGATCGATTCCTCGTATTTGAGCGCCTTGGCGAAGCCGAGCAGCGCGCTCTCGCCGAGATGACCCTCGCGATGCAGGGTCAGCACCGTGCGCTGTGCCGCCGAGAAATCGCGCCGCGGCCCCGGCGGCAGCGCGGCCTCCTCGATCGCCGCCATGGCGCGCTTGATCTCGACCTGGCGCACGGGATTGACCACGCTCGAGAGGCGGCGGCGGATGACGTCGAGCGTACCGTCGAGCAGCTGCTTCAGGTGCTCGCCCGAGAGATCGTTGCGCTGGCCGATCTTGAGCGTCAGCACGCCGTCCTGCGACGCACGCTTGATCAGCTCGGAATAGCTGCCTTGCGAGAATATCGCGCCGGCATTGCCCGCGGCGCGACGCACCACGTCGCGATCGCCGCGCTCGACCAGCACATCGGTGATGGCTGCCGACAGTGCGGGGCGCTCGGTCATCGCCAGCAGATGGCCCTGGCCCTTCAGCCGCGCGATCTCGACGAGCGCGGCGTCGTCGAGCACCGGCGAGCGGCGCAGCACCGGGCCCGCCACCATGATCTCGTTTTCGCGCGCGAGCTGGCTCACCAGATGCGGCGGCGCATTGTTCAGGCGCGAGAAGCGCTCGGCGAGGTCGACGCGCGAGGCGAGCTCGGCATGCGGAACGAGATCGATCAGCAGATTGTCGAAGAGATCGACGAGATCGGGACGGAGCTTCTCAGCGTCCTGGAAGAACAGCTGGGCGATGGCGCGCGCGATCTCACCACGACGCCGGGGGTCGCCGCGTTTGACGATCTCGTCCAGTCCGGGAATGAGCGACGTGGCAGCGGTCATGAAAACGCAACTCGTACAGGGCACGCCGCGGGTGCGCCCTTGGTCCAAGCCGCCCCACAATCAGGGAATTTAGGCCTGCTAGATGAAGGAAGCGTTGCGCGGGGGGCCACAGGCCGGGTGCAAAAAGCCTCGTCTTTCCCGCGATGGGCCTTGTCCGGGAGGGCGGAAAGGGCTATATCAGCGCCAATTCATCTTCTCATACGATCCGCGTAGTGAGAGTGGGCCCGAAAGGACCCGCTCTTTTTTATTACCTGAACGCGGCTTGGTGGAAGATAAGCTGCCCGGCGAGCTGCCGGGATAAAGAGTTCCGAGACAGGCTCTGCAAATCCTGACCTGTTCAAGTCCTTAACCAAGCCTTAACCATCGAGCGCCTTGACCCCTGATATGACCGAACCGAACACTGGTTCCACGGATGCCGAGTTGCTGGCCGAGCCGAGGCTCGTGGTCGAGCCGGGCGTGGCGGCACGTGTGTCTGCGGTCGCAGGTCCGGTGCTCGAGGGCATGGGCTACCGCCTGGTGCGGATCCGCATCTCCGGCGAGGCTGGCTGCACCGTGCAGATCATGGCCGAGCGGCCGGACGGCTCGATGCAGCTCGAGGATTGCGAAGCGATCTCGCGGGCGCTGTCGCCCGTGCTCGATGTCGCCGACCCCATCGACCGCGCCTACCGGCTGGAAATCTCCTCGCCGGGGATTGACCGTCCATTGGTACGCCGGTCGGATTTCGAGCGTTATTCCGGCCATCTGGTGAAGATCGACATGGCCGTCGCCCATGAGGGACGCAAGCGGTTCCGCGGCACGCTCGGTGCCGTCCAGGGCGACAGCGTGCATCTGCGTCGCGACGACGCCAAGGCGAGCGATAATCCCGACGTTCTCCTGACGATGGAAGACATCGGTGAGGCACGCTTGGTGCTGACCGACGAGCTGATCGCGGAATCCATGCGCCGCGGCAAGGCCGAGGAGCGCCAGATGCGCCGCGATCTCGGCATCGAGCCGCCGGCTGCACCGCACGCGGAGATCAGTGCGAAGACCACCAAGAACACCAAGCCGCAAAAGAAGAAGCCGGCCCCGACCAATACGAAGAAGCACCGCCTGGCCGCCGAACGCGCGCGGCGGGGCGAGATCGAGCCTGACGAAGGAGACTAGCCATGGCAGTCAGCGCCAATCGACTTGAATTGCTCCAGATCGCCGATGCCGTTGCGCGCGAGAAATCGATCGACCGCGGCATCGTCATCGCCGCGATGGAAGACGCCATCGCCAAGGCGGCACGGGCACGTTACGGCAGCGAGACTGACGTTCATGCCGAGATCGACCCGAAGAAGGGCGAGCTGCGGCTGTCGCGCCACATGCTGGTGGTCGAGAAGGTCGAAAATCATTCCAACCAGATCTCGCTGGTGGATGCGCAGCGCGCCAATCCCGGCGCCCAGGTCGGTGACACCATCGCCGATACGCTGCCGCCGCTGGAATATGGCCGCATCGCCGCGCAATCGGCCAAGCAGGTGATCGTGCAGAAGGTGCGCGAGGCCGAGCGCGACCGGCAATATCAGGAATTCAAGGACCGCATCGGCGACATCGTCAACGGCGTCGTCAAGCGCGTCGAATATGGCAGCGTGATCGTCGACCTCGGCCGCGGTGAAGCCATCATCCGCCGCGACGAGATGCTGCCGCGCGAAGTGTTCCGCAACGGCGACCGCGTCCGCGCCTACATCTTCGACGTCCGCCGTGAGACCCGCGGCCCGCAGATCTTCCTCTCCCGCACCCATCCGCAGTTCATGGCGAAGCTGTTCGCGCAGGAAGTGCCTGAGATCTATGACGGCATCGTCGAGATCAAGGCGGTGGCCCGCGATCCCGGCTCGCGCGCGAAAATCGGCGTGATTTCCCGCGATTCCTCGGTCGATCCGGTCGGCGCCTGCGTCGGCATGCGCGGCTCGCGCGTGCAGGCGGTGGTGAACGAGCTGCAAGGCGAGAAGATCGACATCATCCCGTGGTCGCCCGACATCGCGACCTTCGTGGTCAACGCGCTGGCGCCGGCCGAAGTCTCCAAGGTCGTCATCGACGAAGACCGCGAGCGCATCGAGGTCGTCGTGCCCGACACCAACAACCAGCTCTCGCTGGCGATCGGCCGCCGCGGCCAGAACGTGCGTCTGGCCTCGCAGCTCACCGGCTGGGACATCGACATCCTGACCGAGCAGGAGGAATCGGAGCGCCGCCAGGCCGACTTCGAGAACTCCACCCGCGTCTTCATGGAATCGCTCAATGTCGACGAGGTGGTCGGCCAATTGCTGGCGTCCGAAGGCTTCACCTCGGTCGAGGAGCTCGCGATGGTGGACCTCAAGGAACTCGCCGGCATCGAAGGCTTCGACGAGGAGACCGCGCAGGAGCTCCAGAACCGTGCCCGCGAATATCTCGAGCAGCAGGAGGCCGAGATCGAGGCCAAGCGCAAGGAGCTCGGTGTCGAGGACGCCGTCAAGGACGTGCCCGGCGTCACCTCCAAGATGCTGGTCAAGTTCGGCGAGAACGACATCAAGACCGTCGAGGACCTCGCCGGCTGCGCCACCGACGATCTGGTCGGCTGGACCGAGCGCAAGGAAGGCGGCGAGCAGACCAAATTCCCTGGTGCGCTCGACGGTATCGACATTTCCCGTGACGATGCCGAAGCCATGATCATGCAGGCCCGCGTCAAGGCCGGCTGGATCACCGAAGCCGATCTCGCGAAGCCCGCCGAAGAGGCCGAGGCGACCGAAGATCAGCCGGCTTAAGGACGAAGGAGAATGTCGCCCGGATGCTCGCTGATACTGACCACGATCTCGACCATGGACCGCGGACCGAAAGGTCCGCGACCATGCGGATGTGCGCGGTCAGTCGCGAG
This sequence comes from Bradyrhizobium sp. 521_C7_N1_3, assembly GCF_052075975.1. Lineage (NCBI taxonomy): Bacteria > Pseudomonadati > Pseudomonadota > Alphaproteobacteria > Hyphomicrobiales > Nitrobacteraceae > Bradyrhizobium > Bradyrhizobium sp. 521_C7_N1_3. The sequence goes on from NZ_CP197232.1 coordinate 58,395, forward strand.
GTCCGGCCTATCGACGAGCTGATCCGCTTCGTCATTTCGCCGCAAGGCGACATAGTTCCCGATCTCAAGCGCAAGCTGCCCGGACGCGGCATGTGGGTTACCGCCTCGCGCGAGGTGGTTGCGGAAGCCGTGCGGCGTCACCAATTTAGCAAGGCCTTCAAGCGCGAGCTGCGCACTCCCCAGACGCTTCCCACCGACATCGAGGCGCTCCTGGTTCGGAGCGTGACGGAAGCCCTTGGGATTGCCGCCAAGGCGGGCCAGATTGTTGCCGGCTTCGGCAAGGTCGAAAGCGCCCTGCGGGAAGGCACGGTCGAGGTCCTGATCCATGCCAGCGACGGGGCCGCGGACGGAATCCGCAAATTAGACATGCTGGCACGTCAAAATGACGAGAATCGCGGCGCCAAGCCGCAGATTCCCGTCGTCACTGCGCTGAAATCGATAGAATTGGATTTGGCACTTACCCGGTCAAATGTGATACATGCTGCCCTGCTCGCGGGCCCGGCGAGCAAGTCATTCCTGTCACGTAGCCAGATGCTGGTCCGATACCGGATGGCGGACGATGACAAGACTGCCGAAAAGCCCGGCCAGGATTTCTGAGAGACAACGACGACCCGATAGGACGGTGCGGCAACGCACAATGCTAACAGATCAGGATTAGGACTACTGAATGGTTGATACCAAGACCCCTGACGACAAGAAGCTGAGCGTTCCGAGCAAGACGCTATCGCTCAAGCCGCGCGTCGAAACGGGCACTGTCCGCCAGAGCTTCAGCCATGGCCGCAGCAAGCAGGTCGTGGTCGAGAAGCGCGGCAAGCGCCGCGTTGACGGCAGCCCCGAGCCGCAGGCTCCCACGGTTGTTGCAAAGCCGGCGCCGGCCGCGTCTGCTCCCGCTCCCGCGCGCCCGGCACCGCCGCGCAACGCCGGCTCCGGCGTGGTGCTGCGCACGCTGACCGAGGACGAACGTTCCGCCCGCGCCAGCGCGCTGGCCGATGCCAAGGTGCGCGAAGTCGAAGAGCGCCGCCATGCCGAGGAAGAGGCCCAGCGCCGCGCTGTCCGCGAAAGCGCCGAGCGCGCCGAGCGCGAGGCTGCCGAAGCCCGCCGCAAGGCCGAGGAAGAGCGCCACCGCCACGAAGAGGAAGCCAAGCGCAAGGCCGAAACCGAGGCCAAGAAGCGTTTTGGCGAAGGCGAGCAGCCGCAATCCGCGGCACGCCCTGCAACGACGGCAACGACGACGGCCGCACCTGCTCCTGCACCGCGGCCCGGAGCGCCCGCGGCGCGGCCTGGCACCACCACCACGGCCCGCCCGGGAACAACGACGGCGCGGCCCGGAACGACCACGCAGCGGCCGGGAGGCCCGGTGGGTCGCGCCCCCGCTGTCGCAGCCGGACCGGACGAGGACGAGGGTCCGCGCCAGATCCGCCGCGGTCCCGGCGGCGCTGCGCGTCCCGCGCCGCCCCCGAAGACCACCCACAAGCCCGGTCCGCAGAAGGAGCGCGGCCGCCTGACCGTCGTCACCGCATTCAATGCCGACGACGTGCGCGAGCGCTCGATTGCCTCCTTCCGCCGCCGGACCCAGCGCCTGAAGGGTCACGCCTCGAACGAGCCGAAGGAAAAGCTCATCCGCGAGGTGATCATTCCGGAAGCGATCACGATCCAGGAGCTCGCCAACCGCATGGCCGAGCGCGCGGTCGACGTCATCCGCATGCTGATGAAGCAGGGCGCGATGCACAAGATCACCGATGTGATCGACGCCGACACGGCGCAGCTGATCGCGGAAGAACTGGGTCACACCGTCAAGCGCGTCGCCGCGTCGGACGTCGAAGAGGGTCTGTTCGACCAGGTCGACGATTCCACCGACACCGAGACGCGTTCGCCGGTGGTGACCGTGATGGGTCACGTCGACCACGGCAAGACCTCGCTGCTCGACGCGCTCCGCCATGCCAACGTCGTCTCCGGCGAGGCCGGCGGCATCACCCAGCATATCGGCGCCTATCAGGTGCTGTCGCCCGAAAGCGGCAAGAAGATCACCTTCATCGACACGCCCGGCCACGCCGCGTTCACCGCGATGCGCGCCCGCGGCGCCAAGGTGACCGACATCGTCGTGCTGGTGGTTGCTGCCGATGACGGCGTCATGCCGCAGACGATCGAAGCCATCAACCACGCCAAGGCGGCGCGGGTGCCGATCATCGTTGCCATCAACAAGATCGACAAGCCCGATGCCAAGCCCGAGCGCGTGCGCACCGAGTTGCTCCAGCACGAGGTGCAGGTCGAATCCTTCGGCGGCGAAGTCGTCGACGTCGAAGTGTCCGCCAAGAACAAGACCAATCTCGACAAGCTGCTCGAGATGATCGCGCTCCAGGCCGACATCCTCGACCTCAAGACCAATTCGGATCGCCCGGCCGAAGGCACCGTGATCGAAGCCAAGCTCGATCGCGGCCGTGGCCCGGTCGCGACCGTGCTGGTCCAGCGCGGCACGCTGCGTGTCGGTGACATCATCGTCGCCGGCGCCGAGATGGGCCGCGTCCGCGCGCTGATCTCGGATCAGGGCGAGACCGTGCAGGAGGCGGGTCCTTCGGTGCCGGTCGAGGTGCTCGGCTTCAACGGTCCGCCGGAAGCCGGCGATCGTCTCGCGGTGGTCGAGAACGAAGCCCGCGCCCGCCAGGTCACCAGCTACCGCGCGCACCAGAAGCGCGAGAACGCGGCTGCCTCAATCTCCGGCATGCGCGGCTCGCTCGAGCAGATGATGTCGCAATTGAAGACGGCGGGCCGCAAGGAATTCCCGCTGATCATCAAGGCCGACGTGCAAGGCTCGCTGGAAGCGATCCTCGGCTCGCTGGAGAAGCTCGGCACCGACGAAGTCGCTGCCCGCATCCTGCATGCCGGCGTCGGCGGCATCTCGGAATCGGACGTGACGCTCGCGGAAGGCTTCAACGCCGCGATCATTGGCTTCTCGGTTCGTGCCAACAAGGAGGCGGCCGCGGCCGCCAAGCGCAACGGCATCGAGATCCGCTACTACAACATCATCTACGACCTCGTGGACGACGTGAAGAAGGCGATGAGCGGCCTGCTCGCGCCGACCCTGCGCGAAACCATGCTGGGCAATGCCTCGATCCTGGAGATCTTCAACATCTCCAAGGTCGGCAAGGTTGCCGGCTGCCGCGTCACCGACGGCACCGTGGAACGCGGCGCCAATGTGCGCCTGATCCGCGACAACGTCGTCGTGCACGAAGGCAAGCTGTCGACGCTGAAGCGCTTCAAGGACGAAGTGAAGGAAGTGCAGTCCGGTCAGGAGTGCGGCATGGCCTTCGAGAACTACCACGACATGCGTGCCGGTGACGTGATCGAGTGTTATCGCGTGGAGACGATCCAGCGCTCCCTGTAAGTCCAAATCTTACCGAAGCGCCCGGATCTTTTTGAGCTGAAATTGCGGGAGTGCGATGGCCGGATTTATTCCGGCCATCCGCGCCGCATTCGTTTCAACAGGACAAATGACAATGCTCGTGTCCCAAACGCGGGCACGACGAGGTGATTTTCAACCATGCCCCGCCACCATCAGAAGAAAAGTTCCGCGCCGGGCGGCTCGCAACGCCAGTTGCGTGTCGGCGAGCAGGTTCGCCACGCGATGGCCGAGATTCTGGCGCAAGGCAATGTGCATGATGATGACCTCGAGGGTCACATCATCACCGTGCCGGAGGTGCGGATGTCGCCCGACCTGAAGCTCGCGACAGTCTATGTGATGCCGCTTGGTGGCCGCGATACCGAGGTCGTCATTGCTGCGCTCGAGCGCAACAAGAAATTCCTGCGCGGCGAGGTCGCGCATCGCGTTAACCTGAAATTTGCACCTGATCTTCGTTTCCGCGTCGACGAACGATTCGACGAAGCGGAACGGATCGAGAAGCTTTTGCGAACACCTGCGGTGCAGAAGGACCTGGAACAGGATCCGGATTCGGATCGGGAAGAAGAGTGATGACGATGGACCCGGCTCACGGCACGATCGGCGGCGAAGAGACCGATCAGCGCGACGTGCAGAAAAATAATTTTGCGGATCTCGGCGGCGATTCCCAGCCGCATCAGGAGCCGCGCCGCGTCAACAACGATCCCCGTGCCAACAAGCAGAAGGGCAACCAGCCGCGCCGCGACCGCCGCGACGTCCATGGCTGGGTCGTGCTCGACAAGCCGATCGGCATGACCTCGACGCAAGCGGTCGCCGTACTCAAGCGCCTGTTCAACGCCAAGCGCGCGGGACACGCCGGCACGCTCGACCCGCTCGCCTCCGGCGGCCTGCCGATCGCGCTCGGCGAGGCCACCAAGACGGTTCCCTTCGTGATGGACGGCCGCAAGCGCTACCAGTTCACCGTGTGCTGGGGCGAGGAGCGCGACACCGACGATATCGAGGGCCGGGTCACCGCGACCTCCGACCAGCGCCCGACCCGGGAGGCCATCCTGGCCCTGCTGCCCCGCTTCACCGGGGTGATCGAGCAGATCCCGCCGCGCTATTCCGCGATCAAGGTCCAGGGCGAGCGCGCCTATGACCTCGCCCGCGACGGCGAGGTCGTGGAACTGGCCCCCCGTCCGGTCGAAATTCACCATTTAACCCTTGTGGATCAACCGGATAACGACCGGGCGGTGTTCGAGGCCGAGTGCGGCAAGGGCACCTATGTCCGGGCGCTGGCCCGCGATATGGGCCGGATTCTCGGCACTTACGGCCATATCTGCGCGCTGCGGCGGACCCTGGTCGGCCCATTTGGCGAGAACGACATGATTCCGCTGGATCAGTTGGAGGCTTTATGCGATAGAGCCGCGTCCGGCGAGGGCAGCCTCGCCGACGCGCTGATGCCCGTTGAGACCGCGCTGGACGACATCCCGGCACTGGCCGTCACTCGGGCTGATGCGGCAAGGCTCCATAGGGGCCAGGCCGTTTTGTTGCGCGGACGGGATGCGCCCACTAGTAGCGGCACAGTCTATGTCACGGTGGCAGGCCGTCTATTGGCGCTTGCTGAAGTCGGCAACGGCGAAATCATCCCCAAGCGTGTGTTCAACCTGACCGGTCTGACTGCCAGCACCGGTCGCAACGAGAGAAATTGACGATGTCGATTGCCGCAGAACGCAAAGCGGAAGTCATCAAGACGAATGCCAACAAGGCCGGCGACACCGGCTCGCCGGAGGTTCAGGTCGCGATCCTGTCGGAACGCATCAACAACCTCACCAACCATTTCAAGACCCACGTGAAGGACAACCATTCGCGTCGCGGCCTCTTGAAGCTGGTTTCGACCCGCCGCTCGCTGCTCGACTACCTCAAGAAGAGGGACGAGGCGCGTTACAAGGCGCTGCTCGAGAAGCACAACATTCGTCGTTAAGTGTTCCCGCGCGCGCCACTGGCGCGCGTTTTCGTGCGTGGTTTCGAGCGAAAGCGTTTATTTAAAGGTTTTTGATCGAGGCTGCGTACGCGTCGGGTGCGAGCCCAAAGCGCGATAAGAATCGCACTTTGGATTGTTGTTTGAGCATGATCTTTTCGGAAAACCGCTTTGCACTTTTCCGGATCATGCTCGAGTGACGGCTAGCATCCGGGGCACGATGGGCGAGGACCGCAATCCGGTGTTCGCGTTCGTGCCGACTGACAGTCCAGCAGCAATCCGGCGGCTGGGCACAACGGGCAAGGCGCCCGTATGACCCGAGAGGATGGACGCCATCCGAAATCCGAAAACCATGGCAGGATCGCAGGACGCTGATCGCCCGCTTCGATCAACGTCCCGCAATCTTGCGCATGGTTTTTGTTTTTCGGGCCGTCCTTCTTTCGAGAACCCATGAAAGAAGACCTCTATGTTCAATAAGCATTCAGTCGAGATCGACTGGGGTGGACGCCCTCTCAAGCTCGAAACCGGCAAGATCGCGCGTCAGGCCGACGGCGCCGTCGTCGCCACCTATGGCGAGACCGTGGTGCTCGCCACCGTCGTCGCGGCGAAGGCGCCGCGCGAAGGCGTCGACTTCCTGCCGCTGACGGTCGACTACCAGGAGAAGACCTACGCAGCCGGCCGCATTCCCGGCGGCTATTTCAAGCGCGAGGGTCGTCCGACCGAGAAGGAGACGCTGGTCTCCCGCCTGATCGACCGTCCGATCCGTCCGCTATTCGTCGACGGCTGGCGCAACGAGACCCAGGTGATCGTCACCGTGCTGTCGCACGACATGGAGAACGATCCCGATATCGTGGCGCTGGTCGCCTCCTCGGCTGCGCTGACGCTGTCCGGCGCGCCCTTCAAGGGCCCGATCGGCGCCGCGCGCGTCGGCTTCGCCAATGACGAGTTCATTCTCAACCCGACGCTCGACGAGATGGTCGACACCCAGCTCGACCTCGTCGTCGCCGGCACCGCCGACGCCGTGCTGATGGTGGAATCGGAGGCCAAGGAGCTCAACGAGGACATCATGCTCGGCGCCGTGATGTTCGGTCACCGCCACTTCCAGCCAGTGATCAACGCCATCATCGAGCTGGCCGAGAAGGCCGCCAAGGAGCCGCGCGAAGTCACGGTGATCGACAATTCGGCGCTCGAGAAGGAAATGCTCGGCCTCGTCGAGCAGGAGCTGCGCGCCGCCTACGCCATTCCGGTCAAGCAGGATCGCTACGCCGCGGTCGGCAAGGTCAAGGAAAAGGTGATCGCCCATTACTTCCCCGAAGGGCAGGAGCCGAAATACGACAAGCTGCGCGTCTCCGCCGTGTTCAAGGAGCTGGAAGCCAAGATCGTTCGCTGGAACATCCTCGACACCGGCAAGCGCATCGACGGCCGCGATAGCAAGACCGTTCGCAACATCATCGCCGAAGTCGGCGTGCTGCCCCGCGCCCACGGCTCGGCCCTGTTCACCCGCGGCGAGACCCAGGCGCTGGTCGTGACCACGCTCGGCACCGGCGAGGACGAGCAGTATATCGACGCGCTGTCCGGAACGTACAAAGAGACGTTCCTGCTGCACTACAACTTCCCTCCCTACTCGGTCGGTGAGACCGGTCGCCTCGGCGGCACCAAGCGCCGCGAGATCGGCCACGGCAAGCTGGCCTGGCGCGCGATCCACCCGGTGCTGCCGCCGCATCACGAGTTCCCCTACACCACGCGCGTGGTGTCGGAGATTACCGAGTCGAACGGCTCGTCCTCGATGGCTTCGGTCTGCGGCGCGTCGCTGGCGCTGATGGATGCCGGCGTGCCGTTGAAGCGGCCGACCGCGGGTATCGCGATGGGCCTGATCCTCGAGGACAAGCGCTTCGCGGTGCTCTCGGACATCCTCGGTGACGAGGATCATCTCGGCGACATGGATTTCAAGGTGGCCGGCACGGAAGCGGGCATCACCTCGCTGCAGATGGACATCAAGATCGAGGGCATCACCGAGGAGATCATGAAGGTCGCGCTCGGTCAGGCCAAGGATGGTCGTATCCACATCCTCGGCGAAATGGCCAAGGCGCTCACCAACGCCCGCGCCGAGCTCGGCGAATACGCGCCGCGCATCGAGACCTTCAAGATCGCCACCGACAAGATCCGCGAAGTGATCGGCACCGGCGGCAAGGTGATCCGCGAGATCGTCGAGAAGACCGGCGCCAAGGTCAACATCGAGGACGACGGCACCGTGAAGGTCGCCTCCAGCGACGGCGAGGCGATGAAGGCCGCGATCAAGTGGATCAAGTCGATCGCGTCCGATCCGGAAGTCGGCCAGATCTATGACGGCACCGTCGTCAAGGTGATGGAGTTCGGCGCCTTCGTGAACTTCTTCGGCTCCAAGGACGGTCTCGTCCACATCAGCCAGCTCGCTTCGGCGCGCGTGCAGAAGACCTCCGACGTCGTCAAGGAAGGCGACAAGGTCAAGGTCAAGCTGCTCGGCTTCGACGATCGCGGCAAGACCCGGCTGTCGATGAAGGTGGTCGACCAGACCACCGGCGAAGACCTCGAGGGCAAGGGCGAGGGCGAGAAGGCCCCGCGCGAAGCCGCCGGCGAGTAATCGCTCCGCACATCAGAAACACGAAGGGCGGCCTCTCGGCCGCCCTTTTTGTTTGTGTTCGACGTATTGCTTCTCCGCAGTTCGTAGCCCGCATGAAGCAAAGCGTAATGCGGGGCCAGTTTCCCGGATTGCGCTGCGCTCCATCCGGGCTACGGGAAGTCACCTCTCCCGCGAGCGGGAGAGGTGCAACAAACTCAGGCCGCGAGGTCGTACCGGTCGAGGTTCATCACCTTGGTCCAGGCCTTGGCGAAGTCCTGCACGAACTGCTGCTTGGCGTCCGACGAGGCATAGACCTCGGCGAAGGCACGGAGCTGCGAGTGCGCACCGAAGATCAGATCGGCGCGCGTGCCGGTCCACTTCACCGCGTTGGTCTTGCGGTCGCGGGCCTCGTAGGTGCCGTCAGCCACCGGCGTCCACTGCGCGCTCATGTCGAGCAGGTTGACGAAGAAGTCGTTGCTCAGCGTGCCCACCTTCGCGGTGAGGATGCCGTGCTTCGAACCGTTCGCATTGGCGCCGAGCACACGCAGGCCGCCAACCAGCACGGTCAGCTCGGGTCCACTCAGCTTCAGCAGCTGCGCGCGATCGACGAGGGCTTCCTCCTGCTGCAGGAACTGATGCTTCTTGCCGACATAGTTGCGGAAGCCATCGGCCCGCGGCTCCAGCGGGGCGAAGGAGTCCGCGTCGGTCTGCTCCTGCGAGGCATCCATGCGGCCCGGCGTGAAGCCAACCTTCACGTCGACGCCGGCATCCTTCGCAGCCTTCTCGACCGCGGCAGAACCGCCGAGGACGATGAGGTCGGCGAGCGAGACCTTCTTCGCACCGGCCGATGCGTTGAAGTCCTTCTGGATCGCTTCGAGCTTGCCGAGAACCTTGGAGAGCTGAGCCGGCTGGTTCACCTCCCAATCCTTCTGCGGGGCAAGACGGATACGCGCGCCGTTCGCGCCGCCGCGCTTGTCCGAGCCGCGGAACGTCGAAGCCGACGCCCAGGCGGTCGAGACCAGCTCGGAGACCGAAAGGCCAGAAGCCAGGATCTTGGTCTTCAGCGCGGCGATGTCCTGGTCGCCGACCAGCTCGTGGTTCACCTTCGGAATCGGATCCTGCCAGATCAGCGTTTCCTTCGGCACCAGCGGGCCGAGATAGCGCTGGATCGGACCCATGTCGCGGTGGGTGAGCTTGAACCAGGCGCGGGCAAACGCGTCCGCGAACTGATCCGGATTCTCCAGGAAGCGACGCGAGATCTTCTCGTAGGCCGGATCGAGGCGCAGGGAGAGGTCGGTCGTCAGCATCGTCGGCCGGTGCTTCTTCGACTTGTCGAAGGCATCCGGAATGATCGCCTCGGCGCCCTTGGCGGTCCACTGATTCGCGCCGCCCGGGCTCTTCGTCAGCTCCCATTCGTACTTGAACAGGTTCTCGAAGAAGTTGTTGCTCCACTTGGTCGGCGTCGTCGTCCAGGTCACCTCGAGACCGCTGGTGATGGAATCGCCCGCCAGGCCCGAAGCGTGCTTGCTCTTCCAGCCGAGGCCCTGATCCTCGAGCGCACCCGCTTCCGGCTCCGGACCGACCAGCGACGGATCGCCCGCGCCGTGGGTCTTGCCGAAGGTGTGGCCGCCGGCGATCAGCGCGACTGTTTCCTCGTCGTTCATCGCCATGCGGGCGAACGTCTCGCGGATGTCCTTGGCCGCGGCGACCGGGTCAGGCTTGCCGTTCGGACCTTCCGGATTGACGTAGATCAAGCCCATCTGCACCGCGCCGAGCGGCTCGGCGAGCTGGCGCTCGCCGCTGTAGCGCTCGTCGCCCAGCCACGTGCCTTCAGGACCCCAGTAGAGCTCTTCCGGCTCCCACACGTCGGCGCGGCCGCCGGCGAACCCGAAGGTCTTGAAGCCCATCGATTCCAGCGCGACGTTGCCGGCGAGCACCATCAGATCGGCCCAGGAGATCTTGCGGCCGTATTTCTGCTTGATCGGCCAGAGCAGACGGCGCGCCTTGTCGAGATTGGCGTTGTCGGGCCAGCTGTTGAGCGGTGCGAAACGCTGCTGACCGGCACCGGCGCCACCGCGGCCGTCCGTGGTGCGATAGGTGCCCGCGCTGTGCCAGGCCATGCGGATCATGAGTCCGCCATAGTGGCCGAAGTCGGCGGGCCACCATTCCTGCGAGTCCGTCATCAGAGCCGTCAGGTCCTTGATGACGGCATTCAGGTCGAGCGACTTGAACTCCTTGGCATAGTCGAACTCCTTGCCCATCGGGTCGGACAAGGTTGAATTCTTGTGCAGCATCTCGATGCTGAGCTGGGTCGGCCACCAGTCGCGGTTCACGCGCGTGGGTTTTCCGCCCGAAAACGGGCACTTCGAAGTGTCATCCATGAATACCTCCTCTGGTGGCGTCGAACTCGCGCCCTTGACCAGGTAGAATTACTCTAGGCTTCGCATTCGATCAGGGGAAGTTGACTTTAATGATCGCTGCGATAGGATTTTCTGATGGCCAACGTGACGATGCGCCAGCTCAGATATTTCGACGCGCTGGCGCGTCACGGCCATTTCGGCCGCGCGGCGGAGGCAAGCTCGATTTCCCAGCCGGCCCTGTCGATGCAGATCAAGGAACTTGAGGAGGCGCTCGGCGGCCTGCTTCTGGAGCGCAGCGCCCGGCAGGTGGCGCTGACCCGGTTCGGCGAGGAGCTCGCACCGCGCGTCCGTGACATCCTGCGCTCGGTCGATGAGCTCGGCGATTTCGCACGCGCCTCGCAGGACCGCTTTGCGGGCCGGCTGCGCATCGGCATGATCCCGACGATCGCGCCCTATTTGCTGCCCAAGATCACCAAGAATCTCACGCGCATGCATCCGGAGCTCGACATCCGCGTGCGCGAGACGATGACGCCGCGGCTGATCCAGGAACTGGTGGAAGGCCGGCTCGACACAGCCATCGTTGCATTGCCGGTGTCCGAGCCTTCGCTCACCGAGGTCGCGCTGTTCGACGAAAAATTCCTGCTGGTGCGGCCAGGCTCCGACGAAGGCACGCCGGTACCATCGCGCGAGATGATGCGCGAGATGCGGCTGCTGCTGCTCGAAGAGGGGCACTGCTTCCGCGATCAGGCGCTGTCGTTCTGCAACATGCAATCGGCGCCGCCGCGCGAGATGCTGGATGCGAATTCGCTGTCGACGCTGGTCCAGATGGTCAGCGCCGGAATCGGCGTCACCTTGATCCCGGAAATGGCGGTGCCGGTGGAGACGCGATCGGCCTCGGTCTCGCTGTCGCGCTTCCGCGATCCCGAGCCCTCGCGCACCATCGGCATGGTCTGGCGCAAGACCAGCCCGCTGGCGCGGCAGCTGCTGCAGATCTCCGAGGTGGTGTGCCTGTCGGCCGGTAAGGCGCGCCCGCGGCAGGCCACGCGCGGCCAACGTGGGTAGGCGGGAATTTTCCTGGATAGCCGGGATCATTCAAGCGAGCCCCCGCGCAAGGCGGGCAGATCGAACCGAGAGCACCGATGTCTGATCCGATCATCCGTCCCGCGCGCCCCGGCGAATATGACGAGATCGGCCGCGTCTGGATGGAAAGCTGGGTCTCCACCGGCCTCGCCGAGGCGAGTGAGTTCCTGCTGGCAAATCTGCGCGCACGCATCAGACGCGAGATCGAGAACGGCTGGAGCCTGTTCGTCGCCGACGACGAGGGCACGATCGCCGCCATGCTGGCGCTGCATCTGCCAAAACTCTATCTCGACATGCTTTTCGTCGGGCCCGCCTACCAGGGGCAATCGCTCGGACGGCAATTGCTTGCCTTCACGCGCACGCACATGCCGGATGAAATGTATCTGCGCTGCGTCCGCGAAAACGAAAAGGCCTGGCGCTGGTACGAGCGCGAAGGCTTTGTGTTCGAGAAGGAAGAGATCGAGCCGTCGAATGGGTTCGTGATGAAGTATTATCGGTGGAAGCGGCCGCGGCTCACCGGATAGACAGCGATCCCGGGCTGCAGCTTGCGGTTGTCACGATCCCACCCTAGTGTGGCGTATCCGATGACCTCCCGCCTCTGATCCTTGGAATCCATGTTTCGATTTGCTGCCCCGGTGCTCATCCTGCTGTCCTTCCTGACTTCGGCAGCAGCGCAAACCCCTCCCGCAACCACCGCTCCCGCCGCTCAGACCGCACCACAAGCAAAGCCAACAGCCAAGAAAGCGACGGTGAAGCCGAAGGCGGCGCCGAAGCCTGCGGAGTCGGCGACTGCCGGTCCTTGTGGCGTCGGCGTGATTGCGGGGACGGGGGACATCTTCGTCGTCCAGAAGATCGGTCTGACCGTGTTCGGCAACGACTATGCCGAAGTCCCGGTATCCTGGGGCCTCGACGACCTCGTCTTTGCGCGGGCGCGGGCCGCAGCAGGCAGCACGCCGGTGCGACGGATCACTTACGCCAAGGGCGCGCTCGATTCCTACTACCACCCCAAATCCGGCCTGTTCCGCAATCAGCGCGAAGAGCTGTCGAACCTGATCCGGCAGGTCGCAGGCAATGCCGGTTGCGAGCGCTATCTCGTCGTCATGCGCAGCGAAGGACAGCTTGACGGGACCAATCAGTCGCTCAGCGGCGTCGGCATCTTCAGCCGGGGCGTCGGTCTCATCTCATATGCTTATGTCTTCTCCTATATCGGCGTGACGTGGGTCGATGGCCGCACCTTCGAGATCATGAAAGGCCCCGCCGTAACGTTCGAAGGCGTCATGAAGCATATGGCGGACAACTTCGTTTCGAACGAACTTTTGCAGAAGGTGGACAAGTCCATGTTTCCGGAGACGGCGGCGGACTCCGCCAACAACACCGCCCTGCGCGACACCACGCGCGACTTCCTGACCAAACGGCTGGACAAGATCTTGCCGCCGTATTTCGCGCAGTGACGATGCTGAAAGGAAGCCAAGCTCGTAAGAAAGCGATGATCAAGGCGATGCAGGCCTTCGCAATGATCGTCGCGGCGCATCAGCTCTCGGCGGCGGGAGTCGGAGCCCAGGCTGCATCAAAGACGAGCACGGCCAAGTCATCGAACGCGTCCTCAACGGCACCAGCAGAGAGCGGCCCATGTCAGATCGGCGTCATCCCGATCGCCGGCGACCTCTTCATGATCAATAAGTACGGTCCCCTGAAGTTCCTGGACAAATACTCGCGGACCGCCGTGACCGCGTGGGCACTCGACGACCTCGTCGTGTCCCGCGTTCGCGCGGCTGCGCCCGGCAGCTCCGTGCGTAGAGTCACCTACACCAGGGAGGAGCTGAAATCCGGCGGCCGGCGGGAGCAGAATCCGTTCTTCTACCGCGCCGAAAAAGACATCGCGGACTTCGTTCGGTTTCTCGCACCAAGGCTTCGTTGCGAACGTTATGTCGTGGTGCACCGGCACAGCGGAACGCATCGCGAATACGGCATTGGAATCTCGCAGTACCCTTACGACAGATCCGTGCATCTCTACGCGATCATGTACATCCGGGTTTATGACGGCGGGTCTTTTGCGTTGATCAAGGAAGCGCAGGCCTTGATGACTGACGACACCTACATCGACCGCTTGCTGCGCAATCCGCTTGGTGGACCGACACGCGAGCTGGATCAGGCAATGTTTCCGGAGAAGCCCGCGGATGTTGTCAATAATCCGGTATTGCGCGACGGCGTGCGTGCCATGCTGACGGCAAGTCTCGACAAGACATTGCCGCCCTTGCTCCGGCACTAGGACACCCTGCGCTCTGATTGAGAACACCACCGTCAACCGGTCGCGTTGACCAACATGTCGTTTGCGCGGCTGACCTCCTGCCTAGGCGTAGTGCGTTGCGAATGCGCGGCAAACGCGCCATGAATTGCGCGCTATTGCCTCGCGCCAATGGAAGGTTTCCCGCCATGATCAAGCTTTATTGGTCGCCCCGCTCGCGCTCGTTCACAACGCTCTGGCTGATGGAAGAGAGCGGCCTGCCCTATGAGCGCGTGCTGACCGACATCTCGACCGGCGCGCAGAAAGCGCCGGACTTTTTGAAGGTCAATCCGATGGGCAAGGTCCCGGCGCTCGCCGACGGCGATGCCGCGCTCGGCGAAGCCGCTGCGATCTGCGCCTACATCGCCGACCGCTATCCCGAAGCGAAGCTGGCGCCTGCCGTGACCGATCCGCGTCGCGCGCGCTATCTGCAATGGCTGTTCTTCTCGCCGGGCTGCATCGAGCCGGCGATCATCCAGATCTTCACCAAGATCGAGATCCCGACCTCGACGGCGGCCTGGGGCAGCGCCACGCAGGTGTTCGACGTGCTGGAAGCTGCGCTCGCGAAGGGACCGTGGATCCTCGGCGAGGAGTTTTCCGCCGCAGACATCACGGTCGGCTCCGGCCTGAACTTCGCAGTGCGACTGTTCAAGATGGTGCCGTCGCGTCCGGCCTTCGATGCCTATCTCGCGCGTTGCATGGCGCGGCCGGCGTTCCAGCGGGCGGAGCAGATCGCGGCCGGATGAGACAGCTCGTCTACAGCCTGATCTTGAGAACCGCGAGCCCAGACTGCTGGAGCAGCCCGGAGGACGTGGCCGCGAGACCATAGCGGATACCAAGATCAAAACCCTTGCCGTCGGCGGCGACGAGTCCCAGCGCGGTCGAGTAGATCCACGGAGACAACGCAAGGCCACTGGTGACGAAGGTGGCGCCGCCTCCGGCAAAGGCCGACTTGATCTGAAGGCCCTGGTTCAGCGTGTTGTAGCCGACGCCGACATCGCCGGTGAGATAGACCTGCTTCGCAACCTTGTAGGCGCCCTTCAATCCCGCCGTCAGCGTCAGTTCGCGATAGGTCTGCGAATCCACGTTGAGGCTGAAGCCGCCCGCGCCACCTTCCTGATAGGCAGGCGAGCGTACCTGCCCATAGTCCAGCCGCAGCGACGGGGCGATCGCAAATCCTGGCTCGATCGGAATCACTTTGCGGGCGCCGGCACCCGCGTGCCCACTATAGGACCGATAGCCAGCGCCGGCCGTGCTGTTGATGAAGGTGAGCGAGCGGCTCTCGCCATTGTCGTTCAGCGCGCCGTCGAGCTGTCCATCGACCTGAACCCCATGGCCGAGCGCATAGGCACCGTAGAGCCCCGCCTGATATGAATCGATCCCGAGCCGGTTCGGAACTGCATCGTCGCTTCCGGTGATCGTCTGATGCGAATAGGCGAACACGCCGCCAAGCATCGCACGCGCGGAAATCGTCGTGTCGGCTCCGACGGCAATGCCGCCACCGGAGGCGTTGTATCCGGGGACGCCGTCGATGCTGCCCTGCCCCACGCTGCCGCCGAGCGGCTTCACCCAGACGTTTCGTTCAGGCACAACGCCGCCGTTGAGGCCGAGCACGTCGTCGAGTCGTCCCGTCATCGCCTGCTGGAACACACGCTGCGTGGTGTAGGTCGCTTGCGATGCCGCGCCGGTGAGGACGGGCAAGGTCTGGTTGACGGCGTTGACGAGGCTCGGTCCACTGAGATTATCAAGTGCGGCGAAGCCGGATGCCATGGAGCCCGTCCAGCCGAGCGACGTCGCGGACAGACGATAGAGCATATCGGCCGCCCCCAGGCCCGCGCGGCTGTTCTGCGCTTGAAGGGTTTCGGCATAGGGCCGCACCAGGGAGATGTAGGCAACGCCACCGGTCGGGTTGCCCGACAGGTCGTAGGTGCTGACGAGCATCTGCGCGCCCGACGCATCGCCGCTGGCGGCGCCATAGAGGCTTGCGAGCGTGCCCTTCGAGAGCGTGTTGAAGAGGACGTTGCCCTCGGGGGTCACCGAGCCCAGCAGCGTGAAATTGGTGGCGCTGCTTCCCGCGGGCGCGATGCCGGCGCCCCAAAAATATCCGTTCTGGTAATTGGTGATGACGAAGCGTCCGGGCGTGGAGGTGCCGAACAGCGTGGAGCTGACGATCCGCCACGGCGTGCCTGGTGTCCATGCCCATTGCGGCGCGGAATTCGCGGGAACGGCTTGCGAGGCCGGCGGCGTGAATGTCGCGGGATCGTAGGGCAGCATATAGGCCCAATGCGTCACCAGCAGGCCGTCGCCCGTGATCATCTGCATTTCCATCCCGGTCACGCCGTTGACGGTTCGCATATGGCCGAGACCGACGGTCACCGCACCGCCCGATGTCGGCGTGAACAGCATCGTGATCTGGCCCGCGGTCGTGACGAACCCCTGGATGGTCGAGGTGTCGGTCAGGAGCGCCGACCCAAGCTTGAGCTGCGCAACGCTCGTTCCGGTGAAGGAGCCGTTGGTCGCGGCCGCCAGCGACCACAGCGTCTGGTCACCGATCGGGATGGGATTGGAGAAGCCGGTCTTCGGCGCGGCATAGGCCAAGAGCTGCGCCGTCGGCACGTACCAGTTGGTGTTAGAGAGGGTCGAATCCCAGATCGCCGACTGAGCATAGGCGTGCGAGCAGCAGCAAAGCAGCACGACGCCGGCCACAGACGCCAGCGCGCTCGCGCGACACATCGCATGCACCATCGGCAAGATCGTTCCCCCGAACCGCGGGACACGACCCTGCGGCACCATCGGGCGCAGCAAATACTATTCTATGGCCGAGTCAGCCCCATGATCGTGGGGGTGCGAGGAAAGGTCGCTGGCCTTTGGCGCGCGAAGGGCGCGGCTTCGCGCACCCTGCGACGCTGTTCACACAGCTGCGCCAACTTGCTCTCGTAGCCCGGATGGAGCGCAGCGCAATCCGGGACAGGCTCATCCGCGGATACGACCGCCCCGGATTGCGCTGCGCTCCATCCGGGCTACGAAGCTATTCCGGCTTCAAATCGTCCGGCCTCGGCATCAGGATGACGTTGTAGCCGGAATCGACATAGTGGATCTCGCCGGTCACGCCGCCGGAGAGATCCGACAACAGATACAGCGCCGAGCCGCCGAGCTCGTCGAGCGTGACGCCGCGGCGGAGCGGCGAATGCTTTTGCATGAAGCCGAACATCGCACGCGCCTCGCCGATGCCCGAGCCGGCGAGCGTACGGATGGGACCTGCGGAGATCGCGTTGACGCGGATGCCGCGCGGTCCGAAATCGGAGGCGAGGTAGCGCACGGAGGCCTCCAGCGCCGCCTTGGCGACGCCCATCACGTTGTAGTTCGGCATCGCGCGCTCCGAGGCGCCGAAGGTCAGCGTGATCATGCTGCCGCCCTCCGTCATCAGCTCGGCGGCGCGTTTTGCGACCTCCGTGAACGAGAAGCAGGAGATCACCATGGTGCGCGAAAAATTCTCGCGGCTGGTGTCGGCGTAGCGGCCCTTCAGCTCGTTCTTGTCGGCAAAGCCGATGGCGTGGATGACGAAATCGAGCTTGCCCCATTTCTCGCGCAGCACGGCGAAGGTCGCATCAACACTGGCGATGTCCTCGACGTCGCAAGGCAGCACCAATTCCACGCCGAGCTGCTCTGCCAATGGCTTGACGCGCTTGCCCAGCGCCTCGCCCTGGAAGGTGAAGGCAAGCTCAGCACCGTGGGCATGCAGCGCCTTCGCCATGCCCCAGGCGATCGAATGATCATTGGCGATGCCCATGATCAGACCGCGCTTGCCTTTCATCAGTCCTTCCATCTCGCAATTACTCTCCGCTCTCCGTCATGCCGGGCTTGTCCCGGGCATCCACGTTCTTCCGCAACCGCTAGCAAAGACGTGGATGGCCGGGACGAGCCCGGCCATGACGAAAAAACTACCAGTGCGTCCGCAATGACGTCACACGTCCAGCCGGCTGAACACCAGCGTGGCGTTGGTGCCGCCGAAGCCGAAGGAGTTCGACAGCACGGTGCCGATCTTGACGTTGTCGATGCGCTTGCGCACGATCGGCATGTCGGCGAACACAGGATCGAGCTCCTGGATGTGCGCGCTCTCGCAGATGAAGCCGTTGTTCATCATCAGCAGCGAGTAGATCGCCTCCTGCACGCCGGTTGCGCCCAGCGAGTGACCGGTCAGCGCCTTGGTCGCCGAGATCGGCGGGCACTTCTCGCCGGCACCGAACACGCGACGCAGCGCGTCGATCTCCGGCGGATCGCCGGCGGGCGTCGAGGTCGCGTGCGGATTGATGTAGTCGACCTTGGTCTTCACCGTCGACATCGCCATGCGCATGCAGCGCTCGGCGCCTTCACCGGAGGGCGCGACCATGTCGTAACCGTCCGAGGTCGCGCCGTAGCCCACGATCTCGCCGTAAATGCGCGCGCCGCGCGCCTTGGCATGTTCGAGCTCTTCCAGCACCAGCACGCCGGCGCCGCCGGCAATCACGAAACCGTCGCGGTTGACGTCATAAGGACGCGAGGCGGTGGCGGGCGTGTCGTTGTATTTCGAGGACATCGCGCCCATGGCGTCGAACAGCACCGAGAGCGACCAGTCCAGCTCCTCGCAGCCGCCAGCGAAGATGACATCCTGTTTGCCGATCTGGATCGTCTCATAGGCGTTGCCGACGCAATGGTTCGAGGTCGCGCAGGCCGAGGAGATCGAATAGTTCACGCCCTTGATCTTGAACCAGGTCGCAAGCGTCGCGGAGGCCGTGGACGACATCGCCTTCGGCACGGCAAACGGTCCGACGCGCTTCGGCCCCTTGGTGCGGGTGATGTCGGCGGATTCGACGATGGTGCGGGCCGACGGGCCGCCGGAACCCATGATGATGCCGGTGCGGATGTTGGAGACTTCGTCGGGCGACAGGCCGGAGTCCTGGATCGCCTGCTCCATCGCGATGTGATTCCAGCCGGCGCCCTGGCCGAGGAAGCGCATCGCACGCCGGTCGACGACCGTCGCGGGATCGATCGTCGGCGCACCTTGCACCTGCGAACGGAAACCGAGTTCGGCATATTTCTCAGCCCGCGAAATGCCCGACTTCGCCTCGTGGAGGCTCGCAAGCACTTCCTGGGTGTTGTTTCCGATCGACGAGACGATGCCCATCCCGGTGACCACAACCCGCCTCATGACAGCCTCGCCTTAATCGTTGTCTTCGTAGTGATGCGCTCAGCCCAGGTTCGTGCCCTGCTTGAACAGGCCGACCTTCAGATCCTTCGCGCGATAAATAATCTGGTCATCGACCGAAAGCCACCCGTCGGCGATGCCGAGCACGAGCTTTGAACGCATCACGCGTTTGATGTCGATGTTGTACACAACCTTGCGAGCCTCGGGCAGCACCTGACCGCTGAACTTCAGCTCGTTCAGGCCAAGCGCACGGCCGCGCCCCTCTCCACCGCTCCAGCCCAGAAAGAAGCCGACCATCTGCCACAGCGCATCAAGACCGAGGCAGCCGGGCATGACGGAATCGTTCTTGAAGTGGCAGCCGAAGAACCAGAGGTCGGGCTTCACGTCGAGCTCGGCCCGCACCATTCCCTTGCCGAACTCCCCGGCATTGTCGTTGATTTCCGTGATGCGGTCGAACATGAGCATCGGCGGGAGCGGCAGCTGGGCATTGCCCGGACCGAACATCTCGCCGCGAGCACATGCCAGCAAATCTTCATATTCGTAGCCGTTGCGCCTGTTCAGCATGCGGAAGCCTCTGTTCAAATCCCGATTGAGCGGCGTTTCTGGCGAAAATGGGCCCCGTTTCGTTTGGAAAGCCGCGCCAATTCCCGTCGTCAGGCGCGACTGCCACGAGCCAGGATGGACTGCGGGCCGGGCCTCAATGCCCGGCTGCGCCATAGTCGGCCAAGCGGAACCGCGGGCTCTCTAACACAGGCATTTCGGGTGGCAAAGCGATCTCATGAAGGTAAAGTGACCACCTGCTCGCCCGGTTCCACTTCTCATTAGAACCTCTCTAGTTGCGAGAAACTTGCATCTGCATCTATCTGTCCATATATTGCATGTAGATACAGTGTCCACGCGTGCCCGAAATCTGGAAATGAGCGAGAATACCGCGCCCCATCACGACGACGACGTCCATTCCGCCGCCCTCCTGTCCGGCCGCCAGCCGGCCTTGACCGGGTGCCCGTGGCACGACGTCAACGAAATGCTCCAGTCCGCGGGGCTTCGTCCGACGCGCCAGCGCATGGCGCTCGGCTGGCTCCTGTTCGGCAAGGGTGCTCGCCACCTCACGGCTGAAATGCTCTACGAGGAGGCGACGCTGGCCAAGGTGCCGGTATCGCTCGCGACCGTCTACAACACGTTGAACCAGCTGACCGATGCCGGTCTGCTGCGCCAGGTCAGCGTCGACGGCACCAAGACCTATTTCGACACCAACGTCACCACCCACCACCATTATTACCTCGAAAACAGCCACGAGCTGGTCGATATCGAGGATCCGCATCTGGCGCTGTCCAAGATGCCGGAGGTGCCCGAGGGTTACGAGATCGCGCGCATCGACATGGTGGTGCGCCTGCGCAAGAAGCGCTGAGACCGATCCAAAGCTGCTGAATTTGCCGTCATGGCCGGGCTTGTCCCGGCCATCGTCGTTTTACGCTGTCATTCCGGGATGGTCCGAAGGACCAGATCTCAGATGCGCAATTGCGCATCGGGGAATCTCGAGATCCCGGGTCTGGCGCTTGGCGCCAACCCGGGATGACCCTTCGGGTCAGTTAACCTGCTCGTCCGAATAGACGCCCCAGAGGCGCTCCTGCTGGATCCAGCCGTCAAAGCCGTTGCCGGTGACGCGGCACCAGTTTGCGGTGCACTTCTTGACCTGCGTGACGACGCCGGCCTGGAGCTTGGCCGCAACCGCGCTATCGAGATCGGCCCGGTCGTAGATCGGGGCGAGGTCGTCCTTGTGCTTCATGGTGACGACCGCGGTGCGGCGGCCCGACAGCAGCGAATGATAGACCCAGCCCTCGGCGCCTTCGGAATCGCGCACCCGGCGCCAGTTCTCGAACTCGGCGGTGATTTCGACCGGCAGGCCGGCGCGGGTGTAGACCCAGGCGACGTCATTGTCCTTGGTCGGGCCGGCGCGGACGTTCACATGATCCGATTTGAGGCTGACATAACGCGGCACCGGCAGGCCGCTCGCGGTCTGGGGGGTGCTGTCCTTCGCCGAATGGGAGGGGCTGACCGAGGCGCTCAACCAGGTGCAAACGAGCGCCATTACCGAACAAAAACGCCCCAACGCCATCAACCCGTCTCCTGTCGAGGGCCCCGCCACGCCGGGCCCTCACCCCAAATTCAGAACCTGCCGCGCAAACCCATCTCCCGTGTTCCCGAAGCCTAAACCCGTGGTTCTTGTCTTGGCCCGGCCTTCTGCTAGAGAGGACGGACACTTGAACAACCAGTTTGCCCCGATTTTCCGGTCGGAAATGTCGGGAGAGCTTGAAGGAAGCGCCGGGGACGACACGGCAAAGGCAGTGTCGAACAACCGGGTTAATGAGGCCTCAACGGCCGGCCTTTGGTGACAGAGGCGGCTTGCGGCGCCTCATGAGGGCATGACATGTCGGTGAAGAAAAAGCCCCTCGTGGTGGTGACGCGCAAGCTGCCGGACTCGATCGAGACCCGGATGCGCGAGTTGTTCGACGCGCGGATCAATCTCGAGGACACACCGATGTCGGCCGAGCAGATCGCTGAGGCCGCGCGCACTGCCGACGTGCTCGTTCCGACCGTCACCGACCACATCACCGCCGACATCGTTAACCAGCCCGACTGCAAGCTCCGCCTGATCGCCAATTTCGGCAACGGCGTCGACAATATCGATGTCGAGGCCGCGCATGCCCGCGGCATCACCGTCACCAACACGCCAAAGGTTCTGACCGAAGACACCGCCGACATGACCATGGCGCTGATCCTGGCCGTGCCGCGCCGGATGATCGAAGGCGCCTCGATCCTGACCGAAGGAAAGCCCTGGCCCGGCTGGTCGCCGACCTGGATGCTCGGCCACCGTATCGGGGGAAAGCGTCTCGGCATCATCGGCATGGGCCGCATCGGCCAGGCGGTCGCGCGCCGCGCCCGCGCCTTCGGCCTCCAGATCCACTACCACAATCGCCGCCCCGTCGCGCCGAAGATCGCCGAAGAGCTTGGCGCGACCTATTGGGAAAGCCTTGACCAGATGCTGGCGCGGATGGACATCATCTCGGTGAACTGCCCGCACACGCCGGCGACCTATCACCTGCTGTCGGCGCGGCGGCTGAAGCTGATCCGCAAGGACGCCTACATCGTCAACACCGCGCGCGGCGAGGTGACCGACGAGGACACGCTGATCAAGCTGATCGAAGCCGGCGAGATCGGCGGCGCCGGCCTCGACGTCTACGAGCACGAGCCTGCGGTCAATCCAAAGCTGGTGCGGCTCGCCAAGGCCGGCAAGGTGGCGCTGCTGCCGCATATGGGCTCCGCCACGATCGAGGGCCGCGTCGAAATGGGCGAGAAGGTGATCATCAACATCCGCACCTTCCTCGACGCGCACAAGCCGCCGGATCGCGTGCTGCCGAGCATGCTCTGAGGCTTATTTGGAGGTTTATTTGCCGCGCGTTTCGCGCTTGCGCCAATCCGCGACGAAATCGATGAAAGCGCGTAGCGCGGGCGGCGTCTGGCGCCGGCTCGGATAGTACAGGAACGGGCCCGGAAACGGCTCGCACCAATCTTCCATCAAGCTGACCAACGCGCCGGACGTCACGGCGTCATGGACGTAGCCATCGAGCGTCGCCCAGATGCCGGCGCCGTCGAGCGCGGCGCGCATGGCAAGGCCCATGTTGGTCGAGATCAGCTTTGCCGGCGGATCGACCTTCACGATCTGGCCAGCGTTCTCGAACTCCAGATCATGCATGACGCCGCTCGAGTAGCGAGCGCGGATGCAGTCATGGTCGAGCAGATCCTTCGGGTGCTTCGGCGTGCCGCGGCGGGCGATGTACGCAGGCGATGCGACGACGACATAGCTCTGCGGACCGCTCAGCGGGATCGCCACCATGTCCTGCGCGAGGTGCTCGCCATAACGCACGCCGGCATCGTAGCCGGCGCTGACGATGTCGACGAAGCCGCTTTCGGAAACGATATCGAGATCGACCTGCGGGTAGGTCGCAAGGAACGGCCCGACCATCGGCGCCAGCACGAGGTCCACCGCGGGCGGCGGCGCGTTGATGCGCAGGCGTCCCGAAGCCATCTCGCGCAAGCCGCGGACCTGATCCAGGGCATCGCCGACATCGCGCAGCGCCGGAGCGATGCGGGACAACAGCAGCTCGCCCGCCTCGGTCAGCGCGACGCTGCGGGTGGTGCGGTTCATCAGGCGAACGCCAAGGCGCTCCTCCAGATCCCGCAGCCGTTGGCTAAGGCTCGACACCGACACGCGAATTTCGACCGCCGCGCGCCGGAAATTGCGGGTGCGGGCAACCGCCACGAAGACGTCGAGATCACGCAGATCGGGCTCGGCCATTGTTCGCTATGATGAACAAGCCATTCTAGATTGTCCAGCTTATCGGCCTAATCGGTCAGGCGCATATCTGGCCTCGTCACGCGGCACAATCAGCCCGCCGCCTCTTGAGGAAAGCCATCATGGAACAGCGCAAACTCGGTTCAACCGGCCCGACCGTCTCCGCCCTTGGTCTCGGCTGCATGGGCATGTCGGAGGTCTATGGCCCCGCCGACCGCGGCGAAAGCATCGCCACGATCCACGCGGCGCTCGATGCCGGCATCACGCTGCTGGACACCGGCGATTTCTACGCCATGGGTCATAATGAAATGCTGGTGCGCGAAGCCCTGAAGGATGTGTCGCGCGAAAAAGTCCAGATCAGCGTGAAGTTCGGCGCACTGCGCGGGCCCGCCGGCGAGTTCGCCGGCATGGACACAAGGCCGGCCGCAACGAAAAACTTCCTGGCCTATTCGCTGCAACGTCTCGGCACCGACCATATCGATGTCTACCGCCCGGCACGTCTCGACCCCAAGGTCCCAATCGAAGAGACGATCGGCGGTCTCGCTGATCTCGTGAAGGCCGGCTACATCAGGCATATCGGCCTGTCCGAGGTCGGCTCCGACACCATCCGCCGCGCGCACGCCGTGCATCCGATCGCCGATCTCCAGATCGAATATTCGCTGATCGAGCGCGGCATCGAACGCGACATATTGAAAACCTGCCGTGAGCTCGGCATCGCCATCACGGCTTACGGCGTGCTGGCGCGCGGCCTGATCAGCGGCCATTGGTCGAAGGATTCCGGCAAGGCCGGCAGGGATTACCGGCTGATGACGCCGCGCTTCCAGGGCGCAAATCTCGACGCCAATCTCGCGCTGGCGGAGCAGCTCCGCGCCATCGCCACGGAGATCGGCGCAACGCCGGCGCAGGTCGCAATCGCCTGGGTGGCGGCTCAAGGCAAGGAGATCGTGCCGCTGGTCGGCGCACGCACGCGCAACCGTCTCACCGAGGCGCTCGGCGCGACCAAGGTAACGCTGACGCAAGCTCATCTCGCTGCGCTGGCCAAGGCATTTCCGCCCGACGTCGCTTCCGGCACGCGCTACGCGGCCGAGCAGATGGCGCATCTCGACAGCGAGAAGCCGGCCACGCGGTAACGGCAGCGATCAGGTGCGATGGGCGCTGAGATCGGTGATCACGGGCCCATCGCCATTGAGCGGATTGGCCGGATCGCGCGCGTAGCGCAGCGTCTCGAAGCGCATCGCGCGCGCGTCGATCATCAAGAGGCGGCCGACGAGGCCGTCGCCGAAGCCGACGATCTCGCGGATCGCCTCCAGTGCCATCATCGAGCCCATCACGCCCGCAAGCGCGCCCATGACGCCGGCCTCGGCGCAGGCCGGCACGGTGCCGGGCGGCGGCGCCTCCGGAAACAGGCAGCGATAGGTCGGATTGAACACGCCCTGCTCGTTCTTCTCATGCGCGCGGATGGTGGTGAGCGAGCCGTCGAAGGTGCCGAGCGCCGCCGTGATCAGCGGCCGCTTCGCGAAGAAGCAGGCATCCGAGACCAGATAACGCGTCGAGAAATTGTCGGAGCCGTCGAGCACGAGATCGTAGTCTCCGATCATGCTCAGCGCATTGTCGGCATTGAGCCAGGTGGCGTGGCCGACGAAGCGGACATGCGGATTGAGCGCGGAGATCCGCTCGGCCGCGCTCTCGACCTTGTGCCGGCCGATATCGGGCGTCGTATGGATCACCTGGCGCTGGAGGTTCGACAGCGAGACCACGTCGTCATCGACCACGCCGAGCGTGCCGATGCCGGCGGCCGCCAGATACATCAGCGCGGGCGCGCCGAGCCCGCCGGCGCCGATCACCAGCACGGAAGCCCGCTTCAGCGCGGCCTGGCCCGGCCCGCCGACATCGCGCAGCACGATATGCCGGGCATAGCGTTCGAGTTCGTCCGGGCTCAGCACCTTCTCTTACTCCTGAACCGCCCCAACATTGTTCGCGACCAACGAGATGTGCTTCAATGGCAGCACGTTCAATGGGCTGGCTGGATTTGTCATGAGATCGATGCTTGCGGCAACACTGATGTTCGCGGCTGCCACAGGCGCGAGCGCCCAGATGACGGCGCCAGAGGTCCCCGGCACCAAGCCGAAGCCGGTCCAGACCGTGCCGATCCGGCCTCCCGCACTGCAGACGCCGTCGGCGACGGCTGATGCGATGGCGCAGGCGGCACGGCTGTCGCTCCAGTCCGACCTCGCCTGGGTCGGCCAATATAACGGCGCCATCACCGGCGACGTCAGCGCGCGCATGGTCGAGGCGATCAAGGAATATCAGAAAGCCAAGGGTGGCAAGCCGACCGGCGTGCTCAATCCGCAGGAGCGCGCCGCGCTCGCGGAGACCGCGCGGCGCAAGCAGGAGAGCGTCGGCTGGAAGATCGTGATGGAGCCGACCAGCGGCGCCCGGCTCGGTATCCCCGGCAAATTGGTGCCGCAGCAGGCGACCGATGCCAACGGCTCGAAATGGACCTCGCCGACCGGAACCGTGCAGGTGCTGCTGAGCCGCCGCAAGGAAGCCAACCCGACCACGGCGAAACTCGCCGAGCTGGAGAAGGAACCGTCGGGGCGCAAGGTCGACTACACCGTGGTGAAGCCCGACTTCTTCGTGCTGTCGGGATTGCAGGGCCTCAAGAAATTCTACGTGCGAGGCACCTTTAAGGGCGACGAAGTCCGCACCATGACGATCCTCTACGACCAGGCGACCGAGAACAGCGTCGAGCCGGTGGTGATTGCAATGTCGAGCGCGTTCAATGCATTTCCGACGGGACCGCAGGCCGGGCCGCCGCCGCGCAAGACCGTCGAGTACGGCACCGGCATCGTCGTCAGCGACGACGGTGCGATTGTCACGGACCGCCTCATTACCGATAGCTGTCTCGCGATCACCATCGCCGGCTATGGCAGCGCCGACCGTCTCGCCGAGGACAAGGAGCACGATCTCGCGCTCCTGCACATCTACGGCGCGCGCGGCCTGAAGCCGCTCAGCCTCACGGGCGGCGCGGCGAAGACGAATGTCGATGTCGTCGGCATCGCCGATCCCCAGAGCCAAGGCGGTGCGGCGGGCGTGTCGAGCGCCAAGGGCACGCTCGCGCCGGTCACATCAAGCGATTCCGCGCTGTCGCCGCCACCGGCCGTCGGGTTCTCCGGCGGCCCAGCGATCGACGGCGACGGCAAGTTCGCCGGCATCGCACTGCTGAAGCCCGCGATGGTCGCAGGACCCGCGACAGCGGTGCCGGCATCGCAGGCGGTGATGGTCTCCGCGGAAACGGCGCGCGATTTCCTGAAAGCGAATGGTATTGCGCCAAACGGCACTTCGACGGATGCGAAGACAGCCGTCGTGCGCGTGATCTGCGTCCGGAAATAGGCGCGGTAAGCACGGAGCAGCCGCGACTTTGTGATTGGCTTCGCCGCAACGAAGCCACGGAAGCCGTGATAGCCTCCCTTCCAGCCGCAATCATAATGCGTCCGTCCGGAGGACTTCATGAAGACGTATCAGCTCTACATCAATGGTGCCTATGTCGATCCCGCCAATGGCGAGTGGTTCGATTCGGTCGATCCCTATCAGGGCAAGCCCTGGGCAAAGATTCCGCGCGGATCGGCTGCCGACGCCGACAAGGCCGTGAAAGCCGCCAACGAGGCGATGTGGCGCGGCCCGTGGGCGAAGTTGACGGCATCCGCCCGCGGCAAGGTGATGCGCAAGCTCGGCGATCTCGTCGCCGCGAACGCCGAGCGTCTCGCCGAGATCGAGGTGCGCGACAACGGCAAGCTGATGGCGGAGATGCTCGGCCAGCTCCGCTACCATCCCGAATGGTGGTGGTACTATGGCGGGCTGGTCGACAAGCTCGAAGGCGGCCTCGTGCCGATCGACAAGGCCGACACCTTTGCTTACACGACGCACGAGCCGGTCGGCGTCGTCGCCGCACTCACCGCCTGGAACTCGCCGCTGCTCTTTGTCGCGTGGAAGTGCGCGGCGGCGCTCGCCGCGGGCTGCGCCGTGGTCGTCAAGCCGTCGGAATTCACTTCGGCGAGCACGCTCGAATTCGCCGCGCTGACGAAGGAGGCCGGCATTCCCGACGGCATCTTCAACGTCGTCACCGGCTTCGGCCCCGAGATCGGCAGCGAGCTGATCGCGCATCCCGGCGTGGCCAAAATCACCTTCACGGGTTCAGACACAACGGGCGCGCGGGTCTACGAGACCGCGGCGCGCAGCCTGAAGCGGGTCTCGCTCGAGCTCGGTGGCAAGTCGCCCAACATCGTGTTCGAGGATGCCGATCTCGCCGCGGCCGCCGCCGGTGCCGTCTCCGGCATCTTCGCTGCCACAGGACAGACCTGCATTGCGGGATCGCGCCTGCTGGTGCAGCGCTCGATCAAGGACAAGTTCGTGGATCGCCTGCTCGACATCGCACGCTCCGCCAAGATCGGCAATCCGATGCAGGCCGACACCAACATCGGTCCCGTCACGACACCGGCGCAGTACAAGAAGATCCTCGACTATATCGACATCGCCAAGGCCGAAGGCGCGCGCTGCCTGCTCGGCGGCAAGCCGGCCACCGGCGACGGCATCATCGGCGGCCAATTCGTCGAGCCGACGATCTTCACCGACGTCGACAACACCATGCGGATCGCGCGCGAGGAGGTGTTCGGGCCGGTGCTCTCGATCATCCCCTTCGACACCGAGGAAGACGCCATCCGTATCGCCAATGACACGATCTACGGCCTCGCCGCCGGCATCTGGACCCGCGACCTCGCACGCGCTATCCGCGTGCCGAAACAGCTGCGCGCGGGCACCGTGTGGGTGAACACCTATCGCGCCATCAGCTACATGATGCCGTTCGGCGGCATGAAGCATTCCGGCGTCGGCCGCGAGAACGGCATCGACGCGGTACGCGAATATCAGGAGACCAAGAGCGTCTGGATCTCGACCGCCACGGGCGTGCCGGCTAATCCGTTCGTGATGCGCTAGGGAGGCGCGTTGCCACGATCTTCACCTCTCCCGCGAGCGGGAGAGGAGCGCACCGCCTGTGTGTCGCTAACTCAGCCTGAACCTGATCCCGGGCTTCGCGAGCCCGCCGGAGATCCCCACCGGCGTGCCGTCCGCGCGCCAGCAGGCGGCGCCGGTCATGGTGCCGTCGTCGTGGAAGGCAATGCCGTTCATGCCGCCCGCCACGGTCGCGACAGGCTGCGCCTTGTGGCCGAGGCCCGCAAGCTTCGCGCGCACGGCCTCCGGCACCTTCTGCTCGACTTCGAGCGCGTTGCCTTCGGTCCAGATGCGCGGCGCCTCGACCGCTTCCTGCAGGCTCATGCCGTGGTCGATCAGATTGACCAGCGCCTGCATCGCGCTGGGGAAGATGCGTTTTCCCCCGGGCAGGCCAAGCGCATAGCGCAGCTTGCCGTCGCGCAGCGCCATCATCGGCGACATCGAGGTGGTGACGCGCTTGCCCGGCGCCAGCGACAGCGCGTGGCCGGGGCGCGGGTCGAACAGGTTCATGTAGTTGTTGGCGATGGCGCCCAGGCCCGGGATCATGATCTTGGCACCAAAGAGATTGTTGATGGTCTGCGTCGTTGCGACGACGTTGCCGAACGCATCCGCCGCCGTCATGTGCGTGGTGTGCGCGCCTTCGAGCTGCGAGACGCCGGCGCCCCAGGCCTGCGCCCGCGCCGGATCGATGGCGCGACGGCGTTCCTCGGCATAGGCCTTCGACGTCAGCCGCTCCACGGGGACGCCGACATAATCCGGATCGCCGCTGGCTGCGGCGCGATCGGCGAAGGCGATCTTCAGGACTTCGGCGAGATAGTGGATGGTCTCCGATGTGCCGAAGCCGAGGCCTCCGATGTCATAGCCTTCGAGAATGTTCAGCATCTGCGCGATATGCACGCCGGAGGCCGCGGGCGGCGGCGGGCCAAGGATGGTCCAGCCGCGATAGTCGGCGCGGATCGGCTGCCGTTCGACGGTCTTGTAGCCGGTGAGATCGTTGCGGCGGATGAAGCCGCCGGCCTTCCCCATGTAGTCGACGAGGATGTCACCAAGCGGCCCCTCATAGAGCGCGGTCTCGCCGTGGTCGGCGATGGTGCGGAGCGTCTCGGCATATTCGGCCTGCACCACGCGTTCGCCGACCTTGAGCGGCTCGCCGTCAGGCAAATAGATCGCCGCAATCGGCTTGTCCTTGCGCATCTCGGCGGCGCTCTCGCTGATGCATTCGTGCAAATACGGCGTCGCCGCATAGCCGCGCGCGGCATGCTTGATCGCGGGCTGCATGACGTCGGCGAGGCTCATAGTGCCGAACCGGCGCAGCGTCTCGCACCAGGCTTTCAGCGAGCCCGGCGTGGCGACCGCCTTCGGGCCGTTGAGGTTCTCGTTGCCGACGGTGTCGAACACGTCATGCGCCGAGCCGGGCCTGGAGGTGTAGGTGGTGTCGCGCACCGCCGCAGGTACGGTGCTCTGCCCGTCGATGAAACGGTGGCTGCCGTCAGCCAGACGTATATGCGCCATGCCGCCGCCGATGATGCCGACCATCATCGGCTCGACCACGGTCAGCGTGAACAGGGTCGCGATCGCGGCGTCGATGGCGTTGCCGCCCGCGGCCAGCATCTCGGCGCCCGCGCTAGAGGCCAGCGGATGGTTGCTGACCACCATGCCGCGGCTCGAGACCACCGGCATCTTCTGACATTCAAAGGTCGTTGCCGTCCGGTCGCGCCAGTTTCCGCCCATGCCGCCTGCCCCTTTTATTTGCGGCGGCAAGCACATCATACGCGCGATGACTGGTCCAGTATTGGTACGGATTAGCTGGCATTCCCGATTCTGCCATCATCGCTATCGTTGATTCGGACATCCGCGGTCCCCTTTGGATCGGGCAGGGCACGTCCTGAGCGAGTAGAGCTCAGCATCGAGAAGCGATGCACGTTCGCGTGGCGTTACCCCAGAGACCCAAGCATTCCAAAGGATTCAACTTTCCATGCACACGATCGTACTGGCCACCCAAAAGGGTGGCAGTGGCAAGAGCACGCTTGCCATCGGCCTCGCGCTGGCGGCCAAGCAGGCCGGCTTCACCGTCCGCCTGATCGAAACCGACCCGCAGGGTACCCTGTCCAACTGGCAGCGTCGCCGCCAAGCTGACGATCTCGTCGTCGAGCCGATCTATCACGCGGCCGACATCGCGCCGCGCCTGAAGATGCTGGCCGACAGCGGCCTGCAGCTCGCGATCGTCGACACCGCGGCCGGCCTCAGCGCCGCGACCACCGCCGCGATCCGCCATTCCGACCTCTGCCTGATTCCGGCTCGCCCGAGCGTTGCCGACATCGAGGCGACCGTCTCGACGCTGAGCGTCGCGCGCGCCTGGAAGCGGCCCTACGGCTTCGTGCTGAACCAGGCGCCGATCCGCGGCCAGCGCATCGACAACGCCGCCAACACGCTCGCCGAGGAAGCCGCCCTCGATCTCGCCGAAGTGCTCGCGCGCCCGCTGATCGCAATACGCAACGACCACCAGGACTCGCTCGCGAGCGGCCTCGCCGTCAGCGAATTCGCGCCGAACGGCAAGTCGGCGGACGAGATCCGCGGCCTCTGGCGCTGGATCGAGACCCGGCTCGAACTCGAAGCCACGACCAATGTCCTGATCGACCATGTCATCTCGGTCGCGGGCGGGATGCTGCATGCCGCCACCGAGCGTTCAGCGGACGAGACCACGACACTGGCGTCCTGAGCCCGGCGATCGCTCGGACGACGGGCGGCCTCTTCACTTATCCGGTTGAAGAGTCCAAGCGACGAAGCAATCCGGCCACCAGCCCGGCCGGATTGTTTCGCTTCGTGCTTTTGGGACGCTGCATCTACCGGTCATTGCAAGCGCCGCTTCTTGTAGCCCGGATGAAGCGAAGCGAAATCCGGGAAAGTCTCTCCGCGGAGAGGCTGGACCCGGATTGCGCTGCGCTTCATCCGGGCTACGGTGCTACGTCACTTCTGACATTTCGCACACCAGAAGGTGGAACGGCCGTTCTGGGTGAAGCGCTTGATCGTGCCGCCGCACCCTGGCGTCTTGCAGGTCTCGCCCTCGCGGTCATAGACCTTGAAGGAATGCTGGAAATAGCCGAGCTCGCCCGAGGTCTGGCGATGGTCGCGCAAGCTGGAGCCGCCGGCCTTGATCGCGTCGTTGAGCACGGTGTGAATGGCACTCACCAGCCGCTTCGCATGATCGGTCGGCTCGCCGCCGCCAACACCCTTGCGACCCTTGGTCGCGAGCGTCGCAGCAATGCGGCGCGGCGACAGATGCGAGCGATGCAGCGCTTCGCAGACATAGATGTTGCCGAGCCCGGCGACCACGCGCTGGTCGAGCAGCGCGGCCTTCAGGCTCGTCGTCTTGCCCTCGCACGATCGCGCCAGCATCGCGGCGTCGAATTCGTTGCCGAGCGGCTCGGGACCGAGATCGCGCAGCAGTGGCTCGTCCTCAAGCGCGTTGCGCGCGATCACTTTCATGTAACCGAAGCGGCGCGGGTCGTTGAACACGATGTCGGCGCCGGAGGACATCCGAAACAGCACGTGGTCGTGCGTGGAGTCCTTACCGCGCGGGTAGTGAAACTCGCCCGGCGCGGCCTCGTTGTCCGGCTTGATGACGCGGAACGAGCCCGACATGCCCAGATGCATCAGCAGCACGTCGCCGGAGGCGAGATCGGCCATGAGATATTTTGCACGGCGGCCAAGCCCCGTGACGACCTGCCCCTGGAGCCGGGCCACGAAATCGGGCTGGAACGGAAAGCGCAGATCCGGCCTGCGGGCCTCCGCGACGAGGATCTTCGCACCCTCCATGACGGGCTGAAGGCCGCGGCGGACGGTCTCGACTTCGGGCAATTCAGGCATGGTCAGGCATTCACCTTATGAGGGCGGTGTGATAGCGCCATTGCGGCGGCCGCGCTATGGTCCGCCCAGTGGAGTAGAGTAATGGATCGGCCGGGCGAAACCACGCATTTTGGCTTCAGGGACGTTCCCCTGGGGGACAAGCAGACGCTGGTGAACGATGTGTTTCACAGCGTGGCGTCGCGCTATGACCTGATGAACGACCTGATGTCCGGTGGTCTGCACCGGGTCTGGAAGGACATCATGATCAACGCGCTCAACCCGCCGCGGGGTGACCGGCCGTTCGCGCTGCTCGATGTTGCCGGCGGCACCGGCGACATCTCGTTCCGCGCTGCCAAGGCGGCGGGGCCCGGCTTCCATGCCACGGTCTGCGACATCAACGCCGGGATGCTGGCCGTGGGCCGCGAGCGTGCCGCGAAGCGGCATCTCGAGACCCAGGTCGATTTCGTCGAAGGCAATGCCGAAGCGCTCGCCTTCGCCGACCGCAGCTTTGACGCATATACGATCGCTTTCGGCATTCGCAATGTGCCGCGAATCGACCTGGCGCTGCGCGAGGCCTATCGCGTGCTCAAGCCCGGCAGCCGCTTCCTGTGCCTGGAATTCTCCACCGTCGAGATGCCCGGGCTCGACCGGATCTATGACCTGTTCTCGTTCAAGGTGATCCCGCCGCTCGGCCGCATGGTCACGGGCGACGCGGAGTCCTACCAGTATCTCGTCGAATCGATCCGCAAGTTTCCAAAACCCAACGCCTTCGCCGACATGATCCGCGACGCCGGCTTCGCCCGCGTCGGCTGGCAGACCTTGTCCGGCGGCATCGTCGCACTGCATTCGGGCTGGCGTTTGTGATTTCTTCCATTACCCACATTTCGCGCCTGATCCGCGCCGCGTTCGTGTTTGCGCGCGAGGGCGTGTTCGGTTCCGTCGATCCGACCCTGGTGCCGCCGCCCGGACAGCTTGCGTTGAAGCTTGCGCGGTTGATCGAACGCCGTGGCGTCAAGCACGGACCGCGGATAGCACGCGCGCTGACGCGGATGGGTCCGGCCTATCTCAAGCTCGGTCAGTTTCTGGCAACGCGCCCCGACGTGGTCGGCGTCAACATGGCGCACGACCTCGAAAGCCTTCAGGATCGGCTGCCGCCGTTTCCGCAAGCGGAAGCGGAGGCTGCCATCGCGACCTCGCTGGAACGGCCGCTGAAGGATGTCTTCGTCACGTTCGGCCCGCCGGTCGCGGCCGCCTCGATCGCGCAGGTGCATCGCGGCGAGGTCGAGCACAACGGCGTCCGCAAGGCGGTCGCGGTCAAGGTGCTGAGGCCAAACGTGGCCTCGCGCTTCCGCCGCGATCTCTCGGATTTCTTCTTCGTCGCCCACGAGGCCGAGGCCCATTCATCCGAGGCGCGGCGCCTGCGTCTCATCGAGGTCATCAACACCATGTCGCGCTCGGTCGCGATGGAGATGGACCTGCGGCTCGAGGCTGCCGCGCTGTCCGAGATGGCGGAGAACACGCGCGACGATCCTGATTTTCGCGTGCCGACCGTCGACTGGGACCGCACCACGCACAACGTGCTGACGATGGAGTGGATCGACGGCATCGCGCTGAACGATCACAAGCGCCTGGCAGAGGCGCAGGTCGACCTGCCCGATCTCGGCCGCAAGGTGATCCAGAGCTTTCTGCGCCATGCGCTGCGCGACGGCTTCTTCCACGCCGACATGCATCCGGGCAATCTGTTCCTCGATGACGCCGGCCGTCTGGTCGCGGTCGATTTCGGCATCATGGGCCGGCTCGGGATGAAGGAGCGGCGCTTCCTCGCCGAGATCCTGCTCGGCTTCATCACCCGCGACTATCGTCGCGTCGCCGAGGTGCATTTCGAGGCGGGCTATGTGCCGGCGCATCACTCGGTCGAGAATTTCGCGCAGGCCATCCGCGCCATCGGCGAGCCGATCCACAACCGTACCGCCGAAGAGATCTCGATGGCGCGGCTGCTGACGCTGCTGCTCGAGGTCACCGGCCTGTTCGACATGACGACGCGGCCCGAGCTGATCCTGTTGCAGAAGACCATGGTGGTGGTCGAGGGCGTGGCGCGCGCCTTCGATCCCAAGCTCGACATCTGGAAGATCGCCGACCCCGTGGTGCGCGAATGGATCGAGCGCAATCTCGGCCCGCTCGGCCGGGTGCAGGGCGCGCTCTCCGGCGGCAGCGACCTCGCCCGCGTGCTGACGCGCCTGCCCGACATCGCGCAACGCTCGGTCGCTGTGCTCGAGCAGCTCGAGACCATGACGCGGGAAGGCATCCGGCTGTCACCGGAGAGTATCGCCGCGATGGGCCGCAGCGAAGGCCGCAAGAACCGCTGGCGTACCGTGGCGCTCTGGATCATCGCCGCCACCTTCATCGGAATCCTGATCGCCGTCCGGAATCTGTGATTGCACTGCAATCACGGAAGCGATAGCATCGCTATCATTCCGTGCTGGAGGGGCGTCATGGCAAGCCTGACCATCCGCAAGCTCGACGAGGGCGTCAAAACCTATTTGCGCCTTCGCTCGGCCAGGAACCGCAGGTCGGTCGAGGAAGAGGTCCGGGTCATCCTCGGGGAGTTGATCGAGGGCCGCGAGGAGCCGCTGACGCCGTTTGCGTTGCCGCCGGCCCAATCCGCAGCCGGCGCGCCGCAACGGACCGGCGCCCTCCCCGAGGCCAGCGTCACCCTGATCATCGGCGGCGGGATCGCGGCCTACAAGTCGCTCGACCTGATCCGGCGGCTCAAGGAACGTCGGATCGAGGTCCGTTGCGTCCTGACCAAGGCGGCGCAGCAATTCGTCACGCCGCTGGCCGTGAGCGCGCTGTCGCACGAGCGGGTCTACACCGACCTGTTCGACCCCCAGAGCGAGTTCGACGCCGGGCACATTCGCCTGGCGCGCGACTGCGACCTGATCGTCGTCGCGCCCGCGACCGCCGATCTTCTGGCGAAGATGGCCAATGGCCATGCCGACGATCTCGCCAGCGCCATCCTGCTCGCGACCAACCGCAAGGTCCTGCTGGCGCCGGCGATGAATCCGCTGATGTGGAACAATGCGGCGACCCGCCGCAACGTGGCGCAGCTTCAGCGTGACGGCGTGGTGCTGATCGGCCCGAATTCCGGCGAGATGGCCGAGGCAGGCGAAGCCGGAATCGGCCGCATGTCCGAGGCAATCGAGATCGCCACCGCCGCCGAGCGCCTGCTGCGGCCGCCGGTGCCGCGCCCGCTCGCCGGCAAGCGGGTGCTGATCACCGCAGGTCCCACCCACGAGCCGATCGACCCGGTGCGCTACATCGCCAACCGCTCCTCCGGCAAGCAGGGCTTTGCCATCGCCGCCGCCGCGCAAGCCGCAGGCGCCGAGGTGATCCTGGTTAGCGGCCCGGTCGATCTCGGCGATCCCCCGGGCGTGACGGTGAAGCGCGTGGAGTCGGCCCGGCAGATGCTGGAGCAGGTGCAGGCGGCGCTTCCCGCCGACATCGCGATCTTCGCGGCCGCGGTCGCCGACTGGCGGGTCGCCAGTGAAGGCGAGCAGAAGCTGAAGAAGACCTCGGCCGGCATGCCGCCGCTTCAGCTGGTCGAGAATCCCGACATCCTCGCCACGATCTCGAAGCTGACCGACCGGCGCCCGTCGCTGGTGATCGGCTTTGCCGCCGAGACCGAGCACCTCATCGACAACGCCAAGTCCAAGCTGGCCCGCAAGGGCTGCGACTGGATCGTCGCCAACGACGTCTCGCCGGCGACCGGCGTGATGGGCGGCGACCGCAACACCGTGCATCTGATCAGTCGCAAGAATGGTGAGGAGGACGGCGAGATCGCAGTTGATTCCTGGCCGGTGATGACCAAGGAACAGGTCGCCATCGAGCTGGTCGCGCATGTCGCAAAGAGCGTGACCGACAAATCCCGGGAGCCGGCATCTTGAGCACGAAAGTCACGGTCGAACTGCAGCAACTGGCCCACGCCGAAGGCCTTCCGCTGCCGGCCTATCAGACCTCCGAAGCGGCCGGCCTCGACCTGATGGCCGCAGTGCTCGACAGCGAGCCGCTGACGCTCGCCGCCGGCCAATATGCGCTGGTGCCGACGGGTCTCGCGATCGCGCTGCCGCCCGGTCACGAGGCGCAGGTGCGGCCGCGCTCGGGCCTTGCCGCCAAGCACGGCGTCACCGTGCTCAACTCGCCGGGCACGATCGATGCGGACTATCGCGGCGAGATCAAGGTGATCCTGATCAACCACGGCGCGGCGCCCTTCGTGGTCAAGCGCGGCGAGCGCATCGCGCAGATGGTGATTGCGCCGGTGGTGCAGGCCGCGCTGGTTCCCGTGGCGACATTGTCCGCGACCGATCGCGGCGCCGGCGGCTTCGGCTCGACCGGCCGCTAACGCACGGCAGCTCCAGCCGAATCATCCCGAAGAACTACGTGGGTTGGAACCGCGCGCCCGGCATTTTTGTGGGACCGCCTTTGCGTTCACGATCTGGACTCTTACCGCTGGAGTCACGGTGGGGGTATTGTCGTTTGATTCGCGCGCGACGGGGGTCGCCGCGCGCAAATTCGTGCGATCTGGGGCAACTATGTCAGGCGTGATCGTGTCGATGCGTCGGACGCTGCTGTCGTGCACATCGTTGGCGCGCAACGGCTTGTTGGGAGGCGCTCTCGCGGCGCTGCTGCCGGCTGCGCCGGCTGAGGCTGCCGACCTCGTCGACACACTTTCCATAATGCTGGACTTCAACCGGCAGGAACTCGCGGTGCTGGCCACCGCGCTCGCGCTGCTCGGCTTCTCGGT
Source organism: Bradyrhizobium sp. 521_C7_N1_3 (assembly GCF_052075975.1). Taxonomy (NCBI): domain Bacteria; kingdom Pseudomonadati; phylum Pseudomonadota; class Alphaproteobacteria; order Hyphomicrobiales; family Nitrobacteraceae; genus Bradyrhizobium; species Bradyrhizobium sp. 521_C7_N1_3. Next base: position 95,265 of record NZ_CP197232.1, read on the forward strand.
CGTGGCCGCGATCCTGTTGATGCGCACGCGCGTGCGCACGGCGAACAACGAAGCGCGGCTGCGCGCGCGAATCGGGGAACTGCAACTCCAGTCCGATCGCTTCGGCGCGCTGCTGTTCGCCGAGCCGCAGATCCTGATCTCCTGGCCGGCCGGCGACAATCGCGCGCAGATTTCCGGCGACATCTCCATGGTGCTGCCGCGCGATTCCTCCCCCCAGCGCGTCCTCGCGTTCGGAACATGGCTGCCGCCGGAGCCCGCGCTCCAAATGGATCACGCGGTCGATGCGCTGCGTGACCGCGGCGACGGATTCCAGCTGACGCTGACCACCGCGCACGGCCACACGCTGGAGGCCATCGGCCGCGCCATCGGCGGCCAGGCCATCGTCAGGATTCGCGAACTCTCCGGACTCCGGCGCGATCTGGCCGAGACCAATCTGCGTTACAAGGCCCTCGCCGACGAGACCGAGATGCTGCGCGGCTTTGCCGCCGCCGCGCCCTGGCCGATCTGGGCCAAGGCCGAGAACGGCGCGCTGAGCTACGCCAATCCGGCCTATGTGCGCGCGACCGAGGCGAGCAGCGTCACCGACGCCCAGCAGCGCAAGCTCGAGCTGCTCGACAGTGCCGACCGGACCGCGATGGAGCGGGGCCTGAAGGACGCGGCCAGTTTCACCTCGCGACTGCCGATCGTGATCGGCGGCGAGCGGCGCATCTACGACGTCCGCGCGGTGAATGTCGGCAGCGGCAATGTCGGCGTCGCCATCGATGCCAGCGAGGCGGATGGGCTGAGCTCCGCGCTGGTGCGGATGGCGGAGGCGCATCGGCGCACGCTGGACCAGCTCTCCTCGGGCGTTGCCGTGTTCGACGGCCACCGCCGGCTCGCCTTCTACAACGATTCCTACCGCCGGCTGTGGGACCTCGACCGCACCTTCCTCGACGCCGATCCCGACGATTCCAGCGTGCTCGACCAGCTCCGCGCCGCGCGCAAGCTGCCGGAGCAGCCGGACTTCCGCGCCTGGAAGGCCAAGCTGCACGAAGCCTATCGCGCGGTCGAGGCCGCCAAGGACACCTGGTACCTGCCCGACGGCCGCGCGCTCTCCGTCGTCACCACGCCGAATCCGGAAGGCGGCGTCACCTATCTGTTCGACGACGTCACCGAGAGCCTCGAACTCGCCCGCCGCTTCGACGGCATGATCCGCGTGCAGCGCGAGACGCTGGACAGCCTCGCCGAGGGCGTCGCGGTGTTCGGCAGCAACGGCAGGGCGCAGCTGTTCAATCCGGCCTTCGTCCGGATGTGGAAGCTGTCGAGCGACGCCATGCGCGACGAGCCGCACATCCAGACGGTCGAAGGCTGGTGCCATCAATTGTTCGACGACGCGCAAGTCTGGCGGCAGATCCGCGAGGCCGTTACCTCGATCGAGAGCCGCGCCGACGTGCCGCTGAAGCTGGAGCGCAAGGACGGCAGCGTGCTCGACGGCATGATCCGTCCGCTGCATGACGGCGCGACCATGCTGACGTTCCAGGACATCACCGACACCGAGAATGTCGAGCGTGCGCTGCGCGAGCGCAACGAGGCGCTGGAGGCCGCCGACCAGATGAAGGTGGATTTCGTCCACCACGTCTCCTACGAGCTGCGCTCGCCGCTCACCACCATCATCGGCTTCGCTCATTTCCTCAGCGATCCCTCGACCGGGCCGCTGACGCCGAAACAGGCCGAATATCTCGACTATGTCACCAAATCCACCAACGCCCTGCTGGCGCTGACCAACAACATCCTGGATCTCGCCACGATCGACGCCGGCGCCATGAAGCTGGAACTCGGCCCGGTCGACGTCAGCAAGGCCATCGAGCTCGCCGCCGAGGGCATCCAGGACCGCCTCGCCACCGACCGCATCCGACTCAAGGTCGAGATCGCGCCGGATATCGGCAGCTTCGTCGGCGACGAGAAGCGCGTGGTGCAGGTGCTCTATAACCTCCTCGCCAACGCCGTCGGGTTTTCTCCACAGGATTCCACCGTCGGCATCAGTGCACGCCGCACCGAACGCAGCGTGGTCTTCACTGTGACAGATTCCGGGCCTGGAATACCTGCCGACATGAAGGACAAGGTGTTCAACTGGTTCGAAAGCCGCTCGCAGGGGTCGCGTCACCGCGGCGCCGGGCTCGGCCTGTCGCTCGTGCGCTCCTTCGTCGAGCTGCATGGCGGCAAGGTACGGGTGGATTCGATCGTGGGCAGGGGCACGGTCGTGATCTGCGACTTCCCGACCGACCAGGCGGCGCATCGCGACGCCGCCGAATGACTGAACCGACCACATTCTCCGTCGCGCTTGTCAACGAGACGGCCACCGCACAATTGATGGCCGACCTCGCGCTGCTGGTCGGCCCCGGCGACGTCATCACCCTCACCGGCGATCTCGGCGCCGGCAAGACAGCGGCTGCGCGCGCCATGATCCGCTATCTCGCCGGCGACGAGACGCTGGAAGTCCCGAGCCCGACCTTCACGCTGGTGCAGGGTTACGAGCTGCCGCCGTTTCCGGTGATGCACGCCGACCTCTACCGCGTCGAGGACGAAAGCGAGCTCGAGGAGATCGGCCTGTCGCCGCTTCCCGATGCCACGCTCGTCCTGATCGAATGGCCGGAGCGCGCGCCGTCGGCGATGCCGCAAGACCGCATCGACATCGCGCTGACGCACCGGCCGGCGCTGGGCTCGAATGCGCGCGCTGCCGACATCACCGGTTACGGCAAGGCCGCCGCGCAAGTCGCGCGGCTGAAGACGCTGCGGGAATTCCTCGAGGCATCCGGCTACATGGATGCAACGCACAAGCGCATGGCCGGCGATGCCTCGACCCGCTCCTATGCGCGACTGCTGCGCGACGACGAGATCGTCATCCTCATGAATTTTCCGCAGCGGCCCGACGGCGCTGCGATGTACAACGGAAAATCCTACAGCGCGGCGGTGCATCTCGCCGAGAACGTCAAGCCCTTCGTCGCCATCGACGAGGGCCTGCGCGCGCAAGGCATCTCCGCGCCCGCGATCCATCATTCCGATCTCGACCACGGCTTCCTGATCACCGAAGATTTCGGCAGCGAAGGCGTGATCGAGGGCGATCCGCCGCGCCCGATTCCCGAGCGCTACGAGGCTGCAACCGACGTGCTGGCCGCGCTACATCGCACGACGCTGCCGGAGACACTGCCGCTGGCGAGCCAGACCTACGCTATTCCCGTGTTCGACACCGAAGCACTTCTGATCGAAATCGGGTTGATGCCGGAATGGTATCTGCCCGACCGCAATGCGCCGCTGAGCGACGGGAAGCGCGCAGAGTTTTTCGCGATGTGGCGCGAGCTGCTGAAGAAGCCGCTGGCCGCGCCGAGGACGTGGATCATCCGCGACTTCCACTCGCCCAATCTGATCTGGCTCGGGATGCGCACCGGCATCGCGCGCGTCGGTGTGATCGACTTCCAGGACACGGTGCTCGGACCACAATCCTACGACGTCGTCTCGCTGCTCCAGGATGCCCGCATCGACGTGCCCGAAAACATCGAGCTGACGCTGCTGTCGCGCTACATCAAGGCGCGCCGCGCAGACGATGCGAGCTTCGATCCGGCTGGCTTCGCCGAGCTCTATGCGATCATGTCGGCGCAACGGAACACGCGCCTGCTCGGCACCTTCGCCCGCCTCAACCGCCGCGACGGTAAGCCGCAATATCTGCGCCACCAGCCGCGGATCTGGACCTACCTCCAGCGCTCGCTGGCACATCCCGCGCTGGCGCACCTGCGCGACTGGTATCTCGCCAACGTCCCGCCGCCCCAAGGGGCGTCCCAAGAATCGTCTGAAGAGCTGACTGAAGGGCAGCCCCAAGCTTGATTCGCGGCCCGATTTACCGCCTGTTAGCCATCGGATCGGTATCATCGCCCGCAGGCAGCCGGACAAGGACGGGGCTGGAGCAAGGGCAGATGGCGGTCAAGACGGACCATCGTGGCAACAGCCGGGTTGTTTTCGAGCGCGGGATACCGGCCCAGATGATGGGGATCGACGGCACCTGGCGGCGCGAGTGCACCATGGAGGACGTCTCCGAGAACGGTGCCAAGCTGACCATCGACGGTTCGGTCGAAGGCCTGCATCTGAAGGAATTTTTTCTCCTGCTCTCGTCCACCGGACTTGCGTACCGGCGCTGCGAGCTGGCCTGGGTCAATGGCGACCAGATCGGCGTCAATTTTCTCAAGCTCGGCGACAAGAAGAAGAAGGCCCGTTCCACATCCGTTGGGGCGTGACGGCCACACCCGTCGTACAACCGTCACGGCAGGTGGTTAAGGCGGTTAAGACGCGGTGCGGCCGATTGCGGTCCGTGTTAGGATTGCTGCGTACGCGAACTTCAAAAGTTCTCAAGTCCAGGATTCCGGGAAAGACGAGTCCGAGAAAGCGAACGATGTCCGTCAAGCCGACCAAAGCCATGGTGCTCGCCGCGGGGTTCGGGCTGCGCATGCGTCCGTTGACGGAGAAGATGCCGAAGCCGCTCGTGCCGGTGGCCGGTCAGCCGCTGCTGGACCATGTGCTCGACAAGCTCGGCGACGCCGGCGTGACCGAGGCGATCGTCAATGTGCACTATCTGCCGGACCAGATCATCAACCACACCGCATCCCGCCAGCATCCGCGCGTGACCATCTCGGACGAGCGCGACCAGGTGCTCGGCACCGGCGGTGGTGTGGTCAAGGCGCTGCCGCTGCTCGGCGACGCGCCGTTCTTCCATGTCAATTCCGACACGCTGTGGATCGACGGCGTGCGCTCGAACCTGGCGCGGCTTGCGGAAGACTTCGACCCTGAGCGCATGGACATCCTGCTCTTGATGGCGCCGACCGCGACCAGCATCGGCTATAGCGGCCGCGGCGATTACGGCATGCTGCCCGACGGCGCCCTGCGCAAGCGCAAGGAAAAAGAGGTCGTTCCGTTCGTCTATGCCGGCGCGGCGATCCTGTCGCCATCGATCTTCGCCAACGCACCGCAGGGCGAGTTCTCGCTGACCAGGATGTTCGACCGCGCCAACGAGCAGGAGCGGCTGTTCGGCCTCCGCCTCGACGGCGTCTGGATGCATGTCGGCACGCCCGATGCCGTGCATGCGGCGGAAGAGGCGTTTCTGGAGAGCGTGGCGTAAGCCGCTCTCGTGTCCCGGACGCGGTGCGGCGCGAAGTGCCGCTCCGCAGAGCCGGGACCCAGCAGGCTCACAAATTCGACCAAGCAGCATAGGCCCCGGCTCAGCAACGCGTCATTTCATGCCGCGTTGCGTCCGGGGACGAGAGCGGCGTAAAGCGAACAGCGGGGACTATCTCCCCTCCACCCATATCCATTTGAATCCGCCTCCCTATATTGGCGCCTGATTCCCGAATCAGGCAGCCCATGCGCGTTTTCAGCGTTCCCATCTCAGTTCCGTTCCTGCGCACGGTCGTCTCGAGCCTGCTCGACGGCCGGCTGGTCGACGGATTCGAGGCGCGCAAGGAACCGGCGCGGCTTGCGGATGCCACGCTGTACCTGCCGACAAGGCGCGCCATGCGCGTCGTGCGCGAGATCTTTCTCGACGAGATGGCGGCCGATGCGGTGGTCCTGCCGCGCATCGTCGCGCTCGGCGACATCGACGAGGACGAACTCGCTTTCGCCGACGAGGGCGAGCAGTTCTCCGGCGCAGCGCCGCTCGACATTCCGCCGCGGCTTGGCGAGCTGGAACGGCGGCTGACGCTGGCGCAGCTCGTCGCGGCCTGGGCCAAGGGCCCGGTGCTGTCCCCGCTGGTGGTCGGCGGCCCCGCCTCGACACTCGCGCTGGCCGGCGACCTCGCGCGCTTGATCGACGACATGGTGACGCGCGGCGTCGACTGGAGCGCGCTCGACGGCCTGGTGCCTGACATGCTCGACCGCTACTGGCAGCACTCGCTCGAATTCCTGCGCATCGCGCGCATTGCCTGGCCCGGTCATCTCGCAGAGATCAACCGGATCGAGCCTGCGGCACGGCGCGATCTCCTCATCGCTGCGGAAGCCAGGCGGTTGACCGCACATCCCCATGGTCCGGTGATCGCCGCCGGCTCCACCGGCTCGATGCCGGCCACCGCAAAATTCCTGCATGCGGTCGCGTCGCTACCGCATGGCGCCGTCGTGCTGCCGGGCCTCGACACCGATCTGGACGAGGACGCCTGGCGCACCATCGGCGGCGTACGCGACTCGCTCGGTAAATTCGTTGAGCATCCGGCGTCGAACCATCCGCAATATGCCATGCACGCGCTGCTGGATCGCTTCGGCATCAAGCGCAGCGACGTCGACATCCTCCAGCCGCCGGCAGAAGGCGGCCGCGATCTGCTCGCATCGGAATCGATGCGGCCGTCAGCCAGGACGGAAGTCTGGCACGACCGGCTGAAGCAGCCTGATGTCGCCGTGAAGATCGCGGGCGGCATGACGAATCTCGCGGTCGTCGAAGCGCCCAACCCTGAAATGGAAGCGCTCGCGATCGCCATTGCGATGCGCGAGGCGCGCCATCTCGACAAATCGGCGGCGCTGGTGACGCCCGACCGCGGGCTGGCGCGGCGGGTGATGGCCGCACTGACGCGATGGGATCTCGCCTTCGACGATTCCGGCGGCGACGTGCTGATGGAAACGTCCGCCGGCGTTTTTGCGCGTCTGGCATCGGAAGCGGCGACCAAGGGATTGGAGCCGCCGACGCTGCTGGCGATGCTGAAGCATCCGCTGTGCCGGCTTGGCCGGCTGCCTGGCGCATGGAAGGCGGCGATCGAGGGCCTCGAGCTTGCAGTCCTGCGCGGCGCGCGGCCGCCTGCGGGCACCGCGGGCCTGCTGCGCGAATTCAATCGCTTCCGCGAGGAGCTGGCAAAGCTGTGGCGCAAGGAGGTCTCTGCGCTCCACCACGCGGAACCGCGCGCGCGTCTGAAGGCGGAGGACCTCGATTGCATCCAGGCGCTGATCGATGCCCTGCGACAAGCGTTGGAGCCGATCGAGAGTCTCGCGTCATCGAAACCGTACGACTTCGCCGAGCTCGCGCACCGGCACCGCGAGATCATGATCGAGCTGTCGCGCGACGAGCAGGGCGTCCCGCTCGCCTTCGAGGAGCGCGAGGGCCTGGCGCTCGCAGCCGCCTTCGACGACCTCCTGCGCGGCGGCACCACCAGCGGATTGATGGTGACGCTGCCCGACTATGCCGACGTTTTCCAGACCGCGTTCAGCGACCGGGCCGTGCGGCGGCGGGACAGACCCGGCGCGCGGCTGCAGATCTACGGCCCGCTGGAATCGCGCCTGATGCAGGCCGACCGGATCATCATCGGCGGCCTGATCGAGGGCGTCTGGCCGCCGGCGCCGCGCATCGATCCCTGGCTCAGCCGGCCGATGCGGCACGAGCTTGGCCTCGATCTGCCGGAGCGCCGTATCGGCCTCTCCGCACACGATTTCGCGCAACTGCTCGGCGGCGACGAGGTGATCCTCACTCATTCCGCGAAGGCCGGCGGCGCACCGGCGGTCGCCTCGCGCTTCCTGCATCGGTTAGAGGCGGTCGCGGGCGACGAGCTCTGGAAGACGGCCATCCGCGCGGGCGAAAAATACGTGCAGTTTGCGGGCGCGCTGGACCAGCCCGACGAGGTCAGCCCGGTCAAGCAGCCCGAGCCGCGGCCGCCGCGCGCGACGCGGCCGCTGAAGATGTCGGTCACCGCGATCGAGGACTGGCTGCGCGATCCCTACACGATCTACGCAAAGCACATTTTGCGGCTCGATGCGCTCGACCCCGTCGACATGCCGCTGTCGGCCGCCGACCGCGGCTCGGCGATCCACGATGCGCTCGGCGAGTTCACGGAAAGCTACGCCACGCGACTGCCCGCCGATCCCGCGCGCGTGCTGCGCGCGATCGGCGAGAAATATTTTGCACCGCTGATGGAGCGTCCCGAGGCGCGCGCATTGTGGTGGCCGCGTTTCCAGCGCATCGCGCGCTGGTTCGGCGAATGGGAGACGGCGCGTCGCGACGTGATCGAGGTCATCACGGCCGAGACCCGTGGCGAGATCTCGATCCGGCTCGACCACGAGCGCAGCTTCCAGCTCTCCGCCCGCGCCGACCGCATCGAGCGGCGCCAGGGCGGCAGCTATGCCATCCTCGACTACAAGACCGGGCAGCCGCCGACCGGCAAGCAGGTCCGCATGGGCCTGTCGCCGCAGCTGACGCTGGAAGCCGCTATCCTGCGCGAGGGCGGATTCCCTGACATCGACGCGGGTTCGTCCGTCAGCCAGCTCGTCTATGTGCGCCTGAGCGGCAACAATCCGCCGGGCGAAGAGCGCATCCTCGAGCTCAAGTACAGGCAAGGCGACGAGCCGCAGCCGCCGGACACGGCTGCCGCCGAAGCGCGGGCCAAGCTCGAGGCGCTGATCCGTGCCTTCGAGGACGAGAACCAGGCGTACACCTCGCTGAACCTGCCGATGTGGACCAACCGCTACGGCACCTATGACGACCTCGCCCGGATCAAGGAATGGTCCGCGGCCGGCGGTTTGGGGATCGAGGAATGGTGAAGCTGCCGCGTCCCATTCCCGACGAGGTGCGCGCGCGGCAGGCGCGCGCGTCCGATCCGACAGCGTCGGCCTTCGTGTCGGCCAATGCCGGCTCGGGCAAGACCCATGTGCTGGTGCAGCGCGTGATCCGCCTGCTGCTGTCGGGCGTGCCGCCGGAAAAGATCCTCTGCATCACCTTCACCAAGGCCGCCGCCGCCAACATGGCCGAACGCGTGTTCACGACGCTCGGCCATTGGGTGACGCTGGACGACAACGCGCTCGACGCGGCGATCAAGGCGGTCGGCATCCCACATCCCGATCGAAAACTACGCCGCGAAGCACGAAAGCTGTTCGCCTGCGCGCTGGAGACGCCGGGCGGATTGAAGGTGCAGACCATCCATGCGTTGTGCACCCGCCTCCTCCAGCAGTTTCCGTTCGAGGCCAATGTTCCCGCGCGCTTCGCCGTGATCGACGAGCGCGACCAGACCGACATGATGGAGCGTGCCAATCTGAAGGTGCTGCTCGAAGCCGCGCGCGATCCGGAGACCGTCACCGGCGGCGCGCTGCTCACCGCGATGGCGAGTGCGGCCGACGTCACCTTCAAAGAGGTCGTGCGCGAGGCCTGTCTCAGCCGCGATCATTTCATGGCCTGGACCGACGAGGCCGGCAACACAGAGGCTGCCGCCGCGCAAATGGCGGCGGTGCTGGGCGTTGATGCGAGCGATCGGATCGAGGACGTCGAGACGGAAATTCTCGACGGCCCATTCCTGCCGCGGTCGCGCTGGGACGACATCGCTTTCGCGCTGGAAGACGGCAGCAAGTCCGACAACGACCAGGCCAGCCGGCTCCGCGAGGCAAAAGTGTTTTCCGGTGCCGCGCAGGTCGACGCCTATCTCGGTGTCTTCCTTACCGACGAAAAGCTGCCGCGCAAGGCGGTGCTGACCAAGAAGTTTGGCGATCACAACCCATCCGTCGCACGGCTGTTCGAGAACGAGGTGCAGCGCCTCAGCGGATTGATCGAGAAGCGCCGCGCGGTGACCATGCGCGACCGCACCGCGGCCCTGCTGCACATCGCGACCGCGGCCGCCGCAAACTACCGCCGTGAGAAGCAGGAGCGCGGGCTGCTCGACTACGACGACCTGATCGACAAGACGCTGGCGATGCTGAACCGTGTCTCTTCAGGCTGGGTGCATTACAAGCTCGATCGCGGCGTCGATCATGTATTGATCGACGAGGCCCAGGACACAAGCCCGCGGCAATGGGACATCGTCGCGCACATCATCTCGGAGTTCACGGCCGGCGAAGGCGCGCGTGAGGGATTGAACCGCACCGTCTTTGCTGTCGGCGACGAGAAGCAGTCGATCTTCTCCTTTCAGGGCGCCCAGCCCCGAGAATTCGACGCTCGCCGGCGCGAGCTGCACCGCAAGTTCACCGCCGCCGGGCTCAAGTTCGATCCGGTCGCCTTCACCTATTCGTTCCGTTCGGGCGCGGCGATCCTGCACTCGGTCGACCACGTCTTCCGCGAGCCCCAGATCTACAAGAGCATCCATTCGGTCGAGATCGGCCATCCCCTGCACAATGCGCTCGCCGATGCCGGCCCGAGCGTGATCGAGCTGTGGGATCTCGCCGAGGTCGATGACAGGCAGGAGATCGAGGGCTGGCGCGCGCCGTTCGATGGCGTCGCCGCCACCAGCCCCGAGGTGAAGCTCGCCCGCCGCATCCAGACCGAGATCAAGCAACTGGTCGAGAGCGGCACGCTGACCGGGCATGAAGGCGAGCGCCGCCCCCTGCGCTATGGCGACATGCTGATCCTGGTGCGCCGGCGCGGCAATGCGTTCGACGCCGTGATCCAGGCGCTGAAGCACGCCAACGTTCCGGTCGCCGGCGCCGACCGGCTGAAGCTGACCGAGCACATCGCGATCATCGACCTGATGAATCTTGCGGACGCGCTGCTGCTGCCGCAGGACGATCTCGCGCTCGCGGTTGCGCTGAAGAGCCCTCTGTTCGGGCTCGATGACGACGACCTGTTTCAGCTCGCCTGGGGCCGCAAGGGCTCGCTGCGCCGCGCGCTTGCCGAACATGCCGCCACAAGCGAGACGTTCGCCACGGCACTGCGGCGGCTTGAAGCCTGCGAGGCGCGGTCGCGCGACGAGACTCCGTTCGCCTTCTACGCCTGGCTGCTCGGCGGCGACGGCGGACGCGCGCGCATCCTGCGCCGGCTCGGCCATGAGGCTAACGACGCGCTCGACGAGTTTCTGGAGCTGGCGCTGAATTACGAACGCAAGGCACCGGCCTCCCTGCAGGGTTTCATGGCCTGGCTGCGCTCGGCCGACACCGAGGTGAAGCGCGACATGGAGATCTCGCGCGACGAGGTGCGGGTCATGACCGTGCACGGCGCCAAGGGCCTCGAAGCCTCCGTCGTGTTCATGGTCGACACGACATCATCGCCCGCGGATTCGCAGCGGGTCCGGCTGATCCACGTGCCGCGCGGCAATGGCGGCGAAGTCGTGGTCTGGGCCGGGCGCAAGGCCGATGATCCCAAGCCCGTCGCCGACGCACGCAAGGCCATGATCGAGGAGACCGAGGACGAGTATCGCCGCCTGCTCTATGTCGCGATGACGCGCGCGGCCGATCGGCTGATCGTCGGCGGCTGCATGCCCGGCAACATGAAGACGGTGCGCAAGCTGAGCTGGTACGATTTGATCGACACCGGGCTCACCGGCTCGGGCCTGGACAAGCAGACGATCGAGACGCCGCTCGGCAAGGTGACCCGGTTCGCCCGTCCGGAGGATGTCGCGGCGCTCGGCACGCCTGCGATGGCGGTGGACCAATCGATCGCATTGCCGGACTGGCTGCGGACGCCGGTACCGCGCGGGAGCGTCGATGATGATCCCGTGCGCCCTTCCGGCCAGTCGGCCGAGGAAGGTCGCGCGGTGCGAACCGGCGAATCGGTGCAGTCGCGCGCGCTGGCGCTGCAGCGCGGCACGCTGGTGCACCGGCTGCTGCAATCCCTCCCCGACATCGCCCCCGAGCGCCGGCGCGAGGCCGCGCTTGGCTTCATGGCACGCAACGCGCCCGACTGGACGGAGGCTGACCGGACCGGGCTGGCCGGCAAGGTTCTCGCCCTGATCGCCGAACCGCGCTTTGCCCCGGTGTTTGCCGCCGGCAGCCGTGCCGAGGTCTCGATCGTCGGCCGATTGGACCGGCCGGGGCGGCCGCCAGCGCTGGTGTCGGGGCAGATTGACCGGCTGGTCGTTCGTCCGGACGAGGTTCTGATCGTCGATTTCAAGACCAACCAAACGGCGCCCAAAAGCGCAGCGGAGGCGCCCGCCGCCTATGTCCGGCAGCTTGCGCTGTACCGGGCGGTGCTGGCGCGGCTTTATCCCCAAAAGCCGATCAGGGCCGTCCTGCTCTGGACCGAGGCCCTTGAATATATGGAGATTTCAGCCCCCGCGCTGGACGCGGCGCTGGCATCCCTTCATGTCGGCGTGAGCATCCTTGACCCGGCAAGGGGGCGTTCATAGGTTGACGCCATGATCCCAAGCGCGATTCCCATCCGCGCCGATTCTTTCAACCCAGTGAGGTATTCCAATGGCCGTTAGCAAGGTTTCCGACGCCGATTTCGAAGCCGAAGTGCTCAAGGCGAACGGCCCCGTGGTCGTCGATTTCTGGGCCGAATGGTGCGGCCCCTGCCGCATGATCGCACCTGCGCTCGACGAGATCGCCGGCGCGATGGGCGACAAGGTCAAGATCGTGAAGCTCAACGTCGACGAGAGCCCGAAGACCGCGTCGAAATACGGCGTGATGTCGATCCCGACGCTGATGATCTTCAAGGGCGGCGAGATGGCCTCCCGCCAGGTCGGCGCGGCGCCGAAGGCAAAGCTTCAGCAGTGGATCACGTCGGCGGTCTGATCCGCTTCGCGTGTCACTGAGAATTCTGCAACGGCCGGCAAACCGCCGGCCGTTTTGTTTTGCTCGACGGCAATCAGGCCGATCTCGTTTCGGCGAGTTTGGCGAGACTGGCGAGAACATCGGGAAAGTCCGACGCGACAGCCGGACCGATCTCGGACGCTTGCGGCCCTCGCGCGTCGACGGTGTAAACGATCCGCGTGCGCCCTGGCCCAATGGCTTCGATGCGATGGGCGACCTTGATGACGAGGTCGCCGACTCGCGTTTCGTCGATGAAGCACGCGTTCTCGCGGACCTCGATCAGCTGCGAGCGCAGCGCCTCCTCGCCGGGAGGCTTCATCGTGAACCAGGTCCCGGCCGCGAATGGCCCGTCAATGTCGATCTGCTCGATACCCGCGTTCCAGGTTTTCCAACCGGGCACGTCGCGGAAAATGCTCCAGATCGTCTCCGGGGCTGCCGATGTCTCGAGCGCGTATTCGCCCCGCCAGACACTGTCGTCGTTCATCGCACGCCGCCCTCTTTGATATGTTTGCTCATAATAGGCGCGCTTATTGAGGAGTCGAGGCGACCGGGACGAAGCGCCCCTATCCTATCCACCCCGTCGCCAATGCATTGGCCAGCTCCGGCTGGCCATTATGGCGTGCGAGCGCGGCCATCGCCTCGTGGTCATATGCGACGTGCCGGAACGTCACCTGCCATGCACTCCCGACAAGCTCGAGGATCGCGTAGCGCGCGTGCGGCGTGCCGGCTTCGACGACATGCGGGAATGGATGCTTGTCGCGATAGCCGGGACTGCCGACGCTGCCGGGATTGACGATCAGCCGGCCGTCGCGCAGCCGCACCGCGCGGGCGAGATGGGTGTGGGCGCAGAGGATCATCGACTGCGTGACGCCTTGCGCGAACTGCTCGATGCGGTCGAGCGGCGAGAGCGCCACCGTGCCGTCGGGATGCACGGCGTCGAGCCAATAGACCTCGTCGTCATCAGGCGTCGCGTGACAGAGGAAGACCTGCTCGCGAAACACCCGCGTCATCGGCTGCGCGCGCAGCCAGTCGAGTTGCGCGGCATTGAGTTGAGCGTGCGCCGGACGGTCCCACGAGCCCATCTTTTCCGGCGGGCGGTCGAGCAGATAGCGGTCGTGATTGCCGAGCACGTGCACGGCGTCGAGCCGCATCAGGATCTCGATGGTTCGTCGCGCATCGAGCGGGCCGCTCAGCATGTCGCCGAGATTGACGATGTCGGCGATGTCCTGCGCGCGGATGTCGGCGAGCACCGCCTCCAGCGCGAGATGGTTTCCGTGGACGTCGGCAATCGCGGCGAAACGCATTGGCATTCCTGTAGCCCGGATGGAGCGAAGCGTAATCCGGGGCCTTATTCGCTTGCGGCACGATCCCGGATTGCGCTTCGCTCCATCCGGGCTACGCCCCTCTATGCAGGAGGCGTGCCGTTGATGCCCAGCACGTGGCCGGCAAGATAAAGCGAGCCGGTGATCAGGATGCGCGGCGGCACCTCGTAGGCGAGCTTCGCCAAGCCGCGCAGCGCGGCTTCAATGCCGGGCGAGGTCTCGACGCGCATGCCGAGGCTGCGCGCGGCATCCGCGAGGCGGTCGACCGGCATCGCATTCTCTGTGTCGGGGATCGGCACCGCGATGATGTGACGGGTCAGGCCGGCGAAATTGGCGAGAAAACCTTGCGCGTCCTTGTTGGCCATCATGCCCGCGATCACGACAAGCGGACGCGACACCCGCTCCTCGAGATCGCCGAGTGCGGCTGCCGCGACGCGGCCGCCTTCGGCATTGTGGCCGCCGTCGAGCCAGATCTCCGAGCCCTGCGGTCCGAGCGCGAGCAGCTCGCCCGAGGTGATGCGCTGCATCCGCGCCGGCCATTCGGCGCCGACGATGCCCGCCTCGAAGGCCGCCTGGTTGACCTTGAAAGCCGGAACCGCGCGCAGCGTTGCGATCGCGAGCCCCGCATTGTCGAACTGGTGGCGGCCGAACAGCCGCGGTGCCGTGAGATCCATCAGACCGCGGTCATCGGAATAGACCAGACGCCCGTGCTCGACATTGACGTGCCAGCTTTCGCCCGCCGCAAACAACGGCGCGCGCATGCGCTTGGCCTGCGCCTCGATCACGGCCATCGCCTCGCCCGTCTGCTCGGCGCAAACCACGGGCACGCCGCGCTTGATGATCGCCGCCTTCTCGCCGGCGATGGCGGTCAGCGTATCGCCGAGGAAATCCATGTGGTCCATGCTAACAGGTGTGATCACGCACGCCGCCGGCGTATCGATCACATTGGTCGAATCGAGCCGGCCGCCGAGGCCGACTTCGAGCAGCACGACATCGGCCGGGTTCTGCGCGAACAGATGAAAGGCAGCCGCGGTCTTCAGCTCGAACACGGTCGCGGCTTCGCCGGCATTGACCCGCTCGACCTCTTCCAGCGCCGCGCGCAGTTCGTCGTCGCCGACGAGCACCCCGCCGCCGACGCGGCCAAGCCGGAAGCATTCGTTGATGCGGACGAGATAGGGCGAGGTGTAGGCATGGACCCGCAGGCCGGCGGCCTCCAGCGTCGCGCGCAGATAAGCGAGCGTCGAGCCCTTGCCGTTGGTGCCGGCGATGTGGATCACCGGCGGCAGCTTGCGTTCGGGATGGCCGAGCCGCTCGAGCAGGCGGTGCATCCGCTCAAGCCCGAGGTCGATGCGCTTCTGATGCAGGGCCGACAGCCGCCCGATCAATTCACCGAGCGGCGGCTTTGCGCTATCAGAGGACGCGTTCACGCGTGCGGCGCGGCCGGCGCCGTCTCGGCGGCCGAGACGATCTGCGCCGGACTGACCACCGGCTGCACCGATTTCGATGCGCCTTCCTGCGCCGGCGCCTTGGTCAGCAGGCGGCAGAGCCGCGCCAGGGTCGGGCGCAGCTCGTGACGATGCACGACCATGTCGACCATGCCGTGATCCTTCAGATATTCGGCGCGCTGGAAGCCTTCCGGCAATTTCTCGCGGATGGTCTGCTCGATCACGCGCGCGCCGGCGAAGCCGATCAGCGCGCCGGGCTCGGCGATCTGCACGTCACCCAGCATCGCATAGGACGCGGTGACGCCGCCGGTGGTCGGGTTGGTCAGCACCACGATGTAGGGCTGTTTTGCTTCACGCAGCATCTGCACCGCGACCGTGGTGCGCGGCATCTGCATCAGCGACAGGATGCCTTCCTGCATGCGCGCGCCGCCCGATGCGGCGAACACGATGAACGGCGACTTCTTCTCGACCGCGAGCTCCAGCCCGCGCACGATGGCCTCGCCCGCGGCCATGCCTAGCGAGCCGCCCATGAAATCGAAATCCTGCACGGCAACGACGGCGGCGGCACCTTCGAGCTTGCCGTAGCCGACCTTGATCGCGTCGTTGAGGTTAGTTCGCGCACGCGCATCCTTGATGCGGTCGACGTACTTTTTCTCGTCACGGAACTTGAGCGGATCGGGCGTGACGTCGGGCAGCGCGACGTCGTACCAGGTCTCGTTATCGAAGATC
The DNA here is from genome assembly GCF_052075975.1 of Bradyrhizobium sp. 521_C7_N1_3. Taxonomy (NCBI): domain Bacteria; kingdom Pseudomonadati; phylum Pseudomonadota; class Alphaproteobacteria; order Hyphomicrobiales; family Nitrobacteraceae; genus Bradyrhizobium; species Bradyrhizobium sp. 521_C7_N1_3. Next base: position 111,202 of record NZ_CP197232.1, read on the forward strand.
GACTTCAGACGCGCCACCGCGCCCATGCGCATGTGGTAGTTCGAGCCGGGGATGACGAACTGGTTGGCCTCGACGTCCTTGTAGAACACGAGCTGTCCGGAATCCGGGCACTTGATCCACAGATTCTCCGGCGTCTCCCGCCGCAGCATGTTGCGGATCTTCGGCCGGACCACATTGGTAAGCCAGTTCATGGTTTGCTCCGATGTGCGAGCCCCGCGGAAGGGCCGCCTGAAGGATATATGGCGGCCGGGCCTCTGCCCGGCAAGCCGCCGTGTTCGCCCGCCCCAGAAGCGGAATTATGGCCTATTCGGCCGCAGCTTTCGCGCCCTTGACACCCTGGGCCAGGGCCGCCGTCAATTCGGCAACGGCGTTAACGGTTTTGGCGGTGGCGCGCCCCTCGGCATCGAGGCTGTTCTTGAGTGCATCGACCAGTGCCGTGCCGACCACCGAACCATCGGCTTTCTCGGCAATGGCGCGCGCCGACTCCGGCGTGCGGATGCCAAAACCAACGCAGATCGGCAGCCTGGTATGCCGCTTGATGCGCGCGACAGCTTCACCGACGGCATTCGCGTCCGCTGCCGCGGCACCGGTGATGCCGGCGATAGAGACGTAGTAGACAAAGCCTGATGTGTTCGCGAGCACCGCGGGCAAGCGCTTGTCGTCGGTGGTCGGGGTCGCGAGGCGAATGAAGTTCAGGCCCGCCTTCAGCGCGGGAATGCAGAGCTCGTCGTCTTCCTCCGGCGGCAGATCGACGATGATCAGGCCGTCAACGCCGGCCGTCTTGGCATCGGCCAAAAACTTGTCGACGCCGTAAATGTAGATCGGATTGTAATAGCCCATCAGCACCAGCGGCGTGACGTTGTCGTCCTTGCGGAAGTCGCGCACCAGTTCCAGCGTCTTCTTCAAGGTCATGCCACCCTTGAGCGCGCGCAGACCTGCAGCCTGAATCGAGGGACCGTCCGCCATCGGATCGGTGAAGGGAATGCCGAGCTCGATGACGTCGGCGCCTGCCTTGGGCAGCGCCTTGACGATATCGAGCGACGTCGCGAGATCGGGATCGCCGGCCATCACATAGGTGACGAAGGCCGAGCGGCCCGCTTTCTTCAGCTCGGCGAAACGGGTGTCGATACGCGTGGTCACTTGCTCTTGCCCCTCAGGATGTCGCCGACCTGCGGGACGTCCTTGTCGCCGCGGCCGGAGAGATTGACGACCATCAGGTGATCTCTCGGCCGCTTCGGCGCGAGCTCCATCACCTTGGCGATGGCATGCGCGGGCTCGAGCGCGGGGATGATGCCTTCCAGCCGCGACAGCAGCTGGAATGCTGCGAGCGCCTCGTCATCGGTCGCGGAGAGATAGTTGACGCGGCCGATCTCGTGCAGCCAGGAATGCTCGGGGCCGATGCCGGGATAGTCGAGGCCGGCGGAGATCGAATGCGCGTCCTGGATCTGGCCGTCCGCATCCATCAAGAGATAAGTGCGGTTGCCGTGCAGTACGCCGGGACGGCCGCCCGCGATCGAGGCCGCATGCAGTTGCGTGAGCCCATGGCCGGCGGCTTCGACGCCAAAAATTTCGACGGAGGGATCGTCGAGGAACGGATGGAACAGGCCCATCGCGTTCGAGCCGCCGCCGATGCAGGCGACCAGCGAATCCGGCAGGCGGCCCTCGACCTCCTGCATCTGCGTCTTGGTCTCGTTGCCGATGATCGACTGGAAGTCGCGCACCAGCGTCGGATAGGGATGCGGGCCCGCCACCGTGCCGATGCAATAGAACGTGTTGTGCACGTTGGTGACCCAGTCGCGCAGCGCCTCGTTCATGGCGTCCTTCAGCGTGCGCGTGCCCGACTGCACCGGGACCACCGTCGCGCCCAGCATCTCCATGCGGATGACGTTGGGCTGCTGCCGCTCGACGTCGACGGCGCCCATATAGACCACGCATTCGAGGCCGAAGCGCGCGCACAGCGTCGCGGTGGCGACGCCGTGCTGGCCGGCGCCGGTCTCGGCGATGATGCGCTTCTTGCCCATGCGCCGTGCCAGCATGATCTGGCCGAGCACGTTGTTCACCTTGTGCGAACCGGTGTGGTTGAGCTCTTCGCGCTTGAGGTAAATCTTGGCGCCGCCGAGATACTCGGTGAGGCGCTCGGCGAAATAGAGCGGCGAAGGCCGGCCGACATAGTTCTTGAGATAGCCGTTCATCTCGGCCTGGAAGGCTGGATCGGCTTTCGCCGCGGTGTAGGCCTTCTCCAGATCGAGGATCAGCGGCATCAGGGTTTCGGCGACGAAGCGGCCGCCGAAAATGCCGAAGTGCCCGCGCTCGTCGGGACCGCTGCGGTAGGAATTTGGTTTGGCGATGTTCATCGAACGCTCAACTCTTGACTTGCATCTTGGGTGGCGCGCGCGGCGCGAATGAAGGCCTTGATCATCTCGGGATCCTTGACGCCGGAGGCGCTCTCGACTCCGGAGGAGACGTCGACGCCGCCGGCGCGCGTGACCCGAACAGCCTCGGCGACGTTGTGGGCATCAAGTCCGCCCGAGACCATATACGGCAGCTTGAGTTCCAGGTTTTCGAGCAGATGCCAATCGAAGGCAGCGCCGAGGCCGCCCGGACGTGTCGCGTCCTTCGGCGCACGGGCGTCGAACAGGATGCGATCGGCAACCTCTGCGTAGCCGGGCAGCACGGCGAGATCGGCGGTAGTTGCGACCGGCACCGCCTTCATCACCGGACGGCCGAACCGCTGCTTGATGTCGCGCAGGCGTGCGACGCTCTCCTTGCCGTGGAGCTGAAGGATATCCGGCGACAGCGCGTCCATGATGTTGTCGAGCGTGGCGTCGTCGGCATCGACCGTGAGCGCGACCTTGAGCGCGCGCCGTTTCACCTGGCGGCCGAGGTCGCGGCCAAGTTCCAGAGAGACGTGCCGCGGCGACGGCGGGAAGAACACGAACCCCACCATGTCGGCGCCGGCGTCGAGCGCTGTTTCGAGCGTCTCGCGCGTGGACAGGCCGCAGATCTTGACGAGCAGGGACATGGTCTCAAAGCAGGTGAAGGCCGCGGGTCTGCGGCCGTAAAACCGGGTTTTCGGTTGCGGCCGCTTCTACAACGTCGCGCGCTGCTTGTCTCGCCCGATGGGCCCGTAAAGGCCAACCCCGGCGGGAACGGGGAGGTGCCGGGGCTGGGGCTTCGCTGCGGCCGCCTGGGCCCGCAGATCGGCCAATTCGGTCCTGGCAGCCCGCGCATCCGCATCATTCCGGCGCGCCGCGCGCCGCCAGTGCCGCTGGCCGAGCCAGACCGCGCAGCCGCCCGCGAGGACCCCGAGGGCCGCTACCAGGATGAGGAGCAGGAACAACGGCAACGTCACCGAGAATGACGGGTCGTTTGTAATGAAGGGGTCGAAAGAGACCGTGACGGAATGCCGGTTGGCGACGGCGAAGGTCACCAGGATCAGGCCCACCGGAATCACGATCAGCGCGGTCAGGAACTTTCGCATCTCGCTTCGCTCGCCTTGAATCAAGCTTCCGGCCGCTTCTCTCGCGATCGCGGAAAACCCTGACGCCGGTCTCAGTCTGGCGCGCCTGGATCCGGATGGTCGCGGTTCAGCCGTTCGCGCATTTCCTTGCCGGTCTTGAAGAACGGAACGCTCTTCTGGTCGACGGGCACATGGGCGCCGGTGCGCGGATTGCGCCCTGCGCGTGCAGGGCGATGCTTGACCGAGAAGGCACCGAAGCCGCGCAACTCGACGCGATCACCGCGCGCGAGAGCCGCTACGATCTCTTCGAGAATCGCATTCACAATGTTCTCGACATCCCGCTGGTACAGATGCGGGTTGTGCTCGGCGATGCGCTGAACAAGTTCGGATTTGATCATCGAGAGATAGGACCCGGAAGCGTGCGGATGACCATTTCCGTGAAAATACTGTGATCTGTCAAGACGCTAAATGAAGGTTGAGCGTCGGGAAAATGCGTGACAAATGCCGAAAAAGCGGGCTGCCCCACCACCCGTGAGGCGGGAAAAGCTTCTGAAGCTCGCCCGGTTCCATCAATTTGACGCGGCCGGCTGCCACAGGGCCAGCATTCCATCCATTCCGAGCCGATCGACGGCCTGCGCGACGCCGGTTTGCCCGATCTGATGCGCAATCGAGCCTAAACCAAGCGCTTCCAGCGTGACGACGGCAGCCGTTTTGAGGAATGGCAGATCGCCAAAGCGGGGCTGGAGCTTGTAATCGCGGACGGTGAGGCCCTTCTTGACGCCCTTCTGCTCGACCAGCCAGGTCACGGCGGTCTTCTCGTCGCCGAGCTGATCGATCAGCTTGAGATCGATCGCCTGGCGTCCGGTGAAGACGCGGCCATCGGCGACTTTTTCGAGCTGCGTGTCATCCATGCCACGCCGCTCCTTCACCAATCCCTTGAACCAGGCATAGGAATCCTTCACCAGCGCATCGAGCGCGGCGCGGGCCTCGGGGCTGGTCGGCTCAAAACCGTTCGGCGCGGCCTTCAGCGGCGAGGATTTGACCTCCTCGACCTTCACACCGACGGTCTTCAGCAGCTCGGTGACGTTGGGAAACTGGAACAGCACGCCGATCGAACCGACCAGCGAGCTCTGCTGGGCAATGATGTGGTCGCTCGCGATCGCGGTGATGTAACCTCCGGACGCGGCGAGGCCTTCGACCACGACGACCAGCGGCTTCTTCGCCTTCAGCCGCACAAGCGAGTCATAAAGCTGCTCGGAGCCGGCGGTGGTGCCACCCGGCGAGTTGATGTGAATGATGACGGCGGCGGCCTGCGAGTTCTCCAGTCGCTCCAGCGCCTGGGTGCGATCGGAGTCGCTGCGGATCAGGCCATCGATCTGGACCCGCGCGATCGAACCGGCGGATGCGAACGTGCCGCGCGCACCGGGTGTCGCGATCAGCGCGAAGCCCGCAATCGCCGCGATCGCGATCAACGCAGCCATCACGCGCCAGAACGTCAGCTTGCGACGAATCCTGCGGCGATCGACGATGATGTCCGAATCGAGCGACATCGGAATATCTCCAAATGAAAGGCCGGGCGCGTTGTGCCGTCACAGCGTGACCATTGGCTTATCTGGATACATCAATTGCGGCGTAATTTGAAGAAAACAAGGCTGGCGCAGCTCGGATGGAGCGCAGCCCTCAGATGTCGTCCCCGCCTAGTGCGCAATTGCGCACGGGGCGCGGGGACCCATACCCCCAGGGAGAAGTTGTCGCGCGAGTTGGCAACCACGAGTCTTCGCCAAACTCGATCCTGTGGTTATGGATCCCGGGCTCGCGGTTCGCGCGCCCCGGGACGACAGTGAAGCATGCCACAACAAAAAAGCCCCGGCTCGCGCCGGGGCTTTGATGGTTGCGAAACGGGTGTTTCGCTTACTTGTCGCGGTTCTTGAGCGCGGTGCCGAGGATGTCACCGAGCGTCGCCCCCGAATCGGAGGAGCCGTACTGCGCGATGGCTTCCTTCTCTTCGGCGACTTCGAGCGCCTTGATCGACACCTGGACCTTGCGGGCCTTCTTGTCGAACTGGATCACGCGGGCATCGACCTTCTCGCCGACGGCGAAGCGCTCGGCGCGCTGGTCGTTGCGGTCACGGGCGAGCTCCGAACGCTTGATGAAGGTCGAGAAGTCGGTACCGGTGATCTTCACCTCGATGCCGCTTTCCTTCACTTCGAGCACTTCGCAGGTCACGACCGCGCCCTTCTTGACATCGCCCGGCTCGGCGAAGGGGTCGCCTTCGAGCTGCTTGATGCCGAGCGAGATGCGCTCCTTCTCGACGTCCACATCGAGCACCACGGCTTTCACCACGTCGCCCTTCTTGTAGTTGTCGATCACCTGCTCGCCCGGAAGCTTCCAGTCGAGGTCGGAGAGATGGACCATGCCGTCGACGTCGCCCTCGAGGCCCAGGAACAGACCGAACTCGGTCTTGTTCTTGACTTCGCCCTCGACCACCGAACCGGTCGGGTGACCTTCGACGAAGACCTCCCAGGGGTTGCGCATGGTCTGCTTGAGGCCGAGCGAGATGCGGCGCTTGACGGAATCGACTTCCAGCACCTGCACTTCGACTTCCTGCGAGGTCGAAACGATCTTGCCGGGGTGCATGTTCTTCTTGGTCCACGACATCTCGGAGACGTGGATCAGGCCTTCGATGCCCGGCTCGAGCTCGACGAACGCACCGTAGTCGGTGATGTTGGTGACGCGGCCGGTGAAGCGGGCACCCAGCGGGTACTTGGCTTCGATGCCCTGCCACGGATCGTCCAGCAGCTGCTTCATGCCCAGCGAGATGCGGTGCGTCTCGTGGTTGATCTTGATGATCTTGACCTTCACGGTCTGGCCGATCGAGAGCACCTCGGTCGGGTGGTTGACGCGGCGCCACGCGATGTCGGTGACGTGCAGCAGACCGTCGATACCGCCGAGATCAACGAACGCACCGTAATCGGTGATGTTCTTGACCACGCCGTCGATGACCTGACCCTCTTCGAGGTTCTGCACCAGCTCCTGACGCTGCTCGGCGCGGGTCTCTTCCAGCACCGTGCGGCGGGAGACGACGATGTTGCCGCGGCGGCGATCCATCTTGAGGATCTGGAACGGCTGCGAGTTGTTCATCAGCGGCGCAACGTCGCGGATCGGACGGATGTCGACCTGCGAGCGCGGCAGGAAGGCCACGGCACCGTCGAGGTCGACGGTGAAGCCGCCCTTGACCTGGTTGAAGATGACGCCGTTGACCTTCTCGTTGTTCTGGAAGGCCTTCTCGAGCTTGCCCCAGCTCTCCTCGCGGCGCGCCTTGTCGCGCGACAGCACGGCTTCGCCGAGGGCGTTCTCGATGCGATCGAGGAACACTTCGACCTCGTCGCCGACCTTGATCTCGCTGTCACGGCCGGGGCCGGAAAATTCGCGCAGGGCAACGCGGCCCTCGGTCTTCAGGCCGACGTCGATGACGGCCATGTCTTTTTCAATTGCAACCACCTTGCCCTTGACGACGGAGCTTTCCTGCAGGTTGCCACCCGCGAAGGACTCGTCGAGCATCGCGGCGAAATCGTCACGCGACGGGCTATAGGTATCAGCAGAAGTCGAAGCCATTTGTTCTCCAGTTGCGGATGTCGTGCCGGCCGTTGGGTTCAAGGGCGTATCGCACACGCAGTGTCGGAAGGTCCGCAAGACCTTCGAGCGACCGCTCGCTGCTCCGGCATGGAGGCGGAACAGCGGAAGCGGGCCGGCTGAGGCCCGCGCGTTCGATACGTGGAAATCTTAGTCCGGAGCCTGGATCTCGCGCCGGGCCCAAACAGGGGACCGGGGTTATCGACCTCAAAGAGCGGGAGCGGGCGCTTCCTCCAATGACGGCGGCGGCTTAACCCCGCGACCGGCCCGCTCGGACGGCCTCGATAATGTCGATGGCGGCCCGGACGCCGCCTTCTATATCCAGTTGGGAGTTATCTAGCAAGTAAGCATCCGGGGCCGGCTTCAGGGGCGCAATCGGCCGGTTCTTGTCGCGCTCGTCGCGCCGGATGATGTCGGCGAGCACCGCCGCCTCGTCCGCCTCCTCGCCCCTCGCCTTGGCCTCCATGGTCCGGCGGCGGGCGCGGACCTTGGGATCGGCGACCACGAAAATCTTCACGTCGGCATGGGGGCAGATCACGGTTCCAATGTCCCGGCCGTCGAGCACGGCGCCGGGCGGATCGGCGGCGAATTGCCGCTGGAAATTGAGCAGGACCTCGCGAACCCTGGGGATCGCCGAGACGATCGAGGCGCCCTCGCCGGCCTCCTGGGTCTTCAGGGCGGGATTGCCGAACTTTTCGGGATCAAGGTCCAGCGCAGCCTGCACAGCAGCCGCCTCGTCCCGGAGATCGTGACCGGATTCCATCAGGGCATAGGCCACCGCGCGGTAGATGACGCCGGTATCGAGATGACGATAGCCGTAATGATGGGCGAGGCGCTTGCCGAGCGTCCCCTTGCCCGAGGCCGCGGGCCCGTCGATGGCGATGATCATGAAAACTCGGCCCCAAGCGAACGCATCATCGGAATGAAATCCGGGAAACTGGTGGCGATGAAGGCGGTGTCGTCGACGGTCACGGGCTGGTCGGAGGCGCAGCCCATCACCAGCGCGGACATCGCGATGCGATGATCCATGTGCGTGGCGACTGTGCCGCCGCCCGGAACGTGGCCGCGCCCCTCGACGATCAGATCGTCGTCGGAGACCTCGACCTTCACGCCATTGACGCGGAGCATGTCGGCGGTGGCCTCAAGCCGATCGGATTCCTTGACGCGCAACTCCTGAAGGCCGCGCATGATGGTCGTGCCCTCGGCGAATGAGGCCGCCACCGCCAGCACGAGATATTCGTCGATCATCGAGGGCGCCCGTTCCGGCGGAACCTCGACGCCGCGCAGTTTCGACGCGCGCACGCGCAGCTGCGCCATCGGCTCGCCGGCGTCACCACGGACCTCGCTTTCCTCGATCGAGGCACCCATTTCACGCAGCGTCGTGAACAGGCCGGTGCGCAGCGGATTGGTCATGACGTCGGACAGGACGACATCCGAACCTTCGACGATCAGCGCGGCAACGATCGGGAAGGCGGCAGAGGAGGGATCGGCGGGCACCACGACGGTGGCGCCGTGCAGTTCGGGCTGCCCAACCAGCGTGATGCGGCGGCCGTGCTGGCCCTCCTGCGCGGACGTGATGTCGGCGCCAAAGTGCTTCAGCATCAGCTCGGTATGGTCGCGGCTGGCCTCGGTCTCGATCACCGTCGTGGCGCCGGGCGCGGCCAGGCCCGCGAGCAGCACGGCCGATTTGATCTGGGCCGAGGCGACCGGGGTCCTGTAGGTGATCGGCAGCGGATCGCGCGCGCCCTGGACGGTTAGCGGCAGACGGCCGCCCTCGCCGCCAGACACCACTTTGGCGCCCATCTTCTCGAGCGGGTCGAGGATCCGGCGCATGGGACGGCTGCGCAGCGAGGCATCGCCGTCGAAAACCGCCGACATCGGGCAGCCGGCGACGGCGCCCATGACGAGACGGCAGCCGGTGCCGGAGTTGCCAAAATCGAGCGCTGCCTTGGGCTCGGCAAAGCCGGCGACGCCGACGCCGTTCACCTTCCAGGCGAAATCGCCGGTGCGCTCGACCCTGGCGCCCAGCGCCTGCATGGATTTTGCGGTGTTGAGGACGTCCTCGCCCTCGAGCAGGCCCGAAATCCGGGTCTCGCCAACCGCGAGCGCGCCGAGGATGAGGGCACGGTGGGAGATCGACTTGTCCCCGGGGACCCGTACTTTCCCGGTCAGGGGGCCGCTTGCGCGCGACTGAAGCGGCGTCGGCTTGTCGGAATCAGTCAAGTTTGTGTCCTTGGATAGGCCCGAAACATCCCTGCGGGGCTCGCGGGGCAGGTACCACAAGGTCTGCCCGCCGTCACGGGCATGTCTTTCTCCCGTAATGCGCTATTGACAGCGGGCCGCCAACTAGCCAAGTGAAACACCGCTTTTCAGACATTCCCAGGATTCCTGCCGTGGCCAAGTCCGAACTCGGAACCAAACGTATTTGCCCGACCACGGGCAAGAAATTCTACGACCTCAACAAGAATCCGGTGATCTCGCCCTATACCGGCGAGGTCGTGCCGATCGCGCCCGTGGCGCCGGCTCGCGCAACCCGCGGCGCCGAAGCCCGCCACGCAGCGGCCGCCGACACCGCGCCGGAGCCGGCAGAGGTCGAAGAGGTCTCGCTCGAGGAGGCCGATGCCGAGGAGAACACCGGCAAGGTCAAGGCGGTGGTGCCCGAATCCGAGGACGATATCGAGGTCGACGAGACCATCGACGACGACGATGACGATGATTCGACCTTCATCGCCGACGAAGAAGAGGGCGATGAGGACGTGACCGACATCATTGGTGATGTCGGAGGTGATGAAGAGACTTGAGATCAGCCCTGATCTGTGAAAAAGGGTGCACCGCGCGAGTCACCAGGCTCGGCGGTCGGGAGTGATCCACCAGGATCCTCCCAACTGGAAGACTAAGGGGCCATAGCTCAGCTGGGAGAGCGCTTGCATGGCATGCAAGAGGTCGGCGGTTCGATCCCGCCTGGCTCCACCAGCCTTCGCTCGCTTCGCGAGCTTCGGCTGGGCAAGCCCGGGAAGTCCCTCGTAGCGAAGTGAGCGGAGGCTGTCCCGCCATAGCCCGAAGGGCGGCGGCGGACTTCATCGAGGATCACCAACGAAGCCCCGAGATGGTTCCAAGCTGCTATCCTGCCCTCCGGGGGAGGAAGCGGAATGAAATACGTTTATATCCTCGAAAGTCTCGATTCCGAGCATTTCTACGTCGGCATCACCGACGACCTACGGGCTCGTTTAGCAAAACATAACGCCGGCGAGGTGCCACACACGTCGAAATATGGGCCTTGGAGAATTCGGACCTATTTCGCTTTTGATGACGCGGCACGCGCTGTCGCGTTAGAGCGATACCTGAAATCGGGCTCGGGGCGTGCCTTCGCGAAGAAGCACTTCTGACCCCCCTACTCCCCGATCACCGCATTCAACCGATCGCGCAGCGCGACGATCTCGTCCTTCATCGCGACCAGCTCCGACACCGAGCAATCCGACGCCGCCAGGATCGACTGCGGCACGGCGCGCGCTTTTTCCTTCAAGGCGTGGCCCTGCGGGGTCAGCGCGATCAGCACCTGACGTTCGTCCTCGCGCGAGCGCGTGCGCCTGACGAGGTGCGCGGCCTCGAGGCGCTTGAGCAGCGGCGTCAGCGTGCCCGAATCCAGGAACAGCTTCTCGCCGATGTCCTTGACCGGCACGTCGTCGCGCTCCCACAGCACCAGCATCACCAGATATTGCGGGTAGGTCAGGCCGAGCCGGTCGAGCAGCGGCTTGTAGACGCGGTTGAAGGCATGTGCGGCCGAATAGACCGCGAAGCAGATCTGGTTGTCGAGGCGCTGCGGGTCCAGCGCCGATAATTTCCGGGGCATCGAGAATCTCACGCGGTTTCCTCCATTCTGGGACCGGGCGGCCGTACATTCAATTGCGAACAATTAAATGTGAGGCATGCAGATTTCAATTGCACACAATCTAATTGTTTGCGATGTAGGTTCCACCCCAACCCGAAGACCTGAGGAGACGAAAATGTCCGTGAACGTCCTGTACAAGACCAGCGCCAAGGCCACCGGCGGCCGCGACGGCCATGCGGCGACCCTCGACGGCGCGCTCGACGTCAAGCTCACGACGCCGAAGGAGCTCGGCGGCGGCGGCGGCGCCGGAAACAATCCGGAGCAGCTGTTTGCGGCCGGCTATGCCGCCTGCTTCATCGGCGCGATGAAGTTCGTGGCCTCGCAGGGCGGCCCGAAGGTTCCGGCTGACGCCTCGGTCACCTCCACGGTCGGCATCGGCCCGCGCTCGGCCGGCGGCTTCGGTCTCGACATCGATCTTGCCGTCTCGCTGCCGGGCCTTGCCCGCGCGGAGGCCGAGGCGCTGGTCGAGAAGGCCCACCAGGTGTGCCCCTACTCCAATGCCACGCGCGGCAATGTCGACGTTCGCCTGACGGTCGTCTGATCAAACGGCGGATTGGCTGGCCCGAGATCCCCCTCGGGCCGGCCGCTTCCCTTTAGTTTCGTTGTTTTGCCACGCCGCGGGATTGCACGGCGGCACCGCATACGCCCCTACGCACCAAGCCATTGCTGGCGCAAAAAAACCTCGCTAGGCCTGTGATCAACGATCGAGACAGGGGAAGCGAAGGCATGACTGAAGCCGTTTTGGGCGCAATGAGCGGACTGCGCGTCATCGATCTCACGCGCGTGCTCGGCGGTCCCTACTGCACCCAGATCCTCGCCGACCACGGCGCCGACGTGATCAAGGTCGAGCCGCCCGCCGGTGACGAGGTGCGCGACTGGGGCCCTCCGTTCCATGAGGAAGACGCGGCCTATTTCATCGGCATCAACCGCAACAAGCGCTCGATCGGCCTCGACCTCGCCTCCGAAGGCGGCCGTGTCGTGCTGCTCAAGATGCTCGAGACCGCCGACGTCCTGATCGAGAATTTCAAGCCGGGCACGCTGGAAAAATGGGGCATTGGCAACGATGTGCTCAGCAAGAAATTCCCGCGCCTCGTGCATTGCCGAATCTGCGGCTTCGGCGCCGACGGACCGCGCGGCGGCAATCCCGGCTATGACGCCATCATCCAGGCCATGACCGGCATGATCGCGGCGACCGGTTCGCCCGAGAGCGGACCGATGCGGATCGGCGTGCCGCTCGTCGACATCACCACCGGCCTCTATGCGGCGATCGGCATCCTGATGGCGCTGTCGGAGCGGCAGCGCTCGGGCCAGGGCCAGTTCCTGGAGACGACGCTCTATGAGACCGGCCTTGCCATCATGCATCCGCACACCGCGAATTATTTCATGCACGGCAAGCCGCCGTCGCTCACCGGCAACGAGCATCCCAATCTCGTGCCTTACGCGATCTTCCCGACCAGGACCGACGACATCTTCATCGGTGTCGGCAATGACGGCACCTTCCGCAAGCTCGCCAAGGAAATCGGCAAGCCCGAGCTCGGCACCGATCCGCGCTTTGCCCGCAACAAGGACCGCATCGCCAATCGCGAGGCGCTGCGGGCCGAGCTTGCCGCCGTGTTCAGCCAGCACGAGGCCGAGCCGCTGTGCAATCGTCTGCTCGCCGCCGGCCTGCCCGCAGGTCCGGTGCAGAAGATCGACCAGGCGTTGACGAACCCGCACACGATCGCCCGCGGCGATGTCATCGAGAAGGACTGGTACAAGGGCGTGGCCTCGCCGATCCGGCTCGATCGCAGCAAGCCGAGCCTGCGCCGCCTGCCGCCGAAATTCAGCCAGCACTCCCAGGAGGTGCTGGGCGAGTTCGGCTACTCCAAATCGGAGATCGACGCGATGGTCGAAAAGGGCACCGTCTGCGGCCCCGAGCGCAAGCGCTGAGACAACGACGACGATCGAGCGCCAGGGCAGGTGCGCTCCCTCTCCCGCTTGCGGGAGAGGGTTGGGGAGAGGGTGTCTCCGCAATGGGACAATCCCCCAGAGGATAGAGCCCTCACCCGCGCCTCCGACGCGACCTCTCCCGCAAGCGGGAGAGGTTTTTGAGCCTGCGGCCTGATCTTCAGCCTCACACAATGATGCCGCACTGCGGCGCGGGCACGCATGTGCACCGGGAACGGAGGAGGCTGCGCGCTCGGCATTCGCCTATTTAACGGCTTCCCTTTTGGCCGCGCTTGCTGCTTTCGTTTCTCCCGCTTACACAGTCATGTGAACGTCATATGGCGCTGCTAGCGCAAGCGCTTCTTTTTGACGGCCAAGGGAGGTTTACTTGATGGCTCTTCGACACTTTGGGGCGGCTGCCGCAGTTGCAATCACGATCGGCATGGGCGCATCGCCGGCCTTGGCCGTGACCGAAATCCAGTGGTGGCACGCGATGACCGGCGCCAACAATGACGTCATCGTCAAGCTCGCCACCGACTTCAACGCCTCGCAGACCGACTACAAGGTGATCCCGACCTACAAGGGCAACTATCCCGATACGATGAACGCCGGCATCGCGGCGTTCCGCGCCGGCAATGCCCCGCACATCATGCAGGTGTTCGAAGTCGGCACCGCGACCATGATGGCCGCGACCGGCGCCGTAAAACCCGTCTACAAGCTGATGGCCGAGGCCGGCGAGAAGTTCGACCCCAAGATCTACCTGCCCGCCATCACCGGCTACTACTCGACCTCGAAGGGCGAGATGCTGTCCTTCCCGTTCAACTCGTCGTCGACCGTCATGTGGGTCAACCTCGACGAGCTCAAGAAGGCGAACGTCGAGATCCCCAAGACCTGGCCCGAAACGTTCGAGGCCGCCAAGAAGCTGAAGGCTGCGGGTCATGACACCTGCGGCTTCTCCGGCTCCTGGGTCACCTGGGTCAATCTCGAGCAGCTCTCCGCCTGGCACAACGTGCCGCTCGCCAGCAAGGCCAACGGCCTCGACGGTTTCGACACCGTGCTGGAGTTCAACGGCCCGCTCCAGGTCAAGCATCTCGAAACCCTGGTCGAGCTCCAGAAGAACAAGACCTACGACTATGCCGGCCGCACCAACACCGGCGAAGGCCGCTTCACCTCGGGTGAATGCCCGATCTACCTGACCTCGTCGGCGTTCTTCGGCAACGTCAAGGCGCAGGCCAAGTTCAACTTCACCGCCGTGCCGATGCCTTATTATCCGGACGCCAAGGGCGCGCCGCAGAACTCGATCATCGGCGGCGCCTCGCTCTGGGTCATGGGCGGCAAGTCGGCCGCGGAATACAAGGGCGTCGCGAAGTTCCTGACCTTCCTCTCGGACACCGATCGCCAAGTCTACATCCACAAGGCCTCGGGCTATCTGCCGATCACCAAGGCGGCCTACGCCAAGGCGAAGGAAGAAGGTTTCTACAAGGATCAGCCCTATCTCGAGACCCCGCTGCTCGAGCTGACCAACAAGGAGCCGACCGAGAATTCGCGCGGCTTGCGTCTCGGTAACATGGTTCAGCTCCGTGACGTCTGGTCGGAAGAGATCGAGCAGGCGCTGGCCGGCAAGAAGACCGCCAAGCAGGCGCTCGACGCCGCCGTCGAGCGCGGCAACACGATGCTGCGTCAGTTCGAAAAGACCGCCGTCAAGTGAGGCGATCAGCGGCAGGCCGGTAAGCCGGCCTGCCGCTTCAGCTGGCATCATGCAAAAGCAAGCCATTTTCCAATCAAAGCTATTGCCCTACGCGCTGGTTGCGCCGCAGCTCGCGATCGTCCTGATATTCTTCTATTGGCCGGCCCTGCAGGCGGTGATCCAGTCCTTCCTGCTCCAGGATGCTTTCGGTCTCTCGAGCACCTTTGTCTGGTTCGAGAATTACATCGAGCTGTTCAAGGACCCCGCCTATTTCGAGGCGATCGTCCGGACCTTCTTCTTCTCGTTCGCGATCGCCGTGTCGTCGCTGTCGTTTGCGCTGCTGCTCGCCGTGATGGCCGACAAGCCGCTGCGCGGCTCGATGCTCTACCGCACGCTGCTGATCTGGCCCTATGCGGTGGCGCCGCCCGTCGTCGGCGTGCTCTGGATCTTCATGCTGCATCCCTCGCTCGGCGTGCTGTCGCGCTATCTGCGCGGCCTGGGCGTCGACTGGAATCCGCTGCTCGACGGCAACCAGGCGGCGGCGCTGATTATCCTCGCCGCGGCGTGGAAGCAGATCTCCTATAATTTCCTGTTCTTCCTCGCCGGCCTGCAGGCCATCCCCCGAAGCGTGTTCGAGGCCGCCGCGATCGACGGCGCCCGTCCGATGCGCCGGTTCTGGACCGTGACCTTCCCGCTGCTGTCGCCCACGATCTTCTTCCTGCTGGTCGTCAACATCGTCTACGCCTTCTTCGACACCTTCGGCATCATCGACACCATGACCCGCGGCGGTCCCGGCACGTCGACGGTCACGCTGGTCTACAAGGTCTATTCCGACGGCCTGCTGGGCGGCAATCTCGGCAGCTCCGCGGCGCAATCGGTGATCCTGATGGTCATGGTGATCGTGCTGACGGGAATCCAGTTCCGCTTCGTCGAACGCAAGGTGACCTACTGATGGTCGAGGACGAGGGCATCAGGCGCTACGTCGCCCATTTCATCCTCTGGGTCGGGATCGCGATCGTCGCATTCCCCGTCTACATCGCGATCGTCGCCTCGACCCAGGACAACGCGCTGATCGCCAACGGTCAGATGTCGCTGCTGCCCGGCGGGCACTTCTTCGAGGTCTACTACCAGACCATCTTCGTCGGCACGAGCGGCTCGACCCGCGAGCCCGTCGGCAACATGATGCTGAACTCGCTGGTGATGGCGCTGGCGATCGCGATCGGCAAGATCGCGATCTCGATCATCTCGGCCTATGCGATCGTGTATTTCCGCTTTCCGTTCCGGATGGCGATCTTCTGGATCATCTTCATCACGTTGATGCTGCCGGTCGAGGTGCGCATCTACCCGACCTACAAGATCGTCGCCGACCTGCACATGCTCGACAGCTATGCCGGCCTCGCGCTGCCGCTGATCGCGTCGGCCACCGCGACGCTGCTGTTCCGCCAGTTCTTCATGACCGTGCCGGACGAGCTGCTGGAGGCCTCGCGCATCGACGGCGCCGGCCCCTTGCGTTTCTTCTGGGATACGTTGCTGCCACTGTCGCGCACCAACATGGCGGCGCTGTTCGTGATCCTCTTCATCCTCGGCTGGAATCAATATCTCTGGCCGCTGCTGATCACCACGCGCGACGACATGCAGACCATCCAGGTCGGCATCCGCAAGATGATCACCACCACCGATGCGCTGACCGAATGGCCAATCGTGATGGCGACGGCCGTGCTGGCGATGCTGCCGCCGGTGTTCGTCGTCGTCGCCATGCAGAAATTGTTCGTGCGCGGCCTGGTCGAGACCGAAAAGTGAGTTTTCATGGCTAACGTCACCCTGCGCAACGTCCGCAAGACCTATACGGGCGGCTTCGAGGCCATCAAGGGCGTCAATGTCGACGTCGCCGACGGTCAGTTCTGCGTGCTGGTCGGTCCCTCCGGCTGCGGCAAGTCCACGCTGCTGCGCATGGTCGCGGGGCTCGAGACCGTCACCGGCGGTGAGATCGACATCGGTGGCCGCGTCGTCAACCAGATCGAGCCCGCCGATCGCGACATCGCGATGGTGTTCCAGAACTACGCGCTCTACCCGCATATGAGCGTCTACAACAACATGGCCTACGGCCTGCGCAACCGCGGCATGGCGGAAGCCGAGGTCAAGACCCGCGTCGAGGAAGCCGCGCGCGTGCTCGAGCTCGCGCCGATGCTGGAGCGCAAGCCGCGCCAGCTCTCCGGCGGCCAGCGCCAGCGCGTCGCCATGGGCCGCGCCATCGTGCGCCAGCCAAAAGTGTTTCTGTTCGACGAGCCGCTGTCGAACTTAGATGCCAAGCTGCGCATCGCGATGCGAGTCGAGATCCGCAAATTGCAGCGCCGGCTCAACACGACGTCGATCTACGTCACCCACGACCAGCTCGAGGCGATGACGCTCGCCGATATTCTCGTGGTGATGAACGGCGGCCAGGTCGAGCAGGTCGGCAATCCGCTGGCGATCTACGAAAAGCCGGCAACGACCTTCGTCGCCTCCTTCATCGGGGCGCCGCCGATGAACCTAATGTCGACGCGCGCCGATGAGATCAAATCGCAGCTCGGCGGCAGCGCGACCGAGGCCGGCATCCTCGGCATCCGCCCGGAAGATTTCGTCATCACCGACCAGACCCCGGCCGGCGGTGTCGCATTGCCGCTGACCGTGGAAGCCATCGAGCGCGTCGGCGCGGAAACCTTCGTCTACGGCACGCGCGCCCAGGACGAGCAGCGCGTCGCCGCCACCCCGGGCGAGCTGCCGCCCGGCGAGGTCATCGTCCGCATTCCCGGAACCGAGGCCCCCGCCATCGGTGCGAGGATCCGCGTCGCGGCGGTGCGGCCGAAACTGCACCTTTTCAGCGGTGACGGGCGGACGCGGATCGAGGCCTGACCGGTTCCGAGGGCCGGCCGATCAAAAACGTGAAAAACAACCCCATGCACAGTAGCCAGGGGCTTGTTTTCATTGAGATAAATCGTTCGTCGATTCGTCATACCCGGGCTCGTTCCGGGCATCCACGTTCTTGGCGCGCCGCGTGAGGTCGTGGATGGCCGGGACAAGCCCGGCCATGACGATCTGCGCCATGGCGCGGCGACATGGCCCATCCAAAGGCCCCCGGCTACGTCCTTGAACCGACACGGGGTTATGACCATATTGCTGACCAAGGGGCGCCGCTTCCGGGCCCTGAAATGCCAAAGTCGCTTCGAGAGGACTTTGTAAACTATGTCTCGTGTTCCAACGCTTTCCAGTCCGTTCCTTCTGGGCTTCGACGAGATCGAGCGTGTGCTCGACCGCGTCGTCAAAGGCGCCGACGGCTACCCTCCCTACAATATCGAGAGGTGCGACCGATCGGACGGCCAGCCCGAGCGGCTGCGGATCACGCTGGCAGTCGCCGGATTCACCCGCGACCAACTCGATGTAACCATTGAGGAAAACCAGCTCGTGATTCGCGGGCGTCAGCAGGACGACAAGACCCGGCAATACATCCATCGCGGCATCGCCGCGCGCCACTTCCAGCGCACCTTCGTGCTGGCGGAGGGGATGCTCGTGCTGGGTGCGGATCTGAAGAACGGGCTGCTGTCGGTCGATCTTGCCCGGCCTGAACCGGAGAGGATCGTTAAGACAATCGCTATCAATGAGCACGAATAATGGAACGAGTAGCGGACTCGACCGCTTAGTTTCTGTGAAGGAGTCGAGACCATGAGTGAAGGTCACGTTGCGTTCGAATACGAAGCCAAGAACGTCTCGCCCGAGACGCTGGCAACCCTCGGCGAAGGCCATATCGCCTATGTGAAGCAGATCCGCTCCGAGGATGTGCCGGGCCTGTTTCCCGAAGCGCCGAAAATCGCGCCGGGCCTCAAGCTCTTCGCGCTCCACGCCGCAGACGGCACGCCGATCATGCTGACCGACAGCCGCGAAGCCGCAGTCGCCAACGCCTGGAGCAACGAGCTGCAAGCGGTGAGCGTGCACTGACGCAGGCGCGCACAGCTGACGAATTCAAACGCGCAGGCATGCCTCAAGGCGGCCCGCGCATTTTTTATGGGCCGAGAAGCAGGAGCGGCGCTGCCAACTCTATGCGCCAGATCTTTGCAGGGCGGCAGGGCTGGTGGCGCGTGAGGCGATCGACCGGCGTCGGTTCGCCTTGCTGACGGGCAACTAGCGCATGATCCGTCGCCGGCGCTCCCGCCATTTTTCTTCGCCGGCCAGACAGGACACCCGGGGCTCATTCTCGGCGGTTCGGACGATCCTCCCCTCCGGCGTCAGCCCCGCAACTTCGAGAACAAGCTTGGTCCGGATCGCTTCCTGGAATTTTTCGCGATCCTTGATTGTCATGATGAAGGCGCCCGGCCCTCCGATCACGCAGTCCTCGTAATAGAGATCGAGGTTCTCGATATCGGTCGTTGCAAAGGACGGCTCCTTCACCATGATCGGCAGGCCGTTGATGATGATACCCTTCTCAACGGCAGCGTCGCGCGCGCCGGTCACGGGGTCTCCGTCGTTGTTCGGCCCATCGCCGGAAATATCGATGACGCGCCGCGACCCGCGATAGGGATTCTCTTCGAACAGCCGCACTGCGAAATTGATCGCGCCGGAGATCGAGGTACTCGAACCTCGGCGAATCGGAGCCTTCATGATCTCGGCCGCCACGGCGTCCGCCGATTCCGGACCGTCGATCACCCGCCAGGGAATGATGATCCTCTCGTCGCCCGACATCGACCACTCAAAATAGGTCAGAGCCACCTTGCTGGCCGGACGGGCGCTTAGCGCCTGAAGAAACTCTTTCGAGACGATGGCCTGTGCATAGCCCTCGCGCTGAACGGCGAGTTCGTCCATATCCATCGAATAGGAGATGTCGACGGCGATAACGAGCTCGACATTGACGGACAGTGCGCTGTGCCTGGCGTCGGCTATCCCTGATTTCTGGCCCGGCGCGGCAATGCTGGCAACGTCACCTCCGACGATCGCCCCCGCAACAAGCACCGCCCCGACCGAGACACACCAGCGCATGGCGGCCCTCCCGTCCGTTCAAAAGCATGGTGACACCCAAAACGTGCATCGAAAAGCGGAAACATGCGTTTGCCTGCCCAGACTCGGATGAGAGTTCCAGGCCCGCGCGAATGTCCGCGTCAGCGCGTCTCGCGGATATCTTCGAAGCGATGGGCGCTGCAATAAGATGCGCCTCAGCAGCCTGAACGCTCCGCCAGCCGCGCGCGGATGTCCGGCTTCAGCACCTTGCCGACCTTGGAGCGCGGCAGATCGTCCCAGACTTCGATCTGTTTCGGTGTCTTGACGCTGCCGATCCGCTGCTTGACGAAGGCCGCCAGCGCCGTCGCATCGACGCTTTGGCCGGCGCGGGGCTGCACGACGGCGACGATCCGCTCACCCCATTTCTCGTCCGCCAGCCCGATCACGGCGCAATCCTGCACCGCCTCATGCGCCCGCAGCGCGTTCTCGACCTCGATCGAGTAGACGTTGAACCCGCCGGTGATGATCATGTCCTTGGCACGATCGACGATATAGAGGTAGCCGTCGCCGTCGATGTAGCCGATGTCGCCGGTGTGGTGCCAGCCATGTGCGGAGGCTTCCGCCGTAGCCTCGGGATTCTTGTAATAGCCCTCCATCACCAGCGAGCCGCGGACCACGATCTCGCCGCGGGCGCCGGTCGGCAGCAAATTGCCGTCGCCATCCATGATGCCGGCCTGCACCAGCGGGCTGATCCGCCCGGCCGAGGCGAGACGCTCCATCGCGATCGTGCCGTCGGCATTGTAATGCTCGCTAGGTGCCATCATCGAGATCATCATCGGCGCTTCGGTCTGACCGAACAACTGCGCCATCGGCCCGATACGCTGGAGCGCCTCCGCAAGCCGCGCGGCCGAGATCGGCGCCGCGCCGTACCAGAAACATTGCAGAGACCCGAGCCGCGCGGAGTCGAGCTTCGGATGATCGAGCAGCATGTAGATCACGGTCGGCGGCAGGAAGGTGTGCGTGACGCGATAGCGCTCGATCAGATCGAGAAATTCTGCGATGTCGGGGTGATGCATGATCACGATGCGGCCGCCGAGCGCCATGATCGGGAAACACAGCACGCCGGCCGCGTGGGTCAGCGGCGCAAGCGCGAGGTAGACCGGGCGGCCCTTGAAGGGATAGCCCATCAGCGTCAGTGCCGTCATCGCCTCGATGTTGCGGCCCGACAGCATGACCCCCTTCGGCTTGCCGGTGGTGCCGCCGGTGCCCGGGATCATCGCGAGATCGTCGATCGTCTCGCGTTGATAGTGGTCGTCTGCAAGACCGGCGAGCCAGCTGTCGAACGATGGCGCGAAGGACAACTCAGCATCGAGGCAGACGACGGCGCGCAGCTTTGGCAGCTCTGCACGCACCGCCTCGACCATCGACGCGAAGCTTGAATGAAACAACAGCAGGCTGCAGTCAAATTGCTCGAGGATGAGCCGATTTTCGGCCGCCTCATTACGCGGATTGATCGGGCACCAGACCGAGCCCGCGCGGGAAATGCCGAACACGCAGGCAAACGCGACCGGATCGTTGCCGGACAGGATTGCGACCTTCTCGCCGGCAGCAATCCCCGATCGCGCGAGCCCGCGCGCGACGCGGTAGCTCAGCAACTGCACGTCGCGATAGCTGAGGTCGCGGCCATCCATGGTGAGGCACGGCGCGTCGGCGCCGAGCGAGGCACCTTTGTCCAGGTAATCGATGAAACGCATGATCAACACCCGAAGCGGTAGCGGGTGACGCGGAGGTCCGCGTCACCCGTGATTTACTCAATCGTGCACGGTCAGAACCGGCTTGCTGACGAGCCCGAAGCTGCGCAACTGCCCGAGCAGCTCGTGATGGCCGAACGCCTGGCAGCCGGAGGCGAACCCCACGCGCTTCGGCGGCTGCTGCAGCAGGTGCGCCGCGGCATAGGCCTGCAGCAAGCCGGTCTGCTTGTAGTTGCTGTTGCCGTAGATGATGCAGTGCGCGCGCCCCAACGGGCCGGAGGCATGCACCGAATCCATCGACTTGTTGACGCGCGGGTTCTCGCGCGGCGGCATGGTGTTCATCACACCGGCGGCGGTCTGCGCCAATGCGGCGTAGCGATCGTCGGGATTCATGTCCTTGGTCGCCTCCAGCGCGGCCGCGACGATCTGCGGCACGCCCAGCATCAGCGCGCGATTGAACACGCCGCCCAGCACCTTCACGTTGGCCACGCGCGGATCGCGCTTGAACCACACCGGGTGCGAGGTGCCTCCCCAGGGCAACGCTAGCGCCAGCTCGTGCTGACCGGGGATGGCGAGGTTGTAGAGGCCGGCATCGGGCTGATGCTCGACGTACTTGTTCTGCTCCAGGTAGTAGGCCTTGGCCATCGCGGCGTTGACCAGGATGGTCTGCGTCGATGCGATGGTCGGGCTGCCACCCCAGAACACGGCAATGTCCAGCGTGTCGAGGCCGGGCGTCTCCAGGCACAGCTGCGCGGCGATCTCGCCGGTAGTGTACATCTGCGCGATGCCTGGCGCCAACAGCAGCCCGGCATTGGCGAACTTCGTGCCCCACTCCTGCTCGAGCGTGATCAGCCAGTCCTGCTCGCCGGTGGTGTCGGTGTAGTGGCACCTGGAAGCCCAGCAGGCCTGCACCACCTCGCCGCCGAACTTGGCGAAGGGGCCGACGGTGTTGAGCACCACCGAGGCGCCATTGAACAATTCAGTCAGCGCAGCCACGGTGTGCGGCACTTCCACCACCTCGTAGTCGGCGGTTTCGATGCCGGCCACGTTCGCCTTCATTGCAGCGTTGAGCTTCTCGGTGCTGCGGCCGGCAGCGATGAAGGGGATGTTGTACTCGCGCAGATATTCGCAGACCAGCCGGCCGGTGTAGCCGGACGCGCCATAGACGATGACGGGTTTCTTCGCACTCATTGCGTTCCTCCGAAATGTTCGGTGTCTGGTTGTTTGCTACATGCCCATGCCGCCATCGACCGGCAGTCCGATGCCGGTGATGAAGCGCGCCTCGTTCGAGCACAGGAACACCGTGGCATCGCCGATGTCCGTGACCTCGGCGAGACGGCCGAGCGGGGTTTGCTCCACCACCGAGCCGACTGCGGCGTTGACGTCAGCCGCGAGCCCGACCTTGACGATGTCGTTGGCGAGCTGCATGCCCATGTCGGTCGGGATCAGGCCAGGATAGATGCAGTTGACGCGCACGCCGAAACCGAGCTTGCCGGCTTCCATCGCTCCGACCCGCGTCATGCGGTCAACCGCGGATTTGGTGCCCGAATAGACCGCGATGCTCGGGAAGGCGATCGTTGCCGCAACCGAGGCGATGTTGACGACGGCGCCGCCCTTGCCGGCCGGCCCGCCCGGGCGCATGGCACGGAAGGCGTGCTTCATGCCGAGCACGGTGCCGACGATGTTGACGTCGCACATCCGCCGCGCGTCCTCGGCCTTGACCTCGGAGATCAGCGACGTGATCTCGATGCCGGCATTGTTGATCAGAATGTCGTAGCCGCCGAGGGTTGCGACGGTCTTGGCAACCGCCCGCTCCCATTGAGCGTCGTCGGTGACGTCGAGCTGGACGAAGCCCGTGGCGACGTCTTCCTTCGCGATAGCGGCTGCGCTGGCGCGGCCGGTCTCTTCCAGGATGTCGGCGATCATGATCGAGGCGCCGGCTCGCGCCAACGCTTGCGCGATGGCCGCGCCGATTCCTCGGGCACCGCCGGTGACCAGGGCTTTCCTGCCTGCAAGGCTCTTCCCACTCATGACGCACTCCTCCGTTGCTGGTGATCGATTCGTGCCGCGCCAATCGGCGCGCACCAGGTCGATGGGCGCAGGCCTTTCGGCGGCACCCAGCGAAGCGTTCCTCCATGGTCGGACGTCTTGACGACTGTCCAAATTCTTGGTGCGAACCTCCGCCAAAATCTTGACACTTGTCAAGAACGAATTTGACAGTTGTCAAAGGAAGTGGTTGTGAGGGGATGGAGCATTCCGCGGTCGACGCGGTATAAGTCCTTGAAAGAACGGGACTGAGGAAGGGACGAGATGGCGCGGCAGGTGACGGGAGCGGCCCGGCGTGTGGCTGATGCGGCCGAGGTGCTGCGCGACGAGAAGTTCAACGCGCGGCGCGTCGAGCTTGCCGAGGCCGCGCTCGAAACGCTTGGAGAGCTCGGCTTCGCACGCACCAGCCTGCGCGAAATCGCGCAGAACTCGGCGTTCACGCACGGCGTGTTCCACTATTATTTCAGCGACAAACTCGACCTGATCTGCTGCTGCGTCCGCCACTACAAGGCGAAGTGCGTGACGCGATATGACGATGTCGTCGCGACAGCAACGAGCCGCGACGAATTGACGGAGGGTTTCCTCGCCAAGCTCGCAGCAACGCTGCAGAACGAAGCCCGTATGCACCGCCTTTGGTACGACCTGCGCTCGCAGGCGATGTTCGAGGCGGCGTTTCGCAAGGATGTACTCGAGATCGACAAGAGCCTGGAAGCGATGATCTGGCGCATCGCCTCCCGCTATGCCGAGCTCGGCGGCAAGCGGCCGGCGTCGTCGCCCGCCGCGCTCTATGCGCTGTTCGACGGTCTATTCCAAAGTGCGCTGCTTAGGCACCTCGCGGGCGACAAGACGGCGATTTCCGAACTGCTCGACGAAGTCCGGCGCCTGCTGCCGACGGTCTGCTGACGCGCACGAGCGGCGCCGGCGAAAGCCGTGCCCGTTTTCATTTGGGTGATAGATCGCCTGCGCTCTCCTCGTCATTGCGAGCGCAGCGAAGCCTGCCATCCGGCCCGCCGAAGGCGGGACCGGGTGGCTCCTCGCAATAACGGGGTGTGGAGTTGCAGCGCGCCCTGCTCTCGTATCACTTCAAAAAGCCAAGCCCTTCGCGCGCCGTCTCCACGGCCCATTGGTCGCCCGGCGGCAGCGCGAGCACGCTCTTGAAATCCGCGCGCGCATGTTTGGCGTCGGACAGTTTCATATAGAGGATGCCGCGATTGACCAACGCGACCTGGTTGTTGGGATCGAGCCGGATCGCCTCGTTGTAGTCGGCGAGCGCGCGATCGTGCTCGCCCATGTCGCGAAACGCAGCGGCGCGATTGTTGTAGGCCGTCGAATTTCCCGGCTGCAGCCTGATCGCTTCGTCGAAATCGGCAATGGCATGTTTGTCGTCGCCCTTCTTGTGCCAAGCGACGGCACGCGCGAGATAGGCCTTCACGAACGCCGGGGCGATCCTCGTGACCTCGTCGAACTCCCGAATGGCACCATCGGCGTCGTCCTTTTTCAGGAGGACGACGGCCCGGCAGTAATGCCCGCCGGCGCTCTTGGGCTCCAGACGGACCGCGCTGTTGCAGTCGTCGAGCGCTGCATCGAACTCGCCCTTCTCGAAATGGGCGGTGCTTCGCAGCTCGTAGGGCCATGCGGCGGAGGGATTGCGGCGCATCGCCTCGTTGTAATCGGCGACGGCGCGATCGGTGTCGCCCTTCGCCGCATACGCCTCGCCTCTCATGACGACCGCAAAATAGGCTTGCTTGGGGTTGCGTTCGACGGCCTCGGTGAAGGCAGTAATCGCGGGATCGAAATCGCGCTTGTTGAAATATTCGAGGGCACGGGAGGTGTAGGACGGGCCGTAGCCGGGATCGAGGCGAATGGCCTCGTTGTAATCGGCCAAAGCGCGGTCCCGTTCGCCCTTCGCCGAATAGGCGCGGCCGCGGCAGTTGTAAGCCCGCCCGAAATTCGGATCGATTCGTATCGCGGCGCTGCAATCCTCGAAGGCGCGATCCTTGTCGCGCTTCAGGTACCAGGCTTCGCCACGCAGCTCGTAGGCAACCGCGTTGGTCGGATCAGCCGCGATGATCTCGGTCTTTTCGGCGATGACGCGGTCGTTGGATGCATCGTCGGCATGAACGGCAGCCGTCACGGCAATGGTGACCGAGCAAAGCAGGCCGAAAATCCGGCCGATCGAAGCGCAATTCATGGCTCAAAAAACCCTGCACCGAAGCCGCGCCGGGACGCGCGACGGTCAAATCCGGCGGAGAAACATCACAGCGCCCGGCTGCGAGAATAAGTCGCGGACGGCGGGGCTTCGGTTCGAACGCGTGGGGGCCGCCTCTGCGGTCTCACCAGGCGTAGCATGTGGGCGCAAATGCCGTCACGAGGTGCAGCGATTGTGCCGCTGCCAGGTGCTCTACCGCAGCACGACCTCGATCGGCGCCTGGTCGTTCAGCCCGATGGGCGCGGCGGGATTGGGCGGAGTGGCCCCGCAGACCGGGTTGCCGCCGGCCCCAAGCGAGCAGGCGCCCGCGTCGCGCGGAATGATCGCGAGCCGGCCGTCGACATAGGTGATGTCGTAGTTCGCGGATGTCAGCCCCGAGGCGGCGATGCTGTAGACCCCGGGATTACGCGTGCCCTGGGCCGAGCCGCCGTAGACGAGCGTGCCGGATAGCGCGGACATCCCCTCCCCGTTCACGAAGCCGGAATAGATCGCGCTGCCGCCGGAGAACGGCACGCCGTCGTAAATCTTCGTGACGCCGTTGACTGCAATGGTGAGCGGCGCCTTGTTGACGGTCAGCGAACCGTCGACATAGGTGATCACATAGTTGGCCGAGGAGAGGCCCGACGCCGTCAGGCTGTAGCGGCCGGCATTCACCGCGCCCTGCGCGGTGCCGCCATAGCTGAGCGCGCCCGACAGCACGGACGCAGTCTCGCCATTCATGAAGCCGGAATAAGCGACGCTGCCGCCGGAGAAGGCGAGGCCGTCATAGGTCTTGGACGCGTTGGCGCTGATGGTGAGCGCCGCCCTGTCGATGGTGAGGCCGACCGCGACCGAGCCGACATAGACCGCGCCGCCCGAGCCGGTCGCGTTGAGAACGTCGGGGCCGCTGAGATTGTAGCTGCCCGCGCCCAATGCGGTGGTGACTGCGCTGCCCCAGCCGAGCGTGACGCGATTGGCGTTCACGCCGGTCATCGTCAATCCGCCGAGCGAGGCCAGCGTGCCATAGGTGGTGCTGGCCGAGCCCGCGACGTTGACATAGGCATCATAGACGGTGTCGCCGAACGCGCGCAGCACCGGCATGCCGTTGTTGGCGCCGCTGACGGACTTGCCCCAGATGCCGACGAAGTCAAAGCCGTTGTTGATGAAGGTGAAGGGATCGCGCAGCTGTGCTGTGGTGAGCATGCCGCCATCGCAGATGCCGCCGCCGAAGGATGCGCCACAGGCGGCGCTCTGCCCCGATGTGTCCCTGTTCGCATAGCTTTGGGTGACGTCGCCGCCATCCCAGTTCATCCCCACGATCGCGCCGACATTGCTGGTTCCCGACACGGTGCCCGCGAAGTAGCTCCGGCCCACGTGACTTTCCTGATTCACCCCCACCAGCCCGCCGACCTCGGAATTTCCTGAAACCGCTCCCGTGGCATAGGAATCGAGCACTGAAACGGCTTCATTGCTGTGCCCGACCAGCCCGCCGACCGACCTCGTTCCGGACACGTTGCCGGTCGCGTAAGATTGGCTTACCGTGCCGCCGTACCAGTTGCCCCCCACCAGCCCGCCGACCGCATCGACACCGGACACGTTGCCGGTGGCGTAAGACCGCTCGACCTGGCTGTACGAGGCGAACCCCACCAGTCCGCCGGCAGCTGTGCCTGTGCCTCCATTAGAACCTGTGCCCGAGACATTACCAGTGGCGTAACTGTCGGTGACGAGACCGATGTTGCTGTAACCCAACAAGCCACCAACATTGACGCCGCCAGTTACCGTACCCGTGGCATGAGAGTGGCTCACCGTACCGATGGCATAATCCGCCGGGCCCGGTCCGATCCACGTGCCGATATTGTACCCGATCAGCCCGCCGGCGCCGTCCCAGACAGCGGACACGTTGCCGGTCGCATACGAGTTGGAGACGGACGAGGCGACGACGCGCCCTCCCAGCCCGCCGGCGGCGCCATAACCCGCAACCGTGCCGGTGGCATATGAGTTGCTGATCGTCGTGATATAGGCGTCGCCGACCAGCCCGCCGACCATGGCGCCGCTGCCGGTCACATTGCCCGTGTTGTAAACGTTGCTGATGGTGTTGTAAGCGACGCTGCTCGTGCCGCCGTAGACCCAGAGGCCGCTCGACCCCACCAGCCCGCCGACGGCATTGTTGCCCGTCACGCTGCCGCCTTCCAATCCGACATTGCGGATGGTCCCGCCATGGATGTAGCCGAACAGGCCGATGTTATCGCTGGACGGCCGGTTGATGGTCAGGTTGCTGATGTGGTGACCGAGCCCGTCGAAAATGCCGGAAAAATAGCTGCTGATATCGCCGATGCCGCCGATCGGTGTGAAGCCGGCGCCACCATTCCAGCCCGCCGTGGCGCTGGCATCGATGTTCGCGCCCAGCACGTAGTTGCCGGACCGGTTGGTGTTGATGTTCTGCAGGGCATTCACGTCGGTGATCACCGCATAGGTGATGGCGGCATCAGTTCCTTTCTGAGTCTGGAACAGGCTGCCAGCGGCCAGGTTGACCGGTGCGTTGATGGTGTAGCCACCGGTGGCCGTGGTCTGTGCGTATTGCAGGACCAGGCCGTCACTGCTCGTCGTGCCGGTCGAAGTCAGCGGCGCATTGATGACGATGTTGTTGTCGGCCCGCAGCGTCAGGATATGCGAGCCCCAGGTGACGGCGGAGTTGACCGTGACGTTGCCCGCGTCGGCGCCGCTGCCCGAGGTCGTCACCGTCACGTCGCCGCTCGCAAGCGCGGTCTGCAAGACGCCAGCGTAGTTCGCGTCGATGGTGATGTTGACGGGATCGATCAGCCAGCGTCCGCCCAGCGTATCGACCTTCAGATCGGCGGCGAGATTGACCTTGGCGGCGGAGGTTTCGACCGAGCGGGCCCGCAGCGTGCCGCCGGCATTGACCTCGCCGTGCTTGGCACCGCCGAGCAGAAGGATGCGGCCGTTCCTGCTGCCGATGCTCGCGGCCTGCACCACGCCGGTGTTGTTGACGACGCCCTTCATGGCGTCGCTCGCGCCCCTGGCGGTGAGGATGGCGAGCCCGCCATCGGCGCGGATCAATCCCTTGTTCTCGACCAGGGTCTTGACGGTAGAGGCCTTGACCTCGACCGAGAGCAGGCCGTCGCCGTTGAAGTCGAGCAGCACGTCGGTGCCGGCGGCGAGCGCCGTGCTGCCGGTGATGCTGCCGGAATTGCTGACGCTCGGCGAGATCAGCGCCACCACCTTGCCGGAGATGCTGCCCTCATTGGTGATCGCGCCGCCGCTGCCGGTGAAATTGTAGCGGCCGGCCAGAAAATCAGCGTTGCTGATGCCGAGCGTGGAAGCGACGAAGCCACCGGTCTGCACGCTGCCGGTCTTGCCGATGGCGATGCCGTTCGGATTGATCAGGAATACTTGGCCATTGGCGCTGAGGCTGCCGAGGATTCTTGACGGGTCCTGGCCGACGACGCGGTTCAACGCGACCGAGGATGCGCCGGGCTGATTGAAGGTCACGGAGCTGCCGGCGCCGATCGAAAAACTCTGCCAGTTGGCGATCATCCGGTCGCTCGACTGGTTGATCGTCATGGCGTTGCCGGACTGACTGATCGTGGCCTGTCCCGACACGACCTGGCCGCCGGTCGGCAGCGTCTGCGCCAGCGCCGGCGGCGTCAGCATCGTGGTCGCGGACAGCGCGATTGCGAGTCGCATCCGCGGCAGGGTCGATGTCATCGCGTGCCCCCTCGAAACATCAGAAGCGAATGCCGGCTTGCAGCCAGAACTGATCGTTGGCCTTGACGCCATCGGCATTGGCGCCGGTGATGATGGAACGGCCGGGATTGTCGCCCAGCGTATGGGCCCAGCTCGCCGAGACGTTCAGCCATTCGCGCGTCCAGCGCGCGGCGAGGCCGGCGCTGGCGAGCCCGTAATCGTTGCAGCCGCAGACAGTGACCGGCGCGATGCCGTTCGGCGACACGTTGATCTTGACGTAGCCGCCGTCCAGGAAGCTCGCGAGTTGCAGGCCGCCGAAGCGCACGGGCAGCGGCGCGTTGTAGCGGAGCTCGAGCGTGCCGAGCACGCCCATGTCGCCGCGCGCCTCGCCCACGGGATAGCCGCGCACGCCGAACGGGCCGCCCAGCGCAAAATCTTCCGAGGAATCGAGGTTCTTGTCGGCCCATTGCCCGTAGAGGCGACCGAACAGTGCGAAGTCGCCGGGCAAGGCCTGAAGCCGGGCAACCGCGGCATTGATCCGGTTGAACTGCCCTTGCGTCCGGAGCCCGGCCTGGTCCGCCGCGAGCGCGCCCGGCAGGCGCGAAAGATCGAGATCGCCAAAAGTCCAGCTCACCGACCAGTTGGTGATGCCGCCGCCGAGCAGCGCGTCGCGCCGGTCGCCGTTGAGGCTGAGCGTGCCGGAGGTCGAGCGCTTGTCCTGAAGCTTTCCGACGATGCTGTCGTCGACCAGCGCCTTCCAGGTCACGGCGCCGCCGAGCTGGAGGTTGAAATCGCGCGAGCGGATCAGGCTGTAGTCGACGCCGGCATTGGCGAAATGAGCGAAACCGGTGAGGCCGAGGGCGCGGCCAATGGCGTCGATGTTGTGGTAGCCGAGATAGCTATAGTTCGCATTGGCAATGAAGCCGCTGGCGCCGAGCGGCACGCTCGTCGTCAGCGAGCCGAACTCCTGCCCTTGCGACACCGTGCCGGAAAGCCGCGTCAGGTCGCCGTAGCCGGACACGTCGGTGAGCGAGATGAGCCCGTTGCCCTGCGCCTTGCCGACGTTGGCGCTGCCGTAATTGTCGCCCCAGAGGCCGCCCCCGACGACGGGCACCTGCGCGACGCCGACGACGAGCTTGCTGGCGTTCGGCGCATCGCCCGGCGCGAGCTTGGCATGCACCGACACGCCAGGCAGGTCGTTCATCCGCAACAGCGCGTCTTCCAGATCCTGCCGCGTCACGCCGTCCGGCTTGAGACGACCTTCGATGATCGCGCGCAACGGGTCCTCACGCACGCGCACGCCCCTGGCGCGGTCGAGCGTGATGGTCTTGAGCGCGCCCTCGGCGATCTCGATCGTGACGATGCCGTTGGTGATGTCCTGAGGCGGCAGCAGCGCGCGCGCCAGCAACCGGCCGCGGCCCTGGAGCACGGCAGTCACCTGATCGGCCAACGCATAGAGCCCTTTGATGCCGAGGCGCTTGCCGCGCACCGAGGCAGCGAGTTGCTCGCGCTCGGCCTGTGGCAGCAGTTCCACCTTGCCGGTGAAGCGAACGCCCTTCACGATGATGCGCTCGCCCCGGTCGGGGATGGCCGCGGGCGCCTGCCACGGTCGAATCTCGTCAGGGGCCGGCAGCCTTTCCTGCCGCTGCAACTCCTGCTGCCGCTGCATCTCCCGGAGCAGCGATCCGGCTTCCTGCGCGACGGCCGGGACTGCGGTACCTGCTATGACTAGCCCCGCCACAATAGCCCTGCACTGCACCGCGCCAACCACTTTCATCCTATGGGCCCGACTGCGGGCGATAGGTAACGACATCAGCGAAAGCGCAGGACGGCGCGTCGATCCAAGCGCCACTTGCGTTCCTAGCCGTCCTTAGCGGACGCCGACATGGCGCGATGTGCCGGACGTCTCAAACGGGGAATTTTTTTCGCATGATCTCGTCGGTTGTTGCGCGATCACGACATCCCGCGCGCATGCCACGGAGATGGCCGGCGTGCATTGGCAATTGCGTGGATCGATTCCGCTTCTCAGCGGGCGACGAGGAGAGGCGACGTTACGCCGCGGTCGCGGGCGGCAGCGCCAGCACCGAATAGATCGCCTGGGCGTCGCGCGAGGCGCGGAGCTTCTTGGCGATATCCTGGTCGCGCAGGAGGCGGGCGATGCGGGCCAGCGCCTTGAGGTGATCGGCGCCGGCGCCTTCGGGGGCGAGCAGCAGGAAGACGAGATCGACGGGCTGGCCGTCCATCGCCTCGAAATCGATCGGACGATCGAGGCGCGCGAACAGGCCGAAGATCTTTTCCAGCTTGGGCAGCTTGCCGTGCGGAATGGCGACGCCGTAGCCGACCGCGGTGGTGCCGAGCTTCTCACGCTGCAGCAGCACCTCGAACACGGAGCGTTCGTTCTGCCCGGTCAGCTCGGCGGCCTTGGCCGCGAGCTCCTGCAGCGCCTGCTTCTTGCTGTTGACCTTCAATGCCGGGAGAATCGCCTCGGGTGCGACCAGATCGGTAATCGGCATGGAAGGTTTCCGAGGTGAATTAAACCGTCAGGTTCCGAATTGGCCAGCTTGGTCAAACCATGCCTGGCCGGCATCAAGAAGGTGAAGCAGGAGGGGGACTTAGCCCCGATCCTGATGTGGGGCGCTTCTACTCCAACGCAATCCCGGTGCCAACTGCTGCGTGCGGCTTTGCCCCGCTCATTGTTAAGGGCTGCGGTTGGTACGGGGGCCGGTTCCGGCCCTTAACCGTCCGGTTTGGCCCCCGGCGGGTCGATCCAGCCGACATTGCCGTCGGCCCGGCGGTAAATGATGTTCACCCGGCCGCTAGAGCCGTGCTGGAATACCAGGCAGGGCGCTCCGCTGAGGTCCAGCTCCATCACGGCCTCGCTCACCGACAGCTGCTTCAGCGAGGTGGTGGCCTCGGCGATGATGACGGGACTGTAGCCGGTGATTTCCTCCTCATCCTCGCCCTCGCCCGGCGCCTCCAGCACATAGCTCGTGGCATCGAGGGCGGCGAGAGCGGCGGAGGCGACATGGGCCTTGCGGGCCGAGCGGTCCTTGAGCCGGCTCTTGTAGCGCTTGAGCCGCTTCTCGATCATCAGGAGCGCCTGGTCGGCGCTGGCATAGGCATCCGGCGCGTTCGAATCGGCCTCCAGCGTAATTCCCGTATCAAGATGCAGGGCACAGTCGGTGCGGAAGCCGAAGCCATCCTTGCTCAGGGTGATGTGGCCGGAATAGTTCCCGTCGAAATATTTACGCAGGACCTCGTCGGTCCGATCGGTCACGCGGCCGCGCAGGGCGTCGCCGACGCTGACGCTCTTTCCCGAGATTCTGAGGGTCATGTGATGCCTCGCTTGGTTTTAAGTGCCCAGCTTGGATCGGTCTCGATGGGGGATCGAGAGTAGCCCGATTTCGCGCCAGCGCAATCAGGCCGGCTCGGTGTTGCGGGAGCGATCGGGCATTGCGGTGGAGAGGACGTTACCAAGAGCGCTCTGCTTGTCACGGCGGCGTTGTACCGACGAGGGAATGCGCATGGCTTCGCGATACTTCGCGACCGTGCGGCGGGCAATATCAATTCCCGAGGCGCGTAAGCGTTCCACGATGGTGTCATCCGACAGGATCGCCGCCGGCGCTTCCGAATCGATCAGCTGCTTGATGTGGTGGCGCACGGCCTCGGCGGAATGCGCCTCGCCGCCGTCGGCGGAGGCGATCGAGGCCGTGAAGAAATATTTCAATTCGAATGTGCCGCGATTTGTCGCCATGTACTTGTTGGCGGTGACGCGCGACACCGTGGATTCATGCATCTGGATGGCGTCGGCCACGGCCTTCAGATTCAGCGGCCGCAGATGCGCCACGCCGTGGGTGAAGAAGCCGTCCTGCTGGCGCACGATTTCCGTTGCAACTTTCAGGATGGTGCGGGCGCGCTGATCGAGCGCGCGCACCAGCCAGGTCGCGTTCTGGAGCGCGTCGGTGAAATAGGACTTGTCGCCGTCCTTGCCGATCTTCTTCGACAGCTCGGAATAATAGGTCTGGTTGACCAGCACGCGCGGCAAGGTGTCGCTGTTGAGCTCGACATGCCAGCCGCCATCCGGGCCCGGGCGGACATAGACGTCGGGCACCATGGTCTGGAGCCGCGCCGAGCCGAACTTCATGCCGGGCTTGGGATTGAGGCGGCGGATCTCGCCGATCATGTCGGCGATGTCCTCGTCGTCGACGCCGCAGAGCTTGCGCAACGAAGCGATGTCGCGCTTCGCCAGCAGATCGAGGTGCTCGACGAGGGCCTGCATCGCCGGGTCGTAGCGGTCGAGTTCGCGGAGCTGGATCGCCAGGCATTCGCTCAAATTGCGCGCGCAGACGCCGGGCGGATCGAATTTTTGCAGCACGGCAAGGACGTCCTCGACGTCGGCTTGCGATGCGCCAAGGCGCTCGGCGGCCTGGCCGAGATCCGGCGGCAGATAGCCGGCCTCGTCGACGAGGTCGATCAGGTACTGGCCGATCATGCGCTGCGCCGGGCCGGTGAAGGCGACCGAGAGCTGCTCGGCAAGATGGTCGCCGAGCGTGATTTCCGCGGCGACGAAGGCTTCGAGATTGTAGTCCTCGTCGCCGGAGGCACCGCCGCCCCATTCGGTATAGGTGGTCGGCGCCGCATCCTGGGCGTTGCGCGCGGCGGCCTCGGCCGGTTCCTCGGAGAAGACGTTGTCCAGGCCCGTATCCAGGGTCTGCTCGATCTCGGCGCGGGTGCCGAGATCCTTGCTCATCCATTCTTCCTGGCCTGGCTCGAACGCCTCGCCCGGACCGCCGCCCGGCTCGTCGTTGTGCCCCCCGTCGGAATCGCTGAACTGGCCGGTCTCGGCCGGGGCTTCACCCGCGGGGGCCTCGTCGTTGGCCCGCTCCAGCAGGGGGTTCCGCTCGAGTTCCTCTTCCACGAAGGTCGTGAGATCGAGATTGGACAATTGCAGCAGCTTGATCGCCTGCATCAGCTGCGGCGTCATGACCAGCGACTGCGATTGCCGGAACTCTAATCTCTGCGTGAGCGCCATGAAGCAAGAACCGATCCCAAAAGTTGGTCCGATTTTTGCTTATCCTAGTCCAGGCCCGATGTACACGGCTTGACGAACGCGAAAAAAGGGCTAGAGGCGGAATTCCTCGCCAAGGTAAAGCCGGCGAACGTCGGGATCGGCGACGATCTCATCCGGGCTACCCTCGGTCAAGATTTCACCGGCATAGACGATATAGGCGCGATCGGTCAGGCCTAGTGTCTCGCGCACATTGTGGTCGGTGATCAGCACGCCGATGCCGCGGTTGGTGAGATGGCGGACGAGGTCCTGAATGTCGCCGACCGCGATCGGATCGATGCCCGCGAAAGGCTCGTCGAGCAGCATGTAGTTCGGACGCGTCGCCAGCGCGCGCGCAATCTCGACGCGGCGGCGCTCGCCGCCCGACAGCGCGATCGACGGCGATTTCCGCAAGCGCGTGATGTTGAATTCGTCGAGCAGCGAATCGAGCTGCTGCTCGCGCTTCTTGCGCGAGGGCTCGACCACTTCGAGCACCGCGCGGATGTTCTGCTCGACGGTGAGGCCGCGAAAGATCGAGGCTTCCTGCGGCAGATAGCCGATGCCGAGCCGCGCGCGCTGATACATCGGCAGCTTGGTGACGTCGTGGCCGTCGAGCTCGATCGCACCGCGATCGGGCTTGATAAGGCCGGTGATCATGTAGAACACGGTGGTCTTGCCGGCGCCGTTCGGGCCGAGCAGGCCGACCGCTTCGCCGCGGCGCACATAGATGCTGACGCCGCGCACCACCTGGCGGCTGCCGAAACTCTTTTCCACGCTATGCACAGCCAGGAAGCCCGGCCGCTTCAGAAGCTGCGGCCCGCCGGCGCCGTTGGACCTGCTGGCGGCCCTCACGGGATGCACCGCCTGGGCACGCGGCGGCTCGGTCTGGTAATCGGCCTGGTAGTCGGCCTGGAAATGGTCGGGCGGGCGCATCGGCTGGTCACGGGCGATCGGCGATGCATCACGCACCGGGCTGGGCACGAGACCGCCGACGCTGTCACCGAGGGCGGTGATGTCCTGGCGCGCAAATCCTGGCCGGCCGCGCTTGGCGGGGCGCCGACGGAACATGCTGAAGAGATCGACCATCCCGCCTTCTAGCCTTTCACGACAATCCTGCGCGATGATCCGCGCGTGATCCCGCGATCTGCCGCACCGGCCTTGCGATTCGCCGGCGCAGCATGAGTGAAGGAATGTCTCATGCCCAGTGAAACACGCCCGAAAAGCGGCGAACCCCGCTTGGAAAGCCCTTCGCGCTAGATACAGCCTCGCCGGGCAAGCTTCAACCTCGGATCGGGAGAATCTGGCCCAAGCGCTTGAAGTTACTTCAGGAATTTACTTTTGCTTGCCTGCGCCGGGCAATTGCATCGGCGGCGCCGCAGCGGGCTTGCCCGGGCTCCCCGATCCGCAATCATTGCTGCCGCCCTGCGGCAGCAATGCCTGCACCCTGCCGCTGTCGGATTCCACCCGCGAGACGCCCGTGGTCATGTCGACTGCCAGACGGTCGCCGCGCAGCACGTTCTTGCACTGCGTGAGGACGACGCCGCCGAGCATGGTGATGAGGTTGGTCTTGGTGTCGAACACGGCGGTCTCGCCCGTCACCACCTGGTCCTTCTGGGTGACGACGACATTGCCGCGCGCCTCCAGCCGCTTGATCGAGGAACTGCCGCCCGGACCCGGCGTCGCCGACTGCATCGGGGCCGCCTTCGCCCCTTTCGCAGGTGCGGGCTGCGGCGCGGCCGGCTTGTCGCCGCCGCCCGAATCGTAAAACACCACGAGCGTCTTCGAGGTCATGGTGGTGTCGCCCTGGATGACCTTCACATTGCCGGAGAAGGTCGCCTCCTTCTTCTTGTCGCGCATCTCGAGCGAGGCCGCTTCGATCTGGATCGGCTGATCGCGGTTTTGCGAAAAGCCCTGCATCGCGTTGGGCACGCCTTGCATCGTGCTCTGCGCGACGGCCGCACCGGTTGCGACCAGCGCGACAGTGGCGGCGAGCGCGGCCGCACCGAGAATGGCGCACCGCTTGTCTTCGTTGCGCGAGAAGAATCCCATCATGAAAATCACTTCGAATTGGCAGACTTGTTCTGAGGCGTGCGTGTCTTTACAGGCGGCGCGGGCTGCTCGGCCGCCGCAGGCTGGGCAACGGCGGGGTCATCCAGCTTGTCCAGATGCATCACCACATTGCCCTCGAAGCGGATGACCTCACCGCCTTCCGTGATCCGCAGCCGGTCGGCGGTCAGCGTGCCGTTGGTCAGCTTGACGTCGACATGCTCATCCGAGGAGACCGTTCCCTTGCCCATGTCGACGAAGGCCGAGTTCAGCCGTGCCTCGTAGCCGGTCGAGGTGCGCAGGAAGATATCCTTGCGCAGGTCGAGCTGCTGCTGCTTGTTGTCGAAGCGGCCGGTGCGGGCATCGAGCAGCAAAGTCGATTTGTCTTCCATCAGCACCTTCGCGCGCAAATCGTTGAGATCGACATGATCGGGATCGGTGATGTCCTGCGTCGCGGTCTTGGCCCAGAGCTCGTAGGGCCGCTGGTCCGGCGTGAAGCCCGCCAGATGCGGCGATTCCATCGTGATCTTGGTGCCCGTCACCACGAGATTTCCGGAGTCGAGTTTTATCGGGATCTGGAACGGATTGAGGAAGGTCGAGACCGCGACGATCGCGGCCAGGGATGCTGCCACCGTCGCCGGCACGGCAATGCGCAGAATCCGCACCAGGCGGCTGTGGCGCGCCGCGCTGGCAAACTTCGCCGCAAGCGCGGCGTCGTAGGTTGGATTCTGGGCCGAATTCACCTGAGCTCCCGAGGTGTCGCTCGTCTCGTCCGGTTGAGGGCGCACGCCATTGTATCCGGCGCCGCCTGAACATGCAGCCTGCGACAGGCCGCACGAAAGTGTCCGAAACGGGGCGGCAGCCCTAAGCTAACAGCGGCCGGAGGCCTCAGGAATGCGCGAAAATGTCCTCTTCCGCCCAGCCCTGGAGGTCGAGCAGGGCGCGGGTCGGCAGGAAGTCGAAACAGGCTTTTGCCAGCGCGGTGCGGCCTTCCCGCACCAGCATGGCGTCGAGCCGCTCGCGCAGGGCATGAAGGTGCAGCACGTCGGAGGCGGCGTAGGCGAGCTGCGGCTCGGTCAGGCTGTCGGAACCCCAGTCGCTGGACTGCTGCTGCTTGGAGAGGTCGACATTGAGCACCTCGCGCACGAGGTCTTTCAGGCCGTGGCGGTCGGTGTAGGTGCGGGTCAGGCGGGAGGCAATCTTGGTGCAATAAATCGGGCCGGTCATGACGCCGAACGTCTCGTACAGCACCGCGACGTCGAACCGCGCGAAATGGAAGATTTTCGTGATCCCGGGATTGGCCAGCAGGGCCTTCAGGTTCGGCGCGTCGGTGTGGCCCTTGGGGATCTGCACCACGTCGGCGCTGCCGTCGCCGGGCGAGAGCTGCACCACGCAGAGCCGGTCGCGGTGCGGGTTCAGCCCCATGGTCTCGGTGTCGATCGCCACCGCTCCGGTGTAGCGGGACAGGTCGGGCAGGTCGCCGCGATGCAGGCGTACGGTCATGGCGTTTCAAAACCTCAATCGAATTGGTCGGTCGGCATCATAGGCTAATCGGATTGCCCGCGATGTAGCCACTGGCGGCGGGCCGCGCAAGCGGCAGCTGGTCGCGCCGGGCGCGGTCAGATCGCCGCCAGCATGATGCAGATCATCGCCGCCACCGTCGCGCGGCTGGCGCCATCGCGAAAAGTGTAGAGAATCGGATCGTCGGGCATCTCGCGGCGATGCGCCATCATCAGGGCGCGGCCGAACCAGTAGAGCAGCAGCGGGTTGAGCAGCCACAGCATCCAGGGACGGCTGTAGAGCGGCGTCACCGCGGAGGAGGAGACGTAGAGCGAGAACACGGTCACCGCGTTCATGGCACTCGCCGCCGCCATCGCGCCGATGATGTGCAGGTCGGTGATCCTGTAATCGCGGTTGGAGGGATCGGCGAGGCCGGCGCTCTCGCGCATGCTGAGCTCGCTGAAGCGCTTGATCAGCGCGAGCGAGGTGAACACGAACAACGAGAAGATCAAGAGCCATTCCGACAGCACCACGCCGACGCCGACCGCGCCGGCGATGATGCGCAGCGTGTAGAGGCCGGCGAGCGTCACGACGTCGACCAGCATCTTGCGCTTGAGCGCGAGCGAATAGGCGATGGTGGTGGCGAGATAGCCGCCGAGTACGCCAAGGAACAAGGGCGAGATGCAGAGGCTGGCGCCAACCGCGAGCAACCATAGCGCGGGGATCGCAAGCAGCGCCGAGGACATCGGCAGTCGACCTGCCGCCAGCGCGCGATGGCGCTTGGTCGGATGCTGCCGGTCGGCGGCGAGGTCGAGCAGATCGTTCATCAGGTAGGCGCCCGACGCGCAGGCCGAGAATGCCAGGAACGCCAGCAACGCGTAGCCGAGCGTCGCAAGATTCATCTGGTGCGCGGTGATCGCAGGCACGAACACCAGCGTGTTCTTGGCGTATTGATAGACGCGCAGCGCCTGCGCCCAGGTCTTCAGGCCGGGGTGGCGGCTGTCACGGGTCTCGATGCGATCGATCGCGCCGCGATCGAATGGAAGCTCGCCCGCCGCGAGATCGGCCGGCGTCACGACGCCGTCGAAACCGAGATGCGCGGCGATGCCCGCCGCATGGCCGGCAAGGCGGCCCGCGACCAGATAGATTTTTTCGCCACGCGCGCGCGCCGCCAGCGCCTGGTTCAGCACGTTGGAATCATAGGGCAGGTGGGCGTAGTCGATGTCGGCCTGCGCCAGCACATCCGTGAGCGCCGCCATGCCCGGCCGTCCGCCCGCCCCGAACCGCGCCAGCAGGCGGGCCGGGCTCGAGAACAGCGCCTCCATCAGGAGTTCGGACCGCAGCAGGGCGCCTTCGAGATCGATGACCAGCGTCCGCGCAGCCGCCGCCGTGACCGACAACGTCGGGGCGCCAGACTCGTACTGCCAGGCAGGCTGCTCCATCCGAAAACGCTCGACTGACCGCAAATTGACTGACCGGCCCGAAGGCCGGGGAGCAGGGAAAGGGATGGTCGCAAGCCTAGCGGGCATTCGCTAAGGGCGGCTTAATTCGGGGGTGAAAGAGCGGCCGAAAGCGGATGCAAAGCACCTGTAGATATGACGAAAACCCCAATCTTGTTAGGGAGATATGATGGGGATAGCGTTGAGCGGCCTTCCTCACTCCAGGTGCGGAACTGCAGTCCGAGCAGATCGTAGCGGACGCGGAGATAGCCGTCGGGACCATGCACCACTGCATCCGGCGCGATCCGCTCAACCTCCTGGGCCATCACACCGACATAGAATGTGTCGTCCCAGAGATAGCGAAAACGGTAGAGGCAAATCCCGCTGTCGAAACACCGGATCAGCAAGACATCGCGCTTGAGCCGCCTGTCGGATGTAACGGGCGGTGGTGGCGGAGGCGGCGTTGGCGGCACTGTCGGAACCACCGCCGGCACCGGTTGCGGCGGTGGCGGTCCATACTTGTCGTAGGACCGCTCGATTGATCTCGGGGTGTTTGTGTCCTGGCTGTCGCCACGGCTCTGTGAGACCGGCGCGCCGGTGTAGGACAGTTTGGGCTGCGAGAAGATGATCGCGCGCTGGCGCATCGACCTGGCGAGCCCGCCATTGACGCATTCGCCGCCGGCACTCCTGCCCTCAGGGCATCTTGTCTGTGCCTGCGCCCGATCGAAAAGCGACAAGCCGGCGGCGAATGCCATGGCAAGAGCAAGGCCGCTCAACCCAGTGATGATGCGCGTCAAAATTTCATACTCCCGCCAAACATCGCAATCCAGCCGCGAACGCGCAAATCGGGCGTCAGTTCGGTGAGATTCTCGCTGATCCAGAAATGCTCCGCGGTCGCTTTCAAGGACATGCCCTCGCGTAGCGAATATTGCGCAGAGCCTCCGGTCCCGATGCGGGTCTTTGCCGGAATGAATTGCTGCGTGATCGGATTGTAGGAATTTTGATCGCGCCGCATGTAGTTCACCATCGGTGCGACGGTCCAGTTGCCGCTCACGAAGGGTTGCTCGAGGCGATACCGATACACGGCGCTGTTGGAGCGAAACGACTCGGGAATGATTTTCATCAGGTCCGGATCGAGAACCCTGTTCTTCTCGGCATTCGTCCATGACACCGTGAATGTGGTGCTCGACGATTGGGTCCATGCGTATCCGGCCGTGCCTGACAGCGTGTAGCGATCACCGAGCGCATAGGACGAGATGTGATCCAGGTAGGTCGCGGTCTCCCGGGCGTAGGACGCCGAGACCAGCAACATCAGATTTGCCAGCTGGTAACCGAGAGACGCGCTCTGCGTCGCCACCCGTCCCGGCCCCACCAATGTGGTTGCCTGCGGTTCTGTGCTTGCGGGATCAAGCAGCGCTTCCATGCGATATGCGCCGCGCCATGTATAGCCGGAGCTGAGCGTCACGATGAGTTGCTCCCCGATGGGCAGGTTAACGCCGACAGTCGGCCCGATGTTCAAACCCTCGCCAAAGGTTGCGAGGTCGACGATGTCCTGATCCATCCGCGCATTCGCCGCGCTGCCATAGAGAGCCGTCGTCCCCGAGGGAAGGTTGACGCTCATGGAGACAAACGGCTGAATTCCGGGAATGCCGAGATAGGTTGCTGTCCCCGATACGACCGTATCGGTCGTGGTCGTGACGCTGCCGGTCAGCCCGGGCGTCGACTGCCGCGACCAGACATAGCCGCCCCTGCCGAGCAGATCGACTTTCAGGTTTTCGAGCGGCTGCCCGCTCGCCTGGATCGTCAGTGGCGCATAGACCTGCGTACCGGCGCCTGCCGCCGTCGAGCCACTGGCAGGAAAACCTCGCGTTCCGCTCCAGCTCGCATAGCGCAATTCCTGATCGGCGCTCAGCGACCAGTTCGGCTCGGCGGCATTCGCGAGCGAGGAAACCGTAAGGCAGGCCATGGCCACACGCGCGCGTTTCCACACGTCTCGAACATAATCGCAGAGGTGCGCGCGCATGATGAGCCAATACGACATGCCGTTGGAGAACACTGACAGCAGCGAGATCGCCGGATGCACGGCGACCTCGCTACTGGACACGCAATCAAGCCGCGGTTACGGCTTCTTTCCGGACGTGGGTGCTGGCGGCTTGGGGGGCGCCGGAGTGGGCTTCGGCGGCGGCGGGATGTTCTTTCGTACTGCCGCGTCGCCTAGCGACGGAGAATTCCTGTAAGCCATAACCGGGGCGGCGCTGACCGCCGCGAACAACGCCGCGGCGATCATCATTCGATACATCATGATCTTTGTTCCTCTTCAAAATCCGTCCGGGAGGAGTGAAAAATTCCAGCCGATGACGGTCGCGGCTGAGAATCTGTTGGCTGAGCGGTTCATTGCGATTTCTTCTGCAGAGGTGCGGCCAGCTTGGCGGGAGGCGCTTGGGTCTGGGCTTGTTGGGTCTGGGCCTGAACCTGAGCCCGCGGCTGCACGGATGCTTCCGGTGTGGCGATGGCGATCCCGAACAAACGCCACTGCCCGGTTACGACCTGGAACGTGAGATCGAACTTGATCTGCTGCGGCTGGGTTGGAATGTAACCTGCGAGGCGCAGCATTCCCCGTTGATCGAGTGCTGGTGCATCGGTGAATTGCGGCGCCAGCAACGCCGCGCCGTAGAGATCGAAATTGCGACGCCGCAGGTCGAGAAAATTCAGCCCGAGATCGGCGGCGGTGTTGCGCGCCTGGAAATCGGGCGCGGCGAGATCGCGGAGCACCGTGTAATTGCCGGTGCGGTTGGCATCGTTGAGCGTGAGCAGCGTCGAGCGGATCAGATAGAGCGTCTGTTCCAGCGTCACGGGCAGGGACGGTTGCACGGGAGCAGCCGCCGGCGCAGGCGCCTTTTGTTGTGCTGCCGCCCTGTCATTCCCGCAGGAGAACAGTAGCGCCAGCGCAATCAGGGCACGCGCCACCGGCTGCATGGAATGACCACGCATACCGTCACCAGCCGACTCGCATTCCGACGCGTCCGCCCAATCCGCCGCCATTCGTGCCGTAGGTCAGGCCGCCGCTGGCCTGCACGTGCTCGCTGACGCGGAGCGCGGCACTCATGGAGAGCGCGTTGGTGTTCTGAAACGTGCCCCAGTTCATGGTCACCGCGACCTTTTCAGACGGCATCAGCCACGGCGAGCCGGACATCGCGAAGGCCATCGCGACACCGTTGATCGCCTTGCCGGTCCTGCCGTCGAGGTCGTTGAGGCGGGCATTGATGCCGGCGAGCTGATTGTTGATGCCTGCGATGTCGCCGGAGCTGGCGAGCCCGAGCGCAGCAAGCGACGTGGAAGCGAGATTGCCGGCGGCGTCCGTGGTGACGAGTTGGGTCGGCCCGGATTGTGCGGCCGTGCTCGCGGCCGAGGCGATGCCGGCCATCGTGTAGGTGTTGGTCGCGGTGCCAAAGACCTGCTGGTTCGCGCGCGTCGCGGTGGCGCCAGCGCCGATCGCGGTGGAGTTCGCGAAGGTCGCCGACGCGCCGGCGCCGAAGGCCGACGCGTTCGCACCGGTGGCGGTGGCAACGTTGCCCACCGCGGTATTCGCGACGCCGTTTCCGCTCGCGTTGGCGTCGGTGCCGATCGCGACGTTTGCGCTGCCGGTGCCGTTTGCCAGGGCGCCAGCCCCGCTCGCGGTGTTCCCGGAATTGGCGCCGCTCGCGTTGGAAAGATAACCGTTCGCCGCGTTGAAGCTGCCGGCGCCACTGGCATTGGCGCCGTCGCCGGTCGCGACGTTTCGGCTTCCGGCCCCGCTCGCGTTGGCGTTCAAGCCGGTCGCGACATTGGAGCTGACATTGCCGCTGGCGTTGGCGTTGGTTCCGGACGCGACGTTGTTGCTGGTGTTGCCAACGGCATTGGCGTTCGCCCCGGTCGCGATATTCTGGCTGCCGGTGCCACTGGCGTGGGCGCTGGATCCGACCGCGACGTTCTTGCTGCCGTCACCGCTGGCAATGGCGTCAAACCCGCTCGCGGTGTTGGAGCTGTTGTTGCCGTTGGCAAGAGCTTCCCCGGTCGCGGTGTTGATGCTGTTGTTGCCGCTGGCATTGGCGTTGTCCCCGACCGCGGTATTGACGCTGCTATTACCGCTGGCGTTGGCGAGACCAACGGCGATGTTGCCACTGACGTTGCCGCTGGCGTTGGCGCCAAACCCGATCGCGCTGTTATTGCCGCCTGTGCCGGTCGCATTGGCATTGGTTCCGCAGGCGAAATTGCCGCCTGATCCGGTTGCCGTCGCACCTTGCGCGGAGGCGGCAGTATCGACGCACACGAACTGCGCCCGGGCTTGCGGAGCGCCCGCACCAGTCGCGAGCGCGGCAATGAGTGCGGTTGCAAGGAACGCGCCTGCTCGCGTCCGGAATACGACTGAAATATTCATGTTTAGTCCCCACCATCCCCCAATTGGCCATTGGGGAGCGCGCGCCGCGGGGGATTTGTAGGCAGACCGCCGTCAATCCCGGCGTCAGTCCAGCGTGACAGCAGCGTGACTCCTGCACGCGTGACATTCAAAGTATGTCAAAACATGTAAGGTGTGGCTCCGGGGATACTATCGCCGAGCCACGTTCGCCATTGGAGTGAGAGACTACGTGCCGCTTCCGAGATTTGGTCTTTCGCTGTTCGGGCGCTTTGAGCTGACGACACATGACGGCGTGGTTTCGTTGCCGGGCCGGAAGCTTGCGGGATTGCTGGCCTATCTGGCCTGCACCGCGCCGCGCCGCCAACCGCGCGAAAAGCTCGCGAACCTGCTGTGGGGTTCGCATTTCGAGACCCAGGCGCGGCAGAACCTGCGCCAGAGCCTGGTGCGGCTACGCCGGATTCTCGGGCAGGACTCCATTCTAAGCGACGATAATGACGTCTGGCTCGCGCCCGGCGTGATCGATTGCGATGCGGTCCGCTTTGAGATGTTGACCGTCGAGGGCAGCCGCGCGTCGCTGGCCGCGGCCGCCGATCTCTACCGCAATCCGCTGCTGATGGATTTGAACATCGAAGAAGACGCGTGGTCGGAATGGCGCGACCAGCAGCGGGAGCGGCTGGATGGCCTCGCGGTCGATTCCATGGTCAGGCACGGCCAGCACGCGCTGCAATCCGGACATGCGGAATCCGCGCTCAGGAATGCCAACCGGGCCATCGCTGTGAATGCCTTGCGTGAGGACGCTCATCGACTGGTCATCCAGGCGCTCAACGCC
The DNA here is from genome assembly GCF_052075975.1 of Bradyrhizobium sp. 521_C7_N1_3. NCBI lineage: Bacteria > Pseudomonadati > Pseudomonadota > Alphaproteobacteria > Hyphomicrobiales > Nitrobacteraceae > Bradyrhizobium > Bradyrhizobium sp. 521_C7_N1_3. The sequence continues at coordinate 155,709 of NZ_CP197232.1, forward strand.
ACCGGACGCAAGGCCGAAGCACTGAAACGCTATCAGGATCTCGTCGCGCTGCTCAAGCGCGAGCTGAATACAGAGCCCGACGCGGTTACCCAGGCGCTCGTCGCGGAGCTTCGCAGCGCCAAACCATCCGGTGCAGCGCGGACGAACGAGCCCCTGAATGGCGTTCACCCGCGGGAGACCGAAATAGCCGTCGCGGAACGCGACGACGATGCACCGCCTTCGGGATCGCTCCGCCCGGGCGGCCGGCAGCAGCGCCAGTTGACGATCATGGCCTGCCATTTGATCGGCGCGATGACCCTGTCCGCGGAGCGCGACCCCGAAGATATCCACGACCAGATCATCGCATTCCATCAGGTCGCGGCCAGGATCGCGGCGCAATTCCAGGGCTTCGTCGCCCAGCACCAGGGCAATGGAGTCCTGATCTATTTCGGTTATCCCGCGGCCCGCGAGCACGATGCCGAACGCGCCGTACGCGCGGGCCTCGCCATCGTCGACGCGGTCCGCACCTTGGAGGCAACGGCCGGTACGGCACCGCGTGCGAGCGTGGGGATTGCAACGGGGCTCGTGGTGATCGGCGAAAAGCCCGGGCCCGGCGATCTGCGCCAGCACGTTGCGATCGGCGAGACGCCGGACCTGGCGACGCGGCTGCAGAGCGCGGCTGGGCCGGGCGAGGTTGCGATCGCGGCGAGCACGCGGCGGCTGCTCGGGCAATTGTTCGACACGCACGCGCTTCCGGATATCGCGGTCAAGGGACTACGAGAACCTGTGTCCGCGTGGCAGGTGCTTGGCGAGGCCAAGGGCGTCAGCCGTTTCGATGCGCGGCGCGCCGATGCATTGTCCGCGCTTGTCGGCCGCCAGGAGGAGATCGAGCTGCTGCTGCGCCGCTGGAATCAGGTGAAATCCGGCGCGGGCCGCGTGGTGTTGATCTCGGGCGAGCCCGGAATCGGCAAGTCGCGTATCGTCGAGAGCGTGCTGGCGAGGCTCGAGGACGAGCACCACAGCCGCTTGCGCTATCATTGCTCTCCGCATCATACACACAGCGCGCTCTACCCGTTCATCACCCAGTTCGAACGTACCGCCAATTTCGAGCCCGGGAGCAGCGCCGGCGCACGCATCGACAGGCTGGAATCCCTGCTCGCGGCCGCAACGAAGAATCTGCCCCGCGATGTCACGCTGATCGCCGAGCTTCTCGGCGTGCCCTCGGACGGACGGGTTCCGGTCCTGGCGATCTCCCCGCAGGAGAAGCGGGAGATGACTCTCAACGCGCTGCTCAACCAGCTTTCAGTCGGAACGGAGCAGGCGCCCGGGCTGATCGTGATCGAGGACGCCCACTGGATCGACCCGACATCGCTCGACCTGCTCGACGCGATGGTGCGTCGCGCCGCAAATCTGCCGCTGCTGCTGCTCATCAGCATCAGGCCGGAATTCCAACCTCCCTGGATCGGCCAACCACATGTGACGCTGCTGCCCCTCAGCCGCCTTGGCCGCAGCGACAGCGCCGGCATCATTGATGATGTTGCCGGGGACAAGCCCCTGCCCGAATCCGTCGTCGAGCAAATCCTGTCGCGCACCGACGGCATACCGCTGTTCATCGAGGAATTGACCCGCACGCTGATCGAGCAGGCGTTGTTGCGCGAGGCATCCGACATCGAAGGGTCGGAGGGACCGCGACCGTCGCTCGCTATTCCGGCAACGTTGCAGGCCTCGCTGGCCGCTCGCCTCGATCTGCTCGGCACGGCGAAGGACGTGGCTTCGATCGGCGCTTCGATCGGGCGGGAATTCTCCTACGAGCTGATCGCCGCAATATCCGCGCTGCCCCCTGTCGATCTGGACGCCGCGCTTGAACGGCTGACGGCCTCCGGCCTCGTCAGCCGCCGTGGCTCGCCGCTCCAGGCGAGCTACACGTTCAAGCACGCGCTGGTCCAGGACGCCGCCTATGTCGCGATGCTGAGAAGCCGCAGGCAGCAACTGCATGCCGATATCGCCAAAGTCCTCATCGAGAACTTCCCGGCGCTGGCCGAAAGCCAACCCGAGATCGTGGCCCATCATTTCACCGAGGCCGGGCGTGCCCGCGAGGCGACCGACCACTGGATCAACGCGGGGCGGCTCGCGCATGCGCGATGGGCCAATCGCGAAGCGGCCAGTTTCTTCGAGCGGGCGCTGCGCGGCCTCGAAACGCTGCCGCAGGCCCGGGACACGATGGAGCAGGCCATCGATCTCAGGTTCGACCTGAAGACCTCGCTGTTTCCGCTCGGCCAGTTCGCGCGCATCGTCGGCTATCTTCGCGAGGCCGAAGCACTGGCGAGACGTCTCGACGATCCCGGTCGGCTTTGCCTCGCGTCCGTTCACATGTGCCAGACACTCAGCCTGAGCGGCCATCCGCAGGACGCTGTCAAGTTCGGACGGGACGCCCATCTTCTCGCGGAAGAGCTGGGCGAACTTTCGCTCCGGGTCTCGGCATCGCTGTTTCTCGGACTCGCCTGCTTCTCGACGCTGCACTACGGCGAGTCGGAATCTCATTACCTCAACGTGCTGGAGCTGCTCGACGGCGAGGCCAGCCTCCAGCAATTTTCCCTCGCCGGATTTCCGGCGGTCACCGCCCACGGTTTTCTCGCCCGCATCTACGCCGACCAGGGCAAGTTCGCGCGCGGAATCGCTCACGGCGAGGAAGGCATCCGCCTCGCCGAGGCGGTCGATCACCCCTACAGCCTCGGCATCGTCAGCTGGTGTTTTGCCGATCTGCTCGCGTCCAGGGGCGAGCTGAGCCGCGCAGTCGTGGTGCTGGAGCGCGGACTGGCGGTGGCGCGCGAGTGGAACCTGCCATTCCTCGTCGCAGGCAATTCCGGCAGCCTCGGCCACGCTTATTCCCTGCTGGGGCGAACGGCTGAAGGCCTGCCGCTGATGGAGCTGGCGCTTGGGGCCTTCGAGAAGATGGGGCATCGATTTGCCCAGGCGCTGTTCCTGCCGCCTCTGGGGGAAGCGTACCTGCTCGCGGGCCGGCAGGCGGATGCTCTCAGGGCTGCCAGGCGGGCGCTGACGCTGGCCCGTGAAAACGGCCAGCGCAGCGGCGAGGCGGCCGCCCTCCGCCTCCTGGGCGAAGCTTCCAGCGGCGACAGCTCCCCGGACCAGGCCGAAGGTCACTACAGGGCGGCGCTCGCACTCGCCGATGAACTCGATCTCCGCCCGCTCGCCGCGCGCTGCCATCACGGCCTCGGACAATTGTATCTGCACGCGGGACGTCCGGATCAGGGTCGCGACGAGCTCATCACCGCGACGACGATGTACCGTGAGATGGGGATGCGATTCTGGCTGGCGCAGGCCGAAGCGGAGTTGAGCGGACTGCCGGACTCGCTGTTGCATGGATCCCACAACCCGGCGTGAGCTTCATGTTCCGGCGGAACGAACGGGCTGCGGCCCATGAAAATCGTCCCGGCCCACCTTATCTGCGAGTCTCTTCCCCCGCTCGCCATGAATCGAGACCCATGACCGAACAGACGCTCGCCGCGCCTATCGACGATCCATCGGACCGCCCGCGCGGCTTTTCGCGCTACCAGATGCTCCTGATCGCGCTGCTCGCGTTCACGCAGTTCACGATCATTCTCGATTTCATCATCATGTCGCCGCTCGGCGCCATCTTGATGCCGGCGCTCGACATCACGGCCGGGCAATTCGGCGTCGCGGTCTCGGCCTACGCGTTCAGCGCGGGACTATCGGGGATCCTGGCTGCCGGCTTTGCCGATCGCTTCGACCGCAAGCGCCTGCTGCTGTTCTTCTATGTCGGCTTCACGCTCGGGACCCTGCTCTGCGCGGCGGCGCAGACCTACCACGTGCTGCTGCTCGGCAGGATCGTGACCGGATTGTTCGGTGGCGTGATCGGCTCGGTCGTGCTGGCCATCATCACCGATTTGTTCGCGCTGCACCTGCGCGGCCGCGTGATGGGCTTCGTCCAGACCGCGTTCGCCGCGAGCCAGGTGCTCGGCATTCCCGCCGGGCTGTTTCTCGCCAATCACTGGAACTGGCATGTCTGCTTCATTGCGATCGTCGGTCTGTCGCTCCTCGCAATCGCCGTCATCATCTTCGCCATGGAGCCGGTCGACGCGCATCTGAAACTGAAGCAGGACAGAAACCCGTTCCGCCATCTGATCGCGACCGTCGGACAACCGCGCTATACGCTGGCCTTCGCCGTCACGACGCTGCTGGCGACGGGCGGGTACATGCTGATGCCCTTCTCCAGCGCCTTCACGGTGCATAATCTCGGCATCGACATCCTGCATCTGCCGACGATCTATCTCGTCTCCGGCCTGTTCAGCATCGTCACGGGACCGCTGGTCGGCAAGGCCAGCGACGCGTTCGGCAAGTACCCGACCTTCGTCTTCGGCAGCGTGGTGTCTGTCATCATGGTGCTGATCTACACTCATCTCGGCCACGTCTCGCTCGCGACCGCGATCCTCGTCAACGTGCTGATGTTCGTCGGCATCTTCTCGCGCATGATTCCGTCGCAGGCGCTGATGTCGGCGATCCCCGACCCCAGCCAGCGCGGCTCCTTCAGCGCCGTCAGCGCCTCGCTTCAGCAGCTCTCCGGGGGGCTCGGTTCGGTCCTCGCCGCCGCCATCATCGCGCAACAACCGGATGGTTCGCTGCTCCATTTCGACCGGATCGGCTACGTCGTCGTCGCGTCGGCAATCGTCTCGCTGGTGGCGATGTACTTTGTGCAGAAGGCGGTGGCGGAACGGACCGGGAGACGGGTGGTCTGAGGCCAGGTTATTGCTTTACGCTGGCCGGGAAAATGAGCGACTGATCGTCGATCTCCTCATCCGGGAGCTGATGGACGCCCGCCATGGCATGCAGCTCGACCAAGGACGGCATGGCGGCGGCGGACAGCTCTATCGCGCGAGGTTGCGTCCTGAAGATTAGGGCAGAAGCGGCGATCAGAGCTGCAACGACGAAACAAGCGATCAGCGACCGGCGCATATGGCGTCTCCCACGTCTATGTGGAGAACAGAAAGCTTAACAAACAATAATGACCGCTAAACGCGGGCACTCGACTCGGCAAACGCCGTCGTCGCGGACTCCTGCACGAAATGATCAAGGATGCCGGCGGCACCGAGTGCGACAACAGCGGCGAACAGACAGGCAATAATGAAAACGCGCATCCTGTTGATCCCTACATTTATAATCTAGCACGCTCCCAAACGGATTTGTGCGGCGCCCGTACAAAACACCGTGTTCAGCCCGGAAGCGCGAAGGCCTCCGCCTCGATATCGACAAACGTCCGTCCGAGCGCGCCAACGGCGGCATAGAAGTCAGCCGAACGCGCCCGCTCGAGATCATCGAAAAAGCGCCTCATCCAGCGTGAGACATGCTGATCAAAGAAGAGGCGCTCGGCGCCCGCCGGCGCCAAAATGCTCCCGCCGGCAAGGCCAGCCATGATCTCACAGAGAAATCCCGCGTGATCTTCAGGCTCCGTACGCTCCGGAGCCTTTTCGACGCCGAGACCCCCGAGGGTTTCCCGCAACCGCGCAAGTGGACGGCCATACAGTGTATCGGACAGGTAGTGTGATGCATAAGGCAGCAGCGACCCCTTGCCCAACCCTGCAAAGAGGGCGAAGAACTCGCGCGATGCGGCCTGCTCATTGGTCCGGCGCGCTGCATCCGCCAGCGCCATGTGCGCCACGCCCATCGGGCTGGCATCGCCGTGCAATGCAGAGAGCCGGTGCAGCAGCTGCGCGTCCGGGCCGCGCGCCAGCAATGTCGCCAACAGCGCATATTCCTGCGCCCGGGCGACGTCGAACTCATCGACGATACGCACTGAAGCGGTTGTTGAAGTTGGATCCATCATTGTTCGATCGCGCAAGACATACAATCCTGCCGGTTGCTAGCGAGGTAATGCGCTGCCATGACGTCGTGTTGGCTGGGAGGGCGGCTCTCCGGCAGCAGCCCTAACGGACTGCATGCTCTGGTTCCGCTCCCGGTCCGGTCGTGCCGTGGCATCATCGGGCAGCGATTGAGCTGCCCATGTCGTCGGCTCGAGACCGGGCTGTTCGGCATCGCGCCGTCCTTGCGGAATGAGCTCGGTTGACGGCGGCACGTCCGCAAGCGCGTCACCCACCTGCTCGAGCCCCTTCGACATCTGCGCAACGAGATCGGCGACGTTGTCCGCCGGATCGAGCGGGCCAAATCCGGGAATTGCGTTGGGATCGTTGAAATCCCACTGGTTCTCCGCAATCCCGATGAAGTCGCGGATCGCAGGGTCGGCTGCCCAGGCACGGCGCAGTGCCAGGCGCGTCAGTTCGGCCGGAACGCCCGTCTGCAGGAACGCCGCAATGTCGGTGTGAGCGGTGATAGATTCGATCGACGGCAAACTGGCGAGATCGAAAGGCCGGTCTGTCTCGTCATTCGCTACGGACGGCTCGGCAGCCTGCTCCTTGTCTGCCGGAGCAAGTTCAGCGGTTTGGCTTTTCGAGGCTTGCTTGAGCCGCGCCCAGCGAACGAAGACGCTAGTCTCTGACATTGATCTCTCTCATGCCGTTGCTAACGATTGCGCTGCCGTTTGACGAATGGTCGTTCGACATGATGCTCGGCGACGAACCGGCCGACGATCTCGGAAATGCCTGGTGGCATCGGCACGGCTTCGACCAGATTGCTGCCTGCATCGGTAAACGCCTCGCCCTCCGCCGGATCGGCCGTGACCGCGAGCAGCTCGTAGGGCGGCTCGGAACCGGTCGGGCGCAAATTGACCCACAGCGTGGGCGAGCCCGACGTGAGATTTTCGCGATAGTTGGTGGTTTCGGTCCGGTGCAGCTCGATCACGGCATCACCGGCATAGAACAATTTGACCTCGCCTTCGCCCCCAATCGGCGTCCACGGCTTCGCAGTCGGCTCTCCCGCGAACACCGAGACGGGCCGCCACAGAAAATCGGCCCACGCACTCTTCGCCTTGCGCCGCTCGATTGCGACACCGACAGCAATGCGTGCAAGACTTGTCGATATCAATGTGCCCTCTCGCGATCGAGACGTGGTTCCTGCTTCCGCAACCTATCCAGCGACGCCGCGCTCGCCCCGGCGAGAGCAGTAATCGTGCGCTCACGATACGGGCGTCGTCTTTTCCGATACCCGGAGTATATACTCCGGGGGTGAACGGGCCAGTAGGTGGCCGCTCTATTTTGGGAGCCGCGAGATATTGTGACCGTCATATCCGACACCGGCAGGCGCCTCCTGATCTGCTCATGCGAAGGGACGATGCCGCTCGATGCAGACGCAATTCGCCGCGGCTGCCGCGGTGAAGTGACGGCAGCGACGCAGCTCTGCGGCGCCGAACTCGGCCGATTCAAGGCTGTCGCCGCCGAAGATGGTCCGCTCACGGTGGCCTGCACGCAGCAGGCGGCGCTGTTTTCGCAGGTTGCGGCTGAAAATAATCGTGCGAATTCGATACAGTTTGCGAACATCCGCGAGACCGCCGGATGGTCCGGCGATGCCGACCGCGCGGGACCGAAAATGGCCGCGCTGCTGGCCGCCGCGGCCGAAGTCGCCGCACCCGCGCCGCTGGTCCAGCTGGAAAGCAGCGGAGTCATCCTGATCTACGGCCGCGACGAGGCCGCGATCGAGGCTGGCGACTTGCTCAGGGAGCATCTCGACGTCACCGTGCTGATTGCGCCACCCGCCGCGATCGCACCGCCACGTAACGCCGACTATCCGATTGCCAAAGGCCGGATAACGAGTGTCAAGGGTCACCTGGGCGCGTTCGATCTGGTGGTCGACGATTTCGCCGAAGCCGCACCGTCCTCGCGTCGCGCCCTGACGTTCGGCCCCTCGCGCAACAACGCCCGTTCGAGCTGCGACATCGTCCTCGACTTGAGCGGCGGGCCTGCGCTGGTTCCTGCCGACCTACGCGACGGCTATCTGCGTGCGGATCCCGGCAGTCCCGCAGCAATCCTCCAGGCCGTGCTGAAGGCGCGCGACCTCGTCGGGACCTTCGAGAAGCCACGCTACATCACCTTCGACGCCGGACTTTGCGCGCACTCGCGCTCGAAGCGGACCGGCTGCACCCGCTGTCTCGATTCCTGTCCGGCCGGCGCGATCACACCTGCCGGCAACCATGTGGCGATCGACGCCGACATCTGCGCGGGCTGCGGCCAATGCGCGACCGCCTGTCCCACCGGCGCCGCGTCCTATGCGCTGCCGGCGGAAGACGCGCTGGTCAGAAAGCTGCGTGCCTTGCTGCTCGCATACCGTCAGGCGGGCGGCGAGCGGGCCGTTGTCCTCGTCCATGACGAAAGCCACGGCGGGCCGCTGATCGACGCGCTGTCGCGGTTCGGCGACGGCTTGCCCGCGAACGTGCTGCCGTTCGCGGTCAACGAGGTCACGCAAATCGGGTTGGAGAGCATCATCGCGGCTTTTGCCTATGGCGTGTCGGCGGTGCGTTTCCTGCTGCGGGCCAAGCCGCGCCACGACGTCTCCGGATTGACGCGGACGGTCGCGCTCGCCGATCCGATCCTTGCCGGACTCGGCTTCGGCCCGGCCCGGCTTTCCGTCATAGCGACCGACGATCCGGACCATTTGATCGAAGCGCTCCGCACCGCGCCGGCCGACGCCCCCACTCCGCGCCCTGCGAGCTTCCGCGCGGTGGGCGGCAAGCGCGACGTGCTGCGCTTTGCGCTGGCCGAACTGCACCGCGCGGCGCCCGCACCCGTCGATGTCATTCCGTTGCCCGAAGGCGCGCCGTTCGGGGCCGTCGAGATCGATGCTGCCGGCTGTACGCTTTGCCTGTCCTGCGTGTCGGTCTGTCCGACGAGTGCCCTGCGCGACGACCCCGAGCGCCCGGCATTGCGGTTCGTCGAAGACTCCTGCGTCCAGTGCGGGCTGTGCCGGACGACGTGCCCGGAAAACGTCATCACACTGGTTCCGCAGATTGACTTCCGTGCCAGTCGGGCGCCGACCCGGGTTCTCAAGGAAGAGGAGCCGTTTTGCTGCATCCGCTGCGGCAAGCCATTCGGCGTCAAGAGCAGCATCGAGCGTGTGGTGGCGAAGCTCGAAGGCCAGCACTGGATGTATTCGGGCTCGGCGCAGCGGCTCGACGCCATCAAGATGTGCGGCGACTGCCGCGTCGGCTTCGTCGCCGAACAAGGTTTTGAATCTTATGGCGCATCCGGCCCAACCGTCCGCACCACCGACGATTACCTGCGGGACCGGGACGGGAAGCGCGACCCGGACGGCCGCTCCAACTGAATTGCCCGGTCAGGGTAGCCGGAGCGCCATCGCGCTATTCGGCCGGTGTAGCCGAAGCTTGCCGGCCTTCCGCTTCGAGCTTTTCGGCGAGCCAGCGGTCGTGATGCTCTCTCGCCCAATTGATATCGACCTCGCCGGTACCCATGGCTTCGAATGCGCCTTCCATGCCGAGCGTGCCGATATAGATGTGTCCCAGGATCAGCGCGATGAACAGGATCGCGATGACGGCGTGGGCGACCTGGGCGATCTGCATGTCCGCTATGTTGGTGCCGTAGAAGGGAAACAGCAGCACGAATCCCGACGCGGAGACCAGGAGGCCGGCTGCGACCGACAGCCAATAGACCATTTTCTCACCGAGATTGAAGCGGCCCGCAGGCGCATGTTTCGACTTGATGAAGCCGCCACCCTGCTTGACCCAGTCAATATCGACTCGCTTGAACAGATTGTCCCGGAAGAAAAGCACCGTGATCAGAACGAGGCCCGCCACGAAGGCGAAGCTCGTGAAATTGTGCACGTACTTCGCGACCTGGGAGATGTCCGAGAATAGATCCGGGCCGACGAGGGGCAGCAGCAGGACCTTGCCGAAGGTGATGTTCAGGCCGGTCAGGCCGAGCAGCACGAAAGAAACCGCTGTCAGCCAATGCGCGAACCGCTCGAAGGCCTTGAAACGGACGATCGTCTGGCCGGAACGCCCCGCCTCGATGCGAAGCCGGCCCATGATCAGATAGGCCAGCGCGAGCACGGCAAGCATGCCGAGGATCACCAGCGCCCCACCCCAGTGCAGCAGGACCTCGTGGAAATAATCCCAGGTCCGTCCCGCCGGCTGCATCAACACGCTGGCTTTGACATCGGGGATGTCGATCCGGCCCTGGATGCGCGGCACCTGCTCGAGAAGCGTCTTCTGATTGGTCACACTGGCGGTCGGATTGGGCGCCCCGTCGGGACCGAGCTTCTGGGCGAGGACCGGAGCTGTCGCGAGACCGAACAGCATCAACAACAGCGCTGCGAAGCGAATGCGTGCGAAAGCCGTCATGGCGGATACCCAATCTTCGTCGCTGATCGTCGGCCTTCCATCGCGGTAAACGCAGGTCCCCTTACGACTTGACGTCCTCGTGATAGGCGGTTGTCCAGCCCCAGGCTCCGGAGCCGTAGCCGCGCTTCTCGACGCGCTCCTCGTAGATCTGGGCGATGATGTCGCCATCGCCTGCGAGCAGCGACTTGGTCGAGCACATCTCGGCGCACATCGGCAGCTTGCCTTCGCCGAAGCGGTTCGAGCCGTATTTCGCATATTCTTCGGCGCTGCCCGGCGCCTCCGGTCCGCCGCCGCCCGCGCAATAGGTGCACTTGTCCATCTTGCCTCGCGAGCCGAAATTCCCGACCTGGGGATATTGCGGCGCTCCGAACGGACAGGCGTAGAAGCAATAGCCGCAGCCGATGCACAGATCCTTGTTGTGCAGGACGATGCCGTCTTCGGTCGGGTAGATGCACTTGACCGGACACACCGACGCGCAAGGCGCATCGGTGCAATGCATGCAGGCCATCGACACCGACCGCTCGCCCGGCTTGCCGTCATTGATGGTGACGACGCGCCGCCGGTTGATGCCCCAGGGCACCTCGTTCTCGTTCTTGCAGGCGGTCACACAGGCATTGCAGTCGATGCAACGGTCCGCATCACACAGGAATTTCATGCGTGCCATTGGTCTAACCTCTCATGCGGCCCTGATCTGACACAGCGTGGCTTTCGGCTCCTGCATGCCGGTGGCAGGATCATAGCCATAGGTCGTCAGCGTATTGACGCTCTCGCCGAGCACGATGGGATCGGCTCCCGCCGGATATTTCGCCCTGAGATCGGCGCCCTCGTACCAGCCGGCGAAATGGAACGGCATCCAGGCAACGCCCTTGCCGACGCGTTCAGTCACCTGCGCCTTCATCCGGGCCCGCGAGCTGTTCTCTGCACCGGTCACCCAGACCCAGCCGCCATCGACGATGCCGCGCTCGGCTGCGTCCGCCGGGTTGATCTCGACGTACATGTGCTGCTTCAGCTCGGCGAGCCATCTGTTGGACCGCGTTTCCTCGCCACCGCCTTCGTATTCAACCAGACGACCCGAGCTCAGGATCAGCGGGAACTGCTTCGAGATCGCGCGATCGACGGCGGCCTTCTGCACGGAGAAGCCGATATTGGGCACGCGGAATTGCTTCGCGTCCGGCAAGGTCGGATAGTCGGCGACGAGGTCGGGACGCGGCGTGTAGATCGGCTCGCGATGCACCGGAACCGGATCGGGAAGATTCCACGCGATCATGCGCGCCTTGGCGTTTCCGTAAGGCGAACACCCGTGTTCGATCGCGACCCGCTGGATGCCGCCGGACAGATCGGTCGACCATGACACCTTGTCGGGATCGGCCTGATTGATGCGCTCGATCACCTCGCGTTCTTGCGCCGTGAGGTCCTTGTCCCAGCCGAGTTTCTTCAGCACGCCGAGGGTGAACTCGGGATAGCCGTCCTTGATCTCCGAACCGACGGAGTACGAGCCTTCGGCAAGAAGATTGTCGTGATCTTCCCGCTCCACCTCCTGCCCGTTCTCCATCACCTTGCGCTTCACGACGCGCTCGACTCCGAACCGCGCGCGGAAGGTGCCGCCGCCCTCCTTCACCGGAAGATTGGTATTGTAGAGGATCGGCGTGCCCGGATGCCTGTACTCGGGCGTGCCCCAGCATGGCCATGGCAGGCCGTAATAATCTCCACCAACCTCCGGATCGTCCTTCGGTGCCCGCAGCGTCACCAGATCGAACTTGTGCTGGTTTCTCATGTGCGCCTTGAGCCGCTCCGGCGACTGTCCGCAATAGCCGGTGGACCAACCGCCGCGGTTGATCTCGCGCAGGATGTCCTCGGCCGAGACCGCGCCGTTCTCGACCTTGATGTTCTTGAACATCAGGTCGGCAAATCCGAACTTGCGGGCGAACAGGTACATCGTGTCGTAATCGTTCTTCGATTCGAAGACCGGATCGACGATCTTTTCGCCCCATTGCAGGGAGCGGTTCGAATTGGTGCGCGAACCTTCCATCTCGAAGCTCGTGCAGGCCGGCAGAAGGTAAGTGCCGTTCTTGCGCTCCGACAGCACCGACCATGCGGTCGGATAGGGATCGCAGACCACCAGCAACTCCAGCTTCTCGATGCCCTTCACCGCTTCCGGCATCCGCGTGATGGTGTTGACGCCATGGCCCATGATGAACATGGCCTGTACCGGATTGGGCTGGCTGACCTGATTCTGTGGCAACAAGGTTGCGTCGAACCAGCGCGTGCTGGGAATGCCGGGCGTTTCCATCAGCTTCTTGTCGGGGAAGCGCGACTTCATCCAGTCGTAATCGACCTCCCATACCCGGCACCAATGCCGCCAGGCCTCCTCGGCAAGACCGTAGTACAGCGGCAGCGACGTGACATCGAGACCGAGATCGGTTGCACCCTGCACGTTGGTGTGGCCGCGGAAAATGTTGGCGCCTGCGCCGGGCACCCCCATGTTGCCGGTGGCGAGCAGCAGCAGGCAGCTGGCGCGGACATTGGCGGTGCCGGTGGTGAATTGAGTCTGCCCCATCGCCCAGATCAGGGTGGACGGCCTTTGTTTGGCGAACAGTTCGGCGACGTGCCTGACCTGCGCCTCCGGCAGGCCGGTCACGCGCTCGACCTCCTTGGGCGGCCACTTCGCAACCTGCTTCCGGACCTCATCCAGGCCGTAGACGCGCTGATTGAGGAATTCCTTGTCCTCCCAGCCATTCTCGAAAATGTGCCACAGCATGCCGTAGATCGTGGCGATATGCGTGCCGGGACGAACCCGGACATACTCGGTCGCGTGAGCAGCGGTCCGCGTCATCCGGGGATCGACCACGATCATGTTGGCGCGGTTGAGCTCCTTGCCCTCAAGAATGTGCTGCAGGGAAACCGGATGGGCCTCGGCGGGATTGCCACCCATCAACAGGATGGTCTTGGCGTTGCGGATGTCGTTGTAGCTGTTGGTCATCGCGCCGTAGCCCCAGGTATTGGCTACGCCGGTGACCGTCGTGGAGTGGCAGATCCGCGCCTGGTGATCGGAATTATTGGTGCCCCAGAACGCCGCAAGCTTGCGATTGAGATAAGCGGCCTCGTTGGTGAACTTGGCGGAGCCAAGCCAATAGACCGAGTCGGGCCCCGCCTTCTGGCGGATATCCAGCAGCTTGTCGCCGATCTCGTCGATCGCCGTCTCCCAGGAGATGCGTGTCCACTGTCCGTTGACGAGCTTGACGGGGTAACGCAGGCGTCGCTCGTTCAACACGTCATCGCGAACCGCCGCACCCTTGCAGCAATGCGAGCCGCGATTGATCGGACTGTCGTAGTCGGGCTCCTGCCCAATCCATACGCCGTTGGCGACCTTGGCGATCACCGAGCAACCGACCGAGCAGTGCGTGCAGACGTTCTTGCGGGTCGTGACCGTTGCGCCGACGGGTGGCGGCGGACCGGCTTCGGCCTTGCGCACGCTGTGCAGCGCGAGCTCGCCCACCGTGGCCAATGCGCCGGCCGTGACTCCAGAGCGCTTCAGGAACGTCCGCCGGTCCAGTTTCGTCGATGCTTCATCGGCCGCCGCATCGAAAAGCCTGGCACGCTCCGGACGACGTTCGGACTTCCTGGTCAGCACGGAAGTCTCCTATCGAGCGGGATAGCTGTTGACGCGATAGAAATTCCTGACTTCCTGGGAGTCAGGTCGATAGCGAGCCCTCCGCTTCTGATCGAGATCAACGGGTTTTGCGGAAGCCGACGCCGGCAACAATTGGCCGGCACCCAACGCACCGGCACCGACAATCGTCAGCCGAAGCAGGTCGCGTCGAAGAAGCTTTGGCACTTGATCATTCTTCAACGAAGCACACTCCCTGTCGGGTTAGGCCTTCCCGAAGGCTATCCGAGTTTTGCGCCGGACATCAATCACAGACCAGCGTTGCATAATCTGCAGGAGCGGCCGTGCACGCAGCTTTGCGCTCGTGTTACCGCAACAAGCGGTCAATCGTCGTCAACATCATTGTTATCAGCCGTTCGGCTCCGCAGATTGTCGTGCGAATTGGAAACGGCGAAACAGCGAGCAGATCAATTGCCGGATAGGTGACGTCACACGCGTCGCGAGTGACGAACTCGCGATCGATACGAATGACGCGTCGACATCGTGAGCGATCGCCGAAATCCGCGTTGAGTCGAGAGGCCATTTTGGGCGAGACGTCGTCCCATGCGAAGGGCGCCCCCTCGCCGGTTGGCGCTCAAAGTGAGCGCCTGTTACCGGGCGTGATTTGAGAATCACTGGCATCGGGGCACGAGCCTCGGCCCCGGTACAATTGCGCGTGCCGCGCACGGGGCGCATCTCTCGGCGCGAATGACAAGGATGAATCCGAAGTCCGCGTCAGGTCCGTGATGGCAGGCGGCGGCAATCCGGCCGGAATGCGCTGCAGGAATGACCGACAGAGAGCCATTCGGCGCATCGGGGGGCCACAGCCCTTCGTTGCACAGCGAAGGGGCACGCAACACAAGGATGCGATTTATCTATCTGGAAATGCTGGATATCCAGAAAAAGCTGGTGCCCAGGAAAGGACTGGATCGCCACCGCCAAAATACGCAGATATTGCTGGTCTTTTGAGCTAACCGGCGAACACTTGTGTACCGGTTACGTGTACCGCTCGCAATACCGACTGCGCGGCGATTAACCATTCCTGGTCCCGGTCTGGTCATCGCGATCGCACCGTTAGGCGCATCCGCTCGTATGTCCGATTTTGGGGTAAGACGGACCAACACAGAGCTGTCGACGTCGGCCCAGGGCAACTAGGCGACACTGGCTTAAGGCCGGAGCAAAACGCGGCGCTTGCGACCTACTTTGCGAAGCTGTCGGCCTCCTGCCGTTCAATGAGAAAACAGCACTGGAATCGGCGGCTTCGTCAGGATGCTTCGGGTTGCGCCTCCCAATATGAACTCACGTAAGCGCGAATGGCCATAGGCGCCCATGACGAGGAGATCCGCTCTGCGGGACTCGATCTGCGCTGCAAGAACGTCGCCGATGGCCCGTCCGGCGGCATCCACCTCCTCGACGATCACATCGATTCCATGCCGCGACAGGTTCTTGGCCAGTTCGGATGACGATCGCTTGCCTGGAATCACTTTCTCGTTGGTCACCGTGAGAACGTACACTTCTCGCGCCTTCTCTAGAATCGGAATGCCATCGGAGACAGCGCGCGCGGCCGCGCGGCTGAAGTCCCAGGCAACGATAACTCTGTTCAGTTCGACCGGCTTGGAGGCTGGAGTTTCAGGGAGGGCAAGGGTCGGCCGCCCCGACCCAAAGACGATGGCTTCGGCATGCCATTGATCATAAGATTCCGGCACCGGCACGATCGTTAGGTCACGTAGCCGCGCATATTCCGCCAACAGCTCCGGCACTTCGAATGTCAGGCAACGCTCAAGAATGATCTCGCGCTGCACGCCGAATTTCTGAGCGGCCGCCTCAAACGCCGCCAGCAGGTCCTGTGCGTTCCTTCTGCTCTTGTGAGCCTCGCTGGCCACGATGGCGCCGAGATTGCCAGCGCCGGACAGCAAGCTGCCGGGAACCTGTACATGAGCCTCGCATGAGATCGCCGCTATGTGTGCGCCAAAAAGCGAGGTTAGCGATACGGCCCGATCAATCACTGAAACCGGCGTCGGGTCCGGATAGCTGGTAAGGGTGAGCAAAATGTCTCTGATGGCCATCGGCATCTCCGGAAAATGCATTTTTTGAAGGTACCCGGCGGAAAGTTCGGACAGTTTGATCTAACTCAGATCAGCGCCATCAGCTTTCACAGCAAACGGACACCGGTAAAGAGCTGAGTTTCGCGCAACCCGGCCTAGCCCTAAATGTCCGCGCCGATCCGCTTCTTTAACCCGAAGGACGCGCGCGCAGCCGCCACTTCCCATAGGTTCACAGCCAGTTTGCGTCCCTCTTCCAGAAACAGCACGCTCGCCGCCATGATGAACGCGATTCCGAGATCTGGCCACGATAGAGGAACGGTGCCGAACAGCGCCGAGGCCGGCCCCCAGTAGATGGCCAATCCCTGCAACAGAACCACAACGGCAAGAGACAGCCAGAGCATCCAGTTGTGGAAGAACCTCTTGTTGAAGCTCGTGCCCCGCTCCGCGCGGGCGTTGAACACGTTGAACACCTGGAACAGGACGAACGTGGTGAACGCCAGCGTGAGGGCGTACTCGCGCGGATGGTGTTGCAGCCCGTACCAGAGCAGAACCAGCGTTCCCACCGTCATTGTGGTCCCGAATGCCAGGATCTTGCCTAGACGAGGGGCCGACAGGATCTGCGCGTCGGGACGGCGGGGCGGCTCATGCATGAGGCCCGGACGCGCTGAATCGAGCGCGAGCGCTACGGCCGGCGGTCCATCCATGATCATCGCCACCCATAGGATCTGAATCGGCGTCAACGGATCGGGAAAGCCGAGCAGCGGCGCCGTGAACACCGTCATGATCGCCGCGATGGTGGTCGAGAGCTGGAAGCGGACGAACTTGACGATGTTGTCGTAGAGCGCTCGCCCCTCCCGGATGGCCGCCGTGATCGTGGCGAAGTTATCGTTCGTCAACACCATGGTGGCCGCCTCCTTGGCCACCTCGGTTCCGGTCCGGCCCATCACGACTCCGATGTCTGCGCTCTTAAGCGCCGGCGCATCGTTGACACCGTCGCCGGTCATGGCGACCACATGCCCCTGGGCCTTCAGGGCCCGGACGATCCTGACCTTGTGCTCCGGTGCGACGCGGGCGAACACCGCAATGCCATCGATCCGTCGGCTCAGGTCCTCCTGCGTCAGTCCTTCAAGCTCCGCACCCGTAAGTGCGCTGCCCTCCAGGCCGAGATCACTGGCGATAGCAGAGGCCGTGTCGGGGTGATCGCCGGTGATCATCTTAACGCCAACGCCCGCCTGGCGGCAGGCCGCGATAGCTTCGCGCGCCTCCGGCCGGGGCGGGTCCACGATGCCGACAAGCCCGAGCACCCGCAGGTCGCGGATCTCCGGCACGGCGAGCCGACCAGGATGGAAACCGGTTTCAGGGATGATCGCATCCGCGATCAGGAGACCGCGCAGCCCTTGGCCGGCCAAGGCTTGGTACTCCCCGAGGAGCCAAAGCCGCTCCACATCGCCGAGCGGCACGGTCCCGCCATTCTCCAGGAACTGAACGCAGCGCGCCAAGAGAACATCCGGGGCCCCCTTCACGTAAATCCAGATGCCGTTCTGTTGCCGGTGAGCCGTCGCCATGAACTTGTGCATCGAGTCGAAGGGCAACTCCGCGATCCGGGGGTGTCGGCGGCGGATCTCCTCCACATCAAGGCCGGTCTTGCCGGCTAACACGACAAGGGCGCCCTCGGTCGGGTCTCCAATCAGCTCCCCGTCCTTGAGCGCGCTGTCGTTGCAGAGCACGGCCGGCACTAGCAGGGGCGCCAGGTCAGGCGGCGTTCCGCCCGATGTCTGGGCGATCTGGCCCTCCAGGCCATAGCCTTCGCCCGACACGGAGAAACGGTCACGCCCGAACGTGAACGCCCGCACGGTCATCTGGTTGACTGTCAACGTCCCGGTCTTGTCCGAGCAGATCACAGTCGCACATCCGAGAGTCTCGACACTGGCCAGGCGCTTCACCAGGGCATGCCGCTGAGCCATCCTCCGCATGCCAAGGGCCAGCGTGATCGTGACCACCGCCGGCAAGCCCTCTGGGACGGCCGCCACGGCAAGCGAGATCGACTCCATCAGGACGTGGAGCGGCGCTTCGCCGCGGGCGAGAGCGAGCGTGAGCAGGACGGCCACTAGCGCAAGCGCAATGAGGCCGAGGCGCTTGCCCGCGGCATCCAGCTGCTGCTGGAGTGGGCTTCGCGGCTCCCGGGCCTCCGCCAACTCATGCGACAGGCGTCCTATCGCGGTTGCCATGCCCGTCGCCGTCACCGCAATCTCGGCGCGCCCGCGGGTCGCGACAGTGTTCATGAAAACCATGTTGCGCTGGTCGGCCAGCGGCGTGCCCACCGGCAAGCAGACGTTATCCTCCTTGGTGACAGGCTGGGATTCGCCGGTGAGTCCGGATTCGTCCACCTGGAGTCCAGCAGAGAGGGTCACCCGCCCGTCCGCGGCGACCTTATCCCCGGCCTCGACCAGGAGGATATCACCGGGGACCACGGCCTGCGCGGGTATCTCCTGCACGGCTCCGTCGCGGCGCACGCGCGCTTTCCGGGGCAGCATGCGGCGGAGCGCCAGCAAGCTGCGCTCGGCCCGATACTCCTGATAGAAGCCAAGCGCAGCATTGAGGATAATCACGGTGAGGATGACGGTGGCATTCTTGAGATCACCCGCCACCCCAGCGATGACCGCGGCCGCCGCCAGGACCAGGATGAGCACGTTCTTGAACTGGACTAGCAGCACCGCAAGCGGCGAACGGGGCGGCGCCTCGCTCAGGCGGTTTTCTCCCGACGTTGTGAGCCGCCGCGCTGCCTCGGCCGCATTCAGGCCCGCTTCCGTCGAGGCTTCCAGGGCCTTGACCACTTGTTCCCAGGAGAACGCGTGCCATTCCGCCCCGGTTGTGAGATCTCCGTCACGGCTTTGGGCGGGGGCAGTTTTGTCCCGCATGATCAATCTCTTCTCCGGCCAACCGCGCCCGGCGACCAGTCTGGCGATGGCCACCTTGAGCGTGCCAGCCTCTGTTCGCGAACAGGTGGCCGTAGAGCTTACTTGATCGGATTTTCGCTATCGGTTTTGCGCCAAATCAAAATCTCTCGTTGCCAACGGGTATGTCCGCCTGAGTGCAGCACGTCGGCTCCGGCCACAGGCCAAACTCACCAATTGGACCACTTCTGGCGCAGACCGGATGCGGAGACGTCGGACGGTGTCCGGATCCTGAAGTTGTAGTTCGAGGAATCCGTGTCGAGGGAGATGTAGGCCATTCGGTAGTTCACGTGGGCTGTGTCCCGGTCTTGTGTACCGGTCAGCGGCTCAAATTCCCTGCTATTGAGCGATTTCAACCACTTGGGTTGGGGGTGGTGCCCAGGAAAGGACTCGAACCTTCACGGCCGTTAAGCCACTGGCACCTGAAGCCAGCGCGTCTACCAATTCCACCACCTGGGCATGCCGTTAGGGGCACGGAGGCGGTTACTACGGTTCGGTGACGCGGTTGTCAAATGCTGCTTGGCACCTGCGCGGGGATGCGGATTGCGCATCGCAAACCGGCCCGATACAAGCCTGATAACACGCACTCTTTCCGCAGGAATGGACCCCAGGAATGGATCCCATGGCATCGAATCTGGAAACTCTCGTCACGGTTTTCGGCGGATCGGGGTTTTTGGGCCGGAATGTCGTCCGCGCGCTGTGCCGGCAGGACTACCGGGTCCGGGTCGCGGTGCGCCGGCCGGAACTGGCCGGGTATCTCCAGCCCTCCGGCAAGGTCGGGCAGGTCCACACCGTGCAGGCGAATCTGCGCTATCCGGCCTCGGTGGAGGCGGCGCTGCGTGATTCGCATGTCGTGATCAATCTGGTCGGCATCCTCACCGAGGGCGGCGCGCAGAGCTTCGACGCCGTCCAGGCCAGGGGCGCCGAGACCGTCGCCAAGGCGGCCGCCGCCGCCGGTGCGCGCCTGGTGCATGTCTCCGCGATCGGCGCCGATGCGGAATCGCCCTCGCGCTATGCCAGGGCCAAGGCAGCCGGCGAAGCCGCGGTGCTGGCCGCAGTGCCCTCGGCCACCATCTTCCGTCCCTCCGTGATGTTCGGCCCCGAGGACCAGTTCACCAACCGCTTTGCCGCGCTGGCGCGGATGTTGCCGGTGCTGCCGCTGATCGGCGGCGAGACCAGAATGCAGCCGGTCTATGTCGGCGACGTCGCCACCGCGATCGCGGATGCCGTCGACGGCAAGGCCAAGGCGGGCGCGACCTACGAACTCGGCGGGCCGGAAGTGCTGACCATGCGCGAGATCATCGAGGCCATCGTCGCAATCGCCGACCGCAAGCCCATGCTGGTGCCGCTGTCGTTCTCCCTTGCCCGTTTCCAGGCCAATTTCCTGCAATTCGCGCCCGGCGCGCTGAAGCTGACGCCGGACCAGGTCACGCTGCTCGCGCG
Organism: Bradyrhizobium sp. 521_C7_N1_3; assembly: GCF_052075975.1. Classification (NCBI taxonomy): domain Bacteria; kingdom Pseudomonadati; phylum Pseudomonadota; class Alphaproteobacteria; order Hyphomicrobiales; family Nitrobacteraceae; genus Bradyrhizobium; species Bradyrhizobium sp. 521_C7_N1_3. Next base: position 176,055 of record NZ_CP197232.1, read on the forward strand.
CGACAATGTCGTGTCGGATGCGGCGAAGGCGGCAGGGCTGACGCTGGAAGGGCTCGGCATAGCAGCCGATTCGCTGGAGGCGATCGCCCCGCAATATCTCTGGCGTTTCCGCGCCGCCGGACAGTTCCAGCGCAAGAGCGCGTAGGTTTTTCTTCACCTCGCCCCGCTTGCGGGGAGAGGTCGATCACGAAGCGATCGGGTGAGGGGTACAGGTCTCTCGACGATCTCGCGTGGGGAGAGAGGCCCCTTACCCCAACCCTCTCCCCGTAAGAACGGGGCGAGGGAGCGCACCGCCGCTGCGGCCGCAGTGCAATTCCTTCAAGCCTCAAAACTTCAGCTTCTTGAAAATCGCTTCCGGCAGCGTCTTGATGATCAGCATCACGAGACGCCATTTGCCGCTGACATAGACGACGTCGGTCTTCTTCTCGACGGCATCGAGGATCGCATCGCCGACGACCGGCGCCTCGACGGTGAGCGGGCCGATCAGCTTCATGCCCTCCGTCATCTTGGTGCGGACGAAGCCGGGCTTCACCGTGACGACGTGAACGCCGCCGCGGCTGGCGCGGGCGCGCAGGCCCGACAGGAAGGCGGAGAAGCCTGCCTTGGCCGAGCCGTAGACATAATTGGAGGCGCGGCCGCGATCGCCGGCGACGGACGAGACGCCGACGAGCGTACCACTGCCGCGTGCCAAGAATTTCTCCGCGAACAGGCCGAGAATCAGCGAGGGGCCCTCGTAATTCGAGCGCATGATCGTGGTGGCGTGCGCGAGATCGCTCTCGGCATTTTGCTGCGCGCCCAGTAGGCCGACGATCGAGATGACGACATCAGGCAACGCAGCAAGGCCGCTCACAAAGCCCTCGAACGAAGCTGTATCGAGCACATCGAATTTGTAGAACCCAACCTCGACATTGTAGCGCGCGCGCAGATCGGCGGCGTCAGGCTCCAGTGCGGCGACGTCACGGCCTGCGAGGGCGACATCGTATCCGGCCTTGGCAAAGGCGCGCGCGGCGGCGCGGCCGATATCGGAGGAGCCACCGAGCACAATTGCGGTCTTGCGTGACGTCACGGCTTAAACCTCATCGAACAGGCGTTGTGAAAGTTTTGAGCGGATGGTCCCGGCGGGATCGAGCGCTTTGCGGATCGCGTTGAAGCGCCGCAAGGCCGGATAGCCGGCTTCGAACGTGGCGCGCGACTGGCGGGCATCCTTGGCCAGATAAAGCCGGCCGCCGGCGGCGACGACCAGGCGGTCGATCTCGTCGAGGAAATTCAGGATGTCGCCCTTCACCGGGAAATCCAGCGCCAGCGTGTAGCCGGGCAGCGGGAACGACAGGATGCCGTCGCCCTGGCCGAGTTTCTTGAGCACCGCGAGGAAGGAAGCATCGCCGCGCCGGGCGACGCGATCGAGGATCTCGCCGAGCACGGCGCGGGCGCCCAGCTCCGGGATCACGCATTGATGCTGGAGGAAGCCGCGCCGGCCGTAGATGCGGTTCCAGTCGGCGACGGTGTCGAGCGGGAAGAAATAAGGATAGAGCGAGACCACATGGCTGCCGCCGGCGCGCCGCGCGCCCATGCGGTAGTAGAGCTCGTTGAAGGCGCGGATGCTGTAGCGGTTCAGCGTCATCGACGGCAGGTCGACGGGCACCGCGAGGCCGGGATTTTTGCCGGCGGGAAATGCACCGGCGCCGTCGGCGAGCTCGTCTGCCCTTGCGTGCTCGCCGAGATAGATCAGCGAGCGGCCGAGATCGCCGCCGCGCGCGGCACAATCGATCCAGGCCACCGAATAGGTCGCGGAATCGCCCGCATCGAGCGCGCGCATCGCGGCGTCGAGATCGGATGCGGAGATCACCCGCTCGCGGATCCACCCTGTTTCGACCGGCCGCAGCCGCATCGTCGCCTCGAGGATCACCCCGGTGAGGCCCATGCCGCCGACGGTTGCGAAGAAGGCATCGGAATTCTGTTCGCGCGAGGCCTCGATGGTCTCGCCCTGCCCGGTGCGCAGCAGGATGCTGTCGACATAGCGGCCGAAACCGCCCTCGCAATGATGGTTCTTGCCGTGGACGTCGGCGGCAATGGCGCCGCCGACCGAGACGAAGCGCGTGCCGGGCACGACGAAGGGCAGGAAACCGCGCGGGCCAAAGGTGTCGATCAGGTCCGACAGCAGCACGCCAGCTTCGAGCCGGATGCGCCCGGTCACGGGATCGAACGACCTGACCCGGTCGAACCCCGTCATCGCGATGGTTCTGATGGCGCCGATCGCGGCATCGCCATAGGCGCGGCCATTGCCCCTGGCCACGGCGCCCGTCACCACGGCTTCACCCACGGCCTCGAACGACCGCGGCCGCAGCAGCTCGCTATCGACGACCGGGAAACGCCCCCAGCCGCTGACGAGGGTCATGGCTCAGCTCCTGTGCCGGGCGCGCGCCGCCCTGCTCTGGAAACTGCCTACCGATCAAAAGCTTATTTTACGTTGAGAGCGCCGGTCTAACCGGGCGGCGTAGCCCGGATGGAGCGTAGCATAATCCGGGGCCGTCAGCGCTTGTGGCACGATCCCGGATTACGCTGCGCTCCATCCGGGCTACGGGGCATAAAGTTAATGGCCGAGCGCCAGCGCGATCAGGCCGAGCGTGCCGACGATCACGCGCCACCAGGCAAACAACACGAAGCCGTGGCGGGTGACGTAGCTCAAGAACGTCTTCACCACGATGATCGCGGTGATGAACGACACCACGAAGCCGATCGCGACGACGCCCATGTGGTCCATCGTCATCTCGGAGCGGTTCTTGTAGAAATCGTAGGCGAACGCGCCGATCATGGTGGGGATGGCGAGGAAGAACGAGAACTCGGCCGCCGCGCGCTTGTCGGCGCCCAGAAACATCGCGGCGACGATGCTGGCGCCGGAGCGCGACACGCCCGGGATCATCGCGATGCACTGCGCAATACCAATATAGAGATACATCAGCAGCGGAAAGCGGGTGGCGTCATGCTCGCGGGCCTTGAGATTGAGCCGATCGACCCACAGCAGGATGGCGCCGCCGACGATCAGCGAGAAGCACACGACCCACGGATTGAACAGCAGGCTCTTGATGTATTTACCGGCGACGAGACCGACGATGACCGCGGGCAGGAACGCCACCAGCACGCCGATCACGAAGCGGCGCGCATAGGCGTCCCCGGTGAACATGCCGATCGCGACGTCCCACAATTTCTTGAAGTACAGCACGACGATCGCAAGGATCGCACCGAGCTGGATCAGAACGGTAAACGAATCCCAGAAGGCGCCTTCGCCGAGATGGAAGAAGCGCTCCGCGAGCAGAAGGTGGCCGGTCGAGGACACGGGAAGGAACTCGGTCACGCCCTCGATGATGCCGAGGATCACTGCCCGTATTGCGTCTGACATATTTACGGTCCATTTCCGCTGGAAAAGCGGGGCTCTTCTCGCCTATTCGTCCTGCTCTCGCAATCGCAAAATGCGACGTCACGCCCTTGCCTCGCGGTTTTGAAGGACTAGTGTGGCGCCGCACAAACATTGATGGATTCTTAATCACCATCAAATAGTCAAAGGCTTCATGTTTACGCTGTTTCATCATCCGTTCTGCCCGCATTCGCGTTTCATCCGCCTGATCGCGGGAGAATACGGGCTCGAATTGCGGCTGGTCGAAGAGCGCAGCTGGGAGCGGCGCGAGGCATTTCTGCTGCTCAATGCGGCCGGCACCACGCCCGTCCTGGTGGACAAGGAACAATCGCCCATACCGGGCGCCGCGATCATCGCCGAATATGTCGACGAGGCCTATGGCGCCGACATGGGACCGAAGCGCCTGATGCCGGAAACGGTCGCCGAGCGCATCGAGGTGCGCCGGTTGATGGCCTGGTTCAACGAGAAATTCTTCGAGGAGGTCTCGCATCCTCTGGTCACCGAGCGCATCTACAAGCGCTTCATGAGCGAGGAGGACGGCGGCGGCGCGCCCTCGGCCGACGTGATGCGAGCCGCCAAGGCCAACGTGCGCTATCATCTGGCCTATATCGGCTGGCTGGCGCAGACGCGGAACTTCCTCGCCGGCGACCGGCTCACCTACGCGGACCTCGCCGCCGCGGCGCATCTCTCGGCGATCGACTATCTGGGCGACGTGCCATGGAGCGAGGACGACGCAGCAAAGGCGTGGTACGCGCGGGTGAAATCCCGCCCGTCGTTCCGTCCGCTGCTGAGCGAATGGCTGGCGGGCGTGCCGGCATCGCGGACCTACGTGGACCTCGACTTCTGAACTCGGATCCGACCGAACTGAAGGCCGCGCTTGCAAACGAGGCACGCGCGCTCGGCTTCGACTGCATCGGCATCACCGCACCCGGCACGATCGAAAACGCCGGAAAGCATTTTCTCGAATTCATCGCCTCGGGCGGCCATGGCGACATGGACTGGCTTGCAGCACACCCCGAGCGCCGCGTCGATCCGCGCGGGCTGTGGCAGGACGTGCGCAGCGTCATCATGCTCGGCGTCAATTACGGGCCCGACCAGGATCCGCTCGCGATCCTGCAGCAGCGCACGCGCGCCGCGATCTCGGTCTATGCCCAGGGCGACGACTATCACGATCTCATCAAGAAGCGCCTGAAGGCGCTGGCGCGCTGGCTGGTCGCGACCGCGCCGTCGGACGTCAAGGTGTTCGTCGACACCGCGGCGGTGATGGAGAAGCCGTTGGCGCAAGCCGCGCATCTCGGCTGGCAGGGCAAGCACACCAATCTCGTCTCGCGCGAGTTCGGCTCCTGGCTATTCCTCGGCGCGATCTACACCACGCTCGAGCTGCCGCGCGACGACGCCGAGATCGATCATTGCGGCTCGTGCCAGGCGTGCCTCGACATCTGCCCGACGTCGGCGTTTCCGGCGCCCTACAAGCTCGATGCGCGGCGCTGCATCTCGTATCTGACCATCGAGAACAAGGGACCGATTCCGCGCGAGTTTCGCAAGGCCATCGGCAACCGCATCTATGGTTGCGACGATTGCCTAGCGGCCTGTCCCTGGAACAAGTTCGCGCAGGAGGGGCGCGAGGCAAAGCTCGCCGCGCGCGACGAATTGCGCGCGCCGTCGCTCGCCGAACTCGCACGGCTCGACGATGCATCGTTTCGCGCGCTGTTCACGAAGTCGCCGGTGAAGCGCATCGGCCGCGACCGTTTTTTGCGGAACGTGCTGATCGCGATCGGTAACTCCGGTGAGGCGATGCTGGCGGAAGAAGCGCGGCGATTGCTGGGCGATGAGAGCGCTTTGGTGCGTGGCGCTGCGGTGTGGGCGCTGGAGCAGCTGGTGTCGCGCGGAGAGTTTGAGGCGATGAGGTCTGCCGCGGCGAGCAACGAGCACGACGACAGCGTGCGTGAGGAGTGGCAAGCCGCTTCCTAGTTCTCGGTGTCATGCCCCGGCTTGACCGGGGCATCCAGTACGCCGCGGCCCATCGGTTCAATCACGACTGCCTCGGAGTACTGGATCGCCCGGTCAAGCCGGGCGATGACAGCGGCGTTGTTGCTCGTCGCGCGCGTCTCGCCGCCCCTTGATTTCCTCACGCGTTTCCTCAAAGTCGCGCGTCATGACAAACATGCCTTTCTTCACCCGCGACGGCGATACATTCCATCCGACGGAAGTGGCCAACGGTCCCTGGGATCCGAAATCGCTGCACGGACGCGTCATCGTCGGACTGCTCGGCTTCGCCATCGAGGAGCGCCATTCCGGCCCTGAATTCGTCCCTGCACGGCTCACGGTCGACATGTTTCGGCTGCCGACCATCGACAAGCCGATCGAGGTGACGACGCGGCCGGTGCGCGACGGACTGCGCATTCGCGTGGTCGAGGCCGAATTTGTCTCCGGCGGCGTCAGCATGGCGCGTGCCTCGTGCCAGTTGCTGCGCAAAACGCAGAATCCGGAAGGCAACGTCTGGTCGCCGCCGAACTGGGACGTGCCGAAGCCGGACGACATTCCCAAGCCCACCGATCCTAGGCTCGGCATGAACGGCAAGTGGACGACGCGGCCGATCGTCGGCCATATGGGCTCGCTCGGTCCGCGCCGGCTCTGGATGAGCGAGGTGCGCGAGCTCGTGGCCGGCGTGCCGATGACGCCGTTCGTGCATGTCGCCGTCGGCGCCGATTTCGCCAGCCCCTTTGCCAACGCCGGCGACAAGGGGCTCGGCTACATCAACAGCGACGTGACGATCTATCTGCACCGCCTGCCGGTGACGAACTGGATCGGCTTCGACGTGGTCAATCACCAGGCGACCGATGGTGTCGCGATCGGCGAATGCTGGCTCTACGACGAGCAGGGCCCGATCGGCACCGCCACGGTCGCAGCACTGGCACAGCGCAAGCCGATGGCGAATCCGTCGAAGCGGTAGTCGTTACTGTCATTCCGGGGCGCGCGTAGCGCGAGCCCGGAATTCATAACCACGATCGGGAGTATGGATTCTCAGGTGCGCAATTGCGCACCATAGCTCGCGCCAAGTGGCACGCCCCGGAATGACGAGAGGAGAGAGGGCGCGCGCCTACGCCAGATGCCGCTTCATCTCCGGCCGCGCTTTCAGCTCGGCGCCCTGCTTGCCGACGATTTTCGCAATCCGTTCCGGCGCAAACTTCAGATCGACGAACGCCGGCGCGGTGTTGGCGACCTCGTGATAGCTCACGATCCTGCCGTCGCGCAGCGTCATGATCGCGACGCCCTCGAACATCGCCCGCGCACCGTTCGCTTCGGGCAAGGTCGAGCGATAGCTGAAAGTATAGCGCGCATAGAGCGTGGTGCCGTCGGTGACGGGATCATGCATGTCCCAGCGGAAATCCGTCGCCGTGCGATAGAACCAGTCGTCGACCATCGCTGCGATCTTGGAGCGGCCTTCGAAGGCGCCGTAGAAGACGTCGTGATAGACGCCGTCCTCGGTGAAGAGATCCGCGAAGGCTTTTCCGTTACGCTGTTCGACGGCGTCGCAAAAGGTGCGCAGCATGGCAGTGGCGGTCATTGGCATTTCTCCCTGTCTCGCTGTCGCCCGATCAAGTCGGGCGATGACACCGAACGTTGGGCGGCAGTCTCACCCGATCTCGGCCACCGCGGCAAGAATGCGGGCGATGTCCTGCGGACGAGAGAGGCGGTGATCGCCATCCTGGATCATGGTCAGCACCACGTCGTCGGCCGGCAGGCGATGCGTCAGCGCGAAGGCGTGCTGCCAGGGCACATCCGGATCCTGCGCGCCCTGGAGGATGCGGACGGGACAGCCGAGATCGATGGCGCTGCCGAGCACCAAATGATTGCGTCCCTCCTCGATCAGATTCCGCGTGATCGGATAGGGCGAGCCATCGCCATAGTCCGACGGCCGAAGCCAGAAGCCGTTGGTCTCGATTTCCTTCTTCACCGCGGCCGAAAAATTCTTCCACATCAGCTCCTCGGTGAAGTCGGGCGCCGGCGCGATCAGCACCAGGCCCGCAAGCGACGCTTTACTGGCCCGCTTCCTGATCTCGCGCGCGAGCAGCAGCGCCATCCAGCCGCCCATGGAGGAACCGATCAGAACCTGCGGGCCGTCGCAGAACCGCTCGAACACCGCCACGCTGTCCTCGAGCCAGCTTCCGATGGTTCCATCGGCGAAATCGCCGCCGGATTCACCATGGCCGGAGTAGTCGAACCGGACCACGGCGCGGCCATGGTCCGCGGCCCAGGCATCCAGCGCCACGGCCTTGCCGCCCTGCATGTCCGACTTGAACCCGCCGAACCAGACCAGTCCGGGTCCTCGACCAGCGCGGCTGCGCACCGCGATCCTGCGTGCGGACGGGCCCTCGCCCACATCGATGAAGCCGAGCACGGCTTCGGGAATTGCATTGCTCATGGAACGTTTACTCTGGTTGTTCGGTTTGAACTGTCTGGATGCGTTCCGAGGCCCAGCCCAGCATCGCTATTGCCCTTTGGGACGCTTGCGGAACAGAAGCAAGGTGTCTATGTCCTGCTGCGTGCCCATGGGCGTGACCAAAATGCCTCGCATTTGAGGCTTTTACGCTTCCCGCACGCGACTTGCTTGCCCGCAAACGCATCTTCCTTCAGACTAGCCGCCTCTTTCACAATTTTGGAGAACCACCCATTCGCCGTCCCAATAAAGCCCCGCCCGTTGCCAGCAAAGACGGGCCGCGCATCAATGATGATATTCGCAATGCGCAAATCCAGCTGATCGATCAGACCGGTGAAAACAAGGGCACGGTCGAAACCGTCATGGCCATCCGCATGGCCCAGGAAGCTGGCATGGATCTGGTCGAGATTTCGCCGAATGTCAGCCCTCCCGTCTGCAAGATCATGGACTACGGGAAGTACAAATATTCCGCCCAGAAAAAGGCCGCCGAAGCCCGCAAGCGGCAGAAGATCGTCGAGATCAAGGAGATCAAGCTCCGCCCGATGATCGACGATCACGATTACGACGTGAAGATGCGCGCGATGCAGCGGTTCTTCGAAGAGGGCGACAAGGTCAAGATCACGCTGCGCTATCGCGGCCGCGAAATGGCGCATCAGGAGATCGGCACCAAGCTTCTGGACAAGATCAAGAGCGACGTCGCCGAGCTCGCCAAGGTCGAGCAGGACGCCAGGTTCGAGGGCCGTCAGGTCGTCATGGTGCTGGCGCCGCGCTGACGTCCGCTTTTCAGGACTGAGAGTTCAACGGCCCGTCCGGATTTCCGGCGGGCCGTTTCTGTATCAGGACCGGGTCGCATGCCAGGTGCCGCTGCAGCGGTCGCCGGAAATGATGCCGTTCCAGGAGCCTGTACCGAACATCCCGCCGAGCCGGCCACCTCCACTGGCGTGGGACGCTCCGACCGAGACCTGGACCGCGACGGCGCCGCCGCGACGAACCGTGCCGGAGACCCGGCCGCCGCCGGCGGACGACACCCGGCCGCCGGTGACGGTGAAGGGGACGCTGTAACCGGAGCTGCAATTGCCTCGCGTGGTGGCGAAAGTGACGTTCCAGATGCCGTCATAGCCGCCGATGCGGGCGTCGGCGGTCGAGGGCAGCGCGGTCATAGCGAGCGCGGCAAGCAGCGCCAGGCGGCGCGGGCGGGCGAGGTCGGTTAAAGACGAAAGCGATCGGGGAAAATGGGCCATTTTGGTCCTGCTCCAGGCGACACGGCTTGGACATATGGGTGGTAACTCCGAATAGTCGCCGGGCAGGTTTCGGCGGTTCAGCGTTGCCATTTGGCTTGTCCTCTGTCATAAGCCCAGCCTTCATCGCCCGGCTGATTAAGGGCTGCCGTGGCGGTGTCCGTGCGGGTTTCGTAAAACCTGAGCACAATCAACGCTCTAACGAGCATTTTTGACGGCCAGCCGCCTTCGCGGGCGGATTTCTGTGGCCATTAGGAGAGCCAAATGCCCAAGCTGAAGACCAAATCGGGCGCTAAAAAGCGCTTCAAGGTGACTGCTACCGGCAAAGTGATGCACGCCCAGCGCGGCAAGCGTCACGGCATGATCAAGCGGACGAAGAAGCAGATCCGTCAGCTGCGCGGCACTCGCGTGCTGTTCAAGACCGACGGCGACAACGTCAAGAAGTACTTCTTGCCGAACGCCTGATCGCGTCCACGATCGTCGAAGATCATTGCCACCTCCGCCGCGCTCGCGCGGCGATCCGAAAACCAAGTCATCTCTGAAGGATTTTGTCATGTCTCGCGTCAAACGCGGTGTGACCGCCCACGCCAAGCACAAGAAAGTCTACAAGGCCGCCAAGGGTTTCTATGGCCGCCGCAAGAACACCATCCGCGCCGCCAAGCCGGCCGTGGAAAAGGCCCAGCAGTACGCGTTCCGTGATCGCAAGCGCAAGAAGCGGACTTTCCGCGCGCTCTGGATCCAGCGTCTCAACGCCGCCGTGCGTCCGTTCGGCCTGACCTACAGCCGATTTATCGACGGTCTCGCCAAGTCGGGCATCACCGTGGACCGCAAGGTGCTGTCGGATCTCGCGATCCACGAGCCCGCGTCGTTCCAGGCGATCGCCGAGAAGGCCAAGGCGGCGCTGGCCGCCTAAGAGGCTGCTTCAGAGCAAGCCCAGCACTAACGGCCGGCTCCGCCGGCCTTCAGCGCACGTCGCGAGTAACGCTGGGCGACCTCCGCCCGGCAAAAGGCCGTGGCCGAGATATACATGGTGCCGGACTTGTTCCGGTACTTCCGGTCGCAGACCCGCAACTCGCGCTGATAGCTGAGCTTCTGCGGCGTTCTCAGCCGGCCGACAAAATCGGCCTCGCACTTCTTCTCGACCGCTTCGCCGAATTGCACGTCGCCGCTGGCGCCGTACGCGCAAGCATCGAACAGCGTCATGGCTCGGTCGCAGCTCGGCGCCGCGTTCAGGACCGCGATGATGTCATCCATCGACGTCGATTTGGCCGGACATTCCTCCGCGGCGTGAGCCGCGCTCCCCAAAAGAACCAAGCTCAAGCCGACCACCCAGGATCGTAAACGCATCGTCTTCTCCCTCGACTTCAGGTTGGTGCCAGCCATGCCTATAGGGTTCAAATGCCCTGCATTTACGACGGCTATACGGCTTGACGTTCCGGCCCGGCTGCGGCCACAACCGGCAGCGTTTTGAAAGGATCCGACCGTGTCCGACCTCGCCAGTCTCGTCCAATCCATCCTCGCGCAGATCAGTGCTGCCGGGGACGAAGCCGCCCTCGAAGCCGTCCGCGTTGCCTCTCTCGGCAAGAAGGGCTCGATCTCGGCCTTGCTTGCAACGCTCGGCAAGATGTCGCCGGACGAGCGCAAGACGCAAGGAGCCGCGATCAACCAGGCCAAGGACGAGGTCACCCAGGCCCTCGCCGCGCGGCGCGACGTGCTGAAGTCGGCGGCGCTCGACGCGCGGCTCGCATCCGAGACCATCGACGTCACCCTTCCGCTGCGCGATGCGCCGACTGAAGCCGGCCGCATCCATCCGCTGAGCCAGGTCTGGGACGAGTTGACGACGATCTTCGCCGACATGGGATTCTCGGTCGCGGAAGGCCCCGACATCGAGACCGACGACTACAACTTCACCAAGCTGAATTTCCCGGAAGGCCATCCCGCCCGCGAGATGCACGACACCTTCTTCTTCCATCCGAAGGAGGACGGCTCGCGCATGCTGCTGCGAACCCACACCTCGCCGGTGCAGGTGCGCACCATGCTGAGCCAGAAGCCGCCGATCCGCGTGATCTGCCCGGGCCGCACCTACCGCATCGATTCGGACGCGACCCACACGCCGCAATTCCACCAGGTCGAAGGCCTCGTCATCGACAAGCACTCGCATCTCGGCCACCTCAAATGGATCCTGCACGAGTTCTGCAAGGCGTTCTTCGAGGTCGACCACATCAACATGCGCTTCCGGCCGTCGTTCTTCCCGTTCACCGAGCCGTCGCTTGAAGTCGACATCCAGTGCCGCCGCGACAAGGGCGAGATCCGCTTCGGCGAGGGCGAGGACTGGCTCGAGATTCTCGGCTGCGGCATGGTGCATCCGAACGTGCTGCGCGCCTGCGGCATCGATCCCGACGAGTACCAGGGCTTTGCCTGGGGTATGGGGATCGACCGCATCGCCATGCTGAAATACGGCATCGCCGATCTGCGCCAGCTGTTCGACAGCGACGTCCGCTGGCTGTCCCATTACGGCTTCAAGCCGCTCGAAGTGCCGACGCTTGCGGGAGGACTGAGCTCGTGAAATTCACCCTCTCCTGGCTGAAGGATCATCTCGACACCGACGAGCCCCTGGAAAAGCTCGCCGACAAGCTCACCATGATCGGGCTCGAGGTCGAGAACATCGAGGACAAGGCGAAGGCGCTGAAGCCCTTCACCATCGCGAAGGTGATCTCGGCCGAGCAGCATCCGAATGCGGATCGCCTGCGCGTCTGCATGGTCGACACCGGCGATGGTGGCGCACCGGTGCAGGTCGTGTGCGGCGCGCCGAATGCGCGCACGGGCCTGGTCAGCGTGTTCTCGCCGCCGGGGACCTACATTCCCGGCAAGGACATCACGCTCGGTGTCGGCACCATCCGCGGCGTCGAGAGCCGCGGCATGCTGTGCTCGGCGGCCGAGCTCCAGATCTCCAACGACCATGACGGCATCATGGAGCTGCCGGCGGATGCGCCGATCGGCGCGGCTTACGCCGCATGGGCGGGCCTCGGCGATCCCGTGGTCGAGATCAATCTGACGCCGAACCGGCAGGACTGCACCGGCGTGCACGGCATCGCGCGCGATCTCGCCGCCGCCGACATGGGCAAGTTCAAGGACCCGACCATCAAGCCGATCAAGGGTGAATTCCCGTGCCCCGTGAAGGTCACGGTCGAGGACGCCACGCTGTGTCCGGGCTTCGCGCTGCGCCTGGTGCGCGGGGTGAAGAACGGGCCCTCGCCGGAATGGCTGCAGAAGCGGCTGACCGCGATCGGGCTGCGTCCGATCAATGCGCTGGTCGACATCACCAACTTCATGACCTACGACCGCGCCCGCCCGCTGCACGTGTTCGACGCCAAGAAGGTGAAGGGCAATCTCGTCGTGCGCCGCGCCCGCGATGGCGAGACGCTGCTCGCGCTCGACGGCCGCACCTACAATCTCGATCCCGGCATCTGCGTGATCGCGGACGAGCACGGCGTCGAATCGCTCGCCGGCATCATGGGCGGCGAAGCCTCGGGCTGCGACGAGAATACCACCGACGTGCTGATCGAATCGGCGCTGTGGAACGAGATCAACATCGCCCAGACCGGCCGCAAGCTCGGCATCAATTCGGACGCGCGCTACCGATTCGAACGCGGCGTCGATCCGGCCTTCATGGTGCCGGGACTTGAGCTCGCCACCAAGCTGGTGATGGAGATGTGCGGCGGCGCGCCGTCGGAGAACGTCGTCGTCGGCAAGGCCTTCGGCGACGATCGCGTGATCGATTTTCCGGTCACCGAGGTCAAGCGGCTCTCCGGCATCGAGGTGCCGCAGCCGGAGATGAAACGCATCCTGACCCATCTCGGCTTCATGATGGCCGGCCCGGGTCCGGTGGTGAAGGTCGCGGTGCCCTCGTGGCGCACCGATGTGCATGGCAAGGCCGACATCGTCGAGGAGATCGTGCGCATCTACGGCGTCGACAAGGTGCCGATGACGCCGTTCGAGCGCGGCGAGGACGCGCGCAAGCCGGTGCTGACGCCGCTGCAGCTCCGCACCCGCCGCGCCAGGCGTGCACTGGCGAGCCGCGGCATCATCGAAGCGGTGACCTGGTCCTTCATCACGAAGTCTGCGGCAACCCTGTTCGGCGGCGGCCAGCGCGAGCTCGAAGTCGCCAACCCGATCGCCTCGGATCTGTCCGACATGCGGCCAACGCTGTTGGCGGGCCTGATCGCGGCGGCGCAGGCCAATGCCGATCGCGGCTTCGGCGATGTCGCGCTATTCGAGGTCGGCCAGGTGTTCAAGGGCGACCGCCCGCAGGATCAGTTCATGGCGGCCAGCGGCGTGCGCCGCGGCTTTGCTTCGTCCGAAGGCCTGGGGCGGCACTGGTCGGGTTCGGCGCAGGCCGAATTGTTCGACGCCAAGGCCGACGCGCTCGCGGTGCTTGCCGCTGCCGGCGCACCGATGCAGGCGCTGCAGATCGTCGCGGGCGGGCCAGCCTGGCTGCATCCGGGTCGTTCCGGCACGATCCAGATCGGCCCGCAGAACGTGCTCGGCTATTTCGGCGAGATGCATCCGCGCGCGCTCGAGACGCTCGGCGCCGACGGCCCGTTGATGGTGTTCGAGGTGATTCTCGACCGCATCCCCGAGGCGAAGAAGAAGCCGACCCGCGCCAAGCCCGTGATCGAACTGTCGGCCTTCCAGCCTGTGTCGCGCGACTTCGCTTTCATTGTCGACCGCACCATCAAGGCCGGCGACATCGTTCGCGCCGCCCAAGGCGTCGACAAGAAGCTGATCACCGGCGTGAATGTCTTCGACGTCTACGAGGGCAAAGGCATCGATGACGGCAAGAAGTCGATCGCGATCGCCGTGACGATCCAGCCGCGCGAGAAGACGCTGACCGATCAGGAGATCGAGGCCGTTGCGGCAAAGGTCGTGGCCGAGGTCACGAAGAAGACCGGCGGCGTCCTGCGCGGATGACCCTTGCATGACCCTTGCGGATTTTCTTCCGAAGGACGTCAGCCTCACCATTGCGATGGCGCTCTGCGCCGTCGCTTTCGTTTCAGGTACCGCGCGCGGCTTCTCCGGCTTCGGCTCGGCGCTGATCTTCATGCCGCTGGCGAGCAGCATCGCGGCACCACGTCTCGTTGCCGCCCTGCTCCTCGTGATCGATTTCGTCGCGGCCGCGCCGCTGCTGCCCGACGCCTGGCGCAAGGCCGACCGCAAGGCCACCGCGGTGATCGTGCTGGGCGCGCTGGTCGGCGTGCCGGTCGGCACTTATTTCCTCAGCGTGCTGGAGCCCGTCACCACGCGCTGGATCATCTCCTGCTTCGTCGCTGCGCTGCTGCTGCTGCTGCTGTCCGGCTGGCGCTATCGCGGCAAGGACCACGCCTGGCTCTCGGTCGGCATCGGCGGCCTCTCGGGCTTCTGTAGCGGACTGGCGCAGACCGGCGGCCCGCCGATCGTCGGCTACTGGCTCGGCCGCCCCATCGCGCCGATCGTCGCGCGCGCCAATATCCTGCTGTTCTTCGGCGCGTCGGATTTCTTCTCGATGGTCAGCTACGCGGCGACCGGACTGATCTCACGCGAGTCGCTGGTGCTGTCGCTGATCGTCGGCCCGGTCTATGCGATAGGCGTCGCGTTCGGTGCGTCGCTGTTCGGCCGCGCCAGCGAAAAAGCGTTTCGCGCGATTTGCTACGGTCTGATTGCACTGGCGGTTGTCTTCGGGCTACCGGCGCTGGATGGGATTTTGCGATAGCTCCCTCCACGGGTCGTCCCCGCGAACGCGGGGACCCATAGCCCCAGGGAGAAGTTGTAGGGCGAGCTGGTCACCACGAGTCTTCGCCAAACCACTTCCTGTGGTTATGGGTCCCGGATCTGCGCTTCGCTTGTCCGGGACGACTGCGGAGATTGTAGAGGCTCAACTACCCTACTGCCGCGGCGCGCGGCGCTTCTTCATCGACTGCGTCGGCACGTCGGCCGACTCGTCCTTGAGCGCGCCGATCTTGCGCAAGGCCGCATCCGCCGCGCGCTCGCCGCTTTCCCAGGCGCCATCGACGGTGCCCCACAGCGTCTCGTGCGTGGCTTCGCCGGCGAGAAACATGTTGCCGATCGGCTCGGTCAGGATTTTTCGCGAGAGCTGCCCGCCGGGCGAGGATGCCGACATCGCGCCCATCACGAAAGGCGAGGCGTTCCAGCGCGTCGCGGTAGTCTTCTGCACGGCGGCCGCAGCCTCGCTGCCGAACAGCTTCGTGATCCATTCCCTGGCGAAGGCGACCATCGCCTTCTCGCCCTGCTCGGAGAGATCGCGGCCGAACGAGCCGCCGACATCGATCGAACACAGTGAGGAGCCGCCGATATTGGCGAGCATCAGCGCCGTGCGCGTCGAATTGCTCTGCTCGATGAGGATGTCGTCGCGCGAGAGCCCCAGCGGATTACCCGGCAGTTGCAGCACGATGCGATCGTAGCTGCCGAGCGTGAGCTTCGACGCGGCATCGAGCGTGCGCTTGGGAATATCAGGCCCGAACTTGATCGCGCCCGACGTCAGCACATTGGTCGAGACCGTGACGACGGCGGCGCGTGCGGCGATCCTGCCGGATGGCGTCTCCACGCTGACATCGCGATTGCTCCAGGCAATCCTGCTCACCGGCGTCGACAGTGCCACCGGCGCCTGTTCGCCGAGCCTGGTGATCAGGGTCCCCAGGCCCTGGCGGCAGGCGATCGCGGCGTTGCGGTCCTGCGCGCGCGCCTTGTCGATCGCCGACAGATCCTTGAGGTCTTTGCCCGCAAAGCTCGCACCGAGCACGAATTCGGCCGCCCCGGCCCAGTCGCCGAGATCCTTCGGCAGCACCGAGGCGCAGGCCGTATCGAGCTTGCCGCGCCCGGCCTCGTCGATGGCGCGGTTGGCGCGCACCAGCGCCGCCAGGAATTGCTCGGTCTCGCCCGCACGCGCATTGCGGCGGCCGATACGCATCTTCTGGCCAGTCGGTGCCGGCAGGACATCGAGCCCGGCACTGCGCGCCAGCCGGATCATCGAATTGGTCTCGGGATTGTGCATCCAGCGCGCGCCGCGATCGAACGGCACGTCGAAGGTCGTGCTGTCCGTGATACAGCGGCCCCCGATCTGGGATGCGGCTTCCACGACCACGACCTTGCGATTGGCCGCCATGATGCGCCGCGCCGCGGCAATTCCGGCCGCTCCCGCACCGATCACGACGATGTCGGCCTCGCGCGGAAGGGGTGCGGCAGTCGCGCGCAGGACCGGCATCGCGGCAAGAGCCGCCGACGCCGATAGGAAGCTGCGGCGCGTGATTGTCATGTCATGGTTTCCGGGAACTTGCGGCGAACGGGAACAGCCCGCGAACCTTGCTGCATCTGGTGTTTCACGGCAACCATCATGGTGAATCAATCGTGCTTGATCTCACAGAGTGATGAACCGAATTGCAACACGTTTCGACCATGATAGAGAAGGGAAAAAGACGGCCGGAAAAGGCTGTGGGGGGAGTTTGAAATGGGGACGGTTCTGGACTCAGTCGGCAAGCTGATTGCCGCGTATCTCTCGAAGGAGGTGCCGGGCTACGAGCCGTTCACGCCGAGCGACCCGGAGCACCTGCGCGGCGTCATCGAGCCTGGCGACGTGCTGCTGGTCGAGGGCAACAACCGCATCTCCGGCATCATCAAGTATCTGACGCAGTCGACCTGGTCCCATGCCGCGCTCTATGTCGGTCCGGTCGAGGGCGCCACGGAGCCCAACGGCGAGCCGCATGTGCTGATCGAGGCCAATATCGGCGAGGGCGTCACCTCGGCGCCGCTGTCGAAATATTTCCCGTATCACACCCGCGTCTGCCGCCCTGTCGGGCTGTCCTATGAGGACCGCACCACGGTCTGCCGCTACGCGATCAACCGCATCGGCTTCGGCTACGACACCAAGAACATCATCGACCTGATGCGCTTCCTGTTCCCGCTGCCGATCCCGCAACGCTGGCGACGGCGCATGATCGCGATCGGATCGGGCGATCCGACAAAGATCATCTGCTCGGCGCTGATCGCGCAGGCGTTCGATGCCGTGCGCTATCCGATCCTGCCGAAGATCACCAAGGCCGGCAGCCGCGCTGCCCGCCGCGAGATCCTGCACATCCGCGATTCCTCGCTCTACATGCCCCGCGACTTCGACATCTCGCCCTATTTCGAAGTCGTCAAACCCACCATCGTGCACGGCTTCGACTACACCGCGCTGCACTGGGCCGACAAGCAGAAGCCGCTCGAGGAGGTAGCGGGCACATTCAGTGTGTTTCCAGAAACGCTCCGTGCGCCGCCGCTCGTTCCTGAGACGGTTGACGAAGAAGCGCCGGCTGAAGTTCCGGCTGAAGAAGTGAGCGCGCAGCCTGCCGAGATGGGCGCCAACTGCTCCGAGCATTTTGTGCTGCTGAACGAACTGGCGATGTACCGCGCGCGGGGACGGGCGCAGGAGATAGCGGCGTAGCCCCGCTGTCGTCCCCGCGAACGCGGGGAGAGACGTTGCACCGCTCTTTCCACCGTCATTGCGAGCCACCCGGTCCCGCCTCCGGCGGGCCGGATGGCTCCCTGCAATGACGATGGTGAGAGCCTACCGTTCCGCCCGCCCGATCACCGCCATGAGCTCCGCGATCTTCTCGCGCTGATCGGCCTTGTCGCCGCTCGCGATCGCGTGCTCGACGCAATGGGCGACGTGATCTTTCAGAACCTCTTCCTCGACCCGGCGCAGCGCGGCACGCACGGCCGAGATCTGCGTCACGATGTCGATGCAGTAGCGGTCCTCCTCGACCATCTTCGAGAGGCCGCGAACCTGACCCTCGATCCGGCCAAGACGTTTTCCGACGGATGCCTTGATGTCCTTGCGCATGCGTTCTATATACCCCCCTAGGGTATATGTTGCAAGGCCGGAGCATGGCAATGAACGACGCCGAACACGGGCACCATCACACGTCGGAAACATCTTCCGGATGCGGCTGTTCCGCCAAGGCTGCTCCGCCAGTCGACAAGCCTTCCTCCTGCTGCGGCGGGCACGGCGATCATGCCCATCATCACGCGCATGACCATGGCGCCGCCGCGACCAAGGTCCTCGATCCCGTCTGCGGCATGACGGTCGATCCCGCGACCTCGAAGCATCACCACACACATCACGGCGAGACCTTCCATTTCTGCTCGGCCGGCTGCCGCACCAAATTCGCCGCCGATCCCGCAAAGTATCTCGCCAGAGAGAAGGCGCCCGAACCCGAGATGCCCGCAGGCACGATCTACACCTGCCCGATGCATCCGGAGATCCGCCAGGTCGGACCCGGCAGCTGCCCGATCTGCGGCATGGCGCTGGAGCCGGAGGTCGCGAGCCTGGAGACCGGCCCGAATCCCGAGCTTGCCGACATGACGCGGCGGTTCTGGATCGGTGGCGCGCTGGCGCTGCCGGCGGTGGTGCTGGAGATGGGCGGCCATCTCGCCGGCCCTCACGACTGGATCGATCCGGTGCTGTCAAACTGGATCCAGCTCGCCTTCGCCACGCCCGTCGTGCTGTGGGCCGGCTGGCCGTTCTTCGTCCGCGGCTGGCAGTCTCTGGTCACCCGCAACCTCAACATGTTCACGCTGATCGCGATGGGCACGGGCGTCGCCTATGTCTACAGCGTCGTCGCGACCGTCGTGCCGCAGATCTTCCCGGCGACCTTCCGCGGTCATGATGGCGCCGTTGCCGTCTATTTCGAGCCCGCCGCTGTGATCACCGTGCTGGTGCTGCTCGGGCAGGTGCTGGAGCTGCGCGCCCGCGACGCGACGTCGGGCGCTATCAAGGCGCTGTTGCAGCTTGCGCCGAAGACCGCGCGCCGCGTCGATGCCGATGGCGGCGAGCATGAGGTCGAAATCGAGCAGCTCCACGCCGGCGACCATTTGCGTGTCCGTCCCGGCGAGAAGGTGCCGGTCGACGGAATCATCCTCGAGGGACGTTCCGCGCTCGACGAATCCCTCGTCACTGGCGAATCCATGCCGGTCACCAAGGAGCCGGGCGCAAAAGTCATCGCCGGCACGCTCAACCAGTCGGGCGGTTTCATCATGCGCGCCGACAAGGTCGGGCGCGAGACACTGCTGTCGCAGATCGTGCAGATGGTAGCGGACGCGCAGCGCTCGCGCGCGCCGATCCAGCGGCTGGCCGACCAGGTCGCGGGCTGGTTCGTACCGACCGTGATCGTCGTCGCCATCGCCGCCTTTGCCGCCTGGGCCTGGTTCGGACCGGAGCCGCGGCTGGCGTTCGGGCTCGTTGCTGCCGTCAGCGTGCTGATCATCGCCTGCCCCTGCGCGCTCGGCCTGGCGACCCCGATGTCGATCATGGTCGGCGTCGGCCGCGGCGCGCAGGCGGGCGTGCTGATCAAGAACGCCGAGGCGCTGGAGCGGATGGAGAAGATCGACACGCTGGTGGTCGACAAGACCGGCACGCTGACCGAGGGCAAGCCGAAGGTGGTCGCAATCGTTCCGGCTGCCGAATTTGCGGAGGACGACATCCTCCGCATTGCCGCCAGCGTCGAGCGCGCCAGCGAGCATCCCCTCGCCGACGCCATCGTGCGCGCCGCGAAGGAGAAGCAACTCACCCTCGCTCAGGTCGAACAGTTCGACTCGCCGACGGGCAAGGGCGCGACCGGAAAAATCGACGGCAAGAGCATCGTGCTCGGCAACGCGAAATATCTGGGGTCGATCGGCATCGACACCAGGGCGCTCGATGCCGAGGCCGAGCGGATGCGCCAGGACGGCGCCACCGTGATCAACATGGCCGTCGACGGCAAGCTGGCCGGCCTGTTCGCGATCGCCGATCCGGTCAAGGCCTCGACCCCGGAAGCGCTGAGGGCGCTGGCCGATGAAGGCATCAAGGTCATCATGCTGACCGGCGATAATCGCACGACGGCGGAAGCGGTGGCGCGCCGGCTCGGTATCGCCGAGGTCGAGGCCGAGGTTCTGCCGGACCAGAAGAGCGCGGTGGTGACGAAGCTGCAAAAGGCCGGGCGCAGCGTTGCGATGGCGGGCGACGGCGTCAACGACGCGCCCGCATTGGCGGCCGCCGAGGTCGGCATCGCCATGGGCACCGGCACGGACGTTGCGATGGAGAGCGCCGGCGTCACCCTGCTGGGCGGTGATCTCACCGGCATCGTGCGTGCGCGAAGACTGTCACAGGCGACCATGAGCAACATCCGGCAAAACCTGTTCTTCGCCTTCATCTACAACGCCGCCGGCATTCCGATCGCGGCCGGCATCCTCTATCCGGCGTTCGGCATCCTGCTGTCCCCGATCATCGCCGCGGCGGCGATGGCGTTGTCCTCGGTGAGCGTTGTCGGGAATGCGCTGCGGCTGCGCGGGACCCGGCTGTGAGGATGACGGTGCGCTCCGTCGCCCCGTTCTTACGGGGAGAGGGTCGGGGTGAAGGGCTGCTTCCGCGACCACGGTGACAATTGGACTCGTGGAGAGTCCCCCTCACCCGGAATTCAAGCTACGCTTGAATTCCGACCTCTCCCCGCAAGCGGGGCGAGGTAACAAGAGCAGTACGCGCGGAGAGGACCTGATGCAGCGGATTACGATCACCATCGAGGACGATCTTTTGGCCGAGATCGACGCGGCGGCGGAAGCGCGTGGCTACCAGAACCGCTCCGAGATTATCCGCGACCTCGCGCGCGCCGGCCTGCAGCAGAGCACCGAGGACACCGCACAGACCGGCCCCTGCGTCGCCGGCCTCGTCTACGTCTACGACCACGCCGCGCGTGATCTCTCGAAACGCCTGGTGCAGGAATTCCACGGCCACCACGACCTCGCGCTGGCCACCCTGCACGTCCATCTCGACGACAACAACTGCATGGAGATGACGGCGCTGCGCGGCGACGCCGGTGAGGTCAGGCATTTCGCCGACCACATCATCGCCGAACGCGGCGTCCGCTACGGCCGCGTGGTGATGATCCCGACGGGTGAAGGGAAGCAGGCGAAGGCGCGCAAGCACGGGCACCGGCACGAGTAGCTGGGAGCTTGTGTGCCCCGGACGCGCAGTGCAGCGCTTCCTCAGCGGTGCGCTGCAGAGCCGGGGCCCATCTCGCCACAAATTCCTGGGTCCCGGCTCAGCAGCGCGTCATTGCATGCCGCGCTGCGTCCGGGACACGAGAGTCAGGCCTCTTCCCGCGAGGGAAGAACCGATCACGCCGAGAGCAGATTCTGCAGCGCTTCGCCGTTGGGGACGCCGAGGCCAGAGCAGGCGTCCCAGCCGGGGCCGGCCTTGTACATGCCGTGCAGATCGCCGGTGATGTCATTGTTGCCGACCGTGATGTCGCGGAACACGCCTTGCGTGTGCGCGGCGTAGATCAACGGGTTGATGAAGCCGACGGTCTTGCCGAATTTCTTCGTCGTCGCCTCGTTGATGCGGGCGATCAACCCCGCCATCAGCGGCGCCACGGCACTTGTGCCGCCGATGGTGGTGCCGACGCCGTTGAGGAAGATCTGGTAGCCGGTCGCGGGATCGGCATCGCCGGCAACGTCGGGCACCCCGCGGCCATTGTGATGCGTCGGTGATTTCGGCACATGGGCCTGGGCCTGGTATTGCGGCCGCGGGAACACGACGCTGACACCGCCGCCGCCTGCGCCGCCCTGCGGCCCGCCGTTCCAGACCACTTCGTTGATATCGCCGTTCGGCGCCTTCAGATTGGTGCCGCCGCAGGCCAGTGCAAACGGGCTCGAGGCGGGGAAATCCGCGTGTGGCTTGCCGTCCCAGTCCGCGCCCATATCGGCCGAACCATTGTCGCCGGAGGCAACGCAGACGGTGACGCCCATCGCGGCGGCGTCGCGGATCGCCTCGTTCAGGCCGTCGAGGAATTGCTGCGAGCCTTCCTGGTCTTCCGGCCCGCCCCAGCTGATCGAGATCACCGAAGGTTTTCGCGCGGTGTCATGGACGGCGGCCTTGACCGCATCGATGAAGCCGTTGGTGGTGTTGGGCGCGAAATAGACCACGATCCTGGCGCCGGGCGCGATCGCACCGGCCACCTCGATGTCGAGCACGACCTCGCCGTCGGCGTCGGAATGGCCGGGTTTGTTGGCGCCGCCGTCAACGCTCGCGGGTGCGACCTTCGGCATCGGGATGCCCGCCCTCTTGAAGAAGGTGCGCAGGTCTGACGTTTTGTAGCCGGCGCCCGTGGGATGGCCCTTCTGGTCGATATCGTTGAGCTCGATGATGGCGATGCACTGGCCGGCGCCGGTCTCTCCGCCCGGGAAATTGTAGAGCTGGGCGATCTGATCGACCGAGAAGCTGCCGCCCTGCGCGGCGCGTGCGGCTGCGCCCTTCTGCGGCAGCTTGCGGCGGAAGTGGGGTTGCGCCACCGGCCGGTTGTCCAGCCCGTGCACGCCGACCACGATACCTGCGAGCGCCTCCGGGATCTGCACGCTGCCTTTGCGCATGCGATGGGTCGCGCCTTCGTATCTGACCTTGTTGAGCTTGACGCCGAAGGCCGCGCTCATGGCCTTCACCGTCCCGGTCAGCTTCACGGTGCGGGACGCCAGATGCACGCTCTTGACGTTGAGATCGTGGTGATGCGCGAAATCGTCGATCTTGGCGACGTCGGCGGGGTCCGCGCCCATCGCTGCGCCGAACTCGGCACGCGAGAGATACTGGCGCTCACGCGGCGGTTGCGCGCCGAGCGCCATCACCTGCTCATCGTCGGCCCGCTTCGCGCGCAGGCGAACGCTGATCTCGATTTCCTGCTTGGGGTCGGCCGCGCCGACGAGCTTGGCCCCCTTCGGCAATTTCCGTGCGCTGTTCGCCAGCGCCACGCGCGTGGTCGAGCTTGCCATGACTTCCTCCGTTTGTGATTGGAAGACAGATTGTCGCACCTCAACTATAGGTGTAATCTCAAGCGCAAATTGGTTCAGGCATTTGAGCGATATTTTTTCAGGAAACCTCTTGTTTGGCAGAGGCAACATCCGACTGGCTCAGATCGGCACGGAATCGGTCAATATTCACGACCATTCGGCGACAAGGATTTCGATTTAAAATTGCAACCGTTGGCTTGTCTGGCCGACCAACGGAAGACGCTTGTCAGAATCAGACGTCTGAAAATCAATTTGGCGGAGACAATGCGATGCGTGCTGACCGCAAATGGGTTGAGAGAAATCTCGGTTTTGATCCGATCACGACGCCGCCCCCTCCCGACACCTTCGTGGTGAAACGCGTGGCCAAGGGCGCGGTGAAGAGATCCGCGAAGGTCACGACCGAAGACTTTCGGCGCGAGATCATCGATTTCGATTCCGAGTCGAGCGAGGGCCGCGAGTTCATGGCCTTCTCGACCTCGACCGGGCTGTCGCGCTTCACCGACATTGCCTGGCCGAAAGGGCTGGCGCCGCAAACCGGGCCGAAGCCGAAGGGCAACGGCAAGGGACCGCTGCCGCGCGCCGACGTGCTGGTCGTGACCTGGACCGTCGACGAGGGCCACGCCCTCAGCCGCGTGCTGACGCCGGGCAAGGACTCCCGCAACGATTACGTACCCTATACGCATAATTACGCGGCCATCTCCAAGAAGATGCGCAACGGCTGTCCGGCCAAGGAGCTGAAACGGCTCGGGACCTACTGGACCACCACGATCGGCAAGAAGAAGGTCGTGATCTTCAAATCCGATTCGCACATGTCGCAGGACGGCCCGCAGCTGCCGAACATCGACGTCTGGCGCCAGATCATCACCGAGGTGCAGCCGACGCTCGTCATCACCACGGGCACGGCCGGCGGCATCGGCAGGGAGTTCGAGGTCGGCGACGTCGTCGTCAGCCCGATCGTTCGCTTCGACTGCCTGTCGAAGTTCAAGAAGCAGCCGTTCGCGCAGGAGCATTTTTCCAGCAGATCCGCCGTGACGAAGAAGTTCGCGCAGGCCAAGACGCTGTTCAAGGCCAATGCCGGGCAATTGCCGAAGGACAATACAAGGGCGCCGAAGATCTTCGTCGTGAAGCCGAGCGGCCTGTCCTCCTCCGTGGTCACCACCGACTTCTTCGGCTTCGACACCTCGGACGACCACTTCCATCTCCAGGGGCTCGGCGACGTCTCCGAGATGGGCGATGCCATCCTTGGCCTGGTCGCGCAGGAGATGGGCGATAACGCGCCGCGTTGGCTAGCGATCCGCAACGTTTCCGATCCGCAGATCAAGGCCGAAGGCACCTTGCAGCAGCAGGAGCAGATCGCAGCCCAGATCTACAAGGGGTTCGGCCGCTGGAGCACGGTCTGTAGCGCCATCACCTGCTGGGCCAGCATCGCGGCGGAGCCTTGAGCCGAGCGATCCCGTCGGCGCAGACGACAAAGGACGGACGATCAATCAGGGAGAGGGGAACGGCCATGGCGCAGATCACGATCAACGGCATCACGATCGATCCTTCGGCTCCGCACGCGGAGCGCGCGGCGCTGTCGCTGGATCATGCGAATGCGAAGGATTCCGACTACATCATCGTGCAGACCAACCAGCCGCTCAACGCCGAGCGCAGAGGGCAGCTCGCCAAGGCCGGCGCCGAGATCCTGGAAGCCGTCCCGGGCAGCGCCGTCATCTGTCACTTTCCGGCGACCGGGCTCGACAAGGTGCGGAAACTGCCGTTCGTGGCATGGGCAGACCTCTACCCTGGCGTCGTGAAGATCGCGCCGGCACTGCGCAACCTCGACACCCAACCGGGAGGCGTCGCCGCGGCGCGCGCGCTTGCGGCAAGGCCGGCGGCGCTCGACCGTACCAGCGTGACCGTCGACGTCATGCTCCACCGCAATGTCGGCGTGAAGGCCGCCGCAAAGAAGATCGCGGAAGCGGCGCATGTGCAGCTCGACGACGTCGTCCCGGGCACGACCAAGGTGCGTGTGACGCTGAAGATGCGCCGTCTTGCCGACGTCGCGGCGCTCGACGAGGTACGCAGCGTCGAGAAGGTCTTTCCACGCAAGCTGCTCAACAACATCGCGCGGGGCATTCTTCGCGTTCCCGCGGCGACGCCGAGCAATGGCGGCGAAGGCGCGGGCGAGATCATCGCGATCGCCGATACCGGTTTCGACAAGGGATCGACCACGAACACGCACCCGGCCTTCAAGGGGCGCGTCAAGAAGCTCTACGCGCTCGGGCGGCCCGGGCGCAAAGACGATCCTGATGGTCACGGCACCCATGTCGCGGGTTCTGCCCTCGGCGACGGCGTATCGAAAAGCGACGGGCCGATCCGCGGCACGGCGCCCGGCGCCAAGCTGGTTCTGCAATCCGTGCTCGACAGCGGCGGCAATCTCGGCGGCCTGCCCGACAGCCTCGATGCGCTGTTCGGTCCGCCCTACAAGACGGACAAGGCGCGAATCCATTCCAACTCCTGGGGCAGCGTCGGAAATTTCGGCGTGTACGACTCCCAGGCCAACGAGCTCGACACGTTCGTCTACGCGCACCGCGACATGCTGATCTGCTTCGCCGCCGGAAATGAAGGCAGCGACAAGGATGGCAATGGCCAGGTCGACCCCAACTCCGTGACGCCGCCAGGGACGGCGAAGAACTGCCTCACCATCGGCGCCTGCGAGAACAATCGTCCCAACGAGGCCATGACCTACGGCAGGGCATGGCCAGACGATTTTCCGGCCACGCCGATCAGCTCCGATCGTGTGGCCAACAATCCCGAAGGGATGGTGGCGTTCAGCAGCCGCGGACCCACCAACGACGAACGCATCAAGCCCGACGTCGTGGCGCCGGGATCCTTCATTCTGTCAACCCGATCCCGCGCCACGAAATCGAAGGGATGGAAGCTCTCGCAAGACCCGCTCTACATGTTCGAGGGCGGCACCAGCATGGCGACGCCGCTGGTGGCCGGGTCCGTCGCGGTGATCCGGGCGTTCCTGAGGAAAAGCCAGGGACTGAAATCGCCGAGCGCCGCATTGCTCAAGGCGCTCATCATCAACGGAGCGCGCAGTCTTGCCGGGCAATACCATCCGTCGGAGGCGGGGTCCGTCGCGAACAACAGCCAGGGCTTCGGCCGGGTCGACGTTCAGGCCGTGGTGGGCCCCCATGCCGCGAACGAAGAGCTGCAGTTCTTCGACGAGAAGAAGAAGCTGGACGCCGGCGACCGCGAAGACCGCACGGTCACGATACCGGCGGGAAGCAGCCGCCTGAAGGTCACGCTGGTCTGGACCGATCCGCCCGGCGAAGGCTTGCAAAGCGACCTCGATCTCGTCGTGGTGGCCAACAAGCAGGAACGTCATGGCAATATGCCGGCCGGCTCGAAGGACTTCGACCGCCGGAACAATGTCGAGCAGGTCATCTTCGAAAACCTGCCGCCCGGCGAAGCGGTGATATCGGTCATCGCTCATTCCATCGCCGTCGCGCCGCAGAACTACGCCCTCGTCATCAGGGTGAGCTAGAGCGTCTTCAAGCGAACTGGGACTGCCTGCTCGCGTGAAGAAAGCGCGTCAAGACGAGCGCCTTGAACTGCCGTTCTGATTGAATCAGAACCAAGGCTCCGGGCGCGGCAATCTGTCCCGGAAGGCTCGGCCTCTTGTCGAACCTTCCGGGCATGTCTACCTCTCGCGGGTGGTTTTTCTGAGAGGTACTTCGATGCTGGATGCCGCCGTCAAGGCGCTGTCGCAATTGATCTCGCCGCCGATGCGCTCGATCCTGTGGCGTTCGATCGGGCTCGCACTGGTCCTGATCATCGTGCTGGCGATCGGCTTGCAGCGGCTGCTGAGCTGGTTTGCGACCTATGGCGAGGTCTGGCTGGAAGGCCTGCTCGGGCCGAGCTGGCATTCCTCGCTCGAGGTCCTCGCCTGGATCGTCTCGATTGCGGCGGGCCTCGGCGTCGTGTTCGGCGGCGTGTTCCTGATGCCTGCGATCACCTCGCTGGTGGCGAGCCTGTTCGTCGACGACGTCGCCGACATCGTCGAGCGCGAGCACTATCCCGCCGAGCGGCCGGGCGCTGCGCTGCCGTTCAGCCAGGCGATCTCCGAGGGCGTCAAGACCGCGCTCCTGACGATCGTGGTCTATCTGGTGGCGTTGCCGCTGGTCCTGTTCGCCGGTGCCGGATTTCTGATCTTCTTCGTCGCCGCCGCCTGGCTGCTCGGGCGCGAATATTTCGAGCTCGCCGCGATGCGCTTCCGCTCGCCGGAGGAAGCCAAGGCGATGCGGCGCGACAATGCTGCGACCATCTTCACCGCCGGCCTTTTCATTGCGGCCTTCGTCTCGATCCCGATCGTCAATCTGGCGACGCCGATCTTCGGCATGGCGTTCATGGTCCACATGCACAAGCGCCTGTCCGGCCCGCGGCCCGAACTGATCGAGCCGGCGCGGCAGATGCGGTGAGACCTCTCGGTTCACCTCTTAGTTCACCTGCGCCCCGCATTTGCGCAGCAGCATCTTGGCGAAACCGAACGGTGCCGGCGTGAACGGGCCCGGGCGCGCCCGGGTGATCAGCGCGACGACCCCGAGCGCGGCGATCGCGAGCCAGAAGCACAGCCAGAAGCCGTCGATATAGGCGAGCACATTGGCCTCGCGCTGCACCAGGCCCGCGAGCGTGCCGACCGCGCGCGCCTGCGCCATGCCGGTGCCATGGACCGCGAAGTAATCGGCGAGTTGCTTGAGCCTACCCACCAGGTCGGCATCGCCGACCATAAGGTTCTGGCCGAGATAGAAGGAATGGACCTGCTCGCGCACGCGCAGCCACGTTCCCATCAGCGCGATGCCGATCTCGGCGCCGCCGAGCCGCATGATCTGGATGTAGGCGGCAAAGGAGGTGGCGCGGCTCGGATCGGCGTTCGACAGCAGTGTGATGATGATCGGCAGCAGGAGCAGCGACTGCCCGATCGCCTGGAGCAGCACGATGCCGATGAAGTCCTCGCGCGCCCAGACATGGCTGAGCTGCGTGCCCCAGAGATTGGCCGCGGCAAAGCAGGCAAAGCCCAGCACCACGATGAACCGCGTATCGAAATGGCGCAGCAGCCAGATCGAGATCGGCACCAGCACGAACATCGGCAGCGCGCCATAGGTGAGCAGCAACATCCCGCTCTGCTCCGGCCGGAGCAGAACGACATTGCCGAGGAAGTTCGGCACCAGCGACGAGTTCGAGAGACTGGTCAGCGTGTAGAGCAGGATCAGGACCAGCCCCAATCCGACATTGCGCGAGAACAGCACGTTGACATGCGCCCAGGGCTGTCGCACCAGCGACTCGTTGACGAGGAAGCCTGCGAACAGCACCACACCGCTGACGAGCAGCGCTATCACCGTGCCGGAACCCAGCCAGTCCAGGCGATTGCCCTGGTCGAGGCCGGCATAGATCATCGAGACCGCGGCGCCGAGCAGCAGCATGCCGCCCCAATCGGCCTCGCGCAGCAGCGTGCGGTTCACCGGCTCGCTCGGCGTGCCCAGATAAACCATCAGGCCCATCAAGGGCGCGATCACGACGCTCTGCCAGTACAGCCATTGCCAGCCGAGATGGTCGACATAGAAGCCGACCAGGGAGCTCGAGGTGTCCAGCGCAAAGCCGACCCGGATCGAATAGAGCGAGATCGCTGGCACCCACCATCGGATCGGCAGGTTTCGTAACACGATCATGAGCGTCGCAGGCACGAAGGTGCCGAGCAGCAGGCCATGCACGACGCTGAGCGCGAGCAGCGTCGGATAATCGTGCACGAAGGGAATGATCAACGACACCGCGGCGTAGACGAGGCTCGGAATGCCGAGCACGCGGCGCAGGCCGAACGCCGTCGCAAGCCACGCCACCGCCGGCGCAATCAGGATCTGCGAGCCGATGCCGGCGGTCGAAAGCCAGGCGCCCTCATCGAACGAGAGCGAGAACGCACCGCGCAGGTCCGGCAGGCCGACCGTGGTCAGCCGGCTGTCGAAATTGGCGAGGAACGAGCCGAGCAGCACCGCCGCCACGGCAAACAAGGGCTGCGGCGCGATGCCGCCGCGCGAGAGAGGTCCGTGGCCGGCATCGTCATTTTCCGCCATTCGCGGCCTGCGTATCGATGCTGGTGACGACCGACATGCCCGGCACCAGCCGCGCCAGCAGCGGCTGGTTGTCGTCGAACTGGATGCGCACGGGAATGCGCTGCACGACCTTGGTGAAATTGCCGGTCGCATTGTCCGGCGGCAGCAGGGCCACTTGCGCGCCGGTCGCGGGCGCAATGCGCTCGACCCTGCCGCGCAGCTTCTCGCGCGGGAAGCCATCGACGGTGATCTCGACCGGTTGGCCCGGCGCGACATGAGTGAGCTGGGTCTCCTTGTAGTTCGCGATCACATAGACCTTCGGCAGCGGCACCACGTTGATGAGGTTGGTGCCGATGTTGACGTAGTCGCCGGGCTGCACCTGGCGCTCGCCGACGACGCCGTCGAACGGCGCGGTGATCCTGGTATAGCCGAGCTTCAGCTTCGCGCTCGCCAGCGTCGCCTTCGCCGCCGCGACATCGGCGGCGCGCTGCTTCTTGGTGCCCTGCAGAACTTCGAGTTGATGCTGCTGCGCGGCGATGACGGCGCGACTGGCACGCACGTCGGCCTGCGCCTTCGCATAGCCCGCGACGGCCTGTTCCAGCCGCTGCCGCGTGCCGGCTTCCGTCTGCGTCAGCGATTTCTGGCGATCCTGCTCCTGCCGGGCCTCGACTTCCAACGCTTCCGCGGACAGCTGCGCGGCCTGCGCCTGCGCGATGGTCGCATATTGCAGCTCGATCTGGTTGCTCAGATTGTCGAGCACGGCCTGCGCGGCGGCGACAGCGGCCTCGGACTGCGCGACCTGGGCCTCGTAGTCGGCGGGATCGATCTGGATCAGGAGATCGCCGGCCTTGACGCGCTGGAAGTCGGTCACGCCGACGGTCAGCACTTCGCCGGAGACGCGGCTTGCAAGCCGCGTCAGATCGGAGCGCACATAGGCGTCGTTGGTGGTCTGGACCACGGCGTTGCCGACCCATTCGTCAAAGCGCAGCGTCGCCAGTGCGACGAACGCGAGCGCGACGATGACGGCGAACAGCGGGATCGCGAGCCGACTCCACAGCGAGCTGGCTGGCGGCTGCGTTGGCTTGGGCGGCGCGGTTGGAGCGGGAGGAGCGGCGGCAGGTGGCGGTGCGATCTGTTCTTGTTGACTCACGGATGACCCCAAACCACTTGTTCAAACACAAATCTCACCATCGTCATTCCGGGATGGTCCGAAGGACCAGACCCGGATTGACGGAGGCCGCCACCTCAGACCGACTTCTCCGGCCATCGGCAGAGATCGTTGATCAGGCAAACCTCGCAGCGCGGCTTGCGCGCGAGGCAAGTATAGCGGCCATGCAGAATCAGCCAATGATGGGCGTGCAGCATGAACTCGGCCGGGATCACCTTTTCGAGACCAAGCTCGACTTCGAGCGGCGTCTTGCCCGGCGCGAGCCCGGTGCGGTTGCCGACGCGGAACACATGCGTGTCCACCGCCATGGTGTGCTCGCCGAAGGCCATGTTGAGCACCACGTTGGCAGTCTTGCGGCCAGCACCGGGCAGCGACTCGATCTCGGCGCGCGTGCGCGGCACCTCGCCGCCGAATTCGCTGAGCACCTTTGCCGACAGCGCAATCACGTTCCTGGCCTTGGTGCGATAGAGGCCGATGGTCTTGATGTACTCGCGCAAGCGTTCCTCGCCGAGGTCGAGCATCTTCTGCGGCGTGTCGGCGATCTCGAACAATGCGCGCGTCGCCTTGTTGACCCCGGCATCGGTGGCCTGTGCCGACAGCACCACCGCGACCAGCAGCGTGAACGGATTGACGTGCTCGAGCTCGCCTTTCGGCTCTGGGTTGGCCTTGCGGAAACGGCTGAAGACCTCGTGGATCTCGGCCGGCGTCCAAGGTTTGATGGACTTGGGTCTCGTAGCCTTGAGCGATTTCCTGGCGGGAGCCTTCGGCTTCGCAACTATCGCCTTTGCCTCTTTCTTCGGCACGGACGCTTTGCGCGGCGCCGGCTTGCGGGTGATTTTCGCCATGATCGGGATATACTGAGGGACGATGAGCACAGGCAACGAAATTGAGCGCGAAAGCGAAGTGCAGATCTTCTCCGCACTGCTGACACCGCACCGCTCACTGAACCGCACCGGCTTCCTCGCCGTGATGCTGTTCCTGAGCGCGGTGAGCTTTGCCACCGGACTCGCCTTCCTGATGAAGGGCGCCTGGCCGGTGCTCGGCTTTTTCGGCCTCGACGTGCTCGTCGTCTGGTGGGCCTTCAAGGCCAATTTCCGCACCGCGCAGGCGCGCGAGGAGATTTCGGTCACGGTGTCCGAGCTGCGGGTGCGGCGCGTCAGTCATCGCGGCCAGGTCGCCGAATGGACGTTCAATCCGCTCTGGGTTCGCCTCGATATGGAGATCGACGAGGATTTTGGCATCGAGCATCTCTATCTGATCTCGCGCGGCCACCAGATCCAGATCGCCCGCTTCCTCGGTCCGGACGAAAAGGCAAGCTTTTACAAAGGCTTGGTTGAAGCCCTGAACGCCGCCAAGCGCGGCCCGACCTACAACCCGATCTCCTGACTCCGGATCGGAAATCGGGTGGTTTCGGCCCGGCGCCACGCCTACATTTCCACGCATGATGACACTCGCCATAAATGACCAGCGCCTGGCCAAGCCGGGCTCCCAGAACGCCGCGTTGCGCGATTACGATTCCGTGCGCCGGGCGATCGCGTTCATCTCGGAGAACTGGCGCACCCAGCCGGCCATCGAAGCGATGGCGGATGCGGCGGGCGTCACCCCGGATGAGCTGCACCATCTGTTCCGCCGCTGGGCCTCGATCACGCCGAAGGCGTTCATGCAGGCGCTGACGCTCGATCACGCCAAGGCACTGTTGCGGGACTCCGCGAGCATTCTCGATGCCGCGCTCGACTCGGGTCTTTCAGGACCGGGCCGGCTGCACGATCTGTTCGTCACCCATGAAGCGATGTCGCCCGGCGAATGGAAGAACGGCGGCGCAGGTCTGACGCTGCGCTACGGCTTCCATCCCTCGCCCTTCGGCACGGCGATCGTGATCGCGACCGACCGCGGCCTGTCAGGCCTTGCGTTCGCCGATCCCGGTGAGGAGAAGGTCGCGCTCGCCGACATGACGCGGCGATGGCGCAACGCAACTTACGTCGAGGATCACGAAGGCACCGCACCGCTCGCACAGCGCATCTTCGACACCAAGCTGTGGCGGCCGGACCAGCCGTTGCGCGTCGTCATGATCGGCACCGATTTCGAGGTGCGGGTGTGGGAGACGCTGCTGAAGATCCCGATGGGTCGCGCGGTGTCCTATTCCGACATCGCCTGCAACATCAACAGCCCGAAGGCCTCACGCGCCGTCGGCGCTGCGGTCGGCAAGAACCCGATCTCGTTCGTCGTGCCCTGCCACCGCGCGCTCGGCAAGAGCGGCACGCTCACCGGCTATCACTGGGGCATCACCCGCAAGCAGGCGATGCTGGGCTGGGAAGCCGGGCAGCTGGGGATGCAGTAGACGAGCTGCCGTAGGGTGGGCAAAGGCGCATTGCGCCGTGCCCACCATTCTTCCCCAATCGTCGATGCATGGTGGGCACGCTGCGCTTTGCCCACCTTCCGGCTCTGCCGTCTGCGGCGAAGACTAGCCCGCCAGATCCAGCTTCGAGGCCACCGTCGAATCCGCGTTGAGCCGGTAGATGATCGGCGCGCCGGTCGCGAGCTCGCGCTTCAAAATGCCTTCGGGCGAGAGCTTCTCCAGCACCATGATCAGCGCGCGTAGCGAGTTGCCGTGGGCGGCGACCAGCGTGCGCTTGCCGTTGAGCACGCCGGGCAGGATCTCCTGCACGTAATAGGGCAGCGCGCGCGCCAGCGTATCCTTCAGGCTTTCGCCGCCGGGCGGCGGCACGTCGTAGGAGCGGCGCCAGATCAGTACCTGGTCCTCGCCCCATTTCTTGCGGGCGTCGTCCTTGTTGAGGCCGGAGAGATCGCCATAGTCGCGCTCGTTCAGCGCGAGGTCCTTGGAGGTCGGCAGGCCCTTCTGACCGAGCTCGCCGAGAATGAGATCGAGCGTGTGCTGCGCGCGCGTCAAGACCGAAGTGTAGGCCACGTCGAACACGAGGCCCTGCGCCTTCAGCTTGCGGCCGGCTTCCGTGGCTTCCTTCACGCCGAGCTCGGTGAGATCAGGATCCTTCCAGCCCGTGAACAGGTTCTTCAGATTCCACTCGCTCTGACCGTGGCGCACGAGCACGAGGAGACGTTCGCTCATTGACTGCTTTCCATTGAGGTTATTGTTGAGGAATGATCTTGGCGGAAAGCCGCTTCACATCTTGCGCTGACGCGGCCCTTCGGGTCCGGCTCATGCTCCAGCTCGCTCAGAGGTCCGCGAGACCGAGCACGTCGGCCATGGAGTAGTGCCCCGGCTTCTTGCCATGCGCCCACAGCGCCGCCTTGAGCGCGCCGTGCGCGAACAGCATGCGGTCTTCGGCGAGATGCGACAGCGTCAGGCGTTCGAACGGACCGAGGAAGGTCACGCTGTGCTCGCCGGCGACGGTGCCGCCGCGCAAGGAGGCAAAGCCGATGTCGCCCGGCTTGCGAGCGCCGGTGATGCCGTCGCGGCCGCGGTCCGAATGCTCATCGAGCGAGATGCCGCGGCCGGCGGCAGCGGCCTGGCCCAGCATCAGCGCAGTGCCCGAGGGCGCGTCGATCTTCATGCGGTGGTGGGTTTCCACGACCTCGATGTCGAAGTTCTCGTCGAGTGCCTTGGCGACGCGCTTGACCACCGCGGCGAGCAGATTGACGCCCAGGCTCATATTGCCCGACTGCACCACGACCGCACGGTTGGTGACGCTCTTGATCACGGCGTTGTCGGAGGCCGACAGTCCGGTGGTGCCGATGACGTGCACGATGCCGCGCTCGGCCGCGATCGCGACATTCGCGATGGTCGCGGCCGGCACGGTGAAATCCAGGATGCCGTCGGCGTCCTTCGACATCGCCCAGAGGTCGGCCGAGAGTTTGATGCCGTTGGCCGGCAGGCCCGCGAGCACGCCGGCATCCTTGCCGAGCAGCTCCGAGCCGGGCGCCTCCAGGGCTCCCGCCAGCACCGCGCCTTCGGTGTCGGCAATCGCTCGCGCCAGCGCCCGGCCCATCCGGCCGCCTGCTCCAGCAACAATCAAACGCATATCGGACATGGTTCACCCTCTCCACGCCCTATAGCGGGAGCGGGCCGTTCCGGCAACCGATCAGGCCTTCAAAAGGCCCGTGGCGCGGGTCTCCCCGAGCACAGGCGCAACGCTAGAGCATGAGCTCCAGGTCTTTCCTGAGCACGATCTGGCCATCGCGCTCGACAACGTAAGTGGCCTTGTAGGAGCCGCGTTCCCACCCCCCGGAAGGCCGCTTCTTCCCCGCAAAGAGCATGAATTGCGCCTTGTTGGCCTGAAGTGGTGCAGAGCGATTCTCCGCGATGACGTTGTCGAGGGGATCCTTGATGACCAGCCATTGCGCATCGCCCGCCTTCAGCCCGATAGCCCGCACGAACGCGACGATCGCCATCGAACCGGCGGACGGTTTTTGGCTCTCGGCACTGCCGTCCTCGATGAGTTCCATCGTGACTGGCCCCGTCGTAAAGCCCGCATTGAGGATGGCTCGTTCCTGGTACTCGAGTTTCTGGCGGAGGGCAGCAAGCCAGAGCGATTGACCGCCCTCGCAAGACTCGGGGCGAACGCCGTACGCAAAGGGATCGACCACCGCGCCGTTGTGCCTCACGGTGAAATGCAGGTGAGGATACTCCGTGAGGCCGGAGAGACCAACACGGCCGATCGGCTGTCCGAGGTCGACCTTGTCTCCAGGCTTGACCAACACACTGCCGGCGGCGAGGTGGCAGTACTGGGTTTCCCACTGCTCCGGATGTTCGATGACGACGCCATTGCCACATTCGGCCTCGCGCACCGCTTCGCGTCCCGATTTTGTGAAAGCGCCGTCCGGAGCGTCATTGCGCGTACGCAGAATACGGCCGCCCGCCGCCGCGCGCACATCCACGCCGGCCTTTTGCACTGCCAGTGAGGGCAAACGAAAATCGGTGCCGTTGTGGTCGTCATATGTCAGCGTGCCGCATTTGTAATCTCGCGCCGACCGCGACGGATCGAGATCCGTGTAATTCTGGATGTAGCAGGTACGGCCAGGCTCGCAGGCAACCGGCAGCGCCAATTGAATGCTCTGGGCATGGGCAGGGAAGCCGGCCCCGGCCAATGCCAGGGCAGCGAACGCCTGGTAGAGGAAACCTGCGCAGCCCATGCGCCTCGACATCGCGGAGACCCCCGTACTCAGTCAGGCGAATGCTTGCCGGCGGTCCGCAAGCTCATCGGACCCTCTTCGTCCAATCGACCGTCGGAGGCCGGCCGGCTCACCCAGTTCTCGCGCCTGCCAGCGCCAAAAGGCGACTGGGTGAGATGATACAGAAGAAAGAACTCCGACTGTCGGTTGATCCCCAGTTTGAGCATGATCCTCTTGGTGTAGGTTCGCACCGTTGCCTCAGTCAGCCCAAGCTCGGCTCCAATATCGCGAGGGCACTGGAATTGAAGAATCCGGGCGACGATTCTTTCCTCGGCCCAGTTCAACCCGAAGGCAGATGCGATGCAGTGCGCGCCCTGCACGTCATCGAATTGCGGCACGACGATGAGGGCCTGTCCCAGCTTGTCATGGGTTGGAACAGCGCCGATCTTGGCGAAGGCGAATTGCTGACGATCCGTCGAGAGCGGTACCGTAGTGTTGAACCATCCATGAGTCCCGCTCTCGATGAGCACTTTCCCGATTGCCCCCCGCAAGCTCTCGGTCACGGAAGCGCATGAGCCGGCGAGCCGGCCTCCTTCCATCCTGAGCAGCTCGCGCTTGGCAAGCAGCACGCGTCCACCACGATTGACTGCGTAAATGTGCAGGCCATGGTCCACGACGATGGCGGGAAAGGTCAGCTCTTCGAGCCAGAGTTGCGCATCGACCTGCCCCGGCGCTTGCCGGGCGAGTGAATGAGCAGCCTTCCATAACGGGCGCACGGTATGCGCCAAACCGGGAATCTCCGATGCCGCAAGCGCGGCCGGTCGCCATCCGGCCACGAATACGACCGTGGTTCGCTCATCGGAAGCAAACCTGCCAATGACCGAATGACTCTTTACCGGGGGTTCCGCGCCGATCAACTTGCGGACGAAGGAGGTCCGGGAATTGATCGGCTCGAGCGAGGCGATGTCCTCGGCGGTGCCCTTGCGCGCAAAGCGCTCAACCATCGTCGCGCATGACGGATCGGCAGGAGCGTCTCCGATTCTGGCTTCTTCCAGCCCGGAGGCGGATAGCACGGCTACGTAGCAGCTCCGGCAACCGAGCAATTCCGCCATGGCCTTCGCGAAATATTCCATTGCGGCCTGTTGCGGGCGCGGCTCCGGACAAGACCCTGGCGGACCGCATCCGTCATTGCCTTGCTTCGAGGCGCGCTCGACGCAATCGGAACGAAAATCATCCTGTGCGGAAGGTAGTGCCTTACTGCACTCATGCACGGTCGCCTCCCTCATAGGCCGGCCCACCCCTTACCAGCGCTTAATTCTCCCTGAACGCACGGTTGATCCGTAACGTCATTGGCTGCAAAAGATATTCCGCAAAGGTTCGTTCCCCCGTCTCGACAAATATCTCGACAGGCATTCCAGGCATCAATGTGGGGATGTAGGAGGCCGTCGGCGCGTTGGGGTCGAGCTCAACCTCGGCCAAATAGGAGCTGTCGCCGGAACGGGTGTCGGTCAGTGCGTCTGCCGCAACGCCGACCACCCTTCCCTCGAGCATCGGCCGGCGGCGAATGTTCAGCGCGTGAACCCGCACACGCGCCATCTGTCCGACATAGACCTCTTCCCGATCGGCAGGCTTCAATGTCGCCTCGATGACAAGCCGATCTTGCGTCGGAACGATTTCCAAAAGGGTTTCCCGAGGTCCAAGCACGGCATTGAGGTCCCTGCTGTTGAGGCCGACGATCCTTCCACTTTCCGGGGCACGCAATTCAGACCGGACAAGCTGGGCACGCAACGCGGCAATTCGATGTCTGAGGTCGCCGATCTCTTCGCTCGTCGCATGCCGCTGTTTGGCGATGTCCTGATTTTGGTTGAACCCCAGCTGCCGGCGTCTGTCCTGCAACTCCGCGATCTTGCCCTGCATCTCCGAGATTGACGCGGCATTGCGATCGACCTGTCCGGTGGCCTCGGCTTCGGCCCGTTGCAAGGCCAGCAAGCGTGGTTTCCGGGCGAGGCCTTTTGCGAGGAGATAACTCGTGTCGGCGATCTCTTCCCGCAACAGCTTGAGTTGCTGTTCAAGTCCTTGGGTGTTGCTCTGCAGGCCGCGGATGGTGTCCGCGTTTTGCAGCATCTGTTGATCGATCACCTTGCGCTCGTTCTCAATCGCGGCCAGTCGCGCGGCAAATTCGGCTTCCTGGGTTTGAATGGCGATACGTGCGGAGAGACGCGTCGCACTTTCCCGCAATTCGTCCGGAAACCGGATTGACTTCGCACCGTCTTGCTCCGCCGCCAGCCGGGCCTCCATCGCCAGGTCAGCAAAGAACTTCGTTTCGAGGGAACCAAGGGTCCCTTCGATCTGCGCGGTGTCGAGCCGTGCGATGAGTTGACCGGCTTCGACGTGATCGTTCTCCCGGACATAGATCGATCTGATGATTCCGCCTTCCAGATGTTGCACCGCCTTGCGCTTCGAATGGACCTTGATGAATCCTGGTGCCACGACGGCGCCGCGGAGCGGAACCGTGGTTGCCCACAAGCCGAAGCCACAAAATTGCAAGACGAGCAGTACACAGCCCCATGCGATGATCCGTCGCATGTCGGATCGCGGTTGCTCCGTCCGCCACGTCTTCGACCGGCCGGTAACAGGCGCTGACATCGCGGAGGCATGACCAGTCTGCGTCATGGAATGACCCTCCTGCCTGGCAGCCTCTGAGGCTCGACATTGCGAGGGAGCCCTGCCGAAGCCGGTACCGGTGCCGGCCGCTGGGCGCGAAGAACGTCATATGGCGGTCCGAAGGCGACCTGGTTGCCGTCCCTCAACAGCAGCACGGCATCGGCGATGGTCAACAGCCGCGGCCTGTGGGTGACGATCACCGACGCTGCGCCGCGCGCCTTGGCCGATTGAATGGCGGAGCACAACGCTTCTTCACCATCAGGGTCGAGATTGGCATTGGGCTCATCCAGCAGGATCAGTTTGCGATTGCCGAAGAAGGCGCGTGCAAGACCAATGCGCTGACGCTGGCCACCGGAAAGTCTGCAGCCGTCGCGGCCGATCTCGGTCTGGTAGCCGGCCGGAAGGGACAGGATCATCTCATGCGCCTGCGCGAGCATGGCCGCGGCGACGATGGCCTCGTCCCGCGCGTATTCGTCGAACCCGGCAATGGCTTCAGCCACCGTTCCATCCAGGAGCTGCACGTCCTGGGGGAGATAGCCGACGAATTGCCCAAGCTGGTCGGGATCCCAGGTATGGAGTGGAGCGTGGTCCAACCGGATCGTTCCGCTGGTCGGCCGCTCGAGGCCCGCCATCAAGCGCAGCAATGTGGATTTTCCGGCGCCGGTCGGTCCGATCACGACGACAAGCTCGGACGGACGGCATCGAAAGGATATGCCCGCGAGAATGGGACGCTGCGTCCCGCCAATCCGGAATGTCACCCGCTCGACCTGGAGGATGCCGGCTGGCGGCGGCAGCAACGTCTTCCGCGGACGCGCAAGAACCGGCATCGCGGCGTTGCAGACTTGCGTCCACGCGTCCTGCGCAGATGCCAGCGCGCGCCAGGCCGACACCAACCCTTCCATGGGCTGCAACGTGCGCGCTATCAGGATCGAGCTCGCGATCAGACTGCCGGAGAGCACCTCGTTCTGGAGCACGAGCCACGCACCGCATCCGATCGCGGCAATCTGCAGGATGGTCCTGACCATTCGCGCGGCGGCGCTAATCGTGTAGATGCGTTCGCTGGCCCGCACCACCGGAGAC
Source organism: Bradyrhizobium sp. 521_C7_N1_3 (assembly GCF_052075975.1). Lineage (NCBI taxonomy): Bacteria > Pseudomonadati > Pseudomonadota > Alphaproteobacteria > Hyphomicrobiales > Nitrobacteraceae > Bradyrhizobium > Bradyrhizobium sp. 521_C7_N1_3. Next base: position 215,083 of record NZ_CP197232.1, read on the forward strand.
AGGGCTTCGTCATTGAGGCTCATGAACGCGCGGATGGCGCCCCGGGTCCAGCCCATCGCCCGCACCACGCTGGAGTGCCGGACGATTCCATCGAGCAACGCCTGCGTCTTCAACGCGGCCTGCGAAGCCTGCGCAATTTCCCCGCGCGCGATCCAGTGGCTTGCAACACCCATCGCCAGCAGGACCCCTACCCCGATCAGGGCTATGACGCCATACCAAGGGTGCAGGAAGAACAGGATGAGGATGAACACCGGGAGGAATGGAGCATCGATCAGCGATGTGACCGTTCCGCTCGACAGGAAAGTTCTCAACTCGCGAAGCTTGACCAGATCGTGCTGCCGGCCGTCGCCCGGCGCCGCGCCGGTGATGCTGCCTTCAAGGATGATCGGAGCGAGGCAGTGCTCGAACCCGACCGCGAACCGGCTCAACAGGCGGTTACGAAACGTGTCGAAGGCGGCGCTGAAGGCGAGAGCACCGACGGCGATGACGGTGAGGCCGACAAGCGTCTCGACGCTTCCGCTGCTGAGCACGCGGTCGAACACCTCGATGGAATAGAAAGGTACGACCAGCAGCAGCAGGTTTACGGACACGCTGAAACAGACGATCCACACCAATGCGAATCGTCCCGGAATCAAGGCCACCAGCAATCTCTGACCAGATGCTGGGATCACACCACGGTTACGCGCATACATCACTTGCCGGCACTATCACTGACTGAAATGAGGGCGGGGCGTCGTGACAGCCGCCCCGCCGGTACGCACTAGACAACGTCAACGGCCGTATAACCGGCGGCAGTGTTGATGTCGTCGATCGACTCGAACGGTGTCGCGCCGCCCGTGATGCCATCGAGCTGGATGGCGCCGAAGCCGAAATCGAGCACGGTGTTGGTGCCGTCGTCGTCCACTACCACCGTAGCCGGGTCAAAGCCTGGCGGAGCGTCGACAACAACGGCATCGCCATCGGCAAAGCTGAGATCGGTGATTTCATCGTTGCCGAAGTTCGTGGCTGTGTTGTCGCCGAAATTGTGGGTATCGGTACCAGCGCCGCCCGTCAGCACATCATCGCCGAGTCCACCGTTGAGGGTGTCGGCGCCATTGCCGCCGTCCAACTCGTCATCGCCGTTACCGCCGTTGAGGGTGTCATTGCCGGCGCCGCCCGACAGGATGTCAGCCCCAGCCTCGCCGTTCAGGACATCGGTGCCGTCGCCGCCATCGAGCGTGTCATCTCCGGCGTCGCCGTCGAGCGTGTCGTTGCCGGTTCCGCCGCTCATTTCGTCATCACCGGCGCCGCCGCTCATGGCATCGTTGCCCGCGCCGCCGGCCATCTCGTCGTCTCCGGCATCGCCGAACATCGTATCGTTACCGGCGCCGCCGTCCATGATGTCGTCGCCCGCGTCGCCGTGCATGGTGTCGTTGCCATCGCCACCGTTGAGCGTATCGGCGCCCAAACCGCCGTTCAGGATGTCGTCACCGGTACCGCCGTTCAGCAGGTCATTGCCAAGTCCGCCATTCAGCGTGTCGTTGCCGGCATCGCCGTTCAGAATGTCATCTCCGAATCCACCGTTGAGTAGGTCGTTACCGTCGCCGCCATTCAAGACGTCATCGCCGGCGTCGCCGCTCAACGTATCGTCGCCGGCGTCGCCCCACAGGGTGTCGGCACCCGCGCCGCCATGAATGTCATCATTGCCGTCGCCGCCGTGGATGCCGTCGTCGCCGGCGTCACCAAAGAGCTGATCAGCGCCGGTTCCGCCATCAATGGTGTCGTCGCCTTGGTCGCCATGGATGATGTCGGCGCCGGCATTTCCGTTCAGCGTGTCGTCGCCCGCGCCGCCGTTGATCGTGTCGTCGCCGGCGCCACCGGTGATCGTATCGATACCGGCATTTCCATCAAGGGTGTCGTTGCCGGCACCGCCATCAATGGAATCATTGCCCGCGCCGCCGCTTACGTCATCATTGCCGTCCAGGCCAGTAATGGTGTCGTTGCCTTGAAGGCCAAAGATCTGATCGTCTACATTCGTGCCAGGCAACACATCGTCGCCTGCTGTTCCGATGATCAGTGCCATGATGTCCGCTCCCTTTGCATGGAAATGCGCGACGCGGGTCGCATTGCGGCCCGTCATGAACGTCGCAGATTCCGGGTTTGGCTTGATGCCCATCACCGATTGATGTGGGCTCCGATCAAGCAACCTTGGATGAAAGGAGAGCGGTGCAGCAATCCCCATTTGGGGACAAAAGAATACGGCAAGCTGGTGGACCCAATGACGGCCACAGTCTTCGTCTCAGGCGCGAACGTCACTCACGCGTTCAAGCGAATGAGTCCGTCAAGCTGATGCAAGGTGATGTCGGCGTGAGTGCGAGCGGAGACGTCTGCGACGCTCTCCCGATCGCGTGCGATGATCGCACGCGCGTGCTGTCCGCGAGAGCCGATAATGCTCGCGTCAATCCAGGATCGGTTCTCGCGGAAAATCCGTCTTCAGGGCTGCGGGCCGTCATAGCCCTCGATGATGATGAGGTCGGCGATCGAGTGCGGCTGGCGCACCTTGATGTTGGCCTGATATTCCGGCGAGTTGTAGCAGGCGATCGCGGTCTCGTAGTCGGGAAATTCAATCACGACGTTGCGGGTGCGGCTTTGGCCTTCGACGGTGGTGAACTTGCCGGCGCGAACGACGAAGCGGCCACCCCATTTGTTGAAGATCGGACCGTTGGCGACGGCATAGGGCTTGTAGCCCTCGTCGCTGCTCACATCCACGCGCCCGATCCAGTAGCCCTTTGCCATTGTTCTTCTCCCTGTTTGCTGGTCTCTATCTAAGCATGATCCGACCGGAAAACCGCTGCACGCTTTTTCCGAATCATGCGCCGAGCGCCTGCGCGATCTCGGCCTGGATGGCTTCCGCGATCGCCTTGGGGTCGGTGGCTTCCACCACCGGCCGCCCGACGACGAGATAATCGGCGCCCGCCGCAATTGCGCGGCCCGGCGTCATGATGCGTTTCTGGTCGCCCGTCGCAGAACCCGCCGGGCGGATGCCGGGCGTGACGAGATGCATCTGGTGGCCGACGATCTTGCGCAAGGCGCCGACCTCCTCGGGCGAGGACACCAGCCCGTCGACGCCAAGCACCTGTGCCTGCTGCGCGCGCGCTTCGACCAGCTCGGAGACGCTGAGCCGATAGCCGGCCGCGTGCAGATCGTCGTCGTTGTAGGACGTCAGCACCGTGACGGCGAGAATCTTCAGACTCGCGCTGCCGCGGCCTTCGACCGCGCCCTTCATGGTCTGCGGGTAGGCGTGCACGGTGAGGAAAGTCGCGCCCAGCCTGGCGACACTCTCGACACCGCGCGTCACCGTGTTGCCGATGTCGTGCATCTTGAGATCGGCGAACACCTTCTTGCCCTTGTCGGCGAGCTTGCCGATCAGCGGCAGGCCGCCAGCATAAGCGAGCTGATAGCCGATCTTGTAGAAGGTGACGCTGTCGCCGAGCCTTGCGATCATCGCCTCCGCGGCGTCAACGCTGGGCAGGTCGAGCGCTACGATCAGGCGGTCCTTCGGGGCGATCTCGGCTGGCGTCATGTCACCTCACATCATGCGTTGGGAAATGTCGATCAATTGCCGCACCAGCTCCTTCAACGCGGCGATGTCGCCCTCGTTCTTCAGCCTGTCCATATCGTCATAGGCCTGGTCGGCAAAGGCGAGCGTGAGCTGGCTGGCAATCACATTGGCGTGGCAGGAGGTCAGGATCAGCCGCAGCGCCTGGAGTGCACGGGCCGCGCCGAGCCGGCTCTGCGAGGCGCCGGCGAGCGCGAAGGCGCGGTTGCGAAACACGTCGCCGCGCGTCTCGTGCAGCTCATGTACGCGGCTGACCCAGTCGATCGCGTTCTTGAGCAGCGGCGGCACCGAGGCGTTGTATTCGGGCGAAACGAACAGCACGCCATGATGCGCGCCGATCATGCGCTTGAGATTGATCGCGTGCTTGGGCACGCCCGACTTGGCCTGGAGATCGCCGTCGTAGATCGGCAGCGGAAAATCGGCGAGCGAGACGCGGGTGACGTCGACGCCGGCCTGGGCGAATTCATAGGCGGCGACTGCCGCCAGCTTCGCATTGTGCGAGCCGGTACGCAGCGAGCCGGGAATGATCAGGATTTTGGGTGCGGACATCCGCTTCCATGCGTTCGGCGAAACGAGCCCGCCGTGCAAAGGGGAATGCCGGCGGAATTAGTCCTTGCGATACACCCAGACGCGGGCCGGCGGAAGGTTCATCCAGATCCGTTCCGAGGCCTCTGTGGACACGCCGGGTAGCGATTTCGGGATCGGCGGCACCACGGCATAGGTGAACTGCACGAAGGGCGCGCCCGGCGTCAGCGCCGCGAAGGCGTCGCGGACCAGCCGGAGCCGCGTCAGCATCGGTTTTGTCACGAGCGGCAGGCCGGAGACGACCGCGGAGGCCGGCGCGCTGAGCACGTTCCAGAGCGTGTCGCGCAGGCGATAGGCATCGCCCTGCACCACCTTGGCTTGCGGATAGCGGTCGCGCAGCAAGGCGCAGAAGCCGGGATTGTATTCGACGAGGACGAGGCGCTTCTGGTCGACGCCGCGCTCGACCAGGGCCGAGGTGATGGCGCCGGTGCCGGGCCCGAGCTCGACCACGGGTGCGTCCGAATTAATGTCGACGTAATGCGCCATGGTCCGGGCGAGCAGCTTGCCCGACGGCATCACTGCACCCATGTGCAGCGGCTTTTCGATCCACGATCTGAGAAAACGCACCTCGTCGTCGAGACGAGGCTTCTTCAACGCACGCGCGGACGATGGCAATGGCATGTCTGGACCGGACGGGACCGCAGGACCGCGGCGTGTCAGAAAATGGTCATAAACAGGTATAGGCCGAAGGCGGTACGGTCAAGACGAGTCAGGTCGCCCTATTGCTGAAGAGATCCTTGACCTTGGCGAAGAAGCCGACGGATTCAGGCTGGGTATTGCCGGAGGAGAGCTTCTCGAATTCCGCCAGCAATTCCTGCTGCTTCTTGGTGAGATTCTGCGGAGTCTCGACGGCGACCTGGACATACATGTCGCCCATCTGGCGCGAGCGCAGCACCGGCATGCCTTTTGATGCAATGCGGAATCGGCGGCCCGACTGGGTTCCGGCCGGCACCTTCACCTTGGTTTTGCCGCTGTCGATGGTCGGCACCTCGAATTCGCCGCCGAGGGCGGCCGTCACCATCGAGATCGGTACCCGGCAGTGCAAATCGGCGCCGTCGCGCTGGAAGAGCTGGTGCTGGGCCAGCGACAGGAAGATGTAGAGGTCGCCGGGCGGGCCGCCGCGAACCCCGGCCTCGCCCTCGCCGGCGAGCCTGATCCGGGTGCCGTCCTCGACCCCCGGGGGAATGTTGACCGACAGCGTCCGCTCGCGGGTGACCCGGCCCTCGCCGGAGCAGGACGGGCAGGCATCCTCGATCATCTGGCCGCGGCCCTGGCAGCTCGGACAGGTGCGTTCCAGCGTGAAGAAGCCCTGCGACTGCCGCACCCGGCCGGCGCCGCCGCAGCTCGAGCAGGTCTTCGGCTTGGTGCCGGCCTTGGCGCCGATGCCCGAGCAGGCCTCGCAGGTGACCGAGACCGGAATCTCGATCTGCGCGGTCTTGCCGCCAAAGGCTTCCTCGAGCGTGATTTCCATGTTGTAGCGCAGGTCGGCGCCACGCTCGCGGCCGCCGCGGCCGCGCTGCCCGGCCATGCCGAACAGGTCTTCGAAGATGTCGGAGAAGGAGGAGGCGAAGCCCGCACCGAAACCGGCGCCGCCGCCGGGGCCGCCCTGCTCGAAGGCCGCATGGCCGAAGCGGTCATAGGCCGCGCGCTTGTCCTTGTCCTTGAGGACCTCGTAGGCCTCGTTGATTTCCTTGAACTTGACTTCGCTGGTGTCGTCCCCGGGATTGCGGTCCGGGTGGAATTTCATCGCAAGCTTGCGGAAGGACGATTTCAGCACGGTATCGTCGGCTGAGCGTTCGACTTCGAGGGTTTCGTAATAGCAGCGCTTGGTGGACATGTCGGACCCGGTCTATCCAATCGCGATTCAAGTCGGAGCGAAACAACGTCGCCACGCGACGATATAGGCAGCCTTCCGCTTCGCGGCAGAGGGCTGCATTGCAGAGTTGAGCATAACGATAGGGAATTGATCGATCGTAACGGGCGTCCCGCCCGCCGAGCCCGACACGACGGCCTCCCCCCTGAGGGGGGAGGCCGGTGAAGCGTATTGGGTCCAAGCCGTCCGCATCGTCACCCTCTTGGGGTTCAGGCGGACTTCTTGTTGTTCTTGTCGTCGTCGACTTCGGTGAATTCCGCGTCGACGACGTCGTCCTTGGCCGCATCCTTCTTGGCGTCGGCCTCGGCCTGTTGCTTGTACATGGCCTCGCCGAGCTTCATCGAAGCCTGGGCCAGCGTCTGGGTCTTGGCCTTGATCGCCTCGGCATCGTCGCCCTTCAGCGCTTCCTTGAGGTCGCTGACGGCATCCTCGATGGCGCGGCGCTCGGGCTCGGCGACCTTCGAACCGTGCTCGGCCAGAGCCTTCTCGGTGGAGTGCACCAGGCCATCCGCCTCGTTCTTGGCGGTGACGGCCTCGCGGCGCTTCTTGTCCGCCTCGGCGTTGGCCTCGGCGTCCTTAACCATCTTCTCGATGTCGGCTTCCGACAGGCCGCCGGAGGCCTGGATGCGGATCTGCTGCTCCTTGGCCGTGGCCTTGTCCTTGGCCGAGACGTTGACGATGCCGTTGGCGTCGATGTCGAAGGTCACCTCGATCTGCGGCATGCCGCGCGGAGCCGGCGGAATGCCCATCAGGTCGAACTGGCCGAGCATCTTGTTGTCGGCCGCCATTTCACGCTCGCCCTGGAAGACGCGGATAGTGACCGCGTTCTGGTTGTCCTCGGCAGTCGAGAACACCTGGCTCTTCTTGGTCGGGATCGTGGTGTTGCGGTCGATGATGCGGGTGAACACGCCGCCCAGCGTCTCGATGCCCAGCGACAGCGGGGTCACGTCGAGCAGCAGCACGTCCTTGACGTCGCCCTGGAGCACGCCGGCCTGGATCGCGGCACCGATCGCCACGACTTCGTCCGGGTTGACGCCCTTGTGCGGCTCCTTGCCGAACAGCTGCTTCACGACTTCCTGGACCTTCGGCATGCGCGACATGCCGCCGACCAGAACGACTTCGCCGATCTCACCGGCGGTGACGCCGGCGTCCTTCAGCGCCTTGCGGCAGGGCTCGACCGTCTTCTGGACGAGGTCGTCGACCAGCGCCTCGAACTTGGCGCGGGTGAGCTTCATCGTCAGATGCTTCGGGCCGGTCTGGTCCGCGGTGATGAAGGGCAGGTTGATCTCGGTCTGCGTCGTCGACGACAGCTCGATCTTGGCCTTTTCAGCAGCTTCCTTCAGGCGCTGCAACGCGAGCTTGTCGTTGCGCAGGTTGATGCCCTGCTCCTTCTGGAACTCATCGGCCAGATAACCCACGAGGCGCATGTCGAAGTCTTCGCCGCCGAGGAAGGTGTCGCCGTTGGTCGACTTCACCTCGAACACGCCGTCGCCGATTTCGAGAATGGAGATATCGAACGTGCCGCCGCCGAGATCGTACACGGCGATCGTGCCGGTCTTGGTCTTGTCCAGACCATAGGCGAGCGCGGCCGCGGTCGGCTCGTTGATGATGCGCAGCACTTCAAGGCCCGCGATCTTGCCGGCGTCCTTGGTCGCCTGGCGCTGCGCGTCGTTGAAGTAAGCGGGAACGGTGATGACAGCCTGGTCGACCTTCTGGCCGAGATGGGCTTCCGCGGTCTCCTTCATCTTCTGCAGGATGAACGCAGACACCTGCGAGGGCGAGTAGGTCTGGCCGTCGGCCTCGACCCAGGCGTCGCCGTTGGAAGCCTTCACGATCTTGTACGGAACGAGCTTCTTGTCCTTCTCGACCATCGGGTCGTCGTAGCGGCGGCCGATGAGGCGCTTCACTGCGAAGAACGTACGCTCGGGATTGGTAACGGCCTGGCGCTTGGCAGGCTGGCCGACGAGGCGCTCACCGTCGTCCGTCACGGCGACGATCGAAGGCGTCGTGCGCATGCCTTCGGAATTCTCGATGACTTTGGCGTTCTTGCCATCCATCACGGCGACGCACGAATTCGTGGTGCCGAGGTCGATCCCAATGACCTTTCCCATGGTCCTGATATCCTTGTTTTTGCGGCAGGTTGGCTGGGCCCAAGAGGCACCCGATCCAAACCCCCTAAGATCAAACATCCGCGATATTGCGATGGTTGACGCTCATATAGGAGGGGGGGAGGGGCCCGCAAGGACCGAACGCAAGTTTCGGCCATGAAAACATTGGGTTTTGGAAGATCATATCCGGGCTCAACCGCCCTTGCAGGTGATGAATTATTAACAGGTTCAGGCGTCAGCCGGCCCCGCCGCCGTGATCTGCCCCGCCCTATTACCGGCGGGCCAAACCCGTTAAAAGGCGGGCGGCCGGACCGCCGCCATCGAGGCGGCTTCGCGCGACAAAGCGGCCCAGCGGCCGACCATCGAACGGCCTCAATATGAACCAATCAGAGTGCCCATGAAGCTCATCCGCCCCCTCGCCGCGCTCGCCGTCCTCGTCGCCACAGCGCTTCCAGCCCTTGCGGCCGATGCCGTTTTCCCGCCCGGCTTGCGCCTCGGCATGGTGCCGCTGGTTGGCCTGAGCACGGCCAAGACGTTTCCGGGCTTCGAGAGCGAGGACGGCAGCGTCAAGGTGCTGATCACCGAGCTGCCGCCGGCGGCCTATGGCGAGGTCGTGAGCGCCTTCAATTCCAATCCCGGCGGCGCCGCCGGCGTCAAGCAGGACAAGATCGAGACCCCCGCGGGTCTTGCCTATTTCACCACGGAAAGCGGCAAGGCCGGCGAGACGCCGGTGAAGCGCTACTCGATGATCGTGCCGGGCGCCGGCTTCTCCGGCTATGTCGCGGTGCAGATCCCGGAGAATGCGAGCAAGATCTACACCGACGAAGCGGTGCGGCAGATGTTTGCGAGCACCGTCACCCGCAAGCAGGTCTCGGCCGAAGAGCAGATCGCGCTGATGCCGTTCAAGATCACCGATCTCGCCGACTTCAAGGACATCCGCACCCTGGCGCCGGGCTCCAGCATCATCCTGGCCGACGGCAACGAGAGCGCGGGTTATGAATCGAAGCCGTTCATGATCCTCGGCCTGATCGGCGCCACCCCGCAGCAGACCGACGACCGCGCCCGCTTCGCCCAGGAGGCGGCGCTCCAGATCCCCGGCTTGCGCGAGTCGCGCGTCACCATGTCCGAGCCGATCCGCATCAACGGCCAGCCGGGTTTCGAGACCCGGATCGACGGCGTCAGCGGCAAGGACAAGACGCCCGTGACCGTGGTGCAGTGGATCCGCTTCTCGAGCGGCGGCGCCTCGCTGCGTATCATCGCCAGCGCCCCGCGCGACCAATGGTCGGCCGCCTTCACCCGCTTCCGCGCCGTGCGCGACGGCATCCAGCCCAAGGGTTAGCTCAAGGGTTAGCTCAAGGGTTAGCCCAAGCGCTGGACAGAACCGGCTGCATTTTCGGGCTTCTGTTCGTATACGAACGGAACTAGGCTTCCTTCCATTGGATCATCCTGGAGGGAGGCGAACGATGCTTGATCGACGACAAATCCTCGCGGCGCTTGGGACAAGCGCTCTCGTAGCCCTTGCTCCAACCGCGCTCCTTGCGGCCGCATCGATCAAGCCGGACGATGCCTCCGCGCTGCTCGTGATCGACGTGCAGAACTGCTTCCTGCCCGGCGGCAGCCTCGCCGTGAAGGAAGGCGAGCAGGTCGTTCCCGTCATCAACAAGATGGCGAAAGCGTTTGCGAACGTGGTGATGACCCAGGACTGGCACACGCCAGGCCACATTTCGTTTGCGTCGGTGCACTCCGGCAAAAAGCCGTTCGAGACCGTCGATCTCCCCTACGGCAAGCAGGTGCTGTGGCCCGACCATTGCGTGCAGGGCACCGATGGCGCCGCGCTGTCGAAGGATCTCGCGATCCCGCATACCGAGCTCATCATCCGCAAGGGTTTTCACAAGGACGTCGACAGCTATTCGGCCTTCCTGGAAGCCGACGGCAAGACCTCGACCGGCCTCGCCGGCTACCTGAAGGGCCGCAAGATCAAGCGCGTCTTCGTCGCCGGCCTCGCGACAGACTTCTGCGTCGCCTGGACCGCGCTCGATGCGCGCAAGGCGGGCTTCGAGGTTTATGTGGTGGAGGACGCCTGCCGCGGCATCGACACGCAGGGGTCGCTCGCAAAAGCCTGGGCCGACATGGCCAAGGCCGGCGTGAAGCGGATCCAGTCCGCGGATATCGCGGTGAGCGCGTAAGCATTTCGCGCTGTCATTCCGGGGCGGCTCGAAGAGCCGAACCCGGAATGATGCCAGAACTCAGTTCGACTCGTTGCTGTTCGCCGCGGCCGCAGCCTTGGTGCCGCCCTTGGCGACACCGACCAGCGCGGGGCGCAGCACGCGCTCGCCGATGGTGTAGCCGGCCTGCATGACCTGCACGACGGTGCCCGCAGGCACCGATGCATCCGGCACCTCGTACATCGCCTGCTGGAAGTTCGGGTCGAATTTCTGGCCCTGCGGATCGAACCTCTTCACGCCGTGCTTTTCCAGCGCGTTGAGCAGCGAGCGCTCGGTGAGTTCGACGCCCTCGATCAGCGAGGTCAGGCCGGGATCGGCCGCGGCACGGGCCTCGGCCGGAACGGCATCGAGCGCACGCTGGAGATTGTCGGCGATGTCGAGCACGTCGCGGGCAAAGCCGGTGATGCCGTAGAGCCGGGCGTCGGCGACCTCCTTGGTGGTGCGCTTGCGCAGATTTTCCATCTCGGCCAGCGTCCGCAGCATGCGGTCACGCGCCTCGGCGACTTCCTTCTGCAACAGCTCGACCGAGCCGGGCTCCGGATCGTCGGGCATGATGTAGGGTTTTGACACCACGGGCTCGTCGGTCGGTGGGGTCGTGTCGTCGGGCTGCCGGTCTCGATCGGTCATCGGCTCTCTTCTCGAACTCGTCTCAAGGGATTGTTGGCCCGGATATCGTGCCTAAGCTGACGAAAATCAAGCGCCCGTGATCGGAGGAAACGCCGGTCAGCCCCCCAGGAGGCGGCTGACGATGCGTGCGGCGTAGTCCACGGTCGGGATCACGCGGGCATAATTCAGCCGCGTCGGCCCGATCACGCCCAAAACGCCGACGATGTGGCCGGCGGCATCCCGATAGGGCGAGATGATGGTGGAGGAGCCTGACAAGGAAAACAGCTTGTTCTCCGAACCGATGAAGATCCGCACGCCCTCGGCGGTCTCGGCGCGCCCCAGAAGGTCGATCACGCCGCGCTTGGTCTCGAGATCGTCGAACAACAGGCGAACACGCTCCAGATCCTCCAGCGCGTGCAGATCCTCGAGCAGATTGGCGTGGCCGCGAACGATGAGCTGGCGGTCCTCGTTCTCGCCGCCGGACCAGCTGGCAATCCCGGCCGAAATCACCTTTTGCGTCAGCTGATCGAGCTCGGCACGGGCTTCGCCGAGCGCGGTTTCGAGCTCGAGCCGCGCCTCGGCCAGCGTGCGGCCGCGGATCCGCGCATTGAGGAAATTACCGGCTTCCGTGAGCGCCGAGGAGGGAACTCCCGGCGGCAGAGACAGCACGCGGTTTTCGACCTGACCATCCTCGCCGACCAGGATCACCAGTGCTTTCTCGGGTTCCAGCCGGACGAATTCGATGTGTTTCAGCCGCGCATTGGATTTCGGGGTCAGCACGACCGCTGCGGCGCGGGTGAGACCGGACAGCCGCGTCAGCGCCTGGTCCAGCGCCGCCTCGACCGATTGTGCCTGACCGACGGAGGTGAGCTGGCTCTGGATCGACTGCCGCTCGGCGTCATTGAGGTCGCCGACCTGCATCAGGGCATCGACGAAGAAGCGCAGGCCGAGTTCCGTCGGCAAGCGGCCGGCGGAGGTGTGGGGCGCATAGATCAGGCCGAGCTGTTCCAGGTCGGCCATGACATTACGAACCGAGGCCGGCGACAGCGGCATCGCGATCAGCCGCGAAATATTGCGCGAGCCGACCGGCTCGCCGGTCGCGAGATAGCTTTCGACAATTTGACGAAAGATGTCGCGGGAACGCTCGTTGAGCTGGGCGAGGCCTGCGCGCGGCGCGATCAGATGGATCGGATCGTGATGGGCCACGGACGGTAACTCCTCTCAGACGCTTATAATTTGTCCATCCCGGAGGGTTCTGACAAGCGTGGCGTTTGCGGGGTGGAAAACCCGGGGTGAAAAAGCCTTGCCGCCCACCCTCACCCCACCTACAAGCACCGCGAATAGCCCTTTTCCGAGAGTTTTGGAGGATTTCCCATGCGGCCAAGCCGCCGTGCGCCCGACGAATTGCGCCCCGTGACGCTGGAGCGCGGCGTGGTCAAATATGCGGAAGGCTCCTGCCTGGTGAAATTCGGCGACACCCATGTGCTGGTCACCGCCACGCTGGAAGACCGCCTGCCGCCGTGGCTGAAGGGTCAGGGCCGCGGCTGGGTCACTGCCGAATACGGCATGCTGCCGCGCGCGACCTCCGAACGCACCCGCCGCGAGGCCTCCGCCGGCAAGCAAAGCGGCCGCACCGTCGAGATTCAGCGCCTGATCGGCCGCTCGCTTCGCACCATCGTCGATCTCGAAGCGCTCGGTGAGCGCCAGATCACGGTCGATTGCGACGTGCTCCAGGCCGACGGCGGCACGCGCACGGCCTCGATCACCGGTGCCTGGGTCGCGCTCGCCGATTGCATCAACTGGATGAAGGCGCGCAACATGATCAAGGCCAAGGTGCTGCGCGACAACGTCGCCGCGATCTCCTGCGGTATCTACAACGGCACGCCCGTGCTCGACCTCGACTATGCCGAGGATTCGGAAGCCCAGACCGACGCCAATTTCGTCATGACCGGCGATGGCCGCATCATCGAGGTGCAGGGCACCGCGGAACGCGAACCGTTCACACAGGACGAGTTCCTCGCGCTGATGGCGCTGGCCCAGAAGGGCATCGCGCGGCTCGTGGACTTGCAGAAACTGGCCGTGGCGTAGTCAATAGGCCCATGCACCGCCGAATCACCGGAAAGCTCGTCATCGCGACCCACAATCCCGGCAAGCTCGCCGAGATGAAGGAGTTGCTCGCGCCTTACGGCATCGAGGCGGTGTCGGCCGGTGAGCTCGGCCTGCCCGAGCCCGTCGAGACCGGCAACGATTTCCGCAGCAATGCCGCGATCAAGGCGATCGCGGCGGCGCAGGCGACCAAGCTTCCCTCCTTCGCCGACGATTCCGGCATCGTGGTCGACGCGCTCGATGGCGCGCCCGGCATCTACAGCGCGCGCTGGGCCGGTCCAACCAAGGATTTTGCCGCCGCGATGGCGCAGATCGAACGGCTGCTGCAGGAGCGCGGCGCCACCACGCCGGACAAGCGCACCGCGCATTTCGTCTCCGCGCTCTGCGTCGCCTGGCCCGACGATCATCTCGAAGAGGTCGAGGCGCGCGTCGACGGCACCCTGGTCTGGCCGCCGCGCGGCACCGCCGGCTTCGGCTATGATCCGATGTTCCTGCCCAATGGCCACGATCGCACGTTCGGCGAGATGACCAGCATCGAGAAGCACGGCCTGCCGCCGCTCGGCCTCGGCCTGTCGCATCGCGCCCGCGCCTTCGTGAAACTGGCGGAGATCTGCCTTGAGCCGCGCTAAGCAAGCTTTCGGCGTCTACGTGCACTGGCCGTTCTGCCTGTCGAAGTGCCCCTATTGCGACTTCAACAGCCATGTCCGCCACGCCGCGATCGACGAGGCGCGCTTCGCTTCAGCTTTCGCGCGTGAAATCGAAACGACGGCGCAGCGTGCGCCCGGGCGTGAAGTCACCTCGATTTTCCTCGGCGGCGGCACGCCGTCGCTGATGCAGCCCGCAACGGTCGGCGCGGTGCTCGATGCCATCGGCAAGCACTGGCATGTCGCCAGCGATGTCGAAGTCACGCTCGAGGCAAACCCGACCAGCGTCGAGGCCACGCGTTTTGCCGGCTATCGCGCCGCCGGCGTCAACCGCGTCTCGCTCGGCGTGCAGGCGCTCGACGATGCCTCGCTGAAAGCGCTCGGCCGGATGCACAGCGCCCGCGAGGCGCTCGACGCCGTCGCCATCGCGCGCCGTTCGTTCGACCGTTATTCGTTCGACCTGATCTACGCCCGCCCCGACCAGACACCGGCGATGTGGGCCGACGAGCTGCGCCTCGCGATCGATGAAGCGGCCGAGCATCTGTCGCTCTATCAATTGACGATCGAGGAAGGCACGCCGTTCTTCGGCCTGCACCAGGCCGGCAAGCTGAAGACGCCGGACGAAGCGGTCGCGCGCGCGCTCTACGACGTCACGCAGGAGACCTGCGACAAGCTCGGCCTGCCCGCTTACGAGATTTCAAATCACGCGCGGCGCGGCGCCGAATGCCGGCACAATCTGGTGTACTGGCGCGGCGACGAATATGCGGGCATCGGCCCCGGTGCCCACGGCCGCCTCGACATCGACGGGATCAGGCACGCCACCGCCACCGAGAAGCGCCCCGAAGCCTGGCTGATGCGCGTCGAGACCAACGGCCACGGAAACGTCACCGACGATCTCCTCAACAGCGAGGAGCGCGCCGACGAATTCCTGCTGATGGGGCTCCGCCTCGCCGAGGGCATTGACCCCGAGCGCTACAGCGCACTGTCGGGCCGCCCGCTCGATCCCAAGCGCATCGCGTTGCTGCGCGAAGAAGGTGCGATCATCGTCGATGCGACCGGGCGCCTGCGCGTGACCAGCAGCGGATTCCCGGTACTGGATGCGGTGGTCGCGGATCTTGCGGCGTAGCGAGATCTCGTAGCCCGGATGGAGCGTAGCGCAATCCGGGGTTGCGCGAGTTGAGAGACCGGTCCCGGATTTCGCTGCGCTCCATCCGGGCTACGAAACCACTATGCCCCAAAGCTCTTCGGCGAGCCCGCGACCGCAACGCCACCACCCGTCGTCACCTTCATCACGGCGAGGCCGCGCTCGTTGGTGCCATCGGCGCGGAAGCGGAACAGGCCGTCGATGCCGGCGAAGCCGGAAGGGTTGGTGAGCACATCCGGCGAGAAGCGCGTCGGGCCCTGCGTGCGCGCGAGCGCCGCGACGAGGGCAACCGCGTCATAGGCCAGCGTCGCGGTGCGGATCGGCTCGGCGCCGTATTTGGTGCGGTAGCGGCCGGAGAAGGCGCGGAAGCCGGCCGGGTCCGGCGCGGCGTAGAGACCGCCTTGCAAGTTCGCATTGGCATAGACGCGCGGATTGTCCCACAGGCCGGTGCCGAGCAGCTGGATGTTGCGCAAATTCGCGCCTGCGGCCGTCATCGCATCGGCCACCGCGACGACGGCATCGCCGTCATCGGCGATGAACAGCGCATCCGCGCTGCCGAGCTGCTGCGCCACGGTGCGTGCCGGCGTCGCGCGATCGGCGCCATATTTCTCGAAGGCAACGATGCGGCCGCCGCGTCGCGGCACCGCCGCCTTCACCGCGGCCTCGACGACATTGCCATAGGCATTGTCGGGCACCAGCACGGCGACGGAGCGTTTTCCGATGCCGGCGGAATATTCGACGATGCGATTGACGTCGGACTCCGGCAGGAAGCTCAGCAGAAAGACGCCGCGGCCGGCGATGCTGGAATCGGTCGAGAACGCGATCACCGAGATGCCGCGCGCACGCGCGACCTGCGCCACCGCCGGCACCGATTGCGCGAACAGTGGGCCCAAAATGATCTCGGCGCCTTCGTCAACTGCCTGCTGCGCGCCCGCCTGCGCGCCTTGCGGGCTGCCATTGTCGTCCTTGATCAGGAGCTGGATGTTGGGGTTCTGGAACTCGGCCAGCGCCATCTCGGCGGCGTTGCGCATCGACTGCGCGGCAAGGCCGGCATTGCCTGCGGCCGAGAGCGGCAGGATCACGGCAACCTTCACCCCGCCGCTGCCGGCGGTGGTGGCCTGTTGCGGCGGCCCGGCCGGCTGCGCCGGGGCCGGGGAGGGGCTGCTGAACGGGTTGGAGAACTGGCTGAGACTCTGCTGCACGCCGGCGCAGGCCGACAGCAAGGGAGCGCCGAGCAACAGGCCGAGCGCGCTTCGCCGGGTCGCTCCTGATAATCGGGAGCCCTGAACGGGAGATTTCGGATCGCGCGGGCCCAGCATCACAACTTCTCTTCTGACCGGCCGTCGGCCGGCCGGTCACAACATTCTTCCCACGACACAAGCCGCGGATTCAGGCATATTGTCGGCAAATAGTTAACTAAAACAAAAGGATAATGACCCCTTAACGCGGCCGCACCTCGAGCCCTGGCTAGCTGTCCACCATCCGTCACCCGCATCAAGGCGGCGTTTCCGCCGCGAATATGGCGCTGACGCATCATTCCCTCTGGAATGTGATGCCGGATGGATCACATTCCAGTCCCTCCTCACCCCTGACCTGGCGCGATCTTTTTCCGAGGACCGGTTCCCAGCCCCGGGGATCATGCCTAAGTTCGATTCATTATGCGCGCAAAGCCGAGCCCGATAAATACACCTGAGACGACGGATCCCGCCTCGCGCGGTTTCTCCATCGACGCCCATCGGCTGACGGCGCCGAAGGCGGCGCCGGGCCTCCATCTGGTCGCAACCCCCATCGGCAATCTCGGCGACATCACGCTGCGCGCGCTTCAGACGCTCGCCGGCGTCGACGTCATCGCCTGCGAGGACACCCGCATCACGCGGCGCCTGACCGAGCGCTACGCCATCACGGCGCAGCTCAAGCAATATCACGAGCACAACGCGGAAGCGGCGCGTCCGAAGATCCTGGAGGCGCTGGGGCAGGGCGGTTCGATCGCGCTGGTGTCGGATGCCGGCACGCCGCTGATCTCCGACCCCGGTTTCAAGCTGGTGCGCGAGGTCTGCGCAGCCGGCCATGCGGTCTACGCGCTGCCCGGCCCGTCCTCGGTGCTGGCCGCGCTGTCGGTCGCCGCATTGCCGACCGACCGCTTCTTCTTCGAGGGCTTTCTGCCGGCGAAATCCGCCGCGCGAAAGTCGCGCCTTGCGGAACTTGCCCGCATCGATGCGACGCTGGTGATGTTCGACTCCGGCAACCGCGTGCAGGACACGCTCGCCGAGCTTGCCGAGATCATGGGGACGCGTGAAGCCGCGATCTGCCGCGAATTGACGAAACTGCACGAGGAGATTTCGCGCGCGCCGCTGCAGGAGCTGGCACGCGGGGCGGACACGCTGGAGACGCGCGGCGAATTCGTGCTGGTGATCGCGCCGCCTGCGGCGGACGCGGAGCTGCTGACGCCGGATGCGCTCGACGGTCTCCTGCGCGAGCAGCTCGCCGCGCACAGCGTCAAGGATGCCGTCGCACATGCGGTCGCGCTCTCGGGCCGGCCGCGCCGCGAGGTCTATGCCCGCGCGCT
The DNA here is from genome assembly GCF_052075975.1 of Bradyrhizobium sp. 521_C7_N1_3. Classification (NCBI taxonomy): domain Bacteria; kingdom Pseudomonadati; phylum Pseudomonadota; class Alphaproteobacteria; order Hyphomicrobiales; family Nitrobacteraceae; genus Bradyrhizobium; species Bradyrhizobium sp. 521_C7_N1_3. The sequence continues at coordinate 232,538 of NZ_CP197232.1, forward strand.
CGAGCTCGCAAAGGACCTGAGGGGCGGCGATGGCGAAGACTGAGGGCGCGGAACCGAAAGTCGCCTCGCCCGAACGCGTCGCCGCGTTCCGCACCGGCATCTCCGCGGAGAGCCGCGCCGCCGCCTATCTCATGGCCAAGGGCTACCGCATCCTCGCCAGGCGCTACCGCACCCCCCATGGCGAGATCGACATCGTGGCGCGCCGCCGCAACCTGATCGCCTTCGTCGAGGTCAAGGCCCGCGCGACGCTGGATGACGCCGCCTTCGCCGTGACCCCGCGCCAGCAGCAGCGCATCATCGACGCCGCGCAAGGCTGGCTCGTGGCGCATCCCGAGCATGCCGAATTCGAACTGCGATTCGACGCCATGCTGATTGCACCGCGCTCACTTCCGCGCCATGTGTTGGCGGCATTCGACGCCTCGACCTGAAAGGCAGACCATGAAACTGAACGTCGCCGTCCAGATGGACCCCATCGCCCGTATCAACATCAAGGGCGATTCCACCTTTGCGCTGCTCCTGGAGGCGCAGAAGCGCGGCCATGGCCTGTCCTATTACACGCCCGACAAGCTCTCGATGGTCGGCGAGGAGATCGTCGCGCCGATCCAGCTCCTGACCGTGCGCGACGAGCCCGGCAATCACTTCACGCTGGGCGAGCCCAGGCGCGAAGCGCTCAACGGCTTCGACGTCGTGCTGCTGCGCCAGGATCCGCCGTTCGATCTCGCCTACATCACCTCGACGCATTTCCTGGAGCGCATCCATCCGAAGACGCTGGTCGTCAACGACCCCGCCTCGGTGCGCAACGCGCCGGAAAAACTGTTCGTGATGAACTTTCCGCAGCTGATGCCGCCGACGCTGATCTCGCGCGACCTCGACGAGATCAACGCCTTTCGCGACAAGCACGGCGCCGTCGTGATGAAGCCGCTGCACGGCCATGGCGGCGCGGCGGTGTTCCGCGTGATGCCGCAGGACATGAATTTCGGCTCGCTGTTCGACATGTTCTCGGTGACGTTCAAGGAGCCCTGGGTGATCCAGCAGTTCATCCCCGAGGTGAAGCACGGCGACAAGCGCATCATCCTCGTCAACGGCGAATTCGCCGGCGCGGTGAACCGCGTGCCGGCCGCCGACGACCTCCGCTCCAACATGGTGCGCGGCGGCGCCGCGCAGGAGACCGAGCTCACGCCACGCGAGCGCGAGATCTGCGCCACCGTCGGCCCGGCGCTGCGCGAGCGCGGCCTGCTGTTCGTCGGCATCGACGTCATCAACGGCAACCTCACCGAGATCAACGTGACATCGCCGACCGGCATCCGCGCCATCGCGCGGCTCGGCGGCCCTGATGTCGCGGCGAAGGTCTGGGACACGATCGAGCAGAAGCGGGCGAAGTAGGGCGCTCACTCGTAGCCCGGATGGAGCGCAGCGAAATCCGGGATCACACCGCGCGCTGCAGACCCCGGATTGCGCTTCGCTCCATCCGGGCTACGGACATCAATTGAAACACGAGGCACTACGCTCCTCACCCTGAGCAGCCGGGCTTGCGCGGCGTCTCGAAGGGCGAGGCCACCGGCCGGGCCTTCATCCTTCGAGACGCTTGCTACGCAAGCCCCTCAGGATGAGGAGCGACTACCGCGCACGCTGCGCGAAGCGCCGATGACTAACCACCCATTCACCATGACGCCGCGCGCATCGTTCGAACGAACGTCCCGCCCTGCGTGAATCTACGGGGCCATTGGCCGAGCGGATAACGCGACGTTCACCATCTGCCCAGAACGCGCATCGTCACGGGCCATCACACTCGGCCTCGCAACACCCCTTATACTTTTACTCCCTACTCATCGACGCAGGGGAACCCGCCACGTGCGGTTCGAGTGCCCCGCGTAAGAGTAGAAGCGTATGAACACCGCACGCATTGTCGTTCTCGTCATCGCGCTGGGCGCCGGCGGCGTCGCTGCGTATCTGGCGAGCGGCTTCGACAACAAGCCCGCGCCCGCCCTTCCCGTCGCCGAGAAACTGCCGACGGTCGAGGTGCTGATCGCGAAGAACGACATCCAGCTCGGCCAGGCCGTCAAGCCCGAGGATCTGCAGTGGCAGTCCTGGCCGGCGGCGACCGCGAGCAGCGCCTTCATCCGCCGCGACAGCAGGCCCGACGCCCAGACCCAGATCGCAGGCTCGATCGCGCGCGTGCCGTTGATGCAGGGCGAGCCGATCCGCGAGCAGAAGCTGGTGAGGGCCGAGGGCTCGGGCTTCATGGCCGCGATCCTGCCCTCCGGCATGCGGGCCGTCTCCACCGAGATTTCAGCCGAGACCGGCGCCGGCGGCTTCATCCTGCCGAACGACCGCGTCGACATCGTCCTGACGCGGCGCCTGAAGAACCCCGATGGCGCCAACGGCGCGACCGGCGGCAATGACCTGATCCTGTCGGAGGTCATCCTGAGCAACATCCGTGTGCTCGCGATCGACCAGGCTCCGAAAGAAAAAGACGGCCAGAACGCCGTTCTCGGCAAAACCGTCACGCTCGAGCTCAAGCCGGACCAGGTCGCGACGCTGTCGGCCTCGCGCCAGGGCGGCACGCTGACGCTCGCGTTGCGAAGCATCGCCGATGCCAACGCGTCGGAGATTTCGATCGAAGACCTGGCGGCCAAGCGGCCCGGCGGCGTGAACGTGATCCGCTACGGGGTGCAGGCACGGCAACTGACGTCACAGAAGTGATGATGGGGACACCATGAACTACGGGGATGATCGGACGGGCCTGCGCATTCGGGGGAAGCGCGCGCGCTCGTTCTGGACGGGGGCGGTGCTGATGCTGGGGCTGATCGCGGCCCCCGACTTCGTCAGCGCGGCGGATGCGCCGGTCGGCGACCAGGCACCGATGCAGGCGCCGGATCTCGGCGTGTCGCCGGTTTCGACCATCGCGCCTGCGCGCACGCGCTCGCTGTCGCTCGGCGTCGGCAAGTCCGTCGTCATCGACCTGCCGCGCGAGGTCAAGGACGTGCTGGTGGCCGATCCCAAGATCGCCAATGCAGTGATCCGCTCATCGCAGCGCGCCTATATCATCGGCGGCCAGGTCGGCCAGACCAACGTCGTGTTCTTCACCGCCGACGGCCAGCAGGTTGCCTCCTACGACATCGCGGTGAAGCGCGATCTCAACGGCATGCGCACGGCGCTGCGCCAGTCGCTGCCGGGCGTGCAGATCGAAGGCGTCGGCGACAGCGTGATGCTGACCGGCTCGGTGTCGAGCCCGATCGAGGCCCAGCAGGCTGGCGACGTCGCCGCAAAACTCGTTGGCGGCGCGGACAAGGTGGTCAACAACATCGTCGTGCGCGGCCGCGATCAGGTGATGCTCAAGGTCGTGGTCGGCGAAGTCCGCCGCGACATCGTCAAGCAGCTGGGCGTCGATCTCAGCGCCAGCCTGAATGCCGGCACTGCGGTCGTGAACTTCAACAATTCCAACCCGTTCTCGGTCAGCGGCGGACCGATCGTCGGCAGCAACGGGCTCGGCGTGGCCGGCCTCGCCAAGGGTGTCGCCACCGTCAGCGCCACGATGCGCGCGATGGAAAGCGCCGGCGTGATGCGTACGCTGGCCGAACCGAGCCTGACCGCGATCTCGGGCGAATCCGCCACCTTCATCGCCGGCGGCGAATTCCCGATCCCCGCAGGCTATTCCTGCGATCCGGTCACCCACGTCTGTACCACCCAGGTCACCTACAAGAAGTTCGGCATCTCGCTGAACTTCACCCCGCTCGTGCTCAGCGAAGGCCGCATCAGCCTGCGCGTGATGACCGAGGTCTCGGAGCTGTCGAACACGAACGCGATCACGCTGACGCAGGCGGTGTCCTCGATCTCGAACAACTCGATCACCATCCCCTCGGTCCAGACCCGCCGCGCCGAGACCACGCTGGAAATTCCCTCCGGCGGCTCGATGGCGATGGCCGGCCTGATCCAGCAGAAGACCAAGCAGGCGATCAACGGCCTGCCGGGCGTCGACCAGGTGCCGATCATCGGCGCGCTGTTCCGCAGCCAGGACTTCGTCAACAACGAGACCGAGCTGATGGTGATCGTGACGCCCTATGTGGTGCGCGCGGTCGCCCAGAAGGAATTGTCACGGCCCGACGACGGCTTTGCGCCGGCCTCGGACGCGCAGACGGCGCTGCTCGGCCGCATGAACCGCCTCTATGGCATCGCGCGCAGCGTCGATCCGATCGAAGGCAGCCGCGGCGATTTCGGCTTCATCATCGACTGAGACGGACGGTTTGGGGACCGGGGCAAGAAACGGGGCAAGAGGGGACAAAGCGATGACGAAGACGATCGCCGATCGACGTCGCAACCTGCGGATCGCGCTCGCGCTGACGGGGCTTTCCGTCATGCTCGGCGCCTGCAACACCACCGGGGACATCGTCACCCAGACGGTGCCGACCGACTATCGCCAGCGCCACCCGATCGCGGTGCAGGAAGCTAAGAAGTCGATCGTGATCTTCGTCGGCAAGGCGCGCGGCGGCCTCTCCGCCGCGCAGCACGCGGACGTCGCGGGCATTGCCAGGGACTGGGTGCGCGAAGGCACCGGTTCCGTCGTCGTCGACGTGCCGAGCGACGCTGCGAATTCGCGCGCCGCGGCGGCGACCTATCACGAGATCCGGTCTGTGCTCGCGTCCGGCGGCGTGCCGTCGCGCGCCATCGTCCAGCACCCCTATCGCCCCGAGGATCCCGGCCTGCTGCCGACCATCCGCCTGAGCTATTCGAAGATCGCCGCAGTCGCCGGCCCGTGCGGGCTGTGGCCGGAAGACGTCGGTCCGAACATCCTCGACCCCGGCTACAACGAGAACCGGCCGTACTTCAATCTGGGTTGCGCCAGCCAGCGCAATCTCGCGGCCATGATCGACAACCCCGCTGACCTCGAGCAGCCGCGGGCGGAGACGCCCGCCTACACCGCACGGCGCGAGATCGCCTTCGAGCGCTACCGCAAGGGCACGCCGACCACGACCATGTATCCCGAGGCCGAAAAGGCCAAACTCAGCGACACCGGCAAATGACAAGTCTTCACGACGACGAAGAAGCGGACGACCCGCGGCACCCCGAGGACCACATTGCGCCGGTTCCTCGCATCTCGGTGCAGGCCTTTTGCGAGACCGAGCAGACGCTCGCCGCGATCACCGCGGCCGGGCAGGATCGCCGTCTCGCCAAGGCGCATCTCACCGCCAAGGGCGGCGGCCTTGCCGCGGCCATCGAAGTCTATGACACGATGCCGACGCCGAACGTCATCGTGATCGAATCCGACGGCACACGCGATATCCTCGAGGGCCTCGACGATCTCGCCGGCGTCTGCGATCCCGGCACCCGCGTGGTCGTAATCGGCAACCCCAACGACACCGCGCCCTATCGCGAGCTGGTCCGCCGCGGCGTCAACGACTACGTGGTGGGACCAGTCGAAACCCTCGACGTCGTCCGTTCGATCTGCAGCCTGTTCTCGGCGTCGGAAGCCATCATCACCGGCCGCGTCATCGCGGTGGTCGGCGCCAAGGGCGGCGTCGGTGCGTCCACGGTCGCGCACAACGTGGCCTGGACCATCGCGCGCGATCTCGCGCTCGATTCCGTCGTGATCGATCTCGACCTCGCCTTCGGCACCGCCGGCCTCGACTACAACCAGGACCCGGCGCAGGGCATCGCCAACGCGGTGCTCTCGCAGGACCGGCCGGACACCGCGCTGATGGAGCGCCTGCTCGCCAAATGCACCGAGCGCCTCAGCCTCCTCGCGGCGCCCGCGACGCTCGACCGCGTCTACGATTTCGGCGCCGAAGCTTTTGATGCGATCTTCGACACGCTGCGCATGACCACGCCCTGCATCGTGCTCGACGTTCCCCACCAATGGTCGGGCTGGACGCGCCGCGCGCTCGTCAATGCCGACGACATCGTGATCGTGGCCGAGCCCGATCTCGCCAATCTGCGCAACACCAGGAACATGCTGAGCGTGCTCAAGGCGGCACGGCCCAACGACCGTCCGCCGCTGTACTGCATCAACCAGGTCGGCATGCACAAGCGCGCGGAGATCGAGGTCAAGGCGTTCGCCAAGACCATGGAGAGCCAGCCGATCGCAGCGATCCCGTTCGACTCGAAACTGTTCTCGACCGCGGCCAATAACGGCCAGATGATCGCGGAGGTCTCCAAGAACCACCGCACCACCCTTCTGTTCCAGAACATGGCGAACCGCCTCGCCGGTCGTGGCGAGGTGAAGAAGCCGAAGCGCTCGCTGCTCGGACCGCTCCTGAAAAGGCTGAAGGGCAGGGCGGGTCGCGGGTCAGCCCCGCATCGCAAGGTATCGTAAGGGCGAGAGCGTTTTCGAGCGAAGTGGATACCGGTTCGCGCCAGGGAAACGCGTAAGATAACGCTTAAAAAAGAATCCGGACGAGGGCGCGCTATTTCTCCGCCCGCTGCTGCTTCTTCGCCAGCAACTGCCGCAGCGCCGTGACCTTTGCCGCGGCCTGATCCGGCGGCAGGTCGGCCTTCACGATGGTCTCGGCCTCGGCCTGCTTTCCCTGCAGTCCCACGACGAGCGCCAGATTGGCGCGCACGCGGGAATCGGCGCGATTGCGCTCATAGGCGCGGCGCAGCGTTTCCTCGGCCCGCGGCAGATTGTTCTGGAGCATGTAGGACAGGCCGAGGTTGGACAGAACCTGCGGCTCCTCGGGCACGATCTTCAGCGCCGCCGCATAATATTGCTGCGCCTCTTCGTTGCGGCCGAGCTGATCGAGCGCCGCGCCTTGTGCCGACAGGATGCGCCAGTCCGGATCCTCGGGCGTATGCGCGCGGCTGAGCACATCGAAAGCCTGCTGGAAATTGCCGCTGTCGGCGAGCGCGCGGCCGTAGCCGGCGAGCAGCGCCTTGTTGCCGGGATGGGCGAGCACGGCCTGCTCCATCACCGCAACGGCCTGGGCGCGCTGGCCGGTCTCGCGCAGCGCCATGCCATAGTCGAGCGCGACGCTGGGATCGGAAGGCTTGGCGCGATAACGCTCGCGAAGCGCGTCCATGTCCGGCTTCGGATCGGCCCTGCCAGCGGTTTCCGACTTGCTACCGAGCGCGCCGGTGATGTCCTCCAGACTCGTGGTCTGGCAGCCGCCGAGGGCAAGCATCACGAGCGCGGAAAGCAGGAATCTCGCCGGCGAAGAGGCAGGGGACGAACGCTTGGGCATACTCTGATCACTCGGCGACTGATCAGCGATGCTTACCGATTAACGCTAAAGTCCAGTTAAGGAACCCGGTCCGTCCGGCTCAATCGGTGAACTCGGCGCCGAATTCGCAGCCGATGCGCCAGCGCAGGCGGCATTGGCGGGAATAATCGGGCGCAAAGATGATGGTGAATTGCGGCGGCACTTCCAGAAACTCCGCCACCACTTTCACGCCGCCGTCCGAGATATCCGTGATGGTGCAGTCTCGCGGCAGCGAGCCCGCGCCAAAGTGAATCTTGGCGAGCCGGCTGCACACCCGACGTTCGCTTCTCCGGCGATTTGCAAGCATTTGAATTGTTCACCCGTTAGATCACGGCCCATCCCGCAGCTCTAGGAGTAGCGAACATTCGTTGGGATGTGCTGATGAGAGCCGCTCGCATTCGAGGCTTAGTGTCGGCGTGATGTTTACGACCGGTTAGGGTTTTCCGGGCCCGTAGGGCTGTTCTTGTATTGTTCTTGCAAGAAAGATCCGGCTCTGCTACCCCTAATTGTGCGAGAGGGCAGGCTGGTTCGGGCATGGTTCAGCGGGTTTCTACCGTCGCCTTTGAGGGGATCGAGGCCCGCGCGGTCGACGTGCAGGTCCAGGTCGCGCCCGGCCTGCCGGCCTTTGCGATCGTCGGCCTGCCGGACAAGGCGGTGTCGGAGGCACGGGAGCGCGTCCGCTCGGCGCTGATCGCCTCGGGGCTGGCGCTGCCGGCCCGGCGGATCATCGTCAATCTGGCGCCCGCCGACCTGCCCAAGGAAGGCAGCCATTACGACCTGCCGATCGCGCTCGGCCTGATGGCCGCGATCGGCGCGATCCCGCCGGATGCGTTGACCGGATTTACCGTTCTGGGCGAGCTCGGCCTCGACGGCTCGATCGCGCCGGTGGCCGGCGTGCTTCCCGCCGCGATCGGCGCCAATGTGCGCGAGGAAGGCTTGATCTGTCCGGCGGCCTGCGGCTCGGAAGCGGCGTGGGCGAGCCCGGACATCCAGATCATCGCGGCACAATCGCTGATCCAGATCGCCAACCATTTCAAGGGCACGCAGGTGCTGTCGCGGCCCACGCCGCGCGTGCACGAGGTCGCCGCCTCCCCGCTCGACCTGCGCGACATCAAGGGCCAGGAGAGCGCCAAGCGCGCGCTGGAGATCGCGGCCGCCGGCGGACATCATCTGCTCATGATCGGCGCGCCCGGTGCCGGCAAGTCGATGCTGGCGGCACGCCTGCCCTCGATCCTGCCGCCGCTGTCGCCAGGCGAATTGCTCGAAGTCTCCATGATCGCCTCCGTCGCCGGCGAGATCGAGGGCGGCGCGTTGACCGCGCGGCGGCCGTTCCGCTCGCCGCATCACTCCGCCAGCATGGCCGCGCTCACCGGCGGCGGCATCCGCGCAAGACCCGGCGAGATCTCGCTCGCGCATCAGGGCGTGCTGTTCCTCGACGAGCTGCCCGAATTCGATCCGCGCGTGCTGGATTCGCTGCGCCAGCCGCTGGAGAATGGCGAGGTCTCCGTCTCCCGCGCCAATCATCGCGTGACCTATCCCGCGCGTTTCATGCTGGTCGCGGCGATGAATCCGTGCCGCTGCGGCAATGCGTTCGAGCCCGGCTATGCCTGCAAGCGCGGCCGCATCGACCGCTGCACCAGCGACTACCAGGCGCGCATCTCCGGTCCGCTGATGGACCGCATCGATTTGCGCATCGAGGTTCCCGCGGTGACCGCAGCCGATCTGATCCTGCCGCCGGCAGCCGAGGGCTCCGCCGAAGTCGCCGCGCGCGTGGCCGCCGCGCGCGACATCCAGCTCGCGCGTTACGCGGATGCGGGCCTGCCGCATGTTCGCACCAATGCCGAGGCGCCGGCCTCGGTGTTGGAAGACATCGCCAAGCCCGATGCGCAAGGCGCCAAATTGCTGCGCGACGCCGCCGAGACCATGCGGCTCTCGGCGCGCGGCTATCACCGCGTGCTGCGGGTGGCGCGCACGCTCGCCGATCTCGATGGCGCGGAGAAAATCGGCCGGCTGCATCTCGCCGAGGCGCTGTCCTACCGCGCACTCGCGGAGGATGTGCGGCAGATGGCCTGATCATTCCGCGCATCAACCCGGCGGTAACGAGTTTCCTTTACGCTCTGCAAACCATAAGGCCCAAGCGTTCCGAGTACGAGTCCACACAGGGCCGGGCGAGTAGAGTGTCATGTTGCGTTTCAAGATCCTGGCCTCGGTTGTTCCCCTGCTGGCGGCCGCGGTGTTCGCCCGCGGCGAGATCGGATCGGTGTCGCATCCCTGCATCGCGCTGGGCGAGACTTCAGTCGAGCTGACATCGCTGTTCTGGACGGCCGGCGTCCATGTCGCCTTCACCGACGATCTGTCGCGGGCCACGGTGCGGGTTCAGATCACCGACGATCCGGACGCGGCGGACTTCGCGGTGGTGGACGACGGTCTCGGCTCCGAAACAGATTCCTGTCAGGCCAATCCGGCGACGCGCCTCGTCACGATTGCCGCGGAGCCGGTCGACGGCGGCCCGGTGATTTACCTGTCCACCGACGGGCCGGCCGACTACCGCATCTATGTGCGCTCGAAGACCTTTTCCCAGCGCGAGGCCGCGGCGCTGATCGTCGGCGCCAATGGCGGCCACCGCCCGCTCCCGCTCCAGGCCGCCTCGCTCTGAAGCGTTAACACCTCGTCAACCGTGTTTGGAGGCCGAACCAAGGCCTCAAGCTGTTCGCAAGGTCGGCGAGACATCGTCGCAATTGGCGGCGCGGGGTTTCTGAACAAGAGTCGGGGTCGAAGGCGATGGATCGGACGTTCCGGATCAAGGTGCGCATGCGCCGCTTCAGGCGACAGCATCCCCGCATCGCGTTCGCGATCCGCTCCTTCATGATCTTCTCGGCGACGTTCGGCGGCGCCTATGGCTTCGTCTCCGGCAGCCGCTCCGAGAACTCCGGCTACGATCCCAATACGTTTGCGGTCGGCGCGAGCTTCCTGTTCGCGCTCGCCTGCCTCGGCCTCGCCACGCTCAGCATGCGGCTGCGCTTCGTCAACAAGCGGATGCGTAAGCTCGCCGCCCACAACGAGACGCTGATCGACCGCAATTGGGAACTGAAGGAAGCGGAAGAACGCGCGCGCAGCCTGTTCGAGCAGCAGGGCGACCTGATCGTGCTGCGCGACCACCAGGGCCGCATCACCTTCGCCAATGACGCCTATTGCGCGCTCGCGGGGCAGGCGCGCGGCGTGCTGGTCGGCACGCGTTTCGATTTCGACGTCCTCGAGCAGGGCGACAGCGCCCGCGAAAGCAACGGCACGCGCATTCACGACCAGAGGATCACCACCCCGCACGGCGCGCGCTGGATCGCCTGGCGCGAGGGCTACGTCCGTCTCGATGCCGGCCAGCCCGCGGAACTGCAGAGCGTCGGACGCGACGTCACCGACCGCACCGAGACCGAGCGCGCGCTGTCGGACGCGCGCGACCTGGCCGATGCCGCCAACCGCGCCAAGTCGCGCTTCCTGGCAATGGCCTCGCATGAGATCCGCACGCCGCTCAACGGCATCATCGGCATGGGTGGCCTGTTGCTCGACACCACGCTGACGCCGGAGCAGACGACCTATGCCAGGGCGGTGAAAACCTCCGGCGAAGCGCTGATGGCGCTGATCGAGGAACTGCTCGACTATTCCAAGATCGAGGCCGGCAAGCTCGATCTCGACCAGCGCCCGTTCGCGCTCTCGACCATGATCGAGGAGATCACCGAGCTGCTCGCGCCGCGCGCGCAGGCAAAGACGCTCGAGATCGCCGCCTATGTCGACGAGCGCCTGCCGCTCGAGGTCGTCGGCGATGCCGCGCGGCTGCGCCAGGTGCTGCTCAACCTCGCCGGCAACGCCATCAAGTTCACCGCGACCGGCGGCGTCGCGCTGATCGTCGAACCCGGCATATGGCCGAACGAGATCAGTTTTCTGGTGCGCGACACCGGCATCGGCATCGCACCCGAAGCGCGGACGCGCATCTTCCGCGAGTTCGAGCAGGCCGACGAGCGCGTCGCCCGCACCTATGGCGGCACCGGGCTCGGCCTTGCCATCAGCGAACGCATCGTCAAGCGCATGGGCGGCCGCATCACCCTGGAGAGCGAGCCGGGCAAGGGCTCGACCTTCGAGGTCGCGATCCCGCTTGCGCCATCGCAATCCGGCGCGGGACAGACGGCGTTCCCAAGCCCTGATCTCACCGGCAAGTCGATTCTCCTGATCGCCGACGGCATCGAGGCCTCGCTGATCGCGCGGCGGCTGGAGCGCTGGGGCGGCCAGACCTGCCTCGTCTCGGATGGCGCCGCCGCAGAGGCGCTGCTGCCGGAGCGCTCTTGGCATGCGGTGCTGGTCGATCGTGCGATCGGCGCCGCCATCGCCGACCGTCTCGGCGAGGCCGCGCGCAAGCATACGGCGCAGCGGCTGGTGCTGCTGACGTCGAGCTCGCGCCACGAGAAATTTCCAGCTTCATTCACCGGCTTTCTGATCAAGCCGGTGCGCGCGGCTTCGCTCGCGGCACGTCTCGCGCTGACGCCGGAGGTCGCATCGCCCGAACTGGCGCCGGAGCCGCCGGCTGCCTCCCCTGCCGGCGTCGTCACGGCGAAGGGCCTGTCGATCCTCGTCGCCGAGGACAACGAGATCAACGCGCTGCTGATGCGCTCGCTGCTGACCAAGCTCGGCCACCGCGTCGTCATCGCGGTTCATGGCGAGGCGGCACTGGAATCCTGGCTCGCGGCGTCATCCGCCGGCACGCCCTACGATCTCGTGCTGATGGACATCCAGATGCCGCAGCTCGACGGCATCGAGGCGACGAAACGCATCCGCACGCATGAGGCCGCCAAGGGCGGCCACCACACGCCGATCCTCGCGCTCACCGCCAATACGCTGGTGGAGGATCGCTATGCCTGTTTCGAGGCTGGCATGAACGGGTTTCTGATCAAGCCGCTCGACCGCGACAAGCTGGACGAGGCGCTGGCCGGGCTGGCGGCGGCGCGGCATCTGGCGGTGTAGGAAGGTCTCTCCTCCGTCATTGCGAGGAGCCCTTGCGACGAAGCAATCCAGAATCTCTCCGCCGAAAGATTCTGGATTGCTTCGCTGCGCTCGCAATGACGATGTGGCTGCAGGCGTGCGCCAAACACCAATGTCGTAGGGTGGGCAAAGCGAACGGGTCGCGCGAATGCGCTGCCCGACGGCAGGCTCCTCGTGCCCACCATTCACGTACGACAATGCGGAGAAATGGTGGGCACGGCGCTTCGCGCCTTTGCCCACCCTACGGCACCGCGGCCTATAGCCGTCGCAGCGCCACGCTTGCCACGGTGTGGTCGGCGCCCTTCTTCAGGATCAGCGTCGCGCGGGGGCGGGTCGGCAGGATGTTGTCCTCGAGATTGGCGAGGTTGGTGCGCTCCCAGATCGCGATCGCAGTGGCGGTGGCTTCCTCGTCCGACAACAGCGCGTAGCGGTTGAAGTAGGACTTTGGATTGGTGAACGCGGTGTCACGCAGCGCCAGGAAGCGCTTGATGTACCATTGCCGCAGCGCCGCCTCGTCGGCGTCGATATAGACCGAGAAGTCGAAGAAGTCGGAGACAACGGGCACCGCCTTGCCGTCGCGCGGCAGCTTGCCGGTTTGCAGCACGTTGACGCCCTCGACGATCAGGATGTCCGGCTGGTCGATCTCGGCCCACTGGTTCGGCACGATGTCGTAGGTCAGATGCGAATAGACCGGCGCGCGCACGTGGCGGCGGCCGGCCTTGATGTCGGAGAGGAAGCTGAGCAGCAGCGGCAGGTCGTAGCTCTCCGGAAAGCCCTTCTTCTGCATGATGCCCTGCCGCTCGAGCACGGCGTTGGGATACAGAAATCCGTCGGTGGTGATCAGTTCGACCTTCGGACGCGGCGACCAGCGCGCCAGCAGTGCCTGAAGCACGCGGGCCGTGGTGGATTTTCCGACCGCGACCGAACCGGCGACGCCGATGATGTAGGGCATCTTGCGGTCGCGGATATTGAGGAACTGGCGCTCCGCGTAATACAGGCGCTGCATCGCATCGACATAGATCGACAGGAGGCGCGACAGCGGCAGGTAGATGTCCTCGACCTCCTGCAAGTCCAGGCGATCGTGCAGCGAGCGCAGCCGGTCGAACTCGCCGGGCTCCAGCGTCATCGGCGTGTCGTCGCGCAGTCGCGACCACTGCTCGCGCGTATAGACGCGGTACGGATTATACTGCTGCTCGGGTGCGCGGATATCCATGACGCGACCTTTCCGTTGGGATCTACTAACCCTTGCGGGACGCCTTTTCTTCCAATCCGGACATATTCGTCCGCTTGTCCAGCGCGGCCTCGACCTCCTCCAGCTTTACGCCGCGGGCCTTGAGCAGCACAAGGAAGTGATAGAGCAGGTCGGCACTTTCAGCGATCAGATGCGCGCGATCGTTTTCGACTGCTGCGATTACGGTTTCGACTGCCTCCTCGCCGAACTTCTTGGCACAATGCTCGGCGCCCTTGTCCAGGAGCTTGCGGGTATAGGACGCCTCGCCGCCGGCCGCCGCGCGGGCGTCGATGGTGTCGGCCAGATCGTGGATCGTGAAACGCGACATCGGAATTACTCGAACAACACACAAGGCCACGGAGGCCATTCCCCGCAGGCCTATGTAGCATTTTTATGAACGGGAGTCGTCAGGCATCGAGGCGCATGGCCAGTCCGCGCCGGGCCATGTGCTCCTTGGCTTCGCGAATGGTGAATTCCCCGAAATGGAAGATCGAGGCGGCCAGCACAGCCGTGGCGTGGCCGTCGCGGATCCCGTCGACGAGATGATCGAGATTGCCGACGCCGCCCGAGGCGATCACGGGAACGGGAACGCTGTCGGCGATCGCCCGGGTCAGCGGGATGTCGAAGCCCTGCCGGGTGCCGTCGCGGTCCATGGAGGTGAGCAGGATTTCACCAGCACCGAGCGAAACCACTTCCTGGGCATATTCGATGGCATCGATGCCGGTCGAGTTGCGCCCGCCATGGGTGAAGATCTCCCAGCGGTCGCCGCCCGGACGCTTGACCCGCTTGGCGTCGATCGCGACCACCACGCACTGTTCGCCGAATTTCTCGGCGGCTTCCTTGACGAACTCGCGGCGCGACACCGCCGCGCTGTTGATCGAGACCTTGTCGGCGCCGGCGCGCAGCAGCGTCTTGATGTCGTCAACCTTGCGCACGCCGCCACCGACGGTCACGGGCATGAAGCAGGCCTCCGCCGTACGCCGGACCACGTCCAGCATGATGCCGCGGTTCTCGTGGGTCGCGGTGATGTCGAGGAAGGTGAGCTCGTCGGCACCGGCGGCGTCATAGGCGATCGCGGCTTCGACGGGATCGCCGGCATCGCGCAGGTCGACGAAGTTGATGCCCTTGACGACCCGGCCGTCCTTGACGTCGAGGCAGGGGATCACGCGCACCTTGAACATGTGTCAGCTCCTAGGCGGCGCGCGCGTTGCGGATCAAGGTGAGGGCGGCGGCGGGATCGAGCCGGCCATCGTAAAGCGCGCGGCCGGCGATCGCGCCGGCGAGCTTCCTGGCGCGCGGCGTCAGCATTGCCTTGACGTCCTCGATCGAGGCGAGGCCGCCGGAGGCGATCACGGGAATCGAGATCGCATCCGCCAGCGCGATGGTCGCATCGAGATTGAGGCCCTTGAGCAAGCCATCGCGCGCGATGTCGGTGAAGATGATGGCGGCGACGCCGGCATCCTCGAAACGCTTTGCGATCTCCAGCACCGTCACCTGCGAGGTCTCGGCCCAGCCTTCGACGGCGACCTTGCCGTCGCGGGCATCGAGCCCGACCGCGACGCGGCCGGGGAATTTCCTTGCAGCCGCCTTCACCAGTTCAGGGTCGCGCACCGCGGCGGTGCCGATGATGACGCGGGTGATGCCCTTGTCGAGCCAGGCTTCGACGGTCGCGAGATCGCGAATGCCGCCGCCGAGCTGCACCGGGATCTTGATCGTCTTGAGCATCGCCTCGACCGCCTGCGCATTCACCGGCTTGCCGGCAAAGGCGCCGTCGAGATCGACGACGTGGAGATACTCGAAGCCCTGTTCGACAAAGCTCTGCGCCTGGGCGGCGGGATT
The DNA here is from genome assembly GCF_052075975.1 of Bradyrhizobium sp. 521_C7_N1_3. Lineage (NCBI taxonomy): Bacteria > Pseudomonadati > Pseudomonadota > Alphaproteobacteria > Hyphomicrobiales > Nitrobacteraceae > Bradyrhizobium > Bradyrhizobium sp. 521_C7_N1_3. Next base: position 247,829 of record NZ_CP197232.1, read on the forward strand.
GAGGTTGAACACGGTCGCGCGCGCCATGTCGCCTTGCTCGAGGCGAACGCATTGGCCGTTCTTGAGGTCGATCGCGGGAAAGAGAATCACGGTTTCCATCGCAAAAAGTTCGAGATCAGGGCCAAGCCGAAACGCTGGCTCTTCTCGGGGTGGAATTGGGTGCCGATGGCGGTGTCCTTCGCGACGATCGCGGTGACGGGTCCACCGTAATCGGCGCGCGCAAGCACATCCGCTTCGTTGGCGGCATTGAGGTGGTAGGAGTGCACGAAATAGGCGTGCTGGCCCTTGGGGCCGAGCGGCAGCTTGTCCAGCACCGGATGCTCCTGCAGCAGGTCCAGCGTGTTCCAGCCCATGTGCGGGATCTTCAGGCTCTCGTCGCGCGGCATGATCTTCTCGACGTCGCCGCCGACCCAGTTCAGGCCTTCGGTGATGACATGTTCCTTGCCGCGGCTCGCCATCAGCTGCATGCCGACGCAAATACCAAAGAAGGGCCGCGCCTTGACGCGCACCGCTTCGGTGATCGCCTCGACCATGCCGTTGACGGCATCGAGCCCGCGCCGGCAATCGGCGAAGGCGCCGACACCCGGCAGCACCAGACGGTCGGCGCCATAGGCCTGATCCGGATCGCTGGTGACGAAGACCTTTTGCGGAATCTCCAGGCTGCGCGCGGCGCGCTCGAACGCCTTGGCGGCGGAATGCAGATTGCCTGAACCGTAATCGATGATGGCGACGCTCATCTTGACCCTCCCGGTTCCGGAAACAATCCAATGATGCCGCCCGACGGCAGCGGTGGCGGATTTGAGAATTGCTGACCCGGCACGTTGCGGGTTGGCGGCGGGCCGCCGCGATCGACGGCCCATTGATCGTTGACGATGCCGTGCTGCTTCTGGCTCCAGCGCTCGAAGAACCGCCGCTCGGCGGTGTCCTCGTCGTCGGAGATGACGACGTCGAGCTGGCGCCACTTGCCGCGCGACAGCGTCCAGCGGCGCAGGCTCGAGGCCTCGAAGCCCATCAGCACCGCGACGATCATATTGGCCAGGAAGATCGAGCTGCGGCCGACGCCGAGGCTATGCAGCCCTGCATCGAAGGCAGCCAGGAAAATCACCCAGCCGATCAGCGCCAGCCAGAGCCTGTTCCAGAGCAGCCAAAACGGGCCCAAAACCATCGCCCAGAAATGAAAGCCGTCGCGCACGAAGACGAACTTGTCGGTCGCGCGCAGATCGGCTCCGGCAGGGGAGGGAGCATGAACTGTGTAGACAGGCATGGTGATGCCCCGTTCCTAGGAATTCAGTGATACCGCAAGCGGCGCGTGCCGCGGGCCGAAAGACGTCAGCCGCCGAGCGAACCCTTGGTGGACGGGATTTCGCCCACGGCCTTCGGATCGATCGCGACGGCAGTGCGCAGCGCCCGCGCCAGGCCCTTGAAGCAGGACTCGGCGATATGGTGGCTGTTATCGCCATATAGGGTCTCGACGTGCAGAGTCACGCCGGCGTTCATGGCGAAGGCCTGGAACCACTCGCGTACCAGATCGGTATCGAACTCGCCGATCTTGTCGCGGGGGAAGTCGGCCTTGAACACCAGGAACGGACGGCCCGAGATGTCGATGACCACGCGCGACAGCGTCTCGTCCATGGGCATGTGCACGCCGGCATAGCGGGTGATACCCGCCATGTTGCCGAGCGCCTGCTTGACCGCCTGGCCGAGCGCGATGCCGGTGTCTTCGGTGGTATGGTGATGATCAATGTGCAAGTCGCCAACCGCCTTGACCGTGAGATCGATGCGGGAATGGCGGGCGAGGAGATCGAGCATATGGTCGAAAAAGCCGATGCCGGTCGCGATATTGGCCACGCCGGTGCCATCGAGGTTCACGGTGACCTCGATGTCGGTTTCCTTGGTCTTGCGCTTGATCGTCGCGGTGCGCATTGAAAAGCGGTTTCCATTTTGACTTTGAGCATGATCTTGTCGGAAAACCGGTAGCCACTTTCCCGGATCATGCTCTTTTGGACCGAAAACGGCGGTCTTTTAACAGCCAAATGACGCCTTCGCTACTGCGGGAACGGCTGGCCGGGCCTCTACTTCTGCCTATGGTGAGCGAAATGGGCCCGGACCGGCCCGTTGTACGGTCGGTCCCGACCGCCTAAATCAGATCCGACAACGAGGTATTTGATGCAGGATTCCCAGAACAGCGCGCCGGGCTGGCACGGCACCACGATTTTGACGGTCCGGAAGGGCGGCAAGGTGGTGGTCGGCGGCGACGGCCAGGTCTCGATCGGCCAGACCGTGATCAAGTCCAACGCCAAGAAGGTGCGAAAACTCGGCAAGGGCGACGTCATCGGCGGCTTTGCCGGCGCCACGGCTGACGCTTTCACGCTCTTTGAACGGCTGGAATCCAAGCTCGAGCAGTATCCGGGGCAGCTGACCCGGGCTGCGGTCGAGCTCGCCAAGGACTGGCGGACCGACCGCTATCTGCGGCGGCTGGAGGCCATGATGATCGTGGCCGACAAGGACGTCTCCCTGGTGCTGACAGGCACCGGCGACGTGTTGGAGCCCGAGGCCGGGGTCATGGCGATCGGCTCCGGCGGCAACTACGCCCTGGCTGCCGCGCGGGCGCTGCTCGACACCGACAAGGATGCCGAGACCATCGTCCGCCGCTCCCTCGATATCGCCGCCGACATCTGCGTCTACACCAACCGCAATCTGACCATCGAAAGCCTGGCGACCGGCTAGGCCAGACCGGACAGGACATGGCGCCCGCCTACAGCTTCCGCCCGATGAGCCCGGCCGATTTGCCGCTGATCCGGCGGTGGCTCGGCGAGGCGCATGTGCGGGAATGGTGGGGCGATCCGGACGAGCAGTTTGCGCTCGTGAGCGGCGATCTCGATGAGCCCGCGATGGACCAGTTCATCGTGTTGGCTGGCACCCACCCGTTCGGCTATCTTCAATGCTATCGCCTGACAGCCTGGAATACCGGCTTTGGGCCGCAACCGGAGGGCACCCGTGGGATCGACCAGTTCATCGGCGAAAGCGATATGATCGCGCGCGGCCACGGCTCCGCATTCATCCGTCAGTTCGTCGACGGCCAGTTGCGGCAGGGCCTGCCGCGCATCGTCACCGATCCCGATCCGCTCAACGCACGCGCCTTGCGCGCCTATGAGAAGGCCGGCTTCGTCCGCGACCGCATGGTCGAGACGCCGGACGGGACGGCGCTGCTGATGGTGCGCGAGCCGTGACGCTGACCAGCACGCACGAGAGCAAGGTCGCCGTACCGCCATTCGCCTGGGTCGGCGTCGCACTGCTGCTGCTGGCGCTGCAGGCCTCGATCCTGTTCGCGATGGGGCGGGTGCCGATCTGCACCTGCGGCACCATCAAGCTGTGGCACGGCGTGGTGAACAGCTCGGAGAATTCGCAGCAGATCGCCGACTGGTACAGCTTCTCGCACGTCCTCCACGGCTTCCTGTTCTACGGATTGACCTGGCTGCTGTTCGCACGCCTGCCCTCGCTGCTGTCTCTTCCAAGTTTATCCTGGCCGGCGCGGCTGATCATCGCGATGCTGATCGAAGGCGCCTGGGAGATCGTCGAGAACTCTCCCTTCATCATCGAGCGCTACCGCGCGGGCACGATCTCGCTGGATTATTACGGCGACAGCATCGTCAATTCGGTCTCGGACACGCTGTTCATGATGCTGGGGTTCCTCGCCGCGCGCGTGCTGCCTGTGCCCGTGACCGTCCTGCTCGGCCTCGCCTTCGAAATCATGCTGGCGCTTCACATTCGCGACAATCTGACGCTCAATATCCTGATGCTGATCCATCCGATCGACGCCGTGAAACAATGGCAATCGGGTCCGCCCATCATCTGACGTAAAATGCGGCTTGTCCCGACCCGCATCTGATCCTAGCTAAGGTCCCATGACAGACTTCTCCCCCCGCGAAATCGTTTCCGAACTCGACCGTTTCATCGTCGGCCAGGCCGATGCCAAGCGCGCCGTCTCGATCGCGCTGCGCAATCGCTGGCGCCGGCAGCAGCTCTCCGGCTCCTTGCGCGAAGAGGTGCTGCCGAAGAACATCTTGATGATCGGCCCCACCGGCGTCGGCAAGACGGAGATCGCGCGACGGCTCGCCAAGCTCGCGAACGCGCCATTCCTCAAGGTGGAAGCGACGAAATTCACCGAGGTCGGCTATGTCGGCCGCGACGTCGAGCAGATCGTGCGCGATCTCGTCGAGGTCGCGATCGCCCAGGTGCGCGAGCGCAAGCGCAAGGACGTGCAGGCGCGCGCGCAGCTCGCCGCCGAGGAGCGGGTGCTCGACGCGCTGGTCGGCGCCAATTCCAGCCAGGCAACGCGCGAATCGTTCCGCAAGAAGCTGCGCGCCGGCGAGCTCAACGACAAGGAAATCGAGATCGAGACGCAGTCCTCGGGCGGCGGCATGCCGATGTTCGAGATCCCGGGCATGCCTGGCGCGCAGATGGGTGCGGTGTCGCTCGGCGACATCTTCGGCAAGCTGGGCGGCCGCAGCAAGACGCGGCGCCTGACGGTGGAGAACTCGCACGAGATCCTCGTCAATGAAGAGTCCGACAAGCTGCTGGACACTGACCAGCTCACGCTGGAGGCGATCAGCGCGGTCGAGAACAACGGCATCGTGTTCCTGGACGAGATCGACAAGATCTGCGCGCGCGACGGCCGGGTCGGCGGCGACGTCTCGCGCGAGGGCGTGCAGCGTGACCTGTTGCCGTTGATCGAAGGCACCACGGTCTCGACCAAGCACGGCACGGTGAAGACCGATCACATCCTGTTCATCGCGTCCGGCGCCTTCCACGTCGCGAAGCCGTCCGACCTGTTGCCGGAATTGCAGGGCCGCCTGCCGATCCGCGTCGAACTTCAGGCCCTGACCCGCGACGACATGCGCCGCATCCTGACCGAGCCCGAGGCCTCGCTGATCAAGCAGTATGTCGCGTTGCTGCAGACCGAGGGCGTGACGCTCGACATCACCGCCGACGCCATCGACGCGCTCGCCGACGTCGCGGTCGCCGTCAATTCCACCGTCGAGAACATCGGCGCGCGGCGGCTCCAGACGGTGATGGAACGGGTGCTGGACGAAATCTCCTTCACCGCCCCCGATCGCAGCGGCGAGACCGTCAAGGTCGATGCGGATTTCGTGCAGAAGCACGTCGGCGACCTCGCCAAGAACGCGGATCTGAGCCGGTTCATTTTGTAATTCGGCGCTGCCGCGCTATTGATGCCGCTGTCGTCCCTGCAAAAGCAGGGACCCATAGCCACCAGCGGCTCTTGTTGAAACAGATGGCGACCACGATCCCGGCTCGAACGACTTCCTGTGGTTATGGGTCCCGGATCTGCGCTCGCTGGTCCGGGACGATGGCGGAGGTAGATCGCGTCAGTTCGGGTGCGGCGTGATCGCCCAGATTCAGCAAAATCCCTGGCGTCTCCTGCTCGCGATCAACGCGGCGGTCATCGCCGGCGTGTTCGTCCACAAGATCCAGCTGCCGCCTTACGTCCCCTACATCCACCTCCTCGTCGACTACCATTTCGGCTTCATCAAGCGCGCGCTGATCGGGGCGATCGTCGCGCTGTTCACGGACAAGGTGCCGGTCTGGCTGGTGTTTGCGCTCGGCGGGGCGACGTGGCTGGTGACGCTGGGGCTGTACGCCAGATTATTTCAGAAGACGTTCGGCTTCACCGCGAAGACGTTGCCGCTGTTCGTCTTCATCGCGGGCTCGCCGGTCTTTCTCAAGAACTTCATGCACACGCTCGGCCATTTCGACATCTATGGCTGCGCACTCGCGATCATCCTGCTGCTGATGCCGGCCGGCTCCTTGCTGTTCGTCGCAACGGCCGCGCTGTTCTCGATCGTCCTCGTGCTGATCCACCACATTCATCTGCTGATGTATGTGCCGACGATCATCACCATCGTCGTGATCAGGCACTACCTCGCGCATGGCACTACCAGAGCGAATGTCGCGTTCGGTTTGGTGGCATTGCTTGGCGTGAGCGCGCTGTTCTTCGCGGCGCAGTTTTTGGGAACGATGCCGATCCCCGAAGCGGATTTCGTTGCCTATCTGAAAACCCGGATGGTTGATCCGGCGCGGACCGACCTGCTGCAATTCGCCTACATCTGGTACCAGCCGCTGGCGAAGGAGGTTTCGGATACCTGGGGCCGCCTGCCCCACAACATCCTCGGCGTGCCGGTGTTTGCCCTGCTGATCTGGCTGCACACGCCACTCTGGCGCTATTTTGCCGGTCTGATCGGCGCGCTCGCGAACGACATGCACCGGCGCCTCGTCATCGCGGCGCTGATCGGTATCAGCCTCGCCTATCTCGTGATGTTCGCGATGGTGTTCGACTATTCGCGCTGGATCTCGAACTGGGCGGTCTGCCTGTTCCTGATCCTGCATGCGGTGAAGATGCTGCCGGCCAAATACAATGCACCGCTGATCGCGTCGGAGGATCGGAAGACGAATATCTTCGGCCTGATCCTCACATTGATCCCGCGCGTCGGAATCGTCCGGCCGTTCTAATACCTCGCCCGGCGTATCCGCACATAGAGCGCGCCCTCGCCGCCGTGGCCGATATGCGCCTCCTCGAAGCCGACGACGAAGGCGCGGAACTCCGGCAGGCTCAGCCATTCCGGCACCTGGCGGCGGAGCACGCCGCTTTCGCCGCCGCTCCGTCCCTTGCCGGTGATGACGAGCACGAAGGTCAGGCCGTCGTGATGGGCGCGGTGCAGGAAGCCGGTCAGGGCCCGATGGGCGCGAATCTGGGTCATGCCGTGCAGATCGAGCCGCGCCTCGATCTCGCTGCGGCCGCGCGACAATTTTGTGCGCTCGCGCTTGCCCAGCGGTGCCAGCGGCGGCATGGCCGGCTTTGCGACGCGCACAGCCGGCGCATCAGCGATCGGCCGTGGCGATGGCGCAGATCGCGTGGCCGGCGCTGCCGGTGAAGGCTCGATGCGCGGCGGGGGATGCGTCTTTGCCGCGCGATGCTTCCGCAGCGGCTTGACCTGTTTTGCGACCGCATCCCACAGCGCGCGCTCCTCCTCGCTCAGCGCGCGGCGGCGCGGCGAGGGACGAGGCTCCAGCACGGGCGGACGGGACGATCGCTTCATTGCTGCCGATGGGGACGATTCTTGACCGGCCGCCGGGGCTCCTGAACGGGCTCTATCAGGGGACGCGGCATCGGCAACGGGACCGGATTGGCAACGGCAACTGTCTCACCTTTGCCTTGTGCCACGGCTGCGGCTGGCGCCGCCGGCTTGGTCTGATCCTTGGCGGAATCCTTGGCCGGTTCGGTCTGCGGAAACAGCTTTGCGATCTTCTCCGAGGGACGCGGGTCCGGCACCGGCAATTTCGCGGCGCGCACCGTGGGATCGAGGCCCTTCGGGACCAACATGACGAAGTGCATGGGATGGCGCAGCCGTCCCGAGACGCGGCCGGCATCCGCGCCGGCGCCGAAATAGAGATCGGCGCGCGCGGGGCCGATGATGGCCGAGCCGGTGTCCTGCGCGATCATCAGCCGGTGGAACGGCGTCTTGGAGCGTTCGGAATCGATCGGCAGCTCGCCCTCGATGAAGAACGGCGTGCCGTAGACGTGCAGCGCCTTGTCGACCGCGATCGAGCGGCCGGCGGTCAGCGGAATGCCCTGCGCACCTACCGCTTCTTCCTTGTCGGACAGGTTGACCTCGCGGAAGAAGATGTAGGAGCGGTTCTGGCGGCGCAGATCCTTGGCACCATCGGGGTTCTGCGCCATCCACTCCCTGATCTTCTGCATCGACATCTCCTCCTTCGGAATGATGCCGCGCTCGATCAGGACACGGCCGACGGCCGTGTAGGGATAGCCGTTATAGGCGTCGTAATTCAGCCGGACCGTGCCGCCGTCGTCGAATTTGATCCGCGCCGAGCCCTGGATCTGGGCGAACAGCAGATCGGTCGGGTCCTTCAGCCAGGCGATCTCCAGCCCGCGGCCGGCGATCTTGCCGTCCTCAATCTCGCCGCGATCGTAATAGGGCACCAGCTTGCGGCGGCCGATCTTGCGATAGACCGGGCCCTTGTTGGGCAGGCTGACCGAGTCCTGCTTGTAGCCGCGCACGAACAGGTTCGAGGGTCTGCGATAGACCGGAACGTTGTAGATTTCGGTCTGCGTCCGCGATCCCTCCAGCACCGGCTCGTAATAGCCGGTGACGAAACCGTCGGGCTCGCCGAGGCGCGAGATCCGCAGCGGCGCAAAATTCTGCTCGAAGAAGGTCCTGGCTTTGGCGTCGTCGGTGAGCTCGAGCGACTTGGCGGCTCGGCAGGGCTCGCTCAGCGAGCCGCCAAGCGCCTTCGGTTCGGCCGCACCGGTCTGCGCGTTGATCGTCCGGCAACTCGCGCGGAATGTCTTGTAGGCGGCCAGATGGTCGTCGTCGCTCCAGCCTTTCACGTCCGCCCAGGTCAGCGGCAGATATTGCGCACCGGGGATTTCGAACGGCAAAGGGAGTTGCGGATAGGGCAAGGCGCGCGGTGGTGCGGCGGCAAGTGCCGGGAGATGATGATGATGGCTGCGATAGTGACGGCGCGCCGCCTCGGCGCCGAGCGAAAACGACGACAGCACGACGGCACCCGCGCAAAGCGCCGTCGCGCTGTTCTTCAGGAAAGTCTTAATTCGCGCTTCCGGTGCCAACCAGCTTCCAGTTTGGATCGCGAGAGGTGATATCGCGGGCGAAGGTCCAGATGTCGGTGATGTCGGCGACCGTGTCCGCACTACCGTCGACGATATTGCCGCTCTTGTCGCGAGTGGCCGAGATCATCTGCGAGACGAATCGGATGGTGAGCTGAGCCGTGCGGTCGCGCAGCTCGGCGCCGACGAGCTCGGCCTTGTCGATCGAGACGAAACGCGTCTCGGTCTTCTGCTCGTTCTTCTCGCGTTCCTTGATGGCGGCGTCGAAGCTGTCATAGACCTCCGACGACAGCAGGTCGCGCAATGCGCGGCGGTCGCCATTGGCAAAGGCCAGCACGATCATCTCATAGGCGCCGCGGGCGCCCGAGATGAAATGGCGCGGATCGAAGGTGGAATCCTTGTCGACGATGGCGTCGAGACCCTGGGCGAGCGCGGTGCCCGGCTCGGTCAGGCCCTTCCAGCGGTCGGAGGGCAGGGCGGGCTCGGCGGTCGGCGCCAGCGGGGCCTGATCGATCACCTTGCCCGGCATGGTCACGACGTTCTTGTCCTGGGCGCCCCCCAGCGCGTTGCGGGCGGCGGTGCGGTCGAACGGCGGCCGCTCGTTACCCGTCCGCTGTCCCAGCACGCTGCGCAGTCTCAGAAAGATGAAGACCGCCAGCGCCAGGAAGATGATGGTGTAGATGTCCACGTGGTATCCGCTTTCTGGTCTTTGCTAAGAGGGGCCGTCTCGGGGTCGTCGCCGGGAAAATCAATCCGGCCAGTAGACCGTTCCATACGGGAACGGCAAGTCTACATCACCATTTTAGGTCCGCGCGTCTGGTCCTCGGGATGTAGGCACGAAATCTTGCCCGGCCAATGGCGCCTTTTGGCACAGCGCGGAGTGTAGCGCGTTTTATGCTTAAGGGGAAACCCGATCCTGCCCGGAAATCGCGCATCTTCAATCGTTTAACGCGCGATTTCGTCAGGAGGGCCGGGTGAACGTCACAATTGCGGGCGCGGCCCGGATACCCGATCAGGGACCGTTCGTCCTTGTGGAGTGAGGCGGCCCTATGTTAGCCAACCGCCGCGAAATTCAGCCCCAATCGGGTAAGGAGAGACTCTCATGACCAACGGCAACGGCACCCCTCCCGAGGCGGCCCAGGCTCCCCAGCTCAACGTTCTGGCGCAATATATCAAGGACCTTTCGTTCGAGAATCCGAACGCGCCGACCTCGCTCCAGCAGCAGGGCCAGCCGCCCCAGATCAACATCCAGATCAACGTCAACGCCATCAATCTCAGCGAAACCGAGTTCGAGGTGACGCTGTCGGTCGAGGGCAAGGCCGAGACCGCCGGTAAGATCATGTTCTCGTTCGAGCTCGCCTATGCCGGCGTGTTCCGCATCACCAACGTGCCGAAGGAGAACCTGCATCCGCTGGTCATGATCGAATGCCCGCGTCTGCTGTTCCCGTTCGCCCGCGAGATCATCGCGACCGCCGTGCGCGACGGCGGGTTCCCGCCCCTGATGCTGGATCCGGTCGACTTCGTCGGTCTCTATCGTCAGAACATGGAGCGGCAAATGGCCGCTCAGCAGACAAGCGGTCAGGCCTGACCAGGCGGAGAGGCGGCTGGAGCGGGCAGGAACTCGTTCCAGATCGCCTTGTCGCCGAGCGTTGCGATGAAGGCCCGATGGGCCTCGCGCTCGGCATCGGAAATCCGCGGCGCGAGCGGCACGGTCCGCTGCCGCCGCGGCGCATCGCCAGCCGCATGGACGCGAATGTCCTCGCCTTCCGAAGCGAGGAGCAACTGCGATTGTCGCGCCCCGACCAGATCGACATAAACTTCGGCCAGGAGTTCGGCGTCGAGCAGCGCGCCGTGCTTGGTACGGTGTGAATTGTCGATCGAATAGCGCGAGCAGAGATCGTCGAGCCGGTTCGACACGCCCGGATGCTTGCGCCGCGCCAGCAGCAGCGTATCGACCAGCCGCTCGCGCGGGATCGCGACGCGTTTGACCTTGTCGAGCTCGGCGTTGATGAAGCCGATGTCGAACGAAGCGTTGTGGATCACCAGCGGCGCATCGCCGATGAACTCCAGAAACGCATCGACGACCTCGTGGAACAGCGGCTTGGTCGACAGGAACTCAGCCGACAGCCCGTGCACCGCAAAGGCTTCCGCCGGCATGTCCCGTTCGGGATTGATATAGACATGATACGTCTGGCCCGTCGGCATGCGGTTGAAAATCTCGACGCAGCCGATTTCGACCAGGCGATCGCCGCGGAGCGGATCGAGGCCGGTGGTTTCGGTGTCGAGAACGATTTCACGCATGATCAAGAGGCCGTGTGAGGCAGCGAATCAGCCTCGCCGCTGCGGCATCTTAACGACCTCGGCCAGAATGTGCGTGATTTGGGCGCGCACGGGTTCAAGTCCGTGTGACGTATCCACTACGAAATCGGCCCGCTTGCGCTTCTCGGCATCCGGCGTCTGCTTGGCAATGATCGCGTCGAGCTTGGCCTCGTCCATCGTGCCGCGCTCCAGCACACGCTTGCGCTGGAGTTCCGGCGAGGTCGACACCACGACGACGGCATCGACCCGCTTCTCGCCGCCGGTTTCGAACAGCAGCGGGATATCCAGGACCACAACGGGCGCCTTGGCTGCTTCCGCATCGGCGAAGAATTTTTGCCGGGAGGCGCCGAGCATCGGATGAACGATCTGCTCGAGCTGCTTGATCGCGGCCGGATCATGCACGACGCGCGCGGACAGTTTTGGGCGATCGACCTTGCCGTTCGCGGTAGTGCCGGGGAAGGCGGCCTCGATCGCGGGCGCGGCCTCGCCCTCATAGAGCTGATGGACGGCAGCATCGGCGTCGTAGACGGGAACGCCGGCCTCCGCGAACAATTTCGCGGTGGTGGATTTTCCCATCCCGATCGAGCCGGTCAGTCCAAGGATCCGCATCAGCACGCAGCCATCTCTGTCATTCACACTGCAACTAGCCGTTCGCGCCGCAGGAACGCAAGCAACGGCAGCAGCGGCAGGCCGAGAATGGTGAAATGGTCACCCTCGATGCGCTCGAACAGATGGCTGCCGAGGCCTTCGAGCTGATAGGCGCCGACGCTGGTCGTCACCGCATCGCCGGCAGCGTCGAGATAGGCGGAAAGCTCCGTCTCGGTCATCGGCCGCATGGTCATGCGGGCCACCGAAACATCCTCGAAAACGATCTTGCCATCTCGCGCCACGGCCACCGCGGAATTCAGCGCGTGGCTTTTGCCGGCGAGGTCGAACAATTGCGCCATCGCCTGTGCGCGGCCTGCGGGCTTGTTGAAGAGACGCTCGCCGAGAGCCAGGGTCTGGTCGGCACCGATCACATAGCTCCCCGGATGACTGGCCGAGACCGCCTTGGCCTTCTCACGCGCCAGCAGCAGGGCGATGGCATGCGGGTCTGAAAGCTTGGAGGCGGCCTGAATGCCGCGCTCGTCGATATCGGCCGTAATCGCCTTGAACTCCAGTCCGGCACTGGCCAGCAGCATCTTTCGCGCGCTGCTCTGCGAGGCCAGTATCAACGGAGTTTCGCCGCGCCAGAGAGACATCGCCGAAACTATCCCGTAGGCCGGTTGCGCTGGCGGTCGCTGTAGAGCTTCATGATCGCCGCGGCGGTTTCCTCGATAGATCGCCGCGTGACGTCGAGCAGCGGCCAATCGTGCTTGGCGCTCAGCTTGCGCGCGAACGCGACCTCCTCGGTAACCGACTGCCTGTCTGTATAGGTCTCACTGCCGGACTCCGCGCCCATGGAAAGCAGGCGGTTCTGGCGGATCTGGATCAGGCGTTCCGGCGTCGCATGCAGGCTCACCACCAGCGGCCGCGTCAGGGTCTCCAACTGTGACGGCACCGGAATGCCCGGAACCAATGGCACGTTGGCGGTGCGGATGCCGCGATTGGCCAGATAGATCGACGTCGGTGTCTTGGAGGTACGTGAGACACCGACGAGCACCACGTCGGCATCGTCGAGACCTTCGACATGCTGGCCGTCGTCGTGGATCATCGTGTAGTTCAGCGCGTCAATGCGCTTGAAATATTCCGCGTTGAGGACGTGCTGGGCGCCGACGCGGCCGGTGGTCGCGGCACCGAGATAGGCTTCGAACAACTGCATCACCGGGCCGATGATCGACAGGCTCGGAACGTTGATCTGCTTGCACTTGTCCTCGAGCCTGGAGACCAGATCCTTCTCCAGCAGCGTGAACAGCACGATCCCCGGCGCCTCCTCGATCTCGTCGAGCACGCGGTCGAGCTGCTTCTGGCTGCGCACCAGGGGATAGACATGCTCGACCGGGGTGACGTTGGCGTACTGCGCCGCGACGGCGCGCGCGACGGTGATCAGCGTCTCTCCGGTGGAGTCGGAGACCAGGTGGAGATGGAAATAATTGTTCGAGGTCGGCACAAAAGCCCTTTGTATGGAGGCGGTGTGGTTTGTGGATTTCTGTGGACCTTAACCCCTCGGAAAGGCTTGCGCGACACCAGGGGCGGGACAAGTGCCAATTTTCTTCACACCGCTGTCCATCGGAACAAGTTCGGCGCCCTGCCGAGAGGGGAACGGGATTGCGCGGACAACCCCTTTGATAAGCTGCCGACAGAAACGCGCAAGCCTTTGAAGCTGGCCGACTTATCGGAAGCCGCCGGAAGCGCCAGGGATATGTTGATGGATGTGAACAAGCGCGCGTGAACGTGCGGACGGAATTGTGTGAGTCCAATTCACGGTCACATAGACTCAAACCTTAAGAATCTAAGATTCTAGATTTGAGGAAGGCTCTATGGACGGATAAGTGTGCAGGGTGAGACCTTAACGAGTTCTTACTATCCCCAGCGTTCCCTGCGCTGGACAGAAAGCCGGGCGCAGAAAATGTTCGAAGACGTCTATCTCTGGATCAAGGCGCTGCATGTGATCGCCGTCATCTCCTGGATGGCGGGCATGCTCTATCTGCCGCGGCTGTTCGTTTATCACTCCGAGGCCGAGATCGGCTCGAAGCAGTCGGAAACGTTCAAGGTGATGGAACGCCGGCTGCTCAAGGCGATTATCAACCCCGCCATGATCGTCACATGGCTTGCCGGGCTCTATCTCGCCTGGTCCGGCCACTGGTTCTCGTTCGGCTGGCTGCATGTAAAACTGGCACTGGTCCTGGCGATGTCCGGGGTCCACGGCTTTTTTTCACGCTGGTGCAAGGATTTCGCCGCCGACCGGCGTCCTCGCAGCCAGAAATTCTATCGAATTATCAACGAGGTGCCGACTGTGCTGATGATTTTGATCGTCATCATGGTGATCGTGAAGCCGTTCTAGGCAAGGCTTGCGAAGAATCGCTCAGCGCTTCGGCTTGCGCAGTGGGGAGCGATTTTCTATATTAGCAATATCCCACCCAACGCAGGCGGATGTGGTTTTGTCTGAGCTTTCCAGAGGCCGGACACCGCATCAGGTTTGAAGCCTCATCGGCACTCTCCTTGCCAGACCTGCGGACCTTACCTTCTCACGTCCGCATTTCCGAGCCTCCTCGCACCCCTCCCAAGGTTACCCCACAGGACCACCCCAATGCGGGAAATTAAACTCCAGGACCTCAAGTCGAAGACGCCGGCCGAGCTCGTCTCGTTCGCGGAAGAGAACGGGGTCGAGAATGCCAGCACCATGCGCAAGCAGGAACTGCTGTTTGCCATCCTCAAGCAGCTTGCGCTCGCCGAAACCGACATCGTCGGCGAGGGCGTCGTCGAGGTGCTCTCCGACGGCTTCGGCTTCCTCCGCTCGCCCGATGCGAATTATCTGCCGGGCCCGGACGACATCTACGTTTCGCCCTCGCAGATCCGCCGTTTCGGCCTGCGCACCGGCGACACCATCGAAGGCCACATTCGCAGCCCGAAAGAGGGCGAGCGCTATTTCGCGCTGCTGAAGGTCAACACGCTCAATTTCGAGGACCCGGAAAAGGCCAAGCACAAGGTCAATTTCGACAACCTCACGCCGCTGTTTCCGAATCAGCGTTTCCGCATGGAAATCGACGATCCGACGCGGAAAGACCTTTCTGCAAGGGTGATCGACATCGTCGCGCCGATCGGCAAGGGCCAGCGCGCGCTGATCGTCGCGCCGCCGCGTACGGGTAAAACCGTGCTGATGCAGAACATCGCGCATTCGATCACGCACAATCATCCGGAATGCTATCTGATCGTGCTTCTGATCGACGAGCGTCCGGAAGAAGTCACGGACATGCAGCGCTCGGTGAAGGGCGAGGTCGTGTCATCGACCTTCGACGAGCCGGCGGTGCGTCACGTCCAGGTCGCCGAGATGGTGATCGAGAAGGCAAAACGCCTGGTCGAGCACGGCCGCGACGTCGTGATTCTGCTCGATTCGATCACCCGCCTCGGCCGCGCCTACAACACCGTGGTGCCGTCATCCGGCAAGGTGCTGACCGGTGGCGTCGACGCCAACGCGCTCCAGCGCCCGAAGCGCTTCTTCGGTGCTGCCCGCAACATCGAGGAGGGCGGCTCGCTGACCATCATCGCGACCGCGCTGGTCGATACCGGCAGCCGCATGGACGAAGTCATCTTCGAAGAGTTCAAGGGCACCGGTAACTCCGAACTGATCCTGGACCGCAAGGTCTCGGACAAGCGCACCTTCCCGGCGATCGACATCTCGCGCTCCGGCACCCGCAAGGAGGAGCTCATCACCGATACGCAGGTGCTCAAGAAGATGTACGTGCTCCGCCGGATCCTCAATCCGATGGGCACGATGGACGCGATCGACTTCCTGCTCGACAAGCTGCGCTCGACCAAGAGCAATTCGGAGTTCTTCGACTCGATGAACACCTGAGTGCGGTGCAGCATGAGATCAGAGGGCGCCTTCGGGCGCCCTTTTTCTTTTTGTGCGGCCTTGCTGCGAAGAAGTGCAGCATGGCGATGGGACGAAGGGAAATCCGGGTCTCCCGGAAGCTGTTGATATATTTGCGCAATGCTTGACTTTGGCGGATTGGTCGATGCCTGAGCGCGGATGCTTCTGCAGCAAAATGCTGCACCGTATATTGCATCGCAATATAGCCGTTGCTGCGGGCCGGAGCGCAGCAAAAGGGGGTGGCGGCATCGCGAGAACGGGCCGTTTGCCTTTTCCCCGCCAGCCGGACAAATAGGCCATGCATCCGCGAGACCAGACCATCTTTGCGCTGTCGTCCGGCCGTGCGCCGAGCGCGATCGCTGTGGTGCGGGTTTCCGGATCGCAAGCGGGCCTCGTTCTGACAACGCTGGCGGAGAGGCAGCCGGCGCCGAGACAGGCCAGCCGCCGGCTGCTGCACGATGGCGCTGGCCTGCCGATCGACGACGCGGTCGTGCTCTGGTTTCCGGGGCCGGCCAGCGCGACCGGCGAAGACATCGCCGAATTTCACGTCCATGGCGGACGCGCGGTGCTGGCGGCACTCCTCGCCGCGATTTCTAATATTCCGAATACGCGCGCGGCCGAGCCCGGCGAGTTCACGCGGCGTGCGTTCGAGAACGGCAAGCTCGATCTCACCGAAGCCGAAGGCCTCGACGATCTCATCCATGCCGATACCGATCGCCAGCGCCGCCAGGCGCTGCGCCAGTTGCAGGGCCTGCTCGGCGATCGCGCGCGCGACTGGCGCGAGCGCATCATCGAGGCGTCGGCGCTGATCGAGGCCGGCATCGATTTTTCCGACGAGGGCGACGTGCCGGCCGAACTGAGAGCACCGGCGGTGAAGGCGATCAGAGCGCTGCATGACGAAATCACAGAAGTGCTTGCGGCACAGGGACATTCTGAACGCCTGCGCGACGGCCTGGTGGTTGCGATCGCGGGCGAGCCGAATGTCGGCAAGTCGACGCTGATCAATCAGCTGTCGCGCCGCGAGGTCGCGATCGTCTCGCCCTACGCCGGCACCACGCGTGACGTGATCGAGGTACAGCTCGATCTCGACGGCTATCCGGTCACGGTGATCGACACCGCTGGCATCCGGGAGACCGACGATCCCGTGGAGCAGGAAGGCGTGCGCCGGGCGCGAGCGCGCGCCGAAGACGCCGACCTCGTGCTGTGGCTGGTCGAGGGCGGGCGCGCTGCCGATCCGGGCGCGACGCAATCGCTGGTGAAGTCCGGCCCCGGGCGTGATCAATCGGGCGGCTCGATCTGGATCGTCCGCAACAAGATCGATCTGGGCGAGGCGGGGGACGTCGGGTCGGGCGTCGAGTTCGGGATCTCGGCAAGCCGGGGGGACGGCGTTCCCAATCTGATCGACGCTCTCGTGAAATTCGCCGCCGAGTTTTTCGGAACGACCGAGGGCGCTTTGGTGACCCGGGCCCGCCAGCGAGATCTGTTGCGCCGGGCCTCGGACAGCTTGCGCCGGAGCCTGGAGCTTGTAGAGGACGGCGAAGAGCTTGCGGCCGAAGAGTTGCGTGCCGCGGCCTACGCCTTGGGCCGGCTGTTGGGTCGGGTCGACGTCGAGGACGTTCTCGGGGCCATCTTCCAGAAATTCTGCATCGGAAAGTAGGACTAGTTCTTCATTGTAGAACTAGCGCTTATTCCAGTTCTTCCGCTTCACGTGAAACGAGGCTCATTTCGTAGCCCGGATGAAGCGAAGCGCAATCCGGGGACGGCTCCCCAGCCGGAACACCGTTCCCGGATTTCGCTGCGCTCCATCCGGGCTACAAGCTCGTCCCACTCCTTGCGTTTCACGTGAAACAGCAATGGGATGGGTTCCAAGCCGTTTCACGTGGGACAGGTGCCTGTGACCGGCCTGTTTCACGAGAAACCGCGGGGCGATTGGCTCGCCCAGCTTCAGCGGTTCATGTGCGCGATCTCGTATCGCGTTACGGGCCGCGACGGTTGTGGCCGGCGCTGGCCCCCCGATCTCGTCATTGCGAGGAGCCCTTGCGACGAAGCAATCCAGACTGCTTCTGCGGTGGGATTCTGGATTGCTTCCGCCTTCGCTGAAGCTTCGGTGGACAAGTCGTTCCGCTCGCAATGATGGTGTAGCCCGATCGCTTGTGCCGCTCTAGCCGCGTCCAGAGCCGTGCGAGATCTGGCCAGGAGTTCTCTCCCGCTTAGACCCATCTTGTTTCACGTGAAACAGCAGCGCGCTCAATGCCGATTCCACTGTGCATGGGGTTGTTTTCGCGAAAATACGCATCGCCCCTGGCCGCCTCGTTTCACGTGAAACAACGGCCTCACCCAGTTTCTACTTCCGGCTTCTCTGCCTCTGCGATAGAAGTCCGGCCATGCGAACAGAGCGAGAGATTTTCGACGTCATCGTCATTGGCGGCGGCCACGCCGGCTGTGAGGCCGCGGCTGCTTCCGCCCGGATGGGTGCGACGACCGCTCTGGTGACGCACCGTTTCTCCACCGTCGGTGCGATGTCCTGCAATCCCGCCATTGGCGGTCTGGGCAAGGGCCATCTGGTCCGCGAGGTCGATGCTCTCGATGGCCTGATGGGCCGGGTCGGCGATGCCGGCGGCATCCAGTTCCGCGTCCTCAATCGCCGCAAGGGCCCAGCGGTCCGCGGTCCCCGAGCTCAGGCCGACCGGAAGCTCTATGCCGCAGCCATGCAGGCCGCGATCCGGGACACCGAAGGTCTTTCCGTCATCGAGGGCGAGGCGGACGAGCTGATCGTGGTCGAAGGCCGGGTCACCGGACTACGCCTGGCGGACGGCCGCGAGCTTCGGGCAGGGGCTGTCGTCGTCACAACCGGCACCTTCCTCCGTGGCCTGATCCATCTTGGCGAGAAGAACTGGCCCGCCGGCCGGGTCGGCGAAGCCCCGGCGATGGGTCTTTCCGCCTCCTTCGAGCGCGCTGGTTTCACCCTTGGACGGCTCAAGACCGGGACTCCGCCGCGTCTGGATGGCACCACGATCGACTGGTCCGCGGTCGAGATGCAGCCCGGAGACGAGCCGCCGGAGCCGTTCTCGGTGATGACCGAGCGGATCACGACCCCGCAGATCCAGTGCGGGATCACCCGAACGACCTCCGCGACCCATGAGGTGATCCGGGCCAACGTCCATCGCTCCCCGATGTACTCCGGCCAGATCAAGAGCTCCGGACCGCGCTACTGTCCCTCGATAGAGGACAAGATCGTTCGCTTTGGCGACCGCGACGGCCATCAGATCTTCCTGGAGCCGGAGGGGCTCGACGATAGCACCGTCTATCCCAACGGCATCTCGACCTCACTGCCGGAGGAGGTCCAGCTCGCGATCCTCGCCAGCATTCCTGGCCTGGAGCAGGTGAAGATGGTCCGTCCGGGCTATGCCATCGAATACGACCACATCGATCCCCGCGAGCTCGATCCGACCCTCCAGACCAAGCGTCTGCGTGGCCTGTTCCTGGCGGGTCAGATCAATGGCACCACCGGATACGAGGAAGCTGCCGGGCAGGGTATCGTGGCCGGCCTGAACGCGGCTTTGGCCGCGAGCGGCGCCGCCCTGACCGTGTTCGACCGTGCCGATGGCTATCTCGGCGTGATGATCGACGACCTCGTCACCCGCGGGATCAGCGAACCCTATCGGATGTTCACCTCTCGCGCCGAGTACCGGCTGACGCTGAGGGCGGACAACGCCGATCAGCGTCTCACCGAGAAGGGGATTGCGCTGGGATGCGTCGGGAGTGCCCGGACGCGGCATCACCGCGCCAAGATGGACGCCCTGAATGCGGCCAGGGCGCTGTCGAAGTCCCTGACTATAACCCCGAACGAGGCGATCAAGCACGGCCTGTCCCTGAACCGGGACGGCCAGCGCCGCTCGGCGTTCGAGTTGATGGCCTATCCGGACATCGGCTGGAGCCAGGTCCGGACCATCTGGCCGGAGCTGTCGGCGATCGACCCGGTCATTGCCACCCATCTGGAGATCGACGCGAAATACGACGTCTATCTCGAGCGCCAGAGCGCCGACGTCGAAGCTTTCAGGCGAGACGAGGGGATGGTGCTGTCGGACGTCGATTACCAGCAGGTCCCCGGTCTTTCCAATGAGGTGCGGGCCAAGCTGGAGAAGGCGCGACCATTCACCGTCGGCCAGGCTGGCCGGATCGACGGGATGACACCGGCAGCGCTCGGCATTCTCGCGGCCTATCTCCGGCGCGAGGCACGGAAGACCTCAAAGGCGATCGCATAGGCGTTTCACGTGAAACAGCGCGGGCCGGGCGGCAGATCGTCATCAGGGAAACCAGTGGCAGGTGAGGGCGCGAGCCGTCGATCCGAGCCGACGCCGATCAAACCGAAGATCGATAAGGCCAGCGCCAACGATCGGTCGCTGGACTCCATCATCGCAGCGGACAAGCTCGCGGCGCTCAGGCTCGCCCCCGTTTCACGTGAAACCGAAGACCGGCTTGACCGCTACATCGCACTGCTCCGGGAGTGGCAGGCCAAGACCAATCTGGTCGCGCCTTCGACCCTGCCGCAGCTCTGGACCCGGCACATCGCCGACTCGCTCCAGCTTGTCGATCTCGCCCCTTCGGCCAAACGCTGGGCCGACCTCGGCAGCGGCGGCGGCTTTCCCGGAATCGTCCTCGCCTGTGCCATGGCCGGGACGCCTGGCGCCAGCGTCCATCTCGTTGAGCGAATCGCCAAGAAGGCCGCCTTTCTACGCGAAGCAGTTCGCGTCACCACATCTCCGGGGGTCGTACATCTCGCTGAGATCGGGGATAATGTGGATAGAATCACCGGCCCCGTCGATTGCGTCACCGCGCGTGCGCTGGCTCCGCTACATCAACTCATCGGCTTTGCGGAGCCGCTGATGCGCCAAGGTGCAAAAGCGCTATTTCCGAAGGGTCAAGATGTAGAGGCTGAATTGACCGAAGCCGCTAAATATTGGAATATCCAGCCGCAGCTTCACCAAAGCCGGACCGGCGACGGTTGGATCGTCGAGCTGACGTCGGTCGAGCGGCGCTAAGGCGTTCAGGGGTCGAGTGGGGAATTTGCGATGAGCGTGATTGACGAACCGCAGCAAGAACAGACCGCCGAAGAACAGGCCACCCAAGAACAGGCCGCTGAGGTCCCGCAGGGCCACCCGCGCATTCTGGCGCTGGCGAATCAGAAGGGCGGCGTGGGAAAAACAACCACGGCGATCAATCTCGGCACGGCACTCGCTGCGATCGGCGAGCGCGTCCTGATCGTCGATCTCGATCCGCAGGGCAACGCCTCGACCGGCCTCGGCATCGATCGCCGCAACCGCTCCTGCTCGACCTATGACGTGCTGATCGGTGAAGCCCCTCTGCGTGAAGCGGTGGTCTCGACCGCGGTGCCGCGGCTGCACATCGCGCCCTCGACCATGGACCTCTCCGGCCTCGAGCTCGAGCTCGGCACCACGCCCGGCCGCGCCTTCAAGCTGCGCGACGCCATCGGCGCGCTCAACAACAACGTCTCGCCGGACGCCGATTACACCTATGTGCTGATCGACTGCCCGCCCTCGCTCAACCTGCTCACGGTGAACGCGATGGCGGCCTCCGATGCGATCCTGGTGCCGCTCCAGTGCGAGTTCTTCGCGCTCGAAGGTCTGTCGCAACTGCTCCAGACGGTGGAGCAGGTGCGCTCGACGCTCAATCCGAACTTGTCGATCCACGGCATCGTGCTGACCATGTTCGACTCCCGCAACAACCTCTCGAATCAGGTCGTCGCCGACGTCCGTCAGTTCATGGGCGAGAAGGTCTACAAGACCATGATCCCGCGCAACGTGCGCATCTCGGAAGCGCCGTCCTATGGCAAGCCGGTCCTGGTCTACGATCTCAAATGCGTCGGCAGCGAAGCGTATCTGCGGCTCGCCACCGAAGTGATCCAGCGCGAGCGCGAGCTGCGCGTCGAGCATTGACGATGCCGTAGGGTGGGCAAAGGCGTCTTCGCCGTGCCCACCATCTTCCGCACACAACTGGTGGGCACGTTTCGCTTTGCCCACCCTACGATAATTCAGTTCTGGAGTGTTGCACCGTGAATCCAAGGGAGCTGGCGATGGCCGACGAAGCGCGTTCGCGACTGGGCCGGGGTCTTGCGAGTCTGATCGGTGATGTCGGCGGCGAGGCTCAGCATGTCGATCGTCCGCGCGCGCAGCGCAAGGTGCCGATCGAATTCATCAAGCCCAATCCGCGCAACCCGCGCCGCGCCTTTTCGGAAACGGAGCTCAAGGAGCTCTCCGATTCGATCAAGCAGCATGGCGTGATCCAGCCGATCGTCGTGCGTCCGGTCAAGGGCGCACAGGATCGCTTCGAGATCATCGCCGGCGAACGGCGCTGGCGCGCATCACAGATGGCCGGCCTGCACGAAGTGCCGATCGTGCCGGTCGACATCAGCGACAGCGATGCGCTGGAGTTCGCGATCGTCGAGAACGTGCAGCGCGAAGACCTCAACCCGATGGAAGAGGCGCTCGGCTATCACGCGCTCGCCAACGAGTTCAAACGCAGCCAGGACGACATCGCAAAGGTCGTCGGCAAGAGCCGCAGCCACATCGCCAACATGATGCGGCTGACGAAGCTGCCGGCCGAAGTGCAGGCCTTGATCACGAGCGGCGAGCTGACCGCCGGCCACGCCCGCGCGCTGATCGGCGTGCCCGATCCGGTCGCGTCAGCCAGGCGCATCGTCGCGGAAGGCCTCAACGTGCGCCAGGCCGAGGCGCTCGCGCATGAAGAGGGTGTGCCGGAGCGCAAGCCGCAGAAGGCGCGCAGCACCGGGGGGAAGGAAAAAGACCCCGACACGATCGATCTCGAAAAGCGCGTCAGCGATGCGCTTGGCCTCAAGGTCACGGTCAATCACCGCGACCCCGGCGGCTCCGTCCAGATCAACTACCGCAACCTCGATCAGCTCGACGAGGTGATGAAGCGGCTGGCGAAGGGCGCGCTGTAGACGCACCGACTCTATCACCGTCACCCCCGCGCAATGGCGAAGCCATTGTCGCTAGAGGTGGCCGCTTCTTCAGCGGCCCTCGAAGGGCGACGGCTCCGCTGCATCGGGGCCGTTCATCCTTCGAGGCTCCCCACGCGCCGCGTTGCGCCGCGCGGCTCGCACCTCAGGATGACGGATTTGGCGCTTCGCACCGTCGTTGCGACGCGCAACTCTCTCTCCACACGTCATTGCGAGCGAAGCGAAGCAATCCAGAACCTTTCCGCGGAGAGACTCTGGATTGCTTCGTCGCTTGCGCTGCTTGCAATGACGTGGAGAGAGCGGTGCCTCAGCCGCGCCGCTTCGCATTCGCGGCGATGGCCATCAACGTGCGCTGGGCGATGGCGGCGGCGAGGGTGGATTGCTTGCGGGTGTCGAGCGCAGCGGTCGCGAGCTGCTCGATGATTGCGGCGAGCCGCGCCACGCTGAAATTGCGCAGCGCCGTTTCCACCGCGGGCTTTCGCGAAAAATGCAGGCGCGGATAGCCGCCCTCGAGAACGGCGGAGGCAGGCTGGCCGTCGGCGATCGCGAGCGCAGATTTGTGCAGCCACGCGGCCTGGCGCTGCGCGGCGGAGATGATCACGCCGGGATAGGTGCCGGCGATCATGGCCTTTGCAAATTCGGTCTCGACGATGTCGGGCCGGCCGGCGAAGGCACCGTCGACGATGGGGTCGAGTTTCAGCTCGGACGCATCGGCAACGACGGACATCACGTCATCCAGCGTGATCTCGCCTTTGCCATGCGCATAGAGCGTCAGCTTGCGCAGCTCATTGCGCGAGGCTTGGCGGTCGCCGCCGAGGAATGACATCAGGGCCGCGCGGGCATCCTGCGCGATGCGCAGATTGGCGATGCGGAGCTCGTCGTCCATCAGCTTGGCAAGGTCGCGCTCGGTGTCGGGATAGCACCCGATCGCCACGGCCGTCTTGGCGCGCTCGCAGGCCTTGCGCAGCGGCGATTCCGGGCGCAACTCGCCGGCCTCGATCACGATGCGGCAATCCTTCACGCCCATCTCCGCCAGCGTATCGATACCGCTGGCAAAGCTGCGCGAGCCGGCGCGGACGCGGATGGCGCGGCGGCCGCCGAACAACGGCACCGTCATGGCTTCATCGACGAGCCGCGACGGCTCGGCGGAGAGTTCGTCACCGTCGAGCTTGACGAGTGAGAAGGGATCGTTGGGATCGTCGACGGCCGAGGCAATCAGTGCATCGGCGCGCTCGCGCACGAGGCCGGCATCGGGACCGTAGAGCAGGATGATCGGTCGGCCCCCGTCGGGACGGGCGAGGAAGGCGTCGATCTCTTTTCCGCGCAGCGCGACCATCGGGCCCAACTGTCATTTCGGGCCCGCAAAGCGCGAACCCGGAAATCTCGATCAATAATCTCTGGATTCCGGATCCGCCGTGCGGGCGCTCCGGAATGACGGGGATGACTTAAGTGCCGGCGGTGAAGAACGAGGCGAGGCGAGTGTTGATGTTCTCGGCGATCTCGTTGGCGGCACGATCCTCGGCATCGCGAAGGGCCCGGTTGCGGGCAAAGCGCTGGTAGGAGCCGGGCATGTCATAGGACACGCGCGCGAACGTCGTGCCGGTCATGACCGACTTGCCGCTGACGACCTCGATCAAATTGTACTGGGCGTCGATGCCGTAGTTTTCACTGTTCGGCAGGCCGGTATTGGGATCGACGATCAGCGACGTTTTGCTGGTCGCGAAGCGAATCTCCAGGCGATGGGTCGGCGGCATGCCCGTGGCGCTGCCGTAGAGCTTGAAGGCCAGGGCGTTGCGGACCTCGACGCCGACGCGGGCTTCGCGGGAGGCATTGGGCTTGTTGATCGGCGGAAGGTCGACCCCCATCAGCTTCTCGCGCAGGCCGGGGGTGCCGTCGGTACGCTCGGCATACATCGGCTGGAAGCAGCCAGCCGTCAGAGCCGCCAATGCGGCGACCGCCAGCAAGCGGGCTGCGATGCGGATCCTAGCCGACAACATTCACGATCCTCTTGGGGACGATGATCACCTTGCGGACGGGCTTGCCGTCCAGGGCCAGCTTTACCGCATCGAGGGCCAAAACGGCAGCCTCGATTTCCGGATTCTGGGCGGCTGTTGCAACTGTGACCTCACCCCGCTTCTTGCCATTGACCTGGACCACCAGGGTCACGCTGTCTTCAACCAGCAAATCGCGTTCGATTTGGGGCCAATCGGCCTCGGAAACCAGCCCGCGATGGCCCAGAACCTGCCAGCACTCCTCGGCCAGATGCGGCATCATCGGGGAGAACAGCTGGACCAGGATCTGGCTGGCCTCCCGGACCGCCCATGCGAGGTCAGCTGTGGGCTGGCCGGGGCGCTGGAGCACCTCCGAAAACGCGTTGGCGAATTCGCGGATATGGGCAAGGCAGACATTGAAGTGCAGCCGCTCGATGCCGGTGGTGACCTTGTCCAGCGCGCCATGGGCGGCCTTGCGCAAGGCGATCGCATCCGGGCCGAACGCGGCTGGCCGGGCCGCGGGGGCAGCCTTGCAGAGTTCCATCGCGTCGTTCACCAGCCGCCACAGCCGCTGCACGAAGCGGGAGGCGCCCTGGACGCGTTCGTCGCTCCAGATCACGTCGCGGTCGGGCGGGGAGTCCGACAGCATGAACCAGCGGGCGACGTCGGCGCCGTAGGTCTCGATGATGTCGTCGGGGTCGACCGTGTTCTTCTTCGACTTAGACATCTTCTCGATCGGACCGATCTGGATGTCTTCGCCTGACGTCAGCAGCGTCGCGCGCCGGCCATTGCCGCCGACCTCGATCTTCACCTCGGCCGGCTGCACATAGGTGCCGTCGGCCTTCTGATAGGTCTCGTGCACCACCATGCCCTGGGTGAACATGCCGGCGAACGGCTCGTCCAGCGCGATGTGCCCGGTCGCCTTCATCGCGCGGGTGAAGAAGCGGCTGTAGAGCAGATGCAGGATCGCGTGCTCGACGCCGCCGATATACTGGTCGACCGGCAGCATCCGGTTGGCGACGGCTGGCGTCGTCGGCGCGTTCTGGTTCCAGGGATCGGTGAAGCGCGCAAAGTACCAGGACGAATCCACGAAGGTGTCCATGGTGTCGGTTTCGCGCTGGGCCTTGCCGCCGCATTTGGGGCAGGTGACGTGCTTCCAGGTCGGGTGATGGTCGAGCGCGTTGCCCGGCCTGTCGAAAGTCGCGTCATCAGGCAGCGTCACCGGCAGGTCGGCGTCCGGCACCGGCACCACATCGCATTTGGGGCAATGGATGACCGGAATCGGGCAGCCCCAATAGCGCTGCCGTGAAATGCCCCAGTCGCGCAGGCGGAAATTGACCTGACGCTCGCCAACCGGCGCGTTGCCGCGCAGTTCGCCTTCCAGGCGCTTTGCGACCTCGTCCTTGGCCTGCTCGATGGTCATGCCGTCGAGGAAGCGCGAATTGATCATGCGGCCGTCACCGTCATAGGCGGTGTCGGTGATGACGAACGTCTTCGGGTCCTGGCCCTCGGGGCACACCACCGGCGTGTTGCCGAGATTGTACTTGTTGACGAAGTCGAGGTCGCGCTGGTCGTGCGCGGGGCAGCCGAAGATCGCGCCGGTGCCGTATTCCATCAGCACGAAGTTCGCGACATAGACCGGCAGCTTCCAGCTCGGATCGAACGGGTGCACCGCTCGGATGCCGGTGTCAAAACCCTGCTTTTCCGCGGTGTCGATGATCTCTTGCGCGGTGCCGATCTTCTTGATGTCGGCGATGAACTGGGCAAGCTTCGGGTTCTTCGCGGCGGCTGCTTGAGCCAGCGGATGATCCGACGAGATCGCCATGAATTTGGCGCCGAACAGCGTGTCCGGGCGCGTCGTAAAGATCTTCAGCTCGCTCTCGCCGGCGGGCGTCGTCGCCTGATCCAGCGCGAAGCGGACCAGCAGGCCCTCGGAGCGCCCGATCCAGTTGCGCTGCATCAGCCGCACCTTGTCGGGCCAGCGGTCGAGCCCATCCAGTGCCGACAGCAGCTCCTGCGAGTACTTCGTGATCTTGAAGACCCATTGGCTCATCTCGCGCTGCTCGACGATCGCTCCGGAGCGCCAGCCGCGGCCGTCGATCACCTGCTCGTTGGCAAGCACGGTCATGTCGACCGGATCCCAGTTGAGCTTGCGCTTCTCACGCTCGGCGAGGCCGGCGGCGAGCATGTCCAGAAACATCTTCTGCTGATGCTTGTAGTAGCTGGGGTCGCAGGTCGCGAATTCGCGCGACCAGTCCAGCGACAGCCCGATCGAGCGGAGCTGTTTCTTCATCGCGGCGATGTTGTCGTAGGTCCAGGCCTTCGGCGCGACCTTGCGCTCGATGGCGGCGTTCTCGGCCGGCAGGCCGAAGGCGTCCCAGCCCATCGGGTGCAGCACGTTGAACCCCTTGGCGCGCATGAAGCGGGCCAGCACGTCGCCGAGCGTGTAG
Source organism: Bradyrhizobium sp. 521_C7_N1_3 (assembly GCF_052075975.1). NCBI lineage: Bacteria > Pseudomonadati > Pseudomonadota > Alphaproteobacteria > Hyphomicrobiales > Nitrobacteraceae > Bradyrhizobium > Bradyrhizobium sp. 521_C7_N1_3. Next base: position 274,764 of record NZ_CP197232.1, read on the forward strand.
TTGCGGACATGGCCGATATGGATGCGCCCGGACGGGTAGGGGAACATCTCGAGCACATAGTATTTTGGCCGCGAGTCGTCGTTCTTGGAGACGAAGATCGCCTGCTGGTCCCAGGCGGCTTGCCAGCGCGGTTCGGCGTCGCGGGCGTTGTAGCGTTCGGAGGTCATGGAATCGTTGGGTTTTCGTGGATTCGGCCGTCTAAAGACGGCGGACTAGGCCATAGAAGTCCTTAGGGGGTCAATGGGTTGCCGCTGGCGGCGGCCCTCCGCAGGGCTGCTCCGCTAAAGTACGGACCAGCCCATTGGGATCGGATTAAGGGGTCGGTGCGAGGTTGGCCGCCAACAGCACCCCGCCAGGCGATGGAATCAGACTTCGACGATCTCGATTACGACTATGCCGCGTCCATCGCCGGACGGGCGGTGCGGAGCATGGCCGAGCAGCGGATACCGCCGACGCCGGCCAATTTTGCCGTCTGGTTCCACTATTTCGCAGGCAGCCATGACGACCTGCGCAATGCCATCGAACTCCTGATCGACCACAACCGTCCCTTCGACGCCAGGACCAACCAGGATCTGTTCGAGACCTATGTCGCGCCCCGGGCGGGCGCCGTCGCCTCCGAGACGTCCGATCGGCTGCATGCCCTCATGGGGGCGGCGAAGGAGTTTCTGGCGACGGCCATGGCCGACAATCATTCCCAGATGCGGGCGATCAGCGAGGTCGCCGATCGGGGCAGGGCCGGCGTCGATCCGAAGGCGCTGGTCGCCCAGCTCATGAATGAGCTGGCGCGGGCCGCCACGAGGGCGACGCGGCTCGAGGCCGGCTTTGCGGAAAAGACCCGCGAGCTCGACGTGATCCGCGACTCGCTCTCCAAGTCCGAAGAGCGCGCCCGGACCGATGTGCTGACGGGGCTGGCAAACCGGAGGGCGCTCGATGAATTCCTGCGCAAGGCACAAGCGACCGCGGATTGGGGCGAGCCGCTCGGCGTGCTGATGCTCGACATCGACCACTTCAAGGCCTTCAACGACAATTTCGGCCATGGCGTCGGCGACCAGATGCTGCGCCTGATTGCGAAAGTGCTGCGCGAAAAGGTTCGCGAGCAGGATCTGTCGGCCCGCTATGGCGGCGAGGAGCTGATCGCGGTGCTGCCGGATGCCGATCTCGCCACTTGCGCCGAGATCGCCGAGCGCATCAGGCGCGCGATCGCCGAATGCACGATCACGCGCCGCTCGACCGGCGAGACCCTGCCCAACATCAGCGTGTCGATCGGCGTGGCGCAGTACCGGACCGGCGAGGCGATCACCGATCTCATCGAGCGCTGCGACCGCGCGCTCTATCTCGCCAAGGGCGGCGGCCGCAATCGTGTGGTCACGGAGGTCGAGCTCGATCGCGCTACGGCTGCGGGCTAGGCGCTCGCCGCCAGCATCATGTCGGCCGCTCCGTTCTCGATCACCTGGATGCCGTGCTCCATGACATTGTTGCGGCCGCGGTGTTTTGCGGCGTAGAGCGCGGCGTCGGCGGCTTCGATGAGATCGCCGGGGCGCAGCGTCTCGTTCGGCTTCGTCGCAGCAACGCCGATCGAGACGGTGACGATCATGTGGGCGGAGGTGATGTGCGGCAGGCACAGCTTCAGCACGGCCGCGCGCACCTGCTCGCCGATCTCGACGGCGCGGTTCACGTCGGTGTTCGGCAGCAGCAGGCAGAACTCCTCGCCGCCATAGCGGGCCGCAAAGCCCATCGTGTCGGCGGCGATGCCGGACAAGGATTCGCCGAGCCGGGTCAGGCAGGAATCGCCTTCGAGATGGCCATAGGTGTCGTTGAACAGCTTGAAGTGATCGACGTCGATCATCAGCAGCGCGAGCTCGCTGCCATATTGCTGCGCGCGCATCCATTCGAAGTCGAGCCGGCTCTGGAAACCGCGGCGATTGGCCAGCCCCGACAGCATGTCGATCGAGGCCATCACGGTCAGGCGGTCGTTGCTCGCGATCAGCTCGCGCTCGCGCTGGCTGAGCTGCGCGGCCATCGCGTTGAAGGCGCGGGCCAGCGGCACGAACTCGGCCGGCAGCCGGTTGCGCGCGGCGCGGGCCGAGAGATCGCCTTCGCCGAGGCGCTTGGCCATGTCGGCCAGCATCTCGATCGGCTTGATCACGAGCTTCTCGGCGGCGATCAGCGCGCCGAGCAGGACGAACAGGACGACGAACGCGAGCTGGAGATAGGCGGTGCGGATGTCGCGGCTGACCGCCGCGGACACCTTGTCCTCGTCGATGCTGGCAATCAGGCGGGCATTGGTGCCGGCGATACGGATATAGCTCACCGCACGGCGGGAGCCGTCGGCGGCGAGAAAAGAGAGTGAGCCCTCGTCCTGGTCCGAACGCAGCGCCCTGTCGGCGATCGCCGACATCAGCGGCATGTTGTCGAGCGGACGGCCGATCACGCTGTGCTGGTCAGCCGGCGCGGCGAGCACGGTGCCGGCACTGTCGACCAGCACTGCGGTGATGCCGGCACGGCCGCCGAGATTGCTCATGACCTTCGACATCCAGTCGAGGTTCACGGTGGCGAGCACGACTGCATCGGCGACACCGCTGAAGGCCGACACCGGATAAACCGCCATCACGGTCGGCGACGGCACGGGCCGCGACAGGATGAAGTCGCTCAGCACGAAGCGGCCGGTTTCCTGCGCCTGCTGGAAGTATGGCCGGTCGCTGAGGTCGAGGCCGACATACATGTTGTTGGTGGCGCACTGGATGCGTCCGTCCTGGCCGGCGATCAACAGCGTGCGGATCCAGGGAAGGTTCGACGGCAGGCTCGCGCGCAGCACGTCGCAGCTCTTGCTGATGCCGCCGGCGGAGGCGCGGATGAAGGCTTCAGATTTCAGGATGGTTTCTACCGACGAGATCACTTCGCGCTGCGCATCGGCGCTGTGTCTTGCAATAGTGGTGAATTCGGTCGCGGCCTGCGCGATCTGCCGCGCGCGCGTGTCCTCGAGCGAACGGATGCGCTCGAACATCAAAGGCGTCACCAGAATCACCGCGAGCAACGCAAGCCGTGCCCGGATTCCGAGAACCTGCTTGAGTTTCACTCGTTTGCGGTTGAAACTGACGTTTGCCATCTTCGCTGCCCACCCCATTGGCCAAGGTAAAGCGAAGGGTTCAAAAACTCTTTCTTGAACTCGGTAAAATTAGAACTAGCTCCGCAACAATCCAGTCCGAACCGACGTCATGACCGAAACCAACGCCGCGCCGGTAACCGGCCATTCACCAAACGCGCTCGCCGTGGTCGAAGCCGAAATTGTCCGCGCCTGCAAGGAAGCGCGGCGCGATCGCGCCTCCGTGACGCTGATCGCGGTATCCAAGACGTTCGCCGCGGATGCAATTATCCCGGTCATCGACGCCGGACAGCGCGTATTCGGCGAAAATCGCGTGCAGGAGGCCAAGGGCAAGTGGCCGGCGTTAACGTCCGCTTATTCCGGCATCGCGCTGCATCTGATCGGGCCGCTGCAATCCAACAAGGCGAAGGAGGCGGTGGCGCTGTTCGATGCCATCCATTCGGTCGACCGCCCGAGCATTTGCCAGGCGTTAGCCAAGGAAATCGAATCCCAGAACAGGCACCCGGAGCTGTTCGTCCAGATCAACATCGGCGAGGAGCCGCAGAAGGCCGGCATCGCTCCCGGCGAGGCCGATGCCTTCATCGCGAGCTGCCGCGACAGCTATGGGCTGACGATCTCCGGGTTGATGTGCATCCCGCCGGTCGACGAGCCGCCGGCGGCGCATTTCGCGCTGACCGCCAAGATCGCGGCGCGCAATGGATTGAAGAATCTCTCGATGGGCATGAGCGCGGACTTCGCCACCGCGATCATGCTCGGCGCCACCCATGTGCGCGTCGGGAGCGCGATCTTCGGGCATCGGTAAGAGGCGTCATCGGCGGCCGCGCCCAGCAACGGCTTTCGAATTCGTCATTGCGAGCGCAGCGAAGCAATCCGGAGTCTTTCCGCGGGGACAGTCTGGATTGCTTCGCTGCGCTCGCAATGACGGCGGTGTGTGAGGCCGCCTCTACGCAAACCCCACCGACACCTGCCCCAGCACACCGAAATCCACCGCGAAATGATCGCCGGCCTGGATCGGCAGCGGCGGATGGCACGTGCCCGTCGTCACCACCTCCCCTGCCCGCAAGGTGATGCCGAGCCCGCGCAGCTCGTTGGCGAGCCAGGCCAAGGCGACACGGGGATCGCCGAGCACGTTCTTGCCGTGGCCGAGATAGCGCTGGCCGCGCAGCGTGATCTGCGGACGCTCCTCGACGAGATCCATGGCGCGCCAGTTCGCACTCGTCGCTGCGCCCAGCACGAACAGATGCGCGCAGGCATTGTCGGCAATCAGCTGCGCCTCGCCGGCGCTGGTGAAATCGCCAAAGCGCGAGTCGGGAATCTCGACCGCGGGATGCAGGGTGTCGACGGCGGCGAGCACGTCGTCGACACTGTACTGCGTCGCGCGCGGCGGCAGATCACGGCCCATGCGGAAGGCGAACTCGGGCTCGCCGACGCGCATCTCGTTGCCTTTCATCGACGCCGTGCCACCGTCGGCGATCACGGTGTCGCTCATGATGCGGCCGGCCAGCGGTCCCGCGACGTTGATGTGCTTCTGTCCGGCCTCGCTTGTCGCCGCGATCTTCCAACCGAACAATTGTCCAAGCGATTGGTTTTCGAGGACGGCCTGGATGGCATAGCCATCAGCGCGGCTCTGCGGCCGCAACCGCGGCTCCAGCGCGTCAAACTTGGTGCCGTCGCGCCAATGTTTGACCAGGACCTGCGATGCGGCGGCGATCTGATCCTTGTCGAGCATGTGCCCTCACCCGATGATGATTCTTGTTCTTGGTCCCAGTCGCCGCAGCAATTGCAGCATCGCCGCTTTGGTCATCGAGACGCAGCCTGCGGTCGGCCCGAAATTGTCGCGCGCCAGATGCAAGAACACCGCGCTACCGCGGCCGGCGATGCGCGGTCTGGTGTTGTGGTCAATTTCGATGATGAAGTCATAGAGATGGTCGGTCCGCTTGAGACGGTCACCGCCCTGCTCCGGCGCGAGCCGGATCGCTTGATTGTAGTGGCGGTCCCCGGCGTCCTCGCACCAGGCGTCCGTGTCGCCGATGGTCCGGGCCGGAAGAAAGGTCCGCGGACGGCTGTGGCGGTCGCCCCGCCACCACAATTGCCTGGGACGGAAGCTGCCCCGCGGGGTGCCGCCATCGCCCTCCCGCTTGTTTGCCAGGATTCCGCCCCGCCCCAGCGCCACCGGGATCGTCAGCGCGCCGGCCGTCAGCCAGCCCCGGCGCGGATTCCCGGCAGCAGGTTTAACGCGGATCGCCTGGAGCGGTCCGGAGCTTCGATTCCTTAGGTAACTAGCTGAATCTACTTTGTTTTTCATGTGAACGTGCGATGTCGAATTCATTACAGGACATTCATCAAAACGGCCTGAGATTTTGAGTTAGAGTGGTTCCGGCTTGTGAATCGGTAACAGCCCACTACTTCAACACGAACAACAATAATAACGGCGACCCCCCTAACTTTCCCTCGCGGTTGGGTGCAGCATGCATGCGCGCCGAGCCGGACTCCAAAAGGATGACCCCCTATGGCCAATGCCCGCAAGATCCTGATCGTGGATGACGATACCGATCTGCGCGATACGTTGGTGGAGCAATTATCGCTGCACGAAGAATTTGAGGCCTCCGCCGTCGATACCGGCGCCAAGGGCGCGAGCGCCGCGAAGGCCAATGCCCCCGATCTGGTCCTGATGGATGTCGGCCTGCCCGACACCGATGGCCGCGAGGTGGTTCGTTCCTTACGCAAGGGCGGCTTCAAGGCCCCGATCATCATGCTCACCGGGCATGACACCGATTCCGACACGATTTTGGGGCTGGAATCCGGCGCCAACGACTACGTCGCAAAGCCCTTCCGTTTCGCCGTGCTGCTGGCCCGCATCCGCGCCCAGCTCCGCCAGCACGAGGCCAGCGAGGACGCGGTGTTCTCGGTCGGCCCCTACTCCTTCCGCCCCGGCTCGAAGATGCTGACCGCGGCCAATGCCCGCAAGGTCCGGCTCACCGAGAAGGAAACCGCCATCCTCCGCTTCCTCTACCGGGCCGGCCAGATGCCGGTCTCGCGCGAGACCCTGCTCCAGGAGGTCTGGGGCTATAATTCCGGCGTCACCACCCACACGCTGGAAACCCACATCTACCGCCTTCGCCAGAAGATCGAGAAGGACGCCGCCAATCCGGAGATCCTGGTCACGGAAGCCGGTGGCTACAAGCTGGTGCCGTGATACGCTTTAGGGGCGTGCGAATCGTTTTAGATCGCATGCCCTTTGAGCCCCGGACCTGAATGTCAATCGACGACGACGTAGCGCTTCTCGAGCGTGTCCCGACACTGCGCTTGTTGGGAGACGCGTCGTTGCGCATGCTGGCGATCGGCTCCGAGCAGCGCAACTTCGTTCGCGGCGACGTCCTGTTCAATCTCGGCGACGAAGCCGATGCTGGCTACGTGGTTCAACGCGGCGCCTTTCGGGTCGACGACGGTGCCGGCGCGGAGATGATCGCCGGACCCGGCGCGCTGATCGGCGAGCTCGCGCTGGTGGTGCCGATGAAGCGGCCGTCGAGCGCGGTCGCGCTGGAGCACGCCTCCGTCATCCGCGTCGCGCGCAGCTTGTTTCAACGCGTGCTCGAGAGTGATCCCGCGGCTGCGGTGCGTCTGCGTGACGAATTCGCGGTGCGCTCCAGCCAGATCGCGAGCGATATCCTGATGGCGGGCGCGAAGCTGACGTCGTAGCTGTCGTCGCTTCGTAGCCCGGATGGAGCGAAGCGTAGTCCGGGGCAGTCTTTCCGTACGCACCAATCCCGGATTGCGCTGCGCTCCATCCGGGCTACGGGCTTTCGAGATTAGACCTCCAGCGTCACCGTCACCGGCACGTGGTCGGACGGGCGCTCCCAGCTCCGCGCGTCGCGCAGGATATTGAAATCGCTGACCGCGTCCTTCAATGCGCGCGAGACCCAGATGTGGTCGAGCCTGCGGCCGCGATCACCGACGGTCCAGTCGGCGGAGCGATAGCTCCACCACGTGTAGACCTTCTCCGACATCGGAAAACGCTCGCGCGCAACGTCGACCCACTCACCGGCTGCCAGCGCGGCTTGCAGCTTCTCGGTCTCCACTGGTGTATGCGAGACTACTTTCAGAAGCTGCTTGTGCGACCAGACGTCGTTCTCGTGCGGCGCGACGTTGAGATCGCCGACCAGGATGTGGCGATCCTCCCCGCGCGGATGCAGCGGCTCGCAGGCCTTCATCTCGTCGAGGAAGCGCAGCTTGTGGTCGAATTTCTCGTTCAGCGCGGGATCGGGAATGTCGCCACCGGCGGGCACGTAGAAATTATGCAGCACCAGCGGCTTTGCGATGCTGGCCTTCTCGCCGAACGAGACCGAGATGTGGCGCGAATCCACCTTGTCGCAGAAGGTGCGGATGTCTTTCGATTCGAACGGAATCTTCGAGACGATGGCGACGCCGTGATAGCCCTTCTGCCCGTTCAGCGCGACATGCTCATAGCCGAGCCGCTTGAAACGCTTCAGCGGAAAGGCATCGTCGATGCACTTGGTCTCCTGGAGACACAGCACGTCCGGCCGCGCGCTCTTGAGAAACTTCGCGACCAGGTCGATGCGCAGCCGCACCGAATTGATGTTCCAGGTTGTCAGGGAAAGACGCATGAGGGACGCGTCTTAGCATGGATTGGCGCGGGGAAAATGCTTGTCCACAGCGAGCTCTCGTAGGGTGGGCAAAGCGAAGCGTGCCCACCATGCCTGCTGTAAGGAGGAAAGATGGTGGGCACGGCGCAAGTGCGCCTTTGCCCACCCTGCGAGAGCACGGCGCCTATCCCGGCGACGGGCCGTAATTGGTGAAATCGATCTTGAACATGGCAGGATCGAGCTTCTTGCCCGCATCGAGATTGTAGACCGCGATCGTGGTGTCGTAGCCCTGCGGGTCGGTGACGGTCCACTGCTTCAACTGGCCGTCCTTGGCGCCGAACATCAGCAGCAGGCGGCTGGTGCCGACCAGCGCCTGCTTCTCCTCGATGGTGACGCTGACGAAGACGTCGTCGGCGGAGACGTTGACGACGTTGGTGTCCTTCATCAGGTCGATGCGATCGGACAGCAGGAAGCGCAGCGGCGTCTGCGACAGCGGATAGACGTCCTGGGTCGCGAGCTTGCGGTCGCGCACCACCAGCGACGATCCGTCGGCGACGATGTCGATCGGGCTCGGCGCGTCATATTCGAAGCGCACCTTGCCGGGCTTCTGGATGTAGAAGTCGCCCTGCGTCTTGCTGCCGTCAGGGCCGACCTGGACGAAATTTCCAACCAGCGTCGACAGCGAGGACAGATAGGCGCTGACCTTGGCCGCCTGCGCCTTCTGGTTGGCGTCGAAGGTCTGGAAGATGCTGCTCGGCACGTTGCGGCGCGGATCCGGGATGACCGGGTTCGGCGGCGTCTGGGTCGCGCCGGTGACGGCCGGGCCTCCCGCTGCTCCGCCATCGCGGCCCTTCGGCGCGGGCTTCGGCACGGGCACGGTCTGCGCGAACGACGCCGCGGTCACCATCGCGGCGGTGACGAGAAGCACGCCGGCCATGCGCGCACTTCGCGCGGCGATGGTGGCAGCGAATCGAATGTCCGGATGTCTGATCAACGCGTCGTCCTGTGTGGCTGGGCGCCTTTTTAGCGTGATTTCGTAAATGCAGATATCGATTTTGCGTGAAATTATGTTCAGGAGGCGGCTCTGCCTCACATATGGCTGTCTTCTTCCTCGACCAGAATCTCGCGCTTTCCGGCGTGGTTGGCGGGTCCGACGATGCCTTCCAGTTCCATGCGCTCCATCAGCGAAGCGGCGCGGTTATAGCCGATCTGGAGCCGGCGCTGGATGTAGCTGGTCGAGGCCTTGCGGTCGCGTTTTACGATGGCCACGGCCTGTTGGAAGAGATCGCCGCCGCCATCCGCGCCCATGCCGCTGGCGTCGAACACGGCGCCACCGTCCTCGTCCTCGGTCGGCTCGTCGGCCGTGACGGCCTCGAGGTATTCGGGCTGGCCCTGCGTCTTGAGGTGACGCACCACCTTCTCGACTTCTTCGTCCGACGCGAAAGGTCCGTGCACGCGGCTGATGCGGCCGCCGCCCGCCATGTAGAGCATGTCGCCCTGCCCGAGCAGCTGCTCGGCGCCCATCTCGCCCAAAATGGTGCGGCTGTCGATCTTGGACGTCACCTGGAACGCGATGCGGGTCGGGAAGTTCGCCTTGATGGTGCCGGTGATGACGTCGACCGACGGGCGCTGCGTCGCGAGGATCACATGCAGGCCGGCGGCGCGCGCCATCTGCGCGAGGCGCTGCACCGCGCCTTCGATGTCCTTGCCGGCGACCATCATCAGGTCGGCCATTTCGTCGACGATGATGACGATGTAAGGCAGCGGGTCGAGCGAGAGCTTCTCTTCCTCGTAGATCGCCTTGCCGGTTTCCTTGTCGAAGCCGGTGTGCACCGTGCGCGTCGGTTCCTCGCCCTTGGCTTTCAATTCGAGCAGGCGCGTATTGTAGCCGTCGATGTTGCGCACACCGAGCTTGGCCATGTTCTTGTAACGCTCTTCCATCTCGCGCACGGCCCATTTCAGCGCGACCACCGCCTTCTTCGGGTCGGTCACGACGGGGGTGAGCAGATGGGGAATGCCGTCATAGACGGAGAGTTCGAGCATCTTCGGATCGACCATGATCAGGCGGCACTGGTCCGGGCGCAGCCGGTAGACCAGGCTGAGGATCATGGTGTTGATGGCGACCGACTTGCCGGAGCCGGTGGTGCCGGCGATCAGCATGTGCGGCGTGCGCGCGAGGTCGATGATCACGGGGTCGCCGCCGATGGTCTTGCCGAGGCAAAGCGGCAGCTTCGCAACCGTGTCGGTCGCTTCCTTTGCGATCAGCAGTTCGCGCAAATAGACCTTTTCGCGATGCGCGTTCGGCAGTTCGATACCGATGGCGTTGCGGCCCGGCACGACCGCCACGCGCGCCGACAGCGCGCTCATCGAGCGGGCGATATCGTCGGCGAGCCCGATCACGCGCGACGACTTGATGCCGGGCGCCGGCTCCAGCTCGTACAGCGTGACCACGGGACCCGGATTGGCCTTCACGATCTCGCCGCGCACGCCGAAATCCTGCAGCACGCCTTCGAGCGAGCGCGAATTGGCTTCCAGCTCGGCCTTGCTGAGCGGCTGGCGATCGCCCGCCTTGGGCGCGGCCAGAACGGACACGGACGGAAGCTCGAACTTGTCGGATTTCTTGGAAGCGGCCTTCGGTGCAGCCTTCTTGCGCGGGGCGCGCGCGGCCGGCTCTTCCTCTTCCTCCTCCTCCTCCTCGTCTTCCTCTTCTTCGTGCTCGTCCTCGTCAATCTCGTCTTCGGACTGCGGCGAGATCGACGGCGCGGTGCGGCCGCCGCCGAGATTCGGCTCCTGGCGGCTGAACGCAACGGCCTTGGTCTTCGGTCCGCTCGAAACCAGCGAGCGGTAAGCGGTGCCGAGCAGCCAGATCAGCCGCGCCTTCGTGCTCATCAATGCGTGGAACAGCCAGCCCAGCGACACCGAGCCGCGATCGCTCTCCTCGTCCTCGTCGAGCGGCTTGTCCTCGTCCTCGATCTCCGCGAGCTCGTCGTCATGCTCGCGCGCACCGAGGCCGCAGGCGATCAGGAAGGTCGCGCCCATCGCGGCGAACAGGATCGTCCCCAGCACCATGCGATAGATCGTGCCCGCCGGTCCGAAAATCACCGCGGGCGCGCGCACCAAGGCATCGCCGACCACGCCACCGAGGCCGGTCGGCAGCGGCCAGGCGCCGCCATGCGGCCAGCAGCTGACGAAGCCGGCCGCGATCACGGTGCAGAGAATCCAGGAACCGAGCCGCAGTGCCTCGCGGTCGAACGGGCGATGGGTCATCATGCGCCAGCCCCAGACCGCGACCGTCAGGATCAGCATGATCGCGCCGAGCCCGAGGATCTGCATCGCAAGGTCGGCGCCGATCGCGCCGGCATAGCCGAGAATGTTGCGGATCGGCCGCGAGGTCGCGTGGCTGAGGCTTGGATCCTGCACCGACCAGGTCATCAGCGCGGCCGAGGCGACGCCGGACAATGCAATCAGGCCGAGACCGGTAAGCTCGCGCATACGTCGCGCCAGCCCTTCGCGGATCGACGGTGGCAGATGGCCGACCAGTGGAATGACACGTTCGATTGCCGACATGCTCATGGGCCCCGCCTAACCCAGAGTCTCGACCAGGCGGTGCAGCGCCTGCGCCGTGGTCTCGCCATCCTGCACCAGCGCTAGGCGAATGAAACCTGCGCCCGGATTGAAGCCGTCGGGCTGGAGCCGCGCCAGATAGCTGCCGGGCACCACGCGTACGCCTGCTTCCTTGAAGAGCTTGAGCGTGATCGACACGTCGTCGCCGAGCGCGGACGTGTTGAGCCAGACGCAGAAGCCCGCGTCAGGCCGGCGATAGCCGTAACGATCGCCGATGATCTGGTCGGCGAGATCGAACTTGATCCGGTAGAGCCGGCGGTTCTCCTCGACATGCGCCTCGTCGCCGTAGGCAACGGTCGCGACATGCTGGAGCGGCACCGGCACCTGCGGCGCCGCGATGTTGCGCAGCTCGAGGAACATGCCGATGAATCGCTTGTCGCCGGCGGCGAAACCGACGCGCAGGCCTGGCAGGTTGGAGCGCTTCGACAGCGACTGGAACGCAACCACGCGGGTGAAATCAGGGCCGGCGCATTCGAGCGCGCTGCCCGGGGCCTCGCGGGTGTAGATCTCCGAATAGCACTCGTCGCTGAGGATCACGAAGCCGTAGCGGTCGGCGAGCTGCTTCAACCGTCTGAAATAGTCGGGCTTGGCGACCGAGCCCTGCGGATTGGCGGGCGAGGCCAGATAGAACGCCACCGTGCGCGCCAGCGTCGCTTCGTCGATGGCATCGAGATCGGGCAGGAAGCCGTTTTCGACGGTGGTCGGCAGGTAGACCGGCTCGCAGGCCGCGGCGCGGGCGCCGGCGCCATAGACCGGATAGAACGGGTTCGGCATCAGGATCGCGGGCTTGCCGGGGCGCGGACCGACATAGCGCGCGGCCGCGATCGCGGCGAGGAACAGCCCCTCGCGGCTGCCATTGAGGACGAGAATCTCGCTTTCGGGATCGAGCGGCCGCGGTAGCTTGAAGCGCGACGACAGCCAGGCGCCCGCTGCCGTGCGGAACGGGTCGGTGCCCTTGTTCGCGGGGTAACGGCCGAAATCGGCGATGTGCTTGGCCAGCACTGGGCCGACGAAGTCAGGTACGGGATGCTGGGGCTCGCCGACTGCAAGCGTAATCAAGGGCTTACCCGGCTGATGGGGGGCCAGCAGCTCGTTCAGCCGGACGAAGGGCGAGCGTTCGCTATCGGAGCTTCCACTGTCCTGCGGCGCACGGGATGAAGCGGTCATAGCCATTCTGGACGCCAGCACTCTTGGAACAGCCGGTCGCACCAAGGCGCCGGCGGGAAGCGGTTCACTTCACCATAGATAGGGCGAGGTTAAGACGCGATTAACCATCGGCTTTCCGCGCCATCAAGAGTCATTTCCGTGACCCGGATTGGAGGTCCGGCCCCGTTCAGAGGGGGAATAATGAGGCCGGATACTGCGGATGGGGCGGGCCCGGGTTCCGTCAAGGCCGGGCTTGTCCCGGCCATCCACGGCCTTCCTGGCACGCCCAAGAACGTGGATACCCGGGCCTTCGCCTCGCCGAAGCGGCTTCGGCCGCGCAGGCGGGACGAGCCCGGGCATGACGAGTCTCTCGGGATAGGCGCGCTCAGTGCCCCGGCAGCTTCTCGAACGTCGCCATGCCCGCCGGGATCGCGTGAAACTCCTGCTTGTCGCAGGTGTAGATCGCCATCTGCGGATGGAACTGCTTTGGCTCGTCCAGGGTGCCGACCTTCAGGATCGCCGCGGGCAGGCCCGGAACCTTGGTCACCAGATGGGTGCCGCACTCGGCGCAGAATTCGCGCGTGACGGCGCGTTCGAGGTCCTTGCGCGTGAACTGCTTGGGCTGCCCGGTGATGTAGCTGAAGCCGGCCACCGGCATCGCGATGAAGGTGTTGGGTGCGCCGCCCGAGATGTACTGGCACTCGCGGCAATGACACTGGGCCTGCATCATCGGATCGCCTTCGGCCACGTAGCGCACTTCGCCGCAATAACATCCGCCTTCCAAACGCATGACGACCTCCCGGTTTGTTTTTCGTTGTGGTCGATATTTCTGCGCCGGCAATCTGAAATGGCAATCCCTTTCTTTGTTGCGCAGGACAAAGAAGGCAAAAAGAAAGGGGCTTCAGCTTGCGCTGAAGCCCCTCAACGGTCGGGACATTGCCGGGTATGTGCCCCAAACCGTAGTCGTGGGCACGGCCCCCGAGGAGGCCGCGCCCGGGAGGAGAGTTACATGTTGTAGGCGCGCTCGGTGTGCTCGGTGATGTCGAGGCCTTCACGCTCGGTCTCGACATTGGCGCGGAGGCCAACGATCACATCGACGACCTTGTAGAGGATCGCCGAACCGATGCCCGACCACACCAGCGTGGTGCAGACGCCCCAGAGCTGGGAGGTCATCTGCGCCGCGAAGTCGTAATCGGCAACCTTCGGCGGGATCGCGGTGTAGTCGATGATGCCCGCACCACCCAGCGCCGGATTGACGAGGATGCCGGTGCCGAGGGCGCCGACGATGCCGCCGATGCAGTGCACGCCGAACACATCGAGGCTGTCATCGTAGCCGAGCGCGTTCTTCACCACGGTGCAGAAGAACAGGCAGACCACGCCGACCACGAGGCCGAGGACGATCGCACCCATCACGCCGGCGAAACCGGCGGCAGGCGTGACGGCCACGAGGCCCGCGACAGCGCCGGAGATGACGCCGAGCACCGACGGGTGACCCTTCACGATCCACTCCGCGAACATCCACGACAGCGCGGCGGCCGCGGTGGCGACGAAGGAGTTGGTCATGGCGAGGGCAGCGCCGCCGTTGGCTTCGAGGTTGGAGCCGGCGTTGAAGCCGAACCAGCCGACCCAGAGCAGCGAGGCGCCGATCATCGACATGGTCAGCGAGTGCGGAGCCATCAGCTCCTTGCCGTAGCCGACGCGCTTGCCGATCAGCAGAGCGCCGACGAGACCTGCGATGCCGGCGTTGATGTGCACCACGGTGCCGCCAGCGAAGTCGATCGCGCCCTTCTTGAAGATCCAGCCGGCGTCGGCGTTGATCTCGTCGAGCTTGGCCTGCGCCGCGGTCTTCGCAGCCGCATCAGTGGCAGCAGCGAGTGCCTTGGCAGCGTCCTGGATCATGTCCGGGCCGGGCCAGTACCAGACCATGTGCGCGATCGGGAAGTAGATCAGCGTGACCCAGAGCGGGATGAAGAGCGCGATTGCCGCGAACTTCATGCGCTCGGCGAAGGCGCCGACGATGAGGGCGGGCGTGATCGCCGCGAAGGTCATCTGGAAGCACATATAGATGAGCTCCGAGATGTTGGCGTCGACCGAGAAGGTCGCGGCCTTCGAGTCGGTGGTGACGCCCATCATGAAGGCCTTGGAGAAGCCGCCGATGAAGTCGGAACCGCCGGTGAAGGCGAGGCTGTAGCCGTACACGGCCCAGATCACGGTGACGACGCAGACGGTGTAGAACACCTGCATCAGCACCGAGAGCATGTTTTTGGAACGGACGAGACCGCCGTAGAACAGCGCGAGGCCGGGGATGGTCATCAACAGCACGAGCACTGTCGATGTCAGCATCCAGGCGTTGTCTCCCTTGTTGACCGTTGGCTCGGCATAGGCCGCGGTCGCAGCGAACATGCCGACTGCGAGAGCCGCCAATCCCGCGCCATAGGGACGCTTAAACGTCATTTTATTCACTCCTGATTGGTAAAGGTTGAGCGCGAAATCAAAGGGCCGCGGCATCGGCCTCGCCGGTGCGGATGCGAACCGCATGGTCGAGGTTGATGACGAAGATCTTGCCGTCGCCGATCTGCCCGGTTTTCGCGGCGGACGTGATGGCGTCGATGGTCTTGTCGACCTGGTCGGAGGCGACAGCGACCTCGATCTTGATCTTGGGCAGGAAGCTCACGGCGTATTCGGCACCGCGATAGATTTCCGTATGGCCTTTCTGGCGGCCATATCCCTTGACTTCCGTCACCGTGAGACCATGAACGCCGATGGCGGTCAGGGCGTCACGGACTTCTTCCAGCTTGAATGGCTTGATAATCGCCATAACAATTTTCATGGGTCCTATCCCCGCTTGGCCCGGTCCGGACGTGGCCGGGCGTTTCTCGACTGGTTCGCCACGAGGGAGAAGTTCACTACGCGGGCACAGCCACCACCCCTAGAATCAAATGCCGTGCCAGATCGGGCGCGTTGCCTAACGGACTATGAAAACGGGTGTTTTCGCGTTTGACGCGTATTGCGGTGCAGTGCGCTATTACGTCGCGCTCAAAACGTGGTCACACCTGATCAAAAAGCGGGCACGACAGGCTGTCGACACAATTGCTGCTCACGTGTCGGGCAGCAAGAAGGTATTTGATTACAGAAGGGGCCCGACAAAGGGCCCCGGCACCCTGCGGAATATCGAACCGGCCCTCGGCGTGCTCACGGGATGCGCGCAACCGGCCCGGACCCTCAGGCGGCCTCGCGCTCCGCAAAGACCCGGTCGATCAATCCCCACTCGACCCCCTGCTGCGCGGTCATGAAGTGGTCGCGGTCCAGGGTCCGTTCCACCTCCGCCTCGGTGCGCCCGCAATGCTGCGCGTAGAGCCGGGTGATGCGCCGCTTGGTCTCCTGCATTTCGTTCGCATGGATCAGGATGTCGGACGCCTGGCCCTGGAAGCCGCCGAGCGGCTGATGCACGTGAAGGCTCGCATTGGGCAGCGCGGCGCGGTGACCTGGCTCGCCGGCCATCAGCAGGAACGAGCCCATCGAGCGTGCGGTGCCCATGCACAGCGTATGAACCGGCGCCTTGATGAACTGCATGGTGTCGTACATGGCGAGACCAGAGGTAACCACGCCGCCATAGGAGTTGATGTAGAGATTGATCGGCCTGTTCGGATTCTCCGCCTCCAGGAACAACAATTGCGCGCAGACCAGTCCGGACATCGCATCATTGACCTCGCCGTTGAGGAAGATGATGCGCTCGCGCAGGAGCCGCGAATAGATGTCGAAGGATCGCTCGCCGCGGGCGGATTGTTCGACAACCATAGGGACGAGCTGAAGCATGTCGCGCATTGGCGACCTCCATGTTTGCAGGTGTGAAGTCTTGTTGGTGTTTAAGCGGCCGCGCGCATCAGGCAGCAATTGCTATTGGCCGGCTGCGGCAGCTTTGTTCGCTCTTCGCAGGCTTGCTGGATGATGCGGAAGCGGGTGCCGCCGTCCTCGTTCGGCTCGATTCGGAAGATGACGTGGCTCTCGCGAAACGGCGGCTCTGAATCGCGCAGCCGGTAGCGCACCTCTTCGCCTGCGATCGTTGATTCAGGCTCGGCGCCTGCAAGGTCGCAATCCGGCAGCCAGCGCTCGCGCAAGGCCGGAATGGTCACGGCGCGCCAGACCTTTGCCGGCGGCGCATCGAGTTCATATTCAAGTACCAGGGCTTCGTCGGGACGATCAGGCTTCGCGGCGTCGCTCATTGATCCCAGTCCTTATTGATCCATGTCCTTGAGGAGATCGGCGAGTGCTTCCATGCGCTTGGGCCAGTAGGCACGGTAGCGCGCGAGCCATGTGCCGATGGCCACGATTCCGTCCGGGTCGACTTCGTAGTTCACGAAGCGGCCCTGCCGCTGTTCGCGCACGAGGCCTGCCGCGCGCAGCACCGAAAGATGCTGCGACATCGCCGGCTGGCTGATCTCCAAACCGTCGCGCAAAGCGCTGGCATTCAGGCTTCCGCCGGCGAGCTTCTCAAAGACCTTTCGGCGCGTCGGGTCGGCCAGTGCCTTGAAGATGTCGGCTTCGATCATGCCAACACATAAGCATGTACTTATGTGTTGCGCAAGCCCGGATTACTCAAGCCCCGATTACTGAAGCGCTTCGCCGTGCTGCGAGATATCGAGCCCTTCGAGCTCGTGCTCGCGGGATACGCGCAAGGGAACGAACAGCGCGACCAGCTTGAGCAGGACGAAACTCACCCCGGCTGCCCAGACGAAGGTGACGGCGACGCCGTAGAGCTGGATCAGCAATTGCTGCGGATGGCCCTCGATCAGGCCGGCGGTGCCGCCGATCGCGCTGGTCGCGAACACGCCGGCCAGCAGCGTGCCGGTCAGGCCGCCGATGCCGTGGACGCCGAACACGTCGAGGGAGTCGTCATAGTTGAAGCGGTGCTTGAGCCAGGTGCAGGCCCAGTAGCAGACCGCGCCGGCGACGATGCCGATGACGATGCCATGCCATGGCGCAACGAAGCCCGAGGCCGGCGTGATCGTGCCGAGCCCGGCGACTGCGCCGGAGATCATGCCGAGCACCGACGGCTTGCGCCGGGTCGACCATTCGATCGCGCCCCAGGTCAGCGCGCCGGAGCAGGCCGCAAGATGCGTCGCGATGATCGCCAGCACCGCGCGCGAATTGGCCGCGCCCGCCGAGCCGCCGTTGAAGCCGAACCAGCCGACCCACAACAGGCCGGTGCCCATCACCGCGAGCGACAGATCGAACGGCGAGAGATTTTCGGTGCCGTAGCCGTGGCGGCGGCCCATCACCTTGGCGGCGACGAGGCCGGCGGTGCCGGCCGACAGATGCACGACGAGGCCGCCGGCGAAATCCAGCACGCCCATGCTGGCGAGGAAGCCGCCACCCCACACCCAATGCGCCAGCGGAATGTAGACGAAGATGAACCAGGCGACCGAGAACACCAGATAGGCGGAGAATCGCATCCGGTCGGCGACCGAGCCCGCGACCAGCGCCACCGTGATGATGGCAAAGGTCATCTGGTACAGCATGAACAGCGCTTCCGGGATCGTCTTCGCCGCCGGGTTGACGCTGTCCATCGTCATGCCCGCGAGGAACCAGCGATCGAGCGTTCCGATCCATGGCCCGTCGCCGACGAAGCAGAGCGAATAGCCGAACGCCACCCAGAGGATCGAGATCATCGTCACCGCGGCGAGGCTCTGCGCCATGGTGGCGAGCACGTTCTTCTTGCGCACCATGCCGGAATAAAACAGCGCCAAGCCGGGGATCGTCATCATCAGCACCAGCGCGGTGGCGACGATCATCCAGGCGGTGTCGGCGGTGTTGATCTCGGAGCCCGCGGCGTATGCGGGCGCCGCGACGAACGTCACAAATCCCAGCGGCGCAGCCATAGCAGCTGCGCGGCGCAACAATCCCGCCATGTCATTCCCCCCGGCATCAATTGGCGTCGCACGCTGTGGCGTCGTTGCCCGGTGCGATCGAAGAAGGATCAAAGCGTTTTCGAGCGAAGTGGATACCGGTTCGCGTGAAGAAAACGCGTCAAAACAAAAAGTCTTAAAGCGCGTCGCTGTCGGTTTCGCCGGTGCGGATGCGCAGCGCGTGGTCGATCGGCGTGACGAAGATCTTGCCGTCGCCGATCTGCCCGGTGCGCGCCGTCGCGGTGATCACGGCGACCGCCTTGTCGGCGACGTCGGAGGCGACCGCGATCTCGATCCGCAGCTTCGGCAGGAAGTTCACGACATATTCCGCGCCACGATAGATCTCGGTATGACCCTTCTGGCGGCCGTAGCCTTTGACCTCGGTCACGGTCATGCCGTGGACGCCGATCGCGGTCAGCGCTTGGCGGACTTCATCGAGCTTGAAGGGTTTGATGATCGCGACGACGAGTTTCATGGTCAGGCCTATTCCCCGGGGATGCGCCACGCCGTATGTCCCCGGCGCAGCGTCAATCTGGCATCTTTCCGGGCAAATGGCATAAAAAACTTGCAGACTGAAGCGGAAAAACGTTTGGCCATGTGAACGGCCGCCTCTGTACAGGGCATCCGTTCATCCTTCACAATGCGTTTTTGGCATGGATGCGGTGAACCGAAGCGGTGAACCTAAGCTTCTTGGCCGGTACAAAAGTATGTTTGAGGGGGACGTTTCATGGCGAGTTGGTTCTACGCATCCGAGGGCAAGCAACAGGGGCCCTATCCGGAGGGGCAATTCCGCGACCTGGTCGCGCAGGGAGTTGTGCGCCCGGATACGCTGGTGTGGTCCGAGGGCATGGCCGGCTGGCAGAAGGCCGCCGAAATCCCCGGCCTGATCGGCGGCGGTGCGCCCCCGATGATGCCGGCCGGTGGTCCGCCGATGATGGGCTCCGGTGGTTACGCTGGCGCCGGCTACGCAGGTGGCGGCGGCAGCGGAGGAGCGCTGTCGGTCGATTTCGGCATCCTCGAGTTCACCTGGCGCAGCATCGTGATGCTGATCGGCATGTGCCTCATCATTCCGGTGCCGTGGGTGTTCGTCTGGTACACGAAATGGATCGTGTCCTGCGTGAAGGTGCCTGGCCGGCCCAATCTCAGCTTCACCGGGAATGCGATGACGCTGGTGCCCTGGTTTTTCGGCTTCATCGTCCTGGCGATCGCGATCGGCGTCATCGGCAGTGCGCTGCTCAGCAATCTGCTCCTCATCGCGCAGATCGCGCTCTACTGGCTGCTGATCAAATGGATGGTCGCGAACCTCGCCTCCAACGGGCAGCCGCTCGGTCTCAGCTTCTCCGGCTCCGTCTGGGCCTATATCGGCTGGAATCTGCTGTTCGCGATCTCGATCATCACGATCATCGGCTGGGCCTGGGTCGCCGCGGCTCAGATGCGCTGGTTCTGCCGCAGCATCGAAGGCACGCGCCGCGAGATCATCTTCAAGGGCAGCGGTCTCGGCATTCTCTGGCGCGGCATCGTCGCCGCAATCCTGTCCAGCTTCATCATCCCGATCCCGTGGGTGTATCGCTGGATCATGAACTGGTTCGCGTCGCAGACCGAGCTCGCTCCGCGCGGGTCGCTCGGAGCTTGATCGCAAATCCCAGGCGCGACGAACTCGCGCTTGGGCTCTAGGACTTGCGCTCGCGCACAGAACCTTCCTGCGCGACGGAGGCGACCAGCGTGCCATCGGGCTTGAAGATCGAGCCGCGGGTCAAGCCGCGGCCGCCTCGCGCGTTCGGCGAATCCTGCGCGTAGAGCAGCCATTCGTCGGCGCGGAACGGGCGGTGAAACCACATCGCATGGTCGAGGCTCGCCGGCATCATGCGCTTGTCGAACAGCGTGCGGCCGTAGCGCGCCATGATCGCGTCGAGCAGCGAAAAGTCCGAGGCATAGGCGAGCGCGCACATGTGCAGCGCCGGATCGTCGGGCAATTTCGCCGCGGTCCTGATCCAGACGTGAATGCGGCCGTCGTCGATCTTCTCGCCGAAATAGCGGCTGAGCTCGACCGGGCGCAGCTCGATCGGACGATCGGATTCGTAGTAGCGGCGGATGAACTCCGGCATCTCCTTGAACATCGGCTGCTTCGCCACCTCCTCCGCCGTCAGCTTTTCCGGCGGCGGCACGTCGGGCATCTTGTCCTGATGATCGAACGCGCTCTCCTCGTCGGTGTGGAACGACACCATGATCGAGAAGATCGCGTTGCCGTGCTGGATCGCGGTGACGCGGCGGGTCGAATAGCTCTTGCCGTCGCGCAGGCGCTCGACCTGGTAGATGATCGGGATCTGCGGATCGCCCGGCAGGATGAAATAGCAATGCAGCGAATGCGGCAGCCGGCCCTCGACCGTGCGGCAGGCCGCAACCATCGCCTGCCCGATCACCTGGCCGCCGAACACCCGCTGCCAGCTCGTCTTCGGGCTGTTGCCGCGGAACAGATTCACCTCGAGCTGTTCGAGGTCGAGGATCGAGATCAGGTCGATCAGGCTTTTGGACATGATGGTGCTTTCGAAGCGTCTCGTCATTCCCGGGCATCGCGACAGCGATGGCCCCGGAATCCCGAGCCGATAACCTCTGGATTCCGGGTTCGCGCTTTTGCGCGGCCCGGAATGACGGAATGAGGCAGTTCCGCCCCTGTTTCACCGCACTGTTTCGCCCACCTCAAGTCTGCTAGCAAGACCAAGAAAAAGCCGAAGTGTGAGCCAGGAATTTGGTATGCCGGTACAGGGTAGCATTGTCATTGGTGGCGGCGCGTTTGCCGGCCTCGCGCTGGCCCTGGCGTTGCGCCAAGGGCTCGGGCCCGAGATTCCCGTCATCGTCGCCGACCCCGCGCTCGCGACCCGTCCGAGCAGCGACCCGCGCGCGACCGCGATCGTGGCCGCCTGCCGCCGCCTGTTCGAGGTAATCGGCGCCTGGGACGCCGTCAGGGGCGAGGCGCAGCCGATCCTCGACATGGTCGTCACCGATTCAAAGCTGGAAGACGCCACCCGTCCGGTTTTTCTGAACTTTGCCGGCGATGTCGCGCCCGGCGAGCCGTTTGCGCACATGGTCGAGAACCGCCGCCTGATCGACGCGCTGGTGGTGCGGGCCGAGGCCGAGGGTATCGATCTCCGCGCCACGACGGTCGCGTCCTATGATGCGCGCCCGGAAGGCGTCGACGTGACCCTCGGCGACGGCAGCGTGATTGCGGCAAGCCTGCTGGTCGCCGCCGATGGCGCGCGGTCGAAGCTGCGCGAGCGCGCCGGCATCGTCACCCATGGCTGGGAGTACGATCAATCCGGCATCGTCGTTACCGTCGGCCATGAGCGCGATCATGACGGCCGCGCCGAGGAGCACTTCCTGCCCGCGGGTCCCTTCGCGATCCTGCCGCTCTCGGGAAAACGATCCTCGCTCGTGTGGACCGAGCGCCGCAGCGAGGCCGCGCGCATCATCGCGTTGAGCGACGAGGAGTTCCACGGCGAGCTCGAGCGCCGGTTCGGCCTGCATCTCGGCGAGATCAAGGCGCTCGACAAGCCGCGCGCGTTCCCGCTGTCCTATTTCGTGGCGCGCTCCTTCATCGCCGAGCGTCTCGCGCTGGTCGGCGATTCCGCGCATGTCATCCACCCGATCGCGGGCCAGGGCCTCAACATGGGGCTGAAGGATGTCGCAGCACTGGCCGAGGTCGTGGTCGATGCCGCGCGGCTCGGCATGGATCTCGGTGGCGCCGACGTGCTCGAACGCTACCAGCGCTGGCGCCGCTTCGACACCATGGCGATGGGCGTTGCCACCAACTCGCTGAACTTCCTGTTCTCCAACCAGTCGACGCTGCTGCGCACGGTGCGCGACATCGGCCTCGGCCTCGTCGACCGCGCCCCGCCGCTGAAGAACCTCTTCATCCGCCAGGCCGCCGGTTTGACCGGTGAGATCCCGCGGTTGCTGAAGGGCGAGGCGTTGTAGGAAAAGGCTCGGATCTTTGTAGTCCGGATGGAGCGAAGCGTAATCCGGGGCCGCTGCATCGTTAGCGCAAGAATTCCCGGATTGCGCTGCGCTCCATCCGGGCTACGCGCTCTCAATCGATCTTGCGCGCCTCTTCCGGCAGCATGATCGGGATGCCGTCGCGGATCGGGTAGGCCAGCTTGGCGCTGCGCGAGATCAGCTCCTGCTTCGCGGAATCGAACTCCAGCGGACCCTTGGTCAGCGGGCAGACGAGGATCTCCAGCAATTTGGGATCGACGCTGGTTTCGGGGCGTTCGGTGGGCGCGTTCATTGGGGTCTCCGGCAGTCCGGAGCCTCTAGCACAGAAAACTGCGCTCGCCCATCGTCGCCGTTCAGGCGGACACCATCGTCAGGATCTCGTCGAGCAGGCCCTGGAGCCGTGCCGGCGGCACCGGCGCGCCCGACAACGCAAAACCGAGAAACGTCCAGTACAGGATCTGAGCCCGGGCCTGCGCCATTGCCGGCGCGAGCCCCCGCGTCGCAAGCAGCGTCTCGATATAGTCGATCCTGCGGCGGTCGATTGCGCGCACCGCGCCCTGCGCGGCCGCATCGAACGCCGCCCAGTTGCGCACGGCGCGCTCCAGGTCGAGCCGCGCGCTGAAGGATCGCCGCAGCAGCGCCTTGAGCGGCTCGTCACCGGTGGCCTCGACGTCCGCGATGATCTGCTCGGCCGCGATGTCGCGCCAGCGCTTCAGGATGGCTGCGTGGAACGCGCCGAGATCGGCGAAATGCCAGTAGAAGCTGCCGCGCGAAACGCCCATGGCTTTCGCCAGCGGATCGGCCTTCAAGGCCGTGAAGCCGTTTTTGGCGAGCGCCTTCAGCCCCTCCTTGATCCAGTCGTCGGCGGTCAGCTGTTCGGTCATGGCGGGGTCCCGGAATTTCACCATACACTAGTGTATTGACAGGTTGCCCGCTAGCGCCTATCTCACCATACACAGATGTATGGAAGATCCGGGAAGGTGTGGCGATGCGTGACCTTTTGCTCCAGTGCGCCGGCGTGCTGACCATCATTGTGGCTCTCATCCACGGCATCCTCGGCGAGACTAAGGTCTTTGTCCGCGCGAGCATCGAGCCGGAACGGCTGCGCACCCTGATCCGCCTGGTCTGGCAGGCCTCGACCGTCGCCTGGATCGGCGGCGGCGTGCTCCTCATCGCGGCGCCCTGGATGGGCTCGGAGACGGCACGCCACTGGATCGTCGCGACCCTGGCCTGCGTGTTCGGCTTCTCCGCCCTCGCCAACGCTTGGGCCACGCGCGGACGCCATTTCGGCTGGATGATGCTCAGCGTGGTCGTCGTGCTGGCGGTCGCCGGTTACTGAGCCTCGAGCCGACAAGCCACGCATTCAAGCGGAGCGGCGTCATGGAAAATCGGGTTCGACTGACCATCGAGAGCGGCGTGGCTCATCTCCGGCTGAACCGTCCGGACAAGATGAATGCGCTCGACCCCGCGATGTTCGAGGCGATCATCGCAGCAGGCACGCGGCTCGGCGCGCGCAAGGACCTCCGCGCCGTCGTTCTCTCCGGCGAAGGGCGTGCTTTCTGCGCAGGCCTCGACCTCGACCGCCTTCTCGCCACCGCGAACGGCGATCCGCTGCTCCCGTCCATTGACCTGACGCGCCGGACACACGGTATCGCGAACTACGCCCAGCATCTCGTCTGGCTCTGGCGTGAGCTGCCGGTGCCGGTGATCGCAGCGGTGCACGGCGTTGCCTTCGGCGGCGGCTTCCAGCTCGCGCTGGGGGCTGATCTCCGCTATCTCGCGCCCGGAACAAGGCTAGGAGTCATCGAGGCCAAATGGGGCCTCGTGCCCGACATGTGCGGCACCCAGCTGATGCGCCATCTCGCGCGCGACGATGTCGTGCGCGAGCTGACCTATTCCGGCCGCGTCTTTTCAGCGGAAGAAGCGCTTGCCTATGGCTTTGCGACGCGGCTCACCGAGGATCCTGTGTCGGCTGCGCTCGCCACGGCGCGGGAGATCGCGAGCCGCAGCCCCGATGCCGTCCGCGCGGCCAAGCGCCTGTTGAACCTGTCGGCGACCTCCAACGCCGCGACCGGTCTCGCCGCGGAAACCGCCGAGCAGGCGGCACTGCTCGGCGCGCCCAATCACATCGAGGCCATCAGAAGCAACCTTGAGAACCGCGCACCGCGATGGAGCCGGGCATGAGTGAGACCCATGGATTCGACCCGCAAACGCTCCACGCGGTCAACGCCTCCGCGGCGTTCAACCGCTCCGTGGGCTTCGAAGTCGCTGCGGCCGGCAAAGGCGAGGTGACTATCCGCATGAGCTGGCGCGACGACCTCACCCAATATTCCGGAAATCTGCACGCCGGTCTGATTGCGGCCCTGCTCGACACCGCCTGTGGCTTCGCCGCTGCGACGCTCGTGGGTCCGGTCACTGCGTCGCATTTCTCGATGAATTGCCTGAGGCCGGCGATCGGCACTTATTTCGTCGCCAAGGGAACGACGCTCCGCGCCGGGCGCAGGCAGGTGTTTGCCCGCGCCGAGCTTTTCGCGGCCGATGAGCGAGATGATCTGGCTCTCGTCGCGACCGGCGAAACTGTGCTCGTTCCCACCGGCGAGCCGCGCAAGGCTGACGGGAGCTGAGCCATGGCGCTGACATTGGTCACCGGAGGCACAGGTCATCTCGGCCGGGATATCGTCGACCGTGTCGTTCGCGCCGGGTATCGCGTCCGGGTGCTTGCGCGCGCGCCTGGTGCGCGATCGGACGTCGAATGGGCCGCAGGTGATCTCGCCACAGGCGTCGGGTTGCGGGCCGCGCTGCATGACGTCGACACCGTTATCCATGCGGCGACCTGGTCGCCGATCGCACGGCGCGGCAGCATCCGTCCGATCGACTTCTTCAGATCGCCTTCGGCGGTCGATGTCGAGGGTACTGAGCGGCTGCTGGCATTCGGTGCGGAAGCCGGGGTGCGGCACTTCCTCCACGTCTCGATCGTCGGTCTCGACGAAGCGACCCTGCCCTATTCGCGGGTCAAGCTCGCCGGCGAACGGCTGGTGCGCGCATCCAGCCTGTCTTGGTCCGTCGTCCGCGCGATGCCGTTCTATTATCTGTTCGACAGGCTGCTTTCGGGCCTCGCCTGGCTTCCGGTGTGGCCGGTGCCGACGACGCGATTCAATCCGGTCGACACGTCCGATGTGGCCGACCACGTCGTCACCTGCGCGTTCGACGGACAGCGCGGCGTGCGCGCGGAGATCGGCGGGCCAGAAACGCTCGATCTGGTCCTCTTCGCCCGCCAGTATCAGGATGCGAGACGACTGCATCGAAGAATCCTGCCGATCGATCTTTCGGAGACAAGGGCGCGCGGCATGGGCTTCGTCGTCAGTCAGGGCGTGCGCGGACGCCTCACCTGGACGGACTGGCTGCGGCGTAACTCTCCTGAGGCGCGAAGTGCGGCCTAGCGCAACTGACAAGGCCAGCGGGCATCCTCCAAGCCGTGAGGCGTAAGGCCGCAGCGACTGTCCAAATCCATGCTGCGCACGGAGCACGCTGATCTTTTTCGGATCATTAGAATAACTCTAAATCCTGTCAGGCTCGAACCGGATTGACTTCATCCTCTCCTTTGCTTCCTTCGGTCCCGCTTCGCGCCACGCGCGCACACGACAGAGGAGGAGACGTTCGTGAAGGTCATTCGTGTTGTTGCA
Source organism: Bradyrhizobium sp. 521_C7_N1_3 (assembly GCF_052075975.1). Classification (NCBI taxonomy): domain Bacteria; kingdom Pseudomonadati; phylum Pseudomonadota; class Alphaproteobacteria; order Hyphomicrobiales; family Nitrobacteraceae; genus Bradyrhizobium; species Bradyrhizobium sp. 521_C7_N1_3. The sequence goes on from NZ_CP197232.1 coordinate 300,820, forward strand.
ATTGCACTGACGGTCGGCTTGGGAATGAGCTCGGCGGCCATGGCCGACGGCTTCAAGGATTGCACCAAGCTCGACAAGGCGTCGTGGAAGCCGGCCAGCGAAGCCGAAGCCAAGGCCAAGGCGCTGGGTTACGAGGTGCGGCGCTCCAAGATCGAAGGCTCGTGCTATGAGGTCTACGGCGTCAAGGAAGGCAAGCTCTACGAGCTGTTCTACAGCCCGGAAGATCTCAGCCTGAAGAAGACGGTTGCCAAGTAAGGTCTCAAGTAAGGCTCAAGGATAGTCACGGCTTGATCGACGAAGCGGTGCCAGAAGCGCGCGGGGTGTCCGACAGGGCCCCCGCGGATCGAACTGCATCGCGGACCGTCGCTGTCTGGGACCTCCCGTTGCGCCTGTGGCACTGGGCCCTCGCGGCCAGCATTTTGGCCGCGTGGTTCACGCCCACCGTCTACGACACCGTTCACCGCATCGTCGGCTATACGGTGCTCGGGCTTCTCGCCTTCCGTCTGGTGTGGGGTCTTTGGGGAAGCCGCTATTCGCGCTTCCGCATGGTCGGCGTCAGGCTTCGTGCCGCGCCAGGCTATCTCTGGAATCTGCGCCGCGGCATCACCGGTCGCTATATCGGGCTCAATCCGGCCGGCACGTTGATGCTGGTGGCGCTGCTGCTGTCGATCGCCGTCTCGGCCATCACCGGCGCGCTGTCGGTGACCGTGACCTTCTTCGGCATCTGGTGGATCGAGGACACCCATGCCTACGCATCGGACGCCGTCATCGTGCTGGTCGTGGTGCACGTGCTGGGCGTGGTGCTGATGGGGCTTCTTCAGCGCGAGAACCTGATCCGCGCGATGTTCACCGGCCGCAAGCGCATCCGGCATCACAACTGAGGTCACTGCAACGGCGGATCGCCCGAGGTGCGCTTCTTGGCGAGATCCATCTCGGTCACCGCGATCAGGATTTCGGCGCGGGTCTTCAAATCCGGCGCCTCCAGCATGGCCTGCTTTTCCGCAGGGCCATAGGGCGACATCATCGCCAGCGCGTTGACGAGCGCCTCGTTGGGCGCGCTCTCGACGCCTTCCCAGTCGACCTTGAGATTGTTGGCCTTCAAGAAATCCGCCAGCACGGTCAGCAGCGCCTCGCGATCGACCTCCTCCTCGCCCATGCGCGCGGTGAAGTCGTCGACGAAGGTGAAGAAGTCCACCTTGCACTGGCGGTAGGCGGTCAGCACTTCGAGCTCCTCGACCACCTTGAAGCGCGAGACGCCGGTGAGCTCGAGGAGGTAGCGGCCGTCGCCGGATTCGGCGAGCTGGGTGATACGGCCGACGCAGCCGACGCGGAACAGCGCCGGCCTGTCGGAATTCTTCGGCGAGTGGGCGACGTCGGGCTGGATCATGCCGATCAGGCGATGACCGTCGCGCAACGAATCGTCGACCATCGAAAGGTAACGCGGCTCGAAGATGTTGAGCGGCATCTGGCCGCGCGGCAGCAAAAGCGCGCCCGGCAGCGGAAATACCGGAATGATCTCCGGCAGGTCGGCGGGGCCGCGATATTCGATATTGATCGGCATCTGGACCCCGCTAGACGCGCTAGAGCATGATCCGGAAAAGTGTGAAGCGGCTTTCCGACAAGATCATGCTCCAACAATAATCCTTACGAAAACAGGATCGTCGACAAGCGCTTTCGTCCTTCGACGGTAGCATCATCCGTGCCACCCCAGGCCTCGAAGAATTGCACGAGCTGCTTGCGGGCGCCGTCGTCGTTCCACTTGCGGTCGCGCCTGATGATCGCCAGCAATTGCTCGGTGGCCGCCGTCCGGTTGCCTTGCGCATTCAGCGCGGTCGCAAGGTCGAAGCGAGCCTGATGATCGAGCGGGTTTGCGGCGACTTTCTGTTCCAGCTCGGCCACCGGCCCCAATTGCTCCGCCTGCTCGGTGAGATCGATCGCGGTCTGCACGGCCTTCACGGCGGGGTCGTTGCGCTTGGATTCCGGCACCATCGCCAGCGTCTGCTTGGCCTGCTCCATCGCGCCGGAGACGGCGTAGCATTTCGCGAGCCCGGCAAGGGCCGCGATGTTGGTCGAATCGTGCTGCAGCACCTCGGCATAGATCTGCGCCGCGGCGGCGGCGTCTCCCTCGGCGAGCACCGCCTCGGCCTCTTGCAGGATCTCGGCGATATTGGGCTCGCCCGGCGCCGTCACGCCCTTGGTCACCTTTTCGATGAAGGCGTTGACCTGGCTCTCCGGCACTGCGCCCATGAAGCCGTCGGCCGGCTGGCCGTTGACGAAGGCGATCACGGCCGGGATCGACTGGATGCCCATCTGGCCCGGGATCGCCGGATGCTGGTCGATGTTCATCTTGACCAACTTGACCTTGCCCTTGGCCGCCTTGACCGCCTTTTCCAGGACGGGCGTGAGCTGCTTGCAGGGGCCGCACCACTCCGCCCAGAAGTCGATCAGCACCGGCTGGCGCTTCGATTCCTCGATGACGTCCTTCACGAAGGTCTGGGTGGTGGTGTCCTTGATCAGATCGGCCGCAGCCGGGCCCGCCGCTCCGTTACCCTGTTCGATGATCGTCACGGGATCCCCTCGTCTGATGGCTGGAATGGCGGCTCTTTAGCACGTCGCCGATTCATATGCTTTGTTGTCGGCTCCTAGATTGGGCCGAATGGGCCGAATTTCAATCCATCAGGGTCGATTCGCCGGTTCCGGAGCGTTTTCGGGCGATTTGGCCGCATTCGGGGTCCATATGGGCCCTTCAATTGCGAATCTATGCTGCCGGTAGCTGTTGCATTCGCCGTCCGCTTTTGGCATACGACAGCCGTTGCCGGCGCGTCACGCGACCGACACAGGATGCGGGTGTAGCTCAGTGGTAGAGCACGACCTTGCCAAGGTCGGGGTCGAGGGTTCGAGCCCCTTCGCCCGCTCCAATTTTTCCCAAAGCATCCAGCCAAACCGGGTCGGGCCGTGGTCTTCCACGCCGCTGGCGGCTGTATTGGGTCTCAAATGACAATTCTGGTCACGGGCAGCGCAGGCCACCTCGGGGAGGCTGTTCTCCGTATGCTCAGGGGGCGCAGTTCCCACGCGCGTGGGATCGATCTGAAGCCATCGCCCTTCACCGACACCGTCGGCTCGATCGTGGATCCCGACTTCGTGCGGCGGCAGATCGAGGGCGTCGGCGCCGTCATTCACACCGCGACGCTGCACAAGCCGCATGTGGCGACCCACGGCAAGCAGGATTTCGTCGACACCAATGTCACCGGCACGCTCAATCTGCTCGAGGCCGCGGTGGCGGCCGGCGTGCGCAGCTTCGTCTTCACCAGCACCACCAGCGCATTCGGGTCGCAGCTTCGACCCGAAGCCGGACAGGCCGCGGTGTGGGTCACCGAGGACCTGGCGCCGGTGCCGAAGAACATCTACGGCACGACCAAGCTGATGGCCGAGACTCTGTGCGAGCTGTTCTTTCGCGAGCGCGGCCTGCCGGTCGTGATCTTGAGGACCTCGCGCTTCTTTCCGGAGGACGATGACGATCCCGCGATGCGATCGGCTTACCCGCTGGACAACGCGCAGGCCAACGAGCTGCTCTATAGACGGTTGGATATAGCGGACGCGGTGAGCGCCCATCTGCTCGCCGTCGCGCGTGCGCCGAAGATCGGTTTTGCCCGTTACATCATCTCCGCCACCAGCCCGTTCGAGCCCCGTCATCTCGCGGCGCTCGCGCGCGACGCGGCCGGTGTCGTGCGCGAGCTCTACCCGGATTGCACGCAGCTCTATGCGGCGCGCGGATGGCGGCTATTCCCCGAGATCGACCGCGTCTATGTCAACGACCGCGCGCGGCGCGAGCTGGGCTGGCGGCCCGAATTCGACTTCGCGCATGTCCTGAACAGCCTGCGCGAGGGCACGGATTTTCGCAGCACGCTGGCACGCGAGATCGGGTCGAAAGGCTATCACGACACCGTATTCGACGACGGACCCTATCCCGTCGCCTCGTAATCGCCGTCTTTGTTGTTTTGCTCGACGCATCAAATGTCTGCCCGGCGTCACCGGGAGCAGACCGGGCTGAGCCGTTCTACTGTGCATGGGGTTGTTTTCGCAATTTTGTGCGACCGCCCCGCCTGCTGCCTGCAAATCAGTCACGCGCCATTTTGATTCCGCGTTGCAGCGTGATCGTGATCGTCGCCGTGCAAATCTTCGTGGCATTCAGTCTCAATTTCTATTGAGTCTGACTGCAGTGCTCCCGACGCGCTTCTCACCGTCCGCAGATGTGCTAACATTTTTGCGTCTGTCGTCCTGACAGAGTCGGAACTTCGCCTCTCGACTAGCAAAACAAAATTACGTGCAGCCCTGACGGCTGCCTTAGGGGAGTGACGCGATGAAATTCCATCAATCCGTCTTTCAATCCGTCCTGGCGCTTGCAGCGGTTGCCCTTCTCGCGGGGACAAGCGCAGTCAGCGCGCAACAGCAGGACAAGAACCGCCAGCTGAAGAAATACGAATCCGGCACCAAGGAGTTCTGGACCCATCCACCGGATGACTGGTTCCTCGGCGACGAGACCGAGGCGCAGAAGGGCCTCGCGCCGCCGTCGGGCCCGCCGACCGGCGCGTCGGAAGCCGAGCTCGCCGCGATGATGAAGAAGATCAAGCTGCCGGCCGGCTTCAAGATCGAAGTCTATGCGCCCGGCGTTCTCGCCGCGCGGCAGATGGCCTGGGGTGACAAGGGCACGCTGTTCGTCGGCTCGTTCGGCCTCGGTAACGTCTATGCCATCAAGGACAACAACGGAAAGAAAGAGGTCAAGACCATCCTGAAGGGGCTGAACATGCCCACCGGTCTCGCCTTCAGGGATGGCGCGCTCTACGTCATCGCGGTCGACAAGCTGATCCGTTACGACAACGCGGAAGCCAATCTCGACAAGCTCGGCGACGGCAAGGTCGTCTATGACGACATGCCCTCCTATGCCGCGCATGGCTGGAAGTACATCGCGGTCGACAAGGAAGGCTGGTTCTACCTCCCGTTCGGCCCGCCCTTCAACGTCGGCGTGCCCCCGACCAGCGTCTCGCAGATCCGCCGCGTCGATCCCAAGACCGGCAACGCCGAAATCTATGCGCTCGGCGTTCGTAACTCGGTCGGCGGCGACGTCGATCCGCGCACCGGCAAGTTCTGGTTCACCGAGAACGCGCGCGACTGGATCAGCGACGATCTGCCCAGCGACAAGCTGAACATGATCAACAAGATCGGCGAGCACTTCGGCTATCCCTATTGCCACCAGGGCGACCTGCCCGATCCGAAGTTCGCGATGGGCCACAAATGCTCCGAGTTCACGCCGCCCGTGCTGAACCTCGGCGCGCATGTCGCTCCGCTCGGCATGAAGTTCTATACCGGCGACCAATTCCCCGCCGAGTACAAGAACAACATCCTGATCGCCGAGCACGGCTCTTGGAATCGCCACAAGTACCAGGGCGGCAATATCACGCGCGTAATCGTCGGCCCCGACGGCAAGAACGCCAAGAAGGAGGTGTTCGCCTCCGGCTGGATCGAGGGCGACCAGGGCTATCTCGGCCGTCCCAACGACATCATCCTCGCCAAGGATGGCTCGATCCTCGTCGCCGACGACTGGGCCGGCGCGATCTATCGCATCAGCTACAGCAAGAAGTAGCGTGCGACGACACGAGGCTGCGACCGGATGACGGCCGCAGCCTCTTTTGTTTGTGACAGGCTTGCAGCGGAACGCGTTCGTCGTGCCCGGACTTGATCCGGACATCCATCAAACCAGAAACCTCTTTGCAAACGGGATGGATTGCCGGGCCTACGCCAAGCAGGCGGGGCAAGCCCGGCAATGACAGTCGGAGAAATCAGCCATGCGAGTCGTTCGGTTTGGAATTCTGTCTGTGACGCTATCGCTCGCAGCACTTGCAATCGTCCGCGCTCAGGCCGCCGACAATGCCGCGATCCAGGAGAAGGCCGCCGTCTGCTCCGGCTGTCACGGCGAGAACGGTATCTCGCAGACGGAGAACATCCCCTCGCTGGCCGGCCAGCCCGATCAATTCATCCAGTGGCAGCTCGTGTTCTTCCGCGCCGGCTCGCGCAAGAACGACCAGATGCAGCCGATCGCCGAGGAGATCACCAACGAGGACATCCGCAATTTCGGCGCCTATTTCGCGCAGATGACGCCGCCGAAGGCAGCGGAAGACGGGGATCCGGACCTGTCCACAAAGGGCGCGCAAGTGGCCGTCGGCCGCCGCTGCGCCTCGTGCCATACGGATAGCTTCGCCGGCACCAAGGCCGTCGCGCGGCTCGCCGGCCAGCGCGAGGAATACCTGGTCAAGTCGTTGCACGACTACAAGAGCAGCCAGCGCGTCGGCGGCGGTGGCGCTGCGATGGCCGATGTCGCCTATCACATGAGCGATGAGGAAATCACCGCCGTCTCGCACTATCTCGCGTATTTCAAATAGCGCGGAGCTGTGGCGGCAAACTCGATTGTCGTCCCGGGGCGCGCAAAGCGCGAACCCGGGACCCATAACCACAGGACCAAGTTTGACGAAGACTTGTGGTGACCAGCGCGCGCCATAACCACTTCCTGTGGTTATGGGTCCCGGATCGGCGCTCCGCTTCGCTGCGCTTGTCCGGGACGACAGTTGAGTGTGCGGTCAGCCCGCCCGCTGCTTCTCATACGCCTTCAGATGCGTATACGCGATGCGCAGCTTCGGCACTGGCACCTTTGCCGCATCGGCGCGGGCGATGAGATCGCCGATGACGTGATCGGCCTCGACCGGCAGGCCCGCCTTGATATCGCGGAACATGGATGCCGTCATCGGCGATCCCTCGGTGGTGAGGTTGCCCTTCACGCGCTCGAAGAACGGGCCGCCCGGCGTGTAGCCCGACGCGGTGGCGATTGCGCTGGTCTCGTCCAGCATGCCGAGCAAAAAGTCCCTGCCGCCGGGGGCCGCGAGGATGTTGCCGACGGAGGTACGCATCAGGCTGGTGCTTGCGGCGAGCGAAGACAGGAACACCCACTTCTCCCACATGTCCTGCATGATGTTCGGGCTGGCGGCGGCGCCATTGATGCCGCCCTTGAAGGCCTCGTCGATCGCCTTGACCCGGTCCGAGAGCTTGCCGTCGCGCTCGCCGTAATTGAGCGACTGCATCGGCTGGAGCTGCACCACTTCGCGCTTCTCGTTCAGGGTCGCCGCGATGGCGCAGAGGCCGCCGAGCACGCGCTCCTTGCCGAATTTTTCGTCGAGCGTGTCGAGATGCTTCATGCCGTTGAGCATGGGAATGATCGCCGTACCAGGGCCGACGGCGGCCGCGAACGACTTGATGGCGTCGTCGAGGTCGAATGCCTTGCAGCTTAACAGCACGACGTCGAACTTGTCCTTGAGCGCGTCGGCTTGAACGGTCGGCGGATTCTTCAAGGTCACGTCGCCGTTCGGGCTCTTGATGACGAGGCCGGCGCTCGCGAGCTCGCTGGCGCGGCGCGGCCGGACCAGGAAGGTGACGTCGCGGCCGGCCTGTAACAGCCTGCCACCAAAGTAGCCGCCGATGGCGCCGGCGCCGACCACGAGGATACGCATGGGAAATTCCTTATTGTTGCTATTAGCGGCCTATCTATAGACGTCGTTGCGAACGAAGCGAAGCAACCCAGAATGCTACCGCGATCACATTCTGTCGCTGGAGATGTGCAGACTACGTTTCCAGCACCAATTCCTCGACCTCGCGCAGCTGCTCCTTGCCGAAGAACATCTCGTTACCGACGAAGAAGGTGGGTGAGCCGAACGCACCGCGGGCAACGGCGTCCTCGGTGTTCTTGATCAGCTTACCCTTGACCTCGGGCTCCTGGGCGCGGGCGAACAGTTTTTGGGCATCGAGGCCGGAGGACGCCAGCGCCTTGGCTGCGACCTCCGGGTCGTCCATCTTCTTCGGCTCGCGCCACATGTGGTGGAAGGCGGCCTCGACATATTTTTCGAACACGCCCTCGGTCTGTGCCGCGATCGCGGTCCGCATCAGGTTCAGCGTGTTGACCGGGAAGAACGGATTCATGACATAGGGCTGGACCTTGAAGCGCTTGACGAAGCGCTCGGTCTCGACCGCCTGGAATTCGCGCTTGTTCTTGATGCCGGCGAGCGTCTCGGCCGGTGACTTGTTGTTGGTCGACTTGAAGATGCCGCCGAGCAGGATCGGCACGTATTCGAACTTGATACCGATGCGCTGCTCGATCGCCGGGATCGCGAGATGACTGAGATAGGCGTTCGGGCTGCCGAAATCGAACAGGAATTGCGGGGCTGTGCGGGTCAAAATCGTTCTCCCTGACCTGGCTTTCTGATCTGGCTTTTCATCCATTGTGGCGCAGGGCGCGCCACCGGTCCACCGTTTAATGATGGTCATAATATCTTGATGATCCGGTCAGATCAGACGCCTGATCGCGCGCCTGCGCCACACCACGAGGTAATAGCCCATCTGCAAAACCAACATGGCGCAGAACACGATCGGATAGGCGGCCCACACGCCCTCAAGGCCGATCGCGCGGCTCAGGAACACCGCGGCCGGCAGCTCGATCGCGACAATGGCGAAGATCGAGAGCAGCATCGGCGTCAAGGCGACGCCGGCCGCGCGCATGGCTCCGGAAAACACGGTGGCCAGGCCGAACGGCACCGAGCTCCATAGCGCGATGTGAAGCAGTCCCTTCGCGAGATCAAGCACGGCACTGTCGGTGATGAAGAGGCCGAGCACGGCCCGCGGCGCCAGATAGATCAGCCCCACCAGCCCGCCGGTCAGGACGATGTTGAAAATGAGGCCAGTGCGCACGATGCCATCGAGCAGCGCCCTGTCGCCGCCGCCGATGGCCTGTGCGCCGAGGATCGAGACCGCGATCGAAATCGACATTGCCGTGAACTGCGTGTAGCCCATCACCTGGTTGACCGCGCCATACGCGGCGGTTGCATCCGATCCAAAGCCATTGACGAGCCCGAGCAGCACCAACTCGGCGATTGCCATTACCACCATGCCGACCGCGCTCGGCAGTCCGATGCCGAGGATGTTTCCGAGCACGGCACGATTGAGCCGCAGATGACGCAGCAGCGCGGCGTCCGGTGCCAGTGCATGCTTCGTCCGCAGCAGATAGGCGGCCAGCGCGAGCAGCGTCAGCGCGTTGGCAATCGCGGCCGCCCAGGCCGGACTGGTGATTCCGGCGGCAGGCAATCCGAACGCGCCGCGGATCAGCATCGGCGTCAGGATCAATCCGATGGTAGTCGACAAGGCCAGCGCCAGCAGCGGCGTCACGGCGTCGCCGACGCCGCGGATCATCGCCGTCATCAGCAGGAAGACGAAGCCGAGCGGCATGGTGAGCAGCATGATGCGCGCATAAGCACTGGCCTGGTCGAGGATGTCCGCTGGCGTCGCGAGCATCGTCATCAGTTGCCGGCTGAAGAAGCCGCCGGCCAGCGCAACCGAAAGTGAGAGCAGCAGGCCGATCGCGAGCGTCGTGCCGACGACGATCCTGATCCTGCCGTGCTCGCCCGCGCCAAAGGCCTGGCCGATCAGCACGGTGGCGCCGGTGCTCAGGCCCATGACGAAGGCGAACAGGAAGAACATCACCGGGAAGAACGCCGACACCGCGGCGAGCGCGTCGACGCCGATCATCTGGCCGAGATAGACGTTGCTGACGGTCCCGAACAGCGATTGCAGCGCGTTGCTCAGCACCAGCGGTGCGAGGAAGCGGAGGAATGTCGTCCAGAGTGGCTTTGGCGCGGACATGGATGGGCCTTTCGTCGGGGCGTGCGAAGCCGTTGCCGCGCGATGCGCGCGCGGCTTGGCCGTCGATGGGGTGAGAGAAAGTGTTGCGCCTAAGCGCGGTCGCTGTAGGCGAGCTTGACGATGTGGTCGCGGACGTCGACCGGCCAGTCGGCGATCAGTCCGGTGAAGCGCCGCCGGTCATCCGCGAACAGGGCGCGCGAAGCTTCCTCGAACTGCGGCAGATTACCCGCCATGGTCGACATGAAGTGATAGGCCGCATCGCGGGCCTGCCGCTCGCGGTCCTTGTCGCCGCTTACGCGTCTTGCCTCGTCGACGAGCTTCCGCAACGCGACCGAGGCGCCGCCCGGTTGCGCGTTGAGCCATTCCCAGTGGCGCGGGAGCAGCGTCACCTCGCGCGCGACCACGCCGAGCTTGGGCCGGCCGCGCCCGCGGGGCTCGCTCGGGGGCGCGGTCTCCTCGACCGGCGGCGGGATGAGCTTCGCCACCCGCGCCAGCACCTCGCGATCCCCGCCGCGCAGATCGAAGTCGATCGATCGGCCGGTGCCGTCCTCGAAGATGATGATGGGTTCGTCCGGCGGTGACGTCATCCGCTTGACGACCAGCGCGACCTCTCCTGCTGGCCCGGACGCCAGGCGGCGATGACCCTGGAAGGCCGTGAAAATCCGTTGCATTGAAATCATTGCCATATTGATGACGTTGGCCCTTTAATATCCGGGTAAATTGCTCGCGTCAATATACCCGGGTGAAATTATCCGTCTGGATGGCTCGACATTGCGTTCCCGGGCTGGCACGAACGGCGCGGCCGACCGCGCCTAGCCTGGGGACCTCAACGATGCTGACCGTTCACCACCTCAACAATTCCCGCTCGCAGCGGGTGCTGTGGCTGCTCGAGGAGTTGGGCGTGCCCTACGAGATCGTGCGCTATCAGCGCCAGCCGGACATGCGCGCGCCGAAGGAGCTGCGCGCCATCCATCCGCTCGGCAAGTCGCCCGTCATCACCGACAACGGCAACACCATCGCCGAGTCAGGCGCGATCATCGAATATCTCATCGCCACCTACGGCAACGGCCGGCTGATTCCGCCGCCGAACACGCCGGAGCGGCTGCGCTTCACCTATTGGCTGCACTATGCGGAGGGCTCGGCGATGCAGCCGCTGCTGCTCAAGCTGCTGTTCACGCTGATGCCGAAGCGCGCACCCGCGCTGCTTCGCCCGCTGGTGCGCAAGGTCTCGAACCAGGCGCTCACCGCGCTGGTCAATCCGCAGCTCAAGCAGCACATGGATTATTGGGAAGGCGAGCTCGGCAAGAGCGAGTGGTTTGCCGGCAACGAGTTCACCGCCGCCGACATCCAGATGAGCTTCCCGCTCGAAGCCGCGCAGGCGCGTGGCGGGCTCGAGCTCGGCCATCCCAAGGCGATGGCATTCCTGGAGCGCATCCACGCGCGGCCGGCCTATGCCAGAGCGCTGGAAAAGGGCGGGCCGTATCAGGTGGGACGGTAAGTCTCTCTTCCGTCATTCCGGGGCGGTGCACAGCACCGAACCCGGAATCTCGCGCCACAATCTTGAGATCCCGGGTTCGGCTCTTCGAACCGCCCCGGGATGAAGTCGAGTAGTCAGTCCGCGTGCAGCACGCGCCCGCGCGTCTCCGGCAGCGCGAAGGCCGCAATGAAGAATAACGCGTAAGCCACCACCGCGAACATCGCGATCGCATTGGCGAGCGACGTCGTCGCCGAGAGCGCGCCGACCAGGAACGGAAACAGCGCGCCGATGCCGCGGCCGAAATTGTAGCAGAAGCCCTGGCCGGAGCCGCGCAGCCGCGTCGGATAGAGCTCGGTCAGGAACGCGCCGATTCCCGAGAAATAGCCCGAGGCGAAGAAGCCGAGCGGGAAGCCGAGCACCCACAGGATCTCGTTGGTCAGCGGCAGCTGCGTGTAGAGCAGCACCACGGCCATGGCGCCGATCGAGAAGATCAGGAACAGATTGCGCCGGCCGATGCGATCCGCGAGCCAGGCCCCGACGAGATAGCCGATGAAAGAGCCGATGATCAGCGTCGAGAGATAACCGGTCGAACCGACGATCGACAGGTGCCGCTCCTTGGTCAAGAACTGCGGCACCCAGAAGGTGATCGCGTAGTAGCCGCCCTGGCAGCCGGTCGCCATCAGCGAGGCCAGGATCGTGGTCTTCAGGATCGGGCCGGAGAAGATTTCCCAGAGCGCCGGACGATCGCCGCTCGCGGCCTGTTTTGCGCGGGCCTCGGCCGCGATCTCGGGCTCGGTGACGGAGCGGCGGATGTAGAACACCAGCAACGCCGGCAGCGCGCCGATCACGAACATCCAGCGCCATGCCGTCTCGGCCGGTATCAGCGAGAACAGGATCGCCTGCGACAGCACCGCGAGACCCCAGCCGACCGCCCAGCCGGACTGCACCGAGCCGACTGCGCGTCCGCGATATTGCGGCCGGATCGCCTCGCCCATCAGCACGGCGCCCGCCGCCCACTCGCCGCCGAAGCCGAGGCCGAGCACGGCGCGTGCGATCAGGAGCTGGTCGAAATTCTGCACGACCGCGCAGACCAGCGAGAAGAACGAGAACCAGATGATGGTGATCTGGAGCGTCCTGACACGTCCGATATGATCGGAGAGGTAGCCGCCGAGCCAGCCGCCGATCGCGGAGGCCAGCAGCGTCACGGTGCCGGCGAGTCCGGCCGAGGCCGCATCGACCTTCCACAGCGCGATGATGGTGCCGATCACCAGCGGATAGATCATGAAGTCCATGCCGTCGAGCGCCCAGCCCGCGGCGCAGGCCCAGAACGTCCGCCGCTCCGGCGCGTTCATGTCGCGGTAGAAGGCGAGAAGGCTGGTGTCTTCGATCTCCGCGCGCTCAATGCGCTGGGTCGGATCGGCTGTGCTCATGTGCGTTTCCCCGGCGGTTCCTTGAAGCTGCGCGGTGGTAGCACGCATGGCAGCCCGCGCAAGCAGGCGCGCGCTGCCGTGCCATGCAACGGCGAGACTACTGTCCCGCGGCTTCCGCGCCGCGGGTACGCGGATCGGGCGCGCCGAATGGCCCGTTCGGCGTCACCAGAATCGAATTGGCCGAAGTCTGTCCCATCGGCTCGACGATGAGGTGATCCATCGCCTTCAGCTCGACCAGCACATCGCCGGGAAAGCCGCTCTCGACGCGCACCTCGTCCGGCAGCCATTGGTGATGCAGCCGTGGCGCAGCGACGGCGGCGGCCACATCCATCTTGTAGTCGAGCACGTTGACGATGACCTGGAGCACGGTCGAGATGATGCGGCTGCCGCCGGGCGAGCCCGTCACCAGCACCGGCTTGCCGTCCTTGAGCACGATGGTCGGGGACATGGAGGACAACGGCCGCTTGCCGGGCCCGGGCAGATTGGGCTCGAAACCGACGAGGCCGTAGGCGTTGGAAGCGCCGACCGCTGCGGTGAAATCGTCGAGCTCGTTGTTGAGCAGCACGCCGGTTCCGTCGGCAACGAGGCCGACGCCGTAGCTGAAGTTCAGCGTATACGTGTTGCTGACGGCATTGCCGCCGGCATCGACGACAGAAAAATGCGTGGTGTTGGTCCCCTCGCGCGGCGCGGGAGGGGCGGAGATGAGCTGCTTCGACGGCGTAGCGCGCTCCGTGGAGATGCCGGCGCGCAGCTTGGCGGCGTAGTCCTTTGCAGTGAGCGTCTCGATCGGTGCATTGACGAAGGCGGGATCGCCGAGATAGCGCGCACGATCCGCATAGGCGCGCTTCATGGCTTCGATCAGCAGATGCAGCGAAGCCGGCGACCCCTGTTTTAGATCGGCCAGCTGAAAGCCCTCGAGGATGTTGAGCGTCTCCACCAGCACCACGCCGCCGGAGGAAGGCAGCGGCATCGAGACAATGTCGTAGCCGCGATAGGTGCCGTGCACCGGGGCACGGATCACTGCAGAATAGGATTTCAGATCGGCCGGCGTCATGATCCCGCCGGCGTCAGCCACGGCCTTGGCGAGCTTGTCCGCGACCGGCCCCTCATAGAAGCCGCGTGGCCCCTGTGCGGCGACGGCCGACAGCGTTTCGGCGAGATCGCTCTGGACCAGCCTGTCGCCTTCGCCGAGCGCCGTGCCGTCGGGGCGCGAGAAGATCTTGGCCGACGACGGCCAGCGCGCCAGCCGCCGGTGCCAACCCGGCAGCGTGTCGGCAATGTCGTCGGTGACGACAAAGCCGTCGCGGGCGAGCCCAATCGCGGGCTCGAGCAGCTGTGCCAGCGTGAACCGGCCCGAGCCGTATTTTTCCAAGGCCAGCGCAAGACCTGCGACGGTGCCTGGCACGCCGACGCCGAGCGCGGAATCCCGCGACTTCACCGCATCGGGCTTGCCGTCAGCGCCGAGGAAGATCTGCGGGGTGGTCGCGGCCGGCGCGGTCTCGCGATAGTCGATCGTGATGTCCTCGTTGCGCTCGGCCGAATGGATCACCATGAATCCGCCGCCGCCGATATTGCCGGCGCGCGGATACGTCACGGCCATCGCAAAGCCGGTGGCGACCGCGGCGTCGACCGCGTTGCCACCGCGGCGCAGGATGTCGGCGCCGACTTGCGCCGATATTTTTTCCTGCGCCACCACCATGCCGTGCTCGGACGGAACGGCGTGCACCGTGTCGAGCGCGGGTGGGACATAGGTCCGCCGCGCATCCTGTGCGGCCGCAGACGCAAGACCAAACGCCAGAGTGGCAACGAAGGCGAAAAATGTCCGCCGTGTCGAATATGACGACATATCAAGCTTCCGCCGTGGCCTCGGGCCAGTTCACACGCGTCGCTTCAATGCTATACGGTTTGCCCTCACAGAGGCAAAACTGTTCGTGATGGGGACTGGAATATGACGACGATCGCCCCGGATGCGCGCTTGGCCGGCGCGCAGCGGACCTATCCGCCGCGCGCCGCCATCATCAGCTGGATTTTTTTCGACTGGGCCGCGCAGCCTTATTTCACGCTGATCACGACCTTTGTTTTCGCACCCTATTTCGCCACCAGCATTGCGCCAGATCCCGCCACCGGCCAGTCGTTGTGGGGCTTCGCGATGGCGGCTGCGGGCCTCGCGATCGCGCTGATGTCGCCGGTGCTCGGCGCCATTGCCGATGCCTCAGGCCGCAGGAAGCCGTGGATCGCGGGATTCGGCGCGCTGCTGGTGCTGGCGGCCTGCACGCTCTGGATCGGCAAGCCCGGCGATCCCGCCATCATTGCGCCGCTGCTCACCGCGGTCGCACTCGCCAGCGTCGGCGCGGAATTCGCCACCGTCTTCAACAACGCGATGATGCCGACCCTGGTGCCGCCCGAGCGGATCGGCCGGCTCTCCGGCACCGGCTGGGCCACGGGTTACATCGGCGGCATCGTCAGCCTCGTCATCGTGCTCGGCTTCCTCGCCGCCAATCCCGAGACCGGCCGCACGCTGCTCGGCTTCAGGCCGCTGTTCGGGCTCGATCCGGTCAGCCACCAGGGCGATCGCATCGTGGGACCGCTGACCGGGCTGTGGTTCATCATCTTCGTGACGCCATTGTTCCTGTTCACGCCGGATTATCCGGCGAAGCATCCGGTGCGCGAGGCGCTGCGCGAGGGATTGTCGGATCTCAGGCAATCGATCAAGGGTCTGCCGCAGCGGAAATCGCTCGCGGCATTCCTGCTCGCCAACATGATCTATACCGACGGGCTGGTGTCGCTGTTCGCGTTCGGCGGCATCTATGCCGCCGGCACCTTCGGCTGGCACACGATCCAGATCGGCACCTTCGGCATCATGCTCGCGATTGCCGGCGCCCTTGGCGCTTGGCTCGGCGGCAAGCTCGACGATCGTCTCGGGCCGAAGCGCGTCATCGCCGGCAGCCTGCTTGTTCTGTTGCTGGCGGTGGCGGCGATTCTTCTGGTCGACAAGGGCAGTGTCCTCTTCGTCAAGGTCGCGCCGCCTCTTCCGGGCGCGCCCTTGTTCTCGAGCGCGGCCGAGCGCGCCTATCTCGTTTTGGGTTGTCTCATCGGCGCTGCTGGCGGCCCGCTTCAGGCCGCCTCGCGCACGCTGCTGATCCGTCTCGCGCCCAAGGACCGCATCGCGCAGTATTTCGGCCTGTTCGCGCTGACGGGGAAGGTAACGTCCTTCATCGGCCCGCTGCTGATCGGCATGATCACCGCGGTGACGGCGAGCCAGAAGGCCGGCATGGCCGTGCTGGTGGTGTTCTTCGTCGCCGGGTTGGGGCTGTTGATGCGGGTGAGGGATTAGTAGCGGAGCCCGGATGGAGCGAAGCGCGATCCGGGGCCGCTGTTGCTGAGACGTGAGACCCGGATTTCGCTGCGCTCCATCCGGGCTACGCTCGCGATGAGTTAGTGCCTGAAGTGCCGCGTGCCCGTGAACACCATGGCGATGCCGTGCTCATCGGCGGCCTTGATCACCTCGTCGTCGCGCATGGAGCCGCCGGGCTGCACCACGGCGGTGGCGCCGGCCTCGATGCAGGCGAGCATGCCGTCGGCGAACGGGAAGAACGCATCCGACGCCACCACCGAGCCCTTGGTGAGCGGCTCGGCGAGCTTGAGCTCATTGGCTGCGTCCTGCGCCTTGCGCGCCGCGATCCGCGCTGAATCCACCCGGCTCATCTGGCCCGCGCCGATGCCGACGGTGGCGAGATCCTTGGCGTAGATGATGGTGTTGGACTTGACGTGTTTTGCCACGCGGAACGCGAATTTCAGATCGCGCATCTCGGCGTCGGTGGGCGCACGCTTGGTCACAACTTTGAAGGTCATGTCGTCGACCACGGCGTTGTCGCGGCTTTGCACGAGAAGACCGCCGGCGACCGTCTTGGCGGTGAGGCCAGGCGCGCGCGGATCGGGCAGGCTGCCGGCGAGCAGGAGGCGCAGATTCTTGCGCGCGCCGATGATCGCGATCGCCTCCTCGCTGGCATCGGGCGCGATGATCACCTCGGTGAAGATCTTTGTAATCTCGCGCGCGGTGTCGGCGTCGAGCGCGCGGTTCATCGCGATGATGCCGCCGAACGCCGAGGTGGAATCGCAGGCCAGCGCCTTGCGATAGGCGCTGACGAGATCGGAGCCCTCGGCGACGCCGCACGGATTGGCGTGCTTGACGATGACGCAGGCCGCGGTGCGCTTGGCGTCGAACTCGCCGATGCACTCATAGGCCGCATCGGTGTCGTTGATGTTGTTGTAGGAGAGCTCCTTGCCCTGGAGTTGCCGCGCGGTCGAGACGCCTGGCCGCTTGTCGGGCGTCGCATAGAACGCCGCGGTCTGGTGCGGGTTCTCGCCATAGCGCAGCGACTGGATCAGTCTGCCGCCGAAGGCGCGGAAGTCGGGCGCGTCGATTTCGAGCTGGCGGTTGAACCAGTTCGAGATCGCGGCGTCATAAGCGCCGGTGCGCGCATAGGCCTTTGCGGCAAGCCGCCGGCGCAGCTTCAACGTCGTCGATCCGTTGTTGGCCGCGAGCTCGTCGAGCACGGCCTTGTAGTCCTCGGCCTCGACCACGACGGCGACGTCGTCATGGTTCTTCGCCGCGGCGCGGATCATCGCGGGGCCGCCGATGTCGATGTTCTCGATGCAATCCTCGAAGCCCGCGCCTTTGTCGACGGTGGCCTCGAACGGATACAGGTTGACGACCAGGAGATCGATCGGCGCGATGCCGTGCGCCTTCATGGCGTCCGCATGTTCCTTGTTGTCGCGGATCGCGAGCAGGCCGCCATGCACCTTCGGATGCAGCGTCTTGACGCGGCCGTCCATCATCTCGGGGAAGCCGGTGAGGTCGGAAACGTCCTTCACCTTGAGGCCGGCTGCGGCGATCGCCTTGGCGGTGCCGCCGGTCGAGACCAGCTCGACATCGTGCGCGGCAAGCGCCTTTGCGAACTCGATCAGGCCGGTCTTGTCGGAGACGGAGAGAAGAGCACGGGTGACGCGGCGGGGATGGTCAGTCATGAGCAAGATCCTCTGTCTTAAGGAGTGTCTATGCCCAGGCGCGCGGCTTCTGTATCCCGCGCTTCCCGATGGTGCTCCATCCAAGGTCGCCAGTCGCGCGAGCGAGGGCTCGATAGCAGCTTTCGGCCGTTTTCACAACGATGAGATGGGGCCGAATCGTGCGCGTTTACAGCGGAAGTTCCGGCTCGCGCCGGGCGTTGCGGCGGGCATTGGTGACCGCCGGCGAAGCGGTGGAGCGGACGAAGCTCCAGCGGATCGACGGCGCCTGCCGCGCATCCTGCCGGATCACGATCTGCGCGGTGCGGCGCGGGCCGTCATTGCCGGCCAGGAACACGCTGTCCTCGAGGTCGACCTTGTCGTCGAGCGCCTCGAAGGTCCAGACGTCGCGGTTCGGCAGCACCAGCATGACGCCGCGGGCATCCGACAGCCGGCTCGCTTTCACCGCCGGATGCAGATGGAAGCGTAGTGCGAAATCCGCGTCGGCGCCCTTGAAGCGTCCGCCCTGCAGCGGCGACAGCGTGTCCTCGCCGTCGATGCGTGCGCCGTCATTGGCGACCATCAGCACGCGGCGATGGATCGCGCCGAATTTCGCGAGGTAGCCGTCATGCGAGGTCGTGAGCAGCGTGCCGTTCTGAACGATCTCGCGATAGCTCTCGACCTCGACGGGGCCGCTGGTGACCGGCGAGCCGTGCAGGAGGCGCTTCATCGCCGACATCTCGACGAACTGACACGAGGACGTCTCGTGATAGGTCAGCGTCGAATGCGCCGCGGTGCCGCGTGCGAACGGCCGCCAATTGTCGCGGCCCGTGGTCGGCATGCCGCAATTGGTGACGATGCGGCTGATGCCGGAAGACAATTCGAACGACAGGCAGCCGGCATGGGCGTCGTGGCTGACGCCGGCCGGCGGCGGCGGGCCGGTGTCGATGATCAGCGTGGTCTGGCCGGCGTCGAGGCGCTGGAAGCCGGTATGCGGCATGTTCGCCATCGGCGCACCGTGGGTGTCGTCATAGGCGAGCAGCGTGGCGAGCAGGTCCGAGGGCGTCGCGCTCATGCCGTTGAACAGCGCGAAATTGCCGTCGCCGTGCCGGAAGAAGCGCAGCATCGGCATCATGCGGTCGATCGCATTGAGCAGCGCCGGCGGCGGCGCGATGTTGCGCGCAGCAAAGGTCTGCCGCAGCGGCAACAGGTCGATCAGGAGCTCGATCAGCGCGCCCGGATTGCGCGAGATGTGGCCGCCGTCGGGCAGGATCTGCCGCTGCAACTCGTCCGAAAGCTTTTTCGACGCGCTGCGGATCTGTCGCGCCTGGTTGGCAAGGCACAGCGCCGCGTAGCACAGCGCGATCTGCACCTGGAGCTTCGGCACCCCGTCGGGAATGTTGACCATGGTGTAGCGCAGGAGGCGGATCTCCCGCGCCAGCGCCCGCAAATAGCGGCGGTAGAATTTGTTGTCGGTGTCGTTGAGCACCAGCGGCGCCTGCGACAGCAGCGAGATCACACGCCGCGCCAGCACGTCGGCGCGCCGCGCGACGGGGCGGCGCTTGTTGGCGGGGTTGGCGATCCAGTCCTCGACCAGCGCGCGCGCATTAGCCCGCGTCAGCGCGGTGTCGGCGGCGCGCAGATGGCGCAGCCAGCCGAAGCCGAGCAGCGCGACCTCCCAGTCTTCCGACGGCGGTTCGAGATCGAAGATCGAGCGGCCGTGGCAATTGACGATCTTGCCGGCGAAGACGAAGCGGCCGGCATAGATCTCGGCGGCGCGGGTCGCATCCGCCGTGCGCAGGTCATGCGGCGCGATGATCAGCCGGTCGGTACGGCCGGGCCAGACCCGCGACAGCGCAACGGAACCGCCGCTCGCGCGCGCGAGCATGTTCCGCGCGAAGCGGTTCATCACCAGCGTCGAGATACGTCTGCGTTGAGCGACCGACACGCCTTGCCTTGGAGGGGGAGAGGATTAACGACGAATCCTTCTTAATCCCAAAATCGGACGTCTGACACCATCTTGAAGTGTCGCGAATCAGCGCCGGCGCAAAAACCGGTGCAAAATCAGGATTTAACGAGCCGGGCTGCGTAGAATCCGTCGAGCCCGCCGAGCTTGGGATCGGCGTTCGGCAGGTGGCTGGGCAGCGTGCGCAGGTCGCCCTCCGTGGTGATGATCTCGCTGAGCCCCGAGACCTCGGAAGCTTCGATCGGCACGCGGCGCAGGCCACCCTCCGTGGCCAGCAGCGCCGCGATCGCCTGCTCGCCCTCTTCGGGTTCCAGCGAACAGGTGCAGTAGACCAGCGTCCCGCCCGGCTTGAGCAGCGAGACGGATTTCTTCAGCAGCCGCCGCTGGAGCGCGGTCAGGGCGGCGACGTCGGATTCCTGCCGGAGCCACGCGACGTCGGGATGGCGCCGGATCGTGCCGGTTGATGTGCAGGGCGCGTCGATCAGGATGCCGTCAAAACCCTCGGCAGGGCCGGCCCATTCCACGGCGTCGGCGACGACAGTCTCGGCCTGGAGCGACAGCCGCGTCAGATTCTCGCGCAGACGCGCCACCCGGGCGGGTGAGCGGTCGATCGCCGTGACATGCGCGCCGGCCTGTGCCAGTTGCGCGGTCTTGCCGCCCGGGGCGGCGCAGAGATCGGCAACGGCCTTGCCCTTGATGTCGCCGAACAGCCGCGCCGGCAGCGCCGCGGCGGCGTCCTGCACCCACCATTGTCCTTCGGCAAAGCCCGGCAGCACCGTCACCGAGCCGTGCAGCAGCATCCGCACCGTGCCGGTCGGCAGCGTCTCGCCATGCAGGCGGCTCGCCCATTGCGCGGCGTCCGATTTCACGGTGAGGTCGAGCGAGGGCTCGTGGCCGAGCGCCAGCGCCATGTCCCTCGCGGTCGCCTCGCCGTAATGCGCGCTCCAGCGCGCGAGCAGCCAGGGCGGCAGGTCCAGCGATTGATTGGCAACTTCGTCCACCAGCGCCTTGCCCTCGCGCGCGCAGCGGCGCAGCACGGCATTGACGAGGCCGGCATAACGCGCGGCACGCCGGTCGGATTGGACGAGGCGGACGGAGAGATCGACCGCGGCGTGATCGGGCACGTCCATCCAGAGGATCTGGGCGGCGCCGATCAGGAGTGCGCTCTGCGCGCGCGGCGCTTCTGAGGGAATGCCCTTGTCGAGCAGGCGGGACAGCACATGGCCGAGCGTGCCGAGCCGGCGCAGCACGGTCGCGACCAAGCGGCGCATCAGCGCGCGGTCGCGGTCGGCGAGCGTCTTCAATCCGGGATGGGCACCGCTGCCGTCGAGCTGATCGTCAAGCGTGCGGTGCTTGTGCAGCACACCGTCGACGATGTCGGCGGCAATCCGCCGCGCCGCGAGACCGGGCACTTCGGACGGAGGAGCGAAACGTTGAGATGGCATGCGGACGCAAGGTTCTGAGCGAGCGGCAGTTCCGCCGCAATGGGCGCATGCCTCGAGAGAGCTATCTCTGGCACGCGAATATGCCAAATGTAAGAATGGCCTCTCGCCTTTACAGCCCGTCATGACCATCTCAGCAATGCGTTATTGGACGTCGCACACCCCGTGATCCTGCGCTAGGAACCGCCGAGATGAGTGACCAGCCCCCTGTTCCCGATCGCAAGCCGCTTCCGCCAGCCGCCCAGCGCGCGCTGGCCGAGGCCGAGGCGCGCCGGCAGGCTGCTGCTGCCCACGCCGCGGCGGCGCCGAAGGAATTGCAGGGGCCGAAGGGGCCTGAGCCCACCCGCTATGGCGATTGGGAACGTAAGGGCATCGCGTCGGACTTTTGAGACTGGCTTTTGAGGCTGTCTTGCCGGATCGCCCGACTCAGCCCTAGCGTGCGCGGATGCCGCGTTTCGATCCCAGCCATCCATACCGGCCCTCATACAGTGGTTCGCCGTTCGGCCGTCACTTCTCCGGGCTGTTGCCGTGGATGTTCGTGGTCGCAATCGTGGTGGCCGTCGTGCTTACGTTCCGGCACGGGATGAACTGGCCCTTCCCGCATGCGATCGACGGTCAATCGCGAGATGCCCAGATCATTTTGCAGCAGGCCAATCCGGACATCCGTCAGCCGGTCGACGTCATTCGCACGATCGACGGCGATACCTTTCTCGCTCGCGTGCACCAGCGCGACGGACGCGTTCTCGTTGCGCGCGTTCGCCTGCGCGGTATCGATGCGCCGGAGATGAAGGCATCCTGCCAGGATGAATTGGACAAGGCTCAAGCGGCGACCGGCGCGCTGCGCGATCTGCTCGGCCAGGGCGGCGTGACGATCACCAATCTCGGCCCCGACAAATACGGCCGTGTTCTCGCCAACGTTGCGACAAGGCGAACTGCGGACGTATCTGCCGCGTTGCTCGCGGGCGGTTACGCGCGGAGCTACAATGGCGGCCATCGCGACGGCTGGTGCGCGCGCGGCTGGCGCTTCTGGTAACAAAAGAGCCGCGTCGAAAGACGCGGCTCTTGCTTGCCTGATCCCCGCGGTCAGCGCGTCACGACCACCGTCGTGCCGACCGAGACGCGGCTGTAGAGATCGGTGATGTCGTCGTTGAGCATGCGGATGCAGCCATAGGAGACGAAGCCGCCGACCGAGCCCGGCACATTGGTGCCGTGGATGGCATATTCGCCGCCGGCCAACGTCATCGCCGCAACGCCCATCGGGTTGCGCGGCGAGCCGCCCGGAATAACATCGGGGATGCTGGGCTTGTCGCGCTTCACTTCCGCAGGCGGCGACCAGGCCGGGTTGAGATATTTGCCGTCGATGCGGGTGGTGCCGGACCATTGCTTGCCGGACTTGCCGACGCCGACCGGGTAGCGCACGGCGTGGCCGTTATCGAGGATGAGATAGAGCCGCCGCTCGTTGGTTTTGACCACGATGGTGCCCGGCGAATAATCGGCCAGGTGCGCCCCCACCATTTCCGGCCGCGCCTGCGCGGCCGTCGACATCAAGACCCCGGCCCCGATGGTGGCGGCGAGCGCCACAGCAATTCTTACCGACATCAATTTTTCCTCTGCCCCGAACGGATCGTCCAAAACTACGCAGCACCGGCAATTGCCCGCTTGCCCGGATATTCTTAACCGCGCCTGTTAACCGGATGGTTTCCACGCGCGGCCGCCAAGGGCCCGCCAGCAGGGGGAACAAAGAAAATGTTCGAAGTAAAGTAAATGACAAGAAAACAACACTCGGCTGGAATGACGCGAGCGCGCCGCCGCGGGCCCTGACAAGTGCGTGAGGGTGTGAATGGCCGTTATTTCAGGGGGGAATGCGTCCCGGACGCGCTGCAGCGCCTTGGCGCTGCTGCGCAGAGCCGGGACCCAGGAGGCCACACGCTCTGCCGTTGGATCGGCCCCGGCTCTGCAGCGCACCGCTGAAGAAGCGCTGCGCTGCGTCCGGGGCACGAGGGCGTGCCTTACGCCGACTTCTTGTTCTGCCGGTTCTTGACGAGATCGTCGACGACGGCCGGATCGGCGAGCGTCGAGGTATCGCCGAGGCTGCCCGGCTCGTCCTCGGCGATCTTGCGCAGGATGCGGCGCATGATCTTGCCGGAGCGGGTCTTGGGCAGGCCCGGTGCGAACTGGATCTGGTCGGGCGAGGCGATCGGACCGATCTCCTTGCGCACCCAGGTGACGAGCTCCTTGCGCAAATCTTCGGTCGGCTCGACGCCGGCCATCAGGGTGACATAGGCGTAGATGCCCTGGCCCTTGATGTCGTGCGGGAAGCCGACCACGGCGGCTTCCGATACCTTCTCGTGCGCAACCAGCGCGCTCTCGACTTCGGCGGTGCCCATGCGGTGGCCGGAGACGTTGATGACGTCGTCGACGCGGCCGGTGATCCAGTAATAGCCGTCGGCATCGCGCCGGCAGCCGTCGCCGGTGAAATACTTGCCCTTGTAGGTCGAGAAATAGGTCTGCTCGAAGCGGGCATGGTCGCCATAGACCGTGCGCATCTGGCCCGGCCATGACCGCGTCAGGCAGAGATTGCCTGATGTCTCGCCGTCCAGCACCTTGCCGTCGGCATCGACGATCTCGGGCACGACGCCGAAGAACGGCTGCGTCGCCGAGCCCGGCTTCAGCCTGGTCGCGCCCGGCAGCGGCGTGATCAGGATGCCGCCGGTCTCGGTCTGCCACCAGGTGTCGACGATCGGGCAGCGATCGTCGCCGACGACGCGGTGATACCACTCCCAGGCTTCCGGATTGATCGGCTCGCCGACCGAGCCGAGCAGCCGGAGGCTTGCGCGCGACGTCTTCTTTACGGGCTCGTCGCCGCTCTGCATCAGCGCGCGGATCGCGGTCGGCGCGGTGTAGAAGATGTTGACCTTGTGCTTGTCGATGACGTTCCAGAAACGGGAATTATCCGGGTAATTCGGCACGCCTTCGAACATCAGCGTGGTCGCACCGTTCGCCAGCGGCCCGTAGAGGATGTAGCTATGTCCGGTGACCCAGCCGACGTCGGCGGTGCACCAGTAGATGTCGCCGTCGTGATAGTCGAAGACGTATTGATGCGTCATCGCGGCGAACACCAGATAGCCGCCGGAAGTGTGCAGCACGCCCTTGGGCTGGCCGGTCGAGCCTGAGGTATAGAGGATGAACAGCGGATCCTCGGCATGCATGTGCTCGGCCGGGCATTCCGTCGTCACCATTTTGGCGGCGTCGTGATACCAGAGATCGCGTGACGGATTCATCTCGACCGTGCCGCCGGTGCGCTTGACCACGACGACCCAGTCGACGCCGTCGGCCTTGGCGAGCGCCGCGTCGACATTGGCCTTCAGCGGCACCTTCTTGCCGCCGCGCAGACCTTCGTCCGCGGTGATGATGACCTTGGACTGGCAGTCGTTGATGCGCTGGGCGAGGCTGTCGGGCGAGAAGCCGGCGAACACCACGGAGTGGATCGCGCCGATCCGCGCGCAGGCCAGCATCGCGTAGGCCGCTTCCGGAATCATCGGCAGGTAGATGGTGACGCGGTCGCCCTTCTTGACGTTGCGGGTGCGCAGGATGTTGGCCATCCGGCAGACCTCGTCGTGCAGCTCCTTGTAGGTGATGTGGCGGGACTGCGAGGGATCGTCACCTTCCCAGATGATCGCGGTCTGGTTGGCGCGCTTGTGCAGGTGCCGGTCGATGCAGTTCCAGGCGACGTTGAGGACGCCGTCCTCGAACCATTTGATCGAGATGTTGCCGGGCGCGAAGGAGACGTTCTCGATCTTCGTCGGCGCGTGCATCCAGTCGATGCGCTTGGCCTGCTCAGCCCAGAAGGCGTTCGGGTCCGAGATCGAGCGGGCGTACATGTCCTTGTACTTGGCTTGGTCGATCCAGGCGCGCTTGGCCCATTCCGCGGGGACGTCGTAGGTCTTCTCGGACATGCTTCCCTCCAGATACGGCAAGCCGAGCCCAGGCGACTGGCGAGCCGACGTCATCATTGAACCGATTATGCGTCCGCCTAACCGGACCCGACAAGGAGCACAAGCTGGACCTTCGGCGAGCGGCCGGCCATGCGGAAGATCAACGCCGCCCGGCGCGACTGTCGCAGATCTGAAACAGGCCGGCGCGGCTTTCCAGGTCTTTACCAAGACGCCGGAATAGCCCCATGCAGGGCGTCCATGCGCCGCAGGAGGTATTTAGAAACCGCCTCTCACTGATTCGGGACTCGCAATGCGGTTCGGAACACCCTAAGTGGCTAACCCGGGTCCCAAGAGACCGTCCAAGAGACCTCCAAGAGACCCTTGGAACAAAAATCAGAACAGCGGCATTGACCGATAACAGACAGGGCTAAGGCTTAAGACTATGATGGATCAGCAGAATCTCGGGACGATGCGGCTCGCTTCGGCCGATCCTGCTGCTGTCGCGCTGGCCAAAGCCCTCGGACAATGGCCGAAACCGGCCGGTTCCGCCCGTCTCAGCCCGAAAAAGGTCTTCGACGCCGCGCCCGCGGCGACTGTCGAGGCGCTCGCCAAGGAGCTGGGGCTGCGGCTCGGCGACCAGAACGAGCTGACCATCCGCCGCGTCAGGCGCGGCAAGGGCTATTCCTTCGTCCGCCCCAATGGCGCGCATATCCGCGACGCCCGCACCATCCGCCGGCTGCACGCCATGGCGGTGCCGCCGGCCTATCGCGAGGTGCGTTACTCGGCCGATCCGAGCTCGCATCTCCAGGCGGTGGGACGCGATGCCGCGGGCAGGCTGCAATACCGCTACCACGCCGATTGGGAAAAGGTCCGCGAGCACCGCAAGGCGCACCGGCTGGAAAAGCTCGTCGGCGCGCTGCCAAAGATCCGGCGCAAGGTCTCGGCGTTCCTGTCGGGTGACGAGCCGACGCGTGAATTCGCACTCTCGGCCGTGATCGAGCTGATCGCACGCACTGCGATCCGTCCCGGCAACGAATCCTATGCCCGCCTCAACGGCACCCGCGGCGCCACCACGATGCTGAAGTCGAACGTTACGCTCGAGGACGATTCCTTCGTGCTGACCTTCAAGGCCAAGGGCGGCAAGGCGGTGCGCAAGGAGTGCGACGCGGCCAAGCTGGTGCGCGCCATCGGCATCCTGAACGGCGTTCCCGGCAAGCGCATGTTCCAGTATCGCGACGCCTACGGCATCGTGCGCGCGGTCAGCACCACGCAGGTGAACGCGTTTCTGCGCGAGATCGCCGGCATCAAGATTTCGCTGAAGGATTTTCGCACGCTGATGGCGTCCGCGGTCGTGGTGGAATCGCTGTCGCGGATCACGCCGGCGACCAGCCAGCGCGGCCGCAAGAAGCAGGTGCTGGACGCGATCCGCGCCGCAGCCGACAAGCTTTCCAACACGCCGGCGATCTGCCGCAAGAGCTACGTCCACGACACCATCGTCACCGCCTTCGAGGACGGTATCCTCGAACGCTTCGCCGCCACCATGAAGGGCCAGCGTTCGCAGGCCAGGCGCGAGCAACTCTTGCAGCAGGTGGTGGCGACCGCGGCGGTGTGATCCGCCCGACGTCGCTACATTTTGTCGGATACACCCGTGTCCGGACCGGGATCGCTGCCCGCGGCTGCGCTCGTGAGCCGGCCCAGATAATGCGCCCATCCTTTCGCGTGCGCGGCGGCCTGTTCCTCGGTCGGGAGCCCGCTATGGGTCATGCGCAGCAGCGTGCCGCCGTCGCGCTCGATCAGGTCGATCTCGATCAGGCTCGAGCCGGGCGGCACTTCCTGACCGCCCTCCCAGCCGAATGTGTAGGCCAGGCGATGCACCGGCACGACCTCGCGGAAGGTGCCGCGGCCAACGCCGCCGCGCGGGCCGATGCCCTTGAGGAGATAGAGCCCGCCGGGATGCGGCTCCGTGGTCGCGTCGGAACCCATCCAGCTCAGGATTTTCTCGGGGTCGGTCAAATAGGCGAAGACGGTGGCGCGGGGGGCTGCGATCTGGGTTTCGCGTCGCACTACGAATGGCTCGGTCATCGGCGATCATCCCTCGGCTGACACTGGCCACATGGCGGCGGCGGAGCGGTGCGTCAAGGATTGCCCGTGACAAAGACGGCCGACCTTCGCCATCATCGGGCCATGCAGCTCTCCCGGACCCTCGCCTGGCTCGTCGATGCCGCCTCGGACTGCCCCGGAGCCGACCGTCTGCTCGCGGAACTCGGCGCTCATCTGGTCGCCGACGGTGTGCCGCTTGCGGCAGGCAGCCTGACGTTGGAGGTGCCGCATCCGCTGATCGCGAAGCGGACCTGGCTGTGGCGCGCGGAGACCGGCCGGGTCATCGAGGCGCTCGGCTTCGCACCAAGTGGGCTGGCACCCGACCCGCCCGATGATGCCGGGCGCCGCTGGCTGCGCGACATCGCGCGCGGCGAGGTGCACGAAGAGGTGGTCGGACGACAAGATGGGCCGCAGCTCGGCTGGATCGGGCCGCGTCCGTTCACCGCAGACGAGATCGAGCAATTGCGCCAGGCTGCGCGTTTCGCCGCGACGCCGCTGGCCGTGCTCGCTGCGCGCGCCACGTTGCGCGCGACGCTCGATGCCTATCTCGGCAAGCGCAGTGCGGAGCGGGTGCTGGCGGCGCCGCTGCGGCGTGATCTCGGCGAGACCATTCAAGCCGCCCTGCTCTACGCCGATCTGCGCAACTTCACGACCTTGTCGGAGACCACACCGCCGGCCGACGTCATCGCAGCGCTCGACGCCTGGTTCGATCGCATCGCCGGTGCTGTTCATGCCTTCGGCGGCGAGGTGCTGAAATTCATCGGCGACGGCGTGCTCGCGATCTTCCCGGTGGTCGAGGCCTCACCGCGCCGCGCCTGCGACGCCGCCCTGCGTGCCGCAGGCGCAGCCGAAGCCGGCATGGCGTATCTCAACGGGGAGCGCGGCGCTCAAGGACTGCCGCCGCTTGCATTCGGCGCGGCCCTTCATCTCGGCGAAATACTCTGGGGCAATATCGGCGCCGCCAACAGGCTCGATTTCACGGCGATCGGTCCCGCCGTCAATCTCGCCAGCCGGCTGGAGGGATTGTGCAAGCCCCTGGAACGGACCGTGCTGGTATCGGGGGCGCTGGCCGCGGAGACGGACACGCCTCTCGTCGCGCTCGGATCGCATCCGTTGCGCGGCATCGCGTCGCCCTGCGAGGTGTTTACGCTGCCGGAGACGCAAACCCGGATATCGTAGCCCGGATCGAGCGAAGCGTAATCCGGGGCCGTGCCCCAATCCCAACTTTCCCGGATTGCGCTTCGCTCCATCCAGGCTACAGCACCTGCAACTAAACCCCGCCCATCTTGCAGACGAGCTTCCACTCTTCCGCCGTCACCGGCTGCACCGACAGACGCGAATATTTCACCAGCGCCATATCAGCGAGCTTCTTGTCCGCCTTGATCGCGGCCATCGTCACCGGCGTCTTCAGTGGCTTGTCGGCCTTGATGTCGACGCAGACGAATTTTTCGGTCTTGTCGGTCGGATCGGGATAGGCCTCCTTGATGACCTCCGCGATGCCGACGATCTCCTTGCCCTCGTTGGAATGATAGAAGAACGCCTTGTCGCCCTTCTTCATGTTCACGAGATTCTGGCGCGCGGTGTAATTGCGCACGCCGGTCCAGGCCTCGCCCTTGGCGCCCTTCGCCACCTGCTGGTCCCAGGACCACACCGACGGTTCGGATTTCACCAGCCAGTACGCCATGTTCATTCCTCTGCCTTGAAGGGGCGCGTCAGCAGCCCCGAGATCGCAGCGTCGATCGTGCTCCGGCCGCTCAGGATCGAAGCGACCGCTTCTGATACCGGCATCTCGATGTCGTGCGAAGCTGCGAGTTCGATCAACACTGGTGCGGTGAACTCGCCCTCGGCGAGCTTGCCCGCGGGCGGCTGCTCGCCGCGGCCCAGCGCCAGGCCGTGCGCGAGATTGCGCGATTGCGGGCTCGAGCAGGTCAGGATCAGATCGCCGAGGCCGGACAGGCCCGTGAGCGTCTCGCGGCGCGCGCCGAGGGCACGGCCGAGGCGCGTGAGCTCGGCAAAGCCGCGGGTCGTCAGCGCAGCCTGGGCGGAGGCGCCGAGCTTGCGCCCGACCGCGATGCCAACCGCGATCGCCAACACGTTCTTGGCCGCACCGCCGATCTCGACGCCGCGGACATCCGTCGTGTGATAGGGCCGGAAGGTCGCCGAGCCCAGTGCCTGCACCAGCGCGCTCGCCAGCGCCTCGTCCTTCGCCGCCAGCGTCACCGCGGTCGGCAGGCCGCGCGCGACGTCGTCGGCAAAGCTCGGGCCTGACAGGATCGCCGGCTGCGCGTGAGGTGCGGCTTCCGCGATGACGTCGGTCATGAATTTATGGGTGCCGTGCTCGATGCCTTTGGCGCAGGCGACGATCGGCGCCGGCTTTGTCAGATGCGAGGCCAGCATGTTGACCGCGCCGCGCAAATGCTGCGCGGGCGTCGCGATCAGCACCATGTCCGCGCGCGCGGCCTCCGCAAGCTCGTGCGTCACGACGATCTCCGGCGCCAGCCGCACGCCGGGCAGCCGCGGATTGTCGCGGGTCGAGGCGATTCGCGCGGCATGTTCGCTGTTGCGCGCCCAGAGCGTCACGTTCCGTCCGGCGCGCGCCGCGACCGTCGCCAATGCCGTGCCCCATGCGCCCGCACCAATCACTGCGACCGACCGGAACGCCGTCATGGCTAGAATCCCGCCCGCGTGTTGCCGTAACCGGCCGGCGCCTTGGCGTTGGCATCGAGCAGCCAGCGTGCGCGGGGTTGGGCTTCCATCGTGTCGATCATGCCGAGTGCCAGGCGCTCGGCGCCGGCCCAGGCGATCATCGCGCCGTTGTCGGTGCAGAGCGCGGGCGGCGGCATGATCAGTTGCGTCCCGGCCTGCCGCGCGACGTCATGCAGGGCGCCGCGGATCGCCTGATTGGCCGCGACGCCGCCGGCGGCGACGAGGGCATGCGGAGCACCGAACTGCTCGCGGAAAAGCCTCAGGCCGACGCTCAGCCGGTCGGCCGTCGAGTCGAGCACTGCGGCTTGAAAACTCGCGCAGAGATCGCTGATATCCTGCGGCGCGATCTCGGTGAGCAGGTTCGCCTCGTTGCGCACCGCCGTCTTCAATCCCGACAGCGAGAAATTGGCATCGGGCCGTCCCTGCATCGGGCGCGGGAAGGCGAAGCGCGTGGCATCGCCGCTTGCCGCGGCGCGTTCGACCTGCGGCCCGCCCGGATAGGGCAGGCCCAGCATCTTCGCGACCTTGTCGAAGGCTTCGCCCATCGCGTCGTCGACGGTGGTGCCGAGCCGCACATATTGGCCGACGCCGGTGACGGCGACGATCTGGGTATGCCCGCCCGAGGCGAGGAACAGGCAGTAGGGAAATTCAATTCCGTCGGTGAGGCGCGGCGTCAGTGCATGCGCCTCGAGATGGTTGACCGCGACGAGCGGCGTGTCGTGTACCATCGCGATCGCCTTCGCGGTGGTGAGGCCGACGATGACGCCGCCGATCAGCCCCGGCCCCGCCGCGGCGGCGACACCGTTGAGCTGCGCATAGTCGATGCCGGCCTCGTGCATGGCCCGGTCGATGATGCCGTCGAGGACGTCGACATGCGCGCGCGCGGCGATCTCCGGCACCACGCCGCCGAAGCGGGCATGCTCCTCGATCTGGGACCGCACGATGTTGGACAAGATCTTGCCGCTGCCGTCGGGCGCGCGCTCGATCACGGCCGCGGCGGTCTCGTCGCAGGTGGTTTCGATGCCCAGCACCAGCATTGCCGAATTGTTATCCAATTTGCGCTCTTGCGCTCATCCGTAAAGCAGAGTTCTGGTACGTCCGGTAGCATTCCGGGGTCCACTTGCGCAATCGTCACGCGCAGCCGCCTTCGTGAATGCGTCACCGCCACGCGGTTCGGGAACACAAGCGATGTCCATTCTTGTCACACGGCCGCATCCCGACAATGAGGCGACGGCGAAAAATTTGCGGGCGCGGGGTCATGCGGTGCTGCTCGCCCCGATGCTCAAGTTCGAGCCGGTCGCCTTCCATGACGAGAGTGAGGCCGACTACGGCGCCATCATCGTCACGTCGGCCAATGCGATCCGCGCCGTCGCGCCGCAATTGCAGGATCTTGGCTTAAAGAACCTTGGCCTTTTCGAGCTGCCGCTGTTTGCGGTCGGCGAGCACACGGCTGCCGCGGCGCGCGACGCCGGCTTCGCCGAGGTGATCGTCGCCGGCGGCGATGCCGCGGCCTTGCGCGACAAGGTGATGCAGAGCGCGCGCGACAAGGTGCTGAAGAAGAAAGGCACGCTGCTCTATCTCGCGGGCGCGGATCTGTCGCGCGATCTCGGTGGCGAGCTCGGCGCGGAGGGCTTCAGCGTGGTGACGCAGACCACCTATCGCATGACTCCGGTCAAGATCCTGCCGCGCGATGTCTGCGATGGCTTTGCCGCGCATGGGATCGAGGCGGTGCTGCACTACTCCCGTCGCAGCGCGCGGGCCTTTCTGGATGCGGCACGGGACGAAGGCGTCGAAATCTCGGCGCTGGCGATCCCGCAATGCTGCCTGTCCGAGACGGTCGCCAGCGTGCTGCGCGATGCCGGCGCGTCGCAGGTTCTGGGGGCCGCGACGCCGGACGAAAATGCCCTATTTGATACCTTGGAGCGTGCTTTGCGGACCCGTTTGGCGTAAGAGGTCGGGCCGAATCCGACGCGATCGGGTCCGTTTAGGGCATTTGAGTGTGAGGAACCGTCACGATGGCCGATGACAAGCCTGAAGACGCAGGACCGGCTCCCGAGTCAGGCCGTGCCAAGCGCACCCCGCCCACCATCGACCTTGAGGCAACCGAAATCTCGACCCAGCCGCAGCCAACGGCGGCCGCCGAACCGGAGGTTCAGCCGACGCCGGAGCAGGCCACGCCAGAGCAGGCCATGGTCGAAGAGTCCAAATCCGAAGAGGCCAGGCCCGACCCGGAGCCCGCGCACGCGGAGGCCGCGGTTGCTCCCGCTCCCGCGTCGGCGCCGGTGTCGCCCTGGGTCATTGCGCCGTTCTCCGGCGCGGTCGCAGCCGCGATCGTGATTGCCGTCGGCTGGATGCTGGGCTGGCCCGCCGTGCAGGCGCCGCCGGCCGCGCCGCAGGTCACGAGCGCAACGGTCGACGCGCTCAGCGGACGTGTCGCCGCGGTCGAAGCCAAGGCGGGCAAGCCCGCCGCCGATCCGGCCACGGTGGCGCGGATCGATGCACTGGAGAAATCCGCAAGTGCCTTGCGCAGTGACATCGCCAATCTGCGCGCACAATCAGACAAGACCGCCAACGACGTGAAATCGGCACCGCGCGCCGCCGCGCCCGATCTTGCCGCTCTCAGCGACCGCATTGCGCAGCTGGAGCGTGCCAGCAAGACGGAGCGCGCCGAGCTCGCACAGCAGGGCGAGAAGATTGCCGACAACAAGGCGACGAATGACAAGCCCCTGCGCCATGTCGTGGCGGCAGCTCTGCTCGACGTCGCGGTTCGGCATGGCGATCCCTACGAATCGCAATTGGCCGCGGCGCGGTCGCTCGCGGCCAAGCCCGATATGCTGAAGCCGCTCGACACCTTTGCATCGTCAGGCATTCCGACGCCGGTTGCGCTGAGCCGTGAGCTGCTCAACATCGTGCCCAAGCTCTCGCCGCCGGCGGAAACCCCGGCCGCCGGTGCCGGCATCGTCGAGCGTCTCCAGGCGGGGGCCTCGAAACTCGTTCGTATCGAGCGCACCGACGGCGTCGGCAATGATCGCGGTGCCATCGTCGCACGGGTGACGGCAGCAGCGCTCCGCAACGATTTCGCGGAAGCAAGGCGCGAGCTGAAGACGCTGTCCGAGGCCGATCGTGCGCCGGCACAGGCCTGGCTCGACAAGGCCGATGCGCGCGACGCCGCGCTCGGTGCCTCCCGCAAATTCGCCGACGATGCCATGGCGGATCTCGCCAAGCCCGATCTGGTCAAGCCTGCTCAGTAAAGGTTCGCGCAACAATCAGCGCGTAATAGGGATCGCCATGCTTCGCATCGTCCTCTTCCTCGTCCTGATCGCGCTGGCCGCGGCCGGCGCGGCCTGGGTTGCCGATCAACCCGGCGATCTCGTCCTGACCGCGGGCGGCTTCCGCGCGTCAACGACGCTTCCGCGGTTCGTGTTTCTGCTCGGCGTCTTTGCAGCGGCGGTCGTGCTGGTCTGGAGCATCGTGACGATGATCTGGCGCGCGCCGGGACGCCTGCGCCGCCGCCGTCATGAGAAACGCCATGCGCGCGGCCGCCATGCCATCACCCACGGCCTGCTCGCGATCGGTCATGGCGATACCGCCCTCGCCCGCCGTCACGCCGATACCGCGCGGCGGCTGGCCGCGAACGATCCGCTCGCACTGCTGCTGCACGCGCAGTCGGCCCAGCTCGAAGGCAATCGCGACGAGGCCCAGCGCGTCTTTCGCGTCATGGCCGAGCGCGAGGATACCCGGCTGCTCGGCCTGCGCGGCCTGTTCATCGAGGCGCAGCGTGCCGACGATGCGGTCGGCGCCGTGATGATCGCGGAGGAAGCGATCAAGCTGTCGCCGTCCTCGACCTGGGCCTCGCACGCGGTGCTCGGCTTCCGCTGCGCGCGCGGCGACTGGAGCGGCGCGCTCGCGATCCTGGATTCGAATCTGTCCGCGGGCCTGATCGACAAGGCGGCCTATCGCCGCCAGCGCGGTGTGCTGCTCACGGCCCGCGCGCTGGAATTGGAAACCATGGACCGCGACGTCGCGCGCGAGAGCGTGATGGAGGCCATCAAGCTCGCGCCGACGCTGGTGCCGGCCGCGGTGCTCGCGGCCAAGTTCGAGAGCGAAGCGCATCAGGTGCGCCGCTCCATGAAGCTGGTCGAGGCCGCGTGGCTCGCCAATCCGCATCCGGATCTTGCCGACGCCTATGCGCATGTGAAGCTCGGCGATTCCGCGCGGCAGCGCCTGCAGCGGGTCGAGACGCTGGCGGCCAAGACGCCGGCCGACAAGGCCGGCCATGTCGAGGGCCAGCTCGCGATCGCGCGCGCCGCGATCGACGCCTCCGAGTTTGCGCGCGCGCGCGCGGTGCTGGCGCCTTACATCAATGATCCGACCCAGCGCGTCGCGCTGCTGATGGCCGAGCTCGAGCGCACCGAGCATGGCGACGGCGGCCGTGCCCGCGCCTGGACCTTGCGCGCGGTGCGCGCCCGCCACGATCCGGCCTGGACCGCTGACGGCTACGTCAGCGACCGCTGGCGTCCGGTCTCGCCGGTCACCGGCCGTCTCGATGCCTTCCAGTGGCAAACGCCGGTCGCGAGCCTGCCCTCCGACAAGGGCGCCACGATCGAATCCTCGGCCTTCGAGGAAGCCATGCTGGCCGCGCCGCCGCCGAAGCGGGTGACGGCAGCCCCGAGCGAAGCCCCGGTGGAACCGCCCGTGGCCGCGCCGGATCCCGTCCCCGCCGCACAGGACAATTCGCCCCCTGAGGCCAAGGAGACGACCGCGGAGGCCGCCAAGGAAGAGCCTGCGGTCACGCCCGCCGCTGAGCCGGTCAATCCCGCCCCTGAGACGGCCGAATCATCGCCCGAGGCGGCAACGCCGGTGTTCCGGACCCGCGCCGACCTCGCCAAGCCCGCGCCGGCCCCGGTCCAGGCCGTCATCCCGATCGTCCGCGCCCCCGACGATCCCGGGATCGACGACGAGGGTCCGAGCGATGAATTTGCGGAACAAATCGGCACGCCCAGAGCCCATGCAAAGGCCCAGGCCGGCGGCTGGCGCGGATTCTGGTCCCGCTGGGGCGCGTGAGGCACATTTCGAAGCCCGCTCCACCTTGCCAATTCGGGCCATGCCCGATATCAGGAGCGCGCGTATCGGGACCGGCATTGCGCGGGTCCCGGCAGGGTTCGCCGCAATAGCTCAGTCGGTAGAGCACGTCATTCGTAATGACGGGGTCGGGGGTTCGAATCCCTCTTGCGGCACCAGCGCTCCCAATTCATCCGATCGTCATAAGTCGGCGTTTTGACCGAGCCATCCGGCCGGCATGAGCGAGCGCCGGTTCGAGATCGCGCGGCAACCTGAGTGACCCCGGTCACATCATCTCCAACGTGAACTCCCCTAGTCTCCCGGTCACGGAAAACACGGGGAGATTTCACATGCGCAAGATCATTCTGGTGGCCGCCATGGCCCTGGCTTCTGCATCTGCCCATGCCGGCGACCGCAGCCTGTCGCTGGCCACGGCAACGGCCGCTCCGCAAGCCACCACGACCACCGCTCCGGCGATGCAAATCAGCGAAGTCGCGCCAGCCACGGAAGCCCCGAAATACGTCGATCGTCCGCTGGCAGTGTCGGCCCCTGCTCCCGCCGTGGCGACGGCTCCTGCCGTGACCGCGACGACGACGACCTCAGCGCCGGCGGCGACAAGCAAGCCCGTCACGAAGACCGCAAAGGCGGGCAAGCCGAAGCACAAGCGCGGCTGGACCGAAGGCCGCATCATCAGCGAGCTGCATCGCCACGGCATCTACTGGTAAGCCGCTGCTCGCTATGAAAGCAAATGGCCGGGCAAGAGCCCGGCCATGCGCGTATTGAGGAAGCGTTCCGGGCTTACTGCGAAACCGTCTGCACGACGCTCGAGATCGGACGCGTGTTCGTGCCCGCGGTCGGCACTTTCATATCTTTCATCAGTGCCTCGTCATATTCCGGCAGCGTCTGAAGCGTCGTCTTCGCTTTCATCTGCACGACCTTGTATCCGCCGGCCTTCAGCCGCGCGAGCAGCGCCGGCATCGCTTCGCCGGTGTGCTTCTGGAAGTCGTGCATCAGGATGATGCCCTTGCCGAGCTTGTCGAGCCGCGTCATCACCGTCTCGATGATCTTCTCCGGCGTCGCGCCCTTCCGGAAGTCGAAGGAGTCGATGTCGGTCGAGAACATCGCGACGTTGCGGGTGCCGAAATAGCTCACGATCGCCGGATTGTGCTGAAGCTGCGGGAAGCGGAAGAACGGCGCGGGGTTGGCACCGAGCGCGAATTTCACCGCACTGATACCCTTTTCGACCTCGTCCTTGGCCTGCTGCTCCGTCATCTTCTTGCCGTTCAGGTTGACATGCGACCAGGTGTGCGTGCCGACCGTGTGGCCCTGGGCCAGCACCTGGCGCAGGATTTCCGGATGATAGGTCGCATGCTTGCCGACCGAGAAGAACAGACCCTTGGTGCATTCATCCGCGAGCGCCTTCAGCACCGCGGGCGTGTTCACCGGCCACGGACCGTCGTCGAAGGTCAGCACGACCTCCTTGTCGGTGAGGAAGTCGAACTGCTTGAAATGGTCGAAGCCGAAGCCGGGTCCGCCGGTGGTGTCGATCTCGACCACGCGGGCAACGCCCAGCGCGTTCGGATTGGCACAGGCCTGCTTCGGCTGCACCGGCATGGCCGGAGCGGGCGCAGGCGCCGCTGCCTGGGCAAGTGCCGTCGGCCTGGTCGCGATCGCCGCGGTGGTCTCGACGTCATCCTTGGCGGCGAGCTTCGCCTGTGCCGGCAATTGATCGGCGGCACGAGCGGCCGTTGTTTTGGGAGCGCCCTGATCGGCGCGCGCGGAATAATAAAACCAACCGCCGGCGGCGATCACGACCGCCGCAACTACACTGGCCAGCATCAGGCCCAACGCATTACGCATCGCTATTCTTTCCAATTACGCAACCAACCCGGCGGAATCTCCCGCGCGACGAGCCATTAATGCGAAGGAACAGTTAACGTGACACCAACACGACGGCGTTTGCGCCGGATTTTCAGCGAGGTGTGCCATGTGACGGAGGTCACAGAGGGCGGGCCACCCGTGACCGTCATCACGGTGGAAACTGTTTTGCCGGAGCATCGTAGTTCCCACCAGCAACGGGCCCCGCTTCCAGCGGCGCCCATGGGAGCTTCAAATGACCAAATCTTTCTCTGCCAAATCGCTGACGAGCAGGATCCGCGACACCAGCCTGGCTCTGGGCTTTGCCGCCATCGTCTCGATCGTCGCGACGACGTCGAGCTTCGCCTTCTCGGCCGAGGCGCAGCAGCAGTGCACCGGCGATGCCTTCCGCCTGTGCTCCTCGGAAATCCCCAACATTCCGAAGATCACGGCGTGCATGATGAAGCATCGTTCCGACCTGAGCGCCGGCTGCCGCGCGGTGATGGACAAGGACCTCGCAAAGGGCGCCTCACGCAAGGTCGCTGACGCCCAGGACAAGCAGTAGCGCAACGGCGATCGTTGTTGGCTCCCCTCGCGATGTGCTCCCGGCGTCAAGCCGGGGCCACGCGCGCCAGTCCCGCCCGGCAATAAAGCCGTTGCGGCCCCGGGATCGTCGCACTAGCTTCGCCCGCACATCTTTGGGGCAAGAGGCATTACGCGATGACCAGATTTCTTTTCATTGTTTCTTTGATTCTGTGCGCATCGAGCGCCTCAGCGCAACAGCAGCCCGGCCACGATGCCTGCGCGCGCGATGTGACGCGCTTCTGCCGTGCCGTGATGAACAATGGCGATGGCGTCGTGCTCGCTTGTCTCAAGCAGAACCGCACCCGCCTCAGCAAAGCCTGCGACAAGGTGCTGACGGATCACGGGCAGTAGGGATTTTCGTAGCCCGGATGTCGCGGAGCGAAATCCGGGATTCTCTCCCTGCCGCGAGACTGCCCCGGCTTGCGCTGCGCTCCATCCGGGCTACGAGCTCACGATACCTACGTGCTGCTTCCCGCCGCGCTCGCGACCACCGGCAGCACCTCGGCGCCGGCGCGATCCGGCGTCTCTTCCTTCCACCGCACCGAGCCGAACGGACGCTCCAGCATGCGGCGGATCCGCACCGGATCGGGGCCGATGTGGAAATCGATCGCCTGCTGATGCAACGCGCGTTCGGACTGTGTCGAGCGGTTGCGCTGGCGCAGATAATCGAGCCAGGTCGGACAGTGGTAGCGCTCGGTCCACAATTCGGGGTCGGCGATGTCGCGCGCGATCGACCAGCCATAGGCGCCGTTGCGCTGCCGGGAGAGCTGCACGTCCTGCATCACATTGTGGAAGGCGCGCGCGTTCTCCTGGCTCACCCTGTATTCGATCTCGACCACCAGCGGCCCGCTGCGCGCCGTGAGCGACAGTTTGACTTCGGGATCGGCGAGCACGTCCGCGTCCTCGTTGCGGGCGCCGACGCGTGGCATCGCCAGCCAGATGCCCAGCACCGGCGAGATCAGCATCAGGCCGGCGGCCGTCAGCAGCGCGACCTCGACGCCGGCATAATCGGTGAGGTGGCCCCAGCCCCAGGCGCCGATCGCGATGCCGCCGGAAATCGAGGCTTGGAACGCCGCGAGCGAACGGCCCGCGACCCAGCGCGGCGCCGAGAGCTGCACGCCGATGTTGAACAGCGCGACGGCGGCCATCCAGACCGCGCCGGCGAGCACCAGCGCCGCCGCCGTCAGCACCGGCTCCGTGCTCACGGCAAGCGCGGCCATCGCGAACGCCATCGAGATGGTGCAGGCGCGGATCGCGGCCTCGCCGCTCATGCGCTTGCGCAATTCATGGATGTTGAGCGCACCGACGACGGCGCCCATGCCGAAGGCACCCAGCATGATGCCGTAGGTCTGCGCGCCGCCATGCAGCAGGTCGCGCGCGATCAGCGGCATCAGGGCCATGATGGCACCGCCGATCAGGCCCATCACCAGCGTGCGCAACAGCACGATCTTGATCGGCGGCGAATTGGTGATGTAGCGGAAGCCCGAGACCATCGCGCGGTTGAGCTTCTCCCGCGGCAGGCGCGAGGGCTCGGTGCTGCGCCGCCAGAGCAGCAGCACCACCAGCAGCGGCAGATAGAGGATCGCGTTGCAG
This sequence comes from Bradyrhizobium sp. 521_C7_N1_3, assembly GCF_052075975.1. NCBI lineage: Bacteria > Pseudomonadati > Pseudomonadota > Alphaproteobacteria > Hyphomicrobiales > Nitrobacteraceae > Bradyrhizobium > Bradyrhizobium sp. 521_C7_N1_3. The sequence goes on from NZ_CP197232.1 coordinate 339,711, forward strand.
GCAAAGGCGGCCACCGCGCCGAGCGAGGCGACGATGACACCGCCGACCGCGGGACCGAAGCTGCGTGCAATATTGTAGCTGATGCCGTTCAGCGCGACGGCTGACGGCAATGCTTCGGGCGGCACCTGCTCGCTGACCGAGGATTGCCACGCCGGCCCAAACAGCGCATTGCCGCTGCCCACCACAAAGCAGAAGACGAGCAGCGTTTCCGGGGTGATCAGCTTGAGCCAGGCCAGCACCGTCAGCGCAGTCGCGCCCATCAGCGCGATCGCGAGCGAAATCAAGGTCACGATGCGGCGGTCATACATGTCCGCAATGGCGCCGGCCGGCATCGAGATCAGCATGATCGGCAGCATCAGCGCGGTCTGCACCAGCGCCACCTTGTCGGCCGAGGCCGCCATCTGCGTCATCGCCCAGGCCGCGCCCACGCCCTGGATCAAGAGGCCAAGATTGGAGAGCAGGCTGGCGAGCCAGATGCGCCGGAACACGGTGTACCGCAGCGGTGCGGCGATGCCGTCGCCGGCGAATTTCTGACGGTTCGGCTGCTCGGTCATATCCCCTTCCATATGGGCTGGCAGAAGTGGTCTCGGGTGATTCCGGCAGGTTCAGTGATGCCTGCGAAAGTCCTTCGCTGTCCAGTGGTTAGGCCGCTATAAGCGGTACAAAGAGATGGTTTTGCCGGAGAAACATATGAAGCTGTCGCGACGGTCGATCCTGCTGGGGGCAGGCAGCTTGCCTTTCGCGGTTCCGAGCTTCCGGACAGGCGCGCTGGCCCAGACCGCGCCCGCGGCGCAGAATGCCGAGGTGCCTCCGATCCTGTTCGTCCACGGCAATGGCGACTACGACGCGCTCTGGATGACGACGCTTTGGCGGATGGAATCCAACGGCATCGCGCGGGATCGCATGGCGGCGATCAATTTCACCGATCCCAATGCGCGCAGCGACGACAAGGTCGAGCAGGCGAACCGCTCCTCGACCGAGGACCAGCGCCGCGAGCTCGCTGCCGCCATCGCCGACTTGAAACGCCGCACCGGTGCGCCGCGCGTGGCGCTGGTCGGCAGCTCGCGCGGTGGCTACGCCATTCGCAACGTCATCAGGAACGGCGGCACCGGCGACGTCAGCCATGCCGTGCTGTGCGGCACGCCCAATCACGGCGTGTTCGCGACCGATGACCAGCCGAACAACGAATTCAACGGCCGTGGCACATTTCTGCGCGGCCTGAATGAGGGCGAGAGCGAGGTGACGCCGGGCACGGCCTTCCTCACCCTGCGCAGCGATGGCATGGACAAGTACGCGCAAGCGGACGGCCGCTTCATCGGCAAGCCGGGCACGCCGACCGGTGTCACCGTTGAAGGGCCGGAGTTGAAGGGCGCCACCAATCTCGTGCTCGGCGCGCTCGACCATCGCGAAGTGGCGTTTCACCCGCGCGCCTTCCGCGAGATCTACAAATTCATTGCCGGCCGCGAGCCCGCGCGCATCGCGATTGTGCCGGAGCAGAGCGTCAGGTTGAGCGGCCTCGTGACCGGTACGCCAGGCGGCGTGTCGACCAATCGCCCGGTGGCAGGTGCAACCGTCGATGTCTTCCGCGTCGACCCCGATACCGGGGAGCGCAGAGGCGGCGCGGTGCACAGCGCGAGGACCGGCGCCGACGGCCGCTGGGGTCCGGCGCAGGTCGAGCCTTCCTGGTTCCTTGAATTCGTCCTGACATCGCCGGACGCGCCGACGACGCATATCTACCGCTCGCCCTTCCCGCGCTGGTCCGATGTTGTGCATCTGCGTGCCGCGCGCCCGCTCGGGCCGGCGGACAAGGATGCCGGCGCCGTCGTGATCATGTCGCGACCGCGCGGCTATTTCGGCCTGCCGCGGGACGTGGTGCTGCTCGACGGCAAGGAGCCGGCCGACGTCAAGCCGGGTGTGCCCACGGATTCGGCAGCAACCTTGCGGCTCCCGGCCGCGGAGGCCGGGCGTAACATCGTGGCCCAGTTCGGCGAAGAACGAATTGTGGCGCGCGCCTGGCCCGCCTCCGAGAACAGGATTGCGATTGCCGAGCTGACTTACTAGCTATTGGCCTGGGTCACATCTGCGGGAGAGAGCCATGAACATCGCCAGTGTGCGTCGGCCCATCATCCCTCCGACCCCGCCGCGTGCGCCCGACGATATGTCGTTTTTCGGCCGGGTCGCGGTCCTCAAGCAGAACATGATCGCAACCTGGGGGCAGCGTGCCTATGAAGAAGAGGTCATCAAGGGCCGCTTTTTCCTCCACAACAGCTTCATCCTGAATCAGCCGGATGCAATCCGGCATGTCCTGCTCAGCAATTATGAAAATTACACGCGCACGCCGGCGGGGATCCGCATGCTGCGTCCGGTGCTCGGCGAAGGACTCCTGATCGCGGAAGGCCACGCCTGGACGCATCAGCGCCGTACGCTCGCGCCGGCCTTCACACCGCGTGCGACTGCAAATCTCGTCCCGCATATGACCGCGGTGCTCGACGAGACCATCACAAAGCTCGACGCGCGAACAAGCGAGCCGGTCGATCTGCGCGAGGCGATGCAGCGCATGACGCTGGAGATCGCCGGGCGCACGATGTTCTCGTTCGGCATGGATCGTCACGGCCCGACCTTGCGCAACTTCGTCATGGAATACGGTGCGCGGCTCGGGCGGCCATATTTCCTCGACATGCTGTTGCCGGTGTCCTGGCCGACCCCGATGGATTTTGCCCGCGCCCGCTTCCGCAAGCGCTGGACCGAGTTCGTCGCGATGCTGATCGCCGAGCGGCGCACGATGGGCAAGAAGGACGGCGCTCCACCGCGCGACCTGTTCGATCTCATGGACGCGGCGCGCGATCCCGAGACCGGCAAGGGCTTTTCGGACGCGCAACTCGTCGACGAGGTCGCGACCATGATCCTGGCGGGTCACGAGACCACGGCGACGGCGCTGTTCTGGGCGCTCTATCTGCTCGCGCTCGATCCGGAGATGCAGGAGGAAGTCGCCTCCGAGACCCACGGCGAGCATCTCGACAGCATGGCCGACATCGATCGCCAGAAGTTCACCCGCGCGGTGATCGAGGAGACCATGCGGCTCTATCCGCCGGCCTTCCTGGTCGCGCGCGCCGCGCGCGAGAAGGACAATGCGGCCGGCGTCGAGATCGGCAAGGGCGACATCATCATGATCGCGCCCTGGCTGCTGCACCGGCATGAGAAGCTGTGGGATCAGCCGAACGCCTTCATCCCAAAACGCTTCATGTCGAAGGAGGCGCCCGACCGTTTCGCTTACCTGCCGTTCGGCGCGGGTCCGCGCGTCTGCATCGGCGCGCCGTTCGCGCAAGCCGAATCCGTGCTGGCGCTGGCCCGGCTGATCGGCGCGTTCCGCATCGAGCTTGCCGACAGGGTTCCGGTGATCCCGCTCGGCGTCGTGACGACCCAGCCCGACCACTCACCTTTGTTCCGCATCACGCGTCGGTGACAGACATTCGTCTGCCCGATGGCGCGATCCACTCCAGATAGAGCCTCCGCCATGAGCGACATCCAGGCCCAGTTTTCCGTTCTGAAGCAGACTGCCGACGCCAAGGTGGTCGACGCGATTGCGGACCTCATCGAGAACGGCGAGGATCACGAGCTCAACCGCGTCAATGTTCTCGATTTCTCCAGACAGCACGGCCTCGACGAAGAGCACACGATCTCCACCTTCCTGCACTCGGCGCGGCTCGGGCTGTTCGATCTCGGCTGGAACGTGCTCTGTCCGGGCTGCGGCGGCGTGCTGGGCGCCCATTCGACGCTGAAGGCGCTCAAGCCGGACGATTATCACTGCGCGCTCTGCGCCTGCGGCTACAAGGCGTCGGTCGACGATCAGGTCGAGGTCTCCTTCACCGTGAATCCACGCGTGCGGCGTATCGCAGCGCACGATCCCGATACGCTTCCGGTGTGGGAATATTTCAAGCAGGTGTTCTGGAGCTCCGGCGTCGACTTCAACAAGGAATCGTTTGCGACGCTCGCCAACGAGGTGACGCTGGATACCATGGAGCTGCCGGCCGGCGAGAAGGCGACCATGTCGCTGCAACTGCCAGGCGACTTCATCATCATCTTCGAGCCGGTGACGCACGCCGCCCATTTCATCGACGTCCAGGGCGAGCCGACCAAGGAGCGTCAGCAGTTCGCGATCATGTACAACAAGGTGCACGCTCCGACCGGGACGACGACCATGCGGCCGGGGCCGCTGCGGCTGTCGCTTGAGAACCAGGCCGGCGTGCGCGTGTTGCCGTCGGTGTTCATCGCGGCCGAGGCGCTCCATCATCTCATCGGCAAGCGCAAGCCGTTCCTCACCGCCAAGCGCATGCTGTCGAACCAGACGTTTCGCGATGTCTTCAAGGCGGACAATCTCAGCCTCGACCAGCGGCTCCAGATCACGTCGCTGACATTCCTGTTCACCGATTTGAAGGGCTCGACCGCGCTCTACGAACGCGTCGGCGATCTCGCCGCCTTCGATCTCGTGCGCGCGCATTTCCATGCGCTGCTCGAGATCATCTCCTCCGAGAAGGGCGCGGTGGTGAAGACGATCGGCGACGCCGTGATGGCGACCTTCGTCCGCCCCGAGCACGCCATCGTCGCGGGCCTGCGGATGCGGGCCGCGATGGACGAGCTCAACAGGCAGCGCGGCACCGACGATCTGATCGTCAAGATCGGCATCCATGAAGGCCCGTGTCTTGCGGTGATGCTCAACGAACGCCAGGATTATTTCGGCCAGACCGTCAACATCGCCGCTCGCGTCCAGAGCCTGTCGACGGCACAGGAGATCCACATCACGGGCCCCGTGCTCGATGCGCCCGCAGTCGCCGAGGTGCTCGAGCAGCGCGCGATCAAGCCGATCCAGAAGCAGGCGGCCCTGCGCGGCATCGCCGACAAGATGGTGGTGTACGAGATACCGTGAGGGATTTTCGCCGTCGTCCCTGCGAAAGCAGGGACCCATACCGCGTGATTTCTGGAATAGGCAGGATGGTCGTTGCTCGAGTCGTCGCCAAACCACAGCCTGTGGTTATGGGTCCCTGCTTTCGCAGGGACGACGTCTGAGGGCTAGGCTCGCTGCTCGCGCCCGATTCACAACGTCCAGATTGCTGAAAGGTAATGCCCGCGCGGAGCTGACGAACGTTGCGGCGGTTGAGTTTCCCGCTCATATAATGCCGGTGGCGGCCGCACTCCCGCGGCTTCATCGATTTCGGTAGGATCCTATGCTCGACGGCCTGCGCCAATTCATCACCGACATTGTCGCCCCTCATGCCGGGGATCGCGCATTCGGCGATAGCGATTACCGCCTTGCGGCGACCGCGCTGCTGGTTCACGTGGTCTCGCTGGACGGTCAGCCGACGGCGAACGAGCAGCGTAAGCTGCACAGCCTGATCGAAAGCCATTTCGGGCTGGATCGCGGTACCGCCGATCGCCTGATCGCGGACGCCACCCAGGTCGAGGGCGAGGCCGTCGACCTCTATCACTTCACCAGTGTCATCATGCGCTCGCTCGACGAAGAGGGCCGCAAGCGCATCGTCCAGATGATGTGGGAGCTGGTCTATGCCGATGGCCAGGTCTCCGAGTTCGAGGACAACGTCGTCTGGCGCGCCTCCGACCTGCTCGGGATCGCCCAGCGCGACCGGATCGACCTCAAGCATGCGGTCGCAAATCGCGCCGGTGGTCAGGTCAAGGACGGTGCCGTCGGGGGTTGAGCCGTCTCGACGCGGTGTTATCGGCGGTTGTGCTGACCACATGACGAAACTTTAATATACCCCCGTCGACCGCCCCAACCCCGGATTTCCCCGTAAAATCCGTGGTTTTCCCGCTTCCCTGTTGCCCGCTCAAGCAGCCATGCTGCCGGTGACGCTTGCCTGTCGCGCTCGGCCTATGCTCTCGTTCCGCCATTGCGGGGCCAAAAAACTTCAATTCAAGAGACTTCGATCGTGACTGAGCGGGTAACGTTGATCACCGGTGCGTCGGCGGGCATCGGCACGGAGCTGGCGCGTGTGTTCGCCGCCAACGGGCATCGCCTCGCGCTGACGGCGCGACGCGCGGACCGGCTGGAGGCGCTTGCGAACGAGCTCGCCGCCAAGGGCGGCAAGAAGCCGATCGTGATCGCCTGCGACCTGCAGGAGGCGGATGCGGGCGAGAAGATCGCCGCCGCGCTTGCCGCCGAAGGCGTCGAGCTCGACCATCTCGTCAACAATGCCGGCTTCGGCGTGTTCGGCGATGCGATCGAGCGCGACCGCGTCGAGCAGGTCGGCATCGTCGATGTCAACGTGCGGGCTCTGACGGATCTGTCGCTGCGCTTTGCCGATCAGCTGATCAGGAACAAGGGCGGTCTTCTCAATGTCGGATCGGTCGCGGGCTTTCTGCCCGGACCCGGCATGGCCGTGTACTACGCGTCCAAGGCCTATGTGATTTCCCTCACCGAGGCCCTGCGGGCGGAGCTTGCGCCGCGCGGCGTACGCGTCACCGTACTTTGCCCGGGTCCGGTGCCCACCGAATTCCAGGCGCGCGCCGGCGTCGGGTCCGGGCATGATACGGCTCTTCTCAACGTGCCTGCCGCCGATGTTGCGCAGCAGGCCTATCGTGGCCTGATGGCCAACAAACGGGCAGTGCTGCCTGGTCTCGGCATCAAGATCGTGCCGTTCGCGCTGCGTTTCTTCCCACGCGGCTTCATCCTGTCCGCCACCAGCCGGTTCCAGAGGCAGAGGCACTGATTTCTTGTTTTGACGCGTTTTCATTGCGCGAACCGGTATCCACTTCGCTCGAAAACGCTTTTGAAGAAAGCTCAAAGCTCCGTAATGGCCCGGAGCTTGCTTCAATATCGGGACGCGTGTGCACGAACTCACACGATGTTAACTACCGCTCAGCTATGCTGGCGGTCTGAACCGATAGCACTCGCAGAGGCCATGTCGTTCCGGACGGATAGGTTTGGTGGCGCAGAATTGGTGCCCTTCCCCAGAAGGACGCCGAGCGCCGCCGCCTCCGAAGCCCGGTTGCCGGTTCTGATCATCCTGCATCAGGAATCCTCGACGCCCGGCCGCGTCGGCAATGCGCTGCGCGCGCTCGGCCATCGCCTCGACATTCGCCGCCCCCGCTTCGGCGATGCCCTGCCCGACACGCTCGATCAGCATGCCGGCGCGGTTTTCTTCGGCGGTCCGATGAGCGCCAACGATCCCGACGACTACATCCGCCGCGAGATCGACTGGATCGAAATTCCGCTCCGCGAACAGCGACCGTTCCTCGGCATCTGCCTCGGCGCGCAGATGCTGGCGATGCAGTTGGGAGCCCGCGTCGCACCGCATGCGGAGGCGCTGACCCAGATCGGCTACTATCCGATCCGCCCGACCGCCGCGGGCCACGCGCTCTGCCCGAATTGGCCGGCGCATGTCTATCACTGGCATCGCGAAGGATTTGAACTGCCCGTCGGCACTGAGCTGCTTGCGGAAGGCGATGATTTTCCGATCCAGGCGTTCCGCTCCGAGAACGCTTTCGGAGTGCAGTTTCATCCTGACGTGACCTGCGCGATGATGCATTGCTGGACCACGCGCGGCTATGACGGCCTCAGCGCGCCCGGCGCGCGCGAGCGGCATCATCATTTCGCGGACCGTGCCGTCTACGACGTTGCGGAACGGGCCTGGCTCGATCATTTCATCGACGGCTGGCTGGCGCGCCGGCAGGTGCTGGCGCAAGCCGCCGAGTGATCGCGCCTTCTCAGGTCCTTGGCGCAGGTCCTTGGCACAAGCCCTTGCCTGATCCCTGGATATGCTAGGCTCGTTCCTAACGAGCGCGCGCGAACGCGTGCCGGCAGACACAGGGAGAGCGTCATGGCCTACGAACACATTCTCTATGAGGTGAGCGACAAGGTCGCGACCATCACGCTCAATCGCCCTGATCGCATGAATGCGTGGACGCCGACGATGGAGCGCGACGTGCGTCACGCGATGGAAGCATCGAGCGTCGATGTCGATGTCCGCGTCATCGTGCTCACCGGCGCCGGCCGTGCCTTCTGCGCCGGCGCGGACATGGATGCGCTGAAGGGGCTCGACCCCAACGACGTCAGGCGGGCCTCGAACCTGCCGCCCTTCGACATGAACCGCCGGCCGGACTGGCAGACGCGCTACGGCTTCTATCCGTCGATCGGAAAGCCCGTCATCGCCATGCTCAACGGCGCGACCGCCGGCATCGGCCTCGTCCACGCGCTTTATTGCGACCTGCGCTTTGCTGCCGACAATACCGTCTTCACCACGGCCTTCGCGCGGCGCGGACTGATCGCCGAGCATGGCATGTCCTGGATGCTGCCGCGCATCGTCGGCCACGCCAATGCGATGGATTTGCTGCTCTCGGCCCGGCGCGTGTCGAGCGAGGAGGCGTTGCGGATCGGTCTGGTGAACCGGCTATGCGCGCCTGAAAAACTCCGCGAGGAGACCTACGCCTATGCGCGCGACCTCGCGGACATGGTTTCCCCGAGCGCGATGGCCGTGATCAAGCGGCAGCTCTACGAGGTGCCGTTCCAGACGCTGGCGGAGGCGACGATCGAGGCCAACCGCGAGATGATGGTCGCGCTGAACGGCAGCGATTTCCGGGAGGGGGTCGCGAGCTTCATGGAGAAGCGGCCGCCGAAGTTTACAGGGAGGTAGGGGGGCTGAACTCGGGGAAAAGGTCCGCCGTCGCCCTTCGGGCTATGGCGGGACAGCCTTCGCTCGCTTCGCCACGATGGAGCTCGGCTGGCTTGCCTAGCCGTAGCTCGCGAAGCGAGCGAAGGCTGGTGGAGCCAGGCGGGATCGAACCGCCGACCTCGTCATTGCGAACGACGCGCTCTCCCAGCTGAGCTATGGCCCCGTTTGCTGGCCGCTCTGGTGAATGCGGCCGACAACCGGGCGCCATTTAAGTCCCCGGCAAGGTCAAGTCAAGGACGGGTATGACCGGGTTTTAACCATCCCGGCACCGACTTCCCTTGTTTGGGCCGGGGGGAACCGATATCTAGCAAAAAGCGTCAATCCCGACCGAAAGCCAGAGTCTTCAAAAGCCATGCGTGCCGTTCTCGACATCGTCATCATCGTGCTCGACCTCTACGTCTGGCTGCTGATCGCCTCCGCGATCCTGTCCTGGCTGATTGCTTTCAACGTCGTGAACACCCGCAACCAGTTCGTTTCGGCGGTGGCGGAGTTCCTGTACCGGATCACCGAGCCGTTGCTGGCGCCGATTCGCAATTTCCTGCCCAGCCTCGGCGGCCTCGATATCTCGCCGATCATCCTGATCCTGCTCATCATGTTCATCGAGCGGGTGATCCTGTATTACATCTACCCGAACGTGATCTAAGCAGGCGGGAGCGCCTTGGTTGCGAAACAGGCCTTCAAGGAACCCTGGCGCTATTCGGCCGCAGGAATCAGCATCGCGCTGCGGGTGACGCCGCGCGGCGGCCGTGACGACATCGACGGGATCGAGCAATTGGCCGATGGCCGCAGCGTGCTCAAGGTGCGGGTGCGCGCGATAGCCGATGGCGGCGAGGCCAACAAGGCCGTTCTGGTGCTATTGGCGAAATCGCTCGGCGTCCCCAAGGCGAGTGTAAAGCTGCTATCCGGTGCCACCTCGCGGCTGAAGCAGATCGCGGTCGACGGCGATCCGGCGCGGCTCGGCGAAGCCCTGCGCAAGCTCGCCCAAGCCAGATCGGCAGACGCCAAACCGACAGACCAAGGGAACTGACATGACGGCCAAGATCATCGATGGAAAAGTCATCGCTGCGGAACTCCGCGCGCGCGTCGCTGACGAGGTTGCCCGCGTCAAGCGCGAGCACAATCTGGTGCCGGGCCTCGCGGTGGTTCTGGTCGGCAACGACCCCGCCAGCGAGGTCTATGTCCGCTCCAAGCACACCCAGACCCAGGCGGCCGGTATGGCCTCGTTCGAGCACAAGCTGCCGGCCGACGTCTCGCAGGCCGATCTGCTGGCCGTCGTCGCAAAACTCAACCGCGATCCGGCCGTGCACGGCATTCTGGTGCAGCTGCCGCTGCCGAAGGGCCTGAACACCGAGGCCGTCATCAACGCCATCGATCCCGCCAAGGATGTCGACGGTTTGCATCCGAACAATGCCGGCCGGCTCGCCGGCGGCTTTGAAGCGCTGTCGCCCTGCACGCCGCTCGGCTCGATCATCCTGACTAAGAGCGTCCACGCCTCGCTCGAAGGCATGAATGCCATCGTTATCGGCCGCTCCAATCTGGTCGGCCGTCCGCTGGTGCAATTGCTGCTCAACGAGAACGCCACGGTGACCATCGCGCATTCGCGCTCGCGCGATCTGCCCGGGCTCGTGAAGCGCGCCGACCTGGTCTATGCTGCGGTCGGCAAGCCCGAAATGGTGCGCGGCGACTGGCTCAAGCCGGGCGCGACCGTGATCGACATCGGCATCAATCGCATCCCCAAGGACGACGGCAAGACGCGTCTGGTCGGCGATGTCGCCTATCAGGAAGCACTCGCCGTTGCCGGCGCGATCACGCCGGTGCCGGGCGGCGTTGGCCAGATGACGGTCGCGTGCCTGCTGGTGAATACGCTGCGCGCGGCTTGCGCGATCGCCGGGCTGCCGAAGCCGGTGGTTTAACTCCAGGTCTCGCGCCCCGGACGCAGCGCAGCGTGCAACGATGCGCTGCAGAGCCGGGGCCCACCGCAAGCGGCGCCATGGGTCCCGGCTCTGCGGCGCATCACTTCGTGATGCACCGCGTCCGGGACACGCAAGCTCACGCCTTCTTTTTCTTCTCGCGCTCGATGCCTTCGAGGATCAGCTTCTGGGCGTCTTCCGGGCCGCCCCAGCGCAGAATCTTCACCCACTTGCCCTTCTCGAGATCCTTGTAGTGCTCGAAGAAGTGCTGGATCTGCTGCAGCGTGATGTCGGGCAGGTCGGAGTACGACTTCACCTTGTCGTAGCGTTGCGTCAGCTTCGACGACGGCACAGCGAGAATCTTCTCGTCGCCGCCGGCTTCGTCTTCCATGAACAGCACGCCGACCGGACGCACGCTCATGACGGCGCCGGGGATGATGGCGCGGGTGTTGATGATCAGCACGTCGCAGGGATCGCCGTCATCGGACAGCGTGTGCGGGATGAAGCCGTAATTGCCGGGGTAACGCATCGGCGTGTAGAGGAAGCGGTCGACAACGAGCGTGCCGGCTTCCTTGTCCATCTCGTATTTGATCGGTTCGCCGCCCACGGGGACTTCGATGATGACGTTGACGTCGTGGGGTACGTTTTTTCCGATCGAGACCGCATCGATACGCATTCAAGGCTCCGTTGTTGCCGAGGTTAAATCGCGCCCGGCAGCGATTTTGGCGCTGTCATACGCGGGCTTGGCCCGCCAATCCATCGTGTTTTTGTGAAATAATGAATCCAGCGACTACCGGCTCAAAAGGCAACGGTATCGACGGATGGGAAACGCTGCCGGCTAGACTTTCAGCAGCTCAATTGGTCCAAGCGAAGGCAACCTTGTCGAGCGACTTCGGCCCGAAACGCTCGGAGGAGCGCGCCACCATGCGGCCGCCCAAGGCGCGATAGAACTCGGTCGCCGGATCGTTGTCCGAGAGCGCCCACACCACCATGCTCTTCAGGCCGCTCTGCATCAGATCGCGGCGGGCTGCGGTGAACAGGCGGCGGCCGAAGCCGAGACCCTGGAATTCCGGACGCAGATAGAGCTCGTAGATCTCGCCGTCGAAGTGCAGGCTGCGGGCGCGGTTGCGGCCGTAATTGGCATAGCCGGCGATCTTGTCGCCGAACACGAGCACGCTGACGCGGCTGCCTTTGCGAATCGCACTGTCCCACCACTGCGGACCGCGGCGGTTGATCAGCTTTTCCAGTTCGCCGCCGGGAATGATGCCCTGATAGGCGGAGCGCCAGGCTTCGTCATGGGTGGACGCCACCGCAGTTGCATCTGCAGCTTTGGCCGGCCGGACCTCGATCAGGGTTGTGCTCATGGACGCAATCAAACCAAGTCGCCGCGCCGGCGGCAAGACCTATCGTTAATTATCGGTTAACGTGTGGATTTTGTGCATCAGTATTTTAACCATGTTGTACCGAAAGAAGACAAGACGCCATTTCGAACGGCACCGGCCTGCCATTGCCGGTGCAAAACTGCGCTGCGGCAACCAATGAACCGCGATGGCAACGCAAAAAGTCCGCCGAAAATGATTCGTTCCTGCAGATCCGTCGCTGTCAGTGTTCGCCTGCGGCAATTCATGCGCCTCTTCAACATCTTCGCCCTCCTGCTTCTGCTGCCCTTGCTGATGGCGTCGCCTCTGTGCGCACAGGTCACGTTTGGGTCATCGGGTGAGGAGGGCGAGCCGTTTCGCCGGCAACAATGGCGCGTGCCATCGCCGGATACCGACATTGCCGCGCATGCGCTGCTGTTTCGTCCCGTCGGCGCCGGTCCGTTCCGGCTTGCGGTGATCGCACATGCTTCGACGCAGAATGTGCTGCGTCGGGCGCAAATGCCGCAGCCTGAATACCGCGCGCTGGTCGCGTTTCTGGTCGCACGCGGCTTCGCCGTGCTGGTGCCGGAGCGGCTCGGCCATGGTGCGACCGGCGGCCGCTATGTCGAGGACCAGGGCGGCTGCGACGAGGCGGATTATGCGCGTTCGGGTCGCGCGACGGCCGCCGAGATTTCGCTCGCGCTGGATTTTTTGCGAAAGCAGGATTTCGTTCGTCAAGACAAGATCGTCGTGCTCGGCCACTCCGCCGGCGGTTGGGGGGCGTTGGCGCTCGCGAATGCCGATCCGAACGCGATCTCCGCGATCATCGCGTTTGCGCCGGGGCGCGGTGGCCATGCCAATGACGAACCGAACCGGATCTGCGCGCCGCAGACGCTTCTCGCCGCGGCGGTCGAGTTCGGCAAGGCGGCGCGCATTCCCGTCACATGGCTCGTGGCGACCAATGACAGCTATTTTGCGCCGGCGTTCTCACGGCAATTGGCGGATGCGTTTCGCGGCGGAGGCGGCAAGGTGGACTTCCGCACATTGCCGGCCGTCGGCAGCGAGGGGCATTGGATGATCGAGAGCGAAGCCGGCGTCAAAGCCGCCAGTCGCGAGCTCGGGCTTGCGCTGAACCAGTCCAAACCTGCGGCGGCCAGGAAGCCATGACGCTGTATCTTCTGGTCAAATACCTCCATGTGCTGGGCGCCATCGTCATTCTCGGCACCGGCACCGGCATCGCTTTCTTCATGCTGATGGCGCATCGCGCGAACGACGCCGAATTCATCGCGCGCACCGCTTCGGTGGTGGTGATCGCGGATGCGATCTTCACGCTGTCGGCCGTGATCCTCCAGCCGGTGACGGGCGGCCTGCTGATGATGCTTTCGGCCATGCCGATCACGGAACGCTGGCTGCTGGCCTCGCTTGGGCTCTACGTCTTTGCGGGCCTGTTCTGGGTCCCCGTCGTTTTCATGCAGATCGAGATGCGCGATCTCGCGCGCAAGGCGGCCGAGCAGCGCGGCGCTCTGCCTGAACGCTACTTCGTGCTCTACCGCCGCTGGTTCGCGTTCGGTTTCCCCGGCTTCGGCGCGACGATGTTGATCCTGTGGCTGATGATCGCGAAACCGTTTTGAGAGGTGCGATGACCCAGCGAACCGTTTTGGTGCTCGGCGCCTCCGGCCTGATCGGGCGCTTCGTCACCGACGATCTGCGCGTGCGGGGATTTCGGGTGGTCGGCGTCGCACGCAGCCTGTCGCCCGCGCAGAAGATGAGCGCACTGGACATCGAGCAGCCGATCCTGTCACTCGATGTAGCCGCGCTGATGATCCTCTTCCGCGAGCACGCCGTCGACGTCGTCGTGAACTGTCTCGGCGTGCTCCAGGATGGTCCCGGCAGCGACACCAGCGCGGTGCATCGCGATTTCGTCGCGCGCCTGCTTCAGGCGATCGCCGACAGCGGCCGCGCGATCCGGCTGGTGCACATCTCGATCCCCGGGACCGCGGAGGCGGATCGCACCGCCTTCGCGACGACCAAGCGCGAGGCCGAACGCCTGATTGCAGCCTCCGGCATCCCCCACGCGATTCTGCGGCCCGGCTTCGTCGTCGCACCGTCAGCCTATGGCGGCAGCGCCATGCTGCGCTCGCTCGCCGCCTTCCCGCTCGACCTGCCCGGGAAGGAGATGTCGACGCCATTCCGGTCCGTCGCAGTCGAGGACATTTCGGCCACCATCGCCTGGCTCGCCGCCCGCGATATCGACGACGCCTCAGTCAAAGCCGTGACGTGGGACCTGATGCAGGCCGAGCCGCCCACCATGGCCGGCGTCATCAAACAGTTCCGCCACGCCTTCGGCACGGCCGGCTGGCCGCGCCTCGTGATGCCATCCTTCATGCTCGATCTCGGCGCGAAGATCGGCGATCTCGCCAATCATCTCGGCTGGATGCCGCCGATGCGCTCCACCGCCATCGCCGAGCTGCGCCGCGGCGTGACCGGCGATCCCTCGCCCTGGATCGCCGCCACGGGCATCGCGCCGAGGACGTTGACCGAGACGATCGGGCGCCATCCCGCCACCATCCAGGACAAATGGTTCGCGCGGCTGTTCCTAGTCAAGGCGCTGATCTTCGCCAGCCTGGTCGCGTTCTGGCTCGTCTCCGGCTTCATCGCACTGTTCGTCTCCTACCGCGCCGCCGCCGGAATTTTGAGTGCGCACAATTTTCCGCCCGCGTTGGTCGATCCCATCACCGTCGGCACCAGCCTGATGGACATGAGCATCGGCGTGCTGATCGCCTTCCGCCGCACCGCGGCGATCGGTCTGGTTGCAGGCATCGTCGCCTCGCTCGGCTATATGGTTGGTGCGGCGATCCTCACGCCCGATCTCTGGATTGAGCCGCTCGGCGCGCTGGTGAAGACAGGGCCGGCCATTGTGCTGATGCTGGTCGCCTTGTTGATGTTGGACAATCGATAGCGTTTTCGAGCGAAGTGGATCCCGGTTCGCGTGAAGAAAACGCGTAAGATAGAGAGACTGATGCAAAAATGGCCCGACGATGACGTGATCCTGTTCGACGGCGTCTGCATCTTCTGCTCGCGCTGGGTGCGGTTCGTCGCCAAGCGCGACACGGCGAAGCGGTTTCGTTTCACGCCGATCCAGTCGGATTATGGGGCCCGGCTTGCACGTACGTTTGGCATCAATCCTGACGATCCCGACACCAATGCCGTAATTCATGGCGGCGAGGTCTTTATGAAGTCCGACGCCGCGCTGACCGTGCTGTCGCATCTGCCGGGATGGAGTTGGGTGCGGATGCTGTTCGCCGTCCCAAAGCCGCTGCGCGACCCCGTGTACAGCCTCATCGCGCGCAACCGCTATCGCATCTTCGGCAAGTATGACGCGTGTTTTGTGCCTGACGCTGATTTGCGGGCACGGGTGATCGAGTAGCCCGTCATTGCGAGCGCAGCGAAGCAATCCAGACTGTCTCCACGGAAAGATTCTGGATTGCTTTGCTGCGCTCGGAATAACGGAGCTTGCGGTTTACGGCTTGCTTGAAGCCGCCAGCACTTCCTTCGCCGCGCGCTCCCCGCTGTCCCTGGCCCCATGCGCCGTCGTGAAGAAGCTTGGCGACGTCGCTTCTCCCGCGAAGAACAGCCGCCCATCCACCGGCGCGGCCAGCACGGCCCGGTCGCCAGCGTGCCCTGGCAATGCGTGTGAATAGGATCCTCTCGCGAAGGGGTCGTGCGCCCAGCGCGACTCGTACAGCGGTTTCAGCTTGCGCCTGATGTCGTTGCCGAGGAAGCCCGCGATCTCGTCGATGCCATGCGCGGCAATGGCGCCGTCGCCGGCGTCTTCCAGCTCGCGGGCAAAGCTGCCGCCGAAAAAGCCTTCGATGCAGGGCTGGCCGAACGGGCGGATGTGGTAGGTGCCCATCTCGGTGCGCATGGTGGCACCGCGCAGATTGCCCTCTTTCGGAAAGGTTTCTGCATCGTCGAGCGCCAGCGTCACCTTGTCGTCGACGCCGAGCGGCAGGCCGGCCGCCGCATCGACCTTGGCGGGCAGCGGCGGTGAGAAGCGGATCGCCTCATCGGCGATGAGATTGGTTGGAACGGTGACGATCACCTTGTCGGCGGTCAGCGTGCCCTGCGACGTCTCGATGCGGAGGCGCTGGCCGGAATGATCGATCAGCGTGACATTGCAGCCCAGGGCCACCGGGCAGGGGGCGCCATAGGCCGCGACCAGCGCGCCATAGCCACGGCGGACGCGCCAGTTGAGGTCGCTGTCCTCATAGGCGTCCCAATCCAGTGTCGACATGTCCTTCAGTTCGCAGCCGTTGATGTAGGTCGAGACCGCGTCGATCATGGGATTCCAGCGATTGCCGGGATCGAGGCTCAGGCTCGCGGGTTCGTCCTTGCCCTTTTGCGCGGCCTGCCACAGCCGCTCGTAGAATGCGTCCATCGCGCGCATGAAATCGTCGCGCTCGGCCTGCGGAAACGCGTTGCCGAAGGCGCGCTCGCGCCAGGGCGGCAGGTCCTTGTTGACCTCGAAGCCGAGCTGCGTGGCGATTGCGACGAAGGAATTCTTGTCGGCCGAGTGCAGCCAGCCGCAGCCGACGTCGAAGGTCACCTCAGGCGAGGCCTGCACGGTCCAGGCGCGTCCGCCAATCCGGTCGCGCGCCTCCAGCACGATCACGGAGAGGCCGGAGCCAGCCAGCGCATGCGCCGCGCCGAGGCCGGCTGCGCCGGCGCCGATGATCGCGACGTTGACCGAGGAGGGCAGGGAGGTCATCAACGGGCTCTAGCACGTTCGCTGGAGAGCCACCACAAAACGAACTGTCATCACCCGCCTTGTGCGCGATTGCGCACTGGAGCGGGTGATCCAGTATTCCAGAGAAGCCTGTTATCGAATCGAAAGGCTGCGACGTACTGGATGCCCCGGTCAAACCGGGGCATGACAGTGAGAGAGAGCGGCGGCCTTACGCCACCGCTTCCTTGGACTTTTCCGCGCGCTTGCGCTCGTTCGGGTCGAGATGCTTCTTGCGCAGGCGGATCGACTTCGGGGTGACCTCGACGAGTTCGTCGTCCTCGATATAGGCGAGCGCCTTTTCCAGCGTCATGCGGATCGGCGGGGTCAGGCGCACCGCTTCGTCCTTCGACGTCGTGCGGATGTTGGTGAGCTGCTTGCCCTTGAGCACGTTGATCTCGAGATCGTTGTCGCGGGTGTGCTCGCCGACGATCATGCCTTTGTAGACCTTCCAGCCCGGCTCGATCATCATCGGGCCGCGGTCTTCCAGCTTGAACATCGCGTAGGCCACCGCGTCGCCCTGGTCGTTGGAGATCAAGACGCCGTTGCGGCGGCCCTGGATCTCGCCCTTGTACGGGGCGTAGCCGTGGAACAGGCGGTTCATGATCGCGGTGCCGCGGGTGTCGGTGAGCAGCTCGCCCTGGTAGCCGATCAGGCCGCGGGTCGGCGCGTAGAACACCAGGCGCTGGCGGTTACCGCCCGAGGGCTTCATCTCGATCAGCTCGGACTTGCGCTCGCTCATCTTCTGCACGACGACGCCGGAATGCTCCTCGTCGACGTCGATCACGACTTCCTCGATCGGCTCCATGGTGGCACCGGTCGCTTCATCCTTCTGGAACACGACGCGCGGGCGCGACACCGAGAGCTCAAAGCCTTCGCGGCGCATGGTCTCGATCAGGATCGCGAGCTGCAATTCGCCGCGGCCGGACACTTCCATCGCATCCTTGTCGGCGGCCTCGACGACGCGCAGCGCGACGTTGCCTTCGGCCTCGCGCAGCAGACGGTCGCGGATCATGCGGCTCGTCACCTTGTCGCCTTCGGTGCCGGCGAGCGGGGAGTTGTTGACGATGAACGACATCGACACGGTCGGCGGGTCGATCGGCTGCGCCGGCAGCGGCACCTCGACGGTCGGATCGCAGAAGGTGTCGGCGACGGTGCCCTTGGTCAGGCCGGCAATGGCGACGATGTCGCCGGCTTCGGCTTCATCGAGCGGCGTGCGCTCGAGACCGCGGAAGGCCAGGATCTTGGTGATGCGGCCGGACTCAACCAGCTTGCCGTCGGCATGCAGCACCTTGACCTGCTGGTTCGGCTTGAGCACGCCGGACGAGATGCGGCCGGTGATGATGCGGCCGAGATAGGGGTTGGCCTCGAGGATGGTGCCGATCATGCGGAACGGGCCTTGCTCGACCGTCGGCGGCGCGACGTGGCGCAGGACCAGGTCGAACAGCGGCTCCATGCCCTTGTCCTGCGGACCTTCGGGGCTTTCGGCCATCCAGCCCTGCTTGGCCGACCCGTACAGGATCGGGAAGTCGAGCTGCTCCTCGCTGGCATCGAGCGCCGCGAACAGGTCGAACACCTCGTTGATGACTTCGGTCGGGCGCGCGTCGGGGCGGTCGACCTTGTTGATGACGACGATCGGCTTGAGGCCGACTTTGAGCGCCTTGGAGACCACGAATTTGGTCTGCGGCAGCGGGCCTTCGGCGGCGTCGACCAGCACCAGGGCGCCGTCCACCATGTTCAGGATGCGCTCGACCTCGCCGCCGAAATCGGCGTGGCCGGGGGTGTCGACGATGTTGATGCGGGTGTCCTTCCACTGCACCGAGGCCGCCTTGGCCAGGATGGTGATGCCGCGCTCACGCTCCAGATCGTTGGAGTCCATGGCGCGATCCGTCACCTTCTGGTTCTCGCGGAACGTACCGGATTGCTGGAGGAGTTTGTCGACCAGGGTCGTCTTGCCGTGGTCGACGTGGGCGATGATGGCGACGTTACGAAGGTTCATGAGTGAGCTTCTTTGCGGTCGGACAATGGGTTAAGCGCGATCTCGCCGGTCGGACCGGGACCTCTTCTCGAAACAACGCTGGAAGACTGGAAACGGGCGCTTTCCGCCCAAAAAGGGCCGCCCGGCCATCTCGACCAGGCACCCTACGCGTTGCGGCGCAATATATGCAAAAACCGCCAAAAAACAATGTGTTCTTTGGGCCTTGGTTGATTGAATTTTGCCCGGGAATCCCCGGGGCTTAGTGACAATCCGGTGTCAAACCGGCCCTGTTCGGCCGGCTGCCGCCTCGATCAGCCCTGCGCGGAGCTCAGGTCCGCCTTTTCGGTCGGATAGACCCCGCGCAGCACCTCCTCGAAGTGCATCTTCACCGCGTCGTTGCACAGGCAGGCGCGCAGGTGCAGGCCGTCGAGATTGCGGACCAGGATCGCGCCGCGTCTGGTATCGAGCACGCCCTCGGCCTTGAACGACTGGAGCACGCGGCTCGCATAGCTGCGGCCGACCCCGAGCAGCGTCGCGAGCTGCTCATGCGTCAGCGGCACGCTGCTCTCGTCGCCGGTCCGCTCCATCGCCGCGATGATCCACTTTGCCGTACGCTGCTCGATGGAGTGGATGGCGTTGCAGGCGGTGGACTGGAACATCTGCGCCAGCATGCAATCGGCATAGCGGGCGAAGATGTTGCGCAGCGAGGCCGAGCGCATCTTGGCAGCTTCCAGCTTGGCGACATGAATGCGCGCGAAGGGGCCGCCGAATTTCACGCAGATGCGGGTATAGGCCGGCAAAAATCCCTCGCTGACAATGCCGCCCACCGCGCCTTCGCGTCCGACCAGGATGGTCTCGACGTCGCGGCCGTCCTCATTGGGAACGAGAAACGTCGCGAGCGACGGCCCGCAGGGAAAGTGCACGACCTGGACATCGTCGCCGGGACTGTAGAGCAGCTCGTTGGCCCCGGCGGTGTCCAGGGTGACGTGCGGCGCCAGCAGCGCGTAGTCAGCCGGACTCAAGCGCCGCAGCAGATTGTTGGCCGGCCGGCTGCCGACTTCGGTTGTCTTGCTGATACGCGCGTCCATCGTAAATCCCCTGCTCTCCCTTCAACACTAGCGAGGTCCGATCATGGGCTGTGTGCACAAGTGGACAGACGTGAAAACTGTTCTGTGGTGAGTTTCGTTCCGGGAACCCTCCGATGCGCTGGGGCGCAGGCGTCGGGATGAGGCTGTCCTTGATTGGTAAGAATATGCAGCCCTCGATATCCAGCATCATGATACCTGCTCCCCCGCACGACTCCGCCGGCATGCCAGCCGATGTCCTGATCGTTGAGGACGATCCGATCATTGCGATCGATTTCGAGGATCGCCTGCTCGGATTTGGCGTGAAGAGCGTTCGCACCGTGGGGTCGGTGGCGCAGGCGCTGGCGGCGATCGCAGCGCGCGCGCCGGATTTCGCGCTGCTCGACGTCGAGCTCGGCCGCGAGAAAAGCTTTGCCGTCGCCGACCGGCTGGCGGCGGCGCAAATTCCCTTCGTCTTCGTGACCGGCTACGGTGCCGAGGCTCGGATCGCTCCCGAATTCAAGACGCGGCCGCGGTTGCAAAAGCCCTGCTCGAGCGAAGCGCTGGAGGCCGCGCTGCGCTCGCGCGGTGCCTGATCGCCCGTCGGCGTTCTCCCGGCTTCAGGCAAATTTCGGATCGAGCGTGGTCGACCACAGCGCAACGTCGGCGCGGTCGCGCAAGGTCACCGTCATCTGGCCGAATGCGCCGTCGATCTTGACGTGACCGAAGAATTGCATGCCTGCGGACGGCGGCAGGTTCTGGTTGTCCTTGCCCGGTGCTTTGACGAAGCGCACCTCGGGTCCAAAGGTGTTGTCGAGGGCGTTCGGACCGAAGGTGCCCGCATGCAGCGGGCCCGAGACGAATTCCCAGAACGGCTCGAACTCCTGGAATTGCGCCTTGTTCGGATCGTAATAATGCGCGGCGGCGTAGTGCACGTCCGCGGTCAGCCACACCGTGTTGCTGATCGGCGCCATCTTGATGAAGCGCAGGATGTCGGCGATCTCGAACTCGCGGCCGCGTACCGGGCCGTCGCCCTGCGCAATGGCTTCCGATCCGCCCTTCGGCGTGTCCGAGACGACGAGACTGAGTGGCATGTCGGAGGCGATCACTTTCCATGTGGCGCGCGAGTTGAGGAGGCCGCGCTTGAGCCAGGCGATCTGGTCCGGGCCGAGGAAATAGCTGGCGGGCCCGTAAGCGGTTTCGAGATTGGCGCCGTTCGGGCCGCGATAGCTGCGCTCGTCGAGCATGAACACGTCGAGATGCGGGCCGTACGAGATCTGGCGATAGACCCGGCCCGGCTCAACGATGCTCTCCCGCATCGGATACATCTCGTGGAAGGCGCGGCCCGCGCGGGCTGCCAGCAGCGAGATGTCGCGCACCTTGTAGGACGCCGGCAACTCCTTCGACAGCGACCAGTTGTTGGTCACCTCGTGATCGTCCCACTGCACGAAGATCGGCACTTCGGCATTGAAGGCGCGGACGTTGTCGTCGGTGAGATTGTATTTGTGCGCGGCGCGGTACTCGTCCAGCGTCTCCGCGACCTTGGCTTTCTCGGGGATGGT
Source organism: Bradyrhizobium sp. 521_C7_N1_3 (assembly GCF_052075975.1). Lineage (NCBI taxonomy): Bacteria > Pseudomonadati > Pseudomonadota > Alphaproteobacteria > Hyphomicrobiales > Nitrobacteraceae > Bradyrhizobium > Bradyrhizobium sp. 521_C7_N1_3. The sequence goes on from NZ_CP197232.1 coordinate 361,050, forward strand.
GACGTTCTTCCAGATCTTGCCGTCGGCGAGCTTCACCTCGGATTCGATCGGACCGTCGGCATAGATCGTGTCGCCGGAATGCAGGAAGAAATCCGGGCGATGCTTGCGCATCGCGGAGAAGGTGAACATGCCGCCATCATCGGGATTGATGCCCCAGCCTTGCCCTGCGACGTCGCCGCCCCAGACGAAGCTGACGTCGCGACGGTCGGCCGGCGCGGTGCGGAAGCGGCCGACCGCCGGCTCGCCCTCGATCGCGGTATGCGAGAGGTCGCGGAAGCGGACGCGATAGAAGATGTCCTGTCCGCCCGGCAGGTTCTCGATCAGCATCTTCGCGGTGAAGTCGCTCTCCGGCAGCGCCGCGATCGGCGGCAGCGCGCGGGCATCCTTGAAGGACTCGGTCGTGGCCACCTCGACCAGCATCTGCGATGGCCGGTCAGTGCGCGCCCAGACCACGCCACCGTCGACCGTGACGTCGCCGGACTGCACGCCATGCGTAACCGCCGGCCGGTCGGCCGCACGCGAGAGATGGGGCATCGCGATCGCGCCGAGCGCACCGGCGCCGGTGGTGAGGAAGCGGCGGCGGGAGAATTTGATTTTCATGGCGGCTTCGCTTTTTGTCTCGTGCGCATCTCGCGTCGTCATCCCGGTTCGGTCCGAACGACCGGACCTCAGGTGCGCAATTGCGCACCGGGGAATCCCGAGATTCCGGACCCGCGCTGCGTGCGCTCCGGAATGACTGCGAAAGCTATACTGAGACAGTATGACGCAGCAATAACGCGGCAAGCGTTTACGCGTTGCCGGCGGCCCTGAATTGCGCGCCTGCGCGCTGCAGACTTTGCGGCATGGCAAACAGCACGGCCTTGCGGTCGGCGACGGCCGCGTGGAACTGGTCGAGCACGATGTTGATGGCGGTGAGCCCGCCCTCCTCGATCGCGCCGTGATCGAAGCAGCGCAGCGTGTCGCGCAGGATCTCGTCAGCCTCGGTTTGCATCTGGTCGAGCTCGTCGGTCGTCTCGCTCTTGCGCGCCGCCGCGATCATGTCGAACAGGCGGTCGCGCAAATGGCTGTTGTTGTCGCGCTCGTCCTTCTTGAGGTAGCCCGCGAACCAGGCGCCGATCGAGCCCATCGCCGAGAGCGCCATCAGGGTCCACCAGATGTAATCGCTGTATTTGTCGAGGAAGGTCTTTTCCTCACCATCGACAAAGGCGGCGGCGCCCGGATGCACGGGGATCACCGCATCCTTGTCGGTGTCGGGCGTCTCGATCTTCGCCGCCATCGGGAATTCCGCCACCAGTTGCTGGCGCACGGCGAAGAGCTGGCGCGTGAACGCCGCGATGGTGGTATCGGACACACCTTTGCGCGCCACGATGTGGTGCGAGAAGCTGATGGTCTTGACCTCGTCATCGGGGCGATCGGGTGAGCCGCCATACGTGCCGGCAGGAATCTCCGATGCTTCGTAGACGGGATGGTTTTGCGCAATCGCGTCCGCGGAATCGATCGCCAGGAAGGTCGGCGTGCCGCTGTCCTTGGCGGAAGCCGCGATCGCATCCGACGTGATCTTGCTGTTGACGGGGCCGGCTGCGAGATAGGCATCGGCCTTCTGGGCCTTGATCGCCTCGGCGGCCTCATTGGCCGGAAACTGTATGACCTCGACCTTGGCGGGATCGACGCCGTATTGCTGGAGGATCACCTTGAGCAAGTTGACGTTGGCCTGGGTTCGGCCGATCACCCCGACGCGATGGCCGGCGAGCTGCGCGATCTTGGTGATCTTCGCGCCCTTCCTCTTGCCCTTGCCGGGCACGGACCACAGCACCACGACGTTCTTGCGCAGGGTCGCGACGGCTTGCGCGTTCTTCGGCACGTCGACGTCGCCGCGCACGATGGCGAGATCGACCTTGTTCTCCGCGAGCGCATCGGCGCTGGCGGTGGCGCCGTCGGTCTGGATCGGGCGTAGCCGCACAAAGCTCTTGTGCTGCGCGAAAGCCTGCGTCAGCGCCTGCACCACCTTGAGGTCATCGCTATTGGCCGGACCGACCGCGATCTTCAGCGTCACCGGCCGCATCGCAAAATAGTAGCCGCCGACGAGCGCACCGATGATCGCAAGCACCAGCGCCAGAGACACGAGCGCCGTCTTCCGCGCCGCTGATCGCGGCGAAGGCGGGGTGGGCGCTTCGGCCAGGTCCAATCCCCCGGTCATCGATCTCCCAAACAGGCGCTTGAGGCTCAGTTTCATCTTGGCCGGCGATTTACACCTGCAATCATAGCAAATTTCTTGTCCGGCGGGGTTACATCTCCGTCATGGTTAGCGGATGGACGAAATCCGGTCTGAACCGGGGCCATATGCACGATGTTAGGGTAAAGTTCCCCTGAAAATGGAGGCGATCATGGCAGAGCGGCTGACGGCGGATGCACGCAAGCAGGCACTGGGCGCCATACCGGGCTGGACCGAGGTTCAGGGCCGCGACGCCATCGGGAAGACCTTTGTCTTCAAGGATTTCAACGAGGCGTTCGGGTTCATGACCCGCGCGGCGCTGGTTGCCGAGAAGATGGATCACCACCCCGAATGGCGCAACGTCTACAAGACGGTGGAGGTGGTGCTGTCGACCCATGACGCCGGCGGTGTCACCAAGCTCGACATCGAGCTCGCCAGGACGATGAACACGATCGCCAAGCTGACAGCTACCTGACATCTTGCGAGGATCGCCTGCATCCCCATGTTGTGATCAGCAGGAGACGCGGCCATCTGCCGCCCCTGGCTGAACGGGGAGTTTGTCGAACATGGCTGCCGAACACAGCGTCGGCTTCGAGCCGGCCGATCGGCTTGCGGAGGATCATGAGAGCGTGCGCCGCCGTTTCTGGCGCAAGCTGAAGCGTGTCGCCGTGCAATTGCCGTTCGCGGAAGACCTTCTCGCGGCCTATTACTGTGCGTTCGACCGGCAGACGCCGCGCCATGTCCAGGCGTCGCTGCTCGGGGCGATCGCCTATTTCATCCTGCCGTTCGATTTCGTCCCCGACGTGATGCCGATCCTCGGCTTCACCGATGACGCCGCCGTACTCGCCACCGCCATCCGCATGGTCGCCAGCCACATCACGACGGAGCACCGCGAAGCCGCGCGTGCGGTGTTGAAGCGTGGGGTGGATGAGGGGGAGACGGCGCAGTAAGCGTTGACAGCACGTCGTAGCCGCTAGCCGCACCCAGCGCCGTCATGCCCCGGCTTGCCGCCTTCGCTGAAGCTTTGGCGGCCGAGCGAGCTTGTGGCCCGGCGTAGCCTTGGCGGAGCCGGGACCGGGGCATCCAGCACGCCGCGGCTTCTCGATTCAATCACTGACGTCGCGGAGTGCTGGATCGCCCGGTCAAGCCGGGCGATGACAGTGAGTGGACAGCTTGCGACACCATCGGCCGCCGCTGGTTACTTCTTCCCCGCCTCCGCCCGCGCCTTCTCCGCGTCCCACGCCTGGAATTGCTTGAACAGCGTCTCCTTGTCCGCGTCGGACACTTTCGTTCCCGCAGGGTTCTGCTTCAGGAACGCCTCGAAGCGCTGCCGCGTCACCGGCTCAATGCCATGCTTGTCGAGCCATTGCTGCGCCACCGGCAATCTGTTCCAGCCGGACAGGGGGGCCGACAGCGAGACCTCCTTCCACTTCGGATGGAAGGGCGGGTTCTGGAGCGCGGGGAATTTCGTGAAGAAGGCGTCCACGAACAGCGCGATCTTGCGATAGCGCTCGGTGTTCGGGGCCCAATTATAGGCGGCGAGCACCGCGGGCACCGCGATCGTGTCCACGCTCTCGCCCTCCTTGATCAGGTTCGGATAGTCCTTGGCGGTCAGCGTCGCCGGCAGATAGTCGCTCTGGAGCGGCTTTGCATAGTCGACCCCCGCAAGATGGAAGCGGCCGTCATTGCCGAAGTTCGAGACCGATTTGTAAGGCTTGCCTCCGACCACGATGACGGCGTCGATCTCGCCGGCCTTCAGCTTCTCCATCGCGATGCGCTGCTCGACATAGACGAATTTCGCCTTGATCCCGAGCCGCTCGAACACGGTGAGCGCGGTGACGAAGGTGCCGCCGTTCGGCAGGTCCACGCTGACAGTCTTGCCTTCGAGGTCCTTGAGCGTCGCAACCGATTTCGGCGCGATCACCTGCATCTCCTCGTTGTAGAGCTTGGTCACGTAGGTGAACTGCTTCTTGATGTCCTTGGCAAAGCCCTTGCGTTCGAGATAGTCGAGCGTATCCGCTCGCACGACGCCGAGATCGACACCTTGCAGGAACAGAATGTCGGCGACGCTCTGCACCGAGCCGCGGCCGACGATCGGGAGCACGCGGATCTTGTTGCCGTCGTCGAGCACGGAAGCGAGGTCAGCGCCGAACTGCACATAGGTGCCGCCGATCGTGCCGGTGATCAGCGTGACCGTGTTGGCGTTCAACGACTGCTTGGTCGAGGTCGAGCCGAACTGGAAGATGGCCCTCAAGCTGTCCGAAACCTTGGCCGGATCGTATTCGGTCTGCTCGGCGCGTGCCGCGAAGGCACAGATCGTCATGATGGCGGCAACCGCCATTCCCAAAGCATTACGCATGATACCCTCTGAAAAGTTCTAGTTCTGAAGCTGAGCGAGGCGCTGCCGCGCCTCCGTCGATCCGAGTGCCGCGGCCTTCTGGTACCAGTCGCGCGCGACGGTCGCGTCGCCGGCGATGCTCCGCGCGTCGCTGGTGCCCAGCACGGCCGGGTCATGGGTCTGCGCCAGCAGAAACGCGGCCGTTGCATCCTGTGCATTGGCCGCGCGCTCGAGCAGCAGGCGGGCTGCAACAATATCGCCGATCTTCAACAGGTTCTTCGCGCGCGTCATCAGCCCGGCCAGCGTGTCGGCATCGAGCGTCCTGGCGGGCGGAGGAGGTGCAGGCGGCGCCGCGACGGGTGCGGGCGCCTGGGCTTGCAGCGCCGTCTGATAGGCGGTCGCGATCGCTTCGCGGCTCGGCGTTGACGGCGCAGGGGGATCCTGCGTGTTGGCGCTCGCCAGCCTCGTGTTGGTCACGCGGTCCGAATCCTTCAGCGAGCTCTGCGTCATGGCCGGCGTGTTGGCCGACGCCATGGCCTGCTCCGGCGCGATGCCCATCCAGCTAACGGCATTGGCGGCGAAGAGGCCGCGAAAGTCGGACTGATAAAGTGTGACCAGAACTGCCATTGTGGATGCCGTCAGAACGGCCGCGAGAACACGCGGGACAATTCTGGAGCGCACCTCAACGGGCGCATATTCGTGCGGGTCCGGCGCACCGAGCGGATCGGACAGGAAGAGTGGAATTGGATCGTCCTGCGAAAGATCGGCCCGCGCGGCGCGCGCACGGATAAAGGACGCGCTCGGCGGATGTGATGATGTGGCTCGATCGGAGTCGAACGCCTTCGACTCCTTCGACGGTCGATGCGCCGTCGTCTCCATGGTCATGCTCCCCATTACTAACGCAACGCAGGGGCAATTCGGCTTAAGTCTTCTTGCTTTTGTCCAAAGTGTCCCGCAAATGGAACCGGTAAAACGCCGCTGGAATCAGCCCAAAAAACGACAACGGTTTGCGCGAATCGGGAAATATTTGGGTTTGATTGAGGCGGACCGGGGGAATGCACCACGATTTTGGCGGCGATGGTTGAGGAAGATTTTCCTAGACTCCGCCGGCGTTGACCCCAAGGCCCCCAGTGGGCCCGCGGCGTCTCGGCTGAAATCTCTGGTGTCTCTGAAATCTGGACCGCCCGCCTCAGTACGCAATTGCGCAGAAGGCGGGCGATGACAGTTGCATGTGTGGCGAGTGCGTAGCAGGCGACGCCGTCGCCCACACCATCACGGATGCAGGATCACCTTGCCCATGGCCTGGCGTCCCGCCAGGACCTTCAGTGCGTCGGCGGTCTGTGCCAGCGGGAAAGTGCGGTCGACATGCGAGGAAATCTTTCCTTCCGCGGTCCACTTCACGAGCTTCTCGAGATTGGCGCGGTTCTTGGCCGGGTTGAGCCGGGTCCACGCGCCCCAGAACACGCCGCGGATGTCGCAGCCCTTCAGCAGCGCGAGGTTCAGCGGCATCTTCGGAATGTCGCCGGCGGCAAAACCGATGACCAGGAAGCGGCCTTCCCAGGCAATCGAGCGCAGTGCCTGCTCGGCATAGGCGCCACCAACCGGATCGAAGATGATGTCGACGCCCTTGCCGCCGGTGAGTTTTCGCAAGCCTTCCTTCAGATCTTCCTTGCCGTAGTTCAGCGTCAACTCGGCGCCATGCGCTTTCGCGAATTCGAGCTTCTCATCCGACGAGGCGCAGGCGATCACCTTCAGGCCCATCAGCTTGCCGAGCTCGCAGGCAGCAAGGCCGGTGCCGCCGGCCGCGCCCAGCACCGCGAGCGTCTCGCCCGGCTTCGGGCTCGCGCGGTCTTCCAGCGCATGCAGCGCGGTGCCGTAGATGATGATGATGCCGGCCGCGCGGTCATAGTCGAGATTGTCGGGAATCTTCACGATCGATGCCGCCGGCAGCGCGATCTTTTCGCGCGCGCCGTTGTGGCCGCAGGACGCGACGACGCGATCGCCGACCTTCAGATCAGTCACGCCGGGACCGATGCTCTCGATCACGCCGGCGACTTCGGCGGCGGGCGAGAACGGGAACGGTGGCTTGATCTGGTACTTGCCCTGAATCATCAGGATGTCGAAGAAGTTCAGCGCCGCCGCCTTGATCGCGATCACCGCTTCGCCGGGACCTGCCACCGGATCCGGCACGTCGGCAAGCACGAGATCATCGGGCTGGCAATATTGCGAGCAGAGGATGGCTTTCATGACGGCACCTTCTTGAGAAGCAAGCACTGGGCGTTTCGAGCGGAATTAAGTTGATCGGGTTTTGCCGGATTTAGGCACGGGCGACAATCCAGATTCTTTGTCTGAGACTACGCGCCGGCTTATCCTCGTCATTGCGAGCCACCGGGTCCGCGCGAAGCGCGGCCCGATGACAGGCTCCGCGAAGCAATCCAGAGTCCGTCCTGCGGAAATAGTCTGGATTGCTTCGTCGCGGAGCCTGTCATCCGGCCCGCCGGAGGCGGGACCGGGTGGTTCCTCCCAAAGACGGCTTACGTGGAAAGAGGATTCAAACGATGTTTGAAACAGGTCTGCTCAGGGACAAGCGCATCCTCGTCACCGGTGGTGGCTCCGGCCTCGGCGCGGCGATGGGACACCGCTTCCTCGCGCTCGGCGCCGAGCTCGTGATCTGCGGTCGCAAGCTCGACCGGCTGGAAGCAACGGCGAGCGAGATGCGCGCGCAGACCGGCGGCAAGGTCACGACGATGGCCTGCGATATTCGCGATGGCGCGGCCGTCGAGAGCATGATGGACGCGATCTGGCGCGAGGCACCGCTCGACGTTCTCGTCAACAACGCTGCCGCAACCTTCATCGCGCAGAGCGAGCATCTGTCGTTTCGCGCCGCGGACGCGATCCTCGCGCCGACGCTGCATGGTGCGATGTATTGCACGCTCGCCGCTGGCAAGCGCTGGATCGACGGCAAGCATGGCGGCGTCGTGCTCTCGATTCTCTCGACCTCGACCATCACCGGCCGCGCCTTCACGGTTCCCTCGGCGATGGCGAAGTCGGCGGTGCTGGCGATGACCAGGAGTCTCGCTGTCGAGTGGGGCCCGAAGGGCATCCGCACCGTCGCGATCGCCCCGGGCCCGTTCCCGACCGCGGGCGCCTCGGGACAGCTCCGTCCCGAGGGCCGCGACGAAGGCTGGACCGCCCGCAACCCGATGGGGCGCACCGGCGAGCACAGCGAGCTCGCCGACCTCGCCAGCTTCCTGGTCTCGGACCGTGCCGGCTACATCAATGGCGAGATGGTCGTGATCGACGGTGGCGCGCATTTGCGCAGCTCCGGCGCCGAGGATTTGTTGCGCTGGACCGACGCGCAATGGACCGAGCAGCGCGCTGCGCGATCCAAAGGCTAAGCCGCTAACTGCCTTCCCAAATTGGACTTTCCCGGTTATCCCTGCCGGGGGACAAAGCGCGGCCGGGCCATCTTCCAGTCACAATATTGAGGGAACCACTCCAGCATGTGGCGGGTGCTGATTTTAGCCTTGATGACGGGCGTTACGGCCGTGGGAATCACCGATTCCGCGCGGGCGCAGACGGCGCAACCGGCGCCCAAAGCCGCGCCAAAGGCGGCTGCACCGGCGGCCAATCCGGCTGCAAAGTCAGCAGCAAAGCCCGAGAGCAAGTCGGTGGCTCCCGCCGCCGCGGTTGCGGGCGGCGCGGAGCCGACCCTGATCGGCCAGTTCGGCACCTGGGGCGCCTATTCGGCTACCCCCAACGGCAAGAAGGTCTGCTTCGCGCTGGCGAAGCCGTCGTCGTCGAAGACCAACCCGCCGAACCGCCCGCGCGATCCCGCCTATGCCTTCGTTTCGACCCGGCCGGCGGAAAGGGTAAACAACGAAGTCTCGGTCATGATCGGCTATGCGCTGAAGCCGGGCTCGGAATCCTCGGTCGAGGTCGGCGGCGCCGCTTTCGCGATGTACACGCAGGGCGACGGCCTCTGGATTAAGAACGCGGCCGAGGAAGAGCGGATGGTCGAGGCCATGCGCAAATCCGCCGATCTCGTGGTCAAGGGTGTCTCGGCCAAGGGAACGGAGACGACCGATACGTTTTCGCTGAAGGGCCTCGCCCAGGCGCTCGACCGGATCGCCCAGGATTGCAGGCGGTAGGACTGCCGGCGGCGTTAAGCCTGAGGGCGGTATCACGGTCGCAATCGGCGGTTCCGGTTGCTATATAAGGCTATCCCAAAGCTGTAGCCGTCATGGCCGGGCTAAAGCGCGAAGCGCGTCTTCGCACCAGATGTCCCGGCCGTCCACGCGCTAGCAACGGGTGGAACAGAACGTGGATGCCCGGGACAAGCCCGGGTATGACGAGAGATATCAGGCAACCAATGCAACCGACGACCGAGCCGCACAACGCAATACTGGTGGAGAAGACTCCGCTCGAAACCTATGTGCCGCCGGCCAGGCCCTCGCTGATCGGCCTGTCGCGCAGCGAGCTTGCCGACCGCCTCGGCGAGATCGGCGTTGCGCCCGCGCAGCGCAAGATGCGCGTGCAGCAGCTGTGGCACTGGCTCTATTTCCGCGGCGCCCAAAGCTTCGACGATATGACGTCGATCTCGAAGGGCATTCGCGCCGAGCTCGCGCAGCATTTTACGGTCGACCGCCCCGAAGTCGTGGCCGAGCAGATCTCCAACGACGGCACCCGCAAATGGCTGCTGCGTCTGCCTAGCGGCGACAATGTCGAGCGCGCCCATGAAGTCGAGTGCGTCTACATCCCCGAGACCGATCGCGGCACGCTTTGCGTCTCCTCCCAGGTCGGCTGCACGCTGAACTGCTCCTTCTGTCACACCGGCACGCAGCGGCTGGTGCGCAACCTCACCGCCGGCGAGATCGTCGGACAGGTGATGGTCGCGCGCGACCGCCTCAATGACTGGGCCGATCGCGAGGACGGCACGCGCCGCGTCACCAACATCGTGATGATGGGTATGGGCGAGCCGCTCTACAATTTCGACGCGGTGCGCGACGCGCTGCTGATCGTCGGCGACAATGAAGGCATCGGCATCTCCCGTCGCCGCATCACGCTGTCGACCTCGGGCGTGGTACCGAACATCGTGCGCGCCGGCGAGGAGATCGGCGTGATGCTCGCAATCTCGCTGCACGCGGTGCGCGATGAGCTGCGCAACGAGCTCGTGCCGCTCAACCGCAAATATCCGATCAAGGAACTGCTGCAGGCCTGCCGCGACTATCCCGGCGCCTCGAACGCGCGCCGCATCACTTTCGAATATGTGATGCTCAAGGGCGTCAACGATTCGCTCGACGATGCGAAGCTGCTGGTGAAGCTGCTCAAGGGCATTCACGCCAAGATCAATCTGATTCCGTTCAATCCCTGGCCCGGCACCGCCTATGAATGCTCGGACTGGGACCAGATCGAGAAATTCTCCGAATACATTTTTAATGCCGGCTATTCCTCGCCGGTGCGCACCCCGCGCGGCCGCGACATCCTCGCCGCCTGCGGCCAGCTCAAGTCGGAGACCGAAAAGCTCAGCGCACGCGAACGTCAGGCGCTGCGCGCCATGGCGATGACGGACTAGCTAGTTATGTGCACGCTGTCGCAACCTCGTCATTGCGAGGAGCGCAGCGACGAAGCAATCCAGACTATTTCGGCGGACGCATTTCTGGATTGCTTCGCTTCGCTCGCAATGACGGCAACGGTGGCTTTCTTCTCATGTCCCTGATCGGCCGCCTCATCGTCATCTTCATCGGCTTTCTCGCCGCCTGCTTCGTCGGCGGGATGATCGTCGTCGTCGCGCTGCTGTTTCCGGAATTCGCCGATCTCGGCGCCGGTCCCGTCGATCAGGGCGCGATCGACATCCTGCTCGGCTTCGGCTTCATCTTCGTCTCGGGCTTTGCGCTGGTTCCGGCGGCGGTGATCGTTGCGATCACCGAGGCGCTCTATATCCGCAGCGCGCTGGCTTACGCCGCTGGCGGCGGCCTCGTCGGGCTCGCCTGCTATCTCGGCCTCGTTCCCTTCCGCTCCGACACTTTGCAGTTCGAAGGCATCGTGCGGCGTCACCTGGAGATCATGACGGGGGCCGGCATCGTTGCCGGCGTCGTCTACTGGCTGATCGCCGGCCGCAACGCCGGCGCCTGGCGCGAACCGCCACCCCCGCGCAAGCCACCTCCGCCATTGCCGGCGAATTCGCGGCCGGATGCGCGATGAGTCGCGCCGCTTCCGGGGTTTTCATCTCCGCCCCACTCCGCTAAACCGCGCGCCATGAACCGGACTGGACTCTTCATCGCCCTGGCGCTGTGGCTCGTGATCGGCGTCGTTTTCGGCCTCTATCCCGAGCTCGATCTCAAGCTCGCCGCGCTGTTCTTCGACCCTGCTACGAAGACGTTTCCGCTCAAGCTGAACGAATGGGCGGGCTTCGCGCGCGATGCCGCCATGTGGGTGGCTTGGGCGTTCGTGCTGCCGCCGCTGGTTGCACTCGTGGTCAAGATGATCCGGCCCGACCGTCCCTTGATGGTGTCGGGGCGCGCGATCGTGTTCCTGCTGGTCACCATCATCCTGTCGGCCGGCATTCTCACCAATCTCACCTTCAAGACCTATTGGGGCCGGCCGCGGCCGGTGGTGGTGACGCAGTTCGCCGGCGACCAGCAATTCGTGGCGTGGTGGGACCCGCGCGGCGACTGCGCGCGCAACTGCTCGTTCTTCTCGGGCGAGGGCGCGACCGCGTTCTGGACGCTGGCGCCGGCTGCGCTGGCGCCGCCGGCATGGCGGCCGCTCGCTTACGCCGGAGCGGTCATCTTCGGCGCGGTCACCAGCGGGCTACGTATGGCCTTCGGCGGCCACTTCTTCACCGATGTCTCGATCGCCGGCCTCGTCACCTTCGTCGTGATCTGGTTCGCCTACGCCATGATCTACCGCTGGCCGCGGACCCGGTTCTCGGACGAGGCGGTCGATGCCGCCCTGACCCGGCTGAACATGCCCGCCTACCGGCTCCGCCAGCGCCTGTTCGGCCGCAAGACAGGCCCCGAGCCGTCGATTTGAGCCATTAAAAGCGTGCCGAGGCGTGCGAAATTTGATATTCGCGCGGTCAACCCACAAACGCCATCAGCCTCTTAAAACCCGATTGGAAGCGCCATGACCACGATCCTGAAAAGCCTGCCCAAGGGTGAAAAAGTCGGCATCGCGTTTTCGGGCGGCCTCGATACCAGCGCGGCGCTGCTCTGGATGAAGCAGAAGGGCGCGCGCTGCTACGCCTACACGGCCAATCTCGGCCAGCCCGATGAAGCCGACTACAACGAGATCCCGCGCAAGGCCGAGGCGTTCGGTGCCGAGAAGGCGGTGCTCGTCGACTGCCGCACCCAGCTCGTCCATGAAGGCATCGCCGCGATCCAGTCCGGCGCCTTCCACATCTCGACCGGCGGCATCACCTATTTCAACACCACGCCGCTCGGGCGCGCCGTCACCGGCACGATGCTGGTCGCGGCGATGAAGGAGGACGGCGTCAACATCTGGGGCGACGGCTCGACCTTCAAGGGCAACGACATCGAGCGCTTCTACCGCTACGGCCTGCTGACCAATCCATCCTTGCGCATCTACAAGCCCTGGCTCGACCAGCAGTTCATCGACGAACTCGGCGGCCGCGCCGAAATGTCGGCATTCATGACCGCGCAGGGCTTCGCCTACAAGATGAGCGCCGAGAAGGCGTACTCGACCGACAGCAATCTGCTCGGCGCCACGCACGAGGCGAAGGATCTCGAAAGCCTCGACAGCGGCATCAAGATCGTCAACCCGATCATGGGCGTGCCGTTCTGGCGTGACGACTGCAACGTCAAGGCCGAGAAGGTCGTGGTGCGTTTCGAGGAAGGCCAGCCGGTCGCGCTGAACGGCCAGACTTTCTCTGATCCCGTCGCGCTGTTCCTCGAAGCCAATGCGATCGGCGGTCGCCACGGCCTCGGCATGAGCGACCAGATCGAGAACCGCATCATCGAGGCGAAGAGCCGCGGCATCTACGAGGCGCCCGGCATGGCGCTGCTGCACATCGCCTATGAGCGCCTCGTCACCGGCATCCACAACGAGGACACCATCGAGCAGTACCGCATCAGCGGTATGCGCCTGGGACGCCTGCTGTATCAGGGGCGCTGGTTCGATTCGCAGGCTCTGATGCTGCGCGAGACCGCGCAGCGCTGGGTTGCACGCGCCGTCACCGGCGAGGTGACGCTGGAGCTGCGCCGCGGCAACGACTATTCGATCCTCAACACCGAGAGTCCGAACCTGACCTATGCGCCGGAACGGCTCAGCATGGAGAAGGTGGAAGACGCCGCATTCACGCCGGCCGACCGTATCGGCCAGCTCACCATGCGCAATCTCGACATCGCCGACACGCGCACCAAGCTGAAGCTCTACAGCGACACCGGCCTGTTGTCGGGCAGCGAAGGCTCGCAGATCTTCAAGCTCGAGAGCGACAAGGGCTGATCTTGTAGCCCGGATGGAGCGAAGCGAAATCCGGGGCCTCTCGTCCAGCCGCTAGATTCCCGGATTGCGGTTCGCTCCATCCGGGCTACGCGCTTAATGACGATGTCATGCGCGGCCGCTAGGGTTCCGCTCCTGTTGTGAACGGGATTGCGGAGCATCGCGCATGGTCAAGGGGTCGGCACTCGCCTCACTCATCGTCCTCTGTTGGACAACGTCGCTGTCGGCGCAGACGATCTATCCGATCGATCGTGCCGAGATCCTGGCTGGCGCCCGGTTCGACTTCAAGGTCGAGTTTCCCGGGCCGGTCGATCCGGCCAGGCTGAAGGTGACCGTGAACGGCGCGGACTATGCTGCCGCGTTCGGACGTAGCGGGACCTTCATCGATCGCGAGGACGGCAAGGACCAGTCGGCGCTGATTTTGCGCGACGTCATGCTGGCCAAGCCCGGCACCGTCACGGTGGACGTCAGCGACGGCACGCAGCAGCGCAGCGTCGCATGGACGGTTTACGACACGGGTCCGCGCAAGGCGAAGAACGTCATCCTGTTCATCGGCGACGGCATGTCGCCGGCGCATCGGGTCGCGGCGCGAATCCTGTCCAAGGGGATTGCGGAAGGCAAGAGCCGCGGCAAGCTCGCGATCGACGACATGCCTCATATGGCGCTGGTGGCGACAGCGGGCTCGGACTCGATCATCACGGACTCCGCGAACTCGGCCAGCGCCTATGCGACCGGGCACAAGAGCGCCGTCAACGCCCTGGGCGTCTATGCGGACCGCACCGCAAGCCCGTTCGACGATCCTCGCGTCGAGACCATCACGAGTCTTGCCAGGCGGCGGCACGGCATGGCGATCGGTGTCGTCACCAACACCGAGATCGAAGACGCGACGCCGGCCGCGATGGTTGCGCACACCCGCCGGCGCGCCGCCTATGACGAGATCGTCGAACAGTTCTTCGCGGCGAAGCCGGATGTGCTGATGGGCGGCGGCAGCGCGAATTTTCTGCCGAAGTCCGCGGCCGGCTCCAAGCGCAAGGACGAAGCCGACTACATCGCGAAGTTCCGCGACGCAGGCTATCAGGTCGCGACGACTGCAAGCGAGCTCGGCGCTTCCGTCGCAAAGCCGGAGACAAGCAAGCTGCTCGGCCTGTTCGCAACCGGCAACATGGACGGCGTGCTCGACCGCAAATTCCTCAAGGGCGGCGGCGTGAAGAAATTTCCCGAGCAGCCTGATTTGACCGAGCAGGTGCAGGCGGCGCTGAACATCCTCTCGAAGAACGAGACCGGCTTCTTCCTGATGGTCGAATCCGGACTGATCGACAAATATGCGCACCTGCTCGACATGGAGCGAGCGGTCTACGACACGATCATGCTCGACAATGCGGTGCGCCAGACGCGCGAATGGGCACGGGCGCGCGGCGACGACACCCTCATCCTGGTCCTGGCGGACCACAATCATCCGAACAGCCTTGTCGGCACGGTGAACGACGACATGGGCACCACGCCCAACGTGCCGCTGCGCGAGCGTGTCGGCGTCTACGAGCAGGCCGGATTTCCCAATTATCCGGCGCCGGATGCGGAGGGTTATCCGTCACGCGTCGACGTGAGCCGCCGGCTCGCCATCTTCTCGGCGAGCCTGCCCGATCACTATGAGACGTTCCGGCCGAAGCTCGACAATCCCAATGAGCCGACCGTCAAGGCCGGTGACGACGGGACCTTCAAGGCCAACGACAAATACAAGGACGTCCCCGGCGCGGTGCTGCGCCCGGGCAACCTGTCGGCGATGATCGGCGCCAGCGTGCATTCGGGCGAAGACGTCATCCTGACGGCGACCGGGCCGGGCAGCGAGCGCGTGCACGGCTCGATGGACAACACCGAGGTGTTTCGCGTGATGGTCGATGCGCTTGGACTCGCCGCAGCGCAGTAGGAGCAGTCGCGTGCCGCGCGACATTATGCGGCACCATCTCGCATGAGACCGGAAGGAGGTTGAAACGACCGAATGAGTGGGGCCTCGCAGTGACGGAGCGACCAATGGCGAAGTACAGAGACAATCTGCCTCAGCGCCGCGGCGGCATCTTCCTGACCGACGGCGGCATGGAGACCACCCTGATCTTTCACAAAGGTCTGGAACTTCCTCACTTCGCCGCCTTCGTGTTGCTCGACAGCGCGGACGGCCGCTCGCATCTGAGGCAGTATTACGAAGCCTATCTTGCGATCGCGCGTCAGCATGGGCTCGGCTTCGTGCTCGACAGCCCGACCTGGCGCGCCAATCCTGATTGGGGTGTCAAGCTCGGCTACGATATGGACGCGCTCACGGCGATCAACATGCGCGCAATTCGCTTTCTCGAGGAATTGCGCGGCACGTGGGAGACCTCCGGCCTGCCCTGTGTGATCAACGGTGCGATCGGTCCGCGGGGCGACGGCTACAAGGCCGGCAACATGGGTGCGACGGAGGCGATGGACTATCATTCGTCCCAGATCGCCTCCTTCGCCGAGGCCGGCGCCGACATGGTGACGGCATTCACGCTGAACAGCGTCAATGAAGCCATCGGCGTCGTGCGTGCTGCAAAGATGCACGCGATCCCGGTTGCCATCTCCTTCACGGTCGAAACCGATGGTCGTCTGGTCAGGGGAGAAACCCTGCGGGAGGCGATCGAAACCGTCGATCAAGCAACGGAAAGCGCCTGCGAATATTTCCTGATCAACTGCGCCCATCCGACCCATTTCGAGAGTGCCCTCCAGGCCGGCGAGCCATGGGTCGAACGGATTCATGGCGTCAGGGCCAATGCGTCGGCCAAGAGTCATGCCGAGCTCGATGAGTCCGAGGTACTCGACAGCGGCGATCCCGCCGATCTCGGCCGCCGTTATGTGGCGCTCAGGCGGGCATTCCCGCGCATGCAGCTGCTCGGCGGCTGCTGCGGCACCGACCACAGGCATGCCGCAGCCATCTGCGCTGCCTGCGTTCCGGTTCAGGCAGCGGGGGCCTGATCCAAACAAAAATGGCCGGGATTGCTCCCGGCCATTTTGCATGTGTGCTTCGCCTCAGCGCGGCGGTGCGGTGCCGGGCGGGGGCGGCGGCAGCGAGGCCTGGCCACCGTTGAGCAGTGGCGTGATGTTGCGGACGGTGACGCGCCGGTTGATCAGGCTCGGTCCTTGCGTCTGCTCCTTCAGATACTGCTCGCCATAGCCCTGCGACGTCAGGTTCTCGGCGGGCACCCCGAACTGCTGGGTCAACAATTCGGCCGCGGACTGCGCACGGCGGTCCGACAATGACAGATTGTCGACCTCGTTGCCGACCGCGTCGGTGTGTCCCTCGATCAGGAACACCGCGCGCGGGTTGCGCTGGATCGCACGGTTGAGACCGTCGGCGATCCCCTGCAGCCGGGCCGCCTGGTCCGGCGGGATGGTCCACGAGCCCGTCTCGAAGGTGATCGTGTTGACGTCGATGCTCGGCATCTGCATGCGAACATTGGGGCTGTAGCGGATCTCGTCGAGCGTGTAACGCCGATCGATCCGCTGCACCGGCGGTGCCTCCATGGTCTGGTAGATCACGTCCGGCGATGCCTCCTGAGCGTCGACGATGTAGCGATCGTAGGGCATGTTGACCACCGGCGGCGGCACGTCGACATAGAAGCCGCCGACCGACCGCGGATCGCGATAGCTGTTGTCGATGATGATGATCTCGCGCCCGCCGGGGTCCCTGCGGATTCGCCGCAGCAACGAACCGTCGGGACCGACCACGGTGATGACCTCGCTGCCATCGGGACGGATCACGACCGTGCGGGTCTCGCCGCCGATGGTGTCGGTACGGATGTCGCGGGCGCCATAGCGGAAGCGATAGAGGTCGTTGCCGCGGACATAGGCCTGCCCGCCCGGATCGCGGATGATGATGCGATCCGGTTCGGTGTAGACGGTGCGGCCGCCTTCGATGGCCTCGCGTCGCTGGTTGTGCAGGTCGGCAATGGTGGCCCCGATCACGGCGCCGGCCACCACGCCCGCACCGATCGCGAGCGGTGTCAGGTCACGCTGCGGCGGGCGCGGCGGAGGCGGCAGCGGTGCGACGACCGTCGGCCGTGCCTGGAAGGCAGGCGTAACCGTCGGCGGTCTGTATTGCGCCCTGTCGGGCGGCGGCGCTGCGGCCGCAGAGCCGGGAACGACAGTCGGTGCCGCGGCGCCGGCGGGAGCCGCTGGCCGGGGCGGGAGGCCGCCGGCCTGGGGCGGCGCAGCCGGAGTTCCGGCTGCGGGCGCGCCAGCGGGAGGCGTTCCACCCTGTTGACCAGGGGTCGGCGTCGCCGCCGGAGCTGTGCCGGGGGTGGGCGTCGGTCCTGCGCCGGGACGGCCGGGCGGCGGCGTAGCGCCACCAGGGGCCGGCGTGGCCGTTGGAGCAGGCGTGGCACCGGGAGCCGGCGACGGGGATCCTGCAGCCGGAGGCGTGCCAGGACGTCCGCCGGGCGGCGGTGCACCCGGGCGACCGGCCGGCGGTGCGCCGGGCGTGACGCCCGGTGCCGGCGTTGCCGTCGGCGCAGGTGTCGCGGTCGGCGCAGGTGTTGTCGCCGGTGCGGGCGTGGCAGTCGGTGCAGCCGCGCCAGGGCGGGCCGCAGGCGCGGCCGGTGAAGGCGACGGCGTAGCCGCAGGTGCCGGCACCGGACGTGCGGGTGCTGCTGCGGGCGGCGTTGCTGCTGCCGGCGGAGTCGGAGCGGGACGTGCGGCAGGCGGAGCTGCGGCGGGAGGCGGCGTCGGTGTGTGCTGCTGCGCGGCCGGAGGCGGCGGAGTTGGCGCAGGCGCGTGCTGCTGGGGTGCCGCAGCCGGAGGCGGCGACGGCTGCTTGGGAGCTGCCGGCGGTGGGGGTGGCGGCGGAGGCGGAGGTGCCGGACGTGCCGCAGGCGGAGGAGGCGGTGGCGGTGTCGGGCGCGACGGTGCGGCAGCCGGCGGCGGCGGCGCGGGAGGATGCGGAGGTGCAGCCGCGGGCGGCGGCGCCGTCGGGCGCGCAGGAGCTGCGGGCGGTGCTGCGGCAGGAGGAGGTGGTGCGGCAGGACGTGCGCCAGGCGGCGGTCCCTTCGGCGCTTCCTTCGGAGGCTGCTTCGATTTGTCGGTCTCTGGTGGTTGTGTCTGCGCCTGCGCGACCACGAGCGGCGGCGCGCTTTGCGCATGCGATGCGGAGCTTGCGAACTGCATCGCGGTCAGAGCCGTCGTTGCAAGCAGCACGAAACGAAGGTTGGTCATGGTGGTGAACTTCCCCGGAAGGTTCTTTGACGAAGTGTCGGGATGAACAGCTACGCGTTAGGCCGGAATGTGGCGGGCGAAGAGGTCGCGGCCCGATTTATTTCTGCACGCAAATCACCTCACTATGGTGACGTTCATTGCGCATTCAGACGCTGGTTGCAATTGCCTCACATGTGATGCTTCGCCTCATATGTGATCGCGCAGCGAACTTGCATCCGTCGCGGGATTCGGCGTGAGCGGTCCGTTCGGTCCGCGCGATGGAATCTCTTCTGGCACGTGGCCCGGCAATTCATCGGGCCGCGGTGATTCGCCGGGTTCGCGCACCGGCGGCGTGATTTCAGGCTGCGGATTGCCCGGCGGAATTCCAGGCGGCGGCTCGGTGGGGGTGCCCGGTGTTGCCGGTGGAATCTCGGGCGGTTCGATCGGCATCGGCATCATTGAGATCAGTTGTCCAGAGAACGACAACGATGATGCCGCGCCGATGTTCCTTGTCGCGTCGTCTTGGAGCGCGCCCTATTCCGGCGCGTGACAAACGGCCTCGATGTTGTGTCCATCAGGATCGAGCACGAACGCGCCGTAGTAGTTCGCATGATAATGCGGGCGGATGCCCGGCGCGCCGTTGTCGCGGCCGCCGGCGGCAATCGCTGCCTTGTAGAAGGCATCGACCGTGGCGCGATCCTTGGCGAGAATCGCGATGTGCACCGGCTTGTTCATGGCGCCTTCGGCACCGAACCAGAGGTCCGGCTTGCCGTTGGCGCCGAAGCCTGCGGCCGCAGCGTGGCCGGTCTGCTCCGCCGTGACCTCCATGATCAGGCTGTAGTCGAGCGGCGCCAGCGCCTTGGCATAGAACGCTTTCGCGCGCTCGTAGTCGGTGACGGAAAAACCCAGATGGTCGATCATCGCAAATCTCCCTTGCTCGCGGTTAGCGCGACAGGAACGTATTGCTCCGTGTCTTGCGCGCGATCGCAAAGCCGCGCGCGACCATGTCTGCGATACAATCCTGCTGCCATTCGTCTTGTGACAAATGCTCGATGACCACCGCGCGCGGCCACAGCGATTGCGGCGCGTCGCGGAAGAAGCCGATCAGCACGCGGTCCTCGAAGCCCTCGACGTCGATCTTGAGCGAATCGACCTGGCCGACGCCGGCCTCGTCCAGAATGCGCGTCAGCCGCAGCGACGGCACCTTGATGGCCTCCGCGCTGGCCGTGCCGGTGACGACGTGGGTGGCGCCGAGATTGCCGCCGCCGCTCTCGATCATCAGCTCGCCGTCGCTGTCACCGGCGGCAGCCTGCACCAGGCGCACCTGCGTCGTCTTCGACGCGGCGTGGTTGAACGAGAGCCGTCCAAACGTCATCGGATGCGGTTCGATCGCGACCACCTTGCCATGGGTGCCGACCTGCAGCGCCATCACCAGCGCAAAGGTGCCGACATTGGCGCCGACGTCGACGAATGTGCCGCCTGCGGGCGTGTGCTGGCGCAGGAAGTCGAGCTCGTCGAGATTGTAGTCGGGATTGAACAGCGCGCCGCGCTCGGTCGCGCTGCCCTGGTGATAGAGGCGGAACGAGGCGCCCTGGTACTGCACATCGATTGGCCCGCCGCGCATCAGGTTGACCAGCCGCGACATCCACGGGCGGAACGCACCGCGCTTCAGCCCCGACTGTTGCGCAAGGCGAATGATCACAGCCTGTGCCGCATTCGGCGCAAACGCGCCGAACGGCGCAGATGAAGGGGCGTTGTCGGGCGTCAAGCAGGCGATCCTCGTTGCAGGCGGCGCATCCATAGCCGGTTTTGATGAGGACTCCAACGCTCCATCACAGGTGTCGTCCCGGGGCGCGAAGCGAGCCCGGGACCCATAAAGCCAGGGCGGAGTGTGAGGCGAGACGCCCACTCCGAGTCTTCGTCAAACTCAATCCGGTGGGTATGGGTCCCGGGTTCGCGCTTTGCGCGCCCCGGGACGACAGCGAGAAACTCGCGTCACTTTTCTCACGCCGCCTTTTTCGGCGCGGCCTTGCGCTGCCTCAGGAATCGCCCGAGCAGCTTGCGCTTGCCCTTGCGCGGGATCAGGTCGATATCGCTGACGAGTTTTGCGCCGCCCTTGCGGCGTTCCAGCACGATCTTGCGGCTGTGGAAGGCTTCCAGCTCGACGCGATGGGCGACGCTGACGATGGTCGCCTTTGGCAACTCGTCGGTGACCATCTGCATCATCTTGTCCTGGCTCTTCTCGTCGAGCGCGGAGGTCGCCTCATCCAGCACGACGATGTCGGGGTTGTGCAGCAGCAGCCGCGCGAAGGCGAGGCGCTGCTTCTCGCCACCTGACAGCGTCTGGTCCCACGGTCCCTCTTCCTCGATCTTCTCCTTGAGGTGATCGAGGCCGACCTTGTGCAGGGCCTCGCCGATCTCCTCGACGGTCCAGTCGTCCTCGGCGCCGGGATAGGCGACCGCGCGGCGCAAGCTGCCGGACGGCACGTAAGGCCGTTGCGGCAGCATGAACAGCCGCCGGTCGGGATGGAAATTGACGCTGCCGCCGCCCCAGGGCCAGAGGCCTGCGATGGCGCGCACCAGCGTGCTCTTGCCGGTGCCGGATTCACCGGCGACCAGCAGCCGCTCGCCCGGCTCGATCACCACCTCGGTTTCGCCGACCACGGCCGTGCCGTCGTCGAGCGTGACGGAGAGATCCTTCATCTCCAGCATGGCCTCGTTGCCGGTCTCGCCGCGCTTGATGCGGCCGAGGCCGTCGCCCTGCTCGGCGCGCTCCAGGCCATCGAGCGACATCATCAGCGAGGCGATGCGACGCGCGCAGGCGTTCCAGTCGGCGAGCCGCGGGTAATTATCGACCAGCCAGCCGAACGCGCTCTGCACGATGGTAAAGGCGGACGCCGCCTGCATCACCTGTCCGAGCGTCATGCTGCCGTCGAGGAATTTTGGCGCGCAGAGCAGGAGTGGGACCACGGGAGCAACAAGGCTCGATCCCTGCGAGACCAGCGTCGTGCGCATGTGCTGGCCGGCCAAACGCGCCCACTGCCGCAGCACGTTGGTGAAATTGCGGTCGATGCCGCCGCGCTCCTCCTCCTCGCCGCCGAGCAGCGCGATGCTCTCGCCGTTCTCGCGCACGCGCGTCAGCGTGTAGCGGAAATCCGCCTCGGCCTGGTTCTTGTCCTCGGAGACCTGCACGAAGCGCCGGCCGATCACCAGGATCGAACCGGAGGCGATCGCGGCGTAGAGGATCGCGGCGATGACGAGGAACCCGGGGATGGTGATGGTCGATCCCGCAAGCGTAACCGTGAGCGCGCCGCCGATGGTCCAGAGCACGATGATGAACGTGACCGCCGACAACAGCGCCGATGTCACGCCGGCGAGAAAATCGACCGGCGAATCGGTCGCCACGCGCAGATCCTCGGCGATGCGGTATTCCGGATTCTTGTGGTCGCCGCCGACTAGGTTGAGCTGGTAGTAGCGGCCGTTCTTCAGCCAGCGCGTCAGCACGCTTGCCGTGAGCCAGGCGCGCCAGCGGCGCTGGATTCCCATCCGCGCGAACACCTGCGCGACGCCGAGCACGATGCTGCCAATCGCGAGCGGGAAGAACACCGCGGTGAGATGGAAGACGGTGCTCGCCTCGCGCTTCTCGATGGCGTCGAAGATCGCGCGATTCCAGACATTGATGCCGTATTGAAAGCCGACGGTGAGGACGATCAGCAAGACGAGGCCGATCGAGTAGAGCCACGCGAGCCGGTCGCCGTTGCGGCCCCAGAAGCCGCGTGCGCTGATCCAGAAGCGCGTCAGCAGATAGTCCTTGCGGGCCTGTTCGGCTTCTTCGGGTGATAGCTCCGGATCAGGCTCAAGCACCTCCGGCGGCGGCGGTGCGACCTCATCGCCATTCTCGCCCTTGATCTCGACAATGGGCGGCTTCCTGCCCTGTTCGCGCTTTGCGGCCGGCTTATGCATGCGCGGATAACGCGAACCGAATCAATCGGTTCCCGTTGGTTCCGTGCCGCCCTCACTCGGCGGCGCCGTCGCGGACCGGCCGGAGCTTCGCGGCCCGATGGAGAACGCGCGACAATTCCTCGATCGAATAGGGCTTTTGCACGAGATCGAAGCCGGCGGCGCCATCTTGTGACAGGGCCTGACTGTAGCCCGTGGTCAGCACGATCGGCACGCGGATGCCGCGGTCGCGGATCGCCTGCGCCAGATCGAGCCCCGTCATTCCCGGCATCACCACGTCGGAGAACACGACGTCGAAGCGCTCTGCGTCCATGGTGAGCTCGGCGAGCGCGTCGGCGGCGTTGTCCACCAAAGTGATGCTGTAACCGAGCTCGGTGAGGCCGTCGGCGGCGAAATTGGCGAGCTCGATATTGTCCTCGACCAACAGCACGGACATGCCGCTGCCGGCCACCGCCGGCGCGGTGTTGGGCGCCTGCCGCTGCGGCAGCAGGTCCGTGGGCACGCGCGGCAGATAGAGTGAGAAGGTGCTGCCCTGGCCGACCTCGCTCTCGACGGTCACCTCGCCGCCGGATTGCCGGGCGAAGCCGAACACCTGCGACAGGCCGAGGCCGGTGCCCTGGCCGACCTGCTTGGTGGTGAAGAACGGCTCGAAGATGCGGCCCAATCTTGCGGCGGGAATGCCGATGCCGGTGTCGCTGACGGCGACACTGACGAAGCCATCGCCGCCTGCGAGATCATGGCTGCCCGAAACGTGCACCAATGTATCGGGTATGGTCGCCGCCGCCTGCACGGCGAAGGTGATCCTGCCTTTGCCCTGCATGGCGTCGCGCGCATTGGTCGCCATGTTGATCAGAGCCGTCTCGAACTGGCCGGCATCGGCCTTGACGAGGCAGGGCTCGGTCGGCAGCCGGATTCCGATCTCGATCGCCGGCCCGAGCAGCGTGGCGAGCATGTCGTGCAGCGACTGCATCCGCTCCCCGACGTCGAACACCTCCGGTTTCAGGGTCTGACGCCGCGCGAACGCCAGCAGCTGCGAGGTCAGCTTGGCGGCGCGCGCGACCGCGTCCGCAATGGCATTGATGTAGCGCTGCCGCCGCTCATCGCTCAGCTGCGGCCGGTTCAGCAGGTCGACCGAGGCGCGGATCACGGTGAGGAGATTGTTGAAGTCGTGCGCGACGCCGCCGGTGAGCTGGCCGAGCGCTTCCAGCCGCTGGCTGTGCTTGAGCGCCTCCTCGGCCTCGCGTCGTGCCGTGGCCTCGGCGTGGAGATGCTGGGTGCGCCGGAACGCGAGCGCAAGCAGCAGAAACAGCAGCGCCGTGGCGGGAATGCCGAACACCAGATGCTGGCCCATGGTGGCGAGCCAGCGCGCGCGGATCGCCGAGGTCTCGAGCCCGGCGCTGACATAGATCGGATATTCGGCGACGCGCCTGTAGCCGACGCGCCGCTCGATTCCGTCCGAGGGCCAGGCGATGGTGATGAGGCCGTGCTCGGGGTGGGCGGCGATCTGCCGCCCGACCGGCCCGGTCGGATCGAGCCGGAAGTCGCGGTCGAGCCGGGGAAAATGGGTGAGCACCACGCCGTCCGTGCGTCCCATGGCGAAGAAGCTGCCGGGATCGGAGCCGATCCTGGCATAAAAGCTCTCGAAATATTCCGGCAGGACGGAGGCCTGGATGACGCCGATGAAGCTGCCATCGTCGGCTTCGCGGCGCCGGCTCATGCCGAAGAAGCGTGCCCCCTGATAGGGCGGACGCGGCGTCAGGGCTGCGCCGACGAACGTGCCAATGTTCTGGTCGACATGGGCGTAGAAGTAATCGCGGTCCGCAAAACTCAGATCCGGCGGTGGCGAGGCGAGGCTGTTGACCAGCGATTTTCCGTTCGCGTCGAAGATCCAGGCCGATTTGAGCTGCGGCAGCGCATCGGTCAGTCGTTTCAGGCGGCGGTGCAGCGCCGGTTCGCGCGAGCGGATGATCTCGTCGGGAAGGCCTTGCACGACCTCGTTGAGCTCGGCAAGGCTGCGGTCGATGGTCTCGAACACCTTGAGCGCGTGCTCATGGGCGACATCGAGCGTGCGCTCGATCTCGCGGTCGGCGATGTCCTTTGTCGATGTGTAGGAGATCGTGGAGGTGAAGACGAACAGTGCAATCGGCAGCGCCAGGGATGCCGCCATCATCCACTGCAACAGTCTCAGCGAGTTGCGTTGCGCACCCTGCACAGTCGCTCCGGTCCCTGACCGGAGAGCTTACTTGAAATTCCCGCTGGGAAGGAAGCGGCTTGTCGATGGAACCGGAGGTTGTAATCCGGACGTTCGCGCGTGACGCGAGCCGGGAGAACAATCTCGCGGAATTCGCGGCGGAAGTAGAATGCCCCGGCCGTTCCGGCCGGGGGATCAAGGCGACTAAGGCTGGCTAGATCTGGCGCTCGACCATCTTGAGCTTGAGCTCGGCGATGGCTTCGGCCGGGTTGAGACCCTTCGGGCAGGCCTTGGCGCAGTTCATAATGGTATGGCAACGGTAGAGGCGGAACGGGTCCTCGAGATTGTCGAGTCGCTCGCCGGTCGCCTCGTCGCGGGAGTCGGAGACCCAGCGGTTGGCCTGGAGCAGGGCGGCCGGGCCGAGATAGCGATCGCTGTTCCACCAATAGCTCGGGCACGAGGTCGAGCAGCAGGCGCAGAGGATGCACTCGTAGAGGCCGTCGAGCTTTTCGCGGTCCTCATGGCTCTGGCGCCATTCCTTCTGCGGCATCGGCGAGGTCGTTTTCAGCCACGGCTCGATGGAGGCGTACTGCGCGTAGAAATTGGTGAGGTCGGGGACGAGGTCCTTCACGACAGGCTGGTGCGGCAGCGGATTGATCTTGACCGCGCCGTCCTTGACGTCGTGCATCGAGCGGGTGCAGGCGAGCGTGTTCTGGCCGTCGATGTTCATCGCGCAGGAGCCGCAGACGCCTTCACGGCAGGAGCGGCGGAAGGTCAGCGACGGGTCGATGTTGTTCTTGATCCAGATCAGGCCGTCCAACACCATCGGACCGCAATCATGGGTGTCGACGTAATAGGTGTCGACGCTCGGATTCTTGCCGTCGTCCGGATTCCAGCGATAGACGCGGAATTCGCGAACGTCTGTCGCGCCCGCCGGCTTCGGCCAGGTCTTGCCGCCGGTGATCTTGGAGTTCTTCGGAAGTGCGAATTCAACCATTTCGATTAAGGCCTTCGCTGTTCGCTCAGTACACGCGCGTAGCTCAGTAAACGCGAGCTTTGGGCGGGATATACTGCACGTCGTTGGTCATGGTGTAGTCGTGAACGGGGCGGTACTCGATCTTGACCTTGCCCTTGTCGTCGAGCCAGGCCAGCGTGTGCTTCATCCAGTTCTTGTCGTCGCGCGCGGAGAAGTCCTCGCGGGCATGCGCGCCGCGGCTCTCGGTGCGGTTGGCGGCGGAGTCCATCGTCACCACCGCCTGCGAGATCAGATTGTCGAACTCCAGCGTCTCGATCAGGTCGGAATTCCACACCAGCGAGCGGTCGGACACGGCGATGTCGGTGATGCCGCTGTGGACCTTCTCGATCAGGTTCTGGCCTTCGCTGAGCACCTCGCCGGTGCGGAACACCGCGCAATTGTTCTGCATAACGTGCTGCATGCCTTCGCGCAGCTTCGCGGTCGGCGTGCCGCCGGAGGCGTAGCGGTAATGGTCGAGGCGGCCGAGCGCGAGCTCGGACGAGTTCGCCGGCAGCTCGGGCTGCTTGGCGTTGGGCGTGAGCTTCTCGGCGAGACGGAGCGCTGCGGCGCGGCCGAACACGACGAGGTCGATCAGCGAGTTGGAGCCGAGGCGGTTGGCGCCGTGCACGGAGACGCAGGCCGCTTCGCCGATCGCCATCAGGCCGGGGATGATGGCGTTGTCGTCGCCATCCCGCTTGGTCAGCACTTCGCCATGATAGTTCGTTGGGATGCCGCCCATGTTGTAGTGCACGGTCGGCACGATCGGGATCGGCTCGCGTGTCACGTCGACATTGGCGAAGATTTTTGCGGATTCGGAGATGCCCGGCAGGCGCTCGGCGAGCACCGCGGGATCGAGATGGTCGAGATGCAGGAAGATGTGGTCCTTCTTCTTGCCGACGCCGCGGCCTTCGCGGATCTCGATGGTCATCGCGCGCGAGACGACGTCGCGCGAGGCGAGGTCCTTCGCGGACGGCGCATACCGCTCCATGAAGCGCTCGCCCTCCGAATTGACGAGATAGCCGCCTTCGCCGCGCGCGCCTTCGGTGACGAGACAGCCCGAGCCGTAAATGCCGGTCGGGTGGAACTGCACGAACTCCATGTCCTGCATCGGCAGGCCGGCGCGCAGCACCATGCCGCCGCCGTCGCCCGTGCAGGTGTGCGCCGAGGTGCAGGAGGCGTAGGCACGGCCATAGCCGCCGGTGGCGAGAATCACGGTCTGGGCGCGGAAGCGGTGCAGCGTGCCGTCGTCCAGCTTGAGCGCGATGACGCCGCGGCAGGTGCCCTGGTCGTCCATGATCAAATCGATGGCGAAGAACTCGATGAAGAACTCGGCCGCGTGACGCAGCGACTGGCCATACATCGTGTGCAGCATGGCGTGGCCGGTGCGGTCGGCGGCGGCGCAGGTGCGCTGCGCCTGGCTCTTGCCGAACTCGGTGGTCATGCCGCCGAACGGGCGCTGGTAGATCTTGCCGTCCTCGGTGCGCGAGAACGGCACGCCCCAATGTTCGAGCTCGTAGACGGCCTCGGGCGCGTTGCGCACCATGTATTCGATCGCGTCCTGGTCACCGAGCCAGTCCGACCCCTTCACGGTGTCGTACATGTGCCAGCGCCAGTCGTCCTTGTGCATGTTGCCGAGCGAGGCCGAGATGCCGCCTTGCGCCGCGACCGTATGCGAGCGGGTCGGAAACACCTTGGTGATGCAGGCGGTGCGAAGACCGGCTTCGCTGCAGCCGACCACGGCGCGCAGGCCCGCGCCGCCGGCGCCGACCACGACGACGTCATAGGTGTGGTCTTCGATCGGATAGGCTTTGCCGTTGGTGGCGGGAGCGCCGTTGCCCTTGCCATTTGTCGCATTGGCCATGGGTTACACTCCGGATGACAGTTGGAGAATCGCGTAGATCGACGCGAGCGCGACCGCGATCGAGAAGAAATTGTTGAGCATGATCGTCGCGAGCTTCAGCTTCTCGTTGTGGACATAGTCCTCGATCACGACCTGCATGCCGATCTTCATGTGCCAGGCGCTGGCGACGATGAAGAGCACCATGATGATGGCGATTGGCAGCGAGCCGAGGATCTGCTTGGCATACGCCTGGTTGCGGCCGAGCAGCATCATGATGACGACGATCACGGGGATCATCAGCAGGACCATCGCCACTGCAGTCAAGCGCTGGCGCCAGAAATCGGACGTGCCGGAATGCGCCGCGCCAAGGTTGCGGACGCGGCCGAGCGGGGTGCGCATGCTGCGCTTCGGCGTATCGGCCGTGCTCATCGTCCACCTCCGATCGCGTAGGCAATGATCCAGATCAGCACCGTCAGCGCGATGCCGCCGATCAGTGCGCCCCAGGTCAGCGCTTCGCGCTCATTGGCCTTGAAGCCGTAGCCGAGGTCCCACACGAAGTGCCGGATACCGCTCAGCATATGGTGCATCAGCGCCCAGGTGTAGCCGAACATGATCAGCCGGCCGATGATGCTGCCGGTGAAGGCCTGGACGTGGGAATAGGCGGCGGGGCCGGAAGCCGCCGCGATCAGCCACCAGGCCAGCAGCAGGGTTCCGACGTAGAGCGCGATACCGGTGGCGCGATGGACGATGGACAGCGCCATCGTCAGCGTCCAGCGGTAGACTTGCATGTGGGGGGAAAGCGGTCGTTCGATCCGTGCGGTCATGGGCTTTTGATGTTTATTGCGGCCCAGCAGGGGGCACGCGGGGATCGCGAAAGGTCGGCTCTATTTACGGAGTCGATTTCGCCTGCGCAATCACCAAATCGCCATAAATCGAACCGCGGTTCAGCTCTAGAGCGTTGATGATGCAAGGCCAATCAGTGGCTTGGTATACCAGCACTTCGGTCCGCCAACGAAAAACAGAATATATATTCATTTGTTCTGGAGAGACCGATGCGCGTTGAAATTGCTATTGGAACGCCTCTAAACGGACCATGCCGTCCAAACCCGCCCGGGGCCGGTCTTTTGTGCCGCTAACGCCATTCGGACGGCACCAAGCCGCTCCCGCCCGGGCCCGGTCTGACCCCTGTCCGGATATGCGCACCTTGCATTCCACCCCAGCCGCAAGACGTGGCGTGTCGACCGCGAGAATCAGATCGCCTAAAGCTCCGCACGCAGCTTTCCGAGCGCGTGTTTCGGAGAAGTTGCGACCAGTCGTCGGGGCAGGTCAGGGGTGATTGCAGGTCTTGATATCAAGGAGATCGTCGAGCTCGCGCTGTTGCTGATCGCAACCGGCGCGCTTTCGGGATTCCTGGCCGGCGTGTTCGGCATCGGCGGCGGCGCGATTCTCGTGCCGGTGTTCTACGAATGCTTCCGCATCGCCGGCGTGCCGCTCGAAGTGAGGATGCCGCTCTGCATCGGCACCTCGCTCGCGGTGATCATTCCGACGTCGATCCGTTCGTTCCAGGCGCACTACAAGCGCGGTGCCGTCGACATGTCGATCCTGCGCGTGTGGTGGCTGCCGATCGTGATCGGCGTCGTCGCCGGCAGCGTCATCGCGCGTTACGCGCCGGAGAAGCTGTTCAAGATCGTGTTCGTCTGCGTCGCCTATTCCGCGTCGGCGCGTCTCATCTTCGCGCGCGAGGGCTGGAAGTTCGGCGACGATCTGCCCAAAGGGCCGCTGATGCGCGTCTACGGCTTCTGCGTCGGTATCCTCTCGACGCTGATGGGTATCGGCGGCGGCCTGTTCTCGAACCTGCTGATGACGTTCTACGGCCGGCCCATCCACCAGGCAGTGGCGACCTCGTCGGCGCTCGCGGTGCTGATCTCGATCCCCGGCGCGCTCGGCTACATCTATGCCGGCTGGCCGGCAGCTGCGACCTATCCGGCCGTCGCAGCGCTGCAAATCCCGTTCGCGCTTGGCTACGTCTCGCTGATCGGCGCCGTGCTGGTGATGCCGATGAGCCTCGTCACCGCGCCGCTCGGCGTGAGAGCCGCGCATGCGATGTCGAAGCGGACGCTGGAGGTGGCGTTCGGCTGCTATCTGTTTATCGTCGGCAGCCGGTTCGTGATGAGCTTGGTGGGCGGGCAGTAACCGGCTTGGGCCGAACGCCGCGCCACACACTCCGCTGTCATCGCCCGCGAAAGCGGGCGATCCAGTATTCCACCAGCGCCGGTGATTGATCCGAGAGGCCGCGGCGTACTGGATGCCCCGCCTCCGCGGGGCATGACAGCGTACCGGGTAGAGGCTCCTCGCAATGACGGCGAGAGAGCAGAGCTCCCCCACTCACTTCTTCGCGTAAATATCCTTGTACGTATCGCGCAGCACGTTCTTCTGCACCTTGCCCATGGTGTTGCGCGGCAGCTCGTCGACGACGAAGACGCGCTTGGGCATCTTGAACTTTGCCAGCCTTCCGTCGAGCGCCTTCAGCACCGCGGCTTCGGTGACGTCGGCGCCCTTGCTGCAGACCAGAACCGCCGTGACCCCCTCGCCGAAATCGGCATGCGGCACGCCGATCACGGCGGACTCCACCACGCCGGGCATGGCGTCGATCTCGCTCTCGATTTCCTTGGGGTAGACGTTGAAGCCGCCGGAGATCACCAGATCCTTGCCGCGGCCGAGAATGTGGACGTAGCCCTTGTCGTCGATCTTGCCGAGGTCGCCGGTGATGAAGAAGCCGTCGGACCGGAATTCCGACTTGGTCTTCTCCGGCATGCGCCAATAGCCTTTGAAGACGTTCGGGCCCTTCACCTCGATCATGCCGATCTCGTCGCGCGGCAGCTCCTTGCCGGTCTCGGGCTCGGTCACGCGCACGGAGACGCCGGGGAGGGGAAAGCCGACCGCGCCGGGCACGCGCTCGCCGTCATACGGATTCGACGTGTTCATGTTGGTCTCGGTCATGCCGTAGCGCTCGAGCACCGCGTGTCCCGTGCGCGCCGACCATTCGCGATGGGTTTCGGCGAGCAGCGGCGCGGAGCCCGAGATGAACAGCCGCATGTGCTTTGTCGTCTCGCGCGACAGCGCGGAGTTCTGGAGCAGACGGGTATAGAAGGTCGGTACGCCCATCAGCACCGTGGCGCGCGCCATCAGCTTGATGATCAGGTCCGGGTCGAGCTTCGGCAGGAAGATCATCGACGCCCGCGAAAACAGCGTCACGTTGGTCGCCACGAACAGGCCGTGCGTGTGGTAGATCGGTAGCGCGTGGATCAGCACGTCCTTGTCGGTGAAACGCCAATAGCCGACGAGAGAGAGCGAGTTCGACGCGAGATTGTCGTGCGTCAGCATCGCGCCCTTGGAGCGGCCGGTGGTGCCCGAGGTGTAGAGGATCGCGGCGAGATCGTCGTTTGCCCGCGAGACGGTTGCAAATTCGCTGCTGGCCTTGTCGGCGGCTTCCGTCAACGAGCCCTTGCCGTCGGGCCCGAGCGTCTCGACCCTGGCCTTCACCTTGGCGGCGATCGGGGCGAGCCCTTCCGCCTTGGAGGGATCGCAGACCACCAGCGACGGCTCGGCATCGCCGATGAAGTAGTCGAGCTCGTTCAGCGTGTAGGCCGTGTTCAGCGGCAAATAGACCGCGCCGGCCCGCACCGTGGCGAGATACAGCACGATATTGGCGACCGATTTCTCCACCTGCACCGCGACGCGGTCGCCGGGCTTCACGCCGCGCGCGACCAGCACATTCGCCATTTGCCCGGCCCGCGCGATCAGATCGCCATAGCTGATATGGGCGCCGTCCTGCGTCTCGACCGCGAGGCGTTTGGGATCGTCCAGACCATCGAACAGGCGGGAAAACAGGTTGGCGTTGGCAGCTTGGTTCATGCAAGATTTCCTCGACCGCAAGGCAAACAAGGCCGGTCAAAACCGAGGGCTGGATTAGCAAAAACCGCCCCAATGAAGCAACGGAGACAGTTTGCATGACCAAAAACGGGAAACGCGTGGCCTGGGTGACGGGCGGTGGCAGCGGCATCGGGGAGGCCGGCGCCGAGGCGCTCGCGGCCGACGGCTGGATAGTCGTGGTCTCGGGCCGCCGCAAGGATGCCCTGGATACCGTGGTTGCCAGGATTGCTGGGGCAGGCGGGGCGGCTGAGGCCCTTGCGCTCGATGTGTCCAACGCCGCCGAAGCCCAGAAGGCGGCCGACCAAATCGTCGCGAAGCACGGCCGCATCGACCTGCTCGTGAACAATGCCGGTATCAATGTCCCCAGGCGGAGCTGGAAGGACATGGAACTGGAGGGCTGGGACAAGCTCGTCCAGGTCAATCTCAACGGCGTGCTGTATTGCATGCGCGCGGTGTTGCCCACGATGCGCAAACAGCAGGATGGCTCGATCATCAACGTCTCATCCTGGGCCGGCCGCCACGTCTCGAAGATGCCGGGCCCGGCCTACACCACCACCAAGCATGCGGTGCTCGCGCTGACCCATTCCTTCAACATGGACGAATGCGTCAACGGCTTGCGCGCCTGCTGCCTGATGCCGGGCGAGGTGGCTACTCCCATCCTGAAGCTGCGCCCGGTGGTGCCGAGCGAGGCGGAGCAGGCCAAGATGCTGCAATCCGAAGATCTCGGCCGCACCATCGCGTTCATCGCCAGCATGCCGCCGCGCGTCTGCATCAACGAGCTCCTGATCAGCCCGACGCATAATCGCGGATTCATTCAGACGCCGAACAACAGGGATTGAAACGGGATTGCGCGATGGCCGCGCCACACACTCGGTGTCGTCCCCGCGAACGCGGGGACCCATAACCACAGGAACATGTTCGGCGCGAGCTGGCCACTCCGAGTCTTCGCCAAACATCTCCCTGTGGTTATGGGTCCCGGATCTGCGCTTCGCTTGTCCGGGACGACAGCGGAGTGTGTCGCACGTTCGCGCATCACACGGACGCGCCGCCCCATAGTTTCACGCATCACAAAGAATTTTTGTCCGAAACCCCATCGCGAACCCTCCCGTAGTTCGGTCCAACGACGGCACTGCTGCTTCACGCCAAAAGGTCGCAGGCGCCGTTGTTGGCCCAACGCAAACGCCGGCCATTGCCGGTCACAATTCAATCGGGAGATTCTCCATGTCGAAGCGTATTGCCTATCTCGCTGCCGCCGCCTTCAGCGCCCTGGCCATCACCGCGACCGTCGTCGCGCCTGTCCGCGCCGAGGAGAAGACCGTCATGGTCGGCGGCGCCGCGATGTTCCCGTCCAAGAACATCGTCCAGAACGCCGTCAACTCGAAGGATCACACCACGCTGGTGGCGGCGGTGAAGGCGGCCGGCCTCGTGCCGACGCTGGAAAGCAAGGGCCCGTTCACGGTGTTCGCGCCCACCAACGCCGCCTTCGGCAAGCTGCCGGTCGGCACCGTCGACAACCTGGTCAAGCCCGAGAACAAGGCGACCTTGACCAAGATCCTCACCTACCATGTCGTGCCCGGCAAGCTCGAGGCCTCCGACCTCACCGACGGCAAGAAGATGAAGACCGCCGAAGGCGAGGAACTGACCGTGAAGAAGCAGGACGGCAAGGTCTGGATCGTCGATGCCAAGGGCGGCACCTCGATGGTGACGATCTCCAACGTCAACCAGTCGAACGGCGTCATCCATGTGGTCGACACCGTGCTGATGCCGGCGACGTAACACCGCGCGTCCCTGTTTCATCCCGCAAGCAGGATGCGACGAAACGGCGAGCCGGGGGCACCCGGCTCGCTTTATTGTGACCACGATAGCCCAAAGGCATCGATTCGATGGCCGGCGGGGCGTAACGAAAGCGGCCGCATCAGCGTATATTCGGTGTCAGACGACCTTCAGGACGGAACCATCATGTCGAGCCTCACAGTCAGCGACGAGCAGGTCAGCGCCACCCCCGCCAAAGTGATCCAGCCGGCCTGGGTTCGCGTCATGCACTGGACCAACGCGGTCGCCATGATCCTGATGATCCTGTCGGGTTGGCAGATCTACAACGCCTCGCCGCTGTTCGGTTTCAGCTTTCCGCGCGAATATACGCTTGGCGGCTGGCTCGGCGGCGGCCTGCTCTGGCACTTTGCGGCGATGTGGCTGCTGATGGTCAACGGCCTCGCCTATCTCGTCACCGGCTTCGCCACCGGCCGCTTCCGCAAGAAACTGCTGCCGATCACGCCATCCGGCGTGCTCCACGACGTCAGGGCTGCCCTGACCTTCAAGCTCGGCCACGACGATCTCACCGTCTACAATTACGTGCAGCGCCTGCTCTATGCCGGCATCATCGTGGTCGGCGTGCTGATCGTGCTGTCGGGCCTGTCGATGTGGAAGCCGGTGCAGCTCTATTATCTCGTGATGCTGTTCGGCGATTATCCGACCGCGCGCTACGTCCATTTCTTCTGCATGGCCGCGATCTGCGCCTTCCTCGTCATTCACGTCTTGCTCGCGCTGCTGGTACCGAAGAGCCTGCGCGCGATGATCATTGGCCGCTGATTAGGAGACCCGTTATGGCCAAGCGCTCATTCCTCATCCCCGGCGTCGACAAGCGGCTGCTGATCAAGGACTCCATCAAGTCCATGCCGGACTTCACCCGCCGCCGCTTCATCGCGGGCGGCGCCAGCCTCGGCGCGCTGACGCTGCTGACCGGCTGCGACGTCGTCGATTCCTCGTCGGCCGATACCCTGCTCGCGAAGGTCTCGAAGTTCAACGACGCCGTGCAGGCGTGGATGTTCAATCCCGACGCACTGGCGCCCACCTTCCCCGAGAGCGCGATTACGAAACCGTTCCCGTTCAACGCCTATTACGATCTCGACGACGCGCCCGATGTCTCGGCCGCGGACTGGAAGCTCGAGGTGCGCGGCCTCGTCGACAACAAGAAATCCTGGACCCTGGACGAGCTCTACAAGCTGCCGCAGGTCACGCAGATCACCCGCCACATCTGCGTCGAGGGCTGGAGCGCGATCGGAAGCTGGACCGGCACGCCGCTCCGCGATTTCCTCAAGCTGATCGGCGCCGATACGCGTGCGAAATACGTCTGGTTCCAGTGCGCCGACAAGGACGGCTACAACTCGCCCTTGGACATGCGCAGCGCGCTGCATCCGCAAACCCAGATGACGTTCAAATATGCGAACGAGATTTTGCCGCGCGCCTACGGCTTCCCGATGAAGATCCGCGTGCCGACAAAACTCGGATTCAAGAACCCGAAATACGTGGTCTCGATGGAAGTCACCAACGACTACAAGGGCGGCTATTGGGAAGACCAGGGGTACAATTCGTTCAGCGGGAGCTAGGCACACACTGCCGTAGGGTGGGCAAAGCGCAAGCGTGCCCACCAGCTCTGCATCTGTGTCGACCATTTTTCGTGGGCACGGCGCTTCGCGCCTTTGCCCACCCTACGGCACCGACTGTTTGACCGGCCCCACCTTGCGCTGGCACAACGCGGCCACCGCCCCCAGCGCTAGCAGCGCCGCCGACACATTCAGCGCGTAACTCAGACTCCCCAGCGCATCCGTGATCGCGCCGACCACGATCGGGCCGAGCGTCTGCCCGACGCCGAACGAGATCGTCATCGCCGCGATCGCGGTGGGCCACGCCTCCGGCGGGTAGTTGAAGCGGACGAAGGCCGTGGTCGAGCCGACCACGGCGAAGAAGGCGACGCCGAACACCACGGCCGAGACCGCAAGCCACGCCGGCGAATGCCCCAGCATCGGCAGGGCCGCGCCGAGCGCGTTGGTGCCGAGGATGATCGCGGTGGCAAGTCCGCCGCGGTCGAGCGCCAGCACGCCGCGCCAGACCCAGGGCGTGACGAAGGCGCTGAGGCCGATCAGGCTCCAGAACGCGGCCTGCGCCGCGGCGCCACCGCCGCCGTCGCGCACATAGGCGATCATGAAGGTCATGTAGGCGATGTAGCCGGCGCCAAACAGGAAGTAGCCGGCGAGATAGATCAGCACGGGTAGAATCGCGAAGGTGGCGTGGCTGCCTTCCGAGAAGCGCACCCCGCTCTCGATGCGGATCAGGAACAGCGGCACGGTCATCACGACGGACAGCAGCGTCAGCGCCCACCACACCAGCCACCACGAGCCCGGTCCGAAATATTGCAGCGTGAACGGGGCGATCAGCCCCGAGGCGAGAATGCCGATGCCGGGCCCGGCATAGAACAGGCTAAGCAGGAAATTGGCCCGTTCCGGGCGCGACTGCGCGATAGCCGCGGCCAGCGCGCCGCCGGCGACGAAGCCGGCCGCGGCCCCTAGGCCCAGCACGAGGCGTGCGAGGCTCAGTGCAACGAAATTTCCGGTCAGCGCGCAAGTGGCGAGCGCGGCGACGCAGGCGAGGGTTCCGCCGCGGATCGCCGCCGACCAGCCGACGCGCTGGATCAGCCGGGACGCGACAAGCGCGCCCACGAGGTAGCCGACGGCGTTGATGGTGTTCATGAAACCGGCCGCCGAGTAGGACCAGCCGAGGTCCTCCCGCATATCGGGCAGCACCAGCGCATAGGCAAAGCGGCCGATGCCGAGCCCGACCGTCGCTGCCAGCGACAGCGTCAGGATAAGCCGAGCGGGGTGTGCGTCGAGCGGGGGTCGATCAGGGGCGCGCAAGGGATACTCCGGCGCGTCCAGTGTGGCAGGCCCTGCGGGCCTTGCACAGCCGCGAGGCGGCAATGGTGTCTTGCCAAGCGCGCAACGCCGCTCTAGCACTCCGGCCGAATTCGATCTCAGAGGAAACGATCATGGCGACCCACAAATTGCTGCTGCTCCCCGGCGACGGTATCGGCCCCGAGGTGATGGGCGAGGTGAAGCGGCTGATCGACTGGCTCAATTCGGCAGGGATCGCCAAATTCGAGACCGATACCGGGCTGGTCGGCGGCTCCGCCTATGACGCCCACAAGGTGTCGATCTCCGAGGGCGACATGGCCAAGGCGCTGGCCGCCGACGCCATCATCTTCGGCGCGGTCGGCGGCCCGAAGTGGGATGCCGTTCCTTACGAGGTGCGCCCCGAAGCCGGCCTGCTGCGCCTGCGCAAGGATCTCGCTTTGTTCGCCAACCTCCGCCCCGCGGTGTGCTATCCGGCGCTGGCCGATGCCTCCAGCCTGAAGCGCGAGGCGGTCGAGGGCCTCGACATCGTCATCGTGCGCGAGCTCACCGGCGGCGTCTATTTCGGCGAGCCCAAGACCATCACCGATCTCGGCAACGGCCAGAAGCGCGCCGTCGATACCCAGGTCTACGACACCTATGAGATCGAGCGCATCGGCCGCGTCGCCTTCGAGCTTGCCAGGAAGCGCAAGAACAAGGTGACCTCGATGGAGAAGCGCAACGTCATGAAGTCGGGCGTGCTCTGGAACGAGGTCATGACGGCGGTCCACAAGCGCGAATATCCTGACGTGACGCTCGAGCACCAGCTCGCCGATTCCGGCGGCATGATGCTGGTGAAGGCGCCGAAGCAGTTCGACGTCATCGTCACCGACAATTTGTTCGGCGACATGCTGTCCGACATTGCGGCGATGCTGACCGGCTCGCTCGGCATGCTGCCCTCGGCCTCGCTCGGCGAGGTCGACGTCAAGAGCAAGAAGCGCAAGGCGCTGTACGAGCCCGTGCACGGTTCGGCGCCTGACATCGCCGGAAAGGGCCTCGCGAATCCCATCGCGATGATCTCGTCCTTCGGCATGGCGCTGCGCTATTCCTTCGACATGGGCGATCTCGCCGACAAGGTCGATGCAGCGATCGCCGCCGTGCTGGCGAGCGGCCTGCGCACCGCCGACATCAAGTCGGAAGGCACCACGGCCGCCTCGACCACGCAGATGGGCGAAGCGATCCTGAAGGAATTGCAGAAGCTGCACGCGTAAGCGCAGGAGTCGTAGCCCGGATGGAGCGAAGCGAAATCCGGGTTCTCGCCCTGCAGACAGACCTTCCCGGATTGCGCTTCGCTCCATCCGGGCTACGCGCTGCTGACGACGTCATCGGAGCCGCCTCATGGATGCCTCGCCCCGCCCCAAGATCGCGGAAACCATCATCCATGAAACGGTGCGCCAGCGCGAAGCACAGATCGGGCGCCGTTGCGAAATCCTCGCCAACACCCGCATCGAATATGCCGCGCTCGGCGACTACTCCTATCTCGGCGAGAACTGCGAGGTCGCCGACGCGGTGATCGGAAAATTCACCGCGATCGCCAACTCGGTGCGGATCGGTGCGCCCAATCATCCGATGGGCCGTCCGTCCCAGCATCGCTTCACCTATGTCCCGGAATATTACGAGGCGAGTGCGACGCGTGACCGCGACTTCTTTGCGGATCGCCGCAGCGACCGGGTGATCGTCGGCAACGACGTCTGGATCGGGCACGCCGCGATCCTGCTGCCGGGCGTCACGGTCGGCGACGGCGCGGTGATTGCCGCGGGCGCGGTCGTCAGCCGCGATGTCGCGCCCTACACAATCGTCGGCGGCGTTCCCGCGCGAGCCATCCGCAGGCGCTTTGACGATTCGGTGGCCGAAAGCCTGCGCCGCATTGCCTGGTGGGATTGGCCGGACGAGCTGATCTTCGAGCGCCTGGGCGATTTCCGCTCCGAGGCGATCGAAGAATTTTGCAGGCGCTACGACCCGGCAGCCAACGCCTGAAGCGGACGTATCCCTCACAAATAAAAATGGCCGGGCGCGAGCCCGGCCATTTTGATTCGGTCGATCATTCCGCTCAGTACAGCGGGAAATTCCGTGGATAGCCGCCGACGTCGGCCGGCGTGCTCAGCGGCTGGCGATCGATCGGGCGGTTGTTGTTCTCGCGGGCGAAGGTCGGATAGCCGATCGCCGGCGGGAAAGCGTAATCGGAGAACTTGCGGTCGCCCGGATTGACCTCGGTGCCGCCGTCCAGCCAGGAGCGCTTGCTCACATAGAGGCGGGTGCGGCCCTGCTGATAGACCGCGTTGGGGCCGCTCGAGCCGTAATAGGGACGGCTGTTGTCGTAACGCTGCTTCTTGGTGTCGGCCGAGGCGGGTGTCGCGAGGGCTGAGGACATGGCAACCACGGCGCCGGCCGCAAGCCACATCGCCAGTTTGTTCGCGGCGGAGAAATTCGAGCTCATCACGTCCCCTTCAGGCGGCAAGCCGCCAATCGATTTCATCTCCATACTAACCCGGCTGGGGCGGCCGCAACTAGGTCTATTGGGTCACACCAGCCCGGAATAATCGTGCGCGCTGGCAAAAGTTGCATCAATACCAGCCACTTGAGCTTGATGCCGGTCAAAGCGCCCCGCGCAATTGCGCGTTCGCCGCGCCCAGCAGCCAATCCGACGAACCCTGGGGAGCGCAGGAGCGGCGCTTCAGCTCCGCATGGGCGAACAATTCCGCCAGCTTCGGCTCGTTACCCGAGGTCAGGAGCGTCAGCCGGTTCAGCGTGCAGGCGATCGCCGCGCGCCGGGCGGGCAGGGTGTCGCCCTGGCAGGAGAAGCCGGAGATCTGGAGCGCCGGCTCCTCGCTGCGCTTGAGGTAGCCGAGGCACGCCCGCGCGCCCTCCGCCGTGCCGGTAGGCCGGAACAGGGCGACGGGACCGAATTTCGTGTCGATCAGCCCGGCCTGCTCGAGCGGCGTTGTTTCACCCAGGCCCATGTGGACCGCCAGGTCCGCTGTCGCCGGACGGGTCACGTCGAATTCGCTGCCTTCGCGGTAGATCTCGAGCTCCGCCACGGGCTTGTCCGCCTCGCCGGTCCAGCGCATCACGTCCCTGCGGCCGCCTTCAGGATGCCTGAGGATGACGTAAGATGCTGTTTTTTCTGATGAATCGAGCCGGCTGAGGGCGAAGGCCGGTTGCGAGCGGTCGGCCACGCTCCAGCCCGGCTTCTCCGCGGCCTCATCGTCGCGCAGGCTGGGCAGCTGGTCGAGTGCGGCGAGGGCGAGGATGGCAAACAGGACCAGCGCCCCCACATAGGCGAACAGGCGCGCCAGCGTGCCGACGACTTCGTCGGCGACGGCTGCGAGCGCCAGATGGATCTGGGTAGGGGTTGCGGCCGTGCTGGCCTCTGGCGACTGCATCCACGGCCTTCAGGCATGGTCCAACGTTGTCTTGAGGCCGGTTCTCGCATAGAAGCGCTGCTCTTCCTGTTTAAGCGTCAGCTTCAGGAACGGGCTTTTTCATCGGAGAGTGAACGATGGGTTACAAAGTCGCAGTCGTCGGCGCGACCGGCAATGTCGGACGGGAAATGCTCAACATCCTCGATGAGCGCAAATTCCCCGCGGACGAAGTGGTGGCATTGGCGTCACGCCGCAGC
This sequence comes from Bradyrhizobium sp. 521_C7_N1_3, assembly GCF_052075975.1. NCBI lineage: Bacteria > Pseudomonadati > Pseudomonadota > Alphaproteobacteria > Hyphomicrobiales > Nitrobacteraceae > Bradyrhizobium > Bradyrhizobium sp. 521_C7_N1_3. The sequence continues at coordinate 400,544 of NZ_CP197232.1, forward strand.
GTCGGCGTCGAGGTCTCCTACGGCGACCACACCCTGAAGGTCAAAGCGCTCGAGCACTACGACTTCTCCGACGTCGACATCTGCCTGATGTCGGCGGGCGGTTCGGTGTCGAAGGAATGGTCGCCGAAGATCGGCGCCGCCGGCACGGTCGTGATCGACAACTCGTCCGCCTGGCGCATGGATCCGGACGTGCCGCTGATCGTGCCGGAAGTAAACGCGGCTGCGACCGAAGGCTTCAAGAAGAAGAACATCATCGCCAATCCGAACTGCTCGACCGCACAGCTCGTGGTCGCGCTGAAGCCGCTGCACGACAAGGCGACGATCAAGCGCGTCGTGGTCTCGACCTATCAATCGGTCTCGGGCGCCGGCAAGGATGCGATGGACGAATTGTTCTCGCAGACCAAGGCCGTCTACACCAATGACGAGCTGATCGCGAAGAAATTCCCCAAGCGCATCGCCTTCAACGTCATCCCCCACATCGACGTCTTCATGGAGGACGGCTACACCAAGGAAGAGTGGAAGATGATGGCGGAGACCAAGAAGATTCTTGATCCCAAGATCAAGCTCTCCGCGACCTGCGTGCGCGTGCCGGTGTTCGTCGGCCACTCCGAAGCCGTCAACATCGAGTTCGAGAATCCGATCACGGCGGACGAGGCGCGCGACATCCTGCGCAAGGCGCCGGGCTGCCTCGTCATCGACAAGCAGGAGCCCGGTGGCTACGCCACGCCGTATGAAGCCGCCGGCGAGGACGCCACCTATATCAGCCGCATCCGCGAGGACGCGACGGTGGAGAACGGCCTCGTGCTGTGGTGCGTGTCCGACAATCTGCGCAAGGGTGCCGCGCTCAACGCCATCCAGATCGCGGAAGTGCTGATCAACCGCAAGCTGATCAGCGCGAAGAAGAAGGCGGCGTAACGCCCGCTACCGTAGATCTTGTAGGGTGGGCAAAGCGAAGCGTGCCCACCAAGGTCTCGATCGGGAAAGATGGTGGGCACGGCGCGTTGCGCCTTTGCCCACCCTACGAATTCAAGCCAAGCCGAAGCAGGCCTACGCCGCACCGCGTGCGTTCTTGAATTCCTTCGTGACCTTGTCCAGCACGAACAGCGAACCCTCCGCGACGCCGAAATAGGCGCCGTGAGTCTGCATCTGGCCTGAGTCCACCGCCTTCTGCACGAACGGAAACGTCATCAGGTTCTCCAGGCTGCGGAACACCGCGGCCTTCTCGATGCGCTCGACGAACTGCGCCATGGTCTCGTGGTCGCGTTGCTCGACCACTTCGCCCGGCTTGATGAACATCTGCATCCATTTGCCGATGAAGTCGCCCGGCGTGAGCGGCTCGATCTTGTCGACGAAGGCGCGGATGCCGCCGCATTGCGCGTGCCCGAGCACGACGATGTGCTTCACCTTCAGCACCGTCACGGCATATTCCAGCGCCGCGGAGACGCCGTGCGCATTGCCGTCGGGCTGATACACCGGCACCAGATTGGCGATGTTGCGGACCACGAACAGTTCGCCCGGGCCGACGTCGAAGATCACCTCGGGCGAGACGCGGCTGTCGCAACAGCCGATCACCATCACTTCCGGGAACTGCCCCTTCACCGACAGCTCGCGATAGCGGCTCTGCTCGGTCGGCAGCCGCTGGGTGGCGAAGGCCTTGTAGCCTTCCAGCAAATGCTTCGGGAATGTGATCATGGCCTATGCCTAACCATAGACCAGAGGGGCGAACAAGCCTTTCGAATAGGCAGGGCAGGTGCTATCGGCTTGGCTTGTTGTTTGAGCATGATCCTTTCGGAAAATCGCCGCACACTTTTCCGGGATCATGCTCCAGAATACACCTGAGGAAACTGGAAGGAATGCTCGCATGACCCGCCCGCGCCGCAGCCATCTGTTCATGCCCGGCTCCAACCCCCGCGCGCTGGAAAAGGCGCGAAATCTCGCCGCCGACGGCCTGATCCTCGATCTGGAAGATTCCGTCGCCCCCGACCTCAAGGGGGTGGCGCGGGACGGCATCGCCGCTGCGATCGCGGACAAGGGGTTCGGCAAGCGCGAGATTTTGATCCGGACCAACGGCCTCGACACGCCCTGGTGGGCCGATGACGTCGCGATGGCCGCCAAGGCCTCGCCCGACGGCATTCTGGTTCCAAAAGTTTCAAGCATCGAGGATCTCAAGGCGATCGGCGCTCGCCTTGCCGAGCTCGGCGCCGCGCCGACGGTGAAAGTCTGGGCGATGATCGAGACCGCGCGCGCCGTGCTGCATGCCGAGGAACTGGCCGCGGCCGGCCGCGATCCGAAGACGCGCCTCTCCGGTTTCGTGTTCGGCCCGAACGACATCTCGCGCGAGACGCGCATCAAGATGTTGCCGGGCCGCGCGGCGATGATCCCGATGATCACCCATTGCATCCTGGCGACGCGGGCCCATGGCCTCGAGATCCTCGACGGTCCCTACAGCGACATTGCGAATTCCGACGGCTTTGCCACCGAATGCGCACAGGGTCGCGACCTCGGCTTCGACGGCAAGACGCTGATCCATCCATCGCAGATCGAGGCCTGCAACGCGATCTTCACGCCGCCCGAAGAGGAAGTCGCGCGCGCGCGAAAGATCATCGCGGCGTTCGAGCTGCCTGAGAACGTCTCGCGCGGCGCGATCCGGCTCGATGGCGCAATGGTGGAGCGTCTGCACGCCGACATGGCGCGGCGCACGATCGAGATTGCGGACGCGATCGCAGCGATGAGCAAGGGCTGAGGCGTCAACTCGAGGAAGCGATATCCGCTTGTCCCCGCCCGGGCGGACATCTTCTGGACGTCAAGCGGGCTGCCGCTGGCGACCCAGGCGGTCATCGCGACGGTCAGTCCCGATCGCCTATTTTCCCGCCCGCGAAGCGGCTCTGGATTCGCCACCCGCGACGATGGCGCTTTCGCGGGACGGCGCATCGACAGGCTGCGGCGCCGCCAATTCCTGGCAATACATCTGATCGATCTTGCGCTGCATGAGCGCATAGCAATCGCATGCGACCTTCTCGAGCCGCGCCCGATGGATCTCGACAAACCCGCGCCGGTCGGACGGGACGGCGCCGGCGTCGCGCAGCTTGCTCATCGTCAGGGTCACTGTCGTCCGTCGCACCCCAAGCAATTGCGCAAGCGCCTCGTGCGTCACCGGAAGCCGGTCATCGGGAACGCGGTCGTGAAGCTGCAGGAGCCACCGCGCCATGCGGCCATCCACCCGGTGCAGCGCGTTGCAGGCGGCCACGTGCTGGAGCTGCAACAACACCGCGCGGGCGTGGACTTGCACGACGTTCCTGATGGCGGCGCTTTGCGCAAAGGCCGCGCGAAACTTGGCGGCGGAAATCAGCGATGCCGTGCCGGCGATGCGGGCAATCGCGGTCACGGATGACAGCGACGGGCCGAGCACGGAGAACGAGGCCAACGCGCCCTCCCGTCCCATCAAGGTGGTTGCGACCGTTTGCCCGTCCGGCATATCGAGCATGAAGGCGATGGCGCCGCTATGGGGGAAATAAACCGGGTCGAGCTCATCGCCCGACCGCACCAGGATGGCATCGGGTTCGAACGAGACCTTCTGGAAGTAGGGCGTGAGCAAACCGAGATCCGCCGGCGGCAACGCCGCCAATAGTTGATTCCCGATGCCCGTGCGGTGGACGGTCACGGTGCTTTCCGGTGGACGAGCACCCAACGAACGACGGTAACCATCTATTTCGTTTGCCATGACTATCCGAAATACGAATCGCCGAAGGGCAACCATCCAAACAGAGCCATTCGCCGAGATCAAGCGCGGACAATTGCGGAGACCTTGCCGGCATCCTCGCCGCGCAAACGGGGTCTTCCATACATCATACTATTGACGCCCTTTGCTACTCGGCGAGGTGCCACACATGGTGATCGACCAGTGATTGTCGCGGCAGCGCGTGAGTCTGCCCCTGGGCCCCCAGCTCTTCGCGCCGATGCCGAGCTGTACCGGCATCGTCGGCAGCTCGTCGTCGGCTCGTGAAGGGATTTGCCCAGTGCGAAGCTTGCGCGCGAAACGGCACGATCTGATCTTTTCGATCCCGACGACGCGTCAGCGCGGGGCGACGTCGGCCCGATCGAGCGACTCCAGCGTCGAAGCATTGGCACAATAGCCGTAGTAGTTCTCCGCGGCGGTGCCATCGGCGAGATCGCGGTCGCATTGTCCCTTGTGATTGCAGAGCGAGCAGACGCGCTCCATGTCGCGGAGCAGCAGCGGCTGCGCACGACCGAGCCTGTCTGCGCTGATGCCGAGCTGTTCGAGCATTTTCGGCAGCTCGTCGGCAGCGTGCTTGCCGTGACGGACCAGCTCCTCCAGATCGTCAGGCGCGATCCTGAGGTCCTGCGCGATCCGGTCGAAATCGGCGCGATCGAGCTGCCGCATCTCGTTCATCTCGCGGCGATGCTTCAGCCAGGCGGCAAAGGACTCGATGAGGTCCTGAACGATGGGATAAGGCCTGCTTGCGGTGCTCATGGAAAGCTCCATTCGGGCGGCGGAATTGGAGCGAGATTAGGCACAATGGTGCAGAGGCGCGTTGCGCTGGATCAAATTTGGAAGCGTTGGAGTGTGGCGCGTTGGTGGTTGGTTTCGTGTCCCGGACGCGGTGCGGCGCGAAGTGCCGCTCCGCTGAGCCAGGGCACGAGAGCGCCGGGTAGCGGGCTGAGTTACGCGAACCGCTCCGTCGCCCACGCATACAGGCTGCCCGGGATCGGCTTTTCGCTGCCGCGGCCCTTGGGCGAGATGTGCAGGCCGATGATCTCGGGGTTGGTGACGAGGCCGAGATAGCTCGAGGGATCGAAGAACAGTTTTGGCTCGGCATGCACGGCGTAGAACGATTGCTTCGGCAGCGCATTCTGCAATTCACCGGTGCGGCGCGCGAGCGCGGTGAGCGCCGCCGGCCCGAAGATCGCGACGCGAATGTCCGAGAGACGGTTCGAGCCCCCGCGCAGGCGACGCATCATGAAGGTGATGCGATGGCGCACCGACAGCCAGTTCGGCGTCAGCTCCTCCTGCTCCATCAGCTCCTCGAAGGCGGCAACGATGCCGTGCTCCGCCGGCAGATAGATCACGGAATTGCCGAGCTGGCGCGGCCGCTCCCAGGCGAAGTAGGGTTTTGTCGGGTCGATCTCGACGGGTTTCAGCAGCAGCACGTCGGCATCGAGCCAGAGGCCGAGGTTCTTCGCCATCAGCTTCATGCGGAAGAAGTCGCTGAACTGCAGCGTGGTCCAGTCGCGCCAGCTTCCGTCCGGCTGCGGCGGCCGCAATCGCTCGGAGAACGCGTGCGGCAGGATCGCCTCGGCGTCCGCGTTCCCGATGCCCGCGGGCAGGCCGGGAATGGTGTCGAAACTGTAGACCGTGACCTTGTGGCCGGCAGCTAACTGCGAGCGCAGACAGGTCTGGCGCAGTGCGTCCATCGGGCCGTGCCAGAAGGTGACGATGTCGGGCAGCATGCGCGTCAATTTAGGGGTTAATCAGGGCAGAGAAAAAGCCCCGGCGCTCGTCGCACCGGGGCTCGAACTGGAGCTCGATCTCAGGCCCAGGCGCGCTCGCGCTTTAGCTTTTCCTCGTAGGTGTCGATCGAGGCCTTCTTCTCCATCGTCAGGCCGATGTCGTCGAGGCCGTTGATCAGGCAGTGCTTGCGGAACGGGTCGATCTCGAACTTGACCTTGCCGCCGTCGGGGCCGCGGATCTCCTGGTTCGGCAGGTCGATCGTCAGCGTCGCATTGGCGCCGCGCTCGGCATCGTCGAACAGCTTGTCGAGGTCTTCCTGCGAGACGCGGATCGGCAGAATGCCGTTCTTGAAGCAGTTGTTGTAGAAGATGTCACCGAACGAGGTCGAGATCACGCAGCGGATGCCGAAGTCGAGCAGCGCCCAGGGCGCGTGCTCGCGGCTCGAGCCGCAGCCGAAATTGTCGCCGGCGACCAGCACCTTCGAATTGCGATAGGCGGGCTGGTTGAGGACGAAATCCGGATTCTCGCTGCCGTCGTCCTTGTAGCGCTGCTCGGAGAAGAGCCCCTTGCCAAGGCCGGTGCGCTTGATGGTCTTGAGGTACTGCTTCGGAATGATCATGTCGGTGTCGACATTGATGATCTTCAGCGGCGCCGCGACGCCTTCCAGCGTGGTGAACTTGTCCATTTCAGGCTTCCCGGTTTGAACTCAGGGGAGGGCTATTTAGCCCGGTTGGCACACAAATCCTAGGCCGGATTCGGCAGGCCTAAGGGGCGTAAATCGAGGTTCGTCCTCAGCCTGGCGGAGCCATGCTGTCAGGGGCAAAGCCGGTCGGCAGGCCGTCGATGCTCTTCATGTTCTTCAGACCCCAGTATTTTCGCAAATTGTTGATACCCTGCACCGTCCAGTAGCGCACGAGGCTGCCGCGTTCTTGTCTGTAGTCGAACAGCGGCACGCCCATACCGCATGACGTCTGCACAAGGTCGACCGAGAGGCGCACGATCTGGCGAGCGCCTGCCATGTCCTCGAACTTCGGAGCGAGATCGGCGTATTCCGGCGTGCCGCGCATGAGCGATCGGCCCTGGCCATAGAGCCGCAGGATTACCGGATCGCCGTCGAAGGCACAAAACATGATGGTTAGCCGCTTGTCATCAGATGCGACCAGGTGCGCGCGGGTCTCGCTGCCGCTGCCGGTGCAATCGAGGTAGGCGACGTCGCTCTCTCCCAGCACCTGGAATGACGACAGGCCCTTGGGAGACACGTTGACGCGTCCCTTCGGCGGGGCGCTCGCGACGAAGAAGATCTTCTGCCGTTCGATGAAAGCCCTGTGCTCGGGTTCGATCCTTGCGAATTGCCTGCCCATGCCCGTTCGTCCTTTCCGCGGCGACGCCGCAGCGACAAAGAGTTAGCATGCAAATTATACCCGTTTAAGAATGCTCTTTATGCTGGTATAAAAACCACCATGAAGGGACCAGACGCGATCGCTCCAGCTCTCTCGCTCAGCGCGTTCCTGCGCGCGCTCCGGGAGCGCCGGTCTCCGGCAGAATTCGGCCTCGCCGCCGGAGCACGGCGGCGCACGCCCGGTCTCCGGCGCGAGGAGGTCGCTCAGCTCTGCGGATTGAGCGTCACCTGGTACACGTGGATCGAGCAGGGTCGCGATGTCTCCGTCTCGGCTTCGGCACTTGCGCGCCTCGCACGCGGATTGCGCCTGTCACGAGCGGAGCGCAGCTATCTGTTCGAGGTTGGGGGCAAGCGCGATCCCGAGCGTCCCGGCCACAGGGATGATCCGCCTGAGGAGGTGCTGGCCTGCGTCGATGCGATCGATGGGCCGGCCTACATTCTCGATCGCACATGGGGCGCGCGTCGTTGGAATGCGAAAGCGGCCCGGTTGTTTGCCGGATGGCTCGATGCTGACGGCGAAAAAAATCTTCTGCGCTACATCTTCCTCAGGCCCGAGGCGCGAACACTGATCCTCGACTGGACCTCGCGCGCGCAGCGCGTCGTCGCAGAATTCCGCGCCGCTGTTACAGCCTATTCCGACGATCCGGACATTCGCCGGCTCGTCGAGGAACTGAGAGTTGGAAGCCCCGACTTCGAACGCTGCTGGGAGACGCAGGGGGTTCTGGCACGCGAAGGCGGCGAGCGTGCGTTCGATCATCCGACCATGGGACTGCTGCACTATCAGCAGGTGTCGCTGTCTCTCGCGGGCTGGTCCGACTATCGACTGACGATGCTTCTCGCTGCGCCAACCATAGGCAACCGATGACGTCCTAGTCCGCCTGAGCCTCAATCGCGGCCATATCGTCGTCCGAGAGGCCGAAATGGTGGCCGATCTCGTGGATCAGGACGTGGCGGACGATGTGGCCGAGGCTCTCGTCGTGCTCGGCCCAGTAATCCAGGATCGGCCGGCGGTAGAGCCAGACCATGTTGGGCAGCCGCGCTACGTCGCCCAGGCTCTGCTGGGGCAGGCCCACGCCCTGGAACAGGCCGAGCAGGTCGAACTCGCTCTCGCATTTCATCTCGTCCATCACTTCCTCGGTCGGGAAGTCGTCGACGCGGAGGATCACGCCCTCACAGAGGCCGCGAAATTCCGCCGGCAGGCGCTCGAAGATGTCATGCGCCGTCGCTTCCATCTCCGCCAGCGAGGGCGCTTTCAATTCCGTCCACATGGGCTTTTCTTAGCGCGGGTTCCGTGGCGATGCATCCGGCTTTATAGGAGGCTACGAAGAGTTGACGCCGCGCGCGAAAACGGGGAGCGTACGGCGCCTCAAGGGGATGGCTCAGGTGGGTGGTGGTGCGATGCGGGCGGGAACAGCAATACTGGTTCTACTTTGCATGGGGTTGTTTTTGCAATTTTGCGTCGGTGCTGAAGCCCAGACGGCCGGCACCGGCGTCAGGATGGCCCAGGCGGCCTCGCCAGACGACGTTCCCCCGCCGCGCAGGCGCCCGCCCGCCCGGCTGCGCGTCACGCCCTACTACGCTCCGGACGGCGTCGATCCGCGCTACTATCCGGGTCCCGACGCGGTGCGCGAGTGCAACGCCACCTATGTGCAGGAATATCGGCCGAGCGGCACGGTGATCGTACCGCATATGAGCTGCTACTGGCGGCGGGGCTGACGCGCCTCAGCGGCCGTGTGATGCCACCCGCATCTTGAGGGCGGAGTTCGTCATGACGAGATGGATTGCATTGGCCGTTGTCGCCGGGCTCGCAGCGGCTTTGCCTCGCGCTTCAACCGCGCAGAGTGTGACGAAGTCGGATGCCTCGGCCGGGACGGCGATTTTCGATGCGAGGCGGCACGCAAGACACCATGACGTTGCGCGGCGCTCAGCGCCCCATGATCCGCGCTATTACGCGCGGCCCGTCTACTACCGTCCCTATCCCTACGGCGTGCCGGCACCGTTCGTGTTCGGCTACGGGCCGTGGTGGTGACGCCGTCACGTTAGGCCGCCGGCGCAAATCCCCTGACCAGCAACACGGTTGCCTGCGCGCCCGCCTTGCGATCGCGCGAGATGTCTTCGTAGTCCGGCGAATTCGAGAAGGCGAGGAACGCGGCCTCGTCGGGAAACGACATCATGACGAGCTTGTCGAACGGCCATGGGCCCTCGAGCACGCGCGGCTGCTCGTCGGCGGCGAGCAACCGTCCATTGTACTTTCTGAACACATCGAAGAACCGCGCCTGATAGCGGTCATAGGCCGCGCGGTCCGTCATCTTCAATTGCGCGATCGCGTAGACGGTCATCTCTCGGATTCCTCTTGTCGTGCCACGGCGCTTCGGCAGGTTGTTCATTCATGAGGGGTTCACGGTCCCTAGTTTAATCTTGGGAGCGACTGCAATTGAACAGCGATGCGAGCGACGCCGCGCCGCAATGCTGCCGTTCAGGGAGAATTCCATGCTGCGGATGTTGGACGCTCGGACAAGCCCGATACGCTTGCTCGGGCTTGCAGCCGTTGCCACGCTGATGCTGTCGGCCGGGACTGCACAACGTGCCGAAGCGATGACTCCGATCAATCCGACGCCGTTGCCGGCGGCGAAGGCTGCAAGCGATGACATGATCACGCAGGTCCGTCACGGTGGCGGCGGTGGCGGACATGGTGGCGGCTTTCATGGCGGCGGCGGTTTTCGTGGTGGTGGTTTCCACGGTGGCGGAGGACATATCGGCGGTTTCCGCGGTGGTGGCTTTCGTGGCGGCCATGTCGGCGGCTTCCGCGCCGCGCCCGCCTTTCATGGTGGCGGCTATCGCTACGGCGGATTTCGCCACTATGGCGGTTATCATCGCTACGGGTTCTATCGCCCGCATTACGGCTATCGCCACTTCCACCGGCGCTATTATTACGGCGGCTACTATCCCTACTACCACTATCCGCGCCGCTGCCGGGTGATCTGGACCTATTACGGCCCGCGCCGCGTCTGCCGCTGGCATCGCTGGCACTATCCGTATCGCTATTGGTGATTTGAGTTAGCACCGTCATTCCGGGGCGATGCGAAGCATCGAACCCGGAATCTCGAGATTCCGGGTTCGCCCTATGGGCGCCCCGGAATGACCGCGGATAGCGGCGACGCTCTTTGGCCTAGAGCCAATCCTTCAGCTTCCATGACGCCGGCTTCCACCGCGTCAGGTTCTCGAGCTTCCACTGCTTGATCATCGCCGGCGGCCAGCGGCTGAGCTTCGAGATCTCCTCGACCTCGGGCTTGGCGACGATGGGCAAGGGCGTTGCGCGCCGTCGGTGCTGGCGCGTCGCCTCGCCGATCAGATCGACATATTCAGGCTTGTTGGCCATGGCTTTCGTCCTCGCGAAACCGTCGCGAGGACGCAGTGTCGGCGATGCCGCTTAACGGCCGTTTGCCGCTTTAGCTCAAATTGCAGGGAGCGGCTTACCGCCACTCCCTGACGTCGACGAAGTGACCCGCGATCGCGGCGGCTGCCGCCATCGCCGGCGACACCAGATGCGTGCGACCCTTGAAGCCCTGGCGGCCCTCGAAGTTGCGGTTCGAGGTCGAGGCGCAGCGCTCTTCCGGCTTCAGCTTGTCCGGGTTCATGGCGAGGCACATCGAGCAACCGGGCTCGCGCCATTCGAAGCCGGCCTTGATGAAGATCTTGTCCAGACCCTCGGCCTCGGCCTGCTCCTTCACGATGCCGGAGCCCGGCACGACCATGGCGTTGACATGAGCGGAGACGTGCTTGCCTTCCGCGATCTTGGCGGCGGCGCGCAGATCCTCGATGCGGCCGTTGGTGCAGGAGCCGATGAAGATGCGGTCGACCTTGATGTCGGTGATCTTGGTGCCCGCGGTCAGGCCCATGTACTTCAGCGCGCGGTGCTTGGAGAGACGCTTGGCCTCGTCCGCGATCTGATCCGGATCGGGCACGATGCCGGTCACCGAGATGACGTCCTCGGGCGAGGTGCCCCAGGTCACGATCGGCGGCAGCTTGGCAGCGTCGAGGCGCAGCTCGTGGTCGAAATGCGCGCCGGCGTCGGAGCGCAGCTTCTCCCAATAGCGCATCGCCGCGTCCCAGTCCGCGCCTTTCGGTGCCTTCGGGCGGCCGCGCAGGAAGTCGAACGCCTTCTGGTCGGGCGCAACCAGGCCGGCGCGCGCGCCGCCTTCGATCGACATGTTGCAGACCGTCATGCGGCCTTCCATGCTGAGCGCGCTGATCGCATCGCCGGCGTATTCCAGCACGTAGCCAGTGCCGCCGGCAGTGCCGATCTCGCCGATGATGGCGAGGATGATGTCCTTGCCCGTCACGCCCTCCGGCAGCTTGCCGTCGACGGTGACGCGCATGTTCTTCGCTTTCTTCTGGATCAGCGTCTGCGTCGCCAGCACGTGCTCGACCTCGGAGGTGCCGATGCCGTGTGCGAGCGCGCCGAACGCGCCATGCGTCGAGGTGTGGCTGTCACCGCAGACGATGGTGGTGCCAGGCAGGGTGAAGCCCTGCTCGGGCCCGATGACGTGGACGACGCCCTGGCGCTTATCGAACTCGTCGTAATATTCGATGCCGAATTCCTTGGCGTTCTCGGCCAGCGCCTTGATCTGCTCGATGCTCTCCGGATCCGGGTTCGGCTTGGTGCGATCGGTGGTCGGCACGTTGTGGTCGACGACGGCGAGCGTCTTTTCCGGCGAGTGCACCTTGCGGCCGGTGGCGCGCAGACCTTCGAACGCCTGCGGCGAGGTCACTTCGTGCACCAGATGGCGGTCGATATAGAGCAGGCAGGTGCCGTCGTCGGCTTCGTGTACCAGATGGTCGTTCCAGATCTTGTCGTACAATGTGGTCGGCTTGGACATGAGCTTCAGCTCCAGGAATGTTGTGGTGCGGATATGCGCGGTCACGCGCGGGCAACAAAATCGTCAGCGCAGCTTTTAGGCTGCGCGCGTAAGCTCTGACGTTGCCGAGGTCGCGAAGCGTCCGAAGAACCGGCCAGGCAGCCGCGAGCGATCGTCGATGACGATGCGCGTGACGGGGGCGAGGCTGGTCTGATCTGGAAACATTCCAAGAATATATAGCAGGCCGAATTGGAAGCGCGAGTGCTTTGACGCGCACAGCTGACGCAACAAAAAAGCGCGGAGCCGAGCCCCGCGCTTTCGAAAACTTGCCTGGTGGGGCGAAGATTACTCGCCGACGGCAGTCGCGCGGTCCTGCTTCTCGACGATGCGGGCCGACTTGCCGCGAAGGTTGCGGAGGTAATAGAGCTTGGCGCGACGCACCTTGCCGCGGCGCACCACCTTGATCGAGTCGATCATCGGGGAGAGCACCGGGAACACGCGCTCGACACCCTCGCCATAGGAGATCTTGCGGACGGTGAAGCTCTCATTGAGCCCGCCGCCGGAACGGCCGATGCAGACGCCTTCATAGGCCTGCACGCGGGTACGATCGCCTTCGACGACCTTGACGTTGACGATCACGGTATCGCCGGGTCCGAACTCCGGGATTTCCTTGCCGGCCGAGAGCTTGTCGAATTGCTCTTGCTCGAGCTGCTTGATCAGGTTCATGGGTAAATCTCCATCGGCGCGCCCAGCCGCAGGGTGGGGGCTGCGCGAAATTCGTTGATCCAGCTATTGCGGATGTGGGCGCTCCTATAAGGCAAGCCGGAGCGTTTGTCACCCGTCTGTCTTGTTTTTTGGCGTTTTTTGGCGTCTGGCCCGATTCGGGGCCTTGGCCGGGATTTGGGCCCATAAATCAGGCCGCCGCGCCGCCGTCAGGGCCTCGGATTGCGCCCGCCGCCAGACTGCAACCTTGGCGTGGTCGCCGGAGGTCAGGGTCTCCGGGATCGGAGCCCCCTCGAACAGCTGCGGGCGGGTGTATTGGGGGTATTCGAGGAGGCCCTCAGAGAAGCTTTCCTCGGTTCCCGAGGCCTCCTTGCCCATCACGCCGGGCAGCAGCCGGACGCAGGCGTCGATCAGGGCCAGCGCGGCGATTTCGCCCCCGGACAGCACGTAATCGCCGATCGAGACCTCCTCCAGACCGCGCCCGTCGATCACCCGTTGGTCCACGCCTTCGAACCGTCCGCAAACGATCAGGGGACCCGGACCCTCGGCCAGCTCCACCACCCGGGCCTGGGTCAATGGCCGACCGCGGGGGCTCATCAGCAGGCGCGGCCGCACTTTTAAGGGATCTTGGCCGATCTCGGCGGCATCGATCGCCGCCGCCAGAATATCGGCCCGCAGCACCATGCCCGGTCCGCCGCCGGCCGGGGTGTCGTCGACGCTCCGATGCCGGTCGGTGGCCGAAGCCCGGATGTCGCGGGCCTCGAGCTCCCAGAGCCCGCCAGCCAGCGCCCGGCCGGCCAGGCTCACGCCGAGCGGTCCCGGAAACATCTCCGGAAACAGCGTTAGCACCGTCGCGCGCCAGGGTGAGGGGTTGGTCATTGTTTCCCGATCTCGTCGTCCCGGGGTGCGCGGAGCGCGAGCCCGGGACCCATAACCACCGCAGCCAGTTTTGCGATGATCGAGGCTAGCAGCTTAGCCAAAAACCACGGCCCGTGGTTTATGGGTCCCCGCGTTCGCGGGGACGACTCGGAGAGAGATCCTCGCCCCCATCATCACCCTCGATCTCCTGCGGCAGCGCGATCACGACGCGTCCGCCTGTGAGATCGACTTCCGGCACCACCGCGTTTGTGAATGGCAGCAGCATCGTCGTGCCCTTGAGGGGCGCGATCTCGATGATGTCGCCGGCGCCGAAATTGTGGATCGCGAGCACGCGGCCGAGCGCGTCGCCGTCGGTGGTGACGGCGGCGAGCCCGATCAGGTCGGTGTGGTAATATTCGTCCTCGTCGGTCGCGGGCAGCTTTTCGCGCGCGACGTAGAGCTCGATGCCGTTGAGGCGCTCGGCCTCATCGCGGGTCGTGACGCCCTTGAACGTCGCGACCAGATGATCCCTGGCCTCGCGCGCCTGCGCGACCTCGAACTGGCGCTTGCCGTCCTTGGAGCGAAGCGGACCGTAGCGTTTGATGGCAAAGGGATCTTCGGTGAAGGTCCACAGCTTGACCGCACCGCGCACACCATGCGCGGCGCCGATCCGCGCGACGCAGACCAGCGCCGACATGGTCTGGCCTTACGCCTTCGCGGCGGCTTCGGCCTGCGCCTTGCGCTCCTTGCGCGGCACGGCCTTCTGCGGATTGTTGCGCGCTTCGCGCTTCTTGACGCCGGCGGCGTCGAGGAAACGCGCCACGCGGTCCGACGGCTGCGCACCCTTGGCAACCCAGGCCTTCACCTTGTCCATGTCGAGCTTGAGGCGGGCCTCGTTGTCCTTCGGCAGCAGCGGGTTGAAATAACCGAGACGCTCGATGAAGCGGCCATCGCGGGGAAAGCGCGAATCGGCGACGACGACGTGATAGACGGGGCGCTTCTTGGTGCCTGCACGAGCGAGGCGGATAACGACGGACATTCAGTTCTCCTTCGAAGTACGGTTTGCAAAGTACGTTTTGTTCGGTTGATTGGTATTCCGCGTTGCGCGGGACGCTTGCGATCCCCCGCGACGAATTCCTCATTTCTTCTTGCCGGGAAAACCGCCGAGCCCCGGAAGGGTCGGCTTGCCGCTGAGGCCGGTAAGCCCCGGCAAATTCGGCAGCCCCGAGCGAAGACCGGGCGGCAGATCCTTCGGCAGGCTGGGCAGACCCTGCCCGCCGCCGCTCTGCATCTTCTCCTGCATTGCCTTCATCTCTTCGGGCGAGGGCATCTTCATGCCGCCGCCGAAGCCCATCGCCTGTGCGATGCCGGCGAGCGGGCCGCGCTTGCCCGAGCCCATGGCCTTCATCACGTCGGCCATGTTCCGGTGCATCTTGAGCAGCTTGTTGACCTGCTCGACGCTCTGGCCGCTTCCTGCGGCGATGCGCTTCTTGCGGCTGGCCTTGAGCAGGTCGGGATGACGGCGCTCGTCGCGTGTCATGGAATCGATCACCGCGACCTGGCGCTTCAGGATCTTGTCGTCGATGCCGGCGGCCGCGATCTGGTTCTTCATCTTGGCGATGCCGGGCATCATGCCCATCAGCCCGCTGATGCCGCCCATGTTCGCCATCTGCAACAGCTGCTCGCGCATGTCGTTGAGGTCGAACTGACCCTTGCGCATGCGCTCGGCGGTGCGCGCGGCCTTCTCGGCGTCGATGTTGGCGGCGGCACGTTCGACCAGCGACACCACGTCGCCCATGCCGAGGATGCGGCCGGCGATACGATCGGGATGGAAATCTTCCAGCGCGTCGGTCTTTTCACCGGTGCCGATCAGCTTGATCGGCTTGCCGGTGACGGCGCGCATCGACAGCGCGGCGCCGCCGCGGCCGTCGCCGTCGACTCGTGTCAGCACGATGCCGGTGAGGCCGACGCGCTGATCGAAGGCGCGCGCAAGATTCACGGCGTCCTGGCCGGTGAGGCTGTCGGCGACCAGCAGCACTTCATGCGGGTTCGCAGCGGCTTTGATCGCCGCTGCTTCCGCCATCATGTCTTCGTCGAGCGTGGTGCGGCCGGCGGTGTCGAGCAGCACGATGTCGTAGCCGCCGAGCTTGCCGGCTTCGAGCGCGCGCTTCGCGATCTGCGGCGGCTGCTGCCCCGCCACGATCGGCAGGGTCGGAATGTCGAGGTCGCGGCCGAGCACGGCCAACTGCTCCATCGCCGCCGGACGGTAGACGTCGAGCGAAGCCATCAGCACCTTGCGCTTGTCGCGCTGGACCAGGCGGCGGGCGAGCTTTGCGGTGGTGGTGGTTTTACCGGAGCCTTGCAGACCGACCATCATGATCGGCACCGGCGGCACGGAATTGACGTCGATGGTCTGGCTTTCGGCGCCGAGCGTGTTGATCAGCTCGTCATGGACGATCTTGACCACCATCTGGCCGGGCGTGACCGACTTGACGACGGTGGCGCCGATCGCCTGCTCGCGGACGCGCTCGGTGAAGCTGCGCACCACCTCTAACGCGACGTCGGCTTCCAACAGCGCGCGGCGCACCTCGCGCATCGCGGCGTCAACGTCCTTTTCGGTCAGCGCACCGCGCCCCGTCAGACGATCGAGAATGCCACCAAGCCGTTCCGACAGATTGTCGAACAATGCCGTTGTCCCTTGTCCTGCTCGCGCAGGGTTGCCGCGTTCACCACTGTCATGCCCCTGCTTGACCGGGGCATCCAGTACGCCGCGGCACCTCGGTTCAGCCGAGCGGCCTCTGGGATACTGGATCTCCCGATCAAATCGGGCGATGACCACTTCCTAAACAAGCGATCTTCCAAACACCTTTGCGCCCGAGGGCGCACAGCGCTGTCGGGCGTTGGCCTCTGGCCTCCAGGGCCAGTGGGCGGGTCGAAAAGAAAGCCTTTCCGAGAAAGTGGCGGGGTTAAACGCCGCTCCCGCCCAAAAGTCAAGGAAAGTTAGGGTGCCGGGGTGCCTTTGCCAGGGCAAGGCCCTGAGAGTACGGAACTTTTGGCGGCCGGTTCCTTTTGCCTGGGCTCCGCCCATATAGAAGATGATGATTTACCTCCGTTACCATCCCTGAAGCCCGCTTGTGCCGGTCACCCGCCGCCGCCTCTTTGGATTGATCGCCGGTGGCGCCGCGCTGGTCGGTGTTCCGCCCCTCTGGATGTCCCGCATGAAAACCTATGACGGCCCGGTCTCCGACCATTTTGACGGCCTGACCTTCTTCGATCCCGACGGGGCGCCGCCGAGATCGCTTGGCGAGGTGCTGCGCTGGCAATTAGGTGCCCGGGGGCAGCGCGCGGATTGGCCCGACTGGGTGCCGAACTCTCACGCCGACACGCCACCCGCCCGAGTCGAGGGCGACAAGGTGCGGCTCTCCTTCGTCGGCCACGCCAGCTGGCTGATTCAGGCCGACGGCCTCAACATCCTCGTCGATCCCGTCTGGTCCTCGCGGGTCTCGCCCGTCAGCTTTGCCGGTCCGAAGCGGCACAACGACCCCGGCATCGCGTTCGAGAAGCTGCCGAAGATCGACGTCGTGCTGGTTTCGCACGGTCATTACGATCATCTGGACATCGCGACGCTGTCGCGGCTCGCCAAAAATTTTGCGCCGCGCGTGGTGACGCCACTCGGCAACGACGTGACGATGCGCAGCACCGACTCTTCCATCAAGGCGGAGGCGTTTGACTGGCACGACCGCGTCGAGCTCGGCGGCGGCATCGCCGTGACGCTGGTGCCGACCCGGCACTGGTCGGCGCGCGGCATGTTCGATCGCAACAAGGCGCTGTGGGCGAGTTTCGTGCTGGAGACGCCGGCGGGGAAAATCTACGTTGTCTGCGATTCCGGTTATGGCGACGGCGGCCACTTTCGCCGCGTTGCGGAGAAGCATGGGCCGCTGCGTCTGGCGATCCTCCCGATCGGCGCCTACGAACCGCGCTGGTTCATGCGCGACCAGCACATGAATCCGGAAGACGCCGTGAAGGCGCTGGCCGATTGCGGCGCGCAAGCCGCGCTCGGGCATCATCACGGCACGTTCCAGCTGACGGATGAAGCGATCGACGCGCCGGCGAAGGCGCTGGTCGAAGCGTTGGATGCCGCGAAGATTCCGCAGGAGCGGTTTGTGGCGATGAAGCCGGGACAGGTGGTGGAGATTTAGCGGAGATTTAGCTTCGTTCCCCGCTGTCGCCCCGGACAAGCGAAGCGCAGATCCGGGACCCATAACCACAGGGAGAGGTTTGGCAAAGACTCGGAGTTACCTGCGACGTGTCATAACCACTCCCTGTGGTTATGGGTCCCCGCATTCGCGGGGACGACACCTGTACTCGGAGTGGGCAGTGTGCCTCTTACGGCTTACTTGCCCTCAGGGCGTATGATCGCCCAGCTCACATTCACGGTCACTGACAGCGTTTCCTCGCCCGGCGCTACTGCCGCGGGCGCCGCCATCGGCGCGGTCGCCATTCTTGCCTTGAACAGCGGTACCGGAGCGCCGCCCTCGGACACGCTGAGCGGCGAGCCGAGCGTGACGCCGGTGGCCCTGGCGTAAATCTCGGCCTTGCGGCGGGCGTCCACGACCGCCTGTTCACGGGCGTCGTCGAGCAGCTTTGAGGCCTGCGTCACCTCGAAGGAGATGTTGCCGATGTCGTTGGCGCCCGCGCCGACCAGCGTGTCGATGATGCCGGCGACCTTGGTCACGTCGCGGATCTTCACGGTGACGCGGTTTGAGGCGCGGAACCCGACCACGGGCGAGGCGCCGGTGGATTTGTTCTGGCCGTATTGCGGCTGCAAGGACAGGCGCGAGGTCTGATAGTCCTTCTCGGCGATGCCGACGCCCTTCAGCGCCAACAGCACCTTGCCCATCGCGGCGTTGTTGGCGTCGGAGGCTTCCTTCGCCGACTTGGCATCGTTGGCGACGCCGGCATCGATCTGCGCGAGATCGGGCGCCGCGGAGATCATGGCTTCGCCGCTCACCGTGATGGCGGATGGAAAATCGTCGGCGAGCGCGGGCGTTGCCAGCAGCGTGACGGCGACAGCGGCGGCAAACGACGTAAAAAGGACGGCAGGCTTCTTCATCTCTCTCACTTCAATGGCACGAACACGTTGATCACGAGCTTGTCCTCCGCCGTCTTCAGGGGATCGGTGAGGTACTCCTCGACAAAGGTGTCCTTGGCTTCCAGCTTCTTGTCGTCGAGGTGATTGGTGATCGCCTCATAGGTGTTGTCCATGTTGTCGTAGGAGCCGCGATGGACGAATTTCAACGCCTTGCCTTCCGGCGATTTGCCGATGCTCATGTCCTTGGGCAGGTTCTTCGGGTCCTGCTCGACCGGGATCTCGGCCAGGAAGGTGAAGCCAGTGTCATCGGTCGAGGTGTAGACGATCATCGAATTGCCGGCGGGCTTGATGCCCTGCTTGTCCAGCAGCGTGTTCAGCGCCTTGAAGGCGTCGATCAGCGTGTCGAAGGCCGAATCCCAATTGGCAGTGCCCTTGACCATCAGGACCTTCTTCGGCTCGAGCGTGGTCTCCAGGCCAAAGGGATCGGCGGTCTGCACCGGGGCGGGCGTCGCGGCCGCAGCGGGCGGCGGGGCCGCCGGAGCGGGTGAGGGCGAAGCGCTGGCCGCAGGCGCTGGCGCCGGAGAGGGCGCTCCCGCGGGTGCAGGTGCGGTACTTGCGGCCGGGGCGGGCGAGGCCGACGGAGCCGGCGAAGGGCTGGCCGACGCGGCGGGCGCCGGGCTCGGGGTCTGCGCCAGAGCGCCGGGCACGCCAAACGACATGGTCGCTGCCGGGATCAGCGCGAGCAGTACGAGGCGACAAAAACGATTCATTCTATTCTCCCCAAGGACTTATCCGCCAAGCCTTACGTCCAAGCCTTGCGTCGCCAAGGCCTTACATCGTCAAGGCCTTACGTCCCCAAGACCCAGAGCCGGCCGCGCGTCCCGGATTGCGCGAACCGCGCCGTTCTAACACGCGAGTGCCGAATTCGTCCCATGACAGATGCGTCATGGCCATGGCGGCAAATCACTGGCCAAGCCACCAAGGATCGCCATATAAGGCAGGCGAAATTCGGGAAATTTCATGAGCGCTCTGGCCAACCACGCATTTGCCAAGATGAACGGCATCGGCAACGAGATCGTCGTTGTCGACATGCGTGATTCCGCCGCGCCGGTGACGCCGGACGACGCCCGCGCGGTCGCGTCCGCGCCGGGCGGCGTGCCCTATGACCAGCTCATGGTGCTCCGGAAGCCGCGGTTCGACGGTACCGAGGCCTTCATCAGCATCTACAACAATGACGGCTCCGAGGCCGGCGCCTGCGGCAACGGCATGCGCTGCGTGGTGCGGCGTATCTTCGAGAAGACCGGGCGGACCACGGCAACGTTCGAGACCGCTGCGGGCCTGCTCAATTGCTGGCAGGGTCCGGCGCCCGATCTCTATACCGTCGATATGGGCGCGCCGAAGTTCGGCTGGCAGGAGATTCCGCTGGCGGAAGAGTTTCGCGACACCCGCTACATCGAATTGCAGATCGGGCCGATCGACAATCCGATCCTGCATTCGCCTTCAGTGGTGAGCATGGGCAATCCGCATGCGATCTTCTGGGTCGAGGACGTCAACGGCTACGATCTCGAGCGCTTTGGTCCGCTGCTGGAAAATCACCCGATCTTCCCCGAGCGCGCCAACATCACGCTCGCCCATATCGTCGATCCCCAGCACGTCACGATCCGCACCTGGGAGCGTGGCGCGGGCCTGACCAGAGCTTGCGGTTCGGCGGCGTGCGCGACCGCGGTCGCGGCCGCGCGGCTGAAGCGCACCGAGCGCAATGTCGAGATCACGCTGCCCGGCGGCAAGCTCGGGATCGAATGGCGCGAAAGCGACGACCACGTGCTGATGACGGGCCCCGCGACCTTCGAGTATGAGGGCTCCTTCGATCCGGCGCTGTTCGCGCCGGTCGGCTGATGGCCGTCGACGTCGTCACCTTCGGCTGCCGCCTCAATGCCTTCGAGGCCGAATTGATCCGCCGCGAGGCCGAGGGCGCGGGCCTCTCCGACACCATCGTCATCAACAGCTGCGCCGTCACCAATGAAGCGGTGGCGCAGGCGCGCCAGTCGATCCGCAAATTGAAGCGCGAACGGCCGGGTGCGCGCATCGTCGTCACCGGCTGTGCGGCGCAGACGCAGAGCCGGATGTTCGCAGACATGGCCGAGGTCGATCGCGTCCTCGGCAATGACGACAAGATGCGCAGCGAGGCCTGGCGCGATGCGCGTGCCGCGTTCGATCTCGGTGCGAGCGAAAAGATCGACGTCAGCGACATCATGGCGGTGAAGCAGATGGCACCGCATCTGATCGACGGCTTTGCGAGCGGCCTGCCGCGCGTGTTCGTGCAGGTGCAGAACGGCTGCGACCATCGCTGCACGTTCTGCATCATCCCCTACGGCCGCGGCAATTCACGCTCGGTGCCGATGGGCGCGGTGGTCGATCAGGTGCGGGCGCTTGTTGCGCGCGGCCATGCCGAGATCGTGCTGACCGGTGTGGACCTCACCAGCTATGGCGCCGACCTGCCGGGTGCACCAAGGCTCGGCATGCTGACCAAGCAGATCCTGCGGCATGTGCCGGAGCTGAAGCGCCTGCGCATCTCCTCGATCGATTCGATCGAGGCCGATGCCGATCTGCTGGATGCCATCGGCGACGATGCGCGCCTGATGCCGCATCTGCACCTGTCGCTGCAATCCGGCGACGACATGATTTTGAAGCGCATGAAAAGGCGTCATTCGCGCGACCACGCGATCGCGTTCTGCGACCAGGTCCGCCGCCTGCGCCCGGACATCGCCTTCGGCGCCGACATCATCGCGGGTTTTCCGACCGAGACCGAGGAGATGTTTTCGCGCTCGCTGGATCTCGTGGAGGAGTGCGGTTTGACGTTCCTGCACGTCTTCCCGTATTCGCCACGCCCCGGCACGCCGGCCGCGCGGATGCCGCAGGTCGCAGGCGGCGCGATCAAGGAGCGCGCGAAGCGGCTGCGTGCGGCGGGCGAAGCGGCATTACGGCGGCGGCTGCAAGAGGAAGTGGGTACGACGCGCGATGTGCTGATCGAGAGCGACAGCCAGGGCCGCACGGAGCATTATCTGCCGGTGGCGATCGCGGGCGAACGCGTGGGTCGCGTGGTGCCGCTGATGATTGCCGGCAGCGATGGCGAGCGGTTGACAGTATAGGCAGTGTCGTCGCCCGGCTTGACCGGGCGACCCGGTACGCCGCGGCTCCTCGGTTCTATCGCTGCCGTCTCTGCAATACTGAATTGCCCGCTTTCGCGTGCAATGACAGCGGAGTGTGTGATGAGCAGCAAACCTACAACGCCCGCACCTGCCAGAATCGCAGCGTCCGCCGCGCGTTCTCCGAGGTCATGCGTGCATAATGCCCCTGCGCCCTCGCGATATCCGCGGGCTTCATCGCGCCGGTGGCAAAGCGGCTCTCGAGCACGGCGGCTGTGGTTTCCCAGCTGAGCTGGGCCGCCTTGCACGGCACGAGCAGGCCGTCCTCGCGCAGGCTCTGCATCAGCGGGCGAATCACCTCAATGGTCGATCCGGACAGGGCCGCCAGGGCAGCCACGGCTTCCTCATAGCGCCGCTGCGTGGCGAAGCCGAGCAGCGTCGCTTCGGTCAGCTGGCCCGTCGCCTTGAGATTTGCGATGGCCCGCTTGGCGCCTTCGAAATCGCGCACGCCCGACATCTCGCGCTCGACACCGACGGTCACGGCGGCGATTGCGCCCTGGATCTCCTCGAACAGATGCGGCGGTGCGCGCGACAGCAGCCGGGTGCGCACGGCATCGGTCGCAGAACTCAGCAGCCGGCGGCGCAAGTCGGACGGCAGGTCGACGCGGACGCCGACGCTCACGGCGAGCTCGGGATCGGCCTCGGCCTGCCCGACGATGACGGCAAATCCGTTTCCGGAAACGCGCGCGCCGGGATTGGCGGCAAGCCGCCGGCTGACGCTGGGATAGCGCCGCGCCAGCAGCGCATCGGTGACGATCTCCTTGAGCCACCAGCGCCCGGCGACCGCGAGCAGATGCGGCTCGCCCTTGCTGGAGGCGATCTTCACCAGCTCGCCATCGTCGAGGCGCGCCGATTCCTGGAGCACGGGGCCGGCGATGCGAATCTCGTCATTATTGGCGAGGCGACGAATCACGGAGGGCGGCGCCTGCGCGATCGGCGCAAGCTGCGCGCTGATCTCGGCCAGCGCAATGCGTGCGCCCATGTCGGCGATGGCGCGCAGCTCGATGGTGCCGATCAGGCGCTCGAGCACGTCGTCGAACAGTGCGATCTGCTCGTTGTCAAAACTTCCGGCGGAGGAGAGGAAGAGATCGGTGACGCGGCGGGCCGTTTCCAGGCCCTTTTCCGCCGAGCCGAGCCGAATCGCGGATTCGACTTCATCGATGATCGAAAACTCGGCCGTGGACATGACGCGTTGCTCGTCCTGAGCGGATGACGGAAGCTTGTTCTAAGCAATCGCTATCATTAGAGACGAGCACTGAACGTTTCGTAAACCACGGGGCGGAAGGCGAGCACTGCTTTGCTCCCCGATCGGCCACTGCTCCTCATCCTGAGGAGCCCGCGAAGCGGGCGTCTCGAAGGATGGCCGCAGGCAGCAGTCGGGCCTTCATAGTTCGAGACGGCGCTGACGCGCCTCCTCACCATGAGGGGCTAAAACTATTCCCCATTCCACCCGCAGGCGCGGAGCTTCTCATGCATGTGGGGCGGCGCCGGCGCGACCACGCGGATCGGCTCCTTGTTCCGGGAGATCGGCACCACGATCTCGCGGGAATGCAGGTGCAGCCGCGGCTCGCCGAAGCGCGGCCCGTTGCCGTAAATGTTATCGCCGAAAATCGGCCAGCCGGTCGCGGCCGAATGCACCCGCAATTGATGGGTTCGGCCGGTCACCGGTTCCATGGCGAGCCAGGTCAGCCCGTCGCCCCGGCCCATCACCTTCCAGTTGGTGATCGCCTTCTGGCCCTCGGGATCGGGTTTCTGCCACCAGCCGCGCTCGGCATTGAGCCGGCCGAGCGGCATGTCGATGGTGCCTTCGTCTTGGGCAGGGCCGCCCTCGACCACGGTCCAGTAGGTCTTGCCGATCTTGCCGTGCTTGAACAACAGGCCGAGCGAGGCCGTCGCCTTGCGATGGCGGCCGAGCACGAGGCAGCCGGAGGTGTCCTTGTCCAGCCGGTGGGCCAGCACCGGCGGCCGCGGCAGGCCGAAACGAAGCGCGTCGAACGACGTTTCCAGATTGGCCCCGCCCTTGGGGCCGCGATGGACCGGCAGGCCGGCGGGCTTGTCGATGACCAGCATCAGCCCGTCGCGATGGAGCACGCGCGCCAGGATCTCGTCGGCGGTCAATTCGGGAACATCGAGCAATTGCAAGACTTTCGGTCAACACTTTCGTTTGGGAGCCGGAACGGCTAACACACCAGTGCGGTGGATTTGGCATTCGCTCAGCGCCAGCGGCGAAACGCGAAGCGAATGCCAAATCCAGGGCCGCACTGGCAACAATATTTTCTCGTGCCGCTCTTCGATTTGAAGTTCCTAACCGGACTTGCGGCAAGAGAGTAGGAACTTCAAATCGGCGGCACGAGTACCATGAACGATACCACGTCAGATCCCCCCAAGCTGAGCTGGTGGCGCCGCCTGTCCAACGGGCTGAAGCGCACCTCGTCCTCGCTCGGGACCGCGGTCGCCGACCTCGTCACCAAGCGCAAGCTCGACCGCGCCATGCTCGACGACATCGAGGACGTGCTGCTGCGCGCCGACCTCGGCACGTCGGTCGCGGTGCGGATCGCGGACGCCGTCGGCACGGGCCGCTACGACAAGGCGATCTCGGCGGACGAGGTCAAGGACGTCGTCGCCACCGAGGTCGAGAAAGTGCTGGCGCCGGTGGCGAAGCCGCTCGAGATCGACGCGGCCAAGAAGCCGTTCGTCATCCTCGTGGTCGGCGTCAACGGTTCCGGCAAGACCACGACCATCGGCAAGCTCTCGCAAAAATTTGCATCCGAAGGCCGCAAGGTGATGCTGGCCGCCGGCGACACGTTTCGCGCGGCGGCCATCGAGCAGCTCAAGGTCTGGGGCGAGCGCACCAGGACGCCGGTCATCGCCGGCACGCAGGGCTCGGATTCGGCAGGCCTCGCCTTCAACGCGCTGACGGCGGCGAAGGAGCAGGCCATCGACGTGCTCCTGATCGACACCGCCGGCCGCCTGCAAAACAAGGCCGAGCTGATGAACGAGCTTGAAAAGGTCGTGCGCGTGATCCGCAAGGTGGATGACACTGCGCCGCATGCCGTGCTGCTTGTGCTGGATGCAACGGTGGGCCAGAACGCGCTGTCGCAGGTCGAGGCCTTCCATCGCACGGCGGGGGTCACCGGCCTCGTGATGACGAAGCTCGACGGCACCGCGCGCGGCGGCATTCTGGTGGCGCTCGCGGAGAAATTCAAACTGCCGGTGCATTTCATCGGCGTCGGCGAAGGCGTCGACGATCTCGCGCCGTTCACGGCGCGCGATTTCGCCCGTGCGATCGCCGGAATCGAAAGCTGAGAATGGACAAGACCCAGCCGCATCCGCTGTTCAAGCTCGCGACCGAGCTCGGTCCGCTGCTCGTGTTCTTCTTCGTGAATGCGAAGTTCAATCTGTTCGCCGCGACCGGCGCCTTCATGGTCGCGATCGTGGCGGCGATGATCGCCTCTTATGTGGTGACGCGCCACATCCCGATCATGGCGATCGTGACCGGCGTGATCGTGCTGGTGTTCGGCACGCTGACGCTGGTGCTGCACGACGAGACCTTCATCAAGGTCAAGCCGACCATCATCTACGGCCTGTTCGCGGCGATCCTCGGCGGCGGACTGTTGTTCGGCCGCTCCTTCATCGCCGTGATGTTCGACCAGATGTTCAATCTGACCCCGCAGGGCTGGCGCATCCTCACGCTGCGCTGGGCGCTGTTCTTCGCCGGCATGGCCATCCTGAACGAGATCGTCTGGCGCACCCAGAGCACGGACTTCTGGGTGAACTTCAAGGTGTTCGGCGTCACGCCGATCACGATGATCTTCGCCATCGCCCAGATGCCGCTGACCAAGCGCTACGGGATCGAGCCGGCGTCGCTGGAGGCGAGCGAGGCCGAGGCGGGGGATGTGCGGAAGGGGTGACGGTCTCTCAGTTCGTCATTGCGAGCTGAAATACGGCCACGCACTCAACTGTCATCGCCCGGCTTGACCGGGCGATCCAGTATTCCAGAGGCAGTCGTGAGATACGGAGAAGACGCGGCGTACTGGATGCCCCGCCTTCGCGGGGCATGACAGCGGTGTGTGGGGCGGCGCCTTCGTTCGCGCGAGAGCGGAGCTAGCTCCCCGCCTTCAACGCCTTCTCCATCTGCGGGAGCAGCACCGTGCGCAAATTGTCCGGCGTGATCGGTCCGACCAGCTTGTAGACGATGGTGCCTTCGCGCCCGACGACGAACGTCTCCGGCACGCCATAGACGCCCCATTCGATCGAGGCGCGGCCGTTGGCATCCACGCCGACGTGGCCGAACGGGTTGCCGTAGCGGCCGAGGAAACGGCGCGCGTTGTCGGCTGCGTCCTTGTAGTTGATGCCGACGAGCTGGAAGCGCTTGTCCTTGGCGAGCTCAGTCAGGAGCGGCGCCTCGTCATGGCAGGGCACGCACCAGGAGGCCCAGACATTGACGAGGCTGACCTTGCCCTTGAACGCGGCGGGATCGAGGCCCGGCACCTGCGAGTTGTCGGCCTGCAATCCTTCGAGCGGCGGCAGCGTGGTCTGCGGGGCCGGCCGCCCGATCAGCGCGGATGGAATCCGCGAGGGATCGCCGCTGCCGAGCCGGAACCAGAACAGCAGGGCCAGGGCGATGAAGGCGATCAGCGGCAGCACCATCAGGAAGGTGCGGCGCTGCGGCGGAGCGGACGTCGGTTGATCGCTCATGATTGGTCGCTCACGGCGTGTCCGTTGCGCTGCGTCCGGAGCGGCGCGTGACGCCGCTGCGGTCGAGCTCGCGCAGGCGCTCGGTCTGGCTGCGATAGTCGAGCACGATCCAGCCGATCAGGATCGCGACCACGAGCGCGGCCGCGGCATAGGACGTCACGATGAAGGACGCGTAGGGACCAAGTGACATCGTCATGCGGCCTTCTGGCTCGCCTGCATCATCTGCAAGGAGCGGACGCGACGGCGCAAAATCTCGTTGCGCATCGCCGCCAGGTGCAACGTGACGAACAGCAGCGTGAACGCGATGGCCATCAGCAGCAGCGGAATCAGGAACGACTTGTCGAGCGTCGAGCCGCCCATGCGCATCACCGACGCCGGCTGGTGCAGCGTGTTCCACCAGTCGACGGAGAACTTGATGATGGGCAGGTTGATCGCGCCGACCAGCGTCAGCACCGCGGCGGCGCGCGCCGCGCGCGAGGGATCGTCGACCGCGCGCCACAGCGCCATCAGGCCGAGATACATCAGGAAGAGGATCAGCACCGAGGTCAGTCGCGCGTCCCATTCCCAATAGGTGCCCCACATCGGCCGGCCCCACAGCGATCCCGTGAGCAGCGCGAGAAAGGTGAAGGCGGCGCCGATCGGCGCGGCGGCTTTGGCGGCGACGTCGGCGAGCGGATGCCGCCACACCAGCGTGCCCAATGAGGCGATGCTCATCACGCCCCAGACGAACATCGACAGCCAGGCGTTGGGCACGTGGATGAACATGATCTTCACCGTCGCGCCCTGCTGGTAGTCGTCGGGCGCGAGTGCGGACTGGTAGAGGCCGATGGTGAGCAGGATGACGGTCGCGGCTACAAGCCACGGCAGCACCCGCGCCGTCAGCGCGAGGAACCGTGTCGGATTGGCGAGATCGATCAGCGTCATGGTATTCTGATAATCACAGGTCAGCACTCACGCAATCAGCATAAAAGCGCGCAGCGAAAGTTGATCGGGGTCAAGGGCAATCCAGCCCATTTCAGTCGAGACCATGGCGCAGGCTGGCCGCCGCCGCAAAAGGCCCGATGACGAGGCTGACCAGCGACAGCGCGCACAGGATCGAGAACGGCGCGCCGAACGTCAGGGGACCGACGATCACGGCCTGCGAGGCCGCGACGCCGAAAATCAGCACCGGGATCGACAGCGGCAGCACCAGCACGGCCATCAGCAGTCCGCCCCGGTGCAGCGTCACCGCGAGTGCGGCGCCGATCATGCCGGTGAAGGTCAGCGCCGGCGTACCGGCCAGGAGCGTCAGCGCCACCGCCCCGGTTGCGACCATGTCGAGGTTGAGCAGCAGGCCGAGCACCGGGGTTGCGACAATCAGTGGCAGGCCCGCGGCCAGCCAATGCGCCAGCGCCTTGGCGGCGCAGGCGAGTTCCAGCGGCGTCCGGCTCATCGTGATCAGGTCGAGCGAGCCGTCCTCGTGGTCGGCCATGAACAGCCGGTCCAGGGTGAGCAGGCTCGCGAGCAGCGCGCCGAGCCACAGGATCGCCGGCCCGAGCCGCGACAGCAGCGCCAGATCCGGCCCCACCGCGAACGGCATCAGGACGACGACGGTCAGGAAGAACAGCACCCCGATCAGCGCCCCGCCGCCGACGCGGAGCGCGATCCGGATATCCCGGCGGATGAGGGCGGACAGGGCGGTCATGGGGTGGCCTCGATGGCGAGGCGGCCATGAGAGCCTGGCTCGGGCGCCAGGCAAACCGCGCTCCTTCCCCCCGCATCCGCCTTCGCCAAGGCTTCGGCGGACAAGAGGGGGGAGGGAACGGACGGAGCGGTGCCAGGCCGCTCGAAAAGCTGAGGGTCAGTGAATCTCATACCGCTCCCCCGATCCGCAGCTCCCGCGCCTCGATCCCCAGCGGCGCATGGGTCGCCGCGATGATCAGGCCGCCCCGGGCCAGATGCTCCCGCATCAGGCCCTCGAACATGCCCTGGCCGGCCACGTCCAGCGCCGTGGTCGGCTCGTCCAGCAGCCAGACCGGGCGGCGCACCGTCAGCAGCCGGGCCAGTGACAGGCGGCGGCGCTGGCCGGCGGACAGGAAGGCCGCGGGCAGGTGAGTGGCGTGATCGAGCCCGACGATGGCGAGGCTCTTGGCCGCATCACTGCGCTCGCCGCCCAGAAAATCAGCCCAGAATGACAGGTTTTCCGCCACGCTCAGCGCCGGCTTCAGGGCGTCGCGATGGCCGAGATAGTGGCACTGCTCCGGCAGCGTCAGCTCGGCATCGCCCCCGGCGAGCGCGATTGTCCCGCCGGCCGGAATCAGCAGGCCCGCGATCAGCCGCAGCAGCGAGGTCTTGCCCGAGCCGTTGCGGCCGACGACCGCCACGGCCTCGCCGGCGACAGCATCGAAATCGAGCCCGGAAAACACCTCGCGGCCGCCGCGCACGCAGACGACCCCGCGTCCGGACAGATGCATTTTGCCTTGGTCCATTCCGCTCAAAGCCCGGCCTCAGGAAATCTTGGGGTAGCGCATGGGAATTTTTGGCTCGCGGATTGCTGCGGCACGATTGTGGCTGTGGCGGCGCGGTTAGAAAGCTTCTATAAGCCCGGAACTACTTGATGCAGCAACTCAACCTGCCCCTGCAAGCGAACCAGCCGGACTCGCTGACGGTGTTAAAATACCCCCTGCCGGGTATAACTAACAATTGGGATTTCCTACATGACCTCGCTCGACAGCTTCAAATGCAAAAAGACCCTCAAGGTCGGCGCCAAGACCTATGTCTATTACAGCCTGCCCACGGCCGAGAAGAATGGTCTGAAGGGAATTTCGAAACTCCCATATTCGATGAAGGTTCTGCTCGAGAACCTCCTGCGCAACGAGGACGGCCGCACGGTCAAGAAGGAAGATATCGTGGCGGTGTCGAAGTGGCTGCGCAAGAAGTCGCTGGAGCATGAGATCGCATTCCGCCCGGCTCGCGTGCTGATGCAGGATTTCACCGGCGTGCCGGCCGTGGTCGATCTCGCCGCGATGCGCAACGCGATGCAGAAGCTCGGCGGCGATGCCGAGAAGATCAACCCGCTGGTTCCGGTAGACCTCGTCATCGACCACTCCGTGATCGTGAATTTCTTCGGTGACAACAAGGCCTTCGGCAAGAACGTCACCGAGGAATACAAGCAGAACCAGGAGCGCTACGAGTTCCTGAAGTGGGGCCAGAAGGCGTTCTCGAACTTCTCGGTCGTGCCGCCCGGCACCGGCATCTGCCATCAGGTCAATCTCGAATATCTATCCCAGACGGTCTGGACCAAGAAGGAGAAGATGACGGTCGGCAAGAAGACCGGCACCTTCGAGGTCGCCTATCCCGACTCGCTGGTCGGCACCGACTCCCACACCACCATGGTCAACGGTCTCGCCGTGCTCGGCTGGGGCGTCGGCGGCATCGAGGCGGAAGCCTGCATGCTCGGCCAGCCGCTGTCGATGCTGCTGCCCAACGTCGTCGGCTTCAAGCTGAAGGGCGCGATGAAGGAAGGCGTCACCGCGACCGACCTCGTGCTCACAGTCACGCAGATGCTGCGCAAGCTCGGCGTCGTCGGCAAGTTCGTCGAGTTCTTCGGTCCCGGCCTCGACCACCTCTCCGTCGCCGACAAGGCGACGATCGCCAACATGGCCCCCGAATACGGTGCGACCTGCGGCTTCTTCCCGGTCGACGCCGCTGCGCTCGATTACCTCAAGACGTCCGGCCGCGCTCCGGCGCGCGTCGCGCTGGTGCAGGCCTATGCCAAGGCGCAGGGCCTGTTCCGCACCGCCAAGTCGGCCGATCCGGTGTTCACGGAAACGCTGACCCTCGACCTCGGCGACGTCGTTCCCTCGATGGCCGGTCCGAAGCGCCCCGAAGGCCGCATCGCGCTGCCGTCGGTCGCTGAAGGCTTTTCGCTCGCGCTCGGCACCGAGTACAAGAAGACCGAAGAGCCGACGAAGCGCTTTGCCGTCGACGGCAAGAACTTCGAGATCGGACATGGCGACGTCGTGATCGCTGCGATCACCTCCTGCACCAACACCTCGAACCCGAGCGTCTTGATCGGCGCCGGCCTGCTCGCGCGCAACGCTGCCGCCAAGGGCCTCAAGGCAAAACCGTGGGTGAAGACCTCGCTCGCCCCGGGCAGCCAGGTGGTCGCGGGATATCTTTCCGATTCCGGCCTGCAGGCCGATCTCGACAAGGTCGGCTTCAACCTGGTCGGCTTCGGCTGCACCACCTGCATCGGCAATTCCGGTCCGCTGCCCGAGGAGATCTCGAAGTCGATCAACGACAACGGCATCGTCGCGGCCGCCGTGCTCTCCGGCAACCGCAACTTCGAAGGCCGCGTCTCGCCGGACGTGCAGGCGAACTATCTGGCGTCGCCGCCGCTGGTCGTCGCCCACGCGCTCGCGGGCAGCGTCACCAAGAACCTCGCCGTCGAGCCGCTCGGTGAAGGCAAGGACGGCAAGCCGGTGTACCTCAAGGACATCTGGCCGACGACGAAGGAGATCAACGCCTTCATGAAGAAGTTCGTGACCGCGTCGATCTTCAAGAAGAAGTATGCCGACGTGTTCAAGGGCGACACCAACTGGCGCAAGATCAAGACGGTCGAGAGCGAGACCTATCGCTGGAACATGAGCTCGACCTACGTGCAGAACCCGCCCTATTTCGACGGCATGAAGAAGGAGCCGGAGCCGGTCACCGACATCGTCGAGGCGCGCATCCTCGCCATGTTCGGCGACAAGATCACCACCGACCACATCTCGCCGGCCGGCTCGATCAAGCTCACCTCGCCCGCCGGCAAATATCTCAGCGAGCACCAGGTGCGTCCGGCCGACTTCAACCAGTACGGCACGCGTCGCGGCAACCATGAAGTGATGATGCGCGGCACCTTCGCCAACATCCGCATCAAGAACTTCATGCTGAAGGGCGCTGACGGAAATATCCCGGAAGGCGGTCTCACCAAGCACTGGCCCGACGGCGAGCAGATGTCGATCTACGACGCCGCGATGAAGTACCAGCAGGAGCAGGTGCCGCTGGTGGTGTTCGCCGGCGCCGAATACGGCAACGGTTCCTCGCGCGACTGGGCTGCGAAGGGCACGCGCCTGCTCGGCGTCCGCGCCGTGATCTGCCAGAGCTTCGAGCGCATCCACCGCTCCAACCTGGTCGGCATGGGCGTGCTGCCGCTGACGTTCGAGGAGGGCACCTCCTGGTCCTCGCTCGGCCTGAAGGGCGACGAGAAGGTCACGCTGCGCGGCCTGGTCGGCGACCTGAAGCCGCGTCAGAAGCTGACCGCGGAGATCGTCTCCGGCGACGGTTCGTTGCAGCGGGTTTCGCTGCTTTGCCGCATCGATACGCTGGACGAGCTCGATTACTACCGGAACGGCGGCATTCTGCACTACGTGCTGCGCAAGCTCGCGGCCTAAGCGCGAATTTGTGAACGGTGGCTCACCGCGACGTGAGTAGAAGGTTAAACGAGGGCGGCCTATCACAGGGCCGCCTTCGTGCGTTAGAACACGCGTCCGACGGTCCCGCCCGGCGGAAAACCTCGCCCTGGACGGTTGAATGTACGATGCCCGTAAGACTACGGTGACCATCAGGCGATAGGATATTCCCCCCACGCGTGCGAGGTGTGACGTTCAACATGACTGCAATGATGGCTTCTAATCTGGTTTCGCGCTGGTCCGGTGCACTCTGGTCGGGAGCACTCGGCATCTGCGCCATCGTCGCCGTCATCCGTCCCGCCGAGGCTGAACCTCGCGCCGTGGTCGAGCTCTTCACATCGCAGGGCTGCTCTTCCTGCCCGCCCGCCGACCAGGTCATCGGCGATCTCTCCAAAGACCCGTCGATCATCGCGCTGAGCATGCCGATCGACTATTGGGATTATCTCGGCTGGAAGGACACGCTTGCGGATTCGCGCTTCTCGGCGCGGCAGCGCGCCTATTCGCGCATGCGCGGCGACCGCGAGGTCTATACGCCGCAAGTCGTAGTCAACGGTTCGACGCATGTCATCGGCAGCGACCGCGCCGGCATCGAGAGCGCGATCGGCCAGACCGACAAGGGCACGGGTGTGATGAGCGTGCCGGTGACGATGTCGCTTGCAGGCAAGCAGATCAACGTCTCGGTGGCGGCGAGCAAGGAGTCGGCGGTCTCGCGCGGCGAGGTCTGGATCTGCTCGATCACGAAATCGGTGCCGATCGCAATCAGCCGCGGCGAAAATCGCGGACAGCAGATCACCTATCACAACGTCGTGCGCAACCTGCTCAAGGTCGGCGACTGGAACGGACGTCCGGAAAGCTGGACGGTGCCGTTGGAAAATCTCACGCGCGAGGGCGTCGACGGCGCTGTGGTCTATGTCCAGGACGGCAGCCGCGAGAAGCCGGGTGCGATGCTCGGCGCAGCATACACGTCGCTGCACTGAAGCGAAGCACGCTCAAGAACGTCTCAAGACAATTGGTCTCTCGTCATTCCGGGGCGCGCGAAGCGCGAGCCATGGTGCGCGATTGCACACCTGAGAATCCATCGATCCACAATCTGAGCTGGGAAATGGATTCGGGGCTCGCGCCAAGAGGCGCGCCCCGGAATGACAGCGTGCCGGAAACATCCCGCCACAAACCAAAAAGGACCAACTTGCGTTGGCCCTCCTTGTCGCGCGTACAGACCCGATCCTGACGGCCCCGGGGGGCTGGGGGCTGAGGAATCCGGAACCGAAAGGACCGGGTCAACGCACACAACTCTTCTCGCAATGCAGGGCGGCAGGCGCTTGGCGGAAAAGCGGCGATATCAAGATTCCTTCTAACGATCCCGTGACGGTTTGCCGCGACAGAATTCCACTCCTGCGTGTGTTCCGATTCGCACCCGATTCAATGAGTTGAGTGAAGAGCCCCTTGCGGCGGGGAACGGTTGGCGCGATCATGCAACTGTCATGATCCGCGGTTCCGGGGACGGTCTTCGCGGATGCGATCATGCCGCGAGATGAGGAGGCGCTCGATGAGTCTGACGCCGGAGGACGCCGATCCGAGCGAGCAGCGCGCAGTGGCGCGCCCCGCCGCTGCGAATGCCCAACCCAACCGGGTGACATTCAACCGGCTGGAACTGAACCGCATCCTCAACCTGTACGGCCGCATGGTCGCCGACGGCGAGTGGCGCGACTATGCCATCGACTTCCTGAAGGACCGCGCGGTGTTCTCGGTCTTCCGCCGCGCCTCGGAAGTGCCGATCTATCGCATCGAGAAAGACCCGCGGCTGGCGCGCAAGCAGGGCATGTACAGCGTGATCTCGGCGACCGGTCTGATCCTGCGCCGCGGCCACGAGCTCGAGCGCGTGCTGCTGGTGATCGATCGCAAGCTGGCGGTGGTGTAGCCGTACGGACGGTGCCGTAGGGTGGGCAAAGGCGCACCGCGCCGTGCCCTCCATCTTTCCTCAATCGCCGGGCATGGTGGGCACGCTACGCTTTGCCCACCCTACGAGACCGAGGTTATTTCGGCACCGTGCTCGCGCCCTCACCGAGGTCGCGCTGCATCATCACCGTGTCGAGCCAGCGGCCGAATTTCAGGCCGACATTGGGATGCGTGCCGATCATCTTGAAGCCGCCGCGCGTGTGCACGCCGATCGAACCGGCATTGGCGGAATCGCCGATCACCGCGATCATCTGGCGGAAGCCGCGCGCCTCGCATTCGGCGATCAGCCGCTCCAGCAGCAATGAGCCGATGCCGCGGCGGTGGAATGAGGGATCAAGATAGATCGAGTTCTCGACCGTGAAGCGGTAGGCCGGCCGCGGCCGGTAGGCGCCGGCATAGGCATAGCCGGCGACGCTACGATCGAGGATCGCGACGAAATAGGGATAGCCGCCGTCGATCAGCGCGCGGTAGCGGCGCGTCATCTCGGCCAGATCCGGCGGTTCCAGCTCGAACGTCGCGGTGCCCTCGCGGACGGCCTGCTGGTAGATGGCGGTGATGGCGGGAAGGTCGGCCTCGACGGCGGGCCTGATCTCAGGTGCGGACATGGAAGGAAGATTAAAGCCTTCCCGCGGCGGCTGGAAGGGGCCGAGGCCGCCTCTCCGCCGTCATTGCGAGCGCAGCGAAGCAATCCAGAAATGCGCCCGCGGAGGGGCTCTGGATTGCTTCGCTGCGCTCGCAAGGACGAGGAGAGAGGTGGCGCTCGTAGCCCGGATGGAGCGCAGCGAAATCCGGGGCCGTCGCATCCGCAGATAGGCCTGTCCCGGATTGCGCTGCGCTCCATCCGGGCTACGGGCGTGTGGCGCGCCCCGCCCCAAACAAAAACCCCGGCCTCTCGGCCGGGGTTCGTATCCGTTCTCTCGTCGAAGCGCTTAGTCGCGCTGGCCGAGGAGCTGCAGGAGCAGCGTGAACAGGTTGATGAAGTTCAGGTACAGCGACAGTGCGCCGGTGATGGCCGCACGCTCTGCGATTTCACCGCCGGCCGAGGCGTAGCCGTAGATGTAGTCGTTCTTCAGCCGCTGGGTATCCCAGGCGGTGAGGCCCGCGAACACCAGCACGCCGACCACGGACACGATGAACTGCAGCATCGTGCTCGCCAGGAACAGGTTGACCAGGCTCGCGATGATGATGCCGATCAGGCCCATGAACAGGAACGAGCCCATCCCGGTCAGATCACGCTTGGTGGTGTAGCCGTAGAGGCTCAGTGCGCCAAACGTGGCCGCTGTGATGAAGAACACCCGCACGATCGAGGTGTGCGTGAACACCAGGAAGATCGAGGACAGCGAAATGCCCATCAGCGCCGCGAACACCCAGAACAGGATCTGCGCGGTCGAGGGGGCGAGACGGTTGATGCCCGCCGAGATCACGAACACCATCGCAAGCGGCGCGAGCATGAACAGCCACTTCAGGGGGCTGACGAACATCGCGTAGCCGAACGGCGTCAGGAACAGCTTGCCGACGCGGACGGCTTCCGGGGTCGGAACGTCGGTCACGGCGGCCATGTAGACGCCGAGCGCGGCCAGGCCGGTGATGGCGAGGCCGATGCTCATGTAATTGTAGATGCGCAGCATATAGGCGCGCAGGCCGGCATCGACCGTCGCGGCGTCAACACGCCCGGCGGCCCTGCCGAAAGGAGAAGCGTAGTTACGGTCTAGGTCCGACATGGTCGAATTCCCGTTGGTTGGCCCGGTCCGGCATGAGGGTCGCGATGCCGCCGGTTCGTCAAATTCTATCTCGGATACCGATCTGTGCCGACTAAATTCTGGCTCATAATCGGGGCTCCGAACCCATTGGATATGTGGGAAACTAACACATTCGCTGCAACCGTCCACGCGCGGCTGAATGTCGCCCTCGCCCGCAATCCTGGCGAGCAGACGTGGTTAATCGCTAGGAATCGTGCGATTCCGACATCGCGCGGGCGCCCGCTACCATTTGTCACAAATTCCGCAACACCGTGGCGGGCTTTTTGTTCAGTGCCAGCAGCGTCCCGGCGAGCCCAAGTCCGACCGTGACCACCAGGGCCGCCGCGACCACGCCGGCCGCGCTGCCGGCCTGCCAGACGAAACTCAGCGTCATCAGCCGCGTCACGATCATCCAGGCCGCGATGCTGCCGGCGATCACGCCGAACACCGCGGTGGCAAGTCCGATCAGCAGGTATTCGAGGGCATAGGCGCCGAGCAGCCGCAGCCGGGTCGCGCCGAGGGTCTTGAGGATCACCGCATCGTAGACCCGGTGGCGGTGGCCGGCGGCGAGCGCGCCGCCCAGCACCAGGATCGCCGAGATCAGGGTCACCGCGCTGGCGCCGCGGATCGCGAGCGCCAGATTGGTCACGACCGAGCCGACCGTCTCCATCACCTCGCGCACGCGCACGCTGGTCACCATCGGATAGGCGTCGGCGACCTGCTTGATGATCTTGCCGTCGCCGGCCGCTGTGCCGCCGGCCTCGGTGAGCGTCGCGATATGGGTGTGGGGCGCGCCCTTGAAGGCGTTGGGCGAGAACACCAGCACGAAATTGATGCCCATGCCCTGCCAGTCGATGGTGCGCAGATTGCCGATTTTGGCCGGGATGTCGCGGCCGAGCACGTTGACCACGATCTCGTCGCCGAGCTTGAGGCCGAGCCCGTCGGCGATCTTCTTCTCCATCGAGACCAGCAGCGGGCCGGAATAGTCGGCGCTCCACCATTCACCCTCGACCACCTTGGAGCCCTTCGGCAGCTCGGCGGTATAGGTCAGGCCGCGGTCGCTTTGCAGCACCCATTCGGAATCGGTGGTCGG
Organism: Bradyrhizobium sp. 521_C7_N1_3; assembly: GCF_052075975.1. Classification (NCBI taxonomy): domain Bacteria; kingdom Pseudomonadati; phylum Pseudomonadota; class Alphaproteobacteria; order Hyphomicrobiales; family Nitrobacteraceae; genus Bradyrhizobium; species Bradyrhizobium sp. 521_C7_N1_3. Next base: position 437,072 of record NZ_CP197232.1, read on the forward strand.
CTTGAGATCCTCGGCACGCACGCCGCGCGCGGCGACGATGCGGCCGCGCAGCATCGGCACGTCCTCGACCTTCGCGCCCGGCGCGATCCGGCGCAGATAGCCGTCGAACTGCTCGGCCTGCGTGCTCGGGATGTCGATGAAGAAGAACGACGGCGCGTGCTCGGGGAGGGCCGCAAGGAACTGCCGGCGCAGATTGCCGTCGATCTGGGTGATGGTGACGAGCACGGCGAGCCCGAGCCCGAGCGACAGCACGACGGAGGGCGTGAGCGCGCCGGGCCGGTGGATGTTGGCGATCGCCAGCCGCAGCATCGGCAGACGCGTGCGCGGCAGCCGGCGCGCGATCGTCATCAGCAGGGCGGCGATGCCGCGGAGCAGGGCGAACACGACGACGGAGGAGGCCACGAACACCGCGGCGATGCGCTTGTCGAAGGACAATCCGATCACGACCGCGATCAGCAGCGCGATCACGACGGCCATGAACACGATATAGCTCAAGCGCGGCCGGTGCCATTCGGAGCTGATGGTGTCGCGGAACAGCGCGGCGACGGGCACATCGTGCACCCGCCCGAGCGGCCACAGGCCGAAGGCGAGCGCCGTGAGCAGGCCGTAGACGAAGGACAGCGCGAGCTCGTCGGCATGCACGGCCGGCACCACCGGCAGCGGCAGCAGTTTTCCGAACAGGCCGACGATGGCGAAAGGCATGGCGGCGCCGAGCGCAAGGCCGATCACCGAGCCAATTCCCGCCAGCAGGAGGACCTGCGCCAGATAGATGCCGAACACGTCGCGGCCGGTGGCGCCGACCGCCTTGAACGCCGCGATGACCTCGAGCCGACGGTCGATATGGCTCTTGACCGCATTGGCGACGCCGACGCCGCCGACCAGGAGCGCGGCGAGGCCGACCAGCGTCAAAAATTGTGTGAAGCGGTTGATGTTGCGCTCGAGCTGCGGCGAGGCATTGGAGCGGCTGCGGATCTCCCAGCCGGCCTGCGGCGCCGCATTGCGCGCGTCCGCGATGAAGGCCTCGGTGGCGCGCTCGCTGTTGGCGGCGTCAGGCAGCTTCACCCGGTACACCCAGCGCACCAGGCTGCCGGGCTGGATCAGGCCGGTGGCGCGCAGGCCCGCCTCGCTGATCAGGAAGCGCGGCCCGAAACCGATGCCGCCGGCGAGCTTGTCGGGCTCGGCTTCGACGGTGCTGCGGATCTGGAACGTTGCGCTTCCGATGGTGACGCGGTCACCGGTCTTCAGCGACAGCCGCGCCAGCAGCGTCGGATCGGCGGCCGCACCGAACGCGCCGTCGCGCTCCGCGAGCAGGTCGGACATCGGCAGCTGCGGCGCCAGCGTCAGCTGGCCCAGCATCGGATAGGTGTCGTCGACCGCCTTCATCTCGACCAGCGCGAGCTGGCCGTCGGCGGCGCGCGCCATGCCGCGCAAGGTCGCGGCCGTCGAGACCGTGCCGCGCGAGCGCAGGAATGAGACTTCCTCGGGCTTCGCCTCGCGCTGGAACAGCACGAAGGAGACGTCGCCGCCGAGCAGCGTGCGGCCCTCGCGCGCGAGACCGTCGCTCAGGCTCGCCGAGACCGAGCCGACGCCGGCGATGGCCATCACGCCGAGCGCGATGCAGGCGATGAAGACATAGAAGCCGCGCAGGCCTCCGCGCAATTCGCGCAGCGCGTAGCGCAGCGACAGGGCGACGCCGTTGGGTTTCGCGAACGGTTCGGCCGCGATGCTCATGCCGGCGCAGACTGGGTGTCGATGCGGCCGGAGCGCAGGCGGATCACGCGATCGCAGCGCTGCGCGAGCGAGGAATCGTGCGTGACCAGCACCAGCGTCATGACGCGCTCGGCGTGCTTGCCGAACAGCAGATCCACGATCTGTTTTCCCGTCGCCTCGTCGAGATTGCCGGTCGGCTCGTCCGCGACGAGGATGGCGGGATCGGGCGCCAGCGCCCGGGCGAGCGCGACGCGCTGCTGCTCGCCGCCGGAGAGCTGCGTCGGATAGTGATGCAGGCGATCGCCGAGCCCGACCGATTGCAGCTCCTGCGCCGCGCGTCTTGCAGCGTCAGGGTTGCCGGCGAGTTCGAGCGGCACGGCGACGTTCTCGAGCGCCGTCATGGTCGGGATCAGATGGAAGGACTGGAAGACGATGCCGACTTGGCGGCCGCGGAAGCGGGCCAGCGCGTCCTCGTCGAGGGCATTGAAAGGCGTGCCTGACACCACCACCTCTCCGCTATCAGGACGCTCCAGCCCCGCCATCACCATCAGCAGCGTGGATTTGCCCGAGCCTGACGGGCCGATCAGGCCGATCGTCTCGCCCGAGGCGACCCGCAGGCTGATATCCTTGAGGATGTGAACGCGTGCCGCGCCCGTACCCAATGAAAGATTGACGTTGGAGATGGCGATGGTGTCCGGCGCGGTGCCGGCGAGCGAAGAGGTTTCGATGCGACTGTCCATGGTCCGGTCATATGGCAACTCCGCATACGCGGTCGAGAGGCGTTACGGATTCTTCATGCACATAGCCGTGTTGATGTTCGCTTTGATGACGGCGGTGGATCCGGCATGGGCCGAAGCGGCAAAGCCGGTCAAGCTTGTCGTTCTCGGCGATTCCCTGAGCGCCGGCCTCGGCCTCCCGGCCCAGGACGCATTTCCCACAAAACTTCAAAAAGCCTTGCAGGCCAAGGGCATAGCGGTCGATATGACCAATGCCGGCGTGTCCGGCGACACCTCGTCCGGCGGCCGTGAGCGGCTCGACTGGTCGGTCCCGGACGGAACCGACGGCGTGATCATCGAGCTCGGCGCCAACGACGCGCTGCGCGGCATCGACCCTGACCTGACGCGTGCCGCGCTGACGGACATCGTCCAGCGATTGAAGGCACGCAAGATCGCGGTGATGCTGTGCGGCATGCTGGCGCCGCCGAATTACGGCGCGGAATACGCTGCGCGCTTCAATTCGATTTATCCGGATCTTGCGAAAAAATTCGACGTGCCGCTCTATCCGTTCTTCCTCGACGGTGTCGCGGCCGACGCCAAGCTTAACCAGGCCGACGGCATTCATCCGACCGCGGCCGGCGTCGACATCATCGTTAACAACATCATGCCCACCGTGGAGGCATTTTTGCGCAACATAAGCGAGCAGCGCCGCTGAAAAGCGGGCAGCGCTAACCGTAATTCCCAGGGTTTTACCGGGGTGAGGCGCGCGATGCTTCGCAGAGTCACACAACTGCGATAGGAATCAGGGTACCGGTGATTCGTTGCCGGCTCTACAATTTGGATATGATCCTTCCCAAGGATCATGCCCAAGCATCGGGAGTGCGAAACGATGCCGCGTTTGTTCACAGGTCTGGAAATTCCGGCCGAGATCGGCCAGACGCTTTCCAATTTGCGGGGCGGCCTTCCCGGCGCCCGCTGGATCGATCCCGAAAATTATCATGTTACCCTGCGCTTCATCGGCGATATCGACGGCATGTCCGCCAACGAGATCGCATCGATGCTGTTTCGCGTTGATCGCAAGCCCTTCGAGGTGAAGGTGCAGGGGCTCACGAGCTTCGGCGGCCGCAAGCCGCGCGCGGTGGTCGCAACCATCGCGCCGAGCAAGCCGCTGATGGAGTTGCAGGCCGAGCTCGAACGCATGATGCAGCGGATCGGCCTCGATCCCGAAGGCCGCAAGTTCACCCCGCATGTCACGCTGGCCCGGCTGCACGACGCGTCCGACCGCGACGTCGCCGACTATCTCTCGCTGCGCGGTTACTTCCCGAGCAAGGCGTTCATGGCCGAACGTTTTGTCTTGTTCTCGTCACGCGCATCGACCGGCGGCGGCCCCTATGTGGTCGAGGACGCCTACGAGCTGTGTGAGTAGCACCGCTCTCGTGCCCCGGACGCGGCGCGGCGCATAGCGGTGCGCTGCCGAGCCGGGGCCCATCGCTCCACGATCGATGTACGAAATAGTGGGTCCCGGCTCTGCGCAGCGCCACCATAGCGCGTTGAAGACGCGCGTGATCGCGCTTTCGGTGACGCAGCGCGTCCGGAACACGAAACCGCATACCCCGCCCACCAATTCACGGCTTGCAATTTCCGCGCATCTCTGGCGGTAAAGAGCCATGCTCTCCACCCCCAGTTCCTCATTCCGCGAGGCATACCAGGCCCAGATCGCGTCCGGCGCGATCGAGCCCGATGCTGCGCAGGCCGAAATCGCCGAAGCCTATGCGGCGCTCGACCAGCGGCTCGCGAATTACAAGCCGCAGCGCAAGCAGGGCCTGCTCAGCCGCTTGTTCAGCGGCGACAAGGACGAGGCGCCGCGCGGACTCTACGTCCATGGCGAAGTCGGCCGCGGCAAGACCATGCTGATGGACCTGTTCTTCCAGCACAGTACCGTCGAGCACAAGCGCCGCGCGCATTTCCACGAGTTCATGGCGGAAGCGCATGAGCGCATCTACGATTATCGCCAGGGCATCTCGCGCGGCGAGATCGCCGATGGCGACGTCATCGCGCTGACTGCGAACGCGATCTTCGAGGAGAGCTGGCTGCTCTGCTTCGACGAATTCCACGTCACCGACATCGCGGACGCGATGATCCTCGGCCGCCTGTTCGCAAAGCTGTTCGAGCTCGGCACCGTGGTCGTCGCGACCTCCAACGTCGCGCCCGACGATCTCTACAAGGGCGGCTTGAACCGTTCGCTGTTCCTGCCCTTCATCAAGCAGATCACCGACCACATGGACGTGCTGCGGCTCGATGCGCGCACGGATTTCCGCCTGGAAAAGCTTCAGGGCGTGCCGATGTGGCTGACGCCGGCCGACGGCGACGCGGACGCAGCCCTCGACCGCGCCTGGTCGAAGATGACCGGCGGCGCCAAATGCAAGTCGCGCGATATTTCGTTCAAGGGCCGCATCCTGCACGTGCCGTGCTCGGCCCATGGCGTGGCACGGTTCGGATTTGCGGATCTCTGCGAAAAACCGCTCGGCGCGTCCGACTACCTCCGGCTCGCGCACGACTATCACACCATCCTGGTCGACCATATTCCAGTGATGGATTTTTCCCAGCGCAACGCCGCCAAGCGTTTCATCACGCTGATCGATACGCTCTATGACAATGCCGTGAAGCTGATGGCCTCGGCCGATGCCAATCCGATCTCGCTCTATCTCGCCCACGAGGGCAACGAGGCCATGGAGTTCAAGCGGACGGCGTCGCGCCTGATCGAGATGAGCTCGGAATCCTATCTGGCGCTGCCTCACGGCCGCAAGGATTCCACCGCCAGCGGCTCCACCAAGGGCCTGGTGGAGACTTAAGTCCTATTTGCCGGCGCTGTCATTCCGGGGCGTCGCGAAGCGACGAGGCCGGAATCCATGCTCCCGCTGGTGGTTATGGATTCTCAGATGCGCAATTGCGCATCGTAGCTCGCGACTTTCGTCGCGCCCCGGAATGACAGGGATGCGCTTCAATATTCGCCAAGCCCGACAATTGGGCATCCACCGACTTGAACGGGGGAAGCGAAAGGGATAACCACCCGTCTCAGTTTTCCCCTCCTTAACGTGTCTAAAGGACAGGTTCACATGGCGCGCGACAAGATTGCTTTGATTGGCTCCGGTCAGATCGGCGGAACGTTGGCTCATCTCATCGGCCTGAAAGAACTGGGCGACGTGGTGATGTTCGACATCGCCGAGGGCGTGCCGCAGGGCAAGGCACTCGACATCGCCCAGTCCTCGCCGGTCGACGGTTTCGACGCGCACTACACCGGCGCGAATTCGTACGAAGCCCTCGACAACGCAAAAGTCTGCATCGTCACCGCCGGCGTGCCGCGCAAGCCCGGCATGAGCCGCGACGACCTCCTCTCCATCAACCTCAAGGTCATGGAGCAGGTCGGCGCCGGCATCAAGAAATACGCCCCCGACGCCTTCGTCATCTGCATCACCAACCCGCTCGACGCGATGGTGTGGGCGCTGCAGAAGGCTTCGGGCCTGCCGCACAAGAAGGTCGTCGGCATGGCCGGCGTGCTGGATTCGGCGCGCTTTCGCTACTTCCTGGCCGACGAGTTCAACGTCTCGGTCGAGGACGTCACCGCCTTCGTGCTCGGCGGTCACGGCGACACCATGGTGCCGCTGGTGAAGTACTCCACCGTCGCCGGCATTCCGCTGCCCGACCTCGTCAAGATGGGCTGGACCTCGCAGGCGCGCCTCGACGAGATCGTCGACCGCACCCGCAACGGCGGCGCCGAGATCGTCAATCTGCTCAAGACCGGCTCGGCCTTCTACGCGCCCGCCGCTTCCGCGATCGCGATGGCCGAGAGCTATCTGCGTGACAAGAAGCGCGTGCTGCCCTCGGCCGCCTATCTGAATGGCGAATACGGCGTGAAGGACATGTATGTCGGCGTGCCCGTCGTGATCGGCGCCAAGGGCGTCGAGCGCGTCGTCGAGATCGAGCTCGCCGGCAAGGACCGCGAAGCCTTCGACAAGTCGGTCGGCGCCGTACAGGGCCTGGTCGATGCCTGCAAGAAGATCGCACCCGATCTTCTCGGCCGCTAAGGCGCTAATGATACCCCGCCGAAGATCGAAAACCGGTCTTCGGCGGTTTCACTTCCGGGGCCCACTGCCGGGGCGGGTTCCGGCTCGATAGTCCAGAGATCTCGAAGTCAAAGAATCCGGGTTGCAGTTCCTGTGGTATATGGTATGCCAGCCACAAGACTGAGGTGGGCCCTAGAGGTCACCGCCCGCGGGTTCAGGGAGCGACCATATGAATATCCATGAATATCAGGCCAAAGCGCTGCTGAACGAGTTCGGCGTCGCGATCTCGAAGGGCGTCCCCGTCCTGAAGCCCGCTGACGCGGAAGCCGCCGCCAAGGCCCTCCCGGGTCCGGTCTGGGTGGTGAAGAGCCAGATCCACGCCGGTGGCCGCGGCAAGGGCAAGTTCAAGGAAGCCTCGGCCGGCGACAAGGGCGGCGTCCGCATCGCCAAGTCGGCCGCTGAGGTCGCCGAATTCGCCAAGCAGATGCTCGGCGCCACGCTCGTGACCGTGCAGACCGGTCCCGCCGGCAAGCAGGTCAACCGCCTCTACATCGAGGACGGCTCGGACATCGACAAGGAGTTCTACCTCTCGATCCTGGTCGACCGCGAGACCTCGCGCGTGTCGTTCGTGGTGTCGACCGAAGGCGGCGTCAACATCGAGGACGTCGCGCACAACACCCCCGAGAAGATCGTCACCTTCTCGGTCGATCCCGCGACCGGCATCATGGGCCATCACGGCCGCACCGTCGCCAACGCGCTGAAACTCTCCGGCGATCTCGCCAAGCAGGCCGAGAAGCTCACCGCGCAGCTCTACACCGCCTTCGTCGCCAAGGACATGTCGATGCTGGAGATCAACCCGCTGGTCGTGACCAAGCAGGGCCAGCTCCGCGTGCTCGACGCCAAGGTGTCGTTCGACGACAACGCGCTGTTCCGTCACCCCGAGGTGCTCGCGCTGCGCGACGAGACCGAGGAAGACGCCAAGGAAATCGAGGCGTCGAAATACGACCTCAACTACGTCACCCTCGACGGCAATATCGGCTGCATGGTCAACGGCGCCGGCCTCGCGATGGCGACGATGGACATCATCAAGCTCTACGGCATGGCGCCGGCGAACTTCCTCGACGTCGGCGGCAGCGCCAGCAAGGAGAAGGTGGCGGCCGCGTTCAAGATCATCACCGCCGATCCCAACGTGAAGGGCATCCTTGTCAACATCTTCGGTGGCATCATGAAGTGCGACGTGATCGCCGAAGGCGTCACGGCCGCCGTGCGCGAGGTCGGCCTCAGCGTGCCGCTGGTGGTCCGCCTCGAAGGCACCAATGTCGAGCTCGGCAAGAAGATCATCCGCGAATCCGGCCTGAACGTAGTGCCGGCCGACAATCTCGACGACGCCGCGCAGAAGATCGTGAAGGCCGTCAAGGGAGGCTAAGGCCATGGCCCAGGACCATCTCGCCGCATCATCTCCGCTTGCAGAGCACACGCGCCTCGCCGCGTTCGCCGGCGAATGGAATGGCGAAGAGGTGGTCTTCCCGTCGCGCTGGGTCGCCGGCGGGCCGGCGACCTCGCACGTCGTCGCGCGCATGGATCTGAACGGCTTCTACCTGATCCAGGACTGTGTCCAGATGCGCGACGGCAAGCAGGCTTTTGCCACCCACGGCCTCTTCACCTACGACCGGGACGACCGGACCTACAAATTGTTCTGGTACGACTCGCTCGGCTACACGCCGCCCTCGCCCGCCTCCGGCGGCTGGGTCGGCAAGACCCTGACGCTGGTGCGCGGCTCGCTCCGCGGCAATGCGCGCCACGTCTACGAAATCATCGACGACAATTCCTACTCGTTGAAGATCCAGTTCTCGCCGGACGCGGAAGGCTGGGCCGACGTGCTCACCGGCATCTACCGCCGCATCCACTGACCTCTCACTCGTTAGTTCGCGAAAGCAGACCTCATGTCCATCCTGATCGACAAGAACACCAAGGTCATCTGCCAGGGCTTTACCGGCAAGAACGGCACCTTCCACTCGGAGGCCGCGCTTGCCTACGGCACCAAGATGGTCGGCGGCACCTCGCCGGGCAAAGGCGGCGCCACGCATCTGGGCCTGCCGGTGTTCGACACGGTGCGCGAGGCGCGCGAGAAGACAGGCGCCGATGCATCGGTGATCTACGTGCCGCCGCCGGGCGCGGCCGATGCGATCTGCGAAGCCATCGACGCGGAGATCCCGCTGATCGTCTGCATCACCGAGGGCATTCCTGTCGTCGACATGGTACGCGTGAAGCGCTCGCTGGCCGGTTCCAAGTCGCGCCTGATCGGGCCGAACTGCCCGGGCGTCATGACCGCCGGCGAGTGCAAGATCGGCATCATGCCCGCCAACATCTTCAAGACCGGCAGCGTCGGCATCGTCTCCCGCTCCGGCACGCTGACCTATGAAGCCGTGTTCCAGACCTCGCAGGAAGGCCTCGGCCAGACCACCGCGGTCGGCATCGGCGGCGACCCGGTCAAGGGCACCGAGTTCATCGACGTGCTGGAAATGCTGCTCGCCGACCCCAAGACCGAATCGATCATCATGATCGGCGAGATCGGCGGTTCCGCCGAGGAGGACGCCGCCCAGTTCCTCAAGGACGAGGCCAAGCGCGGCCGCAAGAAGCCGATGGTCGGTTTCATTGCCGGCGTCACCGCGCCTCCCGGCCGCCGCATGGGCCATGCCGGCGCGATCATCTCAGGCGGCAAGGGCGACGCCGGTTCCAAGACCGATGCGATGAAATCGGCTGGGATTACAGTGTCTCCGTCTCCCGCCCGCCTTGGTCACACGCTTGCCGAAAAGTTGAAAGGCTAATTCACTTCTTCGTACTTTTCCGGGCGAAGTTTCGTAGCAAATAGGATAAATGGTGCCTGTCGCGCTGGGCCTCTGCCGGGGAGCTCAGCGCCAGCGCCGTTTGTTATGCGCGAACCGAAATCGCCAGGAACTCAAGCATGTCTCGCCAAGACGCGAACGCAGCCTTTGCCCTCTCTTCCTTTTTGCAGGGCACCAACGCCACCTACATCGACGAAATCTACGCCCGCTACGAGAAGGACCCGTCCTCGGTCGACGCCGAGTGGCAGGAGTTCTTCAAGAGCCTCAACGACCAGCCCGGCGATATCAGCAAGAACGCCGAAGGCCCGTCCTGGGAGCGCGACAACTGGCCGCTGACCCCGCAGGACGATCTCACCTCCGCCCTCGACGGCAACTGGGCCCAGGTCGAGAAGGCGGTCGGTGCCAAGATCGCCGCCAAGGCGCAGGCCCAGGCGGGCAACAAGGGCGCTGATTTCTCGTCCGCCGACGTGCTCCAGGCCACGCGCGACTCCGTCCGCGCGCTGATGCTGATCCGCTCCTACCGCATGCGCGGCCACTTCCACGCCAAGCTCGATCCGCTCGGCATCGAAGCCCCGCGCAACCGCGAAGAGCTCGACCCGCGCACCTACGGCTTCAGCGAAGCCGATTTCGACCGCAAGATCTTCCTCGATCACGTGCTGGGTCTCGAATACGCCACGCTGCGCGAGATCACCGCAATCTGCGAGCGCACCTACTGCCAGACGCTCGGCGTCGAGTTCATGCACATCAGCAACGCCGCGCAGAAGGCGTGGATCCAGGAGCGCATCGAGGGACCGGACAAGGAAATCTCGTTCACCCGCGAAGGCCGGCGCGCGATCCTGATGAAGCTGGTCGAAGCCGAAGGCTTCGAGAAGTTCTGCGACACCAAGTTCACCGGCACCAAGCGCTTTGGCCTCGACGGCGGCGAATCGCTGATTCCCGCGCTCGAGCAGATCATCAAGCGCGGCGGCAATCTCGGCGTGAAGGAAGTCGTGCTCGGCATGCCGCATCGCGGCCGCCTCAACGTGCTGACCCAGGTGATGGGCAAGGCACACCGCGCCCTGTTCCATGAATTCAAGGGCGGCTCGGCCAACCCCGATGCGGTCGAAGGCTCCGGCGACGTCAAATATCACCTCGGCGCCTCCTCGGACCGCGAGTTCGACGGCAACCGCATCCATCTGTCGCTGACCGCCAACCCCTCGCATCTCGAGATCGTCGATCCCGTGGTGCTCGGCAAGGTTCGCGCCAAGCAGGACCAGCACGGCGATCCGCCGGACCAGCGCATCTCGGTGATGCCGCTCTTGATGCATGGCGACGCCGCGTTCGCCGGCCAGGGCGTGGTCGCGGAATGCTTCGGCCTGTCCGACCTGAAGGGCTACCGCACCGGCGGCTCCGTCCACTTCATCGTCAACAACCAGATCGGCTTCACCACCTATCCGCGCTACTCGCGCTCCTCGCCCTATCCGTCTGACGTGGCGAAGATGATCGACGCGCCGATCTTCCACGTGAACGGCGACGACCCGGAAGCGGTGGTTTTCGCGGCCAAGGTCGCGACCGAATTCCGACAGAAGTTCCACAAGCCCGTCGTCATCGACATGTTCTGCTACCGCAGGCATGGCCATAACGAGGGCGACGAGCCGGCCTTCACCCAGCCGGTGATGTACAAGAGGATCGCGGCGCATCCGTCGACGCTCGAGCTCTACGCCCGCCGCCTGATCAGCGAAGGCGTGATGACCGTGGGCGAGGTCGACAAGGCCAAGGCCGACTGGCGCGCACGGCTCGATGCCGAGTTCGAAGCCGGCACCTCCTACAAGCCGAACAAGGCCGACTGGCTCGACGGCAAGTGGTCCGGCTTCAAGATCGCCGACCAGGAAGAGGATGCGCGCCGCGGCGTCACAGGCGTCGACACCGCCGAGCTGAAGGAAATCGGCCGCAAGATCACCAAGGTGCCGGATGGCTTCCGCGTCCACCGCACCATCCAGCGCTTCCTCGACAATCGCGCCAAGGCAATCGACACCGGCGTCGGCATCGATTGGGCGACCGGCGAGGCACTGGCGTTCTGCACGCTGCTCAACGAGAACCACCATGTCCGCCTTTCGGGCCAGGATTCGGAGCGTGGCACGTTCTCGCAGCGCCATTCGGTCCTGATCGACCAGGAAGACGAGAGCCGCTACACGCCGTTCAACCATCTCGGCCACGAGCAGGGCCACTACGAGGTCATCAACTCGCTGCTGTCGGAAGAAGCCGTGCTCGGCTTCGAATACGGCTACTCGCTCGCCGAGCCGAACACGCTGACCCTGTGGGAAGCCCAGTTCGGCGACTTCGCCAACGGTGCGCAGGTCGTGTTCGACCAGTTCATCTCCTCGGGCGAGCGCAAATGGCTGCGCATGTCCGGCCTCGTCTGCCTCTTGCCGCACGGTTATGAGGGCCAGGGACCGGAGCACTCCTCGGCGCGTCTGGAGCGTTATCTGCAGATGTGCGCCGAAGACAACATGCAGGTGGTCTACCCGACCACGCCGGCGAACTACTTCCACGTGCTGCGCCGCCAGCTTCATCGCGAGATCCGCAAGCCGCTGATCCTGATGACGCCGAAGTCGCTGCTGCGTCACAAGCGGGCGGTGTCGCGCCTCGAGGAGCTCGCGAAGGGAACGACCTTCCACCGCATCCTCTATGATGACGCCCAGATGCTGCCGAACGAGGCGATCAAGCTCGTTCCCGACGAGAAGGTCCGCCGCATCGTGCTCTGCTCCGGCAAGGTCTATTACGACCTCTACGAGGAGCGCGAGAAGCGCGGCATCGACGACATCTACCTGATGCGCGTCGAGCAGCTTTATCCGGTGCCGCTGAAGGCGCTGGTGGCCGAGCTGTCGCGCTTCAAGAAGGCTGAAGTGGTTTGGTGCCAGGAAGAGCCCCGCAACATGGGTGCCTGGCACTTCATCGAGCCCTATCTGGAATGGGTGCTGAACCAGGTGCACGGTGCGAGCCGGCGTCCGCGTTATGTCGGCCGCGCCGCTTCCGCCGCGACCGCCACTGGTCTGATGTCCAAGCATCAGGCGCAGCTGAAGGCGTTCCTGGACGAAGCACTGAGCTGATCTTTCTGAACTGCGTCATGCCCCGCCTCGTGCGCAATTGCGCACTGGAGCGGGGCATCCAGTACGTCGCGACGTCCGTGCAGAGTACGAACGTCCGGCTTGCTGGATGGCTTGCCTTTCGCAGGCCGATGACGACCGAATTTTTGACCGCACCGGCGATCCCTTAAGGAAAAGACCATGACTGAAATTCGTGTGCCGACGCTCGGCGAATCCGTCACCGAGGCCACCATCGGCCGCTGGTTCAAGAAGGCCGGCGATCCCGTCGCCGTCGACGAGCCCTTGGTGGAGCTCGAGACCGACAAGGTCACCATCGAGGTCCCCGCGCCGTCCGCCGGCACGCTGAGCGAGATCATCGCCGCCGATGGCGCGACCGTTGCTGTGGGCGCGCTGCTCGGCCAGATCACGGATGGTGCCGGCGCTGCCAAGCCGGCTGCTGCTCCCGCGAAGCCCGCCGCTGCTGCTCCGGCCGCAGCTGCTGCCGCGCCGGCTCCGGCTGCTGCGAAGGCGCCGCCGGCCGACGCCCCGCTGGCCCCGTCCGTGCGAAAGCTCTCGGCCGAGACCGGCATCGACGCTTCGACCGTTCCGGGCTCCGGCAAGGATGGCCGCGTCACCAAGGGCGACATGCTCGCCGCGATCGAGCGTGCGGCCTCCGCGCCGACCCCGGTCAACCAGCCCGCCGCCGCCGTCCAGGTCCGCGCGCCGTCGCCGGCAGATGACGCCGCCCGCGAAGAGCGCGTCAAGATGACCCGCCTGCGCCAGACCATCGCGCGCCGCCTCAAGGACGTGCAGAACACCGCGGCCATGCTGACGACCTTCAACGAGGTCGACATGACCAACGTGATGGCGCTGCGTGCCCACTACAAGGATGCGTTCGAGAAGAAGCACGGCTCGAAGCTCGGCTTCATGGGCTTCTTCACCAAGGCCGTCGTGCAGGCGCTGAAGGACATCCCGGCGGTCAACGCCGAGATCGACGGCACCGACCTGATCTACAAGAACTACTACCACATCGGCGTCGCCGTCGGCACCGACAAGGGTCTTGTCGTGCCGGTGGTGCGCGATTGCGACAACAAGTCGATCGCCGACATCGAGAAGGGCATCGCCGATTTCGGTCGCCGCGCCCGTGACGGCCAGCTCAAGATCGACGAGATGCAGGGCGGTACCTTCACGATCACCAATGGCGGCATCTACGGCTCGCTGATGTCGACCCCGATCCTGAACGCGCCGCAGTCCGGCATCCTCGGCATGCACAAGATCCAGGAGCGGCCGATGGTCGTCGCCGGCAAGATCGAGGTCCGTCCAATGATGTACCTGGCGCTGTCCTACGATCACCGCGTCATCGACGGCAAGGAAGCCGTCACCTTCCTGGTTCGCGTCAAGGAGAGCCTGGAAGATCCGGCACGCCTGGTGCTCGATCTCTGATCCCTGAAGCTCTGCGAGCGCCGTCGCCCTATCGTGCGACGGCGCAGGTCGAACCATGGAGGCGCGCGTGACGGATAAGGTCGTTGTCATCACCGGCGGCAGCCGCGGCATCGGGCGGGCGACCGCGATTGCGGCGGCCGCGCGCGGCTTCCGTGTCGTCGTCGGCTACGCCAGCAACAAAACGGCCGCTGACGAGGTGGTCGCCCAGATCGCGGCCAGCAATGGCAAGGCCATCGCGGTGAAATGCGATGTCGCCGAGGAAAGCGACATCATGGAGCTGTTCAAGCAAGCCGACAAGTTCGGCACGCTCGGTGCGCTCGTCAACAATGGCGGCATCGTCGGCCAGAGCGGTGTGCGCGTCGACGAGATGTCGGCCGAGCGCATCCGGCGCGTGATGGCCGTCAACGTCACCGGCTCCATCCTCTGCGCGCGCGAAGCGGTGAAGCGGATGTCGACCAAGCACGGCGGCCAGGGCGGCGTCATCGTCAATCTGTCATCGGTCGCTGCCAGACTTGGTGCGCCGAATACCTATGTCGACTACGCGGCGTCCAAGGGCGCGATCGATTCCTTCACCGTCGGTCTCGGCTACGAGGTCGCAGGCGAAGGCATCCGCGTCGCGGGCATCCGCCCCGGCCTGATCGACACCGAAATCCACGCCGCCGGCGGCGAGCCCGACCGCGCCCATCGTCTGGCCCATATGGTGCCGATGAAGCGCGTCGGCACCGCCGACGAAATCGCCAACGCCATCGTCTGGCTGATGTCGGACGAGGCCTCCTACGTCACCTCAGCCATTCTCGATGTGTCCGGCGGACGCTGACGCGCCGCGCGGACGCTGACACATCCTCATCACGCTAAACTCACGGGACTTTCTCTCATGGCTACCTACGATCTCGTCGTCATCGGCACCGGACCGGGCGGTTATGTCTGCGCGGTGCGCGCGGCCCAGCTCGGCATGAAGGTCGCCGTGGTCGAAAAGAACGCCACGCTTGGCGGCACCTGCCTGAACGTCGGCTGCATGCCGTCGAAGGCGCTGCTGCACGCCTCCGAAATGTTCGAGGAAGCCGCGCACTCCTTCGCCAAGATGGGCGTTTCCGTTTCCGCGCCGAAGCTTGAGCTTCCGGCGATGATGAACTTCAAGCAGCAGGGCATCGACGGCAACGTCAAGGGCGTCGAATTCCTGATGAAGAAGAACAAGGTCGACGTGCTCAAGGGCTCCGGCAAGATCCTTGGCACCGGCAAGGTCGAAGTGTCCGCCGATGGCAAGTCGCAAGTGGTCGACACCAAGAGCATCGTGATCGCGACCGGCTCCGACATCGCGCGTCTCAAAGGCATCGAGATCGACGAGAAGCGCATCGTGTCGTCGACCGGCGCGCTGTCGCTGGACAAGGTCCCCGGCAAGCTCCTCATCGTCGGCGCCGGCGTGATCGGCCTCGAGCTCGGCTCGGTGTGGAAGCGGCTCGGCGCTGAAGTCGTCGTCGTCGAATTCCTCGATCGCATTCTGCCCGGCATGGACGGCGAAATCGCCAAGCAATTCCAGCGCATCCTGGAAAAGCAGGGCTTTGCGTTCAAGCTCGGCGCCAAGGTCACGGCCGTCGACACCTCTGGCAAGTCGCTGAAGGTGACCATCGAGCCCGCCGCCGGCGGCGCTGCCGAGACGCTGGACGCCGACGTCGTACTGGTCTGCATCGGCCGCGTGCCGTACACCGATGGGCTCGGCCTGAAGGAAGCCGGTGTGGCGCTCGACAATCGCGGCCGCGTGCAGATCGATCCGCATTTCGCCACCAGCGTGAAGGGCGTCTATGCCATCGGCGACGTCGTCGCAGGCCCCATGCTCGCGCACAAGGCCGAGGATGAAGGCGTAGCCGTTGCGGAGATCATCGCAGGGCAGGCCGGCCACGTGAACTACGACGTTATCCCAGGCGTCGTGTATACCACGCCGGAAGTATCCTCCGTCGGCAAGACCGAGGAGGAGCTGAAGCAGGCGGGTCAGGCGTATACCGTCGGGAAGTTTCCCTTTACCGCCAACGGCCGCTCCAAGGTCAATCAGACCACCGACGGCTTCGTGAAGATTCTCGCAGATGCGAAGACCGATCGCGTGCTCGGCGTGCACATTATCGGCCGTGAAGCCGGCGAAATGATCCATGAAGCCTGCGTTCTCATGGAGTTCGGCGGCAGCGCGGAAGATCTCGCGCGCACCTGCCACGCGCATCCGACCCGCTCGGAGGCCATCAAGGAAGCCGCGCTTGCGGTGGGCAAGCGGGCCATCCATATGTAGGCGACGCGCCTAGCCGAATCGGGCGGGAAACACATGCTGCGCCGCCTACTTCAACCGGTCTGGGTCCTGCTGGCGATCATCTTCCTGATCGAAGCCTGGCTGTGGGACCATCTCGAGCCGATCGTCGCGCGGGTTGTCGCAGCCATCCCGCTCGCACGTTTCAAACAATGGCTGACCGAGCGCGTCGATGCGCTGCCGCCGGCCATGACGCTGATCGTGTTCGCGGTGCCGATCATCCCGCTGTTTCCGCTCAAGCTGATCGGCCTGTATCTGCTCACGCATGAATACTGGCTGACCGGCGTCTCCACGTTTCTGTTCGCAAAGCTGCTCGGCGTCGGTGTCACCGCCTTTGTGTTCGACGTGACGCGCGACAAGCTGATGGAGATGCACTGGTTCGAGCGGCTCTACGATCTCGTGATGAAGCTGCGCGCCAAGGCCGCCGAGCTGGTCGACCCGATCAAGCACCGCATCCGTGAGCTGATCGCCGGCAATGGCGAAGGCTGGTCCGCCCGCACGCTCCGCCTGATCCAGCGCTTTCGCAAAAGCGTGCACCAGGCGCGGTGAGCGTCGGCACAATCAGTCTTTCACCGTCACCCTGAGGTGGCCGCTTCTTCAGCGGCCCTCGAAGGGCGACGGCCCGGCTGCATCTCGGCCGTTCATCCTTCGAGGCTTCAAGCGCAGTGCTGATGCACTGCGCTTCTCGCACCTCAGGATGACGGAATTAGCAGCGTCGCGAAGTGTCTCAATTCCCTAATGCAGATGCAGCAGATGCGGCCACCACAGGCCGAGCGCGGTCATGAGGAGGCCGGCCAGCGTCAGGACGCCGCCGACATAAGCGAGCGCGATCATGCCGGTGATGATGGTGGCCGAGGCCAGCACGATGCCGATCTGGAAGGCGGCGGACGCCAGCTCGAAGTGATGGTACTTCGCGGTCGCCTCGTCGCGCTCGTGCTCGGCGTGCTTGGCCTTCTCGGCGAGCTGCTCGGTGCCTTCGCCGGTCTCGGGCTCGGAGCGGTAGCGCGCCGCGGTCTTGGTCCAGTCCTCGACCTGCTTCTGCACCACCGGCTTCAGGGCCTCGTCAGTGGTGGCAGCGAGCGTGAGCTTGCCCTGCTCGGATGCGGTCAGCACCACGGTGCGGCGGATGGTCTTGGCCTGGAAGAACGCCCAGAGGTTGGCGGCCTCGACGTTCTTGCTGATCGATTCGGTCTGGGCGCCCTTGCCGAGCGTCTCGGAGATCGCCAGGAACAGCGCCAGCACGGCAATCAGAAGGGCGATCTTCTTGTTCGAGCCGGACGCGTGCTCGGCGTGCTCGGCATGCTCCATGCTTTCATGTGCGCTCATGATTCCCCTCCTGCTGCGGCGCGCTACGATTGACCGAATGCGTTGCCGGACGCAAGCGCCAAGCTCAAAGCCGCGTTCGCGGCATCCCGTCGTCGCGATGGCCGGGGTCTATCTCACGCGTTCGGACGGATATTCGATCGCACGGCCGAAATCCGTATCGCTGTCATACGGCGTTACGAAAAAGCGTGGATGATGCGGCTCGAACGCCGCGCCGGACAGGCAGGAGAGCACCAGCGGAAACGTATCGACCAGCGTCAGGTCATCGGCCGCCATGGCGCGACAGGGGTGGGGCAATCGCATCGCGTTCAGGGCGCCGAACCGTTCGTGCAGATCCTCGTCCGTCCATGCCGTCGCCGGCTTCTGGAATTGGCCGCGAAAGGCCGTGCCATGATCCGACTGGAGCACGATCAGCGCGCCTGGGTCGGCTCGCGTGATCTCATGGAGAAGCGCCAGCGTCTGTGAGTTGACGCAAGTGAGCTGCTCGATGAAGGCCGGCCGCGCTTCCGGGCGCCAGAGCTGGAGATCCGAATCGGCCGGGCGAAAGCTGCAATCCGACCGGAAACGGATCGGCGGGTGCGGCGCCAGGACATGGGCATAGAGAAAGAACGGCGCGGGCATCGCGCGGATGGTGCCCAGCTTCGCATCGAGATCGTCGACGCCGCCCCATGCGAACGGCATCGACTGGCGGTGCTGCACGATCAGGTCGATGATCGGGGTGTTGGAGAGGATCGCGATGTCGAGCTCGTCGAGCCCCAGATGGCCGCGCACGCATCGCGGCTCGTCCGGCGCGCATTCGGTCAGATAGTCGTAGCCGTTCTCGAAATGCACATAGGTGTAGCCCGCCGACTTCAGGCGAGCCACGGTGCTGTTCTTGCCTTTGACGCGCGCCTGCATCTCCTGCAACGGCAGCGGCCGAAGTGCCTCGCCTTCGCCCTCAACAGTGTAGTCGAAGCCGGCCGTGCTGGAAATCGAATTGACGGTGGCCGGGAAATTGGAGCGGCTCTTGCCCAGCACGGCGAAGTCTAGCCCGCGCAGCGACCGGATGAAGTCGCTGTTGTCGAAGTTGAAATCCTCGGCGAGCACGTCCTGCCGCGGATACCCGTCGAGCACGATCCAGTAGATGTTTGGCGAGAGCGCAAATCGCTCGCGCGTCCCGCTCGTATCAGAACCAGTGGCGTGCGCGCGGGAGCCACGCATCGCGAATGTCGCAATTCGCGCGATCGACGGCGCCGCAAATGCGATCGACAGAACCAGCGCGATCGACACAGCCGCGCGATTGCGGATCGTGCCGAGTGTCACGATGAGGCTGCCCAATGTCACCAGCACCCAGACCAGTGGCGCCAGTTGGCCGAGATGTGCTTTCAGTTCGCGCTGGATCAGGTCGATGTCGTAGGCGAAGAAGACGAACATCATCAATCCCGATGCAAGCAGGATGCGCCAGAGCGGCAGCCTCCGCAGCAGGATCTTGAGGCCGGCGGCCAGCATGGCCGTGATCGCCAATGTGCCGGCGGCATAGTGCAGCACCCGCGAGGGGCCGGCGAGCGCCGTGATATTCCCGGCGTAGAAATCGAGCAAGGCCAACGTCGACAGGATCGCGGCCGCGAGCAGCGATCGCAGGAGAAGCCAGTGATCGTCCTGAGGGCGCATCGTGGCTAGCCCGCAACGCGTTCGAATTCGTACAGCGTGCGGCCGCCGGCCGCGAGT
Source organism: Bradyrhizobium sp. 521_C7_N1_3 (assembly GCF_052075975.1). NCBI lineage: Bacteria > Pseudomonadati > Pseudomonadota > Alphaproteobacteria > Hyphomicrobiales > Nitrobacteraceae > Bradyrhizobium > Bradyrhizobium sp. 521_C7_N1_3. The sequence continues at coordinate 456,236 of NZ_CP197232.1, forward strand.
TCGAGCCGCTGCACGATCCGGGCGTGACGACCGAGCGCCTGCTCGAATTGCGCACTGTCGTAATCCTCGAAGATGTCGCGCCGCAGCCGCAGCATGCGCTGGACCATCGGATCCGGCTTCGGCACGAATTCGATCACGCCGCGTGGCGCGAGGCCGACCAGCCATTCCACGACAAACGGCAGCGGCACGTTGCGGCCGATCGCGAGGTGATGCACCAGCGCCAGCGCTATGACGGCGTCGGCATTGCGCCGCGAGGTCAGGCCGGACCGCTCTGCCTCGGCCCAGCCCTGCGCGGGGCTCGGGTTTGCCGCGTCAGAGAACAGCGGCAGGAAGTTGAGGTTTCCGGCGGACGCGCGCGATGCCGCCCCCTCCAGCGCGTCGAGGTCGCTGTCGAAGCCGACCACCGATCCCGCCCCGTTCGCCAGCAGCGCCTCGGCGTAACGGCCGGTGTTGCAGCCGATGTCCCAGGCGCAGGCGGGCAGACGGCGGCGGGCGAAGTCCGCGACGAAATCCTGCTTCCGGCGCTCTTCGTCGCCGGCATAGGACACATTGCCGATCTCGTAGCGCTGCCATTCCGTCGGCGCGATCGCCTTCGGCGTCAGCTTCGAAATCCAGCCATGCAGCCGCTGCAGCACCAGTTTCAGCGCAGCCCTGGGCAGCGGCCTCACCGGGCGGGTGGCCGTATCAGGCGCGTGCCGCGCGCGTCGCTGCAGCAGGTCCGGCAGCGTGATGTTGGTCAGGATATCAGGGGCGAGCCAGCGTCTGAACCGGCCGAGCAGCGCGACGATGTCGCTGCTCGCGATGCCCTCGAGCGCGCCGCGATACCAGGCATTGTGCGCAATCCCGAACAGCGCACGCAGCAGCAGCGGATTGACGAACTGCTCGATGAACTGGCGCTGGCCGGTCCAGTAGTCGCCGTCCTGGTACGGGACGAAGGAGGGGATGTCGATGAAGACCGGACGGTGGCCTGCGAACTGAACATTGTAGGCGCTCGCATCGGACAGCGCGAAACCGAAATCGAGTGCGTGCAGCTGCACGTCGAGGTGCAACAGCGCGGCGCGCTTGAGCAGCGCGAAGGGCCATTCATAGGGATAGGAGATGAACGGCAGTCTCGGGTGGACGAGGACGCGTCCGCCCCGCGCCGGCGCCGGCACCTCCGCAAGCAGCGCCGCATCGGCCTCGTCCGCCCCGATGATCCATCCGCGGCTGGTCAAATCGTCATAGGCGCCGGATGATTTGAGACGCGCGAAATTCTGCGCGGCCTCGCCGTTGACGGAGCGCAGGATCGTGTCGCCGGACGAGAAGATGGTGCCGGTGGGATCGCGGAATGAGCCGGGATCACGAATGGCCATTGCCCTAGGAGTCCTTGGGCCAGCGCTCCGGGGGAGCCTTCGAACGCCTGAACAATCCCAGGATCCGCCGTCCATAGGCGCGAACCGCAATCAGGCCGCCGGCAATGGCCGCGATCAGGCTCTGCACCGCGAACGCGCCCGTACCAGGATCGAGATAGGCGTAGGCGCTGGTCGGCATCAGCGCAGCCAGACACGCCAGCATGGTCATGAAGACCACAGGAGATTTCTTCTTCATCGAAGCCCCGTCACGACGATGGCGGCCGGCCATAACGGGCCGGACGCGCTGTCTGTGACAGAGCGTAGCATTCCACCTGCGCGCGCAACCTTAAATCTTGTCCATCAAGGCGGACGTCGCCCAAATTTCGCCACCGCTGCACCGCCGGATTCCGCGAATAAGGCAGTCCGGAAATACCCGGAAATGATTTTCACCGCCGCGGATGCGCGCTCGCATAGACTTCGAGCAGCCGCTCCGAATCGATGCCGGTATAGATCTGCGTCGTCGAGAGCGAGGAATGGCCGAGCAATTCCTGGATCGCGCGCAGGTCGCCGCCACGCGACAGCAGATGCGTGGCGAAGGAGTGTCGCAGCGCATGCGGCGTCGCACTGTCGGGCAGGCCGAGCGCGCCGCGCAGCCGCTCCATCGCGAGCTGGATGATGCGCGGGCTCAAGGGACCGCCGCGCGCGCCGAGGAAGATCGGGCCTTCCGCCGGTAGCGGATAGGGGCACATCGCAACGTATTCCTGCACGAGCGCGAGCACGTTCTGCAGCACCGGCACCATGCGGGTCTTGTTGCCTTTGCCGGTCACGATCAGCACGTCGCCCTCGCCGGGCCGTGGCACCTCGCGGCGCTTCAACCCCAGCGCTTCGGAGATGCGCAGGCCCGAGCCATACAAGAGCGCCATCACCGCGGCGTCGCGGGCCAGAACCCATGTCTCGCGTTCCTCGCCGGCGCGCTCGTCAGCATCGGCGAGACGTTTTGCGGATGCCATCGGCAGCGGCTTCGGCAAAGTCTTGGCCACCTTGGGCGCGCGGATCGCCGAGAGTGCGCCGACCTTGCCCTTGCCTTCGCGTTCGAGGAAGCGGCCGAACGAGCGCAGGCCCGCCAGCGCGCGCATCAGCGAGCGGCCGGCGATGTCGTCGGCGCGGCGCATCGCCATGAAGGCGCGGATGTCGGTGGCTTCCAGCGCGGCAAAGCGCGACAGCGTCACGCGCTCGCCCCAATGATTGCTGAGGAAATCCAGGCATTGCCGCAGATCGCGGCCATAGGCCTCCAGCGTCTTCGGCGACAGCCGCCGCTCGGCGCCGAGATGCGACAGCCAGCGCGTCATCTCCTGCGCGATCGAGGGATCGGCGCTGGCGAGCTCGATTGGGGGGGCCGCGGCTTTGCTCATGCGCTCTGGACGTATTGATTCCACTCAGTATATCGCATCACACCCGTTTACTGATCGCTAAGGCCGCCCGGGGGCGTTAGCTTCAAGGCCCCAAGGTTCCGATTCTCCCTCCAAAGACCATTGATGGATCATTCGTCGCGCAGCACGACCACCCCCGCCAACGCGACCCGCATGGTCGACGTGCTGGTGCCGGTCGCGCTCGACCAGACCTATTCCTACAAGGTGCCGCGCGGAATGGAGCTGAAGGCGGGCGATCTCGTCGGCGTGCCGCTCGGGCCCCGCGAAGTGCTGGCCGTGGTCTGGGCGGAAAACGCCAATCCCGATCCGCGCCTGCACAACCGGCTCAAGGAGGTCAGCGAAAAGCTCGATCTTCCTCCGCTGAAGCCTGAGCTGCGCTCGGTCGTCGACTGGGTCGCCAACTACACGCTGAGCCCGCGCGGCATGGTGCTGCGGATGTGCCTGCGCATGGGCGAGAATCTCGGCCCGGAGCGGGTGCGCGCCGGCGTGCGCCTGGTCGGCGATCCGCCGCGGCGGCTGACGCCGGCGCGGCAGCGCGTGATCGAGGTGCTGTCGGACCGGCTGCTGCACGGCAAGTCCGAGGCCGCCAAGGAAGCCGGCGTCTCGGCCGGCGTGATCGACGGCCTCGTCGACGAAGGCACCCTCACGGTCGAGCCGATGCCGCCGCCTCCGCCGCCGCCGGCGCCCGATCCGGAATTTGGCCGTCCGGATTTTTCACCGCTCCAGCGCAGCGCTGCCGACACGATGCGCGCGCTCGCGGCCAACGGCACGTTCCACGTCGCGCTGCTCGACGGCGTCACCGGTTCGGGCAAGACCGAGGTCTATTTCGAGGCGGTTGCGGAAGCGATCCGTCGCGGCAAACAATCGCTGATCCTGATGCCGGAGATCGCGCTGACCGGCCAGTTCCTCGACCGCTTCGCGCAGCGCTTTGGCGTGCGTCCGATCGAATGGCACTCCGAGCTGACGCCGCGCACCCGCGCGCGCAATTGGGCCGCGATCTCCGACGGCAGTGCGCCGGTCGTGGTCGGCGCGCGCTCGGCGCTGTTTCTGCCTTACGCCAATCTCGGCCTCATCGTGGTCGATGAAGAGCACGACCAGGCCTACAAGCAGGACGAGGGCGTGCATTATCACGCCCGCGACATGGCGGTGGTCCGCGCGCATGTCGCAAAGATCCCGATCGTGCTGGCCTCCGCCACGCCGTCGGTCGAATCCGAGGTCAATGCGCGCAAGAGCCGCTATCAGCGCATCGCGCTGCCCTCGCGCTTCGGCGGCCAGCACATGCCGCATATCGAGGCCATCGACATGCGCCGCGAGCCGCCGGCGCGCGGCCGCTTCATCTCGCCGCGGCTCGCTTCCGAGATCAGAAAAGCGATTGAAAAGCGCGAGCAGGCGCTGCTGTTCCTCAATCGCCGCGGCTATGCGCCGCTGACGCTGTGCCGTGCCTGCGGCCATCGCTTCGCCTGCACCATCTGCGATGCCTGGCTGGTCGATCACCGCTTCCGCCAGCGGCTGGTCTGCCACCATTGCGGCTTCTCGATGCCGCGGCCGCAGACCTGCCCGCATTGCGCGGCGGAGGAATCGCTGGTCGCGGTCGGGCCGGGCGTCGAGCGCTTGCAGGAGGAGGCGGCCGCGCTGTTCCCCGAGGCGCGCACCATGGTGCTGTCGAGCGATCTCATCACCTCGATCGAGACGATGCGCTCCGAGCTTGCCGAGATCGCGGAGGGCCGCGTCGACATCATCATCGGCACGCAGCTCGTCGCCAAGGGCCACAACTTTCCGCGGCTCAATCTCGTCGGCGTGGTCGATGCGGATCTGGGCCTGTCCAACGGCGATCCGCGCGCGTCGGAACGCACCTGGCAGTTGCTCAACCAGGTGATCGGCCGCGCCGGGCGCGAGCAGGGCCGCGGCGTCGGCTATCTCCAGACCCACCAGCCCGACCATCCCGTGATGAAGGCGCTGATCGCCTGCGACCGCGAGGCCTTCTACGACAGCGAGATCGATCTGCGCGAGCGCACGCTCTATCCGCCGTTCGGCCGGCTCGCGAGCCTGATCATTTCGGCAGGCGACCGTCCGAGCGCCGAAGGTCTGGGCCGCCGCCTCGTTGCGCTCGCACCGCGCGACGAGCGCGTCGTGGTGCTGGGACCGGCGGAGGCTCCGCTCGCCGTGATCAAGGGCCGCTACCGTTTCCGCATCCTGGTGAAATCGGCGCGCGGATTCGATCTGTCGGACTATCTGCGCAACTGGCTGGCGGTGTGTCCGAAGCCGAAGGGCAATCAAAAGCTCGAAGTGGACGTCGATCCGCAGAGCTTTTTGTAGTTCCCTGTCATTCCGGGGCACGCGAAGCGTGAACCCGGAATCCATTCATCCACCAACTCTGCGGCCTGATAGATTCCGGGCTCGATGCTACGCATCGCCCCGGAATGACGACAACAAAAAGCCTGTAGTCCGGATGGAGCGCAGCGCAATCCGGGACAAGTCGATCCGCCTACAAAGACCCCGGATTTCGCTAGGCTCCATCCGGGCTACGGATCATGCCTCGCAATGACGGGGCAAACAAAAAGCCCGCTGTCCCCCAAGACAACGGGCTTGCTTCACCTGCGCTGATCCCGCCGCTCACAAGTCCATGCGGACGATGGCGAGATCTGCGCTTTGTCGGTGAGGCGCTGGTGGCGCCTTAGGAGACCACTTCCGCAGTGACGCGGCCGACGCCGGCGCCGGTGAGGCCGATGGCGCGGGCAGCGCCAGTGGAGAGGTCGAGGACGCGGCCGCGAATGAACGGGCCACGGTCATTGATGGTGACGATCACGCTCTGGCCGCCATGGGTGACGCGCAGCTTGGTGCCGAACGGCAGCGAGCGGTGCGCTGCGGTCATGGCGTTCTGGTTGAAGCGCTGGCCCGATGCAGTCCGGCTACCGGACTCGTTGCCATAATAGGAGGCCATGCCGGAGAAGCTGCGACCCGTGCCCGACGACGGCGTCATCGACGCGTTGGCGTTGCGCCAATCGGAGGTCGTGTTGGCATCGTTCTGGACGTGGTGGCGGTGATGATGGTGAGAGTGCCGGTGATGCCGGGATTTGGCAGAGGCTTCGGTGGCAGTTCCACCGACGAGAAGAGTTGCGGCAACGAAAGCAATCGCCGTGCGTGGCCGGGTCACGGTGCCCAGCGTCATCAAAGACAGCATTTGTGGTCCCTAAGCTAGTATTGCCACATGTGTGGCAAGAGGAGCCCCCATCAGTTTGTGAGCGGGATCGCGTTTCGATTCGCAATGAGGCGTGAATTGGGCAGTAATTCCATTCTATGTCGTCATGACATATCTTGTGACTGGCATCGATATTGCAGCCAATGTTCCGTAGCCCTTTGCTTTAACAATTCTTTAACCAATTCATTACTTACGAATACTGTAAAACGAAGCAATTATACTTCGCGTTTAGAATTGGGAAAGTATTCAGGGGAGGTTGCGGGTCACGCCGGATTCACGCCTCAGCGATCCGTGTTCATGGCCGCTATGCGCTGAGGGCAGGAACGAATGGTCGAGAAGCCGCCGAGAGGGGGCGCGTCATTCCGCGACGTGGCAGGCCGCTAGCGCGGCGCCGTCGGCTGCGACGAACTGGCGACAGAAGGTCGTGCCTTTAATTTGGCGTCATGTTGCACGTGCGCGCCTGCTATGTTAGCAAAGCCGCGATTTTAACGGACCCGGCACCTCCCGTGTCGGCCGAAAATCGAAGTCCCGCTTGAATTCCAAGGGCTTGGATCGCTTGGCGCCGCTTTGTGGCGACGGTTTTTCCCTTGCGAGTTTGACAGCAAAAAGAGCGCGTCTGTGGCTGCAGAAGATACGTCCGTTTCCGGTGTGTCGGGCCGTTATGCAACGGCCTTGTTTGAACTGGCCCGCGACCAGAATGTGGTCGACAAGGTCAAGGCCGATCTCGATAAATTCGAGGGTTTGCTGAACGAAAGCGCCGATCTGAAGCGCCTCGTCCGCAGCCCGGTGTTCGCGGCCGATACCCAGTCCAGGGCCCTCTCGGCCGTGCTGGACAAGGCGGGCATCGCCGGCATCTCCGCCAATTTCCTGAAGGTCCTGACCGCCAACCGCCGCCTGTTCGCGGTGGCCGACGTCATTCGCGCCTATCGCGCCCTCGTCGCCAGGTTCAAAGGCGAGACGACGGCCGAAGTCACCGTGGCGGAAGCGCTGTCGGACAAGAATCTCGACGCCCTCAAGGTTGCCCTGAAGTCGGTGACCGGCAAGGACGTCGCGCTCAACGTGAAGGTCGATCCCTCGATCATCGGTGGCCTCGTGGTCAAGCTTGGCAGCCGCATGATCGATAGTTCGCTTCGCACCAAACTCAATTCGATCAAGCACGCGATGAAAGAGGCAGGCTGATGGACATCCGCGCCGCGGAAATTTCCGCGATCCTCAAGGACCAGATCAAGAATTTCGGCCAGGAAGCTGAAGTCTCCGAAGTCGGACAGGTGCTGTCCGTCGGCGACGGTATTGCCCGCGTCTATGGTCTGGACAACGTCCAGGCCGGTGAAATGGTCGAGTTCGAGAACGGCACCCGCGGCATGGCGCTGAACCTCGAAACCGACAACGTCGGTGTCGTTATTTTCGGCGCCGACCGCGAGATCAAGGAAGGCCAGACCGTCAAGCGCACCCGCGCCATCGTGGACGCGCCGGTCGGCAAGGGCCTGCTCGGCCGCGTCGTCGACGCGCTGGGCAACCCGATCGACGGCAAGGGCCCGATCCAGGCCGACAAGCGCATGCGCGTCGACGTCAAGGCGCCCGGCATCATTCCGCGCAAGTCGGTGAACGAGCCGATGGCGACCGGCCTCAAGGCGATCGACGCCCTGATCCCGATCGGCCGTGGCCAGCGCGAGCTGATCATCGGCGACCGTCAGACCGGCAAGACCGCGATCGCGCTCGACACCATTCTGAATCAGAAGCCGCTCAACGCGCAGCCGGACGAGAACATCAAGCTGTATTGCGTCTACGTCGCGATCGGCCAGAAGCGTTCGACCGTCGCCCAGTTCGTGAAGGTGCTGGAAGAGCAGGGCGCGCTGGAATATTCGATCATCATCGCCGCCACCGCTTCGGACCCGGCGCCGATGCAGTACATCGCGCCGTTCACCGGCTGCACCATGGGCGAGTACTTCCGCGACAACGGCATGCACGCCGTCATCATTTATGACGATCTGTCCAAGCAGGCCGTCGCCTATCGCCAGATGTCGCTGCTGCTGCGCCGCCCGCCGGGCCGCGAAGCCTATCCGGGCGACGTGTTCTATCTGCACTCCCGTCTGCTCGAGCGCGCGGCGAAGCTGAACAAGGACCAGGGCTCGGGCTCGCTGACGGCGCTGCCGGTCATCGAAACCCAGGCCAACGACGTGTCGGCCTACATTCCGACCAACGTCATCTCGATCACCGACGGCCAGATCTTCCTGGAAACCGACCTGTTCTTCCAGGGCATCCGTCCCGCGGTGAACGTCGGTCTGTCGGTGTCGCGCGTCGGCTCGTCGGCGCAGACCAAGGCCACCAAGAAGGTCGCCGGCAAGATCAAGGGCGAGCTCGCGCAGTACCGCGAAATGGCGGCATTCGCGCAGTTCGGCTCCGATCTCGACGCCTCGACCCAGCGCCTGCTCAACCGCGGTTCGCGCCTGACCGAACTCCTGAAGCAGCCGCAGTTCGCGCCGCTGAAGATGGAAGAGCAGGTCTGTGTGATCTGGGCCGGCACCAACGGCTATCTCGATCCGCTCCCGCTCAACAAGGTGCGCGCGTTCGAGGACGGTCTGCTGTCGTTGCTGCGCGGCAAGAACGCCGAGATCCTCAACGCGATCCGCGACAGCCGCGATCTCTCCGACGACACCGCCGCCAAGCTGAAGTCGGTGGTCGAGGGCTACGCGAAGAGCTTCGCGTAAGTGCCGTCATGGCCGGGCTCGTCCCGGCCATCCACGTCTAACGGCGTGTGAGGTACCACGTGGATGCCCGGGGCGAGCCCGGGCATGACGACTGGATAGGTTTGCGATCAGGCCAAAGGGTCGGATCGTCGGGGACGAAGAATGGCGTCACTTAAAGACATGCGCGTCCGCATCGCCTCCACCAAGGCGACGCAGAAGATCACCAAGGCGATGCAGATGGTCGCGGCGTCCAGATTGCGCCGTGCCCAGCAGGCGGCCGAGGCGGCGCGGCCCTATGCCGACAAGATGAGCGCGGTGATCTCCAACATCGCCAGCGCCGCCGCGGGTTCGCCCGGCGCGCCGGCGCTGCTGGCCGGCACCGGCAGGGACCAGGTCCACCTGTTGCTGGTCTGCACCGGCGAGCGCGGCCTGTCCGGCGCTTTCAACTCCTCGATCGTGCGCCTCGCGCGCGAGCGCGCCCAGGCGCTGATCGCGCAGGGCAAGGAAGTCAAATTCTTCTGCGTCGGCCGCAAGGGCTACGAGCAGCTCCGCCGCCTGTTCGACAAGCAGATCGTCGAGCATCTCGACCTGCGCAGCGTTCGCCAGCTCGGCTTCGTCAACGCAGAGGACATCGCCAAGAAGGTGCTGGCGCGTTTCGACAACGGTGAGTTCGACGTCTGCACGCTGTTCTACGCGCAGTTCAAGTCCGTGATCGCCCAGATCCCGACCGCGCAGCAGATCATCCCGCTGGTCGTCGAGGAAAAGGCGGCGAATGCGCCGACGACCTCCTACGAATACGAGCCGGAAGAGGACGAACTGCTGTCCGGCCTGCTGCCGCGCAATATCGCGGTGCAGATCTTCCGCGCGCTGCTGGAAAACAACGCTTCGTTCTACGGCGCGCAGATGAGCTCGATGGACAACGCCACCCGCAATGCCGGCGAAATGATCCGCAAGCAAACCCAGATCTACAACCGAACCCGTCAAGCCCAGATCACCAAGGAGCTGATCGAGATCATCTCCGGCGCCGAGGCGGTCTGACGCACGAACCAAACGACGGTCGTTCAAGTAAAGAATTTCGAAGGAGAGCTTCATGGCTACAGCAGCTAACCCGGTCGGTCGCGTCACCCAGGTCATGGGCGCCGTCGTCGACGTTCAGTTCGAAGGCCACCTCCCGGCCATTCTCAATTCGCTGGAAACCAAGAACGGCAACATCCGCCTCGTGCTGGAAGTTGCGCAGCATCTCGGTGAATCCACCGTGCGCACGATCGCGATGGACGTGACCGAAGGTCTGGTGCGCGGCCAGGAAGTGACCGACACCGGCCAGCCGATCGCGGTTCCGGTGGGCGACGGCACGCTCGGCCGCATCATGAACGTGATCGGCGAGCCGATCGACGAAGCCGGCCCGATCAAGTCCGAAGGCGTGCGCGCCATCCACCAGGAAGCGCCGACCTACACCGACCAGTCGACCGAAGCTGAAATTCTCGTCACCGGCATCAAGGTCGTCGATCTTCTTGCTCCCTATGCGAAGGGCGGCAAGATCGGCCTGTTCGGCGGCGCCGGCGTCGGCAAGACCGTGCTGATTCAGGAGCTGATCAACAACGTCGCGAAGGCGCACGGCGGTTACTCCGTGTTCGCCGGCGTCGGCGAGCGTACCCGCGAAGGCAACGACCTCTATCACGAGTTCATCGAGTCCAAGGTCAACGCCGATCCGCACAATCCGGATCCGAGCGTGAAGTCGAAGTGCGCGCTGGTGTTCGGCCAGATGAACGAACCGCCGGGCGCCCGCGCCCGCGTCGGCCTCACCGGTCTCACCGTCGCCGAGCATTTCCGCGACCAGGGCCAGGACGTGCTGTTCTTCGTCGACAACATCTTCCGCTTCACCCAGGCCGGCTCGGAAGTGTCGGCGTTGCTCGGCCGCATCCCGTCGGCGGTGGGTTATCAGCCGACGCTCGCCACCGACATGGGCGCGCTGCAGGAGCGCATCACCACCACGCAGAAGGGCTCGATCACCTCGGTGCAGGCGATCTACGTTCCGGCCGACGACTTGACCGACCCGGCGCCCGCGACCTCGTTCGCGCACTTGGACGCCACCACCGTGCTGTCGCGCGCGATCTCGGAAAAGGGCATCTACCCCGCGGTGGACCCGCTCGACTCGACCTCGCGCATGCTCTCGCCGCTCGTCGTCGGTCAGGAGCACTACGACACCGCGCGTCAGGTCCAGCAGGTGCTGCAGCGCTACAAGTCGCTCCAGGACATCATCGCCATTCTCGGCATGGACGAGCTTTCGGAAGAGGACAAGCTGACGGTGGCGCGCGCCCGCAAGATCGAGCGCTTCCTGTCGCAGCCGTTCCACGTCGCCGAAATCTTCACCGGCTCGCCCGGCAAGTTCGTCGACCTCGCGGACACCATCAAGGGCTTCCGCGGCCTCTGCGAAGGCAAGTATGACCACCTGCCGGAAGCCGCCTTCTACATGGTCGGCACCATCGAAGAGGCAGTCGAGAAGGGCAAGAAGCTGGCGGCGGAAGCCGCCTAAGCCGGCGAATAGCGAACAGGGAGTGGCGAGTAGAATCTATTCGCCATTCGCTGCTCGCCACTCGCGCGTTCGCCACTCACCATTCGCAGGTTTCCAATGGCCACCATCCACTTCGATCTCGTCTCGCCGGAAAAGCTCGCATTCTCGGGCGAGGTCGATCAGGTCGATATCCCCGGCGTCGAGGGTGACTTCGGCGTGCTGGCGGGACATGCGCCGGTCGTGGCTGCGATCCGGCCCGGCATCCTCACCGTGACCACGGGCGGCAGGCCCGTGAAGATCATCGTGCTCGGCGGTCTCGCCGAAGTCTCCGAAAAGGGCCTCACCGTGCTCGCCGACGTTGCGACGTCGCTCGACGAACTCGACCGTGCCCAGTTCGCCGCGACCATCTCCGAGATGGAAGAGGGCCTGAAGGAGCACGAAGGCGACGAACTCGATCAGGCGATCGAGCGGCTCGACCACTTCAAGAGCATCCAGCAGCAGCTCAACAGCACGGCTATGCACTAAGCCCCGGCGCACCGCTCCGGGGCTCAAGCTAAGAATTCCTGAAAAGGTTCAGCGCTCGTCACGGAAGTGGCGGGCGCTGAAACTTTGTTGCACCGCGCCGCCGATAGCGGCATTCTGCGCCCGCGAATTTGTTTCGGGGCTGGCAGCAGATGAAACGCAAGATCGCAGCGATTTTCGCGGCCGATATTGCCGGTTACTCAAGACTGGTCGCGGAAGACGAAGAGGAGACGCTGCGGCGTCTCGCCTCCTATCGCGAGGTCATCGACGACTTCATCGCGAAGGCCAACGGACGCATCTTCAACACGGCGGGCGACGCCGTGCTGGCGGAATTTCCGAGCGCGGTCGATGCGGTGCGCTGCGCGATCGACATCCAGGAATCCCTGCGAACCCGCAACATGGCCTATCCGCCGAGCCGGCAGATGTCGTTCCGCATCGGCATCACCATCGGCGACGTGGTCGAGCGCAACGGCGATCTGCTCGGTGACGGCGTCAATATCGCCGCCCGGCTCGAAGGCCTCGCCGAGGTCGGCGGTATCTGCGTCTCCCGCGCCGTGCACGAGCAGGTCGCCAACAAGCTGTCGGTGCAGTTCGCCGACATCGGCGCGCAGGAGGTCAAGAACATCCCGACGCCGGTGCACGCCTACATGGTGGCGATGCGGCGCGAGGACGGCACCTACGCAACGCCAAAAGTGAAGAAGCCCGCCTCCAAGCTGGCCGCGGCACCGGTGTGGATGTGGCCGCTGGTGGTCGCCGTCGTCTCGGTCGTGGCCATCCTCGTCACCGGCTTCCTCTACAACACCAAGCTCAAGCAGACGGTCACCGCCGCGCCCGCCCCGGCCGCGACGCCGAGCGCAGCGCCAGCGGCAAATGCCGTGGCGCCGAGCCCGATGCCGACCCAGATGGCAAAGGCGCCGATGGCTCCGATGAGCCCAGCCGGCGCCGCGATGGCACCGATGCCCGCGCCCTCACCGGCCGCCGCGCCGTTGTCAGGCAAGCTTGCCGTCGACAGCGTGCCCTTCATCAACGAGCGTATCCGCAACTATCTGGCCGGCGACTATTCCGCCTCCGGCGACTACAAGGCCTTCGCGCTCAATATCGGCGGCTTCACAGGCGCGGCGTTGAACCAGCCGACCGAGGAAGCCGCGCGCAACATGGCGCTCGAGCAGTGCCAGAAGCGCGCCGATGCCTCACAATCGCCGCGGCGTTGCGAGCTCTACGCGGTCGGCAACGACGTCGTCTACATGCACGGCAAGCCGCCGATGCCGCCGCAGCCCTGGGTGCGCCACGATGCCATGACCGAGCGGGCCTTCGTGCCGAAAGATTTTCCGATGGTGCGCGATCCGGCAAAAATCCGGCTCGAGAACATGTTCGTTCCGGCGGCGAAATCCCGCGCGATCGCGCTCGGCCCGGGCGGTCAATATTTCATGGTGCTGGGCGCGTCATCCGTCGACGATTCGGCGCGGCGTTCGCTGGAATCGTGCGGCGCCATCGCCGGGGTGGCCTGCCTGATCGTCGCGGTCGATGACAATTTCGTCGTGCCGATCCCGACCCTGCTCAGGATCACCGGCTTCTTCCATGCCGCGTCGAACGCCTCGATCGCCGCCGACACGCGCGCCGAGGTCGTGCGCAAGCTCGCCGATGGCATGGGCTGGAACGCAGTCGCGGTCGGGACCGCGGGCCGGCCGGGCCTCGGCCTGAAGGCCGCGGACGAGCAGACCGCCGTCAATTCCGCGCTCGCCGACTGCGCCAAGCGCGACAGCGATTGCCACGTCATCGCGATCGGCCCGTTCACGGTGGGGCCGACGAACTGATGCAATGAGATTTCACTAGCTCGGTTCCTTCCCCCGCAAGGGGGAGGGAACGGAGAGAGCGATACCCTCTCACACGCAAATTTCCGACGAAAAATCTCTCATGATCTCAACCCCATCTGTACTGTGCATGGGGTTGTTTTCGCAGTTTTAGTTTGCGAAGGGCGCAAACTGCTGCGCGACCGCGCGGTAGACCTCGCGGCGGAACGGCACCACGAGGTCGGCGACGCGGTCGAGCCGCTCCCAACGCCAGGCGTCGAACTCCGCGGGCTGTTCGTTGCGCGGTGTCAGCGGATCGATCTCGTCATCGCGGCCGGTGAAGCGCAGCGCGAACCATTTCTGGCGCTGCCCGCGGAATTTCGCCAGCCGGTGCGTCTGCGGCCCGTCGTAGGGAGGGAATTCGTAAGTCAGCCAGTCTGTCTCGCCGAGATAGTCCGCACTCTTGACGCTGGTCTCTTCCCAAAGCTCGCGCAAGGCCGCATCGCGCAGGTTCTCGCCCTCATCGACACCGCCTTGCGGCATCTGCCAGTCGAGGCCCGGCAGGATGATCTCGGGGCCGTCGCCCTTGAAGCGGTGGCCGATCAGCACGCGGCCATCGGCATTGAAGAGGGCGATCCCCACGTTGGGACGGTAGGGTTTTTGATTGGTCACGCGCGCGTCTTTCATCGTCATTCCGGCGATGCATTAGCACCGAACCCGGGATGACGATTTGATTTATTCAGCCGCCAGCGCGGAAAATTCCTTCACCACGCGCTCATAGACCGGGCGCTTGAACGGGATGATCAAACCGGTCAGGTTCTTCATCGGCTCCCAGCGCCAGCTCATGAACTCGGCCTTGTGGCCGCCGCCGCCGGGCTTTTCGACATTGATCTCGCTGTCCTTGCCAGTGAACCGGACCGCGAACCATTTCTGGCGCTGGCCGCGATAGCGGCCCTTCCAGGCACGTCCCGCAACCGTGCGCGGGATGTCGTAGACGAGCCAGTCCGCAACCTCGCCGAGCCGCTCGACCGAGCGCACGCTGGTCTCCTCATAGAGCTCGCGCTTGGCGGCCTCCCAGGTGTCCTCACCGGGATCGACGCCGCCCTGCGGCATCTGCCAGACATGGGCGTCGTCGACATGCTCGATGCCGCCGGCGCGGCGGCCGATGAACACCAGACCCTTCTTGTTGATCAGCATCACACCGACGCAAGTACGGTAGGGCAGATCCTCGTAACGCGCCATTCCGCCAGACCTCTCGCGTGTTCTTGGTGGGTATGCCGGCCCCGAGGGCCCGTGCCGTACCAATCCGTTGATTTAGCTGGATTTTGATTTCAGCATCGCGGTTGTCAATGGCACCAAAAGGATACCACGGTCGCTCAATGTCTTGGTCCAGCTGCCGATGCGCTCGATCGAGACGGGCAGGGCGGACGCGGTGCCGATTGCGACGCCGCGCTCGCGCGCCATCGATTCGAGCTTGTTCAGGGCGCGGTCGATCTCCGCCGGTGTCGGCACCACGTCGATCGCGATATCGCCCTTGCCGAACGGCATCGCCTGGCTGGCCGCGGCCTGGGGCGCGATGCTGCGCGGCGAGGAGCCGTCGTCGAAGAAGCCGAGGCCGCGCTTGGCCGCCTCGCGGATGATCGGCTGCATCGCGGCGTCGGTTGCCACGAAGCGGGCGCCCATGAAATTGGTGAGGCCGGCATAGCCCTGCATCCGGCTCAGGTGCCAGTACAGGCGGTCCATGTTCTGGTCGGTGGTGAGCGACGTCAGTAGCGTCTGCGGGCCCGGGTCGTTGTCCGGGAAGTCGTAGGGCTCCATCGGGATCTGGAGGAAAATCTCGTGGCGCTGCGCGCGGGCCCGCTCGGCGAGCTTGCCGGGGTCGGCGCCATAGGGCGTGAAGGCCAGCGTCACCGCCGGCGGCAGCCGCATGATCGCGTCGTTGGTCTTGGCCGCGCCGACGCCGAGGCCGCCGATCAGGATCGCGACCACAGGCATCTTCGCCGCCTTGGCGCGGTCGGCATCCGCCGCGTAGACGCTGAACGGCTTTGCGCCCTCGGCCGTCACGGGGATCATGCCGTAGCGCGATTTTTCCAGCAGCTTCGGGTCGATCCCGGCCATGACGGGCGGTGGGGCGGAGGCGGCCGCGGCGTCGCCCTTGTCGGCGGCATCGCCGCCGCCGATCACCACGTCGTGGCGCGTGCCGGTGGAACCGTCGATCATGGTGACGGTTTTCTGCTCGCCCGCCTGCTTCGGCGCCTCCTTGGCCTCGAGCTTGCTCTCCGGCTTGCTCTCCTGGCCAAGGCCCGCGGCGGCCGGCTTCTCGTCGGTGGCCCTGGGTTCACGGATCGCAATCCGCGTCATCGGCTCGCCGCCGAGCGGATCCTTGTTGAAGATGGCGAAGCCGGCGAAGGCGACCAGGAACAGGCCGAGCATGACAGCGAGGGCCTGCATGGCTGTGAACGGCAGCCGCAGCCGCCGTTTCCGGCGCGGCTTGTCCTGTCCGAGCGGGGCGCTCAGATCATCGGCCGTTTCAGTCATGCGAGATCCCGAATCACTCCCGCCGACGATACCACGCCGAGGTCAAGCGGCGTCAGGCCGGGATAGGCCGGGGGTAGCAGGAGCCCCAAGCAAAAAGGGCGGCTCTCGGAGCCGCCCTTTTCGAGAGATGAGATGAGGCGCCGACTTAGTTCGCCGCTTTGGGCTTGTCGGTCGTGGCCTTGTTGTCGCCCGGCGTCGGCGCCGCGGAGGCGCTGTTCTTGATGCCGTGGAGCAGGTCGTCCGCGAGCTTGAGCGCCTTGTCGTCCTTGGCGTCCGGCGGGACGTAGGACTGCGAGCCGGTCTTCTCGTCGCCGTCGTTCTTGAGATGGCCGCGCAGCGAAGCCTCGCCCTTGGTGTCGGTGCGCGACTTCAGCTCGTCCGGCACGTCCTGTAGCACTTCGATGTCCGGCACGATGCCCTTGGCCTGGATCGACTTGCCCGACGGCGTGTAGTAGCGCGCCGTGGTCAGACGCAGTGCGCCGTTGCCCGAGCCGAGCGGAATGATGGTCTGCACCGAGCCCTTGCCGAACGAGCGCGTGCCGACGATGGTCGCGCGCTTGTGGTCCTGCAGCGCGCCGGCGACGATTTCCGACGCCGAAGCCGAACCGCCATTGACCAGCACGATGACAGGCTTGCCCTTGGTGAGGTCGCCCGCATGCGC
Organism: Bradyrhizobium sp. 521_C7_N1_3; assembly: GCF_052075975.1. Classification (NCBI taxonomy): domain Bacteria; kingdom Pseudomonadati; phylum Pseudomonadota; class Alphaproteobacteria; order Hyphomicrobiales; family Nitrobacteraceae; genus Bradyrhizobium; species Bradyrhizobium sp. 521_C7_N1_3. The sequence goes on from NZ_CP197232.1 coordinate 472,906, forward strand.
GGTGCGGCGCTGCGTTTCCTCGGCATTGCGGCCGCGGGTCGAGACGATCTCGCCCTTCTCCAGGAACGAGTCGGAGACGGTGACCGCTTCCTCGAGCAGGCCGCCCGGGTTGTTGCGGAGGTCGATGATGTAGCCCTTCAGCTTGTCGCCGATCTGATTCGAGAGGTTGGCGACCTCGCGCTTCAGGCCTTCGGTGGTCTGCTCGTTGAAGGTGGTGATGCGGATATAGGCGATGTCGTCGGCCTCGATGCGCGCGCGCACCGAGCGGACGCGAATGTTGTCGCGCACCAGGGTGACGTCGATTGGATTGTCCTGGCCCTTGCGGATGATCTTGAGCTTGATCTTGGTGTTGACCGGACCGCGCATCTTCTCGACCGCCTGGTTCAGGGTCAGGCCCTGCACGGCTTCGTCGTCGAGATTGGTGATGATGTCGTTGGCCATGACGCCGGCGCGCGAAGCGGGGGTGTCGTCGATCGGCGAGACCACCTTGATCAGGCCGTCCTCCATCGTGACCTCGATGCCGAGGCCGCCGAACTCACCGCGGGTCTGCACCTGCATGTCGCGGAAGCTCTTGGCGTCCATGTAGCTCGAATGCGGATCGAGGCCGGTGAGCATGCCGCTGATCGCGGATTCGATCAGCTTGGTGTCATCGGGCTTCTCGACATAGTCCGAGCGCACGCGCTCGAACACGTCGCCGAACAGATTGAGCTGGCGATAGGTGTCTGCGGTGGCGGCTCGCGCGCTGGAGCCCATGAAGACCGCGCGCGGCTGGGTCACGAACAGCGTCAGCGCAGCACCGGTGGCCGCGCTGAGGAGGATAACTGAAGTCTTGCGCATCATCCGCGAACCTTCTCGCCTTCATTTGCGGCCCACCATGGGCCTGGATCGATTGGAGTGCCGTCCTTACGGAACTCGACATAGAGCACAGGTTGACTCGCGTTCGTGGCGAGAATGGAGGCGACTTGAGAGGTCGATCCCATGGTCGCGACCGGTTCCCCCGTGAGCACAAACTGACCGATGTTAACCGAAATGCGCTCCATCCCGGCGATCAGGACATGATACCCGCCCCCGGCGTTGAGGATCAAGAGTTGTCCATAGCTGCGGAACGGGCCGGAATAGACAACCCAGCCATCACACGGCGTCGTGACCTGGGAGCCGGGCCTGGTTGCCAGCGAAATGCCCTTCTGGACACCGCCGACCCCGTCGGAACCGCCAAAATCCCTGATCTTGTTACCGTTAACCGGCAAAGGCAGGAGCCCCTTGGCCGCCGCGAAGGCGATCGCCGGGGTGGTCCGGGACCGGTCCTTGAAAGTGCCTGGACCGGGCTTGGCGCTGGCGGCCGCCTTGGCCTCGGCCTGCTTGGCGGCCTCAGCCGCCTTCTCGGCGGCCTTGGCGGCGCTCTGCAGATCCTGCTCCATCTTGGTGATCAGCCCCTGGAGATCGCCGACCTGCCTGGAGAGCGCGATGGCGCGCGAGTTCTCGGCGTCGAGGTCCTTTTCGCGCGACGCCTGCTGGCGCTGCCGCTCGTCGACCAGGGCGGTGAGCCGGGTCTGGTCGTTGCGGACCTTGTCGCGGTCGATGGCGAGCTGGTCGCGTTCGGCGGCGATGTTCTTGCGCAGGGCCACGAGCTCGCCGAGGTCGCTCGCGAGCTTCTCGGCGCGGCCGCGCAATTCCGGCACCACGGCACCGAGCAGCATGGCGGTGCGCAGTGATTGCAGCGCATCTTCGGGCCGCACCAACAGCGCCGGCGGCGTGCGCCGGCCGGCGCGCTGCAGGGCCGCCAGCACCTCGACGATGTCGGCGCGGCGCGACTCCAGCGAGGTGCGCATCTGCTGCTCGCGGCCGTTGAGCGAGCGCAGCCGCGCTTCGGCTTCGTCGATCTTGGTCTCGACGGTCCGCACATTGGCTGCGGTATCGATCAGTTGCTGATTGAGCTGGGTGCGGTCCTGGCCGAGCGAGGTGATCTCGGCCTTGAGCTTGGCCTGCGCTTCCTCGGCGCTCTTCTGCCTCGCGCGGGCGGCCTCGAGCTCCTGCTCGCGCTGCTTGATCGCATCGGGCGAGACGGCCGCCGTCTGTGGCGCGGGCGCAATTGTCTGACCTTGCGTCTGAGCTTGCGCGAGGCTTGCGCCTGTAACGCCAGCGATCAGCAGCAGGTTGAGGATCGGCGCTCGCATCGCTTTACGCAAAGGTGCTCGTTGTGCGCGCATCATGCGCGGTGATAGGGATGGCCGGCCAGAATGGTGGCGGCCCGATAAAGCTGTTCCAGAAGCATGACGCGGACCATTTGGTGCGGCCAGGTCGCAGAGCCGAACGCGATCGCGAGCTTGGCCTTACGGCGCAATTCGGGCGAAAGTCCGTCCGCTCCTCCGATCACGAAGATAGTATGTCCGGCACCCTCGTCGCGCCAGCGCCCGAGGTGCCGTGCGAATACGGTGGAGTCGAGATTCTGGCCGCGCTCGTCCAGCGCCACCAGGATCGATTTCTCCGGGATGTGCGCACCGATCGCCGCGGCCTCTTCGGCCATCCGTGTCGTGGTGTCGCGCGCGCGGCTTTCGGGGATTTCGTGGATGGTGAGCTCGCGGAATCCGAGCTTGCGGCCGGCTTCGTCGAACCGCTCGAAATAGCGGTCGGCAAGCTCGCGTTCGGGGCCCTGCTTCAGCCGGCCCACCGCAATGACAGCAACTCGCATGATGTCTTCAGGTCGTGTTTCGAGACCGCGCGCAATATGCGCGCGCACGACGCTAGCATGCGCGTCAGCCGATTCGAAATCGGCTCGATGAGCCTAGATCGCCTTCGCCGCCCCAGGGCCCTGGGTGTACAATCTCTCGAGATTGTAAAACTCGCGGACCTCGGGTCTGAACACGTGCACGATCACATCGCCGGAATCGATCAGCACCCAGTCGCAATTGGGCAAGCCCTCGACGTGGATGTTCCTGATGCCGTTTTCCTTGAGGCCCTTGGCGACGTTGTCCGCGATCGCGCCGACGTGCCGGTTCACCCGGCCGGTGGTGACGATCATGTAGTCGGAGTACGCCGATTTGCCGCGAAGGTCGATGGTGACCGTCTCTTCCGCCTTCATGTCGTCGAGGCGGGAGAGGATCAGGCTCAGCGTCTTGTCGGCGTCGGGTTGCGCCTTCAAGGCCGCAGCTTTGGTCGATGTTTTACGCGCCGGTTTCGCTACCTTGGGTAAAACAGACTTGGACAATACAGATGTGGTCAGGGACCATTCCTTTCACTGTATCGCGAACGCCGAATCCGACGCTCACTGGTTACACTACATCATGTGGGGTTAAGGGTTTCAATATGCCAGAGAGTCCGAAATCCCCACAACATCTACACACTCCGTCTCACTTCGGACCTTTCCAGCTCCCGTCCGGGTTCCGCAAGCGGGTCGAGGACAGGTTCAGTTTCAATCCCGTCAGAAAGACCCAGGCCGGCGCTGGCCGATCCGGAAGCAATGCCGCGTCCGTCTCGGGCACGCGGTAGCGTGCGAGGGCCTGGGCAGCGGGCGAAGCGAGGGCGCGAAAACTCTGCGGTGGGCGATCGATGACCGCAATCGGCACCTGGTCGGCGATGCGCCGCCAGTGCTGCCAACGATGGAATTGAGCGAGATTATCGGCGCCCATGATCCAGACAAAGCGCAGGCCGCTGAGGCGGCGGCGCAAGGTGTTGATCGTGTCGATAGTATAGCGGGTACGAATGACGGATTCGAGACAGCTCACCTCGATCCTGGGATCGTCGGCGACGTCGCGCGCGGCCTGCATGCGCGCGCCGAGCTCATGCAGCGTGCCGTTCTCCTTCAGCGGATTGCCCGGCGTCACCAGCCACCATACGCGGTCGAGCTGGAGGCGTTTCAGCGCGAACCGGCTGATGGCGCGATGAGCCTCGTGCGGCGGATTGAACGAGCCGCCGAGCAGGCCGACGCGCATGCCTTCGGTGTAGGGCGGAATGGCCTGCGCGAAGAAACGTGGCGCGACGAAATTGTTACTCAATGCCCCACGCCTCGCGACATGACTTACGGCCGCGTCTGACCTGTGCCGTGGACGCGATATTTGAAGCTCGTGAGCTGCTCGGCGCCGACAGGACCACGGGCGTGGAATCGGCCGGTGGCGATGCCGATCTCGGCACCGAAACCGAACTCGCCGCCATCGGCGAACTGCGTCGAGGCATTGTGCAGCACGATCGCGGAATCGACTTCGCTCAGGAATTTCTTCGCAGCAGCCTCATCCGCGCTCACGATCGCGTCGGTGTGATGCGAGCCGTGGTTCTGGATATGCGCGATCGCGCCGTCGACACCGTCCACCACCTTCGCCGCGATGATCGCGTCGAGATATTCGGTGTCCCAATCGTCTTCGCTGGCAGCCTTGACGCGCGCATCGGTCTTCTGCACGGCGTCGTCGCCGCGCACTTCGCAGCCGGCCTCGATCAGCATCTCGACCAGCGGCTTGAGGTTTTTGGCGGCAGCTGCGCGATCGACCAGCAGCGTCTCGGCCGCGCCGCAGACGCCGGTGCGGCGCATCTTGGCGTTGAGCACGATCGACTTCGCCATGGCGAGGTCGGCGCTGGCATCGATATAGACGTGGTTGACGCCTTCGAGATGCGCGAACACGGGCACGCGGGCTTCCTGCTCGACGCGCGCGACGAGGCTCTTGCCTCCGCGCGGAACGATCACGTCGATGGCGCCGTTCAATCCTGACAGCATCATGCCGACCGCCGCGCGGTCGCGCGTCGGCACCAGCGTGATCGCCGCTTCGGGGAGCCCGGCGTCACGCAGGCCCTGCACCAGACATTCATGGATCGCGCGGCACGAACGAAAACTGTCGGAGCCGCCGCGCAGGATCACGGCATTGCCGGATTTCAGGCACAGCACGCCGGCATCCGCCGCAACGTTCGGCCGGCTCTCGAAGATCACGCCGACGACGCCGAGCGGCACGCGCACGCGCTCGATGGTCATGCCGTTCGGCCGCTGCCAGCTCTCGGTGACGATGCCGACCGGATCGGCGATGCCGCGCACGATGCCGATGCCCTCGGCCATGCCTTCGACGCGCGCCGCCGTCAGCGTCAGGCGGTCGATGAAGGAGGAGGTGGCATTGCCGGAGGCGCGGGCCTCCGCGACGTCCTCGGCATTGGCGGCAAGGATCGCGGCAGAGTTCGCGCGGATCGCCCGCTCCATGGCCTCGAGCGCGCGGTTCTTCTGCTCCGGCGGCGCCTGCGCCAGCACGCGCGCGGCGGCGCGGGCACGAGCGGCGAGATCGGACATCAGCGCCTGGAGATCGGCATTGCCGTCGACGGCTTTGAGGGGGGCGGCCATGGGGAGTTCAACCTTCTGCTAAGGCAGTGTCCTAGCACGGAAATCCCGCGTCTGCGAAGGGTCGGGAGGGTATGGCAGGGCTTCGGGAGGCGGTTGCTGGGCTCGGTCACTGGCCCAGCTCCAACGTCATGGCCGGGCTTGACCCGGCCATCCACGTCTTGGCCGGCCCCGGAGGAACGTGGATGCCCGGGACAAGCCCGGGCATGACGGCGCGGGTGCTCTCCGCGCCTTACCCGCCCACCACCAGATCGTCGCGGTGGATCATCTCGGACCTCCCGCTGATGCCGAGGATCGCCATCACGTCCGGGGACGAGCGGCCCTTGATCCGCTCGGCGACCTCGGCATCGTAGGCGATCAGGCCGCGGCCGACCTCGCTGGTATCAGGACCGCGCACGACCACGGCATCGCCGCGGGCGAACTGGCCTTCCACCTTGATCACGCCGGCCGGCAGCAGGCTGGCGCCAGCACGCAGCGCCGTCACGGCGCCGGCATCGATGGTCAGCGTGCCCTTCGGCTCCAGCGTGCCCGCGATCCAGCGCTTGCGCGAGGTGATGGGGTTGGCCGGGGTCAGGAACCAGGTGCAGCGGCCGCCATCGGCGATCGCCTGCAGGGGATGCTCGATCTTGCCCGAGGCGATCAGCATATGCGTGCCGCCTGTCGTGGCGATCTTCGCGGCCTCGACCTTGGTGCGCATGCCGCCGCGCGACAGCTCGGACTCGGCGTCGCCTGCCACGGCCTCGATCTCCGAGGAGATGCTGTCGACCACGGGAATGAGTTTTGCGTTCGGATTGTTCTTCGGCGGGGCGTCGTAGAGCCCGTCGATGTCGGACAGCAGCACCAGCAAATCGGCGCTCGCCATGGTGGCGACGCGCGCGGCGAGGCGGTCATTGTCGCCGTAGCGGATCTCGTTGGTGGCGACCGTGTCGTTCTCGTTGATGACGGGGATCGCGCGCCATTCCAGCAGCTTGCCGATGGTGGAGCGCGCGTTGAGATAGCGGCGGCGCTCCTCGGTGTCCTGGAGCGTGACCAGGATCTGCCCCGCGCCGATGCCGTGGGCGCCGAGCACTTCCGACCAGATCCGCGCCAGCGCGATCTGGCCGACCGCGGCGGCCGCCTGGCTCTCCTCCAGCTTCAGCGGGCCGCGCGGCAGCTTGAGGCGGCTGCGGCCGAGCGCGATCGAGCCCGAGGACACCACGAGCACATCGCGTCCCTCGCGATGCAGCTTGGCCATGTCGTCGGCGAGCGCGGCGAGCCAGGAGGCGCGCACCTCGCCCTTGTCGGAATCGACCAGCAGGGCGGAGCCGACCTTGACGACGATGCGGCGGAATTGACTGAGTTCGGGGCTGGCCATGTGTGTATGTGTCGGCGCGTGTGACGGATTGCTCTGCATCGGAAACGGCGGAGCGACAGGCGGCGCCGGTTAAGGCCTGCTTTTGCAGCAGGACGATGGCCGGCGCAAGGCGGCCGGAATGGTAAACGGCGCTTGTCCGGGGCGCTCGCCTGGCTCTAATTGTCGCCAACCATAATGGGCTCAGAGAGGAAACCGATGGATCGCCGCAACTTCATCGCCGGATGTCTGGGGTTGCCGCTGTCGGCGCAGGCGGGCGGATCGCAAGCGCAGGCCGGGTTGACAAAAATGGTCTTCCCGTTCGCGGCGGGAGCGGGCGGCGACACGCTCTGCCGGCTGATCGCGCAGGAGATGGCGCCGGCGCTGCAGCGGACCATCGTGGTCGAGAACCGTACCGGCGGCGACGGCCTGATCGGCATCAAGGCGGTGAAGGGCGCGAGTGCCGACGGCAGCATGGTGCTGGTGACGACCGGGCCGACCATGTACCTGCTGCCGATGGTGGAGACGACGCCGAGCTTCGATACGGCCAAGGATTTTATGCCGGTGTCGCTGCTGGCGCGGTTCGAATTCGCGCTGGTGATCGGTCCGGGGATCGACGCCACAGATTTCAAGTCATTCGTGGCATGGCTGAAGGCGCATCCGGACAAGACGTCGTTCGGCGTGCCGAGCAACGGCACCATTCCGCATTTCGCCGGCTCGAAACTGGAGAAGGACCTCGGCATTCCCCTGAGCCGCGTGCCCTATCGCGGCAGCGCGCCGATCCTCAACGACCTCGTCGGCGGCCATCTGCCGTTCGGGATCACCACATTGGCCGATGCGTTGCCGCAGCATCGCGCCAAGGGCGTGAAGATCATCGCGGTCGCGAGTGCGGAACGTTCGCCGTTCGCACCTGATGTCCCGACGCTGAAGGAGAGCGGCATCGATCTCGTCGCGGATGCCTGGTACGGCATGTGGCTGCCCGCCGGCAGCCCGCCGGACTTCGCCAGCAAGCTCGGGGCCGCCGCGAGTGCCGCGCTCGCCAGGCCCGAGGTGAAGGAAAAGCTTACCGCGATCGGGCTGATCCCGGTCGGCAGCAATGCGGATGGGCTGACCAAGGAGCTCGCCGCGAACATGGCGTTCTGGCAGCCGATCGTGAAGGCGACGGGGTACAAGATCGAGAATTAGGTTTCGCTCACGCCACATACTCCATCGTCATGGCCGGGCTTGTCCCGGCCGTCCACGTGCACCCGCGTTTGACGCAAGACGTGGATGCCCGGGACAAGCCCGGGCATGACGCGTTGAGAGAGCTGCGCTCCGCTTATTCACATCTTCCCGCGCTGCGCGATGCCGTCCTTGATCGACGCGAGCTCGGCTTCATCCCAGACGCCGATCAAAATGCCGCCCTTCACCTGGAGCTGGTTGTCGGCATAGTTCGCGATCTTCTCGCGGGGCGTGGTGATGTGGTCGTTGGGATGCAGCGCCCAATCGAACAGCTCGGCCTGAAGGCGCGCGACGATGCCGGCACAATCAGGATCGTCGCCGCGATCCAGAAACTCTTCCGGATCGGTTTCGAGATCATACAGCATCGGGCGGAAGCCCGAGGCGTGGATGTATTTCCAGCGACCGTCGAACACCATGAACAGGCGGCAGCGCTCGATCGGCTGGTTCAGCTTCAGCCGCACGTCCTGCATGGCGTAGTCGTATTCGGAGAACGCCACCTTGCGCCAGTCGGACGGCCTCTCGCCGCGCAGCAGCGGCAGCAGCGAGCGTCCTTCGAGAATGTGGCCCGGCACCTTGCCGCCGAAATAATCGACGAAGGTCGGCGCGAGATCGATGCCTTCCACCAGCGCGTCGCTGCGCGTGCCACGCGTGGCGTCGGCTTCCCTGGATGGATCGATGATGATCAGCGGAATCTTCGCCGACTGTTCGTGGAACAGATCCTTCTCGCCCATCCAGTGATCGCCGAGATAGTCGCCGTGATCGGATGTGAACACGATCATGGTGCTGTCCAGCAGGCCGCGCGCCTCCAAAAACTTCATCAGCACGCCCATCTGGTCGTCGATCTGGGTGATCAGGCCCATATAGGTCGGAATCACCTTCTCGCGGGCCTCGTCGCGCGCCATGTTGCGGGAGTAGCGCATGTCCATGTAGGCGCCGAACACCGGATGCGGATTCTGGCGTTCGCGCTCGGAGCGGATCGCCGGGATCATGTCATCGGTCGAATACATGCTCGCATAGGGCTCGGGCGCGATATAGGGCCAGTGCGGCTTGATGTAGGACAGATGCAGGCACCACGGCCTGCCGTCGGTCTCGGCCTCGCTGATGAAGTCCATCGCGCGCCGCGTCATGTAGGGCGTCTCGGAATGCTCGTCCGGCACGCGCGCGGCCTTGTCGGCATGCACCAGGAGCCAGCCGTTCTGCAGGGAGCCGTCGTCCGCTGCGCCGGAATTGGCCCAATGCTCCCAGGGATTGGTGGCCTCGAATCCCTGGCTGCGCAGGTACTGATCGTATTTCGGCCGCGGCCGTCCGGTCGGATGCAGGCCGTCGTCTCGCTCATAAGGCTCGAACCCGCATTCGGCGACGTGCACGCCGATCATCGATTCCGGCGGGATGCCGAGCGCCTTCATGCCCTCGAGATCGGGCGCCATGTGGGTCTTGCCGACCAGCACGTTGCGCACGCCGATCTTCTTGAGGTGGTCGCCGAGCGTGGGCTCGCCGACGCGCAGCGGCCAGCCGTTCCAGTGCGAGCCGTGCGAGCGCATGTAGCGTCCGGTGTAGAACGACATCCGCGACGGGCCGCAGATCGGCGATTGCACATACGCCTTGCTGAAGAGCACGCCACGCTTGGCCATGGCGTCGATGTTGGGCGTCTTCAGCGTCGGATGGCCGGTGCAGCCGAGATAGTCGTAGCGAAGCTGGTCGCACATGATCCAGAGAACGTTCTTCGCGCGCGCCATGCTTCGCCCCTGCCGTTTCTTGATTTTTTAATGCTGCGCTATTGCGGTCGCGATGACAAGCCGGCGATGCGCGTGCCCGCGGCCGCGCATTCCGCTGTCGTCCCCGCGAACGCGGGGACCCATTACCACAGGAGAGGTTTGACGAAGACTCGTCGTTCGGCACTACGACCATCCGCAATCTAGAGATCACGCGGTATGGGTCCCCGCTCCCCGTGCGCAATTGCGCACTAGGCGGGGACGACCGTGGGGAGAGAGATCAGGCCGACCACGGCTCCGCTTCGGCCGCGCTCTTCGCCTTGGCCGATACCGGGGCCTCGCCGATCACTTCGACAAGCGCGCGCAACGCTTCCTTGACGCCGTTGCCGGTGATGCCGGAGAGCAGCAGCGGTGTCTTCTTGGCGGCGCGCTTCAAGCGGTCCTTCTGCTTCTTCAACTCGTCCGGCTCGACCGCGTCGATCTTGTTCAGCGCGACGATCTCGATCTTGTCGGTGAGCAGGCCGCCATAGGCGTTGAGCTCGTTGCGCACCGTCTTGTAGGCCTTGCCGGCGTGCTCGCAGGTCGCATCGACGAGATGCAGCAGCACGCGGCAGCGCTCGACATGGCCGAGGAAGCGGTCGCCGAGGCCGGCGCCTTCATGCGCGCCTTCGATCAGACCGGGAATGTCCGCCAGCACGAATTCGCGGCCGTCGGCGTTCACGACGCCGAGCTGCGGATGCAGGGTGGTGAAGGGATAGTCGGCGATCTTCGGCTTGGCCGCGCTGACCTTGGAGAGGAAGGACGACTTGCCGGCATTGGGCAGGCCGACCAGGCCGGCATCGGCGATCAGTTTCAACCGTAGCCAGATCCAGCGCTCCTCGCCGGGCTGGCCGGGATTGGCATTGCGTGGCGCGCGGTTGGTCGACGATTTGAAATGCGCGTTGCCGAAGCCGCCATTGCCGCCCTCGGCCAGGACGAATTTTTCGCCGACATTGGTGAAGTCGTGGATCAGGGTCTCGCGATCCTCGTCGAAGATCTGCGTGCCCACGGGGACCTTCAGCACGATCGCCTTGCCGTTGGCGCCATGGCGATCCGAGCCCGAACCGTTCTCGCCCTTCTGGGCCTTGAAATGCTGCTGGTAGCGGTAGTCGATCAGCGTGTTGAGGCCGTCGGCGACCTCGATGACCACGTTGCCGCCGCGGCCGCCATTACCGCCGGAAGGACCGCCGAATTCGATGAACTTCTCGCGGCGGAACGCCACGCAGCCGTTCCCGCCGTCACCGGAGCGGATATAGACCTTTGCTTCGTCGAGGAATTTCATGGGCCATAGGTAGGGCAGGCGGTCCCGCGCGGCAACCCGGACTTATCCCTGAATCGGCCGAATTTCCGCGAATTTGGCCCCGTGCTTAACCTGCAGGCCGTCTCCGGATCAGGAATTTCTGCATCCCCTCCAGCACCAGCTCCTTGCGCTGGTTGAACACGGTGCTTTTGAGCGTCACCGCGCCGGTCGTGCGACCCGGCACCAGCTCCGTGACCTCGAGCGCGGGATAGATGGTGTCGTCGGCGAACACCGGTTTGAGGAACCGGCTCGATTGCTCGAGGAAGCCGACCAGGGAGTCCTCGACCATGAACGGAAACAGGCCGGCGCCGGGCGCCGTGTGGATCAAGGTCTGGAAGCCGTGGGCGAGCAGATGCGGCATGCCGCGGCTGCGGCAATATTCCACGTCGTAATGCACGGGATGGGTGTCGCCGCTCGCGGTCTGGAAGGCGGCGAACAGCGCCGAGGTCTGGGTGCGGCTCGGCAGCACGAAGCGCTCGCCGACCACGAAATCCTCAAACCAGCGTTGCGCGGGGATCATGCGATGCCGGGTCGGGTCGAAGTCGGTCATGTCCATGCTCTCTGGTTGGGGAGGCGCCTATCGCTATCGTGCCGCGAAGAGTGCGACAATCCGTTCAATCGGCAGATGCGGGCTTGTCCGGCGCGCCCACGTGATTAAAACGGCGCCAATGCCCTTCTTCAAGAATCTCTCCGCCTATGACGACCGCTCCGCACGCCTTGCCGGCATTGCGCTGATGGTGCTGTCGATCTTCATGTTCTCGTTCGGCGACGCCATGGGCAAGTTCCTGGTCGGGACCTATTCGGTGGGGCAGCTCTTGTTCCTGCGCGCCTGCGCGGCGCTGCTGCTGCTGTCGCCGCTGGTCTGGCGGCAGCGTCACCAGTTCCTGCATCTGGAGCGGCCGCGCCTGCAGCTGTTTCGCGTCGTGCTGTCGACGCTGGAAGTGGCCGCCTTCTTCCTCGCGACGGTCTATCTGCCGCTCGCCGACGTCATCACCTATTATCTCGCCGGCCCCATCTTCGTCACCGCGATGTCGGCGATCTTTCTGGGCGAGAAGGTCGGCTGGCGGCGCTGGACGGCGATCCTGATCGGTTTCTGCGGCGTGCTGATCGCGTTGCGGCCGTCGGCGCAGACGGTCAGCCTGCCGGCGCTGATCGCGCTCGGCGGCAGCCTGTCGTTTGCGACGCTGATGCTGATCACGCGCAGCCTGCGCAAGACGCCCGACATCGTGATGGCGTCGTCGCAATTCATCGGCACGTTCTCGCTGGGTGCCGTGCTGTCGGCATTCCACTGGGTGCCGCCGACACCGGGCAGCCTCGCGATCTTCGCACTGGCGGGTTGCGTCTCGGTGACGGCGCTGTTCTGCGTCAACCGCTCGCTCAAGCTGGCACCGGCCAGCGTCGTGGTGCCCTATCAATATTCGATGATCGTCTGGGCCGTGATCTTCGGCTTCGTCGTGTTCGGCGACGTGCCGTCGATTGCCACCATCATCGGCGCCGCCATCATCATCGGCGCCGGGTTCTACATTTACTTGCGCGAACGCGATCTCGGCCGCCCGAGCAACGAGGTCAATCCGCCGGCGTAGGTGCAGCCACACCGTCGTCCCGGGGCGCGCGTAGCGCGAGCCCGGGACCCATACCCACAGGACGCCGTTTTGCGATAACTCGGAGTGGGAGCTTCGCCCCACACTTCTCCCCGGGATTATGGGTCCCGGGCTCGCGACTTCGTCGCGCCCCGGGACGACAGCAGTGTATGTGGCCGCGCGCCCTACCTCATCCGTCGCGCACTGCTCCAGTTCTTCAGCGACGACCACACGCCGCGCGACAGGCGGAAGCAATCGACCGGCGTGGACGAGCCCAGCGCGAGGAAGCGATGCAGCTGGACGCCGCTCCACTGGAAGCCGCACTTCTCCAGCACGTTGCGCGAGGCCGGATTGGTGACGCGCGCACCCGCATAGAGATGATCGTCCTCGAACTCCTCGAAGAAGAAGTCGATCGCGCCGCGCGCGGCCTCGGTGGCAAAGCCCCGGCCCCAATGCTCGACGCCGAGCCAGTAGCCGAGCTCGGCATTGTCGGGCGTGGAGCGGTCGATGCCGACCATGCCGACCGGCCCGGTGTCGTGCTCGATCAGGAACACGGTCTCGCTGCCGAGCGCGGCGGTGGCGCGGACGAATTCGACGGCGTCGTCCTGCGAATAGGGGTGTGGAAGGCGGCGGGTGTTTTCCGCGACACGGCGGTCGTTGGCGAGGTGGGCGATGGTCCTGACGTCGGCCAGGGTCGGGCGCCGCAACGTCAGCCGCTCGGTGGCGACGACGCTAGGTCTCGCCTCCCGCAAGGTCACGCTCGAGAAATCCTGCAACATGTCCGGCTCCGTCAAAGTCACTAAGTGAAAAGTGAGCAAGTCAAACGAAAGGGGAGGCCGGTTTCCCTGCCTCCCCTGGAGCCGTCTTGTGGACTCCGCCGGTTCGGTCAAGGACCCGGCGGACTCCAAATTTGGTCCACCGTCTATTCAGCCGCCTCGGCGATCGGGAGTACCGATACGAATGTGCGGCCGTTGGCTTTGGCTTGGAACGTGACGCGACCCTCGATCTTGGCGAACAGAGTGTGGTCCGTGCCCATGCCGACATTAAGGCCGGGATGCCAGGTGGTGCCGCGCTGACGCGCAATGATGTTGCCGGGAATCACGACTTCGCCGCCGAACGCCTTGATGCCGAGGCGCTTGCCCTTCGAATCGCGACCGTTGCGCGATGAACCGCCTGCTTTTTTATGAGCCATGGCTCGTCTCCAAAATCCTGCGTATTTCTAGATCAATTCCTTGACGGAATCATTTCACAATTTCTCACGCATCAATTCGTGATTGCGCGTGATCAAATTATGCGGCGGCCTCGTCGGTGGTCGCTTCCTTGGCGACCTTTTCCTTCTTCGGACGCGGGCCCTTGGTGGGCTTGGCGCCGTCCGTCAGGATCTCGGAGATGCGCAGCACCGTGATCTCGTCGCGATAGCCGCGCTTGCGGCGCGAATTCTTGCGGCGGCGCTTCTTGAACGCGATGACCTTCGGCCCGCGCTTGTGGTCGAGCACCTCGACCGCAACGGAGGCGCCGGCCACCGTCGGAACGCCCAGGACCGGCGTGTCGCCGCCGACCACCAGGACTTCATTCAGCTGTATGATCGAGCCGACTTCGCCTTCGATCTTGCCTACTTCGAGAACATCATCCGGCACGACGCGGTATTGCTTGCCGCCGGTTTTGATGACTGCGAACATCGTTTTTTCTCCGTGTTCAAATCCCGGCCTCGCGACGAGAATCGTCCGGGCCGGCTTTTTGTCAGTCGCTATGGGTTTATTCGCGTTTTGTGCGGGCGGGAGTTATCCCTTTGAAAACCCACGCAAAAACAAACAGCGCGAGAAACGCCCCGCGCCGGTTGCGGGACTTATAGCCGCCGGACGCCGCAAGTCAAGGAAAACCACCGGAAATGGCCCGGATTTGGAGGATTTGGCATCCGTCCCGGCCCTCCCGCGAATCTGCAGCCGGTTTGCAACTTCCGGGTTCCCGCGCCGTTGTCCCGGCCGGAACAGGTAACCGGGCAGGGCTTTCATGGCAACGGACGAACTGGTCAAGACGACGGGCATCGCCACTCACGGCGCGGCACGGCTGCCGTCGGTGGACATCGACAGCTTCAACATCGAGATGAAGGACGAGGACGGTTTCCTCGGCGACCGCGCCAGCAAGGGCGCATTCCGCGAAATCCTCGAGCGCTGGCGCAAGCCCCTGCGCAAGTCCGGCGAGGACCCGTTCGGCAAGGAGCCATCGGATGAGATCAGCAAGAAGACGCTGGACGCCATCCTGATCGGCGATGACACCGAGGCTTGGGCCGTGGTGCACAGCGCCATCGAGGACTTTGCCCAGGAACTCGCCTACGTCACCCGTCGCTTCCTCAAGAGCAAGGCCTGGGCCAAGACCGAGCGCATCGTCGTCGGCGGCGGCTTCCGCGATTCACGGCTCGGCGAGCTTGCGATCGCGCGCACCGAGATCATCCTCAAGGCCGAGGATTTCAAGATCGACATGGTTCCGATCCGCGCCCATCCCGATGAAGCAGGCCTGATAGGCGCGCTGCATCTGGCGCCGTCATGGATTTTCGAGGCCCATGACAGCATCCTCGCCGTCGACATCGGCGGCACCAACATCCGCTGCGGCCTGGTGGAGACCGGCTGGAAGAAGGCCAAGGACCTCTCCAAGGCCAAGGTCGTGAAGTCCGAGCTGTGGCGTCACGCCGATGACGAGCCGACCCGCGAAGGCGCGGTGAAGCGGCTCACCAAGATGCTGAAGGGGCTGATCACCGAGGCCGGGAAAGACGGCTTCAAGCTCGCGCCGTTCATCGGCATCGCCTGTCCCGGCGTGATCAAGGAGGATGGCTCGATCGAGAAGGGCGCGCAGAACCTGCCGGGCAATTGGGAGAGCAGCAAGTTCAACCTGCCGGCGAGCCTGATCGAGGGCATCCCGGTCATCGGCGAGCACGACACCGCGATCCTGATGCACAATGACGGTGTGGTTCAGGGCCTCTCCGAGGTGCCGTTCATGCAGGACGTCGATCGCTGGGGCGTGCTCACCATCGGCACCGGGCTCGGCAACGCCCGCTTCACCAACCGCCGCAAGGACAACGGCAACGGAAAAGACCGGGATTCGACCGAGAACGGCAAGAAAAAGGGCAAGGCGGACTAGCTAGCGTTTTCAAGCGAAGTGGACGCCGGTTCGCGTCAAGAAAACGCGCAAAAACAAGAATCTGGAGCCCCGTTTCGGTTTCATCGGAACGGAAGCGGCTCCAGAGTAACCTTGACTGGTTAGGTTAAGGACCGGATTGCGTTGCGGCGCACAGGACACTCGCTAGGGTCGAATCGTCGCCTCACTCTGGCCGGCGAAGCCGCCCTTCCCAGCCAGTATTTCAATGAGCGGCACGGGACCGCCAGTGTTTACCGCGTCTGGCGGTCCCACCCCTGTCTTCAGCTCCAGCCGATCCGCTGAAAGAACGCCGCGATCTCCGCGGCCGCGCGATCCGGGTCTTCCCGATGCGGGAAGTGGCCGACATCAGGAAACATCGCGAGATCGAGATCGCCAAACGTCTCGCCGAGACGATCGGTCCAGGCATAGGGAAACAGCGGGTCGTGCTCGGCCCAGCGCACGCAGGTCGGCACGTTGATCGGCGGAAGCGGTAGCGCTTCGCCCTTCATCATCGCGACCCGCCCGGCATGCGAGGCGCGATAATGCGCAAAGCCGCCGGCGAGGTTGCCGTCTTTGAGGTAGTTGTCGGCGAAGGCGTCGAGAACATCGTCGAAGGCGTGCTTCCGATGCGCCCAGCCCTTGAGGAAGTGACCGATGTAGAGCCGGCAGCTGTCCCGGCTCGCGCCGACGAGCGCGGGCGCCATCTCCATCTGGTGGAAAGATTGATACCAGATGTGGTTGAGCCTATCGGGCGCCGCCATGCGCGGTCCGATCCCGGAATAGACGAAGTCGAAGAAAAACAGCCCCGCGAGCCGCTCCGGCGCCTGCCGGGCCAAAGGCTGCATCACGGCGCCGCCGACATCATGCCCGACCACGGCGAATCGCTCGATGCCGAGCCCGTCCATCAGCGCCAGCATGTCCGCCGCATGGCCGTCCGGCCCAAATGGCCCATCCGGCTTGTCGCTGTCGCCGAAGCCGCGCAGATCGGGCGCGATCAGCATGAAACGGTCCGAAAGCCTGGATATCACCGGCTCCCAGGTCAGCCAGAATTCCGGCCAGCCATGCAGCAAAAGCAGCGGTTTGCCCTGTCCGGCGCGGACCAGGTGGAAATCGGCGCCATTGGCCTTGATCGTGAGATGCTCCACGGCAGTTCCTCCCGGCGGTGAGAGCGTTTTCGAGCGAAGCGGACACCGGTTCGCATCGAGAAAACGGGTCAAAACAAGAATCTGGAGCCCCGTTCCGATTCACAGGGACGGAGACGGCTCCAGGGCAGGGGCTGAAAGAGGCAGCGGATTTTCCCCTTTCGCGCCTTGTCTGGCCCGCCATCCTCGCCTATTAACGCCCCCAACCACAGGGGCCCTGCTCCTACCATGGCGCCTTCAGGAGAGGTGGCAGAGTGGTTGAATGCACCGCACTCGAAATGCGGCATAGGTGCAAGCCTATCGGGGGTTCGAATCCCTCCCTCTCCGCCATAATAAAACGGCTTTGAGAAAGCCCCGCCAAAAGAAAACAGCCTCTCTGCATCGCAGCCTCTGGTGTCGTCCTAGGGGATTCTGACACCGCACTTGCGACCGGCCGCCAAGCTTCTCCACAATGGCCCCCGTCTAAGACCCCGCCCGAGGATCTTCCGGATGACGGCCAAAATCGATCTCCTCACGCTGCAGCTCTTCGTGGCGATCGTCGAGGAGCAGAGTATCGCGAAGGCGGCGGAGAAGAAGAACATCGCGGCGTCCGCGGTCAGCCGCCGCGTCTCGGATATCGAGGACCTGTTCCAGGTCGAGCTGCTGCATCGTCATTCCAAGGGGATCGAGCCGACACCTGCCGGCTTCGCCCTGCTCGAGCACGCCCGCATCATCCTCGGCAACCTCAGCAAGCTCGAGAGCGAGCTGACGGGATACCGGCAGGGCAAGCGCGGGCTGATCCGGATCTGCGCCAACAAGTCCGCGATCCTCGAAGCCTTGGCAGACGAGCTCAGCCTGTTCCTGGAGCGGCATCCGCTGGTCCACATCGACATCGAGGAGGATCTCAGCCCCGCGATCGTGCGCGCGGTGGTGGAGAACCGGGCCGACATCGGCATTTTCGGCGGCAACATCGACGGACAGGATCTGGAGCTGCTGTCCTATCGCAGCGACAGCCTGGTCGCGCTGGTTACGCGCGATCACCCGCTGGCGGGGCGCAACAGCGTTCGCTTCCGCGAGCTGGTCGATTTCGACTTCGTCAGCCTGGAGAAGGGCAGCTCGATCGAGACGCTGTGTGTCAGGGCCGCCGCGGCGCTCGGGCAGCACCTCAAGGTGCGCATCCGCGTCAGCAGTTTCGATGCGCTGTTCCGTGTCGTCGATGCCCGGATGGGTGTCGGCATCGTGCCGCTGGAGATCGTGCGCGACCGCTACGGCGTCGACAGTCTCGTCACCGTCCCGCTCGATGAGTCCTGGGCGCGCCGCGACCTGGTCATCGGCGTACGCGATTACAAGTCGTTGCCTTCGGTGACGAAGCTGCTGGTGGAGCATTTGCGGACCCATGACGATGCGCGTCTCACCACGAGCGGCGTCTCGGACCGGCTGACGGTCGTGCGCGGCAGAAGCTGACTTCGCTCGTGCCAGAGGCCAGCCATCGCCGGCCGCGATGGCTCCCTGCTCAACCGTCACTGCACATTTCCGCGACGGACTTCTATCCTGCTTTCCAAGGTCGCTGCCGGTCGGCATGATCGGCGGCAACACGGCACATCAGATGCCGAACAGGGGAGGACGGATCGTGGACACGCGAGGTCGCACGCTGCTGGCCAAAATCTGGGACCAGCATGTCATCGCCCATGTCAGCGATGATACCGATCTGCTTCATGTGGATCGCCATCTGCTGCATGACCTCGGCGGCTCCCGCGGCCTGATCGACCTCAAAAGCCGCAACATTCCGGTCCACAATCCCGAGCTGACCTTCGCGACGCCCGATCATGCGATTTCGACGGCGTCCGGGCGTGCCGGCACGATCAAGACCGGGTGGGAGCTGCTGGCGGCGTTGCGGACCGAGACATCGGCAAGCAACATCCGGCTGTTCGACCTCGACCAGCCCGGACAGGGCATCGTCCATGTCATCGGGCCGGAGCTCGGTCTCAGCCTGCCCGGCTGCCTGATCGTCTGCGGCGATAGCCACACCTGCACCCATGGCGGGCTCGGCGCGCTCGCCTTCGGCATCGGCTCCAGCGAGCTCACGCACGTGCTGGCGACCCAGACCATCATCCAGCGCCGGCCGAAAACCATGCGCGTGACGTTCGACGGCCGGTTGCCGCTCGGCGTGACGGCGAAGGATCTCATCCTCGCTCTGATCGGCCATGTCGGCGCCGCCGGCGGCACCGGTTACGCCGTCGAATATGCCGGCAGCGCGATCAGGGACATGCCGATCGAAGGGCGGCTCACCATCTGCAATCTGTCGGTCGAGCTCGGCGCCAAGATGGGGCTGATCGCGCCGGATGAGACGACGTTCGATTATATCCGCGGCCGTCCCTATGCGCCGCAAGGCGAGATGTGGGAGCAGGCCGTCGCGGCGTGGCGGACGCTACGGAGCGACAGCGATGCCGCGTTCGATCGCGAAGTCTCAATCGACGTCGGAGCCATCATTCCCCAGATCACCTGGGGCATCAGCCCAGAACATGTGCTCGGCGTCGATGGCCGCGTCCCGGATCCCGCCGACATCGCCGATCCCGCGCGCCGCGGCGCGATCGAGATCGCGCTCGACTATATGGGCCTGAAGCCCGGTGCGCCGATCGCCGGCACGCCGGTGGATTGGGTCTTCATCGGCTCCTGCACCAACAGCCGCCTCAGCGATCTGCGTGCCGCGGCCGAGGTCGCGCGTGGCCGCAAGGTTGCACCTGGCGTGCGGGCCTGGGTCGTGCCGGGGTCGGAGACCGTCAGGCGCGATGCGATGGCCGAGGGGCTCGACAAGATCTTCATCGACGCGGGCTTTGAATGGCGCGAGCCCGGTTGCTCGATGTGCCTTGCCGCCAACGGTGAAACCGTGCCGCCCGGCCAGCGTTCGGTGTCGACGTCGAACCGGAATTTCATCGGCCGGCAAGGGCCGCGTGCCCGCACCCATCTGGCAAGTCCGGCCATGGCCGTGGCGGCGGCGGTGTCCGGCGCCATCGCCGACGTCCGAACGATGGAGCGCTAGATGCCGCAAGCCTTCACCAAACTGACCGCGACGGCGGCGCCGATCATGCGCACCAATGTCGATACGGACGTCATCATCAGCATCAACCGCATGATCGGAAATTCCGTTCGCGGCAGTCTCGGAAAATGGGCGTTCGGTTCGCTCCGCTATTTGCCTGATGGCTCGGACAATCCGGAGTTCATCCTCAATCGCGAGCCTTATCGCGCTGCGGAAATCCTGGTCACGGGTCCGAATTTCGGCTGCGGCTCGTCGCGGGAGGCCGCGGTGTGGTCGCTGCAGGAAGTGGGTATCCGCGCCATCATCGGATCCGGCTTCGGCGACATCTTCTTCGCCAATTGCTTCCAGAACGGCATCCTGCCTGTGGTGCTGGACAAGGCCGTCATCGACTGCCTTGCCGCAGAGATCGAAGCGAGCCAGGGCGCGGGACGTGTCAGTGTCGATTTGCAGGAGCAGACGGTCACCTCGCCATCGGGCGTGCGGCACGTCTTCGAGATCGATCCGCGCCGGCGCGCGGGTCTGCTCGAAGGCCTAGACGAGATTTCGCTGACGTTGCGGCGGGACCACGAGATCCGCGCATTCCAGGCCTCCGACCGCGACGCGCGGCCGTGGATTCACTTTGCAGGACATCAGGCAGGACGATTGGCATGAACACGCTCTCGAACATGATCAAGGTCGCCGTGGTCAGCGGTGAAGGCATCGGTCCTGAAGTGACCGACCAGTCTCACCGCATTCTCAAATGGTTTTCGGCGAGGCGCAGCATTCCCGTGGCGCTGCGCGAAGCGCAATACGGTCTCATCCCCTATCTCGCGACGGGCAAGGTGTTGCCCGATGACACCGTCGAGGCGATGGAGGAGGCCGACGCCATACTCTGGGGCGCGACCGGCGGCCCTGAAACCACCGAGGTCCCTCCGGCCGCGCGCAAGGCGGGAAGCCTGCTGTCGCTGCGCAGCAAGTACGATCTTTATGCCAATCTCCGGCCCATCGTCGCCAATCCGGCGCTGGCGGATTCCGCGCCGCTCAAGGCCGCAGTGCTGAAGGATGTCGACTTCATCATCATCCGCGAGCTCACCAGCGGCATCTATTTCGGCGAGCCGCGCGGCATCGAGACGCTGCCCGACGGCCAGCGCCGCGGTTTCAACACCCAGCAATACACCACCAGCCAGATTCGCCGGGTGGCGCGAACCGCGTTCGAACTGGCGCGGACGCGCAAGGGCCGGGTTTGCTCCGTCGACAAGGCCAACGTGCTGGAGACCAGCGTGCTGTGGCGCGAGGAGGTCACCGCGCTGCATGAAGCGGAATTTTCCGATGTGGAGCTGACGCACCTCTATGTCGACAACGCCGCCATGCAGATCGTGCGGGCGCCGTCGCAGTTCGACGTCATGGTGACCTGCAACATCTTCGGCGACATTCTCTCCGATTGCGCCGCGATGGCGTCGGGCTCGCTCGGCATGCTGCCGTCGGTCTCGCTCGGGCCGCCGGACCGGCTGGGCCGCCGCAAGGCGCTCTATGAACCGGTTCACGGCAGCGCGCCTGACATTGCGGGCAAGGGCATCGCCAATCCGCTCGGCTCGATCCTCAGCGTGGCGATGATGTTGCGCATCACCCTCAATCGGCCCGATGATGCCACGCTGCTGGAGAAGGCCGTGGATACGGCGCTGGCTGCCGGCGCAAGAACGGCCGATATCGCCGAGCCCGGCGCAAAAAGACTTTCGACCCAGGAGATGGGCGATGCGGTTCTGAACGCGCTCGACAAGGTGGTCGGCAAGGAGAGGGAGCACGCGTGATGAGGACTCGGGTCACCAGACGGGCCGCGTTGACGATCGTCGCCGGCGCCGGTGCGTCCATGGCGGCAGGACGGGCGTGGGCGGATACCCCGTCAGGCCGCGTGATCTATCCGGTGGCCATTCCGGTCTATCAGTCTCAATTCGTCGCCGACAGGGCCGGGTTCTTCAAGGAGGCCGGCCTCGACTGCAAGCTGATCCAGGGCGGCAGCGGCGTGAAAACGCGCGAGATCATCGCTTCGTCCCAGGGGGATATCGGTATCGGCGACATCACCCACCCGATGCAGCTCAGCAATCACGGCCGCAGCGCGCGGGTCCTGATGCCGGTGGATACAAGAAGCAACGCCGCGATCTTCATCATCCGCAAGGATCTGTTCGACCAGGGCATCACCACCCTGGAGGCGCTGGCGAAGTGGAAGCGGCCCGATGGACGAAAGCCGATCGTTTCGGTGTCGTCGCTGGGCGGCACCAACCACGTCTGGGCCTCATACTACATGGAAACCATGGGGCTGGACGACAAGGTGACCTGGATCGGCACCGGCAATGTCGACACCATGATGGGCACGTTGAAGACGAAACAGGTCGATGTTCTCATCAACTCGCCATCGATCCTGAAGGATTCGGTGGAGCAGGGCTGGGGTGCGCTGTTGTTCGATGGAACGGACGAGGCGGTCTGGACCAAGTACATCGGCGGCAAGGTCCCGGTGACGTCTCATTTCACGCTGCAGGCGAACATCGACAAGGACCCGGCGAAGATGCAGGCGTTCGTCACGGCGCTGTGGCGCGCCACCTTGTGGATCAAGGGGCACTCTCCCGAAGAGATCTACGATATGATCGAGCCTTACGTCGGAAGCACGTCGCGCGATGCGAATATTTTCGACAGCGGCGTCATGAAGAAGGTCACCGATTACGAAGGCATCATCGATGCCGCCAGCTTCGCGCGCGGCCAGAAGGTCTGGTTCCGCGAGATGACCGGCATCAAGCCGCTCGCGATGGCCGACGTCGTTAACACCAGCTTCATCGAAGCGGCACGCAAGGCCTATCCGGCTTGACGATCCAGGCTTTACACACGCCGCACGTCGATGCGCCGCCTGACACGCGGCGCATCGACGTGCGCGGTTTGTGCAAGACTTTCCAGCTGGCGGGTACGGCGATCGAGGCCGTGCGCGACGTCTCCTTCAATGTCCGACGCGGCGAATTCGTCGCTCTGCTGGGACCATCCGGCTCGGGCAAGAGCACCGTCCTCAACATGATCGCAACCCTGGTCAAGCCGACCAGCGGTCAGATCCTGATTGATGGTACGCCCGTCGTCCCCGGACAGGCGACGCCCAATGTCGGCTATGTATTCCAGCGCGACACCCTGTTTCCCTGGCGCACCGTCGCCGACAACATCGGTTACGGCCTGCAATTGGCCGGCGTTCCGATCGCGGAGCGCAAGGAGCGCATCGATGCATGCCTGAGGCAGGCCGGGCTGCAGGATTTTGGCAGCGCTTATCCGTCGGCCTTGTCGGGCGGCATGCGCCAGCGCGCCGCCTTGATGCGAACGCTGGTCGTCGAGCCGCAGGTTCTGCTGATGGACGAGCCGTTCGGCGCGCTCGACACCCACACCAAGATCGACATGCACGACGTGCTGCTGCGCATCTGGGAACGGGAAAAGCAGACCGTGCTGTTCGTGACCCATGATCTCGGCGAGGCCCTGACGCTGGCAGACCGCATCATTCTGTTTTCCGCGCGGCCCGGCCGGATCAAGGAGAGTTTCGAGGTGGATTTCGCCCGCCCGCGCAACGCCGTGAAGATCCGGGAGACGCCGCGTTATGCCGAACTGTTTCAGCTGATCTGGCACTCGCTCGGCGAGGAGTTCATCAAGGGCCGCAAGCCATGAGACGAGCGCGCCGCCCCGGCAGGACCCTGGCCTGGCAGATGTTGATCTGCGTCGGCTTCCTGTCGATCTGGCAGTGGGGGTACGATCTGCACGGCCGCCTTCCCTGGCTGGTGCCGGATCTGCTCGACCCCTATTTCGTGTCCAAGCCGTCCGACATCTTCGAGCACTTCCTGATCCTGAGCTGCCTCAAGTCGAAGCTCGGCGTGTTCAACGGCTGGTTCAATGGCGAATTCGCCCGCTGCATGGCGCGATCCGAGAACAATCTCTGGATCGCGACCGCCGTCACCTTGAAGAACACGTTCTTCGGCTTCGTGACAGGCGTCAGCAGCGGCTTTGCGGCGGGCCTCGTGCTGGGCCGCTCGGACCGGCTCAGCGCGATCTTCCAGCCGTTCATCACGGCGGTGAATTCGATCCCTCGCATCGCGCTGGCGCCGATCATCGTGCTGGCCTTCGGCATCGGCGATACCTCGAAGATCGTGACGTCGTGGATCGTGGTCGTCTTCCTGGTGTTCTTCAATACGTTCGAAGGGGCGCGCTCGATCGATGAGGGCTTTGTCAACGCGGCGCGGCTGCTCGGCGCCAGCGAGTGGCAGATCACCCGCACGGTGGTCATCCCCTCGACCATGGCCTGGGTCTTCGCCTCGCTGACGCCCGCGATCTCCTTCGCCCTGATCGGCGTGATCGTCGGCGAATTCATCGGCGCGGAACGCGGGATCGGCCGTCTGATCATCGAATCCGAGGCGCGCGCGGAGGCATCGGGAATGATGGTTGCCGTCGTCGTGCTGATGCTAGTGGGCGTCGCGCTGTCCGCGTTGATCTGGCGATTGCAGGCCTATCTGTTGCGCTGGCAGCAGCATAATCTCGCGGAGTAGCTGTGAACCACAGGGCGGTCTCTCCAGACGCTGCCTCGATCACGGCCCCGCCAGCACCATCCGAGCCGTCGCCACAAACGCCTGCGCCGCCGGCGACAGCGTCCGTCCCTGACGCTGCAGCAGCGACACTGGGCGGGTGATCGCCGGGCGTATCAGTGGTCTCGCGATCAGCGTCGGGAATTGATCGGCCGGCAGCATCGTAGCGGGGAGGATGGCGAGGCCGAGGCCCTGGGCGGTCATGGCGAGCGCGGTGTTGATCAGCGTGACCTCATAGGTCGGAGAAAGGTGCCTGCCTTGCGCACCGAGGGCCTGGTCGATCTGCATGCGGATTCGCGTCTCGCGGCGCATCGCGATAGTCGGAAGCTGCGCCAGCTCGTCCCATGTCAGCGCGCGCCGCGCGGCGAAGTCGGCGTTGCGACGGCCGATCGCGCTCAGCCGTCCGCGGGTCAGCGTCTCGATCGTCATCTCCGCGAACTCACCCTCGACGCTGCCGATCGCGAACTCGGCATCGGTTGCGATCAGGCGCGGAACGAGGTCGTCGGCGGCGACGTCGCGCATGTCGATGTCGATCTCGGGATGGCCTGCGCGGAATTTCGCGAGAACCTGCGGCAGCAGTGCCGAAGCGGCGCCCGCCGACGCGACGAACGCGACGCGACCGGCGCGCGCCTGCGCGAGGTCATGCATGCGCCGTGACAGGCCCAGCGCATCGCTCAACATGCGCTCGGCGGCGTGAAAGGCCTCGTCGGCGGCCAGCGTCGGCTGCACCGAACGCGTGGAGCGGTCGAACAGCTTGACGCCGAGCTGCACTTCGAGCTGCTGGATCAGGAGGCTCGCCGCCGATTGCGTGATGCCGAGCTCGCGGGCGGCCCGCGTGATGCTGCGCGTGCGATACACGCCGGTGAAGGTCCGCAATTGTCGCAAGGTGACATTCATCGGAAAAGCTCATGAATTGATGAGTTCTTTCCGACTTATCGCATAAGAGAGCCTGCAATAAAATGCATGCTGCGCGGGCAACGAATCCGTGGTGGTGCAAGGGGATGGAGACGAGCATGAGGACACAGGTGCTGGTCGTGGGCGCCGGGCCCGTGGGACTGACCGCGGCCATGGATCTGGCTTCGCGCGGGATCGACGTCGTTGTCGCGGAGATCCGCCACGCCGGCGATCCGCCCAGCGTCAAATGCAATCACGTCTCGGCGCGCTCGATGGAAATCTTCCGCAGGCTGGGCGTCGCCGCAAAGCTGCGCGACGCGGGCCTGCCCGCGGACTTCCCGAACGACTGCTCCTACCGGACCACCGCGACCGGCATCGAGCTCTGCCGCATCGACATTCCCTCGCGCGCGCGCCGCTACAGCGCCACCGGCGGCCCCGACACCTGGTGGCCGACGCCGGAGCCGCCGCACCGGATCAACCAGGTCTATCTCGAGCCGATCTTGTTCAGCCACGCCGCCGCTCAGCCGCGCATCACCATTTTGGCGCGCACGGAAATCACCGATATCGAGCAGGACGGCGATCGTGTGGTCGCGCTCGGTCGCGATCTCGACAGTGGAAACGCGCTCCGCATCGAAGCCGACTTCGTGGTCGGCTGCGACGGCAGCCGTTCGCTCGTTCGCAAATCGATCGGCGCCAGCCTGTCCGGCACGCCGGTGATCCAGCGCGTGCAATCGACCTTCATCGAGGCGCCGCAACTGAGGGAGTTGATGGGCGCGCACAAGCCGGCCTGGATGGTGCTCTCGCTCAACCCGCGCCGTTCCGGCACCACCGTCGCCATCGACGGCCACGACCGCTGGCTGATTCACAATCATCTGAGGTCCGACGAGCCTGAATTCGACTCGGTCGATCGCGACTGGTCGATCCGCGCCATTCTCGGCGTCGACGCGCGGTTCGAGTACAAAATCCTCAGCAAGGAGGACTGGGTCGGGCGCCGGCTGGTGGCCGATCGCTTCCGCGACCGCAGGGTCTTCATCTGTGGCGACGCCGCGCATCTGTGGATGCCCTATGCGGGCTACGGCATGAATGCGGGCATTGCTGATGCCGTCGACCTCTGCTGGCAATTGGCGGCGCATCTGAACGGCTGGGCACCGGCTTCGATCCTCGATGCCTATGAGGCGGAGCGTCAGCCCATTACCGACCAGGTGTCGCGCTTTGCCATGGACCATGCAATGAAGATGATGGCGCAGCGCGGCGGCGTGTCGGCGGAGATCGAGGACGACACGCCGCGCGGCCACGCGGCGCGCGCTTCGCTTGCGAGAGCGGCCTACGATCTCAACGTGCAGCAATATTGCTGCGCAGGCCTCAACTTCGGCTACTACTACGATGCCTCGCCGATCATCGCCTATGACGGCGAAACCCCGCCGGCCTATGCGATGGGAAGCTTTACGCCCTCCACCGTGCCGGGCGCCCGCGCGCCGCATGTTTTCCTGCGCGACGGACGATCGCTCTACGATGCTTTCGGAGCGGGCTACACCTTGCTTCGGCTTGACCCGGCGATCGATGTGGCGCGGCTGCTCTCTGCCGCAGAACAGCGCGGCATGCCGCTCGCGCTGGTCGACATCGCGCCGGATGAGGCGAACGGGGCCTTTGCCGAGAAGCTCGTCCTGGCGCGGCCCGACCAGCACATCGCCTGGCGCGGGCAGGCCGCGCCTGAAGATCCGCAAGGCCTGCTTGCGCGCATCACTGGTGCTGCGGCGTGATTGAATAGCAGGCTGCCTGCCAACCGCACGGCAGCCTGGTCGTGCCTACAAACAAGAATACGTAATGGGGGGAGGAGAAATTGTTTCACGTTGCAAGGCGCCGCATTCTGGTCACGCTGACGGCCGCGACTTTCGCCGTGTTGCCGCTGGAGGCGGTCGAGGCGGCCTATCCGGAGCAATTGATCAAGATCATCGTGACCTTCCCTCCCGGTGGCAGCGCCGACACCGTCATCCGTGCGCTCGAGCCCTTGGTAACTGCCGAGCTCAAGCAGAGCCTGGTGATCGAGAACCGCGCAGGCGCTGGGGGCAATATCGGCATGGCCGCGGTCGCCCAGGCCAAGCCCGACGGCTACACGCTCGGCGTTGCGCCGGCGGGCGCGCTGACGGTGAACCCGCACCTCAATTCGTCGATGCCGTTCGACCCAAAGGATCTCGCGCCGATCACGCTGCTGGCCGAAATTCCCTTCGTGCTGGTCGCGTCCGCAAGCGTGCCTGCGCACAACGCGACGGAGACGATCGCGCTCGCCAAGGCAAAGCCAGGCGCACTGTCGATCGGGCATGGCGGCAATTCGACCGCGATGCATCTGACGGCAGCGCTGTTCACGCAGAAGGCGGGGATCAGCATGGAGCTCGTTCCGTATCGCGGGACGGCGCCGGCGGCGGTTGATGTCCTTGCGGGACATGTCCCCTTCGCGGTGCTGGATATCCCCGCATCGAGGCAACTGATTCTCGAAGGCAAGCTCAACGCCGTCGGCGTTTCCTCGGCGCGCCGCCTCCCATCCTTGCCCGATGTGCCGACCCTGGCCGAGAGCGGTATTGCGGGCTTCGAATCCGTGGGCTGGTTCGGGCTCGTTGCTCCCTCGGGCACGCCTGCGGACGTCGTCGCCAGGTTGAACGAGGCTTTCACAAAAGCCCTGAAAGATCCGGTGGTGGCCGAGAAGATCCGGACCCTCGGCGCAGAGCCCGCCCCGACCTCACCGGAGCAGTTCGGCCGCTTCATTCAGAGCGAGAGCACGAAATGGGGCAAGCTCATCAGCGAGGCCGGCATCAAGGCGAACTAGGCCGCGTACCCATAGACCCGGTGCGACATGTGACTGGTGGCTTCGTCCGCTTTGCTCCTATAACCGAAACCACCATGATCGCGGCGTGCTAATCGAACCTCGTGGTGCCAAACGGAGGTCGTATGAGTCAGTTGAGGTCCATGTACCCACCCATCGAGCCCTATAGCGCTGGCACCCTCGACGTTGGAGAAGGTCACCGGGTTTATTACGAACGGGTGGGGACGCCGGGCGCGAAGCCGGCGGTCTTCCTGCACGGCGGACCGGGCGGAGGTTTGTCCCCTGAACATAGGCGTCTGTTTGATCCCAATCGATATGATGTCATGCTCTTCGATCAGCGAGGATGTGGGCAATCAACCCCGCATGCGGGGCTCGAAGCGAATACGACTTGGCATTTGGTATCGGACATCGAGCGCTTGCGTGAACTTGCAGGCGTCGACAAATGGCTCGTGTTCGGTGGCTCGTGGGGATCGACTCTCGCGTTAGCTTATGCAGAAACGCATCCCGACCGCGTCAGCGAGCTTGTTCTCCGTGGCGTCTACACCGTCACCAAGGCGGAGCTGCAATGGTACTATCAGTTCGGCGTCTCAGAGATCTTTCCGGAGAAGTGGGAAAAGTTCCAGGCACCGATACCCCTGAGCGAGCGAGGCGACATGATTGCGGCGTATCGCAGCCGGCTGACGAGCGACGATCGAGCCACCCAGCTCGAGGCAGCCAAGGCTTGGGCTATTTGGGAGGGCGAAACGATCACGCTGCTGCCTAATCCAGCATTCTCGACATCGTTTGGCCACGACCGATTTGCGCTCGCGTTTGCGCGATTGGAGAACCACTATTTCGTTCACGATTGCTGGCTGGAGGATGGGCAACTTCTGCGCAACGCTCACCGCCTCCGCGGTATCCCGGGAGCCATTGTTCACGGCCGCTACGACATGCCCTGTCCAGCCCGATATGCGTACGCGCTGCACAGGGCTTGGCCTGATGCCGCATTCCATCTGGTCGAGGGTGCAGGTCATGCTTGGTCGGAGCCCGGTATCCTCGATCAACTGGTGCGCGCCACCGATCGCTTCGCGACAGCACTGTAAAGAGGGCAACGACGAAGTCGGAATAAATCCGGGCGCAGAAGAGGAGAATCATCCGTTGGTGGCGGGCTGGTCTCTGGGGCCGCATCATCGACACGCTGGGTGCTTGCTACTCCACGTAAGAAGAGCGTCTGCGACACGTCGATTGTCCGCGTGCATCAGCACTGAGCGCTTCTTCAACAGGATCAAGCAATGCCGTCGTGTGGCGACGCGTTATGACAAGCTTGCCGCCAACTATCTCGCCTTCGTCCAACTCGCTTCAATCGGGCTATGGCTCGGCGCCAATGAGTCCACGTCCTAGGCCTTCCTCTCCGCCGCTCAAGCTTGCTTGTTCTGACGCAGCCGTGACGGCCAGCCGATCCTGACCAGGGTCTCGTCCGGGTCCGACAGCGCAAACTCGTACATTCCCCACGGCGTATCCTCCGGCCCCTGTCCGTTGGCCAACTCGCCCGAAAACTCTCGCGCGAGTTCGTCGACGGCCTCGGTGTAGAGATAGAGGCCGAACGGGTTGCGGCCTCTGATCAGCCAGCCTTCGACGGCATCGGTGAGATGGAGATGGCCACCCTTTCCATCGGAGAGGATGCGATAGCTGTCCTCACCGTCCGCCGGCTTGTCGCCGTCCGCGCGCGTAAAACCGAGCCGGGCGTAGAATTTCTCCGAGGCGGCGAGGTCGTTGCAGGGAAGGATGGATGTCAGTGCGTGAGTTGGAGGCATGCGAATCCCTTTGCGTTAGACCGCTGATACGTGGGGACGGAAGGTTCAAAGTCGTCACGGCCCGCCGTTCCGACCAGCTTGCGTCCTTTTGAAGACGACCTTATAACCTCGCGCAGGTGCCGAAGGGGCGCCTTCCCGCACAAGAGGCTCTCACCCTTCGAGAGGTTGTCCGTTTTCTTCCGGCGATACGATCCTTCGATCGGCATCCGGGAAGGCTAACGATGACGAGCCCTTTGTTCGGCAATAGCGGGAGTGTCGGACGCCTCATTGGGGTTGTCATGAACACCGTATTCTCGTCGGGTGCTGCAACGCTCGAATTCCCAAGTACGTGCGATGAATTGCTGCGTGAAATCAAAATTCGCGCGCGGCTACGCTTGAACGATCTGACCAATGAATCGCCGGACGTGATCTTCTATGCACGCTGGATATCGAGGCGGCGGCGCTGGGCGTGGCCCGCGAAATGGAAGTTGAACCACGCTCTCAATATAGTCTGCACGGAGCTCGGTTTCCAGGATTGGGAACATGCACGTCATGTGCTTGGCGGGCAGGCCAAGCCAACGGATGATATGGGCGGGCTGTGGTACGATTTCCGTTGCCAGCTTCTGCTGAACAACTGGTTTGCGAGCTACGCCGAAGCTCGTGCCTTCTGCAAGCATGGCGCGACCCGCTTTCTGTTTCCGTACGCCTGGCAGGTCGTCGTGGGCGACGAGAATTTCGTGCGCATGCTGGGGCTCGATCCTGAATCACCGCTGTGGGAGGAAACCCGGCGCGATCTCCTCGCAAGCTATGGCACGCCCGCCTGGCGCACCCTCTGCCATCTGCGGCTGACAGCGACCCGTGGTCGCCTTCCGATCGGTCGCAGGCCGGCGGCGCGGAATCTCTAGCACCATCGACGTCCCCTCAACGATCGCGCCCGCGGAATGAATCCGCGCGCCGCTTTCGCGTCAATTCTTTCAGAAAGCCATCGACATATGACAAGTCTCTTCGCAACGACCAGCGACGGCAGCCGCATTGCCTATGAACGCGCCGGTTCCGGACCCGCGATCGTGCTCCTCCACGGCGGCATGCAGTCGCGTCAGGTCTGGCACGCGGCCGGCTACGTCAGCGAGCTCCAGTCCAACTTCACCGTACTGGCCATAGACATTCGCGGTCACGGCGATAGCGAAAGGCCGCGGGATCCAATCGCCTACTCCGTTGATCGGCACTGCGACGATATTCTCGCGGTCGTCGATCACGCTTGTATCGAACGGCTTATGCTCTGGGGATATTCCTACGGAGCGAACGTAGGGCGTTATCTTGCCGCTCGATCCCAGCGCGTGCTTCGGTTCGTCATGGTGGGCATACCGTTTGGCTCAGGCGCCGTCGGTGAATTTCGCACCACCATTACCGGCGTCCGCGATCGATGGGCGCCAATCCTCAAGGCTCAAGAGGAAGGCAGTCTCGATGTCGAAGCGTTGACGCCCCCCGAGCGGGCTTATCTTCAAAGTGGTCGCGCCGGCCCTGAGGTGGCTTGGCTCGCGGCGATGCTGGATTGGGAAGATATCGATCCAGGGCGTCTTCTTTGCCCGACACTTTGGATCGTTGGCCGGGAAAACCCGGCCGCGCTCGGGAACGCGCAGACCATCGGGACTGCATTGCAGTCGACCAAAGTACAGCTCGTGATCCTTGACGGCTTGACCCATGAGGCCGAACTGAGTGCGGTCGATCTCGTCCTGCCTCGAGTTCGTCAGTTTCTGCATGGCGGGTCATCATCATGACGGCCGGTTACTTACTCGGTTCGACCGTGAACGCGAAGCCGCCGTCGCGTGGGGGCACGCGCCCGGTGCCCCCGCAACCAGAGCGGTCACAGGTTGAACCTGATACCGTCGCGGCCCGACCAACAGCATCCCGCCAGCCGGCAGGGAGCGAGGTGTTTCACGACGATGTTCGACAAAACCTACCGACAGCGCCTCGAGGCTGATCTTGCGCAATGGGAAGCCGATGGCGTGATCGCGCCGGCGGCGGCCACCTCCATCCGCAGCGCGCTGCCGCCGCTCTCGCCCGGCATCAACATCGCCGTCGTCGTTGCCATCGTCGGCGGCCTCTTGATCGCAGCCGCCTTCCTCGCCTTCGTCGCGGCGCACTGGACGGAGATCGCGCGGCTACTGCGGTTCGCGATCCTGGTCGCCGGCATGGTCGTCGCCGGCGGCCTCGGAGCGTGGTTCGCCACGACGGGCCGCACGGTTCTCGCCGATCTCTGCGCGAGCATCGGGGCGATCATCTTTGGCGCGGGCATCGCGCTGGTCGGCCAGATGTATCATCTCGGCGAGGACTTCGCCGGCGGCATGCTGCTGTGGTCGATCGGAGCATTTGCCGCCGCACTGCTGACCGGATCGCGCGGCGCGCTCGCGGTCGCCCTCGTCGCCGCCTGCATCTGGACCTGTATGCGCAGCCATGATGCGCCTGACGTCCTGCATCTTCCGTTCGTGGCGGTCTGGTTGATCGCTGCCGCGCTCGCGCTTGCATGGAATTCCCGCGTGGCGGCCCATCTCGTCGCGGTCGCGCTGCTTCCGTGGTGGATCGCGACGTCGCTCCGCTTCGAGCTCGACGGTGCCCAGCCGTCGTTCGTGCTCGCGAACGGCGCCGCCTTGCTGTTCGGCGCCGGGCTCGCGATCGCCGCTGCGCCGTTGCCGCGGGCGCGGCGTCTCGGGACTGTCCTGTCGATCTACGGAGCGTTTTCGCTGGCGGCCGTTGCTTGCCTCGAGGTGACAACGGTCGATGACATCATCCGCTTCCGGAACAGCACGGTGCCGGCCCAGCCGCTTTGGGCGATCCTGTGCGGGGCCGCGGGCGTGATCCTCGCGCTTGCGTCCGCCGGCATCACCAGGCGTGCAGGTGAAATCCTTGCAGCATGTTCGATCGGGCTGGTCCTGCTCGCCGCGCCGATCTGGCCGGCATCCACGGCCGGCGAGCCCTGGTTCGCCTATGCCGCGCTGCTTTGCGCCATGCTATGCCTCGTCGTCTCCGGTGTGCTCGATGATGTGCGTCCGCGGATCGTCGCCGGCTGGCTCGGGATCGCCGGCGTCATCGCGGGCATCACCTGGGCGGTGAAGGGCTCGCTGCTGCGCCGCTCGGCCTTCCTTGCCGCGGCCGGTGTTGTTGCCGTCGTATTTGCCACCGCGCTCAATCGCGCGCTGCCGAGGGCCCAGCGATGATGGAGCTGACCGCGTCCGTGACAAAACTCTGGCAACGCATCCCGAAAGCCGTGCTGTTCGGTGTCACCGTCCTGGTTCAATGCACGCTGCTGGTGCTGATGGTCGCCGATCGCATGCAGATCCTGCGCGAAGGCCGTGAGGTGACGTTGCAGACGCAGCCGGTCGATCCCCGCGATCTCCTGCGCGGCGACTATGTCGTGCTCCGCTACGACATCTCGCAACTGCCGGCGGGCACGCTTGCCGGTCAGCCGGCGGCCGAGCGCAAGCCCGTCGTGTTCGTCAAGCTCGCGCCGAATGCCAATGGGCTGTACGAGGCTGTGTCAGTGTCGGCCGAACCGGTCACGGTCACGGCTCCCGAAATCCTGATCCGTGGCCGCGTCAGCTATTCCTGCGGTTCGACCGGTCGCACCTTTTGCGACAAGCTGGCGATCAAATACGGTCTCGAAAGCTATTTCGTGCCCGAAGGCGAGGGCAGGAAGCTCGAGCAGGCCCGCAACCAGCAGAAACTCCGGGTCGTCGCCGCTGTACTCCCCTCAGGCCGCGCCGCCATCAAGCGCCTGCTGCTCGACGGCGAGCCGGTCTATGAGGAGCCGTTGTACTAGGCGCTGATCATTTGGCTTTCAGCGCCCGCCGCAGCACGTCCCACATCCGCGGATCGCTCATATGCGCCACGTTGAAGCGCAGGAAGTCCGATGCCGTTTGCGACACGCTGAAGACGTTGCCCGGCGCGAGCACCACATCCTCCTCGAGCGCGGCGCGCGCGACGGCGGTGGCATCCTGCCCACCCGCGAGCCGGCACCAGAGGAAGAAGCCGCCGCGAGGCATCAGCCAGGGCTCGATGCCCAGCGCCTGAAGTTTTCGCGCAACGTCGCGGCGCGTCCGCGTGAGCTTCTGCCGGAGCTCGTCCATGTGCTTGCGATAGCTGCCGCCGGCCAGGACCTTGGCGATGATTTCGGTTGCCACCGGGCTCGGGCCGCCAAAACTGGTCGCGACCTGGAGGTCGACGAGGTGCTCGATCCAATCCGCCCGCCCTGCGATGTAACCGCAGCGCACCGAGGCCGACAGCGTCTTGGAGAAGCTGCCGATGCGGATCACGCGGTTCAATCCGTCGAGCGCGGCAAGGCGCGGCGAGCGCTCCGGCTCGAAGTCGCCGAAAATGTCGTCCTCGATGATGGTGAGGTCGTGCGTCGCGGCCGCAGTCAGAAGCCGGTGCGCGGTCTGGAGCGAGATCGTCGCGCCGGTCGGATTGTGCAGCGCTGAATTGGTGATGTAGAGCCGCGGCCGCTCAGCCGCGAGGATCTGCTCGAAGCGCGCGACATCGGGGCCCGACGGCGTAAAGGGCACGCTGACGATCTTCGCCTGATGCGCCCGCAGCAGCGCGCGAAAATTGAAGTAGCAGGGATCGTCGACCAGCACGGTGTCGCCGGGACGGAGCAGGAAGCGGCAGATCAGGTCGGTTGCCTGCGTGCCCGAACCGGTCAACATCAACTGGTTGATCGAGGCCTCGATCGCGTCTTCGGCGAGGCGCGTGAGCAGTAGTCGGCGCAGGGCAGGGGAGCCGCTCGTGCTGCCGTAATTGGTCAAAACGCCCGCATCGGTGCGGGCAAGCGCGCGGGTGGCGCGGCGCAACGCCGCTTCCGGCATCCATTCCGGTGGCAGCCAGCCGCAGCCGGGTTTTGGCACGGCATCGTCCGTGTCGAGCGATTGCCGTGACACCCAGAACGGGTCCACGGCCCGGTCGCGGCGGGGCTCGACCTCGGTCAACGCCAGCGGCGGGGTGACAGCCGGTGAGACATAGAAGCCCGAGCCGCGACGGGCGCGGATCAGGCCGTCGGCGGCCAGCCGATCACAGGCTTCGACGACGGTGGACGGCGAAACACCCATTGTCGCGGCAAGGCTGCGGATCGACGGCAGGCGGTCGCCGGCACCGAGCGCGCGGGCCGCGACCTTGGCGCGGATCGCGCCCATCACGTCGCTGGTGCGCGTCCCGCCCCGTCCCTTCGTTTCTGCCTCGCCGCCCAATGTGTATTACCTTCCATATCCATACAGTTTCGCCAGATTGTACTGGATTGTCGCTGGTCTCGCCACCGGCGACGGCCGATGATCGTGACCCAAAAAGCGAGACGGACATGCAATCTGCAGGCAGTGGCTGGGGCAACGGGCTTCTCGGCGTCATCATCTTCAGCGGCTCCTTGCCGGCGACGCGCGTGGCGGTCGGCGGCTTCTCCGCGCTGTTTCTGACGTCGGCGCGCGCGGTCATCGCGGCACTCATCGGTGTGGCCGTGCTCTTCCTGCTCCGCCAGGCGCGGCCGCAGCGGAAGGATCTCGTCTCGCTCACCATCGTCTCCATCGGCGTCGTGGTCGGCTTCCCCCTGCTGACGGCGCTCGCACTCCAGCACATCACCTCCGCGCATTCGATCGTCTTCATTGGGCTCTTGCCGCTGTCGACGGCGATCTTCGCAGTGCTGCGCGGCGGCGAGCGGCCGCAGCCGCTGTTCTGGCTGTTCGCTGTCCTGGGCAGCGCCACGGTCGCGGGCTTTGCCCTGTCGAACGGCGGCTCGGCCTCGCTCACCGGCGATCTCCTGATGGTCGCAGCCATCGTGCTGTGCGGGCTCGGTTATGCCGAAGGCGCCGCGCTGTCGCGCCGCCTCGGCGGCTGGCAGGTGATTTCCTGGGCGCTGCTGCTCGCGCTGCCGCTGATGGTGCCGGTCGCCATCCTGACATGGCCGCCGACGTGGAGCGGTGTCGGCGTGCCCGCCTGGATCGGGCTCGCCTACGTCTCCGTCTTCAGCATGTTCGTCGGCTTCATCTTCTGGTACCGCGGCCTTGCGGTCGGCGGCATTGCCCGGGTCGGTCAGTTGCAGCAGCTTCAGCCGTTCTTCGGCCTCGCGCTCGCCGGCTTCCTGCTGCACGAGCCGGTCGCATGGAGCATGATCGCCGCGACCGCACTCGTGGTCGTCTGCGTCTTCTTCGCGCGGCGATATGCCTGAGGCGGTGCATCGCAGTTCCCCGACCAAGGTCTGAAGTTGATGAGCTTGATCGAACGCGCTTCCACCTGGTCACTGGCTCGCGACCATCACCTGGTGCGGTCGGTATGCGACCGCCAACGTTGATCTAGATCAACGTCTGTTCTCGCATGCAGTGTCGTACTGGATGGGAGAGTTATCTCCTCGGTGCATCGTGTGCCCTGTTTCGCGATCACAGTGACAGCATCCGCCTGGCTGGTCTGCCCGCTTCGCTGATGGGACGGTGATCGGCATTCTCACGCGACTGACAGAAATCCGCAGAAAGCAAGGGAAGGAGCACCTCATGCGACACGGAACTCATTTTTGGTTAGCCGGCGCCGTTATTGCCTGCGCAGCCATTGGCTCGGTGCAGTGGTCGGAAGAGGATGGTCTTTCATTCTCGGTTCAGAGCGCACAGGCCCGCGTAGGGCGGCCAGCGACCCCAGTGAGTGTCGCTGGCGTCGCGCGGCGAACAACGCGCCGCGCCGTAGTCGGTGGCGCGGCCGTAGGTGCTGCCGTCGCGGCACCGACGTGCGCCCGCGTGCTGGTCAATGGCGTCTGGGTCTGCCGCTAGGAGAGCTCTGCCCTTCATGGGGGTGATCGCAGCGATCGCGCTCGTGTGCATCTTCCTCTTCGCGCGGCGGTTGGCGTGAGGCCTGTGCCTCACGCCTGCCCCATAACCGTCCGCGTCAGCGCGCTTCGGGCAAACTTCTTCAGCGGCATCGGCTTGCCGAACAGGAAACCCTGCACGAGGTCGAAGCCGAGCTCGTTGGCGGCGACGAGGTCGGCGCGGCTCTCGACGCCTTCGGCCACGGTGCGCGCGCCGTAGGCGTGGGCGAGCTCGACGATGTGACGACAGACCGTGCGCTTCAGCCGATCGCTGCCGCTGCCGGTGACGAAGTGCCGGTCGGCCTTCAGCTTGATGAAGGGAATCTTGTCCAGATCCATCAGTGACGGCCAGTTGGCGCCGAGATTGTCGATCGACAGGCCGATATTGTGCAGGCGCACCTCACGGGCGACCTCGACGAGGAATTCGAGATCGCGGATCGCCTCCTCGCTGTCGATCTCGATCGTCAGCCCGCCGAAGGCCGGATGCGTCGGCATACGGCGACAGAGATCGCGCACCGCCAGCGGCTCCTTCAGATATGACGCCGGCAGGTTGATCGAGAGATCGACCGGGCTCTGCTGCTCCAGGAGATAGTGCCAATCCTGCAAGGCGCGCTCGATCACGAACTCCGAGAGCTCGCGCAAATGCGGATCGTGCTCTTCAGGGATGAAGTAGGCGGGCGGCACCACGCCCCAGGTCGGATGCCGCATCCGTACCAGCGCCTCGGCGCCGCTGCGGACCAAGGTGCGCGCGTCGATCTTGG
Organism: Bradyrhizobium sp. 521_C7_N1_3; assembly: GCF_052075975.1. Taxonomy (NCBI): domain Bacteria; kingdom Pseudomonadati; phylum Pseudomonadota; class Alphaproteobacteria; order Hyphomicrobiales; family Nitrobacteraceae; genus Bradyrhizobium; species Bradyrhizobium sp. 521_C7_N1_3. Next base: position 510,334 of record NZ_CP197232.1, read on the forward strand.
GCTGGTACCAGAGCTCGAGCCAGCCGGCATGAAGCGCCTCGCCGACATACACGGCCGGGCTCGGCGCCGGCTCGTCCGGCAGCAGCATCGCGACGCGTTCGCGCAGCGTCTCCGCGGCAAAGGGCGTGGTCAGTGGCGGCAGCATCGCGAGGCCATATTCCTCGCCGACCTGCTGCACGGCCCTGACGATGATGGACTCGCGGGCGCCGACGGCGAGAACCTTGCCGTCGAAGGCCTCGCGCACCAGCGTCTCCAGAAACCTGCCGGGCTCGATGCCGTCGGCGGCGATGCCGAGCAGGATCAGGTCCGGCAACTCGCGGGTCAGCACGGTCTGCAGCTCGTCCGCGCTGGCGCATTCGCTGGTGACGAAACCAAGATCCTCCAGCACCTCGGCGAGGAATGCGCGCAGATGGCGCTTGCCGTCGGCGACGCATGCGCGCGGCGTTACCTTTCGCCGTCCGAAGGTTTTGGGCCTTCGTCCGGCGAGTTCAACAAGTTCATCGTTCATCGCAAACCACTCCCGTTCCGCGACAGGTGTTAGCGATGGGAGCAGTTTCAAATATGGAGAGCTTCAGTCGATTGTTGAATTATCTGGGTAACGTTAAAGCCCGCATCACGTCTAAAATTGTCTGGATCTTCTTCCGGAAGTTTTTACGTCTGCCCGCGCGTCGCGCGCGGGCGTGCGGCAATCCCGCGCAATTCTTGCAAGACGCGGCTTGGCTGCGGACGCGCGCACTGTCCTGTAATCGGACGAGGTCGCGCGCGCTTCGCCCAATTGAATAATGGACGCCTCAATTGTCTGTGGCCGTGGTGTGCTGGGTCATGCAGTACCAGCTGGCGACCGCGAGTCAGCACGGGAAACGCCTTGTAGAATACGTGCTTGTCGAGCTGCGCATTCAGCTCGTTCAACGCGCCACGAACCGCTCGCGCCTCGCGCGGCGCTGGCGCGCGTGCAATGCCACCATCGTCGATGTCCGCCGGTTCGATCTCATCGCAACCTCCTTCCCGTCGCTCTTGCGGTGCATCGCAGGTTCGACGCGATGGCAGGGATGGGAGGGTTCATTTTCACGCGATGCGCGCATGCTCCATGGTTTACGCGTGACAGTTCTGCGACAACGTGGCCGGCTGCGGCGGCGCAAATGTGAAGCACATCACATGTGTCTTGCTGCACCTGCGCTATTGCTGTGCGCAGCCGGTGGTGGGCTGTCGAGGATTACAGCAATGACGACGCGGCGATTGATGTATTGGTGGTTCAGATTCGTTCTGTCAGGGCGATTTACCGATCGCTTCCTGTGCCTGCCGCGGGCGGAGTAGCCGCGCCGCAATATCAGGTTTGCCCGATCAATTTGCGAAACGCCGCCGCGCCGTCCTGCACGGCGTCGCGTCCCTTCCAGGCCAGATAGGACAGCTTGCCGCCGAGCGTGTCGTGGCTGCGCAGCCGGCGCGAGCCGAGAATGTGGCCGACATTGGAGGGGAAGCGGCTCACCTCGGCGGACACCAGCGCCGCGATCGCATCCATCAATTGCTGGAGCCGGACGCCCCATTCGCAATCCTCGATGCCGTCGATGCGGACCTTGAGCGCATATTCGGTGTCGTAGATGTCGGCGAGCAGGTCGCGGGCGACCAGCACACGGTTGTGCTTGAGCGCGACCCGCAGGGCGAGCCGCTTGTCGTCGAGCCGGTCGAGCACCATGGGAACGACGCAGGCATAGGGCGTGGCGGCGACGTCGGCCACGCTCTTGCTCGCGGCGGTCCTGGTGGCAAGGCGCATCAGTTGCCAGGACGTCGTCAGGCGCCTCGCCACCAGCGCCAGCGCAAAGGGCAGCGCGTCGGGGTGGGACTTCCTGAACGCATCGAGTTGCGCGGTGATCTGGGCAACCTGGCCGTCGTCGAATTTCGCGATCTTCTCAGGCAGCTTTTCGTTGAACTTCGGCAGCGCGTCGCCGGCGCGCAGCACCTGCTGCATCTTCCTCACGTCGTCGAAGGCGGTGCGCGAGGCCGTGTATTGCGTGAGCTTGGCGCGTGCGAACTCGGTGCTCTCCGCCGATGCCAGGGTGTTCTCGAGGACCTTGAGGACCTTGGTCTGGAAGATCGACGCAGTCTTCAGTACTTCCTTCGGGTTGTTGGCGGTGACCTGGTCGTTGATCGCCTTGATGTAGTCGCGCGCCATGGTCGGCAGCAGGTCGCGGCAGATCCACTCCCAGATCGGCGTGAGCGTGTTGCGTGAAATCCGCCCCGCATTGGCATGCTCGGGTGCGCCGTCGATCAGGAGCAGTTCGAGCGGCGCGAAGAAATAGCGCGAGGGACTGGTGGCGCGTGCCTGGGTCGATCCGTCCTTGCGGAACTCGGCGCGCAACTTCGCCTGGATGTCGGAGGAGCCCGGCATGTCGATGCCGCACAGTTCGAGCCGCTCGAGCTCACTGAGCAGACAGCTGCGCGAGAGCGGCGTCAGCCTCTGCAAGAACTCGGACAGCCGATCGATCTCGTTCATGGCACGCAATCTTCCGCAGCGTTTCCCGCAGGCCTACCGGCCTCATGCGTGGAGGCATTTGCGCGCTCTCAATCGTGACCAAGAGAAGCAAGTCATTGTTAATTTATCCGTAAAAGCCGGGAGGCGCGGGCACCCGCTGGGGAGCGTTGGTTAAGGAGGCATTTCGTCGCCTGCTTAAATTCTGGGCGAAAACCTCAACCTGCGCGTGGTCGATTGCGTGGATACTCAAGCATAAATTGTGCCTACGCCGGTATTTCAGCACAAAACCGCCAAAATTACCGTAGTCTTACGGAGCAAAAAGTTAACCACAGACCGGCCTCGGTTCCGCTAAACGAGTCACATGGGGTCACAGAACGATACGGCCACCGATTCGCGGCCGTCGGAATGGTTCGAAAGCAGCTCTGCTCCGACCGAAGAGCTCGATTTCGCCCGCCTGAACGCAGTCCGCGCCAAGGCCGCCGACGAGATGGCCACCGCCATCGCCCGCGAGCTCAACGGCCCCCTGACCGCGCTCCTGCTCTACATGGGCGAGATCAAGCACCACAGCGACCAGTTCGCGCCGGTTACGGCCGATCGGGCCTATTTGCAGCGCGTGGTGGAGAATGCGCTGGCGCAGACCGAACGTGTTTGCGGCGTGGTCAAGCAGCTTGCCGGTCCTCACAGGGATGGCTTGCCGATCCCGTCCAGGACCGAGGGCGCCGAATCGAACGCCGCCCGCGCACAGCAGCAGCAGCGCGTGCCGAGCACCGAATTGCTGGGCCTGTCGGGCCAGAAGCGGCTGACCAAGCGCGAACGCGAGGTGTTGAGGCTGATCAGCGAGGGCTACTCGAACAAGCAGGGCGCGCTGCGGATGCAGATCAGCCCGCGCACATTCGAGAGCCATCGCGCCGAGGCGATGCGCAAGCTCGGCGCGCGCAACACCGCGGACCTCGTCCGTGCGGCGCTGCTGCATTCGATCGATTGAGGTTCTATCCTGAGCGGCCGGGCGGGCGATCAAGCCGGAGAATGGCCTGGGGACCCGATGGGCTCAGAGATAATCCTCGGCGAAGGGGCGCACCCGCGACGGCGGCCGCAGCGACTTGGGCTCTTCCTTCGGCGCGCTCGGAATGATCGTGATGGTCCAGCGCGGCGGCATGCTCGATTCCTGCTCCAGCACCGAGCGAACGAAACCAGTCACCGTCGCCTCGCCAGACTTCACGGTCGCCGTCCTGCCGTTGAACTGTGCGATGCGGAAGCGACGGACCTCTTTCTGATCCGCAGTCTCATAGGTGAACATGGAAACCCTCCTGGTTTCTGGCGACTATCGCCACCTATGATTAGCCATCTGTGAAAATCCCAAACCGTAGAAGTACGGCGGGCTCGGCAGGGTTTTCGTCGGAGTGTTTTCGAGCGAGGTGGATAGGGTTTGCGCCAGCCCCGCTCCGATCCCATCGCAACGAAAATGGCTCTAGCCCTGCGGCTCCTGTGCGCGCGCGGCGGCGTAGGCGGCATCCATCAGGTCGAGGAGACCGTGGAATTCGGCCTCGCCAAGCGTCTCCGCGGTCTGCTCCAGCCGCAGCGCCAGCGCCGCAAGCCTGACATAGCCGAACGTTCCGGCCGCGCTCTTCAGCGAATGCGCTTCGCGGATGATCCTGGCAAGCTGCCGCGCCAGCGAGAGCGTGCGGAACAGTTGCAGGCGCGCGCAGGTCTCGCTCCAGAACACGTCACGGACTTCACCGGCCCCGTCCTCGCCGATCTCCCGCACCAGCGCTTCATAGGCGCCCGGCTCGCGCGCGGGCGCGGCATCGAGCGCTTTTGGCATCGGCGCGGCGGTCACTTCAAACATGGCTTTGGCCTGTCCTGGTCACGATTCGTCTGCTGCGCTGCCTGTACGGCGCGCGGCACGCCCGGTGTCTACGGCATCCGAATTTCAGTTCCGGTAGCAGGACGATCCGTGTTTGCGGGCCGGCGTTAGCCGGCGGTTTACCAAGGCGCCGGTCAGCGCGGGCCGAGCAGCCGGTCGTACTGGGCCTTCACCGTGGCGTAGCATTCGCATGCCGTCTGGCGCAGGCCGTCCAGGTTGAGGATCTGGATGTGTCCGCGGCTGTAGTGGATGAAATTGGCGTGCTGCAACGTATTGGCGACCAGCGACACGCTGTTGCGGCGCGCCCCGATCATCTGCGCCATCGCCTCCTGGGTCAGCAGCAGCCGGTAGTCGCCCGACAGGTCATGGGTGTGCAGCAGACAACGCGACAGCCGCGACTCCACCGGATGGGCGGCGTTGCAGCCTGCGGTCTGCTGGACCTGTGCGTAGACGGCCAGCCCGTGACGGGTGAGCAGCGTCCGCAAGGTGCTGCTCTGGTCCGCCGCGTCGCGCAGCCGGTCGAGATCCATCACGGAGGCGGCACCGGGGACCAGCACGACCGCCGTGTTCAGCGCGCAGGCATCGCCCATGGTCGAGAGCGTTCCGAGCAGGCTGTCGCGGCCGACCATGGCGACCTGCACATGCTCGCCCTTGGCGAGTTTCACCACCAGCGAGATGACGCCGCGGTGGGGAAAGTAGGCGCGCTTGAGCGTCTCGCCGGTCTCCACCAGGATCGCTTCATGCGGCAGATCGATCATGCGCAAATGCGGGCGGATCAATTCGTAATCCTCCGCCGACAGTGCGGACAGGAAACCGTTGGAGGGGCGCGCCATCGTTTCCAAGACTGCCTCCGTTTCAATCAGCCCCCGAACTCGAAGCGGACGGGCTGCTCGCTGCACGGATAAGTTTGATCATGTTCCCGTCGGGATATATTGGCAATTGGGACAAGATGTCCGGCTGCGCTGGCGCCCCCGCTGCGCTGTGTGCACACCGGCATGCAGCAGGCCGGTTGCGCCGGGCTATCCTCACCGCGGGGCTCCCAGTAAGCGGGCGTGGCAGCCCTTCACCGCCGCATAGCAGTCGCAGGACCTCGTCTCCAATGCGCGCTCGTCGACGATCTCGATCTGGCCGCGGGTGTAGTGAATGATGCCGGCGCGCTGGAGCGCATTTGCGACGAGAGAAATCGCGTTGCGCCGTACGCCCATCATCTGGGCCAGCGTCTCCTGTGTCAGCGGAAGGAACTTGCTGTCGGACAGGTCGCGGGCACGCAGGAGCCAGCGCACCAGCCGCGCTTCGACCGGGTGCACCGTATTGCACAGCACCGATTGCTGCGCATGCGCGAGCAACACCTGCTCATGGCGGATCATCAGGCCGCGAAATTGCGCGCTTGCGGCCGCCACCGCCCGGAAGGCCGCGATTTCGAGCACGGACGCAGTCCCGGGGAATAGCACGGCGGCGTCTGTCGGTGCGATGCCGTCGGCAAGTGCGGCGCCGCCGCCCACGGCGCCGTCGCGGCCGAGCATCGCGACCTCGATCATCTGTCCCTCGGAGAGACCCACCGTGATCGAAACGGATCCGCCGTGCGGGAAGTAGACATGTCGCAGCGCGGCGCCTGCCTCGGCCAAGACAGATTCCCTGACCATTTCGACTGTCGCGAGATGGGGACGCAGCAGATCGAAATCCGCTGCGTCGAGCATTTGCAGCAACTGGTTGGACGGTTGGCCGCTCGCGGTCATGCAGGTCAATCCGGCGCGTTCAATAGTACGATCGGGCCCCGCGTCCTGTGCGTCATCCAGTTGCACGGCGACCAAAACATATTGTAAAGGTTGTGGAGCCGTCCATATACCCGTTGGGGGGCAGACAGGCTGCGGCATTTGCGGCGGAAATTGAGAAACGCACGCTGATCAGGGGTGTTCGTCTTGTGCCGGGGCAGCAGGAAAAAGCGGCAAGGGGGCTGTCGTGAGCCGGAAGCATCGCATCCGCGCCGCCATCAGACGCCGGCCGACACCTGCGGCTTCGCCTCTCAAACGCGCATTTCCCACCATCCGGGACTGTCTGCGCGGCTTCGCAGCGCCGCGACTGTCGCACCTGTCCCTGATTTCCCGACAGCACCGTTGACGCTTGCGGCCATCAATGTCTCGACCCCAGCCTGAGGAGAACGGCGTGTCCCACGGTGCGATCTGAATCGCCGAAACGCGAAGCTCAAACGGGGACGGCAGACCTGCGTCACATTCTCGTTGTCGACGACGACCCGATGGTGTGCATGGCCATCGAGATCTATCGGCACCGGAATCATCTCCGGGGACGATTGCCGACGGAGGAGAAGCCGGACTCAGCGCTCTCGAAAGCGAACAGGTCGATCTGATGATGATCGACATCTTCATGCCGCATATGCGCGGGTTCGAGTCGATCCGGATCCTTCACGAGCACGCCTTGCGGAGCATCGTGCTGTCTCCGCAATTGGGTTAGCGCAGTAGCAATCGCGGCGGCCGCGAAATAAGCGTCCGTTTACCGCAAGCGCAGCTCTTGCGGATCGAGCAGGCGAGCAGCAGGCGGCCGCGTGAGCGATTCTGATTGCGCGTGATTTGATTCAATTCGCGCTGCCCGTGCATATCGTGCTTCGCCGGCAAGATTTTTCGCGCACGTCGCAGTGTTGTTATCGGAGCGTTTACCTATCGCGTCTGTCGCGTGAGATGCGCCGCCGCTTTTGTCGAAAGACGCCATCGCAGGTCTCGAAACGCAAACTTGTCTTCAATATCCGTATTAGCACGGAGGCTGAAATTAACGGGACCGTGAAAGGGGTTGTCTAACGATCCAGCTGCCGACCTCCGCCGAACTCCAGGTGCGGCCCAGGCGTCGAAGTCCGGCTCAGTAAGGCGTAGCTCATGGATGATCTGTTGCGGGAGTTTTTGACGGAGACCAGCGAGAGCCTGGACACCGTCGACAATCAGCTGGTGAAGTTCGAGCAGGAGCCGAACAACGCCAAGATCCTGGATAACATCTTCCGCCTGGTCCACACCATCAAGGGCACGTGCGGCTTCCTCGGACTGCCGCGGCTTGAAGCGCTGGCGCATGCCGGCGAGACCCTGATGAGCAAATTCCGCGACGGCATGCCAGTGACGGCCGGCGCGGTGACGGTGATCCTGGCTTCGATCGACCGCATCAAGGAGATCCTCGCAGGCCTCGAGGCGACCGAAGCCGAGCCCGAGGGCACCGACCGCGATCTCATCGACAAACTGGAAGCGATGGTCGAGCAGGGCATGGCCGCAATGGCGGCCGGTGCTACCGCTTCTGTCGCTGAGGCGCCGCCGCTGGTGCCGGAAGCCCCCGCCGAAGCCAAAGCCGCGCCTGCCAAAGAGATGACCACGGGCTCGCTGATCGACCAGACTCTGGAGCGTCCGCTGCGTCCGGGCGAAGTCTCGCTCGACGAGCTCGAGCGCGCCTTCCGCGAGACCGCGATCGAAGCGCCGGCCCCCGTCGTCAAGGCCGAGCCGACCGCTGAAGCTCCGGCGCCCGCCGCCAAGGAAGCTGCGAAAGAAGCTGCGAAGCCCGCCAAGGAGAAGGCCGCGCCGAAGAAGTCGATGGCCGACGAGGGCGCCGCCGAGGGCGACCGCATCGCCAACCAGTCGATCCGCGTCAACGTGGATACGCTGGAGCATCTGATGACCATGGTCTCCGAGCTGGTGCTGACCCGCAACCAGCTGCTGGAGATCTCCCGCCGCAACGAGGACACCGAGTTCAAGGTGCCGTTGCAGCGCCTGTCCAACGTCACCGCCGAGCTGCAGGAAGGCGTCATGAAGACGCGCATGCAGCCGATCGGCAATGCCTGGCAGAAGCTGCCCCGCATCGTCCGCGACCTGTCGAGCGAACTCGGCAAGCAGATCGAGCTGGAGATGCACGGCGCCGACACCGAGCTCGACCGCCAGGTGCTCGACCTGATCAAGGACCCGCTCACCCACATGGTGCGCAACTCCGCCGACCATGGCCTGGAGACCCCCGCCGAGCGGCTCGCGTCCGGCAAGGGCGAGCAGGGCACCATCCGCCTGTCCGCCTATCACGAGGGCGGCCACATCATCATCTGCATCGCCGACAACGGAAGAGGCCTCAACACCGAGAGGATCAAGGCCAAGGCGATCTCCTCCGGTCTCGTCACCGAGGCCGAGCTCGAGAAGATGAGCGAAGCCCAGATCCACAAGTTCATCTTCGCGCCCGGCTTCTCCACGGCAGCCGCGATCACCTCGGTCTCCGGCCGCGGCGTCGGCATGGACGTGGTGCGCACCAATATCGACCAGATCGGCGGCACCATCGACATCAAGAGCGTCGCCGGCGAAGGCTCCTCCGTCACCATCAAGATCCCGCTGACCTTGGCGATCGTCTCGGCGCTGATCGTCGAGGCCGCCGGCGACCGCTTTGCGATCCCGCAGCTCTCGGTGGTCGAGCTCGTCCGTGCCCGCGCCAACAGCGAGCACCGCATCGAGCGCATCAAGGACACCGCGGTCCTCAGGCTGCGCAACAAGCTCTTGCCGCTGATCCACCTCAAGAAGCTCTTGAAGATCGACGACGGCGCGGCCAGCGATCCCGAGAACGGCTTCATCGTGGTTACGCAAGTCGGCAGCCAGACGTTTGGCATCGTGGTCGACGGCGTGTTCCATACCGAAGAGATCGTGGTCAAGCCGATGTCGACGAAGCTGCGTCACATCGACATGTTCTCCGGCAACACCATTCTGGGCGATGGCGCGGTCATCATGATCATCGACCCCAACGGCATTGCCAAGGCGCTCGGCGCCGCCGGCTCATCGGCCCATGACATGGGCGACGAGAACGGCGCGCATCACATCGGAAGTGGCGAGCAGACCACCTCGCTGCTGGTGTTCCGCGCCGGCTCCAGCCAGCCCAAGGCGGTCCCGCTCGGGCTCGTCACCCGCCTGGAAGAGCTCCCGGCCGACAAGATCGAGTTCTCCAACGGCCGCTACATGGTGCAGTACCGCGAGCAGCTGATGCCGCTCGTCGCCATGGAGAGCGTCACCATCGCCAGCCAGGGCGCCCAGCCGATCCTGGTGTTCGCCGATGACGGCCGCTCCATGGGCCTCGTCGTCGACGAGATCATCGACATCGTCGAGGAACGGCTCAACATCGAGGTCGGCGGCTCCGCCTCCGGCATCCTCGGCTCGGCCGTGATCAAGGGCCAGGCCACCGAAGTGATCGACGTCGGCCACTTCCTGCCGATGGCGTTCGCCGACTGGTTCACCCGCAAGGAGATGAAGCCGTCGATGCATTCGCAGTCGGTGCTCTTGGTCGACGACTCGGCGTTCTTCCGCAACATGCTGGCCCCGGTGCTGAAGGCGGCCGGCTACCGCGTCCGCACCGCGCCGACCGCGCAGGAGGGCCTGGCTGCGCTGCGTGCGCAGAGCTTCGACGTGGTCCTGACCGACATCGAGATGCCCGACATGAACGGGTTCGAGTTCGCCGAAGTGATCCGCTCCGACACCAATCTGGGCGCGATGCCGATCATCGGCCTGTCCGCGCTGGTGTCGCCGGCGGCGATCGAGCGCGGCCGTCAGGCCGGCTTCCACGACTATGTCGCCAAGTTCGACCGTCCCGGTCTGATCGCGGCGCTGAAGGAACAGACCGCAGGCGCCGCCGGCGCCTCCGAGCTGAGCCGGGCAGCGGCCTAAGAGCGGGATGGATCAGGAGATACGCAGATGAGCAACAAGATGCAGACCAGCGAAGGCGCCATGGTCGAATACGTCACCGCGATGATCGGCGGCCAGCTGTTCGGCCTGCCGATCTCCCGGGTCCAGGACGTGTTCATGCCCGAGCGCGTCACCCGCGTTCCCTTGTCCTCGCGCGAGATCGCGGGCGTGCTGAACCTGCGCGGCCGCATCGTCACCGTGGTCGACATGCGCGCCCGGCTCGGCCTGCCCAAGCCCGAGGACGGCAAGACCCCGATGGCGGTCGGCGTAGACCTGCGCGGTGAATCCTACGGCCTCCTGATCGACCAGATCGGCGAGGTGCTGCGGCTTGCCGAGGACGGCAAGGAAGAGAACCCCGTCAACCTCGATCCCCGCATGGCCAAGCTCGCCGGCGGCGTCCACCGCCTCGACGGCCAGCTCATGGTCGTCCTCGACGTCGATCGCGTCCTCGAACTCAAGACCGAAGTACAAATGGCTGCCTGAACTTTCACGAAAGACATTTTAAAGCCGGAGAACCAAGATGAAGACCTGTTTGGTGGTCGATGATTCCAGCGTCGTGCGCAAGATCGCGCGCCGCATCCTGGAAGGCCTGCAATTTGAAGTCACCGAGGCCGAGGACGGCTCGAAGGCGCTGGAGATCTGCCAGCGGCAGTTGCCCGATGCGGTGCTGCTCGACTGGAACATGCCCGTGATGGACGGCTTCGAGTTCATGGGCCACATGCGCCGCCTGCCCGGCGGCGACCAGCCGAAAGTGGTGTTCTGCACCACCGAGAACAACGTGGCTCATATCGCCCAGGCGCTCAGCGGCGGCGCCAACGAGTACATTATGAAGCCCTTTGACAAAGACATCATCGCCGACAAGTTCGCTGAAGTCGGCTTGATCCCGGTCGGACAAGCCATGGTCTGAGTATCTGGCCCGAGCGCTTCAGCCAGAGTGTCCCCAGTAAAGCTTCCGAGAGGCTATCCGTGACCCCGACCGAGTATGAGTATCTGCGTAAGTTCCTGAGGGATCATTCCGGGCTCGACCTGTCCGCAGACAAGCAATATCTGATCGAAAGCCGGTTGTTGCCGCTCGCCCGCAAGGCCGGGCTCTCCGGGATCGGCGAGCTCGTGCAGAAGCTGCAGGGCGGCTCGAGCGCGCTCGTCACCAGCGTGGTCGAAGCCATGACCACCAACGAGACCTTCTTTTTCCGCGACAAGGTCCCGTTCGATCATTTCCGCGACACCATCATGCCCGAGGTCATCAAGGCGCGCGCCGGCCGACGGAGCGTGCGCATCTGGTGCGCCGCCGGCTCGACCGGGCAGGAGCCCTATTCGCTGGCGATGTGCCTGAAGGAGATGGGCGCGGCCCTGACCGGCTGGCGCGTCGAGATCATCGCGACCGACCTGTCGCAGGAGGTGCTCGAGAAGGCCAAGGCCGGCATCTACAGCCAGTTCGAGGTGCAGCGCGGCCTGCCGATCCAGATGCTGATGAAATATTTCAAGCAGACCGGCGAGACGTGGCAGATCAATCCCGAGCTGCGCGCGATGATCCAGCACCGGCAGCTCAACCTGCTGCACGATTTTGCCCAGCTCGGCACCTTCGACGTCATCTTCTGCCGCAACGTGCTGATCTATTTCGACCAGGACACCAAGATCAACATCTTCAACCGCCTCGCCCGCCAGATCGAGGGAGACGGCTTCCTGGTGCTGGGCGCGGCCGAAACCGTGGTCGGACTGACCGACACGTTCAGGCCGATCCCGGATCGTCGCGGTCTCTACAAGCCGAACGACCCGCGTGCAGCGGCAGCCAAACCGGTTATCGCCAGCGCCGCGCCGCCGCGCATGGCGGTGATGGCAGGACGATAGGCATGGCAGAGGATGGCAAGGGCGCGGAGCGCGTCACGTTCAGTCGTGGCTATGATGTCTGCATCATGGCGATCGACGGCACGTGGCGGCGCGACTGCAAGCTCAATGCGATCTCCGACACCGACGCCATCCTCACGGTGGATGGCTCGATCCAGGGATTGAACCTGAAGGAATTCTTTCTGCTGCTGTCGTCGACCGGGCTCGCCTATCGTCGTTGCGAGCTGGTGCGCGTCAACGGCGCCGAAATGGACATCCAGTTCCTGCGCGGCAAGAACCGCAAGAAGCGCGGCGCCGCCGGCGGCCGTGACGAGGCGGCGTGATCGCCAAATAGGCCTCGTCCCGCGCGCCCCGTCGCCGGTTTCCGAGACGTTGGTTCATATTTGCTAAAACATCCGGACGAATTCGCCGCACCGGCTTTACGTGGCCTAAGCGCGAGCCGTGTAGCAATTGCCCGTCTCAATCTCAGGATACGGCAATGCCCCGAAGCTCCCTCTCCCCCATCCCGTCAAACCTGCCCGACGTCGCCGAGCGGCGTGCGCTTCAGCTTCTGGTGGTCGACGACGACGCCACGCAGCGCAGCCTGATCACGGTCGCCGCCAGGCAGGCCGGCCATGAAGTGACGGTGGCGCCGTCCGTCGCCGAGGCGATCGAGAAGCTCCGCGCCGCCCGCTTCGACTGCGTGACGCTCGATCTGGTGCTGGAGGATGGCGACGGCATCGACGTGCTGCGCGAGATGGCGGCGGCGAAATTCGCAGGCCATGTGATCGTCATCAGCGGTATGGACGGCAAGCGCCGCAGCGCCGCCCGCAGCTTCGCCCGTTCCGTCGGGATCCAGCTCCAGGGCCTGCCGAAGCCGCTCGATCTCGCGGCACTGCGCATCAGCCTCGCCAATCTCGGCAAGACCGCAATGGGGCTGCCGGCGATGCACACTTGGGGCGGCGTCGCCACCGACGCGATCGTGGAACGGCACCGCGCCTGAGGCGCGGAGCTGCCATGCGATCGGACGCGGGCACTCCGCGCCGGTCGCAATTCAAGCCGGGTTGCCGGATTCAGACAGGCATTGCAGGGCGTGGCCAAGGCCTACCCAACACGCGTTGAGAGCGGCGTTCGCGGTGGCATAACGCGGCGTGACGTCGTCGAGTATGAAGACGTCGGCGGAACCTTCCGGATCGTTGCTGTGTTCTCGATCCATGGCTGCGGCGATCCGGCGCATACTGGTCTCGATCTGCGCGATCAGCAAGCGAAGGTCGGCGGCAATCAATCGTTGGCTGTCGGCCTCGGATGTCGCGACCTGCGGCGGCGTATCGGCCAAATTTAGCATGGATATTCTCCGTCTCCTGCAATTAGGCGCAATGCCGCTACTTGTGCGTTAAGTCTATGTCCCGTACAAATACGGGTGGGCCGAATCCGCGCCGAACGCCATAACGGTTGGCGCGGACGCGAGTCCGTAATGCCAACTGGATGTGGCACATGGCCGAGCAAACCTCTCGTGGTGAAATCTTCGTGGTCGACGACGACCCTGCGGTTCGCGACACCTTGTCGATGGTGTTGAAGGCTGCGGGTTATGAGGTGATCTGCTTTGCGGACGGCGCAGCCCTGCTCTCCGTCGCGCGGAACCGCACGCCGGCTGCGATCCTGCTCGACGTGCACATTCCCGGAAAGTCGGGCCTCGACATTCTGAAGGAACTGCACGGCGAAGATTATCCGGCGCCGATCTTCATGATCTCGGGGCAGGGCGACATCTCGATGGCGGTGGGCGCCATCAAGAGCGGCGCGCTCGATTTCATCGAAAAGCCGTTCCGCGGCAGCGAGATCGTCGGCCGGCTGGACGAGGCGATCGGAGCCTATGCACGCAGGCAGGCAGAGAGCGTGTCGCCGAAATTCTCTTCGCTGCACTTCCCCGGACGCGAGCCGTTGACGCGGCGCGAACGCGAGGTGCTCGAGCAGTTCGCTTCCGGTGCGTCCAACAAGGAAGCCGGCCGCACGCTCGGCATCAGCCCGCGCACCATCGAGGACCATCGCGCCAACATCATGAAGAAGCTCGGGGCACGCAACGCCGCCGATCTGATCCGCATCGTGATGACCGCGGCCCAGCGCGCGTCGTAACTCTATCGGTGACGTGTCGTAGCCCGGATGGAGCGTAGCGAAATCCGGGGAGCGAACATGAGGTAAGACTGTCCCGGATTGCGCTGCGCTCCATCCGGGCTACAGCGCCTCAGCCGCTCAGCGCCTTGCGGATGATCCGCGCCAGATCGGATTTGCGATACGGCTTCGCCAGCAGCAGGACGCCTGAATCCAGCCGGCCGTGATGGATGATCGCGTTCTCCGTATAGCCTGAGGTGTAGACCACCCTGAGGTCGGGACGTGTCTTCGACACTTCGTCGGCAAGCTGCCGTCCGTTCAACTTGCCGGGCATGATGACGTCGGTGAACAGCAGGTCGAACGGCTTGCCGGTGGCGACGATCGCGAGCGCCTCCGCGGCGTTCGCGGCCTCCAAGGTGACGTAGCCGAGCGAATGCAGCTGCGCCAGCACGTAGTCGCGCACCAGCCGGTCGTCCTCGACCACGAGGATCGTCTCGTGTCCGCCCTCGATCGTCGACGGGGGCACGCCTTCGCCCACGGCTGCGGGCGTCTTGCCGGGCGGCAGATACATCTTGATCGTGGTGCCGTGGCCTTCCTCGCTGTAGATCTTGATGTGGCCCGTGGACTGCTTGATGAAGCCGTAGACCATCGAAAGCCCGAGCCCGGTGCCCTTGCCCGGTCCCTTCGAGGTGAAGAACGGATCGAACACCCGGGCCAGCATGTGCGCAGGAATGCCCGTGCCGGTGTCGCTCACCGCGATCAGCACATAGTGTCCGGGCCTGACGTCGTTGACGCTGGCATAGACCTCGTCGAGATAGGCGGCGCCCGTCTCCACGATCAGCTTGCCGCCGCCGTGCATGGCGTCGCGGGCATTGAGCGCGAGGTTGAGGATCGCGGTGGTGAGCTGGTTGGGGTCGACGATCGCGACGCAGCTCTCGTCCTCGAACACCGATTCGATCTGGATGTGCTCGCCCAGCGTCGGGCGCAACAGCTTTGCGGTGTCGATGATCAGCGCGTTGACGTCGACCTCGCGCGGCTGGAGCGGCTGCTTGCGCGCGAAGGCGAGCAGGTGCTGGGTCAGCTCGGCGCCGCGCCCGGCGGCCTCGTCGATCATCTTCGTGATCGCCGCAAGCTCCGGCTCCTTCGCGACCGCGTCGGCCAAAATTTCGATCGTCCCGGTGATGACGGTGAGGATGTTGTTGAAGTCGTGCGCCACGCCGCCGGTGAGCTGGCCGACCGCCTCCATCTTCTCGGCGTGGCGGATGCGCTCCTCGGACGCGATCTTGTCGGTGAGGTCGCGGTAGAACACGTTGAACAGAATGCCTTCGCGGCGTTTCAGCGCCGTGACGCTCAGCTCGGCCCTGAATTCCTTGCCGTCGCGACGGCGAACCGTGAGCTCGCGGCGGCGATTGAGCGTCTGGCCGTCCTGGGACTCGAGGAAGCGCGCGAGGCCGGCCTTGACCCGCTCCCGCTCGCTCTCGGCGACGATGAGGTCGACCCCGTTCCTGCCCAGCGCCTCGTCGCGCCGCCAGCCGAACAGCTCTTCGGCCCGGGAGCTCCAGTTCAGGATGATGCTGCGGTCATCGGTCTGGACGAAGGCGTCGAGCGCGGTCTCGACGATGTTGCGCGCGAGCAGCTCGCTTTCGCGCAAGGACTCTTCCGTGCGCCGCGCCTCGGTCATGTCGCGTCCGACGAAGAAGAAGCGCTTGGCCTGATCTGACCAGTTGCCGAGCCAGGACAGCCAGACCTCGCGTCCGTCCTTGTGGATGCAGCGGGTGTCGGCGAGCTTGGGGTGCCCGCCGCGCCGGAGCGCGCGCATCTCCTCGCGGGATTGCTCGAGATGCGCGGGATGGATGAAATCGACGCCGCTGCGGCCGATCATCTCGTCCGGCGCATAGCCGAGCACGGCCTGGCTGCTCGGGCTGATCTGCACGATATGGCCCCGCGAGTTCATGATCATGATCAGATCTTCCGAGGCGTCGAACAGCTGCCGCCGTTCCTCGATCTGCTGTTGCAGCGCGCGCTCGGTTCGTCGCGCATCGGTCAGGATGCGCGCCGTGCCGGACGCGCCGATGATCTCGCCCGAATCGTCCCTGATCGGTGACAGGCTCACCGAGATTTCGACCGGACTGCCATCCTTGCGCAGGCGCACCGTTTCGAAATGCTCGATCCGCTCGCCGGTCGCAATCCGCCGCAGATAGTCCCTGCCCTCTTCACGGCGATCGGGTGGCAGGAGGATCAAGGTCGGCTGTCCGACCGCTTCCTCGGCCGTATAGCCGTAGAGGCGCTCGGCCGCCGCATTCCAGCCGATGATGATGCCGTCGAGCGTCTGCATGACGATCGAATCGTCGGAGGATTCGACCGCCGCGCTGAACAGGCGTTCGCGGACGGCGAGCTGGTCGCGCGCGGCCTCGGTGCGCCGCCGCTCCTCGACCTCATGTTCCAGCGCCGCCGTCTTCGCCCGCATTTCATCGATCAAACGGGCAAATGCCCGCGCCAGCACGCCGGTCTCGCCGGGGGCGTCGGTTGGAATTCTGATGGAATTGTCCCGACCGAGCCACTCGACCGCAGCAGTGAGCTGCCCGATCGGCCGGGTCAACGACCGCGCCAGCAGCACGGCCAGCAGGGCGGCGACCAGCACCGCGATGACGCCGATCGTGATGGTCGATTTCTCGATGGTGGCGGCCGGCGCCATGAAGACGGCGTTGGGCACGACGCGGATGACACCGACCCACTGGTCCTCGGCCAGGATTGCGGGTGCGATCGCGGTGCCGCTCGGCTTGCCGTCACTGCCCGGCACGACCTGGGTCGCGCCCAGCGTCGATCCGGTGATGGCTGCGAAATAGGGGAAGTCGTCCTGCCAGCGTGTTGGTGTCCCCAGTTGCGAACCGAACTCGCGGGTGCGGTCCGGATGCACGAGATAATCGCCGTTACGGCCGACCACATAGACCGCTTCACCGTTCCGGATCGATATCCTGATACGATCGAACACCTGACGCATGTCGACATTGACGACGACGATGCCGAACAGCCGGTGATCGGAGCCAAACAGGGGCGCCGCGACGCGCAAGGTCGGAACATAGGGCATCTGAACCACGCCGTCGTCGACGTCGAGTTCGACCGGGGAGACGACGACCCGGTCTTCTGCCAGCTTGACCGCCGCCTGGAAGAAGGAGCGCTCGCCCTTGTTCTGCAAGGCATCGTCGGGAACTGCTCGCACCGCTCCGTTCGGGCCGGAGCGGTCGACGCGCAGATATTCGACGCCATCGGCACCGATGATGCGGACTTTTGCGTAGGCCGGGTTGGCGCCGACGTCGGCGACGAGGCGCGTCAGCAACCGGTCGCGCCAGGTCCTCTCCGCGAGGTGATCGACCGGATCGACCCCGTCGTTGAAATGGGCGTCGATCATGCCGCGCGCGGCGGCACGGGAGCGGAACGTCGCAACGTCGGCGCGGGCGCCGTTCACATGCGCTTCGAGCTGCGAGGCCAGGAGCCTCGAGTGGCCCTCGATACGGTCGAGCACGCGCGGCAGGAAGGCTTGCTCCAGGCTGTAATGGCTCAGCCATCCGACGGCGGCGACCGCAGCCGCGACCAGCAGGATCATTGCGATGGCCAGCCGGGTCGCGAGGGTCATATCGGCCTTCGCGCCGCGTCGCGAGCGGTCCCGAATGTCCTGCTACGCTGCAACATGGATCACCCCGTCATCGACTGCCGGAGCCGACATTAGCTTGCGGCGCTGATGTGAGGCAGCCGTCGACAGCGGCGAGCAGGGCGTCCGGCCGGAACGGCTTCTGCAGACTTGCGGCCGCGCCGAGCTTGGTCGCCATCTTCAGAAAGTCCGGCTCAGCATAGGCGTCCGGGGTGACGGCGCGGCGGCCGGAAATGACGATGATCGGAAGGGCCGGCTGCAGCACGCGGATGTGGCGCATCGTCTCCAGTCCGTCCATGCCGGGCATGAATATATCGAGGAACAGGAGGTCGAACTGGCTCGTCTCGAACCGGGCAAGTCCCTCGTAGCCATCGCCGGCGACCGTGACGTGATGACCCGCTCTCTCCAGGATCAGCCGGATAGTGAGCTGCACGGCCGGGTCGTCATCCACAATCAGGATGTTGGCCACGTATGAAACCCTCCGGGCCGGATGGGACGTCCAGCGGCCCCAAATCAAAGCATCAAATGCGAAATTGTTGCGCGGATTCCGTCCAGCCTGCAAGCACTTCGCGGCCGAGACCTTGTCCGCCTCGCGCGATTCCGGCGAGGTCGGCCATATGCCTGCTTACGTGCACATGAAGTCCCTGACGCGCGCCCGGCTCGTGTCGCGCGCCTAATCGGTCAGGTATTCGGGATGGTGGCTCCGGATCCTGTCGAGCTCGCTCAGCGTGCCCGACAGGTGCTTGCGCAGATGCTGTTGCGCGGCATCGGCCTCTCCGGCCTCGATCGAGCGCGTGATCAGCTTGTGGTGGCGGACGATGTTCTGGGCCTTGCCGGGCGAGGGCAAATGCAGCCGGCGCAGCCGGTCGATATGCCCGCTGCGGCTGCGCACCAGCGTCCACAGGTCTTGCTTTCCGGCGGCGGCGTAGAGCTGAGCGTGGAAGTCGTTGTCGGCGGCCATGAAGGCCTCGAAGTCGCCGGCCTTGGCAAATTGTTGTTGTAGCGCGATGGCATGATCCAGGCGGCCCACGAGCGCCGCGCCCCTGCCGGCGGCGAGCAGGCGGACAATCTCCAGTTCCAGTGCCTGACGCAGGAAATGGGCCTGCTCGGCGCGGCTGATATCGATCCGGCTGACGACAGTTGCGTGTTGCGGAAACACGTCGACCAGACCCTCTTCCTCGAGTCGCATCAGCGCATCGCGCACCGGTGTCGAGCTGACGCCGAACTGGCCGGCAAGCTCGGCGCGCGACAGGGGCGCGCCCGGCGGCAGTTCCAGGGCGATGATCGCATTGCGCAGCCGCTCGAACACCTGCGGCGCGGCCTGGCGGGCGCGGTCGAGCCGGGCGGCACGTCTCGAAGCGGTTTTTGCCGCGCGCGGCGCGGTATGGGTTGCTTCCATGGCGGGTCCCGCAGGCTTGCCTTTGATGCACTAATATATTAGTGCATCAGCAGGGTCAACGCAGTGCGACGCGCACCCGGAGGAAACACACAACAATGATCAAGCATCTTCGTAGCAAGCTTGCGGCTGCCGCCCTGATCGCCGCAACCGTCCTGCCGGCATCCGCGGCGCATGCGCAGCAGAAATCCGAGATCTCGCTGTCGCGCCAGCCCGGCATTTTCTACATGCCGAGCCACATCATGGAAAAGCAGAAGCTGATCGAGAAGCACGCAGCTTCGCTCGGTGTACCCGGCGTCACCACCAAATGGGTGACCTTTTCCGGCGGCGGCGCGCAGACCGATGCGCTGCTCGCCGGCGGCGTCGACATCCTCAACACCGGCACCGGCAATCTCCTGCTGCTGTGGGACCGCACCCGCGGCGGCGTGAAGGGCATCGTCGCGACCTCGGCGCAGCCGATGACGTTGATCAGCCGCGACGCCAACATCAAGTCGATCAAGGATTTTGGTCCGAGCGACAAGATCGCGGTGCCGACGGTGAAGGTTTCCACGCAGGCGATCGTGCTCCAGATCGCGGCCGCCGAGGCCTTCGGCGCCGACCAATGGTCGAAGCTGGACGCGAACACCGTGCAGCTTGGCCATCCCGACGCCTATGCGGCGCTGTCCAATCCCAAGCACGAGGTGCACACCCACTTCTCGATCCCGCCTTTCACCTTCCTCGAGCTGAAGAACGTGCCGGGCGCGCATGTCGTGCTGAACTCGCCGGACGTGATGGGCGGTCCGCTGAGCCAGGCCCAGTTCTTCACCACGACGAAATTCGCCGACGCCAATCCGAAGATCATCCAGGCGGTGCGCGATGCCACCAAGGAGGCGCAGGATCTGATCCGCAGCGACACCAAGCAGGCGGTCGAGATCTACAAGGAGATCACGGGCGACAAGACCTCGGTGGAAGAGCTGCTCGATCTCCTGAAGGAGCCCGGCATGATGGAATGGAATCTCCAGCCGCAGGGCACGATGAAGTTCGCAGCCCATCTGTTCAGGACCGGCACGCTGAAGAACCAGCCCAAGGCCTGGACCGACTATTATCTCCCCGTCGCGCACGATCTGAAAGGCAACTGATGGCGCTGCTCGACGTCAACGGGGTGACGCTGCGCTACAAGACCTCCAGCGCGGTCGTCACCGCCACCGAAAGGGTCAGCTTCACTGTCGACAGGTCCGACCGCTTCGTGCTGCTCGGGCCGTCCGGCTGCGGCAAGTCGACCCTGCTCAAGGCCGTCGGCGGCTACATGACGCCGAGCGAGGGCCGCATGAGCATCAACGATCGCGAGATCCATGGTCCGGGCGCCGACCGCATGATGATCTTCCAGGAGTTCGACCAGCTCCTGCCCTGGAAGAGCGTGCTCGCCAATGTGATGTTTCCGCTGCTGACCGCGCGAAAGCTGTCGCGCAAGAACGCCGAGGCGAAGGCGCGGGCCTATATCGAGAAGGTCGGTCTCACCCGCGTCGTCGATGCCTATCCGCACACGCTGTCCGGCGGCATGAAGCAGCGCGTCGCGATCGCGCGCGGCATGGCGATGGAGCCCGATATCCTGCTGATGGACGAGCCTTTCGCCGCGCTCGACGCGCTGACGCGGCGCACCTGCCAGGACGAGCTGCTTGCGCTCTGGAACGAGACCAAGTTCACGGTGCTGTTCGTGACGCATTCGATCGCGGAAGCGATCCGCATCGGCAACCGCATCCTGCTGCTGTCGCCGCATCCCGGCCGCGTCAAGGCCGAGGTGGTCGATGTCGACAAGGTCTCGAATGGCGACGGCAGCGCCGGCCGGCTGGAGAAGGAGATCCACGATCTCCTGTTCGCGGCCGAAGCCACGGCGCACTAGGGGAGCCTCTCATGGGCGAAGCGAGAATATTGCTGCGTAACGCGTCGGTCGCCGCGACCGGCGGTGCGGGCGAGGTCGAGCGCAAGCTGAGCGTGCCGGAGCTGTTGTGGAACGACGGCTTTGTCCGCAAGAGTGTGATCATCCTGTTCCTCGCGGCCGTCTGGGAGGCCTACGGAGTCTTTCTCGACAATCCCCTGCTGTTTCCAACGCTTCACGATACGATCGCTACGCTGTACGACCGCGTGAAAGACGGCACCATTCCGATGCGCGCCTGGACCTCGCTGAAGGTGCTGTTCATGGGCTATTCGGCCGGCATCGTGCTGGCCGCGATCTTTACCGTGCTCGCCATCTCGACGCGGATCGGCACCGATTTCCTCGAAACGGTCACGGCGATGTTCAACCCGTTGCCGGCGATCGCGCTGTTGCCGCTCGCCTTGATCTGGTTCGGCCTCGGCAACGGCAGTCTCGTCTTCGTGCTGATCCATTCGGTGCTGTGGCCGGTCGCGCTCAACACCCATTCCGGTTTCAAGAGCGTGTCCAACACGCTGCGCATGGTCGGGCGCAATTACGGCCTGCGCGGGCTGCCTTATGTGGCCAAGATCCTCATTCCCGCCGCCTTCGGCTCGATCCTCACCGGCCTGAAGATCGGCTGGGCCTTCGCCTGGCGCACGCTGATCGCGGCCGAGCTGGTGTTCGGCGTGTCCTCGGGGCAGGGCGGGCTCGGCTGGTTCATCTTCGAGAACCGCAATCTCCTCGACATACCCGCAGTGTTCGCGGGCCTCTTGACCGTGATCATCATCGGGCTTTTTGTCGAGAACCTGATCTTCCGCGCCATCGAGCGGAATACGGTCCAGAAATGGGGCACCCAATCATGACCAAGAAGAAAATCACGCCCGACCAGCTCCGCAGCGCGCGCTGGTTCGCGCCCGACGACCTCCGCTCGTTCGGCCACCGTTCCCGCACCATGCAGATGGGCTACGCCCCCGAGGAGTGGAAGGACCGCCCGATCATCGCGATCCTCAACACCTGGTCGGACGCGCAGCCCTGCCACATGCACTTCAAGTCGCGCGTCGACGACGTCAAGCGCGGCATCCTGATGGCCGGCGGCCTGCCGATCGAGCTGCCGGCGCTGTCGCTGTCGGAATCGCTCTTGAAGCCGACCACGATGCTCTACCGCAACCTTCTGGCGATGGACGCCGAGGAGCTGCTGCGCAGCCATCCCGTCGACGGCGTGGTGCTGATGGGCGGCTGCGACAAGACCACCCCGGCGCTGCTCTTGGGCGCGACCTCGATGAACATCCCGGCGATCTATCTGCCGGCGGGACCGATGCTGCGCGGCAACTGGAAGGGCAAGACGCTCGGCTCCGGCTCCGACGGCTGGAAATACTGGGACGAGCGGCGCGCCGGTAAGATTTCCGACAAGGACTGGCTCGATATCGAAGCCGGCATTGCGCGCAGCTACGGCACCTGCATGACCATGGGCACCGCCTCGACCATGACGGCGATTGCGGAAGCGATCGGCATGATGCTGCCCGGCGCCTCCTCGATTCCGGCCGCCGACGCCAACCACATCCGGATGGCCTCTGAATGCGGCCGCCGTATCGTCGAGATGGTGTGGGAGGATTTGACGCCGAAGACGATCCAGACCCGAAAAGCCTTCGAGAATGCCATTGCAGTGGCCATGGCCATGGGGTGCTCGACCAATGCGATCATCCATCTGATCGCGCAGGCTCGCCGCGCCGGCCAGGACATCGGCCTCGACGATTTCGAGAAGGCGAGCCGCAAGGTGCCCGTGATCGCCAATGTCCGTCCGAGCGGCGATGCCTATCTGATGGAGGACTTCTTCTATGCCGGCGGGTTGCCGGCGCTGATGGGCCAGATCAAGCCGCATCTGCATCTCGACTGCATCACCGTCACCGGCCAGACCCTCGGCGAAAACATCGACGGCGCCGAAGTGCACAATGCCGATGTCATCCGCTCAGTCGACAATCCCATCTACAAGGAGGGTGCGCTCGCCGTGCTCAAGGGCAATCTCGCGCCCGACGGCTGCGTCATAAAACCCTCCGCCTGCGCGCCGCGTTTCCTCAAGCATACGGGACCCGCGCTGGTGTTCGACGACTATCCCGCGATGAAGAAGGCGGTCGACGATCCCAACCTGGACGTCACCGAGGATCACATCCTCATCCTGCGCAATGCGGGGCCGCAGGGCGGGCCGGGCATGCCGGAATGGGGCATGCTGCCGATCCCGACCAAGCTCGTGAAGCAGGGTGTGCGCGACATGGTGCGGATCTCGGACGCGCGCATGAGCGGCACCAGCTACGGCGCCTGCATTCTGCACGTCTCGCCGGAGTCGTACATCGGCGGCCCGCTGGCGCTGGTGCAGAACGGCGATCGCATCACGCTCGACGTCGCCGCGCGCACCATCAATCTCGATGTGAGCGAAGCCGAGCTCGAAAAACGCCGCGCCGCCTGGAAGCAGCCCGAGCGCCGCTTCGAGCGCGGCTATGGCTGGATGTTCACCAAACACATCAAACAGGCCAATGACGGCTGTGACTTCGACTTCCTGGAGACCGATTTCGGCGCGCCGATCGGCGAGCCGTCCATCTACTGATGTCCCCGTCATTCCGGGGCGCGAAGCGAACCCGGAACCTCGAGATTCCGGGTTCACTCGCTAACGCGAGTGCCCCGGAATGACGACAAGAGAGAGCATGACATGACCAAACTTTCCGAAGCCACCCGCAACAAGCTCAAATCCGTCTCCACCGCCACCGTCGCCACCGCGCTGTTCAAGCGCGGCCTGCGCATCCAGATGATCCAGGACGTGCACCCGCTCGGCGCCGACCAGCCGACCATGGTCGGCGAGGCCTTCACGCTGCGCTACATGCCGGCGCGCGAGGACCTCAACACCATCGACGTCTTCAAGGACCGCTCGCATCCGCAGCGCAAGGCGATCGAGGATTGTCCACCCGGCAGCGTGCTGGTGATGGACAGCCGCAAGGACGCGCGCGCGGCCTCGGCCGGCGCGATCCTGGTGACGCGGTTGATGAAGCGCGGCGTTGCCGGCGTCGTTACCGACGGCGGCTTTCGCGATTCCGCCGAGATCGCCAAGCTCGGCATCCCCGCCTATCATCATCGACCCTCGGCGCCGACGAACCTCACGCTGCACCAGGCGATCGAGATCAACGTACCGATCGGCTGCGGCGATGCGCCGGTTTTCCCGGGTGACGTCATTCTCGGCGACAGCGACGGGGTCATCGTGATCCCCGCGCATCTCGCTGACGAGATCGCCAACGAAACCTTTGAGATGACCGCGTTCGAGGACTTCGTCACCGAGGAGGTCGGCAAGGGCCGCGGCATCTTCGGTCTCTATCCCGCCACCGATCCGCAGACGCTCACCGATTTCGCGGAATGGCGGAAGAAGAACGGCCGCTAGGCCGAAGCTAAGTCACGTCAAGAAACGAGCCGGCGCATCAAGCGCCGGCCTTTTATCGAGCAGGGAGGATACTTATGAATTTCACGCGACGTAGTCTCATGGCCGGCGCCGGTGCGGCGGCGGCTTCCGCACTTCTGGCCCGCGCCGCCGGTGCCCAGTCGTTTCCGTTCACGCCCAACCAGCGCTACCCCGATCCCGCCATCCAGATCCTCGATCCCGGCTTTGGAAAATACCGGCTCTATTCCTCGACGGTCGAGCAGGTCGCGACCGGCATGCGCTGGGCCGAAGGCCCGGCCTATTTCCCGGAGGGCGGTTATCTCCTGTTCTCGGACATTCCCAACAACCGGATCATGAAGTTCGACGAGAAGACCGGGCAGACCAGCGTGTTCCGCGCCAACGCCAACTATGCCAACGGCAATGCGCGCGACCGCCAGGGCCGCCTCGTCACCTGCGAGCACTCCGTGACCCGCCGCATCACCCGCACCGAGAAGGACGGCAAGATCACGGTGCTCGCCGACAAGTTCGAGGGCAAGCGGCTGAACGCGCCGAACGACATCGTGGTGAAGTCCGACGACAGCATCTGGTTCACCGATCCCTTGTTCGGCATCAACGGCGAGTGGGAAGGCAAGAAGGAGAAGGCCGAGCAGGCCACCACCAACGTCTACCGCATTGCCAAGGACGGCAAGATCAGCGCCGTCCTTACCGACCTCGTCAATCCGAACGGCCTTGCCTTCTCGCCGGACGAGAAGAAGCTCTACATCGTCGAATGGAAGGGCACGCCCAACCGCAGCATCTGGAGCTACAATGTCGGCGACGACGGTGCCTTGAGCGGCAAGACCAAGCTGATCGACGCCGCCGACCAGGCCTCGCTCGACGGTTTTCGCGTCGACCGCGACGGCAATCTCTGGTGCGGCTGGGGCTCCAACGGCGCGCTGCAATCCGAGCCCACCGATGTCGGCGGCCGCAGGGTGTTTCAGCTCAGGGGCAAGTCCGAGGATCTCGACGGCGTGATGGTGTTCAACCCTGAAGGCAAGCCGCTCGCCTTCATCAAGCTGCCGGAACGCTGCGCCAATCTCTGCTTCGGCGGTCCGAAGAACAACCGGCTGTACATGGCGAGCAGCCATTCGGTGTACGCGCTGTACGTCGAGGCGCACGGGGCGGTGTGAGAGAGAAGTGACAGACTAAGCTTCCGTAGGGTGGGCAAAGCGAAGCGTGCCCACCGCTCGCGTCACAATCGCAGAAAGATGGTGGGCACGGCGCGACGCGCCTTTGCCCACCCTACAAGACTGCCGGCCCGTAGCCCGGATGGAGCGCAGCGCAATCCGGGAACAGTCTTGCCGTCCGCACGAACCCCGGATTTCGCTGCGCTCCATCCGGGCTACAAGGGGCTACACCCCGGCCTCCGCCATCCCGGCCGCCCACAGCGCGAACGCGTAGACGATCGCGACTTCGTCCAGCCGGTCAAACCGCCCCGATGCGCCGCCGTGGCCGGCGCCCATGTTGGTGCGGAGTAACACCGGGCCGCCGCCGCTCATGGTCGCGCGCAGGCGCGCGATCCACTTCGCCGGCTCCCAGTAGGTCACGCGCGGATCGGTCAAGCCGCCCATCGCCAGGATCGCCGGATAGTCCTTCGCCGCGACGTTGTCATAAGGCGAGTAGGACAGGATGGTGCGAAAATCCTTCTCGCACTCGATCGGGTTGCCCCATTCCGGCCACTCCGGCGGCGTCAGCGGCAGCGTGTCGTCGAGCATGGTGTTGAGCACGTCGACGAACGGCACTTCGGCGACGATGCCGGCGAACAGCTCGCCGGCGCGGTTTGCCACCGCGCCCATCAGCATGCCGCCCGCCGAGCCGCCATGGCCGACGATGCGTTTTGCGCTGGTGTATTTCGCATCGATCAGCGCCCGGGCGCTGGCGGCAAAATCGTCGAACGAGTTGGTCTTCTTCTCGCGCTTGCCGTCGAGATACCAGCCCCAGCCCTTGTCGGCGCCGCCGCGGATATGGGCGATGGCGTAGACGAAACCGCGGTCGACCAGCGACAGCCGATTGGCGTTGAACGAGGCCGGCATCGCCATGCCGTAGGAGCCATAGCCGTAGAGCAGCAGCGGCGCCGAGCCGTCGAGCTTCAGCCCGCGGCGATGGAGGATCGAGACCGGCACCTCGGCGCCGTCAAGCGCCTTCGCCATGATGCGCGTCGTGACATAGTCGGCCGCATCGTGGCCGGACGGAATCTCCTGGCGCTTGCGCAAGGTGCGCGTGCGCTTGACCATGTCGTAATCATAGACTTCCGACGGCGTCGTCATCGACGAATAGGAGAAGCGCAAATTCGTCGTTTCGAATTCGTAGGAGCCCATTGTATCAAGTGAATAGGCCGCCTCGTCGAAGGCGATCGCGTGCTCCTCGCTCGTCTTGAGATCGCGGATCACGATCGACGGCAGCGCATTGGCGCGCTCCAGCCGCACCAGATGGCCGGCATAGAGATCGAGGTCGATGATGTAGATGCCGGGACGATACGGGATCAGGTCGCGCCAGTTCTTGCGCTCGGTTGCGCCAAGCGGCGTGGTGACGATCTTGAAGTCGATGGCGTCGTCGGCATTGGTGAGGATGAAGAGTTCGTCGCCGCGGTCGGCGAGCGAATATTGCACGCCGTCCTCGCGCGCCGCGACCAGCCGCGGCGGCGCTTCGGGGTGGGCGAGGTCGATCAGCCGCTGCTCCGAGGTCTCGTGATCGCCGCCCGCGATCACGCAGAAGCGGCCGCTGGTGCTCTCGTGCAGATGGGTGAACCAGCCGGAATCCTGCTCCTCATAGACGAGCGTGTCGTCGGCCTGTTTGGTACCGAGCCTGTGCCGCCACACCTGCATCGGGCGATGGTTGTCGTCGAGCTTCACATAGAAGAAGCTCTTGCAGTCCTTGCTCCAGACGACGCCGCCGTCGGTCTCCTCGACCAAATCGTCAAGATCCTTGCCCGTGGCCCAGTCGCGGACGCGGATCGAAAAATACTCCGAGCCCTTGGTGTCCGCGCTCCAGGCCTGCAGCTTGTGATCGTTCGAGTGGCGGCTGCCGCCGAACTTGAAATATTTGTGGTCCTTTGCGAGCGCATCGCCGTCGAGCACGATCTGGCCCTCACCACCGTCGCGCGGCATGCGGCCGAACAGCTCGTGCTGGCCGCCCTCGCGAAACCTGCGGAAATAGGCGAACGGGCCGTCGGGCGAGGGCACGCTGGAATCGTCCTCCTTGATCCGTCCGCGCATCTCGCGCACCAGCGTCTTCTGAAGTGACGAGGTGTGGCCGAGCAGGCTCTCGGTGTAGCCGTTCTCTTCATCGAGATATTTGCGGATGTCGGGATCGAGCACGGCGGGATCGCGCAGCACCTCCTGCCATTTCTCGTCCTTCAGCCAGGCATAATCGTCGGTCACGGTGATGCCGTGCCGCCTGAAGGAATGCGGCCGGCGCGGGGCGACGGGGGGCTGGGAAGGTGTCTTGGCCTGGGTCACTCGGTCCTCATTCAACTGCGTGTTCCACCTTATATCGTCCCGATTCCGCGAATTGCCAGCGCCGCTGCGCCAAGGACTGCGCCAAGTCGCCGGGTTGTTGACCGGCCCCTTGTATGCTTTAGGGGCGATACCCCCGCCGCCGCCGGTCCAGCCTGATGCTGTTCAATTCCTACCCGTTCATCCTGCTGTTCCTGCCGGCCGTGTTGGCCGGCTATTTCTGGCTCGGGCGGCGCAGCAATCTGGCGCCAGTGATCTGGCTGGCGCTGGCCTCGCTCGCCTTCTACGCCATCGGCAGCTGGCAGTTCTTGGCCCTGCTGCTGACCTCGATCGCCTTCAACTACGGCGTCGGCCATCTCCTGATCGCGGCGAAGCTCGCCCCCATACACCGAAAGGCGGCGCTCGCGCTCGGCGTCGTCGGTGACCTCCTCGTGCTCGGTATCTTCAAATATGCCGGCTTCGTCGCCGAGAACATCAATGCGCTGGCCGGCACGCATGTCGCGGTCCACATCCTGCTGCCGGTCGGCATCTCCTTCTACACCTTCACCCAGATCGCGTTCCTGGTGGATGCGTATCGTGGCCAGGTCGCGCGTTATGCCTTGCCGCACTATGCGCTGTTCGTAACATACTTTCCGCATCTGATCGCGGGGCCGATCCTCCACCACAAGGACATGATCCCGCAATTCGAGCGGAAGGAGACCAAGTATCCGGACGCGCACCTGATCCTGTGCGGCATCGTCATCTTCGCGATCGGCCTGTTCAAGAAGACCTGCCTTGCCGACGGCATCCAGCCCCTGGTGGCGCTCGCCTTCGAGGCGCGCTCGCCGAGCTTTGATCAGGCCTGGTGTGGTGCGCTCGCCTACACGTTCCAGCTCTATTTCGACTTCTCCGGCTACTCCGATATGGCGATCGGGATATCGCTGATGTTCGGCATCTTCCTGCCGGTGAATTTCAACTCGCCCTACAAGGCCACCAGCATCGTCGAATTCTGGCGCCGCTGGCACATGACGTTGTCGCAATTCCTGCGCGACTATCTCTACATCTCGCTCGGCGGCAATCGCCGCGGCCGCGTGCCGCGCTACGTCAATCTGACGATTACAATGCTGCTCGGCGGGCTCTGGCACGGCGCGGCCTGGACTTTTGTCGCCTGGGGCGCGCTGCATGGCGCTTATCTCTGCGTCAATCACGCCTTCAACGCGCTGGTGCCCAACGTCCCGACATTGCTCGTGCGCCCGGTCCGCATCGTCGGAGCCGTGCTGACATTCCTCGCCGTCGTCGTGGGCTGGGTTTTCTTCCGCGCCGAGAGCGTTACTTGGGCGCTGCGCGTCCTCCACGCGATGGCCGATCCGTCGAATATCGTCCTCGGCCGCGAGGAGATCGCCGCATTGGTTCTGGTGTCGATCTACGCCGCGCTGGTGTGGCTGGCGCCGAACACGCAAGCAATCATGGGATACGATCACGACAATCGCGGGGTCGGCGAGGCCCTGCCGGCAGGGCGGATGCGGCCGGTGTTTCTCTACGGCGCGTCGCTGGTGCTCGCTCTCGGGATTCTCGGCATCCAGAGCCACAGCGAATTCATCTATTTCCGGTTCTGATGCGGGGCAATTTCACACATCTGAGGCGCCTTCTGCTTGCCAGCATCGCCTGCGTGCTGGGCGCGGCGGCGCTCACCTATCTCGTCGATCCCCTGCAACTTTTTCGCCCGTCGCGGCTGGCCTACTATTCCGACGACACGCGCGTGCAGAATGCCGGGCTGATCCGCAGCCAGTCGTTCGACACCGCCTTCATGGGCACCTCGCTCGCGATCCATTTCCGCCAGAGCGACATCGATCGCGCGCTCGGCGTCCACTCGCTCAAGCTGGCAATGACCGGGTCCAATTCGCGCCAGCAGGGCTTTGTGCTGGAGCGGGCGATCGAGCGCGGTGCCCGGCGCGTGATCTGGGCGATGGACGATTTTATCTTTGTCGATGCAGCCGATATCGAGGCCGATCCTTATCTCTCCGTCGACCTCTATCGCCAGACAGCGAAGGGCATCGCGTCCTATCTGTTCAGCGCCGCGATGGCGAAGGAATCCCTGTTCGCGCTGCTGCGGTCGATCCCGCCGCTGCAGCAGAAGCTGACGCTGGCGGCGCCGTTTCTCCCCGTCAAGTTCGCGCTGCCTGACGTTGACGACATCTACGCGCTGCCGCGCGATTTCGACGTCGAGCGTGACTACAATGCGAAGAAGACGCTTGCCTCGTTCGCGTACATCACGAGCCCCGTGCGCAGCCGCTTCCTCGGCGAAGGCTACGGTTACGACGCCATGCTCCGGCATTTCGAACGCGACGCCGTCGGCTTGATCACGCGTCATCCGGACGTGACCTTCGACATCTACCTCCCGCCCTACTCGATCCTGCAGTTCGTGGCGATGCGCGATGCCTCGCCTGCGACGCTGAAGATCGTCACCGACCTCACCGCGCGCATCGCCGAGCAGCTGACGCAGCTTCCGAATGTGCATCTGTACGATTTCCGCGCGATCAGGGAGGTGACGCACGATCTCGGCAATTACAGCGACGTCATCCACCATTCGCCGGCGGTGGACGCGATGGTGCTGAAATGGCTGGCGAGCGAGGAGTATCGGGTCGATCCCGAGGCGGCGCTAAAATCGCTCGAAGAGCTCAAGTCGCAGATCGAGGCGTATCGCGTGCCGCGGCCGTAACCAAACACTCCGCTGTCGTCCCGGACAAGCGAAGCGCAGATCCGGGACCCATAACCACAGGGAGGAGTTTGGCGAAGACTCGTAGTGGAAAGGCCTTGGGTACTGCGCCGCGCCTTATCGACAGATCGCGCGGTATGGGTCCCTGCTTTCGCAGGGACGACGGCGGAGCCCGCCTTACACCGCCACCTGCTCGCCGAGATACGCGACCGCGGCTTCCAGCCCGCCCTTGCCGTGCGGGATCTTCAGCGCATTCAGGGCGATCTCGATCACCCCCAAGGTGCCGAGCAGCATCGGCGCATTGACGTGGCCCATATGGGCGATGCGGAAGGCTTGTCCGGAGAGATCGCCGATGCCGGTGCCGAGCACGACGCCGCACTTGTCCTTGCAATAGCGCTGCAGCAGCGCCGGATCGTGGCCGTTGCTCATGGTCACCGTGGTCACAGTGTTGGAGCGCTCGCTCGCCTCCGCGACGTTGAAGCCGAGCACCTGGCCTTCCGACCAGGCGGCGACGGCGCGGCGCGCGGCTTCGCCGAGCAGGCTGTGGCGGCGGAATGCGTTCTCCAGCCCTTCCTCCTGCAGCAGGTCGATCGCCTGGCGCAGCGCGAACAACAGATGCACCGGCGCGGTGCCGGCATATTTGCGATAATTCTCGCTGCCCTCGCGCTCGCTCCAGCTCCAATAGGGCGTCGACATGTTGGCCTTTTTCTGCACCTCGAGCGCGCGCGCGTTCGCCGCGACGAAGCCGAGGCCGGGCGGCGTCATCAGGCCCTTCTGCGAGCCGGACATCGCGACATCGATGCCCCATTTGTCCATCTCGAACGGCATGCAGCCGAGCGAAGCGACGGTGTCCACCATATACAGTGCGGGATGGCCGCTGGCCTTGATCGCCTTGCCGATCGCCTCGATGTCGTTCTGCACGCCCGAGGCCGTGTCGACCTGGACGACGACGACGGCCTTGATGGTGTGCTCCTTGTCGCGGCGCAGGCGCTCTTCGACCTCGTGCGGCCGCACCGCGCGGCGCCAGTCGCCCTTGAGCACCTCGACCTCGGCGCCCATCAGGGCGGCGGCGTTGCCCCAGCCGATCGCGAAGCGCCCACTCTCCAGCACCAGCACCTTGTCGCCGCGCGACAGCACGTTGCTCAGCGCGGCTTCCCAGGCGCCATGGCCGTTGGCGATGTAGATGTAGGACTTGCCCTTGGTCGCGAACAGCTTGGAGATGTCTGCGAGAAGTGTATCGGTCAGCTCGTGCATCTCTTTGGAGTAGATGTCGATCGCCGGACGATGCATCGCCTGCAGCACCTCGTCGGGCATCGTGGTGGGCCCGGGGATGGCCAGAAATTCCCGGCCCGCGCGAACGGTCATTGCTGTTGGTCCTTGTTGCTTGAGAACAGGCTGGTGGGTCGCTGACTCACGTTCTACGCGCCGCGGAAGCCCAAGAAAAGCACGCAAAACGCAGGTCTGGGGTGGTTTTTGTTTCGAGCATGGTCTTGTCGGAAAACCGCCTCACACTTTTCCGGACCATGCGCTCATCTCTTGGTCTCGCGGCAGCCGGCGGCTTCGGCCTCTTCCACCGAGCAGAACCAGCGGGTGCCCTTGCTGATCTTCATCTTGATCTGGGTGTACCAGCGGCTGGTCGGCTGGTGATAGATGCACTCGCCGGCGGTGTTGACGTTGCCCTTGATGGTGCAGTCCGGCGACGGCGCGACCGGACCGGAGGCCGAGGCGAGCAGCACCGCATGCGCGCCCTCGGGCGGCTTGGTGGCGCCCAGGATGGTGGTCTTCTTGTTGCGGACGCGCCAGTCCCACGGCGCGATGAAGGCGCCCTGCCACATGCCGGCCTTTGCCTCGCGCGCGGCGGCCTCGTCGGGTTCGTAGTCGCGAGAGACGCGGGTGTAGGCGAGTGCCCAGCCGCTGCGCACCAGCCATTTCTGGATGTCCTCGCCGCCGACCTCGCAGCGCGCCACGGTGCGGCCGCGCCGGTCGATCGCGCGGGCGTGGCAGACCCAGCTCTTGCCTTCGGTGTATTTGGCGAGCTCGTCGCGCGCCGCGATGCCGCAGGTCCAGCGCTCGGTTTTCGTATTGAGGCAGAGCTGGTCGACTGCGGGTGCGTCGATGCCGCCGAGCCGGATCCGCGTGTTCCCGATCAGGACGGAATCGCCGGCGCGGACCTTTGCGGTCCCGGTGATGTCAGCGGCCTCGGCCAGCGAGGGGATGGCGAGCAAAGACAGCGCAATCAGGAATTTTCGCAACATGCCGGTCCGCGCGTGATGAAAATGTCGATAGACCCGGCAATTGTGGTCGGCTTTTGGCCGCCCGGCCAGCGCCTGCCCAACGATTGAGCTTTCAACTTCCCGTCATTGTGGCGAGCTGGACTCATCACCCCCGCGCCATCGCCCGCTTCGCCACGGCCAGCCCCATCAGCACGAAGGCCGACGTCACCTCGGGACCACCGACCAGAATCCGCGTCGGCGTCTTCATCTTGTTCCATTCATAAGCGCGGAATGGGCCGCGGCGGCCGCCTTCGCCGAGGCTCGCGACGATCACGTTCAGCGCCGGCGCGAAGGCGCGCGGGTCGGCGCCGAGATGGCCGAGCGCGATCAGCGCCAGCGCCGCGTCGAACACGTTCATCTCCGCGGCCATCAACTCGCCCTTGACGTAGGAGAGCACGCGATGACGGATGAAATCGAAATCGCCGTCGGGGTCGATCACAGCCTGCGCCGCCAGCGGCAGCGCCAGGAAGGCCGCATAGCAGCGGCCGAAATAGGCGCTGTAGAGCTCGGGCAGATAATAGATGTGCGAGCGCGGATTGGCGAAGGCGCCGCTGGCGGCGAGCCGCTTCTGGAAGCCGATGATGCGATGCACGGTGGCCAGCCGCGCCGGCGTCTCCAAAACCTTCCAGCGCGCGAGGTTGCGGAAGCTCACCTCGAGAATGTCGAGATTGAGCGTCGGATCGAGATCGTTGCCGTAGGGCCGCTCGCCTTTGAGGTTGTCGATCCAGGTCGCGACGCCGCCCTCGTAGTCGATGTTGTCGTTGAGCGGCACGGTCACGCGCGGTTCGTTGACGCCGGCGAGCACCTGATAGCCCGAATAGAAGTCCAGCAGCGGCTGGTCGATGATCGGATCGGTGCAGCCAGCTTGCGTCGCCGCCGAGATCGAGCACGCCGTGGTGTCGCAATCCGGCACGTAGACGCCGAAGCCGAGGTCCTGCTTGATCTGGGCGAAGTAGCGGGAAAAGCGCGGATGCGGCGCCGGCGCGAGCGCGGTGATGACATTGAAGCGTGTGCCGTCGATACCCTCGACCTCTTCGCGGCTGATGTTGACGCAGAAATCGACCATGTCGGCGATCGCACGCTCGGTTGCAATCTTGTCGGCCGGCGAGGCGAGCCCGGTCTCGACATAGCTCAGCAGCGCCTCGATGAAGAACGCGTCGTAATAGGCCGAGCGGTGTCGGATCTGCACCGGCTCCCACATCGGCTCGGCAATGCCGCTCCAGGGCGGATTGACGACGGCCGCTGCCTGTGAGCGCGCGATGAAAACGCGGGCGAGGTTGAACAGCAGCGAGG
Organism: Bradyrhizobium sp. 521_C7_N1_3; assembly: GCF_052075975.1. Taxonomy (NCBI): domain Bacteria; kingdom Pseudomonadati; phylum Pseudomonadota; class Alphaproteobacteria; order Hyphomicrobiales; family Nitrobacteraceae; genus Bradyrhizobium; species Bradyrhizobium sp. 521_C7_N1_3. The sequence goes on from NZ_CP197232.1 coordinate 544,400, forward strand.
AGTTCTTGTAACCGCGCGCGTTCAGCCCCGTCAGCGCCATGGTCAGCTCGCGCCCGCGAACATCGGGGTCGCCGATCAGGTTGAAGGCGGCATAGGTCGGCAGGAAACCGTTCTTGCGGTACGAGCCGAGCAGATGCTGCGCGCAGTCGCGGATCACGCCGTCGATCTGCGCTTGTTGCGGCGCCAGGCCCGTGAATATCGCCGGCGGCGGTTTCGGATGATCGAGCGCGATGCTGTCGACGAGATCGGCGATTGGCTGGCCGACCGCCGCCCAGTCGGGCTCGGCGTCGTCGCGCGCCCGCACCAGCGCCGTGCGAAGCCGGCTCAGCTTTGCCTCGTCGCGCAACTCGGGCAGCCCGGCGCGACGGAGCAGGATCCGCAATGCGGGATTGCCGAGCGCGGTATTGTAGAACTTGGCCAGATGCGGATCGCCGCTGGCTGGGCCCGACAAGACGGGATCGCAGACGTCGTAAAGCGAGGGGCCGTCTTTTCGCGCCGTCAGCGCCCGGCAGGCGGCACCGGCAAAATAATGAAAGTTCATGAAATACCTGGTCGCGGGGCCCTGGCCGGGGGCCGGCCGGCGCGCTCCCATCTGCGCACCACCCCCTGCAAGTCTTTGAAAAAGCTATCCGGATTCGCAGGAAATACAAATGCGATGGTGGTTACCGAAATATCGGGCACGAGGGCTGCACGATCAGGGCCCGGAAGGCTGCGGGGAGGCATAAGAAGGGCGAAAATAGGCCTGCTGAATTAACCAATATATTCAGCAGGTTAGATCAATTTTTGGGCAATCTATTGCCCGCGAGGCCATATCCGGTTAAGGGTTTGTTTGGTGCGGCGCCGCAAATTGCGCGCAGTTCGGGGGCACATCCCCGGCCAATCCCTCAAACCTGAAGCCACCATCGCGCTACTCAAACATTGTGCGCGCGCTTGGCTGGTCTTTGGCACAGGAACGAACCGAGATGAATGTAAGGCAGCTCGAGCTTTCCAGACGCACGATCGCGGTGGCCGCAGCCCTCATCGGCACGGTGTCGCTCGTGATCGGCGCCCATGCTGCCCTCAACATGCGCGCGATCGATGCCGCCAAGGCCGTGTCGACCGACCAGGTCACCGGCTCGATCGGCCAGTCGTCCCGCCTGGCCCTCGTCATCGGAAATGGACATTATCCCGACGCCAACGCGCCGCTGACGCAGTCGATCAACGACGCCCGCGCGCTGTCCTCGTCGCTGCGCAAGAACGGCTTTGACGTCGACATGGTGGAAGACGCCACCAAGGACGACATGGTCCGCGCCGTCAACCGCCTGAAGTCCCGGATCAAGCGCGACACCGTCGTCATGCTGTTCTTCGGCGGCTACGGCGTGCAGGCCGGCCGCGAGAGCTACATGCTGCCGGTCGATGCCGTGATCTGGAGGGAAAGCGACGTCCGCCGCCAGGGCGTGTCCATCGACGGCGTGCTCGACATGATGAAGGAGCAGGGCGCCAAGGCCAAGCTCGTCGTCGTCGACGCCTCCCGCCGTAATCCCTACGAGCGCCGCTTCCGCTCCTACAGCCACGGCCTCGCACCGATCAGCGCGCCCGACAACGCGTTGATCCTGTCCTCGGCTTCGCCCGGCAAGGTCGTCGACGACGGCAAGGGCGAGCACAGCGTGCTGGTCAGCGAGTTCCTCACCAACCTCAATGCGCAGGGCAGCGCCGAAAGCGTCTTCAACAAGACCCGCGTCGCGATCTCCCGCGCCTCCGAAGGCGACCAGGTCCCGACCATCTCCTCCTCGCTGCTCGAGGACGTCCATTTCGGCGAAGCAGCCGGCGGCTAGCCGCAAAGTGTAGGGTGGGCAAAGGCGCAAAGCGCCGTGCCCACCATCTCTCCAAGATTTCGACAGAAGACGTGGGCACGCTTCGCTTTACCCACCCTACGAAATCGTCTGCTACTTCGCAGCTTCCGTGGCCATCACCGGGCGCACCGGATCGCCTTCGCGCAGAATCGCGCCGGCGCGGGCGACGACGATATCGCCTTCGTTGAGGCCGTCGCGAACCTCGATATTGCCGCCCGACATCAGCCCGATCTCGACCCGCTTGGTCTCGACGCGGTTGCGGCGGATCACCTGCACCACGGTGCCGGCGGTGGAATACTGCACCGAGGTCAGCGGCACCGCGACGTTGCAGCTCTGCCCGGTCTTGATCAGCGCGCGCCCGCTCGCGTTCAGCAGCAGCCGCTTCTGCGAGGAGATGCCGATATAGACCATGCCCTGCTGGATGTTCGGCTCGACGGTCGGTCCGATGCGGCGCACCTTGCCGTCGAGATCGCCCGCGCCGGCAATGCGCACGGTCGCCTGCTGCCCGACCGCGAGCTTCCGGATATCGGTGGTCGCGACCAGGCCGACGAGATCATATTCGCTGCGCGCCACGATCGTGAACAGTGCCTCGCCCTTGGCCGAGGCGAGGTTGCCGATCTGCGCGGTCGACGTCGCGATCACGCCCGCCACGGGGGCGGTAACCTGAAGCGTGCCGCCTTCGGGCAGCGCCAGCCGCGCCAGTACCTGACCGGCCGTGGTGGTGTCGCCGGCTTCCGCCAGCACGTCCGTGACCTTCAGGCCGGGACGTTCCGGCCGCACGGAGGTCTCCTCGCGCGCGATGATCGTGCCGGTGGCCTCGACGATGTCGGAGAAGCAGGATTTTGCGACCTTCAGCACCGTGACCGCGGGCCCCTTGGGCGCGTCGTCATCGGCGGCGCGCGTGGGCTGGGCGGACAGCAGGACCAGTCCGGCGAGTGCAACGAGTTTTTTGGAAAAGGAACGCGCAGGCAATGGACGCATCGGTCATTCCGGTTGGGGCCTTGACGGCCTCATCGTTAGCAGAAGCAACCGCGGCGGACCATGGGCCGGCCGGATGAGAATGCCGCAGCGCAGGCGGCGCGATGCCGCTTGGTAGATTAGTCGTGGCGTGAGCCAAGAGGTTCGCCGCCCCTTACCCTCCCCTGGAGGGGGAGGGTAGGAAAGTAGCTTCACGGCAAACTCAAGAACTCCACCCAGTTCGGCTTCTTGCCGGTGGGATAGGATTTCAGCTTGGCGAGCGCGCCGCTGCTCTGGTCGATCGCATAGACCGTCATGCTGTCGGAGAGTTCGCCGACCGCGGCGAGGTAGCGCCCCGACGGATCGATGTGGAAGCCGCGCGGCTGCTTCTCCGTCGGCACGCTGCCGATCGTGGTCAGCTTGCCGCTTGTTGCGTCGACCTTGTAGCCGGTGAGCGTATTGGTGGTGCGCTCGGAGGCGTAGAGGAAGCGGCCGTCCGGAGTAATGTGGATGTCGGCGGCCCAGGGTTTGCCGGTAAAGCCTTCCGGCAGCGCGGTGGTGCGCTGGATCTCGTCCCATGCGCCGCTCTTGGCCTCATAGCTGAACGCCGCGACGTCGCCGTTCAGTTCATGGATGAGATAGACGAACTTGCCGTTGGGGTGGAACACGAAGTGCCGCGGCCCCGATTTCTCCGGCACCTTGGTCACCGGCGGGTCGTTCGGCGTCAGCGTGCCCGCCACTGCATCGAACGCGAAGGTCAGCACCTGATCCGAACCGAGATTGGTCGCGAACACGAAGCGGTTGTCGGGCGAGGGCAGGAAGGCGTGCGCGTTCAGCCCGGTCGGGATCACCTGCTTCGGCTCGGCCACGACGCCGTTCGGGCCGAGCGGATTCAGCGCGACCTTGTTGCCGCCATAGGAGGCGCTGAACAGGAATTTGCCAGTGCTGTCGACGGCGATGTTCGCCATGCTGTCGGCGAGCGGGCCGTTGCCGATAGGGCTGAGCTGGCCCGTTTTGGGATCGATCGCAAAGCTCACCGCGAGGAATGGCTGCGAGCGCACGCCGGCAATCAGCACGCGATGGTCGGGCGTGATCGCGAGCGGTGTCGAGGAGCCGGGCTTGTCGACGCCGGTGAAGGCGGCGGTCTGCACCGGTGTCATCTCGCCGCTCTCGGCCAGCTTGAACACGCTGATGTCGTTGCTGTCGGCGTTGCCGACATAGGCGAAGGTCTCGGCCATGCCGGGGCGGACTCCAGGAACGAGGGTGAGGAAGGCGATTGTGGTGGCGATCGCAGCGCGTTGCGCGATGCGACGTGTCGGTCTCAACATGGGGCTCCTCCAGACAGCGTTACGGCCTTGTCGTTTTGTCGTGCAGGATAGCGGGAGCTGTGCCGCCGTACCAAATTCCAGTTGGGATCGATCGATGCCGAAATTGTATCGGTCGCGGGGGAGGCTACCGCACTGCGGCCGTCTGGCTGCGGGAGGGCAAATGCGGGCCGGGCGCAGTGTCGGGTGCCCCCAGCAGTCCCCATACGGCCACCGCCAGCAGCGCGCAGGTCAAAATGGTCCAGGCGACCAATCGTTTCCGCATCAGACCAAGTCCATCCGTCGTTTGAAGCCCCGGGGTCCGGGCATGATCGTGCACTGCAAACGGCGACGATCCTATGAACTCGTTCACAGGCGCAGCATCGCATCGCATCGGCATTGCGAACCAATGCCGCGGGAGTGCATTGGCCCATATGCCGCGTGAAAACGACCTCGAAGGCAAGCCGGGCATGGGCGGCAAGCATGGCGGCCAGAAAGGCCAGCCCAAGCCGCCGCCGCGCCCGCGCGAGGGGCCGCGCGATGAGGACGTCGTGGCAAAGCGCCACACCGGCCAAACCGATCGCATGCCGCCGCCGACCAAACAAAAATAGCGCCGTATTTCGCGCCGGGAACGTCAGCCTCGCCTTGCCGTTATGCTGATCCCGCAAGCGGACGAGGTCGAACCGGAGGCTGCCACGTGTTTTGGATCTATTGGAACACCGCCTGGTCGCTCATCATCAGCGGCATCTGGGTTGCCACCATTGTCAGCCATCCCGATGCCGAAATCGCCGAAGTGCGTGCCGCAAAACGGCTGATGTGAACCTTCGCACCTCCCGGAACGTTGGTTGGCCGCGCTAAGCCGCCACCGCCTGCGCCGACAACAGCTGCCTCAGCTTCGCCGCCGGCACGGCGGGGCTGAACAGCCAGCCCTGCATCTGGCTGCATCCGAGCTGCCGCAGCACCTCGCGCTGGGCTTCGGTCTCGACGCCTTCGGCCGTCGTCGCCATGTGGCGGGCGGCCGCCATGTGCACCACCGCCTGCACGATCGGGGAGGAATCCTCGGACTGGCCGATGTCGCTGATGAAGCTGCGGTCGATCTTGATCTTGTCGAACGGGAAGCGGTGCAGATAGCTCAGCGACGAATAGCCGGTGCCGAAATCGTCGAGCGCGATGCGCACGCCGAGCTCACGCAGCTGCTGGAGGATCGTCAGCGCCTCCTCGTCGTCGCGGATGAGCACGGTCTCGGTGACCTCGAGCTCGAGCCGTCCGGGTGCAAGTCCTGACTCGGCGAGCGCGGCTGCAACCTTGAGCGCCAGCGTCCTGGCGCGGAACTGCACCGGCGAGACGTTGACTGCGACGTGGATATCGCCGGGCCAGCTTGCCGCCTCGGTGCAGGCCTGCTTCAGCACCCATTCGCCGATCTCGCCGATCATTCCGGTCTCTTCCGCGACCGGAATGAAATCGGCGGGCGAGATCATGCCGCGCTCGGGATGGCGCCAGCGCAGCAGCGCCTCGCAGCCGTTGACCACATTGGCCGCGAGATCGACCAGCGGCTGGTAATGCACCTCGAACTCGCCGCGGGCGAGGGCCTGGCGCAGGTCGAGCTCGAGCTGGCGGCGCAGCCGCGCCTTGGCGTCGTATTCGGGCACGAAGAGGCGGAAGGTGCGGCGGCCCTCGGACTTCGCGGCATACATCGCGAGATCGGCGCGCTTGAGCAGATCGTCGAGATTGTCGCCGTGATCGGGCGCGATCGCGATGCCGATGCTGGCATCGGTCGGGATCTCCTGGCCCTTGCAGTCCACGGGCGTACGCAGCGCTTTCAGGATGTTTTCCGCCAGCGCCGTCAGTTCGGCCTGGTCATTGGTGCCGGCCTTGACGATGGCAAATTCGTCGCCGCCCAGCCGCGCAACGAGGTCGTTGCCGCTGACGCAGGCGCGCAGGCGGTTGGCGACCTGGCGGAGCAGCTCGTCGCCGACCTCGTGGCCGAGCGAATCGTTGACGCCCTTGAACTCGTCGACGTCGATGTAGAGGATCGCGAACGGCTGGCCCTGGGCAAGCTCCGCGATGCGGCGCTCCAGATGGCCGCGCATCAGCACGCGGTTGGGCAGGTCGGTCAGCGCGTCGTAATGCGCCATATGCGCGATGCGCTCGTCGGCGCGGATGCGTTCGGTGACGTCGTCGTGGGTCGCGAGCCAGCCGCCGGCGGCACCGGGCTGGTTCTTGATCTCGATCAGGCGGCCGTCCGCGGTCTCGACGACGGCGCTCTGGGTTCGCCCGGTATTGCTCAGAATGTCGTCGCAATAGGATGCGACGTCACCGTGGAACGATCCGGTGTCATGGCGATGCTGGATCACGTCGCGGAAATAGGCGCCGGGCTTCACCACCTCGGCCGACAGACCGTACATCTCGATGTAGCGCCGGTTGCAGACGATCAGCCGCTCGTCCCGGTCGAACATCAACAGGCCTTGCGTCATGGTGTTCATCGCGGTGTCGAGCTGCTGCTTCTCCGCGGCGAGCCGGCGCGTCATCTGGCGGAAGATCAGGAACAGCGTGAGCACGAGCAGGCCGATCGACAGCACGGCGACGGCGACGAAGAATTTTGTCTGCGTCCGCCAGGTCGCCAGCGTCGCGTCCAGCGATTTGGTCGCGACCACGACCAGCGGCTCGCCGGTCAGGAGGCGCGCGGCGACGATGCGGTCCTTGCCGTCGATCGGGCTGGCGAGCTGCGTCGTGACGAAGGTGCGCTCGAACACCGCCATCTGCTCGCGCGTGCCGTTGCGAAAATTCTGTCCGATCATCGCGTCGACATGTGGAACGCGCGCGAGCAGCTGGCCATTCTGGTGGTGCATCGCGATCGAGGATTCCTCGCCGAGCCCGGCCGAGGCGAAGAAGGATTCGAGCTGCTCCGGCGAAATGGCCCGCGACACCATGCCGAGGAATTCGCCGTGGGGACCGGAGACGCGCCGCGCGAACACGATCGCAGCTCCGTTGCCGAACCGGCCGGGCACGACCTCGATCTCTTCCTGCGAGGCCGGGTCGTTCCTGAGGCGATTGAAGTAGCCGCGGTCGGCGACCGAAATATCGGCGACCGGCCAGCGCCGCGACGAGTTGATCAGCACGCCGTTGGAATCGAACACGTTGGCGCCGGCGACGTCGGACCAGCCGCTGGCTTTGGCGCGCAGCACCTCGTGCATGGCCAGCGTGGCCATCTCGCTGCGGAAGACATCGGCGGATGCGATGCCGTGACTTTCGAGTTCGGCGATGACGCTCTTCTGGAGCACCGCAAAGTCCTCGAACTCGCGGTCGAAATGCCGGGCGAGCATGCGCACGGAGTTTTCCAGGCTGTCGCGGCCGCTTTCGATCGCATTTTGCCGGAAACGATCGACGGTGAGCGCGGTGCCGATGGCCATCGCGACCATCAGCACGAAGCCGCCGGCGATCAGCCACGTCAGCGGCGCGCCCTGCCAACGGCGGAGCAACGCGCGCATGCGCGTGGTCCATCGAATTGATGTGCCCATCCAGCCCTCCCGTGGGATGCAAGATGCAGCAAAACCGACAAGAGCCCGTTACCAGTAAGGGTTAGGAAAACATGAATCGGAACGGAATCAGAGGGTTGGTTTCCCTCGATCGGCCAGAGTTCGGATGGCTGGATTTACGCTGATGCGATTGCGGTGGATCACCGGCGGATTTCCCACCTCAAGGCTTCCGCATTCTTCTTGGCGAACGTCTCGGGCACGTCGAACGTTCCGGTCTCGAGATCATAGCGGCAACGCCAGCCGCCCAGTCCCTTCATGGCGACGTTCTTGGGATGATTGTCGTATTCGCCCGACAGCGAGATCACGAGGTAACGGTTGTTGGGCCACTCCATGCCGAGCGAGCGATAGGCCTCTTCCGTACCCTCCATGAGATTGGCCGAGATGTGGAAGTCGAGCTTGGCGAACCTCTTCGTCTCCGGCCGGCCGTAGAAATAGGCCCAGGCGAGATTGCTGAGCGGCTTCTTCGTCGCACTCGCGAAGGCGCCCTTCTCGACATGGTAGAGAAAGAGATCCTGCTCGCCCGAGCCGGTCTTCTGCATCCGCACCAGCCATTGCGAGTCGCTGGTGAAGCGGAAGCCGGCCCCGTAGCCCTGCTCGGGCTTCAGCTCCGTCATCTGCTCGCCGCGGCGAGCCCAGGCCTGCCATTTGACGTCCCAATCCCCGCCGTCCTTCATGTACTGCTCGATCCTGGTGGCGCCGTCGGGCGAGGTGAAGGCGAGGCCGGCATTGTCGGTGAGGACGAACCCCGGCGGCGGGCCGGATGCGGCGAGCGCCGGAGAGGCGGCCAGTGTCAGGATAAGCGCCAGCCATGGTGCAGGACGGCAAAATGCGGTCACGGGAAAAATCCTTAAAGAATGACCGCGATGCGGCCTCCGTGATTTGACGCCGTCGGCGTCCCGTCGGTTCACGCCGGGCGCCTCGGAACGAAAGGTGCATCATCCCAATGATCGACTTGCTGACGCCGCCAAATCGGCGCAATTTGCCGGCCTCGGCTGATTTGCGACCCAAGGGTTCATTGTCTGATGATCACCGCTTCCAAGGCCTTCATTGCATTCTGCCTGCTCGCGGTGGGCGGTACCGTGCTGGTGATCGGTCCCACCGAGCTGCGCCGCCTGCTGCCGGGCGGCGCGCAGACCGAGACCGCCGTCGCCGCCAAGCCGGAGGCAAAGCCCGAAGCCAAGGCGGAGACCAAGGCCGAGATTAAGGCCGAGACCAAGCCAGAGCCGAAGCTGGACGAGCCAAAGCTCGCCGCCGCGCCGCCTGCGCCATCGGCGCCCCCCGCCTCCGCGCCGAAGGTCGATGCGCTGGCCGAGACGCAGAAGCAGGCCGCAGCGCTAGCCGATCTCGTGCCGGCCAAGCCGCCGGCAGCCACGACCGATACCGGCCCGCGGTTCGACGTCGCGCGCGTCGACGATCACGGCGAGGCGGCGGTGATCGCGGGTCGCGCTGCGCCGGGTGCACAGGTCGAGCTGCTGCGCGACGGCAAGCCGCTCGACACAGTGGTCGCCGATGCCTCGGGCCAGTTCGTGATGACCCCGCCACAGCTTCCCGCCGGCTCCTATGAGCTGACCCTGCGGGCGAAAGCGCCTGACGGTACCGTGACGCAGTCGGGCCGCAGCATGCCGGTGACCATCGCCGAAGCCGCGCCGCCGCCCGCGCGCCCGGCACCGGCCGTGAAGCAGGCCGAGAAGCCCGACGACAAGTCTGATGTCGTGGCATCCCTGCCGTCGGCATCGGCGCGCCAGGCATCGGCACATGACAGGCCCACGGTTCAGCCGAGATTTATCGGTGCACCGAAACCCAGGGTCATGGCGCGAGCGCCCGCGGCCACGACCGTTGCATCGGCGTCGCCGGCGGAAATCATCAGCGGCGCACCGGCCGAAGCAGGCGGCAACCGCGTGATCTCCCGCGGCGACAGCCTGTGGGCTCTCAGCAAGCTCGCTTACGGTGACGGCGCCCGCTACGCAGTGATCTTCAACGCCAACCGGGGCAAGATCCACAACCCCAACCTGATCTATCCCGGCCAGACTTTTGTGGTGCCGCGGAAGGCGGATTGAGACCGCATCGGCAACGCCGGTGCGCGTTGCGACGCTTTGCCCACCGTCTCTCCGGAACATTTGGTTCCCCAGCGCGTCATTGTGATGCGACCCAGTGCGCGCTTGGCGCTGGGAGGAGGCCGAGGTGGTCAGGTCCGCTTTCATGTCGGGACGCATGGGACTGGCGCTGGCGGGCGCTGCTCTCATGATTGCGGCAGTGCTGCTGCCGAACAAGGCCGAGGCGCAGTTCGGATTGCGCGGCGGTCCGCTCGGTGTCGCGCGCTTTGCCGTCGGCCACGTGATCGGCATGTCGCGCCTGCGCCATTCGCGCATGGCGGTAAGGGGCGGCCGATACCGCTCCGCCGCGTTGAGGTCACAGGATCCTCGCGGCGCCGAGCGCGGCCAGCCGGCCAACCCCTACATCCTGCGCGCGGCGCTCACGGCGCAAGCTGCGCTGTCGGGCTGGCACGGTGGCCGCCGCCCGCAGGGCTGGTGGCGCCACCCCGATGGCAGCTATGGCTGGGCGGGCCCGGTGTTCTGGCCGTTCGCGCATGACGACCTCACCACCGCAATCATCCTGGGCGATACGACCAGCCTCTCGCTCTATGGTTATGGCGACATCTACGCCGCGATCTTCGCGCCCTATGCGGCCACGGAGCTCGCTGCCTACACAGCGCCGCCAGGCAGGCGCGCACGAAAGGTGCCTTCGGTCGAGGCCGTTTGCGATGCCAGCGATACCGGCGGCCTGCCGGTCGACCGTATCGCCGCCCTGGTGCAGCCGAACGAATTGCAGCGCGCCGCGCTCGATGAGCTCGCGACCGCCTGGGTCGCTGCGCGCGACACTATCCGCACGGCCTGCCCGACGCAGGCCCCCGCGACCGCCGCGGAGCGCCTCGGCCTGATGCAGACGCGCCTCGCGGCCATGATCAAGGCGACGGACGCGATTGCGCCGCCGCTCGCCAAATTCGTCGACCTTCTTGATGCCGGCCAGAGGGCAAAGCTCGACGCGCTGGCCAATGAGCGCCGTGCCGCGCTTGCGGCCGGACAGCGCAAGGACGCGCAGGCGCCAACAGCCGCCTGCGAGGCCGGCTACGATCCCCGCTACGATGTGCAGGCGCAGCGGCAATATGAGCAGCTCGTGCAGCAGCAATGGCCCGCCGGCGAGATCGGGTCCACGCTGAGGCTCGACGACACCGCTCGCGCCCGGTTCGAGGTGCTCCAGGACACCGCGCTCCGCACCATGGAAACGCTGAGTGCGTGCCCGTCCAAGGCCGAGCCCACGCCGCAGGCCCGCCTCACCGCCGTAAAGGCGCGGCTGGAGACGATGCTGCGAGCGGTGAGCGGCGTCGCCGACGCGCTCGACGATTTCAAGGCAGACTTGAGCGACGAGCAGAAGGCTGGCTTCGAGGCGATCGGGCCGAAGCGGGGGGCGTGATCAGCCGCACGCCCAATCGAACTTCATGTCCCTGAAGTCGAGCTGCGCATTGCCGCCGCCGAAATTGTAGCCGCCGAAATATTCCTCGAACTCGATGTAGAACGGGCTCATCTCCGGCACGGCCTGGCACGGCCGCATGGTGCCGCCGAGATGGTTGTGCGCGTGGTCCTTGCCCCAGTCATGCAGGCGGAAATTGTCGCGGCTCGGCACGCCGCCGACATAGTAATAGTATGGCTGATAGCCGGTCGGCGGGTTCTGGCGGGTGTGCTCGTCCTGCGGGCCCTTGCCGGCATTGGGATCGGTCGCGCGCGGCACAAGCGCGATCGCGCGGGTCTCGCTGAGATCGGCGCGCGGCTGCGCGGCAAACATCTTTTTTGCGTAAGGCGCGGCGGCCTCGAAGAAGGCGCTGGCGCCGCCGACGTCGAGCCAGCGCGGCCGATCTGCCGTCGCAAGCGGAAGCGGTGCCGGCGGCGCCGCGAATGCGCCCTCATATTCGGCTTTGGTCAGCAGCAGCGCGGCATATTCGTAGTCGAGAATGTCGGTCATGCGCGAAAGCCGCGGATGCGCTGGTCGCGCCGCCACGGCCTCGCGAATCTCGGGATCATCAGGCGCCCCGCCGTCATTGTGATCGGGCGCGGTGGCGAAGAACGACACCGCAACGATGCCCTCGCCATGCACGCGATAGTCCTCCGGCAGCTTCAAGGTGAAGCCGTGCATCAGCGGAAAGCCGGTGACGGGATCGAGCGGCCATTGTTCGGATGTGATGCCCGGCGGCAGGCCAAAGACCCAACCGTGATCGCGCGCACGATCAGCGGGACGGTCCAGCATCTGCAAATCATACGCGCGCGAAGGCAAGGCAAACGCCACGATCGTCTCCCATCCGAATTCTCGCCTCGTCGTTGAGGCGATGGTTAGTCGCGGGGAGGAGGGATGTGGTTCGTGGGAGAGGTGTGGGAGATGATGCCATGCTGCCGGTGTTTTGCCCGACGTGTCAAACCACGCGGCACCCGCGTAAGTCATTGATCCGACAGTCCCCGCCTACTGTGCATGGGGTTGTTTTCGCGTTTTTGTTGTTGGCTACCCTCTCCGCCGCGCCGCCGACGCATCCACCACGTTCTCCACCTGCTCGCGCCAGCTCAGGATCTCCATCGCCAGCACGGGGTGATTGAATCCCTTGAGCACGAGATCGTCGAGCGCACGGGCTTCGACCCAGGGCTCGACGATGCCGTAGACGCGGCGGCTGACCACGATCTGATTGGCCTTGGCTTCGTCGCAGAGACGCGAGGCGAGGTTGGTGACGCTGCCGATCGCGGCATATTCCAGCCGCTGCTCGAAGCCGACCTGGCCGAGCGTGGCATAGCCGAGCGCGATGCCGATGCCGAAGCCGAGCGTGTGCCCGCGGTTGCGCCACTTCTCGGTCAGCGGGCCGATCGTGTCGCGCATCTCCACCGCCATCTGCACCGCGCGCCGCGTGTGGTCCTCGAACTGGATCGGCGCGTTGAACAGGATCATCACGCCGTCGCCGGCATATTTGTCGAGCGTGCCCTCGTATTTGAAGATCAGCTTGCCGAGCGCGGCGTGATATTCGCGCAGCACGTTCATCGCCTCTTCCGGCTCGGTCGCCTCGGTGAAGGCGGTGAAGCCGCGCAAATCGCAGAACACCACGGTGACCTCGCGGCGATGGCTGTCGAGCAGCGAGTCATGGCCATCCGACGAAGCGATCAGCTGGGCGACCTGCGGCGCGAGAAAGCGTTCGAGCCGCTTGATGCGGCCGATCTCGCCGAGCTGCTTCTCGACGCGCTCTTCCAGGGAGCGGTTCCAGTTGCGAAGCTGCTCGGTCTGCTCCTGCAGCTTTGCCGCCTGCTGCTGCACGGTGTTATGCGCAGCCGCGAGCTCGCGGCCCTTGTGATCGACCTCGGTGAACAGCCGCGCGTTGCGCATCGCCAGCACGGCCTGGTTGGCGAAGGTGCGCATCAGGCCGATGAGGCTTCCGGCGAACTCGCCGCCGGCCCGGCGCAGCACCACCAGCGAGCCGAGCGTGCCCTGCTGGTCGACCAGCGGCACCACCAGCACCGAGTGGAAGCCGGCGTCGATCGCGACGTCGCGCAGCGGCTGCTCGGAGGCCCGGTCGAGATCGGCGATCGCGATCGGCTCGCCGCTGTCGGCGGCATCGCTCAGGATGTTCGCGCCTTGCTGGATCGTGACATGCGCGCCGTCGGCCGATTTGTCGATGCCGTTGGATTCGATCAGGTTGAAGCGGTGCGTCTCGGCATCGAAGCCATAAATCAGCACCGCATCGGCATGGGTGATCTCGATCGCGCGCGCCGCGATGGTCGGCAGCACGGCGTTGAGATCGAGCGAGGAGGCAACCGCGCGGCCGACCTCTTCCAGCGCCTTGAGCTCGTTGATCGACTGTGCGAGATCGCGGGTGCGCTCCTCGACCTTGGTCTCCAGGTCCGAATAGGTTTCCTGGAGCTGGCCGGCCATGCGGTTGAACTGGCCGGCGAGGTCTTCGAGCTCGTCGGAGGTGTGGACGTCGATGCGGTGGCTGAAATCGCCTTCGCCGAGCTTGTGCGCGCCGTCGCGCAGCGCCGTGATCGGGATGATCATGCGGCGGGCGAGCAGCGTGCCGGCGAGGATCGCGACCATCAGGCCCATGCCGATCAAGAGCGCGATGCGCACCAGCTGGTCTCGGATCGGCATGAACGCCTGCGTCGTCGGCTGCTCGAACATCACGTTCCAGCCGAGCTTTGGCACGGTGCTTGCGGCGCTCATCACCGCATGACCGTTGAAGTCGGTGCCCGAGGTGTCGGGCTCGCGGCCGGGCGCGATCGCCGCCGCCACCTGCGGCAGCTTCGACAGGTCCTTGCCGACATCGGGCCCCTTCGACGAGGTCGCCAGCACGCGGCCGCGAGGATCGACCACATAGGCGAATGCGGCCTTGCCGACCTGGGTGTCGGACAGGAAGTCGGAAAGGAAGCTGAGGTCGATCTCGGCCACGGTGACGCCGGCATTGAAGCCGGAATGCGCCACCGAGATCGACATCATCGGCGTCCGGTCGGAGAACCAGGCCGGCGCGTAGCTGACGCCGCGGGCAACCGTGTCGGTGAAGCGCATGTCGCGGGAGAGGTCGGCATTGCCGCCGGTCGTGGTCGACTGGCGCGAGACGCGCAGCACCTCGCGTCCCTCGCCGTTGAGCTGGAACAGCTGAGTGACGACCGAGACCTGGTGCAGGAGCGATGCGTAGTCGGCGCGGCGCTTCTCGAGCGTGTCCTGGCTTGCCCGCGTCACCCAGCTGATCTGGCGCTCGAGCTCGGAGATCGACTGCTCGATCCGCCGGGCGGCTCCTTGCGCCTTGTCGTCGAGCCCGTCGGTCAGCTGGGTCTTGGTGGCGCGATAGGAGATCCAGGTCTCCATCGCGCCGTTGACGGCGAGGACAAACACGACGAGGCCGACGAGGGAGACGACATATTTGGCGAACAGGCCCTCGCGCAGAAACCGTGTCTTGTCTTTCGCTCCCGCCATCCAGATCCTCTCGCGCCGTCATCGACGCCGGCGCTACGGGCCGTACCGGTCCAGGCGCCCTTCTACCACAATTCGGGCCAGCGGACCGTCCAGCGACCTGTGGACCGGCCAGCGTGGTTACCCACTTCGAGGCCGGGCTGGGCCGCAAGGGGCGTGAATTGTCGCGGCCTCATCCCTTTGGAGGAAGCGGCGGACGGGGAGGCCGATGTAAGGATTGGCGTGGAGTCCAGTGCGTTGGTCGGCCAATCATCGATTAAAGAGCTGTCGCAGCACGTCGTTCATCGGCTGGCTGTCCTGCTGCGCCACAGCCGGGTCGTCCTGGGCCGGGGGCGCGGGAGAGGCCTGCGGAGCGGGGGTGGACGGTGTCGCCGGCAGGCCGCGGCTGCGGCCGGTGCCAGTGCTGGTCCCCGCGCCGCTGGAAAGCCCCTGCTGGATCAAATTGCCGATCGCCTCGCCCAGCGAGCCGCCGAGTGGGTTGTTCTGTCCCGGCTGCTGGGTTTGTGGATTGGCATTGCCGGCCGCGTTTCCGCCGCCCGGCGCGGCGGTACCGCCCAAGCCGAGGCTGCCCAGGATATTGCCGAGCCCGGCGCCGTCGGGGCCGAACAGGCCCTTGCCTATCTCGCGCAGCTTGGCATAGGCGGCGTCCGGATTGTCCAGCATGCCGGCCATGTCAGGGTAGATCCGCGGCTGCGACCAGGAGCCCTGGATCATCACGGGAATGCCGAAGCCGACCGGCTCCGACGCGCGGCCCTGGCCTTCGGTGGTCATCACGAGCTTCGGCTCGACGCGAAAACCCATCATCTTGGTGTCGAGGGCGATGGTGCCGGCGCCGGTCACGCGCACCAGCGGTCCGATCAGATTGAGATCGGTCGTCACCGCCTGACCCTTGTCGATGCGGAACGACGCCGAGAGCTGCGACAGATCCGTGCTCTGGGCCTCACTGTCCTGCCAGCCGGACAGCGTGCCCGATGTCAGCGAGCGGATCATCTGCGCGATGTTGATGCCGCGGATGGCGCCGTCCTGGAAATTGACGAAGGCCGTGCCCTGCATGTTCGCCATCAGCGCGCGCTGGCTGGTGCCGGCGCTGCGCAGCGCCAGCTTGGCCTGCAGCTTGCCGTCGATCCGGTCGAACTCGGCAAGGCCCTGGAGCAGCGGCAACGCGCGCACGCCGACGAGATCGGAATGCATGGCAAAGCTCGGTGCGCCGGTTGTGGCATCCAAGATCACTTCGCCCGAGACCTGGCCGTCATAGGCGCCGAGATTGGCGGTGCCGGCCTTCAGCACGCCGCCGGCGAGCTTCGCGTCGAGCGCCAGCGGCGCGAGGCGCGCATCGCCGATCACGGCCTCGTTCGCGGAGATCCTGATTTGTGCGTCGACATAATTGAGCCCGGACACGTCGATCGGTGCATTGCTCCAGGGTTGTCCCGACGTGCCGTCCGGCGATTTCGCCACCGGGATCGCGAGCCGCTGGAAGTCGAGATCGACCTTGACCAGGGGCTTGCTCGCAATATCGACCGAGGCCCAGCCGTTGAAGGCGCCGTCGCCGAGCCTGCCGTTCACGCCGTTGATCATCACGACATCGCCGCTCAGCCGCATCTCGGCATGGCCGGCGAGCTGGGACTTCAGCACATCAGGCATGTCGATGGCGAAATCCACCGGAATGGTCGGCCGGTCGGCCGGCGTCGCCGGCGTCGACGCCTTGATGTCGAACTTGGTCGGGTGATCGCCGACCCGCGCGGTGCCGGCGATGTCGACCTTGCGGTCGCGGCCAACGACGGCATCGGCATTGATGGCGCTGATGCGGCCCTCGACGCGATCGCGCACGCGCTCGAATGCGACTTCACCGTCGATGACCTTGACGCGGTCGATGGTCGCGCCACCGGTGTCGAGCGCCAGCGGCTTCGACGCGGTGCCGGCATTCGGCAGTCGCTCGCGCAGCAGCGGCTGATGGAGCACGGGATGGGTGACGACGAGTTGGCTGATCTTCGGGCTGCCCGACCATACGCTCGCGAGCGACATGTCGGCCTGCACGCTGTCGACCGTCAGGCGCGTGATACCGCTGCGGTCCTTCGGGTCCTGAAGCGTGAGATCGTTGAGCGTGACGTTCAGTGTCGGCCACAGGCTGATCTTCGTGGTGCCGTCGATGGACAGGCGATAGCCGGTCGCGCTCTCGACCCGCGAGGCAACCGTCGTGGTCAGGAATCCCGAGGGGATCCCGACCACGAGGAGAAGCCCGATCACGATGATGACGGCGGCTATCGCCGCGCCGGCGAATTTCACTGCTCTCATGTCGACTTTCCAACGACGGACAATCGGCGGCGAATCCCGCAGATGACCGTCCTATGCATCCGTCCTTTGCGCCTGAGTTTATCCCCGGACGGGAAGCGGCTCCAAGCACGTAAAAATAGTCGGGGGGTGCTGCAAAGTTATGTGACTTATGACACACTTCCCCGGCTCGGTATTACGCGATCCTGATTTGATGGTTCCAAGCGATTTGCCAGGAAAACTGGCTAAGGAAATTCACAAGGACATTGAAATGAGCAAGCAGGCCGAATTTGCGGTCATCCTGAAGATGAACGCGATGTTCGCCGATCTCGGCGGAGACGAGCTCCAGCGGCTGTCGAATCTCTGCCACACCCAGCATCTGGCGAATGGCGAGGTGCTGTTCCAGAAGGGCGATGCGGGGGACGCGCTGTTCGGCGTGCGCCGGGGCCAGGTCCGCATCGAGACCGGCGCCTCCGACGGCAGCCGTCTGACACTGAACTTCATGGGGCCGGGCGACCTGTTCGGCGAGGTCGCGGTGCTGGACGGCCAGAGCCGCACTGCGGATGCGACCGCAGGCGAAGCCAGCGAACTGTTCGTGCTGCGGCGCGAGGATTTTCTCAGCTTCCTCGAACGCGAGCCGAAGGTCGCGATCAAGATCATCGCGCTGCTCTGCCAGCGCATCCGCTGGCAGAGCGAGCGCATGGAAGAATCCATGCTGCAACCGCTGCCGGTGCGGCTGGCGCGGCGCCTCTGCGCGCTCGCCGCCGATTTCGGTTCGGAGGTCCACATCTCGCAGGAGCAGCTCGGCATCTTCGTCGGCGCGGCCCGCGAGAGCGTCAACCGCCAGCTTCAGGCCTGGCGCAAGGAGGCGATCCTCGATCTCCAGCGCGGCCGCATCCTGCTGCGGAACATGACCAAGCTGACGGCGATCGCGCGGAACGAGTAGGGAGGTAGCTACGCTGCTTCCGGCGCATAGTGCAAAGTCGGCAGCTCTGATCGTCGGCACGGGGCGACGGCATATGGTCGCCCATCATCGTCACTGAATTCGACAAGCACCATGCTGTCGTCAAGCTCTTCGACGATCGTGCCGACGTTGGCGCAAATTCTACTCCGCCGCAGGGCGCGCAACGTTCTTCGGATCCGGCGCCGCGCCGTGATGGTCGGCGGTCTCGGCATCCTCGCTGTGCACGATGAGCCGCTTGGCAAATCGCCAGATCAGGGCGCCGAGATCGTCCATCACCATGAACATCGCGGGCACGAATACCAGCGACAGGATGGTCGAGAAGATCAGCCCGCCGATCACCGCGAGCGCCATCGGCGAGCGGAACTCGCCGCCGGCGCCGACCGCGAGCGCGCTCGGCATCATGCCCGCGGCCATCGCGATCGTGGTCATCACGATCGGGCGTGCGCGCTTCATGCCGGCGTCGATCATCGCTTCCTCGCGCGGCTTGCCGGCGCGGATCGCCTCGATGGCGAATTCCACCAGCATGATCGCGTTCTTGGTGACGATACCCATCAGCATCAGGATGCCGATCCACACCGGCGTGGTAAGCTGCTTGCCGGTGATGAGCAGGGCGGCGATGGCGCCGCCGATCGAGAGCGGCAGCGAGAACAGGATGGTGATCGGCTGCAGGAAGGTGCCGAACAGCAGCACCAGCACGGCGTAGACCATCATCAGGCCCGCCGTGATCGCCGTGGCGAAGCCGTCGGACAGTTCGTTCAGGCTCTCGGCGTCGCCGGAGGGTGACACCTTCACGCCCTTCGGCCGGCTCTTCATCACCGGCAGGTCGTAGATCTTCTTGGTCGCGTCGCCGAGCGCGGCGGAGCCGACGAGGTCGGCGGCGACGGTTGCCTGCCGCTCACGATCGTAGCGGTTGATGCTGGTCGGACCCTGGTCGAGCTTGACGTCGGCGATGACCGAGAGCGGCACGCCGCCCTTCTCGCCGCGCTCGCCGAGCGGCACGCGCAATTGTTCGAGCGTCCTCAGATTGCCGCGAGCGGCGTCCTCGAGCTGGACGCGGATCGGCACCAGGCGGTCGCCGACGTCGAACTTGGCGAGCGCGGGCCCGACATCGCCGATGGTGGCGACGCGGATGGTCTGCGACAGGCTTTCCGTGGAGACGCCGAGGCGCGCAGCGAGATCTGCGCGCGGCTCGATGCGCAGCTCGGGCCGCTCGAGCGTGGTTTCCGAGATCACGTTGGAGATCGTCGGAATCCGCTTCATCTGCGTCGCGAGCTCGCTGGCGAAGTTGTTGACGATGTTGGCGTCGACGCCGGTTACGACCAGCGAGATGGCGCGCAGGCCGTTCTCGTCGAGGAACCAGAAGCGGATGTCGGGAACGTTCTCCAGCTCCTGGCTGATCGAGAATTCGAGCTCGCGCTGGGTGATGTCGCGGCTGTCCTTGGGCGTGTAGTTGATGATCAAGGAGGCGCGC
Organism: Bradyrhizobium sp. 521_C7_N1_3; assembly: GCF_052075975.1. Lineage (NCBI taxonomy): Bacteria > Pseudomonadati > Pseudomonadota > Alphaproteobacteria > Hyphomicrobiales > Nitrobacteraceae > Bradyrhizobium > Bradyrhizobium sp. 521_C7_N1_3. The sequence goes on from NZ_CP197232.1 coordinate 563,725, forward strand.
CGGACTTCCTGGGTGCCCGGCGGGACGCGCCCGCCATCGACGAAGATGCTCTTCACCTCCGGCCGCTTGCGCAGGCGTGCGACGATGTCCTCGGTGACCTTCTCGGTGTAGGCAAGCTGGGTGCCCGGCGGCAGCTCGAGCGCCAGCAGCGAGCGCGCGCTGTCCTGCGCCGGCAGGAAGCCCTGCGGCAGCAGCGTGATGCTCCAGATCGAGGCGGCGAACACTCCGAAGCCGATCAGCACTGTGATGAAATGGTGCTTCACCGACCAGGCCACGATCCTGTGATAGGTCCGCAGCACGCGGCCGGGCGGCGGCTCTTCGTGGGCATGGTGCTTGAGGAAGTAGGCGGCCAGCACCGGTGTGACGAAGCGCGCCGCGAGCAGCGAGAAGAACACCTGCACCGAGACGGTGATGCCGAACTGCTTGAAGAACTGTCCGGCGATGCCCGACATGAAGCTTGCGGGCGCGAAGATCGCGATGATGGTCAGCGAGATCGCGATCACCGCGAGGCCGATTTCGTCGGCGGCCTCGAGCGCGGCACGGTAGGGCGATTTGCCCATGTTCATGTGCCGGACGATGTTCTCGATCTCGACGATGGCGTCGTCGACCAGGATACCCGTCGACAGCGTGATGGCGAGGAAGCTGACGAGGTTCAGCGAGAAGCCGAGGAGGTCCATCGCCCAGAACGCCGGGAAGATCGACAGCGGCAGCGAGATCGCGGCAATGATGGTGGCGCGCAGGTCCCGCAGGAACAGGAGCACGATGATGACGGCGAGGATGGCGCCTTCGAACAGGGTCGAGATCGCCGCGTGGTAATTGCCCTTGGTGTATTCGACCGAGGTGTCGATCAGCTTGAGGTCGACGTCGGGATAGGCCGCCTTGAGCGCTTCGATGCGCTTCTCCACGGCCTCGGCCACCTTCACGTCGCTGGCGCCCTTGGATCGCTTGATGCCGAGCGCGACCACCGGCTCGCCGTTGAAGCGGGCGAAGGTGCGGCGGTCCGCGATGGTGTCCGTGACGGTGCCGAGATCGTCGATCCGGACCTCGCCGCCGCCGAACAGCGGGATCATGGTGCCGGCGAGATCGCCCAGCGTCTTGGCGCCCGCGAGCGTGCGGATCGCTTGGTCGTTCTTGCCGATCTCGGCGCGGCCGCCGGCGACGTCGACATTCGTGCCTCGCAGGCTCTGGCTGACATTGACCGCGGTCAGGCCCATCGCCTGCAGGCGGTCGGGATCGAGCGAGACCAGGATCTCGCGCTCGACACCGCCGATGCGCTCGACCTGGGCGACGCCGCGCACGCCCTGCAGCGCGCGCTTGACCACGTCGTCGACGAAGTAAGAGAGCTGCTCCGGCGTCTTGCCGGGCGAGATCGCGGCATAGGTGACGATCGGCAGGCCGATGACGTCGACGCGCTGGATCAGCGGCTCGGTGACGTTCTGCGGCAGGTTGGAGCGCACGCGCGTCACCGCGTCCTTGACGTCGTTGAGCGCGCGGTCCGTGTTGGTCTCCAGCGCGAACTGGATGGTGGTCACTGACACGCCGTCGGTGATCGATGAGGTGATGTGCCTGACGCCCTCGACGCCGGAGACAGCGTCTTCAACCGTCTTGGTGACCTGGGATTCGAGTTCTGCTGGTGCTGCACCGAATTGCGACACCACGACCGAGATCACGGGAATGTCGGCCGAGGGCAGCCGCGTTATCGCGAGCTTGGTGAAGGACACCCAGCCGAGGACCAGAAGGATGATCGAGAAGACGACCGACGGCAGCGGATTGCGGATCGACCAAGCCGAGATATTGAGAGCCATCAGCGTACCCGCGTGCGATCGAGTTCATCGGCGAACATGGTCTTGATCTGGTCGCCGTCATGGAGCGAAGAGCCGGCGTCGGCCACGACGATTTCGCCGACCTCGAGCCCCTCCAGGATTTCCGTCGCGCTGTCGGACGACAGCCCGACCCGTACCTTGCGCGTCTCGACAATATTGTTTTTGACGACCTGAATGGTGAGATGGTCGATCGCGGTCTTGGGGATCGAGACGCCGCAGCTTCGCTTGGCGTCGATCGAGGCGCGGGCAAACACGCCGACCTTGAGCGATGGATTGTTGGTGACGCTGATGCGGACGCGGCCGAGCTGCGTGGTGCGGTCGATTTCGGGCGCGACCAGCCGGACCCGTCCGATCAAATCGGGCGCGTCGTCGCGGCTGATGCGCACGGTCGCGCCGGGGTTTAGCTTGGGCATGTGCACCGCCGGGACCTGGGCGTCGAGCTCGATCTCGTTGTTGACGGCGATGCGGAACATCGGGCCGGCCTGCGGCGAGGCGGGCGCGCCGACGATGGTACGTACTTCGGTGACGAGGCCTGGCGCTGGCGCCTTCAGCGAGATCGGGCCTTGCGGGCCGGGTCTTTGCGGCTGGCCGGGGATCTGCGGTGGCGCCGTCAGCCGCGCCAGCTCCTGATTTTCGGTGACCATGGCGCCTTCGGTGACGAAGAGGTCGGTGACCTTGGAGCCTTCCTGGTCGGCGACGACCACGGCCTCGCGGCGCGGCACGAAGAAGCCGGTGACCCGCACGAGGTCGGAGAAGCAGGCGTTGGTCGACTTCGTCACGATGACGAGCGCCTCGCTCGGCGTTTCCTTCGCCTCGGGGCGATGCCGATGCTCGAACAGATAATAGCCGACGCCGAGTGCAACGACGAACACCACGGTTCCGGCAGGCTTGAGATATTCGGAGGCGTTCATCGCCGGATTGTCCTGGCCTGGCTCACGGCCATCCGCACGAGGCCTGCTGAGAGCGTTTCCCTGAAATAAAGCGGCGTCCCGCAAGGACGCGGGACGCGCTTTTGAAACAAGACCTTACACCACATCACGACTTGGCACTTCAAAGGATTTGGCACTTCAAAGGATTACGTCGTGCTCTCACTTTGATGCGGTGGTCTTGTTTTCCATGTTGACGACCTGCACGCGACGATTGACCTCCGCCATCGGCTGGGCCGGATCCTTCAGCTTGCTCTTGCCGTAGCCGACGGTGACGAGATCGGTCGCGGCGATGCCGTACTTGTCGACGAGGTAACGCTTGATCGAATCCGCGCGGCGCTCCGACAGGTCCTGATTGTAGCCCTCGCCGCCGGCGGCGTCGGTGTGGCCGGCCACCACGAAGGTCGAGCCCTTCAGGTCGGGGCTGGTCAGCGCGCGACCGAGCGCCTGTACCGAGGCGAGCGACTTGGCGCTGATATTGGCCGAGTTGTAGTCGAACGTGATTTCAAGATCGATGTTCGGCTTGTCCTTGGCCACCGACGCGATCTCTTCGCGCTCGGTCGACGAAAGCGAGCGCGTCGAGCGGCCGCGCACGGACTGGATCAGCTTGGTTTCCGCCGCACTGGGTGCGGGATCGGCCTGCGGGGCGATCGAGAGGCCGCGGGTCAACGGCTTCTTCGGCGGCGGCGCCAGCGCGCGGACGATCTCGTCCTCGGTGACGTTCTTGCTGTTGCCGTCGTCGCCCGCGAATGCGAGCGGGGTCGTCAGCGACAGAGCCGCGCCGACCGTGATGATGGACAGGATCGCGGTAAATCCCTTTGCAGCCAATCTCATTGCCAGTCCCTCCTGCGCAGCGGACATGCGCGGTTCCAAAATTCCTGCAATGGCCCCCCCGGGAAAGGCCGCCTGCGGCATCCGTCCGTTAGTCTTCCCTGGGCTGCCGAGGGTTCGAGGCGTCTGCCGCCTCAACTCAAAAAAATACTAGCGTACTCCGTAGCTTGCGAACTCCTGAACAATGTTCGGGTCCATCGCCTTGGCATTGGCGATGTCGAGCGCGCCTTCCTGCGCCGAGCCGTTGCGCTGCTTGGCAATCCCGCGGCCAAAGAGCGAGGAGGTCAGGCGCGGGTTGATCTTCAGGGCTGCGTCGAAATCGGCGATGGCGTTCTTGACCGCTCCCGATTTCAGATTGACGAGTCCCCGGCTGTCCAGTGCATCGACGAAATTCGGCCGCAGCCGCAGCGCCTCGTTGCAATCCTTCAGCGCGCCCTGGAGGTCGCCGACCACGGTGCGGGTCCAGCAGCGGTTGTTCAGCGCCTCGACGTCCTTCGCATTGATCCGAAGCGTCTCGTCGAAATCCTTGATGGCCAAATTGTAGGCGCCCTTGCTGGCATAGACCTGACCGCGCCGGTACAGCGCGTTCACGTCGTCCGGATTGGCGGCGATCTTGGCCGTCAGGCCCTTGATGGTCGGATCCTCCGCCAGCGCGGCCGCGCTCGGCCCGCTATCCATGCTCGGTGCGGGGGCGGTCTCGGCTGGTTTCACCGGCGGTGGCGCCGGCGGCAAGGCGGCCTCGACCTGCGGTTTCGGTGAGGGCGCCGGTGCCGGTACCGGAGCAGGTGCAGGTGCTGGAGCAGGTGCAGCTGCCGTGTCCGCCGGTTTCGGCGGCGGAGGCGGTGCGGGCGGAGCCGGCGGCGGGTTGTTGGCGACGACCGGCGGCGGCGATGGCGGCGGTGCCGTCACCGACGGACGCGATCCGCCGGCGCCCGGAATGAACGAAAAATCCTCGGCGAGCGACGAGGAGATCCACGGCACCTGCTCGCCGCGCGAGGCGCGGGTGACGCCCATCTTGGTGCGATTCAGCGTCTCCTCGGCCATCAGGTCGGGGACGCGGATCTCCTTCAGGAGCTCCTGGACGAACAGGCTATGCTCGCCGCCCGCGTCCGAGACCACCGAGGCCAGCGCCGCCGAGTACATCACCAGCGTGCCGTTCGGCGCGATGACCGGCGTCAGGCCGGCCGAGAAGCTGCGGAACCGGCGCTCGAAGGGATTGCGCCTGGAGGCGTCGACCAGCGCGATCTTGACCCCCGCGCCGCGGGTATTGAGTTCGCCGAGCACGGTCTCCAGGCTGAAACCGTCGCGGCGGACGTCGGATTCGGTCCAGATCTGCGCGTCGATCGGCAGCATGTAGCTCTGGCGCGCCGACTGGATGCCGAAACCGCTGAAGAAGATCAGCGCCACCGAGCCCGGCTTGATCTTGCCATAGAGCTTGTCGAACGCGCGGCGCATGCCGTCGCCGGTCAGGTTCTCGCCGATCTCGACGGAAAAGCCGTCGCGCTTGAGCTCGTCGGCGACGTCGCGCGCGTCGTTGAGCGGTTCCTTCAGCGGGGCGTCCGCGTCCGGATATTTGGCGTTGCCGATGACCAACGCATAACGGTCGCCGGCGGCCAGGGATGGCGCAACCGGGACGAGCGAAACGAGCAAGGGCAGAAGAAAAAGGAAGCGAATTTTCATAATCAGCGCGGTCCAGCCAAAAAGGCGCCGTTACCAGCTTGCGCCGCGGCGACCTTAACTTACGCAATGTGCATTATCAAACCGCGGAAGGGGGGCGTCAACCGCTTGGAGATTCGGCATTATCGCGACAATTGACCGCGATGCATGGGCACGCCGGGAGGGGAATGAACGGGCTGTCACGGATGTGTTCGGCGCCATCTGGTTCGACTTTGCGGCAGGATGCTGGAGCCGCCGCGACAAAGAAGATGTGAGGGTTCTCACATAGCAGGCCGGACGCTGTCGCGGCCTTCCACTGTTTGACCTTTGCGGCGGACGATGGCTTGGTGGGCTCGATCGTCCCCGAAGGTCCAACTCAGAAAAGAAAATCATGGGAAACGCCTACGAAATCTACGCCCTACGTTATGCGACGATGTCGCCACGCACCCCCAACATGAATTTCCTTCAGCCCGACCCGCATGACGGCGCGGCGCAGGATCTCGACTATTTCGTCTGGCTGATCCGCGGCGGCGGCCGCGAGATCCTGGTGGATACCGGCTTCAATGCCGAGGAGGCGAGCGCGCGGGCGCGCAAGCTGACGCTCAATCCGGTCGATGCGCTGGAGCGCTTTGGCGTCGTGGCCTCGAGCGTTCGCGACATTATCGTGACGCATCTGCATTACGACCACGCCGGCAATCTCGATCGCTTTCCGAATGCGCGCTTCCATCTCCAGGAGCGCGAGATGGCTTACGCGACGGGACGCTGCATGTGCAACGGACTGCTGCGACATCCGTTCTCGGTCGAGCACGTCACGCAGATGGTGCGTCATGTCTATGGCGAACGCGTAACCTTCTATTCCGGCGACGGCGAGATCGCGCCCGGCGTCACCGTACACCGTGTCGGCGGCCATTCCGACGGCTTGCAGGTGGTCAAGGTCGAGACCGCGCGCGGGACGGTGGTGCTGGCGTCCGATGCCGCACACTACTACGCCAATCTGCAGCGCAAGAGCCCGTTCCCCATCGTCTACAATATCGGCGACATGGCGCAGGGCTGGGAGACGATCGAACGCCTCGCCGGTCATCCCGATCGTTTCATCCCCGGCCACGATCCGATCGTGACGGAAATTTATCCGCGTGCCAGCGACAAGGTCGATGCCTGGGCGCTGCATTTGCCGCCGTCGCGGTCGTTTGCGAAGTGACGGAATCCGGGGCGTGTACTTGCGAGTCCTAAGCGCGGCTCAGATCAGGCGAGCCTGGTGTCCGCTGCGCTCCTGAAAGCAGCGCGCAAAGGAGCATCGCCGTTCGTTCGATTCGGGCCAGTAGCAGTCGTAAGACTTCCGAACCTGCAAGGCGCGTTAGGCGAAATTAATCAAATCTATCAGGTAATGCGCGAGTGCCACCGGCCATAGCACACCCGACCGCCGCAGCATTAACATGAGGAAGAGGCCAACAGTGGCCGCAGAAAGGACATTACCAAGGCCGGCCCACCAATGAGATGCGCCGAACAAAACTGACGTAGCGAGAACGGCAAAGATGCCGTCACCCAGATAAGGCCGAAATGCTAGCCGGATGTATCGGCGAAATATGACTTCTTCGCTGATAGCTACCAAGGCTAAGCCAAGAAAAAGATCGAACGCTTTTAGCCATCCGGTCGGGTGCGGATATGCGCCGAGAACGGTTGTCGGGAATGCCGCATTGAGGAGAGATTGCGGCAACTGGACAAAGCGATCTAGCAAGCAAATTCCGACGATCCAAAGGACAATCTCAAAAAGTGAAATTTGACGTTCACCTGTTCGAAATGCAGCGATCCGAGCAGGAGGCACTGCCGCCAAAATGGTGAGAGCAGTGATCCGACCCGCATAGTCCCAGAGAAGCCAACTTAGCGCTTGATGTTGATGCAGCCGCATGACTTGTGACGCAACTAGCGCCATGAGGGCTAGAACGAACCACCATATTAACGGTTGCGTAGTGGAGCGATTATTCGCGCGCTCTTTAGAACTGCCGGAGGAGCGTTCTTCCATGCTCGCCTGTAGATCACCTGCGGCTTGAACCTAAGACAGTTGGAACGAAGCGTCCATGCCGGTATCGTTGGTTGTCCGTCTCTGATGACCGCTTAGGATCAAAAGCGCCGGTCCGAGCCTCAGCCGGCGACTTGCGGTCTGACTTCTTCTTCGGACATGTTCAGCCTCTGAGGCGGGCGGCGGGCGTGGTGTCAGCGAGTGCCGGCAGGATCCGCACAAGCAACGATATCGCGGGGAGATTTTCGAGCCGCTACCTCCGGCGGAGAGAATACCGCCAAATATCCTCCGTCCCCTGCGAGCTTATATGCGGCGACCTCGCGATAGCCGACGGCGGTCAATTCGCAGCGCAAGAGCTCAATTGGCGTGCCATGCTTCGACGTCGGAAGCTCGAGATCGACAATCCCGACCCGCGCACCCTGCTTCAAGGCGGGCGCGAGATTGTAGAGGAAGGCGTAGGGTTGGGCTACCTCGTGATACATGTGCACGAGGATTGCGGCATCCAGCGAGGAAGCGGGCAGACGCGGATCGTGTGGTTCGCCGAGGGCGAATTGCACGTTCGTCAACTTCAGACGTTCTGTTCGCCTGGCGAGCTCGACGAGGTAATCCCGCGTGACATCCTGGGCAACGACAGAGCCGGCGGGTCCGACGAGGCGGGAGAGCTTGACCGTGTGGTAGCCACTGCCTGCTCCAATATCGCCGACTGTCATGCCTGGTTTCAGTTCAAGAGCACGTGCGATTTGACCGGCTTCATTGAGGGCGTCTCGGCGCTCTTCGGCGGCGCGGCGCGGGCTGACGATCCGTGCAACAGGGCGCTGTGGTGAGGGAAACTCGTTTGCAGCGACTCCGGGGGGAGCCAGATAACCTATGTCAGCGGCGTATGCGCGAGTTGCGGCAAACGCCACAAGTAGCGCCGCTATATAAGCCAGTGCCGTCACGGACCTGCCAAGCTTTCTCAATCGGCCTCCCAAAAGCCGACGTCTGCACCTCTATGAGTATGCGCCCTAATACGCCTCTTTCGCGTCGGCCTCTTCGCTGGTCTGGATCAGGTCGAGGCTCTGTTCGATCTTGCCGAGCAGGGCCGAAAGTTGCTTGCGCTCCTGCGCGGAGAGGCAGGCGAGGATCTCGTCTTCCCGCCGCAGCAATTGCGGGAACAGCTCTTCGTACAGCGCGCGACCCTTCTTCGTCAGTTGCAGGCGGAATTCGCGGCGGTCGGCTTCGTTCTCGACCCGCTCGATTAGCCCCTGGTGCAGCAGCGTGGTCACGGCGCGGCTGATGGTGGATTTGTGCGTGCGGGTGCATTGCGAGATGTACTGCGCGCTACAGGCATCGTTGCGGAAGCCGAGCGTGGCGATCACGCGCCAGGCTGGAATGTCGAGGCCGTGACGCTCCTGATATTCGACCGCAAGCGCGGAACTCACCTCCGCAGCAAGCCGGTTGAGGCGGAACGGCACGAACTTGAACAAATCGAGCCGCGACTTCGGCCGCGACGAAGCCTCATCGGCCTCACGTGCCTTCAGCGCGATGTCGCTGGATGTCCTCGCCAAGGAGAGCGCTCCGAATTCCAGTTGACGGCCGGCCGGCTCCGGTCCAAAATAGTTGCACGTGAGACTATCTAGCAGATCAGTCCTCTCTTGACCAGAGCCGAGGTTAGCGCATGGCGCAGGCCAATACGCAGCAGGCCAAAACCCAGTTCGGCTATCGCCGCCACCCCGACCAGGATCGTCCCGGCCAGAGTGCGGCCGAGCATCCCGTGGTGGTCGTCGGCGCGGGGCCGGTGGGGCTGTCGCTCGCGATCGACCTGGCCCAGCGCGGCCAGCGCGTCGTCCTTCTGGATGACGCCGACCGGATCGGCGAAGGCTCGCGCGCGATCTGCTTCTCCAAGCGGTCGCTCGAATATTGGGACCGGCTCGGCGTCGGCGACCGCATGGTCGAGAAGGGCGTGGTGTGGAGCGTCGGCCGCATCTTCCATGGCGAGTCCCAGCTCTACCAGTTCAACCTGCTGCCGGAAGACGGTCACAAGCGGCCGGCCTTCATCAACCTCCAGCAATATTATGCCGAGGCCTATCTGGTCGATCGCATCAGCGATCTCCCTGAGATCGATCTGCGCTGGCGCAACAAGGTGACGGCGCTTGAACAGCGCAACGATTCCGTCGCGCTGACGATCGAGACGCCGGAGGGCGCCTATCGTATGCACGCGCAATATGTCGTCGCCTGCGACGGCGCGCGCTCGTCGCTGCGGCAGATGGTCGGCGCCGAGTTCGCAGGACAGGTGTTCGAGGATCAGTTTTTGATCGCCGACGTCAAGATGACGGCGGAGTTCCCGACCGAGCGCTGGTTCTGGTTCGATCCGCCGTTTCATGCCGGGCGCTCCGCGCTGCTGCACCGGCAGCCCGACGACGTCTGGCGCATCGATCTCCAGCTCAATCGCTTTGCCGATCCCGTCGTCGAGAAGAAGCCGGAGAACGTGCGGCCGCGGATCGCACGCATGCTCGGCCACGACAAGTTCGAGTTCGAGTGGATATCGCTTTACAAATTCCAGTGCCGGAGGATGGATCGCTTCCTCCACGGCCGGGTGATTTTTGCGGGCGATTCCGCACATCAGGTCTCGCCCTTCGGCGCGCGCGGCGCCAATTCCGGGCTCGAGGACGCGGAGAATCTGTCCTGGAAGCTCGACCGCGTGCTGCGCGGTACCTCGCCCGGGAGCCTGCTCGAGAGCTACCATGTCGAGCGGAGCCTGGCTGCCGACGAGAACATCCGCGAATCGACCCGCTCGACCGATTTCATGGCGCCGAACTCGCATCAGGAAGCGCGGCTGCGCAAAGCGGTGCTGTCGCTGGCCAAGGAGACCGAATTCGGCAAGCGCATGGTCAATGGCGGGCGGCTCTCGGTGCCGTGCAGCTACGACTCGCCGCTGTCATCGCCCGATGCGGAGGCATGGCGCGGCGGACCGTTGCCCGGCTCCTCCATGCTGGACGCCCCCGTTGGCGAGCAGGCCTATCTGACGGACGCATTCCGCCGGGGTGGAACGGACTTCACCTTGCTGTCGTTCAGCAATGGCGCGGCGATCGATGCACCCGATGGTGTGAAGGATATCCGCATCGGTGGCGAGGGCGGGCTCGCCGATCCCTCGGGCCTGGTCGCAAAGCGCTATGACGCCGAGCCTGATACAGCTTATCTGCTCAGGCCCGACGGCTATGTTGCGGCGCGCTTCCGCCATCCGACGCGTGCGGCGATCGCGGCCGCCTTGTCGCGGGCCCAAGGCTTGAATTAAGGCTTGAATTGAGGATTCGCATGCCGCTTTCAACCAGCTCCAACTTCGCGCGGCCCGACGATGCCTTTCGTGCCATCGTCGAGGCGCACCGCGGCTTCACCGATGAGCAGAGCGCCGATTTCGACGCGGCACTGGTCCTGATCCTCGCCAACCATATCGGCGACATCGACGTGTTGCGGGAAGCGATCGTGCTCGCGAAGCGGCGCATGACCGACGGCCAGCAGCAACAACAGCAACAACAATAACCCAAAGACCTGAGGACGAATTGATGGCGAAGAACTTCGCATCCACCGGCGATCTCTCCGAAAAGAAGATCACCTTCTCCGAGATCGGCACCGATCTCTATGCCTTCACCGCGGAGGGCGATCCGAACACCGCGATCATCGTCGGTGATGACGGCTGTCTGGTGTTCGACGCGCAGTCGACGCCGGCGATGGCCAACAAGGTGATCGAGCGCGTCCGCACCGTCACCGACAAGCCGATCAAATATGTCGTGCTGTCGCACTATCACGCGGTGCGCGTGCTGGGCGCCTCCGCCTACAAGGCGCAGGGCATCGTGGCCTCGCAGGAGACCTATCGTCTGATCGAGGAGCGCGGCCAGCAGGATTGGGATTCCGAATATGGCCGCTTCCCGCGGCTGTTCCAGGATGCAGCGAGCATTCCCGGCCTGACCTGGCCGACGCTGACCTTCGAAGGCGAGATGTCGATCTATCTGGGAAAGCGCGAAGTGCGGCTGATGCAGCTCGGCGCCGGCCACACCTCCGGCGACATCGTCGCGTGGGTGCCGGATGCCGAAGTGATGTTCTCCGGCGACCTTATCGAATATCACTCGGCCTGCTATTGCGGTGACGCGCATTTGCGCGAATGGCCGCTGACGCTGAACGAGATCCGCAACTTCAATCCCAAGGCGATCGCGCCGGGCCGCGGCGATGCGCTGAAGGGCACGGCCACCGTGCGCGAAGCCATCGCGATGACGCGCGACTTCGTCACGACGCTCTATGGCGCGGCCGAAATCTCGGTCGCCAGGGGGCGTACGCTGAAGGAATCGATGGCGGCGACGCGCGAAGTCATGGATCCGAAATTCCACAGCTTCGCCATCTACGAGCACTGCCTGCCGTTCAACGTATCGCGCGCCTATGACGAGGCGTCGGGGATCGACGACCCCGTGATCTGGACCGACAAGCGCGACCAGGAAATGTGGGCCGCCCTGCAAGGAGGAGGATAGTCATGAACGTCAACACCTCGCCTGATCAGATCATCCGCAGCTCGGCGCAGGTCACGCCGGGCTACATGTCCGGCTTCGGCAACAGCTTCGAGACCGAGGCGCTGCCGGGCGCGCTGCCGATCGGACGCAACTCGCCGCAGCGCTGCGCCTACGGCCTCTATGCCGAGCAGCTCTCCGGCTCACCTTTCACCGCGCCGCGCGGCACCAATGAGCGCTCCTGGCTCTATCGCATCCGCCCGTCGGTGAAGCATTCCGGCCGCTTCGAGAAGGCCGATGCCGGCCTGTGGCGCTCGGCGCCCTGCCATGAATACGATCTGCCGATCGCGCAGCTGCGCTGGGACCCGGCGCCGATCCCGAAGGAGGACATGACCTTCCTTCAGGGCGTGCAGACCATGACGACCGCCGGTGACGTCAACACGCAGGCCGGCATGGCCGCGCATGTCTACCTCATCACCAAATCGATGGTGGACCAGCACTTCTACAATGCCGACGGCGAGCTGATGTTCGTGCTGCAGCAGGGCAATCTGCGCGTCGTCACCGAGTTCGGCCGTATCGACGCCGAGCCCGGCGAGATCGTGGTGATCCCGCGCGGCGTCAAATTCCGCGTCGAGATTCCGAGCGGTCCTGCGCGCGGTTATCTCTGCGAAAATTACGGCGGCGCCTTCACGCTGCCGGAGCGCGGGCCGATCGGCGCCAATTGCCTCGCCAACGCGCGCGACTTCCTCACGCCGGTCGCGCATTACGAGGACAAGGACACGCCGACCGAACTCTATGTGAAATGGGGCGGATCGCTGTTCAAGACCACGTTGCCGCATTCGCCGATCGACGTCGTGGCCTGGCACGGTAATTACGCGCCCTACAAATACGATCTGCGCACCTTCTCCCCGGTCGGCGCGATCGGCTTCGATCATCCCGATCCCTCGATCTTCACGGTGCTGACCTCGCCGTCGGAGACCGCGGGCACCGCGAACATCGACTTCGTGATCTTCCCCGAGCGCTGGATGGTGGCCGACAACACCTTCCGCCCGCCCTGGTATCACATGAACATCATGAGCGAGTTCATGGGCCTGATCTACGGCGTCTATGATGCCAAGCCGCAGGGGTTTGTCCCGGGCGGTATCAGCCTGCACAATTGCATGCTGCCGCACGGCCCGGATCGCGATGCCTTCGAGCATGCGAGCAACGGTGAATTGAAGCCGGTGAAGCTGACCGGCACCATGGCCTTCATGTTCGAGACCCGCTACCCGCAGCGCGTGACGGCGCATGCCGCGAAGTCGTCGACGCTGCAGGACAATTACGCGGATTGCTGGACGGGCCTGGAGAAGCGGTTCGATCCGAACAGGCGGTAGTCTTGCTTACCCTCCCCTGGAGGGGGAGGGTCGCCACGCATGCAGCGAAGCGGAATGCGTAGCGGGTGGGGTGGCGGTCTCTCCGCAAGGAGCACTGCCCGTGTTGAGAGATCACCCCACCCCGTCTCATATTTCGCTGCGCTCAATATGAGCCGACCCTCCCCCTCCAGGGGAGGGTGACACCATCACCGCTGCGCCACGGGAAACCAATGCCCCACCCCAACGACCCCAGCCTCCGATCCTTCATCGAGGTCGATCCCGCCTCCGACTTTCCGATCCAGAACCTGCCCTATGGCGTGTTCTCGACCGCGGCGAATCCGACGCCACGCGTCGGTGTCGCGATCGGCAACTACGTGTTCGATCTCTGGGCGCTCGAGCAGGATTGCCGGCTCGATGTCGGTCCGCTCGGCGTGTTCTCCGGTCCCTCGCTCAATCCGTTCATGGCGCTCGGACCAAAAGTCTGGACGAAGACTCGGGCGCGGATCAGCGAGCTGCTGCGCCACGATCATCCGGAGCTGCGCGACAACGAGGAGTTGCGCAAGCAGGTGCTGGTGCCGATGCGCGATGCAAGACTGCATCTACCTTTCGCGGTCTCCGGCTACACCGACTTCTATTCGTCGAAGGAGCACGCCACCAATGTCGGCGTGATGTTCCGCGGCAAGGACAACGCGCTGCAGCCGAACTGGCTGCATATGCCGATCGCCTATAATGGCCGTGCCTCGACCGTCGTGGTCTCCGGCACAAAAGTGAAGCGGCCGCGCGGGCAGTTGAAGCCGCCGAATGTCGAGGTACCCAGCTTCGGGCCGTGCAAGCGGCTCGATTTCGAGCTGGAGATGGGCGTCGTGGTCGGCCAGCCCTCAGCCATGGGCGGCATGCTTGGGGAGCAACAGGCCGAGGAGATGATCTTCGGCTTCGTGCTGCTCAACGACTGGAGCGCGCGCGACATCCAGCAATGGGAATATGTGCCGCTCGGCCCATTCCTGGCAAAAGCGTTCGCGACTTCGATCAGCCCGTGGGTGGTGACGCGCGAGGCACTGGAGCCGTTCCGGCTGAAGGGGCCGGAGCAAGAGCCGGTACCGCTGGATTATCTCAAGCAGGCGAAGCCGCAGAATTATGATCTCGAGCTCGACGTGTCCCTGCGCGCGGCCGGCGCCAATGCGCCCGCCGGCATCAGCCGCACCAATTTCAAATACATGTACTGGTCCTCGGTGCAGCAGCTGATGCACCACGCCTCCAGCGGCTGTGCGATGAATGTCGGCGATCTCCTCGGCAGCGGCACGATCTCCGGCCCGGAGAAGAACCAGCGCGGCAGCCTGCTGGAGATCAGCTGGAACGGCACCGAGCCGGTCGAATTGCCCGGCGGCGCCAAGCGCTCGTTCCTGGAAGACGGCGACAGCCTCGTGATGCGCGGCTGGTGCCAGGGTAACGGCTATCGCGTCGGGTTCGGCGAGGTCGAGGGGACGATTTTGGCGGCGGAGTAGGGTCACTGTCATTCCGGGGCGCGCGTAGCGCGAACCCGGAATCTCGAGGTTCGGGTTCGATGCTGCGCATCGCCCCGGAACGACGGCCTCGAAATTACCGCCGCTCCGGCGGCACGCCGCGCACCCGCGCGCAATGCGCCGCGACATCTTCCACGCTGTACTTCAAATGCACCCGCTTGTCCGATGGCACGTGCTTGGCGACACACACGCCCGGCCGCCATTCCTGCGTCGGCCTGATCGGGCGCGGCGCAAAACCGCCGCCGCAATTCGGACAGACGTTGGAGAGTTTCGTCTCCACGCAATCCGCACAGAACGTGCATTCATAGGAGCAGATCCGCGCGTCCGTCGCATCGGGCGGCAGGTCGCGGTCGCAATATTCGCAGTTCGGTCGAAGCTGGAGGGCCATGGCTGAATCTCCGCAGATTGGCTTGATCATCGCAGACGGCGCGTGAGGCGCGAATGGCGTAGTTCCCTCGATTTCAGCCAGCCTTCAAGTCCGTGAGCGGCAGCCGCGAGCTCTCCTTGAGCCTGTCGAGCACGATCGAGGAACGCACATGCGCCACGCTCTGGTGCGGCATCAGCACGTCGTTGACGAGGTTGGAGAGACCCTTGAGATCGCGGAGAACCGCCTTCAGCACGTAATCGGCGTCGCCCGTCAGCGAATAGGCTTCCTGGATCTCGTCGATGCGGTTGACCAAGGTGCGGAAGCGTTTCGAATTGTCCGGCGAGTGGGTCGCGAGCCCCACCTGGATAAAGGCGATCACACCGAAGCCCAGCGCCTCGCTGGAGAGATCGGCGTGATAGCCCGAGATCACCTTCTCCTCCTCCAGCCGCATCCGCCGCCGCGAGCATTGCGAGGCCGAGAGTCCCGCCAGGTCGGCGAGTTCCTGGTTGGTGAGGCGGCCGTCATCCTGGAGCGCGCCCAGGATCTTGAGGTCGAAGGTGTCTACCGAGGTCATGCGCAATTTATCCATTTCATGCACGGATCGTGCATATGATAGCCAAAATACATCCTGTTTGCACGCTCATTGCACGACCGGTGAAGGATAGTTCATGGCAGCAGCAATTGGAGAGCACCATGGGTCCGTTTCCGCACGATGCACCGCCGGCCACCATCACCGCCGACAATCCGATGGGCACCGACGGGTTCGAGTTCGTCGAATATGCGCATCCCAATCCGGAAGAACTGCACGCGCTGTTCAAGCTGATGGGTTATGCGCCCGTCGCGCGTCACAGGACCAAGAAGATCACGGTCTATCGCCAGGGCGACATCAACTATCTCGTCAACGAGGAGCCCGGCACCCACGGCTTCGACTTCGTCGCCGTACATGGCCCCTGCGCGCCGTCGATGGCGTTTCGCGTGGTCGACGCGAAAGCTGCCTATGACCGTGCGATCGCGCTCGGCGCCGAACCTGCCGATGTGTCGTCGGCGCGGAAGACGCTCGATGTGCCCGCGATCAGGGGCATCGGCGGCAGCCTGCTCTATTTCGTCGATCGCTACGGCGCCAAGGGCTCGGCCTATGATACCGAGTTCGAGTGGCTGGGCGCACGTGATCCGCGGCCGGTCGGCGCCGGCCTGTTCTATCTCGATCACCTCACCCACAACGTCCATCGCGGCCGCATGGATGTGTGGACGGGCTTCTACCAAAAGCTGTTCAACTTCCGCCAGATCCGCTTCTTCGACATCGAGGGCCGCGCCTCCGGCCTGTTCTCGCGCGCGCTGACCAGCCCCGACGGCAAGATCCGGATTCCGATCAACGAGGACGCCGGCGATTCCGGCCAGATCGAGGAATATCTGAATATCTATCGCGGCGAGGGCATCCAGCACATCGCCTGCGGCTGCCGCGATATCCACGCCACCATCGAAGGCCTGCGCGAAGCCGGCCTGCCGTTCATGCCGTCGCCGCCGGAGACCTATTTCGAGCGGATCGACGCGCGCCTGCCCAAGCACGGCGAGGACGTCGCGCGGCTCCAGACCAACGGCATCCTGATCGACGGCGAGGGCGTGGTCGATGGCGGCCAGACCAAGGTGCTGCTGCAGATCTTCTCCGCCAACGCGATCGGTCCGATCTTCTTCGAGTTCATCCAGCGCAAGGGCGACGATGGTTTTGGCGAGGGCAATTTCAAGGCCCTGTTCGAGTCGATCGAGGAGGACCAGATCCGCCGCGGCGTGTTGAAGGTGGATAACGCGGCGTAGGTCGCTGCGTTAGACGCGAACTGCATCCGCATTATCGGTGTCGTCCCCGCCTAGTGCGCAATTGCGCACGAGGGCGGGGACCCATAACCACAGGGAGCAGTTGCGGCGCGACCTGATAACTCCGAGTCTTCGCCAAACTACTCCCTGTGGTTATGGGTCCCGGATCTGCGCTCCGCTTCGCTGCGCTTGTCCGGGACGACGGCGCAGTACGTGGTGCGGGCGTACTGTTAGCGGCCTGCTTTCCACGCAGCCATCACCGCACCAATCTCCGCGCCCTCCGGCTCCCGCACCGCAGACGGCGTGCGCGAGAACCTTGGTGCCGGCGCCGGCTGCTTCACGCCGTGGCGTTCGAGGAAGACGTTGCGGGCGACCATGTGCGGATGCTCGGTCGCTTCCGACATGGTCAGCACCGGCGCGAAGCAGATGTCGGTGCCTTCCATGATCCTGCACCAGTCCTCGCGGGTCTTGCTCTTGAACACGGCCTGCAATTTCTGCTTCAGCGCGGGCCAGGCCTTGCGGTCCATCTGCGCATCGAAATCGGCATCGGTCAGGCCCGCGTGCTCGCGGAGCAGCGCGTAGAACTGCGGCTCGATCGAGCCGATCGAGACGAAATGGCCACAGGCGCATTCGTAGACGCCGTAGAAATGCGCGCCGCCGTCGAGGAAGTTCTGGTTGCGGCCTTCGGTCCAGCGGCCGATCGTGGTCATGTCGAAGAAGAACGACATCAGCGATGCCGCACCGTCGCACATCGCGGCGTCCACGACCTGGCCCTTGCCGGACCTTTGCGCTTCGAGGAGGGCGGCGAGCACGCCGACGACGAGATAGAGCGCGCCGCCGCCGAAATCGCCGACCAGATTGAGCGGCGGCACCGGGGCTTCCTTGGTGCCGATCGCGGCGAGCGCACCGGTGATCGAGATGTAATTGATGTCGTGGCCGGCGGCGTTGGCGAGCGGGCCTTCCTGGCCCCAGCCTGTCATGCGGCCGTAGACGAGCTTCGGATTGCGCGCGAGCACCACGTCCGGGCCGAGCCCAAGCCGTTCCATCACGCCGGGACGAAAGCCCTCGACCAGCGCATCGGCGCTAGCAAGCAGGTCGAGCACCTCTGCGATCGCCGCCTTGTCCTTGAGGTCGAGCTCGATCACCTTGCGGCCGCGGCCCGCGACCGACTTCATACTCTTCTTGGCACCGACGCGATCGAGCGTGACGACATCGGCGCCCATGTCGGCCAGCATCATGCAGGCGAACGGGCCGGGTCCGATGCCGGCGAATTCGACGACGCGGAAGCCCGAGAGCGGGCCGGAGGTGCGGACGGAGGAGGTGGGCGCTGGTTTATCGAGCACGTTGTTGTTTCCTCGGGTCGCCGGCGAATGCC
Organism: Bradyrhizobium sp. 521_C7_N1_3; assembly: GCF_052075975.1. Taxonomy (NCBI): domain Bacteria; kingdom Pseudomonadati; phylum Pseudomonadota; class Alphaproteobacteria; order Hyphomicrobiales; family Nitrobacteraceae; genus Bradyrhizobium; species Bradyrhizobium sp. 521_C7_N1_3. Next base: position 581,876 of record NZ_CP197232.1, read on the forward strand.
GGTGGTCCGGCGATCGCCTTTGACGTTCCTCTTTCGGGGCGAGTTAATTGGCTGATTAACTTTTCTCGCCTTCATGTCCGCGAGGCAAGCGGTTTTCATGCATGGGCGCATAATAAAAGCGGCGCGCATTGCTGCGCGCCGCGGAAGATTTGTGTTGAGGCGCTAAGGCGCGACGCGCTGTCGCGCTTTATCGACCCGATCAGCCCGCGGCGGCCACCGCGCGCTGCGCCATCACCTTGACGAGGTTGGCGCGGTATTCCGCCGAGCCGTGGATATCGGCCAGCAATCCACTCGCCGGAATGCTGACATTGTCGAGCGCCGACGGCGACCAGTTCGCCTTCAACGCGGCCTCGATCGCGGGCACCCGCATCACGCCGCTCTGCGAGGCGCCGGTGGCGGCAACACGGATCTCGCCCGACTTCGTCTGCGCGACGAACACGGCGGTCAGCGCGAAGCGTGAGGCCGGGTGCCGCATCTTTTCGTAGCCCGCCTTCGCCGGCACCGGGAACGACACCGCGGTGATGATCTCGCCGTCTTCCAGCGCCGTCGTGAACAGGCCCTGGAAGAAGTCCTCGGCCGAAATCGACCGCTTGTTGGTCTTGACGGTGGCACCGAGCGCGAGCAGCGCGGCCGGATAATCCGCGGCGGGATCGTTGTTGGCGATCGAGCCGCCGATCGTGCCGCGATAACGCACGGCGGGATCGCCGAGCACCGAGGTGAGATAGGCGATCGCGGGGATCGCCTTCTTCACATCGGCATTCTGCATGATGTCGAAATAGGTCGTGCCGGCCTTGATGGTCAGCACGTCGCCCGAGAGCTCGACGCCCTGCAGCTCCTTGATCTTGCCGAGGTCGATCACGTCTGACGGTGCGGCGAGCCGCTGCTTCATGACCGGCAGCAACGTCTGGCCGCCGGCGAGGAATTTCGCCTCACTGCTCTTGCCGAACAGGGCGACGGCCTCGTCGACCGAGGAGGGGCGATGATAAGTGGTCTGGTACATCTTGTTGCTCCTCTCAGGCCGCGTGGATCGTGCGCCACACCCGGTCCGGGGTTGCGGGCATTTCCAGGTTGTTCTTGCCGATCGCATCCGTGATCGCGTTGATCACGGCCGCAGAGGCGCCGATCGCGCCGGCCTCACCGCAGCCCTTGATGCCCAGGGGATTGCCCGGGCACAGCGTCGTGGTGTGGGAGAGGTTGAACGAGGGCAGGTCGTCGGCGCGCGGCATGGAGTAGTCCATGAACGAGGCCGTGACGGGCTGGCCGTTGGCATCGTAGATGGCGTGCTCGAGCAGCGCCTGCCCGATGCCCTGGGCAAGGCCGCCATGGACCTGTCCCTCGACGATCATCGGGTTGATCAACCGGCCGAAATCGTCGGCCGCGACGAAGTTGACGAAGGAGGTCTTGCCGGTGCCGGGATCGACCTCGAGCTCGCAGATGTAGGCGCCGGCCGGGAAGGTGAAGTTGGAGGGGTCGTAGAAGGCGCTTTCCTTCAGGCCCGGCTCCATCCCGTCAGGCAGATTGTGCGCGGTGTAGGCCGCGAGCGCGACCATCGGGAAGGCGATCGCCTTGTCGGTACCGGCCACCTTGAACTCGCCGTTCTCGATGACGATGTCGCCCTCGGACGCTTCAAGCGCATGCGCGGCGATCTTCTTGGCCTTGGATTCCATCTTCTCCATGGCCTTCAGGATCGCGGTCAGACCGACGGCCGCGGAGCGCGAGCCGTAGGTGCCCATGCCGAACTGCACCTTGTCGGTGTCGCCATGAACGATCGAGACCTGGCTGATGGGAACGCCCAGGCGATCCGCCACAAGCTGGCAGAACGTGGTCTCGTGACCCTGGCCGTGGCTGTGCGACCCCGTCAGGATCTCGATGGTGCCGACCGGGTTGACCCGCACTTCGGCGGATTCCCACAGACCAACGCCGGCGCCGAGGCTGCCGACCGCCTTCGAGGGCGCGATGCCGCAGGCCTCGATGTAGCAGGACACGCCGATGCCGCGCAGCTTGCCGTCCGCCTTCGCCTTGGCCTTGCGGGCTGCGAAGCCGGCATAGTCGATCGCCTTCATCGCGGCATCGAGCGAAGCGTTAAAATCACCGGTGTCATAGGCCATGATCACGGGCGTCTGGTGCGGGAACTGGGTGATGAAGTTGGTCCGGCGCAGCTGAGCCGGATCGACTTTGAGCTGCCGCGCGGCCGTCTCCATGAGACGTTCGATCAGGTAGCTCGCCTCGGGACGGCCTGCGCCGCGATAGGCGTCGACCGGCGTGGTGTTGGTGTAGACCCCGACCACCTCGGCATGGATCGCCGGGATGTTGTACTGGCCCGACAGCAGCGTCGCGTAGAGATAGGTCGGGACCGACGAGGAAAACAGCGACATGTAGGCGCCGAAATTGGCGTAGGTCTTCACCTTCAAGCCGGTGATCTTGTTGTTGGCGTCGAACGCCATCTCGGCATGGGTCACATGGTCACGGCCATGCGCATCGGTGAGGAAGGCCTCGGTGCGGTCGCCGGTCCATTTTACCGGGCGGCCGACCTTCTTCGAGGCCCACAACGCCACCATCTCCTCAGGATAGATGAAGATTTTTGAGCCGAAGCCGCCGCCGACATCGGGGGCGATCACGCGCAGCTTGTGCTCGGGGGCGATGTTGTAGAACGCCGACAGCACCAGGCGGGCGACGTGCGGGTTCTGCGACGTCGTATAGAGAGTGAAGTGCTCTTCCGCCGCGTCGTAGTCCGCGATCGCCGCGCGCGGCTCCATCGCGTTCGGGGCGAGGCGGTTGTTGGTGACGTCGAGCTTCACCACATTGGCGGCCTTGGCGAAGGCGGCATCCGTCGCGCCCTCGTCGCCGATCACCCAGTCATAGACCTGGTTGCCGGGGGCTTCAGGGTGAAGCTGAGGTGCGCCGGACTTGATCGCGGCGTGGATATCGGCGACCGCGGGAAGTTCCTCGTAGTCGACGACGACAGCTTCGGCCGCGTCGCGCGCGAGGTTCTTGCTGTCGGCGATCACGACGGCGACGGCCTGGCCGACGAAGCGCACGGTTTCCGGCGCCATCGCGGGCCATGCGCCCATCTTCATCGGGCTGCCGTCCTTGGAGGTGATGGCCCAGCCGCAGATGAGATTGCCGACCTTGTCGTCGACGACCTGTTGTCCGGTGAGCACTGCAACCACGCCCGGCATCTTCAGCGCGGCGGAAGAATCGATCTTCTTCACCTTGGCGTGCGCATGCGGGCTTCTGATGAAATGGGCATGGGTCATGCCCTGCAATTTGATGTCGTCGACGTAACGGCCCTTGCCGGTAATGAAACGCTTGTCTTCCTTGCGCACGACGCGCGCGCCGATGCCTTCAACACCCATGTCTGGTCCTCCCGACCGGAATTGTCTTGACTGCGCTTTCCCTCGAAAGCAGCAGCGGTGGTTCTTTATTCGAGGCGCGCCGATTTACTCGGCCGCCTGCGAGACCTTCATGCGTCCGGCTGCGTCCAGCACGGCCTTGACGATGTTGTGGTAGCCGGTGCAGCGGCAGATGTTGCCTTCGAGCTCCTGGCGGACCGTGGGCTCGTCGAGCTCACCACCATGGCGGTGCACGATGTCGATCGCCGACATGATCATGCCCGGCGTGCAATAGCCGCATTGCAGGCCGTGATTGTCGCGGAAGGCGGCCTGCATCGGGTGCAACTCGTCGCCCTTGGCGATGCCTTCGATGGTGGTGACGCTGGCGCCGTCGGCCTGGCCCGCCAGCATGGTGCAGGATTTCACCGCCCGGCCGTCCACGTGTACGACGCAAGCGCCGCACTGGCTGGTGTCGCAGCCGACATGGGTCCCGGTGAGGTTGAGGTGATCGCGCAGGAGCTGGACCAGCAGCGTGCGGTCCTCGACGTCGACGGCAACGGCCTTGCCGTTCACCGTCAGTTTGACTGTAGACACGGAACATACCTCCCCGGATTGATTTTGATTGTTTCTAATTAGAGACCGCCGCCCCCGGACTTTGCAACTAGGATTTTGGTCACGCCGGTCATGGAAAAGTCATCGATCCTGACGAGCGGGCAATGACTTGGGCGGGCGGAGCGGGTCGACAGCCGCAAAATGGTCGGCCCATGTGGGATGCCAGCCGTCATCCCATCCGGTCGGCCTTTGGCCGATAAAGCCCCGGATTGCACGAGCCTGCCGAATTTACCGCCCTTTATCCATTGTGCCCTAGTTTTGCGCATCCGGGTCCGGGGGCGGGGCGCCTCCGGATCACGGCTGAATAGAAAATGGGGGTTGGAATGTCCGGGCGTATCGCGTCGCCGTCGAAGCGTACAATATTTCCGACCCTCAGGTTCCGCGCCAAGATCATCCTCGGCTTCGCCGCGGTGCTGGTGATCTCCGCCGGCAGCATGGCTTTCTCCTATTTCGGCTTCGAGCGGGTCTCGTCCGGGGTCGGATCCTACCGCAGTAGCGTCACCGAGGCCGATCTCGCCCGCAACATCGACCGCGAGCTGCTCGCCTACCGTTCGGCCGTCAAATATTTCGTCGTCACCGGCAAGGAGGACGATGCCAAGGCGGCGCTGGAAGCCGAGACCGGCCTGAAGAGCGCCATCGATCAGGCCGTCAAGAGTGCCCAGAAGCCGGCACGGCAGGAGGGCCTCAACAAGCTCGCCAAGGAATTCTCCAACTTCTCCGCAACCTTCGCCAAGGTCCTCCAGGCCAAGCGCGACAGCGCGCTGCTGGTGCAGAACCAGCTCACGCGCCAAGCCAATCTCCTGAAATACAAGCTTGACGATATCGGCAACAACGCCTCCGATTCGGAGGCGCAGTCGATCGAGTTCGGCACCAAGCAGGTCAACGCCCAGTTCCAGACCGCGAGCGCCGCAGCCACCAATTTCGTGCTGACCTCCGATCAGGCGATCGCGACCAGCGCGCTGGCACGGCTGAAATTCGTCGAGAATTCGCTCGGCGCGGTCTATTCCATGGACGACAAGATCGTCGCCGGCCTGAAGGATGCCAAGACGATCCTCGTGGCCTATCGCGAAGCGCTGGAGAAGCTGATCGCCAACGCCAAGATGGTGGATGAGCTTGTCACCGAGATGAGCGGTTCGGCCGGTGCGATCCTGCAAGGCGCCACCGCCATGAAGGCAGACCTCGTCGCCGAACAGCAGCGGCTGGATTCGGAGTCGGAAGCGACCATCGGACGGACCGAGCAACTGGTGCTGATGCTGGCCGTCGGCGGCACGCTGCTCGGCGCGATCCTCGCCTTCCTGCTCGGCACCGGCATCTCGCGTCCGATGATCGCGATGTGCAAGGCGATGCGCGAGCTTGCGTCGGGCAATTTCGACGTCGTGCTGCCGGGCCTCGGTCGCAAGGACGAGATCGGGGAGATGGCCGGCGCGGTCGAGGAATTCAAGGTTCAGGCCGTGGCCAAGGCCGAGCGCGACGCCGCCGCCAGCGAAGCCCAGAACAAGGAACTGGCCACCGCACGCCGTTCCGAGCTGATTCGCTTTGCCGATGACTTTGAAAGCGCGGTCGGTGCCATCGTGTCGAACGTGTCGGCTTCCGCCGTGCAGCTCGAATCGGCGGCCTCCACGCTGACCCGAACCGCCGAAACCACGCAGACCCTGTCGAGCCAGGTTGCCGGTGTCTCCGAGCAGGCTTCGAGCAACATGCAGTCGGTCGCAACCGCGACCGAAGAGCTTTCGGCCTCCGTCGAGGAGATCGGTCGCCAGGTCCGCGATTCCAGCCGCATCGCCGAAGCTGCGGTAGTCCAGGCCAAGGAGACCGACGGCCGGATCGGCAAGCTCTCGCACGCCGCCCAGCAGATCGGCGAGGTGGTCAAACTGATCACCGCGATCGCCGAGCAGACCAATCTTCTCGCGCTCAACGCCACCATCGAGGCGGCGCGCGCAGGCGAGGCCGGCCGCGGCTTTGCCGTGGTCGCCAGCGAAGTGAAGTCGCTGGCGAGCCAGACCGCGAAGGCCACCGACGAGATTTCCTCGCACATCGCGGGCATGCAGGGCGCGACGGCCGAGTCGGTCGCCGCGATCAAGGAAATCGGCGCCACCATCGGCAAGATTTCGTCGATCTCGACCTCGATCGCGAGCGCCGTCGAGGAGCAGGGCGCCGCGACGCAGGAGATTGCCCGCAGCGTCCAGACGGTGGCGCAGGGCACCCAGACCGCCGCCACCGACATCGGCCAGGTCAACCGCGGCGCCGCCGAAACCGGTTCGGCCTCGGAAGAGGTGCTGAACTCGGCCAAGACGCTGTCATCCGAAAGCACGCGCCTGCGCGCCGAGCTCGATCGCTTCATGGGGAATATCCGGGCGGCTTAAGGGGGCGCTGTAGCGCCACCCTCCACTGTCGTCCCCGCCTAGTGCGCAATTGCGCACGGGGGGCGGGGACCCATAACCCCAAGAAGAAATCGCGGTGTGAGCTGGTAACTCCGAGTCCTCGCCAAACCACTCCCTGTGGTTATGAGTCCCGGATCTGCGCTTCGCTTGTCCGGGACGACAGCGGAGTACGCTTCTCCCCGCGTCACCTAACCGCAAGTTGCGACGCCATAAATTTACCGCGGCTTATCCTTTGCACTCTACCGTGCGCACGAGTCAGGAAGCGGGCTGCTTCCGGGCTGCGCCTGGTTTTCCGCGAATGGAATGGGGTGGGGAATGCCCGTCAAGTCGACGCCGAACACATCGAAGCTCTTCACCCTGCGTTTTCGTGCAAAAATCATCCTCGGCTTCGTGGCGGTGCTGGCAATCCTCGCGGTCAGCATGGCTTTCGCCTATTTCGGCTTCGAGCGGATCCAGGCCGCCGTAACCTCCTACCGGGCCAGCGTGTCGGAAGCGGACCTCGCGCGGACCGTGGACCGCGAGCTGATCGCCTATCAGGGACTGGCGCGGGCCTATACGCTGACGGGCGCGACCGATGACGAGACCGCGGCCAAGGCCGCCGAAGAGAATCTGAAGAGCGCGATCGCCAAGTCGGTGGCGGCCACGACCGGCGCGGCGCGCCGCGAGCAGGTGGGCAAGCTCGAGGCCGAATTCCAGCGCTTCACCAAGGTGTTCGGTGAGATCATCACGCTGACGCGCGAGAACAACAAGATCGCCGCCGACGAGCTCAACAGCGTCGGCAACAAGATCCGCTTCAAGTTCGACGATCTCGCCGATACGGCCGCGCTGGCGGGCCTGAACTCGGTTCAGACCACCGCCAAGGACGTCACCTCGCAATATCTCGCGGTCTCGACCTCGGTCAGCGCCTTCGTCGCCAAGCCGGAGCCGAAGACCGCCGACGGCGTGATCGCCCGCATCAAATTCCTGGAGACGCTGCTGGTCTCGATCTATGCCAACGACCAGAAGATCACCGACCGCGTCACCGAGATCGGCAATCTGCTGAAGCAGTACCGCACCTCGTTTGCGAAGCTGACCGAGAACGTGAAGGTCATCGTCAAGTTGAACGGCGAGATGACCAAGACGGCGACGGGGATCCTGAAACTCTCCGCCGAGTTGCGGTCCGATCTGACCTCGGATCAGCAGCGCATCGAAGCGAGCGCCAACTCCACCATCACCGAGACCGAACGGCTGATGCTGATGATGGCGCTCGGCGGCCTCGCCATTGGTGCCGTGCTGGCCCTGATGCTCGGCAACGGCATCTCGCGTCCGATGATCGCGATGTGCAAGGCGATGCGCGAGCTTGCGTCGGGCAATTTCGACGTCGTGTTGCCGGGCCTGGGCCGCAAGGACGAGATCGGCGAGATGGCCGGTGCAGTCGAGGAATTCAAGGTTCAGGCGGTCGCGAAAGCCGAGCGCGACGCCGCAGCCAGCGAAGTCCAGAACCGCGAGCAGGCCGCAAGCCGACGCTCCGAGCTGATTCGCTTTGCCGATGATTTCGAGAGCGCCGTCGGCGCCATCGTCTCCAACGTCTCCGCCTCCGCCGTGCAACTGGAATCGGCGGCCTCCACGCTGACCCGCACCGCCGAGACCACGCAGAGCCTGTCGAGCCAGGTCGCCGGTGTCTCCGAGCAGGCCTCCAGCAACATGCAGTCGGTCGCAACCGCGACCGAAGAGCTCTCGGCCTCCGTCGAGGAGATTGGCCGCCAGGTGCGTGACTCCAGCCGCATCGCGGAAGCTGCCGTGGTGCAGGCTAAGGAAACCGACGGCCGCATCGGCAAGCTCTCGCACGCCGCCCAGCAGATCGGCGAAGTGGTCAAGCTGATCACCGCGATCGCCGAGCAGACCAACCTTCTGGCGCTCAACGCTACCATCGAGGCGGCGCGCGCGGGCGAGGCCGGCCGCGGCTTTGCCGTGGTCGCCAGCGAAGTGAAGTCGCTGGCGAGCCAGACCGCGAAGGCGACCGACGAAATCTCCTCCCACATTACCGGAATGCAGGGCGCGACGGCCGAATCGGTCGCAGCGATCAAGGAGATCGGCGCCACCATCGGCCAGATCTCGTCGATCTCGACGTCGATTGCGAGCGCCGTCGAGCAGCAGGGCGCCGCGACGCAGGAAATCGCGCGCAGCGTCCAGACCGTTGCGCAGGGCACCCAGACCGCCGCCACCGACATCGGCCAGGTCAACCGCGGCGCCGCCGAAACCGGTTCGGCCTCGGAGGAGGTGCTGAACTCGGCCAAGACGCTGTCATCCGAAAGCACGCGCCTGCGCGCCGAGCTCGATCGCTTCATGGGGAATATCCGGGCGGCTTAAGACTCAGACCGAGTCTTTCTCCCACCCGAACGCCCGCCTCAACTCGACCTTCGCGCGTTCCAGCCGTGCGCGTTGTGTCTTGGGCAGGGTCTTGCCGGCGGGGTTGATGTAGAAGGTCAGCATCGAGCGCGCCGAGCGGTAGGCGCCGGTCTTGCGGCGCGAGCTGTGTTCGGCCGAGCGCTTCAGCGAGGTCGCGATGTTCTTCGCGCTGGTCAGCCTGAACACGCTCTGTTTGAGGTCGAGTGCATCGCTCTCCTTCGTCACGCGCTGCGACCAGCGCTTTGGCGAGGCGCGCGTCGTGCCCTTGCGCGTGGTCGTGCGGCGCCTCGCACTGGTTTTCCGCGCTCCTGCCTTTCGAGAATGTGTCGTCTTTCTGACGTGAGCCATGCGTCAACACCCTGCGGCTCCATCGCAAACGGACGACCCCAGGGCTGTTCCTGCGGGAACCTGCCCTTGCCGCAGACGTTGTCGCAGGTGGCAGGCGGAATGCCGCACCCCCGATGATCGGATCGCCCCCGTCCACACCATGTGAACCGGGGCCGCTTCCATTGGTTAGACCCAGCAACGCGATGGAATTGCAGCAAAGCCCAGCGCTGAATTATGGACCTGCAGTCTCTGCGGCGGCCGCGGCCGACCGCATCGTCGAGACCAGCATCCCCGCGCGGCTCGATGCGCTGCCGTGGAGCGGCTTTCATACCCGCGTCGTGCTGGCGCTCGGGATCACCTGGATCCTCGACGGGCTCGAGGTGACGCTCGCCGGCGCGCTCTCCGGCGCGCTGAAGCAGAGTCCGTCGCTGCAATTCTCCAATCTCGATCTCGGTATCGCCAATTCCGCGTATCTTGCCGGTGCGGTGCTCGGCGCGCTCGGCTTCGGCTGGCTCACCGACCGCATCGGCCGCAAGAAACTGTTCTTCATCACGCTGGCGCTTTATCTCTCCGCGACCGCAGCGACCGCCTTGTCGTGGAATGTCGCGAGCTACGCGCTGTTTCGCTTTCTCACCGGCGCCGGCATCGGCGGCGAATACACTGCGATCAACTCGACGATTCAGGAACTGGTGCCGGCGCGCTATCGCGGCTGGACCGATCTCGTCATCAACGGCAGTTTCTGGATCGGCGCGGCGATGGGCGCGGTGGCGGCCATCGTGCTGCTCGATCCCGCATTGATCGGTCCCGATCTCGGCTGGCGCCTCGCCTATCTCATCGGCGCAGCCCTCGGTCTTGTCGTGCTGCTGATGCGGATGTGGATTCCGGAGAGCCCGCGCTGGCTGATGATCCACGGCCGGCCCGACCAGGCCCACGCCATCGTGGACGAGATCGAGCGCTCGGTGATCGGGCACGACCAGCACGCGAGCGACGGCCGCTTCGCGAAAATCCGGCTGAAGATGCGCGACCACACGCCGATCAGGGAGGTCGTGCACACGTTGTTCTTCGTCTATCGCCAGCGCGCGCTGGTCGGCCTCGTGCTGATGGTCGCACAGGCGTTCTTCTACAACGCGATCTTCTTCACCTTCGCGCTGGTGCTGACCGACTTCTACGGCATCAGCGCCGATCATGTCGGCTGGTATCTCCTGCCGTTCGCTGCCGGCAACTTCCTCGGGCCGTTGCTGCTCGGCCGCCTGTTCGACACGCTCGGCCGCCGCGTCATGATCGTGTTCACCTACGGCGTATCGGGCGTGCTGCTGGCGCTCTCGGGCTATCTGTTCTCGATCGGCGCGCTGAGCGCGCAGGGGCAGACCATAGCCTGGATGGTGATCTTCTTCTTCGCCTCGCCCGCCGCGAGCGCGGCTTACCTGACCGTCAGCGAGACGTTCCCTCTGGAAGTGCGCGCGCTGGCGATTGCGGTGTTCTACGCGGTCGGCACCGGCATCGGCGGCGTGATCGGGCCCGCGCTGTTCGGCGCGCTGATCGACACGGGATCACGCACCAGCGTGTTCGCGGGCTATTTGCTGGGGGCCTTCCTGATGATCGCGGCTGCGATCGTGGCGTGGCGCTACGCCGTCGCCGCGGAACGAAAATCGCTCGAACAAATCGCGCGGCCGCTTGCCTTTATGGAGTAGACTATGAAATCGGAACTGGCTGAACTGGATCAGAAGCGCCCCATGGTTGACGAAGAAGCGCCCGACGCGGTGCCGGTGCCGCACGCGCTCGTGCCGCATCTGGGGGAGACCGCGATTCTGCTCGACATCGACGGCACGCTGCTCGACCTGATGCCGACGCCGCGCGAGGTGTGGGTGCCGCCGGGCCTGTCGGAAACGCTGAACCGCCTGACCGAGCGCACCTCCGGCGCGCTGGCGATGGTCAGCGGCCGCTCGCTCAACGACATCGATCTGATCTTCGCACCCGACGTGTTTCGCGCGGTCGCCGGACACGGCGCGGAGATGCGCCTGTCGGTCGGCAATGAAGCCGACGACGTGCATGCGCCGCCGATGGACAAGGAGCTGAAGCGCCGCCTTGCCGCGATCGCAAAGCTCAGCCCCGGCATTCTGCTCGAGGACAAGGGCTATTCGCTGGCACTGCATTATCGTCTCGCGCCACATGCGGAGAAGGCGATCTACGAATCCGTCTCGCTGATCCGCGCCGATCTACCCAATGCGCCGATCGAGGTGCTGCCCGGCAAGTTCGTTTGCGAGATCAAGCATGCCGGCTTCACCAAGGCGACCGGCGTGCGCGAATTGATGAAGCACGAGCCTTTCAAAGGGCGCCGTCCGATCTTCATCGGCGACGACGTTACCGATGAGACCGTGTTCGCGATCATGCCCGACATGAACGGGCTCGCCTTCTCGGTCGGCCGCCGCGCCATCGGCGTCAACGGCCATTTCGACGAGCCGAAGGATGTCCGCGCGTTCCTCGCGCATCTGCTCGACGATACAAGGTTGGAATAAGGCACCGACACTTCGGGGCCACATTGTCGCTCGCGTAGTTCCCTCGCGCGCGCAATTCATGGTGGGCAACACAGCCGCGAAAATTGACTTTGTTGAGTGAAACCGCCGGGTTCCCTGCAGGAAAACTGGTTCCAACGCACGCGCCTGATTTTGGTTTCAATTCGTACAAATGATGATCAGGAACCATATTGATGAACGGCAGTTAAACGGGGTGGAATGAACAGGAGGGGACGACCTGTGAACTTAGTCGTCGTTTCGAATCGAGTTGCGCGCGGAAAACCCAACGAGCCCATGACGGGTGGCTTGGCTGCCGCATTGCTTCCCGTGGTGGAACATTCGGGTGCTATTTGGGTGGGTTCATCGGGCCGCGTGCGTGACGGTCATCAGAAGGAGCCGTTCGCCGAGATCGAAGCGCTGGGCTCGGGCGCGATTGCGACGCTGGACTTGCCGGCGGCGCATTACGGCGGCTACTACGAAGGCTTTGCCAATTCGGCGCTGTGGCCGGCCCTGCATTCGCGTAGCGATCTGATCCGCGTCTCGCGAGACGACTATGTCAGCTATCGCGAGGTCAACGCCTTCATGGCGCGCGCCTTGATGCGCTTCCGGAAAGCGAAAACGGCTTTCTGGGTGCAGGACTATCATTTCCTCGCGCTCGGCGCGGAGCTGCGCGATCTCGGCGTCGATGATCCGATCGGCTTCTTCCTTCACACGCCGTGGCCGGTCGCCGCGGTGATGCAGGGCGTTCCCAATCATCGCGAGCTGATCACGGCGATGCTGGCCTACGATCTGCTCGGCTTCCAGACCAATGAGGACTGCCAGAATTTCCTCGGCTATGTCGCGGGTGAGCTCGGCCTCGCCGTCGAGGACGGCGTTGCGATCTCGCAGCATGGCCGTACGCGTTGCGAGGTTTTTCCGATCGGCATCGATGCAGAGAAGTTCGCAGCTTACGCCGCGAAGTCGGCCTCGCATCCCGACGTGTCGCGGCTGCGCCGCAGTCTCAATGGCGAGCGGCTCGCGATCGGCGTCGACCGGCTCGACTATTCAAAGGGACTCGTCAACCGCATCAGCGCGTTCGACCGGCTCTGGACCGAGCATCCGCAGTTCGCGCGCAGCATCTCGCTGCTCCAGATCGCCAACCCCTCGCGCGGTGCGATCGAGGCTTATGGCAATCTCCAGAACGAGGTCGCGCGTCTCGTCACCGACGTCAACGGCCGCCACGGCGAGGTCGACTGGACGCCGATCCGTTACCTCAACAAGGGCTTCAGCCAGGCTGTGCTCGCGGGTCTCTATCGCACCGCGCAGATCGGCGTGGTGACGCCGCTGCATGACGGCATGAACCTCGTCGCCAAGGAATATGTCGCCGCGCAGAACCCGGCCGATCCCGGTGTGCTGGTGCTGTCGAAGTTCGCCGGCGCCGCCAACGAGCTCGAAACGGCGCTGCTGGTCAACCCGCACGACATCGATGGCATGGCGCGCGCGATCGCGGTTGCGGCCGCGATGCCGCTCGCCGAGCGCAAGATGCGCTGGGATGCGATGATGAAGAAGCTGCGCGGCCATACCATCCAGCAATGGTCCGCCGACTTCGTCGCCGAGCTGGAGAAGTGCCGGACCGAGAAGGCCGTCGTCGCGCCGCTGGAGACCCAGCCACCGCAGGCGCTGCGCTGGCTGAAGTCGGCGATATCAGGTGTGCGGCTGATTTGAGCTCTCTTGCTCTCCCCTTGCTTGCGGGGAGAGGCGCCTAATAACAATACGACACCCCGTCCAAAATCGCGCATTGCCGCTTGTTCGGCGCGTTGGGATCGTCCAGCGGCACCATGCCTTTGCCCTGGCCGACGAACACGCCGGGTCCGACATGCACCGAGCTCTTGTTGCCGATGATCACGCTCGGATGCGGCGAGGCGCTCGAGCGCGTCCCGTCCGGCCAGAGGATGGCATCGCCCGAAAGCACCCCGCGCCGCCCGTCGTCGCAGCTCACGTCGACGCCCTGACGGGTGCAGACCTGCGCGGCGGCCGGCACGGCAAACGCGGAGCCAAGGGCCGAAATCAGGCTAAGGGCGGCGATGGTCTTTTGGATGGTCATGGCGTCCCCGGTCGTGTTTGGCGGTCTTGAGTGAATCGTCGCGCCAAACCCGCTTCCGGTTCAGCCATCGGGCGGTTCCGAAGCGCCAGCGGGCGCCAGATATTATCTTTTAATTACAACATCTTATGGAAAAATCACCCGATTTCCCCGCGATCCCTTGCAAAATCACCGGCGCCCCTTCAAGAGAGGGCGCTCCGGAGAGATGGCCGAGTGGCTTAAGGCGCACGCTTGGAAAGCGTGTGTGCGGGAAACCGTACCGTGGGTTCGAATCCCACTCTCTCCGCCATCGGCCCCGCTAAGCGCCTGAAACTCCGCATTTACCTATAAAATAAGGCTTTCCGAAAAGTCCCGGTGGTACACAGGAGTGGTCACCGTGAGACTTGTCGTGATTGGTCCTTGGAAGAATCCGCGTTCGAAGGTCTATTGGTTCAGGCGTCGCGTGCCGGCGAAATATCGCAGGTTCGGGATGCCCGCGGAGATCAAGTTCAGTCTCGGCACCACCGACCTGGAAGAGGCCAAGATCCTTTGCCAGGAGGAGAACCTGAAGCTGGAGCGGGAGTGGCGCGCGATGGCGGGCCAGCAGCCGACGCAGCTCACGCACCTCCAGATCACCGCGCTCGCCGGCGAATTCTACAAGGAAACGGTGGCGGCCCGCCGCGACGAGCCCGGTCCTCCGGCCGAGATCGAACGGTCGTTGAGGGAGCACGCGAAGCGCAAACGGCCGCCGATCGGCCCGCTCGATCCGCACCTGTACGTGACGTTCGGACTCGAAGCGCGGGCTTTTCTGCAGCGGAAGGGAATCCATCTCGTCGGCGACAGGCTCCATTCCTTCATCCGCTCCTACGTCGAGGCCAAAGAGCTCGCCGAGCGGGAGCTCCTGCAGAACGCGAAGAAGGACTACACGCCCAACAAGGCGGTGGCCGAACGCTTCCCGGAGTTCAAGCCGCCGAATCCCGAGAAGAAGTTCGACGTGCTGTGGGCCGAGTTCGCTGAGGCGAAGGAACTGGCGGCGTCGACTCGCAAGAAGTGGGAGCCGTATTTCCGCCAATTGATCAAACGCATCGGCACGGACGACATGAGCAGCGTGACCGAACAGCATCTGCTCGATTGGCGCGACGCGCTGCTGGCATCGAAGGCGTCGCGGCGTAACGTAAAGTTCGGCTACATCGCCGCTGCCCGCGCGTTCTTCGGGTGGGCCAAGAACGAGAAGAAACTGGCGACCAATCCGGCCGCCGAAGTCGTCGTCACCATTTCCGAAAAGAAGAAAAGGCAAACGAAGAAGGTCGGTTTCGACGATCTGGAGGCCCGTACCATCCTTGCGGCCGCGCTCGGGCCGCAGAACGAGCGGATGACCGAGGAGAATGCCGCCGCCCGCAGGTGGGTGCCGTGGCTCTGCGCCTACACCGGCGCGCGCGTGAACGAAATCACCCAATTGCGCGCATGCGACGTGATCGAGAAGGATGGGATCCCGTGCATCCACATCAGGCCCGAAGCGGGAACGGTGAAGACGGCAGAGCGCACCGTTCCACTCCATCCGCACCTGCTGCAGATGCAGTTCGTGGATTGGGCGCACCGAAAGAAGGGAGATACTCCGCTGTTCTACGCGATCGAACGGCAGCGAAAGAAGGACCGGAAGAATCCGACCTACACAAGCGTCGGCAACAAGCTCGCCGACTGGGTCCGCAAGGGCCTTCAGATCACCAACCCGAAAGTCGCCCCCAACCATGGGTGGAGGCATCGTTTCAAGACTGAGGGACGGCGGGCGAAGATGCTGTGGCAGGTGCTCGACGCGATCCAGGGCCATGCCCCACGGACCGACGGCGAGAACTACGGCGAGATCCCCGTGGACGTGATGCTGCCGGAGATCCAGAAATATCCGTGGTACAAAATCGACGCGCCGGCGAAGCCCGTTGATCGGCGGCGTCGCAGCCAGAGGCGGGCCGACGAGGCCGCTGCGCCATAGGACTAGATCCGGCCCGACCGGTGTCGACCCTAAGATCCGCGCCGGTGTTAACCGCTAAGTTTCCTGCACTACCCAAAATCCAAAGTGATGACGGTGCTGAAAATTCTTGAGACCGATCTCTCGAGCTGCGGCCTCAAACGTTTTTGCGGCGTGGCCGGATTCCGCCTGGGCGTCGATCGATGAGCAACGTTCCGTCCGGTCCGGGCGAAACCTCCTCGGTGTGGCGCTCCCGATAGGTGCCCGCACGATGTTCGAGAATTTCAAAGACCTCGTTCCGCCTCTGTTGGCGCTCGGAAGCCGACGCGGGCTCCTGTCCGGCGGGAGCGCTTAGTACCTTCTTGTCGATCGCGTAGAATACGCCGTTGTCGATCTCACGTCCTACGTACCCTTCGCCCGCCACTTCCGGCAGGTCGACGTTCTCGCCATCGAGAAAGAACGCGTAGGCATTCGTGATCATCTCCCACTCGTCGAATTTGACCTCGACACCGGTGGCTGCTCCTGCGGGATCGACGACCTGCCCTTCGGCGCCCGACGCCTTCAGCATGAAGAACGTCGCGCAGCGGGTTGCGGGTTGAGAGCCGTTGATCGCGCGAAGCGCCGATACCTGTCCGAGAGCCTTTGCTACGGCGCTCTTTGAGGGTCTGCGGATGCGGCCCTTGCTCTCGAACACGTGCCTCTCTGCTTTCTTGACACCGATAAAGTCGGGTCGGCTTTTCGGCGACGGAGTTGACGCACCTGTCTTCGTTGGTACGGCGGCAGACGATGTGCCCCACGTGGTCGTCTTGAGGCCGGCGACGTGGACGAGGAACGGAATATCCATCCGATCCTGAGCGAACCAATGCGTGAAGGCTTGGCCTAGCAGGAAGGATACGCCCACCTTCTCCGTCTGCTCCAGATTGCGGAAGTATTCGGTGGTTCGCAGTGCCCTGTCCAGATAGCCAATGGCTAGGGCGGACAACATCCGAGTCCGCCAAGGCCCGACTTTGCGTATTGCCTTCTTGCGGCTCGGATAACCCACCGTGAGCAGCGAACGAATGATGTCGGCCCGTGTGGCGGTGATGTCCGCCGAGACGTTCAGATGTGCGAAGGCGCCGGTGAATTGCGACGCCACGACCTTGCCTGCCATCATTCCCTCGCTTGTGGATCTTTGGCCTCCTGCGGCGGATGCTGCGCCGGGGGGCTGTTCAGCCGTTCGACGAGAGACAGTCGTCCCGCCCGACGCGCACCTCGCTCTAGACAGACGAGCAGGTTCGTCTTGTCCAACATTCTTCCGGTCTGTGCGCGCAGTTCGGCGTCGTCGCTAAGCGGCTCCAGGTAGGTTGCAGCCCGATCTTCGAACTGTTCCGGCAAGAAATCTCCGCGGCCCAGATAGAACAGTGCTTCGAGGTCCGCGGCTTCATGGCTAGTGATGGTCCCGCTAAGGGCATCGACGCATTCGCGTCTCTTCTTGATGTTCGCGATGAGGCCCGCTGACCTAAACCGGCTACCTTGGCCGACCTCAGGCTTCTTTTCCTCGCGGTCGGGGTGAAGGATGCGCCACTGCTCGACAACTAGCATAACCTCGTCGTCAAGAAGATAAGGAAGGTCGGTCTCGCCGCCGATCATTCCGTAGAATTCACGGTTAGCCTTGATCGCGTCGATGGCCTTGCTGAACTGGGTGTTGCTGAGCGTGAAACGTTCCTTCACTGCGTTCTTCGCCTGGGTGAAGGCTTCGGTGCCCCAGTCGGCGAGCGCCGGCATCATGCCGGCGATCTCGCGGAGGTCGGCGCGCGAGCAGCGGGATGTGTATGTGCCGCTCTTCCGCTCGGCGACGAAGTTGATCGTTCGATGCATCAATCCATCGACCACCGACGACAGTTCCTTGAGGTTGTCGCGGATGACGACGATGTTGGCCAGGGGTTCTCCCTTGAGGCTCGTCTCGCCGTCGCGATTGACGTGGTACCGCAATTCCTGTCCATCGTCGTCTATCCGATCGAGGCTGATGACGAAGCGCTCCAGCGCCTTCAAGTGGTTCCTTATCGCTTCATCGGCGACGTCGGCCGCGACCAAGTGGTCCCAAAGTCCCTTGATGTCGTGATTGGCCGGATGTCGTTGCGCGAGGACGCCGCAATCGAACAGTTGCCCGGCGACGTATTTCAGGACGAGTTCGATGGCATGGCGCGCATTGTAGAGAATTGGAAGGACGAGCGTGTCGCGTTTGTCGAGCATGTTCTTGTCGATCACCGCGTTGGCGAGCTCGCTCGCGGCCTCCAGGTAGCCCTCGACGTAGTGAAGTTCGTCACCCTGTTGCCCGATGCAGGCGTTCCAGGTGCTGTCCTCCGAAAGGCTGAAAAACGGATCTTCGCTCATGTCGCTCGCTCGAGGGTTGTATCGCCGCGACTGGATGTATACGACGAGCCCGGAACGAGGCACCAGAGTCCGCGAGGACTAGCGAGGTCCTGGCCCGACGTGATGCTGCCGGAGATCCAGAAATACCGCTGGTACAAGATCGAGGCGCCAGCGAAGCCCGTGGATCGGCGCCGCCGCGGCCAGAGGCAGGGCGAGCGAACCTTCTCTCCCTAGGCCGGGACCGGCTGGGTCAGGCAGCGGACGCCTCCGCCGCCGCGCAGGATCTTGTTGAGATCGAGCATGCAGATCCGCCGGCCGGGAAAGCAGGCGGCGAGGGTGCGCTCCGCCGCGCCGTCGCCGAACGGATTGCCGAAGCGGGCGGTGATCACCTGGCGGCGCGTGACGAACAGGTTCACGTAGGTCGCGGCGAAGAGGTTGTCGGCGAATTCCCGCCAGCGCTCTCCCGGACGCGCGATGTAGCGCAGTCCGCCGACGATGCCCTCGGCCGAGGCGCGGCGGAGCGCTATGACGTCGCGGCGGCGGCCCCGGTGGCCGGCGCCGTGGTCGATGGTCTCGACCAGAAGACCGCCGTCGGGCAGGAAGGCCAGATGGCCGTCGGGATGTCCGGAGGTGATGGGCTCCTTCCGGTCACCGTCGAGCCAGAGGACCGTGCTGAGGCCGAGCGCCGCCACCGCCGCCGAGAGGT
Organism: Bradyrhizobium sp. 521_C7_N1_3; assembly: GCF_052075975.1. Classification (NCBI taxonomy): domain Bacteria; kingdom Pseudomonadati; phylum Pseudomonadota; class Alphaproteobacteria; order Hyphomicrobiales; family Nitrobacteraceae; genus Bradyrhizobium; species Bradyrhizobium sp. 521_C7_N1_3. The sequence goes on from NZ_CP197232.1 coordinate 600,509, forward strand.
CGGATTCGGTCAGGTGCGGATTGCGCGCGAGCAGGCAACTGCGCGTGGCGATCGCGAGCCCCCTGCCGTCGGAGAGAAGCGCGCCGCCCTCACCGACAAAGGAGGCCGAGACGACCGGCACGCCGAAGTCGAAGATGCGCGCGAGACGGTCGCCCGGACGCGAGGGGCGCCGCCACGAATTGTCCCAGCCGTTGAAGTTGAGATCGATGGCGACGATGCCGTCCGGGCCGTGGGCGAAGACCGGGGCGATGTCGCGCATCCAGATGTCGTCGACCGGTGCCGGCACGATCTCGACCTCCGGCGGCAGGCCGCGCGAGCGCACGGCGCCGAGGAGATCGGGCGGCGTCAGCAGCGTCACCGGTTCGTCTTCGGCGATGGCGCGGATCACCTCTTCGAGCTCGTCCTCGACGCACTCGCGGTCGGACCCCCATTCGCGGTGCACCGCGAACGACATCACGGTGTTTGCGTGAGGTTCGAAATCGGCCGGAATGCGGAGGGTCGTTTCCCTCATCAGGCGGCGGTCTCGGACCGCGCCGGCGCGGGCGGATTGCGCCACTTCCAGCGCCAGGGCAGATGGGCGTCGGTGCCGACGTTGATGCGCGTTCCGACCTCGATGTCGACGATCGGCTCGACCGGCTGGTAGACGCGGAACGGTGTGTCGAACAGCCAGGCTCCGTCGAGCGCGGGCTGGATGTCGAAGGCTTCGCCCACGTTGCAGGGGCCCTTGGCGAGGATCTTCTCGTAGCCCTTGGCGCGGGTGCGGATGCGGCGGTCCGCGGCGGGATCGGTGCTGCGGCGCCTTGCCATCGCCTCCAAACCGAAAACGGGGATGCCCTCGCGGATCAGCAGCGAACTGGCGCGGCCCTTGGGACCGCAGACGATGTCCATGGCCAACATTCCGGAACGATCGTAGGGATGGACGTAGACGTGGCCATGGCCGAGGCGCTGGGTGTCCGCCCCGTGCACGGCGCCCTCGGTCTCGTCGTAGGCCTCGAGCACCGACAGGGCGAGCGCGGCTGAGGCGCCCCGATAATCCATGGCGAGCACCGTTCCGATCATACGGGGCCCCACCAGCCAGGAGGGCTCGGCCAGGAAATCCGGCTCCATCAGGACGTATTCGCGGTCGAAAAAACGGATCATGCTGAAATCTCCTTCCGATCCGGGCCTCCGCGCTCACGCTTGGGCCGACGCGGGAGATCCTAAGCGCGGAATCTGCGTCCAGTCAAATAATCCTTATAAATCAATGTGTTATAATAAATAAAAGCGACGCGTGTCGGCTGCGATTGCAACGGGCGGTGAAGGATCCAACTTTGCCGGCCTGCTCCGCGTGTTCGACCGCATTCGCGCAGGACTACGGAAGTGCCCTGGGATCCACGTCGAACCAAGAGCGGAAAAGCCGGAAGGGCCGCGTCGCTAGGATTCAGAGGCCGCCCGCAGCGGGTCGGCCCGTCGCCACCCGCGGCTCACCGGGCGGCGGGGTCGCCCGACCCTCTGCGGCGGAAAGACGAATCCTTGAATTCGGCAAAGATCTCCCGAAACCCGCCGCCGGGCGCCGGGACGAGAGGGGGCCGCGGCCGCCTGACGGGCGGTGTTCCGGGAGCTGCCGCCGTCCCGAATTCTCGATCCTTGCCGCGCGCGAGGCCGATTCCTTGTCGTCGCGGGTGGGCCGCCGCTGCCGCCTCGCGCACGTTGGCGGCCCGCTCGCCTTCCGCGCGAAAACGCCCTTCGCGTCAGCGGGTTGCGCCGGCGACGCCCGCGCGTCGCGGGCCCACGCCGCCCTGGCCGCAGGCGGGGCGGTGGCACCTGTTCTCGATCACGACCTGATGACGGGCTTGTGATCGTAGCCGGTGTGCCGGGCCGGTCCGGCTGCATCGAGGCAGGGCGCGAGGCCGCCTGCGTCGATGGAGCCCCTCCGGCTGCCCACAGGTGGTGCTCGATCCGGTCGAGGTCATGGCGCCTTACCGGCGCAGCATACCCTAGGGCCGGTCGGGCCGCCGCGGCGCAGACTGGCTCCCCGCTCAACGAAAAGCCCCGCCTGGCAGGCGGGGCTTCGTCGGTGACGTGGTCGCGGTGCCGACGGCTCGGGCTGCGATGTGACCGTTGGGATCGTCCAGCACGATGGTGCGAACGTCGTTCGCCGCCTAGTGCGCAGGCCTTCGCGGCGGCGAGCGCCTCCGCGGGGGTCGACGGTTTGCCGAGGCAGCACCACCCGCCACTCCGCCGTGGTCTGGCCGTCCTTCTCGAAGACCCGCAGCTGGGCCGATCGAGGCGGCGGCACCCCCCCATAGCCATCACACTTAAGAGCTAGGCGCGGCCGCCGGCTCTGCGACGCCGCGGCGGCGCAGGACCGTGTAAGTTTTGATCAATTCGTCGGCGGAGCGCGGGACCTGCCCCATCTTGCGGTAGCCGCCGTTCTCGATCACCACGTCGGCGTCGAGCAGGCGGCGCACCCGCTTGCCGATGTCGCGATTGACGCGCGCCGCCTCGCCGTTGGCGATCGCGGCGTCGTATTCGGCGCGGTGCTTGTCGCGCAGTTCGACGAAGACCGTCCGCGTAACGTCGTCGCCCCACGCGTCCTCGTCCTTGATCCGGGTCACGATGACGTCGACGACGGCCATCGTCGCTGCCTCCGCCTCGAGCTGCAGCCGCTGGTCGACCGTCAGCCATTTGCCGGTGAGCAGCGCCTCGCGGACGAGATATTCGACGGCTTCCGCCGGGCTGAGGGCCCTGGCGGCGGCGCAGGCATCAACGCCGGCCTGGAGGTTGGGAGGAAGGCGAAGCGAGATGGGATCGGTAGTAGCTGCAGACATGTGGGGCACTCCATGGGTTCGGGGATGATGACCCCTCAATTAAGTGTAGTCGGCTCATTGTCAATAGGACAACTACACTTAATTGCGGGGGCACCCGAAGCGCCGGCGATGATCTCGCCGCGGTTACGGCGCGGCGACGAACGGCCCCCCTCCCCCCGACCGGAGGCCCCGAAACGCCGCGATGTGCCGCACGGCGTCGCGAAAAATCCTTCGATTTCAATGCGCGCGGGTACCGGCCATAAAAGGATCCGAAGGCCGGTAACCCCTTGAATCCCCGGTAATTCCAGCGATTTCCGAAGAACAGAAGTGGACGCGGCGACGGCGCGGCGACGGGCCCGTCCACACCGCGCACCCCGAAACGCCGCGAGGCGATCCCGGTTGCCATGATCGCCGCCGGCCGCGGCGGCGCGAGGGCGGCAGGATCCGGACGAAGAAAGGCCCGCCACGCGGAGGAGCGTGGCGGGCCCTGGAAGTTGCCGGGCTTGCGGAAGGAGGCCTAGCTGTCGGCCGAACGCCGTCGGCGGAAGGGAAGCGGCGCCGCAGTCTCGGCGTTCGCGGCGCGCCTGCCGGCGGCCTCCTTGAACAGGCGGGTGACGTTGGCCTTGCGCTCGCCCCGCTCGCGCCAGGGACCCTGGCTCATCTGCCTGGCCGCCTTCTCCTTGAGGGCCTCGCGGCGCGGGTCGCCGTACGTCCTGCCGAGCGTGCGCGCGGTGGTGTCGGCGTGGGCCGCCAAGGTGTCGCGGTCCATGCCCGCTTCGTCGCTCCACTCCACCGCAAGATCCTTCAGGTGATGGGGGATGCGGTCCGGGTCGATTCCGGCGTCCTTGACGATGTTGTCGAAGGTCTCCCGGCACAGCTTCCTGCCGGTGTAGGGCGAGCCGTCGCGCTTGTGGAAGACCCATTCGCAGCCGCGTTCGAGGTCGGCTTCGTACCAGGCGCGCACCTCCGGCTCGAACTCGACGGGGACCTTGTTCGCGCCGCGCCTCTTGTTGCCGTCGTGGTGCACCTCGCCGTCGCGGTGATAGTAGATGCCGTGGTCGGTCACCTCCATCCACGGACGGTCGTGCTTCGGCAGCTTGCGGCCCTTGGGCTCCACCTCGGGCGGCACCCAGCGCGTGATCGGCAGGCGGCCGTGGCGGGTCGCCAAGTAGGCCTTGAACGGGATCGCACGACGCCAGGCTTCCCTTCCGGACCAGGTCCAGTCGTCGGCGCGGCGCATCTGCACCGGGCCCTGCGGTCCCGGAATCATCTTCGGCGTGCCGTCGGGGTTGAAGACCCAGCCGTCCGCGGCTTTCCGCAAGCGGTCGTACTCGTCCGGCGTCCAGGGCGTCTTCGGCAGCATGCCCTTGTCCGGAATCCGGAAATGGCAGTTGTAGGTCGGCGGCACGCCGAACAGGCCGAGTCCGACCTTGAGCGACCGCCGCACGGTGTAGAGGTCGGTGAGCTTCGAGGTCTCGCTGCGGCGGACCGGGCAGGCGAGATAGCGGGCGACGAGGGCGTCGTTGACGTCGCCGACCTCGAGCTCGGGCAGCGCCCTGCAGAAGGCGTCGATCGACTGCGTGTAGGTCCGGCGGGTGCTGTTCGCCTCCTCTACGCCGTCCGGCGGGGCGGAGAGGCACTCGGCCTTGTACCTGCGCAGCACGTCGGCGACCAGCAGCGCCTGGATGGCTCCGATCGGCCAGTCGGTGGCGCGGCGCGTGCGGCCCTGCTTGCGGGCGAGGAAGACCAGCGCCTCGAGCCTGGCCCCGTCCGCGTCCTTGGCCTTCAGCCTGATGATCCGGGGCGGCACGGCGATGCCGCCACCCGCCTCGGGAAGCGCGCGCTGCGGGGCCTTGACGACCAAGTCGAACGCCGGCTCCTTGCGGTCCTTCGGTCCGGGGTTCTTCGGCGGTGCGCAGTGCCGGACGTAGTACGGACAGCCCTTCGGCGCGCGCTCGAGCAAGACGCCGGGCTGGACCGCAGGCACGTCGTCCAGGCTCTTCAGCCCGAGCCCGAAGGTGCGCTCGAACTCCGCGGGCTGCATGGCCCGGGCCTGCTCGACGGTCATGTCGTAGCCGTCGGGATTGGTGGACTTTGCCGTCCGCAGGACGAGGACGTCTTGAACGGGCATCGTGTTCTTCTCCTTCTCGGTTGCGGGACATGCGTCCCCTGGGCGACGGACCGGCGCATCCGCGCCCCCGCCAGACTTCGTTTCGCTTCTCGGTCTTCCGGTCGGCCTTATCCGGCGCGCCGCTTCTTCAGCAGAGTCGCCAGGTGAGCCTCCCAGTCGGCATCCGACGGGCGTCCGCGGGAAGCGGAAGCGCGTCGGCACTCCGTCATCGCCGCCAGCGCGGCGCGCGTCGTGTAGATCCGACCCGCGATGCGTGCGCAGGCGAGATCGCCGCGCGCGATCGCCGTCCGCAGACTGGATACGGTCAGCGGACCTGCGGGCCACAGCAGAGCGATCGCTTCGTGCAGCGCCAGCAGTTCGTCCGCCGACCATTCGGCCGGATCGGGCCGCCGCGCGACGCGCTCGGGCGTCTTGCGGCGACGTCTCCCTCCTGCACGCGGCGGCCGCGACCGTCCAGAGCGAATGCGATCGCTCGGCACCGCGCCCTCGGCCGCTCCGTTACCGGACTTCGCCGGCCGCGCCGCGCCGGCGCCGCGTCCCGTCACGCGCGTTCCCGCGCCGGCCTGCGCGCGGCCTCCGTCATGGCCGCCAGAGCGCGCTTGGTGGTCATCAACTTGCGCGCGAGCATCGTCGTCTCGAGGAGTCCTTGCCTGTAGGCGGTGCGCAGCGTGCTGCTCGTGATCGGCCCGTCCGGCCACATGAGCGAGGCGGCTTCGGAAAAAGTCAAAAGCTCGTCGTCGCGCCAATCCTTCGGATCGGGGCGGGCGGCGACGCGCCGGGGCTTCGGTGCCATGCTGGTCTCCTTTCTCGATCGCCGGCGCCATCCTCCCGACCGCCCGCCGAGGCCGGCGCCGGGCGCCAGCGCGGCCGGCCGCCGGATTCCGCCGGCCGCGCTTCGCTCAAAAACTTCCGGCAATCAAAATTTCTAGGATTCGATTTCAAGGACTCGTCCGCCGAATTTCGAATCCTTGAAATCCAATCCTAGAAATCGAGTCCTTGAAAAGTGAGTCATGGAATTCCAATCCTTGCCCTTCTGATTTCACGAAATAAATCCGCTTCCGCGGCGGCCGGCGCCGGCGTCCGGCGGCGGGCCCTCCGTCGGCGGGCAGCGGGCCGGCGCGGACCGGCCTCGCCGCCGGACGGCCCCCCGGGCGGCATGGCTATCCCTCCCCGGCCGGGCGCCGGCGCCGCCGCCCGCGCAGCCGCCCGCGCACCAGCGCCTCGACCTCGGCGCCGTCGAGACGGCGCTTCTCGGCAAGCCGGGCGGCCACCGCGAGGATGGCGTCGCGGTTGGCCGCGACGAGCCGGTCCGCCCTCCGCTCCAGCCGGCACAGGTCGTGCGTCACCGCCTCGCGCAGGCCGGCGTCTAAGGCGACCGCCCTCAGCAGTTCCTCGCCGGCGCCGAGATAGATCGGGGCGCCCCTCATGCCGAAGCTCGCGTGGAGCGACGCCACCATGATCGTGACCGCGCCGAGGTCGCTGTCCGCGGCGCCGCCCGCTCCGGTGGAGACCGAGCCGGTGAACAGACGCTCGGCGGCGCGCGCGGCCAACCCGACCGTCGCGCGGTCTTCGATCGCCTTGCGGGTCGCGAGGTCGTCGTCGGCGTAGAGCACCGACGTGCGGCCGCCCGCGTCGCCGGTGCTGGCGAGGGAGACGTGGCGCACCGTGCCTGCCGCCAACGCGAGCAGGATCACGGCGTGCGCGGATTCGTGGATCGCCATCCTAAAGAGGCGCGCCGGCGGATGAGTTTCGTGCGGCATCGCCGCGTAGACCAGATCGGCGATGGCCAGGCCGCGGCCGGCGTATCTGGCGGCGCGCCGCGCCGTCCGCACCATGTGCATGACCTCTGCCGGGGTCGATCCCTCCATCACCGCGCCGACCTCAGCGAGGTCCTCGCCCGCGAGTTCGCCTTGGAGATGGAAAGCCAAGATGTTGGTGATGCCGGCCGCGTCGGGCGGATCGAGCGCGACGACCTTCTCCAGCCGACCTGGTCTCAGCAGTGCGGAATCGACGCGGTTGATGTTGTTGCAGCTGCCGATCACGACGAGCTTCGCGTCCCTCGCCGCCAACGCGGAATCCACAATATTCAGAATATCCGAAACTAGGACATTCCACCACTCTTGCGCGCGATCCGACATATTTGCACGTTCCGGTACGGCGGCGTCGACCTCATCGATGTGCCAGATCGAGACCGGTGCGGCCATCGCGACCGCGAGCGCATGCGATTTCCGGCACTCCTTGACCACGGAATCCAGGAACCCGGGACCGTTCGCGAACCACGACCCGGCGGACGTCGACACCAGCGGCACGCCGCAGCCCTGCGCGAGCACTCTCGCGAACCACGATTTGCCGAAGCCCGGCGGCGAATGCAGGCAGATGCCGCGGTCGACGTCGCGCCACGCGATCTTGCCGTTCCTGAAGTCCGCGATGTCGCGCGCGAGGTCGAGACCCCAGCGCTGCGCCTCGCCGTATTCGACCGCGGTCGCGAGAACCGGCACGCGCTCGGAGGACCCGGTGTGCGAACGGCGTGCGGCTTCGAGCCGCCGGACGACATCCTTTGCGCCTTGGTCGGGCCTGAACGCGGCGACGATCTCCGGCAGGTCGAGGCCGGCGGCGATCTGCGGGTCGAGTTCTCCGGGCGAACGCCGCACGAACCGGGTGATCGCCCGGCGCACCACGGTGCCGTCCGGCGAGGCGATGTGGATCACGATGTCCGCCGCAGACTGGAGCGATGCGGGCAGCAGCTTTTCGTCGTAGGCCACTCCCATCACGCAGAAGCCCCGCGACAGGTCGCGCGCAGCCTCTACCGAGCCGGCGTCGTCGCGCTTGCGGTCCGTGCCGTCACGGGTGTGGAAGCACCAGCGGGAGCCGAATTCAGACTTGACGTAGGCCGCCACGGGCGCAACCCAGGCGGGGCCGGGCACGATCACGACCACGGCGAGCGCCTGGCCGCGGGCGAGGCGCCTGCGGACGGCAACGGTCGTCGCCGCCTCCAAGGCCGCGCCCACGACGATGTCGGTGGCGGAGCCGCGCGGCTTCCGGGGACGCCTGGACGGCGTGGGCACCGCATCGCCCTCCTGCTCCCCGGGTTCGGCATCCGCAGGGCCGAGCGTCGGATCGACCCGCTGGTCCGACAGGCGCTTGAAACCCCATCGGGCGACAATCTGCTTCTTCGGGGTCTTCGGCTTCTTCGTCATGTACGCGACCTCACAATCGTGGACCTCAGTCCTCGTCCCTCGTCGTCGGTTGCGACCGAGCCGATCGCGGCGAGCACCTCATGCGACGTTCAGCCCGGTTGGCCTTTCCGTCAGACCGTCAACACCACGGCCCGCGGCGGCAGAGACGTCCACGGCGGAGTGGAATGCGCACCACACACGACCTTCGCCGCGATGGATTCGGTGGGGAACGCGACCGCCACCATGAGCCGGCGCCGATCCGATACGCCGGCGATTTCGGTGAGGACGCCGGCCCGGAAGAGTTCGCTCCTGCGTTTCCGCGTCACCGTATCGACGCTGTCGTTGGTGGCGGTCCTGATGTCGGAGCCGGCGGCGACGACGAATCTTCCTCCGGACCGGTAAGCGCGCGCCCAGACGTTGCAGTACGTAAGTTCGAAGGACTCGCCATCGGCGGCCGCTGCAGAGACGCCGATGGCCATCGGGCCGCTGTCTTCCGCATCGGCTCCGCCGGCAGATGCCGTATCCGTCGCGGTCGGAATAGATGAACCGGCCACGTCCCTCGACCGGTTCGCCGGCGCGAAGATGGTGCAGCCGGCATCGTGCAGCAGCCTCAGGGCATCGGTATAGATCCGGTCGTGCGTGGAGCGGTCGGCCAGCGGCAGATCGGGCCGGACCGGATTGGCGCCCTTCACCACGGCGACCGAGCCCAAATCGACTAGCTCTCTCGTCAGGCGCCACTGGAAATCCAAGCTCAAGCTCTTGTCGAATGCCGCCCCGTCGCATCCGCTGATCACGAACGCGTCCTGCGCGAACGCCTTCGTGGGGTCGGCGGCGTGTTCGGCCAAACGGCGCATCGGCTTGCCGCTCTCGCCGACGTACGCCATGCCCGCACCGATCAACAGGTAGGCGCAGCCGCCGGCGAGGAGCCCGGACGACGATACGGCAGCGAGGTCGGTCAAGCAGAAGGCGTGGACCACCGCACGGCTCGCGCGATCGGACAGGATGCGGTAGCCCGCCATGCCGCCGAACGGCCGGTGAACAATTGTCGTCGTCGCTGCGGAAGGTTCGGACATGCGGATCTCCATGCTTGTTGGACGTGAGCGATGAGCGCGGCGCAGCCTTGCGGCTGGCGCGAGATCTCGCGCGTTGGGCGCCGAGTCGTGACCCATTTCAGACAATGGTGTGCTGGCCGAAGCGCCTTTGCCGATCAAAGGCGAATCCTTGACTGGTGCGGGCGGATCCGCCCGCCGGTCCTCCGCGATCGTAATCGGGCAACGGGGCGTCGGTTGCGCTCCCCGGACCTCGAGGTTCCTCATCGAGAAGCTAGGCGCGCACGGCAAAACGGATCCTCCCGCGCGAGACGTGCTCACGCGGGAAGCCGGTACCTGGCGATGTTAGGGTTTATGCGCCGTAGGCGCGCAGGCCGGCGGAGGAGCCGGTGTAGCCCGAGCGAACGATTAGGTCGTCGGTGATGCCGCCGCGCAGGTCGAGTGCGACCGCGCCCTCGGACGCAAGCGCAAAGATCAGCGCGCGGGCGTCGCCGCGGGTCGCGACCGTCTCGATGAGCTGGGCGAGCGAGACGGGCCCGTCGCGTTCGAGAGTCTCGAGGATCTCTGCGCGATCGTCAGAATGCAGACGCACGGCGCGGTGGCTCCAGACCTCGCGCGCCGCCGAACAGCGGGGTTCGGAACGGATGTCCGCGGCGCTGACCTCTATGACGCCGTGGCACCCGCTGGCGAAGGCGAGCTGCGTCAGTGATGCCGCCGCCGGGTCATGGGCCAGGCCGCCGTCGACGATGTCGACGGCATAGCGGCCGTCGAATCTTTCCACGATGATGCCCTCGACGGGCACGATGCGCTCGTCGACGACCACGTTGTTCCGGTACTCGATGCGTCTCACGTCGCCGTCGAGCATCGACTGGACCAGGAAATCGTGTGTCACGGTGCTGGCGAAGGGGATAGCCCGGGTGCTCTTGTGGCTGATGAAGAGATTCAACTTCTGCATCTGTCCTCGCTGATGTCGTCGAAATGAAACGGCGAACAGCGGTCGCCTCGCGCCGAATCACGCGGGGTCAACCGAGGGGCGGCAAATTCTCCCATATCTTTGATAATCGTGGGGCGTGCGAATAAGATCACAAAACCCCTATAAAGTCAAGAGGAATGTCATTTTAAAGATATCTTACAGATATCTATAAGATATCGCCCAGATAGCCGTCTTGCGCGTAGTCAACAGCTTTATGGTTACCGCCTCTTAGCGCCGCGTCGCCGTCCTGTTAGAATCCGGGCCGGACCGGGAAGGGTACGACTGAAATGGCGAAGGCGGCAAAGACGACCAAGGCGGGCGCAACAAAATCTGCAGTGCCGACAGAATCGACGCGGACAGACGGGCGGAAAGCCTTGCTCGTGTACATCCAGCCCGATCTGATCCTTGCCGCCAAGGACGTCGCTGCGGACAACGGGGAGAATCTTTTTGCCTTCGTCGAGCGAACCCTGGCCAAGGCACTCGGGTGGAAGAAGCCGCGGGGCTCTAAACGATGGGTACCCTGAGTTCGCACGAACCGTTCGAATTCATCGGTGCTCTTCCCGGAGAGACGGCGGATCGGAGGTGATGCCCGCCCCGCCAGCCATGTCGCAGCGAAGCTGGCTGATCGCCGACCGCCTTCGCGATGTCTCCCCATCGCGGATCTAATGCCGCTGCTGAATAGAGACTTCGATCGAACCGAGTGTAACCGCTATCTCAGCCCCGCGCCGGCGCCGCCGGCCGCCGCCGGATCCCGCCGGCCGCGCTTCGAACCCAAGAAATTCCCGCAACCAAATTTCTAGGATTTGATTTCAAGGATTCATCTGCCGAAATTGGAATCCTTGAAATCGAGTGCCTTTGAAATCGAATGCTTGAAGGCTCGAATCCTTGAAATTGAGTCCTTGAAGTTCCGATTTTGCGAACTGAACCGAAGGCCGTGGCGGCTGGCGCCGGCGGCGGGGCGGCCGGGCGCCGGACGGGCTCCACGGGCGGCATCGGTACCCCTCCCCGGTCGGGCGGCGGCGCCGGGCCTGCAGCCGGCCGCTCGACCTCGGCGCCGGCCAGATGATGCTTTCTCGGCCAGACGGCGCGCCACCGCGAAGATCAGGTCCCGGTTGGCCGCGACGTCCGTCCTCCGCTCTCGCCGGTGAAGCCGCCGCCGGGCGTCGAGAAGCTCCTGACATCGATGGACCCGGAGATCATCAGAAGGATCAAGTCGGCGGCCGCGCTGCGCGAAACGACGGCCTCGCTGGTGATGGAGCAGGCCGCCGCCGAATGGCTGGAGCGGCACCAGGACGGGAAGAAATAGCCGCGCAGCACCGCCCGCGGCGCTCGAACCGCTTCCCGAAAGATGTGGCGGGTTCAGGCCGCCTTCTGCGCCCGTTCCGCTTTGAATTTCGGCAGCTTCATCGACATCAATGTCTTCAGGGACACGGATGCCGTTCCGCAGACGCGGTCGTACAAGGCGGTCATTTCAAGAGAATTGAGCAAGTCGGCCATCGTTCTCAAGTCCGCCATCGAGGCATCGGACGGCGGAGTCAGCACGATCACGTGGTTTTCCGCAACGAAGGGCCCGACGTCTTCCAAAAACCTGCGGTCGACCACGGCGGCATTGATGCGCCGCCTTTGCTTTCGGTTCGCCGTCCGTTGGACCACCAGACATGGTCGGCGGATGACATAGGAAAGCTCGGGATCCACGGTGACGCGATGGCCATTCACGTTGGCCTTCATGTGATCGAAGTCCAGCGATCCGTCCGGACGAATTGCCGCTGCCCACAGCAGCGCAACGGACGAAGCCGCGCGGGTCTTCGAAATGCGCTCTTGCCATCTATGGGGAACGACCGGCCCCACTTTCCCAAACCATCCCAGTTCGGACAGCGAGCGTCCCGTCGAGATCACGTCCGACGTAGGAAGCTCCCACCGCCCGCCTTCGCGGTCGAGCCTGATGTTGCCCAGAGCGCGATCCCTTCCATCGTGTGCCAGGCTGCCGATGCGGACCGCAGAACGCTGCTCGACCCCACGGCGCATCGTCACGATGATGCAGTCCTGTGTGACGTCCAGGAACACGCGTTGGCGGTTCTCAATCCTATCGATCGCGATGACTTCGTCGGCGATCGACTTGCGGAACGCCGTGAATGAGGGGCCTCCGATCATGCTCGCCGGCATCACGAACGACAGAAGCCCGCCCGGCTTCACGAAGCCGCGGCAATGATGCAGGAAGACCATCGACAAATTGAGATAGCCTCCTCTTTCGGTCAGATCGGGCCAGCGTTCGACGTAAGCGTGGTAGTCGTCGCGACCGATGCGAACGTAGGGTGGATTGCCGACGACCACGTCGTAGTTGCCGCTGGCTTCCTTTTCCAGCGTGTCCGCGACCTCCACGCAGTTTTCGACTGCTTCCCAGTCCTGTTCGGTAGGACCGTCAGCCCCGCGCGCGAGAGCAACCCGCCAGGCGAGCAGATCCTTCGAGACCCGGGCGAGCCGGCGGTCGATCTCGATGCCGCGCAGGAGTTTGAGCGCCTTGCCCGGATTGCGTCCTTGAAGCGAACGGCTGATGACGCCGTGCAGCGGAGCGAGGAAGGCGGCTCCGCCCGCCGCCGGATCGATGATGGAGTGCCGGGTCGGGTCGTAGCCCTGCGCAGTCAGCCTGTTCAACACGTATGCCGCTAGATACGGAGGCGTGAAGTACGCACCAAGACGCTCGCGCTCGCCTGATTTGAGTTGCAGCGCGGCGACGACTGCGGCCGCATGCTCGCGCCATTCCAAAGGCAGCGACTTGATCCGGGCATGCGCTGCCTGAACGGCCACAGGCGCCCTCGGAAGCCGCCCATGCGCGATGCTGGCGACGGGATCCGCACAGCGCCATTCCGAGGTTTCGATTGCGCGGCGAACCGCGCCGAAGAAGCGGGTGGTCGCGTGTTGGTATACCAGATGCTGCTGTTGCCCCATGCCCAAACTCTACCGAACAAGTCGGCATTCCGAAACAACGCTCTCTGCAGATTCTTTTGTTAGTTAATGGGAACAAGGATTTTCCTGAATACCTGGATTTGACCATCTGCGAATCTCGCGGTTAATGAAGTCAAGTGTCAGGAAATCGGATGATCCCATGTCCTCCCATTATGCACTAGAGCACGATCAGCGGTTGAAGGATGCTTGGGCCTCTCAACGTTCGCGCGTCGATGCTTGGGAGGACCGGCCGTTTCCGCCCCTTGAGTGGGCGGAACTGGAAGCGTTCCTGTACGGGACGGCAGCAACCTTGGCCGTGGTCGTGGGCCCTGTCGCGAACTTGGAACGCGAGCTTGCCGAATTGATCGGCACCTATCTGACCGGCGATCGCGCCGGTCGGATCGACATTCCCCCCACGACGCCACCGGGCCGGGCTTGGTCGGCGGTTCCGCTCGCCAGCCTTTCGGGTCCGTTCGTGGACTCGATGCGGCGTCTACATGCCTATGGCTCGATCGGAACGCTACCCGACGACGATCTGCCGGGTGCGATCGAGCAGTTCGTGCGCCGCATCGAATCCGACCTGGATTCGCTTGCTTCGCTCTTGAAGAATTTGCCCAAGGCGGCAGCCACTCCAGGACGACTGAACCTTCAAATGGTCCACGACATCGCGTCGGCTCGCTTGGCGGTGGACGAAGGAACGCGTCAGGCGCCGGCCGCCGGACTGGCATGGCTCGGCCGAGTCAGCGTCAAGACCGTCCAAAACCTGCTTTCCCGCGGGCAGCTCACCGGAGGCTCTGGATCGGCTGACCCCCACTCGGCGCGAGGCTGGCTCGCCGACCGCAAGGACTGGTCTCGCTCCTGCTGGCGCGAAGCCATCGAGGCCATCAATTCGGGCTTGGTGGCCCCTTTCCAGGAATTCGACGCCGAGCAGGTTGCAGATACGTCTGCGGATGGCGAGGACGCGATCGTCGAATGGACCTTCGTGCCGCGGGCGGCGGATGGTTCGCTGTTCCTTCCCGACCTTATGCGGCTGCGTGGATGGACGATCGGGGCGCGCGGCGCCGAGAGGTCGTTCGGGGATTACTGGCGCGCGCTCGATCATCTGCAGCAGACGGATCGGCCGCATTGGCGCCGTCCGAACGAGGCTGGAGCCTATAACATCGTCGTTGGACGAGACTGGGTGAGGATCGCGCGCGCCGAAATCGAATTGCAGCTCCGGGCCGTGCTGAAGACCGGGGGGCGTCAATGAAGGGACGCGACGGCGACCGTCGAAACCGCTTCGGCTCCAACCTCGACGTCATCAGACAGTCTCAACGGAACGATCTCGAGCGGCGCCGCAGCCTTCTGACGAGAGCCCCGACCGAGCCGCCCGCGGCGATCCAAGCGCAGTCCGCGACCCCGACCGCGATCCCCGTGCTGCCGGCGCTGCGGCTCTACCATCGCTCCGACCTGAATTCGGAAGTGAATTATGTATCCGCAGCGCACGCCGCCGTTTCGACCGTCGCCGATGCGGTGATCAAACGAAAGAGCGGCGTGATCTTCACGTGGCCGGACCGGATCAATAGGCCGCTTGGCGTGACGATTTCCGCATTGCTTCGGGCCCAGTCGGCGCGGCCGACGCTGCGATGCACGGTGGCCTATTATCCTTTCTCGGACCGCAAGACTCATAGTCTCAAATCCATCTTCGTCGACGAGGAGGATCTTGCGGCCCGCTATCTCGAGACCATCAGGGCGATGGACCGTTCCCAATATAGCGGGCCGGACTATCAAAACGCCTACCTTTTGAAGGGCCTTAGGGAGGCCTCCGCGGCTGGCGGCAGCGCGAAGATCAGCCATCCGAACCTGCGCGAACTGATCCCGACATTCGCGCCTATCGAGCACAACCACACGATCCGCTACGCCGACCGCGACGAGGACTTCCTCGGCGACATCGCTTCGCGCAGGACGTTGATCAAGGAGGCCTCGAAGTATCGCCGCGAGATATCGTCGAAGGACGTAGCCCCCATCGCGATCCTCGGTCTGCCCCCGTCGGTCGACGGCATCAATCGCCTCTTCAAGGCCGATTCCCGGCTGGGCGACCGATGCGACCTGATCGTCGCGGACGCGACCGACGTCGCGTTCGGCCAGGCCGATTCCTGGCTCAAAGGCCTGCGTCGTCTCGCGCATCTCGCCCGCAGCGCCGGGCAGTCGGTGCCCATCGTGGTCATCACGCAGGACGGCGTCATCGCCAAGACGGCCTCCGAAATCATCGCGTCGGCCGGCGGCGGCGACCATGCGCGGCCCAAACGCATTGGCGTGCGCAGCGTAGTCAAGACCGTCCCCAACGATTTCACGACGCAATCGGAGGTCTTCGAAACGTGGAATGCGGCCTCGTTCACGGCCCACCTGAAGGCTAGGGAGCTCGCCCAATTTCGCGAGGACGCGCTCTCGCTGGCATCCAATCTCCGGAGCGCCGGCTATCCCGGCGCGGCCGACGCCGTCGTCAAGGCCGTCACGTTCGCGCGAACGATCGCTTGCCTGCCGATTCCCCTAACGATCTTCCGAGAGCATCTCGACTACATGGAGCGCGCCGGCGCGGTCTCGGACTATGTCGCGGCCCAGTATCGTTTCCTCGGCGTCGCCGATTCTCTCCGCAAAGCGGAGCGGGATGCCGACAGCCTCGGAGATGCCGTGCACACGTTCCGCGAGCGGGCCGAAGGCATGGTGGTTCGCTATGCCGACGGCGGGGAGGTCGCCGAGCTCGTCCGCGAGCTCATCGGCAAGGCCGTAAGCAAGGCGAATCGCACCATCGTCGCGTTCCGGGACCGCGTCGTCCTCTCCGCCGTGTCGGAGTGGCTGGCAGATCGCGAAGACATCGACCAAGCGAAGCTCGCAAGCAAGCTGATCATGACGACGACCGAGGCGCTTGCCTCCACATTGTCCGCGACTTCGCGGGGAGCGCCGGTCGACTCGCTTTTCCTAGTCAATCCGAAGGTCCGCCACTTCGAGCGCATCATCCTGTCGCCGTCGTTGCCCCGGAAAGTCGGCTTAATAGGAGACGGAGGAACGCTCGGCGCGATCGCCACCGTTCTGGCGCCGGTGACGCCGCTGTTCGAGGGCGAACCGGCCGCGCGGCTTAAAGCCGTGTCGGCCAGCCTCGCCGAATACGCGGAACGCATGACCGCGTTCGACTTCGAGAAGACGATAATTCCCGAGTTCGCGCCGGACCTGACGCTCGACTTCACCATTCAGGACTCCTCGGAGGGCGGACCGTACGAGGGTCCGGTCGTGGAGCTCTATACCGAAGACGGGTACCTTCTCCGGCTGCCGTCGCACGCCGAATGTCTCGTCATCCAGGAAGACGAACTGAAGCCTTTGAAAGAACAGCCTGCGGACAAGGTCTCGGTCGGCGATCGCATCTTCGTCTTCAGCCGGGATCTCCACGATCGTTTGGAATTTCTCTTGGGCCCGGTGAAATCGGAAGGCACGACGCTGCTCGCGTCCTATCAGCAGGCGGTCCGAGACCGCGTCGCCTTGATCCCCGGCGACCGGCAGAAGCAGGCTTTGGAAATACTGACGCGAATGAAGACGGCGGCTGCGCTGATCGACGAAGAGTTCGACGCCGGCCGCAACGAAGTCTCCAACGTCATCCGCTGGATGTCGACGGGCCGCGCGAACGGCCGTCCCGATGCCCCCCGATCCGTCAAGAATTTCGCCCTGTTCATGAACGCCATCGGCGTACCCGAAACGATCGCCGCGCAGTATTGGCGCAACGCGGTCGTCAGCTCGCGCGTGATGGCCATCCAGGTCGGACTGCACGCCCACGGCAGAGCCCAGGAGTTCGTCATGAATCCGCAAGGCTTCTACGCGCGCGCTTCCGAAAAGAAGCCGGAGCTCAAGCAGCTCTGGGAAGAGATGGTGCGCAGCGCGAGCGTGGTCCTCAGCAGGCACTTCGTTTCAGGAAAACAACGTAAGGAGAATGACCGATGAACGCGGCTCAACCGGGTCTGCCAAACGTCAACTCCGCGCTTCGCGACGACCCCGACCTCGCGCAAGAACTTAAGGAGGCGGTTTGCGACGCGCTGGTCAACGCGGTCGGCGGCAAGGCCTCGGGGGCAGGGGAGTTCGGAACGGTCGTGCTCGGACAGCGACCGCGCGATCAATTCGCATCCGGATTCCTCCTCAACCAAATGTCTCCTGCGGGAGAGGACGAAAGTAGCGACATCCGGATCCCCGTGCACGGCGCGAGCCTCAAGCTCCGGAGAGATGCCGACGGCCGAATCACGGTCCAGCCGCATCTGGCGGTCTACGTGCGCGTGCTGCCGGCATGGGAAGATCTCGACAACGACGTCCTGGGCCTTCGTCCGAAGCCGAGATTGTCGGCGCACGTACGCCAGGAGGTCAACGCGGAAGCTTTCACAATCGCCGAAGCCGCGCGCGTCGGCGGCGACACGCGTTCCCGGAAAGTCATCTTTGCGGAGACGGCGCGGCAGTTGCTGATGCGACGCGGCGTACGTTTCGCCGGGACAGTTGAGACCATCGTAGCGGTCAATCCGGAGGAGGAAACGAATCTTGGTGCCGAACCGCAGGTTCCTCGCCCGGGCCGGAGCACCGAAAAAAAGACGGCTGGCGAAGAGACACCGGTCGAGGTCGCCGAGACGACCGACGGAGCCGTGTACCCCGACGATCTGTGCTCTCCCGAAGATATCCCGATGAAATTCAGGCGGTTGACCGTCGTGGTTCCTCCTCTGGTCCTTTCGTTGCGCAGCGCGGACAGAGAACGGAGCGAGGCGATCCGCGAACACGCCGTCCTGATGAGCGGGGCGATCGCGAAGGCCTACGACGATTTCATGCGCTCCGAGGAAGGGACGCAATGGTGCTGGCGAAAGATGCGTCTGCCGCCAAGCGCCTTCCGGTCGCAGCGGAGCTGGGACGCGGCACTGTCGACAATCCGGGCGACGCCGGTCAACAGAGCCCACCTTTGGCCTGCTCAGAACGTCGAGATCGCTCTCGAGTGGGCGACTAGTCCAGCCGACGACCGGATCATCCATGCCGCGATCGGCCTGATGCACCGGACCTGCGGCGCCGTCGGAGATCAGGACGGCGACGGCGGGCTCTACCAGGTCCGTTTGGACATCGACGTGCGTCCCGCCGCGGCGCTGATCCCCTACGTTCTCGAACGCGTCAAGCCTGCCTACGACATCCAAGGATTCCATTCGATACCGGCCGCGGGCTGGAACGCCGGAGTCGCACAGAAGGAGCTGGAGGACGGCATCCGACTTACGACGACGTGGATGCCCCGGTATAACCTGCCCCGCATCGTTCCCAACCGCATCGAGAAGCTGGACATCAGCTTCAAGGCGCTGGCCGATCCGAACAAGCCCATCGATCAGCTCGAACTCGTCCCGGATGCCTTCGCGCGTTGGGTCGACGAGCAGAGCGGCACCGTTGACCCGACCTCTGGGCTCGCCGCCGACGATGCGGATGGGCGCGAACGCGAGCGCGCGAAGTTCGCGAAGGACATCGCCGGCTACGGCGAAGAGATCGAAGATCTGCGCGTCGGCATCAATCTGTTGAAGCAGAGCCGAGCGGCATGGCTCAAGGATCCGAAAGCGCCCGCCGCGGCGCCGTTCAGGGCTTGGTATCTGACGAACCGGGCTTTTCATGAAGTCGGCCTGATCGAGAACAAGACGTCATGGCGGCTCTTCCAGCTCGGATTCATCCTGTCGAACATCGTTTCGCCGTCGACCCGCATCAAGGAATTCGAGCATCTCTATGCGCCCAACCGGCAGACCATCGAGTCGGCGTCGCTGCTCTACTTCGCGACCGGAGGCGGCAAGTCGGAGGCGTTCTTCGGGCTGCTCCTTTTCACCCTCTTTCTGGACAGGATCCGCGGGAAGCGCCGCGGAATCTCCGCCCTGATCCGCTATCCGCTTCGCCTTCTGACGGCGCAGCAAGCGCGCCGCCTGGCCAAGGTGCTCGCCAAGGCAGAAATCGTCCGCCGAAACGACGGCATCGACGGCGCGTCGTTCGAGATCGGATTCTGGGTCGGAGGCAGCAGCACGCCTAACCGCCTGGCGAACGGCGATCAGGTCCTCGACGAGTTCAGGTGCATTCCCGCAGTCGACGCACCGGAACATGCGGACGAGGAGGCCAACCTTGCCGACCCGGCGTACTCCGCCGCCCTGCGCGACTACAACAAGCTGCCGAAATGCCCCTTCTGCGATCGGGACACCGCGCTGCGTCGCTACCCGAAGGAGAATCAGCGGCTCGGCATCGTCTGCCGGAACGCCGAGTGCGAGTGGAACATCAAGACCAAGAGCAACGTAGAACGGCCGCTACCATTCCTGCTGGTGGATTACGACATCTACCGGTCCGCGCCTTGCATTCTCCTCGGCACCATCGACAAGCTCGCTCTCATCGGACAGCACTGGTCCACGATCAACAGGATCGGCGGGATGTTCGGTCTCGCGCGCCTGATCGACGACAACGGCCTCTTGGAGACGCCCTACGATCTGAACGTCGCGAAGGCCATGGAAGGGCGCCATCCGATCGCGCCGTCCTTCGCAGGCGGCGTCGAGGTATTCTTCGATCCTGTCCCTTCGCTAATCATCCAGGACGAAGCGCACCTGCTGGAGGAGAGCCTCGGGACCTTCGCCGGTCTGTTCGAAACCACCCTCTATCAATGGTTCCGCTCGCTGCGTCCCATTCTCGGCGACCGCATGTCGCTCGTCCCCGGAGATGACTCGGACATCCGCCTTCCGAAGGTCGTCTGCGCCACCGCCACCATCTCCGACCCGGAGCGCCAGATCCGCGTGCTCTACCAGAAGCGCGTGCGGCAGTTTCCCCGCAAGGGGACGCGTCTGTATCGTTCGTTCTACGCCAACCCTAGCCGGTTCGAAGGCAGCGCCGGCGAGCGCAATGACGCGCTCTCGTCGTCGGTGGATGCCAAGGCGATCGAGACCTTCGCGCCGTGGGCGCGCGTCTACGTCAGTCTTCTGACAAACGGCCGACCGCATACGACCGCATCGGTCATGATCCTCGGCGCGTTCACCGCGGTCGTCACAATACTGCTGCGCGATCTGTGTTCCGGGAATCCCGAGCGCCAGGCCAAGGCGTGCCGGATGCTCGTTTCGAACCTCGGCGACACGCCGGTCTCCGCCCGGCACAGGGCCGCCTTGGAGCGACTGGCGGGGTCCGGCCGTTTCGAAATCGTCGCATCCGCTGTCGACCTCCATCGCGTCGCTCTCACCTACGTCACAAACAAAAAGGGCGGAGACCAGATACTGTCCGCGCTTCCAGGCATCGCGGACCGACAGCATCGGGACTTCGGGCGAAGTGCGGTCGTCGAAAGCATCCGTACCGATCTGATCAGCGGCGGCGTCGAGTCGGGGGCGGTCGAGGCGATCGTGCGCAAGGCCGAAAAGCAGTTCGATCCGGCAACGGAGGACATCCAGGACGCGCTGCGAATGATCGTTGCCACCTCGGCGGTTTCGCATGGGGTCGACGTCGAGAACTTCAATTCGATGTTCTTCGCGGGCATGCCCACCGCGATCGACGAGTTCATCCAGGCGAGTTCACGCGTCGGCCGCACGCATGTCGGCTTTTCGATGCTGATTCCGACGCCGCAAAACAGACGGGACCGCTTCATCTTAGAGGTTCATGAGACCTTCCATCGTTTCCTCGAGCGCATGATCGCGCCCCCGGCGATCGAGCGGTGGGCCGATCGTGCCGTCGTCCGGGTCATTCCTTCGCTCATCCAAAACTGGCTCATCGGCAAGATCTATCAGGAGCAGTTCGTCGCGGACGCGGATCCGGAAAAGAAGCGGACGCGCATCTTCAGCAAGGTTTCGTTCGTGCGTTCGCTGGTGAACCGCATGAAGTCGACCACTTTCGTCGACGAAGCGGAGAAGTACATCGCCGGGTGCGTCGGGATCGACGCCGAAGTCGGCGGGGCCGACGCGCAACGGCAGATCGTCTCCACGATGGTCAGAGATCGGCTGCAGGAGTTCGTGAGACTTCTCGACATGCCGACGGCGGACGGCGACCTCGCTGCCTTCTGGGACCATTTTCGGGGCAACCTCGACAGTCCGATGACATCTTTGCGCGACGTCGATGCGCCCGGAACCGTCCGTCCTCTCATCAATGCCCGCAAGGCGGACGCCAAGGACCGCTTCCAGACGATGATGCGGTTCATCAGGGAGGGCGGCACCAGGAAGCCGCAAGGCATGATCGAAACCACCGCGGAGCTTCGCAATGACTGACGAAATCTTCACCATGAAGCGGTCCCGGTCGCAGCTCGCGACGATCTACGCGCCGGGGGCGTTCTTCACCTTCGAGGGCGGCATGGGCGCGTGCATCGCCCAGCCGGCCGCGCGCATCGAGGCCAAACTCAGCGAGATGCTTAAAAATCAGGTGCTCGACACCATCAACGAACGCGTACGGAACTGGGAGATCCAAGGCTTGAACTGCCGACGCTCGGCGGGCCAGCCGCCGGTCGACCCGGAGCTGGTGCTCGACCCTCAGCTCCGCAACGACGACGGGGCCCCTCGTCTTCGCGGCGACCGTCTGGCCTTCCTCGTTCCGGACGTGATGAACTATATTCCGGAGCCGCTGACCTTCGTCTGCCGCCGGTGTGGTCTTCTGAAGGACTTCGGTGGCGTCGAAGAGTTCGAGACGAAGAGCGGCACGCTCGAAGACGGATGTCCCCACCGCATACAGGACGAGCCCTGCAGGTCCAATTGGGAACAGCTGGACGTGGTCCAAGTCCATTGGTCCGGCGGCTACCACCGTGTCTCGACGCTTTACAACAGGTGGGACCGCGACCGTCAGGACATCGTCTGGAACCGCGTCCAGTGCCACTGCGGCAATTCGCACTACCTCCTCGATCGCTCGTCTCCAGTCTTCAGCAAATGGCGGTTGATCTGTTCGGCCTGCAAGAGCGCCACGAAACTCCCCGTGCTCAAAGATCCTACCAGCTTGCGGGTTCTCGGCGACGGGCTGAACCAAGGATCGAACCAGCAGGTCGAGGTGAACATGGAGCCCGTGTCGTATCGCGCCAACAACGCGTACTACGTCCAGGGCGACAGGGTCCTCGCCTTGGCCAACGAAGACTACTTCCCGCTGCTCCTGCGTAGCCGCACGGAAGAACTGAAGGGTTTCATCGCGAAGGCCTTCGCCTATCCCGTCGCGGCGATTTCCGAGGCGGACATCGAGAACACGCTGCGCGAAAAGAACCGGGCGACGGAGTGGCTCTCGTACAAGAACCACGCCGAAATCATCGCAATGATGCGCGGCATGAAACGCGAGGATCTGGCCGAAGCTTCGGTTAAGGCGCGGCAGGATCAGCTTGATCGCTGGCGGACGGAAGGACTCATTCCCGATGTCTACCAACGCACTCCCGCGCTCGACTACGCCGTGGACATCCGCGCCGAACAATGGGACCGCAAATTCGATCCCATCCGGCAGGCGGTCGAACACAAGACGCTGGAAATCGACGTCCTCAACGACGCCGACAAGGTGATCAACGTCAGGGAGCCGAAGGATCCGATCCTGCCCGACATGAGCCCGGACGAAGTCGAGGCGACCAAGTCACAGGTATCGAACGTCCTCTCGATGCTCGGCATCGAGGACATGCGTCTCGTCCGGAAGTTTCCGGTCTGCGAATTCACGTTCGGCTACTCGAGGGTCGAATCCGGCCCCCGCGTCAGCCGGGACAAGACGGGCGAGATGTGGGAGATGCCCGTGAAGCTCAACCTTTTCCCGCGCGCGTACTTCCACGAAGAGCATGTCCAGCCGATCTACGTGATGAGGCAGGACAACGAAGCGTTCTACGTGCGCCTGGACGAGAGCTGCGTCCGGGCATGGCTCGATGCGAACGGGATCACCTACGAACTGCCCGCCCCGACGAGCCGACTGGGCGCCGCGATCATCGACGGCTATCACACGACCAGGCCGGAAGGCGGCGGGTTTTCCAGTTGGCTGGACGAGTATCGCGGCAACGCCACACCCGAATCCCGCAATCTCTGTTCATACGTCTACACGCTGCTGCACACGATGGCTCACCAGATGATGCATTCCGTGGCCCAGGTGTCGGGACTGGAGCTCGGAAGCCTGACCGAGCACATCTTCCTGCCCGACCTGGCCTTCGTCGTGTATCGCCGGGGCACCACGATGGATCTGGGTTATCTCAGTTCGGCCTGGCGGATGGCAACCAATGCGACCGACGGCAATCTGGTGCTCTCGTCGATGCTGGACCCGACGAGCCTTCGCTGCGGCTCGGGAGCTTTATGCGACGAGCGCGGGGGAGCCTGTCCGGACTGCATCCTGATTCCGGAAGTCTGCTGCATTAGCCGAAACAACTTGCTCAGCCGATCGGTACTCCGTGGCATGGCAAAGCCACACTGGGACGTCGCCATTCCGCGCGATCAGGCCATCGAAGGATACTTCGACGTGGTAAGGCGCACCCGTCGTTCTGCGGAGCAGCGAAATGCCGCCGCATGACGGTAAGCCTTCATCTGTATTGGGCGACGCCGACGACGTCGATCTCTCGAACAACAAGGCCCTGCGGCATGCCCGTCTTCCGCAATACTTCGCATCGGATGACTTCCGCAATCGATTCATGGAAGCCGCGCATGTCGACGATTCAGAGATCGCGAGAGCCATGCCTCCGTCCACCGGCGGGTTCCTCACGGTCGAGCAGTCCGAAATAAACAACGACCTCCTAGGGTTCTTTGTCGACCGCAAGTCCGACATGGAGGCGGAATTCGTCAGCGAGCTTTCCGAGAAAATCGGCGAGGCGAAGACCCGGCTCTTCTGCGATACCATCGCATGCGAATGGTCGGACGGCCTATCGAAGCGGTTGAAGGGAAACGTGCTGGCCCTCAAGAGGAGCGTCAAAAACTATCTCAAGACAATCATCCGCGGACTGACGATCGATCGTATCGTAACGCTGTCGGACATCGGACCGGGCGACGCGATGCTCACGACGCAGGAACTGGCGTGTCTCTTGACGCTCAACGACAGGATGATGCACGTTCTGATCGATGATTGGATCGAGCGGCGACCTGGAGCGTCGAGCATAAGCAGATCGGACATCTTCTATCGAAGAGGCATTGTCCTTCAGGAGCTGTTCGAGCACGAAGTTGAATACTTCGAGCGCGACTTCATCAGCTCATACACGCTGGCAATGTCCGTCGCCGACAAGTTTTCCCAGAACGTGAAAAAGGACAAGGCGGGGATTCCGGCGATCTTGAGTGCGGACTGCGACTACTTCCTCGGTCGCATTCTCTTCTTCTCCGGCTTCATTCCCGGCATGGATCCGAGACAACTCGAGATCGGAATGATCCCCGCGGATCGCCCCGACAAACTGGTGTACCAAGGAATCCATTCCGGCGTTGCCGAGTACCTTGTTGGCGAACATCCCATCACGGGGGCGGAAGAACATTAGAGCTGGGTGGCGTTTGGGGGCCGAGGCAACCAACCTCTCGGGTTCAGACAGCCCCCGTGGCGCGCCTCGATTGCATCAAATCCTATTGCTCAGCCGATCTGACGATGGTTTTTTTGCCATCCGGCATCACGGGGACTCGACTCTTTCGTTCCTGATATGTTCTATTGAGCCATGTCCGACCGACCCGCGAGCTGGCGCATGCCGACCCGAGCCCAAATGGAGAAGATGGCCGCTGCCGTCGGCAGAAAGATGCCTCCTGCGCGCGGGCTGGCACCGAACGACGACCTCCCGCCCGAATATTGGCAAGCGCTCCTGGCCGACGCTCGCGCCGACGAGGCCAATCCGGTCGCCCGTGCGTCCGGACGCGCGCTGCGGCTGAACGAAATTCCCAAGCATTTACTGAGGGTGAGTTGCCGCCGCTGCGGCCGGACCGTCGAGATCCAAAAGGCGGATGCCGTCCGGTTGTACGGGCAGATCGCAATCTGGCGGGATGTCGGGCAGCGCCTGCTGGACAACACGTGCACGATCCGGACGGGTCGCCATGAGGAAGACGGCTGCTGGCCGTCGTTCGAGTGATCACGCCGATGGCGCCGAAGCACCACCCGACCCCGCTTAGCGGCGGCGACCGAAAGGCTCTGCAGAAGGAGCTCGGCCGCGCCCGCGCGATGACGACGATCCTTGCGGCGCAGTCCGCCGAGGCTCGGGCCAAGGGAGAGGCCTTGATCCGCCAGGCCGACAAGCTCCTATGCGAGTCGGTCAACGAACGCTTGTGGTCGGATGGTGGGCCCCTCGATCCGTCCCCGACGATCGACCAAGCCATCAACGGCGGCTATCGCTGGCTCGAGATCGAGTGCTCGCGATGCAAGACCAAGCGGGACGTCGACTTGGTTGCGCTGCGTCATCCGCCAACAACATTCGTCCATGACCTCGCGAGCCGACTTCGCTGCAGCGAATGCGCCAAGGCCAGTCGCCGACCGGCCGCCACGCTGCTACAGTTGGCGCAGCGCCCTCGCCAGGCCGCTCCAGAGACCTGACGATGTGCAACCTCTACAGCATCACCACCAACCAGGCTGCCATCACCGCCTTGTTCCGCGTCGTCAATCGATACGTCGGCAACCTCCCTCCGATGCCCGGCGTCTTTCCCGACTACACGGCGCCGATCGTCCGCAATGGCGCTGCGGGCCGGGAGCTCGCGACCGCCCGCTGGGGCATGCCGTCTTCATCGAAGGCGCTCATGGACGCGACGAAGAAGCGAGCCGAGAAACTGCAGGCCAAAGGCAAGGCCGTGGATTTCAAGGATTTGCTGCGTATGGAGCCGGATGGAGGCACGACCAACATCCGCAACGTGAAGAGCAAACACTGGACCCGTTGGCTGGGGGCCCAGAACCGCTGCGTGGTGCCGTTCAACAGCTTCAGCGAGTTCAACAGGGCCGAAGGCGGCGACATCTGGTTCGCGCTTGACGAGACCCGCCCGCTCGCATGCTTCGCCGGCATCTGGACCAACTGGACGTCGGTCCGGAAGGTAAAGGAAGGCGAGACCACCAACGACCTCTACGCGTTCCTGACGACGGAGCCCAACGCCGAGGTTGGCGCCATCCATCCGAAGGCGATGCCTGTGATCCTGACGACGCCGAACGAGGTCGAGACCTGGATGACGGCGCCCGCCGAGGAGGCCCTGAAGCTGCAGCGCCCCCTCCCGGACGGGACTTTACGGATCGTGGCACGGGGCGTGAAGGAAGACGCGGCGCCGGCGACGGCCGAAGCCCGCGATTCTGGTCAATTGTAGCCCGTCTAGGCGCTTGACTCCGAGGATACCACTCGAACAAAAATAGAACGAACGATTCCTGCCGCGAAGGTCCGCTTGGCCAAACTGCCTCAACTGCCCGTCTACTATTATCTCGACCACTTCGCGGAAATGCTGGGGTTCGTGCAGCGGACGTACGCCTCCGTGCTTGGTCCAGAGCATCACGCCTTCATAGCGCGCTTCGAGGGCCTTCCGAGAGATGCGCGATGCCTGCTGGTCCGGATGATCAACAGGCGCGGTGCCATATTCAACCGATCCTTGTTCAGCTACCCGGAGATCGATGACGTCGAGCGTGCGGCATCCGATCTCACCGCGGCCGGCCACGCACGGGAGCTCGGCGAAGCGGACTATGCGGCCTTCGTGTCATGCCTGCCAAAGGACATCCTCGTCACCGGAGCGCAGGCGGCCGGGCGAGGAGACGTCCGCAAATCCTGGTCCAAGCCGAAGTTCATCGATTATTATCTACAGAGCATTCCTTTCTCCGTCGCCGCGCAGCACTGCGGCGCCCGCAACTTCATCGCGCTCGATGGCACGCGGCCGATCGAGTTCCTGCTCTACCTTTATTTCGGCAAGACTGAGGTAGACCTAAAAAACTTCGCGCTACGCGACTTGGGCATTCTCCGCACCAATCGCGAGACCTCGTTCAGCGCACGCTTCACCGATGCCGAGGAGGCGCTCGCATCGTTCCATTACAGCCGGGTGCTGGACAGCCTGGAAGAGGGATCGGAAGCCGTTCACAGACGGGCCGCCGTCGACGTGCTGGCGGGCCCTGCCTGCCCGACCGAGTTCGCCGCCGATCTCCGCAGCCGAGCCGCGCATCAGACGGGCCTTTTCTTCGAGAAAGCAAGCGAGAGCGATCTCGCCCGGCAGCTCTACCGTGCCGGGCCTTCTCCCGACTGCAATGAGCGCTTGGTTCGCC
This sequence comes from Bradyrhizobium sp. 521_C7_N1_3, assembly GCF_052075975.1. Lineage (NCBI taxonomy): Bacteria > Pseudomonadati > Pseudomonadota > Alphaproteobacteria > Hyphomicrobiales > Nitrobacteraceae > Bradyrhizobium > Bradyrhizobium sp. 521_C7_N1_3. The sequence continues at coordinate 627,721 of NZ_CP197232.1, forward strand.
TGCTTTACAACACGGGCGACAAGGCCGATGCCGAAGCGTTGCTGCAGCGGATGATCGATGATCCCGCCAGCGATGAGGAGCACCTCTTCGCCACCGACTTCTACGCCCGAAAGTTCGGCGGACGGCGTACAGGTCTCTGTACTGAACTTCTGCGGTCCGGCCGAACGATCACCGTGGACGACACCCATCGTGGCAATCCCGAGGCAGGCGTCGCTGGCGTGCTCCGGCGCGAGGGCACGAAGGTTTTCTTCACCGAGAACGTGCTGTGGCACACCCTATTCGGCCTGCTGTTCTGGGAGGAGCTCTTCGAGAATACGCGGCTGCCCAGCGGGTTCGATTGGCTACCTCACTGCCTGAAGGATCGCAGCTTCCGTCGGCTTTTTGCCGCGACGATCGAGGAGAAACTGGCGGCCATCGCGTCCGGATCCGCCCTCCCGTTGATCCTCCGCACCGTCGCAGCAAGATGGGGCCGCCCGAACGGGATCTTCAGTTGGGATCACGTGCAAGTGGAGGCGCTGCGAGCCGTGCTCGAAGGAACCGATCCGGTCGGCATCGCGAGCATCGTCCGCAGCATGTGCGACGATTTCCGCGGGATGCGAGACGGCTTCCCCGATCTCATGCTGGTGCAAGCCGGCAAGGCGTCCTTCATGGAGGTCAAGGCGGAAGGCGATGTGATCCGCCGCAACCAACTGACCCGTCTCCGTCAGCTCGGCGAAGCCGGTATCGTGGCCGAGATCGGGCGGGTCGACTACCGCTTCGACCCCGACCAGGATTACGTGGTGGTCGACATTGAGACCACTGGCTCATGGTCGAACGGCGACCGTATCACAGAGATCGGCGCGGTGAAGGTGCGGAACCACCGCGTCGTGGACGAGTGGCACTCTCTCCTCAACCCGCAGCGTGCCATTCCGGCAAAGATCGTCCAGCTGACCGGCATCACGAACGAGATGGTTCGCGGCGCGCCTTTGTTCGCCGAAGTCGCGGATTCCTTCATGCAGTTCATGGCCGACGGCATCTTCGTCGCCCACAACGTCAGCTTCGACTACGGTTTCATCACCCACGAATTCGAGCGGATCGGGCGGCGCTTCAGATTTCCGAAGCTCTGCACGTGCGCCGGGATGCGGCGGCGCTATCCGGGACACAAGTCCTACGGACTAGGAAAGCTCTGCGAGATCTACGGCATATCGCTCGACAATCACCACCGCGCCCTATGCGACGCGCGGGCCTCGGCGCAGTTGTTGAACCTCATCAATCAAAAGCGAAGCGAGGAAGGAGATATCGGTCAAGCCGCGTAGCAGCTTCAGAGTTCCATCAGACCCCGAGAAGCAATTCCTCTAGATCAATTCCGATAATACGAATTTTTGCTTGTGCCGTCGGGCAAAACAGTGGTTCATAAGGCGCTGGTCCTCGCAGATACCGGAGCCGGCCCGATGGCAAATGACGTCGACACCTCCTCGGAACTGTCCAAGATTGCGAAACTGAACGGTGACTTCCGAAGGAACTACGGCACTCTCATCGGAGCGATTTTGTATCTCCGCACCGTGAGCGCCGCCCGCCGAAGCCCTTGGCTTTGGGCCGGCCTGGTTTCGATTGCTTTTTCGGCGATGCTGAACTGGTTGGGTCGGCACGGTTGGTTTTTGCCAGCGTTGCTTTGATGGCCGCGAACAGTGCCCCCCTTTCCCGGTAAAGCGCCCCGCGATGGCGACGAAGGGAGCCTGACGCGAGCCAGACGTAGCGTCCCGACCTCAACGAGGCAGGCAGTAGAGCGTAATCCTCGATCTCGCGATTTGCCGCATCCAACCGCATCACGGCAAGCAGGCCCGATGAAATCTGCCTTCGATAGGCCTTCCATTGCGCAGCGTGATCCTCTCCCCGTCGCGCCAGCCGTCGCGCGACGAGAAACGAAACTACCCGCCGGCCTTCGACATCGACGCCGATCCCGTCCGGAGCGAGCTCCGGCCGAAGTCCAAGGTCGTTTCGCAACACCTCCGCGAGCTCGGTTGCGTGCCTCGCCTGTTCGGAGGCCCAATGCTCTCGGGTGTCGATCCAATCGCAATCCCGCGGCGACTTGTATCCGATCAGCGCGTAGGCTTTCCGCAGCGAGCCGAAATGCTTCACGTACGACGAGACGTGATTGAGACCAAGCGTCGTGTTGATGATGTGCGAATTGAGCTTTCCACGGCGGCGTAGCGTGAGACGAAGGCGCACCAGCATCTCATCTTCTGGAATCTCCACACGCCGTTCGGCCAGCAGTTTCTGGGCTCGAGCGAAGATGCTAGGGTCCACGATAGGCTCGATAGCCGCTGCGCCTCGGACCCATGCGTGATCCGGATTCTTGACGAGCTTCTGTCCCAGACGTCGCGAGGTGCGATTGTAGATGGTCTTGCCGATGTAGTTCTCGTTCGCGAGGATGGTCGGGATCATGCCGTCGGTCCACGGCCGACCGTTGTGATTGGCGATGCCGGCATCGTTCAGTTGGCGCCGGATGTCGCTGTAGGATTTCCGGTCGTTGACGAACTGATCAAAAATGATCCGGACCACGGCTGCCTCCTCACCGGAGCCGGGCTGTAGTCGAACGCGATCCGATTGCAAAGCCTTAAACTGGCCCTTTTCGAGGAAGCCCTTCGGATGCTCGCTCTCGTCGACCATCAGGCGCCGGAGGCCGTAGCCCACGGGAGCGCCGACGCGGTACCCCAGGCTTACGACTCGGCAGTGTCCAGCGTGCACCTTGACCGAGAGTTCCCGGCTCCACTCTGCGGCCATGCCGCGCTTCAGACTCTTGGCGATACCGGAAACGAAGGTGCGGTCGTTTTTGAAGAGCTCCGCGCAGTATTCGACTTGGACGCCGCTCCGCTTGCACAGGAATTCGTAATAGGCACTCTCGTCGACGTCCTGGAAGCGGCCCCAGCGACTGACGTCGTAGACGAGGATGTGGTCGAAGTCGGCTTGTCCCGACTGAACGTCGTCGATCAGCTCGACGAGACCAGGCCGCCCCTTGATCCGGAGACCGCTGCGGCCTTCGTCGGCATAAGTGCGGACGATCGTGAGAGTGTTCGCCTCATAGCTGGCAATGGCTGCGAGCTGGTTCTTGATCGAGTAGCGCTGAAGCTCCCTCGACATTCGGACGTACTGCGCTGCCCGGCGCGTTCGGGTCCGCCTCGCCAGGCTCGTCCCTTTGGGGACAATAAGCCAATTACCCATGCACCTCTCCCACGACTTAGAGGTACCCGTGTCAGCCAATACACCCTCTGCGTTCTGGATGGCAATCCCGGTCCGAACTGCCGAGAGCCGGCACCCTGGGGCAGCCGCTGCACCCGGTTGTGCACAGCGCCGCGGGAACACGCGGACAAATGCCCAGCTCTGCCGATTGCGAATCCCTGACCCGTGCTAACCGCCCGGAACGAGCGGGCGGGCGGAAGGATTCGTACCGGCAGGAGCTATCTCGATGCTGATGACGAAGGAAAGACGGCCGGCGATCCGGACGCTGCGCGGCTGGGCGATCCACGTGCTGCAGGAAGCCGGTGCCATCCATGAATGCGAGGAGCACGGCTGGGCGAAGGAGCGGGCCGACCCGCATGCGCGGGAAATCGCCTTCGACATCGCAAAGCAGGATCCGCCGTTCGGCCTGTCCGCGGACGAAGCGGTCGCAGAGATCAGGGAGGTGCTCGCCTCGGTCGGCGACACTTGCCCGGAATGTCTGCCCGGGGTCGGCTGACCAGCGCGTCGCCGACTACAAGACCCGCATCCGGAACGATCGGGCCGGAGGGCTAACCGCCGGAACTTTTTCGCGGCTCGCCAATTCGCTGGTTTTGGATCCTTGAAAGCCCAATCGGCCAAGTGTCGTCTCGGCCGATGTAGCGCAGGGGAGGGTAGTGCCGTGCAGAAAAGGCGTCGTTTCAAGCAGTCTACATCTTTGCAGGATCGGCTCGCATCTTTCGCCAAACAGGTCAGCGACCAGGCATCAAATCTCCCGCCCGGTCCCGATCGGGAGGTCCTGCTAAGGAAGGCACGTCAGGCCGAAAATGCTTCTCGGCTGGACGGTTTGGTTGCGGCAAGCAATAGCCAAGAGGACCGGGGTCCCGCAGTCGCGCCGCCCAAGGATGGACGGGATGAGCTATGACCCAGATCGACGAGCGAACCATGGCGAATCTTGACGTCGTGCTGGAGGAGATCTGCCGCTCGCTGCCTCATGGCGGCGATCATGAACTGCGGAAGGCCATAGCTCAGAAACTTCTCGACAGCGCGCTGCAGGGAAACAGGACTCTCGGCGAGTTGACCGACGTCGCGAGGGCCGCTCTGGCAGAGATGACAAAGAGGTCCGCTTAGCAGTCGACCCGTGGGCGAACGAGCGTGCGGCAACCCCGACGGCCGCAGGTCTCGGATCGCATCGCATGGAACCATGGAACTCCAATCGCGTTTGGGGAGGGGGCCGGGGGCGTTCATATGCGTGGTTTAAGAATTTCAGGCCATGCGACATCGATCGCATGAAGGGATATTTGCCTAGCTTTGCGGTCCGCCCGCAACGGATCCGAACCTATCTCGGACTGTTCGCGCTTGCGCTGGTCCTGCCGCTGCTCCTCGTCGCGTTCATCGGTTTGAACCGGATGGCCGCAATCGAGCAGGCTCAGATCGAGCGCAGGGTCATGCAAGTCGCCCAAAACCTCCGGTTCGTCGTGGACCGAGAGCTCGATCGCTCGCTCATCACTCTGGAGACCCTGGTGACCTCTTCCGAGCTTCGAAGCGGTGATCTCGACGCGTTCCACCGCCAGGCGGTACTGGCGTTGAAGCCTACGAAAGCCGCGATCGTCCTGATCGACACGTCCTATCGGCAGCTTGTCGACACGCTCAAGGATTACGGGGCGGACCTTCCGCCGACGTCGGATCCAGTGACCGCGCAACGGGTGATCGACAGCGGGAAGGCGCAGATATCGAATTTGTTCAAAGGGTCCGTGAACGGCCTGCCGGTGTTTAATGTGGAAGTCCCGGTCTTCGGCGGCGACAACCGCGTGCGCTACGTCCTCATCATGTCGTTTCAGGCCGCCTACATCGCCGATGTATTGAAAGAGGTTCGGCTCGACCCGGCTTGGCTTGCCGGCGTCACCGACACGAATGGCGTCGTCCTTGCACGTTCGCGGCAGCAGGACGAGTACGTCGGCAAACCACTGCCGCCGGATCTGTTCGAGCAGACCAAACGTGCGGACGGCGTCTACCCCGCAGTAAACATCGCCGGACAAAGTATCTTGCGCGCGACGGTGAGGTCGGAGCGTGCGGGCTGGTTCATATCCGCCACGGTCCCCCGGTCGCATGCAGAGGAGCCCTACGACCGAAGCGCTTTCTTTGCCGCTGTTCTTGTCGGTCTGGCTCTCATTCTCGGAGGAGGGCTCGCCTATCTGTTCGCAAGACTCATGGCGCTTCCCTTGGACCTGGCCACGCGTGCTGCCGCGTCGGTCGGTCGCGGAGAGGACGTACACGCGGCACGGACGTCGCTCCGCGAGGCGAACGTTTTGACGGAAACTCTGTCGAAGGCGTCCAAGGATTTGAACGAGCGCGCACGGCACGCGGATTTCCTGATGCGCGAACTCGCCCACCGCGCGAAGAACCAGCTTGCGGTGGTGAAGGGGATGGCTCTTCAGACCGCACGTCAGAGCGCGACGGTCGACGACTTCATCGGCCAGTTCGACCGCCGTATCCAAGGACTTGCGCAATCGCAGGACCTCCTTCTCCGGCAGAATTGGCGCGGCGCGTGGATGAACGAGCTCGTCCATGCCCATCTGGAAACGTTCGGCGCCGAGGCGCGCGCCCAGATCAGCGGGCCAGCCGCTTTCCTCGACACATCGGCAGTGCAGAACGTGGGATTCGCTCTCCACGAGCTGGCGACAAACGCCTCGAAGTACGGGGCCCTGTCGACAGACCGAGGTCGGATCGTCGTCGCGTGGAGTCTGCTTGCGGACGGCGGGGTTCGACTCGAGTGGAGTGAGCACGATGGTCCGCCGTCCGAGCGGCAGCGCGAAGGATTTGGCCACCGCGTGATCACCGAACTCGTTCCCCGCGCGCTGAACGGAGTTTCCAAGCTCGACTTTACGCCGCACGGCATCCACTGGGAGCTTACGATACCCGCCGCCCATATCGTCCGCAATTCCGGCAAACCGATTCAGGAGTGAATGTGGACGCCAAAAAATTGAAGGTGTTGATCGTCGAGGACGAGTTTTTCATCGCTCTCGACGCGGAGGACCAAGTCAGATCGTTGGGGCACACCGTGGTCGGAACGGCAGTTTCGGCCGAACAGGCGATCCAGATCGCGGGCGAGGCGCGGCCGGACATAGTGCTGATGGACATCAGGCTCCTAGGCGCCGTTGATGGGATCGCCGCGGCGCTCGAGATTCGATCTCGTTACGGCATCGAAGCCATCTTCGTAACGGCGAATACCGATCCATCGACATTGGCGAGAGCCGAAGCCATCCGACCGGTCGCAGTGCTGCAGAAGCCCTTGACCCGAGCCAGGCTTGCCGCGCACCTGGCCAAGCTGCTGACACGATGACCAATCTGGTCCGGAGCGCGCTTGCCGGCGCAATTCCCTTGAACGCCGCAGCGCGTCCTCGAGTTTTCCCTCTCGCTCTCCCACCGCGCCTCCTCGGCCTCCGTCCTCTTGTCGAGATCGAGGCGCGGGTGCGAGCCGTGGCGGATTTCTGCGAAGTCCTCGGTTCGATCGGCGGCGCGTGCCCGGAATTCCGGACTGAGGTTGCTGAACTGCACCGGTCGCTATATCGCGGTTATGCATGGATCGGACGTTCATCCTGACAGCCGAGTTGGACGAAACCAGCTTCGTCTGGTTGGACGGACTTCGCCGCGAGCATTTTCCTCCGGAGCGGAACGTCCTGCCGGCTCACCTCACGCTGTTTCACCGTCTGTCGTCGGCGCAGACAGGGCGCCTGCAGGTCATGGAGCTTCCGGCCGCTCCCGTGCCCATCGTGTTCGACGCTACCTTCCTGCTCGGGTTCGGCGTCGCCGTCCGGATCAAATCTTCGGAGCTCGACCGGTTAAGGGCGAGAGCTCGCGACGTCATGGGCGGCGCATTCTCGCGGCAAGACAGCCAGTCCTGGCGGCCACATGTCACGATACAGAACAAGGTGGCCCCGGATGCTGCGCGCCAGCTGCATCGAGCACTCGAACGCGAGTTTGCTCCGCGCCCGGGTTCGGTCACGGGCCTGCTTATCTGGGAGTATCTCGGTGGCCCATGGAAACCGGTCCGGCGGCTGCCTCTGGCCTGATTGGAACCAGAACGTCCTTCGGGAATTATGACGGCGTTGCAGTACGATCCAATTATATTCCGAGCATCATCTTACCGGTAAATCGCAATGGGGGCGGCTCCTCTCCGACCGATCGGTTTTCCCGACACGCCTCTGGGCGACCATTATCGGGACGCGGTCTGGGCGACATCACCCCTGGGGCCGCCTCACTGCTGGTCCCCGAGCCTCGCGACCACCGTAGCCATGATGCTGGGGGCGGACGCGCAGATCGTCCTGTTCTGGGGGCCGGAATTCGTCGCCCTCTACAACGACGCGTACGCGCCCACCATCGGTGACAAACACCCGAAGGCGCTGGGGCGCCCCGCTCGGGAGAACTGGGCGGAGCTCTGGGACGATCTGGAGCCGCTGCTGCGGGGGGTCCGGGAGACCGGCAAGACCTTTTCGGCCAAGGACCGACCCTTCTACATCGAGCGTCGCGGCTTCGGAGAGACGGTGTATTTCGACGTTTCCTATTCTGCCGTGCCCGAGGCGGATGGCGGCGTCGGGGGCGTGCTCTGCATCGTTTCCGAGACCACCGAGCGCGTGCGCGCGGAAGCAGCCCTGCGCGAACTCAACGGGACCCTCGAGCAGAAAGTCGCCGAACGTACTCGCGAGCTCGAGGTCGTCCACGCAGCCTTACGCCAAGCGCAGAAGATGGAAGCGGTCGGGCGACTGACCGGGGGGATCGCGCACGACTTTAACAATCTCCTGCAAGGCATCACCGGTAGTCTCGATCTCATCAGCCGGAAGCCGGACGACCCTGGCCGCGTGAGCCGCTGGGCAGGCGCAGGCCTGAAGGCCGCAGAGAGGGGAGCCCGGCTCGCAAGCCAGTTGCTCTCCTTCTCGCGGACCCAGAAGCTGGAGATCGCACCGATCGACATCTCGAAGGCGGTCGACGGATTCGTGGACATGCTGCGCCGAAGCATCGGGCCGACCATTCAAATCCGCACCGATCTCAAGACCGATGGACTGCGCGTCGAGGGCGACCAGGTCCAACTCGAAATGGCGGTGCTGAACCTCGCCTTGAACGCCAGAGACGCGATGCCGAACGGCGGTGAAATTCTCATCACCACCAGGCTGCGCCCTCTGCAAGGCGATGCCGAGCTTCCGGACGGTGACTACGTGGAGCTGGCGGTCAAGGACTTCGGCACCGGCATGACGCCCGAAGTCGCCGAGCGGGCCTTCGAACCCTTCTTCACCACCAAGGAGACCGGCAAAGGCACGGGCCTCGGGCTGAGTCAGGTATACGGCACGCTGCACCAGTCCGGCGGCACAGTACGGATCGACAGCACCCCAGGCGCCGGCACGACGGTCCGGCTCTATCTCCGCAGGACCGACGGACGATCCCGCGACGAGCAACAACCGAGACTCCCGGCGGCCGGCGAGGCCCCGCAGGCGACGGTTCTCGTCGTGGACGACGATCCCGACGTCCGCGCCTTCCTGAAGGACTCGCTGGATAGTCTGGGGTACGAACCGATCGTCGCCGATGACGGCGCTGCCGCGCTCCGGACATTGGAGAGGGTCATTCCCGATGTCTTGATCCTGGACTTTGCGATGCCCGGAATGAACGGAGCGGAAGTGGCCAGGCAGGCCCGCGAGCGTCTGCCTGAACTGCCGATCATCTTCGCGAGCGGCTATTCCGAAAGCGCCGCCGTCAGTTCGGTCCAGGGGGAGCGGTCGCGGATCCTACACAAGCCGTTCAGAGTGGCCGACCTGCAGGCGGCCATCGCCGAACTCTTGAAGAGTGCCGCCGGACGGTCATAATGCTTTGCCGTGAGCCGCCGCAAACCACGCTAGACCGCCATGCAGGATATCCAGCTGCATCTCGAAAAGCTTCGAATCCAGCTTGTGGAGTGCGAGATGATCCGGGATCTCGCCACTGCCCCAAGAAGCGCGAGCTCTTTGGCCGTCTCGCCCAGCACTTCAAGGTACTGATAGGAGAGCTGGAGAAAGCCATGGCTTCAAATCCGCCAACCGACTAGCGTCCTCCCGGACCTCGGGTCGGCGGCAAAATTCAGAATTGCTCCATCTGCCGCTCGATCCCGGTACCAGTATTCCGCTGACGAGATTGTTCGGCTCTGCAAGTGAACTCGAAGACCACGCGTTTGCCGTCGCGGACTGTCCCTGCACCAGGTGCCTCCCGGCCAGAGCGAATGCTCGATGCTCAGGGTCTGCGATAACGCCTCCTGGCAGGCCGCAGCGTCGTCGGTCGGCTGCTCGCCCACCTCGTCCCGGACGAGGCGCCCTGATCGATCGGTCGCATCGAAAAAGAAGCGGGGCATGGCGCGCGGCGCATACGGTCAAGGCGGCGTTCATCGGTTCGTCAAACCTGTAGCGCGGCTGTGACAGGCCGGCATTTGAACCGACGTTCGACCTGCACGCCGGAGGCGGTGCGCGACCGCAGCGGAGCCCGCATCGCCTTCCACTCTGCGACCTGCCGTTGTAGTTCGCGTGCGACATCCGGCTCGATGGCTTCAGGCTTGTCTTGCGACAGATCCGTCATCTGCATTTTCTCCCCTGTCTTAGGCAGCAGCGCGGTCGACCGGCCTCAGGCGCATAGGCTTGCCGCCGGGCGGATTGCGAGGACTACCGTCTAACGCACAAAGCGCCTCCAAGATCTCGTCGATCGTAACGGGGGCCCTCAAACCCTCGGGCGCCCGCAGCGACGGGCAGGACGCGATGGCGGAGGCGTCGGAGGCCCACGATGCCAGGATAGCCCTCTTCTCGGAGAAAGTGAGCGTGGGATGCGAGACCACGTCCCGCGGATGTTCGAATACCGTGCCTGGATGCAGGACGGCGTTGAGATCGATGACGTTGTCGTCGCGTGCGGTCGTCGGCCGCATGGCTGGCTCCATTTCTGAAGACGAGTTAGGAGGAGGCCGCGCGGGACAAACCGCGCGGCCGGCGACTCCAAGCGCCTGTGTCCGGTCAGGCGGCTTTAGATTCGATCTGAGTCACGTTGCTCGGCACGGCGCCGCCGATTGCGATGCGGCGGGGCTTCTTCGCTTCGGGAATCTCCCGCTGCAGGTCGATGACCAGCAGGCCGTTCTCGAACGCTGCGCCCTTGACCTCGACGTGGTCGGCGAGCGTGAACTGGCGCTTGAAGTTGCGGGCCGAGATGCCGCGATGCAGGAAGGTACGCTCTTCCCTGTCGTTCTTGCGGCTCTCCAGCGTAAGGATGTTCTGCTCGACCGTCAGATCGACTTCATCCGGTTTGAAACCGGCGAGCGCGACGGAGATCTGGAAGCGGTTCTCGTCGAGGCGTTCGATGTTGTAGGGGGGATAGCTTTCCTCGCCCACGCGCTGGGCGGCTTCGGCGAGATCGAAAAGACGGTCGAAGCCGATGGCCGACCGGAACAAGGGCGAAAAATCTACAGTGCGCATAGCCAGATCCTCCAAGGAGCAAAATGGTTGAGCGGCACCGGACACGACCGGTGCCCGTCTCGAGTGGCGGGACCCTGACGGCATCCCGGTCGCCATGATGGCGACGACGAAAAAATTACGAATCTCGAAAAAAGTTTCAAGGGGCCGACGCAAAAAATTCGCCCCAGGATTCGGGACGGTTAATGGGGAATTGCCGGCCTATTCCCGGGCGCGGTGCAGGGCGTCCCTGAGCTTCTCCCTTTCACCTTCCCATCGCGCATCCTCGGCCTCGACGCGCTTCTCGACGTCGCACCGCTCCGCTTCCAGATGTTCCGATCGTTCGTCGTGCTCCCGCTGCGCGGCGTCCAGCGCAGCCTGCGCCTTCGCGATCGCCTTCTCGCGCCTAGCCGCTCCTGCTCCCGGGCCGCCTCTTCCTTGCGGCGCTCAGCATCGCGCCGCCTCTGCTCCCGCTCGAACTGCGCGGCCGCCTTGCGCGGATCCTTGACGCTGATGTTGGGAGCGGTTCGTCGCCTCGGCTCCGGACGACGGCTTTTCTTCGGCTTGGTCGGTCCGGCAGGTCGGCGTGCTCGGCAAACGGCCCGCTCGATCCGGCCGGCCGCTTCAACACCACGCCGGGCTTCGCCATGGCCGCCGCGACGACGTCCGGATCGTCGGTCTCCTTGGCAAAGCCTTGGTGGAAAGAGATTGCTGCCGGCGCCCCACGCTTCCAGCGCGGCCTTCATGGACGGCGCCGCGATCGCGAGATCTAGAACCCGAGCGAGGTCTGGTAGGTCTTCAGCTTGCGCGCCATGGGCGTCTACTTTGCGAGGAGCGAACCCGCGAAGCAGGCCAGCAATGTTGCCGGCCCGGGGCGGACTTCGGCGCAACCGGCCTGCCACAGCGCTGCTTCGGTAAACCCGCCGCAAAGCACGCCGATCGTCCGGATGCCGGCTTTGCCCGCCGCCTCGGCATCGTAGGGGGTGTCGCCGACCGCGACGGCATCTGCGCCTCCGATCCCGAGCTTGCCCAGAGCGACCTCGAAGATGTCGGGGGCCGGCTTGGATTCCTTTGCATCATCCGAACTGGTGGTGACATCGACCAGGTCGGCGATGCCGGCGATCTCCAGGTACTTTTCGAGCTCGTCCTTCTTGGCGGAGGACGCGACGGCGATGCGGAGCCCGGCATCGTGCACGCGCCGCAGCAGATCCGGTACCGCGGAGAAGGGACGCACCAGCGGCAGGTATTCGCTCTTGAAGCGCTTGCCGCGCCATTCCTCCATCTCGCTGCCGTGGTCGCGCTGCGCCTCGGCCGTGAGGAAATGCGGAATCAGCTTATCGCCGCCCTGGCCGATCTGGCTTCTCGCCTGCTCGAAGCTGACGTCGTGACCGAACTTCACCATGGCTTCGTGCCAGGCGAGAGCGTGGAGATCGACGGAGTCGAGAAGGGTCCCGTCCACGTCGAAGATGGCGGCTCTGGGCATTCAGGATCCTCCCGGGCGGGACCGCCCTGTCTTCGCGTACCAGTCGGCGTAGATCGTATTCTTCGCCATGTGGCGGTTGAGGTCGGGCGAACCATCGCCCGACCAGACGGGGCCCCGCTCGCCGAGCGCCGTCTTGGCATCGTTCACGGCATGATGGGCGACCGCTTCGGCCTTCGGATCTTGCTGCGCCTTGGCGTCCCGGACAGCCCGCCTGGCTGTCATGAGTCGCTTTGTCAGCTTCGATCTCTGCGCCTCATCAAGGCCCGGGTTGGCCATCCGCCAAAGCCGGCCGCGGACGACGAAGTAGCGGCCGTCCGGTGTCACCGGATACTTCACGCCGACTTTCGCCGGGCCCCTGTGGCCGGCTTCTTCGCGGCCGCTTCCTTCGCGGGCTTCTTGCCCGCGATCGGCATCAGCATTTCTTTCTGGCCAGCCGCCGCCTTCTTCGATTTCTTGGCCGGTTTCTTCGAAGCCGGCGGCGAGGCTGCAGCACCACCGACGCTCTTGCGCAGCGCGTCCATCAGGTCGACGACGTTCTCGCCGCGCGGACGTTCCTTCGGCGTAATCGGTTTGCCTGCGCGCTTCTGGTTGATGAGATCGACCAGGGCGGTTTCGTACTGATCCTCGAATTTGTCAGGTTCGAAATTGCCGGCCTTCTGCTCGACGATGTGCCGAGCGAGATCGAGCATGTCCTTGGTGACTTTGACGTCATCGATCTCGTCGAAATACTGCTTCGGGTCGCGCACTTCGTAGGGGTAGCGCAGCAGCGTCCCCATCAGGCCTTTCTCCAGGGGCTCAAGCGCGATGATGTGCTCGCGGTTGGTCAGGACGACCCGTCCGATCGCGACCTTGTCCATCTCCCGAATGGTCTCGCGGATCACCGCGAAGGCGTCGTGACCGACCTTGCCGTCCGGACGCAGATAGTAGGGGCGGATGAGGTAGCGCGGATCGATGTCGGTCTTGTCGACGAACTCGTCGATCTCGATGGTGCGAGTGGATTCCAGGGCGACGTTTTCGAGTTCTTCTTTGGTGACCTCGATGAAGGTGTCGGTGTCGACCTTGTAGCCCTTCACGATGTCCTCGTTCGGGACCTCGTCGCCGGTGTCGGCGTCCACTTTGAGATACTTGATCCGGTGGCCGGTCGCGCGGTTTAGCTGGTTGAACGAGATCTTCTCGCTCTCCGAGGTCGCCGGATACAGCGCCACCGGGCAAGTGACGAGCGAGAGGCGCAGGAAGCCTTTCCAATTGGCGCGGGGGGCCATGAACGCGATACTCCGGAGGGACGGTGCTGGATTCAAGACGAACGGAGCCTACCGGTTCCGACATGCTCGGGGTTCGCCAACAGGAAAATTGGCCATCTGCCCGCAGCGCCCCCGGGCACGTTCGAAAACCTCGTGAATCGCTTGTTTTCCAGGTACCTCGTGGAGCTTTTGGCCGGTATTGTGCACCCATGGACGCCCTGACCCAGCCCCTCAGATGCGGGCAAACTCGCAACCCGGCGGACTTGGCCGCAATGGCCGACGCGTTGGCTCAATCGACCGATTACAGGGTCCTTCGACGCCTGATCCCCCGGTCTCCCTACACGCCGGACGCCGGGCAGGAGGTCAGGACCGGCATTCTGCTCGATACGGAGACAACCGGCCTCGACCACGTGAAAGACGAGATCATCGAGCTCGGGATGGTCAAGTTCGACTACACGCCGGAGGGGCGGATCGTCGGCGTCAGAGACACGTTCTCCGCTTTCAACGAACCGAGTGCGCCGATCACCGCGGAAGTGACGGCACTGACCGGGATCACCAACGAAGTGGTTGCCGGTCAAAAATTCGACGATGGCGCCGTCACGACCTTCGCCGAAAGCGGGGTCATTACGATCGCGCATAACAGCTCTTTCGACAGAAGGTTCGTCGAGCGCTACTGGCCCGTGTTCGAGCACAAGGCCTGGGGCTGCAGCATGAGCGAGATCGACTGGCGCAAACACGGCTTCGCGGGAGCGCAACTCGGCTATCTGCTGAACGGTGCCGGTTTCTTCCATCAGGCGCACCGGGCAGTCGACGATTGCCACGCCTTGCTGGAGGTTCTCGCTCTCGAATTGCCGCCGACTGGCTCGTCCGCACTGGCGCTCCTGCTGGAGACCGCCCGCAAGCCGACGATGCGGGTCTGGGCGGAGCAGACCGCGTTCGAGCTCAAGGACTCGCTGAAACGCAGGGGCTATCGCTGGAACGACGGCAGCGACGGCAGGGCAAAGTCCTGGTTCAGAGACGTCGACGAGAGCGCGCTCGACGATGAGATCGCGTTCCTCCGGACCGAGATCTACATGCAGGACGTCGAGCCCAACGTGCAAAGGCTGACCGCCTTCACCCGGTTCTCCAGCCGCATCTAACGACCGTTCCGGCTGACGAGAGCTCAGTCCGCCGGTGGCTTCAGCGGGCTATCCACCCACTTGCGAGCGGCAGGGTCGTGCAAAGGATCGTTGTCGCAAACCGGACAGACATAGCGCTCCCTGCCGGGGTCCGCATCGTTCTTGACGACCTTCATGGGCCTTCCGCAGGCCGGACACGCCTTCCGGATCGGGTGCAGCACAGTCATGTCGAATTTTCCTGCCGCCGGCAGCTTAGGCCTGCCTGAGGCGTCGGTACAAGGCGTGTTGGAAAGTTTTCAGACCTCCGCGCCTACGCCGCTTGACTCCCCGAGTGCAGGCCACTCAAATTTGACGAGTGATGTCGTGGGGAGCGCCATGGAGCAGGAATTCTATCGGGGTCTCGCGCACCGGGTCCGGACCATTGCCGAAAGAGCCGACCCATTCACCCGGCGACGCCTCCTCGACCTGGCGAAGCGGTATGATGCGAAGGGCGGCCAGGCATTGCGATCCTCCCCGCCCGAGCGCCCGCTTCCCCTGCCTCGCACGACGCCTCCAACCTCAATCTTCTCCGGGCCCGGCGAGGCCTGACACGCGAACAGCGGAGCGGCCGGTCAGGACCTACCGCCCGAGACGCTTCTCGACCCGCTTGCGGCTGTTGCCGACCTTCTTGACGGCCTTCTTCACGGCCGATGCGGAGCGGCCGGTCTTCTTCGCTTCGTAGCGGACTTCGTAGTCCTGTCCCTTCGCGACGCGTGCCCGGTCCTGCTTGCGTCCACGTGCGGTCTTCTTCTTCGCTGCCGCCATCGGCTCCTCCTCTTGCGAATGTTCGATGAGGTGCAACGCCGCAAGGAATCGCGAGTTCCCAGCCGGCTTCGCTGCGACGCTTCAGTGACTGCAAGGATGGCTCGGAACGATGGGCGCCCACCCGTTAAGCAAAAGGCCGTCCCAGGAAATGACGCCTTCATCCCATTTCGACGCGTGCTCGTGGTACATCGAAGCCCACTGAGCGCTCCATTCGATGATCTGGTCGTTCAGACCATCGCGAACGCGGCACGGCATATCGGGATCGAACGTGTCCATCGGGTTCATGCCGGATGTCCTGGATCGACGTCCCTTCACCGACCGAGATCTTCGCTCTGGACGTCGTCCGGGGATCGTCTCACTCCATCCGAGCCTTGTCTTTCAGATCGCGGATCCGGATTTCGGCTTCTTCCTTCGAAGTCACGATCTCCGATTCGTCCGGCACGCGGGCGATTGCACTGAGCCGCTTGAGCTCGTCGAGTTGTTCTGTTGTGGGCTTTTCCATCTTCGAATCCTTGAGGGCCTGCACGACAGTTTCGTCGTCGAGCACACTGAGCAGCTTGTTTATGGTTTGCTCGCAATCTCTGGGGCCGGGCTCGACATACCGGGCCAAGATGCCTTGTGCGTCTTCCAAGGCCTTCGCAACTCGCCTTTCCGGATCCATGCCGGTACTCCACATACTCCGCAGGAAAACGCGGCTATGATCGGCGCGTTCCTTTGCTCAGCCCTTTGAACGAGCTGGCCCGCAGCAGACCTTCGGTGGTGATGTCGCGGTACTCGATATCGGCATAGAACTTGGGTTCGACCCAAGTGGCCTTCGGCTTTCTGATGGCCTTGGTCAGCTTTTGCTTCGGGCTTACCACGGTGTCGAGCGCCTTGCGGATCTGCGCCGAGGTGGTTCGGCTCCATCCGGTCCCGACCTTTCCCATGTAGACCAGATCCTTGCCTTCCTTCTTGCCCAAATAAAGCGCGGCCACACCGGATGGGTCCTTGATGAAGCCGACTACGGGAAACTTGCCCTTCTGAATGACTTTGATCTTCTGCCAAGCCTCGACCCGATCCGATCGGTATGGTGCGTCCACCCGCTTGGAGACGATGCCTTCGTAATTCAGCTTGGTCGCTGCGGCGAACAGTGCCTGGCCGTCCCCTTCGTGGTGCTCGCTATAGAGGACGGGCTCTCTGAGGTCGTGCTCCTCGATCAGATCCTTGAGCAGCCTCTTCCGCTCGATCTGCGGCTCCTTGCGCAGATCTCTGCCATCCAGCCACAGCAAATCGAAAGCGAAGTAGACCAGTCGATCCTGATCGCCTCTGCCGAGGTCTGCCTGCAGCTCGGAGAAGTTCGTGCGCCCATCATGGATAACGACAACCTCGCCGTCGACGATGGCCTGTCCTTCGATATCGAAGGCACCCGCAATCCTTGAGAACTTGCTGATCCAGTTGTAGCCGTTACGGGTGTAGGCCCGCCGGTCGTCACCGTCGATCCGGAGCTGGATCCGGTAGCCGTCGTATTTGACTTCGTGAATCCATTGGGATCCCGAAGGTGCCTTGATCTTCAGGGTCGCCAACTGGGGTACGATGAACCCCGGCATGGGAGGGACCTCCGGCACTTCGGCCCGAGGCGCCTTTGTACGCTTTGCCACGCTACTCAACTCACAAAAAACCCGCCGCCGGGTTGGGGCCGACGGCGGGCAGTCTACCTACCTCAATCAACGAGTCTCGCAACTTCGAAGGCGGCGAGGAGTTCCAGGGACAGCACTTTTCGCGTGTTTGCGCAAAGCTGCGACGGGCGATCAAGTCCTCGCAGCGTCCATCGAACTCCCGGCGAGAGCCCGCGTTTACTGACATCATGTCAGACGCATTCGACTATTTCCGCGCCTACGCCGTCCGGGCTCTCTGCAGAGCGAGATCCATGCCGCGGGGCAAGATGAAGCATCTGCAACTGGTGGCCGGCCGGATCTACAATCTCCTCAAGAAGGAGGCTGCCTACGGCCCCAATGTCCAACACCTTGATGACTTTCGTGCAGCCCAGAAGCTCGAGGCCTCTCTCGATCGGCGGCCAAGTGGCCGCTCCGGCGGCCGTCCAGCTCCGGCGGCATCGCAAAGCCCCGGTCGGGAGGCTGGCTGAATGCCTCCGCTCGATGCGCGCGGGGTGGCAACTCTTCTGCGGGAGTACGCGCAGCGCACTGCCTTGCGAGGCGGCAATCCCTATCGGGCGAAAGCCTACTCTCGGGCCGCCGACAGCCTCGCGGCCCTGGCCGTTCCTTTGAACGTGCTCGTCGCCGAAGATCGCCTTACCGAGATCCCGGGCGTCGGCGATGCGATTGCCGACATCATCACCAAGGTTCAGAAGACGGGCAGTCATCCTAGCCTCGAAAAGCTACGGAAGGAGATTCCTGCGGGCGTGCTCGAGATGCTCGCTGTGCCCGGCCTTCGTCCGGAGAAGGTGCTGCGCCTATACAAGGATCTCGGCATCGGCTCGCTATCGGAGTTGGAGGCCGCTGCCAAGGATGACCGCATCAAGAAGGCAAAAGGACTCGGCGCCGCCCTGCAGGCCAAGATCCTGCAGAACCTGGCGATCGCCAAAAGCGGAGAAGGCCGCCTCCACCTGCACCGCGCTGCCGCGCTGCTCGCGCATGCGAAGGATTTCATCCGCAAGTCCCGCCCCGAACTCAAGCGGGTGACGATCGCCGGCGATTTCCGCCGCGGCTGCGAACTCATCGGCGACCTCGCGATTGTTGCCGAGGCTGCCAAGCCGGACAAGACATCGACGCCATCGGCCGACGGGCTGCAAATCCGAGTATCCGACCGCAAGCACTTCGGCGCCGCCCTTCTCTTCGCCACCGGGTCCGCCGGCCACATCGAGCAGCTCCAAGCCCGGGCCGCCGAGAAGGGCATGCGGTTTGACGCTGACGGCCTGCACAAGGGCCGCATGCTGATCGCCGGCGAGGAGGCTGAGATCTACCGCGCCCTCGGTCTGCCCTTCATCGACCCTGAGCTCCGGGAGGGGCGCGGCGAGATCGAGGCGGCTCTGAAAGGCAAGCTCCCGAAGCTCGTCACCGACCAGGACCTCCGCGGCATTCTTCACTGCCACACTGATGCCTCCGACGGCACCGAGACACTGGAGACCATGGCCAAGGCCACGCGCCAGCGGGGCTTCGAGTATTTCGGCGTGGCGGACCATTCCAAGTCCGCCCACTATGCCGGCGGTCTCTCCGTTGAGGAGATCGCGCAGCAGCACCGGGAAGCTGATCGACTGAACAAGCGCTACGGAAAGAACTTCCGGATCCTCAAGGGCATCGAGTCCGACATCCTGGCGGACGGGTCGCTCGACTACGACGACGAGGTGCTGGAGCGCTTCGACTTCGTGGTGGCCAGCATCCACGGGCGCTTCAAGCTGAATCGCAAGGCGCAGACGCAGCGCCTGCTTCGGGCTATTTCCGACCCTCACACCACCATCATCGGCCACATGACGGGGCGACAACTCCAGCGGCGGCCGGGCTACGAAATCGACGTCGAGAAGGTGCTGCGGGCCTGCGCCAAGCACGACGTTGTCGTCGAGATCAACGCTCACCCATGGCGGCTCGACCTGGACTGGCGCTGGCACCAGGCTGCGCTCGAGTTCGGCTGCATGCTGAGCATCAATCCGGACGCGCACTCGATTCCCGAGCTCGACCACATGCGCTGGGGCGTCCTGATGGCCCGCAAGGGCAGTGTCCCTGCCGAGCGGGTCCTGAACGCGATGCCGCTCTTAGAAATCACGCGCTACCTACGCCAGAAGCGGCGCTCGCTCGCCCGCGCCGCCTGATGTCGGAGGGGCACGATCTGGCGCTCGAGGGCAGGGTCGTGGCGGTCGCCGCCGATCGCGGGCACCACTTCAGCAAACCAACTCAGGAGCGCATAATCCTGGTGCAAGGCCACGGCGTCGAAGGCGACGCCCACGCCGGCCCTTTCGTCCGGCACCGCTATTTGGCGCGCCGCCGGCCCCGCCTGCCCAATCTCCGGCAAGTCCACTTGATCCCGTCCGAACTCTTCCCGTCCCTCCTAGAAGCTGGCTTCGACGTTGGCGCAGGCGACCTCGGCGAGAACGTCACCACCGCCGGATTGGACCTGGAACGGATGCCGCTCGGGACTCTAATCGAGCTCGGCCCGTCCGCGGTCGTCGAGCTGACGGGCCTCCGGACGCCCTGTGTCCTCATCGACCGCTTCCGGGCCGGCCTGAAGCGACAGGTGCTCTCGTCGGCGGAAACGGGCCCTGCGTTCAAATCTGGAGTGCTGGGCGTGGTCCGGGCCGGGGGACCGGTCGTAGCCGGCGACAGCGCGCGGGTTCGCCTTCCATCCTCCTCGTTTCGGCCTTTGCCGGCCCTGTAGAGAGCCCCTGCCATGGCCCGAAAATCGACCTTGCCTCTTCGCCTGCAGCCCATGCTGGCCACGCTGACGGATGCGCCGTTCGACGATCCCGACTGGGTCTTCGAGGACAAATTCGATGGTTTTCGCATGGTGGCCGAAATCCGGCGTGGTCGGGTCGCGCTCTACAGCCGCAACGGGAAAATCATCAGCCACTCCTATGTCGAGGTTGCGAAATCGCTAGAGGGCGTGAAGGCGGATGCCGTGATCGATGGCGAGCTCGTCGCGATCGGCAAGGACGGCGCATCGCATTTCCAATTGCTCCAGAACGCCCTGCGCCATGAGGCCAAGCTTCTGTACTGCGCGTTCGACCTCATGTTCGCGGACGGAGAGGACCTACGCACGCTGCCGCTGCTCGAGCGCAAGCAGCGGCTCAAGGCCCTCCTGCCGCGCCACAAGCTCATCGCCTTCAGCAAGCACCGCAAAGGCAGTGGCACAAAGTTCTTCGCAGAAGCCGAGCGGAGACATCTCGAAGGTATCATGGCCAAGCGCGCCGACAGCCCGTATGCGTCCGGACGCCGGACAGCCGATTGGCTGAAGGTGAAGACCGCGCAGCGGCAGGAGGTCGTCATCGCCGGGTTCACGGCGCCGAGGCGGACCCGGCCCTTCTTCGGTGCCCTTGTGCTGGCGGTACGCGAAGGCGAAGCCTGGCGGTACATTGGCCACGTCGGCACCGGCTTCAGCCACCAGGTTCTCGGAGAGCTTCACGGCAAGCTCCTGAAGCTCAAGACGCCCAAGTCGCCCTTTTCCGCCAAGGTGAAGGATGCGGAGGTCACGACCTGGGTGCGTCCTTCGTTGGTCGCAGAGGTGAAGTTCGCGGAGTGGACCAGCAAGGGAGAGCTGCGCCAGCCAGTCTATCTCGGCCTGCGGTCCGACAAAAAGGCCAAGGACGTCGTTCGCGAAAAGAGTTGGTCGCGGGAATAGTGCCGTCTAGACCAAGTAATCGACCTGTTCAGCCGGCGGCTCGCTCGGATGCAGAAGGCCACGGCGGCAGGGGCGGCAACCCGAGAGTCTTGCGTACTGGTCCGAACGACCGACGGTGAGCTGCGCATGCGCCGAGCCTGGCAAGAGCTTCATAGTGAGCCGGCACGGGGTAGCCTTTGTGATCCGCGAAGCCGTAGCCAGGGTGACGCGCGTCGAGGGTCCGCATGACGATGTCGCGCTCGACTTTCGCGAGGATCGACGCCGCAGCGATGCTGGCTGACTTGGCATCGCCCTTAATGATGGCCTGCTGAGGGATGTCGATCTCCTTCAATCGCTTGGCGTCGATCAGCAAGTGTTGCGGCGTCAATCCCAGCCCCCGGACCGCACGCTGCATGGCCTGGATGCCAGCCCAATAGATGTTGATCGCGTCGATCTCCTCGACCTCTACGAACGCCACACACCAACTCTCTGCCTTTGCCTTGATCTCCTTCGCGAGTTCTTCGCGAGCCGCGGCGTCGAGCTTCTTCGAGTCATCGATCCCGACGATCCGCGTGCCGGGTTTCAGAATCACCGCGCCCGCGGATACTGGCCCCGCAAGAGGGCTCATTCCGGCCTCGTCCACGCCTGCCACAGCATGAAGGCCGCTTTCCCAGAGAGAGGTCTCGAAGCGCAGCATCTTGCGGAGGCGCTGCCCCTCGGACCTGTTTTCGAAGCGCCTCTTATCGATCGAAGCCAGGATCGCGCGGGCTCCCGCGCGAGCGTCAGCCCGCAGGATCTGCTCGACGCTGGCCTCGAGCGGTCGTTTCTCGACGACATAGCGCTGACGCAATACATCGAGCGAATATTGGGACATAGCGGACCTTCGCACAGACTAATTGGGAAAGCGTGTCCGTAAACTTTGTGGCGATTGTCTGAAGCTCGGCCTTGCAGCCATCGTCGGCCTGCGCAGCGGACCGTCGAAAGGAACCGCCGGCTTCAGATAGGGCAAGTATCTTGCGCGGCCACTGATCTGATCTACGAACCGCCGATCTCACGAACGGAACCAACCGCTGTCTCCGTTCCTTTAGAAAGGAGTGGAGCCTCGATCCCTGGGTGCTTCCGAGGGAACAGGCCCATGCTCCGAGAGACTCGCAACGAAGAACAGGTTCTGGACCGCACCGCCGAGGTCGCAGCAGCCATTGCGGAAGAAGGTCTTCGCTATGTCAGCGACTCCGCGCCCGGCTACACCCGCAAGCGGACGGGGACTACCTTCAGCTACTACGACAAGGACGGCAAGCGCATCACCGATGCCGCCGTCATCCGGCGCATCAAGTCCATCGGTATCCCGCCGGCCTATGAATCCGTTTGGATCTGCCCCTCGGCGAACGGCCACATCCAGGCGACCGGGCTCGATGCGCGGGGCCGCAAGCAGTACCGCTACCACGCGAAATGGCGCGAGCTGCGCGACCAGAACAAGTACGAACACATCGTCCAGTTCGCAGCCGCGTTGCCCGCGCTGCGCGACCGTGTCGCGGCCGACATGAAGCTGGAAGGACTACCTCGCGAGAAGGTTCTTGCCACGATCGTCAGCCTTCTGGAGAAGACTTTGATCCGGGTCGGCAACGCCGAGTATGCCGAGAAAAACAAATCCTACGGGCTCACCACCATGCGACGGAAGCACGTTGCGGTGGGTCGCGGCGTCCTTCGGTTCGACTTCACGGGCAAGTCGGGCAAACAGTGGAAACTTCGGGTCGAGGACAAGCGGATTGCCGCCATCGTGAAGCGCTGCGCGGAAATCCCCGGACATGAGCTCTTCAAGTACCTGGACGACGACGGGCAGCCGCGTACGGTCGATTCCGGCGACGTCAATGCTTACATCAAGGAGATCACGGGCGAGGACTTCAGCGCCAAGGATTTCCGCACTTGGGCGGGGACGGTTCTGGCGGCGTTGGCGCTGACCGAGTTCAAGAAGTACGACAGCCAGGCCGAGGCGAAGCGCAACGTCGTCGCCGCGATCGAAAGCGTCTCCAAGCAGCTCGGGAATACGCCGGCCATTTGCCGCAAGTGCTACGTGCACCCGGAAGTCCTGAACGCCTACATGTCCGGTGATCTTGTCAAGATGATCGAAGCCAAGATCGCTCGGAAGTTCAAGCGACAGTATGCCAAGCTCACGTCGGATGAAGTCATGGTGTTGGCGTTTCTCCGCAAACGCCTCGATTCTTTGAAGGCCCCCGACTAGTGCCTCCTGCGACGCTTACCACGCTGGCGGCGCCGCGAAGGACGGCCTACCCTATCTTCATGCCTGGACTCGCCAAGCGCACCGGCCGGCCTCGGTCAAATAACTGTTGTTAGTCACTTAGACGCGCTTTCCACCGGCCTGAGAAGATTCTTGACGACGTACTTGCCGATCTCATACCCCATCTCACGACCGACCCTTGTCGAGAACCGATAGTGAAAGCCTGCCCAAACCCGGGCTTCGGACACCGCGTTGATGAATGATTTAAGGTCTGTCCAGCGGCGCTCAGCCCCCGGCGCAGTGGTGCTCGTCATGCTGATCTCAGAGAACGTGGTCGTACCCAATGCGGCTTCGAGAACCGCACACATAGCAGACGCCTGCACACAGTGAGCGCATGGGTATTCTGGGTGCATCGGAGTATCCGCGATCGGACGCCACAATGGGTCCCTCTCTGTTTCGGCGTTGTCATCCCTGTCGCCATTGCGGATCGCCGTAATCGGCCGCCAGAAATTGTAGTGGTACTTGGCGTCGAACACTGCAATCAGGCTGTCTGCCCGAGCGACGGCGATCAAGGCAAAGATGCGGGAATTATCGGTTTGGTCTAGCTTCTTGGCGGCTATCAGAGCGCGTGCGAGCGGATAGAACACGTCGCCGCCGATCGAGATCCAGAACTTGGCCGCTTCGGTCTGATCCGCGGTGCGGGACTTGCTGTCGAAGCGGCCGACTTTGGAAATCTCGTTGAAGTCGTGCGCCCATTCCGAGCTGGAGAGCGCAACGGGCGGCTCCGGTCGGAATTGGTCAGCCTTATTCATCGCGAAGGGTCGAACGCCCGGCCACTGTGCGACGACCAGGCTGGGCGTCGGAACGTAGACGCCCGGAGTGGTGATGGGCCGATGGCCGTCGGGCGCGGCGGACCCGTCGTCCTTTCTGTTCGTCAGGATTTTCGCGGCCACCGTTTCGCCAACTCTAATGCCTTCTTCCTTCGCTGGGCCGTCGGGGACGCGCTGAAGGTCGTTGCTGAGCGCTTGTTTGAGCTCGGGCGCGTTTGCCTCCGGGCTGCTCGCGAGTAGTACGGTTGCGGCAGCAACGCCTGCCGCTACTTCTTTGGAGACTTCGCGGCTGATGTGAAGCTTGGTGAGGAACGGTGCGTATCTCGGCTCCACTGAGTTGGTTGCATCGAACATGGCGAGGTGCATCATCGCCAGCACGCGCTCTGCCGCCGGCGGTCCCAGCTTTTGGGCCAGCAGCAAAGTGACGGCTCGCTCATTCCAGTCTGAAATGACATCCGCAAAGGCAGAAGTGACAGGGAGCGACAACATCAGTCCGGCGAGAATGCTGCGGCGCAGGGGTGCTCGGTTCATGTAGGCCTCCGTTTGCTGCGACCGACCAGGCGTGAGAGCCGGGCGCGCCGAGGCAAACATCGCTACCGGTTCCGCTCAAGTCTGTTTTTCGAACTAGCGAAGCAAAGCCTTCGGTGGTTCAATCGCGATCATGCAAGACGGCTATGACCAATTTTGCCCCATCGCTAAAACGGCTGAGGTACTGGCGACGCGTTGGACGCCGCTGATCCTGCGCGAATTGATGGCTGACAACCGAACATTCAACGATGTTCATCGTGGCGTGCCGCTTATCTCGAGAGCGGTCCTTGTGACACGACTTCGCGAATTGGAAGATCAAGGAATCATCGAAAGGCGCGCGCGGTCCAACGGGACTGGACACGAATATTGGCTTACCCCCGCTGGCGAGGCACTCCGGCCGATCGTCAGCGAGATGGGACATTGGGGTCTGGTACACGCGCGGGATGCGATCAAGCCGACGGACCTTGATCCCTTCTTCCTTGTATGGGGTTTCCGAAAGAGGGCGGTTCGGGACGCCATTGATAAGAAAGTCGTCGCTCGCTTCGAATTCGCCGGCGTGCCGGCCAACCGAACGAAGTACAGCATTCTGTGGCTGGTCCTCGATCCGCAGGGCGTAGACGTCTGCGCCAAGGATCCCGGCTTCGCAGTCGACGTTACTTTCCGCGGCAAAATCGCCGATTTCGTTGCGGTGTACTTGGGATATCTGCCGTGGCGGCAGGTCGAAGGCAAAGAGATCATCGTGGAAGGGACAGATCGTCGCCTGATCAAGGAGGTGCCGACGTGGATCCGGCTCGATAAAATCGTCGGGCGCGACTTTCCTGTCGTGAAGGGAGTTGTCCGCGAGCGCACCACCGGAGCGATTTAATCGGCCGCCCCATCGGCGGCGTCTTCCGCGGTGTGTCGCAGGCCGCCACGGGGTCGGATCGGCCGGGGTGTCGAAGGCGACGCCCAGCCGGCCCCTCGTCACCATCGCTATATCACCGTCCGCGGGCCAGCTTCCCAACCTGCAGCAGGTTCACCTCATCGCGTCCGGGCTCTTTTAGACCCCTACAGAGCCGAGTTCGCAGTCGCAGCGGAAGACTTGGGCGACATCATCACCACCACTGGACATCTGTGCCCCTAGGGATGTTCATTGATCCCATGCCACGGCGGCCATTGAGCGCCCGTGCGCCCTCCTTGTGTCCTGATCGCTGCCGGACCGGCTGAAACGGCAGGTGCTCTCGTCGGCGGAAACGGGCCCTCCGTTCGAATCCGGTGTGCTGGACATGGTACTGGCCGGGGGCGTTCGCAGCTGGTGATGCCGCGCGGGTTCGCCTTCCGTCCTCCTCGTTGGACCTCTGCCGGCTTTGTAGGAGCCGGTGCACAACTCGGCTCGCCGATCGCCGAATCGAAGCTCGTCCGGTAGGTCGGACTGGCATGGCCGCA
Organism: Bradyrhizobium sp. 521_C7_N1_3; assembly: GCF_052075975.1. Classification (NCBI taxonomy): domain Bacteria; kingdom Pseudomonadati; phylum Pseudomonadota; class Alphaproteobacteria; order Hyphomicrobiales; family Nitrobacteraceae; genus Bradyrhizobium; species Bradyrhizobium sp. 521_C7_N1_3. Next base: position 653,336 of record NZ_CP197232.1, read on the forward strand.
AACAAGGTAACGGCGGTACGCTTGGGGCTGGGGAAGTAACCGGCAGTCCGGCACTATCCAAGCCGCCGCGCGTACCGGCGGCTTTTTCTTGGCCTGATCCTACTTAGGAAGCGTTGGCCCTAGCCCTTTCGCGCGCCTCGCGGCGCCGTTCCCGACGTTCGCGGCGGCGCTTGGCCCGGTCGGCCGGCTGCCGCAGCGTCGGCGAAGCGACGACCGTCTGCTCAACCGAAGGCACCGGAATGGGCTCCGGCGCAGCAGGGCGAGCTTCCATGAACTCGAGCACAGCCCGTCCCTTTACAGTGATCTTCCAGCCGCCGCTGATGCGTTCGACCAGCCCTTGTGACCAGATGTCGAGATCCGGAACCCGTGCCGCGAGCCGCCTGGTCCGGTCCGCCCAATCGCGGCCACTGGTCGCCAGAATTGCCATGTCCCGCTTGAGGTCCTCCATGACGGCAAACCCGTCCGGATATGCCGCCAAAATCTTCAAAACGGTGACCTGGAAGTTCACGCCCGCGTCCCGGTTTTCAGTTAGCGCCACATGGTGGGCGCGTGCGAAAGGGCCTTGCGGCCGACCTGTCTGAGGTCCTCGGGACAGAGCTCGCCGCCATTGGCGGCCTCCAGGATCTTCGAAGCCACATGCGTCCGCGCGCCGATCTCGCGCTGCGGAAGACCCTCGCACACTTCGTCGAAAACCGCGCGCAAAAGCGCCGTGGTTGCCATGTCGAACATGAAATGCCCCCAACAAGGGAAAGTAGCATCTTAGCCGAGTTTTCCCGATCTTACGATTGAGGCATGCTAAGTTTGCGGATTTGTGCTCGGGGATTAGGGAGCGACGCTGACGTGCCGAAATGCGAGCTTCGAGGTAGCGCCGAGTTATAAACCTAACGCGATCTCGGCCCACTTCAACATGCGATCGCTGTTGAGGAATGCCAGCACCGCTGGCTCCAGTGAGCCGGGTACGCCCCGTCCAACCAAGGCCGTTGCAGCCACCATGTCGCAGCGCTGATTGAAAGCGAACGAAAGCGCTGCGTTACCATTTCCCTCGACCCGATACGCGCGGCTGCGGCCTTGCATGGGCCCAACGACAATCTCCCGACCGGCACCGATCGGCGTTGTCTTACCAATCAGCGCCAAGTCGCCCATTTGCTCGAGGTCAGTATCGTCGGCGACGCCGGTGGTGCAATTGCAAAAGCCGAGCTTGGCGCGAACGTAAAGCTGGACCTCACCGCCGCAATCGTTGGCATTGCAGCGAAACGCCTTGCCTTTCCCCCAAGGATCTACCCCGAAGGGCCACTCGGTTTCCGTCCACACCGGGCGGATCTGCCCGGTTGCCGCTGTTGCACGTGTCAGGTCGCCGGATCGCAGCATCCAGACCGCAGCGACCGCACAGAACAGTGCCGCGGCTGCGCCGATCGCGGTGAATTTGCTGGTCAGACGCATAGCACCTGCCGCCGAACTCTCTCTAATTCTGAGCCATGAACTTTCGTGCGGCCGCCAGATCTTCCCGCGAGGAGTCGCCATCCCGTGCCATGTCGACCACCTTCGCATAGTACTGGCGTGCCTTCACGGCATCCCCTGCTTTCTCGGCGGCGTGAGCCGCGCCGATCATCGCGCCGAACCGGTTGGGCTCCTTGCGCATCGTGCTTTCGAACGCGACCAATGCCTCCGTCGCCATGCCGCGTTCGAGCAGCATGGTCCCATAAAGCTCGCGTGCCGGAGCAAGCGGTCCAGGCGTGACGATGGATTTCTCGGTCTTGTCTTCGGCATCGGCCGCAAGGCGCATCGCTTCCAACGCGTCCGCCGGTTTCCCCCAGGCGTTGAGCTGCCAGGCTGTGGCGACCTGCCGCTGGATCTCGACGATTTCGGCCCAATAGGCGTCCTTGTCCTGCTGCAGCTTGTCCCGCAACTCCGCCAGCTTGGCGATGTCCGCCGTCGCTGCGTCGGCATTGCCGGAGCGCGCGGCGCCGAGGGCGCGGGCGAAGTAGGTGATCGCATCGACATAGGCAAACCGGCTCGGCTCGACCTTCAGTGCGGCAGCCCTCGGCCAATCACCTCGCTCGACCATGTAGCGCGCTTGGCTCGCCGCTATCGCGTAGGGGCCGGCGCGAACGGCCGGCGCATAGCCCGTGGTCGCAAGCATGTCCGCGATGACGTCGCGGGCTCGGCTGTCCTGTGCAAGCTGGAGCAGGGCGTAGACCATGTAGTCGTCGGCGTGGAGCTGCTCGCTAGGGTCCTTGCCCTCCTTGGCAGCCTTGGCGGAACGGCTATTGGCATCGATGGATTCGTTCCAGTAGCCGACGCGCGTGAAGATGTGTGACGGCATGTGCAAGGCGTGCGGCGCCGCCGGCGCGATCTCGGAATAGCGCTTGGCAGCGTCGAGGCCTTGCTCCGCTATCGCCGGATAGTCATAGAGGTGGATCAGGTAATGCGCGACGCCGGGGTGCCGCGGCTGCCGCTTGAAGATCGGCTCCAGGATGGCCGCGCCCTTGAGCTGGTTAGCATACGTCTTATCGTTTGGTGAGGCCGTGACATTCAGGGTGATGGCGTAGGCGATCTGCGCCTCGTCATCATTGGGATAGCGCTCCGCGACGGCCTCGGTTGCCTTGAGATAGGCCTGTGCCCGCTGGCCAAACGTCGTCTTCTCGTCCCCCGAGTAGAAGGCCAGCAGTGCGTCGACATAGTCTCGTTCGCGGTCGCTCTTGGCGCCGAGTGCCTTGGCTTTTTGCAGCGCTGCGAGGCCCTCGGCGAGATTTTCCTTCGGTGCGGGAAAATGAGGATTGTAGAGCAGGCTCAGTGCAATGCCCCAAAAGGCGATCGCGCATTCCGGATCGGCTTGCAACGTCTCCTTGAAAATCTCCTTCGCAGGCCGGTACCAGAACGAGTGCTGGTAGCGCATGCCGCGATCAAAGCGGCGTTGCGCGACCTCGTTGCAAGTGGTCTGGAAGTGCACCTTGCCAAACTGCTCGTCGGTCGCATCCTGTGCGCGGGCGCAGGCCGTGGCGCAGATCGAAGCAAGAGTGGCGAGGAGAAGAGAGACGCTTTTTAAAGCGAGCGCGCGCATGGGCCCCTCCGCTTTCGGTTAGAAGCAAATGGATTCAGAAGGCGCCAAAGAAAGGCCTTAGCGCCGAAATTTATCGTGCTGAAAATTCGCTTTGGAAAGGATTTGCCCATTTGCGGCAGGTGTCAATAGGAGGGAATGATGTGGTTAGGGAAGAACGCCTGTCAGAATTCATCCTTCTGCAAGCGGAATATCCGGAGGGGAAGCGGTCGCATGCAATGCCGCTAAAATGCAAAACCGATGGCGCGATGTAAGAAGGTTGTAGTGAGGGCTTTTGTCCTCAGGCGAAGGAGGAAAGTCGAGCTCAGCATGGCAGCAATTGAGGCGACACCGGACGTGCGGAGAACGCGGTCAGATCGACGCGAATGACCCGGAGCGGACGTCGACCGTGGGCGAGCCTCATATGCAGCCCATCGAACGACTCTCCACGTTGCCGCAGTCACTCGGGCAGTTCATGAAGCTGGCGGTATCGGCGAGATGCGAGCTGGAAATTCCATTTCTGTCGCTAAGTGCGACAGCTTGTCCGGGTTTTTGACGATGTAGATCGCGGTGATCCCGTCCTCGCGGATGTCGAGCGCAGTCGTCTGCAGAACGCCGCGTCCATCGAGGCTAACGTAGCCTGGCAGGCCGTCGATGGTGACGACACGAAGCAGCTTCGGCGGTACGACGTATTTGCGTCGCTGCCTAGCAAATAGGCGCAGGGCCCGCTCGACCCCCCGAATGACATTGCGGAAAGCAAGGACTTTGCCGCCGCCATCGGTATGGATCTCGACATTCCTTGCCAGCAGCGCCGAAAGCGCCGCCACGTCCCCGTCGCGTGCTGCGGCGAAGAAAGCACGGGTGATCCGATCCGCATCCGCGGGTTCGACATCAAAGCGGGGACGTGCGGTCTGCACGTGCTTGCGGGCGCGCGCCGCGAGCTGACGAACAGCTGCCGGCTGGCGGCCGAGCGTGATGGCCACTTCGGTCAGCGGCACGTCAAAGACGTCGTGGAGAAGGAAAGCGGCCCGCTCAAGAGGCGACAGGCGCTCAAGGGCCAGCATCAACGTGACCGTGACGTCGTCGGCGACCGTCTCGTTCGGCTCCACGGAACCGACGAGAGGATCTGGCAGCCAGGGTCCGACGTAGGTTTCCCGGCGCGCCCGCGCGGAGCGGCGTCGGTCGAGGCACAGGCGTGTGACAATGCGGGTCAGATAGCCGGGAGGCGAATCGACGCCACCCTCCACCCCGACCCACCGTAGCCATGCGTCCTGAACGACGTCCTCCGCCTCGGTGAGCGAGCCCATCATCCGATAGGCCAAGCGTGTCAGGCGCCTGCGCTCCGCTTCGAACTCGGTGGTCCGCTGATCGTCCATCGCCTCCATCCGCCCAGTTTCCTCGCAGATCATATCCGCTGTCACCGTCGCTCGCGCATCCCGAACCCGAGAATAAGACGATCGGACCTGCGTGGATGTGACATCGGCCGCTTTGAATGGAACCGCCGAGTGTCATGTCACACCCTGACCGCTTGGCCCGTCATCGCTCCGAGCGTCGAATCTCCGGCGTTCCGAACAACGAGGCACGTCATGAGCGAGAACAAGCGGCTGGTCTGGAACGAAGTGGCACCCCACGGTGCAAAGGCGCTCTTCAGCATCCACCACTACATCACCACGGGTACCGACCTGCCCCACGAACTGATCCACCTCGTCTTCCTGCGGGTTTCGCAGATCAACGGCTGCGCGCACTGCATTGACCTGCACACCCGGGACCTCTTGGCCACGATGTCATTTGAAAAAGTCGCCCTCGTTCCAGTCTGGGCCGAGGTGCCCCACCTGTTTCCCGACAAGTACCGGGCTGCCCTCGCGTGGGCGGAGGAAGTTACGCTCGTCAGCGAGACGCACGCCTCCGACGAGGCCTATGCGGCCGCAAGCGCGGCTTTCGCCCCAAAGGATCTCGTGGACCTCACGATCACGATTGCGGCCATGAACGCGTTCAACCGGTTGGGGGCGCCCTTTCGGCTCCCGGTCAAGGCCAAGGCCTGATCCGCTTCTTCGCATCGATTCGGAATGGCCCAAGGGCCGTTCCGAAGCGGAGCCGCGGGTGCCGGCCTATGAACCGGAGCGGAAGTTGCGCCCGCGGGGCGGCCGATGAAACGACTAAGGCATTCCTTGGGGGACGTCGGCAATCCTAGCTGTCCAAATTGCCGTGTAACAATGAAATGGTTTCGGTCCGAACTCGTCCGGGACAATCCCACGACGATGATCGCGCACCTCTTCGTCTGCCCAAATTGCAAGGGCGCGCAAGGACAGGACACGGATTTCGAGCCGGTTGTCGTGCCGCCAAACAGGCTGGCCGGACCGCGATTTCAGGTCATCAAGGGGGGCAAGCAGACCACCTGAAAGCGGTTCCATCATGGCTTCCAGACCGGGAAAAAGTGGAATTTCTGCCGCGTCCGCCTCGTTAGCAATAGCCACTTTACAACTGCTTGAGGAGAACTCCATGAAGAAGCTGGTCGTGTGCGGCGCGCTCGCCGCTTTCGCTCTCGGCACCCAGGCCGCCAGTGCCGCCGAGTTCTACATCGTCCGCGATGCGACGACCAAGAAATGCACCGTCGTCGACACCAAGCCGACGACCACCACCACGACAGTGGTGGGCAACGGCGTCTACAAGACCAAGACGGAGGCCGAGTCCGCCGTAAAGACCACCAAGGTTTGCACCGAGCACTGATCGCAGGCCGATTTAACGAGCGGCTCGTCCGGTACGCCGGGCGGGCCGCTTTGTTTCGGCCGAACGATTCCTTCGGAGGCGCTACCTGCCAGCGACCAGCTCGCGATATCGTTCTTCGTATTCCTTCGCCATTCGGCTCGCGACGAAGCGCTCCTCGAAGCGGGCGCGGACCCTTCGTCGGTCCAAGCGGATGACCTTCTCGACTGCTTCGATCGCCTCCTGCTCGCCGTCCACGATGAATCCGGTGACGCCGTCCTCCACGACCTCCGGCACCGATCCGGAGCGATAGGCGATCACCGGCGTCCCGCATGCCATCGCCTCGATCATCACCAGGCCGAAGGGCTCGGGCCAATCGATCGGAAACAGCAAGGCGGAGGCGCCGGCGAGGAACGGCTGCTTCCGCAGTTCGTCCACCTCGCCGATGAGCTGGACCGTCTCTCCATCGATCTCGGGTTCGAGCTTCTTCTTGAAGTAGGCCGTTTCGGCCCGGGGTATCTTGGCGGCGATCCGGAGCGGCATCTGAACCGCCCGCGCGATGCGTATCGCTGCTTCAGGCCCCTTCTCCGCCGTCAGCCGCCCGAGGAAGGCCAGGTACGATCCGGCTTCGTAGGAGGGACGAAACAGATCCTTGGGCAGCCCGTGCGGAATCGTCGCGATCCAATTCGCGTCCGGGAGCGGACGCCGCTGGTTGTCCGAGATCGAGACAAAAGGAGCCTTCGGGAAAGTGCCGATCACATCGGGCAGCCCCGGAAGGTCGAGCCGCCCGTGCATGGTCGTCAGAAACGGCACTCCAGTGCGGCCCAGGACCGGCAGAGGCAACCAATCCACATGAGAATGAATTAATCGCGCGCGCGCTCGCCGATGGCCTCGATCAAGAGCGCGCAGGCGGCGTTCGGATCGACGCCTTTCCGCCCCAGGCGTAGCGCGCGCGGCCACACGGCATGGAGCTTGGCTTTCGTGCTCGAGTCGCCGCTCGCAAACAGCGTCACGTCGTGCCCGCGATCGACGAGCTCGTCTACCAGCCAGGCGATCACCCGCTCGGTGCCTCCGTACAGCTTCGGAGGGACGCTCTCGGCCAACGGGGCAAGCTGGGCGATCCGCATCGAGCTAGGCTCCGAACACGATGCGCAAGCCGATCACGATGATCGCGGAGATCAGAAACGAAATCGCGAGCAGCGTCCAACCGGGCCTTGTGCTTCCGATGGCTGCGCGTGCCAATAGCATTTTCATGCACGTCAACATTCGTCTCTGGGAAGCCGGTGCAGGTAGGCGATCCCGAAGCTGGCGAGCTCTCCGGTATCACCCTGGCGCTCTTCCCATCTCCTGTGCAGATGGCGCTCCAGCAAACAGCGTCGGCTGTCGCGAGCGCCGACGTCGGGGCGCCGAGCGCGGTACACGTTCCAGGGGGTCTCCGAGGCGTTCTTCAAGACGACATCGTCAACCATTTCTGCGCTCCCGGCGACCGATCCGATCGCTGGCAACTCGACACAGTCGGCAAAGTTTCCAGTTTTTCCCGAGCGCGTGCCTCAACGCACAAGCGGGCGTTCAGCAAGCTTTTGCGCGGGCCCGCTCGCGTGCCGCACGACGGCGCTGCAGGCGCTGGCTTCGGCCGGAGCGCCTGGCGGCGAGAGGTGTGGACGCCGCTGGACTTGAAGCCGGCGGCTCCACGGCGGGCGCAGCGCTCTCCGTCGTTGTCTCGGCAGGCTTGGCTTCCATGAACCCCAGCACGGCACGGCCCTTCTCCGTGATCCGCCATCCGCCATTCAGACGCTCGACCAATCCTTGCGAGAAGATGTCGAGCTCCGGCACGCGAGCGGCAAGGCGCTTGGTCCGCTCGGCCCAGTCGCGCCCGCTCGTCGCCAGGATCGCCATGTCGCGCTTGAGATCGACCATGACGGCGAACCCGTCGGGATAGCTCACCAGGATCTTGAGCACGGTGACCTGGAAGTTCACCCCAGCCTTCCTCGACCTATCGCCACATGGTCGGAGCGTCGTGGAGGGCCGCGCGTCCGACCTGCTTCAGCTTCTCCGGCGAGCTGTCGCCGTTCGTCGCCGCTTCCAGAATCCTCGAAGCAACATGGGTGCGCGCCGCGGTTTCGTGGCGCAAGACGTCTTCGCAGACCTCGTCGGATACGGCGCGCAAGAGCGCGGTCGTGGCCGGATCGAACATGGAAACCCCCAACGCAGGAAGAGTTAGCTTACCGCGGAATAGCTTTGCGACGAATTCAACAAAGTTAACCGCCCCGCCCCAAGCATGAACGGCCCCCACGTGCGAGCAGCCCACCCGGCTGCAAAGCTGCTCCTTCGGTCCCCTTCTTTGACCCTCTCCCAGGCTTTCCGCTCACCACGATCCGCCGGCAGTCGCATCGGCGCGCTCGAAGGCGAGACGGCGGTCGGGTGTCCGCTTCCGCAGCATTGCCGACCGCTTCGGATGCGTGAGGACCGCCGCAACGTGGGCCGGCTCTTCCTTCCGGGCCTCGCCGGATGGTGCGGCAGGCATGGCGGCCATGGCTTCTCGCACTTCCCGCGGCAGCTCTTCCGGGATCGGATCGGCCTGCGCGATCATCGGTACCTCGGCGCGCTGGCTGGTGTCGAAGACGATTTTCTCCGGAAGGCTCCTCGCCGATTTTATCCGGATGATGGTCCTGTCGGGGTCGGCCACGGCGGCGGCTTCTACCGGAGCGGGCAGGTACCGATCCGCAGCGAAGAGCAACGCCAGCAGGAACCCGCCGACGAAGACGAAATAACGAATGATCGGCATGGATGGCCGCTCGGAAATGGGAAATCAAGGTATCGGCGGATGGGAGGCGGGCCGCTGCGATCAGCGACCCGCTAGAATGCTCAGTCGATCTCCTGGACGACCGTCCGGGTCGACGGATCGACCAGCATCACGCGCTCGCCCGAGTAGACATAGCGGTACTTCCTGAGCGAAGGACCCCAATCGGCGGGCACCGCCTCGAGCTCGACCTCGCGCGGGACGGGCTGGCCGACCACGATCTTCTGCTGCACCGGACGAACCTTGTGCTCGGTGACGTAGGTGCGGATCTTGGTGCGGTATTCCGGCTCGATCTGCACGGCGGCCGAGTGACCGGTGCCGGTGGTGGTGACGACCGTCGACTGCGCCATCGCGCCCGTCGAGATCAGCGCGGCCAGGGCCGTCGTCACTAGAAGATTGTTCATGTTGTTCTCCTCGCCGCCAGATGCGGCATGCGAGAACCCGCAGATGATGGCAAGGTTCCGGAAAGAGGCAGGAGAATTGCCATATTTTCCCGAACGTCGGAGGCGAGAGCGCGGGAAGTCGGCTCGGATCAAGGATTGGCTCGAGCCCCGAGAGCGTGGTCCGCCAGGCACTCGGTAAGGTCATCCCTTCTGCAGCACGGTCGAGAGCGCCGAGGCGTCATTCAATATCGAGAAGACCTCGCGCGAAGACAGATGCGCGGCGGCTTCCTCGAACGTCTCGCTGGCATCCACCTTGGCACGTCCGACCGCCAGGTTGGCGTCTACGGTATCGGGCCTGGCAGCGCGCGGTGGCGGCAACTGGGCGACATGAAAGGCCAGCAGCTCGGGGGCTTCGCGAAGCTCCGTGAGAGCGGGTTTGATGCCGACCTCCGCCGCCGCACTCAATTCGTTGGCCCGGCGCAGGATTGAAGGCGGCTCCCGGTCTTCAGGGGTGGCGAACAGTTTGCCGGACGACGGCCTGGCCGTCAGCGCCCCGATAGGAACAGCGAACAGCAGCCCGACGATCACCGGCGACATCCAGAGCAAAAGTGGCAACGAAACGGCGTAGGCGCTTGCGGCCATCGCAACGCCGCACAAGGTCGGGATGCCGTACTTCCGATAGAGCTCGCGGCGCTCCACAGTGCCGTCGTCTCGTCTTTGCGTCTGCCATCCGGCATCGCGGCCGGCCAGAATCTCGACGACCGCGATCGACTGAAAGATCATCATTACGGGCGCCATCAATGCAGAGATGACGATCTCCGCGAGAACTCCGGCCGAGGTCCGCAACGCGCCGCCGAATTGGCGCCTCACCGGGCTCCGCGTCCAAACGACGACCAGACTGAGCAGCTTCGGCAACAACAACAGTCCCATCGTGGCGACGAACACCCAAATAGCGAGCACGGGATCCTGGGCCGGCCAGGTCGGAAAGAGGGAGAAGCCCTTGGGAAAATACTCCGGGCGCACGAAGCGGGCCTGGAGCGAGATCAGCATCCCCAGCAGCAGGAATAGCAGCCACAGCGGCGCCGTTAGATAGGCCCCGATCCCCACCATGAAATGCAGGCGCGATACCCAATGGAGACCGCGAGCGGGCACCACGGCGAGATGCTGAAGATTGCCCTGACACCAGCGCCGGTCGCGCGCGGCGAAATCGAGCAGCGAAGGCGGCACCTCCTCAAAGCTTCCGCCGAGCGTCGGCAGCATGTAGATACCCCACCCCGCCCGCCGCATCAGCGCGGCCTCGACGAAATCGTGGCTGAGGATGTGCCCGCCGAACGGCTTGGGTCCCCGAAGCTGCGGCAGCGCCGCCGCTTCCGCGAACGCCTTCACGCGGATGATCGCGTTGTGGCCCCAATAGTTGCCTTCCGAGCCGTGCCACCAGGCCACGCCGGCGGCGATCATCGGCCCGTACAGCCGGCCCGCGAATTGCTGGACGCGGCTAAAAAAACTTCGCGCGTTGACCACCATCGGGAGCGTTTGGACGAGCCCCGCGGTCGGATTGGCCTCGATGGCATGGACCAACCGGACGATGGTCTGTCCGCTCATGAGACTGTCGGCGTCGAGCACGATCATGAAGTCGTAGACGGCGCCGAACCGCGTGATCCACTCGGAGATGTTGCCGGCTTTCCGCGCCGTGTTGTCGGCGCGGTGGCGATAGTACAGTCGCGGCGTCCCCACCGCCTGCCGTAGCGCGAGCAACGCTTTCTCCTCGGCGACCCAGATGTCCGGGTCGGTGCTGTCGCTCAGAACGTACCAGTCGAACAGCTCCCCGTGCGAGGTCGCCTCCAAGGATTCGATCATCGCGCGAAGCCGCGCCGTCAATCGGTGCGGGTCCTCGTTGTAGGTGGGAAGCAGCATGGCGGTGCGGCTCACGATCGCAGGCAGCTCCGCAACTACCGCGGTCGGATGGGTCAGCAGCACGAAGAACCCGGCGAGTGCGGAGGCAAACGAGAAAGCCACCCACGCGAGCAAAACGAGGAACAGCACCAGCACCATGGCTTCCAGTACGGTGACGCCGCCGACCTCCAGCACGCGATACATCTCGTAGCCGCCCGCGCCCGTGAGCGCCGCCGTCGCGAGCAGAATGAGGCCGCGGCGCCAAGCCATCGCGGAGCCCACCGCCGCAGGAACGCGGTCGGGGACCCGGGCCTTCCCGAGGTTGCCAGGAGCCATCGGAAGCGGCGTCTCGCGAGGCAGCAGGCGCTCCGTCGCGATATCGCCGGCGACCGGTCGCGTCGCCGTGGTCAGGGGGCCCATCGGTAGACCCAGACTTCCGACAAGGGCTTGTCACCCTCGGTCAGAAACGCGCGCAGCTCGATCGGCTCGCCTTTCACCTGGCACTGGAAGCTGAGCCGCCAGCCACCGGTGTAGGGATTGGGCTGCGTGACGATGTTCTTCACTTCGGACTTCTCCGCCGTCACCACGCCTTTCACGCCCGCGGGATCGATGCCCTTCAGGTTCTCACCGACCAGATCGAGGACGAAGAGGCGGGCATCCTCGCCCCGCGCCCCTATTCCGCTTCGCGTGAAGCGCGCCAGCGAATGCGGCTTCGGGCTATCCGGGCCCCAGTGCAGCCGATAGGTGTAGTTGTGTTCGCCCTTGGCCTGCAGGGGGTTCTTCGGCCGCCAGAACGCGGCAATGTTGTCGTGAACCTCCTCCTTGGTCGGGATCTCGAATAGCGTGACCCCGCCCTCGCCCCAATCGCCGATGGGCTCCATCCAGAGACTTGGGCGTTTTTCGAAGCTGGACTCGATGTCCTGGTAGGCGAAGAAGTTTCGCTCCCGTTGCATCAAGCCGAAGCCGCGGGGATTGAGATCCTGAAAGGTGCTGATCTGCAGATCGCGCGGATTGCTGAGCGGGCGCCAAAGGCTTTCGCCCTTGCCGTTGAAGATCGCCAGGCCGTCGGAATCGTGGACCGACGGACGGAAGTCGTCGATGTCGTTGCGGTCGTTCGGGCCGTAGAAGAACATGCTGGTCATGGGCGCGAGACCGGCGCGCTGCATTTCGACGCGCGGATAGACCGACATTTCAACGTCGAACACCGTGGTTTCGCCCGGCCGGACGGTGAAGCGGTAGCTTGCCGCGCAGCTTTTGCTGTCGAGGAGAGCTTGGATGACCATCGAGGTTGCACCCGACGCCGGCCGCTCGAGCCAGAAGGCCTTGAAGAGCGGAAACTCCTCGCCCTTGGCTTCGCCGGTATCGATCGAGAGTCCGCGGGCGGAGAGCCCGTACGTCTGCCCCTTGGCCACAGCGCGGAAATAACTCGCGCCCAGGAATACGCAGACCTCGTCGTAATAGTCGGGACGGTTTATGGGCGCATGGATGCGGAAGCCTGCGAACCCGAGATCCGTCTCCTCGAACGCCGGGACCTTCTCTCCGAAAGAAAAGTCCGCCTTGCGGTACTTGATCTCGGCGACCTTTCCATCCGCGACCTCGAAGATATTCACCCTGTTCTTGTAAAAGAAGCCACGATGGAAGAACTGCGCTTCGAACGGAAGATTCTTGCCACGCCAAAGGGCCCGCTCAGGCAAAAAGCGGATCGAACGGTACTGGTCGTAGTCCAGGTCTTTCAACCCGGCCGGCAGCTTCTCGTCGGGCGCCTCGAACGGCTTGCTTGCGATCGCACGGGCAAGATCCCTCACCGTCGACGGGCCAAAGGTCTCGTCCGACGCAGCGGCGAAGCCGCTGCGCGAGGCGAGTAGCATCGCCGGCAGTAACGCCGACCCTTGAACAAGCTGGCGTCGGTTCACGTGTACTCCTCGCTACTGCTGCCGCGGCCAAGCAACGATCACCATGGCCCGTGGGTTCCACGGCCCGCGTATAGTCCCAGAGGTACATACTTCCAGCATCATTGGCCGAGGCTCTGCCCGTAGGCGTCGGTGGCTGAGAGACCGATTGCGCTCCCGCCCGCACCAAGTGGAGCACAACCATGCCTATTGCGCGCTTGCTCGCGGACATCACCATTGCGCCAGAATAGCGGAACGCTCTCGAGTTGGCCTTCAAGGCCGCTCTCCGAAAACTCGAACTCGTCGATCGCGAGGGCCCTTGTGCGCTGTCGTCGCAAGGAAGATGCTCGAACTTCATCAGCGCGGTGTGACCGATGCTGCCGCACTCTCCGATCTGACCATTCGAGAAATCGGTAGGCAGCGGTTCAACTCAGCGTCGGCTCGCTACGCGAATGCCCGGCGAGTACCTAACTCCCTTCGGAGCGTAGCTCTCGTCGCTTCGCGCAGGTGATCGGCCAAGGACCCACTTACGTCTGGAGAGCACCTTCCTTCTATCGTGACGACCGACCTGTACCCTGTTGCGGGCGGCCCTGACACCCTTCGCGGTATAGGTGCCGCAGCGATTAACTTGCCGCCTGCTCGGCGGCGCGGCGGGCCCGTCGTCCGGTCGTCTTCACACGCTCGTTCGCCGTTTTTTCCGCTTTGGCGCGCGATTCGCATTTCTCCCGCAGGTCTTCGATCTCTTCGTCCGTGAGATGCTCGATACCGACAAGGGAGTTTCGCGCCGTCCCGACGCGGATCAATTCGTCAAGCTTGACCTGCATGGCTGCGCTGTCGCGGTTCTGGGAATTCTGAATGAGGAAGACCATCAGGAAGGTGACGATGGTGGTGCCGGTGTTGATGACCAACTGCCACGTGTCCGAATAGCCGAACAACGGACCGGTGACTGCCCAGATGATGACCACCAGGGCCGCGAGCACGAAGGTCGACGCGCGCCCCGCAGCCTGCGAGGTGCGGGTAGCAAACTCGCCGAAGAAGCGGGCGGTGCCGCCTTCCGTTTTCTTCCGCCTATCACGCATGAGATCCTCCGATTTTGAGAGAACGGGCGAAGAGGTTCGCGGGTTCCCCGTAAGGCGCATCGACCACTAGACCTCAGTCGAAAGTATGAACGTCCGCAATGGGATCTGCGGAACTGGAGGGCAAACGTTCCGGTTGGATGCCCAGCATGGCTCGGATCGAAGACTACGCCTTGATCGGCGATTGTGAGACTGCGGGTCTGGTCGGGCGCGACGGGTCAATCGACTGGCTCTGCGTCCCCCGCTTCGATTCGGACAGCTGCTTCGCGAAGCTACTCGGCGATGAGCACAACGGATACTGGAAGATTTGCCCCGAGGCTCGCTCGAGCAGCGAACGACGCTACCGACCGGGCACCTTGATCCTCGAGACGACCTTTACGACCGACTGCGGCCGGGTCCGCCTCATCGATCTCATGCCGCCTAAGACGGATCTCTCGAAGGTCGTCAGAATCGTCGAAGGACTGGAGGGCGAGGTCGAGATGCGCAGCGAACTTGTCGCGCGCTTCGACTACGGGACCAGCGTACCTTGGGTCAGCCGCCTTGAGGACGGAGCGGTCAGCATGGTCGCGGGCGCGTCGATGCTACTGCTCAGGACCGCGGTGCCGATGCGCGGCGAAGCCATGAAAACTGTGGGCTCGTTCTCGGTCGCGCGCGGCGAGACCGTGGCTTTCGTGCTTTCCCATCAGATATCCTACCAGGATCCCGCCGCTCCCGAGGACCCTGCGTCTCTTCTGAAACAGGCAGAGGATTTCTGGCGCAATTGGTCCAGCCGCTGCAAGACGGCAGGGCCATATTCGGAGGCGGTCCAGCGATCCCTGATAGCTCTCAAAGCGCTGACGTTCGGGCCGAGCGGCGGCATCGTCGCCGCCGCTACGACGTCGCTGCCGGAGCAGATCGGAGGCTCGAGAAATTGGGACTACCGCTTCTGCTGGGTACGTGACGCCACCTTGACGCTACTGGCCCTCGTGGGCGCGGGCTTCTTCGACGAAGCGCGCGCTTGGCGCGACTGGCTCGTCCGCGCCGTCGCGGGAAGTCCGCGGCAGCTCCAGATCATGTACGCGGTCACCGGCGAACGCAGGCTGACCGAGTGGGAAGTCCCGTGGCTCTCCGGATATGAGAACTCCAAGCCCGTCCGGATCGGAAACGCGGCGCACACCCAGCTTCAGCTCGACGTCTACGGCGAGCTGATGGACGCCCTATATCAGGCGCGCCGCGGCGGTCTCCGCGAGAACAAGCGCGCCTGGGCAGTACAATGCGCGCTGCTCGACCATCTCAAGAGCATCTGGAGCCAGCCGGACGAGGGCATATGGGAGGTGCGGGGCGGCGCGAAACACTTCACGTATTCCAAGATCATGGCGTGGGTCGCCTACGATCGGGCCATCAAGTCGGCTGCCGAGTTCGGCATGAAGGGCCGCGTCGAGGAGTGGGAAGCGCAACGAGCCGCGATCCACGACGAGGTGTGCCGGCGCGGCTACGACCTTGAGCGCAAAACCTTCGTCCAGGTCTACGGCGAGCCGCAACTCGACGCGAGCTTGCTGCTGATCCCGGCCGTGGGCTTTCTGCCACCCGAGGATCCTCGCGTGATCTCGACGATCCAGGCGATCGAACGGGAATTGCTCCAGGACGGTTTCGTCCGGCGTTACGATACGGGTGCGACGAAGGATGGTCTGCCGCCGGGGGAAGGCATGTTCCTGGCCTGCAGCTTCTGGCTGGCGGACGCCTACCATCTGATCGGCCGCGACGCCGAGGCCAAGGAATTGTTCGAGCGGCTTCTCGCGCTTCGCAACGACGTCGGCCTGCTATCGGAAGAATACGACATTTCGCGGCGGCGCTTGGTCGGAAACTTTCCGCAGGCCTTTTCTCACATAGCCCTCGTCAATACCGCCCACAACCTCACCCACCGCGAAAAACCCTCGGAGCACCGCGGTAGCAAGAGAGCCCTCGCCAGCGAGGGAGATGAAGCCGCGCGCTCCGACTAGGAGGTCCGCCATGACAGTGAATTCAACCGACCCGGCCGCTCCGGCAAGCCCGGGCGAGCGCTTGCGACCGCAGGCCCGCTTTCCCGTGACCCTGGAAGGGCAGCCTGCGCTGGTGACCGGCGCCAACTCAGGTATCGGCCGCGCGGTCGCGCTGGGGCTGGCCGCGGCCGGCGCCGACGTCGTCGTCAACTATGTCGTGGATCCCGTCTCAGCCGAAGAAGTCGTTCATGAAATCGAGGCCCGGGGCAGAAAAGCGATCGCAATCAAGGCGGACGTCAGCAACGAGGATGACGTCCGGTCGATGTTCGCCCGTGCCATCGATCATTTCGGCACGTTGCACATCGTGGTGAACAACGCCGGACTGCAGCGCGACGCGCCCCTCCATGAGATGACGATCGATCAGTGGAATAAGGTGATCGGCGTCAATCTCACCGGCCAGTTCCTATGTGCCCGGGAGGCAGTCCGCGAATTCAAAAGACGGGGCATCGTCGGTGACATCTCGGCCGCGGCCGGCAAGCTCGTCTGCATGAGTTCGGTCCATCAGGAGATTCCGTGGGCGGGCCACGCGAACTACGCGGCATCGAAAGGCGGCGTGATGCAGATGATGCGAAGCATCGCGCAGGAAGTCGCCCCCATCGGCATCCGCGTCAACGGCATCGCACCCGGCGCCATCCGGACGCCCATCAATCAGCGCGCCTGGGAGACGAGGGAAGCGTACGAAAGCCTGATGACGCTGGTGCCCTACAAGCGCATCGGAGAGCCGGACGACATCGCGCAGGCGGTCGCCTGGCTCGTCTCCGACGCCGCCGACTACGTCACCGGCGCCACCCTGTTCATCGACGGCGGCATGACCCTATTCCCCGGCTTCGCAAGCGGAGGCTAGGCAAAGCCTCAGGGTCATGATCCCAACGAGAACCGCTGGTCGCATCGCTTACGCAGCAATTGGAGGATCGAACTTTGGTAAATGGCGCACGGGCAATGGCTGCAGGTAAGATCGCGCGCAAGATGGCGAGCGCTCTGACATCGGTTCTGAAGCGCCGCTCGGCGGTGAAGAAGGCAAGTAAGACGCGGGAGAAGAGCGCAAGCCAGGTCTCGCCGCCCCCAGGTCGCGAAACATAGCTGGTGCTCCGATGCCGATCTGGTTGACCGCCGGCCTTTGGGGGCTGCTTGGTGCCTCATCGCTGCTCCTGGGAGCAGCCGTCGCATTCGTCCTCAGAATGCCTCGGTACGTTACCGCGGGGATCATGTCGTTCGGTTGCGGCGTGCTGATCTCGGCCGTGGCCTACGACCTGTTGGAGGACGGGTATCAGGAAGGCGGGATCTGGCCGATCGTCGCCGGTGCCGTTGCGGGCTCCGCAATGTATGCCCTTGCCGATTGGGCGGTCTCTCGAGCAGGCGCGCATTCACGTAAACGGTCCGGGGACCAGCAGGCGAACGCCGGCCAAGGCGGAGGGTTGGCGATCGCAATCGGGTCGCTCCTCGACGGGGTTCCGGAAAGCGTGGTTCTGGGGCTCGGGCTGTTGAGCGGGAAAGGCATCAGCCTCGCTATGCTGGCAGCTATCTTCCTGTCCAATTTCCCGGAAGGACTGTCCAGTGCGCTCGGCATGCGAACCGCGGGTCGCTCCCGGCTCTACATCTTTGGCCTTTGGGCAACGATCGCCGTCCTCTCCGGGCTTGCTGCTTCCGCGGGAGCGGCTTTCCTTGGCGGAGCTTCCCCTCAGGTCGTTGCTGCCGTGAGTGCCGTCGCTGCGGGCGCTCTCCTGACGATGGTGGTGAACACCATGGTGCCCGAAGCGGTCGAAGGCGAACAGAAGCTGGCCGGCTTGCTCGTTGTCGTCGGCCTCCTCGTCGCCTTTGCGCTCTCTAACTTAGGAGAGACTTAGAACGCCGGGCCGTGCGATGCAGAAGCAAGGCTGTTGTCGGACGGGCCCTGCGGGTCGCTCGCGACGTGAAGGGGAAAGCCTGGACTTCACCCTCTCCAGGACGACAAGCGACGATCGATTGGCGTCCTGAAGCGTCTCGAAATCGACTGAGAATGACACCCTGAATCGCGGAACGGGTGGTACACAGGGGTGGTCATGAATCCTTGTTTTCCGCGGATTTTCACACAATCGCGGCGAAGGGGGAAGAGAGTCCCACTGACGCCGAGATTTTCCGCGCCAGACTACGATTTCTGCGAAAACATACCGGGCGCGCGTGTCAAATACCACGACAAGGCGCCGCTTCACCCTTTCTCGAACGCGACAAGTTCAGCGTTGAGCTGATCCTCTGCAAACGGCTTTTGCAGGATTTTGCAATTTCGCCATTCTTCCTCGATCCCTGCTCCGTAGCCTGTCGTGAACAAGAATGGGACGTCCCTGGTCTGCAGCATCTCGGCCAGACCATAGCTGAATTCGCCGGCGAGGTTGACGTCCAAGAGGGCTACATCGAATCCGCCAGCGTCGATCAAGCTCGTTGCTTGTGGGACATTAGTCGCCTTGGCAACGACTTCGTGGCCCAGTTCTTCGGCCATGTCTTCTATCATCATGGCAATTAAGCTTTCGTCTTCCACCACCAGCAGCCGCAGCGGCATGTCGATCTCCAAAGGTGCATCTCAGGCAAGATAGAAAGGTTTTGCCGACCATGACCTAGCCGGCGCCCCGCAGACGAACGATTTTGGGATCGTCGAACTCGGCAAATGCTTCGTGGAGCCGGCGCGCCAACTCTTCCTCCTGAAACGGCTTCCTTATCAGCCTCGCGTGATGGATCTCTTCAAGAGCCTTGAGGTCGGCATAGCCGGTCGCAAAAAGAGTCGGAAGATGCGGTCGGAGTCCATGTGCCTTCTTGGCAACCTCCACGCCGCTCATCGCCGGCATGGCGTAGTCCACTATCAGAGCGTCAAAATGCTCCGGCCCGGCAAGGATATCCAAGGCGGCGGCGCCGCTACCCACGCTGACAACGGAGTACCCCAGCTCTTCGAGCATCATGCCGACCACCTCGCGAACGGCGCTGTCGTCGTCGACCAGAAGGATTGTCTTGGCGGAGGCCCGGCCTGACGCGGTCTCGCTTTTCGGCGTCTGCCCAGGGGCCTGGGAGGCATTGGCGGCGCGAGGAAGATAGACGCTAACGCTGGTACCTTCCCCTGTAGCCGTCCTGATCTTCACGCCACCGCCGGACTGCTTGGCGAACCCGAATACTTGCGGCAATCCAAGGCCTGAACCTTTTCCGACCTCCTTTGTGGTGAAAAACGGCTCGAACACATGGTCGAGAACATGTGGAGGAATGCCGGTACCGGTGTCGCTCACCGTCAGGACCACGTAATCACCCGGAGGCGGGTCGGCCGGCCTGGCCGGCGGTTCTTTGACGACCGCCTGACTGGTTTCGACGGTCAGCGCGCCGCCGATCTCCATTGCGTCCCGCGCGTTGATGGCCAGATTGAGAATGATCAATTCGATCTGGGTCGGGTCAACGAGTGCTGGGGCTAGGTCGCTCTTCAACACGGTTTCGATCCGGATTGAGCCTTTCATCGTGCTCTGCAGAAGCTCGCTCATCCCGGTCACGGTTTCATTCAGGTCGACGGGCTTTGGCTCGAGCTTCTGGCGCCGCGAGAACGCCAGCAACTGGGCGGTAAGTGTGGCTCCTCGCTCAGCCGCGGTCCGCATGTATTGGAGGCGCGATCGGACGTCCTGCTCGCGCTCCGGCTTGTCGAACCGCTTCTCCACGAAAGCAATGTTGCCCAGGATGACCGTAAGAAGGTTGTTGAAATCGTGAGCGACCCCGGCGGTGAGCTGTCCGACGGCCTCGAGCCGCTGCATCTGCCGGAGGGTCTGTTCGACGCGCTCCCGCTCTTCGATCTGCCGGGCGAGTTCGGCGTTGCGTTCAGCCAGCGCGGTCGCTGCCGCTCTTTCGGCGGTGCAGTCGCGTCCAACGAGATAGATGGCTTCCTCATCCGGCGCCGCATTCCAGGTGACCCACCGCCATTCGCCGTTCGCATGGCGGATACGGCTTTCGAAGCGACCGACGGTGCGATCGCGGATCGTATCGGCAAGCTGTCGCTTCACCTCGGTGCGCTCTTCGGGGGGCAGCAACAGATCGAACATGCTCTCCGTAAGGGTGCCTTCGGCGTACCCGAGCATTGTGCTCCAAGCCGGGTTGAGGCGCCGCAATCGTCCCTCCCGTCCGATCACGGCGAACAGGTCTGGACTGAGCCGCCAAAGGCTGTCTCGCTCCGCGGTTCGTTCCGCGACGCGACGTTCCAGGTCGGTCGTGAGGTCTTCCAGATCCTTCTTCGCTCTGCGTTCCTCGGTGATGTCGCGCACGACCCCGACAAAGCGTTTGAATTCCTTCTCTTCGAACAATGCCTGACCGCGGGCGGCTACCCAACGCTCGCTGCCGGCGTCCGAGAAGATACGATATTCCGCACCGAACGTGCCATCGTGTTCGCGAGACCACTTCGTCGCCTGGCGGACAGCCTGATGAAGTCGGTCGCGGTCGTCCGGATGACAGGCGGCAAGATAGTCTCGATAACCCGGCGATTTCTGGACCGGCCAGCCGAGCATCGCCTTCGCGCTGGCGTCCCACTTGAGCTCTCTCGTCGCCGGATCATAGTCCCACAGGCCGAGCTTGGCCGCTTCCATCGCCAGACGCGCGCTGACTTCGCTGCGGGCCAAAGCATCTTGGATCTTCTTGGCCGATGCGCGCTGGCGGGCTTGTTCGAGCGCACGCTCTACCGCTGTCGACAGCCGTGTGAGATTCCGCTTCACCACGTAATCAGTGGCGCCCCGCTTGAGCGCGTTTGTGGCAAATTCCTCGCCAACGACTCCCGATACGAAGATGAAGGGAAGATCGGGCTGCAGAACCGTGGAGATGTTCAGTGCCGAGAGGCCGTCGAAATCGGGCAATGAATAGTCCGCCAGCACGATGTCATGGCCGCCGCCTTCCAAAGCCGCGACGAAATCCCGTCTGTTGTAGACGCGGTCGAGTGTGAAGCCCAATTGGGCCTTCGATAGATGCGCCGCCAGCAGTTCGGCATCGATCTCACTGTCTTCAAGCAGCAGAATGCGGATAGGCTCTTGCTTCATCATTGGGCCTCGTTGGTGAAGGGGCGGGGAGGCGGCTCGTTCAGCACGGCCCAAAACATTCCGAGATCCTGGATGGCTTCGAAGAAGGCGTTGAAGTCCACGGGCTTCACGACAAAGGCGTTGACGCCCAGTTCGTAGCTCTTCACCAGATCGCGCTCCTCTCTCGAGGAGGTCAGCATCACGACGGGGATCTGGCGCTGGTGGCGGTCATTCTTGACCTTTTCGAGAACCTGCAGCCCGTCGATTTTGGGAAGCTTTAGATCGAGCAGCACAACGGCCGGATCGCCGGGCGGCCTGCCTTCGAAGCTGCCTCTCGCGGCCAGGTAATCGAGCGCTTCGGCTCCGTCGCGAGCAATGACGATCTCGTTAGCCAACTGGCACTTCGCAAGCGCCGCCAGCGTCAGCTCGAGGTCTCGCGGGTTGTCTTCAACAAGCAGAATCGGTCTGAGGTCCGGCAATTAAGAGCTCCTCTTCTTCAAATCTTTGGGGCGCGGCAAGGTGAAAGTGAGGGAGGCGCCGGCCCCTACCTTGCCTTCGGCGCTAATTGAGCCGCCGTGGCGGTCGAGGATGCGCTTGGCCAAGGCCAATCCGATGCCAGTCCCCTCGAATTCCTCGGCCCTATGAAGGCGCTGAAAGACGCCAAAAAGCTTGTCGACGTACTTCATCTCGAAGCCGACGCCGTTGTCAGCGACGATATAAGTCGTGCTGTTCGCGTCTTCGTGGCCTGAGATGGTGATGATGGCCGGGTCCCGCGGCGCCGTATACTTGATGGCGTTGTGAAGCAGGTTCTGAAGCACCTGACGAAGCATGGCGGGGTCGCCATAGCCTATTGGAAGCGCCCCTACCTGCCATTCGATGTTTCGCCCCTCGGTCTCCGTCCGCAACGAATGCCTCAATTCGTTGACAATCTTGGCGACATCGACGTTCGACTTGAGAAGCTGAGAGCGCCCGAGTTGGGAAAAATGCAAAAGGTCGTCGACGAGCCTTCCTGCCGAGATGGCGGCGCCCCTAATTGTTTCGATGTAGTGACGCGACTTTTGATCGAGCCCCTTCTCCTTGTCCGACAGAAGTTCTGCGAAACCGACGATGTGCCGGAAAGGGGCACGCAGATCGTGCGAAATCGAATAGGAAAACGACTCCAGCTCCTTGTTGGCGGCTTCCAGCCGGTCCGTGAGTTCAGCACGCTCCTCCGCAGCCTTCAGCACAAGAGTCTGAATCGACGCGCGGAAGCCGAGCGCGCTCTCCACTTCTGCCGAAGTCCACGGCTTCGACTGCTGACGGACAAGCTGTTTCCAAAGGTCGAAAGACTTGCGCGGATGAAGCCGGCCGGCCCCGCTCTCCATAGGCTTGTTGGGATCGCCTCCCCAAGCAACCGTCTTGACGACTTCGGGCCTGAACCAGATGATGTAATCGCCCCGGATCTGCGAGATGGAGACCGCCAGCACACCACTGGCTTTTTCGCTCAAGAACTCGCCGCCCGACCATATCGAAGCCAGCGAATTCGTTTCCAATACGTCGTGCCCGGCCTCGAAGAGCCACGTCGCCAGATCACGTATCTGGCGCTCGCTCGGCGTCTGACCGGTCGTCAGTATGCCGCCCTGCACGACAACTGCAGCGCCTTCCGCATCCACAAGCCGCAGCCATTCGTGCGGATTGTTTACCAGCCCGCGCTGAAACGAAGTCGCGACCGAAAGCTTGCTGAGCAGCGACGTCTCCACGCTCTTCAGCTCAAGGCGTTCCGCGGCACTGCTTGCCTTCAGGCGCGAGCCAATCTGCAGCGACACGACTTGAGCGAGGATGTCGCATGCGGTGCGGATCTGCGCGTTGACCATCCGAGAGGCGCGGCTATGCCCGGAGATGAGCCCCCACAACGCACCGTCGACGATGATTGACATCGACATCGACGACGCCGTCTCCATGTTGCGCATGTATTCGAGATGAACGGGCGAAACGCTGCGCAGCGCCACCTGCGACAGGTCAAGCGGCAGTCCGTTGAGGGGACTGATCGAGGGTTCGATCTCGACCGGATCGTAGCTGGCGTCAGGAATGAGCCGGATCCTGTTCAGGCGATAGAGCTCCCGCGCTTGAGCGGGAATATCGGATGCGGGAAATCGAAGGCCGAGGTAGGAAGGAAGAATTTTATTCGTGTCTTCGGCCAAAACCGTGCCGTCGCCGTTACCGTCGAAGCTGTAAAGGAGAACTCGATCAAAATGGGTGATTGCCCGCACCTCGCGGGCCACCTCCTCAGCGATGCTAGTAATATCGTGGGCACCGGATATGCGGTCCAGAAAGTCCCGCAACCGCGGGTAAAGACCATCCAGCGTCGACTCGCCTGGCCGCGGCGGTGGTTCGAATTCCAACAAGAGTCCTTGGGGGCTGCGGTGGGCGGTGAGCTGAAGCTGCTGCGATCCGACTGCAACCAGGTAGAAAAGCGTGTTTTCGCCTCCCGACAACCACCCACGGATTTCCTCGCAAAGCGTGGTCGCTTCCTCATAAGCAGAGAGCAACGCGTCATTGCGGACATCGAACCCAAGCAGTCGGCGAGCGTTCGCGCTCTGTTGCAATATCTTCAGGGTTTCAGGTTCGACCACCAAAAGCGCGCCGTGAGGCTGAATTGCTCCCGGGATCTTAATGGGCTCTGCGGCACACTCTTCAAGATAGCCGTCATCCAACTCGGTCACTGGGTGATGCCTTCTTGACTCAGAGCTTATGGCAAGCAAATGCCGGTGGTCAGTAGACTTTTCTGGGATGCGGATTTGCGCATAGGGAACGGAATGAACTTAACCCAAGTTCCGGCATTTTGTTCCATGATGCGAAGGCGGGGCGAGATTTGCTCGCTATGACAAGTGTTTACTGTGGACTCTGACCCTTCGCGTCTCGCGCTCCGAAGGTCGAGGGCAAGAAGAAATACAGTCGTACTCGCAGGCGAAAAGGCGCTGAGGCCAACGTCGGCGCTTCGCCGAGCTTCTGATGGTGCTTGAGCTGTTGCGCGCCTGTTCATCGAGAGCACGACTAACGCCGGCTAATGCAACTTACCAGACAATCCGGCGAGATGGTCCAAACCGCCGTAAGCTTGATCTCGGCGTCTTCTAGATCGCGGGTCACCGGTACGCGATAGTCGGCGAGTCGGACAAGCTTTGCCTTCGGAAGGAAAGTGCGCCCGGGATCGCCGATCAAGATAGTCGCGCCGGCGCGCGCATGGTCGGCCAGAAATGCAAAGGCACGCGTCGCGGTGTCCCCCTCATAGAAAATGTCGCCCGCGAGGATGGTCTGCCATCGGCCGTTTGGTTGAGTGTCGAGCACGTCCTCGCCGCACAACGTGAGGTGGACCAGGTTGACCTCCGCATTGAGTTCGGCCGCCGCGATCGCGAAGGGGTCGATATCAGACACTGTCACCCCGACCGCGCCGGCCTTCATCGCCGCGATGCCGACGAGTCCAGAGCCAGAAGCGATGTCGAGCACGTGCCGGTCCCGCACGGTAACGGGGTGATCGAGCACGTAGCGAGCCAGCGCTTGACCGCCCGCCCAGGCAAAGGCCCAGAAGGGCGGGGGGAGACCGGCCTCGTTCAGCTCTTCCTCGGTCTGCTGCCAGATCGGCACCGATTCATCGGCGAGGAAGACCGCGATTTCCGGCACCAGCGGCACCGACCGCAGCCGGGTGTTGGCGCGGATGAAGGATTGCGGGTCGGCAATGGTCGTGGCTGTCAAGGCGGGCCGTCGCTGTCTTGGTCCCGTGATAACTAGCATAAACCGTCTCCCGCCGCGAAGGCGGGCTTAGGGCGGCCGCTAATCCGACTTCGCGAAGTGTCTCCGCCCCTCGCGAGAATCCCCTGTGATCCGATCCTACGATCCTCGACCGCCTCGAAAATGGCTTGGATTGAACGTCCGAAGCGCTAAACAGGTGGTACACAGCGGTGGCCACAAAAACCAACCGGCCCTTTTAGGAATCCTTGTTTTTCGGCGGTTCTCGCGCCTCCGGCGCTCTGGGGAAGAGAGTCCCACTCTCTCCGCCAGCCACCCAAAGTCACTTCGTACTTCGATATGGCAGGTCTTATTCGGCTGCTTCGGACAGTTGCGAAGGCATATCGACGAAACGCTTGATTTGCCGCGGACGGCCCATCAGCACCGGTTGAAAGAGGACAGCTGCAGCCATGGTGCACGCCAGCGCCAGCGCCATCATCTTGCCCATGCTTGACATGCCCGGATAACTCGACACCCACATGCTGCCGAAGGCGACTGCGTTGGTCATGGCGCTGAATACCACTGCACGGGTGAGCGTAGACTGCAACAGGTTCGTTTTGCCAGCGCGCCAGGCCATGATGTAGTAGATCTTGAACGCAACTCCGACTCCGAGAAGCAGCGGAAGCGCGACGATATTCGCGAAGTTGAGCGAAAGGCCCAAGATCTCGGAAAGTTCGAGCGTCACCACGCCGGCGAGAAGGAGTGGAATCAATGTCAACAGAACGTCAGTTATCCTGCGCAACGCGATGATCAGCAGGATCGAGATGGCGACGAGTGCCAAGACGCCTGCCTTGATGAAAGCGCTGGTGACGGTTTTCTCGGACTCATAGTAGCTGATCACCTCGCCTGTCGCGGACGGCTCGGCACGAAGTACCGCAACGGCGAACTTCCGCAGAACGTTGACATCATTGGCGTCGCCCTTTGGTAAGACCTGAGCGCGAGCACGGCCGTCCGGCAGCACCCAATCGCGGACCAGATCTGGAGGCAGCGTCTGCATCGTTATGGTTTCGGGAGCAAGGCTCTTGCGAACGAGATCGAGGTCGTAGGTCAATGGTGCGACAATCGCCGCCTCGGCCTTGCTCCTAAAATTAGATGGGGCATCCGCAAGGCGATCGAGGAGAACGGCGACCTCACGTGCGTCGTCCGCCGCGCTGCCATGGGCACCGGTTGCCGCTCTGGTGAGAGCGTCCGCTGCGCCACGGATCGCCACGACGAGTTCCTGATCGCTCGGCGCGGGCCGCCGCCCGGGCGGATTGAGCGCCGGACTGAGAGACTGCGATGCAGCGTGCAAGGCGGCGATTTTCCGCCGCTGATCACTGGGAATGAAGTTCGTCAGCGTGAGTACGCGCGAAACCTCGGGAACCGCCGCAAGGCGCGTGGCGATGGCATCAGCCTGTTCGAGCGATGGTGCCATGACCTCCGCATCTTGGCCGGTGGTCTGCGGGTCGGACTGCAATTGTCGATACGTCGCGACCGCCGGCGAATCGGCCCTCTGCAAATCGACCGGGTCGAAATCGAACTGTAGATGGAGCAGCAGCGGCGAGCCGGCGAGCACCACCCCGAATGTGCCGACGATCACGGCGATACGGTGTCGCTGCAGAAAGCGATCCAGCGGCCCGAGGCTCCCGAAGCCGATCGGCGCTGGTTCGCCGGGCGGATTGAGCACGGTGAGCATCGCCGGCACCAGCGTGATGCTGCATGCGAAAGCGATCAACATGCCGCATCCGGCGATCAGTCCCAGCTCTGAGAGACCGCGATAGCTTGTAGGCAGGAAGGCGAAAAAGCCGACAGAGGTGGCTGCGGCAGCCAGCGCGAGTGGTTTTCCGGACTTTTTCGCCGCACTGCGCAGCGCTTGTCGCAGATCGCCAAGTTCATGCCGCTCGGTGCGATAGCGCACACTGAACTGAATTCCGAAGTCCACACCCAGGCCCACGAACAGCACAAAAAACGCAATCGAGATCAGGTTGAAGGAGCCGACCATTAGAAGGCCCAGCGCAGCGGTCGCTGCGAGGCCCACGACCAGGCTGCAGAAAACAGATATGATCAGTTTCCAGGAGCGAAGCGCGAGCCATAGAACAATCAGCACGCCCAACGTCGCCGTTAGTGTGTCGCGCAACGCGCTGCTTCGGATCACCGAGAACTGCTCGTCGTTCATCGGTACCTGGCCCGTGAGGCTCAAGTTGGCGCCGAGCCTGCTGTTCAGATTTAGATCGGCGGCCGCTTTATTGATTCCCTGTTCAGCGGCATGCCCCGGTTGAAGCGCCGAAAAATTGAGCTTTGGCGCGATCTCCACAAAATGTCGCAACTGACTGGCTGGCAGGGTGTGACCCTGCAGAAGCTCCTGCCAGGAAAAGAAGGCAGGCTTGCCGGAGAGAACGTCGCTCAACGTCTGTTTGGCAAGCGAAAGCGGCCATGCCATTTGCTCCAGCTTGATCTCGCCTGCCTGGACGCCTTCGGTTGCTGATACGAGCACCTTCATGACGCCTTGCAGGCTCGGATCCGCCGCAAGTTCGGCAATGAAGGGGCGCGCACGGGTTAGTCCCTCGGCGGTCTTTTGAACTTCCGATGTGGAGCCAAGCAGCAATCCATTGCGCTCGAAGAACTTCCCGCTGTCCGGCTGCGCGACCCTGGGAAACAGGTTCGGGTTCTTTGCGAGCGCTTCCGACAGTTCATTCGTGGCCATCTCCGCGTTTTCAGGCGTTGGCGCGCTAACGACTGCTAAGATCGCTCTCTGCGGAAAGGCATGCGCCAACTGCACCTGACGTTCGTGCCAGGGAAGCTTTTTCGAGATCAGTCCTTCGATGTCAGTATCGATCGAAAAGCGCGCAATGGTATAGCTGGCGGTTCCCAGCAGCAGTAATAATCCGGCGACGATGACCATCCACCGGCGGCGACTGCAGAAATCGACAACTGTGATGATCGCCGTATTCATCGTCATGGACCAAAAAGAACGCATCACATTTGTCCCTATCTCATAATCGAAGGGAAAGCGGTGCCAGCGCCGCGGGTGGGGCGAGCTGAGACCGTCTCTGTGCGTGGCTTGGGCTGGAAGGAATCTGCCCGCTGACGGTCACATGTGTTCAGACGATCATGGTCCCAAGCTGCAGCAGCCTCGCCGCTGGTCAAATTAGCGCGATCAGCGTCTGAACTCTGGAAGTGAGCGTGCACCCCAGCGTGCGAATGTGAAACGGCGTCGTGCTTTTTCGAATGATCGAGACGCCCGAGGTAACACGTCGAGACGACAGCTCGTGAACGGACCAACCAGGAGTGAAGCTCCGCTGCGCGTCCCTAAACGGGAGCCCGATGTATCGGACAGTGCTTTCAATCTTGGTGTGCCCTAGCTGGGCAGCCGATTGAATCTCGACGTTGGCGAAAGCCTCACGGCGAAATCTCGTCCCATCCGCGCATCAGGGATTTGGCTGAAACGCCGGATGATATCGACCAGGCGGTCGCAGGGCGAACCCAGAATGACGTCGCGAGCCATGTTACATCTGGTGGCCACTGTGCGGGATGCAGCGGCTCGGCGACCAGCCATAGGGCTTCAGGGCTTCCAGCGTGCGCTGGTATTCGCACAGTCACCGGACTGGATTCGACCCGGAGGCGGAGAAGGTTCGATCCCAGCTCCTCTCCCTCTGCCATACGCATTTGGACAGCAGATCCACCCTCAAGCCGGGATCAAGCCTGATCCGCGATAGCTTTCGATCAGCACATCGAAGAGTTTCAGGTCTGCACGGCTCCGCGCCATCAGTTGCGCGCCGGCAACGGCCGCGTAGATCGCGCGTGCCCTTGCTTCACGCTTGCTGGCGGGAACTGAAGCCGCGGCGAGCATCCTGGTCAGCCAGGCCACGTTGACATCGGCGAAGGCCTGCACCTCGGTTTTGACGGCGTCCGGCAGATCATCATATTCGGCCGCCATGAAGCTGCAGAGGCAGATGCGATTGTCCTGCTCGAGCGATCGACGAAAAAGTCCCGGATAGGCCCGGAGCGCCTTTCTTGGATCTCCGTTCGCTTTTGAAAGAGCTTCGAGGTTCGCCGCCGTATCCTCCCAGTAGCGTCTTGCCACCGCCGCGCCCAGCTCGGCCTTGCCGGGGAAGTGGTGATAGATGCTCGCAGCCTTGATGCCGACTTCAGCTCCGATGTCGCGGAAGTTCAACCCGCCATACCCGTGCGCCTGCGCAGTCCTGCGCGCCGCGGCCAGGATTGCTTCCCTCGCATTTTCGCTCATCGTGATCACCTTAACGTGTCCCTACCAAATGACAGGTAGGGATTGAAGTGCGTAAATGCGAGGGGCATGTCTAGCCTACCAAATGACAGGTAGGATCGATATGGCTGATGACATCGTTAGAATGGACGCCACCCGCATCTCCCAACTCATCGCTCAACGGGAGCTGTCGCCCGTCGAGGTCATGCAAGCGCATCTCGACCGCATCGCGGCGGTCAATCCCAAGCTGAACGCGATCGTGACGCTGGCCGATGGCGCGATGGAAAGCGCCGGGAAGGCCGAGGCAGCGGTGATGTCAGGCGCCCAGCTCGGCCCGCTCCATGGCGTTCCCTTTACGGTCAAGGATGGGATCGACACGGCGGGCCTGCTGACGCAGCGTGGTTCGCCCATTTTCAGAGGGCGTGTGCCTGAAACTGACGCCACCGTTGTGGCCAGGCTGAAAGCCGCCGGCGCCATCCTCATCGCAAAGACGAACCCTCCCGAATTCTCCTATTCGATCGAAACGGACAATCTCCTGACGGGCCAGACCAACAACCCTTGGAGCCTCGACTACACGCCGGGCGGATCGAGCGGCGGTGAATCCGCCGCCATCGCAGCTGGCATGTCGCCACTCGGTGTGGGCAGCGATCTCTCGATCTCATTGCGCGGGCCGGCGGCGCATACCGGTATCGTTGGCTTCAAAGCCACTCACGGGCGAATGCCGATGACAGGTCACTGGCCCCGGGTGCCACGTCGCTTCTGGCACATCGGTCCAATGGCACGGTCGGTTCGCGACGTAGCGCTGGCTTATTCCTTGATGGCAGGTCCCGACGGTGCCGACGGCTTCTCGATCAGTTCGCCCTGCCTCGATACGGGCGTTGGCACGAAATCGACCCGTCAGCTTCGCGTGGGCTGGATGGCCTCTCCGGGCTTCTTCGGACCCATCGATCCGGAAGTGGTCGCGACGGTGAAGGCAGCGGCGCAGGCGCTAAGCCGTGCTGGCTACCACGTCGAACAGGTCCGCCTGCCAGTGGTGGAGCAGACCGATGCCAACAGTGTCCTCTGGCAGCTTCAACAGATGGAAAGCCAACCCGAGTTCGAGAAGGTCACTGCCGGCCACGAGGCCGAGATATTCAGGCACGCCAAACTGGTTCTTGATGCACCAGATACGCCGATCGCCGACTTCGTCGCCGCCGAGCAGGCCATAGAGCGCCTTCGCGACAGCTTCGCCGAATACTTCCAGCGCTACGATGTGCTGCTCTGTCCGGTGACCCCGTTCCCGGCGACCAAGCATGGTCTCAACGACGTCGTGGTCGATGGCGTCACGGTTTCGCCGTTCCACGTGATGAGCGCGACATCACCGTTCAGCCTGACGGGAATGCCCGCTCTCTCGATGCGGTTCGGAACGAGCCGCGACGGTCTTCCGATCGGTGTGCAGATCGTCTCGTCCTGGCTGGCGGAATCGACGGTGCTCAAGGTCGCCTCGCTCCTCGAAGAGGTGAGCCCCGTTCGCGACCTTCATCCGACTATCTGACGATGAAAGGGCGGGATTCATCCCGCCCTCTCCCCTGAGAGCATCCACCATGAACGATGAGCTGACGATATCGCGGCTTGCTCAATCAACCGACGGTCACGTTCAATTGCGTCGCAAATCCTGGTGCGCTCCGGTCATTGTTACCGTCCATAGGTTCGCTATCGGTTGCCGCTCCCTTCCCTCATGAAGTTCCCGCGCGCGCCGGATCATCACCGGAAACAGGACGTCATGAAGGCACACAGCAGCGCTCTCGAAGAGGCCGAGAAGGATGATCAGAATGAACATTCAAGTCTCGCTCACACCGACGCGCAGCCGATCGACCTGAATTCCCTGCAGACATTCGTGGCTGTCGTGCGCGCCGGCGGATTTGCGGCGGCAGCCCGCGAAACCAACACGCCGAGGTCGTCCGTCAGCTTGCGCATCCGCAGCCTGGAGGCGGCGCTCGGTGCGCGGCTCTTCAAGAGGTCCACGCGCGCTTTTGCCCTCACTGCCGCAGGACGAGAACTCTACCAGCGTTCGGCTGGCGCGCTTGCCCTGCTTGTCAACGCGCTCCGGGGGGTAAGCGGTGCTGACGACCCTTATGCCGGCGAAATCCGCATCACGCTGCCGGCCGACTTTCCGGTCAGGATCGTGGCAGCCGCGATCGGGGATTTCAGAAGCGATCACCCCAATGTGCGCTTTGAGGTGTCGCTCACTAACGACGTGCTCGATCTCATCTCCCAGGATATTGATATTGCGCTCCGCATCGGAGCGGCCAATCCTCAGGAGGCCCTGATCAAGGGCGCAATCGACATGAAGTTTGGTCTTTATGCGAGCGCAGACTATGTGAGCAGTCACGGGATCCCCGTCGATATTCGCGACGCGTCGACCTTGATCGGGCCATCGAGGCCGGGATTGCTGCGCCTTCTATCCCGCTCCTTGCCGGGCGGGGCGACGTGGCCCGCCTTTCATGTCGCCGTCGACTCCTTCGCTCTTGCTCGTGAGCTCGTGCTGAATCACCAGGGGATTGGTCTGCTTCCGGAAGCCCTCTGCAGAGTGGAATACGCATCGGAGCTCGTCGTGCCGGTTTTGCCAGAGCAGTTCTCCGGGACGATCCGCCTGCATCTCACATATCCGTCGCGGGCCGATCTAAGCGCCAAGGTCGCGGATTTTACCCGTGTGTTCGAGCGACACCTTGCAGCTGCGGGGCGGTGATTTCCGTTGTTGTCGTTGTTCATGCCGACAGTTTGAGGTGGACCGTTCGGGCAGCAGAACTGGTCTTCGGGAAACTCCGATGCCAATTGGCCAGAACTACAGCCGCTGTGGCTTGCGGAAGGGGACTAATCCGCAGCCCTCCCGCATGCAATCTATCGAGCTCCGAAGTCAATGGAGCCTTGGCCAATGCAGAGCGTCATCACGACGAAGTTCGAAACGACCGAATTTGCCGGTCTCACGACGAGAATTATCAATCCGCAGGAAAGCCCGTTCACGGTGCTGGACATGACCATCAAGCCGGGCTTCGGCGCGCCCGCCCACATCTCCGAGGAGGAGGACAAGCTGTTTGTCCTCCTGGAGGGCCAGGTGAAATACCTCGTGGGAGACCAGACCGAGGTCGCTGGACCCGGTTCGCGGATTCTTGTGCCGAGAGGAGTTGTTCACGGCTTCACCAATGAGGGGCCGGCCGACGCAAGACACATCCTCGTCTCCACGCCGCGTCGTCACGAGGAATTCTTCCGCGATCTGCACAGGATCCCCGAGCCGCGCGAGCAGCACATGGACATGCTGCCGACGATCGCAGCGCGCAACGGCCAACGGATAGTTGGTCCGCTCCCGTGACACGATGTGCAGCACCGAACGCGCGTATCGCTGCGATTTCGACGTCCTAGGCCACCCTCCACCTCCCGTCCCCCGTCCGCTTCAGCACGGGATCGCTCACCCGCACATGCTCGGCGAGGAAATCGATGAACGCGCGCACGCGCGCGGGCAGGGGCGCGGCGTGGCCGACATAGACGGCGTGGATGTCTTCGCGGTCGCCGGGATTGTAGCTTTGCAGCACCGGGACGAGACGGCCCGATTCGATGTCGGGGCCGATGTGGAAGAGGGCGAGGCGGGCGAGGCCGACGCCGCCGAGGGCGAGACGGCGGGCGATTTCGCCGTCGCTGGCGCGCGCGACGGGCGGTGGCAGGGCTTCCTCGGTGTGGTCGCCGCGCCGGAATGGCCAGCCGCCGCGGATGCGCGGAAAGGTCCAGCCGATGCCGCGATGATCGGCGAGATCTGCCGGCGTCTTCGGCGTGCCGAAGCGCGCCAGATAGTTTGGGGTGCCGACGACGACCATGCGGCTGGTGCCGAGCTTTCGCGCGACCAGGCGCGAAGCTTTCAGGGGCCCGACGCGAATGGCGATATCGGCCCGTTCCTGCATCAGGTCGATCAGCGTGTCGGTCAGGACGAGGTCGAGTGTGACCTCGGGATGCCGTTCCAGGAAGCGGGGAATCAGCGGTAGGACGTGCAGCATGCCGAAGGGAATGTTGCAGTTGACCGTGAGACGGCCGCGCGGCGCCGCGCCTGAAGCCGCCTCGCGTTCGGCCTCCTCCATCTCTCCGAGGATGCGCAACGAGCGCTGGTAGAAGGCCTGGCCCTCCTCCGTCAGCGTCAACTTGCGCGTGGTGCGGTTGATCAGCCGCGAGCCGAGGCGCGTCTCCAGCCGCGAGATCAGCTTGCTGACGCCCGACGGCGTCAGGCGCAGTTTTCGCGCAGCCTGGGTGAATCCGCCGAGATCGACGACGCGAACGAAAACCTCCATCTCGGCGGAGCGGTTGGTGTCGAAACGGGCCATGTTGAATTCATGTCACAAATGATTGGATTGCGGACATCCTAATGGTTTTGCTGTGCTGCGGCTATCTGCGTGGCTCGTCCCTCGCATTGGAGCCACGCATGCCTCCCGCCGTCCTCGCCCTCACCGCCGGTGCCTTCGGTATCGGCACCACCGAGTTCATCATCATGGGCCTGTTGCTCCAGGTCGCCGCCGACATGCACGTCTCCGTGCCGGTCGCGGGGCTGCTGATCTCCGGCTATGCGCTCGGAGTGTTCGTCGGCGCGCCTATCCTGACGCTGGCGACGCGGCGGATGCCGCGGAAAACCGTGCTGCTGGCGCTGATGGCGATCTTCACGCTCGGCAACGCGGCTTGCGCGCTGGCGCCGAACTACGAGTTGCTGATGGCGGCGCGGGTGCTGACCTCGCTCGCCCACGGCACCTTCTTCGGCGTCGGCTCGGTGGTCGCCACCAGCCTCGTCGCGGAGGACAAGCGCGCCTCGGCGATTGCGACCATGTTCATCGGCCTGACGGTCGCGACGCTCCTGGGCGTGCCCTTCGGCGCCTGGTTCGGCCTGATGCTCGGCTGGCGCGCGGCATTCTGGGCGGTGACGGTGATCGGCGTGATCGCCTTTGCGGTGGTGGCCACATTCGTGCCCGGCCATGTCGGCAATGGCGACAAGCCAATCTCGCTCTCCGAGGAGATCGCGGTGCTCGGCCGGCCGCAGGTGCTGCTCGGCCTCGCCATGACCGTGTTCGGCTTTGCCGGCCTGTTCGTCGTCTTCACCTATATCCAGCCGATCCTGACGCGCTTCACCGGCTTCTCGGAAGCCGCGGTGTCGCCGATCCTGCTGGTGTTCGGTGCAGGTCTCGCGATCGGCAACGTCGCGGGCGGCAAGCTCGCCGATCGCGGCCTTGCGCGTGCCCTGATCGGCACGCTCGCGGCGCTCGCCATCGTGCTGCTTGGCCTTGCCGCCGTGCTGTCGATCAAGTTTGCAGCCATCGCGCTGATCCTGCTGCTTGGCATTGCGGCCTTTGCGACCGTCGCGCCGCTCCAGCTTCGCGTGCTGGAAGCCGCCGGCCCCAGCGGCCGCACGCTCGCCTCCAGCCTCAACATCGCCGCCTTCAATCTCGGCAACGCGCTCGGCGCCTGGGCGGGCGGCGTCACCATCGATCGCGGGCTCGGTCTCTCCGCGCTGCCGCTGGTCGCGGCCGGCATCACGGCCGTCGGTCTCGTGCTCGCGCTATGGAGCCTTCAGCTCGATCGAACGCAGTCCGCAGTCGCGGCGTGCCCGGCGGAATAGGAGAATGATCATGGAATATCGCAATCTCGGCGCTTCCGGCCTCAGGGTACCCGTCCTCAGCTTCGGCACCGGCACGTTCGGCGGCCAAGGCCCGCTGTTCTCGGCCTGGGGCCGCAGCGGCGCCGAAGAAGCGCGCAGGCTGGTCGACATCTGTCTCGAAGCCGGCGTCAATCTGTTCGACAGCGCCGATGTCTATTCGAACGGCGCATCCGAGGAAATCCTCGGCGCCGCGATCAAGGGACGCCGCGACAAGGTGCTGATCTCCACCAAGATGAGTCTGCCGATGGGCGACGGTCCGCTCGATGCCGGCTCTTCGCGGCATCGTCTGGTCGCCTCGGTCGAAGCTGCGCTGCGGCGGCTCGGCACCGATTACCTCGATCTGCTGCAGCTCCATGCCTTCGATGCGTTGACGCCGATCGAGGAGGTGCTGTCCACCCTCGATACGCTCGTACGCGCCGGCAAGCTCCGTTATGTCGGTGTCTCCAATTTCGCCGGCTGGCAGCTGATGAAGTCGCTTTCCATCGCCGATCGGCACGGCTGGCCGCGCCATGTCGCGCATCAGGTTTATTATTCGCTGCTCGGCCGCGACTACGAATGGGAGCTGATGCCGCTCGCACGCGACCAGGGCGTCGGCGCGCTGGTCTGGAGCCCGCTCGGCTGGGGCCGGCTCACCGGCAAGATCCGGCGCGGAACGCCGCTCCCCGCGAACAGCCGTCTGCACGCCACCGCGCAGTTCGGCCCGCCCGTGGACGACGAGCGGCTCTATGCCATCGTCGACGTGCTTGATGCGATCGCCGCGGAGACCGGCCGCACCGTGCCGCAAATCGCGATTGCCTGGCTGCTGGCGCGTCCGACCGTATCCTCGGTGATCATCGGCGCCCGCGACGAAGCGCAGTTGCGCGACAATCTCGGCGCGGTTGGCTGGTCGCTGAGCGCTGCGCAGATCGCGCGTCTCGACGAGGTCAGCGCCGTGATGCCGCCTTATCCCTACTACCCCTATCGCATCCAGGAAGGCTTTAGGCGCCTCAATCCGCCGCTGGTGTGACGAACGACTAGTAAAAGGCAGCGATCGCCGTTGCGATTCCCGCTGGAAGATTCGGCTCGTTCTTCAGCGTGTCCAGAAACGCGGGATCGCCTGATACCGTGAGGCCATCCAGCTTGATCGGGTGCAGCGGCTCGGCCGCTGCGGCGACCGCCGCCAAATCCGGGCCGGTCCTGACACCGTTATATTCCAGCCGCGGGCGGAGCTGGACGTTGTTGCCGAACTGCTCGTCGAGCGCGAGACGCCATCCGGTGCGTGATACCGCTCCGCGGGCGATCGCATCGCTCATGGCGAGGCTGTGCGGTTGCAGGGTGCCGAGATTGCCGAGCGCGGCACGGAGGCGGCTCGTCGCCTCCGCCAGCGTGATCCTCTCGATCCCGGGATCCTGGTCGGGCGAGGTGAAGTCGATCACCCGTGCGCTGCTGCCGATCTTGAGCGCCTCGCCGATTCCGCCCGCCTTCTGCATGACCGTCTTCGTCCCATAACGGGCTCGTCCGCCGATGGTGACCAGAACGATGTCCTGCTCGCGCGATTTGATCAGATGAGCGTAGGGATCGCCGGTGACTCCCTTGACGACCAGAAGGTCGGCGAACTTGCCATTGGCAATCGTTCCCAGCTTCGCATCCCACTTGAGGATCGCGGCCGGATTGCGCGTCGCCATCGAGACGATGTCGTAGTCGCTGAAGCCGAGATTGAAATGCGCGGATACGACCTTGGCCGCCTTCAGCTCGCCGAGCAGGTTCTTGCTGCCGGACGGCGACCAGTCCGAGCCGAGCGCAATGGTGAGGCCGGCCGTGCGCGCGGCAACGACATTGGTCGTCTTTCCGTAGAGCAGCAGATTGCTCAGGGGCGACCAGATGACCTTGGCATGGTTTTCGGCCATCGTTCCGAAGTCGGTCGCATCGAGTGCCGTGCAATGAATGCCGGCGAGCGAGGGCTCGATCGCCCAATCCCCCTCGGAATTGCGCAAGGCGAGGAAGTGGCTATGCGCCTTGGTGTCGATACCTTCGCTGAGATGCAGCAGGAAGCACGATGACGATTTCAGCTCGTTGTCGAACTTCGCCCAGTCCTCGGCATCGATGTCGGGAATCTTCGAGTGTGCCTTCGGCAGATCGGGCGGGCTGCCGATCTCGGCGGCGCGCAACGCGCCCTTGTAATATTTGTGGATCGTGCCGCTCCAGTTCGACAGCGTGATCCCCTGGCTCGTCGTCGTGCCCGCGACCATGCATTTGGCTTCGACATAGCGGACCAGGGCCGGCAGCAGCGAGCCGTCGTCGGCCAGCGCAATCGCGCCCATGGGGCCGGTCACCGACGTCTTGTACGATTTGGCATTTTGCCATTGGTCGCGATTGCCGTAGGGCTGCGGCACGCGCCAGAGCGGCAGGATGTTGTAGCTCAGGTGATTATGCAGCTCGATCAGGCCGGGATAGATGGTGCCGCCGGTCGCCACTGCAACGACGGCCTCGAAGCCTGCCGGGGCCGGCTGTCCCTTGGGTATGATCGCGGCGATGCGATTGTCCTCGATGAAGATCGTCCCGCTCTTGATGACGTCGCCCTCGGCGGTCATCGTCACGATCCGCCCGCTCAGGGCCCATCGCTTCGGGTTGGCAGTCGGGCTCATGGGATCACTCCGTCGGGGATGGTGATCGTGATCGTGCGCCGCTTGGTGGCCGCGTCGGCGCCCTGGCGCACGGCCCATGGGGTGTCGCCGCGCATCCACGCCGGCAGTCCGGCGGGAAGATCCTTTGCGATGATGTCGAAGAGCTCACCCGGTTTGAAGGCGTCGCCATATGGCACGAGCGTCGTCGGCACGTCGGGATGCTGGACCTTAGGTGCGAGAGCCGCGAGCGCGGCGTTCCACTTGGTCAGCATGATCTTGGTGTTCGCGGTCCGCGTCGCGTTATCGTGGGCCGAGCTTTCCGGCCAGGTCGGGTGGGTGATGTGCTGATACGCGAGGGTCTTGTAGGCCGCGCCGTCGGACGTCTTGAGCCAGGCTTTCCAGGCCTCGTCGGCGAGGCCGCCGAGCGAGACAACGGCCTCGACATTGCCGGGCGCGAGCACGGCCTTGAACCATTTGTTGCGATAGTCGACGATGCCCGGCTCGTTCTTGTGCTTGTTGCCGCCGCTCTGCCCATAGACGCTGTACAGGAAGGTGTTCACCATCACGTAGCTCCGCGTGATGCCGAGCTTGGCGAGAAAGCCTTGAGTGCGGCGGCCCGCGGTGCCGACCAGGATCCTGCGCACGATCGTCTCGTGCTGGGCGGGATCCTGACCGACGACGAGCACACGCGCCGATCCGTCGAGCCGGCCGCGGTGAAAGATCGGCCCCCATTCAATCCGGAAATCGTCGGGATCGTAGGTTTCAGCGGCCGGATAGTCGGCGCACAGATCGCGAAATGGCTGCTGGTCGTATCCGCTGTCGAATTCCACGAGCATGGCAAATGCTCCGATGTCGCTGTCAGATCGCTAGGTCAAAAACCTAATCGCCATGGCACAATCTTGGCGGTGGTTTGTTCCACCATTCAACCAGTATATGGGTCAGGACAGTGGGGCCAAAGGTTCATGCACGTCTCTCGCGCAGGCCCGTGGCAGAGCGTCGCGGCGACG
Source organism: Bradyrhizobium sp. 521_C7_N1_3 (assembly GCF_052075975.1). Classification (NCBI taxonomy): domain Bacteria; kingdom Pseudomonadati; phylum Pseudomonadota; class Alphaproteobacteria; order Hyphomicrobiales; family Nitrobacteraceae; genus Bradyrhizobium; species Bradyrhizobium sp. 521_C7_N1_3. The sequence goes on from NZ_CP197232.1 coordinate 691,373, forward strand.
CGCCATGCAGAAACGCGCCTGTACACGCTCGCGTGATCTCCATAACCTCCGCCGCGCAATTTTTTGGAGATGCGGCGTGGCGAAGAAGACGGCGACGAAGAAGAAAAGTGTTGCAAGGAAAGTAGCGAAGACCTCGGTCAAGACGAGCACCGCCCGCAAGGGGGCTGTTGCGAAGGCGGCCAAGAAGACGGTCAAGAAGACGGTCAAGAAGCCGGCGCCGCGCAAGTCGGCGACGGCGCGCCGTCCGAGAGGCCCGGTCTGGCAATGGTCCGCGGTCGACACCGCGGCCGCGATCCGCAACGGCGCGATCTCCGCGGTCGAGACCGTCGAAGCACATCTCGAACGGATGCGCGCCGTCAATCCGCGGTTGAACGCGGTTGTCGTCGATCTCAGCGAGGAAGCGCTGAAGGCTGCGCATGCGGCCGACAAGCAGCGCGCCAAGGGCGGCGCGCTCGGCCTGCTGCACGGCGTGCCCATCACGATCAAGGAGAATGTCGACTACGAAGGCCGGCCGAATTTCAACGGTGTGCCAGCCAACAAGGATTTTGTCGCGCCGTCGGACTCGCCCGTGGTGCGCAATCTCAAGAAAGCCGGCGCGATCGTCATCGGCCTCACCAACACGCCGGAATTCTCCTTCCGCGGCTTCACCGACAATCCGCTGCACGGGCTGACGCTGAACCCCTGGGACCCGAACATCACCTGCGGCGGCTCTTCGGGGGGCGCCGGCTCGGCGGTTGCGGCCGGCATCGGCACCATCGCCCATGGCAATGATATCGGCGGCTCGCTGCGCTGGCCGGCGCATTGCAACGGCGTCGCCACCATCAAGCCGACCCAGGGCCGCATCCCCGCCTTCAACGGAAGCGCCACGGCCGAGCGGCCGATGCTGGCGCATCTGATGTCGGCGCAAGGCCCGCTCGCCCGTCACGTCGGTGACGTCCGCCTCGCGCTCGATGTGATGAGCCAGCGCGATCCGCGCGATCCCTGGTGGGTACCGGCGCCGCTGGCCGGGCCGAGGCCGAAGGGACCGATCAAGGTCGCTCTGGCCAGGATCCCGGAGGATATGGACGTCGATCCGTCCGTCCGCGCGGCGCTGCGTCAGGCCGCCGATCACCTGGAGCGTTCCGGCTATCGCGTGACCGAGGTCGATGTCCCCGACATCGACGGGGTCTGGCAGACCTGGTGCGACATCATCACCAACGAGACCGTGGTGATGCAGGAGGCCGGCATGCTGAAGGTGACGTCCGAGGACTTCCACAAGGCCTGGGGCGGCATGAAGACCAAGGCCAATGTGCTCGATCTCAAGGCCTGGATGCAGGCGACGGCCGCACGCAACGGCCATATCCGCGCCTGGCAATTGTTCTTCGAGGAATATCCTGTCGTGCTGGCGCCGACCACGGTCAAGCCGACGCCGGGACCGCGCGACGACACCGTCAGTGCCGATCGCGTGAAGGAAATCTTCTGGGGCGAGATCCGCTTCATCTCCGCCATCAACGTGCTGGGCCTGCCCGGCGCGGTGGTGCCGGTGACCCTGCATGACGGCAAGCCGATCGGCGTGCAGCTCATCGCGGGACGCTATCGCGAGGACCTCGCGCTCGATGCGGCGGCCGCGATCGAGAAGCGTGCCGGTGTGCTCGCTCACCGGCTCTGGGACACGATGGAGTAAGGTACTCTCACCCTCTCCCCTTGTGGGAGAGGGTGGCTCGCCGCAAAGCGGCGAGACGGGAGAGGGGTCTCTCCCCACAGGCGAGCATTTAGCCGTATGGATAGATACCCCTCATCCGGCGCTTCGCGCCACCTTCTCCCGCAAGGGGAGAAGGGAAAGCACAGTCACTGCCGCGTTGGCTCGCAGCAATTCATTAATGCAATTCGATTCAAGTTTTAGCCAATTCACCAACAACCGTTAGGGTTACTTCCTCGATCTCTAGGCGAATTATTGTCCGCTTTACCACCCGCCTCTAACAGAGGAACGGCGGACAACGCACATGCCTCATACAGGTCAATAAGTGCGGCCCGCTCCACGCGGAGGTGGCACGATGCGCAACGAGACGATCGCTATTCACGCCGGCTACGAGCCCGAAGCCACCACGCACGCGGTTGCGGTGCCGATCTACCAGACCGCGGCCTATGCCTTCGACAGCGCCGATCACGGCGCCGCGCTCTTCAATCTCGAGGCCGAGGGTTTTCGCTACAGCCGCATCGCCAATCCGACCAGCGCGGTGCTGGAGAAGCGCATCGCCCAGCTCGAAGGCGGCGTCGGCGCGCTCGCGGTCGCGACCGGCCAGGCTGCGCTGCATTTCGCCTTCGTCAACGTCGCCGATCACGGCGGCAACATCGTTTCCGTGCCGCAGCTCTACGGTACCACGCACACGCTGCTCTCGCACATCCTGCCGCGGCAGGGCATCACCGGCCGCTTCGCCGAGAGCGACAAGCCGGATGCGATCGCAAAACTGATCGACGAGAACACGCGCGCCGTGTTCGCCGAGACCATCGGCAATCCCGCCGGCAATGTCTGCGACATCGAGGCTCTCGCCAAGATCGCGCATGCGCATGGCGTGCCGCTGATCGTGGACAACACCGTCGCGACCCCGATCCTGCTCAAGCCGTTCGATTACGGTGCCGACATCGCCGTGCATTCGCTGACCAAGTTTCTGGGCGGCCACGGCACCACGCTGGGTGGGGCCATCGTCGATTCCGGAAACTTCCCCTGGGCCAAGCACGCCGACCGCTTCCCGGCCTACAACAAGCCCGACGCCTCCTATCACGGCCTCGTCTATGCCGAGCGCTTCGGCCGGACCGCCTATATCGAGCGCGCCCGCAGCGTCTATCAGCGCACCATGGGTTCGGTGCTGTCGCCGTTCAACGCCTTCCTGCTGCTCCAGGGCATCGAGACGGTCGCGCTGCGCATGGAGCGCCACGTCGAGAACGCCCGCAAGGTCGCCGAATTCCTGCGCAAGGACTCGCGCGTTGCCTGGGTCAACTACACCGGCTTTCCGGACAGCCCCTATTACCCGCTCGTTCAGAAATACCTCGACGGCAATGCTTCCTCGCTGTTCACCTTCGGCATCAAGGGCGGCATGGAGGCTGGCAAGACCTTCTACGATGCGCTGAAGCTGATCACGCGTCTGGTCAATATCGGCGATGCCAAGTCGCTGGCGTGCCATCCGGCCTCGACCACGCACCGGCAGATGTCGGCGGAGCAGCAGCGCGTCGCAGGCGTGCTGCCGGAGACGATCCGCCTGTCGATCGGCATCGAGCATTCCGCAGATATCATCGAGGACATCGACCAGGCGCTCGAGAAGGCCTGCCCGTCGGCACGCCTCCAGGCCGCGGAGTAGGCGACCGCGCCGATGACGATCTTGATCGACAGGGATCAAGGGATATCGAGCCCGGCGCTGGTACCGGCCGAGGGCGATCTCGCGCGCGACCACGGTTTCGCCGATCTCACGATCGGTCTGATCAACAATATGCCGGATCCGGCGCTGAAGGCGACCGAGCGGCAGTTCATGAAGCTGCTCCAGGCGGCCGCAGGTCCGCGCCGCATTCGTTTCCATTGTTTCTCGCTGCCCTCGGTGAAGCGGTCGCCCGAGGCGAAATGGCATGTCGAGAGCGAATATTCGGAACTCAGCGAGCTCAGGCACCACAAGTTCGACGGGCTGATCGTGACCGGCGCCGAGCCGGTCGCGCCCGAGCTCGACCAGGAGCCGTATTGGCGCGACCTCACCGAGCTGATCGACTGGGCCAAGGTCAACACGCGCTCGACGATCTGGTCGTGCCTCGCCGCGCATGCGGCGGTGCTGCATCTCGACGGCATCGCGCGGCGGCGGCTCCCGACCAAATGTCACGGCATTTTCGACTGCGAAGCTGCGACGAACGATCCGCTGACGCGCGCTGCGCCTGCGCCCCTCAAGGTCTCGCATTCCCGCCTGAACGAGATCGCCGAGAGCGATCTCACGCAGGCCGGCTACGAGGTGCTGACGCGTTCGGCAAAGGCCGGCGTCGATATCTTCGTCAGGCAATATGCCAGCCGCTTCATCTTCTTCCAGGGCCACCCGGAATACGATGCGCTGTCGCTCCAGCGCGAATATCTGCGTGACATCGGCCGCTATCTCGCGCGCGAGCGCGAGACCTATCCGCATCTGCCCGTGAGTTATTTTGACGCAGCGACCGAAGAGAAGCTCGCCCGCTTCGAGAAGAAGGCGATCCAACAGCGCCACCCGGCGCTCACCAACGAACTGCCTGCGCTGAATCTGCGCGCCGATATCGCCGCCGGCAGCGCCGCGGCGGCGCTATTCCGCAACTGGCTGCAATATCTCGGTGCGGAAGCCGATATTTCGGTCCTGGCTCGCTAGACGAAGGGCGTTGGTTCCGCATTAGGATTACCCGGGCGTTGGGCTTGCCTCTACCAGCGCACGAATGTTTCAGTAGACAAATAGGGAATCGCAGGAAACGACGGTGTGGTCGGCACTCCAGGGACGCGTGAGCAATCGGCTGGCCCGGCATTTCCGTGCCGCGCCGCACCGGCTGCCTGCGCATGCGCCGATGGTGAGCTTCACGTTTGACGATGCGCCCGATAGCGCCGCAGGCGAGGGCGCCGCGCTTCTGGAGACGCATGGCGGCCGCGGCACGTTCTACCTCGCCGGCAGCCTGATCGATCGTCCGTCGGATCATTGGCACGGTCTGTCGAATGACGCGATCGTACGGCTTCACCGGGCCGGTCACGAGATTGCCTGCCATACCTTTTCGCACCAGAGCTCGGCCGATCTCGACGAGGCGGCCATGGCGCGCGAGATCGAGCGTAACCGCAGCCATTTCCACGCCATCGATTCCTCGATCGTGCTGGAGAACTTCGCCTACCCCTATGGAATCGCCTCGGTCTGGCGCAAGCCGCAGCTTGCAAAGGCCTTTCGCTCGGCGCGCGGCATCCTTCCCGGCGTCAATCGCGACGTCATCGACCTCCAGTTCCTGCGCGCCTCGCCCCTGGTCGATCGCGAGATCGATGTTGCGGGCGTCGATCGCTATTTCGACGAGGCGGTGGCGAGCGGCGGATGGCTGATCTTCTACGGCCACGACGTCGCCGACGCGCCAAGCCCCTACGGCTGCACGCCGCACCTGATGCGCCATGCGCTGGAGGCGGCCGGGAAGCGCGACATGCCGATCGTGACGGTGGCGGAAGCGCTGCGACGGATCGGGGCGTAGCTTCTTCACCTCGCCCCGCCTGCGGGGAGAGGTCGAATTTCGATCGCAGATCGAAATCGGGTGAGGGGGTACAGGTCCATCGGCAATCTCATGTGTGGAGAGAGGCCCCTCACCCAACCCTCCCAGCGCGAGCAAAGCTCGTCGCGGCCCCGTAAGAACGGCGAGAGGGAGAGGAAGCAGCGGTACAAGCCCCGCAAACAGTCTTGCCATGCCCGCGCGGTCATGCGACTGGCCTTGTGACGAATCCTACGGCCTTGCACCGACGCGCCCATGTCCGCTCCCTCCACCGCCCCGCTGCCTGCGCCGGCCAACGGCCGCGACGCGCTGTCGGTGCTGCATTCGGTGTTCGGCCTGCCGGGGTTCCGCGGCGCGCAGGGCGAGATCATCCGGCACGTCACGGATGGCGGCAATTGCCTGGTCTTGATGCCGACCGGCGGCGGCAAGTCGCTGTGCTATCAATTGCCGTCACTGCTGCGCGAAGGCTGCGGTATCGTGGTGTCGCCGCTGATCGCGCTGATGCGCGACCAGGTCGCCGGCCTGCTCGAGGCCGGGGTCAACGCCGCGGCGCTGAACTCGTCGTTGACGCTGCAGGAAGCTTCCGACATCGAGCGCCGCCTGATCGCGGGCGATCTCGACCTGCTCTATGTCGCGCCGGAACGCCTGGTGACGCCGCGCTGCCTGTCGCTGCTGGCGCAGGCGAAGGTCGCGCTGTTCGCGATCGACGAGGCGCATTGCGTCTCACAATGGGGCCATGACTTCCGCCCCGAATATGTCGGCCTCTCCATCATCGCCGAACGTTTTCCGAACGTTCCGCGCATCGCGCTGACCGCGACCGCCGACGAGCTGACCCGCAAGGAGATCGTCGAGCGCCTCCGGCTAGCCGACAGCCCGCAATTCGTCTCCAGCTTCGATCGCCCGAATATCCGCTACGAGATCGTCGACAAGCGCAATGCCGTGTCGCAGCTGAAGGAATTCATCCGGGAGCGGCATGCGGGCGACGCCGGCGTGGTCTATTGCCTGTCGCGCAATCGCGTCGAGGAGGTTGCCGCTGCACTCGACGACGCCGGCATTGTGGCGCTGCCTTATCACGCTGGGCTCGACAGCAGCATACGCTCGCGCAACCAGGACCGGTTCCTCAACGAGGACGGCATCGTCATCGTCGCAACCATCGCCTTCGGCATGGGCATCGACAAGCCCGACGTCCGCTTCGTCGCCCATCTCGATCTGCCCAAGAGCATCGAGGCCTATTATCAGGAGACGGGGCGCGCCGGCCGCGACGGCAAGCCGTCGGCGGCCTGGATGGCCTACGGTCTTTCCGACATCGTGCAGCAGCGCCGCATGATCGACGAGTCCAGCGGTTCTGACGATTTCAAGCGGGTGTCGATCGGCAAGCTCGACGCACTGGTCGGCCTCGCCGAGACCGCGCAGTGCCGGCGCAAGCGGCTGCTCGCCTATTTCGGCGAGGCGGAGACGGCGAACAATTGCGGCAATTGCGACAACTGCCTGGCGCCGCCCAAGATGCGCGACGGCAAGGTGCTGGCGCAGAAGCTGCTGTCCTGCGCCTACCGCACCGGGCAGCGTTTCGGTGCGATGCAGCTGATCGACGTGCTGATTGGCCGCCTCACCGAAAAGGTGACGCAGTTCGGCCACGACAAATTGTCCGTGTTCGGCATCGGGCGCGAGCTGAACGAGAAGCAGTGGCGCACCGTGCTGCGGCAGCTGGTGGCGATGGGCCATTTGTACAGCGACAGCGAAGCGTTCGGCGCGCTGAAGCTGACGGAGAGCGCGCGCGGCGTGCTACGCGGCGAGACCGAGGTGTGGCTGCGCGAGGAAGCGCCGGGCACGCGTGTTCGCGCGAGCCGGGCGAAATCCCGCCGTGGTGACCTCGCGCCTGCTGCCAACGCGCCACAGGGCGATGTCGATCCCGAATTGCGGGCGCGGCTGAGGTCCTGGCGTTCGGACATCGCGCGCGAACGCGGTGTGCCGGCCTATGTCGTGCTGCACGATGCCACCATCGACGGCATCGTCCGGGCCTGGCCGACGACGCTGGACGAGCTCCGCAACGTGCCCGGCATCGGCGACAAGAAGCTCGAGCATTACGGCGACGAGCTGCTCCAGATCGTCAGGACGCGGTAGGGCTTCTCGTCATCCCGGACAAGCGCAGCGAAGCGGAGCGCAGATCCGGGATCCATACCGCGTGATTTATCTTGGGGCACGCGGGGAGACGTTCTTCGCCAAACTACTCCCTGTGGTTATGGGTCCCGGGTCTGCGCTACGCTTGCCCGGGACGACAGCGAGTGGAGGCGCGAGGTACGGCGCCGCGTCAGCCGTTCCGGAATGCGTAACCGTAGCCGTTGAGCGCCGGCGCGCCGCCGAGATGGGCGTAGAGAATCTTTGCGCCCTTCTCGAAATGGCCCTTCTGGGTCAGGTCGATCAGGCCTTGCATGGATTTGCCCTCATAGACGGGGTCGGTGATCATCGCCTCTAACCGTGCGGTGAGGCGGATCGCTTCCTTGGTCTCTTCCGACGGCACGCCATAGGCGGGATAGGCGTAGTCCTCGATCAGAACGACGTCGTCTTCGACGATGTCCTTGCCGAGCTCGACGAGCTTTGCGGTGTTCTGTGCGATCGAGAGCACCTGCGCTTTCGTTTGCGCCGGCGTGAACGAGGCGTCGATGCCGATCACCTTTCGCCCGCGGCCGTCGGCGGCGAAGCCGACCAGCATGCCGGCATGGGTCGAGCCGGTGACGGTGCAGACCACGATGTAGTCGAACTTGAAGCCGAGTTCGGCTTCCTGCTTGCGCACTTCCTCGGCGAAGCCGACATAGCCGAGGCCGCCGAATTTGTGCACGGAGGCACCGGCGGGAATCGCGTAAGGCTTGCCGCCCGCCGCCTTCACCTCCTCGATCGCCTGCTCCCAGCTCTTGCGGATGCCGATGTCGAAGCCGTCGTCCACCAGGCGCACGTCGGCGCCCATGATGCGCGACAGCATGATGTTGCCGACACGGTCATAGACGGCGTCCTCGTGCGGGACCCAGGCTTCCTGCACCAGGCGGCACTTCATGCCGATCTTGGCGGCGACCGCCGCAATCATGCGGGTGTGGTTGGACTGCACGCCGCCGATTGAGACCAGCGTGTCCGCGTTCGAGGCGATCGCGTCGGGGATGATGTATTCGAGCTTGCGCAGCTTGTTGCCGCCATAGGCGAGGCCGGAATTGCAGTCCTCGCGCTTGGCATAGATCTCGACCTTGCCTCCGAGGTGCTTCGAAAGCCGTTCCAGCTTCTCGATGGGCGTCGGGCCGAAGGTCAACGGATAGCGCGCGAATTTGTCCAGCATCATTGGGGTATCCCGATTGGCGTTGATCTGGCCGCAGCGACTAGCACGCGTCACGAGAAATGTACTCTCGAATGCTGCATCGATATTGCATTCAATCTTGCGAGCTTTACTGCAATATCTAATATTTCTTCCAGAAAGGCATCAAATAGAGGAAGCTTCTTCCATGGCGTCCCGACTCGACCGTATCGATCTCAAGATATTGAGATTACTTCAGAATAACGGCCGGCTCAGTAACGCCGAACTGGCCGAAACCGTCGCCATCAGCCCCGCCACCTGCCATCGCCGCACCCAGCGCCTGTTCGAGGACGGCTTCATCGCCGCGGTCCGCGCCATGGTCGCCCCGAAGAAGGTGGCGAAGGGCACGCTGGTGATGGTCGGAGTCGTGCTGGACCGCTCGACCCCGGAAAGCTTTGCCATCTTCGAGCAGGCGATCGCAAAACTGAAATTCGTGCTCGACTGCCACCTCGTCGCCGGCGACTTCGATTACTTCCTGAAGATCCGCGTTGGCGACATGGAGGATTTCAACCGCATCCACGGCGAACAGCTGATCGCGCTGCCCGGCGTGCGCCAGACCCGCACCTTCTTCGTGATGAAGGAAGTCGTCGACAACGCGCCGCTGGAGTTTTGAGCGGGGCAGACGAGCAATCAGCCGATCAGGGACGACGCCTGCTCTGGGCTGCGCGCGGCCCACCTAGACGCGTACAGTGGAGCAGATAGGGGCCTTGTTCTCGCCATGCATCGGTCTTGGCGACCTCTTTCCATCCGCATTTCTCGGGATCTCGCTCAAAGTGCTTTGGCTTCGTTTCAATGAAAGGGCCTGTCTCCGTTTCGATCTTGTCGATGTTCCAATCGTAGACCAAGGCGGGTGCGCCTGGCTGGTGCGCATGACTTTCGAAGTAAAAGAATGGGTCTACTCCGATGTAGACCAGCCCTCCCAACCACGTACCTGGGCGAGCGTTGTCGGGTGGATTTCCATCGCAATAGATGAGAAGGCCGGCGTTCAGCACCCACCAGTCATCTTGCGCATGCACGACCTGGGCAACAATTTCGTAAGAGCTCTCGAACAGATGCGTGATTGACGGCGCTTTGTGGTCAGGTCGCCCGTACTTCGGAAGCGGGACGACTGGGCAGAATTCGAGCGCGAATGAGACGTTTGTCGCTTGCGCGAAATCACCATAATTGCCGTCTTGAATGATCCAATTATCAAGTCCGACGATTAGATCGGCCATCCCATGCCTCGCTAACGACAACTGACCGGACATAACATGGTTGTGTTCGCATCTCCATGCCACTTGCAAAATTAAACGATCGTCACGGCAACTTCACTTGCCTTGCACGCGCACGCGGGTGAGCGTCGCCTCTTCTCAACGAGGAGATCCCCGCCGTGCGCCTTCCCATTCTCGATCTGAAAGATCTGACCGACGAACAGAAGCCGCTCTATGACGACATGCGAGCCGGCATCAAGGACCACTTCAAGGGCTTCGTGAATATGCGCGACGACGGCGCGTTGCTGGGGCCCTGGAATCCCTGGATCCGCGAGCCGCGTTTCGGCAAGCCGGTGTGGGAGCTGGTCAAGGCGATCGCGTCGAACCCGCTGCTGCCGGCGCCGGTGCGCGAGGTCGCGATCCTGGTCACCGGTTCGCATTTCCGCTCCGGCTACGAGCTCTATGCTCATGTGCTCGTCGCCGAGCAACGCGGCCTCTCGGACGAGAAGCTCGCGTCCATCGTCGCGGGGCAGCGGCCGGTGGATCTCACCAGGCAGGAAGCCGTCGCCTACGACGTGGCGTCCTCATTGGTCAGCGGCGGCGTGCTGCCGGAATTGACCTGGCGCGCCGCGGTGAAGGAGTTCGGCGAGCATGGCGCGGCCGAGCTGTCCTATCTCGTCGGGGTCTACTGCATGGTCTCGGTCACGCTCAACACGTTCGACGTCCCGGTACCAGAGTAGACGCCGCGTCCTTCGATCACTCCGCCGCCTTGCTTGCAGGCGGCGGGGGCGCCCAGGCGATGCAGCGATTGCGGCCTTCGGCCTTGGCCTGGTAGAGCGCATCATCGGCCGCGCCCATCAGCGCGTCGATGCCGGACATGCTGACGGTGGCTTCCGCCATGCCGATGCTCACGGTGAGGCCGAACTGAACCTTGTCGGCAAAGACCTGCGCGCTCATCACGCGCTTGCGGATGCGTTCGGCTACCGTCCTCGCACGAGACAGGCTGGTCTCGGGCAGGAGAACCGCAAATTCCTCGCCGCCGAGGCGGCCGACGATGTCCGACTTGCGCTTGCCGTCGAGGCACGCGGCCGCAACCGCCTTGATCGCGGCGTCGCCCACCGCATGGCCGTAGCGATCGTTGACCGACTTGAAGTGGTCGATGTCGAGCATCAGCACAGAGACGGAGCGGTAATAGCGCTGAAAGCGGCTCCATTCCGCATCGAGGCTTTCGAGAAAGTGGCGGCGGTTGTAGAGGCCGGTGAGCGGATCGGTGGTGGCGAGCGTCTCCAGCATCGCGGCCTTTTGCGTCAGATCGGTGGTGTCGACATAGGTCAGCATGCGGCCGCCATTCGACATCGTGGTGCAATGGGCCCTGATGCGCCGGCCGTCCGGCGTCTGCAGGTCGCGCACGTGATCGCCGGCCTTGACCTCTTCGACGCGTCTCGCCGGAAATTTCGCGAGTTCGCTCGTTGGAAGATGGGGCGCGCTGGCGCGATGCAGGCGTCGCACCAGCGACGAATAGGCCGGCCGGTTCGCGGCCTCGTCTTCGCTGACCTCCCAAAAGCGCCGCATGCGCCGGTTCATGAAGGTGGCGCGCAGGTCGGGGTCGAGCAGGAGGACCCCATCTTGAACATTCTCCAGCGCATCGCGCAGCAGCTTCAGCTCGTCGGAATAGCGCACGATGTCGGTGACGGGCGTGTAGGTCAGCATGCGCCCGCCATCGGGCAACGGCGTTACCTGGACGCGCACGACATCGCCATTGGTCCGGCGCAGATCGATCGGCGTCGGATCACCCGCCTCGATCACACGAACACGCTCCGTGATCAGGGCGTCGAGGTCGGGGTCCGGCACCTCATAGGCTCCGGTGTCACGTCCATGATGAAGCAGTGTGAGAATCGATGGGTTGCTGTCGGCAACCTCGTCAGGCAGGCGCCACATCTGGCGAAACGACCGGTTGATCAGGCGCGCCCTGAGGCTCGAGTCGAGTAGCACGATACCGGTCGGCACATGATCGAGCGCGGCGCGCAGCGCCAGCATCTGGCTGCGCATCAGCGCGTCGGACGAGCGCTCCCGGTCCTCGCCGGCTGGTCGCTCGACGCCGCCCGGCCGCTCGAAGGCGACCCCGACCTGACGGTCCGATCGCCAGATCACGCGGCAGGTCAGGCTCTCGCGCCCTGCAAGCCTGAGCTGGAATCGCTCGGGCACGCCGATGCCGCTCTCCATCTCGAGCGTTGCAGCTTCCTCGGACAGCCGGCGCACGATGCAATCGATCGACGACTGGCCGAAATTGAAAAAGATCTTCCCAGCGAGGAACGTCCGTTCCGGGACCAAGCGGGACATTCTCAGCCTCCAAGGCGAAACGCGGTGCGAAAGGTCGGCCCAGTTTCGCGCAAGGATCCTTGCGGCGGTGTAACGCAATCGATGTTTTGGGATGAGGATTAACAGCCGGTTGACGCGCAATGCGAAGCGGCTGATGCCTTAGGCTTTGAGGCCGGTTCCGTACTCTACGCGGTACGCAACTGACTGTGGCCGCGGGCGATTTTCGATCAAGCGCAGCACCCGCAAATTGACCGGATGGCAGCGCGGCGAAGCCGGACGACGGGACTGGCTGCTATGGGACGCGTGACGATCCGACGCGTGGCGATTTGATGGCAAGATCGTTGTTGGATGGAACGTGATCGCTGCCCTGGTCAAGCGCTATCCGCAGACGATGGACGGCACGGATGTGCGCGGCTACCCTGCCGTGATCGCACTGACACACGCGCCGGCCGGAGTGCGGGCCGGACATTGGAAGGACACAGCCATGAACACGTCACGCCGCATCCTGCTCACCGGTCTGGCGGGCCTCGCTGTCGCTCCGACCGCGGTGGCGGCTAGCATACCGTCGGCCGAGCCCGGTGACGTGACGGTCGCCGAAGAGCGGTTCGCGCGCACGATTGCCGCCGCCCATGCCCCTGACGTCACTTGCGCACGGCAGGCCGAACGCTATGCGGATGCGCATTGGTTGGAATATGTCGTGGCGGCGCGGGCCGTGCTCGGCGCGCGCGCGTGATGCTTTCTTTCCTTCTCCCCTTGAGAAACCCCTCACCCGTCTTGCCGCTACGCGGCTCCACAGGGGGAGAGGGTAAGAAAGCGCCTCATTTCTCCACCGCCCGCCGGACCTGTTCGCCGATCTGCGACAGCACGAGCTGCGCCTGCGGCAGGATCGCGCCCATGGCGTGGAAATTGTGGACCATGCCGTCATGGCAGACGTGCTCGACCGCGACGCCCGCGGCGAGCAGCTTGCGCGCATAGGCGTTGCCCTCGTCGCGCATCGGATCGAATTCGGCGGTGTGGATGATCGCGGTCGGCAGGCCTGCAAGCCGCGTCGCGCGCAAGGGCGAGATGCGGGGGTCGGCGGTGTCGATGCCATCAGGCAGATAGTCGGCGAGATCGGCTTCGATGGTGGCGCGATCGATCAGATGGCCTTCGGCGAATGCCTCGCGCGACGGCGAAGTCTCCTCGAAATCCAGCACCGGGCAGATCAGGCATTGTGCGACGATCGAGAGGCCGGCGGTCTGCATCGCTTCCTGGCACACGATCGCAGCGAGCGTGGCGCCGGCAGAATCGCCGCCGACCACCAGACGTTCGGCGTCGATGCCCAGCGACGAAGCTTGCCGCGCGACCCATTCCGTGGCCGCGATCGCATCAATGACGGCGGCAGGAAATTTGTGCTCGGGCGCGAGCCGGTAATCGACCGAGACGAGGCGACAGCCGGTTACATGCGCCAACGCGGCCGCGATGCGGTCATGGGTTGCAATGCTGCCGGCCACGAGCCCGCCGCCATGAAAGAACATGAAGCCCGGCGCGCGGTCGCCGGCAGACGCGGGCGAATAAAGGCGGTAGGGCAGCTCTCCGCCGGGACCCGGAAGCGTGCCGTCGGCGGTGGTCACATCCGGCGCATCAGTGCGCGCAAACTGCATCAGCTTCGCCAGCGACTGCCGCCGCGCCTCGACGCTCGGCCGGCTCCGCCCCTGCGGGGCGGCCGCAGCCATCATGGTCAACAAACGCCTTGCAAGCGGATCGAGCGGCATGGATCCTTCTCCCCTTGTTGGAGAGGGTAACGCACCATATCCCGGCAGGGAATCATTTAGACATTGGGACAATAGTGCCCGGGTATGTCCAAGGGAGGCCGGTCATGGCCGAGATCAAGAAACCGATCGAATACTCGCCGAGCTGGACCTTCTTCGAGGGCAAATGGCACGACGGCAACGTGCCGATCATGGGCCCGCGCACGCATGCGGCCTGGCTCGGCTCGGTCGTGTTCGACGGCGCGCGTGCGTTCGAGGGCGTCGCGCCCGATCTCGACCGTCACGTCGCCCGCGCCAATCAGTCCGCGATCAATTTTGGCCTGAAGCCGGTGGTCGACACCGGCACCTGGCTTTCGCTCGCACACGAAGGCATCGCGCGCTTCGCCGCGAATGCCGAGCTGTACGTCCGCCCGATGTACTGGGCCCAGAACGGTTCGGGCGGCGGCGTGCTGTTTGACCCCGAGACGACCAATTGGTGCCTGTGCATCTACGAGGCGCCGATGCCGAAACCCGTCGGCAACGCCATCACGCTGTCGCCGTTCCGCCGGCCCACCGCCGAATGCGCGCCGGTCGAGGCCAAGGCCGCCTGTCTCTATCCGAACAATTCGCGGGCGCTCGCGGAAGCCGCCGGGCGCGGCTTCCAGAACGCGCTGATGCTCGACATGCTCGGCAACGTCGCGGAGTTCGGCAATTCCAACGTGTTCATGGCCAAGGACGGCGTGGTCTACACGCCGGTGCCGAACGGCACGTTCCTGAACGGCATCACGCGCCAGCGCGTCATCGGCCTGCTGCGCGGCGACGGCGTCACCGTGGTCGAGAAGACGCTGCGCTATGCCGACTTCCTCGCCGCCGACGAGATTTTCTCGACCGGCAATTTCGCCAAGGTCGCCCCTGTCATCCGCATCGACGATCGCGAGCTGAAGCCGGGCCCGCACTACACCAAAGCGCGCAAGCTCTATTGGGACTTTGCGCATGCGGTGAAGCTGGCGGCGTAGGGCGCCGCACTTTCCGTCGTCCTAGCTGCGTCGCTTGAACCGGCTGAACTGAAACGCCTGGGTCGACTTCCACGGTGTGTGATGCGTCTCGCTCCGCGTCTCGACCAGCTCGAACTCCGGCCCCAGCTCCGCTGCAAGACTCGCGCTGTCGTGCCGCTGCACCGGCAGGCCGCTGCATTTCTCCGGGCCATCAAGCGCAAATGTCGCGATGATGATTTGGCCGCCGGGCGTAATCGCCGACCGCAGGCGCTCGACGTAAGCGGCCCTGTCGCGCGGATCGGTCAGGAAGTGAAATGCCGCGCGATCGTGCCAGACGTTGTAGCTGCGCCCCGGCCGCCATGTCGTGGCGTCGGCAACGATCCAGTCGACTGCTGAAGCGGCGCGGCCGATTCGTTTCTTCGCCGCTTCAAGCGCGTTGGCGGAGAGATCGAGCACGGCGAGGTCGCGGTATCCGTCCCGCAGGAGAGCGTCCACCAGCCGCGAAGCACCGCCGCCGATGTCGATGATGGCGGCGCCATGGTCAGGACAGGCCGAGTGGATCATCTCGAGCGAGATCGCCGGGCTGTCCTGAAACCAGCTCACCTCGGTCTCGCCCTTGGTGGCGTAGACGTTGTCCCAGTGGGTGCTGCGGTCGGACATGGCGGCTCCGGCATGGCCGGGACGACAGCGCGCAAGTCGCGCTGCTATGAACCGGCGGCCTGCGCGCCCGCCGCAGGGGGACGCGCCGGCGCGAACGAAATCCCTACTCGTCCTTCTTCGACATCCGCTCGAGCCGTTCCTGCATGTCCTTCATCTGCTGGCGCAGGTCGTCGATGTTGCTGCTGTCCGTCGGCGCCGCGGCGCTTGCGTCGGGCTCCGGTTCGGGGCTGGTCGCCGGACGGCCCGCGTTGGGGGCAAACGGCTTGAACATCGAGAAGGTCTGCTGGAACAGCTCCATGTTGCGGCGGACCTGTTCTTCCAACGGCGCAAAAGGAGTGCCGGAGAGCGTGTTGGCGATCTGCTTGCGGAACTTCTCCTGCTCCTGGGTCAGCGTCGCAATCGACTGCTCCAGATATTTCGGCACCACCATCTGCATGCTGTCGCCGTAGAAGCGGATGAGCTGGCGCAGGAAGGTGGTCGGCAACAGGTTCTGGCCGGCCTTGTTCTCCTGCTCGAAGATGATCTGGGCGAGCACGGAGCGGGTGATATCGTCGCCGGTCTTGGCGTCGTAGACCAGGAAATCCTCTCCGTCCTTGACCATGGCGGCGAGGTCTTCGAGCGTCACGTAGGTGCTCGTTCCGGTGTTATAGAGCCGGCGGTTCGCGTATTTCTTGATGGTGGTGGGTTGGTCTGATTTCGCCATGGGCTCTCACTTGCAAGCGCGGAGAACGGGAACCCGGCGGATAATGCCGCAGGGCGGGAAGAGTACGCAACGCAACAAAATAAGCATTTTCAAAGGGGTCACGCTACCGTTTTGTGCGCCACGGTTAATCGGGCAGCAAAAACGTGCTTGCGAAAGCGCCAAGAACGCTATTTTGAATGCGATGCGGCATGAATTCGGTCACCGGCCGATTGACATGCCTCAACGACGTTAACAGGATGCCATTCGAGACTGGCGAGCCGTTTCCCAGCCCCGCCTGCCCCCTTTCAACACCAGGAGATGCCCATGTCAGACGATGTCGTCATCGTCAGCGCCGCCCGCACCCCGGTCGGAAGCTTCAACGGAGCGTTCGCGACCCTTCCCGCCCATGACCTCGGCGCCATCGCCATCAAGGCCGCGCTGGAGCGTGGTGGCATCGAGCCCGGCCGGGTCTCCGAAGTCATCATGGGGCAGATCCTGACCGCGGCTCAGGGCCAGAACCCGGCTCGCCAGGCCTCGATTGCCGCCGGCATTCCGGTGGAGAGCCCGGCCTGGGGCGTCAACCAGCTTTGCGGCTCGGGCCTGCGCACCGTCGCGCTCGGCTACCAGGCGCTGCTCAACGGCGATTCCGAAATCGTGGTCGCCGGCGGCCAGGAATCCATGAGCATGGCTCCGCACGCCCAGTATCTGCGCGGGGGCGTCAAGATGGGCCCGGTCGAGTTCGTCGACACCATGATCAAGGACGGCCTGTGGGATGCCTTCAACGGCTATCACATGGGCAACACGGCCGAGAACGTCGCGCGCCAGTGGCAGATCACCCGCGCCCAGCAGGATGAATTCGCCGTCGCCTCGCAGCAGAAGGCCGAGGCCGCGCAGAAGGCCGGCAAGTTCAACGACGAGATCGTTCCCGTCACCGTCAAGTCCCGCAAGGGCGACGTCGTCGTCAGCGCCGACGAATATCCACGCCACGGCGCCACCCTCGATGCCATGGCCAAGCTCCGTCCCGCCTTCGAGAAGGAAGGCACGGTCACCGCGGGTTCGGCCTCCGGCATCAACGACGGCGCTGCCGCCGTGGTGCTGATGACCGCCAAGCAGGCGGCCAAGGAAGGCAAGAAGCCGCTCGCGCGCATCGTGTCCTGGGCGCAGGCCGGCGTCGATCCGAAGATCATGGGCTCGGGCCCGATCCCGGCCTCGCGCGCCGCGCTGAAGAAGGCCGGCTGGAGCGTCGGCGATCTCGACCTGATCGAGGCCAACGAGGCCTTCGCGGCGCAGGCCTGCGCCGTCAACAAGGATCTCGGCTGGGACACCTCGAAGGTCAACGTCAACGGCGGTGCGATCGCGATCGGCCATCCGGTCGGCGCTTCCGGCGCACGCGTGCTGGTGACGCTGCTGCACGAAATGCAGAAGCGAGATTCGAAGAAGGGCCTCGCCACGCTGTGCATCGGCGGCGGCATGGGTATCGCGATGTGCCTGGCGCGCGACTGAGGCTGACATCTAACTTACGTGTCACTTGCGCGTGCGCTGCACACATAGATGAGTGCGTTGCACGCGACTAAAAAGGCGGCGGTTGCAAATCAAATATTCTTCGCAACAGCGCCAGCCTCGACTAAATACAAACGCCCGGCTCGACGCCGGGCGTTTTGTTCTTGATGTCCGTCAAACCAACCGCATAATCCACCACTAAAAACGATCACCCAGAAACGTCCGCAGAGTCCAAGGGAAGGAATACGATATGGCACGTGTTGCACTGGTGACGGGTGGTACGCGGGGCATCGGAGCTGCGATCAGCAAGGCGCTGAAGGCGGCCGGCTACAAGGTCGCGGCAAGCTATGCCGGCAATGATGCGGCGGCGGAGAAGTTCAGGGCGGAGACCGGCATTGCCGTCTACAAATGGGATGTCGCGTCGTTCGATGCTTGCGCGGAAGGCGTGAAGAAGGTCGAGGCCGATCTCGGTCCCGTCGACATCCTCGTCAACAATGCCGGCATCACCCGCGACACCGCCTTCCACAAGATGACGCTCGATCAGTGGAACGCCGTCATCAACACCAATCTCGGCTCGCTGTTCAACATGACGCGCCAGGTCATCGAAGGCATGCGCGCGCGCAAGTTCGGCCGCGTCATCTCGATCTCGTCGATCAACGGCCAGAAGGGGCAGTTCGGCCAGGTCAACTATTCCGCGGCAAAGGCCGGCGACATCGGCTTCACCAAGGCGCTCGCGCTTGAGAACGCCAAGGGCGGCATCACCGTCAACGTGATCGCGCCGGGCTACATCAATACTGAGATGGTGCAGGCCGTGCCGAAGGACGTGTTGGAGAAGAACGTGATCCCGCAGATCCCGGTCAACCGGCTCGGCGAACCCGAGGAGATCGCGCGCGCCGTGGTGTTCCTCGCCGCCGACGATGCCGGCTTCATCACCGGCTCGACGCTGACCATCAATGGCGGCCAGTATCACGCCTGATGAGACGTCAAGCCTGTAGATTCAGGCGCGACAAGGCGATAGTGAAGACGAAATGCCCGGCCTCGTGCCGGGCATCATCGTCCTCAGAGCCTTTCGATTGATGACCCCGCGCACAGCCACACTGATCGGATTGACCGCGATCCTGATGTGGTCGCTGCTATCAGTGATGACGGTGGCGACCGGAAAGATTCCGGCGTTCCAGCTCGCCGCCATGACGTTCGCGATCGGTGGTCTCGTCGGCCTCCTCACCTGGGTCGGCCGTGGCGATGCGGCGAGGAGCTTGCGTCAGCCGCTGGTCGTATGGGTCGTCGGCGTCGGTGGCCTGTTCGGCTATCACGCACTGTATTTCCTGGCGCTGCGCTTTGCGCCGCCGGCCGAAGCCGGTCTTTTGAATTACATGTGGCCGCTCCTGATCGTGCTGTTCTCGTCGTTCCTGCCGGGCGAGCGGCTTGCGGTGCATCACATCATCGGTGCCGTGCTCGGCCTCGTCGGCACCGTGCTGCTGTTCGCCGGGAGCACCTCCGGCTTCGCGCCGGGCCAGCTGCCGGGATTGATCGCGGCGTTCATCGCGGCGTTCGTCTGGGCGGCCTATTCGGTGCTGTCGCGGCGCTTGAAGGCGGTGCCGACCGATGCGGTCGCGGGCTTCTGCCTTGCCACCGCGGTGCTCGCCGCGCTGATGCATGGTCTGCTTGAAACCACGGTGTGGCCGGAGACGACGCTGCAATGGCTCTCCGTGGCCGCCCTCGGCATCGGCCCCGTCGGCGCCGCGTTCTACGCCTGGGACATCGGCATGAAGCGCGGCGACATCCGCGTGCTCGGGGCCGCATCCTATGCGACGCCGCTGCTCTCGACCGGATTCCTCATCGCCGCCGGTTTTGCAAAAGCCAGCGCCAACATTGCCATCGCCGCGATCCTGATCGCCGGCGGCGGCCTGATCGCGGCGAAGGATATGGTGCTGCGGAAGCGGTGACAGTTGTTGCCGGGTTCGCCGCCATGCGGCGCCCCGGAATGACAGTGCGCCTTACGGCTCCCAGCCCTTCGGCGCGAGCTCGAATTTTGCGAACTCGAATGCTGGCGCCACGGTGCAGCCGACCAGCGTCCACTCTCCCATGCTCTCCGCCATCTGCCAGGCATTCGCCGGCACGATTCCCTGCGGCCGCTCGCCGCTCACAAGGTCCGTGCCGAGCTGAACCTCGTGTTGCGAGCAGCCTTCATGTGCGATGCGCAGCGTCAGCGGGCTGCCGGCGTAGTAGTGCCAGATCTCCACGGCGTCGATGCGATGCCAATGCGAGCGTTCGCCGCGCGCGAGCAGGAAATAAATGAGGGTCGAGCGCGACCGGCCATTGGTATCGGTGGTCTGGTCGCGAAACGTCTCGCGGTAGTGGCCGCCTTCGGGATGCGGGCGGAGTTCGAGGCGTGCGATGATCTCGGCTGCGGTCGGCATCGATCCCCGTCAGGATTTGTTCTTCAGGATTTGTTCTTGCGCTCGCGCAGTTCGCCGAACACCGCGGCGGCGTCCGCGCCCTTCATATGTAGCCTGGTTGCGACCGACGGTTCATCAGCACGCAGGAACACGTTTGCTCGCTTCTCGTCACCAAGCAGTGATGGAATGGTTGGCCTATTCTCGGCCCGCAGCTTCGCTACCTCCGCCGCGCGTGCCTGGAGCGCCGCATTGTCGGGGTCGATGGTGAGCGCGAACTTGACGTTGGATGCGGTGTATTCGTGCCCGCAATAGAGCTTGAAGTCGTCAGGCAGCGCCCGCAGCTTCAGAAGCGAGTCCCACATCATCGGGTAGTCGCCTTCGAACACGCGGCCGCAGCCGATCGAGAACAGCGTGTCGGCCGCGAACAGCGTCTTCTCGTTGTCGAACACGTAGGAGATGTGGTCGAGCGTGTGGCCGGGCGTCTCCAGTACGCGCCCCAGCAAGCTGCCGACCTTGACGATGTCGGCATTGGCGACGCGCAGGTCGACGTTGGCGATCTTGGTCGTCTTGTCATGCGGCGCGACGACGCGGCAATTGTATTTCTGCTTGAGTTCGGCGACCCCGCCGACATGATCGCCATGATGATGGGTGATCAGGATGTCGGTGAGCTGCCAGCCCTCGCGCTCAAGCGCCTTCAGGATGGGGCCGGCTTCCGGCGCGTCGATCGACGCCGTCGCCTTGGTTTCCACATCGTGGATCAGATAACCGAAATTGTCGTTTAAACAGTTGAAAGTACGAATTTCGGCGGCCATGTCATCTCCATCGCGCTCAGCCCCGCAGACAAATATGGCGTTAACGTTGCGCAGGCAATGCAATATTCCGCGCGCGGGAGCCGCCTCGTGCATGTTACATTGCGGTCATGACCATTGATGTCGTCGACCTCCGCGAGTTCTACTCCCGTCGCCTCGGGATTGTGGCGCGGCAAATGATCAATCGCGGCATCAGGGAGCGCTGGCCGACCGCCGCGGGCCAGCGTGTGCTCGGCATCGGCTATCCCACGCCCTATCTCGGCCTGTTCCGCGAGGACGCGGAGCGCTGCATCGCCTTCATGCCGTCGGCGCAGGGCGTCCTGAAATGGCCGACGGGGCGGCCGGCGCTGGCCTCGCTGGTCGATGAATTCTCGCTGCCGCTTCCTGACGCCGCGGTCGACCGGATCCTGCTGATTCATGCGCTGGAGATGTCGGACGATCCGGCCGCGCTCTTGCGCGAGGTGTGGCGGGTGCTGTCGCCCTCCGGCCGCGTGATCGCGGTGATCCCGAACCGGCGCGGGGTATGGACCCGCACCGACAGCACGCCGTTCGGTCACGGCCGGCCCTATTCGCGCTCGCAGATCACCGACCTGTTGCGCCAGACCTGGTTCACGCCGACCGCCTGGGGCGAGGCGTTGTTCATGCCGCCCTATGCCGGCGGCTGGGTGCTGAAATCGGCGCAGGTGTGGGAGCGTGCGGGCGCGGCGCTATCGTTGCCCTTTGCCGGCGTGCACATTGTCGAGGCGACCAAGCAGGTCTATCGCGCGATCCCCGCCAAGCGCGAGCGCGCGCGGCTGATTCCCTCGTTGAAGCCGGTGCTGGTGCCGTCCTCGACGGTGACGCGCACTTGAAAACAAATCGTCCCGGCGCGAGGCCGGGACGATGCAGATCAGAACATCGGAAGAAGCTTACTCGCCGGAGGCGACTTCGTCGCTGGAGCCGGCCGGAGCCGCCTCGCGCTCGGGGCGCGGGCCATGCGGCCGGCGGCGCCGCCGCGGAAAGCGTTCGCCGCCACCGCCGCCTTCCAGGCCGCCCTGACCGCCATTCGCGCCACTATTCACTTGCGGCTGTGCGCCGGTGATGAAGGAGGGCAGGCGATCGACGCTGCCGGTGTCGGCAACGACGGGCTGCGGCTGGTTCAGCGGCAGCGGCTGCGGCTGATATTGCGGCTGCGCACGATGGTCGCGTTCGCGATGCTCGCGCGGCTGCTGGTTGTCGCGCTGATAGGGCTGCTGGCCGTCGCGCGGCTGATGATCACGCTGGTGATCGCGCTGGCCGTCGCGGTCGCGCATGAAGGGCTGCTGCTGCGGCTGCGGGACGAAGCCCGGCTCCTGGCCGAAATTCGAGAAATTCTCGCCGTCATCCTCGCTGTCGTCGCCGCTGGTGCTGACGGGCTCGTCGCCGCGGGGCTGCTGGTTCTGGCGGAACTGTTCCTGGGCTGCCGCGATCAGGCGGAAATAATGCTCGGCGTGCTGGTAGTAGTTCTCGGCGGCAACCGGGTCGCCGGAAGAGCGCGCATCGCGCGCGAGCTGAAGATATTTTTCGGCGATGTGCGAAGCCGTGCCGCGGATCTTGATGTCGGGTCCGTTCGATTCGTAAACCCGGGTCATCGGGTTCTGGCCGCGCCGGTTGTTGTTGTTGTTATTGTTATTGCGGTTGCGCATCCGCTGCTTGTTCTGACCGTTTCTCATGTCCTGCCTTTAATTCCAGCCCTAGAGGTTGCACGCGTTACTGATTGCTCGGAGTGACTGATGACAACGGTTCACATCTCTCGTGCGCACCGCGCGCAAGAGCGGCTTGAACCCTGCCAATGTTCGTCGACCGTCGCGTTCAACAAAGACGCGTTCCCCACCCGCCAGCATCCATTGCCAGCGAACCCATTCATATCGCCTGCCGAAACAAGCCCAGCTTTGTTGCGTAAGTCTTCAAGCGCAATATCAGGCTTTCGTTCACTTTGCGGTCGGAGAGCAGCGCAGCTCCAATGGCCATCGCGCTCAACAGGACCTGCGGCTTGGAACCTTTAAATCAGTAAAGCTCTCGTCCGAGAGCCCGGCTTTCGCCCGTAGGTCTACGGGGCCGGCACCGATGTGTTGACCGGAACGTAGTCGTTCCCAAGGGATATTCCAAGAGGTTTTTTGCTACCCGATCCGGCTTTTATGGGGGCCTTTTTCGGGCCGAAACCGCCCGCGGGATGCCCGCCAAATCGGCCTTGGGCGGCCTGTCCACAGACAACGCGGCGGCCGTCATCAAGGTTTCAATATCGCGGGCCTGACCTTGCCCGGCCTCGACGATCAACGCCCCGCCGGGGGCGAGCCGCTCGGCCGCCTGCGGGATCAGGGCGCGGTAGGCGTCATAGCCGTCATTGCCGCCGTCGAGCGCCAGATGCGGATCGTGCTCGCGCACATCGAGGCTCAGTTTCGGAATTTCCCCTGAGGGAATATAGGGCGGATTCGACACGATGAGATCGAACGGGCCGCGCAGCGCCGCCGCATAGGAGCAGGCGACGAAGCCGGAGCGGCAGGCGAGGCCCAGAGCTGCAGCATTGCTCCGCGCAGTGTTGAGCGCGGAGAGGCTGAGATCGGTTCCGACACCGAAGGCATCGGGAAGTTCGTGCAGCAGCGCGAGCAGGATCGCGCCGGATCCGGTGCCGATATCGGCGATTCGCGGGCGCGGCCCCGATATCGTGGTTTCCCGAAATATCTCCAGTGCCAGTTCGACCACGGTCTCGGTGTCAGGCCGCGGCACCAGCGTCGCCTCGGACAGTTGGAACGGCAGGCCCCAGAATTCGCGCGCCCCGAGAATGCGGGCGACCGGTTCATGCGCGAGCCGGCGCTGCGCATAGGCTTCGAGCCGCGCGGCCTCTTCGGGCGTGAGCTGGCGCGCCGCCTGCGTGACGATACCGGTCAAATCAAGCCTCAGCGCGGCTCCGACGAGCAGGCGCGCGTCGAGGGCGGGCTCTTCGATACCGGCCGATTGCAGCCGCGCCGCAAGCGCGCGGCGCGCACTCTCGATGCTGTGTCCGGAATCGAAACCTGTCGCCAATGGAGCCATCCTGCCTGGTATCGTGGATAGATCGGCAGCATTGCTTGCGTCAACGGAAAGGAGCGCGTCTGATCGCACCTCGCAGCGAGGAGGGATCCATGGCGGCTTACGACGATCAGAACGTCTTCGCAAAGATCCTGCGCGGCGAGATTCCCTGCTTCGAGGTTTTCAGCGACGACCGCAGCCTCGCCTTCCTCGACATCATGCCGCGCTCGCCCGGACACACGCTGGTCATTCCCCGGGCGCCGGCGCGTGGCATCCTCGACATCGCGGATGACGATCTCGCCGCGGTCGCCCGAACCGGCAAACGCATCGCGATTGCGGCGATCAAGGCGTTCGACGCCGAGGGTATCATCTTGCAGCAGTTCAGCGAACCGGCGAGCGGGCAGGTGGTCTTCCACCTGCACATGCACGTCATGCCGGTCAGGGCCGGAATCGAGCTACTGCCGGCGCAGACGCGCAAGGAAGACATCGCCGTGCTCGCCGATCACGCCAAGCGGATGATCGCGGCGCTTGGCAGTTGATCGAGATAGCGCTGCAGCAAGTCCGGAGGACGGGTAGAGCTGTTGCGAAACCCATCATCGAGACAAACTATCGAGACAAACTCGAAATTGACTGGCGCAGCTTCGCTCCACCGAAACTGCGAGCCAGCGATCCTTCATCGAACCTTTATCGGTTCTTGTTCAGCGGGCGGGGTCGAAGGGGTGAGCCAATTGGACATTCGAGCGCGGCACGATCCCAGCGTCCGCTATCAGCTGCTGCCTGATAGGTGCTTTGCAGAAACGCCATGAGCGTGGCCTCTGGCTCGCTGGAATTTCGCACAAGGTCGTAGGGCAGGAGATATTCGCCGAGCTTCCGATCGAAGTATGCGCCCGCCGGCATGACCTGTCCGTCAGCAAAGCCATTCGGGGTGGGGTAGGCATAGGAGTAGAAAGCCGGAAAGTCTGTACCACCTCCGCCCGGCCAAAAGCCGGCGGACGAGACCTCATCGCTATAGGCCTCGCGTGTCACGACGTCCGGCAAACCCGGGACGCCACCCGGGTGAAGCGGAGCGGAACGCCCCGAGAAGCGCGTCACGGCGAGATCGAAGCTGCCCCAGAAGAGATGGACCGGACTGACCTTCCCGGTGAACCCCGTCCGAAACCGATAAAACACTCCGTTGATCGCGACGAGGGCGCGGAAGAACCGCGTCACGGCGTCTGCGTCATAGGGCCTGATTTGGCGGTCCTCCGTGAACGGGATCGGATCTGGGACCTCACTGGGCCGACCGTCAAATTCTGGTGTTCCTCCGAGATGTCTTACCAAATCACAGAACCGGGCGTGAAATTCGGCGACGGACATTCGCCCGAGCGGCATTTCCGCCCTGCACCCATCTGCTGCCTCTCCGATCAGGACATGACGGGAGAGATCGAAGACGATTTCGATGCCTGATGCGTCTGGAATCAGTGAAGTCGTGAGCCCGCGTGCATTCACGTAGAGGGTCGCGTGCCAGGAATGGTTGACCCATGGCGTTCTCGCGAGCCGATACTTGCCGACAATCTGGCAATACAGATGAAGCGCGGAACAGCTTTTGCGCCATGCCTCGAAGGGGATCTCCGGCCAGATCGCGCTCATAGCGTTTCCTCCCTCAGGCTCGGTTCGGCTTGGCAAGACACTGACCTCGGCAAAAAGGCAACCCTGTGTCCGCTTTGGACACAAGGCGACATCCCGGGGGCGAGGCCGGATGCTACCCCCTCGAAAGCAGATATCCCGGATTTAGGAGGGCGCGACCTAGACGCCAAGGTATCGCTGCAGCAGCTCCGGCTGGGCCTTGAGCTCCTGCGCCGGTCCCTCGTGCACGATGTGGCCGTTGTTGATGATGTAGATCCGCGTCGCCAGCGCCAGCGTCGCCGCCAGATTTTGCTCGACCAGCACGATGGTCTGGCCGGCGGCTGCGAGCTCGCGGCAGGCCTTGACGAGATCGTGGACGATGACGGGCGCGAGCCCCTCGAACGGCTCGTCCAGCAGCACGATCTTGGGATCGCGCACCAGCGCCCGGGCGATCGCGAGCATCTGCTGTTCGCCGCCGGAGAGCTCGGTGCCGCGGTTGTTGCGCCGCTCCTTCAGCCGCGGAAACATCTCGTAGATGCGCTCGAGCGGCCAGCGTTTCGGTGCGGTGATCCCGGCGAGGACGATGTTCTCCTCCACCGACAGGCTTCCGAAGATCCGGCGCTCCTCGTGCACGAGCTGCATGCCGGCCTGCGCGATCCTGTGGCTCTTGCGTCCGGCGATATCGATGCCGTCGAACTTCACGCTGCCGCTGCGGGGCGTCACGACGCCCATCAGGCTCTTGAGCGTCGTGCTCTTGCCGGCGCCGTTCCGCCCGAGCAGCGCCACCACCTCGTGCCGCTCGACGCGCATGGCGACGTCGAACAGGATGTGGGAGTCCCCGTAATAGCTGTTCAGGCCATTGACCTCGATCAGGCTCATGCGGCGATCTCTCCGTGAACGCCGCCGAGATAGGCTTCCTGCACTGCGGCGTTGGTCCTGATTTCCTCCGGAGTGCCGTCCAGCAGCACCTTGCCCTCCTGGAGCACCGTCACGCGCTCGACCAGCTCGAACAGCGAATCCATGTCATGGTCGATGATGATCATGGTGCGCCCGCGCGCGATCGATTTGAGCAGCTTGACGGTCTCGACCCGCTCGCGCGGGCTCATGCCCGCGAGCGGCTCGTCGAGCAGCAACAGGCGCGGCGAGGTGGCGAGCGCAAGCCCGATCTCCAGCCGGCGCTTCTCGCCATAGGCGAGCTCGGACACCGGCGTGTCGGCGCGGCGGGTCAAATCGACCAGGGCGAGCGTGTGCGCTACCTGCTCCGTCAGGCCCTTGACCCCCGAGAGCTTGCGGAACAGGTCGAGCCGGAACTTGCCGCGCAGCTCGGCGAGTGCGGCGATCGTCAGGTTCTGCCGCACCGTCAGGCCCGTGAAGAGCTGGTTGACCTGGTAGCTCTTGGTGAGGCCGAGCTGGCAGACCTCGGTGACCTTCAATCCCGTGATGTCGCGGCCCTCGAACGCGATCTGGCCGGAGGTCGGCGCGATCTCGCAGGTCAGCATCTTGAAGAAGGTCGATTTGCCGGCGCCGTTGGGGCCGATGATACCGCGCAGCTCGCCCTGATTGACGCTGAAATCGATGTCGCTGTTGGCGACGAGACCGCCATAGCGCTTGGTGAGGCCGGTGGCTTTCAGGATCGGCCCGGAATAGGCGGGATGCGCGACCTCCTTGGCCTGCATCGGCGCCGGCACGGGCTGCCGTGCGGCCTCGGCGTCAGCGGACGGCTGTTCCGTATCCACCTCGCTCCGCGCCCGTTTGCCGGCTGCGAGGCGATAGAGGTCCGCAAGACCGCCGACGATGCCGCCGCGCAGGAAGCAGACCAGCACCACGAACACGACGCCGAGCACGAGCTTCCAGGCTGCGCCGAGGCCCAGCGCCGCCTGAAGAAAGTCCTGAAGGAAGAGCCAGACCGCCGCACCGACCAGCGGTCCGAACAACGTACCCCTGCCGCCGATGGCAGTCTGCATCACGAGCTGGCCCGAGGTGTCGAAGGTGAAGGCGTCGGGCGGCATGAAGGCCTGCAATACGCCGAGCAGGCCGCCGGCGAAGCCCGCATAGGCCGCAGCGATCACGAAGGCGGTCAACTTGTAGCCGTGGATGTTGTGGCCGACGGCGGTGGCGCGCAGCGGATTGTCCCGGATCGCGCTGAAGATGGCGCCGACCGGCGAGCGGACGATCCTGAGCGCGATGATGACGCCAATGAAGTAGCACAGCGCGATGAACTGGTAGAGCGACCAGCCATTGGTGAAGTGGATGGTGGTGAAGCCGAGATTGAAGCTCGGTGTCGGTACGCCCGGCAGGCCGTTCTCGCCGCCGGTGAAATCCGAGAGTGGATTGAACTCGACGAAGAAGAACACCTCCGCGATCGCCACGGTGATCATGGCGAAATAGATGCCGGTGCGGCGCAGTGCGATCAGGCCGATCAGGTAGCCGGTCGCGGCCGCCGCGATCATGCCGATGATCAGGGCTCCCAGCACGTTGCTGAAACCAGCGCGGGTCAGGAGGTAGGCCGCGACAAAGCCGCCGGTGCCGTAGAAGGCGGACTGGCCGAACGACAGCAAGCCGGTGAATCCGAACAGGATGTCGAAGCCGAGCCCGAACAGGCCCCAGACCAGGATCCGGTTCACGGTGTTCGGGGCGAAGCCGAGATGAGGCAGCACGAACGGGGCTGCGATCAAACCGATCGCGGTCAGGGTCTCGATCAGGAACGGGCGTTGCTTGAGCATCAGGAAATCGCTTACTCGCGGCCCTGGACGCCGAGCAGGCCATGCGGTCGCACCACGAGCACGAGCGTCATCGCTGCAAACAGCATCACATAGGCGTAGCCGGGGTTGAACATGGAGGTGACGCTGATGATCTCGCCGGCGATCAGGCCGCCGAGGATCGCGCCCGGGAACGAGCCGACGCCGCCGATCACCACCACCACGAAGGTCTGGACCAGGATGTCGTCGCCGATGCCCGGTGTCAGCGACACCACCGGCGCGTTGACGATGCCGGCAAATCCGGCGGCCATTGCGCCGATGCCGAACACGACCATGAAGACGCGGTAGACGTTGATGCCGAGCGAATCGACCATCACCGAATCCTCGATCCCGGCGCGCACGATCATGCCGAGCCGGGTCCGGTAGAGGACGATGAACAGTGCGCCGAGGGCGACCGCGACGATGCCGACGACGGCGAGGCGGTAGGTCGGATAGAACATGAAGCCGAGATTGGTGATGCCCTGGAACAGGGCCGGCGGCGGCACCAGCTGCGACTGGCTCGAGAAGATCAGGCGCACGAGCTCGACGAAACAGATGCCGAGCCCGAAGGTCACGAGCAGCTGATCCTCATGCGGGCGATGATAGAAATGGCGGATGATGACGCGTTCCATCGCGACGCCGAGCAGCATCACGAACAACGAGCCCGCGATGACGGCGATGATGAAGGACTCCGTGTACTGGTAGGCGACGAAGCCGGCATAGCCGCCGATCATAAACATCGCGCCATGCGCGAGGTTGAGCACGCCGAGCGTGCCGTAGATGATGGTCAGGCCGGAGCTGATCAGCGCGAGCAGAGCGCCGAGCGCGAGCCCGTTGAAAAGCTGCGAAACGAGGTTGGGCCAACTGATCATGCGACAATCGCCGTTGTGACGCGCCATGGTGCGCGTCAGAAAAAGGTGACGCCGCAGGACCGGAGTGCAGCCCGCGGCGTCACAGGGGTTAGCGCGGGCTCAGCTGTAATCGCCGGGATGGCAGCCGAACGCGTCCGGCTTCTGCATCAGGCCTTCACCGGCGACGATCTCGACGACGTCGTACCAGTCTTCTTTGTTCTTCATGTCCTTCTGCTGCTTGCCCTTCACGATGATCACCGGGCGGACGCATTGGTGATCCTCAGGGCGGTAATGCACGTCGCCGACCAGGGAGGGGATCGTCTCGCCCTTCTCGTAGGCCTTGATCACGTCGGGCGGATTGAAGCTGCCGGCCTGCTCGCACATGCGGGCCCAGTGCGCGAAGCTGACATAGGCGTTCTCGGCGCCCCATTCGGGCTTGTAGCCGTACTTCTTCTCGAAGGCCTCGTTGAACATCTTGGCGAGCGGGAACTTGTCCTCGATCGTCCACCAATAGTCGGTGGCGGCGTAGACGCCCTGCATCAGGCCGCCGGTTTCGCGCGCGATGAAGGGCACCTGGTAGGGAACGACCAGCTTCATCTTGTCGAGCACGCCGAACTGCTTGGCCTGCTGGGTCGACAGCACCGCGTCGTGGCCCCAGTTGACGTTGATGAGCACGTCGGCGCCGGAATTCGCGACGTTCAGCAGATATGAGGAGTAGTCGGGCGCGCCGAGCGGTGCGACCTGATTGGTCACCGTCGTCCAGCCCGCGGTCGCGAGGAAGTCCTGCATCGACTTGGTGACGGTGTGGCCGTAGGTGTAATCGGGCGTCAGGTAGGCGGCCTTCTTGTTCTTGCCGAACTCCCTCACCATCACCGGGCCGATCGCCGCGGCGGCGGTCTGGCCGAAGAAGTTCTGGCGGAAGCCGTAGCGAACGCAGTCCTTGCCGGTGGTGTCGTTCGAGCCGGAAATGCCGCACACGAACAGCACGTGTTCGCGCTGCGCGAGCTTGTTGAGCGCAACCGCAACGGCGCTCGACGTGCCGCCGGTGATCATGATCGCCTTGTTCTCGCTGATGAAGCGCTGCTGCGCCTGCACCGCCTCGTTCGGCTTGGCCGCGGAATCCGCGACGCCGAACTTCAGCTCCTTGCCGAGCACACCCTTGCTGGTCTTCGGCGAGATCTTCTTGATCAGGTCATGGCCGCTGTTGATGTGCTCGATCGCGAGCTGGTAGCCCTTGAGTTCGTCCTCGCCCTGCACGGCGTAGGTGCCGGTGCGCGGGACCGAGATTCCGATGAAGGCGGTGGAACCCGAAACGCCGGCGGGATACGAGCCGATCGCCGGCTTGTCCTCGGCAAAGGCCGGCATCGCGGGCAGCATCGAGCCGCCGATGAGGCTAGCTGTGGTCTGGAGCAGGCCACGGCGCGAGAAGCCGCGGCGGATGAGATCGTCAGTCATGGTCGTTTCCTCCGAACATCGTTCTTGTTTGCAGGCGCAAGCACGACCTGTCCGGCCAGCCGGCCTCGCTGGCCTGCTGCGCCGGGCACGTCACATCCGCGTGTAGCTCTTGGCCCTAAGCATTGCTTGTGAAGCCTTTCTGTCAATTTCGTCTTTGGTCGAACGACGAAAATTATCACGTGAAAACATATCGGATCACGATATATATTAGTCTTTGTGAGTACGAGGCTGGCGGGTTCGGCGAGAGAAATGGCGCGGCAGACGACAGTGGCGGGTGCCCGGAAGCGACGATCCTGGCCGCAGGAGGCGGAGCGGCCGGAGACCGCGTGGCCCGCGGGGGAGGGCAGCGACCAGCGTGCGGCGCCGCAGTCGGGCGATGCCTCCCGCGTGTCCGAGCCGCGCAATCGCCCGACCGGCGAGCGGGGACCGGCTGTCGGCTCCGTTCAGGCGAAGCGCGCACCGGCACCGATGAAGAGACTGAGCGTGCGCGCTCAGAACGTCCTGAAGGAGCTTGCGGTCGAACTCACCGGCGAGCAGCCGCCGAAGGGGGCGTGGTCGCCCTCGCGCGAGCTGCTGCGCGTGCTGACGGCCGAGCGGCTCGCGACCGCGCGCAACTGCGGTCCCCATACGATGCGGGAGATCGTGGATTGGGCGCAGGGCTGTGGCGTCACCATCAAGGCGGTGATCCCGCCGGGCGGCTCGCTGTCGCAGATGTGGGCGGAGTTGATTGCCAATGCGTCGGCCGGCGCCTTGACCAGCGCCGAGATCGCCAGCGCGCTCCAGCGCTCGATCAGGCGGAAGAGCGTTCGCATCCCGATCGCGTTTCAGGTCATCCTGGTGAAGATCCTGCTCTCCAGTTTCGAATAGCCCCCGATATTTGTGCATCCGCGGCGCCGCTCGGTTGGTTCCGCCTGTCCTTCCTTGCTAGTCTCGGCAACGACCGCTTGCTTCACCGGCGGGCTCGACGTCGCAGGCAGGAATGACCCAATCGAAGCGGAAGACGACACGCCCCTCGTCCGCGGCGCCCTCAAAGGGCGGCGCGATGCGCGAGGCCGACTATGCGGCGCTCGCACAGTTCCGCTATCAGCTCCGGACCTTCCTGGCCTTCAGCGAAGCCGCGGCCCAGAGTGCCGGGTTGACGCCGCAGCAGCATCAGGCGCTGCTGGCGATCAAGGGCCTGGCCGCCCCTGACGGCGCAAGCGTCGGCGACATCGCGCGCTTCCTCCTGATCCGGCACCATACCGCGGTGGAGCTGGTGGATCGCATGGCGAAGCTGAAGCTGATCGGACGGGAAGCCGATCCGCAGGACGCAAGACGCGTCCTGGTCAGGCTGACGGCCAAGGGCGAGCAGAAGCTGCGATCGCTCTCGCGCATTCACCTGGACGAGCTGGGTGCCGCGGCACCCGCCCTGGCCAAGATCCTGCGATCGTTCCGGGCCAAAGCGCGCTGAGGCGCGGTTCAGGCGGCAGCGCCTTGCGCGGCGAGCTGTGCTGCCTGATGCTCGGTGGTCAGCGCGTCGGTCAATTCGCCGAGCGCTTCGCCGGCGATCACCTGCGGCAGCTTGTAGAGCGTCAGATTGATGCGATGATCGGTGACGCGTCCTTGCGGGAAATTATAGGTGCGGATGCGCTCGCTGCGGTCGCCGGAGCCGACCTTCTCCTTGCGCTCGGCCGAGCGGGCGGCATCGACGCGCTGGCGCTCGGCATCGTAGATGCGCGAGCGCAGGATGTTCATGGCGGAGGCGCGGTTCTTGTGCTGCGAGCGGCTGTCCTGCATCATCACCACGATACCGGTGGGGATGTGGGTGATACGGATCGCCGATTCGGTCTTGTTGACGTGCTGGCCGCCGGCGCCTTGCGCACGCATGGTCTCGATCCGCAGATCGTCGTTCTTGATCTCGACGTCGACATCCTCGACCTCAGGCAGCACGGCGACCGTCGCCGCGGAGGTGTGGATGCGTCCCTGCGTCTCGGTGTCGGGCACGCGCTGCACGCGATGCACGCCGGATTCGAATTTCAGTTTCGAGAACGCGCCGCGGCCCTGGATCTCCGCGATGATTTCCTTGTAGCCGCCGACCGTGCCTTCGCTGGCCGAGATCACCTCGACCTTCCAGCCCTGCAAGCTGGCGAAGCGCTCGTACATCCGGAACAGATCGCCGGCGAACAGCGAGGCTTCGTCGCCGCCGGTGCCGGCGCGGATTTCCAGCACCACGTTGCGGTCGTCCATGGCGTCCTTGGGCAGCAGCGCGACGCGAATCTTCTGGACCAGCTCTTCGATCTTGGGCGTCAGCTCGTCGCGCTCGGCTTCTGCCATGCCGCGCATCTCGGCATCCGTCGCGGGATCGGCGATCAGTGCCGCGGTGTCGGCGAGCTCTTTCACGGCGGAGCGATAAGCCTTCACCGCCTCGATCAGCGGCGTGAGCTCGGCGAGCTCGCGGGTGATCTGCACATAGCGTTCGGAGGCGAGCTGGCCGAGCGATTCGGCCTCGAGCGAGGCGTGATGCGCGAGCAGGACGTCCAGTTTGGCTTCGGGGAGTGACGACATCGGTTCAGTCTCAAATGGCGGAAGAGGGCGAGGCGGCGGGAAGGGGCGACAGGCCCGCTACAACGCCAGGCCTTCGGCCTCGGCAAATTCCGTCAGCTTCTGCCGGATCGAGACGCTACCGGCGGGCGCGTCCAGCAAGGGGCCGAGCACCGCTTCGGCCTTCTTGGCATCGAGGTCGATCACCATCGCCTTGACCGGGCCGAGCGCGGTCGCCGAGAGCGACAGCGAACGATAACCCATCGCGATCAGCGCCAGCGCGCCGATCGGCTTGGAAGCCATCTCGCCGCACAGCGATAGCGACTTCTTCGCATCGTTCGACTTCCGCGCGATCTCGCGCAGCACGCGCAGGATCGGCGCCGACATGGTGTCGAAGCGCTCGGACACCTTGGCATTGCCGCGGTCGACCGCGAACAGGAACTGGAACAGATCGTTGGAGCCGACCGAGATGAAGTCGACCTTCTTCAGGAGTTCGTCGAGCTGGTAGAGCAGGGCGGGCACCTCGACCATCGTGCCGATGTCGATGCGCTCCGGCAGGGTGTGGCCGTGCTGGCGCAGATAGGTCAGCTCGCGCTCGACCAGCGCTTTCGCCGAGTCGAACTCCGCGACCTCCGAGATCATCGGGAACATGATGCGCAGCGCGCGGCCGCCGCCGGCCCGCAAGAGCGCTCGGATCTGGCCGCGCAGCAGGCCGGGGCGATCGAGGCCGAGCCGGATCGCGCGCCAGCCGAGCGCGGGATTTTCCTCGATCACGGCTTCCATATAGGGCAGCGCCTTGTCGCCGCCGATGTCGAGGGTGCGGAAGGTGACGGGCTTGGTGCCGGCGGCATCGAGCACCGTGCGATAGAGCGCGAGCTGGTCGCTGGTGCGCGGCAGGCTCTGTCCCACCATGAACTGCAGCTCGGTGCGGAACAGGCCGATGCCGGCGCTGCCGGTGTCCTCGATATGCGGCAGGTCGATCGCCAACCCTGCGTTGATCATCAGCTCGACCTTCTGGCCGTCCCTGGTGACGCAGGGCAGGTCGCGCAGCGCGAGGTACTGCGCCTGGCGGCGAGCCCGGAAGCGCACGCGCTCGGCGAAGGCGGCTTCGACCTCCTGCGACGGGCGCACATAGATCGAGCCCGAGGTGCCGTCGACGATGATGGCGTCGCCGGGGTCGGCGATGCCGGGCGCGTTCGGCACTTCGCCGACCGCGGGGATGCCGAGCGCGCGGGCCACGATCGAGACGTGGGAGTTGGCGGTGCCTTCCTCCAGCACGATGCCGCGCAGGCGCTTGCGGTCGTAATCGAGCAGCGCCGCCGGGCCCATCGCGCGCGCGATGACGATGGCATTGTCGGGCAATTGTTCGCGCGAGGGCGCGTGGTCCTGGCCGACCAGCTGCCGCATCAGTCGGTAGCCGAGATCCTCGAGATCGTGCAGCCGGTCGCGCAGATAGGGATCGGTGGAGCGCAGCATGCGCGCGCGGGTGTCGGACTGCACGCGCTCGACGGCGGCTTCTGCCGTGAGGCCGGTGGCGACCGCCTCATGCAGCTTGTGCGACCAGCCCTGATCGTTGGCGAACATGCGATAGGCTTCCAGCACCTCGCGGTGCTCGCCGCCCTCGGCGACGTCGCCACGCTCCAGCATGCGGTCGAGATCGGCGCGCAGCTTCGCGAGCGCGGTGTCGAGCCGCTTGATCTCCTTCGGTAGATCCTCGGCGATGTAGTCCTTGATGACGACGCGCGGCTCGTGCAGCACGACATGGCCGAGCGCAATGCCTTCCGAGAGGATGGCGCCGACCTTCTGCGCCGAATGGCGCGCGGCCGGCTCCTGGCCCGGCTGGGCCAGCGCGGACAATTCGCCGGAAGCGATCAGCTCCGCCAGCACCATCGCGGTGGTCTGGAGCGCCTCGAGCTCCTCCTCGACATAATTGCGCTTGGCGCGGTTCTGCACCACCAGCACGCCGAGCGTGTTGCCGGCGCGCAGGATCGGCACGCCGAGGAAGGAGTGGTAGATTTCTTCGCCGGTCTCCGGGCGGAACGAGAAGGCCGGGTGGCTTTGCGCGTCGCTGAGGTTGAGCGGGGTCGCCTCGCTGGCGACGAGGCCGACCAAGCCCTCATGGGCGCTCAGCACGGTGTGGTGCACCGCCTCGCGGTTGAGGCCTTCGGTGGCGTAGAGCTCGAGCGTGTTGTCGATGCGCAGCACATAGACCGAGCACACCTCGGCCACCATATTGGCGGCGATCAGCACCACGATCTTGTCCAGCCGCTCCTGGGCCGAGACCTGCTCCGCCATGGTTTCGCGGAGCCGTCTCAACAAGACGCGGGGACCTCCCGACGCGCTCCGCATGAACCGTCAATCTCCTCCGTCTGCCTGGCCCGGCGGTATCGGCCGGCGGCTGGCCCAAAATTCCAGAAAAACAACCAAATTGTTCGTCCGGCGCAGGCACAAACACAAATCTACTCAAGATTTAGCGCTTGCACCGAATCAGCGCCGCCTGAACTGGGACACAGTCTGCGGCAGCCCACCCTGTTCGCCGTATAGCGAATTGAGGCTTGTTTTGCCAAGCAAAACGCCTGCCAAACGCGAAGGTGTGTACACCTTCGCGTTTGCTGCGACCGCTAAGAGAAAATTCGTCTAGGCCTGATCGAGACCGTAGAGCGTGTGCAGGGTGCGCACCGCAAGCTCGGTATAGGCGGTGTCGATCAAAACCGAGAATTTGATCTCGGAGGTTGTGATGGCCCGGATGTTGATATTCCGTCCGGCGAGGGCCGAGAACGCCTGGGCGGCGACGCCGGCATGGCTGCGCATGCCGCTGCCGATTACCGATATCTTGGCGACGTCCGTGGCTGTATCGAGCCGGGCATAGCCGATCTTGCCCTTGGCGGCCGTGATCGTGTCCTTGGCGCGGGTGTAGTCGGCCGCCGGCACCGTGAAGGTGAGGTCGGTGGTCTTGCCGTCCTCGGAGACGTTCTGCACGATCATGTCGACGTTGATGTTGGCATCCGCCAGCGGGCCGAAGATCGACGCTGCCACGCCGGGCTTGTCCTCGATCTGGCGTACCGAGATCTGGGCCTCGTCCTTCGAAAAGGCGATGCCGGTGACGACGTGGCTTTCCATGATCTCCTCCTCGCTGCAGATCAGCGTGCCGGGCGGCTGGTTGGCATGCGGGTCGATATCCTCGGGCTTGTCGAAGCTCGAGCGGACGAAGATCGGCATGTTGTGGACCATGCCGAGTTCCACCGAGCGGACCTGGAGCACTTTTGCGCCCTGGGAGGCCAGTTCCAGCATGTCTTCGAACGCGATCTTGTCGAGGCGGCGGGCCTTCGGCACGATTCGCGGGTCGGTGGTGTAGACGCCGTCGACGTCGGTGTAGATGTCGCAGCGGTCGGCCTTGACCGCGGCGGCGATCGCCACGGCCGAGGTGTCGGAGCCGCCGCGGCCGAGCGTGGTGATGCGATTGGTCTCGGGATTGATGCCCTGGAAGCCGGCGATGACCGCGACCTCCTTGCGCTCCTGGAAGCGCTTGATGATCTCGCTGCCGTCGATGTCCTCGATCCGGGCCGAGGCATGGGCGTCGCTGGTCTTGATCGGGATCTGCCAGCCCTGCCAGGAGCGGGCCTGGATGCCCATGCCCTGAAGCACGATGGCGAGCAGGCCCGACGTCACCTGTTCGCCGGAGGCGACGACGGCGTCGTATTCGCGCGCGTCGTGCATCGGCGAGGCCTCGGTGCACCAGGCCACCAGCTCGTTGGTTTTGCCGGACATCGCCGAGACGACCACGGCCACTTCATGGCCGGCGTCGACCTCACGCTTCACATGGCGTGCGACGTTGCGGGTACGTTCGATATTGGCGACGGACGTGCCGCCGAATTTCATCACGAGGCGGCTCATGACGACGCGTGCATTCCCTCATAAGGATCAGTATGGTGACCCGCGCGAGGCAATGCCTGCGGACACCGACCGCGCGTATACATAGCGGCGGGGCCGGGGGCAAGCGGGTTCCTGCGGGGGCAGGGTAAGGTCCGGCCTAAGGTCTGGCTTGGGGGTATGGGTTAACCGAGATCATGGCGCGTTATATCGACGAGATCCTGCAACCGGGCGAGCGGGTGCTGTATTCGACCAATGCGCACTGGATCTTCTATTTTCCGGCCATCGTGGCCTGGATCGTGGCCCTCGCCTTTCTCGTCCTGATGCCGCAGGCCACGGCCGATGGCCTCAGGGTGCTGTCCCTCATAGCCGCCGGCGTCGTGGCTCTGGCCGCCCTTTACTGGACCATCAAGGGCTGGTTCCATCGCTTCACGACCGAGACCGACGTCACCAACTTGCGGGTTGTGCACAAGACGGGGTTCATCAAGCGCCGGACCTTTGAAATGGCGCTGGATAAGGTCGAGAGTGTCGACGTCGACCAGTCGATTCTTGGACGTATTCTCAACTACGGCGACGTGACGATTCGCGGCGTTGGCGAGGGGATCGAAAAGATCACCACCGTCGACTCGCCGCTCGCCTTCCGTAGTTCGATCACCACGCGGTAGGACCGCGCCCAATCATGAGCATGCAGCAAAATACTTCCGCAACCGCAAGCCCGCAGCCGGGCTCGACCGTCGATGCCGCCGAGATCGCGAAATTCTCGAAACTTTCGGCCGAGTGGTGGGACCCCAACGGCAAGATGGCGCCGCTGCACCGGATCAACCCGTTGCGGCTCGGCTACATCCGCGACGCCGCCTGCCGCAAGTTCGAGCGCAACGTGCGCAGCCTCAACTGTCTCGGCGGCCTGCGCGTGCTCGACATCGGCTGCGGCGCCGGCCTGTTGTGCGAGCCGCTGTCGCGCCTCGGCGCCCAGGTCATCGGCGTCGATCCCTCGGTGAGCAATATCGCCGCCGCGAAGCTGCATGCCGACAAGAGCCATCTGTCGATTGATTACCGCTGCACCACGGTCGAGGAGATCGACCCACGCGAGCGCTTCGACATCGTGCTGGCAATGGAAGTGGTCGAGCACGTCGTCGATGTCGGCGTCTTCCTCAAGCGCTGCGCGGCGATGCTGAAGCCGAACGGGCTGATGGTGGTCTCGACGCTGAACCGGAACTGGAAGAGCTTCGCGCTCGCCATCGTCGGCGCCGAATACGTCCTGCGCTGGCTGCCGCGCGGCACCCACGAATGGAACAAGTTCGTCACCCCCGACGAGCTGACGAAATATCTCCTCGACAACCGCCTCGTCATCACCGAGCAGACCGGCGTCGTCTACTCACCCTTCGCCGACAAATGGACCCTCTCGTCGGATATGGACGTGAACTACATGGTCGTGGCGGAAGGGATGGTGTGAGGGGGTACGCGAGGCGAGAGCATCGCACCCATGACATCCACGTAATTGACCTGCCTCGCCGCTAGCGGCAGGTTGACCAGGGCTTCTCCTCCTACCGCTCCCATCCGCATGCTCACCATCGCCAGCCTCTGGATTCCCTTCACCGTCATTGCTGCGCTCGGCCAGGTCGCGCGCAATGCGATGCAGCGGTCGCTGACGAAGCCGCTGGGGACCTGGGGCGCGACCAATATCCGCTTCCTGTTCGGCTTTCCGTTCTCGCTGCTGTTTCTGGGTGTGGTGCTGGTCGCGACCGGCGATCACCTCGGCATGCCGCCGACCGTGTTCTGGCCCTGGCTGCTGCTCGGGGCGCTCAGCCAGATCGTCGCGACCGGGCTGATGCTGCTCGCGATGAACGATCGCTCCTTCGTGGTGACGACGGCGTACCTGAAGACCGAGGCGATCCAGACCGCGATTTTCGGCTTCGTGTTCCTTGGCGATCATCTCACCTGGCTGAAGGTCCTGGCGATCGTGATCGCGACCGTCGGCGTCGTCATCACGGCGCTGCGGCCCGGCGGCGAGAAGAGCTTCGCCGAGCTGAAGCCGACGATCACTGGCCTCGTCGCAGCTGCAGCGTTCGCGTTGTCAGCGGTCGGTTTTCGCGGCGCGATCATCAACGTGCCTGACGTCTCCTTCGTGACGGCGGCGTCGTTCACGCTGGTGCTCGGTCTGTTCGTGCAGACGCTGGTGCTGACGATCTTTCTGCTCTGGCGCGCGCCAAAGGTGCTCCAGTCGATCCTGGGATTGTGGAAGCCGTCGCTGCTCGCCGGCTTCATGGGCGCCTTCGCCTCGCAGTTCTGGTTCCTGGCATTTGCGCTGACGGCCGCCGCCAATGTCCGCACGCTCGCTTTGATCGAGGTGCTGTTCGCGCAAGGCGTGGCGTATTACTCGTTCAAGCAGCCGATCGCGCCGCGCGAGATTTTTGGTATCGCGCTGATCGTGGTTGGAGTCGCGTTGCTGGTGGGAGTGTAGCCGCATCTCACCGCCGTCATGCGCGGGCTTGTCCCGGGCATCCACGTTCTTAGTGCCGCTTGAAAGGCGTGGATGGCCGGGTCAAGCCCGGCCATGACGGAAAGTGTGAACTGTCAGTTCCTGTCTTCCGGGAGCGTCGGCAGCGGCGACACCTCGATGCCTTCGTCGATCAGCGACTTGGCCTCGTCGGGCGAAGCCTCGCCATAGATCGGGCGGTGCTCCTTGTCGCCGTAATGCATCGCGCGGGCTTCGTTCGCAAAGCGCTCGCCGACATTGTCGGCGTGCTTGACGATGTGATCGCGCAGCTCCTTGAGCTTGGCGCGCAACTCGCGCTCCTGCGCCATCATCAGCGAGGTCGGTCCCGACGGCGCGGCCTCGGGCGCAGGCGTTGAGGCCGGCTCCGGCGGCGGCGTCGCCCGTCCGCGGCCCTTCTTGCCGATGATCCGCGGGGCCATGATCGCCTTCTCGACCTTGGCCGAGCCGCAGATCGGGCAAGTCACGAGCTTGCGCTTCACCTGCGAATCATAGGCCGACGAGCTCTGGAACCAGCTTTCGAACGCGTGGCTTCGGTCGCAATGGAGCGCGTAGCGGATCATGCCGATCCTCGCACGAGGTGGAGATGGTCCGGCCCGGCCTTGGGATCGGCGACGCCGAAGCGGCGGCCGTGCTGGAGCGAGGGGATCGCGCGGCGGGCGGTCTCGACCTTGGCCGGGTCGATCTTGGCCATGATGAAGCCGGGCTCGACATCACCCTCGGCGAGGATCTCGCCCCAGGGGTCGATGATCAGCGAGTGGCCATAGGTCTCGCGCTTGTTCTCATGCAGGCCGGCCTGCGCGGCAGCGAAGATGAAGCAGCCGGTCTCGATCGCGCGCGAGCGCAGCAGGATGTGCCAGTGCGCCTCGCCGGTCTTGCGGGTGAAGGCCGAGGGCACGGTGATGAAATACGCGCCGCTCTCGGCCAGCGCGCGGTAGAGCGCGGGGAAGCGCACGTCGTAGCAGATCGTCAGCCCGACGCGGCCCCAGGGCAGGTCGGAGATCACGGCGGTTTCGCCCGGCTGGTAATTGGCGGATTCGCGATAGCTCTCGCCGTCCGGCAACTCGATGTCGAACATGTGGATCTTGTCGTAGCTCGCGAGCACATTGCCCTCGGGGCCAATCAGGAAGGACCGATTGACCGCCTTCTCCGGCGAGAAGCGCAGCGCCAGCGATCCGACATGGATGTGGATCTTCAGCTCGGCCGCGAGCGCGCGATAGGCCCTTAGCGAGGTGTCGTCCTCTTCGCTCTGGAGGTGCTCGAACAGCGCCTTCCGGTTGAGCTGCATCATGTTGCTGACTTCGGGCGTCTGCACGTAGTCGGCGCCATCGGCGGCAGCCTGCCGGATCAGCCTGGTGGCCTGCGAGAGGCTCGGCTCGGGCATCAGGCCGGTGCGCATCTGGATCATCGCGGCGGTGAAGGTGCGATCCTCGCTCATGACGTGGCCTTCACGCTGCCCAGCATGCCGTCGAGCTTGCCTTCGCGGTCGAGCGCATAGAGCTCGTCGCAACCGCCGACATGGGTTCCGCCGATCCAGATCTGCGGGAAGGTCGAGCCCCCGCCAGCGCGGTCGTACATCTCTTCGCGCCAGGACGGGTTCTTGGCGATGTCGAACTCCGTGAAGGTTGCCTTCTTGCGGGTCAGCAGCGATTTGGCGGCGGAACAATAGCCACAGCCCGGCCTGGTGTAGATTTCGACAGCGTCGGTCATGTCGTGTGGCGCTCTCATGTCATGAAGTCATTGAATTATATGGGACGGAGGCCGCTCTCGACAACCCGGGCGAACACCAGCACGTCCACCTGGGCCGCCTTGGCGCGCAGCAGGGCCCGCGCACAGGCGTCCAGCGTCGCCCCCGAGGTGAGGACATCGTCGATCAGGACGATGCGGCGGCCCTGGATTTCCGCCTGGCGGTCGGGGGATACCTGGAATGCGCCCTGCACATTGGTGGCGCGCTGGGTCCGCGACAGGCCGATCTGCTGCTCGGTCGCGCGCACCCGGCGCAGCACTTCGCCGCGCACCCTGACACCACTCTGCCGCGCGATGATGCGCGCCAGCGCCCCGGACTGGTTGTAGCGGCGGCGCCACGCCCGGCGCCAATGCAGGGGAACGGGCACCAGCATGTCGGCCTCGATCAGTAGCTCGCCGCCCGCCCGCGCCATCCAGCGGCCCATGGCAGGCGCCAGATCGGTACGGTCCTGGTATTTCAGCGCATGCACCAGCGTGCGCGCGACGTCGTCATAGCGCACCGCCGCGCGTGCCCGCTGGTAGGCGGGCGGGCTCGCGATCGCCTCCATCGACAGCATCTCGGGGCCGGGATCATAGACGAAGGGAATGCCGAGGCGCGGGCAATAGGGCCGTTCGATGAACGACAGCCGCGCCCAGCAGGCTGCGCAGACGCCCTCGCCATCGACCGGCTCGCGGCAGGACACGCACAGCGTCGGCAGTGCAATGTCGAGCGCGAGCCGTGCGGCGCGCGACAGCACGTGGCGACCGGCCGTCCATGCGGCACGCAACGGTGCGGCGATGGAGCGAGTGGGGGCGGTGTCGGCTTCCATGGGGAGAGGCTAGCGTTCTGCTTGCGAGGGCTCAAGCGACTCAGTCTCGTGCCCCGGACGCTGCGCAGCGCTCCCGGCCATGCGAAGCATCGTCCGGTGCGGCGCGGTGCAGCGCGTCCGGGACACGAGAGCGTTGCCAGAACCACGGCGATCAGCGTAACCAGCGGCATGGCCCAGATCCCGCAAACCCCGCCCGCTCTGTTCGATCGCGCATTGCTGCATGTACGGCAGCGGCGCGCACATGTGCAGGGCGAGGTGACATTCCTGCTCGATCGGGTTGCAGAGGACATGACCGACCGGCTGGCCGCCGTGATGCGGGAGTTTCACGCCGCGGCCGATCTCTGGACACCTGGTGAGGGGCTCACGGGGCCGCCATCACTTCAGCGGATCGCGCTCGACGAAGCGGGCGCGGAAAAACTGGCCTTCGCGCCCGAAAGCCTCGATCTCGTCGTCTCCGCGCTGGCGCTGCAATTCGTCAACGACCTGCCGGGGGTGCTTGCTCAGGTGCGGCGTGCGTTGAAGCCGGACGGATTGCTGCTCGCAGCGATGATCGGCGGCGACAGCCTGACCGAGTTGCGGCAGGCCTTTGCCGCGGCGGAGGCCGAATGCGAGGGCGGCGTGTCGCCGCGCGTGGCCCCGTTCGCGGATTTGCGCGACATCGGCGCGCTGTTGCAGCGGGCGGGCTTTGCGCTTCCGGTCACCGACGTCGACCGTGTCGTGGTGCGCTACGCCAATGCGTTTGCGCTGATGCAGGATCTCCGCCGCATGGGCGCGGCCAATGTGCTGATCGAGCGGCGGCGCACGCCGACGCCCCGCGCGACACTGCTGCGCATGGCCGAAATCTACGCCGAACGCTTTGCGGATGCCGACGGCCGCATCCGCGCGACATTCGACATCATCTGGCTCTCCGGCTGGGCCCCGCATGCGAGCCAGCAGCAGCCGCTGAAGCCGGGGTCGGCGAAAGCGAGCCTGGCGGAGGCGGTAAAGAGGGCGGGGAAGGAGTGATGTGTCCCGGCCGCGCTGAAGCGTCCTTACGCTGCTGCGCAGAGCCGGGACCCAGTTTGCGGCAAGCATGGGTCCCGGCTCTGCAGCGCACCGCTGAAGAAGCGCTGCGCTGCGTCCGGTGCGCGACTCAGCTCACATCAGCAAATCGATCAGATGCGGGATCAGCGGGATGTCCGCGGGCGGCATCGGGTAGTCGCGCAGCTTGTTGGCGCGGACCCAGGCCAGGGTCTGGCCTTCGCGCGGGGTGACCAACCCCTCCCAGCGCCGGCAGATGTAGAGCGGCATCAGCAGGTGAAACGTCTCGTAGCCGTAGCTCGCAAAGGTCAGCGGCGCCAGGCACGGTTCGGCGACGGTGATGCCGAGCTCTTCATGCAGCTCGCGGATCAGGCTCTGCTCCGGCCGTTCGCCCGGCTCGAGCTTGCCGCCGGGGAATTCCCAAAGGCCCGCAAGCGTCTTGCCCTCCGGGCGCTGTGCGATCAGGACGCGCTTGTCGGCGTCGACGAGCGCGCAGGCCACCACCAATGTCAGTTTGAGATCGGCCATCGGCGTTCGGTTTAAGACCTGTAATCCCCGTTGATTGCGACATACTCCTTCGTCAGGTCGCAGGTCAGCACGCGGTCGCGACCCTTGCCGAGGCCGAGCGAGACCTTGATGGCGATTTCCGGGGCCTTCATCGCTTCCGACACCTGCGCCTCGTCATAGGACGGATCGCGCGCGCCGCTCTTGGCGACGCGGATGCCGTTGAAGGAGATCGAGAGCTTGTCGCGATCGGCCGGCTCGCCGGCCTTGCCGACCGCCATCACCACGCGGCCCCAATTGGCGTCCTCGCCGGCGATTGCGGTCTTGACCAGCGGCGAGTTGGCAATCGACATCGCGATCTTGCGCGCCGACGCCTTGGTCTTGGCGCCCTCCACGGTGATCTCGACCAGTTTGCGCGCGCCCTCGCCGTCGCGGGCGACCTGCTCGGAGAGATTGGCGAGCACCTGGTTGAAGGCCTTCACGAAGGCCTTCAGGCGGGGGTCGCTGGCGCGGCTGATCTTCGGCGCGCCGTGCTGGGCGGCGGCGCCGGTGGCGAAGGCCAGCAGCGTGTCCGAGGTCGAGGTGTCGCCGTCGATCGTCACCGCGTTGAAGGTGTCCTCGACGCCGCTCTTGAGCAGCGCTTGCAGGGCGGCCGGCGCGATCGGCGCGTCGGTGAAGATGAAGGACAGCATCGTCGCCATGTCGGGGGCGATCATCCCGGCGCCCTTGGCCATGCCGTTGATGGTGACCTTGGCCTTGCCGAGCTTGACGGTCGCGGTCGCGACCTTGGGGAAGGTGTCGGTGGTCATGATCGCCTTGGCCGCGGCGAGATAGTCGCCGGGCTCGGCAGTCTCGGCCAGCCGGCCGAGCACGCCGTCGAACTTGGTCGCGTCCAGCGGCTCGCCGATCACGCCGGTCGAGGCCAGGAAGATCTCACCCTCGCTGCATCCGACCGCCTTGGCCGCGATCTTCGCGGTCAGCGCGGTGGAGCTGCGTCCGGTCTTGCCGGTGAAGGCATTGGCGTTGCCGGAATTCACCACCAGCGCGCGCGCCTTGCCGCCCTTCAGCTTGGCGCGGCACCATTCCACCGGCGCGGAGGGGCATTTCGACTTGGTGAAGACGCCCGCGACCGCGGTGCCCTTGTCCATCACCGCGAGCAGCACGTCGGTGCGGTTCTTGTAGCGGATGCCGGCTTCGGCCGTC
This sequence comes from Bradyrhizobium sp. 521_C7_N1_3, assembly GCF_052075975.1. Taxonomy (NCBI): domain Bacteria; kingdom Pseudomonadati; phylum Pseudomonadota; class Alphaproteobacteria; order Hyphomicrobiales; family Nitrobacteraceae; genus Bradyrhizobium; species Bradyrhizobium sp. 521_C7_N1_3. The sequence continues at coordinate 736,047 of NZ_CP197232.1, forward strand.
GCAAGGCGGACGCCCGCGATCACGGGCATGTCGGGGACGGTTTTGGGGGCGAGCGGGGAGACGGAGGAGGACATCGGGGCGCCTTGGTGAGGTCTGGATATGCAGATGGCCGGGCATTTGCCCGGCCATTGCGACGTTAGATACTATTGGCGTCCGCGAAGTGACAGCGAATTCTTACTTCTTCGCGGGGGGCGCCATCTTGCTGTCGGCCGGCTTGGCAGGGTCGGCCGGCTTGGCATCCGGCTTGGCATCCGCCGCCGGCTGGTCCAGCCGCTCGACCTTGGCTTCAGTGCGGAGCTTGGCGACAAAGTCGGCCTGGGCCTTGCGGGTGACGTAGTTCTCGATCTGGGCCTTGACCTGCTCGAAGTCCGGCGCCTTGCGACTGCGCTTTTCCTCGACCTTGATGATGTGCCAGCCGAACTGCGACTTCACGGGATCGGAGATCTTGCCCGGCTCCAGCGTGAAGGCCACGGCCGAGAATTCCGGCACCATCTGCTCCTTGGTGAAGAAGCCGAGGTCGCCGCCATCGGCGGAGCCCGGATCCTTGGACTTCTTCTTGGCGAGCTCGGCGAAATCGGCGCCCTTGTCGAGCTCGGCCTTCACCGCCTTAGCCTCGTCCTCGGTCTCGACCAGGATGTGGCGGGCGCGCACCTCCTGCTCGCCGGTGATCTGCTTGGAGGCCTCCTCATAGACCTTCTTCATGGCGTCGGGGGTGGTGGCGGCCTTGCCCTCGTTGGCGAGCAGGCTGTCCATCAGCAGGCGGTTCCTGGCGAACGCCAGGCGCTTCTTGAACTCCTCGCTGTCGGCGACCTTCTTGTCCTCGGCAGCCTTGCTGACGATTTTCATGTCGATCAGGAAGGACAGCACGTTCTCGTCCTTGGTCGCCGGGTCCATCTGGGCGAGGCTCGGCCCGAGTTCCTCCTCGGCCATGGCGACGTCGCTCTTCTTGATTTCCGCGCCATTGACCTTCGCCAGCACCGGATCGTCGGCAGCCCGGCCGGGACCCGCGATCAGCGCCAGCGCAAGGCAGCCCACGAGGGCGGTGGCGAGGCCGAAGCGCAGGCCGGTTTTGGTTACCGGGAACGAGGTGGTCATGGAAAATCCTTTTGTTGAAGCAGGGGGCTGCTCGAAGCGGGCGGACACTCGCCTAATTCAGGGGGCCTTGGCAACGCGAAAAGTCTGTCAAAATGATGAATTAGCCGCAATGCGCCCGCCGTTGACAAGGCCCTGACCGGGCCATATCTCTGCCCGGTCGCGACCATGGCGATGGCGTTTATTTTGCTGCGTTTTTGGCCGTTGAACCCAGACTTGCCCAATTCCCACCCATATGGCGGATGACCCCCCGCAGTCCGGGCTCTGCCGCCATCAGGCGTCACGGTGAGTTGATAGGCAGGGGGGTGACAACTTCTTGGCTGCAACGCGGTTGAATCGCGAACACAGGAACTAGGCATGATCGGCGCGCTCGCCCGCAAGTTTTTCGGCTCCGCCAACGACCGGCGGGTGAAGGGATACCAATCCCGCGTCAACGCGATCAACGCGCTGGAGCCGGAGGTTTCGAAACTCTCCGATGAGGCGCTGAAGGCCCGCACCGCCGAGTTCAAGAAGCAGCTCGCCGAGGGCAAGACGCTCGACGATCTGCTGGTGCCGGCCTTCGCCACCGTGCGCGAAGCCGCCAAGCGCACGCTCGGCCAGCGGCATTTCGACGTGCAGCTGATCGGCGGCATCGTGCTGCACGAGGGCGACATCGCCGAGATGAAGACTGGCGAAGGCAAGACGCTGGTCGCAACGCTCGCGGTGTACCTCAACGCGCTCGCGGGCAAGGGCGTCCACGTCGTCACCGTCAACGACTACCTCGCCCGCCGCGACTCCGGCTGGATGGGCCAGATCTACGGCTTCCTCGGCATGACCACCGGCGTGATCGTGCACGGCTTGGACGATGCCGAGCGCAAGGCGGCCTATGCCTGCGACATCACCTACGGCACCAACAACGAATACGGCTTCGACTATCTGCGCGACAACATGAAGTACCGGCTCGAGGACATGGTCCAGCGGCCGCACTTCTACGCCATCGTCGACGAAGTCGACTCCATCCTGATCGACGAAGCGCGCACGCCGCTGATCATCTCCGGGCCGCTCGACGACCGTTCCGATTTCTACAACACCATCGACGGCTTCCTGCCCAGGCTCGACAAGACTGACTACGAAGTCGACGAGAAGCAGCGCACGGTGACGCTGACCGAAGGCGGCATGGAGAAGATCGAGACCTTGCTGCGCGACGCCGGCCAGCTCAAGGGCGAGTCGCTCTACGACGTCGAGAACGTTTCCGTCGTGCACCACATCAATCAGGCGCTGCGCGCCCACACGCTGTTCACGCGCGACAAGGACTACATCGTCCGCGACGGCGAGGTCGTCATCATCGACGAGTTCACCGGACGCATGATGGCCGGCCGGCGCTATTCGGAAGGCCTGCACCAGGCGCTTGAAGCCAAGGAGCATGTCCAGGTCCAGCCGGAAAACCAGACGCTGGCCTCGATCACCTTCCAGAACTATTTCCGGATGTACGAAAAGCTTGCCGGCATGACCGGCACGGCGCTGACCGAAGCCGACGAATTGTTCGACATCTACAAGCTCGAGGTCGTGGAAATCCCGACCAACCTCGCAGTCGCCCGTCTGGACGAGGACGACGAGGTCTATCGCACCCAGAACGAGAAATACGCCGCGATCCTGGCCGAGATCGAGCGCGCCAATGCGCGGCTGCAGCCGGTGCTGGTCGGCACCGCCTCGATCGAAAAATCGGAAGTGATTGCCGAATACCTGAAGAAGCACGGCTACCGGCAGATCGATTTCGGCAACGAGAACTCGATGCAGAAGCTGTACGCGGCGGCCCGCGCCGGCAAGCCGGCAAAGCTGTTCGCGGTGCTGAACGCACGCTTCCACGAGCAGGAAGCCTATATCGTCGCGGAAGCCGGCGTGCCCGGCGCGATCACGATCGCCACCAACATGGCCGGTCGCGGTACCGACATCAAGCTCGGCGGCTCGCTCGAGATGCGGATCCAGCAGGAGACTGCCGGCATCGAGGATGAGGCCGAGAAGGCGAAGAAGATCGAGCAGATCAAGGCCGACATCGAGCACTTCCGCGACATCGTGCTGAAGGCCGAGGAAGAGGTCGAGATCGAGCCGGCGAAGGGTAGCAAGCCTGCCAAGACCGTGAAGAAGCCCGGCGGCCTCTACATCATGGGATCCGAGCGTCACGAATCCCGCCGCATCGACAACCAGCTGCGCGGCCGTTCCGGCCGTCAGGGCGACCCCGGCCGCTCGAAGTTCTTCCTGTCGCTGGAAGACGATCTGATGCGCATCTTCGGTTCGGATCGCCTCGACAGCATGCTCCAGCGTCTCGGCCTCAAGGAAGGCGAGGCGATCATCCATCCCTGGATCAACAAGGCGCTCGAGAAGGCGCAGCAGAAGGTCGAGGCGCGCAACTTCGACATCCGCAAGAACCTGCTCAAGTTCGACAACGTCCAGAACGACCAGCGCAAGGTGATCTTCGATCAGCGCGTCGACCTGATGAAGGACGAGAGTGTCGCCGAGACGATCTCCGACATGCGCCACGCCTTCATCGACGATCTCGTCGCCAAGCACGTGCCCGAGCATGCCTATGCCGAGCAGTGGGACGTGGCCGGCCTGAAGGACGAGCTGAAGCGCGTGCTCGATCTCGACCTGCCGGTCGACGACTGGGCCAAGGAAGAGGGCATCGCCGACGAGGAGCTGCTCTCGCGCATCGAGACCAAAGCCGACGAGCACATGGCGGCCAAGGTCGCGCAGTGGGGTCCCGACGTGATGCGCTACGTCGAGAAGACCATTCTGCTCCAGACGCTCGACCATCTCTGGCGCGAGCATCTGATCATGCTCGACCATCTGCGCCAGGTCATCGGCCTGCGCGGCTACGGCCAGCGCGATCCGTTGCAGGAGTACAAGACCGAGGCCTTCAATCTCTTCCAGGAGATGAGCGCGCATCTGCGTGAGGCCGTCACGGCGCAGCTGATGCGCGTCGAGATCGTCCCGCCGGAGCAGGAAGCTCCTGTCCTGCCGGCGATGGAAGCGCACAAGTTCGACCCGAACACCGGCGAGGACGAAATGGCGCTCGCCAGCGTCTCGCTCGGAGCGCAGGCTACCGACGCAGCTCTTCGCGATCCGAAGAACCCCGCAAGCTGGGGCAAGGTCGGCCGCAACGAGGATTGCCCCTGCGGCTCAGGCAAGAAGTACAAGCACTGCCACGGGCGGTACGCCTAGCCGCCAGCTCCGCTGTCATGCGCGCGTGAGGCGCGATGTTCGTGCCTCACGCTCCACTGTCGTCGTCCGGCTCGACCCGGCGACCCAGTACGCCGCGGCCTCGCGGTTGAATCACTGACGTCTCTGGAATACTGGATCGCCGCTTTCGCGGGCGATGACGGCTGAGTGTGTGTGTGGCGATTTGCGCTACGCCCTCACGAGATGAAGTGTTGCGAGAGCGCGCCAAGTCGACCCTCAATTCGAGCTGTCGATCAAGCTCTCCAGCAGCCGCTTCAATTCGCTCGTTGATTTGTCGCCATAGCTCTCCAGGATGTGCTCCTCCTGGTCGACCGCGAGCGAGTTCAGCTTCTTGCACAGCACCTTGCCGCGATCGGAGATGAACATCAGAACCTTGCGGCGGTCGTTCGGGTCCTGCACGCGATAGACCAGCGTGTCGGAGACCATGCGGTCGATCATCTTGGTCAGCGTCGGATGATTGAGCAGCACCGCGTCCGCGAGTTCGCCCATCGAGTGGCCATCGCCGTCCGACAGCACCTTAAGGATGCGCCACTGCTCGACGGGAACGCCTTCCTTGCTCAGCCGCAGTTCCAGCTGCCGGTTGATCTCCCGGTTGGCTTGCGCGAGCAGGTAGGCGAGGTGTTCGGTGATCGGGGAGTTCGGTTTTGCCACGGCTAAGACTTCGTCTTGACCCAAATGAGTGAATGTCTTGCAATCAATGCTGCATCTATATGCACTTCAATTGTTGAATATTCAATATTTTCAAAATAGGATGTTTGCCTAACAAAAGGGCGGATGCCGCGGCCGCCTGCTCATTGTGCTTTCAGGTCTGGTGCCAGACAGGAGTTGGCGTGCACGCGACGGTAAACTTCCCGGCTCACGGCAGTCCGGCGATGCCGCCGTCCTTGCTGCTGAGGAATCTGTCGTCGTCGGGAGCCGATAGCTCGCTGTCGCCGGGCGATCATGCCTTCCTCAAGCGGCGTGGCGCGAACAAGCTGCGCATCGGCGGCTTCATCTGCTGCACGGGATCGCCGGGCGTGTGGGGGCCCTGCGCGACCAACAGCGCGCAACTCGCCGTTGCCGAGATCAACAAGCGCGGCGGCATCCTAGGCCGCGAGATCGAGCTGTCGATCTACGATGCCGGCGGGCCGCTCGACGAAGTGCTGGACCGCGCCGAGCAGGCGATCGCGTTCGACGAGGTCGATCTCATCGTCGGGCTGCACACCAGCGCGGTCCGCGTCGGCTTGCGCGACGTCACCACGCGTCACCGCATCCCCTACATCTATACGCCGGTCTACGAAGGCGGCGAGCGCACGCCCGGCGTGATGGCGATCGGCGAGACGCCGCGCTGGCAGAGCCGGCCGTCGATCCACTGGCTTGCCGACGTCAAGAAGGCGTCGCGCTGGTACCTGATCGGCAGCGATTACGTCTGGCCCTGGCAATCGCACCGCGCCGTGAAGAACTACATCAAGGAAACCGGAGGCCACGTCGTCGGCGAGGAGTTCGTCCCCCTCGGGGAGGACAATCACGAGCCGCACCTGGCGCGCATCCGCGCCGCGCGGCCCGATGTCGTGCTGATCTCGCTGATCGGCACCGACAGCGTCACCTTCAATCGTGCCTTCGGCGAATGCGGCCTCGGCGCCACGACGCTGCGGCTGGCGGGGGCCATGGACGAGACCGTGCTGCTCGGCATCGGCGCTGACAACAGCGAGAACATGTTCTGCGCATCCGGCTATTTCTCCGGTATCGGCTCGCGGGCCAATGATGACTTCCAGATCCGCTATCGCGCGATGTTCGGGCCGAATGCCCCGCCGATCGGCTCGCTTGGCCAGTCCAGCTATGAAGGCCTGCGTTTCCTCGAAGCCGTGGCGAAAAAGGCAGGTTCGCTGTCGATGGCGCCCATGCTCGCGGCGGGCCGCAACATCGTTTACGGCGGCACGCGCGGACCGGTCGTCGTTCGCAACGGCCACGCTCGCATGCAGATGTATCTCGCGGAGGCCGACGGCCTCGACTTCAAGCTGATCAAGCCGGTCTGAGCCTGCTGCGGCAATCCGGACAGCCGCATTTCAAAATAATACTTGAAAAGGAAAATATTTCCGCTTTGAATGTTTCAGCAGGGCCGCTGCGCGCGTCGCGCCAATCGCGGCCGCGCGCAGGGACCGTACCAAGAAACTTCAGGAGAGCGCCGTGACAGTTGTCCTTCCCACGCCTGCCCAACTTCTCGACGTCGCCAAGCAGTGCGGCCTTTCGCTGACCGATGCCGATGTCGCCTCGTTCCGCGGCCTGATGCAGGGCTCGATCGAAGCCTACAATCTCGTCGGCGCGATGCCGGACGAGCTGCCGGAGGTCAAATATCCCCGCACCCCGGGCTATCGGCCCTCGCCCGAGGAGAACCCGCGCAACGCCTGGTACCGCAAGTCGACCGTGAAGGGCGCGGCGAGCGGCAAGCTCAAGGGCAAGACCGTCGCGCTGAAGGACAACATCATGCTCGCCGGCGTGCCCATGATGAACGGCTCGGCGACGCTCGAAGGCTACGTCCCCGATTTCGACGCCACCATCGTCACGCGCATGCTCGATGCCGGCGCCGAGATCGCCGGCAAGGTGCATTGCGAATCCTTCTGCATGTCCGGCGGCAGCCACACCGGTGCGGTCGGCGCCGTGCACAATCCGCACAAGATGGGCTATTCGGCCGGCGGCTCGTCCTCCGGTTCCGGCGTCGTCGTCGCGCTCGGCGAGGTCGACATGGCGATCGGCGGCGACCAGGGCGGCTCGATCCGCATGCCGTCTTCGTTCTGCGGCACCTACGGCATGAAACCGACCTGGGGCCTCGTCCCCTACACCGGCATCATGCCGATCGAGATCTTCGTCGACCACACCGGTCCGATGACGGCGACCGTCGCCGACAATGCGCTGCTGCTCGAAGTGCTCGCCGGCGACGACGGCTACGATCCTCGCATCAAGGCACCGAAGGTCGAGGAGTACACCAAGGCGCTCGGCCAGGGTGTCAAGGGCATGAAGATCGGTATCCTCAAGGAAGGTTTTGAGCAGCCGACCGCGGAAGCTGCCGTCAACGAGAGTGTCCGCGAGGCGGCCAAGCGCTTCAAGGATCTCGGCGCCACGGTCGAAACCGTCTCGATCCCCATGCACATGGTCGGTCCCGCGATCTGGACGCCGATCGGCACCGAGGGCATGACCCAGACCATGATGTATGGCGATGGCTATGGCCTGAGCCGTTCCGACCTCTACTCGACCTCGCTGATGGACTTCCATCGCGGCTGGCGCCGGCAGGCGGATTCGCTGTCGGAGACGACAAAACTGTTCCTGCTGCTCGGGACCTACATCAACAACAGCTTCGGTCCCCGCTATTACGGCAAGGCCCTCAACATCTCGCGTCGTCTGACCGCGGCCTATGACAAGGCGTTCGGCGAATACGACCTGCTGCTGCTGCCGACGACGCCAATGAAGGCGACGAAGCTGCCGGAGCCCACCGCCAGCCGCGAAGACTACGTTGCCCGCGCGCTGGAGATGATCGCCAACACCGCGCCGTTCGACATCACCCATCATCCCGCGATGTCGCTGCCCTGCGGCATGGTCGACGGCCTGCCGGTCGGCCTGATGCTGGTCGGCCGCATGTTCGAGGAATCCACGATCTACCGTGCCGCCCATGCCTTCGAGCAGATCGGCGACTGGAAGAAGATGTGAGAGGGGCATTAATGCAGACGGACGGAAGGTCGGAGCGTTTTCGAGCGAAGTGGATACCGGTTCGCGTCGAGAAAACGCGTCAACGCAAGAATCTAGAGCATGGCTAACGCGTTCGTCGCGACGTTCGAGATCCTGAGCTTCGGCGCGATCATCGTTCTGATCGTGCTGGGGCTCGGAATCATCGCCAGCATGATGGGCATCTTCAACTTCGCCCAGGGAGAGTTCGTCCTGCTCGGGGCCTACATCACCTATCTCGCCTACGCCAAGGGCCTGCCGATCTGGGCCGGCATGGTCGCGGCGCCCTTCGTGGTCGGTGCGCTCGGCTTCGTGCTGGAGGCGCTGATCATCCGCCGCTTCTACGCCGCGCCGATCGTGGCGATGCTCGGCACCTATGCGCTCGGCCTGATCATCCGCGAAGCCGTGCGCGGCCTGATCGGCGGCTTCTATCTCACCGTGCCCGAGCCGATCGGCGGCTCGATCGATATCGGCGCCATGCACATCTCGGCCTGGCGCTTCACCATCATCGTCATCACGCTCCTGGTGATGGCGGGCTGCTACCTCCTGCTGTCGCGCACGAGTTTTGGCCTGCGCATGCGCGCCACCCTGGAAAATCCCTCGCTGGCGCGGGCCTCGGGCATTTCCACGCCCCTGATGTACGGCGCCACGTTTGCGTTCGGCTCCGCGCTCGCCGGCCTTGCCGGTGCGCTGATCGTGCCGGTGTTCAGCCTGTACGCCGATCTCGGCCTGCGCTTCCTGATCCAGGGTTTTGTCGCGGTGATGGTCGGCGGCGTCGGCTCCTTCATCGGACCGGTGGCGGGCGCCGGCGTCATCGGCACCCTCAGCGCCGCGCTGCCATGGGTGATGGCGCCCGTCGTCGCCGACGTCCTCGTCTTCGTGCTCGCCATTGTCTTCATCAAATTTCGGCCGCAGGGCCTCATCGCTGGAAAAGGGGTTTAGTCATGTTCGATCGTACTCAGCTTTCGCGCCGCCGCTTCCTCTCCAACCTTGCCTTTACCACCGGCGCGGTCGCGACCGGCGTCGGCAGCTGGGTGATCCCGGCGCCCTGGGCGAACGCGGCGGAAGGCCCGATCAAAGTCGGCATCGCGACCGATCTCACCGGCCCGATCGCCTATGCCGGCAATGCCGACGCCAATGTCGCCAAGATGGTGATCAAGGAGATCAATACGGCCGGTGGTCTGCTCGGCCGTCCGCTCGAGCTCTATATCGAGGACACCGCCTCGAACGAATCCGTCGCCGTCGGCAACGTCCGAAAGCTGATCCAGCGCGACAAGGTCGACATGGTGCTGGGCGGCATCACCTCGTCGATGCGCAACGCGATCAAGGACCCGATCGTGGCGCGCGGCAAGACGCTCTACATCTATCCGCAGCTCTACGAGGGCAAGGAGTGCACACCCTATCTGTTCTGCACCGGGCCGACGCCGGCGCAGCAGTGTGACGAGTTCATCCCCTGGCTGATCAAGAACGGCGGCAAGAAGTTCGCGCTGCCGAGCGCCAACTATGTCTGGCCGCACACGCTTAACGTCTACGCCCGCAAGGTGATCGAGCAGAACGGCGGCGAGGTCGTGTTCGAGGAATATTACCCGCTCGACCAGGTCGATTTCTCCGCGACCGTCAACCGGATCATCTCCAACAAGGTCGACGTCGTCTTCAACACCGTCATTCCGCCTGGCGTCGGCCCGTTCTTCAAGCAGCTCTATGAAGCGGGCTTCCTCAAGAACGGTGGGCGCCTGGCCTGCGTCTACTACGACGAGAACACGCTCAACATCAATCAGGCCGCCGAGATCGAGGGGCTCGCAAGCTGTCTCGACTATTTCAAGGTGCTGACCAAGGAGAACCCTTTCGACGCAAAAATCCAGGCGGCGTATGAGAAGGACTTTCCCGGCAACTTCCTGTTTGCGGCCGGCAGTGCCGCGACCGGCACCTATCGCGGCCTCAAGCTGTGGGAAGCCGCCGTGAAGGAAGCCGGCAAGGTCGACCGCGATTCGGTTGCCGCCGCGCTCGATCACGCCAAGATCGCCGAAGGCCCGGGCGGGCCGGCCGAGATGGTGCCGGGCAAGCGGCACTGCAAGATGAAGATGTACACCGCCGTCGCCAAGGGTGGGAACTACGAGATCGTCGGACGCAGCGACGGGCTCGTCGATCCCAAGGAATGCTGAGGCGGAATGCCTAAGTCGATGAGTGTGGTAAGAGAAGCCATCGCCGGCGACGAAGCGGACGATGCGATGGCTGAACGCGTGGCCGCGGGACAGGCCAAGGAACAGGTCAAGGCAGGACGAAAGGTCCTGCCGATCGTGGAGGGCGTCGTGCTCGTCGCGGCGCTGCTCGCGCCGCTGGTGCTGCAGGACTACCTCACGGTGTTCGCGACCCGCGTGATCATCCTCGCGCTGTTCGCGTTGTCATTCGACCTGGTCTGGGGCTATGCCGGCATCATGAGCTTCGGCCAGGCCCTGTTCTTCGGCTCGGCCGGCTATGGCGTCGCGCTGCTCGCGCGCGACCTCGACATCACCAACATCCTCCTGGTGCTGCCGGCGGGAATGCTGATCGGCCTCACCTTCGCGCTGCTGCTCGGCGGCTTCCTGCTGCTCGGACGGCATCCCTCCAGCGTGATCTTCGTGTCGCTGGGCACGCTGACCGGCTCCTACGCCGCCGATCGCCTCGCGCGCGGCTGGTACTATCTCGGCGGCCAGAACGGCATCCCCTCGATCGCGCCGATGTCGCTCGGCGGCTACGAATTTACTGAAGGCCCGGCTTTCTACTATCTCGTGCTCGGCATCCTCGTCGTCGTCTACCTGCTCTGCCGCTTCCTGGTGCGCTCGCAATTCGGGCTGGCGCTCGCAGGCCTGCGCGAGAACGAGCAGCGCATCGCCTTCTTCGGCTACAAGGCGCAGCATCTCAAGGCGATCATCTTCGCGATCGGCGGCGCCATCGCAGGTCTTGCCGGCAGCCTTTATGCCTTCCACGAAGGTTTCGTCTGGCCCAACATGGTCGGCGTCGTGGTCTCGACGCAGGTGGTGCTCTATGTGCTGTTCGGCGGCTCCGGCACGTTGATCGGCGCCGTCATCGGCACCGTGATCGTCGAGGGCGTCAGCTTCTGGCTCTCCGACAATTATCGCGACATCTGGCCGATCATCCTCGGTCTGCTGCTGCTGCTCGTGATCCTGTTCCGGCCGCTCGGCCTGATCAGTTTTGTGCTCGGCGAGCGCGAGCGGGTCGGCAGCTTCGGTGCCAGGCCCAAGGGAACTGAGAAGGAGACTGAGAAGGAGAAGCGCAATGCCGCTCCTTGAGGCCGCCGGCATCAGGAAGATCTTTGGCAAGCTCACCGCGCTCGACGGCGCCGCGCTCACGGTCGGCGAGAACGAGTTTCACGGCCTGATCGGACCGAACGGCTCCGGCAAGAGCACGCTGATGAAGTGCATTGCGGGGGCCGAGGTGCCGACCCAAGGCAAAGTGAGCTTCATCAACACCGACATCACCGCGTTCACGCCGACCGAACGGGCCCGGGCCGGCATGAGCCTGAAATTCCAGATCACCAGCGTGCTGCCGACGCTGACGCTCTACGACAACATCCTGCTCGCGCTGCAGGCGCAATCCTCGCTGTTCGATCTCGTATTCTCGCGCACGCGCGGCGCGCTGCACGACCACGTCATGACCATGCTGACGCAGTTCCGCCTCGCCGATCGCGCCTTCGACGCGGCGGCGGCGCTGTCGCACGGCCAGCAGCAATGGCTGGAGATCGCGATGGCGCTCGCGGGAAAGCCGAAGCTGTTGCTGCTGGACGAGCCGACCGGCGGCATGAGCCTGGAGGAGCGGCGCGTCACCGGTGAGCTGCTTCAGCCGATCAAGCAGCATTGCTCGCTCGTCATCGTCGAGCACGACCTCGATTTCATCCGCGACATCTGCGATCGGTTGACCGTGCTCGACCAGGGCAAGGTGCTGGCATCAGGCACCGTGTCGGAGATCCAGGCCAATAAATCCGTTCAGGAGATCTATTTGCGCCGTGCCTGAATTTTTGGACATCAAGCATCTCGACGCCGGCTATGGCCGCAGCCAGGCCCTGTTCGACGTCACCCTCGGCATTCCCTGGCGCGGCGGCGTCGCCGTGCTCGGCCGCAACGGTGCCGGCAAGACCACGCTGATGAAGACCATCGTCGGCGAGCTGCCGGTATGGAAGGGCGAGGTTGCCTTCGACGGGCGCGACATCAGCCGCCGCGCGACCCAGGAGCGGGTGCGCGCCGGCATCGGCTACGTGCCACAGGAGCATTCGGTGTTCGCGCGCCTGTCGGTGCGCGACAATCTCGCGGTCGGCTCGCTCGCCAGCAAGAAGGCCGACGCGGTCGACCATGTGCTGGCCATCTTCCCGAAACTCGGCCAGCGCCTCGACCAGCCCGCCGGCACCCTCTCCGGCGGCGAGCGCAAGATGCTCGCCATCGGCCGTGCGATGCTGGGCGATCCGAAGCTGTTGTTGCTGGACGAGCCGACCGAAGGCGTCTGGATCGGCGTGATCGAGGAGATCACCGAGCGCCTGATCGAGCTCGCGAAGAGCATCGCCGTCATCATCGTCGAGCAGCACCTCGACCTCGCGCTGCGCGTCGCCGATTACGCCTACGTGCTGGACCGCGGCAGGGTCGCGTTGCAGGGGCAGGCGAATGATGTACGCGGCAATCCGGAGCTGATGCGGTACCTGGCGCCGTAGGGTGCGCTGCCCGCCATTGAGTGAGGCGCAGCGCTCTCACCGTGGCTCAACTGTCATTCCCCGCCTTCGCGGGGAATGACGGCGCCAGGCTGAGATGGATCGGAGAGATTAAGCGGAGCGCCGCCCTTACTTCACCGCTCCAAAGCGGCTGTCGAACGAGTTCGACGACACCACCGGGGCGGCGCCCATGATCTGCGTCGCTTCACTCGCGCCATCCGATACCGACGGCTTCAGCGCGGGACGCGTCGCGGCGAGGCGCGTGTCCGGCTTCACCGGTTCGGCCGGCTTGGCGGCGGCTGGCTTCGGCGCGTCCTTGGACGTGTCGCGGCCGGGCACGAACCTCGTCACTGCGGCCTTCAGCCTCGACGTCGCGGTGGGCGGCGTTGCGGGTGCGGCGGCCGGGGCCACGGAGGCGGTCGCCTGCGGCGGAGGCGTGGTCGCCGTGGTATCGGCGCTGCCGAGGCCCATCTTGCGGCCGAGGTTGGAGAAGAAGCCGCCTGACGAATTCTCGCCGGCCGGCGCGGCCGCGGCGACGCGGGTGGTGGCGGCGGGCGCGCTAACGGCGACGACCGGCTCCTGGTTTGCCGGAGCGGCGGCGACCGCATCGAGATTGGGCTTGGGCGGATTGACGTGTCCGGGGATCGTGCCCGGCGCCTTCGCCATCGCCAGCATCTCCAGGGTCGAGCCTTCGGCGGTCTCCGAGAGACCGGTCGATCCCTCCGGAATCTTCGAGGCAAAAATCTTGTTCATGCCGCCGTCGATGCCGGTGTTCATGCGCGCCATCGGCGTGCCCTTGGCGACGAGCTTGTTGTACTCGGCCTGGTCGCGCGCATCCTTCTCGCGCACGGCGCTGGCGATGTCCTCGGGGATGACGTAGGCGGGGCACTTTGCCGAGGCGTCGAACACCGGATCGCGCTTGGCGTCGGGCGTCTTGGCTGCGTCGAAGACGTACTTCTTCTCGCAGAAATCGACCTTCGGCTCCTGCCGCGTCACCTCGAAATGATCATAGCCTTCCTTGATCATCTTCCAGAACGGCATGTTCGGGTTGTTCCGGTGCTTGGCCATGTTCACCGGCGTCATCTTGAACGGATAGGCCTGGAGCTGGAACGCCTTCTGGCCGCCGAAGAACGACTCGCGGCCAAGCGAATAGATCTCCGCGATCTGCTCGTCCGTCATCGCGTAGCAGCCGCGCGACGAACAATCGCCGTGCACCATCAGCTGCGATCCGGTGCGGCCCAAGGCCTTGTCGAACGCATTCGGATAGCCCGTGTTGAACGACAGGTAATAGGCCGACTGCGGATTCATCTGGCCCGGATTGATCGAGTAGAATCCTTCCGGCGCTTGGCGGTCGCCTTCGCGCACCTTAGGACCGAGATCGCCCGACCAGCGGCAGATCGGATAGGTCTTGAGCAGCGCGAACTGGCCGTTGCGGGCCTGCTTCCAGACCTCGAGCTCGGCCTCCTGCTTGAACAGGCGGACCAGGATCGGCGACTGCAGGTCCATGTTCTTCTCGACCATCGCGGCGAGAAGCTTTGGCGGCACCGGCTGGTTGGCCTTGGCGTTGGTCGCGAGCGAAACCTGGTCGGTATCGCAGCCGGCCAGCAGAACACTGGCCGTCAGCAGCGCAACCGAAGCCAAAAGCGCGCGAGCAAGCGAACGAGAAATCAAGATGGACCCCACACCGTGCCGGGCAAGCAGCGCGAACCCCAATCTCGAAGCATGATCCGACCGGAGACCCGGACCCGTCGTGACGGGCTTTTTCGAACCACGCTCCAGCGCTTGTGCCCTGAAGCCATTGATTAAAATTCTAACCTCTGGGTCATGTGGTCGCAACCCGAGCTGGGATCACGAGCCCGTTGGCCCAGTGGCATGGTCAACGAAGACTAAATGGACGCGACTTTGGGCCGTACTTGGGCCTTCCGGCCCAATCCGGACAGAGATCGCTGATTTGGGCAAAAAAAGGGTTAACGGGGAGTTACCGGAGGTCTCGTAGGGTGGGCAAAGCGAAGCGTGCCCACCAATGTCTGCCGTCCGACCGGTTCTTGGGCACGGCGCTATGCGCCTTTGCCTACCCTACGGGACCGGAATCTGACCCGAATCAGCCCAGTTTCCGGCCGATATCGAGGAATTTCTGCCGCCGCTGCTTGCGGATGGCGTCGCCGTCCAGGCCGCGGAGCTCGTCAAAGGCCTTGGCGATGGCATCGCCCGTGGTGGCGATCATGGCGGAGGGGTCGCGGTGGGCGCCGCCGACCGGCTCCTTCAGGATGCTGTCGATCACCCCGAAGCGCAGCATGTCCTGCGCGGTGATCTTCATGTTGTTGGCGGCTTCCTGCGCCTTGGAGCCGTCGCGCCACAGGATCGAGGAGGCGGCCTCGGGCGAGATCACGCTGTAGATCGCGTGCTCCAGCATCAAGACCTTGTTGGCGGTGGTGATGGCGATGGCGCCGCCCGACATGCCTTCACCGGTGATGATGGCGACGTTGGGCACGGTCAGCGCCATGCAGGCATCGGTCGAGCGCGCGATCGCCTCGGCCTGGCCGCGCTCCTCGGCGCCGATGCCGGGATAGGCGCCGGCGGAATCGGCGAGCGACAGCACGGGCAAGCCGAACCGCTCGGCCATTTCCATCAGCCGCACGCATTTGCGATAGCCCTCGGGCCGCGCCATGCCGAAATTGTGCCGGATGCGGCTCTCGGTGGAATCGCCCTTTTCCTGGCCCATCACGCAGATGGCCTCACCGCGGAAGCGGCCGAAGCCGGCAACCAGCGCCTCGTCCTCGCCGAACTTGCGATCACCGGCGAGCGGGGTGAATTCGGTGATCAGGCCTTTGATGAAGTCGTTGAAATGCGGCCGCTGCGGATGCCGCGCGACCAGCGTCTTCTGCCACGGCGTCAGGTTCAGATAGAGGTCGGCCAGCGCCTGCGCCGCCTTGTCCTCGATCTTCCCGATTTCCTCGGAGATATCGGTGCCCGAGGCCGCAAGCGTCCGCAGCTCGTCGACCTTGGAGTCGAGCTCGGCGACCGGCTTTTCGAAGTCGAGATAGCTGCGCATGTGATCTGGCATCAACTCAATATAGCGAGGACGGGGCGAGGCGTCGAAGCGGGTTTGGATCGGCGGAAAGAAATGTAGCTTCTTCAACGAGTTGGCTTGTGGGCTCGGAAGCAGCCCGCCAAATCATGCGTGAGGCCACGGCTCTTTCTGCGGAGATGTGGCCGAAGTCAAGGCGGTTTGGCGCCTTGGCTCAACTCTCGTGTCCCGGACGCGCTGCAGCGCTTCTATAGCGCTGCTGCGCAGAGCGGGGGCAAGAGACCTATTTCTCCGCCAGCGGGTGCAGGTCGCGCACCAGGCTCTTCAGGCGCTCCTCGACCACATGGGTGTAGATCTGGGTCGTGGAGATGTCGGTGTGGCCGAGCAGGGTCTGCACGATGCGCAGATCCGCGCCGTTGTGCAGGAGGTGGCTGGCAAAGGCGTGGCGCAACACGTGCGGGGAGACCAGCCGGGCCTGCAGCCCCGATGCGACCGCGAGCTCCTTCAGGTCGCGGGCGAAATGCTGCCGCGTCAGATGCCCGCTCTCGCCGAACGATGGGAACAGCCATTTCGCGGCGGCCACGCTGTTCTTCTTGTCGGCCTTTGCCGCTTCCGTCGCCGCGAGATAATCGGCCATCGCCTGCCGTGAGGCCTCGTTGAGCGGCACCAGGCGTTCCTTGTTGCCCTTGCCGCGCACCACGATCATGCGGGCGTCGCGTTTGGCCGCAGAGCGCGGCAGCGCCACCAGCTCGGAGACTCGCAGGCCGGTGGCGTAGAGCACCTCGAGCAGGCAATAGAGCCGCAACGCGCGCAGCCGTTTTGAGGGCGAGGCGTCCGCCGCCTCGCTCAATTCCTTGGCGCGGCGGAGCATGCGGTCGACATCCGCGATCGACAGCACCTTCGGCAGGCCGCGGCCGCGCTTGGGGCCGGACAGGATCGCCGCGGGATCCTCGGTGCGGATGCGCTCGTTCAGGAGAAAGCGGTAGAGATGCCGCATCGCCGACAGCCGCCGCGCGACGCTGGTGGACTTGAAGCCGCGGCTGTCGAGATCGGCGAGGTAATCGCGCAGGATCTGCGTCTCGGCGTCGGCAAAGCTGTGCCCGACGCGGCCCAGAAATTCCGAGAAATCGGTGAGGTCGCGGCGGTAGGCGTCGAGCGTATTGGGGCCGGCGCCCTGTTCCGCCGCGAGCATGTCGAGGAACAGGCCGGTGAGCTTGCTGTCTGAGGGCTGTACGCGCATGCCCTGGAAGCTAGCTCCTATTTCTTGAGAAATTTATCCGGTGGGATCGTCACCGTCATTTCCCGTGACTTCGGGCTCACGAAGTTCGCCAGCGCGAAGACCACGCCATAGACGATGCCGGCGATCACGGCGACGACCGTCAGGAAGCGGAACAGGCTGGGCATCGGGCAAGGTCTCGGGAAGGTCTCAGGCGTCCAAATTAACCAATGAAATCATCCAACATGTTCGCCGTTTCGTGGCAAGAGTCCTCTGGCGAGGGCCCCGAGGGGGTCGTATAGGTGGCCAAAGCATGCCGCCTCCGGCGGCAGATCGAGCGAGACCCAGAGCGAGATTTATGCCCGACGCCGCGTTGCCGATACAAGCTGCCCCTGAGGCCGACATCCTGTCGGCGCTCGGGACGCGCTCGATCGTGCTCGTCGGCATGATGGGGGTGGGCAAATCCACCATCGGCCGCCGCATGGCCGCCCGGCTCAAACTGCCCTTCGTTGACGCCGACACCGAGATCGAGGTCGCTCATGCCGGCATGACCATACCGGAGATTTTCGAGCGCCATGGCGAGCCGTATTTCCGGGATGGCGAGGCGCGGGTGATCGCGCGCCTGCTCGACGGCGAGCCGATCGTGCTGGCGACCGGCGGCGGTGCCTTCATGCGCGAGGAGACGCGCAACCGCATAGCGGCCAAGGCGGTCTCGATCTGGCTCAAGGCCGACCCTGACGTCATCATGCGCCGGGTGCGGCGCCGCGCCGACCGCCCGCTGCTCCAGACCGCCGATCCCGAAGGAACCGTGACGCGCCTGCTCACCGAGCGCGAGCCGATCTATGGCCGTGCCGACCTCACCATCGCCTCGCGCGACGTGCCGCACGACAAGATCGTCGAGGAATGCATCGAGACGCTGCGCGCCCATCTCCGCGGCGAACAGGCCGCCCAATCACCTGCCGACGTTGCGAGTGCCGTACGATGACTGCGCCGTTGAAACATTCAGATCCTGTCAACGTCGATGTCGCACTCGGCGATCGCGCCTACGACATCGTCATCGGCCGCGGCGTGCTGGCCTCGCTCGGCGAGCGGGTCGCGCGCTTGCGACCCGGCGTGCGTACGGCGATCGTCACCGATCGCACCGTCGCAAAACACTGGCTCGAGCCGACCGAAGCGTCGCTCGCTTCTGCCGGCATTCCGACCTCGCGCATCGTGGTCGAGGAAGGCGAGATCTCCAAAACCTATGCCGGCCTCGAAAAGGTCAGCGAGGCCCTGATCGCCGCGAAGATCGAGCGCAACGATCTCGTCATCGCGCTCGGCGGCGGCGTGGTCGGCGATCTCGCCGGCTTTGCGGCCGCGATCCTGCGCCGCGGCGTCGATTTCGTGCAGGTGCCGACCTCGCTGCTGGCGCAGGTCGATTCCTCCGTCGGCGGCAAGACCGGCATCAACTCGCCGCAGGGCAAGAATCTGCTCGGGGCCTTCCACCAGCCCGTGCTGGTCATCGCCGACACCGCCGTGCTCGACACGCTGTCGCCGCGGCAGTTCCGCGCCGGCTATGCCGAGGTCGCCAAATATGGCGTGCTCGGCGACGAAGCCTTCTTCACCTGGCTGGAGAAGAACCACGCCGACATTTTCAAGGGCGGTTCGGCGCGCGAGCACGCGATCGCAACCTCGTGCCGCGCCAAGGCCGGCGTCGTCTCACGCGATGAGCGCGAGACCGGCGAGCGTGCGCTGCTCAATCTCGGCCATACCTTTGGCCACGCGCTGGAGGCCGCGACCGGTTTCTCCGATCGCCTCTTCCATGGTGAGGGCGTTTCGATCGGCATGACGCTGGCTGCGCAGTTCTCGGCGAAGCTTGGCATGATCGGCGAGGCCGATGCCGTGCGCGTCGAGCGTCACCTCATCGACGCCGGCCTGCCGACGCGCCTGCAGGACATCGCCGGTTTCGCGCAGGAAGGACTTGCCGACGCCGGCGCGCTGGTGGCGCTGATGGCGCAGGACAAGAAGGTCAAGCGCGGCAAGCTCACCTTCATCCTGCTAGAGGCGGTCGGGCGCGCCGTGATCGCGAAGGACGTCGAGCCGGCGCCGGTGCGCGATTTCCTCACAGAGAAGCTCGCGCAGAAGGCTTGATGCGCGGCTGAACGGCGCTAGAGCGTTTTCGAGCGAAGTGGGTACCGGTTCGCGTCAAGAAAACGCGTCAAAGCAAAAAACCAGAGTGGTGCATGGACTGGCTCGGATTCACCATCGTCATTCTCTGCCTGCTTGTCTCGGGCTTCTTCGCCGCGAGCGAGACCGCGCTGACCGGCGCCTCGCGCGCCAGCATGCTGCGACTCTCCAAGCAGGGTAACCACGACGCCGATGTCGTCTCGCAGCTGCTCGACATGCGCGAGCGCCTGATCGGCGCGCTGCTGCTCGGCAACAACATCGCCAATATCAGCGCGTCCGCGCTCGCCACCAGCATCTTCACGGCCTGGTTCGGCGATGTCGGCGTGCTCTATGCCACCGGCGTGATGACGGCGCTGGTCGTGATCTTCGCGGAGGTGCTGCCGAAGACCATCGCCATCAACGCGCCCGACCGCATGGCGCTTGCGGTCGCCCGCCCGATGCGGCTGACGATGTATGTGCTGGGACCGTTGCTGCGGATCGTCGAGGTCATCGTCCGTCTGCTGATGCGCTTGTTTGGTCTGGCCGGCGAGCACCAGGCGATCCTGTCGCCGACCGAGCGCCTGCGCGGCGCGGTCGACCTGTTGCACCACGAGGGCAAGGTCGAGAAGCAGGACCGCGACATGCTCGGCGGCCTGCTCGATCTGCGCGAGCTGCAGGTCTCCGACGTCATGATCCATCGCACCGAGATGATGATGATCAACGCCGACCTGCCCCCGGAGGAACTGGTGAGCGAGGTGCTGGCGACCGAGTACACCCGCATTCCGCTGTGGCGCGAGAAGCCGGAAAACATCATCGGCGTGCTTCACGCCAAGGATTTGTTGCGCGCAATCCGCGCGTCCGACGGCGATACCTCGCGCATCGACGTCTCCACCATCGCATTGCCGCCCTGGTTCGTGCCGGAGATGCGCCCGGTCTCCGAGCAGCTCAAGGCGTTTCGGCGGCGAAAAACCCATTTCGCCCTCGTCGTCGACGAGTACGGCGAAGTTGAAGGTCTCGTGACGCTGGAAGACATTCTGGAAGAGATCGTCGGCGACATCTCCGACGAGCACGACGTCGTGGTCGCCGGCGTGCGCGCTCAGCCGGACGGCTCGGTCGTGGTCGACGGCTCGGTGCCGATCCGCGATCTCAACCGCGCCATGGACTGGCACCTGCCCGATGAAGAGGCAACGACGGTCGCCGGTCTCGTCATTCACGAGGCGCGCTCGATCCCCGACCGCGGCCAGAGTTTCACGTTCCACGGCTTCCGTTTTCGCGTCCTCCGCCGCGAACGCAACCGCATCACCGCGCTCCGTATTTCACCGGTGCCGCGTGAGGCGGAGATGGAAGAGGCCAAGCCCAGGCGGGCCGGGACGTCGTTTTGACGCACGGTGTCATCGTCCGCCTTGTGCGCAGTTGCGCACTGGGGCGGACGATCCAGTACGCCGCAGCCTATCGATTGAATTTCGCCAGTCGTGTTTACTGGATGCCCCGCCTTCGCGGGGCATGACAGGACAGCCGAATTGGGGAGCTAGGTCCCGCCTTCCCCCGGCGCCTGCGCGTGGATCGCGAGCGCGTGCACGCTGCCTGAGAGTTCCGCGGTCAGCGCCGAATTTATCATGCGGTGGCGATCGACCCGGCTCTTCCCTTTGAAGGCCCGAGACACAATATAAACGCGAAAGTGTGTCTCGCCGCTCGGTCGATGGCCGGCGTGGCCCTCATGCAAATGTGACTCGTCGACGACCTGCAGGCTTTCCGGCGTGAAAGCTTCCCGCAACTTGTTGCTGATAGTGTCTTTCATAACCATGAGTGCCATTAAAGCGCGCGGCCGCACTCCGTCAATTGCATAGGCCGCCTGCGGCGGCCGTACCTCGAAGACGCCGGAGTGAAACTTCGGCTGCGGGTTCCCAGCTAATTGCAATGTCAAGACTTGAAGGTTTTTGCATTGCGTAGTCAAAGTCAGTCATGCCGATCGATTCATCAAAGTTCTTCGACTCCATCCGGGTCAAGCCGAAAGGCAAGCAGCCGGAAGTGAAGCCGCGCGACGCCGTGGTCAATTGCGAATGGGCCGGGTGTCAGAACAAGGGCGCGCACCGTGCGCCGAAGGGCCGCGAGAACCAGCGCGAGTACTGGCACTTCTGCTTGAACCACGTGCGCGAGTACAACCAGAACTACAATTTCTTCTCCGGCATGAATGCCGATGCCGTCGCGCGCTACCAGAAGGATGCGCTGACCGGCCACCGCCCGACCTGGAAGATGGGCGCCAATGGCGGCAAGAAGGGTGCGGAAGCCGAGATCGACATGGCGTCCGATCCGTTCAGCATGTTCAGTGAGATCAACGGCCGCGCGGGCTGGCGGAAGGGTCCGCAGGCCGAGCCCAAGGCCGAGACGCGCAAGGTGATGAACGCCGAGCGCAAGGCGCTCCAGGTCATGGGCCTCGGCCCCGATTCCACGCTCGCCGACGTCAAGAGCAAGTACAAGGCGCTGGTCAAGCAGCACCACCCCGACGCCAACGGCGGCGACCGGTCGACCGAAGACCGCCTGATCGAGATCATCAAGGCCTACAATTATCTGAAGACGGTGGTCCGCGAGGCCTAGGCTACGCCTTCCGGGAAGGACAGTTCGCAAACCAGTCCTTCCGGCTTCCACTGCCGGGTAATGGTTCCGCGCAAGGTCCGGATGATGCCGTCGACCGCGCCGATTCCAAAGCCCTTGCGCGTCGGCGCCTCGTTGACCCGAGGACCGCCGCTCTCCGACCAGTGCAGCACGAGAGGCTCTGCACCATTGGTCTCCCAGCTGATCTCCAGCCGGCCCGAAGGCCTCGACAGCGCGCCATACTTGGCGGCGTTGGTGGCGAGCTCATGCAGCGCGACTGCGATCGACTGGGCCAGCGTAGGCGGCAGGCGGACGTCGTCTCCCGCGATCGTGATCCGCTCGCCGTCCCGGCTTGCGTACGGCCGGAGTTCCTCCTCGACGATGGTCTTCAGATTCGCGCCGGTCCAGCGCGAAGCCGAAAACAGCCTCTGCACGTTGGCAAGCGCGCTGAGCCGGCCTGCAAACACGGTCTGGAACTCTTCTGCGGTATCCGCCTTGGTCAGCCGCAGCATCGCCTGAGCCACCGCGAGCAGGTTGTTGGAACGATGATCGACCTCGGAGGTGAGGAGCATCATCCTCTGCTCGGCCTGCTTGCGAGCCGTGATGTCGACCAGCATGTTCACCGCGCCGATCAACCGGCCGCGTTCGTCGCGCAGCGGCGTCGGATATGGCATGAAGCAGATCCGGGAGCCGTCCGGCCGTTCGGCCACGGCCTCGACGTCGCGCACTGGTCGGTTCTGCTTGAGCGCGATCGCCATCGGGCATTCAGCGTGGGGAAGCACCGTGCCGTCGGGCCGATACAGCTTCCAGGTCACGCACCACATCTCGCCGATCTTCGGCGTGCGTCCGGCAAAATCGATGCAGGCGCTATTGAAGAAGGTGATGCAGCCTTCCGCGTCGGTTGTGTAGATCGCGGCCGGCAGAGCCTGCAGCAAGTCGCGGAATCGTCTTTCAGAATCCGTGCCGGCCTCGGTCCGGTTGGCGGCATAGCCGGCGGCGATCTCGCCAATCCTGGCCTCGTCCGACTGTCCAAACAGGTCCAGCATTGGAATCTTGATCCGAGGGGGCTCACGGTTAAGTCCCCAGACCCAAAGATGTTCCAAGGTCGTCGCCTGGACCGTGCGCGCGTTCTCGCAATGACCATCTCGCGCGACGGCCCGGCCGTGTCATCGTGCGTCCGGGCGAGGCACGACAGCGCGGCGAACGGCCCGGCTGTCGTGCGCCTTCTGCCCTATTCGCCGGAAGCCTTCGGCATTTCCCCCACATATGACGAGCTCGGCCGGATCAACCGCCCCGTCCGCTGTTGCTCGCGCGCATGGGCGGTCCATCCCGCTGCACGCGCCACGGCGAAGATCGGCGTGAAGGCCTGGCGTGGAATGGCGAGAGCATCGAGCAGAATCGCCGTGAAGAACTCCACATTCGTCTCCAGCGGCCGGTCCGGATTCTTCTTGCGCAGCGCGCTGCGGATATAGGCCTCGACCTCGCCGGCAAAGGGTAGGTCGGCACCGTCCGCCGAAAGCCGCCCGATCGCGGCCTTGAGCACGTCGGCGCGCGGATCGCGCACGCGATAGACGCGATGGCCAAAGCCCATCAGCCGCTCGCCGCGGGCGAGTGCCGCATCGACCCATGGCTTGATGCGTTCGCTGGAGCCGATCGCATCGAGCATTTCCAGCACCGGCTCCGGCGCGCCGCCGTGCAAGGGGCCGGTCAGCGCGCAATATCCGGCGGTGACGGCGGCAAACAGATCGGCCTGCGTCGAGGCCACCACGCGCGTCGTGAAGGTCGAAGCGTTCATGCCGTGATCGCAGACCGTGACGAGATAGGCGTCCAGCGCCGCGACCTCACGCGGCTCCGGTGAGGCGCCGCGCAGCATCCGCAGCGTATCGGCGGCGTGGCTCGCATTCGGATCGGGCGCGACCGGCTCCAATCCCTTGGCACGACGGACCAGCGCGCCTGCGATCACCGGAAACGCGCCGACGATCGTCGCCTCATGTTCCAGCCCGTTCTCCGCGCGCAGGCCCGCGACCGCCGCGCGGAACCCGTCGACGATGCCCATGCCGCGTGTCGCCGGCAACAGGTCCGGCAACCGCGCGAACGCACGCTCGCGCGCCGCGCCCAGGCTCGCCCGCACATTGGCTTCGCTCAGCGTGGTCTTGCTGGCGCCGTTCCAGAGCCGGGCGGTGACGCCCTCGAAGCTCGACTGGCTTGCGAGGGTGCCGACATGCTCGCCGGCGATGATCAGCTCGCCGCGCTCGCCATCGACGTGGCTCAGCACGGTCTCGGCCGCGGGAACGCCGTCCAGCCCGATCTGGCTTTTGGTGAGGTGGATGTTCATGACCCAATCTCCTTTGCACTGCACCAGGAGAAAATCAGGCCTCTCGACAGATTGATCAATCTTGATTACATAAATCAATATGAATAATTCCGAGGAGCTCTATCTGTCGGCCCGGGAAGCTGCCGCCGAGCTCGCGATCTCGCCGGCCACGCTCTATGCCTATGTCAGCCGTGGCCTGATCCGCTCCGAGCCGACGCCGGATTCGCGCAAGAACCGCTATCGGGCCGAGGACGTCCGCGCCCTCAAGGAGCGCCGGGTGCCGTCGCCGGAGCCGCGTGGCTTGCGCAGCTTCGATGCCGACCTGCCTGTCATGGACACGGAGATCTCGACCATCACCGAGGAGGGCGCGATCTACCGCGGCGTCAATTGCGTCGATCTCGCCGAGAACGACACGCTGGAGCACACGGCGACGCTGCTGTGGGACGTCTCCGACGTCGATCCCTTCACGCCGGACAATCAGCCCCAGATCTCCGACGAGATGCGCGCGATCGCAGAGGCCGCGCGCCGCGCCGCGCCGATCGACCGTGCCATCGCAGTGCTGGCGCTTGCGACCAGCGCGGACGCGCGTGCCTACACCCGCGCGCCCGATGGCCGGGCGATGGTCGGCGGGCGCATTGTCCGCCTCCTGGTCGCGACCATGCTCAACGCCGAGCCATCATCCGAGCCGCTGCACCAGCAGATCGCGAAGGCCTGGGCGCCTGACAACAAGCACGCGCCCGACCTCATCCGCCGCGCTCTGGTGCTGCTCGCCGATCACGAATTGAACGCCTCGACCTTCACCGCGCGCTGCGCGGCATCGACCGGCCTCAACCTCTATGACTCCGTCATCGCCGGCCTCGCCGCGTTGAAAGGGCCGAAGCATGGTGGCGCCGGCGTGTTGGCCTCGCAGCTCGTCAAGACGCTGATCGATCGCGATGTCGCCCCGATGGTTCGCGAGCGCGTCGCCCTGGGTGAGCGCTTTGCCGGCTTTGGCCACGGCGTCTACAAGCGCGGCGATCCCCGCGCGCAGTCGCTGCTGAACGCGCTGGCGCGTGCCGGCGCGCCGCGCAAATTCACACGCGAAGTGCCGGAGCGGATCATTGAAGCCACCGGCGAGCTCGTCAACATCGACTATGCGCTCGCCGTCCTCGTGCACGCGCTGCGCCTGCCCTTAGGCAGCGAGCTCGCGCTGTTCGCGATGGCCCGCAGCGTCGGCTGGATCGCGCACGCCAGCGAGCAATTGCAGTTCGGCAAGCTGATCAGGCCGCGCGCAAGGTATGTGGGGCCGGCACCGGGGCGGCGGGCTAGTTAGATCTCTCTGCGAGCGCGTCGTCCCCCGCACTAACCCCGCGGCTTGGACGTCGCGACGAGGCCGTTCTGCCGGCGGCGGTAGTACCAGATGCCAAGGCCGCCGATGATCGCCACGGCGACTACCATCAAGATCCAGATGTGCTTGAACGGATGCCCATGGTGCGGCACGCCGAAATATTGGTGGAGGGCCGATACCGCCAGCACGCCCGGCAGCACATGCGCGGGAGCCCAGAGCAGGATCGCCGGGATATTCACGGCATAAAACTTTGCGGGGGTCATCCCCAGCGCTCCGGCGGTGACGGGCACGAAGGCGCGGATCGGCGGAACGAAACGGGCGAAGAACACGGCCCAGGCGCCGAAGCGGCGGAAGAAGCTTTCGCTCTCGGCAACCACGCGCGGATAGCTGGTCAGCGGCCAGGTATTGAGGATCTCGCGCTGCTGCCGGTGCCCGATCCAGTAGGCCGAGCCGTCGCCCAGCACGGCGCCGATGGCCGCCGCCAGCAGCACCCATTGGAGCTTCAATTCCCCGCCTGGAACCAGCGCGCTCAGCGCCAGGATGATGGTCGAGCCGGGGATCACCGATCCCACCACCGGAACGGCTTCGAGCAGCGCGGCCAGGAACAGGGTCAGATAGGCGAGCCACGCATGGGCCGAAACGAAGGAGATGAGGGGATCGAGAAAGGACGTCACGTTTTCTTGGGGGGCTGGAGCATTGGGGTTCGGACCCTACATAAGTAGGAGCACGCGGTAAAAGTGCCATTCGCGTGGGCAGGTCACACCTCCCGCCTGAAATTCGAGCGTGATTCGCAAGGCAGCCCTCCAAAAATCGCGTTCCTTGCCTATCTAAATGAAAAGACAATGGAACTTTGATTGGGACGCGGGCTTCTGCCGGCACGTTGTCTCTGATAGGTTCGCAACCGCACCCAGCCGCAGCCAACGTGCAAATAACTGGTCTCGGGACCGCCCGGGGCCTCGGAGGATTGATGACGACCGCCGCCCTGTCCAAAGTTGAGGAAGTTTCCGGTTTGCCCGACATGAAGGTGTCGGTGCGCCAGGTGTTTGGGATCGACAGCGATCTCGAAGTCCCGGCCTATTCCGAAGTCGATCCTCATGTGCCTGAAGTCGATTCCGACTACCGCTTCGATCGCGCCACCACGCTCGCCATTCTGGCCGGCTTTGCCCGCAATCGCCGCGTGATGGTGACCGGCTATCACGGCACCGGTAAATCCACCCATATCGAGCAGGTCGCCGCGCGACTGAACTGGCCTTGTGTGCGCGTCAACCTCGACAGCCACATCAGCCGTATCGACCTCGTCGGCAAGGACTCGATCGTGGTCCGCGACGGCAAGCAGGTCACCGAATTCCGCGACGGCATCCTGCCCTGGGCGCTCCAGAACAACGTCGCGCTGGTGTTCGACGAATACGACGCCGGCCGCCCTGACGTGATGTTCGTGATCCAGCGCGTGCTGGAGGTCTCCGGCCGCCTGACGCTGCTCGACCAGAACAAGGTGATCAAGCCGCACCCGGCGTTCCGCCTGTTCTCGACCGCCAACACGGTCGGCCTCGGCGACACCTCGGGCCTCTATCACGGCACCCAGCAGATCAACCAGGGTCAGATGGACCGCTGGTCGATCGTCACCACGCTGAACTATCTCAGCCATGACGAGGAAGTGGAGATCGTGCTGGCCAAGGCCAAGCACTATCGCACCCAGGAGGGCCGAGACATCGTCAACAAGATGGTTCGCCTCGCCGATCTCACCCGCAACGCCTTCGCCAATGGCGATCTGTCGACGGTGATGAGCCCGCGCACGGTGATCACCTGGGCGGAAAACTCCGACATCTTCGGCGATATCGGCTTCGCGTTCCGGGTCACCTTCCTCAACAAGTGCGACGAGCTCGAGCGTCCCCTGGTCGCCGAGTTCTATCAGCGCTGCTTCAACGCGGAGCTGCCGGAATCGGCAGTCAACGTGGCGCTCAGCTGATCCATGCCAACCATCACCGTCGAGCGCACCATTGGGACCACCAAGAAGGCTGTGCTCGCCGGGCTCGGCGCCTATAACGACGAGAAGTTCGGGAAGCAGAAGGTCAAGAGCATCGCGGTCTCGTTGAAGGACGGCCGCAAGATCGCCGGCGGCATCGTCGGGCACCTCTGGGGCACGGTTCTGTTCATCCAGTATTTCTGGATCGACCAGAAGCAGCGCGGCAAGGGGTTTGGCACGAAGCTGATCGCGGCGATCGAGGACGAGGCAAGACGGCAGGGCGCGATCCAGGCCCATGTCGACACGATGAGTTTCCAGGCGCCGGGCTTCTATCGTTCCTGCGGGTACGAGGAGTTCGGCACCCTCAAGGGCTATCCCGGCGGCGTGACGCGCCATTCGTTTACGAAGTCGCTATGAGCACATCATCATCCAACTCCAAATTCCGTAACACCAAGGAAGCCCCGACCGAGCCGTTCAAGCGCTCGGTGGCCTCCTGCCTGAAGGCGATCGCGAAGTCGCCCGAGCTCGAGGTCAGCTTCGCGGCCGAGCGTCCCGGCCTCGCGCCCGGCAAGGCGCGGCTGCCCGAGCCGGCTCGCAAAATGACAAAACGTGATGCCGCGATCGTGCGCGGCCACGCCGACTCCATCGCGCTCAAGATCGCCTGTCACGATGCAAAGCTGCATCGCAAGCTGATGCCCGGCAATCCGCAGGCGCGCGGCGTGTTCGAGGCGGTCGAGCAGGCCCGCGTCGAGGCGATCGGCGCGCGCCGCATGGCGGGCGTTGCGAAGAACCTCAGCGCGATGCTCGACGATCATTTCCATCGCGGCAAGTTCGACGAAATCACCGACCGTGCCGATGCGCCGCTGGCGGATGCGCTGGCGATGCTGGTGCGTGAGCGCCTGACCGGCATGGCGCCGCCCACGGCGGCGAAGAAGATGGTCGATCTCTGGCGGCCCATTCTCGAGGACAAGATCGGCAAGCGGCTCGACCGGCTCGATGGCCTGGTCGAGGACCAGACCAGGTTCGGCGACGCCGTGCATGACCTGCTGACCGCGCTCGAACTCGGCGACGAGCGCAGCGCCGACAGCGAAGACAACGACGACGACGAGGAGAATCGCGACGGCGACAACGACCAGTCCGGCGCCGAAGGCTCGCCCGATTCCGATGCCGCGCAGGAGATGAGTGCCGACCAGGCGCAGGCCTCCAGCGAGGAGATGAGCGAGAGCGCGATGGAAAGCGCGCAGGCCTCGACCTCCGACACGTTCGACGACGGCGAGCTCGGCGACGACGAGACGCCGGGCGAGGCGACGCGTCCGAACGCGCACGGCAAGAACGAGCCGCGCGGGCCGGAATATCATGCCTTCGCGCCGAAATTCGACGAGGTCATCGCCGCCGAAGACCTCTGCGATCACGACGAGCTGGAGCGCCTTCGCGCCTATCTCGACAAGCAGCTCGCGCATCTGCAGGGCATCGTCGCCCGCCTCGCCAACCGCCTTCAGAGGCGCTTGATGGCGCAGCAGAACCGCGCCTGGGACTTCGACCTCGAAGAGGGCATTCTGGATCCGGCGCGGCTGTCGCGCGTAGTGACCGATCCCTATCACCCGCTGTCCTTCATGCACGAGAAGGAGGCGACGTTCCGCGACACCGTGGTGACGCTGCTGCTCGACAATTCCGGCTCGATGCGCGGCCGCCCGATCACCGTCGCCGCGACCTGCGCCGACATCCTGGCGCGAACGCTGGAGCGTTGCGGCGTCAAGGTCGAGATCCTCGGCTTCACCACGCGCGCCTGGAAGGGCGGGCAATCGCGCGAGGCGTGGCTTGCCGCCGGCAAGCCGGCCAATCCAGGTCGCCTCAACGATCTCCGCCACATCATCTACAAGTCCGCCGACGCCCCCTGGCGCCGTGCGCGGAAGAATCTCGGCCTGATGATGCGCGAGGGTCTGCTGAAGGAGAACATCGACGGCGAGGCGCTGGACTGGGCGCACAAGCGCCTGCTCGGCCGCCCCGAGCAGCGCAAGATCCTGATGATGATCTCCGACGGTGCGCCGGTCGACGATTCCACGCTGTCGGTCAATCCCGGCAACTATCTCGAGCGGCATCTGCGCCACATCATCGAGGAGATCGAGACCCGCTCGCCGGTCGAGCTGATCGCGATCGGCATCGGCCATGACGTGACGCGCTACTATCGCCGCGCGGTGACGATCGTCGACGCCGAAGAGCTCGGCGGTGCCATCACCGAGAAGCTCGCCGAGCTGTTCAGCGAGACCAACACCGCGCCCACGCATCAGGCCGGTCGCCCGCGACGCAAATTGCATTCGTGAGCACGCAATCGTCCCGCCGCAGCTTTCTTGGCCACGCGGCGGCGGGATTTTCCACTCTCGCACTCTCCCGACTGGCGCAGGCGCAGCCCACGACCGAGCCGCCGGCGCGCGCCGCGCAGATCGAGCACGCCGTCACCGAGGCTGTCAGCGTCGAGGTGAACGCGCGGCCGATTCCCAATTTCGAGCCGCGCGACCGCTCGCGCGTGCGCTTCGGTCAGCTGGAATATCGCAGCGGCCTGGTGCTGACCTCGCCCTATCGCGGCTTCGGCGGCCTGTCCGGCATCCGGCTCGATGCGAAGGGCGAGCGCTTCCTCGCGATCTCCGACCAGGGCGGCTGGTTCACCGGCAGCATCCGCTATTCCGGCGGCAAGATGATCGGGCTCGACGATGTCGAGGCGTCCCCGATGCTTAATTCCGAGGGCCGGCCGATCACGGAGAAGCGGTTCTGGTACGACACCGAGTCGCTCGCGCGCGACGGCAATGTCGTTTATGTCGGGCTCGAACGCGTCAACCAGATCCTGCGCTTCGATTTTGCGAAAGGTGGCACGCGCGCCCGCGGTGAGGTGTTGCCGACGCCGCCCGCCGTGCGCAAGCTGCCCTCCAACAAGGGGCTCGAAGCGATGGTCGTCGTGCCGAAAGGCCAGCCCCTGGCAGGCACCCTGATCGCCTTCTCCGAGCGCGGGCTCGACGCCGACGGCAATCTGGTCGCGTTCCTGATAGGCGGTCCGTCGCCCGGCCAGTTCAGCGTCCGCCGCACCGAAAAATTCGACATCAGCGACGCCGTGCTGCTGCCGTCCGGCGAGCTTCTCATCCTCGAACGCAAATTCTCCTGGTTCACCGGCATCAACATCCGCATCCGGTCGATCCCCCTGAAATCCATCGCGCCCAATGCGCTGGTCGACGGCCCTGCGCTGTTCGCCGCCGATCTCGGCCACGAGGTCGACAACATGGAAGGCATCGACGCCCACGTCACGCCCGAGGGCGAGACCGTTCTGACGCTGGTGTCGGACGACAATTTCTCGATGCTCCAGCGCACGCTGCTGCTGCAGTTCACGCTGGTGGAGTAGGCTCGTCCCCGCACGCGACGACGTTTCGGCTTGACCCCGGCAATTCGATCAAGACATGATCGGCGTGTATTTGATCGATTGTTAGCGCAGTGATTGACGGGGCGGCAGATGGTGCTGGTTCTCCTGATCGTTGTTTTCGTTCTGCTGTTTGTCTTGAGATATCTGAAGTTTGGCGCCATCGGCGGCGTCGAGGGCATGCCCGAGACGCCAGGCCGCAAGACGCTCGTCGTGTACGGCCCGCCGCTCGGCGGCAGGACGTCGCGGCCCGGCCTCGAAAAATTGGTGCGCGAGGCCTATCCCGACGCCGACATTCTCGTCCCGACCTACTGGCATCACTGGATGTCGAACGTCGATGCGTTCGAGCTCACGAGCCAGATTGAGACCGCGATCCGGGACGCCGACGAGAAGAACAAGATCGACGGCGCATACCAATATGAGAAGATCGTGCTGTTCGGTTACTCGACCGGCGGCCTGCTGCTGCGCAAGGCCTATCTCTGGGGGCACGGGCTCGATGACGACCGCAGCGTCCGGCACGGGCGGCATCCCTGGGTAGATCGGCTCGACCGCTTCGTGTCGCTGTCTGCGCCGAACCGCGGCTGGCCGAGCGACAAGCCGGAGCATCTCGACATCTTCCGCTACGTGATCGCCTATGTGTTCCAGCGTTTCGGCCGCCTGACCGGGACGGGCAGGTTCATCGAGAGCCTGATGCAAGGCTCGCCCTTCGTCTCCAACATGCGGGTGCAGTGGATCGATCTGTTTCGCGACGGCGCGGCTGCGCTCGGCGACCGCAAGCCGCTGATCATCCACCTCGTCGGCGACAAGGACGAGCTGGTCGACCGCGACGACAGCATTGACCTAGAGGCGGGGACAGGCGCCAACGTCATGATCAAGACGCTGGAGAGGCTCACGCACGCGGAGATATCGGAGAACCTCTACCGGGACGGCGCCTCCGCGCTGAACCCCACCGGCGAAGCCATTCGTATGGCCCTCGTAACGCAGCCCGGAGCGTTTCCGGCTTATTGGGCCGACCGGGTCGGCGCGCTCCAGACCGACGACCAAATCACGCAGCTCATCTTCATCATGCACGGCATTCGCGACGAGGGCACGTGGCCGGCCGAGGTCAAGCGATCGATCGAAGCCCAGATCGGTGATGCCGCGGCGCACGTCAAGATCATCCCGCCGTTGTACCGGCGCTTTGCCATGCTGCCGTTCCTGCTCTACTGGGATCGCCAGCACAATGTGCGCTGGTTCATGGACCAGTATACCCAGGCGAGGGCGATGTATCCGAAGCTGGAACACGTGGACTTCATCGGCCACAGCAACGGCACCTACATCCTTGCCAGCGCGCTGCAGCGCTATCCCGTGCTGAAGGTGCGCAACATCTTCTTCGCCGGCAGCGTCGTTCCGGTGCATTACGACTGGGCCGGGCGGATCGCGGACAGGCAGGTGACGGGTCGTATCTGGAACGTCTGTGCCGACTTCGACTGGGTCGTGGCGATTTTCCCGCAGTTCTTCCAGCAAATTTCTGACTGGCTGGGGATCCAGAAATCCCGGCCGGGGCTGCTGGACATCGGCTCGGCCGGCTTTCGCGGTTTTCGCGAGAACGTCGCGACCGCCGGGATACTGAGAAATCTGAAATACATTTCCGGCGATCATGGCGCTGCCTTCGAGCCGGCGATGGTTGATCCGATCGCGACCTATGTCAGCCAGAATCCCGCGATTGATTTTGTCGCGCGCTGGCGTCCCCAGGACAGGCCGGAGCCGAGGGGCCTGGAGCGCGCCTCGAATCTGAGCTGGCTGATCTGGGGAGGAGGCCTTGTTGGGATCGTGGTGATAGGCGCGATATTCCTCCACCTCGCGGGCTGGCTCGGGTTGCTGGGCTTTGTGGTTGTGCTGCTCGGCCTTTTGACGACGTTCTGAGAAGGCGCTGTGGAAGCTGTGCTTCCCGCCGTCAGCTGCTGCAATCCATGCTGATGGAGCGACCGATGATCCCGCGGGTTGAACATGCGTCCGGCTTGCCGCGACACAACATCATGCCCCTCCGCCGCGCCGTCCTCGCCCTCATCCTCACGCTCGCTGCATCCTCGCCGGCCTTCGCCACGGCCGAGCATCGGTATGGAAAGAACGAATACGCCATCATCCAGGGCGGCCGCGCGCCGAACGGGAAGCTGTCCGTCGCAGCCCATGGCGGCGGCGAGTCCGGGAGCGAAGGCTTTCGCATCTACCTGATGGCCGAGCCCGGCCATCGCCGCCTGATGACGCTCGACAATGTCGACGACGACAACATTCTGGACTCGGCGCCGGATGCCTTCCACGCCGCCTGGTCGCAGGATTCGCGCACCGTCGCGGTCTCGTTCCGCAGCGAGCGCCATATCGTCACGCTCAACATCTACGCCGTCGACGGTACCAGGGCGAAGCTGCTCGATGGTCCCGACCTGTTCCGCGACGCCACCGGCCGCAGCGTCGACATCAAGACCGACGGCGACATGCGCACATCCGTGCCCGCGCTGACATGGCAGGCGCCGCGCCACTTTCGCCTCACCGAGTACCGCGTGTTCGTGCTCGACGACACCGCGCTTGCCGACAAGCTCGGGCCGCTCGGCAAGGCCAGCAAGCGCGACGGCGGCGGCAACACGATCCAGTTCTCGGCCGAAGCCGATGGCGAGCTGCTGCCCGACGGCCGCATCCGCATGGGCAAGCCCGTGCCGGGCAGGTTCGAGGAGCTGGAGTAGGGGCCTCAAATTCGATCGT
This sequence comes from Bradyrhizobium sp. 521_C7_N1_3, assembly GCF_052075975.1. Classification (NCBI taxonomy): domain Bacteria; kingdom Pseudomonadati; phylum Pseudomonadota; class Alphaproteobacteria; order Hyphomicrobiales; family Nitrobacteraceae; genus Bradyrhizobium; species Bradyrhizobium sp. 521_C7_N1_3. The sequence goes on from NZ_CP197232.1 coordinate 769,471, forward strand.
CGTCCCGGGGCGTGCAACGCGCGAGCCCGGGACCCATAGCCACAGGGAGACGTTTGGCGAAGATTCGTGGTTATGGATCCCGGGCTCACGCTTCGCGTGCCCCGGGATGACAGCGGAGTTCCTGGCAAGCGGCCGAGGGGCGTCTCCGCCTTGTGATGATATGACGCGCGCAATGCATGGCGCCGCGGGCGGGCATGTCCGCCGCGCAACTGGCAATTCGCCGTAGGGCCACTAAACTCCATGCAATCGCTTCCATTCCTCCATCCCCCGGAACTCCCCGCATGAGCGCCCTGTTTTCCCCGATCAAGCTGCGCGGCCTGACGCTGAAGAACCGCGTCGTCGTGTCGCCGATGTGCCAGTATTCGGCCGACGACGGCGTCGCCACCGACTGGCACTTCACCCACATCAACAATCTCGCGCTGTCGGGTGCGTCGATGTTCTGCATCGAGGCGACCCATGTGGAGGCGATCGGGCGCATCACGCCGGGCTGTCTCGGGCTCTACAACGACGCCTGCGAAGCCGCGCTGAAGCAGATCCTCTCCTCCGTGCGCAAGCATTCCTCCACGGCCATCGCGATGCAGCTCGCCCATGCCGGCCGCAAGGCCTCCAGCGCGCGGCCCTGGGACGGCGGCCAGCTCATTCCGCAGAGCGAGGGCGGCTGGCAGACGGTGGCGCCGTCGGCGTTGCCGCACAAGGAAGGCGAGGCCGCGCCGCTGGCGCTCGACGCCGCGGGCCTGAAGCGCATCCGTGACGCCTTCGTCGACAGCGCCAGGCGCGCTGCGAGGCTCGGCATCGACGCGATCGAGCTGCACGGCGCGCACGGCTATCTCATGCATCAGTTCCTGTCGCCGGTCTCCAACAGGCGCACCGACGAATATGGCGGCTCGCTCGAAAACCGCATGCGCTTTCCGCTGGAGATCTACGACGCGGTGCGTGCCGTCTTCCCGCACGACAAGCCGGTCGGCATGCGGGTGTCGTCGACCGACTGGGTCGAGGGCGGCTGGGATCTGGCGCAGACCATCCAATTCGCCAGCGCGCTGAAGGCGCGTGGCGTCGACTGGATCGATGCCTCCTCCGGCGGCGTCTCGCCGCTGCAGAAGATCCCGCTCGGCCCCGGCTATCAGGTGCAGTTCGCCGAGGCCATCAAGCGCGAGACCGGATTGCCCACCATCGCCGTCGGCCTGATCACCGAGGCCAAACACGCCGAGGAGATCGTGGCATCCGGCAAGGCCGACATGGTCGCGCTCGGCCGCAGCTTGCTCTACGATCCCCGCTGGGGCTGGCACGCCGCGGCCGAACTCGGCGGCGAAGTCGAAGCCCCGCCGCAATACTGGCGCTCGCAGCCGTCGACGCAAAAGGCGCTGTTCGGCAAGACCACGTTCGGGGCGAGGTAGGGCGTGACGGGGGCGCTGCAATCACAACTGTCGTCCCTGCCTGGTGCGCAATTGCACACGGGGCGCAGGGACCCATACCGCGTGATCTCACCATGGCGCGCGGTATGAGTTGCCGCTGCACAACTTGGACTTCGAGTCTTCGCCAAATCTCTCCCTGTGGTTTCGCGACGAGCGCAAGCGCTCGCGCGGGGGTCCCGGATCTGCGCTTCGCTTGTCCGGGACGACGATGGTGGGTGCCGCGCGGGCCATCGTCCCCTCACTATCCCGCGCCCTCACGCATCCGTAACTCTCCTCACCTTCCACGCACCGCAAAACTGGCCTACCCTCCCGCGCACCCAACTCCTCAGGGAGGCCCGCCATGCGGTTTCGTGTTCGCAAGACTGCCCACGTGTTCGAGCGCGTGGGTCTCGCGATGGCAGGCGCGGCGTGCGGGCTGTTCGTCGGCGCCTATGTGGGATCTGCGATCGCCCCGCTCACCACGCAGGGTTTTCTGCTGCTGATGATGCTGCTCGGCATCGTCGGGTTCTATCTCGGCATCGACACGCCGCAACTGCCGTTCGACGACGCGCACAGCGCGATCGACGCCGCGGAATTCCTCAGCGCCGCCGGCACGCTCTGCGCCACGCTCACCGCGCTCGCCTCCGTCGCCGTCATCGTGCTCCGTCTCGAGCCGCACCTGGCGTGGACCTGGCTCGCTTTGTTCGGCTGGATCGCCGGCGTCGCCATGCAGATCGTCGCCGGCACGAAAGCCAGGATGCGGGCGTAGCTTTCTTTCTTACCCTCCCCCTCCAGGGGAGGGTAAGTGTGCGGCTCGCTATTCTTCCTAAAACACCACGCCGACCCGCGAGCCGCGCTTCCAGGCGATGCGGCAGCGCTTCTTGGTGTTGACGTGCAGCAGCTCGAACCTGTCGGGGATATTCACCTGCCCGCCGAGATCGACGCAGGCGCCGCCGGGCGAATAGTCGATCAGCGTGCAGGGAATCACCGGCGCGCGCGGGTCGGTGATGATCTTGGCCTGGCGGGACACCAGCCCGGAAGGTTTGACGCGGGCATGTCGGCGCGGATGCATTGGCACTCTCCTCCAATTCCGCGGACGGCGCGGGTGGTCTTGAGCGGCATGATGGAAAAGAGTTGATGCGATCCGACTAAGGCCGGCCTGAGAATTTTAATGAAAAGTAGCAGCGAACGCAGAAAGCGCCGGTAGCGGGGTGCCCACCCTCCCCTGGAGGGGGAGGGTCGGCTCGCGTCGCGGAGCGAGGCGAGACGGGGTGGGGTGACGGTCTCTCCACCCCCAACAGTGCCCGCGTGGAGAGATCACCCCACCCCGCCCGCGCTGCGCGCGATCGACCCTCCCCCTCCAGGGGAGGGTAAGTGCCCTCACGCTGGCTCCGCCTCCGTCGTCTCCGCCACCTCCGCATGCGGCCTCACCGGCATCGGCACGGTCACATAATCCTTCGGCAGGTTCACCGGCCGGTAGCCCGGCTCCACCGCCATGCGCTTCAGCACGCTCTCGTGCACATGGGCGCCTTCGGGGATCACGCGCGGCTCGCAATCGGGGATGTAGAAGCCCAGAAAAACCTTCCGCTCCGGCCATTCCCGGTACTTCGCGCTCTTCGGCAGATACTCCAGCACGCGCCAGGCGGCCGTCATCGAATTGTGCAATTCGCCCACCTTGCCGGTGTATTCAGGCGCGACATAGGTGAACTGCGAGTTCTTGCGCTGAACGCCCCAGGCGAGCTGGTTCACGGTGCGCGGGTTGAAGTTCAGCCCGGCCTTCGCGGCCTCCTCGATCATCCAGATCAGCGGATATTTGGACTCTCCGCTTTCCGCCTCCGGATAGCCGCCGCCGACATCGCAATGCACACCGGCGAACCACACCTGCAGAATGTCCTGCGGCTCCTTCTTCTCGTCGGGCACGTAGCGGTTGCTCCAATAGTCCTGCGGCTCCTTGTAGGCTTTCAGCCGGAACATGCAGCGCCGCTCGTCGATCGCGATCGCCTGCCGGAAGATCTTCACGCTCGGATCGCGCAGCGTGAAGGCCAGCTCCTCCAGGCTCGGCCAATAGAGACGATCGGCACGCGGCACGATCACGCTCGCCACCGTGTCCCAGACACCGACGAAGTGGATGGTTGGCCAGCGCGACGAGGTGATGCGCGCGAACTGGGTTGCAAGATCGAACTTGCCCGTCGGCAGCGGTCCCTGGTCGTCGACGGCGATGTCCTTGAGGTCCTCGACCTCGTTGCCGCGTCCGGTGCCGGAAAATTGCTTGTAGGCGATGAAGCCGCTCCCGGCGAGGTTCGCCTGCTCCGGCGAGATCAGGCCGATCTTGTGGATCAGCCCCGCCAGCACCCGCACGGTATAGGCGCCGCGCGAGAACCCGAACAGATAGATCCGGTCGCCTGGCGCATAATGCTCGACCAGGAAGCGATAGGCCGCGAGCACGTTGTCATCGAGCCCGTAGCCGGTGGCGAGCCCCAGCACCAGCTTGATGTTGGACTTCCAGCGGCCCCACGTCGACGGCTCCGTCATGGTGCCGACGCCGGGATCGTAAAACACCATCTGCCGCGGCTGCGTCTTGTCGGTCTTGCGCAGGCAGCGATAGAGCTTCAGGACGTTGGAGATGTTCTCCGAGATCTCGTTGCCGGTGCCGTCACAGCAGATGACGAGATTTTTCGGCTCGGTTTTGGATTTGTGCTGGTCGTCGTGCCCCACGGTATGCCCCTCCCGGTGATGCTACCGGGGCGAGTATAGCGAAAACGGATGGCTGCGAGGAGACGAAGTCGGCGTCGGCGGCATGGTGCCTCATTGCCCCATCATCTGTTGACATTAACCACCTGTTAACCATGTCGTCGCCTAATGAGGACGGTGGGGGTCACCATGTCGGCCCATATGACGCGACCGAAACTGATGCCTTTTTCGGCCGATCCAGCCTTTGGTTCGCTCGACCGGCTGGCGGTTCGCGTTACGGCTGTCCTACGGAGCAAAGCCATGTTCGGGAAGGACGATCTAGTGGACAATCTCAGCCGCGATCTCGATCGTGCGCGCCTGCGACGCGATGCACTCGCATCCGAAGCCACGACTCTCACGAATCAGATCGCCGAAATCGAAGCCCGCCTTTCGGAAGAGAAGACCAGGCGGGAGCGTGATCGCGTCCTGGGCGAGATCGAAGCGATCAGAACGCGAATCAAGCAAGCCGCCGGCGCGTTTGCACCCGTCGTCGATGGTCTCTCCAGGGCGATCGAATCGGCCTCGGCCGTCGTGCCGGAGGCTCGCGAGCTCAACAGTTTTGTCGTGTCGGTGGCGACCGAAATCGACAGCGTGCTCGATCCCCTGTTGCGCGAACTCGATCAGCGCGCCGATGCGGTGCGGGCAGGACAGGCCGTGCTGGACCTCCCGCGATCGGGCAGTGAAGCGCCCATCGTGCCGCCCATCGAGCCATCGAAAGACAGCATCGATCGCCTGCTTCGTTTCCCGGCATGGCTGTCTCGCGACAAGGAGCCGGAGAAAAAGGAACCAGCGGAGACCCCGCGCAGCACGGCCGCGTGAACGCGGTGGTTGGTTTCCTTGCGGCGCATCCTTCGAGACGCCCGCCCTCGGCGGGCTCCTCAGGATGAGGACGCGTTCTGCGGCGAGATATCAGACCCTCATGGTGAGGAGCCCGCCTAAGCGGGCGTCTCCGGACGATGCTACGCATCGCCGGGCGAAACATGCAGGCCGAACCCATCCGGCAGCTTCCAACAGTCATGTGCGATAACCCTCACGGGGCAATCGCATTTGGTCCTAGTGAGCTGAGTGCGATGCCTCTACATCGTCATGGCCGGGCTTGTCCCGGCCATCCACGACCTTTCCGATGGCACGAAGAACGTGGATGCCCGGGACAAGCCCGGGCATGACGAGTTTGTGGCCCCGGCTGTGCCGAACCACGATGCGACCGCTCAATTAGCCGAGCGGCGCAGGAAGGCCGGGATATCGAGAAGGTCTTCGTCGGCGATATTGCGCGGAGCGGCGCGGCCGTAGGGATCGAGCGGCTGTTGAGCCGCGCGGCGCGCATATTCCGGATCTGGCCTTGCCGGTTGCCCCTGCGGGTGGCGCGCCGCCGGGCGGAGCGGCGGGCTTTCCACCTGCGGAAGCGGCGCACTGCGCTGCTCGATGCGATCGGCGATGCGGCGGCTGTCGTCGCGTAAGCGGCCGGCGAGCTGCGTGAGCGGGGTTTCCGCCGGTCGCGCCAGGAGCGCCGGGTCGACATTGTCGATCCCGGTCGCCACCACCGAGACGCGGACGATGCCTTCGAGGCTTTCATCGAACGATGCGCCGACGATGATGTTGGCGTCCGGGTCGGCCTCGTCGCGAATCCGCGTCGCGGCCTCGTCGACTTCGTACAGCATGAGATCCTTGCCGCCGGTGATGGAGATGATGAGGCCGCTGGCGCGCTTGATCGAGGGGTTCTCGATCAACGGATTGGAGATGGCGGCCACGGCGGCGGCGAGCACGCGCTTCTCGCCGGAAGCCTCGCCCCGTCCCATCATGGCCTTGCCCTTCTCCCGCATCACGGAGAGAACGTCGGCGAAATCGAGATTGATCAGGCCTTCCTTGACGATGAGGTCGCTGATGCAGGCCACGCCCGAATAGAGCACCTGGTCGGCAAGGGCAAAGGCATCGGCGAACGTGGTCTTCGCGCTGGCCACCCGGAACAGGTTCTGGTTGGGGATGATCAAGAGGGTGTCGACCGTCTTCAGCAGCTCCTCGATGCCGGCTTCGGCGAAGCGCATGCGGCGCTGGCCCTCGAAATAGAATGGCTTGGTGACCACGCCGATCGTGAGGATGCCGAGCTCGCGCGCGGTCCTGGCGATGATGGGGGCGGCCCCCGTGCCGGTGCCGCCGCCCATGCCGGCCGTCACGAACACCATGTGCGCGCCGGTCAGGTGATCGCGAATCGTATCGATGACCTCCTCGGCCGCGGCGCGTCCGAGTTCGGGCTGCGACCCGGCGCCGAGGCCCGCGGTCACCTGCGTGCCCAGCTGGATCAGGCGCGGCGCCTTCGACATGGCAAGCGCCTGCGCGTCGGTATTGGCGACGACGAAGTCGACCCCTTGCAGCCCGGCGGTGATCATGTTGTTGACGGCGTTGCCGCCGGCGCCGCCGACCCCGAATACGACAATGCGCGCCTTCATCTCGCGAATATCGGTCATGCCAGTCATTCTGTCCTCGCGGTTGCCCCGGCGGCGGGGGAAAAGAGAAAGGTTCGAGTGCTATCTGCGGGCCGCGCGGTCTGCTTGCACGATCGCAGCGGCCAGATGTCCCAATCGACGCGCGGCTCCCGCGGTCGCGCCGCCATCCCGGCGACCGGCCCGTAAGTCAGCCATTTCGTCTTCCAGTCGTGCCGCCCACGCATTGGCCGCCGTCGTCTCGGCGGCCGCCTGCGTCAGCTCGGCGGCGAGGCGATCGGCGCGCTCGCGCTCGCGCTCGAATACGGCCCTGTAGGCGGCCGCGACCTCTTCGAGCCGCGCGATCTCCGCCTTGAAGGCCGCGATCTCCAGGGCGTTTTCGAGCGAATCTCGTTGGGACGGAAATGGCTCCAATGCCTCGACCTTTGCCAGGGAGGCATCGATGTGGTCCGCCCGGCGGGCCCGCCGTGGGCGGGGCGTGTAGCGGAGTTCGGAGAGATCGACGCTCACCAGCGCCTTGCCGTCCTCCGACCGCGAGCGCGGCCAACGGCGACGTCTGGCAAGTGAACGCGCGGCCTCGCGCGAGATATTGAGGCGGGCACTGAGATCGGCATACGTCAACAACGCAACGCACATCGGCGCTTCTCCTGGAGCGAACCGGGAAGGCATTTCGAGCTAATGATGGCTGGACGATTAGCGCAGGCTAGGCTGCGTTGGTTAACGGACGGTTAACGCGGGAGGGGGGGCAGTGCCCGGCGTGCGATGGCGAGTGTGACGCAAAGCGCGCGGCCACTATTCCGAGTTGGTTCCCTGTACAAGGTTTCCCTCGCGAACAATGCTGAAAGCATTGGCGAATCCACGATCTTCGTTTAACGATGAAGGATGGTTGGAACCTCACTTCTTGGCTGATATTGTTTCTAAAGCAAAGCGGTCGTCGATGATGGCGGCCGTTCGACAGCGCCACACTAAGCCGGAATTGAATCTTCGGCAGGCGCTGCATCGCGTCGGCCTTCGTTATCGGCTTCATCGGAAGGATCTGCCTGGAACTCCGGACATAGTCTTTGTCCGGTCGCGACTGGCGGTATTCGTTAACGGGTGTTTTTGGCATCGGCATTCCAATTGCCCAAAGGCGACTATGCCGAAGCTTCGAGCAAGCTTCTGGCGAAACAAGTTCGAGCGCAATGTGGCCCGAGACCTTCGAGCACAGGCTCTGCTGCGAGCCATGGGCTGGAAGGTCGTCGTCGTCTGGGAATGCCAGGTCAAGAGTAGTGAATTGGCGTCAAAGGTTGCCCAGCGTTTTTTGCGCGCGCGTCGCACTCCAAGGGGCTTGCACAAACGAGGACAGCAAGAAGGGAAACGGAAGAGAAATGCGCGTCGTTAGCCTCTTTAGCGGTATAGGGGGTTTCGAGCTCGGACTAGCACGTGCTGGTTTCGATACAATTTTGATGTGTGAGAGCGACCCCTTAGCTCGCTCCGTGCTTCGTCACCGTCTTCCCGACATCCCTATCCGAACGGATATCCGCACGATTAAATCTCTTCCGGCCTGCGAAATTTTGACCGCGGGTTGGCCGTGCCAAGACTTGAGCCAAGCGGGCAGAACTGCCGGAATCACTGGAGATAGATCGGGTCTAATTTCGGAAGTTTTCAGGCTCGTAGGAACGGCCAAAACAAAACCCGAATTCATTCTGCTTGAGAACGTTGCTTTCGCTCTTCATTTGCAGGGAGGAGCTGCGCTCAAGTTTGTTACGGCCAATCTGGAGAAGCTGGGCTACAAATGGGCCTACCGAATTCTGGATAGTCAGCAATTTGGGATTCCTCAAAGAAGGAGGCGGCTGTTTATTCTTGGATCACGGAATCTTCCACCGGAATCCATTCTTTTCCGCGGTGTCTTCACGGCCAAACCTCAGACGCCGCAATATCCAGAGCAATACGGGTTCTATTGGACCGAGGGTAATAGAGGTTTGGGATGGTCGCCGGAGGCCGTTCCGCCCTTGAAGGGTGGATCCGCTCTTTCCATTCCTTCTCCCCCCGCGATATGGAACAAGAATGCTCACTCCTTCATTACACCTGGAGTTTCCGACGCTGAGCGAATGCAGGGCTTTCCTGCCGATTGGACGGACGTGGGCGTTCTAAAGAAAGATAAAAAGAGAGCCAGATGGAAGCTGATCGGCAACGCGGTCAGCGTACCGGTCGTCGAGTGGATCGGCAGATCGATAGCAGAGAAAATCTCAACGCCCATTCACGTCGAGCAAAAGAGTCGCAGTAGTAAAATAGCGGTCGCGGCTTTTGGTCAGCCCGGTCAGCAGCCCATCTGCCTTACCCCTGACTATGAAGGGCCTGAGGCGCCCAACGTGACAAGTCTCCGTGAATTTGAACTGAAGAATGCGAATGAGTTGTCGCTACGCGCCGCGGCGGGCTTCCTGTCGAGGATCGAGAAGAGTTCGCTAAAAACGCATCCAGCATTTATTCCCGACCTTCGAGCTTTCGTTAGCTAGTGCTTGTAGACCCGCCCTAGTTCATATCGTCCCATCATCCTAATGAAGGAACACATAAAACTCCGAACGCGATCCAGCTTGTCTGCGATGTCGGAAACCGAATAGTTGCCGCCGATACTCTCGAATGTTTCTTCGCCGTGCGCCAACTCATTTCGGGCGGTTTTGATTGTCAATAGATCTGATCCTCCCAACGTGTTTCTTGGTGGTCGCCACCCAGGGTTACCGATGTCGCGCGCAAATCTTATCAGCTTCTCGTGGTCTATATTTCCCGAGAAAGGGACGCTCTCATCCTTGTTGAGCCAAGTGATCTTGCCCGGGACAAATTGAACGAGCTCGTCCATCAGGTTGGTATGGTTCACGCCATCCTGTAGCTTCTTTTTGAAGTGAGTGTAGACGATGTCTTTTTGCCAGTATGCGATCAGTTCGTGAAATAGGATGCTATCCGCCTGCATCTGTTTTCGAACGCTGATGATCGTTTCGCGAGTGGCGAACTCGACGCAGTTGTAGATCATGATAAAAGCGGCCGCCCGGGAGGCTGCCAGTGTCTCGGCAGCTCTATAGAAGCCTCTGCCGGGAGTTCGGTGACGGTCCTCAAGCTCTCTCAGAGATCTGAGATAGTATGATACGCCCGCGATTCTTGATCTAAAAGCAGCTTCGATCATTCCTGATTCAGTAGCCGTTCTTTGACATAATTTATTCGGTCGCGTAGGCGCGGTCCGCTGTTACTTGCGTCGGTGCGGACGAGAGAATTGAGAGGTTGTCCGAAAAACCATTCTGCATGTCCGTTGAACGAAAGGCCCGGCTTCGCACGAAGAGCGAGGCATGTGCCGACAGCGACAGCTTCAAACCGCACTCGTGGAAGCGCTCCCCCTTTGCCACTCCGATAGAATGCCGTCGGATAATTCGAGTGGATAAAGGCCATCGTTGTATTGAACTCTTGGCGCTTCGCTTGCACTTGCGCGACAGTGATTGTCTTGTTCAGCTTTATGACGTGCAAATCAAGGAAACGCCGCACGTCGTGTCTGAATTCGGTGTAGTGATCGGAATAAACAAAAAAGCGAGTGACCAGTTCTTGCCGTTCACTCTCTGGATCCGCCGACTTCGCTATTCTCGGTGAAAGCTCCTTGAAAACTGCTGTGCCTGCGCACTCAAGAATCAGATCCAGGAACGGGCCGCGGAACGCGCCCTTCCGAATCTCTGCGTCATGTAACGTCTTGCCGGTAGTATTCAGTCGCCTGAAGAGTTCGATCCGAGTGCTCTCATCGGTGCCCTCGTCGAGCACAAAGGATCGAATAGGCGTGTTGTATAACCGCTTCTGAATCGTGGTCGGCAGTTGGGAATATTTTAATCCGCTCAGAACGTCTAGTTTGTCCAATTCACCCAACGCGAACTCGTCGTTCGCAAAGCGCGCGAGCGTTCGCACTCTTTGCGAACCATCCACGATCTCCAGTCGACCCTTCACGTCGTAGAGAAAGATTGGAGGAATCGGAATCCTGAGGATAACGCTCTCGATAAAATAGGATTGGGCCTGATCGGACCATCGGAGCTTCCTCTGATACTCCGGAATGTAGATGTCTCCCTCCTGCTGCGGTTCCTCTCTGAACTTCTGGACCAAAAGTTCAACCGGATAATCCGTAACCAGGTATCTAGCTTCGCGACGCGCTTCTTCGACTACGGCGACCATTTCATCGTCGGAGGGATGGAAAGGTAACTCGGGAGAATTTTCGTCGACCATGCAAGCTCCTTGCGGCGCGGCATCCAAGCGCAACCATGGGTGGTTGGTCAATTGATCTTAGGAGGCGCCTAACAGGGAAATGGCGAACCAAAAAAAATTCTTTGATCAGGCCCACAAACAAAAACGGCCGGATCTTTCGATCCGGCCGCAACGCAACTCTACTGGCTAAGCCTACGCCACGCGACGCAACTTAGCCCCCGCCCGATTTGAGAACTGGATTAGCTGGCCTTCTTCGCCGGCGCGGTGTCGCCGACCTTCTTCTGGATGGCGCGCTTCAGCTCGAGGGCGCGCGGCGACAGGACGTCGGCGTTGGCCTTGAGCAGGAAGGGGTCGAGGCCGCCATTGTGGTCGACGCTCTTGACCGCGTTGGTGGAGACGCGCAGGCGCACGTTGCGGCCGAGCGCTTCGCTGATGAACGTCACGTTGACGAGGTTCGGCAGGAAGCGGCGCTTGGTCTTGATGTTGGAGTGGCTGACCTTGTGGCCGACGAGGGGGCCCTTGGCCGTCAGTTCGCAGCGGCGAGACATGGTAGAAATCCTCTTCTGTCCCCCAACGATTTGCGGCCGCCATTCTGGGCGCCACGGGGGCTAATTCTGTGTCCTTGCAGGGAGCGGGCGGACGTATAGGGGGGAAGGGGCGGGCAGTCAAGGTTTTGGGCGGTCTTTTCGCCTCTCCCCGCGTGCGGGGAGAGGCCGGAATGCGCGCGAATAGCGCGGATTCCGGGTGAGGGGGAGTCTCCGCGGGGGAATGGCCGGTTGAGTGCAGCCACTCTGACCTCCCTCGCCGAGAGCCCCCCTCACCCCAACCCTCTCCCCGCAAGCGGGGCGAGGGGGAGAGACAGCGGGGCGAGGTGCGCGTCCCTGACACACCCCTCGATCACCAAAACGGCAATGATTGAAGTGCCTTACCATCACATAAAGGGCGTATTCGCCCCTGAGATATCAAGTGGAGTTCCGCAAGCCTCCGCGCCCGGACACATTGTTTGCCGCGGTTTTTGGCTTAAGTAACAACCGTTCGCGCCCCGATTGGATTGTTTCGTGCTCGCATCACCACGACTTTGGCTCCAAGGCTCAGTCAGCCCGCGCTCAGTCGGTCCGCGCTCCGCCGGCCGGCTTGCCTTCGCGGCCCTTTGCGGGCTCGTGGTGGCGTGGGGGGCGGATCCCGTGGCGGCGCAGGGCAAGCTCGAGGCGCAGTATGAGGCGACGCTGGCCGGCATTCCCGTCGGCAAGGGCGCCTGGAACATCGACATCGGCGACGACGTGTTCGCGGCCGCGGCCTCCGGCGGCACCACGGGGATCTTGAAATCCTTCGCGGGCGGGTCCGGCACCGGCGCCTCGCAAGGCAGGGTGGTCAACGGCGCGCTGGTCGCGACCGGCTACCAGGCCTCCACCACCACCTCGAAGAAGACCGAACAGATCCACATCACGCTCGACAAGGGCAATGTGAAGGAGTTCGGCATCGTGCCGGAGCCGCCGGTTGATGCCGACCGCATCGTCGTCACCGACGCGCATCGCCGCGGCGTCTGGGACCCGATGACGGCCTCGCTCTTGCGCGTGCCCGGCACCGGCGACCCTGTTACGCCTGACGCCTGCCGCAACGCCGCGCCGGTGTTCGACGGCCGCATGCGCTACGATCTCAAGCTCGATTTCAAGCGCATGGAGACCGTGAAGGCCGAGAAGGGCTACAGGGGCCCGGTCGTGGTCTGCGCGCTCTATTTCGCGCCCGTGGCGGGCTACATCCCCGACCGCCCCGTGATCAAATACCTCGCCGCCCAGCGCAACATCGAGATCGCCTTCGCACCCGTCGCGGGCACGCGCATCCTGGTCCCGTTCTGGCTGAAAGTGCCGACGCCGCTCGGCCCGGCCATGCTGGAAGCGACCAGCTTCGTCACGTCACCCCAGCCGCCGCGCGTCGCGAAGACGCAGTAGGGCTTTAGCCGCGCATACCCCTTCGAGACCGTCACCCTGAGGTGGCCGCTTCTTCAGCGGCCCTCGAAGGGCGACAGCCCGGCTGTTCCCGCAGGGAATATCCGTGCGTGCCGCCGCATCCGGGCCGTCCATCCTTCGAGGCTCCCGGCGCGATGCTGCGCACCGCGCCACTCGCACCTCAGGATGACGGGGAGGCAATTTGGCCGGAAGGAAATGTAATTCTTTCAACGACATGCCTACTGTGCATGGGGTTGTTTTCGCGAAAATGAGTTTGGGGGGCGTGATCCGTGAATCCATTTGACTCCACCCCGATTCTGATTCGACTCCGCGCCGTCCCCAATTTTAAGGAACCGGTCATCGAAACGCCGCTTGTGCGGCAGGGGAAAACTCCATCTAGTGCGCAACCAATAAGAGTCCCGCGACATCTGGCGTGAACGGAACAGGACTTCAGCGGGAGTCAGCGATTCGGCCGCGATTCGTTCTAGAGTCGTTCCGAAGCTTAAGGTCAACGGGAAAAGCGTTGCAAAGTGAGACAGTTGCGCGAGGTTTGGGGAGGGCGCTCCCTCACACCCGGTGTCATCGCCCGGCTTGCTGCTATCCAATCCCGTCACCCTGAGGTGCCGGAGCGAAGCGGAGGCCTCGAAGGGCGGCGGGCCCGACAGGTGCTGCAAGCATGCTCGTGGCTGAAACCCGGGCCGTCCATCCTTCGAGGCTCGCCCTACGGCGCGGTTGCGCCGCAAGGCGAGCACCTCAGGATGACGGGAAGGGGGCGGGTCGCAGCCACGCCCTCAACACACCCCAAAACAGCACTGACATTCGCCCAAATCGCCACTACCTAATCCCTAGACATGGCCTTCTCCTCCTCCCCCTTCGCCTCCGAGCGCGCACCTGGCGCGGGCGTCACTGCAGTGCTCGGGCCGACCAACACCGGCAAGACCCATCTCGCCATCGAGCGGATGCTCGCGCATCCCTCGGGGCTGATCGGGCTGCCGCTGCGGCTGCTCGCGCGCGAGGTCTACAACAAGATCGCAGCCAGGGTCGGCAGCGAGGCGGTCGCGCTCGTCACCGGCGAGGAGAAGATCAAGCCGAAGAACCCGCGCTATTGGGTCTCCACCGTCGAGGCGATGCCTAGGGATCTCGACGTCTCCTTCCTCGCCGTCGACGAGGTCCAGATCGCCTCCGATCTCGAACGCGGCCACGTCTTCACCGACCGCATCCTCAACCGCCGCGGCCGCGACGAGACGCTGCTGTTGGGCGCCGCCACGATGCGCCCGATCATCGAGCGGCTGCTGCCCGGCGTGTCCATGATCACGCGGCCGCGCCTGTCGCAGCTGGAATTCGCCGGCGACCGCAAGATCACGCGCCAGCCGCGCCGCACCGCCATCGTCGCCTTCTCGGCAGACGAGGTCTACGCCATCGCCGAGCTGATCCGCCGCCAGCATGGCGGCGCGGCCGTGGTGCTGGGATCGCTCTCGCCCCGCACGCGCAATGCGCAGGTGGCAATGTTCCAGAACGGCGACGTCGATTACCTCGTCGCCACCGACGCGGTCGGCATGGGCCTTAATCTCGACGTCGACCACGTCGCCTTCGCCTCCGACCGCAAGTTCGACGGCTACCAGTTCCGCCGCCTGACGCCGGCTGAATTCGCGCAGATCGCCGGGCGTGCGGGCCGCGCCACGCGCAACGGCACCTTCGGGACGACGGGCCGCTGCGGGCCGTTCGAGCCCGAGCTCGTCAACGCGCTGCAGAACCACACGTTCGACAACGTGAAGATGCTGCAATGGCGCAATTCGAAGCTGGATTTCTCCTCGCTCGGCGCGCTCCAGGTGTCGCTCAACCAGTCGCCCGGCCATGAGGCGCTGACGCGCGCGCCGATCGCCGAGGACATGCGCGTGCTCGACCATGCCGCCCGTGACGTCGAGGTGCGCGATATCGCGCATGGCAAGGCCGCCGTGGAACGGCTGTGGGAGGCCTGCCAGGTCCCCGATTACCGAAAACTGTCGCCGGCCGCCCATGCCGAGCTCGTCACCACGCTGTACGGCTTCCTGATGCAGAAGGGCTGCATCCCCGATTCCTGGTTCGCGGCCCAGGTCGACCAGGCCGACCGCATCGACGGCGACATCGACACGCTGTCGGCCCGGATCGCTCAGATCCGCACCTGGACCTTCGTCGCCAACCGCCCGGACTGGCTGAAAGACCCCGAACGCTGGCAGGGGATCGCCCGCGAGGTCGAAAATAAATTATCGGATGCGCTCCATGAACGCTTGACTGAGCGTTTCGTTGATCGCCGGACCAGTGTATTGATGCGCCGCCTGCGGGAGAACACGAGCTTGAATACTGAAATCGGCAAGACCGGCGAAGTCATCGTCGAAGGCCATGTCATCGGCCGCCTCGATGGCTTCACCTTTGCACCGGATGCGGCGGAAGCAGGCTCCGATGCGAAAGCCTTGCAGGCTGCAGCGCAAGCGGTGCTCGCCGGCGAGATCAACGCGCGCGCCGAGAAACTGGGCAATGCGCCGGACGATCAGTTCGTGCTGACCTCGGAAGGCACGATCCGCTGGACCGGCGATGCCGTGGCGCGCCTGTCTGCCGCCGAGGAGGCGCTGCAGCCGCGCATCCGCATCATCTCCGACGAGCGCCTTACCGGTGCGCCGCGTGAGAAGGTGCAGGCTCGGCTCGAGCTCTGGCTCAAGACGCATATCGAAAAGCTGCTCGGGCCGATGTTCGAGCTGTCGAAGGCCGAGGACGTCACCGGCATTGCCCGCGGCATCGCCTATCAGCTGGTCGAGGCGCTCGGCGTGCTCGAGCGTCCGAAGATCGCCAACGAGCTGAAGGATCTCGACCAGCCCTCGCGCGCCGTGTTGCGCAAATATGGCGTCCGCTTCGGCGCCTATCACATCTATTTCCCCGGCCTGCTCAAGCCCGCCGGGCGTGCGCTGGCCGCACTGCTGTGGGCGCTGAAGCAGGACAATGTCGATCTGTCGTCGCTGTCGGGCGCGCAGCATCTGGCATCTTCGGGCCGCACCTCGTTCCCGGTCGACAAGCAGCTGCCGCGCGATGCTTATCGCGTGCTCGGCTACAAGCAGGCCGGCGAGCGCGCGGTGCGCGTCGACATTCTGGAGCGGCTCGCCGATCTGATCCGTCCGGCACTGGCCTGGCGCGAGAACTCGCCCGGCGAAAAGCCCGCCGGCGCGTTCGACGGCCGCAGCTTTGTGGTGACGCAGGCGATGACCTCGCTCACCGGCTCCGCCGGCGAGGATTTCGCCTCGGTGCTGCGCGCGCTCGGCTATCGCATGGAGAAGCGTGCGCCGCTGCCGCCGAAGCCGGCGGCTGCTGTCGCGGAGACGCCGGCGGCCGAAGCAAGCGCAGAGGCTCCGACTGAACCGACGGCGACCGATGATGCCGCCGTAGGCGCGGACACCGCGATCGAAGCCGCCGTCGAGCCCGTCACCGTCGAGGACGCGCCCGGCATGGAGCAGCACGACGAGCCCGCGCATGAAGAGCCGGCGCTCGAAGCATCGCCTGATGCCCCCGTCACGCCCGAGGATGCCCCCGGCATCGCGCCGCCAGCGGAAGAGGCTGCTGCTGCGCCCAGCGAGGCTGTGGAAGCTGCCTCCGCCGAGGCTGCTGCAACCGAAGCCGCTGCATCCGCTGATGCCGCCGCGCCAGTCGAGGCTGCCGCTGCGCCTGCCGAGCCCGAGCTCGTCGAGGTCTGGCGTCCCGGCGGCCGCCACGAGGATCGCAAGCCGCGCCACGAGCGCCATCGCCATCAGCGTCACCACCATCAGCGCCCGCAGGCGGGCGCAGAGGCGGGTGCTGCACCGGCGGAAGGCGAAGCAGCGCAAGTTGCTGACGGCGAGAGGCGCGGCGAGCGTCATCGTCACGGCGGTCATCGCCGCGATGGGGCCAGGGATTTCCGCAAGCCGCGCGAAGGTGGCGCCGAAGGCGCGCCGCGTCCAGAGGGGCGCGACGACAGGAACCGCCGCTTCGAGGGTAAGGATCGCGATAACAAGGATCGCGATCGCAACAAGGGCAAGTTTGGCGGAGATCGCGACAAGGGCCGCGACAATCGCGGTCGTGACCGCGACAAGGGCCGCGACCGTCAGGGCGGTCCGTCGCTGCGCCCCTACGCCTCGAGCGCGAACCCGCGCGAGCGCGATCGTCCGGCCGATCCGAACTCGCCCTTCGCAAAGCTCGCTGCGCTGAAAGAGCAGCTGTCCGGTCGCAAGGAGTGATCCCACGACCGAGCGGCAGCGCCTCGACAAATGGCTGTGGCACGCGCGGGTGGTGAAGGCGCGCACCTCCGCGGCCGAGCTCGTTGAGTCCGGCCACGTTCGCATCAACGGCACACGCGAGAAGTCGCCGGGCCATGCGATCAAGATCGGGGACGTGATCACCATCGCGCTCGATCGCACCGTGCGCGTGCTGAAAGTAATCGCTTTCAACGAGCGCCGCGGCGATGCTGCCTCGGCCCGCGTGCTCTACGAGGAGCTGAGCGAAGGCAATCAAAGTTCTCAGCGCAATTAATTGCGCTTTGAATTCATTTCTTGGTCGATCAAACGCGTAAAGCCGTCATGATCGACCGTTCCCGACCTTGCGGCGCCGGGCCATCCGCGCTACGCAAGCCGCGACTTTTAAAAGAGCTTTTCGGAGCGTTGGATGACTTACGTCGTCACTGAAAACTGCATCAAGTGCAAGTACACCGACTGCGTCGAGGTCTGCCCGGTCGATTGTTTCTACGAAGGCGACAACATGCTCGTCATCCATCCTGACGAATGCATCGACTGCGGCGTGTGCGAGCCGGAATGCCCCGCCGACGCCATCAAGCCGGACACGGAACCGGGCCTCGAAAAGTGGCTCCAGGTCAATGCCGACTACGCCAAAAGCTGGCCGAACATCACCCAGAAGAAAGAATCACCCCCCGACGCGAAGGAATTCGACGGTCAGGAAGGCAAGTTCGAGAAATATTTTTCTCCGAACCCGGGTTCGGGGGACTAATTCGCGCCCAAACTTAACCCTAATACCTTCGTCTGCGCCGAAAACCAGTCACAAAAGTCCCTAAATCATTGATTTTTGCGGGAAATGTGCTATATTCAGCACATTGAGCAGAACCCGCCAGCCCCGTTGGCCCCGCTGGGTTCCCGTGAAACCAAATGTCGAACAGGGGCGTGGCAGTTTCCGCGCGCAGGCTGTGTCACAGAAAACGCGTAAAAAGAGTACTTCAGCGAGGGCTTCCCATAAGGAGGCCAAAAAAGTCGCCGCGGCCAGCCGTAGCGCATCCAAGGGTCGGACCGCGACGAAGGCACCGGCTGCAAAGTCCTCGAAGAACAAAAGAAGCGCAATGCCTAACAAGACTGCCAAACCGGCCGCGAAAGCGACCGTTGCCAAGCCTGCTGCTGCCAAGGCTCCCGCTGCCAAGCCGGCCGCGCCGAAGGCTCCCGTTGCTGCTGCTCCTGCCAAGGCTCCTGTCGCTGCCAAGCCGGCCGTGAAGCCCGCCGCGGCCGCGCCGAAGGTCGAGGAAAAGAAGGTCGTGACCCAGCGTCAGGGCTTCAAGGCCAACGAATTCGTCGTCTATCCCGCTCACGGCGTCGGCCAGATCCTGGCCATCGAGGAGCAGGAGATCGCCGGTGCGAAGCTCGAGCTGTTCGTCATCAACTTCATCAAGGACAAGATGACGCTGCGGGTGCCGACCGCCAAGGTCGCCAACGTCGGCATGCGCAAGCTGTCCGATCCCGCGCTGGTGAAGAAGGCGCTGGAGACGCTGAAGGGTCGCGCCCGCGTCAAGCGCACCATGTGGTCGCGCCGCGCCCAGGAATACGAAGCAAAGATCAATTCGGGCGACATCGTCGCGATCGCGGAAGTCGTGCGCGACCTCTACCGTTCCGAGTCGCAGCCCGAGCAGTCGTACTCTGAACGCCAGCTCTATGAAGCGGCGCTCGATCGTCTCTCCCGCGAGATCGCGGTTGTGCAGCACTCGACCGAGACCGAAGCGGTCAAGGAGATCGAAGCCCAGCTCGCCAAGAGCCCGCGCCGCACCAACGCCAAGGCGGAAGCCGCCGACGGCGAGGGCGAGACGGATGCCGACGGCGATACCGATGGCGATGACACCGCCGTCGCCGACGAGGCCGCGTAAGCGTCTCGCAGCGTCGATCGCAAGCAATCAAAAGCCCGGCCGTTTGGCCGGGCTTTTTGTTTGAGCGTTGTGGCCGCGGTCAGGCCGGGAAACGGTCGCCGAACATCGGCAGGCCGCTGCGTGATTGCGCCTGCGTCGCCTCATCCTGGATGACGTCCCAATGCTCCGCGAGTATGCCGTCCTCCAGCCGCACGATATCGGCAACGACCCATGCGGCCGGCGTGCCAATTCCGCTGAAACGTCCATGCAGAATGACGAAATCGCCGCTCGCCGCCGTGACATGGTTCTCGTAGCGCAACGTGGCTGGCAGGCCCTTGACGAGGTCGAACAGCCCGTCACGCCCCGGCGGGATATGTGCGCTGTGCTGGATGTATTGCGCGGACCAGAGGCGTTCGGCCGCGACGTAGTCGCGCCTGTTGAAGAGCGTATCGAATGCGTCGAGGACGCATTTCACGCGGTGGTCTTCGCCGGCCCCGGTCATGACGCGCCCCTCCGTTACTTTCGCACCAGCGGGATCTGCAAATTGGTCGGCCGGTTCTGCTCGGTGTCGAAGCCGCGGCCGTCGATGTTGCGCGCACCCCAGAACAACAGGTCGCCCCTGAGATAGACGAGGTCGTACTCCATGAAGTTCGTGGCCTCCGCGAGTCCGAAGGGAGCGAACGTCTTGCCAAAGATGCTTTGGGTCGCGTTGACGGCCCAGGGCGCGTATCCGGCGGAAGCGACCTTGTTGAGCACGTCGGCGAACCCCTGCGCCAGCGGCGTGACCTCGTAGGTCTCGTCCGCGACGAAATCGACCTTCTGCGCACCTGGTGCAATCGGATGCGCACCCCGCCACTGCATGTGTCCACCGATCCTGATCCGCGCGAGCGGCACGGCACCGTAAGGGTCGGCCGAGTTGACGATCTCGAGCTCGAAGCGGTCGGATGGCTGATATTTGAAGGCGCGCTTGAGGTAGAATGGCTTGAGCGTGGCATCGGCGTTCTTCGCTGCGCTCGGACGCACCTCCGGTGCGATGCTTTCCCAGTCGCCGAGCAACGCCTGCTTCAATCCTGTCACATCCAGTTCCATGTTGTTTGCCTTTGCCTGCGTGTTGGAGGATTGCGCAGCCGCTTCGCCAGATCCCGCCAGCGCGAGGATCAGCAGAGACGTTTGAATGCTCTTGAGCATGTGAAGCTCGCTCCCCTGCGCCTCTGCCTGCCAGGCAGACCTCGTTCACGCCGGCTATACCGGCAGCTGGCCAACTGGAAAAAGACTTTGTAAGCTGGCCCCATGCCTGCGAGATATGGGAGGTCGTGATGGAGCTTCGGCATCTCCGCTATTTCGTCGCCGTTGCCGACGCAGGCAGTTTGACCGTTGCGGCCGAGCAGAAGCTGCATACGTCGCAACCATCGCTCAGCCGGCAAATCCGGGACCTCGAAGGGGAGGTCGGCGTTCCCTTGATGAACCGCAGTGCCCAAGGCATCGCGCTGACGGCGGCCGGCAGGGCCTTTCTCGAGCACGCCAGAATGGCGCTGCTTCAGGCGGAGGCTGCCAAGGAAGCGGCGCTCCGTGCCGCGCAGCCCCCGCAGCCCGCTTTCTCGTTGGGCTTTCTGTCGGGCGCCGAAATCGACCTGCTGCCCGAGGTGGATCGCATTCTGCGCGACGCATTTCCCGGCATCGATATCCGCCTCTCGAGCGATTATTCGCCGTCGCTTGCCAAGGCCCTGATGCGGCGAAAGCTCGATGCTGCCTTCATCCGGCCGGAAGAGCACATGGAAGATCTGGTCTGCCGGCGCGTGCGCACCGATCCTCTGGTCTTCGTCTTTCCGAGCGACCATCGGCTGGCATCGCAAGCCACGGTGGCGCCCGAGGAGATCAGGGACGAGACCTTCTACCTACCGTCCAAATCCGCTCCCGCGGTTCGCCGTGTCGTTCTGGATTATTTCAGCCGGACCGGAGTCGACCTCAAGCCCGACCGCGAAGTCCACAATGTCGTCCACGCGATCTCCATGATCGCGTCCACGCGCGGCGTCATGATGCTGCCGGCCTACACCAAGCGATATCTGCCGGAGACGATCACCACCCGGCCGGTGCGGGGAGATGCACCCAAGCTCGATCTCGTTGTCGCCTATCACAAGGCGAATCAATCCCCGATCCTGAAATTGCTTCTCTCCGAGGTCGGCAAGCTCGCGACGGTGTCGTCCTAGGCTCACTTCACCGGCCGCTTCTCGAGCTTCCTTGCCAGCGTGCGCCGGTGCATGCCCAGCCTTCTTGCCGCTTCCGAGATGTTGAAATCGGTCTCGATCAGCGTCTGGTGGATGCGCTCCCATTCCAGCGTCTTGATCGAGGTCGGCCGTGCATCGAGTGCGACTTCGGCGTTGCCTTCGGCCTTGTTGAAGGCGGCTTCGATATCGTCGGTGTTCGACGGCTTTGCGAGGTAGTGGCAGGCGCCGAGCTTGATCGCCTCGACGGCGGTGGAGATGCTGGCAAACCCGGTCAGCACCACGATCAGCATCTCCGGATCATGCGTGTGCAGCAGCTCGACGCAGGCGAGGCCCGAGGCGCCACCGAGCTTGAGATCGACCACCGCGTGTCCAAAGGATCGCTCCTCCAGCACCTTCCGCACCTCTTCGATCGAAGCTGCGAGGACGACGTCGTAGCCGCGGCGCTCGAACGAGCGTTTCAGCGTGCGCGCGAAGCCGGCATCGTCCTCGACGACGATGAGCGAACGGTCAGGCGTCAAAATTTCCTCCGATCGCGAGCGTTGCGAGCGGCAGCGTCAGGCGGACGGTGGCGCCGCGCTTCCTGTGGTTCTCGGCGGTCACGCTCCCGCCGAGCTTGCGCACGACGTTCACCACCAGGAACAGGCCGAGCCCGCCGCCGGCGCGGCCCTTGCTCGAGTGATAGGGTTTCCCGAGCTGCGCCAGCATCTCCGGCGCAAAGCCCGGGCCGCGATCGCTGATCGACAGCACGAGATTGTCGCCCTCGCGCTCGGCCAGCAGCTCCACCCATTCGCGCGAGACCTCATAGGCATTGTCGAGCACGTTGAAGATCACCTGCTTCAGCGCGACGTCGGAGACGATCGCGACGTCCTCGCCGAACGTGTTGACGAAATAGAGCGTGCGGGCCGAGCGCGCATCGCGCCACTCGTCCACCAGCGCGGTGACGAAGGCCGTCACCGTCGTCGGCGAGGAGCCTTCGCCGCGCGCCTCGCCCGCCGACACCAGGATGCCCGTCACGATGGTCTTGCAGCGTTGCAGGGAGGTTTCCATCTCCGCGAGATCCTCGGCAAGCTCCTGATCGGCGGCGAGATCGGGCATGCGGCGCCAGTCGCTGAGGATCACCGAGAGCGAGGCGAGCGGCGTGCCGAGCTCATGCGCCGCGCCGGAGGCGAGCAGGCCCATGCGGACGATGTGGTCCTGTTCGGCCGCATGCTGGCGCAGTGCCGCCAGATGCGCATCGCGCTCGCGCAAATTCCTGTTGATGCGGGTGACGAACACGACCAGCAGCACGGCGTTGAGGACGAAGCCCAGCAGCATGCCGGTCACGGTGAGACTGTAGGCCTCGCTGATCGGGTTCGGCGGCAGGTCGAGCGGCCGGTAGGCCATGGTCAGCCAGATGAAACTCGCGCAGGTCAGTGCGACCAGCGACCAGGTCGAGCGGCCATCGAGCAGCACCGCGCCCAGCGTGACCTGGAGCAGGAACAGCGAGGTGAAGGGATTGGTGGCGCCGCCGCTGAGGTAGAGCTGCGCGGTCAGCGCGGCGACGTCGAGCATCAAGGCGACCAGCAGCTCGTTGTTGGTGATCGCCGCGCGATGGCGCACCCAGACGAGGCTGGAGACGTTGAGCAGCAGCAGCGCGCCGATGACCGCGCCCATCCGTTCCAATGGCAGGGGAATACCCAGGCCGAAATGCACGCCGCCGATGGTCACGATCTGGCCGACCACCGCGGTCCAGCGCAGCTGGATCAGCAGCGCCATGTTCTTGCGGTTGGTCTCGTCGTCGGTCGGCGCAACGCCGATCAGCTCGCTGCGCGCGTCTGCCTGCGATTGCAGCGTGACGGCGTCATGCGTCATTCCGTCGTCAGGTAGATTCGACGATCGTTCCAGCATCTGATCCCGTCCTGCGGGCGGTGGCATCGGGGCCGCCGGCCGGTTCGTGGACGAAGCGCTTGCGGCGGAACAGCCCGCCGCCGAATGTGACGAGAAGTTTACCGGCCAGCATGAACGCCAGGGCAAACCACGTCAGCGCATAGATCAGGTGGTTATTGGGAAAGCGGATCACGGTCAATCCGCCGATCGGCCCGCCGGTGGTTTGTGATCCGCCGTCAGCATCGATGAAGAAGGGCGCGACATCGTGGAGGCCGCGCGTTGCCGCAATCGCGGCGACATCCCGCGAGTACCAGCGGTTGTGCTGGGGCACGTTGTTCCGCAAGAATCCGCCCTTCGGCTCGGTCATGCGTAGCAGGCCGGTGATCTCGACCTGGCCGTTCGGATTGCCGCCCTGGCGCGTCGATGCGTCGCGCCGCTCGGACGGCACAAAGCCGCGGTTGACCAGGACAAGCGAGCCGTCGTCGCGCTGAAGCGGCGTCAGCACCCAATAGCCGGGGCCTTCTTCGGTGACGGCCTGAACCAGTGTCTCGCGGTCATGCAGGAAACGGCCGGTGACGCTGACGTGCCTGTATTCGTCGTTTGCTGTGGAGACGGTCGGCCAGGCCGCGGGCGACGGGATCGGCTGGGCCGGGGCATGGACGCGCTGCTCGACGCGGTCGATCAGCGCCAGCTTCCAGGCGCGCCGCTCGATCTGCCCGACACCGAGCGCGATCAGAATGACGAACGCAGCGAGCGAGAGGACCGTGAGCCACAGGCGCGGACGCGCAGCCTTGCGGCCTGCGTCCTCTGCCTCGCTCGTCACGGTCCGGATCTCGCTCACTTCATTCCCGTCATCTCGTGCATCGGCATCATGTTGCTGTTGAGGTGGTTCATCACCCACAGCGAACCGGACAGCGCGATCACCACCATGACGATGGTGAAGATCAGCGCCATCATGGTCCAGCCGTTCTCCGACTTGGGGCTCATGTGCAGGAAGTAGATCATGTGCACGACGATCTGCACGACCGCGAAGGCCATGATGACCAGCGCGGTGATCTGCTTGCTCGGCAGTGTGCCGCTCATCACCAGCCAGAACGGGATCGCGGTGAGCACCACCGAGAGCACGAAGCCGAGCATGTAGCCCGAGAACGTGCTGTGGGCGTGGTCGTCGCTGTGGTGATGGCCGTCCGCGTGGGCGGCGTGGGTATCGGTGCTCATCGCAGAACTCCCAGGAGATAGACGAAGGTGAAGACGCCGATCCAGACCACATCGAGGAAGTGCCAGAACATCGACAGGCACATCAGGCGGCGGCGGTTGGCTTCGATCAGGCCGAACTTCCAGACCTGCACCATCAGGGTCACCAGCCAGATCAGGCCGCAGGAGACGTGCAGGCCGTGGGTGCCGACCAGGGTGAAGAAGGCGGACAGGAAGGCGCTGCGCTGCGGCGTCGCGCCTTCATGGATCATGTGGGCGAACTCGGAGAGCTCGATGCCGATGAAGGCGAGGCCGAACATGCCGGTGATCGCCAGCCACATCTGCGTCTGGGCGATCTTGTTCTGCTGCATCGTCAGCATGGCAAAGCCATAGGTGATCGACGACAGCAGCAGCATCGAGGTGTTCACCGCGACCAGCGGCAGCTCGAACAGGTCCTTCGGGGCGGGGCCGGCGGCGTAGTTGCCGCCGAGCACGCCGAAGGCGGCGAACAGCATCGCGAAGATGAGACAGTCGCTCATCAGGTAGATCCAGAAGCCAAGCGAGGTGCTGTAGCCTTCCGGATGCGGATGTTCGTCGGCGAGGTAGAACAGCGGCTCGCCGGTCTGGGCGGGATTGACAGCGACAGTCATTTACTTGGCTCCGGCCAGCAGTTTGGTGCGCGCGTCCTCGGTCCGGATGACGTCTTCAGCCGGAATGTCGAAGTCGCGGTGATAGTTGAAGGTGTGACCGATCCCGACGACGAGCATCGCGATGAAGCTCGCCGCCGCCAGCCACCAGATGTACCAGATCAGGCCGAATCCCATCGCGGTGGCGAAGCCGGCGAGGATGATGCCGGTGCCGGTGCTGCTGGGCATGTGGATCGGCCTGAACCCGGTGAGCGGACGCTGGTAGCCGCGCTTCTTCATGTCCCACCACGCGTCATTGTCGTGAACGACGGGGGTGAAGGCGAAGTTGTAGTCCGGCGGCGGGGAGGAGGTCGCCCATTCCAGCGTGCGCGCATCCCAGGGATCGCCGGTGACGTCCTTGAGCTGCTCGCGCTTGAGGAAAGAGACCGCGAACTGCATCAGCATGCTGAGGATGCCGAGGAAGACGAGGAAGGCACCGATCGCGGCGATGACGAACCAGATCTGGAGAGACGGATCGTCGAACACGCGCAGGCGGCGGGTCACGCCCATCAGGCCGAGCACGTAGAGCGGCATGAAGGCGAGGTAGAAGCCGACGACCCAGAACCAGAACGACAGCTTGCCCCAGAACACATCGAGCTTGAAGCCGAACGCCTTCGGGAACCAGTAGTTGATTCCGGCGAACGCGCCGAACACCACGCCGCCGATGATCACGTTGTGGAAGTGCGCGATCAGGAACAGGCTGTTGTGCAGGACGAAGTCGGCCGGCGGTACCGCGAGCAGCACGCCGGTCATGCCGCCGAGCACAAAGGTCAGCATGAACGCGATCGTCCACAACATCGGCAGCTCGTAGCGGATACGGCCGCGATACATCGTGAACAGCCAGTTGAACATCTTCGCGCCCGTCGGGATCGAGATGATCATCGTGGTGATGCCGAAGAACGAGTTGACGCTGGCGCCAGAGCCCATCGTGAAGAAGTGGTGCAGCCACACCAGGTACGACAGGATGGTGATGACCACGGTGGCGTAGACCATCGAGGTGTAGCCGAACAGGCGCTTGCCGGAGAAGGTCGAGGTGACTTCCGAGAAGACGCCGAAGGCGGGGAGAACCAGGATGTAGACCTCGGGGTGGCCCCAGATCCAGATCAGGTTCACGTACATCATCGGGCTGCCACCGAAATCGTTCGTGAAGAAGTTGGTGCCGACGTAGCGGTCGAGCGAGAGCAGCGCGAGCACGACGGTCAGAACGGGGAAGGAGGCGACGATCAGGATGTTGGTGCAGAGCGAGGTCCAGGTGAAGACCGGCATCTTCATCATGGTCATGCCGGGGCACCGCAGCTTGACGATGGTGCAGATCAGGTTGATGCCGGATAACGTCGTGCCGACGCCGGCGACCTGCAGCGCCCAGATGTAATAGTCGACGCCGACGTCAGGACTGTAGCCGATGTTCGACAGCGGCGGATAAGCCAGCCAGCCGGTGCGGGCGAATTCGCCGATGAACAGCGAGGCCATCACCAGCACCGCGCCGCCGACCGTCATCCAGAAGCTGAAATTGTTCAGGAACGGGAACGACACGTCGCGTGCGCCGATCTGGAGCGGCACGACATAGTTCATCAGGCCCGTCACCAGCGGCATCGCCACGAAGAAGATCATGATCACGCCGTGGGCGGTGAAGACCTGGTCGTAGTGATGGGCGTTGAGATAGCCTTCGGAGCCGTTGAACGCGAGCATCTGCTGGCCGCGCATCATCAGCGCGTCCGCGAAGCCGCGCAGCAGCATCACGATGCCGAGGATCATGTACATGATGCCGATACGCTTGTGGTCCACGGTGGTGAACCATTCGCGCCAGAGATAGCCCCAGAGGCGGAAATAGGTGAGGCCGGCGAGCAGCGTGGCGCCGCCGAGTGCGACCACCGCGAAGGTGCCGACGACGATCGGCTCGTGCAGCGGCAGCGATTCGAAGCCGAGCCGGCCGAAGATGAGCTTGAGAAGATCAGGAGACATGCGGGATCTCTTTAGGAGTCTGACTTCGGACGCTGTCCGAGGAAGAAGGACGAGGACTTCAGCGGCGTGAAAGTCGGCCGCTTCAGGCCGGCGCCGAGCAGCGGCGCGGTGTCGGCGGGGGCCGTGATGGAGGCGGTGGTCTTGCCCTGCGGCGCATCGGGCGTGCAGGTGCCGGCGACGAAGGTCGGCTCCGGCCCGAGCGCGCTGCCGCGGCGGGCGTACTTGTCGTAGGCCAGCGGCAGGGTGTTGTTCAGGCCCTCATGGCCGCTGCCGCCCTTGGCGTCGATCGCCATCATCTCGCTCTGGCACATCTTGCCGGTCTCGACGCACATGTTGAGGATCAGGCGGTAGAGATCGGAATCGATGGTGCCGTAGCGGCGCACCGGCTCGTTCTGGCTGGGCTTCTCCAACTGGAGATATTCGGCGCGGCCGAGCGAGCCGCCGGCGGACTTGGCGCTGGCGATCCAGGCGTCAAAGCCCTTGTCGTCGAGGCCCTGGAAGTTGAAGTGCATGCCGGAGAAGCCGGCGCCGCTGTAGTTCGCCGAAAAGCCCTTGTAGGTGCCGGCGTGGTTCACCACGGCGTGGAGCTTCGTCTCCATCCCCGGCATCGCGTAGATCTGGCCGGCGAGTGCGGGGATGTAGAACGAGTTCATCACCGAAGACGCGGTGATGCGGAAGTTGATCGGACGATCGACCGGAGCTGCCAGGTCGTTGACGGTGGCGATACCGTAGTCTGGATAGATGAAGAGCCACTTCCAGTCGAGCGCGACGACATCGACCTCGAGCGGGGCCTTGGACTGGTCGAGGGCGCGGTCGGCATGGATGCGGCCGAGCGTGCGGTAGGGGTCGAGCAGATGCGTGCCCATCCAGGTCAGCGCGCCCAGGCAGATGATGATCAGCAGCGGCGCCGACCAGATCACCAGCTCGAGCTTGGTCGAGTGGTCCCAATCCGGCTCGTAGCGGGCCGAGGTGTTGGACTGGCGGTAGCGCCAGGCGAACAGCACCGTCAGCGCCATCACGGGGACGACGATCAGGAGCATCAGGACGGTGGAGATGATGACGAGGTCGCGCTGTTGCGCTGCGATATCGCCGGCAGGCGCCAGCACGACGTAGTTGCAGCCGCTGAGCGCAGCCGCCAGAGGTAGCAGCGCCAGGATCTTGAGACGGGACACGGGCCGAGCCTTATGAGAATGAGTTTCCTTTGCGGGGCCAAGGGGTAGCTGCGGCGCAACAATCCGGACATTGGACAATTTGTCCAATGTTGCAGTGCGGAATGTTGGGTCAGACAAGGGTAGATTGCCTGGCGCCCCGCCGGGCGGTCGGCTTTGGTTTTCAGGACGTTAAGGGCGCACGCATGGCGACGGCACAGACCCCCGCAATGGCAGATATCCACTCGGGCGAGCACGGCCACGACCAGGCCAGTCCCGGCGAGATCGCCATCGGCGTTATCATCGGCCGCACCTCGGAATTCTTCGACTTCTTCGTCTACGCGATCGCCTCGGTGATCGTATTTCCGCGCCTCGTGTTCCCGTTCACCAGCGAGCTGACCGGCACCCTCTATTCCTTCATGATCTTCGCGCTGGCCTTCGTGGCCCGGCCGATCGGAACCGTCATTTTCATGACGGTCGATCGCGAGTACGGCAAAACCGCCAAGCTGGTCTCGGCGCTGTTCCTGCTCGGCACCGCCACCGTCGCGCTCGCGTTCCTGCCCGGCTATCACGACATCGGCGTTGCGGCGATCTGGCTGCTGGCGCTGGCGCGTATCGCGCAGGGTCTGGCCTGGGGCGGCGCCTGGGATGGTCTGGCTTCGCTGCTGGCGTTGAATGCGCCGGCTTCGAAGCGGGGCTGGTACGCCATGGTGCCGCAACTCGGCGCTCCGCTCGGGCTGATCGTGGCGAGCGCGCTGTTCGCCTATTTCGCCGGCAACCTCTCGGCCGACGACTTCTTCGACTGGGGCTGGCGCTATCCGTTCTTCGTTGCCTTCGCCATCAACGTCGTGGCGCTGTTCGCACGCCTGCGCATGGTGACGACGGAAGAATATGCCTCGCTGTTCGAAAATCGCGATCTCCAGCCCTCGCGCATTTCCGAAACTGTCGCACGCGAAGGCCACAACATCATGCTCGGCGCATTCGCGCCGCTCGCAAGCTTCGCGCTGTTCCACATGGTCACGGTGTTTCCGCTGTCCTGGGTGTTCCTGTTCACCCGCGAAAGCCCGGTGCGCTTCCTGATCATCGAGATCGTCGCCGCCGTGTTCGGCGTCGCGGCGATCGTGGCCTCCGGCATCATCGCCGACCGCGTCGGCCGCAAATCGCTGCTGATGGGATCGGCCATCGCGATCGCGATCTACAGCGGTTTTGCTCCGCAGCTGCTCGATGCCGGCGCGTTCGGTGAGACCATCTACATGGTGATCGGTTTCATCCTGCTGGGTCTCTCCTTCGGCCAGTCCTCGGGCGCGATCGCCTCGAACTTTCGGCAGGCGTACCGCTATACGGCTTCCGCGCTGACCTCGGATATGGCCTGGCTGTTCGGTGCCGGCTTCGCGCCGTTGGTGGCGCTTCTGCTCGCCACCAATCTCGGCGTCATCGCGTCGGGTGCCTATCTGCTGTCGGGCGCGTTCTGGACCCTGCTCGCACTCTGGCTCAGCGGCCAGCGCGAGGCGGGCGATATGGACGCGGGCGCTTAAGCCGCGTCCAGCGGACGGGAATAAAACTCGGGCCGGACGATCCTGTTTGCGGCGACGCAAGCAGGAGATCTCATGAACGTCCGGTCCAATCCCGTCCAAAGCAAAGTTTTGCAAGCCTAGTCCTCACCGTAAGCCTGGTCCTCACCATCGTCGCGATCGTTTTCTCGACCGGGCTTGCCCACGCCACCGGCAACGTCGCGCGCGGCCAAACGCTCTACAAGGGCTGCGCAGATTGTCACTCCATCAATGAGAACGCTGTCGGCCCGATGCACAAGGGCGTGGTCGGTCGCAAGGCGGGTAGCGTGCCCGGCTATGACTATTCGGCCGATCTGAAGAACTCAGGGATCGTCTGGACCGAGGACAATCTCGACAAATGGCTGGCCGGACCGCAGGCCATGGTGCCGGAAACCAAGATGTTTTTCGACGTCCCGGACGCGCAGGATCGTGCTGATATCATCGCGTTTCTGAAGGAAAAGGCGCGGTAGTCGCCGCAAAGTCGGATTCGGAGTCTCGTAGGGTGGGCAAAGCGAAGCGTGCCCACCATCTGTCGCTATCATTGACGGGTCGTGGGCACGGCGCTACGCGCCTTTGCCCACCCTACGGCACTGTCTTTGTGGCTCGAGATCCCTGGTTCGCGTTTGGCGCGCGTCAATCCGCCACGACCTTCACGCGATCCCGCACCTTCACCTGAGCGTTGCGATCGAGCCCGTTGAGCACGCGGAAGCGTTCGGCGGGATGATCGACGCCGGCCATGCGGTGGGAGAGCGATTCCACGGTGTCGCCGGGCTGCACGGTGATGACCTTGATGCGCAGGGGCCGCGCGGCCTGAATCTCGTCGAGCGTCAGGCGGCGGAATGAATTGACGGTCTCGCGCGCGTTGCGCTCGCTCTCGGTCGATTTCTGCCGTGTCGCGAAGATGAAGCGATAGACGTCGCTGCCGAAGCGCAACGCATAGACCTTGAACTGCCACTGATCGCCCTTGGCGGTGGCGGACGCAGCCGGAAAACCGTTGATGGTGATGTCTTCGGTGGAGGCCTTCTCGACGCCCTCCATCCAGCCGGAATTCAGGTAATCGCCGAGCGACTGCTCGGCCGGCACCCGCACGACGTCGAAGCGCATCGCCTGCGAGCCGCCGTCGCGCACGCCGATCACCGCCTGCGCGGTGTTGTCGAGCGTGAAATTGTCCGGCGCCTGGAAGGTGAAGCCGAGTTTCGGGTGCAGGAAACGCCGGCCGCGGACAAAACCTTCGCTGGGGTCTTCGCCATAGACGAGGTTGTCGATCGCGGCGAGGTAGGTCTCGCGGTCGCGCTCGGCGCCCTCGGG
Source organism: Bradyrhizobium sp. 521_C7_N1_3 (assembly GCF_052075975.1). Lineage (NCBI taxonomy): Bacteria > Pseudomonadati > Pseudomonadota > Alphaproteobacteria > Hyphomicrobiales > Nitrobacteraceae > Bradyrhizobium > Bradyrhizobium sp. 521_C7_N1_3. Next base: position 800,239 of record NZ_CP197232.1, read on the forward strand.
CGCCGCATATTGCCGTGCGATGGTCTGCGCATTCTGCACGCGCTCGGGGGTGGCCGGATGCGACGAGGTGAAATCTTGCGCGCGCGGATCGAGCGAGGTCTTGCCGACCTTGAGCTCGGCATTGCGCTCCATCGCCGAGAGGAAGCGGGCGGCGCCATAGGGGTCGAAATGTGCCTTGGCGGAAAGGCCGACGCCGATGCCGTCGGCCTCGAACTCCTGGTTGCGCGAAAAGCTCGCCATGGTGAGCTTGGTCTTGGCCAGCGCAAGCGCGGTGAGATCGGGATCGTTGCTCATGTCGGTGACGACGCGGGTGACGATGGCGGCCTGGCGCGCCTGGTCCTCGCGCATCGCGGCGTGCTTGGACAGCACATGCGCCATCTCATGGCTGAGCACGGAGGACAATTCCGAGGTGTCGCTGGCGAGCGCGAGCAGGCCGCGGGTGACATAGAGCTGGCCGTTCGGCAGCGCGAACGCGTTCACGGCGCCGGAATTGAGGATGGTGACCTTGTAGCCCTGGTCGGGGCGGTCGGACGCCGCGACGAGCCGGTCGACGGTCTTGCTGACGAGCGATTCGAGCCTGGGGTCGTCATAGGTCCCGCCGTAGCTCGCCAGGATGCGCTCGTGCTCTTTTTCGGTGGCGGGGGTCTGCGCGACAGCCGGTTTCGGCTTGGGTATCGCCACGGTCGGTGGGGCCGCCGCGGTCTGGAACCGGTTCATGTCGCCGCAACCGGCAAGGGCCGAGCCCAGCACGAGGCACAGCGCGGCCGGTGCAGCCCGCAGGCGGCGGCGTTCACTCCATACGTGCCGTTCTAGCACCCCATTCACGTCGCTTAACCCGTGCCTGGCCCTTTTTAGGGCCTTACCCCTGTCGGCTCGTTTGCGCCCAGCAGCTCGACCTGCCCCGCAAGGCGCACATCGATGCGCGGCCCTGCATTTCCCTCGACCCAGCCCCGGACGCGAATCCGTCTATTTTCCAGGGACTTAAGAGTAATCCCGGCGTTTTCGAACGCGGGTTGCGTGCGCTTTGAAATAGTCACGGCAAAGCCGCGTGTCCAGTTTCGTCCGAAGTTGAGGTACGTCATTGCCCCAGCTTGCCGGACCGACAGGACTTTGCCCTCGACCACCATAAAGCGCCCGATCCCCGCCAAAATATCGTCCGGACTTTCCGCGTTTTTTATGGCCGACGGGTCAGCCCAGTTGCCCTTTTTTTGGCGCCGCGCCTCGGTCTCCGCCGCCATCAAGGCCGCCGCGCAGTCCTTGTCCGCGATCTCGGCGGAGACGAGGGCGTCGCCCTGGGCGAGCAGCACGGCCTGCACGGAGATGCCGCCGTCGCCGGCAAATATGAACGCAGCTTGGCGGCCGTAGCGGTCGGGCGTGTCGTCCGCGCTCCGCAGACTCACGTCGCGCCCGACGAGCAGCGAGGTCAGTGCCTGCTTCGTCGTCGCGGTCGGTTCGATTCCGGTGAGGCGCACTTCGCGGCCGTCATCGAGACGCACGCTGCGGGCGTCGACCATCGCCGCGACGCGGCCCTCGCCTTGAGTCTCGAATTGGCACGGGGCGGCGAACGCAGTGTGAGCCGCGGCGAGAAGAAATGCGACGATGAAGTGAAACAGTCGCGTCACGTTGCCCGGAGAGGTTGCGTTGAGTGCCAGTCTTAACTCAAGCGTAGCGCCTCGCGAAGAGGCTTCGTCACGCTCCGTCATTGCGAGCCAGCGAAGCAGTCCCGCCGCGGAAGATTCTGGATTGCTTCGCTCTGACAGTAATGACGGAGAAACAATTATCCGTAGCCGACCATTCCGCTTTGCGGAAAACGCGCGCGCCAATCGCCGCTTCGTAACGCACCTGCGCTTGCTGCGCTCTCGCGCATGCGGCATGATTGCGGCAATAGCGATAGCCAAGAGCAATAACCAAGCCGCCATCAGAGTACGGCGCGATAAGGGAGGTCTTTTTCGATGAAGCATATTTTGTCGGGCATTTTTGCCGCAGCGTTTGCCCTGAGTGCGAGCGCCGCCGCGCAGGCCCAGGACAAGCCGCCGCTGAAGATCGGCGGCATCCTCGACATGTCGAGCCTCTATGCCGACATCACCGGTCCCGGCAGCGAGACCGCGGCCAAGATGGCCGTCGAAGATTTTGGCGGCGAGGTGCTGGGACGCAAGATCCAGGTGCTGGCGGCCGACCATCTCAACAAGGCTGACCTGTCCGCCAACATCGCCCGCGACATGCTCGACAACCAGGGCGTCGAGATGATCTACGACGTCGCGGCTTCGGCCACTGCGCTCGCCGCCGGCGAGATCGCGAAAGCGCGCAACAAGATCATTATGTTCAACGGCCCGGGCTCGATCCGTCTCACCAACGAGGCCTGCGGTCCCTACACCATCCACTATGTGTTCGACACTTACGGCCAGGCCAACGTCACCGGTCTTGCCGCCGTGAAGTCCGGCCTCGATAGCTGGTTCTTCCTCACCGCCGACTACGCCTTCGGCCAGGACCTGGAGAAGGACACCAGCGCCGTCGTCACCAAGACCGGCGGCAAGGTGCTCGGCGCCGTGCGCCATCCGCTCAACACGTCGGATTTCTCGTCGTTCCTGCTCCAGGCTCAAGCGTCCAAAGCCAAGGTGATTGGCCTTGCCAACGCGGGCGGCGATACCGTCAACGCCATCAAGCAGGCGGCCGAGTTCGGCATCACCAAGGGCGGCCAGAAGGTCTCGCCGCTGCTCGCCTTCGTCTCCGACATCGATTCGATCGGGCTGGAGACTGCGCAGGGCCTGCTGCTCGCCGAAGCCTTCTACTGGGACCTCAACGACGACACGCGCGCGTTCTCGAAGCGGTTCATGGAGCGCACCAAGCGCGTGCCGACCTCGGCGCAGGCCGGCGTCTATTCGTCCGTCACGCATTACCTGAAGGCCGTGAAGGCCGCGGGGACGACCGACTCGGCTGCGGTCATCAAGGTGATGAAGGAGACGCCGATCAACGACTTCTTCGCCAAGAACGGCAAGATCCGCGAGGACGGTCGCATGATCCACGACATGTACCTGTTCGAGGTCAAGAAGCCTTCTGAGTCCAAGGGCCGCTGGGACGACTACAAGCTGCTCGCCACCGTGCCCGGCAACGAGGCGTTCCAGTCGCTGGAGCAGTCGCGCTGCCCGCTGGTGAAGAAATGACGTCGTGACGTGAGTCACGACGGGCCGCAGTGACTGTCGAGAAATGGATTCCGGGCTCGCGACTTCGTCGCTCCCCGGAATGACGGAGCAAAACAACAACAAGGGAGGCGTCCCATGAACGACATGGTCCTGCAAAAGCTCGAAGGCGGGCTACTCACCATCACGATGAACCGCCCGGAGCGGAAGAACGCGCTCAACCCCGACATGGTCGCAGGATTAGTCGAAGCCGCGCGGCGCGCGGCCGACGATCCCGAAGTGCGCGCGGTGCTGTTCAAGGGCGCAGGCGGCTCGTTCTGCGTCGGCGGCGACGTCAAGTCGATGGCGGCAGGCCGCGCGCCGCTGCCGTTCGAAGTGAAAATGGCGAACCTGCGCCGCGGCATGGAGGTCTCGCGCATCCTGCACCAGATGCCGAAGCCCGTGGTGGCGCAGCTCGACGGCGCGGCAGCCGGCGCCGGCCTTTCGATGGCGCTGTCCTGCGACCTGCGCATCGCGAGCGAATCCTGCAAGATCACGACCGCCTTCGCCAAGGTCGGCTTCTCCGGCGATTATGGCGGCACCTATTTCCTGACGCAGCTGCTCGGCAGCGCGCGGGCGCGCGAGCTCTATCTGATGTCGCCGGTGCTGACGGCGAAGGAGGCGCATGCGATCGGGATGGTGACGAAGGTGGTGCCCGACGCCGAGATCGATGCCGCCGCACACGAGCTCGCGCTGTCGCTGGCGCAGGGCCCATCGATCGCGCTCGGCTTCATCAAGCGCAACATCAACAACGCTGAGCATCTGGCGCTGGAAGATTGCTTCGACGGCGAGGCGATCCATCACACCCGTTGCAGCGACACCGAGGATCACAAGGAAGCCGCGAAGGCCTTCGTCGAAAAGCGCAAGCCGACCTTCAAGGGCGCATGACGATGGCGCCCTATGTGCGGCTCCGGCAGATCTGCCTCGTCGCGCCGCAGCTCGCGCCTGTGGCCTCCGACATCGCCGGGATCATGGGCCTCGACGTCTGCTACCGCGATGGCAATGTCGCCAAATACGGCCTGGAGAACGCGCTGCTCCCGGTCGACACGATCCTGCTGGAGGTTGTCGCGCCGTTCAAGGGCGGCACCACCGCCGGCCGCTTCATCGAGAAGACCGGCGGCCGCGGCGGCTATATGGCGATCTTCTGCTGCAACGATCCGGACGAACGCGGCCGCAACGCTAATGCGATGGGCGTGCGCACCGCCAACGTGATCGACCACGCGCCCTATCACGGCGTGCAGCTCCACCCCCGCGACTGCCGCGCCGCCTTCATCGAGTTCAACCATACCAAAGGCAGCGACGATATTCTGGGGCCGTACCCGCCCGCGGGGCCGGACTGGCAAAAGTTCATCCGCAAGGACGTGACGCAGGCGCTGACGGGCGTGGAGATGCAGAGCCCGGATCCTCAGGGGCTCGCGGAACATTGGGGGAAGATCATCGGGGTCGCGCCGAGTGGCGGTGCCGAATTGAAACTGCCCAATGCCACCTTCCGCTTCGTGAAGGGCGCCAGCGAGATCATGAGCGCGCTGGAGTTTCAGGTGGCTGATCCGGCGAGCGTGTTGCACGCCGCAAAGGCGAAGGGACTTGCGGTTGCGGGCAACGAGTTCTTGCTCGGTGGGGTGACGTTTCGGCTCGCTGCTTGAGCGGTTGCCTCACACACCGCTGTCGTCCCGGACAAGCGCAGCGCAGATCCGGGACCCATAGCCACAGGGAGTGGTTTGGCGAAGACTCGTGGTGGCCAGCCGCGCGCAGCAACTTCTCCCTGGGGTAATGGGTCCCTGCTTTCGCAGGGACGACAGGAGAGGTTGCCGCGGCTATTCGGCATGCAGGACAGTCGTTACCTTCCCTTGAAATTCGCCGTGCGGCGCTCTTCCGTGGCCTTGACGCCTTCCTTGAAGTCTTCCGTTGCCCGCAAGCGCGTCTGCTCGGCGAGCTCGTGATTGGTCGCGGCCATCACGCGATCGGCGAGGTTGGCGCGCATCGTGGCGCGGGTGGAGAGAAGGCCGAGCGGGGAGCATTCGGCGATTTCGGCAGCGAGCTTCATCGCGCCTGCCTTCACCTGGTCCTGCGGCACCAGCTCGTTGGCGAGGCCCCACTTGACGGCTTCTTCGCCGGTGACGCGGCGGCTGGTGTAGAACATCAGCTCGGCGTTGTTCTTGCCGATCAGCTCGGGCAGCGTCACGGTCAGGCCGAAGCCGGGGTGGAAACCGAGCTTCGTGAAGTTGGCGGAGAAGCGCGCTTCCGGGCAGGTGACGCGGAAGTCGGCCGACACTGCAAGACCGAGCCCGCCGCCGATGGCCGCGCCCTGCACGGCCGCGACGATCGGCTTCTTGGCGCGGAAGATGCGCACGGCCTGGATGTAGAGATGGTTGATCGGGCCGAGGTTGTCGGCCGGGTCGCCCTTCTTCTCGGCCTCGCGCGCTTCCTGCGCCTGCCGCGCCGGATCGCCAAAATTGGCGCCGGCGCAGAATGCCTTGCCTTGTGCCGACAGCACGGATGCGCGGATCTCGATGTCGCGATCGAACTCGTCGAGTGCATCCGCGATCTGGTTGATCAGCGAGATGTCGAAGAAGTTCAGCGGCGGACGGCGGATCTCGATGGTGCCGACGTGGCCAACTTTTTCGACGCCGATATCTTTGTAGGTGCTCATGACGATCCTCGATTGAATTAGCGCAAACCCAGTCCGCGCGCGATGATGCCGCGCAGCACCTCGGTGGTGCCGCCCTGGATGGTGAGTTTCGGTGCGGTCTTGATGGCGAAGTCGAGTTGCCGCTCCAGCGTCTCGCGGTTGGTCGCGGTCTCCTCGACGAAGGCGGCGAGATCGCGCACGCGATGCGGAAGCTGCTGCTCCCAGACCGTGCCGATGTCCTTGACGATGGACGCTTCCACCACCGGCTCCTTGCCGGCCTGCAGCATGCCCGCAACCGACACCGACATGCGCCGCATGGTGTGGAGCTGCGCCACGAGCCGGCCGATGCCCTCGGCGCTGCGGGTGTCCGGGTTGGGGCCGACCGCACGCACCAGCTCGGTCAGCACGTAATAGGTCTCCAGAAAACGCTCGGGGCCGGAACGCTCATAGGCGAGCTCGCTCGTCGCCTGCTTCCAGGCGCCGTCGACTTCGCCGAGCACGTGATCATCGGGCACGAAGAAGTCGGTGAAGACGACCTCGTTGAACTCGTACTGGCCGGTGATCTGGCCGATCGGGTTCACCTGGATGCCCGGCTGCTTCATCTTGACCAGAAACTGGGTCAGGCCGTGACGGCGGTTTTCCTTGGTCGGCTGCGAGGTCCGGAAGATCGCGATCATGTAGTCGGCGATGTGCGCCGACGAGGTCCAGATCTTGGTCCCATTGATGAGATAGCCGCCGTCGGTCTTGGTCGCGCGCGTCTTCGCCGCGAACAGGTCGGAGCCGGAGTTCGGCTCGCTCATGCCGATGGCAAAGCAGATCTCGCCGCGGCAGATGCGCGGCAGGATATCCATCTTGATATGCTCGGGCGCGTATTTGATCAGCACCGGCCCGCTCTGGCGGTCGGCGACGAAGAAACGCCGCGTCGGCGCGTTGGCGACGCGCATTTCCTCGGTCACCACGTAGCGCTCGAGGAAGGAGCGCTCCTGGCCGCCATATTTCTTCGGCCAGGTCATGCCCAACCAGCCCTTGGCGCCGACCCGGCGGGAAAATTCCGGCGCGTCGGTGTCCTCGCGGTTGGGTTTGTGCGGATCGAAGGTGCCGGCCGCGATTTCCTCGGCGAGGAAGGCGCGCACTTCCTTGCGCAATTGCTCGCACTTCTCGGGCAGGCGGATCGGATCGAAACGGAGGGCAGCGGTCATTATTGTCTGGTCCCCTGATCAGCGCGAAGCCACGAGCGGCCACAATTCGTCGGCGCCGCGGTTTGCCACCAGCTTGCCGAGCTCGACGGCCCAGTGGCTCTCCGAGCCGAAATCGTCGCGCCAGGCCAGCGCCCGCAGCGAAAAGCGGTGCAGGATGTGCTCGCTGGTGAAGCCGATGGCGCCGTGCACCTGATGCGCGATGGCGCCGCCTTTCTCCGCGGCCTCCGCGCAGCGGATCTTTGCCGAGGCTGCTTCGAGGTAGACCTCGTCGTCGAATGATTTTGCGTTCGCGATGGCATCGGCCGCCGACGTCGCGGCCGCAAGCGCGGCGGCGGATTCGCCGGCGAGCCGGGCGAGATTGTGCTGCACGGCCTGAAACTTCGAGATCTTCTTCTCGAACGCGACGCGCTCATTGGAATAGCGCACCGAGATGTCGAGCATCGCTTCCAGCGCGCCCGCGATCTGAAGGCTGCGCGCGACGCCGCCCATCAGCATGAGCGTGGTCTGGTCAAGGCCCTTCGCGGGCTTGACGGTGACGGGCTGAACCTTGTCGAGCGTCACGGTATCGCTGTGATCGTAGCCGACGTTGAGTCCGGATTCGATCCGGCCCTTGCTCGCATCGACCAACGCAATCGAGATCCCATCCTTGCCGTGCGCCAGCACCGCAAAGTGCTTCGCCGCCTTGGCAAAGGGCACGCCGCGAGCGCGGCCGGAGAGCGTGCCGTCGGCGGCGAGCGTGATGCGATCCTTCGGGCTCGCCGGCAGCACCGTCATCTCACCTTCCGGTGAAGCGATTTTCGCCTGCGCAAGCAGCCAGCCCGCCAGCATGGTCTCGGCCAGGGGAACCGCGACCGCGAAGCGGCCGGCGGCGTTCAGCAGCGCAAAACCGTCGGCAAGGCTGGCGCCGGAGCCGCCGAGATCGTCAGGCACCCAGGACAAGGGCAAGCCGGCTTCGCTCAGCGCCCGCCACAGCGGCGCCTGCCACGAACCCTTCTTGTCGTTGTTGATGGTCTGCGGATCGGCGAGATCGGCGAAGATTTTCTCCGCGGTCTCGACGACGATATTGTCACTCTCCGCCACAGCGTTCCCCGTGTTTTGCCATTGGCGCGGTCCGTCCGGTCGGCGCGGCGCGCGGTCTCTTCTTGCGCCCGATGATCCGAAAAAGCCATGGCCCTGACAAGCGTTGACCGCAGGCCCATCTGCGGCTCCGGCATGGGCGCAAGAGCTGCTATGGACTAATTCCGCTTAGCGGAGTTTGCTCGATTTGCAGGGCGCGGCAAACTCGCTAAACAGGGCCAGCTGCTCAAGGCTTGCATTCAATCAAGGGGAAGGAAATCCGGATGGCAAAAGACGGCTTGTGCGCAATCGTGACGGGGTCCGCATCCGGACTTGGTGCAGCGACTGCGGAAATTCTCGCGCGGAGCGGGGCGCGGCTCGTCATCAACTATTCCTCGAGCCAGAAGGAAGCCGAGGCCACCGCCGAACTCTGCCGCAAGGCGGGGGCGGCGGAAGTGCTGGTCGCTCAGGGCGACGTCTCGCGCGACGAGGATTGCCGCAAGATCGTCGCGGCAGCCAGCGGTTGGGGCCGGCTCGACGTGCTCGTCAACAATGCCGGCATCACCAAGCATGTCGCGCATGCCGATCTCGATGGATTGTCGGCTGAAGATTTCCAGCGCTTGTACGGCGTCAACACGATCGGCCCGTTCCAGATGGTGCGCGCGGCACGCAGCCTGCTCGAGGCCGGCGCGAAGGCTTCGGAGCGGCCGTCCGCCGTGGTCAACGTGTCCTCGGTCGCGGGCATCAGCGGCGTCGGCTCGTCGATCGCCTATGCCGCGAGCAAGGGCGCGCTCAACACGATGACGTTGTCGCTGTCCCGTGCACTGGCGCCGCTGATCCGCGTCAACACGGTGTGTCCCGGCTATATCGATACGCCCTGGTTCACCAAAGGCCGCGGCGAGGCCGGCGCCAAGCAGGTGCGCGACAGCGTGGTGGCGAAGGTACCGCTGAAGGTCGCGTCATCCGCCAATGACATCGCGCAGCTCGTCTGCTTCCTGGCGACGCCGGCGTCGAGCAACATGACCGGCGAGGTCGTGCGCATGGATGCGGGGATGCATTTGATTACTTGATTGGCACCGCGCTCCGCGCGTCACACGCAGAGGTCGTCCCGCGAACGCGGGGACCCATAGCCACAGGGAGTAGTTTGGCGAAGACTCGGAGTTGCCGGTCTTCGTCAAACTACTCCCTGTGATTAGGGCGGCGCGCTTGTCCGGGACGACGAGGGGCCTACCCTTTTATCACGCCGCTCGCGACCAGCCGGTGCCAGATGAACAGCACCACCACCGCGCCGATCGTGGCCATGATGAAGCCGGCGCCCTGGTCTGGGCTGTAGTGCCCGATCGCCTGTCCGATGAAGGTGGCGAGAAACGCACCCGCAATGCCCAGGATGGTGGTGAGGATGAAGCCGCTCGGGTTGTTCGGTCCCGGCGCCAGCCAGCGCGCGATAAGGCCGGCGACGAAGCCGACGACGATGATCCACAACAGGCCGCCCATGCTCATGTCTGTGCTCCCCTTCCCGAGAACGCGTAGATCAAGGTTCGATTAAAGTCTGCCCGAGAGCTCGTTCTCGGTCGGCAGCCGTCCATCCGGCGTCAGGTGATCAATCACCTGCGGCAGATATTGACTGAGGCCGGAGAGCAGCTCGTCGCGCGACAGGCCGCTCTGGGCGGACAGGCTTTGGATCTGGTCGGCGCCGAGGGCGCTGGCGAGATCGCCGGGCGCGATCGCCTTGTTCTCGCCCTTGCCGACCCAGGAATTCGCGGCCTCGCCGTGGCCGCCCTGCTGAAGCTGGTTGAGGAGATCGCCGAGACCGCCGCTCAGCACGGTGCCGGCGGCGCCGCCCGCGAGCAGGCCGCCGAGGCCGCCCTTGAGCAGGTCGCTGAGACCGCCGCTGCCACCAGGGCCGCCGGGAACAGCGCTGCTGCCCGTATTGACAGGCGTCGGGGGCGGCAGCGGCGAGCGCTGCTGCGGCGCCGGCGCCGCGTCGGGCTGGCCTGCCGTCAGATGCTTGAAGGCCTTCCAGGCGATCAGGCCGAGCAGCGCCATGGTCATTGGCGACATGCCGCCGGAGGATTGCTCAGAGCTGGGCGTGCTCGGGCCGCGGGGGCCGTTCTGCATGCCGTTGAGGACGTCGAGTAGACCCATGGTGCTCTCCTTCGTTCTCGTCGGCGAGTTCTCGCCGGTGACAGCCCCCCGGGGCAAAAACATATGAGGCTCTCATGACGGTTACAAGGCGAATGCACCGCAACCAATGGGCAGTCGACGTTGCCTCTGCTATCGAGGGCGGGTCATTCAAGGGAGCAAGGTCAGGTGGTTGCGGATCGACCGATCGTGGTGGCCGGCGCGGGCGCCATCGGCTGTTTCGTCGGAGGCCTGCTGGCGGCCGGAGGGCACCGCGTCGCGCTGCTGGTGCGGCCGCGGGTCAAAACCGAGATCGAGCGGTTCGGCCTGCGGCTGACCGATTTCGACGGCTCCGAGCAGAAGCTCGGTGCGGGCCAGCTCGCGCTGTCGGAGGATCCCGCGATCTTCCACAACGCCGGCATCGTGCTGGTCACGGTGAAGAGCGCCGACACCGCCGATGTCGCGGACCAGATTGCCCGGCACGCGCCGCAGGACGCCGTCATCGTCTCCCTGCAAAACGGCGTCGGCAATGTCGCGGTTCTGCGCGAGCGGCTCGGCGGCCGGCGCGTGCTCGCCGGCATGGTGCCGTTCAACGTGATCGCGATGGGCGAGGGACGCTTCCACCGCTCGACGTCCGGCGACATCCATGTCGGCGAGGATGAGGCGAATACGGCCGCAGCGCTGTCCGTGCCCGGCCTCACCGTGCGCGCAAGCCGTGACATCACCGGCGTGCAATGGGGCAAGCTGATCATCAATTTGAACAATGCGCTCAGCGCGCTGTCCGACATGCCGCTTGCCGCGCAACTGGCGAACCGCGACTGGCGAAGACTGTTCGCCGACCAGATGGCCGAAGGCGTGACTGCGATGAACGCCGCCGGCATCGCGCCGGTCTCGGCGACGCCGATCCCGCTGAGGTGGACGCCGACCCTGCTGAGGCTGCCCGATGCGATCTTCAATGCGATCCTGGGACGCACGATGAAGATCGATCCCGAGGCGCGTTCCTCGATGTGGCAGGACCTGAAGCAGGGCCGCAGGACCGAGATCGACTATCTCCAGGGCGCAGTCATAGCACTCGCCGAGCAGAACAATGTCGACGTGCCGCTGATGCGCCGCATTGTTGCGCTGATCAAGCAGGCCGAGGCGGCAGGCAATGGTCCGCCGCGACTGACGCCGCAGCAGATCCGCGGAGCGGCCTGAGTGCGAGCCGGGCGGCGGGAGGAGCAACGATGAGGCGTTGTCTGATGATTGGGCTCGCGCTGGCCGCGCTCTGCGCCGCGTCGACGCTCGCCTACGCAAGGCCGCCAATGGTGGTGAGTTCGCCCGGTTATGACAGGCGGTTGCAGGAGAGCAGGTCGCAGTTGGGCAATTCGCCGACGACAACGGCGCCGGGGAGTCAATCGGTACCCGCACCCAAGCGCGTCAAGAAGAAGCATCCGAACTGAGGATGGGGGCACGAATATCCATCCAACTCGTCATTGCGAGCGCAGCGAAGCAATCCAGAATCCCTCCGCGGAAAGACTCTGGATTGCTTCGCTACGCTCGCAATGACGGCTGAAGCCGTGGCTCAGCCCTTCTTCGCCGGCTTGCTTGGCGCCGGGGTGAACAGCTTCTTCAGATCGCTCAAGCTTTCCGATAGCCGCGGCCATTCGCAGGAGAACGAGCCCTTGGTGCAGGGCGCGCCCTTCGGTCGCGGGCTGACGGACTGCTGCACCTTCGGCCGCTCGACCGGGACAGGCACGCGCGCGACCGGGGCGGGCACGCGCTCGACCTCGGTTCGCAGTGCGACCTGCTGCTGCCGCGCTTGCTGTTCCTGTTGCTCGCGCTGCTCGCGTTGCTGGCGCGCGGCGGCTTGGGCCGCTTCATTGCTGCGGCGCTGATTGGCAAGGTAGGCGGTGTAGGATTCGTCGATCCTCTTCTGCTCCTCCGGCGTCGGGTTGGGACCTGCGATGTCGAAGGTGCGGTCCTGGAGAAAATCGTAGTAGGAATAGCCGCCGCCTGGCTTGCGGCGGCCGGCGAACTTGGCGTTGCAATCGGCAAGCGCAGCCGTCTTCTCGGTCTTGTTCGCGGCCTTCTCGGCGGCGTCGGCGCATTCCTCGAAATCGACGGGCGCGCGCTTCCACCATTGGGCGTGGGCATGCAACGGCGTCAGCAGAAGAAATCCTGCTGCGGCAACGACAAGCGCCGCACGACGCGATGCAACTACGTCCGACATTCTACGAGAGCATTCCTTGCAAAACTCAACCCGAACTGAGTCGGGTCCGATTTTTGCCCCTTTATCGCCGGCTTGTCACCCGTGGAACTCGGGAATTTCATGGCTGGAATGCTGACATTTTTTGCTTGACGTGGCGCGAGAGTCACAGCCTCGCGGCACATGATCGGCTTAGACTTTATTGGTTTGAATTCGAAGGGGAATATCCGTCATGAGAGCGTTGGCCCGTCTCGCCGCAATCACATTGGCGTTCATTTCCAGCCATGCGTTCGCAGCGGACGAGGAAGCACCCAACCGCAAGCCGGTGAGGGCGATCGCCGACGCGCGGCTCTCGGTCGGCGGCCAGGGAATGCTGCCGCTCTATCTCTCCAGCGACTGGTCGCTGCCGCTGCCGGCGATCTCGCGCGCGATCATCGTGCTGCACGGACGCCTGCGCAATGCCGACGAATATTACATGTCGGCCCATACTGCGCAGGTTGCGGCGGGCGACGACGGCAAGAGCGCGCTGATGATCGTCCCGCAGTTTCTGGCGGAGATCGATATCGACGCGCACAAGCTGCCCGCGGATACGCTGCGCTGGTCACTGGAGGGATGGGAGGGTGGCGACGCCGCGCTGGCGCCGAATCCGGTATCATCCTTCGATGCGCTCGATGCGATCCTCGTAAAACTCTCGGACCGGCGCATCTTCCCGAATCTGAAGCAGGTCGTCGTCGCCGGCCATTCCGGCGGTGGCCAGGTCGCGCAACGCTATGCCATCGCCGGCAAAGGCGAGGCGGCGCTGTCGCGCCAGCATATCGATGTCCGCTACGTCGTCGCCAATCCCTCCTCCTACGCTTATTTCAGCAACACGCGGCCCGTGCCGGCGATCGCCGCATCGTGCCCGGGCTACAACAACTGGAAATACGGCATGGACGGGCGTCCGTCCTATCTTGCGAACGCAACGCCGGTAGCGCTGGAGCAGCGCTATGTCGAGCGCGAGGTGATCTATCTGCTCGGCACGCTCGACACCAATCCGAAGCATTCCGCGCTGGACAAGAGCTGCATGGCCGAGGCGCAAGGTCCCACGCGCTACGCCCGCGGCCACGCTTATGCGGATGCGATGGCCAAGCGCGAACGCGGCACGCCCAATCACCGGGTCTGGGACGTCGCCGGCGTCGGCCACGACGGCGACAAGATGCTGACCTCGAAATGCGGTCTCGCGGCGCTGTTCGATATTCCGGGCTGCGGGGCGGAGCGCTGATGCGCACGTCTTGAAGGCAGATGCGTTGAAGCCAGATACCTTGAAGCCAGATACCTTGAAGGCAGACGTCTTGAAGCGTTGGCTCCGGCTGTTACACTCCGTCTCGCGACGCCTCATCCTGAGACGACGCCAAGAAGACGAAGTGGAAACACCTGATGCTGCTGCCCCTGTCCGACGTGCCTCGCTGGTACGCTCAACGCAAACCGCAAGGCACGATCGCCGTCCGTCATGGGCAGGATACGCTGACATGGGACGATCTCGAACGCGGCGCCAATCGGCGCGCGCGAGCGTTCATGGCCAAGGGCGTCAAGCCCGGCGACTTTGTCGCAATCGGCTTGCCTAACGGCAACGCGTTCTTCGAGACCTCGTTTGCGGTATGGAAGTGCGGAGCGACGCCGACGTCGCTGTCGTGGCGGCTGCCGCGCGGCGAAGCCGCTGCGGTTCTTGACATCCTGAAGCCTGCGCTGGTGGTCGGCGGCGAGGCCGACTGGAACGCGCCGAACCGCCTGCCGGCGGATTTCGTGCCGGAAGGTTTTTCGGACGAGCCGCTCGATCCGCCGGTGGCCCGCTACTGGAAAGCCATGACCAGCGGCGGCTCGACCGGCCGGCCAAAGGTGATCCTCGATCATCAGCCGGCGGTGACCGATACGGTCGCCGCGCCGCCGCTCAACATCCCGTTCGGCGTCTCGCTGCTCAATCCCGGTCCGCTCTATCACAACGCGCCGTTCATCGTGTCGCACTACGCGCTGTTCACCGGCGGCCAGCTCACCGGCCTCGTCAAGTTCGACGCCGAGGAGACGCTGCGCCAGATCGCGCGCGAGCGCGTGCAATGGGTCAATTTCGTGCCGACCATGATGCACCGGATCTGGGCGTTGCCGGAGAGCGTGCGCAACTCTTACGACGTATCGAGCCTCCAGACCGTGTTCCACATGGCCGCTCCGATGCCGCCCTGGCTGAAGGAGAACTGGATCGCCTGGCTCGGGCCCGAGCGGGTCTGGGAGCTCTATGGCGGCACCGAGCGGCAGGGCTCCTGCATCATATCAGGCACGGAATGGCTGACCCACAAGGGGTCGGTCGGCAAGATCGGCGAGATGGCGCGCTTGCGCATCGTCGGCGAGGACGGCAACGACGTCGCGCCCGGCGAGACCGGAGAGATCTATTTCCTCAACAATGACGGCGAGGACGCCACCTATCACTATCTCGGCGCCGCGCCGAAGCGCCGCGCGGACGGCTGGGAGTCGCTCGGCGATATCGGCCGGCTGGACGCGGAAGGCTATCTCTATCTCGGCGACCGTCTCGCCGACATGGTACTGCGCGGCGGCGCCAACATCTATCCGGCCGAGGTCGAGGCCGCGGTCTCCGAATGCCCCGGCGTGCGGTCCTGCGTTGTGGTGGGATTGCCCGATCCGGAATTGGGCCAGCGCGTACACGCCATCATCGAACCGGAGCCGGACGCGGACGGCCAGGCCATCGCCGACGGCATGGCGGACTTCTTGAAAGACCGGCTCAGCCGCTACAAGCACCCCGAGAGCTTCGAGATCGTCAGCGCGCCGCCGCGCGATGATTCCGGAAAAGTTCGCCGCACCCTGTTGCGCGACGAGCGCGCGGCGTGGATGAAGGAAGGGCGCGCCTTCCGGATTCGGCCGGCGAAGGCGCGGGCGCACGCCGAATAAGAAGAATGCAGAAGGATTGAGACATGACGATCACCATCGCAGCGAACAGCGTGCCGAAGCCGCCGGCCGAGATCATCGAGGGGTTTCGCGGCGCGCCGACTTCGGTCATTTCAGACAATCTCGCCCGGTTGCCCGGCGCGGTCGGGCTGAAACCCTATCATCGCGGCGGCAGGCTGGTCGGGACGGCCTTCACCGTGCGCACCCGTCCCGGCGACAATCTCGCCATCCACCGCGCACTTGAACTGGTCGGTCCCGGCGACGTTATCGTGGTCGACGGCGGTGGCGACGAGACCCGCGCACTGGTCGGCGAGATCATGAAGAACATCGCGCAGTGGCGCAAAGCCGAAGGCTATGTCATCGACGGTGCGATCCGCGACGTCGCGGCGTTCGCCGCCGACGACTTTCCCTGCTACGCCCGCGCGGTGATCCATCGCGGCCCCTACAAGAACGGCCCCGGCGAGGTCAACGTGCCCGTGACGATCGGCGGCAGCGTGATCTCGCCCGGCGACATCGTCGTCGGCGATGAGGACGGCGTGGTGTCGTTCCCCGCCGCCGGCGCCGCGGCGCTGCTGGAAGCCGTCCGCGCCCAGGTCGCGCGCGAGGAGGAGACCATGAAAGCGATCCGCGAGGGCCGCTACCAGGGCTCCTACGGCAAATCCTGATCAGATCAGAATGAAGGGGAGGGCAGCGTGAGCCAGAAGGACGAATTTCACAACATCGACGATCCCAGCGACGGGCTGTTTCGCGAACTCGCGGCGGGTGTGACCACGCGCATCTTCTCCGGCGAGCAGGCGATGCTGTCGGTGGTGACGCTGGCCCCGCACGCGCAAGGCACGTTGCATCATCATCCCGAGGAGCAATGGGGCGTGCTGCTCGACGGCTCCGCCATCCGCGTCCAGGGTGATGAGGAAATTCCGGTGAAAAAGGGCGATTTCTGGCGCACGCCCGGCAATGTGCCGCACACGATGCGCGCCGGCCCCGATGGGGCCCGCGTGCTGGACATTTTCAGTCCACCGCGGCCAGAATACAAAAAAGCGGGGTCGGGCTTCGGTACGACCTAAGCGCCAAAGAGCAAAAAGCCAGGCGCAAAACCAAAGGGGAGGGGACCATGACGATCACACGACGCATGCTGCTGGCAGCGCCCGCCATTCTCGCAATCGCGCCAGCGGTGGCGCAGGCCGGCAAGATTACGCTGGTCGTGCCGTTTCCGCCGGGCGGCTCGACCGACGCGATGGCGCGGCTGTTGCAAGCCAATCTGCAGACAAAGCTCAACCGCATCGTCGTGGTCGAGAACAAGTCGGGCGCCGCCGGCGCGCTCGGCGCGGCGCAGGTCGCCAAGAGCCCGCCGGACGGCGCGACGTTCCTGGTCACCTTCGATTCCCACGCGGTGATCCCGTCCATCCTCGACAAGCCGCCGGTCGATGTCGAGCGCGAGCTGATGCCGGTGCTGCTGGTGGGCACCGCGCCCTACGTGATCGCTGCCGGCGCCGGCCGTCCCTACAAGAGCTTTGCCGACGTGGTCGCTGCCTGCAAGGCGACGCCCGGCGCGGTGAAATATGCCTCCGTCGGCATCGGCACGCTCGGCCATCTCGCCATGACCGTGCTCGGCACCAAGGCCGGCGTCGAGATCATGCACGTGCCCTATCGCGGCGGCGGCCCGGCGATGAACGACGTGCTCGGCGGCCATGTCGATCTGATCGCGGGATCGGCGGCGCTGGTCTCGGCCCAGCTCGGCACCAACATGCTGCGGCCGATCCTGCAACTCGGCCGCGAGCGCCTGCCGGCGTTGCCGGATACGCCGACCGCGATCGAGGCGGGCTTTCCGGACTTCGAGACGCTCGCCTGGTGGGGCATCTTTGCGCCGTCGGGCACGCCGCCGGATGTCGTCGCGGCCATGGCGACGGCGTCCAGGGAGATCCTGAGCGAGCCCGCGACCGCCGCCCAGCTCAAGGAGACCCAGCAGATGACGCTGCTGCTCCAGGACGGGGCCGCCTTCAAGACCTTCTTCGACAAGCAGGTCGCCTATTGGGGCAAGGTGGTGAAGGACAACAATATCAAGGCATGAGAGGCCTCTTCCCGGGACTGCCATCCCGGGTCCAGTGCTCGCGCGGGATTGAGCGTCAGAGCATCTTGCCGACGATCTTTGTCATATCTGCCGCCGAAAACGCGCGCAGCGTTTCGGTACGGACATTGCCGAGTGCGCTGAGGCTAAGGCTGAGCGACATCGCGGCAGCCTCATCTGGAGCCTCGAGCACGGTTACAACGTCATATCGGCCCTGCGTCCAGACGATTTCTTTCACGGACACTCCGAACGTTTTGGCCATCTCCTTGAAGGCTTCGGCCCGCTTCGGCGAGTCCTTGACGTTTCGGACTCCCTGATCAGTGAAGTTTCCCAGCACGACATAGGTTACCATGGTCGTCCTCCCTAGTTAGAACTTGAGGGAAACCGTGCCGAGTTTGCCACGGCGGCTGAGACAGCGCTACTTGTGCGTTGGAACGTCAGCAGATGCGACTTATTCGGTCAGGACAACGGCCGCGCGAAGCTGAGCTCATGGCCGTCGGGGTCGGTGAGATGGAAGTAGCGCTCACCCCATTCCGCATCGCGCGGCGTGGTCGACGGCTGCCATCCGGCGGCGCGTGCGCGCTCGTAGATCCCGTCGACATCGGCGACGTAGAAGATGATGCGGCCCCACCAGGACCAGCGCTTGTCGTCCGGCTGCGCCGTCAGGTTGAGATAGCCGGTGCCGGCGCGAAAGCTCGTGAACGCGGCGGTTTCGCCGCCATACAGGAGCTCGAACCCCAGCGACCGGTAGAAGTGCACGGAGCGCCCCATGTCATGCGTGCCGAGCGTGATGGCGCTGATGCTTTCGATCATGTGATCTGCTCCGCCGAGAGGGACCTGGACGCGATTGTATAGCCGCCTTGTTCAGGTTGACGATGGTCTGGCCCGCCTGACGGCTGGCGAACCGCATTTTGCTCTGCTATGACGGGATCGAACCCGTACCAACGGGTTCCGCGGTCCCGTAGCTCAGCCGGATAGAGCGGCGGTTTCCTAAACCGTAGGTCGCATGTTCGAGTCATGCCGGGATCGCCAACTTTTTCGATGACTTAGCTTTATGCCGTCTGGGGCGGAGCGTGTTGGTTTCGTAACGCCACGCATCATGAGCTGATTGATCAGCAGCCTCCCAAAGACATTCGTCACAACCATATTGCTCTGGGGAGACTGGCAACCGCAACGCGCCGGCAATTCGGGCCGTGCGTCGTCAGCGATCTCAGGGATTCCCAAGGCACAGGCGAGCACGGCTCGAAGACATCACCACATCGAGCTATGGGCAGGGGTGTCGCTTGCCATCGTAACCGAGATACGTTCCCGAAGCCGGGTCGTACGAGCGATATTTTTGTTCGCAATAGGACGAGCCATCAGCAGAGTCGTCGTAATCGCCGTAGTAGCCGTTGTCGTAGCCGCCATAGTAAGGCCAGCCCGAATAGGCGCCCAGCGCGAATGCGCCGCCAAGGCCAAGACCCCCGCCGTAAGCCCATGCGTGGCGGTAGCGATGCCGGAACCCGGCATGATGGAATTGACCGCCATGGAAGCCGCCAGCGGCCCGGAAATGACCGGCTCCGCCGTGGAAGCCTCCGCCGCCTCCAAAGTGCCCACCACCGTGAAATCCGCCGCCTCCGAAATGTCCGCCACCGCCCCCATGTCCACCGCCCCCATGTCCGCCGCCGCGCGCAGAGGCGGCCGCTCCCGGCGCCAAGGTTGCGCAAAGAGCGATCACGCCAAGCAATTTCAGTCGTTCCATCGTTTTTCTCCAGCTACATGATGTCGGCCACGTCTCGACCTTTGCCGGACACTCATTGGCCCGAGACCTGCCGACGACTCCATGTTTGCCGGATGCGCGCTCGCCGTCTTTTCAATAGGCCGCGGATGTTTCAGCTTCGCACGTGCAGCCGGAATCCGACCGAACAGGCCGCTGATATTGTTGACCTGAGAGCGGTTTCGTAAAACATGGGTTGAAAGTTCGAGTCGTCCCGGGATCGCCATTTTGTCATGGGCAGTCGTCGCAGTTTGCCACGCTCGTCGGCGCAAAAATTGCTAGAAGCGAAAGACGTCCTTCCTGGCCTTGCCGACGTGCCGGCCACGCCTCGCTACCCCATCCGGAGACAACAATGCCTTTCGACTTGATCCTGCGCGGCGGCCGTGTGGTCGACCCGTCCCAGAAGCTCGATGCCGTGACCGACGTCGCCTTTGCCGGCGGCAAGGTCGCCGCCGTCGGGACCGGGCTCAAGGCCGATCCCGGCACCGATGTGCGCGACGTCTCGCGCTATATCGTGACGCCGGGGCTGATCGATCTGCACACCCATGTCTATTGGGGCGGCACCTCGCTCGGCATCGATGCCGAGGAATTCTGCCGCCTCTCCGGCGTCACCACGGCGGTCGACACCGGCAGCGCCGGTCCCGGCAACTTCGCGGGCTTCCGCAAGCATGTGATCGAGCCGAGCCAGGTCCGCATCCTCGCCTATCTGCACGTCTCGCATGCCGGCATCTTCGGCTTCTCGCACCGGATCATGGTCGGCGAGAGCGAGGAGTTGCGGCTGATGAATCCGATCGAGGCGGCCAAGGTGGCCGATGCCAACCGCGACCTCATCGTCGGCATCAAGGTGCGCGTCGGGCTGCACTCCTCGGGCACGTCGGGGATCGTGCCGCTCGACATCGCGCTCGAGGTCGCGAACGAGGTCGGCATGCCGCTGATGGCGCATATCGACCATCCGCCGCCGAGCTACGAGGAGGTGCTGGGCCGCCTGCGTCCGGGCGACGTGCTGACCCATGCGTTCCGCCCCTTCCCCAATACGCCGGCGACCGCGCAAGGCACGGTGAAGAAGGCGGTGCTGGACGCGCGCGAGCGCGGCGTGCTGTTCGATATCGGCCACGGCAAGGGCTCGTTCGCCTTCAAGACCGCGCGCGCGATGCTCGCCAACGGCTTCTATCCCGACACCATCTCGTCCGACATCCATCAGCTCTGCATCGACGGCCCGGCCTTCGACCAGGTCACGACCATGTCGAAGTTCCTGTGCATGGGCATGGAGCTGTCGGACGTCGTCGCCGCCTCGACGGTGAACGCGGCGATGGCGCTGCGGCGTCCCGAGCTTGGCAGCCTCAAGCCCGGCAGCGTCGGCGACGCCACGCTTGCTACGGTCAGGCGGGGCCAGTTCGACTATGAGGACGTCGTCGGCGAGCACCTGATCGGCGATCGCAAGATCGTCTCCGAAGGGGTCGTTATCGGCGGCCGCTGGTGGCATCCGAATTAGGTGGAGCGCAAGGCGTCGCGGAGTTTCGCCTCTCCCCGCCTGCGGGGAGAGGCTGGAATTTGCGAGAGCGAATTCCGGGTGAGGGGGACTCTCCGCGCGTCTAACTCTCACCGTGTTTGCGGAGGCAGCCCCTAACCCCAACCCTCTCCGCGAAGGTGCGGACCTTCATCGACTTCGTCGCCGCCGACAAGCGGATGAGGTGACCGGCGACCGCGCGATCAAGCCGCGCAGCTCAGTCGCGCCCCGCCTCCATGATCGCCTTGGCCAGCCGCGCCGGATCGGAAAAGCACAGTTCGTGGCTTCCCGGCACCTGCACCAGACGAAACAGGCCGAGCTTCTCCGAGAGCCGCGGATGCCAGGGATGGCTGTGCGGCATCGCGATGTCCTCGGTGCAGTTGATGTAGGATTTTGCCAGCGGCATCTCCGCCGGATTGGTCTTGAGCGCGATCTTGTCGGTGAAAGTCGCGAACGGATGTGGGTTGAGCACGTCATAGGCGCGCTGCGCGGTCTCGAGATCGGCATCGTTGATGAAGACTTCGCGCCAGATGGGGAAGGGCAACACCACAGAGCTGTCGCCGCGTTCGGCCGCGATGGCTTCGAACAGCCCGATAAAGTGCGGCGGCACCATGTCGTTGAGGCATTCGCCGTTGTTCGGCACGAAGGCATTCCAATAGACCAGGCGGCGAATGCGTTCGGGCGCGAGGTCGGCAACGCCGGTGATGATCATGCCGCCATAGGAATGGCCGAGCAGGACGATGTCCTTCAGATTGTTTTCGGCGAGATAGTCGGCGATCGACTGGATCGCTTCCTTCAGCCCGGTCGTCTTGGCATCGCCGGGGCGATTGCCCTTGATTGTCGGCGTATAGACCTTGTGGCCGGCGGCGCGGATCGGGGCCGCGACGGGTTCGAACTCGGCACCGGTGTGCCAGGCGCCATGGACGAGAACGTAGGTCGACATGTTGTAGCTGCTCCCGAGGGTGTGGTTAGATCGGCATGACGTGGGTCCTTTGCGGCGCTCGCGAGGCGCGGCGGACAATTCTTGTTGTGCGAAGTGTGAACCGGCCGGCCATTTTCCGCTTGGCTGGCGCTGAACCGGATTGGTCTCGGAGCGAACTGATGGAGCAGGTCACAAGCCGGCCGCGGCACGTCATCTGGAACACCGCGGTGACCCCGCCGGACGAGCAGTTTTCCTATTACCGCGAGGCGATCTGCCAGGCATTCATGAACCTGACGCCGGAATCGGCGACGACGTCGCGCTTCCCGGCCAAGGTCGAGGCCATCAAGATCGGCACCGGCGCCATCAATCGCGTGGTCTTTCCCGAGCATACCGTGCATCGCTCGCGCGCCGATATCGCGGCGTCGACCGAGAGTTGCTTCTATCTCAACTTCAAGCTGGCCGGCCGCTGCCGCATGCTCCAGGGCGACAGCGAGGTCAGCCTGTCCCGCGGCCAGGTCGGCATCGTCGACAGCGACCGCGAGGTGACGCTGCTGCACGATCGCGGTCCGATGCTGGAGGTCGCTTCGTTCTGGGTGCCATCGCGCGCCTTACGCGACCGGCTGCCGCCGTCGTTCGATTTCAGGGCCGAGCGCGTCTCCGACGATCCCCATGTCGGTCACCTCATCGTCGAGACCGCACGATCGCTGAATGCCGGCGCATTGCGGATGGCGGAAGAAGACAGCATTCGGCTGTTCGACGTGCTGCTCGATCTCGTTGCGCTCAGCCTGTCGCGCCGCTCGCGGGCGCAGACGGCGGAGGCGGCCGGCTTTGCTGATGCGACCGCCCTCGCGCTCCGTCGTGCGGTGCATGAGCGGATGCGCGAACCTGGGTTGACGGTGGCGAATGTCGCGCGCGCGATCGGCATCAGCGAGCGCTACGTGCACAAGCTGTTCGAGCGCGCGGGCACCACATTCTCGGACTACGTGATGGATCGCAGATTAGACGGCGCGGCACGGGACCTGAGCGATCCTGCGAAAGTGGGCCAGGCAATTGGCTCAATCGCCTTCGACTGGGGCTTCTCGGATCTCTCCCACTTCGCGCGGCGCTTCAAGCAGCGCTTCGGCTGCCGCCCACGCGATTGGCGTGCGCGTTGAACAGAGCTACAGCGTCTTGGTTTATAAAGATCTGGCGATCAACAGCTTCATGATCTCGTTGGTGCCGCCATAGATCTTCTGGATGCGGGAATCGATGAAGATGCGCGAGATCGGATATTCCTGCATGTAGCCGTAGCCGCCGAACAGCTGGAGGCATTCGTCGGCGGTCTGGACCTGCTTGTCCGAGCACCAGTATTTCGCCATCGAGGCCGTGACGGTGTCGAGGTCCTTGGCGACGAGGCGCTCGATGCACCAGTCGACGAAGACGCGCGCGATCATCGCTTCGGTCTTGCGCTCGGCGAGCGTGAAGGCGGTGTTCTGGAAATCCATCAGCGGCTTGCCGAACGCCTTCCGCTCCTTGGTGTATTCGGTGGTGAGCCTGACCGCGCGCTCCATCGAGGCGACCGCGCCAACCGCAAGGGCAAGGCGCTCCTGCGGCAATTGCTGCATCAGCTGCACAAAGCCCTGGCCCTCCTCCTTGCCGAGCAGGTTTTCCGGCGGCACCGTGACATTGTCGAAGAACAGTTCCGACGTGTCGGAGGCGTGCAGGCCGATCTTGTCGAGGTTGCGCCCGCGCTTGTAGCCGTCCGCGCCCGCGGTCTCAACCACGATCAGCGAAATGCCTTTGGCGCCGGCTTCGCCCGTGCGTGCCACGACGACGACGAGATCGGCGGCCTGGCCGTTGGTAATAAAAGTCTTCTGGCCGTTGATGACGTAGGAATTGCCCTGCTTCTTCGCGGTGGTCTTAACGGCCTGCAGGTCCGAGCCGGTGCCGGGCTCGGTCATGGCGATGGCGCCGACCATCTCACCGGAAGCCATCTTCGGCAGCCAGCGCTTCCTCTGCTCCTCCGAGCCGTAGTTGAGGATGTAGTGCGCGACGATGGCGCTGTGCACGGAGACGCCGGTGGTCAGCTCCGGCACCGTGCTTTCGAGGTCGTCCAGCACGGCGGCGTCATAGGCGAAGGTGGCGCCCAGGCCGCCATATTCCTCCGGCACGCTCGCCAGCAGCGCGCCCATCTCGCCGAGCCCGCGCCAGGCGAAGCGGTCGACCATCTTCTGCTCGCGCCATTTCTCGGCATGCGGCGCCAGATCCTTGGCCAGATATTTCCGGAACTGATCGCGGAAGATTTCGAGCTCTTCGGTCATCCAGGAGGAGCGGTAGGACATGGTCACCTCGGTCAATGCGGCTTTCCGACTTGGTAGGCTGGTCGGCGGCGGCGATTATTGTGTTTTCAGGCTACGCCGGTGAGGCTACCAAGGCAGCCGGAAAACGCGTCTGTCGGGATGGCTGATTGTGGCGACCAAAACTCAAGAGCTCAAGCTCGACATCGAGCGCATCGGCCCGGTCTCGGCGATCCTGACGCAGCCGGCCAATGCACGCGCCTGCTACGTCCTGGCGCACGGCGCCGGCGCAGGGATGCGGCATGCATCGATGGACAAGATTGCGGAGGGGCTCGCGGATCGTGGCATCGCGACGTTCCGCTTCAATTTTCCCTACATGGAAAACAAGCAGGGCCGTCCTGACCAGCCGGCGGTCGCCCACGCCACTATCCGCGCGGCAGTCGAGGACGCAAGCCGGCTCTGCCCCGGCTTGAAGCTCGTTGCCGGCGGAAAGTCGTTTGGCGGGCGCATGACCTCGCAGGCGCAGTCCAAGGCGCCGCTGCCTGACGTCAAAGGGCTCGCCTTCCTCGGCTTTCCCCTGCACGCCGACAAGAAGCCGTCGACGGAGCGCGCCGAGCACCTGGTCCATGTCGAGATCCCGATGCTGTTCCTGCAAGGCACGCGCGACGGGCTTGCCGATCTCGGCCTCCTCAAGCCCGTGATCGATGGGCTTGGCCCGAGGGCGACACTGCACGAGGTCGCCGGCGGCGATCACTCCTTCGCGGTGCTGAAGAAGTCCGGCCGAACCAACGAAGAGGCGCTTACCGAGGTGCTCGATACACTCGCGGCCTGGATCGATGAGCTCGCCTAAGGCTCAAGCGGAGTAGAGCCCCTTGTCGCGTGCCTTCTGGATCGCCAGCGCGGCGATCAGGTCGAGCGTCGGCGTCGACAGGCCGGCGGTGCGGGCGAAGGCGGCGGGCGCCTTCACCAGCACGTCGATCTCCATGGCGCGGCCGAGCTCGTAATCCTGCAGCAGCGACGGCTTGTGGTTGGGGGCGGGGCCGCTGCGCGTCACGCGCTTGACCTCGGGGATGAAGTGCTGCGCGATGTCGTTCGCCTCGTTCAGCATGCGCGGAATGACGTCGGCCAAGGCCGGGTCGTCACGCACGCCGCGCGCGGTCTGGCCGGTGAGCAGGCACAGCACCGACAGTGACATGTTGGTCAGGAGCTTTGACCAGATCGCCTCGCGGATCTCCGCCACCGGCGGCGATTCCAGCCGTGCATCGTTGAGAACGCCGCGAAGCCTGGTGATGCGCTCGCAATTGCGGTCGTCGCATTCGCCGATCAGCAGGCGGTTGCGGTCCGGCGTCAGGTTCTGCACCACACCGGGCGCGGTCACCTCGTTGGAGGAGAAGACGACGCCGCCGACGATCCGCTCTTTCGGAATGCATGCGCGCAAGCGCCCGCCGGGGTCGAGGAAGGAAATGTCGGGCGGCGTCGGATGCCGCGGCGGCAGGCCGATGCCGTACCACCAGGGAATACCGTTCTGCGCAAAGACGATCGCGGTGTCGTCCTGAAGCAGCGGTTTTATGCTGGCGACCAGCCCCGTCAGCGCGGTCGCTTTGAGCGTGCTGATCACGACGTCCTGCGGGCCGAGCTGGGCCGGATCGCCGGAGGCGTTCACCTTGGCGGTGACCTCGGAATCGCCGACGCGCAGCTTCAGGCCATTGGCGCGGACCGCCTCCAGATGGGCGCCGCGCATCACGCACGAGACCTCATGGCCGGCGCGGGCCAGCCTGACCGCGATATGGCTGCCGACGGCGCCCGCGCCGAAAATGCAGATGCGCATGGTGTGATGTCCCGTCCCTGATCCCTTGATGTCGCCCGGCGGCAGCATGACACAAGCCGCCATGCGATGGACGCGGCCGCCCTACGCCGGAAAGATATGGATCGGGATGAGTTGCCTCAGCCATAGTGGGCGGCAAACAAGATGACCGGAGGATCGCCGATGACTGCCAACCCCGTCCTGTGGACCCTCGATGAGCGTGGGGTTGCGACCGTCACGTTGAACCGGCCCGAAGTGAACAATGCCTATGACGGTGCATTGATCGCAGGCGTGCTCGCGGCCATGGACGATCTCGGCGGGAAGTCCAACCTTCGCGTCGTCGTGCTCCGGGGCAACGGCAAGCATTTCCAGGCCGGCGCCGACCTCAAATGGATCAACGGCGTGCGGCCGCAATCGGCTGAGGCGAACGAGGCGGCGTCGCGTGCGACCTTCGAGGCCGTGCAGCGGCTCAATACCTTGCCAATCCCGACCGTCGCGCTGGTGCAGGGCGGCTGTTTTGGCGGCGGCACCGGCGTGATTGCCGCCTGCGACGTCGTGATCGCGGCGGACAATGCACTGTTTTCGATCACGGAGGTGCGCTGGGGCCTGACCGCCGCGATCATCATCCCGCAGCTTTGCGATGCCATTAGTGTACGTCAAGTCCGCCGCTTCGCGCTGACAGGCGAACGTTTCGGCGCCGAAGATGCCCGCCGCATCGGCCTCGTCCACGAGGTCGTCCCGCTCGCCGACCTCGAAGCCGCCGGCGCCAAGGTGGTCGAGCAGCTCCTTGCCAACGGACCGGAGGCGATGGCCGAGACCAAGCGGCTGGCGCTGGAGAGCTCGTTTGGCGGGATGGCGGTGGACGATGCCGCCTACAAGCGGCTCGTGCACCTGCATTCAGTCAAGCGTCAGAGCGCGGAGGCCGCGGAAGGGCTGGCGTCGTTTGCCGAGAAGCGCGCGGGGCGCTGGAGCAACCAAGGGTAGATTTTGCTCCGACGATGTGCAGGATGGCCACCACTATCGAGAGTGTGGGGGCCGAGAGGTCATGCGTCGGAAGTTCATTCTTGCATTGCCGTTGATCGTCGCAATCTGGCCCGGTCATGCAAGCTCCGATGACAGCGTCGTCTGCAACGACGAGAAGGTTGCCTCAAACATACGCATCGAGGCCTGCACAAGACTGCTCGATCAGGAAAAGAACAAGGAGAGCCGTTCCCGACTGCTGGCCCGCCGCGCCGATGCCTATTTTGACAAGGACGACTTCGCACATGCGTTGGCCGATTTCGACGAAGCGATTGCAGGTCATCCGGGGAATGCTGACGCCTTCATGCGTCGCGGTTTCCTGCACTGGTACCGTCTCGAAGATGACGCCGCGTTCAAGGATTTCGATGCGGCGCTTCGGCTTGATCCGGCGCCATCGCGCCTGTTGTCCCGGGGACGGAGATACGTTTCGCTGCGACAGTTCGATGCCGGGATCGCCGACATGACACGGGCGATCAAGCTCGATCCTCGTTCCAGGGACGCCTATGCGGATCGCGCATGGGCTTACAGCCGGAAAAAGGCATTCGATCTCGCGATCGCGGACTATGACCGGTTGCTCAAGCGTGACCCGAGCGACGGCCGCACCACGCTGGCACGTGACAATGTGCGCGCGGCGAAGGGCGCAGGTGTGAAATCCATCGATGAATACGGCCGCATGCTGGTTGCGCGGCTGCAAATCGAAAAGTCCTACCCGCGGCGGGCCGTCAGCGACAGGGTCGAAGGGACGGCGGAGCTTGCATTCAGCATCAGCCGCTGGGGATTGCTCGCGACGAGCAGCGTGAAAACCAGCTCAGGCTCGGCCATGCTGGATGAGGCGGCGCTCAATACCCTCAGGCAGGCACAACCGTTCCCGCCATTGCCGCCCGGCAGCAGGTCGATCGAGGCCTTCGTGATCTCACTGGTCTATCGAAAACAGTCGGAACGTTAGGCGCCTTGAGCTCGGTCGCGATCTCAGCAGCCGCGGCAGATATTGTTGATGCTGCGATAGACGGCATCGTCGTCCTGCCGCATCTGGCGCATCGTTTCGAGCGTCTTGCTTTCCGCGCTCGGCTCCGGCTTGCGCTTGGCGGCCAGC
This sequence comes from Bradyrhizobium sp. 521_C7_N1_3, assembly GCF_052075975.1. Taxonomy (NCBI): domain Bacteria; kingdom Pseudomonadati; phylum Pseudomonadota; class Alphaproteobacteria; order Hyphomicrobiales; family Nitrobacteraceae; genus Bradyrhizobium; species Bradyrhizobium sp. 521_C7_N1_3. The sequence continues at coordinate 827,982 of NZ_CP197232.1, forward strand.
GCGGCTTCCTGGCGTTGGTAACACGCTTCGCGCTCCGCCTTGGCCTGGATGAACCGGCATTGCGCGACCTCGGCGCGGGCCGGGGCCGTACCGGCCATGATGCCGATCGCGATGGCGGCAGCCATTTGTATTCTTGATCCCATCGTCATTTCCTCGCACCACTCATCATCCCGGAGCAACCCGATATCATCTGCATTGGACCTCTGTCCCGAATCTCGTCGGCGGCGGACTGAAGCGAATCTCCGTAATTCCGCGGGGCCTTCCTTAAGGGTTCAATCATTCCCGGCCATTAGGGTTACGACAATTGTCACGCCATGGTGTCGAATGCACAGACAGGTTTTGGGACTTTGGAAAGCCGGATCAATCGTCGCCGCGGCGGCAGGGCTGCTGGTTCTGCAACCGGCTGCCGCTTCACCGCGATTGATCTCTCTGGCGTTCAATTCCCAGCTGGGGAGCCCGCAGCAGCTCGGGGCCGATGAGTTTCGCCAGAAGCTGGTGGCATCGGCCGGCAAGCGCATCGTGATCGACGAGCGCGCCACCAATGCGCTCGGCAGCGAGAACGCCATCCTGGCGGCGACCCGGGCCGGTTCGGTCGATATGGCGGTGCTGTCGGGGTCTGTGGTCAGTTCGGTCGTCCCCGAACTTGGCGTGTTCGACATTCCCTTCCTGTTCCGCGACACAGCCCACGCGAAGGCCGTGGCGCAAGGTCCGGCCGGCGCGGCAATCGCCACTAAATTCGCGGACAAGGGGCTGACGCTGCTGGCGATCGGCCGGCAGGGTTTTCGCAACGTCACGAATTCCAAACGGCCGGTTCGCACGCCCGAGGATATCAAGGGTCTCAAGATCCGCGTCATTCCGAACGAGATCTACCAGATGACGTTCAAGGCGCTCGGCGCCGAAGTGGTCCCGATGGAATTTCCGCTGGTCTACACCGCGCTGAAGGACGGCCGGCTCGATGGGCAGGAAAATCCGGTGCCGACCATCGCCGGCTCCCGGCTTTACGAAGTCCAGAAATACCTCACGCTGACCGGTCACTTCTTCGCGCCGATCGCGTTCGTCGCCAACCGTGCCATGTTCGAACAGCTTCCGCCGGCCGACCAGGCCATGCTGATCGCGCTGGCGAAGGAGGGCGCGGAGGTGACCTGGCAGGCGAAGCTCGATGCCGCATCGCTCGAGCAGGTGCGTAGCGGCGGTATGGACGTCATCGAGACATTCGACCGCCAGCCCTTCGTCGACGCGGTCAAGCCGCTCGATCAGGAATTCGAGAAGCGGTTTGGCAAGGATCTGCTCGCCGCCATCCGGTCCACTCGTTGAAGAATATCGGATTTGCCATGAAATTATCGCACATGATGTCCCGGGTCGGCGTTCGTCCGCGCGTGTTTGGCGGCTTCGCGCTGGTTCTCAGCTTCCTGGTTCTGCTCGCGGGCTTCGCTATCGTCCAGGTCGAGCGGATCGGCGGAACGGTCAATGAGCTCGTGACCAGCGCTGCCGGCGACGCCGGCATGTCACAGGCGCGCGCCGCGCTTCTGGAGGCGAACTCGGCGGTCGAGAAATTTATCCGAACCTGGAACGTCGGCGACAAGGATGCCGCGGCCAAGGCGATCGACGGCGTCGGCAAACTGGCCGATCAGGTCGACCGGCAGTTCGGCAAGCTGCAAGCGATTGCGGAAGGCATCGGCCCGGTCAAGACCGCGCTGGAAACCTATCGCGCGTCGTTCACCGCGGCAGCGGAGGCGGCGGATCGGCTGCGCGCCGCGACCACGAAAACCGATGCCCAGGGGGCAGCCGCCGGCCTCAATGTCAGCGGCATTCAGGTTGCGCTCGCCAACCGGTCCGAGGACGCGGAGCGGCTGGTCAACCCGATGCGCCTGGCCGGCGTCGTTGACGCATTGCGGATCACCGTGATGCGCTATGGCTCCACTCTGTCGACGGGCGATGCCGACGACGCCAAGCAGGCGTTGTCCTACGCCCAGCTGGCGATCGCAGACACCGAGGCTGAGCTGGCGGGGGTGAACGACGCCAAGCTGAAGGCGCTGGTCGCAGCGCTCAAGACCGCGATCACTGCCGACGCGGCCGCGCTGGACGAGGTCATCAAGGTGGCCGCCGATCTGCGCGCCAGGCAGGCTGAATTGAAGAAGGCCAGTGCGGCAATCGACGACCACGTCAACAAGATCAACGCGAGGCTCGGCACCGTGCGCGCCGAGCAGGGCGACAGGACCGCGGCAGCGGTCGAGCAGACCAAGCAGACCGTGATCGCGACCGCGGCCGGCGCGCTGCTGCTGGGAGCGGTGCTGGCGTGGCTGATCGGCGCCAGCGTGTCGGGTCCTATTCGCAGCATGACGGACCGGATGCAGTCGCTGGCGGCGGGCGAGCTCGATGAGCCGATCCCGGGCGGCGAATCGCGCGACGAGATCGGCCGCATGGCGCGCGCCGTCGAGGTGTTCCGCGAAAACGCGCTGGCGGTTCGCCGCATGGAAGGCGAGGCGACCGCACAGCGCGAAGCCAGCGAGGCCGACCGCGCCCGCATGATGTCGGATCTTGCCGGCCGCTTCGAGCAGGGCATGCAGGGGGTCATTGCCGGTGTCGGCGGCCGTGCCAACGACATGGGGCGCAGCGCCGAGGAGTTGGCAAAGGTTGCCGAGCGCGGACGCGGGCTCGCCGAAGCGGTCGCCACCCGCGCCGAGCAGGCATCGATGAATGTGCAGACCGTCGCCTCCGCCACCCAGCAACTCGCAGCCTCGATCCGTGAAATCTCCAGCCAGGTGCACCGCTCCGTCGCGGTCTCGAACAGGGCGACCGACGAGACCAACCGCACCTCCGAATTGATGCACGGGCTGTCGGATGCGGCTGAGAAGATCGGCACCATCATTCAGCTGATTCAGGCCATCGCCAGCCAGACCAATTTGCTGGCGCTGAACGCGACCATCGAAGCGGCGCGCGCCGGCGACGCCGGCCGGGGCTTCGCAATCGTCGCCAGCGAGGTCAAGAGTCTCGCCACCCAGACGGCGCAGGCGACCGAGCAGATCGCCAGCCAGATCGCGACGATCCAGAGTGCGACCGGCCAATCGGTTCAGGCGATCAGGCAGTTCGGCTCCACCGTCAAGGAAATGGCCGACATCGCCACGGCGATTGCCGCGGCCGTCGAAGAGCAGGGCGCGGCCACTGGCGAAATCGCGCGCAATGTCGAGGAGGCGGCCAACGGCACCACGGCAGTGACGCAGGAAATCGGTCAGGTGCGCGCCGTGGCGGGCGAGACCGACGCCGGCGCCGAAGCCGCCCTGACGGTCGCAGCCGCCCTGAAGCAGCAGGCGGATTCGATGAGGTCGAACGTCGACGATTTCCTCCACACCATCCGCTCGGCGGCCTGAACCCGGAGAAGCCGGCGACGCCACGGAGGCGAACGAGGCGGCCTTACAGCACCGGTAGCAGCGCGCTCTTCAATTCGCGCAAGAGCGCCTGCACTGCGGCGGCGTTGCGCCGCTGCTCGGGGATCGCGGCCTTGACCCACAGCTCGGGAATCGGAAAGTCGCGCAGCACCGGCTTGAGCGTACCGTCGCGCAAGGCATCCGCGACGAGATAGTGAGAGATCAGCGCGATGCCGTTGCCTGCGATCGCGCTGCGCGCCAGCACATGGCCCTCGTTGGAGGAGAGCAGCGGGCTGACCTGGATGCTGATGCGCCCGCGCGGGCCGTCGAAAATCCACTCCGGTCCCGTCGGCAGGAAGCTGAGGCAGCGATGGTCGACGAGGTCGCGCGGGTGCCTTGGCGCGCCGTGCTTCTTCAAATAGGCCGGTGAGGCGCAGAGCAGCCGCTTCAGCGGGCACAGCGGCTCGTCGACCACGCCGCCGAAGGAATGAGGGAAGGCGCCGATGGCGATGTCAAAGCCTTCGGTGACGGGATCGACCGGGCGGTCGATCAGCACGATCTCGAGTTTCAATCGCGGGTTCTGCGTCTGGAAGGCGCTGAAGGCGTCGGCAAGGCGCGCCACGGTGAGCGAGGTCGGCGCCTTGATGCGGAGGTGATCGACGAGATCGTGGCCCTTCTCGCCCATGCGCGAGAGCAGGTCGGTGGCATCGGCGACGACACTGCGGGCGCGATGCACATAGCGCTGGCCGGCTTCCGTCAGGCGCAATTGCCGGGTCGAGCGATGGAACAGCGGCGCGCCGATCCGCGCCTCCAGTTGCGTGACGCGCTTGGCGACGACCGAGGTCGAGACATTGAGCTTGCGCGCGGCGGCAGAGAATCCGGCCGTATCCGCCGTGGCGAGGAAGGCCTGAAGGTTTACCAGGATGTCCATGTCGACCTTTCTCGATTCGAGAAAGCTGATCGCGTATTTTGGTGGATTGTAGCTCCCTCAGCGTTAATTCATAGTCGGCTTCAAGCAAGAGATTTTGGGAGCGGACGCGCATGCGGGCCATGATGATCGAAGAACCGGCACGCCAGGTGCCGCTTTACGGCGAATATGAAGTCGTCGTTCTCGGCGGCGGCCCGGCCGGTATCGTGGCGGCAGCGTCAGCGGCGCGTGCGGGACGAAAGACGCTGCTGATCGAGCGCTACGGCTTCCTCGGCGGCATGGGCACGGCTGCTGGCGTCACCAATTTCTGCGGCCTGCATGGCAATGTCTACGGCCAGGCCCACCGGCTGGTGCAGGGCATGGCGTCCGATCTGCTGGCGCGGATCGATCATTTGAACGGCCTCAACGCGCCACATCTGATCCTCGGCAAGGTTTTCGCCCAGGCCTATGACACCGCGGCCTACAAGATCGCGGCCGACGAGCTGCTCGCAAGCCACAAGGTGCACATCCTCTTCCATGCGCTCGGCGCCGGTGTCGTGATGAGCGATAACAGCCGCATCGATGCGCTGATGGTCGAGACCAAGGCCGGACGGCAGGCGGTCCGCGCCGAGATCTTCATCGATTGCTCCGGCGACGGCGACCTCGCGGTCTGGGCCGGAGCGCCGTTCGAGGTCGGCGACGAGCACGGCCATCCGATGTACCCCTCGATGATGCTCCGCCTCAACGGCATCGATCCCGAGAAGGCTGGCGATGCCTGGCGCACCATCCCGCAATTGATGGAGAAGGCGCTCGCCGCCGGCACCCACACATTCCCGCGCAAGAGCGCGATCGTGCGGCCGCAGAAGTCTGGCATCGAATGGCGGGTGAATTTCACGCAAGTGGCGCGCGAGGACGGCCATGCCATCAACGGCATCGAGCCCGACGACCTCACCCGCGGCGAGATCGAGGGCCGCAAGCAGGCGCTGGCCGCATTCGAGTTCCTGCGCAGCACCGTGCCGGGTTTTGAAAAATCCTACATCGTCGATCTGCCGCCGCAGCTCGGCATCCGCGAGACCCGCCGCATCAAGGGCGGCTACCAGCTCAGCGGCGAGGACGTGCTCGGCTGTGCCTCGTTCGCGGATTCCATCGGCGTCAATGGCTGGCCGATCGAGGCTCATGTTCCCGGCGACGTCGTCTTCACGTTTCCGCCAATCCCGGAATCGCGCGGCTTTAACGAGCTGCCTTACCGGATGCTGGTGCCCGAGGGCGTCGACAATCTCCTCGTCGCCGGCCGCTGCGCCTCGATGACCCATGAGGGCCAGTCGGCGGCGCGGGTTTCCGGTGCCTGTTTCGTGATGGGGGAAGCCGCCGGTTCCGCCGCGGCGCTCGCGCTCTCAGGAAACCGTGTCCCGCGCGACATCCCCATTGAAAAATTGCAGGAAACGTTGAAACAACAGGGCGCCTTCATCGGGCGGGACCAGCCCGTGCCGGAAGGTTTGTGACGGTTGTAACATTACGACCGAGAGAACGACGACGGAGGAAACGGGATGATCGGGATTGCGCGGCTCGCACTGGCTGGCCTGATGACGATCACGGCGATGGGCACGGCCCGAGCCGAAGACGCGCTGAAGGCCAGGATCGGCGTGCTCCGCCTGTCGTCGTCCGCGCCCGTCTTCATTGCGCAGGACAAGGGCTATTTCCGCGAGGCCGGCCTCGACGTCGAGCTGAAGTTCTTCGATGCGGCGCAGCCGATCGCGGTTGCGACCACCTCGGGCGACGTCGATTTCGGCGTCACCGCCTTCACGGCGGGTCTCTACAATCTCGCCGGCAAAGGCACGCTGAAAGTGATCGGCGGCATGAGCCGCGAGAAGGCCGGTTATCCCCTGATCGGCTATTTCGCCAGCAACAACGCCTATGCCGCCGGACTGAAGACGCCGAAGGACCTCGCGGGCAAGCGCGTGGCCGTGACGCAGGTCGGCTCGTCCTTTCACTATTCGCTGGGGCTGCTCGCCGACAAATACGGTTTCAAGCTCGCCGACGTGAAGATCGTGCCGCTGCAATCGCTGTCGAACGCGGCCGCCGCGCTGAAGGGCGAGACGGTCGATGCGGCGCTGCTGCCCATTTCTACCGCGCGAAAGCTGATGGACGAGGGCGGTGCGAAGTTTTTGGGATGGGTCGGCGACGAGACGCCCTGGCAGCTCGGTGCGGTGTTCGCTTCGCCGAAGACGCTGACCAACAAGGTGCTGGTGACGAAATTTCTCGGCGTGCTCGCGAAAGCCGATCGCGAATATCACGACGTCATCCTCGCCGCGATGAAGGACGGCGTCGCGCCCATCAACGACAAGACCAAGCCGCTGCTGGAGATCATTGCAAAATACACCAATTTGCCGGTCGAGCAGGTGGTCGGCAATTGCGCCTATATCGATCCCGACGGCAAGCTGGACGTCAAGAACGTCGACAACCAGATCAAATGGCTGCAGGAGCAGGGCTTTGCCGACAAGGGCTTTGATGCGAACACGATCATCGCCAAGGATTTTGTGAAGGCGGACTAGCCCTTCGTCATTCCGGGGCGATGCGAAGCATCAAACCGGGAATCTCGAGGTTCCGGGTCTGATCCTTCGGATCATCCCGGAACGACGGAGAACAGGATAGACCAGATAGAATGGACCTGATCGCCAACCACATCAGCCATCGTTTCGGCGACCTCGCCGTGCTCGACGACGTTTCCTTCACCGTCGGCGCCGGCGAGGTGGTGGCGATCGTCGGTCCGTCCGGCTGCGGCAAGAGCACGCTGCTGTCAATCCTCGGCGGACTGCTGCAGCCGACCTCGGGCGCGCCGGAGCTGCGCGGGACTCCGCCGGCGGACAGCCTCAATCCGCTGACCTTCGTGTTCCAGGATTTCGCGCTGCCGCCCTGGGCGACGGTGGAGGAGAATGTCGAATTCCCGCTGCTGCATACCCAGCTCTCGGCCGTGCAGCGCCGCGCGCTGGTCGACGATGCCCTGCGCCGCACCGGGCTGACCGACTTCCGCACGACCTATCCGAAGCAGCTCTCCGGCGGCATGCGCCAGCGCGTCGGCATTTCGCGCGCGCTCGCGGTCAAGCCCGCCATCCTGCTGATGGACGAGCCGCTGTCGGCGCTGGATTCGCAGACCCGCGAATTGCTGATGGAAGACTTCGTCCGCCTGCTCGCCGACGGCGGCATGGGCGCGGTCTATGTCACCCATAATCTCGAGGAAGCCGCGCGGCTCGCCGACCGCATCGTGGTGCTGTCGCGGCGGCCGGGCCGCATTCGCGAGGTCGTGACCGTGCCGATGACGCGCACCGAGCGCGGCGAGATCGCTGCGCGTGAAAAGCTGCTGGCGCTTCAGAACCAGATCTGGTCGCTGATCCGCAACGAGGCGATCGACGCCGAGCGCGAGGTCCAGCATGCTTGATCGCGCGGGGGTGTCTGCGAAGGACGATACGACGCGGCGCGTCCGTTTTCGCGGCGCCGGTTTCGTGCCTGCCTCGAGCCGCTTCGGCGGCTGGATCGCGCTCGCCCTCGTCATTGCGATCTGGCAGGCCGCCGGCAACGCCGGGCTCGTCAATCCGCTGTTCCTGCCGGCGCCGGCTGCGATCGCGCGGGCGATCTACGAGCTCGCGATGTCCGGCGCGCTATGGCAGCATCTCTCGGCCTCGCTGCTGCGCATCGGCGTCGGCTGGCTGCTGGGAACAGCGGCCGGTGTCGTCGTCGGCTTCGCCATCGGCCTGTCGCGGCTTGCGCGCAGCGTCGGCATCACCTTCATCTCGGCGCTGTTCCCGATCCCGAAGATCGCACTGCTGCCATTGCTCATTCTCTGGCTCGGCATCGGCGAAGAGCCGAAGATCGCGACCATTGCACTCGGCGTGTTCTTCTCGACCGCGATCTCGGTCTATAGCGGCGTCGATGCGGTGCCGCGCAACCTCATCCGCATGGCGCAAAGCTTCAACGTCCCCTTCGCCACCATCGTGCGCAAGGTGATCTGGCCCGGCGCGCTGCCCGCCATCCTCGCCGGCTTCCGCATCACCGCGTCCGTCGCGCTGCTGCTCGTCGTCAGTGCCGAGATGATCGGCGCCCAGTACGGCATCGGCGCGTTCGTGCTTCAGGCCGGCAATCTGATGCAGACGGATCAGCTGCTAGCGGGCGTGGTGATCCTGTCGGTATTCGGGCTTGCGGTGGGGAAGGTGATCGGCTGGCTGGAGACGCGGCTGTTGCACTGGCGGTGAATCCGCTGTCGTCCCCGCGAAAGCGGGGACCCATACCGCGTGATCTATCGGGGAAGAGCGGTCTTCGTACCGACGAAGATAACTACGAATCTTCGTCAAGCTCCTTCCTGGGGTTATGGGTCCCGGATCTGCGCTTCGCTTGTCCGGGACGACACCGAGAATGAGGCCAATACGCTAGCCGTCACGCGTTCCCGCGATCCTCGCGAAACAGATCCAGCTTCTGCTGCACCGGGCGATCCGAGAAGCTGAACAGCACGGCGTCGTCTTCGGCCTCGTGCGTTACCCATTGCCAGCTCGGCACCACGAACAGATCGCGCGGGCCCCATTCGAAAACGGCGTCGCCAATACGGCTGCGTCCCTTGCCCTCGATCGGACAGAACACCGTCGCATCGGTCGCGCGGTAGCGTGCGGTCTTGAAACCCTTCGGCAGCAACTGGATGAAGGTGCCGATGGTCGGCATTGCGAAATCACCGGTCTCGGGGTTGCTGAATTTCAGCTTCAATCCGTGGCAGGCGTCCCACTCCTGGCTCGCGCGGGCTTTCTCCAGCGCCTCGCGGGTGTAGGCATAGGGATAGCTGAAGATCGGTGAGGTCTTGGACGATCGCTTCACATCGACCGGCAGCAGATTGTGGCCGTAGCGCGCAAAGCTGTCGCCGGCGGGCCTTGTGATCCTCTGCTGGTCTTCCTTGGAGCCTTCCGCAAAGGAGCAGTCGAAGAACTGCACCAGCGGGATGTCGAGGCCGTCGAGCCAGAACATCGGCTCAGTGGTCTCGTTGGAGTGATCGTGCCAGGTCATCGACGGCGTGATGATGAAATCGCCGGGCTCCATCGCGGTGCGTTCACCGTCGACCGCGGTGTGGGCGCCCTTGCCTTCGAGCACGAAGCGCAGCGCCGACTGGCTGTGCCGGTGTGCGGGCGCGACGTCGCCGGGCACCACCATCTGCACGCCGGCATAGAGCGAGGTCGTGATTTTAGACTGGCCGCGCAGGCCGGGGTTCTCCAGCACCAGCACGCGCCGCTCGGCTTCCTTGGCCGTGATCAGTCGGCCGGCTTCCGTCATGTAGTCGCGAATGACGTCGAATTTCCACAGATGCGGGCGGCAGGCGCTCCTCGGCTCCGGCGTGATCAAATCGCTCATCACCGTCCACAGCGCGGTGAGGTTTTCGCCGTCGATCTTCTTGTAGAAGGCTTCGCGTTCCGGCGTCTTGGTCACGGCTTCCATGGTGCGGCTCCCGTTCGTTTTGTTGATTGACAGTATACTGACGATCTAGGTAGCGTCAACGTGACGAACGGCCTACAAAGCCGCTGTCATTCCGGGGCGCGCCGAAAGGCGCGAGCCCGGAATCCATACTCCCGATCGTGGTTATGGATTCCGGGCTCGTCGCTAACGCGTCGCCCCGGAACGACAAACAAAATACAGGGAGGTTTCCGATGAAGCTGCACGGCTATTTCCGCTCCAGCGCCGCCTATCGGGTGCGGATCGCGCTGAACCTCAAGGGCCTCGGTGCCGAGCACCTGCCGCATCATCTTCGCAAGGGCGAGCAATGTGCACCCGCCTATCTCGCCATCAATCCGCAAGGGCTGGTGCCGACGCTGGAGAACGATGCGGGAGCGGTACTGACCCAATCGGTCGCCATCATCGAATGGCTCGACGAGACGCATCCCAATCCGCCGCTGCTGCCGAAGGATCCGCTGCGGCGCGCGAAGGTGAGGGCGTTCGCGCTGGCGATCGCCTGCGACACCCACCCGGTGCAGAATTTGAAGGTGCTGGCGCGGCTGCGCGAGCTTGGCCTCGCCGAGGAGAAGGTCCAGGACTGGGCGGCGTGGGTCAACCGCGAGGGGCTGTCGGCCTGCGAGACGCTGATCAGTGACGAGATGGGGCCGTTCTGCTTCGGCGATGTCCCGACGCTCGCCGATCTCTGCCTGGTGCCGCAACTCGCCAATGCCCGCCGCTTCGGCGTCGATGTGTCGGCTTATCCGCGGCTGCTGAAGGCGGAAGCTGCGGCAAAGGCGCTGCCGGCCTTCGCCAACGCCGCCCCGGAGAAGCAGCCCGATGCCGAGTAAGCCCGCCGCTCCGATCACGATCGACGCGGTCTATGCCGCGCCGGGCTATCTGTTCCGGCGCATGCAGCAGATCGCGGTCTCGATCTTCATGGAGGAGTGCAAGGCGTTCGATCTCACGCCGGTGCAATATGCGGCGCTGATCGCGATCCACACCCATCCCGGCATCGACGCGACACGGCTGTCGGCGGTGATCGCCTTCGACCGCTCCACGCTCGGCAGCGTGATCGAGCGGCTGCAGGGCAAGGATTTTATCGAGCGCAAGCCGGCACCCGAAGACAAGCGGATCAAGCTGCTTTATCTGACGAAATCAGGCGCCGCGATCCTGCGCGAGATCATCCCCGCCGTCGAGCGAGCCCAGGCGCGCATGCTGGAGCCGCTGAAACCCGCCGACCGCAAGGCGCTGATGGGGCTTTTGGTGCAGCTCGTCGACCTCAACAACGAGGCCTCACGTGTGCCGCTGCGCGCGGAGGACGCGCTGGAGCATCTGGGGAAGGGTGGGTGAGGGGGGAGTGTGAGTGAGGCTGCACCAGCACCTCATTCTCCGCTGTCGTCCCGGGGCGCGCGAAGCGCGAGCCCGGGACCCATAACCCCAGGGAGAAGTTTGGCGAAGATTCGTGGTTACCAGCTGCGCGCCGCAACTTTTCCCTGTGGTTATGGGTCCCCGCCTTCGCGGGGACGACACTTATGGTGTGGAGAATCCATCGGCCTCACATCCGCAACAACGCCTGCCGGTCGATCTTCCCAGTCCCCGTCTTCGGCAGCTCGTCGATGAAGATCACCTCGCGCGGATATTTGTAGGGAAGCAGCTTGCCCTTGACGTAATCCTGCAGCCGCCGCGTCGCCTCATTCTGATCGGTCGCGCGATTGTTCATCACCACCACCGCCTTCAGCGTCATGCGCCGGTCCGGCAGCTCGGCGGCGAACACGGCGCATTCGCGGATGTCGGGGTGGTCGGCCAGGCACAGCTCGACCTCGAGCGGGTAGACCCACTGGCCTGAAATCTTGATGAGGTCGTCGGCACGGCCGCGGAAGAAGTGGAAGCCGTCGGCATCGCGCACGAAACGGTCGCCGGTGTAGATCCAGCCACCCTCGCGGATGGTCTCGGCGGATTTGTCCGGCCGGTTCCAGTATAGCGGCGTGTTGGAATCGCCGCGCACCCACAGGATGCCTTCCTCGCCGTCGGCGACGTCGCGGCCGTCTTTGTCGCGCAGAGCGACCTCGTAGCCGGGCACGCGCAGGCCCGCGGCGCCGAGCTTCTTCTGCGCGGGGCGGTTGGAGAGGTAGATGTGCAGCACCTCGGTCGAGCCGAGGCCTTCGACGATCTCGAGGCCGGTGAGCGTCTTCCAGCCGTTGAAGACGTCCGCAGACAAGACCTCGGCCGCGGAAAGCGACATGCGCAGCGACGAGAAGTCGGTCTTGTCTGCTCCCTCCGCCTTTGTCAGTGAGGTGTACAGCGTCGGCAGGCCGAAGAAGACCGTCGGCTTGTATTGCTCGATCGCGGCAAAGATCGATGCAGGCTTCGGCTGCCCCGGCAGCAGCAGCGTCGCGGCACCCGCGGAGAACGGGAAGGTGACGGAGTTGCCGAAACCGTAGGCGAAGAAGATTTTCGGCACCGAGAAGCAGATATCGCCGGGCGTCAGCTTCAGCACGTTCTGCGCAAATGCGGCATCGCTGTAGGCCATGTCGTGCTGGAGATGCACGATCCCCTTGGGCCGGCCGGTCGAGCCGGACGAGTACATCCAGAACGCCATCTCGTCGCGATGGGTGTCCGCTTCCGCGAGCTCGGCCGGGAACTGCGCGAGCCAGCCCGGCGCCGCGATCGCCGCAGGCGCGGCGTGGCCGTGCGCTTCGCCGTTGACGACTATCAGCGTGCGCAGGCAGGTCGCCGCGCAGGCCTCCGCATCGAAGCGCGTCGCGAATTCGGCATCCGCCACCGCAACCGCCGCGCCGGAATCGGCGAGATAGAATTGCAGCAGGTCCGGCGGCGTCAGCGTATTGATCAGGAGCGGCACGAAGCCGGCGCGCACCGCGCCGAAGAATGCGGCCGGATAGGTCGGGGTATCGTCGAGGAACAGCAGCACGCGGTCGCCGCGCTTCAGGCCGAGCGACTCGAACCCGTTGCCCCAGCGGCAAGCTTCCGCGCAGAGCTCGGCATAGCTGCGCGTCCCCGCTGGCCCGATCAGCGCGGGCTCGTCGCCGCGGCCCTTGGCGAGCTGGTCGAACAGCACGCGGCTGGCATTGTAGATTTGCGGAATGGCAAAGCCGATTTCGCGGGCGCCCGGGCTGTCGGCGGGCACCTGGTCGCGGATCTCGCGGCTCATGCGGCATCTACGCCGTTCTTCTCGGCCTCGTAGCGCGTCATGAAGGCGGGCGACATTGCGCGCAGCCGGGGGTCGTCGATGCGGCCGGAGCGGGTGATGTAGCTATAGGCGAAGTCCATCAGGCCGAGCTGCATGTGCTGGGCAAAGTTCTCGTACCAGAAGGCCGAGGTGCGCGCGGCATTGACGAGCTTCTGCACCACCGGTTTTCGCGCGGCCTGGTAACGGTGCAGCGCGGTCGAAAGATGCGCATCCGATTCCAGCGCCTTGACCAGCGCAATGGCGTCCTCGATCGCGAGCCGCGTCCCCGAGCCGATGGAGAAATGCGCCGAGTGCAGGGCGTCGCCGATGAGCACCATGTTCTTGAACGACCAGTGCTCGTTCCAGACCCAGGGAAAGTTGCGCCAGACCGACTTGTTGGAGACCAGACAGTGGCCGCCCAGCGTGTCGGCAAAGACCTCCTCGCACACGCCCTTGGACTGCTCGGCATCCTTGTAGGCGAAGCCATAGGCCTGCCATGTCGCGTGGTCGCATTCGACCAGGAAGGTGCTCATGGTCGGGGAGTAGCGGTAGTGATGGGCATTGAAGGCGCCGCGGTCGGTCTTCACGAAGGTCTGCGACAGCGTGTCGAAGCGCTTCGAGGTCCCGTACCAGACGAACTTGTTGGAGGAGTAGGACAGCGACGTGCCGAAATCGCCCTCATAGGCGCGCCGCACCAGCGAATTCAGCCCGTCGGCGGCGACGATCAGATCGTGGCCGTTGAGCTGGTCGATGGCGTGGATCTGGGTGTCGAAGCGCGGCGTGACGCCGGCGTCGAGCGCGCGATGCTGGAGGAACTGCAGGAGCTCCAGCCTGCCGATCGAGGAGAAGCCGACGCCGTCGATGGCGACGCTGTCGCCGTGAAGGTTGAGCGTGATGTTCTCCCAGCTCTCCATGTGCGGCGCGATCGCATCGACCGTTTCGGGGTCGTCGGCGCGCAGGAACTCCAGGGCCTGATCGGAGAACACGACGCCAAAGCCCCAGGTCGCGTCGGCCGGGTTCTGTTCGAACAGGTCGACTTGATCCTCGGGGTGACGCTTCTTCCAGAGATAGGCGAAATAGAGCCCACCGGGCCCCCCGCCAATCACGGCGATCCGCAACGCCTGCCTCCCTAATTGACAGTATACTTACTATCTAGGGGTAGACTAATGTGCTCCGGCCGTCCACGCCAGTGGAATTATCGAAGGCGAGGCGCGTCGAAGCCTCCTCCAGGACACGCGCGTCTGGCGCGTATCCGAAGCAGTGACGTTGCGAACCATAGCCAAACCGTGCGGGCTTGGCCATCGGGGGTCAGACGCAGCGTTTCATGTAGACGCCGTTCACCAGCACCCTGGTACAGCGGACCGCGGGAACCGGCTTGCGCACCACGACGGCCGCATTCGGCCCGGCGCAGCCGGCGCGGTAGACGCCACGGGCGCAAACCACCGCGTTGGCATCGGTAGACTCAAAGGTCATGCTCGTGCCGAAGGCGAGGAGCGCGGCAGCAATAAGCAGAAATGAACGCATGTTGTCCTCCCGGTCTTGTCGTGATTGAAATCGGTGACTTGCAAAGGGTTTGTCGTGGCCGGCGCGCGAAAATTCATTCGCGCGCGGCCGATCATGGTCGCGCCCTTGGCGCGCAATCCAGCGCCGCTTATCGCGCGGCGAATGGCGCCAGCACTTCCTTGCAGGCGGGCGACAGTGACGCGGCATTGCTGGAGATGCATTGCACGATGCGGCCCCCGCCCGGTGCGACGCCGGCGCAGAGCGTGCGGATGTCGGCACCGCAGGCCGAGCGCACGATGAACAGCTCTTCGCGCGGCCGCAGCGGGCGCAAAGCGATTACGGCCGGCGTCGCCGTCGCCGCCGCTGGCGCTGCGCCCGCAGGCGCTGCCGTTGCAGCGGCGCCGCCGCCACCGGTCGCGGCGCTCACCGCCTTCTCACAGGCCGGCGAAACCTTGGCCTTGTTCTTCTCGAGGCATTCGAGGGCGGGGGCGCCACCCGGTGGCACGCTCGCGCACACCTTGGGATAATCGGCGCGGCACGCGCTCTTGACCGCGGCAATCTGCGCGCTGCTCGGCTGCTTTGACGCCGCCGCTTTCGGAGCGGCTGCGGCGGCGGGGGCGGCTTCGGTCTTTGCCGGTTCAGACTTGGCGGGTGCAGCTTCAGTCTTCGGCGCGGCAGCGGGCTCGACCGCGCGAACCGCGGTCTGGCATCCCGATGACAGGCCGGACATGTTCTTCTGGAGACATTGATACGCCTCCACGCCGCCGGGCGTGACGCTCGCGCAGTGCGCCATGAAGTCCGAGCGGCATGCGGAACGGATGGCGCTCTTCTGAGCCTCGGTCGGCGCTTGCGCGAATGCGCCTGTTGCAGTTGCGAAGAGCGTTGCCGCCAGCAGCGCGCGACGCGTTGATGCATGTTTCAACGTCTTGAACATTTGGGTAAATTCCCTGCCCTGTCGGTCACGCCGACAATTTTCAAATGTAATGCAAGCAATCATTGCGGGTGATGCCGCGTGCAGCATCATTGGCTGCCTCGGCCTCTACCGCAAGTAGATTATACGGGCGCAATTGCGACGTAACTAGAGCACGATCCGGAAAAGTGTACGCCGCTTTCCCTCGCGACAAACGCGGAACGCGTTTGCGCGGAGATCATGCTCAAGCAATACGTCGTCAGAGCTTGACCATGCGCTTGCCGCGGTTCTCTCCCGCGAGCAATCCGATCAGCGCCTTCGGCGTGTTCTCCAATCCGTCGATGATGTCCTCCTGCACCTTCAGCTTGCCGGATGCGACCCAGCCCTGGAGGTCGGCGAGCGCACGCTGGCTCTCCTTCATGTAGTCCATCACGATGAAGCCCTGCATGACGAGCCGCTTCACCACGATCAGGCCGGGCACGCCGCGCGGGCCGTGCGCGGCAGGCGCGCCATCATATTGCGAGATCGCACCGCAGCAGGCGATGCGGCCGTAATTGTTCATTTGCGGCAGGCAGGCTTCCAGAATGTCGCCGCCGACATTGTCGAAATAGACGTCGATGCCTTCTGGCGCGGCCGCGCGCAGGGCCTTGAACACCGCGCCGTCCTTGTAGTCGACGGCGGCATCGAAGCCGAGCTCGGAGGTCAGCCAGTTGCACTTGTCGGCGCCGCCGGCGATGCCGATCACGCGACATCCCTTGATCTTGGCGATCTGCCCGACGATCGAGCCGACCGAGCCGGCCGCCGCGGACACCACGACGGTCTCGCCCTCTTTGGGCTTGCCGACCTCCAGCAGGCCGAAATAGGCGGTGAGGCCGGCGATGCCGAACACGCTGAGCAGATGCGTCATCGGCTCCAGCTTTGGCATTTTCGTGAGATGCTTTGCCGGCACCGCGGCAAACTCCTGCCAGCCGGTGTCGCCGAACACGATGTCGCCGGCAGCCAGCCCCGGCGCCTTAGAGCTGACGACCTCGGCGATGCCGCCGCCGGCCATCACGCTGTTGGCCTCGACCGCGGAGCGATAGGTCGCGCCGTGCATCCAGGCGCGGTTGGCCGCGTCGAGCGAGATGTAACGCACCTGCAGCAAGGCCTCGCCGTCCTTCGGCTCCGGCATCGCACCCTCGACCATCTTGAAGTGCTCGGCACCGAGCTTGCCGCTGGGCTTTTCGACCAGAAGAATCTGGCGATTGATGCTGCTGCTCATGGCGTTTCCTCTACGTTTGCTTGACGATTATTGATGCAGCCGCCGCAAAGAAAACGTGCAAGCCGCATTCGTTGTGCGCTGCATGAAGGCTAGATCGCGCCGACCTGTTTCGCAACGGGAACATCCGGCCATCGCGCGCGCACGCCAAGCGTGTTGCGTCGTCGTCATATCTGCGACATCATGAAGCGCCGGTGTAGGTGGGGGTAAGCGATGTCGAACAGGTTTACGCAATACATTCTGGCCGCGATGGTGCTGGGCATCGTCATGGGGGCAGCGATCTTCAACTTCCTGCCCGACACTAGAGCCGAATGGGCTTCCTCCATCAACCTGATCGCGATGATGTTCCTGCGCCTGATCAAGATGATCATCGCGCCGCTGGTGTTCGCGACCCTGGTCGGTGGCATCGCGCATATGGGCAGCGGCTCGCGGCTCGGGCGCATCTTCGCCAAGACCATGGGCTGGTTCGTCAGCGCGTCCTTCGTGTCGCTGCTGCTCGGCCTCGTCATGGTCAATCTGCTCCAGCCCGGCGCGAACTTCCCCGGCACGCTGCCGCAGGCGGGGCAATCGACCGGCTTGCCGGTCTCGGCCTTCTCGATCGAAAAATTCCTGACCCATCTGATCCCGACCTCGATCGCCGATGCGATGGCGCAGAACGAGATCCTCCAGATCGTGATCTTCGCCGTGTTCTTCTCGGTGGCGATGGGTTCGATGCCCGAGCGGTCGAAGCCGATCCTGGCGATGATCGACGACGTCGCTCACATCATGCTCAAGGTGACGAGCTATGTGATGCTGTTCGCGCCGCTGGCGGTGTGGGCGGCCATCACGGCCACCGTCGCCAAGAACGGTCTCGGTGTGCTGTGGAAGCTCGTCGTCTTCATGGGCGGCTTCTATCTCGCGCTGGCGATCCTGTGGGGCATCCTGATGGTCGTCGGCTTCATCGTGATCGGGCCGCGCTACAGCCATCTCTTGAGACTGATCCGCGAGCCGTTGATGATTGCGTTCTCGACCGCGAGCTCGGAAGCGGCCTATCCGAAGACGCTGGAGGGGCTGACCAAGTTCGGCGCCTCGTCGCGGATCTCGAGCTTCGTGCTGCCGCTCGGCTATTCCTTCAATCTCGACGGCACGATGATGTACTGCACCTTTGCGAGCATCTTCATCGCGCAGACCTATCACATCGAGATGTCGCTCGCGACGCAGCTTGCGATGCTCGCGACCTTGATGATCACCTCCAAGGGCGTTGCTGGTGTGCCGCGTGCGTCTCTCGTGGTCATCGCCTCGACGCTGTCGCAGTTCGGCATCCCCGAGGCAGGCCTGCTGATGATCATGGGCATTGACACGTTCCTCGACATGGGACGCAGCGCCACCAACGTGATCGGCAATTCGCTCGCGACTGCGGTGGTCGCGAAGTGGGAAGGTGAGCTCGGGCCCGAGCACGAGCTCGGACCCGGCGAAGCGACGACGCCGGACATGGTTCCGGGCGAATTGCCCGCGATGGCCGGCCATTGACGGGAGTGCGTCATGCGCCTTTCAACGGCGATATCGCGCGGCGTGTTGCTGGCGGCGTGCCTGCTGGCAACCGGCGCCTCCGCCCAGAGCGGCGGCAGCGAAGGGCTTAGCCCGACGTTGTCGGCCATTAAGAACGGGCACACCGTGCGGCTCGGCTATCGCGAGAGCTCGCCGCCGTTCTCCTTCCTCGACCAGTCGGGCCGACCGATCGGCTACAGCCTCGAGCTCTGCGAGGCCATCGTGGAGGAGATCGGCGTCGAGGTCGACGATCCCAATCTGAAGATCGACTACGTCAAGGTCACCTCGGACGACCGCATCGACGCCGTGCTCCAGAACAAGATCGACCTGGAATGCGGCTCGACCACCGCCAATGCCGAGCGCGGCAAGCGCGTCGCGTTCTCGCCTTTGATGTTCGTCGCCGGCACCAAGCTAATGGTGCCGAAGGCGTCAAAGGTCCAGTCGTTGACCGATCTGAAGGGCAAGACAATCGTGGTGACGAAAGGCACCACCAACGAGCAGGCGATCCACGCGGCCGACAAGAAGTCCTCGCTCGGGCTGAATATCGTCACCTCGCCGGATCACGAGCAGTCCTACCAGATGCTCGTCGATGGCAAGGCCGATGCGTTCGCAACCGACGATATCCTGCTCTCCGGCCTGATCGCGCGTCACAAGGCGCAGGACAAGTTCCGCGTCACCGGCGATTACCTGTCCTATGACCCCTACGGCATCATGTTCAGGAAGGGTGAGCCTCAGCTGACGGCGGTGGTCGACCGCACCTTCCGCAAGCTCGGCTCCAATCAGGACCTCATCCCACTCTACAACAAATGGTTCATCGCACGGCTTCCGACCGGGGAACGCCTGAACGTGCCGATCTCCCTGCAGCTGGAGGAAGCGTTCAAGTCGATGGACGATTCCGCCAGCGCGAATAATTGAGCGCTTACTTCCTTCTCCCCTTGTGGGAGAAGGTGGCGCGAAGCGCCGGATGAGGGGTCTCTATACTCACGGTAAATCCACGTTGAGGAGAGAGACCCCTCACCCGTCTCGCCGCTACGCGGCGAGCCACCCTCTCCCACAAGGGGAGAGGGGACGCAGCGCACTTTGTCGCAAGAGTTCGATCAACGATATGCCCCAAACACCCGATCCAGCGCCGCGTCGTACGTCGCCTGCACCAGCTCCGGATGCAGCTTCGCCAGCGCTTCCATCATCACGCCGGAATTGATTTCCAGCACCCGCCACGCGCCATCGACACGGACCACGTCAATCGATGCGAAGGTGATGCCGATGGTGTCGGCGGCTTCCACGGCGAGTTTTGCGCAGGCCGCTCGGACTTCGCCGTCCTCCATCAGCACCGGCCGCGCCCCCGCGTCGAGATTGTGCCGCCAGTTCAGGATGCGCTGCTCGCCCTTCGGGACAATGGCGTTCACCTCGCGCGTACCGAGCTCGGAGAGCCCCCTGTCATGTCCCGCCGCGGTCGCCAGCTCACGCAAGGTGTGCACGCCGTCGCCGACGACCTGCGGGCGCTCCTTGCGGTAGACGAGCATCGGCTGACCAGCGAGCAGGATGACGCGGACCTCGTCCTCGATCTCGACATAGGGCGCGATCACGAGACCGAGGCTCGATGCAAACACCTCGGTCACGGCGCGATCGAGCGCGTCGCGGTCCGTCACCTTGAACACCGCGCGTCCGGACGTGCCCTCGTTCGGCTTCACCACGACGCCTTGCGGATTCTGCCTGAGCAGCGCCAGCATCGCCTGCTGCCAATCGGGGCCTGCAACATGCGCGCCCATGCTCGGGTTGAGAAAGAGATGATGCGGAACGCATGGTACGCCCTCAAGCGCCAGCACCTCGGCAGTGGCCGATTTGTCGTTGGCGAGGCGGTGCGCGATCGCGCTGTTGAGGCCGATGTCGTAGCCGAACGCGAAGTGGCGCTTCGCGCGGCTGCGCATCGCGAGCAGCCAGCCGCCGGCGCGGACGTCGAGCGCGATGCCATGGGTCGCGCAATAGCGCCTGATCGCCTGGACGAAGATCCGCTCGCCGCTTGCCATGTGTTCAGTCGTTCCTGGCGCCAAAAGCCGCAAAAATGCGGGAAGCGGCGCCAAACCGGGGTGAAAGTCAGAGCTATTCTTAATGAAATTCTCGCGAGCGCGACGGAAATTAAGTGCTGCAATCAGGCCTTGGAGGGAAAAGAAATTGCCCGCCGCGCATCCCCGGCAGCAGATTCATTAATGATGTGGCCATTCCCGCCGCAAATGCCGGTCTGAGCGGCGTCAATTGCATCCGGAACGAGGTTGATTATTGGCCTCAATGGCGTAGATCACAGACGCGAAATCCTCCGCCATGGCAATGGTGTCCGCCCCGTTTTCAGGGGCCGGGCAACGCTTTTGCCCTAAAACCGCAATTATTCGGAATATCGAAAATCATGAGCGCGTTTTACCGAGAGAAGGTTCTTTCCGTCCAGCACTGGACCGATACGCTGTTCAGCTTCCGCGCCACGCGCGACACCGGCTTCCGCTTCCAGAACGGCCAGTTCGCCATGATCGGCCTCGAGGTCGACGGCCGTCCGCTGCTGCGCGCCTACAGCATGGCGAGCGCTAACCACGAGGAAGAGCTCGAGTTCTTCTCGATCAAGGTTCAGGACGGCCCGCTGACCTCGCGCCTGCAGAAGATCAAGGAAGGCGACACCATCCTGGTCGGCCGCAAGGCGACCGGCACGCTGATCACCGACAACCTCATCCCCGGCAAGCGGCTGATGCTGCTCTCGACCGGCACCGGTCTCGCGCCCTTCGCCAGCCTGATCAAGGACCCCGAGGTCTACGACCAGTTCGACAGCATCGTGCTGGTGCATGGCTGCCGCCAGGTCTCCGAGCTTGCCTATGGCGAGAAGCTGGTTGCTTCCTTGCGCGAGGACGAGCTGTTCGGGGAGCTGCTGGCGGACAAGCTGATCTACTACCCGACCGTGACCCGCGAGCCGTTCAAGAACCGCGGCCGCATTACCGACCTCATCAACTCCGAGCAGATCTTCAACGATATCGGACAGGGCCCGCTCGACATCGAAACCGACCGCATCATGATGTGCGGCAGCCCGGCGATGCTGGAAGAGCTGAAGGTGATGTTCGAAGGCCGCGATTTCATCGAGGGCTCCGGCAACAAGCCCGGCCATTTCGTGATCGAGAAGGCGTTCGTCGAGCGGTAAGCGCCTCATTTTCTGAGCGACGCCTCTAGCCGCAACATCGGTGTCCTCCCGGGGCGCGCGACTTGTCCGCCGTAGCTCGAAGAGCGAAGGCGGAAGCGCGAGCCCGGGACCCATAACCACAGGAAGTGGTTTGGCGAAGACTCGGAGTTGAGAGCTTCGCGCGACAACTGCTCCCTGTGGTTATGGGTCCCCGCGTTCGCGGGGACGACAGTTGAGAGCTTGACCGGCATCTCGCTACACCCTCGCCAGCCACGCACGTCCCTCACCATCCTCCCCCGACTTTGTTATTGGCGCGTCTCGCGCGGGCCTTGTTATAAGCTCGCGCTAAAATCTCGCCGCGATGTTGCAATGCGAGAGCTGGGGAGCTGCGTAAATCTTGTCCGTGATCGACCATGGTCCGCCGAAACCGACCGCCTTCGTGCTGGCGGGCGGCGGCAGTTTTGGAGCGATCCAGGTCGGCATGATGCATTCACTGGCGCGGCACGGGGTCGTCGCCGATCTCGTCGTCGGCTCCAGCGTCGGCGCGATCAACGGCGCCTATTATGCCGCCGACCCCTCGCTCAAGGGCGTGCTCGGGCTTGAAGCCGTCTGGCGCGGCCTGAAGCGTCATGATGTCTTCCCGGTCACCTGGAAGAGCCTCGCCGGATTCATGTGGCGGCGCGATTTCCTGATTCCCCATGACGGCATCCGCAAGCTGGTCGAGGACCACATCCCCTATCGCAACCTCGAGGATGCCGCGCTTCCGGTGCACATCGTCACCACCGATTTCGTCTCCGGGGAGAGCGTGGTGTTGTCGGAGGGGGCGACGGTGGACGCGATCCTGGCGTCAACTGCGATCCCCGGCGCGTTCTCGCCGGTCTACTACCGCAATCGGTTCCTCGCCGACGGCGCGCTCTCCTCGAACACCCCGGTCCGGGTCGCGATCAGGAAAGGCGCAAAACGGCTGGTCGTGCTGCCGACCGGGCACGCCTGCGCGGTGAAGGATCCGCCGGTGGGCGCGGTTGCCAATGCCCTGCATGCGCTGACGTTGCTGATCGCCCGGCAATTGGTGGCGGAGCTCGAGGGGCTGGCGTCCGACATCGAATATGTCGTGGTGCCGCCGCTCTGTCCGCTGGTGGGATCGCCCTACGATTTTTCGCGGACTGACGACCATATCGAGCGCGCGGTCGCGAGCACCGATGCCTGGCTGGCGCGAGGCGGCCTCGAGCAGCACGGCGTCATTCCGCACGAGGCGCAGCCTCATGGTCACTGATTTGTCATTCCATTTGAATCTATTGCACTGCGAAGCCCGCCGCGGGATGGATTGATTTGCGGCATCCGGATTCGGTAGCCTCAAGGCGGGGTCCACGTCATATCTGTGGACGTGGCGCGGGCGTATCATGCCCCGTCAGACTGACGAGAGGGATGTGGTCGTGGCCAACGATAACAAGACGCAAGCTTCGGCCGAAGGGCTGATGGAAACCCTGCTGCTGCCGTTCTCGCCGCGCTTCATCGTGCTGACCATCTGCGCGGTCGTCACCGCGCTGCTGATCGGCATCGGCCTCGCCGACGGCAAGATCTTCGACATCCTGCTGATCCCGATCCTGATCTTTGGCGCGCTGACGCTGCTCGGCGTCCGCGACCTCATGCAGAAGGGCCATGCGGTTCTGCGCAACTACCCGATCTCGGCGCACATCCGCTTCCTGCTCGAAGAAATCCGCCCGGAGATGCGGCAGTACTTCTTCGAAAGCGAGAAGGACGGCATGCCGTTCTCGCGCGATATCCGCGCGGTGGTCTATCAGCGCGCCAAGATGGAGCTCGACAAGCGTCCGTTTGGCACCCAGGAGGACGTCTACCGCGAGGGTTACGAGTGGATGCATCACTCGGTCTCGCCGAAGACGCATGCCGAGGAGAAGTTTCGCGTCACCATCGGCGGCCCCGATTGCGCAAAGCCATATTCGGCATCGGTGTTCAACATCTCCGCGATGAGCTTCGGCGCGCTCAGCCCGAACGCCGTGCGCGCGCTCAATGCCGGCGCCAGGAAGGGCGGCTTCGCGCATGACACCGGCGAGGGCGGCTTCAGCCCCTACCATCGCGAGATGGGCGGCGACATCATCTGGGAGATCGGCTCCGGCTATTTCGGTTGCCGTCATCTCGACGGCACGTTCGATCCGGAGGCGTTCGCGCGGGTCGCGAGCCAGGACCAGATCAAGATGGTCGAGCTCAAGATCAGCCAGGGCGCCAAGCCCGGCCATGGCGGCGTGCTGCCGGCTGCGAAGGTGTCGGAGGAGATCTCGAAAATCCGCGGCGTCACGATGGGCGAGGACTGCATCTCGCCGGCCTCGCACCGCGCCTTCTCCACGCCCGTCGGCATGATGCAGTTCCTCGCCGAGATGCGGCGCTTGTCCGGCGGCAAGCCGGCCGGCTTCAAGCTGTGCATCGGTCATCCCTGGGAATTCCTCGCGATCTGCAAGGCGATGCTGGAGACCGGCATCTATCCAGATTTCATCGTCGTCGACGGCAATGAAGGCGGCACCGGCGCGGCGCCGCTGGAGTTCATGGACCATCTCGGCATGCCGATGCGCGAGGGCGTCAATTTCGTCCACAACGCGCTGGTCGGCATCAATGCGCGCGACCGCATCAGGATCGGCGCGTCCGGCAAGATCGCGACCGCCTTCGACATGGCGCGGGCGATGGCGATCGGCGCCGATTATTGCAACTCGGCGCGCGGCTTCATGTTCTCGCTGGGCTGCATCCAGTCGCTGAGCTGCCACACCGACCGCTGCCCGACCGGGGTTGCGACCCAGGACCCGACGCGTGCCCGCGCGCTCTACGTGCCGCTCAAGATCGACCGCGTGCATAATTATCATCACGCCACGCTGCACTCGCTCACCGAGCTGATCGCCGCGGCCGGTCTCGAACATCCGCGGCAACTGCGCCCGATCCACTTCAGCCAGCGGACATCGACCACCCAGGTGCGATCCTTTGCGCAGCTCTACCCGTCGCTACGTCCGGGCGAGCTGCTCGAAGGCACCGAAGATCCGCGCTTCCGTGATGCCTGGCAGATGGCGCGGGCGGAGTCGTTCCAGCCGGCGCCGTAG
Organism: Bradyrhizobium sp. 521_C7_N1_3; assembly: GCF_052075975.1. Lineage (NCBI taxonomy): Bacteria > Pseudomonadati > Pseudomonadota > Alphaproteobacteria > Hyphomicrobiales > Nitrobacteraceae > Bradyrhizobium > Bradyrhizobium sp. 521_C7_N1_3. The sequence continues at coordinate 852,357 of NZ_CP197232.1, forward strand.
GGCCACCGCGTGATCCGCCGCATCCTGCGGCGGTGAAAATTCATCGGGGATTGTGGTTGTGTTTTAACGTCTGTGTCAGCTTGGGGTGTAGATTGGCCCCATGGACGAGCGACGCGACAAAGCCAGGCACCGTGTGCTGAAAGCCGGAACCATCGAGTTCGGCGGCGGCGCGATCGACTGCACCGTCCGTAATTTCTCCGACACCGGCGCCGCGCTCGATGTCACCAGTCCGGTCGGTATCCCCGAGCGGTTCACCCTGGTCATCCAGGCCGACGGAACGCATCTCGCCTGCACGGTGGTCTGGCGCAAGGAGAAGCGGATCGGGGTGCGGTTCGGGTGAGCGGTCTGCGTTTGATCGGCGCGCGCTTAGGGCGCGCTTGTCCGCGACGACGGGTGGAGGGTTGGGTGCGCAATCACCCCGTCTCGACCTCACTCAACCGGCCCGCCAGAATCTTGTCGATCCTGCGACCGTCGAGATCGACGACCTCGATATGCCAGCCGGCGAAGTCGAAGGCATCGCCGACATTGGGCAGCACGCTGAACTGTTGCAGCACCAGGCCCGCCACCGTGTTGTAACGGTGCGGCGGCAACTCGACGCCGAGCAACTCGCCGAACTCGTCGACCGGCATCCAGCCGGAAACCAGCAGCGAGCCGTCATCGCGCCTGACATAGGCCGGCTCCGGCGGTCCCTCCTCGGAATGGAAGGCGCCGACGATCGATTCCAGAATGTCAGCCGTCGTCACGATACCCTCGAAGGCGCCGTATTCGTCGTAGACCAGGCCGACATGAACCGGAGCGGCTTTCAGGATCGCCAGCACGTCGCGGGCGTCGGCTGATGCCGGAATGCCGGGCGCCTCGCGCACCAGCGCTCGCAGATCCGGCGTGCGCTCGTTCATGTACGCGACCAGCAGGTCCTTGGCCTGGAGCACGCCGATCGGCTTGTCGCGATCGCCGTCCGAGACGGGAAAGCGCGAATGCGGGCTCTTCGCGATGATCGCTTGAATGGCCTCCGGCGCATCGTTCAGATCGATCTCGTTGACCTCCGTGCGCGGCGTCATGATCGCGCCGACCGGCCGGTCGCCGAGCCGCATGACGCCCGCGATCATCTCCTTTTCGCCCGACTCCAGCACGCCCGCGTTCTCGGCTTCGCTGACGAGGTGATGGATCTCGTCCTCCGAGACCTTCTCCTCGGCCTTGCCGCCGCGGCCGAGCAGCGTGAGGATCAGCTTGCCGGAGAGATCGAGCAGGAAGACGAGCGGCAGCGAGATCCGCGCCAGAACGTGCATCGCGGGCGCGACCTTGACCGCGATGCTCTCGGGGTCGCGCAGCGCCACCTGCTTCGGCACCAGCTCGCCGACGATCAGGGTGGCGTAGGTGATGAGCGTGACCACGATGCCGACGCCGACGATGTCGGCGATCCCTGAGGACAGGCCGAGCTCGACCAGCCATTGCGTCAGCCGCTGTCCGAGCGTCGCGCCCGAGAATGCGCCCGAGAGCACGCCGACCAGCGTGATGCCGATCTGCACCGTCGAGAGGAACTTTCCGGGATCGGCCGCCAGCGTCAGTGCTCGCTCGGCGCCGCGCACCCCCTTGGCCGCGAGCAGCGACAGCCGGGCCGGACGGGACGAGACCACGGCCAGCTCGGACATGGACAACAGGCCGTTAATGACGATCAGGACGACGACGATGATGAGTTCGACGGACAACATTGCGCGCAAGGAAATGGGATACCTGACCCGGCGAACGCCGGACCAAGCCCATTATATATGAACTCGATGCCTAATTTGTCCGGTTCCAGCCAAATTGCCGCAGGCAGGATCAAGCGCTCTCGCCCGGGTTTTCGAGGCTGAACGTCTCCGACTGCTCATCATACGCGAACAGCTCGCCATAGCGTCCCCAGGACACGACGGTCCTGAGCGTCTCGTCCGCATAGTCCTCGGACATGTAGTCTTCGAGCTCGTTGCGGAACCGTGCCGCGGGGGCGGTATGGGAGGGACGTTCGTCGAGCACGCGGCGAATCAATCCCATCACCGGCACGTAAGTGACGAGATGTTCGGCGAACAGCTTCTTGCGTGCGTCGGTTTCGAGATGGGCAAAACGCTTGCCCGTGTCGGTGAGCATCAGGTCGCCTTCGCTCAGCTGGGCGAAGCGCAGCAGTTGCAGGGACTCACCGAGGTGAAGGATCTCGTCGGCCTCGAGCTGGAGCTGGCTTGCGAGCACGGGCAGGTCGGCGTGTCCGTGATAGGGCGGCCCCGCCAGCGTCTCGATCAGGCCCGACAGCACGTTGGACGAGACGTGGTGCAGGGTCATGCCGACCCCGGAGCCCAGAATGCTTTCGACGGGGGGCGCCTTCGGTTCGGCGCGTTGGGTCATGCGCGCGTAGATGTTGTCGACAAGCTGCCGGAAATGAGGGTCGAGCCGGTTGCGCGGATGCGGCATGTCGACCTTGATCTCGGCGGCGACACGCCCTGGATTGGATGAGAACACCAGGATGCGATCGCACATCAGGACCGCCTCCTCGATATTGTGCGTCACCATCAGGATCGATTTGATCGGCAGCCGGCCCTCGATCCAGAGATCGATCAGGTCCGTGCGCAGCGTCTCGGCCGTGAGGACGTCGAGTGCCGAGAACGGTTCGTCCATCAGCAGGAGGTCGGGATGCACCACCAGCGCCCGGGCGAAGCCGACGCGCTGGCGCATGCCACCCGACAGTTCCTTCGGGAAGGCGGACTCAAACCCGTCAAGGCCGATCAGGTCGATCGCAGCAAGGGCGCGCTTGTGGCGCTCGGTGGCGTCGACGCCCAGCGCTTCGAGTCCGAGCTCGACGTTCTGGAGCACGGTCAGCCAGGGAAACAACGCGAATGACTGGAATACCATGGCGACGCCGTTCGGCGGCCCGACGATGGTCTCGCCGCGACAGCTCGCCTGTCCCGCAGACGGGCTGACCAAGCCGGCGATGATCCGCAGCAAGGTGGACTTGCCGGAGCCGGAGCGGCCGAGCAGGCCGACGATCTCGCCCGAGCGGATCGTCAGGTCGACCTTGTCCAGCACCAGGAGCTGTTCGCCGCTGCCTTTCGGGAAGGACCGGCAGACACCGCGGATGTCGATGAGCGCAGAGGGTTGGTCGAGCATGATGGTCTCCTCGTCAGCCGAGCCGCAGGCGACGCTCGCCGAAGGCATAGAGCGGCCGCCAGACCAGACGATTGAACAACGTCACCAGAATGCACATCGTGGCAATTCCGAGCACGACGCGCGGGAAGTCGCCGGCTTCCGTGGCGGAAGCGATATAGGAGCCGAGCCCGGTGGCCTTCAGATGCGTGTCGCCCCAGCTTGCGACCTCTGCGACGATCGACGCATTCCAGGAGCCGCCGGACGCGGTGATCGCGCCGGTGACGTAATAGGGGAAGATGCCGGGCAGGATCGCCTTGAACCACCAACGCCATCCGCCGAGGTGGAAGCTGCTCGCGGCCTCGCGCAGGTCGCTCGGGAAGGCGCTGGCGCCCGCGATGACATTGAACAGGATGTACCATTGTGTGCCCAGGATCATCAGCGGGCTCAGCCAGATGTCGGCGGCAAGCTTGAAGTGGACGATGCCGAGGACGAAGACGGGAAAGGCGAGGTTCGCCGGGAAGGCCGCCAGAAACTGCGCCAGCGGCTGAATCCGTTCGGCCAGTTTCGGGCGAAGGCCGATCCAGACCCCGATCGGCACCCAGACCAGCGTGGCGAGGCTGATCAGGACGGCGACGCGCAACAACGTGATGAGCCCGTCCCTGATGACGACGAGAACGTCAGACATTCCGAGACTGGCCGAGAGATAGCGATAGGTCAGCCAGGCGGCATAGGCTGTGCCGGCGAGGATCAATGCGATCCAGACCGTATCGACGAGGCGGGAAGTCTCGCCCTTGCCTGCTGCCGCGGGCGGCAGTTTCGGCAGCGGAATACGCAAGTTCGAGATCGCGCGGCTCAGCGCCGCGAAAGGAAGGGTCAGCGCACGCAGCGCGCGGGTCCGGCGGAACAGGTCGAGCATCCAGGAGGTCGGCGCCTCGCCTGAGGCGGTCTGCTCGAAGCGGAATTTGTCGGCCCAGGCGACGATGGGGCGGAACAGCAGCTGATCATAGGCGATGATCACGAACAGCATCGCCAGCATGGCGTAGAGGATCGCCGGCAAATCCTGCTGCTGAATCGCCAGCGCGACATAGGAGCCGATCCCCGGCAAGGTCACCGTGGTCGTGCCGACGGTGATCGCTTCCGAGGCGACCACGAAGAACCAGCCACCCGACATCGACATCATCGCGTTCCAGATCAGTCCCGGCATCGCGAACGGCACGTCGAGGCGCCAGAAGCGCTGCCAGCCGGACAAATGGAAGCTTTGCGTGGCCTCCTCGAGGTCCTTCGGCACGTTGCGCATCGACTGGTACATGCTGAAGGTCATGTTCCAGGCCTGGCTGGTGAAGATCGCGAACACCGAGGCGAGCTCGGCGCCCAGCACCTGGCCCGGAAACAAATTCATGAAGAAGACGACAGTGAAGGTGAGGAAGCCGAGGATCGGCACCGACTGGAGGATATCCAGCAGCGGGATCATGACCAGCTCCGCGCGCCGGCTCTTGGCGGCGATTGCAGCGTAGACGAAGGTGAAGACCGTCGAGCACACCATCGCAAGCAGCATCCGCAACGTGGTGCGCAAGGCGTAGAGCGGCAGGTTTGCCGGATCGAGCGAGACCGGCGTGCGCTCCAGCTCGGACAGCGGCGCGACGGTCTGCTTGCCGCCATAGACGATCAGCACCATGGCGCCGATGACGAGGATCAGCGCCGCGACGTCCCAGACATTGGGGAGTAGCGCCCGGCCGATCGCGGCCGTGCGGATATCTCTCGGCTTCATCGGCCCGCCCTTGGGCTGGAATTTTGGGCTAGAACTCTGCGTGCAGGCGGCCCGAGAAGATCGAGACCGGCCCGCGGTCGGCGTTATAGGCCGGGTTTGTGATCAATTGATAGTCCGCGGTCAGCGTGACGTTCTTGTTCACCGAATAGGCATAGTAGGCCTCGAGGATCCGCTCCTTGCGGTAGTTGAGAGCGCCGTCGCCGATGAGAACACCGAGGCCGCCGGCGGCCAGGAAGTCACGATAATCCTGTGAGATGGCATTGATGGCGCCGCCGATGCCGATCACGTCGTCAGGCCGGCCCCATTTCGTGCCTTTGATCGACAGTCCGGTGGCCAGGCTGCGGTTGATGTCGGTGAAGGCGAGCGTTTCGGTCTTGCCGTCGTTCCAGCTCCAGCGGCCGAACAGCCCGATATCCTCTGTGATCGCCTGCTCGAGGTTGATGACGTAGCCGACCTTGAGGCGGCCGCGCCGGGTCAGCGCGATGTCGAGATTGAGCGCGGGATTGTCCAGCGTCTCGCGGAAGCTGCCCATGTTGGCGCTGTCGACCCAGCCCATGGTCCTCAGCTTGCCGGGTTGGCCGAGCAGCGAGAACCGGGTCTCCAGCTCGATCGCGTACTGACCGCGCTCCCCGACCCTGGTGTCGAAATGATTCGAATTGGACTCCGCGACCATCAAGAAATAGCCGCCGCGCAGCGCCCATTGCTTCTGGTTGAGCTCGGCGGTGACGCCATAGGTGAGACCGACCTTGTCGGCGGAATAGTCGAAGGCGCCCGGCGCCCACAGCGACCAGTTCATGAAGTCCTTGCGGGTGTCCTTGGCATAGGCATTGCCGTCGAACACGTCGATCACCGCGAACTTGCCGGCCTGCACCGTGAGCCTGGACACGTCGACCTTCTGCGCAAGCTGCAACTGGCCGCTCGCGAGCTCTTCCTGCTCGCCGCCAAAACCGAACGTCTGGCGCACGAACAGCCGCGAGGTGTTGTAATGCGGATAGGGGAAGTTCGATTTCTGCGCTTCGCCGTTGGGGAAGCCTGCCGCGCCAACAGTGTCGTTCAGTCCAAATCCCTGGAGCAGTTCGGGATTGTAGTAGACCTCGCCGCCGTCCCACAGCCGCGCGTTCAGGAACAGGCTGTTGCTCCACGTCGCCTTGGCCTGCGTCGACGGCGACAGAGAGTTCGGTCCGCTGTAGAGCGCAGGGAACGACGGATAGCCTTGCGGCAGATAGGTGCTCTGGCCGTGAATCTCCCAGCGATCCGATTCCGTGTCGATCAACGAGCTCTTCGGGTCGTAGCTCGGCATGCCCGGCCAATCGACCTTGCGGTTGAGGCCGACCCTGACCGACTGGAAGTCGAGCGATGATGACGTGTATTGGGCGCCCGTGGAGAAGGCGACGTTGGCGCCGTCGAAGCGGCTGTAGAAATATTCGAGCCGCGCGCTCCAGTGCGGCGCAAAGCCGTATTCGATACCTGCACCCGCAATCCAGCCGGGCCGCGTGTTCAGGATTTTCGGGATTTGGTCGCCGGAGACCGGCGTGTCGAAATAGCGCTCGCCCATCCACGCAAAGCCGCCGGTGGCATAGACGAGCCACGGTCCGCTGGTGTAGCCGACGCGGCCGCGCAGGCTCGCGGTGTAGTCCCATTGCTGGATGACCGTGTTGGCGGGCGTCCCGAGGAAGGAAACGATCGAGTTGGAGGTGATGTAGTTGGGAAACGAAAAATCGCCTTCGACGCCGACGAGCCATCCGGAATTGAGCCGGTAGTTGTAGCCGGCCTGCACGCCGCCGATCATGCCGCTGAAGACGCCGTTGCCATTGATCGCGGCGCCGTCGTTCAGCGCGAAGCCGGACGAGCCACGGCTGTAGCCGGCATGCGCGCCGATATAGAGGCCGGTCCAGTCATAGACCGCTTTCAGCGCCGGTGCCTTCAGCGGCAGATCGGCCGCGTGGCCGGCGGCGGGAAAAGCCAGCACGCCCGAGGCAAGCGCCGCGGCCGTTCGCAAATACCTGTAACGGTGACCTCTCAACGTCAAAACGCACGCCCCCAAACGCGAATGTGTCCCATTCGCCGCGATATCCCTGCAGATTCGCGGCGGCCCTGTCACGAAGTCTTGGTTGTTCACGCGATCGGACCAGACGATCCCGATTCGACGCGATTTCTTCCCAAGCCCCTGTGCCTGCTGCGAACCTTATTGCTATTAATTCGCAATAGCAACTGTTCCCGGCGGCAAAAATGGATGACCCCGCCCGGGGGGACAGCCGGGCGGGGTCGGGGACACGACACGGGGTGGATGAGGCGCCCGTGTCGGACGCAGGATCCACGTGAGATCGGCCTCAGGTACTCAAATCAGTAGCAAGAACGAACGCGGCCAACGTACTGGCCGAAGGCGTTGTACTGGGCGACCCAGCCGCAGCGGTGATAGCCGTAGTAATAGGGGTCGTTGCTGGCGGCGATCGCGGAGCCGACGACGGCGGCGGTGGCGATGCCGGCACCCACACCCCAGACCCAGCCGGGCTGCTTGGCTTCGGCCGAAGAGGTGGTGGACACGATGCTGCCGGTGACGGCGAGGGCAGCGAGTGCGACGGCGGCAATTCTGGTCTTGATCGACATGTGAAACTCCATCCGGGTTGAGGCGGTCCGTTGTGGCCCGCGTGCCCAATTGGACGGAGGCTTGCCGCGTCCGGTTCGAATCCCGCAAAAGCGGGCGCGCAGCCCGGCTGTTTCCTGAACGATTCCAGTCGGATGCGAGCTAGCCGAGAGGCCCTTTGGCGAGCCTGTTCACGTCGAAGTTATCGACCTCTGTCAGCAGCTCGCAAAAGGCGCGCGCGCCCTGATCGAGCAGCTGCCCACCCTTCTCGGGCACAGCCAATGTCGCGTTGCCGATCGCGCCGCTCGCGTGGAGATCCTGCGCCTGCCAGGCGAACGGTGCGGGCCGCTGCGTCGACAGCCAGCGATACTGCTTTTCCATGGCGATGCTGCTCGCGGGAAAATCCGCGATCGCATCAACCCGCACCTGATCGGGATAGCGCGCCAGCATGATCGACGTCTCGACCGCGCCGCCATGGATGCCGTGGCGGACTTCATCCGCCGGGAACAGGTTCTCCGCGCCCGACAGCCGCGACCACGACGTCGTCACCACAAAGAGCCTGTGATGCGCGCGAAGATCCTGCGCGACCAGCATCATTGCCGCGCTGTTGCCGCCATGGCTGGTGATGATGACGAGCTTCTTCACGCCGCGCCGCGCGACGTCCTCGCCGATTGCGGTCCATCGCTTCAGCGCCACCTCGGTCGGCAGCGTCTGCGTGCCCGGAAAGTCGATATGCTCGGTGGAAATCCCGACCGGTTCAACGGGCAGGAACGTCGCCGGAACATTTGCGGGCAACAGCTCGCGCACGCGCGCGAGATACGCGTCCGCGATCAGCACGTCGGTTTCGAGCGGAAGATGCGGGCCGTGCTGCTCGGTCGCCGCCAGCGGCAGCACCGCGATCCAGCGCGACACCTCTGCAAGGCTCCCATCGGCCCAGTTGATGTCGATCCAGTCGCGAGACGGCGTCATCGTGGTTTCTTTGCCCGAATTTGTCGCGTATTTTGGGGTTATCAGGGGACGCGGGCCTGGCCGGCTCGCGTCCCCGAATGTCTTGCGGTTTTATCGCGTTGGACTGGCATCTGCTAGAAGCGATCGACGGAGTGCACCCATGAGCCCCTCTCATCTGCGGCGAGCGTTAACGGCGGGCTTGATGGCCGCCTTCGTCTCTCTGGCTCCGGCGCGCGCCGAGACGCTGGACAAGGTTACCTTCGGCACCAATTGGGTCGCCGAGGCCGAGCATGGCGGTTTCTTCCAGGCGGTCGCCGACGGCACCTACAAGAAATACGGGCTCGACGTCACCATCGTTCCCGGCGGTCCGAACGAGAACAACCGGATGCTGCTGATCGCCGGCAAGATCGATTTCTTCATGGCCGCGAACACGCTGATGTCGTTCGACGCGGTGGCGAACAACGTCCCCGTCGTCACCATCGCAGCGGTCTTCCAGAAGGATCCGCAGGTGATGCTGACGCAGCCGGACGCCAAGGTCGCCAAGATCGAGGATCTCAAGCCGCTGACCTTGTTCGTCTCCAAGGAGGGCATGACCAGCTACTTCCAGTGGCTGAAGTCCGAATACGGTTTCAGCGAGAAAAATGTCCGTCCCTACAATTTCAATCCGCAGCCCTTCATCGCCAACCCCAAGAGCGCGATGCAGGGCTACGTCACCTCCGAGCCCTTCGCGGTCGAGAAGGCCGCCGGCTTCAAGCCGAATGTGCTGCTGCTTGCCGACTATGGTTTCAACACCTATTCGACCCTGATCGAGACCCGCCGCGACATGGTCGAGAAGAAGCCGGACCTGGTGCAGCGCTTCGTCGATGCCTCCATGGTCGGCTGGTACAATTACATCTACCGCGACAATTCCGCGGGCAATGCCATGATCAAGCAGCTCAACCCGGAGATGACCGACGAGCTGCTCGCCTATTCCGTTGCCAAGATGAAGGAATACGGCATCGTCGATTCCGGCGAGTCGTTGAAGAACGGCATCGGCGCGATGAGCGACGAGCGTTACACCTCCTTCTTCAACAAGATGGTGAAGGCCGGCGTCGTGAAGGCGGATCTCGACTTCCGCAAGTCCTATACGCTGCGCTTCGTCAACAAGGGCGTCGGCGTCGAGCTGCGCCCGAGCAAGCCGTAGCGCAAGGTCCATGTCATCCGTCAAAACTTCGTCCGGGGTCGAGGCCGGCCTGACGGCTCTCGCCGTCAGCCTGCGCGGCGTGACGAAGGCGTATGACAATGGCGTCATGGCGCTCGGCCCGCTCGACCTTGCCGTTCGCAAGGGCGAGTTCATCTCGCTGCTGGGCCCGTCCGGTTGCGGCAAGTCCACTGCGCTGCGCCTGATCGCAGAGCTCAGCGCGCCATCGTCCGGCATCGTGCGGGTGGCGCACCACGAGAGCGATGTGCTGCCGGGTCATGGCATCGGCTTCGTGTTCCAGGAGCCGACGCTGATGCCCTGGACCAGCGTGCGCGAGAATGTGCGGCTGCCATTGAGGCTCGCGGGCGTTCCGAAGGCGGAGGCGCGCGCGCGGGCCGATGAGGCGTTGGCCAGCGTGGGTCTTGCGGATTTCGCCGATGCTTTCCCGCGCGAGCTCTCGGGTGGCATGAAGATGCGGGTGTCGCTGGCGCGTGCGCTCGTCACCGACCCTGATATCCTCCTGATGGATGAGCCGTTCGCCGCGCTCGACGAGACCACGCGCTTTCGCCTCAACAACGACCTGCTTGCGCTCTGGCGAGCCCTGGGCAAGACCGTCATCTTCGTCACCCATTCGGTGTTCGAATCCGTCTATCTGTCGCAGCGGGTCGTGGTCATGACCGCGCGGCCCGGCCGCATCCAGGCCGATATCCGCATCGAGACGGTCGAGCCGCGCGGTGAGGAGTTTCGGACCTCGGCCGCCTATTCCAATTATTGCCGGAAAGTGTCGGCCGCGCTGGCGCCGTCCTATTCAGGGCAGTCGACGCTATGAGCGCGCAAGCTGCCGTCACCGCAAAACCATCCGGCGCGCAACGCGCGATGCGCTTCGTGCTTCCCGTCATCGTCTTCGCAGCCGGACTCGCGGCCTGGGAACTGATCGTCCGCATCAAGGACATCCCGCCTTACGTTCTGCCGGCGCCCTCCGTCATCTTCCTGACGCTGGTCAAGGACTGGGCGGTGCTGACACAATCGCTCGCGACCACGCTGCTGACCACGCTCGAAGGTTTTGTCGCCGCCAGCATCGGCGGCATCGCGCTGGCGCTGCTGTTCAACCAGTCGAAATGGGTGGAATATTCGCTATTCCCCTATGCAATCGTCCTCCAGGTGACTCCTGTCATCGCGATTGCACCGCTGCTTCTGATCTATCTGGAGCAGCAGACCGCGGTCGTCGTCTGCGCCTTCATCGTCGCCTTTTTCCCGGTGCTGTCCAACACCACGCTCGGGCTGAATTCGGTCGATCGCAACCTTGCCGGCCTGTTCCAGCTCTACGGCGCTTCGCCGCCGCAAACCCTGCGCTTCCTGAAGCTGCCGGCGGCGCTGCCCTATATCCTCGGCGGCCTGCGCATTGCCGGCGGCCTGTCGCTGATCGGCGCGGTTGTGGCCGAAATCGCGGCCGGCACGGCCGGCGCCGGCTCCGGGCTCGCCTACAGGATCGCCGAATCCGGCTATCGATTGAACATACCCCGCATGTTCGCAGCGCTGCTGCTGTTGTCGCTGGCCGGGATTGTCATCTATGGGGTGCTGGCGCTAGTTTCCCACCTCGTTTTACGGCGCTGGCACGAGAGCGCGCTTGGAAAGGAAAACTGATGACTACCGGTTCGATTTCGTCCGAAAAGATCGACCTTCTGATCTATGGGCCGGTGCGGCCAATTCTCGACAACGGTTTTTCCGATCATTTCGTCGTGCACAAGGCGGAGACACGGGGCGATCTCGAGCGGCTGACGCCGGCGATCCGCGAAAAGATCCGCGGCGTGGCGGTGACCTATCACACCGTGCGCGCCGACAAGGATTCGCTGTCGCAGCTGCCCAAGCTGGAGATGGTGGCGAGCTTCGGCGTCGGCTACGACCACGTCGACGCCAAATACGCGGCCGAGCACAACATCATCGTCACCAACACGCCCGACGTGCTGACCGAGGAGGTCGCCGACGTCGCGATGGGCCTTCTGATCTCCACCGTGCGTGAGTTCATCAAGGCCGACCGCTACGTCCGCTCCGGCCTCTGGCAGACGCAGAACTATCCGCTCAGCGTCGGCTCGCTGCGCGACCGCAAGGTCGGCATCGTCGGCATGGGCCGGATCGGCCAGGCCATCGCGCGCCGGCTCGATGCCTCGCTGGTGCCGGTGGTCTACCACTCCCGCAATCCGTCGAAGGACGTCTCCTACAAGCACTATCCCGATCTGATCGAGATGGCGAAGGCGGTGGACACGCTGATGGTGATCGTGCCCGGCGGCGCCTCGACCAACAAGATGATCAATGCCGAGGTGCTGAAGGCGCTCGGTCCGCGCGGCGTGCTGGTCAACGTGGCGCGCGGTTCGGTGGTCGACGAGGTGGCGCTGGTCCAGGCGCTGAAATCAGGCACCATCCTCGCCGCCGGTCTCGACGTGTTCGCGGCCGAGCCGAGCGTGCCGGACGAGCTCAAGACCATGCAGAACGTCGTGCTGCTGCCGCATATCGGCTCGGCGTCGGTGGTGACGCGCAACGCGATGGATCAGCTCGTGGTCGACAATCTCAAGTCCTGGTTCGCCGGCAAGGCGCCGTTGACGCCGGTTGCGGAAACGCCGTTCAAGGGGCGCTGATGAGAGGTCTTCGGGTCGTTGCATTCGCCGTCGCGGCCTTTCTGGCCGCGATCGGCATCGCGCATGCGCAGGATGCGACGACCCTGAAGAAGACGATGCCCGGGCAGTGGGAGCTCTCGACCACCGAGCGCAGCAAGACCTGCGTCGTCACGATGAAAGGCGACGCCGCGGGGCAGGGCTTCAAGCTGGAGCTGGAGCCGGCCTGCAAGACCACGCTGCCCTTCACGAAGGACATCGTCGCCTGGAGCGTCAGGGGCCTCGACATCGTTCGTTTGCAGGACGCGACCGGTGAAGCCGTGATCGACTTCACCGAGGTCGAGGCCGGCATCTTCGAAGGCCTGCGCCAGGGCGAGGGCGTCTACATCCTCCAGGACCTCGCCGCAGCCCGCTCGATGGCCAAGTCGATGGACCAGATGATCGGCGACTGGTCGATGGTGCGCGGCAACGGCCAGCCGGTGTGCGGGCTGACGCTGACCAACACGGAAGCCGGCCCGGACAATTTCCAGGTCTTCCTCAAGCCGAAATGCGATCCGGCGATTGCTCAGTTCAATCCGGCGCAATGGCGGCTCGAGCGCGGCCAGATCGTCCTGATGTCGAAATCAGGCGAGGCCTGGCAGTTCGAGGCCGACGACAACGCGCAATGGCGGCGCGTCCCCGATACCGCCGATCCCCTGATCATGCTGCGGCAATAATTCTTCCGGTCGATGTCGATTTAGCTGAGGCTCAATCGTCACATCCATAGCGAGCCGGTTTGCGGCCGGAGCGGCTGCGGCTCGCCAAGGGAGTTTTTCATGCGCTTCATGTACATCGTCACCTCCAGCCAGCCGATGGCTGCCCCGAGCCCGGCGCTGATGGAGGCCATGCAGACCATATCCGAGCGGGAGATCAAGGCCGGTCGAATGATCGACAATGGCGGCCTGATGCCGCTTGCGACCGGCGCACAGGTGCGAATCGTCGACGGCGAGCTCAGCGTCATCGACGGCCCCTTCGTCGAGGCCAAGGAAGTGATCGGCGGCTATGCCATTTTCGAGCTGCGCGACAAGGCGGAAGCCGTGGCCATGGCGAAGGAATTCATGCAGCTGCACCTCGATCACATGCCGGGCTGGGAGGGTACCTGCGAATTGCGGGCCTTCGCCACGCCGGGCGTCGAGACAGCCTGCCAGGTCGACGCGCAGTCCAGGGTGGCCGCCCACGCCTGATGGACAGCACCGCTCGTCCTGGAGCGTTTTCGAGCGAAGCGGATACCGTTTCGCGTCAAGAAAACGCGTCAAAACAAGAATTTGGAGCCCCGTTCCGATTCCATCGGAACGGAAAGGGCTCTGGTCGGCGGCGATGACGACCGCCGACCTCGATCACGCGATCCGTGCCGCGATTCACGCAACCTGGCGCGTCGCGCAGCCGCGGCTGATCGCCACGCTGTCGCGCATGCTGCGCGACGTGCCGCTGGCGGAGGAATTGACCCAGGACGCACTGGTCGCAGCGCTGGAAGCCTGGCCGCAAAGCGGGGTGCCGGACAATCCCGGCGCCTGGCTGGTTGCGACGGCCAAGCGCCGCGGGCTCGATCATCTGCGCCGGGCAAAAATGCTCACCCGCAAGCAGGAGCAGCTCGCGCACGAGCTGATGCAGGAGCAGGACGCGATGCCGGATATCGACGCCGCCCTCGACGACGATATCGGTGACGAATGGTTGCGGCTGATCTTCACGGCCTGTCACCCGCTGCTGCCGCGGCAGGCCCGCGCGGCGCTGGCATTGCGTATGATCTGCGGCCTGACCACCGACGAAATCGCGCGCGCCTTCCTGGTCACGGAGGCAACCGTCGCGCAACGCATCGTCCGCGCCAAGCGCACGCTGTCGCGGTCGGGCCTGAGCTACGAGATCCCGAGCGGCGAGGCGCTTTCGGAGCGTCTCGCCTCGGTGCTCGAGGTCGTCTATCTCATCTTCAACGAGGGCTATTCGGCCTCAGGCGGCGAGGAGTGGCTGCGGCCGCAGCTCTGCGACGAGGCCCTGCGCATGGGACGGGTGCTGATCGGACTCGCGCCTCTCGAGCCCGAGGTCCACGGTCTCATGGCACTGATGGAGCTGAATGCCGCGCGGAAGCAGGCGCGCACGGGCATCGATGGCGAGCCCATCCTGCTCATGGACCAGGACCGCAGGCTCTGGGACCGGCGCCTGATTGGCGGCGGCCTTCGCGCGCTCGACCGCGCGCGCGAGCTTGGTGGTGCCGGCCGGTTCTACACGCTACAGGCCGCGATCGTCGCGTGTCACGCGACCGCGGAGACGGCTGTTGCCACCGACTGGCGCCGCATCGCGGAGCTCTATGGCCAGCTTGCGGCGCTGGTGCGCTCGCCGGTGATCGAGCTCAACCGGGCGGTCGCGCTCGGAATGGCCGAAGGGCCGCAGGCCGGTCTCGATCTCGTGGACATGATCGCGGACGAACCGGCGCTCGGGGCCTACCACCATCTCCATTCTGTCCGCGGCGACCTCCTGGAGAAGCTCGGCCGCTTCGCCGAGGCGCGAAGATCGTTCGAGACCGCTGCACGTCTCGCGAACAATGCGCGCGAGCGCGTGTTGATGGAGCGGCGTGCGGCAGCCATTGCCGATTCCGACGGCTGAAGACGCAAACGGCTTTACGTCGTCGGCTTCGGCGGCGGCGCGGTGCCTTGCGCCCACTTCTCGAGCTTGCCGAGCACGCCCCATGCGGCGAGCGCCAGCGAGATCGGCATCGCGAACTGGCCGAGGCCCGGCACCGCCGACACGATCGTGCCGAGCAGTCCGGCAAGACCGCCCGCATTCGGGCTCGCGGTCACCGAAGAGAGCAGCGCGGTGAGCACCGAGCCGCCGATGCCGATTGCCGTCTTCTTGCCGTCGAGCAGCTTGCCGATGGTCTCGCCGAGCGCGCCGTTGACCTGGCCGAGCACGGGCTTGCCGTCCTTGTTGAGCAGGGTGCTGAGCAGGTCGACGACCTGCTTCAGCTGATCGACGGGGGCCGGATTGGTCGGGCTGACCGGTCCTGGCATGGGTGCCGTCTTGTTGATGAGGGAGAAGAGCCGTTCGAACAGGTTGATCGGATCGTTGGTGGCGGGCAGCGTGTTGCCCGGTGTCGTCGTTCCCGGTGTAATGCCGCCGGCTGACGGTCGCAGCAAGTGTGCGAGGTCTTCCAGCCGCTTCAGGATCTTGGAAATATCGCCGCTCGGCACGGAGCCTCCCGCCTGCGTTGCACGCGTGAGCGCCGCGACCGTGGCCCCGTCGAGAAGCCCGGTATCCCTCAGGCCGTTCTGCTGCTGAAACTGCGAGACCGCGGCCCCGGTCTTCGGTCCGCTGATGCCGTCCTCGACGAGCGGCGGATTGGCGCCGAGCTTGTTGAGCGCCTGCTGCATCAGAACAATCGTCGACGCCGCATCGTCCTCGGGCTCGGTGCGGCCGGCGAATTGCGGGCTGCCGTCGAGGGTGATCGAGGAATCGAGCGACATCATCGCATGCAGGATCACCGCCGTGCCGAGCTGGGAATCGACGTGGTTCGAGTCGAACACGTGGTCGCGGACGAATTTGCCGCCCCTCGCCTCGGGCGGGCCGTACAGTGTCGAGCCGCCATAGAGGTAGGGCGAATTGCAGCCCTTCGAGTGATAACCGAAGCCGTTGAACGCCTCGAGCCGGAACAGGATCCGGGCGATGCCCCAGTCGTGGGCGCCGATGAAGTTCTCGACTCTGAACGCGTCCACCGCGCCGTCCACGAACGTGGTAAAGGGGCCGCGCCCCTTCGGAACGATGGTCGTCACGCGATGAAGCGTTTCGCCGTTGCCGAGATAGGTGTCGAAATCGAAGTTGGATTCGCGGTAGTGGCAGAGCGCAGCAAAATACCAGGGGACACCGGTCAACCGCTCGATCTGCTGATAGGTCGCCTTGCCGTTGATCGCCTTGCGCGCGACTCCATTTGCGTCGCCGAGGCGCGAAGGCCGGATCTCGAGATTGGACCAATTCCGCTCGTACTCGCTTTTGAGACTCTCGAATGAGACCATCTTCCGCTCCCGAAAATTGATGAATTATCGAAATTTCGTGCAAGTCAGATATGGACCAGGTGCCGCGATCGGGTGTGACTCCAACGTGATCTCCGGCAAATGTGGCAGGTTGCCGGCCCGGCGCATGTGAAATGGCTTACAGCTTGGGCGCGAAAATGCGCCGCAGGAGCGGGCCCGCGCCGTCGCCGGCAGCGCGACCCGCCAGTGGGGGAACCGGCGTGGTCGTTCGTCCGTTAGCATTTTAGACGATGCGGTAGGGAGCCCTGCATGGCCAAGCGCGTCCTCGCGATCGGCATCGAACCCGGCAATGCGGACTACAGCGCATTTCCGCAGCTCACGCCGGAGCTCGTGCGCCACTATATCGAAGCGCAATTGCTGCGCCTGCGTGATCTCGGCTACGAGGTCACGAGCTGCCTGATCGATCTCGATGCGACCGCCGAAGTCGGCGTCACGGCCGCACTGCGCGCCGAGCGCTTCGACTGCATCGTGATCGGCGCGGGGCTGCGCGAGCCGAAAGAGCGCCTGCTGCTGTTCGAGAAGGTGCTCAACCTCGTCCATCGCTTGGCGCCTGACGCCGCCATCTGCTTCAACTCTACGCCGGCCGACACCGCCGAGGCCGTGCAGCGCTGGATCGATCCCTGACCTCCGATCGGCCGGCCCGGGCATCGCTCGCGGCATGGTTCGAGCCGTCTTCGCGCTCCGCCTCGGACGCCATCGCTTAGGCGTCGCGAGCCGCACCGCCGGCTATTGGTCTGGTCCGAATCCGCTTCCGGCGCTATGACTGTCTCATCACAGGGAGGGCGAGCATGCTTCGAGGTCTTCGCATTGGAAGTTTTGCAATCGCGGCATATCTGACGGTCGCGTTGGCGATGCCGGCGCATGAGGCCGCGGCCCAGGATGCCATCGGCGGCGCGATCATCGGCGGTGTCGGCGGAGCGATCCTCGGCGGCGCGCTCGGCGGCGGACGCGGTGCCGCAATCGGCGCGGTCGTCGGTGCAGGCACGGGCGCTGCGATCGCCTCCGAGGGCGAGCGCCGCCGCTCCGGTTATTACGCCTATCAGCGCGGCTGCTACATGCAGCGTCCCGACGGCTATTACGTCCGGGTCAGCCAACGCTATTGCTATTGATCGATCAGCCGCCGGCTGGTGGTTCGCATGAGCATCCGATCCCGCATATGCCGGTGGCTGATCGCCGCGATCGTGGCCGGCGATCTCGTCGGAGCCGGGACTGCCCGGGCGCAACAGATTCCAGCCGACGAACCCGGGTTTACGGCTTTCGTGGCCGAGCGCATCCGCGCCGAGATCCGTGACACCCCGGTCGTGATCAAAGGACCGCTGACGCTGTCGGTCGGCCCTCTGCAAACCAACCTCGACCGCATCTACGCCTTCTGCAAGGCCAATGCGGGCGGCTGCGGCAGGGAGATCGGCGCCTATGTCAGCGGCGTCAAGGCAACGGCGAGCAGCAGGAACGATCCGCCGACCCGAGCAGCCCTTCGCGTGGTCGTGCGCTCGGCTGACTACATGCGGCAGGCGCTTCGGGAGGTCGACGCGCGCGGCCCGGCCCTGATGCGGCCCCTGGCGGAGGGGCTGGTGATCGTCCCGGTGCTGGATTCGCCGCGGGCGGTCAGGGTGTTCAACGACAAGGATCGTGCCGCGCTCGGCTTGACGCAGGACCAGGTCTTCGACCTCGCCATTGGCAATCTGCGCAGCAGCGTGAAGCCGCTCACGACGGTCGCAAAAGCGGTCCCGTCAGGACAGTTCGGCACGCTGACGGGGGACTATTATCAGACCAGCCGGCTCGCGCTGATCGACAGCTGGGCGCCGCTCGCACAGGCCCAGGGCGGTGTCCTGATCGTCGCGGCGCCGTCGGCCGATCTCGTGCTCTATGCAAGCGAAGACAGCAGTGCTGCGATCGATGCGCTGCGGACGCTGGCCAGGAACATGATGGCGCGCGCGCCGAAGCCGCTGTCCGGCACGCTGCTGCGCTGGACCCCGAAGGGGTGGCAACTCGTCCGGTGAGATGCTCTCTCGCGGGGCGGCGCTCTGCTCAACTCTTGCCGGGGTCCGCCGGCATGATCTGCAGCAGCGGCTCCGGTTGGATCGAGATCTGGCCGGCGAACGGCCGGTCATGCGCGGCGATGAGCAGGACGGAGGTGGCGACGCCGGTGGCGAACAGGCCCATCGCGACCGCCGATCCCAGCCGGTTGTCGCAATGAACGAGGCCGATCACCAGCAGCGCGCAGGCCGCCTGGAGATACAGGCACCACCATTTGACCGGGTTCACCGCGGCAAGGCTGACGATGATCCGCTGCCGCCGCGCGTCCAGCGCCTGCTCCAGCGCGGCGATGAGCTCGCGCTGCACATTCGCCTGCCCCGGGCCCTGCGGCGTCATCGCAACGACGAACTGCAGGGCTTCGGCGAGCGCCAGCGGCGTGACCTTCAGCGACACTTCCTGATGCGCCATCATCGGCCATTCCACCGCGACGGCCTGTCCGACATAGTCGCGCACCAGGCGGCGGAGCTTCGTCTCCTGCTCCGCCGGCAGGCCGGCGGCCAGCAGCACGGCGCTGCGCAGCGCGCTGGCCTCGCGGCTCACCGCGGCGCTGGCGCGGTCGCTGTCGCCCCAGACCTGCGCGGCGGTGAAGGCGACGAACAGGCCGAAGATGATGCCGAGCACCGGCAGCATGCCCGGCGAGATCGCCTTCAGCGACTTCGCGCGCTCCTCCGTCGCAGCCCTCGCGATGCCTGCGAAGATGGCCGCGGCGAGCAGATACGTGAATCCGAAGATCACCAGCGCCATCACGGGCACCGGCAGATTGTGCAGCCAGTCGCTCATTCTGCCGTTGTCACTTGATTCGAAGCCCTGGATCAACCGCATCCGCGGAGGCCGGCGTGGCCGCTCTTGCCGACGATGAAGCGCGATACAGCCCGGAATTGTCGTCATTTGAGCCGCGCGCAACAATTCGCTCGGCGCGGCTGCGGCGCGATCAAGGGAGACGGAATGAGGACCTCTGAGAATTTCTCGCTCCGGTCTACGGCTGGTTTACCGAGGGCTTCGACACCCGTGACCTGAGTGGAGCAAAGGCGTTGTTGGAGGAGTTCGCGACGCCGTAAGTGGAAATGGCGCCCGCTTGCTCATTTCGTAAACGGGCGCCGCCTTCAATTACAACGATGCTAGTTTCTTGCTTCTTTGGGGGCTGGCGGATTCTGCGGAATAAAGGTGTGGGCCTTGGTCTTCCAGTTTCCGTCAGCTTGTTTAAGCAGAACGCGCAACGTGTGCCCGCTCATCGTCCGTACCTCGCCCCCGCTCTTGACTTGATTCACAGTCCAACTTGACAGGAGGTACGCGAGATTTCCATCGGCGCGGGTCTCAATTATCTCGAAGGTGTGATCCTTGAAGCCCGCTTTGATGGCACCCTCCCAAAATTGCTTGATTGCCTCAGGCCCAATTGCGACCGGGGAGCCTCCTGGTACCAAGATGGCATCGTCAGTGTACATGGCTGGAAATGCCGCGGTATTTGGAGTGTTGAATGCGTTCAGCCATTGTTGGTTGGAAACTTCCATCGCTGTACGAAGATCATCCGCCCTTGCAGATGAGCCCCACATCAGAAGCGGGAGAAGCAATGCGAAGACCAATGATTTCGCGCTCATTTTCCTCTCCTATTGTCTGCCATTGAGAAAATGAAGTCAGGAAAACAGACAGAGGTTATCCCATGCCGTCGGTTCGCGAAATGCTAGAAATGTGCGGGAGACTCACCCGATGAAGCTAGTTTATCCGGTGGCAATATAGCCGCGCGCGCCTCGTCGAGATGCAAAAAAAACTATGTCTGATCCAGACGAACAGCGCTGAAATCCCGGAGGCGATGGCAACGTCAGCAGTTCTGACGGAGCCAGTGATCGGGTTAGTGGCTTAGGCGACTGGCAGCACGAAGACCGCCGCCCAGGCCAAGCTGAATGGTCTCAGAGAGCTGCTCCAAAGAGAGCCCCGACCGTACCAGCCGGGGCTCCAGGCCAAATCCGCGCGGCCGGGAGAGCAAGCCGCGCAATTTCGGAGTATGCCTGAGTCCATGCTGCCTCCTGTGATGGAAGTGCGGCGGTCCACAGGAAAGGCTGCTCAAAGCAATCCGCTCGCCACGAGCCTGCAACGAGTGGCCGCCACCGCGTAACAAGTGAGGTGAACGCCAGAACGCCACTGCCGCGCCACCAAATCGCCCAACGACTCAACGACGCATGTTGCATCGGGCCGGGGCGATGCGCATGGGTGGTGTAGTGATGCGCAATTGGTCCAATGTTTATGTGACTGCGTCCGTGAGCGGGCTGATGGTCACGATGCTTTTGCTTGGCGCGATCCTCGCTCGAAATGCCGGACTGGCGGAGAAGAAAGGCGACCGGGTCATCGCTGTGCCAGCGCACAGCGACGCCCGCACCCGGACGACTTCCGAGAGCGGTGGCGGAGCCACGGTAGATTTTGGCGTCGCGGACCTCAGAGGGTCGCTGCCGTAAGGAAGTGATCATCGGCCCGCCCTGCCGAGCTCGCTGAGAGACCGAGGCGATCGGCGCGTTGTAGGCAATCCGAGTCATTCGTGACCAAGCGAAGACGGCCGCATGGAAGCGGCCTGCCTTGTGCGCTGGCCACTTCCGGTCTTCCCCGGTTCGCAGACATTCTCAAAGTCGGTCGGCATGTCTCGAACGGGCCATGAGCAGACGTACTACGCTCGTTCAACGCGGATCGAGCTGTGCGCCTTCCAAAAAGGTACCGAAGCGCTCACCACCGGCTTCGCTTCGCCCATATTGCCTCACCAATGAGGCAGGATATTCGCGGCTCCCTTTCGGTCACCGAAACGATCCGGTCCCTGGGCACGCCGCCGGCAACCTCGAGCAGGAGTTTTGTTCGGATCGCCTCCTTGAACCCGTCGCGGCTTCTGATCGCCACCATAAACGAGCCTGACCCGCCAATCACACAATCCTCGTAATAGAGATCGAGGTCGTCGATGTCCATTTGCGACGGAAGCCTTCCTTCGAGCATGATCGGCAATCCGTTGATGGTAATGCCCCTTGCCAGCGCCGCGTCACGTGCGATGGTAACTGGGCTTCCGTCGTTGTTCACGCCATCGCCGGAAACGTCGATCACGCGCCGCAGTCCACGATACGGATCCGCATCGAACAGCGGCAATGCGAAATTTATCGCGCCAGAAATCGAGGTGCGTGAGCCCAGGCGAACCGGCGCTTTCGCGATTTCCGCCGCCACCGCAGCTGCAGATTCGTGGCTGTCGATCAATCTCCACGGCACGATGATTTTCTGATCGTTCGGCCCAGACCATTCGACATAGGCCAGGGCCAACCTTCGGTTCGGCCCGGCCTTGAGCGCCTGGAGAAATTCGTTGGAAACGATGGCCTCCGCGTAACCCTCGCGCTGAAGCAAAAGCTCGCCGGGATCCATTGAATAGGAGACATCTACAGCAAGAACGAGTTCGACATCGACCGATGGCTGCTCGCTGCCGGCAACCACTCGGTACCCCGAATTGAGGGCGGCCGTGTTGGCGACTTCACCTCCGGCGATCGCTCCGGCGATCAATGCCGCTGCGATGGAGACACGATGAAGCATGGTGGCCTCACTGCTTGATTCCTCTTCATGGTGGCAGAAACGCCGCTGCCTGATCGATCGGTCCAGCGCCGGGTGCGGATTGATGCGGGCGCGCGAAGACGAACCGAGATGTCACGTGTATTTCGGAACTGGCTCTGCCGTCCTGGCCGATGAGGATCAATCCGGCGCCGCCATTTGCTACATTCAGAATAATCGGCTCGCCACTCCACGTCTTGATTGGCTCCATTCCGATGATGAGAAATTCACCGATAAGCTGGTCAAGATATTGGATGCGCAATTGCGGGCCGACTTCGGCTGCCGCGAGTTCGAAGCCGAACTGTCGAGCACGTGCGTAAACATCAGCCAAGGTCACAGTATCGGACGTGAATCCAAGCTGGGCTGGCGATACGAGGACAAGCTCCACGTCTGTCTTGCGAGAGCCAAGGATGAATGTCGGTCGAGCAAGTATTTCAGCGGCCTGCCCACCGATACCGCAGCCCATGCCGTCTAGTTTATTGCGCAGTCCAAGCGGATCAGCGAAGTTGCCAATGGTAATGGTCTTCCATGTCGCCACATCGCGGCCGGACTGAATGAGTTGCTGGGACACCTTGGCGGGGTGCGTCTTGAGCTTCAGCTGGTTTTGCAAGACATCGCGAGCCGTGCATTGAGCCCGCGCCGGATTGGTTGCGAACTGAACGATGCAGGCCGCGCACAGTATCGTCACAATGAAGTAACGGCTGCCCCGGCGCGCGCGCGAATGACGGTCGACTCCGCCGCAATGTGCCCTTCCCGCTGTGATGGCTATCGAAAGTCTCTTCCGCATTTGCAATCTCGCGAGAAGAATGAGTCCACCGTCTGCTGTTGCGCACTGGACACACTCCGCGCCCCGTGAGCGCGGTGCAGCTTTCTCGGTATCGCGTTATTCGGTTACCGCGGGCTCAGGGCAGCGGCTCTCCGGTTGTCAACGTAGTGCAGGTCTGCGGGAAAACCGCACGAAAAGGCACGATAAAGGACGAAATCGGGCTGGGCCGCTGCCTTGAGACGCACTTTCCGGTCCGCTAAGATCTTTGGCGGGAGGTGTGCGCATGACCTGCCTGCGGCTGAACGGATACACGCTCAATTTGGATCAGGCGCAGTTATTTGACCGGCACGGCCAGGCCGTTGAGCTGCGGCCTCAGGCTCTGGCAGTTTTGCTTGAATTGGGGCGCCGTCCCGGCGAGCTGGTTACAAAACTGGATCTCGGTACGCGAGTGTGGCCGGGCGTTTCGGTCACCGACGACTCGCTCGTGCAATGCGTGGTCGAGATCCGGCGCGCGCTCGGTGACAGCCGGCAGCAAGTCGTGCGGACGATGCCACGACGCGGTTACCTTCTGATCGTTGACGCGGCCGACACGGCGCCGCGCGATGTGCGAAGATTCTATCGCCTGGCCGCCGCCCTTGCGATGGTGGCAGTCGCGATTGTGCTGGTTTGGCAATTTCTACTGCTCGGCGCCGGCTCCGGGCCCCCCAAAGTACACAAGAGGATGGTGGCCGATGTTGCAGTTCTACCCCTGCGCGTACTCAACACCTCTCAGGAAGGCAGTCCGGACGGCAACGGGTTAGCCTACATGATCGCCTCCGAACTTGCGCGCAACCCCGACCTGCACATCGTCGCAACCCTCGCCACAGCCGAACTTAGCGGCAAGAACCTGTCGCCGGCGCAGATCGCTGCGATGACCCGCGCTCGCTACCTTGTGGATGGCAGCGCGGAGAGACGCGGCGACCGGCTGCAGCTCCACGTGCAATTGATCAATTCCGGCAACAGCCGCATCGTCTGGAGCGGCCGGTTCGAGCCCACCGCGCAGGACCTCCCCGACGTTACTGAAACGTTGATCTCTCGGATCAGCGCCTCGCTTGGTGCAACCGTGCGCGAGTCGGACCGGGCGGCGTTACGGAGCCGCGCGCCGGCCTCGCTTGATGTGCATGCGCGCGTGCTGCGCACGCTTGCGCTGACCATGGTACCAAGTCCCGAGAGCCTCCGCCAAGCGCGGCAGGAACTCGAACTAGCGGTCCGCCTTGATCCGAACTACGCGCCCGCGTGGACGGGACTCGGACTGGTGAAGAAGATGCTGATTTTTGGCCATCACGATCCTGGGCTCAGTCGTCAGGACTTGCCGCAGGCGATCGCCGACGTCAGGCGCGCGATTGCGCTGGATCCGCTGCGTGCCAGTTCGTGGCGAGTGCTGTCCTTAGTAACCGACGCAGGTCAGGACCCTGAGTCAGCGGTGAGCGCGGCCGAGCGGGCGATCGAACTCGGCCCTGGCGATCCGGACAACTGGGTCGTCCTCGCCGGTGCATTGCATTATGCCGGTCGAACCCAGGCAGCGATTGGAGCCTTCGAGAAGGCGATCTCCTGGAGCCCGGTACGCCCAGCGCACTACGCGCTCTACGGGGCAAGGCTGCGCTATTCCGTGCAGGATTACGAGGATGCGCTGCGTTTCGCCCGCGAATGTATGGATCGAACTCCTGCGATAGGTGTCTGCAAGGCGGTCTGGCTATCGTCGCTCATTCGTACCGGCCATGCCGCCGACGCGGAGGCGGCGTGGCCCGCTTTGGTCGCGGCTGCACCCTCTTTGCAGACGTACCGGATGACGCCGCGGAATACGCCGATGGCTCTGGCGGTTGATGAGGACCTCGACAGACTTCGCAAGAGCAACACCTCGGCAATGGCCCAGTAAAGCTTCAGGCGCGTGAACCTGATGCGATCATTCCAAATTGGCCTTTTCGGCGCAGAAGCGGCTTTCGATGCCGTTCCGGATCGAGTGATCCGCGTCGCTTTGCCTTTTAAGGCCGGTGTCCGCTCGTCCGTAACATCGAGAGCCAATGAGAGAAGATTTCTCGTGAGTTCGGCCGAACTGTTTCGCGCAGGCAGCCGATGTCTCAGATGGGTCAATCGCGTCGCTTTGCGAGGTTCGAGGTAAGGTCCGCTTTAGCGCCCAAGAGGCGACGTCGTTTAGATCAGCTTCATTCCCCTCAGGCTGGCATGCCCGTTTCTGCCGACGATGATGTGATCGTGCACGGCGATCCCCAGCGGCTTGGCGATGTCGATGATCGCCTTGGTCATCTGGATATCGGCCTGCGAGGGCGAGGGATCGCCTGAGGGGTGGTTGTGCACCAGGATCAGCGCGGTCGCCGACAGCTCCAGCGCGCGCTTGATCACCTCGCGCGGATAGACCGGGGTGTGATCGACGGTGCCGGTCTGCTGCACCTCGTCGGCGATCAGCTGGTTGCGCTTGTCGAGGAAGAGCAGGCGGAATTGCTCCTTGTCTGAAAACGCCATGCTGGAGCGGCAATAGTCGATCACTTCGTTCCAGGACGACAGCGCGTTGCGGCTGTTGACCTCGCCCTTGGCGACGCGGTGCGTTGCCGCCGCGATCAGCTTGAGCTGGTGGATCGCGCCTTCGCCGATGCCGTCGACCTCGCGCAGGCGTGCCACCGGGGCATGGACGACCTCGGCGAACGAGCCAAACGTCTTGATCAGCGTCTTCGCCAGCGGCTTGGTGTCGCGCCGCGGCAGCGCCGGAAACAGCGCCATCTCCAACAGCTCGTAGTCGCTGAGCGCATCCGCGCCGG
Organism: Bradyrhizobium sp. 521_C7_N1_3; assembly: GCF_052075975.1. Classification (NCBI taxonomy): domain Bacteria; kingdom Pseudomonadati; phylum Pseudomonadota; class Alphaproteobacteria; order Hyphomicrobiales; family Nitrobacteraceae; genus Bradyrhizobium; species Bradyrhizobium sp. 521_C7_N1_3. The sequence goes on from NZ_CP197232.1 coordinate 877,792, forward strand.
CGCTGTAGAAGCGCTCGCGCAGCCGCTCGCGATGGCCGTGATAATGCGGCGCGTCCTCGGGCTTGCTCTTGTCGTGGTCGGTCTTGGCGGGCATCAGGCATAACCATGCCGTACGGCGCGCGTTTTGCAACCGGGAAGTGTCTGGCCCCGGCGGCTCGCTCATTGGCGCGGCCGCCGGGGGCCTCGTCGTCTGCCTACGGCGAAAGCCCTCCCGGCGGGGTGCAGACCTCGACCAGGACATGGCCCGGCGCGGTGACATAGAAATGCGGGACGCGCGCACCGCCGCCACGGTCCATGAAGGCGATCCTGCTCGGGTTGAGGCCCGCGGCCTTTAGCTCGGCGTGCTTGGCTTCCACCTCGGCTGCCTCGTCGTAGTAGAAGCCGATATGGAAATTGGCGGGGTAGTCGGTCGGCTCGCCTGTCTTGCCGCGCATCACGGTCAGGATGAAATCCTCCTTGTTGCGCAGGACGACGAGGGCCTCGCCGCGCGAGGCATAGGGTGCAAAGCCGAAGAAGCGCTCGAAGAAGGCGGCAAGCGCGGTGACGTCCGAGGTCACGAGGTTGAGATGTTGCAGTCGCATAGGTGCTCTCCGTTCAGGTGAAGGAACGGACGGAACGAGATTCCACACTGAGCGGCGGCCGAGGTGACACGATGACATGACCCGCCGAGCAGCGTGACGATCGCGTCACTCTGTCCGGCCGTGGGTCCTACCGTGGAGACGGTGGCAGAATTCCTGGCAAGTCAGGAACAGGCCGAGCTTACCAATCCGGCCATGCCTTTTTCGGCGCGCTCTGGGTAGCAGGGTTCGCGCGCATCGGCAACGCCGGGAGCCGGTCAGGATGTTGCCGACCCGGATTCCCGGCGCCGTCCACGGTCGGGGCGAATGAGCCGTCGGAAAAAAAAGTTCGCACCAGCTGTCTTCGTTCTCCCGCCTCGTTCGTCTCAGCGCTGTCGGCCGGTCGAGTGGCCAGCCGATCTTCCGCAACAGGAGAATATCAATGTCCCGGACCAGACCTGAGCCGTCGCGTCGTGCCTTCGTTGCCACCGGCCTCGGAGCCGGCGCCTTGCTCGCCGCGCAGGCGGCGCCGTCCCATGGCCAGACCAGGAGCTCGAAGATGGAAGCGACCATTCGCACCGGCAGCGACGTCACGACCCTCGTCAACGTTTTCACGGTCGAGCCGGACAATCAGCACAAGCTGGTGCAACTCCTGAAGGAAGGCACCGAGACCTTCTTCAGCAAGCAGCCCGGGTTCATCTCGTCCAGCGTCCACGCCAGCAAGGAGGGCCGGCGCGCGATCAACTACTCGCAATGGGCAAGCGCAGGGGACATCGAGAATTTCCGCAAGGATCCGAGATTCGCGCCGTACATCCAGCGCCTTGCGGCGCTGTCGAAGGCCGAGACGATCCTGTGCGAGGTCGTCGAGGTCAATCACGCTTGATCGGTAACGGCGGCGCGGGGCGGTCCAAAAGATCGCCCCGCGGGCGCTCTTACGGTTCGAGACCACGGCGCCGCGCCGGCAGGGGTATCGTGATGGCGATGACCCCGGCGAGAATGAGCGTCATGCCTGCAAGGGCCGACCAGGTGAAGCGTTCGCCGAGCCATGCCGTGCCGAGCGCCACCGCGAAGCCGGCGCGCAGATAGCTACCGCTGGTCGTGCCGAGTGGGCCGAGCGTGCGGATCAAGCGGAAATAGATCACCATCGCGAGCGTCGTGCAGACCACCGCGAGGCTGACGACGGCCGCGACCGCGTGCGAAGTCGGTGCCAGCGTCCAGGGTCGCTCGAGGACGAGTGCGGCAGGGACCATGAGGATTGCGGCACAGCTCATGGCGCCGGCCGCGGTGACGGTGGCGGGAAAGCCGGAGAACCGCTGCCCCCATATCGGTGCGAGCGCGTAGCAGAGGCTTGCGCCGAGCACGGCGGCCTGCGCCAGCGGGGCCGTCGTGCCCAAGGCGGACAGCGCATCGATGCCGATCGTCACCGCGACGCCCGCAAGACCAAGCGCGACGCCGATGATCTTCCGGCTGCTGATCGCCCACCGACCGCGTCCGGTCATCATCGCGATCGCGAGCACGAACATCGGCGGGGTTGCATTGAGCACGCCGGCGAGACCGCTTGCGATATGCATCTCGCCCCAGCTGATCAGGGTAAACGGCAGCGCGCTTTGCAGCAGCCCCTGCACGAAGAAAGCCGTCCACACCGGTCCTCGACCGGGAAGAGTGTGCCCCTGAGCGCGCGCGATCGCGACCAGGAGAATGGCCGCGATCGTCACGCGCGCGGCGACCATCGTGAATGGCGGGATTGTCGGGATTGCGACCTTGATCAGCGTGAACGAGCTGCCCCAGATCAGTGAGAGGAGGAGCAGAAGCCCGATCTCTAACGTGAGCGTGGTTTGTCCTGACGTCGTTGGTTGCGCCTGCGCGTGCATTGCGAATCTGCTCCGGGATGGACCGGGACCATGATCCGGCGCGGTGATGCAGGCTGGCTGAATTCGGACCTCATCGCCCGATCGAGTCCGATTCCAGCTACTCGGCGGGCTGCGTTGAAACTATTCTTCCGCCATGGCAACAGGCTCGGCACATCGGCAGACGCTGCCGCCGCATCTCGATAGGGAGACGTGCGATCGGGCGCGGCTGGCGCGGGCACGCGCGTTCGACGGGCTGTTCTTCTCCGGCGTTCGCTCGACGCGCATCTATTGCCGGCCGGTCTGTCCGGTTCGCCCCGCTCGCTCCGAGAACGTCACCTTTTATGCGACCGCCGCTGCCGCCGAGCGCGCCGGATTTCGCCCATGCCTGCGCTGCCGGCCGGAAACCGCGCCGGGATCGCCGGCCTGGATGGGAACGGCCACCACCGTCGCGCGCGGGATGCGCCTGATCAATGACGGCTTCCTGGATCGCGCGTCGATGATGGACCTTGCGGAAGTCCTGGGAGTCGGACCGCGCCATCTGCTCCGCCTGTTCATGCGCCACGCCGGTGCGAGCCCGAGCGAGATCGCCGCGACCCGGCGTGTGCAGGAAGCCAAGCGTCTGATCGACCAGACCAGCATGACATTGGCGGAGATCGCCTTCGCCGCCGGCTTCGGCAGCGTTCGCAGATTCAACGATGCCTTTGTCGCGACCTACAAGCGGCCGCCGTCGTCATTCCGGCGCCGCCACTAGGACGCCGAGCCAGGCCGATCTACTCGCCGCGGTGTCGCAGGCAATGCCGCTGCATTTGATAATTGACTATTCATTCTAGAATAACTATTGTCGTGTCATGGCAAGGACCAAGGAATTCGATCAGGACGAGGCGCTCGATGCCGCGATCGGTGTGTTTCGCGAGCACGGTTTCGAGGGAACCTCGACGCCGATGCTTGTCGACGCCATGGGGATCGGCCGCCAGAGCATCTACGATACGTTTGGCGACAAATGGCAACTCTATTGCGCAGCGGTGCGCCGCTACGCGGCCAGCGAGGTCGAAGCCCATCTTGCGGCGCTGCGGGGGCGGCCGCGCGCCATTGACGGCCTCAGGGCGATGATCGACCGCGTCGTTCGCGACGCGAACGAGGCTTGCCTTGGCATCGGCTCGATCAGCGAGTTCGGGCGCGCGCGGGATGACCTCACCAGCATCCATGCGGCGTCAGGCCGCGCGCTCCAGGGCGCCGTTTCGCAACGCTTGCGTGAAGCGCAGGCCGATGGCGACGTGGCGCGGGATCTCGACGCCGACGACGCAGCCGAGTTTCTGCTGGCGAGTGTTGCCGGCATTCGCATCGCCGCGCGCGGTGGTGCCAGGCCGCGCCAATTGCGGGTGCTCGGAGCCATGGCTTTGCGCGCCCTCGTGTAATTTTTTTTTGGCCAAATCTGGAACGATTGTTCAAAATAAGGAGCGAGCAGATGAGCAGCAAAGTCGCATTGGTGTTTGGCGGGGCGCGCGGCATTGGCGCCGCGATCGCGGTCCGTCTCGCGCGGGACGGGTTCGATATCGCGCTGACCTACGTGTCGCGACCGGACAGTGCCGGCGAAATCGTGGCCGCGATCGAAAACGCTGGCCGCAAGGCCGTCGCGATCAAGGCCGATAGCGCCGATCCCGCCGCGATCCGCGCGGCCGTCGCCGAGACCGTGGACCGGCTTGGGGTGCTTGATGCGGTCGTCGTCAACGCGGGTATTCTCCGCCTCGGCCCCGTCGAGCAGTTCAGCCTCGAAGACCTCGACCTCATTCTCGATGTGAATATCCGCGGCGTCTTTCTGGCCATCCAGGCGGCAGCCGGGCAGATGCGTGACGGCGGCCGCATCATCACGATCGGGAGCAACACCGCGATCCGGACAGGGACGCCGGGAGGCAGTGTCTATGCCATGACCAAGGCCGCTGTTGCTTCCATGGTCGGCGGCGTTGCGCTCGACCTGGCGCCTCGCCGGATCACGGTCAACAACGTCCAGCCGGGCCCGACCGAGACCGACATGACGGCCACGATGGTGTCGCGGCTGAAAGAGATCGTTCCGTTGAAGCGGGTCGGTGAGCCCGGCGAGATCGCCGCGCTGGTGTCATATCTGGCGGGCCCGGAATCCGGCTATATGACCGGCGCCAGTCTCACCATCGATGGCGGCTACGTGCTGTAAGAGGCCGCTTCTGACGACGGATCGTCGCCGGCGAATGGGATGGCAGGATCGCATCGCGGTCCTGCCGGGCCATCACCCGATCTGCTTCTCGCCGTGCCGCTTCGACAGCGTGAAGATCTCGACGCCCGTCGCGGTCACGCCGACGGAGTGCTCGAACTGCGCCGACAGCGAGCGGTCGCGGGTCACCGCGGTCCAGCCGTCGGAGAGGATCTTCACGTGCGGCTTGCCGAGATTGATCATCGGCTCGATGGTGAAGAACATGCCGGGCTTGAGCTGAACGCCTTCGCCGGGCCGGCCGATATGGATGATGTTCGGCTCGTCGTGGAACATGCGCCCCAGGCCATGGCCGCAGAAATCGCGCACCACGCTCATGCCCTGCGGCTCGACGAAGCTCTGGATGGCGTGGCCGATGTCGCCGGTCGTGGCGCCCGGCTTCACCGCGGCGATGCCGCGCATCATCGCCTCATACGTCACCTCGATCAGCCGTTCGGCCTTGCGGGCGATCGGGCCGACCGCATACATCCGGCTGGAATCGCCGTACCAGCCGTCGACGATGAAGGTGACGTCGATGTTGACGATGTCGCCTTCCTTCAACGGACGGTCGCCCGGCATGCCGTGGCAGACCACGTGGTTGAGCGAGGTGCAGGTCGAGTAGCGGTAGCCGCGATACATCAGCGTCGCCGGATAGGCGCCGTGGCTGAAGGCGAAGTCGCGGACGAACTGGTCGATGCGCTCGGTCGGCACGCCGGGCCCGACGATGTCGGTGAGCTCGTCGAGGCACTTCGCCACCAGCGCGCCCGCCTTGTGCATGCCGGCAAAGGCGCTCGGCCCGTGCAGCTTGATCTGTCCGGTCTTGCGCAGGGAGGTATCGGAGGCTTCGACGTAGCTCATGCGGGGCTGGTCTCGGTGTCGGCGGAAGGGCTTGATTTCAGGGCCATAATCTAATGATCACGGGCCCTCATGCAAGTCAGGCGTGCCTCTTGCACCCGAAACAGGGCCTAATTCGGGACTTCTACGGTGGTTTCCACCGGCAGGGCGCCGCCCCGGACGCGAATCTCGCGGACGGGATAGGGAACCCGGATGCCCTCGCGCTTGAAGGCCTCCCACAGTGCCAGCATCACGTCGCTCTTGACGCCATCCATGCCGTCGGGGTCCGCGATCCAGAAGGTCAGCGAGAACTTCATCCCGGCTTCCGCGAACTCGGTCAGGATGCTGTTCGGCGGCTTGCCCTTCTGCGCGCGGGGATGGGCGGCGGCGGTCTCCGCGGCGAGCTTGCAGACCAGCCGCGGATCGGCGTCGTAATTGGTGCCGAAGGCGATCTTCACCAGCGTGTTCTTGTCGGTATAGGTCCAGTTGACGACCTTCTGCGTCACCAGGTCCTCGTTCGGCACCAGGAATTCGCGGCCGTCGCCGGCGGCGACGGAAATATAGCGTGTCTTCATCGCACTGATGCGCCCGGTGTTGTCGCCGATGGTGACGAGGTCGCCCGGCTTCACCGACTTGTCCGCGAGCAGGATGATGCCCGAGATGAAGTTGGCGACGATCTTCTGGAGGCCGATACCGATGCCGACGCCGACCGCGCCGGAGAATACCGCGAGCGCCGAGAGATCGATGCCGACCGCGCCGAGCGCAATGACGATTGCGATGGCCAGCAGCCCGATGCGGATGATCTTGACCAGCAGCACCTGCACCGACGGCGTCAGATCGGTGGTCGAGTTGATCCGGCTCTCGGCGAAATTGCTGGCGATGTTGGTGGCCCAGAGCGCGATGAGCAGCAGCGCGCCGGCCTTGATCACCAGCAGCGGCGTCAGCCGCAGGCCGCCGAGCACGATCGCAAAGGAATCGAGCAGGTCGACCGTGGCATCGAGCTGTCCGATGATGGACAGCGCCGCGACGAACCACGCCGTGATCGACACCAGCTTGACGATGAAGGCGTTGCGCAGCACCGAGGTCACGAGCCGGATCGCAAGCCAGGCCAGCCCCAGCTTGGCGGCGACCATCAGGAGATAGCTGCGGCTCGGCCAGGTCGCGTGAGACATCACCACGCGGGAGATGATCACCATCAGGGTGAACACCGCCGTCGAGGCGCTGGAGACCATCACCCTGGCGAAGTGCCGGAGCGGCAGCGGCCAGCGCATCGCCAGCGACGTCATGTCGACGCGGTTGCGAACCCCGGCCTCCGCGGCATAGGCGATGCCGGCCGCGGCCAGGATCAGGCCGAATTGCAGGTAGAACCAGGGTGAGGAGATTTCCGCCCCGACGCTGCGCGCGGTGGTCTGCACGAACTCCATGAAGTCTTTGAGGTCCATGTCCATCGGTCTCGTCGGCAAGCAGGCGGGAGGATTTGATTCGAGGGCGCCGCCGAATCCCACAAAGGGCGCCGCCGGGCCATCGATACACCGCTAAGTGAAGCGCGTTAAGGCCGCAAAATACGGGCAGATTGCCGCGAGCGGGAGAAAATGGGTTGGCGTGGGAGTCTGCCGACGATAAGGATGCAATTCCAGCGATTTGTACCCGGAAGGTGGATGGCTTCCCTCGACTCTGTCAGCCTCGCCATATTGCTCGGCGCCGTCCTCGTCATGGCCGGTATCCTGTCGAGCCTGCTTGCTCTGCGCTTCGGCGCGCCCCTGCTGCTCGTCTTCCTCGCCATCGGCATGCTCGCGGGCGATTCCGGCCCCGGGCAGCTTCAGTTCGACGACGTCCGCACCACCTATCTGGTCGGCTCGGTGGCGCTCGCCCTGATCCTGTTCGACGGCGGCCTGAAGACGCGCTTTGCCAGCATCCGCACCGTGCTCGCGCCCTCCGTCGTGCTCGCGACCGTCGGGGTGCTTCTGACCGCGCTGATCACGGCGCCGTTCGCCAAATACGCGCTCGACCTCAACTGGACGGAATCGCTGCTGGTCGGTGCCGTCGTGGCCTCAACCGACGCCGCTGCAGTGTTCCTGCTGGTGCACACCCAGGGCCTGCGCCTGCGCCCGCGCGTCGGCGCGACGCTGGAGGCCGAATCCGGCACCAACGATCCCTTCGCGATCTTCCTCACCCTGATGCTGGTCGAATACATCTCGCTGGGATCGAGCTCCGCGGGCCATGTGGCGATGGAGTTCATCCAGGAGGCAGTGCTGGGTGCCGTCGTCGGCGTGGTCGGGGGACGCCTCGTCGTCGTCGCGCTCAACCATGTTGCGCTGCCGCAGGGCCTGCATGCGCCGTTCGTGACCACGGGCGCGCTCGTGATCTTCGGCGGCTCGCAGATCATGCACGCCTCCGGATTCCTCGCGGTCTATCTCGCCGGCATCATCATCGGCAACCGCCCGACCCGCGCGCATAATTCCGTGGTGGCGTTCCTGGATGCCGCGACCTGGTTGGCGCAGATCGTGATGTTCGTGCTGCTGGGCCTGCTGGTTTCGCCGAGCCGGCTCGGCGCGAGCGCGTTGCCGGCGGTCGCCGTCGCATTCGTCCTGATGCTGGTCGCGCGGCCGGTCGCGGTGTTCGTGTGCCTGGCGCCGTTCCGCTTCAACTGGCGCGAGAAGATCTTCATCGCTTGGACCGGGCTGCGCGGCGCGGTCGCGATCTTCCTGGCGTCGATCCCGATGCTGGTCGGCCTGTCGAAGGCCTATCTCTATTTCGACGTCGCCTTCGTCGTCGTCATCATCTCGCTCCTGCTGCAGGGCTGGACGCTGGCGCCCGCCGCGCGCAAGCTGCACGTGGCGCTGCCGCGCGCCGAGCGTGGTCCGCGCCGTGTCGAGCTGGATCTGCCCGGCCAGCTCGAGCAGCAGCTCGTCGGCTATCCGGTGCGGCCCAAGAGCCTGTATTTCCGCCGCGGTCTGATCCCGTCCTGGTCCAAGCCGACGCTGGTGATCCGCAACGAGAACATCTTGACCCCGACGGAAGCCGATCCGATCGCGCCCGGCGACTACATCTATCTGCTGGCCCCGCCGGAAAAGGCCGAGTCACTCGACCGCTTCTTCGTCGACATGCAGCCGAGCTCAGCGCCGGATCCGCATTTGCTCGGCGACTTCATGGTCTCGGGCGAACACACGCTGGCCGAGCTTGCCGCGATCTACGGCGTCAAGGTCGGCGAGGATGACGGCAAGCTGACCCTCGCCGACTATTTCGACGTCCATCTCGACCGCGCGCCGAAGGAGGGCGCCGAGCTGCCGCTGGACGAGATCGTGCTGGTCGCGCGCAGCATCTCCGGCGGCCGCGTCAACGTCGTCGGCCTGCGTCTGCCGGAGGACGAGGAAACGCCCGCGCCGCTGACGCGCCGGCAGACGCTGCGGCGCAAGCTCGCGGATTTGTGGACGTCGGTGGCGGGGGTTTAGCGCCGCGCTCTGCGCTCGCAATGACGGGAGTGGGCTACGACCGCTACGTCAACACCTTCACCCCGCCGAACGACGTCACGCGGCCCTGTTTCAGCATCACGATCTGCGTCGCGAGCTGGCGCAGTTCGGCAACGTCGTGGCTGACATAGACCATGGGGACATTGGCCTCATCGCGCAGCCGCACCAGGTAGGGCAGGATCTCAAGCTTGCGGCCCTCGTCGAGCGCGCCGAGCGGTTCGTCGAGCAGCAGCAGGCGCGGCCTCGACAGCAGTGCGCGCCCGAGCGCCACGCGCTGGCGTTCGCCGCCGGAGAGCTTTCCTGGGCGGCGGTCGAGCAGCGCACCGATGTCGAGCAGCTCGATGATGCGCTTGTGCTGGGCCGGATCGGGCGCGAGGCCGCTCATCCGCCGGCCGTAGTCGAGATTTTGCGCGACGTTGAGATGCGGAAACAGCCGCGCGTCCTGGAATACGTAGCCGATGCGGCGGCGCCAGGTCGGGACATGGATGCCGGCCGCGGTGTCGTCGACGGTCTCGCCATCGATCACGATCGTGCCGCGGTCGGGCCGCAGCAGGCCCGCGATCATGTTGACCAGCGAGCTCTTGCCGGCGCCCGACGCGCCGAACAGGCCGATGACGCGACCTTCGCCGGTGAAGGTTGCGGAGAGCGAGAAATCGCCGAGCTGTTTTTCGACGTCGACGCGCAGCATGGTCAGTTCCCGTGCAGGCGCTGGGTGGCGCGGCGGGCGAACCATTCGGCGGCGATCAGCGCGCCGAGCGCGAGCACGATCGAGATGATCACGAGTCGCCCCGCGGCCGCGTCGCCATCGGGCGTCTGGATCAGCGAGTAGATCGCCGAGGAAATCGTCTGGGTTTCGCCGGGAATGTTGGAGACGAAGGTGATGGTCGCGCCGAACTCGCCGATCGCCTTGGCAAAGCCCAGCACCATGCCGGCGAGCACGCCGGGCAGCGCCAACGGCAGCGTCACCGTGAAGAACACTTTCCAGGGCGCCGCTCCTAGCGTCTCAGCCGCCTGCTCGAGCCGTCGATCGATCGCCTCGATCGACAGCCGCATCGGGCGCACCAGCAGCGGAAACGACATCAGGCCGCAGGCGAGCGCCGCCCCGGTCCAGCGAAACGCGAAGACGATACCGAGATAGTCGGCCAGAAATCCGCCGACGAGTCCCTTGCGACCAAAGGTGAGGAGCAGGAGATAACCCGTAACGACAGGCGGCAGCACCAGCGGCAGATGCACGAGCGCGTCGAGCACCGATTTGCCCCAGAAGTCATGGCGGGCAAGCAGCCATGCCAGCGCAATGCCGAACGGCGTTGCGACCAGCGTCGCGATGACGGCGACCCTGAGCGAGAGCAGGATCGCCGTCCATTCGGCGGGAGAGATGTCGAGCATCAAGTCGTAGATATCAAGTCGTCGGGCTAACCAGGAACTTGAAGCCGTATTTTTCCAGAATGGTCTTGGCTGCGGTCGAGCGCAGGAAGGCGAGATAGTCGTTGGTCTCGGGCTTCGCGGTGGTGGTCGCGGCAACCGGATAGATGATCGCCGGATGGGAGTCCGCCGGGAAGGTGCCGACGACCTTCACGCCGGGCTCGACCTTGGCGTCGGTCGAATAGACGATGCCGAGATTGGCCTCGCCGCGGGCGACCAGCGTCAGTGCGGCGCGCACGCTCTCGGCCATGGCGAATTTGGGCTCGGCGGCCTGCCAGGCGCCCAGCTTCTCCAGCGCCGCCTTGGCGTATTTGCCGACCGGCACCGACTTCACGTCGCCGGTCGCGATCTTGCCGTCGCCCGCGAGCTTTGCGAGGTCGAAACCCTGCGCGATCGTGACGTTGTCGATCTTGGAGTCCTTCGGCGCGATCAGAACGATGCTGTTGCCGAGCAGATTGACGCGGGTCGGCTCGTTGATGGTCTTCTTGGAGATGGCGTAGTCCATCCAGTCGGTGTCGGCGGAGACGAACACATCGGCCGGCGCGCCCTGCTCGATCTGCTTGGCGAGCACCGAGCTCGCGGCATAGCTGACGCTGAACTTGACGCCGGTCTTGGCGGTGTAGGCGGCGTCGATCTCGTCCAGCGCGTTCTTCATCGAAGCGGCGGCGAACACGGTGATGGTCTTGTCCTCGGCGGCGGCAGGCGAGAGGCTCGCGCCCGCGAGGAGGACGAAAGCGGTGAAAAGTCCAGCAATACGAATCATGGAATGCGCTCCGTGCGAGTTCGCGCGCGCAAATGCACGCGCAAATCTGGCGTTGGGTGGGTCGGCGTGCGACGGGCGGAAGCGCTGTTCCACGTGTCCCCGCAACGGCTTACGGCCGGCGGGGATATCGCAGCTGCGAAGATAGCAGGCTAAGCCTTCAGGTCAAAGGCGGCCGTTTGTCCAACCAGGCGACTTATTGCGCCGGCAGGATCGCGATCGACAGCGAATTGTCCTTGGCGCCGCTGATCTGGACCACGAAAGGCTGCGCCGCCAGCTCGTATTTCATGGTCTTGCGGATGCCGTCGCAATCGGTCGCGCCGCTGAAGGCCACGGGCTTGAGGAAATGCCCGTCCTGGACCACGTCCACCCAGGCCCCGCCGGACAGGCTGACCGTGTAGAGCCCGGCCTTCGGTGCCTTGATGCTGGTGAAGCCCGCGAAGGTGCCGTCCTTCGGCGCCCGCTCCGGCGGCGTCGGCAGCTTGGCGTCCGCGGGCGCGACCAGTCCCAGCGTGATGGCCGATGCGGGCAGCGCGGCCTGCTCGCTCCCCGAGACGAGCTTGGCGCGGTCCGGCGCAGTGAGCGCGGCGCGCTCACGCTCGATCGGCCATTTGAACTTGTCGCAGCCGCTGGGCTCTTCGGCAGCCAGAGCGGTGGTCGCACTGAGCGAAAGCGCAGCGAGGAAGGTGAGGACGCGCATGTCAAATCTCATCGTTGGCCACGCGAAAGATGCGGGGCTTGCGGTCAGGCTTGTCGAACGGCGGGATGCGCATCCCGGGATGCCGCGGGCTTACGGCCGCGCGGCAAGCGGATATTAGCGCAATTGGGCCGTGCGAACCAACCAACTAGTTCGTCATCCCGGGGCTCGCTTCGCGCCCCGGGACGACAGCGGTGAGTCAGGCCGCAGCGTCCGCTATTGCTTCGCATCCGCCGCGTGCAGCACGACTTTGCAAGCCGCCGGCATCTGCGCCAGCGTCATCGGCGGCTTTGGCTTCGGCGGCTCCGGTGGGGGCTTCGGATGCAGCACGGCGTCGCTGAACCAGTAGGCGAGGTCGGACGGCTCGCAGCCTTCGTCCTCGGATTGCGACGACTGGCCTTCGCATTCGCGCGAGCCCGCCGGGCAGCGCATGCGGATGTGGAAGTGATAGTCGTGGCCCCACCACGGCCGGATCTTCCACAGCCATGAGCGGTCGCCCTTGGCCTCGCGGCACAGCGCCTTCTTGATCGCGGGATTGACGAAGATGCGCTGCACCGCCGGCTCCTGCGCCGCGTCGCGCAGCACCAGCACGTGGCCAGGCGTGAACACCTTGGGGTCGATGTCGAGCCGGTCCTGGCGCACCATCATCACCGCCGACATGTCCTCGCGCTCCTCGCGTGACAAACGACGGTCCGGCATCGGCGTCAGCCAGATGTCGGCATCCAGGCCAATTTGATGGCTGGCATGGCCTGACAATGCCGGCCCGCCGCGCGGCTGGCCGATGTCGCCGACCAGAATGCCCGGCCATCCCGCGTCCTTGTGCGCCCTGGCCGCGAGCCGCTTGATCAGCGCGATCATGTCGGGGTGACCGTAATTGCGGTTACGCGACAGCCGCATCACCTGCCAATTGTCGCCGTTGAGCGGCATCTGCATGGCGCCGCCGATACAGCCCTTGCTGTAGGAGCCGATGACATGAGCCGTTCCCTTCGACGGCAGCAGCTTTCGCGCGAACAGCTCCTTGGCGCCGATGCTGGGATCGTTTGGGTTGGCGAGCGGCGGCAGCGGTCTTGGGTTGACGCTGCCCTTGTCCTGGGCCAGCGCGGCGCCGGCGGACAGGAACGTCATGACAAGCAGGAGAGGGGCGAGGCGGCGGGGACTCATGCTGTCATCCTTATAACCCAACGCGGCGTCAGGGTTAAGAAACAGTCTTCGGCCGAAATATTGTCCGAAAGTCGCAGTTCCCTGCGCGCGGCCGGCCGATTCTTAACGACGCGATAACCCTCTCGTGCATTGACCAAAATTCGTGCGTGGGAGGCGTGCTCACGGCCTTCTGCATGCATTGGCGTGCGATCTCGGAAATGATTCAAGGCAGCGCGCAATTTTGCGCCATCGCGTTCTCCGATGACGACGATGTGATGGGCTTGGCGCGCCCGGCGGCGCTGCCGCGCCTCGCAAAGCGGCAACAAGGGCTGCTTTCCTGCGGTCACCAGACCGTGCGACCGACCGGCCAGCCGCCCAAGATTACTTTTTTTTCAGACACTTGCCCCAAAACTTGCGGCCACTGGGCGCGACTGGGACGTAAAGAGTTGAGTTTGGGGTCTCGAAAAACAACAAAGCGAAAGGGAGGCGTGCTCGCCCGGGCTGGCCGACAGCCGCGCAAGCCGCGCTTCGCGCGCGCGCCTCAACCCGTTCCCGAACGCGACGAACTCCTGCGCAGCCGCGCCGAGGCGGAAACCGCGATTGCCGAGGCCCGCAAATCCCATGAGCGCCTGCGCCAGGCCATCGACCTCCTGCCGCAGGGCATCGTGTTTCTTGATGCCGAAGGCCGTTACGTGCTCTGGAACAGGAAATACGCCGAGATCTACAGCAAGACCGCCGATCTGTTCGAGGAAGGCGCGCGCCTCGAGGACACGCTGCGCATCGGCGTCGCGCGTGGCGACTATCCCGAGGCGGCCGGCCACGAGGACGAGTGGATCGCCGAGCGGCTGCAGAAGCTCTATCAGCCCGGCGCGCGCCACGAGCAGATGCTCGCGGACGGCCGCGTCATCCTGATCGACGAGCGGCTGACCGACGACGGCGGCGTGGTCGGCCTGCGCGTCGACATCACCGAGCTGAAGCAACGCGAGGCCTCGTTCCGCCTGCTGTTCGACGGCAATCCCGTCCCCATGATCGTCTGTGCGCTCGACGACGAGCGCATCCTCGGCGTCAACGATGCCGCGATTTCCCATTACGGCTATAGCCGCGCCGAGTTCGAGAAGCTGAAGATCCGCTCGTTGCAGGCTTTCGACAGCGAGCCGCCCTGGACCACCGATCGCTCCAGCGAGGAGCAGGCCGCGCGCACCTGGAAGCACGTCAAGGCCAACGGCGCGCTGATCGACCTTGCAATCTATTCCCGCGAATTGACCTATGCCGATCGGCCCGCGGTGCTGCTCGCACTGATGGACATCACCGAACGCAAGCGCGCCGAGGCGCGGCTCGCCTTCATGGCCCAGCATGACGGGCTGACCGGCCTGCCGAACCGCAATCTGCTGCGCCAGCAGGTGGACGAGATGCTGCTGCACATGCGGCGCAGCTCCGACAAGGTCGCGCTGCTGATGCTGGGGCTGGACAATTTCAAGGCGGTCAACGACACGCTGGGACACGCGGTCGGCGACAAGCTGCTGCGCGGCGTCGCCAAGCGGCTGCGCTCGACCTTGCGCGAGGAGGACGCGCTGGCGCGGCTGAACTCCGACGAGTTCGCGATCGTGCAGAGCGGGCTGACGCGTCCCGAGGATGCGGTGATGCTGGCCAAGCGCCTGCTCGAAGCCATCGCCGATCCCTATCTGCTCGACGGCCATTCGGTGGTGATCGGCGCCTCCATCGGCATCGCGATGGCGCCCGGTGACGGCGATGATTCCGAAAAACTGCTCAAGAGCGCCGACATGGCACTGTCGCGCGCCAAGGCCGATGCCCGAGGCACCTTTGCGTTCTTCGAGGCCGCGCTCGACGCCAAGGCGCAAAGCCGCCGCAAGATCGAGGTCGAGCTGCGCGACGCGATCCAGAACGACGTGCTGCGCCCTTATTACCAGCCGCTGATCGACCTCCAGAGCGGCCGCATCACCGGCTTCGAGGCGCTGGTGCGCTGGCCGCATGCCGAGCGCGGCATGGTCTCGCCGGCCGAGTTCATTCCGGTCGCGGAAGAAACCGGCCTGATCAATCCGCTCGGCGGCCTGATGCTGCGCCGCGCGTGCCTGGACGCCGCGACCTGGCCTGACGACGTCCGCGTCGCCGTCAACCTGTCGCCGCTCCAGTTCCGCAGCGGCAACCTGCTCTCGGTGGTCACCGACGCGCTGAAGCATTCCGGCCTGCCGCCGCGGCGGCTCGAGCTCGAGATCACCGAGACGCTGCTGTTGGAGAAAAGCGCGCAGGTGCTGGCGACGCTGCATGCACTGCGCGCGCTCGGCGTCCGCATCTCGATGGATGATTTCGGCACCGGCTATTCCAGCCTCAGCTATCTGCGCAGCTTCCCGTTCGACAAGATCAAGATCGACCAGTCCTTCGTGCGCGATCTCGGCGCCAACCGCGAGGCCCAGGCGATCATCCGCTCCATCGTCAGCCTCGGCAAAGGCCTTGGCGTCACCATCACCGCCGAGGGCGTCGAGACCGAGGCCGAGCTAAGCTGCCTCCGCGCCGAGGGCTGCGACGAGGGCCAGGGCTTTCTGTTCAGCAAGGCCCGGCCCAACGCCGAGATCATCAGCCTCTTGGCCGCCCAACGGGGCATTGACGGCGAGAAAGCCGCTCTGGTGGCGTGAGGCTTTACCTCTCCCCGCCTGCGGGGCGAGGGAGCGCCGCACCGTCGGGGCTGATATCTTGCGACACTAAGCCGCCCGCAACCCCGCCAAAAAAATATCTACGCTCTTCATCAGCGCCGACGCGTGCTGCCCCAGCTCACCCGACGCCACCATTACGTTCCCCGCCAGTGCGCGCGACTGGTCCGCGGCCTGGCTGGCGCCGGCGACGTTGGCGGAGACATCGGTGGTACCAGCGGAGGCCTGCTGCACGCTGCGAGCGATCTCGCGCGTCGCCGAACCCTGTTCTTCGACGGCGGCGGCGATGGTGGTGGCGATGCCGCTGATCTCGCGGATGGTGTTGCTGATCCCGGAGATCGCGGTGACGCAATTGCCGGTCGCGGCCTGGATCGCAGAGACCTGGCTTGCGATCTCATCGGTCGCCTTCGCGGTCTGGCTTGCCAGTTCCTTCACCTCGGAGGCAACGACCGCAAAGCCGCGGCCAGCTTCGCCCGCGCGCGCCGCCTCGATCGTGGCATTGAGCGCCAGCAGATTGGTCTGGCTCGCGATCTCGCTGATCAGGCGCAGCACGTCGCCGATGCGCTCGGCGGCGCCTGCGAGGCTGGTGACCATCTCTGTCGTCTCGGTGGCCTTGACCACCGCGCCGCTCGCAACCTGGCTGGAATGGGTGACCTGACGGCCGATCTCGCTGACCGACGAGGCCAGCTCCTCGGTCGCCGCCGCAACCGCGTTCACGCTGGTCGAAGCTTCCTCGGAAGCCGTCGCCGCAGCGGAGGCGCGCTGCGAGGTGCCGTTGACGCTGGTGGTGATCTCGCCGGCAACGCTCTGCATGCCCTCGGTCGCCTTGGCGACCGCGGCCACCACGCCCTTGACGTCGGCTTCGAAGCGATCGGCCATCTGGCGCTGCAAGGCCTGCTTCTCGACCTCCGCCTTGGCCTTGTCGGCCTCTTGAGCCTCGCGCATCGCGACGGATTCGAGCATGTTGCGGCGGAACACATCGACCGCCTTGGCCATGGTGCCGAGTTCGTCCGGACGTTCGCTACCGGGAATGGTGACGCTGGTATCGCCGCTTGACAGCCGATTCATCACGGCGGTGATCGCGGTGAGCGGCCGCGACAGCCCGCGTCCGAGGAGCAACGCCAGCAGGATGGCGGCGACGAGGATCGCGACCGTGCCGAGGATCAGGTTGCGCTCGGCGGTGGCGAAGGCG
This sequence comes from Bradyrhizobium sp. 521_C7_N1_3, assembly GCF_052075975.1. NCBI lineage: Bacteria > Pseudomonadati > Pseudomonadota > Alphaproteobacteria > Hyphomicrobiales > Nitrobacteraceae > Bradyrhizobium > Bradyrhizobium sp. 521_C7_N1_3. The sequence goes on from NZ_CP197232.1 coordinate 894,601, forward strand.
GCTTCGTATTCCGTCGTGTCCTTGATGATCTCGAGCACGCCAACCGGCTGCCCCGCATAGTTCTTGATCGGGCCGGCATAGACCGCGACCGGATGACCGTCGAGCTCGGCCTCGCGCAGCAGCGGCGCGCCGTCGATCGCGGCTTTCAGTTCGTCCGGCTTGGCGACCGCGTTCTCGCCGAAAGTCGAGGACAGCTTGTTCAAATTCTTGCCGTCAACCGAATAAACCGCGAGGTCGATGCCGAAGCGCTTCTTGGCGCGGTCGACGAATTCTTTGCCGAAGGCGGCACCGACGTCGACGTTCGCGAGGTTCTTGCCGTCGCGCACGATCGGCGTCATGCCGAAGATGCCGAGCGCCTCGCGGCCGGGCTCCACGCCGACGATCTGCCGGCCGGTCTTGAGCGCCTCGACCACGGTGGCGCGGCGGCCCGAGACGTCGTCGCCGAAAGTCTTGGGCGTGTGGACGCGATAGAACGAGATCGCCGGCGGCAGCTGGAAGGTGATCAGCGGGATGCCTTGCGCCTTCAGCGCCTTGTTGGCGTCGCCGAGCAGGACGCCGAGCGTGTCACGATCGCCCTTGGCGATGGCATCGCCGACCGGCGGCAGCGCCGCAATCGCCGCGGAGACCGCCAGTGCCGAACGTCCCTCGTAGTCGATCGCCGCGATCACGCTGTCATATTGCAGCTTGAGCTGCTGATCGAGCGCGAGCCGCGTCAGCGCCCGCTGCTGGGTGACCGAGAAGCCGGAGAGGATGGCGCAGGCCACTGCGACGGTGAGTGCGATGGCGAGGATCAGGCGGGCGGCAATCGACTTGAGCTTGAACATCAAAAATTCCCAGGCATTTCCAAATCTTGCTTTTGTGGAAAGGTCCCAGAAATTGCTTAACAACAAGGACGGCGCGGCCTCCGTGTTTCAACGGAATCGCTGTCATCCTTTTGCATGACTCAATGCAGTGAGCACATGAGGTTGGCCGTTCGTCGCAAGCAGAGATGATGCGCCGCGGCCTCGCCAGCCAGCGACTAGCGGTTTTCGGCAAGGATCATCTTACCGACATCCTCATAATGCGTATCCCGCGCCTGGATCTGCTGCGCGATCGCGTGCATGTCGCGAAAGCGCCGCTCGAACGGATTGCTGCGGAACACCGCGGTCGCGCCGGCCATGTGATAGGCGGCGTCGACCACCTTGGCCGATTGATGGATGGTCCAGGTCGCGGCGAGGCGAACGGCGCTGCGATGCGCCGGGCTGAATTGGCCGGTTACGCAGAGGTCGCGCCACATCGCATTCGCCGTCGCATAGAGATAGGCGCGCGCAGCGCGTAAGTCGCCCTCGGTGCGGCCAATCAGGCCCTGGACAGCCTGGTTGTCGCGCATCGCGCTCGCCGCCAGCGACTGGTGCTTTGCCCGCGACAAGGCGATGGCGGCATCCAGCGTCGCGCGTGCGACGCCCAGCGACACCGCGGCAAAGCCGAGGCTGAAGGTCGAGCCGGTGCCGATCCTGTAGAGCGGGCCCTTCTCGCGCAGTGCGGACGGCACGTCGCGGAACGCCGTGAAGCGCTCGGGGATGAAGAGGTTGCTCACCTCATAGGAATCCGTGCCGGTGCCGGCGAGCCCGATCGCTTGCCAGACGTCATGCAGCACGGCACTCGCGGCCGGAAACAGGATGGTGCGCACCTCCGGCGACCCGTCGGCATTTTTGCGCGGCGTCCCGTCGGCCCCGACGATGCGCACATGTGCCCCCAGCCAGCTCGCCTGCCGCGAGCCCGAGGCAAAATCCCAGCGCGCCGTGACGCGATAGCCGCCCTCGACCGCACGCGCCTCATGTGCGATCGCGCCCCAGGCGAGGATGCCGGGCGGCGTGTTGAAGATCTCGCGCGCAATGTCGTGATCGAGCGAAGCCGCGATCATGGCACAGACGCTGCATTGGCCGAGACACCATGCGGTCGAGGCATCCGCCTTCGCGACCTCCTCCAGCATCTGCATGAAGATCTCGATGGGGGCCTCGGCACCGCCGAGACTCTGCGGCAAAAGCGCGCGATAAAGCCCGCTCTCGATCAGCGCGCTGACGACCGCGGGCGTCAGCCGTCGCGTCCGCTCGATATCTTCCGCCTCGCCCGCAATCAGCGGTGCGATGGCGCGGGCCCGCTCGACCAGGCCAAACCCGGGAGTTGCATCCATGCGCGTTTCCTCGCCCCTTCTGCCGTGAGCGGTCAGGGACGATGGTGGTTTATTTGGTGGCGAGGATCAAGACCGTGCCGCCGTCATTCCGGGCGTGTGACGTGTCCGCCGAAGCTCGAAGGGCGAAGACCTCGTCTCCATTGGTGGGCGGCAAGTCGAGGACCTGTCATTGCGCCCGCGCAAATCGCCCTTGTCGATGTTGACGGTGAGAGCAGGTTGCCGGCGCGACGCGCAGCGCCTTGCCGGTGTCATCGTAACTTCGCAAAGGCGCTGCAAAGGATTACGCGCACGATCCATCTCATGCAACTTGGCGCCCTCCCAAAAGATGACGTGGCTTTTGGTACGGCCGCGACTGAGCTCATTAAACTCACGGCGTGACGTCAAGCAACTCAGAGGACTTCCGTGACCATCGGCCAACGACTAGACGAGGTTCAGGGATTTGGACCTGGCTTTGATTTCCTGCGCATATTCCTGGCCGTCAGCGTCGTGCTGATTCACGCTCCCCTGATTACCGGAACGTGGTCTCCGCTCGATCCGGTCTGGATGTTTCAGTTTTCGATCCTGCCGATGTTCTTTGCTCTCAGCGGATTCCTGATCGGGGGGAGCGCCCAACGGCTCGTGTTCAGCTCGTTCATCTTGAATCGCGGGTTCCGGATCATGCCGGCCTTGGTCGTGGAAATCGTTCTCTCGGCACTGGTTCTCGGCCCCCTCGTAACGAGCCTGGATCTCGCCTCCTATTTCAGCGACGAACGGTTCTTCAGGTACTTCCTCAGCATTGTCGGTCTCATTCAATACGAACTTCCGGGCGTCTTTGAGAACGCTCACTATACGAGGTTTCTCAACGGGCACGAGGTGGGGATTGTCAACGGGTCGCTGTGGACCGTCCCTCATGAGATGTTCTGCTACCTCATTATGTCAGCCATCATTCTCTTGGGTCTGCTCAAGAGACCTCTTTTGGTGCTGTCATTCACAATTCTCGTCGTGTCCGGCGGCATCGCCCTTCAACTGACAGCACCGCATCCGGGTCGTATTCTCGACTCGCTCACTTACATCTTTGCCCAGCGTGGCTCCGCGCGCCTTATTCCAGCGTTTCTGGCTGGATTGCTCTTCTATCAATTCCGGTATGCGATACCACTCAGGTGGTCGCTCGTAGCGGGTTGCTTCGCCGGCCTTGCCGCGATCCAGTTCATTGGGACACAGGACTGGATTGCATCGGTGCTGATCCAGGCCATAACCACACCGATGCTCGCCTACATCACGGTCTTCTTGGGATTGACGCCGCTTCCAAGGCTGGGGATTCTCAACACGGGTGATTACTCCTACGGAATCTATCTCTATTCCTGCCCGATCCAGCAAACCGTGAATTGGCTACTGCCGGATATTCGCAGCAATGCCTTCAATTTCATCACCAGCCTGGTGTTGACGGCGCTGTTCGCGGCCTTCTCTTGGCACTTCATCGAGAAGCCCGCACTCAAGCTGCGGAAGAGCTTTTCCTTGCGGCGGCCCGCACACCAGGACGACAAGACGCTCCCCGTTGAACCGACACCGCTAACGGTCCCCTCCCGGGAAATCGCCTAAAGCATGATCCGGAAAAGTGCGCAGCGGTTTTCCGGAAAGATCACGATCAAACCACAACCTAAAGCGCGGTGACGATTCATCCCAATCTCATCGCGCTTTTGGGCAGAGAATGCGGTTCGAAATCTTGCAACTGAACTGTTCGCGGTTGCCAGAAAATGGGTTTCGCGTCGAAGGGTGACACCTCCACCCTTCTCAGACGGCGATTTGGCTACGCCCTGGGATATCAGGTCCCGTTGGCGAAGTTCAGCGTCACGACCTTTGTGCTGTCGAGGGGAGAAACATCGCGGATAGGCGCGGCAAGAATTTCTCCATATCCCTGAAAGATTCCTGTGACGGTCGCCGGATCATGGGATCCGTTCACGACGAAGAGGTCCAGCGCGACATGGGGCGGGGCGTATGACGGTGAAACGGACAGCCGCGCCTGCGTGATCAGGTTGCTTTGGTTCATGGCGACGCCCTGCCGGTGCGTCAGGATGGGGTCCGGGTAGGGGAAATTTCCACCCAGCGTCGACGTACAGTCGAACTTCCAGGCATTGGAAGCCAAGCCGCCCGTACCGCCACTAAAGTCGGTTGCGTCCAGCTGCATCGTCCCTGCGATCGCCCAATTCGAGCAATTTGGATTGCCGTTGGCCTCTCCCGTCATCACTCGAAACCAGGCGTTGCCGCCGCCCGCGAGCTTGAGCGAGAAAGGCTTGAGCCTGCGAAATCCGGAGCCGTAAATCGGTGACACGATACCCATCGGAGCAGCACGGCCGCTGGACGCAAGCGCGCCGGCAAAAGAGGGACCGCTTTCGACCATCCAGTAGTAGAGGGAAAACGATGTCTGACCGAGCTGCCAGCCGGCATAGTTGATGTCGGATTGCTGGATCCCGACGTCACCACTCGCCGCGGCAGCAAACGCATGAGTGTGGGAATGTCCGTCCGGTCCGAAAATGGTGGCCGTTCGACCGACAAAATCATACTCGATCGAACAATTCATCGGCGTGCCGTCGGTCGGCCACGGAGTTTCCCACGTACCGAAACCGAACACGCCGGCGTTCAAACCATCCGTCCCGGTCGCGGTTTGCTGCAGGGTGTAGCCATCAGCCGCCGCCTGTGCGTGAAAGAACTTGCCCTCCGTTTTTGTAAACTGGGTATCTGCAGAGGCAAACATCACTGAGTTCGCATTGGCACGGTCGCCCGGTCCGCCTGGGACGGGCAGAAAGGAAACGACCTCTGACTGTCGATAAAACGTGCCGGGCTGGACTGGCAGATAGTTGTAGCAGTTGTCCTGGGCCGTCATGCGGGCGCCGACAATCTGTAACGATGACACACCGGGTCCCGTGCAAAGCCACGTTTGTCCGGTCGGGCTGATACGCCCCTGCACGGGCGTCCCGTCCGGAGCATCGAAATTGTCATAGATCGTTGGAGCCCTGGACGCGAGATTCGCACGGGCGCGCACGAGGATCGATGCGGATGCGGATCCGACGTTCATCCACACGGCCGCGGCGCGTGCCCCGCTCAGGCACTGCCAGATGGTGCCGGAAGCGACGTTGATCCATGTCGAACCGACCGCATAACCTTGCGATGAGTCATTCGTCGCAGCCGGGTCACTGTTGGCCGAGTAATTGTTCTTCACAACTTGATCTCCTCATTGGCCCGGGACTCAACGTGCGCCGTGCACGGCCGCTTTCGCGGTAGTGTCGGCCCCCGGCTATCCGCGCCAGTTGCATAGAGATCAGCGACGACGTTGCGATGACGTTGCAGCGAATGATTCGCTATCGCGATCGTTCGGTTCGCGGCCTACGGCCGTTGGATTCTCGTGATCCATCACGCGCGCTGGGAGACGAAAAGGCGACAGAGATATTCCGTCGTTGCGCGCGACCGTTATTGCCGAAAGCCCCGGCGTACGCAGCGGCCACCGCCAACCTCGCAAACTCACACTCAGGCCGCAGCGCGGCCAAGGTCGAGCGATTGCTTGCGTCTGGTCGGAAAGCTCAGCGCCACCGCGACGGCGGCAAGCCCGATCGCGAAGGAGCCGGCGTGCAGCCATGTGTAGCGCTGGAAATTGTCGAACACGAGCCCGCCGGCCCACGGACCCAGCGCCATGCCGAGGCTGGCAAAGGCCGACACGGCGCCGAACACGGTGCCCATGATGCGCGCGCCGAAGTACTCGCGGACCAGCACCGCATAGAGCGGCATCACCCCGCCATAGGCGAGGCCGAACACGACCGAGAGCGCGTAGAATTCGCCGAGCTGCGCCACCGCGAGATAGGTCGCGATGCACATCGCCTGCACGAACAGGCCGCCGACCAGCACAGGCTTTGCGCCGATGCGATCGGCAGCCGCGCCGAGCAGCAGGCGTCCGCCGAGCCCGGAGACGCCGGCGACGCTGTAGACCGTCACCGCCGTAAGCGGGGCGATGCCGCACACCATCGCATAGGACACCATGTGAAAGATCGGACCGGAATGCGCCGCGCAGCAGGCGAAATGCGCGGCCGCGAGCGCGATGAATTGCGGCGTGCGCAGCGCCTGCGCCGCGGTCAGCTCGATCTCCGGTGCGGCGTCGGTGCTTGCCGGGCCAGTCGCCTGCGGCGCCGGCCGCACCAGGAAGCAGGCCGGGATCAGCAGCGCCCATGCGGCAATGCCGATCACCAGCATCGCGGTGCGCCAGTCATAGGCCGTGATCAGCCAGCTTGCGGTCGGCGCGATCGTCACCGGCGACACGCCCATGCCGGCGGAAACCAGCGCGACTGCCAGGCTGCGGTTCTTCTCGATCCAGGCGCTCGCGAGCGCCATCATCGGCGCGTAGAAGCTGCCGGCGGCGACGCCGATCAGCACGCCGAAGAACAGCTGGAATTGCCACAGGCTGGTCGCCTGGCTCGCGGTGACGAGACCGAGGCCCAGCAGCAGGCTTCCGGCAAGCACCACGATGCGCGTGCCGAACCGATCCGACAGCGTGCCCCAGAAGAACGCGGCAACGCCCATGCAGAGGAAATCCAGCGTCGCCGCCGCCGACACGCCGGCGCGCGACCAGCCCATCGCTTCCGAGATCGGCTGCAGGAAGACCGCAAGCGACAGCATCGTGCCGAAGCCGACACAGGTCATCAGCGCTCCCGCGGCGACCACCACCCAGCCATAGTCGAACCCTGACGGCTTGCTCATGCGTTTCCCCTGCGCTTTTGGTCTTGTTGATGATGCGCGCGGGGATGGTGGCCCATCTGTCAGCGGAGGGCAAGGCTACGCGCAATATGCGGATACAGAGCTCGCTACCTTGCAGCTGCCTCGAGCATCGGCACGCGCCATGGGCCGCTGCAACGTCGACTTAGTTAGGAAGTGTCTTGTGCCGCAGCTGCTCTGCCCCCGCGTGCCCGGTCCATTTGCCCCGGCCACCCGTACGCCGAGATCAGGCTCATATAGGCCTCAAGATCCGTGCCGGTCATATTGAGGGAGCGGCTGCACTGTTGGAGGGCTTCTTCATATTGACGCAGGTGCAAGTGTGCGACGCAGAGAAGCCGAGCTGCGATGGTATCCTGCAAGACGGCCAGGTTTGCGAGGTCGCCGTCGAACCGATCCGACCAGATGTCGCGGGCGGTCTGAAGGTCGGTCAGAGATACGTTGACCCGCACCTGGTCTCCGTTGCGTCGCACCGCGCCCCGCACGGCCCAGCGGACGCGGAGATCCGTCCCGAGTTGCTGCAAATCGACCACCTTCTTCTTGTAGGTCAAGGCGGTGTCGCGTCCAACAACGAGAGTGGCGGGCGTTCGCGCGAGATCGGCCGTCAAGCCTGTCGAGATCAAGTCGGCAAAGGAGTCCTGCGCCGGACCGTCGTTCAGGCTGGCGAAGGGCAACACGACGAGAGAGAGGCGAGGCGCGATCTCGGGCCTGACTGTCGGCTGTGCCTGGATGTTTTGAGCTTCCCGTTGTGCGTCGGTACGGACGGTCTTCCAGGCATTCCAGTATCCGGCAACGCCACCGGCAATTGCGCCGATGGCGGCGACCGACGCCAGCACGCTGCCCGCGAGCTTCAAACGGCCTCTGAGGTCCTCCAGCCGGCCTGCGGATCGCCGTTCGCCAACGGCATTTGCAGAGGCAACCGGGACCGTAACCGCTGCCGTGGTTGCTGGTTGCCGATCCTCATCGTGCACCGCGCCCACGAAACGAAAGCCCTTGCGTGGAAATGTCTTGATAAGACGTTGTTGTTGGCCGGAGTCACCGATCGCGCGCCGGACGGCGTTCAGCCGCGTCGTCAGCGCCGCATCGGATACGATCCGGCCATTCCAAATCGCGTTGACGAGATCGTCCTTGCTGACGACGCGATCCCTGCTGCGGATCAGATGTTCGAGCAGATCGAGAACCTGGGGTGTCGTGGGCACCACATCGAGCCCACGCCGCAATTCGCGCCGCTCGGTGTCCAACGCACAGTCCTCGAAGAAATAGCGCATGGCACCATTCTCCAGGCCTGCCCTCTCACCTCCGAGGGCGCGGTAGCAATTATCCGAGGACAATAAGCCTTCGGTCGCGAAAATGTAAGCCGCGAACGTCGGTCCACCCCGTCAGGGGGTGGCGGAGCCGTGCTTTTCCGGAAGGCCCGCTTCGCAGAGAGCCTTCTCGAAGATCGCGAAGTCATCTGCCCGGCGAAACGGTGCCAGATTCCCGAGATTGGCACGAAGATCCGGATTGCATTCAAGGGCTTGCAGGAGGGATCGTTGCGCTTGGTCATGCCGCCCGGCGAGTGCGTTGCTGGCTGCGGACATGCAGGTCACGAGCAGGAAACTCGTCTGACCACGCAGTGCACCCTCGGCGCATGATGCTGCCGTGTCATAGCGGCCCGCCAGAAAATGCGCATACGCCATGGCCCCCTGCGCGTCGTAGTACATGGGCGGATCGAGCGGGCTAAGTCTCACGGCATGTGCGGCGTGCTCCAGGGCGAGATCCGGCTCTCCCCGCCAAACCCTCAACCAGGCACTGGTGGCCCAGGCTTGCGCGAAGTTTGGGTTTTCAGCCAGAGCGCGATCCACGAAAGCAGCCGCGTCGTCGAACTCATGGGCTATGAAGGCGAGTGCATATCCACCCACGGACAGCGCAACCGGATCATTTGTCCCCAGTTCTACGGCCTTGCGGGCCAGCCGGGTAGCTTCCGCAATTTCCTTTGCCGGATCGCTGATCCAGCCGTTCGCCTTGCGGCGGGCATAGCTCCAGGCGGCCATGGCATAGCCACAAGCCAGCCGAGGGTCGAGCTCGGTCGCCTTGCAAAAGAGCTGCAGCGCCTCGGTGTTTGCGTTGTTGGACCAACGGGATTTCGCCAGCCCGCGCAGATAATGGTCATACGCATCCAGATTTTCGGGCGGCTTGCGCCTTGCCCGCTTGATCTCCTCGCGCTGCAGCTTCGGGGCGATTGCGCCTATGACACTGGAGGTCAGATTGTCCTGCAGATCGAACATGTCCTCGATCGGGCCCTCAAAGCGGTCTGCCCAGAGATGCGTTCCAGTTTCGGCATCGATCAGCTGTCCCGCGATTCGAATGCGATTTCCGGCTTTGCGCACGCTGCCTTCGAGCACATAACGGACACCAAGCTCGCGGCCGACCTGCTTGACGTCGACGACTCGGCCCTTATACGCAAAGCTCGAATTGCGTGCGATCACGAACAGCCAGCGAAAATGAGCCAGGGCCATCGTGATTTCCTCCACGATGCCATCTGCGAAATACTCCTGTTCGGGATCGGAGCTGAGACTGACGAAAGGGAGTACGGCAATCGAGGGCTTATCCGGTAGCGGGAGGGGCGCTGCTGTCGCTTCTGACAGGTGAGGGACGGTTGAAGGATCCGGCTCCCGTACTTCCCGTACGGTTCCGACGAAGCGGAAGCCCTTGCGCGGGATCGTCTTGATCAGGCGTTGCGCTTCCCCGCAATCGCCGACCGCCGTGCGGACGCCATTCATGCGGGTCGCAAGCGCGGCCTCCGATACGATGCGCCCCTTCCAGATGGCGTTCATGAGGTCGTCCTTGCTGACGACACGCTCCCTGTTGCCGATCAAGTAGTCGAGAATGTCGAAGACCTGTGGCGCAACGGAAACAGCATCGGTCCCGCGATGCAGCTCGCGCCGATCCGTGTCGAGCACGTATTCATCGAAGAGATAGCGCAAGTTGCCACTCCCGTCGTGGATGAAGCCGCCTCCGCACCTGCTGGGGCGTAAAGTAAGGCGCCGGTCAGGAAAATGTAAGCTGCACGTCAAGCGTGCCCGGCGAAGTCCTGACATCCTGCCCTCGGTAAAGGTATCGCCAAGGGATACCGACAAGGGATGCCGACAAGGGATATCGCCGATGAGTGCCTTCAACGGCGTTGCGCAGGTGCGACGGACTGCCACACCCGTGCAGCAAGTGACCAGCCTTTTCCTGCGGGTCTGGAGCGCATGGCGGAAGTACCGAAGACGGCTGAAGGTACAAACCGCTCTCTGTGCCCTCAGCGATCGGGAGTTGCTGGATATCGGCGCGACGCGCGCCGAGATTGACTACATTGCCTTGCAGCAAGGCCGCGCAAGGCCCGATCGTCCGGCACCCTGGCGCATTGGTAGTGCGCTTGCGATTCTGTCGCTCATCAACCTGTTCAGCTTGATTTCCGTCGATCGCACCGAGGCTCAATGCACGGCGCAGGATGTTTTGCGGAGGCAGCTGGCGGTCAAGGTCGACCCGCCGGCTCCCAGATCGGAGATTCCGATCAGCTCCGCTGCAGATGTGCTGGTGTGGAAGACGATCCGGATAGGAACATTCACGGATACTTTCGCCCTGCGCAGCGCGATGAGTGCAATGGGCTGCGGCGTCGGAAACGCGGCCGACGAGATACTCGCTCGACCGGCCTTTACTCTCAGTCGCAAGAAGGCGGAGGTTGAGCTTGTCGCCGTGTCGGTTGCCGAGCTCGGCTTTCAAGGCGAGGCTTCGCTGCGGGAAATCTATGCGCGTGCACAACAGCTCGGTCTTGCTCTGGCGCCCGCGGAAATCGCGCCGCAGCTGAGGCTCCAGTATTTGGACCAGCCGATCGGTGAGTTTCTCACCATCGCGATGGAGCCTATCGGGACGTGGGCGGGCGAAGCGGTCGTCCTGACGGTGGCGAATGGCGGAGCAGGCCTCATCCTGATCGGCCAGGATGGCCGTGGGGACGCGCAGATATCTGCGATATCCCGTTTTGTGTTCGTGCGGCCCGGTCCGTCCATGGCTCCCGAGGCCGCAGCGATGGCCAGGTAGCATGCCGCGATCTCATTGGGTCTGGGCTCGATCAGGGAAACGGGTGATGATCACGCGTCGTGATGTGTTGTCGGCGGCCGCCGCCGCGTTCGCCGCTGCGCAGATTTCACCGCGGGCTCTTGCACAGCCGATCCCGAGAACCGCGCATATCCTGACGGGCTTCACGCCCGGGCTGCAGGATGGTTTGGCGCGGCTCGTGGCCGGCCAGATGAGCGGCTATGCCGAAACCATCGTGATCGAGACCCGGCCGGGCGCGGGCGGTCGCATCGCGGTGGAGGCGGTGAAGAGCGCCGACGCCGATGGATCGGTCATGCTGTTCGCGCCGCTCGGCTTCATGATGTTCTTTCCGCACGTCTACAGGACGCTGAGATACCATCCGCGGGATTTCACGCCGGTGTCGACCGTCGCCTCGACCCCGTCATTGCTGACGGTCGGTCCCAGGGTACCGGCCGACGTCAAGACGCTGGCGGACTTCGTGGCCTGGTGCCGCGCCAATCCGAAGCAGGCCACCTTTGGCTCGCCGGGCGCCGGAACCACGCTGCATTTTCTCGGCGCGATGCTGGGCCGCACCGCCGGCTTCGATTTTCTTCACGTGCCCTATCAGGGCGGCGGTGCGATTCAGGATCTGGTCAAGGGCGTGATTGCCGCAACCATCATGCCGATCGGCAGCGCGCTCGCGCTCGTCCAGTCCGGAGATCTTCGCGCGCTGGCGACCACCGGACCGCGCCGCAGCCCGTTTGTTCCGGCGGTGCCGACCGTGCGGGAGGCCGGATATCCGTCGCTCGAGGACCTCACTTGGTTTGCGTTCTACGTTCCGGCCAAGACGCCGGCGCCGATCGTCGATAAGCTCAACACCGCGATCCAGGCGGCCTTGCGCACCGACGAGGTCAAGGCCGGCATGGCAAAGCTGGCCGTCGAGCCCGACGCGATCGCCATGGAAGACTTCGCCCGGCTGATCGCATCCGAATCCGACCGGTGGAAGGCGATCGTGCAGGCAACGGGGTTCGTCCCGACCGATTGAAGCGCGCATTGACAGGAGGCAACACATGAGCGGGCCGGCATCCGTGCATGATCTCGTGCAGTCGCATCGCATCACCGCGGTGATCTATGCGGCGGCGAAGCTCAATCTCGCCGAGGCCATCGGCGATGAGGCGAAATCGGTGGCCGAGCTCGCCCGGCTGGTGTCCGCCGATGAAAGTGCGCTACGCCGATTGCTCGTTGGCCTGACGACACTTGGCCTGTGCAGGCAGGCCGACCGCGACCGGTTTGCCATGACCGAGCTCGGCCGGCAGCTCGACGAGAGCGCCGACCCCTCCTTCAAGGACTGGGTTCTCTTCGAGGGCGAGATGCTCGCGCAATCCTGGATCGGGCTGGTCGATTCGGTTCGTTCCGGCAAGAGCGCGGGCGAGCTGCGCGGTGATGGCGACGATCGCTATGCTGCGACGAGCAATGCCCCGGAATTCACCCGCCGCTTCAATGCCGCGATGGTCAGCCTGACGCGGAGCATCGTTCCAAGGATCGTCGCGGCGCACGACTTCGCGACCGCGCGAATCGTCATGGACCTCGGCGGCGGCACCGGCGAATTGATCGGCGGCGTGCTCCAGCGCAACCCGCATCTTGAGGGCATCGCCTTCGACCTGGCGCGTTGCGAGCCGGGAGCGCGGGCGCATTTTGACCGGCTTGGCATCGCCAATCGCGGCCGGTTCGTCGCGGGCAGTTTCTTCGAGAAGGTCCCGGGCGGCGCCGACACGATCCTGATGAAGAGCATCCTGCACAATTGGAGAGACGATCGTTGCGAGGTCATTCTGCGCAACTGCCGGGACGCGCTGCCGGCCAGCGGAACGTTGATCGTGATCGAGCGGATCATGCCGGAGCCCGCGACGACCGGGACCCAGGACCGCTCCTGCGCCATGAGCGACCTCAATATGCTGCGGGGACCTGGCGGCCGCGAGCGGACGGAAGCCGAGTACCGCAGGCTCGGCGTCCTGGCCGGCTTCGCCTTCGTCGGCACCAGCGGTGTCGGCTCGTTCAGCCTGGTCGAATTCCGAAAGGTCGGACACTGACTGCGGTCCGTTGGGACGCCAGTCGAGTCTCATCCCATCTGGCCTGGCGCAGGTTCGATCAGCAGCCCCGGCAGACGCCGGAGATCTTGCGATCGACGTTGGCATCCTCCTGGTCGAGGAAATCCAGCGATCCCAGACTTGCCGAGGGCACGTCGGAGGCGTGCGGCTGGCGGTGACCGACCGGCGCCGTCCACGGCCTGGTGGTCGTTTCCTTTCCGGGCAGCGACGGGTGGAAAGGTTGCGCCGAAGCTGCGCCCATCGTCGATACGATCGTGACCACAATCAGCATCTTTGAGGTGATCATAGGTGTCTCCAAATGCATCCCGCCTTGCATGTGCGGTTCAGACATTCAGATTTGCATCGAAGACCCGCTATTCCCCGTCATCGCGCAGGCATGCCGCCGCGGTCCGGCCTTCCGGAACGACGTCGGTCAGGCCGGCGCTTTCCTGCCGATCAGACCGAAAACGATCATGACGAGGCTGATGCCGCCGACGGCGCCCGAGACCTCTTCGACCGTGCGCATCAGGGCGGCGGGATCATTGGACCACGGCGTCATGTCCCGCATCGAGAGGAAGAACAGGACGGCGAGCACCAGCAGCACTGAGCCGACGGCAATCAATCGCCAGTTTCGCTTTCGCATGACAGACATTCCCCCGTATCGCCCGCGGATGGGCGGGGCCGTTTAGGACGCAGGGAGATAGTGTCGTCGAGCCCGGGTCGGGTTCGATGGCCACGAGCCGCATCGAATAAATGTGACCCTCATCCCCAATTTGTTCGCGGCCGCTGGTGGGCGGCCAACAGACGTTTTGACTTTTTTGTGTTTTTAACGCTTTGACGGCTCGCCCCTGTCGGCATGGGCCAGTCTCGATCGTCCTTGGATGGACCCCGCACACGTAAGTGATGCCGTCACCTCGAAAATCGAACCAGGAGCTTATGTTCATGAGGATTACCGTCGAAACCACCGTCGCAGCCCCCATCGATCAGGTCTGGCGTGCTTATACGACGCCTGCTGACATCGTGGCGTGGAACGCCCCGTCCGACGACTGGCATACGACCAAGGCGACGGTTGACCTGCGCGAAGGCGGGCTCTTCTCGTCGCGCATGGAAGCCAAGGACGGCAGCATGGGCTTTGACTTCGCCGGGACCTACACGACGATCGTCGAACACAAGCTGATCGAATATTCATTCGGCGATCGCAAGGCCGAAGTCGAGTTCGTGCCCGAGGGGAAGGGCGTCGTCGTCCGCGTCGTCTTCGATAGCGAACCGACACACTCGGTTGAGCAGCAGCAGGGCGGCTGGCAGGCCATCCTCGACAATTTCAAACGACACGTGCAGGCGAAGCAGAAGACGTCGTGAAGCCGTGCGGGGGCAGGAGATGTCCCTGACGGGCGTCGTCGGCTTTCCGCGCGGCGCACCTGACGGAAACTGAACAGCCGAGGAATAGCCGGCTTGGGGGGCGCCGCGTCGGTTGCCCCCATCAGCCGGCGACCTCCGGTTCGCACCGGGCTCCCGACTTGCCGCTGCGTTGCGCTCACCGACGCGGTGGGCCAACGGGTGACGTCAAGCTGCTACGACGGCGCCACACCATCCGCGCGCGACTCTGGGGGCGCGCCACGCCTCAGGGGAAGCGGCTGGTCGCCAAGCAACACCTTCACCACCACGTCACGCGCATTGCCGGGATCAAGCGAATGCTTTGCGATCAGGTCGCTACAGTCGGCGACGATCTGGTCGGCGTCCTGCAAGATCTTGAGCTCCTTGTAGCGATCGTGCCGATGCAGGCCCATGCTTTCGCCAACCACTTCAAGGATATTTACGATACGGAATGGCCAGTCGCGCTCGTGCGCGCACAGTTCGCGATGATCGGAATGATAGACCGCGACCAGCGCATCGACACCTGCATCGCGCGCCGCCTCAAGCTCCATGAGTTGCAATTCGCGCTTGAAGTTTGGAAGCACGCCGACATCCACGCTCTGCAAACCCACCGCCGGCTGGTTCAGATCGACGAGTTCGATACCGGGTACCGCCGTCAAGATTTCGGCGGCGGCTTCCACGACGCCGGCCACGCCGGGATGCTTGTGCAGCGCGACCCGCATTTCGACCCTGCGCCGAAGGTGCGGCTTGAGCTGCGCCAGCCGCTCTCCGAGGAAGCGCATGAATGGGTTCATCTCGAACGGGCGGGACCCGTGCTGTCGCTCCACCGTTGGCAGGATGGTTTCCGTGTACTGGACATAGCACGACGGGCACCAGGAGATCACCTGCCCCGAGTTCGAGTGCGACAGCTTTTCCATCGTACTCGATCCCATACGACCGGCCATCTCTGCGTCGCCAGACTTGAGCTGGAGAATGCCGCAACAATGGCTCGGTCCGCCCATCACCTGGTAACTGACGCCGAGCACGTCCATGATATCGAGGGCAAGCAAGGCGATGTGCGGCGTCTTGAGCACATTGCAGCCGGTGTAAAACACGAAATCCGGCGCCTCAACGGGCGTGGCGACCGACGCCGAACTCTGACCCAGTCGTTCGAGCACGTCCGCGTCGAGTTGCAGGCGCGAAAGTACGTTCACGCCACGACTGCCGTCGCGGTACTTCTCGACACCCCGCCGGCGTCGTTCGGCAAGCTCGTTGTCCGACTTCGCGATGCCAAGCCGCGCCATGCTCAGCAGGAAGCGCGGATTGACCCCATAGGCGCACGCCTTGATGCATGCCCCGCTCCGCATGCAGGACTGCGCCCATTTGCGCGAAGCTTCCGGGCCGTTGCCGGTACGTACCAGTTCGAGAATGCCGCTGATGATGTCTTCGGACTTTGTCGTCCTCGAGATGCCGGCCGGCTCGACGCTCGGACAAGCCTCGACGCATTTCCCGCATCGCGTACAGGCGTCGAGCATGTCTTCGGCATATTCAGCCAGGGACGTCTCGAAGGGGACCTCGTTCATCGGCTGCATGACCAACTCCCAGGCTTGCTGGAGGATCAGCTACGTGCGGCACACGACAGCGCCGGAACCTAACCCACAATTGGCGAGCTGTACACGAGCAGGCCGCAATGGGGGGCAACAGGTGACGTTCGTCAGCCGGCACGGCGACCGTCAGAGCAAGGCCGCTCTGCTGCCGGCCCCCCGAAGGCCATCTCGGGAGATGGGGAAGATTATTTCCACCCGCCCTGCGGTAGCCTCAAGGCCCTCGTTGCATTTC
This sequence comes from Bradyrhizobium sp. 521_C7_N1_3, assembly GCF_052075975.1. Taxonomy (NCBI): domain Bacteria; kingdom Pseudomonadati; phylum Pseudomonadota; class Alphaproteobacteria; order Hyphomicrobiales; family Nitrobacteraceae; genus Bradyrhizobium; species Bradyrhizobium sp. 521_C7_N1_3. The sequence continues at coordinate 910,822 of NZ_CP197232.1, forward strand.
AGGGCTGGCGCAAACGTCAGAGGTTACGAGCTACCTCGTGCGACCTCGGTGCAGGGGCCTAATGGATACTGGTACCACGCGCGTCGAGATCGACTACGTCGCCTCGAACTGAACCTGTCAGCTATCGCGAAAGCGAGTAGGATGTTAGGGTTTGATCTCAATCACCAATCAACTTAAGAGGGAGGGCACTCATGGTTCAGCTGAGCGCAATTTCTCGTCGTCGATTTGTCCAAACGACTGCAGCGAGTTCATTGGCACTCGCGGGGATGGGCCATTTTCGCCCGGCTCGGGCTCAATCGACAAAGCCGAACATCGTCTTCATCCTGGCTGATGATCTCGGCTACGCCGATGTGGGCTGCTATGGTCAGCGGGATTATGCGACCCCGAACATAGATCGGCTGGCGACCGAGGGATTGAAATTCACGCAGGCGTACGCCAATTCGCCTGACTGCTCTGCGACCCGCACGGCGTTGATCACTGGGCGCTATCAAGCTCGGTTGCCGGTTGGGCTCGAAGAGCCGCTTATTTCTTTAAGTCCCAAAGGGACTGGCTTGGCGCCAAGTCACCCTACCTTGCCATCACTGCTGAAGAAGGCGGGGTATGGCACGACCTTAGTCGGAAAGTGGCATCTTGGTGATCTGCCGGATTTCAGTCCGCTGAAGAGCGGCTATGACCAGTTTTTCGGGATACTCGGCTGCTGCGCCGACTATTTCAATCATGGAGCGGAGGCTTCCCGCACGTATGTATTACCGTTCCCCGGACTTGCGCATCAACTTTACGAGCAGGAGGTACCGGTTGAGCGTCACGGTTACATGACAAACTTACTCGGCGACCGAGCCGTGCAAACTATTGAAGGCTACGCCAAGTCAAAAGAGCCGTTTCTGCTGAGCCTGCATTTCACCGCTCCGCATTGGCCATGGGAAGGGCCGGATGATGAGGCAGAGTCGAAGCGGATCAGGGATATTTTTGACCGCGATGGCGGCTCGCAGAAAACTTATGCGGCGATGGTGCAGAGCCTGGACGCCAATATCGGTCGCGTGCTGCAAGCGCTCGATGCGAGCGGTCTCGCCAGCAATACCATTGTCATCCTCACCAGCGACAACGGCGGCGAACGATTCTCTAACGTATGGCCGTTTACCGGCATGAAGCATGAGCTGCTCGAAGGCGGCATTCGCATTCCCGCGATTGTGCGCTGGCCCGGACGGATCGCGCCTGGGGCGGTGTCTGAGCAGGTCATGATCACGATGGACTGGATGCCGACCTTGCTGGCTGCCGCTGGCACATCGCCGGACGCGGCGTATCCATCCGATGGAGAGGATCTTGGGAAAGTCTTGACGACCCGGATGGAGGCGCATCCTCGGAAATTGTGCTGGCGCTATAAGGCTGGATCGCAGCGTGCTATCCGCGACGGCGATCGGAAATATTTGCGGATAGCTGGGAATGAATTCCTCTTCGATCTTGTGAGAGACCCGCGCGAGCGGGCCAACCTCAAGGACCGGGAGAAAGACGTATTCGAACGGCTGAAAAGCGACTGGGAGGCATGGGACGCCACGATGCTACCGGAACGGTCTCGGCCGGCGAATTATGCCAACTCGAGCAATTTCCTGGCTGACCACTATGGCGTCGTTAACCCGGCGGCCCCGCCGACCATTTCCCCCGCGAGGTGATTCAGGTCGGCCAAAAGATTCGCGCCGCTGGCGGAAGGGCCTGCTTCCGCTTCGATGGCCAGATCATCGATTTGGAATGCCTGAGTGCGCGGGGCGCTGTCATCGAGGCAACCGACCTCTGGTGGTCTCGGCCTAGCTGTCGCGGGCGCGCGCTTGAGAAAACCTGCCGGCCGACTTCCGTTTCGGGTCAAAATGCGAAGAACTCGGAGTGAGCAAAGTCGGTCCGCTCTACCCCACCAAGCGGACCTCAATGAAAGGTGTCGCCACTTCGCTGATGGGCCAAAAGGCGACATTGGATGCATCGTGACCCAATCGGGCCCGGCAAGGGCCCAACCTGCGGCACTATCAGTGCGAGGCGGCGCGCGCCGGGCCGCGGCCGCCCGGAAGCGCTCGATCGTCCGGCCGAGCTCCCGGAAAATGGTATCAACGATCTCGAACGAGATACAACAGTTCAGTGCTTTGCAATGAATGCAAGCACCGTATCATTGAAGGCTTGGGGGTTCTCAACCTCCATCTGATGAGATGCCGCCGGAATCGTTGCACGTTCGACGCTCGGCAGGCAGCGCTCCAGCATGTCGTCGACAAGATGGAACACCTTAGGGCTGAGCTCCCCGTCGACGAGCAATGTTGGCGCCTTCACCTTCTGCACGTCCTCGCATGTGGTGGGCGGAAAGAGGTCTCGCGATGCGGCTTCGCCTTTCAGTTCTTGAACATTGTCCATGACGCGCTTCAGAACGGCAGGTGGGATTTTCTCGTACGAACCATCGCCCAACACGCCGTTCACAAATCGACGCACTCCTTCTTCGTCATTCCCCTGCTTGAATGCTTCGCTCGTAGCGATTGATCTCGTGATAGCGGCGCTGAGAAGAGCATTTCCTTCAGGAGTCGTTTTCAGTAACGGCCATACGGGCGGTTCGCCCAGCGTCAGACTGCGAATGACCTCCGGGTGATCTCGTGCGACCAGGAACGCAATGAACGCCCCATACGAATGACCAACGAGATGAACCGGGGGTAGATTAAGTGCCTTGATGAATGCAGCCAGGTCTCTTGCATGTAGGGTGACGGAAAAATCCGTTGCATCTTTGGGCCATTCATTTGGATAGTGGTACCGACGACTGTACGAGATCAGTCGATATCCCTTCGAGAATGCCTCGAGCTGTCCATCCCACGTGCGGTAATCCTCCAGTGTGCCGTGCACCAACACCACTGGAGTTCCTTGCCCGAGCTCAATGTAATGGAGTGTGAGGCCATCAATTCCCACCTCTTTTGTTTTCATCTCCGAAGAGGACGCGCCTTTCTGCTGCGCGAACGACGGACTCGCGACGAAGAACATGGCTGCTACCGATATGAGGACGATGTGTTTCAAGAGGAGCGTTCTCGGTTGCATATGACTCTCCTGGTGTTGTGGGACCTTTCTGCTTCGGTTTCACTTACTAAGCTGTAGTCTAATCCGCGATTCTCGGCGGTAAGGTGGGACTCTAGGAGACGGATTACGCCCTATGAATCCGGTGGTTCGGGGTTCGAGTCCCCGTGGCCTATACGCGCGACGCGGCCAGGGTGGCCGATCCGGCGGGTCTGGTGGGCAGGGCGCCACATCGGCAAGGGGCAATGAGGTGCGCCCGCCGCTACTTATACTACCAGTTCAAACACACGCAGGGGGTGCACAAAACGTCACACCGCGCGCGAGGATCGCCTCGCGAGCGATTGCGCAGCTGACGGCTGGTCGACATCTGCTTCGGGTCAAGATGCGAAGAACTCAGAGTGAGCAAAGTCAGTCCGCTCTACCCCAGCAAGCGGACCTCAATGAAAGGTGTCGCCACTTCGCTGATGGGCCAGCAGCGGACATTGATCAGAGACGAAAACCCAACTTCACCAACGTCGTTGGAGGGGGCGGACTTCAGTATGCCGGAGCGCAAGCGTGAACTAGCCCACATTGGGTAGACCCGCGCGCGTGCTAAACTGCACTGTGCGCACCAACTAACTTCGGTTCGACAAGAACTGGACGTTTCGCGGGGTAGGCCATGGACAAAAATCGTCGAAACGCACTTTCCACGGAATACGGCGAGGTCTGCAGCAACTTTCGGACGCTGACCGACATCCGGTTCAAGTTGCTGGGTCTGCTGCCGATCGCGACCGCCATAGCCATTGCGCTCAAAGTCGACCACATTGATGGCCGGAGCTTTGTGTTCTCGTTGTTTGGCCTGATCGCAACGATCGGGCTCGTGACCTACAATACGAGAAATGACGAGCTGTATGATGAACTCGTGAGACGTGCCGCATACATTGAACGAAGCCTTGGTCTCGCGGATGGAGCATTTGCCAACCGCCCGCGCCCGTCGCTCAGTTTTCGTCTTTTCGGTATCCCATGGAAAGTCGACCACCGAATAGGTGTCGGCACGATTTACCTTGCGTCCATCGCTGTTTGGCTTTTCCTGGTCTTGGCGTCGTTGTCGGCTTGGCTGGCTCCGGAGGACTCGGTATTGGCCACGCTGGCTGCTTTTGGGCTCGCAGTCATTGCGACCTGGTGGGCGAGGACGTGGATCAAGGGTAAGAAGGACGAGGTCGAGAGGGAAAAGAGATCCTTGGCCATTGAGGCCGTTCAAAAGGCGTTCTCAACCGATCTGTCGCGAGGCGCGGCCGACGGGGGGCTGATAGATTTGTGCGTCAAGCTCGCGGACGAGAAGGAGCGCGAAATCATCGCCAAACGGGCTCAGTTCTATGCCGGAATCGATCGCGACTCCTCAATCTACTACCCGCCGGGCGTCTCAAAGGAACAGGCTGCATGTCACTTGGTGGCGCTACTCACGGATTTGCCACCGCGGTGGCTGTTCGATTGCGCCACAAATCGAAGAGGAGACATGCCAGAGAAAAGTCCCGTATTGTTCCCGCCCCACGCTGACGAGCTAAGGTGATAGCGCATTGATTTTCCGCTTCGGGTCAAAATGCGAAGAACTCGGAGTGAGCAAAGTCGGTCCGATCTACCCAACCAAGCGGACCTCAATGAAAGGTGTCGCCCCTTCGCTGACGGGCCAGCAGCAGAAAAGGCGCAGCGTGGGGCTCAGTTCTCGCAGCCGAGCCACGGCCCTGTGTGCTTGCTCCGGGCGACCGGCCATTGCGTTGCTTGCGGCGGCGATACGTAATCCAGGTCGATAGTCGGGACTGCACTGCAATGCCATCGCCGCCCATGATGCCGCTTCGGCATAGCGGTCCAAAAAGAAATGCGCGTACGCGGTCCCGGCTCGCATCCCCATCAGCCACGGGTCAAGCGGGCTCAGGCGAATGGCACGAGCAAACCGTTCGATTGCGGATTCCGGCTCGCCGAGCCAGATCTTTACCCAGCCGCCGAAATGCCATGCCTCAGCCAAATTGGAATTGAGCGCGAGCGCGCGATCGACCAAGCCGGCGCCCACCCCGACATCCCCAACAACGAACGCTAAGGCGTTTCCGCCAGCGCAGAGCGCGATCGCGTCATCCTTGCCCAACTCAACTGCCCGTTGGGTGAGCTTCTTCACTTCGGCAATCGCGTTCGCCGTGTCTGGAATCCAGCCATTGATCCTGGCGGAGAGGTAGCAAGAGGCCGCACGACCGTAGGCAGTGGCAAATTCCGGGTCGAGCTCGATCGCGCGATTGAAGAGGCGCAACGCCTCGTCGTTTGCCTGCCGGTTACCAAACTGATGAAGCCGGGCCAGACCGCGCAAATAGAGGGCATAGGCGTCGAGACTCGCCGTCGGCTTGCGCTTGGCGCGCTCGATCTCAGCTTTTTCCACCGCAGGTGCGATCGCCCCGACAACGCTCTCGGTCACCTGGTCCTGCAAATCGAAGATGTCGCCGAGCTCGCCATCGAACCGATCGGCCCAAATATGTGCTCCAGTAGCGGCATCGACGAGTTGTCCCGTAATGCGCACTCGGTTTGCCGCCTTGCGAACGCTGCCTTCCAACACGTAGCGCACCCCAAGCTCGCGCCCCACCTGCTTCACGTCGACGGCCCGCGCCTTGTATGTGAAGCTGGAATTTCGGGCGATGACAAATGGCGCCTTGAAACGGGACAGCGCCGTGATGATGTCCTCGGCCATGCCATCGGCGAAGTATTCCTGTTCGACATCGCCAGACATATTCTGGAATGGAAGCACTGCAATGGAAGGCCTGTCCGGCAGCGGAGGCGGACTCCCGGCCTCGGCAGCAAAAACTGGCGCAGCCTCTCGCGTTTCAGTCGGCGCATCGACCTCAAAGGCCCTGACTGGCTCCTGAATGTTCTTTACATGTTGAACGCCAAGATCCGTACCTGGGTCTGTGACCAAGGCTCGCGCGGGCATTTCTTCCTCGATGATCTCGCCAACAAATCGGAGGCCTCTGCGTGAAACCGTTCGGATCAGGCGTTGCTCTTTGCCGGTATCCCCGATTGCCTTGCGCACGGCATTGACGTGGCTGGTCAGCGTGGATTCGGACACGATCCGTCCCTCCCACACCGCCTTCAGAAGATCGTCCCTTGTCATGACCTGTTCCCGGTTCTGTACCAGGAAGAGCAGCAGATCGAACACCTTCGGTCCAATGGGGATGAGTTCGGAGCCTCGCCTGAGCTCGCGCCGGTTAGCATCGAGGCAATAATCTTCGAACAGAAACGGCACTTCTGATCCTTCTTGGACAAGAAGCCAAGGAAAACTCAATCGCAATTCAGGCCGACTGCAAGGTTTTTTCCGCTCGAAACAGTAACACGTTTTTTCACCTTTCGGGAACAAGCCCGGTTCGAGAAACGGTTGGCCCGACCCGCACGCGACGCGCACTGAGCTTCGCAATCAAAGCAACAAATCTGGCCGCTCCGGACCACGGCATTTCTCCCGCCACCTGCATCGCCTCTCCAATGCGAGGATACGTTCATGAACAACCATGTCTTGCGCGATTCTCTGAAGGACGCGTCAGTTGCGCCTGAGGCGTGCCAAGTCACTGCCACGCGTCTCCTGGCGGCACACACCGGCTCGCCAACCATGATCCGGCCGACCATGGGTGGTCTTTCGCCGAAGGTGCTGAGCCGCGCCATCGAACGCCTGCGTCCGGACAACGATGCGGACGTCTCCCTCGCCGCGCTCGCCTCGGATGCCGGTCTGTCGCGCTTCCATTTCTGCCGCGCTTTCAAGAAAAGCACCGGGCTGTCGCCGCATGCCTGGCTGCGTCAGCGCCGGCTCGATGAGGCCAAAAACATGCTGCGCGACACCGATGCGTCGGTCATCTCGGTCGCAGTCGCGCTTGGCTATTCTTCCCAGACCGCGTTCGCCGCTGCCTTCAGGAAACTGACCGGCGAGACCCCGAGCAATTGGAGACGGCGTGCACGTTGACAGCATCGCCCATGCGGGGAATAGCATCGTTGCGAGCATCCCGGATGCAGGCGGGCAAGAAGGTCCCATGACTGCCATGGGGCCAGAAGCGGACATTCCCGTTCGTGGCCTGAGTGTGCTAGCCTGAGGCGCCATGCCCACACCTGCCGAAGCAGTAAGAACCTACATCCTGGCCAAGGACGGCAACCGACCGTTCTTGATGAGGCAGGCGTTCGCTGAAGACGTTGCACTCGAAATGGTGGTCAAGACCGACGCCATTTCGTTCCCCAAAACGGCTTCCGGCTTGAACGCCGTGGAAGCAATTCTGGTGCGTCGTTTTGGTGTCGAATACGAGAACATCTACACGTTCTGCCTATCCCAGCCTTCCGAGACCGACCGAGCGGGCTTTCAGTGCCATTGGTTGGTGGGGATGTCCGCTAAGGCCAGCGGGCAATCGCTGCGAGTTGGATGCGGGCGTTACGACTGGCATTTCAATGACCACGGAAAAGTGGTGAGGCTCGTGATCACCATTGAAGTCATGAAAGTCTTGTCGGGCGCCGAACTCGATGGCGTGATGCGCTGGCTATCTTCGCTTCCCTATCCGTGGTGCAGCCCGTCTCAGGCTCTCCTGTCATTTCCTCCGCAGAACGACCTGCGCGAGGTTGAAGCCTACTTGAAGCAGGTTCAGTAATCTTCGCGGTCGAACTACCATTGGCCAATGGGGCCGGCGTCCCGAAGTTGAAGCTCGCCGCGCGTCGCCTTCGGGTCAATCGCGTCACTATGGCCGCGTGCCGCTCCCTTCCGGTCTGCCCCTGTGAACGGAAATCGCCAGACTGCGCGGGCATGTCACCCGCGGGCCATAACCGGAGCTGTTCACTCGATGACCTTGTCGGCACTGGCCGAGAGTGCAGGAGAGACGGAAAGGCCCAGCTGCCTGGCCGTCTTCAAGTTGATGGACAGATCGAATTTGGTCACTTGGTAGAATGGAATATCGCCAGCTTTTGCTCCGCGGAAAATTGCGTCGATGTTGTTGGCAGCGCGCTTATACAATTCGACTAGATCAAAGGAGTAGGCCATTAGGCCCCCGGCTTCGACGGATTCGGTGAACGCGAAAATCGCCGGAAGTCTCGCGTCGGTCAGCAACTTGGCGATCAAAGCGCTGTTTTGAAAAGTTTCAGGGGAGTCGACCACCATGACTGCATTTGCGCCTTCGCCGGAAAGGCTCTCTACCGCTGCCCGCCAGTCATTTTCTTGAGCACCAACATCCAGTAGCGACACCGCGATAGGTAGGCCAGCCTCCTGGGCCGCTGCGGGGATAGGCGAACCCTTGACGAGCCCGCTGTATTGGATGTGAAGCGCGAGCAAGCCAAGTTTTGATATTGAAGGAAAGATTTCGCGCAGCAGTGCAATCCGCTTTCCATGAATTGATGGACCGGCGTCGATGCTGGCTCCCGTAAAATTTCCGCCCGGGCGAGCTAGACTTTCAGCAATCCCCAGTCGAACGGGGTCGGCAGTTATCGTTACGATCGGAATACGCGACGTCAGTTTTTTGAAGATGAGTGCGCCAGGACCACCGAGGAGAATGACGTCCGGGTTGCTGCTAACGATTTCCGTCGCCAAGGCCTCGAGGCCGGACGTGTTTTGCTCTCGTCCATAACTTTCGACTTTGAGGTTTTGTCCCTCGATCTGTCCCAACCGTCGCAACTCGGCGAAGAGGGCTCGAGGATACCTTTTCCCGCTAAGCTCGTGCCAGTCCGCGCTCGGCTCTGACGGGACGAAGATAGCAAGACGCTTCTTCTTGGCGCTCTCCGCCGCCGCAGCCAGCCGCGGCAATGCTAGCGCACCACAAACGGCACCGAAAAAAGCACGCCGCCTCATGTTCGCCCCCTAGCTAGAGTCTAGGTCAACGCATCTTAACGTCTAAAAGGCCATACTGAAAATCAAAGGTGGCTCTGCGATGTCCGGGTTGGGTCAAGAGCGTCGGTTTGGCGCTCAGGGGCAAACTTCCGCTCTGCCGCCATCACCCGACATAGCTGCACCGCGTCAACGGAAGCGATGGGGCACGAGTGGAAGTGCCTAGCCGCTCCATATCGGCCGCCGTCGGTCATCTCTGAACGAACAGCTTACTTTTTGCTCGTCTCCGGCTATTCTTGGTGTCGTTCCGCGATGAGCGCGCGGCGTTGTTGCAGGCGAGCGCTCAGAGGCGCTGAAGCCGACCGGGAACCCTGGCGAGCGAGTCTGGATTCCCGCGATAATTGGGGTAAGGTTACACTGCCTGCGTAGAAAAATTGCAACAACATCCGGGAGGAAGTGATGCTCGACACCACGCTTAGTGCGCGCGTCCAGGTTTTCCTCGACGAGTTTGAAGCTGCGCTTGCGGCCGGCGATCTCGACGCCGCCGTAGGAATGTTCGCTCCGGAATGCTACTGGCGCGACCTTGTTGCCTTCACCTGGAACATCAAGACCATGGAAGGCCGCGATCAGGTCCGCGACATGCTCGCGCACTGCCTCGCGCATGTGAAGCCGCGCAACTGGAAAATCGCCGAGGGTGAAACGCCAACCGAGGCCGGCGGCGTGACCGAATCCTGGATCACGTTCGAGACCGAGGTCGCGCGCGGATATGGACTCATCCGCCTGCAGAATGGTCAGATCTGGACGCTCTTGACGACCATGGCCGAACTGAAGGCCCATGAGGAAAAGGCTGGCTTCAGCCGACCGCTCGGCGCCAGGCACGGCGTCAATCCCGGCGCCAAGACCTGGAAGGAACTGCGTGACGAGGAAGCCGAGCAACTCGGCTTCAAGACCCAGCCCTACGCGCTTGTCATCGGCGGCGGACAGGGCGGCATTGCGCTCGGGGCGCGGCTGCGCCAACTCGGCGTGCCGACGATCATCGTCGAAAAGAACGCACGCGCCGGCGATTCCTGGCGCAACCGCTACAAGTCGCTCTGCCTGCACGACCCCGTCTGGTACGATCACTTGCCCTACATCGATTTCCCCAAGAACTGGCCTGTGTTCTCGCCCAAGGACAAGATCGGCGATTGGTTGGAAATGTACACCAAGGTCATGGAGCTGAACTATTGGACGAACACCGTGGCCAAACGCGCAAGTTGGGACGACACCAGGAAGGAATGGGCCGTCATCGTCGAACGCGATGGCAAGGAGATTACTCTGCGGCCCAGGCAGCTTGTGTTCGCGACCGGCATGTCGGCCAAGCCCAACATGCCGAAAATCAAAGGCATGGACTCGTTTAAGGGCGAGCAACACCATTCCTCACGCCATCCCGGCTCCGGCGGCTACAAAGGCAAGAAGGTGGTGGTGATCGGCTCGAACAATTCGGCCCATGACATCTGCGCTGCGCTGTACGAGGCCGGCGTCGACGTAACGATGGTGCAGCGCTCAACGACCCACATTGTGCGCTCGGATTCGCTGATGGAGAGTATCGGCGATCTCTATTCCGAGCGCGCCGTCCGCGGCGGAATGACGACGGCAAAGGCCGATCTGATCTTCGCTTCACTGCCCTACCGGATATTGAATCAGTTTCAGAAGCCGGTCTACGACAAGATCCGCCAGGATGACGCCGCTTTCTATGCCGGACTGGAGAAGGCCGGGTTCAGGCTCGACTTCGGTGACGACGATTCCGGGCTATTCATGAAATATCTGCGCCGCGGCTCGGGCTATTACATCGACGTCGGCGCCTCACAGCTTATCATTGATGGAAAAATCAAACTGTTCGCTGGACAGGTCGAGGAAATCACGCCCAACGGCGTCAAGCTCGACAACGGCAAGGAATTGCCAGCGGACGTGATCGTCTATGCCACCGGCTACAACTCGATGAACGGTTTTGTCGCCGATCTCGTGAGTTCGGAAATGGCCGACAAAGTCGGCAAGGTCTGGGGCCTCGGCTCGAATACGACAAAGGACCCCGGCCCATGGGAAGGTGAGCAGCGCAACATGTGGAAGCCGACGCAGCAGGAAGGCCTATGGTTCCACGGCGGCAACCTGCATCAGTCGCGACATTACTCGCAATTCCTTTCCCTGCAGTTGAAGGCGCGCTACGAGAGCATCCCGACGCCGGTCTACGGCCTGCAGACTGTCCATCACAAGGCCTGAAATCGCCGAGTGCGCAGCGGGGCTCGCGGATTGCGAGCCCCATGCTATTTCCGGGCCTCGATCGAATTCCCCTCGCCAGTGGAATTGGCCAGCCGCCGGCGTTAGATGGCCGCCTCGGTCTGCGCGTCGAAAACATGAAGCCTGGAAGGCCGCATGGCAACGCGCAGCTTGTCGCCCACCCTCACCCTCGCGGTCGGCTCGACGCTCGCCACCATGATACTCTCGCCGACCTTCATATCGAGCAGGATTTCCGAGCCGAGTTGCTCGACCACCTCAATCACAGCGTCAAAGCATGGGTGGCCGAGATCAAAGCTACCCGCCACGGTGAGGTCCTCCGGCCGCACGCCGAGCATGACCTTGCGTCCGGCACAACCGCGCAGCCGCTGCGCGGTCTCGTCCGGCAGCTTGATGCGGAGGCCGGAGTTCTCGGCAATCAGCGATCCGTTCGCCTCGGTCACCGTAACGGCCGCGAAATTCATGGCTGGGGAGCCGATGAAGCCGGCGACGAACTTGTTGGAGGGATGATTGTAGAGTTCGAGCGGCTCCCCCACTTGCTGCACCACGCCGTCTTTCATGACGACGACCCGGTCGCCCAGCGTCATAGCCTCGACCTGATCGTGAGTAACGTAAATGGCTGTGGTCCCGAGACGCAGATGCAGCTTCTTCAGCTCAACGCGCATCTGCACCCGCAGCTTGGCATCGAGATTCGACAGCGGCTCGTCGAACAGGAACACGCGGGGGTGGCGCACGATAGCACGGCCTAACGCCACGCGCTGGCGCTGGCCGCCTGAGAGCTGGCGTGGCCTGCGCGTGAGCAATTCGCCGATGCCGAGGATGTCGGCCGCCTCCAGTACGCGCTTGTCAATCTCGGGTTTCTCGAATTTGCGCATCTTCAGGCCGAACGCCATGTTGTCGTACACGGTCATGTGCGGGTACAGCGCGTAATTCTGGAACACCATGGCGATGTCACGGTCCATCGGTGCCAATTCATTGACCACGTTGCCGTCGATGGAGATATCGCCGGAACTGATCGCTTCGAGCCCGGCGATCATCCTGAGCGTCGTCGTCTTGCCACAGCCGGAGGGGCCGACGAACACCATGAATTCCTTGTCGCGGATCTGCAGATTGACGTCTTTGACAGCGTGCACGTTGTCAAAGAACTTGTTGATCCCCTTGAGGACGACCTGGCCCATTCGCTTCCACCTGCCTCCAGCGGATTATGCGCTGTCGCTATGCGCGCTTTCGAATCCCTGCGATCCGCGGTGCTGTCAGCCCTTCACTGATCCGGTCAATCCCGCGACGTAGTGCTCGACGAAGAACGAATAGGCGATAGCAACCGGTATCGATCCAAGCAGGGCCCCAGCCATCAGCGGCCCCCAGTAGAATACATCGCCGCGGATCAGCTCCGACGTGACGCCGACCGGCACGGTCTTCTGCTCAGGCGAGGACAGGAAGACGAGCGCGTAGATGAACTCATTCCACGACAGCGTGAAAGCGAAGATGCCGGCCGAGAGGATGCCCGGGATCGCCACTGGGATGACGATGTAGAGCATCGCTTGCCAGCGCGAGGCGCCGTCAATGCGTGCGCATTCCTCGAGCTCCTTCGGTACCGCCTTGAAGTAGCCCATCATGATCCAGGTGCAGAATGGAATCAGAAAGGTCGGATAGGTCAGGATCAGTGACCAAGGCGTGTCGCCCAGCCGATAGTTCCGTATGATCTCTGCCAGCGGAATGAACAGCAGCGTCTGAGGCACCAGATAGGTAATGAAGATGGCGGTGCCCAGGCTGCCGGCAAATGGAAAGTTCAGCCGCGACAGAGCATAGCCGGCGAACACGCCGCAGACGAGCGAGATGGCGGTTGATGCGAGCGCGATGAACGTCGTGTTCCACAGCCACGATGCGAACAGCGTCTCCTCGAACAGGTACCTGACATGGTCCCAGGTCGGTTTCCAGGTCCAAAACGGATTGTAGTTGCTCGAATTCCAGGGGCGGTAAAGCTCGCCGTCCGGCCGCACCGAAGTGATCACCATCCAGTAAAACGGGAACAGCAGGAAAAGCAGGAACAACGTCATAGGGACGTAGAAGAACACCCACTTTCGCCACCTTGCGCCTTCGATCATGGCTCAGCGGACCTCCACGCGGCGGATGTAGAGAAGCTGGAGGACGACGATCAGAAACAGGACCGGAAACATTGCGAGCGAGATGGCGGCGCCCTCGCTCAGGAGGCCTGTGCCGACGCCGATCTGATAGGCGTAGGTGGCGAACAGGTGCGTTGCGTTGGCCGGCCCGCCGCCCGTCATCACATAGACAATCTGGAAGTCGGCGAACGTCTGGATCACAGAGAACAGCATCACGACCATGGTCACGGGCAACAGCAGCGGCCAGGTGATGTGCCAGAACCGCTGCCACGGCTTGGCGCCGTCGATGGCGGCGGCCTCGTTGAGTTCGGGACTGATGGTCTGCAGGCCGGCGAGCAGGCTGATGGCGAAGAACGGCACCCCGCGCCAGATGTTGACGATGATAATCGAGATCATGGCGAGGTCGGGATCGCCCAGCCAATTGATCCGACCGGTGATCAAGCCGAGATGGTAGAGGAGCCAATTGAGAACGCTGAACGTCGGGTCGAACATCCACTTCCAGGCGAAAGTCGAGAGTACGGTCGGAATAATGAACGGCAGCAGGATGAAAGCACGGGTAAAAGCCTTGCCGCGGAAATTACGGTTGAGCAGCATCGCCAGCCACAGCCCTAGCGCCAGCTTGAAGACGGTGGTCACGCCCGTATAGAGGAAGGTATTGTAGACGGCGGTGCGAAAGATCCCGTCGTTGAAGATCTTGTAGAAATTGGCGAGGCCGACGAAGTCGCCGGGAATACCGACGCGCGAGCTGGTGACCGACAGCAATATCCCTCGCATGAAGGGATAGGCGATGAACAGGCCGAGCAGCACGATGGTCGGCACCAGCAGCACGAACGCCAGCCAGCGCTCGTCCTCAAGCAAACGGTGCCGCCGGGGAGGGGGCGCCTCGCGGAGCGTGGTGTCGGAAACCGCGCTTATCGCCATGTTCGATCCTCGTCGGCCGGAAGATTCCGCCGCCCCTCGAAACATGGGAGGGGGGCGGCTTATCCTCAGACGTAGACCTTCCTGAGCTCAGCCTCTGCCCATTTCACGGCATCCTCGGGGGGCATGCCTTGGACAGCCTTTGCGTACATATCGACGATGACGTACTTGGTCACGACTTCGGCTGCCCTGCGCGTAGAGGGTCCCTCGTAGCCGGCGAAGCGCCCTGTGCGCGCGGCTTGCTTGTAGGGCAGCATGATCGGGTCGTCGCCCCACAGCTTGTGCTTTTCCCAATCCGTGGTCGGGCCGACCGAGAAGCCCTTCTGGGAGACGAACCATTTGTCGTAGACGTCCTTGGAGTGAATCCAGCCAAGGAATTTCTTCGCCGCATCCTGGTTCTTCGAATAACCCATCAGGAGGTTCGAGAACGGGACGTGATAGCTGAATTGCCCGCCGGGGCCCTTGGGCAGCGCGGCATGCAGGATGTCGTCCTTCAGCGGCTCGCCGGCCTCCGTCTTGTAGGTATCCGGCTTGCGCAGGGTCTCGATGTAGATCGAGGCGCCATTGAGCGTGGCGCTGCATGTCCCGGACAGAAAAGCGCGGTTGTTGTTGGAATCGTCCCAGGCGAGCCCGCCTTCATCGTGGGCGTCCTTCCAGAAGGCCACCATGAATTTAACCGACTCGACGGTAGCCGGGCTATTCAGCGCAATCGTCTTGCCGTCTGCCTCGACCTCCTTGCCGCCCCAGGACCACAGGTAGGGGTAGGCGAAGGCGGGCGCATCGCCGAAGGTGTGACCCAGCGTTTGGCCGATTGGCCGTCCCTTTGCCTTCAGCTTCTTGCCGGCCTCGCGATACTCCTCCCACGTCTGGGGGAATTTTCCGTCCGTGTATCCGATCTCGGCAAACCAGGACTTTCGGTACGCGATCTGCAAGCCGACGATCGACCACGGCACTGCGATCCACTTCTTGCCGTCATTGGCGACAGCGCGGGATGTTTCGTAGAAGCCGCCCTGGCTCTTGCCGAGTGCTTCCGCGATGTCGCTGACGTCTACGACGCTTTCGCCGTAAAGTTGCCCCCAATTATTGAGGACGCAGACGATGTCGGGGCCGGACCCGGACTGGATCGCCGAGGTGACGCGGGCCTGGATGTCGTTGGCGTTGATGGTCTCGATATTGAGCTTTATGCCGAGCGCTTTCTCGCACTCCTTGGCGATTTCGTTGCGCAGCAGCTGATCTGACGCCGGGACGAAGTCGGTCCAGCGCAGCCAGTGCACCGTGGCGGCTTGCGCATAGGCGGGTGCCCTACCAACCGCCAGGATGCCGGCCATGCCGCCTGCAAGCGCGGTACCGCCCTTGAGGACGTTACGTCGGGTTACTGTCGTCATGCATCCCTCCCTCGATGTGTCCGAGTTGATGCCCTACGGCCAGTCTTGCGCCGGCTTGGAGTCCCTTTCAGTCTATTGCGCCTCCGTGCTTCAACGCTTGCGCGCGTTGATGCCTGCTCAATGCATTGGCTCGATGATCATTTGGTGGTGTTCCACTTGCAGCGCCGGGGTGGCGAGTTCGCCGCCAACCAGGGTGGGTTCTTCGCGGTGCAGCGGCACGATTGCACCGCTCCCAATCGTAACGGCGATACGACCGGCGGCCTGGATCATGTCGGCGCCGCAGCCAGCGCTTGAACCCTACCGTCATAACGATCCCTCCCGCGCAGCAACGGTATAGCCGCAGCCGTGCGGGTTTTCCCCGTCTTATATGGAGTTCGGTACCGGAAGCTGGCGCGACGTCATTGTCGCCCGTCGCAGCAGGAAATCAAGTGCTAGCTTTGACGCGGCGGCCATGGTCTCACCTCGTGAACTGGCCGGCGACCAACAGTATCGAACCTGTTACGTAAGACGCTTTCATCCGAGGCGACGACGAAATCGCCCATAGCTCTCTTTGCGGGTTCGCGGCCAGTTGAGGAGTTTCCTTTGGGGCAATCGCGCCACGTCGCTGGCGGGTCGGAAGTGCCGCTTCGCACCCTTACGCGCGGCGCACGTGGCCGCCAAACTGGACTTGCCCTTGATCCAACATTTACGATCCGTCGCCTCAGAAACGTTCCAGTGCGCGGCTGCGGTGCCAATTTCGTTGCAGGAGCCAAACGAATGGTCAAAGGATTGTACATCGCCGGAGTACCGGAGGAGTGATGTCGGCGATGGGGCAAAATGCGAAGAACCCAGCGTGAGCAAAATCAGTCCGCTCTACCCCACCAAGCGGACCTCAATGAAAGGTGTCGCCACTTCGCTGACGGGCCAGAAGCAGACAATCACCACCTTGAGCGGCTTACATTTTGCCTGTCGGCGGCATAGCTTATGCGTGGTTGACGTCCCTCAGCGAGCAACGCCACGAGGGGAATGGCTGTGCGCTATCTCTTCGAGAACTACACATTTGACACAGACCGGCGTGAGCTGTGTCGCGGCGCCGAGATGATCCCTCTCGCGCCACAGGTCTTCGATCTGCTCGACTACCTGATCCGCAACAGGGAGCGCGTCGTCAGCAAGGACGATCTGATCCGCGCCATCTGGGACAACCGCTCCGTCTCTGATGCTGCATTGACGACGCGTCTCAATGCAGTCCGAGGCGCGATCGGCGACACCGGTGAGAAGCAGCTTCTGATCAAGACGCTGCCGCGCAAAGGTTTCCGTTTCGTTGGAGCCGTGCAGGAAGAAACACAGGGGAGCCCGGCCGAGCAGACTGGTTCGGCGACGTGTGGTGGCGTGACTGCAGAGACGTCATCTTCAGCACATCGCCTTTCCATTGTTGTGCTGCCGTTTGCTAATCTCAGCGGAGATCCCGAGCAAGGCTATTTCGTCGACGGCGTCACCGAGAGTTTGACCACGGATTTGTCGCGCATCTCCGGTTCATTCGTGATCGGCCGACACACCGCCTTCACGTACAAGGATAAAGCAGTCGACCTCAGGAAGATCGGGCGCGAGTTGAACGTCCGGTACGTGCTCGAAGGCTCCGTGCAGCGCAGTGGGAACTGGCTTCGGGTGAACGTGCAGCTTGTCGATGCCGAAAGTGGCAACCACCTATGGGCCGAGCGTTTCGACAACCCCATCGCTGATCTGTTCGACATGCAGGACGAAATCGTGTCGCGGTTAGCCAACACGCTGGATGCCCAGCTTGTTGAAATTGAGGCCCGACGGGCAGAACACTCTGTACGTCCCGACGCGATGGATTTGTATTTCCAGGGCATCGCTCACTTAAACAAGGGAGTGACCCTCGAGCACCTGACGCAAGCGCGTGGCTTTTTCGAACGCGTCTTGGCGCTTGATCCTGGCAGTATCGAAGCACTGGTTGGAACGGCCATAGTTGACTACTCTATGGGCGTTAACTTCTTTACCGAAGACCGAGCCGCGTCCCTCGCGGCGGCCGAGACGGCGCTAAACAAGGCTCTGTCAATGGCTCCACAGCACGCGCAGGCTCACATGTATCTGGGCGTGGTGTATATTTTCACATTCCGCGCAGTCCAAGGGATTGCCGAATGCGAGCGGGCGTTGGCGTTGGATCGAAATTTGGCTAACGCTCATGGCTGGATCGGTCGTGGCAAGTTTCATCTTGGTCGCGCTGAGGAAACCGAGGCCCACATCCATAACGCGCTCCGCCTCTCACCTCGCGACACCTTTGCCTACCGGTGGATGATGGTCATGGGCCTCGCCAAGTTCTGGCTCGGTGCCGATGCCGATGCAGTCGCATGGCTGCGGCGCAGCATTCAGGCCAACCGGAATTTTCCCTTCACGCATTTTTTTCTCGCTGCGGCACTGGCGCTTGTCGGGCAGCTGGATGAGGCGCGCGCTGTTGCGCAGGCCGGATTGACGCTCCAACCAAATTTCACCATTCGTCGCTTCCGCGCTAACCTATACAGCGACAATCCGAGTTACCTCGCCAGGCGTGAGCGCGTCTATGAGGGCATGCGGTTGGCAGGGGTGCCCGAGGGCTGATGTCCGACTTGGGTTAGAAGCGGTCTTCGACGAGAAGCGCTTGGTCGGTTTACGGGTCCGACGCGCGCCGTCACCGATGTGGCGCCTGGATATCGAAATCAGAGGCCGCCGATCGACCAGCGGTCGAGATGGTGCGTGCTGATGCTCGTCTGCCTTACACCCGCTGCCATGATGACATTCTGCCGGTGTTTTGCCCGACGGGTCAAATCGATTTCGTAAAATCGAAAAATCCCAATGCCGACAAGGGCCCGGCTACCGTGCATGGGGTTGTTTTCGCGAATTTTGTTTTGCCGGCCTCCGATATGTCGGGCCGGGCCCCGATCCCGTCAGGCCCGGAGCGGCCTGAGCATTCGCCTCAGCTGTCGACCTTCAACGCGGCAATGAAGGCTTCCTGCGGGATGTCGACCTTGCCGAACTGCCGCATCTTCTTCTTGCCTTCCTTCTGCTTCTCCAGAAGTTTCCGCTTGCGCGTGATGTCGCCGCCGTAGCACTTGGCGGTGACGTCCTTGCGCAGGGCGCGCACCGTCTCACGCGCGATCACCTTGCCGCCGATCGCCGCCTGGATCGGGATCTGGAACATGTGCGGCGGGATCAGCTCCTTCATCTTCTCGACCATGGCGCGGCCGCGCCCCTCCGCGCGGGTGCGATGCACCAGCATCGACAGCGCGTCGACCGGCTCGTTGTTGACCAGGATCTGCATCTTGACGAGATCGGCCACCTTGTAGTCGGTCAGGTGATAGTCGAACGAGGCGTAGCCTTTCGAGACCGATTTCAGGCGGTCGTAGAAGTCGAACACGACTTCGTTGAGCGGGAGGTCGTACTTCACCATGGCGCGGGAGCCGACATAGGTCAGCTCCTTCTGCGCGCCGCGGCGGTCCTGGCACAGCTTCAACACGCTGCCGAGATATTCGTCGGGCGTGAGGATGGTGGCCTCGATCCAGGGCTCCTCGATATCGGCGATCTTGACCACGTCGGGCATGTCGACGGGATTGTGGATCGAGATCTCCTGGCCGTCGGTCAGGTGCATCTTGTAGATCACGCTTGGCGCGGTCGCGATCAGGTTGAGGTCGAACTCGCGCGACAGCCGCTCCTGGATGATCTCGAGGTGCAGCAGCCCGAGGAAGCCGCAGCGGAAGCCGAAGCCCAGCGCAGCCGAGGTTTCCATCTCGTAGGAGAAGCTCGCGTCGTTGAGGCGCAACTTGCCCATCGCCCCGCGCAGTGTTTCGAAGTCATTGGCGTCGGCCGGGAACAGGCCGCAGAACACCACCGGGATCGCCGGCTTGAAGCCCGGCAGCATTTCGGTGACCGGCTTCCTGTCGTCGGTGATGGTGTCGCCGACGCGGGTATCGGCGACTTCCTTGATCGCCGCGGTGATGAAGCCGATCTCGCCGGGGCCGAGCTCGTCGACCTGCTCCATCTTCGGGGTGAAGAAGCCGACGCGCTCGACGTCATACGCCGCGCCTGTGCCCATCATGCGGATGCGCTGGTTCTTCTTCATGACGCCGTCGACCACGCGGATCAGCACGACCACGCCGAGATAGACGTCGTACCAGCTGTCGACCAGCAGCGCCTTCAAGGTCGCGTCGCGGTCGCCCTTCGGCGGCGGCAGGCGGGTGACGATGGCCTCCAGCACGTCAGGGACGCCGAGGCCGGTCTTGGCCGAGATCATCACGGCGTCGGAGGCATCGATGCCGATGACGTCCTCGATCTGCTGCTTGATCTTCTCGGGTTCGGCCGCGGGAAGGTCGACCTTGTTCAGGACCGGGACGATCTCGTGATTGTTGTCGAGCGCCTGGTAGACGTTGGCGAGCGTCTGCGCTTCGACGCCCTGGCTGGCGTCGACCACCAGCAGGGAACCCTCGCAGGCCGCCAGCGACCGCGAGACTTCGTAGGCGAAGTCGACATGGCCGGGCGTGTCCATCAGGTTGAAGATGTAGTCCTTGCCGTCCTTGGCGCGGTAGGCGAGGCGCACCGTCTGCGCCTTGATGGTGATGCCGCGCTCGCGCTCGATGTCCATGGAATCGAGCACCTGCTCCTTGCCCGCCATTTCGCGGTCGGTGAGGCCGCCGGTCATCTGGATCAGGCGGTCGGCCAGCGTCGACTTGCCATGGTCGATATGGGCGACGATGGAGAAATTGCGGATGTTGGAAATGGGGACGGTCGTCATGGGCGCGGGATACCACTCACATCCCCGTGCGGCAACCATATTGCTGTATTTTCAGGGCCTTTCTTCACGCCAAGCTGATTCCACGAGGCCCCAAAACGCGCTACGCAACGGCCCATGTCCAGGCTCATGTCCACGACCTCGATCCCCTCCGCCCGAACACGCGCAAAAGCCCGGGTGAGCTTCAACCGCTTCCGGGCCTGGCTGGTCGCCTGCGCGATCCGGCCCGAAGCGCGGCTCTGGCTGGTGATCCAGCTCGCCATCCTGCATGCGGTGCTCTGGACCTTCATCCTGATCAATCTCAAGGCAGCGCAGGACGTTCACATGGACGTCGCAGAAGCCTGGGGCTGGGGCCAGAAATTCCTCTGGGGCTATGGCAAGCACCCGCCGCTGTCGGGCTGGGTCGCGGGCCTCTGGTTCAGGGTGTTCCCGGCGGCGGACTGGGCGACCTATGCACTGGCGATGGCGACGGTCGGCATCGGCATGGTGATCTGCTGGCTGGTCGCCTTGCGCGTCGTGGATGCACGGCGTGCGTTCCTGGTCGTGGTGATGGTCGCGCTCTACCCGATCTTCAATTTCAAGGGCTTCAAGTACAACGCCGACCTGCTCCAGCTCGTCACGCTGCCGCTGCTCGTGCTCGCCTATCTCAACGCCTTCGAGAAGCGGACCTGGCAGTCCGGCATCTGGTTCGGGCTCGCCGGCGCGCTGGCGCTGATGACCAAATACTGGGTGCTGACCATGATCGGCGCCATCGGCCTTGCCGCGCTGATCCATCCCGACCGGCTGCGATTCCTGCTGTCGCCGGCGCCGTGGGTGGCGATCGCGACGATGGTCGTGGCGATGATCCCGCATTTCGTCTGGCTTGCGGGCGTGCATTTCGTGCCGCTGACCTATGCCGGCGATACCTACAGCCTCGATGACAGCCGCCAGGTCCATCAGCTCGTGGCGGGCTACGCCCTGCATAATTTGGCGCTGCTGGCGCTGCCGGTGGCGCTGGCCGCGCTCGCAATGGCGCTGGTGCCGCATTGGTTCACGCTGCTGCTGCGCGCACCGTTACGCATCGTCACGCGCGCCTGGGGGCGCGGCGCCAATCCCGGCGTCAATGTTGCGCAGGCGCTGAATGTCTGGATCATCCAGATCATCGTCGCGGTCGGCCCGCCGCTCGGCGCGCTGGCCTTCAGCATCTACATGAAGACCGATTGGGGCATCTCGCTGTTCTTCCTGGTGCCCTTGGCGCTGGTCGCGATCCCGGCGCTGCGGGTGCAGAGCGCGGCCCTGTTCAACATCGCCGCGATCTGGCTCGTGCTCAGCGTCGCGACGCTCGCCGCCTCGCCCTGGATCGCCGCGCGCGAGATGGCGGCCAATGCCGGCAACGCACAGATCTACGGCGCGCGCTCGGAGCTCGCGCGCGAATTGACCCAGGCCTGGCACACCCGCTTCGGCTCGCGCTGGGCCGTTGTTGCCGGCACGATGGAACAGATCCAGCCGCTGGTGTTCTACAGCCCGGATCATCCGTCCGCGCTGCTGCCGTTAGAGGCCTGGGATTCCGGGCTGACGTCGCGCGAGGATGCCAGGAAGTATGGCTTCATCGGCGTATTCGATCCGACCGATGGCCGCCTGCCGGCGTTCGAGAAATGGGTCTCGGAGATCGCGCCCAACGCCGAGCGCATCGTGATGACGACGCGCCGCTTCACCCACGGCAAGGCCGGCCCGGCGATGAGCTGGAATATCTACATCGCCCCGCCGGCGAAGTGACCGAGGATTAAATCCCTTCCTCGTTGAACTTGCTTTCAACGAGCTCGGTGATCGCCGCGAGCGCGGCTTCCGCTTCGGTGCCGGCGGCGGCGACCGTGATCGTCGTGCCTGGTCCTGCGGCCAGCATCATCAGGCCCATGATCGAGGTGCCGCCGACGGTCTCGCCGCCGCGCGTCACCCACACCTGCGCGTCGAAGCGCTCGACCGCCTGGACGAACTTCGCGGAGGCCCGCGCATGCAGGCCGCGCTTGTTGATGATCAGGAGCTCCTTGGAGATCGCGCCCGCGGGCACGCCGGTCCCGGCTTGCGGCGCGTCGTCACTCATTTGCCGGCGAGCACGCGGCTGGCAATGGTGACGTATTTGCGGCCCGCTTCCTGGGCCATCGCGATCGCGTCGGGCAGCGGACGCTCCTCGCGCACCTTGGCAAGCTTCACCAGCATGGGAAGATTGATGCCAGCGAGCACTTCGACCTTCGGCCGGCTCATGCAGGATATTGCAAGGTTGGACGGCGTGCCGCCGAACATGTCGGTGAGGATCGCGACGCCGTCGCCGGAATCGACGCGGTTGACCGCCTCGATGATGTCGCTTCGGCAGAGATCGGAATCATCTTCTGCACCGATCGTGATCGCTTCGATTTGCTTTTGTGGGCCCATGACATGCTCAAGCGCTGCCTTGAATTCGTCGGCAAGGCGCCCGTGGGTCACAAGTACTAGACCAATCATCGGAAAACTCCTCGCGGGCGCTTTTGGTGCACCGCACGAACGCGCCACTTTGACCATCCAGAGCCCCCGCGCAAGAGGGGATGTTGCGTATCTCCCTGAATCTAGACGGATGGATGAGGGGAGGTGCGCCGGTCTATTCGGTCGCGATAGTGGGGTTCATATGGTTACCATTTCCCTTCAAACAATCGCCTGAAGGGTTAACGGAAGATGAACTCTTGGTAGTGGTCAAGGCCGCAACAACCAAAGGGAGGGGCGAATAGTCGCGCCCGACGGGGATTCGCGGTATTTCGACACCGAAAATGCTTGTTTTCAGCGATTCCGCCGCTGGCAAGCGTTCCGCGTCGGCAGCGTCTAGATCGACCACGAGGCCGACGGTCGCATGCTCCACGAAGTCGCAGCGGCGGATTCCCAGTCCCCGGATCTCGATCAGGCCGGCCAGCAGCGGGGCGGGGCGGACTTCAATTTCCTCGCCGACTGTCGCCAGATGGACACGGTCATCGCCGACCAGAATGGCCCTTTCGACCACGCCGGCGCGTCCCGCCATGATCAAATCGAAGGCAAGGCGCGACTTGCCGGAGCCTGAGGGGCCACGGATCAGCACCGCCAGAGTCCCGACCTTGACTGCGGAGGCGTGAACACTGGGGCCGCCGTCGCTCATAGCGCCGGCAGCCTCACCACGAAACGCGCGCCCGCAACCGTAGGCGCTCCGTCCTCGTCCACAGGGCCCGGGCGGTTCTCGGCCCAGATGCGTCCGCCATGGGCATCGACGATCTGCTTGGAGATCGACAGGCCGAGGCCGGAGTTCTGGCCAAAGCCCTGGTGCGGACGGTCGGTGTAGAAGCGCTCGAAGATGCGCTCCAGCGCGTCGTCGCGGATGCCGGGCCCGTCGTCGTCGACCACGATCTCGATCTCGGAGCGAACGCGGCGGCAGGTGAGGCGCACCTTGCTGCCGGGCTCGGAGAACGATTGCGCGTTGGAGAGCAGGTTGGAGACCACCTGCCCGAGCCGTGAGTCGTGGCCGGTCACGGAGAACGTGTCGTTCGCGCCGCGGCCCTCGAAGCGCGTTTCGACCGCGACGTCATGGCCGAGCTTGGTCTCATTGGCGACGGATACCAGCGTCGTCAGCAGGCGGCGGAGATCGACCCGGACCGCATCCTGGCGCTGCAATTCGGCGTCGAGGCGGCTGGCGTCGGAGATGTCGGAGATGAGGCGGTCGAGCCGCTTGACGTCATGCTCGATCACCTCGAGCAGGCGCGCGCGGCTGGTCTCGTTGCGGGCCAGCGGCAGCGTCTCGACCGCGGAGCGCAGCGAGGTCAGCGGGTTCTTCAGTTCATGCGCGACATCGGCGGCGAACATCTCGATCGCCTCGATGCGGCTGTAGAGCGCGCTGGTCATGTCGCGCAGCGCGCCGGACAGGTGACCGATTTCGTCGCGACGCCGGGTGAAGTCGGGAATCTCGATGCGGGCCTTGATGCGGCGGCGGACGCGCTCGGCGCTGTCGGCGAGCCGGCGCACCGGGCCTGCGATCGTGCTGGCGAGCAGCAGCGACAGCATGATCATGACCGCGGCAGCGACGCCGCCGACCTTCAGGATCGCCAGGCGCTCGGCGGTGACCATCTGGTCGATGTCGTCACCCTGCGTCGACAGCATCAGGGCGCCGTGGATGGCGCGCGAGCGCAGCACGGGGACTGCGACCGAGACGATCACCTCGCCGCGCGAATTGACCCGCACCATCGAACGCTTCTGGCCCTGGAGCGCATCGCTCACTTCCGAGTAGCCATTGCCGTTCTCGCGCCCGAGCTCGCGATACAGCGGCAGGTCACCGCGGTTGATCCAGAGCCGTATCGAGGTCAGGCCGCGCTCGATCACGCCGGGCTTCTGCGATGGCGGCGGCAACGGGAAGATCAGCACGTTCTCGAGGTCGCGGCTGTCCAGCAGCACCGTCCCGTTGGGATCGAATATCCGCGCCCTGGTCTTGGTCGGCGAGATCAGCGTGCGCAGCACGGGTGCGACGCGCTCCGGGCTGATCGGGAAATTCAGCGCCGAATAATCGTCGGACTCGCCATAGCTGTCGCCGAGCTTCAGATCGAGCAGGCGGTCAGGATCGACCGTGATCGCGTTGGTCTGCACGGTCGCCGACGCTCCGATGGCACCGGCGATGATCTCGGCCTGCACCAGCAGGCTCTGCGCACGCGCGTCGATCAGGCCGGCGCGGAACTGCGAGAGATAGAGAATGCTCGCGACCAGCGCGACGAGGCCGGCGAGGTTGAGCGAGACGATGCGGCGGGTCAGGCTCGAGAAGGAGAGCGCGAAGAAATACTGACCGGCGCGGGTCAGCCAGGACAGCGGACGCCAGCCTTGCGCGGCCGGCTTGTCGTCGGCGACGTGCTCAAGAACGCCGTCGGGCGCGACATCCCCGGCGTTCTGGTTCTCGTCAGGCTGCGTTCGGTCAAGCAATGCTTACGCCCGCGTTAGGACATCTCGTGCGAAGGGTCCCCGCATCCTAGAGCCATCCCGGTCCCGATGGAACGAGAACAGGCGATGCTCTCAGTCTTTCGTGAAGGCGCGCGACCCTCAGGCTTCCTTGAAGCGGTAGCCGACGCCGTAGAGCGTCTCGATCATCTCGAACTCGTTGTCGACCACCTTGAACTTCTTGCGCAGCCGCTTGATGTGGCTGTCGATGGTGCGGTCGTCGACATAGACCTGGTCGTCATAGGCGGCGTCCATCAGCGCGTTGCGGCTCTTCACCACGCCGGGCCGGGTCGCCAGCGCCTGGAGGATCAGGAATTCGGTGACGGTCAGCGTCACCGGCTCGTTCTTCCAGGTGCAGGTGTGCCGTTCGGGATCCATGCGCAGCAGGCCGCGGTCGAGCGCCTTGGCATCGTTCTCCTTCGGCGCGACGGTCGGGTCCTTCGGCGCCGAGCGGCGCAGCACGGCCTTGACGCGCTCGACCAGCAGGCGCTGCGAGAACGGTTTGCGGATGAAGTCGTCGGCGCCCATCTTGAGGCCGAACAGTTCGTCGATCTCTTCGTCCTTGGAGGTCAGGAAGATCACCGGCAGGTCGGATTTCTGCCTGAGGCGGCGCAGCGTCTCCATGCCGTCCATGCGCGGCATCTTGATGTCGAGGATGGCAAGATCGGGCTGGGTGGTGCGGAAACCGTCGAGCGCGGAGGCGCCGTCGGTGTACGTCATGATGCGGTAGCCTTCGGCCTCCAGCGCGATCGAGACGGATGTGAGAATGTTGCGGTCATCGTCGACCAAAGCGATTGTGGGCATGAGCCTCTGCTTTCTGCTTTCCGTTTGGGTCGTGGCTTAAAACGGCGAGCAATCCACTGATGCGCCGCATACATGGGTGCCGAAGTCGGCGGTCGAACCTTGTCACCGAGCAATGCAAGCTGGGCTGAAGTGTGACCAAGTTCCACGAAGCGCGGCAGATTCGCCGCGTTTCGACCCATAACCTGACCCCCGTTTACCCGAAAAAAGACCTCTCTTGCAACCACCTGACCCGAGAAAGCCGATGCACCCGACCCCTGATTTCGACCCCGGAAAGCTCGCCAAATCCCTGCTCAGGCGCTCGCGCCAGGGGGCGCTGGCAACGCTGATGGCCGGCAGCGGAGATCCCTATTGCTCCCTGGTCAATCTGGCGAGCCACCCCGACGGCTCGCCGATCCTGCTGATCTCGGGCCTGGCCGTGCACACCAGGAACATCCTGGCGGATCACCGGGTCTCCCTGATGCTGGACGAGCGCGCGGCCGGCGATCCGCTGGAGGGCGCCCGAATCATGCTGTCCGGCCGGGCGGAACAGGCCGATGCCGACAAGGATCTGCTCCAGCGGCGGTATCTCAATGCCCATCCATCCGCCGAAGCGTTTGTTTCGTTTAAGGATTTCTCGTTCTTCAGAATCCGGCCCACGGGAACCCATCTGGTCGCCGGCTTCGGCCGCATCGTCGATCTCAAGCCCGAGCAGTTCCTGACGGGCCTTGCCGGTGCCGAGGATCTGCTGGCGGCGGAGGAGGGGGCGGTCGCGCACATGAATGCCGACCACCGCGACGCCATGGGCCTCTATGCAACAAAACTCCTCGGCGCGGCGGAGGGCGACTGGCGCTGCACCGGCTGCGACCCCGAGGGCCTCGACATGCAGGATGGCCAGACTGCGCTGCGGCTGGACTTCCCGGAGCGGGTGACTGACGGCACGGCGCTGCGCAAGATGCTGGTCCGCCTTGCTGGCGAAGCGCGCGCGAAGGTGGACTAGCGCGCAACGATTTGAACGCTGCCCCCCATCGCTGCGACCCAAGACCGTAATGGTTCGAAGTCGGCAGCGAGAGGGTTCATGATACGCCGTCGTTTGACGCTGGTTGCGGGTTTGGCGCTCGCGATCACCGCATCGCTTGCCACGCCCTGTTTTGCCCAGAAAGGTCTCGCCGCGGAGAGCGCGCGGATCAACGCACTCCGAAGCGCCGGCAAATATTCGGAGGCGCTGCCGCTGGCGCAGGCCATGGTGGCGTCTCTCGAGAAGACCACCAACAATCGTGATCTCGCGGGCGCGCTCAACAACCTCGCGCAGATCTACGCCGACCAGGGCCACGACGACCAGGCCGAGCCGCTCTACAAGCGCGCCATCGCACTGATGGAGAAGGGGACCGGTCTCGACAGCGTCGAGATCGCACCGGTGCTGAACAACCTCGCCGCGCTCTATCAGAGGCAGAGCCGCTTTGCAGAGGCCGAGCCGCTGTTCAAGCGTGCGCTCGCCGTTCGTGAGAAGGCGCTGTCGCGCGAGCATCCCGACGTCGGTCAGTCCCTCAACAATCTCGCCACATACTATGTCAAGCAGCAGCGTCAGGCCGAAGCCGAGCCGTTGTTTCAACGCGCGCTCGCGATCTACCAGAAGGCCGGTGGTCCCGAGCATCCGGCGGTCGCGACGCTCCTGAACAATCTCGGCCAGCTCGACCGCGACCTCAACCGGGATGCGGATGCCGAGGCGCCGATCAGGCGTTCGCTCACGATCCGCGAAAAGGTGCTGGGACCGGACCATCCTGACGTCGCGCGCTCGCTGAACAATCTCGCCGGTCTCTACGAGCACCAGCGGCGCTATGCCGATGCGGAGCCGCTCTATCGCCGTGCGCTGTCGATCCGCGAACGTGCGCTCGGTCCCGATCATCCGGACGTTGCGACCTCGACCAGCAATCTGGCCTATTTCCTCTACGTCTCCGGGCGGAACGCCGACGCGCTGCCGCTCGCGGAAAAGACGCTTGCGACCAATCGAGCGCAGCTGTGCGTCGTGCTGCCGGTTCTGTTCGCCGCGCGACAGCAGCATCTGCTGGCTGACGACAAGGCGCTGGACGAGGCGCTCGCCGCGATCCAGCGCGGCACGCAATCCTCCGCCGCATCCGCCGTGAACAAGCTGGCCGTGCGCCTTGCTGCCGGCAGCGACCGGCTGGCCGAACTCGTGCGCCGGGACCAGGATCTTGCAGCTGAGTCCGAGGCGCTCGACAAGGCGATCATCGCCGCAGTGTCGAAGCAATCCGCCCAGCGCGACGTCGCGGCCGAGCAGCGCAGCCGGGTGCGGATCGCGGCGATAGCGAACGAGCGCACGGGCTTGCAGAAGACGCTCGCGGTCGAGTTCCCCGACTACGCGTCGCTCTCCAATCCCCTGCCGCTGGCGGTCAAGGATATCCAGCCCTTGCTGTCACCCGACGAAGCGATGGTGCTGTACTCCGTCGTCGACAGGCAAAGCTATGTCGTCGCGATCACGCGCGAAGGCGTCGACTGGAAGGAGATTCCGCTCGGCGCGGACGCGCTGACGCGGAAGGTGACTGCCTTCCGCAAGGGGCTCGATGTCGGCAAGGCGCGCGACGCCTCCGGTAAATCAGGCTTGTTCGATCTCGGGCTCGCCAACGAGCTCTATGTCGCGTTGCTCGGCCCGGTCGAAGCGCTGACGAAGGACAAGCGCAACCTGCTGGTGGTGCCGTCGGCTGCGCTGACGGCGTTGCCGTTTCATCTGCTCGTCACAGAGACGCCGCAAGCTGCGATCCCGGACACGCTCGAAGGCTATCGCAGCGCCGCCTGGCTGTTGCGGCGTCAGGCGGTGTCGG
This sequence comes from Bradyrhizobium sp. 521_C7_N1_3, assembly GCF_052075975.1. Lineage (NCBI taxonomy): Bacteria > Pseudomonadati > Pseudomonadota > Alphaproteobacteria > Hyphomicrobiales > Nitrobacteraceae > Bradyrhizobium > Bradyrhizobium sp. 521_C7_N1_3. The sequence continues at coordinate 939,678 of NZ_CP197232.1, forward strand.
TGCTGCCCTCGGTGGTCAGCCTCAAATCGTTGCGTGCCGTCGCGCGTCGGGAGCAGGGCGTGAAGCCGATGACTGGCTTTGGCGATCCCGTGTTCAATCCTGCGCTGGAAGGGCCGGCCGATCGTCGCGCCGCAAGCGGCAAGGTCGCTGCACGCAACATTGCAACAATTGCCTATAGCGATTTTTGGCGCGGTGCCGGCGTCGATCGCGCGCGGCTTGCGCAGGCGCTGCCGCAACTGCCGGATACCGCGGACGAGTTGAACGCGGTGGCAAAGGATGTCGGCGCGGCCGAGACCGACATCCATCTCGGCCGCGATGCCAGCGAAACGACGCTGAAGCGTGCAGCGCTTGCTCAATACAGCATCATCTACTTTGCCACCCACGGTCTCGTCGCCGGCGATATCAAGGGATTGGGCGAGCCCTCGCTTGCGCTCTCCATTCCCGATCGGCCGACGGAGCTGGATGACGGCTTGCTCACGGCAAGTGAAGTCGCTCAGCTCAAGCTCAACGCGGATTGGGTCGTGCTGTCGGCCTGCAACACCATCGCCGGCGACAAGCCCGGCGCCGAGGCGCTGTCGGGACTGGCGCGCTCGTTCTTCTACGCGGGTGCACGCGCGCTGCTGGTCTCGCATTGGGCCGTGGATTCGGAAGCTGCCACCCGCTTGACCACGTCGACTTTCGAACTGCTCAAGAACGAACCAAAAATCGGCCGCGCCGAAGCCTTGCGCCGCGCGATGTTAACGTACGTCGATGACACCTCGTCACCGCGCAACGCCTATCCCGCGATGTGGGGCCCGTTCGCGCTCATCGGCGAAGGCGAGGTACGATAGGACGGTCCTGCGATTGTGCGTCGCAATAACCACAGGAAACGCGGAATTGCGCATTTGGTTGCGCGATCATTCGTGATTTTTTGATGCACCCGCACAGGGCTGACATGCGCGACGTTTGGCGCGGTCCTTGAATAAACCAAATCCTGCGGGATCGGCTTGGCAACGCCAGCGTTCACCATTATTACGTCGTTCAACCGAGGCCGGACGGCCTGTAATTCACGGTGACCGCGATGGCGCCAAAGCTTGGTCGCGCTGAGTGTCGCGGGTTCTAGGAGGATTTTTCGTGCAAGAGACGGGCGTGCGCAACGGTGCCTTCGGTGCCGACAAATTCGGCTTAAAGAATCTCAAACGGGTTCACTGGAACCTCGGCGCGCCACAACTCTACCAGTACTCGCTTTCCGCGGGCGAGGCGGTGCTGTCGGCTGACGGTTCGCTTTGCGCCGACACCGGTGAGTTCACCGGCCGCAGCCCGAAGGACAAGTTCACGGTGCGTGACGCCACCACCGACAAGAAGATGTGGTGGGCGGGCAATCAGTCGATCACCGCCGAACAGTTCGAGACGCTCTACCAGGACTTCCTCAAGCACGCTGAAGGCAAGAGCCTGTTCGCGCAGGACCTCTATGGCGGCGCCGATCCGGCCTACCGGATCAAGACCCGCGTGTTCACCGAGCTCGCCTGGCACTCGCTGTTCATCCGCACGCTGCTGATCCGCCCCGAGGCGGTCGAGCTGTCGAGCTTCACGCCGGAGCTCACCATCATCGACATGCCGAGCTTCCGCGCCGATCCCAAGCGCCACGGCTGCAAGTCGGAGAACGTCGTCGCGATCGATTTCGCCCGCAAGATCGTCCTGATCGGCGGGTCTTATTATGCCGGTGAGATGAAGAAGTCCGTCTTCACCACGCTGAACTACTATCTGCCCGAGCGCGGCGTGATGCCGATGCACTGCTCGGCCAATGTCGGCGCCAATGGCGACACCGCGATCTTCTTCGGGCTGTCAGGCACCGGCAAGACCACGCTGTCGGCCGATCCGAACCGCACGCTGATCGGCGACGACGAGCATGGCTGGGGTCCGAACGGCGTCTTCAACTTCGAGGGCGGCTGCTACGCCAAGTGCATCAAGCTCTCGCAGGAAGCCGAGCCCGAGATCTACGCGGCGTCGACGCGCTTCGGCGCGGTGCTCGAGAACTGCGTGCTCGACGAGGACACCCGCGTCGTCGATTTCGACGACGGCTCCAAGACCGAGAACACGCGCTCCGCGTACCCGCTCGACTTCATCCCGAACGCTTCGCGCACCGGCCGCGCGCCGCAGCCGAAGAACGTGGTGATGCTCGCCGCCGACGCCTTCGGCGTGCTGCCGCCGATCGCAAAGCTCTCGCCGGCGCAGGCGATGTATCACTTCCTGTCCGGCTACACCGCCAAGGTCGCCGGCACCGAGCGCGGTCTCGGCAACGAGCCGCAGCCGGAATTCTCCACCTGCTTCGGTTCGCCCTTCCTGCCGCTCGACCCCAGCGTCTATGGCAACATGCTGCGCGACCTCATCGCCCAGCACAATGTCGATTGCTGGCTGGTCAACACCGGCTGGACCGGCGGCAAGTATGGCACCGGCTCGCGCATGCCGATCAAGGTGACGCGCGCGCTGCTCACCGCTGCGCTCGACGGCTCGCTTCGCAACGTCGAATTCCGCACTGACAAATATTTCGGCTTTGCGGTCCCGACCGCGCTGCCGGGCGTGCCGGCCGAGATCCTGAACCCGGTAAACACCTGGAAGGACAAGGACGAGTTCGACAAGACCGCCCGCGCGTTGGTCGGCATGTTCCAGAAGAACTTTGCCAAGTTCGAAGCCCAGGTCGACGCCGAAGTGCGCGCGGCCGCGCCGGACGTGAAGCTTGCGGCGGAGTAACGTCGTATCGTTTGAAACGCAAAAGGGCGGCCGCGAGGCCGCCCTTTTTGTTTTTTCCTTCTCCCCTTGTGGGAGAAGGTGGCGCGAAGCGCCGGATGAGGGGTTGTATCCGCGCGTTCAGCTGGAAGAGACGCGCTCGCGGCGAGAGACCCCTCACCCGGCTCGTCGCTTCGCGACGAGCCACCCTCTCCCACAAGGGGAGAGGGGAAGAGCGCCTCAGGCCTTGAAATACGCGATCTGCGTGGTGGTCGCGAGCAGCCTGCCGTTCGGAGACCACAGCTCCGCGTTCTGATCGGCGTAGCTCTTGTGCATGATCTTCGAATCGGCGGTTGCGAGCACGCGGGTGATGTCTTCGGCCGCGAGCTCTTCCGCGTCGGTGTGGAAGTAGGTCGTCAACGACACCGTCCCGAACGGCACCAGCTCGCGCCGCGCGTGGAAGATGCGGCCGAAGAAGGCGTCCGACATCGACATCAGCGACAGCATGTCGAGTTTGCGCGGCGTGCGGTCGCCGATCCAGAGCTTGGAATAGGTGCCAGCGAGCTCGGTCTGCGGTGGGCCGATCCGCATCTCGCCCTCGACGAAGCGGAATTCATACTGGTTGGCCCAGGACGCCGCGATTTTCGGGAAGGGCAGCGTCTGCTCGAACGGCTTTGCGTCCGGATATTGCGCCACCCTGTGCTCCCAGGACGGCCGGCGCTCGGCGAACACGGCGGTGGCGAGCGTCGCGACCTCGCCGCCGCCCTGCGACAGTTCGACGCTCCAATGTTGGCTGGAGCGATTGGCCTTCACCAGCCGCACGTCGAGATCGAACGGCCCCTTCGCGATCGGCGCGCAGTAATTGACGGTCAGCGCCAGAGGATCGCCGGCGCGCTGCGGATGGTCGATCAGCGCACGCAGGATGGTCGCGGCCGTGGCGCCGCCGAACGGGCCGACAAAGGCCCAGTAATCGTCGCTGGTGTGTCCCTGCCAGCTGGAGTCGCCGGCGCTGATGCGTGTGGCGTCGTCGAAGGGATGCGGGAGCTTGGCGTGCATTGTCTAATCCGGCTTTCAATGACGGACGTCATACCACGTCCGCCGCCGGCTTGTGCAATTACCTCTGGGATAGTCGATTTCGCGTCGTGGAAAATCAACCTGCAACGTCGCGCAGATCCGGCAGCAGCGGCGTGGTCGGATTGACCGGCACGTTCCAGATCTCCTCGGCATATTCGCGGATGGTGCGGTCCGAGGAGAACCAGGCCATGCGCGCGACGTTGAGGATGGAGGCGCGCGTCCAGGCCGGCGCCACCTGCCAGCGTGCGTCGACGCTGCGCTGCGCTTCGTAATAGGAATCGAAATCGGCGCTGACCATGTAGTGGTCGAGATAGCGCAGCGCGTGCGCGATGGATTCGAAGCGGCCCGGATCGCCGGGCGAGAACTCGCCGGTGCCGATCGCATTGATGGCGCGCTGGAGCTTTGGCGAATTGCGGATCACGTCGGAGGCATCCAGCCCCTGCTTGCGGCGGATCATCACGTCGCCGGCTTCCATGCCGAAGATCGCGATGTTCTCCGCGCCGACATGGTCGCGGATCTCGATGTTGGCGCCGTCGAGCGTGCCGATGGTGAGGGCACCGTTCAGTGACAGCTTCATGTTGCCGGTGCCGGAGGCCTCCATGCCGGCGGTCGAGATCTGCTCGGACAGGTCGGCGGCGGGAATGATCACCTCCGCAAGGCTGACATTGTAGTCGGGCAAGAAGACGACCTTGAGCTTGCCGCCGATCGCGGGATCGTTGTTGACGACCTCCGCGACGTCGTTGACCAGCTTGATGATCAGTTTTGCGTAGCGGTAGCTCGCCGCCGCCTTGCCGGCGAAGATCTTCACCCGCGGCACCCAGTTGCCGTTGGGATCGTCCTTCATCGCCTGGTACAGCGCCACCGTCTCGATGATGTTGAGGAGCTGGCGCTTGTATTCGTGAATGCGCTTGATCTGCACGTCGAACAGCGCGGTCGGATCGACCTTGATGCCGAGCCGCTCGCCGATCAGGCGCGCCAGCGCGGTCTTGTTGTGCAGCTTGACGCTGCGGAACTTCTTCTGGAATTCGACGTCGCTGGCGCGGGCTTCGATCAGCGAGAGCTGGGTCGGATCGTCGAGCACGGCTTCGCCGCAGGTCTCGCGCAAGAGGTCGGTCAGCTTCGGATTCGCCAGCATCAGCCAGCGGCGGAAGGTGATGCCGTTGGTCTTGTTGGTGATACGGCCGGGATAGAGATGGTTGAGATCGTGGAACACGGTCTCGCGCATCAGGTCCGAATGCATCGCCGAGACGCCGTTGATGCGGTGCGAGCCGACGAAGGCGAGCTGGCCCATGCGCACACGGCGTCCGCTCCTCTCGTCGATCAGCGAAACCGAGGCACGGAAATCGATGTCGCCGGGGGCGCGCGCTTCGGCCAGCGCGAGATGCTGCACGTTGATGCGGTAGATGATCTCGAGATGGCGCGGCAACAGCCGCTCGAACAGTTCGACCGGCCAGGTCTCCAGCGCCTCGGGCAACAGCGTGTGGTTGGTGTAGGACAGCGTCGCGACCGTGATCTTCCAGGCCTCGTCCCAGCGGAAATTGTGCAGGTCGACCAGGATGCGCATCAGCTCGGTGACGGCGAGGCTCGGATGCGTGTCGTTGAGCTGGACCGCGACCTTCATCGCGAGGCTGCGAAGCTGGCCGTCGGAGGTCAGGTGACGATTGACCAGGTCCTGCAGCGAGGCGGAGACAAAGAAATACTCCTGGCGCAGCCGCAGCTCGCGGCCCGCCGGGCTCTCGTCGTTCGGATAGAGGAATTTGCAGATCGCTTCCGCGCGCGACTGTTCGGCGCTGGCGCTGACGTAGTCGCCCTTGTTGAAGGCGTCGAGCTTCAACGGATCGGGCGAGCGTGCCGACCACAGGCGGAGCGCGTTGACGTGCTGGCCGCGCCAGCCGACGATCGGCGTGTCATAGGCGATCGCCTGCACGGTCTCGGCCGGATGCCAGATCGCGCGGTCCCGGCCCTTGTCGTCGACATGCTCGATGCCACCGCCGAAATGGACGTGATAGATCACCTCGGGCCGCTGCAATTCCCAGGGATTGCCGAAGCTCAGCCATTCGTCCGGATATTCCTGCTGCCAGCCCTGATTGATGATCTGGCGGAACAGGCCGTAATCGTAGCGGATGCCGTAGCCGATCGCGGGGATCGAGAGCGTGGCCATGCTCTCCATGAAGCAGGCGGCGAGCCGCCCCAGGCCGCCATTGCCGAGCGCGGCATCCGGCTCGCATTTGCGGAGCTCAGGCAGCGATACGCCGAGATCGCCGAGCGCGACCTCGAAGATCTTGAGCAGCCCCATGTTGTTCAGCGCGTCGGTGAAGAGACGGCCGATCAGGAATTCGAGCGAGAGATAATAGACGCGCTTGCGTCCCGCATCGTAGCTGTGCTTCTCGGCCGTGAGCCAGCGATGCACAATGCGGTCGCGCAGCGCGAGCGCTGCGGCCTGGTACCAGTCGTGCTTGGTCGCCATGCCCGCATCCTTGCCGATGGCAAGGCGCAGCTTCGCCAGGATCGCGCCCTTGACGTCAGCCAGCGCGAGTTCGTCGATGGGCTGGCCGGAGGCCGGCAAACTTGGCTGGAACGATTGATCTTGCAAGGCCGTCACTTCCTGGTCGCGAGAACACCACTAACTCTACGCGTCTTGCCCCTGCACCGGAACCATCGCTGGCGCGGCCGTGCACTGCGCTGGCGTAAATTTATGCAAGGAACGGGCCGATTTGGGAACCCGGAAGCGTACGGAGAGCTGCGGATTCGGTGCTAGATTGAGGGCAGATTCGGCCATCAGTGTGGAGGAAACGCCCATGAGATTGCTGATCGAAATCGCCGCCGCGGCCTTCCTCGTCGTCTGCATCACCGCCTCCAGCGCCGCCTTTGCCGCCGGCAAGACGGGCCGCGGTGCCGACGGCCTGAGCTGCGGCTTCAGCGTTCCGGAAAATGCGTCTCCCGCAGTGCGCTGCGCTGCCATCAAGCGCCAATGCGGCGGCAAGTTCTACGCGAATGTGTGCGGGGACAGGCTGGTGTCGGCAGCGAATTGAGGAGCGGGTTGCTGGATTCACCGCACGCTATCGCACCACGCCCGACGTGAAGCCCGCCTTGCGGCGCGGCGGCTTGATTTCCTTTTTCAGGAAGCAGCGCGCTTCACGCCCGGTGTAGCCGGGACGGGAGTAGGTGAAGGCGCGGCACTTGTTGTCGGCGATGCAGGCGGCCTTGCAGGCCTCTTCGCCTTCGCCGTCCTTGATCTCGAAATTGCGCAAGTCGCCGCCGGGGCGGTCGATCGATGTTTCAACGCCTTCGATCCGCGGCTCGATCACGCCGGCGCCACGCACGCCGGAGATGCAGCAGCTGCCCGGGACGCGCGGCGGCACCGTGTTCTTGAGCCAGCACACTGCCGAGCCGCCTTCGACGTCGGGATAGCTGAAGCTCCAGGAGCGGCAGCGGCGATCGCGCTCGCAGAGCAGCGCACAATCCTCAGGGTCGCCTGACGTCACCGGCGAGCTGAAATAGTCGCCGCCGGGCCGGTCGAACGCGGTCTGGGCGCGCGCAGGCACGCTCGCAAACACGAGCAAAAGCAACGTGGCGCAGGCCACGACATTTGCCATGACGGCCCCGCGCAGGCGGCCCTTCCCCATCGGAACAGCTTTCGAGTTATTGACGGCGCTCAGGTTTTTTCAGCCGGTCATTTGATCGCCGCAAACCTGTACGGGCGATGAACGGCTCAGGTCCTGGTCGTCGGCCTCTGGCCTAGAACGCGTATTCCGCGTAGGCCGGTTCCACGGAGCCGTTCCAGGCGCCGTTGAACTTCTCCAGCATCTCCTCGGCCGGGGTCCGGCCGGAATCGATGATGCGATCGAGCGGCTCCAGATGCCGGGTTTCGTCGCGGCCGAGCTGGTCGATCCGGCCGCGCCGGCGCAGGCCGGCATGGGCCAGAACGAGGCATTCCTTGGCGATCTCGAACAGATAGCGGTCCTTGATCCGCGCCTTGAAGCCGAACCGCGGCACGTCGTCGCGCAGGGCCTGGCGCTCATGCGCGGTCCAGTGCTTCACGAGATCCCAGGCGGCATCGAGCGACACATCGTCGTAGAGCAGCCCGGCCCAGAACGCCGATAGCGCCGGCAGGCGGCCCCACGGGCCGCCATCGGAGCCGCGCATCTCGAGATAGCGCTTGAGGCGCACCTCCGGGAAGATCGTCGAAAGATGATTGGCCCAGTCCGACAGCGTCGGACGTTCGCCGGGCAGATTGTTGTTGCGGCCGTCGAAGAAGGCGCGGAACGAGGAGCCCGAGACGTCGATGTAATCCTCGTCGCGCTTGACGAAGTACATGGGCACGTCGAGCGCGTAGTCGACATAGCGCTCGAAACCCATGCCGTCCTCGAATGCCCACGGCATCATGCCCGAGCGCGCATTGTCGGTGTCGCGCCAGATCTCGGAGCGGAACGACAGGAAGCCGTTCGGCTTGCCCTCGGTGAACGGCGAATTGGCAAACAGCGCGGTCGCGACCGGCTGGAGCGCGAGCGAGACGCGCAGCTTCTTGACCATGTCGGCTTCGGAGGAGAAGTCGAGATTGGTCTGCACCGTGCAGGTCCGGTACATCATGTCGAGGCCGTATTGACCGACCTTCGGCATGTAATTGGTCATGATCTTGTAGCGGCCCTTGGGCATCACCGGGATGTCGGCGCGCGACCAGGACGGCGTCATGCCGAGCCCGAGGAAGCCGATGCCGAGCGGGGTCGCGATCTCGCGCACCTGCGCCAGATGCGCCATCAGCTCGCTCTGGGTCTGATGCACGTTCTCGACCGGCGCGCCGGAGAGCTCGAACTGTCCGCCGGGCTCGAGCGAGATCGCGCCGCCGCCGGTGACGTCGTAGAGGCCGATGATGTTGCCCTTCTCCATGATCGGCTCCCAGCCGAGCAGGAGCTTCATGCCTTCGAGCAGCGCGCCGATGCCCCGCGCGCCCTCGTAAGGCACCGGACGGTGGCCTTCGAGCGTGAACGGCGTCTTCTCGTGCTCGGTGCCCATGCGGAATTCGGACGGGTCCTTGCAGCCGGCCTCGAACCACGCGACGAGCTCGTCGCGCGACTGCAGCGGCGTCATATCGATCTGGTCTCGCGCCATATCAAACTCTAATCAAAAAGGGCGCTTCGATCGAAGGCGCGCGGGTGACGGGGTGGTCCGTGAGCCCAGGGGGTGCACGGACGAGCTGGTTTGCCGCACGATCATCGCGACGGCGTGGTTTCGTTGACGTGGACGGGCGGCAGTTTCATCTCGCCGCACGAGCAGCCGAGACGGTCGAGCAGACCGCTGAGCTTGACGGCATCCGCATCGGACAGTTTCGAGCCGACATACTTTTCGATTGCGGCCGAATAGGCGCCCCACATCCGCTTCTGCAACTCGCGGCCGGCTTCCGTGATCTCCACGAACTGGCCGCGCTTGTCGATCTTGCATTCGCGCCGGGAGGCGAGCCCCTCGTCGACGAGGCGGTCGATCAGGCGCGAGGTGGAGTATTGCGGGATCAGCATCTGCCGCTCGAGTTCCACCGGGCGCAGCTCACCCGAGGGCGCCCGCGACAATTCGAGCAGCGCGTCGTACCAGGCCAGCGGCGGGAACCCCGCCTTCTTCAAGTCCTGCTCGACGCAACCGAGCACGCGGCTCTGCACCCGCATCAGGCGGATCCAGGCCGAAGTTGCCTCGGTCGATGGTTTGCGTTTCATGGTCCCGCTCAAGCTCGTCGTCCCGTCTCTTACCCCACTCGATGCACCTGCATCAATCTTGACTATTGGATGCAGATGCATGTAGGCGTTCCTTCGGCCCAACCAAGCGTCAAGAGAAGGAAATTCCATGAAACTCTATTACTCGCCCGGCGCCTGCTCCCTGTCCCCCCACATCGCGCTCCTGGAAGCCGGCCTGCCCTATGAGCTGGTCAAGGTCGATATCCGGGCCAAGAAGCTCGAAAATGGTGAGGATTATCTGAAGCTGAACCCGAAGGGCCAGGTCCCTGCGCTGGGCCTCGACAGCGGCGAGATCGTGACCGAAGGCCCGGTCATTGTCCAGATGATCGCCGACCAGGCTTCGGCCAAGGCGCTGGCGCCGGCTCACGGCAGCTCCGAGCGCTACAAGCTGCTCGAATGGCTGAACTTCCTCACCTCGGAGGTGCACAAGAGCTTCGGACCCCTCTTCGCGCCGGCGCTGAACGACGAGGCCAAGGCCTTCTTCAAGGACCGCGTCATGGGCAAGCTGGCATACATCGACAGCCAGCTCGCCGGCCGCGACTACCTCATGGGAAAGCAGTTCACGGTTGCCGACGGCTATCTCTTCACGATGCTGACCTGGGGCGACCGGATGAAGTTCGACCTCTCGGCCATGCCGAACCTGACCGCCTACAAGGCTCGCGTCGCAGCGCGGCCGCAGGTGCAGGAGGCGCTGAAGAAGGAAGGCCTTGCGCAGGCGAAGTAAGCGCATCGCAACACGCGAAAGGCCGGATCGACGATCCGGCCTTTTTCATTGTGAACCATTCGATCGGCGGCCACGTCGAAATCGCGGAGCACCTCCACGAGACAGCCGCCGCCATGAACATGATCGTCCTTATGACTGCCGCGGGCGCGCCGCTCGCGATGCTTGGCTTGTCGACGCCGGACCTGCCGCAGCGCAATTGCATCTTCATGATCCATCCGCAGGTCACCTCGGCGGTGTTCGAGAGCAAGGAAGGAAGAATCGTCTTTCCCGATCGTCCGACCGAATATCCGTGCAGCTACGCCAGGAAGAAGGGCAGAGCGGACATCGCCTTCACCAACCAGAATGGTTGGCGTTTCGAGGTTTGCATCGGCCGCGGCGATGAAGGCAGCTGGAGAGCGAGTCTTGCCGACGATGCGATCTCGGGCCGGGCGTTCTCGCCGTTCGGGGACCGCAAATAAAACGGGCCGGATCGTCGATCCGGCCCCTTCTTATTCTGTCCTGGGCAGGGTGGGGGCGAACCCATCTCACCGGATCATCGTACCTATCATTAGACTTATGAACTACTGTTCGCCGAATGTAAGTAGTGCTGTCTTGTCAGCACCCGTAAAGCGCGCGAGCTTGGCGGAATTGCTAGAGGATTATTTGTGCGTTCATCGGAGTTGAACTTGACGATTGCCTTGGTCCTGATCGTCGCAAGTGCATTGGTGGGAATAGCGACCGGTTATGTTTTCAGGATCTGGGCGCTGGTATTGATTGCGCCGGCAATCGCAGTTTTCTCGGCGATCATTCTTCGCGCTTACGAATTCGGCATGATGGCCGGTGTGACCGTCATCGCCATCTGTCTTGCCGTCTGCCAACTCGCCTACTTCGCGGCGGCCTACCTGCTGCACGCGCGGGCGGTCTCAGCCCATGACGAAGTCGACGGCGAGCCAGGCGAGGGAAGCCAGCATAAGATCCGCCGCCAGCACAAGTAACGCCAAAGCGCCCCAAAGCATCGGCCCCTTGCGGCGCAGGCGCGCCGGCTTCTGTTGCGGCGAGAGGCGGCGAGCGGCGGGTCCAACAGCATATTTCGCGGTGAGATCGCGACCGAGCGCGGTCTTCCGCAGCACCAAAGAGTTCATCAAGGATACTTTCTTATTTCGTCTTCAACTTGCCGATGGCTCGGCAAGTGTCCCGACCGGGTTCGTGGCCCTGACCCTGAGCAAGACTAGTGCCAGGGCCGAGCAAAAGAACGGCGCCGCTTTGACGTGCCTATGACAATAGCGCGACACCGCGGCAGCGGGGACTCTGACACGGTTCCTACGCGAATTCTGTGACTGGTTCCACAAGCCGGGAACAAATCTGACGCAACCGTGATGACGTCTCCCAAACAAAAAGGCCGGATCGACGATCCGGCCTTTCGGTTCCTGGGTGCGTAGCCCGGATGGAGCGAAGCGCAATCCGGGGTCTTTGCATCTGGTGAGATCGTCCCGGATTTCGCTGCGCTCCATCCGGGCTACGAAGAAAGCGGTCAGGCCGCCGCCTTCTTCGGCGCGAATCGGCCGTAGAAAGTTTCTCCCTTCGCGGCCATCTCCTCGAGAAGCTTCGGCGGGGTGAAGCGCGAGCCGTACTTCGCCTCCAGCTTGTGGCAGAGCTCGACGAATTTCTTCGTGCCCATGAAGTCGATGTAGGACAGCGTGCCGCCGGTGAACGGCGCGAAGCCGAAGCCGAGGATCGAGCCGACATCCGCCTCGCGCGGGTCGGTGATGACGTGGTCTTCGACCGTGCGCGCGGCTTCCACCGCCTGCACCACCAGGAAGCGCTGCTTCAGCTCCTCGATGTCGAGCGTGTCGGGGTCGAGCTGCTTCGGCTGCAGCGCTGACAGCCCCGGCCACAGGCTCTTCTGGCCCTTGCCCTTCTCGGGATAGTCGTAGAAGCCCTTGCTGTTCTTGCGGCCGAGACGGCCCTGGTTCTCGACCATCTCCACCATCAGCTTCTTCTGGTCGGGGTTGATGGCGTTCGGGCCAAGATCGGCTTCCGTCGCCTTCATGATCTTGAGGCCGAGGTCGAGTGCGACTTCGTCCGAGAGCGAGAGCGGACCGACCGGCATGCCGGCCATCTTGGCGCAGTTCTCGATCATCGCCGGCGGCACGCCCTCCAGGAACATCTCGTTGCCTTCGGCGACGTAACGGCCAACGCAGCGATTGGCGAAGAAGCCGCGGCTGTCGTTGACGACGATTGGCGTCTTGCCGATCTGCCGGACGTAGTCGAGCGCGGTCGCGAGCGCGACGTCGCCGGTGTTTTTGCCTTTGATGATCTCGACAAGCATCATCTTCTCGACCGGCGAGAAGAAGTGGATGCCGACGAACTTGCCTTGGTCCTTGAAGCCCTCGGCCAGCGAGGTGATCGGCAGCGTCGAGGTGTTCGACGCGAAGATCACGTCCGGCTTCAGATATTCCTGCGCCTTGGCAAACGTCTCAGCCTTGACCTTGCGATCCTCGAACACGGCCTCGATGACGAGGTCGACGTCCTTCAATGCGGCATAGTCCGCGGTCGGCGTGATGCGCGCGAGCAGCGCATCGGCGTCACCGGGCTTGGCACGGCCCTTCTTGATCTGCTCCTCGATCACTTTCTGCGCATGCGCCTTGCCCTTGTCGGCGCTCTCCTGGTCGCGGTCGATCAGAACGACGTCGAGGCCGGCACGGGCCGAGACGTAGCCGACGCTCGCACCCATGAAGCCGGCGCCGATCACGGCGATCTTCTTCACCTTGGTCGGGGCTACGTCCTTCGGACGGCGCGCACCCTTGTTGAGCTCCTGCATCGACAGGAACAGGCTGCGGATCATCGCGGCTGCTTCCTTCGAACGCAGCACCGAGGTGAAGTAGCGCGACTCGACGCGCAGCGCCGCGTCGATCGGCAGCTGCAGGCCTTCATAGACGCAGCTCATGATCGCGCGCGCGGCCGGATAATTGTCGTAGGTCTCGCGGCGATAGATCGCGTTGCCGGCCGGGAACATCATCATGCCGGCCTTGGAGAACACCGGACCGCCCGGCAGCTTGAAGCCCTTCTCGTCCCAGGGCGCGACGGCCTTGCCGCCGCCCTTGATCCAGTCCTTCGCTGCCTTGACGAGATCTGCCGCAGGGACGATGGCGTGAATGAGGTTCAGCGCCTTGGCCTTCTCGACCGTGACCGGATCGCCCTTGAGCAGGATCGTCATCGCGTCCTGCGGCGGCACCAGGCGTGGCACGCGCTGCGTGCCGCCGGCGCCGGGGAACAGGCCGACCTTGACCTCGGGCAGGCCGAGGCGCGTCTTGGGATTTTCCGCCGCCACGCGATAGTGGCAGCACAGCGTGATCTCGAACCCGCCGCCGAGCGCGAGGCCGTTGATCGCGGCCGCCCACGGCTTGCCGGAGGTCTCGATCGAGCGCAGCACCTGCGAGAAGCGCCGGCTCTGGTCGAACAGCATCTGGTTCGCGGCGGTCTCGTCCTGCTCCTTCAAGACCTTGGCGTAGGCCTGGTTCATGCCCTCGAGCATCGACAGGTCGGCACCGGCGCAGAACGCCTCCTTGGCGGAGGTGATGACGACGCCCTTCACCGCGGCGTCGGCCGTGGTTTCCTTGACGATCGCATCGAGCTCGCTGGTCGAGGTCTCGTCGAGCACGTTCATCGAACGGCCAGGGATGTCCCAGGTGACGAGCGCGATGCCGTCGGAATCGGTCTCAACCTTGAAATTCTTGTAAGCCATGTTGGTTGCTCCTCGGTGCCGCAGCCGATCTCAGGCGCGGCGGTTGACTGTGATCTCGTAGGGTGGGCAAAGGCGCTCTTGCGCCGTGCCCACCATTCTTCGCGGAGACAGCAATGGTGGGCACGCTTCGCTTTGCCCACCCTACGGCAGCTCGTTACACCCGCTCGATGATGGTCGCGGTGCCCATGCCGCCGCCGATGCACAGCGTCACAAGGGCGGTGGACTTGTTGGTGCGCTCGAGCTCGTCGAGCACGGTGCCGAGGATCATCGCGCCGGTCGCGCCAAGCGGATGGCCGAGCGCGATCGCGCCGCCATTGACGTTGATCTTGGCGTTGTCGATGTCGAAGGCCTGGATGTAGCGCAGCACGACCGAGGCAAACGCTTCGTTGAGCTCGAACAGGTCGATGTCCGACTTCTTCATGCCCGAACGCGCGAACAGCTTCTCGGTGACGTCGACCGGACCGGTCAGCATCATCGCGGGCTCAGAGCCGACGTTCGCGAAGGCGCGGATCTTGGCGCGCGGCTTCAGGCCGTACTTGCTGCCTGCTTCCTTGCTGCCGAGCAGCACGGCGCCGGCGCCGTCGACGATGCCCGACGAGTTGCCGGCGTGGTGCACGTAGTTGACGCGCTCGATTTCCGGATGCGACTGCACCGCGACGCCGTCAAAGCCGCCCATCTGCGCCATCATCGTGAACGACGGCTGGAGCTGTGCCAGCGACTGCATCGTCGTCGAGGGACGCATGTGCTCGTCCTTGGCGAGGATGGTGAGGCCGTTGATGTCCTTCACGGGCACGATGGACTTGTTGAACCGGCCCTCATCCCAGGCCTTGCCGGCGCGCTGCTGGCTCTGCACCGCATAGGCGTCGACGTCGTCGCGCGAGAAGCCGTACTTCGTGGCGATCAGATCGGCCGAGACGCCCTGCGGCATGAAGTAGGCCGGCACCGCCATCGAGGGGTCCATCGGCCAGGCGCCACCGGAGGCGCCGATGCCGACGCGGCTCATGGATTCGGCGCCGCCGCCGATCACCAGCCCATGCTGGCCGCTCATCACCTGGGCTGCGGCAAAATTCACGGCGTCGAGGCCGGAAGCACAGAAGCGGCTGATCTGCACGCCGGGCACGGCTTCACCGAGGCCGGCCTTGAGCGCGGCGAAGCGCGCGATGTCGGAGCCGGCTTCGCCGACGGGGTCGACCACGCCGAGCACGACGTCGTCGACCGAATCTTCGGGCAGGTTGTTGCGGTCCTTCAGCGCCTTCAGCGGCACGGTGGCGAGCGCGAGCGCCGTCACCTCGTGCAGCGCGCCGTCAGCCTTGCCGCGGCCGCGCGGGGTTCGGACGTGGTCGTAGATATAGGCATCTGCCATGGGAGCCTCCTGATTGCAGTTATTGGTTACGACCGCGGCGCGGTCGGATCATTGGCGAAGCGGGAAGCCTCAGAAAGCTTCCGCCGGCAGTTCCATGATGGTGGCGCAGCCGGCCTGGATGCGCGCGAGATTGGCGGCGGTCTCCGGCAGCATGCGCTCCATGAAGAAGCGGCCGGTGACGAGCTTGGTCGAGAGATAGGGCGTCGCTCCGCTCGCGGCAATCTTCGCCTGCGTCACCTTGGCCATCTTCGCCCACATGTAGCCGAGCGCGACGAAGCCGAAGAGATGCAGGTAATCGGTTGCAGCAGCACCCGCATTGTCCGGCTTCGCCATGGCGTTCTGCATCAGCCAGGTCGTGGCCTGCTGGAGATGGCCGAGCGAGGCCGAGAGCGGCGCGATGAAGGGTTTTAGCGCCTCGTCGCCGCCGTTCTCCTTGGCGAAGGCCATGACCTCACCGAAGAAGGCCATGATGGCGCGGCCGCCGTCGCGCGGCAGCTTGCGGCCGACGAGGTCGAGCGCCTGGATGCCGTTGGCGCCTTCATAGATCATGGCGATGCGGGCATCGCGGACGAACTGCTCCATGCCCTGCTCCGCGATATAGCCGTGGCCGCCATACATCTGCTGCGCCTGCACCGCGTTGGCAAAGCCGTAATCGGTGAGGAAGCCCTTCAGCACGGGCGTCATCAGGCCCATGTGGTCGTCGGCGGCCTGACGGTCCTTGGGATCTTCAGAGCGATGGGCGACGTCGCTCTTCAGCGCGGTCCACATCACGAAGGCGCGCGCGGCCTCGTTGAAGGCGCGGATCGAGAGCAGCGTGCGGCGCACGTCGGGATGCACGATGATCGGGTCGGCCTGCTTGTCCGGCGCCTTGGCGCCGGTCAGCGAGCGGCCCTGGATGCGCTCGCGGGCATAGGCGACCGCGTTCTGATAGGCGACCTCGGACTGCGCGAGACCTTGAACGGCGACGCCGAGGCGGGCCTCGTTCATCATCACGAACATGCCCTGCATGCCCTTGTTCTCTTCGCCGATCAGCCAGCCGGTGGCGCCGTCGTAGTTCATCACGCAAGTGGAATTGCCGTGAATGCCCATCTTGTGCTCGATCGAGCCGCACACCACGCCGTTGCGTGCGCCGACCGAACCATCGGCATTGACCAGGAATTTCGGCACCACGAACAGCGACACGCCCTTGATGCCGGCCGGTGCACCCTCGATGCGGGCGAGCACGAGATGGATGATGTTGGGGGCGAGGTCATGCTCACCGGCCGAGATGAAGATCTTCGTGCCGGTGATCTTGAAGCTGCCGTCGGGCTGGCGGACCGCCTTGGTGCGGAGCATGCCGAGATCGGTGCCGCAATGCGGCTCGGTCAGGTTCATGGTGCCGGTCCACTCACCCGCCACCATCTTCGGCACGTAGGTCTGCTTCTGCTCGGGCGAGCCGTGCACGATCAGCGCCGCGGTCGCGCCCATGGTCAGGCCGCCATACATCGAGAACGCCATGTTGGCGGAGATCTGGAATTCGTTGACCGCCTGGCTCAGCGTCACCGGCAGGCCCTGGCCGCCGAACTCGGTCGGCGCCG
This sequence comes from Bradyrhizobium sp. 521_C7_N1_3, assembly GCF_052075975.1. Lineage (NCBI taxonomy): Bacteria > Pseudomonadati > Pseudomonadota > Alphaproteobacteria > Hyphomicrobiales > Nitrobacteraceae > Bradyrhizobium > Bradyrhizobium sp. 521_C7_N1_3. The sequence goes on from NZ_CP197232.1 coordinate 956,569, forward strand.
ACAGGCCAAGCCAGCCGCCCTCCGCCACTTGCTTGAAAGCGTCCTTGAAGCCCTTCGGCGTGGTGACGCTGCCGTCATCGGCGCGCTTGCAGCCTTCGAGATCGCCGACGCGGTTGAGCGGCTGCAGCACTTCTTCCGCGAGCTTCGCGGCTTCGCCGAGAATGGCTTCGCGCACGTCGCTCGACGCATCGGAGAAGCCGGCGAGGTTGTCGTAGCGATCGATCTGGAAGACGTCGTTGAGCAGGAAGTTCACGTCTTCGACGGGGGCTTTATAGATCGGCATGGTGGTCTCCCGGCAGGCGGTCTGAAGTGATGATGTTGGCTTATGATTGAACGGCGGCCAACTGCTCCGCCATCAGGCGGTGCAGCATGTTGATCGCCTTGAGCGGACGCACCATCACCTTGAAATGGGTGATGCGTCCCTCGGCATCGAAGGTGATGATGTCGACACCGTTGATCTCGATGCCGTCGATGACATTCTTGAATTCGAGCACGGCGCCGTTGGCGCTTTTCCACTCGCCGACATAGGAGAAGCCGGGACCGCCGAGCACCTTCTCGGCACTGGCGAGATATTTGAAGGTGATGTCGCGTCCGCGCTGGGGCGAATGCACCACGGGGCTTTCGAACACGGCGTCGGGGTGGAGCAGGTCCCAGAGCGCGGCGCGGTCGTGGGACTTCATAAAGGCGTACCAGGAATCGAGGCCGGTCATTCTCAGGTGCCTCCCTTGATCAAAGGCCTTCTTGGTCAAAGGCCTTGGCAAAAACGCGAAAACAACCCCATGCACAGTAGCGCGATGGCCGATAAGGGCGGGTCTGAAGCTTGCCTCATATGCACATTGACGCATATGCACCGATGCGCATAAAGTCAAGTCAATTGGTCGAGACCTCGAAAGGGAGCTGGTGCCATGGCGCTGGGCGACGCAATCCTCGCATGCCTGACGGAACGTCCGATGACGGGCTACGAGCTCGCCAAGACATTCGATTCCTCGATCGGCTTCTTCTGGAAAGCCGACCACCAGCAGATCTACCGCGAGCTCTCCAAGCTGCGCGACCGCGGCTTCATCCAGGGCCGCGAGGTCGTTCAATCGGGCAAGCCCAACAAACTGATTTATACGCTGACTCCCGAGGGCCGAACAGCGCTGCGGCACTGGGCCGCGCGGCCGAGCACGCCGCCCTCGATCAAGGACGACCTGCTGGTGCGGCTGCACGCGCTCGACAGCATCGACATCGAGCCCATGCGCACCGATCTGATGGCCCGGCTGGAGCACCACCGCGACCGGCACGAGAATTACGAGCGGATCCTCAAGAAGCGATTTCCGGAGGGCTCGGCGTCGGGCGTGCTCGACCTCGGCAATCTGCTGCTGCTTCAGCTCGGTGCCCGCCACGAGCAGATGGTGGCCGATTTCTGCGAGGAGGCACTCCAGGCGCTATCGGCGATGAGCGGCAAGGGCACGGTCGTGCCGCTGGAGGACGGCAAGCGGGAGGGGAAGGGCTGAGCCTGCGCAGCCCTAGTACTTCGTGACGACCGGCCTATCCCAGTTGAGCCGGACATTGACGCCGGCGCGGACGATGTCGTCCGTCAGCCTGACGTCGCGCGTGACGGCGCCGCTGATCGGCGGATCGACATATCGTTTGCTGCCAAAATCGACGTGCACATATTCGAGCTTGAGGGTCACGGCGCCCCAGGTATCGACATAGGCCGCCCATTCGCCACCGAGCCCGGCCGCCAGGCCGGTGCGGGTCTGGGAGCTGGTGACCTGCACCGCCTGGTTGGACACGGTGACCTCGGTGCCGGCGAAGGCGATACCGGCCGTGCCGTAGATCAGGAACTGATCGAGCGCGTAACCGACACGGCCGCGGAACATATCGATCCATTTTTCCCGCGTGCCGCTCGTCACCCCGACGTTGAAGGGCGGCAGATCCTGCACCTTGCCGTGCTGGTTGGTCCATGACGCGTCGTTCTCGAAGCCGAGCACGGTCTTTTCGATCTGGAAATCGCAGCCGAAGACTCCGCCCGCGACGGCCGCGCCGCTGAGATTGAAAGTCCCTGTGATCGTCGGCCCGGAGACGTCGCCGGCGCGCCGGACATGCTCGCTCTTGCCCCAGTTTCCGCCGCCCTGAATGCCGACATAGCAGCTGGTCCAATTGTATCCCGCGGGCGCCGGTGCCTTCACCGCAGGCGCTGCCGCCGGGGCATCGGCGGCAACGGCATGCGATGCCAGTCCGGCCGCCATCGCGGCCACGAGCAACCTTTTCATGTCAGCCAACAATCCAGTCAGGCAAGAGCCTGCCCGTGGATCGGGCCGCTCTCTATCCCTTGAGACGTGCGGATCGGGCGCGCGGCGAAATCTTTGTCGGGGCGCGGCTTCGGGGCGGGGCCAACGGAGGCAAGTTGGTTCTCGACGCCCAACTTTAAGACACCGGCAACGCGTTCCTTAACCCGTTATTTACCGTAACAGGAAAAAGTCGGTTTTCGAGGCAGACGACCCGCGCCAAATCCGATTGTCTTTGCAACCGGCACGCGTGGGGAGGCTGGAGGCGCCGGGTGGGGCGCCGGAGTCGGAACCGGACAGAGTCATGAATTCGCGCGTATCGTGGAGTGTTGACGGCATCGATCCATCCGTCAGGGAGCGGGCCGAAGCTGCTGCGCGTCGCGCCGGCATGTCACTCAACGATTGGCTGAACTCCACGCTCGGCGAGACGGCCCCGCCGAACTTTCGCGGACCTTACGATCAACGCCAAGATCAACGCCAAGATCAACGCCAAGAGCAGCGTCAAGAGCAGCGTCACGATCAGCGCCCGCCGCAGATGCCGAGCCAGGAGAGCCGCGACGTCGCCGACATCCACCAGCGGCTCGACGCGATCACCCAGCAGATCGAACGGATTTCAAAGCCCGCGCCGCGGCCGGACGTCTCGCGCGAGCAGGGCGTCGCGCGCCAGCTCAACGACGCGATCTCGCGGCTTGATGCGCGGCTGTCGCAAATCTCAAAGCCGCAGCAGCCTCAGCCGCCGCGGCCGGCACCCGTCGAAACGCGCCAGCGCCAGGCCGATGCGGTCGAGCGTGCCGCAGCCCAGGTCTATCGCAACTCACCGCCCTTGAGCCCCGCGTCGTTCGACGTTGCCGTCGCCGAGATCACGGCACGGCAGAGCGAGCTCGACGGCTTTGCGCCGCGGCAGATGCCGCCGCGCGCCGCGCCGTCGATTGCACCGACGGCAGCGCCTTTCGCGCCCCCGGTGGCGCCGCCCGCGCCTGCCTATGCACCGCCGCCCCCGCAGCCGGGGCCTGATTTCTCGTCGCTCGAGCGCCATTTGCTCAAGATCACGAGCCAGATCGAGTCGCTCCAGCGCCCTGACAACACCGAGCAGGCGATCAACGCTTTCCGCAGCGAGCTTACCGAGATCCGCCACGCCATCACCGAGGCGATGCCGCGCCGCGCGATCGAATCGATCGAGAACGAGATTCGCTCGCTGCACCGTCGCATCGACGAGACCCGCTCGTCGGGGACGGATGGCCAGGTCCTGTCGGGCATCGAGCACGCGCTGTCCGAGATCAAGCAGGTGCTGCGCACGCTGACGCCGGCCGAGCAACTCACCGGCTATGACGAGGCAATCCGCAATCTCGGCGCCAAGCTCGATCTGATCCTGCGCGCCAATGACGACCCGTCGACGGTCCGCCAGCTCGAAGGCGCGATCTCGGCGCTGCGCGGCATCGTCTCCAACGTCGCCTCCAACGAAGCCCTGGCGCGTCTTTCCGAAGACGTGCAGCTGCTGTCGTCCAAGGTCGACCAGGTCACCCGCTCGTCCGGTCCCAGCGACAGCTTTGCCGTGCTGGAGCAGCGCATCGCGGCGCTCACCGCCGCGCTGGAAACGCGCGAGCGGCCGCAGCCTTCCGAGAGCAGCGAGCATCTGGAAGCTGCGATCCGCGCGCTGTCGGATCGTTTCGACCGCATGCAGGTCGGCAACGATTCCGCGTCGACCTTTGCGCATCTCGAACAGCGGGTCTCGTATCTGCTGGAGCGGATCGAAGCCGCCTCCGATCCGCGCAACGGCAATTTAAGCCGCGTCGAGGACGGGCTGCACGACATCCTGCGGCATCTGGAGCGGCAGCAGGCGACCTATTCCGCCCTCGCCGAAAGCCGCAATTCGGCACCGTCTGCCGATTCCGGCATGGTCGATCTGGTCAAGCGCGAGCTCTCCGACCTCCGCTTCAGCCAGGCCGAGACCAACCGCAGCACCCAGGATTCGCTCGAGGCCGTGCACAGCGCGCTCGGCCATGTCGTCGATCGCCTCTCGATGATCGAGGGTGATCTGCGCGCGGTGCGCACGGCGCCGCCGGCTCCCGCTCCGCAGCCGATGCCCAGTTCGACGTCCATGTCGATGCCGATGGCCGCGCCCACGGAGCCCGCGCCTGTCGCGCGCGAGCCGCAGCAGCCGAAATACGATCCGAAGCCGGAGCTGCAGAACCCGGCCGCCGCGCAACAACTGCCACAGGGCGCCTTCGTCGCCGCGCCGCGCGAATTCCATGCCGCCGCACCGGCCGCGCCGCCGCCGGTGCCAATTGCACCGCCCGTTCCGCCGCGTGCGATCAGCGAGATCCTCGAGCCGCACACGGTGCCCACGCGCGCCGCGCTCGCACCGGAATTGCCGCCGGACCATCCGCTCGAGCCGGGCACACGGCCGGGCGGCCGCGTCGCCACGCCGTCGGAGCGCATTGCCGCGTCCGAAAGCGCGATCAGCGAAATCCCCGCCGCGCCGAAAGAGCCGGTGTCGTCGTCGAGCTTCATTGCGGCCGCACGCCGCGCCGCGCAGGCCGCCGCCGCGCAGCCGGAAAAGCCGGCTCGCGGTGCCAAGGCAAGTGCAAAGGCAGCCGCCAAGGCGGCCATCGCAGGCCGCACCAAGGACAAGGGCCAGGAAGGCGGCTCGACCATCACCTCGAAGATCCGCTCGCTGCTGGTCGGCGCCAGCGTGGTCGTGATCGTGCTCGGCACCTTCAAGATGGCGATGAACCTGCTCGATGGCGGCAGCGCGCCGCCGTCACCGCAGGCGATGGAGAATTCGTCGAGCGCGCCCGCGCCGCAGGCTCCTCCGCCGCCGGTCGAGACCAAGCCCGCCACGCCCGAGCAGGTCACGCCTTCGATGACCTCGCCGACGCCGATCGGGAAGCAGTCGCTGAATAATCCCGCGCCGGCTCCTGTGGCAGGGGCGGGCAGTTCGGCTTCGGTCGAAATCCCGCCGGTCCCCGCGACGCCACCGCCGCCTGCGGCGAGCAACGACGTCACCGGCGCGCTGTCGGGCGCGAGTCGCGCGAAGCTTGGCATGATCCAGGTGCCGCCGAGCGAGAAGCTCCCTGACGGCATCGGCGGTCCGGTGCTGCGCACCGCCGCGATGAAGGGCGATGCGACCGCGGCCTACGAGATCGGCGTGCGCTTTGCCGAGGGCAAGGGCGTCGCTGCGAACTACGATGAAGCCGCCAAATGGTACGACCGCGCGGCGCAGGCCGGTGTGGTGCCCGCGACCTTCCGGCTCGGCACGCTCTATGAGAAGGGCCTCGGCGTGAAGAAGGACGCCGACATCGCCCGCCGCTACTACACGCAGGCCGCCGAGCGCGGCAACGCCAAGGCGATGCACAATCTCGCGGTGCTCGACGCCGACGGCGGCGGACGCGGCGCGAATTACAAGAGCGCGGCGCAGTGGTTCAGGAAGGCCGCTGATCGCGGTGTCGCCGACAGCCAGTTCAATCTCGGCATCCTCTATGCCCGCGGCATCGGCGTCGAGCAGAACCTCGCCGAGTCCTACAAATGGTTCACGCTTGCGGCCGGGCAGGGCGATGCTGACGCTGCGGGCAAGCGCGACGACGTCGCCAAGCGGCTCGATCCGCAGTCGCTCGCCGCCGCCAAGCTCGCGATCCAGACGTTCAGCGCCGAGCCGCAGCCCGACGACGCCGTCAACGTTCCCGCCCCGAACGGCGGCTGGGACAGCGCGCCGCAGGCAAACGCAAAGCCCGCGCCGAAGCCGGTCGCGACCAAGCGCTCGGCCTCGGCCGCGCATTAAACAATTTTAGTACGCGCCTTCCTCTTGTCGTCGCCCGGCTTGCCGCCTTCGCTGAAGCTTCGGCGTGCCGAGCGCTCGTGTGGGCCTCGGCGTAGCCTTGGCGGAGCCGGGACCGGGCGACCCGGTGTTCCAGAGACGCCGGTTTGATGCGGAGCGGCTGCGGCGTACTGGATGCCCCGGTCAAGCCGGGGCATGACAGCGGAGCAAGTGGCGAAATCCCAGGCTCGCAGTGAAACAACCATCTGATCCTGCTTAGCTCGTTCACCACGCATCAAAATTCCTGATCCGCGCCCCCGCGAATTCCGCTATTGAGGGGCGCGGCAATCGTTCCGACCGTCCGGCGAGCATTCCCGCGCAATCGATCCATTTCGCCGGAGTGTGGTCCTTCGATGCAGCTCTATCTCCCGATCGCCGATCTGCCGGTCAACATCTTCCTGGTGCTGGCGATGGGTGCGGCGGTCGGCTTCGTCTCCGGCATGTTCGGGATCGGCGGCGGCTTCCTCATGACGCCGCTTCTGATCTTCATCGGAATCACGCCGGCGGTCGCGGTCGCCTCTGTTGCGAGCCACATCGCGGCTTCCTCCTTTTCCGGCGCGCTCTCTTATTGGCGGCGGCGTGCGATCGACCCGGCACTGGCGAGTGTGCTGTTATGCGGCGGCGTCACCGGCACGGCGCTCGGGGTGTGGACCTTCACGCAGCTTCGCGCGCTCGGCCAGCTCGATCTGATGATCGCGTTGTCCTACGTGGTGCTGCTCACCACGGTCGGCAGCCTGATGTTCTCCGAGGGCCTGCGCGCCCTGATGCGGACCCGTCGCGGCGCGGTGCCGCCACGGCGCACGCACAGCTGGATCCACGGCCTGCCGCTGAAAATGCGGTTCAAGCGCTCGAAGATCTACCTCTCGGTCATTCCGGTCGTGATCGTCGGCATCGTGATCGGCTTCATCGGCGCCATCATGGGCATCGGCGGCGGCTTCATCCTGGTGCCGATCATGATCTACCTGCTGCGGGTGCCGACCTCGACGGTGATCGGGACCTCGATGGTTCTGACGCTGGTCACGATGCTGATCGCGACCCTGCTGCACGCGGTGACCAATCACCTCGTCGACGCGGTGCTGGCGCTGATCCTGATGGTCGGCGGCGTCACCGGCGCGCAGTTTGGCGCCCGCGCCGGCCAGAAGATCCGCGGTGAACAGCTGCGGCTGTTGCTGGGCCTGCTGATCCTTTCGGTCGGCGTCCGCTTCGCCATCGAGCTGGTGATCCGGCCCGAGGATCTCTTTACCATCCGCGAATTGGGAGTGAGCGGATGATGCGCGCAGCTCTCGCAGTCCTTCTCGTCCTGCTGCTCGGCTCAGCCGCGCGTGCCGAGCGACTGATCGTGTCGGTCTCCAACCATCGCGTCACGGTGACGCCGAACTATTCCGGCGAGGAACTGGTGCTGTTCGGCTCGGTCGAGAAGGACGCCTCAACGCCCGCGGACCGCAAGAGCTACGACCTCGTCGTCACCGTGATGGGCCCGCGCGCCGACATGGTGACGCGGCGCAAGGAGCGCACCTTCGGCATCTGGATCAACACTGACTACCGGCAGTTCCTGGCGGTGCCGAGCTATCTCGCGCTGTTCGCCAACCGCCCCTTCGATATCATCACCTCGCCCGAGATCGCGCGGCGGCAGCAGATCGGGCTCAACAACGTGCTGCTGACCCAACGGGTCAGCGGCGACTATGCCGACGTGGTGCCGAACGATGCGTTCCGCTCGGCCTTCATCCGCCTGCGAACCCAGAAAGGTCTCTATCGCGAGGACCCGAGCGCGGTGACGTTCCTGACACCGACGCTATTCCGTACCGGCATTCCACTGCCGGAGGAGGTGCCGATCGGCACCTATGAGGTGGAAATCAAGCTGTTCGCCAACGGCGCGTTGGTCACCAAGACCGAGACCGCGTTCGAGATCGTCAAGGTGGGTTTCGAGCAGTTCGTCGCCACCAGCGCGCGGCAGCACGGGCTGATCTACGGTCTCGCTACGGCCGCGATGGCGCTGATGACGGGGTGGATGGCGTCGATCGTGTTTCGGAAGGATTGAGGCGGGCAAATTGCCACCCCACCGTCATGGCCGGGACAAGCCCGGCCATGACGAGGAGAATGGAGTGCGCGACGGCTTATCTCACGGCGCCTCAACCACCGTCGGCACGCCCGGCACCAGCAATCGCAACCGGGTCCCGAAGCCGAGCACATCAAAGGTCTTGCGCAGATCCTCGCTATTCTGGCGGAAATGCGCCCAGCCCTCGGTATGCACCGGCACGATCATCGCATGTGGAAAGGCGCGCGCCGTCTCGATGGTGTCGTTGGTATCCATGGTGAGGTGGAACGGCCCGCGCGTTTGCGCCGCGCCCGCGAACGGCAGCACCACGCCGCATTTGAAACGGCGCGCGACCTCGGCGACGCCGTCGAACCAGGTGGTGTCGCCGCTGACGTAGACGTCGCTCGTGTCCGTCCGGCTCGACGACACCACGAAGCCGATCACGTCGCCCGACAGCGGCTCGATGCCGGCCGGGCCGTGGCGCGCGGGCGTCGCGGTGATCGTCAGCGTGTTGCCATCACGGTCCTTCAGATGCGAGGTCGCCCAGGGCGCGAGGCCCTCGACATGGCCGCCCAGTCGTTTTGCGCCGGCCTCGGTCGTCAGCACGCGCTTTGCGTGTTTGAGATACGCGCGGCCGGAATTGTCGAGATTGTCCGAGTGCTGGTCGTGGCTGAGCAGGACGGCATCGATCGGGCCGATCGCGTCGGGCCTCACGGCGGGACCGATCGTCTTCTCCAGCGTCACATGCGGCAGCTGATAGGCGCCCGGCGCATCGAAGGTCGGATCGGTGAGCAGGCGAAAGCCGTCGATCTCGATCAGCGCGGTAGGGCCGCCGATCAGGGTGATGGAAATGGGCATGAGAAAGCTCCTCTTACGCGACGGGCTTTGCGGGGCGCGTCACCAGGTAAATGCCGAGCGCGACCGGGATGATGCCGAGCAGGTCGCGGGCCTCGACATGCTCGCCGAGCACGATGTAGGCGAACAGCATGCCGAGCGGAGGCATGAGGAAATGATAGGCACTCGCAGCCGTCGCGCCACACACTTTCAGGAGATGAAACCAGAGCCAGTAGGCGAGGATCGAGCCGCCGAGCACGAGGAACGCGAAGGCGCCGACCAGGCCCGGGGTGAAATCGATTGCGTGGACGTCGGCAAAGGTGAGCGCGACCGGCGTCAGCACGATGCCGGCGGCGAGGTTCTGCACGCCGTTGCCGATCCACAGGCTTCCCTTCGGCGCGAGCAGCTTGAACAGAATCGTACCGGCGACGATGGAGGCGAGCGAGGCCAGGGTGAAGACGATGCCGTGCAGGGAGTCGGTACCGACCGACAGGCGATGCCAGACGATCAGGGTCACGCCGATGATGCCGAGCAGGAGACCGCCTGCCTTGCGCCAGGTCATGCCTTCGCCAAGCAGCAACGCGGCGAGTGCCGCCGTGAATACCGGATTGGCCGAGACGATCAGGCCGCCGAGGCCGGCGGAGACCGATTGCAGGCCGGTATAGCCGAGCCCGAGATAGAGCGCGTTGTTGGCGATGCCGAGCACAGCGAAGATCGCGGCATCGCGCCAGGACAATGACCAGCCATCACCGCGGATCAGCGTGGCGCCGAGGATCAGGAGGCCGGCGAGCGAGAAGCGCGCGGCGAGCAGGATCAGCGGCGGGCAATGGGTGACGCCGATCTTGCCGGCGACGAAGGCATAGCTCCAGAGCAGGCAAAACAGCCCGATGGCGAGCGGCAGCGTGTTGAAGCGGCTGGGGGCTGCGGGAAGCGAGGTGGCGAGCGACATGAGGGCATTCTCCTGAGCCCTCGATCTAGGGAGACGGCTTGCCATTTGGAAATTAAATGATTAACTTCCGGGCAGTGGATTTTCGAATGGAGGCGGCCATGCTCGACCTGGAGCTCCTGCGCAGCTTCGTCTCGGTGGTCGAGGCCGGCGGGTTCACCCGCGCCGGCGAGCGCGTCCACCGCACGCAGTCGACCGTCAGCCAGCAGATCAAGCGGCTGGAGGAGGACGTCGGCCAGCTGCTCTTGCATCGCGACGGCAAGGACGTGCGCCCCACTGAGGCCGGCGAGCGGCTGCTGTCCTACGCGCGGCGGCTGCTCACGCTCGCCGAGGAGGCGCGCGACGTGCTGCGCGAGCCCGACAGCGAGGGCGCGATTCGGCTCGGCATCCCCGAGGATTTTGCGGCCTATCGTCTCGCAAAGTTGCTGGGTGCGTTCTCGCGCTCGCATCCGGGCCTTCGGCTCGATGTGCGCGCCGACCAGAGCAAGAACCTGTCCCGCGACCTCGAACGCGGCGAGCTCGACCTGGCGCTGTTCAAGCGCGAGGCCGGCGCGAAGGGTGGCATCGCGGTGTGGCCGGAGCGGGTGCACTGGGTCACCAGCAAGAGCCATCCGGTCGACGTCAATGTGTCGTCGGTGCCGCTGATCGGATTCCCGACCGGCTGCCTCTACCGCGCCGGCGCCATCCACGCGCTGGAAAGCGCGGGCCGCGCCTGGCACATGTCCTACTCGTCATCGAGTCTCGCGGGCATTCAGGCCGCAGTCGCTGCCGGCATGGGCTTGAGCATCTTGTCGGAGATGTCGATCCAGTCCGATCATCGCGTGCTGACGGCGAAGGACGGATTTGAGCCGATCAACCGGACCGAAGTGGCGCTGATGGCCTCGCCCGGCGCGAGCCCCGCAACGCTGCGGTTGGCGGATCGGCTCGCCGAGTTCTGCGACAACGTGCAGGCGAAGGCGGCGTGATCACTCCGCCGCAATCACGGTGAGCTCCGGCCACAGCGCCTTCCATCGCGCGGCCTTCACCGCGTAACTCGCTGCTGAGAAATTCGCCCCCGGGTTGGGCCGCGCGACCAGCCCCGCGATGTCGTCGAAGCCTTGCGGTGCGTAGACCTCGAAGCCGCCGCCGGCGCGTCTCACCCCAATTTGCGTGTTCTGCGTGAGGAAGCGGTCGATGCCGTCTGTCGAGCAGGTCAGGGGCGGGTAGGGCAGGCCGTGCTTGCCGGGGTACCACAGGTGCACGCGCGCCTGGTTTCGGATCTCGATCTTCACGCCGAGGTGTCCGAGCCGCGCTTGCAGCGTGCGGATCACCGCATCCTCCGCTTCCCATGACGTGTCAGGGTCGAAATAGAACACGTCGTAATCGGCGATGCCGTGATCGACCGCTCGGCCGGTGAGCACGTTCCACGCCGTCTGCACCAGACATCCCGACACCAGCAACGCATCGGGCAGTGCGAGCGAGGCGAGCTCATCGATGATCGCAACGTTGACCGGGTTCTTCAGCGCCAGCGCGAGGAAGCGGTCGCGATCCATCGCGGCCATCGCTCACGCGCCGGCATCGAATGCGGCGCGCGCTGCCTTCGAGGCAAGGCCGCGCCAGCGCCGCCGCAGGAGCGGCTCGACGATCGCGCGCTTCGCCCTGGACAGGCGGATCAGCACGATCGGATAGTCGGCATAGTGATCGGTGAAATAGAAGATTTTTGGCTGGCTCTCGATCAGCATCGCGCGCTCGTCGATCGGAACGTCGGGCATGACAAGGCTGTCGCCGTCCTCCTTCAGACGCACCAGCATCTTCTTGCGCAGTTTCAGCGCAGGCGTGCCGTAGGAGGTGCCGTCCTCGACCTCCGGCCACGTCAGCGCAAATTCTCTGACGTCGTCGAAGGTCATTTGATCAAGACCTTGGGACCGGCTCAGTGCACGGCGGTGAAGAACCGTGCGAGCCGGAACCCGGAGAGCCAGGTCCACACCGGCTGGCCGCGCATGCCGAGATCCCAGGAGCCGAGCACGGCATCCGCGCGTCCGACCAGATTGTCGATCGGCAGCAGGCCGACGCCGCCGGAGCGCAAAGGCACGCGGCTGTCCGCGGAATTGTCGCGGTTGTCGCCGAGCACGAAGAGGTGGCCGGGCGGCACCGTCACTTCCGGCGTGTTGTCGAGCGGGCCGTTGTCGCGCATCTTGAAGATCAGATGCGACACGCCGTTCGGCAGGGTCTCGATATAGCGGTAGGCGGGCTCGCTGCCGCCATTGTCGTCCTCGGCGGCGCCGACACCATCCGGCTTCAGCTCGGCGGGACGGTCGTTGATGAAGAGCTGTCCCTGCCGCATCTGGATGCGGTCGCCGGGCAGACCCACGACGCGCTTGACCCAGGCCTGCGAGCGGTCGCCGGGCCAGCGGAACACGACGACGTCGCCCTGCTTCGGCGTCTCCGCGAAGACGCGGCCGCTTTCGGGCAGGTTGATCTGGATCGGCAGCGACGAGGTGCCGTAGCCATAGGGGAATTTCGAGGCGAGCAGCGCATCGCCGATCAGGAGCGTCGGCTCCATCGAGCCCGACGGCACGTAGAACGGCTCGGCGAGGGCGCCCTTGGCGATGAACACGGCGGCGACGATGCCGGCGAGCTGCATCAGCTGACCAGCCCAGCCGCTGCTCTTCCGCTTGGCGGGGACAGTTACCTTCTCAACGCTCATGCGCCTGTTCCACCTACAGTAATACGTTCCATCAAAAGCGACGGCTGGCCGACGCCGACGGGCACGCCCTGACCGTTCTTGCCGCAGGTGCCGATGCCGGTATCCAGCGCGAGATCGTTGCCGATCATGCGGATGCGGTGCAAATCGGTCGGCCCGTTGCCGATAAGCATGGCGCCCTTCAGCGGCGCGCCGATCTTGCCGTTCTCGATCTTGTAGGCCTCGGTGCACTGGAACACGTATTTGCCCGAGGTGATGTCGACCTGGCCGCCGCCGAAATTCGCGGCGAAGACGCCGTTCTTCACGGACGCCAGGATCTCGGCCGGGTCGCGGTCGCCCGCGAGCATGTAGGTGTTGGTCATGCGCGGCATCGGCACATGGGCGTAGCCCTGGCGGCGGCCGTTGCCGGTCGGCTTCATGTTCATCAGGCGCGCGTTCTGGCGGTCCTGCATGTAGCCGACGAGGATGCCGTCCTCGATCAGCACCGTGCGGTTGGTCGGCGTGCCCTCGTCGTCGATCGACAGCGAGCCGCGGCGCGAGGCAATGGTGCCGTCGTCGACCACCGTGACGCCCTTGGCCGCGACCTGCTGGCCCATCAGGCCGGCAAAGGCCGACGTCTTCTTGCGGTTGAAATCGCCTTCGAGGCCATGGCCGACCGCCTCATGCAGCATCACGCCGGGCCAGCCGGCTCCAAGCACGACGTCCATCTCGCCGGCGGGGGCGGGGATCGATTCCAGGTTGACCAGGGCCTCGCGCAGTGCGCCGTCGGCGGCATCGCGCCAGGACTTCGTCTCGATGAATTCGGCATAGCCGGCGCGGCCGCCATAGCCCTTGCTGCCGCTCTCCTGGCGGTCGCCCTGACCGGCGACGACGGAGACGTTGACGCGCACCAGCGGGCGGATGTCGCGATAGCTCTCGCCGTCGGGCCGCAGGATCTCGACGACCTGCCAGGTCGCCCCCAGGCTGACGCTGACCTGCCGCACCCGCGGATCCTTGTCGCGCAGATAGGCGTCGATCTCGGCGAGCAGCTTCACCTTGGTCTCGAAGCCCGGCGCATCCAGCGGATTGTCGTCACTATAAAGCCGCACGTTGGTATGCGCCGGCGGGGCCGCGAAGCTGCCCGAATAGCCGCCGCGCACGGCAGCGACTGCGTCGGCGGCGCGAATCAGCGCCGGCAGCGACACGTCGGAGGAATGGGCATAGCCGACCGCGTCGTCCTTGACGGCGCGCAGGCCAAAGCCCTGCGAGGTGTCATAGGTCGCCTGCTTCAGCCGCCCATTGTCGAACATCAGCGCTTCGGTCTGGCTGTATTCCAGGAACAATTCGCCGTCGTCGGCACCGGCAAGCCCGCGCGCGACCTCGTTGCGGACCTGGTCGCGGTCGAGATTGGCGCGGTCGAGCAGGGAGGTGGTGGCTGGATTGGTCATGGGTGCGTCCATTATCGGAAGATGTAGGGCAAGATAATGGTTTCCCGGCGGTTCCGCGAGGGTGCCAGGTGCCACATTACGAAACGATAGGATTCGCCGCGCGCGGACGCGCCTCCCGCTCTACGGCAGCTTGTCATAACCCTCGCCGAGCCCGTTCAGGCTGAGCGGGAAGCCGATGCCTTCTTCCGGGGTCTCGAAGATGATGAAGGTCGCGGTCTTGGCGGTGCGGAGCTGGCCGAGCAGCTTGTCGTCCATGACGACCTCGGCGACGCAGCCATTGGGCAGGCAGCGCACGAAGCCGGCGCGGCCGACGTCCTGATTGTCGAGCTTCAGCCCGAGGCCGGAGGGCAGCAGCACGCCGAGCGGCGCCACCACCCGCATCAGCCGGCTCTTCTGGTCGGCCGTCTTGAGCACGATCACGGTGAGGCCGGCATTGGAGCGGTCTTCGGCCACCACGCTCTGGATCAGGGCGCATTGCTCGGTCTGGGCGCCCGGCGGGGTGTCGCAGCGGATCTGCCAGTCGCCATGGACGGAGCGCACCGCGCCCTGCGCATGGGCGAGGCCCGGCAGCGCCATGACGACGACCGCGGCCAAGAGGGCAGCCAGCATCGTGAGGCCGCTCGCCTGCCTTTTAGCCCGCCTTGCCATGCCTCTCGAAAACCCCATCGGGTCGGTCCCTCTGCTCGCCTGGGTCGCTCGCGCCTGGCGGACTGATACGGGAATGACGGCGTCTTGAAGGCAATTCGCAAGCAAATTCCGCGCCGCCCTCACCGCCATCGCCCGCACGAATCAGGTTCCTGCGCGGCTGTCTGCAAGTGCCTACCGCGGGCAATTCCGCTGTCAAGCCGCGGCATCCCGGGAAACGGTATTTTTCTCTGATGTTACTAGGAAATATCTTGCGGGTGATGGCTGACAGACGGGCCTCAAGACTGCATTGCGATAGATCAAGAATTATGGTTTGAGAGGCTTGATTTCGGCGTTCTCACGATCTGGCCCTGATTCCTCTTAGAGGTATTCTTGCGCGGCGGTTTGTCAGACGGGCGGATCGAATAAGCGTTTCCCAAAAATAGGGGAACGCACTTGGGGTGATTTCGTAAGGGGAGCGCGACGGCATGAAGATGTCGATGGGCCGGGTCGGCCGGCACTTGCTGGGATTGGCCGTGGCGGGTCTGACGCTGGCGACGGGCGGTGCGACATTCGCCGCCGAGCTCGGGCAACCGGCGCCGTGGGAGTGGACGCTTCAGCAATCCGCCTCCCCGGTGATGGATAATATCGTCTGGTTCCACAACTTCCTGTTCGTGCTGATCACGCTGATCACGCTTTTCGTTCTGGCGTTGCTGGTCATCGTGGTCATGAAGTTCAACGCGAAGGCCAATCCGGTGCCGTCGCGGACCACCCACAACACGCTGATCGAGGTGGCGTGGACGCTCATTCCGGTGCTGATCCTGGTCGGTATCTCGGTGCCGTCGTTCCGCCTGCTGTTCCTCGAGCTCGACGTGCCGAAGGCGGATATCACCATCAAGGCGACCGGCAAGCAGTGGTATTGGTCCTATGCCTATCCGGACAACGGCAAGTTCGAGTTCGACTCGCTGATGGCCCAGGACAAGCAGCCCCGGCTGCTCGGTGTCGACAACGAGATGGTCGTGCCGGTGAACAAGGTGGTTCGTGTCCAGGTTACCGGCGCAGACGTCATCCACGCCTTCGCGCTGCCGGCTTTCGGCGTCAAGATCGACGCCATTCCGGGGCGGCTGAACGAGACCTGGTTCAAGGCCACCAAGACCGGCATGTTCTATGGCCAGTGCTCGGAGCTCTGCGGCAAGGACCACGCCTTCATGCCGATCGCGATTCGCGTGGTGGAGGACCAGGAATTCGCCTCCTGGGTCGAGACGGCGAAGAAGAAATTTGCGAGCGGCGGCACCAGCACTTTCGCCTCCGCGGCCGGCCCGACGCAGTAAGCGCCGGGTCGAGGCTCGAGGGACTGAAAGCGACATAAAGGGCGGGACCTCATAAGGTCCGAACGGGACGCAAGGCAGGATTTGAAAATGGCAACGAGCGCAGCGGCACACGGCGATCACGCGCATGACCACGAGCACGCCCATCCGACCGGATGGCGTCGCTACGTCTATTCGACCAACCACAAGGACATCGGCACGATGTACCTGATCTTCGCGGTCATCGCCGGCGTCATCGGCGCCGCGATGTCGATCGCGATCCGTGCCGAGCTGATGTATCCGGGCGTGCAGATCTTTCACGAGACGCACACCTACAATGTGTTCGTGACCTCGCACGGCCTGATCATGATCTTCTTCATGGTCATGCCCGCGATGATCGGCGGCTTCGGCAACTGGTTCGTGCCGCTGATGATCGGCGCGCCGGACATGGCGTTCCCGCGCATGAACAACATCTCGTTCTGGCTGCTGCCGGCCTCGTTCGCGCTACTGCTGATGTCGACCTTCGTCGAGGGCGAGCCGGGTGCCAACGGCGTCGGCGCCGGCTGGACCATGTACGTGCCGCTGTCGAGCTCGGGTCACCCGGGTCCGGCCGTCGACTTCGCGATCCTGTCGCTCCATCTGGCAGGCGCCTCGTCGATTCTCGGCGCCATCAACTTCATCACCACGATCTTCAACATGCGCGCGCCGGGCATGACCCTGCACAAGATGCCGCTGTTCGTGTGGTCGATCCTGGTGACGGTGTTCCTGCTGCTGTTGTCGCTGCCGGTGCTCGCCGGTGCGATCACCATGCTGCTCACCGACCGCAACTTCCACACGACGTTCTTCGCTCCTGACGGTGGCGGCGACCCCGTGCTGTTCCAGCATCTGTTCTGGTTCTTCGGTCACCCCGAGGTGTACATCCTGATCCTGCCCGGCTTCGGCATGGTCAGCCAGATCATCTCCACCTTCTCGCGCAAGCCCGTGTTCGGCTATCTCGGCATGGCCTACGCCATGGTCGCGATCGGCGGCATCGGCTTCGTGGTGTGGGCGCACCACATGTACACGGTCGGCATGTCCTCGGCGACGCAGGCCTATTTCGTCGCCGCGACGATGGTCATCGCCGTTCCAACCGGCGTGAAGATCTTCTCGTGGATCGCCACGATGTGGGGCGGCTCGATCGAATTCCGCGCCCCGATGATCTGGGCGGTGGGCTTCATCTTCCTGTTCACGGTCGGTGGCGTCACCGGCGTCGTGCTGGCGAACGCGGGCGTCGACCGCGTGCTCCAGGAGACCTATTACGTCGTCGCGCACTTCCACTACGTGCTGTCGCTCGGTGCGGTGTTCGCGATCTTCGCCGGCTGGTACTACTGGTTCCCGAAGATGTCGGGCTACATGTACAACGAGACGCTCGCGAAGGCGCACTTCTGGGTCACCTTCATCGGTGTGAACCTCGTGTTCTTCCCGCAGCACTTCCTCGGCCTGTCGGGCATGCCCCGCCGCTACGTCGATTATCCCGACGCGTTCGCGGGCTGGAACCTGGTTTCCTCGATCGGTTCCTACATCTCCGGCTTCGGGGTGCTGATCTTCCTCTACTGCGTGCTCGACGCCTTCATGAAGAAGGTGCCGGCCGGCGACAATCCGTGGGGTGCAGGTGCGACCACGCTGGAATGGACGCTGCCTTCGCCGCCGCCCTTCCATCAGTTCGAAGTGCTGCCCCGCGTGCAGTAAACCAACGCTCGCGGCGCCCGTGACGGGCGCCGCGGCTCTATAACGAAGCGAGTCAAACTAGTGTCCGTCCTCGACCACCACGCCATCGACATCGATCCCCGCATCTCCGAAGCGGAGGTGGGCGACTACATTGCGCTGCTCAAGCCGCGGGTGATGTCGCTGGTGATCTTCACCGCGCTGGTCGGAATGGCGATGGCGCCCGGGCATTTCCACCCGGTGCTGGCCATCACCTCGCTGCTCTGCATCGCGGTCGGTGCCGGCGCTTCCGGAGCGCTCAACATGGCGCTCGAAGGCGATATCGACGCCAAGATGTCGCGCACGGCAAACCGGCCGATTCCGCGCGGCCGCATCACCCGTCCCGAGGCGATGGCGTTCGGCATGACGCTCGCCTTCTTCTCGGTGATGACGCTCGGCATCCTCGTCAACTGGATCGCGGGCGCGCTGCTCGCCTTCACCATCTTCTTCTACGTCGTGATCTACACGATGATCCTGAAGCGCCGGACCGCACAGAACATCGTGATCGGCGGCGCCGCCGGTGCGCTGCCGCCGGTGGTGGCGTGGGCCGCGGTCACGGGCACCGTCGACGTCGAGCCGCTGCTGCTGTTCGCCATCATCTTCTTCTGGACCCCGCCGCACTTCTGGGCGCTGGCGCTGTTTCGCTCCGACGACTACGCGCGTGCCGGCATTCCGATGCTGCCCAACGTCGCCGGCCCCGACGCGACGCGGCTTCAGATCCTGCTCTACACCATCGTGCTGATCGCGGTCGCCGCCGCCCCGTGGGCGCTCGGCTATTTCGACGCCGTCTACGGCGTCGTCTCGCTGATCCTCGGTGCCGGCATGCTTGTGCTCGCGATCAACGTCTATGTGCGCCGCGAGCGCAGCCAATCGCTGCGCGCGACCCGCAAGCTGTTTGCCTTTTCCATCCTTTATCTGTTCGCGCTGTTTGCGACCCTGCTGGCCGAAGTCGTGTTCCGGGCACTTGCTCCGATGGTAGGGGGCGCATGATCGCTGGAATGGCCGACAAACCTGAGATGAATGGAATCGTCCTCACGGAGGCGCAGAAGAAGAGCCGCCGCCAGCGCTCGATCGCGATCGCTCTCGCGCTCGGCGTGCTCGTGGTGCTGTTCTTCGCCGTCACCATCGTCAAGGGACCGGCAGTCCTCGTCCGGCCGATGTAGCAAACATGGATCGAGAGCCCACCATATCGCGGGATCAGAGCCGGACGGCCAGGCAGGGCCGTGGGCCTTCCAGGGGGCTTGGCCGCGACGTGCTGGTCGCCTCGATCTGCGGCGGCGTGGTGGCGCTGATGGTCGGTGCCTCCTACGCGGCGGTGCCGTTCTACAACTGGTTCTGCCGCGCCACCGGCTTCAACGGCACGACGCAGGTCGCGACGTCCGCGCCCGCCACCGGCCCGATCGCGCGCAAGATCGCGGTGCGCTTCGATTCCAACGTCGCGCCCGGCCTGCCCTGGAAGTTCGAGCCGGAGCAGAGCGAGATCGAGGTCAATATCGGCCAGGTCGTGACCGTCTTTTACACCGTGACCAACCAGGCCGCGCGCACCACCGCGGGCCAGGCGGCCTACAACGTCGCGCCCCTGACGGTCGGCTCCTACTTCCAGAAGATCAACTGCTTCTGCTTCACCGAACAGACCATGGCGCCCGGCGAGAAGCGCGAGATGCCGGTCGTGTTCTACGTCGATCCGTCGATTGCCGACGATCACGAGAACGACGGGCTGAACACGATCACGTTGTCCTACACGTTCTATCCGGTGCGCGATCCCGTGGTGAAGCCGCTGGCGTCGGGCGAGGACGACAAACGCAAGGGAAATCTCTGACCGCCGGGCTCATGCCGCGGGGGTTGGACACAAGGGGATAAGTGCCGGACAGGCACGGGATTGAGGAGAGAGACCGCAAATGGCAACGGCGCACACCAAGCATCACGACTACCACCTGGTCGATCCCTCTCCGTGGCCCGTCGTCGGCTCCCTCTCGGCCTTCATCATGGCGGTCGGTGCGATCACCTGGATGCACCACATGTTCGCGGCCGCGCCGATCATCTTCGGTGCTGGCACCATCGGCGTGATCTACACCATGGCGAGCTGGTGGGCCGATGTGATCAAGGAAGCCCAGTACAAGGGCGATCACACCCGCGTCGTGCAGCTGCATCACCGCTACGGCATGATCCTGTTCATCGCCTCCGAGGTGATGTTCTTCGTCGCCTGGTTCTGGGCCTATTTCAACGCGGCGCTGTTCCCGGCCGACGCCGTCCACGCCACGCGCGACGCCGTGTTCGGCTGCGGTCTCGGCACCGCGGCTGGCGCCTGCTCCGTGCCCGGCACCTGGCCGCCGCATGGTATCGAGACCTTCGATCCCTGGCATCTGCCGCTCCTGAACACGCTGATCCTGCTGACATCGGGCACCACCGTGACCTGGGCGCACCACGCGTTGCTCGAGAACGATCGCCAGGGCCTGAAATACGGCCTGATTCTCACCGTCGTGCTCGGCGCGCTCTTCACCTGCGTGCAGGCCTATGAGTACAGCCACGCGGCGTTCTCGTTCGGCGGCAACGTCTATGGCGCGACCTTCTTCATGGCGACCGGCTTCCACGGTTTCCATGTGCTGGTCGGCACCATCTTCCTGCTGGTCTGCCTGTTTCGCGCCTATGCCGGCCACTTCACCCCGACACAGCACCTCGGCTTCGAGTTCGCCGCCTGGTACTGGCACTTCGTCGACGTGGTCTGGCTGTTCCTGTTCCTCTGCATCTATGTGTGGGGACACGGCGCCGAGACCATGGCCCACGGTGCGCACTGAGCCGCATTGGACCGATCAGAAGGGGCGGCCGCAGGGCCGCCCTTTCGCTTTTGGGCCGCCGGAAGCTTCGGCGGAAACCGTGATAGAGCGTTTTCGAGCGAAGTGGATACCGGTTCGCGTGAAGAAAACGCGTCAAAACAAGAATCTGGAGCTTCGGTTCTGATTCAATCAGAACCGATAATGCTCTAGAGTCCGTCATCATGAACGATACCGCCGGCCCAACCGAGCCCGAGACGACCGTCCTGCAAAGCGCGCTGCGCGGGCTCGCCTGCAAGTGCCCGCGCTGCGGCCAGGGTAAGCTCTATGCGGGTTTCCTGACGCTCGCGCCCAGCTGCGACCGCTGCGGCCTCGACTATGCCTTCATCGACACCGGCGACGGTCCTGCGATCTTCATCATCATGCTGGCCGGCGGCATCGTCGTTGCGTGCGCGCTGATCGTCGAGGTCAAATACCAGCCGCCGTACTGGCTGCATGCGGTGCTGTGGCTGCCGCTGATCCTCGCGACCACGCTCTTGCCGTTGCGCGCGATGAAGTCGCTGTTGATCGCGCTGCAATTCCACCACAAGGCGGCGCCGGGCCGGCTGGTCGACCGCGCGAAATGAACGAGACCGCGCGCAAGCCCCGCGTGGCCGGCTTCGCGCTGTTCACGCTTTTCCTGGCCGCCGTCTTGGTCGCGCTCGGCGTCTGGCAATTGCAACGCCGCGTCGCGAAACATCAGTTGATCGCCGCATTGACCGAGCGTCTCGCGGCGGCACCTGTTGCGTTGCCGCCGCCGTCGCAATGGAGCACGCTGACGCCGGAGCGGGACGAATTCCGTCGGGTCACATTTACGGCGACCTACGAGTCCCGTCTGGATGCGATGGTCTACAGTTCCGGCTCCGCCATCCGCTCCGACATTTCCGGCCCCGGCACCTGGGCTTTCCTTCCCGCACGGCTGCCTGGCGGCGATATGGTCGCGGTCAACGCGGGCTTCGTGCCGAACACCCAACAGGACCGCGCCCTGCAGGATCGGGCGGTCGCGCGACTCATTACCAACAAGCCGGCGATGTTGACCGGCTACGTCCGTTTCCCCGAAGCAGCCAGCGTGCTGATGCCTGACGCTGAGCGTGACAAACGGCTGTGGTTCACCCGCGATCATCTCGCCATGTCCCGGGCGCTCGGCTGGGGCACGGTCGCGCCGTTCTACATCGACCTGGAGCGGCCGGTGCCCGAGAACGGCATTCCACGTCCCGGCCCGCTCGACGTGCATCTGAAGGACGATCATCTGCAATACGCCATCACCTGGTTCGCGCTCGCCGGCGCGGTGCTGATCGCATTCGGAGTCTGGGCGAGGGGACGGCGCCGGGCGTGAAATTTCCGTGGGTTCCCGGAGGGAATCCGGTATCGCCCGGGGTTTATTATTCAGGACATATTCACGAGGGTGGTCCTAAGCCGCACGCAAATTTTCGCGGCAGACAGGATTTTGGTGTGAGCGATTTCGACCAGATGGGAATTGTCGTCGACTGGGTGGACGCCTGCCGGAAGGGCGACCTCGCGACGCTGCTCGATCTCTACGCGGACGACGCCCGGGTCGAATGCATGTGCAACGGCGAGCGACATTATCGCGGACGGCGCGAACTCGAAACCTATTGGGGGCCGCGGCTCAGCACCTTCTCGTCGGCAGGCTTCGGCCTGGAGGAGATCAATCCGGTGCCGCACGGCATCGATCTCGAATATTCCGTCGCGGGCTCGCTGCGCATCCATGCCTCGTTTCGCTTCAGTCCCGAAGGCAAGATCTACAGTACCCTGTGCGAGCCGGCGGAGCAGACTCCCGATGCCGATGGTGCGTGCTAGTCGGCCGCAGGCTCGTCCCTAGCCGCTCCGACCGGCAGGCGGCAGCGCACATAGGTTCGCTCGTCCGCGCGCAGCAGTGACAGCGATCCGCTGAGCGCGCGCACGCGCTCGTGCATGCCCGTCAGGCCGCGGCCGAAGACGTTGTCCGCGGGAAAGCCGCCGCCGTCGTCGGAGATCTCAATCGTGAGCACCTCGCCGGCAATGGTCGCCAGCACATGGGCAGTGTTCGCCCCGGCGTGGCGCAGCACGTTGGTCAGCGCCTCCTGGATCAGGCGATAGACGGTCTGGGCCAGCGGTCGGTCGATCTCGTTCAGACCCGGATCGATCGCGGCCGTCAGACTGATATGCGGCGCCTGTCTGCGAAAGTTCTGGAGCAGCGTCTGCACGCTGGTCTCGAGCCCCAATTCCTCGATGTAGAGCGGCCGCAGCCGGTCGAGGATGCGGCGGTTGGTCTGCTGGAGCGCCTCGACCGATCGCATCACCTCCTGCGCCGGATTGCCGAGATTTCCCGCCGGCAATGCCTCGCTCAGAGCGATCGTGCTGGCACGGATGCCGAACAATAGCGGTCCGAGCTCGTCGTGCAGCTCGCGCGCGAGATCGCGCCGCTCATCGTCCTGGAGCGAGACCAGGCGGTGCAGCAGGTCGCGATTATCCTGACTCAATTGCGCGAGCGTCATCGCCAGCGCATTGGCTTCCTCGCAGCTCTGCCGGATCTCCTGCGGTCCTGCGACCGGGATAGGCGTTGCATAGTCGCCGCGCCGGATTCGCGTGAGGCCTGCGCCGAGATCTTGCAGGGGACGCAGCGCCGATCCCGCAAAGAGATAGGCAATGATCCCAGTCAGGATCGTCAGCACGGCGATGAGGCTCGTCAGTGCCAGGAAGCCGACCCATTTCTCGAACAGATCGGCTGACAGGTCCGGCATGAACACGATGTCGCCGACGCGCCTGCCGTCGATGATGACGGGAGATGCCGCGTCCATCTCCGGGATGGCGATCAGGTCCACGAACCAATGCGGCACGCCATGCAGATCACGCAGGCTGTCCTTTGGAGGGGGCGCGGGACCCGCTTCCGTTGAACGGAATTGAATATCCGAGGAGCTGTCCAAAGAATGGACAAATGCATCGAGTATCTTCCGCGGGTCGTCCGAGGCCCTCAGGCTGTTGTTGAGCGCCTCGGCGACCGTCCGGGTCGAGCGTCGGCCCGGCTCATTCTCGTCGGCAAGCTGACCCGTCGCGAAGCTCTGGAGCAGCACGCCGCCCATGACCAGCGCGGCAAGGAAGCTCAAGCCGAGCGGGAGAAACAATTGTGTTCTGAATGAGAGCCGCTGCCACATTAGGTCAATTCTAACGCGCATTGACGGGATTTGCTCTTTCCATTTGTTCCCGCCGGTCTATGAGTCGAAAAACAAGAGAGCGCGCGATGCAAGATACCGCCAAACCGGCGACCCGAGTTCTGATCGTCGACGACCATCCTGTGGTGCTGTCAGGATGCCGCACCCTTTTCGCGTCCGACCACTCGATCCGTATCGACGAGGCGACCGACGCCAAATCCGGGCATCGCGCCTATATCAGCAAGCGGCCCGACGTCACCGTCATCGACATCAGCCTGCCCGACGTCTCCGGCTTCGAGCTGATGCGGCGGATCCGCAAGGACGACCCTGATGCCAAGATCATCATGTTCAGTATGAACGACGATCCGGCCTTCGTGGTGCGGGCGGTCGAGCTTGGCGCGCAGGGGTACGTCTCCAAGGGCGACGATCCCCGGATTCTGCTCAAGGCGGTGCGCAAGGTGGTCGCCGGCGACAATTTCATCTCGCCGCAGCTCGCGGAGGCGGTCACGTTCTCCGGTGCGGCGATCAAGGCCAATCCGGCCTCGCAGATGACGCCGCGGGAGCTCGAGATTCTCCGCCTGCTCGGCCGTGGCGACAAGATCGTCGAGGTCGCCGAGGCGCTCGGCATCTCCTACAAGACGGTCGCCAACACCACGTCCCTGCTGAAGCAGAAGCTCGGCGCCAAGAACCATTCCGACCTGATCAGGATCGCGGTGGAAATCGGGATGAGCTGATGCCCGGTCCCGGCGCCGAACCGGCTGCTCCAGGATGCAGCCGGTCCGGCCGGGCGGATCGGGTCTCGGCGCGTAGCCGGGCAATGCTTGCACCACGCCGACACCATCCGCCGACACAATGGGCCGGCCTGATATTCGTTCCTGAATTGCCAAGAATTTCGGGAAAAAACGGCAATTGCGGGCGAGAGCTCGCCGGTATGCCTTCGCGAAGCTCGAACCGTGCCGGGAAAAATAGGAACGTTTTCTTGCCCCCGCCGTTTTGGCTCTTGACGATTTCGTGACGGGCGCCGAGAACTTGGCTGACAGTTTTGGCGGGTCGGCAACCCGCACGAGGCAAACCGGTCTGCACAAATCAACGACAGACCTTCCAAGAGAAGGGCTGCGGCATCGCCGCAGCCCTTTTTCGTTGAGCGGGGCACGGACGGGAAGCGGTTTCCCGATGCCGCAAAACACTTTATGGTGGCGCAACGCCTCTGGCCGTTAACAAGTAGTTTCATAAAATCAAAGGCTTATGGATCTGGCTCAAGGCCGGCCGGCCTTTGGAGGGCAGTTTGACTCGCTATATCTCGACCCGGGGCGAGGCCCCAGAACTCGGCTTCTGCGACGTGATGCTGACCGGGCTTGCCCGTGACGGCGGCCTGTACGTGCCGGTGACCTGGCCGCAGCTCTCGACCGAGGCCATCGCTGGCTTCTTCGGCCGCCCCTATTGGGAGGTCGCAGTCGACGTGATCCGTCCGTTCGCCGGCGGCGAGATTTCGGATGCCGAGCTCGGCCGCATGGCGAACGAAGCCT
Source organism: Bradyrhizobium sp. 521_C7_N1_3 (assembly GCF_052075975.1). Classification (NCBI taxonomy): domain Bacteria; kingdom Pseudomonadati; phylum Pseudomonadota; class Alphaproteobacteria; order Hyphomicrobiales; family Nitrobacteraceae; genus Bradyrhizobium; species Bradyrhizobium sp. 521_C7_N1_3. The sequence continues at coordinate 981,740 of NZ_CP197232.1, forward strand.
ATGCCACCTTCCGCCATCCGGCGGTGGTGCCGCTGCGCCAGATGACGCCGCATCAATTCGTGCTGGAGCTGTTCCACGGCCCGACGCTCGCCTTCAAGGACGTGGCGATGCAGCTGATCTCGCGGCTGATGGACCACGTGCTCGCCAAGCGCGGCCAGCGCACCACCATCGTGGTCGCGACCTCCGGCGACACCGGTGGCGCCGCGGTCGACGCGTTCGCGGGCCTGGAGAATGTCGATCTCATCGTGCTGTTCCCGCACGGCCGCATCTCCGAAGTGCAGCAGCGGATGATGACGACCACAGGCGCGGCCAACGTCCATGCGCTCGCCATCGAGGGCAATTTCGACGACTGCCAGGCGCTCGTGAAGGGGATGTTCAACAACCATCGCTTCCGCGATGCGACCTCGCTCTCCGGCGTCAACTCCATCAACTGGGCGCGCATCGTCGCCCAGGTGGTCTACTACTTCACCTCCGCCGTCGCCGCCGGTGCGCCGGCGCGCACGGTGGATTTCGTCGTGCCGACCGGAAATTTCGGCGACATCTTTGCCGGTTATGTCGCCAAGCGCATGGGGCTGCCGGTGCGCACGCTGCGCATCGCCGCCAACGTCAACGACATCCTGGCGCGCACGCTCAAGACCGGGATCTACGAGGTGCGCGAGGTGCACGCCACCGCGTCGCCATCGATGGACATCCAGATCTCCTCGAATTTCGAGCGGCTGCTGTTCGAGGCCGGCCGGCGCGATGCGGCCGGCGTGCGCCGTCTGATGGACTCGCTGAAGCAGTCGGGGCGCTTCGTGTTGCCTGACGCGATGCTGGCCGCAATCCGTGAAGAATTCGACGCCGGCCGCGCCGACGAGACCGAAACCGCGGCAGCGATCCGCGCCGCCTGGCGCGAGGCGGGTGAGCTGGTCGATCCCCATACCGCGGTCGCGCTCGCGGTCGCCGACCGCGACACCACCGACACGACGGTGCCGAGCGTCGTGCTCTCCACCGCCCATCCGGCCAAATTCCCCGATGCGGTCGAGGCAGCCTGCGGCCAGCGGCCGCAATTGCCCGCCTGGCTCGACGGTCTCATGACCAAATCCGAACACATGAAGGTGATGAAGAACGATCAGGCCGAGGTCGAGCGGTTCGTGCTGTCGGTCAGCCGGGCCGCAAAACAGGGAGTTGCCGGATGAGTGTCGAGATGTCCAAGCTTGCCTCCGGCCTGACCGTCGTTACCGACGAGATGCCCCATCTCGAGACCGCGGCGCTCGGCGTCTGGGCCGGCGTTGGCGGGCGCGACGAGAAGCCGAACGAGCACGGCATCTCGCATCTGCTCGAGCACATGGCGTTCAAGGGCACGACCAAGCGCTCCTCGCGCGAGATCGTCGAGGAGATCGAGGCGGTCGGCGGCGACCTCAATGCCGGCACCTCGACCGAGACTACGTCCTATTATGCGCGGGTGCTGAAGGCCGACGTGCCGCTCGCGCTCGACGTGCTCGCCGACATCCTCGCCAATCCCGCTTTCGAGCCCGACGAGCTCGAGCGCGAGAAGAACGTCATCGTGCAGGAGATCGGTGCCGCGCAGGACACGCCCGACGACGTCGTGTTCGAGCATCTCAACGAACTCTGCTATCCCGACCAGCCGATGGGCCGCTCGCTGCTCGGCACCGCCAAGACCCTGCGCGCCTTCAACCGCGACATGCTGCGCGGTTATCTGTCGACGCATTATCGCGGGCCCGACATGGTGGTGGCGGCAGCCGGCGCGGTCAATCACAAGCAGGTCGTCGCCGAGGTCGAGAAGCGCTTTGCGAGTTTCGAGGGGACGCCGGGTCCGAAGCCGCAAGCCGCCCAGTTCGGCAAGGGCGGCGCCAAGGTGGTGCATCGCGAGCTCGAGCAGGCGCATCTGACGCTGGCGCTGGAAGGCGTGCCGCAGAGCGATCTGTCGTTGTTCTCGCTCCAGGTCTTCACCAACATCCTCGGCGGCGGGATGTCGTCACGGCTGTTCCAGGAGGTGCGCGAGAAGCGCGGCCTCTGCTACTCCATCTACTCGTTCCACGCGCCCTATACCGACACGGGCTTCTTCGGCCTCTACACCGGCACCGATCCGGCCGACGCGCCGGAGATGATGGAGGTCGTGGTCGACATCATGAATGATTCGGTGGAGACGCTGACCGAGGCCGAGATCGCGCGGGCCAAGGCGCAGATGAAGGCGGGCCTCCTGATGGCGCTGGAGAGCTGCTCGTCCCGCGCCGAGCAGCTGGCCCGGCATGTGTTGGCCTATGGCCGGCCGCAGACGGTCGAGGAACTGGTGGCCCGGATCGACGCCGTCAGCGTCGAATCGACCCGGGATGCGGCGCGTGCGCTGCTTTCGCGGAGCCGCCCTGCAGTTGTCGCATTGGGCAGTGGCAGGGGTCTGGACACGGCGGTGTCTTTTGCGGAAGGATTGACCCGGGCACGTGCCAAGGCGCGGCTGCATTAGGAGCCGCGCACGGGCTGATCTGCCCCGGGAAGCATCACCATGGCCCTGTTTCGCCTGCCATCCAGTGGACCCGCCGCCCTCGCGCCGCGCGGCAACGGCCTGTTGCTGCGCGCGCCGCAGATGTCGGACTTCATACAGTGGGCGCATTTGCGCGAGTCCAGCCGCGACTATCTCACGCCCTGGGAGCCGATCTGGCCGTCGGACGACCTGACCCGGTCCGGCTTCCGCCGCCGCCTGCGGCGCTATTCCGAGGACATCGCCGCGGACCGCTCCTATCCCTTCCTGATTTTCCGTGAGCTCGACGGCGCCATGGTCGGCGGCATCACGCTCGCCAATGTCCGCCGCGGCATCGTCCAGGCCGGCACCATCGGCTACTGGATCGGCAAGCCTCATGCCCATCGCGGCTACATGACGGCGGCGCTCCGGGTGTTGCTGCCGACGCTGTTCGGCGAGCTCAATCTGCACCGGGTCGAGGCCGCCTGCATTCCCACCAATGCGCCGTCGATCCGGGTGCTGGAGAAGTGCGGCTTCTCCCGCGAGGGCCTGGCGCGCCGCTATCTCTGCATCAACGGGGTCTGGCAGGACCACCTGCTGTTCGGCCTGCTGCACGAGGATTTCCGCGGCTGAGCTGCCGCTCCTGCTGCCAAAGTCTCCTTGTTTGCTGCCTTGGGTTCGCCGATTTTGGCGATATAAACCGCTGGCCGGCCGGCAATCGGCCGGAAGATGGTCATGGAGTATCGGCGTTGATGGTGAAGAAGCTTCGGTCATCGCGGAATGCGTTGCGGCGGGGGACGGGGATCGCGCTGGCGTTGTCGGTTGCGCTCGCCTCGGTCTCGCCGGTGGCGGCCCAGTCGCTCACCGACCGCTTCAAGAGCCTGTTCGGCGGCAAGTCCGACGAGCCGGCCCAGCCCAAGCCGCCGCCTGCGCCCGGCCAGCCGGCCGAGGACGAGGTCGATTGCCCGCAGGTCACGGTGCGCGCGGGGGCCTCGACCTATGCGGTCGGTGCCGCCGGCAAGCCGGCCGTCGGCAACGAGATCCGCTTCCAGGCCTCGATCACCAAGATGGCGCGCGAATGCGCCCGCAGTGCCGAGGGCATCACGGCCCGGATCGGCATCCAGGGGCGGGTGATCGCAGGTCCCGCCGGTGCGCCCGCGACCGTCGAGGTGCCCTTGCGCATCGCCGTGGTGCAGGGCGGCGTCGGTGAGAAGGTGATCGCCTCGAAGGCCTACCGGACCACGGTCGAGATGTCGGAGGGCGGCAGCGTGCCCTTCACCTTCGTCGCCGAGGATCTGGTCTATCCGATGCCTTCGGCCAAGGTCGCCGATTCCTACATCTTCTATGTCGGCTTCGACCCGCAGGCGCTCTCGCCCGAGCCGAAGGCAAGGAAGAAGAAGTAGGGCAAGATCTCGCGGCAATCTCAACTGTCATTGCCCGCGAAGGCGGGCAATCCAGTATTCCGAGACAGTGAGGCCAGAATCGAGATGCCGCGGCGTACTGGATCACCCGCTTTCGCGGGTGATGACATCCAATTTCTGGCTACAGACACCGTCAAACAAAAAAGCCGGCGCTCTCGCGCCGGCTTTTTGACTGGTGAACGCAAAGCCCCTCAGTTCAGCTTCTGCCGAACCTCGTTGATGCCCTTGGCGAGCAGGTCGTCGGCGACCTGGCCCTTGACCGACTGCGACAGGATCGTGGAGGCGGCCTGGACGGCGGCTTCCGCGGCTGCGGCGCGGACATCGGCCAGCGCCTGGGCCTCGGCGAGCGCGATCTTGCTCTCCGCGGTCTTGGTGCGGCGGGCGACGAAGTCTTCCATCTTCGCCTTGGCTTCGGTCGCGATGCGCTCGGCTTCGGACTTGGCGTTGGCGATGATCTCGGCAGCCTCGCGCTCGGCCGTGGCACTGCGCGCCTTGTAGTCGGCCAGCACCTTGGCAGCTTCCTGCTTGAGGCGTGTTGCGTCGTCGAGCTCGGCCTTGATACGGGCCGCGCGATGATCCAGAGCGGTCATCGCCGACTTGAACACGCCGAGATAGCCGAACACGACCATCAGGATCACGAAGGCGATGGCGACCCAGGTTTCAGGATCGAAGAACATATCGACTAACCCTTCAAGGACGCATCGACCGCGGCATTGACCGACGCGGCGTCAGGAGCGACGCCGGCGAGCTGCTGCACGATCTGGCCTGCCGCATCGGCCGCGATGCCGCGGACGTTGCTCATGGCGGTGGCGCGGGTCGAGGCGATGGTCTTCTCCGCCCCGGCGAGCTTGGCCGCCAATTGTTCTTCCAGCGCCTTGCGCTCGGCTTCCGCCTGCGCATTCGCCTTGTCGCGGGATTCGTTGCCGATCGCCTGTGCCCGCGCGCGCGCCGAAGCGAGCTCGGTTTCATAGGCCTTCAGCGCCGCGTCGGACTGGTCCTTCAGCTTCTGCGCTTCGGCGAGGTCACCCTCGATCTTGTTCTGACGCGCCTCAATCGCACCGCCGACGCGCGGCAGAGCGAGCTTGGACACGATCACGTAAAGCAGGACGAAGAAGATCGCGAGCGACACCAGCTGTGAAGCGTAGTTGCTGCTCTCGAACGGCGGAAAACCGCCACCGTGGTGACCACCGTCAGCCTCGGTGTGAGCGCCCGCCGCCGGACCTTTTGCGCCGCCATGACTTTCAGCCACGGAGTTCTCCTGTTGCAGTCACACGCGCCGTCCCAATGGAATGGAACGGCGCGAAAAACGTCGTCCTCAGAGCGGAACGAACAGCAGCAGCAGCGCGATCAGCAGCGAGAAAATGCCGAGCGCTTCGGTCACGGCGAAGCCGAAGATCAGGTTGCCGAACTGGCCCTGAGCGGCCGAGGGGTTGCGAACGGCTGCGGCGAGGTAGTTGCCGAAGATCACGCCCACGCCGACGCCCGCGCCGCCCATGCCGATGCACGCGATGCCCGCGCCGATAAGTTTTGCTGCTGCCGGATCCATTTTAGACTCCTTGGAAGAAAGATTGGGTTTTGGGTGGAAATTCCCCGGACCGCTCAGTGTCCCGGATGAATGGCGTCGTTGAGGTAGATGCAGGTCAGGATCGCAAACACATAGGCTTGCAGGAACGCGACCAGGATCTCGAGGGCGTACAGTGCGACCGTGAGCGCCAGCGGCAGCACGCCGCCGACCCAGCCGAGGGCGCCAAGCGAGAAGCCGAGCATGGCGACGAAGCCCGCGAACACCTTCAGCGCGATGTGGCCGGCCAGCATGTTGGCGAACAGACGGACGCTGTGGGAGACCGGCCGCAGGAAGAACGACAGGATCTCGATGAACATCACCAGCGGCAGGATGTAGCCGGGGACGCCGTGGGGCACGAAGATCGAGAAGAATTTCAGGCCGTTCTTGGCGACGCCGTAGATCAGCACGGTGAAGAAGACCAGGAGCGCGAGCGCTGCCGTCACGATCAGATGGCTCGAGATCGTGAACGTGTAGGGGATGATGCCGACCAGGTTCGAGACGCAGATGAACATGAACAGCGAGAAGATCAGCGGGAAGAACTTCATGCCTTCCGCGCCGGCGGTCGAGCGGATGGTCGATGCCACGAACTCGTAGGAGATTTCGGCGACCGACTGGAGGCGTCCGGGAACCAGCTGCGTGCCGCTGGCGAGCATCAGGATCGAGATGATCGCGACCGCCACCAGCATGTAGAGCGATGAATTGGTAAAGGCGATCGTGTGACTGCCGATATGGCCGATCGTGAAGAGAGGCTCGATGTTGAACTGGTGGATCGGGTCGATTTTCATCAGCGCGGCATCTCTTGGTCTGCCGGGCAATGCCGGCGGGTCTCGGTCTGCCGGCCGGGCCGGCCCGTACCGGCATGGCCGGCACGATCATTCCTCTGTTGGTGCGGACCGCTTAAGAACCACCGCGCCTGTTTTGACCCGCGCCTGCCGTTCTCACCACATTCACCACGCCGGCCACGAAGCCCAGCAGCAGGAACACGATAAATCCGAAAGGCGACGTCGACAGCAAGCGGTCGAAACCCCAGCCAATCCCCGCTCCGACAACGACCCCGGCGATCAACTCGGAGGATAACCGGAAACCAAGCGCCATCGCCGAGGCTCTGGCCGCTCTGTCTTCACCGTCACCTGCGGGTTGCTCGGTCTTGGTTCGTCGGTCCCGGAATTCGGACAACCGCTGATCAAGATTCCCGAGCCGTTCGGAAAGCGCAGCTTCCTCGGACGATCTATCGCGATCCCCATTCTCGCCGTGCCCCGTGCCCTGTGTCATGCAACGAAGACCCGAAACGCCGCGGCTGAATGGAAATTACGCCCGCCACCCTCAAAAGCCGCGCGGACCATACTGATGGCCCATAATCAAGTCAAGCCAAGTCACGATTGCGTCGCGTTCTATTATGTATCTGATTTACTTGATGATATTGGCGCGCGCGGCAGCGCCGCACACAGCGTGACGCCGCACCGCAGCAGCTCTCTTCATGATCGGCGAATGCGACCACCATTTCGTCCTGCCGGCGGGATCAAAGGGATTGCCGCGATCATTGATATCGGTGGCGCGTTTTGGGCGGCGGATTGCCTCGCCGGGGTGTAGAATTGAAGAGAAGCCGCAGAAGCGCCATGGCGGAGAGCGCGATGAGACCAGCAAATTCATCCACAGCATCATGGCTTGCAGCGGCGGTATTCGCTGCGGTGATGACCATCGGCGGCGGCCTGGTTGCCGCACAGTCCGCGCCCGACAGCGAAAACGGCCGCTACAGCATGACGCCCATCCCCGAAGGCGTGCTGCGGCTCGACACCCGCACCGGCACGGTATCGACCTGCAGCAGGAACGGCGCCGGCTGGGCCTGCTACGCGGTGCCCGACGAACGCACCGCGCTTGACGCCGAGATCGGCCGGCTCCAGGCCGAGGTCGAGAAGCTGAAGGGGCAGATCGCGGCGGGGCCGACCGTATCAGGCAAGATCGACGAGGCGCTGCCGAAATCCGATCCGCTCAAGAAGGACCCGAAGGTCGCCGAGGGGGACCGCAAGATCGAGATTCCGCTGCCCAGCGACCAGGATGTCGATCGGGTGATGTCGTTCCTTGAAAAGGCCTGGCGCCGGCTGATCGACATGGCCAACCGCGTGCAGAAGGACGTCTCGGGGAAGATTTGAGGACCCGTTCGCGCCATCCATGCGTTGAGCTGCCGTAGGGTGGGCAAAGGCGTTCCTACGCCGTGCCCGCCATGTTTCCACCGTGACGTAAGAAGACGTGGGCACGTCGCTATGCGCCTTTGCCCACCCGACGGCAGTGTTCGATCAATCGAGACATTTCATGACATCAGGCAAATCCGTCACGCGTTCGACGCCATCGTCAGTGCAAGCCACCACCGTCGCATCGTCACTGCTGACCGTGCAAACGCCCGGCCGCGGCTTCACCGATCTCACCAGCGAAGCCGCGAAGTTCATCAATGAGGTTCACGCGCGCGATGGCGCGCTGACGCTGTTCATCCGGCACACCTCGGCTTCGCTGACGATCCAGGAGAACGCCGATCCGTCCGTGCTCGTCGATCTCACCACGGCACTGTCGCGGCTCGCGCCCGAGAATGCCGGGTGGACGCATGACACCGAGGGGCCCGACGACATGCCGGCGCACGTCAAGACCACGCTGACGCAGACTTCGATCAGCGTGCCGGTGCTGAACGGCACGCTCACGCTCGGCACCTGGCAGGCGATCTACCTGATCGAGCATCGCGCCCGCCCGCACCGGCGCGAGGTGGTGCTGCAATTCATCGGCAGCAATCATTAGGCCCCAAAACAAAACCGGCCGCGGAGACCGCGGCCGGTTCGTATTGTCGATCGCTGCTGTCGATCAGGTCGCCTTGATGTCGACGTCCTTGGTCTCGGGCAGGAAGAAGAAGCCGATCACGACGGTAATCGATGCGAAGATGACCGGATACCAGAGACCCGCATAGATATCGCCGGTCGAGGCCACGATCGCGAACGCGGTCGCGGGCAGCAGGCCGCCGAACCAGCCGTTACCGATGTGATAGGGCAGCGACATCGAGGTGTAGCGGATGCGGGTCGGGAACAGTTCGACCAGCATCGCGGCGATCGGGCCGTACACCATGGTGACGAAGATCACCAGGATGAACAGCAGCCCGACGGTCGCGGCCACCTGCGGACGGAAGATGTCGAACGGATGCGACATCTTCACGATGCCCGCATCGCCCGGCTTCGGATAGCCGGCTGCCTGCACGGCGGCGAGCAGCGCCGGATTGCCGTCCTTGGCGTTGGCGTAGGCAACGTCCTTGCCGTTGACCACCACCTTCACGCCGGAGCCCGCCGGGCCGGGCACGGTCGAGTACTTGACCGACGCGCCCGACAGGTAGGCGCGTGCGGTGTCGCAGGGCGCGCTGAAGACGCGGGTGCCGACCGGGTTGAACAGGTCGCCGCAACCCGCGGGATCCGCCACCACGTCGACCTTGACCGACTCGATCGCCTTTTCCAGCGCCGGGTTGGCGTTGGTGGTGATCATCTTGAAGATCGGGAAGAAGGTCAGCGCCGCGATCAGACAGCCGCCGAGGATGATCGGCTTGCGGCCGATCTTGTCGGAGAGCACGCCGAACACGATGAAGAAGCCAGTACCGAGCAGCAGCGACCATGCGATCAGCAGGTTGGCGGTGTAGCCGTCGACCTTCAGGATCGATTGCAGGAAGAACAGCGCGTAGAACTGGCCGGTGTACCAGACCACGCCCTGGCCCATCACGCCGCCGAGCAGCGCGAGCAGCACGAGCTTGCCGTTCTGCCAGTTGCCGAAGGCTTCCGTCAGCGGCGCCTTCGAGCTCTTCCCCTCGTCCTTCATCTTCTGGAAGATCGGGGATTCGTTGAGGCGGAGACGGATCCAGACCGAGATGCCGAGCAACAGCACCGAGACCAGGAATGGAATGCGCCAGCCCCAGGCCGCGAAGTCGGCTTCGCCGGTCGCGGTGCGGGTGAACAGGATCACCAGCAGCGACAGGAACAGGCCGAGCGTCGCGGTCGTCTGAATGAAGGAGGTGTAGTAGCCACGCTTGCCGTTCGGAGCATGCTCCGCGACATAGGTCGCCGCACCGCCATATTCACCGCCGAGCGCCAGGCCCTGGGCGAGGCGCAGCGCGATCAGGATGATCGGGGCCGCGATGCCGATGGTCGCCGCATTGGGCAGCAGGCCGACGATGAAGGTCGACAGACCCATGATCAGGATGGTGACGAGGAAGGTGTATTTGCGGCCGACGATGTCGCCGACGCGCCCGAACACGATGGCGCCGAACGGACGGACGAGGAAGCCCGCGGCGAAGGCCAGCAGCGCGAAGATGTCGCGAGTTGCCGGCGGATAGGCCGAGAAGAACTGCGCGCCGATGATGCCGGCCAGCGAACCGTAGAGGTAGAAGTCGTACCACTCGAAGACGGTACCGAGCGAGGAGGCGAGAATGACGAACCGTTCGTCCTTCGTCATCCCTCCCGCGCCCGCCTGAGACACAGCCATTGTCGACATGTTGAGTCGCTCCCCGAAATGCGTTTCCTCGCGCCCCGGATATCCGGTCATGCCGGATCAACCCAGGTCTTGGCTCCAAGGTAACATCGGCGTGAAACCCGCCCCAATACGACTTTCGGCCTTGCGCACTGACGCGCACCTGACGCCGCGGACCTTTCAATCCGGCACGATCGCGCTCGACCATGGGTTAACCCCGTTCCCGCAAAGGGATAATGCCCACTTGCATGCCACGGCCGGTCGGGAAAGAATTGACCAAGGCCCCGGGCCGGCCTACTGGCCCGGTGCGAATGCCAGCAAGAGAACGATGAGCGCTCCTTCGACCCATCTCGTCATTGCCGATGACCATCCCCTGTTCCGCGACGCGTTGCGGCAAGCGGTGGCGGGCGTCCTGACCTCGGCCAGGATCGACGAGGCCGGATCGTTCGAGGATCTCACCAAGCTGCTGGAACAGACATCCGACGTCGATCTGGTTCTGCTCGACCTCTCGATGCCCGGGATCTCCGGCTTTTCCGGGCTGATCTATCTGCGCGCGCAGTACCCGGCCATCCCGGTGGTGATCGTCTCGGCCTCCGACGACAGCGCCACGATTCGCCGCTCGCTCGATTTCGGCGCCTCCGGCTTCATCCCGAAGCGATTCGGCGTCGAGACCTTGCGCGACGCGATCCTCAAGGTAATGGAGGGGGACGTCTGGGTTCCCACCGACACCGATCTATCGGCCGCCGCCGATCCCGACATGACGCGCCTGCGCGACCGCCTGGTGACGCTGACGCCGCAACAGGTCCGGGTCTTGATGATGCTGTCGGAAGGGCTGCTCAACAAGCAGATCGCCTACGAGCTCGGCGTCTCCGAAGCCACCATCAAGGCGCATGTCTCGGCGATCCTGCAAAAGCTCGGCGTCGAGAGCCGCACCCAGGCGGTGATTGCCGCGGCCAAGATCGCCGGCGGCCAGTGGAAGCAGGGCAACCCGACCGGATCGTAGACCGCGATCGGGTCAGTCGCCTTTTTCGCGCGTCGGCTTGGGCAGGATATCCGGCTGTACCGATTCCAGGATGCTCTTGACGTCGCCATGCCTTGCGAGGGCATCGAAGACGTCGGGCACGTCGGTCGACACCGAAAACGACTTGGCCAAGCGAAACACCTTGCCGAGCTTGATCGCATTGGCCGGCAGATCGAGACTGGCGCTCATGTCAGTGACGATTTCCCTTGCCTTCTCCTGCAGGTCGCTCGCGGCAACGTCATCGTTCAGGAACACCTGAACTGACGAAGGCTGGCCGGGCTTGGTGGCTTGGCGCAATCGATTGACGACAGCCTTCCCTTCCCATTCGGGCGAAGGCTTTGTCTTGTCGGTCATGGCCGGCTCCTGTGCGGGAATCCCTGACGGCCCGGCCAATATAGCGCTTATTGCGGCCGGCTTTTAGCTGGCCGCAACAAGAATTGCCGCGAAGTCAGGCGGGCCGGCGCTTCGAAGGGCTCTTCTTGCGCGCGGTGCGCCGCGATGCGGCAACCTTCGGCCGGCGTGCCATCTTCTTGGCGACGCTACGCGGCGGATGCGACGACGAGCGCCCCCTCGCAGAGCGCTTTTTCGCGGGCGTGCGCCGCCGGGGCGCGACGCTCACCTGCGCGGCGGGAAGCTGCGATCCGGTCAGGAGTTCGTAGGCCCTGACGGCATCGGGCACCCCATGGTTCGCGCGGGCCTCTTCCATCGCCTCGGGGCGCGCGCAGGAGCCGATGATGGCGGCTTCGAGCTGGTCCGCCGTTGCGGTCGGCCTGGCTTGCAGCAGGAGGGCTGCAAGACCCGCGACGTGGGGCGTCGCCATCGATGTCCCATTCATGGTCTCGTATTTTTTGCCGGGAACGCAGGACGTGATCGCGACCCCCGGTGCGACGATCGCCGGGCACAATGGGCTGATCGCGCGATTGAAGCTCTGGCTGCTGGAGAAATCGGGCACGACGTCGTGCACGTCGATCGCGCCGATCGACAACACGTTCGCGTAATTGCCCGGCGAGCGGCTCGTCCGGGGGCCTTCATTGCCGGACGCAATGACCGGCAGAACGTTGGCCGCGCGCAAGGCATCGATCACAGTCTGGAATGCCGGCGTGAAGCCGCGCAGTCCGAGTGACATGCTCAGGACTCGGGCGCCTTCGCCGATCACCCAGTCCATGCCGGCCAGGATGCGTTCGATCACCTGCCCGCCCTCGATCACCATCGCGCTCGCGAGCTGGGCTTCCGGTGCGACGCCGAACCGCCCCTTGCTGACCGGCCGGCCGACGATCGTCCCCGCGGTGTGAGTGCCGTGTACGCCGCTGTCGCGGGCCGGTGCGTTCGGAACCTGATCTCCCGCCAGGTCGAACTCGGCGAACTTCTTGATGGCTCCGGCCAATGCCGGATGCTTGCCGTCGACGCCGGTATCGAGGTGACCGACCACCACGCCTTGGCCGGTGAATCCCGCCTGCCAAAGGCGTTCCACGTTCAAGCGCTTGATGCCCCAAGTCGGACCGACTCCGGTCTTGATTGGACGGGCTTCGACCGGCTTGATCAGACTTATCTCCGGAGCCTTGTCGACCTTGCCCACCTGCGGATCAGCCTGGAGCGAAACGAGGCCGCTGGCATCCACGCTGCCGACCGCGAGTCCAAGGTTGGGGTAGATGCGCACGCGGCGCTCGGCCAGGCTCTCCGCTCGTCTGATCTGGCGGCCAGCGGAGCGCGTCGCCGCCGCCACGAGACTCTGTGTCTGGGCAGTGTCCGGCGCGATGAAATGATCCTGCATCGCGGTCTCGGACGTGGCGGCGACCGCCGCCCTGTCCTTCATCGTGACAATCACTTTGACATAGCCAATCGCGGCCAGTGTATCCTCGAGGCTGGACCCTGCCATTGTCGTGGCTCCGGATGATTGAAATGGACGTGCTAAAGGCAATCAACTGAATAGGTTCAACATGCGATAAAATGCTCGCAATGGTTGATGCTAGTCCATTTGCCGGGAGTTGCAACGAGAGAGGATGTCGCAGGGATACGCGGCGCAAACCTCGAACATCGAGATACCGTTTCGGTCAGCGCCTGGCCGACGGTGCTCTTCCTAGAGTGTCTCCAACAACTTGTTGGCGATCCCGATATCCGAGGTCTGTGAGCCCTCGGAGAATCCTCCGAGCGCCGATCGAAGCAACCCCTTCGCGTCCGCGCGCTGGCCGCGCCCGGCGATCAATTTCGCGAGATCGATCGCCGCTCGCAACTCCCAGGCTCTCGCATCCGTGCGGCGGCTCAGGTCAAGCGATCGCCTGAACTGGTTCTCGGCCTCATCGGCGGCAGGTTGCGGCAGTGACAGCAACACATTGCCCTTCATGCGCAGCAGCTCGGGCATGTAGAGATGATCGCCGCCTTGCTCGACGAGGCCGATCGCGTCGTCGATCAGGCGCGCGCTCCGCTCGATCTGCCCAAGCGCCAGCAAGCCATGCACGAGCGCGATGTTGAACGTCGTGGTGAGCAGCTCGTAGCCGGCGTCGTGGAGCTCGCGCAGACAGGCCCGTATCGTCTCGACCCCGCCAGCAGCGTCGCCGCGCCGGATCGCCAGCTCGCCTTTGACGCCGCGGCCGACCGCGAGATAAGGGCCCATCGAGCGCGTTTCGGCATGTGCGATGAAACGGTCGATGTTCTCTTCCGCGCCGTCGAGATCCCCGCTCCAGAGATCGATCGAGACCGCCCAGATCAGCGCGATGCAGAGCGTGATCGGATGGTCCATCTGCGCGGCCTCGGTGACCGTCCGCCGCGCCAGTTGCCGCGCAGCCGCCGGCCGGCCCTGCAACCAAAGTTCGCGGGCGAGCGAGATGCCGGCCCGGTTGCGGTGATCGAAGCCGTGGACCGTGCTGATCCGCTCCGTGCCCGGCCCGTGCCAGGCGGCCTCCAGCATGCTCAGGGCGTCGCGATGCTCGCCGGCCAGATGCAAGGAGACACCCAGCAGCGAATGGGCGAGGGCGATGGAGGCGGCATCGCCGAGCGTCTCGGCGACCGTGAGGCTCTGCTGCGCATAACCGAGCGCGGCGCCAAACTGTCCCATCCGCTCGTGAAAGATGTGCATGCGGCCGAGCAGCTGGAGCTGGTTCGGCGCGTCGCCGCGCGCCTCGGCAATCGCCAGGCTGCGGCTCAGGGCGGCACGCGCAGCTTCGCTGCCGCCACGCGTAAACATCAAGGTCAATCCGAGGGCGGCCTGGATGTGCATTTCCTCGGCGCTGCCGCGCGCGGGTGGATCGATCGCAAGCAGCGCCCGTTCCGACCAGCGCCGGCATTCGATCAGCAGCGACATCGCGAGAAAGATCGGAGCCGCCGCGGCGGCGAGCGCAATGCCGATGCTCGCGTCGCCGTTCGCGCCAAAACACCAGTCCAGCGCGGCGCGCACGTTGTGGAGCGCGGAGAAATGAATCGCGCGTTCGTCGGCGCTCGGCACCGTCGCCCATGTCGTGCCGGCCTGCTCCAGCCATCGCCGGTAGTAGGTTGCGTGGCGGGCGGCAAGCGCGGTCTCGTCCGGCTCGATCTCGAGCAGATGGGCGCGCGTCGTGTCGAGCAGACGGTAGCGCATCATGGCGCCGACCGGTCGCGGCGCGACCATGGACTTGGCGACCAGGCTGTCGATGGCATCGAACAGGCGCGAGCGGTCGACGCGCTCGTCCGGCACGATTTCGAGCGCGGCGTCAATGGTGAAGTGACCGGCGAAGACGGCAAGCCGGCGCAGCACGAGGCGCTCGGTGTCGGACAGCAGCCCGTAGCTCCAGTCCAGCGTCGCTTGCAACGTCTTCTGCCGCGGCGGCGCGGTGCGCTGGCCCTGCCAGAGCAGATTGAGGCGTTCGTCGAGCAGGGCGGCCGTCTGCTCCAGGCCGTAGGCCTCGACCCGGCCGGCGGCGAGCTCGATCGCCAGCGCCATGCCGTCGAGCTTGCGGCAGATCCCGGCGACGATTGCGGCATTGGCATCGTCGAGCGCGATCTGCGCGCCGCCGGCCATGGCGCGTTCGAGGAAGAGCTGAAGCGCGGGATAGGTCTGTGCGGCAGCCGCGGTCAGCCCGGGATTGTCAGGGGGAACGGCGAGCGGCGCCAACCGGTAGACTTGCTCGCCCTCGACGCGCAGGGCTTCGCGGCTCGTGGCGAGGATATGGACATGCGGTGCGGCGTGAAAGATTTCAGCTGCCAGCGGCGCTGCGGCGGCGATGACGTGCTCGCAATTGTCGAGGATCAGCAGCATCCGCTTGTCGCCGAGATGGGCGAGCAGTGCAGGCAGGGGATCGTCGGTCTGCGCCGGCAAGCCCAGCATCAGCAGGATCGAGGTGATCACGAGATCGGGATCGCTGAGCGCGGCGAGGTCGACGAAATGCGCGGCGTCGGAGAAAGTCTCGAGCAGGTCGTGCGCGATCGCCACCGCAACGGCGGTCTTGCCGACGCCGCCCGGGCCGGCGATCGTGACGAAGCGCGAGCCGATGAGCTTGTCGGAGACGGCGGTGACCGCATCGTCGCGGCCGACCATGCGTTGCAGCCGGTTAGGTAGTTTTACGGGCGGCAGGTTCACCCGCGGTGCGGGATGCGGTTCCGCTGCAGCGTCCGTTCGCGAGATCGGCGCCACGAAGCAATAACCGCGGCCGGAGAGCGTGGTGATATAGCGGGCGCCGTCCTTGCCGTCGCCGAGCGACTTGCGCAGGGCTGCGACGTGAAAACGCAGATTGGTTTCCTCGACGGTCATGCCGGGCCAGACCTCCGCCATCAGATCCCATTTGCTGACGACCTCGTTCGGCCGTGACATTAACGCAATCAGCGTATCGAAGCTCTTTGCACCCATCGGCAGCGCGACACCGTCGCGCGTCACGAGCCGCTCATGCGGCGTCACGGTGAATGGCCCGAACGACAATGTCGATGCCGCGGGCGCGGCCGGCTCAGTCATCGCGAAATCTTGCTCATTTGGAAACCGCATAGCCAGCGGAGGGCGATCCGGCAAGGCCGGCTTTGCATCGGCCTCAGACCGCGCTTGCAGGTCTCGTCACCGAGTTCCCTGCCGGCCTCACAACTTCTCACAAGTCCCAACGGGTGTCTGGCGAGGACGGCTGATAGTCAATTGCGCGACGGCAAGGAGACCTTCATGACGCAAGCGGCAAGACTGCTTTACACGGGCAAGACCCACACCAGCGGTGGACGACAGGACGGCATATCGCGCAGCTCCGACGGCCGCCTGGATGTCAAATTGTCGCCGCCGGGCGGCGCGGGCATCGGTACCAATCCCGAGCAATTGTTCGCGGCCGGCTGGTCGGCCTGCTTCGAAGGCGCCATGGAGATGGCCGCGCGCAGGCGGAAAATCGTGCTTCCGAGAAAATGCGCGATCGATGCGGAAATCGACCTTCTTCTCGATGAGGGCACTTACGCTCTCCGGGCGCGCCTCAATGTCAGCCTGCCGGGCCTCGATCGCGAGGTCGCGCGCGGCATCGTCGATGAAGCGCACCAGACCTGTCCTTATTCCAAGGCCGTGCGCGGCAACATCGACGTCGCGGTCGCACTGATCTGATCACCATCGCCAACCATCAAAAAGGAAGCACCATCATGAAGCAGCTCATCGACCAGCATCGCCGCAAGTTCTTTGGCGTCGCCGCGGGCACCGTCGCCGTCGGTCTCGGCGTCATCGACCTCGCCCGTGCCGAGACGGACGCGTCGAAGTCGTCCGCATCGAATGCGTCGTTCGGTCCGATCAAGCAGGTCGATGCCGGCGTTCTCAATGTCGGCTATGCTGAAGCAGGTCCCTCGAACGGTCCCGTGGCGATCCTGCTGCACGGCTGGCCTTACGACATTCACGCCTTCGTCGATGTCGCGCCGATCCTGGCAAAGGCGGGCTATCGCGTGATCATCCCGTACCTGCGCGGCTACGGCTCGACGCATTTCCTTTCCAGCGAGACGCCGCGCAACGGCGAGCCCGCGGCCATGGCCGTCGACATCATCGCGCTGATGGACAAGCTCGACATCAAGAAGGCTGTCATCGCCGGCTTCGACTGGGGCGCGCGCACCGCCGATATCATCGCTGCGTTGTGGCCGGATCGCTGCCGCGCGCTGGTGTCGGTCAGCGGGTACCTGATCTCCAGCCAGGCCGCGGGCAACGCGCCGCTGCCGCCGTCGGCCGAGCTGCAATGGTGGTACCAGTTCTATTTCGCGACCGAGCGCGGCCGCGCCGGATACGAGAAGTACACGCATGATTTCGCCAAACTGATCTGGAAGCTCGCCTCGCCGCAATGGAAGTTCGATGACGCGACCTTCAACCGGAGCGCGGCGGCGCTGGACAACAAGGATCATGTCGCGATCACGATCCACAATTACCGCTGGCGGCTCGGGCTCGCCCAGGGCGAAGCGAAATACGAGGAGCTCGAAAAGAAGCTCGCCGCAGCTCCGGTGATCAGCGTCCCGACGATCACGATGGAGGGCGACGCCAACGGTGCGCCGCATCCCGACCCCAGCGCCTATGCCAAGAGGTTCTCAGGCCGGTACGACTTCCGCCTGATCACCGGCGGCATCGGCCACAATCTGCCGCAGGAAGCGCCGCAAGCCTTCGCCAAGGCCGTCATCGATGCCGACGGCGCCTGAGCGTTCATTCGATGCCTCGGTCCAGCGCGGCTGGACCGAGGATGCCACGATCCCAGCATGAAGGAACGTCATGACGTCCATCGAACCTGAAAAGAAGAAGCGCTCTTATGCGACGGCTATCACGGTTGCCGCGCTCCTTCTCGTCGTTCTCCTGACTTGCGTGCCCTACCTGGTCTCGATCGCTCTCGCCGAGGGGCCGGTGCAAGGCAATGCGGCAGACGCCTCGCCGATCTTCGGCGTCACGATTCCTGCGGGTTACAAGCAGTGGGAGCTGATCGCGCCCGCCGAAGAGGCGGCACCGCTCGACGAGCTTCGCGCGGTGGTCGGCAATCAGACAGCAATCGAGGCCTATCAGGCCGGAAAACTTCCGTTCCCGGACGGCACCATTCTGGTCAAGCGCGCATGGAAGCGGAAACAGTCACCGGAATTCGCATCCGCGACGATCCCCGGCGCGGCCACCACGGTGCAGGTGATGGTCAAGGATTCCAGGAAATATGCGTCCACCGGCGGCTGGGGGTTCGGGCGCTTCGTCAATGGCAAGCCGGTTGACGAGGCCCAGCACCGCACCTGCTTCGCCTGCCATGATGCCCGCGCCAAGGGCCGCGACTACGTTTTCACCCGGCTTGCGCCTTGAGTAATCAGGAGCCCACCGTGTCAAAGATCTGGTTCATCAGCGGCAGCTCGCGCGGGCTCGGACGCGCCATCACGGAAGCCGCACTTGCGGCGGGAGATCGCGTGGTGGCCACGGCCCGGGACACGAAGCCGCTCGAACCGTTGAGTGAGCGCTTTGGCGAGAGACTGCGGCTCGCAAGGCTCGACGTCACCGACGAGGCTGCCGCGCAAGCGGCCATCGGCCTCGCCGTGGCGGCATTCGGCGGCGTCGATGTGGTCGTGAACAATGCCGGCTATGGCGATCTCGGATCGGTCGAGGACACGAGCCTGGCCTCGTTCCGTCAGCAGATCGAGGTCAATCTGCTCGGCACCATCATCGTCACCAAGGCGGCGATCCCCGTGCTGAGCCGGCAGCGCCGCGGGCATATCGTGCAATTCTCATCCGTCGGCGGACGGATCGGAGCCCCCGCACGCGCGGCCTATTCGGCCGCGAAATGGGGCATCGAGGGCTTTTCGGAATCGCTGGCGCGCGAGATGGCGTTGATCGGCGTGCACGTGACGATCGTCGAACCCGGCGGCTTCCGTACGGGCTTTGCGCAGTCCGCGCATGCGACCGGCGAAGGGCGGGCGGAGTACGACGCCGTCGTTGGCGCGGCCGTCAGGATGCAGCGCGATTACGATGGCCGCCAGCCTGGCGATCCGGCGAAGGCCGCCGCCGTCGTGCTGGAGCTCGTCGACATGGACAGCCCGCCGCTGCGGATCGCGCTCGGCAGCGACGCCGTGAACGCCATCGCGGCGACGGATCGGCAACGCCTCGACGAGCTCGAGAGGTGGCGCGCACTCAGCGTCTCGACCGACTACTGACCGCGTCTCACTCCGCCGCCACCATCTGCTGCGTGCGCCATTGTCCCAGCAGGGCGCGCAGTGAGGCCGGCTTCACCGGCTTGTTGAGCACCGCGATTTTTTCCTCGCGCGCGGCGACCTGCACCGCGGGACTGCGGTCGGCGGTGATCAGGATCGCAGGGATGCCGTCGCCGAAGCGGCGGCGAATGTCGCGGATGGCGGCAATGCCGTTGCCGCGGTCGAGGTGATAATCGACCAGCAGACCGGTGACGCGGCGGCCAGCGCCTTCGATCGCGGCGATCGCGCCCTCGGGGTCGGCGACCGCGATCACCTCGGCGTCCCAGGCCTTCAGCAGCGTGCGCATGCCGTCGAGGATCGCCGCGTCGTTCTCGATGCAGACGATGAGAGCGCCCGAGATCGGCCTACGCGCCAGCGGCGTCGCGCTGGTGACGGCGGCGGTGTGGGTGATCGCCTTGGCTGTCGGCACTGTCACGGAGAAGACCGAGCCGCCGCTCTTGTTGCCGTCGATGGCGATGCCGTGCTTGAGCACGCGTGCAAGACGCTCGACGATCGAGAGGCCGAGTCCAAGGCCGCGGGCGATCCGCGCTCCCTGTTCGAGGCGGTGGAATTCCTTGAAGATCTCGCCGCGCTTGACCGGCGGGATGCCGACGCCGGTGTCGTAGACGCAGATTTTCAGCGAAGGGCCCTGCCGGCGGCAGCCGACCAGCACGCGTCCGCGCGGGGTGTATTTGATCGCGTTTGAGATCAGGTTCTGGAGCAGGCGCCGCAGCAACAGCCGGTCTGACTCGACCGGCAGCGAGCAGGGCACGAAGGCGAGCTCCAGGTTCTTGGCGCGCGCGATCGGCGCAAACTCGATCTCCAGCGAGCGCATCAAATCGGCCATCTTGAAGCTCGAAATCGAGGTCGTCATCGCGCCGGCATCCAGCCGCGATATGTCGAGCAGTGCGCCGAGGATCTCCTCGATCGCCTGGAGCGATTCGTCGATGTTCTCGACCAGCCGCGTCTCCTCGCCGCTGTGCTGGCGCTCGACCAGGCTGGTGACATAGAGCCGCGCCGCGTTCAGGGGCTGGAGGATGTCGTGACTGGCTGCTGCCAGGAAGCGCGTCTTGGAGATGCTGGCGTCCTCGGCCGCGCTCTTGGCCAGCGCCAGCTCGGAATTCAGCCGGGTCAGTTCCTCGGTGCGGTCGCGCACCCGCTTTTCCAGCGTCGCATTGGCGCGCTCCAGCGCTTCGGCGGCCTCGAACGTGGGCGTGACATCGGTGAAGGTGATGACGAAGCCGCCGCCGGGCATGCGGTTGGTCAAAATCTCGATCACCATGTGGCGGTCGGGCAGGCGCTCGAGATAAGGCTCGCTGTCGGTGGTGTAGGCCGCGAGCCGCCGCTCCAGCATGCCTTCGCGCTCGACCGGATTGTCCGGCTCGCTCACACCCATGAATTCCAGGATTTCACGCAATGGCGTGCCGAACTGGATGAAATGCGGCGGCACGTTCAGGAGATCGCCGAACTGCCGGTTGGAGCAGATCAACTGCAGATCGGCGTCGAACACGGCGATGCCCTGGCGGACATGGTTGAGCGCGGTCTGGAGGATCTCGCGATTGAAATGCAGCGCCGCGTGGGAATCGTCGAGCAGTTTCAGCGCCGCTTTCGCCGAGACCGTCCGCTTGCGCAGCAGCAGCGACATCACGAGCCGCGAGGAGGCCGCGCCGATCGAAGAGGCGATCAGGTGCTCGGCGTGCTGCAGCAGCTCGAAATCGGCTGGCGCCCCGGATTCCAGGCGAACATTGCGCCGTACCGAAAATGCCTCGAACGAATGCCGGGCGCGGTCGGGTCCGAGATATTGCGCGACCGTGGTCTGGATGTCCTGCACCGTGACGGTGGTGCGCCAGCGGCGGAAGTTCGGGGAGATCGGCGCGAGCGTGTTGGGTACGAACAGATCGGCCTGCACCAGCTCGATCGAGGATGGCCGGCGCGCCAGCGACAGCAGCACATAGGTCAGGATGTTGAGCGACAGCGACCAGATCACGCCGTGCATCAGCGGCGGCAGGTCGGCGCCGAACAGCGCCTGCGGCCGCAGCGCCTCGATGCCGAACGGGCCGTGCTGGAGCAGCAGGATTCCCGCCGTCGAGGAATCCATGAAGCTCGGGATGAACAGCGTGTAAAGCCACACCGCGAAGCCGACCAGCATGCCGCCGATCGCACCGCGCGCGGTGGCGCGCCGCCACAGCAGCCCGCCGAAGAAGCTTGGCGCGAGCTGGGCGATGGCGGCAAAGGAGAGCAGGCCGATCGCCGCAAGCTGGGTGTTGCCGAGCGCGCGGTAGTAGAAATAGGCCAGCACCATGATGGCGAAGATCGCAAGGCGCCGCGAGCGCAGCAGGAAGTCGCTGAAATCGGCGCCGCCGGTGCGCCCCTCCGGCCGCCGCTGCAGCACCAGGGGCACCACGAGGTCGTTCGAGACCATGATGGAGAGCGCGACGCATTCGACGATCACCATCGCGGTCGCCGCCGACAGGCCGCCGACGAAAATGGCGACGCTGAGCAGCTCCCCGCCGCCCTCCATAGGCAGCGCCAGCACATACATGTCGGGATCGGCCGCGCCGAACGGAAAGGTAACGAGGCCGGCGAGTGCGATCGGGATCACGAACAGATTGATGGCGACGAGATAGAGCGGAAACAGCCAGCGCACGCGGCCGACCTCTGCATCCGAGGAGTTTTCGACCACGCTGACGTGAAACTGGCGCGGCAGCAGCATGATCGCGCAGAGCGACAGCAGCGTCATGGTCAGGAAGTTGCCGATCGACGGCGAATAGTTGATGGCGCGCACCGCCTCCGGCGTCTTCATCGCGCGCTCGATCAATTCGTGCGGCGAGAACATCCAGAAGGTGACGAAGATGCCTGCGGCGAGGAAGGCGATCAGCTTGACGATGGATTCGGTTGCGACCGCCAGCATCAGTCCGTGCTGGTGCTCGGTGGCGTCGGTCTGCCGCGTGCCGAACAGCACGGCGAAGGCGGCCATCGCCAGCGTCACCATCAGCGCCATGTCGCCGAGGATCGGGATGTGGGAGAACGCCTGGTCCTCGCTCAGGATCGTTTCGAGCGAGGAGGCGACCGCCTTGAGCTGGAGCGCGATGTAGGGCACCGAGCCGATGATCGCGATCAGCGCCACCGTTGCCGCCACCGCCTGGCTCTTGCCGTAGCGCGCGCCGATGAAGTCGGCGATCGAGGTGATGTTGTGCGCTTTGGCGAGCTGGATCACGCGGCGCAGGACGCCGGCGCCGAGCCCGATCATCAGGATCGGGCCGACATAGATCGCGAGGAAGTCGGTCGAGGCGCGGGTGGCGAAGCCGACCGAGCCGAAGAAGGTCCAGGAGGTGCAATAGATCGCGAGCGACAGCGGGTAGATCAGCCCGGACGCACGGCCGCGCCCGGCCGGCGAGCGGCGGTCGCCGTGGCTCGCCACCAGGAACAGGAAGCCGATATAGCCGAAGGCGGCAGCGATCACGCCCCAGTCGTGCAGCATGGCGAGCGCGCTTCTCCCTGGGCGCGAGGGCGCCCGAACTCATTTCCCCTGCAAATCTAGCGCGTTGGGCGGGCGCAAGCGACAGCGAAATGCCGTACCGGGGCGGGAACTGGGGTTGTCGTTAAGGTGAAGCGGGCGGGCACTGGCACTTACCCTCCCCTGGAGGGGGAGGGTCGATCGCGCGAAGCGCGAGCGGGGTAATCTTTCCGCACCAGCAGCGTCGGACGTGGAGAGACTGTCACCCCACCCCGTCTCCCATTTCGCTGCGCTCAATGTGAGCCGACCCTCCCCCTCGAGGGGAGGGTGGAAGCAAGCCTACTCCGCCGCCAGCGACTTTTGCTTGAGCGGCAGACCCAGGCGGTCCCACACCTGCAGGAGCGCTTCGGCGAGCTGATCGATCAAGCCGTCGTCGTGATAGGGCGAGGGCGTGATGCGCAGGCGTTCGGTGCCCTTGGCTACCGTCGGATAGTTGATCGGCTGAATGTAGATGCCGTGCTGTTCCAGCAGCAGGTCGGACGCCTGCTTGCACTTCTCGGCATCGCCGATGAACAGCGGCACGATATGGGTGTCGCTCGACATCACGGGCAGGCCGGCGGCGTTGAGGATCGCCTTGACGCGGGCGGCGCGGTCCTGGTGGCGCTCGCGCTCCCAGTTCGAGGTCTTCAGATGCCTGATCGCGGCGGTTGCGGCCGAGCAGATCGCCGGCGGCAGCGCCGTGGTGAAGATGAAGCCCGGCGCGTAGGAGCGCACGGCGTCGATGATCTGGCCGTTGGCGGCGATGTAGCCGCCGAGGCAGCCGAACGCCTTGGCCAGCGTGCCTTCGAGAATGTCGATGCGATGCATGACGCCGTCACGCTCGGCGATGCCGCCGCCGCGCGGGCCGTACATGCCGACGGCGTGGACCTCGTCGACATAGGTCATCGCGCCATATTTCTCGGCGAGATCGCAGATCTTGGCGAGCGGGGCGACGTCGCCGTCCATCGAATAGAGGCTCTCGCAGGCGATCAGCTTCGGCCGGTTCGGACCTGCGGCCTTCAACTTCTCTTCGAGGTCGGCGAGGTCGTTGTGGCGGAACACGACGCGCTCGCAGCCGGACTGGCGGATGCCCTCGATCATCGAATTGTGGTTGAGCTCGTCCGACAGGATCAGGCAGTTCGGAATGAGCTTCGCGATGGTCGCGATGCCGGTCTGGTTCGAGACATAGCCCGAGGTGAACAGCAGCGACGCTTCCTTGCCGTGGAGATCGGCGAGTTCGGCCTCCAACTGCACCAGCGGATGATGCGTACCGGCGATGTTGCGGGTGCCGCCTGCGCCGGTGCCGACGCGGGTCGCGGTTTCGACCATGGCGCCGACCACCTTCGGGTGCTGGCCCATGCCGAGATAATCGTTGGAGCACCAGATCACGACGTCGCGTTTGCCCTTGGGCGAGTGCCACAGCGCATGCGGGAACCGGCCGGCGATGCGTTCAAGATCGGCGAACACGCGGTAGCGCCGCTCGGTGTGGAGACGATCGAGGGCGGTATTGAAGAACTGGGCGTAATCCATCGGCAAAACCTAAGACGGAACTGACCAAAAAGGGCGCATCTTCTTAGAGCTTTTCCAGCTCTAGAGTCTATGCGCTTTCCCACATTTGGGCATGGGGAGCATTTGGGCAAAATGCCCTATCGTGCGATTTGAAACTTGATCCCGATCAAGTTCGCGCGAGAGGCAATGTTGCTTTGCACCATCCGTCGAGGTGCTGGCCTACCCGGCCTTGGCCTTCTTGCGCGGCTCGGCACGCGCCTCCTTGACGGCGGCCACCGGCTTTAACCAATCCGAATTGCGCAAGGCATGCGCCACGCAATCATGGATGTGGGTGTGCAGCACCTTGTTCGCGCCCTCGGCGTCGCGCTTCAGCGCCAGCTCTTTCAACTCGCGATGCTCGGCTGCCGCCATCTCGCCGCGGAACACCACGGCGATCATCTGGTAGCGCAGATAGCGGTCATAGACCGCGGCATGCGCATCGAGCAGCACCTTCGAGCCGCAGGCCGCGACGAGCGCGCGGTGAAACTGGAAATCGCACTGTTTCCAGCTCTCCGCATCGGATCGCTCGCCTGACAGCAGCATCCGCTCCATCGCCGCGAGCTTGTGGTGCGCTGAGACGATATGCGCCTCCCAGTCGAGATCGCCGGCCGCAAACGACTTCTCGATCATGTGGCCCTCGAGCAGCTCGCGCAGCTCAGCGATCTCCTGGAATTCGGTCGCCGAGATCGGCGCGACCTCGAAGCCGCGCTGGCCTTCGGCGACGACAAAACCTTCCGAGCACAGCCGGTTCAGCGTCTCGCGCAGCGTCGAGATGCTGGTGCCATAGGCGCTGCTCATCCGCTCGAGCTTCAACTTCTGCCCCGGCGTCAGCTTGCCGAAGATCAGGTCGGTGCGGATGCGGCGATAGGCGCTATCGCCCACCGTCTCGGCGGTCGTGTCGGGAAGGGTGTCCATGCCTCATCCTAGCGCGTTGGACGTGCGTTTTGCCAAATTTCGTAATTTTATCAAGTGTTTCTTTTAATATCAGACAAAATTAAAAATATAGGTTGATTTATAATTCGTCATATAAGACGTTCCCGTCCCTAAGAACGAGATCAACAGGGGAGGGGGCGATGCCCGTTCGGTTCAAAGGTCTGGCTTTGGTGGCGGCGATCGGCGCGGTCGCCTTGGGCGCGATGGGGCCGGCCTCGGCGCAGGCCGTTCAGGAGCGCACCATCCGCTGGGGGCACCTCAACAACACCGACCATCCCGTCAGCAAGGGCGTGCAGAAATTCGCCGAGATCGTCGCGGCGAAAAGTGGCGGCAAGATCAAGGTGCGCGAATATCCGGCCAACCAGCTGGGCAGCGAGATGCAGCAGCAATCGGCGCTGCGCGCCGGCACCCAGGAGATGCAGTCGCCGGCGACGACGTCGCTGGTCGGCATCGTCAAGGATTACGGCCTGATTGATTTCCCCTTCATCGTCTCGACGCCGCAGCAGGCCGACGCCTTGCTCGATGGTCCGCTCGGCGCGGCGCTGCTGGCAAAGCTGCCTGAGAAGGGGCTGGTTGGTCTCGCTTATTGGGATCTCGGCTTCCGCAACGTCACCAACAGCAAGCGTGCCATCACCAGGGGCGAGGACCTCGGCGGCATCAAGATCCGTGTGATCCCGAACCCGGTCTATCTGGAGACCTTCAAGGCCTTCAACGCCAACCCGGTGCCGATGAGTTTCTCGGAGCTCTACAGCGCGCTGGAGACGGGCACCGTCGACGGCCAGGAGAACCCGTTCTCGGTGATCCTGTCGAACAAGTTCTTCGAGGTGCAAAAGTATCTCAGCGTCACCAACCACACCTATTCGACCAACATCATCCTGATCAGCAAGAAATTCTGGGACGGTCTTTCGCCTGACGAGCAGAAGATATTGCAGGACGCCGCGATCGAGGCGCGCGACTACCAGCGCAAGGTCAGCCGCGAGCAGGCCAAGGCCGCGATCGACGAGCTCAAGGCCAAGGGCATGGCGGTCAACGAGATCGCACCCGTCGAGCTCGACCGCATGCGCGAGAAGACCAAGCCGATCGCGGAAAAATTCTCCGCCGACTACGACCCCGCCATCGTCAAGCTGTTCAACAGTGAGCTCGACCGCGTGCACGCCTTGAAGCCGTAAGCCGACGCGCAGCAGGACGGACATGATGAAAACGATGGTCGACGCCTATTTCCGGCTGCTCCGCGCGGTGATCGCGGTGCTGCTCGTCGCCATGGTGGTGCTGGTGTTCGGCAACGTCGTGCTGCGCTACGGCTTCAATTCCGGGATAGCGATCTCGGAAGAGCTGTCGCGCTGGCTGTTCGTGTGGATGGTGTTTCTGGGCGCGATCATCGGCCTGAAGGAGCATGCCCATCTCGGCGTCGACAGCCTCGTCAAGGTGCTGTCGCCGTTCGGCCGCAAGGTCTGCTACGGCCTCAGCCACGCGCTGATGCTCTATGCCTCCGTGCTGCTGACGGAGGGCTCCTGGAAGCAGACGGTGTTGAACTGGGATACGGTGGCGCCCGCCTCGGGGCTCTCGGTCGGCCTGTTCTACGCTGCCGGGATCGTGTTCGGCGCCTCCTCCTGCGTGATCATCGTGCATGAGCTCTATCGGCTCGTGACCGGGCAGATCGCCGATGCCGATCTGATCGCCATCAGCGAGTCCGAGGAGCTCCCGCATTCTCCTGGCGCCGCGAGCGGAAAGCCGCAGGCATGACTATCGCCGTCTTCACCTTCTCGCTGCTCGGCGCCATGGCGATCGGCCTGCCGATCGCGTTTGCGCTGATCATCTGCGGCATCGCGCTGATGACCTATCTCGCGATGTTCGACTCCCAGATCATCGCGCAGAACGTCATCAACGGCGTCGATTCCTTCCCGTTGATGGCCGTGCCGTTCTTCATCCTCGCCGGCGAGGTCATGAACACCGGTGGCCTGGCGCGCCGCATCCTCAACTTCGCCATCGCCCTGGTCGGCCATTTCCGCGGCGGGCTCGGCTATGTCGCGATCCTGACGTCATGCATCCTGGCCTCGCTGTCGGGCTCGGCGGTCGCGGACGCCGCGGCGCTCGGTGCGCTCCTGGTGCCGATGATGGCCGCCGCCGGCCACAATCGCGCCAGCGCGGCTGGCCTCGTCGCTGCCGGCGGGATCATCGCGCCCGTCATTCCTCCGTCGATCGGTTTCGTCATTTTCGGCGTCGCCGCCAATGTCTCGATCTCGAAGCTGTTTCTGGCCGGCATCGTGCCCGGCCTGCTGCTCGGCGCCGGCCTGTGCTTTGCCTGGTGGTGGGTCGTACGCAAGGAGAATCCGGCGCGCCTGCCGCGCAAGAGCCTCACCGAGATCTGGCGCGCGCTGATCGACGGCTTCTGGGCCCTGATGCTGCCGATGATCATCATTTTCGGCCTGCGCTTTGGCATCTTCACGCCGACGGAAGCGGCCGTCGTCGTCGCCGTCTACTCGCTGGTGGTGGCGATGGGCGTCTATCGCGAGCTCAGGCCGGCACAACTGCCGGCACTGCTGGTCTCGACCGCGCAGACCACGGCTGTCGTGATGTTCCTCGTCGCCGCGGCGCTGGTATCGTCCTGGCTGATCACGGTTGCCGAGATCTCCGACCAGATCGTGGCGCTCGTGCAACCGTTCGCGGGCAACAAGACACTCCTCACCTTCATTCTGATGATCATCGTCGTCATCGTCGGCACCGCGCTGGACATGACGCCGACGATCCTGATCCTGACGCCGATCCTGATGCCGATCGTCAAGCAGGCCGGCATCGACCCGGTCTATTTCGGCGTGCTCTTCATCATCAACAATGCGATCGGCCTGATCACGCCGCCGGTCGGCGTCGTGCTCAACGTCGTCTGCGGCGTTGCCCGCGTCTCGATGGATGATCTGATCCGCGGCGTCTGGCCCTTCATGATCGCGCAGCTCGTCGTGCTAGCCTTGCTGACGCTGTTTCCCGTTCTCGTCACCGGCCCGGCCAAGTGGTTCGGTGGCTAACTTTTGGAAAGACCTGTCCATGAAGCGCGTGATGATCCTCAACGGTCCCAACCTCAACATGCTCGGCATCCGCGAGCCGCACATCTACGGCACCACCACGCTCGCGGAGGTCAATGCGAGCTGCGAGGAAGCGGCTGCCAAGCTCGGGCTCAAGCTCGCCTTCCACCAGTCCAACCATGAAGGCGTGCTGGTCGATCTGATCCAGTCGGCGCGGCAGGATGCCGATGCGATCATCATCAATCCGGCCGGTCTTTCCTTCACCTCGGTATCGATCATGGACGCGATCAAGACCTTCGAAGGCCCGGTGCTGGAAGTCCACATCTCCAACATCCACGCCCGCGACGAATATCACCGGCATTCGAAGATCTCGTTCGTGGCGACCGGTGTGATCTGCGGGCTTGGCCCGTTCGGCTACATCGCGGCGCTGCACGCGATCGCCAATATGAAGTGAGCCGCTTCCACAAACTCGTCATGGCCGGGACAAGCCCGGCCATGACGCCGTGGCTCACGTCGTCCGGAACTGCAGCACGCCGTCTTTCGTCTCCGCCGTCAGACGGCCCTCGACGATCATGTAGTTGACGTGGGCAACGAGCTCGCCGGCGGCAAAGCCCATCTGATGCTCGTCCAGCACGTGCTTGTTGAACACGACAGGCACCAGGGCGCGCGAAGTCTGTGGCACCTCGCTGCAGGCTTCCGCGATCAGGCGGCAGCGCTCCTCGTGATGGTCGGCGAGCTGCTTGATGCGGGTCTTCAGACCATAGAACGGCACGCCGTGGCCGGGCAGCACCAGCAGATCGTAGGGCAGGGTGGTGGTGAGGCTCGCGAGCGAGGCCAGATATTCGCCGAGCGAGTTCTGGTCGGGCTCGACCGCCCAGACGCTGACATTGGGCGAGATCTTGCTCAGCACCTGGTCGGCGGAGAGGAACAGCTTGTCGCCGGCGCAATACAGCATCACCTGGTCGAGCGCGTGCCCGCCGCCGGTGATGACCTTGAAGCGGCGGGTGCCGATCACGATCTCGTCGCCGTGCGAGATGCGGCGGTAGGACGGCGGCAGCACCGAGACGCGCTTGAGATAGTCCTGGCCGCGGCCGAGCAGCTTTTCGGTGAGCGACTCGTCCATGCCGTGGCGGCGGAAGAACAGCCGTTGGGCTTCGCGCCGCTCCTCGGTGCCGCGGTTCTGGTGGTAGACCGATTGCAGATATTCGACCTGCGACATCACCAGCGGGCAGTTGAACCGCTCGACGATCCAGCCCGCGAGGCCGACGTGATCGGGGTGCGAATGCGTGACGATCAGGCGCGTGATGTTGACGCCCTTCAGCGGCCCCTCGAACAGTTTGGTCCAGGCCTCGATCGTCTCTTCATTGCCGAAGCCGGCATCGACCATGGCATAGCCGTCGCCGTCGGCGAGCAGGTAGATGTTCACGTGGTTGAGGCGGAACGGCAGTTTCAGCCGCGCCCACAACACACCGGGACGCACCTCGACGACCTCTTCGGGGCCGGGATGCTGTTCCCAGGGATAGCGCAGGGCCTCGGCCGAGGACTGCACGGTGTCGGTTTTCGGGTTCATGCTACCGGCTTAAACCCGCCGGGCGCGGGGCGCCAGCCGAAAAAGGCCGGGCCGTGGTCTCCGCATGGCGGTCATACCTGCAGTTTTCCGTAGCCCGGATTACGCGGCGCTCCATCCGGGCCACGGGCCGGCGGCTTACGCCGCCCGCATATTGTTGAGGAACGCGTCGATCTCTCCGCGCAGCATGTCGGCTTCGCGGCGGAGCGCGTCGGAGGCGCCCAGCACTTCGCTCGCCGCCGCGCCGGCTTCGGCCGAAGCCGTGGAGACGCCGATGATGTTGCTGGAGACCTCGCTGGTGCCGCCGGCGGCATGCTGGATGTTGCGGGCGATTTCCCGGGTGGCTGCGCCCTGTTCCTCGACCGCGGCGGCGATCGTCGTGGTCACGTCGTTGATCTCGCCGATGATCCGGCCGATGCCCTGGATGGCGCCCACCGCCGAGGTGGTGACCTGCTGCATGCTGGCGATCTGGGTGCGGATCTCTTCCGTCGCCTTGGCGGTCTGGTTCGCGAGGCTCTTCACCTCGGAGGCGACCACCGCGAAGCCGCGGCCGGCTTCGCCCGCGCGCGCCGCCTCGATGGTGGCGTTGAGCGCGAGCAGGTTGGTTTGCGAGGCGATGGTCTGGATCAGGTCGACCACGACGCTGATGCGGCTCGCACTGTCGGCGAGGCTCTGCACCGTGGTGTCGGTGGCGCCGGCCTCGTCGACCGCCTTCCTGGCGATCGCGGCCGAGGTGACGACCTGCTTGCTGATCTCCTCGATCGAGGACGACAGCTGCTCGGTGCCTGATGACACGGTCTGCACGTTGACCGAGGTCTCCTCGGCAGCGGAGGCGACCGCGTTTACCAGCGCGTTGGACTGGTCGGCGGTGTTCGACATGCTCTGCGCGGTGGACTGCATCGAATTGGCCGACTGCGCGAGATTGTCGAGCGCGTTGCGTACCGCACCCTCGAACTCGGCGATCTTCGCTTCCATGCGCCCGGCACGCTCGGCCTTGGCGACACGGTCCTTGTCCTGCTCGCTCGACATCGCGCGGGCCTCGATCATGCTCTCGCGAAACACCTGCAGCGTGTTCGCCATCACCGAGATTTCGTCATTGTGGTGCTTCGAGCGGTAGATCTCGGTCTCGAGGTCGCCGTTCGCGAGCAGCTGCATCGACTGATGCAGCGCGCCGATCCGCCGCAGGATGTTGCGGCCGACATAGAGCCAGACGAACAGCGCCGAGCCGACCAGCATCAGCGCGCCCAGCGCCAGCATCGCGGTGGTGGCGAGCGAGATCTCCTGGCGCGCCTGGAAGGTCGACGCGTTGGTCTCCTTCTGCACGCCGTCGACGAGCTGCTGCACGCTGATGCCGAGACCGACATTGAGCTTGCGAGTCTCGTCCAGAATGGTCTGGCCGTAGTCGATGGCGTCGAGCTCCTTCTGGCGGATCTTGAACACGCCGGTCTTGCCCTCGCCGAAGGCGAACAGCTTCTGCACGGCGTCGCGCACCGTCTGCATCGAGGGCATGTTCGGGAGGTCCTCGAGGTTCGACTTGACGCGGTCGCGCGTCGCCTTGAACTCCTTCTCGATCGCCTCCAGCGTGTCGCTGTTGTTGGCCGACAGCGCCGCCATCATGTCGGCGGCCATCAGATTGCCGTTGGCGGAGATTGTCGCGACCTGGGAGACGGTGCGGGCGGCCTCAGTCGCATCATCGGCGGAAACTTCCGCCGCGCCGAGGATCGCGTTCAGGCGCGTCTGTGCGTCCAGCATCGCAGGACCGGCCGCGCCGACGAAGGTGAGCTGCGCCTTGCGCAGCGCCTCATACTGCTTGTCATGCAACGCGCCGGTCTCGAGCCGCTCGCGCGCGGCCGACACCAGGCTCTGGGTCGCCTCGTCGATGCTCTTGGCGGTGTCGCGCAGCGCGGTTGCGATCTGCTTGTCGGCGCCGAGCTCGATGATCTCGCCGAGCTTGGCCATGGCGAGCTGTTGGATGTCCTTCACGCTCTTGGTGCGTTCCTTCAGCGCCTCGTCGGAGGGCGATGCCAGCAGGCCCGGGCCTTGCGCCGCGAGCGTCGCGCTTTGCGAGGCGAGCTGCAGGCTGGCGGAGAGGCGCGGGATGTCGCGGCCGCTCAGATCCATCATGGTCGCGCCGAGGTGATTGAAGACGAAGCCGGCGCCGGCTGCGATCACGAGGCCCATGCCCGCGATCAATGCGAAGGCGGCGAACAGGCTGCCGCGCACGCCCCACCTTGGCATCTTGAAACGAGGCTTGAGACGGCCAAGGACACGGCCAGCACCCAGACGGATCGCCATCGAAATTCCCCCACGCGTGATCTTTATATTTTCGCCGCGGAGTATCCCTGGGTCGGGTTAAAAAATCGCAAGTTGCACAATCGGTTGCGCTGGTTCCGCACAGCGAAAAAAGAAAGGGCCGGCAAAGTTGCCGGCCCTTGATGATGAAGAGATTTTTGAGGCGCGATCAGTAGCGCGCGACCGACGAGTTGGCCCAGTTGAAGCGGTAGTTGACGCCCGCCTTGATGGTGTGGTCGTCGGTGGTGAAGCTGCCGGTGCCCGCCAGTGGACCGCCGGTGAAGCTCGCGTCGCCGAAATTGTAGTACTGGTACTCGGCCTTGGCCGACCAGTTCGGGGCGAACATGTATTCGAGGCCCGCGCCGACGGTGTAGCCGTTGCGGTGATCGCCGGTGATGAGGAAGGCGGTCGGCACGCCACCGACGGTCACCTTCTCGTTGTTGTCGGAATAGGCGTAGCCGCCCTTCACGTAGAGCAGGCCCGGACCCCAGGTGTAGCCGACGCGGCCGGTGATCGAGCCGAGGCCACGCTGGTCGTTGCTGTAGGCGATGCCGCCCGGAAACACAGCGCCGACGCTGCCGGAAAGCCAGGAATACTGGCCTTCGACGCCGACCACGAAGTTCGGGTTGAACTGCCAGTCCGCACCGACCTGCACGCCGCCGAGGAAACGGCCGTTGCCGTTGTTGCCGGTGGAGAGGCCGTTGAAATTGTTGTCGCTGGAGAACGCGCCGCCGACATGGCCGCCGATATAGAAGCCCGTCCAGTTGTAGATCGGCGCGGCATAGGCCGGCGCGGGTGCCTTGTAATAGTTGCGGTTGCCGAGATCGGCGCCGACGGCCGGCGCGGCAGCGCCCACCACGAGCAGGGCAACGGTCGCAAACAAAATCTTCTTCATCGTCTTGAACTCCAGCACTTTGGTCCCCGGCAGGCGCGCTGTCCGCGCCGTCGTTGGTTTTGCAGATAGCTCGCTTTTGACGAAAATGCTGTCACATGCATGGCACAACGACAGCCAACCTAACTTATTGGGCTGTAAATGATTTTCGTGCTTAATGTCGGCTTAAGAAGTGGTGAAGGAAGGCTTAACGTCGCACGTCTCGGGTAACTTGCGCACGTCCGTCGTTAACCAAGCCGCCGCCGAACCTCATCGCGCATCTGCGCGCGGAAGGCCGCGCGCCTTGCGGGCCGGTCCTCCTCGCGGACGTCGTGGCGATCGAAGACGTCGAACTTCTCCATGATCGGATAGCGCTCGCTCGCCATCGCGAGCACGCGCAGCACCTTGGTCGCGGACGGCGTCGGTCCACGAACCTCCCAGCGCCGGATGGTATCGGCGCCGCCCTGCGCCGGCAGTCCGCAAAGCCTGGCCATGTCGGCCGCGGTGAGCTTGCGCTCGAGCGCGTCGGAAAGGTCGTTGCGGAGCTGCTTCAGTTCGGGGCCGGTCATGCTGTTTGCGTCCAGGGAAGTCACCGAAGGCAATCCACTAGCGCTGATTCGGGTCCATCCGAAGGCGGGTGCTCGTGATAGTGTGTCCGTGCCGGTCGAGCATCAGCGAGGCGAAATCGCATGCCTGTGTTCAAGCTGCCCCTGTCGGGGGATGTCGTCCAGTCCATTTATCCGTCGTTCTTCAGTCCCACCGGCGGCCAGTTCGGCCTCGTCAACATCACGGTGGGGCAATCCTCGGCGCCAGATGTCGAGAAGGACGTGCTGTCGGATGTCGCCGGTTACGGCAAGCAGATCGGACAGATCGCGGACGCGCTGCTGGCCGTGGTCGAGCATCTGGAGTCGCGGTCCGACCACGCGCTCGCTGACGATCCGGCGATAGTCGCCTTCAAGGAGCTGATGCACTCTGTCGCGACAGTCAAGGAGCGACATGGCCGCAAGGCGTGTCGCCCGAAGCGACGATAGCCACGGCGGCGTTGCCCATTCGGGCGTGCACGAAGTTATGAACGGGTGCCTATGGAAATTTTGCGTTGAATGAACACCTGCCACAATGGGCTCGCAGCCAATGAAGGGAACAGTCATGACAAGCATCAAACCCGCCATTGCCGCACTCATCACCATCGGACTGCTTGCCGCGCCCTTCGCAGCCGAAGCGAAGAAGGCCCGGCCGAGCCGGCATCACTACAGCACGGGCGTGGTGGCCCCGACCTATGGCGCCGCCGCATTGCCGGTCGCGCAGCCCAGGGCCTCCTACGGATCGTCCGGACAGACGGTCGGGACTGTCACAGCGCCCTCGATCGGATCGTACAATTGGCCGTCGGTCGGCGTGACCAATGCGGTGCCGACCTGGAGCAACACCACGAGATAGAGGACACGTCGCCAGGCGCGCCGGTGACCGTCAACGCGTGCCGGGTGCGAGGTCGGAGAGCAGGTAGAGCGCGACCAGCAATGTCGCGACCGACAGCATCGTCGTGACCGAGACGGTGGCCGCGACCAGCTTCTCCTCGACCTTGTGTTCGTGCGCCAGCACATAGACGGTCTTCGCCGTCGGCACGGCCGCGCATATGACGGCGGCGACCGTGTAGAGCGGATTGAGACCAGTGACCACGCAAAGTCCGTAGACGATCAGCGGCATCACCACCAGCTTCACGGTCGCGAGCGCGAACGATGCCTTCAGGTTGGATCGCAGACCATCGAGCGACAGGCCAAGCCCGATGGCAAACAGCGCGCAGGGCGTGAGCGCGGCGGCAATGATGTTCAGATAGGCCGCGACCGGCGCCGGAATCGGCAAGCCTGTGATCGCCCAGACGAGACCGATCAGCGTCGACAGGACCATCGGATTGAGCAGGATCTGCTTCACCAGTCCGGCCGAATGCGCAGGGCCGCGCACGTCCCTTTCCAGCAGGATGACCGTGAGCGGAAACATCACGCCGGCGACGAACACGGTCGCTACCGCGGCGGGCAAGACGGCGGGCTGGCCGTAGATCGCGTGCAGGATCGGGAGCGCCACGAAGCCGGTATTGGTCATGGCCGCCGCCATGCCATGGATCGTGCTGCTGGCGAGATCGTGCTTGCCGCCTGCGCGGACCGCCAGGAACACCAGCGCGAAGCAGAGCAGGGAGCCGCCGCCGAATGCGAGCAGGAAGCGCCATTCCAGCAGGTTGCGCGCCGGCTCCTGGGCGATCGTGACGATCAGCAGCGCCGGCATCGCCACGTTGTAGGCAAAATGCACCAGCGCGTCCGCAAGCGAGCGGGAGAGATATCCGACTTCGCCGGCAAGCCAGCCGGTGACGATGATTGCGAACACGGGAAGAACGAGGCTGGCGACCTCCATCCGGCGTCCCCCTCTGCCAAGCAGCGCCGCCATTCTAGCCTGGCGATGCATGCTCGTCACGGTTCAACTGGATGGCGCCGCCCCCGATCAGGCGGCCTGTGGCCTCAGGCGCCCCTGCCGGTCTGTTGACCGAACACGCAGCGCCATCCAGCCAGGCGTTCAGCCGGATGCTGGTTCATCCATTCAGCGAGCTGCGGCGCGCCCATCATGCAGGACTGCATCGAGACGTTGGCAAAGTCCGAGGTGGTGACGATCTGCTCGTGACAATTTGTCGGAGAGGAGAGGCTGCAGAGCACCGCGATGATCTTGATCACGCCAGATTTCCTGCGTCGCCGCTGGCCGCGCGGCCGATCGTCGCCTTGTCCTGCCGCTCGCTCGGATCAGCTGGCGGAAAAATGCTGTCGTAGATCGCGCGAGCCTCCTGAATGAGGCGAATGCGCTCGCGGTCGGATTTCGAGACAAACTGAATAACCTGGCCCATATCGGCTCCAATGGATCGGAAATCCATCATCAGATGATGGAAATCATTCCATGCGAATCTGGGGTGTCGGCCTCTGTTTCGCATCTGTGCGGTCGGTCACGAGGGATAAAAAGCCCGTGACTGCTCCGTTGCACGAAGAGGAGCGGAATACCTTAGCCATGAGCTGGCCTGACGTTGCCGGCGCGCGCTGCTTGTGTCCCGGCACCGCGGCGCGGCAGCGAGTTAAGGGGCGGGGAGTGCGCCCCTGTTCGACCAGAGCTGCTCGTCGCGCCATCGTGATGGAGCGCCAGGCCCTGCAGTGTGATCGTCTTGCGGCACATTTTCGCGCGCGTGGAGTTGTAGGATTGCTCAGTGCACGGGTGGTTCGACGAGCGAACGGCCGACGCGACTGAGACACCGCGCCCGAAAGGATCAGCCATGACAAGAACGAGACGCTCGATTGCGGTACTTATCGCGGTTGGATTTGCGGCATCGCCATTCGCTGCAGGCGCGCAGACGTCTGCGGCGGGCACCCAAAGCAACACGGGCGGTCTTTCCGGAGCGCCAACAACGCAAGGCACAACTTATGGAAGCTCCGGACAGACCGTCGGAACCGTCACGGCGCCGTCGATCGGAACGTCCAATCAGCCATCGGTCGGCGTGACCAACTCAGTCCCCACCTGGAAAAACACCAACCCTCCGGCCAGGTAGCAACCGGGATCGGCCGACTCACGCCGCCGGCGCGCGTTCGTTCCGCCCGGGCACCGCCGCCAGCAGCTCGCGCGTATAGGCGTGCTCCGGTGCGGCGAACAGTTGCGCGGTCGGCTTCAGCTCGACGATGGCGCCGCGCTGCATCACCGCGATGCGATCGCAGATCTGCGCGGCGACGCGCAAATCGTGGGTGATGAACAGCATCGAGAGGCCAAGGCGCGCCTTGAGGTCTTCGAGCAGTCGCAGCACCTGCGCCTGCACGGAGACGTCGAGCGCGGAGACGGCCTCATCCGCGACGATGATCTCCGGTTCGAGCGCGAGCGCGCGCGCGATGCCGATGCGCTGACGCTGGCCGCCGGAGAATTCATGCGGGTAGCGGTCGAGCGCGCCGGCATCTAGGCCCACCATCTTGAGCAGATCGCGGGCGCGGTCGAACGCCACTTTCGGGTCGATGCCGGCTGCGATCGGACCGTCGGCGATGATGTGCCCGACCTTGCGGCGCGGATTGAGCGAGGCGAACGGATCCTGGAAGATCATCTGGATGCGATGGCGCTCGGCGCGGAGCGCCTTGCCCGAGAGCTGCGTGAGATCGGTCTCGCCGATCCGCACCGTGCCGTGGTCGGCTTCGATCAGTCGCATCACCAGGCGCGCCACCGACGATTTGCCGGAGCCGGATTCACCGACGAGGCCGAGCGTCTCGCCTTTGAGGATGTTGAAGTTGACTTCGCGCGCGGCATCGACGCGGCGGTCCTCGCGAAACCAGCCGCCCGAGGTGACATAGGTCTTGTTCAGCCCGATTACCTCGACGGCCCTGGCCTGGTCGTCGAGCGGCTCACGCGCCGGCGGGTCCATCGACGGCACGGCGGCGAGCAGCGCCTTGGTGTAGTCGTGTTGCGGATTGTTGAAGACGGAGCTAGCGGGGCCTTCCTCGACGACCTTGCCATGCCGGAGCACCACGACCTGGTCGGCGATGTCGGCGACCACGCCGAAATCATGGGTAATGAACATCACCGCCATGTTGCGGTTGCGCTGGAGGTTGCGGATTAGTTTCAGGATCTGCGCCTGCGTGGTGACGTCGAGCGCAGTGGTCGGCTCGTCCGCGACCAGCACCGCAGGCTCGAGCGCGAGCGCCATGGCGATCATGGCGCGCTGGCGCTGGCCGCCCGAGAGCTGGTGTGGATAGGCGCGGACAATGCGCTCGGGGTCGGGCAGGCCGACCTCGCGCGCCAGCGACAGGGCCTTGGCGCGCCGCTCCTTCGGCGTCAGCAGGCCGTGGGCCTCGAACATCTCCGCCATCTGGTCGCCGATCCGCATCAACGGATTGAGCGCGGTCATCGGCTCCTGAAAAATCATCGCGAGGCGGCGGCCGCGCAGATCGCGCCAGCCGTCGTCATCGAGCTTGAGCAGGTCGCGGCCTTCGAACTGGATCTCGCCGGAGGTGACGGTGACCGTATCAGGCAGCAGGCCCATCAGCGCATGCGCGCACATCGACTTGCCGGAGCCGGACTCGCCGACGACGCAGACGATCTTGCCGGGCCGCAAATCCAGCGAGACGCTGTCGACCGCGAACGGACGCTCGGCGCCCTTGGGCAGCGCGATTCGCAGATTCTTGATCGAGACGGCGGGCGGGGCGGTCATCATCAGCGGCCCTCCCGCGACAGGCGCGGATTGAGCGCGTCGTTGAGGCCTTCGCCGATCAGGTTCAGCCCGAGTACGGAGATCAGAATGGCGACGCCGGGAAACACCGTGATCCACCAGGCCTGGCGGATCACGGTGCGGCCGGCGCCGACCATGTAGCCCCAGGAGATCAGATTGGGATCGCCGAGCCCAAGGAACGCGAGCGAGGATTCGAGCAGGATCGCGGTCGCCACCATCAGCGAGGCCAGCACGATCACCGGCGACAGCGCGTTGGGCAGGATCTCGCGCAGGATGATCCAGGTGTTGCTCTGGCCGGTGACGACGGCGGCCTGGACATATTCGCGCGTGCGCAGCGACAGCACCTCGCCGCGCACGAGGCGGGCGACCGGCGGCCAGCTCACCACCGCGATCGAGGCCACGATCGAATAGATCGAGGGCTGCAGGATCGCGACCAGCACGATCGCGAGCGCGAAGCTCGGAATGGTCTGGAAGAATTCGGTGAAGCGCATCAGGGCGTCGTCGACCTTGCCGCCGAAATAGCCGGCCATGGCGCCGATGGGAACGCCGACGACCAGCGCGACCAGCGTGGAGACGAGGCCGACCAGCAGCGAGACGCGAGCGCCAAAGATCATGCCGGCGAACACGTCGCGGCCGAGCGCATCGGTGCCGAGCGGCACGGTCGAGAGCGTAAACGGCGGCAGGAACGGCCGCTGCACCATCCGCCAGGGCGAATTCGGGAACAGCATCGGCCCGAACACCGCGACCGAGATCGCGAGGACAAGGATGACGAGCCCGACGACGCCGCTCGGGCTCTTCAGCATCGATTTCCAGAACTGTTTCATGAGGCGAATTCGATGCGCGGGTCGACCAGGCGGTAGACGAGGTCGGTGATGAGGTTGAAGATCAGCACCATGGCGGAGCAGATCACGAAGACGCCGAGCAGCAGGTTGTAGTCACGCTGCAGCAGCGCGTCGTACATCAGGCGCCCGATGCCGGGCCAGGCGAACACGGTCTCGGTGATGACGGCGCCGCCGATCAGCGTTCCGGAATGCACACCGGCCAGCGTCACGACCGGCAGCAGCGCGTTGCGCAGCACGTGGCGGCGCTGGATCACGGCGTCGGAGAGGCCCTTCGCACGCGCGGTCTTGACGAAGTCGAGGCGCTTCACCTCCAGCATCGACGCGCGCGTCATGCGGGTGTAGGTCGCCATGAAGAACAGGCCGAGCGTCATCGCCGGCATGATCAGGTGCTTTGCGACGTCGACGGCGTGGGCAAGGCCGGTGAGGTTGGCGCCGACCGTCTCGTAGCCGAAGCTCGGCAGCCAATCCATGGTGACCGAGAACAGCAGGATGCCCATCAACGCCACCCAGAAGATCGGCATGGCGTAGAAGATCAGCGCGAACACGGTGATGGCCGTGTCGAGGAAGGTACCGGCAAAGCGCGCGGCGAAGCTGCCGAAGAGAACGCCGAGCATGAGCGAGATCGCGAATGCCGTCAGTGTCAGCAGCAGCGTCGCCGGCAGCCGCTCGCCGATCAGCTTGGCGACCGGCGCCTGCTGGCGGAAGGAGAAGCCGAGGTCGAGCGTGACGACGCCCTTGACATAGATGAAGAGCTGCTCCGGCAGCGGCTTGTCGAGGCCGAACTTTTCCCGCAGCTGCTTGACGAAGACCTGGTCACTGGCGCCGGCCTCGCCCGCCATCACGACCGCGGGGTCGCCGGGCGCAAGCCGGATCAGGAAGAAATTGAGGACGACGATCGCGAGCAGGACGATCACGCCCTTCACGACACGCTGAGCGACGAAGGAGAGCATCTAGAGATTCATATCTTGTAGCGTGACCTGGAGCCGCTGGGGCAGTGCGCTCCCTCGCCCCGCTCTTGCGGGGAGAGGGTTGGGGTGAGGGGCCTCTCTCCACGCGTGAGAATGCTGACGGACCTGTACCCCCTCACCCGCCACGCTCTGCGAGTGCGTCGACCTCTCCCCGCAAGCGGGGAGAGGTGAAGGAAGGCGCACGCTCACTTGTCCAGCCATGCGTCCTTGAAGCCGTCATTGACCCCGATGCCCGTGGTGATCAGGTTCTTGACCTTGCAGCGCGTGATGGTCGGGAATTGTAGCTCCAGCATCCAGGCCACCGGCACGTCCTCGACCAGGATCTTCTGCGCCTTCTCGTAGATCTCCTTGCGCTTGGAATCCGGGGTCGCGGTCGCGCCGTCGGCGAACAGCTTGTCGATCTCCGGGTTGGAGTAGCCCTCGACGTTGTTGAAGACCTGCCCCTTGGCGATGTTGCTGGAGATATAATTGCGGCCGACGCCGAGCGCGGGATCGCCATATTGGTAGAGATAGGTGAAGGCGATATCGTAATCCCAGTCGCCGATCTTCTGGTTGCCGCCGGCAACGTCGGTGGCGATCGTCTCGATGTTCATGCCGACGTCCTGGAGGTTCTGCTTCACGGCTTCACCCCAGCGCTGCCAGGTCTCGCCATAGGCGAGCGGCAGCAGGCGGATCTTCTCGCCCTTGTAGCCGGCTTCCTTCAGCAGCGCCTTGGCCTTGGCCGGATCGTAAGGGTATTTCGGCACGTCGTCGGTGTAGAACCTGATGGTCGAGGCGGACGGGCCTGTCGCCACCTTGCCGAGCCCGTTCCAGATCACGTCCTTGGCGAAATCACGGTCGATCGCATACATGATCGCCTGCCGCACCCGCTTGTCGGCGAGTGGCCCCTGGCGGTTGTTCAGCCACAGCCAAGCGAGCGGCGAGAAGAATTCCCAGCCGGCGCCGGTGACGCAGGTGTCCTTCAGCTTGGACAGCCGCGGCACGTCGAAATTCTCGACCGAGCCGCCGGGCAGCACGTCGACCTTGCCGGTCTCATACGCCACCGAGCGCGCGGCCGCGTCGGGAATGATCTGCCAGTAGATCTCGTCGAGATAGGGCTTGCCCTTTTCGTGGTAGTTCGGGTTCTTGACCAGGCGGATGAACGAGCCCTTCTGCCACTCCTTGAACATGAAGGGGCCGGTGCCGACCGGCGCGTTGTTGTAGGGGTTGGTCTTCCAGTCGGTGCCTTCATAGAGATGCTTCGGCACCATCGGCATCGAGCCGACCTCGAAGATGCCGAGGAACGGTCCGAACGGCTGCTTCAGCGTGAACACCACCGTATAGTCGTCCGGCGTCTCGATCTTGTCGACCTGCGCCAGATTGGTGCGGGCACGCGCATGCGTCTGCTTCAGCATCTCCATCGAAAACAGCACGTCGGCGGCGGTGAAGGGCTTGCCGTCATGCCAAGTCACGCCCTTCTTGAGCTTGAAGGTGTAGGTCTTGGCGTCCTCGCTGACGCTCCAGCTTTCGGCAAGCTCCGGCAGCGGCTCGAGCTTGGGGCTGTAGCGCAGCAGGCCCTCGAAGATGTTGCCCGAGACCATTTGAGTCGGGCCGTTCTGGACCTGCGCAAGCATCAGGCCGGGCGGCTCGGGCTGGATCACGGCGTTGATCACGCCCCCCGTCCTCGGCTCTTGCGCCAGCGCCGAGGCCGTGAGGCCGCAAGCCAGGAGGGCACCAAGCAACACTCGTTTTGGCATGTCGTATCTTTCTCAAGCGAGACCGGCCGAAAACGCTTCGCACGTCATGGCGCGCGAAGCCCCGGCCAGCCCATCCCAGTCCCCATCCGATATCGAGGCTCACACAGTCTCATTCGGGGCCGCAAGATGAAAGTCTCGACAGTGTTCGCACAAAAAATGTACAGCGCGTCCTGTTTTCACTTGATTCATTGTCTTGTCACGGAGACAAGTCGGCCATGGACAATGCCAGCCGCTCCGAACGATCCCGTAACGCCGCGCTCGAAGCGGCCATCGCGATCATCGCGCGCGACGGGCCGGGCCGGCTGACGCTGGATGCGATCGCGCGCGAGAGTGGACTCAGCAAGGGTGGCGTGATGCATCAGTTCCGCACCAAGGAAGCGGTGCTGAAGGCGTTGCTCGACCGGCAGATGGCGCATTTCGAGGAGTTCGCCACCAGCACCATGGCAAAGGTGAGTGCGACCTCCGCGAATCCCAACCTGGCGACCCAGCTCGCGACCGTGCGCGAAGCGGCCATCTCGCCGAATTCTGCCGCGCTGGCGCTGGTTGCGGCCATGGTCGAGAATCCCAGCCTGATGGCGCTGCCGCGCGAGCGCGAGATGGAGAGGATGGCGGCGATCAGGGAAGAGGCCGCTGATCCTGATCTCGCGATGCTGCGCTGGGCCGGTGCGATGGGACTGCTGCTGAGCTCGTTGTTCGGCATGTCGCCGCTCAGCAAGGACGAGCATCAGCGGCTGTTCGCGCGCCTGCTCGACGACGCGCAGTGGACCGGCCTCGAACGGCCGGCCGCCAAGCGCACCGCCAAATCCGGTGCGCCTTCGGCGGCGAAGGCCGCAACGCCGCGCAAGCGCGCCTGATTCACCGTTAACGATTTTCCGCCGATCGCTGCCCAAAGCCGCGCCTGCGGCCAAATGTGCCAGGCCCGCGTATTTGAACTTTACAAACCGCCCAGTCGGTTTTATTAATGGACATACTGAGACGGCCCAAGGCTTCCGAGATGGCCCCGGACGAAGCCTCGGGTTGGCACTAGTGAGCGCCGCAGCCGCGTCTGGTCCCGTACGCGGCTGCGGTCGCCACTGCCCTGGCAGCAAGCCGCGAGAGGAGTCTGGAATGAATCGCTCGATCGCCCTGCGCGGTCTGGGAACGCTGCTGCTTGGCGCAGCCGTCGCGGGCTGTGCCGCCGTCGCGCCCGTGCCGTATTCCGGGATGGCGTCCTCAGCCTACATGGCGCCGGACAAGTCGGACGCCTCCGGCCGCGTGCCCTACCGCTATTCCACGCCGGTCGACTGGCGCGCCTATCATCGAGTCATCCTCGAACCGGTCGTGGTCTATCGCGGCAGGGATCACCAGTTCGGCGACATGTCCGACAAGGACAAGGCGACGCTTGCCGCCTACATGCAGACCCGTTTCGCCGAGGGTCTGCGCGGCCGCTTCGCGCTGGTGCGCGAGCGTGGACCGGAGACGCTGCGGATCAGGCTGACACTCACCGGCGCCGTCGCCAACACGCCGGTGCTCGGCACGCTCTCCCGCTTCGACGTCGCCGGCGCCGTCTACAACGGCGTGCAGGCCGCGCGCGACGGCGAGGGCACCATGACCGGCTCGGTCATCTACGGCGTCGAGATCTTCGACGCCGCCACCGCGCGCCTGCTCTCCGCCTACGTCACCAAGCAATACCCTGCCGCCTACGACATCAAGGCCACCGCCGGCGCGCTCGCCGCTGCCACCGCCGGCCTCGACAAGGGCGCCGACGCGCTGATGGCGCAACTGAACTGACGCCGCGACCCATCCAACGAAAGATGCCGCTGATGAACCTTGTCCTTCGCTTCGTGCTGCGCGTTGCGATCACGATCCTGATGATGGTCCTTGGCGGCCGTGCCGGCGCCGCGGCGCCGCCCGATCCCAGCGGCACCTGGCTCGTCCAGGACGGCCGCGCGCGCATCAGACTCGAGCGCTGCGGGCCGTCGCGCGACCGCATCTGCGGCTTCATCGTCTGGATGAAGGAGCCGGCCGACAAGCGCGGCCAGCCCTATCGCGACAGTGAGAACCCCGATCCCGACAAGCGCGCCCGCGCGCTGCTCGGCCATCAGCTCATCATGGGCTTGCAGGCGACGCCGGAGGGACAGTTTGCCGGCGAGATCTACAATGCCGAGGACGGCAAATCCTATTCGGTCTCGCTGTGGCGCGACTCCGCCGATCGCCTCAAGCTCAGGGGCTGCCTGATCAAGTTCCTGTGCCAGACCCAGACCTGGCAGCAGACCCTCGACGTGCTGCCCGGCCAGCTCGTCGGCCT
The DNA here is from genome assembly GCF_052075975.1 of Bradyrhizobium sp. 521_C7_N1_3. NCBI lineage: Bacteria > Pseudomonadati > Pseudomonadota > Alphaproteobacteria > Hyphomicrobiales > Nitrobacteraceae > Bradyrhizobium > Bradyrhizobium sp. 521_C7_N1_3. The sequence goes on from NZ_CP197232.1 coordinate 1,025,585, forward strand.
CACCGGCGATCTCAACGGCCCCCGCGCCGACAAGGAATGGGCCGCCGTGCCGGCACCAAAGCCGATACAGGCCAAGGCAAAATAACCGCAGCATCGCCCGATTTGATCCGGATCAAGGCGTACGCGCCGCTTTTGCGATTGGATGGCGGGATGCGCAAGATACGTGCGCCCCTGTCAACCGCGAGACGCAGCGGCGATGGATGTCCTCTCCACCCTTCCTGAAGCGGATTCAGACGATGTCGCCGCGCAGCTCGCGGACGAGGCTGCAGCGCGTTGCGCGCAATTGCTTGGCGATGCCGGCTTGCGGCCGACGCGTCATCGCATGGCGCTCGCCCGGATGCTGCTGATGGGCGATCACCGTCACGTTACCGCGGAAGGCCTCTATGACGAGGCGACGGCCGCCAATCTGCGGCTGTCGCTCGCAACCGTCTACAACACGCTGAACCAGTTCACCGAGGCCGGCCTGCTGCGCCGGATCGCGGCCGACGGCATCAAGTCGTTCTTCGACACCGACACGTCCGTGCATCCGCATTTCTATCTGGAGGGCGAGGACGTGCTGGTCGACGTCGCCGGCGGGCTCGCCTTCAGCAAGGTGCCGCAGCCGTTGCCCGGCCACGAGATCGCGCGGCTCGACGTCGTCGTCCATCTGCGCCGCAAGCGCGTGATGTAACGCGGGCCAGACGGGTCTCTACTGCAACCCCGCGCGCCGGAACCCCTCCAGATAGTGCTCGCGATCGGCGTCACTGGCCCAGGGCAGCTGCGTTGCGATCCAGTGCAGCGAGATGTTGGGCTGGGTACGGCGGAGTTCGCCCAGCGCCATCTCGGCCAGCGCGCCGTCGCCGGTCATGCCGGCGGACACCGCGAGCACGCGGTAGGCGCCGGTGAGGTCGCCGCGATGGCGGATCGCCTCGCGCGCCAGCGCGATCGCCTCGTCGTAATGCCGTTCGGTGAAGCGCGCATAGCCGGCAATGCCGTAATAGATCGCCAGTGATGGATCGCGCGGCGAGAGCCGGATCGCCCTCTGCGCCGCATCGAACGATTCCCCGGAACGACCGGCGTAGGACAGCGCCAGGGCGTAATAGCCCTGCGCCAGCGAGAAGTTCGGGTTGAGCGCGAGCGCCTGCTCGAACTCGGACAGCGCGTCGGAAAGCCTGCGCGTCGAGAAGAAGACGCTGCCGAGCGCGGCATGCGCCCAGGCATCCTCGTGGTCATGGCGCACCGCGGCGAGCGCGGCGGCCTCCGCGATCGGCACCGTCGTGGCAAGCTCCGCCCAGCCGAGATGGACGCCGAACATGTGGCTTGCCGCGAGCACCGACAGCGCCTGGCCGTAGTTCGAGTCGATCGAAATGGCGCGTTCGAGCAATGCCTGCGCAGCCTTGTGGTCCTGCTGCGTCACCCGCCAATAGTGCGACAGCGCGCGCATCAGCAGGTCCCAGGCATCGAGGCTCGCGGGCGGCTTGCGGTCGGCGCGGAAATTCTCGGCCGCATGGATCTGCGGCTCGATCGCCGCGACGATCGCGTTGGTGATGTCGTCCTGCACGGCGAAGACGTCGACAAGCTCGCGGTCGTAGCGCTCGGCCCAGAGATGGCTGCCGGTGGTGGCGTCGTTGAGCTGCGCGGTGATGCGCACACGGTTGTCGACCTTGCGCACGCTGCCTTCGACGACGTAGCGGACGCCGAGCTCTTCGGCGATCTGCCTGATATGAACCGAGCGCCCCTTGTAGGTGAAGGACGAATTGCGGGCGATCACCATGAACCAGCGCTGCTTCGACAGCGCGGTGAGAATGTCCTCGCTGATCCCGTCGCCGAAATAGTCCTGCGCGGGATCGCCGCTCATGTTCTCGAAGGCGAGCACCGCGATCGCCGGGCGGTCCGTCACGGCGCGCACCGGGGCAGGGCCGGGTTCCACCGGCGCAAGCGTCGTTGCCACATCTTCCCGGACTTCGCCGACGAAGCGGAAGCCCTTGCGCGGGATCGTCTTGATCAGCCGCTGCGTGGCGCCGTCGTCGCCAAGCGCCTTGCGCGCGGCATTGATTCGGCTGTTCAGGGCGGAATCCGAGACGATGCGGTCGCTCCAGATCTGGCTGATCAGGTCATCCTTGCTGACCACACGGGCGCGTTGCGCGACCAGATAAAGCAGCAGATCGAACACTTGCGGTTGCAGCGGCACGGCCGCGCCGCGGCAGGTCAGTTCCCGCAGGTCGCCGTCGAGCACGTTGTTTTCAAAGAGAAATCGCACGCTTCTATCGTCTCAAGCAAAAATCAAAGTCGTCTCAGGCGAAAATCAACCGTCCGCGAAAGTCAGGGGGTGTCCGATCCGGCATGGTGCGGACACTAAACAGTGCCGATGCCTCGGCACAACGGAGCGTTCTATGACCCAACTTGATCACCAGCTTCATTCCATCGGCCCGGAGGTTGCGGGCTCACGCATTTTCAAGTTCATCGGCTTTCTGTACGGAATTGCGGCATATCTCGTGTTTTTCGTCACCATTCTCTACGCCATCGGCTTCGTCATGGGGCTGGTGGTGCCGAAGACCATCGACACCGGAACCGACACGCCGACGGCCGAAGCCGTCATCATCAATCTACTCCTGATGACGCTGTTCGCCCTTCAGCACAGCGTGATGGCGCGCAAGCAGTTCAAGGCGTGGTGGACGCAGTTCGTCCCCAAGCCGGTCGAGCGTTCGACCTACGTGCTGTTCGCGAGCCTGTCATTGCTGCTCCTGTTTTGGCAGTGGCGTCCGATGCCTGCAGTCGTATGGGACGTCGGAAACCCGGATCTCGCCGTGACGGTGGTCACGCTGTCCCTCGCGGGCTGGGTGCTGGTATTCGCCTCGACCTTCATCATCAATCACTTCGAATTGTTCGGATTGCACCAGGTGACCAACCATCTCGTGGGCAATGAGGCGGCGCCGCCGCGCTTCAAGACGCCGTTGTTCTACAAGTTCGTTCGTCATCCGATCTATCTCGGCTTCATCATCGCGTTCTGGGCGGCGCCGGTCATGACGGCGGGCCATCTGCTGTTCGCGGTCGTGACCACGCTCTACATCTTCGTCGGCATCGCGCTGGAGGAGCACGACCTCGTCGATCTCTTCGGCGACGAATACCGGCAGTACAAACAACGGGTGTCGATGCTTATTCCCTGGCGCAGATCGGTATAGCCGTAGCATCTTTCCGCCGCGTCCACCGAAAGGAGGACGCGTGGCGGAACCGAAGCGCGTAACGGACGTTGCCGGCCTCCAGCCTTCAACGTCCCTCGGGGTGATTCCCTCCACTCCGACGCCTCTCCCCGCATCCGCCTTTGCCGCTTTATCGGCGAGCCGGGGCGGGGAAAGGAATTTCAACCTTCATCAACGGAGACGACCCAATGAAACATGTCGGAAACTGCTTCTGCGGCGCGGTCACGATCGAGGTCACGGGCGAGCCGGCGGCGATGGGCTATTGCCATTGCCGCTCCTGCCGCTCCTGGTCGGGCGGACCGGTGAATGCCTTCAGCCTGTGGAAGCCGGAAGCCGTGCGCATTGCCGAAGGCGCCCAGAACGTCGAGACCTTTGCCAAGACGCCGCTCAGCCAGCGCAAATATTGCAAGAAATGCGGCGGTCACCTCATGACCAACCACCCGCCGCTGGACCTGATCGACGTCTTCACCGCCACCATCCCCACGCTCGCCTTCACGCCCGGCGTCCACGTCAACTATTCCGAGACGGTGCTGCCGATGCGCGACGGCCTGCCGAAGCTGAAGGACTTTCCGGCCGAGTTCGGCGGCAGCGGCGAGATGATGCAGGAGTAGAAGCGCTCTTACCCTCCCCCTCCGGGGGAGGGTAAACAGCATCACCTCATCCCGGCGCGCCGAAACCCCTGCAGATAGTGCTCGCGATCCTCTGCCCGCCGCATCGGCAGCTCGCGGGTGAGCCAGGCCAGCGAGATGCCGGGCTGGGTGCGTTGCAGGCCCCGCAGCGCAGATGCCGCGAGCTGAGGATCGCCCAACATGCCGGCGGCGGCCGTCAGCACGCGATGGGCGCCGACGAAATCGGCGCGCTGCCGCATCGATTCCCGCGCCATCTGGACGGCGCCCTCATAGTTGCGGCCGATGAACTGGGCATAGGCGGCAACGCCGCAATAGATCGCCGCGAGCGGATCGCGCGGGCTCAGCCGCAGCGCGCGGCGTGCGGCGGCATCGCCGTCTTGCCATCTCCCCGCGTAGCACAGCGTCACGCCGTAGAAAGCGTGCGCCATCGCGAAATTCGGATTGAGTTGCAGCGCCAGCTCGAACTCCGCCAGCGCGTCGTCGAAGCGGCGGCGGAACAAATAGGTATAAGCCAGACCGTGATGGGCCCAAGCGTCCTCGCGATCGGCTTCCACCGCCGCGAGCGCCGCGCGTTCGGCGACCGGCACGGTCATGGCCATGTCGGCCCAGCCCATATGAGCGCCGAAGATATGGCTGGTCGCGAGCAGGCCCAGCGCCTTGCCATAGGTGGGATCGATCGCGGTCGCCTGTTCCAGCAGTCCTTGCGCGGCGGCGTTGTCCTCGCGCGTAATGCGCCAGTAATGCGACAGCGCACGCATCACGAGGTCCCAGGCGTCGAGGCTGCCCGGCGGCTTCTGCTGGGCGCGAAAGCTTTCGGCGGTATAGAGCTGCGGCTCGATCGCGGCGACGATCGCCTCGGTGATCTCGTCCTGCACGGCGAAGATGTCGGCAAGCTCGCGGTCGTAGCGCTCGGCCCAGAGATGGCTGCCGGTCGAGACGTCGTTGAGCTGCGCCGAGATGCGCAGGCGATCGCCGCTGCGCCGCACGCTGCCTTCGAGCACATAGCGTACGCCGAGCTCGCGCGCGACTTCGTGCATATGCACGGCGCGGCCCTTGTAGACGAAGGAAGAGTTGCGGGCGACGACGAAGAACCAGCGCAGCTTCGACAGCGCCGTGATGATGTCCTCGCTGATGCCGTCGGAGAAATAGTCCTGCTCGCGGTCGCCGCTCATATTGGTGAAGGGCAGCACGGCGATCGCGGGACGATCGGGCAGCGCGAGCGTAGCCGGCGGCGCCTGGGCGACACGGCCCGGCTCCGGCGCGGCCGCGCGCTGCGTCTGGACGGCGCCGACGAAGCGAAAGCCCTTGCGCGCGATGGTACGGATCAGCGCCTGGTTCGCGCCGCTGTCGCCGATCGCCTTGCGCGCCGCGTTGATCCGGCTGGTCAGGGTCGATTCGGAGACGCTGCGCCCGTGCCAGATCTTGTCGATCAGCTCATCCTTGCTGACCACCCGGTCACGGTTTTCCATGAGGTGGACGACGAGGTCGAAGACCTGCGGCTCCACGGCCACGGGAACCTGCTCGCGGCTCAGCTCGCGCCGGTCGGTGTCGAGAAGGTGGTCCCGGAACATAAACTGCACGTCGAAAACTCAACCCTCGCAATGACATCAGGCAATGATGAAATCAGAATGGATTTCGACTCTAAGGTTGTGTGTCCGCTGCGGCCTGCCGGGTTCACCACGATCGCGTGATGGCTGCCATGCCGTTTTCGGATAGGAATACAACTTGAATGAGAATGTGGCGGGTCTGGTGGACTGTCGCGGGCTGCGCGCTTGGCCCGATCTTGCTGCGCGCACAATTTATCCCCGTCCCCCTGAAGTGGCCGCCTTGTCACGGTCCTCGAAGGGCGACGGCCCGGCTGCATCGCGGCCGCTCATCACTTCGAGGCCGTTCGTGCGCCGCTGCGCATCGCACGCCTCGCATCTCAGGATGACGGGGTGATGGAGCGATGCGCCGTCGCAATGTCGTCGTACGGCATCGAACGTGTGGCGAGCCATGAATGTCCATTGCCGAACAGCGCGGCCCGCGTAAGCTGCTCTCACACAAACGCCAATCATAAAGAAACGCCCATGCCCGCTTTTCCCGCCTCGACGACCGTGCTCGATTCCATGCTGTTCCGCGACGCCTTCGGCACGCCCGAGATGCGCGAGGTGTTTTCCGACGTCGCGCTGGTGGCGCGCTATGCCGAGGTCGAGGTGGCGCTGGCGAAGGCGGAGGCGAAGTGCGGCGTGATCCCGCAGGAAGCGGCCGACCAGATCGCGGCGCGCACCGACGTCGCCGCATTCGATTTCGATCTGCTGCGACAGGAGACCGACATCGTCGGCTATCCGATCCTGCCGCTGGTGCATCAGATGGTGAAGCAATGCGGCGAGGCCGGCCGCTACGTGCATTGGGGCGCGACCACGCAGGACATCATGGATACCGCGGTGGTGCTGCAATTGCGCGCCGCGCTCGGGATCGTCGAGCGCGACATCGCCGGGCTGCGGAACATCCTCGCGGACCTCTCGAAGCGCTACCGCGACACGCCGATGGCCGGCCGCACCCATCTCCAGCAGGCGCTGCCGGTGACGTTCGGCTACAAGACCGCGATCTGGCTCGCGATGTTCGATCGCCACGCCGAGCGGCTCGTGCAATTGAAGCCGCGCGTCCTGGTCGGACAGTTCGCCGGCGCCGCCGGAACGCTGGCCTCGCTCGGCGGCAAGGGGTTCGAGGTGCAGGAGGCGCTCTGCGCCGAGCTCGAGCTCGGCGTTCCCGCCTCGACCTGGCACGTCGCGCGCGACGGCTTTGCCGAGGCCGTGAACTTCCTCGCGCTCGTCACAGGCTCGCTCGGCAAGATCGCGCTCGACATCATGATCATGGCCTCGACCGAGCTCGCCGAGGTCTACGAGCCCTTCGTCAAGGGCCGCGGCGCCTCCTCGACCATGCCGCAGAAGCGCAACCCGATCTCCTCGGAGCTGATGCTCGCGGCGTCCAAGGCGGTGCGCCAGCATGCCGGTCTGATGCTGGATGCGATGGTGCAGGATTTCGAGCGCGCCACCGGGCCCTGGCATGCCGAATGGATGGCGATCCCGGAAAGCTTCGTGCTGACCGCCGGCGCGCTGCACCAGGCGAAGTTCGCGCTCGCTGGCCTCATCGTCGATGAAAGGAAGATGAACGACAATCTCGCCATCAGCCGCGGCCTGATCGTGGCCGAAGCGGTCATGATGGGGCTGGCGCCGCAGATCGGGCGGCAGGAGGCGCACGACGTGGTCTATGATGCCTGCCGGCTCGCCAATGAGAAGGGTCTGACGCTGGCGGACGCGCTCTCGTCCGACGCCCGCGTATCGAGCAGGATCGACCGTGCCACGATCGAAGCGCTGACTTCACCGAAAAATTACCTCGGCCTTGCGCCTGCCATGGTCGACCGGGTGCTGAAATCGGCAACGCGTTGAAAACCAAAATGCGTGAAACTGCGTATCTTCTCCGTGTCGCAAGGCGCTCGCGCACTTGCGCCCTGCGATGCTAGACTTAGATTGAACGAGAGACCTTCGGCAGAGGACCCCGCATGACTGATCACCGCGATACGCCCACTCCCATCGATCCCGTGAAACTCGACCGGCTGGCCGAGGTGGCGGTGAAGGTGGGCCTGGGCTTGCGGCCGGGACAGGATCTGCTCTTGACGGCGCCCGCGATCGCGCTGCCGCTGGTGCGGCGGATCGCCGTGCACGCCTACAAGGCCGGTGCCGGCATCGTGACGCCGATCCTGTCGGATGAGGAGATGACGCTGGCGCGCTACCGTTACGGCCAGGACAACAGCTTCGATCGTGCCGCCAACTGGCTCTACGAGGGCATGGCCAAGGCGTTCTCCGACAACACCGCGCGGCTTGCCATCGTCGGCGACAATCCGATGCTGCTGTCCGGCGAAGATCCTGCCAAGGTGGCGCGCGCTAGCAAGGCCAATTCGATGGCCTATCAGCCGGCGCTGGAAAAAATCGTCAATTTCGACACCAACTGGAACATCATTGCCTATCCGAGTCCGTCATGGGCCAAGCAGGTCTTCCCTGATGAGCCCGAGGACGTTGCGATCGGCAAGCTGGCAGACGCGATCTTCGCGGCCTCTCGTGTCGACCGCGAGGATGCGATGGGCAATTGGGCGAGCCATAATGCGGTGCTGCGCGAGCGCACCAACTGGCTCAACGGCCAGCGTTTTCGCGCGCTGCAATATTCAGGTCCCGGCATCGACCTCTCCATCGGGCTTGCCGACGGACACGAGTGGGAGGGCGGCGCCTCGCTGTCCAAGAACGGCATCAGTTGCAACGCCAATATCCCGACCGAAGAGGTTTTCACCACGCCGCATTGCCGGCGCGTCTTTGGCCATGTCGTGAGCTCGAAGCCGCTGTCCTACCAGGGCACGCTGATCGACAACATCGCGGTGCGCTTCGAGGACGGCAAGATCGTCGACGCAAAGGCCTCGCGCGGCGCGGAGGTGCTGAACAAGGTGCTCGACACCGACGAAGGCGCGCGGCGTCTCGGCGAGGTGGCGCTGGTGCCGCATTCCTCGCCGATCTCGCAGAGCGGGCTGTTGTTCTACAACACGTTGTTCGACGAGAACGCGGCCTCGCACATCGCGCTCGGCCAGTGCTACTCGAAATGCTTCGTCAACGGCGCGCAGCTGACGCCGCAGCAGATCGCCGCGCAAGGCGGCAACCAGAGCCTGATCCATATCGACTGGATGATCGGCTCTGCCGAGACCGACATCGACGGCATTCTCGCCGACGGCAGCAAGGTGCCGGTGTTCCGCAAGGGCGAGTGGGCGAAGTAGTCCGCTGCTGCTATGCGTGGATGGCCAGGACAAGCCCGGCCATGACGATGATGGTGGAGGGTTCAAGCCCGAACGCTGGCGTCACGTGCCCTCACGCCGCCGCGTTGCGCAGCATCGGGTTGTTGTCGATGCTGAAGCGGTTGAACAGCGTCGTGAACGGGCTGCCGTCGGTGGCCCGCACGATGGCGTCGGACGTGGCGACCGCCTCGTAAAGCGCACCGATGGGATCGTCCGCCTCGGGCAGGTCGAGGCTCCCGCGAATTTCCTCACGGGCCGCGTTGACGTCATCCTCCTCATCGAGTGTCGCCTCCAGCGCATCCGCCGCGCGCCGCATCTCGGTGAGATCGCCGCCGGCGGAGAATTTGAGGATGTCCAGCCAGTAGGGGCGAGCGACAACGAGCTGGATGAAGGCCTCGAACGTGCCGGCGATAATTCCAGCGCGGCCCTCCGATGAGACGTAGAGCACATTCCGCGATGGCAGCAGCACGAAGGTGCCACCGCTGCCGTCGCTGCCGATCTGCCGGGGGTCTTCGACGCCGTCGATCGTGAACCAGGGCTCTTCTTCGGCTGCGAAGGAAACATCGAGGCTGCCGAGCCAGGCGACGACCTCGCCTTGGGTTGTCAGAACCTCCAGGGTGAGCGGCATCGGTGCGGACTCCTTCGATGGTCACTTTCGCGCACTTTGTCGCACCCCGGAAAAGATGGGTTCATGTGCGCGAATTTGCAGGCAAATCCCGACGTTAACCTCGTCGCACCTGCAACTTGCGGCTGATTGTCGGCGCCTGCGTAAGAAAGAATTAAAAACCGGCTACTAGCGTTCCCAACATCTTTAGAAACAATCCGGGCCCAGACGCGGCCCTACATTATTATATCCCCTGGGGAAGCAGATGTCGCCGTCATTGATTGAAATCAGTAGTTGCAACGTGGATCTCGAGCTGCGCCCGATCGAGCCGTCCTGGATCATCGAAGGCAATCCGGTGTCGCGCTCGCACATCCTGTCCACCAGCGCCGACGGCACCGCCTCGACCATCATCTGGCAGTGCACCGAAGGCCGCTTCAACTGGTACTACGACATCGACGAGACGATCATGATCATGGAAGGATCGATCGTGCTCGAAAGCGACGGCATGCCGCCGAAGCGCTATGGCCCCGGCGACGTCATTTTCTTCCGCGACGGCGCGCATGCCAAATGGCATGTCGAAGGCCACGTCAAGAAGATCGCGTTCTGCCGCAAGACCAATCCCGTGATGATCGGATTCCTGATCCGCGTCGTCAACAAGCTCAAGCGGATGTTCGTCTCCGCCGGCGAGCGCCGCCCCGCCTCGCTGTTGGGGGCTGGCTAGAGTTCAAACATATCCAAGGACGCTTCCCAGCGGCCACGACGGAAGAGGGGCCGGGACCAACATCCCGGCCCCTCTTCTCGTCATGACGGCAGTTCGAGCCGGTAGACATCGCTCGCCGTCTGCGAGAACAGCGCCGTCTTCTCGGCCTCGCTCAAGGGCGCCGCGATACGCTTGAACGCGTTGAAGATCACTTGGTAGCTGCACTGGCCCTTGTCCGGCGGGAAATTGCTCTCGAACATCGCGCGCCTGGGGCCGAACGCCTCGATGCAGGTCTCGACGTAGGGCCGCCAGGCCGCGGCAAGCTCCTCCGATGACGGGGGCTTCGCGCGCAGATGGAAGTCATAGCCGAGCAGGCACATCGCGAGCCCGCCGAGTTTCACCGAGACGTTCTCGCACTTCGCGATCTCCTGGATCGAGGCGCGCCATTGCGGAAACACCTCCTCGCGCCGCCCGGCGAAGCGACCGACGCCGGCCGGGCCGCCGCAATGGTCGAGCACGATCCTGGTGTCGGGAAAGGCGCGCGCGAGCTCGGTCAGCTCGCCGATCTGCGGGTGAAACAGCCAGGCATCGAAGCTCAGGTTCAACGGCGCAAGGCAGGCAAAGCCCTTGCGGAAGGTCGGATCCTGCAACAGCCCCTTCGGCCGGTTGGCATACATGCCGGCGACGACAGGGTCTTCGTCCCAGGCCGAGGAATGCCTGATGCCGCGGAAGCGGCCGTTGCCCGCCGCGATCTCGGCTTCCAGCACCGGCTTGGCGGCATCGCCCAGCAGCAGGTTCACGTGGCTGACGATGCCGGCGCAGATCGCGGCCGTGCCGTAGCCGCCGCTTGCACTCATGGCGGCGACGCCGTTGGCGAACTCGACTTCGCCGACCGGCCGGAATGCCTCGGGCCCGTGCGCGCGATACATCGAGCGGCAGTCGACATAGACGGTGGCGATGATGTTGTGCCCGGAGGCGATATCGGCCGCCATCTCCTCGATCAGATAGCGCTGCCCGCGATTCCAGAGATGGTGATGAGGATCGACGATCGGCCGCAAGGGATCGATGATCTCCTCCTGATATTGCGCGAGCCAGTCCTCGCGCGGCTCGACGAATAGCCCGCTCGTGTTGGCGGGCACACCGCTTGCAGCCATCGGCATTCGCTCCCTCATGTTTCTTGTGGGGGGAGCCTAGCATCTCGTCTTCGCATCCAGCTGCGCGTGCTGCGCAACCGCACCCGTCATCGCGAGCACAGCGGCGCCGTCGTTAGCCCTTGCGCCGCTTCGCCTGCACATCGACCACAAGCCGCCAATCGGCGGCCGCGGCCGGCTTCACTTCGCCGAGCCAATGGAAGGAATCTTCGGCAATCTCTGTGAAACTCCAACGTGTCAGGTCGCCCGCATCGGTCGTACCTTCCTGCACGATGTCCGCGCCGCGCGGACGGCCGATCTGCTGGCGGAATACGCTACGACCGGGATCGAACCAGGAAATCCGCCACGCGGACATGGAGGGATCATAGACCCGCAGCGTCGTGCCGTACCAATTGCCGGCGATCGGAAACGCCGGCGCACCAGCGCGGCGGGGAATGATCCAGACATCCTGAACGGCGCGGCCTTCCAGCACCCAGCCGAAATGGATTTCGCCGGGCGCGGTGTGCCTGGTTCCATCGGGGCCATGAGCGGTGATCCCGGCATCCCAGTCGCCGACGAAGCGGCCGTAGAGCTGGAGCGCCGCCGCGTGCTCGGGGTTCGGTCCGTCCGCGTGCAAAAGCCTGGCAAAGTCGGTCATGTCGATCTCCTGTCGTGAGGAGATCAGCACGAACGAACGTCAATCGACTTGGAGAAAATTGCGCGTCAGACGCCGTCGAGGATGATGACCGTCGGCGTCGTCGGTAGCGCGTCCCGCGACATCCGGAAGGAGCGCTCGCTGCGCCGGTCGATCTCGAACTGCCGGCCGATGAGGTGCATGAACTCGTCGAGCGGGGTGGCGAAGCGGTGCATCGGCAGCACCACAGAGGCGCGCAGCCGCCTGGTGATCTCGGAGACGCCGTCGAGCGACATGGTGTAGGTGCCGTCGATCGGCACCATCACGATGTCGAGCCGCCCGATCTGGGCGAAATGGCTTTCGTCGAGCTTGTGGTGGAGGTGGCCGAGATGGCCGATGCAGAGCCCGGCGACCTCGAAGATGAAGATCGAATTGCCATCGCGGATCATGTCGGTGCCGGAATCGTCACCGAAATAGCGGCGGATGTCGGTCGTGACGTTGCGGATGAAGGTGTCGCCGATGCGCTCCGACACGATGGCCGGCTTGCCGTCCTCGCCCCAGCCATGCAGCACATGGGGAATGCGCTTGTCGGGAAATAGAGAGTAGTGGGTGCTGTGCGCCCGGTTCATGGTGACGACATCGGGCAGACGTCCGACCTGGTAGGCGCCGCTGTAGTCGGTCGCGATGCGCAAGCCGCCGGGCGTGTCGATGAAATAGGTGGAATGGCCGGCATAGGTGATCTGGACTTCAGCCGAGCCTGCGGCCTGCCGGAAGGCGGCCGGCATTGCGCGGGGCACGGCGTTTGCCATCGCCAGGCATTCGCTGCGCTGAGGTGGCTGCTGGGCGAGAGCAGGAGAGAGCAATGCGCCGAACAGCGCCAGAGCCGCTGAAACCAGTCGCCGCATGAATCCGTCCCCGATGACTTCGGAAGAAGTCTAGCGTGCAATGCAGCGCGTGGCCAATAGGCCGCGATCAACAGCGCGTCAGTGTCGCAGCCTCACTCCCGGCCTTTAGTTGCGCTTTGGGCTGAACTTCCAGGTGATGGCGACGAGGGCCGCGGTGATCAGGCCGCTGATGAGGCCGGCGATGGGAAGGGCGAGCAGCAGCGCCGCGCTGGCGGCCCAGCCGATCGAGGAGAAGGCTTCGGCGAAGGTCGCGAGCCGCGACGAGGTCTGGCGGCGGCGAAATTGGCTGCGCCGGGCCTGCACCCGGAACCAGAGCTGGATCGCAGTCGCGGACGCCGCGCTGATGATGACAGCGCCGGCACTGACCGCGGCCTGAAACGGCGAGGCGAAGGCGAGTGCTGCGACCAGCGGGCAGAAGATGGCGGCGATGGCGATCAGCACCACCTCGATCTTGGCGCGGATGACGCTGGACGGCGTCAGCGGCGCGGTCGCAACCAGATCGGGCGCGTCCTCGCCCGAGATCGTCAGCCAGGCGAGACCGCCCGCGAGCTGTCCCGCCGCCATCACGATGACGGGTGTGATCAGCGTCAGCGCCGCGGAGCTCTCGGCAAAGTTGCGCCAGAGCAGCAGTGCCGGCGGCACCAGGTAGAGCAGCTGCATCAGCGTCTGCGAGATCAGCCAGGGATCGCGCCAGAGCAGCGAAAATTCCTTGCGCCGCAGCGCCTGTTGCCGCGATCCGCCGCGGAACGGGCGCTGTTTCGCGGCCTTGCTGCCGGAGGCGCCGTAAGCGGCGGCATCGATCGCGGTGTCGGCAAAGCGGTGCGAGAAGACCGCCATCACGCTGCCGAGCAGCACGAGCCCGAGCGCCAGGAGCAGCAGCAGCGCCTCGCTGTCGCCCATGGTCGCCCGCGCCGGCCACCACCAGATGCTGTCGACGTCGGGCGCGTAGGCGGCGAAGCTGCCCGAGGTCAGGATGGTGAAGCGCGACAGCGTGCCATAGGACATGATCGCGGCGACCTGGAGCGCGATCACGAAGCCGGCGCCGATCATCGCGGCGAGGACCTGGGCGACGAAGCGCGTGCGCGCCGGGCCGATCAGGCGGAACAGCAGGATGGTGACGGCGATCGCGATCGCCGCGGCCGAGAGGCCCATGGCGGCGACGACGCCGAACGCCGCGAGCCAGCGCGCGCCGCCGCCGATCACCAGCACGTCGATGAAGGGCGTCGAGAACAGCAGCGCCATTGCGGTGACGGCCAGCGCGATCGCGGCGATGCGCACCGAGAACAGATTGGCCAGCGTCGCGGGCGAGGACATGATCAGGTCGAGATCGGCGCGGGCGTAGAACACCCGCGTCACCGATTCGATCGCCTGCGACAGCATCAGCGTCCAGGCCAGAAAGATCGTCGCCGAGATCACGATCAGCGAGGATTTGTCGAGCGGGAGCTGCAAGTCGGCGAAACGGCCGATCACCGCCCAGGCCGGCACGTGCAGGAGGGCCGCGAAGAACAGCAGGCCGATCACCGCGGCGCGCGCCCGCTTGCGCCGGCCGCCGGTCATCATGGCGAACCATTCGCGCCAGGCGAGCCGGAGCTCGTGGCGGGCAAACCAGGAGAGCGCGGTTGCCGAGCTCATGCGGCTTCCGGAAGCGTCACCAGCGCGATGAAGAGATCTTCCAGGCTGGTGTCGGCATGGCCGTTCTGCTGGCGCAGCTCGGTCAGCGTGCCCTCGGCGACCAGACGGCCCGAGGCGATCACGCCGATGCGGTCGGCCATGCGTTCGGCAACCTCGAGAATATGCGTGGTCATGATGACGGTGCAGCCCGCGCGGACGCGCTCGCTCAGCAGCCCCTTCACATGGCGGGCGGAAACGGCGTCGAGGCCGGTCAGCGGCTCGTCGAGGATGATGAGGCGGGGATCGTGCACCAGCGCGCCGGCGAGAGCGACCTTCTGGCGCATGCCCTTGGAAAAGCCTTCGCAGCGTTCGTGCCGGTGCGGCTCGAGCCCGAGCGAGGTCAGGAGATCCCGCGCGAACGGTTCCGAGACCGACGGCGCGATGCCCCAGAGCCCGGCGACGAATTCGAGGTACTCAAGCGGCGTCAGCTTGTCGTAGATCATGGGCTCGTCGGAGACCCACGCCATCACCTGCTTGGCGGCGACGGGATTTGCGAGCGCATCGATGCCGAAGATCGAGACCGCGCCGGCATCGGGCCGCAACAGGCCCGCGACCATGCGCAAAGTGGTGGTCTTGCCGGCGCCGTTGGGGCCGACCAGCGCATAGAATTCGCCGGCGTGAATGGTGAGATCGAGGCTGTCGACCGCCAGACGGTCAAAACGCTTCGTTAACCCCAGGACTTCCAGCGCCGATTTGTCCGGCTTCATGACGGCCATACCATCCGGTTTTGCATCGCTCGCGACCATGATCCCAAGATGTTTCGGCACCGTGAATCTACGGCCCACAAATTCCGCCATCCGGCTGCTACTAATGGCAAGTCACCGTTTGTTGACAGCGCTGGACGGTTCAGGCTGAATTGCCGCCGGGACAAATGGCGCTAACGCGGCGAAACGACCGCGTAGCGACTGGACACAAGATGCAGCAAGGCGGTCGCGAAGAACCGCTGGTTGTATCGGGAGGAAGCGCGGCGATGCTGGATTTCGTTCAGCAGCTGGTCAGCGGTGTTGCGCTCGGCTGCGTCTACGGCCTGATCGCGCTCGGCTTCGTGCTCGTCTACAAGGCCACCGAGGTCGTCAATTTCGCCCAGGGCGATTTGATGATGCTGGGCGGCTTCTTCGCCTTCACCTTCATCGGCATGATGGGATTGAACTACTGGATCGGTTTTGCCGGTGCGGTGGCGGCCATGGCGTTGTTCGGCATGCTGGCGGAGCGCGTGGTGGTGCGGCCGATCCTCGGCTATCCGCAATTCTCCATCATCATGGCCACCATCGGCCTCGGCTATTTCCTGCGCTCGGTCGCCGGGATGATCTGGGGCACCGACGATCTGAAGATCGAGACGCCGTTCAGCCACGGCGTGCTGCGCGTCGGCTCGCTGGTGTTGGCCTACGACAAGCTCTCGGTGATCGCCGCGACGATGATCCTGTGCGCGCTGCTCTGGCTGTTCTTCAACAAGACCACGCTCGGCACCGCGATGCGCGCCAGTTCCGAGAACATGTTGGCGGCCTATTACATGGGCATCCCGGTCAAGCGCGTGGTGTCGGTCGTCTGGGCGATCAGCGCGGCGGTCGCGACCTGCGCCGGCGTGCTGCTGGCGCCGATCACCTTCATCCATTCCAATGTCGGCCTCGTGCTCGGCCTCAAGGCGTTTCCCGCCGCAGTCCTCGGCGGCTTCGGTTCGATCCCGGGCGCAGTCGTCGGCGGCGTGCTGATCGGCGTGATCGAGAGCATGGCCGGCTTCTATCTGGCGGAGGGCTGGAAGGACGTCGCACCCTATCTCGTGCTGCTCGCCGTACTGCTCTTGAAACCTGAAGGCTTGTTCGGCCTCCACGTCCGCAAGAAGGTCTGAACGCCATGCGCTTCCTGTTCAAGACCGACTATGAGGACGATATCAAGCTGTTCCCGCATTCGGGCTATTTCGTCTCCTACGGCATCCTGCTCGCGCTGCTGCTGATCGCGCCCTATGTGCTCTCCAGCTATCTGATGAGCCAGCTCGTCTTCGTCTGCATCTACGCGACGGTTGGCGTCGGCCTCCTGATCCTGACCGGTTTTACCGGGCAAGCCTCGCTCGGCCACGCCGCGTTCCTCGCGATCGGCGCCTACACGGCGGCATACTTGCAGAAATACAACGTGCCGTTCCCGGTCTATTTCCTCGCCGCCGGTGCCCTGACCGGGTTGATCGGCGCGATGGTCGGCTTTCCCGCCCTGCGTCTGACCGGCATCTACCTCGTCATCGCCACCATCTCGTTTGCCCTGATCGTCGAGGAGGTCCTGGCGCGCTGGGAGAGTGTCACCAACGGCAACGAGGGCATGCGGGTCAAGACCCTGTCGCTGCTCGGCGTCACCGTCCCGCGCGACAGCCCGACCTTCTATTTCCTCTGCCTCGCCGTGCTGGTGTTGACCATCGTCGGCACGCTCAACCTGCTGCGCTCGCCGACGGGCCGCGCCTTCGTCGCGATCCGCGACAGCGAGACCGCGGCGCGCAGCATGGGCGTCAACGTCGCGCTGTACAAGGTGAAGTCGTTTGCGATCTCGGCGGCGATCACCGGCTTTGCCGGCGTGCTGTTCGCGCACAAGCTCTCCTTCATCTCGCCGGAGATGTTCACGCTCCAGCTCTCGATCGAGTTCATCATCGTGATCCTGATCGGCGGCACCTTCAGCCTGCACGGCGCGGTGCTGGGCGCGATCTTCATCGTGATGATCGACCCGTTTCTGACCTATCTGAAGGACGATTTGCCCGGCATCATCGCCGGCATTGCCGCGACGTTTGGGGCGGGCCCGGCAACCGCGGGCAATATCCAGTCCAAGGTCGCAGCCTTCGCCTCGCTCAACGGATTGAAGGGCGCGATCTACGGCATCATCATCGTGATGTTCGTGCTGTTCGAACCGCTCGGGCTCTACGGCCGCTGGCTCAAGATCAAGCTCTTCTTCCAGCTGTTCCCGCTCTACAAGCGCGCCACCTTCAAGCGACAGAAGATCTACGTGAAGTCGGAGCGCAACCGATGAGCTATTTTCGGGCGGAGAACCTGTCGCTGCATTTCGGAGGGCTGAAGGCGGTCGATGCGGTGTCCTTCGCGGTCGAGAAGGGCGAGATCCTCTCGATCATCGGACCGAACGGTGCCGGCAAGAGCTCGATCTTCAACCTGATCTCGCGGATCTACCGGCCGACCGCGGGCCGGATCTTCTTCGAAGACCAGGACATCACCGAGCAGCCGCCCTACGACATCGCAAGGCTCGGCATCGCGCGCACCTTCCAGAACATCGAGCTGTTCGAGAACGCGACCGTGCTCTCCAATCTCCTGGTCGGCCGCCACCGTCACTCGACCACCCGGCTCTGGCAGGAACTGCTGTTCCTGCCGAGCGTGCGGGCGAACGAGAAGGTGCATCGCCGCAGGGTCGAGCAGGTGATCGAGTTCCTCGATCTCGAACCCTATCGCGACAAGCTGATCTCCGGCCTGCCCTACGGCGTGCGCAAGGTGATCGAGCTGGCGCGCGCGCTGTGCTCGGAGCCGAAACTGATCCTGCTCGACGAGCCGTCCTCCGGACTGAATGTCGAGGAGACCGGCGACATGTCTTTCTGGATCCGCGACATGAAGAACGAGCTCGGCGTCACCGTGCTGATGGTCGAACACGACATGTCGCTGGTCAACCGCGTCTCCGATCGCGTCATCGCGCTGAACTACGGCCGGGTGCTGGCGATGGGCTCGCCTGCCGAGGTGCAGCAGCATCCCGATGTCGTCGCCGCGTATCTGGGAGCCTGACGCATGGACGCCGCCGTCACGCCCGACATCATCTTAAGGCTTTCCAATATCGAGAGCTATTACGGGCCGATCATGGCGATCCGCGGCATCTCGCTGGAGGTGCCGCGCGGCCGCATCGTCACCCTGCTCGGTGCCAACGGCGCTGGCAAGACCACGGTGCTGAAGACGATCTCGGGCATTCTGGATCCGCAGAAGGGCACGATCGAATTTATGGGCAAGTCGATCCAGCGTATGGAGGCGGACCGGATCGTGCGGTTGGGTCTCAGCCATGTGCCGGAGGGGCGCGAGGTGTTCCCGTTCCTCTCGGTGCGCGAGAACCTGATGATGGGGGCGTATCCGCGCCGGGATCGTGATGGCGTCGCGGAGGATCTGGAGCGCGTCTACGGCTATTTCCCGCGGCTGAAGGAGCGCATCAACCAGCCGGCCGGCCAGCTTTCCGGCGGCGAGCAGCAGATGCTCGCGATCGGACGCGCGCTGATGAACCGGCCGACCTTGCTGCTGCTCGACGAGCCCTCGCTCGGCCTGTCGCCGCTGCTGGTGAAGGAGATTTTCACCATCATCCGCCGCGTCAACGAGGAGCAGGGCATGTCGATCCTGCTGGTCGAGCAGAATGCCAAGGTGGCGCTGGAGACGGCGCATTACGGCTACGTGCTGGAGATCGGCCGCGTCGTGATGAACGACAGCTGCGACCGCTTGATGCATTCCCAGGACATCCAGGAATTCTACCTTGGCGCCAAGGAGGCGGGCGCACGAGGCGAGCGGCGCTGGAAAAAGAAGAAGACTTGGCGCTAGGAGACTTGGCGCTGAAGACTTGGCGCCAGGGGAAAGGCATTAAATGGATTGGCCCATCCGCAACGACAGACCGCCGGCAAGGCAGGCAGCGGAGGGGAGAGCGACAAGGAGGAGACGCGCATGGCCCGCCCGGCGGTGCTGACGGTCGCTGATACGATCGCGAAGAGCTTCTTGCGCGCCGCCGAGACGCGGGGCGACAGGCCGGCTATTCGCGAGAAGAAATTCGGCATCTGGCAGCCGACCAGCTGGCGCGAGTGGCTGGAGATCTCGAAGGAGATCGCCTACGCCCTTCGCGCCTCCGGCTTTCTGCCCGGCGACGTCGCCTCCGTCATCGCCAATGCCGTGCCGGAATGGGTTCATGCCGACATGGGCATTTTGTGCGCCGGCGGTGTTTCCTCCGGAATCTATCCGACCGATGCATCGTCCCAGGTCGAATATCTGGTCAACGATTCCCGGACCAAGGTGATCTTCGCCGAGGACGAGGAGCAACTCGACAAGGTGCTCGCCTGCCGCGCGCGCTGTCCGTCCCTGCAAAAGATCATCGTGTTCGACATGGAGGGCCTCAGCGGCTTCTTCGACGACATGGTGATGTCGCTCGACGAGTTCCGTGCACTCGGTCGCAACCACATGGTCGGCCGTGAGGCGTTGTGGCAGGAGATGATCGACAGCCGCGGCGCGGACGACCTTGTCATCCTCGTCTACACCTCGGGCACCACCGGCCCGCCCAAGGGCGCGATGCACGCGAACCGCAGCGTCACGCACCAGATGCGGCATGCCAACGATTTCATCTCGGCGCGGGAGGACGAAGACCGGCTGATCTTCCTTCCGCTCTGCCACGTCGCCGAGCGGGTCGCCGGCTACTACATCTCGGTCGCACTCGGCTCGGTGATGAATTTCGCCGAGAGCCCGGAGACGGTGCCGGACAATCTGCGCGAGGTGCAGCCGACCGTCTTCTTTGCGGTGCCTCGGATCTGGGAGAAGTTCTATTCCGCGATCACCATCGCGCTGAAGGACGCGACGCCGCTCCAGCAATGGGTCTATCGCCGCGCCATCGACATCGGCTATCGCATGGTCGATTGCCGGATCGAGGGCAGGGTGCCGCCGCTCTCGCTGCGCATCGCCAACAGCATCGCCTACCGGCTCGCGTTCCGCAACATCCGCCGCATGATGGGGCTCGACCGCTGCCGCATCGCGTTCACCGGCGCTGCGCCGATCGCGCCAGAGCTGATCCGCTGGTATCTCGCGCTCGGCATCGACATGCACGAGGTCTATGGCCAGACCGAGAATTGCGGCGTCGCGACCATGATGCCGGCGGAACGCATCAAGTTCGGCTCGGTCGGCACTGCCGTATCCTGGGGCGAGGTCGCGCTGTCGCCCGATGGCGAGATCCTGATCAAGGGCGACTTCCTGTTCATGGGCTATCTGAATCAGCCTGAGAAGACCGCCGAGACCATCGACCATCGAGGCTGGCTGCACACCGGCGACGTCGGCGCCATCGATAACGAAGGTTTTGTCCGCATCACCGACCGGATGAAGGACATCATCATCACCTCCGGCGGAAAGAACGTGACGCCGTCCGAGATCGAGAACCAGCTCAAATTCTCGCCCTACATCTCGGATGCCGTGGTGATCGGCGACAAGCGGCCCTATCTGACCTGCCTCGTGATGATCGACCAGGAGAATGTCGAGAAATTCGCCCAGGACCACGACATCCCCTTCACCAACTATGCGAGCCTGTGCCGCGCGGCGGAGATCCAGGACCTGATCTGGCGCGAGATCGAAGGCGTCAACGGCAATTTCGCCCGCGTCGAGACCATCAAGAGATTTTACCTGATCGAGCGCCAGCTGACCCCGGAGGACGAGGAGCTGACGCCGACCATGAAGCTGAAGCGCGGCTTCGTGAACAAGCGCTACGCTGCCGAAATCGAGGCGATGTATCGCCAGCGCGCGGTGGCGTGACGAGCCTGCCAGTTCGAGAAAGCGAAGGAGCTGTGGCCCCCGCCCTTCGCGCCATACGGGCCCAAAGGAGAGGAGACGTCAATGTCGAAATCGTTCAGCACGTTCGGCCTTGCTGTGAGTGCGGTGGTGCTCACATGTCTGCCGGCCGTGGCGCAAACCAAGGTCACTAACGAAGGCATCTCGGCATCCGAGATCGTCATCGGCACTCATCAGGACCTGTCGGGGCCGATCAAGGGCTGGGGCGTGCCGGTTGCAAACGGCATGAAGATGGCGACCGACGAGATCAATGCGGCGGGTGGCATCAACGGCCGCAAGGTTCGACTGGTCGTCGAGGACAGCGGGTACGACCCGAAAAGGGCTGTGCTGGCTTCGCAAAAGCTGATCGAGCGTGACAAGATCTTCGCGATGGTGGGGCCAATGGGATCGCCGACCGTGCTCGCCGCGCAGGACATCCTGTTCGACGCCGGCGTGCTGCAGCTCTTCCCGCTGACGGCGGCCGAGTTCACCTTCAAGTTCGATCCGGCCAAGCCGCAGGAGCGACTGAAGTTCAACAATCTGCTGCCCTATGTCGAAAGCACGCGGGCCGCGCTGAAATACATGATGGAGTGGAAGAAGTTCCAGAAGCCCTGCATCATGCATCAGGACGACGAGTACGGTAAGAACGTGCTCGACGGCTTCAACCAGCAGCTCACCGCCATGAAGGTGCAGCCGGCCTCGGTCACGAGCTACAAGCGCGGCGCTTCCGATTTCAGCGCGCAGGTCGCCAAGATGAAGTCCGACGGCTGCGATCTCGTCTTGCTCGGCACCATCCTCCGCGAGACCATCGGCGCGATGACGGAAGCCAAGAAGCTCGGTTGGGACGTAACCTTCCTGGGCGCCTCGCCGACCAACGTGCAGGAAGTTCCAACGTTGGGCAAGGACTCTGTTGAAGGGCTCTATGCAGCGAGCCTCTTCGAGATTCCCTACGAGGACAGCGCCAAGGGCAAGGTGAAGGACTGGCTGGTCAACTACAAGAAGATGTTCAACTCCGACGCCAACACGCAGGCGATCATCGGCTACAACGCGATGATGACCTTCGCCTTCTATGCCGACAAGGCGGGCAAGGATCTGACCGGACAGAAGATGCTGGACTCGCTGGAGTCGGGCGAGAAATTCCTCGACATCTTCAACTCGCCCCCGACGAAGTTCTCCAAGACCGACCACCTCGCCAACACCATCACCCAGGTGCAGCAGGTCAAGGGCGGCCGCTGGGTGCTGGTGAAGGACAATCTGATGTTTTGATCTGGCTTACCCTCCCCTGGAGGGGGAGGGTCGATCGCGCAAAGCGCGAGCGGGGTGGGGTGATCTCTCAACACGGGCAGCGCCCGATGTGGAGAGACCGTCACCCCACCCCGCTACGCATTCCGCTTCGCTACATGCGTAACGACCCACGGGCGAGCTTCGCTCGTCCCGGACCCCTCCAGGGGAGGGTAAGAGCCCCTACGATCCCCCGCCCGCCGTCCCCGAATTCACCGGCGCGAGCTCGTCTTCCCGGCAGCGCCAGCCGTCGGCGGCTTTCACGAAGGCGAAGGTCCGCTGGATTCTCAGGCGGCGCGTGACGTTGAAGGCCTCGCCGGATCGCTCCTTGCTGCCGGCGCCGGGCTGCGGACGGCCCGTCCTGGGGTCCCAGCAGGTGCCGGTGCAGGTGGAAGCGACCTTGCTGCACATGGTGAAGGGCGCCAGCACGACCATCTCGATCTCGCCCGTGACCTGCGCCTCCTGGTCGGTCACCTGGCTGTCGACCGCGTAGACGCGGTTGATGCGGAGGAAATTGCCGCACGAATTGGCGGCGTGAATCCGCGCGGCGCAGAAATCGACGGCATCGGTGTCGGGCGAGCGGGCCGCGACCTGCCGGCCGAACACTTTCTTCGGATCGCCCTTGGCGGCGGCGATCTCCTCGGTCTTGCGCTTCAGATGGACGGCGAGACAATCTTCCGCGGACGAAAGCTCGGCAAGCGGCACGTTCTCCTTGCCGACGAGATTGCACTTGCGATCGCGCTCCCTCGTCCATCGGCCGTATTCGGCGAAGGCAAAGCGGGCTGCGGTCGGGTCCAGCCTGCCGATCAGGCCCAGCACCTGGCTGTTGAGCTCGGTTTCGGTGAGCGCCAGCGACGGGTCCGCACAGATCAGCGCGCCCGCGGCGGTGTTGGCCGCGAGACAGTCGAAATCGGGATCACGCACGATTGCGGCGCGCTCTTCGGTGACCTTGAGAAGGCACGCCTTCACGCGGTCGAAATCGTCGGCGCGGATCGCGGTCTGGCCGACGATGCCGCAGCCGAGGTTGCGCTGTCGGATCCAGATCGCATTCTCCTCGATCGCGGGCAGGCGATCGGGCAGGCGGGCGAGCCGTGCCTCGATCGCCGCGCCGAGCTTTTCGGCGGCGGCGGCCAGCTCGGCGTCACCGCAGATCAATTGATTGCCGGGATCGCGGATCTGCTGGCAGTTGTTTCGGGCAAACAGCGGCAGCCTGTCGGCGATGGAGCGGTCGGATGGGCCCGATTGCGCGGAGCCTGGTGCCGCCGGCAATACCAGCAGCGCAAGCACAGACAGCACGATGAACCGCATTCCAGTCGCCCCCGCAAAGGCGCCATGCTAGCGCCCCGGATCGCGCGGCGAAACGGCTTTGTGGGGAAGGTCTATGTGAGATCGGTAGCCCGGATGAAGCGCAAGCGTAATCCGGGGCCGGTGCAAGATGCGATGGCGGTCCCGGATTTCGCTTCGCTCCATCCGGGCTACAAGAAGATCAGTGCGCCTCGGGCGCGACCATCGACAACCGCACGGGTTCGTCGACATATTTCATCACGGCCGACTGGTAGAGCACGAACAGCGGTTGGTAGGTCTGGGCCGCGTCGTCCTCGACCATCGCCATGCGGCGGTTGTCGAGCATCAGCCAGTGGCCGTCGAGCTTTGCTGCGGCGACCGCATGCTCTTCGCCGGCCCTGACGTCACGCACCACGACGATGCGGAGGTCCTCATTGGCGACGCCGGCGAGCCGCAGCGCGGCCAGCTTGGCGATGGCAAAGTCTTCGCAATCGCCGGCGCCCCGCGCGAAGGTCGCGAGCGGCGAGCTCCAGACGTCGTCGGCGCCGTCATTGGCGGCCCGGATGGCAAGATTGATGGCGCGATTGGTCTCGCCAAGCTTCGCGCGGCCGTCACGGCTGCGGGCCTGGTCGACGATGGCGATCAGCTTGAGCGCCGCGGGCGACGCGCAATTGTCCCGGTCGCCATCGCACAGCGCGAGCTGCACCATGTCGTCGTCGAGCTTCTGCTTCAGCGCGAACCATTTCTGCTGGAGGCTGCCGGACGAGATGGCGAAGGCGAACACGCCGAACGGCTCGGCGGATTTGCGCACGAGGACGCCGGCTCCAGGCGACAGCAGCGTGCCGGCGCGGAGCTCGGCGGCCGATCCGAACAGGATCAATCCGCACAGCACAAGGACAGCGCGCCAGGCGCGCGAGCGAGCAGCGGTCTCCATCTGACATCCCCTTCCGGCTTCGCCAGGTCCCCCTCGACCTGGTTGTGCCGGGCTTTGTTGCTTTCGCGGAGATAGTGCGAGACGGGCCGTTTTGTTCTGCTTAATGCGCCCGACAGGGCTCCCAAAACCGTGGGACAGGCTGAAACGGGCCTGTGCAAATTGCGTAAAATTTTACGATTCGCCGGCTAGGACCGGCTCCGTCGCCGCGAAATGGAACCAATTGCAGGCCGAAGTTGCGGGAGGGCTGATTCTACCGCTTATGGCTAACAGCCCGCTATTTCACGGGTTCTGTTAGTTGGGTCACAGATTCTGCCCCGTATTTGCCGCAGGATGCTGCGGGGCACTACGAACAAAAGATGACACAAGTATCCGTCGTTCGACTTAGACGACTGATTACTTTGGATGACTGGAAATGCGTGAAAAGAAGCCGAAAACCGACCTCGGAATATTTCAAGAATTACTTTGGCTTCTCTGTGAATGCGCCGATATTGGGGGACTCCTCCAGCCAAGTGATGCGAATCACACAAGCAATTGATGGTTTCGCTAAGGACTTGGTAATGCTATCCAAGCTTAGGCGGTCGTTACTTACTTAGATTTTAACCCTTTTCGCGGTGCCCGGTTGAATTACGCTGGCAAATTTGACGCCACGATTCCCCTTGATGGCGAGGGTTCCCGCTCGGCCGCGGACGCTTATGTCGATTCCTTTGCGGCCAAGACTTTTGTCGCCAAGCCTTTTATCGCGAAGCCGCACGGTCACGTGCCCGACGGTACGTTCGTTGTTCCCGATGCCAACCTGATCTTCAATGGCGAGTTCAAGCGCGCAGGTCTCGACCTCGTGCTGTCCCACGAGGGGCATGAGTTCGTCGTTCACGATTATTTCAAGGGCGACAAGCGCGCAGCGATCGCCTCGCCCGATGGCGCCCACCTCACCGGCGACGTCGTCAACGCGCTCACCGGCCATGTGCAATATGCGCAGGCCGCGCCCGGCATCGCCGCCGCGCAGGTCATCGGCCACGTCACGAAACTCTCCGGCAGCGCGACCGCGATCCGCAACGGCGTCTCGGTCACCCTGAACAACGGCGACAATGTCGAGAAGGGCGATGTGGTCTCGACCGGTGCGGATTCGACGCTCGGCATCACCTTCATCGACGGCACCGTGTTCGGCCTGTCCTCCAATGCGCGGATGGTGCTGAACGAGATGGTCTACGACCCCAACGGGTCGAGCAATTCCTCGCTGCTGAGTCTGGTCGCGGGCACCATCACTTTCGTCGCCGGCGAGACCGCCAAGCACGGCGACATGAAGATCGACACGCCGGTCGCCACCATGGGCATCCGCGGCACGGCGGTGCTGACCCAGATCAACTTCGTCGTTCCCGCCGGCGGCGGCGATCCGCAGCCGCAGGCGAGCTTCCAGGTGCTGGTCGAGCCGAACGGCACGACGGGCTCC
This sequence comes from Bradyrhizobium sp. 521_C7_N1_3, assembly GCF_052075975.1. Taxonomy (NCBI): domain Bacteria; kingdom Pseudomonadati; phylum Pseudomonadota; class Alphaproteobacteria; order Hyphomicrobiales; family Nitrobacteraceae; genus Bradyrhizobium; species Bradyrhizobium sp. 521_C7_N1_3. Next base: position 1,051,326 of record NZ_CP197232.1, read on the forward strand.
TACATCCTGTTCGACAAGGTCACGCTGCTGCCGATCGCGACGGTCAACCAGGCCGGCCAGATGATCCAGATTAGCGGTGGCAATGTCTCGATCACCAACGGGCTGCTGTCGCCGGACGTGCAGAAGCTGATCACGGACGTGTTCACGCTGAAGTTCACCGACAACAACACCAACACCAAGCTGACCACGAACTTCACCGACACGATCACGCAGACCAGCGACGGCCTGGTGATCAAGACGCCGGCCGGCTACGTCGCGACCGCGTTCTTCGTCAACCTCAGTCAGCAGGGATCGCAGGGGTCCGGCGATCACACGGCGCCTTTCAACCGTTACCCCGGCAAGCCTCTGTCTCAGAGCCTCGATCTCAACGGCAATGTGAAGACGGCGTTCGCGCTGACCGAGCGCGCGGACACGACCGGCGACGCGACGCATTCCGACACGATCTCCGGCCGCATCACCTTCGTCGACCAGAACCTGGGCGATCGGCCGACGGTGAGCATAAGCCTCGCCGAAGCGCCGAACTACGTCTACAAGAGTGCCGGCCAGGACGTCACCAGCGCGCTCTCCGCGCTCCAGAAGCAGGATATCGCGGCGACGCAGATCCAGATCAGCGTCGTCGCCGATGCTGGCAACAACAACAACGGCTCGGCGGTCTGGACCTACACGGTCCCCGACCACGTCTTCGACTTCCTCGCGGCCGGCGAAACGCTGACGCTGACCTACATGGTCCGCGTCGACAACAATTTCGCGGTCAGCCCCGAGACCACCGTCATCCCGATCACCATCACGATCACCGGCACCAACGACAAGCCGGTGATCACGACCAGCGTTCCGACCATTACCTTCGAAGGCGGCACCAGCGTGCCGGGCGGACCGCTCATCAGCGATGTGCCGACGACGGGCACGCTGAGCTTCAACGACGTCGATCTCACCGACAAGCATACGGTGTCGGTGGCGCTGACCAGCGCGACCCTGCCTGATGGCACCGTTCCGCCGGGCCCGCTCGCTGCGTTCCAGAGCGCGATGTCGGTCGCGATCGCGGCGGGCGCCGACAGCACCGGGGACGGCACCGGCACCATCAACTGGTCGCTGGCCGATCTGCCGGTCTATCTCGCCGACTTCATCCCGAAGGGTGAGGTGCTGACGCTGGTCTACACCGTGACGCTGACGGATTCGCAAGGCGCGACCTCGCAGCAGACCATCACCGTCACCATCACCGGCACCGACGCGCCCGCGGTGGTGTGGATCGCAACCGACAAGGCCGGGGCTCCCTCTGGCGGCTTCTGGAAGGACGCGGCGAACTGGGCAACCGGTACGGTCCCGACCATCAATGACGACGTCATCGTCATCACCGATCAGCTGCACGGCCTGACGCCGTCCTATCCGGTGACGATCGACACCGCGGCCTACGCCAAGTCGCTGACGATGAACGATTTCGGTGGCCCGCCGCCGAAGGTGATCGTGCAGAGCTCGCTGACGATATCAGGTGCGCTCAACATGGGCGCCGATTCGATCCTCCCGACCGCCGCGACCGGAACGATGTCGGTCGGCGGCAAGGCCGAGATTCTGGGTACGAGCGTGCTCACCAATGCCGGCTATCTGACGCTCGCGGGCGGCGGCGATTTCGCCAGCGGCACCACGATCACCAATTCCGGCACGATCGAGCTGTCCGGCGGCACGCTGAAGACGCTCGCCACGATCCACAATGCCGGCGGCTTGCTGAAGGCCGATGCCGGCTCGACGCTGATCGTCGATACCGCGACGGTCGATGGCGGCACCGTCAGCATTTTAGGTACGCTGGAGCTCGACGGCATCAGCCTGATCGAGAACGGCACGCTGAACAATTCCGGCACCGTCAACGTCAAGGGTACGGTCGAGTTCGCCCACGAGACCGTGTCCAACACCGCGGCCGGTGTGATCGAGGTGCTGGCCAACGGTTGGCTGACGATCCATCAGGGCTCCAGCGTTATCAATGACGGCCAGATCACGGTCGATGCCAGCGGCAAGCTGATCGTCAGCAATGCGACCATCGACGGAGCTGGTGAGGTGATCGGCACCATCGGCGGTGATGACGAGGGGGGCCCCGTCCTCAACGCCGGCATTCGCGGCGCAGGCACGATTACCAACAACGGCGAGATCGATCTGATCGGCGATGCCGTCCTGAGCGGCGGCATTCTGAACAACAACGCCGTCTTCAAGGTGAGCGGTGCGCGCAATGCGCTCAGCGATGAGACCGTCATAAATGCCGGCATCATCGAAGTGCTCGCCAACGGCGCGCTCACGATCGATCAGGGCTCGACCGTCGACAATTCGAGCGGCGACGTCATCGTCGACGGCAGTGCCGCGCTGACGCTGGACTATGCCACGATCAGCGGCGGCGCCATCAAGGGCGCCGGCGCGATCGACGTCACCGGCGCCAGCAAGATCGACAACGGGGCTACGGTCAGCATCAGCGCCCTCACGGTCGAGAGCGACGTCACGCTGACGCTCGACGACGCGACCGTTTCGGGCACCGCGATCGTCAATCACGGCACCGTCAATGTCGATGCGGGCAAGAAGCTGACGTTGAACGGTGCGAGCCTGGCCGGCGGCACGCTCACCATCGCCGGCACGCTGGAATCGACCGGCGCGAGCGCCATCGACAACGCCGACGTCGACAACACCGGCACGATCTCCGTCACCAGCGGCACGCTGACGATCGATCCCGGCATCCTCCACGCCATCACCAATCACGGTCTGATCGAGGCAGTGACCGGCGCCACGCTGAAGCTCACGGCCGCCACCGTCGCCAACGCCGGCGGCATCATCTCGGTCGACGGCGCGTCAAAACTCTATCTGACCGACGTTTCGATCAATGGCGGCAGCGTGACCAATGCCGGCAATCTCTACAGCGTCGCCGGCCTCAACACGATCACGGGCGACGTCACCAACACCGGCACCATCGAAGTCCAGAGCGGCACGCTCAACCTGTCCGGCGGCGTCACCGGCGCGGGCACGCTGATCATCGACGATAACACGACGCTGGAGCTCGGTGGTGCAGACGCGCAGACCGTCACCTTCGCCGGCGGCACCAATACGCTCGAGATCGACAAGACGAGCCATGCCTTTACCGGCACCATCACCGGTCAGGCGACGACCGGCGGCACCTTCACGGTCACCGGCGATGCCGACATCAATTCGGGCAAGGGCGACGCGCTCGACTTCACCGCTTCGGGCGGGACGATCGGCAATCGCGGCAACATCGTACTGACCCCGAGCGGTACGCTGACCGGCGCGACCAACGGCATCGTCGTCACTCAGAACGGCATCGGCGACATCTCGCTGACGACGTCAGGCGACATCACCGGCCAGACCGGCAACGGCATCGTGCTGCATGACGGCGCGAACGGCGCAGGCGATATCACGGCGACGATCGGCGGCGGCGTTTCCGGCGCGGTCGGTCTCGACATCGTCTCCCATGGCAACGGCGCAGTCACCGTCACCAACAACGGGCACATCACCGGCACGACCTCGTTCGGCATCAATGTCGACCAGGACGATGCGGGCGCGGCCGGCTCGACGCACATCACCAACGCCGGCTCCGTGGTCGGCGCCGATGGCGTCGCTGCGATCTCCATCCAGGAGAACGGCACCGGCGTTGCGACGATCGACAATTCCGGCACCATCGGGCCAGTCGCCGCGAACGTGACCTCATCGACCTATGCGATCGTCGAGACTGGCGGCGAGATCACGATCAACAACACCGGCCACATCAACGGCAACATCTCGGTCGCCACCGCCACATTCAATAACAATGCAGGCGGCACCTGGACGGTCGCCGGCAGCGGCGTGTTCGGCGATGCGTCCTCGATCGTCAACCACGGCGACATCAATCTGCACGGGGCCTCCATTTCCGGGGCCGGGCTGAGCATCGAAAATTATGCGACCATCGATAGCTGGGGCACGGCGTCGATCTCGGGCACCATCACCAATACCGGAACCATCGAGGTCCATGGCGGGGACCTGACGCTGTTCGGCTCGCTGTCGGGCACCGGGTCGGTCACCGTCGATGCCGGCGCGCTGTTGACGCTCGAGGGTACGGTTTCGCAGACGATCACGCTCGCCGGCGACGGCGCCCATCTTCAGATTGATACGTCGACGTTTGGCGGATCGATCGCGGCGCTGTCCGCGACCGACACGATCGACCTGTCCACCATCAAGTACGGGTCCGACACCAGCGCCGTCTATGTCGCCAATGCCGATCCTGCGACCGGCGGTGTGCTGACGGTCACCGGTGACGACGGCCAGAGCATCAGCCTGAAGCTGACCGGCGCCGACTACAGCCACGCGCATTTCGCCGGCAGCGATGACGGCACCGGCCACACGCTGATCACGATCCATGCGGACGACGATGCGCCGACATTCACCACCACGGATGCGGCGCAGCTGACCGCAAGCTTCTCCGAGCAGCCCGATACCACCGGGTCCTCGACGCTCGACCCGTCGCCGGCCGCGACCGGCTCGATCGACTTCAAGGACATCGACCTGACCGACCGGCCGACGGTGACGAAGGTCGACCAGGACGTGACCTGGCTCGACGGCGCCACCGACCTCACCGCGTCGCTCACGGCCGACGAGACCGCCGCGTTGAAGAACGCGCTGACGTATCAGCTGACCGGCAAGAACAACGGTACCGTCACCTGGCACTACTCGATCGCCGACAACGCGCTCGATTTCCTCGGCCAGGACCAGACGGCGAAGGTCGTGTCCACCATCACGCTCGATGATGGCCGGGGCGAGACCGCCACGACCGACGTCACCATCACGATCACCGGCAAGAACGACGCGCCGACGCTGGACAGCGCGACGCTGGCCGCCGTCGCCGGCAACGACAGCGATCCGGCTGGCAGCAAGATCCGCGATCTCTTCACGAACAAGTTCCATGACGTCGACACTGGCGCGACCTTCAAGGCCATCGCGGTGACGTCGGACGCCGCGACCGCCGACCAGGGCGTCTGGCAGTACAAGGTTGGCGGCTGCTGGGTCGATGTCGACTCGGTCGGTGATGCGAATGCGCTCGTGCTGAGCTCCGCTACGCTGATCCGTTTCGTGCCTGCCGACGGATTCAGCGGCGAGCCTGGCGCGCTGGGCGTCCACGCCCTCGACGACACCTATACAGGCGCCATCACCACCGCTGGCTCGACGGCGACGATCGATCTCACCGCGACGGGCACCGGCGGCACCACGTCGATCTCGCACGACATCACCACCATCGGCACGAGCGTGACGCCTGCCATCGGCCCGGTCATCAATACCGAGAGCTTCCACGTCGAGCACATCCGCGAGAACAGCAACGATATCATCACCGATCTGGTGGTCACCGATACCGATTCAGGCGCGGCGACGGACATCTTCACCGTCACGGTGTCGACCTTGCATCCGGATACCAGCAGCGTCAGTGTATATACGACGACGGGCTCGCTCGAGCAGATCAACACCGGCCTCGCAGAAGGTGCCGGCATCACCTACGACCCGACAGGCGCCAGCACCGAGCAGTATCCGCAGCCGCCCGCGACGGACAAGATCACGGTGACCGTTGCCGACTCGACCGGCCATTCCGACACCGTGAACTTCATCTTCGTCGAGAGCGCCAACAGCCAGGGCATCCGCCTGGAGGGCACCGACGGCAAGGACGTGATCTTCGCCACCGAGTCGAGCGACACGCTTATCGGCGGCGGCGCCAAGGACCAGTTCGTGTTCGCGCCGACGTCGTCGCAGTCCGCGGTCCAGCACAGCGTCGACGATTTCGAGGTCGGCCTCGACAAGATCGACCTGCGGCAATTCGGCGGCATCAGCTCGCTGGACGACGTCAATATCGCTCCGCAATCGGGCGACGCCCTGATCACGCTGGACAACCACGAGACGATCCTGCTGAAGAACGTAATCGCGCAAAATCTGAAGGCCAGCGATTTCATCTTCCACATCACCTGATCGCCGCCCGGGCCTCCTGGCGGCCGGCTCGCAGCTTGACCGCGGTAAAAAATCCATAATCCTCAACCGCCGGGGAATAGCCAATCGCCCGCGGACGCTCCATGATCGGTGCGCCGGGCGCAATGCAGGTCAGGAAGTCCGACCAAAATGAAACGTCTGAAGATCCTGCGGCGGTGGTTTGCGCGGAAGCTAGGCTTCGCGCGGCTGATGTGCCTTGCGCTGCTGGTCGTCTTTGCGGGCTTTCGCGTCTGGGATCCACCGCCGATCCAGGAATTGCGGCTGCGCACCTTCGACATGTTCCAGCTGATCGATCCGCGCCACAAGGCGGCGCGGCCGGTCACCATCATTGACATCGACGACAAGAGCCTCGCCAAGCTCGGCCAGTGGCCGTGGCCGCGCACGCGGATCGCCGACCTGATCGTCAACCTCACCAATCTCGGCGCGGTGACGATCGGCTTCGACATGGTGTTTTCCGAGGCCGACCGGCTCAACCCGGATCTCGTCGCGGGCCAGATGCGCTCTCTCGACGACGCCACCCGCGCCAAGCTGCGCGAGCTGCCGACCAATGACCAGATCCTCTCGGAAGCGATCAAGCGCTCGCAGGTGGTGCTGGGCGAAACAGGTCAGCCGGCCATTTCGTCCGAGATCGACAAGACGCTTCCCTTCACCGGCGTGGCGACGGTCGGGGAGGAGGGCGCCGAACGCTTCCTGTTCGAATTTCCGGGCCTGCTGCGCAACGTGCCCGTCATCGAGAAGGTCGCCGCCGGCCGGGGCCTGTTCTCGATCAAGACCGAGCGCGACGGCCTGATCCGCCGCGTGCCGTTGATCATGCGCGCCCAGGGCAACATCATGCCCTCGCTCAGCCTCGAGATCCTGCGCGTCGTCACGAATACGCCGACGCTGCTGGTCCGGACCGACAAGACCGGCATCAGGGCCGTGCGCCTCAAGGGCGTGGAGATTCCGACCGACAAGAACGGCCAGCTCTGGGTGCATTATGCCCGCCAGGACCCCTCGATCTACATCTCGGCCGCCGACGTGCTCGACAACACCGTGCCGCCCGCCAAGATCGCCGGCAAGCTGATCCTGGTCGGCACCTCGGCCGTCGGACTAAACGACATCAAGACCACGCCGGTGTCCTCGACCATGCCCGGCGTCGAGATTCACGCCCAGGTGCTGGAGAGCGTGCTCAGCCGCGCGGTGATCTCGCAGCCGAACTATGCGCTCGGCGTCGAGCTGATCGCCGCGCTCGTGATCGGCCTGCTCGTCATCATCTTCACGCCGAATCTCGGCCCTGTCCGTCTGGTGCTCGCGGGCGCGATGTTTGCCGCCATCCTGGTCGGTGTGTCCTGGTTCTACTACGCGCAGTACCGCTACCTCATCGACTTCACCTATCCGCTGCTCTCGACCACCGCGATCTATCTGACATTGATCTTCGCCAGCTTCGTGCGCGAGCAGCGTCAGCGCGTGCAGATCCGCGGCATGTTCGCGCAATACATGTCGCCCGTCCTGGTCGAGCAGCTCGCGCAGTCGCCCGAAAAGCTCGTGCTCGGCGGCGAGGAGCGCGAGATGACGATCATGTTCTCCGACGTGCGCGGCTTCACCACGATCTCGGAGAGCTACAAGCAGGATCCGCAAGGCCTGATCGCGCTGATGAACCGCTTCCTGACGCCGCTGACCGACGTCATCATCGATCAGAAGGGCTACATCGACAAGTACATGGGCGACGCCATCATGGCGTTCTGGAACGCGCCGCTCGACGATGCCGATCACGAGGTCAACGCCTGCGAGGCCGCGATCCAGATGCTGGAGCAGATCGACGCCGTCAACAAGGAGCGCGAGCGGGAGGCCGCCGACGGCGGTCACGTCTACATCCCGCTCAATGTCGGCATCGGCCTCAACACCGGCATCGGCGTCGTCGGCAACATGGGCTCCGACCTGAAGAAGAACTATTCGGTGCTCGGCGACAGCGTGAACCTCGCCTCGCGCCTGGAGGGACAGTCGAAGGAATACGGTTTCCCGATCATCGTCGGCTCCAGGACCGCGCTCGCCGCCAAGGACAAGTTCGCGATCCTCGAGCTCGACTTCATCATGGTCAAGGGCAAGACCGAGCCCGAGGTGATCTACGCCATCGCCGGCCGCGAGGACGTGATGCATTCGGGTGCCTTCCAGCGCCTGCGCAACGTCACCATCGAGATGCTGGGCTGCTACCGCGGCCGCGACTGGCAGGGCGCGCTGAATGCGATCGAGCGCGGCCGCCGCAGCGAGGACGCCGACACGCTGGAAAAGCTGTTCAAGCTGTACGAGGCGCGCATCAAGGAATTCCAGATCAATCCGCCGGCGGAGGGATGGACCGGGGCGTATGCGCTGCTGACGAAGTAGCGGTGTGAGTGAGAGGGCATAGCTGGTGCCACATACACGCTGTCGTCCCCGCGTATGCGGGGACCCATAACCACAGGGAGCGGTTGCGGCGCGACCTGATAACTCCGGGTCTTCGCCAAACACCTCCCTGTGGTTATGGGTCCCGGGTCTGCGCTGCGCTTGCCCGGGACGACGGTTGAGTTCGACGCGCCAGCCTGCGCCAAACATCAACTCCCGTAGGGTGGGCAAAGGCGCGCAAGCGCCGTGCCCACCATATCTCCTCGCGTCGGCCTAAGGTGGTGGGCACGCTTCCGCTTTGCCCACCCTACGGCACCGGCGGTTGCCGCCCCTCACTCCGTCCCGATCGTCGTCAGATCCTGGAACCAGTGCTGCGCCTGCACGAACTGTTTGATCTTCGGCGACAGCGCATGCGGGTTGGTGTCGTGGACGACCCAGACCAGCACGGCATCGTCGACGATCAGCGCGTGCGCCTGCGCGATCAGATCGTCCTGCTTGGCGGTGTCGAACGTCTGCTTGGCCTCGCTGATCAGCGCGTCGACCTTCGGGTTCTTGTAGCCGCCCCAGTTGACGCCGACCGGCGCGATCTGGTCGGAGGCGAAGAAGCGGACGATGGCGTAGAGCGGGTCCGAGGTGACATAGGCGATGTTGTTGGCGGTGATGCCGGCATTCATCTCGTCGGCCGCGCCCTTGCGCCAATGCGTATATAATGTCTCGAGCTCGACCACCTTGAAGTCGATGTCGATGCCGATCTCCTTGAAGCTCTGCTGCAGGAATTCGTTCATCGGCAGCGACAGCATCTGGCCGGTGCCGCCCTGGGCGATGATGAAGGTGGCCTTCAGCGGTTTTGCCTTGGAGTAGCCGGCCTCTTCGACCAGTTTCTTGGCCGCGGCCAGATCATATTTCAGCTCGAAGCTCGGTTTGCCGAACCACGGGCTCGACGGGTCGACCTGGCCCTTGGCGGGCTTTGCCAGACCGTTCATCAGGCCCACCACCGCCTCGCGATCGATCGCAAGGTTCAGCGCCTTGCGCAGGCGGATGTCGGTCCAGGGCGAGCCCGGCAGCACGCTGAGGTGATAGTTCCAGACATGCGGCGTGACGTTGTCGACGATCTTCATGCCGGCCGCCTTCAGCTGCGGCACGGCATCCGGCGCCGGCGTCTCGATCAGGTCCACCTGGCCTGCGAGCAGCGCATTGGTGCGCGTCAGCGCTTCCGGCATCGGCACCAGCACGATCTTGTCGGCCTTCGGAATGCGCTTCTTGTTCCAGTAGTCCGGATTCTTCGTGAGCTCGGCGAGCTCGCGCGGCACGAGCTTGGTCAATTTGAACGGACCGGTGCCGGAGGGCTGGCTCGCGAACTTGTCCCAATCCTTGCCGAGCTTCTCGTACTGCGCCGGGCTCGAGACCAGGAACCACAGCATCTGATAGGGAAAGAAGGAATCGACCGTCTTGGTCGTGATCTCCACCGTGAAATCGTCGATCTTGGCGTAGCTCGCGACCGAGGGCAGGCGGGTCTTGACCTGCGCGCTCTGCCGCTTGTCGAATTGCGGCGCCTTGTCATTGAGCACCTTGTCCAGATTCCAGATCACCGCGTCGGCATTGAACTCGCTGCCGTCGTGAAACTTCACGCCCTTGCGCAACGTAAACCGCCATTTGGTCTTGTCGGCGTCATCCACCTTCCATTCGGTGGCGAGCCCGGGCACCAGCTTGCCGGGGCGGTCGGCGACGTCCATCTCCCAGGCGACCAGCGGATCGTAGATCGTGTACGCCGTGAACTGATAGGCGCCGGCGCCGCGATCGGGCTGGCCCGTCGTCAGCGGGATGTCCGCCATCGAGATGCCGTAGCGCACCACCGTTTCGGCACGTGCTGTGATCGCGGAAAACGCCAGCGCAAGCACGGCGAGGCAGGTCGATAGTCGGATACGCATGGCCCAAAACTCCCAGGAGATTTCAGGGCCAAACCTGCAATCTTGATGCCAGAATAGGCAGAGCAGGGCGCGCACCTCCGCGCGATCACAAGGACTTGTCGCCGCAGGGGCAATTCGCAGAATAAGTTTCTCCTTGGCATAGCCATTGCATACGATTGCATCAAAATTAATCATCGAAAGCGGGAAAAGGACTGAGGCGATGCTTATGAAGACTACGACACGCGCGGCGCTGATCGCGGCGCTGGCTCTGACAACGGCGGCCGCGTGGCCGCGCGCGGCCAGTGCCGACACCGTGCTGCGGATCGGCATGACCGCTGCCGATATTCCGCGCACATTGGGCCAGCCCGATCAGGGTTTTGAAGGCAACCGCTTCACCGGCCTCACCATGTACGACGCGCTCACGGGCTGGGACCTGTCCTCGGCTGACAAGGCGAGCGTGGTCATCCCCGGCCTTGCGACCGAGTGGAAGGTCGACGATGCCGACAAGACCAAATGGGTCTTCAAGCTGCGCCCCGGCGTCACCTTCCATGACGGCTCGCCGTTCAATGCCGATGCCGTGGTGTGGAACGTCGAGAAGGTGCTGAAGCAGGATGCGCCGCAGTTCGACGCCAGCCAGGTCGGCGTCACCGCGTCGCGCATGCCGACGCTGGCCTCCGCGAAGAAGATCGACGACATGACGGTCGAGCTCACCACCAAGGAGCCCGACAGCTTTCTGCCGATCAACCTCACCAATTTGTTCATGGCGAGCCCGGCGAAGTGGCAGCATTTCTACGACAAGGCGGAAGGCGCCGACGCCAAGGCGAAGTCGCAGGCTGCGTGGACCGCGTTCGCCAAGGACGCCGCGGGCACCGGCCCGTGGAAGATGGCGAGCTTCACCCCGCGCGAGCGGCTCGAACTGGTGAAGAACGCAAGCTACTGGAACAAGGATCGCGTGCCCAAGGTCGACAGGATGGTGCTCTTGCCGATGCCGGAGGCGAACGCGCGCACCGCGGCGCTGCTCTCGGGGCAGGTCGATTGGGTCGAGGCGCCGGCGCCGGACGCGCTGCCCGAGCTCAAGCAGCGCGGCTTCAAGCTCTACGCCAACGAGCAGCCGCATGTCTGGCCGTGGCAGTTCTCGCGCGTCGAGGGCTCGCCCTGGAACGACATCCGCGTCCGCAAGGCGGCCAACCTCTGCGTCGACCGTGACGGCCTCAAGGACGGACTGCTCGCAGGGCTCATGGTGCCGGCGAGCGGCACGTTCGAGCCCGGCCATCCCTGGCGCGGCAGTCCGACCTTCCAGATCAAGTATGACAAGGCGGCTGCGCAAAAGCTGATGCAGGAGGCCGGCTTCGGCCCGAACAAGAAGCTGACGGTGAAGATCCAGACCTCGGCGTCGGGCTCCGGCCAGATGCAGCCGCTGCCGATGAACGAGTATCTCCAGCAGGCGCTCGCCGAGTGCTATTTCGACGTGAAGCTCGACGTCATCGAGTGGAACACGCTGTTCACCAACTGGCGCCGCGGCGCCAAGGACCCCAGCGCCAACGGCTCGAACGCGACCAACGTCACCTATGCGGCGATGGACCCGTTCTTCGCGCTGGTGCGCTTTCTGCAATCGGGCATGGCGCCGCCTGTCTCGAACAATTGGGGTTTCATCAACAACCCCAAGTTCGACGATCTCGTGAAGAAGGCGCGCCAGACCTTCGATCCCGCCGCGCGCGACGCCGCGCTCGCCGAGCTGCACGCGGCCTCCGTCGACGACGCCGCCTTCCTCTACGTCGCTCACGACGTCGGCCCCCGCGCCATCAGCCCGAAGGTGACCGGCGTCGTGCAGCCGAAGAGCTGGTTCATCGACTTCTCGCTGGTGTCGATGCAGTAGTTCGCGCCACACGCTCAGTGCACCCTCTCCCCTTGTGGGAGAGGGTGGCTTCGCGGCAGCGAAGCCGGGTGAGGGGTCTCTCTCCGCGAGCGACCCTCTCTCTCATTCGATAACGCTGTATCTGCGGATAGATACCCCTCATCCGGCGCGCTGATCGCGCGCCACCTTCTCCCGCAAGGGGGGAAGGAAGAAAGAAGACCAGTGCTCGCCTATATCGCTCGCCGCATCGTCTATGTCATTCCGATCGTCATCAGCGTGGCGCTGGTGTGCTTTCTGCTCGTGCACATCACGCCGGGCGATCCGCTGGTCGCCGTGCTGCCGGCCGACGCCTCGCAGGAGCTCGCGGCACAGCTCCGCGCCGCCTACGGCTTCGATCGTCCGCTGCCGGTGCAGTTCGGGCTTTGGCTGCTGCGTGCCCTTCACGGCGATCTCGGCAATTCCATCGCGACGGGGCGCCCGGTGCTCGCTGAGGTCATGCGCGCGGTCAGCAACACCGTCACGCTCGCGATTGCGGCCGCCATCATCGGCTTCACGATGGGCATCCTGCTCGGCCTGATCGCCGGCTATTTCCGCGAGACCTGGATCGACAAGGTCGCGACCTCCTTCGCCATCGCCGGCGTCTCCGTGCCGCATTACTGGCTCGGCATGGTGCTCGTCATCATCTTCTCGGTGCAGCTGAACTGGTTGCCCGCGGTTGGTGCCGGCCCGAACGGCTCCAACTCCTGGGCCTGGGACTGGGCGCACCTGAAATATCTGGTGCTGCCGGCGATCACGACCTCGGTGATCCCGATGGGTATCGTGACCCGCACCGTGCGCGCGCTGACCGGCGACATCCTCTCGCAGGATTTCGTCGAGGCGCTGCGTGCAAAAGGCCTGCACGAAACCGGCGTGTTTCGCCACGTCATCAAGAATGCCGCGCCCACGGCGCTCGCGGTGATGGGGCTTCAGCTCGGCTATATGCTTGGCGGCTCGATCCTGATCGAGACCGTGTTCTCCTGGCCGGGCTCGGGCTTCCTGCTCAACTCGGCGATCTTCCAGCGCGACCTGCCGCTGCTGCAGGGCACGATCCTGATCCTGGCGCTGTTCTTCGTCTTCCTCAATCTGCTGGTCGACATCGCGCAAGCCGCGATCGACCCGCGCATCAAGCGGGGCTAGCCGATGAGCGAGCTTCCGTTGTCAGCCACCGCCGATGCCGCGCTCCAGGCCGCGCCCGCGACCAAGGCGCGCGGCTATTGGGCGACCGTCGGCCGCCGCATCGCCCGCGACAAGGTCAGCATGGCCTGCGCCTTGGTGCTGCTGCTGATCTTCCTGTCCGCGGTGCTCGCGCCATGGCTCGGCCTTGAAGATCCCTACAAGGGTTCGATGATCCGCCGCCTCCGCCACATCGGCACAGCAGGCTATCCGCTCGGCACCGACGAGCTCGGTCGCGACATGCTGGCGCGGCTGATCTATGGCGGCCGGCTGTCGCTGGTCATCGGCATCCTGCCCGTGATCCTCGCCTTCTGCATCGGCACCTCGCTCGGCCTCGTCGCCGGCTATGTCGGCGGCAAGCTCAACACCGCGATCATGCGCACGATCGACGTGTTCTACGCGTTCCCTTCCGTGCTGCTGGCGATCGCGATCTCCGGCGCGCTCGGTGCCGGCATCCTCAATTCCATCGTGTCGTTGACGGTCGTATTCGTGCCGCAGATCACCCGCGTTGCCGAAAGCGTCACCACCGGCGTGCGCAACATGGATTTCGTCGAGGCCGCGCGCGCCTCCGGCGCGGGGCCCTTCACCATCATGCGGGTGCACATCCTCGGCAACGTCTTGGGTGCGATCTTCGTCTATGCCACCAGTCTCATTTCGGTCTCGATGATCCTCGCCGCAGGTCTCTCCTTCCTCGGCCTCGGCACAAAACCGCCGGAGCCGGAATGGGGCCTGATGCTGAACACGCTCCGCACCGCGATCTACGTCAATCCCTGGGTCGCAGCATTGCCGGGCGCGATGATCTTCGCGGTCTCGATCTGCTTCAACCTGCTCTCGGACGGCCTGCGTAGCGCCATGGACATCAGGAACTAGGCCATGAGCGAGACCAACACATCCGTCGAAATGCTCGAGCCGGTCGAGGACGTCGGCGGCGTCGCGCAGCCGCTGCTCCAGGTCAACGGCCTGACCAAGCATTTTCCTGTTCGCGGCGGATTGTTCGCCGCCAAACGCACCGTGCGCGCGGTCGACAACGTCTCCTTCTCGGTCGCGAAGGGTGAGACTGTCGGCATCGTCGGCGAATCCGGCTGCGGTAAGTCGACCACCGCGCGGCTGCTGATGCATCTGATGCCGCGCGATACCGGCGACATCATCTATGACGGCATGACCGTCGGCCAGTCGCTGTCCTTGCGCGAGCTGCGTCGCGGCATGCAGATGGTGTTCCAGGACTCCTACGCCTCGCTCAATCCGCGTCTGACGATCGAGGAGTCGATCGCGTTCGGCCCGAAAGTGCACGGCATGGCGGATGGAACGGCCCGGGCGCTGGCCCGCGAGCTGCTCGGCAAAGTCGGCTTGCGGCCGGAAAACTTCGCCAACCGCTATCCGCACGAGATCTCCGGCGGCCAGCGCCAGCGCGTCAACATTGCGCGTGCGCTGGCGCTGTCGCCGCGACTGGTGATTTTGGACGAAGCCGTTTCGGCGCTCGACAAGTCCGTCGAGGCACAGGTGCTCAATTTGCTCGCCGACCTCAAGCGCGAGTTCGGCCTGACCTATCTCTTCATCAGCCACGACCTCAACGTGGTCCGCTACATCTCGGACCGCGTGCTGGTGATGTATCTCGGCGAGGTGGTCGAGCTCGGTCCGGTCGACCAGGTCTGGGACAACCCTGCGCATCCCTATACGCGCGCGCTGCTTGCCGCGATGCCGTCGTCGGACCCGGATCGTCGCACCGAAAAACCGCCGATATCAGGCGATCCGCCCAATCCGATCGATCCGCCCCCGGGTTGCCGCTTCCACACCCGCTGCGCGTTTGCGGAGCCGCTCTGCGCAAATGCAGCACCAAAGCTCACCGCTGTCGATAGAATGGGCCACGAGGCCGCGTGCTACATGGCGATTCCGGGGTCAGGCCATAGCCGCGCGCCCGCAGAGGAAACAGCATGACAAGACCGACACCGAAAGAGATCAAGCCGATCGCGCAAGTCGCGGGCGTTCCTGTCGATGACGAGATCGCAACGCGCATCTCCAACTCCATCGGGCCCGCCTTCGAAGGTTTTGAAGCCATCGCCGGCACGCTGCCGTTCGATCTCGAGCCCGCGCTCTATCCGATCGCGCAGACGCAGAAGGTGTCGAAATGAGCCGTGAGCCTGCATTGATGACGCTCACCGAGGTCGCGCGCGCGATCGCGATGAAGCAGGTGTCCTCGCATGAAGTGACGCGCGCGCTGCTGCACCGCATCGCGCAGTGGCAGCCGCATCTCAATGCCTTCATGTCGGTTGAAGCCGAGTCCGCGTTGAAGGCCGCCGCGGCCGCCGATGCCGAGCTCGCCAAGGGCAATGTCCGCGGACCGCTGCACGGCGTGCCGCTCGCGCACAAGGACATGTATTACGACGCAGGCTACGTCTCGACCTGCGGCTCGCTGATCCGCCGCGATTTCGTGCCGAACGTCACGTCGACGGCCTTGCAGCGGCTGAAGGATGCCGGGCAGGTTCGCCTCGGCACGCTGCATCTGGCCGAATTCGCCTATGGCCCGACCGGCCACAACGCGCATTACGGTCCGGTGCGCAATCCCTGGAACGTCGCGCACATCACCGGCGGCTCGTCCTCCGGCTCCGGCTCGTCGGTCGCGGCGCGCCTGACGTTCGCGGCGCTCGGCTCCGACACCGGCGGTTCGATCCGCATGCCCGCGCATTTTTGCGGCGTCACCGGGCTGAAGACCACCGTCGGCCGCGTCAGCCGCGCCGGCGCGATGCCGCTGTCGCAATCGCTCGATACCGTCGGACCGCTCGCCCGCACCGCCGAAGATTGTGCGCTGCTGCTGGCGCTGATGGCTGGTCCCGATCCCGCGGATTCGACCACCAGTCATGAGCCGCTGTCCGACTATGTCGGCGCCACCAAGGGGTCGCTCAAGGGCCTGAAAATCGGCGTGCCCGCGTCCTTCTATGTCGACGATCTCGACAGCGAGGTCGCGCGCGTGCTGGACGAGACCATCGCGGTGCTCAAGCGCGAGGGCGCCGATATCGTCACAGTCGAGCTGCCGGACCAGCGGCAATTGTCTGCGGCAAGCCAGCTCGTGCTCGCGGCCGAAGCGGCCGCCTTCCACAAGCGCTGGATGATCGAGCGTCCGCAGGACTATGGCCCGCAGGTTCTGATGCGGCTTCAGAACGGTCTCGCCGTTCCCGCCATCACTTATCTCGAAGCCATGCGCTGGCGTGGCCCCGCACTTGCCGCGCATAATGCAGCCACGGCTGGCGTTGACGCGATCATCGCGCCGGCCTCGCCGGTGCCGGCGCCGACGATCGAGGAGAGCGACGTCGGCGGCGGTCCGAACGCGCCGGCCATGGTGCAGCGGCTGACGCTGTTCACCCGCCCGGTGAATTTTCTCGGCCTGCCGTCGCTCACCGTACCGTCCGGCTTCACCAAAAGCGGCCTGCCGGTCGGCATGCAACTGATCGGCCGCTCCTTCGATGAAGCGACCTTGCTCACCATCGGCGCCGCCTTCCAGCGCGTCACCGACTATCACGATAGGTTGCCGAAACTGCCGTCATGACAAAGCTCGTCGACATCTCAGGCCTCAACATCCGCTTCACAGGGGAGCGCACGGTCTATGCCGTGAACGATCTCAGTCTCTCGCTCGGTGACGGCGAGGTGCTGGGCCTGCTCGGCGAGTCCGGTTCCGGCAAGAGCGTGACCCTGCGTGCGCTGATGCGGCTGCTGCCGAAGAAGCGCACGCAGATCACGGGCAAGATCAATGTGATGGGTCGCGACGTGCTCGCCATGAACGACGAGGAGCTGTCGTCGTTCCGCGGCCAGACCGTGTCGATGATCTTTCAGGAGCCCGCGCTCGCGCTCGATCCGGTCTACACCATCGGCGCGCAGATCGCCGAAAGCGTCGTGCGCCACGAAGGCAAGAGCTTTGCGGAAGGGCGGGCGAGGGCGCTCGAAATGCTCGAGGTGGTGCGCATTCCCTCCGCAAAGCGCAGGCTCGATGCCTATCCGCACGAGATGTCCGGCGGCATGCGCCAGCGCGCGATGATTGCCCTGGCGCTCGCCTGCCGTCCCAAGATCCTGCTCGCGGATGAGCCGACCACCGCGCTCGATGCCACCGTGCAGATCCAGATCCTGCTGTTGCTGCGCGAGCTGCAGCGCGAGCTCGGCATGTCCGTCATCTTCGTCACCCACGACATCGGCGTTGCGATCGAGATCTGCGACCGCGTCGCGGTGATGTATGCCGGCCAGATCGTGGAGCAGGGCACGCTCCGCGACATCGTCCGCACGCCGGTTCACCCCTACGCCAAGGGCCTGCTCGCCTCCACCATCCACGGCGCCAAGCGTGGCGCCCGGCTGGAGACAATCCCCGGCACCCCGCCCTCGCTGGCCGACAAGCCGAATAACTGCTCCTTCGCCCCCCGCTGCAAGCTCGCCGAGTCGCGATGCTTGGAGCAGCTGCCTGCGAATGTCGAGGTAGGGCCGGGTAGGGAGGCGAGATGCGTGCTGGCCGAGCCGGTGGCGGCGTCGTAACCGGTGGGCTCCCTCGCAGGGCTGGGGTGAGGGGCCTCTCTCCGCGGATGAGATAGTCGAGGGACCTGTACCCCCTCACCCGGATCGCAAGGGCGATCCGACCGCTCCCCGCAGGCGGGGAGAGGTGAAGAGCTCCGCGCACGTCTTCAGAATCCCTCTACGACAACACCGACTTGTCACAGTTCACCTCGCACCACCGGCGAACTGCACCCCTACTGTGCATGAGGTTGTTTTCGACATTCTTGTCTCGGCAGCCGCAATTCGGCCGCGGGGAACAGCATTCAGACCCCGTTCATCGCGGTTCCCGTTCCATGCCGGGCATTCCTGGGAGAGGGACCTCATTTATGTACATTTCGAACGAAGGCCTGCTCGTCATCCTGTTTGTCGGCCTGGTCGCCGGCTGGCTGGCCGGAAAGATCGTGCGGGGCGCCGGGTTCGGCATCATTGGCGACATCGTGATCGGCATCGCCGGCGCGCTGGTGGCGAGCCTCTTGTTTCCAAAACTGGGCATCCGCCTCGGCACCGGGCTCGTGTCCGAGATCATCTATTCCGCCATCGGCGCCATCATCCTGCTCCTGGTGGTGCGGCTGGTGCGCGGCGGCGGCCGGTTCTAGCGTCACATTGGCTCGGTGAGCCAGAACTTTCGCCTCTCCCCCGCTGGGGAGAGGCCGCGATGTCTGCTATAAAAAGCCGCAAAGACTGTGAAATACCGGACTTGCGTGTGAGGCCGTCAGGGGTGGCCTATCAGGGACCTGGATTAATTCGACTGCGTTCGTCGCGGGGAATACGATGTTAATCCGGGTCGCGTACCCCTGAACGACCTAGGAAATCAGGGGCGTTGCCCCTTACCCGAAAGAGATCAGACTGATGGCAGCCGTACCTGGCGTCCGCCGTTCAGAGCTCGGTGACGCCCTGCGTGCTTGTCGCACGGCGTTCGTCGGCGTCGGCTTGATGAGCTGCATGATCAACCTGCTCTATCTGACCGGGTCGATCTTCATGCTGGAGGTCTACGACCGGGTTCTGCCGAGCCGGAGCGTTCCGACTCTCGTCGGCCTGATCATCCTCGCCGGCTTCCTCTATATGGCGCAGGGCGTGCTCGACATGATCCGGAACCGGATCCTGGGGCGGGTCGGCACGGCGCTCGATGAAGCCCTCAACAAGCGCGTGTTCGACACCATCGTGCGCCTGCCGCTGCTGGTCGGGAGCCGCAACGAGGGCCTGCAGCCGCTGCGCGACCTCGACAATGTCCGCTCCTTCCTCGGTGGCATGGGTCCGAGCGCGTTCTTCGACCTGCCCTGGCTGCCGCTCTATCTCGCCATCTGCTTCGCCTTCCACGTCATGATCGGCGTGACCGCCTTGGTTGGCGCCATCATCCTGGTCGGGCTGACGCTGGTCACCGAGTTCCTCTCCCGCCAGCCGGCGAAGGAGGCGATGGGCCTTGCCGCCCAGCGCAACGATCTCGCCGCCTCCAGCCGGCGCAACGCCGAAGTCATGGTGTCGATGGGCATGACCGGCCGGATGAACCAGCGCTGGAGCGAGGCCAACGAAAAATACCTCGACGGCAACCAGCGTGCGAGCGACGTCGCCGGCGGTCTCGGTGCGGTCGCAAAAGTGCTGCGCATGATGCTGCAATCGGCCGTGCTCGCGGTCGGCGCCTATCTCGTCATCCACCAGGAGGCGACCGCCGGCATCATCATCGCCGGCTCGATCCTCTCCGCCCGCGCGCTCGCGCCGGTCGATCTCGCCATCGCGCACTGGAAATCCTTTGTCGCGGCTCGTCAGAGCTGGCAGCGCCTCACGCGCCTGCTGGAGCAGTTGCCGCCGCAGACGATGCCGACCCAGTTGCAGGCGCCCAACAGTCGTCTGTCGGTCGAGGGCGTCTCCATGGTGCCGCCCGGCGATCAGCGCCTCATCGTGCAGGACGTCACCTTCGCGCTCACCGCCGGCAATGGCCTCGGCGTGATCGGGCCGAGCGGCTCCGGCAAATCGTCGCTGATCCGCGCGCTGGTCGGCGTCTGGCATCCGGTCCGTGGCAAGGTGCGGCTCGACGGCGCTGCGCTCGACCAGTGGGCCTCCGACATGCTCGGCCGCCACATCGGCTATCTGCCGCAGGACGTCGAATTGTTCGGCGGCACCATCGCGCAGAACATCAGCCGTTTCGATCCCGAGGCCACCTCTGACGGCATCATTTCTGCGGCGAAGGAAGCCGGCGTGCACGAGATGATCATCAAGATGCGCGAGGGCTACAACACGCAGGTCGGCGAGCAGGGCACCGCGCTCTCCGCGGGCCAGGCGCAGCGCGTGGCGCTGGCGCGCGCGCTCTACGGCAACCCGTTCCTGATCGTGCTCGACGAGCCCAACTCCAATCTCGACACCGAGGGCGACGAGGCGCTGACCCGCGCGATCCGCAGTGCGCGCGAGCGCGGCGCCATCGTCATCGTGGTGGCGCATCGTCCGATCGGCGTCGAGGCGGTCGACCAGATCCTGGTGCTGCGCGACGGCCGCATGCAGGCGTTCGGGCCGAAGGAGCAGGTGCTTGCCCAGGTGCTTCAGCCGCGCGTGACGCCGCCGGCACCGATCAAGATCGTCAGCGAAGGCGGAGTGCCCAAGTCATGAGCACGATGGCTATCGGCGGCGGAAAGCCCGCCGCGAAGAGGACCGTCCGGGATTCCATCAAGTTTCACCTGATGCTCGGACTGGCCATTGTGGCGGCCCTCGTCGTCGGCCTCGGCGGCTGGGCCTCGACGGTGCAGATCTCGGGGGCCCTGATCGCGCCGGGCCAGGTCGTGGTCGAATCCAACGTCAAGAAGGTGCAGCACCCGACCGGCGGCGTGGTCGGCGAGCTGCGCGCCCGCGACGGCGACGTGGTCAAGTCCGGCGACATCGTGGTACGGCTCGACGACACTGTCACCAAGGCGAACCTCGCCATCGTCACCAAGAATCTCGACGCAGCGCTGGCGCGCGCGTCGCGGCTCCAGGCCGAGCAGCGCGCGCTCGACAAGATCGAGTTTCCGCAACCGCTGCTCGATCGCACCAACGAGTCCGACGTCAAGACGCTGCTCTCCGCCGAAACCAAGCTGTTCGACGTCCGCGTCAACGGCCGCGCCGGCCAGAAGGCGCAGCTCCGCGAGCGCATCCAGCAGCTCAACGAGGAGATCGAGGGCCTCTCCGCGCAGGAGAAGGCCAAGGACAGGGAAATCGTCCTGGTGCAGCAGGAGCTCACCGGCGTGCGCGATCTCTACGAGAAGCATCTGGTGCAGATCTCGCGCCTGACCACACTCGAGCGCGACAGCGCCCGCCTCAACGGCGAGCGTGCGCAATACATCGCATCGCGCGCGCAGGCCAAGGGCAAGATCACCGAGACCGAGCTTCAGATCATCCAGGTCGACAAGGACATGGTGAGCGAGGTCTCCAAGGACCTGCGCGAGACCAACGACAAGATCGGCGAGCTGATCGAGCGCAAGGTCGCGGCCGAAGACCAGCTTCGCCGCGTCGACATCCGCGCGCCGCAGGACGGCATGGTGCTGCAATCGACGGTGCATACCGTCGGCGGCGTCGTCACCGCCGGCGATGCCCTCATGCTGATCGTGCCGCAGGCGGACGATCTCCAGGTCGAGGCCAAGGTCAATCCTGTCGATATCGACAAGCTCCAGATCGGCCAGAAGACGCTGCTGCGCCTGTCCGCGTTCAACCAGCGCACCACGCCCGAGCTCAACGGCGTCGTCAGCCGCGTTTCACCCGACGTCACCACCGACCAGCGCACCGGCCAGAGCTACTATACGATCCGCGTGTCGATGTCCCCGGAAGAGGTCGCCAAGCTCGGCGACTCCAAGCTGATCCCCGGCATGCCGGCGGAAGCCTTCGTCCAGACCGGCGACCGCACCATGCTGTCCTATCTGATGAAGCCGCTGCACGACCAGCTGATGCGGGCATTCCGCGAGAAGTGACGCACGAAAGCGCGTCATCCCGGAGCGCGCTTAACGCGCATCCGGGATCTCGGGCGACATACGCGATCTCGTAGGGTGGGCAAAGGCGCAACGCGCCGTGCCCACCGCTCTTCGTGCGATGGTCAAGACGGTGGGCACGCTTCGCTTTGCCCACCCTACGGCACCTCCTTCTTTGCTATAGTTCGACTCAAGCCCAGCAACCCGGCGGTCGAACAATGCAATCCCCACCCTCCATCGCCACCAAATCCTTCACCGATGCCGTCCTCGCCGTCGCCCGCCTCGAGGAAATCTACGAGCGCAACACGAAATTCCTGCGCGACCGGTTCGAGGCCTATGTCAACGGCGAAGCGGTCACCACGCGGGTGCGGGCCTATTATCCCTTCGTCCGCCTCACCACCGCGACGCATGCGCGGCTGGACTCGCGTCTCGCCTACGGCTTCGTCGCCGGCCCCGGCGTGCACGAGACCAGCGTCACGCGGCCGGATCTGTTCCGAGCCTATCTCACCGAGCAGATCGGATTGTTGATCCAGAACCACGGCGTTCCCGTCGAGATCGGCGAATCCGCCGAGCCGATCCCGATCCACTTCGCCTACCGCCGCGACATCAACATCGAAGCCGCCATCACCACCAGCGAGAATTCCCTTGTGACGCGATCGCTGCGCGATGCGTTCGACGTGCCTGATCTGGCCACCATGGATGATTCAATCGCCGACGGCACCTTCGAGCTTCAGCCGGGCGCGCCCGAGCCGCTGTCCCTGTTCCGGGCTGCCCGCGTCGATTATTCGCTGCGGCGGCTCTATCACTACACCGGCACCGATCCCGAGCATTTCCAGAATTTCGTGATCTTCACCAACTACCAGTTCTATGTCGATGCCTTCGCGCAGCTCTGCCAGCAGCGGCTGCAGTCCGGCGAAGCCGGCCTCGAAGCCTTTGTCGCGCCCGGTAACGTGATCACTGGCAGCGGCGGCGCAACGAGTGGGGTGGCGCCTGCCCGCGCGCCGCAGATGCCGGCTTTCCATCTGGTCGCGCCTGGCTATCGCGGCATCACCCTGATCAACATCGGCACCGGCCCGTCGAACGCGCGCAACGTCACCGACCACGTCGCAGTGCTGCGCCCGCATGCCTGGCTGATGCTCGGCCATTGCGCAGGCCTGCGCAACACGCAGCGGCTCGGCGACTACGTGCTCGCCCACGGCTATGTGCGGGAGGACCACGTGCTCGACCGCGAGCTGCCGCTCTGGGTGCCGATCCCGGCACTGGCCGAGATGCAGGTCGCGCTCGAACAGGCGGTCGAGGACGTCACCGGCCTCGAGGGTTTCGAGCTGAAGCGCCTGATGCGCACGGGCACCGTTGCGAGCGTCGACAACCGCAACTGGGAGATCTCGGGGCCCGAGGTGATCCGCCGCATGTCGCAGTCGCGCGCGGTCGCGCTCGACATGGAATCGGCTGCGATCGCGGCCAACGGCTACCGCTTCCGCGTTCCCTACGGCACGCTGCTGTGCGTCTCCGACAAGCCGCTGCATGGCGAGATCAAGCTTGCGGGCATGGCCAGCGAATTCTACCGCCGCCGCGTCGGCCAGCATCTCGAGATCGGCCTGAAGGCGCTGGAGCGGCTCAAGCAGCAGGAATCGGAACGACTGCATTCGCGAAAGCTCCGCAGCTTCGCCGAAGTCGCGTTCCAGTAAGGACAACAGAACTGCCGTACGAACGCTGACGTCTCCGTGAGCGCAGCGCCCCGGAATATCGCTGCCAAGGCAGGGTTATCACGTTGTCAGGGGCCGCTTGAACAGCACAGGAGACGGAGATGTTCGCGAAGATGATCAAACTCGTCACGCTGGGTACATTTGCGGCAGCGCTGCTGGGCTCGCCGGTGTTTGCCGCGGGCGGAGGCGGAGGCGGGGGAGGCGGCGGTAACGGCTCCACCGATCCCTATGCCGGCGCCTATTCGGATCAGAGGCCGCAGCCAACCTATCCGAAGCGCCCGGGCACCAAGGCAACCCAGAAAGGCAAGAAGCCGAACAACCAGTCCAGCATCGGCGATCCCGCATTCGCGGCCGGCTACCGCGTCGCCTATGACACCATCTACGAGCGCAACGACTATGCGGCTGCGATCGCGCAATTGAAGTCGCTTGGCCATGACGACCATCCGAACGTCGCCAACCTCATCGGCTATTCCTACCGCAAGCTTGGCGACTACGAGCAGTCGCAGGTCTGGTACGAGCGCGCATTGAAGGCAGATCCGAACCACGTATTGACGTGGCAGTATTACGGATTGTGGCAGCTCGAGCGGGGCAACCGCGAGCAGGCGCTCTATCATCTCAGCCGGATTGCTGCCATCTGCGGGACGGATTGTGAGGAGTATCGATCGCTGGCCGCGGCACTCGACAAGCCGACCGGCACGGCGCTCGCCTACTGACGTTGGAGAGCAGCCGTCGACAGGCGCCGTATGGCGGCCATGTTCTTCAGCGCGGATGGTGACAAGGCGTCAGATTTTCAGCATTGTCCGGTTCGGGGGCGCGAACGGAACAATTGGATGCCGCTGACGCGCGACAAGATAATCGGCCATGACCTTGAACGGCTGGCCTTTCGCTTCACCATGACCGGTGAAGCCGGCGCCGTGCAGTGCCAGATCAGCGACGCCGCCATGGACGAGCTCGCGGGGATGCAAGGCACCGAAAGCAGCGCGCGCCAGGCGCAGTTTCTGTCCCTACGCGAAACCATCGAGCGGATCGCATCGGACCTCTATGATGAGGCGCCGCGGGTGCAGGGATATGTCGTGCGGATTTTCATGCGGAATTTGGAGAGGTAGAGTCGCCCCATATTTCGCTGTCATGCCCCGGCTTGACCGGGGCATCCAGTACTCCGTGACGCCTGTGATTGAACCGAGGCGCCGTGGCGTACTGGATGCCCCGCCTTCGCGGGGCATGACAGCAACGAAGTGGCAAGACTGTCCGATTCACTTAACCGGCGGCAGCGTTCACCCCTCCAGCTTCCGCAGCAACAGCTTCAGCGCCGTGGCAGCAAACACCTGCATGTTCGCAAACCGGTCGTTGCTGCCCGTCTCCAGCGTGATCACCTCCGCCGCGGGGCCGGCGACGGCCATGCAACTGTGCCCGGCGGCGTCGCCGTAGCGGTTGCCGGTAGGGCCGGCGGCGCCGGTTTCGGACAGGCCCCAGTCGCAGCCGAAGCGGCTGCGCATCCGTTCGGCGAGGAGGCTCGCATAAGGCTCCGACGAGGAGCGAAAACCCTTCATTCCTTCGTCCGAAATATCCATCAGCACGCGCCTGGCATCGCGGGTGTAGACCACGGCGCCGCCGAGGAAATAGGCGGAGGCGCCGGGCACCGCGAGCAGGCTGGCCGAGATCAGGCCGCCGGTCGAGGATTCAGCCACTGCAATGGTCTGTTTGCGCGCGATTAGATGGGCCGCGACCTGTTCCGCAATGCCGACGAGCTCTTTCATCCCTTTAACCTCTCAGTCCTCGCAACGGAGCTGTGCCTTCCTAGCATATGACAGCGGCCTTGGCCGAGTTGCGGGCGACGGGCAGGCCTGCTTGAATGGTGGGCACGACAAAACGTGACGAGGAAACGTGAAGGAGACGTGATGGCGTCCCTGATCGCCGGCGGGGTGGATTGCGACGTGCATCCGGCCGTGCCGCATCTGACCAGCCTGCTGCCGTACCTCAACGACTATTGGCGCGATCAGGTGACGACGCGCGGCATGGTCGATCTTGTCTCGCAATCCTATCCGCAGAATTCGCCGATCGTGGCGCGTCCTGATTGGCGGCCGGAAACGGGCAAGCCCGGCGCAAGCCTGGATGACATGCAGCGCCATCTGCTCGATCCCTTCCAGCTCACGCACGCCATCTGTAATCCTCTCTACGGCGTGCAGATGGTGTTTTCAGAAGATTTGCAGGCCGCCTTCTGCCGCGCGTTGAACGAGTGGCTGGTGAAGGAGTGGCTCGATCGTGATTCACGGCTGCGTGGTTCGATCGTGATCCCCACGCAAAGCGTCGAGAAAGCCGTCGCCGAGATCGAGCGCTGCGCACAGGACCGCCGCTTCGTGCAGGTGCTGATGCTGGTTATGGGCGACACGCCGCTCGGCAAGCGCGCGCTGTGGCCGATCTACGAGGCGGCGGAACGGCTCCAGCTGCCCGTCGGGATTCACGCCGGTTCCGCCTATCACAATCCGCCGACTGCCGTGGGCTGGGGTTCCTATCACATCGAGGATTATGTCGGTCAGGCCCAAGCGTTCCAGACCCAGCTCACCAGCCTGATCGTCGAGGGCGTGTTCGCCAAATATCCGCGGCTGAAAATGGTGATGCTCGAATCCGGCGTCTCCTGGATCTCCCCGTTTCTCTGGCGCCTGCACAAGTTCTGGCGCGGGGTGCGAATGGAGACGCCATGGGTCGATCGCGCGCCGCTCGACATTGTGCGAAGCAACATCCGGTTCTCTTTACAGCCATTTGATGCGCCGCCGGAACCTGAGACATTAATTCGCCTGTTTGATCATATGCAGTCCGACGAATTGGTTCTATTCTCCACGGACTATCCGCACTGGCAATTCGACGGCCAGGACGCGTTGCCCGAAGGTCTTTCCCCCGATCTCGTGCGCAAGATCATGATCGAAAATCCGCATGCGACCTATCCCCGCCTGACTTAGCCCGCTGCCAAAGGAGGCAAGGCGATGAACGTCCAATTCCGCGAGAGCACCAAAGCCGCTTCCCCACTGACCGTCAAAACCGCAATCGCGGACTGCGACATCCATCCGGCACGCGCAACCCGGACCGAGCTTTATCCTTATCTGGCCAAACGCTGGCAGCATCACCTCGAAGTCTACGGCGTCCATGCCTATCAGGGCATGATGGAAGGCCCGCCCTATCCGAAGGCCCAGCCCAACGCATCGCGCCGCGACGCCTATCCGCCGGAAGGCGGGCCGCAGGGCTCTTCATTGTCCTTCATGCAGAAGCAGCTGCTCGATCCCAACAACGTGGAACTCGGCGTGCTCAATCCGCTCAACACCGGGCAGGGCATCCGCAATCACGAGCTCTCGGCGGCGCTGTGCTCGGCGATCAACGACTGGCAGATCGACAAATGGACCAGCAAGGACAAGCGTCTGAAGGCATCCATTGTCGTCGGCAATGAGGACGGCCTGTCGGCCGCCGCCGAAATCCGCGAGCGCGCCGGCGACAAGAATTTCGTGCAGGTGCTGCTGCTCAGCCGCAACGTCGAGCCGCTCGGCCAGCGCCGTTACTGGCCGATCTATCAGGCCGCGGAAGAGGCGGGGCTGCCCGTCGGCGTGCACGCTTTCGGCTTCGGCGGCAATCCGATCACGCCGTCCGGCTGGCCTTCCT
Organism: Bradyrhizobium sp. 521_C7_N1_3; assembly: GCF_052075975.1. Classification (NCBI taxonomy): domain Bacteria; kingdom Pseudomonadati; phylum Pseudomonadota; class Alphaproteobacteria; order Hyphomicrobiales; family Nitrobacteraceae; genus Bradyrhizobium; species Bradyrhizobium sp. 521_C7_N1_3. Next base: position 1,078,456 of record NZ_CP197232.1, read on the forward strand.
ATTACATCGAGGAGATGGTGGGCCATTCGCAGTGTCAGCAATCGGCGCTGGCGAGCTTTGTCTTGGAAGGCGTGTTCGAGCGCTTTCCGAAGTTGAAGATGGTGATGATCGAGGCCGGCTTCGGCTGGGCCCCGTCGCTCGCCTGGCGACTCGACAAGGTCTGGCACCGGCTGCGCAGCGAAGTGCCGCATGTGAAGCGGCCGCCCTCGGAATATATCCGGGAGCAGGTGTGGTGGACCACGCAGCCGATGGAGGACCCGGAGCGGCGCGAGGATCTGTTCGACGTCATCAAATGGATCGGCTGGGACCGTCTGCTGTTCGCAACCGACTATCCGCATTGGGACTACGACGATCCGTCGCGCGTGCTGCCGGCGGGCGTCAGCGACTCCAACCGCGAAGCGTTCTATCTCGGCAATGCGCGCAAGCTCTATGGGATAGCCGCATGATCCGGAAAAGTGTGAAGTGGTTTTCCCTCGCGACAAACGCGGAACGCGTTTGCGCGGAGATCATGCGGAAGACATAAGCATGGCGCGGCACGTGATTGCGGCGGTGGATGAGCTTCCGCCGGGCACGCGAAAATTTCTGGAGATCGACGGACGGCCGATCGCGGTCTTCAACATCAAGGGCGAGTATTTCGGCCTGATGAACCGCTGCCCGCATCAGGGCGCGGCGCTGTGCGAGGGCCCGCTGATCGGGCTCGCGCAGTCAAAGGATCCTGGCGAGATCGAATACACCAAGCTCGGCGAGATCATCCGCTGCCCCTGGCACGGTTGGGAGTTCGACATCCGCACCGGCCAGTCCTATTGCGACCCCCGCCGCTTCCGCGTGAAGGCCTATCAGGCGCATGTCGAGCCGGGCGCGAGCGTGGTGAGGGGGCCGTATGTCGCCGAGACTGTCACGGTGAAGGTCGAGAGCGACTACGTGGTGGTGGAGCTGTAGCTGCACCCTTCATCCTCCCCTGGAGGGGGAGGGGCGATCGCGCGCAGCGCGAGCGGGTGGGGTGATCTCTCCCCCACGGGCATCGTTCGACGCGGAGGAACCTTCACCCCACCCCGTCTCACATTTTCGCTGCGCTCAATTGAGCCGCCCCTCCCCCTTCCAGGGGAGGGTAAGAGACGACGATGATCGAAGTGACCATCAATGCCCCGCAACCGGCTCCGCCGCCGTATCGTATGTCGGCACAGCCTTGCCGCCGCCGCGATACACGACCAGCGCGGCGATGATGCCGAGCGCCGCCGCGAACATCAGCCAGAGACCGGGTGCGGCCTTGTTGCCGGTGTAGTCGATCAGCAAGGTCGAGGCGAACGGCGTGAACGTGCCGAACAGCGCGGCGGCGAGCGCGAAGGCGAGCGAGAAGCAGGTGGTCCGCACATGCGCCGGCACGATCTCGACCAACGCGCCGAGCATGGTGCCGCTGTACATGCCGAAATAGAACGAGAACATCATCTCGACGGCGAGCAGCTTGCCGAACGTCGGCGCGGCTACCAGCCAGGACAGCGCCGGGTAGGCGGTGATGAGCGCGAGGCAGGCGATGCCGATCAGCACAGGCTTGCGGCCGATGCGGTCGGACAGCGCGCCACCGACCGGATTCCAGAAGAAGTTGGTCACGGCGACGAGCAGCGTCACGAGCAGTGCGTCCTGCGTCGAGAGCTTCAGCACCGTCTTGCCGAAGGTCGGGGTGTACACGGTGACGAAGTAGAACGTCGTCGTGGTCAGGACCGCGATCATCATGCCGAGGATGACGATGCGCCAATTGGCGAACGCGGAGGCGAACACTTCGCTCGCGGTCGGATGCTTCTTCATGGCGAGGAAGGCCGGTGTCTCCTCGAGCGTCCGCCGCAGGAAGAAGATCAAGGGAATGATCAGGCAGCCGACGAAGAAGGGAATGCGCCAGCCCCAGGCGGCCACGGTGTCGGCCGGCATCACCTCGGACAGGATGAAGCCGAGGATCGAGGCGACGAAGATCGCGACCTGCTGGCTCGACGACTGGAACGAGGTGTAGAAGCCGCGATTGCCGGGCGTGGAGATTTCCGCGAGATACACCGAGACGCCGCCGAGCTCGACGCCGGCGGAGAAGCCCTGCAGTAGGCGGCCGATCAGCACGATGACGGGCGCCGCGATGCCGATGGTCGCATAGCTCGGGCAGAACGCGATCACGACGGTGCCGATGGCCATGATGCCGAGCGTGACGATCAGGCCCTGGCGGCGGCCGATGCGGTCGATGTAGGCGCCGAGCACGATCGCGCCGACGGGGCGCATCAAGGCGCCGAGCCAGAACACGCCGAAAGTATTGAGCAGCGACGCCGTCTCGTTGGTCGAGGGGAAGAACGCCTTGCCGATCGCGGCGGCATAGAAGCCGAACAGGAAGAAATCGAACTGCTCGAGAAAATTGCCGGAGGTGGCGCGCAGGATCGCGCCGATGCGCGACTTGATCTCGGGCGGATTGGTTGCTGGTCCAGCCATGTCGTTACTCCCCTGGAAGGCGTGGCCGGACCGGAACTCATTTCACGGCAACGCAGCCGATTGTCGGCTGCGACAATCTGTCCTACCCCTCTCGCGCGGCGCGCGGCGAGTCAATCGATTTCACCGGGGAAGCTGATGATTTTTCACGCTTTATTCTGCGTTGCAGCGATCATCCATTCGCGGAACGCGGCCAGCTTCGGCGCCTCGCGCCGTCCCTCCGGCGCGACCAGGTAGAAGCCCGCATCGGCCGGCAGCGCGATCTTGAACGGCACCACGAGCCGGCCCTTGGCGATGTCGTCCTGGACGTAGGAGGTCCGGCCCATCGCCACGCCGATGCCGTCGATTGCGGCCTGGATGGTCATGAAGATCATGTCGAAGGTGATCCCGGGCTGCCTGGCGATGTCGCCGGGAAGGCCGGCCGCCGTCAGCCATAGCCGCCAGTCATCGCTGTTGGCATTGGAGGTGTGCAGCAGCGGATAGCCCCGGAGATCCTCAGGCTGGCGCAGCGGCTTGTCGCCGCGCAGCAGCGACGGACTGCACACCGGAAACAGCTCGTCCGCCATCAGCCAGTCGGCGCGCAGGCCCGGCCATTGACCGCGGCCATAGCGAATCGCGGCATCGACATTGTCGCGCTGGAAATCGACGAGGCTGGTCGAGGTGGTGATGCGGACGTCGATGCCGGGGTGCTGCTCCTGGAAATCGGTCAGCCGCGGCAGCAGCCATTTCGCGGCGAGCGATGCCAGCGTCGAGACGGTCAGCACCTTGTCGTCGTCCTTGCGCAGCAGCCGGTCGGTGGCGAGGCGGAGGTCGTTGAAGGCGGCGCGGACGCCCGGCAAATAGTCGCGCGCCTCCGGCGTCAGCGCCAGCGCGCGGTTCTGCCGAACGAACAGGCGGATGCCGAGCTCCTCCTCGAGCCGCCGGATCTGATGGCTGATCGCGGTCTGGGTCACGTTCAGCTCGGACGCGGCCAGCGTGAAGCTGAGATGGCGCGCGGCAGCCTCAAAGGCCCGCAATCCGTTCAGGGAGGGCAATCTGGCAGTCATCTGGCAGCAGGATGCATGACGTTATTTCATGCGAAGGGGTACAAATTGTCGTTTGTCGCAGAGCGGCGGCAAGCAGATATTAGCGGTCAAGTTAGCTCAAGGAGCTGAAAATGTCTACTTTGACCCACAATTCGATGACAAATCATCATGCGCCCGGCCTCATCCAGCAGATCGGCGAGACGCTTCACGTCTGGCACGAGCGCTACCGGACCCGCCGCGAACTGACCAACTGGACGGCCCGCGATCTCCACGACGTCGGGCTGTCCTGGACCGACATCGCCTACGAGGCTGACAAACCCTTCTGGCGGGCCTGATTGGCCGCCAGGCCGGCGCCGCCTGATCACAGGGGCGCCGGCGGTCCCTCTCTCCGCAGGTTGGTGTCATGAGCAGTCTTCGCCTGGAAGATCTGAAGCAATATTCGGATGTGCTGCGCACCCGGCAGGGTGAGGCGATCAACATTCGCTTCGTCGAGCCGCGCGACACCGAGGAGCTTCAGCACTATTTCCGCTCGCTCTCGACCCGCTCCCGCTACAACCGCTTCTTCGGTGCGATCAGCGAATTGCCGAAGGGCCTGCTGAGCGAATTCCTCGATGTCGGCGCGCGCGAGCGTTTCACTGTGGTCGCGACCAAGATGGTCGACGGCTTCGAGACCATCGTTGCCGAAGCGCGCTACGCCTTCCATGCCGAGACCTCCATGCTCGAGTTCGGCCTGTCGGTCGACGATCGCTGGCAGGGCCACGGCATCGCCACCGCGCTGATGAAGAATCTCGAATGCCGCGCGGCAGCTTTTGGTGCCGAGCACATGTTCGGCGACACGCTGCGCTCCAACGAGACCATGATCTCGCTCGCCCGCAAATCCGGTTTCGCTTTCGTCAATCATCCCGACGACTGGAAGCTGGTGCGCTTCGACAAGGAGATCGCCGTCGCGCCGAAAGACATTCCCTGTGCGAGTTGGCGCCTCGCCGCCCTTTCCCGTCAGGCCGACAGCCCCTCAGCCTCGGCCTGACACCACTCCGAGCCCGGCCTGGTCATCCAGAGCCGGGCCTTTTTTTGCCCTCGCTCAAGCGCCGTCGTTGGTGAAGTCGGTCGAGGTCGCGACGGATCGCCATCCCGCCAGCTCCCGCGCAACGAATGCGTTCTTCGCCTCGATCCGCTCCACCGTGTCGCTGCCGAGCGGCAGGCGCAGCGGCGGGGTCTTGGCATCGACCAGCGTCAGGAAGGCCTGCGCCAGCTTGCGCGGATCGCCGCGCTGGCCGTGGTTGAATTCGGCGGCGTGAGCGCGGGTCTTGCCGACACTCTCGTGATAGTCGTCGATCACCTGCGCGGTGCGCGACAGCGAGGTGTCGTCGAGGAAGTCGGTGCGGAAGAAGCCGGGCTCGACCACGGTGACCTTGATGCCGAGCGGCGCCACTTCGCCGGCCAGCGCTTCGCTTAGGCCCTCGACCGCGAACTTGGTCGCGCCATAGACGCCCCAGCCGGGATAGCCGGTGTAGCCGCCGACCGACGAGATGTTGATGACGTGGCCCGAGCGCTGGCGGCGCATATGCGGCAGCACCGCGCGGGTGACACCGAGCAGGCCGAACACATTCGTGCCGAACAGCTTTTGCGTCTCCGCGCCGCTGGCCTCCTCGATCGCACCGAGCAGGCCGTAGCCGGCATTGTTGACCAGGATATCGATGCGCCCGAAGTGCTTCACGGCCTGGCCCGCCGCCTCATGCGCCTCGGCCTCGCTGGTGACGTCGAGCCGGGTGGCGAGCAGGCGCTCGTGGCTGCCGAGGCGCGCGGTGATGGTGGACGGATCGCGCGCGGTCGCGACCACCGCATCGCCGGCCTTCAAGACGGCTTCGGCGATCAAAGCGCCAAATCCGCGGGATGCTCCTGTGATGAACCAGACACGCATGATGTTGCCCTTTCAATTTTGGTCCGGCGATGTGCCGAGCCGATGGGCAAGGTGTAGCGGCTCGCCATAGCTGAGATAATCCGCTATATATTTTGCAAGCTGCTGAGAAAAATTCATCAATGCGGATCGACCCGTCCGACCTCGCGACCTTCCTCGCCATCGCCCGCCACCGCAGTTTTCGCGCGGCGGCGACCGAGCTCGGCGTCACGCCATCGGCGCTGTCCCACGCTTTGCGCAATGTCGAAGAGCGGCTCGGCCTGCGCCTCGTCAACCGCACCACCCGCAGCGTCGCGCTCACCGAGGCCGGCGAGCGGCTGTTTGCCCGCATCACGCCGGCCTTTCGCGACATCGACGACGCGCTCGAGGACCTCAACAATTTCCGCGGCAAGCCCGCCGGCACGCTGCGCTTCACCGCCGCGCGCCAATCGGCGCAGCTGGTGCTGCTGCCGATCGTGACGCGCTTCCTGAATTCATTCCCCGATGTCAGCGTCGAGATCGTCATCAACGACGCCCTGATCGACATGGTTGCGGCCGGCTTCGATGCCGGCGTCCGTTTCGGCGAGACCATCGCCGCTGACATGATCGCGGTGCCGATCGGCCCGCGGCACCGATTTGCCGTGGTCGGCACGCCCGCGTTCTTCAAATCGCACAAGCCGCCCATCACGCCGCGCGACCTGAAGGGCCTGCCCTGCATCCGCTACCGCTTTACCTCCGGCGCGCTCTATCATTGGGAGTTCGAGCGCGGCGGCATCGAGCTGGCGATCGACGTCGCGGGACCGCTGACGATGAACGACCAGGATCTGATGGTCGATGCCGCGTTGGATGGCGCTGGGCTTGCTTATGTGTTCGAAGCGCAGGTCGAAGCGCTGCTCGCCAAACGCAAGCTGGTTCGCGTGCTCGCCGACTGGTGCCCGGCCTATCCCGGCTTCTTCCTGTATTATCCGAGCCGCCGCCAATTGCCGGCAGCGCTGCGCGCGTTCGTGGATTTCGCGCGGGGCGAAACTGGTGCTTCCCAATCGAGGAAATGACGGTGCGGGCCTATTCCTCCGCGATCCAAATGCCTTGTTCGCTGAGAGCGGTGAGTACGGCTTCGATGTCTTCCGGCTCGACCGTTGTGGACGGCATCAACTCGTTCAGTTGATCGAAAGTAACGTAGCCCGTCTTCTCCGCAAGGATGACGGCTTTCCGCACCACCTCAGACCAGTCCATTCAGCCCTCCTGAAAATGGGGTACCTACTATATGGAATGATCGAATGGCTTGGACCGTAGCCGCTACTTCCCCGTGAACACGGCTTTCCGCTTCTCGATGAAGGCCTGCACGGCTTCCTTGTGATCAGCAGTCGTGGTCAGGCGGATCAGCCGTCCGGCTTCGTGGTCGCGGGCGGTCTCGAAATCGAACAGCAGCGCCTCGTCGAGATTGTCCTTCATGTAGCGCAGCGCCAGGCGCGGGCCTTCGGCGAGCGACTTGGCCAGTGCAAAGGCCTCGGCCTGCAATTCGTCGTCGGGAACGACGCGGTTAACGAGGCCGATTGTCTCAGCGCGCGCGGCGTCGACGCGATCGCCGGTGAACAGCAGCTCGCGGGCCCGCGCCGTGCCGACCAGCCGGGTGAGCAGCCAGGCGATGCCGTAGTCGCCGCTCAGCGCGATGCGGGCGTAGCCGGTGGCGACGAAGGCCGATTGTGCGGCGATGCGGATGTCGCAGGCCATGGCAATGGCGAGCCCGGCGCCGACCGCAGGCCCCGGTAGCGCCGCGATGGTCGGCTTGCGCACCGACACCAGCGCGCCCGTGAGCAGCCGCTGCCGTTCCTGGAGATCGGCGACCTTGTCGTCAAAGGACATGTCGAGCCTGGCTTGGTCGCGATTCGCGCCCATGCCCTTGACGTTGCCGCCGGCACAAAAGGCCGCGCCTGCGCCGGTGATCAGCAGCGCGCCGACATCGGGGCTCTCGCCGCAGGTGCGGATCATCGTCCGCAGCGCCGGCGTCAAGGTGTCCGACAGCGCGTTGCGCGCCTCCGGTCGGTTCAGCGTGATCACCGCGACGCGGTCGCGGATGACGCAGAGGAGTTCATTGGTGCCGGTATCGATGGTGGTTTCCGTGGACATGTCGCTCCCTTTTTCTTTCGTCATTGCGAGCGAAGCGAAGCAATCCAGAAACTTTCCGCGGGACAGTCCGGATTGCTTCGTCGCTTCGCTCCTCGCAATGACGGGTGTGGTTATTGGCTCGCCTCAAAACTTCTCCACCCACGGCCGCAGCTCGAGCTCCCAGCTCCAGGCGCTGCGCGGCTGCTGCAGCACGTTCCAATAGCTCTGCGCGATCGCATCGGGATCGAGCATCGAATCCGGCTTGTCGGCCGGCTCCGCATGCGCTGCGCTGCGGATGCCGCCGTCGATCACGAAATGTGCGATATGGATGCCCTGCGGCGAGAGCTCGCGCGCCAGGCTCTGCGCCAACCCTCGCAGCGCGAACTTGCCCATCGCGAACGAGGCCGATTGCGCATAGCCCTTGACGCTCGCCGAGGCGCCGGTGAACAGGATCGCGCCGTGCTTGTTCGGCAGCATGCGCTTGGCCGCCTGCTGCGCCACCAGGAAGCCGCCATAGGCGCTGATCGCGATCGCCTGCGCGACATCGGCCGGAACGAGATCGACGAACGGCCCGCGCGTGCGGCCGCTCGCGTTGTAGACGACGAGCTCGGGCGTGCCGATCTCGCGTTCGACGAGGCCGAACAGCCGCTCGACCTCCTCAGGCTCGGTGGCGTTGCAGGCATAGGCCTTGGCGCCGGTCTCGCGACAGAGCGCGCCTAGTTTCTCGATCTTGCGCGCGGCCAGCGCGACGCGAATGCCTTGCGCAGACAGCAGCCGCGCCAGCGAAGCGCTCAGGCCTTCGCCGGCGCCGACGATGAGGGCGATCTTGTATTTCGGATGTTCCATGGCGTGATCTCTCGGGGACGGGAAGTCGCTGATCTATGCATCCGCCGTGCGGACAACCAGCCGGGGGCGGTCACAATTCCGCAGAGCGAATTGCTCCTTCACGGCGATCATGCCTCCCTGACAATTTGCGGCTTTATCCGCCTTTGCGACTGGAGCATGATCGACATCATCTCAAGCGGCAAGCGCTAAGAATTGCCGTCGGGCGGAAACGAAGAGGACGATCATGCACAAGCCGGTCACAGCGCAGCCGAAACATGTCGCGGCCGAGCAGCCGGGCCTGCTGGCGCCCGATACGTCTGGCATGAACTTTTATCGCGCCGATCAGGCGTTGACGGATCTCCTGCGCATTCATCTGCCGGAGACACTGTTCCGTCACATCGAGCCGCATCTCGATCGCCTCGGCGAATTGGCCGGCGGCCGGCTCGACGAATGTGCGCGGCTTGCCGACCGGCACACGCCGGTGCTGCACCAGCGCGACAAGTTCGGCCGCGACGTGCAGTGGATCGAATATCACCCGGCCTATCGCGAATTGGAGAACGCCGCGTTCGGCGAGTTCGGCATCCACGCGCTTTCGATCCGCAAGGGCATCATGGGCTGGCCGGACAAATATCCCGTCGTGGCCAAGCACGCCTTCACGTTCCTGTTCAATCAGACCGAATTCGGCATGGGCTGCCCGATCAACGTCACCGACGGCTGCGCAAAGCTCTTGGCGAATTTCGGTAGCGAGGCGCTGAAGGCGAAATATCTCGACGGTCTCACCCAGACCGACATGAGCAAGCTGACCCAGGGCGGCCAGTTCATGACCGAGAAGGAGGGTGGCTCCGATGTCGGTACGCTGACCACGCGCGCCGTGCAGGAGGGCGACCATTGGCGTCTCCATGGCGAAAAATGGTTCTGCTCGAACGCCGATGCCAAGGTCGTGATGCTGCTGGCGCGCCCCGAAGGCGCCGGCCCCGGCACGCGCGGCGTTGGCCTGTTCCTGATGCCGCGCTTCCTCGACGACGGTTCGCAGAACCATTACCGGATCGTGCGCCTGAAGGACAAGCTCGGCACCCGCTCGATGGCCTCGGGCGAGATCAAGCTCGAAGGCGCGATCGCCTATGCGGTCGGCAAGCTCGACCGTGGCTTCGTGCAGATGGCCGAGATGGTCAATTCGTCGCGGCTCTCCAACGGCGTCAAATCCACCGCGCTGATGCGCCGCGCCTATCATGATGCGATGACCGTGGCCAAGAACCGCGTGGTGTTCGGCAAGCGCATCATCGATCTGCCGCTCGGGCGCCGGCAGATGCTGAAGATCATGCTGCCGGTCGAGCAGGCGCTGTCGATGAGTTTTCTGACCGCCGACGCGCTCGACCGTGCCGAGGCCGGCAGCCAGGATGCTGCGGCGCTGCTGCGCATCCTCACGCCGACGCTGAAATTCCGTGCCACGCGCGATGCGCGCAAGGTTTGCGGCGACGCGCTCGAGATGCGCGGCGGCATCGGCTATATCGAGGAATTCGCCACGCCCCGCCTGCTGCGCGATGCGCATCTCGGCTCGGTCTGGGAGGGCACCGGCAACATCGTCGCGATCGATGCGCTCCGGCGCGCGGTCGGCCGCCATGGCGCCGAATCCGCGCTATCAGCCGATCTGCACGCGCGGCTCGATGATAGCGCGTCGGTCCCGCAGGCCTGGCGCGACAATCTGCGCGGTCTCGTCGATCGCGCCGTCGGCTTCGCGCGCGAGGTCGCGGGCAATTCCGAGAACGAGGCCGATGCGCGGCGTGCGACCAGCCTGCTTTATCACGTGGCAAGCGCGGTCGCGCTCGCCTGGGAAGCTCATCGCATCCACGAGATGCGCGGCGATGCGCGCCGGCTGCTGCTGTCGCGGCTGGTGATCGACCATCGCGTGGCGCCGAGCGATCCGTTCCGGCTGACGGAAAATGCCGCGCAAGCGAAGATCGCTGCGCTGCTGCTCGGGGATCGCGACGCCGGCATGAGCGAGGTTGGCGAACTGGTTCTGGCAGCGTAGGCTGCACGCCACGCTCAAACCAAAAGAAGCGATAGGGAGTGCTCGATGAAGGCCGCCGTCCTCTATGAAGTCAATCAGCCGCTGGTCATCGAGGATGTCAGCCTGCCGAAGCCGGGCCCGCGCGAGGTTTTGATCCGCACGGCGGTCGCGGGCCTCTGCCACTCCGACCTGCACTTCATGGAAGGCCTGTATCCGCATCCGCTGCCCGCGGTGCTCGGGCACGAGTCCGCCGGTATCGTCGAGCAGGTCGGCTCCGATGTCACCTATGTGAAGCCGGGCGATCACGTCGTGACGTGCCTGTCGGTGTTTTGCGGTACCTGCGACAACTGCACCACGGGCCGCACCGTGCTCTGCACCGACACGACGGTGAAGATGCTGCCGGGCGCCTCGAACCGGATGCAATGGTCGAAGTCCGAGAAGCTGCATCAGTTCCTCAACCTCTCGTCCTTCGCCGAGCAGATGCTGGTGCACGAGAATGCGATCGTCAAAATCCGGAAAGAAATGCCGCTCGATCTCGCCGCGCTGATCGGCTGCGGCGTGATCACCGGCTACGGCGCGGTCGTGAACACGGCGAAGGTGACGGCCGGCGAGACCGTGGCCGTGATCGGCTGTGGCGGTGTCGGCATGGCCGCGATCAACGGCGCGCAGATCGCAGGCGCCGGACGCATCATCGCCATCGACACCAATCCGGCAAAGCTTCAGCTCGCGACCAAGCTGGGCGCGACCGACATCATCAATCCCGCCGACGGCGACGTGGTGAAGCAGGTCCGTGACCTCACCAATGGCGGCGTGCATCATTCTTTCGAGGTGCTCGGCCGCAAGGAGACCGCGGAGCAGGCTTTTGGCATGCTGGCGTCCGGCGGCACGGCCACCATCGTCGGCATGATCCCGTTCGGCCAGAAGATCGAGCTGCACGGCTTCGACTTCCTGCGCGAGCGACGCATCCAGGGCTCATCGATGGGCTCCAACCATTTTCGCGTTGACATGCCGAGGCTGGTCGATTTTTACCTGCGCGGCCGGCTGCACCTCGAGGACTGGATCTCGGCCAAGCTGAAACTGTCGGAGATCAACGAGGGTTTTGCCAACATGAAGGCCGGCAAGACGCTGCGCAGCGTGATTGTGTTTGATAGCTAGCAACCGCAATGACGGTGTCATCGCCCGCGAAAGCGGGCGATCCAGTACTCCGCGGCGGAAGCTGTGTGAACCGACTATTGCCGCGGCGTACTGGATGCCCCGGTCAAGCCGGGGCATGACAGCGGAGAGTATGCGGGCAGCGTGCCCCCGCCTCACCGCGACACGTGCGCTGATACCGCGAGCCATGTCCCGTTCTTCTTCGTCCAGCAATCGGTGTACCGCCCCGTCGCCTGCTGGCCGTCGGCGGTGGTGTAGCTGGTGGCGGCGTGGATGATGGCAAAATCGCCCATGATGCGGATGATGACATCATGCGCATGCAGATTGCGGATTGCGATCGGCCGCGCCGTCTGCTCCAGGAAGGCTGCGCGGTCGACCAATGTCTTGTCGGGATTGGAGCAAAAGAACTCCGGCGCCAGGATTTCGTCGAAGCGTTTGACGTCGCAGTTCTGTACGGAGGCGACATAGTCGTGGTTGAGTGCGGTGAGCTGCTCGAGGTCCTGGCTCATGGCATTTCCTCCCTGTCATTTCGGGCGCGCCGAGCGTGGCCCCGGACTCCCGATATTTTCTTACTCCGTCATTGCGAGGAGCGAAGCGACGAAGCAATCCAGAATCTCTCCGCGGTGACAGACTGGATTGCTTCCCTTCCGCCGTCGCTCTTCGAGCTATGGCGGACAAGTCGCTCGCAATGACGCGGCGGCACTAATCATCAAACATCTTCGGCGGCACGAACCCGCCGAACTCGCGCTCGATCAGTTCGGCGAGCTTGAGCGGCGTGCGGTCCTCCAGCCATGGGCCGACGATCTGCACGCCGATGGGCAGTCCATCAGCCGCAAAGCCCGTCGGGATCGCGGTGGAGGGCAGACCGGGGAGCGTCGCGATGCCGGGCCAGGCGAGTTGGTCGGGATAGACGTGCTCCTTGCCGTCGATCTTGATGCGGCGGGTTTCCTGGTCCGGCGAATGGTCGTGCGGATAGGCTGCTGTGGGCATGACGGGGCAGATCACCGCGTCGTACGTTTTGAACAGCTCCCGCCATTGCGCCCGTAGCCGCGTCCGTCCGGCATTTGCCGCCACCCAGTCGCGGTGGCTCAGCGCGATGCCGCGGAGCCGTTCCGCGGCCAGACTGTTGTCGCCCTCGGACAACGACGCTGCGGCCGCTTTCGCGCCGGCATAGATGTCCGGCGCGAAGGTCGAGCCGAGGAACGACATCAGCATGCGCATATAAAGCCGCGAGGAGGCCGCGAAATCCGGCAGCAGCGGGCTGCTGCGCTCGATCTTGACGCCAGCTTTGACAAGATTGTCGGCCAGCCGGTTGATGGTGCCGCGTACCGCCGTGTCGGTCGGCATCACCGGATCGGTGTCGATCACCAGCACGCGGAAATCCCCGAATGCCGTGTGTCGCGCCACCGGCAGCTCGAGCCGGTAGGCGAGGCCAGCGTCGATCGGATCGGGGCCGGCCATCACGTCGAGCACCAGCGAAAGGTCGGCGGCGCTGCGCGCCATCGGGCCGATCACCGAGAGATCGCGCTCGAACGGCAAAGGCGGCAACGGCGGCGGCGTGTGGCCGCGCATCGCGACGAGATTGAAGGTCGGCTTGTGCGCATAGATGCCGCAATGGAACGCGGGCACGCGCAGCGAGCCGCCGATGTCGGAGCCGATCGACAGTGGGCCATAGCCCGCGGCGAGCGCGGCCGAGGAGCCGCCGGACGAGCCGCCCGGCGTGCGGCCGAGATCGTAGGGATTGTTGGTGGTGCCGTAGATGTCGTTATAGCTCTGCCAGTCGCCGAGCCCGAGCGGCACGTTGGTCTTGCCGACGATGACGGTGCCGGCGTCCTTCACCCGCGTGACCGGCAGCGAATCTTCCTTGGCAATGAAGTCTTTTTGCGCAGGAATCCCCCAGGTCGTCGGCAGGCCGGCAATGTTGTAGGATTCCTTCACCGTCATGGGCAGGCCGAGCAGCGGCTTTCTTTCGCCGCGAGCCAACGCTGCATCCGCGTCACGCGCAGCGCTCAGCGCGCGGTCGAAATCCCGTACGCAGATCGCGTTGACCTTGCCGTCGTGCCGTTCGATGCGATCGATCGCATCCTGCGTGAGCTCGACCGCGGAGACTTTCTTCGCGGTCAACGCGGCCGACAGCTCGACCGCGCTCTTGAAACTCCATTCCGATTTCGCCACGACATGCTCCTGCGCTTCCCTGAAAGGATGATGCGCAGTTTGGCCGAAAGCCGCAACCGCCGTTTGATCGCGATTGATATGCCGGTGAGGCTCGTCGGGCGGACGCCAAAAAGCTGGTGTCATCGCCCGGCTTGACCGGGCGATCCGGTACTCCGTCACGCCAGTGATTGAATCGAGAGGCCGCAGCGCGCTGGATCACCCGCCTTCGCGGGCGATGACACCGAGGGTGAGGCTACGACACCGAGTGTGAGGCTGGCTGCCTACGCCGCCCCGATCAAGATCCCCACCGCCAGCACGATCGCGCCGCCGAGCACGATCTGGAACACGGCCTGGAGGAACGGGGTGTCCATGTAGCGCGCGCGGATGAAGGCGATTGCCCACAATTCGAAGAACACGACGACGCCGGCGATTCCCGTCGCGATCCAGAATGCGTTCGGCCAGCTGTCTGGGACGAGATAGGGCAGGGTGTGGCCGAGTCCGCCGAGCGTCGTCATCGCGCCGCAGGTGATGCCGCGCAGCCATGGCGAGCCGCGCCCGGTGAGCGAGCCGTCGTCGGACAGCGCCTCCGCAAAGCCCATGCTGATGCCGGCGCCGATCGAGGCGGCGAGGCCGACCAGAAACGTCTGCCAGTTCTGGTGGGTGGCGAAAGCTGCGGCGAACAGCGGCGCCAGCGTCGAGACCGATCCGTCCATCAGGCCGGCAAGGCCCGGCTGCACATATTGCAGCACGAACATCCGCCGTCGCGTGCGGTCTTCCTCGGCGCGCACGTCCGGCTTCAAAATCTCGTCGGTGAGCGCGACGGCGCGGTTCTCGTGATGCTTTTCCTCCTCGGCGAGATCGCCGAGCAGGCGGCGCACGCCGACATCCTCGGCCTGCTCGGCGGCGCGCGCGTAGAAGCGCTCGGCCTCGAGCTCCATGGTCTCGACCTCTTTCCGGATGGTGTCGAGCGGAAGGTTCTTGGTCAGCCAAATCGGGCGCCGGCGCAGAAAGCCTTTGACGTCCTCGCGGCGGATCGGCGGCAGGTGCTGGCCGAACCGCTCTTCGTAGAGCTTCAGCAGGCGATGCCGGTGGCCGCGCTCCTCCTCGGCCATCTCCTCGAAGATCTTTGCGGTATCAGGGTAACGCTCGCGCAAGTCCTCGGCGAAGGTCATGTAGATGCGACTGTCCTCCTCCTCGGAGGAGATCGCGACCGCAAGCACCTCGCGCTCGGTCAGTTCGGCAAAAGTCTTCACGGCGGCCCTGTTCGATAGTTTAGAATTATTCTAAACTATAGGGCGCGGGGGTTCCCGGGTCAAATCAGGCGGCTTTCGCGAGGAATTCGAGCAGCAAGCGGCTCACCTCCGCCGGCTGTTCCTGCTGCACCCAATGGCCGGCGCCGTCGACGAGATGGCAGCCGAGCATCTTGGTGCAGCCGCGCCCCTGCATCGCTTCGAACACGCCGGGGCGCTGATAGGTGCCCCAATCCTGCTTGCCCGAGATGAAGCAGGAGGGCACGTCGATGCTGCGGCCCGCAAACAGCTGCATCTCGCTGTTGAGCATGCCCGACGTGCCGTAGCGGTACCATTGCAAGCCCCCCTGGAATCCGGTGCGGCCGTATTCGGCGCTGGAATAGGCGAGGTCGCTGTCCGGCAGCCATTGGTTCGCGGCGATCGCGGCCGGCGAGGGCATCTCCTTCGCAACCGTCTCCGCCATCGTCTCGCCGGCGTCCATCACGTAGTAGGTCGGCAGTTTTGCGAGCTCGCCCGCGGACCATGACTTCAGCGGATAAGGCTTGTTGTCGGTCCAGTCCGCACTCTTCTGGTGATAGTAGGCGCGCAGGAAATCGTGCACGCCCTGCGGTGCGTGCTGCATGTCGGCGTTGGCCGGGCGCGTCGCGTAATACCATTGATAGTGTTTGCGCGGGCGCGGCAGCGCGGCGAGCTCGCGATGCACGGGGTCTTCCGCCGGCGGCTTTGCCGGACTGTCGACCGTGTTGAAGGGCATCGGTGGCGCCCCGCCGAACGGCGCGCTCATCAGCGTCACCGAGCGAAACACGTCGGGCCGGATCAGGGCGCACCAGGCCGCGACCGGGCTGCCGAAATCATGCCCGGCGAGATCGACCTGCCTGTAGCCGAACGCCGACACCAGGGCGAGCGCGTCGCGCACGAGGTTGAGGAGCGAGAACGACGTGAGATCGCCGTCGTAATCCGCGGTCCATCCCGTGGTGCGGCCATAGCCGCGCTGGTCCGGCGCGATCACGTGATAGCCGGCCGCGGCCAGCACCGGCATCATCTTGCGCCAGGAGAAGGCGAGCTCCGGAAAGCCGTGCAGCAAGAGGATGCAGGGCCGGCCCTTGGTCTCGAACCCGGCTTCCAGCACATGCATGCGCAAGCCGTTGATGCCGTCGACATGGCGCGAGCGGATGCCGGCGGGGAGAGGGATTTGGGGGAGTGTTGTCATTGCTTTCTCCACACGGGTGGAATCGTAGGGTGGGCAAAGCGGAGCGTGCCCACCATGCCAAACGCGTTAAGGAATGGTGGGCACGGCGCGAAGCGCGCGCCTTTGCCCACCCTACGGCATCGCGGCTAAATCAGACCGCCGCACACACGAACGCGTTGCCCTTGCGCCTGATCTTCCCGACCGACGGCGAGGGGAAATGCGCGGTGCAGCACAGCGTGTCGGTGTCGCAATAGCGTTCCAGGAAGCTGCGACGCGTCGTTGCAGCCTTGGCCGGGTCGGCGTCGAACTTGATCGACAGCTCCGGATAGAGGGTCTGCAGCGGCGAATGCATGAGGTCGCCGGAGAACACGGCGTCGTCCTTGCCGCGGCCCATCGTGATGGCGATATGGCCGGGCGTATGTCCCGGCGTCGGCAGGATGCGGACGTGATCACCGATCTGGTGATCATTGCCGACCAGCTCGTGGCGCCTGGCCTCGACCACCGGCAGCACGCTGTCGGCGAAGGGCGGGATCTCCGTCTTGGCATTCTCCGCGAACCAGTGGTCATATTCCTGCCTGGCGAAGACGTAGCGCGCCTTGGCGAAGGTCGGCACCCAGCGGCCGTTCTCCAGCCGCGTATTCCAGCCGACGTGATCGACATGCAGATGCGTGCACATCACGAAATCGATGTCGTCGACCGCGAACCCGGCGGCGTTGAGTGCGCGCAAATACGTATCGTCGGTCTTCATGTTCCATTTCGGCCGCTGCGGGCGCGGCTTGTCGTTGCCGATGCAGCTGTCGATCAGGATCGTGTGATGCGGCGTCTTCACCACATAGGACTGGAAGCACAGCAACAGTACGTCCTGCTCGTCCAGCGCCTTGGCCTGCCGCATCCAGGCCCGGTTCTCGGCCAGCACCTCGGGCGTTAGTCCCGGCAGCATCTCCAGTGCCGGGACGAACGAAGTCTCCTGCTCGATGACGCGATGGATGGTGAGATCGCCGACCGCGTATTTCAGGCTCATGAGAACTCCCGCTTTACAGCATGATCCGGAAAAGTGTGCAGCGGTTTTCCGAAAAGATCATGCTCAAACAATAGCCCTAAAGCGCGATGAAGTTCAGCGCGCTTTAGGCGGCTGGAGGCACCGAGATCTTGACGGAGGGGCGCTCCAGCATCTTCTGGTGGAAGGAGTCGAGTTTCGGATAGGCCTTGCGCCAGCCGCAATCGGCGAAGCGGAAGTCGGCATAGCCAAGCACGCACACGAGGCCGATCTGCGAGATGTCGAACGGGCCGTTCAATACTTCGGGCATGTTCTCGAAGCGCGCCATGCCGGTCCAGGCCCGGTTCCAGTGGTCGTCCGACCATGCCTGCCATTGCAGGCCCTGCGGTCGCACCATCTTCTCGTAGCGGCACAGCAGCATGGAATCGAGCATGCCGTTGATCAGGGAGTGATTGGTCTTGGCCTTCCAGCGCCGCGGACCGTAATCGGGGATCAGGCTGCCACCGGCCATCTCGTTGAGATATTCGACGATGACGTAGGAATCCAAGATGACGTCGCCGTCATTGGTGATCAGCACCGGCAGCTTCTTCAGCGGCGTGATGCGCGAATAATCCTCATTGACCGTGCCCGGCGCGACGGTCGCAGGTGTCAGCTCGATCTTGTCGATCAGCCCGAGTTCGATCGCGGCGATGCGCACCTTGCGGGCGAAGGGCGAGGCGGCGGAGAAGGAGAGTTTCATGGGGAAATTTCCTACGGGTGACCGGCAGTTGGATTTTTGTCATCGCGAGGAGCTCGCGACAAAATTGCGAAGCAATTTTGCGCTGTAGCGACGAAGCAATCCAGAGTGTCGCCGCGGTGGGATTCTGGATTGCTTCGCTTCGCTCGCAATGACGGGAGAGGGCGGAGACTTACGCCGCCACGATCTCCTGGCGCTGCTCGCCGAGGCCTTCGATGCCGAGCGTGACGACATCGCCGACATTGAGGAAGGTCGGCGGCTTCATGCCGAGACCGACGCCGGGCGGGGTACCGGTGGTGATGATGTCGCCCGGCAGCAAGGTCATGAACTGCGACACGTAGGAGACGCATTTGGCCATGGAGAAGATCATGGTCTGGGTCGAGCCGGTCTGGCGGCGCTGGCCGTTGACGTCGAGCCACATCGACAGGTTCTGCACGTCCTTGATCTCGTCCTTGGTCGCGAGCCACGGCCCAACCGGGCCGAAGGTGTCGTGCGACTTGCCCTTGGTCCACTGACCCAGGCGCTCGGTCTGGAAGTGGCGCTCGGAGACGTCGTTGCAGACGCAATAGCCGGCGACGTAGTTCAGCGCATCGGCTTCCGAGACATACTTGGCGCGGGTGCCGATGATGGCGGCGATCTCGACTTCCCAGTCGAGCTTGGTCGAGCCGCGCGGCTTCTCGACCGCATCGTTCGGGCCGGACAGCGAGGTGTTGGCCTTCATGAAGATGATCGGCTCGGTCGGGATCGCGGCGCCGGTCTCCTTGGCGTGGTCGCTGTAGTTGAGGCCGATGGCGACGAATTTCGAGATACCGGTGACAGGCGCGCCGAAGCGCGGCTTGCCGGAGACGGCGGGCAGGGAGGCCGGGTCAAGGCCCGCCAGCTTCTTCAGGGTATCAGGGGAATAGGCCTCGCCGGTCAGGTCCTTCACATGCGCCGACAGGTCGCGCAATTGGCCGGATTTGTCGATCAGGCCGGGCTTTTCCGCACCCTTTTCGCCATAACGAACAAGCTTCATTCTCGTTTCTCCCTGGAGATGGACCGATCGGTTAAATAGCTTCATGGAACAGGGCGGCGGGAAATTCAACCGCTCAAAACGGGGCGCATTGCAGCCCTTCCTTTGTAGGGTGGGCAAAGGCGCGGAGCGCCGTGCCCACCAATTCTTTTTGATGGCCCAGTATGGTGGGCACGCGGAGCCTGTCATCGGGCGCGCATTCGCGCGACCCGGTGGCTTTGCCCACCCTACGATTGCAGCGCCACAAACCTGAACGCGTCCCCGTCCCGCTTGATGTGCCCGGCCGAGAAATGGCCGCCGATCACCAGCGTCGGGGTATCGGCAAAGCGCGAGAACACCTTGTGCCGGCTCGCCGCCGATTGGGCGGTGTCGGTGTCGACGACCGAGCACCAATCGAGATGCGCCATCTGGCAGGGGTGATGGGCGACGTCGCCGCTGAGCAACCCTTGTTCGCCGCCGGATTCGATCAGGACGCTCATGTGCCCGGGACTGTGGCCGGGGGTCGGGATCACGCTGATCTCCTCGCAGAGCCGGTGATCGCTCGGGATCAACTCGGCCAGGCCCGCATCGACGACCGGCTTCACGGAATCGTTGAACACCGCGATCTTGTCCGGCTCGGCCGTATAGTCGCGCCAATAGTCATACTCGGTCTTGCCGAACAGGTAGCGCGCGTTGGCGAAAGTCGGCACCCATTTGCCATCGACCAGCTTCGTGTTCCAGCCGACATGGTCGACATGAAGATGTGTGCACAGCACAGTGTCGATGCTGTCAGGCGGAAAGCCCGCTTCCGTCATGGTCTCCAGAAACGGCGTGCTGCGGTTATTCCAGACCGGGACACCGCGGCCCTGCTTGTCGTTGCCAAGGCCGGTGTCGACCACTATGCGGCGCGTCGGCGTCTCCACCACCAGCGAGTGGATCGACATTTTCAGCCGGCCCTCCTCGGTGGCGAAATGCGGGATCAGCCAGGGCAGCTTCCGGATCTCGTCATTGGTCGCGGCCGGCAGGATGAAGCGGGTCGAGCCGACCGTCTCCATTTCCACGATCTTGGTGATTTTGACCTTGCCCACGGTCCACGGCATGCGGCGATCCCAATTTTCTTGCTTTCGCGAAAGATGCGGCCTTCCGCCGTCGAACGCAATGGATCATCTGTCGCGATGTTGCGTTATCGGGGGAACCCCGAGACAGCCAGAGAGAGCGACGATGCCAGAGCTTGCCATTTCCGCCGAGAAGGTCGCCTTCATCATCGAGAAGGCCCGCGAATTCGACGTCAAGGAGGCGGCGTCCGACCCTGACTCGGGCTCCAATCCCTCTGATGATGACGAGATCGACGTGCTCGAGGACACCAATTCCGACCCGGTCGCGGCCGAGCTGTCCGGGTTCATCCGCGCGCTGAACGAGGACGAGCAGCTCGACCTCGTCACGCTGATGTGGCTCGGCCGCGGCGATGGCGAAGTGGAGGAATGGGACGATCTGCGTGCCCGCGCCGCCGAGGCCCGCGATGAATACAAGAACCCGCGTCGTGAAACGGTGCAATATCTGCTGGGCGAGCCGATGCTGGGCGATCTGCTCGCCGATGGCATGGACGAGCTCGGCATCGACTGGACCGACGAGCGGACCACGCCGGTATCCTAAGTCGTCACCGCGCGCAGTCGACGATCACGGTACCGAGCTTGTCGCCCTTCTCGACGGCGAGATGCGCCTGCGCCGTGTCCGACAGCGCGAACTGCGCCGCGACGTTGTGAATGCGCGGTCCCGCCGCCAGCCATTTCGTGATATCGGCCTGCGCCGCCGCGAGCAGCGCGGGCGGCAGCGCGAACAGCACCAGCGTGCGCAGCGTGATGCACTTCTCCATCAGTTCGCGCATCGGCACCGTGGGCGTGCGGTCGCCATTGGTGGCGTAGACGGCGATCGTCGAATTGAGCGTCATCAGCTTCAAGGTGGTCGCGATGTTGCCGCCGAAATCGACATCGACCACGCGATCGACGCCACGTCCGCCGGTGAACGCCATCGCCTTGGCAACGACGTCCTCGTCCCTGTAATTGACCACGAGATCGGCGCCCGCGCGCCGGGCCTGCTCGCCCTTCGTCGCCGAGCTGACTGTCGCGATCACCTGCGCACCGCCCCATTTGGCGAGCTGCACGGCATAATGGCCAACCGCGCCGGCGCCGCCGGTGACAAGCACGGTCTTGCCGACGATCGGACCATCCGCAAACAGGCTGCACCATGCAGTCATCGCGGGGATGCCGAGCGTTGCACCTTCCGCAAAGGAAAGATGTTCCGGCAGCGGCGTCACCAGCTGCCCGGCGAGCGCGATATATTCGGCCGCCGTGCCGAAGGCGCGGCCGTTGCGCTGGCCGTTGAACAGCCAGATCCGGTCGCCGACCTTGAAGCGCGTTACGCCGTCGCCGATCTGGTCGACGAAACCCGCGCCGTCGCTGTTCGGAATGACGCGCGAAAATTCCATCGTGCGATAGCTGCCGTCGCGCCGGCCGACATCGGCCGGATTGACACCGGAGGCCTCCAGGCGAATGCGAACCTCGCCTGGGCCCGCGACCGGCGTCGCCATCTCACCATAGGTGAGAACGTCCGCCGCCGGTCCCGTTTGCTCGTACCAGACTGCTCTCATCTGGGGCCCGCTTTCCGAAGTTCGTGAACCATTGCTGCTACCTCGAACGCGAACTTCGGAAAGCGGGCCCCAGAAAGAAGTTAAAAATTCTAGTGCCACTTATCGATTTGAAGCTCCTGACAGAACTCGCGGCATACACCGCCGGAACTTCAAATCGGTGGCACTAGAGCGTTCCGGGGAAGGCGCCGCCGTCGAGCAAAATGTTCTGGCCCGTGATGAAACCGGCCTTGGCGCCGCAGAGGAAGGCGCAGGCATAGCCGAACTCATCGGGTTGGCCGAAGCGGCCGGCGGGGTTGAGCTTGGCGCGCTCGGCCAGGATCTGCTCCGGCGTCGTGCCGCGCTTGTCGGCCTCGGCCTTGGCGGTGCCGGTCAGGCGGTCGGTCTCGAACGGGCCCGGCAACAGGCCGTTGATGGTGACGTTGTTGATCACGGTCTTGCGCGACAGGCCGGCGATGAAGCCGGTGAGGCCGGCGCGCGCGCCGTTGGAAAGACAAAGGATGTCGATCGGCGCCTTCACCGCCGCCGAGGTGATGTTGACGATGCGGCCGAACTTGCGCGCCATCATGCCGTCAACGGTCGACTTGATCAGCTCGATCGGTGTGAGCATGTTGGCGTCGATCGCCTTGATCCAGTCGTCGCGGGTCCAGTTGCGGAAATCGCCGGGCGGCGGGCCGCCGGCATTGTTGATGAGGATATCCGGCTCGGGGCAGGCCTTCAGCACGGCCTCGCGGCCGGCAGGTGTCGTGATGTCGCCGACGATCTCGGTGACCTTCACGCCCGGATAGGCCTTGCGGATGTCGTCGGCCGTCTTCTTCAAGGCTTCGGCGCCGCGTGCGGTCAGCGTGACGTCAACGCCGGCTTCCGCCAGCGAGATGGCGCAGGCGCGGCCGAGGCCCTTGCTGGATGCGCAGACGATGGCGCGGCGACCTTTGATCCCAAGATCCACTGTTTCACTCCCGTAATGTCAGGCAGGTTTTGGACGGGCCGCACTCTAGCCAATCGTGGCGCCGCTGATAAGGGAGGGGGCCGCGTCAAAATGCATGGCGCGGTCGCGCGGCGATGCAAATGTGCGGGCATGATCCGGAAGAGTGTGCAGCGGTTTTCCGAAAAGATCATGCCCAGACAATAAGCTAGATGCGCCGTTCCTGCTTGAGGCGGTCGATCGCCGCGGCGGCCTCAGGCGGCAATGTCTTGAAGCCCATCTTGCCGGCCGCCGAGAACAGCGGCCGCAGATGCGAACCGGCGAGGAACGGCGGCTGGCGGTTGGCCGGCACGATCTGGTCGAACACCAGCACCAGCGTGGTGGCGACGAGGCCGACCCTGACGGCGCCGAGTGCGGCGCCGGCGAGCCGGTCGCCGATCCCGGCTTCGCGTATCGTGTCGTTCAGCGCGAGGCGGCCGATATATCCAAGGAGCATGCCGACGACCACGAAGATGCCGAAGAACCAGATCCAGTTTTGCAGCAGCGGCGCGTTCGGATTGGTCGCAACCTGCGGCACGATCAGCGGCATCAGTCCGACGGCGATGGGAGCGGCCAGGAGATAGGCGAGGATGGTCATGGCGCTGCCGAGCAGGCCGGTCCTGAAACCGAAGCCGATCGCGACGGCGAGCGCCGCATAGACCGCGAGATCGAAACTGTTCATGAGCGTCAGGCCTGCCTTGATGGAACGCTAGCGTCGATGGAACGAATGAACACCGGACCGATCATTCCGGTTTCAGATCGTTAAAATCGTCTGTATTGGTGGCTCCAAAGCTCAGGGAAAACGCTCAAGGCAAGCGTCAAGGCAAGCATCATGTCAGACCTATTCGACGTCAGTAAAGAAACCATCCTTGTGACGGGCGCGAGCCAGGGGCTCGGGCGGCAATTTGCCCGGGTTCTGGCGGCCCATGGCGCGGCCGTCGCGCTCGCCGCGCGGCAGACCGACAAGCTGAAGAGCCTGGAGGAGGAGATCCGCGGCAAGGGCGGCCGAGCTGCCGCGATCGCGCTCGACGTCACTGACATGTCATCGATCGCGAGGGCCGTGGATGCCACGGAAGCCGCGCTCGGTCCGATCACGGTGCTGATCAACAATGCCGGCATCGCCATCGAGAAGCTCGCGACCGAACAGACCGAATCCGATTGGGACGCCGTGATCGGCGCCAATTTGAAAGGCGCTTATTTCCTCGCGATCGAAGTCGCGCGCCGCATGATCGCGCGCAAGCAGGAAGGCAACATCGTCAACATCGCTTCCGTGCTCGGCACCGGCGTGCTGAAGGCGGTGTCGCCCTATGCGATCTCCAAGGCCGGCATCCTCCAGGCGACCAGGGCGATGGCGCTGGAGCTCGCTGGCCAGAACATCCGCATCAACGCGCTGGCGCCCGGCTATATCGATACCGAAATGAATCACGCCTTCTGGTCGACGCCCGCGGGTGAGCGATTGGCCAAACGCATCCCGCAGCGCCGCGTCGGCGCCGAGTCCGATCTCGATGGCGCGATCCTGCTGCTGGCGTCACAGGCGTCGCGGTATATGACGGGGAGTGTCATCACCGTGGATGGCGGCTTCCTGCTGAATTGAGGCTAGCGCGCGGCGACGCGTGCAGCCGAGGGGGCCAGCAGGATGGCCACGATTTGGACGATCAGCAATCCGCCGGTGATGCCGGCGAGGCGGTCGATGCCGGGAATGATGCTCGACGGCGGCCCCGATCCCTGCACCATCGTCATGATGAAGACGACCGCGCCCTGCGTGCCGACATAGCCGATATCGCGCGCGCTCGCCTGCACATGCGCGCCGATCCAGACGCCGATGGCAAGCGCAGCAAGCCAGGGCAGGAAGTTCTCGAACGAAACGACCAGCACCGCGAGGCCGGCGAGGCCGCCGATCAGGCAGCCGAGAATGCGATGCGTGCCGCGCGCAGTGATGCTTTCGCGATTTGCGGCATCGTCGTCGGACAGCACCGGCACGGCCATCACGGCCGCGACTGTGATCGCAGCCTGCGAGAAGTTCGGCAATTGCAGCCAACTCCAGGCCAGTGGGACCAGCATCACGCCGAGCCCCGCATGCATGGCATGCTGGGTCGAAGCCCATTGCGCGCCGAGGAGGTCGGACCAGCCGGGTGCTTGCGGACGCGGCGGCGCATGATCCTCGCGCGGCGACAGCAGGTGCGAGACGAGAATGGCGGCGAGCGTCCCGATCGTCACCTCGGCCGTGCGGTTGCAGGCAACCGATAGCGCCGAGGTCGGATCGTCGAGCGTTGCAAGCAGCACCATGTCGCAGGTGACGGCGCCAAGAAGCCAGGCATAACCATGGAGGCTGACTTGCAGGCCGAGCACGCCGATGCTGCTCGCGACGAACAGCGCGAGGCTGAGCGCGACCTGGTCCTCGATCAGCCACGGGCTCAGGAGCAAGCCTGCGGCGGCACCGATCGCCGTGCCGACGATGCGTAGGGCGCCGCGTCGCAAGGACGCAGGCGCTGTCGCTTGGGTAGAGACGAAGGCACTGATCGCCGCCCACCATGGTGCATCCACCCGCAGCACGAGCGCGACGACCACAGCCAGCGTGACAGCGAGTGCAACCCGGCTGCAATGATGGCTGCGTGAGCCGGCCAGATCGATCTCCAGCAACTCCCGCCGCAATGCAGAGATCGCTCGTGCGGCGGCTCCGCTCATGGCAGCACGACCACCCTGGCGTCGGCTCCCATATAGAGCTTCAGGTCGGACGGTGGATCGACCAATGTCAGTGTCACGGGGAAGCGGCGCTTGAGGCGGATCCAGTCGGTGGTCGGCGCCA
This sequence comes from Bradyrhizobium sp. 521_C7_N1_3, assembly GCF_052075975.1. NCBI lineage: Bacteria > Pseudomonadati > Pseudomonadota > Alphaproteobacteria > Hyphomicrobiales > Nitrobacteraceae > Bradyrhizobium > Bradyrhizobium sp. 521_C7_N1_3. The sequence continues at coordinate 1,103,660 of NZ_CP197232.1, forward strand.
CATAGTTCAGGAGCCGATTGGGGACGGCTTCACGGCTGATGCCACGGGCGATTCCCGCCACCCTGGCGCGCCGCAGATGCCAGGGATTCGAGTCGAGCGATACCCAGGCCGTGCTGCCCACGGTGAAGCCGCGAATGTAGCTCTCCTTGAAATTGGCGACGATGCGCCAGGCTCGGGCATCGACGATGCCGATCAGGGGCACGTCGGCCTGTGCGGTGTCGCCGACGCGCAGGCTGAGGGATGTGACCGTGCCGCTGGTCGGCGCCGCCAGCTTGGTCCGGGCGAGCTGCCACTCTGCGAGCGCGAGTGCCGAGACCGCGCGGGCTTCGGTCGCCTGGTGCATGGACAGCGTGGCTTCTGTTGCCGCGACCGACTCCTGCGCAGCGTCGCGTGCTGCATCGGCCCGTCGCAACGTATCGCTGGCCTGGTCGAGCGCGACGCGGGACACATCCTGGGCCGAGGCCAGGGTCGTCAGCCGCTTTTCGTTCTCACGCGCAAAATCCGCAGCCGAGCTCGCGGCCGCCAGCGCGTCCCGTGCCGAGGCGATGCGGTGCTGATCGGAGGCGATCTGCGCGCGGGCCTCGGCAAGATCGGCGCGCCGCTGATCGACGGCGAGCTGGAAAGGTATCGGATCGATGCTGGCGAGCAGGTCGCCCTCGGCGACGTCCTGATTGTCGGCGACGTCCACGGCAATGATGCGCCCCGTCACCTGAGGCGCGAGCGCGATCAGGTCGGACTGCACATAGGCGTCGTCGGTGAAGGCGACGAACGACGATATCACCTCATAGGCAGCGAAAAGCGCCAGCGCGATCGCCGCCGCAAGTCCGACCCGTCGTCCACGCGTCATGTCAGGCAAGCTCCAGGGCTACGGCGCGCATCGATGTCTCCGGGCTGGATCAGCAGTCTATCCCGGCCTGTTGCCGCTCGAAAAGTCCCGTTCGCTAAAGCGCGATGAGATTGGGATGAATCGCCATCGCGCTTTAGGTTGTTGTTTGAGCATGATCTTTTCGGAAAATCGCTGCGCACTTTTCCGGATCATGCTTTAGTTCGCCCGCATCTCCGCACCGATCATATCCGCCGCCTTCTCCCCGATCATGATGGTTGGCGCATTGGTGTTGCCGCCGATCAGCGTCGGCATGATCGAGGCGTCGACGACGCGCAAGCCTTCGATGCCGTGCACCTTCAGCTTCGGATCGACCACGGCCATCGCATCGGTGCCCATCTTGCAGGTGCCGACGGGGTGATAGACGGTGTCGACGCGATTGCGCAGGATGGCGCGGATGTCGTCGTCCGTTCTCACATCCGACGTGAACATGTCTTTCTTCTGCAACGCGCGCAGCGCAGGCGTCTCCATCAGCCGCCGCGTGGTCTTGAATCCCGCGACCATCGACTCGAGATCTTCCGCCTCGCCCAGAAAGTTCGGATCGATCATGGGTGCAGCGAGCGGATCGGCGCTCTTCAGCCATACGCTGCCGCGGCTCTTCGGTCTGAGCAGGCAGACATGGCACGAGAAGCCCGCCTCCTTGTGCTTCTTGCGGCCGTGGTCGTCGAGCATCGCGATGACGAAGTGCAGCTGGATGTCTGGCACCGCGAGATCGGGCCTGGTCTTGAGAAAGCCGCCACACTCGGCGAAATTGGTGGTCATCAGGCCGCGTCGCTCCCGGCGGTACCGCTGGATCGCGCGGAGCAGGGATGGCAGCCGTCCCAGTGATGCGTGAACGAAGTGCGGATAGTCGGAGGCGTAGACGAACACGAAATCCGGATGGTCCTGCAAATTGCGCCCGACGCCCGGCAGATGATGCGTGACGCCGAGGCCGTGCGTACGAAGCGCATCGCCGTCGCCGACGCCCGACAGCATCAATAGCTGCGGTGACTGGAAGGCGCCGCCGGCGAGGATCACCTCGCGGCGGGCACGCAGCTGCTTTGTCTGCTTGCCCTGCACATATTCGATGCCGACCGCGCGCCCGCTATCGAACAGGATCTTCGTGGCCTGCGCCCCCGTCTCGACGCGCAGATTCGCGCGCTTGTCCATGTGGGGCTGCAGATAGGCGCGCGCCGCGCTCCAGCGCTCGCCATGGTGCTGCGTCACCTGGTAGCTGCCGAGCCCTTCATGGTCCTCGGCGTTGAAGTCCTCGCGGATGCGGAACTGCGCTTCGCGCGCGGCCTGGTGGAAGACGTCATGGATCGGATTGTCCGAGCGCAGTCTGTTGACATGCAGCGGGCCGCCCTTGCCGTGATACTCGCCGTCGAAATCGGAATTGTTCTCCGAGCGCTTGAAATAGGGCAGCACGTCGGCGTACGACCAGCCGGCATTGCCGAGCGAGGCCCAGTGGTCGTAGTCCGATTTGTGGCCGCGGATGTAGACCATGGCGTTGATCGCCGAGGAGCCGCCGAGGCCTTTGCCGCGCGGTTGATAGCCGATACGGCCGTTCAATCCCTTCTGCGGCACGGTATCGAAGGCCCAGTTGGCCGCACTGTATGGCAAAGCGAGCCCGAATGGCGTGGTGATCCGCCAATTGTCGTTCCGTCCGCCGGCATCGAGCAGCACCACGGATGTCGCTGCATCCTCCGACAGCCGCCCGGCCACCGCGCAGCCGCCGGAGCCCGCGCCCACGACGACGAAGTCGAATGTGTCAGTCACTTGTGTTTTCCCCCTGCATTGTCATTCCGGGGCGATGCGGAGCATCGAACCCGGAATCTCGAGGTTCCGGGTTCGCTTCGCGCCCCGGAACGACCGCCTTTACGACATGAACCGCATCAACTTCTCCAGCCGCGCGATCTTGCCGCCATAGGGCGGATAGAGGTCGGCGAGGCGGTTGAACTTGGAGCGATAAAACACCGGCTTCAGTTTGCTGAACGTGCGAAAACCCCATTCGCCGTGATAGGCGCCGGTGCCGGACGCGCCGACGCCGCCCATCGGCTGGTTGGCTTGCGCGAAGTGGAACAGGCAGTCGTTGACGGTGACGCCGCCAGAGATCGTGCGCGACAGCACCTCGTCGCGGGCGGCGCGATCCTTGCCGAACCAGTAGAGCGCGAGCGGCCGGTCGCGGGCGTTGACGAAAGCGATCGCCTCCGCCGGATCGCGATAGCCCAGCACCGGTAGAACTGGGCCGAAAATCTCCTCCTGCATCGCCGCCATCGCCTCGGTCGCGCCGACGATCAGCGTCGGCGGGAATTTGCGGTGTGCTTTCCAGTTCGGATCGTCCGCCTTCGCCGGTTGCAGGATCTTTGCACCGCGCTGGGCGGCATCCGCGACGAGATTTTCCAGCCGGGCATAGTGCCGGTCGGAGATGACGGAGGTGTAGTCCTTGTTGGCGGGATCGGTGCCGAACATGCGCCGCATCTGCGCGCGCACTTTTTCGGCGAAGGCCTGCAAGGAGCGTTCGGGCACCAGCACATAGTCCGGTGCGATGCAGGTCTGCCCGGCATTGAGCAGCTTTCCGTAGGCGATACGCTCGGCCGCCTCCTCGAGATCGGCAGAGGCGTCGATGATAACAGGCGACTTGCCGCCAAGCTCGAGCGTCACGGGCGTCAGATTGCGCCCGGCGGCCTCCGCGACCAGCCGCCCGACCCGGGTCGATCCGGTGAAGACGAGATGGTCGAAGGGGAGGTGTGCGAAGGCTTTTGCGATTTCGTCCTCGACGCCTGTCACCAATAGCTCGGTGGCATCGAATTTCGCGGCCACCGTCTCCTTCAGCAGCGCCGAGAAGTGCGGCGTGAGCTCGCTCGGCTTGATGATGACCCGGTTGCCGGCGGCGAGCGCGCCGATCGTGGGCGCAAGCGTGAGCTGGAGCGGATAATTCCAGGGCGCGATGATGCCGACGACGCCGAGCGGCTGCGGGATCAGCCGGTTGCGCGCGGGCAGGAATTGCAGCGCGGTGGCCACGCGCTGCGGCGCCATCCAGCTCTTCAAATGCTTGGTCGCATGCCGGATCTCGGAGAACACCAACATCGTCTCGGCGATATTGGTCTCGACGGCCGAGCGGTGGCCGAAATCGGCCGAGATCGCCTGCCGGAAACGCTCTTCGTTGTCCGCGACCACGGCACGCAGCCGAGCCAGCCGGTCGAGCCGCTCGGCCAGGTCAGGTGCAGGCTCGGCGCGCGCCCGCGCGACCATGGCCTCGAAGGCATCCTTCAGCGCCGGGAGTGGCGCGCTCGCCAAGGGGCGGTCCAAGGTGTGGTCCATGGGTGGTCTCCCCTGAAAACGACGTTTGCCCCCGGTTTTATTGCCCGCAAGCTGGCCCTTTGTGGAACTTCTGGCAAGAGCGCACCAAACGGGCCGGAAATCGGCCCAACTCACTGTCATAAAGTCGAAAAAAACGTCCCCGCGGCCCTTTCCAAAGGCAGCCCGGGTTGGTACATACGCCTCGCACCCGAGGGGCTTTGCCCCGGGGTTGCCTTCCAAGGAAGCCTTTGGGACGCGAGAGCAAGCCACGCGAATAGCGCCGGCCCTCATTCATCGTCCCCGGCATTTCGGCAAAGGCGCGCAATGGTTTAACGCGGGGTGGAGCAGCCCGGTAGCTCGTCAGGCTCATAACCTGAAGGTCATAGGTTCAAATCCTATCCCCGCAACCAAATTCGGACTTTACCGGTTCCGACACGAAAATGGCCCGCATCACGCGGGCCATTTTTGTTTTGCGACCTGCGGGAGCCGCCTCAGTCGCGCAGAGCCCCTCGGCCAAATCGGCTCTCTCAGATGTCACCGCAATAGCTATACCATCGCCGTCGTCGCCGCCGTCGCGCCTTCACCGTCCCACCTTCCATGATGTGAGCTATCCGATGACCGAGGTCGAGCTTGTCAACGTGTTCACCCACGCGGGGCGCGGCGGCAACCCATGTCCAATTGTCATCGATGCATCGAACCTGACTGCCGAGGGGATGCAGTCGGTGGCCCGGCACTTCGGGCATGAGTCGGGCTTCGTCCTGCCGGCTCCCAGCGGCGACTCCGACTACGTCTTCCGGTTCTGGGTTCCGCGACACGAGATGGAGATGTGCGGTCACGCGACCATCGGCGCGCTCTGGGTCCTCGCGACCAAGGGGCGCCTGCCGGGCGAACAGGTCCGCATCGAGACACGCAGCGGGTCGGTGACGGGCTATGTCGATCGTGCGGACCTGGGCGAACCGTCCGTCGAGATCAGCCAGCCTGTCGGCAAGGTCGTTGATCTCTCGCGTGCCGAAGAGGAGGACGTTCTGTCGACGCTCAAGCTGTCGCGCCGCGATCTGCTTGATATGCCGGTGCAGAACCCCGTCACGTCGCGCGTGAAGACGCTCATCCCGATCAAGGGCGTCCGCGAGCTCAATGAGCTGGTGCCGGACCCGGCGCAGATCGAGGCGTGCTGCGGGAGGATCGGGTCCACCGGACTTGACCCCTACGCCATCGAACATCAGGGCGAACGGCGCTTCGAGGCACGACAGTTTCCGAAGTCATCAGGCTACCCGGAAGATGCTGCCACCGGCATTGCCGCCGCGGCGCTCGCATTCGGACTGCTCAGGAACGGCCTGGTCGAGCGCAACAGCGCGCGGATCACCATCATGCAGGGCCGGGCGATGGGGTCGTTGTCCGAGATCCGGGTGCGGCTCGGCTTCGCCGACGGCCGGCCTGTGGGTTGCCTGCTTGGAGGCTCCGTCACGCGCGCGGAGCAACATGTCTTGCAGCCTTGGCAGGTCGGCGCAGAGCCGGCGCGTTAGACCCGGGCCTTCAGCGCTGTAGCCGGAAAATCGATCATGGCGCGAACGCCGGGCAGCACGCGGCGTCGGGACGGAAGCGCGGGCCATTTTTGTTCTGGGATAGGCCGGGTGGCAACATCAGCCGATCCCTTGCGCGCTCCACAAACCTGTCGTGCGCGAATGCCCTCAGTCCGGATAGCTCAGGATCATTTTCAGCAATTTCGGAAACCGCGCGTTGATGTCCTCTTCGCGCAAAACGTTGCGGTGCTGGACGCCTTGCTTTGACGTCCGGATCAGGCCGGCCTCCCGCAGGATCCGAAAATGGTTCGACAGGGTCGACTTCGCCATCTCGGGGCAAGGCGCCGCCTCGGTGCACGACATGCAATCGTTTTGCGCGGCCAGGCTTTTGACGATGCGCAGCCGCATCGGATCCGCGAGAGCTCCAAGCACCCCGGCGAGTGTAATCTCGTCCCGCGGTGGGTGAACGAACTGCACCATGCCTAAAATATAGCACGTCCCTTGAACTCATTCAATAGTTCACTAGTATTGAACTATTGAATATCGGCATCCCGCCGAACAACGGAAGACATGCGATGACCAAGAGACTCGAAGGCAAAGTTGCGCTCGTGACCGGCGCATCCAAAGGCATTGGTGCCGAAATCTCCGCCCGGCTCGCGGCCGAGGGTGCGGCGGTTGCCGTCAACTACAGCGCCAGCAAAGAGGCCGCCGACCGCGTGGTCGCCGCCATCATCGCCAAGGGCGGCAAAGCTGTCGCCGTGCACGGCAACCTGGCCGATGCCAAGAACGTGAAAAGCGTCGTCGCGGAGACCGTCAAGGCGTTCGGTGCGATCGACATCCTCGTCAACAACGCGGGCATTTACGAGTTCGCGGCGCTCGAGGCCATCACGCCTGAGCATTTCCACAAGCATTTCGACCTCAATGTGCTCGGGCTTCTCTTGATTTCGGGGGAAGCGGTGCAGCACTTCAATCCCAATGGGGGCAGCATCATCAACATCAGCTCCGGCGTGTCGACCGTCGCGCCGGCGAACACCGCCGTTTACACCGCGACCAAGGCATCGGTGGATGCGATCTCCTCCGTGCTGTCGAAGGAGCTCGCGCCGCGCAAGATCCGCGTCAACGCCGTCAATCCGGGCATGATCGCCACCGAAGGCGTCGTGTCTGCAGGCCTGCACGAGGGTGACATGCGCAACTGGATCGAATCCACCACCCCGCTTGGCCGCATCGGCAAGGTTGAGGAGATCGCTGCCGCGGTGGCCTTCTTCGCTTCGGATGATGCCTCCTACGTCACGGGCGAGACACTTCACGTCACCGGCGGCCTTCGCTGACGTGTGACGCGCCCTGGCGGCCCGGAATCGCTGAGGGACGTCGTCCCAGCATTGTCGGTGCTGTATCCCGCAGCCAGGTTCGGACTTGACCGGTCCCGATGAGAGAATGGCTCGCATCAAGCGAGCCATTTTTTCTGCGGGTGAGAGTCCCGATGTCACCGCGAGTCACGCAGTGAGCCAGCGGGGCCGTCAGATCCGAGCCTTACGGCTTGTCGTCGGTCTCTTCGCTTTCCGAAAGCGCCCGATAGCGCACGAGATCGGGATCACCATCCATGTAGAGCCCAATGAAGCCCCGATAGCCGAAGTCGTCGCGGAGAAGCACGAGCAGCCGATCCAGATCCTTGTAGGTACGATCTTCCTTGTCGCCCCAGGTTCGCAGCGGCAGGAATTCGCGTCGCCAGCTCGGGCGAACATAGGCCAGGTGCTCGGCCATACCCTCAATCATCTTGGTGATGATGAGGACATTGCGCAGGTGCCCGCCACTTTGCAGCTCCTGCTTGATTTCCCCTTCCTGTAACCCTTTCGCCAAGGGTTGCTCCCGCAAATTGATCGCCCAAGGGCGAAAACCACAAACGGGGCAGACTTCCTTGCACTTACCAATCCGCAGCCGCTTTCCGACCTGCGGTCCGGAAGATTCGGAGCGAGTCGAACTGCTCCATGACGAAAGCTGCCTCCGACCCTGTGTCTATCAGCGAAAGGGGTTGCCTTGCGAGCCGACAATGAGGTGACGCACACGGCAAGCGGCGATGTAAAGGAAAAATCGATGTAGTATCAGCTGCATCGGTAGGGTTGCGAACGCGACGAGATGCTCCAGGCGCGCGGTCGAATCCGATGCGTGTTCCCCTAAGCCACTCCGCCGCCCGGCTCTTGCAGGTGGCGGAAGGCGGCGGGCACGTTGACGGAGTTGTGCGCCCAATCGAACAGGCTGTACTCGCCGTAATGCGCCATGGCGACCGCCTCGAGCGTGGCCTCGATCGATCGACCTTCTGCGATCGCCGTGCGCATGGCACTGTCGAGCTCGCGAAGATAGCGAAGCGGGAATTCGATGTCCGCGGGACGCATCGGCCGGCCGTGGCCGGGAATGATGGTCGCGTCTTCCGGCAGGAAATCGCGTACGCGGGCAAGGGTCGTGATCGTCTCCTTGTGCCGCCCTTCGAGGAGCCACGGAAGCGCCGGAGACGGTGCTTGGATCATGTTGCCGACCCAAAGCACCTTCGCGTCTGGCGCCCATATGACCAAATCGCCCGGCGTCTGCGCGAACCCGAAGTGACGGACCTCGACGATGCGGCCGCCGAGATCGACGCTGATCATGTCGGGGACGGTGATGTCAGCCGCGCGTGCCTGCACGCGTTCAATGCCCTTCCCCTTGCCCATGAGGCTGATCATGAAACGGCGATCGTCCTCGAAGCTTTCCTCCATGTAGCGCTTGGTCGCCGGATGCTGAATGACGACAGTGCTGTCGGGGAACAGGTAATTCCCGTAGGCATGGTCGCCGTGATAGCTGGTGTTGACCAGGAAGCGGATCGGCTTCGACGTCACTTGACGTACGAGCCCGATAAGCTGCGAGGCCAGATCGCCATTCAGCATTGACTCGACGACGAGTACGCTGCGTTCGCCGATCACGAAACCGGCCGTGGTGGCGACGTGGTCTTTCTCGAACACGTCGTCAGGCATGACCGCGAAAACGCCGGGGGCCAGTTCGTTCGATGTGAGGTTCACCCGAGCCGCATCCCAGGGCGGTATTGCTTCTTGCTCACCGTCCTGCGTCATCGGATGGGTCCTCCCTATTTGAATGATGCCAAACAACCGCGTTTTGCGGAGGCCGTTACTTTGCTGCGGCGCGGGCGGCTTGTTCGATGGCGTCGGCCACGACGTCAGGGTTGGAGACGGGGACGGCGTGCGAAGCGTTGACCTCGATGACGGTGGAATGGGCGCGATCGGCTTCGAACTTGTATTCGTCGACCGGAATGGCACGATCCTGCAGCGGCCTGACTTGCCAGCTCGGCTTGCTCGTCCATGCCGCGGATGTCAGCGGTTCGGTCAGGGCCGCCAGGTTCATGGGGCGTTGGCCGGCGAGCATCAGGGCGGCCACGCTCGCGGGCACGTCGGCGGCAACGTTGCTGTGGAACTTGTCGGGCTGGTAAAGGAGGTACGTGCCGCTGGTCCCGTCGGGCAGGGTGTACGTGGTCGGCTCGACGGACGTGGGGAATGTGCTGCCGGGGTACCGTTCGAGCAAATGGGTTGCGGCCTCCCCGACCGCGGGCATGATGGAGGCCGCGTAGACGAGGCCCTTGACCTTGGGGTCGTCCCCGGCCTGCGTGATGACGGCCCCGCCGTAGGAGTGGGCCGCCAGGATCACGGGCCCCTGGATCTTGTCCAACAGGCTGCGCAGGTACGCGGTGTCGATTGCCGGGCCGAGCAGCGGATTGCCGAAGGCGACGACCGGGTAGCCGTCACGCTGGAGCCTCTCAATCACTCCATTCCAGATCGACGCGTCTTCGAAGGCCCCGTGCACAAGGACGACAGTGGGCTTGGGCGATACCTGGTTCATCGTGAGTCCTTTTCAGGAGAATTGCGGAGGAGGTGGCTTCGCTGAAGTGCTCGTTAAGTCGCACCGCCCAAGCTCATCATCTGCCTTGCAACGAAGAGCCCCGGTAAGACGCTCTATTTCTGGGCGATGACGTGAAGCCGGTGCACCTTGGGAGCTTCGGAAAACAGCTCGCCTGCCCTCGCGAACAGCGCCTTTGCAAGTTCACCGTTCAAATGCGCGTCTCGTCCGACTTCGTCATTGAACGTGTCGATGATTCCGTAACGTCCCGGCTCCTCTTCCTTGAGCCCGTACCACGCCACTATTCCGGCCTCTGCCTTGGCCATCGCGGCGCCCTGCTTGAGGAAAGCTTCGACTTCCGCTTCCTTGCCCCGATTGGCTTTCAACTCGACGAAGAAGGCGAACTTGGCCATGCCATGATCCTTTCGGTTTCATCCGACTTTTGCGCGTCTCTATATAAAATGCGTTTTTATAAAAACGCATCAAAGAACGTGTGGTATTGGTTCGCTTTTTCGTGATCGATGCAGATAATATATGTTCATTATTTCAGTTACTTATGATGATTCATGTCTTCGATTACGCGTTGTGATCCAGAATCGATATTAAAATTCATAGGCGTCATATCAGATGTCTTTTTATGAAGCCGCAGGTGGCCTCGATCATCGCGGCCCTATCGTCTTCGCGGATCGTGCGGTGAGATGAGCGGTGCCGAAACGATGAATGAGGTCGTCGCGGTCACGCGCCCGGTTACGACTTAGGACCTGCTCGGAGCCTCACCGAGAGGTGGAAGCAACTGTTGCGCGGTGTGAGGCGATAGCGCCTCGATGGCCGCTCGAAGGTGGGCCGCAGCCTTCGCATGCTCGGGCCCATCGAGCATGCGCAATGCTTCCAGCATGAGCGACAACGCCACCGAGGCATCGGAGATCGCGTCCGTCATGATCGTTCCTTTCGATGCGTGCACTATCTTCAGAGCGTCGGCCCTCGGCATCGACGTCGCGGGACGCGCTCACATCATCAGTTCGGTGTCCTTGATGTCGGCGATCGGCCCGAGGATCGCAGGGTCAAATTCATCCAGGGAGCTGCGGTCCAGCAGACGCTTGGGCAGGTCGGGGTTCGCCAACGCCCCGCGGCCTATCGTGACGACATCGGCGCCATCGTCGAGCGCTGCCACCGCCTGCTCGATGTTGTGCAGGCTGCCATTGGCGAAAATCGCCGCTTGGGGGGCGTAGCGCTTGGCGAGGCGCATCAATGACGGGCCGTCTTTGGCGAAAGCGGGCTTCCACGCCTCGAACTCGGTCACATGGACGAAGTCGGCGCCGGCATCGCCGAGGCTGCCGAAGATGATTTCGGCGTCACGCTCCGCACCCGCCCATTTGTGATGATAGTCGTTCACCTTGCCTTGCGAGATACGGACGCCGACCGGCACCGCGCTCCCGACCTTCGCGCGCACCGCCTTGAAGGTTTCCACGATTAACCGCACGCGGTTCTCCGTGGCGCCGCCCCAGCGATCGGTTCTGTGGTTGGCGTAGTCAGTCAGGAACTGGTCGAGCAAGTAGCCGTTGGCGCCGTGAATCTCGATGGCGTCGAACCCGGCGACGTGGATCGCTCGCGCAGCCGAGCCCGCGAAGCCGGCGATGGCGTCGGCGATCTGCTCTTCGGTGATGGCCGCCGGCATCACGTAGCGGTCCTTTCCGTGATAGAATGTCATCTGCTCGCCCTTGGGCTGAATGGCGGACGGCCCCACCGTGCTGTCGCGAAAGCGATTGCCCTGACTGATCGCTCCGGCATGCATCATCTGGGCGATGGCCACCGCTCCGTGCGACTTGATCCCGTTGACGACCGGCTTCCAGGCCTTGGCCTGCACTTCGTCGGTCATGCCGGGCTGATGGACATAGCCCTGCGAGAACGCCTGGTCTGTGTAGATGCCTTCGGTGATGACCGTTCCAAACCCGCCTCGCGCGAACCGCTCGTAGTATCGCGTCATGGTTTCGGTGGCCCGGCCATCCTGGGTCGCCGTGATGCGCGTCATTGGCGCAACAGCAAGACGGTTCTTCGCGGTACGGCCGTTTATATCGATTGGCGTGAAAAGTGCCTTCGCTTCGCTGTCCATCATCTGAATCTCCAGGGCCTGTATCTTCGGGAGTGGCCTCCCTTGCTGGAGATCGACTTAGAGCTTGCCATGAGCCGACAGAAGTCCGGCTGGAAGCTAAGCACTTTATCGATTATCGTTATAAAATGGATTTCGCGGATGTCGCCCTGTTTCGCAGCATCGTGACCGCCGGCAGCCTGTCCGCCGCGGCGCGAGAGATGGGCACAACGCCGATGTTGGTCAGTCGAAGGCTCGCAGCGCTCGAAGCCGAACTGGGCGCGCGTCTGTTTCATCGAACGACGCGCTCGCTGTCGCTCACCCCTGAGGGCGAAGCCTTTTTGCCTCACGCCGCCGGCCTAATAGCCGCCCGCGATTCGGCATTCGAGTCCGTGTCGTCCGCCGGCTCGGGTCTCTCAGGTGTGCTCAAGATCACCGCGCCGAACGTCATCGGCCATGCCGTCATCGTACCCGTCGTGGCCGGGCTGATCGCGGACAACCCGGCGCTTCGGGTCAATCTGGTCCTGAGCGACGATCGCGTCGACATCGCTTCGATGGGTCTCGACGTTGCGATCCGCGTGGCGCCGATGAAGCCTTCCGACATGATCGCGACAAGGCTCGCCGACAATCCTTACATCCTCTGCGCATCGCCAGCCTATATCGCTCGGTTCGGAGAACCGGCAACGCTGGGCGATCTGGTGAGCCACCCCTGCATCAAGCTTCATGCGATGGAGACCTGGCCGTTCGTACGTGGAGGCGAATTGGAGCAGGTCCGGATCGCCGGCCCGCTGTCGGCCAGCACGGTCGATGCTGTTCGAGCGGCTTGTCTTGCAGGCGTGGGGGTCGCCATGATGACCTATTGGGATGTGTACGAGCAGATTGAACGCGGAGAGTTGAAGCGCATCGTTCTGGCGGATGCCGCGCCGGTTGAGCTTGGGATATGGGCGGTTTTCCTGACCCGCGCGCAAATGCCCGTCCGGGTCAGGGCGTTCATTGATGTACTGCGAAAACGGCTGCTTGCGGGCACACTGCCGTGATCGTCGCGACGTGCAATCGCCGGCGAGCGGGAAAGCTCGCCGGCGACGCGTCGCCTTGGGCAGAATGCAACCTGCTACCGCGTCAGGCGAACCAGATCCTGCCTGAGCAGATAGAAGGAGACTGCGAGCAGCACGACGTCCTTCATCAGGAAGGGCACGTTGCCCGTCATCGCGGGGAAGCCTCCCGCGGCGAGGTCCCAACCCTCCGGCATGAAGGGAATGATGGTGACGGTCGCGATGAAGGTGCCGGTCGAGCCGAGGGCGCCCAGCACGCCAAGCCGGTGGCTCCAGAAGCCCGCGAGCAGCAGCGCGCCGAAGGTCCATTCGGAGACGCCGAGGAAATAGCTGGCGCCGGCATGGCCGAACACGGGATAGAGCCACCAGATCAACGGGCCGTTGCTGATGAACGGGACCAGCCGTTCGAATTCGTACGGAAACCACTTCTGGTAACCGAAGAAGAAGAACATGATCACCATCGAGGCGCGGACGACATGGTTGTCGAGATCTTCCGCGAGCAGGCCGGATCCCTGCAGGGCGCGGACGAGAGGATTTTGGGCAGTGTGGGTGTTGGCAAGCATGGTCATGGTCGTGATCCCTGATGTGAGATGAGCGACGTGGCGGTCGTCGCGTTAGGCGACCGCCGGGAAGTCGATCTCGGTATCGTTGATGCGGTTGAAGACGTTGGTGAACACGGTGGTGGCAAAGGCGAGGCTGATGTCGACGAGCTGCGCGTCGCTGTAGCCGGCGGCCTTGATCGCGACGAAATCCTTCTGGCTGATGGTGCCGCTGGTGCGCGCAAGCTTGTCGACGAAAGCGACCAGCGCATCGCGCTGGGCATCACCAGTGGGCCGGCCATCGCGGATCTGCTTCAGGACATCCGGCGCCAGGCCGACGAGCTTTGCGAGATGGCTGTGGGCAGCGACACAATAGTCACAGCCGGCGGCTTCGCTGATGACGAGCTTGATGATCTCCTTGTCGGACTTGGTCAGTCCGCCGGAGGCGAGCACAGTGTCAGCAGCGAGCACGGCCTTGAGCGCAGCGGGGCCATGGGCGGCGATGGCCGCAAAGGTGTTCGGCACGCTGCCTATGGCCTTCTTGATCTGGGCATAGACCTGGCCGGAGGGGCCGGCGTCGGCTTCGAGGTTCGGGACGGAAAGACGGGACATGATGGCACTCCGTGGTTGGGGTGGTGAACGATTGCGGAGTGACAGTAGGGTCGCGACATGAGATATTGAATGCTTAATTGGCTTGCATATATGCTCATTCGTCTCAATCGACGTACCGAGAGAGGAATACGATGGATTGGCTGAGCCGGCTGTTCGAGATGATGCCGGTGCGCGGCCGTCTGGACCTGCGCTGCTCCTACGGCGCGCCGTGGCGGATCGAGCAGGGGCCTAGCGAGGCCAACGAAATCCCGTACCACGCGGTGCTCGCTGGCTCGGCGATGCTGGACGATCCGGCGGGAGGTCGGCCGCTGCTACTGGAGGCCGGCGACATTCTGCTGCTGCCGCGCAACCCGCGGCACGTCATGCACGATGGCAGCGGAGCTGTGCCGCTGAAGGCCCGCAACCGCGCGTCACTCAACTTCACGATCAGCGAGAATCCCGGCTCGGACGCCCGGCTCGATCTGCTGTGCGGACATTTTTCGATCGCCCCGCCGCACGACCGGCTGCTGCGCAACTATCTGCCGCCGGTGCTGATCGTGAGGGCCGGCGCGCAGGCCGGAGAGCGGGATACGGCGGGGCAACTCGCAGGCCTCGTTGCCTTGATGCGCGGCGAGACTGCAGACGATCAGCTGGGTGGCCGCGCGATGCTGAACGCGCTGTCGACGGCGATGTTCGCGCTCGTGCTGCGCCTCGCCAGCGAGACCGGAGACGCGCCACGCGGGCTGCTTGCGCTCGCAGGTCACCCACGCCTCGCGCCGGTCGTCGCGGCCATGTTCAATGCGCCCGCGCGCGCATGGACGCTGCCCGAACTCGCGCAGCTCGCCAACATGTCGCGTGCGACGCTCGCCCGTCAATTCCAGGAGAAGGTCGGACGTTCGCCGAGCGAACTGCTGACCGACATCCGCATGACGCTGGCAACGAACGAACTAAGAAAATCCTCGCTCTCGACCGGAGCGGTGGCCGAAGCGGTCGGATATCTGTCCGAAGCGGCGTTCCAGCGGGCGTTCAAGAGCCACATGGGCATCACCCCCGCGCAATGGCGAAAGTCTGCGCAGACGCCTGCGACGATTGACGAGCTGGAGCTGGCGAAGAGCGCAGAGGCGGCATCGGGTGTCGAGAATGCCTAAAGCATGATCCGGAAAAGTGCGAAGCGGTTTTCCGAAAAGATCATGCTTAGACAACAACCTAAAGCGCGATGATGATTCATCCCAAACTCATCGCGCTTTTAGCAGGCGCGCGTGAGGTGGCCGGGCTAGCTCAGCATCCGCGGCAGATGATGAGCTTGCGATCCAGCATCTGATCGCGCTGCTGCTGCTCACGCTCCCAGGCCGACAGAGCATCCGAATGAGGCGCATCGGCCCGGCTCGGCTGACGGTGGCCGACCGGAGCGAGCCAGGGCAGGCGCGACGTCGGCTCGGCCGAGGCGAAACGCTCGGTGGCCCGCGCCGGCAGATCGGGGAGGGCGTCGAGAGAGCTGTTCCGACCGGAGGCATGTGCGGGCGACAGCAAGCCGATCAGGAGAAGGCCCGCAAAAGCGGAGCGGATCGAGCGTGTCTGGTTCGAACGATGGGACATTGTGGCGCTCCCGTAGTGGAGGCTCGGGATGAGCGGCTCCGTTGAAGGCCACAATAGTCGTGAACGCGAAAGGCTGAATGCTGCGCGATCTCGAAGATATGCTCGTTCGTCTCACGAGCGTCGATGGAGGGGACTGGTTGCAGCTTCAGCGGGCCGGCCACCAGGCGTTGGCTCGGGGACCACCTCGGCGATGTCAAGATTGCGATCGGGGCCGTGTGGAACCACCAATTGGCCGGGTTCGAGACGCAGCTGCGTGCCATCGAGATGGACCGTCACGATGTCCGGCTCGAACGATACAAAATTGGAGATGCGGCGGACTTCGGGATAGGCGTCGGGATACGACCATGCCGCCTGGCGGGCGTCTCCGATGGAGTAGTAGCTGCACAGGCCCTTATACGGGCAGAAGGTCTGGAGCTTGACCGGAGTGAGGGCAGACTCATCGATGTCGGCACGTGGAACGTACCAGCGGGGTGCAAAGCCGGACTCGTAAAGGACCAGCGGCTGCTTTGTATCGGCGATGACCCGGCCCTGGTGGTTGACCACGAGATTACGAGAGGTCTGGCGGATGTCGATGCGGTGATAGGGATCGGCGGCATGGCCCACGATGCGTTCGTCTTCCTCGTAGAAGGCATCCATGGCCCGCCAGGCAAAGGCGATCAGACCCTGCAAATCGCCTGCATGGGCCGGCAGGTTGGTGTGCCGCCATGCTCCTCGCGCTGCGATGTGTCGCTCGTCGACCCGAACGCTGTACCAGGACGTCGGCCCAAGATCGGCGTGTTGCGTGATGTGCTCGGTAGGTTCCAGCACATGTGGGGAAACATCGGCCTCCGGGAAATAGGCCACGGGATAACGGCCCGGTTCGAAAAGCAGGAGCGCCCGTTCGCTGTCGGCGATCCAGCTTCCCCCAAAGCGCACGCGGAGGCGGCGGCGTAACGGTTCGACGTACAGGAGTCGCCTGGGCAGCGGCTCAGGGACGAGAAAGCGGCCGATTGCTCCCGTTGAAAGCGGGCCTTGTTGCCAGGACAGTCCCAACTGATCTCTCCCTGCAGCACACCGTCGGTCGATGGCGGACCTGTTCCGGCCCGTGCGTGGTTTCCCCGGTGCAATCCGATGGCTATATTTCGTCCGCGGCCCGGCCCTGGTTACAGGTCATCCCACCAATTTTGCGGTGTGATGACGCCAGCCGAGATGCTTCAGCCAACCGAAAAGCCGTCATCGATCGGAACAGTGAACTGGAAGACGGCTCCGCGCGGTTCGTTTGCAGTCGCCCAGAGCCTGCCGCCATGCGCCACAATGATCGAGCGGCATATCGACAGTCCGACACCGAGGCCGCCCGACTTGGTCGTGTAGAAGGGTTCGAACAGCCGCGCGAGGCCCTCCGCAGACAAGCCTGGTCCCGAATCCGTGATCGATATGCGTATGCTCTCGGCATCTGCTCTCGCGGTCTGGATCAACAGCTCGCGCTTGCCCTCCGTTGTTTCGCTCATGGCCTCGATGGCGTTCAGGATCAGGTTGAGCGTGACCTGCTGCAGCTCGACGCGATCGCCGATGACCTTGGGCAGACGATCGGCGAATATCGTCTGGATCGACACATCGTGCCGCGCCGCTTCGGCTTGCGTGAGTTCGATGACTTGTCCGATGACGCTGTTGATCGCGAGGGAATCCCGTTTGGGCGGTGATTTCTTGACGAGATCCCGGATTCGCTCGATGACCTCGCTGGAGCGGATGCCGTTCTCGATGGCGCGTGTCAGCGCCCTGCGCGTCTGCTCCAGTGCCGGCGGTTGGTGATCGAGCCAGCTCAAGGCCGCTTGCGCGCTGGCGATGACGGCGGTGTTCGGCTGATTGACCTCGTGGGCGATCGACGCCGTCAGCTGTCCCATCACCGCCACGCGGTTGGCGTGGGCCAACTCCATCTGAGCCTCGCGGTAACGCTGCTCGTTCTCGCGTGCCTCGGTTTCGGCGCGCTTGCGCTCGCTGAGATCCAGCACGAAGGCAACGCCCTGCTCCTGCTCGTCGTCGAACAAGGCTCCGCCGGTCAGCACCGGCACCCGGCTGCCGTTCTTGCGGAAGAACGCCTTTTCGAACGGGTGGACAACCCGTGTCGCCTTCAATTCGGCCCGGGCGCGGTCGGTGCGCTCCTGCCATTCGGGCGGCGTCAGATCTGCCCAGCGCAACCGGCCTGCGGCGAGATCCTCGCGATCATATCCCACGGTCTTCAGGAACGCGTCATTGGCATCGAGAATGTCGGGGGTGTGATCGAAGATGAAGATCCCGATGATGTTGGCATCTACCAGCCGGCGGATCCGCGACTCCCGCTCCTGAAGCTCCCGGTACAGGCGGGCATTGTCGAGCGAGGTCGCGGCCTCCGATGCGAGAAATTTGAGGATCGCGATCCGGGCGGGTGTGAAGACGCGCGAGGCGAGATTGTTCTCGAGATACAGAAATGCCACCGCCCTGCCTTGCTTGACGAGCGGCACGCACAAGGCTGATCGGACGTGCTTCTTCTGGATGTACTCGTCGCCGCCGAACGCGCTGCTCGTCGAGGCATCGTCGAGCACGACGCTTTCATGGGTGCGAGCCGTGTAAAGCACGATCGACATCGGGACTTCAGCGGCGGAGATCGGCGAATCGGCGAGATCGAGAGCGATCGAACCGCCGCCAGTTACGGCGTCCGCCCGAATTCTCAGCTCCGAACCCCTCGGCAAAATCAGCACGCCGCGTTCCGCACCCGCGTGCTCGATGGCCGAACGAAGCAGGGTCTCCGTGAGCTTCTCCAGCACGATCTCGCCTGAAACAGCCTCCGACACCTTGAGAACCGTCGCAAGGTCCAGCTGCTCGACAGGTGCTCCGATCGTCCCTGCGGCGCTATGCGCGGATCCTCGCTCCCGCAGGTTCGGATGGAGTTTCTCGAGCTGGCTCACCTTCGCCTCGGCGCCCCAGCGCGCGTAGCAATCGCGCGCCTTTGTCAAGTAGGACAGGACGACCGTTCGAATGCCGCGAGCCTCGTAGAACCCTGCCGCACGTTCCGCAGCGATCGCTTCGATCTGGGCGAAGCCGGATTCTTGCGCCAATCGGATCGATTCCTCGTACAGCTGCTCCGCCTCGAGTTCGCGACCTTCGATGCGCGCAAGCTCCGCCGTGACGAGCTTCTGCCGGGCGGCGAAATTTGCGGGGCAGCGGTTGGACCAGACTGTCAGCTTGCGGTGGTGTTCGCGGAGGTCGCCGAGGCGCCGCTCGCGATCCTCGGGTCGTGATGCGTGATAAGCCCCGGCATGAGCGAGCGCCGTGTAGAACCGGTATTCGGTGAAGTCCGAATAAGACCGGACGCACCATGAGAGCGCTTCTGCGCGCGCGGCGAGGGCAATCGCGACATCGTTACGTCCGGCGATGACTTCGACCTGAATTCGCGTCGCGTAGTAGAAGAAGACGCCTAGCGGTTCGCTCACGTCCGAGGGCTGAAGCGCCCCGGGGCTCTCGAAGTCGTTCCGGCCGTCGCGCCCCATAAGGCTCAGCGCCAGATCTCGTTGCCTGATGAGGCCCACCGCAGCCAATCGGACGCCCAGACCCTCGGCGAATGCCAGGGACTGTTCGGCGTTCGAGCAGACGTCGATGAGCGAATCGCCGCAGAAGAGATCCACCGATATCAGCCCGCGATGCGAATACGCCGCGAATGCCAGATCTCCAGTCGTCAAGCAGATCGCAAGAGCACGCCGAATGAACGGCCGTCCCGATCGGATCGGGAGAATCCATGGGGTCACGTGAAGGCCGAATACCAGAAGCGCCCGACCGCTCAGCCCTGTCTGCGGCTGCCTGTCAGCAAGGGTTGCGCCAAATTGTGATAGTCGGAATCCAAGTTCGGCATCGGTTGAATTGCTCGCGAGCACGCCGAATATGGCGGTCAGCGGGTAGCATGCTTCGGAGCTGGTCCCGTGCTCGAGCGTCAGTCGAGTGGCCTCCATGAGCATGGTGTCGGACAGGTTGCGATCGGTGAGAAACGCAGGTGTGAGGAGGTCGGCCAAAACGCCCATGGTCGCACGATGATCCGGATCGGTCATCGGCGGTAGCGCATGAAGCTGCTCGTCGGACAGTTTTTCGGTCAAGTTCCTCAGGCGTCGCCGATCCTCGTCCACCTCGCTGCGGCTGGGATGAGGAGACCAGTCAATCCCGGTTCTGCGCAAGAATGCGAGGCAAACGTCGACCGCCCGCTCGAGCTGTCCCGCCGTGGTGTATAGCTGGGCCTGGAGCCTGGCGACCTCGGCGCTTGCCTGAATGTCCGAACAGCTCTGCGACAGGACCGTCAATTCCGCTTCCGCCGTGTTCAGCTCGCCGAGCAAGAATTTGCATTCGGCGTGGAGGAGGCCGATCGCGAAGGCGTCCCGGCTGCACCGCGGATGCCCTTCCTCCCCGAGCAGCTCGCGGGCGATTTCAAGGTAGGTTGCTGCCGCGTGGTAGGCCGTTGCATTTCGCGCGCGCCGGCCCGCGGCGAGATTGACGGCAATGACCTGTTCGCGTTCGGCGCCGTTCGTCAAAGCGGCGATGCCGCGGTTCAGCTGGTTGGCAACGATATAGACGCGCTCGTTGGTTTCGTCGGGCGTCAGCTGCGCTGCCAGGACCAGACCGATCCGAAGGTGCAGGGCCGTTCGCCTGTCCTGGTCCGGTTGAAGCGCATAAGCGGCCTCTTGCACGCGATCGTGGACGAACGCGTAAGCGCTCTTGAGGCGTCGGACCAGTTCGAGACGCGTCGCGTCTCGCAGATCCGCGTGCAGCGTCTGCTCCGATGTTCCGTGCACGAGGCAGAGCATCGCGATCTCGGCGCTGTTGCCCAGGCAGGCCAGCTCCAGCAGGGCCTGACGTGTCTCGTCGCGCAAACCGCTCAGCTTGCCGACCATGAGATCGGCGACGTTTTCGGCGTAGCTTTTTTCCTTGATGCGTTCGAGATCCCAGCGCCACCGTCGCTTGTCGTGATCGAAGGTCAGCAGTTCTTCTTCGGCCAGCGCCCGCAGAAACTGCGTGAGGAAGAACGGATTCCCGTTCGTCTTCTCGTATATCAGCTGCGCCATGGGCATGGCGTATGCCGGCTCGCAATGAAGTGCATCCGCGGTGAATTCCAGGACGGCATCGCGGGTGAGGGGGGCCAGGTCGATTTCCCGCACCCGCTTGCGGGAGGCCCGGATTTCGACGAGCCGCTGGGCCAGCAGATGCTTGACGCCGGCATCGTTGCGGCGATAGGCGACGATGAGAAGCAGATTTTGCAGATCGGATCTGTTCAGAAGAAACTCGATCAGGTCCAATGTGGCCAGGTCGAGCCACTGCAGGTCGTCGAGGAACAGCACGAGGGGATGGTGCGCCTTGGCGAAGACGCCAATGAAGCGTCGAACGACGAGTTGGAAGCGTCGCTGTGCGTCTTGCGGGGGGGCCTCCGGGACAGGTGGTGGATCCCCGATCACCAGCCGCAGCTCAGGTACGAGATCCACCATCAGTTGACCGAGATTGCCGAGCGCGTCGTGCAGTGTGCTACGCCAGGGTGCCAGATCGGCATCGCTCTTGGCGAGGAGGCCTCGGATAAGGCCTTGAAGCGCATGCGCGAGCGTCGCGTAGGGCATATCGCGCTTGTGCTGATCAAACTTGCCGGAAGCGAAGAACCCTCCCAACGGGACCAAGGCCTTCTGCATTTCGTCGACCATAACGGACTTGCCGATACCGGAGGGACCGGACACCAGGATCAACTCGGGCGTGCCGCTCCGGGTGACGCGATCGAACGAGGTGAGCAAGGCCTCGATCTCGTGCTCCCTGCCGTAGAGCCGTTCGGGAATCAGCAGGCGGTCCGGTATATCGGTTTGCGCCGGGACGAAATCATCGATCCGTCCCTGCGCTTCCCATTCGGCGAGTGACCGTTCGAGGTCGCTCTTGAGGCCCGCTGCGGTCTGATAACGGTCCTCGGCTGTCTTGGCGAGGAGCTTCATGATGATCGCTGACACGGCGTAAGGCACGCCATCGACTCGTTCGGCGGGCGCAACGGCTCGCCTGGCGATGTGGCTGTGCACCCACTCCATCGGACTGGACGCGGTGAACGGCAGTGCGCCCGTGAGCATCCGGTAGAACGTCACGCCGAGTGCGTACAGATCGCTGCGGGAATCCACGGACCGGTTCATGCGGCCGGTCTGTTCGGGCGCCATGTAGGCCAGCGTACCCGCCATGGTCTCAGGTGGTTCGAGCTGCTGTCGCTCGCGCGGCAGGCGAGAGGCGAGGCCAAATCCGGTGATCCTGACCTCGTCTGCTCCGGTCACCAGAAGATTGGCCGGCTTCAAATCCTTGTGGACCAGGCCCTGCCGATGCAGCTGATCGACGGCGGTGGTGATGCCGAGCGCCAAGCGCAGAAAGCGGGTCAGCTTCATCGGCGCGCCGAGCAGTTGCTCGAGCGGCTCGCTGCCGGGATCTTCCAATATCAGCAATGTTCGACCACCATCGCGGATCAGCTCCAGCGGCCGTACGGCCCAGGTCCCATCGAGTTCGTCGCGCAAGGCGTATTCATGGGCGAGCCGGTCGAGGAACGCGGCCGGCGGATGTTCCGTAGCCGCTCTTACGGTCAGGACACTGTAGACGTCGCCATCGGCGCCCCGGCGCCACTCGCGGCAATAGACGCGCTCGCCGTCGTCCCACAGGAGCTCGCGACCGGCATCTCCATGCGTGGGGATCGGCGAGGACACATTCATCTGCCGGACTCCGGAACTGACCGGCCGCCCCGTGGAGAAGGCGCGCCAACCGTCCAATCGCCCCCTCATCACCCTAAACCCCGAATAGGTCCCCCACAACGGCTCTCATCAGAACGAACCCGCCGGCTTCACGCTGCTCGCTCCTCTGGCCTCCAATATTCGAAGATGCTGCCACAAAGGTTACAGGCAGATTTGATTTTGATCGGGAACTCGGGGTGTCGGGAACTCTCCCGTGACCTGCAGATTCCCTGGCTTGAGCGCGGGGGAATCGCGGGATTCTTCGAGAGGTCGTTCAGCGTGGACAGCGCCAAGGTCTACAAGCCGTCGCTGCAAACCTGCGCTCACGCAGATCATCGGCAACGACCTCGCCGGTGTAGGCGAGCAGCCACCGCCGTCACAGGGGGGGGAGCGACGTTGATCCTGCTCTTCCGGTGCCGACCGGCGCTATTGCATCGCTTCCTGTCGAACAATCCCGTTCTGAGCCGGTGATGCGTCGGCTGCTGCCCGGAGGAGGTCCCGCTTGAGCAGATAGACGGAAGCTGCGAGCAGTACGACATCCTTCATGAGGAAGAGGAACGGCAACGTGGCCGCAGGAAAGCCGCCGGCCGGCGCGGCCCAGGCATCGGGGAAGAACGGAATGATCGTCACCGTGGCGACATAGGTCGCGCATGAACCCAGCGACCCCAGGACCGCCAGTCTTCTGCTCCAGAAGCCGAGCAGAAGAAGCAATCCAAACAACAATTCCGCCGAACCCAGGAAGTAGGCCGCGCCGCGCACGCCAAACACCGGATACAGCCAGAAGATCAGCGGACCATTGCTGATGAACGGGATCAACGCGTGCGCTTCGTAGTCGAACCATTTCTGGCAGCTGAATACGAAGAAGACGATGATCATCGCCACACGCGTGGCATGGTAGTCAAAATCGCCTCTGACCAGATCGAGCTCGGACAGTTTCTTTATGAGATGGTCCATCTGATGTCGTCTCATCCTCGAGGTCGCGGATTGGCGGCAAGGGCGGCGTCGACGTCTGTCGTTATCTGAACGGTAGCCAAGCTTCGAAGGGCGCGCTGTGCGCGGATTATCGTGCATTTTTCAAACTTGCGCTGTTCGGCTGCAGGCGACCGGGATCGGCGTGGCCTGACATCGCGCCGCCCTTGGTGGCTCTCCCTTGGCGCCGCAAACCCATACCAAAGTATGGGTCTGTGCATCACAATCGCGAGATTGTAGGAGGCACCCGCCGAACGCATGCTCGAGGCCGACATGCGCAACCGATCATGGCGCAGCTACTGGATTTTCCTCAGTTGGGGAGACCGAACATGTGCCTCTCGCGAACAAGCATCGAACGTCACGACAGCAACCGCCTGGTCAACTGGGGTGCGGCTTGCGCTTCTATCGCCTCTGTTGCGATCGCGTTTCGATGATGATCGCGTCTTGCGAGGGTAAGTCAGGTGAAGGTCCCTTTCGTAGGAGTCGTCGATGACGACGAGGCCCTGTGCCTGTCTTTGGTGGATCTGATGCGATCGATCGGCTACCGCTCCGAGCCGTTTGACAGGGCCGAAGCGCTGCTGAGCTACGTCGACCGGTTCAGCTTCGACTGCATCATTGCCGACGTTCACATGCCCGGAATGGGCGGGCTGAACCTCGTTCGCGAGCTCCAGCAGCAGAAGGTCGGGGCGCCGGTGATACTCATTACCGCGCTTCCTCACAGGCAGCTGGACGCCGAAGCGGCCTCGATCGGCGCATTCTGCCTTCTCAGAAAGCCGTTCGAAACGAGCGCTCTGCTTGAGTGTCTCGACAGGAGCCTTCGAAGATGAAAGCGCTCTCGGGTGACGACATCACGTCCTCTATCGCGACGCAATCGTCTGGCGGCGACGAGCCCGCGCGTGCACGCCCCCGCGGGAATACGGTTTCGCCGCGACATGATCGCCGGAAGGCAGCCCGTTGGGAGAGATGGAACGATTGTTCGGAGCGATGGGGCCGGCTCTTGCTTGCGGCGCGAGCAGGGGATGAAGGCGCATATGAGCGATTGCTGCGGGAGCTGGATCTGTGGCTTCGGGCCTACTACGCGCGCCGGCTTCCCTATCCCGCCGCGGACGATGCGAGGCAGGAGGTGCTGCTGGCCATTCACGCGAAACGCCACACGTTTGCGGCCTCGAAGCCCTTCGGCGCCTGGGTCACGGCGATTGCCCGCTACAAATGGGTCGATCGCGTGCGCGATGCGTCTCGCTACAGCGCGCTCGCGCTCGACGAAGACATCGCAATCGAGGATCACGAAGGTGCCGCGATCAGCGCTGCCGCGCTGGACCAGCTGCTTGGTCGGTTGAAGCCTGCGCAGGAGAGCGTGATCCGCCTCGTGAAGCTCAATGGTCTGAGCATCGCGCGGGCGGCCGGCGCGACCGGACAGTCGGCGGCCCTGGTCAAGATCAATATCCACCGCGGCCTGAAGAAATTGTCGACATTGGTCTCCTGACGTCATTGCGGCCGTCGGCCGGGCCGACCGAGACTTCGTGCGAAGGAAAGCCGAAATTGCTTCAACTCCAGAACGAAATGCGATCTGCGATGGCCGACCTGACGGCGGCGTTTCGCTACGACATCATGGAAGGGCTGAGCCTCGCGCCAAAGGCAATTCCGGCGAGATGGCTTTATGACCGCCGCGGATCGGCTCTGTTTGAAGCCATCACGCTGCTGCCCGAATACTACCCGACACGAACCGAGCGATCGATCCTCGCGTCCGCGGTATCGGACATCGCCGCGCTCGCGGGGCCGGGCCGCGCAGTCATAGAATTCGGCTCAGGCTCGTCGGCAAAGACGCGACTGTTGCTGGCGGAGACGGAGCCTTCCGCCTATGTGCCGATCGACATCTCGGGCGAGTTCCTCCGGGAGGTTGCGGCAGGCTTGTCGCATGCATTCCCGCGGCTGCCGATCTATCCAACCGAGGCTGATTTCACCTGTCCCTTTGCGCTGCCGGACGAGATTGCCTCGACTGCGCGCCTCGGCTTCTTTCCGGGGTCGACGATCGGAAACCTGACCGTGCCTGCGGCGGTCGACCTGTTGCGGGCCATGGCGGCGACGCTGGGTACCGGGTCGATGCTGCTGATCGGCATCGATCGTATCAAGGATCGAGATGTTCTGCTGCCCGCATATGACGACACGCAAGGGCTGACGGCCGCATTCAATCTCAACCTTTTGCATCGGATCAACCGCGAGCTGGGCGGCTCGATTCCGCTGGGCGCGTTTCGCCATTTGGCGCGCTGGAATGATGCGGAGGCGCGTATCGAGATGCATCTGGAAGCCACGCACGACGTCCGCTTCGAGGTCGACGGTCGCGTCTTCTCGTTGTCGAAGGGCGAGACCATCCACACGGAGAACAGCCTCAAATACGGGCGGAGGGATGCCTTCGTCCTGTTGCAGGCCGGCGGGTGGAATCCCGTCGCCGATTGGACGGACGACCGAGGGCTCTTCTCGGTCATTCTCGCGGAGCAAAGGCCCGCGCCGGCGGCACCCTAGGATGAATCGGGGCGCAGACGGAATCATTCCAACAATATCGCCTCAATCGGCGCAATCCACGAACAGCGAGGCCCGTACATATGCTGCATAATGTGCGCGTCATCACGGCAATCAACTGCGTTGAGGCGCGACCATGCAACTCCGTTCATCCCTCATCCTGAGCTTCGCCGCCATTCCTCTAACCGCCCTGGCAGATCCACTCCCGGCGCCGTCGCCGAAAGCGCCAAGCCCGGCCGAGAGCGTCCAGGTGCAGCCGCGTGGCAATGAATTCATGCCGAATTCACTCGCCGAGGATGCGTTGCAGAAGCGCATTACCGATTTCAACCGGAAACTGAAAAGTCTGGACGCGGATCTCGACAAGAAGCTGAAAATCTGCCGCGGGTGTTGATCGAAATCCGGTTCAGCAAACAGCGATAGGTCCGCACATGAGGCACACTGTCACCGGTTCATTTCGCGACCGAAGCGGATGCGCGCACTACGAGCGGATCGCCCCGATCCGGGATGACGCGCTCGAGAATGTCGTGAGGGAATTGCAGCACCGCATGCGCAATATCCTCAGCATCGTTCTTTGCTTCGTGAACAACACCGATGCGAAGACGACCGCCGATTTTCGCGAGGCACTCTCGGCGCGGATCGCGACCCTGTCCGATGCTTACAGGATGATCGAATCCGCGGGAGAGCAGCGCGTGTCTCTCGCGGGGATGCTGGAGCGAACGCTCAAGCCGCATGCGATGTTTCACAGGGGCCGCATTCTGCTCGCGGGGCCGGACCTCACGCTGGAGCCGCACATCGCCTTGGCGCTGCACGTCATCATTCACGAACTGGCGACCAACGCGAGCAAGTACGGCGCGCTGACATCGACGGCAGGAGCCGTCGATGTGATCTGGGAGAGCTCGCCCTATCTCGACGGACAAGGTCTTGCGATCCAGTGGCGCGAGCGCGGCGGACCGATTGTGACCAAGCCCGAACGGCGAGGCTTTGGCACGCAACTGATCGCAAGGGCCCTGCCGGGCGCACAGGTCGATCTCGACTTCGCGCCCAACGGTCTTGTCTGCCGGATTCTGATCGATCTCGGTCAGACGCCGACCACACAAGGGCCTGTCAGTTAGGATCAGGAGGATCGACACCATGAGTACATTGGCGAGTGCGCGGGGCAAATCGTTCGCAAGCAGGCTGCCGATATCGAGGCTGCTTGCGGGAGACCTAGACTACCACATCGTCCGGGCCTCGATGGTGATCCTGTTCTTCTTCTTCGGCTACCAGAAATGGTGGGCGTACGAGGCGGATCGCCTGGACCCCTTCATCAGCAACGGTCCGCTGATCTGGTGGCTCTATCCCGCCTTCGGCCATCAAGGTGCCAGCTGGTTCCTCGGCGTCGCCGAATGGACCTTTGGTGCCTTGATATTCGCGGGCTTCTGGAGCAAGCGGCTCGGCATTCTGGGCGCCCTTGGATCGACCGGTACCTTCATCGCAACAGTCACGATCATTCCGTTCATGCCGGACGGTTGGGACGCCGCCGCGGGTGGCTTTCCGGCGATGACGGGCAACGTTCCGTTCCTGATGAAGGATGTCGTGCTGCTTGCGGTGTCGTTGTATCTTCTGAAGCAGGACGCGGCGCGTGTCCTGCGACTTGAGGCTTGAGATACACTGCAAGGCAGATGCAGATCATGGCCAGCGCGAGCATGGGATAGTGCAACGAGACGGCTGCCGCGGCGAGGAAGCCGAGCAGGGTGGTCAAGGATCGCATGCGCATCACCATGCGCGCCTGGCCTGGGATCGCCTCGATCGCCGGCCGGTCGACGGCTTCCCAGCACAGCAACAGATAGGTCGCGTTCACCAGGGCGAATACGCCGGCGTAGACGGTGACGGGCAGCGGCGCGAGCCTTGAGCTCGCGATCCAGGCTGTCGAGAACGGCAGCAGCGATACGGAAAACAGATGAGCGAAGTTTCCCCAGATTAGTCGCGGCGTCGCCGCGCTTGCATAGTGCAGAAGATGGTGATGGTTCACCCAGACGATGGCGATGAAGAGATAGCTGACTGGGTAGCCGATGACGGTCGGCCAGAGCTCGAATAGAGCATCGAGGCTTGGAGCGTGCGGCGGGCGCAGGTCCAGGGCAAGAATTGTAATAACGACCGCAAAAACGGCATCCGAGAGGGCATTCAGGCGTTCTGTCTTCGGAGAGTCCGCGGTCATCATTCCTGTTTCCTTGCTGATGCAGGCCTGCGCGGCAGTGTCTCGCCCCGATTGAGCCTGAGCAGCAGGCGAGCCATGCCAGCGACCAGCGGGGCGCAATACCGCTGCTCCGCACTTTCGTGGACATTCGGAGCAACCGTCGCATCGGTTACATCTGCTTCGAAAAAAATCGTGGCAATGCGCAACGACGTGCATGGCGCGGGCTCGTGAACCGTGGCTCTCTGCAACCAAACTTGGCAACGTTCGCAAGTACCGTTACATGTTGCGGCGTACTGACGCGCTCTCGTCCCACCCCTCGATCCGCAAGCGGCGGGGTGATGCGTCGAGACGTCTGGAAAATGATTGTCACGACGAGACATCTCGGTATGAGGCTTGATAACGAGACGCACGAACTCGATCTGGTCGCGAAGGCGTTTCAGATTATCTCGCGAGAAATCAGTTATCAGGGATTGGCCAAGGCTCTCCTCATGGAGGCGCTGAGCTACTCCGGGGCCAGTCGGGGGGCGATCCTGCTCAGCGGGCAAAGGGAGCTGCTTGCCAAGGCCGATGCGAGCTTCCCGCGCGAGAGGGCGAACTTCCTTGCCTCCTTCCCGCCGCACGCCGAATTCCGCTTGCCGAGCGACCTTGCCGAACAGGTGCTCGATCGAAAGCAAACGGTCGTGAGGCAAGCCGGCGCGGAGAGCTCGGCGCTGATCGATCCCGCGAATCCGCCGTCTGGAAGGATAGCGCAGCTGTGCCTGCCGTTGATTCACCAGCACTGGGCGATCGGCGTTCTCTATCTCGAAGCGGATGGAGATGCGGAGATCTTCACGCCGCGATGCGTCTGGGTGACATCCATGCTGGCCAATCAGGCCGCCGTCTCATTCGAATCCGTCCGCCTGTTTGAGGCGCTGCGCGAGACCAATATGTGGATGGTCAGAGGTCAGCAGATCGGCGGGATGGGCAGCTATCGCTGGAACACGCGCACGCTGCTCTCGCGCGGATCGCGCGAATGTTACCGCATTCTGGATATCGACCTGGACGTGAACCCCGTGCCCTTTGAGGTGTTCAGGAGCCGGGTCCACCCCGAGGACTATCCCGCGCTGGAGCAGGCCCTCACCGAGGCGATCAGCACGAAGTCGCCCTTCACCCAAGAGTATCGCGTGGTCCACCGGGACGGCAAGACGTTGCATGTCGTGGCCGTCGGGCAATTCGATGAGGGGCCCACGGGAGACCTCGAGCTGGAAGGCATCATTACGGACGTCTCGCAACGGAAGGCGGCGGAGCAGGCTCTCGCCGACGCACGAAACGAGCTTGCGCGGGCGACCGGGCTGACGTCCCTTGGCGAACTCGCCGGCTCGATCATTCACGAGATCGATCAGCCGCTGACGGGGATGATCATGAGCGCGGAAGCTTGCCTCCGGTGGCTCGCCCGGGATCCCGTTCAAGCCACGGAGGCCCGGAAATCGGTCGCGCGCATCATCAGGCAGGCACGTCGAGCCGCGGAGGTTGTGACCGGGGTCCGCTCTCTGGTGCGGGGCACGCAGGTCCATTTTGCCGAGTTCGATATCAACGATGCGGTTGCGGAGGTTTTGCTTCTGTCGAAAAGGGAAATCGAGCGCGCGGGGGTCGTCGTCCGTACCGACTTCGATCGATCATCGCCGCGTGTCGAAGCAGACCGTGTCCAGGTCCAGCAGGTCGCCCTCAATCTCGTGCGCAACGCGATCGAGGCCATGGCCGGGGTCGAGGACGGGAACCGCATTTTGGCCCTCTCTTCGGGGGTCGCCGATGGTATGATTTCCGTGGCAATCGCGGATACGGGAGGCGGCATCAGCCCGGCCGATAGAGAGCGGGTCTTCGAGACGCTCTATACGACGAAGGGAGCGGGACTTGGTCTGGGACTGTCGATCTGCCGCAAGATAGTGAAACTCCACGGAGGACAGCTATGGGTGGAAGAAAACGGGAGGTGCGGAGCGAAGTTCACCTTCGCTCTCCCGCTTCGCCAGGCGGTTCAGACGTCGGAAAGCCGGTAGACATGCCTCCCTCCGGCGTTGTTCATATCGTCGACGATGACCGCGCGGTTCGCGAGTCGCTTGGCGACCTGCTCGAGTCCCTGCACTACAAGGTCGCCTTGTACGGATCTGCTTCGGATTTCCTCAAGGTTGAACTGTCGGACGCGCCTGCGTGTCTGGTGCTCGATGTCAGATTGCCCGGCACGAGCGGCCTGGAGCTGCAGGAGTACCTGACGAAAATCAATGTCGGAATCCCGGTGATCCTGATGACCGCCTTTGGCGACATTCCCATGTCGGTCAGAGGCATGAAGCTGGGGGCGGTCGATTTTCTCACCAAGCCGATACGGGATCAGGATCTTCTCGACGCGATCACTGCCGCGATCCGAAAGGACATCGATCGGCGCGACGACAACGCGCACCTTGCGCAGTTGCAGGAGAGGTTCGCACTCCTGACCACGCGCGAGCGGCAGGTGATGACGCTGGTGGCATCCGGTCTGATGAACAAGCAGGTCGCCAGCGAGCTCTCGATCAGCGAAGCGACAGTCAAGATGCATCGTGGCAGCGTGATGCGGAAGCTCGGGGCAAAGACCGCGGCAATGCTCGTTCGAATGGCAGAGGCGCTCCAACTCCAGGGCTGAGGCTTCGCCTCCGGGACTGGCATCTCGTGCTGAATCATTTCGGCGCCGTCCCTGTATGCGACCCATACCTAAGTATGGGCCGGAACAGCACAAGCGTGAGATTGTTCGGCACGGCGATGAAAAGCATGTTGTCCCTGTGCGGTGCTGCCAGCCGGCGATGGCAGCGCGCCTTGACCGGAGAGGTAACGCCACGTGCAGCTTGCGGCTTCAACGCCCGTATCCAGGCGACCAGGGCATCTCCTCCGTGCAGAAATTCGTTGACGATTGGACGCGGCCATCCGGAGCACAGAACAGGGCGACGACGATGGGGATGTACGTATCAAATTCGAGTGAGAGCACGCCAAGGATGGCGGTCTCCGCTTCGCCAATCCGGCCGGTGGACGAGACGCTGTCGTCCAGGCCGTCAGACGCGGCGCTTCATCCGACGGTCAGCATAACGCCTTCCGAGCCGGTGAAGCGCCTTGGGATCGGCTGGCGCTGGTGGTTTTCGGAGAGCGTTCACCTCCCGGTCGGCAACAGGATTGAATTTCGCTTTCAAGGATCGAGACATCTCCTGGCGCTGTACAACGAGGGGTCGCGGAAAAGCGGTGAGGCCTCCATCGATGGCCTCTGCTCGTCGAAGCTGCGAGGCTCCGAGCACAGGCTGACCTTTGTCCCGGCGGGACGCGCCTATCGGGAATGGCATGAGGCTGCCTCGTCTGCGCAGGTGACCTTCCTCTATTTCGATCCCGCCGCGCTTCACAAGTCCGACGACGGCGCGGCCGGGCTCGCGCCGAGAATATACTTCGAGGATCCGCTGGTCTGGGAGACCGCCTCCAAATTGAAGAAGGCGATCGAGAGCGCGGAGACGAATTGCGCGCCTTACCTCGAAGCGCTCTGCGGCGTGCTCGCCCACGAGCTTTCCAGGTCCGATCACGATCCTGTTCGCGAGCCGGCAGCGGTCAGTCGTGGAGGTCTCGCAGGTTGGCAGAAACGTGTCGTGGTCGAGTATGTCGAGGGGCATCTGGGAGAACAGGTCTGCCTCCTCAAGCTCGCCGAGCTTGCCAGGCTCAGCGTTCACCACTTCTGCCGTGCCTTCAAGAAGTCGTTCGGAATCCCGGCCTACCAGTATCAGGTGCAGCGACGCATGGAGTTCGCCAAGCTGCGGCTGGCGGATCGCGCGGTATCGATTACGGACATCGCACTCAGCCTGGGCTATGCGCAAACGAGCTCCTTCAGCTCCGCCTTTCGCAAGGCGACGGGTTGGACTCCTACGGACTATCGCAGGGAGTTCGAATGAATAGATACGAGGCGCGTAGATCGGGAGGAGCAGGCGACAGGCAGTCTGGTGCGTGCAGAAATCCTCGGGGAATCTGTAACCGGATCGCCCCGAGCCGCGAAATGTCCAGGTGAGACCGCCTCGGATCGGCCGCCATCGGATCATTGATTTTACCGGGCGCAACAGGTGTCGAGGGAGGGACCACAGATGACGAGCATTCGATACCGCAAGGCGGACGTGGACGGACTGAACGTATTTTACCGGGAGGCTGGCCGGGCTGACGCGCCCGCCCTGCTGCTGCTGCACGGATTTCCGACCGCTGGCCACATGTTCCGCGATTTGATCCCGGCGCTCTCGGATCGCTTCCGACTGGTGGCGCCGGATTTGCCCGGGTTCGGCCAGTCCGACATGCCGGCTCGCGAGAGCTTTGCCTATACGTTCGCCGCGTTGGCGCAGGTGATCGAACGATTTACGGAAGTCATCGGACTTGCTCGTTTCTCGCTCTACGTCTTCGACTATGGCGCGCCGACGGGCTTTCGGATGGCCCTTCGACATCCCGAGCGCATCGTTTCCATCATCTCGCAGAATGGCAATGCCTATGAGGAGGGATTGAGCGAAGGCTGGAGCCCGATCCGGGCTTACTGGCAAGATGCATCGCAAGCGAATCGGGCGGTGCTGCGATCGTTCCTTTCGCCGGAGACGACGGTCTGGCAATACACCCACGGGGTGCCTGACGCCTCCCTGGTCTCCCCTGACGGATACACGCTGGACAACCATTATCTCGAGCGCCCCGGTGCGGACGAGATCCAGCTCGATCTGTTCGGCGACTACAGGACCAACGTCGCCATGTATCCGGAATTCCAGGCCTACTTCCGCAAGCACAAGCCGCCCTTCCTGGCGGTGTGGGGCGAGAGCGATCCCTTTTTCCTGCCGGCGGGCGCGAAGGCGTTTCAGCGCGACATGCCGGGCGCGGAAGTGCGCTTCTTCGACACAGGGCACTTTGCGCTCGAGACTCATGCGCGGGAGATCGCGGCGGCGATCGGCGATTTTCTCGGCCAGCTGAATTCGAATGGGTAACGGTCACTTCCTTCGCCGCGAAAAACGTCAGGAGAGCCGTCATGCGCGCTATCGTTCTTGAAAAATTCGGCGGTTTGGACAGCCTCGTCTACCGGGACGTTCCGGAGCCGGAGCCGCAGCCTGGTCATGCCGTCATCGAGGTCAAGGCATTCGGCATCAATCATGCGGAAATGCATATGCGCCGGGGTGAATGGGCCGAAGCGGCGCCGATCAGCGGCATCGAATGCGTTGGTCTCGTCAAGTCGTGCCCAGGCGGAGAATTTCCGGTGGGCGCCAAGGTGGCCGCATTGATGGGCGGTCTCGGCCGGACCATCAACGGCAGCTATGCCGAATACACGCGTGCGCCGGTCTCGAATGTCGCATCGATCGATGCGGATTTGCCCTGGGCCGAACTCGCCGCGATCCCCGAAACCTTCGCGACGGCGTGGACCTGTCTCTTCCGAAATCTCGACCTCGAGAAAGGTCAGCTTCTCGTCATTCGCGGAGCGACCTCCTCGTTCGGTCAGGCGGCACTCAAGCTTGCGGTCAATGCCGGCGCGCGCGTCATCGCGACGACGCGCAGCCGGGAGCGCTTTGCCATGCTGGAGAAGCTCGGAGCCGCGCGCTGCGAAATCGAACGGCGCGATCTGTCAAAGCATCTGCCCGAGGCGAAGCAGGTCGACGCAGTCCTGGACCTCGTCGGCAACAGCGTCGTGCTCGACTCCCTCGCCATGCTTCGCCGCGGCGGCCGATCCTGTCTCGCCGGCTGGCTCGGCGGGCTTGATCCGATTCCGGATTTCAACCCGCTGCTGCAGATGCCGAGCGGCGTCTATCTGACCTTCTTCGGCAGCTTCGTGTTCGGCACGCCCGGGTTTCCGCTCTCCGACGTGCCGCTGCGGGAAATCGCCGCCGACGCCGCGACCGGCCGGCTGGACGTCAAGCCGGCGCGGGTCTTTCGCTTCGACGAGATTCGCGAGGCGCATCGCGTCATGGAGGCGAACGAGGCCGTCGGAAAGATGG
Source organism: Bradyrhizobium sp. 521_C7_N1_3 (assembly GCF_052075975.1). Classification (NCBI taxonomy): domain Bacteria; kingdom Pseudomonadati; phylum Pseudomonadota; class Alphaproteobacteria; order Hyphomicrobiales; family Nitrobacteraceae; genus Bradyrhizobium; species Bradyrhizobium sp. 521_C7_N1_3. The sequence continues at coordinate 1,137,462 of NZ_CP197232.1, forward strand.
TCGTTGTTCGCGACTGATATTTGCAAGCTTGGTATTCGGGAGGGGTCATATGTCGAAATCAGTCGCGATCGTGACGGGCGCGAGCCAGGGAATCGGCCGGGCGACCGCGGTGCGCCTGGCGCGCGATTTCTCGGCGCTTGCCCTGGTCGCGCGAAACCGCGCCAATCTCGAGGACACCGCAAAGGCGGTCAGGGCCGCCGGCGCCGAGGTGCTGGTGATCGATGCCGATCTGGCCGAACCTCGTGCTGCTCAATCTGTCGTCGACCAGACCTTGGCGGCGTTCGGCCGGATCGATGCCCTGCTCAGTATCGCAGGTGCGGTACCTCAGGTCGATCTGTTCGAGACGACGGAGGCACAGTGGGACGCCGGACTGGCGTTGAAGCTGCATGGCGCCCGGCGGCTCACGATCGCCGCCTGGCCGTCGCTCATGGCTGCGAAGGGGGCGGTGGTGTTGATGTCGGGAAACTCGGCCTCTTTCCCCAAGGCGCCCTATGCCGCGGTCGGCACCATCAACGCTGCAATCGTTGCCTTGGCCAAGGCGTTCTCCGACAAGGGAATCAGCGATGGCGTCCAGGTCAACAGCGTCCTGCCGGGGCCGGTGATGACGGGCCGCCGCCGCTCCTATCTCGAGCACTGGGCGCCCCTGCACAACATGACCATCGAGGAAGCTACGGCGAAGTTTCCCAAGGACGCCGGGATCGCGCGTTACGGCGAGCCGGAAGAGATTGCCGAATTGATGGCGTTCCTCGTATCGCCCGGCGCGCGCTGGATGACCGGCTCGGCGTTGCGGATGGACGGCGGCGAGGTGAAGTCGATATAATCTGCTTGCACCCGCAGGGCGTCCGCGGAAGTGGGCCGCCTGCCTGGCGTTCGATGCGCGCAAGCTTGGGAAGGGCTCTTTCGCTCTCATGCAGTTTGACACCAAGATCGCGGTCGTGGTCCGCACCGACCTTGAGCCGTGGCAGAAGCTGAATGTGGCCTCCTTCCTCGCCAGCGGGATCGCGGCGGCTTTCCCGGCTTGCATCGGCGACCCCTACGAGGACGGCTCCGGGACGAAATATCTGCCGCTGATCGGCCAACCCATCCTGATCTATGGCGCCGACCGCGCGGCGCTGTCACGCGCGCTCGATCGCGCGCTGACGCGCGGAGTGACGCCGGGGCTCTATACCGAGGACATGTTCAGGACCGCTCACGACGCCGCCAACCGCGAAGTCGTGAAGGCGGTTTCCCGCACAGAGCTGAATCTGGTTGGGATTTCGATGCGCGCCGAGCGCAAGGTGATCGACAAGATCGTCGACGGGTTGAAATTTCACAGCTGAGGCTTCCCGATCTGCTCCGGCCGTCCTTTCAGTCTTCGCCTGATCTGGCTCTGAGGAGCTCGTCGCGGCGCCTGATCAGAATCTCGAGCCGCGCGGCCTGATCGTCAATTCGCTGACCGACAAGCTCTTCGCTCATCGCGGCGACATGTGAGGCCGACTGTTCAATCAGCTCGCGAAGCTTCGCCGCCGTGGCGGCAATCTGGCACTCGATTTCAGCGAGGTGGATGTCTTCACCGTGCATGGCGGGTCTTTGATTTCGCAGTCTGGCGGGCGATCGGGCGCGGCATTCAGAAGTACAGGTGCTGGGCGCCGTGCATTTCAAGGACACATCCGCTCTGCGTGCGCGTCGCCCTCATCAGATCGCTTCCGCAATCTGCGCACTTGACGAGCGCCTCCACCGGCCCGCCGTCGACGGCCAGAGCGCCAAGGCAGGACACGGTGTTGCATGCCGCACACCGGATCTTCGTCAGGGTGATGTCAAAGGCAAAGGCTTCTTGAAGCAAATGCGTGCCGGGATCACCGCCAAGGATGAGGTCGGCGATGTTGTCTGCCATGGCGATCATGCTCCTGTTGGCCCGAAACGCTCGGTTCTTATGGCGAGAGGGTCGAAGCCGAGCTTCACGAGCATGCTCGAGATGCCTTCGACAAACCCGGTGGGACCGCAAATGAAGAACGTGGGATTCTGCTCGCGCGTAAAGCTGCTCTCCGCGAGCAGAGCCTCGTTGACCCGCCCCCGATGTCCGTTCCAGTCGCTCGGATGCTCGCGGGTGAGCGCATAGACCAGGCGCAGGTCGCGATCGTCGTAAGCCATCGTATCGAGTTCATCCCGGTACACGACGTCGGCAAGGCTGCGTGCAGAATAGATCAATGATGCCGGTATGGGTGCAGGCGACCTCCTGCGGTGGCGCAACATGGCCATCAGCGGCGTGATCCCGGTGCCGCCCGCGACCAGGCAGATCGGTCCGCCGCGCGTTTGGCTCCAGATGAAATGCCGCCCAATGGGGCCCCGAAATTCGAGAGCGTCGCCAACCCGCAATTCGTCGAGGAGATAGGAGGACACCTCTCCGTGCTCGACCCGTTCCACCGTGAGAGTGAGCAGTTCTTCTTCCGGAGGCGACGCGATCGAGTAGCTTCGTTCGGCCTGATAGCCGTCATCGGCGGTGAGGCGGATGTCGACGTGCTGGCCGGGCCAGTGCCCGGACCAGTCGGCCGGCTGCAGCATGATGCTCTTCACCCGGCTTGTTTCGGCCACGATGGCCAGCACGCGACCGGTCTGCCACGCGATCCTGGGCTGCTGCAGAGGCGGATCAGTCGCCGTCATAACGTTGCTCCCGCCAGGGATCGCCATAGTTGTGATAACCACGCGATTCCCAGAACCCGGGCTCGTCCTTGGGCATGAAGCGGAGCCTTCGCAGCCACTTTGCGCTCTTCCAGAAGTAGAGATGCGGCACCAGAAGTCGCGCGGGGCCGCCGTGCGCCGGGGCCAGCGGCAGACCCTCATAACGGGTCGCGATCATCGCCTTTCCCGCGACCAGGTCGGCCACCGGAAGGTTCGTCGTGTATCCGCCGTCGCAATGCGCCATGACATAGGCGTCCGGCGGCTCGCTCAACCCGACCACCTTGAGAAGATCGTCGAAGCTGACGCCCTGCCAGACCGTGCTGAGCTTCGTCCATTTGGTGACGCAGTGAATGTCGACCGTGATCGTGGTCTGGGGCAGTGCCTTGAATTCGTCCCAGGTCCATTTCCCCAGCAACGACCCGCCGAGTTGAAGCGCAATCTTCCAGTCGGCGACACGGATATCCGGCGTGGGGCCGGCGGACAGCACTGGGAAGTCGGTCGTCAGATACTGGCCCGGCGGCAGCCGCACGGCTTCGGGTGCCTGTCGCTTGGATTTGAAGCCGCGAGAAACGGGAGATCGGTCCATGGAAGCGTGCCCTTGTGCGGTGACGCGCGGGATGTCCCGACGCGCGTCGGCGTAACCTGCAGCCCACGTCAGCGCACATGAACCCTGAGCGATGCCTTGTCGATGGCCGTCGCGGCGAATGCATCAAGATTGCGAAAGACGAAGCAATCACGGCTGCGCAGGCAGGAACTGTTTCAATGTCAAATGCGGCTTCGTCCTGAAGTGGTTCAGAAGGAGGAGCCGATGTCGAGCGTGAGCCTGCCCTTGCATTCCGACGAACTCGCTTACCTCACCGCGCACGAACTGGCAGCCCGCATCCGGCGGCGTGATCTGTCGCCGGTTGACGTGGTCGATGCGTTCATCCGGCGCATCGAAGCGCGCAACCCGAGCTTGAATGCGCTGGTCTATCTCGATTTCGACGGCGCCCGCACGAGAGCGAAAGAGGCCGAGCGCGCACTGGTGGCCGGCGAGTCGTGGGGGCCACTGCACGGCATCCCTTCGGCGCTCAAGGATCTGTTCGACTTCAAGCCGGGTTGGCCCGCGAGCCTGGGCGGCATCCGCGCGCTCAAGCACCACGTCGTGAACGGGTACTGCGTGTTCTGCGAGCGCATGGAGAAGCGTGGGGGCGCCGTGTTCCTCGGCAAGACCAACAGCCCTCTCATGGGATTCCGAGGCACCTGCGACAATTACCTGTTCGGTCCCACGCGCAACCCGTTCAATCTTGCCAAGAACACGGGCGGCTCATCCGGAGGAAGCGCTGCGGCGGTCGCCGATGGACTTCTGCCGATTGCAGAAGGTACGGATGCCGGCGGTTCGATACGAATCCCCTCCGCCTGGTGCGGAGTGTATGGCTACAAGGCGTCGTTCGGACGGGTGCCGTTCCTCGTGCGTCCCAACGCGTTCGGCGTGGCCGACTCTCCGTTCCTGTTCGAAGGGCCCATCACGCGGACGGTCGAAGATGCCGCCATCGCCCTGAACGTACTCGCCGGTCCTGATCCGCGAGATCCCTTCAGCCTGATCGAGCCGCCCGTCGATTTCACCGCAGCGACCCGTCGGTCGATCCGTGGCCTCAAGATTGCCTACAGTCCGGATCTGGACGTCTTTCCGGTCGACGGAAAAGTCGCGGCGACGGTTCGCCGCGCGGTACAGGCGTTCGAGGAAGCCGGCGCTCACGTGGAGGAGGTGAAGCTCGGCATCGTTCGCTCGCAACGGGAGCTGAGCGACGTCTGGTCGCGTCTCTACATGCTTCTGAACCTGCAAGCGATCGAGAACATGAAGCGCGACGGCATCGATCTGCTCGGCAAGCATCGCGACGACTTTCCACCTGAATACATGGATTGGGTCGAGAAGACCAATCGCATGTCGGGGCTCGATTTCTTCCGCGACCAGGCCGTCCGGTCGGAGGTCTACGATGCCTTCCAGAACGTCCTTGAAGGATTCGATCTGTTGGTTACGCCGACCGTCGCGTGCCCGCCGGTCGACAATGCCAGCGACGGCAACACGGTCGGACCGAAGTCGATCAATGGTGTCGAGATAGATCCTCTGATCGGATGGGGCCTGACCTACTTCGTCAACTTTACGGGCCATCCGGCAGCCTCGATTCCGGCAGGTCTGTCCGACGGTCTCCCGGTCGGGATGCAAATCATTGGCCGGCGAAACGCCGACTTCGACGTGCTGGCTGCGAGCGCGGCTTTCGAGCGGCTTCGCCCCTGGCAGGACAATTACCGGATTTGCCGCGAGCGCCCGCTGAGAGCACCCCCGCTTTCAGACCTCACCCGCTGACCTTGCACCCTCTCGGTCGCTTCCATGGCCCGTCCGCACGGCGATCGCGGCCGCGCGTCTTGCTTTCGAAGCGTGAACCTCTTCACCGATCGCAAGTTTGGAACGGAATGCATCAAGATGGCCAAAGCGGAAGCAATCCCCAGCGCGCCGGATCTTCCACGACTGGCTAAGTCATCTCTCGACAGGTCAATCGTGCCGGCGCCTCGCGCGTTCGGCCGCAGTCGCGGGAGAAGACAATGCGCGTGAGAGTCCAGGCAGCAGCGGCGGTCATCGTAGGCAGTGCGGTCGCAACGATCCTGTTCTTCGGATCGCTCAAGGATAGCAACGCCCAGAGCAATACGCGCTATCTGCCGGAATATACCGCGGACGGGCAGTTGCTCCTGCCGAAGAATTTCCACGAGTGGGTCTATGTCGGGTCGCCGCTGACGCCGAATGCCCTCAACGGCGGGCAGGCGAACTTCCCGGAATTCCACAACGTCTATATCGAGCCGGGCTCGTACGCGATCTACAAGAAGACCGGCGAATTCCCCGAGGGGACGATCCTGTTCAAGGAGCTGCAGCTGACGTTGCCGCAGGAGAACGCCGACGGCTCGCGAACGGAAGCGTCGGGACGTGGCTACTTCCCGGGCAAGTGGAACGGCGCCGACGTGACCGTCAAGGACTCGAAGCGCTTCGCCGACACCAACGGGTGGGGCTATTTCAACTTCAATCACCACGAACCGAAGGCGCCGATGGCCAAGGTGAAGTCGAAGGACGAGTGCGCCTACTGCCATATCGCCAACGCCAAGAAGGATGAGGTCTGGACCCAGTTCTATCCGCTGCTGGACAACAAGGACGCGCGGTGACCGCGTAATCGGCGGAAGATCGGCATGAAGATCCTCAGAGCCGCCTGCGTCGCCTTCGTCGTGATCCTTGGGATCGCGGCCGCGGTCACGCAGTCACAGCTGCGGGCGAACGCGGCGGATGGTGTTTCGACCGGTGCGAGTGTCGCCGACCGCGACGGGCATCTGCACGTGCCCGATGACTATCGTACGACCTATCAGCTCCTCGGAAGCTGGGCGATTGCGGCAGGCGACACTCACGGCTCGAAGGAACTTCACGTCGTGTACGCCTCGCCTGGAGTGATCGACGCCTATCGAAAGGACAAGCGCTTCCCGGACGGTGCGGTGCTGGTCAAGGAGGTGTTCAAGACGGCAACCTCTGAAATGACGACCGGTACCGTCAGCCGCGCCGATGCTTTGAAGGGGTGGTTCGTGATGGTGAAGGACTCCGCGAACCGTCACCCGGAGAGCGCGCTGTGGGGCGACGGCTGGGGATGGTCCTGGTTCGACGCGGGCGATCGCTCGAAAACGACGACGACGAATTACAGGGCCCAATGCCAGGCGTGCCATGTGCCCGTGCGGGCGTCCGACTGGGTTTACGTCGATGGATACCCTCCGCTGAAGCCATAGCGATGGTGCAGGTCACCGAAAGTCATTCGATTTACCAAAGCCAATCATCAAAGGAGCGAGAGATGGCTAAAGAGGCGACGACGAGCGAGATGGGAATGTCGAAGGGGCAGACCGGCCATCTCTATATCCAGACCAACGAGATCGATAACGCCATTATTCACTACACGCGGCAGGCGGACGGCAAGCTGGTCGAGGTCGCGCGTATCAAGACGGGCGGCGCCGGCTCCGGCGAATTCAAGCCGATCAGCGGCCAGGAAAGCGCGCCCAACTCCTACGAGGGTGCGGGAAGCGTCATCATTACATCCGATCGGCGCTTTTTGTTTGCAACCAATGGCGGCGACAATTCCGTTTCGAGCTTCCGCCTGGAGAGCGACGGTCGTCTCACGCTGCTCGACGTGAAGTCGACCGGCAACCCGGTCGAGGGCAGGAGCGGCACGGCCAAATCGCTGGCTTTCGCTCCGTCGACGCGCACCCTCTTCGTGTTGCACGCGTTCGGACCGGATCATCTTCGGTTGATGTCGGTCGATGCCGAAGGCATGCTCAAGACGCGGCCCGAGCGATACACGGTGAACACGTACAGCAAGCGGAACCGTGTCTCCACCATGGTCGTGGTCTCGCCCAACGAGGAGCTTGTTCTTGTCGGCACCACTTTCGATGAGCCGATCGCGCACACCGGCTTGTATCCCGACGGCTCGCCGATTCTCTGGGTCCAGCGCGCCGGCGGCGCGTTGCACTCGATCGCGTCGAATGCACCGGATCCGGACGGCCTCGCCGTGTTCGCCCTGCAAAAGGACGGCTCGCTCGGCACGGCCAGGTTCTACGACGCGAAGGGCGGTTCTCCGTTCTACATCGCGTTCCTGAATCAGCGTCCGAATACGTTCGTGATCGGCTATGCCGTCGGCGACGGATGCTCCATCTGCACCATCGAGAAGAACGGCTCGATCAAGATCGGCTCGCTCGTCAAGATCGACACCAGCGCGGGCCTGCCGTCCGAGCTGTGCTGGCTGGCCATCGCGCCCGATGATCGCACGATCTACGCGACGAATTTCGGCTACAGCAACATCAGCAGCTACCGCATCAATGGCAGTGGCCTGGAGATCGCGTGCGATCCGGCGTGTCCCAAGGTCCCCGGCGACGGCACCGCGAGGGGATTGAACGGAACCGTGACGAGCGGTCCCAGCGATAGCTGGATCTCGCCCGACGGCGCCTATCTCTATCAGATCTACGGCAACGCCTCGAAGCTGGTCAGCTACAGCACCCAGCCGGACGGTTCGCTGAAGGAGATCGGCAGCGTCAAGATCCCGTACAACGGCTCCCAGGGTCTTGCGGGATTCTGATCCCGGTTTCGCGACATGAGTCCGGGGGCGGTCGGCATTGCCGTTCCGCGCCCGGCCTCTCCCTCGCCGACATGCGAGACACACACGGTCAATCATGAGCCCCGAGACGGATGTTTGAGGCAATTCACGAGCGCTCTCGCGGGGCGTCCGCGGCTCATCCCGGCCACGCGAGAGACGGGCAGAGCGCCACGGAAAAATTCGATCTGCAGCGCGCCGCCGGGGAAGCTCGCGTGGTGTTCTCGGGCGCCGCGAACGGCACGGAGATCATCGACGTCTATCAGAAGTTTCCGATGGCCGTTGCCTTCCCGAATGTCGATGATCGTCGGCGCAAGGAGGCGGTCCTTATCAATACCTCGGGCGGTGTCGCAGGCGGCGACGAGATCAGGATCGAGGTGGTCGCTCAAGGCAATGCGTCGGTCGCGGTGACCACGCAGGCCGCGGAGAAGGTCTATCGGGCGCTGGATCGGCCTGCCCGAATCCGGACGCGGTTAAGGGCCGAGGGAAATGCCCGGCTTGCGTGGCTTCCGCAAGAGACGATCGTCTTCAACCAGGCGCGCATCGCGCGACAGACCGAGATCGATCTGAGCTCGGGCACCGAATTGATTGCCCTCGAGTGGCTGGTTCTCGGCCGCATCGAGAGCGGCGAGGAGATTCTCGCCGGGCATATCCTGGACAGTTGGCGCGTCAGGGTCGACGGCCGTCTGGTATGGGCAGATGGCTTCCTCGCCTCCGACCAGGCGCTCCTGCAGCTTCGGAAGACGGCCCTGCTCTCGAACTGGAAGGCGATCGCGACCATGATCTATTTCGGTCCGGGTCTCGAGGCCCGGCTCGAGAGATTGCGCGAGATCGGTGCGTCCCTGGAATGCGCGTGCGGCGTCACGATCGTGGGCGCGATCATCGTGGTCCGGGTCGCCGCGATTGCAAGCGTGGATCTCAGGCGAGGTCTGCGCCGCTTCCTCGATCAACTCAACCATGAGCTCGGATCCGGTCCCTTCGGAGTGCCGAAGATGTGGTCCTGTTAACCGCGCGGCCAAGTGGGAGGAGCATCTTGAATCTGACGCCACGGGAACGAGACAAGCTGATGATAGCCCTCGCCGCGATTGTTGCGCGCGGCCGGCTCGCGCGCGGCGTCAAGCTGAACTATCCCGAAAGCATCGCGCTGATTTCGGATGCCATCATGGAAGGCGCCCGCGACGGACGATCGGTCGCGGATCTGATGTCAGAGGGCGGCCGGCTGCTGCGCCGCGACCAGGTCATGGAGGGCATCCCGGAAATGATCCGCGAGATTCAGGTGGAGGCAACGTTTCCGGACGGGACCAAGCTTGTCCCGGTGCACAACCCGATCCGATAGGAGCTGATGATGCGTATCGTTCCGTTTGGTGCCGCCGCCGCGTTGAGCCTGCTTGTATCGCCGGTCTTCGCTCATCGTGTCCCAGGGGCGGGCAGTTCGTTCGACGCCGGTCTCGTCCATCCGTTCAGCGGCGCGGATCATCTGATTGCGGTCACCTTGGTGGGAACGTGGAGCGCGCTCGTGGGCGTATGCGCCGGGCTTGTCGGGCTGCTGCTGCTTGGAGGCGTGGCATGATTCCCGGGGAGGTCATTCCGGCCGACGGCGACATCGTCCTGAACGGGGACAGGACGGGACTGTCGATTGCCGTAGCCAACACCGGCGACCGGCCGGTCCAGGTGGGCAGCCATTATCACTTCGCCGAAGTGAACGCCGCACTCGTGTTCGATCGATCCGCCGCCCATGGGTGCCGCCTCGATATCCCGGCGGGGACGGCCGTGCGGTTCGAGCCGGGCCAGTCGCGCGAGGTCTCGTTGATCCCGTTTGCCGGAGCGCGGCGCATCTACGGCTTCAGCGGCGGCGTGATGGGACCTCTGGACTCAGGGACCAATGCGTCCGGCGCCAACGAATAAGATGAGGAAGACATGTCCCACACGATGAGCCGCGCGGCCTATGCGCAGATGTTCGGCCCCACGGTCGGCGACAGGGTGCGCCTGGCGGACACTGACCTCTTCATCGAGCCCGAGAGGGACCTCACGATCTATGGCGAGGAGGTCAAGTTCGGCGGCGGCAAGGTCATTCGCGACGGCATGGGACAATCGCAGCTCACGCGCGCGCAGGGGGCGGTCGATACGGTCATCACCAACGCGCTGATCCTCGATCACTGGGGAATCGTCAAGGCCGACATCGCGATCAGGGACGGGCTCATTGCCGCCATCGGCAAGGCGGGCAATCCCGACACACAGCCGGGTGTCTCGATCATCATTGGGCCGGGGACGGAAATCATCGCGGGCGAGGGCAAGATCATCACCGCCGGCGGAATGGATACGCACATTCATTTCATCTGCCCGCAGCAGATCGACGAGGCGCTTTTCTCGGGCGTCACGACCATGATGGGTGGCGGCACCGGACCTGCCGCTGGAACGACGGCGACGACCTGTACGCCGGGGCCATGGCACATCCATCGGATGCTCGAGGCGCTGGATGGGTTCCCGATGAACTTCGGCATTTTCGGCAAGGGCAATGCGAGCGTCCCTGCGGGCCTGATCGAGCAGATCGAAGCCGGCGCGTGCGGCCTGAAGCTGCACGAAGACTGGGGCGCAACGCCCGCATCGATCGACTGCTGTCTCTCCGTCGCCGACGACATGGACGTGCAGGTCATGATCCACACCGATTCCCTGAACGAAGGCGGGTTCGTTGAGCGCACGATCGCCGCGTTCAGGGGCAGGACGATCCATGCGGCTCACACCGAAGGGGCCGGCGGCGGGCATGCGCCTGATATCATCAAGGTCTGCGGCGAGAGCAACGTCATTCCAGCCTCGACAAATCCGACGCGTCCCTACACCGCGAACACGCTCGACGAAGCGCTCGACATGCTGATGGTGACCCACCATCTGGACCGTCGCATTCCGGAGGATGTCGCCTTCGCGGAGAGCCGCATACGAAAGGAGACGATCGCCGCGGAGGACATCCTGCACGATCTCGGCGCGTTCTCGATCGTGTCGTCGGATAGCCAGGCGATGGGGCGCGTCGGCGAGGTGATCACCCGGACATGGCAGACCGCCGACAAGATGAAGAAGCAGTTCGGGCGGTTGCCGGAGGAGACCGGGCAGAACGACAATTTCAGGGCGCGGCGCTACGTCGCCAAATACACGATCAATCCGGCCATCGTGCAGGGAATGTCACGCCATGTCGGTTCGGTCGAGGTCGGAAAGCTCGCGGACATCGTCGTCTGGGATCCGGCGTTCTTCGGGATCAAGCCCGACATGGTCCTGAAATCCGGCATGATCGTCGCCGCGATCATGGGCGACCCCAATGCATCGATACCGACGCCTCAGCCGGAATATTACCGGCCGATGTTCGGTGCCTTCGGCCGTTCTCCCGGCAGAAATTCCGTGACCTTCGTCAGCCAGGCCTCGCTCGAAACGACGAGACAGCTGGGTCTGGCAAAGCAACTCCTGCCGGTCTCGAACACGCGGTCGATCGGCAAGCATTCCATGATCCTCAACGACGCGCTGCCCCGCATGGAGGTCGATGCTGAAACCTACGAGGTGCGGGCCGACGGACGGCTGCTCACGTGTCCGCCGGTGAATGTGGTCCCGATGGCGCAGCGCTATTTCATGTACTGACGCGTTGCCGGCATGGTGGTGCGATGACAGACCAGACTTATGGACAAACGGCGCTGGCGTTCCTGAGGCTGCAGAGCTGGCTTTCGCCGTCGTTTCCGAACGGGGCCTACAGCTACTCGCACGGACTGGAGTGGGCCGTGGAGGCCGGCTATGTCTCCGATCGGCGCAGCCTGGTCGATTGGCTCGAGGCCGACCTTTGCTACGGCTCCGGCCGGAACGAAGCCATCTTCTTCAGCGAAGCCTACCGATGCGTGGCCGAGGGCGCCGAGGACCAGCTCCCGGATCTGGCCGAACTCGCAGCCGCTTCCCGCGGCACATCCGAATTCGTGCTCGAATCCGCACAGCAATCGTCGGCGTGCCTTGCCACCCTTCGCAGTGTCTGGCCGGATCGAATTCTGGACATGTTCTCCGACCCGAAATGTCCGCCGGTGCTGGCCGTCGTGCTCGGAGCACGAGCGGCGCGCGAGCGGATTGCCGCCGACATCGCGCTGCCGGCGTTCCTGCACAGCTACGTCGCCAATCTGGTGAGCGCGGGCGTGCGATTGGTGCCTCTCGGTCAGACCGATGGTCAGCTCGCCATCGCGGCGCTCGAGCTGCCGATCCTGTCGCGCAGTGAAATCGCAAGCCGCGAGACGGTCGACGATCTCGGTTCGGCGGGCCTGATGGTCGAGCTCGCGTCCATCGCACACGAGCTCCAGTATACGAGGTTGTTTCGGTCATGAAGACGATTGAACGCGAGAGCAGGTCTCCCCGCACACCCGGCATTGCGGCAACCAACGGGCCGCTGCGTGTCGGCATCGGCGGTCCGGTCGGTTCCGGAAAGACGGCGCTGGTCGAGGCGCTGTGCAAGCACCTGCGCGATTTCTACGAGATCTACGTCATCACCAACGACATCTACACCAAGGAGGATCAGCTCATTCTGACCCGCGCGCAGGCATTGGCGGCAGAGCGCATCATGGGGGTGGAGACGGGTGGCTGTCCGCATACGGCCATCCGGGAGGACGCCTCGATGAACCTGGCGGCGATCCACGACATGAACCTGAAGTTTCCGGACGCGGAGCTTTGCTTCGTCGAGTCGGGCGGCGACAATCTCGCCGCCACCTTCAGCCCGGAGCTTGCGGACCTGACCGTCTACGTGATCGACGTCGCCGCAGGAGAGAAGATCCCGCGCAAGGGAGGGCCGGGGATCATGCGATCCGATCTGCTGGTCATCAACAAGATCGATCTGGCTCCCATGGTGGGCGCGAACCTGGAGATCATGGAAGCGGACGCGCGGCGGATGCGAGGCGCGCGACCGTTCATCTTCTCCAATCTGAAGAGTGGCCAGGGTGTCGATGAGATCGCGGGCTTCATTCTGCAGAAGGGCGGGTTGTCCGCCGCGGCGCTGTCTGGAGGTGCCGAGCGATGACGGATGATGATCAGGAGTTTGCCGGCGACCTAGCCAGGCTGCGCCGCAGCATCGACAATCTGGATGCGGCGATGGTGCACCTGCTCGCAGAACGCTTTCGCTGCACCGATGCGATCGGCGAGATCAAGGCCAGGCATGGGCTGGAGTCCCGGGATCCCAGGCGTGAAGCGGCGCAATTGAAGCGGCTTCGCATGCTCGCCGCACAGAGCGGGCTCGATCCGGATTTTACCCGGAAGCTGCATGCCCTGGTCGTTCGAGAGGTCATCACCAATCATGAGGCGGTGAAGTTCGAGTCGGGAGCCGGCTAGAGCCGCCAACCCTGGGAGCCACATTTGTCGAATGATCTGCGCAGCTGTGCCGCCGCTCTGGCGATCGTGGCAAGCTTCTGGACGCCCCCCGCGATCGCGGACGAACCCGGAAACGCCGATTATACGGCGCTGAACAAGGCGATCCTCGATGGCAAGGAATTTCGCATGCTCGTCGACCTTTCAGCCTGTCAAGTTCGCGGCACGGGCGCGGCGGGACCTCCGGTCAAGGCGAGCATGCGGTTTGACGGATACATGATCCAGCCTGACGGGACGATCGCTTTTGCAACGACCCATTTCACGGTGAGACCGGACAAGGCGGTCAGGGAATTCCTGTCGTTCAGGGTGCACCCAAACGGCAGGATCGAAGCGCGCACGATGATCCTGGACGCCGTCAATGACGCCGTTCTCAAGGATACGGCATTCGATTGCGAGATTGGAAAAGGCGCGACATTCCACTGGTGACGCGCGGTCGTTACGCGGACTGGTCGATCAGACTGCCGGGCTGCTGGTCCTTCTTCTCCAGCTGCTTTTCGATGGCGTCGCGGATCTTCTGCTCCACCGCCGCTTTCTGGTCCGGGGTCATATTGGCGAGGTCGGCCTCGCTGAGATTCATGCTCTTCAGAATGGCAGCCCGCATACGATCGAAGGGATTCATCTTCGCGTATTTCAGGAACTCCTGCACGACGCTGCTGTCGCCCGATGCACTATCTCCGTTGGCTTGCGGGAGCCCACCATTGTCGGTCGCCGACGACTTCGATGCGCCGGTCGCTGAGCCGGCTTTCGCAGGCTGGTAGCCGAAGATTGATGCTCCTGGCGTGACTTGCATGTTCGGCCCCCCGAGACGATCGCGAAGGGCAAGCAACGTGCGTGCCAGATCCTTTCGTTGGATTTCCCGATGTTTCCGGGCTCGCGCTCATCGGCGGCTTGAAAAAATTGCCGGTGCGGCGGGGTCGCCGGCAAAGTTTGCCCGGTCGCCTGCGGGAATCGCGTCGTCGCGGTGTCATCGGCACCGATCAGGTTGCCTTCACTCCGGCGCTCTCCGATCGTCGCCAAAGGCCGAGCCTGAACCATAGCAGCCTGGCAGCGGTCGATGGCCATCGCACCTCCCAGGCCGGGCGCCGCGGTTTGTCCAGGCGCTCGGCAATCAGGAATGCACTGATTGCGGCCATCGCCGGCAAATGCCCGCCTTGCGTCGCCAATGGAACGAGCATCAGCGCCCAACAGGCGCCGCAACACCAGATACCCTGGGTGACGCCATATCCGAGTGCAGCCAGGTCGGCCCTGATCCCATACGCCGCCAGCGGCGGCAAGTCGTGGCAGTGGTTCAGGCAGATCTGTTTCCCGGGGGAGAATTGCCAGACCAGGACGAGCGATCCCGCCAATGCGATCGTGACGATCGATGATGATTGCATCAGTTGCAGCGCCAGCACGGCCAGTACGATGGGAATCCCACAGGCAGCCCAGATGGCGCAATATCCGATCATGAAGAGCGCCATCGACCGCATGCGTCGACGCGGCAGGCTTCGTGCACGAACGTGCCCGACGGCGCCCGCGAGCATCGGCGTCATCATCGCCGCGACCATCAGCATCCATTCGCCGGCGAATCTCGCCGGCGAATAGAACGTCATGGCAAGGGCGAGCTGATCGAGCGAAAGTACCGGCCAGACATCGCTGTTGCAGAAGGCGACGAGCCTGCGCTGGTCCGACAACGCCACGACGGCCGCCCACGCGGCGGCAGCCGCGACGGTGAGCGGAATACGGATCTGCAGACGCTCGTAGGCCGCGGGCGTCATCAGCGGACGTCAATCGCCCTGTCGGACGATGCTGATGCGGCCGACACTCACGTCGGCCGACTGCTGCACCGGCGCGACGGCTTGGAGGCGAACGCCGACCTTTGCGGGATCGACGGTGCCCGAACCGGCGAACTCCGAATAGGGCTTGGTAATGTTCAGCGTATACGACAAGCCGTCTCCCGCGTGCCCGGTATCGCTCTCCGTCGCCTTGGTGATGCCGAAGAGCCCGATGCTCCCGACCTGCCGCTCGACGGACGGCGCGCCGTCCTTCCCCGCAAACTGCAGATAGACCTGCAGCACGGTGGCGTCGGAATATCCGCGCACATTCTCCAGATTGAGAAAGACCTGCTCCGCGCGTGCCCCGGGCGCGGGGCCGGCAGCCAGCCTGGCGGCGACTTTCGTGTGCGTACGCGCATCGAGTTGCACGGAGGTCTCGGCACCTTTCCCTGCGACGGGAAGCGATTGGGCATTGGCGCCAAGCACCTCAACTGCTGCTCCAGTCGATCTCGCCATCGCGACCGCTCCTGCTGGTGTCGCTGTCCTGCCGGCAACGGCCACCAATGGTGCGCCTGCCGGCGAGAAATCGCTGTAAGTATAGCCCACCCCGGCAAAGTCCGACATCTGTTCCGGCGTGTACTCCCACGGCGAGCCGTCGGGGAGAGGAACGACAAATTTGTGCTGGCCGAGGCTGGCAGGTCCCTTCTTCCAACTGGCTTCTTCCGGATCCGTGTTCCGGGAATCGCTCTGCCTCCAGCTTTGCCACAGCCGATCGATATTCGCGTGGTGCAGCCAGAAGATGGGATCCAGACCGGCCGTCACCGGTGACGACATCAGTCCCGGCAATGGCCTTGGGCTCGCCTCCGGGAACATCTTCTCGCCGCCGACAAGGCCGTGAACCTGATCGTGCGGTTGACTTTCGATGTCGCCATGCTTGGTACCGCCGTGCTCGAAGCCGGTGTCGATGCCACCGAAGCCGCGGTCGCCGCCACTTGCCACGCCGGTGAACTCGTGAACGTCCATCGCATCTAGGTTCACGGCATCGAGCGGGACGAAGACCTTGCCGGGCTGCGAGGGATCGCCGGGTCCCCACCGCTGTTCAATGAAGAGGGGATTGTTGCCTGTGCCGTCTGGCCAGTCCGGGCTGCCGAATGCCGGCGGCAAGCCATCCTGACCGGGTTTGAAGTAGTTCCAGTAGGGCAAGGTCCAGTCAGGCGGCCCACCGAGCGTAACGACGGTCGAGCGAATGAGCTTCTCAAACCCGATCAGATAGCCGCGGTGCCACGGCAGAAAATACCAGCTGCCGTGCTGACACTGCTGCCAGAACTCGTCGAAGTCGGCCTGGGCAGGAACCTGCTCGCCGGCCGCCTTGTAGCCGTAGAACTCCCACAGGCCCTGATGATAGCCGTGCATGCCGGCCCAGAAGCGCCAGCTGGTTCGATCGTTGAGCGGCTTCGGCCTCAGCGCGCCAACCGCGCGCGCGTACCAGAGAATCGGATCTGCCCAGTCGCTGCCAAGCTCCCACACGTTCTGTCGAACAAGCATGCCGTTCTCCTTGTCGCTTGACTGCGGCGCCGGCCCGCCGAGAGAACGGGCAGGCGGCTCCGCCGGATTGGTCTTCCTCTCATCCACCAGCCCGCTTTGAGAGCCGGCATCCTGGGTCACCCGGACTTTTGCCGAGGACGCCTTGCAATCGCCGCGACCAGGAAAATAGACGAAAAATCTATGGTTGTGTAGTGGCGGATTCTAACCGCTGGCGCGAGCGGTCTTTGATCGGCCGGCGTCGGCCGCCGGAAATGCCTGCAACGACAGGAGAATAGCGGCGCATGAAGATGCGAGCTCACGGCCGGCAACAATCTGCGACAAAACGCCGTCAAACCCGGTCGGCCGCGCGCATCCTCAGAACGTCGTGATCGGCTTGCCGTCCGCCCCCACGAGACTCGACGGCGCTTCGCCGAACACCAGCCCGTCCGGCTGAAACTTGATCGTCTTGCCGCCCTCGACGAAGTCGGCGAAATTGCGCGGCGTGGCCGAGTGCACGCCGTTGGTCAGGAAGTCGTCGATCTCGTAGCAGGTGTCGGGCTTGCCGCCGGAGCCTTCGCCCAAGAATTTCTGGAAGGTCTGGCTCGTCACCTTCGCCTTCTTGCGCGCCGACCAGTTGGTGTAGCGGCGATAGAGCTTCGGCAGGATCACCGGGCCCTTGTCGGTCGCGAGCACGTCGGTCTCGTTCTTCCTGGGTTCGCGCAGGTCGAAGTCGAAGGCGGGAATGGTCTTGGCGAGATGCTTCCAGACCGGCAGCTTCTGCGCGCGTGCGGGCTTCGCGAGCGCGAGGAAGGCCTTGATCTCGTCGTCGTTCATCGAAGAGTAGAAGGTCGGATAGGCAAAGCCCTGTTCGACCAGCCAGTGGTTGATGTCGATGGTCTTGCCGGCGACCGTCACCTCGATGTCGCCGACCAGCCGGCCATAAGTATCGAACACCTCGTTCGGCGCATCGACATGGGTGAACACGCGGCAGGCGAGCGTCGGCCCGCCGGCGCTGCTGAGGAAGTCATGCAGCGCCTTGCTCGTCGTCGCGCCAAGAAACTGCCGGTAGGGGTGTGTGACCTCGTGATAGGCCTGCCGCTTGGCGTCGCTCAGGCCCTTCTTCTCGGCGGCCGAGAGCGGCGAGGGCTGATAATGCAGCTCCGGCGCGTCGATGCCCTGAAGGCGAATGGTGAGCTTGCCGTTCTTGATCGGCGCCGTCGCAGTCCGGCCCTTGACCTTGGCGCCCTCGAAGACATGCGTCGGCTGGAACGGCACCGAGTCGTTCTTGCGGAAGCGGATCGCGTCAGGGGCGACATTCACCACGACCTTGGTCGTGTCGGCGTCCGACCGGCCCTCCGGCCAGAACTGGCCGACATCGATGGTGCCTACGACCTCCAGCAGTCCAACGGGCATCGGGCGCTCCTGTTCTAGCGCAGGACGATCGCCTCACAGAGGCAACTCGCATGCACTCCGAGGGGCAGCGAATCATTTTCGTGCGACAGGCCCATGACGGGAGATGGGACAGGCGCGACACGTTACGGCTTCGGCAACGGCTCTCGGCCGAAGCGGACCATGGCGCTCTCGTGATGGATCGCTCGAAAGTGGGGATGGGCAGACTGTGGGCCAGTCGCCAGTGGCATGAGCAGTCGGCAAAAACAACGCGCCCGCGCGCCTGGAGCACGCGGGCGATGGTAATTGCTTGAACGAAGCAGAACGTTTCTGGAGATCAGGACCTGTGCGGGCAGACCATCGTCAGATAGAGCAGCGTAGGAGCCTTGTCCTCGCCCTTCTTGTACTCCCACTCCAGCCGGATCTCGTGCCGATGCGCGAAAGCATCGCTTGCCGCGTGGGTGATGATCTTCGTCTTCATCGGAATCGGCGGCTCGGAGTTGAAGCATTTCCGGACACAGGCATCGAGCAGATCGCATCGGGTCAAGGGAATGACGCCCGGCTCATCCTTGGACAGGGGGACCGTGTTCGGCTGGGTGCTGAGGTCGACGCGGGCCCGGCCCTTCTCCTTGTGCCAATACTTGGCGCTTCCCTGCGGCCAATTCGATGCCGGGTTCAAAATCAGGTGGTACTGGCCGTATTCCAAAGTTGGCAGGTCGATGTCGTCCGATGCCTTGAGCTTCGCGACGCTCTTTTTCATATTCGCCAAAGGATAGTAATTGCTGTTCATCAAGTCTCGAAATGCCTTGCCGCTATATACCAGTCCGGCCATCGCCTCTTTCCTCAATATGTCTGTTTGTCAAAACCTGTAGCGGGACCGGCCGAAAATACGCGTCACGCTGCGGCCGATCACGCAACTTGTTGTGCGCAGTCACGCCGCCACTCAGGACTGTACTTCGCCCAGCGGGCTACCATCCTGTAACATCACGTATCCCGCAAGCCCAATTGCCATGCATTCCACTATGGGTAATGTACGTCAAACGCCTCGCGGGCGTTGGAGCGGACTGCCGAGGCAGTCGTTTAAGGCGCTGGAATGCATTGCTTCGCGTGTCAGTCGGCGATTGGTCCGGGCGACAGCTGGTGCTCCAAATGCGGAGCGGCGGTCCGTCAGCGCATCGACCCCGACAGCGAACGGCGGTTTGTGACGATTCTGCGCGCCGACGTCGTCGATTCCACAGGCCTTGTTGCCGAGCTGGAGCCGGAGGCGGCGGTGTTGCGCCTTGAACCGGCGCTCGCGGCAATGAGAGGCGCGGTGCGCCAGTTCGGCGGCATCGTCAGCAAGGAGTTGGGCGACGGGTTGGCCGCGGTATTCGGCGCCCCGATTGCCGACGACAACCACGCGCCGCTGGCCTGCCACGCGGCCATTGAGCTGGTCCGGCGTGTCGGCAGCCTGGGCGATCCCGGACTTCAGGTCCGGGTTGGCCTCCACTCGGGCCATGTCGTAGCCTACATGGTCGCGAGCGAATTCTCCAAGGTCTACGAGATCGGCGGAGCAGCCCAGCATCTGGCCGCGCGGCTTGAGGCAGCGGCCGAGGCGAACCAGATCTACGTCTCCGAGGCCTGCCAGAAGCTTGCCGACGGGCACGTCCGCTTTGAATTCCTCGGCCGCAAGGCGCTCCGTGGCTTTGGTGAACCCCAGCCTGTGTACCGGGTCATGGGTGCGAGCGATCTTTCGAGCTGGCGGGTCCGGCGAGCGCGCAGTATTTCCCGTTTCGTCGATCGCACGACGGAGCGGGCCTTGCTGTGGCGTGCTGCGGAAAGGGTCAGCGCCAGTCGGCAGACGGTTCTGCTGATGGGAGACGCCGGCATTGGCAAGTCGCGGCTCGCGCATGAGTTCGCGCAGGACCTCCGCGCCAGCGGCTGGCGGCTGATCGATGCCGAGTGCAGCCCGAATCTCCAGGGTGCGCCGTACAGCGCCCTCAAGCGTCTGTTGCTGTCGATCCTTGATCAGACCAAGGCGGACGATCCCAGGGACGCGTTGCCAGCAGTACAGCAGCGAGCGGTCGACGCGGTCCTCGACCTGCCGATTTCCGATTCGCAATGGGACGAATTGGAGCCTCACGCGCGTGGTCGTGCGATTTCAGATGCAAGCTGCGCGATCGTCGAGGGCGTCGCCCGTCGCCAGCGCACCATTCTTCTGATCGAGGACCTGCACTGGATCGATCGGGCCAGCGATGCCGTGGTGGCCACCCTCTCAGGGCTGCAATGCCCCGATTTGCTCGTGCTGCTGACGACGCGGCCCAATGGAATGCCGGTGTGGATCGCACGCTGTCGCCCGGAAATCGTGGCGATGCGGCCTCTCGACGACGATTCGGGCCTGGCCATGCTCGCGGATATGCTTGGCCCCGCCACGACCAACGCAGACCTGAAGAATCGGATCATTTCTCATACGTCCAACGTTCCGCTGTTCATCGAGGAAGTCTGCCGCAATCTGAAGGACAGCGGCATGCTCCTTGGTCAGTGGGGTGATCTTTCCCTCGCGCGTCCTGTTGATGAGCTGGGTATCCCCAGCAGCATCCAGGGCGTCATCGCGGCGCGCCTTGATCGCGTGTCACGACAAGAACGGTCACTCCTCCAGATCGCTGCGGCGCTTGGACATCGAGCAAACCAGGCCATGCTGCGGAAGGTAGCGGCCTTGCCGGAAGACGTCCTGCAGGATTGCCTTACCGCGCTCGATCGCGCCGAACTGCTCGTCAGGATCGACAGTGAATTGGAGGACTCGCTCGAATTCCGGCATGAGATGGTCCGGCAGGTGACCTACGATTCGATGGTCGAAAAGGTGCGGGACGGCATCCATGCCAGCATACTCGCAGCGCTTGAGGACGATGAGGCATGGGCCGATGGTCCGGACACGCTCTGCTATCACGCGACGAGGGCAAAGGATTGGCAGAAGGCGTTTCAACACGGCAGGAGCGCCGCTCGAAAATGTCTGGTTCGCTCGGCCTATGCCGACGCGGTCGACTATTTCGAGATCGCGATGGGATCTCTCGACAAGACTCCTGTGACGCACGCGCGAGAGGTGGACGCCATCGATCTCCGGATGGAGGCGCGTTTGGCCTTTGCCGGATCGGCGCGTGTCGCCGAAGCCCTGGATTTGGGAAGGGAAGCAGAACGCCGAGCCGATGCGATCAACGACATTGGGCGCAAGGTCGCGGCCATGACGATGAGAGCGGGGGCGCAGAATTTCTATGGAACGCCCGTCGAAGCCGTCGCGATCGGCGAAGACGTCGTGCATCTGGCGGAGACCTCGGGCAATCCCGCCTGGCGCAATCTCGCGCAGTATGGCCTCGGGCAGGCCTATTTTCTTGCCGGGCGCTACCATGGCGCAGAGGAAATGCTGGCCGCCGCCCGCGCCCATCTCGCCGCGCCCGCAGCCAGTGCCCCAATCGGCACGACTGCACGATCTTTGCTCCTGCTGTGCTGCATGATGAACAGCATCACCCACACCGTCATGGGCGAGCTCGACGCCGCCGGCCAGCTCCAGCGACAGGCCGCCGCGATCGCGGAAGAGACCAACCGTCCCTACGACCGCGTCGCCGCCGCCTATAGCGGCGGCTGGCTGATGCTCGGGCGCAATGAGCCGGCCGCGGCCGCTGCCATTCTCGAAGACGGGTTCGTGCTGGCGCAGAAGCACGGCATCCGGCTGTTCGTGCCGGTGCTCGCCTGTCATCTCGGCATCGCCTATCTGGAGCAGGGGCTGTTCGACCGGGCGCGCGGCATGCTGGCCGAGGCGCGCGAGGAGGCGAAGGCGGTCGGCTATACCTCGGCGGTGCTGCGCAGCTCGATCTACCTTGCGCTCGCAACCTTCCGCCTCGGCGAAGTCCAGGCCGCGCAGAACATGCTGCGCGAGGCGCGCAACACCGCCCGCCAGCAGGGGTTTTCCGGCCTCGAGGCCGAGGCCCTGTTCGGCGAGGCCATGGTGACGCCATCCTCCGGCGAGGAGAACAAGGCAGCCATCTTCGCTGCCCTGCGTGCGACCGTCGCGATCGCCTCCGAGAGCGGCGCGCTGCCGCTCCAGCACAAGGCCGAGGCGATGCTGACCGAGATGCTCGCCCGGGGTGGCGAGCTGACCTGACCCTGCTCCCTCCCTGGCGTGCGATCGTACCGTCCGGCTGATTTTTTTGCCCGACGGGTCATTTGAGTTTCGCAGGCAAAGCAAGGACTTAAGAGACCGTCGCTACTGTGCATGGGGTTGTTTTCGACATTTTGCAGGGAGGACCACCACCTCCTGCCGGCACCGTTCAAGGTTTCATGACTTGCCGGACGCGGTCTGCGCGCCCTGGTGATGAAGCCCCTTGCACGGACGCCAAGGTCGGCTACCGTCGGCACTAGCCGCAGGGCCAGGTGACTTTTGATCTGTATTTTTTAGCATTCGATTTTTTGGCGCCGCGACGGCGCGACGCCCATCCGGACGAGGCGGGGCCATGATCACACGGGACCAGTCAGCTTTGTTGGCGCCGGTCGAGCGCGATTTGCGGCTCGATCTCTTCCGCGGCGTCGGGTTGTGGATGATCTTCCTCGATCACATCCCGCACGACGTCGTGGCCTGGCTGACCTTGCGCAACTACGGCTTCAGTGACGCCGCCGAGTTCTTCGTCTTCATCTCCGGCTACCTGGTCGGCTGGATCTACGGGCCGATCGTCGCCGGCGGCTGGTTTCTCGCCGCGCTGAAGCGGCTGTGGCGGCGCGCGGGCGAGATGTACGTTGCCCACATCATGCTGTTCCTGCTGTTCACGGCGCAGATCGCGCGCACGGTCAGGAGGTTCGACAACCCGATGTATGCGGACGAGTTCAACGTTCACAATTTTCTCGACCATCCGGACATCCTGATAGGTCAGGCGCTCTCGCTGCGCTACAAGCCGGTCAATCTCGATGTTTTGCCGCTCTACATCACGCTGGTGCTCGCCGCGCCCTTCATCGTGTGGGGCCTGGTGCGCCGGCCGAACCTGACGCTGGCCGCCTCCGTCGTGCTGTATGTGTTGGCGCGCCGGTTCGACTGGAACATCGCCTCCTATCCGCCCGGCACGACCTGGTACTTCAACCCGTTCTGCTGGCAGCTGATGTTCGTGTTCGCCGCCTGGTGTGGCGTCGGCCAGATCGACAAGATCGCGACATGGGTGTGGTCGAAGGCGGTGATGGGACTGGCGGCGGCCTGGCTCGCCTTCGCGTTTCTGATCGTGATGACCTGGCACATCCCTGCGCTCGAGGCGCTGATCCCGAAATGGATGATCAAGGCGATCTATCCGATCGACAAGACCGACCTCGACATGCTGCGCTTCACGCACTTTCTGGCGCTGGCGATCTGGATGACCTATTTCATCCCGCGCCACTGGAAAGCGTTGCGTTCGAGATGGGCGCACCCGGTCATCCTCTGCGGCCAGCATTCGCTGCCGATCTTTTGCCTCAGCGTGTTCCTGTCGTTCTCGGCGCACTGGATCCTGATGCAATACACGAGGGGCGTCTGGGAGCAACTCGCCGTCTCGTTCGCCGGCTTCGTCATCATGTTCGGGGCGGCGTGGCTGCTCGACCGCGCCGAACGGGTGCCCAGCCTCTTCGTCAAGGTGACGGATGTCGACGACGAGCGGGAGGCCGCCGCCGAAGGCGTGCCGGTAACGGTCATCGGCGCGGCTCCGGCTCGCCGCTGAGAACACATCGCGTCGCCGGGACGATTTTTCGGGAGAGATGCATGTCGAGATTTTTGTTGACGATTGCCGGCGCCCTCCTGCTCCTCGTCTGCAACGCGTCGGCGCAAGGGCCGTCGCCCGAGGCGATGGATGCTGCGCGGAAACTCGTCGCCACGCTGAAGATCGCTGATCAGTATCGCGCGGTGCTCCCGCAACTCCTGCTCAAGCTGAGACCCGTGGTCGCACAGGACCGGCCTGAGATCGAGCACGATTATGATGCAATGACGGCGCCGGGCTCGGATATCTACGCGCCGTTCTTTGCCTCGATGATCGACCAGATCGCCACTCTCTATGCCAAAAACTTCACCGTCGACGAGCTACGCCAGATCGAGGCGTTCTATGCCCAGCCTGCTGGCCGGAAGTTGATGGAAAAGTCCGACGCGCTGGCGCAGGCGAGCGCGCAGATCGGCCAGGACGTCAGCCAGAAGGCCGCAGATGAACTAAAGCTGCGCCTCATCGAGGCGCTGCGCCAGAAGGCGCGCAAGCCGTAGATCGTCCTGCTCAGTGGATCGCCGCGTACATGATCCTCTCCTCCGTCGCGTCGAGCGCGGAGAATTCCTCCACGACCTTGCCCTGCCGTGAGACCAGGATCCGGTCGGAGAGCGCCATGATCTCGGGCAGGTAGGATGAGATGACCACCACCGCCTTGCCCTCGTCGGCGAGCTGGTTGATCAGCTCGTGGATCTCGACGATGGCACCGACGTCGACGCCGCGGGTCGGCTCGTCGAAGATGATCAGGTCCGGTTCCTGCACCAGCGACTTGGCGATCACGACCTTCTGCTGATTGCCGCCGGAAAGCTCGACCACCTTGCCGTCGTTGCCAATCGCTCGAACCTTGAGCCGTTCGATCCAGGTCCTGCCGATTGCCTCGTTTTCTCGCTGCGACAGCATCATGCGGCCCTTGGGAAATTTCGACAGAAGGCCGAGATAGATGTTGCGTGCGATCGAGGACGTCTCGAAGAAGCCCTCGACCTTGCGGTCCTCGGTGACATAGGCGATGCCCGCCTTGACCGCCGGCGCCGGCACCCGGTAGCGGACCGGCTTGTCGTGTAGCAAGATCTCGCCGCCGTGGAAGAAGTCGCGCTTGAGCACACCTGAGACGATCTTGAACGTTTCGGTGCGGCCGGCACCGACGAGGCCGAATACGCCGGTGATCTGCCCGGCGAACACCGACAGCGAATTGTTCTTCACCATCGGCGCCATCTTCAGGTTCTGCACGGTGAGTACGCGCGCGCCGGGCGGCCGCACGCTGCTCTTTCGTGCACCGTAGAGCGTGTTGGAGAGGTCGCGCCCGACCATGGCCTGCACGATCGCCGCGCGGTCGAACTTGGTGGCATCGTCGGTGACGACGTGCTTGCCGTCGCGCAGAACCGTGATGCGGTCGGCGAGCAGCAAAGCTTCTTCCAGGGCGTGCGAGATGAAGACGATCGAGACCCCGCGCTTCTTGAGATCGCGGACGAGGTCAAAGAAGTATTTCTTCTCTTCCGGCGTCAGCGACGCCGTCGGCTCGTCGAAGATGATGACCTTGGCGCGGTGCAAAACCGCGCGCGCGATCTCCACCATCTGCTTCTTGGCGGCGCCGAGGCCGCCGACGGTGGCGGTCGGCGTCACGTCGAAATTGAGCGATTGCAGGAACTGCTGCGCAGCGATGTAGATGCCGCGCAGGCGGTTATAGAATTTCTCCTGCCCGAGAAATAGATTCTGCGCGACAGTCATGGTCGGCACCAGGCTGTTTTCCTGGAACACCATGGCGATGCCGAGATTGCGCGCCTCCAGCGGTGTCCGTGGTGCGACGTCGGCGCCGTCGATCGTCATGGTCCCCGAAGTCAGTGTCACCACGCCGGCCATCACCTTGGTCAGTGTCGATTTGCCGGCGCCGTTCTCGCCGACCAGCGCGTGGATCTCGCCGCGGCGGAGGTCGAAGTCGACCCCGTCGATGGCGGGCACGCCGGCGTAAAGTTTTGTGGCCTTGCGCAGCGAGAGTGCGATGTCGCTCATGAGCGGAACTCCTCGGCAAGACCGGACAGCGGCAGTCGCAGCACGCGGCCCGGTCCCTTGGCGATCAGGACGAGGTCGCCGCCCATCTCGATCGCCGCAACGATACCGTGATTGGCGCCGTCGACCCGGCTGTGCAGCGAATAGAGCGGCTGGCCATCTACATCGAGTCGGATGACGAGGCCATAGGAGCGCGGCGGCGCCCACGGCTTGATCACGCCCATGGTCTTGATGTGCGCGCCCTGCATCGGTTCCTTGAACGAGAAGCCCGAGCGCAGGCGTGGGGCCACCCAATATGCCGGATCGATCTCTGCCATCATGCGGCGGCGGTAAGCGGGCTCGCGCAACACGAACTCGATCAACTGGGTGCGCGCCGTGAAGGCGGTGAGCCAGTAGCCGCCGCCCGAGGCTTTTGACAGCCGCGACGGATAGACCGGCAAGTGAGCAAGGACGGTTCGCGGCGATGTACCCGGTGCCACGAGCACGAGGCGGTGACGCCAGCTCTCGCTGACCAGCACGCCGTTGCCATGCGCGCAGGCACCGAAGGCATGGCCCAGTCCCTGGGCCAGCGGTGTCACGGTCTTGTTGGCGGGATCGAGCCTGAACACCCGGCCGCTCCGGTTGAGTTCCATCAGATCGCGTGCCCAGTCATCGACGCCGCATGTCGCCGAGCCGTCCGTCGCGATCAGCGTGTTGTCGCCCGCGAGCGTCAGCGCGTTGACGGCATTGAAGGCGCTATCTGCAAAGGTCGCGTTCGGCTGCTCGGCAGAGGGACTTGCGTAGAGACGCACCTCGCGCCCTCCGAGCGCGACGGCGAGGCCGCCGCCGGGGAGAGCGCAGAGTGCCGAGATCGGCCGCTCGAAGCTGCGGACCTCCGATGCCGTGCCGTCCAGGCGGAGCAGCCTCTGGCCGTCCCCGATGAAGAGATTGCGGCCGTCGGTGGCGAGGTCTTCCGGCGACTCGCAGGCTAGCAGGGTCTCGGCCGCTTCCAGCTTCTGGTTGGGCTTCAATGCGCCGTCGAAGGACGGTACGGTGATGGTGGCGTCGCCGCGCCCGAGAAAGCGGTTGGCGAACTCCCTGACGGCCGCGATCACGATTGCTTCCCCCACCGCTTGTCGTACTGGACGAAGTTCGGATCGGCGTTGTCGAGCTTGTAGCGGCCGATCCGGTTGTTGAGGATGCCACCGAGATAGAGATAGCCGCGATGCTCGCGCATCGAGGTGATCATCGGATGGTTCTCGCCGCGCAGGTCCCAGAACGATTCGACGATCTTGCCCTGCTCGTTGAACTTGACCACGCAGCCGGTGTTGATGTTGGGGAACAGCCATTCGTCCACCGGCACGCGCTTGCCCATGCGGCGGCGGAAGCCGGGCATCTTCCAGGCGAGGTCGAGCGAGGGGCTGCGCATGCCGACCAGCGCCAGCCAGTAATTGCCGTCGGAGGCGAGGTTGATGTTATCGGGGTAGCCAGGCAGATTGTCCATGACGACCTCGACCTTGCCCTTCCTTGGCCCTGCGAACCAATAGCGCTTGATCGAGCAGCCGAAGGTTTCGGCGAAGAGAATCGACTGGCCGTCGCTGGCGACGCAGATGCCGTTGGGGAATTTGAGGCCGCGCAGCTCGGTACGCGTCACGCCGGTCTTGGTGTCGTAGCAGATGATGCGGCCATTGCCGCGCGCCTCGAGACCGTCGATCGGCCACTCGTCCATCTCGTAACGCACGGTGGCCTCGGAGAAGAAGATCAGCCCGTCGTCGGTGATGTCGAGATCGTCGGCGAGCCGCAGGCGGCTGTCGTCGTTGACCGAGCGCATGCTGCGATTGGTCTCGTCGGTGGCCTTTTCCACCGTGCCGTCAGGCTTGATCCGGTAGAGCCCCATGCCGCCGATGCAGACGTAGAGATTGTCCTCGCGGTCGAATGCCATGCCGAGCGGCTGGCCGCCGATATGGGCGAACACCTCCATCTTCTGATAGTCGGGCGCGAGGAAGCGCATGATGTCGCCATGGCGCGATCCCGCATAGAGATTGTCGTGGCGGTCGAGGATGACGTCCTCCGGCGCCTCGATGCGGCCGAGGCCGATCGATTCGACGTTGCGCAGCTTGTCGTTCTGCTCGAACGGGCCGCCCTGCCCGATCTCGGTCGGCGGAGGCGGAGGTAGCGCGTGATAGGTTGGCGCAACGTAGACCTTGCTGATGATGCGGGTTCGGTTCTTCTGCCAGCGGATGTCGACCATGGCAGCAACGAGCAGGATGCCGGCAAGCGCCATCCGGTTGACGCCGCCACGTGCATTCATGGTCGTCAGGCCGTTGGTGATCAGGAGCACGATCAGCACCCCGACCGCCGATTTGGCGACCGAGCCCTTGCCGCCGCCGAGCGTGATGCCGCCCAGCACCGTCGCGGTCAGCACGATGACCTCTAGTCCGACGCCGATGTCGCCACCGACGGTGCCGAGCCGCGACGCGAAGAACAGCGCGCCGATGCTGGTCAGCACACCGCTTGCGACGTAGCAGAGCGCGATGGTGCGGCGGACGGGAATGCCGGAATTGTATGCCGAACGACGCGAGCCGCCGATCGCGGTGATGTGCCAGCCCGGGCGCAGCCGGGTCATGAAGATATGGCCGAAGATGGCGATGACGATATAGGCGAGCGCCACGGTCGGAATGCCGAAGATGCTGCCGGCGCCGATGAAATCCCAGGACGGAATGTCGGGGAAGGCCGACGCGATCGCGTTGGAGTAGCGCTGGATCAGGAGATCGTAGGCCGAGCGGTAGATGATCAGGGTGATCAGCGTGGTGATGAAGGCCCGAAGTCGCAAATATCCGATCAGGATGCCGTTGACGGCGCCGAGCAGCGCACCGCAAAGCAGGGTGGCCGCCACCACCGCCGGGACCGGCCAGCCCAGCACGTCGAGAAGATAGAGGGCACAGAAATCGGTCAGTGCGAAGATCGAACCGACGGAGAGGTCGATGCCGCCGACGATAACGACCAGCGCCAGCCCGAGCGCGATGAAGCCGATCTCTCCGGCCTGGCGCGCGGTGTCGGCAAGGCTCGCTGGTGACAGGAAATTGTCGATGGACCGGCTGAGCGCGAGGCCGACGATCAGGAGGAGGATGACCGGGATAGCTGTCTCGGTCCATCGCTTGGACAGGATTTCACCGAGGAGATGATCGGGCCAGTAGCGGTAACGCAGGCTTGTCAGGGTGTCGCGCATCGGCATTCCGGGACCTTGCAAGTTTCGAGACCGCGTCCCGGACGTGAGATCGTCCGGGACGCCAGGGTCTTGCGTCGCGACAATTATTTCTTGAGGTCGCTGAGATTCCAGCAGGCCATCTGGCTATCGGCGTTCTCCTTGGTGATCGGAATCAGCGTGGTGTATTCCGAGCCCTTGACGGAGCCGGGCTTGATGCCCGACGACAGCAGCCATTTGATGGTGCCGGCCATCTGCGCGGCCTGGGTCGGCACGTCGTAGCTCATGTTGAGATCGAACGCGCCGGACTTGACCAGTTCGCACGCGCCCTTGCGCTCGCCGCCGCCGGAAGTTGCCACGAAGACCTTGCCGGTGAGGCCGGCCTCCTTGACGGCCGCTGCCGTGCCGATGTCCATACCATCCCAGAAGCCGACGATGCCGCAGAGATCGGGATTCTGCTTCAGCACCGTTTGGGTGATCGCCTTGGCCTTGGCGGCGTCCCAATCGGCGGCCTGGCTCGACACCACCTTGATTTCAGGATGCTTGGCGAGCACGTTCTCGACGCCCTTCAGCGTATAGGCGCTCGCGGCGGCCGACAGCGCACCCTGGATGATCGCGATCTTGTTGGACTTGCCCTCGCAGGCCTTGACCACGCCTTCGGTCTGGCGTTCGCCGATCTCGACCCAATTGGCACCGACGAAGGCCGAGCTGCGATAGGCGGAGCCCATATTGATCTGGATGACGTAGATGCCTTCGTTCTCGGCGCGCTGCAGCAGCTTGGCGTAGGTCTGGACGTCCGGATTATGAACCACCATCACCGCCGGCTTCTCCGAGATCAGCGAGGTGACGGCCTGCGCGCCGGCGTTGGTGTTCCAGTTGGCGTCGCGGATCACGAACTTGACGCCGAACGGCTCGAGCTCCTTCTTCAGTCCGGCATACCAGCCCTCGGTGAGGTCGAAATTCATGGCGACCGGCACATAGGCCACGGTCTTGCCGGCCAGTGCCTCCTTGAACGGCTTCTGGAACGGCTCGTCCAGACCCTGCTGGGCGAGGGCCGGCGCGGTCATTGCCGCAAGACCCAGTGCGGCAACAATTGCCTTTGTCGGGTTGCCGAAATGCTTCATTGCTTCCTCCTTGGTTGTGGTTGTCGTTATGGTCGGATCGCTCAGATGTCGCCCTGTTGTGCCGTTTCCTCGTTGCGCGGATTCAGGAAGGAATCCGTGATGACGGCGAGCAGCAGCACCACGCCCTTGATGAGATTTTGCCCGGCGTAGGAGATGTCCATGATGGTCATGCCGTTGAGCATCGTTCCGATGACGAGCGTGCCGATGACGACGTTGAGCACGCCGCCGCGGCCGCCTGATAGCCCGATGCCGCCAAGCACGACGACCAGGATGACGTCATAGATGAGCGTCGAGTTGAAGATGCGGGTCGGCATCGAGTTGACGGATGCCGCCATCACGAGGCCGGCAAAGCAGCCGATCAGGGCGGTGATCACATATTGCAGGACGATGATCGGGCGTGAGGGAATGCCGGTGACACGCGCGGCGTAGGGGTTGTCGCCGATCGCATAGATATAGGCGCCCCAGCGCGTCTGGCGCAGCAGGAACGCAACCACGATGCAGGCGATTGCGAACATCCAGATCGACGTCGGAATGCCGAGAATGGTGCCCTGTCCGAGCCGCTCGAAGCCGTCCATGCCCGGGCTCCATTGCACGACGTCGAGCTGGAACAGCGCGGTCTGCCCGAGCCCGGCCAGCAACAGGCCCGTTGCCAACGTCGCAAACAGCGAAGGGACTTCGGCATAGGCGATCAGCCAGCCGTTGACGAGGCCGAACGCGATCGTGAGCAGCACGGCGGTGAGCAGCGAGGCCGGCAGCGAATGACCGTTCTGCACCATCTGGAGCACCAGTCCCGGCGGAACCGCAAGGGCCGCGATCAGCGAGATGTCGATGCCGCGTCCGATCACGACGATCGCCATGGCAAGGCCGAGGATGCCGAGCACTGCCACGTTCTGGAGCAGCGTCAGCATGTTGTCCGGCGTCAGAAAGCCGCGCAGGAAGATCGAAAACAAAAGGAACAGCAGCGCGAAGACTGCGAAGACGATCTCTTGCTGATTGAAACGAAAGCGCTTCATCCCCGTCTTGCCTTTCTTCGACCCGGCTGTTGCGCGATCGTCAGGACGATTGGTTCTCGATACGATAGGTTTGTGGAAGCGTTGCAAGGCTTTCGACGAGCATCTCTGTTCGAGCCAGATCACCGGAATGGACTGAGATGCTGACGACTGTGTTGAGCTTCTCGTCTTTCTCGACGAGGATATCTGCCGCCGTGTCGGGGCCGAAGATGCGATCGATCTCGGTCCTGACCTTTTCCCGGACGGCGAGATCGCGAAGCGTGGGCTTGAAGATCTTCCCGACGGCGGTAACCGGAAGAGCTTCGAGCAGGACGACGCGCTTTGGCCTCGCAGGAGGCTCATTGACGTTGTGTTCGAGATGCTCGCGCAATTGCGCCAGATCGATTGTCTGCCCGGGGGAGGGCACCACGAAGAGAACTGGAACCTCTCCCGCGTAGGCGTCGGGCATGCCGACGGCCGAGCTCATCTGGACACCGGGGAAGGCGTTCGCGACGTCCTCGATTGCGGCAGGGTCGATGTTGTGGCCGCTTCGTACGATGAGGTCCTTCTCGCGCCCCGTCAGCACGAGGCGTTGATCCGGGGTGAGATAGCCGACGTCGCCGGTGACGATCCAGTGGTCGTCGGTGAGCACGCCCTTGTTGTGCTGGGGATCGACGTATCCGGGAAACACTTGCGGTCCCCTCACGAGGACGAGGCCGCTCGTGAGAGGCGGACACTCTGTCTTCAGTTCGGCATCAGCCAGAGCGACGATTTTGGTCTTAGCGAACGGTGCCCTGAAGCCGACGCTGCCTTGCACGGGAGTGCCACGGCCGGGATTGAAAGCGATCGCGGCCGCGGTCTCCGTCATCCCGTAGGTCTCGAACAAGGTAATCCCGGTCCGCGCCTGAAACCTGTCGCTGACAGCCTTGGGAGCCACGGCCCCGCCGGTGAGCGCCATGCGAACGGTGCTGACATCGGAGGATCCGATCGGCACCTCGGCAAGAGCGGCAATCGAAGTCGGCACTCCGCTCACGATGGTCGCGCGAAACCGCTCCACCGTGTGCCAATAGTCGCGAATCGCTTCGGGACTTCTGAGGCTGTACGGCGAGGGAATGATCACATGACCGCCGGCAGCGAGAATCGACAGGCCGAGCGTCATGGTGCCGCCGACGTGAAACAGCGGAAAACCGTTCACGGCGGCGTCCAGCTCATCCAGTCCGTGGACCTGCGCAAAGCTCCAGGCGGCATGGATCTGGTTGCCATGTGTCAGCCGAACCAGCTTTGGCCGCCCGGTGGTCCCGCCGGTGTGGAAGAGGGCGCAGATCGCATTGCGATCGGTCGAAGGTGCGAAGTCCAGCGTGCCGCGCGTGCTCCCGACCGCCTCATTGAAGTTTAGAAAACCTCCAGGCAGCGGACCGTTCGCGCCTATCGCAAAAATGGTCTTCAGCGACGGGACGCGTTGCGCGACGTTGTTTGCCTTGATCCAGATCGCGGGATCGGCCGCTTCGGAGGCCACGACCAGAACAGTTGCATTCTGCGCCTGGAGCAGGTCGGCGATCGCGTCTTCGTTCAGGAGATAGTTGATCGAACTGGCCACTCCCGCGACCTGGGCACCGAGCAATGCGGGGAACAGCGACGGCAGGATCGGGCAGAGAAACGCAACTGTTCCGCCGCTCTCGCCGATCCTGTGCGATCTGAACAGATTGGCCGCGCGCGTGATCTCCGCCAGCAATTGCCGATGCGTCAGCGTCGCGTCATCAGGCTCGCGCGAGCCCTTGGTCAGAACCGTCAGCGCGGGACGATCGGGATGCAAATGCGCCGTAGCTTCGAAGAGATGAACGAGATTGCGGGCGGGGATGAGCGAGTCGTAAGGCCGCTGCTCCAGCGCCTCGATATCGGCAATGGTCTTGACCGGCTGCGTGAACCGCGTCGTGATGGGGGATGGCAAAGCGCTGCTCACGCGCATCGCCATTCGGGCGGCACGGCAGTTCGTGCTGCGGCTGATCCGAGCTGATGCAAGCGAACGTTTCCCGCCTATCTCATTGACCGTTTTTTGTTCTTCATAGGCCACATGCCGGAGCGCGGCTTGCTCCGGAGCGCAAAGCTTTTGCTTCTCCGCGCAAACGGTCTTGCGTGTAGGCGGCGGCCCTCTAGAATCTCGATGCGTGGCCAGCTTGTGCGATGCACAAACGACGTTCATCATGGCGGCGCAACGGATGGGCGGACGATGAACCTGGTGTTTTCGACAGACGATCTGGAGCCGTCCAAACGCTACGCCGCGTGGCAAGGCGCGATCTGCGACGTCTACGTCCATGTCGACGTGAACGCCGAGGAGCGATCCGACTATCACGGCTTCATTCGCGAGGCACGGTTCGGCGCGGTGACCATGACCGACGTCCTGCTGTCGGAGCAGCGCATCTCGCGCCGCGAACGGCATATCGCAAAGCTCGACAAGGATTGCTACTACGTCGAATTCGTCCAGCAGGGCCGGGTCAACGTGCTTCAGGCCGGTCAGACCCTGCTGTCGAATCCCGGCGTGAGCGCGATCTTCTCGGCCTCCGAGGCCTATGATCTCGAATGCGTCGGCAAGGTACGATCGCTCTATCTCGAGATTCCGCGCGCGGAATTCTCGGCGCGCTTCAGCGAAGGGCGGCTGCCGGTCGTGACGACGATGGCGACGAGCCGCGGACTTGGCCGGATCGCCGCCGAGTTCTGCGCGACGCTCGCCGCGGAAGGCGCGCCGCTCGACGAGACCGCGCGCACGCGATTGGGCGGTGAGCTGATGGACGTGCTGGCGCTCGCGCTCGACATGGGCGAGCGGGACGAATTCTCGGAGGATGCGAGCGCGCAGCAGGCCCGCCTGCGCTCGGTCAAGGCCTGGATCGAGGCGCACCTTACCGATGCGGATCTGTCGCTGGAGAAGATTGCGAAGAGCAATGGCGTCTCGCTCAGGCATCTGCATTATCTCTTCCGGCTGACCGATGTCTCGGTGTCCGAATGGATTTTGGATCGCCGGCTGCAGCGCTGCTACGACGTGCTGACGCGGCCGGAACTGCGGTCGCTGTCGATCACCGAGGTCGCCTATCAGCTAGGCTTCAGCAGTTCGTCTTATTTCAGCACGGTGTTCCGCAAGAAGTTCGGCCACAGCCCGTCGGATTTGCGACGGCGCTAGAGAACCTGCACCGCGCTTGGCGATGCAGGTCCGTCGTTGTCGGCGTTACTTCACCAGCGGGCAGCCGCCGTCCTTCAGCGGCCGGAAGGCCTGGTCGGCGGGCACTTCGGCGAGCAGCTTGTAATAGTCCCACGGGCCCTTGGATTCCTCAGGCTTCTTCACCTGGAACAGGAACATGCTGTGCACCATGCGCCCGTCCTCGCGCAGGATGCCGTTGTCGGTGAAGGCATCCTTCACCGGCAGCTCGCGCATCTTGGCCATCACGGTCTTGGTGTCCTTGGTGCCGGCGGCCTGTACGGCCTTGAGGTAGTGCAGCGTGGCGCTATAGGTCGCGGCCTGGTTCATGGTCGGCATGCGCTTGATGCGCTCCTGGAAACGCTTGCCGAAGGCGCGGGTCTTGTCATTGAGGTCCCAGTAATAGGCCTCGGTGATGATCAGACCCTGCGCGAGCTTCAAGCCCAGGCTGTGCACGTCGGAGATGAACATCACGATCGCGGCCAGGTTCTGGCCGCCGGCGACGATGCCGAACTCGCCGGCCTGCTTGATCGCGTTGATGGTGTCGCCGCCGCCATTGGCGAGCCCGATGATCTTGGCCTTGGAGGCCTGGGCCTGAAGCAGGAATGACGAGAAATCGGCCGTGTTGAGCGGATGCTTGACGCTGCCGAGCACCTTGCCGCCGGCTGCCTTTACCACGTCGCCGGTGTCGCGCTCGATCGAATGACCGAACACGTAGTCCGCGGTGAGGAAGAACCAGCTGTCGCCGCCGTTCTTGACGATGGCGCTGCCGACGGTGTGGGCGTTGGAATAGGTGTCGTAGGTCCAGTGCGCGGTGTAGGGCGAGCAGGATTTTCCGGTGATGTCGGAGCTAGCCGCATCGGTCACGATCATCACCTTCTCGTACTGCTTCGACAGTTCCATCACCGCGAGCGCAGTGGCGGAAGTGGGCAGGTCGATGATCATGTCGACGCCCTCGGTCTCCCACCACTTTCGCGCGATGGTAGAGGCGACGTCGGGCTTGTTGAGCACGTCGGCTGCGACCATCTCGATCGGCTTGCCGAACATCTGGCCGCCAAAATCCTCGATCGCCATCTTGGTGGCCTCGACATTCCCCTGGCCGCCGATGTCGGAATAGACCGAGGAGAAGTCGGAGAGCACGCCGATCTTGAGCGGGGTCTGCTGGGCGGAGGCGGGGACGATCAGGGCAGCCGACAGCAAGCCGGCCGCAGACACGAGTGCTGCGATAGGTCTCATGGATACGTTTCCTCTTGTACGGGACTATTCTGTCCCTTTGTCCGACAAAGCTAGAGCGAGGTTTCCCAGGAGTCAATTTGCTGCATCTGCGGCATGAATGACGCAGTTTGACGCGTCTTCGGGGTGATCCTATAGTTTGTCGGACAATCGCCATTTGGGGGCTATCGTGCCGGTTTCGCCGCTCTTCCGTCCGATCGATGTCGCGCCGGCCTATCAGAAAGTCGCCGACGCCATCGAGCGCGAGATCGTCAATGGGCGCATCAAGCCCGGCGATCCCATCGGCACCGAGCATGATCTGGTGCGCCAGTTCGGTGTCAACCGCTCGACCATTCGCGAAGGCATCCGCGTGCTGGAGGAGGGCGGCTTGATCAGCCGCGATTCCTCGCGCCGTCTGCACGCCTGCCTGCCGCGCTACACCAAGCTCGCAAGCCGCCTCAGCCGCGCACTGGTGCTGCATGAGGTGACGTTTCGCGAGCTCTACGAGGCCTCGATGACGCTGGAGGTGGCGAGCATCGAAGGCGCGGTGGAGCGCGCGACCGAAGCGAATCTCGCCGAGCTCACCAACAATCTCGTGCGCAGCGAGGCCGTGCTCGGCGATCCCGCCGCGCTCGCCGAATGCGATGCCGAATTCCACGTGCTGGTCGCCAAGGCCTCGCAGAACCGCGTGCTCCAGCTCGCACGCGAGCCGGCGGCGCAGCTGTTCTATCCGACCACCGAGATGATCGTGACCGGCGTTGCCGAAGGCGGCCCACGCCTCGTCGCCGCGCACCGCCATCTGATCGACGCGATCCGCCGCCGCGACCGCGAGGCCGGCGTGCTCTGGACGCGCCGGCACTTGCAGGACTGGCGGCGCGGTTTCGAGAAAATCGCCTCGCTCGATCGGTCGGTCGAGCACATGTACATGGAGCACGCCCAGGCGGCCCGGCGCAGATAGGCGCCTGATGAAGACACAAGATTTCAGCCAAGAAATCCAACAAATAAAGATATCACACGGAGGAACACATGACCGGCGACATCGCGGCCACCATCTCGAAAGCGCGCGAGCACTCCATCGGCGACCTGCTGCGCCGCTCGGCAGGCCGCGAGCCGAACAAGCTTGCAGTGAGCTGCGGCGACGTGAACTGGACGTTTGCCGAGATGGACGCGATCTGCAACCGGCTCGGCCGCGGTCTGCTCGGGCTGGGCGTCAGCAAGGGCGATCGCGTCGCCGTGCTCTCGCGCAATTCGCACGCGTTTGCGGCATTGCGCTTCGCGCTGGCGCGGATCGGTGCGGTGCTGGTGCCGATCAACTTCATGCTCAATCCGGACGAGATCAATTTCATCCTGAAGAGTTCCGGCGCAAAGCTGCTCGCGACCGGTCCCGATTTCGTCGAGCCCGCGCGCACCGCTTCGGCCAAGGACTGCGCGGTTGAGAAGATGATCTGGCTGCCGGGCGAGGATCCGGCCACAGCGCCCGCGGACATCACTACTTTCGACGATCTTCTCGGCCCTGACGGCTCGTTCCTGGAGGCATCCGTCGACAGTCGCGATCTCGCACAGATCGTCTACACCAGTGGCACGGAATCGCTGCCCAAGGGCGCGATGCTGACCCATGAAGCCGTGATGTGGCAGTACGTCAGCTGCATCATCGACGGCGGCATGAGCGCGGACGACAAGTTCCTGCACGCGCTGCCGCTCTATCACTGCGCCCAGCTCGACGTCTTCCTGGGGCCGCAGATCTATCTCGGCGCCTCCGGCGTGATCACGGGCAAGCCGACTGCCGACAACATCCTGGCGCTGATCCAGGCACACAAGATCACGTCCTTCTTCGCGCCGCCGACGATCTGGATCGCGATGCTGCGCTCGCCGAATTTCGACAAGACCGATCTGTCGACCTTGCAGAAGGGCTATTACGGCGCTTCGATCATGCCGGTGGAAGTCTTGCTCGAACTCCAGCGCCGCCTGCCCGCCGTAAAATTCTGGAATTTTTACGGCCAGACCGAGATCGCGCCACTCGCGACCGTGCTGCGGCCGGAGGACCAGCTGCGCAAGGCCGGCTCGGCCGGCAAGCCCGTGTTCAATGTCGAGACGCGCGTGGTCAACACGGCGATGGAGGATGTGAAGGTCGGCGAGGTCGGCGAGATCGTGCACCGCTCGCCGCATCTGCTCTCCGGCTATTACAATGACCCCGTGAAGACCGCGGCGGCCTTCACCGGCGGCTGGTTTCACTCCGGCGATCTCGCCACCGTCGATGCCGAGGGCCACATCACCGTGGTCGACCGCGTCAAGGACATGATCAAGACCGGCGGCGAGAATGTCGCGAGCCGCGAGGTCGAGGAGATGGTCTATCGCATCCCCGCGGTCTCGGAAGTTGCCGTCGTCGGCCTGCCCGATCCGCGCTGGATCGAGGCGGTCACGGCCATTGTCGTGGTCAAGACCGGCGAGAAGCTCGACGAGGATGCCGTCATCAAGCACTGCGCCGGCCAGATGGCGCATTTCAAGGTGCCCAAGCGCGTCATCTTCGTCGACAGCCTGCCGAAGAACCCGAGCGGCAAGCTGCTCAAGCGGGAGCTGCGCCAGCGCTTCGTCGGCGGCGAGACGCTCGACAAGGCGATCCAGAAGAATTTTGGAACGTAGGCACGGAGCGGTCGCCATGAAGGTCTGGCAGGTCGCGCGCGACTGGTCGATCGAGGGGTTGGAGCTGGCCGATCTGCCGGAACCGACGCCTGGCGTCGGCCAGGTCACGGTGCGGATGAAGGCGGCATCGCTCAACTACCGTGATCTGCTCACGGTGCAGGGCAAGGGCGGCATCTCACGATTGCCGCTGATCCCGTTCTCGGACGGTGCCGGCGAAGTCATCGCGGTCGGTGACGGCGTTGCCCGCGTCGCGGTTGGCGATCGCGTCTGTCCGATGTTCTTCCAGTCCTGGATCGACGGGAAGGTGTCGGCGACCAGCCGCCGCTATGCGCTCGGCGGTACGCGGCCGGGCGTGTTGCAGGAGGTGATGCTGCTCGATGCCGAGGGCGTCAGCCGCATTCCATCGCACCTCTCATTCGAGGAAGCGGCGACGCTGCCCTGCGCCGGCCTCACGGCGTGGCGCGCGCTGTTCGAAGAGGCCAGGGTGAAACCCGGTGACACCGTGCTGGTGCAGGGGACCGGCGGCGTGTCGATCTTCGCGCTGCAATTCGCAAAGCTCGCCGGCGCGAGCGTGATCGTGACGTCGTCGAGCGACGAGAAGCTCGAACGGGCCAAGGCGCTCGGCGCCGACCACACCATCAATTATCGTTCGGTGCCGGAATGGGGCAAGGCCGCGGCCGACTGGACCGGCGGCGGCGTCGATCACGTCGTCGAGGTCGGCGGCAAGGATACCTTTGCGCAGTCGCTCGAGGCTATCAGGGTCGGTGGCAACATACTGGTGATCGGCGTGCTCACCGGCTTCTCGCAGCAGATAGCGATTCCGAGCCTGTTCTCCAAGAACCTGCACGTCATCGGCCTGTCGGTCGGCAGCCGCCGTATGTTCGAGGGGATGACGGCCGCGATCGGCCGCAACGGCATGAAGCCGGTGATCGACCGTGCGTTCGGCTTCGATGCCGTGCCGGACGCGTTGCGGCTGATGCAGCAGGGCGGTCACTTCGGCAAGATCGTGGTTGAGTTTCCTTAGCCCATCTCGCCGGAGAGCTTCCTGACGTCGTCGGGCGTCCGTCCGAAGCGGCGGCGGAACGCGCGATGGAAGTAGGAAACGTCGTGAAAGCCGGCGAGGTGTGCGACCTCGATGATCTTGCGCGTGCGCAGGTTTGGATTTCGAAGCAGCCGCTCGGCGCGCAGCAGCCGCTGCTCCAGCACGAAGCCGCTGTAGGTGATGCCGGCCTGCTCGAACATCAACTGGATCGTGCGCGGGCTGATCCGGTGCGCGGCTGAAAGGACGGTGAGCGACAGCGCGGGGCTGTCGAGCTGCGCCAGGATGTCGGATTTGAGGGTTTCGAGACGCGCCGCCGCAAGGCCGCGCATGCGAGCCTGCTCGGCGACATCGCCGCGCGCTCCGATCATCAGCACGGAGAGGTCGAACAAATGCTGCGAGACCGCATCGAGCTCCGCGGGCGCGAGCTTGTCGGCATAAGCGTGCGCGAGATCATAATATCGCAGGAACATCGACGTGATCGGATTGGCGCCGGGGATCGACTGCGCGATCAGGTCCTCGGCATTCGGGCACGCGCGCAGCAGCGCCTTGCGCGGCAGCAGCGCGGTCTGGAAGTTGCCGTGAGTCGTCTGGGTGATCTGGGCGCCCTTGATCGAGGGGTCGCCGATCGTGACGTCGCCGGCGGCGACCTCCAGCGGACGTCGTCCCATGGCCCCGCTCAGCGCCGAATTCGGCGACATCGTGATCACCAATTCGTCGTTGGTCCCGAGCGATACGAAGGACATCGGCGTGCCGAACGAGGCCGAGAGCCGGAGGCGCGGAAGGATGGCCGGCGAAATGGTCCGGTGAACCCGTCCTTCCCCGATCGGAACGAAATCGACGTCCGCGACCTGGCGGCAGAACTGCTCGCGCCATCTTTCATAGGCCTGGCCATTCGGGTCGCCATCGAATGAGAGTTGAGGCTGGATCATCGATCGGGAAGGGCAGATTGGTTGGCGATTTACGGCAGGTTGTATCGTCAGGCCGGTGCGCCGCAACCGCAAAAGCGCCGGATTGCGTGATAAGTCACTCGCGATGACGCGCTGTGACCGCGACCTGGTGCCGCAGCCCGGTGTGCCGAGATGAAAAAGCGCGAGCGCCGGCACGAGCCGCGCCCGGTGCTTGAGCAGCATGGTGAACGCATCCGGCGCGCTGTCGGGGTCATCCTCCCTGCAGCCGCGCGATCGTCGATCGCCTTTGCGGGGATCATCAGCACGCAGGCGATCGCGATGGCGCCGAACGCGGCTGCCAGCACGAACACGGCGACATAGCCGAACTTGTAGCCGAGACAGCCCGACAGCGGCGGGGAGGGGAGCGCGATGCCATCGAGCGTTGAATGACGGCCGGCAGAAATGGTCTTGCACAAGCAGGGCTGACAAGACGGGCTCACATGACCGGCCAACTGGCGCCGGGGGGACCGGAAAGTAACATTTGCTAACCGGGTTGGTTCGTCCGCACTTGCGATGGGAGGGCTACGGCGTCATCTCGTGGGTGTCCCCTCCTTCTTCTGGATCATGGCCATGCCTCTCTGGACCTGCGAAACCTGCGGCGCCCAATTTCCTGAAAGCGACAAACCGCCCGCATCCTGTCCGATCTGCGAGGACGAGCGGCAGTTCGTGAACTGGAAGGGCCAAACCTTCCTCACAGGCGAAGCGTTGGCGGAACGGCACCGCCTTGCGTGGCGGGATGATCTCGACCTCAGCGGCATCGGGTCCGAGCCGAGCTTCGCCATCGGCCAGCGCGCGCTGTTGGTGCCGCTCGGTGACGGCTGTCTAATGTGGGACTGCGTCCCGCTAGCGACGTCGGAAGCTGTCGCGCATGTGCGCTCGCTCGGCGGGCTGAAGGCGATCGCGATCTCGCATCCACACTACTATGGCGCGGTTGCCGACTGGAGCGAGGCGTTCGCCGGTGCGCCGGTCTATCTGCATGCCGATGACCGCCAATGGGTGACGCGGCCGCATCCCGCCATCGTGCACTGGACCGGCGATCAGCATCGCATCTCCGACGATGTGCTGCTGCTGCGCACCGGCGGTCATTTCGCCGGCGCCACCATGCTGCACCATTCGCGCGGTGCGGAGGGCAAGGGCGCGCTGCTCACCGGCGACATCGCACAGGTGACGATGGACCGCCGCTTCGTCAGCTTCATGTACTCCTATCCGAACTACATGCCGCTCAACGCCGCCGCGGTGCGGCGGATCGCGGCCGCTCTGGAGCCGCTCGCCTTTGACCGCATCTACGGCGCCTGGTGGGGCCGCAACATCGCCTCCGGCGCCAAGGCCGCATTCGCAGCGTCCGTGCAGCGATACATCGCGGCCATCGCCTGACGCGCGACGACCAAAACCCCTTGTCCTGACCTAATAACTGTACTATAAGTACAGATATTAAGTGCGGGCGCAACGATGCGTTGCCGGTCCGGCACGAACGATGCATCGTTGTCTCGGCGGCCGCATGCTGCGGCCGCGTGAGCGGGAGTTGGACGCATGACCGGGCAGCGCGACTACGAGATCTTCGAGGCCGGCGACGTCACGCTTCAGTCCGGCGCCGTCTTCCCCGCGATGAAGCTCGCCTACAAGACCTACGGCACCCTCAGCCCCGCCAGGGACAACGTTATCCTCTACCCGACCTCGTTCAGTGCCCAACACTACGACACGGAATGGCTGATCGGGCCCGATGGCGTGCTCGACCCTACGCGCTACTTCATCATCATCCCGAACCTGTTCGGCAACGGCCTGTCGTCCTCGCCGTCGAATTCCGGCGAGGCGCCATTCCCGCAAATCACCTATCACGACGCCATCGCGATCCAGCACCGGCTGCTGACCGAGCGCTTCGGCATCACAAAACTCGCGCTGGTCTATGGCTGGTCGATGGGCGGCATGCAGACCTATCACTGGGCGGCGCTGCATCCCGACATGGTCGCGCGGGCCGCGGTGGTCTGCGGCAGTGCGCGATGTGCGCCCTATAATTACGTCTTCCTCGAAAGCGTGAAGGCCGCGCTGACCGGTGATCCCGCCTTCCGCGACGGCCGCTTCGTCGAGAAGCCCGTTGCCGGCTATCGCGCCATGGGACGCGTCTATGCCGGCTGGGCGATGTCGCACGGCTTTTACCGCGACGAGCTGTGGCGCGAGGCGGGCTTCACCTCGCTCGAGGATTATCTCGTCCGGAACTGGGACGCGACCTTTGCCCGGCGCGACGCCAATGATCTCCTCGCGCAAGCCGGGATCTGGCAGCGCGGTGACATCAGTCGTTGCGCGTCATTCGATGGCGACCTCGGTCGGGCGCTGGCCGCGATCAAGGCGCATATGCTGCTGATGCCGGGTGCGACCGACCGCTATTTCGACGCCCGCGACAACGAGGACGAGCTCGGCAGGCTGATCAACGCAAAATCGGCGGTGCTGCATCCGATCCCGTCGCTGCACGGCCATCGCGCCGGCAACCCCCTCAACAATCCGCGCGACCAGGCCTTCCTCAAGGCCGAGGTCGCAGAGCTTCTCAGCAAGTAGGACGAGCCTTCGATGATGACTGACGCGACCGTTTCAGAGTCCGGCCATCGCCTGAAGCCGCTGAGCCCGGCCATGCTGCGTGAATTGTCGGTGCGCTCCAATCTCAAGGGGGCCGCGAAAAGTCTCAGCCATTACGGCCTGATCGTGCTGGTCGGTGTGCTGGTCTGGAAGGTCTCTTCAGTCTGGGGCGTGTTATGGGCGCTGCCGCTGATGGCGGTGCAGGGCTATTTCGTCGCCTTCCTGTTCATGGCGCTGCACGAGACCGCGCACAAGACCGCGTTCAGGAGCCGCGGCCTCAACCTTGCGGTCGGCTATCCCTCGGCCTTCATCATCGGACAACCTTACGAATATTACTGCCTGTTTCACTGGGACCATCACCGCTACACCCAGGATCCGGACAAGGACCCGGAGCTGATTGTCGGCGTGAAGCCGAAATCCGACACGCAGCTCGCGCTCGCCTATAGCGGCCTGCTTCAGGTCGCCGGCCGCCTCCGGTTGATGCTCGGCCACGCCGTCACCGGCAAGGTCACCGTGC
Organism: Bradyrhizobium sp. 521_C7_N1_3; assembly: GCF_052075975.1. Taxonomy (NCBI): domain Bacteria; kingdom Pseudomonadati; phylum Pseudomonadota; class Alphaproteobacteria; order Hyphomicrobiales; family Nitrobacteraceae; genus Bradyrhizobium; species Bradyrhizobium sp. 521_C7_N1_3. Next base: position 1,180,459 of record NZ_CP197232.1, read on the forward strand.
CCTGGATTCCCGAAAACAAGCGCGCCACCATCGTGCGCGAGGCGCGCGCCTATGCCGGGCTCTATGCGTTGCTGCTCGCGCTCTCGCTGTGGTTTTCCTCAGCGCTGCTGCTCTGGGTCTGGATCGTCCCGCTGATGATCGGGCAGTCCTTCCTGCGGCCCTATCTCTATGCCGAGCACACCGGTTGCGACCGCATCCGCAGCGCCTTCCAGAACACGCGCACCACCTACACCAGCGCGATCGTCAAATGGTTCGCATGGAACATGCCCTACCATGTCGAGCACCACGCCTATCCCTCGATCCCGTTTCACGCGCTGCCGAAGCTGAACGAGATCGTCGACGACGAGATAGTCTATCGCGGCCGCGGCTACATCAGGACGACGCGCGAGACCTGGGCCTGGTTCCGCCGGCATCGGCAGATTGGTTAACCCAATGCAAAGCTCCGGCCGCACTGCGGCCGGAGCTTTGTCGAGGACGTCAGATATCAGTAGATCCCGTAGGCGCAGACATTCACGACGCGGACGCGCAGGCCATGGCGGGTCCGGACGACGCGCTCCTGGTAGCAGTTGCTGACGCCGGTGTTGACGTAGACGCCGCCGAAGCCCCAGCCGGGACCCCAGTGATGATGGAAGCCGTGGGCCGAAGCCGCGGTGGGCGCGAGAGCGGCAGCACCGAGCGAACCAGCAGCGATCAGACCAAGAGCAAGCTTACGAAACATTTTCATTCTCCAGTGTGGCGCTAAGGCCGTTGTTGTGTCCCTGCTTCTCCGTCGGGCTGAGACGCGAACGCGTTCAGGGCGCGAGGCAGGAATCGTGTTTCAGGAATGTTTCGTGGCATTCGGCGAAATGCGCCGCTGTCAGGCTTTTTGCGCCGCTGCGCGATAGCGCGCAGCCATCGCCTGCGTCATCTCCGCCATCTTCTCGCGGAGATCGGCGGGCTCCAGCACTTCGGCCTCGGACCCCAGCCGCAACAATTCGGCCGCGGCGTGCCATGACGTCTTGCCGGTCGGCACGCGCGCGATGCGCCAGCCGTCCGCATCGATGGTCTCTTCAAGCTGCGTGCGCGCCTTGACGTAAGGCTGGCTCAGCGCGTCGAGCAGTTTGACGCCGAGCGGCGACAGCCGCACGATCGCGACATTGGGATGCATCTCGGCTTCGAGGCGAAGCGTCGCTGCCTGCCAATAGGCGGCGAGATCGAACGCGGCGGGACGATCGAAGCGGTCGTCGAGCGCGGTGCAGTCCAGCACGCGCGCGACACGATAGGTGCGCACGCTGCCGTCGACTTGGCCTGCGAGATACCAGCTGCCGCCCTTCAGCACGAGCCCGAGCGGCGCGACGCGGCGCTGCTTCTCCGCGCGCCAGCTCTGGTAGCGAATCTTGATCAGCGTCCCGCGCAGAGCCGCGCCGGCGATGGAGCGAAGATGTTTGGGTTCTTCCGTCTCGCCGAACCAGCCGGGTGCGTCGAGGTGAAAACGCTCCTGCATCCGCCCGGCGTCTTCGCGAAGGTTGGCAGGAAGTGCCGCCATCAGCTTGTTCTGCGCGGCGATCATCGCCGCGTCCAGCCCGAGGGCCGCGGCCGGCCCCGGCAGTCCCGCAAGGAACAGGGCCTCCGCCTCGTTCTGCGACAGGCCGTTCAAACGCACGCGATAACCGTCGAGCAGGCGATAGCCACCCTCCGCGCCACGGTCGGCGTAGACAGGGACGCCGGACGCCGCGAGCGCGTCGATGTCGCGATAGATCGTGCGCACCGACACCTCGCAGGCTTCCGCGAGCTCGGGCGCAGTGACCTGCCCCCTGGCCTGGAGGGTGGTGAGGATCGACAACATTCTGCTCGCGCGCATGATCCCTTAAACCATACCTGACACAGGATGTCAGGTATGGTCCGCTACAAGCGCCATCGCCAGCCGGCCAGATGGAGACGTGTTATGACCGATCAAAACCGCATCACCCTGTATTATTCGCCGCAAAGCCGCGCCACCGGCACGCGGGTGCTGCTGGAGGAGCTGGGCGCGCCCTACGATCTCCACGTCCTCAACATGAAGGCCGGCGAGCAGCGCCAGGGCGCCTATCTCGCCATCAATCCGCTCGGCAAGGTGCCGGCGGTCCGCCACGGCGAGGCGCTGGTGACCGAGCAGGTCGCGATCACCATCTATCTCGCCGATCTGTTTCCGCAGGCGGGGCTGACGCCCGCGCTGAACGACCCGCTGCGCGGTCCGTACCTGCGCTGGATCGCCTATTACGGCGCATCGTTCGAGCCGGCCCTGATCGACAAGTTCATGCAGCGCGAGCCGGCGCCGATCATGCAGTCGCCCTACGCCGATTACGACACCATGCTGGGCGCGCTCGAGACGCAATTGTCGAAGGGGCCGTATCTGCTCGGCGAGCGCATGACGGCCGCGGATATCTTGTGGGGTGTCGCGTTCAGCTGGACGATGATGTTCGGTATCGTGCCGAAGAAAGACGTATTCGTTCGCTATGCCGAACGCATGACCTCGCGGCGTGCGTTCCAGCGGATCAATGCCGCCGACGATGAGATGGCGGCGCAGCATGCCGCGGCTGCAGGTGGTTGAATGATCCAGGGTTGCAGATGACAAAGTCGATCCACACGACCAACTGCTTCAACACCTTCATCCGGGTGGCTGAAGACTGTCCCGCGCATACCGGCGAGGAGCCGCCGCTGCGCGCGGGAAAGCCGACGGTGGCGTGCCTGCAATACGAGATGATCGCCAAGGCACCCTACAAGCACACGTCCGACGACGTGATCTTCGCGACGTCTGCGCCGGGACGCGAGCTCGATGCGAAGGCGACGAAGACGGAGAAGCGTGCGGCCCGTGAAGCGTTCTTCTCCCGGGGGCAGGCGTGCATGAGGGCGTCGAGCCTGGGCAAGCGCTTCGGCTGGGGCGTTCATGCCGACAGTGAGGGCCGGATCGCGATTTACGCCGTCGACAGCAAACGCTACCAGGCGCTCGTCCGCGATCCAAAGCTCACGCAGGTGCGCGCGATGCGGTCGCAGCGGGCGTGATCAGAATTTTGGCGGCCGTTTTTCAGCGAACGCCTTGATGCCTTCCTTGATCTCGTGGCCGCGCATGCTGTCGCGGTGGCGCTGATCGGCGGCCGCTTCGTCCAATTCGCCACGGGCGAATTCGTTGATGGCGCGCTTCATGCCGGCCATTGCCTGCGGCGCGTTGCCGGCGAGGATGTTGGCGAGCTTGTCGACCTCCTCGTCGAGGAATTCCACCGGCACCATCGCGGTGAGATAGCCGATCCGCAGCATCTCCGGCGCGCTGATCTTCTGCGCGGTGAGGAACAGCTTCTTCGCATTGTCGACGCCGAGCCGCGTCACGTAACGCTTGATGCCGCTTCTGTAGTAGTGCAGCCCGAGCCGCGCCGCCGGCATGAACATCTCGGCGGTGTCGACGCCGATGCGGAAATCGCAGGCGAGCGCGAGGTCGGTCGACCCGCCATAGACGCCGCCATTGAGCCGGCAGATCGTCGGCACGCCGAGATCCTCCAGCCGGTTGACGACGACCTCGAACGCCGAGCCCGCGCTCTGCTGCTCGTTGGCGCTGACCGCGCGCTCGGCAACCGAGTTGAGGTCATAGCCGGCCGAGAAGGCCCGCCCCGTGCCGGTCAGCACCAGCACGCGGATATCAGGATCGGCCTCGATCCGGTCGAAAAGCCTGACCAACTCGCCGAGATCCTCGGCCTGGAGCCGGTTGAGATGTTTGGGCCGGTTGAGGCGGATGGTGGCGCGTGCGCCGTCACGTTCGAGCACGGGGCCTGAGGTTGCGTCGGCTGTGTCCGACATTCTTGTCTCCATTTATTTGTTTTCGAGTGTGCGGCGCTTGGCTTCCGCATCGATGGTCTCGGCGAGATCGGGATGCCGCGCCATCAGCACGCGGAAGTCGACGAGGTCGAGCACCAGCAGCCGCGACACCTTCGTGGTCGAGACGTTGGCGCCGCGCTTGTTGTTGCCGAGCAGCGCCATCTCGCCGAAGAACGCGCCCTCGCCGAGCTGGACCTTCTTGCCGGGCAGGTCGACCTCGACCTCGCCGGCTGCGATGAAATACATGCAGTCGCCCTGCGCGCCCTTGCGGATGATCATGGTGCGCGCCGGCAGCTCCATGGTGCGCAGCATGTGGGTGACGTCGGCGATGGCCGACGGCCCGAGCGCCGCGAAGAACGGCACCTTGCTGACGGATTCCCAGGTCTTGAGGAAATTGTCGCGCCTTGTCTCGGCGGCAAAGCCGGTCGCCAGGATACCGGTCCACAGCCCGAACACGCCGAGGCCGGAGATCATCACCATTGCCGCCACCATGCGCCCCAGCGGCGTCACCGGCACGACGTCACCGTAGCCCGTCGTCGTCAGCGTGACGACAGCCCACCACAGCGCGGCGGGGACGCTGCCGAAAGTCTGCGGCTGCACGTCCCGCTCCAGGAAATATTCGGCGACGGAAGCGAGGAACACCACCATCAGGAATATCACGAGCACGCTGACCAGCGGCCCCGATTCCAGCACCAGCACCCGGCGCAGCTGCCGCAGGCCCGGAATGCCCGGCACCACCTTCAACACCCAGAGCACGCTGAGCAGCCAGGCCGTCTTCGGCTCGATGCCGATCAGGAGCGCGACCGGCACGGCCAGCGCCCCCAGAGCATCGACCACTCCGGCAGAGGAGGTCATGTAGAGCGACAGGCGCCCCGTTTGTGCCATGTGGCGCAGCCGGACCACCCATTCGAACACGAAATAGACGAGGCAGGCCCATAGCAGGGCGTCGACCCAGCGGTGCAACGTCTCATAGGCCGGGTTGACCGTCAGCAGCACCATGCTGAGTACGCCGAGCCCGACCGCCACATAGGCTGCCTTGGTCATGTTGCGGCCGGCCGTGGCGGCCACGAACTGGGCCAGTGCGGGGATCAGCGGCTTGGACATGCGGGAAGGCGGGCTCGGTCGTGTCTCTCTAGGTCCCGGCTGGGACGCCGCCGCCAAAGTGCCCGCCCGGGCAGGAGCCGTCAACGACGGGCAGGGGACTGCCCGCAGCATCGTCGGACGGTTGTGGAAAGCCCGGTGCCCTGGTGGGCTCGAGGCGCTATCTGAAATGCGGCGGCTCGTCGTAGCCGCGGCGACTGCTGAAAAAAAGCAGCATCATCAGGCCGACGCCGACGGCGATGGCGAAACCCGCTCCCAGCGCCAATGCCACATAGCCTTCCGTCGGGATCGGCTCACCCTCGATCGCCATTGCGGAATAGGCGAAATATCCAGCCGCCACCAGCATGCCCAGAAGGATAATGACGAGGAGTGGACGCATCGCGCGTGCTCCGGTTGTATCCGGGAGCAAACGGGTTGCGGACGGGGGACGGTTCCCGAATTCAGCCCCGGGATCCCCGGGAAATGCCGGCAAGGCGCCGCTGCGAGATCCGTCAAATCGATAGGTCAGGCACTCTGAGCTGTCTTCACCACGACGATCTTGCTCTCGTCCTGCTGGGGAGGGGCCGTATCCTGGGCGATCTTGTCGGCCTCGCCGCAGTGGCGTTTGAGATAGTCGCGGCGCATGCCGATCTCGTCGCGGACGAACTCGTAGCCGAGCTTGAAGGTGTCGAGCCCGTCGGTACTGATCGTGCCGTCTCTGAGACCTATGACGGCGCCGCGCAAAATGCCTTCCAGCTCGTCCTGGAGACATTCGAGCTGGTCCAGCGAATGCGCGTGCTCGATGCGTTCGCCGACGTCGAGGACGGCGGTGGAAAGCTCGCCGGCCTTCTCCGGCGCGATCCGGGTGATCTTGGCGTAGATCGCTGCGAAGATCGAGCCGATCACGCTGAGCGCGGCGGCGCCCAGATACATCAGGTCGCTGTACTTATCCATGAACGACTTGGTGTCGTCGTTGATGTAGTCGGCCGCTCCCTGATGCGCCATCACGTAGGCATCCTTCTCGACGGAGGCCGGCTCGATTCGGCTGGCGAAGCCGTTGTCGAGCCCGAGCGCGGACTTGTTCTCATAGACGACGCGCGCGAGCTCGCCCGCCGTGCCCGCCGACATCCTGGATTGCGTGACCAGCAGCCATTCGAGCCCGATCGTGTCGAGGTCGTCGTCGGGAATTTCCGGCGACGCAGACAGCGTGCCCGCAGTAAGCGTCTCGCTGGAAATGCCGGGAATCCTGCGTGCCAGCGCCTTGGCCTCGTCGATCGCGTTCAGCGTGAAGCCGCCGCGCCTGGCGACCTGCTCATAGGCCTTGTCCCGCACCGCTCTGGAGGCATGGACGATGGCGATCACCGCGCCAAAGCCGCTCGCCGGTGCGAACAGCTTGTCGAGCGTTGCACCCTGCGGCGCCATCTGGATCTTCGCGGCATCCGGACCGTCGGGGATGTCGAGGATGCTGCGTACGAACGCAAGCGAGGATTCGTTCTCGGCGACGACGGCGACTTTCTTCTTCTTGAGTTCGGCGAGCGATTTGATTTTCTTGTTGCCGGGACCGAGCAGGAGCACCAGATCGTGCTCGAGGATCGCGAGCGTGCGCGCCCGCAGCGGCACCTTGGTGTCGGTGCGAAGGACGGCGAGGTCGGCCTGCTTGCGGTCGAACTGTGCCAGCGCCTTGGCATTGTCTGCGTTGTTGACGATCTTGATCCGGAAGCGCGAGGCGTTGTTCTTCAGCAAGGTGGCGAGCTTGGCGGCGAACAGCGCTTCGTCGCTGTTGGGCGGGCCAACGGCAAAGGTCAGCGTCTCCGAATTGTGCAGCATGGCGCGGCCGCCCCAGACGGTAGCGAGCGACAGCAGCAGGGTCAGCACGACGTAGAGAAGGACCTGCTGCTGATTGGTCTTGATTACCTTGGGGCGCCGCGGTGGCGGTTCGGTCGGTGACGAGGTCGGGCCTTCAGTACTCATGGCAGCACTCCGGCCCTATTTCTGAGTGGCGGACGGCTCGCGGATGCGATCGCGGCAGGCGCCCTGCAATTCCTAAACGTCTGAAAAAAGAACGAAATTTCTCTGCCGACGATGATAACGTGCCGATGCCGGAATGCAAATTTCGAGCCGGAGGTAACCTTACTCGATCTGGCCGCGGCGGTTGGTCATCCTATCACCAGTTAGCCACAGTTGGCGATTTTCCAGTTCCCCCCGGCTGCATTCCGTCGCGGGAGATGTCATAAATCACACGTCCCGGCGATTTGACCGGTCCAAAAAAGAAGTTGCGCTGAACGCTCCGATCTTTCTTGTCACGTCAATGAGGGCGTCAGCTTGTCGTTTCCACCCATGTCATCGGCGGTTCCGGTCGAAGCGCTCATTGGCTGGATGTTGCTGCTCACCTTCAAGCACATCATCGCCGATTTCGTGCTCCAGACCGCCTGGATGGCGCACGGCAAGGACCAGAAGCACGGCTGGGCTTTGCCGCTTCTGGTGCATTGCCTGATTCACCTCGCGGTTGCGCTGCCGCTGATCCTGTTGGTGGCGCCGCGGTTCTGGTTCGTCGCGTTCATCGACTTCGCGATCCATATCACCATCGACCGCGCCAAGGGGTTAGTCTCCGCCAATTTCGGTGTCGACCTGGCGCATCCCTGGTTCTGGACCCTGATCGGCGTCGACCAGGCCCTGCATCATTTGACCGGTTTCGGCCTTTCCATCTTCATGGCCGCGAACTGACGCCGGCGGCCTGCGGATAGTCGTCGATCGGCATTCATAAGAGGTCGTCATGCCCGGGCTTGTCCCGCCTGCGCGGCCGAAGCCGCTTCGGCGAGGCGAAGGCCCGGGCATCCACGTTCTTCGTGCCGCGTGGCCAGCCGTCATGGCCGGGACAAAGGCGAGCGGAAGCGACGCCGTCCTTCGGACGGCTATGCCCGGCCATGACGCCGTGGAGGTACTGGCGCCCGACTTATCGGCTGAGATGCGATGGCTCCGGCCCCAGACGGCGCCTCCGATTCGCGACCGGGGCGCAAGGACCCCGGGTGACTACCGGGCGGCGTGGTTAACCTTTCATTAGAGAATTGCGCTGCATCTTCCGCATCGAGGGAGAACTGCAATGTTTTCAAGCCGCGACGCCTATGAAAGCGATTTCTGCCCGGTCCGCGACGAACTCCTTGGCGAGATGTATCGCGCCAGCGAGAGTGGCCTGCCGAGGCTGGTTGAGAGTGTTTCCCCTGACGCGCGCGCCAGGCTGGCGCTGTTCTGCTATCGCCGCAGCCATCTGCACTCGCTGGCGGTCGCGATCGCAGCCAGCTGCAGCGAGCGTGACCTGATCGACAACGGCGGCCGCGTCGGCTCGACGCTGTACGCGCTGTCGCGCGAAAGCACGGTCAAATCGTCGCCGTCGCTGTCGGGGGGCCGCAAGCCGATCACGCTGTCGACCAAGCCGCTCTCGGTGCTTGCACCGCTTGAGGACGGGTTCGACGACGAGGTCAGCGAAGCCGTTCCAGCTGTAGCCGTACCAGCCTAAGCGGCCTCGATTAGCGGCAGTCCGAATTTCCGCCGCGCCATCGCGCATTCGGCGTCTCCCGGCATGCAGGTGCGGCACACCTCCGGCCGCACCTCGTAAATGCCGCAGGCCGTCTGCTTTCCGATTTCCCCCCGCAACGCCGAACAGCGATCGCCCTCGCAGCGCATGCCGGATTGGCGCGCGTTGACGAGCGTCTCGGGGATTGCGGCAAGCTCCTCGTCGCTCTCGATCGAGAAGCGCGGCCAGTTCTCCGAATAGCCACAGCAGGCGCCGCAGCTCTGGCACCAGCTCGACAGGTCGACGGGGGAGATCTCTTCCATCGCGCTCACGTGTCCTTTGGCGGGCCCCAGACCAGGCTCTGCCGCCATCTTGCGCGCAGCACGTCGCGCCGCTCCGGATATTTATCGTCGAGATAGCTCGCATCCACGACGCGGTCGGTGCGGAAGCTGCGGAAGTCGCCGCGCAGCTCGCACCAGGCCGCAAGCAGGCGCACGGCTTCGAGATAGCCGACCGAGATCGGCCAGATCATGCGCTCGCTGGGGCGACCCTGCTCGTCGCGATAGCGCAGCATGATCTTCTTGCCTTCGTGGATCTGGGTGCGCGTGCGCGCCATGTCGAGGCGATCAGGCTCCCTGTTCCAGCTCGGCCGCGCGCGGCTTGCCGGCTCCAGCACGAAGGGACGCAAGCGCTCAGGCACGGTGTCGGCGATCTTGGCCATCAAATCTTCGGCCGCGCGTGCCAGCGCGGAATCGGCATGGCCCGCGACCCATTGCGCGCCCAGCACCGCCGCCTCGATCTCGTCGGGTGTCAGCATCAAGGGCGGCAGGTCGAAACCCTTCTCCAGGATGTAGCCCATGCCGGCTTCGCCGCGGATCGGCACGCGCTGGCCGATCAAGGTTGCGATGTCGCGATAGATGGTGCGCTTCGAGGTCTCGAGCTCGGCCGCGATCGCGTCCGCGGTCAGCGGCTTACGCGTGCGCCTCAGCACCTGGATGATCTGAAACAGCCGGTCGGCGCGTCTCATGGCGATTCTCTCATCGGGGGACGGATCAGAAAACGGCGCGCTGCTGCTGACAGGATGTTGGCAGCAGGGGGTGTCTATACCGGGACAACACATCGACTGAAGGGATTTTGTCCATGATCATTCCAACCCATTTCGGCCCGGCGATTCCGATGTTGCGGGCACAGGTCTGGTCCGCCTGGGCGCTCGGCCGCCTCGTTTCGCTCGATCTCATGGCCGTCGACCTCCGATTTGCTCTCGCAGGCGTGATGGCACGCCTGCTGACCCAGGCTGCGGACGCGCTGGCCCGCCATGTCATGGCCCGCGCCTGGCGGGGGGCCCGGTTCGCAGAAGATATCACGGCTGCTGCCACCATGGTGGCAGCAGCCGGTCACTAGGTTCCCTCAAAGTTTCGCAAGTCCAAATTTCGCAAGCCCCAATTTCGCAGGTCCAGGAGAGAGTTCGCATGATCACGCTTTATGGCTTTGGCGCCGGCTTCGGCCTGCCGGAAATCAGCCCCTTCGTCACCAAGACCGAGGTGCAGCTCAAGATGGCGGGACTGCCCTACCGGAAGGAGCGGGCGATGCCGCCGGCCTCGCCCAAGGGGCAGCTGCCGTTCATCGACGACGGCGGCGAGGCGGTGGCCGATTCCACCTTCATCCGCGCCCATATCGAGCGCCGCTATGGCTTCGATTTCGACGCCGGGCTGTCGCTGGCCGAGCGGGCGCAGGCCTGGGCGTTCGAGCGCATGATCGAGCATCACGTCTACTGGGCGCTGGTCGGGGCGCGCTGGGTCGATCCGGTCAACTTCGCCAAGGGGCCCGCGCATTTCTTCGACGGCGCGCCGGAGCACAATCGCGAAAAGTTGCGCGAGGATGCGCAATTCCGTGTCGCCGAGAACTATCTGCTCTCCGGCCTCGGCCGCCACGCGCCCGATGACGACGTCGATCTCGCGGTGCGTTCGCTGTTCGCGCTCTCGGTCCAGCTCGGCGACAAGGCCTACCTGATGGGCAACAAGCCCTGCGGCGTCGATGCCACCGCCTTCGGCGCGCTCGCCGGAATCCTGACGCCCTTCTTCGAATCCGGCCTGCGTCAGCGCGCCGAGGGATTTGCGAACCTCACCGCCTATGTCGACCGCATGATGGACGATTATTATACGGAATTCGCCTGGACCCCGCTGCGGCAGGCGGCTTGAGGCGCTCACAAGACCGTAGTCTCGAGGCGCTGAACTCTCCACACCGTCATGGCCGGGCTTGTCCCGGCCATCCACGCCTTGCCGCGCGAAGAACCTGGATGCCCGGGACAGGCCCGGGCATGACGACCTCGGTAGGCAATTCGCCCCAAAAGAAAAACAAAAGAGCCGGCCCCACCAGGCCGGCTCTCGTCGTCTCGAAACTTTCGCCGCGCCTTACCTCACGAGCGTGTACTTGCCGTTCTTCACCGTGAGCAGGATGCGTGAGCGCTCATCGAGGCCGTAGCGGTCCTTTTCGGTGAAGTTGTAGACGCCCTGGCTCGCTGCCAGCTCCTTCTCCGACAGCAGCGCCTGGCGGATCGCTTCGCGGAATTCAGGCGTGCCGGGCTTCGCCGTCTTCAGCGCCGTCGGAATGATGCGCTTGAGGATCTCGAACGCATCATAGGAATGACCGGCGAACTGGCTGCGGCTGTTCGGGCCGTACTTGGCCTCATAGGCGGTGTTGAGCGCGAGGCCCGGCTTCTTGGTGGCGGCCTCGTCCGGCTGGTCCTCGGGGTCCATGACGGGACCGGAAGCCATCAGCACGCCTTCCGCCGCTTTGCCGGCGATGCGGATGAAGTCCATGCTGGCGGCGCCATGGGTCTGGTAGATCAGGCCCTGATAGCCGCGTTCGCGCAGCTCGGTCTGCGGCAGCGCGGCTGCGGTGCCGGAAGCGCCGACCAGGATCGCATCGGGATTGGCGGCGACGAGCTTCAGCACCTGTCCGGTCACCGACGTATCGGGACGGGCGAAGCGCTCCTCGTCGGCGATGGTCATGCCCATCGGCCCGGTCTGGGCCTTCAGATCGTTGAACCAGAGGTCGCCATAGGAGTCGGAATAGCCGATATAGCCGATCGTCTTTACGCCCTTCGACTTCATGTGGTCGTACAGCACCTTGCCCACGATCGGAATCGGCTGCGGCATCGCCACCGACCACTTCATGCGCTCAGGCGTGATCGGGAACGGCGCCAGGCCGAAATGCGGAATGCCGGCCTCGTTGGCGACGTTGGAGACCGCGATGGTCGGCGGCGTCAGCGCCGAGCCCATGATGATGTCGGCCTTGGATTCGGTCACGAAGCGGCGGGCGTTGGTGGTTGCCGTGGTGGGATCGCCGCCGTCGTCGAGCACGATCACCTTCAGCGGCACGCCGCCGATCTCCTTCGGCACGAATTCCAGCGCGTTGCGCTCGGGAATGCCGAGCGCCGCGCCCGGGCCGGTCGTGGTGGTGGTGATGCCGATGGTGATTTCGCTGGTCTGGGCCAGCGCAGGCAGAGCCGGCAGGGCAAGCGTCGCAGCAGCGATGGCGGCGGTCAGGTAAAAGCGTTTCATCTATTCCTCCCTTGACGTGTTTCTTTGAAAGCAGAAATCGGGGGGTAATTCAGCCCCCTCTTTTGGCGATGCGGCGATTTAGCTCCAGACCTAATTCCCCGTGAATTTGGCGACCATTTCCGCCGGAAACGGTGCCGATTTCAGCTTCTCGGGGTTAACGGGATCGCGGCCGACCAGGACGCGGGTCTCAAAACCCTCGATCGCCAGTGCCTCGCCCTTGTAGACGTTGTGCTTCACCTCGAAGCTCGAACGCTTGATGCTCTCGATCTTCGTTTCGATGGTGATCCAGTCGCCATAGGTCGAAGGGATGTAGAACTTGGACCGCGTGTCGACCATGGGGATACCCACCAGGCCGTATTTGCGGACCAAGTCCTGCTTGGAGAATCCGGCGACCTCGAACAGGGTCGACGTCGAATCGTCGAACATCGCGAAATAGCGCGGGTAATAGACGATGTTGGCGGGGTCGCAGTCGCCCCACTGGATCTGGACGTCGCGCCGGTTCACGAACATGCGATGGCCCTGCTTTCGTTGCGCCTTACTTCGGCGCCATGCGCAGCGAGCCGTCGAGGCGCACCACTTCGCCATTCAGGTACGAATTCTCGACCATGTGCAGCGCGAGCGCGGCGAACTCGTCGGCATGGCCGAGCCGGCGCGGGAACGGGATCGCGGCCGCGAGCGAGTCCTGGGCTTCCTGCGGCAGGTTGGCCAGCAGCGGCGTCAGGAACAGGCCGGGCGCGATCGTCAGCACGCGGACGCCGAACTGCGCGAGCTCGCGCGCAATCGGCAGCGTCATGCCGACGATGCCGCCCTTGGAGGCCGAATAGGCCGACTGGCCGATCTGGCCGTCATAGGCGGCAACGGACGCCGTATTGATGATGACGCCGCGCTCGCCGGTCGCCTGCGGCTCGAGCTTGGACATCTCGGTTGCGGCGAGGCGCAGCATGTTGAAGGTGCCGATGAGGTTGACCTTGATCACCTTGTCGAAATCGGCAAGCGCCATCGGCCCGTCGCGGCCGACCACGCGCTTGGCGACGCCGATGCCGGCGCAGTTCACCAGCACGCGCGCGGGTCCATGCGCCTTGGTCGCCTGCGCGATCGCGGCCTCAGCCGAGGCGGCATCGGAGACGTCGCAGGTCACGGCGACGCCCTTGAGCTCGGCGGCGACGGTCTCCGCAAGCTTGGCATTGAGGTCGAACACCGCGACCTTGGCGCCCTGCGCCGCCAGCTTTCGCGCGGTCGCCGCGCCCAGTCCCGATGCACCGCCGGTAACGATGACTGCCTGATCCTTCAACAACATGGCGTTCTCCTGTAGCGATGGTTTCTACCCGACCGATATCACACGGTCCGATGGATTGGCAGCGTAGAGCTCCTCGATCAGCGCGCCGCGATGCTCGAGCACCGCGCGCTGGTTGATCGAGCCCTTGTCGGTGACCTCGCCCTTGTCGATCGACAGCGGCGTATCCAGCAGGATCGCGCGCGTGATCCGTGTCGAGGAACCGGTGGCCGAAGACAGAAAGCGCGTCAGGCGCTCGCGGAAGGCTTCACGGACCAGCCGGTCGCGGGCGGTGACGGTGAGATCGTCGGCCGGCAGCGTCGGGTTGATCAGCCGGCAGCCGTCGAGGTCGAGCAGCACCAGCGCGGAGATTTCGTCGCGGTTGATGCCGGCGATGACGACGTCGCGCACCAGCGGCGCGCAGGCCGCGACGAAGCGCGCACGCAGTGGGCCGACACTGACCCAGGTTCCGCTGCCGAGCTTGAAGTCTTCGCTGACGCGGCCGTCGAAATCGAAGCCGGCGTTGAGATCGTCGGGATCGACGGGCTTGAGCGCGTCGCCCATCTTGTAAAATCCTTCCTCGTCGAAGGATTTTGCGGTGATGTCGGGTTGGCGCCAATAGCCGGGCATCACGTTCGGCCCCTTGGCGCGCACTTCCATCTTGCCGTTGTTCGGTACCAGCTTGGCGTCATTGCCCGACACGGGCAGCCCGACATGGCCGGAGCGGCTGGTGCGCGGATTGACCGACATGAAGAACGGCGCGGTCTCGGTCGCGCCCAGGCCGGTCAGCATCGGCACGCGGTAGCCCTTCTCCTTCACTGCGAGCTCGTCGAGGCTGTTCCAGACGAACGGCGATAGTGCTGCGCCCGAGAAGAACATCGCGTGCAGCCGGTCGAAGAACTTTGCGCGCAGGCCCTGGTCGTCGCGCAAATAAGGCAGCAGCGATTCATAGCCCTTGGGAACGTTGAAATAGACCGTCGGCGAAATCTCCTGGAGATTGCGCACGGTCTCCTCGATGCCGCCCGGCACCGGCTTGCCGGCGTCGAGATACATCGAGCCGCCATTGTAGAGCGTCAGGCCGATATTGTGGTTGCCGCCAAACGTATGATTCCAGGGCAGCCAGTCGATGATGACGGGCGGCTCGTCCTTGAGGAAGGCGAGCGTCTCGCGCAGCATCACCTGGTTGGCGCAGATCATGCGCTGGGTGTTGATGACCGCCTTGGGATTGCCGGTGGAGCCCGACGTCAGCAGGAATTTTGCGATCGTGTCGGGGCCGATTTTGCTGTGCACCTCGTCGAGATCGCTGCGGATCGGCGTCGCCATGAGGTCGGCGAGCAGGGTGACGTCGCGACCCGGCACGCTGCCCCAGGACGCGGCGATCTCGGTGCCATCAGAGACATTGGCGGCGAGCGCATCCGCGAACTTGCCGGCATCCTCGGCGAAGACGAGGCCGGGCGTCAGCAGCTTCATCAGGTAAGAGAGCTTGCCGTAATCCTTCGACACCAGCGAATAGGCCGGCGACACCGGGCAGAACGGAATTCCGGCATAGAACGCGCCGAACGCGAGCAGCGCGTGGTCGATCGAATTGCCCGAGAGGATGACGACCGGCCGCTCCGCCGACAGGCCGCGCGCAATCAGCCCGGAAGCAATGTGCCGGCTCGCGGCGAGCAACTCGGCGTAAGTGATCTTGCGCCAGCCGCGGCCGCCTTCGCGCTCGGCCATGAAGACGCGGTCCGGCGTCGTCGTCGCCCAGTGATGCAGGCGGTCGGTGAGGCGGACCGGATAGTCGCCGAGCGGCTGCTTTGGCCGCAGGTAAATCGTGCCGTCGTCGCGCCGCTCGATGTTGACGACGGGATCGCCGAACGAAATGGGCCGCAGCGGGGAAGTGCTCGCGCCGCGCTCCATGCTGGAAGAGGACGGCTGTCCGCTCATGACTTCGGCTTCACCTTTGCGGTCTTGTGCTCGAGGAATTCGCGGATCCTGCGTTTTGCCTCTTTGTCGCTCTGCGCAACCGTTGCCATCAGCGATTCCATCAACAGGCCGGCCTGCGGATTGGCCTCCGCGATCATCGGCAGCGCCTGCAGCACGGCGAAGTTCGTCAGCGGCGCGTTGGCGGCGACCTTGGTCGCAAGCTCCAGCGCCTTGCCGAGCCCGTTGCCGGCCTCCGTCACATATTGCGCAAAGCCGTAGGAGGCGCCTTCGGTCGCGCTGTAGACGCGGCCGGTCAGCATCATGTCCATCATCCTGGCAACGCCGATCAGCCGCGGCAGCCGCACCGAGCCGCCGCCGCCGACGAAGATGCCGCGCTGCCCTTCCGGCAGGGCGAAATAGGTCGAGGGCTCGGCGACGCGGATATGGGCGGCGCAGGCAAGCTCCAGCCCGCCGCCGATGACCGCGCCCCGGAGCGCGGCGATCACGGGCACGCGGCTGTACTGGATGCGGTCGAACACCCGGTGCCACATCTGGGAATGGAGGAGGCCGCCGGTCGCGTCGTGGTCCTGGAGCTCGGAGAGGTCGAGACCGCTGGAGAAATGATCGCCAATGCCGTGGATGACGACCGCGCCGATATCCTCGGGCAGGGAGGCAAAGCACTCGCCGATTTCGAGGATAATGCCGTCATTGAGCGCATTGCGCTTGGCCGGCCGGTTCAGGCCCACGGTCAGAACCCGGTCCGCCCGCTCGATCCTCAAAAGCCCGGAGGCGCCCGCGTCAGCGGTCTCGGCGTTTCCCTGTGTCATTTGCGTCCTTGTCAGAATAGTTATGTTGTATAACGAATTCTGGGGGAGTCAAGACGGAGCAGCCCGTCCCTGACGGCGGGCCGCTACACTCGTCTCGGCTCCCCCAGGAACGGGTAACCGCTCCGCGTCATCAACCCATCGCCACCTGGTCGCCCTTGGTCCCGTGCTCGCGTTGGTCGAGCCACATCGTGCCGAGCGCGAACGCCAGCCACCCGAAATTGTAGGCAAAGCCCATGATCAGAACGATCCAGCCGGGAATCGGTCCGACGGCGGCGCGATCAATAAGTTCCGTCAAGGTCAACGCAGGCGTCGGATGGATTGCAATCTTGCCGTAATAGGCGGTTGCCTGGATGGCGAGGATCCAGACGTAATTGCGACGCAACCGCCGTCCGGCCGCGCGGACAAACGAAATGTGATGGCGGGGCGCAGTGTAGTCGCGCGCGAGGACATCCTTCCAGCTGTCATCGTGCGCTTCGCCGGTGAAGATTGGCGCATAGAAATTCCTCTCCAGCCAACGAGCCCGGGCACGCCAGACATTGAAATAGCGATAACGCCGCGCCTCCATACCAAGGAACACGGCAAGGAGCAGTCCGACGAGTACGAGCGGCAGAGGCGAAGCCTCCGGGCTCGAAAAGGTCGTCGACAGTGCGATGCCCATCGTGACGATCGCCCAATTGGTCGTGTTGTCGAGCCGCGTTCGCCAGATCGTCGATCGATAGACCTCGCCGCGGTAGAGATGAGCGATGGCGCCCATTTCGGCGGAGTCGAAGGTGTGTCGGGGAGCTGGTTCGCTGGAAGCCATAAGAGACATGGTGGGACTCCCGTGGTCTGCACAACCTTGCGCCGGACCATCCTGAAACCAGCCGAGCCTTGCGTCAAAGGCGGATTCAGGGTTGCTGACCGCGGGCCTCGCCGCCGAAAAGGGCGAATCTGGAGCAACAATTAAGGAAACCGCAAGCGCCCGGCAAAGCTTTTCGCCGCCGCCGCGGGCATTTGGGTGCGTGGATTGATGGCCGGCTCATCGGAGGTGTCCAATGAGGAAGATTGCCTGCATCGCTCTCCTGGTCTTTCCGGCCCCTTTGTATCCGGCAGGAGCGGTCGATAACGATGCGCTGGTGAGCGAGCTCCGGGGCGGTGGCTATGTCATCATGTTCCGCCATGGCGCTACGGACGACAGTCAAAAGGACGTCTATCCCCTCAACTTCACCGACATGACGGCGCAGCGTCAGCTCAGCACGAACGGGCGCGAGATGGCTGCGGACGTCGGCCGGGCCGTCAGGAAGCTCGGCATTCCCATCGGTCTTGTGCTCACCAGCAAACTCAACCGCGCCGTCGAGACGGGAAAACTGTTGTCCAGCCGGGACGTCCAGGCGGTCGACGCATTGACCGACAGTGGGGGCGGCGCATCGGCGATGGCGAACCCGGGCGGCGCCAATCGCAAGGCGGGTGCCGCGGTGCGCGACCTCGTCAACACGCCTCCGTCCGGGGCAACCGATACCCTCCTGGTCACCCACAAGACCAACTTTGCCGACGCCTTCGGCAAGGACGCCGGCGATGTGCAGGAAGGCGAGGCGTTCGTCTACAGGCCCGATCCGTCAGGACAGCCAAAACTGGTCGCGCGGATGAAGGCCACCGACTGGATCGCTGCGGCGAAGTAGTGCGCTCGGCTCCACTACAATCGCAGCATGCGTGACCCTCACACCACCTGATGCACGTCGATCACGACGCGATCCGCATGGCGTGCGGCTGAGCCGACAAAAATGTGCTCCATCAGCCAGCGATACTTCTCGTGCCCCGTCTCGAATTTCGGGACCGTGCGAAAGTAAATCAGCTTCGGATCGACCGGCTCGCCGCGCTTCAGCTTTTGCAGCAGCTCGACCGGGCCGAAGCGCATGCCCTTGTTCTCGACATAGACAACGGCGC
Source organism: Bradyrhizobium sp. 521_C7_N1_3 (assembly GCF_052075975.1). Lineage (NCBI taxonomy): Bacteria > Pseudomonadati > Pseudomonadota > Alphaproteobacteria > Hyphomicrobiales > Nitrobacteraceae > Bradyrhizobium > Bradyrhizobium sp. 521_C7_N1_3. The sequence goes on from NZ_CP197232.1 coordinate 1,198,372, forward strand.
CGTCATCGGTCCCGAAGGCGTATTTCGCTTCGAGGTCGATCAGCTCGTTCGGACGGATGGTCTGGAAGTCGGCGCCGAACGGCAGCACCTTGCCCGTGATCGCGCCCGCCACCTCGCCGCCGATAATCGGGATGATGCGGCGGACGCCGATGCCGGTTTCGCCGGCGGTGACGACGTCGCCGATTTTTGTGGTGATGGTGAAGACGTATTTGGTCTCGAGGGTGGGAGTCATGGGCACCTCTTACTTGCTATGACCAACGAAGCTGCGTTCGACCCTCCCCTGGAGGGGGAGGGTAAGTGACGATCTTCGTTCAGCTAATTCGCCATCATCCGTGTCGGCAGCCAGGTCGCCAGCAGAGGGAACGCGATCAAAATCACCAGCCGCACGAGGTCCGTCGCCACGAACGGGATCACGCCCTTGAAGATCGTGGAGAAGGAGACGTCCTTCACCACGCTCTTGATGACGAAGACGTTCATCCCGACCGGCGGATGGATCAGGCCGAGCTCGACGGTCATCACGATGATGACGCCGAACCAGATCGGATCAAACCCGAGATGCGTGATCACGGGAAAGATGATCGGCACGGTGAGGATGATCATCGCCATGGCGTCCATCAGGCAGCCGAGCACGAGATACATCACCATGATCAGCGCCAGCACGCCGTAGGGGCCGAGGCCGAGACCGGTGAGGAATTCGGTCACCTTCTGCGGCGTCTGCGTCACCGTGAGGAAATAGCCGAAGATCAGCGCGCCGATCAGCACGGTGAACACGGCGGCCGCGGTACGCGTCGCCTGCAGCAGTGAGGCCAAGATCTTCTCGCGGTCGAGCCGCCCGGTGACAACGCCGATGATGAAGGCGCCCGCGGCGCCGACGCCGCCGGCTTCCGTCGGCGTGAAGCGCGGCAGGAAGGGCAGGCCGTAGAGGCCGCCGATGACGAAGACGAACAGCAAGACCGGCGCCCAGATGTCCTTCAGGCCCGCAAAGCGCTCGCGCCACGGCAGCACCTTGCCCTTGGGCAGGAAGTCCGGGCGGAAATGACCGATCAGGAAGATCGTGATCATGTACATGGTCATTGCCAGCAGGCCCGGAATGATGCCGGCGATGAAGAGCTTTCCGATGTCCTGCTCGGTGATGATCCCGTAGACCGCGAGCACGGTAGAGGGCGGCAGCATCGCGCCCAGCGTGCCGCCCGCCGCGATCACGCCGGTGGCAAACGACTGCGGATAGCCGAAGCGGCGCATCTCGGGATAGGCGACGGCGGAGAAGGTCGCGGCGGTCGCGACGGAGGAGCCGCAGATCGCGGCGAAGCCGCCGCAGGCGCCGACGGTGGCGATGCCGAGCCCGCCGCGCAGATGCCCGACAAAGCCGTTGGCGGCGCGGAACAGTTCGCGGCTCATGCCTGAATTGCTGACGAAAGAGCCCATCAGCAGGAACATCGGGATGACGCCGAAGGTGTAGTCGGTGACCGTGCGCATCGAGGTCTGGCCGACCAGCTTCAGCGCCGCCGTCCCGTTGACGAGATAGGCGAAGCCGGACACGCCGACGAGGCCCATGGCCATGCCGACGGGCACGCGCAGCAGCATCAGGACGAACAGGGAAACGAAGCCGATTAAGGCGACGGCATCGGTGCTCATGATTACTCCGTCGCCTTCAATTTGGGATCGTGCATGTCTTCGGGATGGAAGATCAGGCGGTAGGTGCGGATCGCGATCAGCAGCACGGCCGCGGCATCACCGATCCACGCGACCGCGAAGAACGGCCAGGTCGGCATGTGCATGTCGAAGGTCTGGACGTTGTCGTTGTAGGTGCCGCGCACCTTGTCGAACAGCGTCCAGGTCTGCACGGTGACGACGAACAGCAGCACCAGCGTTGCGAACACGTCGATCCAGCGCTGGTAGCGCGGCCCGACATTGCCCCAGACGAGATCGACCGTGATGTGGGTGCCGCGATAGGACGTCGCGGCGATGCCCCAGAAGATGAGGATGCCGAGCAGCATCCGGCCGATATCGAACGAATCGGGGATCGAGTAATTCAGCGTGTTGCGCAGCAGCACCGACAGGAAGATGTCGAGCGCGACGATGCCGACGAAGCCGGCCGCGATCCATTCGATCGTGTCGATGATGCGGTCCATCCAGGAGCGCTTCATGGGAGAGTCCTATCGCGTGAGGTCATTCTCTTGATTCAGATGTCGCCGCGCACTTTGCCTCTCCCCGCGTGCGGGGAGAGGCCGGAATTCGCGCTGGAAGCGCGGATTCCGGGTGAGGGGGACTCTCCGCGCGTCCAACTGCCACCGCCCCGCGGAGACTCCCCCTCACCCCAACCCTCTCCCCGCAGGCGGGGAGAGGGGGGAGGAAGCGGCGTGCGCTCCTCACCGTTCAACCCGCCTGAAGAACAACGGCGGCGAGATGTCCTCGCCACCGTGCTTCTTTCGCCGCGGCGCCTACTCCGCCAGCGCGTTGTACTTCTTCAGCGAGGCCTTCAGATCCGCCAACGCGGCGTCGGGATCGGCGCCGGCCTTCTTGGCGCCTTCGCCCCAGGTCTTGACCAGCGGCTCGGCTGCCTTCTTCCAGGCGGCGGTCTGCTCGGGTGTCAGCTTGTAGACCTCATGATTGGATTCCGCCTTGACCTTGTCGATGCCCGCATCCTCGAACTTGCCCCAGTGCTCGCCGACCACGCCGGCCATCTCGGTCGAGCAGTTCTTGTCGATCGCGGCCTTCTGCTTGTCGGACATCGCGTTGTACTTGTCCTTGTTCATCACGAACACGAAGGTCGTGGTGTAGAGCGGCGCCTCCATGTCGTACTTGGTCACCTTGTCGATGCCGAACAGCACCAGCGAGCCCCAGGGGAAGGTGACGCCGTCGGCGACGCCGCGCTCGATGATGTCGCGCACTTCGGGCGCGGAGGACTGCACATTGGTGCCGCCGAGCGAGGTGACGAAATTCGCCATGGTGGCGTGCGCGGGACGGATCTTCAGGCCCTTCACGTCTTCCGGCATCACGATCTTTTTGGTCTTGGAATGGAAGGAGGAGGGCGAGTGGACGAAGGCGAGGCAGTATTTGACGTCCTTCATCTCCTTCTCGGCATATTTGCGGTACCAGGCGTCCAGCCCCATCGAGCCGCCCTTGGCGTCCGAGATCAGGAACGGCAATTCGCCGGCGCCGACGATCGGGAAGCGGCCGGGCTGGTAGCCGGGATTGACGTAGGTGACGTCGGCGATGCCGTCGCGTGCCATGTCGTAATGGTCGAACGCCTTGCCGAGCTGCTGGGCGGGAAACACCTTGCCGGTGATGGTGCCGCCGGAATCTTTGTTCACCGCGGCCACCCAGTCTTCCAGCGACTTCTGCAGCGGATGCGACGCCGGCACCCAGTGCGAGACTTTCAGGTCGAAGGTCTTGTCCTGCGCGAACGCGGGGCTCACGCTTACTGCCAGCAGCAACGCCAGACAGGCTTTCCTCATCGGTCGTCTCTCCCTGTTTCGACGGCGGGCTTCGATGGCCCGGTCTCATTAATTAACATGTTATCTAATTTGCCGGCGCATTCAAGCCGGAACTGGCGCGGCGTGCCGCCGCGTCATCTACGTCAGCCATGTTGCATGGATTTGTCGCTGCTCGGGCGCACTCCCCTTTTGCCCAACGATTATATGATATAATTATCTTGCGCGGACCGAGGCGACAAGCGAGCCGCGGCGAAAACCTACAGGATCGGGAGGAGCAAGTATTGCGGACAAAAGTCGCAATCATCGGGGCCGGGCCGGCCGGATTGTTGCTTGGGCAACTGCTGCACCAATACGGCATCGACAATGTGGTTCTGGAGCGGCAGAGCCCGGACTACGTACTCGGCCGCATCCGTGCTGGCCTCCTCGAGGAGGGAACCGTCGCGCTGCTCGACCAGATCGGCGCCAGCGCGCGGGCGCATGCCGAAGGCCTGGTGCATGAAGGCATCGAGCTCGCCTTTTCCGGCCGCCGTCACCGCATCGACATGAAGGCCGCGACCAGCAAGACGGTCATGATCTATGGCCAGACCGAGGTCACGCTCGACCTGATGAATGCGCGCAAGGCCGCGGGTCTCACCTCGGTCTACGAGGCCAAGGACGTGCAGCCGCATGATTTCGACGGCAGTCGGCCGCGCGTCACCTATGTCAAGGACGGGGTCACCCACACGATCGATTGCGACTTCATCGCCGGCTGCGATGGCTTTCACGGCGTCAGCCGCGCCAGCGTCCCGGCCACGGCGATCGAGGAGTTCGAGCGGATCTACCCGTTCGGCTGGCTCGGCATCCTCTCGGAGACGCCCCCTGTCAGCCACGAACTGATCTATTCCAACCATGCCCGCGGCTTCGCGCTCTGCACCATGCGCTCGACCAAGCGCAGCCGCTACTATGTGCAGTGCGCGCTCGACGACCATGTCGACCAATGGCCGGACGACCGCTTCTGGGACGAATTGAAGCGCCGGCTCGACCAGGAGGCGGCCGACAATCTGGTCACGGGCCCCTCGATCGAGAAGAGCATTGCGCCGTTGCGCAGCTTCGTCGCCGAGCCGATGCGGTTCGGCAAGATGTTCCTGTGCGGCGACGCTGCCCACATCGTGCCACCGACCGGCGCGAAGGGGCTGAACCTGGCTGCCAGCGATGCGCATTATCTGTCAAACGCACTCCGCGAATTCTACGACGAGAAGTCCAACGCCGGCATCGACGCCTATTCCGCCACGGCGCTGGCACGGGTCTGGAAAGCGGTGCGCTTCTCCTGGTGGATGACCTCGATGCTGCACAAATTCCCCGACACCGGCACCATCGGCGGGCGCATCCAGCTCGCCGAGCTCGACTACGTCACGCAGTCGCAGGCCGCGATGACGTCGCTGTCGGAGAACTATGTGGGGCTGCCGTTTTAGGACGGGTGCCATCGGTGCCGTAGGTGCCGTAGGGTGGGCAAAGCGAAGCGTGCCCACCAACCTTGTGTTTTGTGGAGAGATGGTGGGCACGGCGCTTCGCGCCTTTGCCCACCCTACGGCACCGACGACGACGCCCGTTTCAAACACCCGCGCAAATCCCGTTTAAAACTTTGTAGGCGGTGCAACTGTCATCCACATCGCGTTCAATGGCGCCAGCCAGCAACGCGAGACACCCATGACTGACACCGACATCCCCGACGGCTTCGAGCCGTTGTTTCGCAAGAGCCCTCTCACCGAACCCTGGGAGCCGCTTTACGCGAAGAACACCGACAAGGCAGTCATTATTGGCCTCCGGCTGGCAAGGCCGCACACCAACGGCCGTGGCTTGATCCACGGCGGCCTCATCGCCGCGCTTGCCGACAACGCCATGGGCTATAGCTGCGCGCTGGTGACGAACTGGACCACTTCGTTCGTGACGGTCTCACTCTCGGTCGATTTCGTCGGCTCCGCCGAGATCGGGCAGTGGTGTTCGATCGAGAGCGACGTGATCAAGACCGGCAAGACGATCTGCTTCGCGCAATGCCTGATCAAGGCCGACGACGCTGTGATCGCACGGGCGAGCGGGACGTTCCGCGTGGTGCCGAAGAAGGGGTAAGGCTCTCGTGCCCCGGACGCGGTGCGGCGCGAAGTGCCGCTCCGCAGAGCCGGGGCCCATCCATCCGCAGCCCATGCTCTGGCGTTCCGGGTCCCGGCTCTGCGCCGCAACGCTACGCGTTGCAGCGCGTCCGGGACACGAGACCATCACCCAAACCTCCACTCCGCGGTCTCCACCACGAGATCGATGAATGCGCGCACCTTGGCCGAGAGCAGGCGCGAGGTCGGATAGACGATGTGGATCGGCAGCGCCGGCTGCTCGTATTTCGCCAGCACGATCTTGAGCCGCCCGCGCTTGAGGCCCTCCGCGGCCTGATAGGCCAGCACGCGCGTCACGCCGCCGCCGGCTTCGGCATATTGCAGGGCGGCGTCGGCGCTGTTGCTGGTGAAGCGCGGGTTGACCATGACCTCGATGTCGCGGCCGTCCTGCACGAAGCGCCAGCTCGCGGACGGGCCGAACGCGATGGTCTGGTGTTCGAGCAGCGCCTCCGGCGTCTTCGGCTCGCCATGGCGCTTCAGATAGCCCGGCGTCGCCACCACGATCCGCCGCATCTCGCCGACCTGGCGCGCGACGAGGGAGGAGTCGGCGAGATGGCCGATGCGGACGGCGGCGTCGACGGCATCCTCGACGAGGTTGACCAGATGGTCCGATAGCCTGAGTTCGCAGGCGACCTCGGGATAGCGCTTGAGGTAGGCGGTCATCACCGGCCCGACATGGAGCCGGCCGAAGCCGATCGGCGCCGACACCACGAGACGCCCGCTCGGCCGGTTGCGCTCCTCGCGCGCGGAGCCATCGGCCTCCTCGACGTCGGCGAGGATGCGCCGCGCCCGCTCCAGATAGCGCGTGCCGACATCGGTCAATCTCACCTGCCGGGTGGTGCGTTGCAGCAACCGCGCGCCGAGATGCTCCTCCAGCGCCGCGATCAGCCGCGTCACGGCCGAAGGCGACAGCTGCAGCTTGCGCGCCGCCGGCGCAAAGCCGCGCAGATCGGCGACGGTGACGAAGACGTGCATGGCTTCGAGGCGGTCCATGATATTATTGCATATATTGCAATGATGAAGTGTCAAGCCGCCAGATTGTTTTGGCCGCCGGAAGGGCCACCTTAGACCCCGAAAGACGCAGGAATGCGCCGGGATTTCAGGAGATGTTCCGATGACGGCAGCTCTCACCTACGCCAGCGACGTGGCATTCACGCCGGCGGTGAAATCGATCCAGACCCGAAAGGGATCGCGCGAAGGCTATGCCCATGCCGAGCAGCGCGGCTGGCGCACCGAGGTCGACGAGAACCTCGCGGCGTTCCTGGCTGACGCCAACAGTTTTTATTTCGCCACGGCATCGGCCGATGGCCAGCCCTACATCCAGCATCGCGGCGGCCCGAAGGGGTTTTTGAAGGTGCTGGACAAGCAGACGCTGGCTTTCACGGACTACGCCGGCAACCGGCAATACATCACGCAGGGAAACCTGTCCGAGAATCCCAAGGCCTATATCTTCGTGATGGACTACGCCCATCGCCGCCGCGTGAAGATCTGGGGCGAGGCGCGCGTCGTCGAGGACGACGAGGCGCTGACGACGTCGCTGATGCCCAAGGGCTACCGCGCGCGCCCGGAGCAGGTGATCCTGTTCAAGATCGCAGCGTGGGACACCAACTGCCCGCAGCACATTCCGCAGAAGTTCGATGCGCCGGATGTCGCGGCAGCGCTTGCGGCGAGGGACCAGCGGATCGCAGAGCTGGAAGCGGAGGTCGCAGCGTTGAAGGGAAAAGCGAGTCTGCCTTCAAGCGAAAGCTAGTCAGGCTCGCACGGTGCACCCTCTCCCCTTGCGGGAGAGGGTGGCTCGTCGCGTAGCGACGAGACGGGTGAGGGGTTTCTCTCTGCCTGCGATGGTCCCACGTCGCAATTCGCGGAGAGAGCCCCTCATCAGGCGGTATAGCCGCCGATGCGAAGCATCGGCGTTCTTAAGAACGGCGGCCGAGGCCGCCTATGCCACCTTCTCGTGCAAGGGGAGAAGGAAGAGGAGCCAGCCAGGCAATCAGATCACACTCGCGCCTTCGTGCTGGAAGCCGAGATAGCTGGCCGCCACGCGCTCGTTCGCCGCGATATCGCTGGCCTTGCCGCTGAGCACGAACTCGCCGAGTTCCATCACATAGGCCTGGTCCGCGATCTTCAGCGCGGCCTGCGCGTTCTGCTCGACCAGCAGCACGGAGACACCACCGGCGCGGAGCTCGGTGACGATCCGGAAGATGTCGGCGACGATGATCGGGGCGAGGCCGAGGCTCGGCTCGTCCAGCATCAAGAGCTTCGGCTCGCCCATCAGCGCGCGGCCCATCGCGAGCATCTGCTGCTCGCCGCCGGAGAGGGTGCCCGCCAACTGCTTGCGCCGCTCCTTCAGCCGCGGGAACAGCGTGTAGACGCGCTCCATCGAGGCTTTCGCCTTGCTGCGCTCGATGCGGAAGGCCCCCAGCTCGAGATTGTCCTCGACATTCATGGTCACGAACAGCTCGCGGTGCTCTGGAACGAGGCCGAGCCCCATCGCGACGCGGTCCTCGATGTCGAGCCGTGACAGATCTTGTCCTGCGAAGGCGACACGGCCTTTCAGTGGCAAAATGCCCATGATGGCGGAGAGCAGCGTGGTCTTGCCGGCGCCATTGGCCCCGACGATGGTGACGATCTGGTTGGCGCCGACCTCGAGCGAGACCGAACGCACGGCCTCGACCTTGCCATATGCGACATGGGCGTCGGCGACGGACAACAGCGCGCTCATGCCGCCACTCCGAGATAGGCCTTGATCACTTCGGGATTGGTCTTGATCGTGGCGGGCGTGCCTTCCGCGATCTTGGTGCCGAAATCGAGCACCACGATGCGGTCGGCGAGGTTCATCACGAAGCCCATGTCGTGCTCGACAAGAAGCACGCTCATGCCGCCGTCGCGCAATTCGCGCAGCAGCGCGGCAAGGCGCTGCTTCTCCATGTGGCGCAGGCCGGCGGCCGGCTCGTCGAGCAGTAGCAGCATCGGATCGACGCACAGCGCACGCGCGATCTCGACGATGCGCTGCTGGCCGAGCGAGAGCGAGCCTGCGAGCTGATGCATCTGCTCGGCGAGGCCCACGCGCTCGATCTGGCGGGCGGCCTCCGCGAGCAGCCTCGCTTCATCGGCGCGGTCGAGCCGCAGCATCGAGGAGATCGGTCCCGAATGGCCGCGCAGATGCGCGCCGATCGCGACATTCTCCAGCACGGTCATGTCGGGGACGAGCTTCACATGCTGGAAGGTGCGGGAGATGCCGAGCTTGACGATCTCCTGCGGAGGCGCCCTGTCGACCTTCTTGCCGAGCACCGAGATCGAGCCCGAGGTCGCCGACAGCACGCCGGTGATCAGGTTGAACGTCGTGCTCTTGCCGGCGCCGTTCGGTCCGATCAAAGCGACGATCTCTTTCGCCTGCACGTCGAAGGAGACGTTGTTGACCGCGATCACGCCGCCGAACTGCTTTCGCGCCTTCTCGACCTGGAGCAGGACGCCGGACTGGCCGGCCGCGCGGGTGCGCTGCTCCAGTTTCAGCGAGGTGTCCGGCTTCTTGCCGCTGGTTCGTTCGGGCAGGAACGACATCAGCCAGGGCCAGACGCCGCCGGGCGCAAGCTGGAGCAGCGCCACCAGCATGATGCCGAACACGATGGTCTCGACCTGGCCGGAGCCGGGCAGGATCAGCGGTAAATAACTTTGCAGCACCTCCTTCAGGACCACGACGATCGCCGCGCCCAGCACGCCGCCCCAGACATAGCCGGCGCCGCCGACCACCGCGATGAAGAGATATTCGATGCCGGCCTGCGCGCCGAATGGCGTCGGGTTCACCGCGCGCTGGAGGTGCGCGTAGAGCCAGCCGGAGAGGCCGGCGAGCACCGCGGCGTGGATGAACACCAGGAGCTTGGCGCGCGGCGTGTGCACGCCGAACGCTTCGGCAGCGACGTGTCCGCGCCGCAGCGCGCGGATGGCGCGGCCGGTGCGGGAATCCAGCAGGTTCATCGTGAGCAGGGCCGAGAGGATCACGGCAACCCAGATCGCGTAATAGATCGAGCCGGGCGACAGCATCTTGAACGAACCGATCGACAGCGGCGGGATCGCCGAGATGCCGTCGTTTCTTCCCAAAAATTCCAGCTTGCTGAAGAGATAGAACAGGCCCAGCCCCCAGGCGAGCGTGCCGAGCGGCAGATAGTGCCCGGAGAGACGGACGGTCACCAGCCCGAGCAGGACCGCCAACGATCCGCTGACCAGCAGCGACAGCGGCAAGGTCAGCCACGGCGACAGGCCATAGGCCGTCGACAGCACCGCGGTGGTGTAAGCGCCGAAGCCGACGAAAGCCGCCTGGCCGAACGAGGTCAGGCCGCCGACGCCGGTGAGCAGCACGAGGCCCATCGCGACGAGGGCGGCAAGGCCGATATTGTCGAGCAGCACGATCCAGAACGGCGGCATGCCCGGGAGATGCGGGATCGCCGCCATGAGAAGCGCGAAGATGAGGATGGGAAGCCGGCTCTGCATGCGCGTCAGTCCTTCTCTTCCTCGACCGCGGGCGCGGCGAGCGAGCGCAGCAGCAGCACGGGGATCAGCAGCATGAAGACGATCACTTCCTTGTAGTTGGAGGCGTAGAAGGACGAGAACGCCTCGACGATGCCGACGACCAGCGCCGCGACGGCGGTGAGCGGATAGCTGACGAGGCCGCCGATGATCGCGGCGACAAAGCCCTTCAGGCCGATCAGGAAGCCGGAGTCGTAATAGAGCGTCGTGATCGGTACGATCATGATGCCCGACAGCGCGCCGATGACGGAGGCCAGCAGGAAGGCGATCTGCCCTGACAGCGTGGTGCGGATGCCGGCGAGGCGGGCGCCGAGCCGGTTCACGGCGGTCGCGCGCAGCGCCTTGCCGTAGAGCGTCAGCCCGAAGAACAGCCAGAGCCCGACGATGAAGGCGATGGTGATGGCGTAGACGGTGATGCTCTGGCCGGTGAAGCGCAGCGCGCCGGCGGTGAACGCGCCTGACAGCACGGCGGGTCCGCGCTGGCCTTCGGCGCCGAAGAACAGCAGGCCGAGGCCCTGCAGCGCGAGGTGGACGCCCACCGATGCGATCAGCAGCACCAGCACGGAGGTGTGCGCCAGCGGCTGGAAGGCGATGCGGTAGAGATAGAGGCCGATCGTCGCCACGATCACCAGCGACAGCGCGATGCAGACCGCCACCGGCGGCTTCTGGGCGGCGAAGTAGATGGTCAGCGCCAGCACGATGGCTGGCAGCACGACATTGGTGACGAGGCTGCGCACGATCAGGCGGCCGTGCAGCGCCTTGCGCGCCACGAACAGGTCGAACACGAAGGCGCCGATGCCCAGCGCCAGCGCGAGCTTTGCCGTGCCCGGCATCTGGCCCGCCGCCAGCGAGGCATAGGTCAGCGCGCCGTAGGTGACGAATTCGCCCTGGGGAATGAGGATGACCCGCGTGACGGCGAACACCAGCACCAGCGCCAGGCCGAGCAGCGCATAGATCGCGCCATTGGTGATGCCGTCCTGTACCAGGAACAGCATGATGGTGGTATTCAAGACCGGACGCTCCCCCTCAAGATCGGGACCGGCCTCCGCAATTGCGGTGGACGGTCCGCTCACAGCCATTGAAACGCTGACGATATTTGATATGGTCCATAACAATTATCAAATATAACTTCAAGGGTGGGTGGACGACCCGCCCCGAATTTAGCGGGATCACGAGCACGAGGCGATGACCGTTTCCAAAACCGCTGAAAAGTCTTCTGAAAAGCCCGGCGACGCGGCCAAGGGCCGCAAGGACGCGGCCGAGGCCCAGCCCGAAGCCCTCCAGCTTGGCGAGCTCTCCGAGCAGCTCGGCTACGTGCTGAAGCGGGCGCAGCTCAAGGTGTTCGAGAACTTCTTGCGCTGCATGGCCTCGCTCCAGCTCACGCCCGCGCAGTTCTCGGTGCTGCTGCTGGTCGAGAAGAATCCGGGCCGTAACCAGACCGAGATCGCCTCGACGCTGGGCATCCTGCGCCCGAACTTCGTGGCGATGCTCGACAATCTGGAGAGCCGCGACCTCTGCGCCCGGATCCGCTCCACCAACGACCGCCGCTCGCACATCCTGGTGCTGACCGACAAGGGCAAGGCCGTGCTGACCCGGGCGAAAAAGCTCGTCGCCACCAAGCACGAGTCCCGGCTGAACGAGCTGCTCGGGCAGTCCAACCGCGAAGCCCTGATCGAGATGCTCTCGAAGATCGCGAACGAGTTTTGACTCTTACCCTCCCCTGGAGGGGGAGGGTCGGCGCGAAGCGCCGGGGTGGGGTGATCTCTCCACACGGGCAGCGTTCGTTGTGGAGGCACCGTCACCCCACCCCGCTCGCGCTGCGCGCGATCGACCCTCCCCCTCCAGGGGAGGGTAAGCGCGCCTCAATCCACCAAAATCACCCGGATATCGTTCACGTTCGTCAGCGTCGGTCCCGGCATCAGCAGATCGCCGGTCGCCTCGAAGAACGTCGTCGCGTCGTTGTTGTCCAGATACGCCTGCGGCTGCAGCGCCAGCGCCTTCATCTTCGCGAAGGTTGCCGCATCGATCAGCGCGCCGGCGGGATCGGTGGGGTGGCCGGCGCCGCCATCGGCGCCGTCGGTGTCGCCGGCGAGAGCGGAGATATCAGGCGTGTCCTTCAGCAGCGAGGCTAACGCCAGCGCGTATTCCTGGTTCGGGCCGCCGCGCCCATTGCCGCGCACGGTGACCGTGAGCTCGCCGCCGGAGAGGATCGCAAGGCGCTTGCCCTGCGCGCGTGCTTGAAGCGCGAGCCTGGCGTGATCGGCCGCGACCTCGCGGGCCTCGCCTTCGAGATCGGCGCCGAGATCGATGGTCTCGTAGCCCGCTTCCTTGGCGAGCTTCACCGCGGCGTCAAGCGATTGCTTGGGCCGCGCGATCAGCTCGAAATGCGCACGCGCGAAGGCGGCGTCACCCGGCTTGCAGCTTTCGTTGGCGGGATCGTCGAGCGCGCGGCGGACGGCGTCGTCGATGGCGAGCTTGTATTTCGCGACGATCGCGCGCGCATCCGCCAGCGTGGTCGGGTCCGGCACGGTGGGACCGGAGGCGATCGCGGACGGATCGTCGTGCGGCACGTCGGAAATCGCCAGCGTCACGATCTCGGCGGCATTCTTGCCGGCGCGCGCCAGCCGGCCGCCCTTGATGCGCGACAAATGCTTCCTGACCGTGTTCATCTCGCCGATCGGCGCGCCCGAGCGGAGCAGCGCCTTGTTGACCGCCTGCTTCTGCGCGAAGCTGATGCCGTCCACCGGCGCGATCCAGTTCGCCGAGCCGCCGCCGGTGAGCAGCACCAGCAGCAGATCGTCCGGCCCGGCCTCGCTTGCGAGCGCGAGCGTATCGGCGGCGCCCTTCAGGCCGGCTTCATCGGGCACGGGGTGACCGGCCTCGACCACGCGGATGCGGCGCGTCGGCACGCCATAGCCGTGGCGCGTGGTGGCGATGCCGACGAGGCGCTCCGGCGCGAGCTTGAGCGTATCGAGATAGTGCCGCTCGGCGGCCGCGGCCATCGCACCCGCGCCCTTGCCGGCCGCGAGGCAGATCACGCGCCCTTTCGGCGCGGGCCGCAGATGCGGCGCTAGAATCGTGCTGGGATGGGCGGCGGCAACGGCGGCGTCGTAGAGCGCGCGGAGCAGGGGACGTCGGTCGGTCATGACGATGGCCTTCGGCGGACAGGGAGCAACTGGCGAGATATCGCCGATCACTTGCCTACCGCATCACGCGGACAAGCGTAAGCGGCCTTTGCCATCATTCGATTGTGCAATCGCGTGATTATAATCGGCGTACAATAGAAAGCCCCCTGCGATGGTCTCGCAGCGGGCTTTCCGTCGTCTCGTCTTTAAGGCGGCTAGCCGCCGACGTCGGCGCTGATCACGTCTCCGAACAGCTCCCACTTCTCGCCCTTGAACTTCTCGAGTTGAAGCTGGCTGATCGGCGCGAAATCGGTCGGCGAGGTGTTGATCTTGACGCCCGGCAGCAGCGCCTCGGTGCGGAAGTCCTTCACGTTCGCCGCCTGCTTCATGACGTTCTCGCGCGTGAGATTGTCACCGCACTGCTTCAAGACCTGGACCAGCGTCTGTGCCACGGCATAGCCGACGATGGTGCCCTTATCGAGCTTGTCACCCTCGGGGAAGTATTTGGTCATGAACGCCAGAAACTCCTTCATGCCGGGATCGTTGTTCCACGCGGGATCCGACACGTCCTTCAGATAGTCGGCCGAGATGATGTCCTGGCCGTTCTCGAAGCCGGCCGGCTTCATCACGCTGCCGACGGAGGCCGAGACGTTGTTGAGGAAGTGCAGCGGCTTCCAGCCGATCTCGGCATTCTTCTTGATCGCCTGGGCGGCGAATTTCGGCGTCGTGATGTTCATGAAGACGTCGGCGCCGGTCGACTTCAGCTTGACGATGTGGTTGTCGATGGTCGGTTCGGAAGTCTCGTAGCTCTCTTCGATGACGATCATCGAGGCGGCCTTGGACCCTAAGCCATCCTTGAGGCCCTTGAGATAGTCCTTGCCGTAATCGTCGTTCTGGTAGAGCACCGCGATCTTGGCGTCCGGCTTGTTCTTGAGCAGCCACTTCGCATAGATCTGCGTCTCGCTCTGGTAATTGGGCTGCCAGCCCATGGTCCAGGGGAAGTTCTGCGGATCGTTCCACTTGGTGGCGCCGGTCGCGACGAACAGCTGCGGCACCTTCTTCGAGTTCATGTATTTGTGGATCGCCGAGTTCGGCGGCGTGCCGAGCGAGTTGAAGATGAACAGCACCTCGTCGCTCTCGACCAGCTTGCGGGCCTGCTCCACCGTCTTCGGCGGCGAGTAGGCGTCGTCATAGGAGATGTAATTGATCTTGCGGCCGTTGATGCCGCCCTCGTCGTTGATCTTCTTGAAATAGGCGGCTTCGGTCCGCCCGATGATGCCGTAGGCGGAGGCCGGTCCGCTGTAGGGCATGATGTTGCCGATCTTGATTTCGGTGTCGGTCGCGCCGGTATCGTATTTCTTCTGGGCCGATGCAGTGGAGGCCGAGGCCGCAATGAGCGCAAGCGCCAGTGACGCAGCCGCAAGTTTGCCGGTGACAGCGGGCATTCCTATCTCCCTATTTTCTTGGTGTGTGTGCGTCCCTTTTCTTGGCTTGATGATTTTTGGCGGCGCGGACGCAATTCAATACGATTTACCGGGGGCCTTCAACAGAAAGCCCCCGCGGCTGTGTCGCAGGGGCTGCTCCTTTAGTAGTCAGGGACCGGCGCGCGCCCGTGTGCGACTGCGAGACGGCGCGGCTGTCTTGAGTTGATTAATCAGCCGGAAGCGATTTTGAGTTGCGCGGCCTCAATGGCCGAGCTCGCTCGAGATGATGTCGCCGAACAGCTCCCATTTCCTGCCCTTGAACCGCATCATCTGGAGCTGCTCGATCGGGGCGAAATTATCGGCGGAGGTGTTGATCTTGATGCCGGGCAGCAGCGTGTCGGGCTCGAAATCCTTCAACGAAGCGGCCTGCTTCATGACGTTCTCATGGGTGAGCTCGTCGCCGCACATCTGCAGCACCTTCACCATGGTCTGGGCCGCGGCATAGCCGAACACCACGCCGGCATCGAGCTTGTTGGCCTTGGGGTCGTACTGCGCGAGGAAGTTATAGAATTTCTTCATGCCGTCATCGGCATTCCATTGCGGGTCGGAGCCGTCCTTGGTGTAGCTCGCCGACAGGATGCCTTGCGAGATCTCCAGGCCCGCGGGCTCGAGCACGCCGCCGACCGACGCCGAGACGTTGGAGATGATGTGGACCGGATGCCAGTTGATCTCGGCCGCCTTCTTGATCGCCTGCGCGGCGAATTTCGGCGTGGTGATGCTGAGGAAAACGTCGGCGCCCGAGGCCTTCAGCTTCACGACGTGCTCGTCGATCGCGGGCTCCGACGTGTCGTAGCTGTCTTCGAGCACGATCATCGACGCCTTGGCCCCTAAGCCGTCCTTCAGCCCCTTCAGATAGTCCTTGCCGAAATCGTCGTTCTGGTAGAGCACGCCGATCTTCGCGTCCGGCTTTTCCTTCATGATGTATTTGGCGTAGATGCGCGCCTCGCTGGCGTAGCTCGGCTGCCAGCCCATGGTCCACGGATATTGCTTCGGATCGTTCCACTTGGAGGCGCCGCTCGCCACGAACAGCTGCGGCACCTTCTTCTCGTTCATGTATTTGCGGATGGCGCCGTTGGTGGAGGTGCCGAGCGAGCCGAAGATCAGCAGCACACCGTCGCTCTCGACCAGCTTGCGCGCCTGCTCCACCGTCTTCGGCGGCGAATAGCCGTCGTCGTAGGAGATGAACTTGATCTTGCGGCCGTTGATGCCGCCCTCGGCATTGATCTTGTTGAAATAGGCTTCCTCGGCCTTGCCGATCGCGGCATAGGCGGAGGCCGGCCCGCTATAGGGCATGATGTTGCCGATCTTGATCTCGGTATCGGAAGCGCCGCTGTCGTATTTCTTTTGCGCCAGTGCCGGGCTGCTCACCGCAGTGCACAAAGCGAGCGCGGCCGAAACGGCCGCAACCTGAAATCGAACGACAGTCATCTTTCTCCACCCGGAATGGATCGGCGCCGCATTGAACAAGATTGACGCCTGACGTCAACAAAAAGCCCCCGCGGTCGCCCGCGGGGGCTTTGTCAGATTTGACTAGACTTGAACTAACCAGATTTGGACTATTGCGTCAGCGTCACTCGGAAGCGACGTCGCCGCTGATGATCTCGCCGAAGAGTTCCCACTTCTCGCCCTTGAAGCGCTGCATCTGGAGCTGCGAGATCGGGGCGAAGTCGGTGGCGCTGGTGTTGATCTTGACGCCGGGCAGCAGCGTGTCCGGTGCAAAATCCTTCAAGGAAGCGGCCTGCTTCATCAGGTTGGCGCGGGTGAGGTCGTCACCGCACATTTCCAGCGTCTTGACCAGGGTCGACGCTGCGCCGTAGCCGTAGACCATGCCGGTGTCGGTCTTGTCGGCGCCGGGCATGTACTTGTCGACGAACTCGTTCCACTTCTTCATGCCGGGGTCGTTGGTCCACTGCGGGTCGGTGGAGTCCTTGGCATAGGCCGCCGACAGCACGTCCTGCGAGGCCTCGAAGCCGGCCGGCTTCATCACGCTGCCGACCGAGATCGACACGTTGGTGAGGATCTGCAGCGGCTTCCAGCTGAGCTCGGCGGTCTTCTTGATGGTCTGGGCCGCGAACTTCGGCGTCGCGTAGATCAGCAGCACGTCGGGATTGGCCGCCTTGATCTTGACGATGTGGCCGTCGATCGACGGCTCGGAGATCTCGTAGCTCTCTTCCATGATGATCATGGACGCGCCCTTGGCCCCGAGACCGTCCTTGGTGCCCTTGAGGTAGTCTTTGCCGAAATCGTCGTTCTGGTAGAGGATCGCGACCTTGGCGTTCGGCTTTTCCTTCATCAGCCATTTCGCGTAGATCTGCGCTTCGCTCTGGTAGGAGGGCTGCCAGCCGATGGTCCAGGGGAAGTTCTTCGGGTCGTTCCACTTGGTCGCGCCGGTGGCGACGAAGAGCTGCGGGATCTTCTTGGCGTTCAGGTACTTCTGGATCGCGGTGTTCGAGGGCGTGCCGAGCGGATTGTACACGGCCAGCACTTCGTCGCTCTCGACCAGCTTGCGGACCTGCTCGACGGCCTTCGGCGGCGAATAGGCGTCGTCATAGGTGACGAAGTTGATCTTGCGGCCGTTGATGCCGCCCTTGTCGTTGATCATCTTGAAATAGGCTTCTTCGGTCTTGCCGATGATGCCATAGGCCGACGCCGGACCGCTGTACGGCATGATGTTGCCGATCTTGATCTCGGTGTCGGACGCGCCGGTGTCGTATTTCTTCTGGGCAAGTGCTGCGCCGGAGGTGAGGGTCACGACCGCCGTTACGAGTGCGGTGGTTCGCAGTATTCTTCCGAAAAGCAATTGGGTCTCCTTGGTTAAAACAACAGTCTTGATGGACGCTTCAGTTCTTCCTGAGCCGGCCGGCGAGCTGCTGGCCCAGGATCGCGACCTGCCTTGCGCCATGCGGCACGAGGTAGATGACGAGGAACAGGAGCACGCCGAACACCGCGCCGGAGAGGCCCTTGGAGATGCCCTCCGCGATGTTCGGCACGAAGATGATGAAGGCTGCGCCGACGATCGAGCCGGGCAGCCAGCCGACGCCGCCGACGACCATGCCGAGGAACAGCGAGATCGCGAGCGTGATGGTGTAGCTGTCGGGCGCGACGAACTGCACGGCGATGGCGCCGAGCGAGCCGGCGATGCCGGTGATGGCGGCGGAGACGCCGAACGCCAGCGTCTTGTACAGCGCGACGTCGACGCCCATCGCGGATGCTGCGATCTCGTTGTCGCGGATCGCCATGAAGGCGCGGCCCGAGCGGGAACGCAGCAGGTTCACCGAGAAGATGTAGATCGCAATCACGACCACGAGCGTGAAGTAGTACAGCCACATGTCCTGCGACATCGGCAGGCCGAACGGCGCGTCCGGCTTGGTGACGACGAGGCCCTGCACGCCGCCGGTCCAGTGCTCGAGGAAGTTCAGCTTGAGGAGCTGCGGCATGGCGGTGGCGAGCGCGAAGGTCGCGAGCGCGAGGTAGACGCCGGAGAGCCGCAGCGCCGGCTGCCCGAACAGGAAGCCGAAGCCGAAACAGACGACGCCGGCGATCGGCAGCGTCAGCGCGTAATTGACGTTGAAATGCTCCATCAGCACCGCGGTCGTATAGGCGCCGACCGCGTAGAACGCGCTCTGGCCGAGCGAGAACTGGCCGCTTCCGCCGGTCAGGATGTTCAGCGCCAGCACCGCGAGCCCGTAGATCAGGAGCATCGTCATCTGGAAGATGATGAAGTTCTTGACGAAGACGGGTGCGATCAGCAGTGCCGCGAGCACCACCAGCGACGTGCCGGTGCCCAGCGTCATGGCCCGCTTCGGAACGGCCTCGACCGCCTCGTGGCCTTCTGCAACGACTTCTTCTGCAGCGCTCATGATCAAACTCGCTTGACGATGTGCCGGCCGAACAGGCCAGCGGGTTTGACGACCAGGACGGAGATGATCAGCGCGAGCGCGATCGGGAGTTTCAGCTCATTGCCGACGCCGGGGATGTAGGTGCCGGCGAGGTTCTCGAAGATGCCGACCAGGAAGCCGCCGACCACCGCGCCGAACGGGCTGGTGAGACCGCCGAGCACCGCGGCGGCAAAGCCGTAGATCAGCACGCCGCCCATCATGTTGGGCTCGAGGAACACGACGGGGGCGATCAGCATGCCGGCGATCGCGCCGATCGCGGTCGCCATGCCCCAGCCGAGCGCGATCATCCAGGATGTGTTGATGCCGACGAGGCGGGCCGATTCAGGCACCGAGGCGGCCGCGCGCATGGCCAGGCCGATGCGCGTGTACTGGAAGAAGAAGTAGAGGCCGAGCAGCAGCAGCACCGTGACGCCGATCATGCCGGCCTGGTGGGTCGAGATCAGCTGGCTGCCCAGGAACGGCGCGGAGCCGAACGGGGTCGGGTACTGCTTGATGGTGAAGTCCCAGATCAGGCCGGCCGAGGAGTTGATGATCGCAAACAGCGCGATGAAGCCAGCCACGTTGGTCAGCACCGGCGCTTTCGCCAGCGGCTTGAACAGGATGCGCTCGATCGCGATGCCGGCGACGAAGGAGAGCGCCAGCGTGATGACGAAGGCGGCCCAGTAGGGCACGCCCCACTGCATCAGCTGCCAGGAGATGAAGGTCGAGAACATCGCCATCTCGCCCTGCGCGAAGTTGAGATGGTCGATCGCCTGGTAGATCATGACCACGGCGAGCGCCATGCAGGCGTAGATCGCGCCCGTGGCGATGCCGGCCAGCACTTGGTTGGTGAACAGCTCCATCGTGCCGGCTCCTCAGTAACCCAGATAGGATTTGCGGATTTCTTCGTTGTTCGCGATGTCCTTGGCATTGCCCGACATCACGATGCGTCCGGTCTCGATCACATAGGCCTGGTCGGCGAGCTCGAGCGCGAGCTGGGCGTTCTGCTCGACCACCAGGATCGACACCTTGTCCTCGCGGTTGATCTTGCCGAGGATGCCGAACAGGTCGCGCACGACGAGCGGCGCCAGTCCGAAGGACGGCTCGTCGAGCAGCATCAGGCGCGGCCGCAGCATCAGCGCGCGGGCGACCGCGAGCATCTGCTGCTCGCCGCCCGAGAGCGTGCCGGCCTGCTGGGTGTGGCGCTGCTTCAGCACCGGGAAATGCGCGTACATGCGCTCGATGTCGGAGACGATGCCGGCGCTGTCCTTGCGGGTGATGGCCCCGAGCTGGAGGTTCTCCTCGACCGTCATGGTCGTGAAGGTGCCGCGGCCCTGCGGCACGTGGGCGATGCCGAACCGCACGATGCTCTCGGTGGAGCGGTTGCTCAGCGGCTTGCCCTCGAACTCGATCGCACCGGTGGAACGCACCATGTTGCAGATCGCGCGCAGGGTCGTGGTCTTGCCGGCGCCATTGGCGCCGAGCAGCGTCGTCAACGATCCCTCGTTGAGCGAGAAGGACAGGCCATGGAGCGCCTGGACCTGGCCGTAATAGGCGCGCAGGTCCTTGACGTTGAGCAGCGTCGTCATTGGTCCTTGCTCCCGAGATAGGCCTTGATGACGTCGGGGTCCGCCTGCACCTGGGCCGGCGTGCCTTCCGCGAGCTTCTTGCCGAAATTCAGCGCGACGACGTGGTCGGCGATCGACATCACGAGGCCCATGTGGTGCTCGACCAGCAGCACGGTCATGTGGCGGTCGTCGCGGATGCGGCGGATGAGGTCGCCGAGCACGTAGACTTCCTCGTGGTTGAGGCCGCCGGCGGGCTCGTCGAGCAGTAGGATCTTCGGGTCGGCCGCGAGCGCGCGCGCCAGCTCGACGCGCTTCTGCGTGCCGAAGGGCAGGCCGGACACGATGGTGTGGGCGACGTCCTCGAGTTTGAGATAGGCGAGGATCTCCTGCACCTTCTTGTTGACGTCGGTCTCGCTGCGCCGGACCCAGGCCAGCCTCAGGGAGTCGCTGATGATGTCGCTGGAGGTCTTCGAATGGGCGCCGACGCGGACGTTATCCATCACCGAGAGGTTCGGAAACAGCGCCACGTTCTGGAAGGTGCGGCCGATGCCGATCTCGGCGATCCGGTGCGGAGGCCGCGACAGGATGCTCACGCCTTCCATCAGGATGTCGCCCGACGACGGCTGATAGAGCCGCGAGAGGCAGTTGAAGAGCGTGGTCTTGCCGGCGCCGTTGGGGCCGATCAATCCGAGGATCTGGCCCTTGTGCATGTCAAAGGACACGCCGTTGAGCGCGATGATGCCGCCGAACACGACGCTGACGTCGCGAACCGCGAGCAGGGGCGATGTCCCCCGCGCGAGCTGTGCCTGCGTCATCTCGTCTCGCCCACACACGTCAGTGGGCGAAGGGGCGATGCGAACCGCTCCCGGTGATGACAAAGGCTATCTGAACCCCTCGGCCACACGCGCAACTTTTCCTCCTGATTTCAGCTTTTTGCTGACTTCTTTTTTGGATTGCGGCATCAGTCCCCCGAGTGCCGCTTCAATGTTCCTTACCATCGCCAGCAGACGCGGTCCAATGTCGTTGATCAAACGCTCTTCCGTGAAGCGGAATGCGGGCGCGCCGCAATTGAATGCGTAAGGTCCGGTTCCGTCGTTGAGCTTGAGCGCGACGCCGGCGGCGCCGATGTCGTCATGCCAGTCGCCGACGGACATCGCGAAACCGTATTTCGCGACCGTTTCGCCCGAACGTTCCAGTCCGTCGCGCATCTTCGGCCACCGGCTGCCGTAATGTTCGCGCAGGATGCGGGACACCTCGGCGCGGCCCTCTTCGTCGAGCGCCCAGAAATAGGCACGGCCCATCGCGCTGGTTGCAATCGGCACGCGGGAGCCGACGTCCAGTTGAACGCCGACTGTCTCGCTGCCGCGACTTTGCCCGAAATAGATCATGCTGTGACGGTCGCGGCCGCCGATTGCGACGGCGCCGCCGGTCGCGCGCATCACTTCCTCGCGAAATGGCTCGGACAAATGCCGAACGCCGAGATTGGATAGCGCCGCATAGCCGAGCGCCATCGCGGCGGGCGCGAGCTGATACTTCTCGAAACGGGGAACCGGTGTCAGATAACCGAGCTTCGTCAACGTGTAGGTCAGGCGCGAAACGGTCGGCTTAGGCAGGTTGGTACGCGCAGCGATCTCCTGGTTGCCGAGAAGTCCGTCGCTGGGTTGGAATGCGCGCAAAACATCTAGTCCGCGGGAAAGCGCGACGACGAAATTCCGATCGGTCGCAGTCTTCTTGCCTGTACGCTTCATCCCTGATCTGCTTCTTGCGCGGAGTCGTTGACAACGTCCGTGCTTCAAAATAACCCTGCCGTCAAGATGCGGAATTAAATTCCGCACCGCGAAATCGAACAAAAGTAAATCCCCACCAAGGAGGGAAGCCGTGAGCGAAGTGGTCAAGCTTGAGCGTCATGACGAAGTCGGGATCGTCACGGTCAACAGTCCTCCGGTCAATGCGCTGAGTGCCGCAGTGCGCGGCGGTATTCTCGAATGCATCAAGGCCGCGATCGCCGATCCCGCGATCAAGGGCATCGTGCTGACCTGCGCCGGCCGCACCTTTATCGCCGGTGCCGACATCACCGAATTCGGCAAGCCGCCGAAGCCGCCCGCCCTCAACGACGTCCTCGCCGAGATCGAGAACTCGCCCAAGCCGGTCGTCGCCGCGATCCATGGCACCGCGCTCGGCGGCGGCCTCGAGGTCGCGCTGGCCTGTCATTTCCGCGTGGCCGTGAAGGAAGCCAGGCTCGGCCTGCCCGAGGTGAAGCTCGGCCTGCTGCCGGGCGCCGGCGGCACCCAGCGCCTGCCGCGCGCGGTCGGGCCGGAGCTCGCGGTCAAGATGATCGTCGGCGGTGATCCGATCGGGGCTGCCGAAGCGCTCAAGAACGGCCTGATCGAGGAGATCGTCGAAGGTCCGGCCTCCGGCGGCGAAGCCTTCGTCCGCAAGCTGCTCGCCGAGAAGCGTCCGCTGCGGCGCCTGCGCGACGACGATTCCAAGCTCGCCGCGGCCAAGGCCGACCGCTCGATCTTCACCAATGCGGTCGCCGCCATGACCAAGAAGTCGCGCGGCCTGGAAGCGCCGTTCGCGGCCGCCGACGCCGTCGGCTACGCCATCGACCTGCCGTTCGACGAGGGCCTGAAGAAGGAGCGCGAGGGCTTCCTCAAGCTCGTGGCCAGTGACCAGTCCAAGGCGCAGCGTTATGCCTTCTTCGCCGAGCGCGAGGCCAGCAAGATCGCCGGCGTTCCTGAAGGCACCAAGTCGCGACCCGTGAACCGCGTCGCCATCCTCGGTGCCGGCACCATGGGCGGCGGTATCGCGATGTCCTTTGCCAATGCCGGCGTTCCCGTCACCCTGATCGAGACCGGCGAGGAGCAGCTCAAGCGCGGCATGGGCATCATGCAGAAGAACTGGGAAGCGACCGCCGCGCGCGGCGGCATCCCGGCCGACGCGCCCGCCAAGCGCATGGCGCTGATCAACGGCGTCGTCGGCATCGAGAATGTCGGCGATGCTGACCTTGTGATCGAGGCCGTGTTCGAGACCATGGCGGTGAAGAAGGAAGTGTTCGGCAAGCTCGACCAATACGTCAAGCCCGGTGCCGTGCTCGCCTCCAATACCTCCTACCTCAACATCGACGAGATTGCGAAGTCGACCAAGCGGCCGCAGGACGTGCTCGGCATGCACTTCTTCTCGCCCGCCAACGTCATGAAGCTGTGCGAGATCGTGCGCGCCGACAAGACCGCGCCGGATGCGCTGGTCACCGCCGTGACCATCGCGCGCAAGATAGCGAAGGTGCCGGCCGTGGTCGGCGTCTGCGACGGCTTCGTCGGCAACCGCATGCTGGCGCAGCGTGGCAAGCAGTCCGAGAAGCTCTTGTTCGAAGGTGCCTTGCCGCAGCAGGTCGATGCCGTAGTCACCAAATTCGGCATGCCGATGGGGCCGTTCGCGATGGGCGACCTCGCCGGCCTCGACATCGGCTGGCGCTCGCGCAAGGACCGCGGCATCAAGTCGGAGATCGCGGACGCACTCTGCGAAGCTGGCCGCTTCGGCCAGAAGACCGGCAAGGGCTACTACAAGTATGAAGCAGGAAGCCGCTCGGCGCTGCCCGATCCGGAGGTCGAAAAGCTGATCGACGAGACGCTGCTCCGTCTCGGCCGCAAGAAGCGCGTCGTCAGCGACGAGGAGATCCTCGAGCGCATGATGTACCCGATGATCAACGAGGGCGCGAAGATCCTCGAAGAGGGCATCGCGGCGCGTCCTTCCGACATCGACGTGGTCTGGCTCTACGGCTACGGCTGGCCGATCTACCGCGGTGGCCCGATGTTCTGGGCCGACACCGTCGGCCTCAAGCACATCGCCGATCGTCTCTCCTTCTACGCCAAGGAAACCAACGATCCGAGCCTCGAGCCCGCGCCGCTGCTGAAGAAGCTCGCGGCCGAAGGCAAGACGTTCGCGTCGCTGGCCGCGGCGTCGAAGGCGGCGTGATGGAGCTTCGCGCTCCAGCTCTCAGTCATTCCGGGGCGCCCGTAGGGCGAACCCGGAATCTCGAGATTCCGGGTTCGGCTCTTCGAGCCGCCCCGGAATGACGGTCTGTGTAGTCTCAAGGAATCCATGACCCATCCCGGCGAACAGTTTTATCCCGAGGGCGTGCGTTGGGACGACACCATCGTCCAGGGCTCGCTGCCTGACCTGCTGTCGAAAGCCGCCGCCGATTTCGGCCCGCGCACCGCGCTGGAATTCCGCGATCGCCCGATCAGCTATACCGAGCTCGCCGCCATGGCCGAGCGTGCCGCGGCTGCCTTCCTGCGCGCCGGCTGCGGCAAGAACAGCTCCGTGGCGCTGTTCCTCGGCAACACCCCGGACCATCCGGTCAATTTCTTCGGCGCGCTCAAGGCCGGTGCCCGCGTCGCGCATCTCTCCCCGCTCGACGGCGAGATCGCGCTGACGCACAAGGTCTCGGATTCCGGCTCGCGCCTGCTCGTCACCTCCAACCTCGCGACGCTGCTGCCGACCGCGCTGAAGTTCCTGGAGAAGGGCCTGATCGATCGCCTGGTCGTCTGCGAGGACGACGATTGGGGCAAGGTCGGCACGCCGCAGGCACCGATCCCCGATGATCCCCGCATCGTCACCTTCAAGAGCTTCGTCGAGGGCGCGACCGCGCCGGCCGAGTGGCCGTCCGTGACGGCGGACGACGTCGCGCTGCTGCAATATACCGGCGGCACCACCGGCCTGCCCAAGGGCGCGATGCTTACCCATGGCAATCTCACCTCGGCGGTGTCGATCTACGATGTCTGGGGCAAGCCGTCGCGTGCGGCGCGTGGCGACGTCGTCGAGCGCGTGATCTGCGTGCTGCCGCTGTTCCACATCTATGCGCTCACCGTCGTGCTGCTGTCCTCGCTCAGCCGCGGCAATCTGATCTCGCTCCATCAGCGCTTCGATGTCGAGGCGGTGATGCGCGACATCGAAATCAAGCGCGCGACGTACTTCCCGGGCGTGCCGACGATGTGGATCGCGATCGCAGCGCTGCCTGATCTCGACAAGCGCGACTTCTCCTCGCTCGCCGTCATCGGCTCCGGCGGCGCGCCGCTGCCGGTGGAGATCGCGAACTTCTTCGAACGCAAGGTCGGCAAGAAGCTGCGCAGCGGCTGGGGCATGACCGAGACCTGCTCGCCCGGCACCGGCCACCCGCCGACGGGACCGGACAAGCCGGGGTCGATCGGCCTGATGCTGCCCGGGATCGAGCTCGACGTGGTTTCGTTGGATGATCCGACAAAAGTGCTGCCGCCGGGCGAAGTCGGCGAAATCCGTATCAAGGGCCCGAACGTCACCAAGGGCTACTGGAACAAGCCGAAGGGCTCCGCGGAGTCCTTTTCGGACGGCCGCTTCCTCACCGGCGACATCGGCTATGTCGACACCGACGGCTATTTCTTCCTGGTCGACCGCAAGAAGGACATGATCATCTCCGGCGGCTTCAACGTCTATCCGCAGATGATCGAACAGGCGATCTACACCATTCCAGGCGTGCACGAGGTGATCGTGCTCGGCATTCCCGACCAGTATCGCGGCGAGGCCGCCAAGGCTTTCATCAAGCTCAAGCCGGACGCAAAGCCGTTCTCGCTCGATGAGCTGCGCGCGCAACTTGCGGGCAAGGTCGGCAAGCACGAGCTGCCGGCAGCGGTCGAGTTCGTCGACGATCTGCCGCGCACGCCGGTCGGAAAATTGTCGCGCCACGAATTGCGCCAGCAGCAGAAACCATCACAATCCACCCAACACGCATCAGGAGGTCGCTCTTGACCGACGCCGTCATCGTTTCCACCGCCCGCACCCCGATCGGCAAGGCCTATCGCGGCATGCTCAACGCCACCGAGGGCGCGACGCTGCTCGGCCACGCCATCGGCGAGGCCGTCGCCCGCGCCAAGGTCGATCCGAAGGAGGTCGAGGACGTCGTGATGGGCGCAGCGCTGCAGCAGGGCGCGACCGGCGGCAACATCGCGCGCAAGGCGCTGCTCCGCGCAGGTCTCCCCGTGACCGTCGCCGGCACCACCATCGACCGGCAATGCGCCTCGGGCCTGCAGGCCATCGCGCTGGCCGCGCGCTCGGTGATCTTCGACGGCGTCGAGATCGCGGTCGGCGGCGGCGGCGAGTCGATCAGCCTCGTGCAGAACGACAAGATGAACGGCTTCCACGCCCAGGACCCGGCGCTGCTCAAGATCAAGGGCGAGGTCTACATGCCCATGATCGACACCGCCGAAGTCGTCGCCAAGCGCTACGGCATCTCGCGCGAGAAGCAGGATGAGTATTCGCTGGAGAGCCAGCGCCGTACCGCCGCGGCCCAGCAGGGCGGCAAGTTCAAGGACGAGCTCGCGCCGATCACGACGCAGATGGCGGTCACCGACAAGGCGACCGGCGCCGTCTCGTTCAAGGAGGTGACCTTGTCGCAGGACGAAGGCCCGCGCCCCGAGACCACGGCTGAAGGCCTTGCCGGCCTCAAGCCCGTGCGCGGCGAAGGCTTTTCGATCACCGCCGGCAATGCCAGCCAGCTCTCCGACGGCGCCAGCGCCTCCGTCATCATGAGCGACAAGGAAGCCTCGAAGCGCGGCCTCAAGCCGCTCGGCATCTTCCGCGGCTTCGTCTCCGCCGGCTGCGAGCCGGACGAGATGGGCATCGGCCCGGTCTTCGCCGTGCCGCGCCTGCTCAAGCGCCACGGCCTCACCGTCGACGACATCGGCCTCTGGGAGCTGAACGAAGCCTTCGCGGTGCAGGTGCTGTATTGCCGCGACAAGCTCGGCATCGACCCCGAGAAGATCAACGTCGACGGCGGCGCGATCTCGGTCGGCCACCCCTACGGCATGTCGGGCGCGCGCCTGACCGGCCACGCCCTGATCGAAGGCCGCCGCCGCAAGGCCAAGTACGCGGTCGTCACCATGTGCGTCGGCGGCGGCATGGGCGCGGCGGGACTGTTCGAGGTGTTGCAGTAACGGGCTCCGTCGTTCCGGGGCATTCGCGCCAGCGACTGAACCCGGAACCTCGAGCCACAAACTTCTGGATTCCGGGTTCGCGCTTTGCGCGCCCCGGAATGACGAATAGGGAATAACGTTTCACAGGAGGATCCGATGGATCTCGCATTCACGAAGGAAGAGCAGGCGTTTCGCGAGGAAGTGCGTTCATTCTTCCGCGACAACGTGCCGCCGGATACGCGGCGCAAGCTGGTCGAGGGCCGTCATCTCTCGAAGGACGAGATGGTGACGTGGTGGCGCATTCTCGACAAGAAGGGCTGGGGCGTCAGCCACTGGCCGAAGCAGTATGGCGGGACGGGGTGGACCTCCGTGCAGCACTACATCTTCAACGAGGAGCTGCAGTCCTATCCGGCGCCGCAGCCGCTCGCCTTCGGCGTCAGCATGGTCGGCCC
This sequence comes from Bradyrhizobium sp. 521_C7_N1_3, assembly GCF_052075975.1. Lineage (NCBI taxonomy): Bacteria > Pseudomonadati > Pseudomonadota > Alphaproteobacteria > Hyphomicrobiales > Nitrobacteraceae > Bradyrhizobium > Bradyrhizobium sp. 521_C7_N1_3. The sequence goes on from NZ_CP197232.1 coordinate 1,225,931, forward strand.
GGTGATCTACACTTTCGGCAACGAAGAGCAGAAGAAGCAGTATCTGCCGCGCATCGCCAATGTCGACGACTGGTGGTGCCAGGGCTTCTCCGAGCCCGGCTCCGGCTCCGACCTCGCCTCGCTCAAGACCAAGGCCGAGCGCAAGGGCGACAAGTGGATCATCAACGGCCAGAAGACCTGGACCACGCTCGCTCAGCACGCCGACATGATCTTCTGCCTCTGCCGCACCGACCCCTCCGCCAAGAAGCAGATGGGCATCTCCTTCATCGTCTTCAGCATGAAGTCGAAGGGCGTCACCGTGCGTCCGATCCAGACCATCGACGGCGGCGTCGAGGTCAACGAGGTGTTCTTCGACGACGTCGAGGTGCCCATCGAGAACCTGATCGGCGAGGAGAACAAGGGCTGGGACTACGCCAAATTCCTGCTCGGCAATGAGCGCACCGGCATCGCGCGGGTCGGCGTCTCCAAGGAGCGGCTGCGCCGCATCCGCGACTTGGCCTCCAAGGTCGAGTCCGGCGGCAAGCCGATCATCCAGGACGCCGCGTTCCGCGAGAAGCTGGCGGCCTGTGAGATCGAGCTGAAGGCGCTCGAGCTGACGCAGCTCCGCGTCGTCGCCGACGAAGGCAAGCACGGCAAGGGCAAGCCGAATCCGGCGTCCTCGGTGCTGAAGATCAAGGGCTCCGAGATCCAGCAGACCACCACCGAGCTCTTGATGGAAGTGATCGGTCCGTTCGCGGCACCCTACGACGTGCACGGCGACGACGGCTCGAACGAAGCCATGGAGTGGACCGCCCAGATCGCGCCGAGCTACTTCAACAACCGCAAGGTCTCGATCTACGGCGGCTCCAACGAGATCCAGCGCAACATCATCGCCAAGGCGGTGCTGGGGCTCTAGGCGTCATTCCGGGGCGCGCGTAGCGCGAGCCCGGAATCCATAACCACGATCGGGAGTATGGATCCCGGGCTCGCGCTACGCGCGCCCCGGGATGGCGAAACAAAAAATTCCGGGTACGAGGAACCAAAGAAATGGATTTTGATCTGAACGAGGAGCAGCGGCTTCTCAAGGACAGCATCGACGGCCTGCTGACCGATTCCTATGATTTCGAGAGCCGCAAGAAGTACATGAAGGAGAAGGGCGGCTGGAGTCAGGCCGTCTGGGGCAAGCTCGCCGAGCAGGGCCTGCTCGGCCTGCCCTTCGCGGAAGCCGATGGCGGCTTCGGCGGCGGCGGTGTCGAGACCATGATCGTGATGGAGGCGCTCGGCAAGGCGCTGGTGCTCGAGCCGTATCTGGCAACGGTCGTGATCGGCGGCGGCTTCTTGCGCCACGCCGGCTCCGATGCGCAGAAGACCGCGCATGTGCCAGGGATCATCGACGGCAGCAAGACGCTCGCGTTCGCCCAGCTCGAGAAGAACTCGCGTTACGATCTCTTCGACGTCTCGACGACGGCGAAGAAGAAGGGCGACGGCTGGGTCATCGACGGCGAGAAGTTCGTCGTGCTGAACGGCGAGAACGCCGAGACCCTGATCGTCACCGCCCGCACCAAGGGCGACCGCCGCGACAAGGCCGGCATCGGCGTCTTCCTGGTCCCGGCGAATGCCAAGGGCGTGACGAAGAAGTCGTACCCGACCCAGGACGGCCTGCACGCCGCCGACATCACCTTCACCGGTGTCGAGGTCGGCGCCGATGCGGCGCTTGGCAATCCCGACAACTCGCTCGCGCTGATCGAGCGCGTCGTCGACGAAGCCCGCATCGCGCTCTGCGCCGAGGCCGTCGGCCTGATGGACGAATCGCTGAAGACCACGGTCGAGTACATCAAGACGCGAAAACAGTTCGGCGTCGCGATCGGCTCGTTCCAGTCGTTGCAGCATCGCGCCTCCGACATGTTCGTCGCCGCCGAGCAGGCGCGATCGATGTCGATGTTCGCGACCATGGCGGGCGATTTCGAGGACGCCAAGGAGCGCTCCAACGCGATCGCCGCGGCCAAGGTGCAGATCGGCAAGTCGCTGAAGTTCGTGGGACAGCAGGCGATCCAGCTCCACGGCGGCATCGGCATGACCATGGAGGCGAAGATCGGTCACTACTTCAAGCGCCTCACCATGATCGAGAACAGCTTTGGCGACACCGACTACCACCAGCGCCGCGTCGCGGATGGCGGTGGGTTGATCTGAGTTGATCGAGACCACAGGAAGACTGTCATGCCCCGGCTTGACCGGGGCATCCAGTACTCCGCGGCGGCAGTTCGTTCGCGCAACTTCAGCCGCGGAGTACTGGATCGCCCGGTCAAGCCGGGCGATGACATCGAGTAAATGGAATCAGCGGAGCCCAACAACAATGAAGAACACCCCGTTCGATCTCACCGGCAAGGTCGCAATCGTCACTGGCTCCAGCCGCGGCATCGGCCGTTCTTCCGCGGAGTTGCTCGCAAAACTCGGCGCCAAGGTCGTGGTGTCATCGCGGAAAGCGGAAGCCTGCAAGGAGGTGGCCGACGGCATCAATGCGGCCGGCGGCGATGCCATCGTCATTCCCTGCAACATCGCGCGCAAGGCCGAAGTCGAGGCGCTGATTTCGGGCACGACCAAGCATTACGGCAAGATCGATATCCTGGTCTGCAACGCCGCGGTGAATCCGTATTACGGCCCGCTGCTCGACATCACCGACGAGGCCTTCGACAAGATCATGGGCAGCAACGTCAAGAGCAACATCTGGCTCTCCGCGCTGGCGATCCCGCAAATGGCCGAGCGTGGCAACGGCTCCGTCGTCATCATCTCCTCGATCGGGGGCCTGCGCGGCTCCACCGTGATCGGCGCCTACGGCATCTCCAAGGCCGCCGACTTCGCGCTGTGCCGCTCGCTCGCCGGCGAATGGGGCCCGAAGGGCGTCCGCGTCAACTGCATCGCGCCCGGCCTCGTCAAGACCGATTTCGCCCGCGCGCTGTGGGAAGACGAAGCCAACCTCAAGCGCCGCACCGCCACCACGCCCCTTCGCCGCATCGGCGAACCCGACGAAATCGCCGGCGCCGTCGCCTACCTCGCCTCCGACGCGTCCAGCTTCATGACCGGCCAGACCATCGTGATCGATGGCGGCGTGACGACGGCCGCGGTGTAGCCTCCTACCACTTGCAATTGTATTGAGGTGGCGCTTCACTTCACCCTCCCCTGAGGGGGAGGGTCGCTCGCGCACAGCGCGAGCGGGGTGGGGTGAAGCCACACAAATGGTCTCAACATCGATCCGACGTTCTGCCGCGAAGAAGCTGAGGGCCAACACCACTCCGCATGAACGGATATTGTGGCGTGCCCTCAGAGAGCTCCCGCTCGAAGGTTCACACTTCCGCCGGCAAGCGCCGATCGGTCCTTACATCGTCGACTTCTTCTGCCCGGCCAAGCGGCTGATCATCGAACTCGACGGCGGACACCACAATGAGGACGACACGGCCGCGCGAGATCACGCGCGGCAGAGCTGGCTCGAGAACGAAGGCTATCGTGTCATTCGCTTCTGGAATTCGGAGATCACGAGCGATCTGACCGCGGTGCTCGAACGGATCTATGTCGAGCTGTACGGATCGCGCGAGGCAGAAACGATCCGATTGAAACATCGACGCAAGTAGAAGTTCGCTATCTTACCCTCCCCTGGAGGGGGAGGGTCGATCGCGCGTAGCGCGAGCGGGGTGGGGTGATCTCTCCGCACGGGCACCGCGCGATGCGGAAAGACTGTCACCCCACCCCGTCTCACATTCCGCTGCGCTTCATGTGAGCCGACCCTCCCCCTCCAGGGGAGGGTAAGCGAGACCAACCTTGACCTTCCCGCCCTAATCCGCTCCCTTTGGCGCGACACAATGACCCCTCTCAGGGAAACGCCAAGGTAGCTTCCATGTCTTTCGTCCTCGCCATCGACCAGGGCACCACCTCGTCGCGCGCCATCGTTTTTCGCAGTGACATCTCGATTGCCGCCCGCGCGCAGCAGGAGTTTCCGCAGCATTTTCCGGCCTCGGGCTGGGTCGAGCACGAGCCGGAGGACATCTGGACCTCGACCGTGATGGTTTGCCGCGACGCGATCGAGCAGGCCGGCATCGGGCCTAAGGACATCGCCGCGATCGGCATCACCAACCAGCGCGAGACCACAGTGGTGTGGGACCGCGTCACCGGCCACGCCGTGCACCGCGCCATCGTCTGGCAGGACCGCCGCACCGCCGACATCTGCGCCAAACTCAAGGCCGACGGCCGCGAGCCCGTGATCTCGCAGAAGACCGGCCTGATCATCGATCCCTATTTCTCCGGCACCAAGGTCGCCTGGATCCTCGACCACGTTCCCGGTGCGCGGGCGCGTGCCGCGCGCGGCGAACTGATGTTCGGCACCGTCGACTGCTACCTGCTCTGGCGCCTCACCGGCGGCAAGGTGCACGCCACCGACGCCACCAACGCCTCGCGCACGCTGCTGTTCAACATCCACACCGGCCAGTGGGACGACGAGCTGCTGGAGATCATCGGCGTGCCGCGCTCGATGCTGCCCGAGGTGAAGGATTCCTCCGCCCGCTTCGGCGAGAGCACGCCGGACCTGTTCGGCGGTGCGATCGCGATCTCAGGCATTGCCGGCGACCAGCAGGCCGCGACCATCGGCCAGGCCTGCTTCCGCCCGGGCATGATGAAGTCCACCTACGGCACAGGCTGCTTTGCCCTGCTCAACACCGGGACCACGCCGGTCGTCTCCAAGAACAAGCTGCTCACCACCGTCGCCTACCAGCTCGACGGCAAGCGCACCTACGCGCTTGAAGGCTCGATCTTCGTCGCAGGCTCGGCGGTGCAGTGGCTGCGCGACGGCCTCGGCATCATCAAGCACGCGGCCGAGACCGGACCGCTCGCCGATCAATCCGATTCCATGCAGAGCGTCTATCTCGTGCCCGCCTTCGTCGGCATGGGCGCGCCCTACTGGAATCCGCGCGTGCGCGGTGCGCTGTTCGGCCTCACCCGCAACACCGGCCCGGCCGAGCTCGCGCACGCCGCGCTGGAGAGCGTCTGCTACCAGACGTTTGATCTCTGGGCTGCTATGCGCGCGGACTGGCCGAGCTCGGAAGTCGCGAGCGTCGTGCTGCGCGTCGACGGCGGCATGACGGCCTCCGACTGGACCATGCAGCGCCTCGCCGATCTCTTGGACGCACCGGTCGATCGCCCCGTGATCCAGGAGACCACGGCGCTGGGCGCGGCCTACCTCGCCGGCCTCCAGGCCGGCGTCTATCCCGAGCCGACGAAGTTTGCCGACAATTGGCGCCTCGAGCACCGCTTCAAGCCGAACATGAGCCAGGCGACGCGGGAGCGGAAGCTCGCGGGTTGGGCGAGGGCGGTGAAGGGCGTGCTCGCGAGCGACGAGGGGGAGGGATAGGCGGATTCTTGTAGCCCGGATGGAGCGCAGCGTAATCCGGGGTTCTCTCCACGAGTAAGATTCCCGTATTACGCTTCGCTCCATCCGGGCTACGAACTAAAATAACAACAACGGGAGAAGACAATGAACACGGATCTCAACCGGGTCATCCGAAAACTCTGCGGCGCAGCGATCTGCGCCGCGCTGCTCACCTCGACAGCCATCGCGCGCGACAAGCCGAACCCGCTCGGAAGTGCGCGGCAGCTCAAGACCGATGTCGCCGGCCTCGACGCCCCCGCCCAGATCCTGGTCGACGTCTGGGGCATCCCGCACATCTATGCCGGTAACGAGCACGACCTGTTCTTCCTGCAAGGTTTCAACGCCGCGCGCGACCGGCTCTGGCAGATCGATCTCTGGCGCAAGCGCGGTCTCGGCCTGCTCGCAAAGGATTTCGGCCCGGCCTATGCCGAGCAGGACAAGGCGCTGCGGCTGTTCCTCTATCGCGGCGACATGAACGCGGAGTGGGCGGCCTACGGTCCCAAGGCGAAGACCTATGCGGACGCGTTCGTCGCCGGCGTCAATGCCTATGTCGCCGATGTGCGCGCGGGAAAGCGTCCGCTGCCGATCGAGTTCAGGATCGCCGGCACCATGCCTGATCCGTGGACGGCGGATGACGTCGTCCGCATTCGCAGCCACGGCCTGACGCGCAACGTCGCCTCCGAGGTCAAGCGCTCGCTGGTCGCCTGCGCGGCCGGCCTCGATGCCGATCGTTTTCGCGTCAAGCTCGAACCGGCATGGACCACGAAAGTGCCGGATGGGCTCGACCCCTGCGGCGTGCCGAAGGCCGTGCTCGCGGCCTACGATCTCGCGACCCGCCCGGTGGCTTTCGCGGCACCGAAGGACAAGCAGGCCGCACTCGCGCATGATCCCGACAAATACCTCACTGAGGCCGACCAGCAGCGCGACACCATCGGCTCCAACAATTGGGTGATCGCGGCCTCGCGCACGGCGACGGGCCGCCCGATCCTCGCCAACGATCCGCATCGCGAGCACAGCGTGCCCTCGCTGCGCTACATCGTCGGCCTCAACGCGCCGGGCCTCTCCGTGATTGGTGCCGGCGAGCCGGCGCTGCCCGGCATCTCGATCGGCCACAACGGCACCATCGCGTTCGGCCTCACCATCTTCAACGTCGACCAGGAAGACCTCTACGTCTACGAGCTCAATCCGCAAAACCCCAACCAGTACCGCTACGGCAATGGCTGGGAAGACATGCGCATCGTGCACGAGACCGAGCAGGTCAAGGGCGAGGCCGATCGCGACTTCGAGCTGAAGTTCACCCGGCACGGTCCGGTGATCTATGTCGACGATGGCAACAAGCGCGCCTTCGCGGTGCGCTCGATCTGGTTCGAGCCCGGCACGTCAGCCTATTTCGGCTCCTCCGATTACATGACCGCGAAGGACTGGAACGGCTTCCTCGCCGCCATGCGCCGCTGGGGCGCGCCGTCGGAGAACCAGGTATATGCCGACACCCGCGGCAATATCGGCTGGGTCGCCGCCGGCAAGACGCCGCGCCGTGCCAACTTCGACGGCCTGATGCCGGTGCCGGGCGACGGCCGCTATGAGTGGCAGGGCTTTCTCTCGCTCGACGAATTGCCGAAAGCCTATCAGCCCAAGCAGGGCTTTCTCGCCACCGCCAACCAGATGAACCTGCCGGCCGATTATCCGGTAGCCGAACGCAAGGTCGGGTTCGAATGGTCCGACAGCGCGCGCTGGCAACGCATCACCGAGGTGCTCGCGGCCAACAGCAAGGTGACGCTCGCCGACGCCATGGATTTGCAGAACGACGACACCGCGATGCTGGGGCGGCGCCTCGTCAAGCTGTTGCAGCCGCTCACCTCCGACGATCCCAATGTGAAGAAGGGTCTCGAGCTGCTCAAGCCATGGGACGCGCGCGATGCCGCCGACAGCGCGGCAGCCGCCGTGTTCGAGGTCTGGATCGCCAATCATCTTGGGCCGGTGCTGCTGAAGACCACGGCACCCAAGGCCGCCGATCTGATCGCGCCGGAGGCGTCGAGCATTTCGGCGCTGGTCGCCTATCTGGAATCTCCCGATGCGTCGTTCGGCGCCGATCCCGCTGCCGCGCGCGACCAGATCCTGCGCGACAGCCTCGGCGCCGCGGTGGCCGACGTCACGGGCAAGCTCGGGCCGGATGCCTCGACCTGGCGCTGGGGCCGGCTGCATGTCGCGAAATTCGACCATGCCTTGATGCCGCTCGCCGACAAGGCGACCGCCGCGCAGCTCTCGGTCGGCCCGCTCGCCTATGGCGGTGCCGCCAATGTGCCGCGCGCGGCCACCTATCGCCGTGCCGATTACCAGCTGTTCGCCGGCGCATCGTTCCGCATGGTGCTCGACGTCGGCAATTGGGATGCGAGCCGCACCATCAACACGCCCGGCCAATCCGGCGATCCCTTCAGCGCCCATTACCGCGATCTCGCTCCGCTCTGGGCCACGGGCCAATACGTCCCGCTGCTCTACAGCCGCCCGGCCGTCGAAGCCGCGACCGCGGAAGCGATCATCTTGACGCCGCGATGAGCGAGGGTTCACCTCGCCCCGCTTGCGGGGAGAGGTCGGAACGCATCGCGAGATGCGTTCCGGGTGAGGGGGTACAGGTCTATCGACAGATAACGCGCGCGGAGAAAGCCCCTCACCCCAACCCTCTCCCCGTAAGAACGGGGAGAGGGAGCGCAGTCCCGCTTCGATCAGCGCCATGATTCCACCGAGAGGCCCCATGATCATCCCCGACGGCTATTCCGACATCCCCGCCGGCAAGATCGCCGCGGTCGTCACCCATCTGGAGATGACCGCGCCTCCCGCGCGCCGCGACGATCCTCCAGGTGCGTGGACCTTGCGCAAGGTCGACGCGCCCGCGCTTCATTGGTATCGCGACCTCTACCGCCGCGTCGGCGAGGAGTGGCTGTGGTTTTCCCGGCCGCGCATGAATGATGCGGAGCTCGCCGCGATCATCCACGCGCCGGGTGTCGAGGTCTATGCCCTCGTCGTGGACGGCCGCGACGAAGGCCTGCTGGAGCTGGATTTCCGCGAGGCCGGCCAGTGCGAGCTGGTCTATTTCGGTGTCACCGCCGGATTGATCGGCACGGGCGCCGCCCGCTTCCTGATGAACCGCGCGCTGGAGCTCGCATGGTCTCGCGAGCTGCGCCGGGTCTGGGTGCACACCTGCACCTTCGACCATCCCTCGGCCGTCGCGTTCTACCAGCGCTCCGGCTTCCGCCCGTTCCGCCGCCAGATCGAGGTTGCGGACGATCCGCGCCTCGACGGAACGGCGCCGCGGACGGCGGCGAAGCACGTGCCGATCATCGAATGATGCGCAGGCCGGCCGTAGCCCGGATGGAGCGCAGCGTAATCCGGGGCCTTCTCACATCCTGATCGACCCGGATTTCGCTTCGCTCCATCCGGGCTACGACCTCAAAACACCTCCTCCTTTCCCTCGCGAGTGAGAATCCGCGCTGCGTGGCCTTGAAGCAGGTCAGCCCTGCTGTTCGCGCCGACATGTGAAACCCGCGCGCTGCCACAGAAAACAAGGATGAAGATTTTGCATACGTAGGTTGCCCGGTTCAAATCCGTCGTGCCCGGGGCTTGATCCGGGCATCCACCGCTTTCTAATCTGAAGAAAGATGGATGGCCGGGCCTACGCCACGCTGAAGGGGCTTGGGCCCTGCGGCCGGGTCAAGCCCGGCCATGACGCGCGAGCAAAAACCATGTTCCTGATCGGCCAATACGACTCCCCCTTCGTGCGCCGCGTCGCGATCGCGCTGCGGCTTTACGGGCTCGCCTTCGAACACAAGCCTTGGTCGACCTTCGGCGATGCCGACAAGATCGCGCCGTACAACCCGCTGCGCCGCGTGCCGACGCTGGTGTGTGATGATGGCGAGGCGCTGATCGAGAGCACGATCATCCTCGATTATCTCGATGAGCTCGTCGGGCCGGAGAAGGCGATGCTGCCGCGCGGCGGCGCCGAGCGGCGAAAGCACCTGCGCATCTGCGCGCTCGCCACCGGCCTCGGCGACAAGGCGGTGAGCCTGCTCTATGAGCGCGTGCTGCGCAAGGAGCAGCTTGCGCTGTGGGTCGAGCGCTGCCAGGCGCAGATCGCCGACGTGCTTAAGGTGCTCGAAGCCGAACGCGCCGGGGTGACGACGCCGTATTGGCTGGGTGACCGGATCGGCCACGCCGACATTGCGGTTGCCTGCGTCGTCCGCTTCACCCGCGAGGCGCATCCGCAACTGTTCGAGCCATCGCGCTATCCGGCGCTGTCGGCCCACGCCGAGCGCTGCGAGGCGCTGGCGCCGTTCGGGGAGATCGTGCAGCCGCTGGCCCCGCCGAAGGGGTGAAAGCGCGGCGTCCTATCTCCTGTTGCAGGGCTTGATCTCGCCCGTCGCGGTCTTCAGCACGATCGGATTGGGCGACAGCCTGATGCCAAAGAACAATTGAGAGCCGGACACCTTGTCGTCCGATCCCTGGTGTGCGTCCAGCTCGAGCTTCGCCGCGATCTCGGATGTCAGCTTGGCCCGCTCCTCCATCGAAATCGTGTTGTGATATTTGATCTCGTAGACGACGTCGGCTTCCAGCACGGAGCGCGTCTGGCAGACGACGCCGCCGCTCGAAATGTTCATGGCGATCGCGTCCTCGCATTCGGCCTTCAGCAGGGCATTGCGGGTCGATATCAGCGACTCGTCGGAAATCAGGAGAATGTTGGCGTTCTCGAGCTTGAGGTGAATTGAATCAACTTGCTGCATTCCGGCGACCGCCGACAGCTTGTCCCTGACCTGTGCGGACACGTCGAGATTCTTCTCGAGCGACTGCTTCAGGTCCCGGTCCACGGTCGGTGATTTCCGGATCTTGTCGGCCAGCAGCGCGGGGTCGATATCGCAGGTCGGATGCAGCTCGAGCCGACCATTGCTCAGATATTCGATTGTGTTGATGGTGCCGGGACCGCCGAACGTGCTGGGTGGGACCACCTCGAAATATCCGGTCTCGGAGAGGATGGCCGTGATCGTGTGTTTCTTTCGCGGGAAACCGACCCAGGCTGCAACCATCACCAGGCCGATCGCGACAAAGACGAGGCTACCAAGCCAGAGCCATTTGCGACTTGCTACTTTCGCGGGCAGCACAACTGGTTTCGTTCGCCGCATGGCACGTAGCCTTTCGGACAGTCAGCCGCGGCAATCGTGGGCAGCACGACAAGGGCGATCGCGGCGACGAACAGTGCAATGAACTGCGTCATATGTTCGATCCCAAGCAAACCATCGGTTTGAAGGTAGTAGACCGATAGAGTAGCGAATCAAGGTTGAGCGGACAAGTGAACGAGTTCACACGGGGGCCGGTTCCCGTGAGACAAAAGCGGGCGCGGCGAGTTGTGAGGCGAGGTCGCTTTCGCTGCGGTTGCATGTTCGATTTGCCGCGCATGTCGAGCTACCGCTGTCGCTCTCGTGCCCCGGACGCAGCGCAGCGCTTCTTGAGCGGTGCGCTGCAGAGCCGGGGCCCATCTCACGGCATCTCCGGTGCTGCCTTCTGGGTCCCGGCTCTGCGGAGCGGCACTGCGCGCCGCACCGCGTCCGGGACACGAGAATGGAGCATGCGGCATCCGACGAAGTGCGAAACTCGCACGGCAAGCGATGATGGAATATTACTGGTGTTTTGCCCGACGGAGCAAGTCGTTTCGGTAAGACCGAAATTCCTCAAGCCTTTCAACCCCACCTCTACTGTGCATGGGGTTGTTTTTCACTTTTTTAGTCTTGGGAAGCGAAGGCGGGCTGGGAAGCGAAGGCGGGCCTACCCCGCCCCCGCGCGCTTCTTCTGCCAGACGAGATGCACCGCGCAGGTGCAGCCAGGCGGATGCGAGGCGAGATCCTTCGACGTCTCGTCGTTCGCAGGTGTCGCCGCGAAGGCCTTGTCGGTCTGCTGCGACGGGATGTAGTTCAGCACCGGCGCGAGCCAGCGCTCGGTTTCCGCCACCGTCATGCCCTTGCGTGCGGCATAGTCCTCGACCTGGTCACGCTCGATCTTGCCGACGCCGAAATAATAGCTCTCGGGGTTCGCGAAATAGAGCCCGGACACGGAAGAGCCCGGCCACATCGCAAAGCTCTCGGTCAACTTCACGCCGGCAGTCGCTTCCGCGTCGAGCAGCTCGAACAGCGTCGCCTTCTCGGTGTGATCGGGCTGCGCGGGATAGCCGGGCGCGGGGCGGATGCCCTGGTACTTCTCGAGGATCAGGTCCTCGCTGGAGAGCGCCTCGTCCGGTGCATAAGCCCAGAACTCGCGGCGCACGCGGGCATGCATGCGCTCGGCGAAGGCCTCGGCAAGGCGATCGGCCAAGGCCTTGCACAGGATCGAGGAGTAGTCGTCATTGGCCATCTTGAAGCGGTCAGCGACCACGTCCTCGCCGATACCGGCCGTGACGACGAAGCCGCCGACATAGTCGGGCACGCCGGCGGGCGCGACGAAGTCGGCGAGCGCAGCGTTGAACCGGCCCTCGCGCTTCTCGAGCTGCTGGCGCAGCGTGTGCAGCGTCGCGATCTGCCTGGTCCGGCTTTCGTCGGCATAGAGCACGATGTCGTCGCCTTCAGCGTTCGCCGGCCAGAAGCCGACCGTCGCACGCGCCCGGAACCATTTTTCCCTGACGATCAGGTCGAGCATTTTGCGCGCATCGTCATAGAGCGAGCGCGCGACCTCGCCGACCTTGGAATCGTCGAGGATGGCCGGAAAACGCCCGGCGAGCTCCCAGGTCTGGAAGAACGGCGTCCAGTCGATATAGGGCACCAGCTCGGCGAGATCGTAATCGTCGAAGCTGCGGATGCCCAAGAAGGTCGGCTTCACCGGCTTGTTCGCGGCGAAGTCGACCGGCACGCGGTTGGCGCGTGCGGCCGCGAGCTTCAGGCGCTTCTTGTCGGCCTGCGCGCGCAGATGCGCGTCCGAGATTTTGGCGTATTCGGCGCGCACCTCGGCGGCGTAGGCCTCGCGCTTCTCAGGGCTCAGCAGCGAGGAGGCGACGCCGACGGCGCGGCTGGCGTCGTTGACGTGGACGACGGGACCGGCGCGATAGCTCGGGTCGATCTTGACCGCCGTGTGCACGCGGCTCGTGGTGGCGCCGCCGATCAAGAGCGGTAGCTTCAAACCTTCGCGCTGCAATTCGCCGGCGAAGAACGCCATCTCGTCGAGCGAGGGCGTGATCAGGCCTGATAGCCCGACGATGTCGGCCTTCTCCGCCTTCACCGTCTCGACGATCTTGGCCGCCGGCACCATCACGCCGAGGTCGATCACCTCGAAATTGTTGCACTGGAGCACGATGCCGACGATATTCTTGCCGATGTCGTGGACGTCGCCCTTGACGGTCGCGAGCACGATCTTGCCGGCGGACGAGGAGCCTTCGGTGCCGATGCCGTTGGCGAGGTTGCGCGCCTTCTCTTCCTCCATGAACGGCATCAGCCACGCGACCGCCTGCTTCATCACGCGTGCGGACTTCACCACCTGCGGCAGGAACATCTTGCCGTCGCCGAAGAGGTCGCCGACCACGTTCATGCCGGCCATCAGCGGTCCCTCGATCACGTCGAGCGGACGCTTGGATGCCTTGCGGGCCTCCTCGGTGTCCACCTCGATGAACTCGGTGATCCCATGCACCAGCGAATGCGACAGCCGCTTTTCCACCGGCCATTCACGCCAGGCGAGATCGGCTTCCTTGGTCTGGGTCTTGTTGCCGCGGAATTTCTCCGCGAGCGCCAGCAGGCGCTCGGACGCGCCGGGGTCGCGGTTGAGGATGACGTCCTCGCAGACCTGGCGCAGCTCGGCATCGATGTCGTCATAGACGATCATCTGTCCGGCATTGACGATGCCCATGTCCATGCCCGCCTTGATGGCGTGATACAGGAACACCGAGTGCATGGCCTCGCGCACCGGCTCGTTGCCGCGGAACGAGAACGACAGGTTCGAGACGCCGCCCGAGATGTGCGCGCCCGGCAGGTTCTGGCGGATCCAGCGCGTCGCCTCGATGAAGTCGACGCCGTAATTGTTGTGCTCCTCGATGCCGGTCGCGATCGCGAAGATGTTCGGATCGAAGATGATGTCCTCAGGCGGGAAGCCGACGCGATCCACCAGGATGTCGTAGGCGCGCTTGCAGATATCGGTCTTGCGCGCGAACGTATCGGCCTGGCCGACCTCGTCGAACGCCATCACCACCATGGCCGCGCCATGGCGGCGGGCGATCTTGGCCTCGTGAATGAACTTCTCCTCGCCTTCCTTCATCGAGATCGAGTTGACGACCGGCTTGCCCTGCACGCATTTCAGGCCGGCCTCGATCACCGAGAATTTCGAGGAGTCGACCATCACGGGGACGCGGGCGATGTCGGGCTCGGCGGCGACGAGGTTGAGGAAGGTCACCATCGCGGCTTCCGAATCCAGAAGTCCTTCGTCCATGTTGACGTCGATGATCTGCGCGCCGTTCTCGACCTGGTCGCGGGCGACCTGCAGCGCGGCGGTGTAGTCGCCGGCGGTGATCAGCTTGCGGAAGCGGGCGGAGCCGGTGACGTTGGTGCGCTCGCCGACGTTCACGAACGGAATGGCTTCCGTCAGGATGAATGGCTCGAGGCCGGAGAGCCTTAAGCGCGGTTCGATTTCCGGCACGATGCGCGGCTTGTGCGGGGCGACGGCCGCTGCGATCGCCGCGATGTGGTCCGGCGTGGTGCCGCAGCAGCCGCCGACGATGTTGACGAGGCCATCGCGCGCGAATTCACCGACCAGGCGCGCCATATATTCCGGCGTCTCGTCGTACTGGCCGAATTCGTTGGGCAGGCCGGCGTTCGGATAGGCGCACACCAGTGTGTCGGCGACGCGTCCGATATCGGCGATGTGGGCGCGCAGATCTTCCGCGCCGAGCGCGCAGTTGAAGCCGATGGTCACGGGTTTTGCGTGTCGCACCGAATTCCAGAATGCTTCCGGCATCTGGCCCGACAGCAGGCGGCCGGATTTGTCGGTGATGGTGCCCGACACCATCACGGGCACGTCGATGCCGCGTTCTTCGGTGATTTCGGCGATCGCATAGAGCGCCGCCTTGGCGTTCAGCGTGTCGAAGATGGTCTCGACCAGCAGCAGATCGACGCCGCCATCGAGCATGCCGTTGATCTGCTCGCCATAGGATTTGCGCAGATCGTCGAACGTGACGGCCCGGTAGCCGGGATTGGATACGTCGGGCGAGATCGAGGCGGTGCGGTTGGTCGGGCCGATGGCCCCCGCAACGAAGCGCGGCTTGCCGTCCTCGGCCTCGACGCGCCTTGCGGCGTTGCCGGCGAGGCGGGCGCCTTCGCGCGCCATCTCGTAGACGATGTCGGTGAGGTCGTAATCGGCCTGCGCGATCGAGGTCGTCGAGAAGGTGTTGGTCGCGACGATGTCGGCGCCGGCGCGCAAATAGGCGGCGTGGATGTCCTCGATCGCCTGCGGCTGGGTCAGGATCAACAGGTCGTTGTTGCCGCGCAGGTCGCGATGGAAATCCTTGAAGCGCTCGCCGCGGAAGGCGGCCTCGTCGAACTGCAGGTTCTGGATCATCGTGCCCATGGCGCCGTCGAGCACGAGGATGCGCTCGCGCGCGGCATTGAGCAGGGCAGTTCGCTTGGGAGAGGTGGATACGGTCATTATCTTCTTACGCCGCCTTCTGCGCGCTCTTGGCGCGGATGCCGAGCAAATGGCTGATCGCGAACACGAGATCGGCGCGGTTCATGGTGTAGAAATGGAAGGTGTCGACGCCGCGCTTCGCCAGCTTCTGCACCTGGCCGGCCGCAACCGTCGCGGCCACCAGCTTGCGGGTCTCGGCGTCGTCGTCGAGGCCGTCGAATTTCTCCGCCAGCCATTCCGGCACGGAGGTGCCGGCGCGGGTGACGAAATTGCGGGCCTGCTTGAAATTGTGCATGGGCATGATGCCGGGCACGATCGGGATGTCGATGCCTCGGGCGCGGACGCGGTCGAGGTAGCGGAAGTAGAGGTCGTTATCGAAGAACACCTGCGTGATCGCGCGCGTCGCACCCGCATCGACCTTGGCCTTCAGGGTGTCGATATCGGCGTCGAAGTCGCGCGCTTCAGGGTGCTTTTCGGGATAGGCGGAGACGGACACTTCGATGTCGCCGTGCCGCTTCTTGATGCCCGCAACGAGGTCGGCCGAACTCTGGTAGCCGTCGGGATGGCTGGAATAGGGCGTGCCGATGCCGCCGACGGGATCGCCGCGCAGGCCGACGATGTGGCGGACGCCGACCTCGTGATAGCGGTCGACGATCTCGTCGATCTCCCCGCGCGAGGCGCCGACGCAGGTCAAATGCGCGGCCGGCAGCAGCGCCGTCTCCTTCAGGATGCGGGCGATGGTCGAATGGGTGCGCTCGCGGGTCGAGCCGCCGGCCCCATAGGTCACGGACACGAATTTCGGGTCGAGCGGGGCGAGCCGGTTGATGGTCTCCCAGAGATTGCGCTCCATCTCTTCCGTCTTGGGCGGAAAGAACTCGAAGGAGATCGCAGGCCGCTTCGAGGAGAGGTGCCCGTTTTGGAGGTGCCCGTCTTGCCCTTCGGCTCGGGCAGGCGTCGTCAGATCGGTCATGGCACCACTCACTCCAGGGGCTCGTCCGGTTCTTGGCGGCCGGCAGTCAGGTCTCGATTGGATGTGGGCAAGATAAGCCAAAGCGGTCGCACTCGACAGCCCATCGGGGATGGGAAGTGGCCCACTTTTACCTGGAACGGTGGAAATATTGCGCAAGTGAGAGGGTAAGTGGGAAGCGTGTACCTATAACAAAATATAAGGTAAATCAATATATTGTAACGATTTTGGTGGCGGGCAGAAGTAAGTATGAAGTGTGGGCAATGTGAAGATGATGTTGCTACGATAAATCTTGTCCCATCGCCACAACCGCTCTTGCCGTGCGGGCTCGCTGCCTGCACACGCCAGACCTGCGCAGTCTGCCCATTGCCGCCGCGCCGGCCTTCACTACCTTAGCGCGCCATGATCCCGCTCTCAGTCCTCGACCTCTCCGTCGTCACCACAGGTACAAAACCCGCCGCGGCGCTGCGCAATAGCATCGATCTGGCGCGCCATGTCGATGGGCTTGGCTATGTCCGCTACTGGCTCGCCGAGCATCACAATCTCGCCTCGGTGGCGAGCCCGGCGCCCGACGTGATGATCGGGCAGATCGCGGCGGTGACGAAGCACATCCGCGTCGGCTCCGGCGGGGTGATGCTGCCCAACCACGCCCCGCTCGTGGTGGCCGAGCGCTTCAAGATGCTGGAAGCCCTGTTTCCCGGCCGCATCGATCTCGGTCTCGGCCGCGCCCCCGGTACCGACGGCGCCACCGCCTACGCACTGCGCAGCCGGCTGGATCGCCGCGAGGGCGACGACTTCCTGGAGCGGCTGCACGAACTGATTCTGTGGGAGACCCGCGAATTTCCCGCAGGGCATCCCTACAACAACGTCGTCGCGATGCCCGACGACACCAAGCTGCCGCCGATTTGGCTGCTCGGCTCCAGCGATTATTCCTCGGAGCTCGCCGCGCAGGTCGGCATGGGCTTCGCCTTCGCCCATCATTTCGCCTCCCATGACGCGATCGATGCGATGGTGCATTACCGCAACCGCTTCCAGCCCTCGGCCTGGAGCGCGAGCCCGCACGCGATCCTCGCCGTCGCCGTCATCACGGCCGACACGGACGAGGAGGCCGAAAAGCTCGCCACCTCGTTCGATCTCAACCGCCTGCGCCGCGACCGCGGGCAATATCTGCCGCTGCCGAGTGTCGAGGAGGCGCTGGCCTATCCCTATACGGATGCCGAGCGCATTTCGATCTCGCGCAACCGTTCGCGCCTCTTCGTCGGCAATCCGGCGACGGTGCAGAGGAAGCTGCAGCCGTTGATCGATGCGAGCAAGCCGGACGAGTTGATGGTGATCACGGCCGTGTACGACCACGACGCACGGAAGAAGTCGTATTCGCTGCTGGCGGAGGCGTTCGGGCTGAGAGCGGCCGCGGCGTAGCTTACCCTCCCCTGGAGGGGGAGGGTGGCCAATCAATCCTGCTGCGTTTCGCTGAACGTCGCGCGGAACGGGTGCCCCGGATACACGCCGACGATGCGGAATTCGCGCGAGAAGAATTTCAGCTCCTCGATCGCGAACGCCAGCCCCTTGTCGTCGGGGTGGCCGTCGACGTCGGCATAAAACTGCGTGGCGAAGAAATTGCCGTCGACCATGTAGCTTTCGAGCTTGGTCATGTTGACGCCGTTGGTGGCAAAGCCGCCGAGCGCCTTGTAGAGCGCGGCCGGCAAGTTGCGCACGCGAAATACAAAAGTCGTGACCAGCGGCCCCGAGCCCTGCGCCGCCCATTTCGGCTCGCGCGCCAGCACCACGAAGCGCGTGGTGTTGTGCGCCTCGTCCTCGATGTCCTCGGCCAGGATGTCGAGGCCGTAGATCTTTGCCGCAAGCCGCGAGGCGATCGCGGCAACGGCCTTGTCGTTGCGCTCGGAGATGTCGCGGGCGCTGCCGGCGGTGTCGGCGTGCACGATCGGCTTGATGCCGAGCTTGCGGATGATGCGCCGGCACTGGCCGAGCGCATGCACGTGGCTCTCGACACTCTTGATGTCCTCGAGCTTGGTCCCCTTCACCGCCATCAGCTGATGGCGGACCGGCAGAAACCATTCGCCGATGATGAAGAGGCCGGAGGCCGGCAGCAGGTGATGGATGTCGGCGACGCGGCCCGCGACCGAATTCTCGATCGGGATCATGCCGAGGTCGGCCTCGCCCGACGAGATCGCCGACAGCGCGTCCTCGAAGGTGGCGCAGGGCATCGGCTCGGCGTCAGGATAGGCCTCGACGATAGCGATGTGGGAGTTGGCCCCAGGCTCGCCCTGGAATGCGATTTTCAGCTTGCTCATGATCGGCCTTGTAACAGCGGCTCAGGATTTGGAAAGGATGCTGCGGGCGGTCTCCAGGTCCGCCGGCGTGTCGACCCCGCGGGGCACGGTGTCGACGATGGTGAAGTCGATCCGCATCCCAGCCTCGAGCGCCCGGAGCTGCTCGAGCTTCTCCTGCAATTCCAGCGGCGATGGCGGCAGAGAGACGTAGCGCTCCAGCGCGGCGCGCCGATAGGCGTAGAGGCCGATATGGTGGTAGCGCGGTCCGTCGCCGGTCGGAGCGGTCGCGCGGGTGAAATAAAGTGCGCGCATGCGTTTCCCGCCGAGCGAGGTTCCGATCGCTTTTACGACGCTCGGCGCGAGGTCCTCCTCCTCGGTATGGATCTGCGAGGCCAGCGTCGCGATGTCCACGGCCGGATCCTGCAGCGGCGGCAGCACCTCGCGGATGTTGTCGATCGTGATGGTCGGGAAATCGCCCTGGAGATTGACCACGATCTCGGCCTTGCCTGAGGGATCGAGCTTCTGCATCGCCTCGTGGATGCGGTCCGAGCCAGAGGGGTGCTCCGGGCGGGTCATCACGGCTTCGCCGCCATGGGCGGTGACCACGGAGGCGATCTCGTCCGTATCGGTTGCGACCGCGACCCGGCCGATGCCGGCGGCCTCTGCCCGCCGCATCACATGCACGATCATCGGCAGGCCCGCGATGTCGGCGAGCGGCTTGCCGGGCAGGCGGGTGGCGGCCATGCGGGCCGGGATCAGCACCAGGATGCGGGGATCGATCATCGGGTCAAGGGCCTGGAAACGAGAGGTTTTCCGCGTCGAGAAATGGGGTGGGGACGGGCTGAAAGCCGGGTCGCTTATACGGGTTGCCAGACCCCGGGCAAACCGATATCTCAATGGCAAAACTCGGGGAAACAACAAGGAACGTTTGATTCTCCCGAGGCTCGTCCTGGCGGCCGCGCGGCCGCTATTTCCTTACTGTGGTGTGGGGCCTGGCCGGAAATGGACTCTTTCGAACTCAATAAGATTCTCGGTGCCGTGTTGGGCACCTGTCTCATCCTGCTGGTGACGAGCTTCGCCGCCCAGGCGCTGTTCACGCCGAAGCCGCTCGAGAAGCCGGGTTTCGAGATTGCCGTGAAGGAAGACGCCGGCCACGGCAAGGAAGGCGGCGCTGCTCCCGCTGCTTCCGAGCCGATCGAAAAGCTGCTCCAGACCGCCTCCGTCGAGAAGGGCGCGGCGGCCGCCAAGAAGTGCGGCGCCTGCCACACCTTCGAGAAGGGCGGCCCGAATCGCGTCGGTCCGAACCTCTATGGCGTCGTCGGCGAAGCCAGGGGCGAGGGCCGTGGCGGCTTCAACTTCTCGGCCGCCATGAAGGCCAAGGGCGGCGCCTGGTCGTTCGACGACCTCAACAAGTTCATTGCCAACCCGAAGGGCTTCATCCCGGGCACCGCGATGGGCTTTGCCGGCATCCCGAAGGACTCCGAGCGCGCCGACGTCATTGCCTATCTGAATTCGCTGTCAGAGCATCCTCAGCCGATCCCGACGGCGTCGAAGTAAGGCCGTCAAAAACCGATCTTGGAAAGTGCGGCCAGGCTGAAAAGCCTGGCCGTTTGCTTATCCGGGCCTCGCGGTGAGTTTATCGGGGCGTTTGGCCGCATCCGACAGGCCGTCCGGGCTTCCAACATGAGGAAAAAGCAACATATTCCGTCGAAACCTCGCCTATATTGAGCACTTAAAGGGGTAACCTCCTTCAAGACCAGGAATGTTGATTTGGCCATTACCCGACGCGATCTCCTGCTCACCGGCACTGCCGCCGTAGCGCTCCCCGCCCTCGGTTCCTTAGGGGGCCTTCCCGTCATCGGCACGGCCGCGGCGCAATCCGCCAGCGAGCTGCCCTGGCGGCATGCTCTGTCGCTGTTTGGAAAGGTCAAATACCCCGCCGACTTCAAGCGCTTCGACTACGTCAATCCGGAAGCGCCCAAAGGCGGCGTTGCGCGCCAGATCGCCGTCGGTACCTTCGACAATTTCAACATCGTGGTATCAGGAGTGAAGGGGCAGGTCTCCGGAGCCGTCGCGTTCATCTACGAATCCCTGCTGACGCCCGCGCTCGACGAAGTCTCGACCGAATATGGCGCGCTGGCCGAAGCCGTCAGCCACCCGGACGATTTCTCCTTCGTCACCTATCGCTTGCGGCCGCAGGCCAAATGGCATGACGGCAAGCCTGTTACCACCGATGACGTGATCTTCTCGCTGGATTCCTTCAAGAAGCACCACCCGATGTATTCGGCCTATTACAGCCATGTGGTGAAGGCGGAGAAGGTCGGCGAGCGCGAGGTGAAATTCACATTCGACGCGCCGGGTAACCGCGAATTGCCGCAGATCGTCGGACAGCTCACGGTCCTGCCCAAGCATTGGTGGGAGGGAACCGACGCGCAGGGCCGCAAGCGCGATGTTTCAGCGACCACGCTCGAAATGCCGCTAGGCTCCGGCCCCTACAGGGTCAAGGAATTCGTTGCCGGTCGTTCGATCGCGTTGGAGCGCGTCAAGGACTATTGGGGCCGCGATCTCGCCGCCAACGTCGGCCGCAACAATTTCGAGGAGCTGCGCTACGAGTATTTCCGCGACGCCACCGTGGCGATCGAGGCCTTCAAGGCCGATCAGGTCGATTGGCGCACCGAGAACAGCGCGAAGAACTGGGCGACGGCCTACGACTTCCCGGCCGTGACCGAAAAGCGGGTGATCCTCGAGGAATTCGCCAATCGCAGCTCGGGCGTCATGCAGGCGTTCGTGCCAAATTTGCGCCGCGCCAAGTTCAGCGATCCCCGCGTCCGCCGTGCTCTCAACTACGCTTTCGACTTCGAGGAGATGAACAAGCAGATCTTCTACGGTCAGTACAAGCGCATCAGCAGCTATTTCGACGGCATCGACGAGCTGATGGCGACCGGATTGCCGCAGGGCAAAGAGCTCGAAATCCTCGAGACCGTTCGCGCCGAAGTCCCGCCCGAAGTCTTCACAACGGCCTACACCAATCCGGTCGGCGGCAGTCCGGAAGCCGTGCGCGACAATCTGCGCGAGGCGCTGCGCCTGTTCAAGGAGGCGGGCTACGAGGTGCGCGATCGCAAGCTGATCGACGTAAAGACCGGAGCGCAGTTCGCCCTCGAATTGCTGAACTCGGATCCGAGCTTCGAGCGGGTTACCCTGTTTTACAAGCCCTCGCTGGAGCGGCTCGGCATTGCCGTCAGCGTCAGGACGGTCGATCCGACGCAATACGAGAACAGGACTCGTGAGTGGGATTTCGACGTCGTCACCAACTCATGGGGCGAGTCGCAGTCGCCGGGCAACGAGCAGCGCGAGTTCTGGTCGTCCAAGACCGCCGATATCCCCGGGTCGCGCAACATTACCGGCATCAAGAATCCGGCGATCGACAAGCTGATCGAGCGGTTGATCTATGCGAGGGATCGCGACGATCTCGTCGCCGCAACCAAGGCGCTCGACCGCGTGCTGCTGTGGAATCACTATGTCGTGCCGCAGTGGACCTACACGAAGGTACGCACCGCGCGCTGGGATCGCTTCGGCCGGCCGACGGAATTGCCCAGATACGGTCAGTCCGGCTTCCCGTTCATCTGGTGGTACGACGCTGACAAGGCGGCGCGGATCGCAAAGAAGTCGTGAAGGATACTCTCCGCATGGCGCAGCTTTCACGCCGGCATGTGCTGGCCCTGGGTGCCGGCGGTGCGCTCAGCGCCGCTCTGTCGCGCGGCGCTGTGGCGTCGGAACTGCCGCCTGAGGTGCATGGCATCTCGGCGTTCGGCGATCTCAAATATCCCGCCGACTTCCACCATTTCGACTACGTCAATCTCGATGCGCCGAAGGGCGGCACGTTCTCGCTCATTCCGTCGGTGCGCGCCTACAACCAGTCCTATCAGACCTTCAACTCGCTCAACGCCTTCATCCTGAAGGGTGACGGCGCGCAAGGCATGGACATGACGTTTGTGCCGCTGATGGTGCGCGCAAACGACGAACCTGATGCAATGTACGGGCTTGCCGCCAAATCCGTGCAGATATCACCGGACAGACTGGTCTATCGCTTCACCATGCGGCCGGAGGCGAAATTCCACGACGGCAGCAAGCTCACCGCCCACGACGCGGCGTTTTCGCTGACATCGCTGAAGACCAAGGGACATCCGCTGATCATCCTGCAGATGCGTGACATGGTGAGCGCGGAAGCGATCGACGATGCGACGCTCGTTGTGACCTTCGCCAAGGGGCGCGCCCGCGACGTGCCGCTTTATGTCGCGAGCCTGCCGATCTTCTCGAAGACGTATTATGCGTCTCGCGCCTTCGACGAAACGTCGCTTGATACCCCGCTCGGCTCTGGTCCGTACAAGGTCGGCAAGTTCGAGGTCAACCGCTATATCGAATATGAGCGCGTCAAGGACTGGTGGGCTGCCGACCTGCCGGCTTGCCGCGGCAGCTACAATTTCGACGTCGTGCGCTATGAATTCTATCGGGATCGCGATGTCGCGTTCGAGGGGTTCACCGGCAAGAACTACCTCTATCGGGAGGAATTCACCTCGCGCATCTGGGCGACGCGCTACGACTTTCCTGCGGTGAAGGACGGGCGCGTCAAGATGGAGGTGGTCCCCGACGACACGCCGTCGGGCGCGCAAGGCTGGTTCATCAACACGCGGCGCGACAAGTTCAAAGACCCGCGCGTGCGCGAGGCCTTGATCAATGCCTTCGACTTCGAATGGACCAACAAGACCATCATGTACGGCGCGTATGCCCGCACGGTGTCACCGTTCCAGAACTCGGACCTCATGGCAAGCAATGGGCCTCCGTCGCCGGAAGAGCTGAAGCTGCTGGAGCCGTTTCGCGGCCAGGTGCCAGACGAAGTGTTCGCCTCGCCGTTCACGCCTCCGATCTCAGACGGCTCCGGACAAGATCGCAGCCTGTTGCGCAAGGCCCAGCAACTGCTGACCGAGGCCGGCATGCCGATCAAGGACGGCAAGCGGGTGCTGCCGAATGGCGACGTCTTCAGGATCGAGTTCCTGCTGGACGAGCCTTCGTTCCAGCCGCACCACGCGCCCTACATCAAGAACCTGGGCACGCTCGGTATCGAAGCGAGCGTGCGTCTCGTCGATGCCGTGCAACACAAGGCGCGCCAGGAAGATTTTGACTTTGACATGACGATCCAGCGTTTCAGCATGTCGGCGACGCCCGGCGACGCCATGCGATCGTTCTTCTCCTCGCAGGTCGCGGCAACCAAGGGCTCGTACAATCTTGCGGGCGTCGCCAGCCCGGCGATCGATGCCATGATCGAGAAGATCATGGCGGCCGACAACCGCGAGGATTTGACCGTCGCCTGCCGCGCCTTCGACCGCTTGTTCCGCGCCGGCCGTTACTGGGTGCCGCAATGGTATAACAAGACGCACCGGCTCGCTTATTGGGACCAATTCGCTCATCCGCAGAAGCTGCCGCGTTACGCCAACGGCGTCGGCGCTCCCGAAATCTGGTGGCATGATAATGCCAAGGCGGCCAAGCTCGAGCAGGCGAAATAATCATGAGCGCCTATATCGCCCGCCGCATCCTCTTGATGATCCCGACGCTGCTCGGGATTCTCTTCGTCTCCTTCGTCGTCGTGCAGTTCGCGCCGGGCGGCCCGGTCGAGCGCGTGATCGCGCAGCTCTCGGGCGCCGACACCGGCGGCAGCTCGCGAATTTCCGGCGGCGGCGACTTTGCGCAGCGTGCGCCGGGACAGCTGGGCGCTGGTGGCGATGCCATCAATTCGAAATATCGCGGCGCGCAGGGGCTGGACCCCGACTTCATCAAGAAGCTGGAGAAGCAATTCGGCTTCGACAAGCCGGCCCCCGAACGCTTCGCGCTGATGGTGTGGAATTTCGCCCGCTTCGATTTCGGCAACAGCTATTTTCGCGATGTCAGCGTGCTCCAGCTGGTCAAGGAAAAGCTGCCGGTCTCGATCTCGCTCGGCATCTGGCTGACGCTCTTGACCTACCTGATCTCGATTCCGCTCGGCATCCGCAAGGCGGTCCAGGACGGAACGCGCTTCGATACCTGGACGTCGAGCGTACTCGTGCTCGGCTACGCGATTCCCGGCTTCCTGTTCGCGATCCTCCTGATCATCCTGTTCGCCGGAGGCTCGTTCTTCAACTGGTTCCCATTGCGCGGACTGACGTCGGACGGCTGGTCGCAATTTCCCTGGTACTGGAAGATCATCGATTACTTCTGGCATTTGACGCTGCCGCTGATCGCCATGGGGCTCGGTGCGTTCACCACCATGACGTTCCTGACCAAGAACTCGTTCCTGGACGAGATCCGCAAGCAATACGTGATGACTGCGCGCGCGAAGGGCTGCAGCGAGAATCGGGTGCTTTATGGCCACGTCTTCCGCAACGCGATGCTCATCGTCATCGCGGGCTTTCCCAGCACCTTCATTCACGCTTTCTTCTCGGGCTCGCTTCTGATCGAGACCATCTTCTCGCTGGATGGGCTCGGACTGCTCAGTTTCGAGAGCGTTCTCAACCGCGACTATCCCGTGGTGTTCGGCACGCTCTTCATCTTTTCGCTCGTCGGCCTCGTGATCAACCTGATCTCTGACCTCACCTACATGTGGATCGATCCGCGGATCGATTTCGAGGCACGGGAGGTCTGATGACACTCGCCGCCCCGACCCCGATCGAAACCACCGCAAAGTCACCGCTCGGCGATGCCGTGCCGATCACGCGCAAGCCGTTCGTGCCATCGCCGCTCAACCGGCGGCGCTGGCAGAATTTCAAGGCGAACCGGCGCGGTTACTGGTCGTTCTGGATCTTCATGATCCTGTTCGTGGTGTCGCTGTTTGCCGAGCTGATCGCCAATGACCGGCCATTCCTGATCAAGTACGACGGCCATCTCTACTGGCCGGCCTTCGTCACTTATTCCGAGACGACCTTCGGCGGCGACTTCGAAACGGCGGCCGACTACCGCGATCCCTATTTGCAGAAGCTGATCAAGGACAAGGGCGGCAGCATCGTCTGGCCGCTGATCCGCTACTCCTACGACACCCACAATCTCGATCTGCCGACGCCGGCGCCGTCGCCGCCGACCTGGATGTTGACCGAGGCGCAGTGCAAGCCTGTCGTCGAGAAGAAGGGCCTCAAGAGCTGCCGCGACCTCGAATACAACTGGCTCGGCACCGACGATCAGGGCCGCGACGTGGTCGCGCGGCTGATCTACGGTTTCCGCATCTCGGTGCTGTTCGGCCTGTGCCTGACCATTGTCTCCTCGGTCGTCGGCATCGCGGCCGGCGCGGTGCAGGGCTATTTCGGCGGCTGGGTCGATCTGCTGTTCCAGCGCTTCATCGAGATATGGACTGCGATCCCTTCGCTCTACCTCTTGCTGATCCTCTCGTCGGTGCTCGTGCCCGGATTCTTCGTGCTGCTCGGCATCCTGCTCCTGTTTTCCTGGGTGTCGCTGGTCGGGCTCGTGCGCGCGGAATTCCTGCGCGGGCGCAATTTCGAGTACATCCAGGCCGCGCGGGCGCTTGGCGTGTCGAACGCCGTGATCATGTTCAAGCATCTGCTGCCGAACGCGATGGTCGCGACGATGACGTTCCTTCCGTTCATCGTCTCCTCGTCGGTGATGACGCTCACGGCCCTCGATTTCCTCGGCTTCGGGCTGCCGCCCGGCTCGCCGTCGCTCGGCGAACTGCTGTCGCAGGGCAAGTCTAACGTGCAGGCGCCCTGGCTCGGCTTTTCCGGCTTCTTCTCGGTCGCGATCATGCTGTCGCTCTTGATCTTCATCGGCGAAGCCGTGCGCGACGCCTTCGATCCGCGCAAGACGTTCAAGTGAGGGCGTGATGGACGCGATCAACCAGCCCCTGCTTGCCGTCCGCGACCTCTCGGTGGCCTTCCACCAGGGCGGCGCCACCACGCTTGCGGTCGACAAGGTCTCGTTCCAGATCAAGCGCGGCGAATGCGTCGCGCTGGTCGGCGAGTCCGGGTCCGGCAAGTCGGTCAGCGCGCTCTCGATCCTGAAGCTCCTGCCCTATCCGAATGCCTCGCATCCCTCGGGCAGCATCCGCTTCAAGGGGCGGGAGCTGATCGACCAGTCCGAGCAGCAGATGCGGGAGATTCGCGGCAGCGATATCTCCATCATCTTCCAGGAGCCGATGACTTCGCTCAATCCGCTGCACACGATCGAGGCGCAGATCGGCGAGATCATCCAGCTCCACAATCCGACCAGCAATGCCGAGGCGCGCAAGCGGACGCTGGAACTGCTGACGCAGGTCGGCATTCCCGAGCCCGAAACGCGGCTCAACAGCTATCCGCACCAGCTCTCCGGCGGACAGCGCCAGCGCGTCATGATCGCGATGGCGCTTGCCAACGAGCCGGACCTCTTGATCGCGGACGAGCCGACCACGGCGCTCGACGTCACCGTGCAGGCACAGATCCTGGCGCTGCTCGCAGAGATCCGCTCCCGGCTCGGCATGAGCCTGCTGTTCATCACCCACGATCTCGGCATCGTGCGCCGCATCGCCGACCATGTCTGTGTCATGAAGGGCGGCGAGATTGTCGAGCAGGGGCCGGTCGAGCAGGTCTTCAGGACCCCGAACCATCCCTATACGCGCGACCTGCTCGCGGCGGAGCCGAAGCCTGATCCGGCGCCGCCACAGCCGAATGCACCGGTGGTGATGTCCGCCGATGATTTGAAGGTCTGGTTTCCGATCAAGCGCGGCTTGATGCGCAAAACGGTCGGCCACATCAAGGCGGTCGACGGCGTCAGCATTGCCGTGCGCAAGGGCGAGACGCTAGGCGTCGTCGGCGAATCCGGCTCGGGCAAAACCACGCTCGGGCTCGCCCTGATGCGGCTGATCTCCTCGAACGGCCGCATCGTGTTCCTCGGCAAGGACATCCAGGGCCTGCGCTTCAAGGAGATGCGACCGTTCCGGCGCGACATGCAGATCGTGTTCCAGGATCCGTTCGGCTCGCTCAGCCCGCGCATGTCGGTTGCCGACATCGTCGCCGAGGGCCTCACCGTGCATCAGCCAAAGCTGTCGCGCGAGGAGCGCGAGGCGCGCGTCGTCAAGGCGCTCGAGGACGTCGGGCTGAAGGCGGACACCCGCTATCGCTATCCGCATGAATTCTCCGGTGGCCAGCGCCAGCGCATCAGCATCGCGCGCGCGGTCGTGCTGGAGCCGGATTTCGTCGTGCTGGACGAGCCGACCAGCGCACTCGACATGCTGATTCAAGCGCAGATGGTCGACCTCTTGCGGGAACTCCAGCGCAGGCGCGATCTCACCTACATGTTCATCTCGCACGATTTGCGCGTCGTCGCCTCGCTCGCCAGCCATCTCATCGTGATGCGCGGCGGCAAGGTGGTCGAGGAGGGACAGGCCGCCGAACTGTTCAAGAGCCCGAAGACGGATTACACGCGCGCGCTGTTCGCGGCGGCGTTCCGGCTGGAGACCGCGGGGAACGGGGCGGTGGCGACCTAGTCTTCGGTGGGTAGAGCGAAGCGAAACCCGTCGCATCGCAGCGCATGGCGAGAAGAATGGGTTTCGCGATGCTCTACCCATCCTACGAAGTCGCCCTAGAGCCGCTTGATCGCGACGATTTCGCTGCCCGCCGCCTTGATCCGCGCGATCGCCGGCTCGGTTGCCTCGATCACGGTTGCCATGTGATGCGCGTTGGCATGAACCATGGTGCCGCCATCGCGGACGATGGCGACATGGCCCTTCCAGAAAATGAGATCGCCGCGTTGCAGCTTGCTCCGCTCATGCGGCTCCAGCGCGCGGCCGAGCCCTGCCTGCTGCATGTCGCTGTCGCGCGGGCAGCCGATGCCCGCTGCTGTCAGTGAAACCTGCACGAGGCCGGAGCAGTCGATGCCGAGGCTGCTCTTGCCGCCCCAGAGATAGGGCGTGCCGACGAAGCGTTCGGCGACCGCGACGAAGTCCGGCTCGCGATGAGCGAGCCGGGCGAGATGGGCCTTCGGCAGATATTGTCCGTCGCGCGTCACGGCGAAGCTGCCGTCCTCGCGCACCACCGTGATCTTCGAGCCCAGCACGAGTGTGCCGGCCGGCGGCAGCTTGATCGAGGGACCGGGGAAGGCGAATGTTCGGAGCGCGCTGACCTTGTGGGTCGGCGCGGCGGCCGGCTTCATCAGGGCTGCGTCGGGGAGCCAGCCGACATAACCATCGCCGCCAAGCTGGCCCCAGGCCCAGCCCTCGCCATTGCGGTCGTAGACCGTGACGCGTTCGCCGCGCAGCGCCTCCGTCATCAGCATCGCGTTCGACGACGGCTGCTCGCGCACCGGCGCGATCGCCTCGAAGACCTCGAATTCCTCGCCCGTGACGAAGCGGTCGGCTTGCACCTTGCCTTCGAGATATTTCGCGGCGAGGTCGCCGCGCGCCGGTGTCAGCCTTGGGTCGTGCCTTGGATCGTGTCTTGGATCATCCATAGCGCTCGCTCAGCAAAGTGTAGATGGCGCGCGCGGCCTGACATTCGCCGCCTTCGGGCCGCGCCGGCTTCGCCGACGGGGTCCAGCCGTAAATATCCACGTGAAGCCAGCTCTTCGCCTGCTCGACGAACCGTTGCAGGAACAGCGCGCAGGTGATCGAGCCGGCAAAGCCGCCGGACGGTGCGTTGGTGATGGTGGCCGTTTTGGAGTCCAGCCACGCATCGTAAGGCGGCCACAGCGGCATGCGCCACAACGGATCGTTCTCCCTCGCCGCGCACCGCGCGACGTCCGCGGCCAGCGTCTCATCATTGGTGTAAAAGGGCGGTAAATCCGGCCCCAGCGCGACGCGCGCCGCGCCGGTCAGCGTGCCCAGATCGATCAGAAGGTCCGGCTTTTCCTCGTCGGCCAGCGCCAGCGCGTCGGCGAGCACGAGCCGGCCCTCCGCATCGGTGTTGCCGATCTCGACCGTGATGCCCTTGCGCGAGGTGAAGATGTCGAGCGGCCGGAAGGCATTGCTGGAGACGGCATTCTCGACCGCCGGAATCAGCACGCGCAGGCGGACCTTGAGCTTCGCATCCATCACCATGCGCGCGAGCGCCAGCACGTTGGCGGCGCCGCCCATGTCCTTCTTCATGATCAGCATGCCGCTCGACGGCTTGAGGTCGAGCCCGCCGGTGTCGAAGCAGACGCCCTTGCCGACCAGCGTCACCTTGGGATGATCAGGATCGCCCCAGCCGATGTCGATCAGCCGCGGCGCGCGGTCGGAGGCCATGCCGACGGCGTGGATCAGCGGAAAATTCGTCTTCAGATCCTCGCCGATGGTGCAGGCAAAGCTCGCACCGAATTCCGTGGCGAGCGCTTGCGCGGCCGCGGCCAGCTCCTCCGGCCCCATGTCGTTGGACGGCGTGTTGATGAGGTCGCGCGCCAGCATCGCGGCATCCGCCACGCGATCGATCTCGGCGGCGTCGATGCCATCGGGCGGGACCAGGCGGACGGCGGGGCGGTCAGCCTTGCGGTAGCGGGCGAAGCGGTAGCTGCCGAGTGCAAAGGCGAGCGACGCCAGCCGCGCATCGTGCGGCGCATTGGCAAAGCGATAGATGCCCGGCGGCAGCAGGCCGGGCAGGGCGCCCGGCCGGAACGGGTCGCGTGATCTCGCGCCCTCGTCCTCGAGTCCGAACAGCACTTGCGCGATCGCGCCGTCCGGAGCGGGCAGCGCGAGATAGCCGCCCGGCTTGGCGGCAAAGGCGCTCGCGGTGGCGAACTGGCGCTGCACCGGCGGCAATTTCTCGGCGATCTGATCCCAGCTCGACTTGGTAACGAAGGTGATCGGGATGGCGGTGGGCGATGTCTCGAAGACAGAAGGCATTGGCGGGTCCGGATCGTCAGATCGAGCGGGTCATGCGAATAGACGAGACTTCGCAGAGTTTCGCCGCGGCTGCAATCGGCTTTGCTGTCACCGTTCAGCGACCCGCTACTCGCCGCAAGGGGCCCATGCTAGGTTCCGGCAACGGCTGCCGGATCGACTGGGAAAACTATGCAGGAGATGACCGGCGGTCGAAGACGAGGCCTGCCGGGAGGAAACTGCAATGGAATTTGTGTGGAGCGTGGTCACATTCATCGGCCAGGCCGTCGAGGCGATTTTCGGTTATGTCGAGCATCATCACTGGATCTTCGCATTCCTTGCCGGCGGTTACGTCTTCTATCTCCATGACCGCTCCGTCCACGCGCGGTTCGATGCGCTCGACAAGCGCATCGACGAAATCCGCAAGCGGCTTGCCATCGAATACTGATCGGGTGAGCGAAACAATCGCCGGGCGGATCTCGTATCTCATGCTGAGAACTGCCGTTCACGAGCGCGCGGCCGCGGGGCTTTACTAGCGCCGCGGTTGTGGCATTATTGACGGATATTTTAAATTGTGCCGTGCGGTTCTGCTGAGCGCAACAACGCGGCGGGCCGGCTTGATATCCGGCCAAACCTGTTCGTCGAAAGCATTCTTCTCATCGTTTGGGCGGCGCAGCATTCGCAAATGAGCGGCGCAAAATGGATAGAGCGTTTGTTATTGCGCAGATTTCCGACCTGCATCTGGACGGGTCAGGCCGATTGCTGGCGACGACCGAGGCGCTCGGTGCTGCAATCCGTGAGGCGATGGCGGACTTCGCGGACGTTCCCGATCGCATTCTGCTGATCACGGGTGATCTCGTGGACGCCCCGACGCCGCGCGCGCTGGACGAAGCGCTCGCCGTCATCGCGTCCTTCCGGCAGACCGGACTGTTCACCGACATCCAGGCGGTCGCGGGCAATCACGACGTCAAGCGCCCGAGCCAGCGCGTGGGCCGCCACGACGTCTATGATTATTTGCATCTGCCGCGCAGCTCGAAGAGCGTCTATTACCGCCAGGCCGGCCTCGATCTGGTGCTGCTGGACTCCAACCGCGCGAGCCTCTCAACGCTCGCGAGCGGCAATATCGGCGAGAGCGCCTACAGCGCGCTTGTCGCGGGTTCCGCCCGGCTGAGCGTCGAGCTCGCGGGCAGCATGGGATCCGTGGGACGTGCCGACTATGCCGAGCCGGCGGAAAATCTGGTGCGCGTGCTGGCGTTGCATCATCATCCGCTGCCGCAGGCGACCGGCGAAGGAAAGCGGTTTCTCGGCGTGCCCGACGAACCGCTGATGTATCTCGCGGCGCCCGCAACTTTCCTCGAAGCGGCGACGTCGCTCAACGTCAATCTGGTCCTGCACGGACACCGGCATGTCGAGGGGCTCACCCGTTATTCGATCCCGGATCCGCGTGCCACGCGGAGCGAGAGCGGCGAAGCCTTCTGGCGTACGATCTACGTGCTCTCCTGTCCGTCCTCGACCGGGCAGGCCGGTGACGATGCCGGCTTCAACATCATTCATTTTGACGCGTCGTCCCGGGCCGGCCGCACGGAGCACCAGTTCGCGATCACGCGCTATTCGCGGCCGCGCAACGACGGCACCTTCGGGCTGCTCGACTCCAACCTGCCGGACGGCGTCATCAGGTTGCCGGCAGGACGGGATTTTTCCCGCGACCCCGCCGTCCAGTCGGCCATCGAGATCGCCTCATGTGCGATGCTGAAGCGTGATCAAGTTGCCGCACAGGCTCGCCGGCTGCTGATGCGCCGCGCTTTCTATGCCGACGCCGAGGTGGACTGGCCGAGCGCGCTCCATGCCTATCTCGTCACCTCATGGGCCTGGGCCGATATCGAGGGTAAGTTCGCGAGATCGGAGCGCAGGGATGACGCCGAGGCGCTGGCCGCGGTGAAGTTGCTGCTGCGCCGCTTGATCGAGCACTGCGCCGACGTGCTCGGCATTGACGACGTTCAGCTTGACGAGCTGCTTGCGAAGCGGCTGGTCAACCGCGACGACTTCCGGCGCGAATGGCCTGGGATGCCGAGCGCGGGCGTCGATGTTGCTCAGGCGCGGCGGCGGCTGCAATTGCTGCTGCACGACCTGAACGAGCCGGTGAAGGTGCTTGGTCTCGATCCGGCCCTCGGTGGCGAGCCGCCGCCGCAGACACCGCCGTGAGGGGCAGCCAGGCTGACGTTAACCCGCCGTTAGGGTTAACAGACTATTGCTGGCACGTTCGGCTCGATCAATCGCTCGTGAGTCAAAAGCGTCATGCGTCAACGGTTCAGTCTTGCCCGGCTTCTCGCGTCCACTTCGCTGGTGGCGGCAGTGGCGATGGGCCTCGGCGGCTGCACGGCCATGTCGAAACTCTCCGACGTCACCGGTTCTGTCGGGCCGCGGACGGAAGCCGCGCCCGCCGATCCCGCGCGCGCCGTCGAGGTCTATGGCGAGCGCTACCGCGCCAATCCCAAGGACGCCGACGCGGCGCTCGGCTACGGCCAGGCCTTGCGCGCCAACGGCCAGCGCGCCCAGGCCGCGGCCGTGCTCGAGCAGGCGACCATAGCCAATCCCGGCAACAAGGCGCTGCTCGCGCAGTATGGCCGCGCGCTCGCCGACAACGGCAATTTTCAGCAGGCCTTCGACGTGCTGTCGAAGGCGCACTCGCCCGACAATCCGGACTGGCGCCTGCTCTCGGTGCAGGGCACCGCGCTCGATCAGATGGGCCGCCACGACGAGGCGCGTTCCTATTATGCGAGCGCGCTGAAGATCGCGCCGGGCGATCCCGGCGTGCTCTCCAATCTCGGCCTGTCCTACATGTTGTCGAAGGACCTGCCGAAGGCCGAAGAGGCGTTGCGGCAGGCCTACGCCTCGCCGCGCGCCAATACTCGGGTGCGGCAGAATCTCGGCCTCGTCGTCGGTCTCCAGGGCCGCTTCGCCGAAGCCGAGACGATCGTGAAGGCCGACCTGCCGCCGGACCAGGCAGCGGCCAATGTCGCTTATCTGAAGGAAATGCTGAGCCGCAGCGACGCGCCGCGCGGCGCACCGAAGCGGACGCCGGTCGCCTCGCTCAGCCAGCCCGACTGATCAGAGCCTGATCTTGCAATCCTGAAGCTGCCGGCGGACCGCGCGCGGTCCGCGTCTTGACCGTCAGTGCAGCTCGCTGATCTTGATGCCGGTCGGTCCGAGAATGACGACGAACAGCACCGGCAGGAAGAACAGGATCATCGGCACCGTCAACTTCGGTGGCAGCGCGGCGGCCTTCTTCTCGGCCTCGTTCATGCGCATATCGCGGTTTTCCTGCGCCATGACGCGCAAGGAATGCCCGAGCGGGGTGCCGTAGCGCTCCGCCTGCTGAAGCGCGAGACACACCGACTTGACGCCCTCGAGTCCGGTGCGCCGCGCCAGGTTCTCATAAGCGACCTTGCGATCCTGCAGATAGGACAGCTCGGCCGTGGTCAGCGTGAACTCCTCGGACAGTGCGATCGACTGGCCCACGATCTCGGTGGCGACCTTCCGGAACGCCATTTCGACCGACATGCCGGATTCGATGCAGATCAGGAGCAGGTCGAGCGCATCGGGGAAGGCGCGCTTGATCGATAGCTGGCGCTTGGAAATCGCATTCTTGAGGAACAGCATGGGCGCCTGAAGGCCGAGATAGGCCGCACCGATGCAGATGCCGATCTTGATCGGCATCGCCTGCTGCATATGCGCGATCAGAAACACGTAGATGATCGAGCCGACGAACAGGACGAGCGGAGCCACCGCGCGGGCGAAGAGGAAGGTGATGTAGGGCGCCTGGCCGCGATAGCCCGCCATGATGAGCTTGTCGCGCGCGGCTTCCTGCGCAAGCCATTTGGTGAGGTTGAAGTCCTCGACGACCCGGGAGACGACCTGCTTGGGCGTTTGGCGCAGCGAGACCTTCTCGCTCTTGTTGAGGCGGTCGCGCTCGCGCTGGCGGATGCGCTCGCGCTCGCTCGCCACCGCCTTCATGCGCTTGGCTAGGCCTTCGCCGGCGAAAAGCGGCATCACCAGCGTATAGACGGTGGCGCTGGCGGCGATGGCCGCCAGCAGCATGGTCATGAAGCGGACATCATGCAGTTTCGAAACGAGGAATTCGACCATACGGCACCGTCAGAAATCGAAATTGATCATCTTCTTCATCACCATGATGCCGATCGACATCCAGACGACGCAGCCGACCAGCATGAGCTGGCCGGTCGGATGGGTCCAAAGCAGCGAGATGTAGTGCGGAGTCGTGAGATAGACGAGGAACATCACGATCGGCGGCAGCGAACCGATGATGCCGGCCGAGGCCTTGGCCTCCATCGACATCGCCTGGATCTTTTCCTTCATCTTCTTGCGGTCGCGCAGCACCTTGGAGAGGTTGCCGAGCGCTTCGGAGAGGTTGCCGCCGGATTTTTGCTGGATCGAGATGACGATGCCGAAGAAGTTGGCTTCCGGTAACGGCATGCGCTCGTAGAGACGCGAGCAGGCCTCGCCGAGCGGCATGCCGATCGCCTGGGTCTCGATGATGGCCAGGAACTCGCTGCGCAGCGGCTCAGGCGAGTCGGCGGCGACGACCTTGATCGATTCGAACAGTGGCAGGCCCGCCTTGATGCCGCGAACGATCACGTCGACCGCATCGGGCAGCGCCGCCAGGAACTTGTTTTCGCGTCGCTTCTTCAGGAAGCCCAGCGCCCAGCGTGGCAGGCCGAAGCCGCCGGCAAAGGCAAGACCGGCGGCGCCAAGCATGCCGCCGCCGACGAACAGGGCGATCGCAAACAGCATCCCCGCCACGACGGCGGACACGATCCAGAATTTCTGTGGCGTCCAGTCGAGCCCTGCCTGCGACAGGCGCACACCGAGTGGAACGCTCTTCTCCTGCTGGCGCCGCGCCTCGAGATCCTTGAGCGACGTCTCGACCTGCTCGCGGCGCGACCGCTGGCTCTTTTCGGTCTGCTTGGCCGCGGGCGCATCGGCGCGCGCGATCGAGGCGCGGCGGCTTTCCGCCTTCCGTTCTCCGGACAGGAGCGGATAGAGGAACACCCAGGCGATGCCGCCGACGGCGGCGGTGGCGAGGAAAGCGAGGGCAAGGACCTGCATGTTCATGGCTGCGCCGATCTGCTCATGTCTTCGGCGCGACTTCCGCCGCGTCGAGCGCAGCGGCAAGGCGCTTCTCGTCGCCGTAATAGCGCGCACGCTCCCAGAATTTCGGGCGGCCGATCCCGGTCGAGCGGTGCCGGCCGATGATCTTGCCGTTGGCGTCCTCGCCGACCATGTCGTAGAGGAAGATGTCCTGGGTGATGATGGTGTCGCCTTCCATGCCCATCACCTCGGTGATGTGCGTGATGCGGCGCGAGCCGTCGCGCAGGCGCGCGGCCTGGACGATGACGTCGATCGAAGCGCAGATCATCTCGCGGATGGTGCGCGAGGGCAGCGAGAAGCCGCCCATCGTGATCATGGATTCGCAGCGCGACAGCGCTTCGCGCGGATTGTTGGCGTGGAGCGTGCCCATCGAGCCGTCATGGCCGGTATTCATGGCCTGGAGCAGGTCGAACGCCTCGGGTCCGCGGACTTCGCCGACGATGATGCGTTCGGGGCGCATACGCAGGCAGTTGCGCACCAATTCACGCATGGTGACCTGGCCTTCGCCCTCGATGTTGGGCGGGCGGGTTTCTAGACGCACCACGTGCGGCTGCTGGAGCTGGAGCTCGGCCGCGTCCTCGCAGGTGATGATGCGTTCGTCGTGCTCGATGTAGTTGGTCAGGCAGTTGAGCAGCGTGGTCTTGCCGGAGCCGGTGCCGCCGGAGATCAGCACGTTGCAGCGGACGCGGCCGATGATCTGGAGGATTTCCGCGCCCTCCGGCGAGATTGCGCCGAACCTGACCAGCTGATCCAACGTCAGCTTGTCCTTCTTGAATTTTCGGATGGTGAGCGTGGGCCCGTCGATCGACAGCGGCGGCACGATGGCGTTGACGCGGGAGCCGTCGGCGAGGCGCGCGTCGCAGATCGGCGAGGATTCGTCGACGCGCCGGCCGACCTGGCTGACGATGCGCTGGCAGATGTTGAGGAGCTGCTGGTTGTCGCGGAAGCGGATGCCGGTGCGCTGGATCTTGCCGGCGACCTCGATGTAGACGGTGTCGGCGCCGTTGACCATGATGTCGGCGATGTCGTCGCGCGACAGCAGAGGCTCCAGCGGGCCGTAGCCGAGAACGTCGTTGCAGATATCGTCGAGCAGCTCTTCCTGCTCGGCGATCGACATCACGATGTTCTTGATCGCGATGATCTCGTTGACGATGTCGCGGATTTCCTCGCGCGCGGACTCGGAGTCGAGCTTGGCGAGCTGGGCGAGGTCGATGGCCTCGATCAGCGCACCGAAGATCGTCGCCTTGACCTCGTAGTAATTGTCCGAGCGGCGGGATTCCATCGCCGGCGCCGGCCGGGCGGGGGCGAGCGGCGGCGAGGCGACGGCCGGCGGGGGCGGCGCGCGCGACACCGCGGGCGCCGGAGCCTGGGCAGGCTCTGGCGACACGGCGCCGGGCTTGGGAGCCCGAGTATCGGTGTCTGTTCCGCTACGCTTACCGAACACTTAACAACTCCATGCGGCGGCTTATTTTCCCCGCAACTTGTCAATCAGGGGTGAAAGCAAGGACGACTTTTGCTTCTTCGTCTCGCTGCGGCCGGTCAGGCGCTGGGCGATCTGAAGGAACATCTCGATCGATTTGTGGTTGGCGGAGATCTCGGCGATCATCTGGCCGTTGTTGGCGGCCGAGCCGAAGATCTGCGGTTCGAACGGGATCGAGACGACCGGCTGGCTCTCGATCGCCTTGGCGAACTCGGCGGCGGCGATTTCGGGCCGTTTCGGGACGCCGACCTGGTTCAGGCAGTAGAGCGGGGGCCGATCGTTGGGGCGCGAGGCCTTCAGCAGATCGAACAGGTTCTTGGTGTTGCGCAGATTGGCGAGGTCAGGCGCCGCCACGATCAGGATGTCGTCCGCCCCGATCAGGGCGCGCTTGGTCCAGCCCGACCATTGATGGGGAACGTCGAGCACGATGCAGGGCATGGTGGAGCGCAGCGTGTCGAACACGGCATCGAACGCGTCGGTGCCGAAATCATAGACCCGGTCGAGCGTCGCCGGCGCCGCCAGCAGGCTGAGATGGTCGGTGCATTTCGACAGCAGGCGGTCGATGAAGGCGGTGTCGACGCGATCCGGCGAGAACACGGCATCGGCAATGCCTTGCGGCGGGTCCTGGTTGTAGTCGAGCCCGGCGGTGCCGAAGGCGAGGTCGAGATCGGCGACGACCGAGTCCATTGCGAGGTCGCGCGCGATCGCCCAGGCGACGTTGTGGGAGATGGTGGACGCGCCGACGCCGCCCTTGGCGCCGACCACGGCAATGATGCGGCCGACCGCCTTGGCTTCGGGCGCCGAGAACAGGTTGCAGATCGAGCGCACGACGTCGATCGCGCCGACCGGCGCGAGCACGTAGTCGCTGACGCCGCGGCGCACCAGCTCGCGGTAGAGCGTGACGTCGTTGATGCGGCCGATCACGACCACGCGGGTGCCTGCGTCGCAGACCGTGGCGAGATGGTCGAGGCCGGTCAGGAGATCGTTGCGGCCGTCGCTCTCGAGCACGATCACGTTCGGCGTCGGCGCCGAGCGGTAGGCTTCGATTGCCGCCGCCATGCCGCCCATCTGGATCTTCAGATGGGCCTTGCCGAGACGACGGTCTTCGCCGGCCGACTGCACCGCGGCAGCGGTCTCGACGGTCTCGCAGAAAGCCTGGACCGACACGCGCGGCGAGGGAGCAATATGCTCCTCGACCGGCGTCGGCGCCTCGGGCTGCTCTTCTTGAGTCTGGCGAGCGTAGCTGATCATTTGCCGGTGTCGCTGAGTTTGGCCTTTTCGGCCTCAGGATAGATGGTCGCCGTCGTCGTTCCCTTGCGATACTTCTCGAAGGCCGTGATGCGACGCGCCGTATAGGACGGCGTTTCAGGCCGCGGCTGCTCGAGGTCCGACGGATTGTCGATCATCGCCGCCATGTTGCGCTGATAGGCGCAGCCGTAATTGTAATAGTCCTTGTTCTCGAACCAGCTCTTGTTCTTCATCGAGGGACCGATGTCGTCCGGCCACAGGCCGCAGGGACCGGCGATCGCGGCGATCTTGGAATAGGTGAGCCGGATCGGCGGCAGGAAGCGCCTGTCTTCCGGCTGGTAAGGGCGAATGTTGACGCCGCGCGGCGGAACGCCCGCGCCCGCCAGCATCGCCTGGATCTCGCGCATCGTGTCCGCGACCGGACGCGCGTTGGGCGTACCGGACGGCACGTCGATGCGAATGGCGCCGGTGCCTTCGTGCAGCCAGGCCGAGGCGACGCCCATCACGTCGGCGCGCTGGGCGGCGGTCAATCCGCCGCGGGCATGGCCGACGAAGACGACGATCGAGCGGTTCTGCTCCTCGATCGCGATCGGATGGCGCTGCTTGTAATCGTCGGGGATGGAGGCAGTGACCGCTTCGTTGTGTTGGCAGCCGCCGAGGACGAGCGCCATGCCGACGAGCGCGCCACCGAAACGGATGGCGCGTTTGCGAATCTGGGGTGGTGCTGTGATCATCGTGAAATCCCCGTTCCGCCTCAGTCGGTAATGAAGCCGTAGGTGCCGCGGTAGTTCTTGGCCGGTTCGGTCCGGCCGGGCACGCCGTAGATGCGGTTGATATTGCCGATCAGCTCGGCCTGCGGATCCGCGGGCGCGGCGAAGCCGTCATCCGGCCGCGACAGGTCCTTTGGCGACGCCGCGCGGACGACATAAGGTGTCACGATCACCACCAGCTCGGTCGCGTTGTTGACGAAGTCACGGCTGCGGAACAGCGTGCCGAGGATCGGGAGCTGCATCAGTCCCGGCAACCCGCTGATCGCCTGCTTGGTTTGCTGCTGGATCAGGCCGGCCATGGCCATCGCGCCGCCGGAGGGAATTTCCAGCGAGGTCTCGGCGCGGCGGGTCTTGATCGAGGGCACCGTCAGCGAGTTCACCGAGTTCGATGTCACGGCCTGCGACAGCGTGATCGAATTTTCGTTCGACAGTTCCGAGACCTCGGTCATCACGCGCAGGCTGATCTTGCCCTCGCTCAGCACGATGGGGGTGAAGTTGAGCGAGATACCGAACTTCTTGAAGCTGATCTGGGTGGTA
Organism: Bradyrhizobium sp. 521_C7_N1_3; assembly: GCF_052075975.1. NCBI lineage: Bacteria > Pseudomonadati > Pseudomonadota > Alphaproteobacteria > Hyphomicrobiales > Nitrobacteraceae > Bradyrhizobium > Bradyrhizobium sp. 521_C7_N1_3. The sequence continues at coordinate 1,265,221 of NZ_CP197232.1, forward strand.
CAGACATGCGTGGTGGGATCGCACGCATAGCCCGCCGGTACCGGGAATTCGCCGCCGGCGATGAAGGTCGCGGACTCACCGGAGATCGCGGTCAGGTTCGGCTCGGCCAGCGTCCGGATCACGCCGGCGCTCTCCATCGCGCGCAGGGTGGCCTGCACCGACGGCGTCGCGCCGAACTTCGTGGTCAAAGCGTTGCCGTCCACCAGATTCTTGCCGAGAGCCGTGAAGGGGTTGGAATTGGTGAAGCTCACCACCGAGGTGCCGTAGTTCAGGTTCGCGGTGAGATCGATGCCAAGCTGCTTGACGATGGTGCGCGCGACTTCGGCGACGGTCACCTTCAGCATGACCTGGTCGCGGCCACGGATCACGATCGAGTTCACCACCTTTTCGGCGCCGCCGGCGAGGCGCGCGGCGAGATCATTGGCCTGCTGCGCTTCCAGCGGGTTCGCCGCCGAGCCGGTCAGCACGACACCGTCGCCGAGGCCGTCGATCTGGATGTCGGAATTGGGCAGGACCTGCTTGAGCGCGGCACGCAGGCCGTTGAGGTCGCGCTTGACCGCGATGTCATAGGCCGCGATCTGTTGGCCGGCGGAATCGAAGAACACGATGTTGGTCTGGCCGACCGAGGCGCCGATGATGTAGGCGCGCTGCGACGAGCGGACCACCGCATTGGCGATCTTGGGATCGGCGACGAGCACGTCCTTGATGTCGCGCGGCAGGTCGATCACGATCGACTTGCCGACGCCGAGCGAGAGGAAGCGTGCGTTCATCTGGCCGTCGGCCGCGACCTGCGCCACGGGGCGGTAGTCGGCGGCGACCGCCGGGGTGAGCACCGGGTTGAGCGTCAGCGCGAAGGCGGCCGAAAACGACAGGGCGCGGACCATCGAGGTTCGCATCGTCGCCAAATCTGCCCTGCAATTCATATCGACAGTCCTCATCGTGCCTTCGCCGTCGCGCTTGGAATGCCGTAGCGAATGATCGAAACGCCATCGCGCTTCGCGGAATCATCGAGCGTGATCTCGCTCATCTTGACGTCGGCGATGCTGCGCAGCGCCAGCGACAGCGTGCCGCTCTGCCGGGCCGCGGAGAGCGTCGCCGTCTGCGCGGGATTGAGCTCGAGCGTGACGGTCTTGCCCACCACGGTGTTCTGGCCGTCCTTTTCCTTCGGGGCCTGGTCGATGGCCAGCACGCGGATATTGGCCAGGATGATCTCGGACGTGACGATGTCCTGGGCGCCGGCGCTTTGGTCGGCGTTCTTGAGGCGGCGCGTCAGCAGCACGTCGACGCGGTCGTTGGGCAGGATGAAGCCGCCTGCGCCGGTCTCCGGCGAGATCTCGGTCGAGATCGCGCGCATGCCGGTCGGCAGGATCGCCGCCATGAAGCCGGAGCCCTCGGCCCTGACCAGCTTCTGGTCGCGGATCGGTTCGCCCTGGATGAAGGGCGCGCGGGCGATCGCGCCGATGACCTGGGTTGCGCCCTCGGGGCGCTCGTTGCGGCGGATGAAGGTGGAGCTCGCGGTCGCGGCCGGCCAGGTCTGCCATTGCACGTCTTCCGGCTTCACGGTCTGGCCGAGGCCGATGTCGTTCTTGGCGACCAGGACGTCGACGGTCGGAAGCTGCGCGACCGGAGCCGCCGGTGGCGGCGCAGAGTCCGAGCCGCTCGCCAGGTACGCGGCGACACCGCCGGCGCAGATGGCGACCGTCAGGACGACAATGCGTGCCCTATTCATACGCTTCACTTTCCACAAAACGCCGCGACGCAGCCGCCGCCGTAATCGGCAGTTGACCAGCTATTCGTCAAAGCATGGTTAATGAGGCGTATCTAAATCGGCTTAACGCCGGCTTACCCGGTGCGTTCAGCGCAGTGCGAGGTGAGCGAGGTCGATCGCCTTCACCCATTCGGTCTCCGGATAGACCATCAGCGCGCCGAGCGTGAGCGCGATGCCGTAAGGAATGCCGCTCTCCTTGTCGTGCAGCCGTGCCAGCCAGGCCTGGCCCGCCAGCCCGTAAGGCAATGGCCATTGCCGGAACTGGAGCAGGAGCAGCGTCAGGGCTCCGCCGAACAGCGAGGCGTAGAGCAGGAAATCCATCAATTGCGCGAAGCCGAACCAGAGCGCGACCGAAGCCGCGACCTTGGCGTCGCCGCCGCCCATCCAGCCCATCGCAAAGCAGCCGAAGGCCACGACGAGGAGCAGCGCGCCGGCGCCGACATGGCTCAGCATCTCGTAAGGTGCCATGCCACCGGCGAAGGCGAGCACGAAGAAGCCCGCGATCAGCGCTAGCGACACGCGGTTCGAGATGGTCATCGTGAAGAGATCGCTCGCGGCGGCGAAGGCCATCAGGGCCGGGAAGAGCAGAAGGCGCGCAAGGTCGAGGATCATGGGCGGCGTCTTGAGCTTGGGTTCATCGCGGGATCGGGGTGTCGCCGCATGCTAGCCGGCAGTGCTAAACAAACCGACAACGGCGGCAGCGGCGCTGCGAGCTGGGACCTGCCGGTGGCGCACTCACCAGATGCTGGCAATGCGCGCGGCGAGGACGGCCGTCGCGAGCAGCAGCGCAAGGCAAACCCAGTACGCCGGCGAAGAGGTCTCTGCCGCCTCCGCCTCACTCGCCGCAACCGCGGCTTCGGTTCTGTACTCGCGTAACGCCACTGGAACTCGCCGCATTCAGAAAAACAAAGGCCCCGGAGGTCCGGGGCATTTGCCGTCGTTGGTCGGTCGCTTACTTCAGCGAGGAGCTGATCGAGCCGAACTTGGTGTTCAGCGAGCTGCCGAGGTTGTTGACGACGGTGATGATGGCCAGCGCGATGCCGGCGGCAATCAGGCCGTATTCGATGGCGGTGGCGCCGGATTCATCCTTCGCGAAACGCGCAATCAGGTTCTTCATGAACTAAACTCCGTCTGGGGTGTGATCGCCTCGTTCGGCGCTGTGCTTGACGCGATAAACATGAGATCCGAGCTCTTTCGGTAGAGTTAATTCGATCGGGCAAACCGGCTTCCAGCCCGATGCTTTTGCCCAGAGTGAATTTGGCCTTAAGGACGCAATCGAAATTCTTCCTGTTCCAAATGCGCCCCAAGCACGCCGTGGACTTCACCCTCCCTTAAATTTCGGGGAGTAGGCCTAGGCGGGATCAGAAGTTTGGAAGAGAGGCGACGATGTCGAGCCTGCCCATGCAAGTCGCCTTGATGCTCGGCGAGACCATCCAGAAGATGGTCCCCGTCACCTTCGTGCTCGCGGCGGTCTTCACCGTGCTCGAGCATTTCTGGGCCTGCAATCCCGGCGTGCCGTGGTGGCGCAAGCGCGAGATCCTCACCGACATCTGCTACTGGTTCTTCGTTCCGGTGTTCGCCCGCACCATGCGGATCGGACTCCTGATCGTCGGTGCCGGTGCCGTCTTCAACATCCACGACGCCGACGACCTGATCGCCTTCTACGACAATGGCCATGGCCCGCTGGCGCAGTTGCCGCTGTGGGTACAGGCGATACTGTTCCTGGTGCTGTCTGACTTCATGCTGTACTGGCTGCACCGGCTGTTCCACGACGGCGGATTCTGGAAGTACCACGCCATCCATCATTCGTCGGAGGAGATCGGCTGGATTTCCGCGGCGCGCTTCCATCCCGTCAATCTCATGCTCGGGACGATCGGCGTCGACGTCGTGCTGCTGATGGCCGGCATCTCCCCGAACGTCATGATCTGGCTCGGTCCGTTCACCACCTTCCATTCGGCCTTCGTGCACGCCAACCTGAACTGGACCTTCGGGCCGTTCAAATATGTGCTGGCGACGCCGGTGTTCCACCGTTGGCACCACACCGCGCTCGAAGAGGGCGGTGACACCAATTTTGCCGGGACGTTTCCGATCTGGGACGTGCTGTTCGGCACCTTCCGCATGCCGGAGGGGAAACTGCCGCAGGACTACGGCAAGGACGAAGCGACCATGCCGAAGGAGATCGGGGGCCAGCTCGCCTATCCGTTCCGCCAGTAAGGGATCTTCTGAGGCAGCAAAACGCCCAGTCCGTTCAAACAATAGTCGGCGAGTTTGCGGAACGTTCACGAATTAAGGGCAGGTTAGCCGGGTCGGGCACCGGCTCCGCTGTGTATCGAATCGCTTCTGCCGGTTTGTGACGTCCCGGGGGTAAGAGTATGCGTAAAAAGTTGCTGCGCAGTCATGCGCGCGTTTGTCTTCTGGTTGCGGCTGCGGTGCTGGCATCGCCGGCCGCCAGCCTTGCCGAGGCGACTGCCGACACCATCGCCGTCAATGTCGACCAGGCCAAGCTGGTCCGGCTGCCCGGCAAGGTGGCGACGATCGTGGTCGGCAATCCCCTGATCGCCGACGTCACGCTCCAGCCCGGCGGCATGATCGTCGTGACCGGGAAGGGCTACGGTGCCACCAATTTTATCGCGCTCGACCGGGGCGGTGAGATCCTGGTCGACCGTCAGATCCAGGTCGAAGGTCCGAGCGACCGGCTCGTCACCGTCTATCGCGGGGTCGAGCGCGAGTCCTACAGCTGCATGCCGCTGTGCCAGCGCCGCGTGACGCTCGGCGACAGCGACAACTACTTCAACAACACGATGAGCCAGGCCGGTTCGTTGAACAACAACGCCAGCGGCAATGCCGGCGCGGCCGCCAAAACGAACTAGCAAGACGAACTGGCAAGACCGACGCGTTGTCCAGTTGCGTCTACAACAGCGCGGATGCGGCCGGTACGACCTGCCGAGTCCATCCGCTCTTTCGGACATGAAAAAAGGCCGTGCGTTGCGCACGGCCTTTTCCTTTCGCTTGCTCGCTAGAGCCGTCCGGGCCGAAGGCCCGTGGGCTCAACCGGCGGCGCGGAGGTTGTCCGCTGCCGACTTGCCGGAACGACGGTCGGCCACGATCTCGTAAGAGACCTTCTGACCTTCACGCAGCGTGCCGAGACCGGCGCGCTCGACGGCGCTGATGTGTACGAAGACGTCCTGGCCGCCATCGTCGGGCTGGATGAAGCCAAAGCCCTTGGTCGCGTTAAACCACTTCACGGTTCCCATGCTCACGGGGTAGTTCCTTCTCAGATGTGCAGTGTCGAAGCCTACTTTCGCAGGCGGGTTAGATCGAGTTTCTGGAAGGGTCGTCAGCGTGTCTGAACCGGCTGTACCGGTGGATGCCAATGTCGTCCGGCCGAAAATCGATGAGCCGATTTTATTGGAGTTAAGGCACCAAAACAATCCTGACGTGCACGATTTTTTGATCCGCCGCGATCGACACGGCGGATCAGCATACAGGTCAGAATTTTACTTTCGCAGCCGAGCCGCTGGAAGCGGATCAGCGGCGGCGGAACTGGCCACCGCGCTGTCCGGGACGGGGAGGCCCGCCCACGCCGCTCGGACGTTCGTCCTTGTGGCGGAAAATCAGCCGGCCCTTCTCGAGGTCGTAGGGCGACATTTCCACGGTCACGCGGTCGCCCGCCAGCGTCTTGATGCGGTTCTTCTTCATCTTGCCGGCGGTGTAGGCGACGATCTCGTGCCCGGCGTCGAGTTGCACGCGGTAGCGCGCGTCGGGGAGGATTTCGGTGACCAGTCCTTCGAACTGGATCAGCTCTTCCTTAGCCATGAATTTCTCCAGGTCGTGGACGGCTAGTGCGAAAAGGGTTTGCGGGTCGGTTGGCCGTTCGGCCGACTCTCGCGGCGTAAAAAGGCCACGCCTTGTATCCCATCGGGCTTGCCGGCGCTATGCGCAGGACGCTGTTCCGACCGGTCGGTTGGGGAAGAATGCATCTTGCCACCGGAGCGGCGGCGACGAGACCCCTTCGAGGCCTTCGGGCCGTTATTGCCGGGCCTTCCTTCAACATGCCGTCCGTCGCCGTGCCGGCCTTCACCGGGCCGTCCATCGCCGTGCTTGGCGGCGCTATGGTGGCGTCCGTCGGCATGCCTTTCGTCGGTGCGTCGTCCGTCAGTGTGACGTCCCTCACCATGCCTTGCCCCGTGCGGACGCTGGCCCGGGCGGCCCGGCCGGCCCTGTCGTTGCTGCGGCGGGGGCGGACCCGCATCGCGGCGCCCGGCATCGGTGCGGAGATCCTCGCGCGGCAGCGCCACCTTGATCAGTCGCTCGATGTCGCGGAGATAGCTGAGTTCCTCGCCGCCGGCGACCAGCGAGATCGCAGTACCGTCGGCACCGGCACGCGCGGTACGGCCGATACGGTGCACATAGGTCTCGGGCACGTTGGGCAGGTCGAAATTGATGACGTGGCTGATGCCGTCGACATCGATACCGCGGGCGGCGATGTCGGTGGCGACCAGGGTGCGAATCTCGCCGGAACGGAACTGGGCGAGCGTCCGCTCACGATGGTTCTGTGACTTGTTGCCATGGATGGCGCTGGCGGCGATTCCAGCCTTCTCGAGTGTCTTCACGACCTTGTCGGCACCATGCTTGGTGCGGGTGAAGACCAGCGCGCGATTGACCGGCTCGTCCTTCAGGAGCTTGGTCAGGAAGGCGGGCTTGGCGGAGAAATCGACCTGGATGATGCGCTGGTTGATCCGCTCGGCGGTCGAGGACACCGGGGTGACCGCAACGCGGGCGGGGTCCCGCAGCATCGCGTCGGCGAGCTCGGCGATGTCCTTCGGCATGGTGGCCGAGAAGAACAGCGTCTGCCGCTTGATCGGCAGCTTGGCGACGATTTTGCGGATGTCGTTGATGAAGCCCATGTCGAGCATGCGGTCGGCCTCGTCGAGTACGAGGAATTCGACGCTTCCAAGCTTCAGCCCGTTGCTCTGCACGAGGTCGAGCAGCCGCCCGGGGGTCGCCACCAAGACCTCGAGGCCAGGCATCAGCGCACGAACCTGGCGGCCCATCGGCACGCCGCCGATGGCCAGTGTCGAGGACAGGCGGATGTGGCGGCCGTAGGCGTTGAAGCTGTCGAGGATCTGGCCGGACAGCTCACGGGTGGGCGAGAGCACCAGCACGCGGCAGGTCTTCGGCTGCGGCTTGATGCGGTTCTCGAGCAGGCGGTGCAGGATCGGCAGCGCGAAGGACGCGGTCTTGCCGGTGCCGGTCTGGGCGATGCCGACGATGTCGCGGCCGGTCAGCGCCGTGGGAATCGTCTGGGCCTGGATGGGGGTGGGAGTGACGTAATTCTCTTCGGCGAGAGCACGCGCGATGGGTTCGGCAAGGCCGAAGTCCTGAAAGGAAGTCAAAAGATGGGTTCTTTCCATGTCGAAAGCGGGCGCCCGGCGCAATCAGCGGGGCACGCGCAATAAGGGTGTCGAATAGACACCTGCGTGTTTGGGGTGTCGGATGGCTTGATGAGATGGGGCAAGCCAGAGGCCCGAAAGGGCTTAAGAACACGCGGCTCGCTACGACCCCTTGATTCGCAAGAGGTCTCGAACCTTCATATGGAACATTCAGGGGGCGGTTTCAAGGCAACGCGGCCTCAAACCGCGATTGCAGTGCAGAAATAGTTATGCCGGAAATTTAGACAGAGGCGCTGGTTTGCTTAAAAAATAACCTGTCTGCCGCATTGGCATACATTTTATTCGCCCAAGATTTGAGCAGTTGGACTGCGGCGAAAGTTGGATTGTAGCAAAATTACCTAGCCTGACCAATAGGTTGGCATGTGCTCAGCCCATGGCATGGTTCTTGCGATTCCGTTAATCGCAGGCGGCCGTGGGGCCGTTCGCAGCGTCTTTTTCACGTCTGCGTCAGGGAGATGATACACTCATGCTTACCAAATCCACTCACGATATAGCGGCGTCATTTAGCCGCCGCGGCGTGCTCGCCGCGACCGCCGGACTGATGCTCGGTCTGGCTTCATTGACCGGCGCAAAGGCCGCGGACGACACCATCAAGGTCGGCGTCCTTCATTCTCTCTCCGGCACCATGGCCATCAGCGAAACCACGCTGAAGGACACCGTCCTCTTCCTGATCGACGAGCAGAACAAGAAGGGCGGCGTGCTCGGCAAGAAGCTCGAAGCCGTCGTCGTCGATCCCGCTTCGAACTGGCCGCTGTTCGCCGAAAAGGCGCGCGAGCTGATCACCAAGGACAAGGTTGCGGTCGTGTTCGGCTGCTGGACCTCGGTGTCGCGCAAGTCGGTGCTCCCGGTGTTCAAGGAGCTGAACAACATCCTGTTCTACCCCGTGCAGTACGAGGGCGAGGAGAGCGAGCGCAACGTGTTCTACACGGGTGCGGCGCCGAACCAGCAGGCGATCCCCGCCGTCGACTATCTGATGAAGGACGAGAAGGTGAAGCGCTGGGTGCTCGCGGGCACCGACTACGTCTATCCGCGCACCACCAACAAGATCCTGGAAGCCTATCTGAAGTCGAAGGGTGTCGCCCAGGAAGACATCATGATCAACTACACGCCGTTCGGTCATTCCGACTGGCAGACGATCGTGGCCGACATCAAGAAGTTCGGCTCGGCCGGCAAGAAGACCGCGGTGGTCTCGACCATCAACGGCGACGCCAACGTCCCCTTCTACAAGGAGCTCGGCAACCAGGGCATCAAGGCCAAGGACATCCCGGTGGTCGCGTTCTCGGTGGGTGAGGAAGAGCTCGCCGGTATCGACACCAAGCCGCTGGTCGGCCATCTCGCCGCCTGGAACTACTTCGAGTCGATCAAGAACCCGGCGAACGAGAAGTTCATCAAGGACTGGCAGGCCTACACCAAGAACCCGAAGCGCGTGACCAACGATCCGATGGAAGCGCACGTGATCGGCTTCAACATGTGGGTGAAGGCCGTCGAGAAGGTGAAGTCGACCGATCCGGACAAGGTGATCGACGCGCTGCCCGGCATCGAGGCGCCGAACCTGACCGGCGGCGTGTCGAAGATGCTGCCGAACCACCACATCACCAAGCCGGTGTTCATCGGTGAGATCAAGGGCAACGGCCAGTTCGACGTGGTCTGGAAGACCCCGAGCCTCGTTGCCGGCGATGCCTGGTCGAAGGAGCTCGACGGCTCCAAGGACCTGGTCGGCGACTGGGTCGGCAAGAAGTGCGGCAACTTCAACACCAAGACCAACAAGTGCCTCGGCTCCGGCTCCTGATCCGGATCTGACGTTTGATCGCACGACGGGAGAAGACGGCTATTCCGCCGCCTTCTCCCCACTTCTGCCGGGGTGATCCACAGTGCCAACCAATCTATCCGCTCGTCTGTCGACCTTTGTCCTCTCGTTATTCCTCATCGCGTTCGCACTTCCGGCCTTTGCCGGTCCGTTCGAGGACGCCGTCGCCAAATTCGCCAACGACGATTACTCCGACACGGAAGAGGCGATCGGCGTGGTCGCGAGCAGCGGCAACAAGCTGGCTTTCCCCATCATCAGCGCGCTCCAGGACGGCCGTCTCATGGCCGATCCTGACAGCAAGAAGGTTTACGTCACCGGTGCCGATGGCAAGTCGATCGATGCCGCGACCGGTGAGCCCGTCGCCAGCGTTCCCGACAGCGCGAGCGCGGTCCGCCTCAACAACCGCCTGCGCCGCAGCGTCGACGCCGCGCTTGGCAGCCTGACGCTCCAGTCGCCGGACGTCGGAACGCGCCTGCAGGCTGCGCAATCCGTCTTCAAGTCGCATGAGGAGACCGCGCTCGAGGCGGTCGATGGCGCGCTCGCCAAGGAAACCAACAAATCGGTCAAGGCTGCGCTCGGCGAAGCCCGCGCGGCCATCCTGCTGTTCAAGTCCGATGCCACCGAAGTCGAGAAGCTCGAGGCAGTCGCGACCCTCAAGGCGCGCGGCGACCAGGAGGCGATGGCGTTGCTGACAGGCATGGGCGACCAGCCGGCCTCGGTGACCAAGGCCGCCGCGAGCGCGATCGGCTCGATCCAGTCTTCGCTCGCGGTCTGGTCCACGGTGCAGAATGCCTGGTACGGCCTCTCGCTCGGCTCGGTGCTGCTGCTCGCCGCGATCGGGCTTGCCATCACCTTCGGCGTGATGGGCGTCATCAACATGGCCCATGGCGAGATGGTGATGATCGGCGCCTACACCACCTTCGTGGTGCAGGAGGTGATCCGCAACCGCTATCCCGTACTCTTCGATTATTCGCTCTTGATCGCCGTGCCGCTCGCCTTCCTCGTCGCCGGCGGCATCGGCGTGCTGATCGAGCGCAGCATCATCCGTTTCCTCTATGGCCGTCCGCTGGAGACGCTGCTGGCGACCTGGGGCCTGTCGCTGGTGCTGCAGCAGGCGGTGCGCACCATGTTCGGCCCGACCAACCGCGAGGTCGGCAATCCCTCCTGGATGAGTGGCGCGTTCGAGCTCGGCCAGATCACCATCACCTATAACCGGCTCTGGATCCTCTGCTTCACGCTGGCCGTCTTCGTCATCCTGCTCGCGATGCTGCGCTACACCGCGCTCGGCCTCGAGATGCGCGCGGTGACGCAGAACCGCCGCATGGCGGCCTCGATGGGCATCGCCACCTCGCGCGTCGACGCGCTGACCTTCGGTCTCGGCTCCGGCATTGCCGGCATCGCAGGCGTGGCGCTGTCGCAGATCGACAATGTCAGCCCCAATCTCGGCCAGAGCTACATCATCGACAGCTTCATGGTCGTGGTGTTCGGCGGCGTCGGCAATCTCTGGGGCACGCTGGTCGGCGCCTTCACGCTCGGCATCGCCAACAAGTTCCTGGAGCCGGTCGCAGGCGCCGTGCTCGGCAAGATCGCCATCCTCGTTCTCATCATCCTGTTCATTCAAAAGCGGCCGCGCGGCCTGTTCGCGCTCAAGGGCCGTGCGGTGGAAGCATGACCCCCCACATGCTGACCAGGTCGCTCGACCGCGGCGCGACGATCTTTCTCGCCATCGTCGCGGCCTGCGGCATCCTCATCCCGCTCTCCAACCTGCTGCTGCCCGCGGGCTCGGTCCTGCAGGTGCCGACCTATCTGGTCGCGCTCTGGGGCAAGTATGTCTGCTACGCGATCCTCGCGCTCTCGATCGACCTCATCTGGGGCTATTGCGGCATCCTCTCGCTCGGCCACGGCGCCTTCTTCGCGCTCGGCGGCTACGCGATGGGCATGTACCTGATGCGGCAGATCGGCACCCGCGGCGTCTACGGCAACCCGATCTTGCCCGACTTCATGGTGTTCCTGAACTATTCGAAGCTGCCCTGGTACTGGTACGGCTTCGACATGTTCTGGTTCGCGGCACTGATGGTGCTGGTCGTGCCCGGCCTGCTTGCCTTCTGCTTCGGCTGGCTCGCCTTCCGCTCCCGCGTCACCGGCGTGTACCTGTCGATCATCACGCAGGCGATGACCTATGCGCTGCTGCTGGCCTTCTTCCGCAATGATTTCGGCTTCGGCGGCAACAACGGCCTGACCGACTTCAAGGACATCCTCGGCTTCAACGTGCAGGCCGAGGGCACCCGTGCCGCGCTGTTTGCGCTGAGCTGCCTGGCGCTGATCCTGAGCTTCCTGATCTGCCGCTCCGTCGTGTCCTCCAAGCTCGGCAAGGTTCTGATCGCAATCCGCGATGCGGAATCGCGCAGTCGGTTCCTCGGGTACCGCGTCGAATCCTACAAGCTGTTCGTGTTCACGTTGTCGGCCTGCATGGCCGGCGTTGCCGGTGCGCTCTACGTGCCCCAGGTCGGCATCATCAACCCGAGCGAATTCGCACCCGGCAATTCGATCGAGGCGGTGATCTGGGTCGCGGTTGGCGGCCGCGGTACGCTGATCGGCGCGGCACTCGGCGCCGTCGTCGTCAACTACGCAAAAACGTTCTTCACCTCGGGCATGCTCGCGCCCTACTGGCTGTTCATGCTGGGCGCGCTGTTCATCCTGGTGACACTGCTGCTGCCGAAGGGCATCGTCGGGACCTTCAATGCCTGGTGGGAGTCGTCAAAAGAGAAACGCACCGCGGCGACCAGCGCGAGCGCCGCGGCCGAAGATGGCGTCACCGAACCCAAGATGGCGGAGTAGGCGCAATGAACGTCATGGACACCCGCGCGACCTCCGCGATGCTCTATCTCGACGGCGTGCACGTCTCGTTCGACGGCTTCCACGCCATCAACAATCTGTCGCTGACGCTCGCGCCCGGCGAGATGCGCGCAATTATCGGCCCGAACGGCGCCGGCAAGACCACGATGATGGACATCATCACCGGCAAGACCAAGCCCGACGAGGGTACGGTGCTGTTCGACGGCGTCACCGATTTGACGCGTCTGGACGAGACCCGCATCGCCGAGCTCGGCATCGGCCGCAAATTCCAGAAGCCGACCGTATTCGAGAGCCAGACCGTGCAGGACAACCTCCTGCTTGCGCTCAATGTCGACCACAGCGTCAAGGGTACGCTGTTCTGGCGCGGCAGCAGGGCGGAATCCGAGCGCATCGACAAGGTGCTGGAGACGATCCGCCTCACCGATGCCCGCAACCGCCTCGCCGGCAGCCTCAGCCACGGTCAGAAGCAGTGGCTCGAGATCGGCATGCTGCTGGCGCAGGATCCGAAGCTGCTGCTCGTCGACGAGCCCGTCGCGGGCATGACCGACGTCGAGACGCATCTCACGGCCGAGCTGCTCAAGGAAATCAACAAGACCCACACCGTGATGGTCGTCGAGCACGACATGACGTTCGTGCGCGAGCTCGGCGTCAAGGTCACCTGCCTGCATGAAGGCACCGTGCTTGCGGAAGGAACCATCGACCAGGTCTCGTCCAACGAGCGGGTCATCGAAGTCTATCTGGGGCGCTGAGCGATGCTTGAGGTCAAGGACATCAACCTGTTCTACGGCGCGGCACAGGCGCTGCGCGGCGTCTCCATCGCCGCAGAGCCCGGCAAGGTCACCTGCGTGCTCGGGCGCAACGGCGTCGGCAAGACCTCGCTCCTGCGCGCCATGGTCGGCCAGTATCCGATCTCCTCGGGCGCGATCGTGCTCGACGGCAGCGACATCACGGGCCTCAAGCCCTATGAGCGGGCGCGCAAGGGCATCGGCTTCGTGCCGCAGGGCCGCGAGATCTTTCCGCTGCTGACGGTCGAGGAGAACCTCAAGACCGGCTTCGGTCCGCTCAAGCGCGAGGACAGGCACATTCCGGACGACGTGTTCTCGCTGTTCCCGGTGCTGCAATCCATGCTCGGCCGGCGCGGCGGCGACCTCTCCGGCGGCCAGCAGCAGCAGCTCGCGATCGGGCGTGCGCTGGTGATGCGGCCAAAGCTGCTGTTGCTCGACGAGCCGACCGAGGGCATCCAGCCGTCGATCATCAAGGACATCGGTCGCGCCATCTCGTATCTGCGTAACCTCGGCAACATCGCCATCGTGCTGGTCGAACAATATCTCGACTTTGCCTGCGAACTCGGCGACAGTTTCGCCGTGATGGATCGCGGTGCGGTGAAATTCTCCTGCGATCGATCCAATCTCGATCCGGCCGAAATCAGCCGCCAGATGGCGCTGTAATCCGAAAATTTCTGCCGCGGCCGGCTGGGGAGGCGGATGCGCAGCGACGCTTTGACGACATCTTCGGTATTCGAGGCGAACCGCGCCCGCGGCGCGGTGCGCTTCGACGTCCATGCGCGCGATGGCGTGACGCGGCGGGGCGTCTTGCATGAGTCCGGCTCCCTGCGCGTGCGCTTTCCCTCGCCGGAGGGCGAGGGACTCTCCGGCGTGTTCGTCAACACGGCCGGCGGCGTTGCTGGCGGAGATCGTTTCGATATCGAGATCGCGGCAGGCCAGGGTTCACGCCTGACATTGACCACGGCTGCGGCCGAGAAGGTCTATCGCGCGCCAGGGGCGGCGGCGCAGCTCAATATCGCCTTGAAGGTCGCCGCAGGCGCGCATCTCGGCTGGTTGCCCCAGGAGACGATCCTGTTCGATCGGGCCCGGGTCCATCGTCGTTTCGACATCGAGCTCGACGAGGCCGCCTCGCTTCTGCTTTGCGAGATCGTCGTGTTCGGCCGCACCGCCATGGGCGAGCGGATGGAGCAGGGCGAGTTCATTGATCGCTGGCGGCTGCGTCGTGGTGGCAAGCTGGTGTTCGCCGAAACCGTCAGGCTCGACGGCAATATCGGTGCAAAACTTGGGCGATCGGCGGTGGCCAAGGGCGGTGCCGCGATCGGTACGGCGCTGATCGTTCCCGGCGACGAGCCGCTGATCGAGCGTATCCGCGAGGCCACGGAGTCATTCGCCGGCGAGGTTGGAATCTCCGCCTGGAATGGCTTTGCAATGGCCCGGTTCTGTGCCCAAGATGCGGCGCGCTTGCGCGCCGACATGATGGCGGTGCTGGCGCGGACCGGCGCGGCGTTGCCTCGGTTGTGGCTGAGTTGATGGCTGCTGAATTGATGCATTGAACGGAAGAGATGCTGCATGAACCTGTCTCCCCGCGAAAAGGACAAGCTCCTGATCTCGATGGCGGCGATCGTCGCCCGCCGCCGGCTGGATCGCGGCGTCAAGCTCAACCATCCCGAGGCGATCGCGATCATCTCCGACTTCATCCTCGAAGGCGCGCGCGACGGCCGCACCGTCGCCGAGCTGATGCAATCCGGCGCGCAGGTCCTCACCCGCGATCAGGTGATGCCAGGCATCCCCGAGATGATCCACGACATCCAGGTCGAGGCGACCTTTCCGGACGGCACCAAGCTCGTCACCGTTCATGAGCCGATCAGGTAGGAGCGCAAAATGATCCCCGGCGAACTCTTCATCCTGGACGGCGAGATCGAGCTCAATGCCGGCCGCAAGACCGTGACGCTGACGGTCGCCAACACCGGCGACCGTCCGATCCAGGTCGGCTCGCACTACCATTTCTTCGAGACCAACCCGGCGCTGAAATTCGACCGCAAGAAAGCCCGCGGCATGCGCCTCGACATCGCCGCCGGCACGGCCGTCCGCTTCGAACCGGGCCAGACCCGCGACGTCCAGCTCGTCGCCGTGGCCGGGAAGAAGACGATCTACGGTTTCCGCGGCGACGTGATGGGGAAGCTGTGAGTCATGCTCTCCGCCGTCCGCCTCGTCTCTGAAGCCGCCGAGCTGGCCGCGCGTCGGCACAATGGCATGGCGCGCAAGGGGCGGGGCAACGAGCCTTACATCAACCATCTCGCGGAGGTCGCGAACCTGCTTGCGACGGCGACAGATGGGGCCGATGCCGAACTGGTCGCGGCCGGGTGGTTGCATGATGCGATCGAGGACACCGAGACGACGCGCGAGGAACTTGCGCAGAGGTTTTCTGACCGCGTCGCTTCCCTCGTCGTTGAATGCACCGACGACATGAGCCTGCCCAAACCAGAGCGGCGACGCCGGCAGATCGTCGATGCGCCGAAAAAACCGGCCGGCGCCAAGCTGATCAAGATCGCCGACAAGATCAGCAATATCGGCGCGCGCATTCATTCCGACCCGTCCGCCGAAGAGCGCGACGATCTCGCCGACTACACGGGTTGGGCTGAGCAGGTCGTTGCCGGATGCCGTGGCGGCAATTCGTGGCTCGATGCAAAATTCGACGATGCCGTAAGAGCAGCGAAGGCTTCGCTGTGAACAATCAAAAATTCAAACGCAAACGGGGCTTGTGATGTCCGTCAAAATAAAGCGTTCCGTCTATGCCGACATGTTCGGCCCGACCACCGGCGACAAGGTGCGATTGGCCGATACAGATCTCATCATCGAGGTCGAGAAGGATTTCACCACCTATGGCGAGGAGGTGAAGTTCGGCGGCGGCAAGGTGATCCGCGACGGCATGGGCCAGTCGCAGGTCACCAACAAGCAGGGCGCGGCCGACACCGTCATCACCAATGCGCTGATCGTCGATCACTGGGGCATCGTGAAGGCCGACGTCGCGATCAAGGACGGCATGATCTCCGCGATCGGCAAGGCCGGCAATCCCGATATCCAGCCGGGCGTCACGATCATCGTCGGCCCCGGCACCGACGTGATCGCGGGCGAAGGGAAAATCCTGACCGCCGGCGGCTTCGACAGCCACATCCATTTCATCTGTCCGCAGCAGATCGAGCACGCGCTGATGTCCGGCGTCACCTCGATGCTCGGCGGCGGCACCGGTCCCTCGCACGGCACGTTCGCCACCACCTGCACGCCGGGGCCGTGGC
Source organism: Bradyrhizobium sp. 521_C7_N1_3 (assembly GCF_052075975.1). Lineage (NCBI taxonomy): Bacteria > Pseudomonadati > Pseudomonadota > Alphaproteobacteria > Hyphomicrobiales > Nitrobacteraceae > Bradyrhizobium > Bradyrhizobium sp. 521_C7_N1_3. Next base: position 1,281,186 of record NZ_CP197232.1, read on the forward strand.
ACATGGGGCGGATGATCCAGTCGTTCGACGCGTTCCCGGTCAATCTCGGCATCTCCGGCAAGGGCAACGCGTCGCGGCCCGCCGCGCTGGTCGAGATGATCAAGGCCGGCGCCTGTGCGCTGAAGCTGCACGAGGACTGGGGCACGACGCCGGCGGCGATCGATACCTGCCTGTCGGTGGCCGACGACTACGACATTCAGGTGATGATCCACACCGACACGCTGAACGAATCCGGCTTCGTCGAGGATACGGTCAAGGCATTCAAGGGCCGCACCATCCACGCCTTCCACACCGAGGGCGCCGGCGGCGGACATGCGCCTGATATCATCAAGGTCGCGGGGCTGAAGAACGTGCTGCCGTCCTCGACCAATCCGACGCGGCCGTTCACCCGCAACACCCTCGACGAGCATCTGGACATGCTGATGGTGTGCCATCACCTCGATCCCTCGATCGCCGAGGACCTCGCCTTCGCCGAGAGCCGCATCCGCAAGGAGACCATCGCGGCCGAGGATATCCTGCACGATCTCGGCGCGCTCTCGATGATCTCCTCGGACTCGCAGGCCATGGGCCGCCTCGGTGAAGTCATCATCCGGACATGGCAGACCGCGGACAAGATGAAGAAGCAGCGCGGGTCGCTCGACCAGGACAAGGGCAAGGACAACGACAATTTCCGCGTCAAGCGCTACATCGCCAAGTACACGATCAATCCCGCGATCGCCCACGGCGTGTCGAAACTGATCGGCTCGGTCGAGAAGGGCAAGCTCGCCGATCTCGTGCTGTGGTCGCCGGCCTTCTTCGGCGTCAAGCCGGACTGTATCATCAAGGGCGGCTCGATCGTCGCGGCCCCCATGGGCGATCCCAACGCCTCGATCCCGACGCCGCAGCCGGTGCACTATCAGCCGATGTTCGGTGCCTTCGGCAAGGCGCGCACCGCGTCGTCCGTGGTGTTCACCTCGAAGGCGGCGGTCACCGGCGGCCTCGCGCGAAAGCTCGGCATCGACAAGAAGCTCTATGCGGTGCAGAACACCCGCGGGAAGATCTCGAAGAAGAGCATGATCCACAACGACGCCACGCCCAATATCGAGGTCGATCCCGAGACCTACGAGGTGCGCGCCGACGGCGAACTGCTGACCTGCGCGCCCGCCGAGGTACTGCCGATGGCGCAGCGATATTTCATGTACTGAAATAGCGTCTGGACGCATGCCCCCGGCGCAGGCCCGGGGGGGCGGCTTTTCCGGTTTTGCGTTCGACCCCGCCTGGTCTAAGGTCCCGCCCGGTATCTTACCTTAGAAGAAAAGCCGGGAGGATTTCTCGTGATTTACGTCGTTGCCACCTTGACCATCAAGCCCGAGACGCGCGCCGAATTCATTGCGGCCGCCACCGCCTGCATCAAGGAGACGCGGAAGGAGCCCGGCAATATCGCCTATGATTTGCACGAAAGCGTCACCGATCCCGCCAAGATGGTGTTCGTCGAGCAGTGGGAGAGCGCCGAGGCGCTGGTGCCGCATCGCGCCATGGAGCATATGAAGACGTTCGGCCGCGTCGCGGTGAAGTGTTTTACGGCGCCGCCAAAGATTGAAGTGATCACGCCCGAGAAGGTCGAGACACGGTAACGGGGTAAAAGCATGATCCGGGCGACGCAGGTTAAGGGACAGCACGGCTTCACGGAGACGCCGGCGGATACGGTGGTGCTCGATTTCGACGACCGGCACCGCCGCCGCATGGCGATGACGGGGACGCGGGGCCTCGAATTCCTGCTCGACCTGGAGAATGCCGTCGCGTTGCGCGGCGGTGACGCGCTGGTGCTGGAGGACGGCCGGCTGGTCGAAGTGGTCGCGGCGCCCGAGCCGCTGCTGGAGATCCGCGGCCGCGATCCGCACCACCTCATTCGCGTCGGCTGGCACCTCGGCAATCGCCATTTGCCGACGCAGATCATGGCCAAGAGCCTGCGCATCCGCCGCGACCATGTCATCGAGGCCATGGTGAAGGGCCTCGGTGCGCGCGTCGTCGAGATCGAGGCGCCGTTCGATCCCGAAGGCGGCGCTTACGCCGATGCCGGCCATGCACATGGCCACGACGACCATGCGCATCACGATCACGGCCATCACCACCACGATCATGGTCACGATCACCATGACCATCATGGCCACGATCATCACGGTCACGACCACCACGATCATGCCGCGCATGATCATGGCCACCACCATCACCACGACGAGCATTGCGACCACCCCGACGACCACCACGGCCACAAGCATGCTCATGACCACAAATGAGCCGGTGAGCGCCGCTGACCTCGCCGAGCGCGAGGCGGCGGCGCTGTACCGGCTGATGACGTGGCTGTCGCCGGCCTTTCCGGTCGGCGGTTTCTCCTATTCCAGCGGCATCGAATGGGCGGTCGAGGCGGGCGACATCACCGACAGCGCGACGCTGGCCGACTGGCTCGACGCCATGCTGGGTGACGGCTCCGGCTTTTGCGATGCGACGTTCCTGGTCCACGCCCATCGCGCCACTGAATTGGGCGAGGACACCACGTTGGCCGATATCGCGGAGCTCGCCGCCGCCTTCGTGCCGTCGCGCGAGCGGCAGCTCGAGACGAGCTCGCAGGGGCGCGCCTTCATCGACATCTCCCGCGCCGCGTGGGGTGCCGACGGGCTTGATGCCATGGTTGCGGCATGTCGCACGGCACTGATCTATCCTGTCGCCGTCGGCGTGGTTGCGGCGGTGCACGGCGTGCCGCTGGCGCCGACGCTGCACGCCTTCCTGCATGCGCTGGTCTCGAACTGGATTTCGGCGGCGAGCCGCCTCATTCCGCTCGGCCAGACCGACAGCCAGCGGGTGCTGGTGAAGCTGGAAGCCGCCGTTGCCGCGACCGCCAATCGTGCGTTGAATGCGACCTTGGACGACCTCGGCGGCGCGGCGTTTCGCGCCGATCTCGCCAGCCTGCGGCACGAGACGCAATATACGCGGCTGTTTCGCTCGTGAGCGGTGCGGCCTCTAACCCATCAAGAGAGAGCGAGTGACATGTCGAAATCTCACGGCCCCTTGCGCGTCGGAATAGGCGGCCCGGTCGGATCGGGCAAGACCGCGCTGATGGACCTGCTCTGCAAGACCATGCGCGAGCGCTATGACATCGCGGCGATCACCAACGACATCTACACCAAATGGGACGCGGAATTCCTGGTGCGCTCGGGCTCGCTGACGCCGGACCGAATCGCCGGCGTCGAGACCGGCGGCTGCCCGCACACCGCGATCCGCGAGGACGCTTCGATGAACCTGGCCGCGGTCGCCGACATGCGCGCAAAATTCCCCGGGCTCGACCTCGTGTTGATCGAATCCGGCGGCGACAATCTGGCTGCCACTTTCTCCCCGGAGCTCGCCGACCTCACCATCTACGTCATCGACGTGGCGGCCGGCGACAAGATCCCCTCCAAGGGCGGCCCCGGCATCACCCGCTCCGACCTCCTGGTCATCAACAAGATCGACCTCGCGCCCCATGTCGGCGCCTCCCTGGAGAAGATGGAGACGGACGCCAGGCGCATGCGCGGCGCGCGCCCCTTCGTCATGACCAACCTGAAAAAGAGCGAGGGGCTCGACCAGATCGTCGGCTTCATCGAGGCCAAAGGCGGCCTGAAACGGGCGAGCTGACGGCGCGGCGACGTGGCGCAGGCGTTCTCCGCCATTAACCTCTGGGGCAAAAGCCGCATCCGCGGAACAAATTTCGGACATGGCGATTAACTACCTCCGGTGCCCGGAGCAAAGCCTTCATGGCCAGACCATCGGCCGGGCGAATTAAGCTTTTCAGGCGACCGAAGTTGCGTACTGATGCCTCCTCCTTCATTATCTCCGTTACTGGGGTCCACTCTGTTTCGGCACATGGCCGTTCGAGCGGCGTTGATATGCTCCGTGTTTATTGCCGACCTGCTGTTTTCGCCTGAGTAGTCGAAGTGGTCCGGCTGGGTTTTATCATCGGTTTCATCGCCCTGCTCGGAGCCCTCCTCTCCGGGCTCGCGGCCTATCGCGTCCACGACCAGGAGCTGGCACTGGACCGGATCGCGCTGGCGCGCGCGATCGACGTCCACGCGAGCCTGGTCCAGGACCGGCTGACCGAGCGCGAGCTGCTTGCGCGTGTCGCCTCAGGCTTGTTCCGTGCCCCGTCGGTCATCAAGCCGAACATGCTGGAGCCGCTGCGCTCGGCCATCTACGCCTTCAAGACCGATTTCGTGGTCGCCGGGTGGGTCGCCCGGCTGAAACCGAACGAGCTTCTGCCGGCGGAAGATGCGATCGCGAGCGCCGGCTTCCCCAATCCGCAGATCCGCTCCTATGACGACAAGCCGATCGATCTTGCAAAGGTCACCCAGCCGATCGATGTGCTCATGGACCTCGAGCCGCGCAGCAACGAGACCAAGGCGCTGCCCGGCCGCAGCTACGAGCAGGATCAGGTGCGCAGCGCCATGCTGACGCGTGCGCGTGTCGAGAAGAGGTCGGTCGCCTCAGACCCGGTTCAGTTGCTGCGGGGCGGCGGGCCCATCGGCATCATCGTGGCCGCGCCCGTCATTCCCGAGGGCGCGACCGAGCCGGCGGGCTTCGTCACATTTTCCTACGAGCTCGCCTCCCTGATGCTGACCAATGACGACATGTCGTTGTTCTCGGTCGCGCTGAAGGATCCGCGCAGGGAAGGTGGCGAGCTCGTTGCCAACGACCAGGGCGTGGTCTCGTCACGCATGACGGCAGCGGACGGGCCGGCGCCGTCGGCGACGCGCACGGTGAGCTTTGGCGGGCGCGACTGGCATCTCGGCTACTACGCCAAGACCAATTCGGCGCGGCGCGCCGAGCAGACGGCGATCATCGTGGCGGCGATCGGTTTTGCCATCACCGCGATGGTGTGCGGCCTGTTCGGCTATGTCGCCTACAACAATCTGCGGCTCAGCCGCGAAATCCAGGTGCGGATCGGCTTCGAGCGCCGGCTGACCGCCGTCATCGACGAGCTCAACCACCGGGTCAAGAACATCCTGGCGGTGATCCAGTCGATCGTGACGCGCACGCTGCGCCACGGCTCGGACATCGACGTCGCGCGTGAACTGCTGATCGGCCGCATCCACGCCATGTCCAACGTGGTCTCGCTGCTCAGCGAGAGTCAGTGGCAGGGCGTCAAGCTGAAGGGCCTGTTCGAGGCGCGCGCCATCCCGCATGCCGACCGCATCGCCGTCACCGGCCCCGACATCGCGGTCAGCGCGCGCGCCGCGCAGAGCCTGTCGCTCCTGTTCTTCGAGCTCGCCTCGCACTCCGACGAAGGTCTGTCGCTGGTCGGAAAGCATCCGCACATCACCGCGAATTGGACGGTGACGGGCGAGGGGACCGATGAGGTCTTCCATTTCCGCTGGGAGGAGTTCAACACCAGCGAGGCGACGCGCCGCCCGGATTCCGATTTCGGTCTGATCCTGCTCGACCGTGTCGCGCCCGAAGCGCTCGGCGGCACCGCCAAGCGCTACTTCACCGACGCCTCCTACGTCTATGAATTGACGGCGCCGATGGAGACGGTTGTCGACATGTCCGAGCGCGACCGCACCGACAAGATCTCGGCGCCGGTCAGGCCCGTGCGATAGAGGTCGCGCTTCAGATTGTTGTTTTGCGCATGATCTTTTCGGAAAACCGCTTCGCACTTTTCCGGATCATGCCCTAACCCTTCGGCCGCAGCACCAGGTCGACCAGATTGCGCGCGTAGGCCGGCGTGATCGGTGCGATGCCGAAGACGTAGCGGTAGAACAGGCTGCCATAGATGGCGTCGTAGAGATCCTCGGGCGCTGCCTCCGCCAGGATGCTGCCATCCGTCTGGCCCGCGGCGATCATCTCGACCAGTGCGTCGCGGCGGAATTGCAGGTAGCGGGCATAGAACAGCTCCGCCGAGCCGGTCTTGGAAATGCATTCGGAGACGACGGCGAGTTGCACCTTGCCGAACTCGCCCTGGAGCGCCTCGGCATAGGCCGCGGCATGGCGGCGACAGCGCGCCGCGGGGCTGCCGGAGCTCGCAGGCGGCAACGGCAGCATCTGCGCGGCATGATGAAGGAAGGCGTCGATCAGCAGCGCTTCCCGCGACGGCCACCATTTGTAGATCGTCATCTTGGAGACGCTGGAGTGGCGTGCGACGGCGTCGATGGAGGTGGCGGCAAGGCCGGTGGCGGCCATCAGCGCATAGGCGCTTTCGAGAATGGCGTTGGTGGTCTCGATCGATCGTGGCCGGCCGCGCCGGGGCGCGCTGTCAGCCTCATCACCCCCGCCCTTTGCCATCGCCACGCCCGGTCCCCTCACGCAGAGGCTTCCCGCTTAGCGCAGCCACAGGTCTCGGCCTAGCAGAATCGCACGATTATTTGGCCAGAGCGTTTTCGTGCGACGTAGATACCGGTTCGCGTGAAGAAAACGCGTCAAAACAGGAATCTGGAGCTCCGTTCCGATTATCGGAACGAAGCTCTAGGCCTGCTGCCGCAGGGCGGCCGGCAGGTCCTGCCGTTTCGACCAGGAAATGTAATAGGCCACCGCCGTCATCGCGGCAAAGCCAACGAGGCTTACCGCGATCTGCATCACCATGAGGTTCGGTCCAGTGATCAGGATAAGATGGCCGGCGAAGGACAGGAACACGGCAATGCAGAACACCGCGAGCCATTCCTCGCCGCATGTGATCACCGCCTGAAGCGGCCGCCAATTCAGGCCGGGGTGGTCGGCCGGAATGAGATGGGTCGCGAGGAAGGCGAGCGCGAGGAAGTGGACCACGCGATAGGGTGCGAGGTTTTCCTTGTCTGTCGGCGCGATGCCGTTGACGACGATGTCCGGCAAATAGATCGACAGCGCGGGCGAATGCCGCATCAAGGTGACGGCCATCGCGAAGATGAGATAGGCACCCGCAAGGATCCGCAGCCAGGACATGTCGTGCAACGCGCGTCCGGAGGCGCCTGTCACGGCGAACCAGCCGCCCAGGACCATCAGCATCTGCCAGCACAGCGGATTGAAGGTCCAGTCCTGGTCCGGATAGACCCGGAAATTCCAGTCGAACCAGCGCGCCGCAACGTACAGCGCGACCGATGCCGCCAGCGTCAGGTTCGGCCGTCGCAACAAACCCCACAGCGCAAACGGAAAGAACGCCATCAGCGGGATCATCAGTTGCAGGAGGTCGAGGTTCAGCGGCTCTTCCTGGAGCACGAGGCCGCGGACCAGGATGCGTAGCGGATGCTCGAGAATGCCGGAGATGTTGTATTCGTGGATGATCTCCGGCGCCATCGATTGCGAGGCGACATAGGCGATGGTGTCGATATAGATCACGAAGAGCACGACATAGGCGGCGTAGAGCCGCCAGACGCGGCGAAAGATGCGCGTCGCCGCAACGACGTAGCCGCGCTCCAGCGCCATCCTGCCGTGAATGATGGCGACGCCATAACCCACCACGAACACGAACAGGTCCGCGGCGCCGCTAAAGCCGAAATTTCGCAGCGTCAGCAGATTGACGACGTTGTTCGGGATGTGGTCGACGAACACCGACCAGTTGGCAATGCCGAGCGTCAAATACAATCTGGCATCGTGATGGAATGCGGCGAGGTTCGCCTTGACGGACGGTTTCATTGAGTAAAATAGCTTTAGGAATCAGGATGCTACTTTTATCGGCAACCGCTTGCCTATCCGAGTAGCGTTTGCGTGAGCAGGCCGGTTTGTCCCGACTGGCGTAAAATTGCGCAGGGCGAGCCGCTGCATTTGCTTGCCCTCGCTTAACTCGTCCGCGACGCAACTTCTGCAAAGGCAGACGACTGTCTTGCGGTCGCCGCCGGCGCCTCCGCGGTCAGCGATCGCGGCTCGGAAATTCTCGGTCTGGTACCTCCGTGACCGCGTTGCGCCATCGGTCACGGTTGCTGCTGCACCGATCTGCTTCCGGCTGCAGAGCTTCTCCAGCTTGGAAATGGAAAACCTCCAGATTGCAGAACTTCTAGCACGGATCCTCGAACCGCTGCGGTAACTCCTTGTTCCGGCTGCAACCATTCGCAGTCGCTGGAAGTTGGGGAAGTTGCGGTGGGCGTTTTGGAAGTGGGGCGCTGGCGGCTCTTGGGGGCCGTCAGCTCAGTTGTTTTGATCGTGACTGCGGGAGGGGCGGCGGCCCAATCATCGACGGCGGGCTCGGTCGCCGGGGCGGGCACCGAGCTCGCGCCGGTGATCGTCCAGAGCAGTGCATCGCCGAAGCGCGTCAATGCATCATCCGCGCGCAGCCGCGGCGCGGCGCGCGCGCGAGCGGTCTCGCGCGCGAATGCACCTGCCGGCGCCGCTGCGACGCCCGCAGCCGGGGCTGGAGCGGGGGGAGGCCACAAGGAATCGGCATTCGGCCATGTCGACGGCATGGTCGCGACGAGGAGCGCGACAGGCACCAAGACGGATACGCCGTTGATCGAGACCCCGGCCGCGATTTCCGTCATCACGCAGGATCAGATCCAGGCCCAGGGCGCGCAGAGCATCGCGCAGGCGGTGCGCTACACCCCGGGTACGCGCGGCGAGTTCGCCGGCGCCGATGCCCGCACCGATGCCGTCTATGTCCGCGGCTTCCTCGCTGACCAATATCTGGACTCGCTGCGACTGCTCGACTTCGGCATCTTCGCCTATTCGCTGGTCGAGCCGTTCAATCTCGAGCGGGTCGAGGTCCTGCACGGCCCGGCCTCGATCCTGTACGGCCAGTCTTCGCCGGGCGGCCTCGTCGACATGGTCTCGAAGCGGCCGACGCTCGAGCCTTATCACGAGATGTTCGTTTCCACAGGCAGCTACAATCGCGTGCAGGCCGGCGTCGACCTGTCGGGACCGATCGACAAGAACAAGGAGTTTCTCTATCGCTTTACAGCGTCGGGCTTCGACGTCGGCAGCCAGGTCGATCATGGCGACTACCAGCGCATCTCAATCGCGCCGTCGCTGACCTGGCGACCGGACAACAACACGACGCTGACGGTGCTCGGCACCTATCAGCGCGATCCCAAGGCCGGCTTCTACAATCAGCTGCTGCCGGGCGGCATCGGCACCATCACGCCCTTCAAGGGCAGCTTCATTCCGACCAGCTTCTATTCGGGCGAGCCGGGCTTCGACAAGACCGACCGCACCTATAGCTCGGTCGGCTATTTGTTCGAGCACAGCTTCAACAATAGCGTAAAAGTCCGGCAAAACCTGCGCTACACCGATCTCAGCACCGACTTCGCGGTGGTGTCCCCCAACGCCGGCACTGACCCGACCAACATGACTCGCGGTGCCTACACCACACAGGAGAGCATCCGGTCCGTCGCCGTCGACAACCAGGCCGAAGCGAGATTCCATGCCGGTCCGATCGAGCACACCGTGCTCGCCGGCATCGACTATCGTAACGGCGTCGATAAGACCCTCAATGGCACGGTTGCCGTCGTTCCGCCGATCAACGCCTTCAATCCGGTCTATGGCACGCCGTTCGGGCCGGTGCCGTTCACGACCCGAAACCGCCAGCAGATCGATCAGGTCGGTGAATATATCCAGGACCAGATCAAGTATGATCACTGGGTGGCGCTGCTCGGCATTCGCCACGATCTTGCGCAGTCCCGCACCGACAGCCTGTCATTCGCGACGAACGTCACCACGATCGCCCCGAAGTCCGATACCGCAGTCACCAAGCGCGGGGCGCTGCTCTACAAGTTCGATAACGGCGTCGCACCGTACATTCAGTACACGGAGTCGTTCCAGCCGACCGCCGGCACGGATTTCTTCAACCGGCCCTTCATGCCGACGACCGGCAAGCAGGGCGAGGTTGGTATCAAGTACCAGCCCAACGATAAATCGCTCTACACGATTGCGGCGTTCGACCTTGTCCAGCAGAACGTGGTGACACCGGACCCCGACTCGACACACGGTCCGACCGCACGCGTGCAGACCGGCGAGGTTCGGTCGCGCGGTGTCGAGTTCGAGGCCAAGACCGAGGTCAATCGCGAACTCACGGTGCTGGCCTCATACACCTATCTCGACAACGTCGTGACCAAGACCAACACCGCCGCGCAGCTTGGCAAGCATCCGGTCGGCTTTCCCATGAACTCCGCCTCGGTCTGGGCGGACTACACGTTCCGCGGCGGCGCCCTCGACGGCTTCGGCGTGTCCGGCGGCGTGCGCTACATCGGCGAGCTTCCGGGAAACACGGCCAATACGTTTTATGTCCCTGATGTGACGCTGTTCGACGCGGCGATCCATTACGACTTCTCCGCGCTCGGGCCGATGTTCAAGGGCTATTCGGCGCAGGTCAACGCCACAAACCTGTTCGACAAAACCTATGTGACCTATTGCCAGGATTTCGGTTGCTATTACGGCCTGCGCCGCAACGTGATTGCGACGCTACGATACCGCTGGTAGGAGGGGAGCGGAATGAGCGATCAGGCAATCTTCGGGGAACGCGTGTACGAACGAAAGCCCGCGTTGCGGCGCTGGCTCTTCGTGCACAAATGGACGAGCCTGATCTGCACGCTGTTCCTGCTCCTCGTCTGCATCACCGGCCTGCCGCTGGTGTTGCGGGAGGAAATCAACAGCCTGCTCGACGATGCGTTGCCCTACGCGCAGGTGCCGGAGGGCACGCCCAATGTCAGTCTCGACCGGGTCGTCGATGCCAGCCGGAAGATGTATCCTGGCGAGACCATCATCTCCGTATTCGTCGACGACGACGAGCCCAAGATCATGGTGTATATGGCGAGCTCATGGGAGGCGTTCAACGCCAACCGCAAAGCGCTGTATTCGATCCGGTTCGACGCCCACACTGGTGACGTGCTGAAGCAGACAAAACCGTTCGGCGCGGATGGCCTCTCGTTCCTTCAACTGATGCTGATACTCCACCGCGACATCTTCATGGGGTTGCCGGGCGAATTGTTCCTCGGTGCGATGGCTCTGCTGTTCATCGCGGCGATCGTATCGGGGATCGCGATCTACGGGCCGTTCATGCGCAAGCTGGATTTCGGCACCGTGCGCGCGGCCCGATCGCGCCGGCTGAAATGGCTCGACCTGCACAATCTGCTCGGCGTGGTCACGCTCGGCTGGGCGCTGGTGGTCGGCGCTACCGGAGTGATCAATGAGCTCTCGACGCCATTATTCGCGTTGTGGCAGCAGACCGACGTGCGCGCGATGCTGACGCCGCTGCAAGGCAAGCCGGTGCCGCAGACCTCCGAACTGTCCTCGCCGCAGACTGCCTATGACACGGTGAAGGCGGCTTTCCCCGAGATGACCACGACCAGCGTCGTGTTTCCTGGCGCGCCGTTCGGCTCGCCCCATCATTACGTGGTCTGGACCAAGGGTAAGGAACCGCTGACATCGCGGTTGTTCAGCCCGGTGCTGGTCGACGCCAGAAGCGGCGCTCTGATCTCGGCGGTGACCATGCCCTGGTATCTGCGTGCGTTGGAGCTTTCGCGTCCCCTGCATTTCGGCGACTATGGCGGCATGCCGCTGAAGATCATCTGGGTGTTGCTGGACCTCGTGACGATTTTCGTGCTCGGCAGCGGCTTGTATCTCTGGTTTGCGCGATCGCCGGCCGCGAAGCTGAGCCCGGCGGCGATGCCGCTGCCATCGCCGGGCGGTGCCGAATGACCGGTCGTCGCTCGCTCGCCTTGATCTGGCGCTGGCCGGCACTGCTTGCTGCCCTGAGCGTATTCGGCCTGCTGGCGGCCTTGATTGGCCAGACCGGGATCTGGCTACCCCTGTCCTGGAGCGCGTTGACCATTCCGCTCGCGGTCGCAGCACTCTGCATCGTCCGCAATCGGGACTGATGCAGCAAGTCCGGGATATTCGACCATTATTCGGCCGGTTCGGCCGACGCCTCGTCGGATGCGCCGGCACGGCTCGCCATGATTCCAAGGGCGACGCCGCCGATTGCCAGGATCGGCAGTAGCCGCTTGATTCCGATGGCGCGAGCGATCTGGAGGCCCGTCGCGAGCAGCATGGGGTCGGCGAGCATGCTCGAAGCGGCCGACTTTGCGGCGCGCTCGGCGGCGATCCGGGCGCGCTTCCGCATCTCCCGCTTGTAGCCCCAATAGCTCCCCGCCGCGGCAAGCGTCAGCAGGAAGAAGATGCCGGCGCCGGCAAGGCAGGCCTGCACCGGTCCGTAGGTCTGAAGGACCGAGATGAACGCGGCGGCGCAGAGAAAGCCCGTGGTGATGAAGAGCGCGAGTGCCGCGCCCGCGGCGAGCGATGTCAGGCGGACGGTCGTGCCCGTCGATGCGCTGATGCCCTCGATGATGCGCTGTAACATGGCCTTGCTCCTCAGATCCCCGCAAGCCGGCAGCGACGGCGCGACGGCGCCGCCGTAACGTCAAGGTCCTGCGCCCACGCTACCGGCGCCAGGCGACGCCGATCAGGAAGCCGATGCCGAGCGCGAGCCCGACGGTCGCGAGCGGCCGCTGCGTGATGGCGTCTTCCAGCGTTTCCTCGATCGAGCCGTAGGCGTCTTGCGCAGCTTCCATCATGGCGCTGCCGCGATCCGACATGTCGTCGACCGCGGAATCCACGCTCTCGCGGGCCTGGCGATAGCCGCGGCGGGCCTGCTTGCTGGTGGAATTGGCAAAGGTGTTGAGCGCGTCGGTGATCTGATCGGTGAGGGCGGCGATATCGCTTTTCACGGCTGCTAAATCCTTCTCAAGGCGTTCTCTGGTGGCTTTGTCGGTCCAGTCTCTCATCCCGGTTTCGCCATTGGTCATTGACATCAGGAGCTCCAAAGCTGTTGGCGGCTGAGATAGGCGGAAAACGTTTCGTGCCCGGGTAAGTTCCGTTCGGGGAAACCGGTCATGCCTGCGGCAGCTGCGGCGAATTCTCCGGCAGCAGGTGCTCCTTCAGGATCAGCCCGACGATCAGGAGCGGCGACGACAGGAATGCGCCCATCGGCCCCCACAGCCAGGTCCAGAAGGCCAGCGCGATGAAGACGGCAAGTGCGTTCAGGGAAAGCCTGCGCCCGATGATGGTCGGCGTGACGAAATGCCCTTCCAGGAAGGTGATGCCGCCGAAGGCGAGCCCCGCCATCAGTCCGCCGCCGATGGTCGGGAAGGCGACGAGCCCCACCGCGACCAGAATGACGAACATCGCGACCGGTCCGATGATCGGGATGAAATTGAGCGCCGCCGCAAGCGCGCCGAGCCCGGCCGGATTGGGCATGCCGGTGATGGCGCAGATGATGCCGGTTGCGATGCCCACGCCGACATTGATCAGCGTCACCGTCAAAAGATAGTTGCCGAGATGGACCTCGATCTCGTTGAGGATCCGCAGCGTGCGCAGCCGCGCGTCGCGATCGCCGAAATTCATGATCAGCGCCCGCCGCAGGTCCCGCCAGCTCGCGATGAACAGGATCAGCGTGGCGAAGAACAGCAGGAATTCGGCGAAGGTCGGCGACAGGAATTCCAGCGTCGGTTGCACCCATTCGGCTTTCGGCAGCGGAAGGCTCGGCAGCCCTTCGGAGCCGCCAACCATTGTCTGCAACTCCTTCCACAGCGCCAGCGGCCGGTCGAAGACGTGCATCTTCTCCTTCAACTGCGCGCCCAATTCCGGCAGGCGCGAGCTCCACTCCATCGCGGGCACGGCAATCAGCGCGACGACGAAGGCGACCACCGTCGTCACCGCGATCACGATCAGCACGGCGCCGAGGGCGCGCGGCACATGCCGCCGCTCGAGAAAACTGGCGGCCGGCGACAACATGGTGCCGGCGACGACAGCCATCACGACCGGGAGGAAGAACGCCCTGGCGACATAGAGCACCGCGACGACGGCAATCAGGAACAGACCGGCGAGTGCAAACGCGACGAACTCGGTGCGGCGGACCACCGGCGGCAGCTCGACACGGCTGTCGGGAAGCGGGTCGCCCTCGTTGTTACCGGAAATCAGACGTTCGGTGGGAAGGACGCGCACGATCTCTCTCCCGCACGGAAGCCTCCGCGCGCCCATTGTTGGCAGTAGAACGTCCGGGCGGACGTTCCGGTTCCATCGCGGTTTCGTGAAGTTTTGCTCGCTTGACTGTGACGTCGTCGCCGCAACGAGCGGTGGAACTTGAGTCGGTCCAGCTGCGTTGGTTGGGAAGCCGCATCACCCTGATGCACACATCCAACGGGGCAGCACATGACAAGGTTCTCTCCAGTCCGTCGCCGCTTCTCGCTGCGCGCCGCCACCGCCATTGGCTTCGCGACAGCAATGCTGACCGTGCCCTTCGCGGCACAGGCCCAGACGCTCAGCTACGCGCCGATGCAGCCGCAGGGATATCTGCAGGACCCGAGCTATTCGCGGGGTTACGTCAACGCAGCGCCGCGGGCCGCCGACGAGGATGCCGCCTTGCCCGACCGGCTGCGCAAGCAGATCGTCAGCTTCGACCGGAACGAGCCGGCTGGGACCATCGTCATCGATACCGGCAACACCTATCTCTATTACGTGCTCGGCAATGGCCGCGCGATCCGTTACGGCGTCGGCGTCGGCCGCGAAGGTTTCACTTGGGCCGGCGTCCAGAGCGTCAGCCGCAAGGCCGAATGGCCGGACTGGCATCCGCCGGCCGAGATGATCGCGCGTCAGCCTTATCTGCCGCGCTTCGTCGCCGGCGGACCCGGCAATCCGCTCGGTGCACGCGCGATGTATCTCGGCTCGAGCGAATACCGCATCCACGGAACCAACGATCCCACCACGATCGGCAAGTTCGTGTCCTCCGGTTGCATTCGCATGACCAACGAGGACGTCACGGACCTGTTCAGTCGCGTCAATGTCGGCGCCAAGGTGGTGGTGCTGCCGAAGAACGCCCCGCTGATGGCCAAGGGGTATGACAAGGGCGGTGACCCCGTACGCAAGCGCTCGCCGGTGACGACGCTGCCTTCGGGACGGCAGGCGCTGAACGTCACGACGTCGGCAGTGAACTGAGAGTTGAGCGAGGTCATATGAACAGACGTTCGATCGGCAAACTGGCCGGCGGCGCGGCGGCGTGCTTCGCCATCGCCGCGTTCGGCCTCGCGTTGACGCCGTCGGCGCATGCGCAAGATTTCTTCTCGGCGCTGTTCGGCGGCTTCCGCATGCGCTCCGCACCGGAGATCCGCATGCCGTTCCCGCCCGATGACATGCCGCGCTACGACACGCCGCGCCAGCGGGCCTTCTATGGCGGCGGCACTGCCTATTGCGTGCGCGGTTGCGATGGCCGCTACTTCCCGGCGCAAGGAAACGACGCCGAGAGCAAGGCGCAGTCCTGCAAGAGCTTCTGCCCGACGTCCGAAACCTCGCTGGTCTATGGCAGCAATATCGACGACGCCACGACGGACAAGGGAAAATCCTATTCCGACCTGCCCAATGCGTTCCGCTTCCGCAACGAGATCGTTGCGGGCTGCACCTGCAACGGCAAGGATCCGGTGGGACTCGCCCAGGTCAAGGTCGAGGACGATCCCACTTTGCGCAAGGGTGACATCGTCGCGGGCAGCGATGGCCTGGTGGTCGCCAGCCGCAATGCCAATGACCGCCGCGGCGTCGCGATGAATTTTTCGCCGCTGCCGGAGTCGGTGCGAGCCAGGTTCCGCCAGGTGCCGGTGGTCGCGAAGGAGTAGGGGGCAACGTTGCGTGCGCCGCCGGGGCCTCAATCTCACGTCGTCCCGGACAAGCGAAGCGCAGATCCGGGACCCAAAACCACAGAAAGTGGTTAGGCGAAGCTCGCAGTTAGCAACCTAGCGAAACAACCACTCCCTGTGGTTATGGGTCCCCGCGTTCGCGGGGACGACACTGGATTTGTAGCGGCAGCTTTTTTCCCAACCCGCAGCAGCGTTAGGCCGCGCGGATCTTCCCCAGGAAGTCGCTGACCTGCTGGCCGAGCTGGCGGCTCTGGGTTTCCAGCGTTTCCGAGGCCTGCTTGACGTTGTCCGCCGCACCGGCGGCAGCATCCGCGTCGGCCTTCACGCCGGTGATGTTGTCCGACACGTTCCTGGTGCCCTGCGCCGCAAATTGCGTGCTGCGCGTGATCTCCTGGGTCGCCGCGCCCTGTTCCTGCACGGCGGCGGCAATCGCGGTGGCGACCTCGTTGACCTCGCCGATGATGCCGCCGATGGTCTGGATCGCGTTGATTGCGTCGCTTGCCACCCTCTGGATGTCGGCGATCTGCCCGGAGATTTCCTCCGTGGCCTTCGCGGTCTGGCTGGCCAGCGATTTCACCTCGGAGGCGACGACCGCGAAACCGCGCCCGGCTTCGCCCGCACGTGCGGCCTCGATCGTGGCGTTGAGCGCGAGCAGATTGGTCTGCGCCGCGATGGTGTTGATCAGGCCGACGACCTCGCCGATGCGTCCTGCGGACTGCGCCAGCCCTTGCACCGTGCCGTCGGTCTCGCGGGCCTGGTTGACGGCGCGGCTGGCAATGCCCGCGGCGTGCGCCGCCTGCTGGCTGATGTCGTTGATCGAGGCGGAGAGCTCCTCGGCCGCGGCGGCAACGCTGTCGACGCTCATGGAGGCGTCGTTGGAGGCCTTGCCGGCGACCTGGACGCGGTCGTTGGTCTGGCGCGACACGGCGGACAGGTCGCCCGAGGTCTTGCGCATCTCGCCGGACGCTTCGCTCAGTTCGCCGAGCGTCTTGCGCACCGCCCCCTCGAACTCGCTGACATAGGTCTCGACCGCGCGCTGGCGCGCGGCCGTGCCGACATTGCGCTCGCGCTCCTGCGCCTCGATCTTGAGCTTCTCGGTCGCCTGTTTCTTGAAGGTTTCCAGCGCGCCGGCAAGCGCGCCGATCTCGTCCTGGCGGTCGAGATAGCCGCTGTCGACGGCGAGGTCGCCGCCGGCGACCTTGAGCATGGCGTCGCGGATGGTGTTGAGCGGGGTGATGACGCGGCGACTGACCAGTGTGACCGCGCCGGCGGCGAGGCCAATGGCGAGCGCCAGCAATATGAGCTGCACGATCAGCGCGCGCTGCGCTGCGCCGCGCTCATCCAGCGTATAGGCCCTGGCGGCGTCGAGGGCGGCTTCCGCCACTGCGACCGCGCTGGCCATGCGGCCGACCGTGAGCGGGCTCCACTGGTTGGCCGTCATCTCGGCCTTCTCGCCCTTGGCGAGCGTGTCCGCGAGACGGTCGCGCAGGGTGAGATATTGCGGCTCGAAGTAAGCGGTCTTGGCCGCCGTCATGGCGGATGCGAGCGCGGGCGGCAATTGCATGCCCGAGGTCGACAATTCCAGCGCTTTCCACATCGCGGCCGTACCGCCGACAAATTGGGTATAGCTGTAGCGGCCCTCCGGCGTGATCTTGCCGGCTGCAAGTCCGGTCGAGACGATCAGTGAGGCCTCGCCCGCGGTGTTGCGCAGCAGCCAGGCGCTCTGCTTGATCGACAGCAGCTGGTCGATCACGGCGTCCTGATGGTTGACGGTGGCGGCGAGGACGCCCGAGAGCTTGTCGAGCACGTCGAGCAGGCCCTGCGTCGTCTCCATGTATTCCTTGGTCAGGCCGGCGCGGCGCTGATCCTTGGGCTTGGCCACGTCCTCCCAGAACTGCTTCTGCTCTTCGATCAGGAGCTTGTTGAGGCGCGCGAGTTCCGGAATCAGCGAGCCGGATTGCGGGAAGTCGATGCTCGGCAGCAGCTCGAGCGCGCGGGCCATTGCCGGCATCTGCGCATCACGCAGCGCGCGCAGATATCTCTCGATCTCGGAATCCATCGGCTCGGTCGCGTTCAGCAGCCGCGATGTGGTCGAGCGGTCGGTGCGCAGATTGTGCATCGCCTTGAACAGATCGGCGGAGGCGTCGGCGATCTGCGAGATGCGGTTGGCGGTCTTGAGGCGGTCCCAGGAGGCGTAGGCGGTGAGCGAGAGCGCGATCACCACACAGACCGAGGTGATGGCGATCACCGCCTTCAGCAGCGCGGACACGGTCAGACGATTCAGCATCGAAGCCCCCCTAAATTCCCATTGCAAAGTTCGTCGAGACGCCCCGGCAACGTCGAAAACGGAGGGGCACGCAGATCGGCAATCGCGTGCCGTTTGCGGCGCATGACCCAAACGGTTTCTGCATCTGAAACGAAAAGGGTAAAGTTTTAGGCAGGCCGGCCTGATCGTAGAAGTACGTATTTACTAGAAGTTGCAGTGAGTTGCCGTAGTGGAACCTGCGCGGGAGGTGGGCGTTAGAACACCGTCAGACAATTTGCCTGAAGGGGGGCCTTGCGATGCTGGTCGGCGTACTCGTCACATTTCTTGTCGTCATTCTCGTGCTCTATCTCATCAACATGCTGCCCATGGACGGCCGCGCCAAGCAGATCGCGCGCGTGGTCGTCATCATCATCGGCGTGGTGTCGCTGCTGAAATATCTGACGGTGTTCTAGCGGGGTGGGACGCGTAGCCCGGATGGAGCGCAGCGAAATCCGGGGCCTGCCCCAAGCAACGCCGGTCCCGGATTGCGCTTCGCTCCATCCGGGCTACGGCCCGAAAAACAAAAAGGCCCCGGCGCGAGCCGGGGCTTTGGTATTTGAATGATCGGGCTTTAGCCCGCAGCCTTGGCCTCGCGGCGGCGGGCGGTGAGGATGTACTCGGTGTAGCCGTTCGGCTGTTCGCGTCCCTTGAAGATCAGGTCGCAGGCCGCCTTGAACGCGACACCGTCGAAGGCGGGCGCCATCGGCTTGTAGATCGCATCGCCGGCGTTCTGCTTGTCGACCACGACGGCCATGCGCTTGAGCGATTCCATCACCTGCGCCTCGGTGATGACACCCTGGTGCAGCCAGTTGGCGAGATGCTGGCTGGAGATGCGCAAGGTGGCGCGGTCTTCCATCAGGCCGACATCGTGGATATCGGGCACCTTGGAGCAGCCGACGCCCTGGTCGATCCAGCGCACGACATAGCCCAGAATGCCCTGGCAGTTGTTGTCGATCTCCTGCTTGACGTCGTCGGGCGCCCAGTTCGACTTCGACACCGGGATGGTGAGGATGTCGGACAGCTTCGCGCGCGGACCGCCCTTGGTGAGTTCCTGCTGGCGCGCGGTGACGTTGACCTGGTGATAGTGCAGGGCGTGCAGCGTCGCGGCGGTCGGCGAGGGCACCCAGGCGGTGGTGGCGCCGGCCTGCGGATGCGCGAGCTTCTGTTGCAGCATGTCCGCCATCTTGTCGGGTGCCGCCCACATGCCCTTGCCGATCTGGGCATGGCCGGGCAGGCCGTCGATCAGGCCCATGTCGACGTTCCAGTCCTCATAGGCCTTGATCCAGGCCTGCGCCTTCATCTCGTTCTTGCGGATCATCGGGCCGGCTTCCATCGAGGTGTGGATCTCGTCGCCGGTGCGGTCGAGGAAGCCGGTGTTGATGAACATGATGCGCTTGGAGGCACGCTGGATGCAGGCCTTGAGGTTGACGGTGGTGCGCCGCTCCTCGTCCATGATGCCGACCTTGAGCGTGTTCTCGGGCAGCGACAGCATCTTCTCGACGCGGTCAAAGATCTCGCAGGTCAGCGAGACCTCGTCCGGGCCGTGCATCTTCGGCTTGACGATATAGGCGGATCCGGTGCGGCTGTTCTTGACCTTGGAGTTGCCCTTGAGGTCGTGGATCGCAAGCAGGCCGGAGACGGCGGCGTCGAGCAGGCCTTCCGGGACTTCCTCGCCCTTCTCGTCCAGCACCGCGTCGGTGAACATGTGGTGACCGCAATTGCGCATCAGCAGCAGGCTGCGGCCGTGCAGCTTGACCTCGCCCTTGCCGTCAGGCGTCTTGTAGCTGCGGTCGGCATTGAGCGAACGGGTCAGCGTCTTGCCGCCCTTCTCGAAATCGGCCGACAGCGTGCCGTTCATCAGGCCGAGCGTGTTGCGATAGACCAGCACCTTGTCCTCGGCGTCGACCGCGGCGACCGAGTCCTCCATGTCGAGGATGGTCGAGACCGCGGCCTCCATGACCATGTCGGCGACACCGGCGGGATCGTCCTTGCCGATCGTGCTGCTGCGGTCGATCTTGACCTCGACATGCAGGCCGTTGTTGGCGAGCAGCACCGCGGAAGGTGCCGCAGCATCGCCCTGGAAGCCGGCAAATTGCGCAGCGTTCTTCAGCGCGGTCGCATTACCGCTCTTCAGCTTCACCGCGAGCTGGCCCGCCACGACGCTGTAGGCGGTGACGTCGGTGTGGCTGCCGGTCGCCAGCGGCACGGCGGCATCGAGGAAGGCTTTTGCCTTCGCGATCACCTTGTCGCCGCGCGCCTTGTTGTAGCCCTTGCCGCTCTCGGCAGCGTCGTGCGGGATCGCGTCGGTACCGTAGAAGGCGTCGTAGAGCGAGCCCCAGCGCGCGTTCGCCGCGTTCAGTGCGTAGCGCGCATTGGTGAGGGGGACGACGAGCTGCGGGCCACAGATCTTGCCGATTTCGTCGTCCACATTGGCGGTCTCGACCTTTTGCGTCGCCGGCTCGGGGACGAGATAGCCGATCTCCTTCAGGAAGGCGGTATAGGCATTGAGGTCGAACGCCTTGCCCTTGTTGGCGCGGTGCCAGTCGTCGATCTTGGCCTGCAGTGTGTCGCGCACCGCCAGCAGCGCGCGGTTCTTCGGCCCCAGCTCCTTGATGATGGCGGCGACCCCGGCCCAGAACGCGTCCGGCGCGATTCCCGTTTTCGGGGCCGCTTCCTTGGCGATGAAATCGAAAAGGACGGGAGCGATCTTCAATCCGTGGGCGTCGACGCGTTTCATGATGGGCTTTCTTGTTGGAAATGGCTGTTTTTTGGCTGCTTTTGACCCGACAGCAGCAAAATGCGCCCATAGGGGGCGGCTTTCAGGGCCTATTAGCCCCAAAAAGGAGGCCGTGAGAAGACCCCCAAAGGTTTGTCAAAATGTCAAGACGAGGTGTGCGAGGCCCCACGCACCGGTGTCATTCCCCGCGACCCGGCTACGCCAAGGCTTCGCCGGGGTTGAGGTCCAGGGGCGCTGAAGCTTCAGCGTAGGCGCCACGCGGGGAATCCAGTACGCGGCGGCTTCTCCGTATCCTAACGCTGTCTCTGGAAATACTGGGTCGCCCGGTCAAGCCGGGCGACGACCGCGGGGACTAGGACAGACTCAAATATTCGCGGCGAGGTCCACGAGTTCGTCGAACAGCACGCCGGTGGTCTTCAGCATCCGTTCGATCTCGTCCGCGGCATCCGCAACCGTGCGGGCCGACGTGTCGATCACGAGCTCGGCAGCCCGCGGCGCTTCGTAATCGTTGCCGATGCCGGTGAACGACGCGAGCGCGCCGGCGCGGGCCTTCTTGTAATGGCCCTTGGGATCGCGATCCTCGCAGACCTGTGCCGGCGTCGCGACATGGATCTCGCGGAACGCGGTGTCGGCGATGCGGCGTGCGGTGGCGCGGTCCTCGCGGGCGGGCGAGACGGCGGCGACGATCGCGATGTGGCCGTTGCGGGCGAGATGGGTCGCGACCTCCGCGAGGCGGCGGATATTCTCGCTGCGGTCGGCGGCGGAGAAGCCGAGATCGTTGTTGAGCCCGGCGCGCAACGTGTCGCCGTCGAGCAGGATCGGCGAGCCGCCATTGGTGAACAGCCGCCGCTCCAGCGCCTTCGCCAGCGTCGACTTGCCGGATGCCGGCAGGCCGGTGAGCCAGACCACGGCGCCGTTGTGGCGGTAGCGCGCGGAGCGTTCGTCGGGCCGCAGCGCCGATTCCACCGGCACGATGTCGACCGGCACGGCGCGCTGGCCGGCATCGACCGACAGCACGAGACCACCGCCGGCGATGCGCCCGGAGACTTCGATCACGAGACGGCCGGTGCGCGGATTCTCGGTGTAGGGATCGGCGGCAATCGGGCTCGAAAGCGAAATGTCGATCTCGCCGACATGGTTGCGGCCGATCGCCTTGTTCTCGACGCTCGACAGCTCGCCGGGATCGACTGCCTTCTCGATGGCGACGACGGTGGCGCGGCTTTCCTTCGGGCCGCAGCGGACCAGGAGCTGGTCGCCCTTGGCGAGCGGCTTGTCGTGCAGCCAGAAGATGCGCGCGCGCAGACGGCGCGTCTCGCGCGGTGCGGAGCCGACATGCGCGACGATGTCGCCGCGCTCGATGAACAATTCGCGGTCGAGCGTGATGCCGACCGAGCGGCCCGCGCCCTGCCGTCCTGCGACCGGCGTTACCGGCCAGCTTTCGACGGTCTTGATCTTCGCGATCTTGCCGGCCGGCATGATCACTATCTCGTCGCCGGCAATGAGGCTGCCGGATTCGATGCGGCCCGCCACGATGCGGCGGTCGTCGAACTTGTAGATCGCCTGCACCGGCAGGCGCAGGGCGAGGGCCCCCAGCGGACGTGCCGGCTCGAGCCGGTCCAGCGCCTCGACCACGGTCGGGCCCTTGTACCAGCCGATGCGGTCGGTGCGCTCCGCGACGCCGTCGCCGTCGCGGGCCGAGATCGGGATCACCGCGGTCGGCGTCACGCCGAGGCCCTGCAAATGTGCCGAGATTTCGTCGCTGATTTCCTTGAAGCGCTCGGCGCTGAAATCGACGCGGTCCATCTTGTTGACGACGATCGCGACCTGCTTCACGCCGAGCAGGTGCAGGAGATAGCCGTGCCGCCTGGTCTGGTCGCGCACGCCTTCGAGCGCGTCGATGATCAGCACCGCGCCGTCGGCCTGCGAGGCCCCGGTGATCATGTTGCGCAGGAATTCGGCATGGCCCGGCGCGTCGATCAGCACGATGTCACGCGAATTGGTGCGGAAGCGGATCTGCGTGGTGTCGATGGTGATGCCCTGGTCGCGCTCGGTCTGGAGCGCGTCGAGCAGGAACGACCATTCGAACGGCATGCCGCGCCGCGCGCTGACGGCCTTCAGCATCTCGAGCTTGCCGTCGGGCAGGCTGCCGGTCTCGTGCAGCAGGCGGCCGACCAGCGTCGACTTGCCGTGGTCGACATGACCGACGATGACGATGCGGACCTGCGGACGCGTGGTGCCGTTCGGAGTGGCGGGCGAAGCGGGGGTGACGATCATGTTCATAGCCGCGTTGCGTCCTTGAATCAGAGATAGCCGGCGACGCGCAGGCGCTCGAAGGCGTCCTCGGTCTCGTGGTCGAGCGCACGGCCGGCGCGCTCGGGCACCTTGGTCTGCTCGAGCTCGGCCAGGATCTCGTCGATGGTCGACGCGGTCGATGCGACCGGATTGGTGATGTCCTGATCGCCCAGCGAGCGATAGCGCTTACCGTTCTGCGACAGATAAAGCGGGATGATCGGGATGTTCTCGCGCTTGGTGTAGGCCCAGATGTCGGCCTCGGTCCAATGCAGGATCGGATGGATGCGCAAATGCGCGCCCTGCGGCGGCGACGCATTGAAATGATCCCAGAACTCCGGCGGCTGGTCGCGGACGTCCCAATTGCCTTCGAGGCCGCGGGGCGAGAACACGCGCTCCTTGGCGCGGGTGGCTTCCTCGTCGCGGCGGATGCCGGCGATCAGGCCGTCAAAACCGTATTTGCCGAGTGCCATCTTGAGGCCCTCGGTCTTGCGCGCGGCGGAACGGGCCGCCGGCGGCAGCGTTGGATCGACGGCATCGATCGGCGGGCAGGGCTCGACGCGCAAATCGAGATCCCATTCCTTGCCGTAATGATCGCGGAAGCGATACATCTCCGGAAACTTCTTGCCGGTGTCGACGTGGAGGGCGGGGAACGGCAGCCGGCCGAAGAACGCCTTGCGCGCCAGCCAGATCATGACGTTGGAGTCCTTGCCGAGCGACCACAGCAGGGCGATCTTCTTCAGGCGGCCAAAGGCCTCGCGGAAAATGTAGATGCTCTGCGCCTCGAGCTGGTCCAAATGGTCCATGCTGGGGGCGGTCAGCCCGACGGGAATTTGCTCGGAAACGAGGGGGACGGAGTCCCGTCCATCTGCACCGGAATCGGTCCTGAGAAGATGCATCTCTGCCACTTTGCGTTTGGAGGCGAATTTTCTATAGTTGCGGTGCAGAAGAGAAGAAAAAATTTTCTCTTTGCGCGCTCGAAACGACACATATATAGAAAATAATTCCAGTCAACCCCGGATGTGGGGGAAGCGAGTATCGCATGCGGTTCTTGCCGGTGTTCCTCGATCTCAAGGCCGGTCCGGTGGTCCTCATCGGCGCGGGTGAGCTTTTGCGCGCCAAGCTGCGCGTGCTCGCTGCTGCCGGTGCGCGCATCCGCGTGCATGCGATCGACGGCAATCAGGACCTGAGCCTAAGCTCCGACGACGCTGCGCGGATCGAAATCGCCACCGGCGATCCGCTCACCGCCGATCTCTCGGGCGTCATTGCCATCGTTTGCGCCGGCGCGGGCGATGTCGGCGTGGCGATGTCGGTCCGCGCCAAGGCGCTCGGCCTGCCCGTCAACGTCATGGACGATCTCGAACATTCCAGCTTCATCTTTCCGGCGATCGTCGATCGCGGCGATGTCGTGGTCGCGGTCGGCACCGGCGGCACCTCGCCGGTGGTGGCGCGGCGCGTGCGCGAGAAGATCGAGGCGCTGCTGCCGGCCCGCATCGGCGAGCTCGCCGAGTTCATCGGCGGCTTCCGCAAATCCATCAACGAACGCATCGTCGAGTTTCCGCTGCGCCGCCGCTTCTGGGAGCGCGTCATCGACGGTCCGATCGGCGCATCCGTGCTCGCGGGCCGCAAGGGCGAGGCCGACGGCGCGATCAAGGCGATCTCCGATCCGTCCGCGTTTGCGCGTGCCGACAAGCCGGAAGGCTCGGTCGCGCTGGTCGGCGCCGGGCCCGGCGACCCCGACCTTCTCACCATCAAGGCGCTACGCGCGCTCCAGGATGCCGACATCGTCTTTCATGACGAGCTGGTCTCGGGCGAAATTCTCGACCGCATCCGCCGCGATACGACCCGCGTTCCGGTCGGTCGCCGCGTCGGCAAGCCCGGCATCGGCCAGGACGCCATCAACAAGCGCATGATCGAGGCCGCGCAATCCGGCCAGCGCGTGGTACGGCTGAAGGGCGGCGACCCCTTCGTGTTCGGCCGCGGCGGCGAAGAGGTCGAAGCGCTACGCGCGGCCGGCATCGCCTATTCGATCATTCCCGGCATCACCGCAGGGCTCGGCGGCGCCGCCGATTTCGAGGTGCCGCTCACCTATCGTCATGAAGCGACCCGCATCACCTTCCTCACCGCGCACAAGGCGCGCGATGCCGAGAACGTGGACTGGTCGACGCTGACCGACACCAAGATGACCGTCGTGGTCTACATGGGCATGACCGCTGCCCCCGCGATCCGCGAAGGCTTGTTCGCGGCCGGCCGCTCGCCGGAGACGCCGGTCGGCGTGTTCGCCCGCGTCACGCGGCCGGACGCACAAGGCGCGATCGGCACGCTGCGCGACCTGCCCGAGCTCGTGCGGCGGACCCATGGCGGTCCCGCCATCCTCATCATCGGCGACGTGGTCCGGCATGCCGGTTCGCTTCGCCGCCAGACACCTCAACACATCATCTCTGACCTATTGGATGCAGCCGAATGACCTCCCCGCTTGAACAGAAGAAGATCAAAATCGCCGGCCCGTCGGTCGTGACCGCCAACCGCACCTGGGATGGCATCGTGGTTTACCGCACTGCCGCCAAGAGCTGGTCCGCGGACCTGTCGGAAGCCGCGATCGTGCGCAACTCGGACGAGGCCAAAGCGTTGCTTGCGGAGTCCGTTGCCGATGACGTCGGCGCGATCGGTCCCTATATCGCACCGGTGCAGGTCGGCGCGGACGGCAAGATCGAACCCGGCAATCTGCGCGAACAGATCCGCCGCACCGGCGTGACTATCGGGTCGTCGGTCCAGGTTTAAGGCACTCTCCTATGTATGCTTACGATGAAATCGACCGCACGCTCGTCAACGAGCGCGTCTCGGAGTTCCGCGACCAGGTGAAGCGGCGCTTGTCCGGCGAGCTTACCGAGGACGAATTCAAGATCCTGCGGCTTCAGAACGGCGTTTATCTGCAACTGCACGCCTACATGTTCCGCGTCGCGATTCCCTACGGCACGCTGGCATCGAACCAGTTGCGGGCGCTCGCCCATGTCGCGCGCAAATACGACCGCGGCTACGGCCATTTCACCACGCGGCAGAACATCCAGTTCAACTGGATCAAGCTCGCTGAGTTGCCGGATGCACTCGCCGATCTCGCCGAGGTCGGCATCCATGCGATGCAGACCTCCGGCAACAACATGCGCAACGTCACGTCGGACCAGTGGGCCGGCGTCGCGCCCGGCGAGATCGAGGATCCCCGGATCTGGTCGGAGCTGATCCGCCAGCACACCACGCTGCATCCGGAATTCTCGTTCCTCCCGCGCAAGTTCAAGATCGCGATCACCGCGTCGGACCATGATCGCGCCGCGATCAAGATCCACGATATCGGCCTGAAGCTGATCAAGAACGAGAAGGGCGAGACCGGCTTCGAGGTGCTGGTCGGCGGCGGTCTCGGCCGCACGCCGTTCATCGGCAAGACAATCAAGCACTTCGTCCATGGCCGCGATATCCTCAGCTACATCGAGGCGATCCTCCGCGTCTACAACCAGTACGGCCGCCGCGACAACATCTACAAGGCGCGCATCAAGATCCTGGTGCACGAGCTCGGCATCGAGAAGTTCTCGCGCGAGGTCGAGGAGGAGTGGCAGCACATCCGCAACTCCTCGCTCCAGATCGACGACGAGGTGATCGAGGATATCCGCTCGCGCTTCACCTATCCGTCCTACGAGAAGCTGCCGCACAATCCGGACGAGCTGCGCCAGGCCGCGGCCGATCCTGATTTCGAGGCGTGGCGCAAGAACTCGGTGGCCCCGCACAAGGTGCAGGGCTATTCCATCGTCACGATCTCGCTGAAGCCGATCGGCGCGCCTCCGGGCGATGCCACCGCCGAACAGATGGACGCGCTCGCCGATCTCGCCGACCGATACTCCTTCGGCGAGATCCGCGTCGGCCACGAGCAGAACCTCGCGCTGCCGCACGTCGCCAAGCGCGACCTGCCGGCCTTGTGGAAGGCGCTCGACAAGCTCGGGCTGGCGACGCCGAACGTCAATTTGATCACCGACATCATCGCCTGCCCCGGTCTGGATTATTGCTCGCTGGCGAACGCGCGCTCGATCCCGATCGCGCAGGAACTGACGCGGCGCTTCGCCAATCACGAGCTCGCCAACCTGATCGGCCGTCTGCACATCAACATCTCGGGCTGCATCAATGCCTGCGGCCATCACCATGTCGGCCATATCGGCATCCTCGGCGTCGAGAAGAACGGCGAGGAGGTCTATCAGATCACCATCGGCGGCCGCGCCGACGAGGGCGCCGCGCTCGGGACCCTGATCGGTCCCGGCGTCAAGTTCGACGAGGTCGCCGACGTCGTCGAGGATATCGTGGAAGCCTATCTGGCGCTGCGCGAGCGGCCGGAAGAGCTGTTCATGGACACGGTGAAGCGCCTCGGCGTCGAACCCTTCAAGGAGCGCGTCTATGCCACTCGTTAACGGCGGAAAAATCGCCGACGACAGCTTCGCCAAGCTGGCCGTCGACACGCCGCTGCCCGAGGGCGGCGACATCCTGGTGCCGGCCGAGCGCTTCCTGAGCGATGCGGAATCGCTGCTCGCGCGCGCCGGCAAGGTCGGGGTGATCTGGCCGAACAACCGCGACATCGCCGAGCTGGTACCCTATCTCGGCAGGATCGCAGTGGTGGCGCTGGTGTTCCCGACCTTCCGCGACGGACGTGCCTACAGCCAGGCGCGGCTGCTGCGCGAGCGATACGATTACCGTGGTGAATTGCGTGCGACGGGTCAGATCCTGCGCGACCAGTTCGTGTTCATGCTGCGCGCCGGCTTCGATTCCTTCGAGGTCAAGAAGCAGGCCGACGCGGAAGCGTTCATGCAGACCGCGAAGCGCTATTCGGTGTTCTATCAGCCGACCGGCGACGGCCGCATCACCGCGCTGCACCGGCGGATGCAGCTGCGTCACTCCGAAGGTGTCGGCACGTGAACGCAATCGCGTCCCAGGTCGCTTCGGTATCCGCGTCCGCGCTGCCCTCGGCGGAGGAGCTCGATCGCGCGCTGCGCGATGCTTCGCCTGCGGAAGTCATCGCCGCGGCGTTGAAGGCGGTTGGGCGCGAGAAGCTTGCACTGGTGTCGTCCTTCGGCACGGAATCGGCGACGCTGCTGAAGGTCATGGCCGACGTCGATCCGGCGATCCCCGTGATCTTCCTCGACACCGGCTGGCTGTTCGAGGAGACGCTGGCCTATCGCGACACGCTGATCGCGGAACTCGGCTTGAAGGACGTCCGCTCGATCAAGCCTGCCGAGGAGACGCTGTCGCGCGAAGATCCCGACCGCGACCTCTGGTTCTCCGATCCAGACGCCTGCTGCCGCATCCGCAAGGTCGAGCCGCTGGCGCGTGCGCTGAAGCCGTTCGATGCGTGGCTCAATGGCCGCAAGCGCTTTCAGGGCAATGCGCGCACCGACATTCCGGTGGTCGAGGACGACGGCGCGCGGTTGAAGTTCAACCCCTTCGCCAATGTCTCGCGCGAGGAACTCGAAGCCATTTTCGTCCGCGCCAAATTGCCGCGTCATCCGCTGGTGGAGTCCGGTTTCCTGTCGGTTGGGTGTATGCCTTGTACCAGCAGAACGGCCGAGGGCGAGGATGCGCGCGCCGGCCGCTGGCGCGGCCGAGCCAAGACAGAATGCGGCATCCACACGATGAAGACTTCGTAGCACAGTCGAGCTGTCCGGCTACGAACAAGAAAATCCGGTTCCGTTGACTTGAGAGCGTTTCGCCCCGAGTTATGCCCGCGTGCCATCGATGACGATGAGGTCGTCGAGGTGAATGGAGATGGACATGATGCGCCGTATCGTTCCGCTCGCGGCAGGGCTGCTCTTGACTGGATTGTTGGCGAGCTCGGCTCTCGCTGCTGACATCAATCTCTTGAACGTGTCGTACGATCCGACGCGCGAGCTCTATGCCGAGTTCAACAAGGCGTTCGCGAATGCCTATCAGAAGGAAACCGGCAAGAGCGTCGAGATCAAGCAGTCGCATGGCGGCAGCGGCTCGCAGGCGCGTGCCGTGATCGACGGATTGCAGGCCGATGTGGTGACGCTCGCGCTTGCCTATGACATCGACGCCGTCGCGAACAAGGGCCTCACCGCGACCGACTGGCAGAAGCGTCTGCCGCAGAATTCATCGCCCTATACCTCGACCATCGTGTTTCTGGTGCGCAAGGGCAATCCGAAGGGCATCAAGGACTGGGACGATCTGCTCAAGACCGGTGTCGCGGTGATCACGCCGAACCCGAAGACCTCCGGCGGGGCGCGCTGGAATTATCTCGCGGCCTGGGGCTTTGCCCAAAAGAAATACGGCTCGGCCGACAAGGCCAAGGACTTCATCGGAAAGCTCTACCAGCAGGTGCCGGTGCTCGACACCGGTGCGCGCGGCGCCACCGTGACCTTCGTCGAGCGCGGCGTCGGCGACGTGCTGCTGGCCTGGGAGAACGAGGCCTACCTCGCGCTGAAGGAATTCGGTCCGGAGAAGTTCGAGATCGTGGCGCCGCCGCAATCGATCCTCGCCGAGCCGCCGGTCGCGATCGTCGACAAGGTTGCCGATAAAAAAGGCACCCGCAACGCCGCCGATGCCTACCTCCAGTATTGGTATACCAAGGAAGGCCAAGAAATCGCCGCGCGCAATTTCTACCGTCCGCGCGACGCAGAGATCGCCAAGAAGTACGAAAACTCCTTCGCCAAGGTCGAACTGTTCACGATCGACAACGTTTTCGGCGGCTGGACCAAGGCGCAGAAGGAACATTTTGCCGACGGCGGCGTCTTTGATCAGATCTACAAGAACTGATCGGGCGCCGTCTTAGGAGGCTATAGCAGGGGGCCTGGTGAGCGCAGTTGCAGCACGACGACGGACTTTGCCGGGCTTCGGTCTCACGATGGGACTGACGCTTTCCTGGCTCTCCATCATCATCCTGATTCCGCTTGCCGGGCTGTTCCTGAAATCGCTGGAGCTTAGCCCCGAGCAATTCTGGAACATCCTGTCCAGCCGCCGCACCCTCAACGCCTTGCGCGTCTCCTTCGGCCTCGCCTTTGCGGCGGCCTGCGTCAATCTGGTCATGGGCAGCATCATCGTCTGGGCGCTGGTACGTTACCGCTTCCCCGGACGCCGGCTGTTCGACGCCATCGTCGACGTGCCGTTCGCGCTGCCGACGGCGGTCGCCGGCGTCGCGCTGACCGCGCTGTTTGCCGAGAAGGGCTGGCTGGGTGCGCCGCTCGCCGCGCTCGGCATCAAGGTGGCGTTCACGCCGATCGGCATCTTCGTCGCCATGATCTTCATCGGCATCCCCTTCGTGGTGCGCACCGTGCAGCCGGTGCTCCAGGACCTCGACCCCGAGATCGAGGAGGCCGCGGGCAGCCTCGGCGCCAGCCGCTGGCAGACCATCATCCGAGTGATCCTGCCCTCGCTCGGACCGGCGCTGCTCACCGGCCTCGCGCTCGCCTTCGCCCGTGCGGTCGGCGAATACGGCTCGGTGATTTTCATCGCCGGCAATCTGCCGAACGTGTCCGAGATCGCGCCGCTCCTGATCGTGATCCGGCTGTCCGAATTCCGCTATGCCGACGCGACCGCGATCGCCGTGGTCATGCTCGTCGTCTCCTTCGTCATCATCTTCGCCGTCAACCGGCTCCAGCGCTGGGCGCAGAGCCGGATTCCGGCGCGCTGAGGGCAGATCATGACGATGCAGATCGCAGATTCCGTCTCGCTGCCTTCGACCGATGCGCGCGCACGTGCACACGCCGCTGCGGCACGCGACAGCCTTCGCACCGAACCGCCCGCAATACGTATCGCCATCATCGCGCTGGCGGTGACCTTCCTCAGCGTCTTCGTCGTGCTGCCGCTGGTTCTGGTGTTCGCGCAGGCCTTTTCGAGAGGCGTTCTCGCCTATTTCTCCGCGCTTGCCGATCCGGAAGCGCTGGCTGCAATCAAGCTGACGCTGATCGTGGCGGCGATCTCGGTCGGCCTCAATCTCGTATTCGGTCTCGTCGCGGCATGGGCCATCGCCAAGTTCGAGTTTCGCGGCAAGACCTTCCTGATCACGCTGATCGACCTGCCGTTCTCGGTGAGCCCGGTGATCTCGGGCCTCGTCTTCGTGCTGCTGTTCGGTGCGCAGGGCTATTTCGGCAGCTGGCTTAGGGATCACGACATCCAGATCCTGTTCGCGGTGCCCGGCATCGTGCTCGCCACCACCTTCGTGACCTTCCCGTTCGTGGCGCGCGCGCTGATCCCCCTGATGCAGGAGCAGGGCACGCAGGAAGAGGAGGCCGCGATCTCGCTCGGCGCCTCGGGCCTGCAGACCTTCTTCCGCGTCACCCTGCCCAACATCAAATGGGGCGTGCTCTACGGCGTCCTGCTCTGCAACGCGCGCGCGATGGGCGAATTCGGCGCCGTGTCGGTGGTATCGGGACACATCCGCGGCGAGACCAACACCATGCCGCTGCTGGTCGAGATTCTCTACAACGAGTACCAGTTCGTTGCTGCGTTTGCGATCGCCTCGCTGCTGGCGATGCTGGCCCTGATCACGCTGATCGCCAAGACCGTTCTCGAACGTCACCTCGACGAAGGACACGACGCAAGTGACCATTGAAGTCAGGAATCTCGTCAAGCAGTTCGGCAGCTTCAAAGCCCTCGACGGCGTCGATCTCAAGGTCGACAATGGCGAGTTGCTGGCGCTGCTCGGGCCGTCCGGCTCCGGCAAGACCACGCTGCTGCGCATCATCGCCGGCCTCGACTGGCCCGATTCCGGCGAGGTCTCCTTCAATGGCGAGGATGCGCTGGCGCAGGGCGCGCGCGAACGGAACGTCGGCTTCGTGTTCCAGCACTACGCGCTGTTCCGCCACATGACGGTGTTCGAGAACGTCGCCTTCGGCCTGCGCGTGCAGCCGCGCGCCAGCCGCAAGGACGAGTCCACCATTCGTGCGCGCGTCAAGGAGCTGCTTGATCTCGTGCAGCTCGACTGGCTCGCCGACCGCTATCCGAGCCAGCTCTCCGGCGGCCAGCGCCAGCGCATCGCACTCGCCCGCGCGCTCGCGATCGAGCCGCGCATCCTCCTGCTCGACGAGCCCTTCGGCGCGCTCGATGCCAAGGTGCGCAAGGAGCTGCGCCGATGGCTGCGCTCGCTGCACCAGGAGATCAACGTCACCTCGATCTTCGTCACCCACGACCAGGAGGAGGCGCTCGAAGTCGCCAACCGCGTCGTGGTGATGGACAAGGGCAGGATCGAGCAGATCGGCTCGCCCGACGACGTCTATGAAAGCCCGGCGACCGCGTTCGTCCACGGCTTCATCGGCGAATCCATCGAGCTGCCGGTCCAGGTCGAAGGCGGCGTCATCAGGCTCGGCGACCGCCCACTCAATCTTGCAGCAGACGGCTTGGTGTCTGGCGCGTCAAAACTGTTCGTGCGGCGACATGACATGCTGGTCGGCCCGCCCGGAAGCGGTGCCTTCGAGGGCGCCGTGCAGCACGTCCGGAATTTCGGCCCGGTGCAGCGGGCCGAGGTGGCCCTGTCCGGCGGCGAGACCATCGAGATCGACGCCCCGCGCGACAGGGAACTTCGCGCCGGCGACACGATCGGCCTCGAACCGCGCCGCTACCGGATATTTGCGGGCTAGGCGCCGCGGCCAAACGCTCAAATCTTCCTCAATATTCACCTTTCAGCCACGGTTGGTATGCAACAACGGCCCCTCATTGGGGGCTCCTGAAAATGCGCGCCGCGGCCGCGATATCAATCACTTTGCTTCTCGCCGGCTGCGCCGGCAACGAAGCACCGGTCCAGCAGCCGACCATGTATGCCGACATGTCGGTCCCGGGCGCCAAGCTCGACGCGCAGGCGGCAGCGATCATGATCTCGCAATACCGCCAGAACAACGCCCTCGGCACCGTCGTGATCGACCCCGACCTGATGCGGCTCGCCGAATCCCAGTCCCAGGCCATGGCGGCGGCCAACAAGATGGACCATGACGTCCGCGCGCCGCTGGCCAAGCGCCTCAGCGCGGGCGGCTATCCGGCGACGGTGGCGGTCGAGAACGTCTCGGCGGGCTATCATACGCTGGCGGAAGCGTTTTCCGGCTGGCGCGACTCGCCTCCGCACCGCGCCAACATGCTCAAGAGCGGTGTCACAAAACTGGGCATCGCGGCGGGCTATGCTCCCGGCACCAAATACAAGGTGTTCTGGACCTTGATCCTGGCCTCGACCGACCCCCGATAAGCCAGACTTGATCCCGGGATGCATTGACGCCGCGGCGGACTGTCGCCACGGTGGCTCGCCTTTTGCTATTGTTCCCACATGACCGATCATAGCCCGGAAGTCGCAACAGTCCCCGCGAAGGCGCAGCGCGTCCTGGTCCTCCAGGGCGGTGGGGCGCTCGGCTCCTATCAGGCCGGCGCCTATCAGGCGCTGTGCCATTTCGACTTCGAGCCGGAATGGGTCGCCGGGATCTCGATCGGCGCGGTCAACGCCGCCATCATCGCCGGCAATGAGGGACACACCCGCATCAACCGGCTCAAGGAATTCTGGGAGATGGTGTCGGCGCCGGTGCCGTGGAAGCCGATCGGCAAGAGCGATCACAGCCGCGAGCTGTTCAATTCGACCAGTGCCGCATTGATCGCGACCTTCGGCGTGCCCGGTTTCTTCACGCCGCGCATTCCGCCCGCGCCGCTCTGGCCGCCCGGCAGCAAGCAGGCCGAGAGCTATTACGACACCGCGCCGCTGAAGAAGACGCTGGAGCGCCTGGTCGATTTCGACCGCATCAACGATCTGAAGACGCGCCTGTCGGTCGGCGCCGTCGGCGTCACTTCGGGCAACTTCAAATATTTCGACAATTACGAGTTCAAGAAGCTCGGCAAGACCATCGGCCCCGAGCACATCATGGCCTCCGGCGCGCTGCCGCCGGGCTTTCCGTCCGTCGTGATCGACGGCGAGCATTACTGGGACGGCGGCATCGCCTCCAACACGCCGCTCGACTACGTGCTCGATGCCGAGGTCGCTCGCGACATGCTGATCTTCCAGGTCGATCTGTTCAGCGCCCGCGGCGATCTGCCGAATTCGCTGCTCGAGGCGACCGAGCGCGAGAAGGACATCCGCTTCTCCAGCCGCACGCGGATGAACACCGACAAGAACAAGCAGCTGCACAACGCCCGCAGGGCCGTGCGCGACCTGATCGGCAAATTGCCGGACTATCTGAAGAACGATCCGTCCGTCGAATTCCTCGCGAAGGTGTCGCGCGAAAGCACCGTCACCGTGGTGCACCTGATCTATCGCAGCAAGAACTACGAATCCTCGTCGAAGGATTACGACTTCTCGCATGTCGCCATGGTCGAGCATTGGGAAGCCGGCGTGCGCGACGTGCATCTGTCGATGCGCCACAAGGACTGGCTCGAGCGGCCGCAGTCCGGCGAGACCATGGTGACCTACGATCTCACGGGGGACGTCACCGCGCCCCCGCCAAAAAGGAGCGAATAACATGGGTAGTCTGTCAGGCAAGAACGCCGTCGTGACCGGTTCGACCAGCGGCATCGGGCTCGCCTATGCGCGCGCCTTCGCCGCCGCCGGCGCCAATGTCGTCATCAACGGCTTCGGCTCGCCGGAAGACATCGAGAAGGAACGCGCCAAGATCGAGTCCGACTTCGGCGTGAAGGCGGTGTATTCGCCGGCCGACATGACCAAGCCCGCCGAGATCGCCGGGATGATCGCGCTCGGCGAGAAGTCGTTCGGCTCGGTCGACATCCTCGTCAACAATGCCGGCATCCAGTTCGTCTCGCCGATCGAGGAATTCCCGGTCGAGAAGTGGGACCAGATCATCGCGATCAACCTGTCCTCGGCTTTCCATGCCATCCGCGCGGCGGTGCCCGGCATGAAGAAGAAGGGCTGGGGCCGCATCATCAACACGGCGTCGGCGCACTCGCTGGTCGCCTCGCCCTTCAAGTCCGCCTATGTGTCGGCCAAGCACGGCATCGCCGGCCTGACCAAGACCGTGGCGCTCGAGGTCGCGACCCACAAGATCACCTGCAACTGCATCAGCCCCGGCTATGTCTGGACGCCGCTGGTGGAGAAGCAGATCCCCGACACGATGAAGGCGCGCAACCTCACGCGCGAGCAGGTCATCAACGACGTGCTGCTCGACGCGCAGCCGACCAAGGAGTTCGTCACCTCCGAGCAGGTCGCAGCGCTCGCGCTGTTCCTGTGCGGCGACGACGCCGCGCAGATCACCGGCACCAACCTGTCGATCGACGGCGGCTGGACGGCGGAGTAACGACCGGTGTCATGCCCCGGCTTGACCGGGGCATCCAGTACGCCGCGGCGGAAGTTACAAGAGCGCGTTCGCCAACGTTAGCTTCTGGAATGCTGGATCGCCCGGTCAGCCGGGCGATGACAGTGAGAGTGGGGTGCAACCCTCGGCCTAATGCGTCCAGGCCAGCGCTGTCACGATCGCGGACGACAGGTTCAGCTCCGCGAACATGATCTTGCCGGCGACCACGAACAGCACGCAGGCAAGCGTCAGCCGCAGCACCGTCTCGGGGACGCGCGTCGCACTGAGGCTGCCGACGATGATGCCGGGCAACGAGCCAAGCAGCAGCACGCCCATCAGGGCCCAATCGACGTCGCCGAGCGCCCAATGTCCGGCACCGGCCACCAGCGTCAGGGGCACCGCATGCGCGATGTCCGAGCCGACGATGGTCGCCATCGGCAGGCGCGGATAGAGCAGCAGCAGCACGGTGACGCCGACCGCGCCGGCACCGACGGACGAGATCGACACCAGCACGCCGAGCACGATGCCGGTGACGATGGTCGCGATCGCCGTGGCACGATCGTCGACACATTCCAGCCGGCCGCGATAGCGCTCCATGAGGGCCTTGCGGAAGATCAGCGAGGTCGCGGTCAGCAGCAGTGCAAAGCACAGCACCAGATTGACCAGGCTGCGCTCGGCATCGCTCCTGAGGTCGAGCTTCCACAGCACGAGCAGCGTCAGCGCGCTCGCCGGGATGCTGCCGCAGGCGAGCCGCAGCACGGCGGGCCAGTGCACGCTCCGCGACCAGCCATGCACCACGCTGCCGCCGGTCTTGGTGGCGGCGGCATAGAGCAGGTCGGTGCCGACGGCGGTGGAGGGGTGGATGCCGAACAGCAGGATCAGCAGCGGCGTCATCAGCGAACCGCCACCCACGCCGGTCATCCCGACAAGCAGGCCGACGCCGAATCCGGAGGCGACATAGAGCGGATCAATCATGTCTGGGAATCTTAGGTTTATCTCGTCGGTTGGGCAATATGACGTAGAATAAAATTTCCCTGAAGCGCAACCGCTTGGGTTGAATAAGAAAAATCTTGCTACATACTGCGGGCGGGGAGGGGGTTTCAGTCGCCGCCGCGCAAGGCGCGAAACAGCCATTCTCCAGGCCGGCAACCCGGGTGGCGGCGCCTATTTGCCAAACGCCAGCACGTGCAGGCCGAGCCGCCGGCGCACGATCCAGAACAGCAGCACTGTCTCGAATGTCAGCGAGATCGAGGTCGCGGCCGCGGCGCCGTGACCGCCGAAGCGTGGCACCAGCGCGATGCAGAGCACGAGGTTCATCACGAAGGCCAGCGCGTAGGCCAGCGCACAGATCTTCTGCTGACCGAGCATGTTGAGCAGGCGCTCGACCGGTCCAATCGCGGCGCGCACCACGAGGCCGATCGCGGCGACGAACATGATGTCGTAGCCGACCGTGAATTGCGGGCCGAACAGCCAGAGCAGCGGCTTGCCAAGCGCAAGCAGCACGATCGTCGCCGCCAGCGACGGCCAGAACGTCCAGTTGATGGCATGCGCGACATAGGCCGACAGGCGCGCCTTGTCGCCGAGCGCGTTGTATTCGGCGAAGCGATGCGCCGTGGTCGCCGACATCGCGTAGTGGATGAACGAGACCAAAGCGAGCGTCTTCACCACCGCGAAATAGACACCGACCTCGTCCGATGGGCGGAACTGCTGAAGCACCAGCACGTCGGTATAGGACAGCAGCAGGTAAAAGCTCTCGACCAGCAGGATCGGCAGCGAGACGGCGAGCCAGCCGCTGATGTCGTAGGTCTTGGGGCCGGGCTCGATGTGATCGGCGAGCCTGCGGTTCAGCACCACCATCTGCCCGGTCATCGCGATCCACACCGCGCCGGCGCTCGCGACCATCGCGGCGACCGCGCCGAGATGATAGCCGAGCAGGAAGGCAGCGGCGGTGATGCCGATGATCAGCGCCTGGCGGATGATGAATTGCGGCATCAGACCGAGCCGCATCCAGTCATGCGAGCGCGCGATGCCGTCCTGGGTGTTGGCGACGACGAAGGCGGGCAGCGTCATGCAGCCGATATAGAGCGGCAGCACCTCGGCCGGATCGATCCAGGGCGACAGCAGCTTGACGATTCCGGCGAGCCCAAGCGACACCAGCGTGGACGCGGCAAAGGTCAGCCAGCGGCTGCCGGAGAGAAAGCCGCGCAGCAGCGCATGCTCGCCGCTGGTGCGATACTCGGGAATGATCTTTTGCGCGGACGCCGAGATGCCGAAATCCATCATGCTGCCGAGTAGCAGCACCCAGGTCCAGACATAGACATAGATGCCGTAGTCGGACGTCCCCATCCAGCGCGCGAGCAGAACTTGCGAGACATAGGCAAGGCCCGCGCTGATCACCCGGATGATGAAGATGGTGCCCGCCAAGCGCCGCGTCAGCGACGCTTCGTTCGATCCGCCCGTCAGCTTCGCGCGCAGCCGCGCGATGAGGCCGGCAGGTCCGGTCGTTGCGGGTTCTGCATCCATCACGGCCAATTCGAGATCCCCAGGGCGTCCGTATCAGGCGTCCCGCATGTTGCGGCAGGCCTGATGCGGTAGCCCTTGGGGGATTAGCAACCATTCGTTAAGATTGGGTTGGGTGAGGCATGCTGTCGCTCCAGCCTAGCTGTCCTCCCCGCCTAGTGCGCAATTGCGCACGGGGGGCGGGGACCCATAACCCCAGGGAGAAGTTGTTGCGCCCACAGGTAACCACGAGTCTTCGCCAAACCACACCCTGTGGGTATGGGTCCCGGGCTCGCGCGTTGCGCGCCCCGGGACGACAGCTGAATGTGGGGCGCTAGCAGAGCAACTCGCTCGCCGCTATCCAGGCCTTCGCTGGGACGATAGCTCCGGCTCACTCCAAATTCGTATTGAACTCGTACGATTTCTCGGGCGCGACGAGCGTAAACTTCAGCGCCGCTCCGTCGGGCTTGGCGCCCGGCGGCAGTCCGTCGAGCTCGAAGGAAAATCGTTGCACGCCGGGCGGGCCGCCGCGCTCGACCGGCGCCGGGATCGGCAACGCCCAATCGGGCGTCGGCCCTTCCACGAACAAATTGACGCCGCGGCTATCGGGCACGACCACATCGACCACGACATTCTTGGGCCCGTCGCGCCTGACGTCGCGGATGGTCAGCGGATTGGGATCACCGATCGTGGCAGGCTTCGGCACGGTGTCGAGCGCGGCACGCAGATTGGCGTCCTCGGTCGAGGCGACGTTGTTGAAGCCGAGCTCGACATTGGCCTCGACGGGAACGCAGAGCTTCTCGCACACGGCATAGTTGATCTCGGCGCGCAGCGTCACCGGCTTGTCGGGCGCCTTGGGCACGATGCGCAGAGGCAGCACGATCTGGCCGTGATAGCCGATCGAATGCCCACCCGCGCCGTCATCGAATTTCAGCGGCGCCGGCCACATCACCGTCACCGCTTCGACATTGTCCGATTTCGAGAAATCGAACCGCGGCGGAACGCCGGAATCGCCGGGGATACGCCAGTAGGTCTTCCATCCCTGCTGGAGCTGGAAGGCGATACCGCCGAGCAGGACGGCGCCGCTGCGCGATCCCGCCAGCAATCGCACTGCGGAATGACCGTCGCGCTGCCAGGGCGAAGCGTCGTCGGCGCGGGCGGCAAGCGCAATCGACGACGCAAGCAGGGTTGTTGCGACGCCAATCGCCGCATGCAGGGGAACTCTTGTCAGCATGGCACGTCTTTACAGGGTCGCCCCTGGGCAAACCATTGAATTGCTTGTGATGGATGCACCTGAATCAAGTCTAGGCAAGCCTTGATTTGACAGCGGCCCGGCCCGACATCAGGATAGGAATTGAAACCGGAGTGCTTCACCGATGGCTCCCACAGGCAAAAGGACGGGCGAAAGCACCCGCAGCGCGGCTCCCGCGCTCCCCAGTTCGGCCGGTTATCTCGACGGTCGGCTCCTGATCGCGATGCCCGTGATGGGTGATGAGCGCTTCGAGCGCTCGGTGATCTATCTTTGTGCGCATTCCGCCGAGGGCGCGATGGGCATCATCGTCAATCATCCCGCCGGCAGCATCGACTTCCCCGAGCTCCTGCAGCAGCTCGGCATCATCAAGAAGGGCGAGCACATCAAGCTGCCGGAGAACGCCGAAAGCATGAAGGTGCTGCGCGGCGGGCCGGTCGATACCGGCCGCGGCTTCGTGCTGCATTCCAGCGATTTCTACATCGAGAACGCGACGCTCCGGATCGACGACGGCGTCTGCCTCACCGCGACCGTCGACATCCTGCGGGCGATCGCCAACGGCTCCGGCCCGAAGCACGCCATCCTCGCGCTTGGTTATGCCGGCTGGGCGCCGGGCCAGCTCGAGACGGAAATCCAGAGCAATGGCTGGCTGCATTGCGATGCGGATTCGGATTTGATCTTCGGCGACGATGTCGACGAGAAGTACGGCCGCGCGCTGCGCAAGATCGGCATCGATCCCGGGATGCTATCCAACGAGGCGGGACACGCGTAACTGTTGCGCCAACCTCCGCTGTCGTCCCGGACAAGCGGAGCTTCTGGCAACGCGTAGCGTTGTCCAGAACGGAGCGCAGATCCGGGACCCATAACCCCAGGAAGTCGTTGTTGAAGCGGGCTGGTCACCACTAGTCTTCGCCAAACCACGGCCTGTGGTTATGGGTCCCGGATCTGCGCTTCGCTTTGCTACGCTTGTCCGGGACGACGGCGGAATTTGTGGCTACTCCAATGCCGCGCCTATTCCGCTGCCTGCTGCTGTACCGTCGGCTCTGTCCCCGCCACCGTCGCGCGCCGCATGTCGCGGGGCTGGGACTGGTCGTAGCGGCGGACGCGATGCATGGTCTGGCGGTTGTCCCACATCACGAGATCATGCAGCTTCCATTTGTGGACGTAGACAAACTCGGCCTGCGTCGCATGCTCGTTCAGATCGCGCAGCAGCAGCCGGCCTTCGGGGACGCTCATGCTGACGATCCTGCCGGCATGCGATGAAAGATAGAGCGACTTGCGGCGATGCACTGGGTGCGTCCGCACCAGCCGTTGCAGCACCGGCTTGAACATCTGTTTTTCGTCGTCGGTGTATTCAGTGAAGCCGAGCGATCCCCGCGAATACATCAGCGAGTGCTCGCAGACGAGATCCTCGATCTCCGCCTTGGTGTCGTCATCGAGCGCGTCATAGGCCGCGCGCATGTCCGCGAACTCGGTATTGCCGCCCTTCGGGTTCACCACCCGCGCCGACAGCAGCGAGAATTTTGCGGGGATCGGGCGAAACGAGCTGTCCGAATGCCACAGGCAGTTGCCGAGATTGAACAGATGCGCGCGGCTGTCCTTCGCCAGCGGCTTGCCATCCTTGCCGAGATTGGAGACGTCGTTGAGGCCCGATTGGAGCCGGTAGTCCTTCTCCTTGGTCACGGTGCCGCCGCGCGCGTCCTCGCGCTGGCCGAAATTCAGCGCGAAGGCCATCTGCTGCTCGTCGGTGATGTCCTGGTCGTGGAAGACCAGCACCGCATATTTGTCCATGGCAGCCTCGACCTCGCGCGCCTCGGCCTCGGTGAGAGGCTTTTGCAGGTCGAGGCCGGAAACCTCGCCGACAAAATGTGTCTGAAGCTGCCGGATGGCGATCGTCATGGTGTTTCTCCCGCGAACCGCGAGCGGTTGGTCCCGCTCTGCCCGTGAAAAAGCTACTCTCGCACTAGCAGATGTCAACGCTTGCCACGCATGGTAGCCCGTAGCCCGGATGGAGCGCAGCGTAATCCGGGGTTCTTGCCCCGCGGAAAGACCTTCCCGGATTGCGCTACGCTCCATCCGGGCTACGCGCCTTTGATACCTCTCACGCGTTGCGCGCCATCAGCCCGCCATCCACCGGGATCACCGCGCCGGTGAGGAAAGAGGCCGCCGGCAGGCACAGGCTGAGCGTCATATGCGCGACCTCCTCGGGGTCGCCGTAACGGCCGAGTGCAGTGCGGCGCTTGGCGTAGATGGTCTTGTGCTCTTCGGAGATGCGGTCGGTGATGGCGGTGCGGATCGGGCCCGGGCAGATGCAGTTGACCGTGATGCCCTCGCGGCCGAGCTCGACGGCGAGCGAGCGCGTGAGGCTCGCCACGCCACCCTTCGCTGCCGAATAGGGGCTGTGCAATGCGGTGGCGCCGAGCGCCTCGGTCGAGGCGATGTTGACGATGCGCGGGCTCTTCGACTTGCGCAGGTGCGGCAGCGCAGCGCGGATGATACGCGGATGCGCCGTCAGCATCACCGCGATGCCCCTGGCCCAGGCATCTTCGTAAGCCTCGTCGTCGATCGCGACGCGCACGGAGATGCCGGCATTGTTGACGATGATGTCGAGCCCGCTGAAATGCGCCGCGACATCGCCAACCACGCGCTTGATCTCGCCGCCATCGGCGACATCGAGCTTCCACGCCTTCGCTGATCCGGCGTTCGCTGCAATATCCCTGGCAACGGACAGCGCGCCCTGTTCATCAAAGTCGGTGACGGCGACGTTCGCGCCTTCAGCGGCGAACACGCGCGCGGTCGCGCGCCCCATGCCGCTCGCCGCGCCCGTGACGAGAACGGTCAGGCCCTTCACCGACCGGCTGAGCTCCTTGAATTCGGACATGCCGTTTCCTCGCGTCTCTTGTTTCTTGTTATGAGATGGACAAGGCTGGCATCGATCCGCAGACAGGTCAAACAAGCAAAACAAAAGGGGAGGCCGCGATGGCGAACGAGCTCGATTTCTCAGGCAAGCAGGTGCTGGTGGTCGGCGGTTCCAGCGGCATCGGCAACGGCATCGCGCAAGCCTTTCGCGCCAGGGGCGCGCAAGTTGCAGTCTGCGGCACGCGTGCTCACGCAACGGAATATTCAGCTGGGGAAGGCTCCGATCTCACGGGGCTCGCTTATGCACAGCTCGATGTCAGCAATGCCGGCGCGATCGAGGCGTTCGATCCGTCGTTCGACCGGCTCGACATCCTGGTGCTCGCGCAGGGCGCGGTGCTCTATCGCCGCGGCGAGTTCGAGATGGCCGGCTTCCGCAAGGTCGTCGAGGTCAATCTGATGAGCCTGATGGCCTGCGCGACGCGGTTTCACTCCATGCTGCGCGATAGCAAGGGCGCGCTGATCATGGTGTCCTCGACCGCAGCCTATCATTCCACCATGGGCAATCCCGCCTACAACGCCTCGAAGACCGGCGCAGTCGGATTGACGCGGACGCTGGGCGAGGCCTGGGCCGAGGACGGCATCCGCGTCAACGGTATCGCACCCGGCCTCGTCGACACCAAGATGACGAAGGTGACCACCGACAATCCCAAGCGGCTCGAAGGCGCGTTGTCACGCATTCCGCTGCGGCGATTGGGCACGCCGGCTGACATGGCGGGCGCGGCGCTGTTCCTGGCCTCGCCGCTGTCGTCCTACATCATTGGCCAGACGCTGGTGGTCGATGGCGGGCTCATCCTGTAGCCCGGATGGAGCGACTGGTCCGCCCGGAGAGCGCAGGCGGAAGCGTAGTCCGGCCTACACACTTTCGCAGAAGCTTGGAACCGCACTGCTCCTGATCGGTTACTTGGGCTGACCCCCGAGGAGGAGCAACATGGACAAGGATCGGATCGTCGGATCGGCCAAGGAATTCGCTGGGCGCGCAGAAAGCGCCGTCGGTGATCTCGCTGGCGATGCGCAGACACAGGCGTCAGGCAAGGCGCGGGAAGCCGCCGGCACCGTGCAGAACCTCTACGGCCAGGCCAAGGATGCCGTGCGCGACGCCGGCGAGACGGC
Source organism: Bradyrhizobium sp. 521_C7_N1_3 (assembly GCF_052075975.1). Lineage (NCBI taxonomy): Bacteria > Pseudomonadati > Pseudomonadota > Alphaproteobacteria > Hyphomicrobiales > Nitrobacteraceae > Bradyrhizobium > Bradyrhizobium sp. 521_C7_N1_3. The sequence goes on from NZ_CP197232.1 coordinate 1,324,141, forward strand.
GGCGGGCTACGCCAAGGATGCCTACGACAAGCCGGCCGAGACCTTGCGCGACGGTTCGCAGGCGCTTGCCAAGAAGGTACAGGACAATCCGCTCGGTGCGCTGCTGATCGCCGGCGGGATCGGCTTCGCACTCGCGCTTCTGATGTCGCGTCCGGCCCGTCGCCCGCCGCCGCGCTGGCGCTATTACGGCTGAGCCAAAGCTCCCGTCTCTCGTGCCCCGGACGCAATGCGGCCTGGGCGATGCGTAGCATCGTCCGGTAAAGCCGCTTTGCTGAGCCGGGGCCCATTCTTTTGTGAGTGCTGCAATGCTGGGTCCCGGCTCTGCGCAGCAGCGTTACGCGCTGCAGCGCGTCCGGGACACGAGATCTCAATTCAGAAAAACTACCGGAACATCTCCGCCGATCGCCCGACGTTGCCAGGCGGGCGCGGGATCGCGGGATTGGGATTCGGATTGCGCGGCGCCGGCGCGAATTGACGCGGCGGCGGCTGCGGAGAGCCGAAGCCGAAGAAATCGCGGAACGACGGCGATGCCTGGGCCGGCTGCTGCGGCTGCTGCACCACCGGCGGCTTCTTCGGCGCGAGTCTGGGCGGCGCGATCGCGGCGGCGGCGCTTGGCGTACCGGGAGCCGCAGCACCACCATCCGGCGTCGTCGCAGCCATCGGCGTATCGCCCTTGGCCTGCTCGCGGCCGACTTCGCGGCGCGGCCAGGCATAATCATCGGCACGGCCGGCGGGGGCGGCCAGTGGCTCACCCTTCACCATCGTCTTCGCGGCGAGCGCATCGACGGCGGCGGGACGTGAACCCGGTCCGCCCAGCAATTGATCGGTCGAGATCGAGGCCGCTACCAGCGGCACGATCGGGCCCGCCAGCGGCCGCGGCGCGGGCTTGCCGGGCTCGGCGCTGGTGTCGGGGGTCGCAGGCTCGCTCGGCAACGCAATCGGGCCGGAGCGTCCGGCGAGCAGGCGCGTGATCTCGCGCTCGACATAGTGGGCGAGCTTGCGTGCGCCGGCCTTTGTGAAATAGACGCCGTCATAGCTGCGGAGCTGGCGGATCTGGCCTTCGAAGTCCGGGCCCTTCTGGAGGAAGCGGCCGGCTTCGTCGACAAAGCCGTCCCAGACATCGACATAGGTGATGCCGGCCTTGGCCGCGCCTTCGCGATAGAGCGAATCCAGGAACAGCATGTCCGCCGTGCCCTTGGGGCCGCGGATCGCGGGCAGGCCGACCCAGAGCACCGGCACACCCTTGGACTTGAGGACGTTGGCCAGCTCCTCGATCTTCTTGCCGTAGAGCTCGACCCAGCGCTCGTCGCGGAATTCGTAGAGGCCGTTCGGGTTGCGCGCGGTCTTCTCGGGCGCTGCGGCCGCCGGGGTGTCGGCGTTGTCGGCGTCGTCCTGCGGCAGGTCGGCGTCGGCGGGCTTGTCGTCCGGCTTGGCGGCGGAATCAGGTTTGGCGTCGCCGGCCTTGTCGCCTGGCTTGCCTTGCGGCTTGGCGCGCGCGCCCTTGTCGTTCTTCCTGTCCTTGTCCGTCGCCTTGTCGGGCGCGGCCTCGCGGATCGAGATGCGGTCGTTGAGGCCGAGCATGACGACGATGACGTCGGGCTTCTCGGTCTCGAGGATGCCTTTCGCTGCCCCCGCCCAGTCCGCGGGCTCACCCTTCGGCTGGTACTTGATCAGCCCGGACGTGGTCTTGTGCTTGCGGATCACGCCCATGTCGGGCTGCTCGGTGTAGGCGTCTTCGAGGCCGTAGGCGAGCCAGTCGGCCATGGCGTCGCCGATCACCAGCACGTTCTTGTCGGGCGTCGTGTCGCGCTTGCTAGGTGCCGGCGCGCGCGAAAAATCCTGGCGCGGCGCCTGCGGCTGTTGCTGCTGGAACGGCGCGAAGAAATCGCCGCCGAACCAGCCGCCGCCTCCACCGTTCCGTGGTGGCGGGGCCTGCCGCTGCGGCGGGCCGCCGAAGCCGGGGAAGTTGAAGAACTGCGCCGAGGCGGGTCCCGCGACCGACACCAGGATCGCAAGCGCCGTCCCCAGCGCGATCAACGGGCCGGTCTCGGTCAGCGCCTTGAAGAAAGACTTTGGCTTCGACATGCGATCTCAGGCACGCGCAATGGGGATTGGGACAGGCTCGATATAATAGCGGAATCCGGCGCCAAACGGGCAGATTCTCTTCGCAGATTCTTCCGCCATACACCGGGGAACAGCCGTCCCGGTCAAGGTGATCGGGCAAAATCCCTGTTCAGGGTTACTTTCGGGGCGGTTTTACCGCCCGCGGAGCCGATCCAGCACGTCGGAGGAGGCAAATCCGTCGGCGGGGACCCCGATCGAGGCCTGGAAATTGCGCAGCGCCTCCCGGGTCTGGCCGCCGAACTGGCCGTCCGGGGTACCCTTGTAGAAGCCGCGCTGGGCCAGCAGTTGCTGGAGTTCCAGCCGCTCGGTGCGGGACAGCTCGCGCTCCTGCCGCGGCCAGGGCTGCACGAAGGGCTGGCCGCCGCGCAGGCGGTCGGCAAAATGGCCGATCGCCAGCGCATAAGCCTCGGCCGGGTTGTACTTCATGATGACGCGGTAATTCTGCAGCATCAGGAAGCCCGGGCCCTGCGCCCCGGCGGGGGCGAGCAGATAGGCTTTCTCGGCCGGATGCGGGAAGGGCTGGTTGGCCGGGCGCTTGAGCCCGAGCTTCTCCCACTGCGCCATCGTCATCGCCTTGGCGCGATCGGCCAGCATGTAGTTGAAGCCCTGGGGCACCACGACCTCGTAGCCCCAGGTCTGGCCGGCCTGCCAGCCGTCCTTCTTCAGATTGTTGGCGGTCGAGGCGATCAGATCGCTGGGATTGTCGACGACGTCGCGCCGTCCGTCGCCATCGCCATCCACGGCAAAGCGCTTGAACGCGGTCGGCATGAACTGGGTCGGGCCGAAGGCACCGGCCCAGGAGCCGCGCATCTGCTCAGGCCTGAGATCGCCGCGGTTGAGGATCTCCAGCGCGGAGAGAAACTCGTCCTTGAAATAGGCCTGGCGGCGGCCGATGCAGGCGAGCGTCGCGGTCGATTGCAGCACGCTGCGGTCGCCCATCTGCGTCGAGTAATTGGACTCGATGCCCCAGATCGAGGCGATGATATAGCGGTCGACGCCGGTGGCCTTTTCGGTGGCGTCGAACTGCGCCTTGTATTTGGCGAGGACCTCGCGGCCCTTGGCGAGGCGGTTGTCGTTCACGAGGATGTCGAGATAGTCCCAGATCGATTTGGTGAATTCCGGCTGCGAATCCATCAGGTCCATGATGCGCAGGTCGGGTGTGAGCCCGGCCGTTAAGCGCTGGAAATTCTCCTGCGTGATGTTGCGGCGTGCGGCATCGGGCCACATCCCCGCGACGCAATTGTTGAAGTTGGCGGCCGCTTCGCGGATCGCGGCGGCCGTCATCAGCGGATGACCGGAGGCGCCGTCCTCGCCGGTCCAGGGCAGCGCGCCGCCGGGGCCGGGCGGGGCTTGCGAGGGCGCCGGATTCGGGCCGGAGAAAATGCCACCGAACAGGTTCGACAGACCGTTCTGCGCCTGGGCGTTCGCGCTGACAGGCAGCAGCACAGCGGTCGCAAGCATCATTGCGCCGGTCACAAATCCAGCACGTTTCGCCAGCGCTGCCACTGATTGCATCATACCCTACCTGTCCGGCCGAAAATCCGCCTTCAGGAGGCCCGGTACCGGTTGCCAATAGCTTAACAAAGGTGAATTTTGGTGTCGGCCTTTTTCTCAACTCTGTGAGCGCGAGGCCCCACATCCGCCTTTGTTAGCGGCTGCAAACAAGCTAGCAAGATACCATTGCTCCCTTCACGTCCTCAGGTATTCGATCTGTCCCATGAAAATTCGCAAAGCCGTATTCCCCGTCGCCGGCCTCGGCACCCGCGTCCTGCCCGCCACCAAGGCGATGCCGAAGGAAATGCTGACCATCGTCGACAAGCCGCTGATCCAATACGTCTATGACGAGGCGAGGGAAGCCGGCATCGAGCATTTCATCTTCGTCACCGGCCGCAACAAAAACGTCATCGAAGATCATTTCGACAAGATGTTCGAGCTCGACGCGACGCTCGCCGCGCGCGGCAAGAAGGCCGAGCAGGACATCCTGGCGCAGAACCAGCCGGAGGCCGGCGCCGTCAGCTTCACCCGCCAGCAGGCGCCGCTCGGCCTCGGCCACGCGGTCTGGTGTGCGCGCGACATCGTCGGCAACGAGCCGTTCGCGGTCGTGCTGCCCGACGAGCTCGTGCTCAACACGACCGGCTGCCTGAAGCAGATGATCGAGACGGCTTCAACGCTCGGCGAAAAATCCAACGTCATCGCGGTCGAGGCGGTGCCCGATCATCTCACCCATCAATACGGCATCTGCGGCGTCGGCAAGCGCACCGGCAAGATGTTCGAGGTCGACGGCATGGTCGAGAAGCCGGCCAAGGGCACCGCGCCCTCCAATCTCTCCATCACCGGCCGCTATATCCTCCAGCCGGAGATCTTCAAGATCCTGGAGACCCAGGAGCGCGGCGCCGGCGGCGAGATCCAGCTCACCGACGCGATGATCGGCCTCGCCAAGTCGCAGAAATTCTACGGCGTCGAGTTCGAGGGCGAGCGCCATGATTGCGGCTCCAAGCCCGGCTTCCTCCGCGCCAACATCGCCTACGGCCTGAAGCGGCCGGAACTGCGTGATGGGCTCATTGCGGAGATGAAGAAGTATCTGGGGCAGTCATAGCCACACTCTCGGTGTCGTCCCGGACAAGCGAAGCGCAGATCCGGGACCCATGATCCCAGGGAGTAGTTTGGCGAAGACTCGTCGTTCGGGACTGCCACCTCCGACGATCGATAGATTCCGCGGTATGGGTCCCCGCGTTCGCGGGGACGACACTGAGGTCTCACGCCACCAGCGACAGCTTCGGAAGGCTCGCGACCACGGACTGGTTGCGGCCGCCGGCTTTCGCCGCATAGAGCGCCTTGTCGGCGGCGGCGACCAGGACCGGCCAGTCCAGGCCGCTGGTAGGAACCAAGCCCGCAATGCCGCAGGAGACCGTCGACGTCGCCTGGTCGTCGGACCAGCCCTGCACCTTGCCGCGGATCGTCTCGGCGATATTGAAGGCCTCGGCGGCCGAGGTGTTCGGCAGCAGCACCGCGAATTCCTCGCCGCCATAGCGCGCGGCGCAGTCGCCGGACCGCCGCACCGAATCGGAAATGCAGATGGCGATGCCGACCAGCACCTGGTCGCCGGCCTGATGGCCGAACGTGTCGTTGTAGGCCTTGAAGTGATCGGCATCGATCATCAGCAGTGCGATCGGCGTCTTCTGGCGCATCGCGCGGCGCCATTCGACGTCGATGACCTGGTCGAACTTGCGGCGGTTCTTCAAGCCGGTGAGCGCATCCGTCGTCGCCATCTCCTCGAGCTTGCGCTCGGCTTCGGCGCGCCGACTGATCTCGCGGGCGAGCACCAGCGTCGAGGCCAGCATGAACAGGATGAGCGCCAGGACCACGGCGCCGATGCGGTAGGCTTCCTTCTGCCAGAGCTCGAACACGGCGGCGAGCGGCTTGCCTGCCACCACGAACAGCGGACCCGGGCCGGTGCTGCGGACGTAGAGGCGCGGCGTCGCGTCCACCGGGCCCTGGCCCGCATAGGACCCGCCGGCCTTGAGATTGTCGGCCTTCCAGCTCTGCTGTGTCCCCAGATTCTTGCCGATGACGTCGAGATCGAACGGCCGCCGCATCATGATGGTGCGATCGCGCCTCAGCACGGTGATGGTATCATCGGGATCGAGGTTCAGGCGCTCGAACAATTCGTGGAAGTAGCTGAAGCGGATCGAGCCGGTGACGACCCCCAAGAAGCCGCCGTCGGTATCGCTGATGCGCCGGCTCAGCACGATGGAATAGGCGCCGCGGAACAGCATCGGACGGCTGATGAAGAGGCCGGCGTCGGGATCGTCGCGATGAACCCTGAAGTAATCCTCCTCGCTCCGGTTCTCCGGCGGGGGATCGAGCGTGGAGGCGTCGATGGTCAGCCTGCCTTCGGCATCGAACACCTGGATGGCGCCGAAGTGCCGCGCCGTGGTGGCGTGGTCGAACAGGATCAGGTGACGGATCGGCTTCGAGACCGCATTGATCTCCGGCAGCAGCATGTTGCTGGCGACCGCCTTCAGGGAGAGATCGTAGATCTCGATGTTGCGGCTGATATCTGCTTCGATGGAGGTGGCCAGATTGTCCAGCGTCTGGCGCGCGAGGGCCTCCTCGCCGCGGCGCATGTCCAGCATGACGTTGACGCAAATGGCGGAAAAGCCGATCACCGTCACGACGGACGATATGATCAGCAGCTTCGCCGAAATCCGCCACGGCCGGCGGGGCGTGACGTCGCGCCATCCAGATAGCATCGATTGCTCCCGACACTAGTGGATGCGCCCGAAATCTTGCGTAGTGTTTAAGCCGGGACGGCGCGATCGCAATGAGTTAAGAATTGGTTTCCGCAGGCATCGCTTTTGGGCAGCGGAGCTGGGACGAGAGGACGATTGTGAACGATTACGACGCGCTGCGGGATTATCTGATGCGGCAGAAGCAAACGGAATTCGTGCTGAGCTTCGAGCAGATCGAGGAGATCATCGGCGCGGCCCTGCCGCGTGCGGCGAATCGCGCCTCATGGTGGGACAGCCTCCGCAGCCCCGACATCCAGATGCCCCAGCGCGAAGCCTGTCTCGCCGCGGGGTTCGTCGCGACGCGGATGCCGGACGGCCAGAGCGTGCGGTTCACCAGGAAGAAGCAGCGCAGGTGAGCTGACGCTGCATGATTCTGCGCTGGCTAAGGGGGATTTTTGGCGCAGCCCTGATTGCAACAGGCAGCTGTTCGCGCTCGCCTTCGAGGCCCGCTACTGGCGCTGGCGCGACTGCTTCAATGAGCTCGGCCGCTGCTACGACCCGATCTCGCAGGATGTCTATCTCGAACAGGCCGGTTTGGTCTGGGGCAGCCTCGCCGCGATCTCGCTGCTGGTGGGGTTTGGTTTGGTCGCGGGGCTACGACGCAAGCCAGGATAGGCCAGCTGGACGCGCTGCGCCGCAAGCGCGAGACGGGGGGCGTTAGCCCAAATGTTTGGCCCACGTGTTTAGCCGACGTGTTCAGCCCAAGTGTAGAACCACGGCCTTCATTGGCGATTGCCGGGCCAGCGTTCGTCAGCGGCATGGGCTCGTATAAGGCAGCTGGCCGTCTGCCGGTCGCAGGTGCGGACGCATGTGTTCTGGCGTCCTCGAACGTCACCGGCCCCGCCGGTGTAGTTGGCACATGAGCCGAGGCAATTTGCGCCTCGATCCTCGCATCGTGCGGCTGTCACTGCTTCGGCCGAGGAGGCGAGGAACACTCCGGTGCCGATGAGGGTGATCGCGTAGAAAAGGTGCCGGCTCATCCGTGACTCCTGACAAAGACGCGCGTGGTCTGCTCATCCTGAGAACGGTCGAGCAGGGTCCATTGATCTGGATCAAGCCCGGCATCAGCGCGCCGGTGCGGCACCCCGCTCGCTTTGCGAGCGACCCTTTCCGGGAGGAGAGCGGAAGAAGATGAGCGCTAGCTCGCCGCTTCCAGCCGCACTTCCGTGAGCAGGCGCATCGCCGCGTCCGCGTCCATCGGCTCGCCGAACGCGAAGCCCTGCGCGTATTCGCAGCCCATCTGGTAGAGCTCGACCGCGTCGGAATCGGTCTCGGCGCCTTCCGCGACCACGTCCATGCCGAGATCATGCGCAAGCGCGATGATCGACTTCAGGATCACCGGACGGGTGCCGCGGTTGGTGGTGCGCACGAAGGACTGGTCGATCTTGATGGTGTCGAACGGGAAGCGCTGCAGATAGGCCAGCGAGGAATGGCCGGTGCCGAAATCGTCGAGCGACAGCCCGGTGCCGAGCTCGCGGATGCGCGTCAGCATCTGGGCTGCGTGCTCCGGGTTCTCCATCACCAGCGATTCCGTCAATTCCAGCTTCAGCGTGCCGCGGGCCACCGAGGAGCGCGACAGCACGGTGCGGATGTCGTGGATCAGATCGTGGCGCAGCAATTGCCGCGAGGAGACGTTGACGGAGGCGAAGATCGGCTCGCGCGAGCGCATCGCGCGTTGCCACACCGAAAGCTGCTTTGCGGTCTGGTCGAGCACGAACATGCCGAGGTCGACGATCAGGCCGGTCTCTTCCGCGATGCTGATGAATTCCGACGGCGCCATGCGTCCGAGCTTCGGATGATCCCAGCGCACCAGTGCCTCGAAGCCGGCGATCGAACGATCCTCCAGCCGCACGATCGGCTGGTACAGGATCGTGAGCTCCTGCCGCTCGATGGCGCGGCGCAGCTCGCTCTCCAGCGTCAGGCGGTCGGTCTTTCGCGCGCGCATCGCAGGCTTGTAGACGTCGATGCGGTCGCCGCCGATCCGCTTGGAATGATACATCGCAAGCTCGGCGTCCTTGATGATCTCGTCCGTCAACTGGGTCTGCGGATCGGAGAGCGCCAGCCCGATCGAGGCCGTGAGAAAAATCTCGCGGTCGTTGAAGGCGATCGGGGCGCGGATGGTCTTGCGGATGGTCTCGGCGAAGGCGGTGATGCGGGCAGGGTCCTGCTCCGAGAGCAGGATCAGGCCGAACTGGTCGCCGGCGAGCCGCGCCAGCGTGTCCTGCGGCTTCAGGATGCGGGTGAGGCGACGGGCCAGCGTCAGCAGGATCGAGTCGCCGACCGCGATGCCGACGGAATCGTTGACCTGCTTGAAGCGGTCGAGGTCGATCACCATCAGCGTCGGCCGCAGCGTCGGCATGGTCTTGGCGAAATGCGCGACCGCGCCGAGCCGGTCCATGAACAGTTTGCGGTTGGGCAGCCCGGTGAGGTTGTCATGCACGGAATCGTGCAGCAGGCGCTCCTCGGCGTTGCGCAGCTCGGTGACGTCGGTGAGCGTGCCGACGACGCGCGAGACCTCGCCGTCCGAGCCGACCACCGGGCGCGCCTTCAGCGCGAACCACATGAAATGACCGTCCGGCGTGCGCAGCCGGAAATCCTGCACCAGGCGGCCGCGGCGCTGGTCGAGCACGCTGTCGAGCGCGGCGCGGAACCGGTCCTGGTCGAGCGGATGCAGCACCTCGAGCCACGACGCCGCCGGGCCTTCCAGCGTGCCGCGCTTGAGGCCGAGCAGGGCTTCGGTCTCGGGGCTGGTGAACACCTTGTCGGCGGAGACGTCCCAGTCCCAGATCAGATCGCCGGAGCCGGCCAGCGCCAGTGCCCGCCGCTCGATGTCGGAGACAACGCCGGTGCTGGCGCCACCGCCGGCAAAGGCGTGCTGCATCACCGTGAAGCCGATCAGCATCACGATCAGCACGAGGCCGCCGAGCAGCGCCGGGCCGACGATGTCGTTGGTGACGGAGCCGGCGACCGTCATGCCGGCCGCGACCACCCAGACCACCAGCAGGAACCAGGTCGGGATCAGCAGCACCGCGCGGTCGAAGCCGTGGGTGGAGAGATAGACGATCAGCGCGAAGCCCGCGAAAGCGATCAGCACCAGCGAGATGCGCGCGATGCCGGACGCCACGGCCGGATCGAACAGGGCCAGCGCGACGAGGGAGCCGAGGAATGCGAGCCAGCCGACGGTGATGTGCGAATAGCGCACGTGCCATCGACTGAGGTTGAGATAGGCGAACAGGAACACCAGCAGCGTCGCCGCCAAAATCGCTTCGCCCGCCGCGCGCCAGATGCGCTCGGCGTTGTTCGACATGTCGAGCACCTTGCCCCAGAAGCCGAAATCGACGCCGATATAGACCAGCACCGCCCAAGCCAGCGCCGCGGCGGCCGGGAACATGATGCTGCCCTTCACCACGAACAGGATGGTGAGCACGAGCGCCAAAAGCCCGGAGATGCCGATCACGATGCCCTGGTACAGCGTGAAGGAGTTGACCTTGTCCTTGTAGGACTCGGGCTCCCACAGATAGAGCTGCGGCAGCTTGTCGGTGCGCAACTCCGCGACAAAGGTGACGACCGCGCCGGGATCAAGCGTGATGCGGAACACGTCGGCCGTCGCGCTCTCCTGGCGTTCCGGGCGGTCGCCGATCGACGGCGTGATGGTCGCGATGCGCGACAGCCCGAGGTCGGGCCAGAGCAGGCCCGACGAGACGATGCGGTAATGCGGGGCGACGATCAGGCGGTCGAGCTGGTCGTCGGTGTTGTTGGCGAGCGCGAACACCACCCAGTTCTGGCCGCCCTCGCGGGCGCGCACCTCGATGCGGCGGACGATGCCGTCGGTGCCGGGTGCAGTGGAGACCTGGATGCGATCGGCGTCACTGCGCTGATGCTCGAGCACGCCGGTGAGGTCGATCGCGGGCGCGTCGCCGCGGACGCTGACGGCATCCAGGGCGCGCGCCGGGGACGCGCCGACGAGAATCATGAGGCCCAGCGCTATGGGCGCGAGGCACCTGATCAGACGCAAGGTCGGTTCTCCGCGTTCGACGCAAACTCTTCAGTGCAAGGTGGTCAGTGCAAGGCGTTTTCCGAACGGAACAAGATGGTTCGGCGCGTCGCGATAGATGCCACGAAAGCGAGGAAAATCAAAGGGTTTCCGCCTTGCCTGATGGGCCGCTGGCCTAGACCTCCAACACAATTTTGCCAATATGTGCCGAGGTCTCCATGCGCCGGTGTGCGTCGGATGCCTTTTCCAGCGGGAAACTGCTGTCCATCAGCGGCTTGACGCGGCCTTCGCGCAACAGCGGCATCACTTTCGCCTCGATTGCGGCCACCATGGCCGCCTTGTCCGCATTACTACGGGGGCGCAAGGTCGACCCGGTATGGGTGAGGCGCTTCACCATTACCTTGGCGATGTTGACGCTGACCTTGGGGCCGTTGAGGGTTGCGATCTGCACGATGCGGCCGTCGACCGCCGCGGCATCATAGTTGCGGTCGACATACTCGCCGGCGACCATGTCGAGGATCAGGTTGGCGCCGGTATTGTTGGTCTCCGCCTTGACCACGGCGACGAAGTCCTCGGTCTTGTAGTTGATGGCGCGGTCGGCCCCGAGCTTGAGGCAGGCATCGATCTTGTCCTGCGATCCCACGGTGACGAACACTTTCGCGCCGAAGGCTTTCGCAAGCTGGATCGCCATGGTGCCGATGCCGGAGGAGCCGCCATGGATCAGCAGCGTCTCGCCGGCCTTCAGCCCGCCGCGCTCGAACACGTTGTGCCAGACCGTCATCAGGGTTTCCGGCAGCGCGCCGGCTTCCTTGATCGACAGTGCCGGCGGCACGCTCATCGCCTGGGCGTCCTGCGCGATGCAGTACTGCGCATAGCCGCCGCCGGCGACCAGCGACATCACCTTGTCGCCGATCTTGTGCCGTTTGGCGTTGCTGCCGACCGCCACCACTTCGCCAGCGATCTCGAGCCCCGGCAGGTCGCTGGCGCCGGGCGGCGGCGGATAGGCGCCGGAGCGCTGCGCCACGTCGGGTCGGTTGACGCCCGCGGCCTGCACCTTGACCAGGATCTCGTCGGGACCGGGCTGCGGAACGGCACGTTGTTCCGGCACCAGCACCTCCGGTCCGCCGGGCTTGGAGATGGCGACCACGGTCATTTGCGCGGGCAGCTTGTCCATGATGTGTCCTTGGATGAATGAATTCGGCGGATGGCATATCGCCTTTTTCCGCCGAAGTGAAACGACATTAAGGCCCGAACCGCGCCGCCAGATGGCCTGCTCTTTCGGGAGAGATTTTTTCGACCAGCGGACCGATCGGCGCGATCGCCGTGCCGGCACCGCCATCGAGCAGGTCCGCGATTGGGCCACGGGGCCAGCGTGGCGCGGCATCTTCGCCACCGAAGGCGTGCAGCACGTTTTCCGACAGGCCGGGCACGATGCTCCACGCCAGCACGGCGCAGGTGCGGACCAGATTGAGGCCTGTTCGCGTCACGATCGCCGCGCGAAGCCGATCGGACTTGATGGCTGTCCACGGCGCGGCATGCTGCAGGTACGCGTTCGCTACATCCCAGATCGCGCGCGTCGCGGCGGCCGCTGCACGAAACTCGAGCGCCTCGTGATGCCGTCGCAGCGTCGCGATACGCTGCTCCAGTTCCCGTGCGAGCAGGTGCTCGGCCTCGTCAGGAGCGCCGCCTTCCGGAATCCGGCCGTCGAAGGCCCGATGGGCAAAGCTGACAATGCGATTGACGAGGTTGCCGAAGATGTCGGCGAGATCCTTGTTCACGTCGGCGACGAACCTGGCAACGTTGAAATCGGTGTCGGCGGTCTCGGGCGCGTTGGCGATCAGCCACCAGCGCCAGAGATCGGCGGGCAATTCCTCCAGGGCCTGGTCGGTAAAGATGCCCCGATTGCGGCTGGTCGAGAACTTGCCGCCCTCGTAATTGAGCCAGTGGAATCCCTTGATTACGTCCACGCTCTTCCAGGGCTCGTTCGAGCCGATCAGCGTCGCCGGGAAGCTCACGGTGTGGAACGGGATGTTGTCCTTGCCGAGGAACTGGACGTAGCGGACGTCATCGGCCTGCCACCACCATTTTCGCCAGTCGCGGCCCGGCGCGGCGGCGGCCCATTCCTGGGTGGCGGCGATGTAACCGATCGGCGCGTCGAACCAGACATAGAAGACCTTGTCGGCGAATCCCTGTCGCGGAACCGGGATGCCCCAGGCCAGATCGCGCGTGATGCAGCGATCGCGCAGATCGGCTGTCAGCCAGCCTTTCGCGGTCGACACCACGAAGGAAGGCCAGCCGGAGCGGCTGTCGATCCACGCGCTCAACGCTCCGACAAGCTGCGACTGGCGCAGGAACAGATGGCGGCTTTCGCGGACCTCCAGCGCCCGGTCGCCCGACAGCGCGGATCGCGGGTCGATCAGTTCGGGCGGATCGAGCAGCGCGCCACACCGATCACATTGATCACCGCGCGCGGACGGGTCGCCGCAATGCGGGCAGGTGCCGAGCACGTAGCGGTCCGGCAGGAAGCGGCCGTCCGTGGGTGACCAGACCTGCGGCAACTTACGTTCCTCGATCAATCCGGCATCGTCGAGCCTGCGATAGAAGTGCTGCGTCAGAGCGCTGTTCTGTGGCGAGCTGGTTCGCCCGAAATGGTCGAAGGAAAGGCCGAACCGGCGGTAGATGTCGGCCTGGATTGCATGCTGCGCATCGCAGAAAGTGCGGACATCCTGTCCGGCGCGAACGGCGCCGAGCTCAGCCGGCGTGCCGTGCTCGTCGGTGGCGCAGATGAACAGCACGTCGTCGTCGATCTGCCGCCTGAAGCGGGCATGGACATCGGCGGGGAGGAGCGAGCCTATGAGATTGCCGAGATGCTTGACGCCGTTCACGTAGGGAAGGGCGCTGGTGATGAGAATTTTGGTCATGACTGCGGTCTTTCGCGTTTGGTGATGCCGACCGACGAAAAATCAAAAGCCCTCCCGCATGATCGGAAGGGCTTGGGGTCGGCTCATGCCTCACGCGCGTGGACGCGCGCTTATCCCGTCCGGTCAACCTCCTTGCGGTTGGGCCGGGGCATTCGCGTCAGGTGTTGCGCGCTCGCGAAAGTCACTGCAAATTCTCCTTGTGGAGAAGCGATACCATTTCGGCTCGGAAAGCGCCAGATCGGCGTCGTTCAGGACAGGACTGCCCGGGAGGACACATGGCCATCGAGGACGACGACAAGCCGCGCAAGAAGGTCAGCCATGAAATCGGACAGGATCTCTCACTCCTGTCAGTCGAGGAACTGACCGAGCGCGTGGCGCTGCTCAACACCGAGATCGCAAGGCTCGATGAAGCCGCCACCAAGAAGCGCGCCTCGCGCGATGCGGCGGATAGTTTTTTCAAGAAGTAGACTTCGACAGAGTAACGCGAGCCGCTTCCACGGCGTCGTGGCCGGGCTCGTCCCGGCCATCCACGTTTTCTTTCCAACAACGACGAAGAACGTGGATGCCCGGGACAAGCCCGGGCATGACGGATAGATTCTTCCACGGTGCACTGAACTTCCACCGTCATTCCGGGCGGCGCTACGCGCGCCCCGGAATGACATCGGAAGGTTTGTTCCGCAGCGCACTCGGCCAGTGACCGACATGGCTAACGGACTCTCAAAAAATTAGCTCGTTTACTTCCAATTAAGCTTTCGGGTTTATGACTGGAACTGTCCTCGTTTGGACACCGAGTGGCTCCTGTCCACTCTGTTTGACGCCTCCCTGTTATCAACTTTCAAAGCCGCCGGTCTCCGGCGGCTCTTTTTTTGCCTTTTTTGGGTCTCGTTCCGGTTGAATTCCGAGGAAAGACGCGCGGAAACCATATCCGCGCTTGTCGCTGGACTCCGCGTCCCGCCCGCGCAATGATTTGTTCATCATAAGCCGGCGCCAAAGCCGGACAGTCAGGCAGTTGCGTAAGGGGCGTTAACCATGGAACGTTTGCAAGCCGAAGGTGCTCTCGTTCAACTCAGCGAGCGGTTCACCAATTCTGCGGCGTTCAGCGTCCTGTTCCGTGAAGGCATGGACCTGGTCGAAGAGACCGCCGCCTATCTCGACGGCGCCGGCCGCGCCGAGGCCAAGGCGCTCGATCGCGCCGTCAGCCTCACCTATGCGACCGAGAGCATGCGCCTGACCACCCGCCTGATGCAGCTTGCCTCCTGGCTGCTGCTGCACCGCGCCGTGAAGGAAGGCGAGATGACGCTGAGCCAGGCCAATCGCGAGAAGACCAAGGTCAAGCTCACCGCCGCCGATCCCGGCCCGTCCGACACCGTCGAGAAGCTGCCCTCGCAGCTCCAGGACCTGATCCATCGCTCGATGAGCCTTCAGACCCGCGTGCGCCGCCTCGACACAACCATTCACACCCCGCCGGTCGAATACGTGGCGATCGGCAACCCGCTGGTGCCGCAGCTCAACGCGCTGAAGGCCGCGTTCGAGCGGTAATCGATTTCGAACCGTCACCCTGAGGTGGCCGCTTCTTCAGCGGCCCTCGAAGGGCGACGGCCCGACTGTGGCCGCTCATCCTTCGAGGCTCCCCTTGCGATGCTTCGCATCGCAAGCTTCGCACCTCAGGATGACGGGTTTGGACCCACAAACAAAAACGCCCCCGGTCTCACCGGGGGCGTTTTTCGTCTCCAGCCTTGCGGCGGGATCAATCCTTTTTGAGAAAGCCCGAAAACTTCTTCTGGAAGCGGGAGACGCGGCCGCCGCGATCCAGCATCTGGGCGTTGCCGCCGGTCCAGGCCGGATGCGACTTCGGGTCGATGTCGAGGTTCAGCGTGTCGCCTTCCTTGCCCCAGGTGGAGCGGGTCAGGTACTCGGTTCCGTCGGTCATCACGACCTTAATCGTATGATAATTCGGATGAATTTCGGCTTTCATGGCAATTCCTCGGCGCCCGGCGCCTGTCTTGAGTGGCTATCGAATGACGGATTTGGCGGGGTCTATACCCCACAGGCCCCTTTAAAACAAGCCATTGTGGGCAAAGGAGAACCGGGCCGTTCCCTAAGGGACATCCCGGATTTGCCACTCCCCCCGCAGCGGCCTATGTGGAGTTCATCTGTCTCCTTGGGTCCGATCTCATGAGCGCTGTGGAACGGCTTGACGACCAATACCGCGACAAGCATGCCGCGCCTGAGGCCCCGTCGATCGAAGCCGAGTTGATCGAGACGCCGGCGAAGGGCCGCGCGAAGCTGCGGCCGCTGCTGGCGCTCGCGCCCTATGTGGCCCGCTATCGCGGCCGCGCGGCACTCGCCTTCGTCGCGCTCACGATCGCGGCGCTGACCACGCTGCTGGTGCCCGTCGCTGTGAGGCGGATGATCGATTTCGGCCTGACGCCGGAAGGCATCGCGCTGATCAACAGCTACTTCTCGGTGATGATCGCGGTGGTCGCCGTGCTCGCGCTTGCCAGCGCCTCGCGATACTACCTCGTGATGACGATCGGCGAGCGCATCGTCGCCGACCTCCGGCGCGACGTCTTCGCCCATCTGCTCTCGCTCTCGCCGGCCTTCTTCGATTCCGCGCGCAGCGGTGAGCTGGTGTCGCGGCTCACGGCCGACACCACCCAGATCAAGTCCGCGGTCGGCGCCTCCGTCTCGATCGCGCTGCGCAATCTCATGATGTTCTTCGGCGCGGCGGCGATGATGGTGATCACCAGCCCGCGCCTGTCCGGCTTTGTGCTGCTCGCCATTCCCCTGATCGTGCTGCCGCTGGTCGCGTTCGGGCGCTGGGTGCGGCGTCTGTCGCGCAACGCGCAGGACACGCTGGCCGATGCGTCCGCCTATGCGGGCGAGCTGGTCGGCGCCATCCGCACCGTGCAGGCCTATACCAGCGAAGGGCTCGCCGAGAAGCGTTTCGGCGGCGAGGTCGAACAGGCCTATGAGGCCGCGCGCACCTCGACGCAGGCCCGCGCCGTGCTCACCGCCATCGTCATCTTCATCGTGTTCGCAAGCGTGGTCGCGATCCTCTGGATCGGCTCGCATGACGTCCTGATCGGCACGATCTCGCCGGGCCGGCTCGGCCAGTTCGTGCTCTATGCGGCCTTCGCCGCGGCCGGCCTCGGCCAGCTCAGCGAGGTCTGGGGCGAGGTCTCGGCCGCCTCCGGCGCCGCCGAGCGCCTGTTCGAGATCCTGCATGTGCAGCCCGAGATCACCGCGCCGGCGTCACCGCGCGCGCTGCCGGTGCCGGCGCGCGGCGAGGTCGGCTTCGACCAGGTCAGCTTCGCTTATCCGGCGCGGCCCCACGTCAATGTGCTCGATGCCGTGTCGTTCACCGTGCGCCCCGGCGAGAAGGTCGCGATCGTCGGCCCCTCAGGCGCCGGCAAGAGCACCATCTTTCATCTCCTGCTGCGCTTCTACGACCCGCGGAGCGGCGCAATCTCCCTCGACGGCGTGCCGGTCAAATCCGCGGACCCGCGCGATTTCCGCTTGCGCATCGCACTGGTGCCGCAGGAATCCAACGTGTTTGCCGCGAGCGCCCGCGAGAACATCCGCTTCGGCCGGCCCGATGCGACCGATGCCGAGGTCGAGCGCGCCGCCGAGCTCGCGCATGCCGCCGAATTCATCCGCCGCCTGCCCGAAGGTTTCGAGACCCCGCTCGGCGAGCGTGGCGTCACGCTCTCCGGCGGCCAGCGCCAGCGCATCGCCATCGCCCGCGCCATCCTGCGCGATGCGCCGCTCTTGCTGCTCGATGAAGCCACCTCCGCGCTCGACGCCGAAAGCGAGACACTGGTGCAGACCGCGCTCGAGGAGCTGATGAGCCACCGCACCACGCTGGTGATCGCGCACCGGCTCGCCACCGTGCTGTCCTGCGACCGCATCCTGGTGATGGACCATGGCAAGATCGTCGAGCAGGGCACGCACGCGGAGCTCGTTGCTGCGAACGGGCTCTATGCGAGGCTCGCGAGGCTTCAGTTCGAGGGGGCGTGAGGGGCGGCTGCTCCAAATTCAGTGTCGTCCCGGCGAAGGCCGGGACCCATAACCACAGGGAGAAGTTTGGCGGAGGCTCGTCGTGAAGAGTCTTCCCGCGGAACGACCACCTGCGCCTATCGATAAATCACGCGGTATGGGTCCCGGCCTTCGCCGGGACGACAGCGGAGAGAATATCTACGGCTTCCACACCATCTTCAGCACCGGCCGTCCCGAGGTCGGGTTCAGATCCTCGCCGGCACGGGCAAACCCGTTGCGCTCGTAGAATCGGATGGCGCGGGCATTGTCCTTGTTGACGAGCAGCGTGACGCCTGATGGTGACAGGCGCTTGGCCTCATCCACCAGCAGCCGCGCCGCATCCGAGCCCCAGTGCGCGGGATCGACCACGAGCTGGTCGAGATAGCCTTCGCCGTCGATGGTGACGAAGCCGGTCAGCACGCCGTCCGCTTCCGAGACCACGATCGAGGCTTTCGGCACCAGATCCTTGCGCCAGCGCTCGCGCCACCAGTCCAGCCGCGCGGCGAAATCGATCTGCGGATAGGCCTGCTGCCAGGTGCGATGCCAGAGGTCGATCGCGGCGGCTTCGTCCTCGGCGCGGTAGGGGCGGAGGTGGAGGGCGCTCACTACCGCTCCGTCAGCTTCAGCTCGATGCGGCGGTTGCGCTTGTAGGCCTCTTCCGTGTTGGCGGTGTCGAGCGGCTGGAATTCGCCGAAGCCGGCGGCGACGAGGCGCTGGGCGGGCACGCCGAGCGAGATCAGGTATTGCACCACCGAGATCGAGCGCGCCGCGGATAGGTCCCAGTTCGACTTGAAGTTCGCGCCGCTGACCGGGCGCAAATCGGTGTGGCCGTCGACGCGCAGCACCCAGGGGATTTCGCTCGGGATCTTCTTGTCGAGATCGATCAGCGCGGTCGCCAGTGTGTCGAGCTCGGCGCGGCCTTCCGGCAGCAAGGTCGCCTGTCCGGTGTCGAAGAACACTTCGGACTGGAACACGAAGCGGTCGCCGACGATGCGGATGTCAGGACGGTTGCCGAGGATGGCGCGCAGGCGGCCGAAGAACTCCGAGCGATAACGCGATAATTCCTGCACGCGCTGCGCCAAGGCAACATTCAGGCGGGATCCGAGATCGGCGATGCGGTTCTGCGATTCCTTGTCGCGCTTCTCGCTGGCATCGAGCGCCTCCTCCAGCGCCGCCAGTTGCCGCCGCAGCGCGCTGATCTGCTGGTTCAGCACCTCGATCTGCGCCAGCGCCCGCGCCGAGACCGCCTTCTCCGAGTCCAGCGCCTTGCCGAGCTCGGTGGTCTTGCCCTGGGCGTCGTTACCGGCGGCGGCGAGGCCGTCATAGAGACCCTTGATGCGATCGCGCTCGGTCTCGGCCGAGGCGAGGCCCGCTTTCAATTGCGAGACCTGGTCGTCGAGCGTGAGCTTGCCGAGCTTCTCCAGCGACAGGAGCTCGTTGAGCTGGGCGATCTTGGCGTTGAGCTGCTCCAGAGCCTTGTCCTTGCCGGTGACCTCCTGCGACAGGAAGAACTGCACGACCAGGAACACCGACAGCAGGAACACGATCGACAGCACCAGTGTCGACAGCGCGTCGACGAATCCCGGCCAGTAGTTGAAGCCGGTTTCGCTGCGGCGGCCGCGGGCTAGAGCCATGTCGTCGATCTCCACTCTCGTGTCCCGGACGCGCTGCAGCGTGAAGCGCTGCTGCGCAGAGCCGGGACCCATTCCTTCGTTTCTCTGGGCCCCGGCTCAGCAGCGCATCACTTCGTGCTGCGCCGCGTCCGGGGCACGATATCTTCGCTGTCGCTAGCCCTTCTCCGGCTGGCGCGCGATGCGCTCCAGCAGGCGGCGGATCTCGCGGTTCTGCTCGCCCTGGCCGTCGGCCCATTCGCGGATCATCTGCTGCTCGGTCCGCATGTGCGAGACCAGCGCCTGGATGGCTTCGGCAAGGCTCGCCATTGCCGCCGTGGTGCCGCGGCTGGCGCTGCCTTCCTCAAGCACGGAGCGCAACCGCTCGACGGCGGCCTGGAGCTCGCCGCTGGCAACGCCGCCGCCGCCACCGGCTGCGACCGCAACCTCGCCGTGGCCATATTCGCGCACGGTGGTGGCGAGCCAGTCTTCGAGGTCGGTGTAGAAGCGGTTCTGGGCCTGGCTCGATTGCAGATCGAGGAAGCCGAGGATCAGCGAGCCGGCGAGGCCGAACAGCGAGC
This sequence comes from Bradyrhizobium sp. 521_C7_N1_3, assembly GCF_052075975.1. Classification (NCBI taxonomy): domain Bacteria; kingdom Pseudomonadati; phylum Pseudomonadota; class Alphaproteobacteria; order Hyphomicrobiales; family Nitrobacteraceae; genus Bradyrhizobium; species Bradyrhizobium sp. 521_C7_N1_3. The sequence goes on from NZ_CP197232.1 coordinate 1,343,701, forward strand.
TGGAGAACGAGATGCCCATGCCGCCGAGCGGGGCGGCGAGGCCCTCCTTCAGCGTGTCGAACAGGGCGCCGGAATCGCTCCCGACCTTGAGTCCGTCGATCACCTTGCCGACCGAGCCGACCGTCTCGATCAGGCCCCAGAAGGTGCCGAGCAGACCGAGGAAGACCAGCAGGCCGGTCATGTAGCGGGAGATGTCCCGGGCCTCGTCCAGGCGGGTCGCGATCGAATCGAGCAGGTGCCGCATGGTGGTCTGGGTGATCGTCATCCGCCCAGTGCGCTCGCCGCCGAGGATCATGGCCATCGGCGCCAGCAGTTTCGGGTGCCGGGACGGCGCCAGGCCGGGATCGGCGATGCGGAAATTGTTGACCCAGGAGACTTCGGGGTAGAGCCGGATCACCTGGCGGAAGGCCAGGATGATGCCGATGAACAGCACGCCGCCGATCAGGGCATTGAGGCCGGGATTGGCGAAGAAGGCCAGGATGATCTGCTTGTAGAGCACCACGCCGACCAGGGTGCACAGCACCAGAAAGACCAGCATCCGCACCAGGAAAACGCTGGGTGAGGATAGCTTGGTATATTCGATATCGATGGGGGAGCGGGGCGAGGCGCCTGGCGGCATGGCCGGTATCATCCGTTAGGAACTTGCTTGCGGGGCGCACTATGGCACAGCGGCAGCCCAAAAAAAGCGCCGGATGTGCCGATTTCGTGGAGAGCTCTCGGAACCCAAAGCCGAAACCGCGCTTTGATAGAGGCGCAATTTGCAAAACTTCGGCATTCCGCAGGCTTGGGTCGGACTTTTTGCATGGTGACGAATCCTGGGGGGCTGGCCGTCATCGCGCTCTTGCTCGCGGTCCGGATGGCGCTCGCCCGGGTGGCGCGGCAGCAGCAGCCGCTCGGTCGAACCCGTCTGGACATCGGAGCCCGCCGGGCGGGTGGCAACGCCCGAGCCTGTCCGTTCCTTCCGCCGCCACCACAACGAGACCTGATCAACGGAGTGGTCGCATGAGCGTCGTTTCCGCGATCTTCGGGACTGCCGAACGCGTGCCGCTGCCGGATGTCGTGATCCGTGCCGCGATCCAGCGCCTGTGCTCGCGCACGGCGATGCGCATGTCCGCGCTGGGCGCGGCCGACGATGCCGCCTTCGCCGGGCGGATGATCCTGCGGCCGATCGCCGGGGACGCGGATGCCGTCAATGCCGGGCATGACGAGGTGCCCGCGGCGTTCTTTGCGGAGGTGCTCGGCCCCAACCGCAACTATTCGTCCTGCTTCTACAAGTCCGATGCGAGCACGCTGCAGGAGGCGGAGGAGGAGGCGCTGCGCCAGACCGTCGAGCACGCCGGTCTCGCCGACGGCCAGACCATCCTCGAGCTCGGCTGCGGCTGGGGCTCGCTGTCGCTATGGATGGCGCGGCGGTTCCCGCACGCGAAAGTGACGGCGGTGTCGAACTCGCAGGCCCAGCGCGCCTATGTCGAGGAGCAGGCGCGGCTGCGCGGGCTGTTGAACCTGCGCGTGGTCGCCGCGGACATGAACGTGTTCGCGCCCGACGGGCAGTTCGATCGCATCGTCTCGGTCGAGATGTTCGAGCAGATGATGAACTGGCGCAAGCTGATGACGCGCGTGCGGTCCTGGCTCGCGCCTGACGGGCGCTTCTTCATGCACATCGTCACCCATCGTTCCGGCTCTCATCTGTTCGACCGCGCCAATCGCGAGGACTGGATCGCGCAGCATGTCTTCATGGATGGATTGATGCCGAGCCATCACCTCGTCAGGCAATTCGGCGACGTCTTCAGGATCGAGAAGGAATGGTGCTGGAGCGGAACGCATTATCAGCGCACCGCGAACGACTGGCTCGCCAATTTCGATGCGCATCGCGATACGATCGAAGCGTCCCTGCGCAACGTCCACGGCGAGGAGACCGCTTTGTGGATGCGACGCTGGCGCTGGTTCTTCCTCGCGACATCAGGGCTGTTCGGCTACGCCGATGGCAGCGAATGGGGCGTCAGCCACTACCGGATGAAGGCCCCCGGGTAATTGCGATCTTGTGTCGCAGCACGCCGCGATGGAACCCGATTCACAATCCGGTGAGTCCCGAAAAGCGCCCTGAACTCAGCAGGATAGGTCATGTGGCATTGAGCCGCCCACGCAATGCGTTGCGTCGCAGCAACTACGTTCTATTTTGACGGCATCAGCCGCGTGGAATCGCCCAGAACGGGCTCGTGCGGAGCGTGATTTCAGTTTCAACAACATCGGGGCGCTTAACTTCATGTCAGGACTTCGCGCGCGATCGGCATGCGTTGCAATGATGCTCGCGGCCTTTACGCCGCTGCTCGCGGGCTGCGACGAATCCGTCTCTGCGGTGTCCGCTGCCCAGCCCGCCGACCCTGACGTCAGCGTCGTCATCGTCAAGCCGCAGCCGCGCGCCGTAGTGCGCGAGCTGCCGGGCCGCATCGCGCCGACGCGCGTCTCCGACGTGCGGCCGCGTATCTCCGGCATCGTGGTCGAGCGCCTGTTCCGTCAGGGCAGCGAGGTGAAGGCGGGCGATGCGCTCTATCGCATCGATCCGCGTCCGTTCGAGGTCGAGGTGATGGCCAGCGAGGCGGCCGTCGCCAAGGCCGAGGCCGCGCTGATGCAGGCGAGACAGCAGGCGCACCGCATCGCCACCCTCACCAAGGATCGCGCTGCCCCGGAAGCCGAGAACGAGAAGGCGATCGCGGCCGAGCGTCAGGCCCATGCCGAGGTCGAAGGCCGCAACGCCGAACTCGCGCGCGCAAAACTCAATCTCGACTATGCCACCGTGCGCGCGCCGATCGACGGCGTCGTCGGTGCGGCGCTGGTCAGCGAGGGCGCGCTCGCGGTGCAGAACGAGACCAATCTTGCCACCATCCAGCAGCTCGATCCGATCTATGCCGACTTCACCCAGTCGGTGACCGAGCTCAACCAGCTCCGCCGCGCCTTCGAGAGCGGCGACCTCGAGCGCATCGCGGCCGATGCCGCCAAGGTGCGCCTCGTGCTCGACGACAACACCCTCTATTCGCTCGACGGCAAGCTGCTGTTCTCGGATGCCAAGGTCGATGCCCATACCGGCCAGGTGACCTTGCGCGGCGAGTTCCGCAATCCCAAGCGCGAGCTGCTGCCGGGCATGTATGTCCGCGTCCGGATCGACCAGGGTCTCGACAGCGACGCGATCGCGGTGCCGCAGCAGGCGATCCAGCGCAACGGCGGCGGCGGCAGCGAGGTGTTCGTCGTCAAGGACGACAATCACATCGCCGTGCAACCGGTCCGCACGGGGTCGGTGCAGGACGGACTCTGGTTCGTGACCGAAGGCCTCAAGGCCGGCGACAAGGTCGTGGTCGAAGGCTTCCAGAAGTTCGCCGCGGGCGACAAGGTCAAGCCGCAACCCTGGTCGGAAGCGGATGCGACCGCGGACAACCGGCACGCCCAGCAGGTCACGCGGTAACGCGCCATGGCGAGCTTCTTCATCGACAGGCCGATCTTCGCCTGGGTGGTCGCGCTGTTCATCTGCTTGATCGGCGCGATCGCGGTGCCGCTGCTGCCGATCGCGCAATATCCGATCATCGCGCCGCCCTCGATCTCGATCTCGACCAGCTATCCTGGCGCCTCGCCCGAAAACCTCTACAACAGCGTCACCCGGCTGATCGAGGAGGAGCTCAACGGCGCCTCCGGCATCCTCAATTTCGAATCGACCAGCGACTCGCTCGGTCAGGTCGAGATCATCGCCAATTTCCAGCCGGGCACCGATACCAGCGCCGCCTCCGTCGAGGTGCAGAACCGCATCAAGCGCGTCGAAGCGCGGCTGCCGCGCGCGGTGATCCAGCAGGGCATCCTGATCGAGGAAGCCTCGAGTGCCGTGCTCCAGATCATCACGCTGAACTCGACCGACGGCAGCCTCGACGAAGTCGGCCTCGGCGACTTCATGATCCGCAACGTGCTCGGCGAGATCCGCCGCATCCCCGGCGTCGGCCGCGCCACGCTCTATTCGACCGAACGCAGCTTGCGCGTCTGGGTCGATCCGGCAAAGCTCGTCGGCTACGGGCTGACCGCGGACGACGTCAACAAGGCGATCGCCGCGCAGAACGCACAGGTCGCTTCGGGCAGCATCGGCGCCGAGCCGTCGACCGCGAGCCAGCGCACCTCCTCGCTGGTGCTGGTCAAGGGCCAGCTCTCGTCCCCGGACGAATTCGGTTCCATCATCCTGCGCGCCAATGCCGACGGTTCGACCGTGCGGTTGCGCGACGTCGCACGTATCGAGGTCGGCGGCCTCAGCTACCAGTTCAACACGCGCCTGAACGGCAAGCCGACCGCGGGCCTCTCCGTGCTGATGTCGCCGACCGGCAACGCGCTGGCGACCGCGAGCGCGGTCGAGGAGAAGATGAAGGAGCTGTCGCGCTTCTTCCCGGCCAACATCTCCTACGAGATTCCCTACAACATCACGCCCGTGGTCGAGGCCTCGATCAAGAAGGTGCTGACGACGCTGGTCGAAGCCGTGGTGCTGGTGTTCGTGGTGATGTTCCTGTTCCTGCAGAACATCCGCTACACCATCATCCCGACCATCGTGGTGCCCGTGGCGCTGCTGGGCGCGTGCACCGCGCTGCTGCTCGCCGGCTATTCCATCAACATGCTCTCGATGTTCGGCATGGTGCTCGCGGTCGGCATCCTCGTCGACGACGCCATCGTCGTGGTCGAGAACGTCGAGCGCATCATGTCCGAGGAAGGCCTGCCGCCGAAGGAAGCGACGCGGAAGGCGATGGCGCAGATATCGGGCGCCATCATCGGCATCACGCTGGTGCTGATGGCCGTGTTCGTGCCGATGGCGTTCTTCCCCGGCTCGGTCGGCATCATCTACCGCCAGTTCTCGGTGACCATGGTCGCCGCGATCGGCTTCTCCGCCTTCCTCGCGCTGTCGCTGACGCCGGCGCTGTGCGCGACCCTGCTCAAGCCCGTCGCCGCCGGCCACGGCCATGCGAAGCGGGGCGTGTTCGGCTGGTTCAACCGCATGCTCGAAGGCGGCAAGGAGGGCTATTCCCGCACCGTCGGCTTCTCGCTGAAGCGGACCGGCCGCCTGATGATGGTCTATGTCGCGCTGCTGGTCGGTCTCTCCTGGGCCTTCGTCAGCCTGCCCGGCGGCTTCCTGCCGATCGACGACCAGGGCTTCGTCACCACCGACGTGCAGACGCCGTCGGATTCGTCGTATCCCCGCACCGAGGCCGTCATCGAGAAGGTCGAGAAATATCTCGCCGAGCGGCCGGGTGTGAAGGATGTCACCTTCCTCACCGGCTTCAGCTTCTCCGGCCAGGGCATGAACACCGCGCAGGCCTTCATCACGCTGAAGGACTGGTCGGAGCGCGGGCCGAAGGACTCCGCCGCCGCGATCGTCAACGACATCAACCGCGATCTGTCGTCGTCGATCCGCGATGCAAAGATCTCCGCGCTCCAGCCGCCGCCGATCGACAATCTCGGCAACTCCTCGGGCTTCTCGTTCCGTCTCCAGGACCGCGGCCAGAAAGGCTATCCGGCATTGATGCGCGCCGCCGACCAGCTGATCGCGGAGGCCAATGCCAGCCCGGTGCTGCAGAAGGTCTACATCGAGGGCCTGCCCGAGGCCGGCGTGGTCAATCTCGTGATCGACCGCGAGAAGGCCGGCGCCTTCGGCGTCACCTTCGAGGACATCAACAACACGATCTCGACCAATCTCGGCTCGAACTACATCAACGACTTCCCGAACCGCGGCCGCATGCAGCGCGTCGTGGTGCAGGCGGATGCCCGCGACCGCATGCGGACCGAGGACATTCTCAACTACAACGTCAAGAACAGCCGTGGCCAGCTCGTGCCGTTCTCCTCTTTCGCCACGGTCGAATGGGCGCGCGGCCCGACGCAGATCGCGGGCTTCAATTACTATCCGGCTGTGCGCATCTCCGGCGAGGCGAGACCCGGCTTCACCTCGGGCGACGCGATCGCCGAGATGGAGCGGCTCGCCGGCAAATTGCCGCGGGGCTTCGGCTATGAATGGACCGGACAGTCGCTCCAGGAAAAGCTGTCGGGCTCGCAGGCGCCGTTCCTGCTGGCGCTGTCGGTGTTCGTGGTGTTCCTGTGTCTTGCCGCGCTCTACGAGAGCTGGACCATTCCGCTCGCGGTGCTGCTCACGGTGCCGCTCGGCATCGTCGGCGCGGTGGCCGCGGCGATGCTGCGCGGCCTGCCCAACGACGTCTATTTCACCGTCGGGCTGATCACCATCATCGGCCTCGCGGCAAAGGACGCGATCCTGATCATCGAGTTCGCCAAGGATCTGCGGAAAGAGGGCAAGCCGCTGGTGGAAGCCACCATCGAGGCCTGCCGCCTGCGCTTCCGCCCGATCCTGATGACCGGCCTTGCCTTCATCTGCGGCGTGCTGCCGATGGCGATTGCGCACGGCGCCGGCGGCGCCAGCCAGCAGGCGCTCGGCAGCATCGTGATGGGCGGCATGATCGCAGTGGTGATCCTGGCGCTGCTGATGGTGCCGGTGTTCTTCGTCTCGGTGCAGCGCGTGCTGGCCGGGGACCGGGAGCCGAAGGCGGCGAAGGACGGCGAGGTGTATGGGCCGCCGGCACCGGCTAGGTCGAGGTAATATATTGCGTCGTTCGCATCGGGGATAATTGCGATCCCCTATCGCCCAAAGTTGGTCAGGCTTCTTGCTGGATCGCTCGTAGGAGACTTGCACCAAAGATTCAACTTTCGGTGGATTTGATTCCATGCATAATCGCTCCGGGGAAATTTTTAGGGGGCGGTTATGTTGGCGCGCGATTTCGCGAATTGCCGGCGTGCGATTGTTATTGCGTTTTGTGCTTTGATCATCAGCGGGTGCGCTATTCATCCGTTGCCAGACGACTTCGCTCACGTATCGACCTACACCATTGTCAGGCAAATTCGCTGCGAAACGCGTCAGGCGGTCATTGACTCGATTCTTACTTTTCTAACGCACGAAAAAAATCATCATGTGATTCACTTGGCAAACGGCCGTACGTTTCAGAAGGTCGATGACAACTCCTACGCGATCGGTAGAGCGGCCAAGGAGGCGTATGAGGCCGACCCGACCACGATCGGAGGCTTCAAATCTACGTCGCTAACGGGGTTTGCGCGTTATGTCGTCGATTTGATGCTCCACACCGGCGTCGCCTATAATTTCGATCTCACAGGAACAGAAACCAATAATCTCGGTTCGGAAGTAAACTTTCTCCGCCCGTTGCCGATCATGACGTTGCCCTCGCTCAACGCTAAGGGCAACTTCGACAGATCGCGGCAGAGCCAGCGCTATTTCACGATTACGGATACCTTCCACGGCTTGGTCGCGACCGTTCCGGACAGCTATTGCACAAAATCAATTGTGGAAGCGAACATCGTCTACCCGATCACCGGTAACGTTGGTATGCGCAGGGTGATCCACGATTTCGTGCAGCTCACGCTTTTTGGGAATCTGAGCGCCGACGGAAGACAGGACCCCACCGCCGTCGACGCAAAGGGGCCGCCGACGATGGTAGATCAGCTTGACTTCGAGACCACCATCGGTGGCTCGGTAACCCCCAAGGTGACTTTTTCTCCCGTCGGCGGCACCTTCCAGGTGGCGGACGCGAATTTCGGCGCAAGCGTGTCGCGTAAGGACGTCCATAAGCTTACGGTGGGCCTGTTTCTGGATAAAACCGGTATCATCGATGAAGTGCTCGACGCCCGCTCGGTTCTGTTCAACGGCGTTGCCGCGAAAAAGGGAGGGAAAGGCCCGTTGTTTGCTGGCTTGATAACCGCAACGGGTGGACCAGCCGAGAAGGGAGCCGCAATAGCAGTTCAACAATTCCTGGAGTTGAAGATATTCAAGCCGACGTTCGTGTTTCAACAGTAATATGATGGAGGACTGATTAGATGACCAAGAAGCCCGCGAAAAAGAAGTCGGCAAAGAAAGCGACAGTGCATGTCGGACAGCATCGCCTGTTGAAAATTGCAGAAGCAGCCGACAAGATTGCTGCAAAAGCGGCCGACAAGGCGGACGTACCGGAAGGTCTACGGAGAGCGCTGGGCAAGACCAAGGAGACCGTCTTTATCAAGATGAGTCGGAGCAGATTCCAGAAGCTGAAAGAATTCGTCGCTGACCATCCAAGTCTCGCTAAGCATTTGGACGATTGCGATTGCGATGAGAATGATCCCTTCTGCGTTTGCACATAGACGCGTTCACCGAACGCAGCGCGGCTAAGTACGCAACGCAGCCAGGGCCGCAGGAGAGGACGGCGTTTAGCATGGTCCCGGCGCAACGGTGCGCCGCAAACTGTCCTGCTCGTCGGGGACGTGACGGGGGGTAAACCACGCCTACTTCCGCAAAATCTTCACCAGCTCCCCGTGCACGAATTCATTGCCGCACACGACGTCGCCCGTGACCAGCGCGTCGCCCGGCGTTGCGATGTCGCTCACCGTGCCGCCTGCCTCGCGCACCATGATCATGCCGGCGGCGATGTCCCAGGATTGCAGGTTGCGCTCCCAGTAGCCGTCGAGGCGGCCGGCGGCGACGAAGGCCAGGTCGAGGGAGGCGGCGCCGAAACGGCGCAGGCCGGCGACGCGGTCCTGGATCGCGGTCATCTCGCGGCGGAATTCCTCGTGGTCGCCGCGGCCGATATGGGGCAGGCCACAGGCCACGACGCATTCGTTGAGCTGGCGGCGGCCGGCGACGCGCAGGCGCTGGTCGTTGAGGAAGGCGCCCTTGCCGCGCTCGGCGATGTAGAGCTCGTCATTGGCAGGGTTGTAGATCACGCCCGCAATGATCGTGCCCTCGCGCACGAGGCCGATCGAGATCGCGAATTGCGGGATGCCGTGCAGGAAGTTGGTGGTGCCGTCGAGCGGGTCGACGATCCAGGTGTGGCTCTTGTCGCTGCCCTCGCGGGTGCCGCCTTCCTCGCCGATGAAGCCGTAGCCGGGACGGGCCTTGGCGAGGTCCTGATAGAGGATCTCCTCGGCGCGCTTGTCGGCCAGCGAGACGAAATTGGCCGGCCCCTTCAGCGAGACCTGGAGATGCTCGATCTCGCCGAGATCGCGCTTGAGGCTGCGGCCGGCGCGGCGCGCGGCCTTGACCATGACGTTGATAGTGGCGGAATACAGCATGTGCTCTGGTCTTGATCGGGGGAAATGGCGCGAAATCGCGCCTGTTTGAAGGATTGGGTGCCCTGCGAGGGCCCCAAGGTCAAGTCATTGCGTCAAGTCATTTGGTCCCGAGCCATCTTTTGGCGGCGGCCTCGGCCTTGCCGCGGTCCTCGGCCGGCAGGTCGGACAATTGCTTGTCGAGCTCCGGATCGCCCTTGCCGGCGGTTTTCGCCACCAGGTGCCATTTAAAGCCCTCGACCTTGTCCACGGACGTGCCCATGCCGTTGATCAGCACCCAGGCCAGGCGGTTCTGCGCGATCGCGCTGCCCTGGCGGGAGGCCTTGCGGAGCAACGCGACGGCGGCCGGCTGGTTCTTCGGCGTGCCGGTGCCGTTGAACATGGCGATGGCATATTCGACCTCGGCATCGACATTGTCCGCCAGGGAAGCCGCCTGGAGCAGGCGCACCGCGCGTTCCGGGTCCTTCGGCACGCCGGTGCCTTCCTTGTAGAAGGTCGCCAGCGCGTATTGTGCCTCGGGCAGGCCGGCATCGGCGGCTTGACGCAGCAGCTCGGCGGACCGCTTGACGTCCTGCGGCAGGGTCTGGCCGTCGAGGTAGAGCAGCGCGAGGTTATAGGCCGCCTTGGGCTCACCGAGCTTGGCGGCGGAAGCCATCAGCTTCACCGCCTCGCTCTTGTCGACCGAGCCGCCGCGGCCGGAAATTCGCAGCATGGCGAGCGCGAACATCGCCTCGCGGTCGCCGGCATCGGCGGCGCGTTTGTACCATTCCAGCGCCTTGGCGTAGTCGCGGCGGATGCCCATGGCGTTGGAATAGAGCTCGCCGAGCATGGTCATCGCCTTGGGATCGCCTGCTTGTGCGCGGGCGGTGGCGAGATCGAACGCCGTCTTGTACTGGCCGCGCTGATAGGCGCCGAACACCAGATCGACATTGGGATTGTCGGCGGCCGGCGCGGGGATCACGGTTGCAGGCAGCGCCGGCTTGGGCGAAGCGGCCGGCTTGGGCGAGGCCGAAGGTTTTGGCGCCGGCGCGGCCTCCTTCTTCTTGGCGGCCGCGGGCGGCTTGGGCTTCTGTTTCTCAGGCACGGCGCCCGGCGTTGCCACCGGCGGCGTGATCTGGAGCTGCGCGGCCGCGGGCGCCGTCAGCAGCAGCGTGGCCAGGATGGTGATGCGCGGGAGCTTCATGTCGGGCGCTAGCCGTGCTCCTGACCCGCAAGCGCGGCCGCATGGGCCTTCTTGATCGCAGCGTCGACCTCGACCAGCGCGGCCTTGGGACCGCGCGGATCGGACCAGACGAAATCGCCGACCAGCACGAAATCGGCGCCGCTGGCGGCGAAGTCGTGCGCCTCTTCGAGCGAGGTGGCAAAGCCGACGCAGGGCGGCTCGAACAGCTCGGCCCACCAGTCCAGCCGCTCGGCGATCGCCTGGGACGACGGGCGTTGGCCCTTTGCGTCAGGCTCGCCGAACAGCACATAGTCCGCGCCCATCTCGCCCGCATCCATGGAATGGTGCCGCGTCGTCAGCCCGCCGACGCCGGCGATGCGATCGGGCTTGAGCGATGGCAGCGCTTCTTTCAGCGCGGCGATGCCGGGTAGGTGCGCGCCGTCGGCGCCGCCACGTGCGACCAGTTCGGCATGACCTTCAACGAGCAGCGCGGCGCCCGCCCTCTGGACCGGCGGGGCCAGCGTCTTGATGCGCGTGATCATGGTGCGCTGGTCGGTCTCCTTCAGCCGCAGCAGCACGGCCGCGACGTCGGCGGCGGCGAGCAGGCCCGGTAGCTCGGCGACGAACGCAGCGGGATCATCGACGGCAGGCGTCGCGAGATAAAGGCGCGGCGCCGGGCGCGGCGGAGGCGATTTGTTCGACAAGATCTAGGCTGCTTTCTTTTCCAGGCTGCTTTGCCATTCGCCCTTGGACGCCAGACCATTCATCCGGGCGCGATGGCTGAATGCATTTTGGCCGGCTGCGGCATTCTCGGCCTTGCCGGACCAGGCCTTCTGCGGCGCGGCCTGCAGCGCGCGGCCGTAGGAGAAGGTCAGACCCCAGGGCAGCGGCCCGAGCTTGTGCATGGCGTTGAGATGCGCCGTCGCCTCTTCGTCCGACTGGCCGCCGGAGAGGAAGGCGATGCCGGGCACGGCCGCGGGCACGCAGGCCTTCAGCAGCCGAATTGTCTTCTCCGCGACTTCCTCGACGGGGGCCTGCTTCGCGCATTTCTTGCCGGAGATCGCCATGTTCGGCTTCAGCACCATGCCTTCGAGCGCAACGCGCTGCACGCGCAATTCCTGGAAGGTCTTGTTGAGCACGCGGGTCGTCACTTCATAGCAGCGGTCGATGTCGTGATCGCCGTCCATCAGCACCTCAGGCTCGACGATCGGCACGATCTGCGCGGCCTGGCACAGCGCAGCGTAGCGAGCCAGCGCATGGGCGTTGACGCCGATCGCGGTCATCGAGGGAATGCCGCCGCCGATATCGATCACCGCGCGCCATTTGGCGAAGCGCGCGCCGCGCTCGTAATATTTCTTCAGGCGTTCGGCGAGCTTGTCGAGCCCGACGGTGACGAGCTCGCCCGGACACATCGGCAGGGCTTGCGTGCCCTCGTCGACCTTGATGCCAGGGATGGCGCCGCTCTGTTCGATCAGCTTGACCAGGGGCGTGCCGTCCTTCGCATCCTGCCAGATCGTCTCGTCATAGAGGATCACGCCGGAGATGTACTGGCTCATGGCCTCCCTGGAGCGGAACAGCATCTCGCGATAGTCGCGTCGATTTGATTCCGTCGATTCCACCCCGATCGCGTCAAAGCGCTTCTTGATGGTGCCGGAGGATTCGTCGGCGGCAAGGATGCCCTTGCCTGACACGACCATGGCGGTCGCGATCCTGTTGAGCTCAGTCAGATTCATCGAGAGGTCCTCCCAAAACGATTCTGCCCTTGCCTGTGAAAATAGACCGTTCTCGGGCAATTGCCGAGTTAACGTTCGTCGCAGGGTAAAGGGGGCTTTCTGTCATTCCGGGATGCGCCGAAAGGCGCAGGCCCGGAATCCATAACCCCAGGCTGTGGTTATGGATTCCGGGCCCACGCTTCGCGTGTCCCGGAATGACCCGGGAATGGGCCTGAGGGGCTTACGCCATCACGCGATCGCTACGCGACGCGGGGATCCAGCTCGCCCTTGGCGTAGCGCTTGGCCATCTCGGCGGGGGTCAGGACCTTCTTGAACTTGGAGGCCTGGCCTGCGGTATTGAACTCCTGGAGCCGCTGCTTGCACAGCTTGGTCATGGCTTCCATGGCGGGCTTCAGGTACTTGCGCGGATCGAACTCTTCCGGGTGCTCCTTGAACACCTTGCGGATCTGGCCGGTCATCGCCATGCGGTTGTCGGTGTCGATGTTGATCTTGCGCACGCCGTTCTTGATGCCGCGCTGGATCTCGGCGACCGGCACACCCCAGGTCGGCTTCATCTTGCCGCCGAACTCGTTGATGATGTCCTGGAGGTCCTGCGGCACCGAGGAGGAGCCGTGCATCACCAGATGCGTGTTCGGCAGCTTGCGGTGGATCTCCTCGATCACGTTCATGGCGAGGATGTCGCCGTCAGGCTTGCGGGTGAATTTGTAGGCGCCGTGCGATGTCCCCATCGCGATCGCGAGCGCGTCGACCTTGGTCTCCTGGACGAACTTCACGGCCTCGTCCGGATTGGTCAGGAGCTGGTCGTGGCTCAGCTTGCCTTCGGCGCCATGGCCGTCTTCCTTGTCGCCCATGCCGGTCTCGAGCGAGCCGAGCACGCCGAGCTCACCCTCGACCGAGATGCCGCCGAGATGGGCCATGTCGGTCACGGTCTTGGTGACGCCGACATTGTAGTTCCAGTCGCCGGGGGTCTTGCCGTCGGCCTTGAGCGAGCCGTCCATCATCACCGAGGTGAAGCCGGCCTGGATCGCGGTCATGCAGGTCGCGGCCTCGTTGCCGTGGTCGAGATGCACGCAGACCGGAATGTGCGGATAGATCTCGGTCACCGCGTCCATCATGTGCTTGAGCATGATGTCGTTGGCGTAGGAGCGCGCACCGCGCGAGGCCTGGATGATGACGGGCGCGTCGACCGTGTTGGCCGCGTCCATGATCGCCAGCGCCTGCTCCATGTTGTTGATGTTGAAGGCCGGTACGCCGTAATCGTTCTCCGCTGCATGGTCGAGCAATTGACGTAACGTGATCCGAGCCATCTGTCTTTTTCTCCGGTTTGGGCCTGCAAGGCCGACTTAAAGGGCCGACTGATTACTTGGTGCGCAGAACTTCGACGCCGGGAAGGGGCTTGCCTTCCATCCATTCAAGAAATGCGCCACCGGCGGTCGAGACGTAGGTGAATTGACCGGCCACATGGGCCTGGTTGAGGGCCGCAACCGTGTCGCCGCCGCCCGCGATCGAGATCAGCTTCTTGGCCTTGGTGCGCTCGGCGGCGTGCTTGGCGGCCGACACGGTTCCGCGGTCGAACGGCTGCATCTCGAAGGCGCCGAGCGGTCCGTTCCAGACCAGCGTTGCGGCGTCGTCGATCGCCGCGTGGACGCGCGCGATCGATTGCGGGCCGACGTCGAGGATCATGCCGTCGGCCGGGATCGCATCGAGCCCGTAGGCATGCGAGGGCGCGTTCGCCGCGAAATGATAGGCGACGGTGGCGTCGACCGGCAGGATGATCGCGCAATTGGCGGCTTCCGCCTTCTCCATGATGCGGATCGCAGTCGCGGCGAGATCCTTCTCGGCCAGCGACTTGCCGACCGCGACGCCCTGGGCGTGCAGGAAGGTGTTGGCCATGCCGCCGCCGATCACGAGCGCGTCGACCTTGGTCACGAGGTTTTCGAGCAGATCGATCTTGGTCGAGACCTTGGCGCCGCCGATGATCGCGATGACGGGCTTGGTCGGCGAGCCCAGCGCCTTCTCCAGCGCGACGAGTTCGGCCTGCATGGTGCGGCCGGCATAGGCCGGCAGCTTGTGGCCGAGGCCTTCGGTCGTGGCATGGGCGCGGTGCGCGGCCGAGAAGGCGTCATTGACCCAGATGTCGCCGAGTTTTGCCAACTCCGCGACGAAGGCGGGATCGTTCTTTTCCTCTTCCTTGTGGAAGCGGGTATTTTCCAGGCACAGGATGTCGCCATCCTTCAACGCCGCCACGGCCGTGGCCGCGGGCTCGCCGACGCAGTCGTCGGCGAAGGCGACGGGCCTGTTCACGACTTTCGACAGCGCTTCGGCAACCGGCTTGAGCGACTCCTTGGGGTCGCGTCCCTTCGGCCGGCCGAAATGCGCGAGCAGGATGACCTTGCCGCCCTTGTCCGAGATTTCGGTGATGGTCGGCGCGACGCGCTCGAGCCGGGTCGCGTCGCTGACGCGCCCGTTGTCCATGGGCACGTTGAGATCGACGCGCAGCAGCACGCGCTTGCCCTTCACATCGACGTCGTCGAGGGTGCGGAATTTGTTGGTCATCGGACACTCTCTTGTCCCGGGCGCATAGCGGCGCGGAGTGCCGCCGTGCAGAACCGGGACCTACGCTGGAGGGACATGGGTCCCGGATCTGCGACGCAGCGTTTCACGCTGCATCGCGTCCGGGACACGAGAGTGGCGTTAGATCACCTTCGCGAACGCGACGGCGGTGTCCGCCATGCGGTTCGAGAAGCCCCACTCGTTGTCGTACCAGGACATCACGCGCACCAGCGTGCCGTTCTGCACCTTGGTCTGGTCCTCGTGGAAGGTCGAGGAGTGCGGATCATGGTTGAAGTCGATCGAGACGTTCGGCGCGGTGGTGTAGCCGAGGATGCCCTTGAGCTGCTGCTCGGACGCACGCTTCATCGCCGCGTTGATTTCCTTGGCGTCGGTGGCGCGCTTGGCGATGATCTTGAGGTCGACGACCGAGACGTTCGGGGTCGGCACGCGGATCGCGACGCCGTCGAGCTTGCCCTTCAGCTCGGGCAGCACGAGGCCGATCGCCTTGGCGGCGCCGGTCGAGGTCGGGATCATCGACATCGCAGCCGCACGGCCGCGATAGAGATCCTTGTGCATGGTGTCGAGCGTGGGCTGGTCGCCGGTGTAGGCGTGGATCGTGGTCATGAAGCCGGTCTCGATGCCGACCAGGTCGTTCAGCACCTTGGCGACCGGCGCGAGGCAGTTGGTGGTGCAGGAACCGTTGGAGACGACCAGATGATCCTTGGTCAGCGTGTCGTGGTTGACGCCGTAGACGATGGTGGCGTCGGCGCCGTCGGCGGGCGCGGAGACCAGCACGCGCTTGGCGCCGGCGGTGAGATGCGCGGACGCCTTGTCCTTCGAGGTGAAGATGCCGGTGCATTCCATCGCGATGTCGACGCCGAGATCCTTCCAGGGCAGCTTCGAGGGATCGCGCTCGGCGGTCACCTTGATCTTGCTGCCGCCGAGGCTGATCGAGTCGCCATCGACGGTCACGGTGCCGGGGAAGCGGCCATGGACGCTGTCGAAGCGAAGGAGGTGCGCGTTGGTCTCGACCGGGCCGAGGTCGTTGATGCCGACGACCTCGATGTCCTTGCGGCCGGACTCGGCAATAGCCCGCAGGATGTTGCGGCCGATGCGGCCAAAACCGTTAATTCCAACGCGGACTGCCATGTTTCATCTCCTTATGACCGTTCAATGACGGGTTCGATAAGCCTAATCATCCCGCACAACGCGCTCTACGCGCCTGCGAGGGTTTTTTAGGGGCGGACGCCCGGTTCGGCCGGGCGGTGCTTGATCATATGAGACGTTACGTAGTCCTTTTTTTTGGCAAGCTCAACTCTCAGCTAACGCGCTTCAGCACAGCGTTAACCGCAGCCTCGGCGGTAATGCCGAAATGCTTGTAAAGATCCTTCGCCGGCGCGCTCGCGCCGAACGAATGCATGCCGATAAAATCGCCATCCTGGCCGATCACGGCATCCCAGCCCCAGCGCACTGCGGCCTCGATCGCGACCTTCACCGGCGCGTTGCCGATGATCTCGGCACGCTTGGCTTCTGGTTGCGCTAACAAAAGCTCGAGCGACGGCACCGAGACCACCCGTGACGCGATGCCGCGCTCGGCGAGCTGCTTCTGGGCGGCAACCGCGATCTCGACCTCGGAGCCGGAAGCGAACAGCGTTGCCTTGGCTTCGCCCTGGGCGGCGACCAGCTCGTAGGCGCCGGCCGCGCAGGGAATGTCGTTCGGCGCATTGGTGCGGAGCTGCGGCAGGTTCTGCCGCGTCAGCGCCAGCACGGTCGGGCCGTCGATACGATTGAGCGCAAGCTCCCAGCACTCGGCGACCTCGATCGAGTCGGCGGGGCGGAACACGCGCATGTTCGGAATGGCGCGAAGTGCGGCGAGATGCTCGACCGGCTGGTGGGTCGGGCCGTCTTCGCCGAGGCCGATGGAATCGTGCGTCATCACGTAGACGACGCCGGCGCCCATCAGCGCGGCAAGGCGCATCGCGGGACGCGCATAGTCGGTGAACACCAGGAAGGTCGCGCCGTTCGGCGCGAAGCCGCCATGCAGGAAGATGCCGTTCATCGCGGCCGCCATGCCGTGCTCGCGGATGCCGTAATGGATGAAGCGGCCCTTCGGCGTCTTGGCCGAGAAAGCTGTGGCCGACTTCGCCTTGTTGTTGTTGGAGCCGGTGAGGTCGGCGGAGCCTGCGAGGAATTCCATCGGCATCGCGCCGGCGATGACTTCGATCACCGCTTCCGAGGATTTGCGGGTCGCCGCAATCATCGGCTTTTCCAGCAGCTCCTTCTTGTACGCGCGCACCGCCTTCGCGAGCGAGGCCGGACGCTCGTGGCGCAGACGGCGCTCGAACTCGGCGCGCTTGCGGCTGCCGAGCTCGCCGAGCCGTGCTTCCCATTCCTGCCGTGCCGCCGCGCCGCGGCTGCCGGCTGCGCGCCAGGCCTTCAGCACGTCATCCGGCACCGAGAACGGCTCGAGCGAGATGCCGAGATTTTCCTTGGCGGCCTTGAGCTCGTCGGCGCCGAGCGCCTCGCCATGCGCCTTCGCGGTGCCGGCCTTGTGCGGCGCGCCGAAGCCGATGGTGGTGCGGCAGGCGATCAGCGTCGGCTTGTTGGATTTTTGCGCGCGGGTGATCGCAGCAGCGATGGCGGCCTGGTCATGGCCGTCGATCTTTTCGGCGGCCCAGCCCGCGGACTTGAAGCGCTTCACCTGGTCGACGGAATCGGAGATCGAGGTCGGCCCGTCGATCGAGATGCCGTTGTCGTCGTAGAGCACGATCAGCTTGCCGAGCTTCCAGTGCCCGGCCATCGCGATCGCTTCCTGCGACACGCCTTCCATCAGGTCGCCGTCGGAGGCGAGCACGTAGGTGTGGTGGTCGACGATCTTCTTGCCGAACTCGGCGGCCAGCATCTTCTCGGCGAGCGCCATGCCGACCGCGGTCGAGATGCCCTGGCCGAGCGGACCGGTGGTGGTCTCGATGCCCTTGGTGTGGAAGTTCTCGGGATGGCCCGGGGTCAAGCCGCCGAGCTGGCGGAACTGCTTGAGCTGATCCAGCGTCATGTCGGCATTGCCGGTCAGATACAGCAGCGAATAGAGCAGCATCGAACCGTGGCCGGCCGAGAGCACGAAGCGGTCGCGATCGGGCCAGTCGGTGACTGCAGCGTCGAATTTCAGGAATTGCGTGAACAGCACCGTGGCGACGTCGGCGGCGCCCATCGGCAGGCCGGGATGGCCCGATTTCGCCTTCTCGACAGCGTCCATCGAGAGGCCACGGATCGCGTTGGCCATGCGGTTGTGGTCGACTTGCGTCATGTCTGAAATCCGTCTGAAATGAGGCGCTTGGCGGTGGTGCGGGCCGCGTGGGGGGAGCCTGGCGGCCACGGAAGGTTGGGCTGGGATAGCACCTCGGTTCCGGGAGTCCAAGGCAATCAAACGTCGGTTTGGCCGTAAAAGTTGCTTAGCAGTGCATAGTTTCGCGGCGACGTTGCGCTCCGCTAGCTTGCCACGTAAATTTCTGCTTGTAACCGCTTGCCGAACCGAGTCTTTTGCCGGACGGCAAGCCCCACGGGCAAGGCCACAGGTTCCGCCGCTGACTGCATGAACGATCGCGTTTCCAACAGCTCTGCCATGACGGAGTCCTCGGCTGTCGAGATCGAGATCGCGACCCGCAGACTCATGGCGGCGCTCGACGCGCTTGAAAGCGCGGTGGAGCGGCGGCGCGATGCCGATCGCGACGAGAACGAGCTCGCGGCGCGAATCCAGGCACTCGGCGCAGATCGCTCGCGGCTTGCCGATGAGCTCGACGGCGCGCTGGTGAAGGCGCGCAAGCTCGAGCGCACCAATCGCGAAATCTCCGATCGGCTGGATTCCGCCATCGTGACGATACGCTCAGTGCTCGATACCGGAGAGGACGGATGAGCCACATCAACGTCACCATCAACGGTCGGCAATACCGCATGGCCTGCGAGGAGGGCCAGGAGGTGCGGCTGCTCAAGCTCGCCGAAAGCCTGGAGATGCGGATTCAGTCGCTGCGCGGAAAATTCGGCGAGATCGGTGATGCCAGGCTCACCGTGATGGCGGCGCTGACCGTCTGCGACGAGCTGGTCGACGTCGGCAACCGCGTCCGCACCATGGAGCAGGAGCTGACTGAGCTCAGGGATTTCCGCAATGCCGCCGTCGAGCGCGCCCGGATGACCCAGACCGCCGTGGTGAATGCGCTGAACGCTGCCGCCGAGCGCATCGAGAAGTCGACCCAGGTCCTGAACCGGACGGTGGGCAACGGCATCGCGATCGGCTGACGTTCACCCTCCCCTGGAGGGGGAGGGTCGATCGCGCGACGCGCGAGCGGGGTGGGGTGATCTCTCCACTCGGGCAGCGTTCGGCGTGGAGAGACCGTCACCCCACCCCGTCTCACATTTCGCTGCGCTCAATGTGAGCCGACCCTCCCCCTCCAGGGGAGGGTAAAACCCGTGAATGCCGCGCGAGAGCGTCACCCGCTCACCGGGCTGGCGATTTATCAGTATCGTTGTTAGATTGCGCGAGCGAGGCTGCGACGTGCGTCAGGAGCCATATATCCCCGGGGCCTTATCGATCCTTTAGGGAACTGTCCCTGGCCGGGCCCGTGGGCTCGGACATATGGTGCCCACCTACTTTCGTAGGGAACTCCGGGATCGAGTGCTTCAACGGCGTCCGCGGCTTCGCACTGTTTTTCTTCCTTCTGGTTGCCCGTCGAATTGCGTCCCCGACACGCTTGCGGTTCAATCTCGGTGTCATGCCCCGGCTTGACCGGGGCATCCAGTACGCCGCGGCGTCGAGGTCTAGCACTGGCGTCTCTGGAATACTGGATCACCCGCCTTCGCGGGTGATGACAGTGGAGCAAGGCTCTGCCTCGGGGGAAACCGCGCATGTCCAATTCGAAAGCCGAACTCCGTGCCAAGGCCCTCGCGGCGCGCGACGCGCTGAGCGAGAAGAAGCGCACCGCCGCCGCCGCAAAGCTCGCCAAGCGCGGGCTGCCGTTTCCGCTTTTGCCCGGCAGCATCGTCTCCGGCTACTCCCCGATCCGCAGCGAGATCGATCCGCTGCCGCTGATGAGGGCACTCGCCGAGGCGGGCGCTAAGCTCGCGCTGCCCTGTGTCACCGCCCGCGGCCAGTCGCTGATCTTCCGCATCTTCCATCCGAACGACCGCCTGATGCTCGGCCCGCTCGGCATTCCCGAGCCGTCGCCGGCAGCAAGCGAAGTCATTCCCGACATCATGCTGACGCCGCTCGCGGCCTTCGATCGTCTCGGCCATCGCATCGGCTATGGCGCGGGGCACTACGACCACACCTTCGCGCATCTGCGCAAGGCCAAGCAGATCGTCGGCATCGGGCTTGCTTTTGCAGCCCAGGAGATCAAGGCGGTTCCGGCACTATCGCACGACGTCGCGCTGGATTATGTGCTAACGGAATCGGACGTGTTCGATTTCCGGAGTTCTGAAGTTGCGCATTCTCTTCGTGGGTGATGTCGTCGGCCGTAGTGGCCGCAACGCCATCGCCGAATATCTGCCCGGCATGGTCAAGGACTGGTCGCTCGATTTCGTCGTCGTCAACGGTGAGAATTCCGCCGGCGG
This sequence comes from Bradyrhizobium sp. 521_C7_N1_3, assembly GCF_052075975.1. NCBI lineage: Bacteria > Pseudomonadati > Pseudomonadota > Alphaproteobacteria > Hyphomicrobiales > Nitrobacteraceae > Bradyrhizobium > Bradyrhizobium sp. 521_C7_N1_3. The sequence continues at coordinate 1,363,882 of NZ_CP197232.1, forward strand.
CTTCGGCATCACGGAAGCGATCTATCAGGAGTTTCTCGACGCCGGGGCCGACGCGGTGACGCTCGGCAATCACTCCTGGGACCAGCGTGAAGCCCTGGTGTTCATCGAGCGCGCCGAGCGCCTGGTACGGCCCGCGAACTATCCGCGCGGCACGCCGGGCCGCGGCGCCGCGCTGGTGGAGACCAAGAACGGCAAGCACGCGCTCGTCGTCAATGCGCTCGGCCGCGTCTTCATGACCCCGTTCGACGATCCCTTTGCCGCGCTCGAGCGCGAGCTCGGTGCCTGTCCGCTCGGCGTTGCCGCTGACGCCATCGTCGTCGACTTCCATTGTGAGGCGACCAGCGAGAAGCAGGGCATCGGCTTCTTCTGCGACGGCCGCGCCAGCCTCGTCGTCGGCACCCACACCCATGTGCCGACCGCCGACCACCAGATCCTGTCGGGCGGCACGGCCTACATGACCGACGCCGGCATGACCGGCGATTACGATTCCATCATCGGCATGCAGAAGGAAGAACCGCTGCGGCGCTTCACGTCGGGGATTCCCTCCGGCCGGTTCGAGCCGGCCGCGGGCGTGGCGACGCTCAGCGGCGTGGCGGTCGAGACGGACGATGCGACGGGCCTCGCGCTAAAGATTGCACCGGTGCGCGTCGGCGGCCGGCTGGAGCCGGCGACGCCGAAATTCTGGTTGAGCTGACGGACAGCGCGACATTCAAGCTGCCACCCTCCCCTGGAGGGGGAGGGTCGCTCGCGCGCAGCGCGAGCGGGGTGGGGTGATCTCTCCCCACGGGCACTGTTCGAGGTGGAGAGACTGTCACCCCACCCCGCTGCGCATTCCGCTTCGCTGCATGCACAGCGACCCTCCCCCTCCAGGGGAGGGTTCGGCAGCGTCGCTCATTTCGACGCGCCTCACGCTGCGGCGCGAACCGCCTCCCAGAGCTCAAGCACTTCATCACGCGCGATGCCGCGGGTGATGAACACGATGCGCGAGCGGCGATCGCTGTCGGGCCAGCCGCTCAGTACCACCGGCGGATGGAAGACGTGATGCACGCCATGGATCACGATCGGCGCCGGTTCGTCACGGAGATCGAGGATCCCCTTCACCCGCAGCAGATCCTGGCCGCGCGCGTTGCGCAAATGCGCGAGCCAGTGCGTCACGGCCATCCAGTCGAGCGGCTCGTCGAACGCCAGCATGAAGCTCGCGATCGACGCATCGTGATCATGATGGCCATGATCATGGTGCGCGTGATGATCGTGATGCGCATGGCCGGCATGCGCATGCGGCTCGGTGAAGGCGTGCTCATTGAGCCAGCGCGCGACGTCTATCCTTTTCAGCTCGGGATCGATCAGGCCGGCGCCGAACAGCTGCGCGGGATCGATCTCGCCGTGACTGACGCTTTCGATTCTGGCGCCGGGATTGAGCCGCCGCAGGCGCAGCTCAAGCGCCGCGATGTCCCCGACCAGGTCGCGCTTGGTGATCAACAGCCGGTCGGCCAATGCCACCTGCTTCACCGCCTCATACTGCCGGTCCAGCTGATGCGGCGCGTTGACCGCGTCGACCGTGGTCACGACCGTGTCGAGCCGCAGGAAGTGCGAGACCAGCGGATTGTTGAGCAGGAGCTGCACGATCGGTGCGGGATCGGCGAGCCCGGTGGTCTCGACCAGGATGCGGCGGAACGGCGGAATCTCGCCGCGGTCCCGCTTCACCAGAAGGTCTCGCAGCGTCTGCTCCAGGTCGCTGCGGATGGTGCAGCAGATGCATCCGCTCGCAAGCACGGCGACTTCGCCGTCGACGCGTTCGACCAGGAGATGGTCGAGGCTGACCTCGCCATACTCGTTGATGATGACGGCGCTGTCCTTCATGTCGTCGTGGCGCAGCAGGCGATTGAGCAGCGTGGTCTTGCCGCTGCCGAGAAAGCCGGTGATCAGCGAGACCGGAAGTCGCTGTGCGGATTTGTCGCTTTCAAACAGGCTCATTGGAAGCTCTCGCACCAACGGTCTTAATTTTGTCGCTGGACAACAACCTAGCGGAGGAGGAGGCTAGCGGAAACAATTTTAGAGTCCGAGCTTATTCGGACCACAACCTGGGAGGGTGCAATGTCTAATGAGATCAATAACGTAGATCAAGACGGCAGCGGCGCCACGACTGACCGCCGGACCTTGCTCCGCACCGCGGGCATCGCCGGCGTCGCCGGCGCCGCGCTCGCCGGCTCGATGCATGGCAAGTTCTCGCTGGCGCCGATCAGCGAGGCCCAGGCGCAGACAGCAACCTCCATGCCCAAGAATGTCGACAAGCCATGGTGGCCCTCGAAATGGGGTAAGGATGACGAGTCTGGCGCATCCAACCACATGACCCCGGCGAAGGTCCTCGACGCGGCGAAATGGATCAAGGACGGCAAGATCTACAAGATCGGCCGCGTGTACGAAGCCGCCATGCCGCTGTTTGGTGCGCGTGTATTCGCACTGCGCATTCCCGGCAGCCCGACCGGCGGCCCCTTCGGCGACAACAGGCTCGTCTATCACGACGAGTTTCTCGCCACCGAGATCGGCCAGACCGGCACGCAGTTCGACGGCCTCGGCCACATCGGCATCCAGATGGGCAAGGAGGGCGACAAGAGCGAGATGCGATTCTACAACGGTTTCACCGCCGCCGAGATCAGCGACGCCTACGGCCTGAAGAAGCTCGGCATCGAGAAGCTTAAGCCGATCTTCACCCGCGCGCATCTGATCGACATGGTCGCTCTCAAGGGTGGCATGATGGATGCGGGGCAGGAGATCACTTCGGCTGACATCAAGGCGGCGCTGGCGAAGCAGAACATTCCCGAGAGCGATATCAAGCCGGGCGATGCAATCATGTTCCACACCGGCTGGGGCTCGCTGTGGATGAAGAATAACGATCGCTTCAACAGCGGCGAGCCGGGCATCGGCCTCGATGCTGCGAAGTGGGTGGTCGAAAAGGATCTTGCGCTGACCGGCGCAGACACCTGGGCGGTCGAGGTGGTGCCCAATCCCGACAAGTCGCTCGCCTTCGTGGTCCATGCCGAGCTGCAGACCAAGAATGGCATCCACAACCACGAGAACCTGATCTTCGACGAGCTGATCGCCGACAAGAAATATCAGTTCGTCTATTCCTTCACCCCGGCGCCCATCAAGGGCGCCACGGGAAGCAACGGCTGCCCGATTGCGATTACGTGAGTGGGATAGATCGGCGTAGGTGGTGAAGCACCCGCGCCGATGTTTTGGGTTTAGCCAGCGCAACACAATCGGTGTCGTCCCCGCGAAAGCGGGGACCCATAACCCCCAGGGAGTAGTGTGGGGCACAGCTCCCACTCCGAAGTCTTCGCCAAACCACTCCCTGTGGGTATGGGTCCCGGATCTGCGCTTCGCTTGTCCGGGACGACGGCGGAGATTGGCGCGCGATCACGCGTCAATCTCGTCGTACACTACTCCGCCGTCTGCTCCCGCAGCTCGGCCACATCCTTCGCCGTCAGCTTCGAGCCCTTGGTGCCGAACCGCGCCGTGACGTAGTTCGCGACCGCCGCGATCTCGTCGTCGCTATATGCATCGCCGAACGCGGGCATCGAGAGCGCGCCGTCGGGCGTGTGCCGCTTGGTGCCCGACAGCACGATCTGCGCGACGTTGGTGGCGGCAGGGTCGTTGACGGCCCAGGTGCCGGTCAGCGTCGCCATCGGCGAGACCGGGCTCTCGCCGCTCCAGCCGTGGCAGCTGGCGCAGGCGCTGGCGAACACCTTCTTGCCGCGAGCGTCGGCCGTCACGCCGTCCTTATGCGAGGCGGGCGCGGCCGGGGCCGTGGTGGCAGGCAGGTCGGGCGAGGCCACCGGCGGCACGCTACGCAGATAGGCGACGACCGCGCGGATGTCTTCGGGAGCGAACTGGCTGAAGCTGCGATCGACCGCTTCGCCCATCGGACCCGAGGCCGAGCCGTGGCCCGGCGCGTGGCCGAGCGACAGATACGAGATCAGGTCCTCGTCGCGCCAATTGCCGAGGCCGGTGGCCTTGTCGGAGGAGATGTTGAAGGCGCGCCAGCCCGCCGTGATCGCGCCGCCGAACTTCTTGCGGTTGTCGAGCGCAAAGCCGAGATTGCGGGGCGTGTGGCACTCGCCGCAATGCGCCAGCGCTTCGGCGAGATACGCACCTCTGTTCCACTCCGGGCTCTTCGAGGTATCCGGCGTGAAGCGCGTGTCCGGATTGAACACGGCCGACCAGAAGATCATCGCCCAGCGCTGGTTGAACGGGAACGACAGCGTGTTGTCGGGCGCTTTCGCGCGCACCGCCGGCAGGCTGAACAGATACGCCTTCACAGCCAGCACGTCCTCATCCGTCATGTAGGTGTAGGACGTGTAGGGCATGGCCGGATAGAGCCGCGCGCCGTCATGACGCGTGCCGCGCTGGACCGCGTTGAGGAAATCCTGGTCGCTGTAATTGCCGATGCCGGTGTCCTTGTCCGGCGTGATGTTGGTCGAATAGAGCGTGCCGAACGGCAGCTTGAAGCCGAGCCCGCCGGAATATTCCTTCTCGCCGGGCTTGGTGTGGCAGACCATGCAGTCGGCCGCCTTCGCGAGATACTCGCCGCGCTCGACCAGACTCGCTTTCTCCAGCTTGGCCGGCACGCCGGTCGGCTTGCCTGCGCGATAATCCGTGAGCGCCACTTTGGTGCCGCCGGCGAAGTCGAGCGGCCCGGGCCCGCGGATGATCCAGACGCCGAGCGCCGCCACCACGATGGCGATCACGACCAGGCTTGTGAGGATACGCATCTTGCCGCTCATGCCTTCTTCCCCGCAGCCAGAAGTTTCCGGTCGATCGGCAGGCGCCGCAGCGCCACGCCGGTTGCGGCGTAAATCGCGTTGCGCAGGGCCGGTGGTCCGGCATTGACGCCGGCTTCGCCGATTCCGCCGGGCGCCTCGCCGCTCTTGACCACGGTGACCTCGATCTTCGGCGTCTCGTTGATGCGCATCATGCGGTAGTCGTGGAAGTTCGACTGCTGCACGCGGCCCTTGTCGATGGTGATCTCGCCATAGAGCGCGGCGGTGAGCCCGAAGATGAGTCCGCCCTCGATCTGCGCCTTCACCGTGTCGGGGTTGACCGCAATGCCGGTGTCGACCACCGAGGTGATGCGGCGCAGCGTGATCTCGCCGATGTCGTCGATCTCGGCTTCCACCACGGTTGCGATGAAGCTTGCGAAGGACGGCTGCACGCAGATGCCGCGGCCGACGCGCGGCGGCAGCTTCTGGCCCCAGCCGGATTTTTCGGCGACCTGGCTGAGCACCGCGAGCATGCGCGGGTTCTTGGTCAGCATGGATTTCCGGAATTCGATCGGATCCTTGCCGGCCTTGCGCGCGAGCTCGTCCATTGCGCATTCGACTGCGAATACGTTGTTGTTCGGGCCGACGCCACGCCAGAAGCCGGTCGGCACCGCCGGCGGCTCGGCGCGGACATATTCGACATGGAAGTTGGCGAAGTCGTAGGGCGCATCCACGGCGGCGTCGATCGCGTCGATGTCGATGCCCTTCTGGAACGCCGGCGGCAGCCAGCGCGCCAGCACAGCGGAGCCCGCGACCTTGTACTTCCAGCCTGCGATCTTGCCGTCGACCAGCGATGCCGTGATCTGGTCGCGATAGACCGGACGATAGACGTCGTGCTGGATGTCCTCTTCGCGGGTCCACACCACCTTCACGGGATAGTCGACCTGCTTGGCGATCTTGACCGCCGCGACCACCATGTCCGGCTCGAGCTTGCGGCCGAAACCGCCGCCGAGCAAATGCTGGTTGACGATCACCTTGTCGACGGGAAGGCCGGCGGCTTTGGCGGCCTCCGACTGCACGCGGGTCATGATCTGTGTGCCGGTCCAGATCTCGCAGGCATCCGGCCTGACGTGGACGGTGGCGTTGATCGGCTCCATCGAGGCGTGCGCGAGGAACGGCAGCTCGTAGGCCGCCTCGAACCTGTCGCCGCCGGCGAGAGCCTTGGCGATATCGCCGTCGGATTTTGCGACCGCCCCGTCCTTCTCGCTGGCTTTGCGCAGGTCGTCCCAGATGTCCCTGGTGCTGATCCTGGCGTTCGGCCCCTCGTTCCACTCGATCTTGAGCGCTTCGAGACCTTTCTTCGCCGCCCACATGTGATCGCCGATCACGGCAACGGCGTCGTCGAGCACGACGACCTTGCGCACGCCGGCGACTTTCATCGCGGCGCTGTCGTCGACCTTGCCGACCTTGCCGCCGAACACCGGGCAATTGGCGATCGCGGCAATCTTCATGCCGGGCAGGATCGCGTCGATGCCGTAGAGCGCCTTGCCGTTGACCTTGTCCGGCGTGTCCAGCCGCTTCAAGGGCTGGCCGATGAGAACGAAATCCTTGGGATCCTTGATGGCAACATCCTTCGGCGGCGTCTGGCCTTGGGCTGCAAGCGCCAGCGTGCCATAGCCGAGCTTGCGCCCGCTCGCGGCATGCGCGACCTCGCCCTTCGATGCCGTGCAGCTTGCGGGATCGACGCCCCACTGGCTGGCCGCGGCCTGCACCAGCATCGCGCGGGCGGTGGCGCCGGCCTTGCGCAGCGGCAGCCACCAGGCGCGGATCGAGTTCGAGTTGCCGGTGACCTGGAGGCCGAAGGTTGGATTGGCATAGAGCTTGTCGTTGGGCGGGGCGTGCTGGACCTCGACCTTGCTCCAGTCGGCATCCAGCTCTTCGGCGATCACGGCCGAGATCGACGTGTAGGTGCCCTGGCCCATCTCGACCTGCGGCATCATCAGGATGGTGCGGCCGGTCTCGTCGATCCGGATGAAGGCGTTGGGCGCGAACTTGCCGTCGGTCACGTCGCGTTGCACCGGCTCGTTGGCGGCGGCGCGCAGCGGCAGATGGAAGGCGAGCAGGACACCGGTGGCGAGACCGCCGGTCAGCAGCGCGCGGCGGGAGACGTTGTTGTGTGCATTCATGGCGGACCTCACGACTGCCGGCCGTTGGCCGCTTGCTTGATGGCCTCGCGGATGCGCACATAGGTGCCGCAGCGGCAGATGTTGCCGGCCATCGCGGCGTCGATGTCGGAATCATCAGGGTGCGGCGTTGTCGCCAGCAGTGCGGCCGCGGCCATGATCTGGCCCGACTGGCAATAGCCGCACTGGATCACTTCGGCATCGAGCCAGGCCTTCTGCACCTTCGCACCCGAGGGCGTGTTGCCGACGGCCTCGATGGTGGTGATGGCGCGGTTCGCGACGGCGCTGACCGGCAGCACGCAGGACCGCACCGCCTTGCCGTCGACATGCACTGTGCAGGCGCCGCATTGCGCAATGCCGCAGCCGAATTTGGTGCCGGTCATTCCGAGGATGTCGCGCAGCACCCACAGCAGCGGCATTTCCGGCGGCGCGTCGAACGATTTGGTTTCGCCGTTGATGGTGAGAGTTGTTGCCATAAGCATCCCCTTGCTCGCTTGACCGCTTGCGGCGATCTCGTCGGCGAATTCGTGCGCGACAATAATCATACTGATGCGAAACGATGAAGCGCCAGAATTTCCGGCGATGCATATTTGCGCTGCCGACGCGTCAGGCCATGACGTTCACGAATTTGTGCGGCGATCGCTGCAACGGAATTGGGCTAATTGATATGACAACCGTCATGTTTTGACGCATTTTCGTCGCACGCATCGTTGATCGCCGCAGATGATCGTGCGAATGCGGAAATTCATGCGATGACGAAATTCGTGCGATTGGGAAAGTCGGGCGGCGGCGCGTCCAACATTGTTGTGCCCTCTCCCCTTGGGGAGAGGGCAGCGACGTCGGTAGACACGAACACGTTCGGGTGAGGGGTTTCTATCCGCGTATGACCCTCTCTCATTCTCAAGCGGCTCTACCCGCGGAGACAGACCCCTCATCCGGCGCCATAGCCGAAGCTTTGCTTCGGCGTTCTTAAGAACGGCGGCCGAAGGCGGCCTATGCCTTCTTCTCCCACAAGGGGAGAAGGGAAGAGGAGAGCGAAAATTTCGGAATAATAGCAATATGCCCCTGTTTTGCCCGACGTGTCAAACTGCGTCGCAAACTGCGTCCTGGCCTGCCGGCGTAAGCCATTGATTCCCCATGCACCGGCTACTGTGCATGGGGTTGTTTTCCAGATTTTTGATTCGTGGACGCCAAGGCGGCCGTCGCGGCGACTGTCAGCCCTGCCGAAAACCCATCCGGAAGGCGCCCCAATGCTTGCCGCGGATCACGATCGGCGAGGACAGGTCCTTCATCAGCACGAACTGCCCGCCGCCCATGTCGCGGCGATAGGTCTGGAGCAGGAACGGTTTTGTGTTGGCCGCGACCTTCTTCACCGCGCGGTCGCTGAACAGGCGGCGGTTGCGGCAATTGGCGTTGTTCCAGACGGGATCCTTGCCCTGCGGCAGGCGGTAGTTCGGGTTGTGGGTCGGCAGATAGCCGCCCTTGGCCCAGGCGACGCAGAACACGATGCGGGGGTCTGACTTCTGGATCGGGTCCTGGATGGCGGGCAGCACGCGGTCGGTGAAGTCGACGTAGCTGGTCTTGTATTGCTTGGGATCGGTGCCGGGGATTTCCCGGTAGTTCTCGTCCAGGAGCTGGTCGAGCGTGATCTCGCCGCGGTCGATTGCGGCCTCGAACTCGTCCGAGATCCGCTTTGCGGTCTCGACGACGACGCGGATCAGCGGCGCATCCGATGTCTCCACGCCGCTGTCGGCGATCATCGCGATCAGCGCTTCGGACGTGTCGAGCAGTTTTGTCACGCGCTGATCGGCGTTCTTGAGATCGCGCGAGGACAGGTCGACGCCCTTGGCGAGCTCGTTGAGCTCGCTGATGACCGTGTCGCAATGGCCGAGATTGGAGGTGGCGGCGCGCGTGACGCTGTCGATCTCCGCTTCCACCGAGGCAAAACCCTGCTGGACCCGCGAGATGATGCCGGAGATCTGCTGGGCGCCTTCGCCGGCGGTCTTGGCCCGTTGCGAGGCGTCGCTGCTCTCGCCGATCAGGCCTTCGATCTGGCCGTCGAGATCGCGCACGGTGTCGGAGATCTGATGCGTGGCCGCACGGGTGGCCTCCGCGAGATTCTTGACCTCGCTTGCCACCACCGCAAAACCGCGGCCGGCATTGCCGGCGCGGGCCGCTTCGATGGTGGCATTGAGCGCGAGCAAATTGGTCTGCTTGGCGATCGCCTCGATCGAGCCGGACACTTTTGCCACCTGCGCCAGCGCCGAGCCGACCGCGCTCAGGCGCGCCTCGATCCGCTCCACGGCTGCGACGAGCTCGGAGATGTGGCTGACCGCGGTGTCGACCGCGCCGCGCGACTGCGCGATCTCGCCGACCGCCGCCGATGCGGTCGATTGCACCGCCTGCGATGCGTTGGCGATATCGTGATTGGCCGAGACCATCGTCTCGGCCGTCTCCTGGAGGTGGTGGAACCGTTCGGACTGGTTCGCGACGCGGTTTGCGACTTCCTGGACGTTGCCGGCGATGTCGGCGAGTTCGACGCCGAGACCGCCGATGCGATCGGCGAGCTGGTCGATCAGACGTTCGGCAAGTGTCCGGTTGGAGCCGGTGTCCAGGACTGCCAGTTGTGCGACGGACATGTTTTGAGAGTCCTCTAGTCAGAGCCGTTCGCCGGCTCTCCGCGGCATTCCCATTCCAATTCCAGCCTTAAAGGGTGATTCGCGGCCGGCGTCTTGCCTGAGCGCGCACTACAGCTCGTAAGCCGTGCGGAATCCGCCCCAGTGCCGGCCCTGCACGCGGATCGGAACGTCGATCTCGCGCATCATCACGGTGTTGCCGTTGCCCATGTCGCGGGCATAGCTCTGGACCAGGTACGAGCGCAGGTTGCGCGCGGCGGCGAGCCCTGCCGGATCGTTGAAGATCCGTCGGTTGCGGCTGTTGGCGGTATTCCAGGCGACATCGCCCGGCCGCTGCGGATGCGAATAGATCTTGTTGTGCACCGGCAGGAAGCCGTTGCGGTCGACCATGGCGCAAAACGCCATGCGCGGTTCCTTGGCGAGAAAGGCTTCCTGGAACGGCGGCAGCGCGCGGTCGGCCCAGTCCAGATATTTCGTGCGGTATTGCTGCGGATTGGTGCCGGCGATCTCCGAATAATCGGTGTCGAAGAGGTCGTCGATCTTGACCTCGCCGCGTGCAACCGCCTGCTCGAAGATCCGGGTCAGCGCCGTGCCGGCTTCCATGGCGCGGGTGACGAACTCGGTGTTCTCCTCGTGGATCGACCAGAGCCTGTCTTCGATCTTCTCGCTGAGATCGGCGTTGGGGCTGACGAATTGCGCGCGGGCGCCGGCCTTGGTCTGCTCGACGACGCGCAGGCGGCAGGCGCCGACGCCTTCGAGGGTGCCGTCGACGACGGCCTGCGTGGCAAGCTTCGCCGCCTCCGCGCCGCCGATCAGCACGCCATCCATCGCGATCTCGTAGACCTGCAACACGCCGCGCGCGGTTTCGAACTTGAGATGGCAGGGCAGCCGCTCGGTCTTGCGACGGTCGTCGTGCTCGCTCTGGCGCAGCAGCACCGCGCAGCGCGATTTCAGCTTGCGCGCGAAGGTGGTGACGGCCTTGCCGGCGCTGGCGACGTTCTCGCCGTGGGTCTCGGCCGCCTTGGTCGCGGCATCGATCTCGGCCGCGCTCTCGCCGACCGAGATGATGAACTGCGACGCGCTTGCCGCGTTGCCGGAGACCTCGCTGGTGGTGGCATTCTGCTCGGCGACCGCGCCGTTGACGGTGTCGAACACCGGGCGGATCGCCTCGATTGCCTGCGCGATGCGGTGCACGGCGTCAGCCGAGCCGGCGGCGTCGCGCTGGAGCGCGTCGATCTTCCTGGTGATCTCCTCCGTCGCACCCTGGGTCTGCACCGCGAGCGCCTTCACTTCGGTGGCGACGACCGCAAAGCCCTTGCCGGCCGCACCCGCACGCGCGGCCTCGATGGTCGAGTTGAGCGCGAGCAGCGTCGTCTGCCGCGCGATCTGCGCGATCAGATTGACGACATTACCGATGGCGGCGGAGGATTCACGCAAGCGGTCGACATTGGCGCGGGCTTCCTGCGCCGCGGCGCTGGCTTCGTCGGCGAGCTTGCCGGCCTCGCGCACCTGCGCGCCGATGCCTTGCGCGGACTGGGTGAACTTGTCGGCGGCATGGGCAAAGGTGGAGGCGGTCGATTGCGCCGCATTGGTGCGGCCGGTGAGGGCGTCGGTGCGTTCGCGAATATCCGCGAGCGTTGCCGCGGTCGCCTCCGCGCCGCCGGCGACCGAATTGGCGGCCCGCTCGAGCTGGCGGATCATGGCGCCGAGCTCCAGTTCCAGCAGTTCCAGGATTTCCCTGGCGGAATCGCCCTCGGCCGACGGGGCGGGCGCGGGATCGACCGGCAACGGCGCGGCCTGTGGGGGGGCCACGGGCGCGGACAAGTCGGGCAGACGCTTCCGAAACAATGCGAACGCCATCAGGTCACTCTTGTCGGGGAACGGGCGGTTGCTATTTTCGCAAGCCGGAATGAAATCATGGTTAACGGTGCCTGACTCCTAGGCACGGGGCACTACGGTATTACCTTAAAGTCGTAGAGCCTCTTTCATTCCGGTGGGTTGGCGGCCTATAAGGCCGCGCTTCCCACGCTCACCTTTGGCGCACGATTCCTGACGAGACACGCATGGCCGGACATTCCCAATTCAAGAACATCATGCACCGCAAGGGGCGGCAGGATGCCCAGAAGTCGAAGCTGTTCGGCAAGCTGGCGCGGGAAATCACCGTCGCGGCCAAGCTGGGCACCCCCGATCCCAACATGAACCCGCGCCTGCGTGCCGCCATCATCGCGGCGCGCCAGGAGAACATGCCGAAGGACAATATCGAGCGCGCCGTCAAGAAGGCGCTCGGCAACGAGGGCGAGAACTATGACGAGATCCGCTACGAGGGTTACGGCCCCGGCGGCGTCGCCGTCATCGTCGAGGCGCTGACCGACAACCGCAACCGCGCCGCCTCCGACATCCGCTCCTTCTTCACCAAGTCGGGCGGCAATCTCGGCGAAACCGGCTCGGTCTCCTTCATGTTCGACCGCACCGGCATCATCGAATATGACCGCAGCGTCGCCTCCGACGACGCGGTGCTGGATGCCGCGATCGAGGCCGGCGCCGACGACGTGGTCTCGGGCGAAGGCGGACACGAGATCTACGCCTCGACCGAAGGCTATCGCGACGTCGCCAAGGCGCTGGAAGCCAAGTTCGGCGAGCCGCGCAAGGCCGCGCTGATCTGGAAGCCGCAGAATACGGTCGCGGTCGACGACGAGACCGGCGAGAAGCTCCTGAAGCTGATGGACCTGCTCAACGAGCACGACGACGTCCAGCACGTCTACGCCAATTTCGAGGTGTCGGACGCGCTGATGGCGAAGATGGGCGGCTGAGGTCGCCACCAGTCCCAGATTCCGCTGTCGTCGCCCGGCTTGACCGGGTGACCCAGTATTCCAGAGACATCCGAGGGAAACGGAGAAGCCGCGCCGTACTGGATACCCCGCCTTCGCGGGGTATGACGGCGTGTCTTTTGGTCGTCATCGCGGGCACCCAATCGCGACACCCCACTTCCCCTGTTACTTCCGTTCTGTTTCTGTTTCCCCCACCGCAGCCAGCCGCTATCACTGGCCCATGACTGCGCTCCCGATTCGTGGCCCCGTTCGCATCATCGGCATCGACCCCGGCCTGCGCCGCACCGGCTGGGGCGTGATCGAGGCCGAGGGCAATCGTTTGATCTACGTCGCCTGCGGCTCGGTGGAACCGCCGGACGATTTGCCGCTGGCGAGCCGGCTGCTCGCGATCCATGAGGGGCTTGCCGCCGTCCTGTCCGGTCACAAGCCGATGGAAGCCGCGGTCGAGCAGACCTTTGTGAACAAGGACGGGGTCGCGACGCTGAAGCTTGGCCAGGCCCGCGGCGTCGCCATGCTGGCGCCCGCGATGTTCGGCATTACTGTCGCCGAATACGCGCCGAACCAGGTCAAGAAGACGGTGGTCGGCGCCGGCCACGCCGACAAGCACCAGATCGCGATGATGCTGAAGATTTTGCTGCCGAAAGCCGAGCCGCCGTCCGCGGACGCCGCCGACGCGCTCGCCATCGCCATCACCCACGCCCATCACCGCCAGAGCACGGCGCTGCGGTTGAAGGTGGTGGGGATATGATCGGCAAGCTCAAGGGCCTGATCGATTCCTACGGCGAGGATTATGTCCTCCTCGATGTCGGCGGCGTCGGCTATCAGGTGCATTGCTCGGCGCGCACGCTTCAGCATCTGCCGGCGCCCGGCGAGGCCGCGGTGCTGTCGATCGAGACCTATGTCCGCGAGGACCAGATCAAGCTGTTCGGCTTCCGCACCGACCAGGAGCGCGAATGGTTTCGCCTGCTCCAGACCGTGCAGGGCGTCGGCGCCAAGGTCGCGCTCGCCGTGCTCGGCACGCTGGCGCCGGCCGATCTCGCCAACGCCATTGCGCTGCGCGACAAGGCCGCGGTGGCGCGTACGCCCGGTGTCGGCCCCAAGGTCGCCGAGCGCATCGTCACCGAGTTGAAGGACAAGGCGCCGGCCTTCGCCAATGTCGATCCCGCCGTCGTGCATCTCGCCGGCGCCGTCGACGACCAGCGCGCGCCGCGCCCGGTGTCAGATGCGATCTCGGCGCTCGTCAATCTCGGTTACGGCCAGCCGCAGGCCGCCGCGGCGATCGCATCCGCATCGCGCAGCGCGGGTGAGCATGCCGAGACGGCGCAGCTCATTCGCCTCGGCCTCAAGGAGCTCGCGAAGTGAGCGACCCCAAGGCCAACCGCATGGTTTCGCCCGAGCGCCGCAGCGACGATGTCGGCGACACCGCGCTGCGTCCGCAATCGCTGTCCGACTTCGTCGGCCAGCAGCAGGCGCGCAAGAACCTCTCGATCTTCATCGAGGCGGCACGCAAGCGTGGCGAGGCGCTCGATCACGTGCTGTTCGTAGGTCCCCCCGGCCTCGGCAAGACCACGCTGGCGCAGATCGTCGCCAAGGAGCTCGGCGTCGGCTTTCGCGCCACCTCGGGTCCCGTGATCGCCAAGGCCGGCGATCTCGCCGCACTCCTCACCAACCTCGAAGAGCGCGACGTGCTCTTCATCGACGAGATCCATCGGCTCAGCCCGGCGGTGGAAGAGGTGCTCTATCCCGCGATGGAGGACTTTCAGCTCGACCTGATCATCGGCGAGGGCCCGGCGGCACGCTCGGTGAAGATCGAGCTGTCGAAATTCACGCTCGTCGGTGCCACCACGCGCGCCGGCCTGCTCACCAATCCCTTGCGCGACCGCTTCGGGATTCCGGTCCGCCTCAATTTCTATACGATCGAGGAGCTGGAAAGCATCGTCACTCGCGGCGCGCGCGTGCTCAATGTCGGCATGAGCGCCGACGGTGCCAACGAGATCGCGCGCCGCGCCCGCGGCACGCCGCGTATCGCCGGCCGCCTGCTGCGGCGCGTGCGCGATTTCGCCTCCGCCGCCGATGCCGCCTCGATCGACCGCAAGATCGCCGACCACGCGCTGAGCGCGCTCGAGGTCGACGCCGCCGGCCTCGATGCCATGGACCGCCGCTACCTCACGACCATTGCGCAGAACTATGGCGGCGGCCCGGTCGGCGTCGAGACGATGGCTGCCGCGCTGTCCGAGCCGCGCGATGCGATCGAGGACATCATCGAGCCTTATCTCATTCAGTGCGGCTATCTCCAGCGCACCCCGCGCGGCCGCCTGCTCACCTCGCACGCCTTCCGCCATCTCGGCATCGCCGAGCCCTCGCGCGATGCCGCGGCACAGTTCGGCCTGTTCGGCACGGACGAGAGCGACGACTGATTGCGTTGATGCAAGGTGCGTCGGTCGTCATGAACTTCCGGTAATCTTTGTGCAAACGGTCTGCACGCAAATGCAGGCCGTCTGCACGAGCGGACCCCAATTCCGCTCCAATCGGGCCGCATCACAAAGCTGCATCACCATCGGGCTTCCATGATCACGCGTCGTCATCTCATCCGTTCCATCGGCGGCCTGTCCGCGCTCGGCGTCTCGACCGCGGCCTATGGCGTCGGCATCGAGCCGCTGCGGCTCCGCGTCACCCGTTATCACCCGACCCCGCGGCAATGGCCGGCGGATTTTCCGCTCAAGATCGCCATCGTCACCGACATTCATGCCTGCGATCCCTGGATGTCGCTGGAGCGTATCGAGGGCATCGTCGATCGCACCAATGCGCTCAACGCCGATGTCATCGTGCTGCTCGGCGATTATGTCGCGGGTGTTCACCAGGTCACGCGCATCATTCCGTCGAGCGAATGGGCCAAGGTGCTCGCGGGCCTCAAGGCACCGCTCGGCGTCCATGCCGTCATGGGCAATCACGACTATTGGGTGGACAGGGCCGTGCAGCAGGCCGGGCACGGGCCGACAGCCGCCCATCGCGCGCTGGAGGCGGCCGGCATTCCCGTCTACGAGAACGACGTCGTGCGTCTCACCAAGGACGGACGCTCCTTCTGGCTCGCGGGCCTCGGCGATCAGCTCGCCTACTATCCCGCGAAGCGCTATGGCCGCGCGCATCGGCTTGGCGCCGACGATCTCGCGGGCACGCTGGCGAAGGTCACCGACGATGCGCCGGTCATCCTGCTCGCGCATGAGCCCAATATCGCGCCGCTCGTACCCGCGCGCGTCGCGCTGCAACTGTCCGGCCATACCCATGGCGGCCAGGTCCGCCTGTTCGGCTGGTCGCCGGCTGTTTCGCCTCAGCACGGCGTGCGGCTCGCCTATGGTCACTTCCGGCTGAAATGCGACGTCATCGTCTCCGGCGGCCTCGGTTGCAGCATCATGCCGGTCCGCGTCGGCGTGCCGCCGGAAATCGTCGAAGTGACGCTGGGAAGGACGCCGGCGGTGGCATAACCTGCGCTTGCGCGGCCGGCTGTTTTTGCGCAAAACGGGCCGGTTGCAAAAAGCAAAGAGGCTCGCGACGTGACAGCCCATCTCGACGGCGAGATCCGCGACGGCCGCCATCACATGCAGGTCCGCGTCTACTACGAGGACACGGATTTCTCTGACTTGACGTTATCATAGTAGACGAACGCACTGATCTCTCTCGTCTTGCGTCGATTTTCTGGGAAAAGATTCATGCTAGAAAGGGAAGCGCTGTTCAGGTACGGAGTATACTCGTAGGGCATCCGCTTGCGAACCGGATGTACTACGATGCTGTCGATCAAGTTGCGAAAGGCGACGCGGGTTTCGATGGCCTTCGGATTAATCTTCAGCGCGGTGAGCAGTCTCTTGGCCTCCGAACGATATCGGTCACCGAACTTTGGATGGTCGAACGGGATCACGTTTTCGCCGCCACTACCCAGAAGCCGCAAGCGCTCCTTAACTGTTTCCCGTTCCACATCGCACTCATCGATCCGCTTGAGCAACTCATCCGGCTTGCGACGGCTGTTTGCGATGGCATATGACAAGCGTTCGATCTCAGTGGTCAACGTACGAAGTCTACGCTCTAAATTTGCGTGTTCGCTGTTCTTTTTCCGATCGTTCTTACGCTCCTCCTTCCAAGCACGCATCGCCTCTTCAATCGCTTTGGGCGAAAGCAATTTTAATTCCATTTTGCTTGAGACATCCTCAAGTAGCACGTCCATGTCAAAGCTCCGGGTGTGCTCACACGTGCCTCGTTGATGCGCGTTGGCGCATGCGGCGCGCGGAGCGCCATTCCTGGAGGATTGAGCGATTCGCATATTCCCGTTGCAGACACCACACCGCAGGACCCCAGCAAGTGGGTGCTCATTATTGCGCGGGATCACAGGACGGCGCCGGGGCTTGCCCGTCGGTCCGAACATATGGATGGCGCGGCCGCTGCGAACCTTCTGCGCCCTGTCCCAAAGCACTTGCGGAACAATCCGCAGCTCGGGCTTCTTGACAATGATGTGCCGGTCTTCCGGATTGCGGCGTTTCTGTTTCTTCTGCGTTTCCGGGTTCAGAATTGTTGATCGAACGTTCCAATGTATTTCGCCGATATACAGCTCGTTGCCGATAATGCCGCGACCGTGGCGACCGCCAGTTATGCACTGATGATTCCAGGTCGTGCGACCAGCCTTGTTCTTGTGACGGGTGGCGCCAGGCGAGGGCAAGCCTTGGCGCGTGAGATCGGCCGCAATATCTCGGGTTGAACGCCCCGATACATATTCGGTGAAGATGCGGACCACGATCTTCGCTTCGTTCTCATCGATCACGCGCTCACCGGGCGCGCCCGGCCTTGGCCGGTAACCGTAAGCGTATGAGCCAGGAATTCTTCCACTAGCGACAGCATTATCATGGCCACGCCGAACCTTGTCGGCGAGCTGCGGCTTATAAATCGTGTTGTAGAGACTTGCGATGCTGATGTCGGTGGCAGTCGCGTAAACGCCTTTCTGATCCATTAGCTCAACGCCATTGAACTCGAAAACTTGCTTGAGACGCTGGATGGTTGCGGGATCGCGCGACAGGCGATCGAAATGCTCAACGATCACAACATCAAAATCATGGTTTCGCACGCCATTGAGCAATTGCTGATAGCCGTCCCTCGCATATTCGGTTAGGCCAGACTTCGCGGCATCAACAAATGCACCGATGACATCTAGGTCGTTGCGTGCCGCGATCTTCCGGCAGAGCAATAGCTGGCCGTCAATCGAGGTCGCCTTTTGCATGTCGCTCGAATAGCGGGCGTATAACACGGCCCTCTTTTTTGTTGGCCCCGTCATCATGCCTTTCCTCCTTTCGGCTGCTCCAAACCGTCGTTTTCGTCTCGTGCAATCTGCCGTCCGATGGCGCGCGCCAGTTCAAGCCAAACTTCCTCATTGTCAGGATTATCCCAACCCTGAGGGTGGGAAGGATCAAGCGGTCGGATGATCGCCTTCTGCCTCCGAGGCGATCGGATTCGAGTACGCATATGGACCGACCGGCAAACGTTAACGTAAATTGTCGCCCAGCGCGATAGCTGGGCTGTGATCACTTGCGGTGCCTGCTTCTGTTATTCGGAGCGTCGATCGCGCCGGCAGAGACCCCTCCCTGATTTCACAATTTTCGTCGGCGTGGTGATCAGGTTCAGATCGTCCTTCAGCCACAGCTTTCGTCAGCCTTGGCCGTGCGCCGATAGAAATCACAGAAGGTCCACACTTGACCTTTGCCTCTGGAGTGCTCACGGAAGTCTCGATCTGAGTAATTGTGGGTCCAATCATGTTGACCGCTGCAGCGATCAATGAAAATGAGAGTTTTCTGGTGTCGCGGTGCTCCACATCGGGCGTTAGCGCATTCCTGCGATAGCGGTCGTAGGCGAGAGAATTTTTGCCAAACAAGGCGGAGTAAAAAAACTTGCGCCTGACGGCGACGAAAGTCCGATGCCCGTGTCCATATTTAGCGGTGCAGTTCTCCGCTCGAGCATCCGCTCCGTCTGATGCCAGCGGTTGCCGCAGACGAGACGGCTTCATTGATCAGTGAAATCCGGCGGTCGGCCGACAAATCGTGGCGCACGACGCTAGATGCGGTTGTCCTGATCTGAGTATACGCACGGAGGAATTGCTGAGACGCCGCCTGTTTTAGCCGCTACCTTCGTCGCTTGGGGAGATATGGAAGACCACAAGGGAGGCCTTCTTCGGCCGGTGCCGCAAAGTGCGGTGGAGGCTGAAAAGACAATCTTTTTGCAGGAGCCCACCCAATCGCGAAAATTTTCCACGAACCGGCCTCGCAAGCGCTGATCATCACCGTGGAAACGCGTCTGATGGGCCGAGGCGGCGGCTTGTTGCTCCCGGTGGATTGCGTTGCTTCAATCCTTGTCGTCTCCGAGGAAGCGCAGGTCAGCAGATAATCGTTCGCCGCCTTCTGATCGTCGCCCGAACAAAGGAGCCGATTGGCCGCCGGCAGGGCACTCACAGCGGTGAGCGAGTAAGCAGTACCTGCTCTCCATTGTCCCCCACGTCCTCTATACAAGCCTTATTGCCGGCCTGGTCGGCGTGTTCTACTGGGGGCTTCCCGGACTCTGACACCATTGATTGGTGTGCTATTCCCGGAAGTGGTGCCAGTCACTGTCTTCATCGCCTCCGCAATCATGGGCGTCCTTAGGCGCCACCGCGGATTGGATGCTCGAAGATGATCGTTGTTGGAGAGCGGGCATAACACCTTACGTTGCGCCCGGGCACCGTTTGAACTTGCGACCTGACCCGCATGGACATGGATCGTTGCGACCGATCTTGCGGCGTCCTACTGGGAGCGCCCCTGGTATCAATCGACGGGCATTTGGCGGCGGGGCTAGCCTTTTGAGATGAACGCGGCCCGCCGCGATGGCTTCCACGACTTCAGCGCGCTCCTCAACCATCGCCCGCTGATCGGGTGTGCCACCATATTCCGCTAACGCGCGCACTTCCCTTCGTGCCTCTGCGAAGTCCTGGCACCAAGCCAAAACAATCGCGTAGTGGCTACGGATGGGCACTATCATATCAGTCAGTTGGAAAGCCGCGAGCAACGGGAGCACGTGCTGTTCCATCGTCTGGCGTGCGCCGACGGGATCGGTCATGATCTGGAGGAAGTCGTCTACCGCCTCCTGACCTGTACCAGCGGTGGAACGGCCTGCGTTTGCCAGGACGTAGAATTTGAGCGCATGTAGGGGCGGGAAACTGAGCGGCGCTCGGTTTGGCCGCAGCCTGCGGCTGCCCCCTGGTGACGGTTTCTGGGTCTCGGCGCCATCGTCGCCGACGCGAATGATCACGTCCGGATGGAAAGGACAAACAATCGTGGCACGCGTCGTCAACAAGGCGTAGCGCACAGCTGATTGGAGATTAGGGCTCGAGCTCGTGGATCAACACTTCTTCGATAGTGGCAGAATCTAACCGCTTTTTTGACAGTCTGCGGCCCTTGGTTGGTGTTGCGGCTGCGCATTCGCAGACTGTGAACAACGTGTGGCCTGCGGATTTTCCGCATGGGAAGATGATGTTTTTCCCGTATGGTGATTGTCAACGTCCGCAAGAGGAAGGGGGCGGTCCCCCGCGAAGAGCACCGCCCCAAACCGACCCTCTACGGATCGTTCACCTTGGAAGCCGCCGCACCCTAACGGGTCGGCGGCGACCATAGGCAGAGCCGCGCGGACCACTGCCTAGCCGACACTATAGCTGGCTTCAGTTGTGGAGCCGGGGCGTTGCGAGCGAATTGCGCCAACTCGTCAACACCTTTTCCTTTTCGGTGGAAGGCCTCTCTTTTTAGTGGCGACTGGCTGACGGGTGCGCCTGGAAGGCCGACGATTCTTCATGTCCCATCCGCGTCAACGGCACGATACAGCGCTCGGGCCCTCGCTTGCGCGTCGAGCTAAATCAAGGGAGCGTTAACCATTTAACCCGATGATCAATAATGAGTTATTCGTATGTTCTTGCTTTGTTCTAATTGCATGCTACGCTCTGCTGACGCTTTTGTCCCCGAAAAGCGTTGGCTTCTCAAAATGGTGGACTTCGATTCTGCGGATTCGACGCCGCGGCAGGGGGTAGCTAGGGTTGGACGATGAACCTTCTCGCAAGAATGAATGACGGGCCGGCCGTACGGTCAATCTCGCCGTGCAGGGAGTTGGGTGCGTACGAAGCGCTGTGGCTCGAGAAGGGGGCCACCTTCAAAACGATCGCGGACAAGTTCGCTTCAGATCCGACTGCTGTGCCCTCCGACTTCGTTTCAGGGGCTGTAGCAGACGCTCGCGCATCCGAGGTCTTAGCGGCGCTTAAGAGGGCGGGCGTGTCTAGATTTGGCACGCGACTGAATCTCACGGGCAACTATCCACCGAAGCTGCGGGATGCGAGGCATCCGGTAGAGATGCTTTACTTCCAAGGCGCTTGGGAGCTCGTCGAGACCCGATGCGTTGCCGTCGTGGGCAGCCGCAATCCAAGCGAAACCGGGAAGTTGCGTGCGGGAAAGTTGTCACGTGCGTTGGTCGAGCGCGGCTTCACCGTCGTGTCGGGACTCGCGACGGGCATCGACACCGCAGCTCATACGGCAGCGATCGAAGCGAAGGGCCATACCATCGCGGTGATCGGCACACCGATCGGGGCCTACTACCCAAAAGAGAACCAGGCGCTTCAGCGAAGGATCGCGGAAGAGCATTTGCTGATCTCGCAGGTGCCGGTGTTGCGGTACGCAAGCCAGCACGTCCCGCAGAACAAGCTATTTTTCCCTGAGCGAAACGTCACGATGAGTGCTCTCACGGAGGGCACGATCATCGTGGAGGCCAGCGACGCGAGCGGGACGCTCACACAGGCGCGTGCCGCTCTTCAGCAGGGGCGCAAGCTTTTCATCCTCGATTCTTGTTTCAAGCGGGACGATATCACTTGGCCGGCGACCTTCGAGAAGCGGGGCGCGATCCGCGTCCGTGACTTCGCCGACATCTGGGGCGCGTTGGGTGATGGTCGGCCTGCTTCAGCAAATTGATGAAACCAACCGGCGAGATCACTGGTACCTCGACGAGGGTGACGATTGTCATTACCTCTACGAATACACGGCCGGTAAAGGTTGGCAGGGTGGCGACACCAATCAGCTGATTCACAATCTTCAGAAGAAGCGTAACGATGGCGGCTACCACTACAAAGCTCCGGCGATTGCCAGATGCGCTCGCGACCTGTCTGCGGTTTTGAACGCCGAATGGCTGGCCCAGGCCACGATCGTTCCGATGCCGCCATCGAAGGTGAAGACCGATCCTGCTTACGATGATCGGATGGTGCAGGTTTGCAGAGGAATCCGCGCCCCGGCGCCGCCAGACGTCCGGGAACTAATCGAGCAGATCGCCTCTACCGACACGTTCAAGGGCGGCAACCGGAAGGCACCGGCCGAACTCAAACAGAACTACAGGATCGCTGAAAACCATCTGCAAAACCTGCGTGGTATTGTCGGCATCTTCGACGACGTCCTCACGACAGGCTCCCATTTCAAGGCCATCAAGGAGATGATTTTGGAGCGCGCGCCACAGACGCGCGTGATCGGTCTTTTCGTCGCCAGGCGCGCGATTCCAAATCCGTTTGGCGAGGTTTCGATCGATGAGTTGTTGAGATAGGAGGCTGGGCTCATGACGGGTCAACGCGCACAACACGAACTGATTGACTGCTACGACTGCGGCAGCGGTGTCTCGTTTTCGGCCTTGGCTTGTCCTCACTGCGGCTCGCGTGAACCAACCGGGCCCTATGTGGAGAGCTCCAAAGGGCGACGCCTGCACCGGATCGAAGAGAAAAACGATCAGACCTTGATTGGCATGACGGTCCTGTGCTCCGGGATAGGCTTCTTCTACGGCGCGGTGATGATCGGCGCGTTCGGCGCCTTTGGCTACGGCTTGCTCGGCGCCATCATCGGCGCGCCCGCTGGCTTCATCATCAATGTTAGCCGGCGGCTTTTTGGCTGATGCGGCCGACGTTGCGAGAGGTCACGCACGATCTCCGACATGTCCTTCCCTGCGAAGAGAAGAAAGTTTGTTTGTTAGCTACACCGCGATCCTGTCACAGGAGGGCCCGTCCTGCCGTTCGGTAGCAGTGCGACCTACAATCAGGCGACGGCGAACACCTCGAGCGCTTCCACCGGGATCACCATTAACAATGCCGCGTGGCGCTTTATCAGCGGAAAACGTCGGCTACGACTTTCAGGATTTTTTCCTGGATCAGATCCTTCGTAATCTGAGATAATGTTGCTTGATCGGCTGGGCCGGCGTGTCCACCACGCCCTGGCGACATCGTGCATTCGTGGAACCGAACTTTCTGCTGCTCCTTCTCGCAAATTACCGAGAAACCGGGATTCTCATGGACGGGATAGCGGCGTTCACCCAGGAATATCGTCAACCTGATTGACGCCGGCACCGAACGACTTCGGCCATCTGGCGAAGGCTTATCGTCTTCGGTTGAGATCTCGTAGCTGTAGCCCTTGCCTTTCACGTAACTGCCGATCTCCTCCATCGCCGGGCGAACGATGGTGTCCCTTGCTTCGATGAACTCGCGCGAGAAAACCTCTTCCTTGGTTTCAGCCGCCTGCTTAGCTTCGGCGGCCAATCGCTTTGAAGCTTCATGCTTCTCAAACGCGGCATCGAGCTTGGATTTGATGTCGTCTTTCATTGTCCCATTTCCGTGCGGTACTTTTGTCGTCATGGTCGCTTGACCCGAGGTTGATTCGCGGACGACGAGGATGGCATTGTCAAAGCGTCGCGAGGTTAATGCCCGTCCTTATTCACAGGAATCAGCTCCCGCGTCGAACCGGCGCGTCCCGACCGCCCTCAATCGAGGCTTCGCCAAACCGGTGAAATCTCCACATCCAGGGCCGGGATCGCGCGACAAATACTGGCCGGCTGTACGCCGCGGGACCGGCTGCATGATGATGTCACGCATCAAGACAGTATTGAAACCGAGAATGAGGGACGGTGTCTCACCACCGTAAGCATGCACCACGACACTTGGCCACGTCGTGGTGGCGCCCTGCAGTCCGTCGTTTGCGCAGCCGCTGGCCTCACGATAGTGTCTCAGTTTGAAATTTAGCGAGACTTTGTCGGGGGCGCGGATGCAAAAGAGGAACTTTCTCAGTGACCGTCAATCTCGCGCATGAGCAGGTAGCGCCGCAGCACTGCCGCCGCCTCCTGCTCTGAGACTCCGGTCGTTTGCTTGCTGGGCTGGCCGTCGATGATCGGCGAGTAGGCTGCCGCCTGCCGTATGACCGCGTGAAGGTGCCGCATCTCGTCATCGGTCACGCGCCGGTTGAAGTAGAAGCAAAGCGTCTTCTCGTTTTCGGCATCGCGGCCGGCGGCGGGGCTGCGCAGGGGCTCCTGTTTCGCGCCGCTGACAAGCCGCAGCGCGGGCCCGGGGTGCGGTGTTCCGGTCTTGGGGGTGTCGGACACGGGACGATCTCTCTCAACGTGTGGGTGAGGCTACGGACGGAGTTTTGGGTAGGCGGCAGGCGCGCTTCTCCGCATTCGGCGATCGCCGAGAGCGTTTCGTTCTGATCAATGAGAAGAGAGATCGCCTTCGTCGCCCAGTCCTCGTAGGTCAGGGTGCCGGTTTCCCACAAGAAGACAAGCGCGCGGGCGACCGCGTTATGGCGCGATAATTCCCGCAGCTTGCAGAAAAGCTCGGCGTTCATTTGTACGGGCATGATCGTCTCTTCGTAGTGTCGGGGTTTTCAGTCGACGCTAGGTCCAATAAATGCCGGCTCGAGTCTGTCGGCGCGATCGCGCCAGTGGTCGCGATCTTTCGTGATCTCACGTTCGGCACGCGACACGCGCTCACCGAGTTCGCCGAGGGCCTTTCGGTGCCTAGCGAGCTGCT
The DNA here is from genome assembly GCF_052075975.1 of Bradyrhizobium sp. 521_C7_N1_3. Lineage (NCBI taxonomy): Bacteria > Pseudomonadati > Pseudomonadota > Alphaproteobacteria > Hyphomicrobiales > Nitrobacteraceae > Bradyrhizobium > Bradyrhizobium sp. 521_C7_N1_3. The sequence continues at coordinate 1,388,161 of NZ_CP197232.1, forward strand.
TCTGCAGATAGGCCATGCTGATCTATGCTCGCTCTGCTTTGTCATCGCGGGCGATCCTGCGCCAGTCGTCGGTGTGTGAGCCGAGTATGCGGAGCCGGAGCATCCCCTTCGTTTCTGCTATCGTTTCGGGGCATTTAACACCACAACCGGTTCCATAATCGGCGCCGATGGGCCACCTTTTGCCGCTTTTCTGCATGATCGGCTGAGGGTTAATAAACCCGGCGGCGCTCACCCCTCATCTGGCGGTCCTTGGTGGTTGCACCAGTTTTTCCAGTTGCGCCGGGTCCCAACGAAATCCCTTCAGGCGATAGGGGCGGCGCGCGCGGGATTTCGGAGGCACAATGATGGACCCAGTCGCCATGCAACTCTCTGGGCTTTTCGTGGTCTGTTTCAAAAACCGCTTGCATCTCGCGGGGCGTCCACAGATGGGGGTTCACGGCCTAGTTCTACTTGATGGGAAACAGGTTTTCCACGATACGAAAGTCAGAAAGTTGTTCGTCACGCAATCGCGCGAGACGTCGGCACGACCACGCCGTCCGCAGCGCGCTTGCCATCGCAGAACGCGGCCCAATCAGCCATCATCATGCGCCGCTTCGACCGCGCCGATATAGGTCTTGATGCACATGGTGCAATCGGGGTTCTTCGAAATCGTGCCTGACGGTGGCGTTGCAGGCAAGTCTAACTAGGGAAAACGAGCCCCCCTCAATCGGCTCGGTGGTCCCACAACTAGAGGCGGCTGCCCCCGGCAGATGATACGTCAGTAGTGGCCGAGACGTTTGATTTGGAAGCGCTGTCACACGCTTACGTAATAGGCCTCACCTCGGTCCCTACGTGTAACGACCACGCAGGTTGTACCCCGCAGCAGAGGTTGAGCACTCGCCAGATCTTTTGCTAGGCGTTCTGCCGCACGGAAGGCTTGCAGCTCGTCTTCGAATGCTAACCCGCCGGGGTCGTCGACATTCTGCTTGCCTGCCAGATTAAAGTAGAAACGGGCCATTCGTTCGCTCGCTTCGTTGCCCCACGGGAGTAATGAATAGTATTGGGCAATTAAGCAGAAGTTCTCTGATGTAGGGCTCATGATGCCGAAATTCTGCGAACGATTGGCGAAATGCGAAGTGCTTTCGTGCGTGGGCTTTGGAACGGATTGAGCCCGCACGAATTGCTGCCGACGCCCGAGAACGCCTCGTTCTATGGTCCAGAGATGCAGTGCTGTTTGTTCTGCTCGGCTGCGCTGCCCGGCTGCGCGGGCTGGCCGCAGAAACCGCTGCAAAGCGGATGCTGCGTCCTATCGGCTGGCGAAGGCTGTCTGCCAAATCGTCACCACGTTTCATGGCACAGAGCAGATACGGTATCGATCGGGTTCCACGGGGCGCGACAACACGGCCGGACCCAAGCTGATTGAGCAGAAAGACGGCGGATCACAACCATCAAACGCTGCTAAGCGTCATGGTTGCAATGCTAAAGTGCCTCGCCGACCGGCTGGGGAAACAACGTGGTTAAGGCAATTCGCAATACCGTCATGGCACTTACTTTTGTCGGCGTCGCCGGCAGCAACATGTTTTGGAATTTCATGAATGATTATATCGCCTGCGGCCTTGCGCTGGCGGCTTCAGTCACCGCCGGCTTTTGCGTTGAGCGCGTCTTCATCGAGCGGTCCCGTCGCGAGATGATCCGCCTCCACGGCGCGGACTGGCATTCGGCGGAGGACCGACAGCCCGGCGCATGAACGCCACTCCTCGCACGCTCGTCATCTTCATCATTGGATTCTTCGCATTCGATCCGAGGGGCCTGCCCTGATGACAAAGCCGTCCCAGCCATTCCGGATCGCTCGCATCGAGCGGCTAGTGGAGCTGCTTGAGGCAGACTACAGAATGGCAGTTGATCCGAATACCAGTGAGAGCAACACGAAATCGGGGGCGTCCGATCCGGAGGTGCTTGATTGCCAAGTGCTACCCGGTCCTGATCCAGGAGGATGCGAGCAGGCGCCTTCGTTGCGAGCGAACCCTACGGCATGGAGGTCTCGACCAAGGCGGTCGGCACGCCCGAGGAAGCGATAACGATCTGGAACGGCGACCGCCACAAGCTGACCCCGACGTAATCGAGCTACGCAATGACCAAGGGGCCGCGCTTGGCTAGAGCTGGTTTGTGCAGCAGCGCCAGGAGTGGATTCGGAAACCTTGGGCGTGTTCGGCTTCACCAACCGCGAGCACAAAGTCAAAATCTCGACGCCGCAGGGCTCGAGCGACGTGCAGTTGTTTCAGCGGCGGCGTTCGGGCGTGATATATTTCAGCGCTTCCGCCAAGCGCTACCAGCCGGTGATCGAGATTGCCTCCGGCATCGAGCCGGTGCAGCTGAGAAGGAGAGACGACCGTCAAGGCGCCGCGTTCGTCGAGACAGTTGGCCGTCAGGTCGATGTGGACGGACTGCAAGTGATCCTTGGTCTTGGGCATGAGGAGCAGGCGGTATTGTTCAAAGGTGATAAGCGCTTCCTCCTTGGGCCACGTGACCTGGTTATCCACGCCGATCTGGAGAGGTGGGAGCCGTTGCGGACGCAGAGTGTTTCCGGCAACACTCCTGCTCGGCTTCCTCGGGGGCGTACTCTGAGGCGTCGCCGTCAAGCAGCGCGAAAAAGCGCGCGGGCAGCTCACATTCCCGAGCCAGCCGGCGAAAGTACTCTTGAGTAAACGACATTTCGCCCAATGCCGGCCCGCCCATCCGGTTGCGGTCAGAATCGAAATCCACTTCGCGCCCCATTGAGAGGAGCGAGACAGCTTCCCTTGGTACAAAATAGGCGCGCCGCTTTTCTCCGTTGCGCTGGTAGACTAGGCCTGCACCAATGGGCCTCACAACTCGCCGGCGCGGCGACGGCACTGCTTGCTGGCGTTGCCGTCGCAAATGCGAGCCACTGCTCTCGCAAGAATGTGCTCGGCACGTCGCGCGTGATCGCTGTCGATGCGAAGGAATATCCACGCGTCGGGCGAAGAGCGTTTCCCAGACGTTGCGCTTGGCCGACCGTGAAGTTGTGCTCACTTTCGAGACGGGCCCAGGCCGCCGAACACACAGAGGGTGCTCGTCGCCGGTTGGATGCACGCCGGCGTTCATTCGGCCCATATGCTTCTGCGATGGATCTTCGCAATCGTCTCCACCACCAGCATCCCAACCTCCCCGCGGCGCCTGAAGGCCGCGCGATACGCCAAGCTCGATGCCGGTCTGAACCCTCAAAGTTCCGGCTATAAAATAGGAGCCTCGCCCCTATGGAGATAGGGGCGAGGCTGCTCCCTGCCCCCGGCGGGAGCCGCGCTGTAAAGAACAGCGCGCTACGGCGCAACGTTCGTTTCCCTCCGGGGGAGACTCACGCGCGTTCCGATTTTCGGTCCTCGGCGGCTCTTACGACGTTGCGCAACGCAATTTCAGAAAGGCGAATAACCAGCTGTTTGAGACGAGCAATCTGTTGCTTGCAGTGCTCCAGCACGAGCTGTTCGTCCGTCATCACCGATACTTCATGGCGATTTCCGTTGTCGTCATGATTCATATCGAACCTTTTCTGAGCAAGTGAGTACGAACGAAGAGTTTCCCTGTGCTCGCCAACCATTAATAGCCAAATCAGGGCGGTGGCGACAAACACAGCACGGGACGTACGAACGATCCCGTTACTCGCCCGAGCGTGTTGCTTCGGCCGCAGATTTGAACGTTATGTACAAAATATCGTCCGCTCGGCTATGACTCTCGTGCTTTACGCAGCGGTCGCATCGCATTCTCCCCCATTAGAAGCTCGGAATCCCGCCCTTGGCCCTTTTCAGGATATTGAATGAGACCTATTGCAAAATTGCCTCGACACCGGAAATCTACTTTAACGCTGTGCTGCGCCTAATTCGCATGCGGGATGCTATCAAGGCCTCTATCGCTTTGGTGCTTCCATCTCGGAGGGGCGGACACTTCCAAGCCCGGCGCAGCAGAACCTTGAAAACGTATTGATCAAATCTAGAACCTTATTGGGCATCAGTTGCGATCGCAAACGCGACGTCATTAACGAGAGGTGTGTGGGGTGTGCATCGAGATTGTTTGTTCCTGAATAGTGGCGAAGCTCCGCTTGACGATTATTCTCGAGCTTTCGAGCGAGCAATACCTAATCATTCTAACACTGTGAGCGCGCTCGCCGAGCTGCGCTCGATTGAAACCCGGAGGCGCCATTCAACCCAGCCCAGCGCTTAAGTATTCATTACATTGGCCTCGGATTCTTGCGCTTGCAGCTAGCTTCGTCAGTGGGTCGGCATAGTTTGCTGATCTGCAGGCTTGTTTGACATTCGGCAGTTGGCGCGAGTGGCAGCGGGGCAAACGGTCGACTGTCAGGCAACATCGGCAACCGTTCAGACGGGCGCCTTCCTGCCGATAACAGAGACGCAACTGCGCAGCAGGCCGAAACCACAAAAATGGTCGATCGCTTAGCCCTTCTCGCGACGTACTGATCACTCCATCAAAGCTGGTCTCGATCTGTAAAGACGGAGTGGCAGATTGGGGAAGGACTTGTCGGATCGATGTAGCCAAGCTGAGAAACGTTGTCGCGATTGCGGAAGCTGGCGATAAGAGAAGTTCACTTCCTCGATGAAGTCGACGCTTCGGCGACCAACATGTGCCATCATAAAGCGGATCGCCGGCCGGTTTGACCACCTGCAATCTGCTACGGGCCTGTTCGGCTGCCTATTGCAATTATCGCCTGATCCGGTCGTCCGGCCATGAATGCACGGTGGCGGCGGCGTCTCTGATCCAAAGGAAGCCGAGCGATCTGGTGAAGACGAACCGCCGGGACGCTGTTTCTCGCCCGAGTGTTACTCGCCGGCGAGCAAGCGTCCGGTCCCTGCACGTCGCGCAGCTCTGACAAGATTTCCCGAGCTTTCCACGGCAGCACTTCACGAGGACGGTTGATCGAGTGTTCCGTCAACCATGCGGGGGTGACCTGGTCATGCAGGTGGCGGAGCCCAAACTCCCTAGCGTGCAGGTTTATGACCACTGCCGAACTATCCCGAACCGTTCTCCCGGAGATATTGTGAGAGCACACGATGATCCCGATACTCTGCGGGAAATCCTTAGAAGGCCAGCAGGGGCCTATCCTCGACCGGGCATCCGACCGCGCGGCCGTGTTCGGCGCGATACTCCTCGGGCGAGATGTTGATCGCCAACGCCGAGATCGCCACCTGCACCCGCCTGAGACTAGTAACTGGACGACGAGAGGTTCACCGCGACTTTGCAAAGTGTGCGCGCATTTGTACGTTCCGTACAAAGTTTTGGCGCCACACCAAACGGATTCTCGAATGAGATTCTGCCGGCTTTAACAAATTGCCGGTAAATCCCGAGCGTTAGACCTTGGAAGGGCACGCACTGTGAAAACGCTAGTACACTTTTTACGCGATGAGTCCGGGGCTACGGCCATAGAATATGGGCTGATAGCGGCGGGTATTTCGCTTGCAATCATAGCGGTCGTGAATGGGCTAGGCACTAAACTCAATGCGAAATTCGCTTCGATCAGCAGCTCTCTGAAATAATCAAAAGCCGCCTCCCTTGGCGGCTTCTTTTCTCCACCGCATGTGCAAGAACGGCTCTAGTCAGAGGCGAGCTAGTCCTCTGAATTCGGCGGAACTTGAGAATTGGTGCGGCGAGGGGGTGAACGGATCGTCTCGATGCTGCTGCTCGGAAATTCTTGTTTTAGCGAAAGACACCTGGATGAGTCTTTTGGTCGTCGGCAGATTTGCCAATCAATCGAAAGTGGTCCTTGAGGCATTTCAGTCCGTAACGGCCTGTTTCTCGCGCTTTGTCTCGGCTCGAGGGTCGATCCGAACTGCAATCTTGTGCTTTTGTCTTGCGATGAGCGCGATCGCAGTGAGCCTCGGAGGGTATTCCGTCCTTGGTATCCGGCACGCAGGCGACCTGGTTGCGCGGACTTTCGATGAGTCCTTGATGTCGATCAACTACGCACGTGCGGCTGGTGCCGATTTTGCCGCGATGCGCGTGGCATCTTCACACGTCACAAGGCAGCCGTCGGCCCGTCCTCGACTAGATGATGAAATCGACAAGCTGGCGAAGACGCTTTCGGAAGATGTCACTATTGCAGCTGAAAGGTCGCAATCAGCGCGAGCTGCGAAGGCAGCCGCCAAAGTTAAAGAAGCTGCAAACGCCTGGGTCGCGATTCATCGCCGTCGCTTTCAAGCTGATGGCACCGGGAATAATGCAGCGAGCGCTCGGGAAATCGACGACGTTGACCAGCTCTCAAACGTCGTAAATCAGCAGATTGAGTTGCTGGTGAACTATACGGCCGGGGATGGTTTTCTATTCCGTCAGCGAGCCCTTGCCGCGATCAAACGGGATCTGCAACTGAATGTGGTGGCGCTGACCGTTGCGCTCCTTCTGTCCGGGCTTTTTTCGTGGTTGCTGGCACGGCGGATTATCGGGCCTGTCGCCATTGCGTCGAAAGCGGCAAGGAGTATTGCCGATGGCGACTTGAACGCGGACATTCCCAGAGGCAGCAGTGACGAGTTGGGTTCGCTACTCGCGGCCATGAGGAAGATGCGGGACAACATCAGGAAGATGGTCGACCGAGAGGTGGCGCAACGTCGCTCCGCGCAAGCGCGGCTTTCCGATGCGCTTGAAAATTCTCGAGAAGGCATCGTGCTCCTGGACGCGAGCGGACAGATAGCATTGGTCAATTCCCGAGCCAGCGAATTCATCGGCTGCTCTTCGCAGCTTGTTCATCCGGATCCTTTTCGAGTAGAGCAGGTGCCAAGCGATGAATCAACCGGAGCCGAAATTACGCAACGAAAGGTCTCTCGCGACGTCGAAGGATCGGCGAGCGAAGCCCGACTCCCAGATGGACGGTGGCTGCGAGTTAGCCGCAGTCCGACCCAAGAGGGGGGTGTTATCCTCGTTTATAGCGATATCACCAGCTTGAAGCGTCAGGAAGCCGAGTTGCATGCGACGAATCTGAGACTGGATGCGGCGCTGTCACACATGTCTCAGGGCCTCTGCCTCTACGATAGCGAGGCACGGCTGCAGGTCGTAAACCGACGCTTCTGTGAGATCTTTGATCTTTCGCCTGAGCTCGTTGCTCCGGGCATGACTTTCGAGGAAGTGCTCGGTCTGAGTGTTGCGGCTGGAAGTCATGGCGGCCAGACGGTGCCCGATCTGCTGGCGGAGCGGGAGAAAATTTTGCCTCGCCACGAGAGCGGCAACTACCTCCAGCGCCTTAACGACGGACGCGTCATCTCTATTGGCCATCGCTCCACTTCTGATGGCGGCTTACTCGTCAGTTGCGAAGATGTGACCGAACAACAGAGAGCCCAATCTCAGATTACCTTCATGGCGCGGCATGATGATCTGACCCGACTACCTAACCGCTCATTGTTCGCCGAGCGCATTGAACACGCCGTCGCGGAGGCCGGCCGGGGTTCCGGCTTTGCGGTGTTCTGCCTGGATCTGGATAATTTCAAACAGATCAATGACACCTTGGGCCACCCGGTGGGTGATGGGTTGCTTTGCGCGGTCGCCGACCGACTGAGCGCGTGTGTCCGCGAGATTGATACCGTCGCCCGGTTGGGGGGCGATGAGTTTGCGATCATACAATCTGATGTCCAAAACGCTGCAGACGCCGAACGTCTCGCCCGCCGCGTGGTGGAATGTATCGGAGCTCCTTATGAGCTAAATGGGCATCGCGTTATCGTCGGGTGCAGCGTCGGAATTGCGCTCGCGCCCGGTGACGGCATGACACGGGAAATGCTCCTGAAAAATGCGGACATGGCCTTGTACCGATCCAAGGCCGGGGGCAGGGGAACATGGCGGTTTTTCGAGCCGGCGATGGACGCAAGTTTGCAGAGCCGCCGCGCGCTCGAACTCGATCTTCGCGAGGCCATGGACAAGGACGAGTTCACTCTGTTCTATCAACCCATTTATGACCTGCGGATGGACCGGATCAGCGGCTTCGAAGCATTATTGCGCTGGCCTCATCCGAAGCGTGGCCTGGTGCCACCCGACCAATTCATTCCCATTGCAGAAGACATCGGTCTCATCACTCCACTGGGTGAGTGGGTTCTCAACCGCGCCTGCGAGCAGGCGGCCGGTTGGCCGAGCGAGCTCAAGATTGCCGTCAATGTCTCGGCGACTCAGATTCGGGATCCAAGATTTGCAGAGGTTATCGCCAACGCGCTTGATGCTTCAACGCTGGCCCCGCACCGGCTCGAATTGGAAATCACGGAGTCTGTTCTCCTTGGAAACAGCGCCGAGACGGTTGCAACACTGCACAAGCTGAAGGCGCAGGGGCTGAGCATCGCCTTAGATGATTTTGGTACTGGATACTCCTCGCTGAGCTATCTGCGCAGCTTCCCCTTTGACAAGCTCAAGATCGATCAGTCATTCGTCCGTGATGCAACAGCGACAAATGGATCTAAATTAATCGTAAGAGCCATTACCAGCCTTGGAAAAAGCCTTGGCATAACAATAACGGCGGAGGGGGTCGAGACGATTGAACAGTTGGATCAAATAAGGGCGGAAGGGTGCAACGAGGCGCAGGGATTCCTATTCAGCCGCCCGGTCCCTGCTACCGAGATAGCATCAACGATCCTGAATCTGAGAGGCGGCCTCGCGAGACGTCAGTTAAGCGGTGCGATGACCGGCTAAGACGAACCAGGACTTTCCTGAGTGTTGTTCGGTCCTGAGTTCGCTCTCGCCGTTGGGTTTCAATGCGTTCAGGATCCACATGGTGCGTCGACATGTTAGCAACCGAGCCACAAAGGTTCCGATCGTCGGGCGCGATCATAATCAACGACGCTATCAGCGCGCCGCAGCTCCTGCCTACGGTTTTGTTGAGCGCTCTGAAATGAAACTCATCGAGGGCTTCCATTATAATGTCACACGGGCCCACTTCATCAATTGTTGGCGCGCCCCAGTCATGGAGGCGCAAGGGTTCTCTGAAGGAGATTTCGATTAATCGGCAGCATCCGATACTTGCTATTAAGGCTTTTTTTCCGGGGTTGCCATATAGGAGCACTATATCGTCGAGGAGCCGATGAGGATCTGGGTCAGCTTAGCTTTGCTCGCGGCCCTTTTTCCGCTGGGCCAACCTTTTGCCTCGGCAGCGGCGGAGACATCAGCGGATGCCACGGCGCGCGCCAGCTATCGTCGGCCGGCGGCGATCCCTTATCCCGATCGTAATCCCTACACGGTGCCGAAAGCTGCTCTCGGGGAAAGACTCTTCTTCGATGCGCTGCTCTCGAAGTCCCGCACCCGTTCCTGCGCGACGTGCCACAATCCGTCGCTTTCCTGGGGTGATGGCCTCGCGCGTGCGGTCGGCGAGGATCCCAGCGGCCTGCCATTGCGTGCGCCGACCCTGATCGACGTGGCGTTCACCGAACCGTTGGGGTGGGACGGCAAATTCAAGACTCTCGAAGCCGTCACGTTCGGGCCGATCACAGGCCGGGCCAACATGAATTTGACGGAATCAGAATTGATCGCGCGTCTCTCCGCTATCCCGGCCTATGCTGATGCATTCGCAGTCGCATTCGGGGACGGTGCGATCACGCGACCCAGGATCGAAGCCGCGTTGGCGACTTTTGAACGAGCCATCGTGGCTGGCGAAGCGCCATTCGACCGGTGGATCATGGGAGACGCGACATCCGTCAGCGCCGCGGCAAAACGCGGCTTTGAGATTTTCAACGGCAAAGCCCATTGCTCAAACTGCCACAGTGGACCATCGTTCACTGACGGATCGTTTCACGATATTGGCGTCGCAAGGAACGACGACGTTGGACGCGGTCGGCTTTTTCCGACGTCGCAAAAGCTGCGGTACGCATTCAAAACGCCGACACTGCGCGATGTCGCGCGGCGTGCTCCCTACATGCATGATGGATCGGTCGCAACCCTCGAAGAGGTCATCGAACTCTATGACAAGGGTGGGATCGACCGTCCGAGCCGCTCGCCTTCAATAAAGCCTCTATCTCTGACGGAAAGCGAAAAGGCGGATCTGATCGCTTTTCTTCAGACGCTCACCGCATCCTCGACGGATACGACTTTTCCCAGGTTGGCGCGATGACCGGTACCCCGATCGCGCGGTCGGGGAGGCTCTCAGGGGAAGTGCGGCAATGCCGCTCCCAGCAAGCCCAACACGAGGATGAGGAAACCGCCCGCCCACGTCTCCAGGGTTTCACTGCATGCTGTGAGTCTCATTGCGGTGCGGGCCAGCGCCGAGCCGACGGGCACCCTCTTCGTACGAAACGCACCAAACATGGACTACTCCGGACATCCGTTTTTTGTCTGACATTCAGTACGACACTTGCATTGAAGGCCCGTCGTCAAAATCTGTAAAATTGAAGGGACGTGCGCGATAGTCTCGCCGCACAAATCCTTGCCGGCGTGTCCCCATTAACCCAGCAAACAACCTTCGGATGCGAGCGTCGTCACATCCTTAAGATTTGTGCTAAGTTGAACAAATCGTCAGAGGCGGGCGCTTTTCCAAAAGGGGTGGTTTTTTATGTTCAGGTCTCCGACGCGGGATGCCTTTGCGGCATTCCGGAGAAGCTCCCTTTTTGCAAGGTCCATCGTGGCACTTTCTTTCTGGTTCTTGGGGACACAAGGTGCCAGTGCCCATGTCAAATGGTTCTGTGCCTATGACGCTGCCGGCCAGCCCCGAAGCCTCGAAAACGTACTGTGCCAGGATTTTGAACTGCTGTTGGCTCTTGCCCTGCTCTGGTTTTTTTCCGGCTGCATGGTTGAACGGACGTCTTTGGGTGAGCTGGCGGCCCGCTCCCTCAACCGCTTCACGGACGGATTGCGACTACACACTGAGGAAATCATCCGGGCTGTCTGCGGATTTTTCTTCATCTCGCTTTGGGCGGTGGGCGGTATCTTGCTGACCCCGGAATTGAAAACGACTTCGTCAATGGTTGGGCCTTTGCAACTCGCCATCGCAGCAGGCCTGCTGTCGCGCCGCACGATGCCCTTCTCCGCGGCGGGAATTGTCGTTCTGTTCGGGCTCGCCGTTCGAGATTACGGCACGTTTCATCTGGCCGATTATCCGATCTTTTTGGGCCTTGCGGCCTACCTCGCCCTCGCGGGCTTGCAAAAAGATCTGTTCGGCGTTCCGCCACTCGATGTCGTGCGCTACGCAACCGCCGTCACGTTGATGTGGGCTTCGGTGGAAAAGTGGGCCTACCCGGAATGGAGCTTCCCGCTTCTGATCGAGCACCCCGGCATGACGCTCGGGTTCGATAGTGAGTTCTATATGCGCGCCGCTGGCATGATCGAATTCACGCTCGCGTTTGCCCTAGCTTGGACGCCCTTGGTCCGGCGCGTTGCGGCTGCCATACTGCTTGGAATGTTCATCAGCGCGTGTTTCGAATTTGGCAAGCTTGATGTGATCGGGCACTCGGCGATCATCGTCGTACTGGTCGCGATACTTTCCGATAATCAGCCGAGGGAAGCCGACTATCGCGCTCCCTGGCTCGCTCCGGCCGGACTATGTGCGGCGTTGACGGTTACGCTGTTCGCCTACTATGTCGGTCATGCAGCGATCTTCAACACCTCAATTCTGTAGGGCCCTACTTTTTGACGTGCACGCCAAGCTTCATCTTGGGATGAATGCCGCACAACACAGTGTAGTCACCAGCCACAGAAAAGACGACGTCGAATTGGCTGCCTGGCTGTTGATCGCCAGAATCGAACTCGAAGGTGTCTGAGCTCAAATAGGTGTGGTGCATGAGCTCACCGTCATCGTTTATAAACCGTAGGGTCTCGCCGCGCTTTATTACGATTTCTTGGGGTCTGAATTCTCGGTCCTTTTGCGAAATTACATAGGGGGTGGCGCCTAGAGCGGCTCCAGCGAGGAGCCCTCCCACTATTGCGGCTATCATCTGAAAACCGAACTTGCCTGTGCGTGAAGGTATTAGCCTTTCTCTCATTCCGACCTCACTGAAGCTAAATTCTATAAAAATGCGACCTTACCGCGGACCGCCGGAGCCCGGGACTAGCGACACTTATGACAGATTGATCTTTATTTTGCGCCTCGGTTCCAATCATTATTAGAGGAAAACTGACGCGAGGCAGGCGGCCGGCTGTGTCCACGCAGCATGTTTGCGCTTTGGCGGTGCGAGGGGACTGCCAGTCGTCGCCAGGTGTCCCTGCGGCGAGACAAACGGTGCTCCCTCATGGCATCAGCGGTTGAAAAGGTTGATTGATTGTCTTGAGAACATCAGTGCAAAACTCGTGTTGGTCACAATGAATTTCGGCATAGAGGGAGCATGACTAAACTCTCGCCTGACATCTGAAATGTTCTCTGGCGAGGCGCGGTTGCCTTAGTGGTGCTGTGTTCGTCTCACGCAACGGACTTCGCAATCCCCGGCCAGGCGGTAACAGCGTGGCGCGCTGGTCTGACGGCGTTCCGGCGCCGACGAGTCCAAAGCGAGTTGCTCCACACCCCGGTCGGTCCCCGTCAGGCGTTGAAATTCGTCAAAGACGCCGTCTTAAGGCCGGATTTGTGCTCAACGCGCTGCACATTACAGGAATCCGTATGGGTATTTGGCTACGTTTCCAGCAGATATCCACGCTATGAGACGGACTGCACTATGACCAATCGGGTGCCAGCCGTCCTTGAACCGCGGGACAGCTCGGGTGACCCCGCTCTCGCAGGAGTTACCGGCACACAGCCGACGCTTCGTCGGCTCGATAGCCTGCGTCCTAATACGCGGCCCCCTGTCAGAAATGCTATCCTGTCCAGAATTTCTCCGGACGGCCTCGCAGCATTGGGGGAGTGCCTTGAGCCGATCGTCCTGAAAGAGCGTATGGTTCTGCAAGAGCCGAAAAGGCATGTAGAGCACGTCTACTTCGTGGAGTCGGGCCTCGTCTCGCTAAGGGTTGTCGCGGCGGGGAGCATGCTTGAAACGGCCGTCATAGGATATCGGGGTGTGGTCGGTGCTTCGTTCTTGTGCGGAGGACATCTTTCGACGCATCAATCTGTGGTGTTCTTTCCCGGAAGCGCGCACAGGATCCGTGTTGAGGAATTGCGCCGGCTAGTAGAAGAGCGTCCTGAGATCCGAGAGCATCTCTTTGAGTACGTTCAAGCGCTGACATTTCAGTGCGTTCAGACAGGATTGTGCGGGGTTCGGCACGATCGTGAACAGAGGCTCGCGAGCTGGCTTTGTTTGGCGAGTGATGCTGCTGACGTTCGTGTGCTGCCAGTTACCCATGACTACCTTTCGTCTGTCTTGGGACTTCGTCGCGCTGGGGTAACGCAGACTCTAAGCCGATTCGAAGAACGAGGGCTGATCCGCAAGATGCGCGGTCTCTTGGAGATTGATGAACCCAAGTGCCTCGAGAAAAGGGCATGTTGTTGTTACAAGCTCATTTCAGGCGCCTATGCCTCGTCTCAGTCCGCGATTCCAGCAAAAGGGCTGATGGGGTAACAACGTCGCATAGGCTTCACCTCTCCAGTTCATATCGAGACGACTTGCCGAACACGGTATTGCTGCGCGGAGCGAAGAGCCGAACAGCATTTGCGCTTGACTCCTACTCAAACAAAGCAAGTTTGAGGATGGAGGTTCTAACATCGATGGCGCCAGAATCGCCTGGCAAGTGCACCGTCGCGAGGATTGCGGGAGGTGAGGAGCTTTTTCAGTCTTGCGCCGGCCCGTAGTCGCTCGCCAGGAACTGATCTTGTGTCCACTGCCTCAACGCATCATCGTTGATTGTCGAGTTGACTAGGGCATTCCAGTTCTCACCTGCCTCTTTCCATTTCGTTCTCCGGTCCGGAAGGCTCCGCAGTAACCGGAATGCGCTCGTCGCAATCTTGCTTGCCTCTTTACCTTCAGCAGCCTCGCGGATCACGTCCTTGAAAGTTTGCTCTGGAAAGATCCACCCGGCGCCCGTGAAGCGCTCAGCAAAGATGTATTCGAATGAGGCCCGAAACGTAACGGCTGCTAGAGCATCCTCGTGTTCCGTGCCTTCACTACGCACGTCAAACCATTGCAACAGTCTTCGGACAGCGGCAGCGGGAGCAAACTGGCGATCACCGAGAGTCAGAGATACGAACATGTACGCGATGTCTGATTGAAGTTCGTTGTCCAGGGACACGTACCAGTCTTTAATCGCTTGAATAGGTGACATAAAATGATCCCGAGAAAACGACGCCAAGGCACGTGCTGAGGATCTCCTCGAGAATGAACCTAGAGCTCAGGGATGACGCGCAGAGTAGCGCGCTTCGAACCGAAGTATTAGCGAAGTGTCTACCACCCGAACCGCCGAATGCAACTGCTCGGGACTGGATCGGTGCTGGTCAACCTGCCGCTCGAGCTCTTCTACGAGGGCGGAGAATAGGCCGAAATCCGCCGCGTCGGCGCGACGCTGGGCCCGCGCGCGCCGGGCTCAGCGTCACACGCCGCTTCGGAGTGCAGACGTCGCGAGAGCGATCTTCAAATCTTAGGTCGCTTCGTTTGCAGGAAGATTGAAAACTACCATACGCGCGTGAATATATCCGCACCCTTCAACTTGCTAGGCTTGCCTTTGTTATCAACGTAGAACAGCGTCCAAGACGTTGGCATCTGAGACCCCTTAATTGTTCCAACCCAGCGGGTAAAGGAATTGCACTGGGCAAAGGTAACAACAAAATACAAGCCGGTTGGACTAACGGATCCCGCTGCAGGATACGGGATGCCCTGGCACGCAAACCCTTGAGCATGGTTTGTGAAAGTCCCTTGTATCGTCCCGCTATTGGCGGACCAAATAAGCAGTTCCGAACCTCGTTCATTTTTCCAGTATGAGGGAGCGGGAAGCCCCTGCGCCATGGCCTCGGCGGAAAGCAAGAAGGATTGGGCGAGCAGCAAAAGCCCCAGAAGTCTCTTCATATTGAAGCCCCAAAATTAGTCGCTTAAAGATCATGTAGTGTGGTTCAACTTGAGGTCATGTTCGCTGCTCTTATCTCGCATTCGGCAACAGAATGCGGCGCATATGCGCCAGGTAGCGCTGGATCGCGGCGGAGTCGGACTCCGTCGAGCCCCCCGGCACCGTTACCCCGACATGGTTCCTGGCGGCCGCGCGCCGAGCCCACTGCTAAAAGTGGATCAATTCGCCGGAAAGCACCAATGCGACACGGGCGGCGAAACACTGACCGACTACGACTTAATGGGATTGAACATTCATCCCGAATGGTGACTACCGACGGTTCTTGTCCTGGCCGGTCTCAACATCGGAGACTTCGTCAGCGTGCTGATCAAGGCTGTGATGGGTCGCCGAAGCGTTTCGTCTTGATCGGCGACGGTTAACGAACTCGTTGATAGCATCGTAAGCCTGAAGCAAAGGCGGCGTCAGCGAAAAGAAGACGCCCAGCCCGATCGCGATGACAACGTGGCGAAGAGAAGAGCTATCATCCTCTTCGCTTGATGGTTCGGCGTTCTCCTTAATTAATGCGGGTGAAAGCCTACCGGCGGTGCCGTTCTGACGGCTAGATTTCCGTGGTTTGCGCGGAGGAATCATGACTAGTACAAAGAGGACGTTGATCAACAACCAAATACTTAGAGCTATAAGAATCGTTCGCATCAAGTGTCCCAACCCGCTTGCCAAACAACGCTGCGAATGATCGATCCCGTAATCGGCCTCGATCGTGTGATTATCACATACCTCAGAAATCAATCGGTTAGCCTATCGCCTCGGAGGTGCATACAGCCACGATCGAATATGACGAAGCGCGTCTGCATGTTGTCACCGCGAAGTCCACAAAAATGCAACGGCAAGCGTGGTAGACGCCAGGAGACCTATGAGCGCCGTGAAACCTCATGTGCAAATCTCTTTAGTTGGGCTGTTGGCCGCGAGCTGCACGAGATTGGCCAGCGCGAATATCCAAGAAAGATGACGGTCCCGTTTAACGCGGAAGAAGCGGCGCAGAAAGACAGCGCACGAAGGCCCTCCTGCGCTGATTATCATCGCGACTGCCATCTACCGGGATCAGTATCATCAACCATAATTGGAATGCCGCCCGGATACTTGCTGCGGCATGTGCCAAATCGGCGACAAGGAGCATCAGCGCGGCAAAAAACGCGCATATGATGCGTTTCAAGAAGTTTTCCTTCACGTTATGTGGGAAATGCGTGAAATCGTTGCGCGGCGATTCTTGGTCGCTAAAAAATCGGGACCGGAAAGTCGGGAGATCTGTCTGCGCCGGCGGGAGACCGCTGCGGGGCTTACTCGCGGCGATTGTGTCGGCTATAGGATTGTCCCGAGCCGTCAGTAGTTCTGAACGCCGCACCCCAGAATGACCCACACCACACGTCGATGGCTGCTTGCCGCTGAAGTGCTCCCGGAAACTAGGCCAGCCATTGCTGGAATTTCCCGGGGGTAGACTCATGCCGGCGGGGGTGCCGATGAGCCATTCAACAGCGATATCGGCGCCTTGTTGCCGATCGCGCTATGTGAATCCTCCATTTTCTGCCGTGCGTCGTCAAGGCTCAGGAACCAGTGCGTGTTCAGGCATTCGCTTCTGAACTTGCCGTTGAAGGATTCGATGAAGCTGTTGTCTGTCGGCTTACCCGGCCGCGAGAAATCCAGCACGACACCCTTCTGGTAGGCCCAGATATCAAGATCGCGGGAGACGAACTCCGATCCCAGGTCGACGCGGATCGTCTTGGGGTAGCCGACGGTCTTGCAGATGCGTTCCAAAGTCTGCACGACATCCCCGCCTCGATGGCTGAAGCGCGGATCGACGGCTGGAGAGAAGCGACTGAGCGTGTCGACGATCGTGAGCACACGGATCTTGCGGCCGGTGGCGAGCTGGTCATGAACGAAGTCCATTGCCCAGGCCTCATTGATCCGACCTGCTTCCGTCCTGTCTTCACGCAGCTTGACCTTGACGCGACGCTTCGGCGTTTTGTTGCGCAATTGCAGGCTCAATTCCCTATAATGACGATAGACACGTTTGACATTGATGGCCCAGCCGTCACGTTGGAGCAGGACGTGGACCCGGCGATATCCGTATCTCACCCGCGTCTCGCAGATGTCCTTGATCCGGCTCTTGAGAGCGGCCTGGTCGCCACGCTTGAACTTGTAGACGTAAAGTGCGCGATCGATCCGAAGAGTCGAACAGGCCCGCCTGATCGAGACCTTCCAGTCACTCCGTACTTTGTCGACAAGCTCTCGCTTGCGGCCAGGCTTCAAAGCTTTTTTGAGAGCACATCCTGAAGCTTGGCCTTGTCCAAGGACAGGTCCGCAACAATCCGCTTCAGCCGGCGTGGTCTACAGTCAGAACAAGGCGCGTGACGAACTCACGGCCATGAAACTTCAGCAGGCTTCGATCGGCCGCGCTTTAGAGGTCATCAAACATCAGCAAGCATCTACCGGCCGTGATCTAGAGGCCGTCAAACATGAGCAGGGTATCCCTCCGCCAAAGGCCGCCTTGTTTGACGGAGGCGAGCGCTGCAGGTCCTAGGGGTAATCCTAGGAGAAGCGCTATGACGATTTCGCGGGCAGAGGTGATCACATCGGTCGAGCGGCGGCGGCGGTGGTCGCGAGATGAGAAGGAACGGCTGGTTGCAGCATCGCTTGAGCCCGGAGCCACTGTTTCCGAGGTGGCTCGCATGGCCGGCCTTCATGTGAGCCAGCTGTTCAGGTGGCGCAAAGAGCTTTGCAAGCACGGTGAGACGAGTATAGCTCCGTTCGTGCCGGTCGAGATTGGGCCGTCTGTGCGGCCGCGGGATGTGGCCGAAGTGCCATTGACGACGGCGCCGGTGCGTCGACGGAAGAGCCAGGGCATCATCGAGATCGATCTTGGTAGCGGACACCGCATCCGGGTCGATGGCGAGGTCGATGGAGACGCGCTGCGTCGCGTTCTCGATGCCCTGGTGCGCCGATGATCCCGGTTCCGACAGGCGCGCGAGTGTGGCTCGCGACAGGCTACACCGATATGCGCAGAGGTTTTCCGTCGTTGGCACTCCAAGTGCAGGAGGTGCTGCACAAAGACCCGCTCAACGGTCATCTGTTCGTCTTCCGCGGTCGCCGCAGCGATCTTGTGAAGGTGATCTGGCACGATGGCCAGGGAGCATGCCTGTTTACCAAAAGGCTCGAGAGAGGCAGGTTCATCTGGCCATCGGTTGCCGGTGAATCGGTAACGATCTCGCCGGCGCAGTTGAGCTATCTGTTGTCCGGGATCGATTGGCGCAACCCACAAGAAACCCAGCGTCCGACGCGGGTCGGATAACGTTTTATGGTTTGAATCTGCGGCTTGATCTGATTCACTGGCTTCATGATATCGAAGCCGGACGATCTTCCATCGGACCTTGCAAGTGCCCTGGCGGCGCTGCAGACCGAGCGTGAGGCGCGGCTGCAGGCCGAGGCGGTGGCTGCCAGTGCGCGGGCGGAGCTGTCGGACAACGAGGCGCTAATCGCGCATCTCGAGCTGCGGATCGAGAAGCTCAAACGCGAACTGTACGGGCCGCGCTCCGAGCGCACGGCACGGCTGCTCGAGCAGCTGGAGTTGGAGCTCGAAGAACTCGCCACCACGGCGAGCGAGGATGAGCTTGCCGCGCACGCCGCAGCGGCGAAGACGCAGAACGTCCGTTCCTTCACGCGCAAGCGGCCGGTGCGCAAGCCATGGCCGGATGACATCGAACGCGAGCGCGTCGTCATGGAGGCTCCAACGAGCTGTGCCTGCTGCGTTGGATCGCGGCTGGCGAAGATCGGCGAGGATGTGACCAGGACGCTGGAGGAGATCCCACGCCGCTTCAAGTTGATCGAGACGGTACGCGAGAAGTTCACCTGCCGTGATTGCGAGAAGATCAGCCAGCCGCCCGCACCGTTCCATACCACGCCGCGCGGCTTCATTGGCCCACAATTGCTGGCGACGATCCTGTTCGACAAGTTCGGCATGCATATCCCGCTCAACCGCCAGAGTGCGCGATTCAAGGCCGAGGGGATCGACCTGTCGTTGTCGACCCTGGCCGACCAGGTCGGCCACGGCACCTTCGCCGTCATGCCGCTCTTCCATTTGATCGAACGCCATGTGCTCGCGGCCGAGCGCCTTCATGGCGATGACACCACCATCCGTATCCTGGCGAAGGGCAAGTGTACCACCGGACGGATCTGGACTTGTGTGCGGGATGACCGGCCCTTCGCCGGGCCCGCGCCGCCGGCGGCGGTCTATTACGCCTCGAGCGACCGACGAGGCGAGCATCCCCAGAAGCATCTGGTCGCCTTCGGTGGTATCCTGCAAGCCGATTGCTACAGCGGGTTCGAACCGCTGTTCGATCCGCAGAAGAAGGCGCGGCCGATTACGCCGGCATTTTGCTTTGCCCATGCACGACGGGGCTTCTTCGAGCTGGCCGACATCGAGAAAAATGCCAGGGAAGGCCGCAAGGGCAAACCGGTCTCCCCGATCGCACTGGAGGCTGTCAGACGCCTCGATGCGTTGTTCGAGATCGAGCGCGCCATCAACGGCCGCAGCGCCGACGAGCGGCGTGCCGTGCGCCAGGAGCAGAGCAAGCCGCTGCTCGACGATATGCACGCCTGGCTGCTCCGTGAGCGAGAAACCCTCTCGCGCTCCTCCGAGGTCCTGAAGCCCATGAACTACCTGCTCAGGCGTTGGGACGATTTTGCCCGCTTCCTCGACGATGGCAGAATCTGCCTCAGCAACAACGCCGCTGAAAGAGCGTTGCGCGGCATCGCCTTGGGGAGGCGCAACTGGACCTTCGCCGGCAGCCTGCGTGGCGCCGACCGCGCCGCCATCATGCTGACGATGATCACGACCTGTCGCCTGAACGACGTCGATCCCAAAGCCTGGCTCGCCGACATCCTCGCCCGTATCGCCGATCTTCCCGCATCGCGTCTGCACGAGCTGCTGCCCTGGGAATGGAAGCTCCTGCGTCAGGCCGACAACCCCACCGATCAGCAAGCCGCCTGACCTTCACGCATCGCCATCATAGAACTCGCCGTGCCCGCGCGCATGCGTCAATCAGGCGGTCTTCGTCGTATGCGTACTGAGCAGGCATCCACCGACCGTGATTTAGGGGGGGCATCAAACATGAGCAGAAATCGACCGATCAAGCGATCGTTGCGCTGACGGACGCTTTGCGAACCTACCGCTCCGAGGTGACCGACTTCGCCGCGCAATATCAGGCGATGTCCACTCGGCTGATGCTACTCGATGTGGCGCACCGGCCGGCATCGGCCACTGCGCTGCGCCTGATGCGCGCGAAGCTTGACGTGATCGAGGAGGCCCTGCAGCACCAAAGCATCCTGCTCGCGCAGAAACTAGCTAATCTCAGCAAGTCACCTGCGCATGCTGACCCGTAGACACCTGCTGGCAGGTTTTTTCCTTGCTGGCATGCCCCACGATCTTGCGGGCCGCATCCGCCGTCGTAGTACCCGAGCCATCTCAAAAGCGCATAACCTCACCAATCAGCGTCAGCCATGCCGGGATCGACGGCGCTCAGATCGCCCGCAAAGAACTGCTTGAGGCCCACCCCTAGCCAGTTCGCCCGCGGTCGGACTATCCACGTCTCACCTACCGGCTATACCGCGGCAACTTGGCTGATGCAGCGGGCGGCACCGATGTGGGAAGCCGCGGGCTTCTTGGGTATGAGCGAAATGACGCTTCGCGAAACCTATGGTATCACCACCCGGCCCACCCTGCGTACCGCAGCGAACGCTATCGGAACGCATTCGGCACCGAGCAAGAACGTAGGATTGGTTGTTTCGTTGGTTGACGAAAAGACGAGGCGCGAACGGGCGGGCCAAGCCCTCCTTGAAAATACTGGTGGGCCCGGCAGAAGTCCCACCCTTCAACGAAATCAATCATTTAATTTTGTCTCGGCGCCACAACGGACCGCAGATGGACCAAAGGTTTTTAACGGAGTGTCTAGCCATGTCGCGCCTGTGCGCTGGCGCGGCCCGCCCGGTGGCCGGGCCCTGCGCCCTTGGCGCGCTGTGCGGCCTTCCTGCGGCCTTGGCCTGACGCCTTGCGCCGCCGCTCCCGCTGCCCATCCGCGTTTCAGCGGCCGTCGCCCGCGCATTGTGAGGGGGCGCAGGATGACTTCTGCCTCACGATTGATGCGGCGCGCACGCCTGATGGCGTCTCGCCGAAGCGTCGGCGGAACGAGCGATTGAAATGAGAAACATCACCAAAGCCGACTGCAAACGCGATATCGATGATGGCCAAATGCAGATGGTGCGGGTCAGTCAACATCGCGAAGGCACGCTCAAGCCGACACCCTGCAAGGTGCTCGGTGAAGGACTTTCCGGTCTCTTCGAGCAACTTTTGCACGTATCGCCGCGACATACCGAGCGCTCCAGCAACATTGTTCAGATCGCCATTGGGATCGCCGAAGCGTTGCGCGACCTCCGCCAGGATCGCCTGAAGCTTGGCTGCCTTCACTCCACGCTCCGTAACGATTGCAGCTTCGGCCGTCGGCCCGAGCGTTGCGGCCACGAGATCGAGGAGATGTACGCCGACGGTGGAGGCCAGTGTTGATGACGGAGGTTCTTTGAAGGATGCGAGCGACCGCAGGTAGCGGCCGAGCAGTCTAAGCGCCGGTTCGGGACGCACCGGCCGACCTGATAGATCTTCCGGCTGCGCAACCAGAGACCTAAGGGCGGCAGCCGGCACGGTCACGAATTTGACGCTGGCGCCACGCGGCCCAAATACTCGCAGCAGCCTTCCCCGGTCAACCAAACAAGCGGCGCCGACATCATAGACATGTTCCTGGCCAGCATTTGCAAATTGGACCGGGCCAGCTTCGACGATGTTCAGTCCGAATTGGTCACGGCTATCCTTGAGGTGGCGTTTGTGACGGATAAACTCCACCGGCGTGGTGACAATGCTACAAACGCCAACCGGGCCGAGCGGCCAGTAGGTGACATTGATACGTGGTCGGCCACCGCTGTGATCTATCACGTCCAAGGCGAGGTTCAGCCGCGCAAACTCTTCACGGAACGTGGAGAACCGTGTGCGCTCCGGCAGCATCTCAGTCGACCATCGCACAAGGGGAAATGACGTTGGCATGCCGGCCTTCCGTTTCGGTGCCCAACCACACAAGAACGACTGAGCCGCACGAAAGAAATCTGTAAATTCCTCGAATGACGCTAAGACGTCTCAAGAGACTATATCGGACCGCGCTTGGGTGCGGGTGTGAGGTGGATTACAGGGTAGGACTTCAAGAAAATGACGAGGAATTTCCCGTCAGGCTTTCGATGCTGACACGGTTCGCATCGAGGTTGCGATGATGCGCGAAATGCCGGAAGGGCACGAAGAATTTGCGTGTGCAACTTTCAGGATGCGCATGTGTAATCCACGGCCGATACGACTGTCGTCACTCCTCAAAAGGTGGAGAGAACACCGTGCCTAAAGGCCGCCAACCGAGACAGCTTTACTCACTCTTAAATTCTGTGATCTTTCGATCCTCAAACCACAGCTCTACGTCGTAGCCGTCAGCCAAGCATCTGGCGCGCTTCTTGGCTTCGGTTTCGTCCTCGCACATTAGAACGATGCGAAGCGCGATATGCCCGTCGAGGTCCATGATATGTGCGCGGTACTCTTGCATCTGCTCCCTACGCGCTCGGTCGGCCTGAGACGACCTTATTGCTCAGGGGGTTGCAGACCCGGCGACGTCAGCCATTTGTCTAGATTAGAAGCGGTTTTAAGCTGGCGCAGTTTGCGTTCTAGAAGATCACGTTGCGGTCCCGGCTGCGTGTTTTCCAGCTCCGCTATGATGCGGGCTCGTTCCGCATTCAGGTTGTTGTTAATGTGGGATTGTGGGTGTCGTCCCATGGCACTCTCCTTTCCCTGCGTGAATTGGGAGGGAGCGCAACCGGCGTTCTCGTCACCGATCCAAAGCACGGTGATAGA
Source organism: Bradyrhizobium sp. 521_C7_N1_3 (assembly GCF_052075975.1). Lineage (NCBI taxonomy): Bacteria > Pseudomonadati > Pseudomonadota > Alphaproteobacteria > Hyphomicrobiales > Nitrobacteraceae > Bradyrhizobium > Bradyrhizobium sp. 521_C7_N1_3. The sequence goes on from NZ_CP197232.1 coordinate 1,411,016, forward strand.
ACCAATGTGCACCCGGAACCGGAGCGACGCCAGAACAAAAGTTGACCCAGCAAACGTCTACGGGGGGTCAAAACGCGACTTGCGTTCTGGGTCGGCTCTCGGGCCGGACCGAACGGCCTTCCCTGCTGTTTGATGCCCCCGGCCGGTACGCTTCCTTCTCGTTGGGGGCACCGCCGGTCGATGGGGGGATCAGCTTCGCCCGCCGCCCTCAGGATGACGGCAAGGTCGGCATCCGCAAACATCAAACGAGCCGGATCGAACGGCGGGGCGAGCGGCGGATTTTTTAGCCGCCGCCGAAGCCAAGCCCACAGCTCCATGGGATAACCTGATTTGAGAATATGGGGACGCGGTACGCACTAAATTTTTGTACCGGGTGTGTGAACTGGTTCACATTGGCCCACCCTCATCAAGCACAGAGTGACGCTGGAGGACGAAGCTATGTCCAGCATCCCTGAGTGGCTCACGGTCGACCTGGTGATCATCGGCTTTTCGATTGCGATCATCGGGACCGTAGTCTGGATTGTTCCCTGACGTAGCTCAGTTTCGCAGCCTGGCATCCTTGGGCGCAGCGAGCTGAACAAGGGCGGAAGCGATTGCCTGCGGGTTCTAGCCGCCATCGGCCCCGTCCCTGGCCCGGCGGCAGCTTCGCCGCCCGGTGCATTGCCCGCCGTCCTCAGAAGGTGGGCAATATCGGCATCCGAAATCGTGAAGCGAGCCGGATCAATCGCGACTAGCGGCGGCTCTCGGAGCCGACGCCAGAGCCAAGCGCGCAGCTCCAGCATGTCGAGCCGTACCGCCGCCGCAACGAACGCCTCGAAGAACCGCTGGCGCTGCGCTGCGTCGAGCCGCGCCCAGCCTTCCAACGTTGCCTCAGCCAGATCAGTGCGCCGCATCTCCGTGAACCTCAAAATCGAATTCAGCATACGAAACCCGAAAAATGGAAACTGTAAATATGCTGAAGTGGCGCGGTCGCGCGGTCCCCGCGTTTAGCCCTGGCCCCCGAGGGACCCGAAAAGCGAATAGGATGGCGCGTGGTGCGCGTCAGAGCGCTGCGCGCTGCGCGCTTCGCATCAGGCCCGCTGCACTTAACCTCTCCCTGCCTTTCCTGAGCGCGACGGCGACGACGATGGTCTCGCCCGCGACCTTGGCCTCGCGGGCCTGTTCGAGCGAATACGCGTGGAGGCCAAAAAGCGGCTTGGGAAAATTCTGGCCGGGTGTCGTCTGAAAGACCGAAAAGGGGATGGGGATTGGCACTGGCTTGCTCCTGTAGCTGGTGGGTATCCGACCCGTTCAGCCATCACTGTCGCGTGCATTAAAACATTGTTTTTGCTTGTAAATCTATTCTCACGCACTTCGAGTAACGCTCTGGAAAAGGCCGGTCGGGCCATGTCTTTGCCAAGACGGAGGCGCCCGCCAAAAACGCGATCGGTACCGCTTTCCTTCGCCCCCCGGTTGTGGATAGTGTGCGGGCGGCGGAGGAGATTAAGAAGAATGCGTAATGTGGGATTGGCCGTGGCGCTCAGCGTCACGCTAGCAGGCTGCGCTATTCAGCGAGCCCAAGTGGCGCAGGACGCCCGGGCGCAGATGGTCGGCCTCTCCAAGGAACAGGTTCTCGGATGCATGGGGCCACCCGCGAACAAGGCTGCGGAAGGCCAAACCGAAGTTTGGTCCTACGCGTCCGTGGTAACGTCGGACTTCTGTGTCGACGGGCCGACGACATTTGGGAAAATGCTGCGATCATTCAAGATGTAGTCGCACGTATTGATCGTTCGCGCATTGTTGTGTGCGACTGTACGGGTAGAAATCCGAACGTGTTCTACGAAGCCGGTATCGCCCACACCCTCGGTCGAGAGGTGATCCTAATCACGCAGAACGAAAATGATATTCCCTTTGACCTTCGACATCTCCGGCATGTCCGCTATCTCAATAACGCCGAGGGACGCGTTGCGCTGATCGAAGCCTTGCAGGGTCGAATGCAGACCATTCTCGGGCACTAGTAGATCGATGACGTGCCTGCTTAACGTCGCCCGATGCCTAATCTGGCGGTCGGAGCCAAAGGGGGAGTTGAATGAGGGCATTTTCGATAATCGTTGTGTTGTTCAGCACCGTCGCCGTTGCCGAGGCCGAAGAGGCCGCGCCGAGCCGGATCGACAGCATCACCAAATCCGCGCGAGACATGATGCCATCGCTGCCCTCCGTGTCACTGCCGTCGATGCCGGACCTTTCGCTTCCGGACTTCTCGGATGCAACGGGCAAGCTGATGATCGAGTTCAACACCTTCACCCAACAGGTCGGCGATGCTCTGCCGATCCTTGAACAGATGGGCTATGAGGTGACGACTTTCAAAGTGACGTGGGGCCTGCCACCAAAAGCTCGGCTTCGCTTGAAATCAAACAGCAACGCCGACATCCAGAAAGAAAATGCCATCGCCGCCAAAGCGACCAGTGGCGGCGTGCTGGTCACGGCCCTCATCACCAGCGCAGCGACGGCGAAGCGCATCCAAGGCACCATGAAGCTCGGCACAGCGTACCTCGACGTGGACTTCGCTGTCCCGCCGAGGGTCAACATGAAGTTCGTCAATCTCAAAGCCAGCGAGAAAGAGGAAATTGCCGCGCGACACGGATGACTTGGAGATTTCGTGCAAATAGAACCGCCCTATCCGTCTCGCCTGTGGAGCAGCCGTGTTCGTCAATGTGACCAACGGAATTAAGACGTGGCTTGTGGGCCTCTTCGCCTCAACCATCACCCACACGACGCGCCCCGAAGATCGGGTCCTCGCGATACGCTGGCTTAGCCAATCGCGCGAGGTCGTTGCAAGCGAAGTAAGCTCCCTCGAAAAATTGAGGCAGTTGAACGCGCTGATCAATTCACGGACGACCATCAAGGCGATGGCCAAGAGCATATCTGCAACCGTTTCAAATTACCGGAAGTCAAATCTATCATTGTCAATGAAGATCGCGTTACCGGCCACTCTCGCTGCAATCCCGTTGGTCGGTGGCCATGCCGCTGGCATAGCAGCGTTTGGTGGCGCTCTTGGCGTTCCGGTACTGTTGCTGGTCTTTCTCGGTACGGCAGGCATTACCTCGATTATCGAAGCTGTCGTGACAAGCCCGGAGGCACGAACCGATATTGCGGAAATCATCGACATCATCATTGAAGACGAGCGACTACGTCAGACTAGCGCACAAATGAAGGCTGCAATGAAAGAGCAGCCGATGGATCCCACCCGGTTCGCCATGCCGGTGGAGGAGATGGCGCTCCGAAAATACTTGCTCAGCATGGACCCCTTCAATTTCGAACAGCACAGCATGAGCTTTTTTCATAGGGCTGGCCTTGAGGCTTGGGTTACTCGAAAATCGAATGACTTTGGTGTCGATGGCTTTGCCGTCCACCCTGACGGCCTAATGATCGTCCAATGCAAGCGAAACTCGACGGAGAATAAAGTTGGCCGACCGACCATCCAGCAATTCAAGGGAGTTGTGGAAGAGCAGAATGCGCATCGCGGCTACATCATCACAACGTCAACATTTACAGAGGATGCAATTGTATCAGCCGCGCTGACTGACAAGATCGTGCTCGTTGCATTGGATGATCTGGTGCTCTGGCATGCAGAGCCACCGATATTTTAGCCTCCGGCCATGATCCTGCGGCGTCCCTCCGGCTTCATCGAACCGTGCCTGTCGTCGAAGGTGGCGCGACCACCGTCCGGCCAGTTTCGGTGCGGGTGTAATGTGCCGCTGATGCAGGAGACGGACATCATTGCGGCGACGCCACTGACCGGCACCGAGACCTACCTCGTGACATCGTTCGGCAAGCCGTTCACGGCGAACGGGTTCGGCAACAAGATGCGCGAGTGGTGCGACGAGGCGGGCTTGCCGGAATGCTCAAGCCACGGCCTGCGCAAGCTGTGCCTGACGCGGCTCGCTGATTACGAGGGGCCCGATGGCCGGGTGCTGGACGTGCGCGACTTGCAAGCGATCAGCGGTCACAAGGATCTGCGCGAGCTTCAGGTTTACATTGAGAACGCCGACCGGAAGCGCCGTGCGAAGCGCGCCATCGCGCAGCTCGAAGAGGCTCAGAAAACGAGGACGCGATGAAGTCGCTGGCGCAGAACAAACCGTGGTGAAAACTGAGAAACGAATTTGTCTAGTTGTGGTGGTTGAATTTGTCTAATCGGCAAAAAGCGCTGAGAGATCAAGGGCCCTTTTTAAGGGCGGTGGGCCCGGCAGGACTCGAACCTGCAACCAGACCGTTATGAGCGGCCGGCTCTAACCATTGAGCTACAGGCCCCGCCGCTGAAAGGCGACCGCGCGGCGGCGCCGGGATCGTCTACAGGTTGGCCGGCATTCCGGCAATCCCATATCGCTTCAAGCGAAATAGGGACTAGCTCGCAGTCGGCATTCAGCTTTGCAGGTCAAAGCTCGCGAGCCGCCGACCGGTCGAGGATCCTGATCCCGCGTTGCGTATTGTCGCCGTCGGACGCAGAATTCCTGAATCGAAAGCCCGAAAACAAAGAACTTCGACTTTGACTCTACCGCGGCTAGCCGAAACAGTAGCGCGCGCTCAATCGGTCAGGGAACAGGCGCTCGTAGGCGGCAACACACGAGGTGCAACCCTGCGATGGCGCTTGAATTCGGCGTCCGGGAGCTCGTTTTTGATGAATTTCACCACATCGAGTGTGGGAAGTTGCGATATCGCCAAGCCCAGAGCTGCCCCACTTTAGAAAGACATTCGAGGCCGTTGCCCGGATCCGAGAACCGTCTTTCGCATGGGCAGCCTGTGACCGGAGCGTAGCTGATGTAGTGTCGCCCCGACGCGCGACACTACGGATCGAGGTCTTCCTTTGAACCATGAGGGTTGGACTGCGCTATCTGGCAATCGGCGTTTGCGCCATTGCCGCAGCCTGGCTTGTGATGAATTGGCTCGTCTAGCATGGCGGGATTATTTCGTGGGGGTTGCGTCAATGCACGATTGGAAGAGCGAGCTCGATGCGCTCGTCGCTGAAACGATGGCCTTCACCGAATCGCTGAAGGTAGAGATCGAGCGGCCCCGCTCTGTGCCGAAAAAAGTCGTTGAGCCGGGTTGCCTCAGCGTGCCCGACTATGGCGGCAGTGAACGCGATGAGATCAGAAAACGGGTCGAGAGCTTCAAAGCTCAGCAAGAGCGCTTCATGCGCGAGCGTGAAGAGTATGCCAATTCCCTGCTGCGCCGGATCGAGCGGGTCACGAAATCGTAGGATAGCTCAAGCTCACTGAATCGTCATGTGGCGCTGCCGGGCCCGCTCAAGTCGCCCATCTCAAGCGATGCGCGCTCGCGGAGTACCTGATGGCCGATCTTCCACTCCTTTAGCTCATTGAAGCGCGCCGATTTGTGACCGTCCCCGAATTGACTTATTGCGCAAGCGCGAGAGTGCTCAAGCTCCGATCGGCTGTTGCCGTAGAGTGTTCCGCCGCACACGTTGCCATCACGCTTGAAAAATGCGCGTCTTTTTAGAAATAGCAGGAATGCTGCTTGAAAGCCGGAGCGACTGACGCTTGGAGTTCTTTCGAAGGCGATCGGCCAAACCGTCTACGGATTGTTTTGCCCTTTACCAATATCAAAATATCACTTCTGGATTTTCTATCCTCTCAAGACTTAACGGAGGCTAGATCATGCGCAACCTTTTCTTCATCGCTGTGTTTGCACTTCCGATGCTCGTCGGCTTTGGATCGCCTTCGACCGCCGCTCCGCGGGGGCGTTAGCACATCCCACCGGCTCGGCAGGACGTTTATTGCCTGCAGGGACGTACCTTGGGATATCCTGGCAATTGCCAGTTTTATGACCAGTGTATGGCCACCGCCTCCGGTACCTCAGCCTATTGCGGGATGAATCCGATCTACGCATTCCAGCGACAAGGATGGCGATTGCGCTGATGTGATCGTCAAGCGTGATCGAGACATCAGTCTTTGCTCATCTAAATCGAATCGCCCGCTGTGCAGGTAAGGGTTGGGCTTCCGCCTGGTTGGACGTCCACATTCGAGTAAGCTCGCGTCCTCAGTTGCATTGCGACGCCAGGCAACAGCGAACCGGACACAATGCCTTATCGGCGTCACGTTCGATCGGGCATCCTCTCGCACCGCCCCGGCCTCAATCGCCGACGGCGCAACCGTCGGCACCGGTCGAAGCTCCCTTGACTTCGTGCCATTGGCGGTCCCGGCGGATGATCTTGGTTAGGCGCCCGTTCGCTCGTTCAAAATGCTGCTGATCGTGCGACGAGCCGCGACCTCTTCGCTCTACGCCGCAGCCCGGGACCCTGTTCGTTGAGATCAAAATTTAGATCAAAAATCCCATTCACGTCCACGCGCGCGGCGACGATCAACTCTAAGGGCCGCGAGTAATAGCGACCGTGCCATTGTCCACGCCGATATCTCCGCGGAGACAGGGAACGGCCGGATTTGTGATTTCGTATTCTGGCCTTTCCGCCTTGCAGCGGCCGCGCCCGGGTCGAGCTTGAGGGGAGGGCGGTAACCTCCTGGAGAGCGGGAGGAAACGAATTGGATATGCAAGCAACACACCGACTTTGCTTTGTTAGGTTTTCCTCAGCGTCGTTTTTTATTGTTGGCGTTGGCATCGTCCTGCCGGCGTGGATTGGCTTCCACGCCGGCGGATCCAGTCTGGTTGGCCTTCTGCTGCTGACCTCGAGCGTCGCTGGATTGTTTCTGGCGCCCCTCAGCGGGTACATCGTCGACCGACATAGTCGGCTCACAGTCAGCGCGACGGGGCAAGCAATCAGGGCCTGCGGCCTTTTTGTGTTGGCCCTCGTGCAGCTCCTCCCCGAGGACCTCTCGCGACCACTCCTGGTTCTTCGGCCATTCTCGGCGCGTTCGGTTAGCGCTGCTGGCCGGCGCGATGAGTGGGTTGCTCCAGTCAATCGTTCCCGAGACCGAGCGCATGGCATTCAACATCCGCCTCTCCTTCTTCAATCAGGCCGGTCTTGCCCTCGGGACAGGTATGGCGGGCTATGCCATAGATCGTCTCGGCGGCGCTACCACAGCCGGCCTATCGGCCGGTATGGCTGTGGCCATTCTGCCTTTGCTCGGGAGGCTGACGACGGGAACCGAAAGCAGTCGCAGTTCGATAAAGGGCCTTACTCCGCTTTCCGCTTCGCGTGAAGTGTTCCGCTATCTTCTGAACGAACCGCAAAGCCTGTCCGCCGCGGTCACGGTGGGACTGGCCTTGCGGTGATCCAGATTACAAACCTATTGTTGCCTGATTTCGTTATTCATTCGCTTGGCGGCGGGAGCGATCTCTTCGGCATGCTCGAGATGACCGCCGCGATCGCCGGCATGGCCGCTCTCGCTCTTGCCGGGATACCTGCGCTCGCCAGGAAACTGGCCCGAGCAACCGCCGCGGTTCTTGCAGGGGCCCGGCCTCATTGGTTGTGCTGTCTTTTGTGACCAGCCCGCTGATGGCGATCGTGCTCTATGCCATAGCTGGAATGCTGTGGAGCCTGTCACGGGCCGCGGCCAACGGACATCTTTCGACCGTTGTGGATTCGGCCCTGATTGGGCGCGTCCAGGCCTTCACGACCCTGCTGACGGCCGGGCTCGGTGCGCTGATCTTCCTCCTTCCGACCCTATTTCCAAACGCAATTGAGGCCGCGCTTTATATGGCATCCGGAGTGACGATCCTCATCACTATCGCGCTCGTCGGTCTATGGACCCGCAGCCTGAGATACGCGGGCTCTCTGAAGAGCTGAACATTCAGAGTGGCTCATATTGACGCGTCTCTGCCGAACCGCTTCTGGCGGTCAAAAAGAGGCAAGACATGTATTCTCGCATCCTCGTTCAGGTACGGACTATCTCATCGAAATCCACAAACTGCGATGACTGATCCCCGTACTTAGGCAGATGGCTCCAGCGTCCCATCATTGCCAACCACCCTACCGGTCGTCACTGCACTCGGACCCGCGTGCCCCTTCGGGGGGCTATGCTCACGCTCCTACGGGTGCCATTTTGCGTTTAGGCGATGCGCCCCTGGCGCACGCCGCAGATGTTGGCGCGCAAGGTCGAGACAGGACGGCCTATCAGTGATCCATTGCAACTCATTACCTTGAGATGGCTCGGATTATGACGATGGGGCTATCAGTCCTGAAACATCAGAACGCGCAAGCTTGATTACGGCGCGATCGCCCTTCTGTTCCGAGCCGTGCACCCTGAGATTCAATCTTTGTGCGCGGGGCGCAGTATGATGCATAGACGCAAGCAACGCTCTTGTCGCTGGCGCTGGAATGCCTTGTGGCGCATTCGTGTCTACGCGACTCTGAGTTGGTCGCTGCGTCGGTCCGTCGATGTGATGCAAACCAGATAGATGGGGCTTCTCAGTCACGGAGTTTATCGTTCCGCGCCATGAGGCATTCCCAACAGAAATTAATTATCCGGCGGCACGAATTGAAACAGGCATTCTTATTTTTCCTCCGCGGTTGACGCTGGTCGGCTACTCTACAATGTTGGAGTGCCATGACGCGTTCATGGCTACCGAAAATTGAGAAGAGTGCGATGCCGTTTTTGACCTTCCGGTCCACCTCTACACGAACCGCATGTGCCGCGTGATGACGTCAGTGCTTGAACGTGAGCTTCACCTTGGCTTGAACCTGCATGGTGCTGGGGGACATACCGCAGCGTGGCGGTGGCCCGGAAATTCTCCCGGCGCATTTTACGATATTGAGCATTACGTACGAGCCGCGAAGCTCGCCGAGCGTGGAAAGCTCGACGCGGTTTTCCTCGCCGACACGCCAGCGCTCGATCCAGCAATCGAGAAGCACCCACCGCTCAACGGCATCGAGCCGACGATCACGCTTGCCAGCATTGCGCGAGAAACAAAATTTGTCGGCCTGATCGGCTCGGCATCCACCACCTACAACGAACCCTATAACCTCGCGCGCCGATTCCAGTCGCTTGACGTTGTCAGTGGCGGCCGTGCGGGCTGGAACGCAGTTACGACGTCCAATGTCTATACGGCCAGGAGCTTTGGCGGCGACGTGCTGTCACGTGATGACCGCTATCGCCGAGCCGAAGAATTTGTGGAGGCGGTGCGAACCCTTTGGCATAGCTGGGGAGAAGGCGCTCTTATCCTGGATCAGGCCTCGGGGCGGTTTGGTGATCCGAGCAGGCTGCGGACGACGAGGCATGCCGGCGAGTTCTTCGACATCAGCGGGCCACTGACACATCCCGGCTCAAGACAGGGGCAGCCGGTTATTTTCCAGGCCGGCGGATCCGATCCAGGGCTCCGGTTCGCGGCCCGAAGCGCCGATGCCGTGTTCTCATCGACAGGCGATTTGGAAATCGCCCTGCGCGAGGCCGATCGCCTCAGGTCGTTTGCTTCTCAACATGGACGACGGGCGCCCCTTGTCCTGCCGGGTATCGTCACGTTCGTCGGCGGAACCGAAGAGGAAGCAATCAAGCGCAAGGCGGAGCTTGACGATCTAATCAACTTTGACGTTGCCCTTGATGCGCTGGCCAGTCGTTTCGGCTTTCCTGCCGAAAGGCTGAAGATCAACGAGCCAATCGACCTCAGCTTACTGCCGGGACATGCGGACGCTGCTTTTTCCATTGGCCAACATCGCACTGTGGAAGCTCTCGTGCGCTCCGGCAAAACAGTCCGCCAGATCATCGTAGAGGCGCCTGCTTACGGCCACCGGGTGCTGGTCGGATCGCCGGAACAGATTGCCGCATCCTTCGAAGAATGGTTCCGGGCTGGCGCAGTCGACGGGTTCAACGTCATACCTGATGTTCTGTCCGACGGCACGCCTGCGTTCGTCGATCACGTTGTTCCCGTTCTTCAGCGGCGCGGCTTGTTCCGCTCGGATTATCGCGGCGAAACGCTGCGCGAGCACCTCGGCATCCCACTGCAGGGCGAGCGCACCGACCAGGTCTCCGCCGCCTGAGTGCTTCTCCTTTATCACATTCGGAGCTTATCATGTCCAAGCCGGCTGCCGTTCATGCGGTGTTTCTTCTCAAAAGTCTGAATCGTCGTGTGAAGTCTCGCGCCGCAATCATCGCCATCGCGATGTCTGGCCTTTCGATTGCGGATCCGGTGCACGCGGAGGGCGCTTCGGCTGGCAAGCCGCAATCGGGTGGGATTATCCGGTACGGACACTTCCAGGAGCCGCCGTGCCTCTATGGTGGTTGGGTGCAGCAGTGGTACCTTCAGCGTCAATTCAGCGACAATCTGGTCGCCAGGGCTGAAGACGGAAGGATCCTGCCTTGGCTTGCGACCGCCTGGACCATCTCGGATGACCGCAAAACTTACACCTTCCAGATCAAGCCCGATGTCAAATTCACGGACGGGACGTCTCTGGACGCCCAGGCGGTCGTCGATAACATCAATGGATGGCTGAGCGACAGTCCGGAGCTCGAGAACCCCACAGCCGGTCCTTATCTCAGGGGCATCTTCGAGTCCGCGGCGGTTGCCGACCCGCTGACGCTCAAAATCACGTTGAAGACGCCGTTCGAGCCGCTGCTGAATGTCTTTGCGCAGTCCTCGCAAGGCATCTTGTCGCCGACGGCGCTTAAGCGTAGCAAGGCCGTGAACTGCGAAAGCCCAGTTGGTTCGGGTCCGTTCATCGTAGAGAAATGGAACCGCGGCAAGAACGTCATATTCCGTCGAAACCCAAACTATAATTCGGCGCCGGCCACTGCCAAGCATCAAGGCCCAGCCTATGTCGAAGGAATTGAGTGGCGTTTTCTCGCTGACCCCACGATACGCTACGGCTCACTTCTGACCGGCGAATCCGACGTTGTCTATCATATCCCTGCCGTCAACTGGCAGGACGCCAATTCCCGGTTCAAGATCGTGCGCCACCTCACGGGTGGAACGCCGCTTCGGCTTGCGTTGTTCTCCGAGAGACCGCCGTTCGACGACGTGCGTGTTCGGCAGGCTTTTGCTTACGCCTCGGACCGACGTGCTGCCGTGCAAGCGGCGTTTCTTGGCTCACTGCCCTATGAGGGCAATTTCGCTTTGAGCCAAAGCTCGCCGGAATATGTCAGCGAGCTCTCAAAATCCTATTCCTATGACCTCGCGAAGGCGAACAAGCTGCTCGATGAGGCTGGGTGGACAGAGCGCGATGCAAACGGCATTCGCAGCAAGAACGGCAAAGCGCTGATCATACGCATCACCTACACCAATGCCTTTTCGCCTCCCGACGGCGATCAGGTCCTGCAGATCATCCAGCAGCAAGCGAAGGCCGCAGGGTTCGACGTGCGGCTCCAGCCGACCAACCAGGCTGATTTCTGGGCAGGAAAGAATCTTGGTCCAAATGACTATGAGGTCGTTCCACTGTATTGGGTTGCGCCTGGCGCCGAGATCTATCGTATTTCGTACAAGCCTGACCTGAATGGTGTCCGCAATCCCTTCAATCCATCCCGCTATCAGGATCTGCCCCTGTGGGACATCATTCAGAAGGCTGAACAGGCTGGTGACAAGGCGCAACGGACCGCGCTTTATCAGCAGGCGGAACGGCGGATTATCGAGAACGCGCCGTCCCTGAGTTACACGGTTTTGGACGTCACCCTCGCTTTAGCCGATAATGTGAAGGACATCTGGCTCGACAGCGGGTCGGTGGGCGAGCCCGTTTTCTCGGACGCATATTTCACCGACAAGAAATGAATGCGGTGAAGACGATAGGCCATCAAAGCCTTTGGCTAGCGCGCCGGCTCTTGTCCGGCCTGATCGTGGTTTGGGCCGCGGCGACATTCACCTTCTTTGTGCAGTTTCTGATGCCCGGGGAACGGGCCCAGATCATCTTCAATGCAAATAGCGGAAACGTGGGAGAGATTCCTCGGGACCAGCTACTCGCCATCAATGCCAAATATGGCTTCGATCAACCCGTCTTCGTGCAATACGGAAAGTATGTAAGGGACGTGATGCACGGAGACCTTGGGCAGTCCTACGTCCAATATCAACCTGTCACAGACCTGATTGCGCGCCAGATCGGACCAACGATTGCGCTCGCTTTTGCCGCCATGTTGACCGCCTGGATCATCACCATCACGACCACGGTTCTTTTCGCCGGGCGTAACAACATATGGTCCAAGGCGCTAGGCGGGTTTCAGGTCTTCCTGGCAACCCTGCCGCCCTATTGGCTGGCGACAATCCTGCTGGTCGTTTTCGCGATCCAGCTTCGCTTGTTTCCTGTCGTGGGCGGCAACACCCTCATGGGCGTCGTTCTGCCTACGATGGCCCTGGCCCTGGAAATCTACGGCTTCCTTGGTCAAGCGGTCTTGAGCGGATTCACGCGGGTTCTTGATCAGCCTTTCATCACCTCATCGAGAATGCGCGGCACAGGTGATCTCAGCCTCCGTCTACGTCACGCTCTGCGCCATGCGGCCTTGCCGGGGATCACCCTTTCCGGCTGGATCATAGGCAAGCTGCTGTCGGGCGCCGTATTGATTGAAGCGGTCTTCGGCCGTCAGGGGCTCGGCGGCGTCCTTGTCGCAGCATCGTCCACACGCGATGTCCCGGTCGTGTCAGGGGTGATCCTGGTTTCAGCTGCGCTGTTTGTCGCCGCCAGCTTGATCGTGGATCTCACGATACAACTCGTCGACCCGAGGATGAAAGAGGCATGAGTTTCGCCAATGGCTCCGCGGGACATACAAAAGCGTTCATAACTGCAAGAGTGCTGACGGGCGCCCGTATGTTTCCGGTTCCGGTCTATATCGCGACTGTCTTCACCGCCTTTTTCCTCATCGCGGCGATTGCGCCGAAACTGCTTCAGACGCATGATCCGTTGGCGCTGAGCTTGATGTCACCTCTCAAGGCCCCTTCATTGACGCATTGGCTGGGGACGGACCAGTCCGGACGGGATCTCTATTCCCGCATCGTGGCGGGGACAGGTCAGTCTCTCTCCATTGGGCTGGGTGCGACTGCGCTCAGCCTTGCCATCGCGCTCATACTCGGCGTGACGGCGGGCCTGTCTGGCGGCTGGATCGACAACGTGCTCAGCCGGCTCTTCGACGCCCTGTTCGCTCTCCCCACTCTGTTCCTTGCGCTTCTCTTCGTTTCGTTGTTGGGCACCTCGGTCTCGACACTGATTATCGCGGTCGGCCTTGGAACATCGCCAGGATATGCACGCATGGTGAGGGTGCAGGTTCTGAGGGTCAAAGCTACTGGTTATGTTGAGGCGGCAAAGGCGTTAGGCCACTCGCCCAGGGGCATCCTGTTCAAGCATATCCTCCCCAACGCAATCAGCCCGCTTGCGACAATGTTCACGCTCGGTATCGGGCAAGCCATCATTTGGGCATCCGGCCTTTCGTTTCTCGGCTTGGGAGTTGCGCCCCCGTCATCGGAATGGGGCGCACTGCTCAATGCCGGGCGCAACTACGTAATCTATGCATGGTGGCTCGAGGTCATGCCCGGGATCGCCATCGCTACCTTCGCGCTCTCAGTGACTGTCATCGGCCAGTACGTGCAGCAACGCCTGGAAGGAAGGATCGAGCTTCCATGAACGTGACCTATCCCGCAGCTTCCTTCCGGCAAAATGCCACAAAGCCCCCGGCTAGCGACCCGTTGCTCACCGTACAAAACCTCAACGTTTCCTTCGGGCCGGCGCATTCGCGGCGAGCTGTGGTCAAGAGGGTCTCTTTCAGGGTTGAGGAAGGCCGGTGCGTCGCGATCGTCGGTGAATCGGGATCAGGCAAAAGCGTTACGGCCCGGACGCTGGTTGGTCTGACCGGGGCGCGATCTCATGTCCAAGCTGACCGCCTGACTTTTCAGGGGAAGAATATCGATCGACTCGGTGACAGGGAATGGAGAGCCTTGCGCGGCAAGCGCATTGGCTTTGTGTTACAGGACGCGCTGGTGTCGCTCGATCCGCTGAGACCGGTTGGCAAGGAGATCGGTGAAGCACTAAGTGTTCACCGTGCAATCAGGACACGCGCAGACTTGACGGAACGGGTAGTTGAGCTTCTGAATCTCGTGGGCGTGCCCGAGCCGGCGGTCAAGGCGCGGCAGCTTCCACATGAGCTTTCAGGCGGGCAACGGCAAAGAGCCTTGATTGCGACGGCAATCGCACTCGATCCAGCTCTTTTGATCGCAGATGAGCCCACGACGGCGCTGGACGTTACGATCCAGGCGCAAATCCTGGATCTGCTCAGCGAAACCCGCCAACGCGGCAAGGCCATGATTCTCATCAGCCACAATCTTGCCGTGGTATCGCAGATGGCCGACGAGGTTATTGTGATGCGACACGGCGAAATCATCGAGCATGGCTCATCAGAACAGATCTTTGGCGATCCGAGACATGATTATACGCGGGGCCTTCTCAAGGCGATCCCATCCGTCCGGTCACGCGGGAGCCGTCTTTCGTCCTCGACGGCGCCGCGCTTCATCTCGGCTGAAGGAGAAGAGACCAGAGCGCTGACCCAATCGAGTATCGCACAGTGCGGTCGACCCCTGCTTGAGGCGGAACGGCTCGTCAAGCGCTTTCGCGGACCGGATGGCAAGCTGCGTACCGTCGTCAATGACGTCTCGTTTCGCCTCGGCCATGGAGAGACGCTAGGCATCGTCGGCGAGTCAGGGTCCGGGAAGACGACCGTGGCACGCATGGCGCTCGCGCTCGAAAGGCCGGACCAAGGAGAGGTGACACTCGAGGGTTCGCCGTGGACTACAGCGACTGAGAAAGAGCGCCGCCAGCGGCGATCGGATATCTCGGTCATCTACCAGGACCCACTAAGTTCATTCGATCCGCGTTGGACCATCGAGCGTGTCATTGATGATGCCTTGGCCAGACGTAGCGGACATCCCCTCGACAGAGCCAGTCGACAATCGGAGGTCAGCGAGCTGCTTGATCTCGTGGGTCTGTCACCAAACTTCAGGACCAGGCGTCCACTGGAACTGTCGGGCGGTCAACGCCAACGGGTTGCGATCGCGCGCGCAATTGCTCCGCGCCCCAAGATCATCGTGTGTGACGAGCCGGTCGCGGCACTTGACGTATCCATTCAGGCGCAAATTCTCGATCTGCTTGGAGATCTCAAGTCGCATTTGCGTGTCAGCTATCTATTCATCTCGCATGATCTCGGCGTCGTGCACCACCTCAGCGACCGCGTTCTTGTCATGCACCATGGCGTGGCCGTCGAAGCCGGTGGAGCGGACGACGTATTTTTACGGCCTCGGCAACCCTATACGAGGAAGCTGGTTGCGGCCGTGCCACAATTGCACTTCCAGGCGGCATAAATTTCAGAGGCCAGCCGCACATGTCGGCTCAGCGGGCGGGTGACTGCGCGGGCGAGTGCTGTGGAAGGCAGCAATGTCGGGCCGTGTCCATGCAGCATCCGCGCTGGCTGAAACCCCGTCCCCCTGTTCGGACCACGCAAATTGCCGCGCGGCGAACAGGATGGAAGTGGAGCGTCGACCATGATGAGAGGGCTACGCCGGGCTCGTGACGCAGGGAGGGCGTAGCCCGACCGGAGTTACGAGCCCGGCGTCGGCGCGATCCACAGCGGACCGCGCCGACTGGTGATCGCGGCCGGCTGGTTATGCAAGTGGTTCTTCCGCCAAGAGGAATCACTCGCGTGCCAGGCCGACACATTACCGATCACCAAATGAGGCTCTACATGAAGTACCGTCAGACCGATAGCCCACCCGTGGCCGCCGCCAAGGCTTCGTTCAGCACCTCGACCGCTTACCGGATCGAGAAGGATCGACGCCTTCCGTCGCAGAAGAAGGCTCCCCGCGGCCGTCGCCGGCCAGATCCCTTGGCCCGCGTATTTGAGACAGATATCGCGCCGATGCTGAAGGCCGCCCCCGGTGTGCGGCCGGTCACGATCTTCGAGGAGTTGCTCCGACGCCATCCCGAGCTCGGCGCCGGCATCCGTCGCACGCTGGAGCGCCGGATCCGGGCCTGGCGGGCGATCCACGGCGAGGAGCAGGAGGTCATCTTCCGCCAGACCCACGAACCCGGTCAGCGCGGCCTGTCCGACTTCACCGACATGGGCGAATTGGGTGTCACGATCGCGGGCGTACCGCTCGACCATCGTCTCTATCACTTCCGGCTGGCCTATTCCGGGTTTGAGCACGCCCATGTCGTGCTCGGCGGTGAGAGCTTCGTCGCTCTGGCCGAAGGCCTGCAGAATGCCTTGTGGTCACTCGGTGGGGCGCCACGGGAGCATCGCACCGACAGCCTGTCGGCCGCCTTTTGCAATCTCGACCGCGACGCCAAAGACGATCTGACGCGGCGATACGAAGACCTCTGTGCCCATTACGGCATGCGGCCTTCCCGCAACAATCGTGGCATCGCCCACGAGAACGGGGCGATCGAGAGTTCGCATGGTCATCTCAAGCGAGCGATCGGCGACGCGCTGTTGCTGCGTGGCACCGCCGACTTCGACGATCTAGCTGCCTATCGTGGCTTCATCGATGAGATCGCCAGCCGCCGCAATGCCCGCAACGCCAAGCGGATCGACAGTGAACGTAGCGCACTTCAGGATCTGCCGGACCGCCGCACGTCGGACTATGAAGAGGTGATCGTCCACGTGACGTCGTCCGGCGGCTTCACCTTGCGCAAGGTGTTCTACACGGTGCCGTCGCGCTTGATCGGCCATCGGCTGCGGGTGCGCCTGTATGACGATCACCTCGACGTGTTTGTCGGCGGCACGCATCTCCTCACCTTGCCGCGCGGGCGGCCGCATCCCAATGGCAAGCACGATCAGGTCGTCGATTATCGGCACGTGATCCATTCCTTGCGGCGCAAGCCGATGGCGCTCCTCAATCTGGTCTACCGCGACCAGCTGTTCCCCCGGGAAGCTTACCGCCGAGCCTTCGACGTCTTGCGCAAACGCTTACCGGACAAGAAGGCCTGCCGGATCATGGTCGATCTCCTCGCACTCGCCCATGAGCGCGGTTGCGAGGCCGAACTCGCCAATCAGCTCACGGCTGACCTGAACGACGGCCGGCTGCCCGACCTCAACCGGCTACGTACTCACTTCGCCCCGGATCCCGCCCAGGTGCCGAACGTCGTGGTACGCCTCGCACCGCTCGCCACCTATGAATGCCTCATCGGTACCGCCGAGATCGGAGGCGCCGCATGAGCACAACCAACGTAGTCGACACCGCGCGCCTCAATCTGTTGCTCAACGAGCTGCGGCTGCCCGCCATCAAGGCGCTGTGGCCGCAATTTGCCGAGCAATCCGATATAGAAGGCTGGCCGGCGGCGCGCTTCCTCGCCACCATTGCCGAGCACGAGATCGCTGAGCGCGGCCGCCGCCGCATCGAGCGCCATCTCGTCGAGGCGCGGCTGCCTACCGGAAAGACCTTTGACAGCTTCGACTTCGAGGCCGTGCCGATGATCTCCAAGGCGCAAATGACCGCACTCGCCGCCGGCGACGGCTGGCTCGGCAAGGGCGCCAATCTGCTGCTGTTTGGTCCGCCCGGTGGAGGCAAGAGCCACTTGGCGGCAGCAATCGGCTTGGCCCTCATCGAGAACGGATGGCGCGTCCTGTTCACCCGCACCACCGATCTCGTGCAGAAGCTCCAGGTGGCTCGCCGCGAGCTCAACCTCGAGGGCGCCATCAACCGCCTCGATCGCTTCGATCTCGTCATCTTGGACGATCTTGCCTATGTCACCAAGGACCAGGCCGAGACCAGTGTGCTGTTCGAGCTCATCAGCGCACGCTACGAGCGACGCTCTTTGCTGATCACCGCCAATCAGCCCTTTGGAGAATGGAACAAGGTCTTTCCGGACCCAGCTATGACCCTCGCGGCGATCGATCGCCTTGTTCACCACGCCACCATCGTCGAGATGAACGTCGAGAGCTATCGCAGGCGGACTGCCCTCGAGCGAAAGCGTGGTCCAGGGCGGCCACCGGAGCACGCGACACAAAAAACGCTCGCTTGATTGACGCTCCGCGACAATCAAAGCAAACAAAACTCTTGCGCGCGACAATCATCGCGGCGATCATCATCGCGCCGCGACACTGACTCGCCATCCTGATCGCCGCGCTCTTCCGACCCAGATCGTCGCGCTATACAAATGCCCGTCCTCGAAGGGCTCCACTGCGAGACGTCAATCCACAAGATGCGACGACCGATCAGCGCACCGGGGCAGGTGGGTCTGGCGTCGTTTGGGCGACTCACGTTACCCATCATTCCCGACCACCTCACTGCACAATGGGAATGAAATGTTTGCAGCAACCCGTAAACTGCCGGCCTCTGGTTACGCACTTGAAGTGGATGGCCGACTCAAGGCCGAATTTGCAACCAGAGACGGCGCCAGGGCAGGCGGAGAAGAACTCAAGAAGCGCTTTCCCATGCTTCAGATCAGGATCTATGACGCGCAGACGCAAGCGCGCGAGGACATCTAGATCCGCGGACTGGCGGATTTTTCCGATTCGCGCGTGCGGCTTCCGCCGCACCGGGCTCTCGTGGACCGAGCTGCCTTGCGTCTCGGCCGCCGTGCGGCGTCGATCCCTCGCGCTAGGAGATGCGGAGCTCCCCGCCGGGGGCACTCGGGAAAGGGGCTCGCCTCTCGGCGATCGCTATCACTGCCCCGTTCCTGGGTGCCGCTATTGAACCGGTCTCGTCGCTGCACTCGGACCCGCGTGCCCCTTCGGGTCGCTATGCTCACGCTCTCCGGGTGCCATTTTGCCTTGAGGCGATGCGCCCTTGGCGCACGCCTGGTAGGTTTGGGGCCCCAAGGCACCTCAAGGCCAAGTCCCGAAGAATGAAATAGAAGGCCGAGCGCGTCGCAGATTTTGCATTCTGTCATCTGTGTGCGTGCAGCGCGATTGTCTGATAGTTCACCACCTTATCTCTCAGTCGTAGCCGTCCCGCGCCATCGCGGCTGCTCTTTCAGGTGACGTCGCCCACTTGCGCGCCTCAGCAGGCCGGCCACTTGCAAGCGGACCAGCGGCCGTTATCGCGCGCCGTTGGAGTGCCTTGTGCGTTCAGGCCATCATCCCTGCCTACGCCGGCTGCCCTTAGACTTTGATCGCGGGGGCGACATATCAACCGGTGCAGCCGCAGCGCAGCCTCCTCAGAGCGTTTCGCGAAGAGATGCTCTGGCGCGTGGGACCTTCGAAAGATAAACCGAGGCGAGGCCGTGAAGTCTCCGCTAGCCCTGCGGGACCAATTTTCTGCCATTCTAGACCGGATAGGTGCATCATGAACGCAGTGACGGTGGGCTTTGGGGCGCAGACCGCGACCACGACGCTGCAAAGGTTTGTCCGCTTTGTGCGCGGCTCCGGTGGCCTGAGCGTGGCCGACAAAGTCTATTCCATCGCCGGATTTTTGACGATCGTCACAATGTTTCTGTTGGTGATGTCGGTCCAATGCGTGCGCCTGCAGACGAACTATCGGCACATGCAGATCGATTCGGCGTCGGCTGCCGTCAATATCGGGCGCGTCAACGCCCTGATCTGCGCGATCGTGATGGAGTCGCGCGGGATCTACATGTCCACCGAACCGGCGAAAGTGAAGCAATTCGCAGGCGAGCTAGTTAAGCGCAGCAGCGAGGTCACGGCCGTGATGAAGCGCTGGGAGCAGACTGTGCATCCCGACGATCTCGAGCAATTCGAGGCGTTCAAACAGCAAGTGATGCAGTTCATCGACTTTCGGCAAGAACTGGTGCGGCGGGAGCTCGAGATCAGTCCGGCCGCGGCTCGTGAATGGGGCGATAACGAGGCCAATCGCACCGTGCGCAGCAAGCTCAATGCTGACCTCGAGGCACTGCAGCGATCCTACGATAAGCGAGCCCGCGAAGCCGACCAGCTTGCTGACGAGAACCGCTATGCGGCCTGGTACCTGTTCATGCTTGGACTCGCAGCGCTGGTCCTTGCCGCGATCAACGTCCTCGTCATGCGCGACTCCGTGGTCGGGCGGCTCTCCGATATCGCGCAAGCAACCGACCGGATCGCCGCAGGAGACATCAAGAGCGAGGTGCCGCATCTGATGCGGCACGACGAGATCGGGCATCTGGCCCGCAACATGCAGCACTTCCGTGATGCCATGCAAAAAAGACTCTCGAGCTGGAGCAGCTCGAGTTCAACACGGCGCAGCAACGCGACGCCGCTATAACCCGGCGCGACCAGTTCAACGACAAGTACCAGGCCAAGAAGTGGCAGTTATCGGCGGCGATCAACAGCATGCCGCAAGGCCTCATCATGCTTGACGGCAGGGCCAATGTCGTCGCGATGAACAATAACTATCGGCGGATCTACAATCTGCCAGAGACGATCAGGGCTGGCTCTACGCTGGAGAAAATCCTGCAGCATCGTATCAAGAGCGAGCTCTTCAGCGACGACATCGCGAAACATCTCGCGGCGATTCTCGATCGAATCGCCCGGCGCGAGCCGACCGCCTACGAGATCGCGCTAAATGACGGCCGCACCATCAATATCTACGAGCGTCCGATGGATGGCGGCGGGTGGGTGTCCGTGCATGAGGACGTCACCGACCTGCGACATGGCCAGCGGATGTTGGAGAGGACTGAGCGTCTGCTGGCCACCATTGTCGAGAACGTTCACGAAGGCATCATCGCCAAGGACGCGCGCACCTTGCGTTACCTCTTCGTCAACAAGGCTGCGGAGAAGATGATCGGCATGTCGCGGGCCGAAATCGTCGGCAGGACCGCACGCGAATTGTTCTCCCCGGAGGCGGCCGACTTGATCGAACGGCGCGACCGGCAGTTGCTTGCCCAGAAGCAGCAGTTCGAACCCATTGTCGATACTATCGACAGCCCCGTTCGCGGACGGCGTGGGATCTGTGCGCGACGGCTGCAGATTGGCGGTGCCGGAGAGCAGCCGCACACCTTCGTGACTATGGTCGGGATGGGAGCGGATCGCGAACGTCAATAGGGCCATCACACGTCGCCCCTCCTGAGTCGACCGCGCCGGAACTGGACTCGCGGGTACAGTGGGATGCTGCTACCCCGAGGAGGTATCCGGCGAAAAACGGAGGCATTGTATGCGTCTGCGCAGGATTTTGTCTCTCCAGCGCTGCTCATTGCATCATTCGAGATCAAAACCTGGCTACAGTCGCCGATTAATCGGGCGACGCAACGCGATCGAGCGTATCGCTTCGCCACGAGGGCGCACAAAGAGCCGAGCTCGTGCGCCCGGTGCCCGAAAATGCAGCCACATTTAGCAGAAACGGTGCCGCTCTTTACGTGCGGGCACGATGTTGCCGCACGAGCGTCCGCCAAAGGAGGCGAAAATGCAGAATAGCTCTCATAGCTCCGAAAACCGAGGGTGCTGTGCGGTGTGTGGTGGAAGGTTCGGGCTGATCCGCCATTACTGGTGGCGAACGGCCCTTTGCTCCAGGAAATGCGTCGATCGCTTCAACGCCCGGCGGGAGGCAGACCAGAAGTGGCTGCGCCGGCTGTTGGCGGCTCCTGCAGAATGCGAGACAAGCCCGAACGGAGCGCATTGCGTGCCATGCACACAGCAACCAGTTGCTTAACTGCAGGAAGCTGCGGTGGACTTCCGAAATGAACGACTAAAGTCCATCAGTGATGCGAGAGTTGCAGGGGCTCCGGCTCATGCCTGCGTTTCTTCGGATAAACGATGCAGCCCTGCATCGTGTGGTTGAGCTGACGGAGCATCTCGCGCTAGGCTTTGGAGCTCCTCGCCGGGGGCTCTCGGGAAAGGGCTCGCCTGCGGCGATCGCTATCACTGCCCCGTTCCCTGGTGCCGCTATTGAACCGGTCTCGTCGATGCACTCGGTCCCGCGTGCCGCCTTCGGCGTCGCTATGCTCACGCTCCTGCGGGTGCCATCTCTCGAAGGCGATGCGCCCCTGGCGCACGCCTGATCAGGCCTGCAGCCTGGCAGATTGCGAAGAGTCTGAGAGTAAGAGTGCAGGCTGGGTTTTTCGTGACGGGTTAGAAGCTGCGAGAGTGGCTCGCGGCGCCCGTCGCGGAGAACCGCGATGTCAAATCCTACTGTTCGCGCGCGCGCCGGCCAAGACCGGGCGAACCTCTATAACGAAATTACCGACAAGATCATTGTCGAGCTTGAGGCCGGACGCGTCCCCTGGGTTCAGCCGTGGGGTACGGCCGCGGCGAAAGCGCCGTTGGCCATCCCGAAAAATGCTTCGACCGATCGGTCCTACAGCGGGATCAACGTCCTTCTGCTCTGGGGAAGCACGATCGAGCATGGTTACAGCGGTCAAAGCTGGCTCACGTTCCGGCGGGCGCTGTCGCTTGGAGGCTATGTGCGCAAGGGGGAGCGTGGCACCGCGGTGGTCTACGCCGACCGTTTCGTGCCGCGCGATGAGAAACAGCGCGCCGCCGAGACCGGCGACGAAGCGCAGGCCATTCCATTTCTCAAGCGATTTACCGTTTTCAACACGGACCAATGCGACGGACTCCCCGGCGAGATCGCGACCGCGGCTCCGCCACCGCCGCCAGGTCTGATCGAGCCTACCGTGGAAACTTTGATCAAGGCCACCGGGATCACATTTCGGATTGGTGGCGATCGCGCATTCTACGCGCCGGCCGAAGACTTCGTGCAGGTCCCGCCGCCGCAGGCCTATTTCGAGCCGATCAATTGGCACCGCACCGCGCTGCATGAACTCGGCCACGCGACCGGACATCGCTCGCGCCTCAACCGCGATCTTAGCGGATCCTATGGCACCAAGAAATATGCCTTCGAAGAACTGGTCGCCGAGTTGAGCTCCGCGTTCAGCTGCGCGTCGCTCGGGATCGTCCCGACCGTGCGCCATGCCGACTATATTGGCTCCTGGCTCGAAGTCCTGCGCGAAGACAATCGGGCTATCGTGCGTGCCGCCTCACAGGCGAGCAAGGCCGCGGACTATTTGCTCGGCTTCATTCCCGAGCCCATTGAGCACGCGTCGCTGGATTCGGCTGTTGCCGATCACGAGACGGCTTGATGCTTGGCCTCCTGTCGCCGCGCAAGAGTGAGAGGAGGGGGCGCTATTCGCGACGGGTTGGAAGCCGAGAGAGAGTCTCACGGCCGCCCGTCGTGGAGAGCCAAAATGACGAAAGCCGTACAAAAGATCACGCTGTCGCCTTCAAGGGACATCCCCTTCAACAAGCTCGTGCTCAGCCAATCGAACGTTCGCCGCGTCAAGGCCGGCGTTTCGATCGAGCAGCTAGCCGAGAGCATCGCGCAGCGTACGCTTCTGCAAAGTCTAAGTGTCCGGGCCGTCGTTGATCCTGATGGCAACGAGACCGGCATGTTCGAGGTACCAGCGGGAGGCAGGCGCTATCGCGCTCTCGAGCTCCTGGTGAAACAAAAGCGGATGTCGAGGACGCAGGCGGTGCCGTGCGTCGTTCGCGAAGGGGGCCTTGCCGAGGACGATTCGATGGCGGAGAACGATGAGCGGGTCGGCCTGCATCCGCTTGATCAGTTTCGGGCCTTCCAGACGCTCCGCGATCTCGGCATGAGTGAGGAAGACATTGCCGCGCGCCATTTCGTGAACCCTGCGATCGTCAAGCAGCGCCTGCGCCTGGCGTCGGTCTCGCCGAAGTTGCATGACGTCTATGCCGAAGACGGCATGACGCTCGAGCAGCTCATGGCGTTCTCAGTTACTGCGGATCACGCCCGCCAGGAGCAAGTCTGGGAGAACCTCAGCCGTTCCGGTTATGACGAGCCATACCAGATCCGCCGCATGCTCACCGAGAACACAGTGCGCGGGTCCGATCGCCGGGCGCAATTCGTGGGCCTCGACGCCTATCAGCAGGCGGGTGGCGGCGTTCTGCGGGATCTGTTCGAGCACGACGACGGCGGTTGGCTTCAGGATATCGTGTTGCTCGACCGCCTCGTGATCGAAAAACTCAAAGCCGAAGCTGAGACGATTGCTGCCGAGGGCTGGAAGTGGATCTCAGTCGCCGTAGAGTTCTCCTACGGTCACACACAAGGCCTCCGGAAAATCGAAGGAAAATCTGTCGATCTCTCGCCTGGGGAGCGGGCCACCATCGATGCCCTGAACACCGAGCAAGCCAAGCTTGAAACCGAATACCAGGATGCCGACGAATTGCCCGAAGAAGTCGATCAGCGCCTCGGCGAAATCGAGTCGGCGCTGGCGGCGTTCGAGAACCGGCCGATGCTTTACGATCCGGCGGAGATCGCCCGGGCTGGTGTCTTCATCAGCATCGATTCCGAAGGACGGCTCTGCGTGTATCGTGGTTACGTCCGGCCTGAGGACGAAGTGCCGGCAACCGATCCTGATATCGCGCAGGCCGCCGATCCGTCGTCGAACGAAGGGAAGGAGCCCAGCACTTCAGTCCAGCGCACGGTCATCGCAGTCGCGGGTAGTGCGCCTTATGCCGAAGAACAAGATGACGACGCGGCCAGGCCTCTGCCGGATCGGTTGATCACCGAGCTGACGGCGCATCGCACGTTGGCATTGCGCGACGCGCTGGCAGAAAATCCTGCGATCGCGTTCCAGGCGGTGCTGCACAACTTCGTGCTGACGGCCTTTTACCGGTTCGCGTCATCCGGAAGCTGTCTAGAGATCGGCCTTCGCACGCCGAACTTTCCTGCCCAAGCTCCGGGGCTGAGGGAAAGCGCCTCCGCCAAGGCTGTCGAGGCGCGGCACGAGGCCTGGAAGGCGCGGTTGCCGAAGAGGGAGAACGATCTTTGGGATGCGCTAACGGCTCTCGATGGTGGTGCACAAGCATCGCTGTTCGCCCACTGTGCATCTTTTGCGGTCAATGCCGTCTATGAGCCGGCCAATCGCTACAATCAGGCTCGCGTCTCAGCACACGGCGTCCGCACGCGTCTCGACCGCGCTGATGTGCTGGCGCGGGCGGTCGGGCTAGACATGGTGCAGGCAGGGTGGAAGCCCTCCGTCGACAACTATCTCGGCCGGGTCACCAAGCCGCGCATTCTGGAGGCCGTACGGGAGGCTAAGGGCGAGTCGTCGGCTCAACTGATCGACCATCTTAAGAAGGCCGACATGGCCAAGGAGGCCGAGCGCCTTCTGGATGGCTCAGGCTGGTTGCCGGAGCCGCTGCGTCTCGTCGATCCCGATGCAGCGCCAGTGGGGCAGGAGGGCGAAGCGGGCCGGCTGCCCGAATTCCTCGCCGACGATGAGGATCAGGAAAACGCCAGCGACGATGATCCGCACAGCTCGACGCGGCTGAATGAAATTAAGGAGCGGGATGGCACGGCCGTCCCGCAGTAGCGCGGGGGACCGGCGTGCGGCGCCGGTCCCTATTTTTATGCCCGAGGTCTGAGAGGGAGAGCGGGCCGGGAAGGGTTTGAGCCGTCCAGGTCAGAGGAGAGCGCCTGGCGGTTCGACCCCTTCCTGCTCTCCGAAAGAATTCCTGCCATGACCGAATCTCTCGTCGGCGGCGCTGCCGCCGCGCCGCTTTCGTTGCGCGCCGCTGCAACTTTCACCTCCGCCGCCGTCAGGGCAGCGCGACAGCTCCTGACCGAGTTCGAACGCGGTAGGGGCATCGATGCCGCTGTTCTGCGTAGCGCCATGGAGGCTGCGTTCGGCGCCTCCGACGCGGCCGGCGCCTGGAACTGGAAGACCGCCTATGACGTCTGCGAGGCGGCAACCGTTCTGTTCCTTCGTAAGTTCGGACCGGCCATACGGGCCAGGGCTGGCTCGACGGCCGCCATGCTGCCGATGCTGGCGAAAGTCGCGAACCGTCTGCCGACCCACACGCGGCGTTCCGAGGACAGTCAGGCGCTTCAGCAATTCTCGACGCCGATCCCGCTTGGGCTGGTTGCATGCACCGCAGCCGCCATTACATCCGCCGATCGCGTTCTGGAGCCCTCTGCCGGGACCGGTTTGCTCGCCATCTTTGCCGAGCTCGCCGGCGGCGACTTGGTGTTGAACGAGTTGGCCGAGAGCCGGGCGGGATTGCTCGAGCATCTATTCGCGGATGTTAACGTCACGCGGTTCGATGCTGCTCAGATCGATGATCACCTCGACGCGAGCGTTGTGCCGAGCGTCGTTCTGATGAACCCGCCGTTCTCCGCGGTGGCGAATGTCGATCGACGAATGGCGGACGCCGCCTTCCGGCACATCGCTTCGGCGCTCGCGCGTCTTCGCGATGGCGGACGCCTCGTCGCCATCGCTGGCGCGGGCCTTGCGCCGGATAACCCGGCGTGGCTAGAGGCCTTTGTTCGCCTCCAGGAGCGCGGACGGGTCGTGTTTTCTGCCGCGATCGACGGCGCCGTCTACGCCAAGCACGGCACTCAGACGGACACGAGGCTGCTCGTCATCGACAAGTTACCCGCTGCCGATCCGAAGGCATTTCCCACCTCGCAAGGCATGGCCGGCGATGTCCCCGCCTTGCTCGAGTGGGTCACCCAGCATGCGCCCCCGAGGTTGCCCGTCACTGCGCCGGTCGTAGCCGACGTCATTAGGCGCCCTGCAATCTCCCGATCGGCCGGCGCCATTGCACCCAGCCCCTCATCCACTTCGGGGAGCGCGCCAGAAGGTGTGCAGCTTGCGTACAAGATCGTCGAATGGTCGCCGCCGGAAAGCGCCCGCCTCACCGATGCGCTCTATGAGGAGTTCGGATTGCAGTCGATCCGTATTCCCGGATCGTGTGCACATCCGACCAAGCTCGTGCAGTCGGCGGCGATGGCGTCCGTTGCGCCGCCGAAGCCGTCTTACCGTCCGCACCTGCATTCGACCCTGGTGCCAGATGGGGTTCTGTCAGACGCACAGATCGAGAGCATCATCTATGCCGGCGAGGCGCATTCCGAGTTTCTCGCGGGCTCCTGGACGGTCGATGCGACCTTTGATGTTGTGGCCGCCGCGCACGACGACGCAGAGACTGCCGTCCGCTTTCGCCGCGGCTGGTTCTTGGGCGATGGCACCGGTGCGGGCAAGGGACGGCAGGTCGCTGGGATCCTGCTCGACAATTGGCTCAAGGGCCGCCGCCGGGCCGTCTGGATTAGCAAATCCGACAAGCTGATCGAAGATGCCCAGCGCGACTGGTCCGCACTCGGCATGGAGCGACTGCTCGTCACGCCCCTGTCTCGGTTTCGCCAGGGCACGCCGATTCGGCTTTCGGAAGGCATCCTTTTTGCCACCTATGCCACGCTACGCACCGACGAGCGTGGCGAGAAGCTTTCGCGTGTCAGGCAGATCGTTGAATGGTTGGGCTCCGACTTCGACGGAGTGATCGTATTCGACGAGAGCCATGCCATGCAGAATGCGGTCGGGGGCGAGGGCGAGCGCGGCGACCAGGCGGCCTCTCAGCAGGGGCGCGCAGGCCTGAGGCTCCAGCACGCTTTGCCCAATGCTCGCGTGGTCTATGTGTCGGCGACGGGCGCCACCACCGTCCACAACCTCGCTTATGCCCAACGCCTCGGCCTTTGGGGCGGTGCCGACTTTCCATTCGCCACACGTGCCGAATTCGTCGAGGCAATCGAGCAGGGTGGGGTCGCGGCGATGGAGGTGCTGGCGCGCGACCTCAAGGCGCTCGGACTCTACGCCGCCCGCTCATTGTCCTATGAGGGCGTCGAGTACGAGCTCGTTGAACACCAGATTACGCCGGAGCAGGTTCGCATCTACGACGCCTATGCAGATGCGTTCAGCATCATCCATAACAACCTCGACGCGGCGATGCGGGCCGCCAACATCACCGGCGAAACCGGAACGCTGAACGGGCAGGCGAAGTCCGCGGCCCGGTCCGCCTTCGAGAGCGCCAAACAGCGCTTCTTCGGTCATCTGCTGACCTCGATGAAGACGCCGTCGCTCATCCGATCGATCGACCGCGATCTCGACGCCGGCCATGCCGCCGTCATCCAGATTGTTTCAACTGGCGAAGCGCTGATGGAGCGCCGGCTCGCCGAGATCCCGACCGAGGATTGGGGCGACGTCCAGGTCGACATCACCCCGCGCGAATATGTGCTCGACTATCTCGCCCATTCCTTCCCGGTCCAGCTCTACGAGCCCTTTACAGACTCGGAAGGTAACCTCTGCTCTCGGCCTGTCTATCGCGATGGCCAGCCGGTCGAGAGCCGGGAAGCCGTCGCACGACGCGGCCGCCTCATCGAGAAACTCGCCTCGCTGCCTCCGGTACCTGGCGCGCTGGATCAGATCGTGCAGCGCTTCGGCACCGACATGGTCGCCGAAGTGACCGGCCGCTCGCGCCGTATCATTCGTAAGGGCGACCGGTTGGTGGTCGAAAACCGCGCCGGTTCGGCCAATCTCGCTGAAACCTCGGCCTTCATGGACGACGTCAAGCGCATCCTCGTGTTCTCCGACGCGGGAGGCACCGGGAGGAGTTACCATGCCGAGTTGTCGGCGCGAAATCGCCGCTTGCGGGTCCACTATCTGCTCGAGCCCGGCTGGAAGGCGGATGCTGCGATACAGGGGCTCGGCCGGACAAACCGGACCAATCAGGCGCAACCGCCGCTGTTTCGTCCCATCGCGACCGACGTGAAGGCCGAAAAGCGTTTCCTCAGCACCATCGCCCGCCGGCTCGACACATTGGGAGCCATCACGCGCGGCCAGCGCCAGACCGGAGGGCAAGGGCTGTTCCGGCCCGAGGACAATCTCGAAAGCCAGTACGGGCGTGACGCATTGCGTCAACTCTACACGTTGCTAGCGCGAGGCAAGGTCGACGGATGTTCGCTTGAGAAGTTCGAGGCTGCGACCGGCCTGAAGCTGACGGATGCCAATGGGCTCAGGGATGACCTGCCGCCGATCACGACCTTTCTGAACAGGTTGTTAGCGCTCACCATCGTCCTGCAGAATATCCTGTTCACTGCCTTCGAGCAGCTCTTGACCGCCCGGATCGAGGGCGCTGTTGCGTCCGGCACCTATGACCTCGGGCTGGAAACGCTCCGTGCCGAAAGCTTTGTCGTCAGCGGCCGGAGGATGATCTATGTCCATCCGCGCACAGGCGCCGAGACGCGGCTGCTCACCATCGTCCAGCGCCAGCGTAACCATCCTGTTGGTTTGGACAACGCCCTTGCCCGCCTTTCCAATCATGCTGTCCTGCTGATCAACGAGCGCTCGGGCCGGGCCGCCGTGCAGGTTCCGGCCCCGAGCATCATGCTCGAGGATGGCGAGATCGAGCGCCGCGTCCGCCTGATCCGGCCTATGGAGCAGCACCAGGTCCCCTTGAACATGATGGCGGAGAGCCATTGGGTTGAAGCGGATCGCGAACGTTTTGCCGCGGCCTGGCTGGCGGAGCTTGCCGAGGTACCTGAGTTCACGGAAAGTACGATCCACGTCGTGGCCGGCTTGCTGTTACCCATCTGGAAACGATTGCCGAACGAATCGACCCGCGTCTATCGGCTCCAGACCGATGCGGGCGAACGCATCATCGGCCGCAAGGTTTCAGCCGCGTGGGTCGCAAACGTCGTCTCGGAGGACGCGCCCACGGTAACGCCGGATGCTGCCTTTGCTGCGGTGATGGAGGGACGTACCGTCCTCGACCTCGCAGAGGGGCTCCAGCTTCGCCGCGTCCGTGTCATGGGCGCGAATCGCATCGAGCTGTGGGGATTCGACGACACGATGCGCGATCGCCTCCGCGCTTACGGCCTCTTTGGTGAAATCATATCCTGGAAGCTGCGGATGTTCGTGCCCACGGACGCAAGCGGCGTCGGGATCCTGACAAAGGTGCTCGACACCTACCCGGTCGCGCGCGTCAGTGAGCGGGAGGCCGCGTGATGTCCCCCGCGCCTTCCGAACTGGCACGCCGCCTCGCGCGCGAGGCCGAGGCAGTGTGCCGATACTATCTATCCAATGGCAAGCGGGCGGGGCGGTACTGGGTGGTCGGCGACGTCCACAACACGCCCGGCCGCTCGATGTTCGTGCGGCTCCAGGAATCACCTAAGGGCCCCGCCGGCAAGTGGACCGACGCTGCGACCGGCGAGCATGGTGACCTTCTCGACATCATCCGCGAATGCCGGGGGTTGCGAGACTTCAGCGAGGTCGCCGAGGAAGCGAGGCGGTTTCTGAAGCTTCCTCGTCCTGATCCGCAGCCGGTCTCGAACCTCGGTCGTTCGATGGCGCCGGCTGGGTCGCAGGAAGCCGCCCGCCGGCTCTTTGCGATATCCAGCCCGATCGAGGGGACGGTAGTCGAAAAATATTTGCAGCGTCGCGGAATTGCTGTTGCCCACCATGGTGGCAGCCTGCGCTTCCACCCTCGTTGCTACTGTCGGCCGGATGAGCATTCGCCGACCGAAACCTGGCCGGCGATGATCGCCCGCGTCACGAACCTTGAGGGGCGGATCACCGGGGCGCACCGAACCTGGCTCGATCCAGACGGCTTTGATCGCATTCGTCTCGGCAAGGCTCCCATCGACACGCCACGACGGGCCATGGGCGACCTCCTTGGCAACGCCGTTCGCTTCGGCGCGGTGGACGACGTGCTCGCCGCCGGTGAGGGGATCGAGACCATGCTTTCATTGCGCTGTGTGCTGCCGACTATGCCTATGGCAGCGGCGCTCTCGGCCAATCACCTCTCAGCCATGATGCTACCGTCTGGTCTGCGTCGGCTCTATATCGCACGTGACGCCGATGCCGCCGGAGATGCCGTGCAGGCTACGCTCACCCAGCGAGCGGAAGCCGCCGGCGTTGAAGCGATTGCGTTGTCGCCGCGGCTGGGCGATTTCAACGAAGATCTTCACGTTTTCGGCCTTGAGGCCCTGCAGGCGGTCTTACATCTTCAACTCGTCCCAGAGGACGTCGTCCGCTTCCTGCACTGCTCGAACGTGCCCGCACGATAGCCCTGGTACTTCGATCAGTCCCACTAGGCCGGCTGCTGCGAATCCAGTCCGGAAAAGAGGACGCGACCACGGCCCTTCTAGAGGGCGATTGGACGGCAAGCGAACCGGGCCGGCAATGGCTGCGCCCGGCTATTTTCCGCCGCGCCGGCGATGAGAGACACAATATACATGTGGAGCTGCGCGCTTTGCATCGCGAAGCAAAATAGCCGGCCTTCGCCATCCTCCGCTGTCGCTCCGGCCCTTTCGGGTTCTGGCCCGTTCCGCCTGCCGTCTGAGTGATCGCCACGAAGGCCGCGATGGGCGCGGCCGTTCCGGCAAAGGATCCCAGACATGACCGACCATCACGACAGCGAACCGCAATCCACTGCATCTCCGATCAATCACTTTCTCACTGAACTCCAGCTTTTCGGCTATCGCCCCTTCGACGATGAGCCCGATCCGCGGCCGCTTCCCGAGGGCAAGCTCATCACCGGCGCCGTGGCCGACATCTTCGATGCCCTCGTTGCGACCTTGAGCGACACGCGACTCGAGCCGGACCTTGGCGATCTCCTCTGGTCGACCGTCAATCTGTTCCATCGTGCAGTAGACCGCATTGGGCGCCAACTCGATGACAACGAACAGGCGCAGCAGAAGAGCTCGCGCGAGCAGAACGGCTCGGAGGTCCGATCGGTCGAACTCGAGCGCCTCGTGGCGGAAGGCATCACCCTGATCGAACGGCGCCATTGCCTTGAGCTCTTCCGCGATCAGGCGATCGAGCGTTTCGAGATACATACGGGCTCATCCTGGCGACCCAGATCGGGATCCCTGGTGAACCATCGCACCCTCACCGCAGCCATGATCGACTCCCGCGACTTCATTGCAGCCAAGCGTCGCGCAGAAACCGAGGTCCTGTTACCACCCGGACCAAAAATCGCACTCACCGGCGGGCTTGACTTCAATGATCACCATCTGATCTGGGATCGCCTCGACAAGGTCTGCGCCAAGCATCCCGACATGGTCCTGGTTCATGGCGGCTCGCCGAAAGGCGCCGAACTGATCGCTTCGAAATGGGCGACCAATCGCAAGGTGCCTCAGATCGCCTTCAAGCCCGACTGGACCAAGCACGCCAAGGCGGCACCGTTCAAGCGTAACGATGCCATGCTGGAGCTCCTCCCGATCGGGGTGATGCACTTTCCGGGCACGGGTATCCAGGACAATCTCGCCGACAAGGCAAAGCGCCTCGGCATTCCCGTCTGGAAGTTCGGTGCCTCGCGAGCGCCGTCCTAATGACGCCTGAAGCATGAGACGGAGTTGTGCCTGCCGCAACTCCGCCTCGTTTGCGTCCAACATCTCGTGTGCGCCGTGGTGGTGGTGGAAGGCGCAACCCATGAACCTATGGATGGAGCCACCACCATGCTCGCGCTTGGGCTTGTTCTCGATACGCTTGGCATCGGCATGCTCTGCTGGGCGATTTTCGCTCTGGCGGTCCATGCTTTGCCGTTTTTCGTCGCGTTGAATGTTGGGATGATCGCATTCCACGGCGGTGCCGGCCTCCTTGGCGCGCTTCTTGTGGGGATCGGAAGCGGAGCGCTCATGCTTGTGGTTGGCCAGTTTACCCTTGCCGCCAGCCGATCCGTCATATCGCGCATCCTCGTCGCGGCGGCATTCTCTATCCCAGCTGGGGTCGCCGGCTATCAGGTAGCGCTGGCATTGTCTCATATCGGCATGGCATCGCCAGCCTGGCGTCAGGTCTTTGCCTGCATGGGTGCAGTTTGCGCATGCTGCACGGCGTGGGTGCGCTTGAATGTATTGGCGGAAACCTGCCCGCTCGAGCCAAATGGGCAGGCTGCCAAGCCGTCGCAACCAGCTCCTGCAACGGGCTGGCACAAACGATAGCCGGTTATGCCCTTCGTCACCGGTAGGGCTCGCATAGATCGGCCCGTCGACAGGGCGATCGCCGAGCTTGTGCGAGAGATAGTTGCCGCACTTCCCGTTCGTATTCAACAAGGCCATCCGCATCATCGGGCACCCATTGGGGCGGCCGACGGCTCCTTGATTAGTTGTTTAGAGACGACACCGCCCTTTGCAGCCGATTTCTTCTCTTTCTACGCCCAATCATTGCGACCTCTTGTTCAGGAGAACCGGGATACGCAACGTCATCTCTGCATTGCGGTTCAGCACGCGGACTCACGTGGCCTCGTTGATGGCTCGGTCTGGCCGAGACCGGCTTCGCCTCGATCGTCTGAGCCGCAACGCCGTGGATTGAGACTTTCTTCCCCTGGGCTTGCGCCCATTCCTCGCGAGACAAGAAAGTCTCAACCAAGGCGTCCTCCGCTGCGCTACGGCCCTCAAAGCGAGGTGCGTCGCCGATCGTCCCCGGCCTTCAGGTCGCCATCGAGGCCGCGGTGGTCGCGGGCTCGAAACCCAACAGGAGAAGTGACATGGCTAACATCGGTTCTTTCAAGAAGGTCGGCAACGATTTCCAGGGCGAGATTATCACCCTGAGCTTGCAGGCCAAGGGCGTCCGCATCGTCACCGACGCCAACCGCTCAAACGACAATGCGCCGAGCCACCGCGTCTATGTGGGCCGAGCCGAGATCGGGGCAGCCTGGTCGAAGCGCTCCGAGGAAGGCCGCGACTACCTTTCGCTCAAGCTCGACGATCCCTCCTTCAACGCGCCGATCTACGCGAACCTGTTCGATGACGAAAGCGGCGAAGGCTACACGCTGCTCTGGTCCCGGCCTCGCAAGAGTGAGTGAGAGCGCCTGACCAAGCCCCGTCCGGTACGCCGGGCGGGGCCCTTCGCGGCAGGCTTCAGGCGGCTTACGATTTGCTAAGCGGCGTGCCTTTTTGAGCAGGTCCCCGGGTTCGACTCCCAATGCTTCAGCAATTTGCCCGAGCACCATGACGCTTGCTGATACATCGCCGCGTTCGATTACGCCGACGTAACGGGCGCTTAAACCCGCGCGCTCGGCCAGTTCCTCCTCCGTCATTTGTAGATCGTGGCGTTTCCGACGCAGGCTGAGGGCCATAATCTCTTTGATATCCATGGCGATAGGGGAACTGAGCCGGAACGATCGTTCTAGGATCCAATCGCATCCAAATGTACTAATGGTGGTGATGCCATGCGCGGCCGATCTTGGTGGCGTACCTTACCGAACGGATTCAAAAGAAATCCGCAATTCTACCGGACAACGCGGGTCTAGGTTGCGACCAGACCATCGCGTAGATTCTTCGCATTTCAAACCGGGTGTAATGCTGTAGCCATCCCTCGATCCAGAAATGGCGGACAGTGCGCCGAATGGCCGGCGCTTGCGGCCTATGACGAACAGCATGTCATCACGTATATTCGGCTTCTGCAAGCGGAGGGTGAGGGGCGGACTGGCGCGAAGTTGCTCGACCGGTCTTGCATATGGACACAGAGCGAGAGCCAGATCGTGCGCGGCGCGCATATCAGAGTCATCTCGCGCGCCAAATGGAGGACGGAGCAGGGGCGACACTTGCGTGCACCGGCTCGAAATAGAAGAAAGGCGTCGGCTGCCGACTTGCAGACAGAGCCATTCTCCATTGCTAACCAGTAGTCATTCCGGTGCTCCACGCGTGTGAAACTAGGGGCTTCCTACAACCGCGTCGTTCACCGGCGCAATCCTTTGTTGGCTGTGTGCAATGGGGCAGGAGCAACGCCTGAATTCGACTGGCGGTCCCGGAATCCTACGAGAGCCTACAAGACGTTGGAATCATGGGCCTCGCTCGGGAATGTCCTCGCTGCAATGCGGACTATTGACGCGAATATGAGGTGATGATCGCCAGTAGTAAGATGGCAAAGTGGCTGAGGAATTAAGGAAAGAGGTGGGGCATCTGCTTTCGTCGGTGACCCGTAGAGGTCCTTCGACGAGCAGACGATTTTCGGGGCGCCCGAGGTTCTAGCAGCGTTCATTCGTATCACGGTCGCCTCGACGGTCGATGGCAGTTCGACGTCCGCTGCTGGATTCTCTCAACCAGCCAGGTCCGCCATGGCCGTCGACGGCTTGTATGCCGTGCTGCGCAGCAGGGCCGTAGATTCCCGTGCCTGGTCCAAAGATGCCGGTGCTCGGCGCCTCATACGCACTCAAATTGCTGTTTGATAACGATTTCGATGCACGTGCGCATCAAGTCCGACGGCCGTGGCGCGCGACGAATGGACGCGCGCCTAGCCCTGCATTTCCACACATTAATCAACCGCCGGCGCAACCGTCTGAGCGCCGCGAGGCGCGCCCTTGATGCGCACAGCGCTGGCGGCTGTACCGCGTTATTACCGCAGCGCTCTTCGGCAAAAAGCGCACTCACGATCGCGCCTGGCAGACGCATGAAGTGCCTAATAGAACGTCCGCCTTGGTGCAAGGCGGCCTCGCGTGGATACACGGTTGTTACCGCAAACTCCTGCGGCCAGTCGCGAGGACGAGTAGCGCAGTCCCCTAGGGGTGCCGCAAATCGTACCCCCAATATTCGGCATCCCCCTCCGAGAACTTGCTCCTCCATGATGACCGCACACACGCAGGCGCCGCTATACGCGGTGCACCGTCATTCTGGAGATCCCAAATGCCCGATCTGATGGCCGGTCTACCCTCGCGATTCCTGCGTACACCGGAAGCCGCGCGATATCTTGGCCTCTCGGGACGCACGCTTGAGAAACACCGCACATACGGCACCGGTCCAACGTATCGGAAGATTGGCGGACGTGTCGTCTACGCATTAGATGATCTGAAAGCGTGGGCCGACCTCGGTGCTAAGACGTCAACGTCGGACCCCGGCAAGGGGACCGTTCTGCCTGCCAAGAAGCACCCGGCGCTGCGCCCGTATGCGGGCCAGGAACGTCGCTGATTGCCGCGCGAGAGCAATAATCATGCGGCGCAATCGCCATTTCGAGCGCGACCAGCTTGAGCTCTTTCGGGCGTTGCCCGGCGATCTCGCGCCGCGCGATGCGCAGGATCTGATGGCATATCCGTTCTTCTCGCTTGCAAAAACAAAGCGAACTGTGCCGATCGATTTCCGTGCCCGGGCGATCGCAATTCGTGTCGAGGCCGTGCCGGAACACGGCATGGCAACCATCTGGGATGCAGACGTTCTGATCTGCGCTGCTTCTCAGATCGTCGAAGCTCGTGACGCAGGTCTCAAGACGTCCCGTCTGATGGCAACGCCTTACGAGATCTTGACGTTCGTCGGCCGCGGCAGCAGCGCACGCGACTATGACCGGCTCAAGGCGGGCCTCGACAGACTTCAGTCAAGGATGGTGCTGACGTCGATCCGCCAGCCAGCGAAACGACGAGGGCATCGCTTCTCCTGGATCAACGAGTGGAAGGAAACGGCCGATGCAAATGGTCGCGCATTTGGGCTCGAGCTAATCCTGCCGGACTGGTTCTACGCGGGCGTAATCGATGACGCGCTCGTACTGACGATTGATCGCGCTTATTTCCATCTGACGGGCGGACTTGTGCGATGGCTCTACCGGCTCGTGCAAAAGCATGGTGGACGCCAGGATGGCGGCCGGAGTTTTGACCTTGTGCATCTCCATGCCAAGTCCGGCATCCTCTCGCCGCTCAAGCACTTTGCTTACGACGTACGTCAGATCGTTCAGCGTCAGGCATTGCCCGGCTACCAGCTCGTGCTCACGCGCGGTCCTGATGGCACCGAGCGACTGAACTTCGCACCACGCCTATTGATGCCCCTAACGGCTCGCCTTCGCCAGCGCGGTCTCATTACAAATTCGGAGGACAACCTGTGAATCAGCTCGTGCTATCGGGGACCGCAACCCCCGTGCTATCGGGGACCCAATCCTCGTGCTATCGGGGATTGGAATCGACCTTAAGAGCTTGTTTCTCCGAGCTTTCCAGCCGCTGTAACTTTACTAACCAGAAATCTTTCGGATTCCCTCTAACGGAACAAACCCCAAGCCGCATCGCAGCCAACTGGCAACGGCGCGCCGCCAATCCTGCTTGTGCGAAGAAGCCGCACAGGTGTTTCGCCGTCGCCAAAGCTTACGTCGCCCTTTTTCAGTCTTGGGGACCGGCGGCATGAACGATCTCACCGAAGTGGAAGTGCTGTGGCTCGAGAAGCGCATCGAAAACCGGATTCGGTTCGGTCGTATCGTCAAGGAACGGAAGCTTGATCGCCATCGGCGCGTCCTCTCATTTGCGCCCGGCAGCATCTTTGGCTTCGTCCGATGGACCTCCAACGACTTTGGGACAATCATTTCGCGCATCGACATCTTGCGCGCGGTCGCTCCGGGACAGCGCTGCTCGACCGTCCCCTATGTGACACCCGGCGGGGAGATTTTGCTGCGTCTGTCCGGCTGGCCGAAGGTCGAGCGAGTACTACAAATAACCGACGCCGTTGAGGCACTCGGCATCGATCCAGCTGATGTCGCGCCTGATCATTGGCATCACGTCCATAACCGCCTGTCCGTCAACGAAAACCCGCGTCAATATACGGAAGCGCGCCATCAGGCCTGGCTTCGTCGCCAAAAGGTGATCCGATGACGGGCCGCCTGATGATGCTGGCCGTGACGATTGGCGTGGCTGCTGCGCTCATCGGGACGATCGTCCTGGGGCCGCTTCCGCTTTACATCTGGAACGCATCCGCGAGCGTGCCGATTGGTCTCTACCGCCTTTTACCGGCGGACCAACTCCAAGTCACTGAATTGGTCGCCGTGCAGCTGCCGGAGCCGCTCGCGACCTTCCTCGACTTTAACGGCTATTTGCCCATTGGCGTCCCCATGCTGAAGCGCGTGCTTGCCCTTCCGGGGCAGAGTGTCTGCAGAACCGGTCTCACGATTTCGGTCGACGACGTCGCGGTGGGCGAGGCGAAGGATCACGACAGACGAGGCAGGCCGCTGCCGAAATGGCAGGGCTGCCGCGTCGTCGGAGACGGCGAGCTGTTTCTGATGAACTGGCAGTCGGACGACTCTCTTGATGGCCGGTATTTTGGATGTCTTCCGGCATCTAGCGTGATCGGCCGTGCGATGCCGGTGTGGACGTGGGAGGAGTAATCGTGCGCATTCGACGTGTTCTCCTCGCCATTCTGTTATTCGATCGATTGCGGGATCATACCTCCATCTCGATCGGTGTCTGCAAGGCTGGCGCGAGCCCGACCGGGTGCTTGGGTCGGTTGGGCACGCGCGTTTGTGCTGCCTTGCCCCTGATGCTTCTGCTGACCGCGTTCGACAGTCCTGGTTTGGCCCAGAGCGGATCAGCCGCCCAGCCGACGATCAGTCAGGCCCCTCGTTCGTTTGCCGGCTTCATCAATGAAGCCTCGCAACGCTTTGCGATTGCCCCGAACTGGATCCGATCAGTCCAAAGCATCGAGAGTGCTGGTGACGTTCACGCCAGATCGTCAAAAGGCGCAATGGGCCTGATGCAAATCATGCCGGCGACTTGGGCGGAACTTCGCGAGCGCTACAATCTGGGGAACGACCCCTACGACCCGCACGACAACATTCTGGCTGGCACGGCCTATCTGCGCCAACTGCTCGATCGGTATGGCTCGCCTGGCGTGTTTGCCGCGTACAACGCGGGACCATCTCGCTATGAAGAGCATCTCGCAGGCGGCTCTCTGCCAGACGAGACGCGAGCATACGTCGCAAAGCTTGCAAATCTGCTTGCCATTGAACTGCCGCCGAGGTGGGCGTCCAGCGGACAGTCATCAGCAGCCGCGACGCTTTTCATCACGCGATCCGATCTCATGAAAACGCGCGATCGGTTGCTGGCGCTCATGCCGTCGAGCGGTGTCACGACCGCAATCTCGACGTCCGATGTTTCGCCCATGGTCCCCCACCATATTGGCGTGTTCATACCTCGATCGCATTCAGAATTATCGCAATGACCAAGTGTGCGGGTTCGCAGGCCTTGGCCTGCTTCACCGAGCAAATGGCGGAAGAGGGAGAGCAGTTGGCAAACACGACGTAAGCCTTCGGCGGCTGCACATCGGGCAGCTCGTGCTATCAGCCGTTAGTTTCCAGGTTCGCTGGCGCCCTGTGACGGACATTCGGTTTGCATTCGAGACGCTGCAACACGATCATGACGCTAAGACTTTCGAGTTTGCTACTGAAGAACCCTTGGTCACGCGGGCAAGAGTGCGCGGGGGAGTGGGACAATAACGTGCTGATGGCACACGGGCGATGCGGCCCGCGCTCTACTCGTCGCTGCGCCCCTCACCAAGCCACCCTGCGGGTGCCTCGACCGTTCGGGGAGCGATCGCTTCGCAAACGCGGGCAAACAGCGGGGGGCTTCTCAAGTTGGCTGCCGAGTCGCGGCGGCTATTTCGCTATGTATCGGCCGCCAGCCGACGTATTCGGGCAGGCGGGATGGAAGGATCTACCGCAATGACCCGAGCTGCATTTTGTCGCAAATCGCCACGAGCACCGAGTTGGCTTGGAAGTTGGGCCGCGGGAATCAGCGGCCGGGGAACCACGACGGCAGGACGGCTCTTCAAATCGGGCTTCGAGAAACCGGTGCAAGGGGATAGCCGCCCGTGTGGTCGAATCCGGAGCCCGGTGCAACGACTTAGGCGGTCGTTGCCACACAGGAGAGCTCCGATGAAATTCTACGTTGGATTGGACGTCGCTCTTGAGGAAACCAGTCTTTGCTTCGTCGATGGCGAGGGTCACACCGTTCGCGAGGTCACGGTTATAACCGAGCCAGCGGCGATCCGCTCCGCAGTAGAGGGCTACGCGGATCGCCTGGGGAGAGTGGGAGTCGAGGCGTCATCGCTTGGCATCTGGCTGTGTCGCGAACTACAGCCCGCGGGGCTTCCGATCATTGTCGTCGAAGCGCGTCACATGCGCGTTTCGCTGTCGACAATGCGGAACAAGACCGACCGGAATGACGCGCGCGGCCTCGTGCAGATGATGCGGTTGGGCTGGTATCGCACCGTTCATGTCAAGAACATCGACATGCAGAAGATGCGCACGCTGCTGGCCAGCCGGAAGCTGGTCAAGCGCAAACTGATCGACATCGAAAACCACATTCGTGGAGCACTGCGGGCCTGTGGTTTGCTCGTCGGAGCCGTCGCCCGCGGTGCCTACGAGGCCCGCGTCCGCGCGCTGCTCGAGCGCAGCGATCCGATCTTAATTATGACCATCGAGGCCATGCTGGATGCGCGCCGAGCCATCCTAGAGGGATACGATCGGCTCCATCGTGCGCTGCTGCAGGTGGTCCAGCATGACGCTATCTGCGGACGCCTGATGACGGTTCCAAGCGTCGGTCCCGTTGCGGCCCTGTCGTTCAAGGTCGGCGTCGACGATCCCCGGCGCTTTGCCAGATCACGAACGGTCGGCGCGCATTTCGGCTTGGCGCCGAGGCGGCACCAGTCCGGCACATCGATCGATTACGAAGGGCGCATCAGCAAACAGGTCGACGTCGCCGTGCGCGAAGTGCTTTGCGAGGCGGCCGCAAGCCTGCTTGCTGCGGGTCAGGAAATGGTCGGCATTGCGAGCGTGGGGCCTGCGGATCGCCAAACGATCGAGCATGTTGTGCGCAATCACCGCGGTCGCGCGGAAGCTCGCAAGCATTCTGCACCGAATGTGGATCAGCGAGACCGACTTGCACGTCGGATTCGGCGCCAGGTCACGCAGCGGCTGCGGTTGAGACCTGCACAGTAGCCGCGGTGCAGATAACGACGGATTAGCACTGGGTTTTCGCCCAGCACGTTGAGGAGGAGCGAAATTAGAGAGCGGCGCGTCGCGGTGAGCGTCCCCTGGCGGGGCCGCGAAACGGGGAATGTCCGCTATCTCTTGCCTGCTGCCGCCCTTCAGGACGAGAGCGCCGGACTGCTTGGACAGCCCTGTTTACGAACCTGATGAAGAGCATGCGACGGCCCAAGTGCTGAACGCGAAGGAACGCATGGACCCCGCCTGGTGAAGGCACGTGGCGTACGCGGCTGTGATGAAGTTGCGCGTTGTTGGTGCAGGGAGTCGGTCATGGTTGGAGTTCGAAGAGTCGAAGAAAAGCGTGGGAATGAGTT
Source organism: Bradyrhizobium sp. 521_C7_N1_3 (assembly GCF_052075975.1). Lineage (NCBI taxonomy): Bacteria > Pseudomonadati > Pseudomonadota > Alphaproteobacteria > Hyphomicrobiales > Nitrobacteraceae > Bradyrhizobium > Bradyrhizobium sp. 521_C7_N1_3. The sequence goes on from NZ_CP197232.1 coordinate 1,451,633, forward strand.
GACTTTGCCCGCCCGATTAGGAAGGCGAGATAAAAGGGGCTCGCCGGTCGAACCGCAAGCCATTGGCATGGCTTGGGTTCTAGCGTGCCGGTCTGTCGGGTCGCGTGCCGCGCCTAGCGTTTTTACGAATGCAATCAAAGGCGTTTTCGGCACTGTGCGTGCTTTTAATCGTTTGGAGGCCCCGTGAGCGTGGGCGATAGCGACCTGCGTATTCGGCCTGGGCGCATCCGCAATACCCGCTCGCCGAAGCAGAAGAGCTTCATTAACCAGGTGCTGCGGGCGGCAAAGAAGGCCGGGCACACCTCTGGTCAGTCTGCGGCTGGCAGGAGTTCCACGGCTTATGGCCGCTCGACGTTTGGCCGCGGCAGGCTTGCGTTCAGCCGCAGTCGGTTGTTCAGCCCGACGCGGCGCGTCGTGGTGAAGGCACGTGTTGTCCGGCACAAAGGACGAGCATTCCGCTCGGCGCCTCTGACGGCCCATCTTTCATATCTCAAGCGCGATGGCGTGACCCGAAGCGGTGAGCGTGCCGTGATGTTCGATGCCGGCAGTGACGGTGCCGATAGCGCGGCTTTCGCTGAACGATGCAAGGACGACCGGCATCATTTTAGGTTCATCGTCTCGCCTGAGGATGCCGGCGAGATGACCGACCTCAGGACTTTCACCTGCGACCTCACCAAGCAAATGGAGATTGATCTCGGCACGCGGCTCGATTGGGTTGCTGTCGATCATTGGAATACCGACAATCCCCACGTCCATCTTCTCGTTCGGGGAGTAGACGAGGAAGGGGCAGATCTCGTGATCTCCCGCGACTACATCAGCCTGGGCCTGCGGTCACGCGCCGAGGAACTGGTCGCCATAGAACTGGGTCCAAAACCGGAGCACGAGATCCGCAATTCGCTGGAGAGAGAAGTCACGGCGGAACGATGGACGCGGCTAGATCGGGAGATCCGGTTGGCAGCCGATGAGACCGGCACTATCGATCTTCGCCCCGAGAACTCGAGCAAGTCCGATTCCGAGATCCGGCGCCTGATGATCGGTCGTCTTCAACAGCTAGAGAGGATGGGCCTTGCTACCTCCGCTGCACCAGGCGAATGGATAGTCGGGCTCGAGGCCGAGCGCAGCTTGCGCGATCTCGGCATGCGCGGCGACATCATCAAGACCATGCACCGCGCCTTCACCGAGCGTGGGGAAGCGCGCGGCGTTGCCGACTTCGTCATTGAGAGTGGACGGCCGACGGCCCAGATTATCGGACGGCTGGTCGACCGCGGATTGCATGACGAACTGACCGGGGAGGCCTATGCCCTGATTGACGGAACAGACGGACGCGCTCACCACGTGCGCTTCCGAGGGCTCGAGGCGTTCGAATATGCACCGCCAATGGGCGGCATCGTCGAAGTCCGGAGTTTCGGTCCACCCGGCGATCCGCGCCCCACCGTGGTGCTCGCGGCCCGTTCCGATCTCGATCTTGGTGGTCAGGTCAAGGCAAGAGGGGCAACTTGGCTCGACCACAGGCTGGTCGAACGCGACCCCATGCCGCTTGCCATGGGTGGATTTGGCCGCGAGACCCGCGACGCCATGGAGGCCCGGACCGAGCATCTGATCCAGGAGGGCTTGGCGCGGCGGCAGGGCCAACGCATCACCGTGCAGCGAGACCTCCTGAAGACGTTGCGTCGACGCGAACTGGACGAGGTTGCCGCAAAAGTCTCGGCCGACATCGGCCTGCCTCATATGAACGCCGCCTCCGGGGAGCATGTGGCGGGCACGTATCGCCAGCGGCTGACGCTCACCTCGGGACGCTTCGCCATGATCGATAATGGTCTCGGCTTCCAGCTCGTGCCCTGGTCGCGCGAACTAGAAAAGAGGCTCGGCCAACACGTCACCGGGTTCGTGAAGGACGGCGGTGGTATTGAATGGGGCTTTGGTCGCAAGCGCGACCTCGGCCTCTAGCTATCTCACCAATTCAGTTGCGGAAGGACGCTCGGAATGTCCGGAACCAAAATACTCTGGGGGCAGGTGATCGTTGTCGGCCTGATCGTCTTGCTGGCCATCTGGGGAGCAACCGAGTGGACGGCCTGGCGACTTGGCTACCAGCCCCAGCTTGGGCGGCCCTGGTTCGAACTGTGGGGTTTCAAGATCTATTATCCGCCGATCTTCTTCTGGTGGTGGTTCGTCTACGATGCCTATGCGCCGCAGGTCTTTGTCGAGGGGGCCTTCATCGCAGCATCAGGGACCGTCGTTTCGATCGCGGTGGCGATCGGCATGTCGGTGTGGCGGGCGCGCGAGGCCAAGGACGTTGAGACTTATGGCTCGGCGCGCTGGGCTGATGCGGAAGAGGTTCGAGCGGCCGGACTTCTCGGTCCGGATGGTGTGGTGCTTGGCAAGCTCGACCACGACTACCTGCGCCATGACGGGCCGGAGCACGTCTTGTGCTTTGCCCCCACTCGGTCCGGTAAGGGTGTTGGCTTGGTCGTTCCTTCGTTGCTGGCCTGGCCGGGCTCGGCCATCGTGCACGACATTAAAGGTGAGAATTGGCAACTGACGGCCGGTTTTCGCTCGCGGCATGGTCGAGTTCTCTTGTTCGACCCAACCAATCCAAAGTCCACTGCGTACAATCCACTGCTCGAGGTGCGGCGCGGGGAATGGGAGGTTCGTGACGTCCAGAACGTCGCCGATGTCCTGGTCGACCCCGAGGGCTCGCTCGACAAGCGGAACCATTGGGAGAAGACCAGTCATTCGCTCCTGGTCGGCGCCATACTCCATGTTCTCTATGCCGAGGCAGACAAGACCTTGGCTGGCGTCGCAGCTTTCCTGTCCGATCCGAAGCGGCCGATCGAGGCGACGCTGAAGGCGATGATGACGACCGCGCATCTTGACGCGAAGGGCTCCCATCCCGTGGTCGCCTCGACGGCGCGTGAACTCCTCAACAAATCCGAGAATGAGCGGTCGGGCGTTCTGTCCACCGCGATGTCGTTCCTGGGTCTTTACCGCGATCCCGTCGTAGCCCAGGTGACCTGCCGCTGCGACTGGAGGATAACCGATCTGATCGCAAACAGCCGCCCTACGACGCTTTACCTCGTGGTGCCACCCTCCGATATCTCGCGGACCAAGCCTTTAATCCGCCTGGTGCTAAACCAGATCGGCAGGCGGCTGACCGAAGATCTGCACGCCCGCGACCGCCGGCATCGAGTCCTGATGATGCTCGACGAGTTTCCGGCGCTGGGACGTCTTGATTTCTTCGAGTCCGCGCTCGCCTTCATGGCGGGGTACGGCATCAAGAGCTTCTTGATCGCGCAATCGCTCAATCAGATCGAGAAGGCCTACGGGCCCAACAATGCGATTCTCGACAATTGTCACGTGCGCGTCAGCTTCGCGACAAATGACGAGCGGACCGCCAAGCGGGTGTCCGACGCGTTGGGTACGGCGACGGAGATGCGTGCGATGAAGAACTATGCCGGTCACAGGTTGAACCCCTGGCTTGGACACCTGATGGTCTCGCGCCAGGAGACGGCGAGACCGCTGCTAACCCCGGGCGAGGTCATGCAGCTATCGCCGATGGACGAGATTGTTATGGTAGCGGGCACACCGCCGATCCGGGCGAAGAAGGTTCGCTATTATGAGGATCGGCGGCTTACCGAGCGGATCTTGCCGCCGCCCGATCCGACGGTATCAGGAACGGACGGATGGTCAACGCTTGAAACGCTGAAGCCTGCGCCGCATCCAACCGACAGGGGGCAAGCAGAGGAAGACGCCGCGAACAGTGGTCTCCGTCGCGAGCCCGAACTCCCCGATCACGTCGCGATAGCCAAGGAAACAACCGAGCCGGCCCCAGCCGAGGAATTCGCCGTGGTTCTTGACGACGATGAGGACGCGGTCCGCCAATCTCGACTGCTTCGTCAGCAGATGCGTGGCGTCGCCCGCCAGGTTGCCATGGATCCGAATGACGGCATGGAGCTCTGAGGCAACATGCGCGATCGGATGAACGTCTATTTCCCGCCCGAGCTTCTGAAACAGATCTCGGACCTCGCGGATCGCAAAAACCTTTCCCGGTCTGCGATCGTGGAGGCAGCCGTTGCTTCGTTTTTGTCACCGGACGGAGCGGACAGGCGAGAGGCCGCGTTTACCCGTCGTCTCGATCGCCTCTCGCGACAAATGCAGCGGATGGAGCGTGATATCGGTCTAACGGCAGAGACCTTGGCCCTGTTCATCCGCTTCTGGCTGACAGTAACGCCGCCATTGCCCAATGACGCGCAGACGGCCGCGCAGGCAAAGGGTCGGGAGCGCTTTGAAGGATTTGTCGAGGCGCTCGGGCGCCGTTTGCAGAAAGGGCAAAGCTTTCTGCGCGAGATTCCAGAAGATATCCGCCGCCAGGAAGCGGCCGAAGAATCTTGATTGAACCATGTAGCAAGACCGTTTCGCCGGTCCCTTCTTTTTCTTCGCTAACCTACGCCCGCAGCGATTTAGCTGAACTGACGAAAAGCTGGTCGCGCTATCGGCTCGCACGAGCTGACAGCAAGAGGGGCCAGCATGCAGATTTCAGGGGCATGGCGCCTCACAGCGCGCGTATTTCTCCCGTTTGCGGTTGGATACTATCTTTCGTATCTGTTTCGAACGATCAACGCTTTGATCGCCAGTCATCTCAGCTCGGATGCTGGGCTTGGGGCTGCCGACCTCGGGTTGCTTACCTCGGTCTATTTCCTCGTCTTTGCGGCGGCGCAGATTCCCGTCGGCATATTGTTGGACCGCTTTGGTCCGCGGCGCGTCCAGAGTGCTCTGCTCTTGCTCGCAGCAGTGGGCGCCGGACTCTTCGCGGTATCGAGCGGTTTCCCGTCACTCTTGATAGCGCGTGCAATGATCGGGCTTGGTGTCGCGGCGGCGCTGACGGCCGGACTGAAGTCCATCATCCTCTGGTTCCCTAGCGAACGCGTCGTTTTGCTTAACGGCTACATGATTATGCTGGGGTCGCTAGGAGCGGTAACGGCTACGGCTCCCGTCGAATACCTGCTCGCTTGGATGGGCTGGCGGCTGCTCTTTGGGATCCTGGCAGTCGCTACCGGTGCGACGGCCATTCTCATCTATGTCGCGGTGCCTGAACGAGGCATTGTTCCATCAACGGCGCGCGCCACCCTTGGCTCCGTTTTCAGCGATCGGCGCTTCTGGCGAATGGCCCCATTGTCGGCGACTTGTGTTGGATCGGCTTGGTCTCTGCAGGGACTGTGGGCATCACCGTGGCTGACCGACGTGGAGGGGCTTGATCGCGCAAGTCTCGTAAGACAGCTGTTCACCATGTCGATCGTCTTGAGCTTCGGCGCGTTGTTGTTCGGGATGACCGTCCACTACGTCAAACGAAGGGGAATAGGGGCGGAGACGGTATTAGCGACGGTTGCGGTGCTCTTTTTCGCAGCCGAGCTAGCTTTGATCCTGCGAGTGCCTCTGCCGTCCATCTTGCCCTGGTCCGTTGTCGCAATTGCCGGAACGGCAACCGTGGTCAGCTTCGCGGTAATAGTAGATTACTTTCCGCCGGCGCTTGCCGGTCGTGCCAACGGCGCCTTGAACGTCTTGCACTTTGGTTGGGCGTTCCTGGCACAATGCGGGACAGGTCTTATCTTGGAGCAATGGCCCGCGAATGATGGCCATAGGGCCGTCCATGCCTATCAAGTAGCGTTCGGCGTCAACGTAGCAGTGCAGATCGCGGCGTTGATCTGGTTCATGCTGCCTTGGCGCCGATCTATCGTTTCCTGGATGAGTTCACTCCTATTCTTCAAGCCGGCTGATGTTTCTTACGCTGTCGAGTCGTATGAGGATTCGGTCTTACTCGTGCCCGCGGATGACGATGCGGAGTGGTGAGCGGTAGCTCGCCGAGTACGATACGAATGAGTAGACCTCAAACATCAGTTTTCAGTCTTTCTTTTTCTACGCCAGTCTACGATCACTGAAGCCGCTTGTTGCGCCAAGTCCGTGGGGCCTTTTCTAATGATCCCCATCTGAGGGCCCCTTGGGTGCCCTCATTCGGTGGGGCGAACGATGGCAATCCATTCTATTCAATCAGACGCGAGCTCGCGCGGTGCGCGAATGCTGCGCAGCGCGCTTGGGGCCGCGATTGCCGGCTATCTCGAAGACGAAGCGATCATCGAGGTGATGCTCAACCCGGATGGCCGGCTATGGATCGACCGGCTGTCGAATGGCCTCATGGACACAGGCGAAACTCTGTCCGCTGCCGATGGCGAGCGCATTGTTCGCCTAGTCGCGCATCACGTCGGTGCCGAGGTGCATGCCGGTTCGCCACGGGTCTCGGCCGAATTGCCTGGGACCGGCGAGCGCTTCGAAGGTCTCTTGCCTCCGGTCGTTGCAGCACCGGCCTTTGCTATCCGCAAGCCCGCCGTCGCCGTGTTTACGCTCGACGACTACGTCGTAAGGCGCATCATGACCTCGGAGCAGGCCAAGATCCTGAGGGGCGCGGTCGACGCACGGAAGAACATCCTCGTCGCCGGCGGAACATCGACCGGCAAGACAACCTTGACGAACGCGCTCCTGGCCGAGGTCGCGAAGAGCTCCGATCGGGTTGTGCTGATCGAAGATACGCGCGAGCTACAGTGCAGGGCGCCCAATCTCGTTGCGCTTCGGACCAAGGACGGTGTGGCCACACTGTCGGATCTTGTTCGCTCGTCCCTCCGACTGCGTCCTGATCGCATCCCGATCGGCGAAGTCCGAGGTGCCGAAGCACTCGACCTCCTCAAGGCCTGGGGCACCGGCCATCCCGGCGGCATCGGTACCATTCATGCGGGGACGGCGCTCGGCGCGCTGCGACGGCTCGAGCAGCTCATCCAGGAAGCCGTCATCTCGGTTCCGCGCGCCTTGATCGCCGAGACCATCGACCTCGTCGCCGTGCTGGCGGGACGCGGCGCCGACCGCCGCCTCGCCGAACTCGCCACCGTCTCAGGCCTCGGTGCCACGGGCGACTACAGCATTTCAACAGCAGGAGACTGACATGCGTCAGCAATTTCGCTTTCTTCGAGGTGCATCGTTGGCCGCTTTCGGCACGGTGCTTTTGGCGTCGGCATCGGCGTGGGCGGCTGGCTCGAACATGCCGTGGGAGCAGCCACTCAATCAGATTTTGCAGTCGGTTGAAGGTCCAGTCGCCAAGATCATCGCCGTCATCATCATCGTCGTGACCGGGCTCACGCTCGCGTTCGGGGACTCGTCAGGTGGTTTCCGCAGGCTGATCCAGATCGTGTTTGGTCTGTCGATCGCGTTTGCCGCCTCGAGCTTCTTCCTGTCGTTCTTCTCCTTCGGCGGCGGCGTGGTGATCTGATGGATGAACCGGTCAAAGGCTTTTTTGTGCCCGTTCACCGCGCGCTTACTGAGCCAATCCTGATGGGCAGCGCGCCGCGGTCGGTTGCGATCGTGAACGGCACGCTTGCGGCAGCCCTTGGGCTCGGACTTCGGCTCTGGATCGCCGGTCTCGTCCTCTGGTTCATCGGCCACATGGCCGCTGTCTGGGCCGCCAAGCGCGATCCAGCCTTTGTCGATGTGGTGCGCCGGCATCTGCGCATCCCCAGCCATCTCAACGCCTGAGCTCATGTCCATGATGAACCTTGCCGAATATCGCCATTCTAATGCTCGTCTCGCCGACTTTCTGCCTTGGGCCGCCTTGGTCGACGAGGGAATCATCCTGAACAAGGACGGCTCGTTCCAACGAACCGCGAAATTCCGCGGCCCCGATCTCGATAGCGCAGTGCCGGCTGAACTTGTCGCCGTCGCCGGCCGTTTGAACAACGCCGTGCGTCGCCTGGGATCGGGTTGGGCCGTGTTCGTTGAGGCGCAACGTCACTTTGCGGGGGCGTACCCGCCTAACTCCTTTCCGGACGTCGCGTCCGCGCTGGTCGACGCGGAACGCAGGGCTCAGTTCGAAGAGGTGGGTGCCCATTACGAGTCCAGCTACTTCCTGACCTTCCTCTATCTGCCTCCGGAGGAGGGAGCGGCTATGGCGGAGAGATTGCTCTATGAAGGTCGCGACCGCACCGTTGGAGCAGATGCTCGGGAGGTGCTGCGCGGATTTATCGACCAAACCAACCGCGTGCTCGGCCTGCTTGAAGGGTTCATGCCGGAATGCACCTGGCTCGATGATCAGGACACGCTGACTTATCTGCACTCGACGATCTCGACCAAGCGTCATCGAGTTCGAGCACCTGAGATTCCCATGTACATCGATGCTCTGCTGGCCGACCAGCCGCTGACCGGCGGACTCGAGCCGATGTTGGGCTCAGCCAATCTTCGGGTCCTGACAATCGTCGGCTTTCCCGGCGCGACGACCCCGGGAATTCTGGATGACCTGAATCGCCTGGCGTTTTCGTATCGCTGGTCAACCCGCGCGATCATGCTCGACAGGACCGAGGCCACCAAGCTGCTGACCAAAATTCGGCGGCAGTGGTTCGCCAAACGAAAATCGATTGGCGCCATTCTCAAGGAGATCATGACGAACGAGGCGTCGACGCTGCTAGATACCGACGCCCACAACAAGGCGCTTGATGCCGACGCGGCGTTGCAGGAACTGGGGTCCAATCAGATTGGGCAAGCCTTTGTCACGGCGACCATCACTGTGTGGGACCGCGATCCCAATGTCGCCGACGAGAAGCTGCGGCTGATCGAGAAGGTCATTCAGGGCCGCGATTTCACCTGCATGATCGAGACGGTGAACGCGGTCGAAGCCTGGCTCGGCAGTCTGCCGGGGCATGTCTATGCGAATGTGAGGCAGCCACCGGTATCGACACTTAACCTCGCCCATATGATTCCGATGTCGGCCGTCTGGGCGGGCGAGGCGAGGGACCTGCATTTCAGGGGCCCGCCGCTCCTGTTTGGTAAGACCGAGGGATCAACGCCGTTCCGGTTTTCGCTCCACGTCGGAGATGTCGGCCATACCCTTGTGGTGGGACCGACCGGTGCCGGAAAGTCGGTGTTGCTCGCTCTGATGGCGCTGCAATTCCGGCGCTATCCGAACTCGCAGGTCTTTGCGTTTGATTTCGGCGGTTCGATCCGGGCGGCCGCGCTCGCCATGGGCGGCGACTGGCATGATCTCGGCGGTGCGCTGTCTGAAGGGGACGAAAACCCCGTCGCGCTGCAACCTTTGGCCTGGATCGACGATTCCGCCGAGCGCGGATGGGCCACGGAATGGATCTGCGCGATCCTGGCGCGGGAAAAGGTCGAGATCACGCCGGAGGTCAAGGATCATCTGTGGTCGGCGCTCACCTCTCTCGCTTCGGCGCCGAGGGAGGAGCGCACCCTCACGGGCCTCTCGGTCTTGCTGCAATCCAATTCCCTGAAAAGGGCCCTGCAGCCCTATTGCCTGGGCGGTCCCTCCGGGCGCCTGCTTGATGCCGAATTCGAGCGCCTTGGCGAAGCTTCGGTTCAGGCGTTTGAGACTGAAGGGTTGATCGGAACGAGCACTGCCCCAGCGGTTCTGGCTTACCTCTTTCATCGGATCGGAGACCGTCTCGACGGCCGGCCGACACTTCTCATTGTCGACGAGGGCTGGCTTGCCCTCAACGATGAAGATTTTGTCGGTCAACTCCGGGAATGGCTGAAGACGCTCCGGAAGAAGAATGCGTCCGTCATCTTCGCCACCCAGTCACTGTCGGACATCGATGGCTCCGCGATCGCGCCGGCGATCATCGAAAGCTGCCCAACGCGCCTGCTGCTGCCGAACGAGCGGGCGATCGAACCCCAGATCACCACGATCTACCGCCGCTTCGGACTCAATGATCGCCAAATCGAACTTCTGAGCCGAGCAACGCCAAAGCGCGACTACTACTGCCAGTCGCGCCGGGGCAATCGGATGTTCGAACTTGGGCTCGGTGAAGTCGCGCTCGCCTTTACCGCAGCCTCTTCCAAGGCAGACCAAGCCGCGATCACGCAACTCCTCGCCGAACATGGACCTGACGGCTTCGTGCCGGCCTGGCTCCGGCACCGCGGTGTCGCCTGGGCCCTAGACATCATCCCCAATCTCGTCAATCTGGAGAAATCCCTATGAGGCATCTTGGCCTATTGGCGGCCGCTGCCACGGTCGCGCTGATGCTCAGCGTCACGGTGTCCGCGCGAGCGCAGTGGATCGTCTTTGATCCCAACAACTACGTGCAGAACGTCCTAACAGCTGCGCGGGAGCTCCAGCAGATCAATAATCAGGTCACCTCGTTGCAGAACGAGGCGCAGATGCTGATCAATCAGGCGAAGAACCTAGCAAACCTGCCGTACTCGTCGCTGCAGCAACTGCAATCCTCGATCCAGCGGACTCAGCAATTACTGGCCCAGGCCCAGCGCATCGCCTATGACGTCCAGCAGATCGATCGCGCGTTTTCGACGAGCTATGCGCCAGCTACAGTCAGCCAGTCGAACCAGTTGCTGATCTTCAACGCCCAAACACGTTGGCAGAATTCCTATGCCGCAACGCAAGACGCGCTGCGAGTTCAGGCGGGCATCGTTGGCAATCTCGACACCAATCGCATCCAGACGTCCGCGCTCGTAGCGTCTAGCCAAGGCGCAAGCGGTGCTCTGCAGGCAACCCAAGCTGGCAATCAGATTCTCGCGCTGAACGCGCAGCAACTCGCCGACCTCACCGCTGTCGTGACGGCGCAGGGCAGGGCGCAGAGCCTCGAAGCGGCTCAGCGCGGCTCGGCTCAGGATCAAGGACGAGAGCAACTCAGGCGATTCCTGACGCCAGGAGAGGGCTATCAATCCTTCAACGTGCAGATGTTCCACTGATGACCGAGCTAAAGGCATTCAAGGCGCTATCGCTGCTTACGACAATCGGCCTAGTGGCCGTCGCTGCCTGCACGATTCAGCTTCGTGGCGGAGACGGTCCTGCTCCACCACCGAAGGCCGAGCAGACGACAGAAGCAACCAGCTCTGACCTCGCGCGCTGCCGCAGCGTCACTGCGGAGGAAGCCGCGGGTTATCATCACTGCAAGCAAGTTTGGGCCGAAAACCGCCGTCGCTTTTTTGGCAAGAAAGACGGTGCCACATTACCTGGCCACGACGATTCCGCTGCCGGCGTGGCGCTCGCTCCAAAGGATCCAAGCCGGATCCCGCAGGGATATCCGAACCTGGTGACACCTGAGGCAAGCAAGCCATGACTGGTACGGGGATCATTGACCAGTTCCTGGAAACGTTCACGCGTTACATCGACAGCGGCTTTGGGCTGCTGGGGAGCGATGTCGGATATCTCGCAACGACCCTTGCTGCGATCGACATTACGCTCGCAGCGTTGTTCTGGAGTTGGGGAACTGATGAGGACATCACCGCGCGTCTCGTCAAGAAGACGCTCTTCGTAGGGGTCTTCGCCTACCTCATCGGTAACTGGAACAGTCTGGCGCGCATCGTCTTCGAGAGCTTTGCCGGTCTTGGCCTGAAAGCATCAGGCGCAAGCCTCTCCGCATCGGATTTCTTGAGACCTGGAAAGATCGCTCAAGTCGGACTTGATGCCGGCCGACCGCTCCTCGATTCGATCTCCAACCTGATGGGCTACATCAGCTTTTTCGAAAATTTCGTCCAGATCGTCGTTCTCCTGTTCGCGTGGGTCGTGGTGCTGCTCGCCTTCTTCATTTTGGCGATCCAGCTCTTCGTCACCCTGATCGAGTTCAAGCTCACGACACTGGCCGGCTTCGTGCTCATTCCCTTTGGCTTGTTTGGCAAGACCACCTTCGCGGCGGAGCGCGTTCTGGGCAACGTCATATCTTCCGGCATTAAGATCCTGGTCCTGGCCGTCATCGTCGGCATCGGCTCCACCCTGTTTTCGCAGTTCACCGCAGGTTTCGGCGGTGTACAGCCAACCATCGAAAACGCGATGACGCTGGTGCTCGCGGCGCTTTCCTTGCTGGGCCTCGGTATCTTCGGTCCGGGTATCGCAAACGGCCTGGTGTCGGGCGGCCCCCAACTCGGCGCCGGAGCCACGATTGGAACAGGCCTTGCTGCTGGCGGCATTGTTGCGGCTGGCGCGGGACTTGCCGCTGGCGGTGCCGGTCTCGCTGGTGGTGCGATTGCAGGCGGCGCGCGCGGTGGCGGCGCTGTCATCAGCGGAGCAACAGCCGCCTATCGAAGCGGCGGCCTTGCCGGCGTCGCGGAGGCTGGCGCTTCGGCTGCGACGAGTCCTTTGCGTCGAGCAGCGGCTGCCTTCGGAGGTAGCCAAGCGGGCGAGCAGGGCACGAGCGCGCCGGCTGAAGGGCAGCCTGATTGGGCTCGCCGCATGAAGCGTGCTCAGACCATCCGGCATGGTGCCTCGGCCGCTGGCCACGCCGTCCGCTCGGGCGATCATGGTGGTAGCGGTTCCTCCGTCGATTTGTCCGAGGGAGAACGTTGAGACGCACCCTGCATCTCCGCCGCACACACAGCGCCTCAAACCATTCCATCGCACGACTTGAAACCGATCACTTGATATCAGGGGCAACCATCGATGTTCAAACGGCCATCAGTTCACTACGGGCGCATGCCCGAGCCGATTACGCCTTATCAAAAGGCCGCGCAGGTTTGGGACGAACGCATTGGATCAGCGCGCGTGCAAGCCAAGAGCTGGCGCCTGATGGCTTTTGGCTGCCTGACGCTGTCAGCCGGTCTCGCAGGTGGCCTTGTCTGGCAATCGAGTCAGGGCTCGATCACGCCGTGGGTGGTCGAAGTCGATCATCTCGGTCAGGCTCAGCGGATTGCGCCGGCCAACATTGAATATCAGCCCACTGATGCGCAGATCGCCTATCATCTGGCACGCTTTATCGAGGATGTCAGAGGCCTACCGGCAGACGGGATCGTTCTGCGCCAAAACTGGCTGCGGGCCTATGATTTTACGACTGATCGCGGCGCCGCTGCGCTCAACGACTACGCGCGCAGCAACGACCCCTTTGCCAAGCTGGGTAAGGCGCAAATCTCTGTCGAGGTCTCGAGCGTCATTCGTGCGTCGTCGGAAAGCTTTCGGGTCGCATGGACCCAGCGCATCTACGACAATGGCGCGTTGAACTCGACCGAGCGCTGGACTGCAATTCTTACAATCGTGATCGAGACGCCGCGCGAAGCCGAGCGCCTACGCAAGAATCCTCTTGGCGTCTATGTCCGCGCCATCAACTGGTCAAAGGAGTTGGGTCAGTGACCAAGACGCCGTCTGACATTCATTCGAAATGTTCCATTCAGCAAAACAGGCTCAATTCGACTTGGCCCGGGTTCGTGAGCGCGAAGCGTGCACTTCTGTCCGCTCTTATGCTTTGCTCGTCCGTGCTCGGTGGGTGCGCGACATACATTCCGCCGGAGATCAGCTATGACACTGAAGTTCCTCCGCTGCCGGCGACGCCCGTGGCTCTCGACGACAGATTGCGACCGCTTCACGTTCCGCCGCTCTGGAAGCCGGCTCTCGGAGGCAAGTCGGCCGGGAAGGAAGAGGTCGAACCGGTGAGCCGGGTTGAGATGGCAAACAATGCGGCCAGGGTCGAACCGCGCAAGCGGGGGTATTTCAATGCTGCGCAAATCTACGCCTACAGTCCCGGGGCGCTCTATCAGATTTACGCCGCGCCGGGGCAGATCACAGATATCGCGCTCGAGGAGGGAGAACAGTTGACGGGATCAGGGCCGATCGCGGCCGGAGATACTGTACGCTGGGTCGTGGGCGATACCGAGAGCGGCAGCGGCGATACACGGCGCGTCCATGTCTTGGTCAAGCCGACCCGAGCTTCGATCGAAACCAACCTAGTGGTCAACACTGACCGGCGCACCTACCTGATCGAACTCCGATCCCGCGAACGGCCATACATGCCGTCTGTTGCCTGGTACTATCCTGAAACCGCACGGGAACGATGGCGTCCGGTCGCTCTGAAACCCGCTCTTCCGAACCCGGCGCAGCGCATCTCCCGCTATGCCATCGAAGGGGACAGTCCTCCCTGGCGACCGCTCGCCGCATATGACGATGGCCGCAAGGTCTATGTCGAATTCCCGCAAGGCATCGTGCAGGGCGAGATGCCTCCGCTCTTTGTCATCGGTCCAGACGGCAAGACCGAACTCGTCAACTATCGCGCTGACGGCAATGTATTGATCGTCGATCGGCTGTTTGCTGCCGCCGAACTGCGGCTTGGTGGTGAGCACCAGAAGAAGGTCAGGATTGTCAGAACCGGCGGGAGGCCGTCGTCATGAACTCTCGGAATGTAAACGAGCAAGCTATTCCGCCGGAGACACAAGTGGAGCCATCCGAGAGCTTCCGCTTGAGAGCAGAGCACACGCGCGTGACGCGGTTGTCGCGGAAGGTCTTGGCCGGCGGGAGCGCGGTTGCCCTGCTTGTCATCGGCGGAGCGGTGCTGTGGTCGCTGCAGAACAATCGCTCCCGCAATCAAGCGGCCGATGAGCTTTACAGTACCGACCACCACAATGTTGCCGACGGTATTACGACGCTGCCGAAGGACTATGCTGGCGTTCCGCGCCAGCCAATCCCGCAGCTTGGTCCGCCGCTTCCCGGCGACCTCGGTCGACCAATACTTGCTGCTCAAGGCCAGTCGCCGACGATCGGCACTGATCCAGACCAGCAGCGCCGGGATCAAGAGACTGAGGCAGCCCGCATCAGCCATTTGTTCGCTGCGACCAATGAAGGAGCGCGTCCGCCCACCGCTGCGGCGGTTGGAGGCGACCGCCTCGCATCACCAAGCGCAACGAGCACTGGCGAGGATAGATCTGCGCAAAACGGCCAGGACCGCAAGCTTGCCTTCGTGAATGCCTCCGTGGACCGTCGCATGGTAAGCCCTGACCGTGTCATCAGGCCCGCTTCACCATACATCGTGCAGGCCGGGACGGTGATTCCAGGGGCGCTGATCACCGGGATCCGATCGGACCTGCCAGGCCAAATTACCGCGCAGGTAACCGAGAATGTTTTTGACACGCCGACCGGTCGCTTTCTGCTCGTGCCTCAGGGAGCGCGTCTAATCGGCATCTACGACAGCCAGGTCACTTTCGGCCAGTCTCGCGTTCTGCTCGTCTGGACCCGGCTAATCATGCCGAATGGACGTTCTATAGTTCTCGAGCGGCAGCCTGGCGCTGACACCGCTGGCTATGCTGGCCTAGAAGACCAGGTGGACAATCACTGGGGCGAACTCTTCAAGGCTGCGGCACTATCGACGTTTCTCGCCGTCGGAACGGAACTGGGTGCCGGCTCGGACACTAACAGCAACGACAGCGCAATTATCCAGGCGTTGCGTCACGGCGCCTCGGACTCTCTAAACCAAACTGGACAGCAGGTAGTTCGGCGCGGTCTCAATATCCAGCCCACGCTGACGGTACGTCCTGGCTTCCCGATCCGCGTGATCGTGAATCGCGATCTGATCCTTCAGCCTTACGCGAGGTAGATGTTGTGTCGAAGTTGAAAATTGCTGCCGTTCCAGATGACAAACCGGTAAAGATCACTGCGGAGCTACCCGCAAGCGTACATCGCGATCTGCTTGCTTATGCGGATTTACTATCCGCCCAAAGTGGACAGATGGTTGACCCAGCGAAGCTTATCTCGCCCATGCTCTTCAAGTTCATGGCAACCGACCGCGGCTTCCTGAAGTCGCGGCGGCAGACTCGGCGGCTCGTAGAGAACGGATAGAGCTTCGCTAGATGACGTCATGGTCCCGGTCGCATCATCGTATGGCCAGTGTTGAAAAATGAGCTTCAGGCGACTGGCGGTAGTCGGGCCCTCTTCGTCGCGGCTCTATCATTCATGGCACAAAAACGGTCATATTCGTTGGATCAGATGAAAGACGAAACGCGTAGCTTAATCGCCAACGCCGCTGTAACAGCTCGGATCTTAGACTGGCCACCCGCAACAAGGTCTGGTACGGCGCATCGGCGCCGACGAAGTCGATAAGCGATTGGAGCGTCTCGCCGACATCCTCGTTGACTGCGTTGCCCACGGCGCCTCAGTCAGCTTTTTTGCCAGCGCTATCTCGACGACGTGCGTTGGCGTATTTGCGTAGCTTCGCAGCTCTTGGGCCGTCAGCGGGCAGCCGGCCGGGGCGACTTGCCGCTGAGCTAGGGCAACGGCTGTTCCTTCAGGTCGCCGTCGATCATGCGTTCGATGGTGGCTTCGTCGCAGCGCCGGTAATGTGGGTAGGCGCGCAGCATGTCGCTTCAGCGCGCCAGCGAACCGGCCGCGTACAAACCCGTGGCTTTCGATGCGGGTCACGGTGGTCTTGCCGCCCCGATAAGGCCCTTGAGGCCGATAACGATCATGGATAGAGAGGCTCCGATTGGGAGCCATACGGTCTCAATTGGTATAGATGCTTTCGAGCGTGTTTCGGTCGCACTTGGCGCCGCCCGATGACGAACGGACGAAGACATCAATTTCAGGCTCAAAAATAGCCGACCGGATTTGTTTCCTGAGCAGGCCCACCCCTGGGTTCCACGCCGATCCGAGAACAGAAAGTGCCTTTTGAAATTTTATATCTAGCAAAGTCGAGTGGTCGCGGGTCACCCGCGTAGGGGGGCCCGGAAGGACCCGCCGCTGCAAGAAGTTCGAGACCCGCGAAGGGGTAGAGATGCACTTCGTCGGACCGAGGGGGGACGCCATCTTTCCCAATGAAGACGCCATCGTGCACCTCAACTGCGGATCATGCTCGAACAGAACGAGGAATGCGCCGTCCAGCACGCCCGTTTCACGACGCTGGAAACAATCGCACCGTTCAGCGATGATCCAAGAGTCAGCCTTGCGGCTAACGCCCTCCGCTTGATCGGCGAGCTGCCCAAAGTCTTGTTGCCGTTCTTAACTCGGGCGGCTTCATGACGGCAGGACATCCCTGCTCGCCATCCGCGTTGTGACGAAATGCTGCGGCTGGCCAACGCTGTAGGGTGCGCTCGGTCTTTTTTCCTTGCGGCAGCTGAAACAGAAATGTGGGGAGAAAGCGGCGCCCCTGGCGCCGCCTGATCGTTCTGGAGCACTAGGCACTGAACTCGCTTGGTCTTCAAGTTTGACCAACAGTTTCTCGATTAAGTGTGTATGACCACCAATGCTGGTAGGTCTCCCGAGGCCGCCTTGTCGCTAAAGTCCCGCTGTACCCTGAGGCGACGGGCCTCACGGGAAAGCCGGGTGGCTAGCCTTGTGCTCCCCGAGGCTGACTACTGTGCCAGCGGCGCTTGATAGGGACAGCGCCTTCCTTCCTCCATGGGAGGTGCCGAGTCATGTCGCTCCTGGCTCGCCGGCGAAGCGGATGCGGCAGAGATAGCGCATTTGTCCACCCTCCCCGGATGGATATGGGCGCCGAGCCGCATCCGCTGCTTTCCGTTCGCTTTGCGCCTCGCTGATGGGCCTGATGGAGCTTGGTAACGCATTTTGAGAAACGGGCACAATCGTCTTCAATACGACAAACCAACGTGGAGCTTGACCAACTGAACGCCACGGGCGTTTAGCGCGGAGCGGTTGCCGCTGATCGCAAGCGCGCCGATGGCTATTGTCTGAGGCGTAAACGTCGTAATTGCTCTCAACTGCCAGCGGCCACATAGGCCGCCTTTCGTTGTAAATTGCTGCGCAGGTCTGTCAGCTTTCGGTAAGCCAGGCTCGATAAAGAATCGTTGGGTTTAACGGGAGCGTGGCAGGGACAGCGCATGAGCTGAAGGACCACCATGTGCTGAGTTACGCTTCCGTTAAGCTCATTGCAGTGCGGATGCGGCAGGGTTAGTGCCTCATGATGCCCCAGGCCGTCAGGCGCCGAACCGCGTTCGCACTGCTTCCAACTCACGAGTTAGTTCTCGTTTTTTGGCGGTTTCACTCGGTCCGCTGGCGATAAGCTCCCGATCAGCTTCTTGCCGCCGCTTGAAGCTGAGTTTGGAGCAGGTTAGCTGCAGGGACAGAGCGCTGCCCCTGTGTGTCCGCGGGGAGATAAGCGCCGAGCCAAGTTCTGCTAAGTTCAACTGGCGGGCGGGTAGGGACAGCGCCTGCTCCAGCGCAACCAAACGGCACCGGGTCGCGCCCGCACTGCTTCCGATCAATCATCAGCAATACTTTGGAAGGGAAGAAGACTGCGTGGCTGAATCCCCTCCACCCTTATCTTCGTGCCATTCTCTCCGCCAGGCGTGCCGACGAGCGACGCCGGCAGCGTCGCCCATTTTTCAACGAGGTACTCCTCATCGCGGTCTACGAGGGTCTCGGATAACTTTCCAGCGGCTTTCTATCGTGCTCCGCCTAGATTGACTCTGCCCACATACTTGCGTCGCTCATGTGCGATTGGCATGTTTTCTTGTTCATGCAACGTGCATGTGTCTGGTCGTGCTGGTGTCTCCAATTCAAGGCAAAAACTAGCTTAGAGAGTCGCCGACGAGGAGGGGAGCCACCGATTTTGGTAGGTGCCCCTTGGTACTTCTCGAAGATACAACTTTGTAGCCCTTGAGAATTGGAGCCTCTTGGGAGCAAAGGTGGCCAGCCCCAGTCTTTGCGACCGGGTTGGCCACCAGCGCTCGCGACATCATGCCCACAGGGCAGCTACAGGCCAACGAATGCATATATTCGAGCGGCATATTACGTCCTTGCGGCCGCAAGCGCTTGCGGTGCTTGCAGCCAATCGGGTCCGCGCCCCCCATCGGTCTCTGGGACTATCAGATCGCAGGGCGGCCACATTTAACGTCGACGAAGTTCTGGCGATGCTGGCTATACTCGATTGCGTGGAACCCAACCTGCGGCCGAAAAGCGCGACAGATCGCTGCGCGCATACGCGCGCTTCTAGAGGGGCCGCATGGGGGGGCAACCAGTTCGGGTAGGATGTCTGTGAGACCATGAGGTGTGAGCTTTCAGTAGGTTGTCCATCCGGTCCTGAACGAGGAAGCAACCTGCCGAAGCTTTAGCCTACCCCTTAAGGATCGGATGAACGCCCCCAAGAATGCGCCATTGACGCCGAAAGGCCATGGCGCCAATCTTGATCGAGGCTGGCCTGACGAAGGCTGCAGTGCGCTGCAACTCGCCGTTTTCGGCGAGGACGGTCGCCAAGTTTAAGCGTTCGGCGAGGAAGGAGTGGATGGACCGTGATCGCTCCACAAGACCTCTTTTATCCAAGCCAAATCCTGCCTTCCCATGCGCAGAAGCCGGAACGTTGGGACGACAGCGCCACAGGTCAAACAGATCTCAATCGAGGCCGGTAGTGTCGCCGGCGACCTTCAGCCCTATCCGGCGCCGGCTGGGATTAAACCGATTGCGCAACCTGGGCCCGGCTGAGCCGGAGCGACGCTATGAACGTGAGCATTCCGGCGGGAGCTATGCGGGAAACTGGGTGATGACGGAATGAGATAGGCGGCGTATCGAGGCGGGTGTCGAGCCTGCCAGAACCTCAAGGAGAGCGATACGCCATGAACGAGCATAGCAACATTGTCCCACTGCGTCAGCCCGATGAGATCGACGATCCACTGACGAATATTTTGCGATCTGGTGCTCGGCAGCTGCTTGCGCAGGCTGTCGAGATGGAAGCCGAGGCGTTTCTCGCCGCGATGAAGGGCTTGAAGCTTCCCGATGGCCGCGACCGCCTCGTGCGGCACGGCCATGGTCCAGTGCGGACGATCCAGACGGGGATCGGCGCCGTCGAAGTCGCCCGGGTAAAGATTCGCGATCGCGCGGTGACCAGCGATGGCGAGCGGATCCGCTTCACCTCGGCGATCCTGCCGTTGTGGGCACGGCGCACGAAGAGCTTGGATGCACTTTTGCCGGTTCTGTACCTGCGAGGCATCTCGACGGGCGACTTCCAGGAGGCGCTGGCGGCGCTCCTGGGCAAGGATGCGCCGAATCTTTCTCCGGCGGTGGTTTCCAGACTGACGACGGAGTGGCAGCTCGAGTACGAGCGTTGGCAGAAGCGCGATCTGTCGGCGCGCCGGTACGTATACGTGTGGGCGGACGGCGTCTTCCTGCAGGCTCGCATGGAAGACCACAGCGAATGCATGCTGGTGCTGATCGGCGCGACGCCGGAAGGCAAGAAGGAACTCATCGGCTTCCAGGTCGGCGTGCGCGAGAGCACGCAGAGCTGGCACGAACTGCTCGTCGAGGCGAAAACCCGTGGGCTGAAGATCGCCCCGGAAATCGCCGTCGGTGACGGCGCGCTCGGCTTCTGGAAGGCGCTCGACGAGGTCTTTCCCGCCACGCGACATCAGCGGTGCTGGGTGCACAAAACCGCGAATATCTTGAACAAAGTCGCAGTGTCGGTACAGGCCAGCATGAAGAAGGATCTGCGCGAGGTCTATTTGGCGTCCAACCGAGCTTCGGCCGAAGTGGCGATCGATGTCTTTGCCGAGAAATACGGAGCGAAGTACGACAAGGCGGTCGAGTGCCTGACGAAAGATCGCGACGCAATGCTTGCGTTCTACGAATTCCCCGCCGAGCATTGGGACCACTTGCGGACGACGAATCCCATCGAAAGCGTGTTCGCGACGGTCCGGCACAGAACGGTGCGCACGAAAGGTTCGTTATCGTCAACGACTGCCAAGTTGATGGTGTTCAAGCTGCTCTGCGCCGCATCAAAGACCTGGCGGCGGCTGAAAGGCACAAATCAGTTGCCGAAGGTCATCGCAGGTGTCAGATTCGAAAACGGCATCGAGGTCATCCAAGTGCCGGAAAACCACGCCGCCTGATCGCCTCGTCACCCAAAATCCCGCATAGCTCTTCCGGCGGACCCGATCCGGGTCGGTATCAAAAAGCTCGGCAAGGTGACCATATAGGCCAGCGGTTAATGGACCGGACAGGACAGAGCAGCCTGCGGGGGAGGACTGCCGAGACGGACGCCTCGGTCTCAAGCACATCGGTACAAAACTCTATAGGAGCTCTTTACCGATCAATCGGCTCAGAAATACAATCTGTTGCATGCCGCCTTATGCTCACCTCGGTGGATTTAACACTGGAAAAAATCGATGCATCAAAAGTGCGCTGTAGAAGTAAACCCGATCGGTCCGACGCGACAGCCGGCCCGCGAATCGGCCGAAGCCGAACACGCCCGCAAGACCTACAGCAAGCGAAGGAAGCCTTCTGGCGTTGATGACGCAACCAAAAGGAATTTTCACCATCTGCGGGTGATTTCCGAGAGGGTCTTTCCTTTCTTCTTGGCGGGTCGACAGATTTCTTCCGCTCTCACAGGGAAGTCGCGGGTGCGCAAAACACTTGGCGAGAAAAGTAGTCGCTGCGAAGGATGTGCTGGAGGCCAATCTTCATTGTCGCGGTTCCGCCACCCTCGATCCACATCCTTATTTCGAAGTGGCCATTCCACCGATGGGCTTGTGGAGATATGGAACAAGAACTCCTATGGGCGACTTCGACCTATGTCATTCTCGCGCACGTGCCTCGCGATGGTGTGTTCTCAACGGCGCTGGTGCGCGGATCCACCAAGCCCATACGCAACTCACTTTTTGCCCTTTGTCCTTCTTGGACAGCGACGAAGAGCGGATTGACGCTGAAGAATTGTAGCAACCAGACTGCTGATCGCGTGGGATACTCGATCAACTCGAGCGCTGGGGATCGCTATAACTTTGCAATAGGCGGCGAGTTGGTTGAAGTTCAAAGCTTTGTCAGTTCGCAGCTAAAAATCGAACTGAGTTCAAATGAGTCGCGTTTCGGAGCAACCGGTCGACCGCATCACAATTCCCCTCCTGCAGCGGTGGAAGCAGGACGGCCGGCGTCTAGTCATGACGACTGCCTACGACGCGGTTGCGGCGCCTATCCCGGATCCTTCCATCGATATCAGTCTCGTCGGTGACAGCGGGGGTAACGTCTGCCTTGGATTCGAAAACACGCCTCCAGTAAGTGTTGCGATGATGAACCATCACCTCGAAGCCGCCGTACGCAGCAAACCGCGTGCCTTGCTCGTCGCCGATATGTCCTTTCTTAGCTTCCACGTCAGCGTTGAGGAGACCATACGAAATGCTGGCGGATTTCTGCAGCGAGGAGCAGCTGCGGCGAGACTCGAGGGCGGTGGCAAAAGAATCGAGATGGTGCATGCCATTGTCGATTGCGAGATTCCCGTGATGGGTCATCTCGGTCTTATTCCGCAGAGCGTTAATGTCATGGGCGGCTTCAAAGTGCAGGGCCGCAAAGTGGATGAAGCGCTGCGTTTGCTCGATGATGCTCATCGTCTGCAGGAGGCCAGCTGTTTCGCTTTGGTATTGGAGGGCACTCCGGCTGAGCTTACTGCTCGAGTAAGCGATTCCTTGACAATACCGACGATCGGAATCGGCTCGGGCCCAGACTGTTCAGAGCAGGTGCTCTGTTTCATGACGTGCTGGGCCAAACCGAAGGTCATCGCCCCAAATTCGTTCCCGCCTATACGGAAGGCTTTCAGCAGTTCCATGATGCGCTTTCGCGCGGGGCAGCGGATGTCCGCCGTGGCGCGTTCCCCGGCCCGCAAGAGTCCTATCGGCTTCCCGAAGGCGTTGGGGAGGCAATTGCCAACTGGGCGCCATCCACCTCAAATTATCACGAGCGTCGCTGAACTTCGCCGCACTCTCGCAAAATCCCGCAGTGCCAATCAAAGGGCCGGATTGTGCCGACGGTGGGCTATCTCCACGATGGCCACCTGGCGCTGATCGCAGCGAGCCAAGCAAAATGCGATGTGACCGTCGTCAGCATCTTCGTTAACCCCACTCAGTTCGGAGCAAATGAAGATCTCAGCACCTATCTGCGCGACTTCTTGCGCGATGAAGAACTGTGCCGGGATCTGGTGTTGCGATCCTCTTCGCGCCCGATGCACAGGAAGTCTATCCGAGCAATTTCGAAACCTTTGTTGGACCTGGCGACCTCGCGAAACCTCTATGCGGCGCTTTCAGGCCCGGACATTTTCGCGGTGTGGCGACTGTCGTCTGCAAGTTGTTCAACATGGTGCAGCCCCACGTCGCTTTTTTGGCCAGAAGGATGTTCATTAATGCGTAGTCGTGCGTCGCATGGTGGTTGATCTCAATGTCCCGATCGAGATCGTCACCGTACCGACGGTTCGTGAAAAGGATGGGCCCGCCATGAGTAGTCGCAATCGCTATCTCAGCTAGGAAGCGCGCAGCAGGCCCTTGCAATCAACCAGGGGCTGCCCGCGGCGCTCGATGATTTTCGGTCTGGAGAGTGCAACGTACAAAAGCTGATTGCGGCTGCCAAGGCATTTGGAGGCGGTTGACACATTGCAGTATCTTGACTTATCGACGGTGACACGCCCAAAACCGCCGATAGTCCACTGCGACTCCCCGCGGCGCTATGTACGGCCGCCTACGTTGGCTCAACGCGTCGGATCGACAAAGTGGTATTGGCGTTGCCAACTCGGTAGCGCAAGGCGTGGACAAGCCAGAGCGCAGCTTATTGAGCTGACAGAAACGCTCAAAGCACTGTTCCGAGAGGCATATCGAACTGGCAGCAGAGGGCAAGCCCCGAGACGGCTTTGTTCGGCGAGTTAGCGAAGCGATAGCGGGCGCGCACTGAATATGCGGGGCTAAGAATTTGTGTTTAGCAACTCCGCAAGTCTTGCGACGGTGATCAGCGGCGAACTCGATAAACCTTGGTATAGTGCTTTGCAGCCGATGCTATATCACTCACTTACCTTTGTAGAGTTGAGTACCGGTCAGGTCGTTTGTAATTCCGATGTCGAAGTGCGAAGCCTGAACTAATGCCCGGCTAGAAGTCGTTGCGTTCTAATCAACTATTCTTGTCGGGCCTTTCGCCGATAAACGCAAAAAGGGCACGAGCTCTACAGCGGGGGCTCTAGCACAGTCGCCGCATTGCTGACCATTGCCTTAAAGTTGGTGGCAGATTTACATCCCAATCCCGAATACGAGTTGACATGACATTTACCGCGCTTTTCATCAAACGTCCGGTATTGTCAATCGTCGTGAGTTTCCTGATCTTGCTGATCGGCTTGCGCGCCGCGGTCCTACTGCCGATCCGGCAATATCCGAAGCTAACCAATACGGTCATCAATATCACGACTGCCTATCCTGGCGCCTCGGCCGACATGATCCAGGGGTTCATCACCACTCCCCTGGAGCAAGCAGTCGCGTCCGCCGAAGGCGTCGACTACATCAGTTCCTCGTCTATGCTTGGTGTCTCGACTATTCAAGTTTACATCAAGCTGAACTTCAATCCAAACGAAGCGCTCACGGAGGTGCTCTCCAAGGTCAACTCAGTCAAATACCTGATCCCGAAGGAATCAAACGATCCAGTCGTCACGAAGTCGAGCG
Organism: Bradyrhizobium sp. 521_C7_N1_3; assembly: GCF_052075975.1. Classification (NCBI taxonomy): domain Bacteria; kingdom Pseudomonadati; phylum Pseudomonadota; class Alphaproteobacteria; order Hyphomicrobiales; family Nitrobacteraceae; genus Bradyrhizobium; species Bradyrhizobium sp. 521_C7_N1_3. The sequence goes on from NZ_CP197232.1 coordinate 1,475,795, forward strand.
GTCAGACGAATGCTGTCATGTATATCGCTTTCTCCAGCGATGAGCTAGCGGCCAGTGCGATCACCGACTACCTCACGCGCGTCGTGCAACCGGTTATCTCAACCGTCGACGGCGTTTCAGCGGCTGACATCCTAGGCGGCCAGAGTTTTGCGATGCGGCTATGGCTAGACCCTGCGAAAATGGCTGGGCATGGCATATCGCCGGCTGAAGTTTCGGCTGCAATCGCAGCTAACAACTTCCAGGCTGCGGCAGGCCAGACCAAGGGCTATTTCACTATCTCCGATGTCACAGCAAATACGGATTTGCGGAGTGTTGACGATTTCAAGCGTATGATTGTCAAGGCGAATGACGGTGGCTTTGTGCGCATGGAAGACATTGCGGTAGTCGAACTTGCCGCGCAGATGACGGACACTACCGTCACGATGAACGGCGACCACGCGGTCTTTGTCGGCGTGCAAGCGAGCCCGGAAGGCAATCCGCTAAACATAGTGCGAGGCGTTCGGGCGCTGTTTCCTGAAATGGAGCGTAACCTGCCGCCGCCGCTGAAGATGAAAGTGGCCTACGACTCATCCAAGTTTATTCAATCATCGATCGACGAAGTGAAGAAGACGCTCATTGAGGCCGTCGTGGTTGTGGTCGTCGTGATCTTTCTTTTCCTGGCCTCGCTGCGGTCCGTCATCATTCCTGTGGTTACTATTCCGTTGTCTCTCGTTGGTGTCTGCAGCATGATGCTGGCGCTGGGGTTCTCATTCAACCTCCTGACGCTCCTTGCGATGGTTCTCGCGATCGGCCTCGTGGTCGACGACGCAATCGTGGTGGTGGAGAATATTCATCGCCATTTAGAAGAAGGAGCGGCTCCGCTACAGGCTGCTACAAGGGGCGCGCGCGAGATCGTCGGTCCGGTTATCTCCATGACGATTACCTTGGCTGCGGTATATGCCCCGATCGGATTCCTTGGCGGCCTCACCGGTGGCCTGTTCCGCGAATTCGCGTTCACGCTGGCAGGAGCGGTGATCGTGTCCGGTGTGGTCGCTTTGACGCTGTCGCCCATGATGTGCTCTCTCTTCCTGAGGCGCGCCAAGGGGGGACGATTTGCAAGGCTTGTGAACCGCGGGTTCAGTGCCGTAACACGATGGTACGGCCGCAAGCTCGACCGTTCGCTCGACTATCGCCCAATTACCGGCCTATTTGCGCTGACCATGTTGGGACTTGTCGGCTTTCTCTATATGCATATTTCCAAGGAACTAGCGCCGGAGGAGGATCAAGGTATCATATTCGCGCTAACTAAGGCGCCGAAATACGCCAATATCGACTACCTCGACTATTATGGCACCAAGCTTGAAAGCGCGTTGAAAAAAGTTCCAGAGACTGACTTGAGCTTCGTGTTCAATGGCATTGGCGGCCAGCAGAGTGGCATGGCCGGCATGTTGCTCAAGCCTTGGGACGAACGCAAGCGATCATCGATTGTACTAAAGTCGCTTGTTCAGGCCGAGCTATCCAAAATCGAAGGCATCAACGCGTTTGCCTTTAGCTTGCCTCCGCTGCCGGGCGGTTCTGGTGGCCTACCAGTCCAGATGGTGATCAATTCGACTCTTGGCTTTCAATCCATCCACGAGCAGATGTCAAAGTTGAAGGATGCCGCGCAGAAGAGCGGCCTCTTCATGGTGAGCGACTCCGACCTCGAGTTCAACCAGCCGGTGGTACGAATCAAGGTTGATCGATCGAAGGCTAACGAGCTTGGCATCACCATGCAGATCGTCGGTAACGCGCTCGCCACCTTACTTGGGGGAAATTACGTCAACCGCTTCAATCTGCAGGGCCGCTCCTACGAGGTGATCCCGCAGGTGCCGCGAGAGGAACGGCTAGTGCCGCAATCAATCGGAAGCTATTATGTGAAGACTGCGACGGGATCGATGCTTCCGCTGTCTACCGTAGTCTCCACCGAGACTGCGACCGATCCGAATGCGCTCACCCACTACAACCAGCTCAACTGCGCGACCTTTCAGGCCGTGCCGATGCCCGGCGTCACGATCGAACAGGCCGTGGATTTCCTAGAAGCCGAGGCGAAGAAACTGCCCCCAGGCTTCAGTTACGACTTCCTGGCCGACGCCCGCCAGTACGTGCACGAGGGTAATCAATTGGCGATTACCTTTGCATTTGCCCTCATCATCATATTCTTAGTGCTTTCGGCGCAGTTCGAAAGTCTGCGCGATCCGCTCATCATCATGATCAGCGTGCCGATGGCAATGGTCGGCGCCTTGATTCCGCCGTTCCTCGGCTGGGCGACCATGAACATCTACACCCAGGTTGGACTGTTGACACTGGTCGGGTTGATTTCAAAGCACGGCATCCTAATGGTTGAGTTCGCCAATGAGCTGCAGTTCAAGGAGAGATTTGACCGTCGCTCGGCTATAGAGATGGCGGCGCGTGTCCGACTGCGCCCAATCTTAATGACCACGGCGGCAATGGTCACGGGCTTCATACCCTTGTTGACGGCAACCGGAGCTGGCGCCGCGAGCCGGTTCTCGATCGGACTCGTTCTCGCCGCTGGCATGTCTGCGGGCACGCTGATCACGCTATTCGTGCTCCCGGCGGTCTATGTCGCGATCGCGTCCGATCACCGTGGTAATGGGGGTGTCGTCCGCGCGAACCTCGCCGAGCGCGACTTCACCAGCGCTGCTGATGCCGAGGTAACAAAGCATGACCATCAAATCATCTAGGTTTGCTAGTGTGACGCGCGAAGGAGCTTAGGACCACTTCACGGTTCTTTACACATCGAGAACTTCGCGTGCTTGGTGCCAAACTGGGCGCATCTTTTCGGCGGTTAACAGTCGGAGATCCGCTGCTGCCGCCCCAGGTTAAAGCGGCGCCGGGTATTCACGGAGACCTGACGCCCAAGCTCGACCAAAGGAGAATCGGTGCTCTCTTGATCAAAAAGGAGGGCTGACAGATCATCGCAAGGCTCAGCCCCTTCGGAACATTGCTCGATATGATCTAGCCGGTGATGCAGGCTGCCTTGTCGAGAACGAGCAGATCACTCTGGAGCCGTCCGTCTCTCTCAGCGCAAAACACCCGGTATGCCAGCTGAATGCCTTCCGTGAGCGAGGTGGTGGCTCGCCAGCCGAGTCTGGACAGCCGACTAACATCCAGCAGCTTGCGCGGCGTTCCGTCCGGGCGCGACGTATCCAAGCTGATTTCACCGCGAAAGCCGACGGCGGCCGCGACCATCAGTGCTAAATCGGCGATGGTGATGTCCTCGCCGGTGCCGATATTGACCGGTTCCGGCGACGAATAGGTCTTCATCAGGTGCACGCAGGCATCCGCCATGTCGTCGACATAGAGGAACTCGCGCCGGGGCGTGCCGGTGCCCCACACGATGACGCGCTTCGCTCCCGAAACCTTCGCCTCGTGGAAGCGGCGGATCAGCGCGGCGACGACGTGGCTCAGCTCGGGGTGATAATTGTCGCCGGGGCCGTACAGATTGGTCGGCATCACGCTGATGAAGTCGCTGCCATACTGGCTGCGATAGGCCTCCGCCATCTTGATGCCGGCGATCTTGGCGATCGCATAGGGCTCGTTGGTCGGCTCCAGCGGACCGGTGAGCACGGAATCCTCGCGCAGCGGCTGCGGCGCCAGCTTCGGATAGATGCAGGACGAGCCCAGAAACATTAGCTTCTCGGCGCCGTTCTGATGCGCGGCCTGGATCACGTTCGCCGCAATCGCGATGTTGTCGTAGATGAACTCGGCGCGCAGCGTGTTGTTGGCGACGATGCCGCCGACCTTGGCCGCGGCGAGGAAGATCACTTGCGGCCGCGTCCTGGCGAACCAGTCGAACACGGCGGCCTGGTTGCAGAGATCGACCTCGCGCCGGTCGACCGTGACGAGCCGCACCTCCTCCCGTGCCAGCCGGCGCACCAGCGCGGCTCCGACCATGCCGCGATGGCCGGCGACGTAGACGCTCTTGCCCCTCAGCTCAAACGGTGCGTTTGCCACTGGCCGCATCCCGTTTTGTCTCCGCCAGATCGCTCGTCATCATCTCCTCGACGAGCTGGGCAAAGCTGCGCTTCGGCGTCCAGCCGAGCACCTCGCGCGCCTTGCTGGCGTCGCCGACGAGAAGATCGACCTCGGTCGGACGGAAATAGGTCGGATCGATCTTCACCACAATCTTGCCGCTCGTCTCGTCGACGCCGGTCTCCTCGACGCCCTTGCCGCGCCAGGCGATGCGACGGCCGACATGGGCAAAGGACAGCTCGACCATCTCGCGCACCGAGCGCATCTCGCCGGTGGCGAGCACGAAGTCGTCGGGTTTGTCGGCCTGCAGGATCTTGTGCATGCCCTCGACATAGTCCCTGGCATGGCCCCAGTCGCGCTTGGCTTCGAGATTGCCGAGATAGAGCGTCTGTTCCAGCCCGACCTCGATACGCGCGACGCCGCGGGTGATCTTGCGGGTCACGAAGGTCTCGCCGCGGATCGGGCTCTCATGGTTGAACAGGATGCCGTTCGACGCGAACATGCCGTAGGCTTCGCGGTAGTTCACCGTGATCCAGTAGCCGTAGAGCTTGGCAACGCCATAAGGCGAGCGCGGATAGAACGGCGTCGTCTCCTTCTGCGGGATCTCCTGCACCAGGCCGTAGAGCTCGGAGGTCGAGGCCTGGTAGAACCGCGTCTCCTTCTCCATGCCGAGGATGCGGATCGCTTCCAACAGGCGCAGCACGCCGATGGCGTCGGCATTGGCGGTGTATTCCGGGCTCTCGAAGCTGACGGCGACGTGGCTTTGAGCTGCGAGATTGTAGATCTCGGTCGGCCGGATCTGCTGCACCAGGCGGATCAGATTGGTCGAATCCGTCATGTCGCCATAGTGCATCAGGAACGGAACGTTGCCGACATGCGGGTCCTGATAGAGGTGATCGACGCGCGCGGTGTTGAACGAGGACGAGCGCCGCTTGATGCCGTGCACGACATAGCCGAGCGACAGCAAATATTCGGCGAGATAGGCGCCGTCCTGACCGGTCACGCCGGTGATGAGAGCGACACGCCCCTTTGAGTTGCGAACCGTCATGGTCTTCCTTAGTTGCACCGGAAAGAGCTGCACTCTGAGAAATCATTGCGAAGCCGCTTCTCGAAAAGATCGATATGCGGATGCGCGCTCCATCGCAATTAAAGGATACGCTCGGCAAGCCAAGTCATACACCGGACTCAGGAAAACACACCATATACATTGATTTAGGTGGACTGAATGATGCCGGCGCATGAGCTTCAAAGATGAAAGTCGAGCGAACCCTCGCAACGGCGACGATCCCAAGCAGGCGGGATGGATGGTGGGCCCTGTTAGACGCGCTCGGGGGCGCTTTGCCTCCTCGCGATATTTCTGGGGTCCTTATCTTTCCACGCGCGCAGGTATGTTTTCCGTTTGGTCCCTCATGGCGCGGAAGAGTGACGTGGTGAGACTTCCGACTAGAAGACGCAGCCTTCGCGGCTCATAATCAGCGCCGCTTTGCTAATTGCGGGTAGGCAATGGACGGCCTGATGCAAAACAGAATGAGAAAGAAAGGCAAACGTTGGTATAGACTTTGTAACGTTTCGATATCGAAATCTTACGTTCGTACAATGGAGCTTTGATGCCAGTCCTCTAACTTGACCGGGCATAAGTTGCCTCTGTCCAATCATGAAAAGTCTCTTAAACCCTCATCGCAAGTGTGTTTCCAGCAAGTCGGGAGCAGCTGCGCAAAGAGATGAGCAGGGACTATGCGGAACGTGGGCAGATCTCATCTTTCTGTCTGAAATGGAGCGAAGCCCAGACGAAGCGTCACTCGCCCGGGAGAATGATTAGTGAGACGCGAGGACTCAGTTGTTGCCATATTGACCGTGCCCGGCAAGCTGGCATCGCTTCTCGCTTCTTCTGAGAACACAAACTGCGTCCTGAAATGGCTCCTCGGTGAGAGTGAGCCAAGCAAGATAACCTGCTTCACCGTAGGATAATTGGCTTTCCGTTCTGTTCGAATGCCCTCAATCTATGGAGCGAGACTATTTGATACATCTTGGCAGCGGCTTGTTGCGCCGGCGACAGTTAGTGAGGCCGTCGAGCGAGCCTGTTTGGGCGGACTTGGATGCGCCGTGCAGGCGCACTAGCGCATCTGATTCTGCTTCAGGCAGTCACGCCAATGGCGATGGCATCGCAGTGTTTCTTCGATCGGCCAGCCAAAAGCGGAATCTAGCTGGGCGAAGCGATGATGGCCGGGAGATCTAAATGAGGCCAGAGAATGCGGCGGTGATAACGGCGCCCGCTGAAAATCCCGAACCTAAACCTGTTACCTTTGGGCAAACGAAGTTTGCGACGGTGCTCCTGTTGGAGGAACGTCAGACTTCTTGAAGCTGGGCTGCATGGATTGATATGTGTGGAATTGTTGGCATTTTGGGCCGTGGTCCGGTCGTTGATAAGTTGGTCGCGTCGCTCAGGCGATTGGAATATCGTGGCTACGATTCCGCGGGCCTCGCAACTCTCGAAGGAGTCCGGATCGAGCGCCGCCGCGCCGAAGGTAAGCTGAGGAACCTTGAGGAGCAGCTGCGCTATTGTCCGCCGTCGGGGCATGCTGGCATCGGTCACACCCGCTGGGCGACTCATGGAAAGCCGACCGAAAGCAATGCTCATCCGCATGCGACGGAGAATGTCGCGGTCGTTCATAACGGGATCATTGAGAATTTCCGCGAGCTGCGAGCCGAGTTGGAGCGGAATGGAGCCGGCTTTAACTCGGAGACGGACACCGAGGTAGTGGCGCATCTCGTCGATTCCTATCTCAAGAATGGCTACTCGCCGCAGGATGCGGTACAGGCGTCACTGCCGCGACTGCGTGGTGCCTTCGCGTTGGCATTCCTTTTCAAAGCGAACGACGATCTTTTGATCGGTGCTTGCAAGGGCTCGCCGCTCGCGATCGGACATGGTCGCGGCGAAGTGTATCTAGGCTCGGACGCAATTGCGCTCGCACCTTTGACCGACACCGTCACCTACCTTGAAGACGGCGACTGGGCCGTGCTTACGCGCGCAACGTGCGTGATTTATGGTGCAGACGGCTCTATCGTCCAGCGGGAAACATCAAAATCTGGCGTATCAGCGCTCCTTGTGGACAAAGCGAATTACCGCCACTTCATGGCCAAAGAAATTCACGAGCAGCCGACAGTGGCCGGCAAGACATTGGCGCATTATCTCGATGTTGCGGCCAAACGCGTCGCCCTGCCGCTCGCGTTGCCCTTCGACTTTAATTGCATTCAGCGCATTTCAATTACTGCGTGCGGCACGGCTAGCTACGCTGGGCACATCGCCAAATACTGGTTCGAGAGGCTCGCGCGTTTGCCTTGCGACGTCGATGTAGCCTCTGAATTCCGCTACAGGGAGGCGCCTTTGCGCCGAGGCGATCTCGCAATAGTCATCTCGCAATCGGGCGAAACCGCTGACACATTAGCTGCCTTGCGATACGCCAAGGGCAAGGGCTTGCATACGATATCTGTGGTTAATGTACCGACGTCGACGATTGCGCGCGAGAGCGAATCCGTTTTGCCTACCCTGGCAGGGCCAGAAATCGGCGTCGCTTCCACCAAGGCATTTATCTGCCAGCTGATGGTATTGGGGGTGCTTGCCGTCAGAGCAGCTAAGGAGCGGGGTAAGCTGTCTGAAATCGATGAATCGCAGCTCGTGCGCGAGCTCATTGAGGTGCCGCGATTGATTGCTGCGGCCCTGTTGGTCGAGCCCCAGATTGAGAAGCTCGCGCGTTATATCGCCGGCGCGAGGACAGTACTCTATCTCGGTCGTGGCACATCGGCCCCCTTGGCCTTGGAGGGCGCGCTCAAGTTGAAGGAAATTTCCTATATCCACTCAGAGGGCTACGCCGCCGGCGAGCTCAAGCACGGCCCGATCGCACTGATCGATGAGGCTGTGCCTGTGGTGGTGATCGCGCCTTACGACGAGGTCTTCGAGAAGACCGTCTCTAACATGCAAGAGGTGGCCGCTCGGGGCGGCAAGATCATCCTGATCACCGATGCGAAGGGTGCGTCTGAAGCGATGGTAGACACGCTCCTGACCATCGTGCTGCCGGCAATGGTCGCAAGCTTTACGCCGCTGGTCTATGCCATTCCGGTCCAGCTCTTGGCTTACCATACCGCGGTCGCAAGGGGGGCGGACGTGGATCAGCCGCGTAATCTTGCAAAATCGGTCACGGTGGAATGAGGCTGGAGAAGTTAGTATCAAAGCATTGAGGTCTCGGCCTCGAGCCATTCGGCGCGGGTTTGGTGGCCTAGGTTCTGCGGGGACGGAATCCGACAAGTTCACAATCCGGGTCGCTCGTAGCTGTCGTGCGGTTTTGGTGAACTTAGCTGATGCTGCCATCAGCCTCGTATAGCAGAATCGACTAGCCTAGGGGCGATCCGGGATGTTGCACGACTGGGACGGCGTTCATCACGCCCGTCCACAGCCCTGTTGCCCTGGTCGCCATCGACCGGAACAGGTGGTCGTCATCGATCGGAAATGGTGGTCGCCATCAATCGGATTCACTGGTCGCCATGCCCCGGAGCGCGCAGCCTGACTTCGACGGCTCTGTACTTCGAGCGCTGTTTATTGAAACGAATACCGAAAGTCACGCGCGTGCCGGACACCAGATCAGCCCCTGCGCAGCCGCGAAGGTCCGATATGTGCACGAACAAATCCTTGCCGTCGCCATAGTCAGGCCGAATGAACCCCCAGCCCTTTTCAACGCTGTACGACACTACTGTTCCGGTGCGCATGTTTGTTCCACGGTCTTGCGGCTCGATATCGCCGCCTACTACTCCGGAGCTGCGGGTGCACTTTCCGTTCCTAACTCGGCGGCGACGAGCGCGAGCGAAGATGAGCGCCACCACTTGAAACATCCTGACTCACCTCGCCTCACAGCAAACCGGCGGGGCGGACCAGGCGCTAGAAGCGACGAGCCCGCCCCTAACATTACCGCATCTGGAGACTCGGTGATGCTGCCCAGGACCGAGCAAGGGTCGTGCCGAATCGAGAATCGGAGATTCTGCAGGCGCTTCGTGGCGGGCTACAGGGTCAAGGTGTTCGCTTTGGTCTGAAAACTGATGGCCGACGGGGGCACTGTCCGTCCCAGTTGGTCCCGCCGAACTTCGGACTGCAGGCTCACGCTCGCGCCGCCAAATTGCCCCGACAACGTGCTGCCCATCACGGCCCAGCGCATTCTCTTGCACGCCCGGCCTGTACGCGATGGCGGCATTCATCCGACCTGCTAAGCACACAGAAATTTCGCTGGCGTATTGAACAGCAGGCAAGCGGGCCTTTTAATCGATCGTCTCCCTTCGGACGCGCACCCGTTCTCCAACACGCCGTGCGCGATTGAGGCTCGAAAACTACGCAATCACGAGCTCGACCATCTCCATCTCAGAATCACTGAGCCTCACGAGGAGGAGCATTCGCATGGGTAGTCGAGCAAGTAGCGAAGCTGGACTGGGGTGATTGTCAGGCTTGCCAAAGGTGCGTTCACCTCGGAGGTAATAGAGCGCCATCGACCCTATTTCACGCTTGGCGAATTGCTCAGCTAGCCGCAGATGACGGCCCGCTCTAAATGATCTTATCTCTCAGCCTTTGCTGAACGATTTCGACCAGAACTGCTCCGCGAAATCCAGATGGCACTTCATCACGTCCGAGGGAGTTTTGGAATTGGCAAGATTCTTCAGAAGATTGACCTGAGCGTGCAGAGAGGAAGCAGCCAGCTTTGACCCGTCCTTCAACGCCGCAGCGAACAGGTCTGTTGTCTCTTCGAGGGATTTTTTCCATTCCGGAGACGCAAATGAATGGCTTGATGCAGCCCTCGCTGATTCTCCAACATCGTGCGTGGTGCCTCCCGCTTCAGAGGCTGAAGCCTGGGCGGCCCGTTCGGGCTCTGGATGGGTCTTCCGTTCGCGTTTCTCGTATTCGGGACTTCTCGCGGTCATTCAACGTCTCTCCGTCTAAACAGGATCGCAGCTCGCTGCGTGGTCTAGATCCGACCAAGAGCTTCGGAAAGTACCACAACCGGCAACATGTCGAACCTATCTCATTTGGTAGCACTTGCTCATCGGGATTGCTTAAGCGGATATCCGCACCATTTGCGGGGTATGCGAACGACCGCGAGATTTGACTGAGAATTTCCTGCACGGCATGAAGAAAGTTGGTGGCAAGGAAGTCGAGAAGGACCGCGTTCTAACACTCGACGAACTGAAGCCTTCTTTGCGATCCTCAACGATGAGGAAGCGGGCATCACGGATGGAACGCGCTTGGCGCTGAAAGTCCGTATTGCTGACAGCCCAGCGCCGGGGCGAAGTCGCGAGCATGATGCGTTCCGAGCTTCACGGCCTACACGGGGAAAAGCCCCACTGGATCATTCCCGCTGTACGGACGAAGAACAAGAAAGCGGAGCACACAGTCCCGCTCTTCCCGACTGCCGTCAAGTTGATCGAGGCGGCCTTGGAGATCGGCAAGCCAGAGAAGGGAGAGGACCAAGGCAACAGACCCGTCGTTGCCAGTCGCTTCGAAAGCGTTGGGGTGCTTGCGAGCCACTGTATGAGCCAGGCTGTGCGGCGCTTGTTGGAAGACAATGAGCTGGTAGCCTTTACGCCCCATGACCTCAGGCGTACAGCCGCGACCATCGTTCATGCGTCTATGCGCGATGGCATATGTTCGAAGAGAAGCGAGAAGCGATTCCAGCGGATTGAAAAGCATTTAATCACAATCACCGGTTAGCAAACTTCTGCGACACTTCAGCTCCCCTCTCGTCTGTATCGAGCCAGTGCTGTCCGCTCCTCTGCGCTAATGCCCATGAATGTTACGCCGTTGTACCCGCCGTTTGAAAGGGCAGATCGCACGTCATCCGTCGAAGCGCCGATATCGTAAGCGATGTTAGCGAACATATATTGCTGGGTGTCGCTCTCATTGTTCGCGATCTGGGTATTAAGGTGATTGGCGGCGCGATGCGCAACCGCGTTATAAACCCGCTTTTTTTGCGCTGCAACTTTCGGTTCACGCCACTGTAGTATCTGAGTTTTGGTTTGACGGGGAACCGAATCATGATCAGGCACCAAACACGCCAGCGCCCACGAGACGCCCTCTAGAAGAGCGCGTATGCGTGCAGCGATCTTGCCTGCCTCCTTCGGCCCAGGTTGAGTTTCACGCTATCGAGTATGCCCAACACTGCCTGAGCCTCCTCGGCATCAAACGTCGCGACTTGGCGATCTGCCGGGCTCAAAGACTGATCGGCGGCCCGGGCCTGATTGGCTGCAAGCACCTCAAGCGCTTGCGACCGCAGGGCTGTGATCTGCCGAAGATTTCGAGTGTTGATTGTCACCGCCCATTCGGACCCACAGTAGATAGCTGCACGTGACTCGGCGCTTTGACGTGAACCGAGGAAGCGCTGTCCCTACCACTCACCGCTAACTTCACCATGGTCAGCCCAAGCAGCGGAAGAAGCTAACCGGGATGCATATTCGGCGAACGCCCCTATCACAACTACCAGGATTGGTCGTAGCCAGCGCTTGGCGATCAGTTGTGATCTTAGGCAGTATGGCCGCGCCACTAGCGGCGAACCGGCTGCGTCGACAAGAGAATGCACAAGCGCATCGCGCTCTCATCCTGATTGTCGCGCTATAGGAGTTCGTCTCGATACGCTCAACGAAGCCGTCAACAGTTCCGAACTGAAGCTGACAGGCAACGATTTCCACAAGCTGGCCGGAAAGTCCGTGCGCTACACGATTCACATCAATGGCCCGTGGTGCATCACATTCGAGTTTGAAGGAGGCGATGCATTCAAGGTTGACTTTGACCAGTACCACTGAACGCAGAATACCGAATAAGCCATGAGGGCTCCGACATGCTGGAGAGCATCAATGGCAGAGCAGAAGGCTAAGCGCGATCCTAACCGCTGCCCGTCTCATCCGGGCGCCGTCCTTGATGAAATTCTACAGTACATCAGGAAGTCTAAGACCGAGATTGCAGAAGCGCTGGGATTCCAGGCAGCATCTGCACGACATCCTCGCGGAGAAGAAGCCGGTCAGTCCGAACGTGGCCGCCCGGATTGGAAAGCCGGTCGGCAACGGCCCGGCCATCTAGCTTCGTTTGCAGGCAGCCCCCGATGCGTGGCACGCCGACGCGAAGTTGATGTCAGCGAGATCAAGATGCTGGAACCGGCTTAGGGCGACGAGTCCGGGTGCGGGGTCGCCCAAACGGTGTCGCAAGCGATGGTAGCCAGCCCGTCCTCGAAGACAGGGGCTGGCCACCTTTACGCCCGAGAGGTTCAAATTCCCCAAGGTGCTACCATTGTATGGTGGAGAAGAACTGGAGAGCACCTACCAGTACCGGTGGGGTGCCGCGCCCCGCGTGCATGTCATATTGAAGCGCTCGGCCCGCAACTGTTCGAGCTGGCTCCGCTCATAGGAGTAACCGCCGTGCCTAGGACCGATGTGGGGGCGGCAATCCAAGCATTCACGGACTACGCCCGTAGGCCAAGCCATACCCCGGCAGAAGACACCTACGGGCCACAGCGAACTGAAGAGCAGCTGGCCGCTCGGCGATTCCGGGTTGAAGTTATCTGCTCAAAAATGGACGCGGTGGCGGAGTGCCCTCTTTCGACCTTAGCCGAATTCGAGGCGCTCAGACGCGAGATGGGAAAAGATTTTCCCCCAACGCCACCCGCTTTACTCAACCATGTAGTGGACGCATTTTTACGTTGTGGGTCCTACCCGCGCGGCCGGATGACCGACCCTTAATCGTGGACGGAGCCAAATGATGCTTGGCACGTTCTCGCTGCACAAGATCGACCACGCTATACGCGACCTAGAACAAAAAGTCGCCCACGGCGCGGAAATCAGCCGCGAGGAGCTTGCGAGCGGACTGCGGATTACGAAGCATCTTCGAGATGAACTCGAAGTGGCGCTCAAGGTGATCGATGGCCTAAAGGATCATACCGGTCCCGGGTCGACAGGCCGCTCAAGGTGGTAGCCGCGACCTAAACAGCGGGAACGTTAGCGGCCACGTGGCTCGGCGCCCGCTTGGAGAAAAAGCGCTCTCCCTACCACGCGCCAGCCTCAAACAGCGGAAGAAGCTGACGGTGGGATACATTCATCGCAAAAAGCCGTGGCACAACTACCAGAACCGGGGTTGCAGCCTCGCGGGGCTCGGGGATCAGCCTCAGATCGCAGGCAGTGCGGGTGAGACTCGGCGCCGTTCGGTTGCGCCGGAGCGGACGCTGTCCCTGCCCCGCCCGCACTGCCGATAGTTAGCGGTCACGTGACTCGGCGCTCAAGTAACCCCCACGCATACACAGGGGAAGCGCTGTCCCTGCCACGCGCCGCTAACCCCCACACGGCCAGCCTCAAAGCAGCGGAAGAAGCTGACCGGGAGGTCATCGCTCGCAGAACGAGCGTAACTTACAGAACCGGGAATGGCCCGTGATTTAGAAGCAGTGGGCGCGACACGGTGCCGACCGACCAGGGGGGCTGAGTTGAAGCACCTGCCGCATCCGCACTGCTGGTGAGTTTAGCGGAAGGTGACACTCCACCCCACTGCTCTGGAAACCACAGCAATGTCCGTGCCACCCCCGCTAAACCCAACAACCAATTATTGGGACTAGCTTACTGAAAGCTGACGAGACTGCGCGCCCATTCACAAAACGAAAAGCGGCCCACGGGGCCGCTTGCCGTGGAGACAATAAAGACGTTCAGGCCGCAGACGAAAAGCGTTCGGCTCGCTTACGATCAGCGGCAGCCGCACCACGACGACGGCCCGGATCGGCAGTTCTGTGCGTCAAGTTCAGCAAAATCGATTATGGGATCCGGCCGAGCCATCCCCTCGGAGCCGCCGTCGCTCGCTTGCGCAAAAGCGTAGCCCTGGCGAGCGACGGCGGCGGAGAGGGGGGCGTGCATCCCCTTGGTGGGCCTGAGCATCGTCAGGCCGCCGGCGTAGCGCCTCCTTGTGCTCCTTCGGCAGATCCATGTTTAGATGGCGATGGTCCTCGAGCCAGGCCTCATGGCGCTCGACGGTCAGCGCCCGTACCAGCCTTAAACAGCTCTCGGCATTGGGGAGGATTCGCACGACATAGGTTCGCCGCCTGATCTCCTCGTTGAGGCGATCGAGCAAATTGGTGAGATGTCTCGGTGCCAACGTTCCCGCTGCGGTGTTCTACATCGTGGAGTATGGTGCGACCATCGGGACAGCGGCACCGGGAGCACGAAGTGCGGGCAGGCCGATGTTATTCCAGAGCCGAGAGCTCGAGTTAGTAGCTGGCGGCCGCCTCCGTGATGGGCTCGAGTATCCCGAGGTCACGCGGGTCGAACTCGATCGAGCGGCGCCCCCTCCACCGGCGTATCGGCGCGGCCCGCGCCCATCTGCGCCATGTGCATCGCGATTCTCCGCGCGCGCTCACCTGCTGCGGACCTCACCATCGAGATCGAGCTCGGAGGGGGATGGCATCCGCTGCGAGACTCATGCCCAGGGCACGGCCGTCGAGAGGTGTCCGGCGCTGGAGAACATCTGCATTCTGCAGCGCGTCGTCGGTCATAAGGTCACCTGCAGGCGGTACGATCGCGCGAACGATGTTCTTGTCGATATCGCCCCTCCAGCCTGGAGGTCGGGAGTAATGAGATGGGGAAGTAATGACATGGATTGGCGCCGCGACCTCATGCTGTGGCACCCGCGTCTGTTCCTCACGACGGCCGAGGAGCCTAGTCGCTCGTTCGGCTACCCGCACTGCGAGCGAGGGTGGCAGGATATCCTGGTCCGGCTCTGTCGCAGGATCGAAGTCGCGCTCCGCGACGGCGAGACCTTCGAATTCGTCCGCATCAAGCAGAAGATGGGCATCCTGCTCGTCGACTGGGACACCGAAGCCTCGAAGTCCACCGAGTCCGCGATCGGCCATCCAGTTGACCTGGCCGTCGCCCGCTCCGCCTGCACCTGCGAGATTTGCGGCGCGGAAGGCCGGCTGCATGCCAACAAAGGGTGGCTCGAAACCCGCTGCGCAGAGCACGCGGCCGGCGATCCAGTGCCGCCCCACTTGGGGCAGGGCTTCGACAACGTCCGCCGGCTGCGCCGCCGGCGAGGCCAGGCCAGCGTTTACTACGCGCTTACGACCGCGACGCCGACACTTTGACCGAGGTGCCGCCGCCCTCGCCGCAGCAGGAGCGCTAAGATGGCCAGATTTCGCTGTAGCGCCTAGGACCAGCAAGGCGAGTTCACCTAGCCGCGCCGGCGAATGCGCCGTCCGGCATCTCAATGGCTATCGCGGCATCCTCCAAGTGGATGGCTACGCCGCCTATAACAAGCTCGCGCGATCCGATCGCGGCGATGATGGCATCACGTTGGCCGGCTGCTGGTCACACAGCCGGCGCAAGTTCTATGAGCTGCATGTTGCAGGGAGCTCGGAAGTGGCAACGGCGACGCTCGAGCGGATGGCGAAGCTCTGGCAGGTCGAGAAGACCGTGCGCGGTCAAAGCCCCGACGCCCGCGTTGCCGCGCGCCAGCAAGCCTCCGCGGCTGTCGTCGCAGATCTCTTCGATCTCTGGCAGCAGACCTTGCGGCGGATCTCCGGCAAATCAAACTGGCCGAGGCGATCCGCTATGCTGTCTCGCGCCGTGCCATCTTCGAACGCTTCCTGCTCGACGGCCGCATCGAGCTCGACTCCAACATCGTCGAGCGCGCCATCAGACCGCAGACAATTACAAGAAAGAATAGCCTGTTCGCGGGCAGCGACGGCGGCGGACGAACCTGGGCGACCATCGCAACACTGCTGCAGACTGCGGATTTCACGGATCGTGAGCATCGATTTCGCGCGATCGTGAGCACTGAATTCAGACGATCGTGAGCAGCCCGCTACGGCCGATGGGAGATAGAGTCAGTGTTCTGGTTGCCGTCAAGGGTGATGGTTTTGGCGCTGCGTTTTCGCATGCTTTCTCCGGTGAGCTGGAGGCGGTGGGCGTTGTGGACGAGGCGATCGAGAATGGCGTCGGCGACCGTGGGGTCCCCAATGGCTCCATGCCAGGTGTCCACGGGGAGCTGACTTGTGACGATGGTGGATGCGCGGCCATGTCGGTCCTCGAGGATTTCGAGCAGATCGCGGCGTTCCGCGGCGGTGAGCACCGATAGTCCCCAATCATCCAAAATCAGAAGCTGAGCGCGGCCGAGGCTTTTGAGGAGCCGGGCGTAGCGTCCGTCTCCGCGCGCGAGCGCGAGCGCCTCGAACAGCCTTGGAACGCGATGATAGAGGACTGATCGGTTGTCGCGGCAGGCCTTGTGGCCGAGCGCGCAGGCTAACCAACTTTTGCCCAGGCCGGTTGCCCCGGTGACGAGCAAATTCTCGTGGCGATCGATCCAGCGACCTTCGACGAGTTTGGCGAAAACGGCGCGGTCGATGCCCCGCGGGGTGCGCAGATCGACGTCCTCGACGCAAGCAGTCTGGCGCAGTGCGGCGATCTTGAGGCGCGTGGTGAGCCGCCTGGTGTCGCGTTCGGCGGCTTCGCGGTCGACCAACAGGCCGATGCGATCTTCGAACGGCAGGGCTTCGAGATCGGGCGATCGGCGCTGCTCCTCGAAGGCCTTGGCCATTCCGGTCAGTCGGCGCCGTAGCTTTTGACGAGCGCCAGAATGCCAAGGCAGGTTCGAAAGCCTTGTTCTGGATGGGGCCGGGCGTCGATCACGGCCTGGAAAAACGCTGCTGTCGAAGGACCGATCCGCTCGCCGGCGGCGATCACCGCGGCGGGGGTCCATTTGCCGTAGCGGCGATGGGCGCTGGGCATGTGGTCGGCGATGGTGGTGTGTCCGCGTCGGTTGGGCGCGCGGGCATGGCTGGCGATCCGCTGGCCCTTGTGGAAGATCTCGACCGTCCGATCGTCGATACGGGCATCGACCAGCTCGCCAATCAGACGATACGGCGCGGAGTACCAATGGCCGTCGACCTCGACATGATAATCGGGAGCGAGGCGGCAGCGCTTCCAGCGTGCGAAGGCATAAGGCTGATCTGGCAGCGGGGTTAGCTTGGGTTTGTCGAGTTCGGCAAACAGTTCGGCGCGGCTTGAGCCGAAGCCACGCATTTGACGAGCATTGAGTTCGTCGACGAGTGTCTTGATGGCGGCGTTGAGCTCGGCCCGGGAAAAGAAGCGCTGATTGCGCAGCCGGGCCAGAATCCAGCGCTGGGCGATTTGCACCGCGACCTCGACCTTCGCCTTGTCTTTTGGGCGCCGCGGCCGTGCGGCGAGAATGGCCGTGCCGTAATGGCTCGCCATCTCGGCATAAGTGCGATTGAGGCCGGGATCGTAGCGGTCGGGGTTGCTGACGGCGGCTTTGAGGTTGTCGCAGACCACGAACGTCGGCGTTCCGCTCAAAAACGTGAACAAGTTGACGTGGGCCCGGATCCAGTCGGCCAAGCTCTCGCTGGGGCAGGCCTCGGCGTAGGTGTAGTTCGAAGCGCCCATCGCCGCGACGAACAGCTTCATCGGCTGCACTTCCCCGGTCAGGGGATCGACGATGTCGATGGTGTCGCCGGCGAAATCCACGAACACCTTCTCGCCGCCCAGATGAATCTGCCGCATCGAAGGTCGGACCCGCCCCTTCCAGGCCTCGTAGGTAGTGCAGAACCACGTGTACCCGAAACCGTCGGGATTAACGGCGCGATACTCCTCCCAGAGCAGGCGACGGGTTACGTTGCGCCGGCGGAGCTCTTTATCGATGTAGCTCCAGTCGGGCACCGGCCGCTGCGGGCTCTGAGACGCTGGTCGTGGGGCCGGGAAAAGCAAAAGCTCCAGGTCTTCATCGGTCATTCCCTCCGGAAGCGGCCAGCTCAACCCAGCAGAGCGGGCGCGGCTCAGGTAGCTGTGCACAACGCCGTTGCTGACGCCCACGCTCCGCGCGATGGCCCGCTCTGGCAGGCCTTGAAAATGTTTTAACCGAAGGACTTCCTTGATCCGGCGCATCGACAATCTCTGGGTAGGCATTGGACTTCCTCGTTAACCACGAGGTCATTCCCTAAGCCGGTTGAGTTGTCGGCCGAAGCGCTGCAAGGCTCCGAAAGCCTTGCTCACGATCCTGCGAAATCGTTGCTCACGATCCCCTGAAATCCGCGCTCACGATCCCGCGAAACGCGCATGAAACTGACGAGAACCGCTTTGCTGGGCGATTTCCCGCCTGTTGCGTTGCGTAGCTTCGGCATTCACAACGAATTCGCCATTGGAAAGCATTGCGGGAATGCTGTCCGAGACGCTTGTCCCAGCGCCGGAGACGAAGCCGCCGGTGCTAAAGCTAGGTGTCGACATAGAGCTGATCGCGGCGACCTTGGCCATACCGGCAGCGAGCACGCCCGCAGCCAACGCATCATTGAATGGCGGCACGGCCGATGCCAACGCCTTCGTGAAGGCGGTGTAAGTGTTGATCCTTGCCTCGACAATGCCGAACGCTTTAGCCGCCGTCGCCATAGCCATGCTGTGCTTGCCGAATTCCTGCGAGAGTTGTGCAAATTCGCCCGCCATGGAGGCGCCGGCGGTGTTCCACGTCGATTGGGCGTTCTCCGCTAGCCTTTGTTGCGCATCCAGGAATTGCTGCGCACTGATCGTATTGGCGTTGAATTGCGCTTGGATCTTAGGCTCCTGTAGGTAACTCTCAGAGGGAGTCAAGTTCGCTTGGATCGTCTGGAGCCCGGCCAGCGTCATGGCGTATTCCGAAGTCTTCTGCTTCAGCAGGTCGAGCTGCACCTGCTGCGCGGCGGTGATCGCGGTGTTGTTCGCCCGCGCGATCGACTCCGTTTGCAATTGCAGCTTCATCGCCTCCATTGCGCCGGGAAGCAGTCCATAGGTTGCCACCTCGGCCTTCATTCCCTCCGGCGACTTGCTTTGCGATGCAATGAACTGATCGACCACGTTTTTTCCGCCCATCACCGAAAAGTTGAAATCCTTCTGAGTCTTCGATGCCTTGTCCGTCGATGCAGCCGCGGCTTCCTGGGGACCGCGCTCACCGCAGTATCGACCGCGATGAAGGCGCTCGTCACCAGTGGGGTGATTGTTTCACGGCCGCCTTCGAGAAGGTGAAGGGCGGCATCGCTGGGATTGAGGAGACGGCAAGGCGCCGTGTTCAAAGTCGCTCGCCAAATACATCTCAACCGTCTCCGGTTGCGAGCCCTTCCACAAATTGTCGACGATTCTTGCGTCATTGATGCCGCT
Organism: Bradyrhizobium sp. 521_C7_N1_3; assembly: GCF_052075975.1. NCBI lineage: Bacteria > Pseudomonadati > Pseudomonadota > Alphaproteobacteria > Hyphomicrobiales > Nitrobacteraceae > Bradyrhizobium > Bradyrhizobium sp. 521_C7_N1_3. Next base: position 1,495,001 of record NZ_CP197232.1, read on the forward strand.
CGAGCCCGCACCGAGCCCGGCAGTGGATGTGCCCGAAGCGCTGAAAGCCAGCTCGCTCGAGCTGTGGTATCAGCAGAAACTTCATCTCCGGACATTGGTTCCGAGCGGCGCCGAGGCGCTGATCCGGATGCGCCATCCCGCATGGGGCGTCGTGCCGCCTGCCTACTTCATCCCCGACGAAAGCGATCCGCATTTTCATGCGCTGTCCGAGTTCGTGATCGCGCGCGCGATCGAGGACTGGCGCTATCTGCTCGGGCAGATCGGACCGGTCGATCTCTCGATCAACCTGCCGATCTCGTTTCTGGCCGACGATGCTGCGGTGCGCGAGCTTTGCTACCGGATTCCGGATCATGCGGCGTTCGCCGGCCTGCTGATCGAGATCGACAGCGCCGAGGTGATCGACAATCTCGACCTGGCGATCGATGTCGCCCGGCGCGTTCGCCTGCACAATATCGGCATCTCGATCGACAATGTCGGCGCGAAGTGGCCATCCTTGCTGGGATTGCCGAACTTTCCGTTCGTCCAGCTGAAGGTCGACCATCAATACGTCACCGGTTGCGCGGATCAGCGCCTCAAGCAGACGGTGTGCCGGCGTATCGTCGAGCTCGCACACGACTCCGGCGCGCAGGTTATTGCGCAGGGGGGCGAGACGCGCGCGGACTTTCTTGCCGCACATGAGATGGATTTCGATCAGGTCCAGGGTTACCTGTTCGGCAAGCCGATGGGCGTCAAGAAGTTCGCCCGCTCGCGCACGCACTTCTCGGAGAAAGAGCCGATCGTCCTGACGCATGGCGCCTAGTCAGGCGCGAGTGTCGCCATCGATCGCGCGCAGCGCTTCGCCGCGGGCGATCAGGCGCTTTGTGTGAATCGGCGGATGGAATGACCCTGCCCAGATTAATGATGTCAACGGCTTAACGTGCCGATCGGCGCCGGGCCCCGCGCCAACTCACATGCTGACGGCGGTCGTCTTCCCCTCGGCTTTGCTATGCACTTCAAACTCGAGAGATCGATTCGTTCAGGATAATGTCCTGAATAACGAGATAAGCCGTACGGCAGTTGCCGCACGGCTCTTCCGGAGTTCGTCATTCACTGCGCGGATCCGGTAGCGACGCGCTGAGCCGCCGTCTTGGCAGACTTATTGGACGCGCTCGTCGGCGACCTTCTTCTCAGAAGAGAGCTCGGTCGTAATTCTGCGCATTGCCACGGCCTGGGCCTGAACTTTTTGGCTAACACGCTCGAACTCAGCCATCTGGTTCTGGAAACCGGCATCCTGGGTCTGCTGGGTAGCAGGAGCGGCGCCGTTACCGCCAACACTATTAACCGCCATGTCTATTCACCTTTCTTTATGATAGTCGTTAGTTGTGGCCTGCTACGTCGGGCGGGCCGACGATACGAGGGGCAGGAATAGAAAGAAAGACGGTGCTCGCCCCCCAGACTTCTCAGGCTCAGTTCGGCGCTCTTGCCGAGACCAACGGTCTTGGGCTGTACGTTGTCCGTTTTGCCGGCGTTCTTGTTTTCGGCGGCCATCGCTTTCTCCTATGCTCGTCTTGTTACGTCTCAATAGACGTGCTCGCCTAGAGTTCAGCAGCCTCACGCTAGGCGCGCTACCTTTCGAGAAGCTGACGAGTCTCGGTCGGGGTGATTAGGTCGATCCTTTGCAGCAGCCCATCACCTGCCGGCAGCTGCAACCTCACCTAGGGTCTGTACCTAAATAGCGCCACGTGATTCTCTTGCCTACGTGTTGATTCGGGGGCGAGAGAATGCGCGCTGGTTTGTTTTGGCTGAACGACAGGCAATGGGCGCGTATCGAACCGCATCTGCCGAGGGGACTGACGGGGCCGGATCGGGACGACGACCGACGCATCGTCAGCGGCATCATTCACATGCTGCAATCGGGTGCACGATGGCGTGATTGTCCACGTGAATACGGCCCTTACACGACGATCTACAATCGCTTCAATCGCTGGGCCAAGCGAGGACGATGGTGCGCAATCTTCGAAGCGCTGGCCAAGCCTGGCGAAGACGGCGTCGTACTGTCGCTCGACTCGACCTCGATTAAAGCTCACCGGTGTGCCTCCGGCGGAAAAGGGGGGAGCACAATCAAGCAATCGGCCGCTCGCGCGGAGGCCGCACGACAAAAATCCATGCGCTGAGCGATCCGCTCTGCCGGCCGGTCGTCCTGCATCTGACTCCAGGCCAGGATGCCGATATCGCTGCGGCTCCCGATGTCCTGGCGCTCGCGCCACCCATGAGCGTGCTCCTCGCCGACAAAGGGTATGATGGCGACAAGCTTCGCGGCGAAATCATTCGTCGTGGCGCCAAGCCCGTAATCCCCAATAAATCTAACCGTGTCGTCATCCATCGCTTCAACAAACGCGCCTACAAAGGACGAAATGTCATCGAACGCTGCTTTTGCAGGCTCAAGGACTTCCGGCGCATCGCCACGCGATATGACAAGCTCGCCCGTAATTTTTTGGCCGCTGTTCATCTCGCCGCTCTCGTCGCATATTGGCTCAATTGAGTCTGGACCCTAGCACTACTTTGGCAGAATGTGTTTTGGCCGCTGTTTTTCAAGGATTTGCTTTCGGCAATATGGGCATTGCTGAGGCGGCGGCCGAAGGATGAGATCGACGATGGCATGGCGTACGGCGGGCATGGTTGGTTGAGGCGGAGGCCCGTTGATTCTTTTTTTTCCGCCCCGCGTATGCGAGGCGACGATGTTGCAGGAAGGCGTAGGCAATCATTGTCATAAGGGCGTGGCGATGAAGACCTTGCCATGATCGCCCTTCGAAGTGATCAAGTCCAAGCTCCTCCTTCAACTGTTGATGCGCCTGCTCACAAATCCACCGTGCCTTGATGGTGGCGGCCAGCGTGCGCAGATCCGTCGTCGCCGGAAGATTGGCGAGATAGTATTTGCTCTCCCCGGAGGCACGTTGCTCGCCAATGAGCCAGACTTCGTCGCCTGGGAGATGCTGCTGACCTTTATCCCATATCCGCTGCGGAGGGCCGTCGGCGGTGCGGACACGGAGGGCAGCAAATCGGGCTTTGAGCCGACCTTTCGTCCCGCTACGCCAACTCACGGTTTTCCATTTGGCGCTGGCCAGCATTTGTTCTGCCGCAATCGATAAGATATCGGGCACGTGGTGCTTTCGTGGTTTGCCACGGACTTTGGTGATCGGCCAAATGAGCTTCACATCGACGGGATACACTTTCTGGTGCCGAGGGATACCGACCGCCCAGGCCAGCCCGCGCTCTGTTAGCCCTTGTCGAAACGGTGCGCTGAGGCCGTATCCTGCATCCGCCAGCACACATCCAAAGCGCATGTTGGCTGCCATCGCGCGGTCAATCTCGGCCAAAGCGATCTCCGGCTTGGACCGTGGCGTTCGGTGTTCGATTGGCACGCGAGCGCGCTTCAAACGGGGCATGTCGCTTGTCCAGCTGTCAGGCAGAAAGAGACGTAACGCGACCATCACTGGCACTTCGCCGCGCGCAAGCGTTAAAGACACCAGCGTTTGGCAATTTGCAGTTTTACCGAGAGCCGATGCGTATTGCGCCGCAACACCGACCGATCGCTCACCCTTCTTCGGCAGTGAGGTGTCATCAATAACCAGCACCGCATCCCTGCCGCCGACGAGTCGGTCCGCCTGGTTGAGCAGCTCTGTCTCCAGCGGCGTCGCGTCCCAGACACCGTCGGCAATGAAATGGTGCAACTGGTCGTAGTTGCTCGTGACAAGGCGTTCCGCCATCGGCTGAACGCTCTTGCGATCGCCAGGACCGATCAATCCCGCAACATACAGAGGACACATCCGCTGCCGGGTCTTATGACCCAGCCGGTCCAAGAACGGCATCAGCCAGCGTTCGAGTTCGTCTTCCCATCCCGGCATGGTCAGCCCTCCAAGAGCCGACCACCCATGAATCATTGAAAAATTGATTCGGGAATCCTATAAAACGCGGCAAAATCAACAATCTGCCAAAGTAGTGCTAGTGAGGCTAGCAGCGAAATTCTGACCTACGTGCGCGGTCAGGCGCGCACTTGGATCGATCGGCCAACAGGTTGGCTGTGGCGTTTGTCGATCAGCGCTGAGTCATCCAATCTGAAGTCTTTGGAGACTCATGGCGTGGGGCGGTAGCCTGGTTAGGGCCGCGCGCTGATGCTGTAGAGGCTGTTGGTGTGATCGCCCGTATCCCCACAGATCGCGTCCGGAATCTTCGGATCGCCGCTGGCGGCAATAGCGGCGTGGCCGGAGCGGTTGGAATGCTGCTTCCCAACCGCTGGAGTGACTGGCGGAATTGCGGCGACCGCGTCACTTATCGACAGAATGATATGCCTCTCGGTCCCGATGATTGTTGCATCAAGAGCAAGCGGCGTGAATCTCGCATGCAACAGGACCGATCGGCGCAGCCGACATCGGACAGTCGATCGATGTTAACGAAGCGACGTATCACATGTGATCGGCGGGCGTCGATAGTTGCCTGAGATGGTCCGTCGTGACGGCCGGCCGCCGCGAGCAACCATGCGATCCGCACCCCTCGGATGCTACGAGGGTTGCGATGCTCAGTCGGTGGTTCATTGTCGTCAGCTTTTCGACAGGTGCTGCAGGTAGAGTCCCTGCGAGTTCGATGGGCGCGATATGCTCGCGCCGAGCCGCTGCGAAGGTGATGAGAGAGGGGGCTCATCGAGGCTGCCGGGGCTGGTGGCGAGAGGCATTCATTCGCTCACCATCGGGCCAAGGGTGCGGCCTGAAATGCTTCCTGTTGATGCGCGCATAACGCTCGCAGTTTTACCGCTTTCTTCGATGCAATCAGGAGTGAACTAAATGGCGTATCTTCCCGTGGCCGGTCTCCCCGTGGTCGGCGCACTCGATTCGACGGTGAATGGGGTGGGGTCAGAGGGGGTGGTTGCCAGCCCAGCTTTCAGCACACTGTTGGGACAGTATGTCACGCCGGGTGCCTACCAGTACCTGCCGGCAGGCGCTGCCGTCGTTGTCGCTCCGGTGGTCGTTCCTGCAGGTGGCGTCACAACCGCTGTCGTGGCTCCGGCGGTCGTCACTCCAGTCGTGGCTGCTCCCGTGTACATGATGGCTCCGCCTCCTCCTTTCATGCTGTTGAGCCAGCAAAGTTCGGGTTCGGAGCCTTCCGTCGATCCGGTATGGACGCATGAGGTCAAGGATGGCAAGGCCACGATCAACCTCGGCGACAAATATACGATCACAGCCAATGAGAAGGATGGCACCTGGACCGTCCGCAACAACCAGACCGGCCATGTCACGAAGATCCATGGCGATCCCCATGTTGACGCTAACGGGGACGGCAAGGATGACTTCGACTTCAAGAAAGATATGACCTTCCAGCTCGACGATGGGACCAAGATTACCGTCAATAATGTCGACTACGGTAATGGTGAGACCATCTCCTCAAGGCTGACCATTACGAACGGCCACAACGCGATGGTTGTGGAGGGGCTCGGCGACGACAAGGATGGCAAAAACAATCTGAGGGTGACTCAGTCCAACGCTGGCATGACTCTTGATGAGCTGACACCCGATGGTGCCCAGACGATCCATGAGAGCGGCCAAGGCTGGGTCGATGGCGCCGGCGGCGTGGTGAATCAGGCGAGTATCGATGCCGGCGAACAGGGTCGCGCGCCGGGCAACTACCAGTCTGCAAGCGCAACGCCTGCCAGTGCAACGCCCGTGTTCTTCGTTCCTCCTCCACCGCCGCCTCTTGCGATGGTTCCGTTTGCCGTCGCTCAGACGCCAGCGCCGTCATCTCAGCCAGCGCCAGTGTGGTCGCACGAGGTCAAGGACGGCAAGGCGACGATCAACCTTGGTGATAAGTATACGATCACGGCCGATGAGAAGGACGGCACCTGGACCGTTAGGAACAACCAGACCGGCCATGTCTCGAGGATCCACGGCGATCCTCACGTCGATGCTAATGGCGACGGCAAGGACGATTTCGACTTCAAGAAAGGTATGACCTTCCAGCTCGACGACGGCACGAAGATTACGGTGGACACGGTCGATTATGGCAAGGGAAAAACCATCTCCTCGAAGCTCACCATCACCAACGGCGACAATGCCATGGTTGTGGAGGGACTCGGCGACGACAAGGATGGGAAAAACAATCTGAAGGTCACGCAGTCTAATGCTGGGCGAACGCTTGATCAGCTGACGTCCGATGGAGCTCAGACAATCCATGAGACAAATCAGGGGTGGGTTGACAACTCCGGACGCAAGGTGACGCAGTCGGTGATCAACCACAATGAGAACCCGGATGCGCCGCCGGATTTCAAGACGATGATGCGCGAGGCCATGTTCCGGCGCATTTTCGGTCGCGATGCACAGCCGGCATGAGGCCTGATCCCGGGGATGTCGGAAACTCGTGGAAGCGGGCGCTAGCGCCCGCCTTTCATTTTCGCCAAACGGCCGCGAGAAGGGCAGCTTGGCGATCTATCGATTTAGGATCGACGGTAACAGCCAGATTGTCTTGGCAATCGCAGCCTTGGCGCCGACAAACGGGCGGAGGGCCTCCAGACCCGGCTACCCGGCTAGAATTGCTGCGGCGCGTTGCCGGCGATGGAGGCGCTGCGCGGGAACGGTGCTCTCAGGTCTGTCTGCACGTCAACGTCCTGCAGATGCAGGCGTCGCAGCGAAAATCCCGGCCAAGATCGTAGATTGGATTGGGGACGGCCTCGGCGGCGCGATCTACCCTCGGCTCAAAAGCATAAGCCACTGTTTCGCGTTGAGCCCTGCCTGTCTTTAGCCTACCAAGCCGGGCGTGAACCCTTGCGCTCCCAGAACATCCATCATCCTCTCACGAAGCCGGAGGCGCCATGGCTTTGAGCATCACCATTTCCGTCAAAGTCTGCTGTTGGGGACGCCAAAGGGACGTCGCAGCAGCCCGCTGCCAAAAAGATCCAGGTGCATTCGGATTCGCGGAGCAGTTCGCAGCGGACCTGAAAGATCATAGAATGCGCATCTAACTGCTGGCGTGTGCCAAGTCTCACTTGGCACGTCTTCGATTCAATCACCAGGCGGCCGTATCGCTATCTGGCGCCGACCATCGGCTCATCCATCATCAAGCTCGCTCATGGCCTCATCCATATCCGACTGCGAATCGCTTATGACTTGCGTCGCGACGGAAACGAGAGCCTTTTCGAATGCTCGGCGCAGTAGCGCTGCACGCGTGTCATCGCCGCCGTTCTCGGCGGTGTCGGAGGGGGCGCCAACCTGCGACGCTGTTGCATTGATATCGGCTGCGTCTGCGTTCATGTCGTAACACCCGGATAGCGGCGTCGCCTAGATGACCTATCCTCTTCATGCTAGCAGGAGCAGCTTGCGAAAAGCTGACTAAGATCGAGCTTCCTTGGCGGCTTCATCCATGATCGAGAAGGATCATGAGCACGCGCCAGCGGAAGTGATGACATTCAAAGCGGCGCGCGATGCTGCTGTCGAGCTGGCTGCACGCAAGCGGGCCAATCTCGTCAAGGTGCTGCCTTAAAGCATTGCGGACTCAGGGCTTTACCTCCGACGGTTCAATCACGAAGTAGCATGTACCGGGGCGAAGGCCGCATACGTTATCGCAGGTGCACGAGCCGCCATCACATTCGTCTCCTTTTCCGCCAGTTAGCAATTCGTGGAACAGAAACGCGCCCTCTGCAAATTCCTTTGCGTTGCCTTGGCGAACTCCTCGGATACCGTTTTTCGATTGAGCGATTGCTTTCGTATACAGATGAAGTTTCGGGCAGTTCGCAGCAATGCCGAACGCCGCGCCCTGCAGAAATGCAACGCTTCGGCCATCGGCGTGCGCTGATGATGAGCACGGCCGTTGTTGGCGATTTGAACAACATCAGACCTCTTGTCCCCATAACACCATACCGATTGCGGCGCTAAAGCATCGCTACCCTGCTGTTGGCTGATCTTCCTTATCCGCGCCGCGCATCACGATCTTCAGCGCATCATCCGGCAACGGCCGCTGCAATGCCTTTGCTTCATCCCGCGGCGCGCGCATCCATACGTCGCGCTCCTCATCGGTCGTCAGGAAGCCATAAACGAGGTGAGGGCCGGGGGCCGGCTTGGACTTGGTGCCCCGGTCGCCCTTGAACCCGGTCCAGATGCCCGCGATCAGATGGGCATGGCGGCTACCGGCCGGTTGTACACGCCGCTCGCGGGAGAGATCGACAGGCGCGCAGCCAGCCAAGGAGCAAGGTTGTGTTCCAGCCAGCCATGGCAATCGCTGATGAGCGATCCTCATCAGTGGTCGCGTTGTCGACCGTGGTGAGGCATCCGGGCGAAACTTTGCGCCGCAATGCTGCTCGAAGAACAGGGAGTCGTCCAGAAACCTGACGGCGTTTGCCCCTGAGGTTGGTGAGCGTGATTTTGGTTTGATGAGCGCTCATCCATGCGAATAAGTTGCTGAGAAACACGATGCCAGCAGGTCGGACAAAGCCGAGATTGCCGAAATCGTTGATGACCTCCGGCGGCCAGCCGTTGACGGCGTGCGCCGCAAGATCGGCCGCAACCTTCGACAGGGACAGTCCATTGAATGGTACCGTCAAATTAACGAATTGGAGCGGCGGAGGGGTAGACGACCGGCAGACCGCCCGGGACCCTCTTTATCGCCGCCATCGCACCGGAAGTGATCAGTTATCCCGTTTGGTTATATTTCCGGCTTCCCTTAAGCTTGCGGATGGTCGAGGAAATGCTGGCGGCGCGTGGCATTGGCGTGACCTATGAAACCGTGCGCCAGTGGGGACGGAAATTCGGCAAGCCGTTCTCCGATCGGATCCGCCAGCGCACTCCCCCTCGCGGTGACAAATGGCATCTGGACGAAGTCGTTATCTCGATCGCGGGCGAACAACATTGGCTCTGGCGCGCTGTCGACCAGAATGGCTTCGTTCCTGACGTCTTGATCCAGCGCCGAAGAAACTCGCGCGTTGCGCAGCGGCTCATGAAGAAGCTCTTGAAATCCGCCGGCACGCCGCCGCGCGTTATGATCACGGATAAGCTGCGTTCGTACGGCGCTGCGAGGGCGAAGATGGGCTTACACGTCGAACATCGCCAGCACAAAGCTCTCAACAATCGGGCCGAGAATTCTCATCAGCCGACGCGGCGACGCGAGCGGATCATGACGCGCTTCAAATCGTCCCGTCAGGCTCAACGGTTTCTGTCCGTTCACGATCAGGTCGCGAACCTTTTCCACATCCCCTATCCCGGAGCCGCCACCGCCGACTTCCGTCGTGCTTCGCGCGAGCGAGCCTTTGCGACTTGGCGCGAGATCTCCATGACAAGCGCTATCGCCGACTCTCGACCTCTGAGAATCGCCTCCTTCGGCTCGGCGGTCGATTAAGTTGACGATGCCCCCTGATGAGCCAGAGCCTCCCTTCTCGAAAAGCCTGATCAGTCTCAAATTGTCTGACGACGGACAATCGTTGCCACTGTCTCAGCCAGGCTGCTGTCATCCGAAAGACGGCAAATCCGGGCGCGGGTCCACCCTTCTTCCCGAGCTCGTCAGCTTCTCGAAAGCCAACCTTCCTAGCATTCAAGCCCGGTCTCTAGATGCCGATGCCGCCCATGCTGAACTAGGGGGCCCGCTAGTGGATCTGCAGGAGATTTTGTTATCAGAAAGGAGAGCTTTATGGATTCCAATCGGATAAGCGGTGCCGGCGCGCAAGGGTCTCCAACGGGTTACGTCCGGACACAGGAGGATCATGATCTATTTAGGCAGGCCGCGAATGAAGCCCGGTCATTATCATCTGCCGGGCCTGTGTCGGCACAGACGCCGATTTGGCGTTCGAGCGCTCCATACGGAAGCTTTTCACGCGATGGCTACTCTTGGAACAACGACGTATGGGGCCCGCACCCTGGGCCTCAGACGATTTCGGTGAGTGCAGCCAACCGGTGGAGCGTGTGGTCGAACCAGCCCAATACTCCTGGCATCAAGAGCTATCCGCACGTGGCTTTCAATATCGGGAAACCGCTCAGCTCAATCAACACTCTGAGCTCGAGCTTCAATCAGGAAGTTCCCACTGGCGGCGCCTGGGATGTCGCCTACGATATCTGGGACAGCTCAGACCGACATGAGATAATGCTCTGGACAAACTACACCGGAAACTCGGACGGGAGCGGCAACGTTAAGCCCATTTCATATCATTATGCCCCTTCCGGTGCGGCGATTCCGGTCTACAGCAATGTCAATGTAGGCGGGGCGACTTGGAACGTGTTTGAAGGCGAAGGCTCCGATGGTCACAAGGTCATCTCATTGCTGCGCACTTCGAAGACCAACAGCGGGACAGTGGACATCAAGAGTATCCTGCAGTGGATCAAGTCGAAGGGGTACTTTGGCGACATAAACGTCGGTAGCGTCCAATACGGCGTCGAGATTACCTCGTCCCCGGGGGGAAAGAACTTCAATTTCAACAACTGGTCCGTGACTTCGAAGTGAAGTCCGCGCGGGCGGTAAGGTGAGCTGCGCTATGCCAATGAGCCACGCTGACTGACGGCCTTGGCTTGCCGCTCACATCCCGACCGCCACGATCCCGGCCTCAACCGAACCTATGCCGAGATGGCAAGCCATTACGGCACGGCCATCTCGCAGCCCGGCCGCGGCGCCCAAAAGATAAGGCAAAGGTCGAAGTTGCGGTGCAAGTCGCGCAGCGATGGATTTTGGCGCGGCTGCGCAACCAACGCTTCTTTTCGTTGGCGTGACCTGCCACTGAGCATTTCCTCCAGAAGGATTCAGAGTCCGCCCCGAAGAAGGACGGACAGATGAAGCGAGCAAGGTTCACGGAAGAGCAGATTATCGCAGTGTCGAAGGCGCATGAGGCCGGGGCGAAGACGGCCGACCTAGCTCGCAAGCACGGGGTCTCCGAAGCGACGATCTACAATTGGAAGGCCAGCTCGCAATGGTTGGCACGCAAGATCGCCGCGATGGGGCATACCGTCCGCATTATTCCGGCTCAATTCGTCAAGCCTTATGTAAAGTCCAACAAAAGTGACATCATCGATGCCGCAGCGATCGCGGAAGCAGTGACGCGACCAACAATGCGCTTCGTCGAAATACGGTCGCCCGAACACATTGACCTGCAAGCGCTGCATCGTGTTCGCGATAGGATGATTTCGCAACGGACGTGCCTCATAAATCAGATGCGCGCTTTTTGCCTTGAATATGGGATCGCTACTCGACTCGGGAAGCGTCCGAGGGAGGGTGTTTCCTCCCTTCGGCCATCACCTTATCCGTTGACCGTCGGCTACTTTTCTGACTCAATCAAGCCGTTTATGGACCGGTCTTAACAACCTCGGGGGCGGCATGGATTCGATCCTTCGCGTTCTGATGCCCTTCTTCGGGCCGAAGAACTATTCTGAGATGCTCTAGAAGAACGCTTTGGCGGATTTCTGGCTGACCTTAGCCTGCTCGTTCCTGGTGAGGTACGATCCTTGGATTAACGGTCTTTTCTTGCGAGTTGAGCATCTGCCCGGCGTCAAGGAATTCGCCACGGCTATTAAAGCTCCTGAGGTGAACGTGGGCGGCTTCGCGCTTGCTTTGCTGGTGCTCATCTTCAGCAGGGTCACCCGATTCCATGATCGGATTTCGGACATATTTAATATCAGGGCGAGGTTCGACCGCGCTAACATCCTTCTCCCTCTGGCTGTCATGTCGGGTGCGCAGATGTCGGCCCGTCAGGTGGCAAATCTCAAACGCGACCGCCATCCCCTCGTGAGAGCGACGTTCTACAAATACGCGTCCAGCCGAAGCGAACATCCGCTCGTCGACAAGCACGACATCGAAAGCGCATTGGAGGCTTGGCACATATTGGGTTGCCTTGGAGTGGCTCTTCATACTCACAGGCTTCGCGGTCTTATCCGCCTTCGCCAGGGCAGCTTGGTTTCTGATCATTTTTTGGACCGCCTCGATGGCCGCGCTTCTATTTATGCATCTTCGGTATGGATTGCTGGAACGAAGGGCGGATCCCCAGATCCAACAGATAGCCGGGAATGCCGAGGCAAGTGCAGGCAACCGCCAAGCATTCACAGAGGCGGCCATCTGATGTGGTACAAGATCGGGAAGGATATCATCGTCCGGAGCGAAAACGCAGCCAAGCCGGAAACACAGAGTTGGGCCTATCTTAAGAAGCTGATCTCGCGTCTCGAGCCAATTCATTCCAGCTTCGACTTTGGCTGCGGCAAACTGCGTTACGAACGGGCAATAGCCAAAACCACCGGCGAACTTGCGTTGGTGGATTCGGAAGTGCAGCTTTCAAGGGGTCAAATGATCCGCGGTCGTTCGACCACCATCCGCGATTACGTCGGCAAATCAAATCACGTCCACGCCCTCACCGTGGGTCAGTTTGCCTCCCATGACCGGAGATACGACCGCGGCTTCTGCATAAACGTTCTTTCTGTGATCCCATCGGCAAGCGTGAGACTTGGCATCGTTCAACTGATGAGAGCTAAGCTAAAGCCAAACGGCACTTGCTTGTTTGTGACGCTCTATCGCAATTCTGATTTTACAAGGATGCAGAATCTCCCGAATTGTCAACCATACGGCAACGGCTTCCTCATGGACTCGCTTAGGGGCCATTCCTTCTACGGCCTCATCCCGCCGGACGATCTCGCCGGATTGGTTAAGCGTGCAGGCTTCTCGGTCGAGTCGATCGTGCTGGATGAAGGCTCCGCATACCTGTGGGCCCGAACTCCGGACGGGCGACCTGGACCGATCAATTTCGAAATCCGTGAAACTGCGGAGAACTTTCAGATTCGATCTCAGCCAAGCGTGAGCAACCGCAGCTCGGCAAGGTAGACCAGGCCGGCAGAGACGGCGCTTGGATCCTGAGCAGCAGCCGCGGGGGCTCAAGTCACATCGACGACCTGTCCCGCTTAGGTTCGTCTGCTTCCGATAGTCGGCGATCTGCTGTCTGTAGTGGCCGATGCTCGGCGCATCCGGAGCCACGTCGCTCTTCCAATCGACGACCGCGTCGATGGCGCCGGCCTCGTCGAACGCGATCGCGTCAACCTGTCCGGAGAGCAGGACCTTGCCGCCTTCGTGAGTCTGGCTTCCGAACAACGGGAGCTCGGGGGCGAGACGCGGTCGCGGCGTCACGACGTCCGGAAGAGCGAGCGTCCGCAGCACCGTGGCGGTCAGTTCGACGGCGCTGATGCCCATCTTCGGATCCTCCGCCGGTTCGTGCCCCATCTGCCGGATCAGTTCCGCAGCCCGCGTTTCAAGTCCGCCCTGGCGTCGCAGGCTTCTCCGGTCAGCACCTCCTCGATTAGCTTGTGAAGGATGGTGCCACGCGTCGAACTTCTGAGAACGGCAGCAGGCTCCGCAGCGCCGGTTTCCGGAATTTCCCCGCTTTCGATCTTCGCTTCTGGCTCGTCCACCTGATCAAGTTCGCTCCGGCTCGGGCGACGCCAGATCACGGTCTTGCGCACATCGAAGATAGCGGTCGCCTCGGCGGCGAAGGTCTCGCGGGTCTGCCCGTTCTCTAGCGGCGTGACGTTCCTTTCCTTCGCGGTGCCGACGTCGTTCGGGTTGATCGCCGGGAGACCAGCCAGGCCCAAATCGACGAGCTTTGCCCAGCACTTGTCCGACAGGTCGGCGGAGTGCCTAGGCAGGATCAGCAGGTCGCGCGCCCGGGTCGCGGCCACGTACCAGAGGCGTACGCGCTCGCGCCGCTGCTGCTGCCGCGGTGACGGTGTTGCCCCACGGATTGGCCGAGGAGACAATCACGGATTGAGCAGTTGCGGAGGCTGTGCGGACGCCGATCCCGCTGCGGCGATCGAGGCCAGCACGATTCCTAGCGTCAATGCTGACCCGGACAGCCAGCGCTGTTTGAGCAGGATTGAAGTTGACGCCGAAACTCGCGCCGGCACGGCTACTACGTTTGAAATGAAAACGGTGATGACCACGGGCGAAACAAAAAGCCGTCACGCACATTCGCCGTGAGCGGCAGCCGTTCGCCCCGAATGCGGCAGATCTCGATCGGCTTTGCAACGTCTTGGAGCACCCCGCCCCTGCGTCAGTCCATGACCACGACCGGCAGCAAGGTTTCCTGGCTCGCGGGTTGACGCCTCCGACCACCTTCCCAGGTTCGAACGAACGAACCCAATGGCCCAACTGTCGTCGGCTCGCCGCTTACAGTTGCGGGGGCAGCTTCGGCCTTGTCCGTGAGGACGCACCGTATTCCCTTGATACGCCTTTCGGCGCTACCGATAACCAGACTGAAGGCCCCTCATAACCGAGTCAAGCAAGGGGCGTGAATCGAGTGCTGAGTGACACAACATGTGACAGTTTAGCCCGTCCTATTCGTGAGAGTGCGTTTTTCTAGTCCGATTGATGTGGCCGCACATCTGCTCTGACGAGGCGCACAGGATTGCCTTCGGCTTTTCACCGCCTGACGACCCGTACTTTGCAACGCGCTTGAGGGATAAGTTGGGCGAACGGGGGGCGGACGCCCCGCCGGTCAAGGACTGAGCGGCAGCAGCGCGCCGGGCAAGCCGCGGATCAGGTCGGCTTCGGGACATGCCGCGGCGAACGCAAGGCGAATGCGGCTCGTGGTCTCGACCACACGGGCAGCGAGTTTCAAGAGACTCCGCCTCGACGGCATTTGCGATGTTCGTTTCGATCTTCTCTAGCAAGATCGACCTGATCTGAGGATCGAGGGGCGACTCCGACGTCGAAAGCCCAGCCAAATGTCCCAGCTCTTTGATGCGGCCGTGATGGCCGGCTCGGGTGCCGTTTACATGTCTCAACCGTTCGCACAGTGTATCGAAGCCGGCTTGTCCGCCTATGATCGCCCTGCCTGTCGTGCTGAGCATGTCCGGTGTTAGCCCTGCGAGGTACTTCACGCTGACCCTGAACCGCGCGTCGCGATCTGCAAGGCAGAACGCCATTGCGACGATGGCGTCGAACAGCGCGGAATTCGAGAGGTCATGGTACTCCGCGGGGAGAAGCTTGCGCGCAGCCTGCTTACGGCTAGGGTCAGGGTGAACGAGACCAACCACGAAGTCGAAGGCTTCTTCGTCGGGAATCTCGACGAGAGATTGCTCGAAATCGCGCAAGTCGACGGTCGGAAGGAGCAGATGCGCCAACAGCTTCAGGCCGAACGGCAGCAATTGCTCCAGCAACTTGCTGGATCGGCGGGAGATGTCCGGCGCGCGGAGGATGAGGCACGGCTGTTCGAAGCCATGTTCGCGCAATTCCAGGCCATCCGCGACTCTGGCCTGACCTGCTTTGGATGCGGCGAGGAATTGGCTGCTTTCGATCGCAAGCTGGCGGAAATCGGCAAAAATATCGAAGACGCCAAGCGGAATCGCGATCCCAAGCTCGTTGCCGATCTGGAGCGCCTAGCCGCGGAGGTCAAGACGGCAAACCGGCTCAAGACCGAGACACAGGATGCGTCGACCCGGGCACACAGCGCGAAAGACAGGGCCGAGGGCGCGTATGAAGACTACATGAAGAACAATCGTGAAGTCCTGGCGGTGGCACGTCGCGCCCGCGCGCGCCAGCTGCTGGACGGATTCCCGCAATCGAGGGAGATGAGCGACTACCGGTCGAAGGTGGCCGAAATGGCGGCTCAGTCCTTGTCGGACCGCATCGCTGGGCTGACGGCGGACCGTGAAAACCGTTCTACCAACCGGCGCTCCACCCTGATGAGGGAAATGACGGGCGCCGTGAACAAGCACGGGCAGGACTTCTATCTCGTGCCGCCGTTCACCGCCGAGGAGGCGACGCCGTCGGCCGTCGAGCAGTGGGCGGTCGCCGAAAAGGACCGATTGGATGGGCATGAATTGGTCCAGTACGCGGAGCAGTGTCGGAACGCTGAGACGGAGATGACCTCGGCATTCCGGGACGACCTTCTCCATCGGCTCGACGATGCCTTCACCGGCATCAAGTCCACCCTGAACGAGCTCAACCGCCACCTGAAGGACCGCCAGTTCCACGGGCGCGACTACTACTCGTTCAAGGCGCTCGAGGCCCCGACCCACGTCGACATGATCGAGCTCGTCGAGGAATCAAGAAAGCCTGAATTCAATCTGCCGCTTTTCGGGGATCGTAGCGAGGATGCGAGTTCTCCGATGATGCGCGCCGTGCGTCAGATCGAGGAGATCCTGTCGAAGCCGGACGCGCGGACCGAGGAAATCGAGGATCCGCGCAAGTATTTCAACTTCGAGCTCTACATCCAGGATGCCGATGGTAAGATCCGCTCGTCGTTGACGAGCCGCGCCGGCACGGGATCCGGCGGCGAGGGCCAGTTGCCGTTCTATATCGCCATCGGCGCCTCATTGGCCGCGACGTACCAGAACCGGCGCACCGGCGAGAGCGGACTGTCGCTCGCCATCTTCGACGAGGCCTTCAATCGCTTGGATACCAAGGCAATTGGCCAGTGCTCTGAATTCATGCGGGACTTGGGTCTCCAGGTCATGCTGGCCACGCCGGACGAGAAGCGGCACGTGTTCATGGAGGTCGTCGAAACGGTCGTCAACGTGAACCGCTTGGGCAACCAGGTCATGATCGACACCGAATACCCGACGGAGATGGCTCGCCAGGCGATTGCTGACGCGGATCCGTATCGCAAGGGCTTTGACGTCTTCAAAGCCGAGTTGATTGCTGCCGAGAAGGCCGGCGCCGTCCCGCAGGACCAGGCCGCGGAATGACCGACGTTCGTACGACGGATGCGGGGGTCCAATTCCTCGAGCGCCTGCTAGAGCGGAGCGAACGCAATCCGGATCGCACCCGGCCGGCGTCCGCGGCTCCGGAGTACGACAGACTTTCGACCGCGCAGCAGATGGGCCGCTTTCATGACCAGATGGCGGCGGCGAAGGCCTTCGATCGGCACGCTTCGCGACTTGCGGCCGTTCTCGGCGTCCGGATCGGGCAGCCAGGCGCGGCTGCCGACGTGGTCTGGGCGCACATCGGACTGGAGCGCTTCAGTCACCCTGTAAATCTGAGAGGTCCTGTTGTCGTGAAAGGGGCCGGCGAGCGCCTGGTCGATGGCCGCGCGAGGCCCTTCGCCTCAATCCATCCGGAGATGATCTCGCAACTGTCGGTTTTGGAGCGGCCGAAAGCGGTGCTGACGATCGAGAACTACGCAAGCTTCAATCGGCAGGTCCGCGAGATCGAGGACGGCAGCCTGGTCGTGTACACCGGCGGGTTTCCGTCGGCGGGGGTCGTCGAGCTTCTGTCGAAGGTCCTGACGAGCGTGCCGGACGACGTGCCGTTCCTTCACTGGGGTGACGTGGATGCCGGCGGAGTGCGAATTTTCCGGTACCTCGAGGAGAGCCTTCCACGCGGCCCCCGTCCGCACCTGATGAGTGAGGAGTTGGCGAAGCAATCAGGTCATCCGGCCGATGCGGATCCGAGTTTGGCCTCCATCGCAAAGTCAGACAGCGAGATCCGCGCCTTGGCGGAGTGGTTGGCATTCGGGTCAGATGTGCGCCACATGGAGCAAGAGGCGTTGGATCCGGCACCAACTTCTGAGTTCGGTCGCGAAGGTTAGCCGTGTTGGGGAAACTCCTTGTCGGCGGTACTTTGCTCAAAGCACCGCCGCGTCGGCCCGCTTTCGTGCAAAGCTAATCGAAATCTTCTCGACAAGATGTGGTTTGAGATCGTGGGTTGGGACAAATACCGGAATCTCCGGGTCGGGTCGGTTCTTGTCGTGCTTCTTGTTGGCGATCCAGTCCCTCCGCTTAGGAACGCTCTCGAGCCCTACCACGTACATGTCGAACCCATCCTCGGTCAGCCGGAAGCGCAAGAAATTATTGTAGGCGCCGATCCGGAGTGAACTGAAGGCGTCGTTGCGATTCATTCTGAGCAGCAGGCACGTGATGAGCATATTTAGCCCGAACAGTGTGCTCCCGACAAGGAAGCCGACGGGCACCATCTCCATGGCCAGAAGACCGAACCATTTCCAAATCTCCCACCATTCACCGCTCCAAGCGAAGTGCGCGTTGTTGAATGCGATCGCGTAGCGCGCCGCGTAGATCAGAACGAAAGCGTGGGCGGCCGCATGCACGGCGGCAGAGGCCCATATCTTGAATTTCCGGGAAACCTCCTGTTTGAACGTGTAGCCGATCAAGGACGCGCCGAAAATGGCTGCGATCAGCGCGTAGATGTCGGGCTGGTCCCGCAACGAGATCAGCAATGCGAACAGGAAGTAGATGCCGCCCATCAGCAAAGAGAAGTCCCAGTTCGTGAAGGCGAAGAACGCGTTGCGCAACGTGAGCCACCTGCTCGTCGAGAATGATGGATAGGCAGCGGCGGTCGTCTTCTCCGGATGCTCGGGGTCTGGCATCGTACCGAGCTTCAGATCCTCGCGATGGTTGATGAAGTTTACCGAGACATCCTGAGAGAGTTGATGTGTCGGGTGCAGGAAGGCACCTCCCCCGCCGGACGTGACGTACTGGCGGCCGTCTTTGCCCACGTAGCGGCTGTAGTGATGGGTATCGCCTGATAGCAGCACCGGAATGGTATGTCCGCGTCCGGCGTTTATCGCGATGCCGGCGGCATACTCCATGATCTCCCAGGATTTGCGATTGCTATCGGTGTACAGCCAGCCGGGCTCGGCGCTGCACAAGATGATCCTGGAATTCTCTGGCATGGCGGTAGCGATTTGCTTGAAGTAATCAGCCTGTGGCCCGTCCATGTCGTCGGCGAGTTGGATGTCAGTCGCCCAAAGCCACCATGTCTCGGTTAGTCGGACGGCGAAGTAGCTGCGGCGCTGGTAGGAGCGCCACGCGCCGACATGCCACGGCTTCTCTTTGCAGAAAAGCGCGAGGAAGAGGACGAGACCGTCGTACCAATCGTGGTTGCCGGGTATTGCGAGCAGCGGTCTGCCATCGTCGTTCTTCCTGTCTGGATCGGGAGCCGCCCACGCATAGGGTTGCCTTAGCTGATTCGCATAAGCCTCCCGTGTCGCCTTGGGGTAGACTTCATCACCGCCCATGATGAGCGCCTGGCCGCGCGGCAGGAGAGTCTCGCCGATTTTCAGATCCTTACTGGCGAGCAGGCTCGCTACCGCGTAGGTGCTGTCGAAGCCGTCACCGAGGTCGGCGACCCAGTCGATCCATACACCGCCATGCTGGTCCGTCTTGAGGCGTGAACGGAAGTCCTCCGCCCGCTTCGAGTGCTCCTCGGGTGGCACGGTATCGAGAGCGGCGATCACCAATCGCCTGTCCGCGTACTGTCCAAATATGGACGACACAACGACGTTGTTCAGTAACTGGAGCAACAGCACTGGATCGAACCAGTGTGCCATGCCCGGGTAGGTCTTCGTGTCGTTGAGCAGATCGTCTGCCATTTGCAAATCCCAGTTAATTGAAATCACTACGTTTTCTACAGACCACTCGCAGCGCGGGAGTTTCAATAGCTCTACATATGGTTGCAGGGAAAAAACGCAACATTTGCTGGAAATGGCCCCAAAGACCACTATATCTGGACGATAAGTTAAATTTTAGGCATCTGGAACCGGCACAATTACAACCGCTGGGATGCGCGGGTGGGGCTACATGTGGGCTGATAACGAGACCGAACGTGATTTCCTGAACTTCTCTGGCGTTGCGGAGACTGTGGCCGAGATCATTGTCCAAGCGAAGGGCCGCCCGATCTCGATCGGCGTGTCCGGTGCCTGGGGCATCGGCAAGTCGTCGATGATCAAGTTGACCCGCTCCGCAGTAGCTGCCCGCGAGGACAAGAGCGGGAAAAAGGGCCTCGACAAATACGTCTTTGTCGAATTCAACGCGTGGCTCTACCAAGGGTACGACGATGCGCGCGCCGCCCTAATGGACGTCATTGCGGACAAGCTTGCGAACGAGGCCGAAAGCCGCGAGACAGCGCTCGAAAAGGTTGCCGCTCTTGCTAAGCGGGTGAAGTGGCTGCGGGTGGCGAAGCTCGCAACGACGTCGGCGGCTTCGATCTATTTCGGCGTTCCGCCGGTCGGGGCCGCCGGCGAGTTCTTCGAACTCGGCAGAAAGATGTGGAGCGAGGGCTTCGGGAAGAGCGATGCCGATGCGGCGAAGAAGGCCGTCGGCGATGCCGTCAAGGAAGGCGGCGAGCTTCTAAAACCGAAGGAGGAAACGTCTCCTCCGAAGGAAATTCAGGCTCTGCGCGACACGCTCGAGCAAACCCTTGAAGAACTCGGTATCACGCTTGTCGTGTTGATCGACGATCTCGACCGCTGCCTGCCCGAGACAACGATCTCGACGCTCGAAGCCATCCGCCTCTTCCTATTCCTCAAGAACACCGCCTTCGTCATCGCTGCGGACAACGACATGATCAAGCACGCAGTCCGCAAGCACTTCGCGGGCTTCGAAAATGACTTGATGGTAACGAACTACTTCGACAAGCTGATCCAGGTTCCGATCCGCGTGCCGCAACTCGGCACGCAGGAGGTCCGCGCATACATGATGCTGCTATTCGTGGACAACAGCGACCTGCCCGAGCCCGACAAGGAGAAGATTCGCGCCGCCGTGATCCGTCAACTGAAGAGCACTTGGCAGGGCAAGAAGGTGGACCGCGCGTTCGTCAACTCGCTTGACATCGGCTTACCGGGATCGCTGGTCGGGCAACTCGACACTGCCGAGCGGCTGTCTTCGCTCATGACAACGGCGTCCGGAATTGTCGGCAATCCCCGCCTGATCAAGCGCTTCCTGAACGCGCTATCGATCCGCATGACCATCTCCAAGGCGCAGGGTGTGGGCGTGGATGAGGCGGTCCTCGCTAAGCTCCTTCTGTTCGAGCGCATCGGCGACGCCAAAGCCTATGCCGAGCTCGTCAAGAATGTGACGACGGACGCGGAAGGAAAGCCCGCGTTCCTGAAGGACTGGGAGGAGGCAGCGGCCGCCGGTCGCGACCTGGAGACGAAGGATCCGTGGACCGGCGACTTCGTGCGCGAATGGCTGGCGCTTTCGCCGCCGTTGCATGACGTCGATCTCCGCGGGGCTCTTTACGTCAGCCGCGAGCATGCGCCGCTGATCACTCCTGAAGATCGCCTGTCCTCCGACGGCGCCGAACTTCTCGCGGCGATGCTCGAACATCCGGAAATGTCAGCTCGGTTGAGGGACCGCCTGGTCCGGGTGCCCCGGATCGAAACCACAGTGATTATGGATCGACTTCTCGAGCGCGCCCGCAAGGAACAGGAGTGGGGCGCGCCGCAAATACTTACGGCCTGCATTGCGCTCGCCGATGCCGATCCGGTCCAGGGACCGCGTTTGGCGGCGTTCCTCGAGGCGCGCCCTCACCAGCAGATTCAGCCTAGCATCGTGCCGAAGATCAGCGACCGCCCTTGGGCGGCGTCGCTTCTTGAGGTGTGGGGTTCGTCGGGCGACGTTTCTAAACCCGTGAAGAACGCCATCAACAAGACGAGGGCGAATGGGAACGTCGCAGTCTAGCGGGGGCCCGGGCCCGGGCGTCCCGTTGGTGCCGCCTTGGACGCCGGCCGCGCCCCAGGATCCGGTGCCACCTCCTCCGGAGCTTCCCAACGAACAGCCGGATGTACCGCCCGACGGCGCGCCTCCGGACCAAGTGCCCCCGGTTTCTGCTGCACCGCCCGCAGTGCCGCCGCTGCTGCAGCCGTCGCCCATCGCTCCCGAGAAGCGATTCGGCGGCACCCGTGCCAGTCTGGGAGACTTTGCGCGCTCTGGTGACGCGCGTGATCTGAGACGCGGGCTTGGGCACTATATCCGCAACGGGTACGGCGGTTCGAATCCAGCGACCCAGAGGTTTGGTGCCACTGCACAAACCGCTGGTTCGCTCGGCTACACGCTTTACTCGACCGCCTCAGGCGCCGCCGACGCGCCGATCGACGCGGCCGTACTGGCCGGGCGGTCGACGGAAGAGATAGCGACCGCAATCATCGAGGCGGTCAGGCCGGTCGACGGAACTCAGGATGCCGAAGCGGAGCGTGCCGCCATGCACGACGCAATGTCGGAATTGCTGAAGGAGTTTCCGGAAGCCGACCTGCTCAATCTGTCGGACGTCGAACGTGAGTTCGTCATCGAAAAATTCACCGCCATCGATGTCGCCCGGCGCTTCGAACTCGACGTTGGCAAGCACCTTCTCGAACGGGCCCCGACCGCAACGGTCGCAATGTCCCGGTTGAAGCAGATGCGGGCGTACATCGCGGAATCCGTAGCGGCGGCTTTCCGGCGGTTGAGGGACCAGGGGCGAACCCTTACGACGGGACGCGTTGCGAGCGTTGTGCAAGCGGCGCTTCGGGATACGTTCGAGGTATTCGAAGGATACGAAGAATGAGGCTGTTGTGCGCTCCGGCGGACGTCGGCCGCTTCGATGAGGCGGGCACGCTCAGGGTAGTGCTGTACGGCCAGGCAGGCGTCCCTGGTCGAGCGAGCGTAGGCGCCGCTTTACGCGGCGACGTCCGGAAAGAACGGTTTGCTCCCGATAGGCGCGCATGGGATCTCCTTTCCATCTCCAACTCGGTCATGGTGGCGGATGCCGCCGGGCTGCGAACCCAAAGTCCGGATGGATGGACTCGCGAATTCGATCTGGAGATCGCGGTGACCGAACCGGGCTTCTGGAATGGAGTTGCGCCGTTGATCGCCGATGCGCTGGCGTTCTTGACGACCGACAGATGGAGCTTGCGCTTCATCGCGGGCGGAGCGGCAGCTCCCCAGCCGGCGCGTGTGGTCCGGCCGCCGCAGGATTGCGTCGCGCTGTTATCGGGCGGCCTCGACAGTCTGATCGGAACGATTGACCTCGCTGCTGCCGGCACGCTGCCCCTCCTCATCAGTAAGATCGTGCGCGGTGACTCTGAGAAGCAGGAAGAGTTCGCGCATGCGATCGCAGGCGGTCTGAGACACATACAGCTCAACGACAATGCGGTCGTACCAAAACCGAAGGATACCTCGCAGCGCGCCCGTTCGATCATATTTCTCGCCTTCGGAGTTCTCGTCGCGACGGCCCTGGCGCCCTATCAGGAGGGAGCGGCCATTCCCCTATATGTCTGCGAAAACGGGTTCATCGCGATAAATCCACCGCTGACCGGAAGCCGGATCGGAAGCCTGAGCACACGAACGGCGCATCCCCAGTTCCTGGCGTTGTTTCAGGATCTTCTCGACGCCGCTGGCATCCGGGCGGCGCTCTGCACTCCCTACGCCAACAAGACGAAGGGAGAGATGCTGAAGGAATGCAACAATCAGCCGTTGCTGCGCACATTGGCCGTGCGTTCGACGAGTTGCGGTCGATTTCAGAAATTCAAATATAGCCACTGCGGCCGATGCGTACCTTGCCAAGTTCGAAGATCCGCCTTCCTCGCCTGGGGGCAACCGGATCTGACCCAGTACGTCTTTGAAGATATCGGTCGCGACGACGAGCAGCACGCGGGCTTCGACGACGTTCGTTCTGTCGGCATGGCTCTGGCCGCCGCACAAAATGGGGGGTTCGAAGAGTGGCTTGGGAGCGCACTGTCATGGCCGCGAATCGAGAATCGCGAGGCACTGCGGGATATGCTACGTCGGGGGCTCGCCGAACTCGGGCATCTGCATGCGAAATACGGTGTTAAGTGATCGATCTACATGCGCATCTCGACCTCTATCCGGATCCTCAAGCGACGACGAAGGAGTGCGTCGAGCGCAATCTGTTCGTTCTGTCCGTGACGACTACGCCGTCGGCTTGGACCGGGACAGCCGCACTCGCCGAGGGAGCCTCCCGTATTCGCACCGCGCTCGGTCTGCATCCGCAGCTTGCTCACGAACGCCGGAGCGAACTCGCGCTGTTTGAAGATTTGTTGCCGCGAACAAGATACGTCGGCGAGATCGGCCTCGACGGCGGCCCTGAACTGAAGGCAACGTGGGACACGCAGTGTCGGGTGTTCGACAATATCCTGCGAATGTGCGGATCGGCCGGCGGTCGCATCATGACGGTACATAGCCGCCGCGCAGCAGGCCCCGTCCTCGATGCACTGGCCTCGCGGCCCGATTCCGGCATCTCCGTGCTCCATTGGTTTTCGGGATCGCGCCGCGAACTGCAGCGGGCGATTGACCAAGGTTGCTGGTTCAGCGTCGGTCCGGCCATGCTCAACGGCGAACGAGGTCGCGGGTTGGCTGCACTAATGCCGCGCGAACGAATGTTGACCGAGTCAGATGGGCCTTTCGCGCAGGCAGAGGGGCGCTCGCTCTTTCCTTGGGACGTGGCGAAAACCGAACCGATGCTCGCTGAACTGTGGAGCATGGGCCAGGACGAGGTCCGTGACCAGTTGATGTCGAACCTCAAGCGACTGACGACGCAGTTTGCTCCAGAGAATGACCGGTCAACATCAAAGCCGTAGGTCGCCGCTAATCGAGTCACTCTTCCGTAGTCCGCGGACCGACACGGGCGCGGAAGGACCCCCCTCGGTTTTTCTGCGCTCAAGGATCGGCGAGAAAAACGGAGCCAAATTCGTCAACACCGTCAGAAGGATGTGAAATCGAGTCGTTCTTAAAACGAAATCGAGTCGCTCTAAAGGCCCAAATCGAGTCGTTCTAAAAGTGGCCTCACAGCACAATTTGAACTCACTGGTGGGCCCGGCAGGACTCGAACCTGCAACCAGACCGTTATGAGCGGCCGGCTCTAACCATTGAGCTACAGGCCCCGCTGCGGGCGACCGCTCAAAGACGGCCGGCAACGGTGCGCGGCCCGTTTACAGGATAGCCGGCATTCCGGCAATGCCAATTGAAAGAGGCGATTGGGTCCCGCTTTGGCGCTCGCGTCGCTTTATCGGAGCAAAGCTGGAGGGGCCCTTAAGACGTACGGGCTGTCAAGCATGGAAGCGCTGAGCTGACCGAGACAGCCCAGCCTTGCGAAACGGAGTTGACACGGCTCAAAGAGATGCAGACCAAAACTCGCGAGAGCGATCTTCAAATCTAAGGTCGTAAGGTTGTAAGAAAACGGCGCATTGAAAACTACCATACGCGCGTGAATGTAACCGACCATCTCTCGGACCACGGCTCCGTTCTTCTGTTCGACAAACGCCTGGTCGTTCTTGCGGTAAGGCCGGCATTCTAGGCCGGTCATTCCGACAAGATCGATCTCCTCCACGAGGCGTTCGGCCACGGAAGGTCCGATTGTCAGACGTAGACCATCGTCGGTTCGGGCAACGCGGAGTCTGAGGCCTTCGTGCCTATCCATGACATGGGCAAGGCCATGCTCGAGCACTCGGATATTCAGGATTCCGCCGGGCAAGAAGAACAGATCGCCGATGCACGTGGAGGCTGAGCAGGCCAAGGGCTACATGGTGGCCTGGGTCATCGATCGCGCCGATGCAGGCGCCACCAGATGACATTGGTGATTCAAACTCATCGGTTCGACGCTGATCGTAAGCGCAGCTCTGCGGCGCTTTAATTGGCGCTTGACGTCTGTTTGATCACGGTGTGTCCTGGCACGGCATCGTCAACTTAATCGACCGCCGAGCCGAAGGAGGCGATTCTCAGAGGTCGAGAGTCGGCGATAGCGCTTGTCATGGAGATCTCGCGCCAAGTCGCAAAGGCTCGCTCGCGCGAAGCACGACGGAAGTCGGCGGTGGCGGCTCCGGGATAGGGGATGTGGAAAAGGTTCGCGACCTGATCGTGAACGGACAGAAACCGTTGAGCCTGACGGGACGATTTGAAGCGCGTCATGATCCGCTCGCGTCGCCGCGTCGGCTGATGAGAATTCTCGGCCCGATTGTTGAGAGCTTTGTGCTGGCGATGTTCGACGTGTAAGCCCATCTTCGCCCTCGCAGCGCCGTACGAACGCAGCTTATCCGTGATCATAACGCGCGGCGGCGTGCCGGCGGATTTCAAGAGCTTCTTCATGAGCCGCTGCGCAGCGCGCGTCTCTTCGACGCTGGATCAAGACGTCGAGAACGAAACCATTCTGGTCGACAGCGCGCCAGAGCCAATGTTGTTCGCCCGCGATCGAGATAACGACCTCGTCCAGATGCCATTTGTCACCGCGGGCGGGAGCGCGCTGGCGGATCCGATCGGAGAACGGCTTGCCGAATTTCCGTCCCCACTGGGGCACGGTTTCATAGGTCACGCCAATGCCACGCGCCGCCAGCATTTCCTCGACCATGCGCAAGCTTAAGGGAAACCGAAATACAACCAAACGGCATAGCTGATCACTTCCGGTGGGAAGCGATGGCGGCGATAAAGAGGGTCCTTGGCAGTCCGCATGCCGCTCGTCTACCCCCTCCGCCGCTCCAATTCGTTAACTTGACGGTACCCCTGCCGGTTCTGCGTGGCTATACCGAGACCCGCCATAAGGCAAAGTCCTGGGATCGCGAACGCCGCACCGTCGCCCGTATTGAGGCGACGATGCTCGGCCTCGACATCCGTTTCGTCGTCACCAGCCTCGATGTCGGCTCGGCCGAGTGGATCTACGACAGCCTGTATTGCGCGCGCGGCCAAGCCGAGAATCTGATCAAGCTGCATAAGACACAGCTCGCCTCCGACCGCACCAGCTGCCGTTCGGCGCTCGCCAACCAGGTCCGTCTCGTGCTCCATACGGCCGCTTATTGGCTGATGCTGACCGTGCGCGACGCCATTCCCAAAGCCCGGGAATTGGCCGCTGCCGAGTTCGCGACGCTGCGTCTTCGTCTCTTGAAACTCGCTGCCCGTGTGGTCGAGACCACGAACCGCATTCGCCTTGCGTTCGCCGCGGCATGTCCCGAAGCCGACCTGATCCGCGGCTTGCCCGGCGCGCTGCTGCCGCTCAGTCCTTGACCGGCGGGGCGTCCGCCCCCCGTTCGCCCAACCTATCCCTCAAGCGCGTTGCAAAGTACGGGTCGTCAGGCGGTGAAAAGCCGAAGGCAATCCTGTGCGCCTCGTCAGACAAGATGTGCGGCCGCATCAATCGGGCCCAAATGCCGCACTCTCACGAATAGGACGGGCTAGTGCGGATGTCGGATGAGGAACACGTCTTCCTGCTGACCCAGCATCACATCGTCTCGGACGGCGGTCGATTGGGCGTGCTGGTGCATGAACTCAGTCGGCTTTACCGGGCGTTCGAGGCTGGACAGGACGATCCTTTGCCGCCGTTGGCGATCCAGTATCCGGATTATGCCGCCTGGCAACGGCAGTGGCTGTCGGGGAACGGCTGCAGAAGCAGGCGAAGTATTGGCGCAACGCCCTGTCAGGCACGGCCCGTCTTGTCTTGCCGACGGACCGTGCGCGGCCGGCCCAGCAGTCGTTTGCCGGGGGCCAGTGTTCCTGTTGTCATCGATGCGGATCTGACGCGGGACTTGAAGCGGCTGAGCCGGCAGCATGGCACGAAGTTGTTCCTGACGGTGCTGGCGGGCTGGGCGGCGGTGCTGTCGCGTCTGTCGGGGCAGGACGACCCTCCCCATCCGCTGCCAACAGAACTATCCGGGCCCGCTTTTCACGCTCCGGAAGCTGACTGAAACGGAGAGCGGCTTCGAACAAGAAAGTCTCAGCCAAGGGCGCGCAGAAAAGCTGGCGCCGTCTCGATGGCCATAACCAGTTCTTGGTGTTGCACGCCGGAAAGGATTGACAATTCTGTTTTAGAAAGTCGGTCTGACGCTCAATAACCCCGGTGATGACGCAAACGCGCCCGATGGACCTACCAAAAATGGTCGGCCGTACTGTTACAGGAACAGGGATATACTGTCGCTCTCAACGGAGTGAGATCTGTGCCTACACGATTAGATGTCATCGAACGGGGTTTAGCCGGAAGTATTTTCCGGTTCAAGGTTGAGCAAGAGAAGCCGTGTGTAAGGCGGAGTGTCTTGACAGATCGGGAGTAGATATAGTCTATATTGAGACTACCTCATGACATTCAAGACGGGATCGAGGTCATCGCCAAGCCGACCGACCGTCAGCCCACAACCGCCGCCGCCTGACCGGCCCCGGCGGTCACCAAAATTCGGCGATAGCTCGCGACTCGGTCCTGCAGGTAGTACTATTCAGTGTCCCCATCACAGGAATGAGAAGCGACTATGACCTCGGACGTAATCTGTTCTTTCTGTAGAATGGAGGCGCAGCATGTTCTTGCGATCGTCACCGCTCCTGACGGAGCAGCTGCTATTTGTGATGAATGCGTTCAAGTGTGCGTTCAAGCTATCGCAGCTCGTTCACCTGAATGGTTGGAGAAGCATCGACGGTTCGTCGGGGAGCTAGGGAGCAGCGGCGGCTTTCAGCGGGAATAATCGATCAGTTTGAAGACCATCGCAAGCGCAGTCATGTTCGACAGGCAACCCTTGGATCGGATGGTGCGGTGGCGCACGGTAGCGAAGGTGCTTTCGAAGGGGCGTTTTGGTCGGGAAGCGCTTGCAGTATGGTCACCAACTCTTGGACCGTCATCGCGCCCACCGTGGTTTCGGGCGGTCACACGAGCAAGGCGAGTACTGTCAGCACGACCGGCACTAAGCTGCGCAATTGCGAATGACGACGGATGGGACTGCTCCAGGCCCACCTCATTCATACCGCTCTAGCCGAACAGCCGCATCAGCAACGCCTTGCCGACCGGCGCCGCGCGCACGCTGCGGAAGGCGCGGACATATTCGCCGGCATAGAATGCGCGGACGACATTGATCCGCGTCGCAACCGCGTCCTCGAAACGGACGCCGAAGCCGTCGCGAGTGCGGCGGACAACGGTCGCGCTCACGTTCTGGCCATAGACATTGCACTTGATCGAGGCGCCGATTGGCGGCGGGGCGGGATCGATGAAGCGCGCGCCCGAAATCGAGATGTCGGCCATCCGCACCAGCCGCGGCTCGGCGCCTTCGTGAACTAGGATCGGCTCGTCGCGTTCGAAACGCTCGGCCTTGCGGCGCCGCGGCTGCTCGATGCAGATGAAGCGCACGATCGCGAGCACGACGCAATTGTACAGAACCATAGGGTTGGGCCTCAGAAATCCAAGCGAGATAGTATCAGTGGCCATCAATGGGCCAGCGTATAACGGCCCCGTTCGGTGGGACGGTGCTCCCATGTCGAAGGGGCACCCCAAAAGCACATTGGCCGTTCAGGATTACGGTTTCTGAACCCCGCCCGCACTGACAATTCAGGGGCCGGTCAATGAATCAGGCACAGCAGCAGAAGCCCTCTCCTGAAGACAAAGTTTCCGTCACCAAGGATAAGGACGCGGGCGCATGCGGATTGCAGCGCGATTTGCAGGATCGGTTGCAGCCGGCGCACGACGAGCCGGTGAGCGAGCCCGTCAGCGATAGTGCTCCCCATCCCGAAGCACCTGCAGGCTCGGGCCGGTGGGTTCGCCGCCTGCTCAAGGTCGGCATTGGTCTTGCGATCGTGGCCGTCTTCGGATGGTTGCCGCTGAAGGCCGTGCTGCAGACCTCGAGCGTCGAGGCCGTGGTCAATGCCAGGATCGCGACGTTGCGCTCGCCGATCGACGGCACCCGTGAGCGCGAAGCCGCCGCAAGACTCGACGCAACTCAGCGTGGTCCATGAGGGCGACGCGATCCTTCATGTCGTCAACGCGCGTGGCGATCGCGTGCGGCTCGACGATCTTCGGCGGCAGATGTCGCGGCAGGAGAACGAGCGCCCGAGCCTTGCCGCTAAGCTGGCGCCGCCGAGACCGCGCAACAGGGCCTCGCCCGCCAGGCGGGCCAGTTCCGCGATGGCCGCATCCTTCAGCTCGAGGCGCGCATCGCCGAAATCCAGTCGGCGATCGAGGCCGCGGCCGCGCGACGGGAAGAGGCGGCGGCCGCTGTGGAGCGGGCCTCGTCCCTGATCAAATCGGGCAGCGTCTCGACGGTCGAGATGGCCCGCCTGACGCGTGAGCAGGCAATCGCCCAGCAGACCGAGATCGGCGCCCGCCGCCGGCTCGACGCAGGGCATCGTCAACTTAATCGACCGCCGAGCCGAAGGAGGCGATTCTCAGAGGTCGAGAGTCGGCGATAGCGCTTGTCATGGAGATCTCGCGCCAAGTCGCAAAGGCTCGCTCGCGCGAAGCACGACGGAAGTCGGCGGTGGCGGCTCCGGGATAGGGGATGTGGAAAAGGTTCGCGACCTGATCGTGAACGGACAGAAACCGTTGAGCCTGACGGGACGATTTGAAGCGCGTCATGATCCGCTCGCGTCGCCGCGTCGGCTGATGAGAATTCTCGGCCCGATTGTTGAGAGCTTTGTGCTGGCGATGTTCGACGTGTAAGCCCATCTTCGCCCTCGCAGCGCCGTACGAACGCAGCTTATCCGTGATCATAACGCGCGGCGGCGTGCCGGCGGATTTCAAGAGCTTCTTCATGAGCCGCTGCGCAGCGCGCGTCTCTTCGACGCTGGATCAAGACGTCGAGAACGAAACCATTCTGGTCGACAGCGCGCCAGAGCCAATGTTGTTCGCCCGCGATCGAGATAACGACCTCGTCCAGATGCCATTTGTCACCGCGGGCGGGAGCGCGCTGGCGGATCCGATCGGAGAACGGCTTGCCGAATTTCCGTCCCCACTGGCGCACGGTTTCATAGGTCACGCCAATGCCACGCGCCGCCAGCATTTCCTCGACCATGCGCAAGCTTAAGGGAAACCGGAAATACAACCAAACGGCATAGCTGATCACTTCCGGTGGGAAGCGATGGCGGCGATAAAGAGGGTCCTTGGCAGTCCGCATGCCGCTCGTCTACCCCCTCCGCCGCTCCAATTCGTTAACTTGACGGTACCCTCTGACCTCATCTGGCTCAAGCCGAAAGGCTGCACCGAATCGAAGCCGAACTCCTTCACAAATTGCGCAGATCGCTTCCTCAACATGGTTCAACGCTCGTCAGCTCGACGTAAGCTAAATGTCTTAGAGGCTGCAACGTTCGATGTGGGCCGAGAGGTCGCATAATTTGCTCAGTCCGACAAGGAGCAGGAAATGGATCCCTTTGATGCAGGGCAGGCTCAGCGCGGTAATGGCAGCACCGAATCTTCCGGCCGCGAGGACCGGGAAGGTGAGGAGGCGCAGTGGGTTGGAGTCTTGACCCACGCGGTGCTCGCCGCTGACGATCCGGCAAATCTCGGGGATTCTGCTCCTGCGGAGGGGGGGCACGACCAGATGCTGGAGGAGTGGGCTGCCGAAGAGGGGCAGAACCCGCTCGAGGATCGACAAGAGGCTGTAAGGCGAGTGAATGCTTGGAATCAGGGCGAGCTGAATCTTGCAATGCTGCGCCTCACCAGCCTGCCTCCACTTCCAGCCGGGCTCCACTCGCTCGACGCGTCCTTCAACCGGCTGACCAGTCTGCCCGAGACTCTCCCTGACGCGCTCAATTCGCTCAATGTTAATGGGAATCAGTTGGTCAGCTTGCCCGCGCTTCCGGCCGGGCTCGCCTTGCTGGACGTGTGGAGCAATCGGCTCACCAGCCTGCCTGAGACCCTCCCGGCCGCGCTCGAGGGCCTCAACGTCGGCAACAACCAATTGACGAGCCTGCCCGAGGCCCTCCCGGCCAGGCTCGAAAGCCTTGACGTTAGTGTAAACCAATTGACGAGCCTGCCCGAGACTCTCCCGGCCAGTCTCGGAAGCCTTGACGTTGGTGTAAACCAATTGACGAGCCTGCCCGAGACTCTCCCGACCAGTCTCGGAAGACTTTACCTTAACGATAACCAGCTAACCAGCCTACCCACGGGCTTGCTAACGCAGTTGGGGGCTGCTGCGGAGGTGGTTGTGTCTGGCAATCCGCTGCCCCAGGAGATGCTGATGAACCTGGACACAATCCAAAGTACCGATGGGTATGCCGGCCCGAGGGTCGTCTTTGATTTGTCTGAGACGCACGAAGATCAGTGGGAGGACGCCGCCGTTGCGCCGTTTCCTCTCGAGACAGTAGCTGCGGAGTCTCTTCCCGAGGCAGTAGCGGACTGGCTCAACGGGGATCCGAAGGAGGGCGATCCCGAGGTGGTGGCCAAGTGGCAGAGCTTTGCAGAAGAACCCGGTGCCCAGCAATACGCAGACTTCCTCAACGGGCTGCGGAATACCGTGAACTCTGGGAACGAAGGATTCCAGCAGGGGGTGGCCAATGATCTGCGGCAGGCAGCGGCCAACCCGCAATTGCGCGCGCAGTACTTCCAGCTTGCTCTTGACGCCAACGAGAGCTGCGCGGATCGCAGAACTTTGACCTGGAACGGCATGCAAACCGCGCGCCTGATCGCCAACGTCGAGAACGGGCTCTATGACAATAACGAGGGGGTAGCGGCCCTCGTTGATCTAGGCCGTGTCATGTTCCGCTTGGAGGCACTGGGGGGGATCGCGCGCGAGAAGGTCCAATCGCTCCGCACAGGCGGCACCATCAACAACGTCGACGAAATCGAGGTCTACCTTGCCTATCAGGCCACGCTGCGCGAGCGGCTGGGGCTGCAGCACATCGCCCCGGACATGAACTACTTCTACGACTCTCACCTCACCGAGGAAGACATTGACAGGGCTGAGACGTCTGTGCGGAGCAAGGAGGCGACGGGGTTCGCCGACTATTTGGCGACGGACTGGAAACCTTGGGACGATGTGGTGCTCCGCATTGAACCGGAACACCATGCCACGATGGAGGAAAAGCTCGCCGATGCCTTGGAGGAGGAGTTCCCGGGCCGACTGAAGCAAAAGCTCGTTGAAGCGGGACTGATCGGCGCTGAGGCCGATGTCGTTGCGGATGCCGAGCGGGAGTTCGGACCCCAGGTCAGCAAGGACATCGCTCGCGAGATCAAGGGTGCTCTGAGGGACACGGTGCTCAACAAACGCGGCCTCAGTCTGTGAAGCGGCGTCTGCTGCTTGACCACGCGGTCCTTCATCCAGATCGAAGGATCAAGCAACTGCCTGAGCGAGGTATTGGTTCAACCGCAGCGGCGGAAACTGAACTGCGACGGCTGATCAGCCATTATGCTGTGAAGCGGCAGTAGTGCTTTGGCAAGACCAAGGCCGTGACCGCCACGGCCCGGAAGATCGCAGTTCTGTTCTACAATGCTGTGCGATACGGAATGGACTATGTCGATCCCGGGGCCTCGTCCTACGAGACGCGCTACCGGACGCGAGTGGTCAACAATTTGCAGCGGCGTGCCAAGGCATTCGGCTTTGTTCACCTGCCCTTGGAGCCGAAAGTAGATGCTGCCGTTTCTTAGGAATCGTTCTCAAGCGTCAGCTCCCCGATCTTGGCGTGCAGCGTTTTCACGTCCCCCGCGGGCTCGCTCGTTCTGTTGCCACCGCGAGGACCAAAGACCTCGGCCGCCGCTTCCTGAAGCTGGGACTTCCACTGCGTGATCTGGTTCGGATGCATGTCGAAATGCTCAGCCAGCTCGGCCAGCGTCATCTCGCCCTTGATCCTTGATCGCCGCTAACGCCACCTTGGCCTTGAATGCGAGTGCGTGCTGCCGGCGGGCTCGTCTGCTCATCGTCTCTCCTGATTCGCGGGACAATCTTGCCCGCCGTCAGGCAGAAACTCCACTCATCGCCCTGTCCAGATTTCCGGAGCCAGCTCTTTCTGTTCTACGCGCTACCCGACATAGGCATCCGTCTGACGCCGTTCGAGACTTCCTGGCTAGCGCTCGCATTGTGGGGCGGTGCTTATCAAACGGAGGTCTTCAGGGCCGCATTCGAAGCTGTGCCGAAAGGCGAAGTGACGGCAGCTCGCGCTCTCGGCTTGCCGGCGTTCCAGACCTTTCTTGACATCACACTCCCGATCGCGTTGCGCATCGCGATCACCGGAACAACAACCACGGCGATCACGCAGTTCAGGTCGTCCTCCTTCATGATCGTCGTCGGCTATCAGGAATTGACCTATGTCGCCAACCGGATCGTGTCAGATACGTTTAAAGTGTTTGAGACCTTCGGAATCGCTTGTCTCATGTACCTGCTGGGGTGCAGCATCCTAAGCGCTTTGTCTCGTACGTTCGAGCGCAGGCTCGCGGTTCCGGGGCTGGGAGTAGTTAAATGACCAACTGGGTTTGGCCTGTCACCCTTTACCTTGGTAAGAGCCTTTTGGTTACTTTGTGGATCTCGCTGCTCACCGTCATTTTGGCGACAATCCTTGGTCTCCTGATCGCGGCGCTGTCGC
Source organism: Bradyrhizobium sp. 521_C7_N1_3 (assembly GCF_052075975.1). Lineage (NCBI taxonomy): Bacteria > Pseudomonadati > Pseudomonadota > Alphaproteobacteria > Hyphomicrobiales > Nitrobacteraceae > Bradyrhizobium > Bradyrhizobium sp. 521_C7_N1_3. Next base: position 1,528,954 of record NZ_CP197232.1, read on the forward strand.
AAAGCACGCTCACGTTCGCGCGCTTTGTCGGACGGCTTTACGTTGAGTTGTTCCGCGGCGTGCCGTCGCTTATGATACTCCTCTTCGTGTTCTTTGCCCTTCCGCAAATTGGTCTCCGCACGGGCCCACTCACGGCCGCAATAATCGGATTGGGGCTCTGGGGCGGGGCGAACATCGGTGAGGTCTTTCGAGGCGCCTTGGATTCAATTCCACATCGCCAAGAGCAGGGCGCCCGAGCGCTTGGCTTGAGCGCAACGGAAGCGCTTGTGTTCGTCATTTTGCCACAAGCATTTCGGCGTGCGTTGCCGCCCTACGTCGGGCAGCTCACCGTTCTCGTCCAGGCGAGTGCACTGACGTCCGTTGTTGGGGTGTCGGATCTCTTGGGATCGGCGCGTCAAATGATAGAAAGACTAGCGTATGTCGGAACCGGAGACTCACACGCCATCGAGATCTATCTGGGCGTGCTGAGCATATTCTTTGTGATCTGCTACGCGTTGAGCGGGCTGGCCAGTATAATCGAACGCTGTCTTCGAGTCTGAAAACAATTCCTAGTCGATCGAAACCTTCTAGGGAAAGGCAATTGCGCCGTTTGAGCGAACCCGCTCGACTCCATCGAGCGCTTTGCGCGGAGACATGTTCTAGGGTCTGTACCTAAATAGCGCCACGTGATTCTCTTGCCTACGTGTTGATTCGGGGGCGAGAGAATGCGCGCTGGTTTGTTTTGGCTGAACGACAGGCAATGGGCGCGTATCGAACCGCATCTGCCGAGGGGACTGACGGGGCCGGATCGGGACGACGACCGACGCATCGTCAGCGGCATCATTCACATGCTGCAATCGGGTGCACGATGGCGTGATTGTCCACGTGAATACGGCCCTTACACGACGATCTACAATCGCTTCAATCGCTGGGCCAAGCGAGGACGATGGTGCGCAATCTTCGAAGCGCTGGCCAAGCCTGGCGAAGACGGCGTCGTACTGTCGCTCGACTCGACCTCGATTAAAGCTCACCGGTGTGCCTCCGGCGGAAAAGGGGGGAGCACAATCAAGCAATCGGCCGCTCGCGCGGAGGCCGCACGACAAAAATCCATGCGCTGAGCGATCCGCTCTGCCGGCCGGTCGTCCTGCATCTGACTCCAGGCCAGGATGCCGATATCGCTGCGGCTCCCGATGTCCTGGCGCTCGCGCCACCCATGAGCGTGCTCCTCGCCGACAAAGGGTATGATGGCGACAAGCTTCGCGGCGAAATCATTCGTCGTGGCGCCAAGCCCGTAATCCCCAATAAATCTAACCGTGTCGTCATCCATCGCTTCAACAAACGCGCCTACAAAGGACGAAATGTCATCGAACGCTGCTTTGGCAGGCTCAAGGACTTCCGGCGCATCGCCACGCGATATGACAAGCTCGCCCGTAATTTTTTGGCCGCTGTTCATCTCGCCGCTCTCGTCGCATATTGGCTCAATTGAGTCTGGACCCTAGCACTACTTTGGCAGAATGTGTTTTGGCCGCTGTTTTTCAAGAATTTGCTTTCGGCAATATGGGCATTGCTGAGACGGCGGCCGAAGGATGAGATCGACGATGGCGTGACGTACGGCGGGCATGGTTGGCTGGGGCGGAGGCCCGTTGATTCTTTTTTTTCCGCCCCGCGTGTGCGAGGCGACGATGTTGCAGGAAGGCGTAGGCGATCATTGTCATCAGGGCGTGGCGATGAAGACCCCGCCATGATCGCCCTTCGAAGTGATCAAGTCCGAGCTCCTCCTTCAACTGCTGATGCGCTTGCTCACAAATCCACCGTGCCTTGATGGTGGCTGCCAGCGTGCGCAGATCCGTCATCGCCGGAAGATTGGCGAGATAGTATTTCTTCTCTCCCGAGGCGCGTTGCTCGCCAATGAGCCAGGCTTCGTCGCCTGGGAGATGCTGCTGACCTTTATCCCATATCCGCTGCGGAGGGCCGTCGGCGGTCCGGACACGGAGAGCAGCAAATCGGGCTTTGAGCCGACCTTTCGTCCCGCTACGCCAACTCACGGTTTTCCATTTGGCGCTGGCCAACATTTGTTCTGCCGCAATCGATAAGATATCGGGCACGTGGTGCTTTCGTGGTTTCCCGCGGACTTTGGTAATCGGCCAAATGAGCTTCACATCGACCGGATATACTTTCAGGTGCCGAGGGATGCCGACAGCCCAGGCCAGCCCGCGCTCTGTTAGCCCTTGTCGAAACGGTGCGCTGAGGCCGTATCCTGCATCCGCCAGCACACATCCAAAGCGCACGTTGGCTGCCATCGCGCGGTCAATCTCGGCCAAAGCAATCTCCGGCTTGGACCGTGGCGTTCGGTGTTCGACTGGCACGCGAGCGCGCTTCAAACGAGACATGTCGCTTGTCCAACTGTCAGGCAGAAAGAGACGTAACGCGACCATTACTGGCACTTCGCCGCGCGCAAGCGTTAAAGACACCAGCGTTTGGCAATTTGCCGTTTTACCGAGAGCCGACGCGTATTGAGCCGCAACACCGACCGAGCGCTCACCCTTCTTCGGCAGTGAGGTGTCATCAATAACCAGCACCGCATCGCTGCCGCCGACAAGTCGGTCCGCCTGGTTGAGCAGCTCTGTCTCCAGCGGCGTCGCGTCCCAGACACCGTCCGCAATGAAATGGTGCAACTGGTCGTAGTTGCTCATGGCAAGGCGTTCCGCCATCGGCTGAACGCTCTTGCGATCGCCAGGACCTATCAGTCCCGCAACATACAGAGGGCACATCCGCTGCCGGGTCTTATGACCCAGCCGGTCCAAGAACGGCATCAGCCAGCGTTCAAGTTCGTCTTCCCATCCCGGCATGGTCAGCCCTCCAAGAGCCGACCATCCATGAATCATTGAAAAATTGATTCGGGAATCCTATAAAACGCGACAAAATCAAAAATCTGCCAAAGTAGTGCTAGTTCAAGCAAAGCCCAAACTGCACCGAGAGCGCGCCCACGCCAGTCAGATCATCGCCTAAAAAGCGGCCGTGCGGACGGCCAGAGTCGAATCCTCTTGGTCTGGACTCGCATCATCATACCGGACGGCAACTCGATCGTGCTGGAGCGCCAGCCGGGCGCCGACAGTGGTGGTTATGCCGGACTCGAGGACGATGTCGACAACCACTGGGGCATGCTATTCAAGGCCGCCGTTCTCTCGACCATGCTCAGCGTCGGAGCAGAGGCGGCACGAGCCAAATGAGAACAACCTCGTTCAAGCGATCCGTAGCGGTGCGTCCATCAGCATCAGCCAGACCGGCCAATTGGTCGTGCAGCGTCAGCTCAACATCCAGCCGACGCTGACCATCCGGCCAGGTTTCCGGTCCGCGTGATCGGCACGCGCGATTTGGTGCTGGCGCCCTACAGCAATGGAGGAGCGCCATGACGAAGCTCAAGCTTGGGCCGCTTGAAGACGACAAGCCAGTCAAGCTCACGACCGAGCTGCCGGCGGCGGTCTTTAGGGATCTCAGAAGCTACGCCGAGATCCTGACGCATAGCGTAGGTCTGATGACGCGGACCGAGCCTGCTAAACTGATTGCGCCGATGATCGAGCGTCGCATGGCGACCGACCGCGCCTTCGCGAAAGCACGGCGAAATACACTCAGCTCGCACCTCGGTCATAGCGTTCACGACGCAGGTCAAGAAACGGACGCAACGATGGATTGCCGTTAGCTTGCCGCCAGTAAGCGCGAAAGCTGAGCACAGGGTTTGCCGGTTCGGGAAGGCAAGGCGTCCAGCCATAAGATGTATTGGCCGAACAATTCGGTCGTCAAATCGGCCGGCGCCTGAACCCTGCCGCTATCGGCGAGAAAGCGGGCAAAGAACTTCAGTGCTTTCCAGCATTGGTGACGCGTGCTAGGTGACGACGATGCATGATGCCCCCGGAACGCCTCGGCATAGGGAGCAACAAATTCGGCTGGAAGATTGGGTTGCCCGAGGTCGAACCGCTGCGCCGGTTCGCCCCACGCATCCCGGAACGGCATCGTCAACTTAATCGACCGCCGAGCCGAAGGCGGCGATTCTCAGAGGTCGAGATTCGGCGATAGCGCTTGTCATGGAGATCTCGCGCCAAGTCGCAAAGGCTCGCTCGCGCGAAGCACGACGGAAGTCGGCGGTGGCGGCTCCGGCATAGGGGATGTGGAAAAGGTTCGCGACCTGATCGTGAACTGACAGAAAGCGTTGAGCCTGATGGGACGATTTGAAACGCTTCATGATCCGCTCGCGTCGGCTGATGAGAATTTTCGGCCCGATTGTTGAGAGCTTTGTGCTGGCGATGTTCGACGTGAAAGCCCATCTTCGCCCTCGCAGCGCCGTACGAACGCAGCTTATCCGTGATCATCACGCGCGGCGGCGTGCCGGCGGATTTCAAGAGCTTCTTCATGAGAAGCTGCGCAGCGCGCGAGTCTCTTCGGCGCTGGATCAAGACGTCGAGAACGAAGCCATCCTGGTCGACAGCGCGCCAGAGCCAATGTTGTTCGCCCGCGATCGAGATAACGACCTCGTCCAGATGCCATTTGTCACCGCGGGCGGGAGCGCGCTGGCGGATCCGATCGGAGAACGGCTTGCCGAATTTCCGTCCCCACTGGCGCACGGTTTCATAGGTCACGCCAATGCCACGCGCCGCCAGCATTTCCTCGACCATGCGCAAGCTTAAGGGAAACCGGAAATACAACCAAACGGCATAGCTGATCACTTCCGGTGGGAAGCGATGGCGGCGATAAAGAGGGGCCCGGGCGGTCGGCATGCCGGTCGTCTACCCCATCGGCCACCCCTATTCGTTAACTTGACGGTGCCGGTTGGGAGTGAGCCTACAAGCTTTGGCAGGCGACCAACTCAACGAGTTAAGGTATTCTGGGGCAAACTCGGTCGCAGATCACCGCGCAAAGCCGGGACACCGACCAGATCAAGGAGATCACTGATGGCCCACAAGAAACTGGTCAATCAGAGCGGGTTGTTGCTTACAGTGTTACTCATCACGCGTGTTGGCTCGGAGCCCAACCAGTCCGTGACGACGCGCGGCAGCAGCTGGGATAACGTGCTAAACACACATGACACGCTGGCCTTTAGCGGAGCGGACGGCCTGAACGTGGTGGGCTCGAATACGTAACCGCGGTCCACGGCGCTACGACCACCGACTCTCTACGGCCTGAACGCCGCCGGCAGTTTGATGGAAGCTCCCGTCGGCGACTAACGCGTCCCGGAAATCCGACGCTTTGTCGTGCTGAACATCGTCACCTTTCTGTGATCACTTCCAGACAGTGCGTCGCGCCGCCAGTTAAGCCTGTGGTCAGGCATAGGCAAAAGCGAATCCCTTTAAAGCGATCGTCAACGACGACTATCGCAAGGCCCAGAGAAGCCGGAAACGGACCGGCGCTTCCCCACATGATGCTCCGGTCCCTATCCAATTCTGAACCGATGATGTGACGCCGACCATGCTGCCCAGTTCTCAACAGGCCCGAGATGTGGCCTATCAGCTTCACGCCTATACCAACGCGCGGTCGCACCAACGGGCCGGGCCGCTCATAATTGAACGCGGCGAGGGCCCCTACGTCTTCGACACGGCAGGAAAACGCTACCTCGATGCGATGGCCGGTCTCTGGAGTGCGGGTCTTGGCTTCAGCGAAAAGCGGCTTATCGAAGCCGCGCATCGCCAGATGCAAATCCTGCCATTCTATCATACCTTCGCATCACGATCGAATGGGCCTTCCATCGCGCTTGCCGAGAAGCTGGTGAAGATGTCTCCGGTGCCAATGAGTAAGGTGTTCTTCACAAATTCCGGCTCGGAAGCGAACGATACGGTGTTGAAGCTGATCGCCTATCGATCGAATGCAGCGGGCCAGCCTCAGCGCAAGAAGGTCATCAGCCGGTTGCGCGGCTATCACGGCGTCACGATCGGTGCGGCAAGCCTGACCGGATTTCCAGACAACCACCGCTCTTTCGATCTGCCGCTCCCCAACATTATGCACACGGGCTCCCCCCATTTCTACAAGGACAGCCGTGCGGGCGAATCGGAGGAGACCTTTGCTACGCGTCGGGCCGAGGAGCTCGAGTCGCTGATTCAGCGCGAAGGTGCCGATACCATTGCAGCATTCTTCGGTGAGCCTGTCATGGGCGCGGGCGGCGTCATCGTTCCGCCGCCGACTTACTGGGACAAAATTCAAAGTGTGCTAAAAAAGCATAGCATCCTTTTGGTCGCTGATGAGGTGATTTGCGGCTTTGGCCGGACAGGAAAAATGTTCGGTTGCGAAACCTACAACATCGCGCCCGATGTAATCGTGGTGTCGAAGCAGCTCACGTCCAGTTATTTTCCGTTATCTGCGATCATAATGAATGACTACATGTTCGAACCAATCGCGGACGAGAGCAATAAGGTTGGACTGCTGGCTCATGGCTTCACGGGCGGTGGTCACCCGGTCGGAGCCGCCGTAGCGCTCGAAAACCTCAAACTCATCGAGGAGCGGGGTCTGATTGCGAACGTTGGCCGCATCGGGGCCTACATGCAGGAACGGCTGCGCACGCTCGTTGACCATCCACTCGTTGGGGAGGTCCGTGGCGTTGGCCTTATTGCGGCAATCGAGCTGGTGCTGGACAAGAAACGGAAAGTCGCCGCTACTACTCCGGGCGATGTTGGCAGCATTGCGAGCCGGTTGCTGCACGAGCGAGGGATCATCGTGCGGAATGTAGACGATGCATTGTCGATATGCCCACCTCTGATCGTCAACAAGGATCAAATCGACGAGCTCATCGACGGGATCACGGGCATGCTCCACGATCTTAAGGCGATGTAGTTAATTGTCGCGAGCCTCACTAGCGTTCACTCAACTCCGCTTAGTGCGCCGCGAGTCCGATTGTCTGGACATCCATCAATGAGGGGCAAGGTGCTCGACCTCGCGGTCGACGTCCGCGTCCGGAGCCCGAATTTCGGACGCTACGTTGCCGTCGAATTAAGCGAGCATAACCGGCGGCAACTATGGGTTCCGCGCGGATTCGCGCACGGTTTCGTTGTGTGCTCTCAGAGACCGCGGACTTTTTCTACAAATGCGATGATTTCTATAATCCGGAGAACGAGGTTTCGATCCGCTGGGACGACCCGGTGATCGGTATAAACTGGGGTATCAAAAAGCCGTCGCTCTCGGCCAAGGACGCGGCCGCGCCGCTGCTTGCCGACATCCAAAACTTCCATTGTACGGGCGGATACTGGTGACGGGAACCCGCGGGCAGGTCGGAGGTGCATTGATGCCCGCAGGTAAAGGGGATCGAGGCTGAAGTATTGGAAGGTTGAGGAACACGAACCGGTTCACCCGCATCGGAGGGCTGAAATGTCGCCTCCGTCTACACGGCTTAACAGGTGGAATGCTGATGATGATGTCGCCGGACAGTCGGCGCATTCGCCGCTGCCTTTGGGCGTAGCCGACAGCTGGATGGTGGGCATTTCACGGACTCTTCCTGGCCGAATCGTGTCTCTCGCTGCAGACCGGTGCCGGCGGCGCGGGCCGGATCAGCGGGCGGTCGCGGCCGAACGAGGCCAGCTGGGGTCATCTCCCGCGCGTCGAGCGCGATAGACGCGTCTTGGATTCGCCAGTCGAGGCCGCGGCTACGAGTTCGTTCCACGAGTCCGGCGGGTTTCCGCGGTCCAGCATCTTCCTGAACACGGCGTAGGCGTCGTTCGCGCTCTCGTAGGCGCGCAGCGTCGAGTCGTCGTTCACCCAGGCGAGAACGATGATCTTGGCGTCCGCCGATTGCTGATAGCGGAAGAACAGGCGGAACTGCTGCAGCAATTTCGCGCGGAACCAGTGCTTGTACTCGTCGCCGAGAGTGCCGCCCTGCCGATAGACGTCACGCGTTGGGTCACTCGGAATGTCGTCGAACGCCACCTTCAAGACAGCCGACAGGAGCTTCGCGGCGCGCTTCTTCTTGTATCCCTTCGGATCCTTCTTGCGCGCCTTCTCGACCGCCGCGATCATAGTCTCGAACTGGTCGAGAAATAGCGGATGGGCGTAGACCGTCCAACCGTTAACCCCGAAGGTGTCGTCGCTCACGTATCGTCTTCCGGCAGCGCCGCGTCGAGATCGACCTTAACACCCTTGACCAAGCCCTTGCCGCGCGCGACCAGCGACTTCGGCACCGGCCGGATCCGGGCTGGCTCGCTCCCCATGTCGCGGGCCAGGAACGCGAGGAACGTGCCGATCACCGGATCGCCGTGGTCGGCGCTCAACTGCTTCTTCGCGATCACAACGGTGCCGTCAGCGAGCCCCCGAAACACGACCTGGTCGCGCTTTCCCAGGGCCAGCATTTTGCGGATGGCGGCGGGCACGGTCGTCTGGCCGCGGTCTGTGATGGTCGCGGGGATCTCGAGGATTTCGGCGGTCTTGGCCATAGCGGCTCCTTGCGTCGTCACGACATCCCAATGTAATGCATCTGCATTGTAAGTCAAGTCTGCCTGGGTGCCTCGAGATGGCCGCAAACTGGCGATTCCGCCGTCTGGTGGAGTTGGCGCTGAAGCTCAACGAGAATGATGCACAATTGCCCGCCTCCAATGCCGCTGCTACAGCTGTGGCTCGGGGGTCTGCGCGAATGAATGGAAACTATAGAGCTGGCCCCGCAAATTCGGACAGTAGCTTGAGTGGATTTTCTGCCTGACAGCGGCGAGGATTCTTGCTGCGAATCAGGAGCGAAGATGACGAAGAAGAGCCGCCGGACGCATTCTCCGGCATTCAAGGCGAAGGTTGCTTTGGCTGCGGTCAAAGGAGACAAGACACTGGCGGAGCTGGCGCAACTGTTTGATGTTCATCCGAACCAGATCACGATCTGGAAAAACCAGCTCCTGGAAGGCGCCGCCGGCGTGTTTGGGCATGACAAGACATCGGCCGAGACGCCGGTCGATTTGAAGGCGTTACATGCCAAGATCGGCGAGCTGGCGTTGGAAAACGATTTTTTGTCCGGCGCGCTCACCAAGGCGGGCCTGCTGAGCGCAAAGCGATGATCGACCGCGGTCATGATCTTTCTATCGTGCGCCAGGCGAAGGTCCTGAAGCTGGCTCGCAGCACGGTCTACTATGAACCTCGGCCAGTTTCGGCCGAGGACTGCGCGTTTCGCGGGATCGTGAGCAAGGCTTTCGGAGCCTTGCAGCGCTTCGGCCGACAACTCAACCGGCTTAGGGATGACCTCGTGGTTAACGAGGAAGTCCAATGCCTACCCAGAGATTGTCGATGCGCCGGATCAAGGAAGTCCTTCGGTTAAAACATTTTCAAGGCCTGCCAGAGCGGGCCATCGCGCGGAGCGTGGGCGTCAGCAACGGCGTTGTGCACAGCTACCTGAGCCGCGCCCGCTCTGCTGGGTTGAGCTGGCCGCTTCCGGAGGGAATGACCGATGAAGACCTGGAGCTTTTGCTTTTCCCGGCCCCACGACCAGCGTCTCAGAGCCCGCAGCGGCCGGTGCCCGACTGGAGCTACATCGATAAAGAGCTCCGCCGGCGCAACGTAACCCGTCGCCTGCTCTGGGAGGAGTATCGCGCCGTTAATCCCGACGGTTTCGGGTACACGTGGTTCTGCACTACCTACGAGGCCTGGAAGGGGCGGGTCCGACCTTCGATGCGGCAGATTCATCTGGGCGGCGAGAAGGTGTTCGTGGATTTCGCCGGCGACACCATCGACATCGTCGATCCCCTGACCGGGGAAGTGCAGCCGATGAAGCTGTTCGTCGCGGCGATGGGCGCTTCGAACTACACCTACGCCGAGGCCTGCCCCAGCGAGAGCTTGGCCGACTGGATCCGGGCCCACGTCAACTTGTTCACGTTTTTGAGCGGAACGCCGACGTTCGTGGTCTGCGACAACCTCAAAGCCGCCGTCAGCAACCCCGACCGCTACGATCCCGGCCTCAATCGCACTTATGCCGAGATGGCGAGCCATTACGGCACGGCCATTCTCGCCGCACGGCCGCGGCGCCCAAAAGACAAGGCGAAGGTCGAGGTCGCGGTGCAAATCGCCCAGCGCTGGATTCTGGCCCGGCTGCGCAATCAGCGCTTCTTTTCCCGGGCCGAGCTCAACGCCGCCATCAAGACACTCGTCGACGAACTCAATGCTCGTCAAATGCGTGGCTTCGGCTCAAGCCGCGCCGAACTGTTTGCCGAACTCGACAAACCCAAGCTAACCCCGCTGCCAGATCAGCCTTATGCCTTCGCACGCTGGAAGCGCTGCCGCCTCGCTCCCGATTATCATGTCGAGGTCGACGGCCATTGGTACTCCGCGCCGTATCGTCTGATTGGCGAGCTGGTCGATGCCCGTATCGACGATCGGACGGTCGAGATCTTCCACAAGGGCCAGCGGATCGCCAGCCATGCCCGCGCGCCCAACCGACGCGGACACACCACCATCGCCGACCACATGCCCAGCGCCCATCGCCGCTACGGCAAATGGACCCCCGCCGCGGTGATCGCCGCCGGCGAGCGGATCGGTCCTTCGACAGCAGCGTTTTTCCAGGCCGTGATCGACGCCCGGCCCCATCCAGAACAAGGCTTTCGAACCTGCCTTGGCATTCTGGCGCTCGTCAAAAGCTACGGCGCCGACTGACCGGAATGGCCAAGGCCTTCGAGGAGCAGCGCCGATCGCCCGATCTCGAAGCCCTGCCGTTCGAAGATCGCATCGGCCTGTTGGTCGACCGCGAAGCCGCCGAACGCGACACCAGGCGGCTCACCACGCGCCTCAAGATCGCCGCACTGCGCCAGACTGCTTGCGTCGAGGACGTCGATCTGCGCACCCCGCGGGGCATCGACCGCGCCGTTTTCGCCAAACTCGTCGAAGGTCGCTGGATCGATCGCCACGAGAATTTGCTCGTCACCGGGGCAACCGGCCTGGGCAAAAGTTGGTTAGCCTGCGCGCTCGGCCACAAGGCCTGCCGCGACAACCGATCAGTCCTCTATCATCGCGTTCCAAGGCTGTTCGAGGCGCTCGCGCTCGCGCGCGGAGACGGACGCTACGCCCGGCTCCTCAAAAGCCTCGGCCGCGCTCAGCTTCTGATTTTGGATGATTGGGGACTATCGGTGCTCACCGCCGCGGAACGCCGCGATCTGCTCGAAATCCTCGAGGACCGACATGGCCGCGCATCCACCATCGTCACAAGTCAGCTCCCCGTGGACACCTGGCATGGAGCCATTGGGGACCCCACGGTCGCCGACGCCATTCTCGATCGCCTCGTCCACAACGCCCACCGCCTCCAGCTCACCGGAGAAAGCATGCGAAAACGCAGCGCCAAAACCATCACCCTTGACGGCAACCAGAACACTGACTCTATCTCCCATCGGCCGTAGCGGGCTGCTCACGATCGTCTGAATTCAGTGCTCATGATCGCGCGAAATCGATGCTCACGATCCGTGAAATCCGCAGTCTGCTGGGCGATCGCCTGCTCGCGCGTCAGGCGGGCCATTTCGACCGTCGAGACGCTGCCCGATTTGATCAGTGACGAGGCCCGCTCGACGGCGGCCACTGCCTTCTCCCGTCGCGCGGCCGCGGCCTCGATCGCCGACTGGATTTCGGCAATGCGCGCCTGGAGCTGGAGGATGCGACCGTCGCGGAACTGGGCCGCCTGGCGGGCGAGGTCCTGTTGCGCCGTCTCGGCGGCCGCAAGCTTGGCGGCGAAACTCGGGCGCTCATTTTCCATCCGGGACATCTGCCGCCGAAGATCGTCGAGCCGCACGCGATCGCCACGCGCGTTGACGACATGAAGGATCGCGTCGCCCTCATGGACCACGCTGAGTTGCGTCGAGCCTTGCGGCGGCTTCGCGCTCACGGTGCCGTCAATCGGCGAGCGCAACGTCACGATCCTGGCATTGACCACGGCCGCAACGCTCGAGGTCTGCAGCACGGCCTTCAGCGGCAACCATCCGAAGACGGCCACAATCGCAAGGCCAATGCCGACCTTGAGCAGGCGGCGAACCGGCGCGAGCCTGCAGGTACTTCGGGATGGGAAGCACTATCGCTGACGGGCTCGCTCACCGGCTCGTCGTGCGCCGGCTGCAACCGATCCTGCAAATCGCGCTGCAACCCTCGTGCGCCCGATTCCTCGTCCTTGCTGACGGACGTATGATCTTCGGGAACGGGCTTCTGCTGTTCCTGATTCTCTCCTTTTGTGAGACGTCAAGCCCAACATATTGCTTCATAGCCCCTCCGATTCGTGTGATTGCGTGCAGGCTTGAAGATAGCGGACCTTTCGTCCCGCGGGCGCCGACCGCAATTATGTCATCGTGTGGGGTCCGGACGCCGATCGGCGTCCCAAGTACTTGATTGACTTCGCGCGTACGGGGGGCAATGTTCAGCGTCGATTCACAGCCAACTCTATCTCGCCCACGGCGACATCAGCCCCTGAGTCGGTTTTGCAGTGCCTGCCGATCGACGACGAGCTGGTCCAGGTGGACTGTCTGCCCTCCTTGCTCCAATTGCCTAACCAGCGCCCGCGTCCCGTCCACGACAAAGACGCCGCAATCATAAGTGTTCTGCTGCTGGGCCATGCCGGCTGGCTCCAGGCGGAGGTGCAGCCTACTTGCGAGATGCTCTGCATGCTTTTTGTTGAGTCCCCTGTAGGAATCGTAGTGGTAGGCGACCGGCTGCCCCCGGTCACTGCGATCAACGAACAGCAGCGACCAATGGTTGCCGAGGTTATTAGGATCTTCAGGGTTGGCATTAATCACGGGCAGGAACAGGAAGTCGGCTGTATCATTAAATTCATCATCATGGACGATGCGCTGGAACTCGGTTTGCACGACGCCATCGTCGTTAGAGCCCAGATAATTTAGGACGATGAGGGGATTCACGAACCGCGTCCGGGCGGCGAGATCCGGATCGTTCCTCTGCAAATCCTGCTCCTGGAGCCGGTAATCCCTGTCGATATGCTCGTCGCCCAGCCATTCCGTGTCCTCGAGCACCAGCCCGTGGCCGTGAGACGAGACTGTCGGATCTAAAGCCCCGATCTGAGCGTTGGCGGAGGTGATCGGAAACGGCCGTACAGAATTAGCATCGTCGCGTGATTCGGACGGCGTGGGCGCAGTCAGATCAACCAATGGAAAACCGCGGTAGGTGTCCGAGCGCGCCCTGGCAGCGGGCGCCGGCGCAAAGTGAGCATCGTCGCGCAATTCCCACGGCGTGGGCGCATCCAGATGCACCAATGACTCAAGGCCGCCGTAGATGTCTGAGGGAGCCCTGCCGGTTGATGGTGAGGCCGGTTCTTGCATCTGCCGTCGCGCCAGCTCCTCGCGCAACCACGCCAAAGCTTCATCATCCGAGAAGGCTGGCGCCGGAGAAAGCCCCTGCGGCGAGCCGGGCTGTCGAGCGCCCTGGTGATGCCCCGGTACTGGCCCGGCAAACAGCGGCCGAAAGTCAGGCGCCGGGGCCCAAGCATTGTCACGCAACTCGAATGGTGTGCGCGGATTCGGATTAACCGCTGCCTCAAGACCGGCGTAGGTGTCTGAGCGAGCCCTGGCAGGATGCGCTGGCGCAAAATGAGCATCGTCGCGCAACTCGGACGGCGTCGGCGCATTCAGATCAACAAATGGCTCAAGACCAGCGTAGGTGTCTGAACGGGCCCTGGCAGGATGCGCTGGCGCAAAATGAGCATCGTCGCGCAACTCGGACGGCGTCGGCGCATTCAGATCAACAAATGGCTCAAGACCAGCGTAGGTGTCTGAACGAGCCCTGGCAGGATGCGCTGGCGCAAAATGAGCATCGTCGCGCAACTCGGACGGCGTCGGCGCATTCAGATCAACAAATGGCTCAAGACCAGCGTAGGTGTCTGAACGAGCCCTGGCAGGATGCGCCGGCGCAAAGTGAGCATCGTCGCGCAACTCGGACGGCGTCGGCGCATTCAGATCAACAAATGGCTCAAGACCAGCGTAGGTGTCTGAACGGGCCCTGGCAGGATGCGCTGGCGCAAAATGAGCATCGTCGCGCAACTCGGACGGCGTCGGCGCATTCAGATCAACAAATGGCTCAAGACCAGCGTAGGTGTCTGAACGAGCCCTGGCAGGATGCGCTGGCGCAAAATGAGCATCGTCGCGCAACTCGGACGGCGTCGGCGCATTCAGATCAACAAATGGCTCAAGACCAGCGTAGGTGTCTGAACGAGCCCTGGCAGGATGCGCCGGCGCAAAGTGAGCATCGTCGCGCAACTCGGACGGCGTCGGCGCATTCAGATCAACAAATGGCTCAAGACCAGCGTAGGTGTCTGAACGGGCCCTGGCAGGATGCGCTGGCGCAAAATGAGCATCGTCGCGCAACTCGGACGGCGTCGGCGCATTCAGATCAACAGATGGCTCAAGCCTGCCCTTAGCATGTGACGGGGGCCTGGATGGTGATGCTGGTTCGTGCAGCTGTTCACCCAACCAAACCCAAGCTCCCGCGCTTGGGCTTGCCGGCGTTGAGGGAAGATCCTGCGCCGAGCCGGGATGCCGATCGCCCCACGCGGCCGGCGAGCTCGGCTGCTCAGGGCCTGGCAGCCCCAGCTCTCGGTTCGCCTCGATGAGTTTTAAGTAGCTGCGAAGATGCGACAAATCGGGACGGTATCTTGCGCCTCCGGTCCGTTGGAACGCCAGCACATCGTTGTCCAGCGTTAACTGCTCCTTGCTAGAGCCGTTAAGTCGCCCGATGATGCTCCCTTTGCGATTCCCTTTAAGCCACGCACTCAGCGCGCGAAGACGTGTCGCCCGCTTTTGCGCAGACCCCTTATCCTTCGCAGTTTTAACATGTTTCAGAGCTTGGCTCAGCGCGCCCTCGATGAGGGGCGCATCTTCTGGATGAGGAACCAGGCGACGTGGGGCACCGAGGACGCGGGGTTCGGGAGCTTCGGCTTCTTCACCCCCACGCAAGAGCCGCCGGAGAACATCCAGGGCCGATGTAATGCGGTGCTGGGGGTCACGGCCCAATCTCCGGTACGCCGCAATTTCCTCATCCAGCGGTGTACCTTTTCGTAGCCGAGAAGCTACGGACCCCCCATGCTCTGCGTTGACCCAGCGAACAAATCTCCCAAGCCCGGAAACACTGTTATTGATGGCGCCTGGGGTGAGCTTGCGCCGCTTGGCGTCTACACGAAACCTCGCCAAGAGCTCCGCGTCTTCCCCCGAGAGCGGCTCGCCGATCAGCTCGTTTTGCGACAGCATCGGAGCCTGCATCTGCGATGGGGACGCCGCCAGTTGATGGGATGGCGTCTGCATCAGCTGCCGCTCAACGGCGACGCCCTGCGGATTGCTTAGCGTCTTCTGCCTCTTCGCTGATCTCAACTCCCCTATATCATGCTCATTGATGACGAGAACCTGCTCGCCTGGCCCGAGCGGGTTCCTGTGACGTTTATCCGTCAGTTCGTCGTCATGGTGGCGCCAGTTCAGGGACCCTGCAGCATCCAATGCCAGGCCATGCGGCGGTGAAACCCCATGGTCGGCGCGGGGCAAGTTCAAGTCACGAAAAGACCCTCCTGCATCCGCTGCTTGTTGATGGTGCGCAATTGTCTCGATAGGCGGCGAGGAGCTGGGTCCGTCCATCGTCTCCAAAAGCAGATCCTGCTGGTTCGCAGGCAGAGTCTCCGGCCAGCTGATAGCTCCGCTCGAGCTGTGCTGTGCAGTCGCGGCCCGGGTCCGGCTCGGCTCAGCGCGAACCGCGCCTTCGAAATCAGGAACGGGGCGAATATGAGGCCGGAGCTCGATCGCTCTAGCACCCGCCGGCGACCTCAGGAGATGAGCCAGTGCGGCCCCGGCTTTTCTGCGGCCACGGGGGTCCGCCTCCTTATACTGGCTGACATCATTATCCAGCGAGCCGTCGCCAAGTCGAGCAGCAATGCCGGGCTTATCGTTCTCACGGAGGTAATCACTGAAATCGATAAGAAGAGTTGCATACTTCCTGACGGTGTTGGCGGTGCCTGACGCTGCATCTTCCTTGTACCCTTTGATGAGATCCGCATCTTGGGAATAGGGATTCAGCTCAACCCGGCTTGCAATCGGCGCGATGCCGCCCGGCGATTGGGAGGCTCGAAGATGAACCAGTGGCGTAGCGATGGCCTGCCCCTCCTGCTTGCCGAACTCCAGGGCATCCTCGACCAGCGACTCTTCGGAAAGCCGGGCAGCAATGCCCGGCTTTCCGTTCTTTACGAGCCAATGCCCCAATCCGAGAAGACAACGTACATTGCGCCTGACGGTGCGCTCGGAGGCCCCAGCCTTGAAGAGTGCCGGCCCGAGCCCCTCAATAAGAGACGCATCGTCGGAATAAACAGGATCCATGCCGCTTCCTGCGAAAACCAAATTTGCATGGCCGAGCGGCAGCGCCGACGCATTCAGCGTCGTTCCACCGCCTTCACCGTGCGGAGCCGGCGTATATGGTTGCCCGCTCGCCCGCACGATGGGTCGCGCCTCAGATCGCGATGCATCCGCTTGATAGGCGCGGACCTGCATGAGCACGGGAGCGGACAGGACAGCGACCTCGCTCAGCTGCCGCTGAAAGGCCGCCGCCTCTGCCGACGAGTCGGCTGGAGAGGCATCTTGCGCGTCCACGCTATCCGTTTGTTGCCCCCCCCGATTCATTGAGACGAATTTCATGTGTACTCACTTTCGAAGATGAAGAGCCTGGAGCGCTGATCGCATGCGCCTGGACTTGAGACGACACATCGCCGGCATTTGACGGTTCAGCTGCCAAGCGAAAGGAAGTTGGGGTCACGACGCTCCCGATCGAATTTCAATCGGACCCTGTTGTCGATCTGTTCGAGGAAGCCCGCGCCGGCTTCGAGCTCATCGAGGATTTCCTCTCGGTGAGAAACGGTCCACTTGATCGTGTCACCACAGCGACGCTCTGGCGCGGGACACCCAGGTAACTACATCCCGAGGCGCGCGAACTGCATCGACGCGTGCTCCGCCTCGGGAAGGGGATGCCACGGCTGGCCGCCAGCTGCGGTGCGCAACAAGGACCTACAGAACGCCGGCGTGAGCTTGCCGCGGTGGATCACGACGTTCTCGCGCCCCGTCGCAGCTCGAGCGCTCTGCCAGTCCTGATTGTAGCCGCGCTGGTCATTTGACTTCACGTGGCAAGCGGCGAACCCGGCATCGCTCAGCGTTGCCAACTGCCTGGCATGTACCGGCCGCTTGGTATGGATGTGCACCCACATCGGGCTTGGCGTCGCGCCATTGCGCAGGGCCTTGGGCTGCAGCTTGATCTCGAACAGTGTCCCCGGATCATCCTTCAAGGCGCGCGGTGAATTCACAGCCGCCAACTCCCCGGCCGCTCGCAACTGTTCAAGATACTTCTGGGACGGAAACGCGTAGGTCTTCATGCAATCGATCGTGATCACCGCCTTTTGCGCCGTGAAAGAGTTTGCCTGTCCCTGCACCTCGGACAACATCGCCTTGAGCCGGGCTATTTTGTCGTGCACTTCCGGCACTTGCGCAGGCGTGAGTAGGACACGTCGGCGAGGCTCCTCCAGCGCGGCTACACTGGCCTCAATCTCGGAGGCCTGTGTCTGCAGGCGCTTAACGACGAGATCCACGGCGTGATCGGCGTCCTCGGGCTTCCCGTGGCGCGCTTGCGAGACCGCGCTTTGCTGAGCCGGCAGATCGAACTGCAAAAGTTCGTCCAATCGCTTGAGTAATCCGGTCAGTGCGTTCCTGGAGGGCGGAGCCTGCAATATCTCCAGGTGCCCGGTCGCCGACGATGACGCCCTCGCGAGTGCCGCCTCCTCCGCGCTCGCGAGTTTCTTCGTACCCAGATCCGAGAGTACGATCACCTTGACTGTCGGGGCCGTGGCAGCGTCGGGCGTGGCGAGCTGCGGCTCGCGCGGCCCGGCCGCCGAACTTCGCTCGCCTGCGGCCGGTGCGCGCTTGCCCTTCCCCTCCCTGCGGGCCGCGCCCCCCTCAACCACTACGGCAGTCCGGGCCGTCGGCTCAATCACGGCGGGCGTCTTTGGCTGCACGTCCAAAAGACGCGTGACGTCGTCCGCGGTGACCCATGCACCATCCGCGATCTGGCCCAACAGTTTTAATGGAAGGTCGGCATCCGTTCCGGCGTCCCTTAGCCTGGTAACGATTCCGTGCACCCCTGAGGCAAATTCCGAAAGCCGCTCCATGACTCCTTCCAGAACGGTGCAGTGGTCTGCGTCGAGTGCCGCTCCGTTGCTGCTCAGAACGGCTTCGGACGCCGAGTTAAATGCCGGAAAAACATCCTCGATAAAGGTCCCGAGCAGACGCACCCGCCCATCCTCACCCATGAGGGCGTCGCTTACAGCTGGTTCGAACGTGCTCGCCCGCGACTCAATTAGAAGCTGAGCAAGAGCAACCTGCGATTGCAGATACACGCACTTCGTATAAAGTGCCCAGCCGGTCTGCAGGCGTAGTGCGGCCTCTTCGGCCTGCCGCATCTCGGGCGTGGTGCTCGGCAAGTTGGCGGTGGCCGCGCAGACGGACTGCATCCGTTCCATGCGCAATGCCTTCTTTCCCCACCCCTCCATGCAGGCCTCGTAGTGCTTCGCCACGCTGGATACCGCTCGGCTCAGCTGGTCAGGCTGAGCGTTGGCAACTCGCATATTCTTGAGCAAGGCTGTTGCTTTCTTCCTGCTCTTCTCCAGGTCGCCGATAATCCAGGTGGCCACGATGTCGCATTCGTTTCCCGCAGCGATAGTTTCCTCGCGGAGTCGGCGAGCCCGACCGTCGGAAAGAAGCCCCCGCGCCATGTCCGGGGGGAGGCTCGCGTAATAGCCCAGAACTTCCGAGCCTGCCTTGACGACTTGATCGATCAGCTCTTGCGCCTCCGACGGGTTCGGGTTCCGGGCTCGTGTGGCTGCATTTTTAGAAGCATCAAGCCCCGCAAGCAGGCTGCGCATTTTTTGCTTCGCTGCCTTGATTCCGTCGCCACTTGAGGAAATCTGGACTGCCACCGCCGAAGCTGGTGGCAGGCTCACGAGCGGAGCCGTTCCATCTCGAGGCCCGGAGCGCATCCGCTCCACGACAGAGTCGAAAGATTGCCCGCCCTCCCCGGGGGCGGGACCGAGCTCCGGGCTCGAACTACTCGATCCCCATGCGCTGTCGGCTCCTGCGGGCCCAACGTGCGATTTACCAGCTCGGCCAATGCCTGTCATATTCCACCTCCGATAAAGTCGAGAGTGCGCAGCCAGTCTGCATAGACTGGCTGGCTGACGAGTAGCTGACGTAGGGCGCTTCTCCCCGATTCACAGGAAAACCCGGATCACCGTGGGGTGCAATTCCATCGCGCCTGGCGTGCTGCTGGAGGCAGCGGGGCATCGTCAACTTAATCGACCGCGAGCCGAAGGAGGCGCTTCTCAAAGGTTCGAGATTCGGCGATAGCGCTTGTCGCGGAGATCTCGCGCCAAGTCGCAAAGGCTCGCCCGCGCGAAGCACGACGGAAGTCGGCAGTGACGGCTCCAGAATAGGGGATGTGGAAAAGGTTCGCGACCTGATCGTGAACTGACAGAAACCGTTGAGCCTGACGGGACGATTTGAAACGCTCCATGATCCGCTCGCGCCGCCGCGTCGGCTGATGAGAATTCTCGGCCCAATTGTTGAGAGCTTTGTGCTGGCGATGTTCGACGTGAAAGCCCATCTTCGCCCTCGCAGCGCCGTACGAACGGAGCTTGTCCGTGATTGTCCGTCGTCAGATGGTCGTTCAGCCGCCGGCGGCATACAACGCGCCGGATTCGAGCGAATGGTGGCGGAGGTTTGCCTCGGCAGGGTTGGTGCGGTTTGCGCCCGCGAGGTCTCGCGCTTCGCCCGCAACAGCCGGGATTGGCAGCAACTCATCGAGATGTGCCGCGTGGTCGATACCGTTCTGGTCGATCAAGAGACCATCTATGCGCCAAGGCACGGCAACGACCGCCTGCTGCTCGGGCTCAAGGGCAGCCTCAACGAGTACGAGCTGGATCTGTTGCGCCAGCGCTCGCTCTCGGCCCGCTACGAGAAGGCGCGCCGGGGCGAGTTGGTTGTGACAGCGCCCGTCGGCTTCGTGAAGGCCGGCGACCGTTATGAGAAAGACCCGGATCGGCGTGTCCAGGAGGCGATCAAGCTGGTGTTCGACAAGGTCGAGGAACTGGGCAGCGCGCGACAGGCGCTCTGCTGGCTCCATGAGTACAATCTCGATCTGCCGGTGAAGCAGACCAACGGCGACACGGCCTGGCGGCGACCAAACTACTCTGCCATCCACCGGATCATTGAGAACCCGGTCTACGGCGGCGCCTATGCCTATGGTAAGACAGCTGTGGCGGCGGGATACAGCACCGCTGGCGTGAGCCTGAAGATCCGCCGCAAGGCGCGGAACGAATGGCTGACGCTGAAGCCCAACACTCACGAAGGGTATGTGAGCTGGGAGAAGTTCGAGGCGATTCGCACCATGGTCAGCAGCAATGTTCCCACCAGTCGGCATCACGGCGCGCCCAACCATGGTGACGCGTTGCTGGCCGGTCTGATCCGCTGCAAGCGCTGCGGTCGCAAGCTCACACTCCGGTACTCCGGCATGGAGAACCATATCCCGCGCTACAGCTGCAACCGTGCCTGGATGGATAATGGCTGGGCCCACTGCATCGCCTTCGGCGGACTGCGCGTCGATGACGCCATCGAAGAATCGCTGCTTGGAGTCGTCGGTCCGGGCGCTGTCGCCGCCGCAACCGCTGCCGCCAAGGGAGCCAGGGAACGGCGCGATCAGGTACGCGATGCTCTCAGTCGCGACCTCGAAGCGGCGCGCTATGCCGCCGACAGGGCTTTCCGGCAATACGATGCCGCTGATCCCGCGAACCGGCTGGTGGCCAGTGAGCTGGAAGCGCGCTGGAACAGGGCGCTCGCTCACGCGGCGGAGGTTGAGGCCAAGATCGCCATGCATGATGCGGCCACGCCCGCACCCCTTGCCGATCCAGTCTCGCTCGGCGTTCTGGCCTCGAACCTCAAAACGGTCTGGGATGCGCCGACGACGGATGCTCGCCTCAAGAAGCGCATTGTGCGCACCCTCATCCATGAGGTCGTGGCCGATATCGACGACGCGGCCTCGGAGATCGTTCTCATCGTCCATTGGGTGGGGGGCGCCCACAGCGAGTTGCGCTTGCCGAAGCGCCGGCGCGGACAGCGCAACAGCACCTCTGCCGATATCGTCCAGGCCGTGCGTCAACTGGTGCTGATCGCCAGCGACGATCTGATTGCCGGCCTCCTCAATCGCAACGGCCTCAAGACCGGCAACGGCAATCGCTGGACCCGCGAGCGCGTCACATCAATGCGCTCGAACTACCACATCCCGGTGTTCAAGCCCGCCGAGGACGCGATCGAGCCATGGCTCGGGGCTTGGCAACCTTGACCATCACGCTACTCAACAAAACAGGTTATCGAATCTAGTCCCCGGAATCAGAGCTGAGTGATACGGCGGCCTTTGAAACGGCGTTGACGGACCTTTTTCTTGGTCCAGACGAAGGGCTCGGCTCTGTCGTTGTATGCGTTGACGTAGGCATCGATGTGTTCCTGAAGCTGCTTGAGGCTCGTGAAGGAGGTGCCGCTGAGCGACTGCCCCTGCAAGATGGAAAACCATACTTCGACCTGATTGAGCCATGACGCACTTGTCGGCGTGAAATGAAATTGCACGTTGGGGTGGGCCTTGAGCCAGTCCTCGTTCTTTTTATGGGTGTTGAGGTTGTCGAGGATGACGTGAAGCTTGCGGTTCGGAAAAGTCGCGGTGACGCTGTTCATGAAATCGAGAAACTCGACGCGGCGCCGGCGTTTTGAATGGGTCGCGATGATCTTTCCGGTGGCGACTTCGAGCGCCGCAAACAATGTTGTGGTGCCATGCCGCTTGTAATCGTGGCTTTGGCCGGTTAAGGCGCGGCCATTGGGCAACTTCAGATAACCCTGCGCTCGCTCCAAAGCCTGGATCGAGGGCTTCTCGTCCACGCACAGCACAATGGCCTTCGCCGGCGGCGCGACATAGAGGCCGACAACATCGGCGGCTTTGGCCGTAAAGTTCGGGTCGTTGCTCTCGCACCAGGACTTGCGAGCCACCAGGTCAATCTTGTGGCTGCGCAGGAACCGCCAGACATATTGGACATCGACATCGCCCAGCGCCTCGGCCAGCAGGGGGCCGGTCCAGCGCGCAAACCCTTGCGGTGGCGGCTTATCCAGCAGCTTCAGAATCCGCTTGTCGGTCGTCTTCGTATAGATCGGCTGCTTGCCAGGCCGCGGCTTGTCTTGCAGCCCTTCAAGGCCATGGTCGGCATAGCGATGCCGCCAAAGGCTGACAATCCGCGGCTGGACCCCAACTTCCTTGGCGATCGACCGGGTGCTGCGCCCATCCGCCGCCAACAGAACTATCCGCGCCCGCTTCAAATCGCGCTGCAACGTCACCGGTGAGCGACAGCACGCCTCAAGCACCTTGCGATCTTTCCTCGAAAGGTGGACTTCTCTTGCTTCGGGTATCATCCCGACCTTGAATCACGACTCACGTTCCAAGAAAAGTGGGTACTAGTCAGGCTCCTGGTCGGCCTGGGGCTTCGGTTCGCGCAGCACGATTTTACCCAAAACGGCCAAGCCGGGCGCGATCACGATATTGAAACCCTTGCCGTCATCGTTCGGCCAAGCGGCGCCGATCCGCGTCCATGTAGAATTTCGGCCGTCACCGGCCACAGCGAAGGCATCGTGCGTGGGCTTTCGACTTTCAGACATGAGGTTTCCTTTTCAAAACGAGGGATGTTCATCATGACCGACAATCCGCGCCAGGGCTCGGCGCGGGATGACTTCTTTCGGGCCTCGGCGCTG
The DNA here is from genome assembly GCF_052075975.1 of Bradyrhizobium sp. 521_C7_N1_3. Taxonomy (NCBI): domain Bacteria; kingdom Pseudomonadati; phylum Pseudomonadota; class Alphaproteobacteria; order Hyphomicrobiales; family Nitrobacteraceae; genus Bradyrhizobium; species Bradyrhizobium sp. 521_C7_N1_3. The sequence goes on from NZ_CP197232.1 coordinate 1,551,717, forward strand.
CAACTGCTGACGGCGTTGATCGCCGATGTCTGTTTGTCCGGTCATACGGAAAAGAAGGATCAGCACCTCCGCCAGGTCCGCGCCAACCTGTCGGAGCCGGAGCCGAAGTTGCGCCAGCGGCTTCAGACGATTTACGACAACTCCGAGTCCGGATTCGTGAAGGAGAATGTCGCGCCCTTCATCGCCATGACGCCAGAGACCTTCAGCGGCGTCTACGCCAATGCGGTGAAGGAAACCCACTGGCTCTCCTATGGCAACTATGCCGCCCTGGTGTCCGGATCGAGCTTCACGACGGCCGAGCTCGCGGAGGGCCGGACGGACGTCTTCATCAATCTCGACCTGAAGACCCTGGAGAACCATGCCGGCCTCGCCCGCGTCATCATCGGCTCGCTGCTCAACGCCATCTACAATCGCAATGGCGAAGTGACCGGCCGGACCCTGTTCCTACTCGATGAGGTCGCGCGTCTCGGCTACTTACGCATTCTCGAAACCGCGCGTGATGCGGGGCGCAAATACGGCATCACCCTCTTGATGCTCTACCAGTCAATCGGCCAGATGCGCGAGGCCTATGGCGGCCGCGATGCCACCAGCAAGTGGTTCGAAAGCGCATCCTGGATCTCCTTCTCGGCGATCAACGACCCCGAGACGGCGGACTACATCTCCAAGCGCTGCGGCGACACGACGGTCGAGGTCGATCAGCTGAGCCGGTCCTCGCAGACGTCGGGTTCCTCCCGGACGCGGTCCAAGCAGCTCGCGCGCCGGCCGCTGATGCTGCCGCATGATGTCTTGCGCATGCGAACCGACGAGCAGGTCATCTTTATTGCGGGCAATCCACCGCTGCGATGCGGACGCGCCATCTGGTTCCGGCGCACCGACATGCGCGCCTGCGTCGGCGAAAACAGGTTCTATCGGAGAGACGCTGGTCGGCGTCGCTGATTATCGCGAACGCGGCGATGAGAAAGACGTGGGCGGCATACAAACGACCGGCTGGTTCCCAGGCAGAGAAAGAAAGGGCGTACGTGGAAGGGCAGTATTGTCTGGGAACGGAAAGCCGAGACGGAGCGCATCCAGCAACGACGGCATACCGGGCTCGATGCTCGGCTCGTCGTACGAGCCGGCGCATCATCTCGCCCGCCACCTGTAAGCCGCCTAATTTTTGATCCAGACGTAGGGCTCCACGCTGTTGATTTTGCAGGTGGCGATGAGCGAAGCTATGCGCGCCCATGAACGACCACCTTCGTCGTGACCAGCAAATGAACTATTTTTACGCGTCAGAGTCAGCGGCCTGATTTGATTTTCGACGGGATTGGTGTCCATCTCAACGCAACCATCGTCGAGAAACAAGGTGAGGCCATCCCAATGGTTCAGGAGATAGGCGATCGCCTTGCCCATCTCGCTGCCCGGCGACAGGCGAGCGGCTTGCTCGCGCAGAAACCTCTCGAGTTCAGCGACGAGCGGCCGTGATCGCTCGTTACGGGTCGTTTGCCGAGCCGGGGCGTCGGCGCCACGGATCTCCTTCTCGATCGCATAGAGTGCGGCGATGCGCGCGAGAACGGCTTCGGCGATGGGTGAGCCGGCTTTCGGAGTCGCTGCGATGATCTTGCGCCTTGAGTGGGACCAACATGCGGCCAGCCGCAGCGGCACGCCGCCTTTGCGCTTGGGCCGTGCGAGCCGATGATAGCCCTGGTATCCGTCGACCTGAAGGATGCCGTCGAAGCCCTCGAGGATGCGCTCAGCATGGTCACCACCGCGTCCTGGCGCGTAGTGGTAGACCACGATTGGTGGATCAGCGCCGCCGTGGCCGCGATCGTCGCGCAGGACAGCCCACAGATAGCCGGTCTTCGTTCGGCCCCGGCCCGGATCGAGCACAGGCGCCCTGGTCTCGTCTATGAACAAGCGGCCCGATTGCTTCATCACGACGCTCATGCGCTCGACCAGCGGCGCGAGGTGGAAGGCGACCGTTCCCATCCAGTCTGCCAGAACGGCGCGATCGATGAAGATGCCATGCCGAGCCAGAACCTGCGACTGACGATAGAGTGGCATGTGCTCGCTGAACTTGGCGACCGCCACCTGCGCCAGCAGCGCCTCGGTGGGGATGCCACCCTCCACGAGATGGGCGGGCGCCGGCGCCTGAGCAACACCGGTGCAGCCCTTTGCACAGGCGTAGCGCGGTCGCACCGTCTCGATCACACGATACTGGGCGGCCATGACATCGAGACGGCGGGAGCGATCCTCGCCGATCTGGGCCATCCGGCCGCAGCCGCAGGGACACTCGAGGTTCTCGGGTTCGATCACCTGCTCGATGCGCGGCAGGTGCGCGGGAAAGGCACGGGCAGCGCGCCTGGTCCGGCCGCTGGACGGCGCCGTGCCGGCGCGGCGCGCACGATCGTCCTGGCGTTCCTGGACTTCGGCGATGGCAATCTCGATGTCCTCGAGAACCAGTTGCATCTGATCGGGATTGAACTTCTCCGAGCGTTTACCGAAACGTGCGCGCTCGTACTCCTTCACGAGCAGTTCGAGGCGTTCGACGCTCTCTTTGGACGCAGCCAGTTCACTCTCGACATGAAGGCGCGCCGAGCATTCATCGTCTGCGCGACGACGCTCGGCTTCAATCATCGCTTCCTGCGCGCGGAAGAGCGCGCGCAAATCGGCGGGCAGCGCTGCAAGACGGGCGGGATCAATGGGGGACGGCGGCACATCCGCAAGCTATCATCCCAAAGCCCCGCGCGAAACAGGTTGTCGGGTCTGAGTCAGTTCGCCGCAGCTGGCGTCGCGACAATCCGTTCGCCCACTCGCTTCCAGTTCAGCCCTTCAAACAGCGCTTCGAACTGCACGCGCGTCAGATGCATGACGCCGTCGCTGATCTGCGGCCACTCGAAACGACCATCGCGGCCAAGGCGCTTGTAGACCAAAACGAGGCCCGTGCCGTCCCATAGCAAAATCTTCAGCCGGTCGGCGCGCTTCGAACGAAAAACCACGATCAGGCCCGAATGCGGATCGAGCCCAAGCGTGTTTTGCACAAGACCGGCCAGCGCGTCGTGCCCGCACCGGAAGTCAACAGGACGCACAGCAAGCACAATCCGCAGTCCCTGCGCCGGAATGATCATGCGCCGCGCTCGATCGCAGTCACGATCTCCGCGATCCGCACCGCCGACACGTCCGCATCCAGGCGGACCGAAACCTTGCCAATCGTAATCTCGACGGGCCCTCGCTCTTGCCTGGCGCCACTGGATCGCTCAGCTCGATCGACACGAAATCCGCCGCGTCGTCCGTGACCAATGCGAGCCGGCCAGCACGCGCCAATCTGCGCCACGTCGTCAACTGCTGGGCCTTCACACCATAACGCCGTGCGACATCACATACCCGGGCGTCGGGCTTCATGCTCTCGAAAACAGCGCGCCCCTTGATCTCCGCAGACCATAACCGGCATCCAGAACGCGTCCGGCGCGTAAGCTTCCCCACAAAGCCATCAGCTTCGGCTTCCTCCCCCGATTGTTCCATCGCCTTCAGTCTCCTCTCGGCTCTCTGACAAGCCAAGGATCGCAGAGCGAAAGCCGAAGCGAAACCAGTCAATCAAATGGGAGAAAAGCTCCGCTTACAATTTTTGCTCGTTCAGACCGACACAAATTGCTCAAAGATTCGTGGAGAGAAAAGCAGATGAGCGATGAGCCCGACCTCGAGAGCAGAGTCGTTGCAGCGATACGACACTATCGTGCGGCGCTCGACGTGGCGGAAAACCTGGAACGAGAGGACGCGTGCGCGCATCGAGCGCTGACGAGCACCCTGCTCGATTTGGAGCGTGCCCTGCGAGGCGAAGCGGCCCCGCATCTCAACAACAACCTGTTTGAGACCGGCTCCACGGCGGTTGCACGGTCGGATAAAACATGGGCCGACCTGGTCGAGGCGACTGCGAGATTGGATTCGGCCCGTCGAACCTTAGCTGCTCTGGAACGGCAGTTGGGATATCTTCCAAAAGTCTCGAGGGGAGCGGATCACAAGTGAGGTTAGATAAGAGTCTCGCACGATCGGAAGGTTTCCCGACCATTTCAGAGCGGCGGCGGCAACGCTCTGACGGGCTCGTGTCCCAGCCAAAATCCCGCGCCCAAAACAGACCTCTCTGCGTCCTCGTGTTTGGGACCGCCGAGGTACAGCGCGCGAATCGGGACCTTGCTGGATCCCAACCTTCCAACTTTCCCGCCGCCTCGCCGCGTCCTCCTATGCAGGAATAGACCTCGACGCACTGGCTCGATCGTCCTGTCGAGCGTGCACAGTTTCTGATGACGCTGACCAGCGCGAGTCCTGGTTGAGTTTCTTCTGCTTGTGACTCGGCGTGGAAACGGCATTGCAGCCTCTTCGATCTTCGGCGCGGCTGCGATCATGTGATCAAGCTCTAAAAAGTGGTTCGACGACAGGCAGGCGCTTGAGGCCAGCGTCAACGTTGTCGGAAAAGTGGAAGCCGTGCCGGCTCACACCGTAATCAAAACAGACGTCAAGCGCCAATCCAAGGGCCAGAGCTGCGCTTACGATCAACGTCGAACCGATGCGTTCGAACCACCAATCTCATTGGTGGCGCCTGCTCCGGTGCGATCGATGACCCAGGCCACCATGTAGCCCTTGGCCTGCTCGGTCTGCACCTGCCGGAGGGCCTCAGAGTAGGTTAGTAAGGGCTCTTGCGCCGGGTAGACGGCGCGGTCGGTCGGGGTGACAAAGTGATGGCAGCACACGCGATAGTCTTTAGCCTCGAACATCGGAATCCTCCTCTCGCCTCAGGTTGCGCGGCCATACGCGCTTTCAGATACTGCCCTACCACAGAGAATGCGGCCTTTAAGAGGCCGCGCGCTTCTTCAACACCCCATAAGGTTGGTCGGGCTGCCAGACGCAGGTCGGCGATGTCCGACCACATCGCGCGCTTGATTCTCTGCAGCAGCACCGGCAAAGAAGTGCCCGGGTGTCATTCCATAATTCACCCGTGTCCGGACTTCGATTTCCCGTTCGTCCGCAATTGCTCCGTCGATCGCTCAACGGCTGCACCGATGTCACCTAGTCAGCTTTCAAACCTTGCTGAGGCTGCTGGATCGACAATGCTTGGACCGAGCTCCGGCGCGATTCAGTGAGCTTCTCGATCAGTTCAGACTGCGGTCTCGGTTTTGCCGCGAGACGGTGGGGTTCAAATCGGGCCGTGGAGCCTCCACATCATCGCCACAGTCCGAAGACACCCGCCTGGTGCAATTGATGTAGCGAGAGAATGAATCGTTTGGCCCTGATCGATTCATAGAAAGCATTGGACCTCGCTTCCACAGGAAGCGAGAATCCATGCATGCCGAACCTTAAGCTAGGGCCGCTTCACCTTCGCCGCATCGACACCACCCGCAACATGCGGCGGTTTTACTTGCTTTCGATCCAACCGACCTTGTTCGGCGGGGTCTCGCTGATCCGCGACTGGGGCCGGATCGGCACGACCGGCCAGACGATGGTGCAGACTTTCGATGCCAGCGCTGAAGCGGGCGAAGCATTCGGACGGCTGGAGCGCGCCAAGCGCAGGCGCGGATACACCTCTGCTGAGGAGAGAGTCTGAGGTTTCGTCAATTTCCCGGGGATTACGGATCCACTTACGATGCCTGGAACGTGAAGTGACAGAAACCGTTGAGCCTGACGGGACGATTTGAAACGCTTCATGATCCGCCGCGTTGCCGCGTCGGCTGATGAGAATTCTCAGCCCGATTGTTGAGAGCTCTGTGCTGGCGATGTTCGACGAAAAAGCCCATCTTCGCCCTCGCAGCGCCGTGCGAACGCTTGTCCGTGATCATCACGCGCGGCGGCGTGCCGGCGGATTTCAAGAGCTTCTTCATGAGCCGCTGGGAAACCGGAAATACAACCAAACGGCATAGCTGATCACTTCCGATGGGAAGCGATGGCGGCGATAAAGAGGGTCCCGGGCGGTCGGCATGCCGGTCGTCTACCCCTCGGCCGCTCCAATTCGTTAACTTGACGGTACCCGCTGCTCGTCGACAGCGATGGCACGATCATCGCGGGCGAAGGCCGATACCTGGCCGCGCGAAAGCTCGGTCTCCTCGAGGCGCCGGTCAGCTGACCGGTCTTTCCGAAGCGCAGCGTCGCGCGCTCGCCCTTGCCGACAACCGCATCGCGCTGTCGGTGGTCCGGCGGCTCGTCGGATACGGGCGCTTCGACGGGGGCGAGACGGCCCGCGTGATGGCACGTCTCTACGCCGCGGCGCGCCTGCTGGTGAACTTCTTCCAGCCGTCATTCAAGCTCAAAGAGAAGCGCCGCGAGGGTCCGCCCACGGCGACATCAACCCCTGAGTCGCGCTTGCAGTGCCTGCCGATTGGCAACGACGTTGCTGAGGTTCAGCTGGTCTGGCTCCCGTCCTTGCGCCAATTGCCTAACCAGCTCCCGCGTGCCGTCCACGACAAAGACGCCGCAATCATAAGTGTTCTGCTGCTGGGCCATGCCGGCGGGCTGCAGGGCGAGGTTCAGCCTTTCTGCGAGTTGTCTTGCATGCGTCTCGTTGTATCTCCCGTAGGAATCGTAGTGATAGGCGACAGGCCGTTGCCGGTTGCTGCGATCAACGAACAGCAGCGACCAATGCCTGCCGCGGTCCGTAGCACTGGCATCGTTCACTGGCAGCAACAGGAAGTCGGCTGTATCGTTATCACGCCGATCATGGACGATGCGATGGAATACGCGTAGCACGTCGCTCTCCGCGCCCAGGCGCAGCCGCAGCGCTTCGAGGGGATCTACGAACCGCGTCCGGGCGGCGAGATCCGAATCGCTCCTCTGCAAATCCAGCTCCTGAAGCTGGTAATCCCTGAGGATATGCTCGTCGCCCAGCCATTCCGTGTGCTCGAGCACCAGCCCGCGGTTGTGGGACAAGGCTATCGGCTTCAACGCCCCGATCTGAGCATCGGAGGAGGTGATCGGAAACCGCCGCACGATATCGTCGCGCAATGGGGACGGTGCGGGCGCGGTCAGATCAACCAATGGAAGACCGTCGTAGGTGTCTGAACGAGCCCTGGCAGAAGGCGCTGGCGCAAAGTGAGCACTGTCATCCAACTCGGCCGCATCCGGATCAAGCAGTGCCCCAAACCCACGATAGAGATCCTGAGCCCTGGCAGTTGATGGTGATGCCGGTTCTTGCATCTGCCGCGCAAGCTCCTCGCTCAACCACGCCAAAGCGTCATCGTCCGAGTGGGCGGACACCGGAGAAAGCCCCTGCGGCGAGCCGAGCTGTCGAGCGCCCTGGTGATGCCCCGGTACCGGGCCGGCAAACGGCGGCGGAAAGCCAGGCGCCCGGCTCCAAGCATTGTCGCGCAACTCAAATGATGTGGGCGAATTCGGATTAAACGATACCTCAAGACCGCCGTAGGTGTCTGAGCGAGCCCTGGCAGAAGGCGCTGGCGCAAAGTGAGCACTGTCATCCAACTCGGCCACATCCGGATCAAGCAGTGCCTTAAATCCACGATAGAGATCCTGAGCCCTGGCAGTTGATGGTGATGCCGGTTCTTGCATCTGCCGCGCAAGCTCCTCGCTCAACCACGCCAAAGCGTCATCGTCCGAGTGGGCGGACACCGGAGAAAGCCCCTGCGGCGAGCCGAGCTGTTGAGCGCCCTGGTGATGCCCCGGTACCGGCCCGGCAAACGGCGGCGGAAAGCCAGGCGCCGGGCTGCAAGCATTGTCACGCAACTCAAATGATGCGGGCGAATTCGGATTAAACGACACCTCAATACCGCCGTAGGTATTTGAGCGAGCCCTGGCAGAGTGCGTTGGCGCTGCTTCCACGGTCGGCCGGGCAGGTTCCTGCCCAGCTTGGACTATGTCCTGCGCCTGCTCAGGAGGAACCTCGGGCCACGATGGGCCGTCTTCCACCATTAAGCGCAGATCCTGATCGTAACCTTCCGGGAGGACCAATGGCCGACTGACAGCTCGCTGCCGCGCGCTGTGCTGCGCAGCGGCGCCCCCGACGTACGTCGCGACCGCATGCGGCGCCGTGACATCTTCGTAGCCGCTCCGCAGCAGCATCGGCTGCGTCTCCCATGACGACGTACCCTGTTGATGGGTAGGCGCCGGTGTCGGCTGGCCGCCTGAATTGGCGATCTCGCTCAGCTGCCGCTCGCCGGCAACGCCTTGCGGATTGTTTAGGGTCCTCTGCCTCTTCGCTGGCCTCAACTCAGCTGTGTCATGCTCATCGTTGATGAGGACCTCCTCGCTTGGCAGGCGGTTGCTCCTGGCAAGCGCAGCCATCGGCTCGTCCGGGGACTGCTGGCGGTCGGGCTCTCCGGGATCCGGTGCCTGGTCATGGCGCGCGGCTGGCTCGAGAGATGACGACGAGCGGGGTTCGTCCATCAGCCCCAAAAGCAAATCCTGATCGCGGCCTTCCGCGGGAAGCTCCTCTGGCCGACGGCCAGTTTCCTGCGACGCGCTGTGCTGCGCAGCGGCGGCGTCGACGCGCCTCGGCTCCATCAGTACCGTGTCTTCGGGATTGATAAAGGCCACGTTCTGGGGGTGAGGATTCAGCTTAGCGCGTCGTGAGATCGGCACTTCGCCCGTCGACCGCAAGGTCCGGAGATAGTCGATTGCCTGAACGAGTGTCTTTGGATTACCCTCTCCGGTGAACTCGAGCACCTCACCGCCATCGGTCAGCGACTTATTGTCGAGCCGATCACGAATGCTCGGTTTTTCTTTTGCGAAAAGCCAACGGCTAAAGCTACGAAGAGAACCTCCGTGCTGCTCGGCAGCGGATTTGCTGAACCCGCCCTTGATGAGGGCCCTCTCAAGCCCCGAAATAAGGGGAGCATCCACGGAATAAAGAGGCTGCTTCCTCTTCCCTATCACAATCCAAGTTGACTGCGGCGCCGAGGACGACGCGCCGGGTTCATCCATCAGCCCCAAAAGCAAATCCTGATCATGGCCTTCCGCAGGAAGCAATTCCTCTGGCCAACTGCCACCCTTCTGCGACGCAATGTGCTGCGCAGCGGCGTCGCCGACCCGCCTCGACTCCCTCAGGGCCGCCTCTTCGGGATCAATATGGCGCTCGTGCTCCATCGCCTCAGCGCCGGCCTGCGATTTTCGGAGACGAGCCAGTGCGGCACCAATCCTGGAATCAGCACCGGCGACCTTCCTATAGCTCTCGACATCTCCATCAAACGACGTGCCGAGCCCAGCAGCAATGCCCGGCCTGTTGTTGTCACGCAGGTAGTCGCTGAAACTGCGAAGAGCAGTTGCATCCTTCCTGCTTGCATCCTTCTTGCCGGTATCTGTCGCTGCTTCGTTTTTGTACTCTTCGATGAGAGCCGCGTCCTGGGGATAAGGATGCAACTCAGTGCGGCCTGCGATCCGCACGACTCCGCCCGTCGACTGCGAGGTTCGGAGATGAACTATCGCCGCAAGAAGCCTTAAGGGATTACCCTTTCCGATGAACTCGCGCGCATCAGCGGTCAGTGACTTTTCGTCGTCGAGCCGAGCAGCAATGGGATCTTTGTTATTTGCGAAGAGCCAGTGGCCAAAGCTGAGAAGAGTACGTACATAGCCCCTGGCAGTGCGTTCGGCGGCGTTCCCATTACGGAGGGCCTCCTCAAGCCCCGAAATAAGGGGAGCATCCTCGGTATGAAGAGGCTGCTTGTCGTGCCCTATCAAAATTCCAGTTGACTGAGCCGGCTGCGGCGCCGAGGACGACGGGCCGGGTTCGTCCATCCGGCCCAAATCCTGATCGTGGCCTTCCGCAGGAAGCAATTCCTCTGGCCAACTGCCAGCTTTCTGCCACGCACTGTGCTGCGCAGCGGCGTCGCCGACCTGTCTCGACTCCATCAGGGCCGCGTCTTCGGGATCAATATGGCGCTCGAGCTCCATCGCTTTAGGGCCCGCCTGTGATTTTCGGAGATGAGCCAGAGCGGCACCGATCCTCGAATCAGCACCGGCGTCCTTCTTATAGCTCTTGACATCTCCATCCAGCGCCTTGCCTGAAAGCCGACCAGCAATGCCCTTCTTGTTGTTTTCACGCAGGTAGTCACTGAAACTGCGAAGAGCCGTTGCATCCTTCCTGGCTTCTTCCTTCTTGCCGGTATCTGTCGCTGCTTCGTTTTTGTACTCTTCGATGAGAGCTGCGTCCTGGGGATAAGGATGCAACTCAGTGCGGCCTGCGATCGGCACGATTCCGCCCGTCAACCGCGAGGTCCTGAGATGGTCTATTGCCCTAAGGAGTGTCGCGGGACGTTTTTCGAACAACTCGCGCGCATCAGCGGTCAGTGACTCTTCGTCGTCGAGCCGAGCAAAAATGCTCTTTTTGTTATTTGCGTAGAGCCTCTGGCCAAAGCTGCGAAGAGAAGATAGATAGTTTCGGACGGTGCGTTCGGCGGCGCTCCCATTCCGGAGGGCCTCCTCAAACCCCGCAATAAGGGGAACATCCTCGGAATGAAGAGGCCGCTTCTTGTGCCCTATCGCAACCCCAGTTGACTGAGCCGGTTGCGGCGCCGAGGACGGCGGGCCGGGTTCGTCCATCGGACCCAAAAGCAAATTCTGATCATGGCCTTCCGCAGGAAGCAATTCCTCTGGCCAACTGCCAGCTTTCTGCAACGAACTGTGCTGCGCAGCAGCGTCGCCGACCTGCCTCGACTCCTTCAGGGCCGCGTCTTCGGAATCAATATGGCGCTCGAGCTCCATCGCCTTAGCGCCCGCCTGCGATTTTCGGAGATGAGCCAGAGCGGCACCGATCCTTGAATCAGCACCGGGGGCCCTCTTATAGCTCTTGACATCTCCATCCAACGCCTCGTCTGAAAGACGAGCAGCAATGCCCTTCTTGCTGTTTTCACGCAGGTAGTCGCTGAAACTGCGAAGAGCAGTTGCATTCTTGCTTGCATCCTTCTTGCCGGTATCTGTCGCTGCGTCGTTTTTGTACCCTTCGATCAGAGCTGCGTCCTGGGGATAAGGATGCAACTCAGTGCGGCCTGCGATCGGCACGATTCCGCCCGTCGACCGCGAGGTCCTGAGATGGTCTATTGCCCTAAGGAGTGTCGCGGGACGCTTTTCGAACACGCGCGCATCAACGGTCAGCGACTCTTCGTCGTCGAGCCGAGCAGCAATGGGATCTTTGTTATTTGCGAAGAGCCACTGGCCAAAGCTGCGAAGAGAATATAGATTATTTCGTGCGGTGCCTTTGGCGGCCCCGCCCTTGATGAGGGCCTTCTCAAGCCCCAAAATAAGGGGAGCATCCTGGGAATAAAGGGGGCTTTTGCTGAGCCTTCTCAGAATCCCTTTTGACTGAGCCGGCTGCGGCGTCGAGGCGGCCGGCATTGCTCCATCACCTTCACCTGAACTGCCGATCTCGCTCAATTGCCGCTCAAAGGTCGCCGCGGCTGCGGACGGAGCCGCGGGTGAGCTCTCTTGCGGGCCCGTGCTGTCCGATTGTTCACGCACCCGCTTGGTCGAGGGGAAATCCATCCGTTCTCACTTTCAAAATATGAACCAGGGCTTCGATCTGGCATGCTGGCGATCAGCAACAAACCACCCTTTACAGCCCTCGATAGACCCGCACCGGGAGCATCTGCGGATTTCACGGATCGTGAGCATCGATTTCGCGCGATCGTGAGCACTGAATTCAGACGATCGTGAGCAGCCCGCTACGGCCGATGGGAGATAGAGTCAGTGTTCTGGTTGGCCGTCAAGGGTGATGGTTTTGGCGCTGCGTTTTCGCATGCTTTCTCCGGTGAGCTGGAGGCGGTGGGCGTTGTGGACGAGGCGATCGAGAATGGCGTCGGCGACCGTGGGGTCCCCAATGGCTCCATGCCAGGTGTCCACGGGGAGCTGACTTGTGACGATGGTGGATGCGCGGCCATGTCGGTCCTCGAGGATTTCGAGCAGATCGCGGCGTTCCGCGGCGGTGAGCACCGATAGTCCCCAATCATCCAAAATCAGAAGCTGAGCGCGGCCGAGGCTTTTGAGGAGCCGGGCGTAGCGTCCGTCTCCGCGCGCGAGCGCGAGCGCCTCGAACAGCCTTGGAACGCGATGATAGAGGACTGATCGGTTGTCGCGGCAGGCCTTGTGGCCGAGCGCGCAGGCTAACCAACTTTTGCCCAGGCCGGTTGCCCCGGTGACGAGCAAATTCTCGTGGCGATCGATCCAGCGACCTTCGACGAGTTTGGCGAAAACGGCGCGGTCGATGCCCCGCGGGGTGCGCAGATCGACGTCCTCGACGCAAGCAGTCTGGCGCAGTGCGGCGATCTTGAGGCGCGTGGTGAGCCGCCTGGTGTCGCGTTCGGCGGCTTCGCGGTCGACCAACAGGCCGATGCGATCTTCGAACGGCAGGGCTTCGAGATCGGGCGATCGGCGCTGCTCCTCGAAGGCCTTGGCCATTCCGGTCAGTCGGCGCCGTAGCTTTTGACGAGCGCCAGAATGCCAAGGCAGGTTCGAAAGCCTTGTTCTGGATGGGGCCGGGCGTCGATCACGGCCTGGAAAAACGCTGCTGTCGAAGGACCGATCCGCTCGCCGGCGGCGATCACCGCGGCGGGGGTCCATTTGCCGTAGCGGCGATGGGCGCTGGGCATGTGGTCGGCGATGGTGGTGTGTCCGCGTCGGTTGGGCGCGCGGGCATGGCTGGCGATCCGCTGGCCCTTGTGGAAGATCTCGACCGTCCGATCGTCGATACGGGCATCGACCAGCTCGCCAATCAGACGATACGGCGCGGAGTACCAATGGCCGTCGACCTCGACATGATAATCGGGAGCGAGGCGGCAGCGCTTCCAGCGTGCGAAGGCATAAGGCTGATCTGGCAGCGGGGTTAGCTTGGGTTTGTCGAGTTCGGCAAACAGTTCGGCGCGGCTTGAGCCGAAGCCACGCATTTGACGAGCATTGAGTTCGTCGACGAGTGTCTTGATGGCGGCGTTGAGCTCGGCCCGGGAAAAGAAGCGCTGATTGCGCAGCCGGGCCAGAATCCAGCGCTGGGCGATTTGCACCGCGACCTCGACCTTCGCCTTGTCTTTTGGGCGCCGCGGCCGTGCGGCGAGAATGGCCGTGCCGTAATGGCTCGCCATCTCGGCATAAGTGCGATTGAGGCCGGGATCGTAGCGGTCGGGGTTGCTGACGGCGGCTTTGAGGTTGTCGCAGACCACGAACGTCGGCGTTCCGCTCAAAAACGTGAACAAGTTGACGTGGGCCCGGATCCAGTCGGCCAAGCTCTCGCTGGGGCAGGCCTCGGCGTAGGTGTAGTTCGAAGCGCCCATCGCCGCGACGAACAGCTTCATCGGCTGCACTTCCCCGGTCAGGGGATCGACGATGTCGATGGTGTCGCCGGCGAAATCCACGAACACCTTCTCGCCGCCCAGATGAATCTGCCGCATCGAAGGTCGGACCCGCCCCTTCCAGGCCTCGTAGGTAGTGCAGAACCACGTGTACCCGAAACCGTCGGGATTAACGGCGCGATACTCCTCCCAGAGCAGGCGACGGGTTACGTTGCGCCGGCGGAGCTCTTTATCGATGTAGCTCCAGTCGGGCACCGGCCGCTGCGGGCTCTGAGACGCTGGTCGTGGGGCCGGGAAAAGCAAAAGCTCCAGGTCTTCATCGGTCATTCCCTCCGGAAGCGGCCAGCTCAACCCAGCAGACGAGCTATGCGGGAAACTGGGTGATGACGGAATGAGATAGGCGGCGTATCGAGGCGGGTGTCGAGCCTGCCAGAACCTCAAGGAGAGCGATACGCCATGAACGAGCATAGCAACATTGTCCCACTGCGTCAGCCCGATGAGATCGACGATCCACTGACGAATATTTTGCGATCTGGTGCTCGGCAGCTGCTTGCGCAGGCTGTCGAGATGGAAGCCGAGGCGTTTCTCGCCGCGATGAAGGGCTTGAAGCGTCCCGATGGCCGCGACCGCCTCGTGCGGCACGGCCATGGTCCAGTGCGGACGATCCAGACGGGGATCGGCGCCGTCGAAGTCGCCCGGGTAAAGATTCGCGATCGCGCGGTGACCAGCGATGGCGAGCGGATCCGCTTCACCTCGGCGATCCTGCCGTTGTGGGCACGGCGCACGAAGAGCTTGGATGCACTTTTGCCGGTTCTGTACCTGCGAGGCATCTCGACGGGCGACTTCCAGGAGGCGCTGGCGGCGCTCTTGGGCAAGGATGCGCCGAATCTTTCTCCGGGGGTGGTTTCCAGACTGACGACGGAGTGGCAGCTCGAGTACGAGCGTTGGCAGAAGCGCGATCTGTCGGCGCGCCGGTACGTATACGTGTGGGCGGACGGCGTCTTCCTGCAGGCTCGCATGGAAGACCACAGCGAATGCATGCTGGTGCTGATCGGCGCGACGCCGGAAGGCAAGAAGGAACTCATCGGCTTCCAGGTCGGCGTGCGCGAGAGCACGCAGAGCTGGCACGAACTGCTCGTCGAGGCGAAAACCCGTGGGCTGAAGATCGCCCCGGAAATCGCCGTCGGTGACGGCGCGCTCGGCTTCTGGAAGGCGCTCGACGAGGTCTTTCCCGCCACGCGACATCAGCGGTGCTGGGTGCACAAAACCGCGAATATCTTGAACAAAGTCGCAGTGTCGGTACAGGCCAGCATGAAGAAGGATCTGCGCGAGGTCTATTTGGCGTCCAACCGAGCTTCGGCCGAAGTGGCGATCGATGTCTTTGCCGAGAAATACGGAGCGAAGTACGACAAGGCGGTCGAGTGCCTGACGAAAGATCGCGACGCAATGCTTGCGTTCTACGAATTCCCCGCCGAGCATTGGGACCACTTGCGGACGACGAATCCCATCGAAAGCGTGTTCGCGACGGTCCGGCACAGAACGGTGCGCACGAAAGGTTCGTTATCGTCAACGACTGCCAAGTTGATGGTGTTCAAGCTGCTCTGCGCCGCATCAAAGACCTGGCGGCGGCTGAAAGGCACAAATCAGTTGCCGAACGTCAGCGCAGGTGTCAGATTCGAAAACGGCATCGAGGTCATCCAAGTGCCGGAAAACCACGCCGCCTGATCGCCTCGTCACCCAAAATCCCGCATAGCTCAGACGAACTTAGGTTACGTTCTGACACAGGAGACATCAATGCTGTCTCCTCGGTCCTCCTTAGCTTAGCAGTTGCTGACTGATTTGTTTGCCCTAAGAAATTGGGGGCTACAGTACAAACCAGTTGCTGCCGATGCTCGCTGCGGCGAGGACACCTGTGTGATAGCCCGGCCGTGGTGGGGACGTGTTGCGCCGAGCACGTTTGACGGGTTGGACCAGAGGTCTGCCACACATGATGTGGGAGCTTGACGATAGCCGGAGCGCTGGGAATCGATAACGAAGCGGCGGCCCTATAGACAAGTCCAACCCGCACGCGTCAGCGGACGTAACAATTCCTTGGGCTGGGCATCGTTCAAAGCGCTTTCACCGGAAAAGCGGTGACCAAGACATGAGGGGCGTCCTGGCGAAGCTCCATTTCGTCGTCACCGCGGCTGGGCTGAGCACAACCAATCTCGTGCTTGCCGAGCGCTCTCGGGAACCGCTCTGCAATGGAGCATATAGCTTCGCTCCAGGTGGAGTTAAATGCTAGGGGCGCTGATCGCTCTGGGCCGGCATTACTTTGATCACGACCTGGAATGAATCGAGCCGGCGTACCCTCCGTCTCTCGCAAGGTCAAAGGTTGTTTTGCAGCCGACAGTAGCCGGTAATGCTTTGGCGGGCAAGAATTAGCTCCTAATAACGTTAGGGCAGGTCGCGGTTCCGGCCGCAAAGAGGTTGCCCGGTGCGTGATCGTCGTTAGATCGGACAAGAACGCGCAGTTGATCGAATCAGATGCGGCCTCGGTCGCCATATGCCTGCAGTGCGCTGTCGAGACACTTGAGTAACTCTTGTACGCCGAATGGTTTGGCGAGGAAGCCGATCGCTCCGGCGTCCAAGGCTGACGCGCGTACGCGCTCGTTGGGGAAAGCTGTAATGAAAATGAAGGGTGCTTGGTAACCACGCGTCCGCATCTCTGCCAGCAGCTCCAGCCCGCTCATCGCTGCCATCTGCACATCAGTTATGACGCAGGATATCTCGTTCAACCGCGGCGACCGCAGGAGCGCCTCGGCCGAGGCAAATATCTGCACGACGTAGCCACGCGATTTCAAAAGGTTTTCTGTCGCCGCACGGACCGAGGGGTCGTCGTCAACGACGGAAATCAAAGGCGTGGACAAGATGAGCCCTCCCGACGCAGTACAGCGGCTGCCAAACCGTCAGCCACTTTCGCGAAAGTGGGCTTAAGTGATGGAATTGTAAAATCATACTTGGGTTTGTTCAGTGTGATTGGCGCTAATTCCGAGCGTCTCGCTCATTCTGATCAAGTCAGCCAGCGAGCGGGCACGCATCTTTTTCATTACGTGTCCCCGGTAGATCTTGACGGTGATCTCGGCGAGCCCAAGTTCGGCGGCTACCTGCTTGTTCATCAGCCCCGTCGCGACCAGTTTCATCACTGCCTGTTCTCGCGGGCTTAGGGTCTCAAATAGAGATTTCAGGTTCGCCACGGTTCGCTGAGCTTCTCGTCTTTTGCGATCGCGTTCGGTCGCCGCAACGACGGCATCAAGCAGTTCCTGATCGCGGAAGGGCTTGCTGAGGAAATCGACCGCGCCTCCCTTCATGGCCCTGACGGTCATGGGAATGTCGCCATGGCCGGTAATGAAGATGATTGGGATGTGTATGTTCAACCTGGCGAGCTCGGTCTGGTAGTCAAGGCCGCTCAGGCCCGGCAGCCGGACATCAAGAACTAGACAGCTTGTGACGTCCGGCATTGTGCTCTGCAGCATTTCACGGGCCGATCCGAACGCCACGACCTCCAAGCCTACCGATCGAAAAAGGTTCGTAAGCGAGCGACGCATAGAGATGTCATCCTCGACGACAAAGACGATTGCCTTCGTCGAAGCCTCGGTATGTCCGCCTTGGCCTCTCCAGTCAAATCGTCCTGTCACGAGATGGCCTCCTTATGCAGCGGAAGGGCAAACTGGAACGTCGCGCCCGGTCCATTTTTCTGAACCACTGAAATTCGTCCTCCGTGAACTTCCACGATCGACCGGCAGATCGAAAGGCCCATTCCTAGGCCGCTCGATTTGGTGGTGAAGAAGGGGTCCAAGACGCGGTCCGCGTCATTCTCGGCGATCCCGACGCCGCAATCGGTCACGGAAAGCTGCACGTACCCCAGATCGTCCGTAGATGATTGAATCAGAAGTTCACGCGGCCGGTCTGTAACTGCGTCCATGGCCTCGATTCCGTTCATCACCAGATTGATGATCACTTGTTGTAGCTGAATTCGATCACCGAGGACCCTAGGCAGCGCAGACGCCAACTCGCTTCGCAACGTCACTTGGTGGCTCACCAGCTCTCGTGTTACCAGCGCGCTGACGTCCCTAACCACCTGATTAATGTCGAGCGGCACCATCTCGATCTCGCCCTTTTTCGCGAGTGCGCGAATACTACGGATCACCTCGCTTGCCCGGATTGCATCTTCTATGATCCATTCGACTGAAGAGCGCGCGGCTGCAAGATTGGGAACATCGCGAGCCATCCAGCCGAGGCACGCATCGGCGTTGCTGAGGATAGCGGCGAGTGGTTGGGTTATCTCGTGGGCGATAGAAGTTGTCATTTCTCCCAAGGTCGTTACACGCGTCACATGTGCAAGCTCCGCCTGTGCCTTTCGCAGCTCTTGTTCGGCCTGATCAGCGCGAATGGTAGCGGTGATGTCAGTGCTGACGCCGCGATAGCCCAAAAAATTTCCGTTTCCGTCGAAGAAGGGCTTGCCACTAGTGCGGACGTAGATCGGAGATCCCATCCTATTTACGGTACGGTAGATGAGATCCCGGAACGGCAGGTGTGCCTGCAACGTCGCCCGATGCTGACGCCACTTCTCCGGTTCTTCTTCCATGTCGCACGCGATGTCCCAGCGAAGCAGGCCCGTTAACCCTGTCGCCAAAATTCCCGCAGCGCTGGTGTGCTCGGACAAGTGAGTGACCCGATGATCTGGCCCGGTTTCCCAGAGCCAGTCGGAAGCAGTCTCGGCATAGTCGCGAAAGCGCTGTTCGCTCTCGCGCAGCGCTACAAGCGTGTTTTCCAAGCGTTCCCTAGCTGCGTGTTGCTCGGTAACATCCATATGTGTTCCGATCAGCTCGCTGACATTACCATCGCTGCCGACGACAACGTGTGCAACGGAGTGTATGCGCCTTATCCCGCCATCTGGCAGAATAACACGGAAATCATATTCGAACCGTTCGTGCTCCTGGTCAATCGCCTGACGCTGCACCTCCTGCAACCCTGGCAAGTCTTCCGGATGGATGCGCGATCGAATAGTCTCTAGCGAAACCGGCTCTTGTGGGTTAAAGCCAAACAGGCGGTCGACCTCAGCGGAGCGATAAACGAAATCTCGTGTGTGGACGTCCCAGGACCAGCTGCCTGTGTGAGTGAGATGCTGAGCCTCGGCCAGATAGGCCTCGCTTCGGCGCAACTGCTGTTCTGCTCGCCTAGCTGCCGTAATATCGGTGGCTGCCCCAACAAACTCAATTTCACCAGAGGCGGTTCGCGTGACTCGTGCCTGCGCATGGATGTGCTTCACGGAGCCGTCAGGTAGCAGCAGCCGGTACTCGTGCTCGAAATCCCTCAGGTCTCGCATCGCTTCATCGATAATCTCTTTGACAGAAGCCCTATCATCTGGGTGCGTGCGCTCAATGACGAGTTGTGGCGCCGGTGTCGTCTGAAGATCGATTTGGAAAATCCGAAATGTCTCCTTAGACCAGAAGGCCTCGCCGGTAGAGGCGTTCCAGCTGAAGCTGCCTGTATGACTCAACTCCTGCGCGTGAGCCAAATGCGCTTCGCTCCGCTGCAGCGCAAGCTCGGTCTGCTTGCGCTCCGTAATATCTTCGCACGCCATGAGGATGACGGGGCGGTCGCCGGCCCAAAGCATGGCCTTGGCGTTTTCACGCACCCACAATACAGAACCGTCCTTCCTGACTTTCCGGACGTCCCAAGTGCGCGATTGTCCAACATCCTCAAGACACGTCTGAATGCATTTGCGGACGAATGCGCGATCCTCCTCCAGAAATACGTCGAGCACGGATTGGCCCAATAGTTCTGCACAAGCAAATCCCAGTTGTGTCGCGCCCAACGTATTGACGTTGAGGACAATGCCGGCCTCATCGACCATGAAGTACATGGCTGGATTGTGCTCGAAAATTGCGCGCCACCGTTTTTCACGATCCTCCAAATCCGAGGCACTCCGCTGAAGCTTGGCCGCAGCCACACGTGCAGCCTCTCTTTCCTGGCGGAGTTTTCCAATCAGGTACGTTCCGACAACAGAGACAATAAGAAATGCAACAACCACAGGAACATCGCGGGGATCATCGATTCGTAAACTAAACGCCGGCGGCGCAAAGTAGTATGCGAGAGCAGCGATTGCGATGATGCAAAGCGCTGATGAAGCAATGAAGCTGCCCATCAACGAAAATAGTAAGACTACTAACAAATAGGCGAACGCCGCGGCGGCGAAATGCGCCTGAAAGTACACGCAAGTCAGTGTAACCGCGGCTAGCGCTATGCTGCCCAAGGTCAACTGAGGGGCTGAACGTTTGAAACTGCTGATCCTATACATTTTGAGACCGTCCGGCCTGTTATCCGGCGGGAGAGCTATAGCATTTTAGGCAAAAATGAGGCAATCTTGAACACTTGGGTCCGCATGATAGCGTGTGCAAGATCGATCATCGGCTGCCGAACTCAGCACGCGCGGGGAAAAAACGCATTATAAACATACGTATATTTGTCCTAAACCTTCAGTAGGTGTCGCTGACGCGACTTTAGTCGAAGCTGAAACGTCCGCTTTTGCGCATCGCTCGAGCCTACGGCCAATGCGCCCCATTAGGCCGCGGAATGAGGACAGTGGTTTCAGTTCAGCCGATAGGTTCGAAGGCGCGCCTCCGGACCGGCAAGGATCAGAAAAAAGCTGCCCAATGACTCGTCTCCCCGACACAGCCGCTCCCGCGAAGAAAGCGCAAGTTCGCCTGCCGACACAGAAGCCGGAGTCGCGCGAGTCCTACGCGCGATGATGATTCGTTCCAATCTTATCGCGCTTTAGCTGCGAAAAACTGGTTCCGCTGGAAGCGAGCGGCGTCGCAGAACGCAGGGCAGCCTCGTATGACTCGCCACGGCTTTGTCGAGTGCCATTCACGCTGATCACACCCACCATGCTCTGCTAACGCAGCGCGCATCGTAACGAGAACGACAAGCTGCGTCCGCAGGATCCCTACGTCGTCCTTAATCGCGTGAGGCAAGTGGAGCGACGTGCATATGGATCTTCGTAGGCGGACCAATACCTAGTCCGTCAGTCCCGTCATCGGCTTGGCAAAAATGTTGCACAAGCGTTCAGATGGCCGGTAGCCCTTGAGTGCGAAAGCGAAACCCTGAAAAAGCTCCTGCCTCTTTTCTCGCTAGTACCCACTTTTCTTGGAACGTGAGTCGTGATTCAAGGTCGGGATGATACCCGAAGCAAGAGAAGTCCACCTTTCGAGGAAAGATCGCAAGGTGCTTGAGGCGTGCTGTCGCTCACCGGTGACGTTGCAGCGCGATTTGAAGCGGGCGCGGATAGTTCTGTTGGCGGCGGATGGGCGCAGCACCCGGTCGATCGCCAAGGAAGTTGGGGTCCAGCCGCGGATTGTCAGCCTTTGGCGGCATCGCTATGCCGACCATGGCCTTGAAGGGCTGCAAGACAAGCCGCGGCCTGGCAAGCAGCCGATCTATACGAAGACGACCGACAAGCGGATTCTGAAGCTGCTGGATAAGCCGCCACCGCAAGGGTTTGCGCGCTGGACCGGCCCCCTGCTGGCCGAGGCGCTGGGCGATGTCGATGTCCAATATGTCTGGCGGTTCCTGCGCAGCCACAAGATTGACCTGGTGGCTCGCAAGTCCTGGTGCGAGAGCAACGACCCGAACTTTACGGCCAAAGCCGCCGATGTTGTCGGCCTCTATGTCGCGCCGCCGGCGAAGGCCATTGTGCTGTGCGTGGACGAGAAGCCCTCGATCCAGGCTTTGGAGCGAGCGCAGGGTTATCTGAAGTTGCCCAATGGCCGCGCCTTAACCGGCCAAAGCCACGATTACAAGCGGCATGGCACCACAACATTGTTTGCGGCGCTCGAAGTCGCCACCGGAAAGATCATCGCGACCCATTCAAAACGCCGGCGCCGCGTCGAGTTTCTCGATTTCATGAACAGCGTCACCGCGACTTTTCCGAACCGCAAGCTTCACGTCATCCTCGACAACCTCAACACCCATAAAAAGAACGAGGACTGGCTCAAGGCCCACCCCAACGTGCAATTTCATTTCACGCCGACAAGTGCGTCATGGCTCAATCAGGTCGAAGTATGGTTTTCCATCTTGCAGGGGCAGTCGCTCAGCGGCACCTCCTTCACGAGCCTCAAGCAGCTTCAGGAACACATCGATGCCTACGTCAACGCATACAACGACAGAGCCGAGCCCTTCGTCTGGACCAAGAAAAAGGTCCGTCAACGCCGTTTCAAAGGCCGCCGTATCACTCAGCTCTGATTCCGGGTACTAGGGTCTGTACCTAAATAGCGCCACGTGATTCTCTTGCCTACGTGTTGATTCGGGGGCGAGAGAATGCGCGCTGGTTTGTTTTGGCTGAACGACAGGCAATGGGCGCGTATCGAACCGCATCTGCCGAGGGGACTGACGGGGCCGGATCGGGACGACGACCGACGCATCGTCAGCGGCATCATTCACATGCTGCAATCGGGTGCACGATGGCGTGATTGTCCACGTGAATACGGCCCTTACACGACGATCTACAATCGCTTCAATCGCTGGGCCAAGCGAGGACGATGGTGCGCAATCTTCGAAGCGCTGGCCAAGCCTGGCGAAGACGGCGTCGTACTGTCGCTCGACTCGACCTCGATTAAAGCTCACCGGTGTGCCTCCGGCGGAAAAGGGGGGAGCACAATCAAGCAATCGGCCGCTCGCGCGGAGGCCGCACGACAAAAATCCATGCGCTGAGCGATCCGCTCTGCCGGCCGGTCGTCCTGCATCTGACTCCAGGCCAGGATGCCGATATCGCTGCGGCTCCCGATGTCCTGGCGCTCGCGCCACCCATGAGCGTGCTCCTCGCCGACAAAGGGTATGATGGCGACAAGCTTCGCGGCGAAATCATTCGTCGTGGCGCCAAGCCCGTAATCCCCAATAAATCTAACCGTGTCGTCATCCATCGCTTCAACAAACGCGCCTACAAAGGACGAAATGTCATCGAACGCTGCTTTTGCAGGCTCAAGGACTTCCGGCGCATCGCCACGCGATATGACAAGCTCGCCCGTAATTTTTTGGCCGCTGTTCATCTCGCCGCTCTCGTCGCATATTGGCTCAATTGAGTCTGGACCCTAGCCTCTCAGGGGCAGCTGCCCTGGCTGCGGCGCGGAATAATGCTGTGCGCCGGAGAGCGCAGGGGGAGTATTCGTGTCCGAATGGCGGCGGTTCAGATCCGGGACCTACCTCATGTGCTTGTAGTGTCGATAGTAGTGGAAGCGGTGGACTTGTTGAGCCGAGTCTGCAGCGTCACGTGATCGAGCTCGCTTTCCCACCAGGATACGAACACAGCCGCGATGCCATTGCCGATGATGTTGGTGAGGGCGCGCACCTCGCTCATGAACTTGTCGATAGAAAACACGATTGCCATGCCCGGCACCAGAGCTGGGTTTACTACCGATAATGTCGCAGCGAGCGTGATAAAGCCTGCGCCGGTGACGCCGCTTGCTCCCTTCGAAGTTAGCATTGCTACTAGCAGGATCGTGAGCTGCTGGCCAAAGCTGAGATCGACACCGAGTGCCTGGGCAATGAACAATGTTGCAAGTGTCATATAGATATTGGTGCCGTCAAGGTTGAAGGAGTAGCCAGTCGGCACCACCAGCCCGACCACCGGCTTGGAGCAGCCCAGCCGCTCGAGCTTCTCCATCAATTGAGGGAGCGCGCTTTCGGAGGATGAAGTACCGAGCACGATCAGAAGCTCGTCTTTAATATAGATAAGGAACTTGAAGATTGAAAAGCCGACGAGGCGGGCGATCAGACCAAGCACGACTACTACGAATAGGGCAGCAGTCACGTAAAACAGCGCGATCAGACCGATCAGATTGCCGAGTGCTGCGGGCCCGAACTTGCCGACTGTGAAAGCCATGGCGCCGAAGGCGCCGATCGGGGCCGCTTTCATTACAATAGCTATTACCCCGAACACCGCGTGCGCGACGTCGTCAATCATGCCGCGCAGACGCTCGCCACGCTTTCCCAACGCCATCAGCGAGAAGCCAAAAAGGATCGCGAACAGGAGAACCTGCAGAACATCGCCGCGAGCGAAGGCGCCGACCACGCTATCGGGAATGATGTTGAGAATAAAGTCGACGGTTTTCGAGGCTTCCGCCTGCTTGACGTAATTGGCGACCGCCGCAGCATCCGGTTTGACCGCAAGGCCATGGCCAATCCGGACCAGATTGCCCATGGCAAGGCCCAACAGCAAGGCAAAGCTGGAGACGATCTCGAAATAGAACAGCGCCTTGACGCCGACGCACCCGACTTTCTTGGCATCTTGAATATGCGCAATGCCAGACGTGACGGTGCAGAAAATAATGGGCGCGATCACCATCTTGATGAGCTTGATGAACCCATCACCGAGCGCCTTGACCCAGTCGTTTGTGGCGACAGACGGCCATAGGCAGCCAACCATGGCGCCAATTAGGATTGCGATCAGCACCTGGACGTAGAGTATCTTATACCAAGCTTGCGACGCGCGCACAGGCGCCGCGGTTGCCATGGTGGTCATGACGCTTCCTTCCCGAATATACTCGAATGTGTGCCGCGGCTCGGTGAGAGGCGACAGTGTCATACGAGACTAATCATTATAGCCTTGCGCGATTGAAGACGCGTCCGAGAGCCGGCGCGTCTTTCCAAAGGCAGGCGTTTAGTTGCGTTGTCCTTTCTCGCTAAGCAAGATATGCACCAAATCCCAAACTGCGGCGGACTAAAAAGTCGCGGACAATGGCCTCCCTTCGGTGGCATCGGCTTGAGTGCTCTTAGCCGTGTTCGCAAGGTCGAACATTAGGCTGCAGCGTAGCGCGCATTAGCGGAATGCTGGAGTGTTGAGATCGTGCAGCAGTACGTGCAGTTGGTAAAATTGCTATTTTGGATTGAACGAATTTACCGAATGGAAGTCTGGCTAGGAGCTGCGTTGCCCGGATAGGACCTCTGATGGATGACTGCGTTTTTCCGCAAGCGGCCAATCTCGTCGATGACGCGGCGTTTGTCTCCACGCCTGTGCTGACGATGTGCAAGCTAAGCCGGTCAGGGGAGCGGCCGTCGCTCGCGGCCCCTCGCGCCTTTGCCGCGTCGCCGAACCAGCCTTACGACGAGTTTTCAGCTACTTCGTTTGCGTAGCTGCCGACCGGCAGGCTTCTTGCGATCGGTTCAGCTACCGGCCCTGCGAGCACGGGATTTGAGCCGCCGACAAACCAAACAGGCATTTCTCGAGTCGAGTCTGCCGTTTTCGTTGGGCGGCTGTTGCTGTCCGCTTGGAAACAAAGATGCCAGAAACCTGACAAAGCGTTAGGTCCACTCCACGGTGACGTCGGCGTCTACGCAAAGTGCTTTCACATAAGCATAGCGCCGCCGCTGTTCGCACGTGGCACTCGAATTGCTGATGACAAATGAGAAGCTGCCGCCGTCGGGTGGGACGAAGCGGACTTGTCACAGGAGTTGCCGATGAGCCTTGCGATGCTGCTCTTGCTCGCAGAAACGGTGCGCGTAAATTTGGGGGACAGAGCGAGCTGCCGCACGAACAAATGGCTATTCGCACCACATCGCTGGGCAGCCCGACGTGCAGGCAATCACTATCGCGATACGGCGACCTGCGCTCGTTGGCGGGCTGACGCACATGGATTTTGATTCGTCAGAGATCTCGCAATCCATTGCGCTCACGATAGAGCTCGCTAGCGTGACGACCGTGATCCTCCTCGTGATTGGTGTGCCCCTCGCCTGGTGGCTGGCGCGTTCAAAGACTTTTCTGAGCGAGGCTGTCGCTGCGCTAATTGCCCTTCCGCTGGTACTACCCCCAGCGGCTCTCGGCTTTTGCGTACTCGTTCTGCTCGGCCCCGACGGACCCGGCGGCGTTCTCGCCTCTTTCTGGGGCGAGCGCACGCTCGCTCTTACCTTCGTCGGGATCGTGGTCGGATCGGTGCTCTCGGCGCTGCCATTGGTCGTGCAGCCGATACGTAACGCCTTTCTTGCGGTTGGCGATCACCCGTTGGAAATGACAGGGCGTGTTTCGCCATTGTATGGCTTCGTTGCTATCATCGCACCGCTGGCGCGACTGGAGCTCGTTAAAGCGGCCGTGCTTGGATTTTCTCACACGATAGGCACATTCGGCGTCGTGATGATGATCGGCGGAAATATTCCTGGACGCACCAAGGTGTTGTCGGCCTATGTCGTGGACTACGTCCAAGAGCCGCGCTGGCACGAGGAAGTGTGGTTGCCGCTGGTATGGTGATGTTCGCATTTGCGACAATCTTCACCTTAGCCATCATCGACAGACATTGTACCGGGCGAGGCAACGAATCATCTTAGGTTTGCCAGGGCGATCGCTCTAAACGTCCAGCCTGTCGCCGCGCACAGCCCCGTAGGCGACGAGCCCCTTGGAACCAGGGGCAGATCGGATCAAATCAGACCTAAAGTCAAGCCAACGTGCGCACCACATTCTCAGTCCCTTGCGGGCTCTGTTCCTTGCTCGGCAACCGCGTTGGTACGTGCTGCCTGCATTAGGTTCGATTATGAGCGCTTTAACGCACCGTTGGTCAGCGATCGGCAAGTCTGATTGAGGCCGGGCAATGTGGTGCCCGTCGACTGAACCAATTCTATTCAACAATCGGCATCATGAGTGCCGCCTGCAGGAGCGTAGTTCCCTTCAGCGGTGAACGATCGGCTTGATTTGTTAAAGTGCTCACATCGACGTCGAAAACTGGACACCAATAGCGTAGCAGATCAATGGCCTAGCTTCTGGGACGCTGGCCGGATTCGACAAGCCGAAAATCTTAAAGCGGTGGCTTGTTATCTTTCAGGTGTTTCGCTCTGCTGGCTTGTTTCTTGCCGAACATCACCAATCGTAACGCTGGCGACAACTCGCTTGGAAGGTTTCATGGGTGATGCAACGGAAACCTTCTACGGCGTGATCAGACGACAGGGTATCACGCGTCGCAGTTTCCTTAAATTCTGCAGTTTCACGGCCGCGAGCTTGGGGCTTGGTGCAAGCAGTATTGCGCACGCCCTGGAAACCAAACCGCGAGTGCCCGTCATCTGGCTGCACGGGCTTGAGTGTACCTGCTGCTCGGAAAGCTTTATCCGCTCGGCTCATCCCTTGATCAAGGACGCGCTGCTGTCGATGATTTCGCTCGACTATGACCATATGATCATGGCGGCGGCAGGACACCAGGCTGAGGCCATCCTGGAGGAAACCCGTGCCAGGTACAAAGGCGGATATGTGCTTGCCGTTGAAGGTAACCCGCCCTTGAACGAGGGTGGCATGTTCTGCATTGACGGCGGCAAGCCGTTCGTTGAAAAGCTCACGTCGATGGCGGAAGAGTCCATGGCGATCGTCGCTTGGGGCACGTGTGCGTCCTGGGGATGCGTGCAGGCGGCCAAGCCAAATCCGACTCGCGCGGTGCCGATCGATAAGTTAATCACCAACAGGCCCTTCATCAAGGTGCCCGGGGGCCCGCCGATCGCAGAGGTCATGAGCGGCCTCGTGACTTTCATTACCACGTTCGGAAAGCTTCCAAAGCTTGATCACCAAGGGCGTCCAAGTATGTTTTATTCCGAGCGCATTCACGATAAGTGCTACCGGCGGTCCCATTTCGACGCTGGTCAATTCGTCGAAGAGTGGGACGACACCAACGCACGCAAGGGCTATTGCTTGTACAAGTTGGGCTGCAAGGGACCAACCACCTACAATGCCTGTTCGGCCCTTCGGTGGAACGGCGGCGTTTCATTTCCCATTCAATCCGGCCACGGCTGTCTCGGCTGCTCCGAAGATGGCTTCTGGGATAAAGGGTCATTTTACGACCGACTCACGACCATCAAGCAGTTCGGCATCGAGCAGAACGCCGACGAGATCGGCATGGCCGCTGCCGGCGTGGTGGGGCTAGCGGTCGCTGCCCACGCGGCGGTCACCGCCGCGAAGCGGTTGAGGCACCGGCCGGATCGCCCTGCCCACAAAGGCAAGCCGAGTTGAGGAGGTAACGACGGTGGCCGTCCAGACGCCGAATGGGTTCAATCTCGATCGTTCCGGCAAGCGAATCGTTATCGATCCGCTGACTCGCATCGAAGGCCACCTGCGCATCGAAGCTAATCTCGATTCCGACAATGTGATCCGCAATGCAGTCTCAAGCGGGACGATTTGGCGTGGCATCGAAGTCATCCTGCGTGGGCGCGATCCGCGCGACGCATGGGCGTTCACCGAGCGGATTTGCGGGGTCTGCACCGGTACCCATGCGCTCACCTCCGTGCGCGCGGTTGAAAATGCACTAGGAATTACGATTCCGGAGAATGCAAATTCGATCCGCAACATCATGCAGCTGTGCCTGCTCGTGCATGATCACCTCGTACATTTCTATCACCTCCATTCGTTGGATTGGGTCGACGTGGTCTCCGCCCTCAAGGACGATCCCAAGTCGACCTCTACACTGGCGCAATCTATCTCGCCCTGGCCGCTGTCATCCCCTGGCTATTTCAAGGATCTACAGATCCGGCTCGGCAAATTCTTCGGATCAGGGCAACTCGGTCCGTTCAAGAATGGCTATTGGGGGCATCCGGCCTACAAACTGCCACCGGAAGCGAACCTGATAGCGGTAGCTCATTATCTTGAAGCACTCGACTTCCAGAAGGAGATCGTCAAAACCCAAGCGATTTATGGCGGCAAGAACCCGCATCCAAATTGGCTGGTGGGCGGCGTGCCGTGCGCGATCAACATCGACGGAATCGGAGCGGTGGGCGCAATCGGCATGGAGCGACTGAACATTATATCCTCCATCATCGACCGTTCGATCGAGTTTGTCGAGCAGGTCTATCTGCCCGACATTGCCGCGATCTTTTCGTACTATAAGGACTGGCTCCACGGCGGCGGTCTTTCGAGCAAAAGCGTGATGTCCTATGGCGATATCCCCGAAAAGGCCAATGACTGTTCCGGCGAGAGTTTCAAGCTGCCGCGCGGGGTCATTCTTGATGGCAATCTCAAGGAGATATTGCCGATCGACCATGGTGATCCCGAACAGATCCAGGAATTCGTCGCGCATTCATGGTATAAATACCCCGGCCATTGCTGCGGACTGCTTCCCTGGGATGGTATCACCGAGCCGAGTTTTGAACTTGGGCCAAAACTCAAAGGCAGCAAGACAGATATTAAAGAACTCGACGAAGGCGGCAAATATTCCTGGATCAAAGCGCCGCGATGGCGCGGCCGCGCCGTGGAGGTTGGGCCGTTGGCCCGATACATTATCGGTTATGCGCAAGGCAAAGCCGAGTTCAAGGAGCCCGCCGAGAGACTGCTCAAGGGGCTCAATCTTCCCGTGACTGCGCTGTTCTCGACCCTTGGCCGTACTGCGGCGCGGGCGCTCGAATGCCAATGGGCGGCGCATCAGATGCGCCATTTCCAGGATAAGCTGGTAATCAACATCAAGGCGGGCAACACGGCAACTGCCGATATCAGCAGGTGGAGGCCGGAAACCTGGCGCAAGGAAGCCAAAGGCTACGGGTTCACTGAGGCGCCTCGCGGTGCGCTCGGGCACTGGATTACGATCAAGGACGCTAAGATTGACAACTATCAATGTGTCGTGCCGACGACATGGAACGGATCTCCTCGCGATTCAAGCGGCAATATTGGCGCTTTTGAAGCTTCGCTGATCGGCACTCCGATGGCCGATCCGCAGCGCCCGTTGGAGATTTTGCGCACCATCCACTCCTTTGATCCGTGCTTGGCTTGCTCGACGCACGTGATGAGTCATGAGGGTCAAGAAATGGCCTCAATTAGAGTTCGTTAGGCCCATGCGGAACAGGGCTCAGAAGTTTCTTGCCGCCGCCGATGCGGCACTGGCTGGTCGCAGCATCCGTGGGGGCACCGCCCACATTTATGCGCTGGTGCGACTCTGGCATTGGGCTAATGCAGCCGCGATTCTGGTACTGAGTTTAACAGGCTATCTTATTGGAACCGGGACACCGGCGATATGGGGAATGGCAAGCGGCGGTTTTCTATTCGGCTATATCCGCTTTGCTCATTTCTCGGCGGGATATGTACTCAGCGCCGGCTTTCTTCTGCGTATCTACTGGGCCTTGATGGGAAACGCGCACGCCATGCAGATCTTTTGCGTGCCGCTTTGGCGCCGGTGCTTTTGGCGGGAGTTGCACCACGAGATTCGCCGGTATTCGTTCCTTGCGGTTGAGCCTGAAAGGGGCCTCGGGCACAACCGCCTTGCTCAGCTAGCAATGTTCTTCATGTTTACGCAGACGATCACGTTCATGGTCGTCACCGGCTTTGCACTTTACGGGCAAGGTGCCGGTACTGACAGCTGGCAGTACAAGGTGTTCGGCTGGGTGTTTTCACTCTGGCCGAACAGCCAGGACTTTCACACCTGGCATCATCTCGGCCTGTGGGTGATCGTGATGTTCGCGCTGGTCCACATCTACGCGGTGCTCTGGGACGACGTCGTGTCGCGCCGCAGCTTCCCTTCTATCAAGTAGGTGAGCATTGGTTTGGCGATTGACTGGGAAGCGGATGCTCAATTCAACAGAGAAAAAGCGGATTTTGGTGCTCGGCATTGGCAATATTCTGTGGGCCGATGAGGGATTCGGTGTGCGTGCGGTCGAGGAGTTTCATCGTAGCTACGCGGTCGATGATACGTCACCGTTCTCGATGGCGGCACCCAGGGGCTCTACCTCGTTAGTTTTCTTGAGGGGGCCGACTGCCTGATCGTGTTCGACGCCATCGACTATGGATTGCTGCCCGGGCAGTTGGAGCTTGTACGAGATGACGAAGTGCCAAAATTCACGGGGGCCAAGAAGGTGAGCCTGCATTAGATGGGCTTCCAGGAGGTCTTGAGCGCGGCCGATTTGCTTGGCCGCCGCCCGCGAGAGCTCGCTCTTATCGGCTGCCAGCCGATGGATCTGGAGAATTGGGGCGGTCCGCTGACCGCGCCGGTGCGCTTTCAGATTCCCCCCGCGATTAGACTGGCCTGTAAGCTCCTAGAGCAGTGGGACTCGCCGGCAAAACCGCGGAGTGCGCCGCTGCCTGCATCAGAACGGCTGTTGGCGAACAATATTGACCATGCGAATTATGAAATGAAAGGCAGAGCCGATCTAGCGGCCTGCGGCTGATTATGTGCCTTGGCTTGCCAATGACGATTGTCGAGACCGACGGTGTCACCGCGTTATGCGAGTATGGCAATGAGCAGCGGCGCATCTCCGTCGTGCTGCTCGCTGATGTACGGGCCGGCGCCAAGGTGCTCGTTCATATCGACAGCGCAGTGCGGCTCCTGGACGAAAACGAAGCAAGGCTGATCTGCAAAGCACTTGACGGGCTTGAGGCCAGCCTCAACGGTCAGAGCTGCGATCGCTTCTTTGCGGACTTGATCGGTCACGAGCCGCAATTGCCGGAGCACCTACGCTAGCGCTTCCGCTCCCTTGCACCGGCTGGGGTTCATAGACCGGATTCCAGTCGCAGGACCATCGGCTTGGACAACGTCAGGCGCTACGCCGTTGGGTCGAACGCGACTCGCGCACCTAGAGATGATTGGCATGCGCCTTGCTAACCGCCATGCTGGCAGAACCGATCATGATCAGAGAGGAGTGTGATGAAGTTGCAGCCGGCTCAGCATGCTCTGACACGGCCCGCTCCGTCCGACGACGTGGAGGGCGTTAGCGCCGATGCGCGCCTGGTCGCGCACGTTCCCAGGAAGGCGACCTTGATGCCGCTGCCGGCGGCTGATCCCCTACATATTCTGCGGATCAGTGAAGCACCCTCGCGCGGCCCTGGTGGCACACTGACCGGCCGGCCCGGCCAGCGTAGACTGTCGACGCCGCGCCTATCCCCGAGGAACAATATACTCTGCCTGATCGGCAAGAGACCGGATCGTTTGCTCACGATCAACCGCATCTCCTCACCGATCCTTTGGGCACTCGCCGGCAGCACCGACGCCGGCAAGTGCAATACCCCTCGACACAGACAATGGAACATCGCATCGTGAAAGCAGCGATCCCCGTTGTATCTGGCGGCGCCGGCCGCGCGGCGAGCGGCTTTACCACAGGTTCTGGAACTCTCGATGTATTCTATCGCGGCGCGACAAGTGCGCTTGTCAATCGCGTTTGGCGGGTTTGCGACGAACGTGCAAGGAAGTATCCGAACGCTGCCCTGCTAATGTCAAATGTCGCTGCTGCTGTTGGGGGTCAGAGAAGCGGTGATCCGACACAATTGTACGGACTCGCAAATTTCAGCGATGCCGAGCGCAAGCTGATTGACGAATTGCTCGGGGAAGGCGAGGTGACCGGGTGGTTGCGTTGCCGGACGGCAGTTTGGCACAAATCCGGGAGTCCGTGCATGCCGGAATCTGGCGCGTGCGCATCGGAACCGAACCGGCGCACGAATATGTCGAGGTTGGAGCGATTCCGCAGATTGTCCGGCGTGCCGCAACTGACCTGACATCAACCGAACTTCTGATTGACACGCCGCCGGATGGCGCGATGAACGTTCAACCGGTGCTGGCCGAAATACGCGAGCGGGCCAGCGTCTGGCAATTTTGCATGAATGCGCATGTCATCAATCTGACGTTACTGCCAATGAGCGTTGTCGACTTGACATTCCTGCAGCAAAGCTTGGGCAACGGACCCGTCCAACTCATGTTGCGGGGCTACGGTGCCTGCAGAGTGCAGGCGACCGGGACTAGGAATGTTTGGTCCGTGCAGTTCTTCAATTCTACGGACAACATCATCCTTGATACGGTGGAGGTCGGGGGCGTGCCGATTGTTGCGTTGGCTGCCGACGAGGATTTCCAGGACTCTGCCGGACGCGTGCAGGAAATTCTCGAGGCGTACTTCACATGATGCGCTCGGGCACTCGACATCAGTTGCGATCCCACAGACGGCGCCTTCGGATGGATCATAGCTTGCGCGGGGGGAGGGGGCAGCATTGCGCATGAACCTCACTGCAAGCAACAAAATCCATGTCCGCGTATTGCTAGCTGCCGACGTAGTCGCCTCGGTCGAGATCCAGCCGCGAGTCCGGCCGCCGCTGGGTCGGATATTCGCCGGAAAGCAGGCCTCGTCACTGCTCAACGCAGTGCCGCGGCTCTTCGCGTTATGTGCCGCTGCGCAGCAAACCGCACTGTTGACCGCGATCGAAACGGCGCGCGACGAAGTGATCACCCTCGCAAAAAAAACAGCATCGTATTGCGCTGATCGTTACCGAGCGCATCATGGATTTGGCACGGGGCCTATTTGCCGGACATCTCACGCTAGAGGTCGCCAGTGCGGCAGCAATCCGCTCCCTGATGTCGGAATTGTCAGCGCTTGTTCGCTCCGCCCAGCGAGCCTCGTGCCCCCCCTCAACGGGAAGCAACAGCGCGGATCGCGGCGGCGCTGGCCGCGCTGGGCGTACCGAATGAGGGACGCGCGCTCAGGTCCGGCAGCCCACTGTCGCTTCGCGTCGCGGCGCTTCATGAGGCCGGCTTGAAGTCGGCTCCGGCAGCATACTCGTTCCTGTCCGCTGCTGACGACTTCAACATCGCGAAGCGATTGCTCGGGGATGATTCGACGTTTTGCGATTGTCCGGATCTGGAAGGACATGTGCCCGAGACGGGTCCTTGGGCGCGCCAAATGACCCGGGATCGGTTCTTGCTGAGACCCTTCGGTGCGGCCGAGCGGCTGATGGCCAGAATAGTTGAAATCGTCCGGGCTATGTGCCTGGCTTGAGGCCGGCGCTCAGCCGGATACCGCAGAGCATGGGATTATCGAAAGATATAAGCTTGGGCCCGGTCGTGCAGCGGCCGCGGTCGAATGCGCCAGGGGACGTCTCTACCACGCTGTTGAGCTTGACGCTCACGGCCGGATATCTCGCTTCGAATTCCTGGCGCCGACGGAGTGGAATTTCCATAAGCGCGGACCGCTTGTACGGAACCTGCAGGGCGCCGTGCTGACAGCTCCGCGGCGCTGTGATGCAGTCCACGCGGTGATTGCGTCGCTGGATCCGTGCGTCGGGTTCACTCTCAATTTTCGTGAATTTCACGATGCATGAAATGGCCATTTGCATGGGGATCATTCAGATCGTCGAGGAGAAGGTACGGGAGCGATCCTCTTCGCGGGTGCGGAGCGTCTGTTTGGAATTGGGAACGCTGAGTCATGCCGCGCCTGAAGCGATCAGGTTCTGCTTTGCTGTCGCTGCAATGCGGACCGTTGCCGAAGGCGCCGCGCTTAATATCGTTGAACTACCGGGCGTTGCCTGGTGCATGAGCTGTTCGAAGAGCGTTGAAATTGCACGCCGGGGTGATTGCTGTCCTTGCTGCGGCAGTTATCAGTTGCAGGTAACCGCGGGCGAACAGATGCGCGTGAAAGCGCTGGAGATCGATTGATGTGTACCGTTTGCGGCTGCACGGAAGGTACACCGACGACCAAACACTCGAGGACAAATGATGCGAAGAGCCACGAGCGATACAATGACCATGTGCGGGACTCTTGCGATGGCCATTCTCCTCTTCGCCGGCCGGCCCACCATCAGGCACATGGCATACAGCCGCTTCCGAGCGGCGGCGCCGGCTCGGCTGATTCAAGGGTCGGGGGCATGAGCGGAAAGCAGGTCATCGAGATCGAGCGCGATATCCTGGGCAAGAATAATGGGATTGCGGCGGTCAACCGGGCCCTCTTCCTTGCCGATGACGTTCTCGTGTTTAATCTTTTATCCAGTCCCGGTGCAGGTAAAACGACGCTGCTGGTCCGTGCCGCGTCCGAGCTCAAGCGCAGCCGCCCGGTCGGTGTCATCGAAGCGACCAGCAGACCTCGAACGACGCTGAACGTATTCAGGCTGTCGGCGTGCCAGCCGTTCAAATCAATACCGGCAAGAATTGTCATCTCGATGCTGCAATGATCGGCGGAGCTTATCGCCGCTTGCCCCTGCTTTCAGGCGGCATTCTCTTCATCGAGAACGTCGGTAATCTGATCTGTCCCGCTGCCTTCGATCTTGGCGAGGCCTGCAAGATCGTGGTGTTCTCGATTACGAAAGGTGAAGACAAGCCCCTCAAATGTCCTGATATGTTTGCTGCTTCATCCCTCGTGGTGATCAACAAGATCGATCTGGCGCCGCTGCTTGAATTCGATTTGGAAAAGACCATCGAGAGAGCTGGCCTCGCAAATTCGGACAGTAGCTTGAGTGGATTTTCTGCCTGACAGCGGCGAGGATTCTTGCTGCGAATCAGGAGCGAAGATGACGAAGAAGAGCCGCCGGACGCATTCTCCGGCATTCAAGGCGAAGGTTGCTTTGGCTGCGGTCAAAGGAGACAAGACACTGGCGGAGCTGGCGCAACTGTTTGATGTTCATCCGAACCAGATCACGATCTGGAAAAACCAGCTCCTGGAAGGCGCCGCCGGCGTGTTTGGGCATGACAAGACATCGGCCGAGACGCCGGTCGATTTGAAGGCGTTGCATGCCAAGATCGGCGAGCTGGCGTTGGAAAACGATTTTTTGTCCGGCGCGCTCACCAAGGCGGGCCTGCTGAGCGCAAAGCGATGATCGACCGCGGTCATGATCTTTCTATCGTGCGCCAGGCGAAGGTCCTGAAGCTGGCTCGCAGCACGGTCTACTATGAACCTCGGCCAGTTTCGGCCGAGGACCTTGCCTTGATGCGTCGGCTCGATGAGCTGCATCTCGATTATCCCTTCGCGGGAGCGCGTATGCTGCGATCGTTGCTGCGGCGGGAGGGGGTATACGCCGGTCGCCGCCACATCGCGACGCTGATGAAGCGCATGGGGATCGAGGCGGTCTATCGTCGCCCGAACACGAGCAAGCCGGCTCCGGGTCACAAGATCTACCCGTACCTGTTGCGCGGATTGAAGATCGAGCGGCCCGACCATGCGTGGGCAATGGACATCACCTACATTCCGATGCGGCGTGGCTTCGTCTATCTCGCGGCGGTCGTCGATGTGTTCAGCCGACGGGTCCTGGCCCATCGCGTCTCGATCACAATGGAGGCGGCCTTCTGCGTCGAAGCGGTCCAGGAGGCGTTGGCGAAGCACGGCAGGCCCGCGATTTTCAACACGGACCAGGGCAGCCAGTTCACCAGCCTCGAGTTCACCGATGTGCTGCTGGACGCGAAGATCGCCATCAGCATGGACGGCAAGGGCGCCTGGCGCGACAACGTGTTTGTCGAGCGGCTCTGGCGCACGGTCAAATACGAAGAAGTTTATCTCCGCAATGGCCGCATGACCGTCGCCGACGATTTTGTCGTCGCTCTGGTCGGGCTACGCCCTCCCGACGCAACGACAAAATCGTAAAGCCCCGCGTTCAGCATAACCCGGCAGGAATCCACTTAAATCCAGCGGGGCGCTGTCCAAACAACCGGGGCCAGCTCTGAGTATGCCAGACGGGTCAACCCAAAGATTGACGTGCTTGTCGTTTCGGCTCGTACTGGCGAGGGCTTTGGCGCGCTCTACGCCTGGATCAACAGGCAGGCGCGCCGTCAGAGACGCGCCTTAGAGGACGCAAGGCGATGAGCGCCGCAGCCACCTGCGATCGAAAGCGACTGCGCGTGCGCGTGAGTGGAGCAGTGCAAGGGGTTGGCTTTCGTCCCTACGTCTATGGACTAGCCATGCGGTACGGATTGGCGGGATTTGTCATCAATGGTCCCGAGGGCGTTCTCATCGAGGTCGAGGGGCACCGTACGTCTGAGTTTATTGCCGCGTTGCCGCAGCGTGGAGAGGCTGGCCCGGTCATCGTTGTCACCAGTGCAAATCTCTACGGCGAACCCCTGCTGATCGATAACGTGGAGGCGTTGAGACAGCTCAAGGGGGGCGCCGACCTGGTCGTGACCCATGATCGCGATATCTTGGCGTGCGCTGATGATTCCGTGGTTTCGGTGGCCGCTGGCCGGGACCAATTCATCCGTCGTGCTCGCGGCTATGTTCCCGAGCCAATTCGGCTTGCAAGGTCTGTCCCGCCCGTGCTCGCCGTCGGCGGGATACTGAAGTCGACCGTCACCATCACGCGGGACGACCAAGCGTTCGTCTCTCAGCATATTGGCGATCTAAATACGGCCGAAAGCATCCGTGCGTTCGAGAAGACGATCCGGCACCTCACATCAAGCCTCGGCGTGGAGCCTGTCGCCGTCGCCCATGATTTGCATCCCGATATGGCTTCTACCCGGTTTGCGGAAGCAAATGCTCGCGCGCTAGTCGCGGTTCAGCATCACCATGCACACGCTGCCGCAGTAATCGCTGAGCACGGCCATGCGGGACCTGCGCTTGCCCTGGTGCTCGATGGCCATGGCTTTGGCTCCGACGGCGGTAACTGGGGTGGCGAATTATTGTTGTGCGAAGAGACGTCGTCCCAGCGCATCGGGCACTTAGCGCCCCTGCAGATACCGGGTGGAGATCGTGCAGCCCGCGAGCCGTGGCGCATGGCCAGCGCAGTATTACACGGGCTCGGCCGGGTAACGAAATCGGGCAGCGCTTTGCCGCGCAGCGGCAAGCCGGCTGTCTGTCGGACTTGCTCGATCAGCCGGGCGGGACCACCACGACCAGTGCGAGACGGTTGTTCGACGCGGCAGCGGCGCTGCTAGGTATTGCGAATCTGCAGAGCTATGACGGCGAAGCAGCGTTGAAGCTCGAAGCGCTGGTGCGGGGTACTACGATTCTGGAAGCCGGCTGGACGATCGAGGGCGGCGTGCTGTCCCTTGGTCCGCTATTTTCACGTTTGATTGCTGATGACATTGACGCTGCCGGAGGAGCCGGGCTGTTTCATGGCACGTTAGCCGCTGCCTGCGTTGACTGGGTCACACGCTCTGCGCGGACAACCGGCATCAATACCGTGGTTCTGAGCGGCGGCTGCTTCCTGAACGCGGTGCTGGCGGACAAAATCCCGTCGGCGGCTGCTTCCTGAACGCGGTGCTGGCGGACAAAATCCCGCGGGGGTGCAGCGATGCCGGTCTTACCCCCCTGGTACCGCGACGGCTGCCGCCCAATGACGGCGGTTTGAGCCTCGGCCAGGCCTGGATTGCGGCTCTAAAGATTGCTCAACAGCCGCCCGCCGGGCAGGAGCTGCCTGATATGTGTCTTTCGGTTCCGGCAAAGATCGCGAAAATTCTTCCCAACGAAATGGCCCTCGTGTTCATCGATGGCGTCAACCTGGAGATATCGATTGCCCTCCTCGACGAGCTCGACGTCGGCGATTTCGTCCTGGTCCATGTCGGCTATGCGCTCGCTAAGATCGATCCGGCGGAAGCCAAGCGCACGCTAGAGCTCCTGCAGGAGCTAGGCGCTGCGAAGGAATGCCGATCGTGAAATATTCCAGCGAATTTCGCGACAAGACTATCGCGCAGGGACTTGCGCGAGCAATTGACGCTGAGGTCAGTTCACAACGAGCCTACCGGTTCGTGGAATTTTGCGGTGGACACACTCATGCAATCTCCCGCTACGGTCTTGAGGATCTGCTGCCCGCGAACGTTCGGATGATCCACGGGCCCGGTTGTCCCGTCTGCGTTCTGCCGGCGAGCCGTATCGACATGGCGATCCGGCTCGCCGAGCGGCCAGAGGTCATTCTGTGCGTCTACGGCGACCTGATGCGCGCGCCTGGGTCGCAAGGGCAGTCCCTGTTGCTTGCCAAAGCGCTGGGTGCCCACATTCGGATGGTCTACTCGACCCTCGACGCTATCCGGCTCGCCGAACAGACGCCGGGCCGCGAAGTGGTCTTCTTTGCCATCGGATTTGAGACCACGACGCCCCCGACGGCGGTCATGATCAGGATTGCCGAGCACAAGCGGCTCGAGGGCCTTAGCGTGTTCTGCAATCACGTTCTTACGCCCTCTGCGATGCACCGCATTCTCGAGAACCCGAAGATCCGCAACACGGGCGGGGTCCCCATTGACGGCTTCATCGGGCCTGCACATGTCAGCACCATTGTCGGTACGCAGCCTTACGAGCCCATGGCGGAACAATTCGAGAAGCCGATCGTGGTCGCCGGATTTGAACCCCTCGACGTGCTGCAGGCTGTCCTGATGCTGGTGCGGCAAGTGAACCAAAACCGCCACGAGGTGGAAAACCAATACAGCCGTGCAGTGACACGCGAAGGCAACCGGCGCGCCAAGGAGGAGGTCTCGCAGGTCTTCGAGCTGCGTGAGCAGTTTGAATGGCGCGGGCTTGGACTGGTACCCAACAGCGGACTGAAGCTGAAGCAATCATATGCAAAATTCGACGCCGAGACGCGCTTTGCGATCCATGACCTGCGTGTCGAAGACAATCCGGCCTGCGAATGCTGCGCGATCCTGCGTGGCGCCAAACGGCCGATCGATTGCAAGTTGTTTGGCAATATCTGCACGCCGGAAACGCCCATAGGAGCCTGCATGGTGTCATCAGAAGGAGCTTGTGCGGCGTATTGGACCTATCGCCGAGTTCGCGATGAGCAGGCGAGGCAGACGTCATGAGCGTGAAAGCCTATCAACGCAAGCTCGATGTGGAGAACGGACGCGTTGAACTTTCCCACGGGGCCGGAGGCCGTGCCATGGCACAGCTAATCTCCGGCCTCTTTCATCAGGCCTTCGGTAATGAATGGCTCGCCGGCTCCAATGATCAGTCGGCGTTCGATGTTACCGCAGGCAGGATGGTGATGACGACTGATGGCTATGTGATTTCGCCACTGTTCTTTCCTGGCGGCAACATCGGGTCATTGGCTGTGCACGGCACGATTAATGACATCGCGATGTCCGGTGCGCGTCCTCTCTATTTGTCGGCCAGCTTTATCATCGAGGAGGGTTTCCGGTTTTCGGATCTCAAGACGATCGCGGAGTCGATGGGCGCGGCGGCATGTGCCGCCGGCGTCTATATCATTGCCGGGGATACCAAGGTGGTCGAGCGTGGCAAGGCGGACGGTCTGTTCATCTCTATGACCGGGATCGGGCTGGTGGCCGATGGGCTCGATCTTTCCGCTGACAAGGCAAAGGTCGGGGACCGTGTGCTGCTGTCCGGTAGCCTCGGTGATCATGGGGTGGCGATCATGTCAAAGCGTCAGAACGTTGCATTTCAAACCGAAATCGTCTCCGACTCAGCAGCGTTGCATAGTCTCGCTGCGGCCATGGTTGCCGCTGGCGGTGGCGGCATCCGGGTAATGCGCGACCCTACGCGCGGCGGGCTCGCTGCGGCTCTCAATGAGATCGCGCTTCAATCAGAGCTCGGCTTCCATCTGCAGGAATCGATGATTCCGGTGAAGCCTGCGGTTGCGGCTACCTGCGAACTGCTTGGACTCGAACCGATCCATGTTGCCAACGAAGGCAAGCTCGTCGCGATCGTGGCGCCGGATTCTGCCGATGCCGTTCTCGCAGCCATGAAGGCGCACCCCCTCGGGTCCAATGCGGCCGATATCGGTGAGGCGGTGGCTGACGATCACAAATTTGTGCAGATGACGACCGATTTCGGCGGC
The DNA here is from genome assembly GCF_052075975.1 of Bradyrhizobium sp. 521_C7_N1_3. Lineage (NCBI taxonomy): Bacteria > Pseudomonadati > Pseudomonadota > Alphaproteobacteria > Hyphomicrobiales > Nitrobacteraceae > Bradyrhizobium > Bradyrhizobium sp. 521_C7_N1_3. Next base: position 1,591,410 of record NZ_CP197232.1, read on the forward strand.
CGGCGAATCGTCGACTGGCTGTGGGGGGAACAATTGCCTCGGATCTGTTGAACAGGCTGCGCAACGTCCATTTCTTGGCCGCCCATTAGCCCTCAGCTCAACAAGCGTTTCGCTTGATAGGCAATCCTACCTAATTGGCAAATTGCTGTCTTTGCTGCTTGAGGAGTTCGGCGAGGCTGGATTTCGGTTGTTGGCTTTTCTGCGGGCCGCGACTGCAATTCGGAACGATTCACCGGCATCGCGCAGTTTTCGACGGCTAAGTTCAGCGAACAGGATCACACGATCTACCCAGCACCCCTGGGTTTGAAATCCTGCGAAGCCTCGCAAATATCGCTGAATTCCTGCGCCATTTTGCCCGGCTGCGTCGCGATATCGCTGCGCGCTTCCGATAAGAAGGCGCGTCAGGCAGGGAGTATTCAAATGAAGGTCGGAGTTCCAAAGGAAATCAAGGCGCACGAATATCGCGTGGGCCTTACCCCAGGAGCTGCCCGTGAATACGTGGCAGCGGGCCACCGCGTGATGATCGAGACCAATGCCGGCGCTGGCATTGGTGCAACCGATGGCGATTATCGCAATGCCGGCGCAACGATCTTAACTTCGGCAGCTGAGGTATTCGCATCGAGCGAGATGATCGTAAAGGTCAAGGAGCCTCAGCCGGCCGAATGGTCCCAGCTGCGTGAGGATCAAATCCTGTTCACCTATTTGCACTTGGCCCCGGACCCGGAACAGGCTGCCGGCCTCTTGAAATCTGGATGCATTGCAATCGCCTATGAGACCGTAACTGATGCTCATGGTGGTCTTCCACTGCTGGCGCCGATGAGCGAGGTCGCGGGCAGGCTTTCGATCGAAGCGGCGGGTAGCGCTCTAAAGCGGAGTACAGGGGGGCGAGGGCTGCTGATCGGTGGGGTGCCCGGGGTTCAGCCTGCCCGAATCGTGGTGATTGGAGGTGGGGTCGTCGGTACGCACGCCGCGCGCATGGCGGCTGGTCTGGGCGCAGAGGTGACCATCATCGATCGTTCGATCATCCGGCTCCGTGAGCTGGACGAGCTATTCGAAGGACGGGTTCGCACTAGGTTTTCGACCATCGAATCCGTGGAGGAAGAGGTATTTGCGGCGGACGTGGTGATTGGTGCGGTGCTCGTCCCAGGGGCAAGCGCTCCGAAGCTGGTCCGCCGGAGCATGCTGAGCTCAATGCGCAAGAGAGCCGTACTCGTGGACGTCGCTATCGATCAGGGCGGCTGCTTTGAGACATCGCGCCCAACCACTCACGCTGATCCAACATACGAAGTAGATGGCATCATTCATTATTGTGTGGCCAATATGCCGGGTGCCGTGCCGCTAACCTCGAGCCAGGCACTGAATAACGCGACCCTGCCGTTTGGTTTGGCTCTGGCCAACAAGGGTTTTTCCGCCGTACTCGAGAATCCACATCTGCGCGCAGGCCTCAACGTCCATCGGGGCCGGCTAACATACAAGGCGGTGGCCGAGAGCCTCGGGCTGCCCTTCTCCCCGATCGAACAGGCTGCGGCCTGATCCCAGAGGCCCTCATGGGCGTTTCCTCCCTGACTAAGGCCACCCTTCGGGGTGGCTCTTTTTTTCGGCTATTAATCAACTGACCTCCGCCAGTATTGATTAGGAGTGCGGAACGAAGCAGAGGATCACCGGACGAACGCCTGCCTCAACCGCCGCCAGGATAGGGAGACGATGTACCTTCCGGTCCCATTGAGTGAAGCCGACAAGATGCGCCGCGGGCGACCTGATACTTGCCCGGACAGCTCCATGATGTCGCGACACATCGATCATAGCCGCGGCAGGCGGCCTTAAGGATCTCGGATCGTTCCCTAATGCTGGAGAAGGTGGTTTACCTGATCGCTGACGGCCGTGACACCGATCATGCGCAAACCACAGGATCGAGATCAGATTGTCATGTTCGTTGTAGGATTTGCGACACCGTATCGGGTCGGCGACCTGCGTTATCGAAATTTCTTCAGATGAATCAAGCTCAAGATGTCTGGCACAAGACTTGATAGCAAGAAACTGTTCCGCACCTTTTGCTTATGGAATAGCACTGATGGCCTACAAGATAATCGCATCCCAATGCACGGTCTGCGGTGCGTGCGAGTTCGAGTGTCCCAATGCCGCGATTAGCCTGAAGAACGACATCTATGTGATCAATCCGTCCCAGTGTACCCAATGTGAGGGGCATTCTGACGCGCCAAAGTGCGCCGTGGTTTGCCCCGTGCCAGATACTTGCGTGCCCGCATAGGAGCGGCAGCCGATGAGAGGGGCTCCTGCACGAAGCATGATGAAGATAATATCCAAAACAGCCGCCTTTGCGACCCGTCTCCCGTTTTCCTCGCTCGCTAGTACCCACTTTTCTTGGAACGTGAGTCGTGATTCAAGGTCGGGATGATACCCGAAGCAAGAGAAGTCCACCTTTCGAGGAAAGATCGCAAGGTGCTTGAGGCGTGCTGTCGCTCACCGGTGACGTTGCAGCGCGATTTGAAGCGGGCGCGGATAGTTCTGTTGGCGGCGGATGGGCGCAGCACCCGGTCGATCGCCAAGGAAGTTGGGGTCCAGCCGCGGATTGTCAGCCTTTGGCGGCATCGCTATGCCGACCATGGCCTTGAAGGGCTGCAAGACAAGCCGCGGCCTGGCAAGCAGCCGATCTATACGAAGACGACCGACAAGCGGATTCTGAAGCTGCTGGATAAGCCGCCACCGCAAGGGTTTGCGCGCTGGACCGGCCCCCTGCTGGCCGAGGCGCTGGGCGATGTCGATGTCCAATATGTCTGGCGGTTCCTGCGCAGCCACAAGATTGACCTGGTGGCTCGCAAGTCCTGGTGCGAGAGCAACGACCCGAACTTTACGGCCAAAGCCGCCGATGTTGTCGGCCTCTATGTCGCGCCGCCGGCGAAGGCCATTGTGCTGTGCGTGGACGAGAAGCCCTCGATCCAGGCTTTGGAGCGAGCGCAGGGTTATCTGAAGTTGCCCAATGGCCGCGCCTTAACCGGCCAAAGCCACGATTACAAGCGGCATGGCACCACAACATTGTTTGCGGCGCTCGAAGTCGCCACCGGAAAGATCATCGCGACCCATTCAAAACGCCGGCGCCGCGTCGAGTTTCTCGATTTCATGAACAGCGTCACCGCGACTTTTCCGAACCGCAAGCTTCACGTCATCCTCGACAACCTCAACACCCATAAAAAGAACGAGGACTGGCTCAAGGCCCACCCCAACGTGCAATTTCATTTCACGCCGACAAGTGCGTCATGGCTCAATCAGGTCGAAGTATGGTTTTCCATCTTGCAGGGGCAGTCGCTCAGCGGCACCTCCTTCACGAGCCTCAAGCAGCTTCAGGAACACATCGATGCCTACGTCAACGCATACAACGACAGAGCCGAGCCCTTCGTCTGGACCAAGAAAAAGGTCCGTCAACGCCGTTTCAAAGGCCGCCGTATCACTCAGCTCTGATTCCGGGTACTAGCCCCGTGTTCGAAGAGAGCTGGCCCCGGTTGTTTGGACAGCGCCCCGCTGGATTTAAGTGGATTCCTGCCGGGTTATGCTGAACGCGGGGCTTTACGATTTTGTCGTTGCGTCGGGAGGGCGTAGCCCGACCAGAGCGACGACAAAATCGTCGGCGACGGTCATGCGGCCATTGCGGAGATAAACTTCTTCGTATTTGACCGTGCGCCAGAGCCGCTCGACAAACACGTTGTCGCGCCAGGCGCCCTTGCCGTCCATGCTGATGGCGATCTTCGCGTCCAGCAGCACATCGGTGAACTCGAGGCTGGTGAACTGGCTGCCCTGGTCCGTGTTGAAAATCGCGGGCCTGCCGTGCTTCGCCAACGCCTCCTGGACCGCTTCGACGCAGAAGGCCGCCTCCATTGTGATCGAGACGCGATGGGCCAGGACCCGTCGGCTGAACACATCGACGACCGCCGCGAGATAGACGAAGCCACGCCGCATCGGAATGTAGGTGATGTCCATTGCCCACGCATGGTCGGGCCGCTCGATCTTCAATCCGCGCAACAGGTACGGGTAGATCTTGTGACCCGGAGCCGGCTTGCTCGTGTTCGGGCGACGATAGACCGCCTCGATCCCCATGCGCTTCATCAGCGTCGCGATGTGGCGGCGACCGGCGTATACCCCCTCCCGCCGCAGCAACGATCGCAGCATACGCGCTCCCGCGAAGGGATAATCGAGATGCAGCTCATCGAGCCGACGCATCAAGGCAAGGTCCTCGGCCGAAACTGGCCGAGGTTCATAGTAGACCGTGCTGCGAGCCAGCTTCAGGACCTTCGCCTGGCGCACGATAGAAAGATCATGACCGCGGTCGATCATCGCTTTGCGCTCAGCAGGCCCGCCTTGGTGAGCGCGCCGGACAAAAAATCGTTTTCCAACGCCAGCTCGCCGATCTTGGCATGCAACGCCTTCAAATCGACCGGCGTCTCGGCCGATGTCTTGTCATGCCCAAACACGCCGGCGGCGCCTTCCAGGAGCTGGTTTTTCCAGATCGTGATCTGGTTCGGATGAACATCAAACAGTTGCGCCAGCTCCGCCAGTGTCTTGTCTCCTTTGACCGCAGCCAAAGCAACCTTCGCCTTGAATGCCGGAGAATGCGTCCGGCGGCTCTTCTTCGTCATCTTCGCTCCTGATTCGCAGCAAGAATCCTCGCCGCTGTCAGGCAGAAAATCCACTCAAGCTACTGTCCGAATTTGCGGGGCCAGCTCTGTGTCCCTCGGCATGTACAACGCACGCGAAGACATCGATGTGATCGTGCGTGCCCCTTATCAAGGCGCGACGATGCTCGTGTGATCTAACGAGCCTAAGAAGTTCACGTGGCGTCGAGGTAGCTCGCCTTGAGATCTAGAGCGCGAGATCGCGCACGTCATTACATCGCAGGTGAGCACCTGTAGGTTTCAATAAGTATGAAGGATTGGAAGCCAGACTTGCGGCCTGCTTCCGCCTTACACCGCAGAGCGTTGCTGTCGCGCATAAACTCAAAAACTCCGCCGTGAATTTCACGCGCGGCCGCCTTGTTCCATTTCGAACACCGCCAAACCAAGAGTCCCTCGCAAAGGCGAGATGTCGGATTCGCAACAACAGCCCGTCACCGTACAAGTCGCGCTAAGAAACTGTTGTTGTTCTAGTTTTAGTGCTCATGAGACCCTGGCATGCCGGTTGCAAAGTCTTGGATCAAGAAGCCGCCCTCCCAACAGCTAACCTTTTAAAGGACACCAGATGAGTCTCGCCACGACCAACAGCGTCGCAGAAATCAGGGCTCGCAACAAAGAGCTGATCGAGGAGGTGCTGAAGGTCTATCCGGAGAAAACCGCGAAAAGGCGTGCCAAGCACCTCAACGTGCACCAAGCAGGTAAGTCGGACTGCGGGGTGAAGTCCAACATCAAATCCATACCCGGCGTGATGACGATAAGAGGGTGCGCCTATGCAGGGTCGAAGGGGGTGGTCTGGGGACCAATCAAGGACATGGTTCATATCAGCCATGGCCCGGTTGGCTGCGGCCAATATTCATGGGGCTCGCGGCGCAACTATTACGTTGGCACCACGGGCATCGATAGCTTCGTGACTCTGCAGTTCACCTCCGACTTCCAGGAAAAGGATATCGTATTTGGCGGCGACAAGAAACTGGACAAAATCCTTGATGAAATCCAAGAGCTGTTTCCACTCAACAACGGCATTACGATACAATCAGAGTGCCCGGTAGGGTTGATCGGTGACGATATCGAGGCGGTGTCAAGGGCGAAATCCAAAGAATATGGAGGCAAGACCATCGTGCCGGTCCGTTGTGAGGGCTTTCGGGGTGTGTCGCAGTCACTAGGCCATCACATTGCAAACGATGCGGTACGCGATTGGATTTTCGGGCATATCGAGGCCGAGGGCAAACCAAAGTTCGAGCCGACACCATACGATGTTGCGATCATCGGAGACTACAATATCGGCGGCGATGCTTGGTCGTCGCGAATTCTGCTTGAAGAGATGGGACTACGGGTAATCGCGCAGTGGTCCGGCGACGGTTCACTGGCCGAGCTCGAAGCAACGCCGAAGGCAAAGCTCAACATTCTGCATTGCTACCGTTCCATGAACTATATCTCACGCCACATGGAAGAGAAGTTCGGCATCCCTTGGTGCGAGTACAACTTCTTCGGACCTTCAAAGATCGCGGACTCACTGCGCAGGATTGCGGGTTATTTTGACGACAAGATCAAGGAAGGCGCCGAGCGAGTGATCGAGAAGTATCAGCCGCTGGTGGACGCCGTGATTGCAAAATATCGCCCGCGCCTCGAGGGCAAGACGGTGATGCTGTACGTCGGCGGCCTTCGTCCGCGTCATGTGATTGGCGCGTACGAGGACCTCGGGATGGACGTCATTGGCACTGGCTACGAGTTCGGTCACAACGACGACTATCAGCGCACAGCTCAGCACTACGTGAAAGACAGCACCCTCATCTATGATGACGTCAATGGCTATGAGTTCGAGCGCTTCGTCGAAAAACTCCAGCCTGATCTTGTCGGCTCAGGCATCAAGGAAAAGTACGTTTTCCAAAAGATGAGTGTGCCGTTCCGGCAGATGCATTCGTGGGACTATTCGGGTCCATATCACGGTTATGACGGCTTTGCGATCTTCGCGCGCGACATGGACATGGCCGTCAACTCGCCAATTTGGAAAAGAACGAAAGCTCCCTGGAAGGAAGCGCCGAGCGCCAAGCTCCAGGCTGCAGAATAACGCAACTCGTCTCGCTCTCCGGGAAAGCCCGGGCGATTCCAATCTGATAGTGAAGGATTTCACCGATGCCGCAGAGTGCCGAACACGTGCTCGATCATGTCGAACTGTTCCGCGGTCCAGAATACCAGCAAATGCTGGCGAAGAAGAAGATATTCGAGAATCCGCGCGATCCTGCCGAGGTCGAACGTATCAAGGAATGGACCAAAACGGCCGAATATCGCGAAAAAAACTTCGCGCGGGAGGCGCTGGCGGTAAATCCGGCGAAGGCGTGTCAGCCGCTTGGCGCCGTATTCGCCTCTGTCGGCTTTGAGCGCACGCTGCCCTTCGTCCACGGCAGCCAAGGCTGTGTGGCCTATTACCGCAGTCATTTGTCGCGGCACTTCAAGGAGCCTAGCTCCTGTGTCTCTTCATCAATGACGGAAGATGCTGCCGTATTCGGCGGTCTGAACAACATGACCGACGGGCTCGCGAACAGCTACAAGATGTACAAGCCCAAGATGATTGCGGTTTCCACAACCTGCATGGCCGAAGTGATCGGCGATGACCTGAACGCCTTCATCAAGACGTCGAAAGAAAAGGGCTCGGTTCCGGCAGACTTCGACGTGCCGTTCGCCCACACGCCCGCATTCGTTGGCAGTCACGTCACCGGCTACGACAATGCCCTCAAAGGCATTCTGGAGCATTTTTGGGACGGCAAGGCCGGAACAGCGCCGAAGCTGGAGCGCAAACCGAATGGAGCGATCAACATCATTGGCGGGTTCGATGGATATACCGTCGGGAACCTTCGCGAGATTAAGCGCATCTTGGAATTGATGGGCATCCAGCACACAGTTCTCGCCGACAATTCTGAAGTGTTCGACACTCCGACAGACGGCGAATTCCGGATGTATGACGGTGGTACGACGCTGAAGGATGCGGCGAACGCGATTCACGCCAAGGCGACCATCTCCATGCAGCAATGGTGCACGGAAAAAACGCTGTCATTTGCGGCAGAGCATGGCCAGGACGTTCTATCCTTCAACTACCCGGTAGGCTTATCAGCAACGGATGACTTTATCGTCGCGCTGTCACGCATCAGCGGCAAGGAGATTCCGGAGCAACTCGCGCGAGAACGTGGCCGCTTGGTTGATGCCATTGCCGACTCAAGCGCTCATGTTCATGGCAAAAAGTTCGCGATCTATGGCGATCCGGATCTTTGCTATGGATTGGCTGCGTTTCTGCTCGAACTCGGCGCCGAGCCGACCCATGTGCTGTCCACCAATGGCAACAAAGCGTGGCAGGAGAAAATGCAGGCGCTGCTTGCAAGCTCGCCATTTGGACAGGGCTGCCAAGTCTATCCGGGGCGGGATCTCTGGCACATGCGTTCACTCTTGTTCACCGAGCCGGTCGATTTTCTGATTGGCAACACCTATGGGAAGTATCTGGAGCGTGATACCGCAACGCCACTGATCCGCATCGGCTTTCCGATTTTCGACCGGCATCACCATCACCGCTCCCCCATATGGGGCTATCAGGGCGGTCTGAATGTGCTGGTCAAGATCCTGGACAAGATCTTCGACGAGATCGACAACAAGACCAACATTCTTGGCAAAACCGACTACAGCTTCGACATCATTCGTTGATGAGCAACTACACGTGCCATCGTCCAGGACTGGACGATGGCACGAGCACATAACGGTTGAGTTTACAATTTGTTGCCCTGAGAGGAAGCAGGATGAGTTCACTGGCGGCCACGGTCCAGGATATCTTCGACGAGCCGGGCTGCGCCAAGAATGGCAGTAAGTCTGAGGCGGAACGCAGGAACGGCTGTACCAGACAGTTGCAGCCGGGTAGCGCTGCGGGTGGCTGTGCTTTCGACGGCGCGAAGGTTGCGCTGCAGCCGTTCACCGATGTCGCTCACTTGGTACATGGCCCGATCGCGTGCGAAGGTAATTCCTGGGACAATCGCGGCGCGGCGTCGTCCGGCTCGGATTTGTGGCGCACCGCTTTCACAACCGATTTGAGCGAAACCGATATTGTATTCGGAGGCGAGAAGCGGCTGTGCAAAGCGATCAAGGAGATCATCGACAAGTGCGATCCGCCCGCAATCTTCGTCTATCAAACCTGCATCCCGGCGATGATCGGCGATGACATCAATGCAGTCTGCAAGGCAGCGTCGCGAAGATTCTCAAAACCGGTGATCCCGATCAATTCTCCGGGCTTCGCCGGTTCGAAAAACCTCGGTAACAAGCTCGCGGGCGAAGCCTTGCTCGACTACGTGATCGGCACGCGAGAACCGGACTACACCACGCCGTACGACATCAATCTGATCGGAGAATACAACCTTTCAGGAGAGCTCTGGCAGGTGAAGCCAGTGTTAGACGAGCTTGGAGTGCGAATTCTCTGCTGCATTTCGGGCGATGGCAAATACCGCGAAGTCGCTTCATCTCATCGCGCGCGGGCGGCAATGTTGGTGTGCTCAAAATCCATGATCAACGTGGCACGCAAGATGGAGCAACGTTACGGGATCCCATTCTTCGAGGGGTCGTTCTACGGTATTCAGGATTCAAGCGAATCGCTACGCCAGATCGCCCGCTTATTGGTTGAGCGCGGCGCCCCGGCAGATCTGCTCGGGCGCACCGAAGCGGTGATCGCGCGCGAGGAAGCGCGGGCGTGGGCTGCCATCCAGCCGTACAAGCCGCGACTCGAAGGCAAAAGGGCCTTGTTAATGACCGGCGGTGTCAAGTCATGGTCGGTCGTCTCGGCGCTCCAGGAAGCCGGGCTGGAATTAGTCGGAACCAGTGTGAAGAAATCGACCATGGAAGACAAGGAGCGCATCAAGGAGCTCATGGGGCAGGATGCCCACATGATCGACGACATGACTGCGCGCGAAATGTACAAGATGTTGAAGGACGCAGAAGCGGACATCATGCTATCGGGCGGCAAGTCGCAATTTGTCGCGCTGAAGGCGGCGGTGCCATGGGTCGATATCAACCAGGAGCGTTGCCACGCCTATATGGGCTATGCCGGAATAGTCAAGCTGGTGGAGGAGATCGATAATTCGCTCTCAAGCCCGATGTGGGAGCAGCTACGTCGGCCAGCGCCATGGGAGGCTTTGGCCAAAGCGCGGGAGCAGATGCAGTCCATGGCCGCGATCGCCGGCGATCCGGTCCTCGCCGAAACAGCGCGCCGCGCGAGGAATATCTGCGTGTGTAACAGGGTTGATCTGGGCACGATTGAGGACGCAATCTCCGTGCACGGCTTGAGGAGCGTCGCAGCGGTCCGAGAGCATACCAATGCGGCCGGTGGCTGCTGTCAAGGACGCATCGAAGATATGTTGATGTCCGAGCCATCTGATATGCGACAGGCCGCAGAGTAGGGAGTCGCCATGGCCCTGGTCACGGCGCCGACAAAAGCCTGCGTTGTCAACCCGCTGAAGATGAGCCAGCCGATCGGCGGCGCATACGCCTTCATGGGGCTGCGCGGTGCGATGCCGCTTCTGCACGGCTCACAGGGGTGCACATCCTTCGGTCTCACGCTCTTTGTCCGGCACTTCAAAGAAGCAATACCGCTGCAGACCACCGCGATGAGCGAGGTCGCGACCGTACTCGGCGGATATGAAAATTTGGAGCAGGCGATACTTAACATCTCCAAGCGCGCTAAGCCGAAGATCATCGGAATCTGCTCGACCGGTGTCACCGAGACCAACGGCGACGATGTGGAAGCGTACCTCAAACTAATCCGGAGTGCGTATCCGCAACTCACAAAGTTGCCGCTCGTATATGTATCAACGCCTGATTTCAAGGGCGCGTTCCAGGATGGGTGGGAGAAGGCAGTTGCACGCATGGTGGAGGTGCTGGTGGACCGGCCAAGTGCCAATGGCCTGCGGGATCCCTCGAAGGTAAATGTTCTACCGGGGTGTCACCTGACGCCCGGCGACCTTGATGAACTCCGTGCCTTGCTGGAGGATTTCGGATTGTACCCCTCCTTTCTCCCTGACTTGGCGGGATCGCTCGACGGGCATATCCCCGATGAGTTTACGTCAACGACCATCGGCGGCATTGACGTCGACGAGATCGCGAGCATGGGGCGCGCAGGGTGGACCATTGCAATCGGTGCGCAGATGCAGCGCGCGGCTGAGGTCATGCAGACTAAAACCGGGGTGCCTTTTCGTGTGTTCGAGCGACTGTGTGGTCTTCATCCAAACGACGATTTCATGATGTTTTTGAGCGAGATTAGCGGGCGCCCGATACCCTCGAAATATCGACGCCAGCGCAGTCAGCTCGCCGATGCTATGTTGGACGCGCACTTCCATATTGGCGGCCGCAAAGTCGCGATCGGTGCCGAGCCAGACCTTCTGTTCGATTTATCCGGCATGCTGCACGATATGGGCGCGCAGGTGACCGTCGCCGTGACGACCACTCAGTCTGAGGTGATCGAGCGAATCAGGACCAAGGAGGTTCTCATTGGTGACCTCGAAGATCTGGAAGGATTTGCAAAAGAAAAGCATTGCGATCTGCTGATCACGCATTCGCATGGAAGGCAAGCGGCGGGGCGGCTGAAAGTGCCGTTCTATCGCGTAGGTTTTCCGATATTCGATCGGCTTGGCGCGGGCCACCAAGTATCCGTCGGCTATCGTGGTACCCGCAATGTGATCTTCCAAATCGCCAATCTCGTGATCGCGCATCGCGACGAGAACGACCGACCTACACCCGATAGGTGGCGGACCACGCCCGGACTGCCACAACACGTGGGGCATCGCCGCTCCACTGGCGCGCCTGAAAGGTCAATTGCATGAAGGTCGCTTTTGCCACTCAGGATCTGAGACGCGTCGATGCTCATTTTGGCTGGGCAAAGAATATTGCAATCTACGATGTCGCGCCCAGCGGGCATGTCTTTCTTAAAGCTATCGAGTTTGAGGGCGATCTTGAGGAGGACGGCAGTGGTGACAAGTTGGCGCCAAAGATCCAGGCGATCAAGGATTGCGCCATCCTATACGTCGCGGCCATTGGTGGTGCCGCGGCTGCGCGAGTGGTGGCCAGCAAAATTCATCCTATCAAGGTGAGCAAACCGGAAAGCATTCACGTGTTGCTGGAAAAGCTCGAGTCGGTGCTGAAGGGCACGCCACCTCCCTGGCTGCGCAAGGTCCTTGCAAAGGACCAACCGCGATCGTTTGAGTTCGACGAATGAGATGATATGACCGCAAAAATAGCGCAGCAGGGCAGCGTCGTCGACGCACCATTTCTAATCGAGTTAGTCAAGCTTTGGCGCGCCCAGGATACCAATGAAGCCTGGGAAGGGAAGAGCGACCTTGATCTGCTCGAACCCTATATCCTGAACAGGGAGAGACGACGCGCATTGCCGATCATCGGTGATCCCGATCCCAATACACTATGGCGGCTTGAGTTGTTCTTCAATGCGGTCGGCCTGTCAGTAGAGAGGGAGACCGGCATTATGGTTCAGCCGATCCTGAAGCTGCATCATGAAGGCTTCGGGCGCATAGTGCTCATCGCAGGGCGGTTGGTCGCCGTAAACAAGCAGCTGCGCGACGTGCATCGCTTGGGATTCGATAATTGCGTCAAGCTGGCTCAAGAGGGGGATAGATATGTCAGCGAGGGAATTGGCCTGATTCGGAAATTTCCAGACGTGGCTAACTATTGAGGATACTCACTCATGGGCGATCAGTGAAATACTGAAGGCCGAACTAAAGAAAGTGTCCGCCAAGGCGATACAGGCCAAGATGGATCTGCACGACCTTTCGGAAGAATTGCCCATCAACTGGACGTCGATTATGGCGGTGGCGCAGAAGGCGTACGATGTCTATGTCGAACTGGAGCGCAAGAGTCGCGAGCTAAAAGAGCTGGAAAATACTTGAAGGGCAATGCATGTCATTTGCAACGCGAGACGGCCGCGACTGGATGCCACAATACCTAGCCTCGATCGATGCCAAGAAGTGCATCGGCTGTGGCCGCTGTTTCAAGGTGTGCGGTCAAGATGTCATGACTTTGAAAGGCATCAACGAGGAGGGCGAACTCGTCAACCTTGACAATGACGCGGACGATGAAGTCGAAAAAAAGATTATGGTTCTGAACGATCAGGGCGCCTGCATCGGCTGCGGTGCGTGCGATAGGGTTTGCCCGGCCAGCTGCCAGACCCACGTCCCAGCCGCAGCTGCATGAGCGAAGGGGATCTATCTCCCGTTCGCCGCAGCGCGTGGAGGGAGGCCCCGCTGGATCAGGTCAATCCGCAACGGAGACTCGTGCCAGCCGGCCCGAATGGCCCGATTTTTTCCCTGAATGGCAAGACGGAACGAGCGGAGATGCGCATGGCCGAATGCTGCTCAGCCCCGAGGCAAGCCATACCGGCTGTCTGGCGCCTGCTTGCAAGTCTCGCTCGTATCGCAGGATCCGCGTTTTGTCGAAAAGCGACTTGGCCTTGGGCGGGCGATCATATTACCGTCGTGGTCGTCTAGTCGGTTTTCCGAATAGGCACTTCCTTCGGAGCCAGTCGTGCTCATCCTATCCTGTGGCCTTCGGTTGCGGGATCGGCAGGAGCGAAAGTCTGCCGCGGTCCACGGGTTTTACAATTGTCCGGCCGATCATAGCCGCCGATCGCGTTGAAGCGCATGTGATGGTGGCACCTGTGTCTTCGCGATTCTATCCTGGGACCGGATGGTGCTGCTCCGAATTGGATGACAGTGCAATAGCACGTGCGAGTCGCGGACGCCGCGACAAAAGCACCGGGCAGCAATTCTGCGCGCACGCCGCCGATCCTCGATAGACGGCTGCATTGGTCAATGGCAGCGACGACCGAAAGTAAAGGGCGGTGCTGCAGATCTGCGCCGTTGAACGTCACATTTTTGATGATCAAGCGCGGACAATATCGCACGCCATCAGCCTGCGATTGCTGGCCAGCGGGTGCGTGACTCGCTTGCGGATTGCGCAGCCGCAGCCTCCGAGCGCCGGCAGATGCTTAGGTCAGGTTGTGGTCAGTTAGGTTGTATATTATGAACGCGAGCTTGCGCGGCATGAGCTCAATCGCGTGCAATGTTGCCGATAGGAGAGCGATCTGATGTATGGCAGAGTCGTTGGCTCATCCAGCCAATCCACAAGCGCTAATCAAGTTGATGAACCGGGAGATAGCCCCCGCTTTGCGGAAACACTTGCAGGTATGGAGCCAGGCGGGTCGTCATCTGAAACAAGGGCGTACTATCTGAATTCCGGTCCGCCCATTGTTGAGATCGACCAGCGTTCCTTCGATCGAGGGCTGCAGAGATTTTTGGGCCGCGACATCATGAACATCGCCATTAATCCGCAAGAGTACTCAGACTTCGTATCAAAGAAAGCTGAGCGGGCAGCAACGGTTGCTGGCAGCTATAGCGCCACTCACTATGATCCAGCCAGGCCCGTGCGCTTCTTCAGCTATCAATTGGGTGACGAAACAGTTGGCCTGTTGAGAGCAGGAGGTCCGGTTCGGATCAAGGGGGAGACCTTCCGGGAAAAGTTTGGGCGCAACGATCTCACGTCCGTGGTGGACCTTCGGGTCACTCATCCCCTGGTTGAGAACGCGGGCGATATTTTGCTTGAGTACCAGCTGAGAGAGGATGGTGATGATCCCTTGATCTTGTCAAAACCAGGCTTGCCCGGCATGGAACCCCGCCTAGCAGAAATGGGTTTTGTTCATGTGGGTCGAAATCACTGGGTGCTTGATCCTCACCAGCATCCCGAGGTGTGGACGAAGAATGAGAACGACCAGTGGCAGCGAGTAGGCAAGCCTACGAAGTACCTTAGTAAGGTGGAGGATGATGATGCCGCCGCTGAATCGACGGTCCAGGCGGACTATTCTGACGAAGATGATCCGTCAGTCTATTTGGAGCGCGTCCTCACGGGGCTAAGCATGGAGTAACGCAACGGCGACCCTGAGCCATTTTTCGAAAGCTGAGAGCAGTGATATCGACACTCAGTTTCGAAAGCGAATTGTTGCACGATGAGCCGTCACCTTGCTTGAAGTGCATGTTGCCGAACGCGCATGGAGTAAGGTGGCTGCAATAGCAACACCGAACCTGAAGTGATGGGCGTTTGACCGTTCAAAGCGCGGGCGCAACAGTCTTAGTTCAAAGGGGGCGCGCGCTCGCTGCGCGCGCCCTGCGCCGGCTGGAAGCGAGCACATGGCTCTTCTGCGAAGGCCGCGACGCCGTGAGACATACGCCATCGGAGGGCACCGTGGCCCCGCTATGCGGCGTGGCCATTAACGAGCAGCAGCGACATCCGCCGCGTTTGGCCGTCCGGCAAGCCCGGAGCGCGGAGCAGCAGTTCTGCAGCTAGCACGGAGGGAACGAGAAGGCTCAATGTTCCTTTGTCTGAAATATACGCCGCTGTGCAACGAGATCTGCTGAAATAGCCAAGTTTGCGCGTCGGATGACCAGACACGATTCGTTTCGGCGCTCGTACGGTTATTGCAGGGGCAATTGCACAGCGACAATTAAGTCTTGCAAGAGCAACCTATGCAGCCAACTCTCGTCTATGCGATTTGCAGCTTTAACGACATTCCGAGCCGCCAGGCCATCGGATTTCATCTTATGGTCCTCGAAGATGACGGCAATCACCGGCCGTGGCCCATCATTGTGGTGCGATGGGGCAAGAAGGTGCTTGGCTATGTCAATAAATGCCCGCACCACAGCGTCAATTTGGACTGGGAGCAGAACGAATTCCTCGATCCAAACGGTATCCGGCTGATGTGCGGCAAGCACGGTTCGACCTTCGAACTCGGCACCGGGCGGTGCGTCGAAGGTCCATGTCAAGGTAGAGCGCTTACGCCGATCGCGTTGGTAGTTGTGGATGGCGACATCTGCGCCGTCGGTGTGCATCTCGCGGAGGACGATGCATGAGCCAACAACTGAAGACCGCCCTCAGACCGGGCGGTTCTCGTTGCGGTTTTTCACAGCCTCCATCCTCTTTAGTCCGTCGTCATACGAGATTTCCTCATAGGATAGATCGAGATCCCTTGTGGCATCGAGGAGGTAATCAAGCTTGCCGGCCGGATCGAGCTTCTTGATGTCGTCCTTGTTCAGCCCGACCAAGTCCATCATCTCCTTCCAAACCGTGGATTCATCGCAGGGTAAGACGTGGAAGTTAATATCGCCGAGCTTAACTCGATACTTCGCCAGCAAATCGATGTTGTTGCAGAAAATGAAATAGCTGCCGATTGGGCTCAAGGCACCGTCGAGGACGGTCGCGACGTCAACAAGATACGCGAAGGAATGTAGGTAGCCGGCCAGCACGGGGATAGTGCGTTCTCCGTTTTGGGCGATCGTCAGAACCTGCTCAATGGAATAGTCTGGCGGTCGTTTCTCGTCCGCGACCTGAGTCTGGAACTTTAGTGCGACGTCGCCGCGAAAGCCGAACCGGCCCGGCTTGGTGGTCGCGCCTTTGAATACGGCGTTGAGAAGGCGGCTCTCCTTCTCAAGTCTGCCGAGTGCAGTGTTCTCGATAGCGGTCATTAAATCTGTCCTTGATCTATGCTCTTCACCGACGCGTTGTCGGAGCCAGATGCGATGCAAATTGCCTGCCGTCGCCTGCGTGGCGGCGTTCAGTGAAGCTCGGAAAGAAAACGCGCCGGTGGCTGGCACCGCCTTACGTGCCTTGTCAGGAACCCGACATCCGTTGCCAGCCAAGGGGCGCGGAAATGAGCATCATCAGGCGTCTGCGCGCTGGCACGTGACTTGCTCTTAGCTGGGCCTAAGCTGACGAGGCAAAGACGTGATCAACCTGACCGATAGCGCAGTCAATGCAATCAAGAGCGCGATTTCATCTTCGGAGCGGCGGGCGGGTGGTCTGCGCGTCATGATCGAAGCAGGCGGCTGCAATGGATTCAAATACAAGATGGGCATCGCCGATGAGCCAAAGCCTGACGACACCGTGATCGACTGCGATGGGCTCAAGGTGTTTGTCGATAGCAAGAGCCGAGAGCATCTGGCCGGCACAACCATCGATTTCGTGCTGGCACCGGAGAGCTCTGGCTTTACCTTTCATAACCCGAACGCGGCCACCAACTGCTCCTGTGGAAAATCATTCGGCTGATGGAAACATTGATCAGGCGATAAGGAAAGGGCAATGAACCACACCGGCCGAACCAGACCGACTGAAGAACTCGTCGATCCCCACGATGCGAGAGGGTCCCGTTCGCTGCGCGAACGAAGAGATCGGACCCAATCGCCAAGCCGAAGCTGGCGCCTGTTAGCTGATCGGCACGATAGCAGCATGCTCTTGGCGCGGCTCGACAATGCTGGCAAGCCGTACAAGCTTCCGAGCGTGAGTCTAGAAGGGATTCAGGGGCACCTGGTAGGTAAGATCGGAGGTTTGGATCGCCTGGTCCTCGTTGTTGCTGCAGGCGGGGTGGTGCAGTGAGCGAGAATCGAGCGCCGATTTACCTCGATAACAATGCAACGACGCGAACTGATCCATCCGTCGTGCAAACCATGTTGCCTTTCTTCACTGAGCAATTCGGCAATGCCTCGTCCGCGCATGCCTTTGGCAACGAGGCCGCAATTGCGGTGAGGCAGGCACGGAGAAGCTTGAGCGGCCTGCTAGGTAGTGCATACGATCACGAAATCGTCTTCACCTCGGGAGGGACCGAAGCCAATAATGCCGCAATCCTCTCGGCACTTGCAACCCAGGAAGGTCGAGACGAGGTTGTCACCACTTCGGTTGAGCACTCCGCCGTACTTGCGCTAACGGAGCAATTGGCGGCAAGGGGAGTCAAGACGCGCATTATTGCCGTAGATGCTTGCGGCCGGCTCGACATCGAGGCGTTTCGCTGCGCGCTTGGGCCACGCACAGCGATTGCCTCGGTTATGTGGGCCAATAACGAGACCGGAACGATATTTCCCGTGAAGTGTCTGGCCGGGTGGACCCGTGAGGCGGGAGCGCTATTTCACACAGATGCGGTGCAGGCCATTGGTAAAGTACGCTTAAACCTAAAGGACAGCACGATCGACATGCTTTCACTATCCGCGCACAAACTGCACGGCCCGAAGGGGGTAGGTGCGTTATATTTGCGTAAAGGGACAAAATTCCAGCCGCTGATCTGCGGCGGATCACAGGAACGAGGGCGGCGCGCTGGGACCGAGAATATTCCCGGAATCGTCGGACTAGGAAAAGCTGCCGAACTTGCGGCGGAGCGGCTTGAACCCGAGCGCATCCGCATTGGCGCGTTACGTGACCGCCTTGAGCAGGGAATTTTGCGCAATGGCGAGTGCGTTGTGCTTGGCGACATTCGCAATCGTTTGGCGAATACGACTAATATTGCCTTCGACCATCTCGAAGGTGAAGCGATTGCCCACCGTCTTAACCGGGCGGGCATCGCCGTATCGCTCGGGTCAGCCTGCAGGTCGGGCTCAATGCAGCCATCGCATGTTCTGCGTGCCATGCAGGTGCCTGCGTGGCGGATGCACGGCGCCGTGCGCTTTTCTCTTTCGCGCGAAACCTCCCTCGCCGAAGTCGATGAGGCCGTGTGCGCTGTGTCAGATATCGTGACTCGCATGCGCGCCAGCTCCCGCGCCACGGTCAGGGAGCAGACCTCGTGAAAATCATGATCCGCCGCTCTCCGGACACGGGCTTGTCAATCTACGTGCCAAAAAAGGATATCGAAGAGTCAATCGTGGCCTCCGAGTACGAGACCCTATGGGGCGGCTGGATCAAAGTCGCTAACGGTTGGGTGCTCGATTTGCCCGAGATGGCGAGCGACACACGGTTACCGATCACAATCGACGCGAAGAAGCGGGATGAGAGCGGCGACGATCCATGAAGCGCTCACGGAGATGAGCGCTGTCGATGCGGCGGATGCAAAGGTTACTCTCGCCGACCTTGGCGCCCGCCCTGGGGACCGAGATCATTGTCGTCTCTCTCGTCCTGGCATCAGGGAATTGAAAATGCGATGTGCTGAGCACACCAGATGCATCGGTCGGCTTATTCGCCGGTAAGTCGGCGCTGTCTCGGGGCTTTGGGGGTCGACTGGCTGCGGCGCAGCATATCAAGATCAGCAAACGTCGGCCCGCCGCGACGGCATTGATGAGGCGGGGTTTACTCAGCCAGTCGGGACAAGGCGATTGCACCATCATCTTTGGCCCTCATTGCTGCCTGTCATATTCGGACGCGTGTTGCCCTAGTATTGGCCTTATGATGTCCGGCTTCCCCAGTTCGGATCGGGCCAATTGAGAGCGGCAGCGCGCGAAAGCCCGTTCAGATGAGCTGGATCGGGGCGAGCCCCGCGAGAGTGAAAAGCACACGAGATGGAGCCCCGAGTGAGAATGGCGACGCATCTGTCGCTTTGCCAACAAGCTCATCATTGCTGTCTTGCAAGTGCCAACGCTATCGCTGCGCCTACTCGGTGTACTGTGGTTGCATTCGCATCATCCTCGCCACGGCATGCAAGTTGCTAATCTTCCTGAAGCGCGCTCTAGGATGATCTGTGGGCGTCGATGCTTGCAGGGGAGTGATCTCGGTCGTGGAGCGCGGAAAATATGTCAAAGCAGCGGTCAATAGCGGGAAGATCATGCAGTCCATAACCGAGCATAAGGGCTGCCGCGCTTCGGCGAAGACCGGGCGGGCGAGCTGCGGCTCGCAGGCCGGCCGAGGCGATCTGCCGGTCGAAATCTGGGAAAGGGTGAAAAACCATCCCTGTTACAGCGAGGATGCGCACCATCATTACGCTCGCATGCATGTCGCGGTCGCACCTGCCTGCAATATCCAGTGCAACTACTGCAACCGAAAATACGACTGCGCCAATGAATCGCGTCCGGGTGTGGTGAGCGAGAAGCTCACCCCTGAGCAGGCAGTGAGAAAAGTGATCGCGGTCGCGACGACCATTCCGCAGATGACGGTACTTGGCATCGCTGGTCCCGGCGATGCCCTGGCCAATCCAGCAAAGACGTTCAAAACGCTCGCGTTGGTCACCGAGGCTGCTCCTGACATCAAGCTGTGTCTGTCAACCAACGGACTAGCGCTGCCAGACTATGTCGATACCATCGTGAGGGCCAAAGTTGACCACGTCACCATCACCATCAACATGGTCGATCCTGAAATCGGAGCCAAGATTTATCCATGGATCTTCTTCAACCACAAGCGATACACCGGCATCGAGGCGGCAAGGATACTCACCAATCGCCAGCTTCAAGGGCTCGAGATGCTTAGCGAACGGGGCATTTTGTGCAAGATCAACTCGGTGATGATCCCCAATATCAATGATGACCACCTGGTCGAGGTCAACAAGGCGGTCACGTCGCGCGGTGCCTTCCTTCACAATATCATGCCGCTGATCTCCGTACCCGAGCACGGAACAGCATTTGGCCTCAACGGTCAGCGCGGTCCGACGGCTCAAGAATTGAAGACGCTGCAAGATGCTTGCGAAGGGAAGATAAACATGATGCGGCATTGCCGGCAGTGCCGCGCTGATGCGGTCGGTCTACTCGGCGAGGATCGCAGCGCGGAGTTCACCAATGATCAGGTGATGAAAATGGACGTCCATTATGACCTAGAGATGCGCAAGGCTTATCAAAAAAGGGTAGAGAATGAGCGCGTCTCCAAAGTCGCGGCCGGTCAAAAGGAGTTGGCGGGAGTCTCCGGAGAGATGAGCGCGATCACTGTTCTAGTAGCCGTCGCAACTAAGGGCTCGGGATTGATCAACGAGCACTTTGGACATGCAAAGGAATTCCAACTGTACGAGCTCTCCACATCCGGCGCCAAGTTCGTCGGGCTACGTCGTGTGGAGGGTTACTGCCAGGCCGGCTATGGCGAGGAAGATAGGCTATCCGTGATCATGCGCGACATCCGTGACTGCCACGCGGTCTTCGTGGCTAAGATCGGCGGCTGCCCCAAGAGCGGCCTGATCAAGGCTGGGATCGAGCCGGTCGATCAATTCGCCTATGAGTACATTGAGAAGTCGACGATCGCTTGGTTCAGGGCCTATGTCGGCAAAGTAAAGCGCGGGGAGATCCAGCATGTGCAGCGCGGCGTGCCCCCGCGTTGGCCTGGAGATCGGATCTCTGCGGCGTAAGGAGGAATATGTGCCATTCAAAATCATCGCCTCGCAGTGCACGAGCTGCTCAGCTTGCGAGCCTTTATGCCCGAACGTTGCTATTTCGGAGAAGGGGGGAAACTTTGTCATTGAAGCGGCGAAATGCAGCGAATGCGTGGGGCATTTTGACGAACCGCAATGTGCCGCTGCCTGTCCGGTCGACAACACCTGCGTGGTTGACAGGGCCTTGCCTCGCTACCAGGCGCCCGTCTGAAGTGTGGAGCCTGACCGGCAATGCAATCGCTGGTGCTGAACACGTCCCAAACGTCGCGCTGCGAACTGGCGGCTCCGCAGGCGCCGGCGTCTGCTCTTACGGACGGTGGCCGCTCTGGATTCCTGCGATGGGGCTGTTGCTGGCGGGCAGCACAGCCTGGCGACATTTCGGCGCTCGAGGGCGCCTCGTGATGCGGAGCAGAGTGTCCCCTCGGCGTGCCCCCGCGCCGTCGGTGCATGAGGAGCGAAATATGAACGGAATTCTCCGGGATAGCGACGCCGTCGAGCTAAGCGACCCACCCGCCTTCAGCTTTGGCCAAAAGCTTCGCGCCAATCGCGTCATCCGGAATGATGGCACCTATCCCGGCAAGGAGATCGGAGACGTCTTGGTCAAGAAGGGGGAGGTGGGCTACGTCGTCTCGATCGGCACGTTCTTGCAGCAATTCTACATCTACGGCGTGGAGTTTTTGGAAAGCGGCTACCGCGTTGGCATGAAACGCAAGGAACTTGAGCCAGTGGATGCAGGCGAGGAGGTCGATGATTTGCCACTACCGGAGGAGTCATGACTCAGCGAGGTTTTCCAAAATATTGGTGGGGCCAGCGGGGTAAACCGACAGCCGACCTGATCAAGCACCGCTCATCGGTCGATACGGAGACGGACGGAGCTTCGCTCGCCGCCAGGCCGAGCCGCCAGACCGTCATCGATACTCTCAACAACAAAGCGCATGAGCCTATCTTTATCGTTGATTTTGGTGAGGAGCTGCTCATCTGCTGGAGTTCAAGAGAACATCAAAAGGCATTGAAGGGAGGCTTTCATCATGAATTCCGCACTGATGAGGAAAGTAAAACCGGGGTTGGCGCGTCATCTCAACGAGCTTGATCGCAAACGGATCGAACGCGGCTTGAGCGCGCGGAAGCGCTATCTCTACGTCTCGCCAAACGTGACGCCCGTGTGGGGCGGCTACTGCATCGAGAGTCCCTGCTGCTCGCGCAATATCGACAAGGATGGCGCGCTCGTCGATGTCGCGCTGATCCTTTATGATGGCGTGACCGGGATCTGGAAGCTGTTTCGCAAAAATCATGCGGGGGGAGTCTGGGAATTTTACAGCCTCTATCATCGCTTGATCCCTGCAATCGACGAATTGAATGCGGATCCTGAGCGCCTGTTCTGGCAATGAAGGACCACCGTCCCCGAGGATAGAAGAACGACGATGGCGATCACGACCGAGGAATTGATCGAGATCGAACGGCTGCTTGCTGCCGATAGCGACGGCATGGGTCCCTTTGTCCAGCTGCGCCGCGGGCGGGGCGTGATGCGTGAGTTCGACACTCAACGCGGGCGACCGGGATCGCATTGGCCAAAGGAATGTTGGGCCGTGAGCAATGAGCCGGCCGAATACGGCGCAGTGCTGTGCAAGCCTACCGATGATGTCTTGGAGTGGTGTCGCATGGTCGAGCAGTGCTACGACGCGCATCTGCAATCACGTGAAGGAGTCCCGCTAAGATATTCGAAATCGACCACATTACAGTCGAGCTTGTCGGGTGTCAGCTCGTGATCGTAAGCGGCCAAAATAAGGAATCGGTATGAGCTTGTAACAAATCATCATCCACGTCCGCTTCGCCCCGAATGGGCGGGTGATACAAATCGGCCAGCGTCCAGGGAAGCTCACTCCGAACGGGTGGTTCGATGTCCTCAACACCCGTGCCAGCTCGGCTTATCAGCCGCTCGCTCGTGGCCGCGGGGTATTCCGGTTGAGCCGAACTGCTGTCGATACCTTAAAGCAGGAAACGACGGGGCCGGGTTGAGCGAACCGGTAACCGCGATTTGATGAGTGAACAGATCGAGGGCGACGCCGTCTCTCCGGCCGACATTATTGTTCTGAGCGAGGCCATGGGCATTCAATCGCTGATAGCGGCGAGAACGTCGGCATTGCCGCAACTTCCCTCAATTGTGAGGCGCGCTATGACGCATTTGGTGTGCAACTTGCTCTTCGAGAAAGTTGATCGGGGGGATTGTTGCATGAATGAGAGGTCTCGATGCCGGGAGAAGAGGTTGTCATTGATCAGCAGGCGACCTTCGGACGTGAAGGTGCCTATCGCTCATCTCAGCGACGACAGCGAGTAAGGCGCCCGACCATTCCGACTGCCTTCGCAAGCGGGAGTTGGTGTCAGCAGGTGTCCATGCGCCAATGGACGGTCATCGTTGGACATTGCGGGCGGCTATGCGCTCACATCTCATCCCGACAGCTGAAATTCACTATCAGAGGATAGGCGCGTGAACTCAGAAAAAGAATTTCATCTCCCTCAACTCTATAGGCACCATGTCTTTGCGTGCAACACGCAGCGTCCGCCAAACCATCCCCACGGCAGTTGTGGCGCCTCCGGCGCGCAAGCTCTGTGGGATCGAATGGGCAAGGCGATCGAAGCGCAAGGCCTCGACGATATTGGCTTCGCGACTGCGGGCTGCCTTGGCTTTTGTAACTCTGGTCCTTTGCTGGTTGTCTATCCCGACGGAGTCTGGTATCGCGCGACCACGCCTGAGGATGTCGACGAGATCGTCATATCCCACCTCAAGCACGGCCAACGTGTCGACCGGCTTGTGATAGTGCTCAAGCGAAGCTAGAGGCGTCGCTTGGCGGCCGCTTGCCGGGTTAGCTAGCATGGTCGGCTCGACGTTGGGGGGCGGATCGTCTGAGATTAACCGGGCACTTCGCGGCCAAGATTAGGCTGTCAGCGGCGTATCGCCTTCTTATCAGGCAAATGGGAAAATGGCTTCGGTCTTAAGCGTGGCGAAACAGACGTATGATCATATTCTGAGTCGACGTTTGTGTAATGTTACTCACGTGCTGCGCGATTCGTAACTTGCAGCGCGAGCAACGCCAGCGGTTCCCTCTCTTGCGAGCTGACGCGTCGATGGCGCGTCAGCCGGCTTTCCGTGTCAGTCCGGCGAGAGTAGGAGACGAGCTCGATGATCCTGCTGGGATCCGAGTTTATCAAACGGCCTCTCCACTCTGGCTCTGCTCTAACGTCAGAACTTGTAAGCGACGCCGCCGCTGACGAGCCATGGATCAATATGGGCGCGGCCCGTAACGGCAATCGCATTGTTTAAGGTGGCCGAGTACTCCGGCCGCAGCCACAGCTTTTTAACGTCAAAGTTGAGGCCCCAGTGGCGATCGAGCATGTAATCGAAACCGAATTGGACTGCCGCGCCGAATTGGTTTTTGATGTTTAGATCCGTGACGGAAAGCCCGGCGAGCGAAGTATTGGCTGCCGATTGGTTGAAGAATACAGTGTAGTTGATGCCCGCGCCGACATAGGGCTTAAGCGGCCCAAAATCGGTGAAGTGATATTGCAGGGTCAGTGTAGGAGGCAAGAGCCAGGCTTTGCCGATATCGAGCCCTGTGAGCGCGCCATTGCCGCTGACGTGATGGCTGGTCACGCCGAGAATGAGTTCGGCGGCTAAGTTAGCTGTGAAGAAATAGGTGATGTCGAGCTCTGGTATAGCTTGATCGCTGATCGAAAGCCCAGAGTTGGGTGATGACAGCAACGGCGTCCCTGGAACGTTGACGGAACTGCCTGCGGTATCCGGCAAAACGCCAAGCACGCGCAGGCGGATCATCCACGGGTTGCGGGGTTCAATAGGGGGAGCTTTATAGTAGACCGGCGCCGGACCCAGATCAGCACCACGTACCGAGTTGCTGGCCAACGAGGTCGCTAGCGCGAAGACCGATACAGTTGCCAGGACTGTTCTTGCTCTCATCGAATTCTCCATTCCAAAAGTCGCGCGAGAAGCCGCGCAAGGTCTCTGTCACACATAAGGAACGGCGAAAGATTTGATACCAATCAAATATGGGAGCGATCGTGCCGCTCAGTTGCATCAGGATCACAGCTGCGAAACACGTTTTGCTAAAGGAAATACTCGCGCCAAGCAAGCCGCAAGTCGAGAACGTCATTCTTCTGGTGTGATCGTCCGGAACAGGCTCATTCGCTTGATCCCATCTTCGGGCAGCGCGTGCGAGTTGCTTGGTGCAGGCATCCCTGGAGATGCTCCTGCGTCTGGTGGCCAAGCAGCGACAGCGCGGGCTCGCGATCGAGCCCGGCACATCGTATTCCGTCTAAGTCGATCAACGGTCGTCGTATCAGGAGTGGATCACTCACCATCAATGCGAGTGCGCTCGCCGCGTCGATAGAATCGAGATTGACTTCGCCCGACTTGACACGAGGCGCGGCTCGGTTGAACCAGGAGCCGACGGGCATATTGCGAAAGAAGCTGCGCAATTCGTCCGCATGCCATGGCTCCTTCAAGATGTCCTGGACGACCACGTCATGACCGGCGGACTTTAGCGCTTGAATCTGACGCGCGTTCGTGGCGCAGCCGGGCTTCTGATAAAAGATGATTGTAGCCACGGCGTACCTATGTAGGCGTGCTATGCTGGGCGAATAGCACAGGGCTGCTGCTTCCCGGGAGCCATTCGAAGTTCTTGACAGTCAACGTCAATATCAGCGCATGGTGCGCCCTCAGCGAATTTGCAAAGCCGCTGGCCCGTCTCATTTTGACTCCGTCCGGCATCTTTACTCCTCACATGGCTGAGCTTGCGCGAGCGGCAGCAAGTTCTGTTCCACAATGGCGGCATCGGCTAAGTCAGCCTATTTGGCTGTTGGCGTTCATGTTTGCGATTGTTTGTTCGTTGTCTGACAGCCGGGCAGATCTTGTCAGATCCAAAACAGCCTACGATCGCGCGCCGGCTGGTTGCTTTTGGAAACGTAATCAGAAGCTTAAGGTGCCGGGTTAGACCTTGGCACGGCTGTTGCTGATAAGCGGCAGCAACACTGAGTGAGGGCTGAGTGCACGCCGACGTGTAAGGCGAGCGATGCGCTCCTTCCCTTGAACCCGTGTGCCCCCGCTTCTGCGAGGGAAGCAAAGCTCGCAAAAGAAGCGCGCAACGTTTGGCAAATCGGTTGATGGAGAGCAGCATGGCTTCACTAAGACAAATCGCCTTCTACGGGAAGGGCGGAATCGGCAAGTCCACCACTTCGCAGAACACGCTAGCGGCGCTGGCAGAGATGGGTCAGAAGATCCTGATTGTAGGGTGCGATCCGAAAGCGGACTCGACTCGCCTTATTCTGCACGCCAAGGCTCAAGACACGATTTTGAGTCTTGCCGCGAGCGCCGGCAGCGTGGAGGATCTAGAGCTCGAGGACGTAATGAAGGTTGGCTACCAGGACATTCGCTGCGTTGAGTCCGGTGGCCCTGAGCCAGGTGTCGGCTGCGCCGGCCGCGGTGTCATCACCTCGATCAATTTTCTTGAAGAGAACGGAGCCTACGAGAACATTGACTATGTTTCTTACGATGTGCTTGGCGACGTTGTTTGCGGTGGCTTTGCGATGCCAATCCGCGAAAACAAGGCGCAGGAGATCTACATCGTGATGTCTGGTGAAATGATGGCAATGTATGCCGCAAACAATATTTCCAAGGGGATCCTGAAATACGCGAACTCAGGTGGGGTGCGGTTGGGCGGCCTGATCTGCAACGAGCGGCAGACCGACAAGGAATTGGAACTGGCGGAAGCGTTGGCCAAGAAGCTTGGCACTCAACTGATCTACTTCGTGCCGCGTGACAATGTGGTGCAGCATGCAGAGCTGCGTCGCATGACGGTGCTTGAATATGCACCCGATTCCAAGCAGGCTGATCACTATCGGAAACTAGCGGCCAAGGTTCACAATAATGGCGGCAAGGGCATCATCCCGACCCCGATCTCAATGGATGAGCTCGAGGACATGCTGATGGAGCATGGCATTATAAAGGCCGTGGATGAATCAATCATCGGCAAAACCGCCGCCGAACTCGCAGCCTCGTAAAGGCCGCGAGTCGCCGCCTTGCGAAGGCGAGCGACAGATGCCGGTCTCCCTCACCCCCCTTCCCGGGGGGGCCGGCATACTGACGATCGGCCGCGAAAACCAGAGTGCGCCGTGACGAACCACGCATTGTGAAAAACCGCAGAGTTATGTCCGAGCCGCACGTCCTTCCGTTCACGACTGCCTGTGCTGCTGACGCCAATAGCCAGTTGCACAAGGGAATTTCAACCTACCGGCTGCTCACCGGTGAACATCCTGCAAATGCCGATATCGCCATCGACAGCAATCTCGATCGCCATGCCCTGGCGTCTATCCTGGCGGCTGCCACGATGGATGGTGGCTGTCTGTCTGAGAAAGTTGGCCTGTCCGGCGTTGAATTGGCGGTCTTACTGGAGCAGCACTTTCTCCCAACCGGGATCAGGGCCCCGGAGCAGGCCGCGCCCTTCAAGCGGGAAGAGGATGAGGAGATCGCAATGCTTCGCGATCTGTTGCTCAAGCATCGCTCGACGGAAGGGGATATCGGCCGGTGGCTGGCTGCGATGATCGCGCGCCGCGCCATGGAGCCGGACCATCTTTGGGAAGCTCTCGGCTTGCGTGATCGTGGCGAACTCTCGCTCGTGATGAGCCGGCATTTCGCGCCGCTCGCCGCGAGCAATGTCAACAATATGCGTTGGAAGCGCTTCTTCTACCGCATGCTTTGCGAGGACGAAGGCCTTGCGATGTGCACGACACCCGTGTGCAATCAATGTAACGAATTCAACATCTGTTTCGGTGAAGAAAGCGGTGAGAGCCGGATGGCCGAGCGTCGGCGCGATTTGCTGTTGCAGGCCGCAGCATGGCCGGCTGTGTCCAGCGGCCGGGCATCTGAAACGCCAGGAGAGACCGCAGTCGCATCGTTATCCGAAAAGGCTTCACCGCATTTGTAGGCCGCAGGTCGGAGGAGGGCGCGGATCACCAACTTGGATGCGAGCGGACGGCCGTGTGGTTAAGGCGGCAAGATCGAGTGCTAGGCTACAGTTCACCCGTGTTGGTGCGCCGCAACGGACCTGTCGCACCAAAGGGCAACGCGTTCGGCCTCATAGCGCTGTCGCATTTGCCACGATGCATTTGCTGAACAAGGTCATAAAGAGAAGCGTGACTTCTTGCACTAGGTCGGCCGTTAGGATCACAAAGACTGCGGCGGTAACGGCGGGCGCGGTCAACAAAAACATCGCGTCCGCGCAATTATCGAAGCAGATCTTCCGCTTACCATGATGAAGTGCCGCACGGACCCGGGAAAGAGGCGCCGACGCGAGGGTCGACGCAAGGGTGTCGATGAAATATGTGGTCCCTTGCCACAATATCCATGCCGTCTTCGGGCTGTGTAGTCATCAGGAGCTAACGATGGAAAAGGTCAACCAAGTGTTAGGATATACCGGGCCCGCGAACTTCAGGTGTCAGTCATGAGAAGTCTTTCCGCGCCGTCACCGAGTTCTCATCAGATTGAGCGCAACCGCAAAACCCGCGGGCGCGTTGTCGTTACTGTTTCGGATCCGCTCAATGTGGGCGCTCACCAGAGCTAAACCGAAGGAGAATATTCGATGATCAGCTCATCCCCAGCAACCGGTATTCTAGATCGACTCGGCAAGGCCTCATCGGCAGAGGAGTTTTTTTCGCTGCTTGGCGTCGAGTACGACCCTAAGATCGTGAATGTCGCGCGCCTTCACATTTTGAAGCGCATGGGACAATACCTCGCACAGGAGAAATTTGCTGGTGCCGCAGAGCCGGAAATCAGAACTCGATGCAAGGCGATGCTGGAACGGGCATATGGAGATTTCGTGGCATCGTCACCGATCGACGAGCGAGTGTTCAAGGTTTTGAAGGATGCCGTCTCAGACTCCAAGAAGGCTGCGGCCTTCGTTCCTTTGAGCGAGTTGAAGTGACCTAGCGTTCCACTGTAAGCGAAGTCTGTCCGGCGGACGCCGAGGCGCTCCGTTAATGCGGCTTTCTATTTATCGCGGCAAGTCTCTTAGTCATGGCCCGGCCAACGGCTGTCGTATTCCCGACCCATGTCCGGATTATTCGTGACCAGGTATCA
This sequence comes from Bradyrhizobium sp. 521_C7_N1_3, assembly GCF_052075975.1. NCBI lineage: Bacteria > Pseudomonadati > Pseudomonadota > Alphaproteobacteria > Hyphomicrobiales > Nitrobacteraceae > Bradyrhizobium > Bradyrhizobium sp. 521_C7_N1_3. The sequence goes on from NZ_CP197232.1 coordinate 1,620,355, forward strand.
GCAGCTGTTTGATGTGTGGCGCAAGCCAATACGTCCCACTGACTTCAATCGTCTTTGCAACTGGTACGACACTTGCTGTTGTCCTGCTGATCTGATCATCGATGCCGACAGATGGTGGCGCCCGCGGTGAGTTTGAAGGAGGACCCATGATGCTGCTTACAGTGCCTGCCGAGCCCCCCTGCGGCATCATATCGAGGCCTACGATGCCGTCAGGTCTGTTCGCAACGGTCTTTGACGCGGTCGCAGTTTCGTAGTGACGGTGAGATGGTAGTCAATAATAGGTGTCCCCTTCGCGCGGCTCTTGCGGCGGCTATGCACAGTAGCGTCCGCATCAAATCGGCCCCCGATCCCGCTCAAATGTGCCTGCATCTCATCGCAGATAGAAACTGCGTTACGAAAAGTGGTGCCCTCCTCCCACACGGAGTGCCAGCGCTGGAGGCTCGGCACGGTCGCGTGACAGAAGCCTTGCCAGGACCTCCATCGATGGTACCGGCGAGGCGCCGCGAACGGACTAGTCAACTAAGGCATGGAAGTGGCCGGTCAGGATCACCTCGTCCTGGCCGGCCACGGTGGCGCTCGTCGAGCCCGGCACCCAAGGATTCAGTTTGCAAGATCCCTCCAAAGCCGGCCGAATGGGTGCGCCAATTGCGACGACGCGTATTGTGGTGCGACTGGTCCGAGCGCGCAGGCGGGCAGAGCAGCCAGCCACTTGCCGGCCAAAAGTGAACTTCGGTTAACGAAAGCGAAAAAGCAACCCGTGGCGCGGGCGCGCCTATCTCCAGAGGAATTTAGACTATGAGCAAGGTCAGCAAAACGGCGATGCCAGCAGGGGCCGGCCGCGGAGCAGCCAAAAAAGAACTGCCGGAGCACTTCAAGTCGTACAAGCACGTCTGGGTCTTCGTCGAGCTGGAGCGGGGCCAAGTGCATCCCGTTTCCTGGGAGCTCATGGGTGCGGGGCGTGGTCTTGCCGACAGGCTAAAGGTGAATCTTGCCGCTGTCGTTGTCGGTCCGGAGGGGCAGCACACACGCAACGCCGCACTTGAAGCCTTTTGCTACGGCGCCGATCTGGCCTATCTCGTGAGCGACAATGTGTTGTCGGATTACCGCAACGAATCTTATACGAAAGCGCTCACCGAACTCGTCAACACCTACAAGCCCGAGATATTACTGTTGGGTGCCACGACGCTTGGTCGCGATCTCGCAGGTTCCGTGGCGACGAATCTATCGACGGGGCTTACTGCCGACTGCACCACGCTGGACGTGGACGCCGACGGTTCACTTGCGGCGACGCGGCCAACTTTTGGCGGCTCGTTGCTCTGCACAATCTATACCTTGAATTACCGCCCGCAGATGGCCACGGTCCGCCCGCGAGTGATGCCGATGCCTGCACGCGTTATGCGCGATGCCGCTCGTATCGTCGTTCATCCGCTCGGCCTTGTAGAAGACGATATAGTCACGAAAGTATTGTCCTTCCTACCCGACCGCGATGCAGAAACTTCCACTCTGGCCTATGCCGATGTTGTGGTTGCGGGCGGCCTTGGACTGGGATCGCCTGAGAACTTCCGGTTGGTACGCGAGCTCGCAGCTCTGCTTGGGGCTGAATATGGCTGCTCGCGTCCTCTCGTGCAAAAGGGCTGGGTTACGTCTGACCGGCAAATCGGTCAGACAGGCAAAACCATCCGGCCGAAGCTCTATATTGCCGCGGGCATTTCCGGTGCGATCCAGCACCGGGTCGGCGTCGAGGGCGCGGATCTGATCGTCGCCGTTAACACGGACAAAAACGCTCCGATCTTCGACTTCGCCCATCTCGCGATCGTCAGTGATGCTATGCAATTGTTGCCAGCCCTGACGGCTGCATTTCGCGCGCGGCTTCTGCCAGATTCGCGCGCCAGGATCGCGGTCTAGAGGAGATATTGATGATTGAAGAGAGATTCGATGCGATCGTGGTCGGAGCCGGTATGGCCGGCAACGCGGCGGCATTGACGATGGCCAAACAGGGCATGAAGGTGCTGCAGCTCGAGCGGGGCGAATATCCCGGATCGAAAAATGTGCAGGGGGCCATCCTCTATGCCGACATGATGGAAAAGCTGATCCCCGAGTTTCGAGAGGAGGCGCCACTCGAACGCCACCTGATCGAACAGCGGTTCTGGATGATGGACGATCGCTCGCATGTCGGCATGCACTACCGTTCGGAGGACTTCAACGAGCAGAGGCCGAACCGCTATACGATTATACGCGCCCAGTTTGACAAATGGTTTTCTTCAAAGGTGCGGGAAGCTGGCGCGATCGTGCTTTGCGAGACCACCGTCACAGAGCTCGCGCAGGACGATCGTAACAGGGTCGTCGGTGTTCGTACAGATCGCCGTGACGGCGAGATACATGCTGACGTCGTCGTTCTGGCCGAAGGGGTCAATGGCTTGCTCGGCACGCGTGCGGGCCTGCGCGCCCGTCCGGCACCCGATAACGTTGCGCTCGCGGTGAAGGAAATGCACTTCTTGCCCCGTGAAACCATCGAAGCACGCTTCAATCTTAAGGGGGATGAAGGCGTCGTGATAGAGGCTGCCGGTACCATTTCCCGCGGCATGACCGGGATGGGTTTCATCTACGCCAACAAAGAGTGCATTTCGCTTGGCATCGGTTGTCTCGTCGCCGACTTCCAACGCACGGGCCAAACGCCGTATGGCCTGCTCGATGAATTCAAAAGGCATCCCTCTGTGGCGCCACTGATAGCAGGGTCCGAAGTAAAGGAATATTCGGCGCATCTCATTCCCGAAGGCGGTTACAAATCGATCCCACAGCTTTATGGGGAGGGCTGGGTCGTCGTGGGCGATGCCGCCCAACTCAACAATGCCGTTCATCGTGAGGGCTCCAATCTCGCGATGACATCGGGCCGTATCGCGGCCGAAGCGATAGGTCTGGTCAAATCGCGCGGCGAACCGATGAGTGCAACAAATCTCTCAATCTACAAAAAGATGTTGGACGATTCTTTCGTCATCAAAGATCTCAAGAAGTACAAGGATTTGCCACCCCTCATGCATACCCACTCCGAAAATTTCTTTCTCACTTATCCGCAGCTTATCTCCAAGGCGATGCAGAACTTTGTGCGCGTCGATGGTACGCCCAAGGTTGAGAAGGAGAAGGCGAGCCTCAAATCCTTTGTCAAGACGCGGTCATGGTCAGGTCTGGTCGGCGATGCTTACCGTTTTGCCAGGGCCTGGCGGTGATCGCGACAGTGTGAAGTCCAACAGTGGAAGGCAAAAGCATGAATGTCGAACCCTCCGTGCGCGTCGAAGACAAGCTGTACTACAACCGTTATCTTGTCGACGCCGGGCACCCTCACGTCAGGGTACGTGCGCACAAGACGCCATCGCCGCAGCTCCTCACACTTTTGAAGGCCTGCCCGGCGCGATGCTACGAGCTCAACGACAACGGCCAGGTCGAAGTTACAGTTGATGGCTGCATTGAATGCGGTACCTGCCGCGTGATCGCCGAGCCGACCGGCGACATCGAATGGAGCCACCCGCGCGGCGGATATGGTGTTCTGTTCAAGTTTGGGTGATGACAGAGCGAAGGGTGGTGCGGCGTTAGCCGACGCAATCTCACTGTATCTGTGGCGCGCTCACTGTCACCTGCATAGCGCCGGGTTGTTTGAGAAGACACCCGTCATCGCAACGCGACGCAAGACGTGACATGCAGATAAGCAGCAAAAGGCTCGTTGTGGCGCCACTGAGTAGCGCCACGATGCCGTCGATCTGATGGCAGAGAAAAGATCAGTCTCCTGCCTGAGGGGAGGCAGGCCCAGCGGCCTCGAGTGCGATCGCCACTGACTGTGTGATCGCAGCAAAGCGCACGGCGGTCTGGATCGTCTCCGAATTGACGCCCGCGGCTCTCAATGTCCTCTCATGGGCATCAATGCAGATACCGCAGCCGTTTATGGAGGAGACAGCAAGCGACCACAGCTCGAAATCGGACTTGTCCACGCCGGGATTGCCAATCACGTCCATGCGCAGCCGCGGCGGCATCGTCTTGTATTCTGGGTTGGAAGCGAGGTGAACGAAGCGGTAGTAGACATTGTTCATTACCACTACGGAGGCCGCAGCTTTCGCTGCGGCGATCGCCACAGATGTCATCACGCCCGAGGCTGCCGATTCCACCGCGGCAATCAGGGCTGAATTGCGGGTGGCAACTGCACTCGCTACCAGCACCCCGTATTTTCGCCGCGGCGAAAGCGTCTCATCGGCCATCAAGGAGGTCAAGTTAATCCTGACATCCTTCGCGAAATCGGGAATCTTGTCGTAGATTTGTTCGATCGGCGACATGCTGCGTCACGCAACCTTCAGTGTTTCCCCGCCGATTTCGCGGTTGCAGGGACAGAGCTCGTCGGTTTGCAGCGCGTCTAGAACGCGGAGTGTGTCCTTAGGACTGCGGCCCACACTCAGATTGGTCGCATAGACGTGCTGAATCGTGTTTTGGGGGTCAACAATGAAGGTATAACGATAGGCAACCCCTTCGGGTGAACGCACCCCGAGGCCATCGACGAGCGTTCCCTTTGTGTCGGCAAATTGCCAGATTGGTAGATTGTGCAGGTCGACATGTGAGCGCCGCCAAGCAAGCTTGCAGAACTCGTTGTCAGTCGAGCCACCCAGTACAACCGCATCTCGGTCAGCGAATTCCTTGGAAAGCCGAGCAAATTCTGCGATCTCTGTCGGGCAGACGAAGGTAAAGTCCTTTGGGTAAAAGAAGATGATCTTCCATTTCTCCGGAAAGCTCATTTCGGTCAGCGTCTCAAACGCACTCTGCCCTTCCTCTTCCTGCGCTTGAAAACCGGGCTTCACGCCTGTGATGTCGAATGGCGGCAACTGACTTCCAATTCCGAGCATGGTGTCCTCACAAACTTGCTTTTGTAGATCGTGACCTCACTGGTGGAGCAAACCATATGCCACGCATTCTTAGACCTAGAATTGGCGCAACAAGACCAGCCCAGCGGCTTGGATACAGGCGCCTTTGAGCACGAAAGTACACGGGCGCTGGCTACGCGGTTGGCGGGAAGACGGCAGCCAGACCTAAACCGAAGCAATCTCGTCCCCGACCGGTAGGCACTGCACAGCCGGCCTGGCCGGGCTATGGCAGTTTGGCGCTCGCCGCTGGTAACTGCGACGTCGTGCCGTTCAAGGTCCACAATCGGCGCGTTCGCAAGGCATCGAGGCGGCGCAGCAGCGGACGCGGGAGCTAAGGCGGCTTCCGCAAATGGCGAAGGGTTTCGATGGGCGTGCGCCGCCCGGTATCGTTCCGACCAATAGCCGCAGCTGGGGTTGAACGGCGCCGGCCGCAAGGCATGTTTTTCGGAACGTCTGTTAAGTCCGGTACGCCTGGCTATCGTAACGATTCGGCGCGCAGGTCCGGTCAGCTCATTCCCGTTGTTTGGCGAATTTGCTGATCGCAAGGAGATGGGGTCCTGCTGCGAAGCGCCCGGGAGACGGCGGGCGCAGCCTCGGCAACCGTTTTTGTCAAGACCGGATTGTTCTGCTGCCGAACGGTTGGGAAATCGAGATCTGTTCTCCCCTCGCAACGTTCGCTTGCGAGCATAATGTGTGTGCCCCCCTCGAGTGCCGCTGCACCTGTAAGGTGATGCCTTCCTCGCTGCGCGACATCCAAAGCGGAATCGGCAGGTAGCCTCAAGATCGTCTTTGGCAGGTAAAGAACTGCCCGGAGCGCTATTCGAATCTATCGATGATGGCCGCGATCTTGCTGGTGTGTTTCTCGCGTCCAGACATAGCCGTCCAAGGTGCTCATGGGGATGTGGCAGGCCTTGCAAGCCACCGCTCGGCAGCCCGAGCGGAACGGCGCGCGCGACTTCCGCGAAGAGCTATGCGGGATTTTGGGTGACGAGGCGATCAGGCGGCGTGGTTTTCCGGCACTTGGATGACCTCGATGCCGTTTTCGAATCTGACACCTGCGCTGACCTTCGGCAACTGATTTGTGCCTTTCAGCCGCCGCCAGGTCTTTGATGCGGCGCAGAGCAGCTTGAACACCATCAACTTGGCAGTCGTTGACGATAACGAACCTTTCGTGCGCACCGTTCTGTGCCGGACCGTCGCGAACACGCTTTCGATGGGATTCGTCGTCCGCAAGTGGTCCCAATGCTCGGCGGGGAATTCGTAGAACGCAAGCATTGCGTCGCGATCTTTCGTCAGGCACTCGACCGCCTTGTCGTACTTCGCTCCGTATTTCTCGGCAAAGACATCGATCGCCACTTCGGCCGAAGCTCGGTTGGACGCCAAATAGACCTCGCGCAGATCCTTCTTCATGCTGGCCTGTACCGACACTGCGACTTTGTTCAAGATATTCGCGGTTTTGTGCACCCAGCACCGCTGATGTCGCGTGGCGGGAAAGACCTCGTCGAGCGCCTTCCAGAAGCCGAGCGCGCCGTCACCGACGGCGATTTCCGGGGCGATCTTCAGCCCACGGGTTTTCGCCTCGACGAGCAGTTCGTGCCAGCTCTGCGTGCTCTCGCGCACGCCGACCTGGAAGCCGATGAGTTCCTTCTTGCCTTCCGGCGTCGCGCCGATCAGCACCAGCATGCATTCGCTGTGGTCTTCCATGCGAGCCTGCAGGAAGACGCCGTCCGCCCACACGTATACGTACCGGCGCGCCGACAGATCGCGCTTCTGCCAACGCTCGTACTCGAGCTGCCACTCCGTCGTCAGTCTGGAAACCACCGCCGGAGAAAGATTCGGCGCATCCTTGCCCAGGAGCGCCGCCAGCGCCTCCTGGAAGTCGCCCGTCGAGATGCCTCGCAGGTACAGAACCGGCAAAAGTGCATCCAAGCTCTTCGTGCGCCGTGCCCACAACGGCAGGATCGCCGAGGTGAAGCGGATCCGCTCGCCATCGCTGGTCACCGCGCGATCGCGAATCTTTACCCGGGCGACTTCGACGGCGCCGATCCCCGTCTGGATCGTCCGCACTGGACCATGGCCGTGCCGCACGAGGCGGTCGCGGCCATCGGGAAGCTTCAAGCCCTTCATCGCGGCGAGAAACGCCTCGGCTTCCATCTCGACAGCCTGCGCAAGCAGCTGCCGAGCACCAGATCGCAAAATATTCGTCAGTGGATCGTCGATCTCATCGGGCTGACGCAGTGGGACAATGTTGCTATGCTCGTTCATGGCGTATCGCTCTCCTTGAGGTTCTGGCAGGCTCGACACCCGCCTCGATACGCCGCCTATCTCATTCCGTCATCACCCAGTTTCCCGCATAGCTCTTCCGCGAATACTTCCGCTCCAATACTGAGCCGTAGGGCATCAAAGGAGCGGCGCGTGATGCGCGCCAAAAGCGGCACGCCAGAGTGGCCAGTTTCAAGGGTCAGAACCAAGGTGACCTCAGCATCGCCGTGCGGCAGAGAGGCCGTTATGCGTGCTCGAAATACATTGAGGATAGAGCTTGCGCGCGGAGGTTCGCACGCAATGCTGACGTCGCCGGCAGCGATGCGCAGCCGCAGCCTTGCGCCCGGCCTTAGCGGTACTGCTGGTATCAGAAAGCGCGCGGATTTGAGGCGGAGCTTGACCAGCCCGTAGCGCCCGTCATAACCGCCGACCATAGTATCCAGACAGATTGCCGCTTCACTGCGGCTGGCGAGCGCCGGGTCGCTCTGGGTGACATTGAGCGGACCGGCCGCAGTCACGGTGCCATCTTTCATCATGACGAGATGATCGGCGAGACGTTCGATATCGGTGATGTCATGGCTGATGTAGATCATCGGCAACGCAAGCGATTGCAGGATGCGTTCGAGAAATGGCAGGATCTCGCATTTGGCGGAGCGGTCGCGCACAATGAGTGGATCGTCCAGCAGGAGTAGCCGAGGCTGGCCTAGCAGCGCACTGCCAAGGGCAAGTCGCTGCCGCTCGGTCTTGGAAAGATGTGATGGCGTACGCTCGAGCAGTGGCGCCAAGCCGAGCAATTCGACCACACCATCAAAATCGATCAGTGTCGGTTCCGAGTTTGACGCGTTGTATAAAAGGGTGCGTCGTACCGACAAATGAGAAGAGAGGATCGGTAGCTGAAATACATATGCGACGCGACGCAGATGAGGCGGTCGAAACGTCGTCTCATCTTGCCAAATCTCCCCATCAATCGCACAGAAGCCATTCGGCAGACGCTGCACGCCAGCGATGCAGCGCGCGAGTGTAGTTTTGCCGCACCCAGGCGGACCAAAAATCGCTGTGACGCCTTTGGCCGGTACGCTGAACTGCGTATCAAGCAGAATGCTCGCGAGCGAGCCGTTGAAGGCAACCTCAATATAGCCCTTCTTGGCTTCGTTGGTGAACCCGCCCATGTGCTGTATCTTCCATCTAAGTGAGGAGCCTAGCGGCTGCACTGGAGGTGATCGTTATGCTGCTGGCCATCCAGTCTATTCCGCTCCAGCACGGCGCTGCTGCTCGCAAGAGGGTATAAAGTGGGAGGGAGGCGTGCAGAGCGGTTTCAAGTCCGGAGCCTTGTTGAGCAGCTCCACGCCGGTGGATCGTGGCAATCGGTACGGTGGCCGGCGCGCTTACCTTAAGAGTTAAGCGCCGCCTTTCCAGCAACGCGAGGTCTTTGGTCTGCTTGGCCGGGCCGAGGCCTTCTGGTGAATGTTGAATGGCGCGGCTTGAGAGGTTGGGGGGCAAAGATGCCGGCTCACGCCAAAGCTGAATACTGGCCCGCGGCCGGAAATCGGCATCAATGATCCCACAGCTTCGCGAGCCGATTTGAAGTCTGCCCAGTAGCTGATCGTAGCCTCTGCACTCTCAGGTGCGACCAGCATCAGCGCCAGGTCGATTAACATGAATCGAATAAGTCTCATTGGAACTCCGGCTCCGCCTGAGCCGCTTCCTTCCCGGCAACTGGCTGATACTTACCCAGCAATCCGCGTGCCGTTCGAAGTGATAACTGGGCGGTTAGCGGCAAGGGAGGCGTTTTATCTGTCTCCACTCCGCGTCTTAAATCGCCGCATCCTATTGTAGGACTTTGACGCTCGCGTCTCCAACCGCACATGCAGGGCCGTGAGGCGGCACCCAAGGATCATGCCAAGCCTCTCGCGTTCGAGATCGTGCTTTGGCGAATATGCGGCCGTAGAGCTCGTCAATGATGCACAACTCCATGCCATCCGACTGACGCGCCATCCGATCTACTCGGCGGAGAAGGCCTGTAGACGGTCGCTTGGCGAAAGCGCTGACCGAGATGATATGCGGTGCCCGCGCGCTCAAAGTGCTTGAATCGACCGTAACGTCAGGTTGTAGGCATGGCGAAGCAGAAAACCATATTGGGAGCCAACATGGGCACATAAGTGCTAAACGGCCGATCTCTGTTTGTCGCGGTCTTCGCAATGCGTGTTGCGAGTGGCGGGATAATGATTCGGAGCGCGGCAATCATTGCAGCCGGCCCGCGAGAAGCGAGACTCATGGCTGCCGAGGCATTCCAATCCGGTAAACAGATCACCTCTCGGGGCAAAGAAAAACAGAGAAGCACAGGCGTCTTATGAGGGGTTTGGTCAATCAAGAGCGACGAATGGGCTGGACTTGCAATGCGCATCGCTTTGCAGCCGTCCTCGCTGCGATCGCGATCGCTGCGACATGGTGCACAGGACACGCTCGCGCGCGAGATCGGCGAGCCGAGGAAGTCTTGGCGTCGTGCAAATCAGACGTGATCCGCTTCTGTGACCGCTTTACAGGCCGTAGCGATGTTGACGTGGCCATGTTTTGTCTTAGGGACAATTTCAAAAACTTGCACCGCGAATGCCGGCGCATGATGCCAACCGCGGCAAACGAAAACGATGCACCGAGACAATCGCTCAACAAGCGCCCGGTAGGCCCTCATCGAGAGACGCGGCAGTTGCGAACTCGAACGATAGTGAAGTATTCAGACTGACGGGCGGCGGGGTTGGCCAGCTTGGTGGCTGAAGGTCGACCGGGCTGGAGCATCAGCCTGCCGAGGCGCAGTCGGCTGGGTGGGACCGATCCGTGATTGGATTGGCTCGATTAGCGATACAGTTGCCCAGGCGTGGTGCGGCCTTGAATTTCGAGTTTCGTGCTGCAGCAGTTGCGCTTTGTTCAGCGCTGTAGCCATTCGCGGCTTCGAGGTTTTGTGAAGTTGCTTTCGTCTCTCTGTGGCTGGTCCCAAGGGCAATCAGCGTCAGCTGTGGAGGCAGTGGACCGTACTGTCATCAATTTATGGCATTGTGGCCCGCGACTACGTATTTTTGCGGAAGTGGCTAAGTCGGCTGCGACAGCCAATGATTGCCGGAATATCAGCGCGTTTGTTTCATCGCGGTTGCCTTAGATTTCTCAGGATTACCTTCGGCTAGACTGAGCTGTAACAGATTGGGCTAGGAAACCTCTTTTGTTAGCCGCTGATCGATTTCCCCATGCAACCGCTTGATACCATTGCGGCGTTCTCTATGGGCGCTTCAGGGGAGTCGCTTCGCCCGATTGTGGTGCTCCTGACCGAATACACTTTAGAGCTCAAGGCGAAAGGAAACGCCGTCGACGAGAGCCGTTCAAAGGCAGAGAGCTGTTCATGCAGACGCTTCTCAAGGGCCTTGCGTTCGGTGCCAGGCAGGTCGGTGTTAAGTAGCCGGCGGCAGCGCCAGATTCCGTTTCGCAGCCATCTGATCTCACTTAGCGTATCATCAATCGAAGTCATCACGGATGTTGATCCTTAAGTGTAAAACATGGCGATGCTCGTCGAGCGGTCGTTCCCTGGCTCCGCATTCCTGCCGGATAGTTGAGCCGACAACGGCGTATCGCCCGCTCGTGTCCGGAGGAGGCGAGAAGTCCGATGTATGCGACGCTTATAAGTCAATATTATCCTACGCCGCGCGTTTGGCGAGAAATCGCGGCAGATCCTCGCGGTTTCAATGCGCCGCGAACGTGTGTCCTGCACAATTCCAGCGCTCATAGGGTTAAGCGTGTTTAACGCGAGATCAACAAGGCGCACTAGCTGCTCGAGTTATTTGGTCGCGGCGCAGCTAGGCTACACTGAGCTCGACACAGAAAATCTGTCGTACCAGTGACAGATGCACCTGTCCGATTATCCAGTCGGAAGGATACCGTGAAGAGCCGCTCGATCGCCGTTTGCCGGTTCACGTGACCAATGTTAAAATGGCTGGGAACTCCGCGTCGAAGAGAATTAGCGAGCCCGCGGTGTTGACATCGGGGCGCGCTGCGTCTCGTAGCCAAGCGCGTTAGCGCGATAGGCTGCAAGCTTTTGAGCTCAGCTATCGCCCAAGCGTTTGACCCCGGGGAGAAGTATGGCCGCCTCGCCTCACGTCACAGCAAAGTTGCCGGCCTAAACGCGCTGCTGCCGGCGGACCGGCACCCGCCACCAGCCGGTCCAGCACAAAGTGATTCGTCTGCGGAGAGCTGAGCCCAAGGTTACGGAATTACAAACGCCATTCGTCATTTCGTCGCTCCGGACTGCGTCAGGTTATCGACAGGTGGCGCTCGTATCATGAGCGCCGCTACTCCCTTGCAGGCTTGGCTCAATGGGCGCAGAGCTCGCAGGCGAGACCGGTGGACTGCAATATCAATTGATCCGCGAGCGAAACGCCGTCTGGATTCGCTACACTGTCTGCAGTGGGTGCTAGTTGCAGAAGCGTATCCGGGCCATTCGTGCCTGTCGGCACGCTTGTGGGATCGCACCTCACTCCTTGTGGGCCGGTGGCGCGTCAGCCATAGTAGAGGATTGGCGGTTCTAAGATGCGCCGCCCCGGCGCATTCGCTTCATTTTGCTACCGAAGAAACGATATCGATGAACACAGAACAGCTCGTCACTCGTATTCCTTCCGCAACTTCCGATTTGGAAAGCTCCGAACCAGGCTCTCCGGCCGCACCGCTGTGGGGAGAGACCTTGGCCGGCGTGCACACGTCCGCTGCCGGAGCGGTTGCCTCGCCGGAGGAGGTGCTGGCCAACTGGGCTGCCGAAGACGGGCAGGGGCAACATGGGGATCGGCAACAAGCGGTAAGCCGAACGTCGGCTTGGCGGGGGACGGGTGATCTCAATCAGCCGCTAGATCTGTCGTCTCGGTCCCTTACCGCCTTGCCTGCGCCCATTTTGGCCGAGGTGCGCCGCCTGAATGTGGATCACAATCAGCTCGACAGCCTGCCCGAGACACTTTCGACCGGCCTCCAGCGGCTCTAGGCCATCAGCAATGGGCTGACGCGCCTGCCTGCAGAGACCGTGAACTACCATCACTAGGCGTTCCGCCTGGCGGTCGCCGAAGATCTGCGGCAGGCAGCCGTCAGGCCCCGTTTACGCGAGCAGTATTTCGAGTTGGCTTCGGGAGCGAACGGGAGCTGCGAAGATCGCGTTACTTTGGTCTGGAACGGCATGCAGACCGCACGCCTGAACGCTGATGTCGAGGACGGACTCTATGACGGGCGCCTCGGCGAACTGCTCCAGAACGACCGCGTCTTGTTTCGCTTGGAAGCGCTTGACGGGATCGCGCGCGAGAGGGGCAACTCACTTCGCCGTGCCGATCCCGACGCGGATGTCGACGAGATCGAGGTTTATCTTGCCTACCAAGCCCAGCTGCGGGACGCCCTGGAGCTGCGGCACAACGCTCCCGACATGCGCTTCATGAATGTGTCTCAAGTGACCGAGGCCGATGTGGCCAGGGCCGAGGCGTCGGCGCGGGACGGGAAGCGGCGGAATTTCGGGACTATTTAGCGACGCGATGGCAACCATGGAAAGCGTGGTGAGGCGTATGGTACCCCAAGATTATGCTGAAATGCAGGAGCGGCTCGTCGGCGTGATGGGTGTACAATTTGAAACCCGCTTGGATGAGCGACTGGCTGAGCATGGTCTGACGGGCGATGCCGATGCCGAGCCGGTCCTCGGCGCCAGATACGAAACGAGATTGCCCGCGCGATCAAAAGCGCGCTCCTGCATCAGGTCCTCGGGAAGCTCGGCCTTCAGCTATGAGCGCACCTCCGAAGGAGGGTCCGTCGATCCGCCTCGCCGGTCACAAAAGTCAAAATTTAATCGACGCCTTCCGGGACGGACTGCCTGCATGACGGACTGTCTGCATGAGCCATTGCCGAATGAGCTCTGTTAATTGCGCCCGTGCGTCCGTGCGGACGATCATGGTATAGGATGGACATCCAAGAGAAGATTAGCAAAACGCAATGCGTTCACGTTGCGAGCGCCGTTGAACTCAGCGCTCAACGGCCTCTCATAGGCCAGACAAATAGATGGGGGATCAGACCGATCTCTTCAAGTCGCCCTCGTGCAACGTAGGCTACCGATGTCCGTCCCCCGCGGCCGATCCCACCTTCGCAGCGTCACACTCGAATCCAGATCGCGAAACATGCCGTAATTCCGCCGGATCCATTGATGCAGCTCGGTGGACCAGTCCTTCTCGTTGCGCAGATACCCAGTGAAGGAAAAGCCAAGCCGATCTATATATCTCTTAAGGAACAGCGGTAGTGCGGAAATTCGAATCACCCGATCGCCGTCCATCGCTTCAGGTAATCCGCCGCGCAGTGCGAATTCATTGTGGATGATGACCAGCGAGGCCGGGGGAATTCGCCGCCGCAGCATCTCGTAACCACGAAAGGAGATGCGATCTGCGCCCGCGACGAAGAGTACGACAGGGGTGACACAGCACCGCGCCGTCTCCTTGACGAAGCCAATCTCCTCGCACATCTTGAAGAATTCGTCGAAGGCGTGAAAGCCGAGATCGATTACTTTGGGTACACGATCGTGAACGATGAGAGGGTCCATCAGCTGCATCTTGCCGTATGTGTCGATCACATCCGCGGTCTCCGTGATGTTGGGCAGGTAGTCGAGCAATGATGGCTCTTTCAAGTTGACGTCAAACGACAGCGTTGTACCGTCTTTCAGCAGCAAGAACTCGCTCATGGCCCGAGCGATGAGGGTTTTACCGACCTGCGGGCTAGGTGAGCAGATGATGTAGATGGGGGTCGCTAACATAGCCAGCAGATCAATTTCGTTCCGTGCGTGGGCTCGAGCTTGCCGGATATACGGCTACTTCTCGCCGGCCCGGGTGGCGGACTTGGCCCCGGCCAATTCCGTCAAGTTGATGCGATCAAATTCGCTCCAGACATTTGCCAGCCAGTGCCGGACATAGCCGCGCAGCACGAAGGAGTTGTTCGCGGGTTCATCATTGCGTCCCTTGTTCGCGACGAAGTCTATGAACGGGACGGACGCGACTTCCACCTGCTCATACGCCATCTCGTTAAGCTTCGGGATGGTCAACTCAGTCGCATGTTTGATGCGATGAAAATAGGAATTATAAGTGGCTTGATCCCACTGGAAGAATTGAGTGTCGTTGATGAAGTTCTTGACCAGGTAGTACTTTGCACCGGTCATGAAAGTCGCGGTTTCCTCGATCTCGTCTAGCGACGCGATAGATGATCCCAGGATGTGGAACACGGCAAATGTGATCTGGCCAGACCGTGCCGAGTCCAGAAAGCCGATGTTGCGCAAGGAAGCCAGCGCAGAGGACAGTAGGCCTGCGCGAGCATCGATGACAGTGACGGACAGCCCTGAGTTCAAGGTATCGAAGATCTTCATCTGGTCCGCCGTCGCAGTCATGTCGACGATCTCAGTGATCCCGGGGTAAAAGCGCTTCAGCGTTCCCCGGGGCGACTCCGTGTCGAACGCGCGTATTTGCACGTTATTGACGCTAAAGTAGTCCAGTAGCGTTCGTGATACGGTCGTCTTGCCGACTCCTCCCTTGTCCGCACCGACTACAATTACCACTGGCTTCACCATAGAAACATCTCCTGAGCTCTTGCTATTGCCGCGCGCAAAGTGCGCTATCGGCGCGTCACTGCTTTGGGTGCGAACATGGCGGAAAGAAGGGGCAATGAACCGCCGATGCGAGAGCTCTGCAACTGATAAGCGTTTTCAACATCTAGCGAGTAACGTCGCGTGATGATGCAGCTCCGGCAATGGGAGTAATCACTTGTACTGGTGATTTACGTGAGGTTTGTGTGCGGCTGGAATATGCGGGGCAAGAATCAAAGTCTGCCCATGGTGATCGTTGGATTGCCGTAGGTTCGCTATGGATGCTGTCGCTGCCGCTATCAAATTTTAATGGGAGACCGAGTCTTACGTAGCGTCAGATTGCGAGCTCGATGAAAGCGCAAATCGGGGGGATGCTAGGCGGTCCGACTATGGCTTCGCAGACCATCAAAGGTCTACTGGATCAGATCGCCGTCTTTTCGGCATGCCGAGGAATATCTCCACGAGCTAAAGGTGAGTGGCTAAAGGCCTCTCTGCGCGCGAGAGCTAAGCACATGGGCTGCTAGAAAATAAATTGGGCGGCGTCGTCGGGCCGGTGTCTAGCTGATCGGCGCCCGGCGGGGGTGTAGTCCTGGACGGCACAATGGCCGCCTGCGCTGCGTCCTTTGGGGCGCGGCCGACGATAATTGTGAGCAGACCCCCGCCCCACAGCCGCTGCGCTGCTCTCTTTGGCGTCTTCCAGCGTCACCGCATCGACGACGGCATTCTGGTTTTCGAGATAGTCGATAGGCAACTTGTCAAGCTGATGCTGCAGTAGCGTTCGCGCCAGTTTTGATGATGTGTTGAGAGCTACCAGTTGCGAGCCCTTCAGGTAGGACTTTGCGTCATCGAGCTCCTGCTGAGTCGGTCCTTCCGCGGCGATCTGTCGGACCTGCTTCTCGATTTCTTCAACCGTTTCACCGGCCCGATCGGCGCAGGTGCCGCTGGTACCGAGAAACATGGCTGAATGATCCAGCCAGACAAGCTGCTCACGGACTGAATAAGCCAGTCCGCGCTTCTCGCGGACTTCGCGGAACAGGCGTGACGTCAGGCCGCCGCCGCCGAGAATGTGGTTGACGATACAGGCGGGCATGAAACCCGGCTCGCTGCGACGGACGGCTGGACCGCCAAAAGTCACAACTGTCTGCGGCACATCGAGCTGAATAAAGACCCGCTGCGGCGGCTTTGCTGCGATGACGTCGGCGACCGGCATCGCTTCCGCGTTGCTCGGCAGGCTGCCAAAGGTCTTATCGAGCAGCTTGCAGACGGCCCCTGGATCGACCCCGCCGACCACCGCGATTTTGAACGTGTCTTTTTGCAATGACGCGCCGGACATAACCCTTGAGATCCTCGGCCTCTATCTTCGGCACGCTTTCCAAGTAGCCATCGACTGGGCGAGCATAGGGATGATCCCCAAAAGCGACTTCGAGGAACTTGCGGCGAGCCAGCGACGAAGGATCGGTTGAGTCGTGCCGAAGGCGCGCAAGCACAGCGGCACGGTTCCATTCGACGTCGGCGGCCTCAAAACGCGGCGAGGTTAGCGCGATCCGTAAAAGCTCGAAGGCCTCCTCCGCGCTGTCATTGATCGTGCGCAAGGCACCGCGGAAGTGATCATGGGTCACGTGAAAACGCAGCTCAATGGCATGGCGGTCCAGCCGCTGATGAAAGGTCTTGAAGTCAAATTTGCCGGAACCTTCCTTGAGCAGCCCAGAAACCATGTGGGCTACGCCAGGTCTTTGAGCGGGATCCTGAGCCGCGCCGCCGGTGAAGGCATATTCCATCGAGATCAATGGGACAGTGGAGTCCTGCACGAACCAGGCTTCTATGCCGCAAGACGAAATCAAACGCTTGATCCTGGTCCGGTCCAGTGATCGTGGTGCGGCATGCGAATTTGACGAAGCGAGCACCGCCATGGAGAGGGAGGCTCCTCCAAGGAGGATCCCGCGTCGAGTGCAAGGATGGATCACTAGAGCGTCTCCCAGTGTTGCGGGGTAGACTCTTTGACGAGATAGCCGGTTACCGCTCGTTTCTTGTCGAGCCATATCCGCGCGGCCTCATGCACCTGCGGTGCGCCGACCGCTCGGATGTCGTCCGGCCAGCGTTGTACATCCTCGATGCATAGTCCCGTCGTCAGGGCGCGGCCATACCAGTGAGCGAGCAGTTCCTGACTGTCTTGGGCGTAGGCGACTTGCGCGGTTAGCCGCGTCTTCGCCCGCTGGAGATCTTCGGCACTCGCGGGATTACGGGCAATACCGGCGATTACCTCGTCGATGCAGCGCTCGATCAGGCTGAGGTTGGCGCCAGGCTTTGGTATGACGGAAATCTCGAATAGCGATGGATCGAGCGCGGCAGAGTGGTAGCTCGCCCTGGCGGTGACCGCGAGCTGCTTTTCGACAACCAGCGAGAGATAGAGATATGAGTTAATGCCGCCGCCCATCAACTGCTCGAGCACCTCAAGCGCTGGACCCTCGCCCGCGGCCGCGCTGCGAGTCGAGGGTACGAGATAATAGCGGCGCAGGGCCGGCTGCTCGACGCGGGCATCGGCCAGTGTCACTCTGCGCTGCGCGGCCGGCGGCGGTTCCTGCGGCCGCAGGCGTTCCTTGGGAATCGAAGGTTGCGCGGGGATGCCGCCAAACGTCTCCTTCACCATGGAGCGCATTTCCTTGGTGGCTACGTCGCCAGCGACAATCAGGATCGCGTTGTTAGGTGCATAGAAGCGCCGGTAGAAGGCAAGCGCGTCCTCTCGGGTAAGCTTTTCGATTTCCTGGCGCCACGCGATAATAGGGTGGCCGTAGGGGTGGTTGAGGTAAAGCGCCGCCATCATCTGCTCAGCAAGCCGGTTACCTGGATGGTTGGCGACCCTCATATTGAATTCCTCCAGCACGACGTCTCGCTCGGAGAGCACGTTCTCGTCCTTGAGAACGAGACCGGTCATGCGGTCGGCTTCAAATTCCATCATCTTGCCGAGGTGCTCTCGAGGCACGTGCTGGAAGTAGCTGGTGAAGTCGAACCCGGTAAAGGCGTTCTGGTAGCCGCTGGCGCGCAGCACGGCCTTGGAGAATTCATCCGCCGGATGTTTGGAAGTACCCTTGAACATCAGGTGTTCGAGGAAATGCGCAAGCCCCGATTTGCCGGGCGGTTCATCCGCGGAACCGACCTTATACCAGATCATCTGAGTGACGACTGGTGTGCGATGATCCTGGATCACAACCACCTGCAGGTCGTTATGAAGCGTGAAGCATGCTGCTCGATCTGATCTGACCGTGCCGGCATAGACGCTAACCGCCGGAGTGGTGCGCGTCGTCGAGTCCAAGGCTTCAGGTGGCCAAATGTAACCGTCGACATGTCATGAACACAACCTTGCGCACAACGTCTCAGGAGAACTTGGCGTCTCTGGAGATTTGGGGGTAGATCAAGCGCGATATACGCTGGCACAACACTCAGCAGCTTGCCGTCACACATCTCGCTCTACACGATGAGCGGCTTGACGATTTGTCTGCCAGCGAGCAGCTCCTCTGAGTACACTGCGCCGAAGTAGTCCAGGATGAACGTGCGACAACAGCGTAGTTTATCGGCCGCGCGCATCAGGTGCCGCGGGGGAGCGCGATTGAGAAGATTTGCCGCAAAAGCCCATCGGTTGTTGACGCGCGAGGTAAACAAATGCTCAGCGATAGCTTCGATGAGACAGTGGAAGTCACTTGCCGGCCGTCGCGGTTTACGTAAGGCAAAGGGAAGCCGAGCGCACCGCTCACCGTCCTTAAATCACCTGCCAACAAGTCACTCAGATTAAGGATACCAAGGGCACCGCAGATCGCGGTCATGTGATTTGCGGTTGCAAGCCGGAGCCTGGTTGGCGCATGTTAACTACTTCGCTATTTCTCCTCTCTCTTATCTGAACGACAAGATGCCAGAAGGGCGTGGATGTAGCAGTGCCGAGCGGGTTTGATGAGGATGTGATCCTCCCGGAGGACGTTCATGCCGGCAAGATTCTGCCAACCAATCATGCCGTCCGCTGCCGGCGGCTAAAGGGCTGAAAACGGTTTGCGAGCAAGTTTTTTCCCGGGAAGGCAGAGGAGGAGATCCTCACATGGCAGGACCGGGTGTCATGGAGATCGTGCGCCGCCATCGCGCGCTGTAGCTTCGCAGTGCCGATAGACCGCGTCATTTCGGCTGATACAAGGAGGCTCTTTGCTGGCGCAAGCTGCAGATCAGGAGGAACACGAGGCTGCGGAGTCCGAGAGATAATCGATCTGCTGCTCGTCCGGCTTGATTCCGCCAGACGAAAGGACCCACAGCGCAGTCCAACTCCGCCTGCGGATACGGAAAAGATGTCGGTGCTCAAGAGTACATGCAGCAGGAAATGAGATAGAGGCCTGATCTTGCCCCGCCGATCCGGCCAATCGCTCTTCGTGTGATGCCTGTAGGCTCTACATAAAGTCATATTCCTCATCATACGGATCGTTCGCGGGCTTCGCTACACTCTCGGTATACTTGGCATTGCCGCTGTTGTCTTCAGTCGCGGCAAGATACAAAGGCGGCTTACCCGCCCGCTGCCAATTGCCGCCTTCGTTCTTCCATTTGTCATCGTGCTTGGTGGGATCTAGCACCATCATCGAGTCACTAACCTCAAGAAAGCCCAACGCTGCCGCGCGGGCTTTCGCTTCCGGATTGGAAGAGTGGGAGAGAACGAGCGGTTTGTTTCCGTCGATCTGGAGCTGATGTTCAAGCAAGATATCGCCCGCGTTCTCGACGAGCGGATGAGTAACCCGGAAAGCTATTGTTGAGGTGATTTCATCTCGTCCAGGAAATTGATGGCGCCAATCATTGTTGCCCTTGAACAGCTCACTCATGCGGCCTCCGGGTTCCGTTCTCAGAAGCCCGACGCTCTTGTTCCCAAGCTGATAGCTGAAAAAGCACGATTTCTCCGAAATAGACTTCGTGCCGAAGCGAAATGCAGTGTCCGCTGTGCGTGAGCCTTTTCGGAAACCCAGCGCGAGTATCGCTGCGGATTGGCAGCAATATCCTCTATGTCTCCTCCATAAAAATCTGCCAGCTTATTCTCAAACGAAGATTTTGAGATCTCAACCACCGGCCGCTCGTCAACCAGCGCGTATGGCGGGACTGCTGCCAAAGATGCATCAACGGAGCAGCTCGATGGCGCCAAACTCAGAGCAGAGAATACATCCAAGAATCTTGGGCTATCCGTGTGGGAGCCATCGTCCGAGCTCGTTCCCATTTCATCGAGCTCGGACGCACGTTCGCTGTTAGATAGAGCTTTAGTGTTTTGAAACATAACACGTCCTGTTATGTCGGCGAGGCCGCGCTGGAGTGGGGTTCCGCGCTCATAGTAAGCCTAGCTGTCGGCAAGCTGACAGCTAAGCATCACGCTTCGCTATTCCTGCCCGCTCTTGATCGCCTTATCTTGAACGAGCCAATGCTTTCCGGCTGCCCGCCTGAGGTGCTGCGCTGGCATCGCCGGCGTCCATCTTGCCTTGAAGGGCGAGGGACAGTCCGAAATTGTTGCGCAGCATCGGGTTTGCAGGTTCCGCCGCGAGAGCTTGGCGGTATAGCTCTTGGGCTTCCTGATGACGGCCCTCGTGATCGAGAACAACTGCTTTGGCATTTAATGCGCGCAGGTCGCCAGGGGTTGCCAATAACACGCCGTCGAGCACCTCAAGCGCATCATTCGGACAGTTGCGTGCCAGCAGGGCTCGCGCAAGAGGAATAGCCGCATCAATGTTGTTCGGCTGTTGCTTCAATGCGTCGCGCAGAGCCCCTTCATCAGCATCTCGGCCAAGCGCGTGCGAAATGCGCTCGCGCGCGGCGGGGTCGATCTCTTCGCTGTCTGCGAGGTCTGATGCGGACCTCTGCTGCGGTGAAAGGCCATGTTTGTCTGCGGTAGCGCAACCAGCGAGCAGCACAACAGTCAGCATCGCAAGCAGAGCCGGCCGCAGCCTTGGACTGGCGGAGCACAGATATCGGCGGAAGCTGGTGTCATTAGATTTCATCGGCTACTCACAAGGTAGTGCTGCGCACTCTTAGCTTGCAGCTGTTAGGAGCCCTCCTGAGGAAGGCGCCTTTGGAAGCTTGACGGATCCGATCGGCCGGACCGTGAAGTCCGCGGCGAGATCTTGATAGGACAGAACAGGCAAGTCGATTCCGTTGCGCGTGAGAAAACCGCGCACGAAACGCCGGATATCCATCGAACCGAGGACGACAGGCTGGCTCTTACTTTGCGCGATGGTCGCATGAATCTGACGAAATTGTGCAAGCAGCTTTTCGCTCTGCCATTCATCCAAGACGAGATATGGGCCTACGGCCGTTTCCCGTACTGCGCCGCGGATGATTTCCTCGCTCTCACGCTCGATGATAAAGGCGACCACGACGCGATGGGCATTAGCATACCGGAAGCAGATTTGGCGTTTTAAGGTAGCACGAACATACTCGGTGAGCAGGACGGCGTTTTGCTCGCGCTCGCTCCATTCTGCCAATGCCTCCAGAAGCAAGCGGGTATTGCGGATTGGAATGCCTTCATCGAGCAAGCGGCGCAGGACCTCGGCGATCCGAGGGACGGTGGCCGTACGCAGTACCTCCTTCACCAGATCAGGGTATTCCTGCTCCATCCGAGCGAGCAATTGGCGGGTTTCCTGAATACCGACCAGGCGCTGTGCAAAGCGCGTCAATGTGGAATGGAGACGTAAGGCAAGAACTTCGCTTAGCCGATGATATCCGATTCCGGCGGCCTTGAGAGCCGCTGCATGCCGTTCTTCGATCCAGACCCGATTCGTTTCAGGGTCTTGTTGAAAGGGGATGCCGCTCAATTCGATGTTCGCGACATCGTCGTTGAGTGCCAAGTGCCCGGGATTGATCACATCACGCTCAACTGGCACACTATCGACATCGACCCTGAACTGCGACGAGGACAAGCTGTCGCCAATCTGGGCAGGGATCCGCGGAATGGTGATGCCAAGGTCCGCCGACACGAGCCTTGAAACACGCGAAATGCTCTCTTCCAGCTCGTCTTTGTCGATCGAATCCGTCAGGTTTGGTGCAAGGAACAACGCGATCGGAAGCGCTTCCGCATGTGCGGCCTGCTTTTGGACCGCTGCAGGAACCGGCGCCGATGCCGCGGCGCTAGCTCCTATTTTGGCGGCAGGCTTGTCGTCTTTGGGGCCGACCTTGACGTAGCTTGCGGCAGCGAACAGGACGGCCAGCACGGCAAACGGGGGCAAAGGAAAGCCAGGAACGAGCCCCATGAATACCAAGACGCAAGCGGCTAGCCTAAGTGCCTCCGTACTTGCGGTAAGTTGGTGAACGATATCGGCGCCGAGTCTGAGTTTGGAGGGTCCGTTGACGCGCGTGACAATGGTCGCGGCGGTAATTGACAGCAGCAGCGCCGGAATCTGCGAAATGAGCGCATCACCAATCGTCAAAAGAGTATATTGATGCAGCGCTTCATCGAGCGACATGCCCTTGGAGAGCAGGCCGATGCTTATTCCGCCAAGCATATTGATGCAGATCACGATCAGCCCGGCGATCGCGTCTCCCTTAACGAACTTCATGGCACCATCCATAGCGCCATGAAGCTGACTCTCTTGTTCCAAGGCGGCACGTCGGCGGCGTGCTTCGTGTTGATCGATGTGGCTGTTGCGTAGCTCCGCATCGATCGCCATCTGCTTGCCTGGTAGCGCGTCAAGCGTGAAGCGCGCAGACACCTCTGCGACGCGTTCGGCACCCTTGGCAAGAACCATGAATTGGACCATGGTCACGATCAAGAATATGACAATTCCGACCGCAATATTCCCTGAAATGACGAAGTCGCCGAAGGTGTGAATGATGCTGCCCGCGTCGCCTTCGGCGAGGATCAGCCGTGTTGTTGCAATCGTCAGCGCCAGCCGAAATACGGTGGAGATCAGGATGACGCCCGGCAAGGACGAGAAATCAAGCGGTGTGCTGAGATAGAGGGCAACCATCAGCAGCAATATGGCAAAGCCAAGATTGAAGCCGATCAGCATGTCGATCACGATGATTGGGATTGGCATGATCATCATGCCGATCGCTAGAAGCAGCATCAAGGCAACCATGAAATCCGGGTGGGCCGGAGCGCGCACGACAAAGCCGCGCAAGGTGTTGGCCATGATAGATCCCTATTGCTTTCGGATGAGGGCTGTACTCGCGCGCAATGACACATAGGTCTGGAAGACCTCGCGAGCCTCGGCCATGCGGCCAGCGTGCCGTAGCGCGTGACTGCGCAACAGCGTCATCGGTATGCGAGAAGAGGGTTGCGTATCAAGTGCGTCCAGCCGGTCCAGCACATGGAGTGCTTCCTCGCCGAGGCCCTCGGCGATGAGCGTGTAGGCTAGAATGCGGAGTAGACCGACGTCGTTGGAATGCTCGCGAGCTGCAATTCGCAACAGAGCCAGGCTGTGTGCGCTCTGCCCGCACGCGAGATGGACATATGAGAGTGCGCAAAGCAGGTCGCGCTCTGGCCCGGAGATCGACGGAATATCGCCGGATTTTGAGACTCCTGGAGCCAGGGGAACGGCGACGCGATGCAATCCATCAGGATCGGCCATGGCTAACCCTTGATTAAGCTGTTTTGGTTTTGTCGGAGCATTAGTAACCGCTGCAGCTCCTGCTGCAGGATTGCCAAGCACTCTCGCGCCGTCTTGTCTTCCGGCGTCGCCTCCAATGTTCGCGTCAAGCGTTCCAGAAGAACACCATGCTTGTCAGCGCGCAGTACGTCGGGATGACGAAGGCGCGGAACTACGAAGGAGAGTAGTCCGCGGGACAGATTGGGACCATAAAGCGAAGCCAATCTCGCGCGTGCATCTACCTCATTCGCTCCTGCTTCGCTTTCGAATAAAGTGACGCGTGAGATGGCGCCGACGGAATCGACCCCGAGCGCCGCTTCGCTCGCGCCATCAATTGGCAGATCATACGAAGCCGCATCCTGCCACGACGCCCGCTTCGTGCCGCTATCCGCATGGGCGCCTCCGACTTCGAGCTTATCACCTCGCGAAGGAGGCGAGCCGATGACTGGTGCGTGCTGGCCCGCATCTAACCCCTGCGATGAGTTGCCGGGCCCTACGGAGTTCTGAGGCAGCCTAGCCATAGCCTTCTCCTTCTCTTTTGCAGGGTAGAGACCTTAATAGGGCAAAGCGGCAGATCGGCCGTTGCGGCTGAGCAGAACTCGTCCATCCTCGATTCGATCAACGGTCCATCCATTACTTAAGAGCGCGCCGACGAAATACTTCTGCCCGGCAATAAGCAGATAAGGTTCGCTTCCGCGCCAGACGGCTTGGACAGCAATCGAAGACGGCATCTTTTCCTCTTTCACCGCGACAGCGTTCACAAGGGTCGGGGTACCATTGCTTTGACGATCGAACCATTGCTGGATTTCTTTCCATTTTGCGACGAGGTCCGGCGCAATCGTCCCTTCCGCGGTCACGACGCCGGGCCCGTGCCCGATCTTGACGTCAGGAAGGCCCTCTCGTTCGATCTGTTGGCGCAGTGATGCGGCCATTTCATCAGCAGCTCTCGCGTCAAAATGATCGACGGTTGGTTTAGCGGCAATTTCGACCGCGTGCGATGATCCGGTGCTTGGCGCCACCGCCCTATCGCCGGGGGCAAAGATGATTGAGACGGTGCCGATCGCGACAGAGCTGAGCAAGATCAGGCTGAGTGCCACGATCGAGCGGCGAGATCGCTTGCTCGAAGCAATTGGTTGGAAATCCTCTGCCGACCAGCGGATGGACATCGCGCCGGCATGAATG
This sequence comes from Bradyrhizobium sp. 521_C7_N1_3, assembly GCF_052075975.1. Taxonomy (NCBI): domain Bacteria; kingdom Pseudomonadati; phylum Pseudomonadota; class Alphaproteobacteria; order Hyphomicrobiales; family Nitrobacteraceae; genus Bradyrhizobium; species Bradyrhizobium sp. 521_C7_N1_3. Next base: position 1,644,912 of record NZ_CP197232.1, read on the forward strand.
ATCGCGGGAAGCGGCACTCTGACGCGCTCACCTGTTGCAATGCTAGCGTGACGGTCAATGCTGATTCTGGCAGCGAGCGCTTCGAGCTCGATCGAATCGCGCTGCGGGATGACGCGAAGATGATGCGGTTCGAGCCCTTGTTCAACGAAGATCATGTCCGCATCGAGGCCGCTGCCCACAATGCTCTCGCCGCCCGCCGTCTTTCCTTTGAGCCCGGTATAGACCCCCGAAAGCACCTCGAACTCAAGCGAAACAGAGTCGTTCACGATAATCCCCCGAATAACGAGAGAAGCCGTACGGCGGTGCCGTACGGCTCATCCAGACTTCGTCATTCACAGCGCGGCGACGGTAGCAACTGCGGTGAGCCACCCGTCTTGCAGAATTACTGGACGCGCTCGTCGGCGACCTTCTTCTCGGACGAGAGTTCGGTCGTAATTCTGCGCATTGCCACGGCCTGGGCCTGAACCTTCTGGCTCACACGCTCGAATTCAGCCATCTGGTTCTGGAAGCCGCTATCGCCGGTCTGCTGGGCACCAGCAGCGCCGCCATTTCCGCCAACATTGTCAACCGCCATGTCTATTTGCCTTTCTTTTGGGATAACGCTGGTTCTGATTTGTTACGAGGTGCGGGCCGGCGAGACGATCGCAGGAATGGAAAGGAACATGGGCGTACCGCCGAGCGTGCTGAGCCCGAGGTTCAGCTCCGGGCTCTTGCAGGCAGTCTCGTGCTTGGATTGCACCTCGGTCTTTTCGCCGGCGTCTTTGTGGTCTTCGGCCTTATCATGGTGACCCTCGTCGGGCACCAAGGTGTGGACCACCTTGTCAAAGACCTTGTCCACGGTCCCGCCCAGTGCCGAACCAATTGCCGCTCCGGCCGGGCCGCCTAGGTAACCGCCGGCGGCGCTTCCAATCATTTCTCCGATCATTGCGTTCTCCTATGTTCGTCTTGTTGCGCAGACGACTGTTCGCCTAGCTTCAGCGGCCTCATGCTAGGGGCGCTAGCTTTCGAAAAGCTGACGAGCCTCACGTTGAGGCGAGTGATATTTTGCGGCAGGCTTGCATCTGCTCGCAATCATCGGATCGCCCTGTCGCTCCCAGCGGCGCCCTATAGCCGGCTTGGATGAAGGCGAGTTGAGCCGTGCTTAGCTGCGCGTTCAGGAATGATTTGACTTGGCGGAACCTTCGCAGGCGCGTGGCTTGCAGGGTGGAGCACGGAAGCGGGATAAGGTCATCGAGCCGTGCGGATCTCAGCCCTCGCTTGTCCCGTTTGGCTAAGATGGCGGCTTGCGAAAGCTCACCTTTCGCGAAGTCTTGATGTTTGGGAAAATGCAGCGAGAGTTCAAGCTGTTGATCGCTCCTCGCAGATGATGTGCAGTTCCGGCGGGAGCGCTGATTGCGGTGAGGATGAGATGATTGGCTGATAACCGGCAACGTCGTGTCATTTGCCTGAAGACATGGGAGCACCGCTGGTACCAGACGAATCTTGCCAGGAAGGAATATTAAATCTTGCGATACGTTCAGCGAAGGATGCGTTTCGGACATCCGATCGATGCCAAAGTGCGTGCGGCTTGGCTCGCTGATCATCGTCAGCTTTTCGACAGGTGTTCGGGCTACCGTATCTGTGAGTTGAATGCGCGTGATGTGCTCGTGCGGTTACGGTGATGGGGCGAGAGAGGATCTCCATAGGCTGCCGGTTCTGGCAAGGGAATTAGTCGTTCGTTCGGATGAGCTGATCAGGCGCTCTCATGCAGATCTGAAGCGGCGGATCTTGGGTGACTATGCGCGTAACGCTCACAGTTTTACAGATGTCGTCTATGCAACAGGAGTGAACTAAATGCAGTATCTTCCCGTGGCCGGCCTGCCAGTGGTGGGTGCGCCCGACTCGATGAACGGAGTGGCGCCGGAGGGCGCTGTTGTCACTCCCACCTTCAACGCCATGTTGGGGCAATATGCCCCGGCGAGCTACCAGTACTTGCCGGTAGCCTCACCAGCCCTCGTCGGTACGGCCGTTGGGAGTGTCGTTCCGGTCGTCGTGGCGCCAGCCGTCGTTACGACGCAGGCGTACATGATGGCGCCTCCTCCTTCCACCATGCTGATGAGCCAGCTGAATCAGAATGCCGAGCCTGCTGTGGATCCGGTGTGGACGCATGAGGTCAAGGATGGCAAGGCCACGATCAACCTTGGGGACAAGTATACGATTACGGCCAATGAGAAGGATGGCACGTGGACAGTCCGCAACAACCAGACCGGCCATGTCACGGTCATTCATGGCGACCCGCACGTTGATGCCGACGGAGACGGCAAGGATGACTTCGATTTCAAGAAGGATATGACGTTTCAGCTCGACGACGGCACGAAGATTACTGTGAATAATGTCGACTACGGCAATGGCCAGGCCATCTCTTCAAAGCTTACGATTACGAACGGCCACAACGCGATCGTTGTCGAGGGGCTCGGCGACGACAAGGATGGCAAAAACAATCTGAGGGTGACGCAGTCCAACGCTGGGATGACCCTTGACGAGTTGACGTCTGATGGTGCCCAAACGATCCATGAGAGTGGACAGGGATGGGTCGATGGCGCCGGACGCGCCGTGAATCAGGCGAGTATCGACGACGGCGAGCAAGGGCGTGGGCCGGGCAACTACCAGTATGCAAGCGGAGCGCCCACCTCTACGGCGCCCGTCTTCTTCGTTCCTCCTCCGCCGCCGCCTCTTGCGATGGTGCCTGTTGCGGCTGCCCAGGTGCCCACGCAGTCTTCTCAGCCGGCGCCAGTGTGGTCACATGAGGTCAGGGACGGCAAGGCTGAGATCAAGCTTGGTGATAAGTATTCGATCTTGGTCGACGAAAATGACGGAACAGTGCTCATTCGTAACAGTCAAACAGGCAAGATCACCTCGATTAAAGGCGATCCCCACGTCGATGCCGACGGTGACGGCAAGGTCGACTTTGACTTCAAGAAGAACATGACTTTCCAGCTCGACGACGGCACGAAGATTACTGTCGACACCGTTGATATCGGCAAGGGCAAAACGATGGCCTCGAAGCTGACCATTACTAACGGCGACAATGCCATGGTCGTCGAAGGGCTTGGAGACCGCTTTGACGGTAAGAACAATCTCAAGGTGACGCAGTCGAATGCGGGCCGTACGCTTGATCAATTGACTTCGGACGGAGCCCAGACGATTTATGAACAACCAGGCTCGGGCTGGGTTGACCGGTCTGGACGCCAGGTGAACCAGGAAATCATCGACAGCAATGAGAATCCAGGCACAACGTCCGATGCTTGAGTTGGCCTGAGGTCTGGCTGGTACTGCGAAGCGGTTCCAGCTTATGGGATAAGTCACTGAAGTGGGCGCTAGCGCCCGCTTTTCGTGTTCAGTGAGGAGATGAAGATACTAGTACCCACTTTTCTTGGAACGTGAGTCGTGATTCAAGGTCGGGATGATACCCGAAGCAAGAGAAGTCCACCTTTCGAGGAAAGATCGCAAGGTGCTTGAGGCGTGCTGTCGCTCACCGGTGACGTTGCAGCGCGATTTGAAGCGGGCGCGGATAGTTCTGTTGGCGGCGGATGGGCGCAGCACCCGGTCGATCGCCAAGGAAGTTGGGGTCCAGCCGCGGATTGTCAGCCTTTGGCGGCATCGCTATGCCGACCATGGCCTTGAAGGGCTGCAAGACAAGCCGCGGCCTGGCAAGCAGCCGATCTATACGAAGACGACCGACAAGCGGATTCTGAAGCTGCTGGATAAGCCGCCACCGCAAGGGTTTGCGCGCTGGACCGGCCCCCTGCTGGCCGAGGCGCTGGGCGATGTCGATGTCCAATATGTCTGGCGGTTCCTGCGCAGCCACAAGATTGACCTGGTGGCTCGCAAGTCCTGGTGCGAGAGCAACGACCCGAACTTTACGGCCAAAGCCGCCGATGTTGTCGGCCTCTATGTCGCGCCGCCGGCGAAGGCCATTGTGCTGTGCGTGGACGAGAAGCCCTCGATCCAGGCTTTGGAGCGAGCGCAGGGTTATCTGAAGTTGCCCAATGGCCGCGCCTTAACCGGCCAAAGCCACGATTACAAGCGGCATGGCACCACAACATTGTTTGCGGCGCTCGAAGTCGCCACCGGAAAGATCATCGCGACCCATTCAAAACGCCGGCGCCGCGTCGAGTTTCTCGATTTCATGAACAGCGTCACCGCGACTTTTCCGAACCGCAAGCTTCACGTCATCCTCGACAACCTCAACACCCATAAAAAGAACGAGGACTGGCTCAAGGCCCACCCCAACGTGCAATTTCATTTCACGCCGACAAGTGCGTCATGGCTCAATCAGGTCGAAGTATGGTTTTCCATCTTGCAGGGGCAGTCGCTCAGCGGCACCTCCTTCACGAGCCTCAAGCAGCTTCAGGAACACATCGATGCCTACGTCAACGCATACAACGACAGAGCCGAGCCCTTCGTCTGGACCAAGAAAAAGGTCCGTCAACGCCGTTTCAAAGGCCGCCGTATCACTCAGCTCTGATTCCGGGTACTAGGTGCGGCGGCCTCGATGAGGATCTTAGCTCTTAGCGTGATAGGGGCAGTCTGAGCTTTGGCGCCAATTCGTAGCGACAAATACGCCATAACTCAGGATCAGGCAGCAGCAACATGCCTCGATGCTGAGGGGTAGCGGTCCCCGGAGTTCTGCAGATATGGGCGCAGCGAGCGCCAAGTCTGCCTATGTTCCGGAAAATCTCGGAGGATCTCTCTAGCGCACGATCTCGCGGGCGGCTGCAGAACCAATCGAGGATAATAGATGACGAAGTTCATCGGCGGGGAGCGCTCGGGCTCGCTTAGAACGTCTGGTGCCCTGGCTAAAGAGCGCTCCTGATGAACCCTCATCGAAGAATATGTGACACGGCGGCATGAGCAAGTCGCTGCGGCGTCTTCCGAAAGTTGCGAGGTCCTGCAGAACGGCCGCACCGCCTGCCTGGAGGATCACCTAAGACGGTCTAGCGGCTGCTGTTGCCAAGTCCGCCTGCTTCACCCGATCGTTTTCGGTTCGGCTTGCCGTCCGTCAGGTCCTCCCTGTGCGCGTCTGATAATCCGGCCTTCAGCCATCATCTAGCTCGCTCATAGCGTCATCCATGTCTGACTGGGTATCGCTTATGACCTGGGTAGCGACGGCAACCAGAGCTTTTTCGAAGGCCCGCTGCAACAATGCTGCGTGCGAGTTGTCGCCGCCGTTCGCGGCGTTATCGGTGTTTGTGCCAGCGTCTGGCGCCGTTGCTGCGATATCGGCTGCGCCTGTGTCCATGTCATAAAACTCAGATAGCGGCGGTGCCGCGAGATGACCTATTCCTTTCGTGCTAGCAGGGGCAGCTTGCAAGAAGCTGACGAAGAGTGAGGCCGGATTGATGCCGCGATTCGTGCCCCGAGTGATCTCAGGTGGTCCGGTGTTTGGAGGTTTGTGCGAAGAACTGTGCTGGTTCTAACAACCGGTATGTTGAAGGTATTTAGGGGGGCCGGTCATACCCAGACTATCCTGATCCGCAACGCGCTTACCTTCATCTCGACGACATGGATCGCCTCGCGGTCCTTTCTGGCGGAGCTTCAGAAGACCCAGGTTGGGGCGGTCCCGCCTGCAATGGCCGGGCATGCGAGGGGCCGGCGTGCGGCGGCTCATCCTGAAAAAGGGGCGGTGCGCGATGGTCCTGCATGCGATGTCCCCGCTTGAGGCTCACCGTGCCGTGGCTCGGCTTCCGATGGGCCGACATCCAGAGTCTGCCATATCACATCTTGATCGAAGCCGGGATGTTCCTCGATCGCCTGAGCTATGGCCTGCGGCGAGAGATGCAGCTGGCCGTTGTCCGGCTCTGGCGCAGCGACGGCCGCAGGCGCGGCATATAGATTATCCTGCCAACCCGAGTCTGGCCCAAGGGGATGCGCTAAATCTGGGTAAGGCGGATAGAGGTGTCCTGTCTCCAAGTATGGAGAGTAGGGATGGCCCGCGTCGAGATAGGGTGAATAAGCCTCGCCCTGCAGCACTGGATGGGCGACTCCCTGCGCCGAAGCGGGAGCCTCTGAACCGCTGAGCTGCCGCTCGAACTCGGTTGCATCTGTAGCCGTCCGTGCTGTGTCGGGCTCCGGCTCGTATTCGCCGGGGCGACTGCATTGAAATCCACCCTGTTTCTCCTTCCAACTGATGACGCGCATTGAGCTATGCGAAGCCTCAGCTAGCTCGGAAGCGCGCGTGCGGAGGCCCACATTGATCTTTAATGCCTCGCACTGCGTGAAGGCAGCGCTACCCAATTTCCCTCGAGCATCCGGTCTCTTATCCATCTATCGGGCTGCCTCAAGCAGGGCAGCCGTCAAGACCTCGCAGGCTCATGCTGGGGGCTTTAGCTTTCGAAAAGCTGACGATCGGATGCGACTTCAGTCGGAGCGGTCTTGCATCTTCGACCATCACTTCTGGCCTGGACCGGCTTCGCGCACAGCGCCCCCATGAAGCGGCGTTTCGGGAGAAGCTTCCGGCCGCCCGTCCCGGAAGACCGTGCTCGAGGAGCCGCGAAACAACATCAAAACCGACTCGTGTTGTGACCTCTCGGCGGCGGGACTGCGCCGGGCCTGCGCTTCCGCCACAAGGCCCTTGAGGGTCTGGTCCACCAGCGCAACAAATCTGGGTGGGCCAGAAGCAAGGATGAGGCCCTCTCCCGGGGCAGGTTTCACGATATAGCGCTCATCCGAGATGTTGAGCGCGTCGAGCGCGGCCTTGAGCGCATCGAAGCTGATTGGGTTCAATACAATGAGCCGGCTTTGCGCCTCTTGGGCGGCGGAGATGTAAAGGACAAGTCCGTCATAGTACCACTGGAGATTGTACAAAGCAGTCAAACGGTCAAGGAATTCTCGTGGCGGCAGGTCCGGCATTCGTCCACGAATCCGGCCCCTGACGTCGGCGCTGACATTGACCCTGATATTGAGATTGTTTCCGAACTCCTGCAGCGCCGCAGCAAGATCCTGATCGAGAACGGTGTAGCTATAAGGGGCGGGCGGCAGCGAAAGGGATGCAGCAGACGTGCGCAAAATTCCGACACAGATGAGAACACCGGCACAAAAAATTCTTTTTAAGATATGTACCACCGTGGACCGCGCGAGCATTCCTTGACGCCTTCCGCTCATTATGAAGTTAGAGTTTCGCCGCAGCTTGGAAGCCAAACGTGATCATTAGATGACCAAGTCAACCTGATCTCCGTCAGGTTTTCGTCAGCTCGGCAGCCTATGAACTTGATCGGTTCATCGGCTAAAGCTTAGGTCATCAAACCAGCACAATGACACACTCCATGTTGTTAGGCGCAACGCCGATCCCTCCCAGTTCAGCCGGTTGTCTTTCCGGTGCCTGCTCTCCGGCAGCTGCTGGCGAGCAGGCGCGTTTCGAGCAGTCCCTGGCGCAAGTAGCTCCCAATCAGGGGTCTGCTTTCCCGACCGCGAATCCACCCGCAGCGACTCCTCCGATATTGGAGGTCCAGCGCACGAATGTGCTGGCAAGTCCGCCGGGCGACCGAATCCTCCAAACCCTTTCCGGCATCTACCAGGGTCGAGCCGTTTCTCCGGCGATTGCGCCGGCTGTCGTAAATGGGGTGCAGCCTGGGCCGGCTGCGCAGCCACTTTTGCCGGCGGATAACGCCGGAGCCAATGCGGCTGTTAAGCCGGTTGGAGCTGATTTCGAATCGATGATGACGAATCTGCGAGACGTCTACAAAGACGTTGTTCAGGTTTCCCTCGTCTCCAAGGGCACCAGCGCCGTCAGCTCGTCGCTAAACAAGCTGCTATCGGCCGGCTGAGTAAGCTGATGACTGGCGATATGAAGAGGGGGAGCTCCGGCGGCCGTCAATCGTGGCGACGGCTTCGCGTGTTTCTTGCTATGCCCCTTCTCCTCTCGCTGATCGGCTGTAAGACCGATCTCTACACCAAAATTCAGGAGCGCGAGGCTAATGAGATGCTCGCGCTTCTCCTTGGCAAGGGCGTTGATGCTGTCCGTGTTGTCGCCAAGGACGGAACCAGCACAATCCAGGTCGAGGAAAAGCAGCTCGCTTATTCGATTGACCTGCTCAATGTTGAGGGGCTGCCGCGCCAATCCTTCAAGAATCTCGGCGAGGTGTTCAAGGGATCGGGCCTCGTTGCCTCGCCGATCGAGGAGCGGGCACGATACGTTTATGCTCTAAGCGAAGAATTGTCGCGCACGATCAGCGATATAGATGGCGTCCTTTCAGCACGCGTTCACGTCGTTCTGCCGAAGAACGACTTGTTGCGGCAAGGTGCGACCCCATCCTCGGCATCGGTCTTCATTCGACATGGCTCCAGCGCGAGGCTTTCGGCACTATTGCCGCAGATCAAGATGCTCGTCGCAAACAGCATTGAAGGGCTGTCCTATGACAAGGTCGCCGTTGTCTTCGTGCCGGTCGAGCGCGCTCCAGTCGAGCAGTCTGCCGGTCCGGGAGTCCCTGTGGCTCAGTCAGCAAGAGCCGGCTCATCGCCGTTACTTGCGCTTGCTGTAGGAAGCGCCGGAGCGGTATTCGGCATCGTCGCTTGCGTATTGCTGGGCCCGCGCATGCGTCAGTTTGGAAAATCATCGCGTAAGCTGAGCGTGTTCGGTAGGGGCTCGCGCCTGTCTGCTGACCAAGCGGCGGGCAAGATGATTGCTGATGCGTCATAGTCTGGACGCTCATGCCGCCATCAATGTCAACCACAGCCACAAAAACCAATCGCTCGTTCACGCTCGCAGCCGATCGGCTGCGCGAGCTTGCTGCCTCGGCCGATCCCGGTCGTTTTGCCGGGCTTCTTGACCCGCTGCTTTCACCTTCCACTTTGGCTCGGCTACAGCAGAGTGCCAGGCTACAGCCAAGGCTCGCCGAACTGCTTTTGGGCAGCAAGGGGGAGGTGAGCTGCGGCGACTGGAGCGAAGATGCTCTCCTGGGGCATGATCCGCGGCGGGCTGCGCTGCTCGCGGGCGGCATTTGGCATGCACGCTCCATCCTCAAGCTGTTCTCCAGGCACGATCTGCCTGTGTTGGTGGAGTTGATCGGTGCCGAGGCGCATGCTTTCGCAGTCCGGCATTTATCCTGCGCCGTCGCAACGGCCCCGATCGCCGATCCAGAGCAATTGTCCCGACAGATCGAATATGACGGGCATGCTTGTCTCGGCGCTTGGCTCGAAGAGACTTCATCGCTTGCTCGTATCCGCGTGCTTCTACGCTTGCCCGCTGGGACGGCCGCCGAGAGCTCAACTGCCGAGCACCGTAGCGCAGCAGGCCCGCTGCTTTCCCTCGTCATGGCTCATTTGCGCACTGAGGATGCTGGGGCATGACGGCCGATGCCCTCGCACCACCCGCGGCCCCGAAGATTCGGGCTCTTGGACCGCTGATCCCAGCTGCGCAGCTTGAGATCTGGCACGATGCCATACAGGCGCTGGCCGCTGCCGAGCGGCATCTGCAGCGGGTTCGAGGGTGGGCACGCCTGGCTTATGAGCGGGAACGTGCGCAGGGCCGCGCCGAGGGTGCAAAGGCTGGCGCAGAGGAAATGGCCCGGCTGATTGCGCAGGCGACTTGTGAACTGGCCCAACGCAAGGCGGTTCTGGAGCGGGAATTGCCGCAACTGGTCTTTGAGATCGTTCGCGATCTGCTTGGCGCATTTGATTCGGGCAAGATGCTGGTCCAGTGCGTTCGTCATGCCATCGAGCAAAGATATAAAAACACGGAGGTCTGCCTTCACGTATCCCCACTGAAAGCCGACCTGCTAGCCAGTGAGTTCAAGGATTATGACGGACTTGAGGGCCGGCCGAAGCTCAGGATTGAGGCGGATCCGGCGCTGAGCGCGGACCAATGTGTTTTATGGAGCGAGTTCGGCAACGTCGATCTTGGGCTTGCCGCGCAGCTGCGCGCGCTGCGCCTCGGCTTTGGCTTGACGGAGGAAGCTGAATCGTGACCGTGCAACGACCGACCCATCATGCCGCGGCCGCAGAAGGAACCGTAAAGGCCGCACTCTCATCCTTAAGATCTTCCGCCAAGCACATCGATACACGCGCTGTCCGCGGCCGGATCACGCGGGCCGTGGGCACGCTGCTGCACGCCGTCTTGCCGGAGGCCAGGGTCGGAGAACTGTGCTTATTGCAGGATCCTCGCAGCGGATGGTCGCTCGAGGCCGAGGTAATCGGTCTGTTGCCGGATGGGGTGTTACTCACGCCCATCGGGGACATGGTGGGGCTGTCCAATCGCGCAGAGGTGGTGACGACCGGGCGAATGCAGGAAGTGGCTGCCGGCCCCGATTTGCTCGGCCGCGTGATCGACAGTTTTGGCCGGCCGCTCGACGGCAAGGGCCCTATAAAAGCCGGCGAAGCCAGACCGCTGCGCGGCAGGGCGCCTAATCCGATGAAACGGCGCGCGATTGAACAGCCGTTCCCGCTCGGCGTCCGTGTCCTGGATGGTCTTCTCACATGCGGAGAAGGTCAGCGGATCGGAATTTATGGTGATGCCGGTTGCGGCAAGTCGACGCTGATGTCGCAAATCGTAAGAGGCGCAGCGGCCGACGTCACTATCGTTGCGCTGATCGGCGAGCGCGGTCGAGAGGTGCGTGAATTCATCGAACGTCATCTTGGCGAAGCCCTTCACCGTTCCGTCGTTGTGGTGGAGACTTCCGACCGTTCGGCGATGGAGCGGGCCCAATGCGCCCACATGGCGACAGCGCTAGCCGAATATTTTCGTGATCAGGGCCTTCGCGTCGTTCTGATGATGGATTCTTTGACGCGCTTTAGCCGCGCCATGCGTGAAATCGGACTTGCCGCAGGAGAACCGCCGACCCGGCGCGGATTTCCGCCATCCGTTTTTGCACTGTTGCCGGGCTTGTTGGAGCGCGCCGGCATGGGCGAGCATGGCTCCATTACGGCCTTCTATACTGTGCTTGTCGAAGGTGACGGCACGGGTGATCCGATAGCGGAAGAATCACGCGGCATCCTCGATGGCCACATTATTCTCTCCCGCGCGTTGGCCTCCCGGGAGCATTTTCCGGCGATCGACGTGTTGTCGAGCCGCAGCCGCGTCATGGATGCGATCGTGTCCGTGCCGCATCGCAAGGCGGCATCCTTTTTCCGTGATCTGCTGTCACGGTACGCTGAGGCCGAGTTCCTGATCAAGGTCGGTGAATACAAACAAGGCTCTGATCCGCTGACCGATCGGGCGATCGCCTCGATCGAGCAACTGCGGGCCTTTCTGCGCCAGGGGCAGGGTGAGGCGTGCAGCTTTGAGGAGACGATCGCATGGATATCGCGTCTGACCGCCTAAGTCCCGTTCACGCCTCGAAGCTGCGGCTCGTAAAGGACATGCGGGAGCGAAGCGCCATTCGTGAATTGTCTAACATGGAAGCCAAGCGCCACCTTGCGATCCAAGCTGTCCAACGAGCTTTCGAGCATCTTACACATGCCGAAGAGCGCCGGGCAAAGCTCGAGGCAGAGCTCTATCGGGAGATGCTAGCAGCCGATGCGATGTCTGTTTGCGAGCTGCAGCGGCGCTATCATCTCATCATCGGCCGGCTCACAGACGAGATTGCAGCGGCGCAGCAGGTTCTTGAAAATGCCCGTGCTGCTCAGGCGCAAGCTGAGACTGCGGTTCTTGAGGCGAGGGCCGTTTGGGCCAGGCGTTCAGCGGCGAGCCAGAAATGGCGTGAGATTGATCAAGACGTTCGGCGCACCACGAGTGCTCATTTCGAAGCCGCCGCCGAAATCGAAGCTGATGATGAAGTCTTGCTCCGCTACCGGCGCGGCCCGTCAGGGCAGACGGGAGGTGAGCCAGCATGATTGCAGATCCTCTCACGCGCGAGCTCGGGGCCTGCGGCGCGGAAGCCGCACCGGCCTCGGACCGGCCGGCTGAGCGCGCAGCCTTCATGCCGTCGCTGATCCTGTCGCACGCAGTGGCCTCGTGGCTTAACGAGATCACAGCGTTGCGTGCGCCTCTACAAGGCCTCCTCGGCGAGAAGCCGCTATCTGTGCGCGTGAGCCGGACCGTCTGGCAGGCGGAGCCGGCTGCGGCACCGATGCTCGACTGCGTCTTCGAAGTAGAAGGTGAAACCTTGATCCTGTCCTTGCCGGGTAAGCTTGCGGAAGCGCTGGTTCGGACCGTGCAGAATGGGCTTACCTTACCTTCTGAGCCGGCGCGTTCGCTGGTCCTGGAACTTGCGCTTGAACCCTTGCTTGCTGCGCTGGAAAGAATGACGCAGCGGAATCTGCAGCTTGTTCGCACCGAGGAAGCGCGGAGTACGCAGCCTTATCTTGAATTTGACGTCGCCTATGGTGAGCTCGCCAGCAAGGCTCGGCTGCTTCTATTCTCTCCGTTCGACGGTCCGGTGCCTCCGGCTTTCACCGTCCTCGGCGAGCTGCTCGGCCGATTACCGCGACAGGCGGCCAGGCTGCTTTCCGAACTCCCGGTCATCGTTGCAGGCCATATCGGCTCGCTCCGCGTCGCGATCGGCGTTCTTCGCCAAGCAGAGCAAGGCGATGCGCTGCTCCCGGACACAATTCCACTCGCGCGAGGCCAAATTGTTCTCGTTGCAGACCGATTGTGGGCCCCTGCAGAGATTGGCGGCGACAGGCTGGTGCTGCGAGGACCATTCCGCTTGCGATCCCACCCTCTAAAAAGTGAAGATGTGATGCCCCAAAACCAGATGCAACAGCAGCCCCCGTCAGAGGCGGATATCGACAGCATCGAGATCACACTCGTATTCGAATGTGGCCGCTGGCCGATGCCGTTGGGAACCTTGCGAACCATCAACGAAGGCCACGTGTTCGAACTTGGCCGGCATCTTGACGGGCCGGTCGATATCGTTGCGAACGGCCAACGTATCGGCCGAGGCGACATCGTGCGGATCGGCGAGGAGCTCGCCGTCAGGTTACGCGGCAGGTTGGCGCTTAATGACTGAAATTCAACCCAGCATCCTGGCGCTTCTTGCAATAACGGTCGGCCTTGGTCTCCTGGCCTTTGCTGTCGTCACAACTACAGCCTTTATCAAGGTCTCGGTTGTTCTCTTCCTCGTGCGCAATGCGCTAGGAACTCAATCGATACCGCCGAACATCGTCCTTTACGGAGCGGCACTCATCCTGACCGTCTTCATCAGCGCTCCAGTCTTCGAGCAGACCTATAACCGCCTTACCGATCCGCAACTTCGCTACCAGAGTTTCGATGACTGGGTGATGGCCGCCAAGGAGGGACAGGAGCCGCTGCGTGTTCATCTGAAGAAATTCACCAATGAAGAGCAGCGCCGCTTCTTCCTGTCATCCACCGAACATGTCTGGTCGGAGGAGATGCGCGGCAGCGTAACGGCAGATGATTTCTCAATTCTTGTGCCGTCGTTCTTGATTTCCGAACTCAAGCGGGGCTTCGAAATCGGTTTTCTTCTCTATCTTCCCTTCATCACGATCGATCTGATTGTCACCACGATTTTGATGGCCATGGGTATGTCGATGGTATCCCCCACAGTGATATCTGTCCCCTTCAAGCTCTTTCTGTTCGTCACTATCGACGGCTGGTCACGTCTCATGCACGGGCTAGTACTAAGCTACACCACGCCAGGAGGTTGACCATGAACGAAGCCAGCATCCTTACGCACCTCAGTCAATCGCTCGTGCTCTTCATGATCTGGGTTCTGCCGCCGTTGCTCGCAGCTCTGATCTCCGGACTGATCATTGGCCTTATCCAGGCGGCAACTCAGCTCCAGGACCAAACCCTGCCACTGACGGTCAAGCTTCTGGTTGTCGTCGCCGTGCTCGCCGGTTTTTCCCCGGTTCTCAGCGCCCCGCTGATCGACCAGGCCGAGCGCATCTTCAGCGAGTTTCCGGCACTCACCGCAAGATACTAGCAGAGCTTGGATGGCTGGCCTGTCACCCGCAGAGGCGCAAGTTCTCGTTCAGGGCTCGATCGAATTCGTCGCCGCAACCGGCCTGAGTGCGGCCCGCGCCCTAGGCATCATGCTGGTGCTTCCTGTCTTCACCCGGCCGCGTATCAGCGGCCTCATTCGGGGAAGCCTGACGATTGCGATTGGCCTGCCTTGCCTTGCTCAGATCAAGCTCGGTCTGCAGGCCTTGGACCCGAACACGCGCTTGGTTAGCGTTACCATGCTTGGCGTGAAGGAGGTGTTCGTCGGTCTGATGCTCGGCATCCTGCTCAGTATTCCACTATGGAGCATACAGGCAGTCGGCGACATCATCGATACCCAACGAGGAATTTCAAGCCAAGTTGCGGGGGAGGATCCCGCGACGCACAGCCAAGCGACTGGAACCGGGCTCTTTCTCGGTGTTACGGCGGTTACGATCTTCGTTCTGGTCGGCGGGCTGCAGACCATGGTGAGCGGCCTTTATGGCAGCTACCTAGTGTGGCCTGTCTATCAGTTTTTGCCTGCCTTGACAGTGCAAGGGGCAATGGAGTGTCTTGCCCTTCTCGATCGTATCATGATGACGACCTTGTTGGTCGCCGGGCCGGTTCTGGCCCTGCTGTTGCTGGTGGATATCTCGGTCATGATGCTCGGCCGTTTTGCATCTCAGCTCAAGATGAACGATCTCTCTCCGATGATCAAGAATGTTGCATTCGGGGTCATTATGGTCAGCTACACCGTCTATCTGCTCGAATATGCCGGTTCTGAAATCCTGACCTCGAACGACATGCTCGATCATCTGAGGAAGCTGTTGAAATGAGCTCTACGAGTGAGGAGAAAAAGCTTCCTCCGACGCCCAAGAAGCTGCGCGATGCGCGCAAGAAGGGGCAGAGCGCGCGCAGCTCCGATCTAGTGAGCGGCGTCAGCGCCTGTGCCGGTTTCGGCTGTCTGTGGTGGCGAGCGGGTGCCATTGAGGACAAGTGGCAGGAGACGGCCCGGCTGGTCGATAAACTGCAGGAGCAGCCGTTCACAAGCGCGGTGCCACAAGCGCTCAGCGGCTTGCTAGAACTTTCGATTGCCACTGTCGCTCCGTTGCTCGCCGCTGCCGTGACAGCAGCTCTTCTGGCCAATGTCCTGGCCAATGGCGGCTTTATGTTTGCTTCGGAGCCGCTCAAGCCGAAGCTCGAGAAACTCGATCCCATCAAAGGCTTGAAGCGTATCGTCTCGAAACGTTCGGCCATCGAGCTTGGCAAGACCCTGGCTAAAGTGGTTTTGCTTGGTGCGATCTTCTTTTTAACCGTGACCGCGAGCTGGAAAGCGCTGGTGTACCTGCCAGTCTGCGGCATGGGCTGTTTTGGTTTCGTCTTCACCGAGGTTAAACTGCTGATTGGCATTGCCGCTGGAGCTTTTCTGGTCGGCGGATTGGCTGACCTTCTAATCCAGCGTTGGTTGTTTATGCAGGACATGCGCATGACGGAAACGGAGGCCAAGCGGGAGAACAAGGAACAGCAAGGCAATCCGCAGGTGAAGCGCGAGCACCGGCGGCTGCGGCAAGAGTCGGCAAACGAGGCTCCACTCGGCATCAGCCGGGCCACGTTGATATTGCGGGGACCGGCAACGTTGATTGGTCTGCGCTATGTTCGCGGCGAGACCGGTGTGCCGGTGTTGGTCTGCCGTGGCGAGGGTGAAGCTGCTTCACAGCTGCTTGGTGAGGCGCGCGCGCTTCGCCTCAACATTGTGGAGGACAATGTTCTGGCGCGTCAGCTGCTCGGCAAGGCAAGGCTCGGCAACCCGGTGCCTTCGCAGTATTTCGAGTCAGTCGCAAAAGCGCTCTATGCGGCGGGGCTAGTCTAGGGTCCAGACTCAATTGAGCCAATATGCGACGAGAGCGGCGAGATGAACAGCGGCCAAAAAATTACGGGCGAGCTTGTCATATCGCGTGGCGATGCGCCGGAAGTCCTTGAGCCTGCAAAAGCAGCGTTCGATGACATTTCGTCCTTTGTAGGCGCGTTTGTTGAAGCGATGGATGACGACACGGTTAGATTTATTGGGGATTACGGGCTTGGCGCCACGACGAATGATTGCGCCGCGAAGCTTGTCGCCATCATACCCTTTGTCGGCGAGGAGCACGCTCATGGGTGGCGCGAGCGCCAGGACATCGGGAGCCGCAGCGATATCGGCATCCTGGCCTGGAGTCAGATGCAGGACGACCGGCCGGCAGAGCGGATCGCTCAGCGCATGGATTTTTGTCGTGCGGCCTCCGCGCGAGCGGCCGATTGCTTGATTGTGCTCCCCCCTTTTCCGCCGGAGGCACACCGGTGAGCTTTAATCGAGGTCGAGTCGAGCGACAGTACGACGCCGTCTTCGCCAGGCTTGGCCAGCGCTTCGAAGATTGCGCACCATCGTCCTCGCTTGGCCCAGCGATTGAAGCGATTGTAGATCGTCGTGTAAGGGCCGTATTCACGTGGACAATCACGCCATCGTGCACCCGATTGCAGCATGTGAATGATGCCGCTGACGATGCGTCGGTCGTCGTCCCGATCCGGCCCCGTCAGTCCCCTCGGCAGATGCGGTTCGATACGCGCCCATTGCCTGTCGTTCAGCCAAAACAAACCAGCGCGCATTCTCTCGCCCCCGAATCAACACGTAGGCAAGAGAATCACGTGGCGCTATTTAGGTACAGACCCTAGTCATCCGGAACGCAAGTTCGTCGCATTGGTTGATAGCTTGAATCTCGAGAGAGGAGAGCGCTTGTGGCGAATGCAGGTGGGAAAGGCCGGCCGATCGCGCCGTTGGTGCTGAGTCCGCAGGAGCGGGCGTACTTGGAGAGGCAAGTTCGTCGTCATCGTGCTGCGCGGTTGCTTTCCTGAGCGATGCCGCGCGATCCTGCGGTGGGCGGATGGCTTGCCAAGCAAGTCTGTGGCTGCCGAACTCGGCCTCCACGAACACACCGTTGGCAAGTCGCGCCGCCGATTTTTGAAGGATCGCTGTGATGGCTTGCTTGACGAGGCACGCCCTGGCCGCCCTCGCACCATCAACGACGATCAGGTTGCCGCCATGATCGATCGCACGCTGCGTACGACGCCGGCCGAGGCGACGCAATGGTTGATCCGCTCGATGGCTGCGGAAACTGGCTTTTCCCGCACCACGATCCGCCGAATGTGGTCGGCGTTCGGCTTGCAACCGCACCGTAGCCAGACATTCAAGTTGTCGAGCGATCCGCGGCTCGTCGACAAGGCACGCGACATCGTCGGCTTTACCTGTCCCCGCCGAACCGAGCCCTTGTCCTCAGCATCGATGAGAAAAGCCAGATTCAGGCACTCGATCGCGAGCAGCCGGTCTTGCCAATGATGCCCGGCATACCGGAGCGTCGTACGCACAGCTATGTGCGGCATGGTGCGACCACGCTGTTTGCCGCGCTCGATGTCGCCTCGGGGTTCGTCATCGGCAAATGCTACAAGCGCCACCGGGCAGTCGAGTCTTGAAGTTTTTAAAAGAGATCGATGCTCAAGTTCCTGAAGGCCTCGATGTCCATATCGTCATGGACATGTGTAGACGCCCCCGTTGGTGCAAGAAGAATCTTTCGAAGAGTGCGGAGCGTGGTCGGGCGCTGACATGTGTTCGGCCTTTTGTTGCGGCTGCCACATGCCGCTGGCCCGTATGGGAGTTCGCGGAACGGGTCCAATTCAACTTCGCGTGCTCGAGGCGCGTATCCATGATCTGGTTTTCCCATTCCTGTCTCGTGACCGTGCGCCATACTCTCCGGTTGACCTTCTCACACTCACGGTCCCTGCCGCGGAACTACTTCGCCGCAGCCGGAGCCCGATAGGTTCCGCCTCTCGCCATCAATGCCCAGACGATGCGCGCCATCTTGTTAGCGAGGGCGACGATCACCAGCATGGGCGGCTTGAGGGCAAGCATGCGCGCAAGCCAAGAATCCGCTGTCGAGTCTTTGCGCATTGCCCAGCGCACGGCCGCGCTCGCGCCGATGATCAGTAGTCGTCGCAGGGTTCGTTCGCCCATACGTGACGTCTTGCCGAGCTTCTGCTTGCCTCCGGTGGAGCGCTGCAGCGGGGTAAGCCCCAGCCATGCCGCAAAGTCGCGTTGCGACCGTGCACGTCGGCTGCGCGGCAAGACATTTAAGGATCTGATCCCGGCGCAGCTTCTTGCGGAAAAGCACGGTTCCTGATGCATCCGCGCCGTGCATCTGGAACACATTCTTCGCCAGATCCAACGCGATTATGCTAAATTCCGACATGGACGCCTCCGTTCAAGTGATGGTCAACGACACCACTTTGGCACAGCGATGCCGTGAGGGGGCGTCCACATGGGGTAATCGCAGGAGCGTGTTGCCCTAAAGACAATCAATAGTCTTGGAGGGTGGCTGTTCCCCGATAGGATGGAAATACGGGCTCACGACTGGACGCCGGGCCCAAGCATCGAATGGAGAACAGCCATGGAAGAGTATATCGGTCTCGATGTGTCGATGAAAGAGACGGCGGTCTCGATCCGTCGAGCAGGTGAACGGATCTGGCGCGGCAAGTGTGCATCTGATCCCAGTGTCATCGCCGCGCTCATCCGCAAGCGGGCGCCGGCCGTGAAACGCGTGGTGTTCGAGACGGGACCGCTGTCGGTATGGTTCTATCATTCTTTGCGCACCGAAGGATTGCCGGCGATCTGCGTCGATGCGCGCCATGATAAAGCGGCGCTCGATATGGCGGCGAACAAGACGGACGCGAACGACGCCGATGGTCTGGCGCAGCTCGCGGAAGTCGGGTTCTTTCGTGAGGTGCGCGTGAAGGGATTCAACAGCATGCTGACCCGCACGCTTGTCGCGGCGCGCACGCGGCTGGTCCGGATCACCACCGAGCTTTCGAACCAGATCCGCGGCGTCATGAAGACCTTCGGTCTGCTTGTTCCCGCCGGAAAGGGAAGCACCTTCGAGAACGTCCGGAACCTTCTGGCTGATCAGGACGGACTTGCATCCATCGTGCTTCCGATGCTGGAAGCCTGGCGTGGCATTCGCATCCGCGCCGCCGAACTCGGTCGCCAGTTGGTTCGGGATGCGCGCGAGAGTCAGGCCTGCCGCATCCTCATGTCGATTCCGGGCATCGGTGCGATCACCGCAACCTCTTTTGCCACAGCTATTGAGGAGCCTGACAACTTTAGGAAATCCCGATCTGTTGGCGCGTGGATCGGCCTGACAACGCGCCGCTACCAATCCGGAGAAGTCGATTATGATGGCCATATATCCCGACGTGGCGACCGCCATTTGCGTGGGCTTCTCTATGAAGCGGCAGCGGTCATTCTGACGCGCAGCTCAACCGACAGCGCTCTGCGGACGTGGGGACGGCATCTCCGGGAGAGGATCGGCTTCAAAAGAGCCGCCGTGGCTGTGGCACGGAAACTGGCGGTGATAAGCATACGATGCTTAAGACCGGCGAGCTGTTCAATCCGAATGCCGGAGCTGCCGCATAAGCTCGGATAGCGTTCAGAACCTGAACGCCTAAGGTATCCCTGCCAGGACGTGAGCCGAGCCATTCCGCTGATGGGGTTGCACTGCTGACTCAGCAAAGTGCGTCGTCCACATTGAAGGCTCGTCCGCGAAGCTCCATCATGCGGCGACCAATGTCGACCGCGAAGACAACCACGCACCCGGCAGCGTCTCTTGACGAAACTAAATGCTTGACGTCCCAGCAGCGATTAGACGACACCTCCGTCGGGCAACTCGAGGCCGACATCTGCACCTTCATCCACCTGCACAACCAAAACCCGAAGCCCTTCAAATGGACCAAGTCCGCAGACCAGATTTTGGCTTCCGTCAAACGCTTCTGCCACAAAACCCAGCAGACTTTATGTGGCGAACATTAGATTCACGTGACTAGGTCGTCCTGTCCTGACGCTGCGATCTGCAGGCTGGCGCTCAATCGATGCTCGCATCTTCCGCGAGGCGCCGATGCGCTCGCCCGATAGCCTCTGGGCCGCGGCCTCGCCGACCGGATCACCGGATCAGCTGCGGCGCCAAGCGCAACAACTTGTTCGCCCATTTCGGGAGCTTCAGCGCCTACACCCTCGAGGACGTCGACTTGTACCACCTTGGCTAGGGGACCCTGCCACTCGGTTGACAAGCCGGTAGTGCTGATCGTCAACTAGTACCCACTTTTCTTGGAACGTGAGTCGTGATTCAAGGTCGGGATGATACCCGAAGCAAGAGAAGTCCACCTTTCGAGGAAAGATCGCAAGGTGCTTGAGGCGTGCTGTCGCTCACCGGTGACGTTGCAGCGCGATTTGAAGCGGGCGCGGATAGTTCTGTTGGCGGCGGATGGGCGCAGCACCCGGTCGATCGCCAAGGAAGTTGGGGTCCAGCCGCGGATTGTCAGCCTTTGGCGGCATCGCTATGCCGACCATGGCCTTGAAGGGCTGCAAGACAAGCCGCGGCCTGGCAAGCAGCCGATCTATACGAAGACGACCGACAAGCGGATTCTGAAGCTGCTGGATAAGCCGCCACCGCAAGGGTTTGCGCGCTGGACCGGCCCCCTGCTGGCCGAGGCGCTGGGCGATGTCGATGTCCAATATGTCTGGCGGTTCCTGCGCAGCCACAAGATTGACCTGGTGGCTCGCAAGTCCTGGTGCGAGAGCAACGACCCGAACTTTACGGCCAAAGCCGCCGATGTTGTCGGCCTCTATGTCGCGCCGCCGGCGAAGGCCATTGTGCTGTGCGTGGACGAGAAGCCCTCGATCCAGGCTTTGGAGCGAGCGCAGGGTTATCTGAAGTTGCCCAATGGCCGCGCCTTAACCGGCCAAAGCCACGATTACAAGCGGCATGGCACCACAACATTGTTTGCGGCGCTCGAAGTCGCCACCGGAAAGATCATCGCGACCCATTCAAAACGCCGGCGCCGCGTCGAGTTTCTCGATTTCATGAACAGCGTCACCGCGACTTTTCCGAACCGCAAGCTTCACGTCATCCTCGACAACCTCAACACCCATAAAAAGAACGAGGACTGGCTCAAGGCCCACCCCAACGTGCAATTTCATTTCACGCCGACAAGTGCGTCATGGCTCAATCAGGTCGAAGTATGGTTTTCCATCTTGCAGGGGCAGTCGCTCAGCGGCACCTCCTTCACGAGCCTCAAGCAGCTTCAGGAACACATCGATGCCTACGTCAACGCATACAACGACAGAGCCGAGCCCTTCGTCTGGACCAAGAAAAAGGTCCGTCAACGCCGTTTCAAAGGCCGCCGTATCACTCAGCTCTGATTCCGGGTACTAGGGACGGTGCCATCTGGAGCATGTCTCTGGTCGTCTATCTCGAGCCGCGCTGCTACAAGTTCATACGATCACAGCGTTTATACGTCTCAAGATCGGCCCGAGTGCCACATTGCGCCGCACACGTTCGAGAGCCACAGGACGTAAGCCTGCGTGCGAGAGAAAAAGCAAGCCTCCAGCTAAACTCGAGACGCAAGGGTATTGCCGCCATTGTCCATCAACGCCGTTTTCCCGCGCGGGGTGCTTGCAACGTCTATTGCTTCACCTAACCCAACCCGCTAGCTGACACCGGACAAGCTTCGCCGAACATCGCAAGTTTGCGCCGGCAGTTAGCTCGTCGTATCGAAGCATGGATTTCGCATTCGGTCGGCAAGAACCTCTGGATGATCCCGTATAGCGGTGCCGCGGCGGTTAAGTGCCTGGCGGTCGCCTGGTTGCGCGAGCCGCCGAGATGGTTCTAATAGATCATATACGCCAGCCGGCCGAATCGGCTTCCAGCCGTCGAGGGCATCCACCGCGATTCAAAGTCGCTTTCATGTGGCCCGTCCAGAAGCGCTCGTTGGCTCAGAGGGCAGGGCCGTCAACAGGCCGAGCAGGCTGCCAGTGAAGCCTTCGAAGCAGGGTAGAAGCGATCGCCCGTTCCAGCGGCTTGGAGAATCTTAAACAATTATTGAATGTTGATTGCTGCTCCATGTACGTGCGCTCACCGACTTTGCCGCCGCCAGCCATCTACGCGCAGCCGGCACCATCCTCCATCCGATCGCCCCAGTTCTCAGCCTCTGGGCCGGCACCGGTGGGCAAAGCGACAGCACACGGACGCGCGCTTTACAGCCTATGGGCTCTGGCCGTATCGCGTTCACTGCCTCCTTTGCTGCCACGTTACCAAATGAGGTAGGTATCGCGTGTTGGCAATTGTGGTACCTTGTAGGGGATGATCGAAATGAGCGGCGAACAACTTAGTACGTTATAAGCCCTTCAAGCTAGGAGATCTCGAATGGCACCGAATGCAAGCGAAGACGAGAAACGCGAGCGGCGGCCACATGTCGGGCACGACCCGGCTCTGATATCTGGCGCTTCCGCCGATGGCGCTGGGAAATCTACGACAGCCGCATCGCCTAGTCCATTTACTTTTCGGGAATGGCAGAGCTCGATTGAAGCGACAAGCAACCTGTTCGCTGCGGCCCTGAAGGACGGACTAGGTTTGGCGGCTTCCTCCCTGCACGATCAGGCCACCTTTCTGAAGGATATCGCGGACTCCAAAACTTCCTCGGAGCTGTTGCGGTGTCACCTGGATTTTCTGGAGAAATTCTGGTCGAGGTCGTTCAGCGCCGGCTCGAAGATATTGGATCATCTCAAGCCACAGCCATCACCCGCGGGAAGGCAGGCGCTTCACTGAGCTTGCGATAAGAGCCCGATCGCAGCTACTTCCTCCAGAGCCGAGGGCATATGTCGCCCACTGACGAGGGTGTGGGTCGCTTTAGTGGCTTCAGCTCACCCGCCAAATCCCACGATTGCTCTGAACTCAAGATGCCGCGAGTTATCTAAGATTCGTTTGCCATAGATACCTCTCTTTTTGTCGAATAGAGCTTTTCTTAGGCGGAGGCAGGCAACCGCTGTCCGCTCAAGGGGGCGCAGATCCGGTTGGCGGCCGATGCCGGGATGAGTGATGACGTGATCGCCACAAGCCTGGGCGTCGGCCACTTGGCGGTCTCCCACCCTTCGACGTTTTTGTCGAAGGCAACCTGGCGGAGAACCAGAGCGAAGAGCCGCCTACCGGGCAGAGCGCGAACTCAACGACAAGGAAGAGGCCCTTCTGGTGGCCACCGCCTGCGGCCCTCCGGCAGGCCGGGCGCTGGACACCGGAGCTGCTAGCTGGCGAATGCTCAGGCTGACGTGGTACCAAGCGTGCCGCCGGAACGTCGTTCTCACGCTTGACTGCAACTTGCCCACACGGGCCGCTTTCGTTTTGGGAATTGCCGGGTCTCGTCAGCTTTCAGTAAGCCAGCCCGGATACAGAGCCGTTGTGGTTAACGGGACGTGGCAGGGACAGCGCTATCTATCCAGAACGGTCAGCGCCGAGTCACGCTTTCCGCTAAACTCAACGGCAGCGCGGAGCGGCAGGGATAGTGCCTTTATCCAGCCCCCCAGGTCGGTAGGCGCCAGGCCGCGCCCGCGCTGTTTCCTGTCGCTGACCTTCTGTAGTCGGCTTTAAGCGTTCAGGGGGTGGAACATGGACGGCTTCAACTCAACATCCTCGCCTTATGCGCCGCAAGTGCGGCGCAACCAGCCGCTGCCAAGTTTGTCTCTTTATGGGCCCCCGAGCTGGCAGCAGGGAGATCCGTGGGCGCCGGAAGACCTCAAGTTGCGAATGGGTTTGCACAAGCTTCTGCCCCATCCGGATCTGAGCCAAATAAAAGTCTTACTCTCGGGGACGTGAACTAAACAGCCGGTATCGGGCCGCCAGGCTCGGAACACGAGATTTTTCTCCGCAGAAACTGAACTAGCTCCCGATTGAAGTCAGCCAAGGCGGCGAGTCGCCCGCGCTGCCTGCGATCCGAGTCGATCGTTAATAAGCCGAATTGGGCTGAACTGGACAGTTGAGCGTTGGCCAGAGTGAGAGCAGGAAGAGGGACAAAAGGTCTCTGAGCCAAGCCAGGACACGGCGGAGGTTGTGGCCAACGGCCGAGAGGAGAACGTTAGCGGCATCTCCGGCGCGGCCTTTGAGATAGCAGCGGCTAAGGTGACCTTCGTTCTTCATGTGTCCGATGATGGGCTCGATGGCGGAACGGCGGCGTAGCTCGCGCTTGATGACGCCGAAGACGCCGCGCTTCTGGCCCGAGATGAAGACGCGGCGGGGATTTTGTGTGTCGTGGCCGCGATATCCCTTGTCGACATAGGCCCGTTCGATCGGGCAGCCGGTGAGGCTCTCGGTGCGCTCGATGACGTTGCGAAGGGTGTGACCGTCGTAGGGGTTGTCCGGCAGCGAGCAGGCGTGGAGCACGAACAAGCCGCCCGGAGCTCTTTGGTTGTTGGTGACGATGGAGGCCTTCACGCAGAACTCATAGGGCGCGGCGGCCTTGCCCTTGCCGATGCACTCGACCTCCGGAGCATGGAAGGAATACAACTTCCAGCCGCGCTGGCGCTGCTGCTGCGAGCCGATCTGGGTGGCTCGGCTCAGCGGCAGGGCGAATGCCCCCTCCAATGCGGCCTGGCCCTCGGTCTTGCGGCGAATGTCGCGGATGATCCGGCCCAGCCGGCTGCGCAGGATGCGCAGCTGTCGCTGATGCCGGTTGAATTGTTTGGCATGAGCGTAGCGGCCCGCCATCATCGCCGCGCTTTTGGCCACGCGAACATAGGATTGCCGGAGCCTGACCCCGTGCTTCCTCGCCAGGCGGTTCAACCCGCGGATCGCTGCATGCAGCAGCTTGGCGTCGGTCGGGAAGCTGATGGCCTTCGGTTGGACGGTCGTGTCGACCGTGACCCGCTTGAGGTCCTGGCTGCGCAACGCACCGCTCGCGTGCGCCACGCGAAGGCTCTCGGCCAACAACCGCTCCAGCTTGTCGCCGAGCCGCTTGCGCCAGTGGCTCAGGTCTGAGCGCTCATGCGGGAAAACGTGCTGGAAAAACTCTTCGCCGGTGAAGAACTGGAAGTACGGATCGTGGACCCAGCGCTCGCACACCCCCTCGTAGATGTGCTTGAGCAGCAGCAATCCGATCATGAAGCGGGTCGCGATACCCGGCCTGCCGTTGTCGCTGTAGAGCGGCGCGATCTCGCCGTCGATCCAGTCCCAATCGACCCTGCCGGCGAGCAGAACCAGCTCGTGTCGCATGTTGATGATCTGGTCCAGCCGGGACCGGAACAGATCGTTCGAGCCTGTCGTCCTGTGCTTCTTTGGTCGCATCGGTCCCTCCGATGCAGCACAGAATCACGGTTCGCAGCGGCAGGGAAATCCAAAATCGAAATTGCAGGTTTTTGCTGTGAAGCCCCAATCCCCTGCAATCTCAAATGCCGCCGCAACCGGAAAACAGACTCTCAATCAAGTGCTTGGAGGCTTGTTCACGGACAACATCCGAAGCTGATCGCCGAGACACGTGAGGCGACTACCAGTCCTGGGGCGAGAGCTTCGTCGCCCTGGCCGAGGGTCTGCAGAACGCGCTGTGGTCGCTCGGCGGGCCAGCGCGTAAGCATCGCACCGGGCCAAGGCCCGAGCCCGTATCAGAGTCCCGTGAATGGTGTCGTAGTTCAGGTATCCCTGCAACACGCGGCGGAGCCACGCGCCGGTATCAACGATGAACGCCTGGCGGCGGTTCGTTACGCCGTGTCGTATCGTGCCATCCTGGCATTGCGGGAGTCGATTGTCACCCGTCGGATTGTGATGCGCGTTTCGCGGGATCGTGAGCGCGGATTTCAGGGGATCGTGAGCAACGATTTCGCAGGATCGTGAGCAAGGCTTTCGGAGCCTTGCAGCGCTTCGGCCGACAACTCAACCGGCTTAGGGAATGACCTCGTGGTTAACGAGGAAGTCCAATGCCTACCCAGAGATTGTCGATGCGCCGGATCAAGGAAGTCCTTCGGTTAAAACATTTTCAAGGCCTGCCAGAGCGGGCCATCGCGCGGAGCGTGGGCGTCAGCAACGGCGTTGTGCACAGCTACCTGAGCCGCGCCCGCTCTGCTGGGTTGAGCTGGCCGCTTCCGGAGGGAATGACCGATGAAGACCTGGAGCTTTTGCTTTTCCCGGCCCCACGACCAGCGTCTCAGAGCCCGCAGCGGCCGGTGCCCGACTGGAGCTACATCGATAAAGAGCTCCGCCGGCGCAACGTAACCCGTCGCCTGCTCTGGGAGGAGTATCGCGCCGTTAATCCCGACGGTTTCGGGTACACGTGGTTCTGCACTACCTACGAGGCCTGGAAGGGGCGGGTCCGACCTTCGATGCGGCAGATTCATCTGGGCGGCGAGAAGGTGTTCGTGGATTTCGCCGGCGACACCATCGACATCGTCGATCCCCTGACCGGGGAAGTGCAGCCGATGAAGCTGTTCGTCGCGGCGATGGGCGCTTCGAACTACACCTACGCCGAGGCCTGCCCCAGCGAGAGCTTGGCCGACTGGATCCGGGCCCACGTCAACTTGTTCACGTTTTTGAGCGGAACGCCGACGTTCGTGGTCTGCGACAACCTCAAAGCCGCCGTCAGCAACCCCGACCGCTACGATCCCGGCCTCAATCGCACTTATGCCGAGATGGCGAGCCATTACGGCACGGCCATTCTCGCCGCACGGCCGCGGCGCCCAAAAGACAAGGCGAAGGTCGAGGTCGCGGTGCAAATCGCCCAGCGCTGGATTCTGGCCCGGCTGCGCAATCAGCGCTTCTTTTCCCGGGCCGAGCTCAACGCCGCCATCAAGACACTCGTCGACGAACTCAATGCTCGTCAAATGCGTGGCTTCGGCTCAAGCCGCGCCGAACTGTTTGCCGAACTCGACAAACCCAAGCTAACCCCGCTGCCAGATCAGCCTTATGCCTTCGCACGCTGGAAGCGCTGCCGCCTCGCTCCCGATTATCATGTCGAGGTCGACGGCCATTGGTACTCCGCGCCGTATCGTCTGATTGGCGAGCTGGTCGATGCCCGTATCGACGATCGGACGGTCGAGATCTTCCACAAGGGCCAGCGGATCGCCAGCCATGCCCGCGCGCCCAACCGACGCGGACACACCACCATCGCCGACCACATGCCCAGCGCCCATCGCCGCTACGGCAAATGGACCCCCGCCGCGGTGATCGCCGCCGGCGAGCGGATCGGTCCTTCGACAGCAGCGTTTTTCCAGGCCGTGATCGACGCCCGGCCCCATCCAGAACAAGGCTTTCGAACCTGCCTTGGCATTCTGGCGCTCGTCAAAAGCTACGGCGCCGACTGACCGGAATGGCCAAGGCCTTCGAGGAGCAGCGCCGATCGCCCGATCTCGAAGCCCTGCCGTTCGAAGATCGCATCGGCCTGTTGGTCGACCGCGAAGCCGCCGAACGCGACACCAGGCGGCTCACCACGCGCCTCAAGATCGCCGCACTGCGCCAGACTGCTTGCGTCGAGGACGTCGATCTGCGCACCCCGCGGGGCATCGACCGCGCCGTTTTCGCCAAACTCGTCGAAGGTCGCTGGATCGATCGCCACGAGAATTTGCTCGTCACCGGGGCAACCGGCCTGGGCAAAAGTTGGTTAGCCTGCGCGCTCGGCCACAAGGCCTGCCGCGACAACCGATCAGTCCTCTATCATCGCGTTCCAAGGCTGTTCGAGGCGCTCGCGCTCGCGCGCGGAGACGGACGCTACGCCCGGCTCCTCAAAAGCCTCGGCCGCGCTCAGCTTCTGATTTTGGATGATTGGGGACTATCGGTGCTCACCGCCGCGGAACGCCGCGATCTGCTCGAAATCCTCGAGGACCGACATGGCCGCGCATCCACCATCGTCACAAGTCAGCTCCCCGTGGACACCTGGCATGGAGCCATTGGGGACCCCACGGTCGCCGACGCCATTCTCGATCGCCTCGTCCACAACGCCCACCGCCTCCAGCTCACCGGAGAAAGCATGCGAAAACGCAGCGCCAAAACCATCACCCTTGACGGCCAACCAGAACACTGACTCTATCTCCCATCGGCCGTAGCGGGCTGCTCACGATCGTCTGAATTCAGTGCTCACGATCGCGCGAAATCGATGCTCACGATCCGTGAAATCCGCATTGTGAAGTGCGGATTTCGTTGGGTGCACCGCGCAGATGTGCGTGAACCCGAGGAAGTCGAACGTCTTCGGGCGGCGTTGCCCCGGCGCGAGAGGCGCTCGGCCGCGTACCGTCCAAATTTCAGAATCCGGGTCTTCTCCTCATTTAGCGAAAGACCGAACTCCGCTATTCGCTCACGCAGGGCGTCGAGAAGGCGTAGGACCTCGGTTTTATTTCGAAGCCCATAAGACTGCCGCCGGCATAGCTGCCGCTGCTTCTCCACTCGTGGGTCCAGAGGTCGAAGACGTGATGCACATTCATATTTACGAAGAGCGGCGGGAGCACCGCCCGTTGCCGCGTACTTACTCGTGCTACGGGCTTCGATCTGAATTTTCATTGCACGCAAGGAACTCGCAACTGACGGCATTTCTGATTCTAGAGTGGCCAAGTTCAGAAACATGGCGAAGAAGCCCGCGCACTACATCGCACAGGCGAATCGAAAAAGATTCGGGATTAGCGGGATGAAGGAGATCGTCACGTGACAACGCCAGCGGTCAGCCGCTTGCGTATCAAATCAATCGCAAGAGCCGGAGGTCTGACGGAAGATGAGTTCCTGCCCGCCGCCGTGCATTGCCCGTCAGTAGCGGATCCGGCGCTGCAAGGAAGGCGCCGCGCTTTGGCAGGGGAGCGGAGCTGGTCGGCGACGCAGCGCCATTACGCCCGCGCGTCCTCGGCATCGTCCTGGGCGCACACCGTGGCGATGAAGGCGGAGACGAGGCGCCGTGCGCTCTTGCCGGCACGTGCCAGCGCATTGCGCATGAAGTGGACGCGGCAGCGCTAGTGGCGTTGAGAACTTCGCCGACCGTGGCCGTGATCCCTCATGAGTATCGGAGACGACGAGCCCGTAGCCCCGCAGGCCGCGGCGGACGAGCTTGCGCAGGAGCGCGGCCCAGAACGTCTCGGCTTCGGATGGGCCGACGTCAATGCCGAGCGCCTCACGCCGGCCGTCGCTGTTAACTCGACGCGATGGTCACCGCGACCGAGACGATGCGCCCCTGCTGACGCAGCTTCACGTACGTGGCCGATCCACAGATAGGGCCGATCGCCCTAGAGCGGGCGGTTGAGGAAGGCCTTCACGTTGTCGCCGATCTCACTGCACATGCCGCGCCGGTCATGCCTTCGACCACCAGCGCCATCAGCCGGAGGCCGAGTGTGTTCCCTAGTCACGAAGGCAGCATGAGCATCGTCGTTATGCGAGACGATGCCGCTCCGTCGGGGTCGATGGCCGCATCACGCATGGAAGGCAATCATCGGAACATGAGAGGCCCGATCGGGTCCACTGGATTGGTCTCCAGTGGGGGACAGCGGCGAGGCACTGCCAGAGCCGCGGTCCGAGCTGAGGTCGGGAGTCGGACTGGTCCATAGTACCTGTGAAGTCGTCGAAGGAAACGAGACGTATGGAGGGAAGGGGCCAGCCCGAGGGGAGCCCGCGCGAGAAGGCCAGGGTCCGGACACAGAGCCGGGTTGCCTTGCCGCCGAACCTCGATCGGGTGAACGCGGCGGCCAAGCGGGCTGCCCAAACCCGGTTCACGGCCTTGCTGCACCACATCGACGAGGACGCTCTGCTTCGGGCGTTTCGACGACAAAAGCGGCAGGCCAGCGCGGGGGTCGATGGGGTAACGATGGCGAAGTACGAAGAGGGGCTCACGGATAACATCCGCGACCTCTGCGGACGGGTCCACACTGGTCGCTACCGGCCACAGCCGGTGCGGCGAGTCTACATCCCCAAAGCCGATGGCGGTAAGCGGCCTCTCGGTGTGCCGGCGCTCGAGGACAAGATCGTCCAAAGCGCGGTGGCCGAGGTGTTGAGCGCCGTCTATGAGGCCGACTTCCTTGGGTTCTCCTACGGCTTCCGGCCGGGGCGGAATCCTCATATGGCGCTTGATGCCTTGCATACGGCGATCATGAGCCAGCGTGTGAACTGGGTGCTCGATGCCGACATACGCAGCTTCTTCGACTCGGTCGACCACGAGTGGCTGTTGCGGATGGTGGCGCACAGGATCGCCGATCCTCGCATCCTACGGCTCCTCGAGCTGTGGCTGCGGGCCGGTGTTCTTGAGAGCGGCGAGAAGCGAGAGACGGACAGGGGCACGCCGCAAGGGGCAGGCATCAGCCCGCTCCTTGCCAACATCTTCCTGCACTACATCCTCGATCTCTGGGCCCACCAATGGCGTCGTCGTCATGCCCGCGGTCGCGTCGTGACCGTGCGCTATGCGGACGACTTCGTCATGGGCTTCGAGAGCAAGGCAGATGCGCAGGAAATGCTCTTGGCCCTCAAGGTGCGGCTGGCCAGCTTTGGCCTGATGCTTCATGAGGGCAAGACGCGGCTGATCGAGTTTGGCCGGTTCGCGGCCGTCTCGCGTCAGCGGCGCGGCGAGCGGCGACCAGAGACCTTCGCCTTCCTCGGCTTCACCCACTACTGCGGGCGGACCCGAGATGGCCGGTTCATCGTGAAGCACAAGACGGAAGGGAAACGCCTGACGCGCAAGCTGACGGCGTTGCGCCAGGACGCCTGGCGGCTCATGCACGCGCCACTGGCCACGCAGCACGAGCGGTTCGCCGCCGCACTGCGCGGGCACTACGGCTACTATGGCAGGCCGCACAATTATCCAGCGCTCAACGGCTTCTACCGCGAAGTGCGTCGGATCTGGCTACGTTGTCTGAGACGACGCAGCCAGAAAAGTCGGCGCATGGGCTGGTCGGAGTTCGACACCCTGACGGCACGCTTCCCTCTGCCCGTTCCACGCATCACTCGCACTTGGGCGCAGGCGCGGATATGACGCGGGTTACCCTCGGGAAGAGCCGGGTGCGGGAAATCCGCCCGCCCGGATCTGTGAGGGCGAAAGCCAAATGGCTGAGCTACTCGACCGCGCCTCTCTTGCTCTGCAGAGTGCGGTGCTGCCGAATGCTTACTTGATCGATAGCTGCTTGAGATCATGGTGGCACTGGAAAGGTCGGATTTGCTCACCGCCCGGCATCGTTGAAGCGTGCTTCTAAGATCTCCGGAAGGAGGATCAGACGTGGTTTTAGGTCCGCCTGAGCAGCTGTCCGAGGTGCCGACGAGCCCCTCATTCAGCCAAATTGTGGCTGATGGAAGAGAAGAACGCGGCTTCCCGGTAGGCTCTCTGCCGTGTAGAGCTGACCGTGGATAAAAAAAGCGGTCATTGGGACGTCCCGGCTCGGCAGAAGGCCTAGATTCTGCAATATGTCGATCACGGCGGGCGAAGCCTCTTGGGAGGCGTGCGTCCAGCCGTCGCCCAAGAACTCTCCCAGTTCAGGCACTTGCGGGACTGGCTGATGGCCTGATGCAGGTGCGGCAGACGGCAGAGGAAGGTTCGGCGCCAGCGCCGAGGGAGCGTCCCTACTCCATTCGAACGGAGCCGCCGAATCAAGCCCTGGCGCAAGACCGCCGTAGATATCTGAGGAAGTCCTCAGTGCCGCAGGCCTAGCTTCGCCCGGCAAAGCGGGCCGAGGGTGATGAATGAGCTGAACGTCCTTGGGCCCTTCCGGTCCCAAGATGGCCGTGTAGCGTTCGCCGCCGATCTCAAAGTTCATGATTGGATGTTCCACAACAGGCAAGAAGTCCCACTCGCCTAACTTGGACAGCATCTCGTCGGGGGCCGGCTGGGTGCGATGGGAAAAATTCTTGGGAACGGCGAAAGAAACATCAAACGTATCGCCGACAGCGGGCGACAGCAGATGGACGAGCTGAACATCGTTGAGCCCTCCCGGTCCCAAGACGGCCATATAGCGCTCACCTCGAATGTCGTAGGCCTTTACCCGCTGTGCTGCATCCGGCAAGAGGCCCCAGCGGCGAAGCCTGTGCATCATATTCGGCGCGGCCTGAGTCCCGTGGGAGAAATGTTCGGGAACGCTCAAAGACGCATCAAAGGCTTCGCCGGCTGCTGCGATCGTCTGCTCAAGGGTGGTCTGCGCCGCAGCGCCTTCGTTCATCATCTGTCCAGAGTGGTCTTCAGAGGCGAAATCGGGCTGCCGCAAGCTCGGATGCCAAGCAGGGGCATCGAAAGGCGCTTCTTGAGCAACACTCTGCGCTGGCGAGGGAACGGTTGGACTCATCGTTGGCCAAGGCATCAGCGCATCGAAGGTCGGCGTTGGCAAAAGGTTCTCGCGGTCCGCTGCATCGAAAAGCGCGTCCTGAGGGACACTTTGCACCGGCGAGTGGATGATTGAACTCATCATTGGACCAGGCACCAGTGCATCGAAGGTCAGCGCGCGAAAGAGGTTCTCGCGACCCTCGGCATGGAAAAGCGCGTCCCGAGGGACACGTTGCACCGGCGAGGGAATGGTTGGACTCATCGTTGGCCAAGGTACCGGCGCATTGGAGGTCGCCGCCGACAAAAGGTTCGCACGATCCGCGGCATCGAAAAGCGCCTCCTGATCGACACTTTGCACCGGCGAGTGAACCATTGAACTGACCGTTGGCCCAAGCATGGTCGCCGGCAAGAAGCTCTCGGCTTCTGCAGCATCGAAAAGCACGTCCTGGGCGACACTTTCCGTAGGCGAATGGACGGCCAACCCCACTCCATGCCAGACCTGCGGAGCATTGAACCCCGGCGGCCGTGAGCTGCGCTCATCTGCATCGTCCCCAATCGGCTGCTCATCGGCCGGCATAGCTGAGGGGGTGGACGGCTGGATGACCTGGCGCGAACTGCCTCCTTCTCCGCCTAAATTGGTCTGCAGGGTAATGGCGCGATAGTCCCGAAGGCCATTCAAGGCGGAGATGAGCATCTTGTCCTTCGGGAACAACCTATCCGCGTGTCCGAGCAGTTTATCATCACTGAGGTCGGCAATGGACAAGGGTCGGAGCGCTACCGCCAACTTCCGCAGTCCGCTCGCATAGCTCTCGGCCGTTTTCCTGCCGATCTGTCGACCAAAACCTGCCTCGGCGGCATCCCTGATAAGACCCTCATCTTCCCTGGAAGGACGATAATGTGTTGAGAGGGGGCGAGCGTTGGCGTCGGGCTCGCGGTACCGACTGATCATTAACAATGCTGGCGCGATGACCCTGTCGTTTGGCAGCAGCTTCCTAGCGTTAGCGAGTAAGGCATCGTCATCGAGCCCAGCAATTGATTTGCCGGACTTCTTCAGCCCCTCGGCGAATTTGCGAAGCCGACGATCATAAATTTTGACGGTGGTCTCACTCGGCGGCGGCCCTCCATTGAGAGCAGCGGCCGATGCCGCCTGGATGAGGTGATCGTCTTCCTCAGTGACATCATGAAGCGCCGCGTGCGGATATACAGGGCCCGCCTCTCGCACGCCTGCCAGGTGCTGCTCAAACGCCACATGCTTTTGATCCGGCTGTTCCACGGCGGCATCCGACGCAGCGGACGCCTTATCGGCTGGGTTGATCGTGTTGAATCGGTCCATGTTCAGTCCGCAGGGCTCGCTCTCTCGCTATTTCGCTACTCACGTTTGCTTTCCAAAACCTGACATCGCCAAGCGGAAAGGTAGAATGAAAGGATAAATGATGGCTCGCAATTGCCTTCTCTGCGCCTTGCAGCATCGCTCGTGCGCCTGAGCGCCAGGTGCTGCACAGTAGGTTCCGACAAGCGCTTAAAGCGCCTATCGGAGCGGCTGCACATTCTGTGTTGTTGGTCCCGCTGCGTCCGGCGCTGTCGTGCTTGCTCCATCTTCTCCGTTGCCCTTGTTGCGCGCTGCGAGAGTAGAGTGACTAGCAAGAGGAGCGGCGGCGCGATCGCCATTTACCGTGCTGACAGACCGATTATCAACCAGGTCGAGCGGATCGTTCACCATCACTCCCAGGTTGTTTTTGGTCGAGCAACCAAGAGTCGGTTCGAACGAATTGTCGTCCACTGCTGGTCCTGCGATCAAAAGCGACGGACAGTTCGGAAGATGCGCTTCAAACGTAATCGCCTCGATCCTGACGGCGGAACGGCCCGATAAATTGAGGGGAGAAGCGGACAGCCGGATGTTAGAGGGAACAACCCCCATGGCGCGTGCTTCGTGCGCCACCTGCGCAATGAGCTTATGGGAGCCGCTGACATCCACATGGAGCGCATCCCGCCGGCCACCACTTGCGTCGGCGATAAAATTACGCAGCTGAAGCTTTTCGAGGGCATGGAGGCTCTGCAGAAGCAAGACACGCTTTTTCTGTTCGACCTGGACTCCTTGTTCGGCAGGATTGGGATGGATCGACGCAGTATTTGCGCAGCCCCCCAATATTGCGGCAAGGACAATCGAATGGGACAAATATCGCATGTTCATATGTCGATCCTCATTCGATGATAAAGCCGGCGTTGCCCGTCAGTCCCGGTGCGCTCGCGCGCGGCGCATCGCGGCCTTGAGGCGGCCGTGCCACCGTGTTCGTCAAGATGCGGCCTGCATCTGATGGCGGTGCGATGCGGTTGGTCGGAATACTTATCTGGCTTGGATTTGATCCCGGCCGTACGATGTAAGGTGTAACAACGATAACTAGCTCGGTTTCGCGTTTTTGAAACGATGAAGAGCGAAAAAGCGCACCAAGGATCGGTACGTCGCCGAGCCAGGGAAACTCGCCGATATCAGTGTTGAAGTTGCGCCTGATGAGGCCGCCGATTGCAAAGCTCTGGCCGCTGGCGAGCTCGACCACGGTGCTCGCCCGCCGCGTCGAGAGGGCAGGAACCGCCATACCATTGATCTTGACTTCGCCTTCGGTCGATAGTTCGCTGACTTCGGGCTTCACACGGACAACGATCTGGTTGTTGCTGAGCACTGTCGGGACGAATTCCAAGCTCACGCCGAACTGCCGGAATTGGACCGAAACCTGCCTGTTGTCCTGCATGACTGGGATCGGAAACTCGCCGCCGGCGAGGAAGCTTGCGGCTTCGCCGGACATTGCCGTCAGGTTCGGCTCAGCCAGGATTGAGGCGAGGTGCTCACTGGCGAGAGCGTCGAGAACAGCGCTGAGGTTGATATTGCCGGTGCTAAACCCGATCCCAATCGTGCCGCCGCCGCCAGCCCTGCCGGACCCTCCCGGTTTGCCGGTGGCAAGGAAAGCGCCGTTTGGGCCCGAGGCGGTGAAGTTGATGTTGAGATCCTTGACGGCGGTGCGGGAGACTTCTGCTACGCGCACGCTGAGATTTACCTGCAGTGAGCCGGCGACCTGGATCTTGTTGACGACCGGGGCGCCCGCGCCAACAAATTGCTCAGTGACCTTCCTCGCAGCCTCAACGACATCGGCATTGGGCGCTATACCGCTAAGGATCGCCCCGCGCGGGGTATAGCTGACCTGAATTGGATAGTCGCCGACCTCGGCCTTGAGCGCGGCCCGTAGATCCTCGAGTGGTTGGGTTACGACAATACGCAGCTCGGCAAGAGCCTCGCCGTTTTCGTTGAGGGCGAACAGGCTCGTCCGCCCGGACTTTTTGCCGAACACGAAAATTGTACTGCTCGACGGAGCTTGATAATCGGCAATTGCAGGGTCGGCGACAAAAATGGTCGCCGCCGGTGCGCTCAAATGCACCGTCTTTCCCTGTGACGAGGTAATATTGAGCGTGCCCGTGGTGCTGCCGGGTGCCGCACGTGGCATCTCTCCTTTGCCGTCCCGCTTGGTCTCGGCTGAGGCCGCAAGCGGAAACAGCAAAGCAAATCCGCATAGGAGGTAGCAGAGACGATTGAGAGCGGCAGAGCGTTGTGGGTTGGTGATCGCAGGCGGCTGGGTAGCGCCGGCGGCATTATTAAGGACCTTCAAGCGATTGTTGCCTTTAAGTGACGCTGCTAGGCAGCCGATGCTGTGCCAACGAGTTCAAGAGTGTAACCGACGCCGCGCGCGGTCTTGATTCTGAGCGTCGCACCCGCCTGGTTCAAATGCGCGCGTAAGCGATAAATCCCGACTTCCAGCGCATTGGTCGAAACCTCGTCATCGAACGCGTACAAGCTATCTTCCAGCGAAGCGCGCGGCACAGTGCGGCCGGCGCGATTGAGCAGATGCTCGAGAATGCACACCTCACGCCGAGCAATCCTCAGGATCCGGCCACCCACCGAGACTTGTCTGGCGATCGGATCGAAATGCAGATTCCCGAATGTCACGACCGGCGCCGTCATTTGCGTTGACCTTCGCAAAATGGCCCGCATGCGAGCGATGAGTTCGTCGATCGACACAGGCTTGGGCAGGAAATCATCCGCTCCCGCATTGAAGGTCGCGATCCGGCGGCTGAGATCATTGAGACTGCTCATCATCATTGCCGGCATTGATCGTCCTTCGCGCCGCAACTGCTTCAACCAGTCCAAACTATCCCCATCCGGCAAGACGGACTCCAGCAGTACGAGGTGGTAGTTTGCGCAATCCAGCGCGGCTGACGCCTCATCCAGCGTGGGCGTCACGTCCACCGCGAACCCGCAATTCACGAGCGTTGCCTTCACAGCGCGGCCAAAGTCCGCATGATGATCAACCAGGAGAATTCGCATCCATCGCCTCTCGTCCGTCCTCGGCAAGACTTGAGCGTGTTAGGGTTGACCAAGAGATCCGGCGACTGGATGCTGCCGGTCTGGCATGAATTCGAAAAGCCGTAGACGACCCGCAAGAGCTTGTTGGCAGGCGACCGATGCATGCGCATCCATTGACATCGGATATGTGACGGCTCGCGGCGGGTCGCCTGGGCGGGCGGCGCAGCTCAACATATCCGTTATGTTGGCAAGAGCTCTGCGATGACTTACGGGGTTGAGAGCCCTGGCGGCGCACTGATGCATCTGTGGGCGGCACATAGCAATGCCTGCATGCGCTGCGCGAATGCTAGCGGTAGTGATCGCGCGAGACTGCCCCAGCGAAAGCAAGGCACGGGCGAGATCAGCTGTATTTGTCGTCGAACAGGCTTGCGAAACCGACATTGAATACTTCCCAGTTCGTCTTGATCCGCGGTCAGTCTTGCGAGGCTGTTGGCCGTAGTGCCGTCAAGTCGCGGCATTGCAAGTGTTCCGCGCTAAAGACACTTCGCGCGCTATGTGCCGGCCAATGGGGCGTAAAAGGCCGAGATGCGACGAAACGATCAACGCGTCCTTCGGGACAGACGTCCTCTCGTTTGCCGGCGTTATCCAAGTAAGATGTCAACCGTTCCAATGCTCGGTCGCTTCCGAGGCGTTCTCCGTCCCAACTGAGCTAGTGCTGCCAATGAAGGACAAATTACGTGCGGCATTGCTGTCGTGCCTTGTCTGAGGCGGCGACGCCGGCTCCATGTCGTCGGATCGGGTGCACGGCTCAGGAACTCTGCCTTTCGTCGGCATAGGCGAAACAAAGACTGCCCGCGTTGTTCTCGCGCGCTGGATCCAGGTCTGCCTGCGAAGACGGCGCTTCGCCCAGCCCTCACAGAGCAGATGAACGATGCAAGCTTTAAAAAGGAGGAGTTGGGTAGTGTGATCAACCGAATCGGCCGAGCATTGAGTTTTTGAGACGTTCGCAATTGTTGGTACCCGTCAGGAAGAGTTCACACGAGCGGACTGTGTCGCGAGACTGTCGGAAATCCTACAATCTGACGCGAGGTGAGATTCAAGTGCAATTGAATGCTCTTTGTCGGGGTGCCTTCAGTTTGGAATCGTTGTGAGGCAACGGCGACACAGTTCGACCATGCCGTCGAACTGCGCGCGGCGGTCCGTCTCGCTGTGTACAAAGCCGTGAGCATTCGTCCGTCCAATTAAACGTCTCGCAGAAGCGCTATTGAGTGCAGAAGAGGCAGGCGCTCTTGGCAAGCGGGGTAAGCCATGACACCAGGAGCGGGGCGATCCGATCCGCCTCATGCGTGTCAATTTAGCGGGGAGACCGTGGCGAGAGGTGGACGTCCACTTGATGAACAGGAAGCAACGTTCGAGGTGAAGACTGTCGATCGCTCGAGCCAAGTTGTTCGGCAAGGGATTGAGGAGAGAATCGATTGCCAGACGTCATCTTGAATGCGGCCTCCTTATATTGCGATCGACTATGAGCCTCTTAGGCGCGCTCCGCAAAATCGATTGTTTTGATGGAACGCATCCAGGTGACGGATCGGCTGTCTTGTAACAGCGCGGCTTATCGCGGGGAGCGAATGCCCGATGCGATCGCGGCCGAAACACCTGTTGCTTGACCGCGCGGCCAATTTCAGACCGAGTACAGAGAGGGACGCAGCGCGTTCAGCGGCGTAACTCCACCAAAGCCGCCAGCCAGCCGTGAGCTCGTATGTCGTTCGAACTCACAATGTCCAAGGCGCCGGGATGCTCCAACGAGCGCGCACAGGAGGAGGATTGTCCGACATCCTCGCGTCGCCGGAAGTGCATCTTGTCGGAGACCCAACCGCTCTGCCGCTCGACCGGCGAGTTGATCGGGCCGCCGGTCGCCGCATAAGCTTAAGCTGTTCTGCGTGTGCGGAGTTGGTACGCCGCTTCAAGGTCTTTCTTTTGGGAGTTTGGGTGCTTGAAAACCAACGAACCAGCCCAACGGTTTGGCCGAGAGACCATCTACTCATTGCTCTCGCGCTTATAGGGATTTTCTTCTCTGCCGGTGCGGTAGCTTTCCAAGTTTCCGCCCAAGAACAGGCGCTCGGTCTCTTTCGTTGGCGTTCTGCCAAGTGAGCACATCAAATCGACGTCCGCATCGATGTTGTCGTAGTCTTCAGCATTCATTCTGAGCGCAATGCTGCTCATCACGTCGTCTGGCGTCCAGACACTGTGCTTCGGAACAGTGTAGGTGTGCAGTGCGTTCGCATTGTTGGCGATCGCCCTCGCCCAATGATCGCGAGAAACGGCGAGTTTCGCCGGATCTTCGACCAACGATACGAAGGGTGATGTTGTTGTCTTGCCGCGCATATGCCAGCCAGCTTGGCGCGCCCGGTCAATAGGATACCGCTCTGGATGATCTCCAATGGAAGAATGATCCCGAGCCGTGTTGCGAACATGCAATATGGCGCTTGTGTTTTCGTCCGTATGCGGCTTGCAGTCACTATTCTGATTCTGAAAACGCCGCAGTGTGACATAAGACGACCTCACGACGTCGTCAAATACGCCGTCTCGGTCAATGCTAGGTGCGCTCGCCGGTGACCAGCGCGCCGCCTGCTGCACGGCAAGGTCGATCTCATTGCGAAGCACTTCAAGATTGGCACCTGTCAGTGTTGCTGCAAGCTGAGCGCGGGCACTGACAAATGATGGGGCTGGGCAGCTACCGGGTTCCGAGGCGGCCTCGCCTGGCGCAGACGAGGACGTGGCAGTCGCGGAATTTGCCGCTAAGCAGAGTGAAGGCGGCGTCGGGTAGGCCGAATCGAGGTCGTCTATATCCAAGTCATTCAGCTGCTGCTCGAAGCTTGCTTGATCTTCGGAATTGTGTGCCGTTGCGCTGCTCTCGGCGCCAAGCTCATCCTGTTGTCCATGGACGCGGCGCGCCTGCTGTACCACGTTGTGAACCTCAAAGGGAGTGTCCACAGCATTTCGTGGATCAACGTTCATATCTCTCTCCCTTCGAAGTGCCGGATGCCAGCCTAGATTGTTGCAGGCGCAGCTTTCGAGAAGCTGACAGACCAGAGAGGGCGCCATTTAGTTTCAGCTCTTGACGGAGTCGAATTGAGTCAGTCAGCATGGCGAACAGCCAGCCGGAAGGAAGTCGCGCGAAGCGTCGGATCAAAATCGGTGCTGCCGTTTGCCTCCTGGCATTGGTGTTCGATTGGGCTGCTATTGGATGCCTGAGATTGTTCGGATCGGCACGCCAGGACGCGCCCACCACTTCATTGTGGACGCGTGATCTAAGGCAGACAGCCCGTGCACAGCAAGATGGACGAGCCGGTGCTTGAGGTGGCGAAAGGCGCGTTCGTAGATCGTCTACTTATGCAGAGGCGAGAACTACATTCTCTCGCTCGAGAGGCCTGTGGCGGACCAGCGCAACCGGTTTGGTTTGCTGTTTCCAAGCGGACGACGCTGGATCAAGCCGGTCTAGTCGACGCGCGGGAAGCTAAGCCACTTCCGCAAACCTAACATACGAGGTTGTGATGTCGGAATAGCCATTACAACGTCTTGCGCGTCGTTGCGACAGGCTGCTTTGTACGAGCGCGCTTGTTGTCTGGAATCAGCCAAACGCATCGCGAGCATCACGACTTGGAGGCCGCAATCGGCGGTACTTATCGAGGGAGAAGAGCATATGAAGGTTACTGGCCGAGGACTAACGATCCTGTTGTCCTTGCTTTCGGCCGCGAGCGCGCCGGCAAGAGCCGACGACCCCTCGCCGAAATACACTGAAGTACTCAGAGCCCTCCAAGCGGGGAAGAATGTGAAGCTCATCCTCGATATGACCCACTGTACCAACGCGGATGGTGGCAAACCTGCGTCGGCGACGCAGGCCGGTCTGGTCATCAATGCCTTCAGGGTGACCAGCCAGAGCGGCATCAGCTTCGCCAATGCTCATCAAACGGTCGACAGCTCCGGACATGCCGTGACCGAGTACATCCGCCATAGCCTTAGCCGCGAAGGCAAGCTGACGGTGCGAGCCTCCAAACTTGTCGTCGGGACCACCGAACTCGCGAATCAAGGCGAATTCATCTGCGAAGTGCCGGATGGCGCAAAGTTCATCTGGTAACGAAGAGCACAGAGCAGACGGGCGCTTCGTAGACTTGATCCTCCATCGTGTGGACAGCTTCGCCGGGCATGATACGGATCTTTTCGATCGTCAGGACTGCCAGACTCTTTCTAGCCGTCTTTTCGTCAGGGAAGGATCAAGTTGCCTGAACTTGTTGCTCAGCTAACTCATGAATGTCGCCGATCTCCATTCGATCTTTGAGGTGGAAGATCGGCGGCTCATGCAGTCGTCGTATGGGGCTGAGCCAATACCTCTCGGTTGAACGTCCAGATGATCTCGCTACGTCCACGCGCTGCCCGCGGCCCTCGTGAGAACATCATATTTAAGCGGATCCAGCCAGGACCGGCGTTGTTGACGCTCCCCCTCGCCGGGCAGACGGACCGGAGGATTATAGCATGAACGCTGTTTTCGACTTTTCCAAGCATCGGAAAAGGCAAATCACCCTTTCCGGAGCCTGCGTCATCAGCCTTTTGCTCCTGACTTTTTGTACGGATTCGATGCGCTGGCCGTCCGAAAGTCGTCCAGATTCCCACCCAGAAATAGTACCTCACGCTCTTCGGTTGGGGTAGCACTCACCCATGCCAGATCGGGTTCATCATTTTCGGTTCCATCCTCGAGAATACTGACGATGTCTTCCGCCGTCCAAGTTGTGACCCTCGGCACCGTGTAGGTGTGCAACTCATTCGCGTTTTCCGCGATGACTTTGGCGCCAAACTCCTTGTCGTCGTCCGGCGAAACGAGCAGTAGTGAGGCGTCCTCGGACAGTGACACAAAAGGCGAAGAATTGGTATCGCCCCTCATGTGCTCTGCCGCTGCGCGGCCCAGATCTAGTCGTTGGCCTCCCCAGATATTCCAGGGAGCTTGCTCGTAACGCAAAGCCGCCATGGAACGCAAATGGGCCATCGCGCTTTGACGGTCCAACACATGTGGCCTGCAGTGGCTGGCGTGGTTTTGAAAGCGCTGCAGCTCCGTGTATGACGATGCCAACACGTCGTCGTAAACGCGGTCACTGTCGACGCGATAGGCTGACGATCCAGTCGCTCTTGGCCATTGTGCTGATCTTTGCGCAGCGAGTTCGATGTCTCTTCTGAGTTCCGCAAGGTTAGCGCAAGTCAACGTTGCGGCAAGCTGACCGCGCGTTCTCACGAACGATGCAGCCGCGCACCGTTCGTTCTCAGGGATAGCTTGCGCTTTCTTGTTGCCGTCCGTTACCGTCGGGTTCGATCCAGCCGCGGGTGAAGCTAATGATGCGAGGATTGGCTGAGCCTCTCCAAGCCGATGCTCAAAGTCTGCTTGCGCCGTCTCTTCCTGTTGTGGATCGAGGTTATGCATCCGAGCCTCGGATGGGTTGACGTTGTCAAATGGGGCCATTCCGGTCTCCTTTTGTCGGCCTTCAATATCGTCATGCAAAAGTTGATCAGATCAGGAGCAGGAACTGAGACGGGCGCAGTTTGTATAAGATGCACCGGTCTGGTTCTCGAACGTTCGGTGTTGAGGCGTGCGGCAGGCCCCTGACCGGCAATCCAGCTCATGCTTCTCGTCCAGATATTTGTGTTCGAGTCGGGCTCCAGTCCGGATAAAGATGCTGTTATGCTAGAAAGCCTAGCTGTCGAACAGCTGACCAGACCCAATTGCTTGAAGAAAGCCCGTGGCCATTGCGTCTGTGCCGGCGAGCCTGTTGTTTATTGCGGAGCAGAGTTTTGGCGAGATGGGCCATTGTCGCTCTCCGCTTCATGGCAGTACCGTATGAAAGGTTATGGGGAAGCAGCCCGGGGGAGGGCCCGCTTACCGTAAGCTTGAGCCGCATGGGGCAGCCTGCCTGGACTAGCTTGCATCGGCTCCCCGTGAAGGACTTTGAAAAGCTCTTCAAGAAGCTGCTGGGGATACTAACGCCGGATCATGCCGCGGCCATCGGGCTCTGACCGGGCCGCGTGGCATGAAGATCCATTGTTGGGAATACTGATGCGATGGATCGCGTCGGCGCGCCGAGCGTTAGTCGCAAAACAAGCCACGGGGGTGCGACTTCGATCGGCCCAACTCGTTCTCCCATAGATGGACCCGTCGGCTCGCGGAGCAGGCCTAGCCGATCGCGAGCTTTGGCTAACCAGGAGGCCGGCGATCCGCAAGTGTCGAATTGCAATTGATCGATTGCGTGCCCGTAAGGACTGCGGCTCTTGCCCTCCTGCAACCGAAGTCGGAATTTTTGCTTTCAAGGTGGCGTAGCGACCATAATGCGGTTTCTGTCAGCGGGACCGTGTTTGTCAGAATCAGAACATTCTGCGCCCATGTGGAAATTACGCTGCCGATTTAGCTCGACAATTCCGACTGATGCGGCTGGCACGGTTGTTGCTGCCGATGAGGTAAGGCCAGGCTGAGTGCAGAGCTAGGTGAACGATCACTGTTCCGCCCGCAAGCCGCGGGTCCATTCCGAACAAGAAGAAAGACCTAGAATGTTGCGCATTCGGGTTAATGGAGAGTGATGTGGAGTGTCGAAGAGCTGGCGAAAAGAAACACACTTTCGGACATATCAGCGCTGCCAAACAACGGATCAGGGTTGGTGGGTGTGGTAGACAATTGCACCGATTGGCAGTGGACAGGCATGACAAGAATTCGGCTGACGTGGTCAAGCGTCGGCCGCCGCGGACAGCGACATGATAAGAGTCTCGTCGACACGTCGTGTCACCAAATCCCCGGCGAGTTCGCCACAAAGCCCGCAGCCTGCGTCCATGCCAAGCACAAAGAGGTCCTCGTAATCCTGGCAGTACGGAACTCTCGACATGTCGCAAAGGATCGGCGCTGATAGCGAGTGCACCGTGAATGAAGGGGCAGAGCACTACTCAGATCCGAAAGACAAGCTTTCATCAGATGGCGAGTTCGTTCGGTACTGGAGCCGGGCTGCCGACCGGCTGCTGGCGGTTGCTGCTGTTAGGAGGCGAACCGAGGAGGCAATCAGAAGGACCGGGATTGGCTTGCAGCTATCCTCCGAGAACCTTAGCGGTCATGACCTATCAGATTTCCCGCTGCGACGCTGTACCCTCAATCGCGCGCAGCTCTACGGAACAAAGTTGGATCGAGCAGATCTTTCTGAGGCGAACCTTATCTGTCCGGGGCTAGAGCGGGCAAGTTTCATGGGGGCCAAGCTCGATTTTGCCTATATGCATGCGATGGCAGCGCAGGTCTGCAACTTCGATGATGCCAGTCTGCGCAATGTAATCGATGCAACCGGCAGCCTTTTTCACGGTTGCAGCATGAAAAGAACACGCTTTGACAACGCGATGCTCAGCGGGCTCCTCGTTTACCAGTGCGACGCGAGTGATGCTGTATTCGACGGCGCGGAATTACAGGGCTCAACCATCAATGAATGCTTCCTCCCTTCAGCGTCCTTCCGCTTCGCAAAGCTGAGCCAGGTCACGATCACGAAGGCGCATCTGGCGGATTGCTCGTTCTTTCAGTCGAAGGGAGACTGTTTATCGATCGTGCGTCCCATCTCGATCGATGGTCTCGTCCTAGAGGGCGCTCATCTTCCGTATCTGAGACTCTCAAAGGTGAGCGGGCGGATTCGGGCGAGAGCCCTGAGCGCCCCATTCGCTGATCTTCACCTATCAAATCTTGCGGGAGCGGAGCTGGAACAGGCAGACTTGACCGAGGCGCGGCTTCTGTCCGTAGGCCTGTCCGACGCGAACCTCGTGGGTGCCGTGCTTACCGGTGCATCTATTCACTCCTGTCAGCTGAATGGGGCGGATCTATCTAGCGCATCAGGTGAAAGCATTTCGATAACAGAGAGCACAATGCGAGCGGCCAAATTCACCGGTTTTCGCGGCCGCTGCGCCTTTGTGCGCGACTGCGATCTGGAGCATGCGGACCTATCCCAAGCTTACCTCTACAGGTCGATGATCACCGGTGATCCGCCGCAATCAATGGCATTGAATCACGCAAATTTCGAGGGATCAAATCTCGTTCAGGCATATCTCGCCGCGGATATGACCGAAAGTAACCTGGAGGCAACGCGAGCCGCATACGTTCGCATGAACCAATCGTCCCTGCGCGATGCGAACCTGAGTGGGATATCGCCGTTCCAGGCCAGTTTCGTAAAGGTGGACTTTTCGGGCGCTAAGATAACCACTTTCGAGCCACCATTTTTCGCCGACCGTTGTCGGGGACTGCAGGTCGCTCTGGAGGGGCGGCAGCCGCGCGAACCATCAAGCTATCTGGCTGAATTCTCATCGGTGATCAGACGGGGTCGAGAAGGGTCAACCTGACTGCTTCGGAGCTGCAAGAACAGTGCGCGCGAGCTTTGGACAGTTCGTGCGGTGGTCGAGGTGTGAGAGGGCGTAAAACCTCTTTG
Organism: Bradyrhizobium sp. 521_C7_N1_3; assembly: GCF_052075975.1. Lineage (NCBI taxonomy): Bacteria > Pseudomonadati > Pseudomonadota > Alphaproteobacteria > Hyphomicrobiales > Nitrobacteraceae > Bradyrhizobium > Bradyrhizobium sp. 521_C7_N1_3. The sequence continues at coordinate 1,689,700 of NZ_CP197232.1, forward strand.
GTGCTCGTTGGCGTGCGCGGCCCACGAGACGCTGGGCGGCGCGCCTTCCGAGATCCGAACGCGCCACTATTTTGGCGTTCAAAAAGCGGAGTAAGAAGATGCATCTGACAGGTCTTTCCGCAGGCAAGGCGTTCATCCGGGAGGTCGCGAGAACAGGTCAGACGATTGGAACGGTCCACACTCTCGGCGCCCTGCATCTTGGGCATGCAGAGCTGATTAGAAGAGCGGCATTGGAGAATGATGTCGCGATCGTCACAGTGTACCCGAACAAGATCCAGCTTAGACCAGGTGGGAGCTACGATTTCAATTTGGACGATGATATTGGACTTGCCCTACGTTCAGGAGCAACTGCCGTGATTTCGTCGAGCGACACCGAAATGTTCCCGGTCGGCTATCGAACGTATGTATCGCAAGGTGACTGTGATTTGCGTTTAGGGGGGCCTGAAACTTATTTGAAGGAAGCCGTTACTGGAGCAATCCGCTGGATCTGCTATTCGAGGCCAACTCGCAGTTACTTCGGCCTGAAAGATATAGGTCAGGCGATCCTGGTAAAGCGCGCCGTCGCAGACCTGCTTCTCGATTGCGAGATAAGGTTTGTGCCGACCGTGAGATACAAGAACGGAGTGCCCATTTCGTCGCGCTTGAGGCGATTTAACCGTTCCGAGCTTGATGAGCTGTCCTGTCTCTTCACGGCACTCAACCGTTCAAGAGAAGAGATCGCCCGAGGAGCGTCAAGCGTGAAGGATCTGGTCGCGTCGGCGACATCTCGGATAGAGTTTCGACAGTTTAGACTCGAGTTTGTTCGGATTGTCGACGCTGATAATTTCAAAGATTTAGAGCAGGTCAAGCTCCCATTCTTAATTATTGGGGCTGCAATGGCTCATGGCCTCACGGTTTCCGATAGCATCTATGTTCCAGATCAGGATACGCTCCTAAATGGTGCTCAGGATATCTGGATCGATTTGCCTAAGCAGTCGTAGCGAGTCGATTACTCATAGATCTTCGCCCGAAAAAGTAGACGGGGTTAGGTGGCTCTTAGCTCCATGTCGATTGGGGCGATATATGCGAGCGGAATGAAGCCAAGTTCGGTTGTAGGAGCCCTCAATGAAGGCGAAGTTTCGCGCTGGGCTCGCGCGGTAGCGCTCAGATAGCGATCGGGCAGCGCGATGACGTTCGTCGGCGGCCTCTGTTAGGGCGGCGCAGGACGGTGTCACTGGGAAGAACAGGACCTAGCCGCGGCAGCCGGACCAGCTCCTTCGCCGTCAGGGCAACGACAGCCACTATGTTGACGCCGATGCCGTTCCCGGAAGCGGCGAGGCCAGCGGTGGTGACAGCTCTCAGCGATCCATTGAGTAGATGGAGCCGGAAAGTCAATGCGATCCTTACTGCCCGACATGGTAGGGCTGGCTAGCCGCACTTTGAGATAGTCTGTTCGGGTAGCTTGTCACAGCCAAACGCCACGACAGCTCAAACCGGTGAATCGTAAGTTTGGATCCGTAAGCTCTCGCGAACAAAATCTGCGGAGATGTTATGAACAGGCGATTGGAAATCCATAGAGCGGATGATGGATATATTATCCCGCTCAGCGAGCTGGATGTAAGCGAGGGCAAGCGCTTTCAAGACGACAGCATATGGGGTTGCTTCGAGCGGTTGCGAAGAGAAGATCCCGTTCACTACTGTCAAAATAGCGCTCATGGTCCATATTGGTCAATAACGAAATACCGGGATATCGTAGCGGTCGACACAAACCACCACGCGTTTTCGTCACAGCAAGGTGTCACCATTGTCGAGGTGCCTGATAAGCACTGGACCCCAAGTTTCATCAAGATGGGGCCTCCCCAGCACGCCGAGCAGCGCAACACGGTGAGTCCGATCGTCGGGCCGGAAAGCCTGACGAGGCTCGAAACCTTGATCCGCTCTCGGGTCCGGATGATTCTCGATGGCTTGCCGCGTAATGAAGTCTTCAATTGGGTAACCAAGGTCTCCATAGAGTTGACGACGCAAACGCTCGCCACGCTGTTCGACTTCCCATTTGAGGATCGGCGACTCCTGACCTATTGGTCGGACGCAGCTGTTACAACTCCTAAAGCAGGCTATGCCATCGACAGCTGGGACAAGCGAAGCACCATCTTGTCGGAGTGCCTGGACTATTTCACACGGCTTTGGAACGAGCGCATCAATGCCGAGCCACGCCTCGACCTGATTTCCTTGATGGCGCATTCACCCGTCACACGCCATATGGAGCCAACTGAGTTTCTTGGGAACCTCATTCTACTGATCGTAGGCGGCAATGATACCACGCGCAACTCGATTACCGGCGGCCTCCTGTTCATGAGCCAGTACCCCTCCGAACTGCGGAAACTAACTGACAATCCCAAGTTGATCTCGAGCGCCGTGTCTGAGATCATTCGATACCAGACGCCGATCGCACATATGCGCCGCACTGCTGCTATAGACAGCATCGTTGGGGGAAAACCGATCAGGACAGGCGACAAGGTCGTCATGTGGTACATCTCCGGCAATAGAGACGAAGAGGTCATTGAGAACGCCAACAGTTTCGTGATCGACCGCAAGAATGTGCGGCAACACCTCTCGTTCGGATTCGGAATCCATCGCTGTCTTGGCCGACACCTTGCGGAACTGCAGTTGAGAGTCCTCTGGGAAGAGATTTTGGATGGGGGATTGAAGATCAAGGTCGTCGGCGAACCCGAGCGAATTGCATCTAACTTCGTGCACGGCTATTCCGCTCTCCCCGTGCGGATTGAAGCTTAGGCCATGATCGGGACAGTCTCGACCGCCGGTGTGCGGTGGGTGTGGATTGATGTGAACTATCTTGGCTTCTTCAAACTGCGCAGATGAATGGATAGAAGCGAAGGTTCTGTCGGCAGCTATTTATAACCGGGCAGACGTTGAATCGCCCGTGAAGAACGATACGTGAGGCGAATGCTTGGTGCACGCGACTGTCATTTTTCTATAGCTGTCAGTTTTCTATAAGGGGGCGTCTGGCCTGTTCGCGTCTCAGCTGATGACACCGGAACTGACGCGGTTACTCCAGCAGCATGGAAGCTGCGATAGAAGTCGAACACAAGGCCGCATCTTCTTCCTTGCGCATCCGGATGAATGCTCTTGGTCAGCTAGTCGTCAGCCAGTCGGCCTATCCAGACAGGCTGCGCACCCTCAATTATCCGGAGATGAAGCATGAAAGGCATTGGCCGAGCTGGTCCATCAGAGCTTGAGGCCGCGGGAGCCGAAAGCATTAGGGAATCGAGCCGTTCGAGCCCGGAGTCTGGTCTCTTCCCTGGGGAACGCGATCAGTCCTTCGATGCCGTCGTAGGGCGGATACGGTCTGAGCCTGATGTGAGAGCGGCGACGCTTGCGAACCCGCCGCCAACTTCGGACGTAGCGGCGCCAACGAGGGAGGAGATAAAGGCAGCAAAGCGAGAATTGAGCAGCCTGCTTGAGGAACTTGAAGCTTGCCGCCGAGCGGCCGGGCATGCCCGGAACTTGCCGGAGAGACAAGATCTGATGGATCAGGTCGTCAAAGCAGGCGCAACAGTTCTGGCGTACTACGCCAGTCTGCCACCCGATTTGGCGCGCCGAATTCTGCCAAACGATCGGGCTCGCCGGCTCCGCGATGACACTGTGAGGGAGGCTGACGAATGTAATGAAGTGGCGACCCAGATTATCTACGAGCTGGAGGAGAGCAGAAAGAAAGCACAAGGCGTGCTCGACAGCCTCAAAGACATCGCCTCGCCTGCACAGCTGAGCCGCCTGTTTACAAGCGTTGCGAACCACTATGCAGCATGCATGGAGTTGTGGGGAAAGAAGGTGCTGCGCTGTGAGCGGATGCAGTCAGTCTGTGCCGCTACCGCCCACCTTCCAGGCAGCACGCCCGCCATGCGCACGGCCGAAGATGCCGCACTAAGGCATCATACGGGCTGGGCGCTCTTTACGAAGTGCATGTATCTGCAATCGCGGATCGCTCTCGTGGAGCTTTTAGTCAACTCGCAAGCGAGCACGTTGGAACCAGACGTGCGCGACGCCCTCATGGATGAGAGCGGGAGGGTGCGCCTGCTCGGGGCCTTCATCGGAGATGTTTTTCCGGCGTTCGTCTCGACGGCCCAAGCCGTTCTGTACAGCGATGGAGCGGCGCTCGAAGCGGAGCATCGCGCCGTTCTGGAAGGAGTCATGGAACGACTTTCGGAATTTGCATCGGGGCTGAGCGGCATGCTTGACAGCCTGAGGGGGACTGCAACGGAAACTGACCTTCCGTTGCCGTTGCTGGACCAGATCGTGGAAGCTGCGTGGGTGACGGCGAACGAAGTCATGCGGCTGCTGGCATTGCAGCCAAAGACGCAAGCCACGATTGAACCGCCGGCTTGGGCTGCGCTTCCGGATAATATTGGCCCAGCGGGCGGAGGCAGTCCGGCGCGCAGAACGGGCAAAGCAAGGCCCGCAGCAGCCGCAGGAGAGGGGAGTTCGACGGCCAGCCCCGCCACGCCGCAACTCGCTAGGCCCGATGCGGCGACGGCCCCGGCGGGCAAGGTCATCGTGCTCTCGGATCTCGGTACAAAGAAACTCGCCACTCCGGAGCAGGCACGCGCGTCATCCGCTGCGGCCGATAACCTCCAGATGTGGATGGCTCCGCCATCCAGGAAAGCACTGCCGGGATTACTTGAGCGATTGGACCAGCTGCTGCAGTTCGATCTGCCGGCTCAGCAAAGCGCCGCCTCGCAAGCTCGCCACATGAAGCCCGAGGACGCCGAACACGTGTTGGATGTCGTCATCAAGCGCATGCAGACGCAGTCCTCCGAGATTGAGGCCTGTGTAGCCGCGCTGGAGGAGCCTCGCCGGCGAGGCCTGCTCACGCCTGCGCAAGTGCCTGAAGTGCACGAAAAAATAGTCCGGCTGACAAGGATGTGGTCCGAGGTTCAGGGACAGGCAAGCTCATTGAACGCGCGAAAGGCAGCAATCACAAGCGATTGCACGAAGACCTATGCGTTTCCATCGCAAGAATACCTAGAACAGTTGCGGGAAGCGGGAGAACTGGCGTCAGTGGATCCACCGCACGCCTTGAAGGGAGAGCCGGGGACGCTATTCGAAATCAAGCTGCAGCCCAGGGCGCTGCGCAGCGGTGCGATGCCAAGGCCGATGTGGGTGCACATCCATACCAAGCGCCCGGTAAATGCCTGGCAATTGGCAACGCTGGGCGATCGCGAATTCGCCGCTTGCCACGTCAAGTCCGACGAACAGCGCGGCTACAATCGGCACTGGCAGAGCGCTCGAGCCGCCGAGGGGCACGACAATGTCGTGATCCATCGCGGCAGGCTCACTCCTGTGTTCTGCAAGTCCTTGTTAAGCACCGCCGCTGGCCAGCCGTGGCAGCCCCTCCCCGATCCGGAGCACGCTTCAGCGCAGATGGCTCGACTGGGGATCCGGTGAGGTATCGTCTTGCGGCGGTGAGCCATCCGGTGACAGCGCTCATGCCTCCATCGGCTTGGCGGACTGCCTGAGCAGCGCCGAGCCCCATCAAGCTCTATCTTACAAAAGCATGGAGCCTGGAGAGAACACTCCTTTCGGGAGGGTTATCAGCCCGCAGTCCGGAGGATCGCCAATCGGCGCGCAAGCAAGCTTGCCATTGCGGGGTGTGGCGAACATCGGCGCTCGGATGAGAATGTAGGCCGCTGAGTGTTGCAAGACGGAAAACTTTGTAAAAGAAGGGACTTGAGCTGACAGCGAGTGCTTTGTCGCGGCAGGTGTCCGACAAAGGTTTCATGTGCGACCCCACGCAGCCGGCAACAATTTTTCTCTCGACAGAGCACTTGCGTCACGCAAAGTTTGCATCGGCGTCTTGCCGTAGCACCAGCGCCCCTGATGTGGGCGCACCTCATTGTAGGCAGCGATCCACTCATCGAGATCGCTCTGCAAGGCAGTGATGCTCGGATAGATCTTCTTGCGGAACACGACGCGATAGAACTCCTCGAGCACGGTGCGGTGGAAGCGCTCGACAATGCCGTTGGTCTGTGGGCTCCTCGTCTTGGTGCGGGTGTGATCGATGTCTTCGACGGCGAGGTAGAGCTCATATTCGTGATGCTCCGGATTGCCGCAATACTCGGTGCCGCGGTCGGTCAGGATCCGGTTTAGCGGGATGCCCCGCGCATCGAAAAACGGCACCACGCGATCATTCAACAGTTCGGCCGCCGTGATCGGCGTCTTGCGATCATACAGCTTGGCGAACGCCACCTTACTGTAGGTGTCAATGAAGGTCTGCTGATAGATCCGCCCGACCCCCTTCATGTTGCCGACATAGAAGGTGTCCTGCGCACCGCAATAGCCGGGGCACTCGCTCTCGAACTCGCCGTGCGCCTCCTTCTCGGACTTGGCCCTTTCCAACGCAACGAGCTGGGCCTCGGTCAGCACCAGGCCGTCCTGGGCCATCTTGGCCTCCAGCGCCGTCAGCCGCTTCTTGACGTTGGCGAGGTCGTGACGCAGCCACACCGCCCGCACGCCGAACGGGGAGATCGACAGGCCGCGGCTCCTGAGCTCATTGCTGACCCGCACCTGACCCCAGGCCGGCTGGTCGATCCCCAGCTCAACGACGGCTGCCTCGACCTCCGGCGCGACACGGTTCTTCAGGACCGGTTTCTTGCGGCTGATCTCAATCAGCGCCAGCTCGCCGCCCTTGTCGTACAGTTCCTTGAACCGGTAGAAGCTGTCGCGGCTATAGCCCATCATCCGGCAAGCCTGGCTGACGTTGCCGAGCTGCTTGGCCAATTCCAGCATGCCGACTTTCGCGCGAATGACTTCTGTTCCTGGGTCATGGTAACGTCTCCCTGTGAGACGCCGCGGGCTGCGCGGGAGCGCCCTTTGGGTGAGCGCTCCTGCTCGCCCGCAGCTCCATTCCCTGCCAGTTCAAACCTTGCCGTCAGATTAAGTCGAAACTTCTACAGACCATGACATATTCCATGTCCGGCTCGTCTGAGACCGCATCAAACATGCGCTTCCAGACGCCCGCCTTCGCCCAGTCGCGAAAGCGCGTGTACGCAGTTATCCAGTTGCCGAAGGCGCGCGGAAGATCGCGCCACGGACTGCCCGTGCGGGCAATCCACAGCGCGGCTTCGACAAACAGCTTGCCGCTCCGGCCGGGATCGCCCGGCTTGCCAAGACACAGCGGCTCCATCTTCGCCCATTGGGCGTCAGTCAAAACGAATCGGTCCATCCCAAGCTTGAATCACAACCAAGCCAGGATGAGAATCCTAATAAAAAGCCCAATTCTAACAATCTGCCAAAGTAGTGTTAGGGCGCGGATTCATTAAGGCGCAGCCATAGCCTGACTGACGCGAGTTGAACGAAGGCAAGGTAGTTGTCCTGACATCTGCTCCATTTTTTGATCTTCGCATCCAATGCCGGCGAGCCCGGGTGGATGGTCTCGTTGCTCGATGAGTTGGCCCGACACTTCTCGAGACGCCTACGAAGAAAACGGCCAACGAAACCCTCCTCACCCAGGCAACCCGGAAAGATCCCGAGCCATTCTGATGGCGAGGACACAATGACGCTGGCGCCTGCCATAGGCAATCCGCTCCTCCCGCCCGGGCGGGAGTCGAAAACTCCGGCTGGAAGCCGGGGTTTTCTTTTGTGCTATTATAGGCACCAGCTCTCGTAAACCGCCGCCAGTACAGTGCACCTCACGGCTTGAGCCGAATTGGCTTGGGCTTCGCTCCGTCCAAGGCTCGATCGTAAGCCGCAGGTGTCGGTTGGTCTGCGCTCTGCTCCACCTCAAATGGATTGGTAGAGATCTCACGTCACATGAAGTCTCCATCCGAGTCGGGCTCTGATGAAGGTTCATCATCGCTCGACGCTTTGGAGAGATACATCGAAGAATTGGTTGCGCGCTGCCATTCACCATCCCTATATCTCCACTGTTTGGACTGGGTGGGATCAAGTACCATATCATCGGGATCCACATGAACGAAGCCCAGTTGTTCTGCACGGGCTCTCGCTTCGTCATTGGCAGGACGCCAGTTCACTAGCGGCCGTTCGCCGTCTCGCCCTAGTTGGTGCTCGAGCAGAATATCGCCGGCGTTACCGACGAGCGGATGTGCAACCTGAAAATCCACGATTGATGTGACATCAGTCCGTCCGGGAAACAGTTCTCGCCACCGCTGGCTGGTGAAACCAGTCGCCATAGGAAATCCGGCTTCCGTTCTTTGGAGGCCGACGCTCGTATTTCCTAGTTGATAGCTGTAGCCGTTGTTGCACCTTTACTCGCGTCGGATCATCCCCGAAACGACCCGTGATCGCACCTACCAGGCTTGGTGGGACGGCAAGGGTAATGGGCTGCTGCGGGCAGAACTGCTTGTGGTTGTCGCGTCTGCAATTGCCTGAGAAGAGCTTGGAGCCTGACGAGCTTGCAATGCGTTATGCCGAGAAGACCCCGTCCAATGCCAGGAAATGCCTGACGCACGTGCGAGGAAGAAGCAGCAGCACCGGGCGCGCCGAGGAAACCATGCACGAACTTCAGCCGCAGCTAAGAAAAGCGATTGGGCATGGCGGGCGACACCAAATCGGAACGGTGGGCGAGATCGAGCGGAAACCAGCACACCCATGGCATTCCCCATCCTTCATTCAAAGCTCCTGCATTCTTGAAGAAGCCAGCAATCCTGAGAGTGCGACGAATCTGTACGATATCGATCAATCGGAGAGCCTGCAGCGAAGTCCGTCCAAGATTTCACGGACGTCTCCTATGGTCACGTCTCCGCGCCTGGCCGTCGTTCGAGTCGGCGCGCATCATGTGCACATGCACAAACCTCCTAACAATGCTAGCCCGTCCTATTCGTGAGAGTGCGGCTTTGGGGCCCGATTGATGCGGCCGAACATCTTGTCTGACGAGGCGCACAGGATTGCCTTCGGCTTTTCACCGCCTGACGACCCGTACTTTGCAACGCGCTTGAGGTATAGGTTGGGCGAACGGGGGGCGGACGCCCCGCCGGTCAAGGACCGAGCGGCAGCAGCGCACCTGGCAAGCAGCGGATCAGGTCGGCTTCCGGACAGGCCGCGGCGAACGCAAGGCGAATGCGGCTCGTGGTCTCGACCACACGGGCAGCGATTTTCAAGAGCCGAAGACGCAGCGTCGCGAACTCGGCAGCGGCCAATTCCCGGACTTTGGGAATGGCCTCGCGCACGGTCAGCATCAGCCAATAAGCGGCCGTATGGAGCACGAGACGGACCTGGTTGGCGAGCGCCGAACGGCAGCTGGTGCGGTCGGAGGCGAGCTGTGACTTATGCAGCTTGTCAGATTCTCGGCTTGGCCGCGCGCGCAATACAGGCTGTCGTAGATCCACTCGGCCGAGCCGACATCGAGGCTGGTGACGACGAAACGGATGTCGAGGCCGAGCATCGCCGCCTCAATACGGGCGACAGTGCGCCGTTCGCGATCCCAGGACTTTGCCTTGTGGCGGGTCTCGGTATAGCCACGCAGAACCGGCAGGTTCTCGATGGCGCGTCGGGTGCGGATGTCGTCGGCGACCTCGTCGACTTTTCTGGCGAGAGGCTTGGTGCCGGACAGACCGAAGATGTAGTCGATGCCGTTGGTCTCGCACCACGCCATTGCCTCCGGCCGGGCATAGTGCCCGTCGCCACGGAACGTAATTTGCGTGTTGTGCCATCGCGTGCGGATATGCCGTACCAGGCGGCGCAGATGGGCACGCACCTCGACGCCGCCCGGCGTCTTGCCGGGCCGCAGCACGACGGCCACGGGCCGGCTCTTATCCGTGTCGTAGACGTGGATCGACCGCCATCGAAGGCAGCTGTGACTTTCTTGGCGTGAACGGCTGGAAACGAGGATGGCAGAATCGTATCATCGGTCATGGCGGGCGTGGTTTAAGGTGATGGGGTGGCTTCGCAACCGAATCCTACGCCGCATCAGCGCTTTACACCACGCTCGCCAGCCCTCAGGCGCACTCTTACGAATAAGACGGGCTAGCGCTCCATCTCGCCCATAAGAATTTCATCTGAGACGTATCGTGGATTGGAAATGACAGTCCGCATTTCCGCATTCTTGCCCTCGTCCGCAAACCGGAATCCCTTCTTGTAGAAAAATGCTGAAGCTCCTTCATCTTGAGAGAGAAGGGATAGCTTGGAAAGGCCCGCGGACTGCCTAGTATGATCGGCGACTTCAATCATAGCCGTCCCGACCCCTTTGTACCTCGACCGGCCGAGATTTTCTATGCTGAGAATTCGCAAACTGTTGCGCCCCGGCGCCACGGTCATCGCTCCCACCTTATTGCGTTCATTGGCATCAGTAAACAAAGAAACACTTTGGGCGTTGCCAATATTGCTACTTACTCTGTGTAGGCGGACTGACACACCTGTCCTCTTGTCAAAAGCGGAAGACGCTGGTCCAGCAGCTAAAGCGGCCGTAAAAGCAGCACCATCTGCGCCAGAAGTGCCGGCCAGCGCATCGCGCTGCTGGTCCACACTTTGCCCGTCGGAGGGCCAGTTGTTGTAATTGGTTCTCATCACAACGAGCTACTATTTGGACGAGCTGACAGAAAGCTGACAAAGCCGACGCATGAGCCGGTCCTTTACGAATAAGACGGGCTAGCGTAATGATACTCATCGTAGGATGGAACATGCGACATATTGTTAACTCGATCGTCCATGACGACCACACTCCTATGCCGGTTGCATTGTGTTTCAGGTCGTTAGACCTGACTCCGCAGATAAGCAGCTTAGCTGTCCGTAAGCTGACGCCGAGAAATTAACGGAAAACTAGGTGTTTGGCCCCGGCATTTCTGCAGCGGATTGAGTTTGAATCGTTCCGGCTGGGAAGTTCAATCCTGAATCCAAACAGACCCTAGTCGGGTGCTCCGAGAAATGCATCGACGGAGGTGCGACGAGCATCCGATCATAAGTAGGTCTACAGGTTCCGAGCGGGTAGACGGAGCGATGCGGTGATGGCCGAACTTATCCATTCGGTCGATAGATCTGATCAAGAAAATCAATTTTACCGATTGTAGCGTCGTCATATAGACCGTCACCACGGCTGGGGCTAACCTAGGGAAGCGATCTCCCAATGAAGAAGTCAGTTTTGGTGACGGCGAGCGCCCTCGCACTTGCGACCGCGGCGGTACCTCCATTTGCTGCAGAAGTTGCCGCGCAACCGCTCACCTCCAGCGTGCAGGTAGCCGATACATCGTATCCTCAGTGCGCCGATGACCCATTGAATGGTATCTGCGATCTGTTTTTTTGCTTGACCGATCCCGCGTGCGTGCTGCACTGACGACGGAAAACAATCAAGCAGAGAATGAGGATCGAGCCTCGTGCGGCCGCTGCTCCGTCAGCGGCCGCATCCTTATGCCGTTCGTTTACGCTGGCGGATGGTGCGAGCCGCGCCTTCTTGTTCTCTAAAGATGATCAGAGTCATTGCTCACTCCAGCCGGCGGGTGACGGCAGCCCGATCGCTCAACTGCAGCATCGGCGAACGTTGGGTAAACGGAGAAAGCCGTTTCAGACCGCGACGCTGCCGTTACGGCCGGAACTCCTTCACGATGTCAAGCTGCGCCAGTTTTCAGGATAGATTGCTGTTCGGGCTAGCCCCATACCGTGCTCCTGCTCGATGTTCGCATTTCGGACGTCACAGATGTCATCCTTACCTGTTCGGCTAAGCTACTAGGGCGGCGATCGTGCCGTTACAGATGTTCGTCTATGGTTTCGCTCGAAATTGAGTGGCGCCGTCTCCGGCATCATCACCATGGCAAAGAGCCCGGCCGCGCTCGCGAAAAGCATGTACCAGGCGGGCGCGAGTGCGCTCCCGGTCAAGTAGATCAGCCATGTGACGACCAGTTGAGCTGTGCCTCCGAAAATGCCTATGGCAAAAGCGTAAGTCGTCCCGAAGGCGCCACCACGAATGTTCCTGGGCAAACTCTCGGCCATGCTTACGTAGAAGGCGCTATACGGAACCGTTCCGATAAGGGTGAGCGTGCCGAGGCCTCCTAAAAGTGCGAAGGCGCTGCGGCTCTCTGCAATCCACAAGAATACCGGATAGATCATCAGCAACGCAGCTGCCTGCGGCCATATCATGATGCGCCGGCGGCCTGCGCGGTCGGCGAGCAGGCCGCCCAACAGCGCCGCAGCAATGCCTGCCATATTGCTGATGAGCGTGGCGCCGAAGGCGAGAGGCGCGGATACGTGGAGGGTGTTCAAGGCGTAGGTGGTCATATATCCCGTAACGTAAGTAGTGATCGTGCAGCTGGCCAAGATGACGAATCCCAAGCTCATGATGCGGCGAGCGGCGGGCGATCGCCTTACAGGCCGGGTGACCAGAACCGGCGCCTCCGGGCGGAGAAACGTTTCGGGTAGGACGCTCCGCAGCCAAAGTCCGAACGGCAAAGTAACGGCGCCGAGCAACAGCGCGATCCGCCATCCGTATGCATTGAGCGCCTCACTTGTCATGGTGAGCGAGAGTATTTCTCCAACCAACGCTCCAGCCGTCGCAGCGACCTGTTGGCTCGCGGGCTGAAAGGAGACAGCAAGACCGCGGGCTTTGGCTGGTGCCGCTTCCATCAAGTAGGCTGTCGTTGGACCGACTTCGCCTCCGAGAGCAAAGCCCTGCAGCAAGCGTGCGAAGATGGCTAGCAACGGAGCGGAAAATCCTATTGTCTCGTACGATGGCGTAATGGCCAATAATAGGACCGCGACGCTCATCATAGCAAAGCTGGCGGTCATGGCAGGCCGGCGGCCAACCCGATCCGAATAGGAGCCGAGCACGATGGACCCGATTGGCCTGGTCACAAAACCCGCGCCGAAGGTTCCGAGTGACAGCATGAGGCTGGCGAACTGGTCGGTTGCCGGGAAGAACGCCTGACCGATCTGTATTGCGAAAAAGCTATAGGTGCCGAAGTCGTAGAATTCGAGCATATTGCCGATGGTGGCGCCCAACACCGCCCGGCGCGTTAAGCCTTCGTCTGCCGGACTGGGGACCGGCTCCAGCCTCTCTCGAGTTAATTGCCTCGCCATCCTCAACCTGATCTGGAGCGCGAACCCTGGCCCGAACATTTCCACCAGACACCGGTCGCGCAAAGTTGCAGTCCGCTTGCCCGAACTCGTCCTTCACGGCCATTGCGCCTGTCCACATGTAGCCTGAAGCGCGTCGCTACAAACCTCACGGTAACGTCTGCAATAAGAATGCCTGCCTTTCTGGGCCGATTTGACTTCTGGTCTGATCCCAGGCCTGGCCGGTAAGAGGTAAGCGGAGCTTTTCTCCCATTTGATTGACTGGTTTCGCTTCGGCTTTCGCTCTGCGATCCTTGGCTTGTCAGAGAGCCGAGAGGAGACTGAAGGCGATGGAACAATCGGGGGAGGAAGCCGAAGCTGATGGCTTTGTGGGGAAGCTTACGCGCCGGACGCGTTCTGGATGCCGGTTATGGTCTGCGGAGATCAAGGGGCGCGCTGTTTTCGAGAGCATGAAGCCCGACGCCCGGGTATGTGATGTCGCACGGCGTTATGGTGTGAAGGCCCAGCAGTTGACGACGTGGCGCAGATTGGCGCGTGCTGGCCGGCTCGCATTGGTCACGGACGACGCGGCGGATTTCGTGTCGCTCGAGCTGAGCGATCCAGTGGCGTCAGGCAAGAGCGAGGGCCCGTCGAGATTACGATTGGCAAGGTTTCGGTCCGCCTGGATGCGGACGTGTCGGCGGTGCGGATCGCGGAGATCGTGACTGCGATCGAGCGCGGCGCATGATCATTCCGGCGCAGGGACTGCGGATTGTGCTTGCTGTGCGTCCTGTTGACTTCCGGTGCGGGCACGACGCGCTGGCCGGTCTTGTGCAAAACACGCTTGGGCTCGATCCGCATTCGGGCCTGATCGTGGTTTTTCGTTCGAAGCGCGCCGACCGGCTGAAGATTTTGCTATGGGACGGCACGGGCCTCGTTTTGGTCTACAAGCGCCTTGGCCGCGATGGTCGTTTCGAGTGGCCGCAGATCAGCGACGGCGTCATGCATCTGACGCGCGTGCAGTTCGAAGCGCTGTTTGAAGGGCTGAACTGGAAGCTGCTGAGCGCATCCTCGAGGGCTTCGACGGCATCCTTCAGGTCGACGGATACCAGGGCTATCATCGGCTCGCACGGCCCAAGCGCAAAGGCGGCGTGCCGCTGCGGCTGGCCGCATGTTGGTCCCACTCAAGGCGCAAGATCATCGCAGCGACTCCGAAAGCCGGCTCACCCATCGCCGAAGCCGTTCTCGCGCGCATCGCCGCACTCTATGCGATCGAGAAGGAGATCCGTGGCGCCGACGCCCCGGCTCGGCAAACGACCCGTAACGAGCGATCACGGCCGCTCGTCGCTGAACTCGAGAGGTTTCTGCGCGAGCAAGCCGCTCGCCTGTCGCCGGGCAGCGAGATGGGCAAGGCGATCGCCTATCTCCTGAACCATTGGGATGGCCTCACCTTGTTTCTCGACGATGGTTGCGTTGAGATGGACACCAATCCCGTCGAAAATCAAATCAGGCCGCTGACTCTGACGCGTAAAAATAGTTTATTTGCTGGTCACGACGAAGGTGGTCGTTCATGGGCGCGCATAGCTTCGCTCATCGCCACCTGCAAAATCAACAGCGTGGAGCCCTACGTCTGGATGAAAGCGACGCTCAAAGCGATCGCAACCGGTCACCCGCAGTCCCGGATCGACGAGCTCCTGCCCTGGTCGTTCGGCCGCACCTCGTAATTCTCCGTCGTTGTCGCCTCCATACCCCCCGCCAGCGATTTGCAAACACGTTGATCAACAGACTGCAATCCCCACGCCAAACCTTTGCGAGTGGGACGCGAACGTCGCTTACGGTAAGAGAAATATGAGAACCTGGTGCAGTTGTCGGGCGCCGCAGACATTACGTTGCTGTGGCGGGTTTGCGACAAGACTGGCTGGCGCCGAACATGATCGACGAGGACGCGAGCCACCTCAGCGTCACGCGTTGCGTCCGCTCCTTAAACAGCCAGTCGGGGCTGCGTCATCGCCTAGACGATGCTGCCAATCAACGCGCCCGAGGCGGTCTCTTGCGCGCGAGCAAGATCACCATTCACCAGTGCTCCACTTTCCGTCGCGGCCGGATCGCCAGCGGACGGGCAAACCGCTTTCCCCCGAGCCGCTTGGGTCTGGCGACCATCAGGACCGAGGCCGTCATGCGTTCCGCGCCGCTCGCTTGCATCTTGGCTATCGCCCGAGCGAGCGCGTCGTCCAGGACGTGAGAAGGCCCAGCTGTTCGGCCGCAACACCGACGAATGCCGATCTCAAGTCGTTAGGTGAGCGCGAGCTTCAGAGTCGCCCATCTTGGTCAACCATGTGGAGAGCTGCTAAGGCTAATCGATAGCGCCACACGCAGAAGCTAGCGTTTGTGTGCCCGGGCGGGCAAGCAAGAAACGGCTACGCTTCTTCGCCAGCGGACGCTTAGAGGAAGACGGCCATTTCAGCGGCGGCTTCGCCAACAATTACAACGATTTGTCTTAATCAGGACACGAGTGAATCCTCTTTTCCAACAACAAGGCGCGAGCGCCATCTGCATGACGCGTAGCATCAATAGCAGCCGGATAAAGTTGGCGGATCGTATTGCCTCATCTGACGATGAAAATCTCAGCTTGGCCGATGTAGCTCCGGCTGACGGCCTGTCCGACGTTGCATCATGGCGCGCAGGATCGGACGCACTGGGGACATCGCGGAGTGCGCATTAAACGCAGCGGCAGCCGCAGTCCCGAGATCATCGGCCAGCGCCGCACCTTTAGCCGTGCGCGGGATGATCGTCTGGGCTGCTTTGCGTCTGAGCGATTTCTTTCTTCATTTAATCAGGTGAACAGATCGCTCCGCTCTTGCCGGACTCTCAGATCGCGCTCTCGTCTGTTCTCGCGTTGGCCCGGCTATCGCGGTCATTCTGCTTATCGGACCAAGCATAGGCTCAAGTGCAGGCCAGAACAACTGGTCGCGGACAGAGATCGAAATGCACATGTTCGGTATGGGACTGGGGCTGGCTGCGGTCAGCGTCGCCTGACCTCCTAACGAGCTTTCCGTCAGATGAAACGATGCAGGACGCAGAGCTGCGCGCCGACCGCGAGTTGAGGTGGAATGAGTTCAGGATCGGAGATGATCGCATCAGACGTGGTAGATGCAGCCGCGAGTTTGTCTTTCTTCTTCGACCTTTGTCAGCTTCTCGAAAGCCAGCCTCTCTAACACTCGAACTTGGCCTCTTGATGACGAAGCTGCCCATGCCGGAATTCGTGACGAACTTCAGCTCATTCCCTCTGGGAGATATTCTAGAGGCCTTTGGTCTCTTAACAAAAAGGAGGGCTTTATGGCTCCAAGCCCGATCGATAATGCCCGTTCACCAGAATCACCGACAGCGCACGTCTGGACACAGGAAGATCATGATTTGTTCAGCGAGATCATGAATGAAGCTGGACCATCATCGTCTGCCGCACCTGAGGAAGCGGTAGATGTCTCCTTCGCCGCTCCCCAGAGATTTTCACACGGTTCGCAAATCGCCCCTGACTCGATGGTCGATAGGCTGTTCCACCGGGGTCTCTTGCCGGACTCGGACCAGCCGACAATGACCTATGAAATCCGGGGTCACCGCTACACGGCCGGTTTGGATGAGTGTAATCGCGTTCTTCTTGTTCATAACCCTGCGGAAGACCAAGTGCTTGGGGCCGGCCGGGCGGGGGTACCGGACTTCGGAGCCTTCTTCGCGGAGAACCGACGCTATGGAAGGCCGCTACCACAGCAATGGGCCACACCTGCCCTCATAGACAAGCTGCGCGAAGAAGGTTTCATGCCGACCGCCAATAGCCCCACGACCATCCATCTTAACGGACGGGCCTACAAAGCCGAACTAGCCGAAGGAGGATTCGTTAAGCTTACGCGGGTATGAGACCAACTTGACGGTGAGCCGATCGCGCTGGGTCTGAGTCGTGCGGTCACTTTGGTTGTCCTTACCTGGATAGACGGTTCATCGCTTAGCAGTGGATTGTTCGAGCCGCCAGCGGGTACGCATCATCGGGCCCGCTGGCAGCGCTCGAGATGCACGGTCATCCTGGCCATTCGTCTGCGTGGTGCCGACCTGTCATCCGGCCGGCAATATTGTCGCCGTGTTGCTTCACTCGAGGATGTTGCTGGCGCTTGACCGATACAGCTCCGGCTGTGGGCCAGTCCGAGGTTGCACCATTGCGCGCGGGATCGGAAGAACCGGGGTGCGTCGCGGAGTGCCCAAGGCACGCCGCCGCGCCCCGGTCCCGGGATCACCGGCCAGCGCCGCACTGTTAGCCGTGCGCGGGATGATCGTCTTCTCGGCTGCTTTGCGTCTGAGGGATCCCCGTGAGCGCTGCACGACGGTGTGCCGCGGCCGAACTGCTCGGGGCGGTGCTTCGCGAGGTGACCGAGAATTACCAGGGCAAACGGGGCTCGGCCGCAAGCCAGCGCTCGATGTCGGCTGGGTTCGGCAAATTGGGCAGAAACCGGTGCCCGTTGAGCACTTGCTTGGAAACGGCGGAGGCCCTGCAAGTGCGAGGCTGGATTGTCTTGGCGGACGCGAAGGTATTCTCAAGGAGGTGGCAGCAAAGATCGCCTAGCCGCAAGGACCGTCGCAAGTGGCGCAGTCGCTTTGCGTAGCAGTGGGATTGCGTGAGCGTATTTGTCGAGGAAATCGTGTCAATTTAACACTACCAAATCTGGGCGTTCTGCAAGCAGTAGCTCCACCGTAGAGTCACGCAAGATCGCATGCACATAGGCGTGTGCAACCAGCCTCAAAAACCGGAAAAGAACGTCATGGCGAACATCAATCTCAGCTCCCAATCTATTGCAGGTGCACGCGCCGGACAGCGAGCCGCCACCGCCCGGAAAGTCATTGAATGGCGAGCGCCGGCCCCGAGACGCCGAGGCTTCCACATGATCCACGGAATGAAGCCCATGGCGCGGATGCTCGCAGCAATTAGGCGCGGGCTAGCCTTGTCCGATCTTGACCGGTGCTGCGCAATCTGGTGGCTCTATCGTCTCCATTTCGGGTTCACCGGCGACGTGATGTTGGGGCTCGCCGCGGTCAGGATTGCCCAGGAGAGATCCCGCTGCGGAATTTAGGAATCGTGGGGGCGCGCCTTCCATACGGGCTCGGCGCCCTGCCGCCGGTTACGTGTTTGGCTGGCGAGGAAAAGTGGCCGAATGCCGATTGCCTTTAGTCTCCCCCAGCCAATTGGGCCGCATTCACTTCTAGCGCCGAGGATCTGCCCGTGGGGGTGGCACCAAAGTGCAGGCAAATACGATGAGCAGATTGCAAAAACTGAACTTGCGCTCGCCCTTCACACGATCAGTAAGCTGAATTTGATGTCGGATGATGCTGCTCATGAAGGTCCCAGCAGGGGCAGACGACCGGGCCATAGCGGGGAGTGTAGGAATCAGGACGGTCTGGAATCCTTGGTCACGTCTGGTGATCGGGGGCAAGGACGCGCGGCTCGCATTCCATCTGGTGATCTTCTGCTGTTACATGAAAGGAAATGACCCGCGTGAGTTCGCGTGGCGATGCAAGGGCGGGTAGCTCGCCAAGCAATACTGCCCGAGTCGTTGCGCTGGATGGATCCTCGCGCAGAACCTCACCGACGCTGTGTACCCACGGCTTGAATTCCTCTGTGAGCGGCTCGTCCGTTGCAGACCGCCAGCCGTTCAACTCTCCCCTCGGTGAATAAGCCGTTGATCTTTCGCCAGGCACTTTGCGCCCGCCTCCGGCCGCCGCGCGATGAGACAACGGCCGCGGCTTCCCGGTCGGTCGGCGCCTTCGCAATGGTGCGCGGAATCGGCTTTGGAGCGAATTCCGGGTCAACGGATCGAGCTCTTATCACCAGAAACGAGCTCCGGTTCGCGAGCGGAGTTGCGCTCGCCTTGTCCATGCGGGCGGTTTGCAATCGAAGCAAGCCGGTGTACAGGCGTGATCGCGACATAGTCCTCGGCGGCGAATGGGCGCCGAGGACTGGGGCCATCAGCGAACTTCAGAACGGCCCCTAAGCATCTGCAGTTTGGAGCCTCGTAACAGTGAAGCCCTTAGTTGAGCTTGTAAGACGCCTGGAAGAACGTACCCCACCGTTCCATGCTGTAGTTCGCAAATCCTAGCGAGCCGCAGCCGTTTCCGCAGTCCGCGGAGTCCGCTTCCTTTTTCGTCCACATGGCCCAATAGCGGCCTCCAACGCCTAGGCTGATATTGTTGGTGACAAAGTAGGACAGAAGGCCTTCAACCTGGACGCCGCCGCCACCATTGCCGTGTTGCTCACTAAAGGTGGTCTTTTTGCGCAAGAGATGATTATCGCGGCCCTTGAAGTCGGTCCAGGGCAGGTAAGCGATGTCCGCATTCAGGCGCCAGCGCTCGGTCAGCATAGTTTCGGCGCTCAAGCCGATTCGAGGCGCATTCCATTGAGTATCTTGGCTGCCAACGATCCTATCGTCGCTCGGCTTGATACGACAAAAGTCCTGCGGATTTGTGAGCGGAACGCAACCCCTCGAGTCTGAGCTCTGGCTGTAATAGGCCCAGCCTATAAATCCGCCGATCTTGTAGTTCGTACTGCGCAGGACATCGTAACCGGCGTCGGCCGTGTAATATGCAAATCGCCCGTTTGACTCACCTGAACGAGTATTTAGGTAGGGGTATCCCTCGTGGGGCAGCCAATCTTCATCGTTCGATTTCCCTTTGTTGAAGAACCCGATACCAAGGCTACTCTTCAAGAACACTCCCCAGGGACTGTCGACACGGCCGAATACCTCCCCCGAAAGTCCGTCCAGTGCATGATAAGTGAGCCTGGAAATCAGTATGCTGGGGTCTTCAGGCCAGCCATACGGGACTGCGCTTTGATCCCACTGGAATCTTCCCCGGCTCAGCCAGAGCCGCGAGCCCCCTTCGAACGACCAACCGGACGTGTAGGGAATGGGTGGTACGCTGCCGGCTGATCTCGCATGCAGCGGCGAATCGGACTTTGGTGCGGCTTCTGGGTCCGCACCAAAGTGGTAGTTCAGACCAATTTTCCCAATGTGATAGTTGCTGGACAGGCTGGTCGTGCTCGCCGGCAAAATCGTAGACGGAGATAACTTCGCGGTCGAAGCGGTCGCGACGCTCGGCCCGCCAAAATGCAGATAGTCATACTCGACGTTCACCGACCATGAAGGCGTAAGGGCTTGCTCCACACCGAGCCCGATGACGCCACCAACTTGGCCATAGTCGAAATGGGTTTTCTCCTGTGGCAGGTCGCCCCCTTCAAAGTTGTTGACGATGTCGCCTCGATTATTTTGCCAGGCTGCACCTGCCTTGAGATAGGCAAGCGTTTGCCCGAGCGAGCCGAAGGCGTAACCGATGCGACCGGTCCCGGTCGCAAAGAGGTTCGGAGCTGCGTTGCAGTTTGCGCTTACAATCAAGTCTGAGGCTGCGAGGCAGGTGTTTGAGCCGCTCGCGACAGCTGCGCTGGCATCCAGTTCGAGGCCGTACACCCAACTATTGTTCTGCCAATTGTAGCCGATTTGGCCACCTGCGACGAAGGAGGGAATATCGACGACGTCGCCGTAGATCGGTGGGCCGAACGGATTGGTGAAAGAGGTTCGACCGTACCCGCCGCCTACATGCCCGCCAATGTAGCCTCCGGACCAGTTCCACACCGACGGTGGCAGGGCTTCTCGCCCGAGGTTCGCCATAGATGTACCCGTTGTGGCGATCGCCATGGTCGCAGCCCCCAAAAAGAGAACTCTTGATCGCATAAAGATTGCCCTGAACTTTCCCGAGTTGTAGTCGCGCTCGCTAAGTATCGCCGCACGGCAAATCGTCGGAGCACCAGGCCCCCAATAACGAGCCGGGGCCGCTCCGAAGATCACCGCACGACGATTGGTGATGACGTCCTCAACGTAGCAAGCCGCGTGCCGGAGCAATTCCTTTGTTCTGCAGGAGCTTACTAAGAGCGTGCCGCGTCAACTTCCCTACATTGGGTGGAAGGCGGACGAACGAGTGTCGAGGTTCGCTGCATTGCGGAGCTAGCGTCCAAGGCACGTGCATGTGCCGGAACTTTGTGGTCTGCCCGGTGAGCACAAGCTGGTTCAGCTTGGATGAGCCGTGAGATTTCAAGCCTAGTGTTCTTTTCACTCCGCGAGCTGCCTGATGGCAACCAGCCGGCCGTTGCAAGTTCAGCTCGTACTAGGGTCTGTACCTAAATAGCGCCACGTGATTCTCTTGCCTACGTGTTGATTCGGGGGCGAGAGAATGCGCGCTGGTTTGTTTTGGCTGAACGACAGGCAATGGGCGCGTATCGAACCGCATCTGCCGAGGGGACTGACGGGGCCGGATCGGGACGACGACCGACGCATCGTCAGCGGCATCATTCACATGCTGCAATCGGGTGCACGATGGCGTGATTGTCCACGTGAATACGGCCCTTACACGACGATCTACAATCGCTTCAATCGCTGGGCCAAGCGAGGACGATGGTGCGCAATCTTCGAAGCGCTGGCCAAGCCTGGCGAAGACGGCGTCGTACTGTCGCTCGACTCGACCTCGATTAAAGCTCACCGGTGTGCCTCCGGCGGAAAAGGGGGGAGCACAATCAAGCAATCGGCCGCTCGCGCGGAGGCCGCACGACAAAAATCCATGCGCTGAGCGATCCGCTCTGCCGGCCGGTCGTCCTGCATCTGACTCCAGGCCAGGATGCCGATATCGCTGCGGCTCCCGATGTCCTGGCGCTCGCGCCACCCATGAGCGTGCTCCTCGCCGACAAAGGGTATGATGGCGACAAGCTTCGCGGCGCAATCATTCGTCGTGGCGCCAAGCCCGTAATCCCCAATAAATCTAACCGTGTCGTCATCCATCGCTTCAACAAACGCGCCTACAAAGGACGAAATGTCATCGAACGCTGCTTTGGCAGGCTTAAGGACTTCCGGCGCATCGCCACGCGATATGACAAGCTCGCCCGTAATTTTTTGGCCGCTGTTCATCTCGCCGCTCTCGTCGCATATTGGCTCAATTGAGTCTGGACCCTAGTTTTTGGGAGCGTGAGTACGCCAGGAAGCTAGGAGTCGTGCTCGGACCGCTTTAGGATCGACGCGCCCATTGTCTTGCGGCTTTCGTCCCTCGCGGCATCCTTGAGCGCGTAATGCTAGTTGATCGGCAAGATCGGATGGACCTCGGCCGACGAAATCGATCACACGATAGTCGCTGATCTCTTATCTAAACAGGTCCTGATATGGCAGTATGTAGGATCGTGACCAGATGGGACGGATGCTCTCTGCATTGCGCGAAGCTAAATCGGAGGCGCAAAGATCGAGCCGCGATAAGCCCTCATCAAGTGCGTTTGTAACAGCACATCTGCTACTCTGACATCAAGCGGCACAATCGGCCTATCCTAAAGGTAATATCAGGATCGGTGCCCGGGCCATCTCAGGAAATATCGAGGATCAAGACTCAAAAGTCAGTGCGAGAACGGGCACATCCGCGGAGATCCGGCGTTGGGTAAGCTCTAGAGATGCAATGAAGTCCGCCTCGAGGAGATACCTCATCGAAAGCGCTCCCGCGACGGTGCGCCAAGGAGCTCTGCGCGCCAAGGGATGTCTGTCGAACAAGGCTCCGCTCGCAAAATCTTCTTGCTCGGTAAGGCAGCTAGAAAATTGGCCGAGTCGGTCGATGGCCACAACGAGTTGCCGAAAGTCTTGCCGGCGTAATTCGCCAACGGATCAAGTCGTCAGACCGCGAACTTGAATCCACCGTCGCCTAGCCCGTTGGGGCATCAAGATTCATGGATGGTTCTTCATTCCACGATACGTCACACCGTGGATCGAAAAATAAGTAATTGCAGGTCAGTTCTTCACCGGGTTGTACGTCACGGGCTGTGAAAACTCGGCGGTCGTCTTGGTATGTGTTTGGGCGGCTGCTGTGGTTCATGAAGCGGGCATTGTCAGCATTGTACTCGATAACACCATCGTAAGCCTTGTAGTCTCTTGGATAGGCATGCTTATCAAGTAGCGCTTGGAATGTTGGAGCTAGGGCTTCGTATTGTTCAGGCGTCACCGTGATGTCAACGATTGGGTTGTGAATCCAGATCAACGAACCTTTGGGCAAACGAGTCGCGGAGAAAAGTCCAATACCGCCAAACCTGTCTGGCTTCAAAATTGTGTCGACGATCAGCATTGAAGAAGTCTCCCGGAGTTACTACCCAGCAAACTAACTGACGTGAGCTGCGAAATCTGCTGCACGAATTGGTAGGCTCGTTTATCCGCGCCTCCATCACAATTTATGTCTTCTCCAGGCGTATTGGGCCGCCTGCTGCGGATCGCCTCCAGCGACAAGGCCGTGAGCTGGGAGGGCTGCAAGTCAGTCGCATTCCGAGCAAAGATCCGTGTCGATTATAGCGGCGAGCTCGTGTCGCACGATCATGACCTGTTACCAGCGCGACGGCGCGCTCGATGCTCTCGCGGCCCGGCAAGCCGCCGACAAGCCCTTCATCGCAGCTTCAAGAGCCGCCCGCGGGTGAATGCGTCAGTGCGTGCCCAGGCAACTGTGGATGTGGAGCAGATATTGCAGGCAAAGTGCGCGGGAGGCCGGCACTCGACTGCCGATTTCGCTGCACAACCGCCTCGAGGCAATCAACGTGATCACGCCGTAGTTAGCAAGAAAACGGAGGTAGAAGTTCGGCCCAACGAGGAGTTGCTAAGCGATGATGCTGGCAAGTCATCGACGCGAGCAGCGGACATCTGTGCTGCCCAGAACCGCGCCAACCTCGCAGGAGCAGCCGGAGCAAGCTATGGTCCAATAACAAGTCCAATTCCGGAACTATCTGGACGGGCTCCATGCGTTTGAGATGTCCCTCGGCGTCTACATTCGTGGGTGATGGATGAGCCGAAGGTCATCGGAGCCTCCGGGTCCGAAAAGGGCGGTGTAGCGCTCACCATGAATGTCGTATTGTTTTGTCGGATGCGCTTCGTCCGGCAGAAGGCCCCACTGGCCGAGTTTCGCCCGCATCGTGTCCGGCGCGGGTTGGGTGCCGTGCAAAAAAGTCTCGGGAACGGAGAATGATGCAGCGTAAATCTCGCGGGCCGCGGGGTACGTCCTCTGAGCCCTGGAGGACGCCGGAGCGGCTTGCTCAATCGACCGTCCAAAAAGCGATCGGGCGGTTCGATCCGTTGGCTGCAGGCTGGGCGGCAGAACGTTTTCCGGTCGAGATCCGAATTGAATGGTTGAGCCTGGCGGATTGAGTGGGGTGCTTCGCCTCATCGCCCCCGCAGGCACGAACAGCGCCGTGTAACGGTCATTGTGAACGATAAAACTGGTAGGTCGGCTGTCCTGGCTCGGCGGGACGTTGCTGCGCTCGTGCGCAGCGGACGCGTGCTGGTCGCCGTGCTGCGCGTTGAACGGACCAACGGCCGCTTCTGAGTCCAGGGCTTGGTGATGACCCTCGTTTGGTTCGAGAGATGACGATGGGCGAGCGTTATCCACCATGGCCCACAGCAGATCCTGATCGTAGACTTCCTCAGGAAGGACGAACCGGCTGCTGGCCAGAAGCGGTGCGCCGGCGTCTTCAATTAACTCGCGACCGGTTGAATTGCCGGGCTCGGTGCGCTGGCGCGCAGTGGCATTTTCTTCCGCCAGGCTTAGTGTCCTCTGCCTCTTCGTAGGTTGGCCGGTGTAATCCTCATCCACAACGACTTCGTGACCTGAGCTGGAAGCGACCGAGGCTAGCTCGTTTGCAGCCGGCCGGTAGGCGCCGCTCCAGCTGAAGTAACGAACGGCTTCTTCGGGATCCGGTGCCAGACCACCCGGGGCTGGCCGGTTGAGAGACGATGCTAGGATCGCTTCGCGTATCGGCTCTTGCCACGGATCCTGATCGTGACCTTGCGCAGTCAGTTCCTCCGGCCCACCCTGCGGCGCGCGATGCTGCGCAGCGGCGTCCTCGCGTCTGGTGACTGCGTGTTCGGGATGAGGACGGTCCGTGCTCTGGTGCTCAAGTCCCAATGCCTGGGCCAGTCTAAGGCCTTCTTCAGACAGATGAGGGTAGTAGGGATCATGAAAAACGGGATTCTCTGCGATTGTCGAGGTATCAAGCTGGGGCACTTCATCCAAGTAAGGCTCAAACTCCGCTTGCTGCTGTTGCGGTGCCGCGGCGTGGTCACGGTCGAGTGGGTTGATGCGGTTAAAAGGGTCCATGTCGACTCTCCGGTGGTTTGAGTCGGCTCGCAATGCCGATCCAATCGTGTCACTGTCTCACTCTATTAGGATCAGCTGTCGACAAGCTGACGTGCTTAGAGACTAACCGGAGTGCGATCTCAGCTCAGTCATTTCGCCGCAATCGCGACTGGTGACGAAGCCGAGCAGGCGGCATCGTTTTTGCCTGTTTGGGACGGGCTCAAATACTGTCGGCACTCTGACGCCGCGATGATCTCGGCAACTGATTGTGGCTCTTCGGTCATCCCAACGTCTCACGCTTGCTCAGCTTGCACAATCTAATACGGTTGGTGGCCGACAACGGTTCCTGGCTCGCATGTTCGTGTGCCGTACCGCGGCGGATGCTCTCGCTCGGATTGTGGTTCTCTGCTGGTGCTCGGCCGGCAAGACACAGAAAGCCAATAGGCTTTATATCGGCGATCCTTGTCCGGTAATCGCGGCCACGCACATATTTGGTGCGCTCGCAGTAAAGATGTCGAGTGCATGCTCCGCGACCGCGCCGGCTGGGCGCCGTTGAGACCCTCCATGGCCTTCTTCTTGCCGCTCAGAACCAGCTCGGGCTCTCTTTGATCGCCGGCGGACTTGTGCTGCGGCGCACGTATTTGCCCCGCGATCGATTGTTCAGGCCCCAAAAATCGCTAATAGCAAAAGATTCGCCGCATCCTTTCCAGCAGGGCCGATCGTGCCTCCTGAAATCGCGAGTCAACATACGGCCCGGCTAAGCAGGGGATCAAAGCTCCTGGTCGCCGCGCTCGGCTGGCAAAATCAAGTACGTGAAGCGGATCCAACCGGCGAGAGTCGCGCGCCCGGTCCTCACCTTGGGCCCGGCCGCCTCGATTGCGCCGATAGCTTTTGCGGTGTTGCGCGGCCATCCTTGGCCGCTTCATCTCGCCGGCGTCTCTGGAACGATTCCGTCGCGGCACCGGGCGAGCAGAACACGCGCTCTGTTGCGCAGAATTTGTAGCACGCATGATCAACCGCAGGCGGCTGAGCGAAGGGCAGGATGTTGATAGTCTCATTCTGGCCATATCGCCTCGTCGAGAAGTTCTCGCAAATTCACCATCCGCGTTGCTCCGCTGCTTCCCTAAGCGCGTCATCAGCCAGATTCCTGCATAGCTCCCGCTTTGTTCGTATTCACCCGGTCCCGTTCAAGACCTCGATGTGCAGAGCCCGACAGCACATTGCAATTGAATCGATCTGAGATCGCAAAGAGATGATTGTCTGAACCAAGCGCGCGAGTCCTGGCATGTCGATTGCTGGGAAGTGCTTGCTACACCATGCACTGAACTAGACGCAAAGGCCGAGTCAGATCCAACTTGCCGTCGAAACCAATTCTCTAGCTTAGAAGCGGCGCTGCTAACTGCCGCTCCGCCCAACGGAGCCAAGTCATGCTGAGCGACACATCCAAATTCTTCGCCTCCATTCGCATCAACAAGCAGGAAGCGCAGGAGGAGCGCCGGACCGCGGTGCGATGCGAATGGCCTGATTGCCAGAACAAGGCAACCCATCCCGCGCCAAAGGGCCGCCACAATGCGCGCGAATATTGGCACTTCTGCATCGAGCATGCTCGCGAATACAATCAGTCCTACAATTTCTTCTCCGGGATGGACGCCGAAGCGATCGCGCGCTACCAGAATGACGCGCTGACGGGCCATCGTCCAACTTGGAAAATCGGCGAGCCCATCAGCGCCCGCAAGATGACCGGCAGCCCGGCCCATTCCGAGGACGACTGCGATGCTTTTTGCATGCTCGCTGAGCTGAAGGGACGCGCCCGCGCGGAGGCCAGGCCTGAGACGCGCAAGCTTTTCAATGCCAAGCGGAAAGCGTTGCAGGTGATGGGCCTGAATGTCGATGCGACGCTCGGAGATATCAAGGCGAGGTACAGGGCGATGGTCAAGAGGCACCACCCCGATGCCAATGGCGGCGACCGCTCTACGGAGCAGCGCCTGGTCGAGATCATCAAGGCCTACCATTACCTGAAGACCGTGGTGCGGGAGAGCTAACCCGGACACGACTTGAACGGCTTCACCTCACCCGCCATTCCATAGCCCTTCATCGTGTGAAGGCTGCACCCGAGCTGGCGTGTAACCCGCTTCAGACCCTAGGCCCGAGAGGCGCAACATTTCCGCCACGCCACAAGGAGTTCTATCAACCTGCTCCCGGACCGATCAACAACGAGCCTTTGTTTCTTTCCTCGTTCATTCGCTCTCTCCTCGGGTTTGCAAGGAGGGGGCAAGTCTTCACGACGCCGATGGGAAGTTCGCAAAGGCGAGCCACAGCGAAAGTTCGAAAGTGCCGTCCTCGACTGCTCGAAAAGCAGAGCCACACTAAACTGCTGCTCCGCTGCCCGCAGGAAGGTTGGTACTGGACTTGCCTCGCGCGTTAAGATGGCACTCAGGGAGTGCCATTCGCGCCCCGTCAATGCAGGTGAGACGGCAGGCCTTTAATCACGCTCTTGATCTATATCAAATTCTGTGTCGCGCATGAGACGTTGTCGCATGTTCGACGTATGTCACATCCGCTCAACCAGAGGAGACCATCTTTCTGCGAGTGCCCCTATTATGGGGGCAAGTTCTCCGATCGGCGAGTGGTGCGAGAATTGCTGTGCGCATCGGTGGTTCTTGGAAAGTCCTGAGGATCGCATGCACGCTGTCGTCCTCGTCAAGCAGCCATTTGTTGATGTCCGCGGGTGGTGGCCCAAAATGCGCAAGCACCTGAGGGCGCTGGACCCGTCCGGGTGTGGTGTGCCGAGCTGCGAACAGTTCCATGCCGACCTCGCTCCTTTGCGGTGGCGCTCGAGATGCCGGCATGTTCTTACGAGAAGTGCTGACCGTGTCCGCCGCAATCGTTGCATGATTTGCCAGCCGTTCTTTCGAGAGACTGGGGCACTGGCACCTCGGAGAGCAGCCCGACCGGTCAGCAGCGAACAAAGTCAGCTTCGCTTTGGCTCGACCTGCCAGCGTGCGTCAAGTCGCTCCGATTATCTTCTCGGAGCGTGCTGGGACCGTGTGAAACAGTTCTGGGCCGGCGCTTTCCTTTCGCGCGCGAGCTTTCAGCTGCAAGAAGCAAAGCCAACATCTGTGTAAGCAAACGGAAATAGAAAATGGATGACCAGTCGCACGGCAAAATGCCACTCGCTTCAAGCAGACGGGAAAGTCGCGGGCCCGACCTATTCAGCTTCATCGAGTGCGCTATACAGACAAGATCAATCGCAGCGCTGTTCGATCTTCTTGTGAATTTCGCGAGCAATGAAGGCTTTGATAAAGTCGCCTACGGAGCACTCTCCTGCTCCAATGAGCGTCGTTTGCCAGAGTATCTACCGCCCCCGCCAACTATAAATTTCCCGTCTGATTGGTGCCAACGCTATGCTGAACAAGAATATCAAGCGATCGACCCGGTGGTCCGGCGGACAGCAATGCTGCCAAGGCCCTTTCTTTGGGATGAACTAACCAGTCGATATGAACTGCAGCCCCGTGAGCTGCGCGTCTTACGCGAGGCCAAAGAAGCAGGCCTTAAGCATGGCATGAGCGTGCCATTGTTTGGATCGCAAGGCCGATCGGCTTTCGTATCGTTTGCATCTCCTTTCGATGATGCCGATCCACAGGATCGCATGGCTCATCTCACGACATTGGCGTCGGCGTTTCACAACGCTGTCGCGCAGATTACACCGCCGCTTGATGAGAGTTGCGAGACAGACATTCCGCTAACACCGCGAGAAACAGAGTGCCTATACTGGGTCGCAGAGGGGAAGTCAGCCTGGGTAATCGGGCAACTTGTTAACGTCACTGATAATACCGTCAATTTCCACATGAAGAACGTCATCAGAAAGCTAGGGGCGGCAAACCGGACAAATGCTGTAGCCAAAGCAACCCGGCGCGGCATCATTTAGCTCCGTACGCCTTCAAAGGAACGATCAAGGACCCTGCGTCGGCGGGCTCTTCCTTTGCGATTCATCTGCTGCGGTCGGGATAGCCGATCTCTAGTGGATTCAACGATGTACTTCAACGGAATTGGCTCAAACCAGATGACGGGGCAAGCGCATCCGGCGCGCGTGTCCGGTGTTTATCAGTGGCTGGCGTGGACCTAGGGGCGTCGGCGCTTCATGCAAGTCTCGCTGCGTCAGACTCGCCTGAGGCTGGATTTCCTAGTTCGGACAATGCAGGTCCTAGGCGGTAAATCGCATGCTTTGTCATACCGACCACGCGATCCCGGCGCTATTGATATGAAGTTCCATCCGTTTCAGATCGAGGATGTCGATCTGTTTGCCAGGAATCGCGCTGTTATAGGTTTTTGCAAGTAAGTGTTGCTAAACAGGCTGCTCAACGCAATGAACGGGTTGAAGCAACAATGACAACATCTTCATTCTCGCCACCAACCGTCTCGAGGCTCTCGAGGCTGCGCCAGCCGGCCGTCCCGGCCATATCAATCAGGCAACTGAGGTGCCGCTGCTCGATGCGACCGCCCGCGAAAGCTGGTTCGTCCCTATGGCAGGGGCTTGCCGCTGGACGAAGCCGTGATCGCTGAAGCCAGGCCCTTCACCTGAGCGGCAGCGCGGCCCTTATCGAGAAGTTGATGCTTCGCGTTGTGCAATCGAGGCTTGCCAGCTGCGGCAATGTCGGCGCGATTTCCACTAACATGAAGCTACCTGCCCGTGCGCAGCGAGTTCAATCGCGATGCGCATTGCATTGTGGCTATGGTGCGCGCCCCACAACTAGGCGCGTCCCAAGTTACCTATCGAAGGATTTGTGGTGAGGGGTCTCCAGCCGTCGACCTTGCGCATGTTGATCTGGCCGGGGGTGAGCAGGCCAGGACGGCATTGCCGCGGCGGCCGCTGATGGCAAACGGTCTTGATCTTGATCCGTCGCTCGAACTCCTCACGCGGCCGCTCAATTGCGTCGGTAGCCGGAATAAGATGTCGCGGCGCCAACTTCCGCTGCGGTGTTCTACAGCGCGGTGTATGGTGCTACCATCGGCGCAGAGGCAGCGGGAGCGCGAATGGCAGGTACGACGACGCGGGCGATGAGCCGGGGTTCGGCTCGGGAGCTTGCCTCTGCGACCCGGTGAGTTGTACCAAGAGCGCGAATTCTTCTTGTCGTTTCGCCGCAGCTCAGATGCCACTGAGGCGAGTGATTGGGGTCGGCATCCCACCGAAGCTTCGGAGAGGTGTTGTTTGGGGAGGCGGCAGGCTTCACCGGCAGCACCGATATGGCGAGGAGTGGGCCAACGCGCTGGCAAGACCCCGCTGGCCAGCGATGAAATGTTGCTCGAGGTCGTAGGAACATCATGGCGGTCTCGCGCGTGCGGACGCCTCTCGCGGAGCGAGTATGTCGGCCGGCCGCTGCAAGCAAGGCGACTGGCGCAGGGCTCTCGACCAAACCGACAAGATCGTCCCGCTCAGCGGCCAAGCGGAGGAAACTAACTGTCCCAGATTTGATGCGTCAGAGGCCCCAGATTCGTCATCCCGAATACGTTGGAACTTTCGGCAGGATAAGCCGAAGAGCAGGCCAATATATGCCCGCTATTCGAACTTCTGCCGATTTGCGTCAGCAACCCGGACAAGAGACTCTTCTCGACGCACATGGGGCAGACGCTAGCGGCCAACAAGCGGCAGGCGTTGGGCAGCTGAATGGTGATCGCCTCGCAATCGCGTTTGACGCAATAGCGATCTTGCGGCCGGTTCAACCCGCTACCTCAACTATTTTCGACTGCCAGCCCTAGTGCCAATTCGTTTGCGCAACTTCCTTCCACGATCGGCTTCGAAGTTCGCGCTAATTCGAGCGTGCAGCAAGGCTCGACAGCGAGGGACTGTCTGAGTGGCGGCAGGCACTGATCCTGAGCCCCGCGCAGCTGTTGCCGGCGCTCCTGCGGGAGGGTGGAGGATCGCGGCTACGCGCAGAACTCACCGAAACTGCCGGGGACTGCAAGTCCTTGATAGGAGTATCGCCACGGGAAGCTGTCCTGTTTGTTGATGCCCTCGCGTCACAGTGCCGCATCCGAATTCCTAGTCCTCTCATCTCGCGCACAATGGGGATTGACGAGGGAGCTCCGACTGAGTGTCGGATTCCGTTGTTCGCTGCCTTCATCTCACCTCGCATCCGCTTTTGCGCGACATCAAAGCGCTTAGATCAGCTCCTGACTAGATGAGCAAAACGCAGACCAACTTCAGTAACGGTTCTTGCTTCATGGCGCTCACGCAAAGATTAGAGTTCCGGCAATCCCAGTCGCTGGTCATGTCGCCGCAGCTGATGCAGGCGATCAAGCTGCTGCAATTATCTAATCTCGACCTCATGACCTTCGTGGAGGAAGAGCTGGAGTGTAATCCGCTGCTCGAGCGTGCCAGTGACGATGCAGCTGGGGCCGAAGCCCCGACTGAGGTCGATCAGGTCAGCGGCGATCAGCTGGCCGAGGCCCAAGTGCGCGACGCCCGGGATGGCGCCATGACCACCTATACCGAATGGGGTGGCGGCGGCTCGGGTGACGAAGACTACAATCTCGAAGCGTTTGTCGCGTCCGAGACAACATTGTCCGACCACCTGGCCGAACAACTGTCGGTCGCATTCACCGCGCCGGCGCAGCGCATGATCGGGCAGTATCTGATCGATCTCGTCGACGAAGCCGGCTATCTGCCGCCGGATCTCGGCCAGGCCGCCGAGCGGCTCGGCGCAACGCAGGAGGATGTCGAGCACGTTCTTGCCGTCCTGCAGGAGTTCGATCCGCCCGGCGTCTGTGCGCGTAACTTGCGCGAGTGCCTGGCGATCCAGCTCCGCGAGCTCGATAGATACGATCCGGCGATGCAGGCCCTCGTCGAGCATCTCGATCTCCTCGCCAAGCGCGACATCGCGAGCTTGCGCAAGCTCTGCGGCGTCGACGACGAGGACATCGCCGACATGATCGACGAGCTCCGCCGGCTCAGTCCCAAGCCGGGCATGAAGTTCGGGTCGGCGCGGCTGCAGACGATGGTACCCGACGTCTATGTCCGTCCGGCTCCTGATGGCGGCTGGCATGTCGAGCTCAACAGCGACACCTTGCCGCGCGTGCTGGTCAACCAGACCTATTATTCCAAGCTGTCGAAGAAGATCGGCAAGGACGTCGATAAGTCCTACTTCAACGACGCGCTGCAGAACGCGACCTGGCTGGTGCGCGCGCTCGACCAGCGCGCCCGCACCATCCTGAAAGTTGCGACCGAGATCGTGCGTCAGCAGGACGGCTTCTTTACCCTTGGTGTTGCGCATTTGCGGCCGCTGAATCTAAAGGCCGTTGCCGAGGCCATCCAGATGCATGAATCCACGGTGTCGCGCGTCACCGCCAACAAATACATGGCAACAAATCGCGGCACATTCGAGTTGAAATATTTCTTCACGGCATCGATCCCTTCGGCGGATGGCGGTGAGGCGCATTCCGCTGAAGCGGTGCGTCACCGCATCAAGCAGCTGATCGAATCCGAAGAGCCGTCAGCGGTTCTGTCCGATGACGCGATCGTTGAGCGCCTGCGAGTCTCGGGCATTGATATTGCCCGCCGCACGGTCGCGAAGTACCGCGAAGCCATGCGCATTCGGTCCTCGGTGCAGCGCCGCCGCGACAATATGTGGTCAACGATGAACAGTAGAGCATCGGGCGGAACTGGCCTCGATAAATAAACCCCCAGCTGTCGATTTAATCCGGAAGCGTAGCTTTGGAGGTCTCTGAAAGCGGGCCTTTGGAGCGAGATTGTTGATGGTGATGGAAGGAAGCTTCTGGCGCGGCATTTGAGGAGAGGTAGTATAGGCCGACTGCCGTCTAAGAGGGGCGAGCGTTTTCAGAGGCTCCGTCGGCGCCAAGCTCTTATTCCTCCCAAGTCCTCGCCTTGGCTTATTGTCGGCCGATATACGGCCCCGATCGGTAGCAGCCGGCTGATCTCGCACGCCAATGATCGCCACCACCTCTTCCGCGATAACTTTCCGGTTCGTTGCTACGCTGCACAACAAGGTTGTAGGGCGAATTATTGGCTTAACCATAATAGCTCGGCGCTAAATGTTGTAAAAACTACACTTGGAGCGCCCAGATTTTGGAAAATGAACAGGTTTTCGAGTGCGCAACTGTAGCCGCGCCCAGCATCGCCAAGTGCGGTTGGGCGGGATCGTCAGGATTGCGCCAAGTCGGGGCTGCTTAGGACCGGCGAGCTCATGGCGGCTTCAAGACAATCGACGACGTCCCGGCAGGAGGGACACATGACCTGGCTGAGCAGGGACAATCTGCCGAATGGCACGTGTTCTGACGAGGCGCATTCGAACTCGGCGGAAGCTAGCGACGCCGGCACACAAGTCGGCGTCGAACGCCATCGCTCATAGAGTCTTGAGATATTCGACAAGCGCTCGCCGTTCGGCGTCGGTCAACTCTGGTCCGATGATGCCGGGCGGCAGTTTCCTTAAGTCGGTTTCCTTACCCTCGAAAGAATGTCCGCGATTGCTGTTCCCAAGCAGCGACACATCGAAGTTCGTCAGACCGGCCGCACAGCTTTCGGACGACTGTGCTTTCGTCGCGAGCCCGACGTTGACCGGGTCGAACGCACGGCTGCCTACGCAAAACGACATCGGCCGCTTGGCGTGCGGCACCAGCATGTCTCTCAGGGTCGGAACAGACCCGTTGTGCAGATAAGGAGCTGTTGCCAAAACACCGTCCAATGGTCGCGCCCGGTACTGAGTGAAAAGCTGTCCCAGCTATTTAGGTTCATCGAGGGTACGATCAAGCATGTCATGCCGACCATCGTTGCCGAGATCGCCTATCAAAGCCTTGGAAGCGAAAAGCTGGTTGATTTTATCGATGAGCAGATACGCAGCGAGAAGACATCTGCAATTCGCACGCTGCTCTGCTCTTTCATGTTGCTCGAGATCGACTCGTTCCCTAGCTATAACCAGGATAAGTGAGTTTTACGAATCGGAAGATACGCCACGGTGGGTGACAGCTGTCATAACCGAGCGCCTGTACAGCTATTATCGGCAACGACCTCTGGCGGGCGCAACACGCAAAAAATTTGAGGAACTTGTTGTGACGCTAGAAATGCGCTTGGCCGGTAAATCTCGTCCAAGAGTTCGAGGAAATTATTTATCCGCCTTGAAGAAGAAGGCATTCAAAGAACCAAAGTCCTAAACTCTTATTCTGGATGAAGCGCCTCCTACAGTCAAAGATCGAGCCATGTCGCTGGACTTGCGGCGCGGATGGGGCGGCGGACTCGATCATGGCCATGGATCGCCTCAAGGGTCGCGCATGGCAACCGAAAGGCTACCATACGCCGGCCAGCTGATCGTTAGGGTCGCGCCGGGCGGCGATCATGGTTCGATGAACGCCGCTGCGCGCGGATCACGCCCGGCCTGCCTTGACCAGATCGAACCACCGCTTCAGGTGCGGATGCGCGCACCAGTCGATCCG
This sequence comes from Bradyrhizobium sp. 521_C7_N1_3, assembly GCF_052075975.1. Lineage (NCBI taxonomy): Bacteria > Pseudomonadati > Pseudomonadota > Alphaproteobacteria > Hyphomicrobiales > Nitrobacteraceae > Bradyrhizobium > Bradyrhizobium sp. 521_C7_N1_3. The sequence goes on from NZ_CP197232.1 coordinate 1,724,305, forward strand.
TCGTTGATCGACCGGGAGCGGTAGCCCGCGGGTCGCTTCGTCCGATGTCGATACGTTGCGCCACGCCTTCGATCTCGCCCAGGCCATCCTGGACAACAAGCATCTCGACGTGGACTATAAGACCTTCTCGCGACGGACGGTGAGGCACAGCAAGACGCTGGAACGCGTTGAAGGCGTCGTGGTTCGGCTCCTGAGTGGCGTCCTCGAGTTTCCTCCGGGCGCGCGGCCCCGCGAGGCACTGCGGGCGATCGGGCTGGAACGCTTTGCCCCGCCGCTGCTGATCGCGGGTAAGATCGATCTTCTTGGGGCCGATCTCTCCGGAGCCACTCCGCTCATCTCGGGATCGCGCCTAAGGAGGCAGATCATGTCCGCTTCCGGGAGCCGCCGGCGTATGTTTTGACGATCGAAAACTTGGCAAGCTTCAACAGGCACGTCGCCGAGGCCGACGCCGCTCGACTGGGTGCTACGCTGTATGTTGGCGGGTATCCCTCGCTTGCCAGCCAACAGGCCCTGCGCACGATCTCGGCAATGGTGTCCGAACAAACCCCGATCTTTCACTGGTCGGATATCGATCCGGACGGCACCTGGATATTCCACACGATGGAGCGCGCCGTCGGACGACCGATCCTGCCGCATCTCGGGGCGGGCGCCGACCAAAAAGTCCGCACCCGCTCGTTGCCCACCAAACTCCGGCATCGCTTCACTGGCGGCATACTTGGCCAAAGATGGATCCAAGATCCTCGAGCAGGAGGAGCTTGATCCGATTCTTCCTACGCCCACGTAGGCGTTCGGACTGACCAGGGCGCCAGCTTGCGTAACGGGCACGCTTGGCCATTGACGTAAGCGGCTCGGTGACAAGCTGGAGCTCTTGCTGGCCGAGAGCTTGAGGGGGCGCATGAGACCGGCGCGTTGCGGACGCGCGATCTCAAGCAGCGACGGTGGAGACCACCGTTCAGCCCAAGACCATCACCTCCCGACCGATGCCAAGCTGGAATATGCGGCGATTAACCAATCGGCTGGCCCGCGAGTGCGGCCTTAAGTTGCGGCAATCTTATCTGCGCATCGGCTCAGGCGCCTCTCAGTCATCGAGCCGTGAATGGCCACATGAAGAGCGACGGGCATCTCGGTCGCTGCCATCTCAAAGGGCCGGGAGGGGGACGCCGCCAACATCGCCTTCACCGCCGTCGACCACAATCTCCGCCTCACCCTCAGCCTGGCTGAGGCTTTCGTTGGGCCTAATCCGCAACGCCTTGTTGCTGATGCTCGCGGTCGCGCTCGAGCTTCGTCCTGCAATATGGCGGGTTGAGAGACCAGATTGTTTGCGGATCGAGAAAGGTTGCGGCAATGCATCAAGCACTCGTCCCTCTTAAAAGCAGCACAATCAAGAACAAGATCGAGGCGTCCGTGCCGCAAGGTGAGATTAACAGAGGGATTCGAACGAGCTACTATGCATCAGCTCGGGCGGTTGGCCCGGCTCGGCCCTCGTTTGTAGGCTGGCTGCGCGGGGTCTGAACATGGGCCTGCATTGATCATCTCCCCATGGCTTTTGCAACGGCTGCTGTAACGCTGTTTTCTTGACTTACCCAAAAATACCCAACTTCGATCTGAATGGGTGCATAAGGGCGGAAAATCACGGCTAGCGTTACCAACACTCGCGGCCCTGGAAGACGACAGGCACGTGAACTTGAGGGCCGAAGAGCCCAGAGGAGGGACCAATGCCAAGGACGCTAGCCGCACCGCGCGGCCATTCTTACCATTTCGTCAAAGCCGCTCTGATTTGCTCAACTCTCTTGTCCGGTGCGGCCGCATCTTTCGGCCAGGCCAAAGCGGAGGATATCAACTGGCGCCAGTTCGAGGGCGCTTCGATCGTTTGGGCTTACGACATCCATCCATATGCTGACGCGGTTGCAGCACAGCTTCCTGAGTTCGAGAAGTTGACGGGCATCAAGGTGACGCCCGAGCTTTATCCGGACGATGCCTATTGGAATAAGCTGACCATCCAGCTGAGCACAAAATCGCCCTCGTGGGATGTCGTCGGCACAGGAATTCAACCGGCTTGGGATCTTGCGCCCGGTCAACTGCTTGAGCCGCTCGACCGCTATCTGAACGACCCTAAGCTCACATCGGCAAGCTATGACTACAAGGACTTCTTCCCCGCATTGCGTGACGCGCTGACTTGGCAAGTCAATGGCGGGCAGATCGAACCGGGCCGGGGTCAGGTGTGGGCCATCCCGCACGGGTTCGAAAACATCCAATTGTTCTACCGTAAGGACATTCTTGACAAACACGGTATCAAGGTTCCGACAACCCCGCCGGAAATGTCGGCGGCATGCGAAAAGCTAAAATCTGCCGATCCCGCGATCACGCCCCTGGGTGTGCGAGGAGTGCGCTTTTGGAGCAGCATCCACACGGCCGCGATCTCAATCGCCAAGTCCTATGGTGTACACGACTTCGTCGTCAAGGACGGCAAGTTGGAAACCGGTCTCAATTCTCCCGAGTCGATCGCCTTCCACAAAGACTACGTGGAGATGATCAAGAGGTGTGCTGCCCCATCCTTTGCCAACGACAACTGGTACCAAGTGGTCGATGGCATCAATTCGGGTCGGACAGCGATGGCGATCGATTCTAACATGTTCGGGTTCTGGAACGATGTTGCCGGCAAGCCCGCTTCGGGCAAGATTGCCTTCGCTCCGCCACTGCGAGCTCCGAACGGCAAGACTTTCGAATCGAACATCTGGATCTGGTCCCTGGCCATGAATGCTGCTTCCCAGAAAAAGGGAGCGGCCTGGCTCTTCATTCAGTGGGCGACGTCAAAGCAGGTCGAGCTGAACGGTGCCATCGCCGGCAAGCTCGTCAACTCGCCGCGCGCTTCGACCTGGAGCGACAAGGTTTGGCTCGACTATGCGGCTAAACCGGAATTCACAAATTTCGTGGATACCTTCAAGAGTGTTCAGGACCGGGCTGCGCTCGCCTTTACGCCGCGCGTAGGGTTTGCCGAGGCCATGAACGCCTGGGCAGTTGCCATGCAGAAGATGGTTAATGGTGCGGACGTGAAGGCGACATTGGCCGACCTCGCCTCCGAGATTCGCTCCTCCATGTAAGGCAACCGGGGAGCGGCATCACCGGATTGCCGCCTCCACTACCCCCGCGTATCTTTCGAGAAGTGAGCGATGAACCTTCGAGGCATCGACGCAACCGTGATGCTACAATCATCGGTAGGCCAACTGGCACCGCCCAAAAAAGAGCAGGTGCAAAGCGCCGGGCAGCATGCTCTTGACTGGTGGAGCCTTGCTGCGATTGCTCCCGCGATCATCATACTGCTCGGATTTCTTTTTCTGTTTTTCTATGGCGTCTTCCAATCGCTGACCGATCTCAAGTTTGGCCGTCCCCTGGTTCGTTTCATTGGGGTCACCAACTATGAAGTGGCAATCAAGACTCAAGATTTCTGGAACAGCATGCGGGCGACCACGGTGTATGCCTGCTCCGCGGTCCTCGCGGAAGCGTTCTCTGGGCTTGCGCTCGCCAAATTGTTCGCAAGCCGCGTGTTTCTTGCACAATTGATGCGGCCTGTCATTCTCCTTCCGTTGGTATTGCCGCCCATGAGCGTCGCCCTGATGTGGACCACAATGATGGATCCACAAAACGGGATTCTGAACTATTTGCTTTCGCTCGTCGGGATCGGCCGCTTCGCCTGGATTTCGGACGCCGGTACGGCGATGTTCTCGCTAGTTCTCATCGACATATGGACTTACACACCATTTTTTGCGCTCATCATCTTCGCCGGTTTGCAGGGCATTAACGAGGAGATCAGAGAAGCCGCGCGGATCAATGGCGCTAAGGGTTGGGCGACGTTCCTCCATATTGAGCTTCCACTCATTGCACCGTATATCCTGATCGCCGCAGTCTTTCGGCTGATCGAGTCGCTCAATCAGTTCGATATCATCTTCGGAACAACCCAGGGCGGTCCAGGTGACAGTACCTCCGTGCTCTCGGTTCGCGCCTACATCACAGCCTTTCAAAACCTCGCCTTCGGGCGTGGTGCCGCGCTCATGGTTGTCAACTGGTTGATCGTGCTTCTCGGGACCTTGGCCATGGTAAAATTGTGGCGGTTGGTTCGGCAGCGCGTAAGCTAGAGGAGGCTGGCAATGCGCTTCAAACGCTTAACGCCCGCAAGCTTGTTCCTTAATGGACTGGTTGTTGTCTGTACGCTCATCCTGACATTTCCCCTGGTCTGGATCGTGATGATGTCGCTGAAGCAGCAGGCCGAGGTCATGACCTTGCCGCCGCGCTTTGTCTTCACTCCAACATTTGAAAACTTCCGCGTTTTGTTCGATGCCGCCCAGGCCGGGGCGACAAGCTACGGCACCATCAAGGTTGATTTCCTGACGCCGGTCGCCAATAGCGTCGTGATATCGCTTGGCGCGGTGCTCGTATCGCTGATCGCCGGCGTACCCGCAGGTTACGTCTTGGCAAGACGTGATATCCCTAGGAAGGAGGACATCGCGTTCTTCATTCTGGGCTTCCGCTTCGCGCCGGCACTCCTTGTCGTTATACCGCTGTTCAGCGTGTTCCAAACAGTTGGCCTTTATGACACTTATCTCGGCATGATCTGGGTTTATCAGGTCGTCACGCTGCCAATGATCATCTGGCTAAGCCGATCATATATCGAGGACATCCCAAAGGACATTGAGGAGGCGGCGGCCATGGATGGTGCAAAGCCGTTCCGTGTAGTCTGGCACATCGTTCTTCCGCTTCTAAAGCCCGGCCTAATCGGCGCTTCATTGCTCATTTTCTTGCTTGCCTGGCACAATTTCGCTCTCGGCCTGATCCTCAGTTCGACGAAAGCACCGGTCACCGTGGCCCTGCTCAAGCTGCTTAATCCAGGCGTTCAGTTCTATCCGGTCATGGCTGCGGGTTTGGTGGTGACCATGATTGTGCCGATCGTCCTGATTATCCTTGGCCAGCGTCATCTCGAACGTGGCCTTACCTTCGGGGCCGTGAAATGAGCCCCAGACCATTGATGTTCTTCGGAACGACCAATCTTGACCTCTGCTTCAACGTCGAGCGGCTTCCAACGCCGGGTGAAAGCCTGATGGGAAGCTTAAAGCAGAATGCGGGAGGCAAGGGCGCAAATCAGGCGGTCGCCGCCGCTCGATTGGGGCTTCGGCCGAGCTTCTACACCCGGCTTGGCGATGATGACGCTGGCCGATCGTTGCTGCAAGCGCTGCGTGAGGCAGGTGTCCGCCTTGATGCCATTGAGGTATGCCCGGGGGAGATATCCGGTTCTGCTCTTGTCCTCGTCGGCGACGACGGCTCCAACATGATTGTCATAGACCCGGGAGCCAATGCAAATGTCACTCCGAGCATGGTCGAGAAGGCGGCCGAATTCATTGAGCGGGACGCAATCGTCGTTGCCGAAATGGGCATGCCGGTCCCCGCGCTCAATCACCTTTTTGCATTGAAGAGCGTCAAGGAATTCGATCTTATTTTCAATCCGGCCCCCGTGAGGGCGGGCCTGTCGCCCGCGGCGTGGAGGAGTGTCGATTTCGTCACACCAAACCAGACGGAAGCTTTCGAGCTCACCGGTGTCGAGGTGCATGACTTCGACGGCGCCGCTCATGCGGCTGGAAAGCTTCTCGATCTCGGGCCGAAGGCAGCGCTGATCACGCTAGGTGCGCAGGGAGCCTACTACGCCGATGCCAGCGCGACTTTCGCGCTCCGCGCATTTCCTGTGAAGGTCGTTGATACGACCGCGGCGGGGGATGCCTTTAATGGAGCTTTCGCAGCCTCTCTTGCTCATCGGTTGCCGATACGAGAAGCGATCAAAAAGGCGCTCGCGGTTGCCGCCTTATGTGTGACGCGACGCGGCGCCCAAAGATCGATGCCTAGCAGTTGGGCCGTCGACGAATTTCTGAATTCTCAATCGATCTTGGAGTTGGAATGACCGAACAGTTCTCAGTTGCAGACAGGACCGTGCTTGTGACCGGTGCAGGTGGAGGCATTGGCTCAGCCATAGCTAATGCTTTCCGTCAAGGCGGTGCGAACGTCCTGGCAACCGACGCGAATTTGGAAAACCTGCGAGTCATTCTGACTCGTTTGCCGCACGGCAATGGCATCCTGCCGATGAGCATGGATGTGTCACGAGAAGATGATGTCGGCAGGGTGCTTGATGAGATCGCCAAGCGCTTCGGCAGGCTCGATGTCCTGATCAACAACGCCGGAATAAAATCGGCTCAGGCGCTTCTGACCGGAAATGCCGATCGAATCGAAAAAACCATCCAGATCAATTCCGTCGCAGTGCTTCGTTGCGCGAAGCTGGCGATCGAGCGCTTCATGAAGAGCAAAGGCGGCCGCATCGTCAATGTCGGGTCCTCGTTGTCATCTCAAGGTGCTGTTTTCAACTACCAGGCTGGCGGCGCCGACTATTGCTTGTCAAAAGCCATCGTGCACGATGTGACAAAGCTGCTCGCTTATGAATGTGCTCCGTTCAAGATCAACGTCAACGCGATTGCTCCCGGGATTATCGATACACCCTTGCACGGGCGTCCGCGGGAGGAAACCGAAGCGCGCCATAGTGGCCGAATTCCGCTGGGCCGGGTCGGACTGCCGGAAGATATCGCAGGGCTTGCGGTGTTCCTGGCCAGCCCCGCAGCTTCCTACATGACCGGGCAGATTGTCCATGTGAATGGTGGGATGCTGATGAATGGTTAGCCTCAGCTCTAAGATCAACTGGCCGCCGATAGAAGGGATTATCTCCGATCTGGATGGCGTCGTTTATCGTGGCGGCACCGCAATAGCGGATGCCATAGAGGCGTTTACGAGATGGCAGAAAGCAGGCGTGCCATTCTGCTTTGCGACGAACAATTCAACGCATACCCCGGAGGACGTCGTCGGCAGGCTGAGAGGATCTGGTCTTTCGATCGCACCGTCTCAGGTCGTTACAAGCGCTATCACCGCCGCAGAACTCGTTCGAACCAATTATCCGCACCTAACGCGAATCTATGTCATCGGAGCTTCCTCGCTTGTGACGGCCATGCGAGATGTTGGGCTGGAGGTCACGGACCGAGCGCCCGAAGCTGTCGTGATGGGGCTTGACCGGGACATCACGCATGAGAAGCTGCGAATTGCGGTTGAGTCGATCCTCAATGGAGCTGTGTTCATAGGAACCAATCCCGATCTTCTGCTGCCGACGGCCAGCGGGTTCGAACCTGGCGCTGGTGCGACCATTGCAGCTGTGGCCGCTGCTACGCAAGTGCGGCCTTCGATCGTTGGAAAGCCGCAAGTGCCGATGATCGAGACAGCGCTCTCACGCCTCGGTACGAAGCGCGGGTCGACCATCATGATCGGAGATCAAGTTCCTACGGATATTCAAGCCGGAAAGAGGGCGGGTCTTGCCACGGTGCTTGTTACAACCGGCGTGCCAACGCGTCAGGATCCGTCCTTGATGGCTCCCGACTTCATCGTATCGAGCTTGCGCGAGATTGAGGTAAGTGCTGCTCGCGCGGCTCAACCGCGACAGAGGAGGGCATAATGGCCGACGTTCGCCTGGAGGGCCTCAAGAAGACTTTTGGGACAATCGAGATCCTGAGTAATATCGACCTGACTATCGATCACGGCGAATTTGTCATCTTTGTTGGTCCGTCCGGGTCGGGCAAATCCACGCTTCTGCGCATGATTGGCGGGCTCGAGCCCATCAGCGGTGGGCGGCTCCTCATCGACAATGAGCTCGTCAACGACATCGATGCGGCCGATCGCAACCTCGGCATGGTCTTTCAAAGCTACGCTCTCTATCCGCATATGACGGTGAAAGAGAACCTGGCCTTTCCCCTGCGCATGGCCAAAGCCGGGAAAGCCGCGATCGCCGCCAAGATAGCCAAAACAGCATCGCTATTGCAGATCGACCATCTATTGGAGCGCAAGCCTCGACAACTTTCAGGAGGGCAACGCCAGCGCGTCGCAATCGGGCGCGCCATCATGCGAGAACCAAAAGTTTTCCTGTTCGATGAGCCGCTCTCCAACCTGGACACCGATTTGCGCGTGCAGATGCGGGTTCAGATCGCCAAGCTCCACAAGCAGCTCGGAAATACCATGATCTACGTGACGCATGACCAGGTGGAGGCGATGACCTTGGCTGACAAGATCGTGGTGCTCAAGGACGGCAACATCGAACAGGTCGGCAGCCCGCACGATCTGTATCACAATCCCGCTTCGCGCTTTGTTGCAGGATTCATCGGCTCGCCCAAGATGAACTTCCTGGGCGGCAAGGTCGAAGCAGCTCATGAACATGGCATGGATGTCCGGTTGGACGCCGGGCCCACGATCTCCGTTCCGGTCCAGCCGGACCAGATGCTGGTTGGCAAGCCGGTCACTGTTGGAATTCGCCCGGACGACTTCTCCTCGTCAATGCCCGGGCAGCAGGAGATCTCGATTGAACTTGGGGTCGATTTCGTCGAGCATCTCGGCAGCGTCACGTACATCTACGGTAATGCCGGAAACGAAGCTCTCGTCGCCAGGGCGCCACAATCCGGTTGGCCCAAAGGCGCCTCCAAGTTCACCCTCACCGCCGCTCCAGCCGATTGCCACTTGTTCATGGGCAATGGAAAGGCGGTATGGCGGTTGCACGCACCTGCGAGTTGGAGCTAGTCTTCACGTAGAGCCGTGCGATGATGCGCGGCTCAGGATCGACAGGCGGACGGCTGAGGTGAAGGGAGCCGGTATCAGGCAGTTCTTCCGCAATTCCCGTTCGTTTGTCCTTGGTGCGGGGATCGGGTCGGGCATGACCGCCAGAGCCGCCGAGCGGGCGGGGGCCGATTTCGTGCTCGCGCTCAATGCGGGCCGTTTTCGTGCCATGGGTGGGGCCTCGCCTGCCTCGATCCTCCCAATCCGCAATAGTAACGAATTCGTGGCAAGCTTCGGACGGACCGAAATTCTGCCCAGCACGAAACTGCCGGTCTTCTTCGGCACCTGTACATTCGACCCCGAGCTCGATGTTGATCGTTGGCTCGATCGGATCATCAAATGGGGATTTGGCGGCGTGACCAACTTCCCATCGGTCATACACATCGACGATGAGCGCAGGTCATTGCTCGAGAAGTGTGGTCTTGGTTACTCCCGGGAAATCGAGCTCCTCGTGAAAGCTGCAAAACGCGGCCTGATGACAATTGCCTATACGCGCAGTCAATCCGAGGCGCGTCGAATGGTCGAAGCGGGCGCCGAGGCCATTTGCATCAACTTCAATCTAAACCGCGCGGTTGAAAGCGGAGCCGATCCGTCGGTCAGCCTGTCTGAACTTGCAGCGCGTACGAGCGCCGTTGCGCGCGTTGCTCAATCCGTCAACAAGAGCACCATCTGCCTGCTTGGGGGCGGCCCCATTACGAAGCCGGACGAACTCCTCGACATCTGCCGCGAGACCGGAATCCAAGGTTTCATCGGAGGCTCTTCGCTGGACCGCGTGCCTCTGGAGATGTCGGTCCTCGAGGTGACGTCGGGCTTCAAGACCATCCACCTGTTGCGCGAGAAGGTGGATCTGCTCGAACGGCAGCTGCAGTTGAGTGGTTTCAGGCACGGCGTGATCGCACAGTCCTCGGCAATGAAGCGCATCCTTGAGATCACCAGACGCGTTGCGGCGACCCCCCGCCCGGTCCTCATCTGGGGGGAGGCCGGCTCTGGCAAGCGTAGAATAGCAACCCTGGTTCACGCGTTTAGCGACCGCAGGCACGCCAAAACGGCGTTGTTTCATTGCCGCCCCGGTCCGGCGATGGATATACTTGGCCCGTTGTTCGGCGCCGAGCGTCTTGAGAGCGGCAGACGCCAATTGTCACTCCTGGAGGCGTCGAGTGACGGTGCCGTCGTGCTATTGCATGTCGACCAACTTTCGCGCGATGGACAGGAGCGCCTTGCCGATTACCTCGAGACAGGCGGATTTACCCCTCTGAACGGGGTAACTGTCATGCGTTCCAACGCCCGGATCATTGCCACCGCGACCGTGGCCCGAGGCGCTGGTCTTGAAACGGTTCTGTGCGCGCGGCTTCTCGACCTTTTTACCGGGCTGGATGTCCAATTGCCTTCGCTACCCGACAGGCTTGAAGATCTGCCGCAACTCGTTCAACACTTCACCGTCGAAGCCAAAGGAGATTCCAGCGCCCAGACGCTCACGATAGAAAACTCTGCATTCCTTGCGCTCGCGGGGCACGATTGGCCAGGCAATTTGCGCGAGTTGCGGCAGGTCGTGAACCAGCTCGTGACCTTGCCATCAAGTCACATCACCGGTGAGGTGCTAAAGCCGTTGTTGGAGCCACCTTTTGGCGCACGGCCCGCGGCCTCGCTGTCCGAGCGAGACTGGATCATCGAGGGCTTGAAGAGAAACCGGCTTCACCGCGGCAAGACTGCTCGCTCTCTCGGGCTTTCGCGCAAAACCCTCTACAATAAAATCAAGAAACTGCGGATCCTCGAATAAGGCCTCATGCCCGTCGTAGCGGCTGCTTGGCCGTGGCGGCCTGCTCCAGGGAGAACCTCGGTACCGACGACGATCCATGAGAGCCAAGGCTTACGAGCCCGATATCCGATCCAATCGGCAGCGCAAGCGCCTCGGGTCGCAGATAGACGGCCCCATCCAGCTGCGAACCAAGCCGTTGCTCCGCTGCTGTCATCTTTGCCTCGTCCGCCGCGATAAACAGGACTTTGAACCCGCGCCTTGCAAACCACTCCATACGGCGAAGCTCGAGCTCCTGACCGCGATCGAGCGGCACTCCTGCCGATGTCCGTTCAATCATGCAGGCTGGCGGAAAATTCGTCACTCCGGTCATCTTTGCATCCTGTAACAGATCTCCGAGATCTTCCCAGCAGGCAAAGGGATCGATCATGACGACGGCCGCATAGCAGCAAGGGGGCGCCTTGGGGCTCGCGTGCAAGTCCCGCACGAGGCAGTCGTTCCAGTCGATGACAGGAAGTGTAGCCATGACGAGCATGGCATTCTGCGGAAGAGTCCGCAGTGACGGCGCATAGATCGTTATCTGATCACCGCGAGGCGAGGGGAGACTTGCGGCAAGGCGACCAAAGACATTGGCTCTCACGGTTCTACCCAATCCTACCCATTTGAACCTTTCGCCGATCTTACACGCCATTCCATCGAGGTCTAGACCACCACTCGTCGATCTTTGGGGGAGCAATGTCATGTCTTTCTTCGGCGGGGGAGCCGGGCTCGGCTGGATGCGATGAACGCTAACGCCGTCATAGCCGTTCTTGCTTGAGTAGCCTCTCCGCGCCTTGCTGTGAGCCGGATACGATTTGCCGATGCTGCCCGAGTTCGGCTCGTTCTGAAAAAGGGCCCGTGAAGCGTCTCGGGTAGAAAATTCCGGGCGAGCTATCGCTGCGTCCTACGGATCCGCTAGCAGACCGGCTCGTCTGCTTCCTCCCTGACTCGCGCCGCTGCTGGAAGATTCCGGCAGCGGCATCTTTTTGTCTCGGAGCGCGCCGACGATGCGGGCGGCCCAAACCACAAAGCTCCGCCAGCTGACGCTCGCCTCCTTGCAAAGGGGAGAGGCGGCTTCCCTCGTTACGGTGGCGCTCAGGATGAAGCGGCTGCTGCTATGGCCGCTTGGAGCTACCCAACTTTACCCAATCGCGCTCGTATCCGGGCTTATGGGCCATTTCACTCCGATCTAGACCTCCAGGTGTCCAGAAACGTCCAGGAGGAAGATCGTGTCTCACCATTACGCGGACGACGAAAGGTCGATCCGGGATGGTCAGCGGTGCGATCCTGCGGGCATGGCCGCGATCGTCGCAACCCTGGACACAAAGGGCCGCGAAACCGCTTATCTCGCGCGCGTCATCGAACAGTGGGGCCGCAAGACTCTTACGATTGATGTAGGCACATCAAACCGGAGGAACAGCAGCGATGCACGCGTGGTTTCACCCGCCGAGGTCTTGCGGGAAATAGCTGCAAGCGCGCGTGAAGAGGTCAAGGAGCTCCTCCGATCAGGTGCGATCGACGCCATCGTCGGCGTGGCGGGCGGCAAAGGCAGCGCGGTCTTCGGTGAAGTTGTATCGGATTTGCCGTATGGATTCCCGAAGCTACTGGTGAGCAGCGCGAGGCCAGCCCTCCTGGCCGAATTGGCCCTCCACAACGACATCATCCTCTATCCGACCCTGGTCGATCTTTTCGGGATCAACGCGTTCACCGAACGCGTTCTGGACAATGCGGGGCGGGCCATTGCGGCGATGCGCTATGTGCCCGCTCAGGATCGGCGGAAGAAGAAGACGGTTGCGATCACGGCCTTTGGGGTCACGACGCCGGCGGCAAATCGCTGTGTCGCGCGGCTGGCAGAGGCAGGCATCGACGCGATTGTCTTTCCGGCCAATGGCGCCGGGGGCCGCAAGATGGAGCAGCTCGTGTCCGCCGGCGAGTTCGATGCGGTGCTCGATCTGACCACAACCGAGCTCGCTGACGAGCTTGTCGGCGGCACCGCTAGTGCGGGTCCGGGTCGGCTCAAAGCAGCATCTCGCCGCATGATTCCGCAGCTCATCGCCCCGGGGGCCGTCGATATGGTAAATTTTGGCCCTCCCTCGAGCGTGCCTGCCGAGTTCAAGGAGCGCCAATTCTATTCGCATACCCCCTTCACGACGCTCATGCGTACGACCGTCTCGGAGAATGAGCGCATAGGCAGGCTCACAGCCGAGCGCCTTTCGCAAGCAAAGGCGCCCGCCCTCGTTCTGTGGCCGGTCAAGGGGGTCTCTGACTATGACCGGGACGGCGGCATCTTTCGAAACCCTGAAGCCGATAGGGCCTGGTTCGACGCGGTCAGGCGACATCTGCCGCGATCGATCATCGCCCGCGAGCTGGATTGTCACATCAATGATCCGGAATTTGCGGAGGCGGCCGCATCGTGGATCGTCGAACAATTGACACCAGGAGATTCATCAGTTGCGGATGTTTGATCGGGCCGAAATACTCGCAAAGATCACAGCTCAAGTTGAGGCTGGAAAGGCAGTGCTTGCCGCGGCGAGCAGTTGCGGCCTCGTCGCAAAATGCGCAGCTCTCGGCGGCGCCGACATGCTCGTGGTCTACAGCACCGGGCTGTCGCGGTTGATGGGGCTGCCGACGAGCCGGATCGGCGATTCCAATGCGCGCACGCTCGAGCTCGCGGCGGAGATCCGCAACGTCGTCTCCTCGGTTCCTGTTATAGGCGGTGTCGAGGCCTGGGATCCCCTCCGGCTCGAGCTCGATGATCTCTTGGACAAGTTCTGGGCTGCCGGATTCTCCGGCGTGATCAATTACCCGACCATTTCAACGATGGGTGAGAAATGGCGCGAGCGTCGTGGCCGCGTCGGGCTCGGCTTCGAGCGTGAGGTCGAGCTGATCGCGGCGGCCCGCAAGAAGAACATCTTCTCCCTCGCCTATGTCGCAAGCCCGCACGATGCCAAGGCGATGGCAGCCGCGGGAGCCGACTGCATTGTCCCACATGTCGGCGCAACGCGCGGCGGGCTTGTGGGTCATGAGGCGGGACAGTCGATCGAAGAGGCCATCAGGCGCATCAACGAGATCAATGCTGCCGCTCAAGCCGTTCGGCCGGAAGTCATCCTTCTCTGCCATGGCGGGGCAATCGCCGAGCCCCAGGATACCTCGGAAGTCTACCGGTCTACCGGATGTGTCGGTTTCGTTGGCGCCTCCTCCATCGAACGGATTCCGATCGAGCGGGCGGTGAAAGCTGCAGCCGAAGAATTCAAAGCCGTTCCGCTCCCGCGAAAGCGTCAGCAATCAATGCAGAAATCTGCACCGAGGCAGGAATGAACAACCCGATCACCAAATTGAAACCTAGTACCGCTTCCTCCTCCAAAGCGAACAAGCCGACGCACGATTGGGAGACGGACGTGCTCGTGATCGGCAGCGGCGCTGCCGGGCTGTCCGCGGCGCTCTATGCGGCAAAAGCCGGACTTCGCGTGACGGTATGCGAGAAGTCTGGCCGGCTCGGTGGCACGACCGCCCTCTCGAACGGCATGATCTGGGTTCCATGCTCAATGCAGGCTCGAGCGGCGAAAATCGATGATTCGATTGCGAATGCGAAGATCTATCTGCAACACGAACTTGGCGATTACTATCGCCCCGACTTCGTGGATGCCTATCTTGAAGACGGCCCAACGGCGCTCGCCAGCTTGGAGAATGGGAGTGAAGTCAAGTTCACACTGGCCTCCGCTCCGGATTATCATTCGAGCCAGATCGGCGGGATCGACATGGGCCGGGCGCTGAGCCCCGCAGCTTACGACGGACGGCTTCTCGGCAAGGATTTCGACCTGATAAGTGATCCGATTCGCGTCGTGCTCGGCGGCATGATGATTTCGTCCGGCGAGGTCAGAAGCTTTCTCAATCCCTTCCAGTCGGCTGCCTCGCTCAAGCACGTCCTTCGCCGGGTCAGCCGCTACGCAGGCGACCGGCTGCGCTACAGGAGGGGCACTGAACTCAGTGGCGGCAATGCTCTGATCGCGCGGTTATTGGCAAGCCTTCGCAGATACGACACTGAAATCTGGCCAAGCTGCCCAGCGGTTGATCTGATGAGGGAGGGAGGGAGAGTTACTGGCGCACTCCTCAAGCGGGATCGCACGGATCTCCGCGTCCGAGCCTCGCACGGAGTAATCCTGGCAACCGGTGGCTTTGCGCGGAACGGTAAATTGCGAGCCCAGCTCAGCCGAGCCCACCAGCACAATGATACGCTGGCCCACAGCGATGTCACAGGAGACGGCATTGCGCTCGCAGGCAGGCTCGGAGCTGCGATCGATAATGACGTTGCATCGAGTGGATTCTGGACGCCCGTGTCGATCCTCAGGAACGGCCGCTCCTCGCAAGTGGTCCCGTACGGCTGGCTCGATCGTGGCCGTCCAGGTGTCATCGCGGTGGGGCCAAATGCTAAGCGCTTCGTCAATGAATCCAATTCGTACCATGACATCTGTCTTGCCATGTTCAATAGCGGCTATCCGGCGGACAAGCGGTTCTATTTCATCTGCGACAAGGAATTCGTCCGCCTCAGAGGCATGGGACACCTGCTCCCCTGGCCCTGGACTTTGAGTATCAAGAAGTATGCCCGCTTGGGTTACATCGAGATTGGCCGGACGATTGCGGAGCTTGCGGCGGAATTGGGCCTCGACCCGCAAGAGCTCCAAAAGACCGTTGAAGAACATAATGCCCACGCAGCTGAAGGGCGCGATCCGCTTTTCAAACGCGGTGAATCGGCTTTCAACCGAACCCTGGGAGATCCCGCGGTTGGAAAGAAAAACCCGAACCTTGGAGCTATCAAGAACGGGCCATTCATTGCGCTCCCGATTGTCCCGGCGACCCTTGGAACTGCGACCGGCCTGTCAACGGATCCTGGCGGAAGGGTCCTAAATGGAAACGGCGTGCCGATCGCAGGTCTTTATGCCTGCGGCAACGACATGACTTCACCGATGCGTGGGATCTACCCTGGGGCCGGCATTACGATCGGACCAGCCATCGTGTTCGCCTACCGCGCGGTGAACAGCATCGTACAATCCACCCATCAGGGACAGACGGCGGCGGCATCCGGTGCATAAGTGCAGTGTTTTCACCTCTTGGTCCAGCAACGACGGACGGTGGAGAGAGCGAAAGTGCGCAACGTCGGCCAGCTCGCTTTGAATACCTTGTGAGCGGCCCTATCTCGTTTGATGCTGAACTTATCTTCTGAACTAGAGGGGCACGATGCGCCGCTCACGCCATGCCAAGATTGTCGCAACCGTTGGGTCGGCAACCGCATCACCTGAAAAGCTTTGTGCGCTCTATCTTTCGGGGGCTGATACTTTCACGCTGAACTTCAGCCGCGGGGACCCATGACGATCACGCCCGTGTGCTCGTCTCGATCCGTGCGCTGGAGCTGGAATTCAATCGGCCGATCGGCGTGCTGCAGGATCCGCAAGGCCCGAAGATCCGCATTGGCCGGCTCGATGAAGGCAAGCTCGCGCTGGATGCCGGGGAGACGGTCTGCTTCGCGCTAAGAGACAGGCGGGAAGCAGTCAATCCCGCGGCCTCATCCAGAAATATTCGCAGCCGCTTATCCCGGTCAGGCCCTGCTCATTGACGATGGGCGTTCGTCTAGCTAGTCGTCGAAAAGCTCGGTTCTGAACGGAGAATGGCGTGCGTTGTGATCGGCGGCGTCATCCGTGATCACAAGGGCGCCAGCCTGCCAGGCGCGCTGCTCAAGATCTCGCCTCTAACCAAGAAGGATCGAGCCGATCTTGCGTTCGGCCTCGAGCTTGGCGTCGACTGGGTTGCTGTCCTTTGTTCAGAAACCATCTGACCTGGTCGAGGCACGAGCTTTGATCGGTGAGGCCGCCGGTGGCGTTGCCAAGATCGAGACCCCGATGGCGCTTGATCGTATTGGGATATGATCCACTTGTCAGACGCCATCATGGTCGCGCGAGGCGACCTCAGGGTTGAAATCCCCCTGAGGAGGTGCTGGGCCGGCAAAAGGAGTCGTCAGGGCCTGCCGGCTTGTTGCCAAGCCCGTCATCGTCGCAACCCAGATGCCGGACTCGATGATCACTGCGCCGACAGCGACCTTCTCGTTGCCATCGATGCACGCTGTACCGCTCGGCAACAGCTATGGCGGTGTAAGGGAGTGGCTCGGCGTGTAGATCGACGCGCATTACGATATACTCGCAAGGGAGCGGAGAGCCGCATCGAAGCTCACGGGGAGGCAATTGCGAGCCGCATGGGGGATGCTGAACTGGTCGGTGAAGCAGTTGGCCGAGCGAAGCGGGTTATCGTGCGCCGTCATCAGGCGGCTCGAAGAGTACAATGACACGCCTCCCGCATCCGACGATCTGCTGCAGACTCTGTGGACCACGTTTGCGGGTGCGGGAATTGAATTCACATTTCCGCTGGTCGGCAAGCCAGGTGCTCGGCCACAATGACTTGATGCCTTCTCGGTGCTGAACTCACGGCCTGCGGCCATCGCAAATGGTGCGTCAGCTCTTCTGGTTTCCTCCGATAGTTCGGTAGGCGCTAACGACGCGCGCGTTTGCGGGAGCCTGCGGTGAGGGCATGCGGATAGCTCTCTATCGCTTTTGGCTGCATCGAAATTGGGCTGGCGAGAACGGCCGGCGACCCGCCGTAGGACCTCTTTAACGTGTCCGCAATGTCGGTCGCCTGGCCAACATTACCCAACATTACCCAAATCTCCCTACGTTGATCTAGGCAATCTCGAGCCGCATGTCGTGAATGAAGCGCCGACAGGCGGGCCGCCCTAGAAGCCCACCATCGCCTGCAACTCCCATTGCCGGGATGACCTTCCAGGAGCGCTCTTGTGACAGCAGCCCTTCGCATTCCAACGAGTAGCTCACGCCTTCGCGCGGTCGGCGTGAAGAAGCTGTGCTCGCAAGCCCAAGGAATGTGACGCAGCAGCATGGATACGCTACTTATCGCGACCTTCGAGATTTTGAGCTTCGGTGCCATTGTTGTGCTGGTCGTGCTCGGTCTCGGGATCATTGCCAGCATGATGGGCATCTTCAACTTCGCCCAAGGCGAGTTCGTCCTGCTCGGCGCTTACGTCACTTATCTCATGCACAGCGTCGGTTTGCCGGTCCCGCTCGGCATGCTTGCCGCGCCCGTCGCGGTCGGCACGCTTGGTTTCGTCCTGGAAAAACTCGTGGTGCGCCGATTCTATGCCGCTCCAATCGTCGCCATGCTTGGCACCTATGCGCTGGGGCTGATCATTCGCGAAGCCGTGCGCGGCCTGACCGGGGGACTGTATCTCTCGGTGCCGGAGCCAATCAGTGGCTCTATCACGATCGGCAGTCTGCATTTCGCCGCCTGGCGCGGCGTCATCGTCATCATCACTTTGCTGGTCATGGCCGCGAGCCATGCTCTGCTCGCCTACACCTCGTTCGGCCTGCGAGTCCGCGCCTCGCTGGAGAACCCACAGCTGGCGCGTGCCTCGGGCATCTCCACGGGCATGATCTACAGCGTCACCTTTGCATTTGGTGCGGCACTCGCGGGTCTCGCCGGCGCGCTGATCGTGCCGGTCTTTTCATTGTTCGCCGATCTCGGCATCCGCTTTCTTATCCAGGGTTTCGTTGCTGTGATGGTCGGTGGGGTCGGGTCCTTCGCCGGCCCAGTCGCTGGCGCCGGCGTCATCGGCACGTTCAGTGCCTGGCTGCCTTGGCTGATGTCACCGGTTATCGCCGACGTTCTGGTGTTCGTGCTTGCCATCATTTTCATCAAGTTCCGGCCGCAAGGCCTTGTTTCGGGAAGAGGGGTCAACCGATGATCAACGCCAGCCGTCAACTGAGCCGCCGCCGCTTTCTCGGCAATTTCGCCTTCGCCTCCGCCGCCATCGCGGCGGGTCCGGGCAGCTGGATAATTCGCCCGGATTGGGCAAATGCTGCGGAAGGCCCGATCAGGCTTGGCATTGCGACCGATCTTACCGGGTCACTTGGCTTTGCCGGCAACACTGACGCCAATGTCGCTCGCATGCTGGTCAAGGAGATCAACGACTCCGGCGGCCTGTTGGGACGCCCGATCGAACTCCTGATTGAGGATACTGCCTCCGACGAATCCGTCGCCGTGGGAAATGTGCGAAAGCTGATCCAGCGAGACAAGGTCGACTTGGTGATTGGCGGTATCTCGAGCTCGATGCGCAATGCGATCAAGGACGTCATTATCTCTCGCGGCAAGACGCTCTATATCTATCCGGAAGGTTACGAAGGTAAAGAGTGCACGCCCTATCTGTTCTGCACGGGACCGGTACCGGCACAGAATTGTGACCAGTTCATTCCCTGGTTGATCAAAAATGGTGGTAAGCGTTTTGCCCTGCCTGGCTCCAATTATGTTTGGCCGCAAACAATCAACGCCTATGCACGCAAGGTGATCGAGAGCAGCGGTGGCGAAGTCGTCTTTGAAGAATACTACCCGCTCGACCAGATTGACTTTTCCTCCACAGTTAGCCGGATCATATCCAACAAAGTCGACGTGGTTTTCAACGCCATTGTCCCGCCCGGCGTCAGCCCGTTCTTTAAACAGCTCTATCAAGCCGGCTTCTCCAAAAACGGCGGGCGGCTGGGGTGCGTCTATTACGACGAAAATTTCCTGGAAATGAACCAGGCCCAAGAGATTGAAGGGCTCGCGAGCAGCCTCGACTACTACAAGATGCTTGCGGCGGAGGATCCGGTAAGCGCCAGGATTCAATCGGCCTACGACAAACAATTTCCAGCCAAGTTCCGGTTCTCGGCAGGCAGCGCCGCGACCGGCACCTATCGAGGATTAAAGCTGTGGGAGGCTGCAGTGAAGGAGGCCGGCACAATTGACCGCGACGCGGTAGCCGCCGCCCTCGACCACGCGAAGATTGCGGAAGGGCCGGGCGGGCCTGCCGAAATGGCGCCCGGCAAGCGCCACTGCAGGATGAACATGTACATTGGAGTGGCGAAGGGCGGCCAGTACGAGATTGTCGCGCGTAGCGCCGGCCTGGTCGATCCGAAGGAGTGCTGATGTCATCGACCGGCACTGGCACACAGCCCCCGCCACACGTGATTGAAGCTGCTCGTTCGCCCGTCATGGCATCTGCCATCGCAGGGCGAACGAAGGTGCTTCCAATTCTCGAACTGGCATTGCTGATTGCCGCTTCGATCGCACCGCTCGTCCTGCGGGATTACATCACTGTCTATGCAACGCGAGTGCTCATCCTGTGCCTCTTCGCGTTGTCGTTCGACCTGGTGTGGGGCTATGCCGGGATCTTGAGCTTGGGTCAGTCGTTGTTCTTCGGCACGGCCGGCTACGGTGTGGCGCTGCTTTCACGCGATTTCGGGGTCGCATCGATTTTTGCCGTTCTTCCGGCCGGAACCTTGATCGGTTTTGTAGCGGCATTGTTGCTGGCAGGTTTCCTGCTGCTTGGCCGTCACCCCTCCAGTGTGGTCTTCGTTTCGCTTGGTACTATGACCGGAGCTTATGCAGCCGATCGGCTCGCTCGGGGTTCTCATTATCTTGGCGGCCAGAACGGTATCCCTTCGATCCCGCCGATGACAATCGGCTCGCACGAATTGAGCGAGGGACCAGGATTTTACTATCTGGTTCTCGCCATTCTGGTTCTGATCTACCTTCTGTCGCGCTTTTTGCTGCGGTCGCAGTTCGGTCTGGCACTGGCGGGATTGCGAGAGAATGAACAGCGCATCGCCTTCTTCGGCTACAATGTGCAGCATTTGAAGGCCATCATATTCGCAATCAGCGGCGCGATCGCAGGTGCTTCCGGCAGCCTCTATGCGTTTCACGAGGGCTTCGTCTGGACGAACATGCTGGGCGTGGTCATGTCTACCCAGGTCGTGCTCTACGTCTTGTTCGGCGGCTCCGGGACATTGATCGGTGCGGTCATCGGCACCGCGATTGTTGAGGGCCTCAGCTTCTGGCTCTCCGACAATTATCGCGATATCTGGCCGATCATTCTCGGCGTTTTGCTGTTGCTCGTCATTCTGTTCCGCCCCCTCGGCTTGATCAGCCTCGTGCTGGGCGAGCGGGAACGTGTAGGTCATTTCGGCCCGAGCCTGAAGGAGAAGCGCAATGCCGCTCCTTGAAGCCGCCGGCATCTCCAAGGTCTTTGGCAAACTCACCGCGCTGGACGGAGCGGCGCTCAGCGTCGGCGAGAGAGAGTTTCATGGCCTGATCGGGCCGAACGGCTCGGGCAAGAGCACGCTGATGAAGTGTCTTGCAGGTGCGCTAGTGCCGACGCGAGGCAAGGTGACATTCATCAATACTGACGTCACCTCGTTGACGCCGCCAGAGCGTGCGCGAGCGGGCATGAGCCTGAAATTCCAGATCACCGCCGTGCTACCGACCCTCACGCTATACGACAACATCCTGCTCGCGCTGCAGGCCCGGTCCTCACTGCTGGATCTGGCGTTCTCGCGCAGTCGGGGACGACTGCACGAGGAGGTCATGACGTTGCTCCTCCAGTTCCGGCTCGCCGATCGCGCGTTTGATGCTGCGGCGACCCTTTCTCACGGTCAGCAGCAATGGCTGGAGATCGCGATGGCGCTCGCATGCCGGCCGCGCCTTCTGCTCTTGGACGAGCCGACCGGTGGCATGAGCCTTGAGGAGCGCCGCGTCACGGGCGAGTTGCTGCAGCCGATCAAGCAGCATTGCTCGCTTGTCATCGTGGAGCACGACCTGGATTTCATCCGAGACATCTGCGACCGGCTAACCGTGCTCGATCAGGGCAAGGTTCTGGCGTCGGGGACGGTTGCCGAGATCCAGGCCAACAGAAGCGTCCAGGAGATCTATTTGCGCCGTGCCTGAATTCCTCAATCTCAAGCATCTCGACGCCGGCTACGGACGCAGCCAGGTGCTGTTCGGTGTCAATATGACCGTCCCACCGCGGGGCGGTGTGGCCGTCCTCGGCCGTAACGGCGCCGGAAAGAGCACGCTCATGAAGGCGATCGTGGGCGAACTGCCGGCATGGAGGGGCGGCGTGCAATTCAACGGCCAAGATATCGATCGCCGCCGAACCGAAGAGCGGGTGCGGGCCGGCATTGGATATGTGCCGCAAGAGCATTCAGTGTTCGGGCGCCTGTCGGTGCGCGACAATCTCGCCGTCGGATCGCTTTTGCACCGCGATAGATCGGCAGTGGACCGGGTCATGATGATGTTTCCAAAACTCGGCCAGCGTCTGGATCAGCCGGCCGGAACGTTGTCCGGTGGCGAGCGCAAGATGCTCGCAATCGCCCGCGCGATGCTCGGAAACCCCAAACTCCTCCTGCTGGATGAGCCGACCGAGGGTGTCTGGATCGGCGTCATCGAGGAGATCACCGAGCGCTTGATCGAACTAGCCAGAGAGATCGCGATCATCATCGTCGAGCAACATCTCGATCTCGCAATGCGCGTCGCGGAGCAGGCCTATGTGGTCGATCGCGGCCGTGTCGCGCTGTCGGGCCCGTCGCAACAGCTGCGCGACGACCCGCGGCTCTTGACGTATCTGGCGCCGTAGAGGCGTCCCGGCTGCCATCCCACGCCCGAAAGATGGCGCGTTGAAGTTCCTTGCGATGACTGAACAGAGAGGGACGATGTCCAAAACCATGAGCGATTTTGTGAATGCGTGCCAGGTCGTCGATGTCCATGAACATCACATGTCCGAGGTCGCACATAGCCGGGACGTGAATCTTTTGAAACTGTTCCAGCAGAGCTATGCGGCTTGGACAAGCCACGTCCTGCCATCCGAGCCCAAGGCGACTGGCGATATGTTATCTACCGCTACCGAGCCAACCACCTGGGAGGCCCTTGCTCCGTTCCTGGAGAGGAGCGGCTCAAATGCATTCGTTCGTAACCTCGCCGGCGGTGTCGCCGAGCTTTACGGCGTCGCCGAAACCGGAATCACGCGCGACAACTGGGAGGCAGTAGACGCTTTGGTGCGCTTGCGCCACAGGGAGGCGACATGGCCAAGTGAAGTCATTGGGCGCGCCGCCATCGGAAGGATCGTAACGGACCCTTTTCTCGATCCGTTGATGGATCCGCGGCCGGTCCTAGGGCAGAGTTACGATGCGGTCCTGCGGATCAATGCATTCGCCCTCGGCTGGCACCCGGAATCTCGCGATCACAATGGAAATTGCGGCCATACGTTGCTGCGGCGCCTCGGCATGGAGGTGAAAACCTTCGACGATTATTGCGACGCAATCCGGGAGCTCGTAGCCGGCTGCGCCCGGCGCAATCACGTTGCGCTCAAAAACGCGCTCGCCTATGACCGCGATCTAAGCTTTGACGAACCGAACGAGGACCTCGCTCGGCAGGCCTGGGGACAAAGGTCTCCATCCCCTGCGGCGCGCAAGGCTTTCTGTGACTTTGTCGTCGATTTGTTTTGTCAGCTCGCAGGCGAAGCCGGCCTGCCAGTCCAAACTCATCTTGGAACGGCAATCATAAGCGGCTCCCACCCGCTACGCATGACCGGGTTGATTGAGCGTCATCCTCGGACCCGTTTTCTGCTGATGCATTTGGCCTATCCCTGGAGCCGGGACTTGTTGGGAATGGCTTTTGTGTACCGCAATGTTTGGCTCGATTTGTGCTGGTCCTTCCTGTTGAGCCCGTCCCATTTCAAGCTGGCCCTGCACGAGGCTATTGAAGTCTTGCCGGATGAATCGCGAATGATGATCGGAGGAGATTGTCTTCACGTTGAGGAGACATTTGCCGCGATACAGGGCGCACGCCGGCTCATCGGCGAGGTTCTGAAAGAAAAAGTTGCGAGCGGCTACTTTCGCCCCCGAGACGCAGAGCGCTTGGCGGTCAGGATCCTTGGCGAGAACGCGAGGGAGCTTTTCAGACTGTCCTGATTGCTGCACTTCGTTCGCGATTTTAAAAAGTTGATCCGAAGAGCCGACTTGAAACCGAAAAATGACGGATAGCGTTCCGGTTACCGCGCCCCCCAGGAAAGAGCAGGGCGCGTGGATTAAGGCCATGAGCCAAGGGGAGGTCAGTTCCATGTTGAATGATCACCGGCAACTCAGCCGCCGCCGCTTTCTCGGCAATTTCGCCTTTGTGTCTGCGGCCATTGCGGCCGGCCCGGGCAGCTGGGTGATCCGTCCTGACTGGGCCAACGCCGCTGAAGGCCCGATCAGGATTGGCATTGCCACCGACCTTACGGGGGCACTCGGCTTTGCCGGGAATACCGACGCCAATGTCGCGCGCATGGTCGCGAGCGAGATCAACGAGAACGGTGGTCTCTTGGGGCGCCCGATCGACCTCCTGATCGAAGACACCGCGTCCAACGAGTCCGTCGCTGTTGGCAATGTCCGCAAGCTGATTCAACGAGACAAGGTCGACCTGGTACTCGGCGGCATTGCGAGCTCGATGCGCAACGCCATCAAGGACATCATCATCTCTCGTGGCAAGACGCTCTACATCTATCCACAGGCCTACGAAGGCAGGGAGTGCACGCCCTATCTGTTTTGCACCGGGCCGGTACCGGCGCAGAATTGCGACCGGTTCATTCCGTGGTTGATCAAGAACGGTGGCAGACGCTTCGCGCTGCCTGGATCAAACTACGTCTGGCCGCAAACAATCAATGCCTATGCGCGCAAGGTGATCGAGAGCAGCGGCGGGGAGGTGGTGTTCGAGGAGTACTACCCGCTTGACCAAATCGATTTTTCATCGACCGTGAGCCGCATCACGTCCAACAAGGTAGACGTGGTCTTCAACAGTGTTATCCCCCCGGGCGTCGGCTCGTTCTTCAAACAGCTTTATGAAGCGGGCTTTTCTAGGAATGGGGGACAGCTGGGCTGCGTCTACTATGACGAGAACACGCTCGAAATGAACCAGGCTCACGAGATCGAAGGCCTCGCCAGCAGCCTCGACTATTACAAGGCGCTCGCGGCGGAAGATCCGGTGAGCGCCAAAATTCAGTCGGCCTACGAAAAGCAGTTTCCGGGCAAGTTCCGGTTCTCAGCAGGAAGCGCCGCGACCGGCACGTATCGAGGACTGAAGCTGTGGGAAGCCGCAGTGAGGGAAGCCGGTACAATTGACCGCGAGGCTGTCGCTGCCGCGCTTGACCACGCCAAGATTGCGGAAGGGCCTGGCGGGCCGGCGGAGATGGTGCCGGGCAAGCGCCACTGCAGGATGAACATGTACATTGGCGTGGCAAAGGCCGGCCAATACGAGATCGTCGCCCGTAGCGCCGGCCCGGTCGAGCCGAAGGAGTGTTGAATGTCGCATGTTGCGCGGGCGAGCTTCGCCGGCGCCGCGTGCGAGCCAATCGCGGGGGGCTACTTCCCGCGATAATTCGGCGGCCTCTTGTCAAAGAAGGCGTTCATTCCCTCCTTCTGGTCAGCTGTGCTGAAAGCGTGACGTATCGCTTGCCGCTCGAACTCGAGCCCGGCGTCCAACGTGGTCTGAAAGGCGGCGAGAACGGCAGCTTTGGCAAGTTCAGCCGAGCGGGGAGGCTTTTGCGCTATCAGATCGGCTATTTCGAGCGCTCGCCTCTGCGCCCTGCCGCTTTCGACAACTTCCGCCACAAGGCCGGCCTGCATCGCACTCCGCGCCGTGATGGATTGGCCGCTCAGGATCATCAGCATGGCCAGTGATTTGCCAGCCACGCGTGTCAGCCTCTGCGTTGCGCCGTCGCCGGGCAATATTCCGATGTTGATCTCAGGCTGCCCAAATACCGCCCCTTCACCTGCTATCACGATATCCGCGAGCAGCGCCAATTCGTGGCCGCCGCCGAAGCAAATGCCCTCGACCGCGGCAATGAGAGGCTTGGGGAAATTGGCGACATCCCCCCAGGCAGAACGTCGGGCGGAATTGTCGATTGCCTCAAAGCCGCGCTCCCGCATCTCCTTGATGTCGGCTCCGGCAGAGAAGAACGCATCGCTGCCACAAAGCACGACACAGCGGACATCCTCATCGATTGCGGCACGGCGCAAGATGGCGCCAAGCTCCACGATCAACTGGTTGCTCAAGGCGTTTCGTTTTGATGTCCTATTCAGCGTCAATAGGCGCACGTGGGGCGCGACAGATGTCGAGAGGATGAGATCGGGCGTCTCGGACATGGAGCGGTTCTCCTGAAGGAATATGAGAACCACGCCTTAGACTGAAATCGATTTCTTCGCAACGAGGCATCCAAAAGCCTCTTCTTGGAAGAACCAGCCTCAGCGGCGCTGAGCCACCTTGCTCAACGCGGAGCCGACGGAGACCATGAGGCGGGCTTCACCCGTAAAAAACGGCTTGACTCCGCAGTTCCGAATTCTTACTAATCTTGAAATCGATTTCAGAACTCGATGTCGAAATGCCCGGTACTGCGGGAAACCAGAAGGATGCGGCCGGCGAGAGTGGGTCACATCTGAAGGATCTCATTGACGATGCGACGGGTCTTGTGACGCCGCGCTGTCCAACAAGAACATCAGCTTCTTCAGAAGCGCGCTTAGAGCAACAGGAGGAAGGCTGGCCATGGGAATGGCACGGAATCTCGCGCGCGCTTTATGCGAGTCGCCGCGCAAGTCGGAAGCAACGATGAAGGCGTCCTGCGCCATTAGGATCGTGCAATGGCCGCTCGTGAGGCGAGGCCCGCAATTACGTGAAGCCAGGCGGGCTTTCCGCCGGCATCCCGGGCAGCTGTTGCGCTTGCGCTTCCGCGGTCCGGCCTGCTCAAGGCCGCCGCTCTCGTAGACCCCCGCTCGCGGCGGGCGCAGTTGAGCCGACGAGCGGCTGCTCGTTCTCGCGCGACCCGCAAAATCATTAAGTCATCAATAGAGCCCGAGGACCCATGAACATCATTGCTCAGCCCAGCGCTGTACCCGTCCAGCTTGACAAGCAAACTGCCAACAAGCGAATGACCGCCGGCCTTGGAGGAGGGGTGGCGCTAGAGTGGTACGACTGGAATGTCTACGGCGTAATGGCGGCGTTTCTCTCGCCGCACTTCTTCCCTTCCGATGATCCCACCACCTCGCTGCTGGCGGGACTTGCCGTGTACGGCGCGGGCTTTTGCGCTCGACCGCTGGGCGCTGTTTTGCTGGGGCCGGTCGCAGATCGCATCAGCCACAAGCGCGTCATGCTGATCTCTGTCACGGCCATGGCGGTTTGCTCGCTTTTGATATCCTTGTTGCCCACCTACAAGGACCTCGGCGTCACGGCGGCCATAGCGCTGCTGATCATGCGGCTGATTCAGGGGTTTGCCACAGGCGCTGAAGCTGGTGTCGCCAACGCCATTGCAATTGAACTGGCGCCACCTGGTAAGGAGGGACGCTATCTCGGTCTGATTGGCGGCACATTCATCCAATTGGGAAGCCTTGGATCCAGCCTAGTTGCCTTCCTGGTGAGCGCCTCGGTCGCACCTGAAGCCATGCGCGAGTGGGCTTGGCGTATACCCTTTGCGGTCGGCGGCGTGCTGGGCCTTTTGATCATCTATCTGCGCACGACGGTGCCGGAAACCTTGATCAATCGAGCCATGCATCGGCAAGACGAGTCTTCGCGCATTCAGGAATCGACTGGCGGTGTGTGGAAAACGCTATGGAGCGTCCGCCTTTCGCTGCTCGCCGTCATCCTGGTGATCGGGTCGGTGCAGATCGCCAACTATGCCTGGAACACCGGTCTTCCCAACATGGCCAATACGGTCTTCAAGGAGGACAGCACGTATGTGTACGGGATCATGACCCTGATGGTCCTGATCTGGATGTCAACGGCGCCGTTTGTCGGCGCTTTCGCGGACAAGGTGCGACCCTCGCGCGCGTTCGCGCTGCTGCGCCTGTTGCTCATCCCATGCTTCTTCCTGACACTGCTCTATTCGGAAAAAGGCATCGTCACGTTCTTCTTTGTTACGGTGTTCGGCGGCGCGATCGTGGGCTTCAACATGGCCCTCTATAACTTCATCGCTACCACGCTGATGCCGCGCGCCGTGCGGACCACCGGAGTGGCTCTCGGCTATGCGCTCGGCGTCTCCTTGTTTGGCGGGACGTCACCCTATCTGCTGGTTTGGTTGCAACGCGAGCACATCGCCTGGATGTTTCCCGTCTACGGATCGTTGATCGCGCTCCTGAGCGTGCTGGTCTACCAGATCGCAAAGAAGCGCGGCTGCCTCTACATAGGTGAATGAACACGCTCTGCCCCTGCGCTTCGCCGTGCCCGCGACGGACGCAAGGCGTCCACGTTAGCTGCAAAACATAAGGGCTCGCGCGTATCTCTTCATGCTCGGCATGAGCATGGGGTCGGCGCAAGCGTCCTTGCGCGAGCAGTCATTCACAACAAACAAAGAATGCTTGCGAGGCACTGAGTTGCTGAAACTGGAGTCCGAAGCATGAAAACACCTTCATCGCCGCACTTCACGCCTGTGGACTTGAAGCGATATTTCAACGCCGAGCGCGCAAATGCCGGTGAAGGGTTCGCCGCCCGCCCGGGTGACACCGGCTGGATCGATTCACTTCGCGGGCTCCAGACCCATCGCGGCATGCCCTTTCTCTTCGGCAGCGAAATAGGGCCGGATGTGCTGGAGCTGCGCCCCGGCGCCCCTCCTGCCGTAATCGCGTTGCCGCCGACGATGGCGAGCTATGTGCTGTTCGTGCAAGTGGCGGCAGACCGCCCCAGTGCAAGCCCCGAGGGTTTCGGAGAGATCGGCCCGGCTACGCTGCCTGTAGAAGGCAATCCACTCGGCGACCGGGTGGCGACATACGGGCTCCGCTATGCCGACGGCAGCGAGACCGACGTGCCGGTGCTGCGCCGCTTCGCGATCCAGCAGAACCACATCTCCTGGAGTGCGAGTGCGTTCGCCGCCTTGCCGCTACGCGCGCCCATCGTACATGCAAGCACCGGCGAGGACTTTGTACTCGGCAGAGCGCCGGGGGCGAACTTCTTCCAGGGCGAGGCTCGCACCCAATCGGGACGCATGGATCGACAAGGTGAGAACGTGTGGCTTTACGCGCTCCCCAATCCTTATCCGGACAAGGAGCTTTCGGCGTTGAGCTTGCGCGCGGAACAGGAAATCTCGCTTGTGTTTGCGGTGACCACGACAGCGCTCACCCAGCACCCGCTGCGCCTCCAGGGCCGTCGCAAGCTGAAGGTGAGGCTGCCGCCGGGGTTCCATCTGAACAAGCTTGGCGAGCTCGATGTCGACGATCGGGGCCAGCAGATCGGCATGGACCTCGGCACGGTCATCTCGGCACGCGCAGTGCTCGAGTACTCCAGAGCGGATTGGCTGGGCGCCAAAGTTGATGTGCAGCCCGTGCGCTGCGGGAGCGATGTCATCGTTGAGTACTCGGCGCATCCGGACGCAAGACTCTATCTGCGCTCCGACGATGGCCGCTTGCACATGTTCGAGCTTCGATCGTTGGAAGGTGGCGGTAACGCAAGCGCCTCGCTCAATGTGGCGACAGTCGAACCGGCCACAAGGCCGGTCAAGATCCGCATCATGGAAAAGGACAGTGGCGTGCGCGTTGCCGCGCGGTTGCATGTCCATGGTGCGCATGGGGAGTATCTGCCACCCAAGGGACATCACCGCAAGGTCAATACCGGCAGGTTCGAGGACTTCTCGGGCGAATTTGCCAATGGGCTGAACCAGTACGTCTACGTGGACGGCAGTTGCGAGGCGGACCTGCCGCTCGGGCCCGTGTTCGTAGAGATCTGCAGGGGTTTTGAGGTGCGCCCGTTGCGCACCATCGTCGACATCACTGCAAGCACGGACACTCTCACCTTTGAGCTCGATCGTGTGCTGCGCTGGCGCGAACAGGGATGGGTTAGCTCTGATACGCACGTCCATTTCCTAAGCCCGCAGACAGCGCTGCTTGAGGGCAAGGCGGAGGGTGTCAACGTGGTCAACTTGCTCGCCGCACAGTGGGGCGAGCTATTCACCAACGTCGCCGATTTCGACGGACGCACGACGTTCGGGGCAAAGGATTTCGGCGGCGACGGAGAATTCCTGGTTCGGGTCGGCACGGAGAACCGGATGCAGGTTCTGGGGCACATATCGCTGCTCGGCTATGAAGGTGAGATGATCAATCCGCTCTCTTGCGGCGGGTCCAACGAAGCTGCAATCGGCCATGTTCTGGAAGCGACCATGGCCGACTGGGCGGAGCGCTGCCGTCAGCAAGGGGGGCTGGTGGTAATGCCCCATGCGCCGAACCCGCAGGCGGAGCGTGCGGCCGACATTGTGCTCGGCCTTGTCGACGCCATCGAAATGATGTCGTTCAACCCGCGGACCGCGCAGCTCAGCGCATTTGGTCTCGCCGATTGGTATCGCTACCTCAACATCGGCTACCATCTGCCGCTGGTGGCGGGCTCCGACAAGATGGACGCGGCCGCGCTCCTCGGGGGCTCACGGACCTATGTGCGATTGGGCGAACGCGACTTCACGTATCGCAACTGGATGGATGCCGTACGCAGCGGGGACACGTTCATCACTGTCGGGCCTCTGGTTGAGATGACCGTTGAAGGACGTCGCCCTGGAGGCACGGTGTCCCTTCCCCGTTCAGGCGGCACCCTCACGATCGACTGGCGGATCGAATCGGTCAGCGTCCCGCCGGCGCGGGTGGAGCTCATATGTAACGGCACGGTCCTCGAGGAGGTTCGATGCGGAGGCTTGTCGTGCAAGGGGCAGCTCTCCCTGCCCATCAACGAGTCATGTTGGATCGCGCTGCGCGTTCGGGGCAGTGTCGCCGGACGCGAGGCCGACATTGCGGCGCACACCAGTGCGGTATATGTCAAAGTAGGCGGAATGCCCATCTTTGCCACCGCGGATGCAGTGTCGGTCCTTGCTCAAATCGAGGGATCGATCGCCTATATGGACACGCTCGCTCCCAAGTCCGACGAAGCGCGACACTCGCGGCTGCGAGCTGCCCTGGAACTTGCGCATCATCGCCTGCATCATAGATTGCACGAACTGGGCGCCAGCCACCACCATGCGCCCGTTCACTCCGTTCACGTTGAACGCGAGCATTGAGAAGTCTCTTGTGCCATTGACGATCGCGCAGGCGGCGCATCGCATGCTCAGCCACCTCTACTTACGGGCGAATAATGATAAGGGGCGAGCAGCTTGCGTCATCGGGTCCTGGGATGCGGACGCCAGCCTCCGGTTCTGAAATAGTTATCAGGACCGTGGCCCGGTCAATGATCTCGACTGCGCCCGCGACGGGCGGGACGGACGCTGGACCGCGGCGGGGCGCTCGATGAGCGCATGACCAGCCGGTACGGCAACACGACACTTCTCGGGACAGGACTTCCGGCAATGGCATTGATGAGATAATCGGCGGCTCCCCGGCCGATTTCTGCTGCCGGAACGCTGACTGTTGTGAGCGGCGGGTCCATTTGCGCCGCCAGCTCCACATCGTCAAATCCTGTGATGGAAAGCGTAGCCGGTACGGCCAGCCCCATCTTGCGAGCCTCTGCCATTGCACCGATGGCAAGCGTGTCGGTGGTGCAGATGACTGCTGTCGTGTCCGGATGATCGGTGAGGAGCTGACGAAGGGCGCTACGGCCCTGGGCAAGCGAATAATCGGCCTTGACGACCTGGCTCGGCTTGAGCGGGAGACCGGCGTCCGACAGCGCGCGCTGAATTCCCTCGAGCCTGGCGCGGGATCTGTCGTTGGACGCGGCGACAACGTTGGCAATCGCGCCAAAACGGACGTGTCCAAGCCTTAGCAGATACTCCGTCATCTCGCGGGTGGCGCTTTCGTTGTCGATTCCGATCGCGGGGATGCCGCCGCCGGCCTTGGCAACATAGGTGGTGATGACGGGTACGCCTGCCTGTTCGATCAGGCTCCTCAGCTCCCGTCCGTGGGAAGCTCCGACCAGCACGATTCCATCGATGCCGCGTTCAATGAGACTTTGCAGTTCCTGAAATTCACGCCGCTGGTCATATTGCGAATTCGCAATGAACAGCGTGTAGCCGCTTTCGCTGAGGCGGTTCTGGAGGGCTTCCACGCCTTCTGCAAAGATACCGAGCGCCAGTGTCGGAACGATGACGCCGACGGTCCGCATGCGTCCCGATTTCAATGCTCTGGCTGCGCTATCGCGCGTGTAGGCGAGGTCATTGATATGCCGCATGACCCTGTCGCGAAGCTCCGGCCGTACGATATCGGGGTGATTGAGAACCCGCGACACCGTCGCCGGCGACACATTCGCCTTCCGGGCAACGTCCTCGATCTTCACGCGCGGCTGCTGCCGGCCTTTGGGCGCGATTACAGGTTTCTTGTCCATTTGCGTTGGTCAACCAGGAGAAGGAGAGGGTCTCCCCTCAAAAGGGTTAAACCATCACGAGCGCTACCTTCTCAAGCCCTGTATGCGGGCCATCGGCGCTATTTTCTGCCCCTCTCATGCACAGATGGAGCGGGATGAAGCGAATCTCATTCGAAAGTTGGTAGATTCGCTTGACTCCGCTTCTCGCACAGCCTAAGTCTGAAATCGATTTCAGAAATCGAGAGCCAGCACCTCGATTTCAGGTAAAACCGAAAGCAAGGATGTATGGTCGATCTTTTGAAGGGCATTCGAGTCCTCAGCCTCAATCACTTTCTGATGGGTCCGGTCGGCGTGCAGTTTCTCGCCGACCTCGGTGCGGACGTGATCGCCGTGGAACCGCCCGGGGGGGCCTTTCAGAGGAAATGGGGCGGGGCGGACAAGCGGGTTGACGGCCAATCAATGTTGCTTCTGACGGGAAACCGCAACAAGCGCAGCCTCACGCTCGATCTGAAAAAACCCGAAGCCGTGGTCATCGCCAGGCAACTGATCGCCAAATCGGATGTGATCGCAGAGAACTTCCGCCCGGGTGTGCTCGACAAGCTTGGTCTCGGCTACGAGGATGCAAAGAAGATCAATCCGCAGATCATCTATGCCGCTGCCTCCGGCTACGGTCCTGACGGGCCCTATGTCGATCGCCCAGGCCAGGATCTCTTGATCCAGGCGCTATCAGGACTTGCGATGATCACCGGAAGTCGCGAGCAGGGGCCGCGGGCTGTCGGCGTTTCCGCCATCGATCATCACGGCGCCGCCTTGTTTGCGGCGGGGATCCTGGCTGCCTTGGTGCGGAAGGCGCGGACGGGGCAGGGCTGCCGCGTCGATGTTAGCCTGCTGTCGGCTGCGCTCGACCTGCAGATGGAATCTTTTACCTGCTACCTGAACGGCCAAAGGCCTGACGACGTCCGTCAGCCGGGCCCGGTGGCCGGCTGGTACTACGGTGCGCCTTACGGCATCTATGCGACACGCGATGGGCACATTGCGATCTCTTTGGGATCGCTGGAGGCGCTCTCAGGCGCGCTTGGCCTTCCGGCCGACCAGCGAATTCCTGACGAGGAGGCGTATCGCCGGCGGGACGAGGCCTCAGCCATGATTGCTGCCAACATCGCCAAACGCTCAACCATGGAATGCATCGTCCTGTTCGAGGCGCGTGGAATTTGGCACGCTGCGGTGAACGATTATGCCGACGTCGTTGCGGATCCGCAGATCGCGCATAACAAAAATTTTCAGGTCGTGACCGGCGCGACCGGAGCTCCCATCACCCTTGTCAGCCATCCCGTGCGCTACGACGGCGAGCAGCCGGACGTGCGTTTGCCGCCGCAAAAGCTCGGTGCGCAAACGGAAGAGATTCTGAAAGAGCTGGGCTATGACGCTAGGAAATTGAAGCATCTTTATGAAACCGGCGCCATCGGCGCTGCGGACTCGCATCACTAACGAACAACGAGGATTGTCGAAAGCAGCACGCTTACGTCGGAGGGTCATCGTGATTGGCATAAACTTGCACGCGGCTTTCCCTGCGGTGCTGCTGACGAGGCTTGCTACTCCGCAGAGATGCAGCCAAGCACGATTGGAAGTCTCGTGAACACCAACCGTTCGCGCCAGTCCAGGATCTGTTGGTAAAGAGCTTTAAGTTGCCGCCAGGGCAAAGCCGCGCGGCGAGTATTATGTTGGACCAGAAGCCATGTCGGAAAGCCAATATCTGCCCGCGCGCGAGCGTATGCTGAAGCGCATTGCCGAGACTCGGGACACCGCACGCTCGGGCTTGCCACACTGGGCGAGTGCCGCCGACGGAAAATGGACGTTTACCCCCGATGGTGATTGGACCGGCGGGGCATTTGTCGGTGAGCTTTGGCTCGCGCACCTCGCTGATCGCAGCCAGTTCCCAATCGAAGACGCGCGTGCTGCGCTAAGCCGAATGTTGCCGCGTGCCGAGCGGCTTACGGCCTTCAAGGGCTTCGGCTTCTATCATGCCGGCGCCCTCGGCAGCATCCTGTTCAAGGAAGAAAACGCCCGCGCGGTGGCTCTGACAGCAGCAAGATCGCTTCGTGATATGTTCGATCCACACCTCGGACTGATACCGTTGGGCAGGGATGCCGAGGAGGCGAGCGCAGTGGGAGCTTCCGAGAGCAGCATCGACTCGCTCCAGGCGACAGGCCTGCTCTATTGGGCCGCGGACGAGCTTTCCGATGCCCGGATGGAGGAGGTCGCCAATGCACATATGCGGCGCGTCCTGGAGATCCATGTGCGGCAGGACAATTCAGTTATCCAGTCTTCCACCCTTGATCACACCGGTAAGGTGCTCAGAACGCACACGCACAAGGGATATAGCGATATCAGCACCTGGGGCCGGGCGCAGGGATGGGCGATGCTCTACACCGCTCACGCCGCCATGGTCCGCCCCGACGAACCGCTATGGCGCGACTACGCCGTCCGCCTTCTTGACTGGTGGATCGACCATGTCCCCGCGGATCTCATTGCCTTCTGGGATTTCGACGATCCGGCGATCCCCAACACCAGCAGGGATACTGCGGCCACTGCTATCGCTGCCGCCGCGGCGCTGCGCCTCGCATCCGCACTTGGTCCTGAGGGGGGCGCCAAATATAGATTATTTGCGGAGCGCACAGTTACTCAACTGAGCTCGAAATACCTGACACCGACTGCTCCCGATGACCCGCGCCCGCCTGGAATGCTCACCGGCGGCTGCTTCACCCGAAAGGCGATCGTGCGCGATATCGATGCGGCCCAGAACGTCGAGCTGATTTTCGGAAGCTACTTCCTGTTTGAATGCCTTGCCATCCTGACGGATCTGGTGCCGCCTGGCTGGATCTAGAGGCGCGAAAGGCTTCCAACGCGAACAAAGCCTCCAACCAATCTTGTTTGTGACGCCACGCCAGTCAATCTGTCCAAACAGTCCGACGGCATCGGCTCCACTCCTTGGATATTCGCGATGGGCTGATCGAGTTAGACAGCAACTGACTGCCTCCTGTCTGGAATCCTCTACATGAGAAATGCGAAACCCCCCATCTATCGCGGCTTGTTCCCGGTCGCTCCGACGCCGTTTACGGAATCTGGAGATCTCGATCTCGAAGGGCAGCGGCGCGTGCTCGATTGCATGATCGACCAAGGCGTGGACGGGATCTGCATTCTGGCCAACTATTCCGAGCAGTTCCTGCTGTCTGATCAGGAACGTGACCTTCTGGTCGATCTCTGCCTCTCGCATGTCGCGGGCCGCAAGCCCGTCATGGTGACCTGCAGCCATTTCAGCACGCAGATTGCGGTGCAACGCGCCCGCTATGCGGCCGAACGTGGCGCAAGCCTCCTCATGCTGATGCCGCCTTATCATGGTCCAAGCCTCAAGGCGGATGAAGGCGCCATGATCGGGCATTTCGGCCGGGTCGCGGACGCCGCCGGGATTCCAATTATGGTCCAGGACGCGCCGCTCTCCGGCGTTACATTGACGGTCCCGTTTCTCGTCCGGCTCGCTTGCGAGGTGCCGCTCGCCAGATATTTCAAGATCGAGGTGCCGTTTGCGGCTGCCAAGCTCCGCAGTCTGATCGAGCTCGGCGGTGAGGTCATCATTGGTCCTTTTGACGGGGAGGAAGCCATCACCATGATGGCGGACCTCGATGCCGGTGCGAGCGGAACAATGTCGAGCGCGCTGTTGCCCGATTTGCTCCGCCCCGTGCTCGATCATCACAAAGGGGGCAGCAGGCAGGAAGCCGCTCTTGCATATGCAAGGGTGCTGCCGCTCATCAATTTCGAAAACCGCCAGTGCGGCCTGCGCGCCACCAAGAGCGTAATGGCTGAAGGCGGCGTGATCAAATGCGAAGCCGTGCGGCATCCGCTCGAGCAGATCCATCCGGCGACGAGAGCTGGATTGATCGAGCTTGCGCGTGAGCTCAACCCGCTGTCTCTTCGCTGGGGACATTGAGATGCGGGCATGATGCGCCGAGAACAAGCCACGCAGGCAGAACCTGTGTACCCCAAGATCAGGATGTTCATTGCCGGCGAGTGGACGGAAGGGGGTTCGGATCGCTCGGAAAAAATCCTCAATCCCGCAACCGGCCAGCCGATTGGCGAAACTCCTTATGCGTCTCGTGGCGATCTCGATCGTGCGATCATGGCCGCTCAGGAGGGATTTGAGATTTGGCGAAAGGTTTCGGCCTTTGACCGATACAGGACGATGCGCAAGGCCGCCGATCTCATACGCTCGCGCGCAGCCGGCATCGCATTGATCATGACGCTCGAACAGGGTAAGCCGCTCACCGAGTCGAGTGCTGAATCGCTCCTTGCTGCCGATATCATCGACTGGCTCTCCGAAGAAGGGCGGCGCGCCTATGGACGGATCGTCCCGGCGCGCTTTGGCAATGTTGTCCAGCTCGTGACCAAGGAGCCGGTCGGGCCGGTTGCCGCATTTACGCCCTGGAATTTTCCGATCAACCAGGCCGTGCGGAAGATCTCCGCCAGCCTTGCAGCCGGCTGCTCCATCATCGTCAAGGGACCTGAAGAGACGCCAGCGAGCTGCATGGCGCTGGTGCGCAGTTTCGCGGATGCTGGCTTGCCTGCGGGCGTGATCAATCTCGTCTTCGGGGTGCCATCCGAAGTTTCAGATTATCTCATACGCCATCCTATCATCCGGAAAGTCTCCTTCACCGGTTCGACCGTGGTCGGAAAGCATCTCGCAGCCCTTGCCGGCGCCCATATGAAGCGCACCACCATGGAGCTCGGCGGGCACGCGCCTGCCATCGTTTTCCCGGATGCCGACGTCGAGAAAGCCGCAAGAATCTTGTCGGCGAACAAGTTCCGCAATGCGGGCCAAGTCTGCGTCTCGCCGACGCGGTTTCTGGTGCATGACAGTATCTATGAAGATTTCGTCAAGAGGTTCGTTGCCGAGGCCAGCGCGATCAAGGTTGGCAATGGCCTTGAAAGAGATAGCCGGATGGGGCCGCTCGCCAATTCGCGCCGGGTCGATGCAATGGAGACCCTCGTCGCGGACGCTCTCGATTGCGGCGCCCAGTTGCGCATCGGCGGCAAGCGTATCGGCAATACGGGGTACTTCTTCGAGCCGACGGTCCTGACCGATGTTCCACCTCAAGCGCGCATCATGAATGAAGAGCCGTTCGGCCCTGTCGCGCCGATTGCGCGGTTTAAAACCTATGACGAGGTTGTGGCGGAGGCCAATCGACTGCCTTACGGGCTCGCCGCCTACGCCTACACGCGATCCGCCGCAACGATGGCCGCGATCGGGGCCGATCTCCAATGCGGGATGGTATCGATCAATCATCATGGCCTTGGGCTTCCCGAAGTGCCCTTCGGAGGAACGAAGGAGTCAGGCTTCGGTTCGGAAGGTGGCCTCGAGGCAATCGAGGGCTATCTCGACACCAAATTCGTGAGCCAGGCGAGCTAGAACCGGAATACCAGATACCAAACCGGAGCAGAACGACTTCGTTAGTGCCGCCGGATCGCTTCAAGCGCTCCGCCCTTCTCCGCTGGCAGACCGGTACGTCTGCCTCTCCCCAGACTTGAGCCGCTGTCGGAGAAATCCGGCAGCGGTCCTTTTCTTTGCTGGACCGACACCTTCTTGTTCTTTCAGGCGAGAGCAGAAATGAGATACGTTGTCCGCAGATCAGCGCGGACGGATAACAGCTGCGTGTGCCAAAGCCCTCAAGTATCCGCGCCAATGATGAGGCCGCGAGCACCACGAATATTGGTGCGGTCCAGCATGACCATCGCCTGGAATTTCTCGGCGATGACCATCTCACGCGCAGAAGCGCGCAGATGCGAGCAGGAAGATCGTGGAGAACCGACAGGTCCATGTCCAGTAGACCCGATTCGACCGCATCACCAAAGGCGAAATCGATAATGATTCGGGCCTTGGCAGTATCGACCAACGCGTCGGTGATGCGCAGGCCGCCATACTCAGTTTCCTCGCGAATGCGATTGACCTTGACGCTGTTTGGATCGAACTCCACCCCATCGTATAAGAAACGCCGCTGACTTCTTTGAAGATGCGGACCATCTCGTCCTAGTCATCGCTCTCGATGCCCAGGAAGTCGAGGGGCACCAGGGACTCGTGGAAAAATGGCCCGCTTGGAACCACACCAAGCGTCTACGATCGGGCCAAATGTGGGAGGGTCAGTTCACCTTTGCCTGCGACAACTGAGAGGTTGAGTTCCTGCGCGGCAGCATCCAGGACCGGCACGGAAACGGCACTCTCGCGCGCTAGGCGCACAGCACACTCGATGTCCTTTGCAGCATTTGCAATCGAGATTGCCAGTGCATCTGGTTTCTCTCCCAACAAAAAGGCGGCGAAGGCTTGGAATATTCCACTGTTCGTAGAGCCCCGACTGACCAAAGAGCGCAGTGTCACAAGATCTATCTGAAGACTATCCGCGAATTGGCAGACCTCAGCGGCGACCGCAGCGATGCCCATAGTCATGCTGTTGTAAACAAGCTTGAGCTTGTGGCCGTGTCCGACATCTCCAACATGCATAACGGTCTCGCAAAACGCAGCAAGAATGCGTTCAGCAACGGGAAAGAGTGTTGCATCCGATCCAACCATCGCATTGAGAAGGCCGAGCTCTGCTTGCTCGGGGCTTCGTGTTACTGGAGCATCAATGAAGCTAAGACCTCGTCTTTCCGCCGTTTTGGCCAATGCAATGGTCGATGCGGGATACGAGGTCGTACAATCAATTATCAAACCTCCTCGGCACATGTTAACAAACAGTCCATCGTGATCGAGGCACACCGTCTCAACTTCGCGGCTGGACGGTAATGACAACACCACCACACTTACATGCTGCGCCAACTCAGCGATCGACGCATGCTCGCGGGCCCCTGCACCCATCAGGCGATCAGCACCGAACCGGTTCTTGTTGACTTTGATGTGGAGTTCGTTTTGCTGACGCAGCAGGCTGATCCCTATACCTGTTCCCATGCGCCCCGCTCCGATAAGCCCTATGCTCTGCTTGATCGTTTTGGGAGCCGCGTTCGCTGACGATCCCTTGCTCATGATTTAGTATTCCGAAAGAAGCCATGGCTTTGTAGGATCGGCAACAGCTCGTGATGGTTGTTGATGGTGTAATCTGGACGCGCAGCTTGCAGGCGCGAGGTCGAAACAAATCCTCCGGTAATGGATATGCTTGTCAGCCCGAGACTGCGTGCAATATCAGTCTCGACGGGCATATCGCCGACGATGAAGGTTGACGACGGCTTCAGGTTGTGCCTGTTCATATAAAGGCGAAGCCGCTCTCCTTTGCTTATCGATTTGTATTGCGTGGCGCGGCTTTCAAAGGCGAGCACGTCGGTGACGTAGTCATCCACTCCAAGTCTCCTCAGCTGAAACTGTAGAGGCGCGACTATGTGGTTGCTGAGGATGATGAGTAGAGCAGATTCTCGGCGGGCTAACGCGAGCACTCTGCGCGCCCCCTCACGTAAATCGGCTTTATCCGCAAGAGGCTCGTACGTGTCGTGAAACAGTGCGCCTTCGTCACGCTCCACCGCCTCAACCTCCTCCTGCGACATTCCGAGGCTACGATAGAGACGATCGAGGGGAACATCACAATGCTCTCGAAAGGTGTTTATATCGATGCTCGGACGACCAAAGCGGTCCAAAATTACATTGGTCGTTTCGAGCAGCGCGTATGTGTCATCGAGCAGTGTTCCGTTCCAGTCAAATACGAGAGCGGGCATCATGATGCTGACCTCAGACGGGGATTGACAGGAAGAGCGGCCAGCAAAGCTTTCAAGTTTCTGTCCGCGCGCTGACGTCCAGCGGGGGTCGGCATCTCCAACGTGAAGGGCGACAAATCGATGCCCTCTAGCCTGTTGGCCAATATGGGTACAAGGGCACGGAAGGGCAGATAAGTGATGGTGGCTGCTTGGATTGCCGTCGCAATGTTGCTTTCAATAATTTTGAGGGCTGGCGGATCCATCCTGTGGAAGCGAAGACTCTGGGCGCGTAGTTCGGGCGGCAGTCGCTTCAACGCCTGCCAGAATGCGAGCTCATCTAGCGTATCAATACCCATGCCGTAGTAGTGTGGAGCAACTATAGGCGGCGAACCAATTGCCCAATGTACGGCTTCGGCTCCAGCGGCAAGGAGCATCGTTGTGACGGCTTGGCTGGTATCACCTCGAATGAGGGCCTCATCGACAACTATGATGGTCCGTTTAGCGACGGCAGATTCCGACACGAGATACTTCTGAGCAATGCGAGATTGTCGGGCCTTGGGTCTGCCCAGGAGCGTTCGCTCAAGAAATTGCGTTGCCACTACGTCACTACGCTCGGCGAGCACGCCCTGTTCGGCGAGAGAGTCAAACAGACCATCGGCGTACGGCCCCCCAGTCTTTGGCATGGAGGACACGATTGGCGGCATCAAGAGTGGGTCTGCTTGGACTCGCTCCGCAACGATTCTCCCCAAGGCCAGCCCGATGTTGTGACGGGTCTGGCGATGTGAATGGCCCTCAACCGATGTGTTCGGACTTCCCAAATAGAGAGTTTCGTAGGCGCAGAGTTTGGCCTTACATCCTCGGCTGTTCAGGATATGGTCAACGCTGCGGCCGGACTTGGCGTCCACGCGCCGTATGCTCCCAGGCAAGAGCTGCTGGGTCTCACCTTTCAAGCCAGCGAAGGCACAATTTTCGGAAGCAAAGAGCAACAATCCATTGCTTGCCCGCATAGTCTCCAACGGTCGCATACCGCTTCGATTGCGATATGCAACAAGATCACCGTTCATATCTAGCAAAAGCGCGGAAATGGCACCATCGATACGATCATCAAGCTCGCGAAAGATAGCTTCGTAGTCTGCGGGCAAGCCGTGACGCCAATATTCTCGTTCGCAAGATCGTTCGATCCACCTCAGCAAGAGCTCGGCGTCTGTGTTGGTATCTATCAGTGGTCCCTGAGCGAGCAATTCGCTCCTGAGTTCATGAGCGTTCACCAAGGCGCCGTCCAGAGAAATTGCAAAATAGCGGCTGGGAATTGACTGCACATCGCCGTCATCCCCACCTCCGCTGCGGATCTGCGCGATTGCAACATGAGGCCGAAAGCGCGGGTCCTGTTCGATTCCGTCGATGCGCACTGAATTATCGTTCGATTGAATCGCCCTTGCATATCGGATCCCACGCTCTTGCATGAAAGCATAGACCGCGACACCTGCTTGCCCACGGAGTGCAAGCGTCGGAATCATTTTCTTCAGCTGATCAACAACACGCGACCATGGTTCGCTTGAAGCGCAGAGAAACGCACCGGCGACACCGGACATATAGTCACCCACTTCTTAAGAAGCCGATCTGGCGGGGCGCCTCGCATGGCTATATGAAGGCGGAAGTTCGCTTCATCCTTAAGCAAGCGTCGTACCACTCCTTTGAAAATACTGGCTGGCACTTCTAGAGCGAGGAAAATTGGAACACGAGCCACTCTAGCCACTCAGTTGAGTGT
This sequence comes from Bradyrhizobium sp. 521_C7_N1_3, assembly GCF_052075975.1. NCBI lineage: Bacteria > Pseudomonadati > Pseudomonadota > Alphaproteobacteria > Hyphomicrobiales > Nitrobacteraceae > Bradyrhizobium > Bradyrhizobium sp. 521_C7_N1_3. Next base: position 1,765,425 of record NZ_CP197232.1, read on the forward strand.
TGTGCCTCGTTCAGGCCCTCACACGATGTTCAAGATGCTACGACTGTGTGCGAAAAGCGCCACACCGGAGCGAAGGTGCGAGTGCTTGAAGTCAGTGAAAGCCTTCTGATGTTCCACTCATTTCCTTCCATTCTGCGGGGAAACCACCAAAGCGGGTCCTTACGGACGACCAGCATTAGAAAAGGGCTCCAAGCAGGCCTGGTAGCGGCGCGTTGGTATTTTCGTGTTTTGCGAGTAAGACCCGGCAGATGATGCAAAGCGACCCATTGCGCGATTGCCGATACCGAGAGCCGGGTCCTGGACAGTCGAAGTGCGCACGTCCGTCTGCGGGACAGAGTAACGAATGGACTTATAGGCAACCTAGCCCCTCCGTTCTTTGGCCAACTCACATTTGGTAGCCGCTGTGCGCACACTGCTACGAACAGGCTCTCTGGGGTAGCGAGCGCCTGACCGATCTCGCGGCCCGATGTTTTCCTGCCTTACCCTAATCAATCTCAGGGGGCGAGTGACGAATAGAACGGCTTTGTCGATCTCAACCTCCACAGAGTGAAAACCGTCCTTCTCACGCCATTGTAATCTTCGCTTCCATTTGGCTTACATATTGACCCTCTATCATCAGCTTGCATGGTGCATGATTGTCTGGAAAGGTCGCAACATCTTAACGCGCGTTTTCAACGCGTACCGGATCAACTACTAACACTGGTGATTGATCAGGCACCAAAATTCCTGGCGATGACACACCGTGCCGCCTGCGCGGATCGGGCGCCGATGCACCTTGAACGAATTTGGCAGGAGCAACTGCAATATGTCACCGTCAACGGCTCTGTCGCGGCGCACGTGCCTAGTCCTCACGTTTGCGAAATCCTTTGAGCCCGAGGTCGTTCAAGTATCCACGTGCCGGCTGCAAAACGCTTCGCAAGTAGGAGGATGGCAGGGGCCCGCATTTTGCAAGCAGTCCAGCCGTTCTATGCAGCGTAGTCGAGCCAAAGAGCCGTCAGTTTGATGTTGAGCCACAATTGTCGCACCAAGCACTCAGCATGGAGCGACGGGCGATTAGGCTGTCGGCTTTGTGTAGGGGGGCTGTGTCGGTGTAGGTGAGATCGCCAGCCTCGCCGAATATGGTTCGATGGCTAGACCGCGAGAGTACGGCGGTCGCGAGCTTTGGCTCGCTGCTCGAGTTCGACGACCGTAGGAGGTCACTTGCAGTCAGACTCGATATCGTTCTGTTTTACAGAGCGTGTGCCCGGCGCCCAGGACGTGGCGTCGGGTTCTGCTTTTGGCGGGCATGAGTTTATCGATCTCGCAAATGACGAGATCTTCCAGTCACTCTCATTAGCGCACGAGAGGGCGATGGTTACTGTCGATTCTGGGGCGAGCGGCGTCCTGGATCCCATTGGCCTCATGCCGCTCCGCAAAGCTATTGCGGAAAGGCTCGCCGCCCAGACAGGCTTTGATTGGAGTGCGGAAGAGATCGCAATCACTGCCGGCTCAAAGGAAGCGCTGCTTTGTGCGGGCCTGGCTGTCCTAGAGCGGGGCGACGAAGTTATCATTATCCGCCCCTGGCAACCGTTTGTCCCAGCACTGGTTCACGCCGCTGGCGCAGTACCAGTGTTCGTCGACGCTCAGCGCCCACGATATACTCCTGATGGCAACTCAATCCGAGCTGCCATTACATCGCGGACTAAAGCGATGATTATCAATTCACCCAACAATCCGACGGGCGCAGTCTACAGCCGAACAACATTGCAGGACGTCGGCGAGCTTGCTATCGAATTCCGAATATGGATCATTTCGGACGAGCGCTACTCAAGATTGGTATTCACTGGTTTACACCGCCATGAGTCGATCGTCGTGGCGCACCCCGCCGTGCGATCGCGAACGATCATGGTCAATCCATGTTCACAGGCGCTGGAGATATCAGGCTCTCGCTTGGGTTATTTCGCGGCTCCAAGGGCCATCGTTTCCGCCGCTAGAAAGCTTCAGGGCTATGCAGCGATGATACCAAGTCGAGAGGCGCAGCAGGCTACGCTGAGCCACTTTCAGGTCGGCGGCCGTATTGAGCGGGAGACATACCAACGGCTTTTCGACGCTCGCGACATAGGTCTTAACATCCTTTCTAATCTACGTGATGTAACGCCACCTCGTGCCGACGGGGCATTATTCTTCTATCTTGATCTGAACAGGCTTGCATCTGCTTTGCAGGACGAAGGTCGCGTTGGAGTGACGGATGATGTTGCAAGCTGGCTCCTGAAGCAAACTAACGTGGCTTGCGTTGGGGGAGACGCGTTTGGCGACGTCAACGGTCTGCGACTCTCATTCGGCGCCCCTCCGGGGGCATCGGCCATCGGCCTGACGCGCGTCGTCCAGGCGCTAAATAGCCTTAGGATCAAATAACGGCCGGTCCAGTTCCAGACGAAAGGCATGGTTGTGAATATCTGCGCTTCAGCTGATGACTTGCACTCGGCAATGTAAGCAGCTCCTATGTCCGTTAACGGCGAGCATCGGTCGAATCGTAACGTCAAAGACCGCATTTCGTCGCCGCCTCTGGAGGTCACGTCTCCTGATCTGGTCGACGATCTCACCATCCGGTAAAGAGTTCCGATGCACTCGTTCGCTCGACGTCGGAGAAGGCACAAAGGGCCGCAGGTCGCACGCACGCAAATTGTCGCCGTAGGCGGGAGTGCTTGGTCCGAAACCGAACGCGTCCGGTGTCACGAATCGGTCAAGTCGCTTCCAACTCCGACTTTGATCAGACAATCGCCAGCGATTCCACTGATTTGAACTGGCCCAGAGCGTGCATCGTGACAGATGGGAGCCCATCTGAGTCTCGCGATGAGCAACAGTTGCGGCGCCTTCAAGTCGAGTGGATCACCGGCATTAGGTTCGGAGACAGTATGCGCATCTGCGGTATCAAACTGACCCATGACGGAGCAGTCGCTCTTATCGAGGACGGACGGCTTGTCTTTTGTATCGAGCAGGAGAAGCGGGGCAATAATCCGCGATATCAAAAAATCGACAATCTCGATGCAGTTGTTGTCGCCCTGGCAGAGCACGGTTTTGATCCGCGAGACGTTGATCGCTTCGTCATCGACGGATGGTGGGGCGAGGTCGAGTCACAATTTGAGGTTTTCAGTGGGACTGCACCCATTACCCTTAAAGGGGCGCCGTATGTTGAGGGCGATGCCGAAGGCCTCCTCATAGCGCACGACGGCTCTGGGCTAATGCTCAACGGGAGCGCCTTCCCCTATCAAAGCTATCCGCATGTCACAGCCCATGTGGCTTCGGCCTTTTGTACTAGCCCTTTCGCCAAGGCCGGGCAGCCCGCGTTCTGTCTGGTGTGGGACGGCGCCTCCTTTCCACGTCTCTACCATATAGAACGCCGCGCAGCCAGGTTCCTCGAGTGCCTCTTCCCGCTGATCGGGCATGCTTATGCTGCCGCAGGCTACCACTTCGGACCATACAAGCAGTCGAACCGGACCAAGTGGGACCTCGGTGTTGCGGGCAAGTTGATGGCCTATATCGCGCTCGGTTCGGTCGACGAAGGCATCGTCGAGGTGTTTCAGGAGCTCTACGAAAAGCACTTTAGCACGTTTACGGAGCCAGTCGATCGTTGCAGCGAGGACGCCGCGCTTGAGCCTGTCCACGAGTTCTTCGATGCCAGCGCGCTACGGTTAAAAGCCAAAGCCCCCGAAGATGTGCTTGCATCCTTTCATTGGTTCCAAGAGCGTCTGCTCGTTACCAAGCTCGCGAGTGCTATACAGAGACATTCGAGGCTTCCCGCGCGCAATCTGTGCATCGCCGGCGGTTGCGGTCTCAACATAAAATGGAATAGCACACTACGAGCTGCCGGCTTGTTCGATGCTATCTGGGTGCCACCCTTTCCGAATGACAGTGGCTCGGCAATAGGTGCCGCTTGCTCCGCATTAGGGGCGGACCAAGGCTTTGTACCATTGGAATGGTCCGTCTATAGTGGTCCAGCCGTGGAACGAGGCGACGTGCCGCCCGGATGGGACGGCTCACCATGTAGCATGCGTGAACTTGCAACGATTCTCGCCAGCAACAAGCCCGTCATTTTCCTTGCCGGCCGCGCGGAGCTTGGACCTCGGGCTTTGGGTAGCAGAAGCATACTGGCCGCGGCGACATCGCCGCGAATGAAGGACCGTCTCAACGACATCAAACTTCGCGAGCACTTCCGGCCGGTAGCGCCAATATGCCTGGAGGATCGTGCGCCGGATATTTTTAGTCCTGGAACGCCAGACCCTTACATGCTCTTCGAGCACCTAACACGAGCAGAATGGCGGGCCAAGATCCCCGCTGTTGTGCATCTGGACGGATCTGCTCGATTGCAGACTATTTGCAGGACCTCTCAGCACAAAATCGCCGAACTTCTCGTCGAATACGAGGGCCTCACGGGCATTCCGCTACTATGCAACACAAGCGCCAATCACAATGGACGCGGGTTTTTCCCGAATGCGGCATCTGCCTGCCAGTGGGACCGCGTTGACCACGTGTGGTGCGATGGCGTGCTGTGGACGAAACGCGCGGGCGGAGACTCAGTGCTGGCCAACGACATCTTTCTCTCTCAGCGCGCGGAGGCGGAACCGTACGCCAAAGATCGGATACCTCCCGCCAGAGGCCGCCTTGTTTGACGAATGCGATCGCTGCAGGCCTAGGGGTAACGAAGAAAGGTAGGGATCGCGACCAAAGCAATCCGTTTTCTGCTGAAGACTTGGCCGCTATATTCCGTCAAGCTCCATGGAGAGGATGCAAGGATTCCGAAAACAGGATCAAGGCCGGTTCGCTCGTCTATCACGACGCATTGCACGTCGTACCGTACCTCGCGAGATACACTTTCGGGCGCCGAGAGGAGCTATGCGGCTTGGACATCGATGACGTTCTCGAAGAGAATGGAATCCCCTATATCTTCATTCGGCCGAACGAGCACCGAGCGCTGAAGAATCTGCAGTCGATGCGGCGAGTGCCGCTCATAAGTGAAGTTCTCCGACTTGGGTTTCTTCAATACCACTCCGCCATTAAAAAGCTGGGCCACAAGCTTTTATTTCCGGAGCTGCGAGCGGCTAATGACCGGACTCGGCGACACGTTCTATGGTGATTGGATCAAAGTGCCAAACGTCGCGGTGCCCAATGCCGCCGAGAAGAAGGTTTTCCATTCGTTTCGCAAAAGCGGAGGCGCTGATCTGAAGCACGCTGGCGTGGCTTCTGAACTCCGCGCCGACATACTCGGCCATGGCGGCGACAACATTACGGAAGAGCGATACGCCAGTTCGGCCAAACTCAAGCAGATGTTGGAAGCGCTCCAAAAGCTACCAATCGTGCCCGATCACATCTGACCTTGCCCCTCGGGCTTGATCCAGTTTGAAGTTCGTTCTGGCCCACCACAAGGACCAGAGCATGAAGCGCAGCCGCTTTTCGGAAGAGCAGATCATCGGGATTTTGAAGGAGCATGAGGCCGGCGTGTCGGTCGCCGATCTGTGCCGCAAGCATGGCGTCAGCGACGCCAGCATCTACAAATGGAAGGCCAAGTTCGGTGGCATGGAGGTGTCGGAGGCCAAGCGGCTAAAGACGCTGGAGGACGAGAACACGCGACTGAAACGGCTGCTGGCCGACTCCATGCTGGACAATGCGGCGTTGAAGGACCTCTTGGGAAAGAAGTGGTGACGCCCGCGGCCAAGCGGAAGGCTGTCGCGCATCTCGTGGCTGCCCACGGGATGAGTGAACGGCGGGCGTGTAAAGCCATCGGCTGCTGCCGCATGACCATGAGATACCGGACGACCCGGGCGGACGAAGCCGGCGTTCGCCAGCGCATGAAGGCGATCGCCCAGGAGCGCCGCCGCTTCGGCTATCGGCGCCTCCATGTTCTGCTCAAGCGGGAAGGCTATCTGATCAACCACAAGAAGCTGTTCCGGCTCTACCGGGAAGAGAGGCTTGCGGTGCGCCGCCGCGGCGGCCGCAAGCGGGCGATCGGGACCCGGGCGCCGATGATGGTGCCGATGGCGCCGAACGACCGCTGGTCGCTCGACTTCGTGTCGGATCAGCTCACCGATGGCCGCCGCTTCCGTATCCTCACCGTGGTCGATGATTGCACCCGCGAGTGCCTGGCGCTGGTAGCCGACACCTCGCTCTCCGGCACCCGTGTGGCGCGGGAGCTGGACCGGCTGCTGATGGAACGCGGCAAGCCGAAGATGGTGGTCAGCGACAACGGCAGCGAGTTCACCAGCAACGCCATCCTGACATGGGCCGATCAGAGCCGTGTTGCATGGCACTACATCGCGCCGGGCAAGCCCATGCAGAATGCCTTTATCGAGAGCTTCATGTATAGACGGCCCCGCGGATGCAAGGGATTTCAGCAGCACTTTAGATACCGGTCGGGTGCGTTCATGTATCCGGCCTGTTGGTGCGACCGATGCCATGGTCGCTGGCCCTGATGGAGATCGCGGATCGAGGCCTCATCAACGGGTCGCGCTTGTTGCGCTTAAAGCTCTTCGGGCTTGCTCGATCCCCAGCTCCGCCGGTGTCCATCATGCTGTCATTTGCCCTCACACCATAAGGTGGCCAACATACGCGGAAAGTCAGGCCGCGAGCTTAGGCCGATAGAATTCCCCGGTCGTCATCATCGCCCAGACGATCCGGGCCAACTTGTTGGCAACGGCGATGGCGACGACCATCGGCCGACGCCGTTCAAGCAGGGCTTCGATCCAGCCGCCTCCAACCCGGGAGCGAGCCTTTGGGTACCGAACGACGTTACGTGCTCCGATGACAAGCAAGTGCCTGAGATAGGAATCGCCCTGTTTCGTAATCCGGCCGAGCCGATCCTTCCCGCCGGTGGAATTCTGCTTAGGCGTCAGGCCAAGCCAGGCCGCGAACTCCCGCCCGGAGCGGAACATTGTTGCGTCCGGTACGGTCGCGGCGAGAGCCGTGGCCGTTATGGGACCGATCCCGGGAATTGAGGACAGCAACTTCGCCATCGGATTTACTCGCTGGATCTGAGTGAGCTCGCGCTCAATGGCCTCGACCTGCCGGTCCAATTCCTTCAGTTGGTTCACAAGGATGGCTAGTGCGATGCGGGCGTGGGCCGGTAGTGTCAGTTCCTCGTCATCCAACAAGTCCACCAGACCATCCACCCGTTGCCGGCCTTGCCCGACAATGATTCCGAACTCAGCAAAGTGAGCCCGAATCGCGCAGGCTGTCATGGTTCGTTGGCGGACCAACAAGCCTCTTGCACGATGAAGCATCAAGAAGCCCTGGTTCTCAACGCTCTTGATTGGAACGAACCGCATATTGGGACGGGTGACCGCTTCGCAGATCGCGGCCGCGTCAGCGGCGTCATTCTTGGCTCCTCTTCGTAGGTAGGGTTTAACATAGGCTGGCGGGATCAATCTCACATCGTGTCCAAACTGCCGAATCTCCCGCGCCCAGTGGTGAGCAGTCGCACAGGCCTCAATGCCGACTAGGCAAGGTGCGAGCGAGGAGAAGAACGACACGATCTCGCCTCGCCGGAGGCGTTGGCGACCGGCCACTTGGCCTTGGCCATCAACTGCATGGATGTGAAATACGTGCTTCGAAATATCCAACCCAATTGTCGCGATTTCCATGGTGAATTGCTCCTGTTACCGGGTTCGTCCATCCATCGCCAGTATATCGCCGGCGCGGAGGGAGCGGGGCCGTCTTCCCCATCAATGGCCGGCTGCGGGATGAATTGTTGAACGAGACGCTGTTCACGTCGCTGGCCCATGCCCGCGTCGCGCTCCGATGCTGGCGGACCGATTACAACGACGCACGACCACACTCGCGGCTCGGATGGAAGACGCCGTCCGAGTTCGCCTTCACCTGCGATCCGCGCCGGGATCTGGCGCTGCGCTATGCCGAGGGCTCCGCGCCAGCTCCCGTCGCTACCACCGCCCAACCGGGCAAATCCAACAGCCGGGGCGAACTCAGGACTGGATAAAACTTGATGTGGTGGAACGGCCCGCTCCAACAGCATCAAAGTGCTAGAACGTGGTCGTTGTTCGAACGCCACAAAGGAGGGACCGTTCCGTGAAACAGGTTATCACCATCGGGCTGGATCTGGCCAAGCACGTTTTCCAGGTTCACGGGGCGGATGCCGAGGGCTCACCCGTGTTCAACCGGAAGCTACGGCGCAGCGAAGTTCTGCGTTTCTTTGAGAAGCTGCCAGCATGCCTGGTGGGGATGGAAGCATGCGGTAGCGCCCACTATTGGGCGCGCGAGATCGCAGCTCTCGGTCATGAGGTCCGGCTCATTCCGCCGGCTTATGTCAAACCCTTCGTCAAGCGTGGCAAGACGGATGCGGCGGACGCTGAGGCCATCAGCGAAGCGGTGACCCGAAAGACCATGCGCTTCGTGCCGATTAAGACGGCTGAGCAACAGGCTGCCGCGATGGTGCTGAAGACCCGCGCTCTTCTAGTGCGGCAGCGAACGCAGTCGGTCAACGCGTTGCGCGCGCATCTGGCAGAATTGGGGATCATCGCCACCGCCGGCCTGGCAAAGGTTGAGGCGCTGGTCGCAATCATACGGGATGAGACAGATGCACGCCTGCCCGCAGCAGCGCGCTTCGCGCTGATGGCTATTGCCGACGAGATTGAAGCTTCAGCCGACCAGATCGAGAGGCTCGAGCGCGCAATCGTCGCGGAGGCCAAGCACGACGAGGACATGCGTCGGTTGACCACGATCCCTGGCGTCGGCGCCATTACGGCGGCGACCATCAAAGCGCTTGTGCCGGATCCCGGCGGGTTCAAGTCGGCTCGCCACTTTGCCGCCTGGCTGGGATTGACGCCGCGGCCTCATTCAAGCGGAGGCAAAGAGCGGTTGGGACGAATATCGAAGATGGGAAATCCAGAACTCCGCTCTCTCCTCGTTGTCGGGGCAACGGCCGTCTTGCGGCTTGTCCGAAACGACGTTCGGGCGCGGCCGTGGCTGAAGGCGCTTCTCGCCAGACGCCCCTTCAAGGTTGCCGCCGTCGCGCAGGCCAATAAGACGGCGCGGATCATCTGGGCGCTCCTGAACAAGGGCGGAATTTATCGGCGTCCCGACCCATTGGCGATTGCCGCGGTGACGCAGTGACCGCCAAAACGATCTGACCGGCGCAGGCCGGCAGAGGGCGAGGTGCAACAACAGGCGATGAACCCATGGGACGAAATCCCGAAACGAGTGAAGCTACTGCCCCCAATGCGCTCAAGCGCGTAAACTTGATTTAGCTCCTCGTTCCGCGGATCTCATCGAGGCCAGCGGCCATATTGTGCCGCGCGCAAAGGCCGGACATATGACCGCACCGTTCCAATGTGTGAAATCGACTGAAAAAGCTCTTGCCTCGCGGGCCGTTCCACATATGGGGGCAAGGTCAAAGGTCACTGAGCAGCTCTTTGGCTTTGGCAAGCTGGGTTCCGCGGATCACTCCCCGGCTTTTTTGGGGGATGAAGCTGCGTTTGTCGCTTATTGCCGCCCAGACAGTGACAGACCTCTCCGTCCCAGCTCGGTTTTTCGATCCGGAAAAAACCTCCAGGCCGGGGCCGGTCCACTCCGGCGCGTCGAAGTTCCGCGCGGCGCCGAGTGCGTCCAGCGGATTGGGTTCCGTATTCTTCCGGCGTGTTTCCCTCCGAGCGCAGGTTGTTGCCGAAGTCTGCGAGCTGGGTTTACAGTCTCCCCGTGTGCCGTTTGCACATGATATTTGAGATTTCGGCATCTGCGATTCACATATGTACTCGCGGGTCACTGCAGTTCAGTCAATCTTGAGAACTCATTTTGTAACGCATTTGGAACGACATGTGGTGTAAAGCAATAGTCTCAGCTTACGTTCGCTTAAGGAACCAGCAGGCGCTTGAAGATATGAGGGGCCTTCGGCGCGAATTGCTCGAGTCCGCGTCCGGCTCCGCAAGCAAGCACGTTCACGCAGATCTCCGATTGATCAAGGATGGGTTGGAACAGCTCCGCCGTCGCAAACTTTGAGGCCGGCACCGAATTCGCTGCCGCGGCCCTGCCGCTCCGGCATTGAGCGCCGTGATCGCTTGCTCCAACGCGCGCTTAGCGCCGATGTACAGATCCAACAGGTCGGTGGGGCGATGCCGTTGATGTTGCATATCAGCGCTCCTTTTGAGCGTGCTCGGCCTCGACCGCGCGGAGCAAGGCGGCAAGACAGGGATATTCCACGCCATCGCGCGCGTAGCGGTTGACGCGCTCGACATATCGGGCCGATCCGTCGGACTTGCCGCGCCAGCTGAACAGCAGCACGGCGCTGTTGTGCTGGCGCAGAACGTGGCCGGCGCCACTACCGAAATACTTGCTCATGGCGTGGCGCTTCATGGCCGGCCTCCAGCTTCCCCAGCTCCGACTCGTCCATTCCCGGATGAGCGTCCCGGACCGGGACGTTCCTATTGTAGGCGAAGAGGGATTCGGCGGGGGTGAACAGCTTCACACTTCTTGGTTTTCAGGCGGGTTGAATAGGCTGACCGCTGCACAGTTCGGGAGCCTTCCATGGAAACAGAGCTCACCGTCCAGCATGCCCCGCTGCCCGGGCCTCGGGAGCGCGAGCTCCGGGCTGCGCAGTACGTCCGGATGTCGACGGATCGGCAGCGAGAACTCTAGCCAAAAATGGTCCAGTTTGCCGGCCTCAGATATCAGAAGAAGGAGGACAGATGAAGCGAGCAAGGTTCACGGAAGAGCAGGTTATCGCGGTATTAAAGGACCATAGGCTGGGGCGAAGACAGCCGACCTGGCTCGCAAGCAGGGTGTTTCCGAGGCGACGATCTACAATTGGCAGGCCAAATTCGGCGGCATGGAGGTTTCCGAGGCGAAGCGGCTGAGGGCCTTGGAAGAGGCAGGTTGCGCAACAAAGTAAACAGCTGCTCGCGCACAGTCATCGCGTGATCTTCTCACATATTTATGGGGGGCGCTGGCAAACCACTGAAATGGTTCCGGTACCAGGCATTCGCGCTAGCTCACATTGAAAGCATTGAGCCCAACCATACGGGCGACTTGAAACGGATTGAATTACGGCTACGCTCTTAGGTGGCGCGTTTAATATTGTGCACTTCCCTACAGAAGTGTTCCGGGTTTGTCGATATCTTGTACGCGGCGATCGCAGAGTTTTCCTCCGAATGACCCGACTTCTTTGCATCGCTCGGCGAATAGCTTGCCGACGTATGTCCCGCTGGGACGGCTGACAAGGCCTGATGCGAACGTTCAGCACGAACTGCACCGTTGCCTGCAGAGAATGCGCGCTTGCAAGGCACAGGTGCGAGATTGTCCGCGACGAAGCTGCGATCGAATGGCCGTCGTTAGCGACGTCTTGCGGCTTGAAAACAACACCCCGCGCCCTTGTTCGTCGTGACTCCGTGTGAAAACGCAAAAAGCCGGCGCCGCCGCTGCTCTAGTCTGAGGGGCTCAGCTAATTAGCTGATTTTGGAAGGAGCCGAGCAGATGGCTGAAGTTGCCGATGAGAATGAAGTTGTTGATTTTGCGAAAGAAACGCGTGTCGTGGTGTTGAACACGAAGACAAACCGCGACGTGACCTTTAAGGTTTCGTGGGCGACCACGCTGCAGGCTGTATGGGACGCTTCTTACGGCAAGTTTAATCCGGCGGAGCACAAGGACGCTGACGACAAGTTCCAGTGCCAACACGCCGGCGCCGACCTGACGCCCTATCTCGGGCTCACGCTGCGGCAGGCCCAAGAGCAGCATATCTGTCCGGCACGCAAGTATCAGATCGTCGGTGGCACCGGCGGGGCGTGATGGCCAATGCCAACGAGACACCTGTCCCAGATCCTGCTCGTGGCGGCGAGGCGCTCGAGCGGGATCTTCCTCTCGCTCTGAAGGGACGGACTTTGGAAGAGGCCGGCTGGTGCAGAATCGACGCCTTAACCCTGTGCGTGCCGCTCTGGAGCCCGAGTGCCGACTTCTTCCTGCTGCGACTTCAATTTCACTGCTATCCCGAATGGCCACCGAGCGCGCAATTCGTGAACCCGATTACGAAGGACTACAAGCTGGGCGACGATGATCGGTGGCTTCCCAACATCGAGGCGCCGCACCTTAGGGTGCATCCAAATTACAACGACCAAAAGCGGCAGCTCATCTGCAACTCCACGACGCTGGAGTTCTACGACTTGCGCCACTCGGTAGAGGCGCGGCATGTCTGGGACCCTGAGCGCCACAATTTCAACCACACCTTGTTCACCATCACCGAGGCCATGCGGCTCTACTACAGGGGCCGTCAGGGGTAACCGCATGAGCAATTTCGATCAGGACGACCAGATACGCCGATCGCCGCCGCAGCAGCCCTATCAAGCCAATTCCGCTATCCTCTACGCGCCCAAGAATGCCCTCGAACAAACGGTCGGGGTGCTGCAAGGGGCCGGGCGCGTCGAGACGTGCTGCTTCTGGTACGGTCGCGATCTGCCTGGAGGGTGCGGGCGCGTGGAAGCCGTTGTTGTGCCCCCACAGCGCGGCACGTGGGGCAATTACGACGTCACCGGCGAGGCAATGGCGGCGGTGTCGGCGGCCACCCGAGCAAAGCGCTGGGTCGCGCTCGCTCAGGTGCATTCGCATCCGGGCGACTGGGTCGAGCATTCCCGATACGACGACGCCCGTGCGATAAGTCGAGGGGTCTTGTCGGTGGTCTTTCCGCGGTACGGTCACTGGACCGGTCCATGGCCGCATCGGGCCGGCATCCATGAATTCCAGATCAACTACTGGCACCTTCTTTCGATCGCCGACGCGGCCCGCCGTCTCGTTCTCGAAGGTGCCGGTACGGTTTCTTTTCTGGATTTGCGCTGATGTCTGGCCCTCTTCTCGGCGATAGGCATTTGCGGCCGGACCCTTCCGGTGCCCTTCGACCTATCGATCAGGCCCGCAAAGGTTTGGTGAGAGTCACGGTGCCCGCCGCGATCGCGTCCACGTTCGCCGGGCAGCACATGATCTGGACTCTGACGAACCAACTGGTCCGGCAAGACCAGCTTGTCGAGGGCATCGCGTTGTCAGTGCCGGAGACCCGCCTTCTCGACGGCGTCGTACCGTACGCCAAGCCTGGAAGTCTCGTTGAGTCTCTTTTGGCATGGGCGAAGGAAGCCGTAGGCGATCGTGTCCGCGTTGAGCTCGATATCGCCGCTGATAAACGCGCAGACGTTGAGATCACGGTTGGAAATGAGGGCGCGCGATTCGCCGCGGATCGACGACTGTCGATCTTCGCAGACGGATGGAATATCTACGCGGGTCCGCTCGGATCAGCTCCTAGCGTGATACCGCGGGACAAAAATCCACTCGGCCCTGCTTTCGCGGGGTGTCTAGCTGCTGCCGAGGTTTTCAAGCACCTGCGCGGAATTAACCCCGAACGCGGTTCCTTCGTCGATCAGCTTGCGTATTCGCTCCTCGATCTGCAGACCCGATCGGGGTGGGAAGATTTGCCCTCCGCTGAGCTGCCCGAGACGTTGTCCATCGGCCAGCCCTACTTGGTCGGCGCCGGTGCGGTCGGCCAGGCTTTCGCGCTGGCCCTCGGCTCCGTGCCTGGTGTGCGGGGTCACGTGACGGCCATCGATCCGGAGGCGCTGGACGATATAACCAATCTCAACCGTTATCCGCTTGCTCGCATCGTTGACTTTAACGACGATCGATCGAAGGCTGAGATCGTTGCCCAATATCTGCGGTCCCGCGGGCTGACGGCCCACCATGTGATGAAGAAGTGGGAGGAGTTTCTGCGTCGCGTCGATCGAGGCGATCAGCTTCCGGAGCTCGCGTCCGATGAGGCAATCTTCCGGTTCGACACGATACTCTCATGTGTTGACGATACTGATGGAAACTTCGCCCGGCACGCGATCCAGAATGTATGGCCGCGCATGTTGATGGGCGGCAGCACGCACGCTACGGGTCTGCGGTCAAGCGTCTCCATCTACGACGTTCCCTCGCCGTGGATGTGCCTGAAGTGCCACAACCGGCTTCGCGATCCACGCAAAGAACTCGTTGCCCTGGTTGATGAGTTGCGCGGGTTGTCGCGGGTGCAACGGGCAGCGTGGACATCTGCTCGCGGCATGAGCGCTAACGAGGTCGAGGAGGCATTAAGCAATCCAGGGTGCGCGTCGGTCGGCATCCAGCAACTTGCCGACTACGTCAACCGGCCAGGTGACCCGCAATTCTCGGTGGGGTTCACATCCATGGCCGCGGGAATCATTCTGGCTGCCCAGCACATTAAGATGTCGATCGGAATTGCTGCTTTTCCAACCGATCGTGGTTGCTCCAATTTCTTCTATTTTCTCCATCCAAGTTCTCGCTGGTTCGTGCAAGGCGCAAATCCGAACTGCACCTGCCAGACCGAAGGCAGGTCTCGCCATCTTCGTCTGTGGCGTTGAGCGGTCCCGCCTTCGGTCTAGAAGATCGTCCGTTAGAGAAAACCAGTTGCGCGCCAGATAAACGCGAACGCTCGAGAAGAGGTCGTCCGCTGCCTGGACGACCAACCTGAGCGCCATAGCAGGGACGGTGGTCAGGCGAAGGGATGGAGTGAATCAGCGCAGTTGCGCAGCAACGCTGATCGGCCGAGCTCTGGCCGCGGCAACTTGGTCTCCTGCGGCTGATCTCTCCTTAAGAAGTGACGAATATCTGTTGCCGATTTTGCATACCAAGCCAGCATTTGCTCCGAAGGCCCGTTCTCGAACTGAGTCGCATCGGCGCGCTTGTTGGCCCATCGAAAATTCTGGACAAAATAGTGCCGCAAGCCTTTTCCGGGGGAAGTGTTACAAGCACAGATAGTCGTCGCTCTCATTCTGTTGTTCGGTTGAACACTCATGGTGTTCTGGCGCTGGCCTCATCACGACGTCTCGGATCGCCCTGAGGACTGCTTCAACGGCGAAGAGTTTGGCGTTGTTCGGGAGCTTGAGCGGACAGCGATTGATCCCCTTTAAAACTCGAGTTGCCGCGCGCTTTGAATGACGAAAGAAACGATTTGTCACCAGTGATGCGTCGCCTGGTGGGCGATCTCTTCGCCGATCTCCGCCGCCTCGAAGAACGGATTCGCGAAGTGACAAAGGAGATCGAGGCGGTCGCCGATCGAGAGGACGTCACACGCCGGCTGATGACAATCCCTGGTATCGGCGCATTGGGTGCGACCGCCGTACTTGTCGCAATAAGGATAGTGGGTGTTGTTCACCCCAACCAACCACGATCCGGTCGCAATTTCCGACAGCAATGGCGTAGCAAAAGGCAGGGTTGTTACAGCGTCGGCAGCCATTGGCGTACTCTCAAACGACAGCGACCTCGATCACGATCAACTGTCAGTCGGCTCGGTTACGGAGATGATCTTGGCGCAGGAGCAAGCCGCAAACTGGGGCAGAGGTGGACTCCTTCCGCAGTCCCAGCGTGGACACGAGTCTGGCTGGAGAGATCAGCCTCGTCAGATCCGCCGAAATGGCGTTCACGAGCGAAGGGCTTAACCTCACTACCAAACTCTCGGGCTCGAGCGGGGAAAGGCCGGACAGCCTTCTTGGATTGTCGGAAGTGAATACGGACAAACTGACTTTCGCCTTTGCCGAGCGATCGGCGACGGGAACCATTGCCCGCGCGGCGCAAACTTCGCGAGCGCTCTCTCTACTGAACAACATTCTTTAGTGGTTCGTCATTACAGTGTGTTGCGAGAAAGTCGGAGGAGGAACGCTATCAGGAATGTCGAGGTGAAGTTTCTGCCTATGCCCGCCGCCACATGCTCTCGGCAGAGTAATGCAGCTGAACTGAATGTCGTCCCTTCAGTCGCATACGTGCTCAACGGACTTTGCCCCAGTTTTCCAGCAGAAGACAGGCCACAAGCTCATCGTTCAATATGGAATAGCTCCTGACCTTAAAAGATCCCGTCGTCGATGGCGAGACGGGAACGAAGATCCGATTTTGGTTGCAGAAAATTCTGACGCAACTAGGATGTAGCCGTAATCTCTTGATTTATTTTTTGAGGAGGATTTGGCATGAATGCGTTGCCCTGGTCGTCGTCAGCGGCCTTGCCGCCCACCGAAAATCAACCCATTGCGCCCGTCATCGAAACTGCCGGCAGTGATGGCAGCGCCGAGTCCAAGGGCGAATCGCAGCAGGATCTGCTTGTCTTTGGAAAATCGGATGTCAAGATAAAACCGAAGGGCGTGCGGGTCGGCAACGAAACAGTGCTGGGCACCGACGACCGCGTCAGAATTACCAATACAAAGGCCCCGCCGTGGCGCAAGATTGCCGGGCTGAAATTGAAGCCTCGGCCGCCACAGACATCTTCGTATATCGGGACGGGGTGGTTTATCGGCCCCAAGACCCTGCTGACCGCAGGACACTGCGTCTACAGCCCGTCGGATTTCAACGGCTGGATTGGTTCGATCGAGGTCTCGCCGGGGCAGGACGCAGGCGTATCTCCCTTCAGGACCGTGACCGCAACGAAGTTCTTTGCGCTTCAGCAATGGATCAACTCGGCCGATCCCGATCATGACATCGGTTGCATTCAGCTGGCGGAGCCGCTGGGCGAGGAGGTCGGCTATTTCAAGATCGCGTCGCAGACGGATGCCGAGCTGGAGAACGCTCTCGTCAACATTTCGGGCTATCCGGGTGATCTCGACAACGGGCGAAACCAGTACTTCCACCAGAACAGGGTGCTTCGGACGTCCGCACACCGCATCTATTACGACGTCGATACGTACGGAGGCCAGAGTGGCTCGCCTGTCTGGGTCCAGGCGTCGGCGACCAGCGAAGCTGTTGCCGTTGCGGTGCACGCTTATGGAATAGGTGGCACGGCGCCCAGTCTCGGCGTGACGGCGAATTCCGGACCGCGACTTTCGCCGGAGATCGTGTTGACGGTGAAGGAGTGGTTGCAGGCCGCCTCGGCTTGACAGCTTCCGTGCCGCGCAGCCGGTGCTTCATTCATGTGACCCTCCGCGATGGGCAGCCGCTTGCCGGTGCCCGGATCGCGGTCGAGCAGGCAAGCGGTCCGGTGCCGGAACTGATGTATCAAACGGATGCGGACGGGCATGCCCAGATCGGGCTTCCAACCGGAGAGGTTCGGCTGCGCATCTTCACCGCCTCTGGCGAGAGCCGCTCCGTAGACATCAATGTCGGAGCGGAGCCGGACAAGACCTATGACGTAACAATCGATCCGCCCTGATGACGGTCCCCTGCGGAGAGACGCCATGATAAGTCGAGCCCGCTTCCCGGAGTCCACTGAGGAACGCGCCGAACGAGTCATCAAAGAGATCAAGAAGCTGGGGCTCGGACCAGCGGCGGCGCCGCGAGAAGCCGGCGGATTGGAGTCAGTCGCGCCGAAGTCACCGTCGTTGCAGGAGGTTGAGCAGCGCATCGAATGGAATCTCAAAGCGGCGTCTCCCGGCGCGACGGAGCTCGCTCGCGCGGTTGCCAACAAGACCGCACGGGAAGGACTCGACCTTGCCGCCTCGCTCGCCGGCGGTCACGTCAGCCATCGCGATCTCAACGCAGGGCAATTGGCGAATCTGGAGGCCGTGATCCAAGTCATTGGGCGGCCAGCCTGGTTCGTCGAGGGCGATGCGCCCGACACCAGTGCGGCGACTGCGAAAGACGACTTCTGGGTTGCGTATATCAATACGGCACAGAACGCGATCCTGGACATCTGCGCTCGGGTTGGCTGCATCATGGTCGGAAGCGCTGAGCCGTTCGTTCCTGTTGCGACCGGGTGGTTGATTGGCAGGAACACGCTGGTGACCAATGCGCATGTCGCCGGTGCGGTGGCCCGACAGAACGCTGCGCTGGCGGCCACCGACGTGCGCCAGGGATGGCGGTTGCGGACCGATCGGCCATGCGTCGTAGATTTCCGCTTCGAGAAGGGAGGCTCGAAGCATTCGCGGTTCGCCCTCGACGAGGTGCTTTATGTCGAGGGCGGTGACAAACCGGATCTCGCGATTTTCCGGCTGAAGCCGCCGACGGCGGACGCGGCAGGCGGCATGCCGTCACCGATCGTGATGGATCTGAAGGCGCAGTCCAACGGATGGGCGAAACGGAATGTTTTCGTCGCAGGGCACCCGATCAAGGACCTCGCGGACGATCAGAACGTATTCAAAGTTTTCGGTGAGCTCGACGGCACCAAGCGCTTTTCTCCGGGTTGCGTGCTGGAGCTTCTCGGCACGGATGTACTGGCCCACGACTGTTCGACGACCAATGGGTCCTCCGGCAGTCCGCTGGTGGATTTCGCATCGTCGAAGGTTGTGGGACTGCATTATTTTGGCCGCCCCGGAGCGCGCAACGAAGCCGTGCTCCTGTCGGCGATAGCCGATCACCCTGCGATCGTCCGAAGCCAGACGGGGGAGTGGGGTATCTAAAATGCCGACGCAGGCGATTTTACCGAAAGTCTTGAATCTCTACGCCTCGTGGGCGGTGATAACGGCGGCGGTCGACGCGATCCTGCCGCCCGACACGCAGCCGAGCGATCGCAAGAACTATATCGAGCGTCTTGCGCCACAGGATCCGGGCAACAAGGTCGTCTTGACGGAAGCGCTGGTACCGCACTTGGCCAGCCAGGGATGGCTCGAACGGTTTTGTGTCGAGCTCATCAGTCGCAGTCAGACCAATGCCGTGCTTCGCGGAATCCTCTCGGACCAGATTGCCGTGAATGCGGACGGAGTGGCCGATCAGGCTAACCTCCAGAGCCTGAACAACAAGGTTCAGCCCTTCCTGGTTTCGAAGACGTTCTTTGAAGGAATGGAGGCCGCCCGTTACCGTGTGTGTGCGATCTGGATCGACGATCCGTACGAGCCGGGCTTCAAGGGGACCGGTTTCCTCATCGGGGCAGATCTCGTTCTGACGGCGCGTCACGTCGTCGAGCGCTTCCTGGTCCCCGGCCCGGCCGGGGATGTTGCGCTGGCGGGAGCGGAGCAGAGCCTAGCTTTCGTGTTCGACTACTGGGCGCCCGTCGGCGCCTTCGCCGTCGCAGCCCCGCCGAGTGGTCTGCGCGTGGTCAGGCTCGTGACTCCTCGGGAAAATCCGCCAGCCAGCCGTTGGCTCGAATGGTCGAGCATGAAGCATCCGGATGACGGACGGACCCACCTTTTCGGCCCGCCGCCGATTGACCAGCGCCTCGACTGCGCAATCATTCGTCTGGCCGAGCGGATCGGTGCCGAATCCATTGGCGGAGGCGGAGGCAAGCTTCGCGGATGGCAGCGTTTGGGCGCCCCGGTGCGCCCGCCGCGTCCTGGCAGTGCAATCGCGCTTCTGCAGCATCCCTCCGCCGGTCCCCAGATGTTCGATAAGGGGGACTTTGTCGACAGCGATCCCGATCCCTCGACCCGATTGTTTTATTCGACCAACACGAACGGAGGCTCCTCCGGATCACCTTGCTTCGACGCAACGCCGGATATCGTCGGGTTTCACAATGCGGGGCACCCGTCAGCCTATCCGAACAGGCCCACCAGTCTCTGCAATCAGGGTGTGTTTATAAATCAGGTGATCGCCCGGCTTTCGGTGGAGAAACCAGGCCTTCTGCTGGAATCATCCGCCGTTTTCGGGACCAACGACGGGCTGTGGTCGTTGTCCGATGATCGCCAGAAGCCCGAGCCAGTGCTGGGAAGGGTGGATTTCAAGGAAGCCGCATTCGCGATGTTCGATTCGCATGCGGTGCAGCGGGTTCTGGTCGTCAGCGAGCAGAACGCATCTAGTGTTCCTGGAAAGTCCGGCAAGAGCTTTTCCACCCGCATCCTGCGCGCCATTGCACGACGTCGGCCCGCGATCGTGGTCGAATTCTCCGCCGAGGAAATGAAGGAATTTAAATCCGACAGGCCGGAGGATTTTCTCCTGGAACTCGGCCGCCGCATCGATCTTGGCGAAATGAGGGGTATGCCGGAAAAACCTACGGACGAGCGGCAACGGACCCGCTGGTGGGCAAACGATCTGCCGGCCTGGTTCGGTCGGCTGTTGGAGGATCGCGCCAAAAACGCTGGACTTACCGTGAGCGAAACCGTGATCGACAGAACGATGGGGCCGGCGGCAGGTCAGGAACTGGTATTGCGCGAACTCGTTTGGATCGTCATCGATGACATCCACAAGTCGCCGCCTGACGGAGGGCTGAAGGAACTCATCGCGGGGATGATCGGTGTCACGGACACGCAGCAGGTGTTGGGACCGGGCTTGAAATCGATGCGTTGGCTGCTGATCGGTCATATTCCCGATTTTGTGCGCGAATATACAAGTCAGTACAAGCACGATGTCGTCGCTTACGACACGATTGGCATCGAAGCCTGGAAGAGCTGCATTCGGGCAGCAGTTTCTGCCGCTGGCGCGGACGGCCGCTACAACGATGATACGGTTGCAGCGCTCTACGAATATTCGAAGGCCACGTTGCCGGATTTGGCCGATCCTGGGCTCAGGCTGAAGACGTTGGCTGGCGGTGTGGTCCCAGCGCTGAAGGCAATCAAGGTCATGCAATAGAGGTGAATGGCATGGCGGCACCGGATAGCACGTCTTCAATGGCTGACATCGTCGCGCGATTGCGAGCAGCCGGTATCGATACGGCAAAGCTCGATAGCGATTTGAGCGTGGTGCGGGACGCTGCGAATTCCGTGTCGGGCAAGACCGAGACGGCTTTCCCTGGTGACCTCGCGTCACAGCAGCTGCTGGCCGCCGCCACCCGCGGCTACTTCCTTCCCAACAGTATCGGCTTCTCGCCCGACAAGGACGAAAGTCCGGATCTTCGTGCGTTGCTTGCCCAATCCGAACTGGTGCCGCGGAGCGGGACGCCCATGTGGCAACTCAAGCCCAGCGTCCGTCGGCAGGTGCTGCTGGATGCCAACGCGTCCAACACGCTGAAGTCCGCGATCGACATACCTGCGGACAGCGACGATCTGGAGGGCGCCATGCTCCGCCGGGTCATAAAGGGTGATTTGCCCGAGCTAGACGCCGCCACGGCCTCGGAGCTCGATCAGTTGATGGTCGTGTCCGGCTGGCTCGCCGGGACCGACTTCGCGGCGGTGCCGCCAACGGCAGATGTCCGCAGGCAAATCGCCAAACGCGAATTGTTGGAGCCCTTGAGAGTCCTGGTTGGGCGGACGGAGCAGGATGGCGCGGACGGCAGCAGAGACCGCATCGTCGGCCGTGAAAAGCAGATCGAGACGCTGCGCGCATATGTTGGAATCGTGCCGCCCGAAGAGCTCAGGCAATATGCAAGTCGAGCCATTCGGAGCTTGTGGCAGAGAATAACCTTCAGCGACGCCGCCAACGAGCCGCTGATCATCAGCGGCATCGGCGGCATGGGCAAGTCAAGTCTGATCGGAAAATTCATTCTCGACCATGCCTTGTTTCCGGGCATCGATCTACCCTTCGCCTATCTCGATTTCGATCGCGCCGCGCTGGCACCGCGCCAGCCGCTGCAGATCCTCATCGACATTGCCCTCCAATTCTCCACGTGGTTTCCCGGGCTGGAAGCGCCGCTGGCCAAATTCCGAGCCGATTTGCGAGGTGCAATCGATCTGCTGGCCAACAATCCGTCGCAGCGGCTGCTCGAAGATACGACGCGATCGCAGCTCAATGCATATTGCTTCGAGCTGAGGTCGATCATCGAATCGATCAACGAGGGTCGGGCGCCGGTACTGCTCGTCTTCGACACATTCGAAGTGGTTCAGTACGACCAGCAGGCGGTGAAAGGTATCTCAGATCTAATCGCAACGCTGCGCGCACCGACGCCGCCGACGGGCGCGAGATCCGGGGGGAGCTGGGAGAATTTGCGGGTCGTTGTAGCAGGCCGCGCCGGCGCGCCGGAGATCACGACTAGTCACCCGCCCATCAAGCTCGGGCCGCTTCCACTCGCGGCCACTGTCGAACTCATCCGCCGGCGCAACCAAAGCGATGCCATCGGAATCGCGAGTTCGCAGATCACAGCTCTTGCCAAGCTGCTGCGGGGCAGTCCTCTCGATGTCGCAATCGTCATGAACTGGCTCAAGAGCAGGGACCAAGCGGAGCGTGCGTCTCTCCTGGACGAGATCATTCGGGAAGTCGAGGCATCTGACCGCGAGTCAGGGGATGCGCAGGAGTCGGCCGGAGACGATGACAGTGATGCCGGCGCAGACCTGGTGACGAGCAGGCGCATTACGGGCATCCTGATCAACCGGATGGTCAATCACATCAACGACCCGCAGGTACGGCAGCTCGCGGTGCCCGGGCTGGTCGTGCGCGCCGTCACCACCGACGTCATCCGCGAGGTTATGGCCCCGGCCAGCGGCCTCGTCGAAAAAGCCGATGCGCTGTCAACGGACGAAGCGATGGAGCTGTTGCGGCGGCTTGAATCCGAGCGCTGGCTTGTGACCCGCACCGGCGAGTGCCTGCGGCACCGAAGCGATGTAAGGCTTGCGATGCTCGACCTGATGCGCCGGCAGGATCGCCGGCGGTTCGACAACGCCAATTTGCGAGCCACGAAATTCTTCCGCGCCCGGGCCAACAGCAGCACCGACATGCGCGCGGAAGCGATCTACCATCTGCTGTTGAGCGGCGAGGAGAGAATCGAGGAGGCGGATTCCTATTGGAGGCCAGAGGTGGGAGCCCTCCTGGCCAGTGCCGTCGACGACCTGACGGGGGCGGCGCAAGTCTACCTCAAGGTCAGGCTCGGACGGGCGGTCTCTGCGGAGGCGCTCAGAACGTTGCCGCCTAGGGTGGCGTCCTCGTTGCTGGTGGCTTTCGGCAGGCGTCTTCTGCAGCGGGGAGCGGTCGTCGGGCTTTCCTCCGTGTTGGACGATCTGCAGAGGGGCGCGCACAATCCTGCGCTCGTCGGGATGGTCTGCGAAACCCAGTATCGTTCGGGGAACTGGGACGAGCTGCGGGAGTGGCTCAATCGAGGCACGACCTCCGGACCGCTGGCGCCTGCGTTCGCTGCGCTTGGCGACGGCGACTTCGATGCCGCGCGCATGGCCGATGAAGCTGCCGGCGGGCCGTTGCGCTTCTGCTTGCGTCTTGGGGCACGCGACCCGCAGGCCATTCCCGTCCTGCTGCAGTCCGGCATGGCCGACTGGAAGCTCGTATCGTTCCCGACCGGATTGGGCGATGCAGCCTGGGACTATGCAGCGTGCATCGTGCATGCGGATGACTTCGTTGCCGGCTCGGTCGTTCTGGAGCGAAAAGCTCGCATCCTCGATGCAGTCGGAGCGATGTGCAGGAGTGGACAAAAGGTGCCGGCGGCCGCGACCACGAGCGGCGCATTGTGCGTGCTCGCTTTCCATGAAACGGATACGGCGCGACCGATTTTGCGAAAGCTCGATTTCAACGCCGTTTTCTCCACGATCGGGGCGCGGATGTTGCAGGAGTTCGGAAAGTCATTTGAAGCCGTCGCTTCCCAATTGCAGCCCAATTTTCCGGAGCTAGTCTCCGGCATGAGGACCTTGCTGAAGGGCTCGTCCGCGATTCCGGGCAACGCGGTGATCGCCGACCCAAAGTTCACGCGCGAATTCGCGGGGTTGGTCGCACAGATGGCCGCATCGGGCTCGGAGGCCGCGGCGCGATGTGTCCTGAACACGCTCGCCGGGACACATCCCGATTGGATAGAGCCGGCTGGGCACGCCCTGACCAGGGCATTTCCAGGAGAGATTCCGAGCAAGCTTGGATGGTGGTCGTCGGTCGACAAATACCTGGCGAACGGCGGCCGCCAGGCCCGCAGTCGGCGGCCACTCGATGGCTACGCCATTCTTTCGCTGGCCGATGAGGCCGGCAGTTTCGTCGAAGCCTTATCTGCATATGCGGAGATCGTCGACCACCACAGCGATCGGGCGCAGGATTTCATTGCGATAGCTGCCGCATTTCAGGGATGGAGACGTTGGCTGACGTCTATGCTGTCACCGACTGCTTGAGAATTTATACTCGTTGAAAGTCATTTGCTGATGGGGCAATCTTTCTAAGGGGGTGGGGGATGAGGTACAACCGAACGAGTCGGCGGGCGCCATGCCGGCCATGCGCGGCTCTGTTGACGCTCCTTTGTCTTGCGACCGCCACTCGTGCAACGTCCGCCGCAGTCCGTGAAGACAACTGCGGTGCACACGGTACCTGCGTGAATGCGCTGTATCAGAAACTGGCGCTCATCAATGGCGGTCCTGTCGAAACCGGCGGCACTATCGTCATTCGCGAGCCTCTGATCTGCTTTCCCCGCGGTGCGAGCAGGTTGAGCGGCCATGTCTGGTCGTCCGACAAGAAGCGGCCAGCTGCCATCATTCGGGAGATCAAGGAGCTGGGGGCCCTGCTCGTCGCGGCGAATCGTGACAGTGGCAGGCCGTCGAAGTCGCGCCTGCTCGTCCGCGTTTCGGGTTTCGCCGACAGCGAGGGCGGGGACGATTCAAACCTGAAGCTTTCGTTCCAGCGCGCGCAGACGATCGCCGCACTGTTGCGACAAAGCGCGCCGGGCGTGCCGCTCGCGCTCGAGATCGAAGGACGCGGGCAGGCCAAGGCGAATTCAGGAGCAGGCGGCGCTTGTGCGGATCCTGCCAGGCCGGCCACCGAGGCTGCAGGCGAGCCGGCGCCGCAACCGTCCCATCGTCGGGTCGAGATCGAGATTCTTTCCGCGGCGCTGACGCACGCGTCGGCTCCGTCGCCCGAGTCCGACGATATGGCGCTTCGACTGTTTCCGGAAGGAAGCATGCCGTATGGTCCGTTTCGCGTCACGCTCGCGGAGGGCGACCTGAAGATTGACGCGATCAGCAAGGCGTGCCGGACACCGATCGCGGCGCCTGCGTCGGAGGCTCCCGCAAACCGCCCGCCGGCCGAATTCGAGTATCCATCGACACCTTGGGTCGAGCTCGCTCGACCTGGCGGCAGCGTCGATTCGGCGAAATACCCTCTTCACCAGTTCGAGCCGAACTTGTCCGGCTCGGTCGAGGTCGTCCCGGTTCGCCGCCTCAACGGAACGCGCACGACCGACGGGGTGCGCATCGTCCTTCGGCTCGCCAAGGCCGAGAGCACGCCATACCTGATCCCCGGATACTGGGCCGTCGCCCTGCATCTGGCGACGCTACCTCAAAAACTTACGTCTTCCGTCGGAAATCCCGCCGTGGAGAATCCGGCCACGAAGCCCTGGGAACGGATCGTCGATTGCTACGCAAGCATCGCCGCAGGACGAACGGCTTCGAAACTTGTTGACGAGAGTCACAAGCTCCTGAACGGGCAGATCGTATCTGAAGTGGTTTCGCGCCTGCCGAAGACGATCGACGGGATGATGCTACACACGCATCGGGCGGATCGAAATTTCCATTTCTTCGATCTGCACCCGGCGATGTCGCTTCGTTTCAAGTCGACCAGCGTGGATCCGGTGTCGCGCACGATGCAGCCCGGCGCGCCACTGGATCTGTCCACCCAGGCCGATCCGATTGATCCCTACGCATTGGTTCCTAGGCCGCGAAAGGTGGCCGCGCCGCGCGGGCGCGCCGCCTCTGACCTGTTTTTGGCGTACATGTTGTCGGGCAGGCTTAACCGGCCGAGCAGCCTCGGGGCGGAAAGCGCCGAGGCCGAGAGCGCCAAGGCGGAGCACGCCAATGCCGAGAACGCCAATGCCGAGAACGCCAATGCCGAGAACGCCAATGCCGAGAATGCCAAGGCCGAGAGCGCCGCCGGGGCTGCAGTGGAGGCCGGTACCACACTTAAACTCGGGGCCCTCGCGTCCCATGTCGTCTTTGAGGATTTGCTCCAGCAAGGGGTTGTGCGGGTTTTTCTCCCGAGAAACTTGCGCCAGGTCCAGACCATAGCGACTATTCCGAGCCCGGCCATTTATTTCAGCAAGGCGCCTGACTCGCTCGCTCAAAATCCGGCCACGTTGATCGTGGCGGCGCAGGATCTGGCCGCGTTGGACAAGTTCACAGCCGACGCTCATACGACCGCATTCGACCGAACGGTCCTTTGCAAGCCGGAATATCAGGTTGCATGTGCGGTCGCCCTCGGTGGCCTGACCTATTCGCCGAACGTCAAGATCGAGATCGGCGGGCAGGATCGTCAGGTGCCGCTGGGAGCACGCCTTGCACATGTCCTCCCGGCGGATATTCAAAAAGGCTGCTTCGAACCGATCAAGGACGCCACCGATCAATGGCCGCCCGGTGCACGGCTCGGCAAGGCGGTGACGATTGAACTCGGTGGCCTTCCAGCCCCCCTGATTATTGACCGTAAGGATTGTCGTTTACTCGGATTGCCGTTGACCGAAGGGAGTCGCATTTCATGGTGACATTTTCCCGTTGTGGAACTTCGTCCATTTTTGCCAACGATGCTGTAAACCCCAGAATCCTGTTTCGTCCTATCAACGATGTCGCGTCGGAGCCGTCGTTGACCTTGGACGACAGCGTCGTTCGCAACGGCATCTTTTGGGTGCTGCCGTCAGCGCAACCGTTTGCCGGACTTTCGGAGATCGTTGCATGGCTCGATCATCGGGCGGCCGAGCAGGCAACAATCGGGCTCGCCCAGACAGCGGAGCGAATTGCTTTCGGTCGCGCCGGCGGCGGTGTGCCGCTGTTCGTATTGAAAGGCGGGCGCAGCGGGTCCTTTCCGCTCGGCGCTAACCAGGTCCAGCTCGAGGATCCGGCAACAGGATTGCTGGAATACGTCCTTGACCTCGACCGATCGATGCTTTCGGCCGGCCCGATCGGTCTGGTATTCACGCCCCAGGGATCCGGACATGTTTTCGGTCGACGGCGCGCACTGGACACAAGCCGCTCGCCCTTCGCCATCATGCAATTGGAGCTCGATCTCACGGACGCTTCCGCGATCGGATGTTTCCGTGGCGAGGGTCACCTCAGCTCGAGTAGCGATGTCCTGACGCCGACGTCGATCGACGAGATCGTCGGCGCGGGGCTCGTCAACCGCTTTACTTACCTGAAGCGGAACGATGGATCGCCCGCGACCTCTACGGAAGAGGCTGCCGTGCTGCACGGCGGCGAGGCCGGCACGAGAAGCGGTCGATGCGTGCTTTCGCTTGATCCGTTTGCACCGCTGGACCAGCTCCGGTCGTTTCTCCAACCATTGCCTCGCTCCGACACCGAAGCGCTCGTCCTGGCGATCCCGACAGCGCCCGGGCACGACGTTGAAGTCGTGCCGCATCCGACCCCGGCGCTGCAGCGGGGACCGGTTTTTGTATTCACGCGCCAGCCGCTGAAACTTGAAGCAGGTGCCAGTGACTACGACGACACGATGTCGTTGCGCGGGACCTTCAAGGCAAAGGTGAAGCCACCTGCGGGAGGCACCGAAGCCGGTGCGGCGCTCGACCTTGCGCTGCTCGGACTGCTGCCTGGTTTTGCGCCCAGCGAGACTTTGGGGCCTTCAGCTTCCGGAACTGAAGCGTCCGGAGATATATTCGTCACGTTCGACCTCGGCCCCGCGATTGACAAGCGCCCGCCGGAGGGGTTTGCCGAAGCCGCCGAGAGCACTGCAGCCACGAACACGCCCGCGCTCTCGGCGCAAGGTGACAGCCTCGGCGTTACGTCGTGGATGAGCGTGCACCGCGGCGATCCCTCCGGCACCATGCGAATGATCGCCGAGCCACCCAGTGGCCGCAACCTGAAGATGGATGGCGGTGTGCT
This sequence comes from Bradyrhizobium sp. 521_C7_N1_3, assembly GCF_052075975.1. Lineage (NCBI taxonomy): Bacteria > Pseudomonadati > Pseudomonadota > Alphaproteobacteria > Hyphomicrobiales > Nitrobacteraceae > Bradyrhizobium > Bradyrhizobium sp. 521_C7_N1_3. The sequence continues at coordinate 1,792,952 of NZ_CP197232.1, forward strand.
CGAGCATGCGCCGCTCGAGCTGACGGTCGGGAGGCAGGACGCCGCGAATATTCCGGCGGGTTTTGTGCCTGTCCTGCCGCCGCGCGGCGTTCAGCAGGACAAGCGCAAGTCCGCTCAGGCGTTCGACATAGAAAGGCTGGCGCATGAGCGCCGCAAGCTGGCGGCCCCAAAGGGATATACTGTCACCGAGAGTTCGCCCGCGACCGAAACCGATCCGGTCATCAGCAGATCGACGACGCCGCTCGGCTTCGAGGTCGAGCGCCTGCCGGACGGGCGCATCGCGGCGATCGTCTTTGCCGTTTCGGTTGGCACCGCCAAGGGGCAGCCGGCGCAGTTTCAATTTGCCGTTCGCGGCCGGACCCCGGGCGGAGGGAAGGGGCCGGTGCTGCCGGCCGTTGCCGACGCATTGATCCGCAATCGCTTGTTCCTGGTCGCGAACAAGATGCCCGACGTGACGGCGCAAGGTGGCACCTCCCTCGAGAGCCGGTTGGCAATCGGGGGCTGGCCTTTCGATGTCGGCATTCCGGGCGCAGAAGGGCGCGCGGACCGTCAAAAACTACGCCCCGAGACGCTTTTCATCATCAAGGGATATGAAAGCAGAAGTATCATCGAACTCGCCGATGACCCGGCATCCTGGTCGGGCAGGGATCAGTTTCTGCGCCCGGGACCCGAGGGAAAAGAGGATCCGACCGCGAATGCGCGTGATATCCTTAAGGCCTTCATCAACCGTGCGAAGACAGAAGCCGCTGCCACCGACTCCGCTGCGGCCAGGCAATACCAGCTACTGCTGAGCATTCTCAACGACGGCAACTGGGCCGGCGTTCTCATCATCAATTGCGATCTGGGGCTCGGCGATCTCCCCGCGCAGGTCCAGGGTCTGCTCGGCGGCATGGATCTCGACCGGCTGCGCGGCGAGTATGTTGCAATCGAACTCAAGGGTATCGGCAATTCGGGCGGGTCCACAAAATCGCGCCTTTCCGGTCTGGTCGACTATCGGGACGACGGCTCGGCGATCAAACCTGCCCTAGCAAATGAGGAAGAGCCCGAACACGACGGTTCTTACGGCTTCAAGATCCGGCGCTTGCTCGTCAGCTTTGCGAACGGCGAAATTTCGACGTTTCAAGCCAAGATCGACTTCTACCTGGGACGTCTGTTCCATGGGTTCGGCGACATATGGGAGAAGAGAGCGAGCACGGCCTGGCAGAGAAAGCACGACTCCATTCTGTCTTTGGTCGGACGCTACGAGCGGATACGCGAAGGCGGAGCCACGCGTGAAGTATACACCTATGAGACCGACCCCGAGCAAAGCTTCAGATACGCCGCCAAAAAGGAGGGGCAGGTTGCACCTGAAGAGGGCGATGAAGATGCAATCATCCGTATAGTCGACGTCAATCGCATTGCTTATGTGACCGACGATTCGAAACCCGACGGGGCGGATGCAAGATCGGTCGTCTCCCGCTTTCTTCTGGACGGCAGGGTCAAATTTGGCTCCCTGGGCGGGCTTGATGTCATCGATATCGAGGCCCTCGATTTCAGCGACATGGGCATTGCGACGGGGTTCAGGATTCCGAACCTGCCCGGCCACGCGATTGAGCGAGCCCTGCGAATGTTCTTCAATCCGGGGCGGCTGCGCTTTCAGTTCGGCTCCGCCGCCAAGCGGCCCGGCCGCGGATTCTGGTCCTCCTTTCCATTGAAGTTCAAGGCTCTGAACCTGTTCGGGAAGGGATTGAGACTTCCCAATCTCGGCTATTTTGGATTCGGAAATTTTCCGGAGACCGACGGCTTCCGCTTTGGTCTCGAGTTCGATCTTGATCTCGGATTCCTCGGCTCGCTGGCGCCGAAGAAGGGATTCAAGCTGTCGGTGCTGTTCGGCTTCAGTGACGGAGTGAGGACGGGTGGCGGATGGGCTCCGCGCTGGGCGCTGGGCATCAAATTCCCGGAAAGCGATGGCAAGCTCGACATCGGCATCGAAGGCGTGATCAAGCTGCGGGCCGAACGGTTCAAGATTCTCGACAAGCAGTTCCGGCCGCCGGGGGGCGGCGCTTCATCGCAGATCAAGCTGCTCTATGCGATCGGCGCCCAGCTCGAAATTCTCGGATACAAGTTTCCGAAGGATGAGGCAGGCATCTCCCTGTTCCTGTTCGTGGACCCCAAAACGCTGGGGAGCGGACAGGCCGCGAGTGGCATCGGCTGGTTCGCCGCCCGCAAGCCCATCGATGGCAAGATTGGCGTGTTCGATCTGAAGGCGATTGCGCTCGGGCAGCGTGTCGATCCGCTTCCGGCGACCCAGCCTCCTCCCAGGACCACCAAGGAGGTCGTCGGTCGCTTTACGGCCCTGACATCGAAAGCGCCGTATGACCAGGATCCTGGAAACAACGAGACGGCCGCGCTGGACAAGATATCCACCGCGATCGAGAGGGACTACATCCGCTTCGACCCGTCGCGAGGCTGGTCCGTCGGCTTCTCCGCAGTATTCGCCGATCGCGTCGAGCTCGGCCTTGCGATGCGCGACGACGACATCTATGGCATTCGCTTCGGTGTCACGCTGTCGCCCGGCTCCAGCGACTATCTCTTCTCGCTGGATGTGCTGTATCGGAAGCTCAGTGAAAAGCTCGGCGTCTATTCGATCGAGATCGTCGCGCCGCCGGCCTGGCGTCAGCTGGAATTCGGCGTCGTCAGTGTCACGCTTCCAACGATCGCATTTGAGATCTATACCGACGGCGGTTTCACCGTCGATCTCGGTTATCCCTTCAACAAGGATTATGGACGCGCCTTCGGCGTACAGGTATTCCCGTTCATCGGATCTGGCGGGCTCTACTTCCGCCGCGTATCGGGGCCTGCTGCATGGTTGATCCCACAGCCTAGATTTCACCAGGGCGGCGGATCGGGCGCATTGATCGTCGATGATAGCCTTCTGACCTACAAGCCCGTCACCGAGGTCGGCATGGCGTTTCGTGTCGGCCTCGGCAAGGAGATCAACAAGGGTATCTTTCGTGCCGGGCTCTCGGTCACGGTGTTCGCCGAGATCGAGGGAGGCTATGGCGTGCTCTGGCACGATCCGGCTCGCCCGGAGGTGCGCCAGTGGACGCAGGCAGCATCCACCTTCGTCGCGATCCGCGGGCAGGTCGGCATACTCGGCGAGATATACGGCTATGTCGACTTCGGCATCGTGAAGGCCGGAGTCTCCATTCGCGTATGGGTTGCTTACGGCTTCGATATGAAAACGGACCACCGCATTCGCCTCTATATCGAGGCCGGTGTCAGCGTGCGGATTTCGGTCGTGATCGCCCGCTTCAGGGTGTTCGGCAAGACCATCGAGATCAGTCTGCATTTCAGCTTCTCGACGACCGTAGACTATTCCGTCTACGTCGGGTCGGACCGCAACACGCAGTACTACCTGTTCCAGCCGCGTGCCGGCACCGAGTCGATTGTCGTGACCGAAGCCGGCAGGCCGCTTCTGGTGTTCAAGGAGCCGCCGGCCTGGACCGAAAACATCAATCCGGCAGACTGGCGGCTCGCACCGGATCTTGGGCCATGGCGGATGCCCGTGTATCTGATGCCGGACATGACGCTCGCAGCGGCAGCCGACGCGTCCGTTCGCGCCAACGCCGTTTTTCTCGGCGTCATTCCCGATAGTACGGCCGATGGGCATCCCGTCGGCGGATCGAGCCTGGCTGTCTTGATGGCGGCCTGGACGATCGCAAACACCACGAACCGGAGCCCCGGTGTCGCCTTGCGCGATCACGAGATCACGTTCGACACGCTCGACAGAATTTCGCTTTGGGTTGCTGCGGGCGACACGATCTTCGACGGAACCGCCCACGCATCCGAGCGTCGGAAGCGCCAACCGTCTTTCCTGTTTGTCGATGCGCTGTTTCGGACCAATGTGGACGCGACGATCTCGCGTGCGCCGGACGCGGTCGATGGTGCCGCGCAAATCGGCGGCGTGTTCTTCCCGCTTCCGCCCACCGCGACGATCACCCGGAGCGGCTTTGCCGAATCGGAATGGCCGGTGACGACGCGCCTTGCCGACAAGCAGGTCGTCAACGATGCCTACCGCGAAAAGATCGACGCCGAACTCCAGCGTCAGATGGCCGCTCTTGTGCCTTCCCGAGTTGCCGAGTCGGTCGGCGCCGAGGCGGAGCCGCAGCGGCTCCCGATCGCGCAGGTCCTGTTCGAGGACTATGTCGGGTTGATCATCCGCGGCTCGATCTCGCGCCTTTGTGCCATCGCCGCGGAGAAGATCAGGACCGCAGCGCCGCGTGCGGATGGATCGCCTCATGCCTTCAGGCTGGGCGATCTGCTCGACGAACTGGAACGGGACGAGGTTCGCTCAGGCGTTCTCGCAATGGCGACGCGCCTGTTCTTGCATGGACCGCGGCTCCCCGACCCGGATTCGCCGCCCGCCGGCGTCATGCCTCCGAACCTTGCGCCCGGAATGCATCATGGTCTCTACCAGCTCGCCTGGCTGCAACATCCGCTCGGGCGCCCCGCCGTCCCGGCTGAGCGGCCGGCCTTCGTCATTGAGACGGGAGATTCGTTCCTGCGTGGCGGGGCGCTCACCTTTGCTATCGACGGCGTCGAGAGCGATGCCTTGGTCCAGTTCGCGGCCAGTGCGCACCTGTTTACCGACCTTGGCGGGCGCATCAGCGCCGCCGACAGGTTTCGAACGGTGCCGCGCGACTTCGCCGTGGGGCGCCCCCGCGTTCTCGGTGGCAACCGTGCCCATCTGGTCCCGTTCCCGGCCGAGGTCATTCGTCACCAGGCGAGGACGCGTAGCGAGGGCCTTCTCAGTCGTCCAGGCCTCCGTGCCTTCAGAATCGGCGAGCGGACGCGTCCGGAAGCCGCGGCAAAAATCGGCTCGCACGCCGTCATCGCGGTGACGCTGCGGCTGCAACTGGTGAAACCGGCCCCGGGTGCTGCCGTCCTCGATCGCTTCGAGATCGCCGGTATGCCCGAAGGCGATCGCGTTTGGCTGGATGCCCTCAACCTGGAGGCCGGCGGCGCGCAACGGATCGCACGCGCCGAGTTCTACAACGTCAAGCCGGATGGGCTTGAGCCGCTGGTTGGTGCAGCGACTTCGGCCGTGGTCGTGCAGAGTGACCTGTCGGCCGAAGCAAGGCCTTTCGGAGCGACAGAGCTGGCCGCGGAAACGGCTATCTCGGAGACCTATGTGGCTTCGATCGACGAGCTTCAGGCTTTTGTCGAAATCGTGCGGCGCGCGGGCGTCACGAACCGCGCCGGCACGAGTATCGGCTGGCCGACGGCTGGCAGTTCGATCCAGCAGCTCCCGCCTCGCCCGGAGGGTGATGGAAGCACGCCGCCGATCGAGCTAATGATGATCCTGTACCTGACCGAGGAGAGCGCGGGATACGCGAACGCAGTCGTATTCGATGTTCCTGCCGACCAGGCCGATCCTGCGGCTTATCTGGATGGTCACTCGTTCACGTTCCAGATCGACAGCGAAAACCCGTTGGCGCGGGCGGAGCTCAGCGAACCAATCGCTCCGGCCGGGGTCTTGCCCATCATCGTGACGCGGCCGGAGCGGCCCGCCGTTCCGACCGGTCTCAACGAGGAGCTTTGGGACCAGTTCGCCGCGCGCTTCTCCATGTTCGCCTATTCGGTCAGGGATGACAATGCCGAGCTGGTCTCGATATCCGAGAGCCTCGCTGTGGGGCACACCGACGACGAGGGCGTGACGGAGATGCTCACCTACCGGCTGGCCCTGCCGTTCGCCAAGCTGATGAATGCGAGGTCGCCCTATGCTGCCGTAGGCAAGACGCTGCAGCTCGCCGGTCAATGGCGCGACGTCTACGGCAACGATTGGTCGGGGCCGCCGCTCGCGAGCGTCCCGGTCAAAATCCGATACTCCGATCGCCTGATCCCGCTGAACGATTTGCCCGGGCTGCTGCTCGCATGGTGGCCTGGCAGCACTGCCGGCCGGCTCAACGTAGCCATGGTGCTTGATCCCCGCTCTGCGTCGTCAATCGTGCCGGAAGGTGAAGGCCCCCTGACCGACGACCAGTACCGGGCGCTGATTGAAATGTCAGATCGCGCCAGGGTCATCTACGCCCAGGCGGCATTGCAGCTTCGCGACGAACACATCGGCGTGTCGTTGACCGATGGCGGGAGCGAGCAGACTCGTGCCCTGAAGCGGTCGGTCGCGTTTGCGAGGCCCGACGTCGAGAAGCTCTGGAAGTTCATGGAGGCTGCCAGCGCAGCGTTCGGTGCGATGACGAGCGTGAGAGACTTGCGGACAATTCCGGCGACGACGGTCAGGACGGAAGCCGAACGGCTGTTGTCTCGCGATCCTGTCGTGTTCGGATTTGATGTCGAAGTTTCGGATGGAGAGTTCGCTGAGCTTGCATTGGCGCTTCGGGTCGAGCGCACCAGCCTGGATGGGCTGGATGGCACTGAGCCTTCCGATGTGAAGAGCGTGGTTGTGCCGTTGCCGCTGCCGCTGCGCCATGACGGCTCTGCCAAGCCTGCAAACACCGTGGCGTTCCCCGCCGGTTTTGGGCGCACCCTGGAAGAACTGGAGGCTTCCATGGCACACTTTGCGCCGCAGTTCCTGCTCGCAACGGGGTATGGCAGCGTCCCGGGGCTGGTCGAGCGGGCGATCTGGCTGGTGCGGCAAGACGTGCTTCCGCCGGCCAATCATTTCACCACCGCCGTGCGCCACGACCTCGCACTGCCACCCATTTCAACCGGCCTGCACAGCTTCGTTGCCGACGTGCCGACGTTCGGGGACGAAAAGCCCGTGCGGTCGGTTGGCTTCGACCGGATCGATGCAGATGCAACCGCTGCCCGTGCGCTTACGCTGTACGACGAAGTGCTCGATGTTCCGGCCGTGCAAAGACTGTCCGACACGCAAGGAGGCCGCGACGCTCTGCAGCAGATCCTGATCGCCAAGGCGTCGATTGCCGCGTCACTTGTCGCAGATCTTCGCCCCGTTCTCGATGGCCGGCCGGCCATCGGAAACGTTCCAAACGCGATTTTGAAGGACAGGGTTCTGATGCGGCTCTCCGCTGCAGATGCAATCGACACGATCTCGTATTACGAGGATCAGGCTGCCGTCCCGCATGACGAGGAGAAGCGACCGCAGGCATATGGAAGCATCGTGTCGCGTGACACCGGCGTCGTGCCGTACACGATGCGGCCGTCCGCGATGCAGATCGGAGCTCCGGCGAGCGGGAGACGGCACTTGTTTGTCACGACCGACGTGACGCCGAACTACGACAAGAACACCGTTCCTTCGCCGGCCGGGTATCGGCTGACGCACGTGCAGCGATTGCCGCGACCCGCACTCGAGGCCGTGGTGCCGGGAGATCCGGGGCGTTATCGGCCGACCGCATGGCTCAAGCTCGCGACACCACGGGTCTATGAGCTGCCCGATGCGGACATCCCGATCGTGCGAAAGCGGTATCCGCGGACGCCCGCGATCGAGGTTGAATCAATTGGAAACACGGTGGCGAACACGATCGGCGATGCGCGGCTTTGGAGGCATTCGCGAACGTGGAGCTACGAAGGCAGCGGAAGCGATCGACTCAAATTGACCCTCCGCTACAATCCGGGAACCGGCCCATTGCCCACGGAAGCATTACTCGGCCTTACCCGGGACGCGCTGCGAGCAAGGGCGTTTGCGATCTTTGCCGAGGCGGTCGAGCCCGTTCTGCGACAGCTCGGCAGGGAGGCGACCGGCGAGGCTGCTGCCAAATTCCTCGCGGCACGCGCGCAAGACCTCGCAAGCGCATTGTCGCAACAGATTATCGAATCCGAGGCCGCGCTGGTCGAGCGTCTCGATGTTTACGATGTTGCAGAGGAGGTCATGGCTGACGGCCGGCGCCGTCTTGTCATCAAGCGTGATAAGAGCCGCGCCGGTCTGCCCGGGCCCGGGAGCTTTGAGCTTTATTGTCCGGCCGACGCCGCCCATCCGAAGACCGACGATGTCGGTCCGCTGATCTTCAATGAGGGGGATCTGGCGAAGCGACTGAGACGGCTCGATGCGTTGGATCTCGACATTCTTGCCTATCGCTCCGTGCAGACGGAGCTGGATCTGACACGTAATGCCGAAATCCGGGGGAAACCTGTCGCCAAGGAATTCGTCTATCGGGTTCCGACCGTTGCGTCGGGTGCTCCGCTGGTGCCCATACTCACCGTGGCCGAGGTGGAGATGGCGTCGCAAGCTCGCTCGTTCGGCGAACACTTCGCCGCAATGCTGAAGGATCTGCTTGGGCCGCGCGGTGGCAGTGCTTCCGACCACGACGCGATTCTGGAAGAACTTTCATTGGATGTGCTCCTCACCTTCGAGCCGCTTCTTGCTGAAGAGGTCGATATCAAGGGAGACGGCCTGCACGTGTCGGGCCTTGCGCGCTCCGGACTTCGGACCGGGGACTGGGCGGGCTGGGTCGGCCCGTTTGTCGAATCGGTAGCGGCGTGGCGCCGGTCTTATCGGCCCGCAGCCGGCGGCGATTATATCTTTGACCTTCGTGTATTCGAGGCTGCGTCGAACCGGCCGATCATCCGGATCCGGCGCTGCGTCCTTCCCGCAAAGTTGATTTCTGGTTGACGGTAAGGGTTTAACGAAATGAATCTGCAAACGAAGTGGTGGCGTATTTCCGCGGCAATGTTGGCATTCATCGTGGCTTCCGCGGTTTCGCTCGGATATGCGGAGGCGGCGACGCCAAGCTACCTGCGATTGGTTGTCGGGGGTGTCTGTCTGCTCGGCGTATTTATGTTTGCAAGCGGCATCACCGGCGTGAAGACCGCGCTGGTCGACGAGTTCAATTGCTACTCACTGCAGCGCGTCATTACGTTCGGGTGGTTTGTCGTCCTCTCTTCGGCCTTCCTCGCAATTTCGTTCTGGAACGTTGCCTTGTGGAAGGCGGGCGGAAGCGGCGTGGTGCAGTCCTTCGTTGAGATTGATGCAAGCATCTGGGCGCTCGCTGGTGTCGTGCTCGGGGGCCTCGTCGGAAACGGCGTGGTTAATTCGATCCATGCCGCGACCCCGCCAAAGGATGCAGGTGCCCACGAGAGCGCTCTCTCCCCGGACCCCCGGCGCCAGGGGGCGATGTACCGCAATATCGAGATCGATGACGCGAAGCCTGCCGACATTACAACCAATAGCCAGTTTGGCGTTCAGAACACCGTCGATATGACGGCCGTGCAGCAACTGCTGCTTCAAGCCGCGGTTCTCGTTGCCTATGTGGTCGCGGTAGGTCGGCTTGTCGTGGCAACTGCCAGCAACGAGCCTATCGGACATCTTCCGGGTCTTCCCGCCGAACTGTTGGCTTTGCTCGGCGTGAGCGCGGTGGCTCAGGTCGGAAATGCAGCGGTCCCGAAGGCCAAGATCAATGGTGAGGCCGCGGCCCCGAAGCCGACGGAAAGATTTTGGACCGAGGGCAGCGAGCGGGCCGCGGAGAGGCTCGCACATGAAAAGTCTGGTCAGGAATCCGGCGGGCTGCCGATCACCTCAGGTGTTCTCAGTGCCCCAGAATGGGATTTGTTCAGGCAAAATCCCGTCGTCGGCGCTCTGGTTCTGTTACACGCGAAAACTGCCGTGAACGAGGCTCTCGCCAGCTACAAGTCGACGGCGCTCGAAGACGACAATGGCGATGCCTTTCGTCATGCGTTGTGGAACGCCCGTATGGCGGCCGACAGCGGCGTGGGCGTTGTCTGGGCCGAGAAATGGGCGACTACGCATGAAGACGGAAATCCCGGCAAGCCGCTCGCGACGCAAATGGACTTGTTCAACAACGGGGTCGGCCGCAAGGCGGGCGACGGCATGAAGGTCGATGAGGTCTTGAAAAAGGTGCAGGACTGCGTCGATACCGGCAGGTGCAGGGTCTTGCGCGCCGGAGTCCTGGTAAACTCGGACGGCAAATACAAGCTGTAGTTCGATCGCCGCGTCGACCGAATTTCGAATTTCAAGCAGCCATATGAGCCAAGGCGTACGCTTGCCTGGATTGAGTCAAGTGCCGCATTGACGAGCGGTGGTCGTTCATGCATCTTGAAGTAGTATGTTGATCCTATTTTGTCTGCCTGGGCCCGCGCGAATGGCGGGACCCTGGGTGCGGAATGTGTATTGCAATCACGATAGCATGCTGTGCGTATGGCAAAGCAGAAGCGGACCAGGAAGGTCACCGTCAAGCCGCGGTCCGGCAAGGGCAAGGCCGGCTCGCAATCTGGCGCAAGGGAGGCGGCGGTCGCGGCCGGGCCCGTGACCCTGGACGAAGCGCGCGTGCTTGCCGGCGTATCAGCGCCGGCGCGGCCACGCGCGGCTGGTCTCGAGACCGCACGGGCAGCGGTAGCGCAGTCGCCGTCGCTAAGGACAATTGGCCAGGAGCGCGAAAAGCTGCGACGCGAACAGCGCAGCGAGCGCGTTCGCCGGACCCGCGAATACCAGGCAGTCATGAAAATCATGAAGGCCCGCGGCACGTTGCCGCCGCGAGCGGGACGCGGGGAAGGCGGCGCCGAGGCGGCAGGCGAGCGCGGCGAGGCGTTCGCGCCTCTGCAGATCCTCGCCGAAGGCGATTCGTGGTTCGAATATCCCGTGCCGCTGTTCGGCGGCGGCATCGTTCCGCGACTGGAGCGACGGCTGGGCGTGCCCATCCTCAACCTGGCGAAGACGGGCGATGAGGTTCGTTTCATGCTGGGTGTCGAGGAGCGCACGACCCTGACCGAACGATTGACGAACGGCAGTCCCGCGGGCGGCGATTGGGACCTGCTGCTGTTTTCCGGAGGTGGAAACGACATCGTCGACAATCCGATGGCGCTCTGGGTCAAGGACTGGAATCCGACTCAGCCACCAGCGGCGCACGTCAATCAGCCGCGCTTTGCTGCGGCCTTGGCGCTGGTGCGCGCCGGATATGAGGATCTGATTGCAATCCGCGACAAATGCAGCCCCGACACGCATCTCATCTTTCATGGTTATGATTTCGCCATACCCGACGGCCGCGGCATCTGCAAATTCGGACCGTGGCTCAAGCCGACCTTCGGTCTGCGCAACTTTCCGACGATTGCGTCGGGCCAAGCCGTCGTCAGCGAGATGCTCGGGCAGTTTGAGGCGATGCTGGAGTCGCTGAGCGGTCCTCGGGTGACGGTCGTCAGGACGCAAGGTGTGCTGGCGCCGCAGGTGTCCTCCTGGCACAACGAACTCCATCCTGCGAAGGCGGGGTTTGAGCAATTCGCCGACTTGTTTCATCAGAAGATCAAACAACTTTTTCCGGCGCGCGTCGCTTGACCGGCGACAAGTTCGCCGGCGACGCCGTAATCATTTTCCAGCAACCGCGGAGCGCGAACGATGGCCGACAAATCCCAACGAAGCGATCTGATCGAGTTCGTCAAACGGTTGCTCGCGCGCAATCCCGACGCGGCGCAGAGCATCGCCAAACGGATAAGGGACAAGGCCGGTCTCGAGACGGCAAACCTCGAGGAAGCGCCGCCAAGCCCGCGTGATGTGATTGACCTTTTGACACGCAGTCCGATCGCCGATCTGGAGACGATCGTGTCTGAGGAGAGACCGGTTTTCTTCGTCGAGCGAAATGGAGAAGCCGGTCTCAATTTTGAGGATGTGTCGCTTATCGGTGTCGAGGCACAGACGCTGTTCGAATTGTCGAAGCAAAGTCGCGCGGTTCCGGAAGGCTTGGTCGACCGGGTCGGCCGCATCGACCTCGTGGACTTTCCGGGCGGTGCGCCATTCGCGGGGACAGGCTGGTTGATCGATGCCGGAATTATCGTGACCAACCGCCACGTGGCGAATGTCTTCGCGCGGCGACAAGGGCAGGGCTTTGTGTTCCGTCAAGGCGCCGGCGGCGGGACGATGAGCACGGTTTGGGATACCGGTCATTTTCGCGATGCGGCATCTGGTGGGCTGCGCCGCCAGATTGCCGAAGTGCTCTACATCGAGCCGGATGATGGGCCGAACGACATCGCCTTCATGAGGCTTGCGTCCCTTGGCCACGGGGATGAACTGCCGCCGTTCAAGATCGCAGGATCCGACGCTCTGGAAAACACCGCCGTTTTCACGCTCGGCTACCCCGCCAAGGCACCGCCATCGCGCATCTCCGATCAGGCGCTGATGCAGCGGCTCTATCGTGGCATATATGACGTGAAGCGGTTTGCCCCCGGCTACATCACGGCGCCGCGTGCCGGTGCCACGACGCATGATTGCACGACGCTGGGCGGCAACTCCGGATCGGTGGTCGTCGATTTCAAGACCCGCGAAGTCGTCGGCCTGCACTTCGCCGGCATCTATAAGGAGACGAACCTGGCGGTCCCGGCCAGCCAGCTCAACTTTTACGTAGCGAAAAAGCGCTGGACCCTGCCTCTGGTGATCGAGTCCCGGCCGGCGATCGCACAGGCGCCGCAGCCCGCCCCCGGCGGGCGGGGCACGGTGAGCGTCACGGTGCCGGTCACCATCACGGTCGACCTCGGCACGATATCGACTGTGGCCGGTGCGGCCCGTGTCGGGATGTCGGTCGAGCATGCCGCCGAGGCGTTCTGGAAGCAGAAGCCGGAAGGCGTGCTCGCAGCGCGCGTCGGCTATCTTGAGGATGACGGCCGCATCGGCGATACGCCCTGCATCGCCGTGTCAGCGCAACCAGGCGCGCTGGAGGGGCTGCGCGCGGACGGACCGCATTCGTTCCAGGGCTATCAGGTCCAATACGCCCCGGCCACGGTCGAAGAGCAGCTCGAGGGCCTGATGTCTCTCGAGGCCGCCGCGGCTCCGAACGCTTACGACGACGATGCCCGCCGCGATCCAAAATACCAGTTGAGTCCGGTCGAAGAACTGATGACGGTGCGCGCGCACGTCAGCCCGGAATACGGCTTCGATGAGCTGAAGGCCTTTATGAGCGAGGATGCAGGCTCCTGGGTTTCGGCGATATACGAATTTCGTGCATCAGCCATTAGCGACCTGATGGCAAAACGTCTCGCTGCCGGAACGAAGATCATCCTGGCAGCCGACTTCAAGACGTTCGCTGACGTTGACGACGAGACTACCGAATTCGATGCAGAGGCGATCTTTCAGAAGTGGGCCGATCGGTTCGGCGATGGCAAGTTCAAGCGCATCGCCGTTCCGCTCGGAACAACCGGCCTGGTTCAGCAGTCCTATCACATCAAGGTCACCGTCCGGAACGATGACAAGTTCTGGCTGTCCTCTGGCAACTGGAAGAGTTCGTCGAGCCAGCCGATCATCGATCCATCCGAGCGCGACAGGGCTACGGAGGAGGACCTGCCCGGCAATCGCGAGTGGCACGTGATTGTTCAAAGCCCAACTCTAGCCGAGCGATTTCGCGAGCACATCCTTCAGGATGTGCGGCGGTCGCATGACCTTGGCGGCAAGGAAGTGCCGGTGAAAGCGGATGATCGCGAGCCGCTGGTCGATGTGCCGGAGTCCGTCTTCGAAGCCATCGAGCGGCCGCGCGAACGCCGGCCGCCAGCGCGGCTGAAGAAGCCCCTGGAGATCACCGAAAGCATTGTCGCGGCCCCTCTGCTCACGCCCGACCGCGAAGGCGGAGTGTACAGCGAGGCCGTTTTGAAGCTGATCCGCTCCGCAAGGCGCAGCCTCGTTTTCCAGATCCCCTATATCGGAATGCCGAGCAACCCGCGGCAGCATCGCGGCTACATCGACGATCTGATCGGCGAACTGACCGACAAGCTGGTTTCGCTGGACGATGCCCGCGTGATCCTGCGCGCGGACAGCAGCAAGAAGTTCTCGGATCCCACCCACTCTGCCTGGTATTTTAAGTCGAAGGGGGTCGACATCGACTCGCGTCTCAAGCAAATCCCCAACCATCATACCAAGGGTATGGTCGTCGACGGCAAGCGCGTCCTGATCGGGAGTCACAATTGGAGTGGCATGGGGGTATCGACCAACCGCGATGCTTCACTGATCTTCGATCACGCCGGAATTGCAAAGTACTTTGCGGACGCGTTTGAGATCGACTGGGATCGCGCCGACCCGGTCCCGCCCAAAAAGTTCGTCCCACGGCCGCGCGGCGAGGAGAGCGTCCTGATGGTTCCACCGGGAGACGAGGCGCCGCAGCGGCCCGGCTATCGTCGGATGCGACTCTCGGACTATCTCGCAATGGTGGATGAATGAGAGCGACTCAAGCCGCCATGTCCAACTGCCCATTGCCGCCAACATCGAGCAGATCGAAATTGCCGTGCTCCTTCAGCCAATAACAGGTCGGCCGTCTTCGATCTAGGTTGTCCATTAGCCGGGCCCCCCGGATGGGTGCAAATCGAACTTCTCCTCCATTTTGGACGACGTCTTTGGAAAGCTTGGAAAACGGGCGCAGGTCTATACGTTTTCGGGAAACCACGACATGTACCGGGACGGCGCGGAGATTTCAGTTGCAAGTAACTACCGACGCCGAATCTGGTGATCCCCTTACAGGGGGTTCCGCTCGTTAGCTCGGGCCGGTCGCTCGCGAATCCCTCTGCAAAGTAGCACCCTGCGACAACATGGCGCGTGTAATATCAAGCTTGAGCCGGCCAACCCTCAGCTTCTTCGGTGTCCACATCGAAGAACTTGAGCGGTCGGGATGGCAATTGGCACTGGCTGTCCTATCTCGGCGTGCGCGAGAGCCAATCGTACACCTTCGATATTATGTCTTTTGATAATTGTTTTCTTAGTTGATTGTCTGCCTCGCGGTCGAACGATTTTATTAGCTCGTCCTTTTCCGGCGGTGTCTTCGATGCCTTCCAAATCTTCACCCAAACTTTGGTCATCGGATTTGAGCGTCGGAACGGGCGCCGACGGCGTCCGTCGGCGTCACGCCTATCTCATCGACGATCCCGAGCGCGGCGCGTTCACGCCGAGTATTGCTGCACAATCGCTTTGCCGCGCGCCGAGATTCCGTCCAGCACCGTGTCAAGCACCGGTTCTTTCAGGCCCTCGACCCTCGCCTCCTTCACGACGTCGCTGAGCGCGTCGGGAATCTTCTCGCCGAGCGCCACCAATCGCGCGATCATCTCGTCGGGATCCATTTTCATCAGTTCCCCCTGGCGTCTCCAATGCCGCGGCAGGACTTCTGAGAACTTGTAATAGCCGCCGATCTTCATCGCCATGCGCAGGCGTCGCCGCTCATGTTCGTCGTTGTCGTAAGGCACGAGGCTCAGGACGTCGTAGAGTGGCGCAAGAAACATCCGCCGGCCCGGGAGGTGGATGACTGAGAAGTTCTTCGCGTGCGCGTCGGTACCGAGCACCAGGAAGCTGAAGGCGATCATGTCAGCGAACGCCGCCTTGTCCGCCTCCGGATCGGTAGCATAGCGCAGCACGTCGTTGGTGATCTGCTCGATCGAGGGTCCGCCCTCGCTCTGGTACTTGACGGCGGGATGCACGCCGAGCGCCTGGCACATGTCTTCCTGGTGGAATCGTCTGACGACGCCATCCTTGTCGATCTCGCGGTCGTACCGGGTGACGACGATCGCGACCTCTTCGCCAAACTTCCCGACCTTAGCTTCGGCCGCCGTGATCCCGAGGTGGTTCGCGAGGCGCAGGCACGCGTACTCGTTCTCGGTCGTGCCTCGCAGGTGAGGCATCGGCGGCTTGAGGATGTGCGTGGTCGCCCGGCGGCCGCTCGGTACGCCCCATCGCTTTCCGTCGAACAGTAAGGCCATCTTCGGCTGCGCGCCGGCGAGACTGAAATGCCCCCGGTCGCCGTCGCGACGTCCCGTCCAGGTCCTCTCCTCGCGCAGGCGCTTGAGGCGGTTCGCGACCTCCGCCTCGTCGATCCACTGAACCTCCCCAGGCGAATCCGCATTGGCGGCCATCCACTCGTCGGTGACGATCTGGATCGCGCCGGCGCAATCCTCTCCGACCTTCGACAGCAGAGCGAACGCGCTGTTCGGCGACACGCCGTAGATCTGTCCCCATTTCTGCAGGGTCTGGTCGCTGTCCGGAAGCAGATTCCAGAGATAGTTGGCCACCTTCGCGCCGGAGTGCTTCTTGGCGGCGAGAGGCAGGGACATCGAAAGCGGAATTTGAACCCTGTCGGCCGCGAGCCAACCATCGGCGTACTCGATGGCCAGGACGCCGGTATCCATCTGCTCGAGACGGCCGATCGGGACGCCGCCCATCAGGACGTTCATGAATTTGCTCATCGCCGCCGTCCCTTGAGAAAGCTCGGCTCGTCGAGCGCCAGATCACCGGTATCCAAGTCGTTGTTCCGTAGAGATCCCGGCACACTGTCGATGTTCAGGTCGATCCCCAGCGCGGCGAAGGCCTTTAGCACCGTTCCGAGGCTCGGATTCTCCAGGCGGCCGGTCTCGAACTGCGAGATCCACTCTTGGGTGGTCCCCAGCGTCTGGGCGAGTTGCTTCTGGGTCAGCTTCCGCCGACGGCGGGCTTCCCGGACGGCCAGTCCTAAGTCACTGATTGTCTTCAAAATCATGCCGTCATCCCGTATGAGATTTAAGATATATAGGCCGAATATGATTTTTACGCGATATCAAAAGGATATTAGTTTTACATAATATCTTAGAATAGGCCATAAAACTCATATGGGTGCGATCGGCGCTCGCTCGCTCGCCCGCGATCAGCCTGAACGACTTCGCCGCCTTGGTTGCGGGTCCGCCGCATGACCACCGTGCCGCGGCCCCGGTGAAGTACCCGGGGGCACGTTTCTATGCCCACGGTGAAAAACGGATAAAGGCGGTCAACGTCTGCAGGCGAGGGCGATCTCGCGCAGGTAGATCTCCGCCTTGAGGAAAGCGATCTCGTCGTTGACAGCCGCCTCGCCGACGTCGATGTACCAGGATCTGGGCTGCCGTCGCTCCATCTGTAGCCGCGACGTTTCAGGACATCCTTCAGATCGAACGGCGACTGCTCGGCCCACAGCCTTACCGTTCTCTTTCGGGCTTGCTCTAGCAGCACCGCAAGCGCCGGCGCGCCTGCGGATGGTAGTCAGGATCTTGATGAGGGCGTGACAGTCGTCGGCCCTGTGCGCATGGTGAAAGAAGCCGGCACCGTTCAACAGGGATCCGAGTTGGGCTCCCGCGAATCCATGGTGGCGCCGTTCCACCTCGGTGGCCGAGCAACCCCATGCCTTGTGCTCGAACACGGCCCCGAAGCGAAGGCTTCGGATCCTAGGGCAATCAGCAGCAACGCAACAGTGACCCCCGCCGTACGATCCTCACCCTCCCTCTATATTCTGTTTGGCTTGGAGAGAGCAGGCCTGAATCGTGCAGGCGACGCAAATTAGCAATCGTGCGCTGGAGCAAAGTGCTCTGAGACTGTTGCTCGAACGCTTCGGTGCTGCAGCGTCAAAGGCCGGACAAGAGCGTGAGTTCTTTAAGACGTGGGGTCGTTCGCGGCTGTTACGCAGGCCGCACCGACCGCGTTGCTTTTGACGTCCTCGACCTCAACCGCGATTTCGAAGTCAGGAGGCGGTATCATCCAAACAGCACCGCCACTGCGACGTGATCGAGAAGGCTGGAAGTAGAGCGCCAGCCGCGCGTTGAACGCAGGCGTCCTCCGGTATCAGGTATCGAGCATCCCGACGAGCGCCGAAAAGCAGACAGTCAACTATCGGTCGCCGCTCGCGCTCTCGCATAAAAGGCCTGAAGTTTTCTGGACAAGAAGTTGCTCGGCGCGGCCAGAGCCGCATCGAACACCCAGTTTATTAGCCCCAACTGCTCTTTTGCGCGGCCATCCTGCTGATCGCTCTCAATCCTTCGCTCCATGCAGACGCGCAGGCGGGCCAACTCCCGGCAGAGGCGTGAAGGCGCGCCAAATAGTAGCCATCGCGGCAGCTGGTCGTAGAACATCTCATGCCGGCCGGTCTGTGCGCACATGCTTAGAAACCGCGACAGCGGAAACTCCATGGTGAGGACGCCAGCTGACTTCGCTTCCTCAAAAAGCCGTTTCTGCATACTCGCCATGGCGTCGAAAACTTCCAGGGCGCGCGTCATCGACGGCTGTTCCTGCTCTCGAGACCGCAAGTAGGCGCGGAGACGTTCGAGGCGTTCCCTTGCCGGTGGATGTGATCGAGGCGCGGTCTCTTGGGACAGATCCTCAATCCATGCAGCCAACGTCAGGATCAGCCACGCCCCCAGAGTGCCCGATATAGCCACATCATCTCCATCGGCAGAGCCGATCAATTCCCGAAACGCGAAACCATCAGCAGCGAATTCCATCTCGAAGTGACTTGTATCTGTTGTGGACAGGTCTCCAGCCGCCACATGCCCGCACTCATGCAGGAGAAGGAACTGGATTGCGAAAAATCTAAGGTTGCTCCCAGCCTCAAGTGGGTGCCCCCAACGCCGGACGTCGGTGACAAGTGGAATTGCTCCAAGTTCCCTGATCACGTCCGGCGTGTCAGCTGTTCCGAGGTGAACGTACCGGTGGATCATCATTCCGAACTGCCAGCCGATCTGCTTAGAACACCGCTTGGCGAGGTAGGGCCGGCTGGAGAAGCGGACCAGCCGACGCCTTAGCCGCAGCAGCCACGGCTCTGAATCCTTTCCAAGCCCCTTTTTGGTCAATGCGTTTCCGAGCGTCTCGCATAGACTTGTGTCCGCGGGCAGCATGAGCATTTCGGCACCGCTCGAGATTAACGGCATCGCACCCATCGGCAACGCGATCACGTAGCCGAGTCCTTGTGATGACCTGAAGGAGTAGACGTGTCCGTTGAATTCTGCGTCGTTGACGGTTCCGGACGCGATCCCCGCGTCCGCTCGGCAGATTTGGCGGAGAGCCGGAGACTTCGAAATCAAGTCCTCGAAGGCGTTGTGCACCCAGTCTGTCCGCTTCAGAAACGAGGAGTAGCGATCGATAAACGTCCCATCCGCGATGCCTAGGACCTTGAATTGTGCTTCCAGATCCGGCGGCGCCCACAATAGATTCGACCCACCGCCGCACGGCGGCACGAGCTTCAGTATCCAGTCCAGCAACTCGGTCGTTTTCTGCAGCTCGGCTAGGAGTTGTTGTGGCGTCATCACTTTCTTTCCGGTCCCGGGCAGATCAGTCGCTTTTGTCCTTGGCTGGAACGCACCCTTTGCAGAGCGTCGCCACGCCTACCCGGAAGAAGAGTACCGCGACGCCCGCAAAGACTAGCGGACTCAGGGGGACAGTGCCTGCAATCGCCATCGGAAGGAGAACCGGCGTAATCCATTTGGCGAGAGCTTGCGCGTCGCCTGCGACGGACTGAAGGCCGGGGCAAATCCTCTCCAGCACATCTCGTCTCTTTACGAGAGACACAGCCTCGTTCAACGCAGATTGCTGTTCGGCTCTCTCCGGGTTCGTGTCGACTGGCTGTTCAGGTAGCGCGTTCATGCTGCCCCGGAGCGCCAGCTCGAGCTCCATGGACTGAAGCGAGTTAAGTACCTCTTGCTCAAATTGTGCCGTCTTAGCATTTTGCATTTGTCTGTACTCCGTATTCAGGTTGGAGCAGGGGCGCGCCGGGTTAGGCAGTAACCGGTATCAATGATCGTCTAGCCACTCTCGTAGGTTAGTCCCCCGGTCGGCACGAATAGTCGAAAGAAATAACGCGCAGGCTGAATCGTTGACGAAAAAGGGCTATGCCAACCGGATAGCTCCAGAGCGCGGCTCTGGTCGCTGCCCGTCAAGGCCCAAGCCCGCTCCCCGGCCGGTCGCTTCGGCGAGATCTGGCAGCATTACTACGGCGGCCGCCGCAAACAGGCGTGGCAGGACGGCAAAATCAGTGAAGTCATTGGGACTACGGCGTTACGACCTGTCCCGCCCTTGTCATCAAGCTGTTCTGGCTCGCAACCGTGTACGGATCGTGCTGATCATTTCGTGAATAGATCCGGTAGGGCCCAGCCGTTCGCTAGGGGCGTCTCGTGGATCACGATCCTGTGGTACGGCTTAGCTACCGGATTGGGAAATGCGAACAAATCTGTCGAGCCTTCGACGAACATGTTTGCTCCGAGCGGCGTCAGGGACGGCAGATGATCTTCAAGATAATCCACATGAGCTCGATTTGGAGCAAGCCCGTCCGACGGATAGAACGTGTAGCGCCCGCTGAAATCGGCCGCGATAATCTCAATCGCTACAAAGTACGTCTCGACCCGGTGAACATCCTGGGTAGCACCCGGCACGACTGCAGCATCTTTAAGATGCTTCCATTTTCCGCGACCAGGAATCAGTTCAGTCTCTCAGGTAATTGAGCATACTATTGCAGGCGTCATCGGCCTCAGCGAAGCTCTGCAGCGGCGAGCCGAGCACCCTGATCGCGCCACGGCTCTGGTCAAGCGGACGCCACGAAGCGACGTAGCCGAACCTTCCGCGAAAACCAGGACCGGTCGGGCCCTGCAAGCTTATAACGAACGAGTAGCCGCCGCTGCGTGCACTCCAAATTTCCATGTTTTTGACAGCGCGGTGGAACTGCAGGGGCATCATGCACCGTTCGCCTGGGCAACTCGACAATGAAATTCTTCCGGCGGACCCACTGGCGTACAAAATCCGAAACTCTAACCGCTGCCGGATGAAAGCGCAGTAGCAGGTCAGCTGGTCTGCCAGGCGAAGCTGTCGTCTAAGTCCTCTTCAATCACCCCGGCCGCGTATAACTGATCGAGCAGGTCGGCTACTGCGAGCACGCTCGCTCCGTCAGTTGTGACCTGCCTAACCAGCTCCGACGCTGTGCAGTTGCCGCAGGCGATTAGATGGCCAACGGAAGTCGGAGCGATGTCGTCGAGCACCCGGTGTTCCATGTTGCGTGACCGGAGATGAAAGCATCGGTTCCCGGCCTGGTATTGCAGGTCCCTGCGGAAGCGGATCGGCAATTTGGGAGCTGGGCTCTCGAGCATATGCTGGTCAATCATGCGCTGCAGCCCCTCGCGGAACTCGTCAGGCGTCCTGAAGAAGCGTTCACTCAAGACGCGGTAGCCGAGAGGCCAGCGTTTGCTACCCGGCACCGGCGTCACCAATTGTAAACGCCCCTGCAGCATATTTACGAGAAAGCCGGAAACACAGGCGATGGTCGTGTGATCGCCCTCCAGCAAGGCGATTGCATCATCTTTGTTGGCGACCCTAAGTTTCTCGCTCCGCTCGCGCGCGCGCCCAGCAAAAGCCTTTGCAGTCAGCGCCTCCTTGCCCTGCAGGACGAGTTCGACACCGATCAGCTCCTCAGGCGAAAACGCCATGTGAATCTGGTCGAGATGTGTTGTGCTCAGCGCGGAGAAACGATTTGTCACGGTGCGATAGCGCTTGAACAGTTCGAGCACGCGCGTGGTGAGCGCGCGATCCCTGATCGGGGCCGCCGTCGTTGTTTGTGGCAATGCGCCCGTGATCTGATAGTAGTCGAATAGAAAGCGGTCGTAGTGTGGGTTGTCCATAGGCTCTGTGGCCCAGTAGCAGAAACCAGTACGGGCAGCCGAACCAAACATCTCGCTCGCGATACCGACCACACCGCGCCAAAGCGCTGCATGCTCTTCGCTATATTCGTAATAGCCTTTGAAGCGGTCGGCCGAGAGGCCGCAGAACCAACAACCGACGGAGCAGCCGTCGCTCAGCTCGAAAGCGATGATCGGGTACGTGACCGACGCCGCCGTTACGCCCAATTCGTCGTTGCAGCGCCGGATTTGGCGCTCGCGCCAAGCATGAAAGCGAGAGTTGATCGTCGACATTTCGCCCTCTTCGCGCAGGATGCCGCGATGGCGCAACATCTCGCAGATAAACTCGTCCCACATCATAGCCAGGGGCCAGGGCGTAGACTCCGGCTTGAAGCGGTGTTTCAGGTAGCCGCCGCGCCAGAGCGGCAGCATCTTCATTGGGTCAACTTCGATGCCGTAGCGCTCTGTTACCGCGCGAGGAGAATCAACGTTCTCCGAAAGCGCCCTGCGGAACTCCAAGTCACAGCCAGCCGCTCCATGAAGCGCTTGATGTGTGACAACGTGCGCAGTTGCTCGGGGGTACGCCGGTCAAAGATCTGTCGGCAGTGTTCGGTGGCAGTGTGCGTCATACGGTGCGGGTGCGCCCTAAAGCCGCATCTCTAGGCCTGAAAGCAATGATCTCACGCCTGACGAGGCGTGATTTCAGTTCTCTTCGCACCGGTTCGTCTCCTTGAGGACGAGCCAATGCGATCAGAGCTGAAAACATGTCAGGCCGCGACCGCGACAACAACTACAATAAGCAAAACGATAGCGACCAGGTCACGGCCGGCTTCCGCGGCTTGCACGGCGCTCGTGGGTGCCTCCGACGATGAACTAGCCAACGCAGTGGTATGCACAATGCTGCTCAAGCCCGCACCGCTTAAATCCTGCCTGCCGCCGACAATCGCGTCGACCTGCATCAACTCGTGTCGGCCTGGCGCTCGGATGCTGCTCCTAATCTCGTCAACCGTGAAATCGTAGCCGTGACTTCTTCCGACCGCTACAATCGGTGCAAGACCTGTAGCACTCTGCTTAAGGTTTTCGAGCAGACTACCCTCTTTCGTTAGATTCTTGACAAACCGTTCTACCTCAGCCTGCGACATAGCCGGGCCTCTGCTGTTGCTACCTATCCGTCGCCTTGGAAGCGATCGGTGATCATGCCGTAACAAAGCAATCCGCATACCAAACTGAAGTTGCCGCTTTTGCGCTTTGTCCGACCGTGCGTATCGTCAACTTGCCGACATTGGTCTCGAACCTAACAAGCGCTCAGTGTCGAAGTCGCCGCTGAAATGTCCGCTTCCTCCAAGCTCGCCCTGACACGAGCGCCATCTGCATCACGCTGAGCGTCAATAGCAGCCGGGACAAAGTTGGCCGTTCGTATTGCCTCGCCTGAGATGAAACACGCCGCTTGATCGATGTAGCTCCGGTTGTCAGTCGGAGGTTGCATCATGACGCGCAGGATCGGAGGCGCCGGGGACGTCGCGAAGTGCCCATTACACGCAGTGGCAGCCGCAGTCCCGGGATCACCGGCACGGCCGCTCCTTTAGCCGTACGCGGGATGATCGGCTCGGCCGCTTTGCGTCTGAGCGATTTCGTTCTTCATCTAATTAGGTGAACAGTTCGCTCCGCGCTTGCCGGAACTCTCACGTAGGTCGCGCTCTCGTCTGTTCTCGCGCTGGCGCGACTATGATTAGCGGCCCGAGCATGGCTCAAATTGTAAGGCAGAACGACTGGTCGCGAGTAGAGATCGAAATTCACATGTTCGGTGCAAGACTGGGTCTGGCCGCGGTCCGCATCGCCTGGACCTCCTAACCAGCTTTACCGCCAGATGAATGCGATGCACGACGCAAATCTGCGCGCCGACTGCGAGGTCGGGCGGAATGAGACGTTGCTCGGAGATGATCGCATCAGACGTGGCAGATGCGGCCGCCGGTTTATCTCCCTTGCTTGACCTTTGTCAGCTTCTCGAAAGCCAGCCTCTTTAACACTCGAACTTGGCCTCTCGATGACGAAGCCACCCATGTCTGAATTCGTGACGAACTTCAGCTCACTCCCTGGGGGAGATCTTCAAGTGGCCTTTGTTCTCATAATAGAAAGGGGAGCTTTATGGATCCGAACCCGATCGATAATGCCCGTTCACCAGAATCACCAACGGCGCACGTCTGGACACAGGAAGATCATGATTTGTTCAGTCAGATCATAAATGAAGCTGGACCGATCATCATCTGCCGCACCTGAGGAAGCGGTAGATGTCTCATTTGCCGGGACTGAAGATAGTTGCCGCTCTCGTTGTGGAGCAAACAGTTCTCCGGCTCCGCCAGCAGATCGGGCACCGTCTGGCAGCCATGATTTCCAGCGGCAACACTCAGACCGAGCACCTCTTCGAAAGTCGTGCCCGGAACAACGAGCTCAGGCGAAAGATCAAAGATCTCACGGAAGCGCCGGTTTACAACTCGCAGCCGCCCCCACTATCGTAGAGGCAGAGACCCTGAGACATGTGCGTCAGCGCCGCATCCAGTCTCAGGTTCGTCGCATGCAACTCGGCTTTCTGATGCTTCAAACTGGTGATATCGCTATAAACGAGGATAACGCGCCCCTCTTGGGTCGGACTGCGGCTGACTCGTAGCCACCGTCCATCTGGGAGTTGAGCCTCGCTCGCCAATCCTTCGACGTCGTCAAAGACCTCACGTTGGGTAATTTCAGCTGCGGTTGATTCATCGCTCGGTACCTGGTCGGCTCGCAAAAGATCGGAATGGATAAGCTGCGAGGAGCAGCCGATGAATTCGCTCGCTCGGGAATTGATCAATGCTATCTGTCCGTTCGCATCTGTTTGTAGGAGCGTAGCCTGCGGGCCCAAGGTATCGATGCCCGAATCATGGCAGTCAGCAGCAGCCGCTCTGGAGCATGAGACGACAGATGTCCGCAGTGTCGCCGCATTGGCTCCTTCGGCGATCGGGATGCTCAATTTCCGAGGTCGGGCTCCCGTCGCCAGCATGAGCCGGTGATACGCTATTGCTGATCCGTTTGAGAGCGTGACAATACTGGCCGCGCGATCAATTGAAATCACTTCGCTGCCCTGGCGATAATCGATCCCCAAGCTCGGCAAGGCGTTCCGACGTGACAATCAATTTTGGTCCAGGGTTGACCTCGTCGCTCAGGACCGCCTTCGACAGAGGTGGGCGCTCATACGGCAGCGTACTTTCATTGCCGATGACCACCATGCCAGCAGCCTCCCGCAGAGCGACGGCAGCGGCGTTACCAGCTTCGCCCGCCCCAACGATCACTATCGTGGATTGGTTACTCACGCGACTAAACGATTTACGGGTGACGACTGCTCATCGTTCGCCGCCTCCTCAAACAGATTGCGCGCACCAGGGATTTGAGCAGGACAGCTTCCTGCCAGCGGTCCGTGGTGTCGTTGCCCAGCCGATCGCTAATTGCGTAAGGCTGTGGGCCAAGTTCGCATGCGAAGGTGAGGCGGGCATCCGCAGCAGCGCGTCTTCCAGCTCTTGAATCCGGATTTCGACCATCCAAGAAATAGGTCCAGCCAGATCTTGTGTTGAGGGAACGTGATCTCGACCTGTATCTGCTCGCGAGACGCAACACGGCCATGAAATGCCCAAGTGCGATCGAGCACTCGCCGCACCAGCGCTTCGTCCTCGTCCGAGATCGGATACCAGAATTCGCAGCTCACCAAGAAGTGCGAGAGATCGGCAAGCAGGCGCATCTCCGGAACCTGATCCATCAGGTCGAGCGTGAAGAGGAGATCCGTCGTCATCCTGTTGCGATGCGTTTCGAAGTAGATTACCCAACTTTACCCGGATGCTGAGTTCGTGCGCTGTGACCAATCCGACATCTTTTGAATAATAGCGAGCGGGGGCCAGAATTCCGCTCTTATCTCTTCTCCGCTGGCAGACCGGTTCGTCTGCTTTCTCCCAAGACTTGAGCCGCTGCCGGAGAAATCCGGCGGCGGTCTTTTTTGGGGCGTCATCATGCCCACTTGGCAGTCGAGATATCGAGGTGATTGCAGCCGGTCCGATGGACGGATAGCGTAACGATAGTCGTGCCTGACACATCCCGCCCGTTGCGCCGTCTCATGTAACGAAAAAGACGGGCTACGAAGTAGATCATGGGACGGAGCAGCACCGGAAACGATGTGATAAGTGGTTCAGGCTCATCCGAGGCCCGAACGGCGAGTTCATCGAGCTGGAAGCGCGCGCTGTCGCGGCCTCCCGATGCCGTGCACCCCCGCTGCAAATCGCTCGGAAATCTGTAATCCCGTGGGGTTCTTCAGCGGCGTCACCACGATCGCCTCCATAGAATAGCAATTAGCGACGGGGCCGCATCCAACTTTTAGCTAATGCCTATTGCAACGCCAGCTGCGATTGATTCCGGCGATATCGACGAGATCACCTCGCGAGGCAGCCCAGCATTGCCAGTCCCGAGCAGGAAATGCACAAACTGCGCTGAATTCCCCCTAGATCGTGAACCTGCTGTTGACGCTCCCAGATACGCATATCAGGTCGTCCTGAGACCGCTGTTGAGCGCGTCCTCACCAGCCAAACGGAAAAATGCATTCTCTCGAGCGACAACGATTCACCGAAGGCTTGAACCCGCACAGACTTCATCGCGGAAAGGCGGCCAGTCTTCTGGGGTCGTCAAGACAAACCCATGCTCGGGAAGCTGCGGATCACAGACAGTCCCGCGCGTCACTTTGCTCAAGTTGGCCGCTTCGAAGTCGTCCCATCCAAAAGCGCGGCCATTGGAAATGACGATCCGTGCTGGCCAAGACTTACCAGCTCCATCTCCTCGCTCATCGTCCGTGTAAGAGCCTCTGCTGGTAGATGGATGAGTCCGTCCAGATGGGAGCCAAATCGCTTCTCCGCTGCAGTAATTTCAGAATCGCTCGCGACGGCAAACAACGCCTTGAAGCCAAGGCTTATGAACCATTCCTTCCGCCGAAGTTCGAGCTCCTGTCCGGCATCAACAGGTACGCCCGCCGCCGACCGCTCGATCATAGATGCGCGCGGAAATTGGCGACGCCGGTGATGCCGGCATCCTTCAACGATTCGGCCCTATCCTCCCAGCAGGCGAACGGGTCGATCATGATTATCGCCGCATAGAGAGCCGTCGTTGCCTGGTCGAGGGTTAGCAAGTCTCGCAAAAGACAGTCGTTCCAGTCCAGGATTGGCAGGGTCGCCATGACCAGCAGGAAGCCTTTTGGAAGGCTGCGCAAGGAGGGCGCGTAGACTTGCAATTGTGCGCCTTTAGCTATGTCCGACATCTGTGTAGCAAGTTTGCCGCGAACTCTCGCTCTCAACGTTTCTACCCAATATTACCCATTTGGCCGCCTCACCAATCTTATACCCGGGTAGAGCCGGGTCTAGACCACCTATAGTTAGGTATGATCTGGGAGGAAGATCGTGTCTCACCATTGTACGGACGACCAGAGGTCGGCCCGTGATGGTAACCTGTCCGAACTAGCGACTGGATCCGCGACTACGGATGCGGTCGCGATCGTGGCCACGCTGGATACCAAGGGCCGCGAGGCGTCTTACCTTGCGGACATTATCGAGGCGTGCGGCCGCAAGACCATCCTGATCGACGTCGGCACTGGGAGGGATGGCGGCGACAAACCAGCCGATGCGAAGACCCCCACGGAACTCTTGAAGCAGATTGCTGAAAGGACGCGCAGTAAGGTTGGTGACCTCCTGGGGGCAGGAACGATCAGCGCGATTGTCGGGGTTGCGGGGGGTAGGGCAAGCGCGGTTTTCGGCGAAGTTGTGTCTGAGCTGCCTTATGGCTTTCCGAAATTTCTGGTGAGCAGCGCAAGGCCTGCGCTACTCGCCGAATTGGCCACTCACAGCGACATCATCCTCTATCCGACGCTGGTCGATCTGTTCGGCATCAATGTCTTTACCAGTAGGGTGCTCAAGAACGCGGGGCGGGCCATTGCGGCCACGCACTATGCTCCCGTCAAGCTTGGACGAGACAAGAAGATCGTTGCGATAACGGCCTTCGGCGTGACCACGCCGGCCGCGAATCAATGCGTAGCGCGGCTTGCCGACGCCGGTGTAGACGCGATCGTCTTTCCGGCTAACGGGGCGGGCGGCCATAAAATGGAGCAGCTGATCGCGGCTGGTGAATTCGACGCCGTCATTGATTTGACCATAACGGAGCTCGGAGACGAAATCGTTGGAGGCACCGCAAGCGCCGGTCCGGATCGGCTCAAGGCAGCGTCGCGGCAACAGATTCCGCAAGTGATCGCGCCCGGTGCGATCGATATGGTCAATTTTGGCCTGCCATCGAGCGTTCCTGATCAGTTTCGGGGTCGCCAGTTCTACGCCCATACGCCTTACACGACGCTCATGCGCACAACTGCGTCTGAGAACGCGAGCATTGGCCGGCTTACGGCAGAACGGCTATCGCGTGCCAAAGGACCCACGATGGTCCTTTGGCCGGCGAAAGGCGTATCCGATTACGTAGTTGGCGGTATCGAGGCTTGGGATCCTCTCCGGCTCGACCTCGATGCTCTCTTGGACAAGTTCTGGGCTGCTGGGTTCTCCGGCGTCATCAACTATCCGACGATCTCAACCATGGGCGACAACTGGCGTGACCGCCGCGGCCGCGTCGGCCTTGGCTTTGAACGTGAGGTCGAACTGATCGCTCTCGCGCGAAAGAAGAATATCTTTTCGCTCGCCTATGTCGCAAGCCCTCAAGACGCCAAAGCGATGGCAAGTGCAGGGGCCGACTGCATCGTCCCACATGTCGGCGCAACGCGCGGTGGCCTTGTCGGTCATGAGGAGGGGCAATCCGTTAAGGAGGCGATCCGGCGCATCAATGAGATCAACGCGGCGGCGCGAAGCATCCGGTCGGACGTGCTCTCGCTTTGCCATGGTGGGGCAATTGCCGAGCCTGAAGATACGATCGAGGTCTATCGGACGACCGAGTGTGTTGGCTTTGTTGGCGCATCCTCGATCGAAAGAATTCCAATTGAGCGGGCAGTGAAAACAGCGGCGGCGGAATTCAAAGCTGTCCCGCTTCCGCAAACTCATTGATGTTCACTGCAACGTGCAGCGAGGCCGCATGAACGCGCCAAATGACCGAGCTAAGCCGGACACGATTGCTTTCGCCTCAAAAGGAGGGACGAGAGCGGATCAGGACTGGGAGACAGATGTCCTCGTGATCGGAAGCGGTGCGGCCGGGCTGTCGGCGGCGCTCGATGCGGCAAAGGCCGGACTGCGCGTCATTGTATGCGAGAAATCTCCGCGACTTGGCGGAACGACGGCCCTTTCGAATGGCATGATCTGGGTTCCTTGTTCTGCTCAGGCGCGCGCGGCTAACATCGATGACACCATCGCCAATGCGAGGACATACCTGCAGCACGAACTCGGCGTTCATTATCGTGCGCAATTCATTGATGCTTATCTTGAAGACGGCCCGGCGGCGCTAACTGCGCTCGAGAACGGCACGAGTGTCAAGTTTACCCTGGCCACTACGCCCGATTATCACTCGAGCCAACTTGGCGGCGCTGATAAGGGACGGGCACTGAGCCCGGCCCCCTATGATGGGCGGCTTCTCGGCAAGGACTTCGATTTGATTGGTGATCCCATTCGGGTTGTGCTCGGGGGCATGATGATCTCATCGAGCGAGGTGAGAAGCTTTCTCAACCCACTCCAATCTGTTGCGTCGCTCAAACACGTCGTAACTCGCCTGAGCCGCTATGCGCGGGACCGGCTCAGCTTCAGGCGTGGTACTGAGCTCAGCGGTGGGAATGCCTTGATCGCGCGGCTGCTGGTGAGCCTGCACGAGTACGGCGTAGAAATTTGGCCATCTTCTCCAGCGGTCGAACTCACGCAGGAAGGCGGGCGCGTCACGGGTGCCATTATCAAGCGGATCGACGTTGGCATCCGCGTGCGCGCCTCACGTGGTGTTGTTCTCGCAACTGGCGGCTTTGCCCGGAACGCGCAGTTGAGAACGGACGTCAGTGGTGCACACCAGCATGATGTTACGTTGGCCCACGCCGATGTTAACGGTGATGGCATTGGGCTTGCAACTACGCTCGGGGCCGCCATCGACAAAGATGTCGCATCGGCAGGCTTCTGGACGCCGGTGTCAATCCTGAAACGCGGCAGCGGCTCGCAGGTTGTGCCATACGGCTGGCTCGACCGGGGCCGTCCTGGGGTCATTGCTGTCGGTCCAAACGCCAGACGCTTCGTCAACGAATCGAATTCGTATCACGATATTTGCCTGGCAATGTTTGAAAACGGCTATCCAGCAGATAAGCGATTCTACTTCATCTGCGATCGCCAGTTCGTTCGATTGAGGGGCATGGGGCACCTACTGCCATGGCCCTGGACGTTGAGTATCGGTAAATATGTCCGCCTTGGCTACGTCAAGGCAGGTGAAACGATTTCTGAGCTCGCAAAGCAGCTGGGACTAGATCCCGCTGTGCTTCAAAAGACGATCGAGGAACACAACGCGCACGCTGCCCAAGGACGGGATCCCCTCTTTAAGCGTGGGGAATCGGCTTTCAATCGCACGCTCGGCGATCCGACCGTCGGAAAAAATCCAAATCTTGGACCAATCAAGAGCGGACCATTTGTCGCGCTGCCGATCGTTCCGGCAACGCTTGGCACGGCGACCGGATTGGCGACGGACAGTTACGGAAACGTCCTGGATGCACAAGGCAATGCAATCCAGGGTCTTTATGCTTGCGGCAACGACATGACGTCGCCGATGCGCGGGATTTATCCCGGGGCAGGCATAACAATCGGTCCCGCCATCGTATTCGCATATCGCACCGTCAACGCAATAGTGCTTTCCGCTGATCAGGAGCAAAAAGCCGTCGCCTCCAGAGCTTGACGATCTACCACACTCGTCTGTGGCGGGGAATATGTGCTCGGGTCCGGGGCGCGCATCGATAGAAACGTCGGCCCCGACCCGCGACATCCTCGAGGGGCGGCCGGGTTCGAGTTTGGTGAGCCCGGCGGAGGGGGAGATCGCCGCACCAACTGTCTACGATGTATCGCAAAGAGCTGGGCTCCCAACAGGTGTTCCAAGACATATGACAGCGCGAGAAATCGATCGTTCAACAGCTAGGCGGCGTAGTGAGGAGTCGAAAATGTCAGGACAAGCAGCGCAGGCGTCTGCTTCCCCGACGCGATCGCAATCCGCTGGCCGCGAGGCAGTGATGCAACTCGACAAGATCGATTTTCGTCTTCTTGATCTTGTCCAACGAGACAATCGCCTCTGTAGTGAACAACTTGGAGGGAAGGTCGGCCTATCCGCATCCGGAGTTCAACGTCGGCTGAAACGCCTTCGATCGACGGGTGTCATAGAGGCCGACGTTTCCATCATTTCTCCAAAAGCAATTGGCCGTAACGTGACCGCAGTGGTTCTCATTTCCTTGGAGCGCGCGCGTGCCGATACCGTTGATCGTCTAAAGAGGCAAATTCGCAACATGTCTGAAGTGATGAGCGCATTCTGCGTTACAGGTCTGGCTGACCTCGTCTTGCTCGTTACCGTAAACGATATGGAAGATTACGAGCGGTTTGCCCGGCGCCTTACAGACGAAAGTTCAGACATAAAGCGCATTGAAACAATGGTTGTCATGGATCGGTTCAAAGCAGGATTTACTTTGCCAATAGCCTCCATCGCATGGTGTTAAGCGACTGACGAAGAGGACATTGGCTTGCTCAACTACCGTCGACCGCAGTCCGTAAGGGGCGGCTTTGGTCTTTATGACTCGATCGATGTATCGGTCGCTGATTGAGGCTTCTCGAGCTGACGTGGAGAGTACCCCTTCGCATGCCGTCGCGGCCGCGGGGGCAGATCTTGCCGCTAAAAT
The DNA here is from genome assembly GCF_052075975.1 of Bradyrhizobium sp. 521_C7_N1_3. Taxonomy (NCBI): domain Bacteria; kingdom Pseudomonadati; phylum Pseudomonadota; class Alphaproteobacteria; order Hyphomicrobiales; family Nitrobacteraceae; genus Bradyrhizobium; species Bradyrhizobium sp. 521_C7_N1_3. The sequence continues at coordinate 1,824,141 of NZ_CP197232.1, forward strand.
TGGCGCCAAGGTCATCATCGGGTTCACGGCAGGCGGGACGACGGCTGCTCGGATCTCGCGCAGCCGGCCGCCGGTGCCGATCCTTGCCCTTACCCCCGGACGAGAAAGTGGCTCGGCGCATGTGCTTGTTGTGGGGGGGGGCGCAGTGCCGTGTCTAGCGGTCCTTCTGGTTATGAGGAGATGACGCGGATCGCCTCGGCGGCCGCGCACCACGAAGGCTATATTCGATTGGGCGACTTGGCTTTGATTGTCTCTGGAGTGCCGTTTGGACTTAGAGGCGCGACAAACAATCTTCGCGTTGTCGCTTGTTAAGACAATGCCCTTATCGCGCTGCAGAAGGCCACCCGATCGTCATATGGACCACCTCAGGATTCAGCTGTGACCGGGCCCGATATTGCTTGAGTTCGAGGCAGCATCAGCCTTCCAAGCTGAATACGAGGGTTCGATTCCCTTCACCCGCTCCACTCCCTCCCAAACTTTCCTAGAAATTCCGTAAATTATCGAAATACATAGACTTTTCGGGCTGTGTTTGATACGTGTATTCTCAAGAAACGTCCAACAAAACGTCCAACATTTCGTCCAACACGTTCTTGAGAATGCCCGACTTTCTCACCCGCCGTCACGGCACCTGGCAGTTCGTTCGTCGCGTACCGATTGAGTTCGCGAAGCTTGATCGTCGCCGTGTCATCAAGCATTCGACGCGCATCAAGATCGCTGATGATCGCGCAGGGCGGCGCGCTGTGCGAGTTGCGCAGCAGCTCAACGAGCAACTCGAGATATTCTGGAAGGGACTCGCGAACGGGCAGCGGACAGAACAGCTCTCAAGCTATGAGTCCGCGCGGCAGCGTACGCGCTCGCTGGGGTTCGAATACGTCGAATACGACGAACTGCTACGTCAGCCGCCGGAAGCTCGCTTGCAGCGCCTCGAGGCCCTCGTCGCAAAAGGGGTAGCTGATGATAGTGCCGCCCGTGCAGCATTGTTCGGGGCCGCGAAGAGGCCGGCCTTTATGCTGTCCGCTCTGTTTACCGAATAAGAAGCCATGACAAAGGACGAGGTGAGGGATCTTTCGCCCGATCAGCTCCGCATTTGGCGCAATGGGCGCTCGCGCGCCGTTGAGCGGTTCGTGAAGATTGCTAAAGACAAGCCCATCAATGAAATCAACGAAGAGGACGGCATCAATTACTGCGAATGGTGGCGTGGCCGCATCATTGCCGAAGAGGCCGAGCCCAAGACAGCCAACAAGGATATTGGTCAACTCAACCGATGCTGAAGGAAGTCAGCATTCGGCGGCGGCTCAACCTGCCTGACATCTTCAAGGGACTTCGGCTGAAGGGCGGGGTCGAACGGCCACGGGTCCCCTATGAAACAGATTTCATCCAGAAGCGACTGCTTGCAAAGGGCGCCCTGGATGGCTTGAACGAGGATGCTCGACTGGTCTTGTACGTGGTGGCCGACACGGGTCTGCGACCTTCAGAGGTCGTGAACCTTCAGGAAGATGCGATCATTCTGAAGGGGCCAATACCTCACGTGAAGATCTTGCCGGAGGGGCGCCGCCTCAAGACGGCCGATTCACAGCGAGAGATACCGTTGGTCGGCGCTGCGCTCGCCGCCATGAAAAAGCGGCCGCAGGGCTTCTCGCGCTATCGTGATAAGTCTTCCAATCTATCCGCGGCGTTGAACAAGTATCTTCAGGAGAATGGGCTGCGGCCCACGAAGGAACACACCGTCTATTCGCTGCGACATAGCTTCAAGGGCCGGCTGATCGCGGCTGAAGCCCCCGATAGCCTCATCGACAGTCTCATGGGCCACAAGACCTATAAGCCGAAGTACGGGAAAGGCCCGTCGCTTGAATTGAAGCTCAAATATCTTCAGCGGATTGCCTTCAAGGCGCCTACTTCGCTGTAGGCCAACAGCCGACGCCGAGCGCGTGCCTTCGTATCTTCCCTGTCCTTCAATTCCTGATGCTCGGCCTCAAATTTTTCGTACATCGGGACCCAGAAGTCGCCATCCTGCTCGATGAAATAAGCGAGCAGCACCAGCGCACGCTCGATGCGCTCGATCATCGTAAGCTGAGATGGTGTAGCTCCTTGCATCGCGGCGTGCCCGGTTGTGCACGACAATCGGAACACCGCGAGCCGCAAAAGTCCTTCGTAATCTCTCGGAAATGCGGCTCAGTGACGAGCTTTCCCATTTTGTACAACCTGTTCTCTCTCCTCCAACTCCACGCCAGTCGCCTTTTCTAGCTGGCTCTGATCGTGCATGCTGCGACGATGCTATTGTTTCTTGCGAACGTCTTAGAGCAATTGGATTTGGCCCTCGAGCACCTATCGAAGGGCGACGTTAACAATGCGCGCTTCGGCGTGATGTTGACCGACAACGCCCTTGAACTCGTCTTGCATCAGATCGCCAAGGACAAGGCTTCTGAGCTGAAGTCATTCTCTTTTCGGGGGGAGACCTACGAGCACCAAGAGGCCCTCGACAAGGCCCTAGGTCGGACCTTTCCGGAGAAAGTCGCGTTTGCCCGATTGACGGGTGAGATGACCGAGGAGATCGCGCAGACCGTGCTCATCATGCATGGCGTGCGAAACGAGGTCTATCACGCCGGTTTGCAGCACGAGGCAATACTGCCAAGCCTTGCTGTCTTCTACTTCGATGTCGTGTGCGGGTTCCTCAACGGGTACCGGCCATTGTATTTTGGGTGGTCATCCGGTCAGCGTCTCCCAGATCGTTCGAAGAAGTATTTCAAAGGGCATCCTAGCTTTCCCGGCGAGATCGAGGATTTTGGAAGAGGCTGTGGCACATTATCTGCCGCATGCGCGCATAATAGCGTCACCACGGTCGCCACCCTTGCCGATCATCTCGACGAGATCATTCAGGAACAGGACACTTGCATTAAGATCGTAGCCGACGGGGTCTATGAAAATCAGCGGACGACACGGGATCAGGCTGTTGTTGATTGTCAGACTTGGCCTCTTGCCTTCTCGCAAGAGGCGATGGCGTTTGCGCAGAAGCGCGGTTTTTCCGGAAACCGACTTGAGTTCGTCGAGTGGCTCGGCAAAAACTATCCGCTAAAAGCCAAGCGCGACCCAATCCAACGTTGGGCGCAGCGCGCGGACAAGCTGCGCATGGAAAAGAATCCGCACAGCGCACTTCGACACTACAAGGCATTTATCATGGAAACCGAGCGGTTACGGGAATGGATATTGGAAGCCGCCGACGCCTGTGAGCGTGAAATCGACGCGGCGATCGATCGCGCACGCGGCAAATAAATTGATCCGGAAATCTACATAAAATTTCGGAAATCGAAGACGTCATCGACCATATTTGGATTTTGCTGGATAATTCGCGCGAAGCGCTGAGAATATTCGAGCGTCACCGGCAGTTTTTTATAGAGCGTATTGTTATTCCAATCCATTTTCGTAAGCCCGAGAATGCCCGCGCAGGTATCGTGCCATCCTCCCGCACCGGTAAACCGTTTGAGCAGAAGCGGGGATGGGATTGGTTTGAGATTGCCTTCCTTGTAGACGGGCTTGGATGCCGTCATGTGGACGCCGTTCACGCTGCCTTGTGACCAGAAAAATGCGGCATCGGGGGTTAGTGGTAGGTGTGTCCCGCGGAGAAGGGGGTAGCCGGAGGCGCGTTTGTTATCGCCATAGGCGAGTGCCATCCAGTTCGATGATTTTACAATCTGGACAAGCTCGACATTCGTCCGGTCGCTGAACGCATCGAGGGTCCCCAGGATCTCCTCCTCCCTGAAGGGGGTATTCTTATGTACCGTCACTTTTTTAGGAGGACGGCCCGAGTGGCCGCTCTGATAGATTTCAAGGCTGCGGGACATCACGGCCATCATTTCATTGTAATCGAGATACGGATTGCCGCGCCGGTCCTGCGTGAAGCTCTTGGTATCGTAGGCAACGAACTGAAAGCCAGTGCCGTCCGGGTCGAACACCTGGCTACAGCAGGTCGTATAGTCAGTCCCGTCGCTGCCTTTCTTCATCGCATAGCTGATGCCGATATAGGCCTCGTCGGGGTTTAGGCCGGCGAGCTTCCAGGGAATTCCGCCAGCCTTGGCATAAAGTGCCACGCTCAGGCCCCACATCACATTCGCGCGGCATTTGCGCAGGAGGGCGCCCGCTAGGACAATCTGGATCGGAATCCGGGTTGGTGCGCAGAATGCCTTGAGAAAATCATGCAGGTCGAAGCCCGGCGATTCAAAGCAAGCTTCCCAGGAATTCGGCAGATACATGAGCAGTACGTCAAACTCGGCCCGCTGCAGGGTGAGCTTGCCGATCGCATCGAAAATCTGACGCGCGAGTTCATTGCGATTGCCCTGAAGCGCGAGCTGGTTGAGATCCTCCGGCATTTCGAACCGGCGTGCTGTCTCGGAAATCAGCGGGGTACGGAACAGCTGTTCGAAGCCCGGATATTCCGGATAGTAGTTGAGCGCTTCGCGCGGCCGAGCCGAACCCTTCAGTTCGCGGAGAATGCCGTCCAGCTTTGGCAGCAACCCCTTCGGAGCCAGTAAGGCGACGCGTACCCGCGTTGGGATACCGAGCGGCAGGCTATAAGGACCATGCTGAAGAAGGCCACGGAGGGGATGCTTGTCCAAGCCGTTACCGGCAAAAACGAGGTCCGGTTCGGGGATCGTCGCATATCCATCCATTTCCGAAGGCGATGCAGTCATGCAATCATCCTCCGGCTAAAAGCCGTGCGCGCATTGACGACGATCTTCGGCGAGCCGGGACCCTCCGGTCCTTCGAAAGGCTTCAAAACGTGATCGGCCGCTCGCCCCGAGCTGGGAAGCAGGACATTGATCCATGCCGAGAGCAATGCGTCGCCCCGGTTGTTGAACCGGTTTCCCAGCCGCTCATCCAGAAAACTCGTGGCTTGCTGTCGTGCGTGCTTAGGCCAAATCCAGACATCGGGTTTCAGGACAAGCCAGAACCGGCCGTCAATTTCGTCCACATCGAGCCGGACCGCCTCGGCCCACCACACTTCTTCGGATTTGGGGTGATCCGGGGTTATCGCGGAGACCATGCCATCAATCCGGCCATGCAGACTGCCCCCGACACATTGAGAGATGCCCCGTGTCAGGTCCGGATTAAGATGTAGCCGATCGAGAATAAGGACCGATCCGCCGCGCCAATCCCGCATCAGCAGCGGCTTCCCTCGGATAAGGGAAAGGCCTATCGCACGCTCTATGAAGCCCTTAAGCTGGAGATTGTTCGCGTAATCCTGAAGCGGTCCTTGATGGAACACGGCGACAGCGAGGTGAGATCTGTGCCAAACGCTTGCCGCAGGGCCTGTTCGCCGCCCCATGCCAAAATCGACGAGCCTTTTGTCGCAATGATCTTATTACGTGCCTGCTTTTCCGCGGCGTGAATATCATCCCAGTCCTTGGGCGCCGCAAAACTGAGTTCAAGGCAACTGTCGGGTAGCTCTATCAACGGAAGTGCATTCAGGCGGAGAATTGGCTCGCCGGTGCCAGCTCCCTTGCGCGGAATAGAAACGGCTTGAGAGCCGGTCCGGTCGATCTTCTCGATGAGTTCTTTTGGCCTCTCCGGGAATTGCTTCCAGATCCGTGACATCAGGGAATCGAAGGTTTCGATTTCGATGAGCTCGGCGCGCACCCCCTTGGCGTGAGCCGCTTCTAATAGCGCGGTCACGGCCGGGAGCGGCTGCCGCCCCTTCAGGGTTGTCCAGTAAAGGCCATGGGGGAATGGATTGGGGCCGTCAAGAACGCGGTGAAGGAGCTGCATCACGCTCTCGTCACGACCGCTGTAGCCTGCCACGATCATGCCGAACCGATTGCAGGCCGTTACAAGGCAGTCGCCCATCTCGGCATTTTGTGTTTTCAGATCCTCCGTAAGATTCTTGATGCTCGTGAAGCGAAAGTCGCCGTGAAGCTTGCAGTAGATGGGGAAGGCATCGTTGTTCAGTGCTTGCTTTGCGGCGTAGCTTCCTTCGAGATGAAATGCAGCGAGGCTCTTGCCGGTCACTTCCGCAACGGCGCGTTCGACAACCGTGTCGAAGTTGGTCGTAAACACGACCTTGATTGCTCCCGTGCTGAACAGGCCGCCAAAGACTCTGTGACCGAGAGTGAGGGATGATGCTTTCTCGGAGAGCTTAGCTTGCAGATAACGGCTTTGCCGTTCGAGGTCGGCGCCGAAGATCAGTTCGAAACTTCGGCTATAGGCCGTGGGATCGCTCGACGCGGGAAAGCCGCGCGACATCAGATAGGATTCGATCTTCTCGCGGACCGCAGCGTTTTGCAGATCGTTCGACGAAACTTCCTGGTGCTCTTCAGAACAATAGTAGCGCCGCTTTAGATCCCAAATGATATCCCAGGCTGTAGGTAGGCCTGCACTTTGGGACGAGCCCGCGCCGAGCATCCAAGCAAACATGCCTGGCGCTTCCGTTACGATGCGGATGAACTCTGCTTGCTCCATTGGTTCAGGCTAGCTTTGCTGGGCGCATACAACCACTGATAAAATACTACTTATATAATCGCCTTTGAGTTGACGGGCGCGAGGGAAGGCCGATCGGTCGTCGCGATGCGGATTGGGGACGGAAAGGCCTGGCAAAATTGCTCCCGAAGCGTGCGTGATATGTTCTTTCGCGTGAATGGGGTGTTCCGGCTGTCCACAGCTTTCAGAAGGCCTGCTGAGCCGGCATCCGGCGGTCTAAGACGGCTCCGCCGCGGCTGACCTAAGGTACTGAAAGGATTTCATAAATTTACGCCGAATTCTGGCTGGTTTGCTGTTCTTAGAGATTATCAAGTCATAATTGATTTATATGAGGAATTTCAAACTAGCCATCGGTTTGAATATATGCTATATTATCAAGCATGACTAGATCAAAGGGACGCCTTCTAAACCAGCTCGACAAGCTCCTCCCAGAAGGGCTGCTGGTGGATTCAGCTTGGCTCAAACGCCACGGCTACTCCACCCAGCTTCAAAACCTGTACGTAAAGTCAGGGTGGCTCGAACAGCCCAACCGCGGTGTTTTCCGGCGTCCGCGTGGCGCCCTAAGCTGGCAGCAGGTTGTCATATCCCTACAAACCATCCTCAACCATTCACCGCTTGTGGTTGGCGGGCGGACGGCGCTCGAGCTGCAAGGCTATGCACACTACCTCCCGCAATCGACGACGCGCGTTCATCTCTACGGACCAAAGGCACCGCCGCACTGGGTTCAGAAGCTGCCGCTGTCCGTCAAGTTCGTCTACCACAACGACCGGCGGCTCTTCAAAAACGAACCCGTCGCAAAAGGCATAAGCAGTGTGCGTTGGAACGTCCAAACCGGGAAGATGCTCGACGTCACGGCCTTTCGAGGAGGTGACGTAGCCCAACTGAACTGGGGACAATGGGATTGGCCTTTGACCTTATCGACGCCTGAGCGCGCTGTCTTTGAGCTGCTCGACGAATTGCCCAACAATGAAAGTTTCGGGCAAGTCGATGCTCTCCTTGGCGGCCTCGCCAATCTTCGGCCGGATCGCCTGCAAAAGCTCTTGCAGGATTGTGTGAGCGTGAAGGTCAAACGCCTCTTCTTTTACTTTGCAGATCGCCACAAGCATGCCTGGCTCAAACGCCTCAGCAAAGAAACCGTCGATCTGGGCCAAGGCAAACGCATGCTCGTTAGAGGTGGCGTCCTCGATCCTACCTATCAGATAACCGTTCCCGGAGACCTCGATGGCGTTCGCTGACGTTTATAAAAAGCAGGTCGCGCTACTGCTGCGCGCTCTTCCGTTTGTCACCGAGGAAGAGTGCTTCGCCCTGAAAGGCGGCACCGCGATCAATCTGTTCGTTCGCGACATGCCCCGACTCTCCGTGGATATAGATCTCACTTATGTTCCCATAGCACCACGAGCTGAATCCCTTGCCGACATTGACGCGGCGATGAAGCGCATAGTTGGCAAGATCAAAGAGAAAATCCCAAGTGTACAGGTCCACGAAACCCAGAAAGAGGGGGGCATCGTCAAACTTGTCGTTCGTAGCCAGCACGTCCAGATCAAGATTGAAGTCACGCCGGTGCTGCGCGGTTGCGTCTTCGAGCCCGTTCTGACCTCCGTGCGTCCCGCCGTCGAAGGCGAGTTTGGGTTTGCAGAGGCCCGCACTGTTTCCTTCGCCGACCTCTATGGTGGAAAAATCGTCGCCACTTTGGATCGCCAGCATCCGCGTGACCTGTTCGATATTCGCGACCTGCTGGCCAATGAGGGAATTACCGATGAACTCCGCAAGGCCTTCATCGTCTACCTCTTGAGTCACGACAGGCCGATGTTCGAGGTACTTGGCTCGCCGCAAAAAGATATCAGCGACGAATTCCTTCACGGCTTCGAAGGGATGACCGACAAGCCCGTGTCGAAGGACGAGCTGAAAGACGCGCGCAAGAAACTCGTTGATGAGATCGTCGGCAAGATGCCCGAGGATCACCGAAAATTCCTAGTGTCCTTCGAACGTGGTCAACCGGATTGGGATCTCCTCGGCGTGCCTGATACTGCCAATCTGCCGGCCATCAAATGGCGCCAGCAGAACCTCGACAAGCTCTCGAAGGAAAAGCGGGGCCGGCTTGTCGCCGATCTTGAAAAGGTCCTCATCAAATAGCGCAGTAGCGCGAGCCTTCTCACGCCCAAAGGGGGGCTACAACTGTTGCGGGAGCATGCTATGCTGGCCTGTTTTTTTGGCCCCTTCCTTTCAGCTATCCAGACAAAAGCGATGACGACTAAAGTGACACGCAAGCATCCGGTTTCCAAAAAGATCTACGACAAGCACATTCAACTCTTTCGCTACCTCAATGATGCTTGGATATTTACGCATCTGCTTCGGCCTGAATTGGACAAAAAGGCGGAGGAGCTGCGCGGCAGCAAGTCGAGTGCCAAGAAGGAATACTCGGTACCCAAACGAAACCAGGATGTCGTGAGCAGACGGCGCGATAGGGATGTCGGTGACGTGTTTAAAGCGCAGTGCGACCGGGGGATATTCGAAACAAATATCGTCGCGATAGTGTCTCGAGTCGAAGCGTTCATACAAGATTGCCTTAGAATTGCGATCCTCGATACGCCGGAGAAGCTTGTCCTGATCGGCGACAAGAACATTCCTCTTAATCTCTTTCTTGAATTGGAGGATCGCGATGTCCTTCTCGAAGCCGTGATCGAATCGCGTTGCCAGGAACTGCTATTCGCGAAACCAAAGGACTACTTGGAGAAATTCGCGAAAGTTCTTTCGATCGACATCAAGAGCGAGATCCTTGAAAGCTTTATCGAAATGAAGGCGTCGCGCGATGTGATCGTCCACAGCCGGGGTGCGATCAACAAGATCTATGTCGAAAAAGCCGGAAGGAAAGGACGAGGGGCGGTCGGAGAGGAATTGGTCGTGGACGAGCCATATTTCACGGACGTGATTGAAAACGCTAAGTTGCTCTCAGGTGCAATTCAGCGCGAAACGGAAAAGAAATACAAGTGAACCCATTTAGATGTGGCCACGTGGCTGAGGGTATTGCGTTGAATCAGATCGCGGTTGCCGGATATATCGGTAGAAGCTTGCCCCGTCGAAGGTGGAGTGCCGTGAGCGGCGCACGAATAGGAATAACGCGCATTCGACGCTGCCTTCATCCGGCATGAAATCGGCGGCCATATTGCGTCCCATCTCGTGCCACTCTTGCCGATCGGGCAGTATTTTTAGCAGATGGATGGCCAATGCGAATACTTTGCTGCCAATCCGGAACGTAACGTAGGAGATGTCGTCCTCGGACGAAGAAACTCCGCGCCTAAACCGTCGTATTCTGCGTTCGAGCTCCGCGAGCTGCGGCGGCATTTGATTGAGAATGACGTTGATGATATCGAACCGGTGACGCTGCATATCATCGCGATAGAGTTCGCGGACGATCGCCTCCCACAACGGCGGCAGTGAGATGCCATGAACTTCGACCACAGTCCTGTCCGCCCGCGACTTTTTGGATCTGCGCACCAGCGAGTCTGAGGCAAAAAAGACGATGCGCTTGCCATCCAGTGCGTCTCGGTCCACCCATAGTCCGTTTGTCAGGTAGGCCGAGAGTATGTCCTGCTCATCGCCCTCAAAGTCGAGAACCTGCTCAAGCGTAGCCCGACGCGTAAGGTAATGGATGAGCGACACCTCGCTGTCCAGAAACCGAACGATCATCTGCAAGTCGCCGAGCGACAGGACGGGCGCCCAGGGCGTCTGCTCGGTGACCAAGCCAAGCTCTTTCAAATAGTGACGAGCGCTGGTGAGTGAGGCGAAGTGCTCAATGCAAATGCTGAAAGTGAACACCACCTTCGGCTTGTCTAAATTGAGGTTGATTTGTTGTCCCGTAGTCTTGAGCCGCAAACGCGCGCTCTTCTGGCGCGTATCAAGGTAATTCTGCAGGCGGCCCGATTGCACGCCGGGTTGCACGAAGAGTTCATTGAAATTCTTTCGTAGGCTCAGCGAGCCGCCGCGCCGAGCCGCATCTTTGATTCGGCCTGACTTGGCTTCAAAGACAAAGATGAAATTGCCGACCACCGCGACAACATCGTTCTCCCAAACCTGGCCGGTTTCCGAATCATCCCAGGCAACGCCGCGATAAACGGATGCGCTTGGCATGGCAGTCGTGACAAGATCTGCGATCGCCTCTTCAAGATAGTTTGCACGCGCACTTTCATAAGCAACTTCGAGCGCGCGGTGACCCTCCATCAGGGATTCAAGGATTACGAAGGGGAAAGAGACTATGAGGTGAGGCAGCGGCGCAAAGAGGCTCCCATCATCAAGCAGGACGTAGGGACGCCGCCAGATGGGATTGTTCAGATATATGTGCTCGGGATTGAATTCTGAGAGGCTACCCGGCCTGATTGCCAAGCTGTAAAGCACGTCGACGATTGGTGCGGGAAAGGCGGCGTCGAGATCTTCTCGAGAAAGTGTATAGATCCAGGGGTGCGCGAACTCCGACACCTGAAATGCAGCCATCCGGAGATCCTCCAGATCGCCCCACCGGTTTGTGCAATTGCCCCATACGCGGTTTGCAAGCGGATACGAGGAACAGAAGAAATCGATACATTCGATCAGCTCGGATCGTCGCTTCGTATTGAGAAGATCGTGCATACGCTCTGTGAAGATCTCGAACCGTTCCTGGACCAAGTCCATCAAGCGAATGGCGGCGCGAAACAAATCGGAGAGCCTGTAGCCGAGTGCAGTCTCAGAGGAGATGTCGATTTGCTTCAATATCCCGTTCAGCGCGTGCTCACAGTCTTCTCGTGAAAATATGTTTCGATAGTACAGAGTGAAAAGACGAGCACGGCGGCTCACGTACCTTTCGATATCGGTCTCATTGCCCGTATTGGATTGCTTGTTCATAAATCCGCGCAGATGCCGCCGGACGAAGCGCCAGTATCTTCCCAGATTGTTGGGCGAGACCGGATTGGTCGATGGTCGTTGGGGGTTGAGCAGCATCAATATCTGCGTGATCTCAACTTCGACTTGCTTAGGCATTTCCGGACGTTCGACGCGCGGGTTAGTGAGTATAAACCGCGATGCGGTACGGGCGAGAACCGCAAAGGGATCACGGATCCTTAAAAACAAGGTCAGTGCTTCGAGGCTGGATTCAAAATCGGCTTGCCATTGGCGAGCGTCCCAATCCTGCGTATTGGCAAGTTCGGGATCGGGCGGCAATTCCAATCGCTCATAGCCCGGCAAGCTTTGTTCTAGGTCCGTCATTGCACCTCCCGAAACAAGAGAAAGCCAAGTGATGGCAGCGGTCAAGTGAGGAGCCGTAATGCTCTAGGTGGCGCCGGCTCTGGACGGAAATCGCTTGCTCAGACCAAGCCTTACCGACGCGACATGCCTTTCAGCTCCGCCCGACGCTTGGCGACAAGGTGACGCGTTTCTGAGGTGTCGAAGCCGGCCTGCTCAAGCTGGCGTATCGTTCCAGTCAGTGCAACGATCTGCGCCCGAAGATGAAGCAATCTGCAGGAAGTCGATTGGCGCGGCTTTCGTGTGCCATGGATCTACACGATCGACAGCGACATCTTCGTTCGTCCCAATTCGCCGCCGTCCCCCGACACGCTGAGCTGGGAGGACCGAGCCTACGACGATGGCCACGGCGGGACATACGAAGAAGAGCGCCCGGTCGAGCTGCACCTGGAGGAGGTTGCAAAGACCGAGCTGACGGCGTGGGACCAGAGCCGATGGGCGACCGTCGAGCAGGCGAAGCAATCGGTTTTGTTCGAGACGCCGATCCCTCACTTCCTCGTCCGCGCGTTCCTGGCCGAGGGCGTTGATGAATTCCTTGCGCACATCACGACGATCGAGGCGGCGCTTGGCTTGCGCGCGGACTATCAGAAGAACTTTCGCATCGCGCCTGATCGCCACAAAGGGAGGCGCGCCAAGAATAGAATGCGGGGACGGGTGGCCGGCCTTCTGGGCGATCGACGCTTCGCCGACCAGTATGAGCAACTCTTCAACGTGCGGAGCGCCTTCCTGCACGGGCGCGCCATGACCGCCATCTCGACGAAAGAGCGGGTGATGGCGCGGTCCTTGGCCCGCCAGGTCGTCGAGGCGCTGATCCTTGCGACGCTCGCGGGGCCGATCAGCTCGCGGGAGGACTTCCTGGACGGTCTGCTCGATAGGGGCGCGCCGTTGATCTAGCCGGAATGGACGGCTCCCGGGCAGGTCCGCCGGCTTGAAAACTGTCAGAAAACCGCGTATATTTCTGACAGGAGAACGGTCATGCAACGGTTAACCGAACAGATTCTCGCGCATGCCGAAGGGTTGCCGGAAGGCACGCCTGTGGCGGCTAAGAGCTTGCTCCACCTCGGTAATCGAGCCGCGGTGGATCAGGCCTTGTCGCGTCTGACCGAGCGGGGCCAACTGATCCGGGCCGGTCGCGGCGTCTATCTTCGTCCCGTCACGAGCCGGTTCGGCACGAGGGCTCCCTCCGTCCAACAGGCGGTCGAGGCGCTCGCCAACCAGCGCGGCGAGGTCATCGTTCCGAGCGGCGCTGCGGCCGCCAACACCCTCGGCCTCACGACACAGGTGCCGGTCCGATCGGTCTATCTGACCTCCGGCCGCAGCCGAACGATGAATCTCGGCAAGCAGGTCGTCGAACTTCGTCACGCTCCGCGGTGGCAACTCGCCCTTGCTCACAAGCCGGCGGGCGAGGCGGTGAGAGCGCTGGCTTGGCTTGGGCCGGAGAAGGCGGAAGCCGCCCTGAAAACATTGAAGCGGAAGCTCCCGCCGTCCACTTTCAGCGAACTGGTCGCGGCAGCGCCGCAACTTCCGACCTGGCTCGCGCGCAGCGTGGGAAAGGCGGCGCATGGCTGACGCCTTTCTCCTCCTTCCGGTCGCCGACCGCCGCGAGGCGCTAAGCGTCGCGGCCGATCAGTCGGGACGACCAGCGCACCTGCTTGAGAAGGATGTATGGGTAGTGTGGGCGCTCGCCACGCTCTACGGATCGGCGCTCGGCGAGCATCTGGTATTCAAGGGCGGCACGTCACTGTCGAAGGCCTATGGGGTCATCCGGCGGTTTTCCGAAGACGTCGACCTGACCTACGACATCCGGGCGATCGCGCCCGATCTGGTGGACGGTAACGGCGAGGCGTTGCCGAAAACACGCAGCGAAGAGAAGCGCTGGTCGAGCGAGGTGCGCAAGCGCTTGCCGGAGTGGGTGGCGGGGGCCGCACAGCCGGTCATCGCGGACGCGCTGGCCGCGCAGGCGTTGGTTGCCACGATCCGCGTCGAGGGCGAGAAGCTGTTCATCGACTATGAGGCGACTGCGGCAGGCTCCGGCTACGTGGCGCCAAGCGTGATGCTGGAGTTCGGCGCGCGATCGACGGGCGAGCCGGCAAGTCTGCGGGATATCGCCTGCGACGCATCGGGCCTGGTCGAAGGCGTGGTGTTCCCGACGGCACGGCCCCGCGTGATGCACGCCGAGCGAACCTTGTGGGAAAAGGCGACGGCGATCCACGTCTTCTGCCGGCAGGAGCGGCTCCGCGGCGATCGCTTCGCGCGACACTGGCACGACGTCGTGCGGCTCGATGAGGCCGGGCTTGCGGAAGCGGCTTTCGCGGATCGCGAACTGGCGAACGCTGTCGCGCGCCACAAGTTCGCCGAGAAGGCGGCTGACCGTAGTCCGATCGATTACGCGGCCGCCGTGAATGGCGGTTTGCAGCTCGTGCCCGGCGGCGATGCCTCCAAGGCACTGCAAGAAGATTACGGCCGTATGGTCGAGGACGGGTTGCTCTTGGACGATGCCGAACCCTTCGAGGCGCTGATGGCGCGCTGCGCCGATATCGCCGCGCGTGCCAACCGCGCGGGCGCATAGAAGGGGGAGGCGAATGCTTAGTCGGGGATCGGAATGGCGGAGGTGGGAGCCGCATATTCATGCACCGGGCACGGTGATGAACAACCAGTTCAGCGGCCCGACGGCCTGGACTGACTATCTCACCGCACTGGAGCGGGCCACGCCGGTTATCGAGGCGATTGCCGTCACCGACTATTACGTCACGGATACCTATGAGGAGGTGCTGAGGCACAAGGCCGCTGGCCGGCTGCCTGCCACCAAGCTGATCTTCCCGAATGTCGAACTCCGGCTCGACGTGGCCACGGCCAGGGGCGGGTTCGTCAATCTTCACCTGTTTGTCAGCCCGGAGGATCCAAAGCACGTCGAGGAATTGCAGCGACTGCTGTCGCGCCTGCAGTTCAACGTCATGCAGGACCGCTTCGACTGCACGCGCGCGGACCTCATCCGGCTTGGCAAGAAGGCCGACCCGAACATCACCGACGACAACGCGGCGCTGGCCTATGGGGCCAACCAGTTCAAGGTCAATTTCCAGAAGTTGCGTGAGGTGTTTTCGGAGAGCGGATGGGCGAAGAAGAACATCCTGATTGCGGTCGCGGGCGGCGCGACCGACGGAACGTCGGGCGTGCGGGAGGCTGCGGACCAGACGATCCGACACGAAATCGAAGGCTTCGCGCATGTGATCTTTGCCAGCAGCCCGGCGCAACGCGAGTTCTGGCTCGGCCAAAGGGATCTTGCCCCTGATGAAATGCGAACCCGATACGGTGGGTTGAAACCCTGTCTGCATGGGAGTGACGCCCACAAACTCGACGATGTCGCCTCGCCATTCGGGGACCGGTTCTCCTGGATCAAGGGTGGGTTGGAGTTCGATGCCCTGCGCCAGGCGTGCATCGACCCCGGCGGCCGCGCGCATGTGGGTGCCGAACCGCCGGCATCGGCAACGCCATCGCAAGTGATCTCGGGAATCGAGATCCTTGATGCACCTGGATGACGACGCCGGTCCTTCCGCTCAATCCCGGGCTGGTTGCCATCATCGGCGCCCGCGGCTTCGGCAAGACCGCGCGGGCCGATATGATCGCGGCGGGATGCGACTCGATCTCGGACGAGGCGTGGAACGCCGAGGAATGGGCCAACCCCTCTTTTCTCATCCGCGCCCGGCCCCTTGTCGGCGATGGGAAGGTCAAGGTGAGTTGGGCGTCCGGAGAGCCGAGCATCCGCGCGCTCGATGGCTCGGATGCGAACGGGCCTTTCAGCTATGAGCGCGTGCGGTATCTGTCGCAGCAGTTCGTGGAGGAGCTGTGCTCGTCGAGCGGGCTGACTGACGGTCTCCTGCGGGAAATCGAACGTGTGATCTTTGAGGCCCATCCAGACGACGCTCGGGACGGCACCTTGGACTTCGCCGAGCTTCTCGACCACCGCGCGTCGCGTCATCGCCTCGCGCGCGAACGCGAGGCCGAGGTCGTGGCGCAGATTTCCGAGCGCATCGGCACCGAGCTGGAGAAGGAAAAGCTGATTGCGACCTATGAGGGGCAGGTTGCGCAAAAGAAGAAGCTCGTCGACGCCTACACGGCGGATCGTGCGAAGCTCGTTTCGGCCGGTAGCGAGAAGCGAGCCCAGCGTCACACCGAATTGGCCGGAACCGCAAACCAGATTCGAGCGAAGCTGCGCCAGTTCGCCGGCCAGCGGCAGACCTTCCTGGCAATGCAGGATGAGGTGAAGGACCTGCGACGCAATCAGGCCCCTGAAGCGCTGAGACAGGCCCAGGCGCGCCATACCCACAGTGGCATGTCGGCAGAGCAGTGGGCGTCGTTCCTGCTGGACTACAAGGGGCCCGTCGACAACGATCTCGCCGGCTATGTGAAATGGGTCGATGGTGAGATCGCCAAGCTCAAGGGAACGACGCCGGCGCCGAGCGATCCGAATACGCCGTACTTTCGAGACGACGTCGATCTCAGCACGCTGTCACAGGCCGTCCTTGAAGCGGAGATGGCGCGGCTGGAAAAGCTGGTCAGCGCCGACAAGGAGACGCAGCGGCGATACACAGCGCTCTCTGGCAGCATCGCGACCGAGACTGCAGCGCTGCAAACGCTTACCGACAAGCTGAAAGACGCGCAGGGCGCCAGAGATCGGGCGCGTGAGCTGCAGACGCAGCGCGAGGAGGCTTATGGCAGGGCCTTCGACGCGCTTGTAGCGGAGCAGTCTGTGTTGGAGGACCTTTACGCGCCGCTTATGGCGCGGCTCGCCGCGGCGTCCGGCACGCTCAAGAAGCTCTCCTTCTCCGTCACGCGTGTCGCCAACGTGGAGCAATGGGCCTCCGAGGCGGAAGACGGTCTGATCGACCTAAGGAAAGTCGGCGCATTCCGAGGCAAGGGCACACTGCTGCAGAAGGCGAACGAGGTGTTGAAGGGCGCGTGGGAGGTCGGGGATTCGGCCGCCGTCATCGCGGCGATGGCTGAGTTCCGACGGCTTTATCAACAGGACCTGTTGGATCATTCTCCGGTCGCGCGCACTGACCAGGCAGAATTCCGCGCGTGGTCGAAGCGCTTCGCACAATGGCTGTTCAGCACCGATCACATCTCGATCCGCTATGGGATTGATTACGATGGTGTCGACATCCGCAAACTGTCGCCAGGCACCCGCGGCATCGTGCTCCTGCTCCTCTATCTAGCGCTGGATGACAGCGACAACCGGCCGCTCGTGATCGACCAGCCCGAGGAAAACCTAGATCCCAAGTCGGTTTTCGATGAGCTGGTCCACCTCTTCATCGAGGCGAAGGCCCACCGCCAGGTAATCATGGTCACGCACAACGCGAACCTCGTGATCAACACCGACGCGGACCAGATCATCATTGCCGATGCCGGGCCGCATCCGCACGGCTCCCTGCCGCCGATCTCATACAGGTCGGGCGGGTTGGAGAACGCGGAAATCAGGAAGGCGGTCTGCGACATCCTCGAGGGAGGAGAAGGCGCATTCCAGGAGCGAGGCGCGTGAGGTTGGAGCGATGAGAGTGGAGGTCACCGATTCCATCGAGCATCCCCCAATTCGTATCCGTTGGGAGGCGATATGGCGACGAGGGCGATCTTTGTCGGGGTCAACAAGCACCGGGATTTGCGATTCCGGAGCTCAGCGGCGCGCGGCGGGACGCCACAGCGCTGTGGGCGCTGTTCACCGACACGATAGGGGCCTTTCGGCACAGCTCCTTGTCGATGAGCGGGCGAAGGCGATAATCTCTCAAGCCGTTCGTCGTTTCTGATCTGAGCACGGCCACTACATGGTCCACGATCGGCGATCAGCAGAAGGTGTCCATGGAGCGGCTCACCCTCAACTATGTCTGGAAGCAGAAATCAACGCCGGTCGTGCTGCGCCGGACCGGGCGTGGTGAGAAGCTTCGAGTGCGACTGCCGTTTGCTGACGAAAATCGACAATGGCTGCAGAACGGCCGGCGAACAGCAGTTGAATGGATCGGCGGGACGGACGCCTATTGGGAGTTACCGAAGTCCTGGTTCAACGACTTCGTCGATCGGGCGCTACAGCGTTACGGCAAGGTCTACATCATCCAGCCCTATCGCGAGCAGGAGATCTGCGCGCGGGCGTGTCAGGAAGCGCTGGGGCACGAATGCCAGTGTTCCTGCATGGGCGCCAACCATGGCATCGGCAATGACGGCAGCTGGTTCGAGGTCTCCGACACTTTCTCGACCCGCTGGGGCGAGCGCGAGCTCGCCTGTCGTCTGCTGACGGCCCGGTAAGGACGAGTACCCGATCAGACGCCTACGTCATCGGGCAACGGATGAATTGCTCGACTGCGCCATCGAGAAACACCCGCTCGATGTGATGCCCGGCACCTTCGACGAGACTGCGTGCCACCATCGGCAGCTCCCGGACAGAGCGCTGCACGTCATCCATCGCGATCGGTGTGTCGCTTTCCGGCACATCGATCCGAGTGACGTTGTTCTTGCCGACCAGCAGGTAGGCTTGGCCGAGGGCATTGCGGGATTGCGCGCGGGCGGCCGCATTGAAGGAGCGCATGAACGCCCAATCCTTGATGCCGCCGTTGCGCGCCCGCTCATCGACAGTGAAGCTGGACTCACCAGTTCCCAGGCTCAGGATACGCACGTCCTCTCGCGCAATGTCGAAGCAGGCGAGGGCGTCGACCAGGGCATTCATGACCGGATTGTTGGCCCAGATCCCGCCATCGATCATGATGTAGCCGTCGTCCTCGACACCGGGGTAATAGGACGGGGCCGCCGTCGTGTGGAGCGCCACATGCGCGAACTTCTTGTGGCGGTCCTTCTGGTAGTCCGGGTGGTGCGGCGTCTTGTAGAGGAACGGCTCGCCGTGCCGCCCTTCGAAGCTCGGGATCACCAACCGGGTGACGGCATCGTCGAGCACCTTGTCGCCAAAGATCCTCAGCAGCTCTTCCTTGAGGGTGCCCTGGTCGTGCTTCGGCTTGAACAGCCAGCGCAGCACCCTCGACACCTTGCCGAGCCCAGCCGCCGGCGGAAAGATGCGCTCGCCGCGCTCGAGATAGATGTTCAAGGCCTCTCGGGCCGTCATCCCGTGGGCAAGGGCGAGCGCGATGATGCCGCCCGTCGAGGTGCCAGCGATCATGTCGAAGTGATTGGCGATAGAGCCGCCGCCAAGGAAGCGGCTTTCGAGTTCGGCCAGCACCGATGCAGGAAAGACGCCACGAATTCCGCCGCCGTCGATCGAGAGGATGCGGAAAGGGCGGCCTTGGGGCCATGGCTGCTTCAGGCGAGCATGTTGGATCGTGCCGTCGGAACGGCGCGGCGGAATATAGTTCATTGCATGGTCCCCATTGGTTCGGCGGATGCCGATCCTGCGTGCCGCCCGCCGCCGGTCCAGCGCCCGGTCATCAGCCAAAGTTCGTAGCAGGCGAGCCAGTCGAGTGCCCAAGGGACGGTCGTGCTGGCGATCGTCATCGCTGGTGACCATTCCCCCTCACGAGGATCGAACAGGCAAAGCGTCGGATCCTCAGCCGGCGGATAGACGTGGGGCAGTTGCCCCTCAGAATTACCGGGCAACCGAACCAGCTCTGGTGAGAGCACCCGAACCTCGGGGAACGATCCGAGCTCGTACCGGATCTCCAGCGAGTAGCTCGCATATTGGGGCCTCACGCTCCCCACCCACCGCGCAGACTGCGCGCGGCGGTCAATCCGGCGTGCCGCGAACTGCGGCCACGTCGCGTTCATCGCGGCGACCTGCTCGTCGATGGAGAGGATCGCCGCCGCCATCAGATTTTGCGCCCGAAGAAGGTGTGGGGCCGCGCCGCCGAAACGGCCGGATTGACGATCGGCGCCGCGACCGCGGCGGCGGAGGGCAACAGCACGCCGCCTCGCCGCGTGTAGAGTTGACGGGATTGCTGGATCCCGCCACCAACCTCGGTTGCGATCTGGTCCGCGGCACGGGTCACGACGCGGTCGCCGAAGTCGTCGCGCAACGTATCCATCATCGTGTTGGGGAACATCTCGCCCTTGCGCATCGCCTCGAGCGAACGGACGAGCTCCTGCAGGTGTTCGGCGAATTCGTCCTGCTGAGCAATGGATTCCGGCCAGCGGTCGGTGAAGACATCGGCCTCGCAGATCGGATTCGCGACATGCAAGAGCCGGCCGTAGAGCGAAGCCTGCTCGATGTCGCGGATGATCCAGCTCGCGAGGCGAACGAGCATGGCGCTGAGCGACATGTTCGGCTGCGCGGCGAGCCCGGCGTAGTAGGAGAGCATCACCGACGGCGGAATGCGGCCGCTATAGCTGGCATAGCGGATGTTGCGGAAGCGCTTGAGGAGCTGAAGAGCGAGCGTCGCGGTGTTCTTGACGATGAAGTCGCACTGATCAGGAACATCGTCCACATCGGCGTCGGCGCGAGCGGCAAGGCCGGCATGGTCAAGCCAGCGCCGGTGGAACTCCTTCGCCATGCGCAGTTCGAGCGGCGTCCTGCTCGCATACCACTGCGCGAAGCCATAGGCGTTCATGTCGACGAGGCGATCGTCGTCGGAACGGCGCGGACCCTTGGCGTGGGTGATCAGGCTTTCGCGATCGAGCCTGGCGTAGACGCGCAGCGACGGCGTGACGTCGAGATGCATCTTGTCGGCGTAGAACAGGGTGACGCAGCGCGTCTGCCGCAACACCCGCTGCACGGGATAGTCGGCGAGTGCTGCTTCGAGCTCGGTCAGGATTTCAAGAGGGGCCATGCTGCGGAAGCGGCCGCCGAGCTGCGAGACGATGTCGAGATCGTACTCGTCGTCGGTGCCGCGCGTCGAGATCGTGGCGTCGATCGCCATGGAGCCCTGCGGGTAGAAGTGCTCGATCTGGTCGAAGAAGGCGGTCGTGGCCTCGAGGTGGCGCCGCACCGCCTCGTAACGCGACTTCGCCTTGTCATGCAGCGAGGGCGGCAGCTGAACGCTGAGCGCAATCTCGGCGAGGATACGGTCGAGAGGGTCGTCGAAGGGATTGAGGCCGGTCGGCGCAAGTTGGATGCTCAAAATCGATCTCCACAGCGGGCTGGGCTGCGTCTGTGCATCTCGCCACCGCCCGCGCGATGTTCGGGATGATATCAACATTTGTACGTCTACTCCGAACAAGATGGGGAGCTTGAATGCGTCTGTCAAGGGACTTAGAATATAGCTACTCCGAACGCGGGGTCGGGCGGATCGAGTGGAAGGACCGGCTATGAAATTTGGTGAGCGAATCAAGGACTTACGAACGAAGAAGGGCTTGACGCTCGATCAGCTCGCGCAGGAGACCGGGTCATCGAAGAGCTATATCTGGGAGCTCGAAAACAAGAATCCGCCCCGGCCGTCCGCCGAGAAGCTGTCTGCGATCGCCAGCGCGCTGGGGGTGACCGTCGACTACCTGTTCGGGGCCGACACGCAGACGCTCAGCGAAGCGGAGGATACCGCCTTCTTCCGGCAGTATAGCGGCCTGCCGGAGGAGACGCGCAGGCAGATTCGCGAGATGGCCCGAATCCTGGACACAAAGACCCACAAATGAGCGAGCCGAGCCGTCCACGGCCGCTGAAGGAGGCGGCGCGCATCACGCAGATGCTCGACCTGGTCCTTGGAGCTGATCGGTTTGATCGCGCTCCGGTCGACGTGATCGGCCTCGCGCTGGAGTACTCGCGCAAGGTCGCGCCTGACAGCCCGATCCACGAGGTGGTGGAGCGCAATATTTCGGGCTGCGTCGGCGCATTGGTCTATGGCGAGGCGAGGCCGCGCCAATGGGCCATCATGTACCATGTCGGCCAGTCTGACGGACGCCGCTCGTTCACCGTGGGGCACGAGTTCGCCCACTACGTCCTGCACCGCCAGTTGATCGAAGAGGACGGGCGTTTCGACGGCGGCATCTATTGCGACGAGAATGCGGTGGTTCGTCGCAGCGGGTCCGGCATCGAGCAGGAAGCCGATGAGTTCGCTGCAGCGTTGCTGATGCCGTTGCATGACTTCCGTCGCCAACTGCCAGCTAAGGCTCGCGCCGATTTCGAGACGCTCGGCCGGCTCGCAACGCGCTATGGTGTTTCACTAACCGCCGCAATCTTGCGCTGGCTCGAATTCACGGAGACGCGGGCGATCATGGTGGTGTCGAATGAGGGTTTTGCTCATTGGGCAAAGCCGAGCACTGCAGCGCTTAAATCGGGGCGCTATATCCGCACGAGGGAGACCGTGTTCGAACTCCCCGCGCAGGCCTTTGCGGCACGATGCGACTATTCCGACGCGGCACGGACCGGTGTCACGCAACAGGCTGGAGTCTGGTTTCCGGAGCCAGTACTCGAGATGTGTTTTCGTTCTGAGCGATATGATCAGGAAATCACGGTGCTCCAGTTTGAGGCGGATGGCCCGCGCTTCCAAGAGGAAGAAAAGGAGAGTGACGTCTTCGATCATTTTGTACGGAACGGACAGGCTCCGGATCGTTAGCGCTTAAGCGGATCAGTTGATGGATTTTGTTCATATTGCGATTTCTGCCCGCCTGGCCCACGGCGATCTCGTCTCCGCCGACGCTGCCCTTGAAACCGGCCCCACCGATGACGGCGTCAGGCTCATTCTGATGAAACAGCTTCTGGTGTCCTGCGCGAACGTCACCGATCTCGAGCTGATCTGCCGTGCGCTCTACAAGGACCATCCGGCCATTTCGGAGATCATCACGCCGCATCGGCGCAACTTCGATTTCGCCAAGTACATCCGGAACATCGCGGTTGGTCACGTCAACCCGGCGCTCAGCCAGAAAACCCAAGCTTAACGTCGTTCTGATGAAACCTGGCGCGTCGGCCGAGGCGTTTCTGGGCTACGCGGTGTTGGAGAGCGCGATCAACACTTTCGTGGATGGCGAACGGCACCGCATCTTTGAAAGCGACACCGACCTGGCTTACCCGCCGGACCTAACCCGATTCCTAAATTTCTTGGGGGCGACCGTGCATGTCGGGATCGCCTGGTGGCCGCCGCCGCGCTCGAGCAAGCCAACCTGCCCGACTTCAACGAGAACTGGCTGGAGTTGTCCGCCAAAGCGGGCGCCACTGACTACGCGCAGGGGTAGGGATGGCTGACGATCTAGAACACCTCGACGACCTGCCGAAGCGTGACGCCAATCATGTCAGGGAGGAGAAGGCGGAAATGGCCTTCCAGGGGCGCCTCACGGCGAGCGGTCGCTTCATCCTCCAGCGCGCCGACCGCAAGGACTATGGTACGGACTGCGAGATCGAAGTTGTCAACCAGGAGCAGGCGACCAACGTTAGGGTCCACGTGCAGCTCAAAGGGACCGAGCGCCCGCTCAACGCGGATGGCTCTCTCAGTATTGAGGTCAGCCGCTCAAACCTGAATTACCTGCTGATGCACCCGCACAGCTTCTACGCTGCCTACCACATCCCGACGTCGTCGCTGCGCATCTGCCTCGCGGAGAGGGACAGGATGTTGGCCGGACCTACGCGGAATTCCGTGCCGAGTTCGACTGCCAAATCGAGCACGTCGACGACAAGGATGAAGTCGCCTTCTTATGGGATCGCCTTGGGCACTGGGCGCAAGATGAAGCGAACTGGATTGAGGCTGAGTTCTGTTTTCGGAAGGCCTACGATCTGGCGGGCGGTCACTACGGCTACTGTCTCGGGACCGCCCTCAACTTTCTCGGGCGGTTTAAAGAGAGCCTGCCGATCCTGCGCGAACAGGCCGAGGGCATCCAGCCTGACGCCGTGAGCTGGTTTCAGCTCGGCGTGGCCTATGGCGTTCTTGGCCAGTCCGCGCAGGCCATCGACGCCTATGAGAAGGCCCTCGCGCTGGATCCCGACTACGATCTGGCGATGTTCAATCTCGGCGGCACTTACTGGAACAGGGGGGAGAAGATTGAGGCTTTGGCGATTTGGACCACGGCCATCGACCGCTTCCCAGATCACGAGCTCGCCGCCAAACTTCGACGTGACATGTCTGTCTTTTTTCGGCCCGATCCCAACCGATGAACCCTATCTTTGGACGACGTCGGTCCCGCTCAGCCGAGGGATCGCCAAGCGGATGTGACGGTGCTTTTCACGGGGGACATTTGGTCGGCAAGCATGGCCGGTGACAGTGCGGTCTGCATTCCGAAATATTGCTTGCTATCGTCGTTCTTGACGGTAGTTTTTTTCGGCCTATCGGAAGTGCGTTGGACGAATAAAATGTCCATGTGGGGCACTCCCTGCCGATAGATGCTGAAACCTCGAAAAAATTTTCGCCGGAAAAATTCTGCGAAATCAAAAGCGTAGGATTTTGACGGTATCAGTGTCGGTATTTTGCACTGCGCAGGAAAAATTTGACAATAAATTCAATTAATTAGATGGTGTTTGAACAATCGGGGATCATCAACAAGAAGCCTGGCCAATGGAATGGAATCCACTATCCCCGCCGGACCGAACGCGCTTGGTCCGATACCACGTTACTAACTAAGTCGTCGAGAGGGCCCCTATGTGACGAGCGACCGCATCGTCTCGGATGCGCTGATCGACCATTTCGTCGGCCCCCCTGAGCCGCGCCCCATTCAGGACGGGCAGGCGCTCGATGGCCAGGCCAGTCCTCTCGGTCTCCCGTTGCATGCGCTCCAAGTGTTCCAGTGTCAGCCGCCGCGCGGCGAGCAGCTGCTTATCGCGCTCCAGGCTTTCTGCGAGGCTGAAAATCCTCGCGCGCAAGCTGGGGACGAATGTCATTGGAAAAGTAGCCTGCGGCCTTACTGCGACAAAGCGTTGGTAAAGCGCGGAGCATTGAGCAAGGAGCGTCCCTGTTTGAGTCCGGGACGAAGGAGCGGCGCCACAGGCAACAACGCGCAAATCTGGCGCGTAGCTGTCCGTCTTGGAAGGTGCTTCGTGTATCCTGTGCGCTACGCGGCGGGATGGGCGGTCGTGCATCGGATCAGCCGGCATCCCTTCGAACACAGCCTCGTGCCGTGGGCGGCGATCAAGGCGGCGGCGGACCACATTGATCCGCAGCTCGCCGCGCCGCTGCTGCTGGCGCTCGGCGCGCAATTGGCCGTCAACTGCGATGCCGCAACCCTGGAGGCTCTTCGCAGCACCAACACCTCCGACGCCCGTGTGGCGCTCGCCCTGTCAAGGATCGACGACCGTCGAGCCGTGCGGGAGCTGGCGATCAAACACGCTCTTCTGGCGGTGGACCACCCATTCTTCGACAACAGCGATGACGTCTCGACGGAGGACACCCCATTACCCCGCTGGCCGCTCTCCTCTCGCGGTCGCGCCTGGCTTTCGTCTCTGCAGGATGGCGCCGACGTAGAGTCGACTCTGTTGTGGATGATGACCCAACGAACGGGCCTGCCACTGATCGACAACGGATTCGACCCAAGGCTGCTGCGGCGAAAGGAGGGCGTGCCGATCATGACCTTCGCCGAGATTTTCGGGATGGAGTGACGGTCGCGCGGCGGCGCAAGCTGTCATGGCAACCCGAACCGCAATCTGGCGCAAGGCTCTGGGCACAGGCAGCCGGTCGCATTCAACTACAATCAGGAGGATCGCCAGTTCATGGTGCAGGGAGAAGAACAGGAGAAAAGGGTTTGTGTTCGGCACAAGTTTGCAGACCATGGGCTGAACCCGGCTGTCGAAACGATTATTCTCGGGACATTCAATCCGGGCCACGAGGCCAACAAGGCGGAGTTTTTTTACAGCAGTCCGAGAAACCAGCTCTGGAGGCTCCTGCCCGGCGCGTTCGGCGAGCAGGATCTGCGCCGCGCTCAACTCGCTGAGAAACTCGAATTCCTGTCGCGCAGGCGCATTGACTTTGTTGATCTGATATTCGAGGTCGAGGTTGGGGAAGGTCGCGAGTGCGATCGGCCGGACGCCTACATCGATAGTCGCGTCACCCGGTGGCAGGACGTCATTTCGGAACTGGAAACTCTGCAATCACTGCGCCAGGTCTGCTTTACGCGAAGGGGAGTTGACGGCATTCCGAACATGAGGTCCAGGATCGAGGAGATCGAGCGATATTGTGGCCGTCGCGGTCTGGTGTTCAAGCGGATTGTCACGCCCTCAGGGGCCTACAGAAGAGAAGATAAGCAGTCAGAGTGGACCGGTTTTTTCAATCCGCACGATGATACGGATTAAGAGGCTTTCGCTTTAACGGTTGCGCAGCGCGGTGGAGTTTGTCTCAGAATTCGCTTGAATATCTGGTGCAACCTCTAATAGCATAGCCGGATTGTATCGAGCGCTGTTTTTTAAAGGCGCTTTTTATCGCGGACCTTTCTCAAGAGCGGCGAACCCTGCTTCGCATTGCGCCGGCCAGGTGTGCCTTGTCCGGTATCGAACCCGAAATGTTGGTCGATAGCCGCACTGCAGCATTCAGTGAAGGAGGTATTATTTGCCGCTACTCGTTGATTGGCCACCGCTCGACGAAGATTGGCCCCGCAGAGCGGTAAGCCATCACCCCGAGCCTTTCATCTGCGAGGGGGCAGGCAGGTATTCTCAGTCAGTTTATAGAGTTTGATGTGGGAGAATTTGGAATGCGAAGCCGTGTCACGTTCCAGCTGCAGCGGATCCTCGAGCAGACGCACGAGGCAAAATCACTTCAGGCAATGAGCTTCGCGAAGGCGCTCGCTCCCGGCGCGCAAACCACCAGCCGACCTGACGTCCCCGACGGGTTCTCGGCGCACGATTATGCGATTTTTCTGCTGCACGTCGCCGCCGAGATCGAGCACGGCCTTCTCATCCAGTATCTTTTTGCGGCTTACTCGCTTGGCGGGCCTCAGGTGCCAGAGGTGCATCGGGACGAGGTAGCGCGCTGGCAGAGCATCATCCTGGGCGTTGCGCGCGAGGAAATGGGGCACCTCATCACGGTCCAGAACCTGCTGAAGCTGCTCGGCGGCCCGCTCAATCTCGAGCGCGACGACTTCCCCTGGGACTTGCCGTTCTATCCTTTCCCGTTCGCGCTCGAGCCATTGAGCCTCAAACTGCTCGCCCGCTATGTCTGCATCGAGAGTCCGCAGAAATGGCCGGATCGCTGGGTTGGACGCAAGGCGGACATCGAGAAGCTGGCATTCCCGGGCGGCGCGAGCGACTTCAAGCGGGTTGGCGTCATCTACGCGATCTTGAAGTCGCTGCTTGGGGACAAGAAGCAAATACCCGACGCGCTGTTCCATGCAGACACCCTGAGCTTCCAGGCGAGCTTCGCCGAATGGGGCCGCGGCTACGCGAAAGGCGCGCGGGGCGCAGTCGAGAAACGAGCCGAGACCCCTGATGTCCTCATCATGACTGCCCATTCCCGATCCACTGCGTTGCAAGCCCTCGATGCCATCGCCGAACAGGGTGAAGCTGCCACCGATGACGTCAAGGACCCGTCGCCATCGCATTTCGAGCGGTTCATGGAGTTGTTCCTCGCGATGGAGGAGGCGGGATCGACGTGGAGTCCCTGCCGGCAAGTCATCCCCAATCCTCGCGCTGTCGGCGATCCCGGTGCGGTGCCAGGCACGAATTATATCGACAACGACACCTCGCGAGCCTGGGCGCGCCTTCTCAATCTGCGCTACCGCATGCTGCTTGCCTACGTCGCCCACAGTTTCCGCATCTCGGGAGACTATGGTCCGTCCGACGGACTGACACGGGGGTCGGTGCTCAATCGCGCGTTCGGCGAGATGTATAATCTCAGGGCGCTAGCAAACATATTGGTCACGCTACCTGCAGGCGATCCGGCCAAGCCGGAGCGCGCCGCGCCCAGCTTCGAGCTTCCTTACTCGATGGCGCTGCCGGTGCTCGAGCGGGATGCGTGGCGCCAGCATGTCGATCTGTTGCAGGCCTCGGAAGCCCTGATCGCGCGGCTACGCGGAAGTGCCGGGAAGGGCGCCGATTCCTTCCTGGAATCGCTTGCTGCGCTCGACGCTCAGGCGATCAATGTTTTTGAAACCGCGATGCAACGGAGTTCCGCACCGGGTCTGGCATACGGCGTGGGAGGACGCGCATGACGATCCACGAACTTCGTATTCTGCCGCCGCTGGCGGTCGCGCGGCTTGGCGCCTCGTCGACGCCGCTGGCGGCCTATCGGCTGGAAGTCGATGCGGAAGCGGCCCTTGGGTATCGCAGGATCGTTCCGGACGAGACATTCGAGCTGCACGTCGAGACGGGCGAGATCAAACGCGCTTATGTGCCTGAGCGGATCAAGTTTCGCGACGGCGACGACGTGCGACCGGTTGCGCCCTTCCTCGAGGTGTTCGCGCGAACCGCCGACGATGTGCTCGAGCCGTTGACCGTTGAGCTGCTTGCCGCGTACGGCCTCACGCCGGCAAATTTGAGCTGGATCGTTCACCTCGGGTGCCGGAAGATCGAGCGCCGCACCTTCGATCCCAATGATCGGATCGAGGCTATCGTCAAAGTCGATGACCACGCCCGCCATCCCGTTCTGGCCACCTGCGCCAATTTCCGCGACAATAAGACGCTGCCGCTTGGTTGGGTGCAATATGTCCGCCCGAACGAAGAGTTCCCCGAGATTCGCTTTCGCTTCACGCCTGCGGCAGGTCGTGTCTACGGTGCGAGTCCGTCCGGTAAGCCCTATGATCCGAAGGGGCCGGAGCCGGTGCATACTGATTCGAATGTGCCGCCTGAGCGCATCCTCTACGATCCGGCGAAGGGGGGCTGGCTCGGCTATAAGGAGAGTGGGACGGCAAGTTACCTGCTGACCAATCCCGCCGCGATTTTCACGTCGGTCGCCGACGGGAGCGCGGGCTATTTCGACGACGAATGCGACGGCGTGATCTCGGTTTCTCTTCAGGTCGGCGGCAAGAAGCTGTCCGCCTTCGCGCGTATCGGTGCCGGACCGCCGACCTTCGCGCCCGACACGATTCCCATTCGTACTGTTGCCGACGAATTGGAACAGGCCGCCTTCGGCGTGACGCATGACGACCCGGCAACGCTCGCCGAAGCCGAGGAGATATTGCGGCGCGCAGTCGAGACCGTCCGGCTGTTCAACACCGCAGCGTTGAACGCCAACACCATCCAGGGCCGCACAAATCAGACCAGCACGATGGCGCGACAGGATTCGAATGATTTCGGCCGCTATTTCGAACCGATCATGGCGCCAGCGATCGTCGACAATCGTGCGATTCTCGCGCTGCATCAAAATGTCCTCACTGCGCTGCGTAGCGGCACCGGCGCCTGGTTCGGCGACGCGCTCCGCCGGCCCGAGGAAGTCGGCGACCTCAGCGATATTGGCCGACGCAAGATGCCTGCTATGATGCGCGGCGCTGACGGCCGGCATTTGGTGCTGACACGCCGCCAGATCGACGCCGTCGTGACGGCCGCCATGGGCAGCCTGTTTTCCGATCCAGCCGAGGCATCCGCATGAAGATCTCGCCGAGCAATCTCGCCGCCCAGCTAAGCTATCGCGGCCGCGGCAACCCGTGGAACACGAAGCCGGTCACGGCGATCTCAAACTGCTTCCCTGGCCTTGAATTTGATTTTCGGGTCATTTGGCGTCGCATGTTCGAAGGCCTGACGTTGATCGAGTGCCACAACCTCGTCGTTGATGCGGAGCCCCCGCACGCGGGCCTGAAGCATCACCGCCTGCTCGCGATCGAAGATCCTGCGACCGGCACGGGTCGACTGTCACTGGTGATGCCGACGAAGGGCGTTCCGATGCCCGGCTATGAAGGCGATCTTGGTAACCTGAACAACAAGAATGGAGTTTCCTTCATGGAATGGGCGAACAGCCTGGCGCGCATCCATGAGGCACGCGGCCGCACGATCTTTGGCTATTTCACGGCCAAAAAATCTCCCGAAGAAGTTCTGATGCCAGAAAAGGAGGCGGACGTCGCCAAACTCATCAAGGTGGAGCTCACCGTCCGTCCAATCTTCGAGACGAGCCCTGTCGACGGCAAGCCGATGGCCCCTATATCGCGGCAGCTTGTTGAGCCGGGCGAATTGACCCAAGGGCTCTGTTCGCCCTGGCAGAACGACTATCGCGAATGTGCCTGCTATTACTGGGCCGCAAGCCGCCCGGACTACGTCAATGTCGTGGACGGAGCCGATGGCACCAGCACAGGCAACAACTGGATGGCGATCGATCGACCGGCAGGCGGAGGCTACGTTCTCGATGATCGCAGCGATGGCGCGGTCTGGAGCTATGATCAGTTGTTTCAGAACTGGCAGGGCTTCCTCAAGTTCGTGGTCGGGGGGTCGGAAGAGCAGGACCGGCTCGATCGCGAGGACAAGAGTTAGCTATGGGGATCGCGTCCGCCACTATCGATGCGGCACGTCCACGATCACGTGACGTGCATCTCCTGAAATGGAGAGATGCCACGCAGCTCTTCCTTCCCGATGGCAGCCAGCTCTTCGACATCGACCAGGAGCTGGCCGAAGCGCTGACGCGCGCCCTGGAATCCGACGATGGCGGGGGGGCCGTAGAGAAACTGCTCGCCGAGCTTGACGTCCTGCCTGTGTCAGATCGTTGTTCGAGCCTGCCCGAGGACCGGCGCGTGCGCTCCCTTTCTCTCGCTGTTGCCCAAAGTTGCAATCTCGGCTGCAGCTATTGCTATGCCCAGGGAGGGGCGTTCGGCAGCGCGCCGAAAGGCATGAATCTGGAAACGGCACGGGCTGCGATCGAATTGATGTTGCGCGAGACCGAGCCAGGCGAGCGGGCCAACTTGGCCTTTCTCGGCGGCGAACCCCTCATGGGCCGCGATATTGTTCACGGCGCCACCATCTATGCCGCGCGACGTGCCTCTGAGCGCGGGATTAAGCTCTCCTTCTCGATTACCACCAACGGAACGCTGATAACCGAGCGCGACATCGAACTGTTCGATACGCATGGCTTCGCGGTCACAGTCAGCCTTGACGGAATTGGCGCAGAGCATGACCGCCAGCGGCCGTTCAAGGGCGGGCGCGGCAGTTATGTTAGGATTCTCGAGCGGATCGCGCCGCTACTTCAGCGCGCACATCTCTGCCAGGTGTCGGCACGTGTGACGGTGACGCCGCGCAATCTCGATCTTTCGCCAATGCTCGACGAATTTATCGACCTCGGTTTCCACAGCGTCGGTTTCTCGCCGATGCTTTCGGCACCCGACGCCGGGAACGAAATGCAGCACAATCATCTGATCGAGATGCTCGAACAGATGCTAGCGTGTGGACGCGCATTCGAGGCTAGGACGATCGATGGGGAGCGCTACCCCTTCCTTAATATGCTGAATGGCCTGCGCGAAATCCATCGCGGAACGCATCGTCCTTATCCTTGCGGCGCAGGCGCGGGCTATCTCGGGGTTTCGGCTGACGGCGAGCTTGCCGCTTGCCATCGGTTTATCGACGCGCCCGAAGGCGCAATGGGCAACCTTGCCGACGGCGTAGACCGAGTAAAGCAGACGGCATGGCTTCAAGCGCGGCATATCCATGCACAGCCGGGATGCCGGTCATGCTGGGCGCGCTATCTCTGCTCAGGCGGCTGCCATCACGAGACGCTCAGCCGCGGCCGCCCGGCATGCGACTTCATCCGCGGCTGGCTGCATTATGTGATTGGCGCTTATGGCCGCCTCGCGCGGGCTCGCCCCGATTTCGTCGACCAGATTGCTCGATGAGCGGTGCGACCGAAATTCTTGTCGTCGGTGGAGGACCTGCGGGCAGCGTCGCCGCTTTAATGCTGCGCCGCTTGGGATTTCGGGTAAGACTGACCGAGGCGAATGATCGCCCGCGGCCGCATGTTGGCGAAGCTATCAGCCTGGGCGTTCACCGGCAGCTCATGGATCTCGGACTTGGTGAGGCATTGGATCGTGCCGGTTGCCGGTCATTTGATGAATACGACGAGCATTGGGAGCAAGCTGAGGCCATCGTCCGGGAAGCACCGCCTGGATCAGCGACGATCGACCGCGCACGTTTTGACGCAACCCTCTGGAACCTGTGCCGCGATGCTGGAGTCGAGGTTCACCTGGGCCAAAAGGTCGAGCGAGTCGATCGGCCAGTGGGAGGCGGCTGGAATGTTCGGATCGTCGGTGGCGAGCGCTACCACGCCGCTTTCTTGATCGACGCGACGGGACGGAGAAGCCTTCTTCCCAGAGCGCGTCGCGCGTCCGGACCGCGGACCTTTGCGCTCTACAGCTACTGGCGAGGCGAGGGCCTACCGACCCGTCCGCATATCGCGGCCGGCGCCAGTTGTTGGACATGGGCGGCGCCGGTCGACGGACTAGGCTTCCACGCGATCCTTTTCGTCGATCGTCATGCCCTTGCCGAGCATGGTCCCGACCTTCGCGAAGCCTATATTCGGGGCCTTGCGAAGACAGGATTATTTTCTTTGCTTGCAAATCGGGCGAATTGTTCGGTGGTCTCAGCCTGCGACGCCAGCGCGTGGTATGATGACGAGTCTTGCGGGCTCGATTTCATCAAAGTCGGCGAGGCCGCGCAAAGCCTCGACCCACTGGCGTCAATGGGAGTGCAGAAGGCCATCCAGTCGGCGCGGAGCGCTGCGGTCATCGTCAATACTTTGCTGCGTCGCCCTGACGCGCAGTCGATCGCCTTGGCTTATTACCAAGATCTGCTCAAGCGATCGGCGCGCGCCCATCGCCGCGCGTCAGCAGAGATTTACGCGCGTAGTAGATTTGCGGACATGAGTTTCTGGCAGGCGCGTTCCGAAGAAGCCAATTCGAGGGGTAAGTTGCGAAAGCCCAACTCGCTGTCGTTCTCGGGTACGGCCCCCATCAAGCTGGATACGTCGCGGCTGATCGAACACCCTTGCTTATGCGGGGACTATGTCGAGCTGCGGCTTGCTGTGCTTGCCGGGTCGGAGCGGGAGCCCGTAACCTTTCTCGGCGATGCGACCGTAGCGGGGATTGTCGCGGCGGTTAGAAGCAGTGGTACTTGGGGAGCCTTGCGAACTTCGCTCGCGCGTAGCCGCGATGCCACAACAGCAGACCGCATCTGTGCGTGGTTGGTCCACAACAAAATCCTGCACGTGGGCGCTCCCGAATAGCAGGGCCGTTCACGTGTGGCGGTGGCCCTTACAGAAACTCCTTTGGCCACTTTGTTCGACGCGCGGCGGCTGCTTTTTTGAGCTTCTTCCAAGCTACTGACAGGCAAATGGCTGGTGATGTTCTGATCGCGAGGCGGACATTCACTCCAAGCAGGCTTTTATGTCAAGAAGTGCCTCGCAACGCTGAGCAACTTCTTGTCCCTCGACAATGGGGTGTCTGTAGAAAGTGTTGTTACCGGCCGTTCAACGTTGGCGGGTGCTATTGTTTCCGCCTTTTGTTCTTTCGGTCAACTTGCTTCTGCCGGGTAACGCCCCGATTTGCCCGGCTCTGGCCGATGTGGTCCGGGTAGTTCGCCTGCTCCGAATTCTGCGTACACATGGGCGAGGTTGTTTGCACCGCGGTTCAACGCACAGCGGCGCTCCAGCTTTTCGCGGTTGTGGAAATCAAAGAGATCCGCGCCGGTCGCTCCCGGGTATCGCGTTGGTGGCGTCATGCCGCAAGGCGTGGCCACGGCGGCGCAGGGTGTGGCCACCGCGGCCGCCGCCGCCCTGCAGGCCCGAACTCGCAAAAATAGTAAGCGGTTCTGTCGATCTTTTGGGTTGAAATCTGTTAAAGCGTGAGTGAATAATGATGCTACTTTAAGCTTTATGCACCGATCGTCGGTGCGACAAACAGTCACCAACTACAGTTTGCGCCGCCGGGATCGTAGCTGCTCGGGGAGGATATTAGTCGCGGGCCAGGGCATTTTTCCAGTTTCAAAGCTTCGGCAAATGCGGATTAACGAAAGGATTTCGAGATGCAGTCGCGAATCCATTGGCTCCGAAAGAATTTCTCCAAATGGTGCCGAGGGACGTGATAGGCCATTTTCTCGAGAAGTGTAGCTCTGACTCAAAGCCAACATTGATACGGCACGTCCGAATGCGACAGGTCTGAAGGTTTGGCCTGCAGTCTGGTGGCCAAGATTTGGTGTTCTTATTGGGGTGGATGACATGCTTCTGGCGATCCGTTCCCGTTGTTGTGGCGCAGTCCTCATATCCATCTCGATAGCTGCGCCAGTAAAAAGTGCCTTTGCTCAGGTCGACGTGCCCGGCGAGTATCGACAACTCGTCCCCGGGCTGCTCAGCCGATCAATTTTCAAAGGTGACGCAGGAGGCCGGTCTGTCGAGGTGATCGACCTGCTGGTCGGTGCACGTAAAGCCTCCGAAGAACTTGCCGCGCCCGGTCGTGCAATGCTGGACGTGCAGGCCGGTGACGCGGCTCTGATTGTTGACGGCAAGTCCCAACAGGTGCGTCCCGGCGCCGTCATCACACTCGATAGCGGCCAGCGGATTGCAGTCGACAATACTGGCGGGGAACGCCCCTTTGTCGCGCGACTGATTGTGCTTTCGCCAGCGCGGCACTGAGAGCGCTTTTTTTTGGGAAAGGGAGGGGCGCATGCAGGTTCGTTTGGCCATTTCCATCATCGTGAGCGCCATGATGGTCGGCTGCCCTGTCGTGAGCGCACAGCCGGCGCCCGAGCGAGACCCGCATCTGCAACCGGGTGGCGGAAGATTTCAGAACAATCCGGAGGTGGTCTCGCAGATCCTGCTCACAAGACCGATCTACGAATGCGCCCAGACAGTAGTCGTGAACGGTTACGTTCCGGATGCGCAGATCGAGATCTACCTTGCTGGCCAACCAAATCCCATTGGTTCGGCCACTGCGTCCGAGATCGCCAATCAGCCGATCAAGGTAGCGACGCCATTTGAAATCGGGCAAGTCATCACTGCTGTCCAGGTTGTGGGTGGAGTGAAAAGCAAGCCTTCGAATGCGGTGACGGTTACGTCCTACAAAGATGACTATCCAGCAGGCCTGCCGCAGCCGCGGTTGAATCCGGCGCCTTGTTACGATTGCGGACGTGCTGTCGGCATTGCCGACGTAATCCCTGGGGCATGGTGGAAAGTATTTGCCGAGGATCCGCTGGCGGGCGGTGGTTTCGGTCCGAAAGCGGAGATAGGTGGTAACGCGGATTTCGCCTATACGTTCGTGAACCCCGCGTTTCGGAAGGGGCAACGCATCACCGCGCAGTCCGGAATTTGCCGCGATGTCAGTCTGGTGTCGCGCGCCGAGATTGTGCAGTCGCAGCCGTCCTCATTACCGGGGCCGGTAGTTGACACGGTGTATGAAGGTGCCCCCGTTGCTGTGGTGCGCGGGCCGGCATCGAGTCCGCTGCTCGATGGCGCCGATATCAAGGTGTTCACTGACAACATGATACCGAATCCCAACCAGGTCGGGGGACAGCCCACTCCTGGCGGTGCGCAGCAGATTGGACTGAACCCTCGCGGGAAGGGGACCGGCAATTACTGGGCAACCCAGGCACTGTGTACTGCCAGTGCACCGGGACCGAAGACCCCGGCGAAGCCCTGCAGCCAGCTGCCGGCCGCAAAGATTCGTCAGCCGCTACCGGGTGACACGATCATCGAGGTAGTGGAGTTCGTCCCCGGATCAAGGATCAGCATTTACGCAGAGGCCGAAGAAATCGGGGATGGAGGTGGTGCCCAGGTCGCTCTGACGCGCGCGATAAAGGAAGGCGAGAAGATATCAGTGGTGCAGTCGATGGGACGTTGTGTGGCGGATCTCGTTTACGTCGCCAACGCCGGCTGTGGAGACCGTGATCCGAAAGTCTGTTCGCGGGAGTGGCCTGCTTTCCGGCACAGTGGACTGCGGGACGCGCAGCAGCCGTTCGACTCTCCACTGGCGGACCCGCAACAGGTCAAGACGCTTAAGGTAAAGTGGACGTTCCGGCCACCGGATGATCCACGCGGTTTCCGCGCATCTGCCATCGTCCACCAGGGGCGTGTTTTCATCGGAAACAGCAATGGGAGGCTCTACGCTATTGATGCGGCGAGCGGCAATCCGCTTTGGCAATATCCAAAGGCCGGCGATCCTGCGCTGCGCTCGCAATATGAGACGGTCTCCGCACATAACCCTTCTTCCGAAGGACTGCCGGCGAGCGCGTCAGTCGGCACGGTCAGGGAGAGAGATGCAGTTATTTTCGGGGGGCCTGACCAATCTGTCGGACGCAGGTTGGGCAGCGGTCGGCTTTTTGCTCTCGATCCCGCGAGCGGTGCGGAGATCTGGAAGTCTCCAGAGATCGCGGCTCTCAATGGGCTCACACCAGGCGACGGGCGAGAACTGCACGAGAATATCGGTTACTCCTCGCCACTCGTAATCGGAAATCGTGTGTATGTGGGGATCGCAAACCATGCAGATAGCCCGATCCAGAACGGGCGTGTCGCGTCAGTCGACATCAATTCCGGCAACATCGTTGCTTCCTTCGATTTCAAGGCTACGAGCACGCGTGGCGGCGGGATCTGGTCCTCACTGGCGGGGGGACTGTTGGGCAATGCAATCTACGCGACAACCGGTAATGCGCGGCTCTGGAACGGCGGAAGTCAACCGCAGCCAAGTGTCGATCACTCGTTAAGTCTGCTAAGACTGAATGCCGCAACTGGCGCACTCGACTGGAAGCTCAAGCCGGTGCCATTCAACATGGACGATGATCCCGATTGGGCGTCAGGTCCTACCCTCCTGGACTCACGTTGCGGAGCTACGGTTGCTTCGACGCAGAAGGATGGCTGGAGCTATGCTGCGCGTGCGGGTGCCGGTGCGGGTGGAAATCCGGTGGTACGCTGGCAATTTCCTCCAACGGGCATCCCGTTTACAAGCGGAACCCACGGAGATACGCGCTATCTGATTCCGGGCGCTGCCTGGCGCGACACGTTTATCACGACCACCGGTGGCTATACCGTGGAAGCCGGGCAGGTAACGCCCGGGTTCACCCGGTTGCATGCGCTCGACGTCTGCGTAGGGCCTTCTGGTCCAGTGCGGTGGGTGGCAGACATTCCGGGCACGAGGAAAAATACGGCCTACCAGCTTGGGCCGCCGACGGTCACGCGGGGCATCATGTTCCTGGGCACTGCCCAAGGGCACCTCGTTGTGCTCGCAGATCCGTCGGTCTGGCCACCAGCCGGGTCGATATGCGATAATCCGGAGGTCTTACAGGCCGACTGCGTGCCGAACGGTTTCAGGCTCGTTCCACGACCGCAAATCCTCGCGGACATCGATCTTGACCCCGGTAACAGTAGTGACCGCATTTTCACTGAGCCCGTTCTGGCCGATGGCCGCGTGTTCGTTGCGACAACTGCCGGCGTACTCTACATGCTCGAAACGGCTAGATAACCGGAGAAAATCGATGAGCAGCGTCCCACTTCGCGTCCTCATCGTCATCGCCATACTCTCGTTGTCTCGCGAGCCCGTTTGGGCACAAACTGCCGCAAATACGGCAGGCATTTTCGCTCGCGACCGCTACTCCGGCCCGCTGATCGCTCAACGCGTCGTCGGGAGGAACCGGCCAGCTGCAGTGCCACAAGCGGGTGGTGCTGGCCTGGATGTGCCGGTAGTTCACTATCAGGAAATAAGTCTGCGCCCTGGCACACGCGTGGCCGGCTCAACTACGGCGGCACCGCCAGCGGCAGCGGCAGGGTCTTCGCTCCCGCTCAAAGCCACAGGCGGCTTTCTGATCTATGAGTTGAGGGCAGGAAAGCTCACGACAATCATCAACGGCAATCGGCGGGAACGCGGGTTAGGCGAATTCTGGATCGTCGGGCCCACAGACACGGTTACGCTTGAGACCGAGGATGATTCAGTGGTTCTTCGGACGATCCAACTCGCAGATCAATAACCAAGCCAGCCGCCGCACTCGGCGCTTTACCGATAGTCTCGTCTCTAACGGACGGGGCCGTCCTCGTCTGAGGTCCGGTTTGGCGCGCAGGCGAACCAGAGACAAATCTGTCCGACTTGTGCAGGACGCCGTTCCAAAGGTGAGGAGGCCTCCCTTCTACGCCTTTACGGTAACCTTTCCCCTCATTCCGCCGTGATGGTCACAGTGGTACGGGATTTCTCCGGTCGTTCCAAACGTATGCTCGAACGCCGGGTCACCCTTGACCATGTCGCCGCTGTCGAACTCGCCACCATCAGCCGTTACGGTATGTGCAACAGTATCCTCACTTGTCCATATGACTTTGTCGCCTCGCTTGATTTCAATTTGCGGCGGGGAAAAAGCGAAATTCTTGATCGTGACATTATAGCTGGCCATGAGACAGGGTCCTTATTTTGCAATTTTGACGCGTTCCATCATTCCCATATCCTCGTGCCCGAGGATGTGACAATGCATGACAAACTCTCCTTCGTAGTCCATATATCGAGACCTGATGACTATCGGTTTTGGTTGGCCACCGGCCGGCAGAATGATCGTATCCTTCCACAGTTTCACTCGCTGCATCTTGCCATCCTGCGCAGGCTCCTCGCGCTCTACTTCGAACGGATTGACGTGAATATGAAAGGGATGAGGGAAGATCCCATCACCTGATACGGTCCACCTGGATGCTTGACCTAGCTTGAGCATGCGCGGCGCATGCTCGGGCATAAAGACTCGTTCATTCGACGTAAAATGCAGCTTACAGTCGGGAGTTTCGGTCTGGCATATCGGGCAATTGCCGTCTGGGCTACAGGAGCGGCGGCTCATGCCATCGAAGCGCACCGACTGCTCCGCGTCAGTCAATTCCTCTTCCCTGATCGGAGCGAGGTCGCTCGGGACACGGTCACGCAGCTCTTCGCCACTCGGCAATGCCATGTCTCTGGCGGTCCCCTCAACGAGCACTCGTGCAATTATGCGTTGTGGTTTGTTTCCGATGTCGGCAATGAGATCCCCTGCGTTGAAGGCAGCTCTTGACTGCGCGACCCGGATTGCCGCCGTTGCGGCTTGCAACGACAGCGCGGCGGGCAACATGCCGTCTCGCAGGAAGTACTCCTTCGAGGTCTCGCCAGGGGCGAGAGGGGCGGCCTTGACCAGAACGTCACTGCGGTAACCGGGACCGAGCAGCAACTCGCGGACGCCCTCTTGAGAAGGCTCGGCCGCTGGCCAGTCCACCCGGCGACCCAAGGCCAGTCCATCTGCTGCGATTTCATGGAGCTGATGACCGTCGAGTGCCAGGGCAATATTGTCCTCGACGCCCGCATGAACAAAGCGCCATCGCTGCACCTCGCCCGGATGAATCCGGATTGTCGGAACGAACACGCCATTTACAGTTATGTTACGCGACCACTGCCGGTCCGGAATTGCTTTGTCGAAGTCCTCAAGCTTTCCGTCAGGTCCAAACCTTATCTGCTGAAGAACGAAGACTTTTTGTTCGGCGGCCTTGATTTCGGGTACAGCATCCAGGCCGCCATTTGCATCCTGACCACCTTCGATAATGAGAGCTCCTGCCATCCCACTGGAAACCTGCACGCCAGTGCTGCCATGAAAGTGAGCGTGATACCAGAAGGTGCCTGTCGGATGCTTGTCGGGGATGTGGATCCGATACAGCTGCGTAGCCTTGGGGTCACCCGGATACTTCTCCGGCCGTATCTCCAGGAAAACGTTATCGCTGTCGCCGGACGGCGAGGTGTGCAGCCCGTGTGTGTGAAGATTGGTGATATTGAAGCTGAAATCGCCGTCGTGGTCAGCCGGATGTGGATCCTGCGGGTGATGGTGCGTCACATCTCCTGGCAGTTTGTTCGTCAAGCGGATGAAGAGCGTATCACCCGGTTTTGCGCGAATGGTGGAGCCAACAAAGTCGCCATTATAGGAGCGAAGTTCAACTTCGCACCCTGCGAGTTTCTTCTCCTTCGAGTATTGCACAACGAGCTCGTAGGGGGCGCTTTCGTTCGTCGGTCGGACGACAGCAGGTTCATGAAAATCGGCAAAGCCAAAGCTTCTGATGAGCTCCTTGATCCAAGCCTCACGCTGCTGCGGATTGCGCGGGTAGGGGGCACACGGGTCCGTGATAGGTACCTGCGCGCAAGCCAGTCCGGCACTCGCAATTAGCGCCACGAGGACAATAGCAATACAGGGGGCTGAAACACTGCATCGCGACAGCATCATTGCTCCGTGCATCTCGTTGTATCCACAACCAGAGCTATTCTATCGGTGCTTGTGAGGCAGGCAAGAAAAATGTCAGCTTACGCATGGCTCATCAGAAAGACCGGCTCGGCGAGGAATTCCCGGCGATTCTCCTGCGGCAACCAACGGGAAGACGTAGGCATTCTTCGCGCTCCGCGCATATGTGCGCCTAGAGCGAGCTGAGAAGCCACTCCGGCTCAGGAGAATGGTAGTCGGCGGTCCCGAGCCTGAAAGTTATTTTATCGACCGCACCTGCAACCGCAGTGCGTAAGCCGGCCCCTCGTTGTATTGCTTCGTATTGGAGCGATTGGAGCTTGTTTGTATCGAGACCTCGATGTTGCCGAACTGGCTCGACGTTCCCGGAGCCAATTCCCGCGTCTCGGCGCCAACTGTCACAGCTACAGCGAGCTCTCCTGCCGGGCCGGCTATTTGACGGGCGGTCAGGTTAGCCGTTTTGATATCGAGGGAGACCGGTTGTTCGCCGGACCGGAAAGCTGTGGCGAGCACTTCACTGTTTCGCTTTACCGCCACTACCTGTTCTTCGGACGCATGGTCTGAATTTACCCGGTATTCAACGTCAGCGGGGGCGATGACGGCTTCAATAGCAGGATCCGGGGGCATTGCGATCGTGCTTCCCATCGGAACCTCAACACCCGCAGTAAAGTTACGATTCATTTTCTTTACATCGAATTCCAGTCGCACTGCATCACCTGTCGAAGGATGCACCCGAACGGTGCCCGTTTCGGTACCTTTCCGGCGCTCCATTTCCTCTATCAAGCGCTGAACACGGTTGATCCTGTCCGCGTCGCGGGACGATGTCGGAGAGTTGGCAGGCAGGTTAAGTGGCACTTCGGTCGGCACAGCATCAGGCGGCACGATTGTATGCAGGCGACTTTCACCTGGCGTCTGCTGCTGCAGCCTATTGCGCAACGGTTCGGACGGATCAGCCTGGACCAGCTGGTGCTGTCGGATAGCTTCGCCATGCAGCGCGCCGGCCGGACTGGAGATCGCAGTCAGCGCGGCCAAAGCAAGATGCAAGGCAATCATTGCGCCGCCCTTCCACCTAAACGGGGACCGTCATACCGGAGATTAGCCCAATTTGGGTAGTCCGTCACTTTCACGGCGGTGGGCTCGTCCTCGTCGACAACAGCGCTGACGTTCTGAGAATCGATAACGCCATTCTTGTTCCAGTCGATAGGCGAACCGCACACGCCAACCTTCTCATTCAAGCTCCCGGCATTCGGGACAAGTTCCGGTCCCATTCCCTCCGAATAGTCAATCACAAGGCCAGTCACCTTGGGCACAGCGCCATTAACTTCGTCAGCCCCATCTGCTGCATAGTAGATCCGGGTGCAGGTCGGATGAAGTTGCCGGAACGCGTCCGACTGACTCATTCGAAGCTGCCATGCGTAGGACATAACGCTCCAATAGTTCGGCTTGAAACGGGAGTGGTTTGTGCCGCCATGCCGCTGGCCGAGATTGTGACCGAGTTCGTGTGCAAATGTCGCCGCCTGTGACTTCAATGTTTGATATTCAAGCGGAGCGTCTCCAAGTGTGACCATGAAGTCGTTACCGACCTTGGTGCCATCAAAATCGATATTGCTCTCGCCGCTCCATCCCAGAGGATGAGCCCTTGCCCAGATCGCGTAATGAAAGAGACCGCGGTGCGAGGGATTGAAATGGTCGTGTTTTAGTACACCAAAGCTTCCGGTGTGAGTTGCGAGGTCATTTGTCGCCCGGAATTCAAGCAACTCCCATGATGGGACAGAGCCTGAAGAATCCACAAAGAGATTGATGCCATTCGGGCCGAACGGATTCAAAATGGGGGCGTTCCCGAACATCTCCCGTGCTACATCGAATGTACCTGGCGCAGCTTCCTGGCGCGCGATCGGGCGATATAGCAAGCCGTCCATGATATCGACTTCGACGAAGATATCCTTGCGAAATGGATCAGCGCCCAGTGCCTTGATGTCCACCAATGAGCTGCCGGGTTCATTCGCGAGATACCCGCTAATCTCAACGAGGTCGGGAATGCCATCTCCATCGCTGTCCAGGGACATTGCATCCGATGGCAGCTTGAATGTTCGCTCCGCGCTCAACTCTCCGAGTTCATTGCGTACCTGCACCCGGATTTCCGACCCCGCAGGGAGGTTATCAAGGGGTACGACGCGCGACAGATAATGCCTGATGGGAAACCCTAGCACAGCAAGATCTGCCCCAAACATATTGTTGAAGAGCGCTTTGTGCGCGTCCGAAGTACGGTCGATGCCATCCACGAGTACCGCGGCGCCCACATCTATATTTGCGCCCTGAACGTAGAGAATGCACCGAACCCTTCCCGCAGCGTCGAATTTGGTATCAAGAAGACTGATATCGTCGATTCTGGGAAGCGCAGCAGGTGCAGCGCCGCTAATGGTCATGGTTAGTGGAGACGAACGTCCCTCATCGTTCTCGATGGCGACAGCGTATGAGCCGGAGGACACGCCCGCGGGTATTGAGAACATGACAGCGCCTTGAACGGCTCCAGGCAAGACTTGGGATTCGGTGAATTGGCATCCCAAATGATCCGGGCCTTCTCGAGATTCTGGCCCTGAACCAGCACCAGACTTCGGGGTGTCAAGCGCGGTGCCTGGAGCCCGTCCAGGGTTGGCGACGAGGCCCACGCTGTGCCTGAGGCGACGAACAGCTGTAGCAACGCGATAGCCAGAAGGGCACACCGTGCGGACGCCTTCTTGCTTGTCCGAGGGACACCGGGGCCGGGCACAATTGTGTCTCTGTTGTCGTTGGGCGGCGCCATAGGAAAACACTGATTTTAAAAGGTCGCAGTTGGTGTGATCAGCGACTGAACAGCTCAATTCTTCCAATCTTGACAGCGGCGGCATTGGTGGAAGTGGAGACGACGGTAATTCGCACATTGGCGGGGTCGACTCCTTGCGCGATCAGTTCGCGCATACGGCTCGTGACCTCGATCACCTTCTCGGTAGCCATTTGGCCGGCGTGTCCGGCGATTGCGTGATCCGCCGTCCCAAACAGCGCGAAACTTCCAGCTGGCTGACCGGCAACCGCTCCGGCGGCTGGCGCGTCCAAGTAGATATCGAATACGCCTGAGGGGGCAGCGGGCGAGCTGACTTCCGACAAACGCAATATCCAGCGACTTGACGGTGAGACTACAGGCGCTCCCGCGCCCGGTTCGGGAGACAGTTGCGTCGTCGCTGATGCACTGGGAGCAATCGAAAGGGCGCCTCCGCTTCGGCTGATGCGGCTTGGCGGACGAGGTGAGGAAACAGCAAGGGGTGATCCGGCCACGGCAGTCGGAAGGGGGGCTAGTTGATCGTAGCTGTAAGCCGTCCCGACCATTCCGAGAGCCTCTTCTGCGGCAAGTCCAACCTTTTGGATGTCCGGCGAAGCAAACAAATACGGTTCCTGCGTCCAGATATAGTCAGGCGTGCGGGGCGGATCGCCGTCCAGTGGCGGCTGGGTTCTCCACCATTCCCATAACCGGTCGAGATTGGAGTGGTGCAAGTAAAAAATTGGATCGCGGGCTGCGAGCGCTGGCGTAGCCATTCCAAGCGGAATACCTCCCTTCAGCACCCCGATACGGCCGTGGACTTGGTCGTGGGGTGCACTCTCCAGCTGGAACGAGAATCCGCGGTCCAGGCCGAGGACCTCTCCTCGCTCGAAGAAGCGTTGCTCGGCAGCCGTCTGCCAGTTCAAATCAGTGTCGCGGATCAGTGGCTTTTCGGTTGCCGGGACGTTCGGGTCGTTTGGATCGCGGCAGAGCGGGCTGCGATCGGGATAGTAGAGTGGATTATCACTGCCGTCAGTCTCCTTTGCAGGTCTGAAAGGTGGCGGAAAATCTCGATATTTCGGATCCAGATAATTCCAGTAGGGCAGCGCGAAGGGCTCACCTACCACGCTCTCGACGATGCGTTCGAAAAAGTAAAGGTAGACGCGATGCCATGGTAGAAAATCGTACATATGGTGTGGACACTTCAGCCAAATGCGATCACGCCCAACACCAACGGATGGACCCAATGGCACTTCCCCTGCCACCAGCATGTGCGATGCCTGGATACGTGCGAGTACCTCGGGGGTAGCGCCAGTCGGTGGTTGAAACAGCGCATTGAAGCAATTGGTTTCAAAACAGCCTCGTGTGTCATCCTGCCGTGGCGTCCAATGAATGTTCGCCTGAAACCACCAGCTGGTCGGATCCCAGACAGGTCGATCTTGCATCTGCTTAACAGCCCGCTTGTACA
Source organism: Bradyrhizobium sp. 521_C7_N1_3 (assembly GCF_052075975.1). Taxonomy (NCBI): domain Bacteria; kingdom Pseudomonadati; phylum Pseudomonadota; class Alphaproteobacteria; order Hyphomicrobiales; family Nitrobacteraceae; genus Bradyrhizobium; species Bradyrhizobium sp. 521_C7_N1_3. Next base: position 1,868,076 of record NZ_CP197232.1, read on the forward strand.
ACTGGAGCATGGGGGCCGCTGCCGGACCATGGACCTCCCGCCGCACGGGAGGCGTCTGCGCACGAAGACCGACACCGGATTCCATGAGGAGCGTCGCGAGAGTCGTAAGTCCTCCCGCAACGAAATTCCGTCTGTCCAGAGCGGCTGCCAGCATGCTCGTCCTCCTGCTGTCATGGTTCCAGAAAAGGAACGCTTCATCCGTTCTCGCGCTGCGAGATCGGGAAAGTACGTCATGTTTCTGTCGAGGCTGCGGATCAATCCTTTGCGAAACACAACCCGCAAGGCATCATGAAAGGCTCGGCGCGCGGCGCAAACGTCAGCACATAAATCCCTGCCTGCGCCCATTCTCAAATGTCGTGCGCGCAGCAATATCGATCTTCACGGCATACGCTTTTCTTATTTTTCGTTCGCTCCTCACTTGCAACGTAAGATAGCAGATCCGGCCAGCGTTGTATAGCTGGTGACCGCTCGCGATTGTTGTCTGCCCATCATCCAATGCCCATCACTTTTGCTGGTCGGGCCGCGCAAGCGGCTCGCCAGTGCGAAATGCATTCAAAGGGCACCCACATTACTCGAAGCGGTCCTCGAAAAAATACGGTGCCTTTTTCCGACAGCAGCCTTGGCGCATGTTGTCGCCGGTACACCTGTGAACAGCACCCGAGGCTGCCCCAAAAAACCATATCGCAGAGTGGTGCTGTTGCTGGCAATTGCGCATGCACGGGTGGTGCCGGAAAGTACTGCGTGGTCCGTTGAACAGATTTCGCGACATCGGCGCCGAAGAGCAGTCGAATGAGCTCCAGGGACTCGTCCAGCCCTGATGAGATGCCGCCGCCGGTCAGCCGGTTGCCGGAAACCAGAAAGCGCTTGTGGGTGGTATCGACCTCGATCGCAGGAAATTTCTTCAGGCAATCGACGAAGGCCCAATGGGTCGTCGCCGCATGGCCGTCAAGCAGACCTGCTTTTGCCAGCAGGAGCGCGCCCTCACACACCGAGCAGACCCATGTCGCCTTAGCCGCGATTTGACGCAGGTATTTAAGGTAAGCGGAGTCGGGGGCGCGCATGATCGCCTCGAGTGCCTCGGGCTTTCCGCCTGGCACCCATACAATATCGAGCGCGGGCGCTCCGGCAAAACCGGCCTGAACCTCGAAACGGACGCCGTTGATCGAGGTCACAGCCTGGCCGTCCTCCGAAATAAGAACTGTCTCAAAGTCCGGTTTGATTTGACTCGCCCAGTAGAACATCTCCAGTGGGCCGGCGACGTCCAGAAGGTTGACATCCTGATAAACCGGAATACCCAATTTCATTGGCGTGTCCCTCCGTGTTTACGGCGTGCGCACGGCGATGAATGACGCGGTGTAGCCGGCCGGTGAGGTTTGGCGCGGATCAGGGAGCCGACCAGCGCGGGGACCTGGTTGTTGCCGGCGGGCCACTTGTAGGCGAGGCAGCCGTTGTAGTCGTATTCCCAGCCGTCGGTTTGGCTGCCCGGCCGACCCAGACCGACGATCGCAAAGGCGACGGGGGTGTCGGCATTGCCCGGTCTGATCTCGCCGGAGAGATCCAGCCCGCCGCTGCCCCAATCGATCACGCCCTTGAAGGCGGTGTGAATTCGCCTCGAAGCGAAACTCGGCCTCGGCGAAAAAAAGGCCGAGCGCCTTTTGCGGATCGCCGTCAATGGGCGTTGGATCGTTGCGGAAACTTCGATAGATCCAGGACCCGACCAGATCTGCAATGGCCATTGGTGAAATCCATTGAAAAAGTCAGCGACTATGACCGGTCAGAACGGCCGGAATAAATGCATCCAGTAGTAGTATCACGGCGGCCTTAACCTCGCAATCTAGAGGGCTGCGTCGAACGGCCTCAGCTCGCCTCTTGCGTGCAAAGCCGATCCCGGTAGAGTGCTGAAATATTGACAAGCACGGATTGAGATCGTCGAAGCGGCTTTGTCGCTTGGGACATCAGAAGGGATTGATATGAAGCGGTTGGCAATCGCCATTGCGCTCATCCTGATGATGTGCGCCCCGACCTTTGCGCAGACCGTCGGGCTGGTGCAGAACTCTTTCTCAGCGACTTACGTCGCGGGCGACGGTGCTGCTTGCAAATCTTTGTTGGTAACCGGGCAATTTCTCGCCGCCACGCCCGGCTATCAGCTCACAGTGAAGAAGGTTTCGCCCCAAGTGACGCCGACCATCCACGAACTGGAGCTGGTCGCGGCGCCCCCCACTGGCAACGTGATTCAAGTGCTCACGCTCATGCCGGTGAACTATTCCGATCCGGGCTTCACGTCGTGCCCCTATGGGGTCTCGATTACCTACGGGAAGCAAAAAGGTCGTTGTGGGCCTGACGCCTGCGTCAACGGCCGTCGAAAAATAGCGCACTGGCAGATATCTAGCATTGCACGCTTTGTAGTGACGATCGCGTTGCTAAGCGCCACTGACCTGACCGACTTAGTCGAGGGCGTCGGCACACACACACAATCGATGTGAGGACGCTGTCAAACTTAGGGACGTTTTGGGACGGAGTCGTCCCGAGGTGCATGGATGTACCCGTTTCGGGGCCAGCGATAAGAAACAAATTTGACGCCGCCTCGCATCGATACTTGCCCACGTCAACAGCCTTCAGGGCGCGCCGATAACCAGAGGAGACGAGTCATGCCTGTATTTCGAGCACCGGGACTTGCCGATCCCAACGTTTCCGAAGTGGCATTGCAAGCCTGGAATGAGCGGATCGTCGATGAACTGCAGCGACACCCGCCAAGTCCAATCCTGGTCGCAGATCCCAAGTTGATACCCGATGGAGCGGTCTCCAATGGCGTGAAATGGCCGGCACATCCGCTCGAGCCGATGAACTGTTTCGACGAGGAAACCGCCGCGCAACTGTGTGATTGGGGTTGGGCAGGCCGAGCCGAATTGCACAACGAATATCTCGAATACGGGCTGGTGATGCGTCCCGACCAGACCGGTCGGCTGCGCCCCAAGCGATTCATCGCCACGACAGAGTTGATGGAGTGGTGGCAAACAATGGCCGTTCACGATCCCGAGCACTTCCTCGGTTCCATTGAGGAGATAACCGGCTCACGCCCGAGCATGCAGGAATTGTTCAATGTAACGACCCAGTCATGGATGCAGCTCGGACGGCCTGTCAGAGAGGCGCGCTTCCGACAGGTCATGATTGGTGCCGGACCCAGTCAGCCGCCGCAGAGCAGCTTGAATCCAATGCACCTGTTGTTCATGGTTCACCCGATCAATGGCCTCGATGATCTGATATACGTCGTTCATTTCGGCTCGTTTCCTTATGCGGTTTCCGAGGGGGGGAGGAGGCGTCGGGCTCGCATTGAGGAGATATTCGACAATGCCGGCGCCCGGTATCTTTTTTGTCGTAATGCAGATCCGGCTGCAGCAAATGGCGCATACAATCAGGCATTTCTAAGCGGAACGGAAGGAAATCCTCGCGCGCGCAAATTGGCCTTCGCCGATCCCCTGGGAATGTATATCCGTGCGGTTTCGACCGACGATCTTTTTTTGAATGGCAATCCACTGCCAGACAGCTGGAATCGGCTAAGTCGCGGCAGCGCGAACGGAACTCCGCAACGCCTCGAGTTTGGCCCGGATGATAACGATCCAGCGTTCCTCGATGAGGTGACCATTACGAGAAATCCGGGTGCACCCAAGGTGACAGGTTTCCAGCTCGCAAAGCGGATTGAAGTCGGTCCCCTGGTCGTCGTCGGCACCGAAGAGCCCATTCCGCCGGGTGCCTTCAACGATATTCCGAGCGTGGCTGAAGGCACGATTACCTGCGGTCTGGAAACTGATGACCGATGTCAGCGAATTGCGGACTTCAAAACGGCGTTCGACAACAGGACACCAGCCCGACGTGGAACGCGGGGAGGACGCGTTGGCTAAGCTCCAGGATGGAATCTATTGGGACAAGGGAACGACGCCACCCCGGTGCTTTGCGATCGCGTTTTTCAAAGCGGACCGCGAAGCGACCGCGTTAGGCGTCGCAGCGCTTCTGACACGTCTGGTGGCTCTTTGGGACGGTCTGAAAGACGAAAGGCTCGCGGATCTACCTGGGGTTCGCGTTCCTCGGTCCGGCTTTGAATGGCTCATCGGTTTCGGAATCAAGGCGTTCAAGATTGGCGGGGCTGCCAAGCAGCTGCCGCGGAGACTCGATACTCCGAATATCTTCAACTCCGTTGATCCGGCGGGAGGGGGCGGAAAGGTCCTTGACGGTTCGGGTCTGGACTATGCCAAAGGCCTTGCGCTGAACCCGGCGTCTGAAGAAATTTGTGTGCAGTTTACCGGTGATACGCCGCTGAGCGTCAGCCGAGCCATTGTCGAAACCTGGAAGCTCATTGAAAGCGCGCGTGACCCTGCGACCGGCAGAAGTGCACTGGCGCTGAGTGCATCGTTTACCGGATTCAACCGCGAAGATCAGCGCAGTTGGCTGGGATTTCACGACGGTTTGTCAAATCTCGAATCTGGTTCCGCGCGAAAATCGGTCATCGCAGTCAAACGTCAAGGCCTGCCTCCGATTGACAGGTGGACGGTCGATGGGACTTACATGGCTTTCATGCGACTTGCTGTCGATCTGCGCCAATGGGAGCAACTCGGTCTTCAGGAGCAGGAGACACTCGTGGGGCGCACGCGAATTACCGGTTGTCCGCTTCGGGCCGCCCATGTTGCCGGTCAGGCACAAACGGTCGACGGTTGCCCCGCTCCGGGCAGTAACGAAGTCACTGGAGACGGAAATGAAGCCTTTCGCGAACCGCCCGATGGGGTCGACGAAGTGATCACGAAGAGCCACGTCCAGCGCGCGAATCACCACTTTCAGCCGCAGCGCATCTATCGACAAGGATATGAATTCGCCGAAATGCCAATGCCAGGGCGTCCATTGGCTGTTGGCCTCAACTTTGTGAGTTTTCAGGACAACCCGGACCGACTTTTCGGCATTCTGAAGAACGAGGGTTGGCTTGGTGCAACGAACTTTGGCGGCGCGCCGGGACCCCAGCTTCTGACCGCGCTTGCCGCGGGCGTTTTTTTCTGCCCCGCACGCGATGACGCAGAGTTGTTTCCAGGTGCGTCAATATTCCCGACGTTGGTGGCTGCCGTGGACGGACCGGTAAGGGTGCGGACGAGATCGGCGGGTCGAGGTACAAGACGCGTTTGACAGCAAGTTCGGAGCTGACATGCGAATACCGCTTGAGGACGTGCAATGGATCACGGTGCGGTTAACTGTGCCGGAAATCGCGATCTACCGTCCAGATCCATGAATTCAATGAAGCTACCTTCATACTGCGCGTGAGCAAGTGCTTCAGCTATGAAGGTAATTTTCTGTATTTGTTGTTTGGTGAAACGCGACCACCAAACCGGCAAAGGGCCGCAAGGACGCAAAGCGCGCGGCGCCGAAGCGCAAGGGTGGCCGGCGACGAAAGACAAGCACAAGGACCAGGACATGACGTTACCGCTCGAGGACGTGACTTGGATCCATGGGGCTGCCAACTGCGCGCATTCCGCCGATCTGCTCATCCAGGTGCACGAATACGATGCCGATACCTTCGTTTTGCGCGTCAGCAAGTGCTTCAGTTACGAGGGCAACTTCATCTACCTGCTGTTCGGCGACAGCAAGGCCGTGATGTTCGACACCGGCGGGTTGCCTAGCCCGGACAATCCCTTCAACCACGGCAAAACGCTTCCTGTCCGCCAGACGGTCGATGCCGTCATCGCACAGCGCCGCGCCAAACTCGGCGGCGGCGGAGACGTCGACCTGATTGTCGCGCATACTCACAGCCATCTCGACCATGCGGCATGGGACGATCAGTTCAGCGGCCGTCCGCGCACCACCGTCGTGAGCACGGCGCTGGATGGCGTGAAGAGCTTCTTCGGATTGCCCAACTGGCCGGCCGGCGAGGCAACGCTCGAGCTGGGCAACCGGCGCCTGACGGTCTTCCCGATTCCCGGTCACGAAGCCGCGCACATCGCCGTGTATGATCCGCGCAACAAATGGCTTCTGACCGGCGACACGCTGTATGCGGGCCTGCTGACGATCGCCGACTGGCATGCCTATCGCGCGAGCGCCGCGCGACTCGCGCATTTCGCCGACCAGTACGAAATCTCCGCCGTGCTCGGTACTCATATTGAGATGAAGAACGTGCCGCGCCAGCTTTACGACATCGGGACGACCTTTCAGCCGCAAGAGCACGTGCTGCCACTGACCGCAGCGCACGTCCAGGAGCTGCACCTGGCTTGCGAGGCGATGGCCGGCCATCCGCGTCATGACGTTCATGACGATTTCATCATCGGAGCTCTGCCATGACGATGCCGGCCCATCACCATCACAAGCCAGATGCCGAACACCCTTCCGTTCATGGTATGCTGATGGTGGGCGAGGCCCGCGTGCTGATGTCGCATTTGCCGATGTTCCATGCTCCGCACGACCAGCAAATCATCCTCGAGACCACCTTGTCGGCGCCCGGCTTTGATCCTCAAAGAAAATACGTCGACGACCGAACACCACGCAGACCAGGATCTATACATGGGGGCCAAAGCCGTTCGTGCTGTCGGATCTCCTGAGATCTGATCCGGCGCCACCGACCATGGTTGGAACCATCTTCCGCGGACATTTCGAGCGCGGGGGAGTGCCATCACCGCGGATGACGTCGAGGCAAAGGTCGCGCGCATACTGTACAGCCGCCGGCTGATTGCGTCGGATCCGCCGCTCGCCGAGCACCGCTACATCATGTTCGGCAGTCTGTCCGAACCATTTCTGGCGCACGTGATCACGAGGCCGCCGGATTTCGATCAGGTCACAGCCATCGAGATCGCGACGCCGCAGCCCGCCTGGCTGACGACTTGGCAGGGCGCCGGGATGACGCTCAAACTCGACGGTATGAACGCGGCGCTCCGCGAAGGTGATGAGGTCAACGCGACGCAGGTCGACGCTCCGGCGGCTGGCAGGGCGGCACTGACGGTGAGGCGCGAATTCTATCGGGAGACGGGCGACCTCGCATCTTAGGGCCCCATCGGTTCTGATCAGATAGGCACGAGGCTTAAGAGGCTACTTTATGGCGCTCGCCTGACCGAACCGGGAGCGAGCTTGCTCCGAAACCCCATCATGAAAGGTGCTCTGCCATGTCGAACCTTGCAGCCGTGCAGCGTCCGATCGCCAGCCTGCCGATTGCAGCGAAGACCAGCATTCCCGGCAGTCCGGACTGGGTCGGGATCGGCGCCAATGCGGTTTGGATATCAAACGCCGGAGCAGATAGCCTGGCTCGCATCGATCCCTCCACCAACGATGTGGCGAAGATTGTTCCGGTCGGGCGACGTCCGTGCTCCGGCCTCGCCGTCGGGTTCGGCGCGGTGTGGTCGCCGAGTTGCACAGACAAGCGGCTCGATCGCGTCAGCGAGCAATCCAGCACGCTCGAGCTTCACATTCCGACGACGGTCGGTGATAGCGAGGGAGGGATTGCAGCGGGTGAAGGCGCAGTCTGGATGGTTGCCGACCGTCATGGGAAGCTGCTGCGAGTTGATCCGGCGCTCAACAAGATCGCTGGATCGGTTAAGCTTGCTGACGGTTCGTTTGTGCCGGTGGTGGGCGCAGGAGAAGTCTGGATCTCCTCGACCGAGCGCAATCTGGTTTCGCGGGTCGATTCAGCCGCATTGAACGTTATCGCCGAAATTCCCGTCGGTCCGGCGCCGCGCTTCATGGCCTGCACGGAAAGCGATGGGTGCTCAATCAGGGTGACGGAACAGTTTCGCGGATCGACACCGCGAGCAACGAGGTCGTCGCCACTATCGACGCTGGCGTGCCCGGCCGGGGCGGCGATATTTCGGTCGGACAGGGGTTTGTCTGGGTTACCTTGATCAGCATTCCGCTTACCCAGATCAATCCCACCACCAATAGTGTGGTGCGGCGCTGGGAAAATCGACCGGTCCGCTTCGAGGTCTTCCGGATTGCATCGTTTCCGGGAAAGGCGGGTGATGATTTCGTTCTTTCCCGGGTGAGGCCAGTGGAGGGTGGCGTTATTGTGTGATTGTGCACCGCGATGTCAAACCAGAAGAGCATGGTCGCTTTTCCAGGAAAAACCAGTCGAGGACGTATCCATGCCGGTTGCTCTTCTAGCCTCAGTTCGGGAAGAACATTTGCTTTCGAGCACAAGAACTCTGGAACGAGCAGGCAAGGTTGCGTTCGGCAGTAGAAGTTGGGAGCTATTCAACAGCCTCGATCCATACTCTCCGGTGCCGCATGCGATGTCTTGATCTACGCGTCCGAGCCAGCGTCACCGGGGCGGCTTGATATCTTGATTCATCAGTCGCGAAAAAAGGATCGCACAAAGACGGAATGATGTACCGCCCGGAGAGTACTCTAAAGTATCCCCTCGATAACAAGGGGAATCGGATCCTGTTTTGGGAAGTCGATAGCCTGCGCCTGCTTGAGTTTCCGATCAGGATTTCCAGTCTCCGGGAGGCCGAAAAACGAAAGCGGTATCTTACCGAGTTCATCCCCCCACGGCACCGTGCTGATTGAAGCCACATAAACAGTCTACCTTATCCTGGCCTCAGCCGCTCTTCGCAGTTTCGGTGTATTGCGAAGACCGACTGAGTGAGTCGTAAGCACTCGAGCATGATGGGCCGCCGGGCTCATTGCAGAGCCTTTCGATCCTGCCGGAGCGTCGGCTGCTGGCATGGCAACACAAGTTGCGATCACGACTATTTGCCGATCTGGCTCGGAAGCGAGCGCCGACCTGCCTGCAAGCCAAACAAATATACTTTTCAGGACGTCGAACCTGCGGTTGCGGGCGCGCGACTATTCGACCAAGATAGAAGCCGTTTAGGTCAGGCAGTACGGGGTCGAACATGTCCGATCGTGACGACGAGGCGGAAATTCTGAAGGCCGTCTTGAATCAGGAATACGCGATCCTGGGCGAAGACCGCATCAAGCAGATCGTCGAGCAGCCGAGTGGCAAGGAAATCGATGTCGCGAGCGGGCGAGACGTTTCCATCAAATCCGCTTACACGATCGTAAAAGCCAGCCTGGGCGTCATACGCGAGATTCAAATGGCTTGGCGGGATACCTTCCCAAGAGAAGAGCAGACCAAGTTCACCTTCGATGAGAAGAACAGCAAGATTATTGTCTAGACGCGCGACAAGGCGCTCCGCGAGGAGCTGACAAGGCAACTGCCTGCCATGGTCGAGGCGGTTACGAAGCAGAAGCGTGGTCGGCCCGCTACAAGATAGTGTTGCATGTTGTTCGCAAAGTTCGCCGCGGCACTCGCCGATTTTGAATTGTTCAATGCGGGTGTCCTGCTTTACACAGTTCTCGCCCTGACCAAGTGGAGCGACAACCTCTTGGCCACGTTGGCGGTTGCATCCGGAATCGCTTTCGCAGCTTACCACACCAAGAGAGCGAATTTTGCCGAAGCCTACAAGAGAAACGCGACAGATGCCCGCGCCGCTCTTGCTTCGTGCCTTGAGGGATATTGGATCGCTGAGGCCCCTGCTGACTTTCCAGTAGGCAATGCGACGCTCGCTCAGCTTCTTGGGTCAACAGGCAAGGCGCGGGTTTTGCTGCTATCACCGAAGCCCGGATACGAACCGCTGCTTACTTTCAAGTCGTTCTTGCAACCAGAAACGAGAGCGTACCGATCTGTTATCCTGCTTGCAGGGGGCAGCAAGCTTGGAGTGGCAGAGCGCTTTTACCTGATCCACGAACTCTGCCATGCAACCGTCCCAGGGCATGTCCGGGAATTCCTTTCAAACAAAGCCTCCTATCGCTTGTTGCTTCTTTATATCCCCATATTGGTCGCCTGCCAGAATTGGCTCGCATGGGCAGCGCTTGCGGTCGCTTTTGGTTATCATCTTTTGAATGCAAACGAGGAGCTTGGCATCGAGCTCGATGCGGATTGGAACGCGTGGCGTCTGCATGAGAAGCACTTTGGACCAGAAGAGACGATCCGTGCCGCCAAGCTCATTGCGTATCTCTTCTCCAAAAACGCAATGTTTGACGACGGTCTCAAGCCGTTCTACGAAGCCCGCGCACTGCAGGCACGGAGGGTAGCTGAAACTCTGGAAACGAACGATCCGCGGTTCGACTTATACAAGACGGTGCCAAGTCTCACGCTCTCTTTCACAATTATACTGTTGTTCCTTGTGCAGATGGCGGCCGCAGCCATAGGCTATTTCGATGCGGTACAGCAACTTCCCACGTTCATGTACGCTTTCGCTCCCGCGGCTGCGTTGGTCGGACTGATCCGCCACGAGCGCGCCGCGAGGGCCATTGCGACGGAAGAGTCACTTTCGACGTTCGTTGACGAAGTCCTGGCCAAGAGTCGTGAAATCGACGATGTGGATGCCGCCTTCGTTGCCTTTGAGCAATTCGGACGGTCACAGGAGCCGAGCGCCCGCTTTGATTGAAGGACATTTCCAGATGTTCGGCCACGATTGCCATCGTCTCGGACAGCAACATTGCTTCGCCAAACCGGTGCGCGCGCTCATGTTGGAGCTGAACCAGCGTCTTGGGGATCATTGACGGTAGGGGAGGCTACGTCGTGCAAGCCGCTTAAGCACGCGCGGCCATCCAGAGGATTGACTCCGATAATTGCCGAGCTCGCCATTCTTCCGGACGGCATGAAGTTTCCCACGAATTCAAGATCAAAAAGTTAGGGCGAATATGCTGTCGGGATTTATTTGCTAGCTTGCGTTTTGGAAGAGAGGGGCAACTTGATCTTCCAAAATCGTTAGAAACGATCGGCGCTTTCGCCTCCCGAGCACATAGTTTGCTGGTCCAGCGCGAAGGCGTTTTTTCGAAGTTCGCCGTTTGTTGAGCCAACGTAAAGTTGCGTTGTCCTTCACTGAGAGGCGTACCACAATCGGTGCGGGAGTTGCGCCACAATACCTTCATGCTCGCGGAGAGCGGCGGCGCGCCGCTCTCCGGACATCCTTCCGCCGCGAGTGCCCTGGAGTCGCGCTTGTGCAGTTCGGCGGCGAGGGCGGTGTAGTCGGTGAGAACTTGCGTCATGAGCTTGCGCGTCGGGGCGTAGGCGGCGCGCGCGTGGTTTCGTGCTTTCGTCCGGTTGGGATGGCCATTCATGGGCGCAGGATAACGCCTTCTGGGTGCAGCATCGTTTACCGCGCCTATCCTGGATGGGATTACATTGGCTTCGCCGCACTGAGGCCCAAGGTAATGTTGCGGCAGACCCAGTTTAATCGTCGCTCCTTGCCATCTCGATCTCCTTGAGCCGCTTCACCGCAGCCTGGACGAGCAAGCCGTCTACCAAGACAGCAAGCCGGTGGGATGAGGCGCTGAGCCGCTTGCGCGTAAGAAAATCTCCAATGATGTTGACCCACATGGAGACCAAAGCGAAGACGAACAGTCCAATCGGAGGCTTCTCGGGGACTGCCAGCCAGAGGCCGATTGCGATCGCAACGACGCCAATGAGGACCGCCTCTATGCCAATTATAGCCAGCGACAAGCTCGGAACATGTAGGATGCGCTTCAGCCGCGAAGGCGAACTCTTCTCCAGGGCCCCACGGAAGCTGGCGGCGAGTTCGGCCCGCCCCTTGAAAAGCTTTGGATGCTCGTCGAGCCTCGCCTTGAGATTGAAGAAGCATTCGACGAGTTGGGTTGCCGTGATGGTTTCGTTGTGGCCGAAAATGCGATAATAATTCTTCCATGCGTTCCAATCAGCGTCGGCTTCCATGAGAACCTCATTCTCAAGAATGAAGCCGTTGATCAGGAACAGGACCAGCAGCGGCACCGCCAAATACCAATTCGCGCAAGCCAAACCGATTGCTACATAGATCATCCACAATCTTCGCAATGGAGAGGTGCCGTTCAATTCCCAGATGTGTCCCGCTGCTGACGAATGGTTGAGTTCGTGAAGCATTGAGAAGCGCTCCATGATACCGAATTCGTCCGAATGCGGCAGCAGGACCACTGTGCCGCAAGGGCCCCTCGGCGGCTGTAGGAAGGCCTTGAGAGTCAAGTATGGTTCGTAGCCGGGCTTGGGCACTAATGAGAGTACGCGGGAGGCGGCAAAGCCAGCCTCCTTCTCAAAAGGTTCGATTTTGTTCACCGAGTGCTCGGGGCTAATTTCGACGATGTCGTAGCCCGTCAAGCACTCTTGAACGGCAGAATAAGCGTCGTCCGCCTGCCGGCTATACGCCTCAGTGTGAATCGCCTTTCTCGCGAGATAATCGGAAAGAGCGATCATCCAGGCAATGAGCAGCGAAAGGCCTAAGGCGGAGGACCAGCTTGACAACGCCAGGATTACGAACAGCCAGGTTGCCGAATTCCCCGATCCGGCGGCAACAATGCCGAGGATAAAGTTGCCTATGATCCTCACGTTCAGCGAGGTCATCCCCGGCTATCTACTTTGTGCGCTTTTTGTCGATCTGCTTGACCGTTTCATCGACGAGCTTAGGAACGACCTCGGTTATCATCGTGACCATTTTGGGGTCCGATGTCCGAAATGTGTATTTCTTACCCTTAAGCTCGATGATGATTTCAGTTGAAGGCTTGTCTGGGAATTTCTTTCGATAGTCCGCCTTGATTTGGCGGACGGCATCCAAGCCAACCTTCATAGCCTCGATCACCGGCTTGAGGCTCAGGTCCCTGCCGCCCTTGACGTCAACGGATCGTTCGTCGCCGGCCGCCTCGATGAGGTGTTGCAGGTTAGTGGCGCCAAGTAACTGGCATTCCCTAGGGAAAACGGCTATCAGGACTTCTCTCTCAATGTCTTGGTCTTCGGTCAATGCAACCTCCATCTTGCTTGGATGGGCGCGCTTCAGGCGGCTAAGAAAAAACAATCGCAATATCAGACGTCTGCTGCGTCGTGCCGACAAGACGCTGCAACGTGCCGAACGCCCACAATTTTGCACGTTCTTCCGGAGGTCGCAACGGCGCGATTACGAGAAGAGGCGTCGAACGACCCGGAAAACAATAGCGCCGCCCACCCGTTGCTTCAGCGCGTCGATGTCGCGCTGGGCATCCAGCCCTCAGCCTACGGTCTAGGCTCCCGGTCGAGCTGGTGTTCGCACGCCGAGATGGCCGCCGATCGGCGGACGTCAGCACGATGCGGCTGGCGGTCACCCACTGGGGGTAAGCCAGCCAGTCGCTCACGACTGAGCGCTGAATGCAAGCCTACGGAATGCCCAAGGACGGAGTGGTCGGGTGAGCGGCGCGAGCCATCACCGTACAGACCGAACCATGGTTTTCATGATCATCGACAGTGTCGGAATCAAGATGGTGCGAAGCGGTGGCCCTTGTGGCTAAGCGCGCGTCAGTCAATCGATTGACTCCGATACTTGCCGAAATAGCCACTCCTCCAAGCATCATGAATTTCCCTGTGAATTCAAGACCGAAAATTTGGGGGGCCTATACCGTCGGGATTTGATCGCGAGCTTTGAAACTTTGTTCTCGCAAATCAACGCGGTAATCTCGTCCTTAATGATTGAGTGGGCGTAGTATCGTGAACGAGGTTTATATTCAATCCCGTTCTTGCGAGCGGAGTATTGCAGCGCATTTCATCGTGCAGAAGGATGAGGCGGGCAGCGGAGGTGATCTTGCAAAAGGGGCGGGGCGTCCAAGGCTCGCGTTAGCGCAAAGCGGAAATTCGGCCGTACGCAAATGTCGCAGAAGGACCCATAACCAGACTTCTGCTAAAGCCGAAGAGGAGATCACAGTCCGATCAATCTTCACTTGAACTCGCGCGGCAAGGCAGGTTTTGGCAGGCCAATCGAAGACGCAGTCAGGAATCGCTGGCCTGCCCGGAAACGGCGAGCAGAAATGTGCATTGTGCGTGCCACCGTGGCTGTCTGTCCGCCCTGCGACAGGGGGCGTCATCAAAAACTGTTGACGATGGTGAAGATGGTGCGAAACTAGAACCTTACAACCTTGCAGAGATTGTTTAGGAAGCGTTCAGCTGGTCGAATGCAGCAGGCAGGTTGACCAAGTAGATCAGCTGATGCTTGGGAAAGCGCGAGCGTCGCCAATCCAGGCGTGGGGCGCATTAGGCGATTGATGCGAGCATTGCAGAGATGCAACAGCTAAATAGCTGAAATACTACAACAACCAACTCTTCGTTCCACGAGGGCAACGCGGTCGGCCAGAGTGGCAGTGCACTTTCTGGCAAGTGGACGATCGACCTTGCCGTTCGCGGTGGTGCCGGGAAAGGCGGCCTCGATCGCGGGCGCGGCCTCACCCTCGTAGAGCTGGTGGACGGCAGCATCGGCGTCGTAGACGGGAACGCCGCCACAAGCTCCCGTAGGAATGCCTCGCAGCGTGATCCACGCAAGGTCAGCAACACCAGGAAGCGGGCCCTGCGCAGGCCGGCGTGAACCCGGCCGGGAATAGCGGGTGGGACGGCTGCGGCACGGGCAGCGGCGGTTACGGCGCCGGTGGTTGCGGTAATGGCCTGTAATTCGAACTAGGCTTGCCGGGGGCGTTGTGCCCCCGGCAAGTTCAAGCGCTTCGCAGGACGGCCCGGCGATTTCTCTAGCGACTGCGGCCCCGACGAGCATATTCGCTTCTTCATTGCGTTGGACGTGGTGGACAAGTTGGCGGCCACCATTTGGCCCTGCCTCCCGGCGGGTTATCCTTCCTGTTCCCATTGATTCAGCCAGACAAGGCGAGTCGGGATGGACCCGTGGTTCGAACTCATGAAGCGTCACGCGCGCGATATCCTGCCGGTCCGCGATGGCGAAAGCTTCGATGACTACCGCGAGCGGATGACGCAAGCGCTGACGCCGAGTCAGCGCGCCATGCTCGCCGCCGAAGCGTGGGCGGAGGCCAGGCAGGCGTACAAGAGTAGCGTTGCGCGCCGGCGCCTGTGGATTGCCGCGGCACGACTTGCTTTTGATCCAGGCCCCCGCTGTCCATGCTCGGTATGCGGTCAGTATGAGAGCATCACCGAGGCGCATCACATCTATCCGCTCGCGCTTCAGTTCGACGCCGGTGAACCAGAGGCGATACAGGAGTCGTGCTGGCTCTGTCCGACGCACCACCGCCTCATGCACGAAATCATTGAAGCGCTCATCGAGATACGGCAGCCGAGGCTCGAGGGTGTTCCGTTCGAGGAACGGGACAGGCTGGACAAGATCGGCGTGCGGTTCGTTCATCTCTGGCGACGCGCACAGCTTCAAGACCGCTCCCTCCTGAAATCGGCATAGACTTCGCCTCTCGCGGCATTGACTTTGTGTTCCTGATTTGTTCTTGTGCTGCCTGTCCAGCAGGGAGACAAGCTATGGACAATCGCATCAATGAAATCCGGCGGGTCATCAGGGCTTTGCGCGTCAGCATGAAGGAGGCCGAAGCCATCATGCATGAGCAAATCAACCGGGATGAGGACTGCTCCTTCGTGGCATCCGAGATTTCGAAGATGCGCACGGTGATGAGCGGGCTGGTCAAGGAGCGAAGCATGCTTGGCGACAACGAGCCCATTCTCGTGCACCACCTGTTCATTCCCCGCCGGCCGCCAACGCCGTCGCGCGTTTCTGTCGCGAAGCGCCGCCTCGTGCCGCGGGAGGTGGCTCTGGCATGACCACAAGCCGCGCGGTCTACTTCTCCGACATGCAGGACCCGCCGGAATTTCTGGTGGCGCTCAACCACGCGCGCAAGCTTTCCTGCCATGAGGGATGGTGCCGGATGCATATCGAGGCGATCCAGGTCGCGATCGGTCAGTATGCCGAGGCCGCGCTCGGCAATCGCGAGTTCTTTCTTAACAAGCCGCATAGCATTGGGTGAGGGTGCCGGAGCGGCGATATTCCGTGAGTTCGAGGGCCGTTTGGGCGGTGGATTTCCTGCACAATCCCGAACAAAGATCCCGCAAATCTCGCTACTCTCGCCTTTATGAGCATCGACCCAACTCAAATACTAGAAAAGCTCATCGCTCTGGGGGCCCCACAGGCAACGGAGACTGGCAGCGCTGCGCTTAAACGAATTGGGATGCTGATCGACCTTGCCGGCGATCTCGGTCGCGATGATACAACCGTGCTTGCGCTCGAATGGTGCGATCTTCTGAATCACAGCAAGCTCACGAAGCAGCAGCGGGTCTTGCTCGACTACTTCCGTGCCAACGCTTGGGCCAACCGCAAACGGCTGAAGCATCGCGACCCGGATGCGGCATGGCAATGGGAGCAGCCGGAACTACAGAATGAGATATTCCATCTCAGAAGCGCCGCGAACGCGCCAGGATTTGAAGAGCTGTCGGCGTTGCGTCGCTGCCAGATACTCACCAATCTGGGTAACCAGCTCAATACGCTCGGCCCTTACGTGGAAGCTGTAGCCGTATGGACGCGTGCGCTCTCGATTGATCCCAAATTCGGAATGGCTCGAGGAAATCGCGGTTCTGGCCTCACACGATATGCTTCAAGTCTGTATGACGACGAGCATCGCGGCCTGTTTTTTCTTCGGGCCTACGAAGATCTGTCTGGCGCTCTTTCACCGAAGACCAGATATGCAGGTCCTGAAGGTGTCGGCGCCACCAAATTCTTTGCCAGTGTTAAGGAGCGGATCGAGGCCGCCATCCATCTCGACCACGCAAAAAGCGTCAAGTGGGACCGTGAACGGATTGGACGATCGGCGAGCGAACGTCGATACCGCCGTCGGGCACTACATCAAGGGTTATTCCTGAATCCCCTTAATGATCTCGGCCCTCACAGCATTGCCGCGATCGATCTGCTTTCTCTTCCAAGCTTCACAAGCAATCTGGGAGAACCTCCATCGCTCATCGCCTTCTTCGATCAAATGAAGCAAGAGTACGTCTCGGGTCGGTGGCTGCTCTTCGAGGGCCTTCATTCCGACACGGTACACTTTTCCGACCGCGATGTTGTGCTTTACAACACGCTCGACTATCCCAGCTATTCGCTTGCGGTTGAAAAGGTAAAGGCTGCCTTTCGCATCGCCTATTCGGTGCTCGACAAGATAGCATTCTTCCTGAACGACTACGCCAAACTCGGCATTCCGGCCCGGCGCGTTTACTTCAAGACGATCTGGTACGAGAGATGCGATCCAGCCCGACCCGTCCGGCCGGAATTCCTGCAATCCAAGAACTTGCCGTTCCGCGCCCTTTACTGGCTCGCCAAGGATCTATTCGATCCCGTGTTGCAGGACGCCATGGAGCCCGACGCAAAGGAGCTCTACACGATCCGCAATCACCTCGAACATAGCTATCTGCGGGTGCACGAAATCCTGATACGCAAAAAACCGAGCGCAACGCCCGATCCCTGGACTGACCGGCTGGCCTACTCAGTTGCCCCGAGCGAACTAAACGCCAAGACCATCCAACTCTATCGTCTTGCCCGCGCCGGTCTGATCTATCTGGCACTCGGCATGCACCAGGAAGAGAACAAGCGTGATCGGGCTGGACCGAAGGGCCTGAAAATGCCGATGGCCTCGATCGTTGGTCCGACAGGTGGAAGGTCTGAGAGCAGTCCGAGCGCTGCTTCGGAGCGCCCACCGGCATCTCTCGATCCGCCGGGCTTGTTCATGCAACTTTAACGGGCTAGTGTTCGAAAAAAGCGCAAAGCGGGGCGAGGGGGAAAGCAGTGCCCGTTCAGCATATTCATACCTATTTGGTTCACCCAGGGAAAAGTTCGGAAATTCGACAGATCAACGGTGCGTCGGTCCCATTAACGGGCAGCATGTTCGATCTGCTCGACGGGATTTACACCCGTGCCGACCAGGAATGCGACATCGACATCATCTTCAAATCCACTGGCGGGGTGCAGCAAAATCCCTGCCGCGATCCCATTTGCGCTCATCTCGATAGTCCAACGCTGCCGAGCGGACGCGCCATCGCCGAGCGCTTGCAAGTTCATACCGACCGGCGGGCCGGAATCGGTCTGCTGTTTTTGATCGTCGGCAAGGAAGGACGTGAGCACAAGATCGTACTCTCCCGATTTCCGACTGATAGCGCGATCCTCGTCGAGGAGAATCCTCGAAGTCTCGACGTTGCGTTCCTTGAACGCGTGTTCATGAAGAACAAGACATCCTACAAAGCCGTCCTTTATCGGGATGCATCTTTGCGCGCCGGCTTTTGGGATGGCAAAGCGATCGATAAGCAAACCAACCCTGCCGGCGAAAGCGCCGACTATTGGATTGCCGACTTCCTCGCCTCCGATTTTCGCGTAACCCCGAAACAGGGCACCTCCCGCCTCGCGACCACTCTACGAGACGCGATCAAAACAGCCGATATCGCGGTGAAACAGGAAATCGTTGCGGCTGCGACGCTCGCAAGGACGCTTCCGCGAATATCGATAAGCATCAACGAATTTGCTAATCGCTTTAATCTATCGGCCCCAGCGCGCGAGTCCGTTTCGCAACAACTCAGGAATCCGCATCTGGCGGAGGAACGCTTCCTGTTCTCCGCCTCCGATTTCGCGAGCATCATGGCATATCGATCAATGGAGCTCGATAATGGCGCAACCCTAACCGCACCGTCCGCCGAATTCGACCACGTCTTCAGGCAAGAGGCCATTGACGGCAGCGCGCACAGAGTTCGGTTTACGACACAGGGCACGGTAATCAATGACAAGCTCAAGCCAAAAGCCTGACGACCTAAGGGAACAGTACAAGGAGCGCCGCGAGAAAGTTCTGGCTCCACTCGCCGATGAGCTACGCGCCTATCTGTCTCGCTGCCTGGAAGGGCAACCGCGGATTGACCGGATCTCGGCACGTCCGAAGGATATCGACAGATTTGTCGCCAAGGCGGCCAAGCTGGTCGACGGGAAGCCAAAATATCAGGAGCCACTAGCTGAGATTCAGGACCAAGTCGGCGCGCGCATCATCACATATTACCAATCGGATGTTGCTCGGCTTGATCCGCTGATCCAGCAATGGTTCAGACCCATAGAGTATCGGGACCATGTGCCTGAGTCCCACTGGGAGTTTGGATATTTCGGACGGCACTACATCCTCGCAATACCGTCCGACGTCATCAGCGCCGGATGGTCCAAAGAAATGATCCCGCGGTTTTTTGAATTGCAGGTGAAAACCTTGTTTGAGCACGCGTGGTCCGAGGCGGAGCATGATCTCGGCTACAAGCCGGGCGAAGCTCCTCTTACACCGCAGCAAACACGCAGTCTCGCCTACACGTCTGCCCAGGCGTGGGGCGCGGATAAGATGTTCGACGATCTGTTTCGGGAGCGCGCCGGAACTACGGGCGGCGCCACCCATTGACCCGCGCCGGCAATGTCACGGAACGCCTATGACGAGAAAGCTGCCGCTTACAGACTTCCGCGCGATCAGGCATCAACTTGAACCCGATGATTTTGCCATCAGTGATGGAGACGATATTACGCCGACCGACTTGATTGACGAACAAACATGGGCCGGCATTACTCATCTTACCGACGACGTGGCCATTCGCACGTCAGACCACAATGGCATCCGGTTGAAGTTACTCTACAGCCTGTGGAGCGACTGGATTGTTGCCATAGGTGACCCCGATCATCCCGATGAGCTCTACAACTGCATGCTGGACGCCGCCGATGCGTTTCAGTGCGTCAACTTTCTCCTGCTGCACGGCTACTACCGAGCTGCCATGGCAGAACTTCGTGTGGCGCTCGAATTGGTCATGATCGGTTCGTATGGCAACCTAAAGCCAACCGACGCCGATTATGTCACATGGAAAACCAGCGGCTCAGAACTGGGTTTCTCGCGCATCAGAAAGCGACTGCATGGGATGCTAACTCAGGAACAGTACAACTGGCTGTTCGCTGACGGAGAGATTCTCAGCAGCACGTTTCGTCAGTTATGCAATTTCACGCATTCGCGTCCGGATTCAAGCGACGGCGCTCTCTGGGAGAGCAATGGGCCAGTGTACGTGCACGAAGTCTTGATGCGCACGTTCTTTACAGCTCTGAGCGTGTACGCGATTTGCTACTTGCTCGTGCGTATCGCTCGCCCGGCCTTTACCCTCCCGGAAGACAGCCGAATACTTTTCGAGGAAGATTGGGGGCCGGGCCGCGAAGCTATCGCCAAGGCTTTCGAACAACTTTTCAAAGAACGAGCGAGTCATGGCTGATCTGCCGGAACTGATAAATCAACTGGGCAGTCTAACGGTGCTTGAAGCGGCGGAGCTTTCGAAGATGCTTCGCGAGCGGCTCGAGAGGCCGCTCAAGAGAAAGCATCTCAGCTTCAATGAGGGTAAGGTCTGTGATGCAGTTGTGCGCCGTCTCGAAGCGCGCGAACAGCAGGTACGTGCAAACCTCCGATGGCCCGAGCAGGAAAATCACCAGCACCCGGTCGAGGTGGTCTTTGATCTGGGCAGCCAGCTTTATGCGCTCGAGCATACCGGCATCGAGCCGTTCGATGGCCACATACGCATGGAGGCGCAGACCGAGAAGCTCTTCGCACCGATCACCACCGTGCTCAAAGATGCGCTCGGAACGGATGCTCTGTTCGAACTTTACCTGCCGATCAATTCGCTTAATGGGCGCAAGCCAGCTCAACTATCGGCGATTCAGCAGTCAATCATCGACTGGGTAAAGACGACCGCGCCGACAATCCCCAAGCGTCCTTATCCGGACTACAAAGGAAACGGCGTCGGCCCTTCGCGGCCGCCAAATGTGCCATTTGATGTAGCCCTTTGCCGGTTCGAGCCGCCAATCGTTCCTGGCAAGCATTTCCAGATCAGGCATACGGTGGATGATATCGAGAAGCTGCGCAGGGACCGGATGAAGGCTGCGATCGACAAGAAATTTCCGAAGCTTGCC
The DNA here is from genome assembly GCF_052075975.1 of Bradyrhizobium sp. 521_C7_N1_3. Taxonomy (NCBI): domain Bacteria; kingdom Pseudomonadati; phylum Pseudomonadota; class Alphaproteobacteria; order Hyphomicrobiales; family Nitrobacteraceae; genus Bradyrhizobium; species Bradyrhizobium sp. 521_C7_N1_3. The sequence continues at coordinate 1,888,787 of NZ_CP197232.1, forward strand.
GCGTGGAAAGCGAACGAGGGGGCCAAATCGATTCTCGTGCTGGAGCAGAACGACATCCAGCTTACCAATCCCTCCATTGTAGCTGACGTCTATCTGCCGTTGGCCAAGGCGCGCGAGGACAGGCCCGATGAAACCTATCTGGTCGCATCATGCATGAGTCCGAATTGGTGGATGTGGCCAATCTTGATCGGCGATCGCCGGTACGACGACTATGCCAAGAGCGATGATCCGAGCTTCTGGGAATTTGAGTCATCCAAGCTTGCTTCGCTGACGAAGCGATAGTCAACGGGGAAGGGCGAATTCGATTCCCAGAGGCTTCAAGACAATATCCAGAACCGCTTCGCTGTGTTCCCAGCCACCACAATATTCGGGTGAGAGCGCGATTGTTAGCACGCTGATTTTGCCGCTACTCAAATGAGCGCTGACTATCCTCATCAAATTCGAGATGTATGCTTCAGTCATCATGCACTGAGGTCGTTCGGCGTCGATTCCATGCCAAAAGAAGTAATCCAGATCGAGGTTGAAAATCCAAGGGGCATGAGACTCATTCAACCAATAATCGAGGTTGGAAGGCACATCCCAGAGATCGCAGTTCATATGGGTGCAGTTTGGCGTCGTTCCCTCACCATGGGTCGCGAAGTAGGCGGCGTCCATCGCGTTTCCGAACACGGCCAAGAAGATCGATAGATAATTGTCCCAGCCAAACAGAGGGAGCGGCTGCGGAATATCCTGGTGTTTGACCGTGCGCGCCAGATACTCATCGATACCAAGGTCCCAAGCGGGCGGCAGATTATCCAGCCAGGTCGTCATCCGGCTAGCAAGCGTGTCGTAATGCTGATCCACGTGAAAGAGAGAATACCGCTGTTTCGGATCGATATGTTGCAGCCAGCACCACAGCGCCGCGCGATGGTTGTCCATCACGTATACGTTCTGGCGCCTCCACAAGAAGTTTTGGGAAAAGGCACCTGAGTAGTTCCTGCCGCGAAACGGGACCAGCCATTCGCCTTCGGATGCTTCCGACATCAACGTACCTCAAGCTCGAAGGAGCAACGGAGCGGGGTAGTTCAGGCGCAGCGCCCGATCGCGCGTCTAAACCCTTCGGCCTCGCAATCAAGATGTGAGGCCGGAAACGACGACGAAGGACATGGCGGGCGGTTAGCTCTTGTCTTCAAATTCCTCGACCGCGGAAACGTATCCCTGGACATAGATCTCCGTCTCACATGCGCCCGTGCTTGACATGAAATCCATGCATATCTGATCCGGCGTATTGATGGCCAACTGAAACTTCCCGCGGTCGCTATTCCGCTGGAGATCAACCACATTGCCGGAGCCCGGAACAAGCTTTCCCCCGTGTTGCGGAAGCACGCATCCCCGGACCGTTCGCGGCTGGCAGAAGGGACTGTGGCCATCAGACGTGCCTCCCGATGTTATTCGGAAGAGCTGAGAACTTTGCACGCGGGCCTGTATTGTCTTTTTCGGCTTTGGCACCACGATGAGGGTCAGAACGGCATCATCCGGTATCGGGTAAGCGGATTTCGGCTCCTTGAGTATGAAGAATTTCGAGTCGAGACTGACGCCGATAGGCGTCTTTCGAAAGCGGAATGGGATGATCTGAATCTCTCCGACCGCATCGCCGTTGAGCTTGACGGGTTGAGTGAGCGGGCCAAGGTCAATCAACAACGACGAGTTTGCGATCGCATCCTTGCCAAACTTGCCCTCCATAGTCTGTTGGTCATCCGTGCGCAGCTTGATCGTCAATGGGAAATCGGTCTGCTTTCCCTTGAATAGAAAACCGCCCGCAAGAATGACAAACACAAATAGCGCCGCCGGTCCGCCAAATTCGAACGCTGCGCCGAACAGTTGCCCTTGGGCCGATCCTATCGAACGCAACACGCCGAACAGGACGACGGCACAGACGAGCGCCAAGAAGAGCAGCAGCAGGTAGTACGCCTGGTCTCCGAAGGCGTTCGCCACCAGCGCGTCCAGATGAGTGAATAGATAGCTCCCCACGAAGAATGCCAACAGGGCCGCGACCAATGCGACCACCGCGTAAAAGGTCGGAGTGGCCGGTTGCCGTAAAACGGGCGGTTTAGGATGCGCGGACATCATTGCTCCCCCTCGGGATGGGCAGGGGCATTTTGCCTCTTGCTTGGCTCATCGCAAGACATATAAGGGGCCTCAACCCCAAATTGTTTGCGCCGCCGATACCTCGTACCCAGGCAAACCGTGTGGGAAGCCGCGATTTGGAAGCCGCGGACCTGTAGCCCGATGACGCGTCCGCTATGCGGACCGGGCTCTATGGGCTGCGCCCACCGAGTCCCCTGAAGAAAGTAGGGGCCTCGGCCTTCGGTAACGATCCCATCGCGCAAGGGCTGATGTGCGCCTTGCCGGGGGCACTCGGAAAAGCGGCTCGCCTGCGGCGAACGCTATCACTGCCGCGTTCCCGGGTGCCCCTTTTAACCGGTCGCGTCGCTGCACTCGGACCCGCGTGCCGGCTTTGCCGTCGCTATGCTCACGCTCTCCGGGTGCCATTTCAGTGGGCGATGCGCGTTGCGCACGCCGGTTAATCGATTGTACCGGTCGATCGTTTAGGGAGTGACCCGCTTTCGTTCCATCTTTGCCATCCTGTCTTCCTTCTTCACGGGCGACTCGCTCTTCTTGGGTTCGAAGGGCACCGCGATGGCGTTCGATCATGCAAGGTTCATCAGGAGGCGGCGGTTGTGGACTTCAATGGCATTTTTTCAATGCGGCGCCAGATCTCATCCGCGATCTCGCGAAGGACTGGATCTGAGATCCGCTCCTTATTGCCAGTGACGAACTGTCGTCGATTATCGAGCGTTGGAAAATGGTTGGCATAGACTAGCGCCTGGAAAACGGCGTCCAACTTGTCAAAATCGCGAGCCAAGCTCGCGCACCGATCGGCCCCTGTCTCAAACCTTTGAAAGTGACTGAACGAGGCGGCTAGGCCAGGTAAATGCTGATAGGTAGCTAGCGCGGCGATGCGATGCATCGTTGGTATCTCCTTTGACTTCGTCTCGCCGTCGGTAGGGCGGTAGTCGCCGATGTAGGCCTCTGCGATATCGTGATACAGAAGGATTCGGATGATCTGGGTTGTTTCTTTTGGATCGAGTTTCGGCGTCAGTCGTTCGCTCAGAAGGTCGACGAGAAGCATCGCACCATAGGCATGCGAAGCGACACTTTCCACGACCTGCTTTTCGGCCGTCATCTGGCGATCAACCCACCCGATCCGCGGTATTGCTTTCGTGGCAAATAGCTCAACCACCGCATCAAGGCTTGAGTAGAGTTCGCGCGAAAGTGCGTGTTCAACCATGATTAGAAAGGCTGAAAGCTCTGGGCCCAACGTCACGTTGCTGGCCATGAGCCTCTTTATGAGACCCGCCTCTTGTTCGCGTTGTTCTGTTGATAATTTCGCGAGTTCATGACGATACCGAACCAGCGAAAAATACGTCAGAATGCAGATTCGATCGTATTCGCCCGTCGTTCCGCTGCTTATCGCGGCCTCTATCCGTCGTCCAAGCAACTGGCGAGTACGACGCCAATTACCTCCTCTGTCTTCATGGTCGAGCGCCACTGTGACGCCTGTGGCATTGTGATCACGGTAGTATTCGAGATGAAAGCTCCGGTTCAAGCGATCTTCATAGGGATCGCTGATGACGGCGGCGATGTAAGAGTCGGTTGCTTTCTTGTCGCCATTTAGCGAGCGGCTGATATAGAGCGAGCGTCTTGCGAGCCGCCAGAATTTGGTCTGTTCGCTCGGCGATATTGTGCCTGGATCCAGCAACACTTGAGCGGCTGTGTCGAAAGCCTTTTCGGCCCGAAGCCTGCCCCGTTCGGAGCGCGCACGTCCGAAAAGATACAAAGCATAGGAAAGTGAAGCGGGCTCAAGGGTGTCCGAGATCTTGTGCGCTGCGGAGAGCACTGCGTCCTCGACGCGCTGGTCGGCCATGAGATCCTTGACAGCGCTGTTGACGTCGTTGCCAAACACCAATGATAGAAAAAGCTCCTCGTTAATACCCGTAGACTTGAAGATCGCGCTGCTACTCTTGGGATTGTTGAATTCACCGAGGATATAGACGACAGCCTTGGCGATCAGTGCGGTTTGGACAATGCGTGGAAAAAGCGCGAAGTCGCTCTCGTATCGGTCATGCGCGGTCGCAAGCTCTGGAGATCCGGCACTTTTCACCAGGATCCGGCAGTAAGACCGCAGAGCTGCTACGCAAAGCAGATTGAACTGCCGGCTCGTGAAGCGGCCGTAGAGGTCGCCGTAGAGGTTTTGCATCGATTGGATCACAAAGGCCGAGCTGTTCTTGCCTTCGAACGCCATCTTCCCGGCATTGTGTAGATATATGGATACCACGAAATGATTGAGATAAAGAAACCCGAGCGTTCGAAGCGCAGCAATGATCGCCTCGGGTGACTCGCTCGTGCTCGTTCCGCTCGTTCGGACGATACCGCCAATAACCGCCGTTGCTAAAGCGTCATCGTTTACTGAGATCGCTTTCAAGTCGACCGTACGGTCGTGCTTTCTGTTGTGAAGGTAAGGCGTCGGAGGGTAATCATTTGAGTCCGCTTGGAGTTCATAATGATCAATTCCGAACGCGAGCACCAGCGTTGGCTCGTTGCGCGCGAGCAGCTGGGAAAGCGCCTCGATGATCGGGCGCTCGCTGTCCGTTCCGATCAACCCATCCAGAAAAACGATAACGTTGTCCTTCGTGTCGATCAGGCCGGGAGCATCCCGATCGACACGTCTTCGAAGAACCGAAACGGCATCGGCCGATCCGGCTTCCTTGATTATTTTGCGGGCGTCGAGGAACACTGTTTTGGGTGCTTCGTGCGCATCATTAACTGAAAGCTGGAGGGCTCGCAGGAGTGCCGTCTTTCCGCCGCCGCCGCGCCCCTGGACCAGGAACGACCCGGCTCTGGGCTTTTCCAATATTTCGCTCAAGAGCTTCGAAAACCGAATTGGAAGAACGGTCTCACCATGATCTCTTTTCGAGACGGTAATGCGCATATTCGAAAAACGATCGTCGAAATCTGAAGTGGAGGGGGCGCCTAGTATTCGTTGTCCTGGATACTCTGGACTGTAGTCTTCCGGGACGCCACTAACTCCGCTCAGCTTTCGCTCGTCTCCAAAGAGACTAGGCTCAGCGATGAGTAATTTGACCGTATCCAGTGCATTCGACATCGCCCAGCGGCGGATAAGCCCGTTGCCGATCGCATCGTATTCCGGCTTCTGTGTTGTGGCCGGGTCACTGATAGCTCTGACTGCATAAAATGGCGGCGCCGGTGTCAATGTAAGTAGCCCATCCGCAATAAGCCCGCTTTCCATATCGGCGGCAACATAGTTGCGATCCGCGTTCTTCAATACGTGTTCTTTGAAGCGCGCTGATTTGATCAGCAGATTGCTGACTGCAAAAGGCCCGCTCACCACGGTCGGCGTCTTGGCGAGGTCCTTGACGCCCTCCCATTCTTTCAGCTTCCGTCGCTCATTTGGGGTGAGGGTGTAACCCATTCGTTTGGCGAAATTGTCAATGCTGGGAAGCTTGTTCTTCTTCTTGAATGGGACAGAATTTACGACGTATCCGGCACTGATGCTCACGGGAGCCGGTTTGCCGCCGGGAAGTATTTCATACCCATTCTTTTCGTCGTCCTGCGCAGCCGCTCGGTAATCAATGACATTGATGTGAGTGGGGACGACGACGTCACCAACCCGAGCGTCCTTTATTCGGCCCGAAATGCCGACGTTCAACACCAGCTTGGGTGAGAATTTCTCCGAAAAGCGAAGCGCCGCATCCCGGATTCGCAGGCCGATTTCGCCCACGCTCACCAACGCGCCACGCCGGGAGGTGCCGTTCGCGTCTTCGTATTCAAAGGAGTGATACGGAAAAATGCCCAGTCGAGGCGCCTCTTTCAGGTTATGAAACGGCAAATCGTGAAACGTCTCTGCTTCTTCCGTCAGGGCGATTAGAATCAGTACGTCTAGGGCTTCTGGTGAAGTCATGAAAAGGTCTCGACGGGAAATTGGGCAGGGGATCGCCGATTGAAGGCCCCACCTCGGCTATGAGCATTGAAAACTATTGGCGATGACTATTTGCAGCTTGAGAGCTTACGTGTGTTGATTGATTCAATCAACTGGAACGACGCAGCCGTCTTTCGAAGATTGGCGCAACTCCATAGGGTTAGGAAGACCGCCGCACAGCATATCATCCAATCTCACCTGGACAGGAGTGGTCGCCGCATACCGGATGGCTCCACGTGCCAAAAATGCAGACCAACCCCACTGCCGATGGGTTATATTGGCCGCAATCCAGACATCCCTAATGCGGTGACACAGCTGTACGGCGGCCCATCGGCCACTTTCTTCCCTCTGAGGCCGAGAAGATTATTCGCAGGTACGCCGAACTTTCGCCGAGCTAGCTGCAGCGGCGTCGCAATGTTCGCCGGATTTCGGCGTGCTGCCAGGGAAGGGTGTGGAAAAAATGCGGCCTCCTCACAAATTCGGGAAAATGGCGCGCCGTGTCCTACTATTTTGCTTATGAGTGATCGCCGCCCATCTTTGGAAGTATCCTCCTGAGGGGCGCCGCCCGCGGCCTATAGGACTTTAGATGATGAAGTCGCCCGAGCGGCGCTGTTCGATGTGAAGCGAACGACCCCCGCAAAAGCTCTCGGCTGCGCCCAAGAGATGCTACGAGCTTTTGTGATCTTCGCCAGCATCCGCGTGATCACCTTCCCCGTTAATGGCTGGGTACCTGCAAATTGCTAATGAGGGGGGCTGATTGGTCGTGCTCGACGTGATCTTTCAACAATCTCTGCTTCTTGGCTTGCACCCGGATCTGAGACGATCTTCAAAGGGAAGCGACCGACCGGCCTTGCGAATTCCATAGTAACATTCCCGCCTGCTTCTGCGACCAACGCCTTTAGGCGATCGAACTCGCCGCACCAGATCGTTTCCATGTCGTGGTCACGACTTGCATCGCGAGCTTCGGCCGAGCTGCCGATACCTACGGCACGCACCTGAAGGAGATCCGATCTGGGTCCGCCCAAGAGCTCGACTCCGTAGCCAGGATTGGCCGCCTTACGAATGACGATCTGGCCGTTCTGGACCCAGGCGGTCGCCATACCCTCGAATACCTCGTATCCCAGGCCGGCAAGACCTTCGAGCACCGCACGCCTGCGCTCCTCGGCCGCCATCGCCTTGAATTCTTCCTCGACGAGCAGGTCTGCGCGCTCGACGAGTTCTTGTCCCTTGCTGGGCAGTGGGGAGGCGAGGGCGTCCTCGATTTCGGTCACCAGCGAGGTAGCCTCCGCTGACTTCATCATGGAAAGCTGGCGCGTCGCGCCCGAAGCTCGTCGGCTATCCGAGGCGCACTGGCGCTCATCAACGGACTGTGCGAGCTTAACGGTATTCTCTCGATTGGACGGGCGAGAAGATCCTGCATGATTGTTTGTGATGTGTCCACGAATTTGGGCAACTGCTCGGCGCCTGATGGTGTGGGATCGCCTTTTAGGGCCGGTGGGCCGGGGTGAGGAGTTGTCACATCGCGATCGACCGGAAAGCATGCCGACGCTGAAGGAAGTGGACAGGGCGCGGGCGTGGAGTGAGAAACCTACCAGACCTTAGGAAGATAACAGTGAAGAAGGAGATGCGGAAGCGGCCATTTCGCACTTCGTTGATAAGTGGGTGGAGCAGGCAAAGGAGCCTGGCCGCCCGATGGCCTGCATCACTACAGCTTCGGCACGTTCTGGACTTGGCTCCAAGACAACTACCATCAGTATACGAAATTTCGGGTTGTACCGAACGCTCGCTATGTCGCAGAGATGTGGTTCGATAGGCTTACGAAGCAGACATGGCGCAATTAGCCGGTGCCTAAGAGCGAAAAAGGCCGGTGTTCAAGGACGTTGATCCGATCGCCTGCCTGCTGCCAATTCTTGGACTCACAGATCTAACCGTTCAGTCCCTGAGCCCAATTGCTCAAGTAGACACGGCTTCGTGCCGCATGCCGGACACAAAGTTAGGGGTAAGGCGCGAAAGATAGCATCAGCATCAGGCTCGCAAATCCCGCCTGCTTTAGGTCAACCCTTCACAGTCAGCGCGAGCCTCGCTCCGAAGCCTCCAGCCAAAGCGTCGAGTGGGGCGCATTCGGCTGAAGCTTCGAACGCTTCCTAGGCTGTCGAGGCGGACATCTCTGTGACGGGCTCGGTTCAGCCTGCGGGGCAGCTCCTGTCGGTCCCCGAAACAGGGCCGACGACTAGTCTGGGTGGGGCAGTCCTCGAAGTTGGCGGCGGAACGGCTGTGCTCGAAGGGCCCGGTGGGATTCCGAATCGCAGCACGGGGCGATGTGGTCCCCGGCATCGGGCGTATCGACTCTATCGTGCGCTGAGGCCAGCCGACTTCGTCGGCCGCAATCTCGTTTCGCAGGAGAGCTGGATCGACGACTCGGCAGCCTACGACCGGCACGTCAAGAACAGTCTCGAACGTTCAGTCGCGCAGTTGCCGAGACATATCCGACATCTGGCACTGCTGGTGTGCTGATGGCGCCGCCACGAACGAGACGAGCCGAGATCACATGTCGCCAGTGGCTGGATAAGCAGGTTGCAGATCGGCGAGCTCGACCGGCGTGAGTCGCAAAGCGAGCTGCGGGAACGGCTTTATTGCGCTCTAAGCGGCGAATGAGTGAAGAAAAAGTGCGCAAGGTTACGGATGGAGGTAGGTTACGTTCTCAATTTTCAACGCGGTACCCGATAGGGGATCTCTCGTCAATTTGTTGCGGGCCGCCCGCTATCTCAGGTTTTTGAAAAGGATCTTTGTTGCGGCGATGCGCATCTTACATGATGGCTCGGTCGCGTGGGCGCGTTGTTGCGCAGCTGGTGCATTCTTTCACCGTCTTCTCTGAAATCCCGCACTTTTGGTGCGTGTGTGATCATGTTCACGCGCCTTAAGGTTATTAGGCAAGGAACAGGGCGATCTCAGGAAGATGGATCCTGGCTCATGATCTTAGATCGGACGCTGCCTTCAGCCTCGTGCTGCCAATAGGAGGCGAAAATAGCCTGCCAGAATTTGCGGCTAGCAATGTGAGAGCGCGAAGTCGCTGCATTGTCTCGGGGGCGCACGGTATTCCTGCGGGGGCCGCGCTCTGTCTCTATTTTGTGCGGTCAACTGCGCTAAAACAAGCCGGGCTCCGTAAGGAAAATCACGCCTCCGGACAGAGCCAAGAACGTAGGTCACAGCCCTGAGACCTGCATTCGGCGACGAGCGCAGATTTCGCAAATCGAGGGATTGAGTCCGTTGTTTAGCTGCAATGGGAGTTTCAACCTTCGAATTTTGCGCGGCTTTCCTGCTCGGCAAGAAGAACAACACAATAAACCAGCCGACGAAAGACGATCCGCATCGGACAACTCCAAGTCGCGAGGAAGTGATTGCAGATCGTGCAGGTAGCTGTAGATACAATGTACAGCTTAAGATAGAGTCAGCTGAAGCGAGGCATCCTGTCACATCCGCTTCGCGAGCGCAGGCCGCTAACGAGTTCGTTTCTTGTCGTGCGGATGAGGCCACGCCAGTCGCATGCGGTGACGATGCAATCGTTGTTCGAGGATTTTCCAAGAACGAGTTCACAGACGAGGCGAACGTTACTCGAGATCGAAAAGAAAGCTGGTTTCGTTTCATGGACTGGACATAGACGAGCTCTATAATTTGTACTGTTGATCAGGCTGCAGATCGATCTGTTCGCGTTATACGCGAGTTGATTCGAACCGCACTGGCTGTGCCCGCACCGCAGAGGGAGTCAGATCCTAAGATGATGGTGGTCTGTATGAATCAGTCGGCGAATTGTGCGGTGTGGTCACCGGTCAGACAATTCGGATGCGTGTCATCAAGACGGCCTTGTCGCGTTCGTTGCCACGCGTCACCACAAATCGCGGAGCTTTGTTTAGACATTCACAGAGAGAGGCACCGTCATGAGTGGCACAATGATCATTGATAACGTCATCCCGCGTGCAGACATCGTCGAACATGCGGACCGGCTTGGTGTCGAAATCAAGAACATTACGCTGTCGGACGATTTGTCTGACGAGGTCATCATAGCCATTAACCGGCTGCTGCTAGAGCGTAAGGTCATCCTCTTCCGTGATCAGAGACATCTCGATGATGCCCAGCAACAGCGTTTGGTGCTCCGGCTCGGCTCGCTGATACCGAATCCCACAATGCTGGACGCAAGGGGAGACCTAACAAACCGGAAGACGCTCCCTGATCGCGCCTGCAGTCAAGTCGACCAGATGACCGATGACGACGTCGTCAGTGCCCGCTGCCAAACAATTTCAGTGCTGCGGGAGGCAGCGGTCCCGCGTTTTAGCGGGGACATCGCTTGGTCGAACACGGCGGCCGCTTATCTTGATCTTCCCGATCCCCTGCGGATGCTCGCCGATAACCTTTGGGCTGTGCGCTGCGCCGCATTCGATCACACTGCGACGGAGGGGGCCACCGAAGCCGACAAGAGGGCATTGGACGACGTATCCACCGGAACGATCTACGAAACGACACATCCGATCGTTCGTGTTCATCCCGAGACTGGCGAACGGATGCTCTCGCTTGGCCGTTCTGTGCAGAACTTTGTCGGCCTGCAGCGCTATCCCAGCCAAAAACTGTTCGGACTGCTGCAATCCTATCTCACCGCGCCGCAGAACACCCTGTGCTGGAACTGGAAATCAGGCGACGTCGCAATCTGGGACAATCGCGCGACTGAGGCGTACCCCATGAACAAAATTGGCAGTCCTCATTTGGCCATGGACCAGCGTGCGATTGACGCCGGCGTACCGCACATGAGGAGGCTGAAATCACGGGCCGCTGAGGCTGCCTAGCAGTGTCGGCACGTCGGGTTTTCGTAAGACGCTGGCGGTTCAAGGCTAAGTTGCGGCTCTGCGATGGCGAGCGGAGCCGGGCCTTCGAGCTTATCCCTCCAGGACCGGCTAACCGGCGCCGGCAACCTGCATCTTTTCTTGTCCATAAGAATTGCTGAGAAGCGCGAGCAGGCGGTGTCATTCTCGGGTGAGAGCCGGGTAGAATGCGAGCCGGCTCTTGGCTATCGGGGCCGGGCATTGAAAAGCTGGAGCGGATCGAGCTCGGCGAAGCGCTATCCAGCCTAAAAAGCGGGCATGCTCACTGCGGAAATAAATCATGAATGTGGGCCCAGGCACGTCAGGGTCCTGATCATCGATGAAGGCCTTTCAAGAGTGTCCTTCGCAATTGGGGATGGCGCTCACGCTCGCTTGTGAGGAGGCGGGGTCGCGTGTTTGTTCGGACAGAAAGGCGTGGACGCGCTTGTCGCATACCTTGGGCATGCTGGGCGGTTCGCTGGAGCCGGTCGCGATCAAAGCGGTTTCTATCCACGATGACTGACGTAGTTGGCACATTCTTCAGGGGTGAACATGTTCAGTGTGCGTCCCATGAGATCCGAGAGGCGTCGACGGTTCGGGGGCTCGCCGCAACAGTTCTTTGGCTTGGCGAATTCATCTCGATCGGCTTGAGATCGGGCTGTAGGCGGCAGGAATAGTAGGCGCGCGCCTGCGCCTCCGATGAGGCAGACGGCCTGTTCGTTCTTCTGGCCTGTGAGGATCACCGAAGGTGCTCGTCTTTTTTAACGGGGCCGCTCTGGGCGTTCGTTAAGCCGAATCGTGCTGGCGCAACATCCGATGGAGCAGGAGATCGGATTCGGCCGCCACAGATTCGAAGGGAGCACGGGCGCCGCTCCGGCGCGTTTCGCTCCCGTGGTTAGCTGCAAACATGGCTCTCTCCATAATTACGTCCTGTTCCGACACGGGCGTGCCGGCTTGCGTCCTCTGGACATTGGCTTGGGTGGCACCGCACCCTTCGCCGGCTCAGCGAACAATTCGGACAAGTGAATACCCAGGGTCGCGGCGATACGATCCAGGAGATCAATGGTCGGGTTCTCTTTCTTCTGCTCAATGCGCCCCATATACGAGCGGTCGATCCCGGCATCATAGGCCAATTGCTCTTGCGGAATGCCGCGCTCTACGCGGATACGGCGCACATTCCAGGCCACAAGCGCACGAGCGTTCATGCGCAAAGGCAGCCATTCCGACGATTATGAAACCACTGGTTATAGCCAGAGTATTACGATAAGCTCACACCTACGCCGTTGGCTGTCCTCGTCCAATTGCTTCAAGGAAGAAGGTCACGGTGAGATGTAGACGCCGTAATGATTGTCGTCTGCGAATGTCGTCGATCATCGCAAGTGTTCTCGCGGTGCGATAGCCCGCTACTCGCCGGAGAGCAGTAATGGCCGCTCAGAGGTACTGCGGCTTTTCCGGGCACCGCGACCAGATAGGACAACCGTTCAAGTGGAGCTCGAAAAGAGAAAAGAATTCTCTCTAGGGGCTGGGGTCCGGCCACGGCGGCCTTTCACCAGTGCGCGCGGGCCGGTCACCACGGGCAACCCTCTTCTTAGGCAGGGAAGAGCAAGAACAGCCTAGCCACATGGGAAATCTGCGGTCAGTTCCGGTATGTACCGCGATGAAAGAGGAAATGCGCAGGATGGAGCCACCAGGTCATTGTGAGCGGATATGCGATCGCGGTCTTGGTGCGAAAATGAGTTTGGCGCTGCGACGATTCGGGCGGTACCACAGCGCCCCCAAGTTAGTTATCGTTGCTCGGATTTCGATAGAATTTTCAGTTCGGTAGGAGTTCAGTCAGTGCCGGCCGACCCGAAAATCGCAGAATTGGCGCCCAGCGCGCACGAGGTCACGTCATATGACAAGGAGCACGCCGTCACCTACATGCGACTTCTCGATGCCGACGCTGACAAGGCAGATTGGCGCGAAATCGCACGCGTTGTGCTTGGGCTTGACCCGACAGTTGAACCCGATCGTGCGCGACGCACGTTCGAAAGTCATCTGACGCGGGCCAAGTGGCTAGCGGGCCGCGGCTATCGTGATCTGCTGCGGGGCGGTTGGCCAAAGCAATGAACGCGGCGGATGTCAGGATCCGCGGAATTCCTAGCAATCGCAAAAGATGATTATTCCATCGATTAAGTGCGCGCGGGGCTCTCACGCGGAACGCACGTAACCGGAAAGAGCCACAATCTTCAGCTGCATTGCGCCGCGTGTGAAATCCCGCGGGAAAATGGTGCGATGCCGGGTACTGACTGGAGATCTGAGGAAGCATACAGCGACCTGAAGAAGGCAGAAGCTGCCGACGTGGCCTGGGAGTGGCTGCGCCGGGATCCCGATTACCAAGAGGATTATAGGCGGTTGTCTCGCCGCCAACGATCCAGCGCAACAACGAGCCACTTGCGACGGAAGTGGGGGCTTTCGTTTTCCAGCTGATCCGCAAAAGACATTCGACAAGCAAGCAGTCTTCTGGGCACCCGAAGTGCTGTCGACCGTACTGCCTATGCGGGCGGCCAATTGCGTGGCGCCCAAAAGCTACCAGCTCGATTTCACCAATCTGCCTGGCAGCGAGGTTGGTCGCGCGCCGGATGGCTGGCATGCCATCGTGCCGCTCGGAGGCGCGAAGCATCGCCTTTGGCTGAAGAGCCTTCCGGCGAGCGGGTCTGCTGTCGTGCTCGACCTGCCGCTCGACGCGAATTTCGAGCTTCGCTTGCAGGCCGCACGTCGATTTTGGCTCGCCCTTGAGCATCGGCCGCTCGGAACGCCTCCTCTTGCTTTGCCAGCTTTGAAGCGGCGTCGGCTTATCCTCGCGCTGCGCGCACTGGATGGATGGCAGCAAGGAAATAGCTATCGCCAAATCGCGCAAGGTCTGTTTGGAAGCCATCGTATTGGCGAGCGGGGCTGGAAAACAGACGACTTGCGCAGCCGAACCATTCGGCTTGTTAAGCTGGGGCGGCGTCTCATGCGCCTTCGCTGCCGCGCATTGCTCCACAAAGGCAAGGATGACAGTTCATGAGCTCTCGGGCGTTAAATGGCATGGCCTCGATTCCGTGCAACCAATTCATTTGCTCGCGTCGCTCGATCGGCGATAAGATGAGGTCTTTGCGTTCCGATCTCTCGCGCCGTCCTTTGTTTTCGGGACTGCTGCAAAAGAAACGTAATCTTCGTCGGACGAAGACACCGGCGGTCTTGTTCGGATTGTCTCTGAAGTTGAGTGCCCTGGACGTGAATGGGGGCGGTACATCGATCTCCCGCAGAGTCATTGAAGAGACCTCGAGAGGCATTTCAGGTAGCCTGCGCTAGCGTCGCCCTCTTGCAAAGACGAGCGACCCACCGGCAAAAAGAACGAGCGATTTCGGGGTGCTCGCTGCGATCCACCGCAAAGGCGCGATATTGCATGCCACTTGGAGCGCGTGAGCCGGGGATGATTTGCAAGGCGCCCCCTCGCACTAAATCACTGACGATGATTTCCGGTGCGACAAGAAGGCATTTTCCTGTCATGACTGCCGGCAGAGCGAGATAATTATGATCGTACCGCGCGCCCGCTCGTATGTCGTTTGAGGACAGGTTCATGGCCCTCAGCCATGTTGGCAGGATGTCGGGTCGTGATGTGATGTTCAGTATCGGGATTGAGCGAACGATCGAGAGCTCTCTGCCCGCGACCAGGTTTGGCGGCCCGACGCATACCAGCTCCTCATTGTAGATCTCCCAACTGTCGGCGGGTTCGATGACGGAAAGGTCACGTGTAATCAATATGTCGAAGTCGTCCGAAGATGAAGGCAGCGATAGCGAGCTGATGACGTCCACGATAACGCCGCCAGCTTCAGCAGAGAACGCTTGCAGATTTGGAATCAGAAGCGAGGAAGCAAAAGTCGATAGCGATGTGCGGACGACGATCCGGTTGGTGCCGGCGGCCGTCCGCCGCCGCATTCTCTTGGCGGTGAAGCCCACTGTCTCGAGCGGCTCAGAGACTGCGTTAGCAAATAGTCTTCCGAACTCAGTCAAATCACTGCGCCGGCCGCGCCGCGCGATGAGGTCCGCACCGAGATAGTCCCGCAGGACGGATAAATAGCGGCTGACCGAGCTCTGCGTCGTTCCCAAGCTGCTGGCGGCGCGCGTGACGCTGCCTTCGCGTGCGACGGTCACAAAGGCGCGGATGGCATTTAAAGGAACTTCGTCGTCTTGAGCCGCCATTGTCCGCTCCGGCGCCAGATTGAACATTCATCACATTATTCGATGTCCATCGCGGGATTGCCGCGAATCAGGGGGCGGCCGCGCACAAAATCCGCCTCCGAGCGCATTGATGCTTGGCCACCGCACAAGATCGGCGTCAATGGCTCGGTGTTGTCAGGGGGGCTAGGTCCTTTTGCGGCGTGCCGGCTTCGGCTTGCGACCTTTACGTAAGGTAGCAGGTGGCAGCGCCCCCTTGGATGGCCGAACAAACAGCTCGGAGACAGCAACGCCGAGCGTCCTGGCAAGGCGATCGAGAAGATCAATTGTGGGGTTTGCCTGTTGGCGCTCAAGTCCGCTCATATAGGAGCGATCAATACCTGCATCGTAGGCCAATTGCTCTTGCGGAATACCGCGCTCGACGCGGATCCGGCGCACATTGTATGCCACAAGCGCACGAGCTTTCATGCGCGAAGGCAGCCATTTCGATGGTCATCAAACCACTGGCTATAACCGACATAAAAACATCACAAAACTGCGCGGGTTTTGCCGGCGCTGACCCGAGCGCCGTCGTTCCGCTGGCTCGACAGCCGTTCGATTCCGCTGCCCATTTGCGCTAACAGCCTCGAGCCAAACGCAAAAGATGCTGACTGACAGGGCACGATAGTCTTCCATTCAACGAAATGGAGTCGTAGCCCGACGAACGTGCCGCCCCAACCCGTCGAGATTGCAGCGACAGCCGTTCAGGCGAGATTAGAGTCGGCCTGCAGCACTGCATCAGCGCAGGAATCGCGTTTCAGCTGCCTCAATCTCGTCCATTCTCTGCAGTCTGAAGAGTTCCTCTATCGTTACAATATCCTTGTGGACGTTCTGGACGCCGCCATCAGCGATGATACGGCGGAAGGTGTCCCTCAAGGCTGTGCTTGAGGCCCGGATCCGAAATTGCCATAACTCATCATCTGGACGTTCCGCAGCAAGGCTCGTAACCTTGGGAAATGTCTTGTCCTCGATGACAACGGAGCTGGCGCCGGTCCTTTCATACTCGCCAATGGCATGGATGACATTGATCGCATTGCCATAGCCTGTGTCGATGTCGGCCACATCGCATAGTGCAGGGTTTTCCGTCTACTTATTTCGATACCTGTCATCCGGCTGTGACACGATGGGTCTTGAAGGCCCGCAGCTTGCCAAAGATTTTCAAGCCGGCAAGGAAGTGCTGCGTGCCGCCAGCGGGTGGTGCCAGCCGGCCTCCCGGTCAGCAACCTGGAGGTGAACGCCTGTATAAGCCTTAGCTCCATCGAGGCGATCGGCGGCGTCTGTTTCGATACGAGGGAAACGGTTTTCGAATTGAAGGGGGCATCATGGACGCCTGGTACACGCGGCTGGACAGCAAACTAATCGAAGTACCAGTTTTTGGTGCAGGAACCGCTTGGAGCGATGGCGAGCACTCACAGTTTCAGAGCCTCCCTGATCCGCGGCACCGTCCGCAGGTTCAGGCGAATGGTTCCATCGTCATCGCCCAGAACACGTGTCCCGGTCAACGGGCTTCGGCTCGTTCGAGTCGAATCTAAATCGTCGCTCGCCTCTAATCCTGTTTGCTAGGGGACAGGGATTACCAAGTTTCCGTTCGGCGGCTCACAACATCAAATCAGTTATCTGGCGGCGCGAAGTGCGCAATTCTTGTCCAAATTCCGACACCGGCACAAAGCCCGTCGGGTTCAAAACACTGGTCGCCGTGAACTGCCGTTGAGCTGTTCATGCGCAATTAGGCGCTTAATGCGCGCAGACGATGCTGGCACGGACGTTGCTACTAAGGGTGCAGCAGTACTGAAAGTGCTGAGCCCACCCAGATGCGAGTCGAGCGATGCTCTCCTTCCTTGAATCGACGTGGCCTGCTCGTGAGAGGACGAGCTTGTTCCTTGTAACTTTGTGTGTCGGCGTGCTTAGCGCTGCGACACCGACATTCGCTACGGCTCTCGTTCGGCAGCCCGTCTACACCACGGCACCCCACTTCTCGGTCGCGGTCGCGATCGGAGATCAGCGAGCACAAAACGTCGCGCAGTCCCTGACAATAACTTTGGAGCGTAACATGACGCTGGGCTTAGAATCCCCAGCTCCCCCGATCAAGGTGGAGAACTGGCTGCGTGGTCAACCCCTCACGAGCTTCCAGCCCGGGAAAGTGTACATCGTCGAATTTTGGGCAACTTGGTGCGCACCGTGTGTGGCGGCGCTGTCCGATCTGGTACAGCTGCAAGAGAAATACAGAGATAGCGGAGTTGAGGTCCTCGGAATAGCAGCTGGTGAGCGCGCTCAAACAGCGGAAAAGGCCCGAAGCAAGTTGGACGCATGGTTGACCGAAAAGTTGCCGAATCTCAACTATCGGGTCGGGCTCGACTACACACGCGAAATGGACGAGCTTTGGATGGATTCCAGCTTTTCTATCGGGATTCCCACTTCGTTCGTCGTCGACCGTGATGGCCACATCGCCTTTATCGGTTCCCCGACGCAACTCGAAGAGGTTTTGCCGAAGATTCTGACTGGCAGCTGGCGCATCAGCGATGAAGCGAAAGCCGCCGATGCTGAGCGGATCGCCAAGGGCGAACGCACAATGCCGATCTTCGTCAAATTGACGCCGGCGATGAAGGCGCAGGATTGGGCGAAGGCGCTTTCGGTGGTCGAAGAAGCCGTCGCTGTTCTGCCGGATGACGTGAACTTCCGCGTGCTCCAGGCGGATCTGTTGCTTCACAAAATGCGCGACTTGCAGGCCGGCCTGCCGGTGATGCGCCAATTGGTTCGTGACGCGATCAACAAAAAATCCGCGCTGTGGATGGCCGGGGCGATGCGCCAACTCTTTGATCCGGCGAATGACAACTCTCATTTGCCGCAGGCCGAGCGCTTTGCGATGGGCAATGAGTTATCCGGACACATTCTGGCAATAAATGCTCCGCAACGCGGCGACGCCCCTAAGTTCCTGTCCTATCCGGCGGTCGCTCAGTACTATTACGAGAGCGGCAACAAGGATCGCGCGAGCGAGTTGATCGAGGTGACGCTGAAGTCGCTGGACGGCCCCGCACCTATCCCGGACAACCTGAAACAGGAGGTTATGTCGGAATCGGTCTAAACGCTCGCCAACTACAAGGGTCAGAAGGCTTGCTATGGGTCTGTTTGTGCGACTCCGCAACCCGGAGTCTCGCAAAGTAGCAAAGCGCAAGCGGCCGAGGAGAGAAGATGAAAAAGGGCGACGATCTGAGCTGCTCACTGGTTAATTCGTCCATTTATCCGGCGGGCCATCGGCAATTAACGATCAGCGAGCAGGGCGGTGGATCGTTTGTGGCACGTTGGAGGTTCGGATTGCTATGACCTCCATCCGGATCGACGCGGAGGTGATCTTCCAGGTGAAGTTATGCTGAACACTTCCTTCATCAAAATGCACCTTTGCGTACAGCCATGGCCGGAGCCAGCCGGACATCCCCACGCTTCTGCAGGTGGGCAAAGATGAGTGACGCCGATCCCGCCTACCTGGCTCACACAAGCTCGGATCGCGCAAGCCTGGCTGATGTCTCAGATCGATGCTCTCAGCTACGAGGAGCTCGCAAAGCGTGAGGCGCTTCGGCTAAGCGCTTACGCGAAGAGTGGGTGAAATGGGTAGAAGATTTCGGCCGCAACCCCCAGACTCCGGGCATTTATCGCATCCCTCGTACGGCGCGCCAAGCATTGGGCACATCGGGTCTGGATCGACCGTTTTTTACACCGCGTGCGCCACAAACCCCTAGCGCCATGACCAGTCAAGATGACAAACGACCCGCCGCAATCGGCTTGGTTCTCCCGTTTGCGTTGGAGCACTGGCTGAAGCAGCCAGTCCGTGCCGCGATCATCCTCGTTGGCTTCTTAGGGGCGACGGTCGCCGACCTGTTCATGCCGGTCTATTCCGGCCGTCTAGTGGATGCATTGACGTCGGGCCCCTCCGACCAAGCGGCGCGACATGCGGCACTGATTGCGTTCGCTGGTATCCTCGCCCTTGGTCTGCTCTCGATTATGTTGCGGTTTACGGGCTTGCAGGCGATCGTGCCGTTCACGCTGAAGACCATGTCGGATGTGGCCCGTGGGGCCTTCATGCGCGTGCAGCGCTTCTCAACCGACTGGCACGCTAACTCGTTCGCCGGCTCGACCGTGCGCAAGGTCACCCGCGGCATGTGGGCGCTTGACCTGCTTAACCATACGATCCTGATGGCGTTGTTGCCGTCGCTCGCGGTGCTCGTGGGCTCGACGATCCTGCTCGGCCTGCATTGGCCCGAGCTCGGCGCCGTGATCGGCCTCGGCGCAGTGATCTATGTTGCCATCACGACGGCATTGACGATCGGCTACATCGCGCCGGCGGCGCGGGTCTCCAACGCCTGGGACAGCAAAGTCAGCGGCACGCTAGCGGACGCGCTCACTTGCAATACTGTGGCGAAATCTTTCGGTGCTGAGGCGCGTGAGGATGCGCGGCTTGACAATGTCGTCAGACGCTGGCGGGCGAGGGTGCAGCGCACCTGGCTGCGGTCCAACGGCACGAGTACGGTGCAGCTCGTGATGCTCTTGTGCTTTCGTGCTTCGGTGATCGGCGGCGCCATCCTGCTGTGGATAGCGGGGCGCGCCTCTCCGGGCGACGTCACCTATGTGTTGACAAGCTATTACATCATCCACGCCTATTTGCGCGAAGTAGGGATGCACATCAACAATCTGCAGCGCTCGGTGAACGACATGGAGGAACTGGTTGCCATCTATGGCGAGCCGATCGGAATTGTCGATGCCCCCGACGCCAAGCCGATCGACATTCACGGTGGGATGATCACGTTCGAGGACGTCACCTTCCGTTATGACAGCGATCGCGTGCCGCTCTACGACGGATTGTCGATCAACATCCGCGCCGGCGAGCGGATCGGTCTGGTGGGCCGCTCCGGCTCCGGCAAGACCACGTTCGTCAAGCTGCTTCAGCGGCTCTACGACATCTCCGGCGGCCGGATCCTGATCGACGGGCAGGACATCGCGCTGGCCACGCAACGATCGCTGCGCAGCCAGATCGCGATCGTGGAGCAGGAACCGATCCTGTTTCACCGCTCGCTGGCTGAAAACATCGCCTATGGCCGACCCGGCGCCAGCATGGCGGCGATCAAACAGGCGGCGAGGCTCGCCAATGCGCATGACTTCATCATACGATCGCCGAAGGGCTACGGCACACTGGTGGGTGAGCGCGGCGTAAATCTGTCGGGCGGCGAGCGGCAGCGCGTTGCGCTGGCGCGCGCGTTCCTTGCCGATGCGCCAGTGTTGATCCTGGACGAGGCGACGTCGAGCCTGGATTCGGAATCGGAAGCGCTGATCCAAGAGGCGATGGAACGGCTGATGAAGGACCGCACCTCGATCGTAATCGCGCACCGCCTGTCGACGGTGCGCGGCCTCGACCGCATCCTGGTGTTCGATCGCGGCGAGATCGTCGAGCAGGGCGCGCATCCGGCACTCATCGTGCAACCCGGTGGCATCTATCGCAGTTTGTTCGAGCGGCAGGCCATCGAGTTCGGTCCGCTCTCGGCGGAAGGGGAGCCTAAAACACCGCTGGCCGCATCTCCGTAGCCCTAGAGCTATTTGGCCGTGCTGGAGGGACATGAGCATAGCCTGATAATCCCACATCCCTTTTGCAATGTGGTGACGGAGGCGCGCGTGAGCGTTAATGCAAAGGCGCATGAGGAGTTCTTCCGGACGTGGCTCGCAGATATGGTTGAGCCGGGCCGGCCGTTCGGCTTAAGCGAGGTCCGACGGCGACGGCAGCGGGATCACGGAGGGACGGCGGACGCTGCCGCAGGATGCGCGGGTGCGCGGCCAGGCGCGGCGGCTTGATGTGACCCTGGCTAGCCTCTGCCACCTGGTGTGGGGTAGGTGGTCGCGCGCAGCAGCGGCCGTGAGCAGGTGGTGTTCGCACGGTGCTGTTCGGCCGCATGCATGGCGGCGCCGGTGCCGCCGCACGATGGGCCTGTTCATCAACATTATGCCGCTTGGGCTCGATCTTGACCGCACCGCCGTCGAGGCAAGCCTGCACATCAGGACATGCTCGCCTGCCCGAGTTGGTCGCGCATGAGCATGCCCCACTGGCACTAGGAGTTCTTCAGTCAAGTTCGCATCTGGTTTCTGCCGAAGGCGCAGAGGACCCTAACGACTTCCGCCCAACGTGGTCAGAACAGGTAAGGGGGCGCTAGAAGTCGAATGTCGGCGGGTTTTGCCTATGGCAGAGAACCGCCGCGTCCGGAGGAAAGCCTTACGCGCTTTGCTCATTCGAGTGAGTTTTCAAATCCATGTCGAACATCTGGTGGGGACAGCTGCATCCTCTTCGGCAGGCGGACTAAGAACGATCGCACACCAAGAATCTCGAAGCGCCGGCGCCAATCGATTGTCTCAGCGGGATTAAATCCAGAATTACGCGAGAGCATGGGCGCCTGACCGACCGCATTTGCCGCGCGGCGAACAGGATGGAAGTGGAGCGTCGACCATGATGAGAGGGCTACGCCGGGCTCGTGACGCAGGGAGGGCGTAGCCCGACCGGAGTTACGAGCCCGGCGTCGGCGCGATCCACAGCGGACCGCGCCGACTGGTGATCGCGGCCGGCTGGTTATGCAAGTGGTTCTTCCGCCAAGAGGAATCACTCGCGTGCCAGGCCGACACATTACCGATCACCAAATGAGGCTCTACATGAAGTACCGTCAGACCGATAGCCCACCCGTGGCCGCCGCCAAGGCTTCGTTCAGCACCTCGACCGCTTACCGGATCGAGAAGGATCGACGCCTTCCGTCGCAGAAGAAGGCTCCCCGCGGCCGTCGCCGGCCAGATCCCTTGGCCCGCGTATTTGAGACAGATATCGCGCCGATGCTGAAGGCCGCCCCCGGTGTGCGGCCGGTCACGATCTTCGAGGAGTTGCTCCGACGCCATCCCGAGCTCGGCGCCGGCATCCGTCGCACGCTGGAGCGCCGGATCCGGGCCTGGCGGGCGATCCACGGCGAGGAGCAGGAGGTCATCTTCCGCCAGACCCACGAACCCGGTCAGCGCGGCCTGTCCGACTTCACCGACATGGGCGAATTGGGTGTCACGATCGCGGGCGTACCGCTCGACCATCGTCTCTATTACTTCCGGCTGGCCTATTCCGGGTTTGAGCACGCCCATGTCGTGCTCGGCGGTGAGAGCTTCGTCGCTCTGGCCGAAGGCCTGCAGAATGCCTTGTGGTCACTCGGTGGGGCGCCACGGGAGCATCGCACCGACAGCCTGTCGGCCGCCTTTTGCAATCTCGACCGCGACGCCAAAGACGATCTGACGCGGCGATACGAAGACCTCTGTGCCCATTACGGCATGCGGCCTTCCCGCAACAATCGTGGCATCGCCCACGAGAACGGGGCGATCGAGAGTTCGCATGGTCATCTCAAGCGAGCGATCGGCGACGCGCTGTTGCTGCGTGGCACCGCCGACTTCGACGATCTAGCTGCCTATCGTGGCTTCATCGATGAGATCGCCAGCCGCCGCAATGCCCGCAACGCCAAGCGGATCGACAGTGAACGTAGCGCACTTCAGGATCTGCCGGACCGCCGCACGTCGGACTATGAAGAGGTGATCGTCCACGTGACGTCGTCCGGCGGCTTCACCTTGCGCAAGGTGTTCTACACGGTGCCGTCGCGCTTGATCGGCCATCGGCTGCGGGTGCGCCTGTATGACGATCACCTCGACGTGTTTGTCGGCGGCACGCATCTCCTCACCTTGCCGCGCGGGCGGCCGCATCCCAATGGCAAGCACGATCAGGTCGTCGATTATCGGCACGTGATCCATTCCTTGCGGCGCAAGCCGATGGCGCTCCTCAACCTGGTCTACCGCGACCAGCTGTTCCCCCGGGAAGCTTACCGCCGAGCCTTCGACGTCTTGCGCAAACGCTTACCGGACAAGAAGGCCTGCCGGATCATGGTCGATCTCCTCGCACTCGCCCATGAGCGCGGTTGCGAGGCCGAACTCGCCAATCAGCTCACGGCTGACCTGAACGACGGCCGGCTGCCCGACCTCAACCGGCTACGTACTCACTTCGCCCCGGATCCCGCCCAGGTGCCGAACGTCGTGGTACGCCTCGCACCGCTCGCCACCTATGAATGCCTCATCGGTACCGCCGAGATCGGAGGCGCCGCATGAGCACAACCAACGTAGTCGACACCGCGCGCCTCAATCTGTTGCTCAACGAGCTGCGGCTGCCCGCCATCAAGGCGCTGTGGCCGCAATTTGCCGAGCAATCCGATATAGAAGGCTGGCCGGCGGCGCGCTTCCTCGCCACCATTGCCGAGCACGAGATCGCTGAGCGCGGCCGCCGCCGCATCGAGCGCCATCTCGTCGAGGCGCGGCTGCCTACCGGAAAGACCTTTGACAGCTTCGACTTCGAGGCCGTGCCGATGATCTCCAAGGCGCAAATGACCGCACTCGCCGCCGGCGACGGCTGGCTCGGCAAGGGCGCCAATCTGCTGCTGTTTGGTCCGCCCGGTGGAGGCAAGAGCCACTTGGCGGCAGCAATCGGCTTGGCCCTCATCGAGAACGGATGGCGCGTCCTGTTCACCCGCACCACCGATCTCGTGCAGAAGCTCCAGGTGGCTCGCCGCGAGCTCAACCTCGAGGGCGCCATCAACCGCCTCGATCGCTTCGATCTCGTCATCTTGGACGATCTTGCCTATGTCACCAAGGACCAGGCCGAGACCAGTGTGCTGTTCGAGCTCATCAGCGCACGCTACGAGCGACGCTCTTTGCTGATCACCGCCAATCAGCCCTTTGGAGAATGGAACAAGGTCTTTCCGGACCCAGCTATGACCCTCGCGGCGATCGATCGCCTTGTTCACCACGCCACCATCGTCGAGATGAACGTCGAGAGCTATCGCAGGCGGACTGCCCTCGAGCGAAAGCGTGGTCCAGGGCGGCCACCGGAGCACGCGACACAAAAAACGCTCGCTTGATTGACGCTCCGCGACAATCAAAGCAAACAAAACTCTTGCGCGCGACAATCATCGCGGCGATCATCATCGCGCCGCGACACTGACTCGCCATCCTGATCGCCGCGCTCTTCCGACCCAGATCGTCGCGCTATACGCATTCACAAATGCCGCCGCTTTTATCAGAAAAAGAAACATCGCGACGATTTTCGACACGTGAATGCTTGATGTCGCGCGCGGTGCAAAACTGTCCCCTCGACGTCACGAGGAATTGCCATCGCATGTTTAGTCTAGCGCATGAAAACTCGCGCGCTTGTGGCACTGCACGGGGACCTTGCACAAGCTCTCGGACTGGCGCTGATCGCGGCCACCCATGCACTCGATCATGCCATTCTAGAGTCTCCTGCTACACATAGTGGTCGGCACCAGTAACGCCAAGCGGGTCCGCAAAAGAGGGGTCCCTAGATAGCCACACCGTGTCTGATGTACGACGATGTGTAAAGATACGGACAGAGTGCTTCGGGTGACCACGCTGTAATTTAAACAGTTTCTTCTTTGGCACGACTGATGCTTTTGGGTTAGCCGCCGACGCGCCGGCCGATGGTATCCCCTGGAGCAAGCGCGATCTGTCGATTGATAGCCAAAAGCATGGAGCATCCTCTAGATGACTTCGATGATGACCTCATTCCTCATCCAGACCGAAATGCAATGTAGCTTGCAAAAAGCCGTCCCGATCCCGCAGCTGACGAACGATATTGATAATGATGCCGCATCCAATCGGCCGCACGATCGGTCTTTCCTTTCGAAAATTCGACAGCGACTGCTGTCAATGCTGCCGACGTCCTCACCTCGAACGGTCGTTTGCGTTCTAGCACTGGTGCTGATGCGCGCCTTCTTAATAGATGGCGCCTCAGCCGAGACTCTTGCGAAGTCCATGCCCCTCACCAGCTTTACGCTTGGCAACGGCCTGCAGGTGGTCGTAATCCCTGACCATCGGACACCGGTGGTGACGCAGATGATCTGGTACAAAGTGGGCTCCGCAGATGAGGAGCCGGGCAAATCCGGGCTCGCCCATTTTCTCGAACACCTGATGTTTAAGGGCACGGAGAAGCACCCGCTCGGCGAATTCTCCCAAAACGTGTTTCGGGTCGGCGGCAACGATAACGCCTCGACCTCGGTCGACGGCACCAACTACTACCAGCGCGTGCCGAAGGAGCAGTTGCCGACCATGATGGAGTTCGAGGCCGATCGCATGACCGGCCTGATCCTCAAGAATGAGGACGTGCTGCCGGAACGCGACGTCGTGCTCGAAGAGTACAACATGCGGGTCGCCAACAGCCCCGGAGCGCGGTTGAACGAACAGATCGAGAGAGCGCTCTATCTCAATCACCCCTATGGACGGCCGATCATCGGTTGGCGGCAAGAGATCGAGAAGCTCGATCGCGAGGACGCGCTGGCCTTCTACCGCCGCTTCTACGCGCCGAACAACGCGATCCTGGTGATCGCCGGCGACGTGGAAGCCGCCGACATCCGTCCGCTGGTCGAGCGCAATTTCGGCGCCATTCCGGCCCAGCCCGCGATACCGGCGCGCCGCGTGCGCCCGCAGGAGCCCGAGCCCGCCGCCCCGCGCACCGTCACGCTGGCCGACCCGCTCGTGGAGCAGCCGAGCCTGCGCCGCTACTATCTGGCACCTTCCGCAACGACGGCCGCAGCCGGCGAGAGCGCAGCCCTCGACGTGCTGGCGCAGCTGATGGGCAGCGGCAGCAATTCCTATCTCTACCGCGCCCTCGTGGTCGACAAGCCGCTCGCGGTCTCCGCCAGCGCCAGCTATTCGAGCATCTCGCTCGACCCGACCCAGTTCTCGATCTCGGCCGCGCCGAAGCCCGGCGTCAGCTTTGCCGAGGTCGAGCAGGTGATCGACGGCGTCATCGCAGACATCGCGCAGAACCCGATCCGCGCCGAGGACCTGGAGCGGGTGAAGACCCAGCTCATTGCGGAAGCGATCTACGCCCAGGACGATCAGGCCGTGCTGGCGAGCTGGTATGGCGGCGCCCTGACCACAGGCCTGTCGATCGAGGACATCAGGAGTTGGCCGGACCGCATCCGCGCGGTCACCGCCGAACAGGTGCGCGCCGTCGCGCAGAAATGGCTCGAGAAGAAACGTTCGGTGACGGGCTATCTGATCAAGGACACCAGTGCCGCCAAGCGCGAGGAGAAGCGTTCGTGACCTATCCCTTCCTTCGACGCGTTGCATTCTCGCTTGCCACCGGCGCGGCGCTCGCGCTGGCTACGGTCTCGCCGTCACAGGCGGCCGCAAAAATCCAGCACCTCACTTCGCCGGGCGGCATCGAAGCCTGGTTCGTACAGGATGCGACGGTGCCGCTGATCGCCATGGAATATTCCTTTGCCGGCGGCTCGGCGCAGGACCCCAGGGACAAGTCCGGCGTCGCCAATCTGGTCGGTGACCTCCTCGACGAAGGCTCCGGCGATCTCGACTCCAAGACTTTCCATGAGCGGCTCGACCGCCGCGCCATCGAGCTCTCCTTCAGCGCCACCCGCGATACGTTCCGCGGCAGCCTGCGGATGCTGCGCGACAACAAGGACGAGGCCTTCGACCTGCTCAGGAGCGCGCTGACCTCGCCGCATTTCGACACCGCCGACGTCGAGCGCATCCGCTCACAGGTGATCTCGGGCCTGCGCCGCGAGACCACCAATCCGTCGTCGCTGGCGAGCCGCAAATTCCTGGAGGTCGCGTTCGGCGACCATCCCTATGGCCGGCAGACCAATGGCACGCTGGACAGCGTGCCGACCCTCACGGTCGCCGATCTGAAGGATTATGTCGGCCGCGTGCTCGCCAAGGATGGGCTGAAGATCGCGGTGGTCGGCGACGTCGATCCCGAGACCCTCGGCAAGCTGCTCGACCACACTTTTGGCAGCCTGCCCGCAAAAGCCAAACTCACGCCGGTTCCCGACATCGAGGCGGCCAAGCCGCCACAGCGCGCCTTCGTTCCACTGGACGTGCCGCAGACCGTCATCACCTTCGGTGGCCCCGGCGTGAAGCGCAGCGATCCCAACTTCATGGCGGCCGATGTCGTCAACCACATCCTCGGCGGCGGCGGACTGTCGTCGCGGCTCTATCGCGAGGTGCGCGAGAAGCGTGGCCTCGCCTATTCGGTGTTCGAATCGCTGCTCTGGATGGAGCATTCGGCGGTCGTTATCGGCAATACCGGCACCCGCGCCGACCGTGCCGGCGACACCATCGACGCCATCGAGAAGGAGGTACGCCGCATCGCCGAGGAGGGCCCGACGCAGAAGGAGCTCGACGAGGCCAAGTCCTACCTCAAGGGCTCGCAGATGCTGGCGCTCGACACCTCCTCCAAGCTCGCCCAGGCGCTGCTGCAGTACCAGCAGGACAAGCTGCCGATCGACTATATCGAGAAGCGCAATGCCCTCGTCGATGCGGTGACGCTGGATGATGCCAAGGTCGCCGCCGAGCGGCTCTGGGGCCAGGGCCTGCTGACGGTCGTCGTCGGCCGCGCCCCGCAGGCCGCCGCGCAACCGGCGGCCACGTCGCCCAAGTCGAATTAGCAATTCGAACTAGCAGTCGAACTGACCGCTTCTTGCTTCCTGAAATGGCCGGGCCCGCCCCGGCCATTTGCATTTCCCATGACCGCCATTTGCCGAACGTGGACGTCCGCGATATGTCCGGACATCACGAACGGTGCCATCATGCTGCGGATATCCCGCGAACTCGTCATCGACGAGGACGACTCGAGATCGGCTTTGTCCGCGCCTCCGGCCCGGGCGGGCAGAACGTCAACAAGGTCTCGACCTCGGCCCAGCTGCGCTTCGACACGCGCAAGCTAACCTTGCCCGAGGATGCCGCGATCCGGCTCGCCCGCATCGCCGGCCAGCGCATGACCAAGGGCGGCGTCATCGTGATCCACGCCCAGCGCTTCCGCACCCAGGAGCGCAACCGCCAAGACGCCGTCGGCTGCCTCGTGGAAATCCTCAAAAAGGCCGTGGCGCGGCCGAGGCCGCGCCACGCGAAGCGGTCGACCTTCGCCTCCAAGCAGCGCCGTCTCGAAGGCAAGAGGCGCCGTAGTGACATCAAGGCAAAGCGCGGTCGCGGCTTCGTGGTTGCGCCAGCGTGTCTGCAGCAAACTGGGCTGTCGATTGCCGATCACGCCGCGGGGCCGACCCGACCTCGATATCGGTAAGATCCCGCCACTTGGTAGGTACCCATCGCACCGTGCTCTGTGGTCAAAAAACCCGATCCACGTGCAGATAGCGTCAGCTGGTAGTGATCGCGATCACCATGCTGGCGCCGCGAGTGGTGCGAAGAGCTCCGCAATAGGTCGCTCAGATCCAGGCCCACTCATCACCGCACTGGCGCTCTGCAATGCTGTCGCGCACAGCGAGTTTTCGAGTCACTCGTTGCGACTCTATGTACGGATCGGACGGTTGTGCCTCCAATTGATCACAGCTGTGAAGCCAACCCGCGTGTTTGTTTGTTTCGTACAAAGTTAGTGCGCCGTTCACGAGCTCGATCAGGCATTGTTTGGCGAGAGCGGAATCATCCGTATCGCGACGCTAGTCAGCTGGTCAATCGATCGGTGGCGTTCGAGGTGGCCCCGCAAGTCAAGGATGAATTGGGGGCGAAAGCAGTTGGTAGTCGTCGGAAAACGTCGAGCCGACTTCTTTTGAGTTGAGGCAACTTGGAGGTCTAATACATGATTAACGTGAGGAGCGTTCTTTTCGGCTCAACCGCCGGATTGATCGGCATGGGGACGGCTTAGGCGGCCGACCTACCAGTAAAGGCAAAAGCCGTCGAGTTTGTGAAGATTTGCTCCCTGTACGGCGCCGGGTTCTACTACATCCCGGGCACTGATACCTGCATCAAGTTGGGTGGTTACCTGCGTGCAGAAACGTCTCTCAGTGCGAGCGTATTTAACGGTAACTACAGTGGTGTTCAGGGTGCTCAGAACCGCCTGACGAACTACTACTTCACTAAGGCGCGCGAAGACTTCAACATCGATACGCGCACCGCGACCGAGTACGGCGTGGTCCGCACGTTCTTTGACGCGACGTTCAGTTGGACAACCGACGCATACTCGGGAAGTGGTACTACTGCCGGTGCTACGGTGTACTCACAGCTTGGCAGCACGGGCGTTGGTGCGCCGAGCAACGCCAATGCGGGCGCGGTTGCTGGCGGCACGCTTGGCGTGTACTACGCCTTCATCCAATTCGCTGGGTTCACCATAGGTAAGGCCGTCTCGCAGTTCGACGCGCCTTGGACTAATTACCCTGGCAACAACTTCGACGGTCTGGTCGGCGGCGGCGGCACAGTGACTGGAGTAAACCAGCTTACCTACACCGCAGACTTCGGCGAGGGCATCACCGCATCGATCTCGGCTGTTGATCCGACCGCTTACTACCAGAGTAACCTATATAATGTCGGTGCCGGCCTTACGTCAGTGGCAGGCTTCGGTTCTGGCAACTTTGGCGCCAATGACTTTGGCGGAACGAGGGCTCCTGATATACAGGGCATGTTCCGCGTCGATCAGGCTTGGGGCCTTTTTCAGGCGTCGGTCGCAGCGCATAACAATCATGCTGCGTACTACGGCGCGACAGAGCCGACCGGTCATCCGGGCGACAAATGGGGTTGGGCTGCTCAGCTGGCATTGTCGATCAAGAATCTTCCGACCGGCCCCGGTGACACCATCAACATGCAAGCGGTCTACACCGATGGTGCTACCCGCTACAACTTCCAGAGCTTGGCTCCGCAAAACTTTGCTATGTTTGGCGGTACCAGCGTTCCGGGTGCCTACCAGAGCATTGGGCTTGCAGCCGCTGCTGACGGTGTGTTTGGGCCCGGAGCTGGCATTTCCACGGTCCAGACTTGGGGCTTCCGGGGCGCTTATACCCACAACTGGAATCCGTACTGGAACAGTGCGATCTACGGCGCGTACGCTCAGCTGAAGTACGGTAGCGGTGGTTCGGCTCTCGTTTGCGCTGCGATCCTGGGCTTGGGCGCACCGACTGCTGGTATCACCACGTGCAATCCGGATTTCAATGTCGCACAGCTCGGTCTTATAACCCGCTGGACGCCGGTGAAGAACCTTACGTTCTCGGCAGACGTGGTCTGGACTCACCTCGACCAAAAGTTTGACGGGACAATTACGACGACGGCGGCTGTTCCACTTGTGGCAAAGCCCGCAGCTACATACGAGCTGAAGGACCAAAACACGGTTAGTCTGCTGCTCCGTGCTCAGCGCAATTGGTGAGATTGTTCGGTGAACGGAAGGAGAGAAAAGTAGTTCTACGGTAAACCTCCAAAGAAAGGCCTCCGGTATGCCCATCGGAGGCCTTTTTGGCGCCAATGGTCGCGCCGCACACGATGTTCGCTGGGGGGCGGTGATTGCGCGCTATTCGCCCGATGACCTGCCCCTGAAGCTTCGGTCCAGCGGCGCTTAGCTGCGGCCTGCACACTGGAGCATTTTTGGCTAGAGGATCACCACCGCACGACGACCACAGGCGCGCCTTCCCTGCAGCCGCACTGGCTGCACTATAGCCATACGGCTTACAAATCGCGGCTTCGTTCAATCCCGGCCTCTATGAGGTCGCCACCCGCGGCACAGCGCGCCGCTGGTCTTTGCCCCGCGAACCTCACAGAACACTCAAGATTCCGTCGAGTCGCCCGTTGTGCTTCCGTCGTCGCATCGGAGTTGGCGATGCGACCGAAGAAGCACAGTACGACGTGATCGGGGGATCTGTTCCGGGCCAGGCTGGACCAGATCATCAATATGAAGCACGAGCTGGTTCAGCTCGCCGGCAAGGTCGATTGGGACTGGATCGACTGCGAGATCGCGCCGCGCTGCTCTACAGCGAGAATGGTCACCCCGGGATCGCGACCTGCTTCATGATCCGGCCGTTGCTGCTCAAGCACATTTACTGGCTGTCATGAGGGGCTGTGCAAGCGCTGGGTCGGCGACCCGTATTTCCGTGTGCCTCATAGCTGGTGCGTATCTGCCGCCGCAATTGTGTTGAAGACGGGAGTTGCCCTCCCGGAGCCGGCCTGCAGGGGCGGACTTCAAACCACCCCACGCTGCTGCGTTTAAGAGACGTAGTGGTGAGCGTTGGGGAAAAAGGCGGCGGACTACGCCATCAGGTGAGCGATGAGAAGATGAGCGCAAGCGAACCGCCGATGAGGCATCGAAATGGGTCCAGACGCTGTCATAACGGGGTGTATAGGCGGCATGACCTCATCACAGGCTTCAATGGGGAACGAGGGAATTTGGCTCGGGGTGTTAAGTGAAATCCGCAAGTGGCGCTCACCACGAGGGAGAATACCAATACTCCGAGACAGGGGCGGTGCAGCTTGTAGTAGCGTTGAAGTGGCTGCAATAGCCATGGAGCGAAGGGGATGCGTTACCCTGTCCGACATCGGACGCCAAGGCTTTGTCAGGAGGAGCGTTATCACGCCGGACAAACCGTTGCCCATCATCAAGCGTATGGTCTGGGAGGCCTACCAGCTGGTGGCATTGAATGGAAAGGCGGCGGGCGTCGATGGTCAGAGCTTGGAGAATTTGCGCGGGATCTTGGAAACAACCTCTACAATCCCCGGAATCGCTTTGTGTCGGGAAGCTACTTCGCGCCAGCGGTAAGGCGCATGTAGATTCCCAAGGCAACGGCGGCATCCGTCCTCTGACATTCTGGTCGTCGCGGACCGCGTCGCGCAGATGTTGGTCAAGCAGTATCTGGAACCCAGTGCTGATTCCGATGAAGTCGCGCGGCGATTCTGAGACGACGTCACCCACCTTTCCGATTTGATCTCGCCCGGGGGCGAGGCGTTCTGGCTGCCCGCGTTCTCTGGATCTGTGCTGGATAGTGAAAAGATGGAGCGGTCGAGCCTGTGGCTGCGAGGCGCTGTCCAAAAGGGGCCTAGCACAGTGAAGAACCTCATGAATATGAGGCCCGCAAGAACAGAGCTCTGATCATCGATGAGCGCGTTTCAAAAAGCGCTTCGAAATCAGGGTTGGTGTTCACCTTGCTTCAGCAGGCGGCGATCGGGTTTGTACGCGCGGCAAAGCTTGCGCGCGCTTGTCGCGTACCTTCGGCATGCTCGCGCGGTCGACTAATGGCAACGATTTAGGCACGCCGCTGCGCCCTGATCCCCGGCACCCCGCTATCCGGCGAGTACGAGAGTGCCTCTCTCAACTCTCGCATTTGGTAGCCCTCACCACACCAGGTAGGTATCGATCTACTATTGGTGCTGTACTGTAGACGAGCAGATCGTACCGATCAAATGCGCTGATCAGGACGGACGAGGTGTTGCAATGGAAACCATAGCTGATCCGCTGGATTGCAAAGCACGCGTACTGAAGTTCATCGAAGAAACGCGCGAAGTTAGCGAGAGCGAACTGCAGATCAACAACATCACGCCTTATCATGTCACAAAGTTCTATCGCGAGCAGATTGCCAAAGGCAGGTACTACGATCAGCTGAAGCGCATTGTAGAGCCCTCACTGGACGAGTTCGAGAGCCCAGGCACCTTGGATACGAGCGGCGAACACGACAACACGGTCGTTCCGGGACTGCAGCACAAGTACCCGCAGACCGGCCTGTTGCTGGTGACGGAACGCTGCGGTTCATATTGCCGTTATTGTTTTCGCAAGCGTATCGTGGGCAAGGCTTCCGATGAAATCGCACCGGACTTCGATCAGGTCGCGCAGTATATTACTCGCCATCCTGAGATGACCAACGTGCTACTATCGGGAGGCGACCCGTTCGTGCTTAGTACGGCCAAGCTGAACAGGATCCTTGACCACCTGCTGCCTATCAATCATTTGAGTTCGATCAGATTTGGCACAAAAATGCTGGCCTATCAACCAAGGCGGTTTGAAGATTCCGCTCTGCCGACACTGTTCGAGCGGATTCACAAGGCAGGCAAAACTCCGATAATCGTCACCCATTTCGATCACGTGGGTGAAATCTCGTCCGATGCGGAGCACAAAGTTCGCTCGTTGCGAGCGCAAGGCGTGCAGTTCCTCAACCAGGCCGTACTTCTCGCGAAGGTCAACGATGACCCTAAAATCCTCGCAGAAACGTTCGCCAAATGCCACGATACCGGAGTGCGCCCTTACTACCTCTTTCAAGCGAGGCCGGTGAAGGGCGCATCCCATTTTCAGGTTGCGCTCCGACGGGGAATAGAGATTGCGCGCGGCGTCAACCAGCGCCTTAGTGGTATCGAGAAGACGTTCAAATACATCATGTCTCATTACACGGGAAAGATCGAAATACTGGATTTGGCAGACGATGGCCGCGTGTACATGCGATACCACCAAAATAAAGTTCCCGAGAAGATCGGACAGATCTTTTCCCGGCCTCACGTCGAGGCTGCCTGCTGGTTGGACGATCTGCCAGAACAATGAGATCTAACGGTGCTCAATGCTGATTACGACTCGAGCGAGTGCAGCGCGCCGGCGACGCCCATCCGAGCCGGCCAAGCCCGGCTGAAACTGCGTCGCGCAGTGCAGGGCACGCCACCTCACTACTGCAAGAGTCTCGACATGTGGCCTTGGTTGGCGTCTGGCCGAGCTGGAGAAATTTGCTCCCAATACCGGCCCTTCCCGAGACAACATGATATCGGCCTTTGATCGTTAGGGCACGGCTCAAATTGACCGGTGCCACGCTGGGGATGCGTTCCAGTGAGAGTACGGCGTCGGGACGAGCCCTGCTCAGTAGGCCGCATTCCTAGCTTTGCAAGTGCATTTCTTGTTCGGCTTGATGCCGATTTCAGGCCTGCATCATACAGTTCATTTTGGAGTTCGGTTCCGAGACGCCATCCGTCTGTTTCGCTCTTCTTGCGACCACATCCGCGCAGCTGTGAGTCACAACAGCGAACCATAGCCATCCGAATTTACGATTTGGGGTACTCTTTTGGGCAATCATCTGGTTTATCCATCTGATCTCCGGCAGAAGGCTACGAGCGCGCTTCCAGGCTCTTGATCATAAAAACGCGGAATGCTCCGGGCGGGTCGCAAGGCGTTCGGCCGGAGGCCTTCCATCCGTTCCGCGTGTAGAAATCCGGAAAATTGACGGCGTAAAGGAAGGCCGATCGACAGCCGCGCTGTCGGCCCTCTTCTTCAAATGCCTTCAAGATCGCGTTTCCCAAACCCCTTTCGCGCAATTGCCATGGCAGAAAGAACGAGTCCAGGAACAGCAGTCCTGCCGATGAAAGTCCTATCGCACCGCCGAGAGCGCGCTTGGTTTGGGAATCCTGTAATACCACGGCCATGGGCCGGCTGTTGCCCACGGCGGTGATGACACCACCGAAGTCCTCATTACGCCGCTCGGATCGCCTGTACCATGGAAGAGGCAATTACATCCGTTACGACGATGTCCGGCATGAGTTCTCCTTACGTACAGAGTGTTATAGCAGCGTAGCCTCTGACGAGGCTGCGATTCGAGAAAACGCAAGCCGATCGAACTGACGGGCGCGAACCTATGCAGGAGCTGCTTGGCAGTGCTCTCGTTCTACACTCTCTTGTTGATCCTCGGCCAGTCGCCTTGCCCGCATGCTTGCTGCGACAGCATCCCTTGAGCGGAGCGAATATCCGCGCTGCGTCGCGTTCCCGTGTCTTAAAGGCCTCTCGAGGTGGACGTCAGGTTCAGCGAAGTCGAATAGCGGTCCATGTTTCAGATTTGCTCAAGAGTGCTGGCCAGCAGAGTAACTATTGCGAATGCTTCTTCGTCACCCGACTGTCTTCTCATGAGGCTACGGCGCCTGAGCGCGACTATATGGCGGGTTGCGCTTCGAAAACTATCAAGGTCGATAGTTGATTTCATGGCTGTTGCCCCGCAAAGCACGTCGGGGCAGCGAGGGCTGCGCCGGGCCGCCTTGGCCTTGAGCACTACCCTGCTCTTGGTTTTCGGAAGGCCTAGAGCGGTTCACAGATTTATTGAATCGGAAGGGATTCCGGAACTGGGGCGAATATGATTCAAGATGCTGGCTGGGCTGGAGGCCAGCATCCGATGGTCCGACCCATTTCCAACGATCTGCGTAAGCGTGCGGTGGCGGCTGTAGCGAAGGGTGAGAGCTGCCGCGCGGTGGCAGTGCGGTTTGGGGTTGCGGTGTCGTCAGTGGTGAAGTGGTCGCAACGTTATCGAGCGACCGGCTCGGTGGCGCCCGGCAAGATGGGTGGCCATCGCAAGCCTATCCTCGAGCCGCATCGCGCCTTCATCAAGGAAATCAGCCAGACGCCGCATTTGACGCTTCACGCCCTCAAGGACGAACTCGCCGCGCGCGGGGTTAAGGTCTCCCACAATGCCGTTTGGCTGTTTCTACGCCGCGAAGGGCTGCGGTTCAAAAAAACGCTGCTCGCTCTCGAGCAAGCCCGCTCCGACATCGCGCGTAGACGCCAGCGTTGCCGTTCATGGCAGGCCAAGCTCGATCCTCGGCGCCTGGTCTTTATCGACGAGACCTGGATCAAGACCAACATGGCCCCACTGCGCGGATGGGGGCCAAAAAGGCGAGCGGGTGCGGAGTTTCGCGCCGCACGGTCATTGGCAGACGTTGACGTTCCTTGGCGCCTTGCGCTGCGACCGCCTCACTGCACCTTGCCTATTCGACGGTCCAATCAACGGAGAATGCTTCCGCGCCTATGTTCAGCAGGTTCTCGTCCCGCAGCTTCAGCCGGGCGATATCGATCAAAGCCGCCGGCGCCAGGCTCTGGTACCTGCCGCCATACTCCCCCGACCTCAATCCAATCGAACAGACCTTCGCCAAGATCAAGCACTGCATGCACTCCGCCCAGAAGCGCACCCTTGACGACATTTGTCGCCATATCGGCGGACTCGTCACAACCATCCAGCCCGACGAATGCAGCAACTACTTCGAAAACGCCGGATACTCTTCTATTAAACCGTGAAACGCTCTAGGCGCGGCCATAGCGGTTGGCGCGGATGTGCCGGTTGAGGAGCTCGCGCAACTCGGTGGCGAGGCGAGGAACGGCCGAGACGCAGGCTCGACAGATCTGGCCGATGGTGGCCCATACAGCGGCACATCGCTGCGCATCTGCAACTATCTTCATTTGAAAGCAGGGAAGGTGCCGAGGGCCCCGTGCAGACGCGCCCACTTTACTGTCCTCGGCCACCACCCCGGCTCGCGTGCCCCTTTTTAAACCCTGGCCTTCGCTACCGCGAGCAGAGACCGGGCATGGTGTGGTCCAAGGATGAGCCTCTCCCGCTTGCCCAGCCGTTTGGTAGAACGTAGGCTTCTCTCCCTACGGCCCGGATCGGCCCATAGATCCAGGGCCGTTTGAGATACCCGTAGTCTGATCTAATCTCTTGACGCTCGCGCGTGCCGGCCGCGAGATCCCGCTGCAATTCATCAATGCGTTCTCAAAGATCGATAAGCAGAGAGCCAGGTCATTCCCTGTCTTTACGTCCTCGCACAGGTTGCCGATCTTCCACTCTTTAGCTGTTGATCGGATGCTTGCGCTGCGCCTTCTTGGGGGGCGCCGTTACGCAGCTGTTGCCAGAAGCCCGATCGAAACCTTCTCCTTGGTCAAACCTGGACCAGGTGTCTAACCGCCATTCGTACGCGCCAGCTGTCGATCATTCAGTGCGACGCGGAGCGCCGAGGCGAACCCGGCGGATTCGCCCTGGAGCCTGGTCTCCAGCGCTGCCCGCTCCTTATCAGGAGCTGGTTCGGCTCACGACATCCCAGGGGGCGCCCCTAGGGACCGCGGTCTCGTGAGCTCGCGACGTTTTCCAGATGATGGTGTCGGCCTCGATGCTGCGCAAAGACTTAAAAAATCGCTGAATTCCTGCGCCGTTCGGCCGTTAGTTTCGCAATTTCTCGTCGTTGTTCCAATTAAAAGAGCTCCGTCGAGCAGCGAACTGCAGGTAGGGCTTCGATCCGCCGAAAATGCGCAATGTCTTGCAAGCAGCCATCTGCGAACATTTCCGGGTCTGGCTCGGCGGGATGGGCAAGGCCGGTACCAGGAAGGCGGTATTGGACGAATAGGTGGCATTTGTTGTAAGGGCCCCGCAGCCGCTCGCCATTGCGTTAGTGCATCCTAAATGAAGAGCGCCGTGCGCCCGCAATCTCACAACCTGTCATGACGGGCGTGCTTCTGAGTCTTGAGCAGATTGGAGTGCTGCGAAAGACGATGAAATCGCGGTGAATACGTACTTTGATACTATTATGAGCTCGCACGGAGGGGGGTACCGGGAATGCTGAGGGAAGCTATGAATAGCGATGCGTTGCCAAGGACCGCGTTTCCAGTGGACAAATATTTCCAGCCAATTGTCCATTGGCCGATTGCCCCATTCATTGCCGAAGCGGAAGCGATTGAGCGGCGCGCTAGAATAGAGGTACATCCCTTTTTCGAGTACGCAAAGAATCACCCAGATGCTCTAGCGCTTTGGGCGAGCCAGGAGGCTGTCGTCACCAACCCGTTTTCGCAGATCCTGCTCCGAGTGATTGCCAGGATTGCGAATGTTCACGTTCGCTCACTCCTGATGCCGGTCGTCGATGGCGAGCACAGCTCAGTCCGTGGCGGGATTGCAGATCGTTCTCACCCCTGGCTCATTTGGAAGTTGTGCAGGTCCATTGGGCTATCAGATCAACCGGTCAAAGTAACCGAGGCGGTAGCATCTTTCATCGAGGCTTTGCAGCAAACTGAGGCTGACCCAATGCGAGCGCTTGGAGCTCTTGGTGTCGGAAATGAGCAAATGCTTCTCGCCGAATACCGAGCCGTGGAGGCTTGTTTCGATGCCGCATTGCCATCAGCAGACTACAAAAGCTTCCTTCACGCGAACATTGGAGAAGATGAGGCGCATACCCGCCTCATCGCTGAAGCGGCGACCGCGCTTGAAAAGCTAGGTTATGACGCACGTCAGTACCTGGCCGGCGCGTCGGACGGCGTCAGCGCGCGGGTGCGCTACTATGACGAGCTGCTGCGCGAGGCGCAGCTGGGCGTTTAACAAAAAAGGAAGTGACCATGTCAGACAAGATCTTGGTAACTGGCACGAGCGTCCGCAAGGAATTGCTAAAGCCGCTGGTTGAAGCGGGGTTTGTGGTCGAGAATCCGACTCATCTGTTATCTGAGGATGAACTCGCGGCGGCCCTGGCCGACAAGGCGGGATACCTCTTGGGCGGAGACGAGTTTGCAACAGCAAAGGCACTTCAAGGCGCAAAGAAACTCAAGATAATCGCCTTTCTTGGAATGGGGTATCAATCATTTATCGATGCCGATGCGGCTGACAGGTGTGGGATCACAGTCACCAACACGCCCGGTACTCTCAGCAATGCCGTTGCCGAATTCACAATCGGCCTGCTTTTGAACTCGACCCGCCGCATCCATCAATACGCGCTGGCATACTCTGAGGGAAATTCCGGGAAGGAAGACAAACAAAGAGACTTGGCGAATCTGCATGTCGGAATCGTGGGCCTCGGCGGCATTGGCACCCGTATTGCTGAAATTCTGAGGTGGGGCATTAATTGTCCCGTCTCTTACTTCTCAAGAACGCGGAAGCCAGCCGAGGAGGCGCGCCTCGGGTTGACTTACCGGCCGCTTGACGAGCTTTCGGAGAGTGTCGACGTCCTGATTGTCATGACACCAGGCAATACCGAAACGCGCGGTTTGATCGGGCGAGGACAGTTTGACAGGTTCAGACCCGGGCTCATTCTGATCAACAGCGCGCGCGCCGAGATCGTTGACCCAACAGCTTTGTTGGACGCCCTTTCGTCAGGAAAGCTCGGCTATGCAGCCTTCGATGGGTTCTACGAGCAGGCCGAGATCGCCGCTGCTGCCAAGTTGCTCATACCGGCGCGGCTGATGATAACCGGCCATATTGCCTCGCTTACAAGCGATGCGCGGGATGCGATGGCCAACCGGGCGGTCGCATCGATCATCAACATGATCAAGTTTGGCAAGGACGCCTATAGGGTCAGGTGACCGAAAATGCGCAGCCCTGAACTGCGGCGCAGCACGACTGACCAGATCGTGTTCGCGTTACTTTGGGTAGCTGTTCTGCTGCTGCTCTTCTTCTGTTTGATGCTCGTTACGCTCAATTACTGGGGCATTCGGCTCGGCGCAATTGATTATCAAAAATTCGGCTCCTGGGGCCAGGTTGTATCCGGTAGCGCGACGTTTCTTGGCGTGATGACCGCGTTGGCGTCGCTTATCTGGCAGTTTGGGAAAAATCGGAAGGAACAAGAACAGAAATCGATTGATGAACAGACGGCGGTCTATTTCTGGCTTACGTCGCAGCTCGTGAAAGAGGATGTCACAGATCTGGTGCGGGGTCGGCAATGGGATCTCGAAATACAGAACCTGACAAAGGCGCCGATCTATCTTTGGCGGATCGAGGCTGAGGGCCGGCCCTTGGTGGATACGCAAAGGCCGATCTTGCCCAACCAGAACACATTCAATGTGCCGCTGCTGGACGATCGGGAGCCGAGCGAGATCCCGGAACCGGTCCTGTATTTTGTGTCTCGGGAAGGCGGTTATTGGAGACGCTCCGCGACCGGGAGTCTGGCGGCGCTGGACCAATTTCCGCGTATGCGAGATTCGTAGAGGATATTGCGAGGAACAGATGGATGCCCCAAGGGAGCGAACTCCTGAAGAGAAAGTGATCAGAGTAGCGCCGTCATCGTCTTCCGTTCGAAGATCACTCGCCGACGGCGAGGCAAAGTATTTGGCTGCAGCGACCGCCAAGCTGGATAGCCTGGAGTACGGAGACCCTGCCGAATTCATCTTCGATCGGTCTGGTCGAGCTGCTGCCCGGCGTAGCAATCTCCGCGAGCTATGGGTGCCGCCGACGTTCCGAACTGCCGATGAACGAAATGTCGAGCGGGATATAAATGCTCTTTGGACAACCACAGAGCAATGTGCGGTCGTGATTGGCCATCCGGGATATGGCAAATCGACCCTTGCTCGGTTCCTGACCACCAGATTTGCTCAAGAATTTCTTGCAGGCAAGCTGGACCGCTTCGCGTTCTACGTGCCACTCGCGTCTTTGAAGCTGAAGGACAGGACCAATCAGCGGGCGATCGTAGAATGTGCACTGCGAGCTGTTGGTCTCGTGCTGGACGAAGGGGCGCTCCTCGAATTGGGAAAATCCCTCAAGACCGCCACGTTGGTCTTCGACGGCCTGGACGAGCTTCCAATGACGCACGGAACCGGCGACCAAATCCCAACACGGATTGAGGCTGCCTCCTTGATACGAAGCGTCAACATCCCGAACAACGAAAGCTTCCGTACAGGTGCCCTCAGCACAATTGTGACCAGCCGCGTGACCGACTGGCACGAGGACGATCGAACCAAGATAAGGCCAGCGGCCCTGTTTGAAATCTCTAATTTCTCGCCAGAACAGGCAAGGGAAGCAGTGGTTCGCTGGCACGACGTTGCGATTCGACTTCGCGCAGAAGAAGGGCTTGGCACAGCAGATCTGGAGAAGCGCAAGCTCGATGTAGCCAATGCAATTTCGACGAACTCCGAGCTCGGTGCTGTTTGCTTGACGCCGTTGATGCTTAACATCCTGCAAACGATCTATTCGGACGAGAGCCGGGATACCCCGTCGTCTGTGAGTCAATTGTGCCTTAGAGCCGTTGACCGACTCTTCATGAAAAAGCACCTGTTCGGGGATCAGAAGCTTCTCGTTACCGATCATGGCAGCTGGATTCTGGACGCGCTTGCGGAAGCCGCCTTCACGGCGCAAGAACGGCTCGTACAGGGCGGGACAAAGATACTGACTGACGAAGATCTTCGGCGGGTCTCAAAGAACACGTGCCGGCTCTCGGAAGCGACGCCCTTCGAAACCCGGGAAAACCTCATCACGAGTATTGCGGCTCATATCCGGCGCGGACATGGCATCTTGCAGCCGATGCGGCGAAATGAATACGAGTTCGCCCACAACGTGTTTCGCGAGGTGCTGGCCGGTTATGCGTTGGCGAAGCGACCGGTCACCCAGCGACGTGGTTACGCATTACTCGAGAAGTGGCATGCGCCGATACGGTATTGGGCCGGACTGCGGGCGGCAAGCGAAGAAGGAAAGAACGAAATAAACGCTTTCGTTGGTGAATTGAGAGGGGGGCCTGGAAGCCGCACGATCGAAGCTGCTCTGGCTAGAGCCGAAATGCTCAGCGAAGTGGTATCCGTCACGCATGGCCAGAACTTGATGCGGGACCTCAAACAGAGAATCCTGGCGACCCAATCCGAGCTGCTCAAGTGGCTGAGCAGGCGTTCGCTGCCATTCTCGAAGAGGATGCGGATCGGCGATCTTCTGGGCACGTTAGGCGACCCGAGACTCGAGGCCGAGTTCAGTTCGAGGCTATTCTGGCTAGAGACCGGACCCAGGCAGATTGGGCGATCAACCAATCATATCACCAGAATAACGAAATATTCGAGCGTTCCTGCCTCACCACCGATCAAGGGAATGCTAAGCCGTTTTGCGTTATCGGCGTTCTTGGTGACTAACTCCGAATACAAGAAGTTCCTGGATGATGGAGGCTACAAGCAGCGGGAGCACTGGCAGACTGCCGAAGGATGGGCGTGGGCAAGCGGTGATGATGACGTCCGCAATGCCGTCCTGAACCGGGCTCGGGACGTCGCACCGACGCACCTCACAAGTGAAGTGCTTGGGCAGCGCCTGATTGCTGAAGACTTCCCGGATCAATGCGAGCGAATGATAAAGCGATCTTCCCCGATGTACTGGTCCGCGCCTTCACACAACAGGCCCAATCAACCTGTGGTCGGGGTGAATTGGTGGGAGGCGCTGGCCTATGCGAGCTGGATCGACGCCCGGCTTCGCAAGGAGGGAAAACTGGACAAAGGTCAACAGGTCCGTCTGCCGACAGAAGCCGAGTGGGAGAGCGTGGCCCGGCAACTGAGTGGAGACAATCCCTATCCCTGGACGGAGGGGGCTCCTTACGAGAACGCTCATTTGCGGGCGGCAGAAAACAGCGAGGAGGCGAGAG
This sequence comes from Bradyrhizobium sp. 521_C7_N1_3, assembly GCF_052075975.1. Lineage (NCBI taxonomy): Bacteria > Pseudomonadati > Pseudomonadota > Alphaproteobacteria > Hyphomicrobiales > Nitrobacteraceae > Bradyrhizobium > Bradyrhizobium sp. 521_C7_N1_3. Next base: position 1,930,847 of record NZ_CP197232.1, read on the forward strand.
CCCTTCGGCCCTGCGCTGTAGGGCTCTTTCCGTTTAATTCGAGTGGTCTTCATGATATCGTCGGCAATGTCTGGGAATGGACGCTTTCAAAAGCAAAGCCATACTCTGAGGAGGCATTCCGACAAGAAGCAGACGTCTGTGGCCTGGATGATCGGGTTGCGCGCGGATCCTCGTGGCTATCGTCCGAGATCGAAGCGGCGGAAATAACATTCAGAAGCTTTGATCCTCCATATAATGCATATGAAGATCTTGGAATAAGACTTTGCGTCGCTGAGCGAGGGCAGTGACATGCACCTTGTCAACGCCAAGATGACAGATGCATGGCGAATACTTGGAAAGCTGAATTACGTCGACGCAATATTTAATCACATTTCAACCGCATGGGTCGACGGTCGAGGACGCACCTTTGTTTCCATGAATCCCGATGGTGTTCTTGCCGTTGAAATGAGGCCATCGGACTGGATCACGGTTCCTCTCGATGAAATTGACAAGCTGAATCCAGAAAAGCTGGGTGTGAATGCCGACGGATATAAGCTTCATCGGCTGATTCATAAGGTGCGGGCGCGACCAGGTAGCGCGTTACACACACATTCCGAAAATGCGTTAGCTGTCGGCACAACCTCCGCAGGGCTTCTTCCAGTCTCGCAGACAGCCGTCGAACTCATTCCTGAAACGATCTGTGTCGAGTATCAGGGACTGTTCCGTGAGGCAGAGATTGACCCTGCGCTCATGGGACTGTTTGAGACGGGAGGAGTCGGCCTGCTGCGCAACCATGGGCTCCTCGTCGTGGCCCCAAACATCGAGGAAGCGGTCTATTTGCAGCATTATATGGAAGTTGCATGTAGAGTGCAGATTCTGGCTCTATCGCTGGGAGGATCTCCATTGACGCCTCCGGATCATGTTGTGACGCAGACAGCAACGGAGTTGCGCAAAGATCGTGCCGCGGCCGCAGAAAAATTGTTCAAGGCGTTTCAGCGTGTGCTCTTAAATACGAGGGGTTCCCGATGACAAAGTCGATCTGCGTCGTGGGAGCTGGTGTCGTAGGTCTTACCACTGCAATCGTACTAGCCAGCCGGTATGAAGTGCAGATCATCGCTGACAAGTTCGGAGCCGATACTGATTCGGTCAAAGCCACGGCTGTGTGGCACGTGTATCTCGTCCCGGAAACCGCGGAAGTACTTGAGTGGTCTTCGGTGACGCTGCAACGATTGATTGATATATCCCGTCTTTATCCAGAATCCGGCGTCGAAATCATTCGTGGCGTTGAGCTCTTTAGAGCCCAGCGGAGGCATGTGCCCGCTTGGTCGCATATTCCACCCGAGTTCGCATTTTTAACAGATGACGAGCTGCGGAGGTTTAATGAGCCGGAAGGCGCGCTCCATGGCTCCATGAGCTCACTTTCGAATGCCCCTGTGAAATGGGGGTACCGATTGAAGGCGCCGGCGGCGAAAATGTCGTCTTATCTGAACTGGCTGGTCGAGCAGGCCGAGAAGAGGAACGTGCAGTTCAGGCGACAGCACGTCGAGCGCTTGGCTGATCTCAGCTGTCAACACGATATTGTCGTAAATTGCACCGGATTGGGAGCCGCCAGCCTCGTCAACGACGAAGCTTTTGAACCCTACAAAGGGCAATACTTTGTGGTTGCATCCAATGACGGATCGCCAACCGAATATATTGGAGACGACGACCATCCAGACGGCATGGCCTACGTGATACCCAGGGGGGGAGAGGTCATGATTGGCGGTAGTGCGGAGGCTGGCCTGAATGACCTCGTCGAAAGTATCAAGTGGTCAGACGTAGTAGCCCGCGCCGGCCGCTACGTTCCTTGGGTTCGGGATAGTGCAAGCGGACGGCCCCGACAACTCGTGGTCGGGGTGCGACCAGTACGGCCGTCTGGCATCAGGCTTGAACGAGAGGTGTTAGGGACGGGTACATGCATCGTCCATAATTACGGACATGGTGGGTCCGGATTTAGTCTCTCTTGGGGATGCGCAAACGCCGTGTCGGCTCTTATCGGTTGATCAATCCTGTAGCTTGGACGGGAACAACTTCGGATGCGTGAAGCTCGACGGTTGCTCAGATCTTCACGCAATCAGGCGTTGTTTCGGGTCGCGATCCATCGGGGTGACGGCATCGGGATCATCGCTGCCATAGCTTGCCAATGTCGCGACTGCAGCTTTAGGGGCGCGGCGTTTGCGGATCCGCATCACGCCTCGCCCGAATAGTCGATCTCGATTGCGCCTTGCTGTGGGTTGCCGGAGCAGTGAGACGCGCCGAGCGCTGACCACTCTCTCTGGTCGGAGGCCCATTCGTCTCTAGGTGTATCCATCCGGTGAAGCTTTCAATTACCCACAAATTCTCCTCCGACCATCGCGCCCAGCGCGATGTCGGTGAGGCGTGACAGCCCGCGCCACATGACCGTATTGCCGGGCGGCGGATCGCTGGCGCGGGCGAGATTACCGCCGAGCTGGGCGATCTTGATCAGATAGTACGAGAGCGTTTTCCGTCTTGCTCTTGGTTTGTCGTTGACGAGGCGATCGAGCACGCCGATTTCAGTCGCAGTCAACGCGAGGGTTGGTGGCGCGTCTGGGGCGGAGTGGTTGAGCATCGTCATCCAGAAGACCCGCCAACTCAGGATACAAAAGAGCGAGATCAGGTTGGTCAGACGCTGGGCGGTCCTAAGATTCGACTCCTCAGCTTTGCAGCCCGATTGAGGATCTTGTGGAACACCTCGATCTTCCATCTCAAACTATACCATCCATCTTGTCGATGGCGTCGGTGAGGGAACCAACAGGCAGGTCGGTGATCAGTTTCCAATCGATCTTTTTTCTGTCTTTCGGCCTCCCGCGCCCTTCGGCATGGATCACTGTCAGGGTCAGAGAGCGGGATAGCGCTTCTACTTTCCGATCGGCGGCAGAACGCGAATCTTGCGATAAGATCGGAACTCATTTTGATCAGGACCTGCGTCGACCGCTTGGCTGGAGACGGGGATCACACCATCGCCGACGAAATGGACGAGGTCGCCGTCAAAGGGCTCCATCGCATCGAAGTCAGAGACAGCAACGGCGATCCCGGCCAGGCCGTTCTTGAGATCAGGTAAACGGTGTGCGATCTGAGGCGACCTGCCTTATCCCGTCCACTGTTTATGCTCTTGGTGATGCCGATCGCTTCTGACTTCTCGCGTTGATAGCTGAACTCGGTGGTATCGTGCAGCACAAGAACGAGATCTTCAGTGGCGGCGGCACGATCACGTGTCGATCGGAAATGTCCGGCCAGAATGTCCGCTTCGCTGACCCGGTCGTTAGAGAAGAAGCGGTAGGCTGCCTTGGTATTCGCCCAATCCTGGCAGACGAGCGGAATGCTTTGTCCCATGGCGCTTCCAATCTGCGTGAGCAGTTTGCGGAATCTGTCGCCGAGCCGCGCGTCCCTAAACTCGCATCCACTACTCTCTCGATCAATCCAACATTCCCTGTCCAAAGACCGCAAACAGCCTTTTGTCGATCGATCCCTTAATGTCAGCCCCATAGAGCACCCCCTCGCGAATCAGGTGCTCAGCAAGGAATCACAAATGATTCTTTCGATTCAAGATTTCGCCGATCAGCGGATCAGCTCGAGTGGTCAAAGTTATGGGTAATTGAAAGCCGGTGAAGGCCGCCTTGCCGAATGAGGCGGTTGTTGAGAACTGTCCTTATGGACAGTGATAGGCGCAGTGCCCAAGTCGAACGGCTCGAAGTAGTGGATACAGGCCGGCGGCGGCGCTGGTCCGAGGATGAGAAGCTCAAGATCGTCCTGGAGAGCTTACAGGCGCCGCGCCAGGTCGCGGCAACAGCGCGGCGATATGGCGTTTCGCGCTCATTGCTGCTGCGATGGCGACGCTCGTTTCGGGCCGAGCCGAGGGATGCCACCCAACAACCTGACTTCGTGTCGGCGATGGTGGTCCCGGAATCGGGACCGATTCCTTGTCCCGTCGCGCCGGCCAGCAGCGGCGGGGCGATCGAGATCGAGTTTGCGACCGGAGCTCGGATGCGGATCACGGGTGTGGCCGACGCGGCGACGCTGAAGGCCGCCGTGGCGGCGCTGGCAGATGGACGGCCGCGGTGATCCCCATTGCCTCGGGCGTGCGGGTGGCCACACCGATATGCGCCGCGGCATGAACTCGCTGGCCTTGCTGGTGCAGGAGGCCTTTAGGCGCGACCCGCACGGCGGCGACCTCTATGTGTTCCGTGGCAAGAGCGGCAAGCTGATCAAGATCCTTTGGCATGATGGGCTGGGCATGTCGCTCTATGCCAAGCGGCTTGAGCCCGGCCGCTTTCTCTGGCCGTCGTCGGCTGATGGCGTGGTGACGGTCACCCCAGCCCAGCTTGGCTACCTGCTCGATCACCCATGTTGATGCCCCTCCTTGTTAGGTTGACAGATTCTTAGATCATTGACGTGGTTTCGAAACTCTCCGATAGCATCAAGAACGGATGGTGTATTCGGGAAGAGATGGCTGGCGATCAATCAGCAAAAGCTTAGTTCGGATCTGTACGTAGAGCCAGTTCACCGGAATCTCGAGCCTTTGGGCCAGTTCGGGCGGGCTGAGGAGTGAGCCGTCATGCTCCCATCGGCTGCGTTAGCTAGCTACCTTGATGGCCGCAGCACGACGGAGCCGCCCGACGGTGATGGGCAGCACTTTATCGGCGCAACGGGGAGAGCGGTGGCCTTCTTGGGTAAGGATTGCGGCGATCTCATCGTCTGGGACGCCGTCGCGGGCGAGCGCCAGCGAGCGCTCCCGCATCTCCGCGCCTCGTGTCAATCCGGTGACGGAGTTGACGCTCATCTTCACCTCGAGCTCCGTCACGGCGCCTCCGCGCCAGACGATCCTGGCCAGGGCCAGGTCGTGCTCACCACGGTCGAGCACGACCTTTTCAATGAGGCATCGCAACAAAGCCTTGCGATGCGCGTCCGAAACAGTCTCGTCACCCCATATCTGCGCGAGGCGGCCGGTGAGGTTGATGACCTTGTCGCTGAGCTCCTTGCTTATGGCTACTCGCGTGATGGCTGTGGACGGCGTCTGTCGGGCAAGCGCTTCTTCGGCGGCGCGCAAGTCGTTTAAGGCCGCTTCCCATCGACGCTCTAGTTCCGAGGCGACCAGCCAGATTATCTGGATCAGCTCGGTTGAACTGCCGTTCAGCAAGCGCCGTCGTGTACCGCTTGCGCTCGAGCTCACGTTCTGCGCTGGAGCGTAACGCATTGTTCATCTGCTGCTGGACCCGGCGGGAACGCGATAAAGCATCTAGTTCGACAGGCGCTAGTGCGGTCAGGAATGCGTTGCCAACGGCTGCATTCGAAAAGCTCGTCTGTCGGGCTTGCGCCTGATTGTCGCGCGCTTCCCATCCAGATTGTCGCGCTATAACGTCTCGACGGTGGCAGATTGGGGGGGAGGCTCCGCCGCAACCCTGATGCCGCTGGTCGACGCGATCCGTGAGGCAGTAATTGATTGCCTTGGGAACGCCGCGGGCCCGGCTTACCCAGCGTCACTCAGCTGAGAAACTTCGATGTTGCCCAGCGGTGCCAAGAGCGACGAGGGTGTCAGCAGTTGTTGCAGAACGCGGAGAGCAGCGCGGATGCGACTGGCGCCATATCCGATGCTGCTCCTGCTCGCCGCTATGCTTGCGAAACTAGCGGGGGGCTCGCGATCGGGATTGAACCCTGAAAGCGCTGTTCCTGGCAGATGCCGCAAGCCTCTGTGGTCAGCCAAAGCTGGCCACCTTTGCTCCCGTGAGGGTCAAGCCCCACGGCGCCATCAAGTGGTATTGTTTGAGAGGTACCGCAGGGCACCTAGCTGGACTGGTGCGCAAGCCTTCGAAGACGACGCTGTCCCTAGCGTGCCAAGGACGAAAAAGCTAACGGCGCTCAATTCCTAGAAAGCGCTGTTCCTGCCACGCCCCGCTGACTTTCGTGCCGGACTTGCCCGCTTCGGTATCAAGCCTGACACTTTGCCCCCTCTAGGGTGCTGCCAACTTGTAGGCCCAGAACGACCGCTAATCACCTACCTGAATTGGTCAGATCGTTTGGTAATTCTATGCTGGTCCGCAGCATTGTGAAAAAATTGGGGCCCGGCATGGCAAAGCTGCGTGAAAAAGGGCTGGCACGCTGCCGCTCACGAGAGTTAAGAATGTTGGCGGGGTAATACGGGAGGCGATGGAGGCGATCACTTGAAAGAGCATCCGCTAACTTCAACACGGTCGGTCTCCATCGGCACAAACTGACCGGGGTTCTGTCACCGGGAAACGCATGACACTCCTGACAGCAGTGGTCGTGTCTCAGCGACCGGAAGCAGCGTGGGCTCGGCTCGGCGCCGATCGGGTGGGGATAGATCGGGCGCTATCCCTGCGGCCCCCGCGCTGCAGATTGAGGTTAGCAGGAACGTGACTCGGCGCTGTCCCATTCTGGTAGGCGCTGTCCCTACCACGCCCCGATAACCCGAACGGCTCTGTACTCAGGCTAGCTTTCCAAAAGCTGACGAAGGCCGTGCGACCATGCTCATTGAAGCGGCGCGCGCCGAACCGCCTCATCAGAGATTACCTGGCGCAGCCCAAAAACGGAACCGATCGCTCCCAAGGCTGCCGTGCTGGCCAAGGCATCGTGAAGGAATGCGCCGAATCGGTCGCCCGCCAGCGTGAACCCGATGGACCTCAAGAGTGGCATCGCCCCCGCATGGACGCCGTTGTTGCGGACCTACAGAATAACTCCAAGAAGGTCACTTCGAACGACGAGATCGCCCAGGTCGGCACCATCTCGGCCAAGGGCGAGGCGGAGATCGGCAAGTTCCTCGCCGCTGCCATGAAGAAGGTCGGCATCGAGGATGGCGACAACTGACAGGCCCGTTCCCGAAACCCGGATATAAGGGAACGCGGCAGTTGGAGTTCTGCGAGTGCGCTCGTCCTGCACATGAACCACAGCGTGGACGGTTGGACATTCGTCACGAACCCGACATTGTGGTACGACGTATTGCAGTTGAAGATTCCATACGACGACTTTGTCGCGCCGACATCATCGGTGGCAGCTCCTCTCCGTTACGAAGATCAGGTGCCACCTCGATCGCAGCGTAGTCTCTCCAGGTGGGCTGGTTGAGGTGGTTAGAGATTTCGCTGCGAAATGGAAGCTGCCAGCTCTAGCCAACGCAACAATGGTGCTTTGATGGTATCAACCGGCTCGGCATCTTGCGCGGCGCGGTTGGGCGGCTCTAATCAGCGGCGCATCATATACCAATCAAGGTTGCCTAACGAATATGACAAAGATGCGCCCGCGCAGATTGGGCTCGCGCCTCGCCGACGCTGCGACGACTGTGCTTGCTGGCGTCACCGTGACAAGCACGGCCGACTGCCCGCGGCCACACACGCGCGGCACGTCGCGCGTGCTCGTTGTCGATGCGAAGGCCTATTCGCGGGTGGGATTGAATAGCTTTTCGCAGACCGTTTTGTGGATTCTGTGGGCGTGTAAGTGTCGATGATGCGCCCGACAGCATCCCAAAGGCCGTCGACGGTGCGTTCAGCGGCCTTTTGCAAGTTTGCTTTGAGCTTGGCGATTCTCGATCGGGTTGAGGTCGGGACTGTAGGGCGGAAGATACAGGAGCGTAGCGCCGGCCGCCTCGATCAGCTCGCGTATGCGCGGTCCCTTGTGGCTGGAGAGGTTGTCCATGACGACGATGGCGCGATCTGGAAGCTCAGGGATCAGCACCTTTTCGACATAGGTCTCGAAGGCATCGCGGTTAATGGGACCATCGAGCACCCAGGGCGCGATGATGCCGCGTGTGGCGCTCGAAGAAGCGGCGGATCGTGCCATAGCCAAAGGACAGGCCTTGTTTGCTCAAGCTATCGCGCAATTCCTCGATGGTGAGGTCGGGCGCAGCCTCAAGCAGAGTCATTATCGTCGCCTGATGGGCATCAATCCGGTGAGACTTACGATCGCCGCCCTGGGCTCTCGGCTGGGCATCACCTTGCTCCCGCTCACGCGTTCGCCAGCGGCTTACGCTTGCCGCACTGCCCCAAATCTCTCGCCAGCCTGCCGGCCTGAAACGCCGCCTCCAATACAGGCAAGTACACGTTCGCGAAGGTCCATCGACAGCGGTTTTGCCATGCCCGCCGGCCTCCAATCCGGCGACCAGCTTGAATCATCAAACCGCCGATTTGTGAATCCCAAACGATTCAGTCAGATGGGTTAACGCTCTAGTGAACCATGAGGTCGTTCTCACCTTCGATGACGGGCCGCGGCCGCGGAGCACGCAAAAACTGCTTGCTGCGCTCGCGGGGGAATGCGCGCGGGCCACATTCTTCCTGGTCGGCAGGTCCTCCGCAAAATTTCCCGAGCTCGTCCGCCGCATCGCCGCCCTCGGCCATACCATTGCGCATCATAGCTTTTCACATCCTATTATCTCAAAGATTTCATTCGAACAGGCGAAGGAAGATATCGAGCTTGGCATTGCTGCCGATGAAATGGCGCTCAATGGCGTCTGGATTAGACCGCCGGTCGGCGCCTTTCTTTCGCTTTCCCTATTTTGATTCGACGCCTGCAACGCTCGACTTCGTGCACTCGCGCGGGATCGTCGCGTTCGGCGCTGATCTCTGGGCGAGCGATTGGGAGAACATAACTCACGGCGAAGCATTAAAGAATTTGACCGACCAGCTTGAGAGCTCACGAAGAGGAATCATTCTGCTGCACGATGCGCAAGCCCGGACCGCCGCCATGATGCCGGCGCTCTTGCGGTATCTGCGCGAGAGCGGGTATCGGATCGTGCATCTCGTATCGGCTGGCCCGATGCAGAGCAAGGATCAAATCGCTCCTTGACGGTCTAACATCATGCCGCCAGCGCAATCACGACGACCGGGGCGCCGCTAGCGTGCGGTCTGATTCAGAGAAGGGAATGGAGCGGGGCGGCTGTGCTACGACGACGGCTTGCGAAGCGAATCCGATATCGCGCGGGATCCTGCTGCATGGGGGCAGCATTGACCGAACTGCGTCGCACTGTCGTGCATTCGCCGGCGCACTACATTTCAGCAAGCAGCACAAGAGCCGCACCGGAGCAAACCGCTAGCGAAACGAGCGGCGCGCCCTTTAGAGCTAGGGGGGCATCATATCTTTGGGCGCAGCGCAGCGGATGATCGTAAATGCAGATCGGAAAGACGCGCTTGTCGATCGCGATCGGCCGAGAGAGGATCCTGGGCCGGTTACACGGTGCAGTTCACCGCCGCGACGACGCTGATCGCTGGCCTCGCCAAGGCGCATGGGCGAGCAGCGCCTGGGCGAGAAGCTGCTCGCGCCGGCGAAGCCAAAGCTGCTGATCGTCGAGCAACTCGGCTAACCGCCGCTGGAGCCCGACGCGGCGCATCGGTTCTTCCAACTGGTCAGTCGGCGCTACGAGAGTGCTATGCTGATCACGTGAAACCGCAGCATTGCATAACGACGGCTGCAGCCCGGCTCTTCAGCAGGAGCTTATTGGCCGATACCTTTCTGACCGGCGGATAGCCTATATGAGGCATCCCGGCCTCCGCGCCTCTGGGGGGGCATGTTGGTATTCAAGAGACGGCGTGAGCGTTCGGTGGTCTGATCATGTGCCGGTTTTGAGGCCGCTGAGGCTGATTCGCGGAGCATGATGAACTCTGGATCTGACAACGGCTCAAACTCTCCGCCAGAATTCGGCTCCAGATGCTGAACCACGGCTATTCCGTGCCAAGGTTCCTCAGGCGCGGAACGCGCAAACTTGTAGGTGTCACGTCCTTGCGAACCGTGTGCTAGGAGCAGCCGATAATGAGCCATGCAACAGAACTAGAAATGCCCAAAGACGTTTACCAACTCCGACATCAGCCGCTTCACTTCAGTTCTGGCACGACTATTGCTATTCACAAGCAGCAACTCTGGCCGGGGCTGAATTCGTGCAAGTGTGAAGAATGGGGGCTCGCGATGCCGTGACTGATATCGGTTCCCGGAAAGACATTAGAGAACGAATTGATGCCTATCGACTATCCTGCGGTACTTAGACTCCGAACGGAAGCGATTCCCTATTCCTGGAGTAATCGCGAGGTGATGCTCTATGCACTTGGCATCGGGATGGGCGCGGATCCTCTGAACGAAAGGGAACTGCAGTTCGTCAACGAGGAATTCGCGACACCCAAGCCTCTGAAGGTGGTTCCGACTTTTGCTTCTGTTTGTGTATGGGGAGCGCGACCCGGAATGATCGACCTCAACCACCTCATGGTCGTTGACGGCGAGCGCGACATCACATTTCACAAGCCGGTGCCTGTCGCGGCCAGTGTTACCGCGGATGCTCGGATCAATGGTGTGTATGACAAGGGCGATAAGAAAGGCGCGATCATTCAGAACGAAATCATCGTCAAGAATAGCGACGGCAGCAAGATCGTAACGATCCGTTCTTCGACATTTGCGAGGGGCGACGGCGGTTTCGGCGGACCCTCGCGGGGAATCTCCCAGCCGCACCAAGTGCCCCGCCGACCGCCCGACAGATCGGTTGATATACCAACCCGGCCTGACCAGGCTTTGATCTACCGTCTATCGGGTGACCGAAATCCATTGCACAGTGACCCCGAATTCGCGCGCCGGGCCGGTTTTTCCAGACCCATCCTCCACGGCATGTGTACCTACGGACTAACCTGCAGGGCCGTGTTGCAAACCTATGCCGACTACGATCCATCAGCCTTCCGACGTCATCGCGTCCGCTTTTCGGCCCCGGTGTTCCCCGGCGAGGTCATCACCATCGATCTCTGGAAAGATGGGGACTCAATTTCGTTTGAAGGTCATATTCGCGGGCGCGATGTTACCGTCGCCAAGCATGGGCAGACGGTGCTAGGTTGAGCATCTTCGGATCCTGCCGATCGGTACCTGCAAGACAGCTGGTCAAGTCAGCTGAGCCAGCTGTTCTTGGCTCGCAATGGTGTGACTGATGCTCGGCGGTACGGGGCTAGCGGCCTTGCCGAGAGCATCGGGCCCCAGACGCTTATTTCGAAAGAGGTTGGCGGCTGAGTATCCGGAGTGCTTCAGCCCGTCTGGTTAGTCTATGCGACAGCGAGCGCAGCTAGATTGGGAGCCCTTGCATCGGAGCGGACAGAGCTACCCTTTGCCAACCATGTGCACGACAGAGGCTGCGAAAGGTTCATATCGACAACCTACAGCTCTGCACATGTTGCTCGTCAAGCTTGCCTCGGGTCAGGGTCGACCACCACCCTCTTCCGCAATTTCTCTTTCGCAGCTATAGACGCGCACTGGAGAACTGGTCACGACCTATTGACGAGTGCACCGTGCCTCGCACGCAGTCTTAGCATCGCACACACAAGATAGTATATCGATTGCTGTAGCCAGTTAATAACTGCGGTGCCATGGGAGCCATCTCGGCTCGCTCGCTTCGGGAAACTCTGCATAACCAGGAACTCGACCTGTGCACCGGGCCGGGCGGTCCCATTAGTTCAAGAAAACGTGCAAGACCGGGCATTGGCCCGAATGCTGCAACAGCTTCCTGCGTCGCGGTGGCATACGATACGCGCAGCATGAGTTGCTGCCGCTCTGCTGCGGATCGTCATATGCAAGTGTCTGGAGTAGGCCGGATGGCAGGGGATGTGAAAGGAATCCTTCCAACTCATCCTGCATTTAGCCGAGAAGTTCAATGAGAGAACCCATCACGGTCTAGGGGCGCACAACTGCTCACTGCTGCTTCGTTAACGGGAGCTCGGCGAAGCAAAGGCCCGAACGCCCCAAAGCGCCGTTCTGGAACGGCTCAAAAGGAGTGGGAATGGAGCTCGAACACACGAAAAGTCCATCAATGTCAAAAAGCCTGACCGACTTGCTTGCGATCCTCGATGTCGAACGAATCAAGATGAATCTATTTCGCGGCATCAACCCGGCCACCAGGTCACGGCGGGTGTTCGGGGGCCAAATAATCGGGCAAGCAATGATCGCCGCATCGCGCACCACGGAAGACCGTCTGCCTCATTCGTTGCACGGCTATTTCATCCGGCCCGGCGACCCAAAAGTGCCGATCATCTATCAGGTCGAACGGTTGCGCGACGGCAACAGCTACTCAACTCGGCGCGTCACTGCTCTCCAGCATCGTAATGCGGTCTTCTGCATTCTGGCATCGTTCCATGCGGAAGAGGAGGGCGCGATCGACCACCAGGTTGAGATGGCCGGGGTACCCCCGCCGGAAAAACTGTCGGATGGCGAGTTGAGTAAGCACCCGATATTTCCCGAGATACCTGAAATCATACGCCGGTATTATGATTTCGATCGTGGGATCGAATTGCGCCCCGTGGAGATCGGCCGCTATATCGGTCAGAAGATCGGCGACGGTCGCGTTCATATTTGGATCAGAACGGCCGCAAAGCTGCCAGATGATCCGGCGCTACATAGGAGCGCCCTGGCATATGCGTCGGACTTGCCCCTACTCGATGTGGTGATGGCGCGGCATGGCGGTACGCTGTTCGGTGGGCGCATGATATCGGCCAGCCTCGATCACGCAATGTGGTTTCACCGCCCGTTTCGCGCCGACGAATGGCTGCTTTACGCACTCGAGTCGCCGAGTGCACAAGCTGGGCGCGGGTTCACCCGCGGACTGATCTTCAAATACGATGGTACGTTGATAGCATCTGTCGTCCAGGAGGGCTCAGTGCGCGAGCGACGTTGAGCACTCACGCGTGCGGCAGCTCGTTCATGATCACGGCGACATCCCGCGAAACATGTATTCGGCGCTTGTGGCGGGGGATGCGCTATCAGCTTTCCAAACAATTTGACAAGCTGTGGTCTTCCGTCGGCTCGGACCACCGTTCGAAACCCCGGGTGACCATTACTCCCTGTCTTAATAGGCCTCAAATAACGGCGAATTTCGTGTTCCTTGCTCCAATGCTTGTGAGTTCAATAATGGGGCGTCAGTCGAGGCAGCTTCGAGCCTGATCCTAGTGAATTTCTCTACCCCAACTCCCCGCGAGTCGTCGCAAGTATGGTCTTCTGCGTGCAACAGTCGCGTGTGCGGGATGTGACGGCGGAATACCAATTGTTCGATCCCCAACACGGCTCGCTGTTTGCGACCTTGAGCAATTTGATGAGGCGAAGCGGCCGGTTATTGCGCTTCAATGCCGCTGGCACGGCGGTTGCTATTGCGAACTGCAAAGTGAAGGAGGAGGTGAATTTGGACGCGTGTGACCAATATTTATCTTTCCGTAGACCATTAGCCCATTCCCGGAACGGAATGGGCTACGAAAGGGCCCGGTAGTGTTGCGCAAGATCAACGTGCCTCGGGTACTGCACCTTTGAGTCATCGAACTGTGAATCGCAGCTATGCCAACTAAGCGAGAACTCCTGCGCGCCAGTTCTTGGGGCTGCTCCCCTGGACACATAAGCTATGTTGAATTGAGAGGCGACTCGAACTAATGGGCAAAGCCATCGTTGGGCGATCGGCAAAGCTGACGTCCACTTTGTGCGACTGGTGGCGGTTAATTCGCGGTACCTGTGTCGGATAACCGCATGCGCGAAGAAGAGGGGATCTGGGTGGTCCATAAACTGTTCTCATCGTGCCAAGACCATCGTCGCCACAGGCAGCAATCATAGGATCATAGATGACGTACAGCACCATTCTCTACCAGGTAGATGACCGCGTTGCCCGGGTTACTCTGAATCGCCCTCACAAGATGAATGCGCTCTCTCTCGAGCTCTGCGCCGAGTTCGAAGATGCACTTGGGGTTGCAGATCGCGATCCAAATGTGCGCGTTGTCGTGGTTACGGGTGCCGAGGGACGCGCGTTCGCGGCTGGGTTTGACTTAAACGACGATAATCAAAAAGGCTTCGCGGAACGAACCTTGGATGATTGGAGGGAACGCGAAGATCTGGATTTTAAGTTTAACTATTGCCCATTTAACTGCTCGAAGCCAGTTATCGCGATGATAAACGGCTACTGCTTGGGAGGGGCTCTAGAGTTCGCCACAATGTTTGACATTCGCTATTGCTCCGACGACGCGCAGTTCGCCGTCACGGAGACGCGATTTGCTATTGGTGTGCTGACATTGGGCCTGCCCTGGATAATAGGACAGCGTTGTCGCGAGCTGATTTATACAGGAGATACCTTTGACGCCCAAGAGGCCTATCGACTGGGACTAGTGAGCCGTATCTTCCCCAAGGATCAGCTCGAGGACGAAGTCATGAAAATAGCAAAGCGTATGTCGCGCGTCGCAATGCCTACATTGAAGTGGAATAAGAGGGCACTTAACAGCACGCTTCTTGCCGCAGGTTTCGATTCTGCTCTGCGGCAAGGGGCGCAAGCTTGTTTGCTCATGAACAATTCGGAATCGGAATTCCGACGGTTTCATGAGATCCTTAGGTCGGAAGGTGTCAAAGCAGCGATGGAATGGCAAGAGTCGATTTTTGGGCCGTTCGAATCAGAGACGTCTCGCGGCTTTCGTCGATCTAAATCGGTGAAAAGCTAAAGGCCTAGTGAGGACAGGGTAGGTCGATCGCCAACTTAGTCGCTTGTCAACAACCAATTTGCTTGGTTCGGAGGGCTCGCAGAGGCATATGTCACTCTGAAGCATCCAACGGAAGTTATTTTGCGATGCCTGTTTTTTGTCACGGGTTACCGCGCGCACCAGGGGGCATACCATTCATCCAACGAACGATTGCGCGTCGTGGAGTGTTTTAGCTCCCACTGGGGCACAATTTACCGTCACGTATGGTCGCTCTTTCGTGCGCAGTGGCGATCTTGCGACTGCGGTGGCGCATCGAGTGGGCCTGCACCTACGTTGCAGTTGCTGACTCTGGAATAGCTGTTGGCGTTGAGAAAGCACTTGCGCGAACATCCGAGGACTAGAAAGAAGCACGCCGGCCCCCGCATTACTCACTACGGTTGACCCGCTTCTGGAGCGCGCTGGGGAGCGTGCGTCAGACACGGGGTGTTGCTCCCTGCGAATCGCCGCTTTGATTGCGTGTCGAACTAATTTGTCGCGTCACGACAAGAAAGGATCGCGCGTTAGAGTCGAGGCTACTCTATCGTTAATAGCATAACCCATTCCCGTGGGTAAGCGAGCGATCCGAGGCGCGGTCTCCAGAATGGCATGGCCTTTGCTGGGGATTTCTCGCAACGCGAGCCTGCAGCCAGCAATGTCAGATGTTGTTCACCCGCACCTAAGCGCTTCGTCCACCTACCTTGGCAAGACGCTCACCGAATCGGTGATAGTGGACCGTGCGTTCATGGTCGAGTTCGCTCGCCATCATACCAGCGGTCGAGAATCGCAGGTTTTGGATAGCTCTTTAATTTAGCATTTACGAGTGGGGTGGCTGAAGGGCTTCGTCTGGTGCAGAAACCGCAAATTGGAGAATACCATGAGCAAGACGGCTTTGATCGATAAGGCCTTCCCGCCTAGTGATGTCATCAAACGCGCGGCGCGCATCGGCGCCGAAATCAGGAACATCAAACTGTCGGGCGATTTGCCCGACCAAACAATCATTGCGATCAACGGTCTTCTCCTGGAACACAAGGTGCTTTTTTTTCGCGACCAGAATCATCTTGATGACGCCGAGCAGGAGCGGTTTGCTCTCCGCTGGGGGAATCTTGTGCCGCCCCCGCTAGGTGCTGCCGAAGGAACGGTCTCGATCTTTGACATTGATTCCAGGCGCGGAGTGCGGGCTGACAATTGGCACATTGATGGATCTTGCGTGGATGCGTATCCGAAGATATGTGTGTTGCGAGGTGTTGTGATCCCGCCGGTCGGGGGTGACACGTTGTGGTCAAACACGGCTGCCGCTTATCTCGATCTGCCGTCACCGGTGCAACGGCTTGCCGACGACCTCTGGGCCGTCCACAGTAGCGCCTACGACTTCGCGGTAACCGCACGACCCAGCGAAGCAGATCAGCAGCGTTATGACGAATTCACTAGTCGAACAAAGTGCGAGACCGAGCATCCCGTCGTGCGTGTCCATCCCGAAACCGGAGAGCGCACGCTTGTCCTTGGAACGTACGTGACACGGTTTGTTGACGTTCCGAAATACGATGGCCAGAGATTGTTTGATCTGTTCGAGTCTCATATCACAGCCCCCGAAAACACTGTGCGATGGAATTGGAAGCAGGGCGACGTTGCTATCTGGGACAACCGCGCGACGATGCATCGTGCGGTCAACGATTATGGTGACCACAGCCGCGTGGTTCGCCGCGCTGCCATTGATGGCGAGGTGCCGGTCAGCGTCCACGGTCGGCGCAGTGTAGCGCGTGTCAAGGTCACCATGCCGGCCTCCTGCTAGAGCTTGTGGTGGTTGCGCTTGATACGTCAGCGGTAGCTTGGCAAGATCACCAGTTGCTGAAGCTGGCTGCTCTCCGGCAGCGTCGACAACCAATACTTCGGTCGGCTCTGCTTCACCTCGGGCGGTACCGTCAGCAAGCCACTCTGCCGACAGCTTCTCGGGAATCAGTGTAGTGCAAACGGCGCGGATGGGCACACGCGCGAAGGATAACCGGTCAGCCGAGCCCTCCCTGCGTTAGGCTCGGCTTGTTAGACCGAGAAGCTCTTTCTTTTTTCGGGCTCGGTGGGTCGACCGGTATTGCTCATCGGCTTGTCATGTGGCGAGCGGCTGGTGCCGGGCCGCCCGATCGGACCGTTCGGCAAGATGCCGATCACCTGAAAGCGCGCTCAACTAGGTCATGCCACGCACCCGCGAAAATTTGCCGTAAGCCGCATCCAACAGGCGCAAGGCCGCAGAGTGCTCTCGCAGGCCAGCGAAACAACGCGATCGGGGGCGTGGTCTCGAACGACAACCTCGAGGAGACCTTGACCAACTTCCGTCTGCCGCTGGTGCCCCGCAAGGACACGAAGTCGACCAACATGCTGGAGCGCCTCAACGAGCAGATCCGGGGGCACCTACGTGGTGCGAATCGCCCCCAACGCCGAAGCTGCCTAAGAGGCTGGTGCGGGCGCTGACCGTCGGGCGCCACGAGGCCTAGCTTGAGGACCATCGCTATCTGAACATGGATGTTGAAGGAGCACAAGAAGGAGACGCAGCGTCAAGCGACCTGGCGATGCTCAGATCCACCAAAGGGATGGACGCCCCCCCTTTCCGCCGCCGTGGCTCGCCAGCGCTGCGCTTGGGCGAGCGAGCGACGGCGGCTCCGAGGGGATGGCTTGGCCGGACCCCATGATCAGTTTTGCTGAATTTGACGCACAGAACTCCTTTTTCCCGCGGGCACGATTTTTAGTAAAGTTTCGGGAGGGTACAGCTAACGGGTGACCGGAAGGCGGGCGGCATTATTGACGATCGATAACGAGACCGCGAGCTGGCAATCGGCCGGCCATTAAGCTGACTGTCATTTCGGTAGTTTACGCCGACTGAGTGCTTTGTTTTGGGGACGAGCTGTCGTCAATGATCCATACCTCGTTACACCAGCCCTTCTCAACTGCCGGCAATACTAACTCACGGAGCTTGGCCAATACGTTCTCGTCAGACCAGCCCGTCGCCAACAAACTGCAGCCGCGACGGTGCTGACGTCCGCGCGGGAGGCGTCGCAGCGCCAAGGCTCCATGCTCTTGCGTCCGTCGATAGGATCAGTCCTGTGTAATAGTCACCTACCGAGCTCGTCCGCTGTAGCTGGCAAATTACGCATCCGGGATCGGTGATATACTCCGCAAATTGTGCTTCCCTTTGGCGACGGCGGGTACATACGTTGTCGGCCAGCGTTCTTCCTGAGAATGTGTTAAAAATGACAACGCGAAAGCGGCGTGCAAGGGGAAATTGACTTTGCTGGAGATATTGTGCGCAGAATGGCCCCGACAAGCTGGATCCGTGCAAGCGCGGAGGCGCAAACGTCGATTCTCGTTCTTCGCGAGAAGATAAGCTCCCTCCAGAACTGCCCGCAAAATGGCGAAATGAAGGTTCAACCAGAATGAGCGCATCCACCAACAGTCTTCTCTCGGGCGCCGAGCGCGAAGCGGTGATCGAGCTCCGCCACGCCATGCACCGCGAGCCTGAGCTCTCTAACGCGGAATGGAAGACGCAAGAGCGAATCCGTCGCATGCTGCAGCGCTTCGGCATTACAGGTGCGAAGCCATTCCACAACACCGGTCTCTATATCGATATCGAAGGCACCGCCTCGGGCCCGAAGCGATCGATTGCCGTCCGCGGCGATATTGACGCACTCCCCATCCAGGAGGCCCGTGATGATCTGCCTTATCGCTCTCAGGTCGACGGCATCATGCATGCTTGCGGTCACGATGTGCACGCGTCTATCGCGCTCGGCACCGCGCTCGCATTCCACCGCATGCGGGAGAATTTTGCAGGCAAAGTACGGGTGTTCTTTCAGCCAGCAGAGGAGGCGGAGCCACTCGGTGGGCGAACGGTAAAAGAGGAGAAGCTGCTGGACGGCTTCGATGGGGCAGTCGGCTTCCACGTCAGTCCAGATATTCCCGCCGGCATGCTGGACGCTTGCGAAGGACCCATCACCAAGTCCGCCGACCAGTTCATGCTTACCATCACCGGTAAGATGGCCCATGGCGCCTCACCACACAATGGGGTCGACGCGATCGCCATAGCCGCTGCCTTCGTGAATGAGGTGCAGAAGGTGATTTCGCGCGAAATGCCGATTGATGACGCCGCAGTCGTTACGATCGGCACTATCCACGGTGGAGAGGCGACCAATATCATCTGTCCTTCGGTTATCATGGAAGGAACAATCAGAACCCGTAGCCCAGAACGCAGAGCACTACTGTCCCAACGCGTGCGCGAGGTGGCCGAAGGCGTCGCGAGGATGCATCGCGGCCAAGCCGAGTGCATCATCCGTACAGGCGAGCCTCCGGTCGTCAACGATAGCGACATGGTGCAGCGCTTTCGGCAAGTCGTTCATGACACACTCGGCCGCGAAGCGCTCACCGCAAAAAAGCGAGCAGCGGGCAGCGACGACTTTGGTTTCTACGCGGCATCTGTGCCATCGATCTACTTCTGGTTCGGAACTCGCGCGACTGGCAATGAATCATTATTGCATACGCCGACATTCGGAGCTTCCGACGAACTTGTCGTTCCGACCACGGAGCTAACGGTCAGATACGTACTTGATCTTCTAAATCCCTGAGACTGTTTGTCGGCGGATTTCCCCTCGACACGTACTGAACAGCTCTGATGTCAATGTCGGGGCTCCCCAAGTGCCAGCATTGCGGATCGGCGCATCCGCTCTGCCGCCGTGGGTCGGTCAACCGGCGGGTACGGTCACTTGAAACTCCCCACCTGATGATCCCGTCAAAACAGCGGTAGCAGGTCAGGAAGGACATCTGTTTTCGGTCCCTTTAGCCAGCATGGGACCGGGGAGTTGAACGTCTTGGAGCCACACCTGCAAAGCACCGATTTACGCACTCGATCCCAACCGCCAGCCAGCGCGAGGTTCACAGATGGCGGGGGGCGATCGCAAGACGATCCGGCGTTACCGGGCGCTGCGGGCTGGTGCGGAGGCGAATTCCCCCGAGGAAGTGACCACAGGCCCGGTGAGCGTGGACGGCCAAATTCCTCCACCCCGACCGGCTTTTGGGACATCGGAAGCGACGGTCACCAGCAGCCAGGCCCGTTCGGCTCGCGAAGCGCATCGGGCGTGGATCGAAGAACACGTCCGCCTATGCGGAATGCGCAGGCGATCTACCAAGACCTGCTCGATCAATTTGGCTTTCCGTCCAGTTACCAGAGCGTCAAGCGGTTTGTATGCCGGTTGCGGCACACCGACCCGCGAAAGCGCGGTTCGCTCACAGTTCGAAAAGCTTTCGTGGCGTGTTGGTGAGTACTTCCACACCCGTCCGGTAACCCGGAATGTCTCGCTTACGACATAGCCAAAATCCAAGTCAACCCAGTTGCCCAGCACCAAGTGGAAGGTCATGTTCGCTCTCAGCTCTGTCCTGTCTCCCTCTTTGAGGCTTGCGGTCGGCTCGGTCCAATCAATCCCAATCGGGTATCCGCAGCGCGACTCTTTCTGGAAACCCATTTTCGCCATCGTGCGATTGAATGCGTTGGCGACATCGCCGCAGGTGGCTCCGGGGCGGATTGTGCTAAGCGCAGCCTCGGGCCCCGCGACCTCTGCTTCATATATGCGACTAACCGGTCCGGAGCCGTTCCAATGGTGAAGGTGCGCATGATGGCAGCATTGTAGCCATAGCGGACGCCACCCCATTCAAGATTGATCTGCGATCCATCATGAAAGACGCCCTCGCCCCACCGCACATGGGCTGTCCCGGTATAGGGCGAGGCGCAGAAGCAGATGGGCGAAATTGCTGTTCCGGGCTTGCCGTTCGCGCCCCTTATCGGGGTCGCCACGATCTCGGCCGCCGCATCGGCTTCCCGCACACCGGGTCGTATCACTTCAGCCGCACGCAACATTGCGGCATCAGCGATCGCGGCCTTCTCGCATGAGGGATATCTCCAGATCGGATTTGACCATCCTGATCCAGTCTATCGCCTTGGAACACTCCACTATTCTTTGCTTTGGGTAGCTTGGTCGAGAATTTATCCTGGCCTCGCCCAAACTGCTTGAGCGTCAGGGACCCTGTTTCGAGGCCTATGCCGCGGGTTGCAAGGCCCCGTTCACAGAGATATTCGATCACTTTGTCGTAGCCATCGGTATCCGGATGCCCACGAGATCCTCGGGATACCCGATGACGTTATTCGGGTTCGGAAACGTCTGCCGAACTGCTGCCGGTGCATCCATCCGACGGAGGAAGAACTTTGGCTTCTCTTCATCGAGCGAAATACGAGCCCTTGTGGAACATACGCCGACGCGGCGGTATGCCCCGTAAGATAGGTGATGTTGCACGGGCTGGTTACGAAAAATACGTCGATCTCTCGTCGCCGCATTTCCGGTTTCAAAGCGGCAAGTCTGCGCAAATATTCTGTGCGCGGGAACGCCTGCAGTCCTTTGCTGACTGTCATTATGTTAGCTTCATCCTTTTGAGTTACTTTGAAATGACAACGTCATCGCTGCTGGCCGCGTCATCTGATCAGGTCGCGACATGGAACCGCGCGTGCCGCCTCCGGCCCATGTGTGCTGGGAATGACGTGCGAGCTCGCCCCTCGAAGGAGCTCTAGCACGTCTATAACAGTTGCCATGAAGCCGGTGCGGCACCTCTCGATGCGCTGCGCCGTTCGGTAGAGCGCGCGCGGCACAGTTTCGTAGATCGCGGACTATCGCGGCGTTCATCTGGTTACCGGCTCCGAAAACTTTTCGCTCTGCCGACCGACGTATCTTTCGTTCAGATGTTATCGCCTGTTAATGCTGAATTTCGCCAACGTGACCGCCCTTATCGCGGAGATTTCGCGCTAGGTGACTGAGATGCGCTCTTTTCAGGCGCGCCGGCTTTCTGCGGCATGCGCGGCGATTTCAGCCGAAGCGCAGATTCGGCAGTATGCCTGTATCGAGGCAATACCGCGCTACGACTGCTCCTAAGGAGGCCTCTTCATTCTTGCGCGCTGATGTCCTCGACCTCGACGATGAAGTCCTGCACCAAACACCTCAATTTGCCGGATATACGCAAGCGAGACCAATAATCGGCGGGCTTTGTTCGGCGATCCGGGGTAGCTTATTGCCTAGAGGGCTCCCGTCGGCCGTCAAGAGGGGCAAGCCGATTGATTATACGCACCATACGCTCTTGTCGGATGACGACTGCGACGAGATCATTGAGAAGCGCCGTGGCATGCGCCAGCACTTTTGAAGCCATACCGCCGTCTCGAACGCCATCGCGCTGGTTCCCACCTGGGCGATTATTCGAGATGCGCAGCCACATCGATCTAGCAACCAGGAGGGGCGCGGATTGCTTCTCCTCGTCCCGATGCGGCACCTACCGGCGTGCCGCTCATCGCCACGAAAATCGCCGGCAGCCGCAAACGCAGCTCGTCCTGATTAAAAGATCCTCGCGCGGCCGAATCATCATTTTTCAAACCGGAGAACCGAGATGCTATCGATTAGCCATTGGGGCCTTTTTGAACATGGAGCCCTCGAGAACAAGGAGCGCGTATTGTACTGTCATTTCCGAGATGGGAAATGGAGCTGGGGCGTTCGATAGCGGCTTCCTCCTGCGACTCGGACGACAGCGCACTTAGCACTCAGTGGCGCCCGGCACTTTGCCAGACCCGGCCGTCGGTGCTCGCGTGGTGCAATCAGGATCGCGCAGCTGAAGCTCGGCGGTTTGTCGATCACCCACTGGTCTGGAGCTGTTCGGGAGCTGGCGATATCTTGGGCCTCACCCATCCGGGATTGCACTCGTGGGCGATGACGAGGCAGTGCTCGGAGCCGATCTGCGGGCATCGCGGGTAGGATCCGAGCGTTCAACGCTAGTGCCCGGCTCAGTTGTACCCGACCATCACCGCGGATGCGTACATTCACGCACTGGCGGTCAAGTCCTGAATCGGACAATCGTCTCGATAGCCGGGACTGAGTTCAATTCGATGCTTCCCCGTGTTCTATGCGGGCGGCCTCCCGATGGCCTCTGGGCGTCATCTGGAGCTTCCTTTACGGAAGAACCCGCGGCCGCTTGAGCTCTCATCTGCTTGAACGAGGCCGACCAAGACGACTGAATTCTGCGTCAAACAAACTTTGCTAGATCTATGCACTCCAGAAGCAGAAGTTATCGATTTTCCTCCTCGGCGCCTACTAGACTGCGCAAAGGGGTGCATTTGCAGCCGCAGCATGAACGAGGGCAACTGTCTGTGTCTCCTGCGGGAAGCGAAAAAGTGCGACCGGTATGAGGCGGCCGCCCTCAATACAGCGGACCACTAGGGAGCCGAATCGCTCAGTTACAATATCTGACTTAGCCGGTCCCAACGCCTCCACGCCGACGCCTCAGCCACGACCACAAGTTTTACCGAGCGAGGAGCGACGGCGCTGCTTGCAACTTCTCAGTAGGTAAGAATGCAGCTCACGTTAATGATAGGCAAGATTCACCGCGCTTCGGTGACCCAAGCCGATCTGCACTACGAAAGCTCGATCTCGATCGATGGTGCGCTGCTGGAGGCAGCCGGCTTGTTGGCTCATGAGCGCGTCGAGATCTTCAACATCGATACCGGCGCGCGTTTTACAACCTATGTGATCGAGGCGCCCCGCGGGTCTGGCATCATAGACTTGCATGGTGCGGCCGCGCGCCTTGCAATGCCCGGAGACAAAATCATCATCGTTGCATATGCCTCCCTTGATGAAGCGGAGGCCAGGGTCTTCACACCGCGCGTTGTCTTGGTTGACCGCGACAATCGCATCCTGACTGGCTAGACGGTTTCAACCGCCATGCGACACGCTGATAGCTCTGGTTTCGGACGCAACCGGTGCCGGCGCGCTATTGCTCCACTCTGGAGTGACGAATGACCCCTGTTCATGCATCCCACACCGCTAACTATCTCGCGTCCTTGCAAGCCCTGAAAGACCCGCCGCGCGGCCTCAAGCCTCGCGCCGGTACTGATTTCTCTTCCAGCGATTATCTGGCCCTGGCGAGTGCGCCCCGTATGAAAATGGCCGTTTTGGCGGCCATTGATGCGGGCACACCGATCGGCGCGGGCGGGTCGCGCCTCCTCCGGGGCAATTGCGAGGAACACGAAGCTCTTGAAGCAGAAGCGGCTCAGTTCTTTGGTGCAAAGGCGGCGCTTCTCTTTAACGGGGGCTATATTGCGAATTTCGCGGTTCTAACAACGTTGCCTCAACGGGGCGACCTGCTTGTTGTCGATGCTCTCGTCCACGCGAGCATCCATGAAGGCGCGCGAGCCGGTCGCGCCGAATTCCGGACAAGCGTCCACAACGACCTGCAGTCGGTCGAGAGCACAATCCGTGACTGGCGGGCAGCGGGTGGCGCCGGCCGCGTCTGGATCGCGGTCGAAAGCCTCTACAGCATGGATGGCGATTTCGCGCCGCTCCAAGAGCTGATCACGATTGCGGACCGTTGCGATGCGTTCCTGATGGTAGATGAGGCGCACGCCACGGGCGTGTACGGCGAGCGGGGGCGGGGGCTCGCCGCGCCGTACGAGGGGCGCGACAATTTGATAGTCGTTCATAGCTGCGGAAAGGCTTTGGGGGCTGCCGGGGCGCTGGTGACTACCTCGATGGCAATACGCGACTTCATGATCAATCGCTGCCGTCCATTCATCTTCGCGACCGCCCTGCCCCCTCTGATTGCTGTTGGGGTCCGAGAGGCACTGTTGATCCTGCAGCAAGAGCCAGAGCGCCAGCAATGCCTGCAAACACTGGTTGCATTCACACACCGCGAAATGCAGACGCGCGGCCTGCTATGTCCCTCCAAGTCACAGATCGTGCCATATATCGTCGGCGACAACGCACATACGATGCAGCTAGCCTCTGCACTGCAGGTGCGCGGCTTTGATATCCGGGGCATCCGGCCACCAACGGTGCCCCCAGGCACAGCTCGCCTCCGCATCTCATTAACGCTGAACGTCAACGAGACTGATGTCTGTTCCATGCTCGATGCGCTCAGCGACGAGACGAGGGGGTGGCTTCGATGAGCCTGCGAATCGTGGTCCGGTATGGACACCGGAATCGGAAGACGGTGTTTCCCGTGGGGTTCGCTGGTCTCCTCGGGCCAGCTATTAGAAGCCAATTCAGGCCGGGCTCGAAGGAGCAAGTGACACCGAAGTCGTTGCGCGACTTGGTAACGTCTCATCCGATCGGGTCGTGCCGGAGCGCTACCGTCTGCGGACCGCTGCCTCGCCTCATCAATCCGCCGAGATCGACGGAGTTCGCATCGACGTGGATTCCGTCGATCTCCGCGACAGCGGGATGCGGCCGCTGATCGCAAACCGGGCCCCTCCATCCCATTCTGATAAGCCCTGAACATGCAGACAATAACAACGAATACTGAGCTTCGGCACGCCCTCGCAGCGTCGCGCAGGACCGACAAACGCATCGGGTTCGTCCCGACAATGGGCTACTAGCGTCTCGGCCTGCCGCGCATTCTGATATCGGGGGAGGCCATCTTAGGAAGCAGTAGCAGATAGACCTGGTCCACTCGGCCGCGTCTGCGCGTCGGCTTGGTGTCTATCGTTTACTCACTACTTGCTTTTGAACCGATGGCGATAGACCACGGCGCACAAAGGCTATGCAAGATTGTCTCCGTGTCCCCGGTTCCGTAGTCACAGCGACATTGACTCAGAGATGTCATTTTTCCTTAGAGCCTCCAATTCTGCGATCCCCATTTGACCGAACAGATCGCAAGTCGCTCATTTGCGGCAATTCACAGGGGATTTCGCAAACAATGCGCGTTTGATGCCGAATCGGCGGAGCGCTTCCCGTTCTATTCTGGTCTCACGTGAGGGTCTCGCTTCGCTCGTCAGATTGCTCGTAAGCGCTGTCGATCTCGCTGTGTCTGTCCTCTTAAATCGCGTTATCGACTCTCTAATCATTGATCGGCAGCGAACCCTTCGCCGAGCATCACCACCTATAATTCAACTCAACCTTCAGGATCTCGCATGACTGCATACCATGGCCCGGTGTTTGACATGGCCTCAAAGCAATTCGAGGTCATCGCGGATTATTTGGGAGAAACCCGATGACGCAAGATTACGCCTGTCGTTACCCAAGTGATCGGTCGCCGTATCCTGTCCCATTCACTGTGACGATGGGACAACCGCGGTCTTCGAAGGCTACCGGGTACCGCATCATCTCACGCTTGGCCCGACGAAAGGCGGAGCCAAGTTCGCGCCGAGTGTCGACCTCGGTGAGGTCGCTGCCCTCGCGATCTGGATGAGCTGGAAATGTGCCCTGGTGGGGCTACGCTATGGTGGCGAAGGGCGGAATTAGCGTTGATCCATCGACCTCGTCCAAGCGCGAGCTCGAACCTGCAAGAGATGATTCCATTTGTAGGGCCGCATACCGATGTCATGGCGCCCGACATGGGCACGAACGAACAGATCGTGGCCTGGTTCACAATCAGGGCTAGACGGTTACAGAGATTGTAACAGGAAACCTGTCAGTGCCGGCGGCACATTGGGGCGTCGTGAAGCGACAGGTCGAGGTGTGGCGCATTTGGTTCGGCGCACCGCAGGCGAGCTAAACATACGTTTCAATGGCGCGACAGCAGTTGTACAGGGCTTTGGCAATGTCGGTTCCATCGCCGCGCTCGAGCTGCACAACATGGGAGTCGAAGTCGTCGCGATCAGCGATCACACGGGAGCGCTCTATCCGCCCGGCGGTCTCGATCTACCACAGCTCATCCGGCACGCTGGTTTGCACGATAGCCTTGAGAGTTATTCCAATGAGCTCGGCCTACCCAGCAGAGATCCTTTCAATACCATGCGACGTGCTTGTCCCAGCTGCGGTGGAGCGCGTCATCGACCGTCGAATTGCCGGTAACCTGAGCTGCCGCATCCTTGCCGAAGGCGCGAACGGCCCGACCACGCCAGAAGCCGACCGAAGCTTGGAACGACGCCAGGAAGAGATCTTCGTTATTCCCGATATTCTTCGCAATTTGGGAGGCGCGGTGGTCAGCTACTTCGAGTGGGTGCAGGACCTCCAACGATTGTTCTGGGAGGAGGAGGAAGTCATGCGCCGAGAGTATCAAGTTCTAGATCGCGCCTTCGAACGGGTCCTCGCGCGGAGCAAAGGCGAAAACCTGTTCAATCGCACCGCAGCCATGGGCATAGGTGTCGAGCGCGTTCGCGGAGCAAAGGAAACTCGCGGGCTATTCCCGTAGGGCTACTTTTTCTTAACCCCACATGCCTCGCCACGGCAAGGTCGTGGGCCAATCGGACTGTTTTCTGCGCGTATCCGCGGACGCAAGCAGAAAAACGGCTATATTTGGCGAAACTTGGCCTGAAACCCACGATCAGTCGCGATTAGCGTCTTCGCGCCGGTTTGACGGCCGGGTCCTCCACGGCCAGGGCAGGATGGGAAGAATGAAAATTCTTTGCTTGTGGTATGCCACTGACGCCGAAATTTCGCGGCTCAAGGCAGCCCTGCCTGCCGAAGCGGAGGTCGTTGCGCCTCAAGGGGAGTACTTCTCGCGCTTTGAAAGCACTTTTGCGGAACTAAAGGGACACGCCGTAGATGCGGACGCAATGATCGGTTGGGCGATTCCGAAAGGACTCCTCGAGATCGCGGACAAGCTCAAGCTGCTTTGCTGGCTGCATGCTGGTTGTGACGATCTCGATATAAGGCTCCTGAAGGAACGCCGGGTTACGGTCGCTAACACCCGCGGCGCCAATGCAATTGCGGTCGCTGAGCAGGCCATCATGTTTGTCTTGGCCCTCGCAAAGCAGGCCTTGTTTAAGCATCACGCTGCTCAAGAGGGACGCCGCTTGTTCCCCGTTTATGCGGATGAATATCGCTCGGCGATGCTCTACGGTCGAACGCTCGCAGTCGTCGGCATCGGTAACATTGGCGGACACATCGCCAAATGCGCCAAAGGCTTTGGAATGCACGTGCTGGGCGTGCGTCGCAACAAGGACCGTCCCGCCGCCGGCGTCGATATGATGTACGGCATGGACGAGCTGCGCGACGTCCTTGCCAAGTCCGATTATGTCGTCCTTGCGACGCCAAACACGCCGGACACATTCCAGTCCTTTGGAAAAGCAGAATTGAATGTGATGAAGCCGTCCGCATTCCTGATTAATATTGCGCGCGGCAACCTGATCCAGGAAAAGCCACTTTATGAGGCACTCACATCCGGTCGGTTGCGTGGATACGCGGCCGATGTGTGGTGGCGGTATGAATTTGGCCGCGCTTTCCCGATCGGATACATGCCTCGGCTCGAGGTTCACAAGCTCCCGAACGTCATCAGTTCAATCGATCAGGCATCGAATGCGGATGACGTTTTGGACCGTCACCTGCAGTGGGGCATCCAGAGCCTGGTCGAGTTCTCTAAGGGCGCAGTGCCAACCCGTGCGATCGACCTGGATCTGGGCTATTGACTGCGGCACCAAGCATGGCCGTGGCCTTTTCGTCGAGACGATCCGTATCGCGGACCGAGCTTGGCTTCGGACATACGGATGGAGCTAGAGTGTTGCCGTCGAGCTGAGAGCACACCTTTGAACAGTGCTGTTCCAGGAAGCCAATGCCAGAAGTTACAGGTTGGAGATGCCCATGCACGTAGACAATATAGTCCAGGATCTCTTAGCGCGGCAGAACGACATATTGGACGGCCTCTGTACCTTTCTACGGATGCCCAGTGTAAGTACCGATCCTGCATTCGCCGCGGGGATGAGCGATGCCCAGCGATTTCTTCTCGATTGGCTTAAGCGCATGGGGCTCGCGAACGTTCAACTGTTGGATGGAGGCGGACATCCTGCTGTTTATGGTGCATGGAATGGCGCACCCGGCAAACCCACCATCCTGATCTACGGACATTATGACGTCATGCCGCCGGATCCGCTCGAGGCCTGGCACGCGCCAGCTTTCGAGCCAACCATCCGAGATGGCAAGCTATACGCCCGTGGCGCGTCCGACGTTAAGGGCTCCACGGTGATCGCGCTTGAGACAATCGCCGCTTTCCTGCGGCTGCGCGGCGGCTGCCCCGTGAACGTCAAGGTCTTTTTGGAGGGCGAGGAGGAGAGTGGCAGCCAAAGCCTTCGTGAAATTGTGCGCCGCTTTCGACCGCTCCTCCAAGCCGACGCGATGATTTCAGCTGATGGCGGCCGCGCGAGCGCTACAATCCCGACGATCAACGTCGGTTGTCGCGGTTTGCTTGAACTCGAATTCTCAATTCGGACGGCAGACAAGGACCTCCACTCCGGTCGATACGGGGGCGCTGTGCGAAACGCGGCCCATGAAATCGCCAGGATTATCGCCTCTCTCCATGATGACTCCGGGGCGATTGCCATTCCGGCGTTGATGGACAGCGTGCCAGGCCTCACGCGCGAGGCTCGAGATCAGACAGCAAGATTTCCCTTCGATGGCGTCGAGTTCGTGGAGGAGGTGGGTGCTGCAGCCTGTGGAGAGCCGGGCTTCTCGGTCCGTGAGCAACTAACGCTGCGCCCCGCCTTGGATGTAAATGGTGTATGGAGCGGCTACACAGGCGTCGGCAGCAAGACGATCATCCCGGACAGCGCGCATGCGAAGCTTTCGTTGAGAACCGTGCCAGGCCAAGATACCCATCGAGCGCTTAATGCAATCAAGGCGCATTTGACCGCGATCTGTCCTCCCGATGTCGCGCTTACCGTCCATGACAACGATACGGGCGCACCAGCCTTCAGCTTGCCGGAGTCGCATCCTTTGGTGATGGCTGCCAGCAAAGTGCTGCAAGAGGCGACGGGACAGGTGCCGGTGTTGGTTCGCCTTGGTGCGACCGTGCCGATCACTGTTATTTTCCAGGAAATGCTGGGGCTGCAGACGCTGATGTTTGGCTTTAATCTGCCTGACGAAGATGTGCATGCCCCGAATGAGTTCTTCCGCATCGCTTCTGTTGCGGAAGGCCTTTCGACCTGGCCACGATTGCTGGAGGAACTCGGCACATTTGAATGCGCCGATTTCCGGCCGGGCGAGACCTCTGTCAGCGCCGCCTAGGATGACGCAATTCGGCGGCGGGACTTCGGCGCTTTCGTAGACCAGACTAGCAGATTCGGACTCGACAATTGATGCGATATTCTCGCCAACGGCACTTCCAAAAGGAGTAACAGGCATCATGTTCAACATTCGCGCTTCTTCTCACCCACTAAGTTTCACATCCTTGCGCAACGCTCCCATTGCAGCTGCCCTCCTGGTCGCGAGCTTCAGTAGCGCTTATGCGCAGCAGCTCAACACAAACGAGCCGGTCTCAATTGCTATAGCGAATGAGCCGCCATTTACCGAGCTCAAGCCCGACGGCACACTTACCGGGTCTGGCCCAGACGTCGATATCGCGATACTCAAAGAGGCCGGCTTCACCCAATTCAAGGGCGAAGTGATGAAATACGGAGCGATGATTCCGGCACTGCAGGCCAGCCGCGTCAAGATGGTCTCTTCCGGTGGGCTTGCTATCCGTCCGGAGCGCTGCGAACAGGTCATTTTCTCCGAGCCCGTGACTTGCGGTTCGACCGGCCTTCTTGTGCGGCCGGAGATGGCCGGAGAGTTCGACAGCTACGCCAAAGCCGGCGAACTTGGCGTGAAAATCGGAGTCATTGCCGGCGGGTTGCAGGAGAAGGATGCACTTGCTCGGGGTGTTAAGCGGGAGAATGCAGTCGTATTTCCTGACCAAGCCAGCGCGATCAAGATGCTTGCTGACGGGCGAATTGACGCAATCGCGCTCGCCGATTACTCGCTGGAGAAGATGAAACAACTCTCAGCCAATCCGTCGCTCCAGATCGTTGTTCCCTTAAAAGATGTCGAGGTCTTCTGCGCGGCTGCCGCCTTCAGGAAGGACGATACCGCACTAAGGGATGCTTATAATAGCGGCTTGAAGAAGCTGAGGGAGAGCGGGGAATTCGACAAGATCCTGGTCAGCTATGGTATGGGGCCAAGAGTGCCCCTCATCAAGAACGCTCCGTCAACGGCAGCGATCTGCGGAAGATGAGGGGGCCCGGCATTGGCGTGGGTCCCTTATGCCACCCACGCCAAAGCCCAACACACAGATAAGTCTGCACCGCAAGCCATGTCGGGAAAGCCATTTGCTAAAGCCAATGATTGAATTTCGGAACGTCGACAAACGCTTTGGATCCCTCAAGGTTCTCGAGCAGCTATCGTTCCGCGTCGCGCCCGGTCAGCACCTGGCACTGATTGGTCCGTCCGGCTCCGGTAAGACGACCATTCTTCGAATATTGATGACGCTTGAGGGCATCACCGGCGGCGATGTCCTGATCGATGGGCAGTCCATGATCTATGAGGAGCGAAGTGGGAAAGTAGTCCCTGCCTCCGAGGGGTACGTCCGGAAGATCCGTGCCAACATTGGCATGGTTTTCCAACACTTCAATCTTTTCCCTCACAAAACCGCACTGGAAAATATTGCGCTAGCGCCCGTCCTGACCCGTCAACTCTCGAAAAGAGAAGCGTCGGAACGCGCTTTGCAACTGCTGGAGAAAGTCGGGCTGTCTAGCAAAGCTGATGAGTATCCAGCGCGGCTGTCCGGCGGACAGAAACAGCGCGTGGCGATCGCCAGGGCATTAGCGTTGCAACCAAAGATTCTGCTTCTTGACGAAATCACCTCGGCCCTCGACCCAGAGCTCGTGGAGGAGGTGCTCGCCGTTATTTCGGCACTTCGCAACGAGACTGACATGACAATGCTGCTAGTCACGCACGAGATGAGCTTTGCTAAGGACTTCGCCGACCGCGTGCTTTTCTTTGAGCAAGGCAACATTATTGAGGATGCCCCTCCCGCGACCATTTTTCACAACCCTCATCACGATCGGACCAAGAGCTTCTTGAAGAAGGTCATCGCTGCCGGGCAGAGGGTATGAGCATCGCAAAGATGATGGGGGCAAGGCGATGACAGAGTACTGGTGGTTCATCCTGAAGGGAGCGGGATCGACTATTTCGATCACACTCTTGAGCTGCGCGCTCGCACTGTTTGTCTCGTTTGCTTCCGGTATCGCGTTGCTATCCAAGCGGTTCTTGGTACGCGCCTGTTCTCGCATCTACGTTGAGGTATTTCGCGGCACATCCGTTTTTGTACAATTGTTCGTCGCTTACTATGTTCTCCCTCTTCTTGGTCTGAAACTTAGCCCTATCGTCGCTGGCACCCTGGCCCTTGGCTTCAATGGCGGTGCCTATGCGGCCGAAGTCGTCCGGTCCGCCATTTTAGCCGTCGGGCGAGATCAACGAGAAGCCTCGATTGCGGTGAATTTGACACGTTGGCAAACGATGCGCTGGATCATCTTGCCGCAAGCCTTTGTGATTATGTTGCCGAGCTTCGGCAACATCGCGATAGAAATTATGAAAGGCACGGCCGCTGCCTCGTTAATTTCGGTCCCTGAGCTTACGTTTCAAGCACAGACCGTGCGAGCGCACACGGGAGAAACCGCATTTCCCTTCATACTGATCTTGATCAGCTATCTGGCCATCGCCTCGCTGATTATGGCCGTGGTCCGTTGGCTAGAACGCTCGTTCGGTCGCGGAATTATCAAAGTGGGGGCATGAGGCAGAGATGAATTGGAGCTGGAAATTCGTCGCTGAAATCGCACCCAACCTCGTCCACGGGTTTAGAGTGACGATTCTCGTCACGCTCGTCTCCTATGCCGCCGCTCTCGCGCTAGGGTTGATCTTTACCTTGGCCAGGACGTCTTCCGTCAAGTCGGTGGGAAACAGCGTGCAGCTTCTTTCGGAAGGCATCAGACGCACACCACTGCTGGTTCAGCTGTACTTTTTGTTCTACGTGCTGCCTGATCTTGGAGTCCTGCTCTCACCGTTGACAGCGGGGATCATCGGCCTTGCCATGCACAATGCGGCTTATATTTCCGAGGTTTACCGGGCCGGCGTCGACAACGTATCCGTTGGCCAGTGGGAAGCAGCAAAGGCATGCAACCTCACGCGTGCACAAGCGTGGATACACGTCATACTCCCGCAAGCAATTCCTCCGATGATTGCTCCGCTCGGCAATTATCTGATCGCCATGTTCAAGGAAAGCGCGCTTCTTTCGGCCATCACAGTTCTTGAATTCATGGGTTCTGCTATGGCTGAGGCGGACTACAATTATCGCTACCTCGAGCCGATCACGATCGTTGCGCTCGGATATCTGGCTGCAAGCCTGACTTCTGCGGCAGGAATTAAACTGCTGGAGAAGAGATTCAATCGCTATGCCGCATAGCAGCACTCGTCGGGCCTAGAGCTCCAGCTTGCTCTGATTGGGACTTGCCCACGTGAGGTCAGAGGCGTCTTCTGACATTCCGTCGGTTATGATGCATTATGGAAAGCTTTTGGCCCTGTTCTCCCGGCGCTTCGGATAGGTGAGGCTCAGCATTTTCCTGAGGGGGTTATCTTTGACTCTACGGTTGAATCGCACGTATCGCTGCCTTGGCTGTAAATGATGACTGAGACGGGGCGGCGTGGTTCTCGCCCACAAGCCCGCATCATCGAGGGGAGGCCGGTCGTGCTCGATTCCGGTGAGGGCGCGCCAAGATCAGCTCTGGGGCGATGCCGCCGACGAGGTCCTGCATCGCGTCGATGCTTTAGGCATCGCGTATGTCTAAGCACCCGGCCGCCGAGCCGTTCGGTCATCTCGCGGGCTTCAAGGGCGACGGCTACACACGTAGAATTTCCCCGGGCTCCGCCCTGATCTTCGTCCTTCACGAGCCACGGACTTTCCTGGCCCAAATGTAAGCCAGCTGAAACACCTCCCGGTCGACTTGACTCAGCTTCTCGCCGTGAATCCGGAAAACGCTTCGAAGGCCATCATTGATGACTGGATCTGGCTCGTGGCCAAGCGCGCAGACGGGAAGATCAACGCAGACCACCTTGAGCAAGGTTGGCTAACATGGCGGACACAATAGCTCTTCAGGACGTCTTGACGTCGTCGCCCGAACAGTGGGCGGTCACCCAACTGAAACCGGCCGTAGCACAATCTACGGCCGGCATTCTGCCGAGCTTCAGCCTATTTGACGAACAGCTTGCGCGGCGTCGATGACAACGGCTCGTGGCCCTTGTCGGTCACCGTAAACGACTGAGTAATTGCGATGCCA
The DNA here is from genome assembly GCF_052075975.1 of Bradyrhizobium sp. 521_C7_N1_3. Lineage (NCBI taxonomy): Bacteria > Pseudomonadati > Pseudomonadota > Alphaproteobacteria > Hyphomicrobiales > Nitrobacteraceae > Bradyrhizobium > Bradyrhizobium sp. 521_C7_N1_3. Next base: position 1,964,411 of record NZ_CP197232.1, read on the forward strand.
ACGTCATCCAGCCAAAGTCCTGGCATCATATGAAAGCACATGCCAGGGCGGAGAATTGTGTCATCGCCCTTCCGCAGACTGGCGGTGCGCTCCACTGCGCCTGGCGGATAGCCCAAACCGATCGAATAGCCGAGTCTCGCTTCCTTTTCGAGACCATGCCGAGCTAGCGATCGGCGGAATACCTCGGCCACGTCTGAGCATTTCCGGCCAGGCTCAACATAATCGAGGGCAGCGTTCATCGCTTCGACAGCGATTTCGGATAGGTTCTGGAACCCGGGCTTCGGTTTGCCGACCGAGATCGAGCGGCTGAGGTTAACCTGATAGCGCAACCGGTTTCCGAACAGCTCAAGATTGAGCGTTGTTGACTCCGGAAGTGGCTTGTCCGTCCACGCAGCATGCGGCGCAATGGCCCGCTCGGCCACGCAAAGCATCGGCGGGGCGCAGCCGTAGGATCCGCCGAATTCAGGCGTACCAGCCGCCATCTGATAATAGACAGCAGCCGCGATGTCGCATTCGCGAACGCCTGGCGCAACCGCGTCAATCGCCTTGGCCATCATGGCGTCGGCGATCTTTCCCGCTTGACGCATGAGCGCGATTTCGGCCGGGCTCTTTACAGCGCGGATCCAGTTGACGAGCAGATCCGCATCGATGAATTGCGCGGAGGGGAGCGCACGCGCAAAATCGGCGTGTGCGCGCGCGGAATAGTAGTATCCGCCCATTTCCGCGCCGATACGCCCTTTCTCACCGCCAACTTCCTTGACTGTCTCAGCGATAACGTCGTACGCGGAGAAGCTCGCGGAATGGACGTACTTGTCCTCATAAGCCCGAATATTATCCTCATCGAGGTAAGTCGTCATAACCGCAGAAACGCGGTCCATGAAACGGCCGATCCAAATGGGCTGCTCTCTCTTCAAAGACACGATGACGAACTGCGGGACGTAGTAGGAATACGCATCGTAGCCCGTCAGATAGTTCATGTTAGGCGGTTCAGAGATGAGCAAGACATCGATACCCCTCTTGCCCATTTCCCGTTTCACCGCATCCAGGCGAGCGGCGAATTCAATCTTCGCGAAATGCAATTCTCGGTTCAATTCGATTGCCCCTCTCTGGTGCGGCACCGCCGCTGTGAAGTCCCAAACGCAGATCTGCAATTAAAGCCTTATCCCGTGTTTTGCATTCGTTTCCCCTGAGAATGGCCCATTGTATGAAGATGTACTGCGAGTACACATATGTTGTGCAGAAATACTGCGGGCCAAGCCCCTCATGATGAGAACCCGCGGTACCCCGCGCAACGTCGTACATATGCAGAACGACGAAGGTCCGAAAGAGGGGGCGCTGGCTGTCCGGTCACCTGCATCGAAACCCTATCGATTCGGGGGACGATGGTGCTCTGGCAGTTCGAGTTCCAGCAAGGATGATGATAGCGACTTTCCGTGCGCGTCGAGAGACAGTGAACGTGTAACTCCCCCGCCGAGTGCATCGTGCAGCACGAAATTCACTGCTCCGAGCGCGGGCAATTCATAGCGCTCAGCTTTGCCGGCTACGATGTCGGAAAAATGGAGTTTCACCCTTTCCGCGGTGACGTGTTCGAGAAGAAAGGCGTAGTCACCCGCTTCAAAAGCGATAACCGAGATGTTGGATATGTTGCCCTTGTCGCCTGCTCTGGCATGGGCGAGTTCCCGCAACTTCATTTTACACAACCTCATAAGTGATGCTTGGCTGCACCAGGTTACGCGGCACAAGGATCGACGCGGCTGCAATAACCTCATTTGCGGATTTGGTCGCACCGCCACCTCCGGCTGGTCCATTAAGCCACAGCGAGTCCACTTCGTTTCCGATAAGGATCGCCTCTTCAATGGACTGCGTCCGTCCCGCCACTCTGATGCGCACGTCAGGCGGCTCGATAAGAGGCTCGCCACGGAAAGCGCCTCGATGAACGGCATTGACACCAATCATCTCCAATCGAAGCTCGTCGACGTGCACCCCGACAATCTTCAAGCGCTCTTCGACGATCTCCAGCGCGAGCTCTGCGCGCGCCCTTGCGCCCGGTCCAGCATAGGAGATCTGGCCCTCACCAATGAAGCCGTCCCGGTACCCCACTGTCACTTTCAGGGTATCTGTTTTCGGATGCCCCTTACCACCGGTGACGGCAACGCGATCACGGCCAACTTCCTCCAACTTCACCTTGCTGAAGTCTGCGACAACATCAGGTTGGAAATAGCGCGAGGGATCGTGCACTTCATAAAGCAACTGCTCCTTGCACGTCCTCAGACTGATCTCGCCACCACTGCCCTCGACCTTCGTGATGATCGCGGAGCCGTCCTTGCTGACTTCCGCAAGAGGAAAACCTATGCGTGCAAGGTTGCGTACGTCCTTATATCCAGGATCGGCAAAATAGCCCCCGGTCACTTGTCCGGCGCACTCGAGTAGGTGTCCTATCAAAGTGGCCTGTCCAAGGCGATCCCAATCATCCATGCTCCAGCCGAATTCGTGCAGCAACGGACCCACAAAAAGAGACGTATCGCTGGTCCGGCCGGTGATCACGACGTTCGCGCCCTTCGCCAGCGCCTCTACGATCGGCGCCGCCCCAACATATGCATTGGCCGATACGACGCGATCGGCGATATCAGAAAGATGGCCTTGACCATCGACCAACGGAAACTGCCTGCCTATGATGCGTTTAAGGACATCATCTCCCTCAACGGCAGCGATCTTGAGCTCGGCTAGACCTAAGTCCTTCGCAAGCGCCACAACTTTACGCGCTGCGCTTGCAGGATTGGCGGCTCCCATGTTGGTTATGATCTTTGTGCCCTGCCTGACCGCAGCGGGCAACACCGCTTTGAAGCGTGCCTGCAGCAGCGGATCGTAACCCGCCGACGCATCCTTCAGACGTGCCTGCTGAGCCAGCGCTATTGTTCGCTCTGCGAGGCACTCGAAGATCAAATAGTCCAGCTTGCCATGCTCTGCGAGCTCGATGGCCGGCTCGATTCGGTCCCCCGAAAAGCCGGCTCCACAGCCCAGGCGAATAGTCTTCATGGGGGTCCTTTCAGCGTAGCTTTGATCCACAGTAGCTTCGAACGAGTTCCGAGTTGACCGTGATCTCCGTGACCATTCCGTCGCCTATTGACCCCGCTCTCGCGCACTCGATCTGGAAGTTCGAAACCTCGTGGCAGCAGTGTCGAGTGTCTAGCTGAGCACAAGTCGAATCCTCCCGGAGGGCGGCCGCCCTTGATCAAGCCCGTCTGGAGATGCACGGGCACCCATTTCTCAAAGCGGTACCTGCTATTTTGCCATCATGCTACCGCTCGCATGTTTGTGAACTCAACCTGATTTTGCGAGCTGCTTTGAAAAGTAGGACTCTGAGCGCCTTCTGAGCGGTCGCAGGTACAATGAAGATAACAAGAAGAAGGAATGCAGCACCCGATTTCATTCTAAGTCTGCCGCACCCGGAGAACCGCTGGACAACCCCGCCATTCCACGCTGACAGTTGAACGTCCCACGTTACTCGGCTCCTAGCATCTCGTGGGTTCCACGCACGAAGTTGTCGCTCTTGGTCTGAGGACGCGTAAGAACTGCGACAAAGCGCGTGTTGGGGAAACCAAGGCGAATTGCTCAGAAGAGATCGTGGGGCGCTGGCCGCGCCTTCGCGCGCTCTGACAATGACTACACCTGTCGAACGATAGTCTCGCATTTGGTGGCTTTTCAGTAAGGCTGCCGCTACCGGCTCCTGCCGGGACTGCTCTCATGCAGCAAGACATCGTTGTCCGAGCGATCCGGGATCTCTTCCTTCCAGCGCACGGATCCGAACGGTCGCTCCAGCATACGACGAACCCGCACAGGATCGGGACCGACGTGAAAAGCTGCTGCCTCACGCTCCAGCGCGCGCTCCGCTCTCGTCGCGCGGTTACGCTGGCGCAGGTAGTCGAACCAGGTGGGGCAGTGAAAGCGCTCCGTCCAGGAGTCCGGATCGGCAATGTCGCGCGCGATCGACCATCCGTATGCGCCATTACGCTGTCGGAACAGCTGGACGGCCTGCATGGCATTGTGAAACGCCCTCGCATTCTCCTGCGCGACTCGATATTCGATCTCGACTACCAGAGGGCCGCTCCTCCCGGTCAGCGGCAATTTCACGTCGGGATCCTCGAGCAGTTCCGGCTCTTCACCCCGCGCACCAACGCGCGGCATGGGTAGCCAAAGCCCTAGCAAAGGCGAGAGCAGCATTAAGACGGCGGACACCAGAAGCGCCGCTTCCACACCGGCGACATCAGCCAGGCTGCCCCAGCCCCAGCTACCAATGGCAACCCCTCCTGATCCGGCCGCCTGATAGGCTGCCAGGGAGCGACCGGCAACCCAGCGTGGCGCCGATAGCTGCACACCGACGTTGAAAAGAACCCAAGCCATCGTCCACACGGCCCCCGCCAGGACCAGTGCGACCGAGGTCAAGATCGAGTCCTGGCTCAGCGCCGCCGCGACGAGGGCGCCGCCCATCGAGAGCGAGCAGGCCCGGACGGCCGCTTCACCGGTTAGCCGCTTGCGCATTTCCGGAATGTAGATTGCACCAATTACCGCGCCGACGCCGAAAGCGCTCAGCAGAAGACCATAGGTCTGCGCGGCGCCATGCAGGAGATCTCGCGCAACAATAGGCATCAACGCGATTATCGAGCTGCCGATTAGCCCGATCACCATGGAGCGGACCAGAACGATCTTGATGGCGGGGGAATTGGCGATGTATCGCACCCCAGAAATAATGGCGCGGTTGAACTTCTCGCGAGGCAGCCGCGAAGGCTGCGCCACGCGGTTCCATGCAAATAGTGCCCCCATGAGCGGAAGATATAGCAGCGCGTTCAGTGCAAATGACGCTACAGCGCCGGCGGTCGCAACGACGATGCCGCCTAGTGCAGGTCCGACGCTGCGCGCGATATTGTAACTCATACCGTTCAGTGCAACGGCAGCAGGCAGCGCGTCGGGTGGCACCTGCTCACTTATCGACGATTGCCACGTTGGATCCATGAGGGCCACGCCGCTCCCGACCACAAAGCATAAGGCCAGCAACAGCATCGGCGTAACCATGTCGAGCCAAGCAAGTGTGGTCAGCGCAGCGGCACCGGCGAATGCGATTCCCAGAGAAATAAGGGATACGATTCGGCGATCGTGCATGTCGGCGATCGCGCCCGCAGGCATTGCCATAAACATAACCGGAAGCGTAAGCGCAGTCTGAACCAATGCGACCATGTCGGCCGACGACGTCATCTGCGTCATCGCCCAGGCGGCGCCAACGCTGCGAATAAGAGCGCCCATATTTGAGAGAAGACCCGCGAGCCAGACGCGGCGAAAAGTAGCATGGCGAAGCGGCGCTGTGATGCCATCGCCGCCAAGCGTCTCGAGCTTTTGTACGTCGGTCATGTCAGGCGCTGCCGTGCCTCCCTTGACAGAGCAGCCGTTCGTCGGAAGGAAGCGGCTGGCGAACCGCTTCTAGGCAAGCATCCGGCCAGTCAAGCCCGGCCATGCGGATCGATTTAATGATAGAGGCACTCGTCCAGCCGTGAAACATTATAAGCAACAAACGCCTTAGGCGAACCCTGCAATTTCGCGTGCAGAATACTGACTATCCCCGCCTTCTCGCGACCGGCGAACCTACGGAGCTCGACAATCACACACTCGATGTTATTCGCTTCTTCGCTGAGGTGCGCTGAGCGCTCAACAACAATCAGACTACAGCATTACAGCGCAGGTTTTTTGCGTTGTGGTGCAGTCGCGCGCTGAAAAAGCGCATCCCGAGGCGCCTTGGTCAGAGATACCGCCTCGTGGACGAACCGCTGCACCGTGTCTTAAGAAAATGTGGGCTGGACGGTCGGAGCGGTGAGATCGACGAGGGGATCGACGCTCCCCGCTCTGTCACTTTCGATCACTCGATCCTCGAAACATTTCTTGATGCTGAGTGCGCCAGTGCTCCGCTGGTCGTCCTGCGCGACCGCATCGCTGACACTACCAAAGAACCTCACGTTTTAACGGTCCTAAGCACGGAGCGCAGCGCCGATATTGCCTTGAGATGCTCCTCGTCCTGGAAGGGATCGCGAATGTTTCGCGCGTGCCACAGTTGGTCAGCACGAACGATATCATGCTGCTACTCGCAGCAAAGCCGGCGATGCCGACGAGCCGGCTGACCTCTATTTGGATTCAACTATACTTCGCGTCGGTATCATTTCCGGTTAGCCTGCAGGATTGCAGCGCGCGACCTCATATTTTTGCGCGCCATACGGCTATGAGCCGTGTCTTCCGATCCGGTGGTCGCCACCGCGATCCTCGACCGGCTCCTGCACCACAGCCACGTGCTGACCATCCGCGGCGACAGCTACCGGCTCCGCCAAGCGAAGAGCGGTCGCATCAAGCCGGCCGCCGCTGACGGCCCTCCGGTGGGCTCCGCCTCCTCCGTCCCGTCAGCGCGGCGGAGCCAACCTTCAACCGACATTTGAACCCAAGGATGAGGGCAGTTCTTCATGACGCAAAGGGGCAATTCCGCATGGCCTTTGACAGTGGAAAGGCTGGCAATTAGATTCGGCCAAGAGTCGAGTCCAACATAAGCCAGTCCGGTCCGGCGCGACGGGCTATGCTGAGAAAAGCTCCAGCTTCGCTGCCTCGATTGAGAGCTGCTGCCGCCAAACCCACGTCGGTTTGAGCATCGCAACCGAAACCGAAGGAGTCCGGCGCTCGGGATTTCCGAACAGAACCCACCATCAAGGGGCGGCGAGCGCGGGCATGGCGTGACTTGATTACGCGCCGAACAGAGCGCCGATCGGTGCCACTGAGGTCCTCCGATCTAGCCCCGGATGTGTGTGCCAGTCTCCGATATAGACGTGCGAACGCCCAGATTGATGGGACGTTTCCTCCTTGACTCGCAGGGCCGCTCCCTCGGAGCGGCCCTCTTATGAATAGTGTACGCAGCGTACGTGATCCACCCAGTGCATGGCATTCAAGCGTTATGGAAAGGCAAGCGCCTCATCGCGGCATGGGCGTCTTCATCACACTTAATTTGGCTATACGAGATCTACTGGCCGCGTGACGCGGTTCAACGGCGACTCCAGACCCGCAGAGCACATACAGGTCGAAACGAACGAGGGGCTGAGGGCTCACGTTTGGATTTGGGCACCCGGTCGAGGCGGAGCTCGACGACCTGTTGAGCGATTGTGCCGATTGTCACATCATCCGCTGCCCACAGACGTGCCCAAAACGAAAGCGGACACCTGGGCAATCGTTGCTGAGATCGCGTACACGAGATGCGAAATCCACAAGATGCTACATGATTAGAAAATTACGAGCCATCGAGCAAAAAGACCCGTTCCCATGAGCGACTCGTAAGCGCGCCGACGCCCTGTGGGATGGCCGCTGTGGGCTTCCCCAGGGAGATCTACTATACCCAACAGCATCTACGCGAACTTGCCGCCGTCAGAAGGCTCGCACCTTCGAACGTCCCCCGATCGAGATCGGGGGAACTTGCTCACGATCGACTCCGGCAATCTCTTACTTCTCGGCCGATCGCCGTGGGCAGCCGTCGCGCGAGCGCGTTCTCAGCCTATGTCTTCAGAGCGACTATCTGTCGTCTCTTCCGAGGGTCTGTTGAATAAGAGCTCGGAGACACATACCCCGGGCGGATCGGCAGGCATCAACCACCAGCTTCCAAGGTAAGTGTTGCGCGGGGTCTCTTTACTCGAGGCCGACCTGTCAGGAGAAATGCCCAGCCAGGAGCGCCACTTTGTCCACGACGACATCAACGATCCTCCTTTCGCGGATTAGCTAAACCAATACTCTCTCCGTGGCGTCGTATTCACCTGGCTAAACACCCCTATCGACGTGCCGATTGATTGTCGCGGCCGCTACGCCGACAGCTCGTTAAGTCTAGGGCACGTTGACCGGTGGTATGGACGCGGTCGGGAGCGGCACGATGCCATCGTGGTGCTGACCACGTGCCATCAAAATGGTCACAAACGCGAGAAGAAGAGGCAGAGGTCCTTGCATTAGTGAAAGCTCTGTCGCGGAAATGGGTCAGAGCGCCTGCGCACGCTAACGTTGGCAAGCAACGTTGTGGCGCACCTGAAACTCTTCAGCCGGTCCAAAGCGTCGACTCCTCAGCCGCAGTGATCTTACACTGTAATCCTGCCTTTTGCCGCAAGACGGCGAACTGTCCAGCGATTTCGCCGAAACAATGCGCGATTTAGCGGCAACGGCAGGATTGGTGCGCCGGATGGGCGTAGTAGTGTCGGGACTGTTTTGTCAGGGCTGTATCGTCAGGGCTGTATCGTCAGGGTTGAAGATCAGCGACTGCCACTCTTTTTTCCAAATTGCGACCGAAAACGATAATGCGCAATCTAGACCCCGTGTCAGGTAGAATGCTCGCATTGACGGCAGCCGGCCTCGGGCTGCTCTGGCCGAACCTGTTCGCCCGTGCCTTCATCTATCATTGACACACTCGTAGGGCCCTTCAGGTACAGCTTTTCGTCGAGAACCGTACAATGCTTGGCAGCCATCGCTCACTCCCGATGGCACCGCCCGGCTGGCTCGAAATCCAAGGCAGGCTTGGTATCACCATCGGGAGGGCTTTACTCTAGTTCAGCGCAAGACCTCCTGGGCGAACGAGTTCGATCCCGACTCTCTGCGCGATAAGTATATCTGGAAGAAATGGTTTCCTTCATTATGGACTATTTCGGCCATCATGGGTGGTGCCCAACGGGACGCCATCATTATTCGTACGTCCGGCCAGGCCCTGCCACCGCAAGAGGGGCTCCGCCCACTCGTAAAGAACATGGCGGCTGGATGGGCAGACGTTGATTACTCGCGAATCGCTGGCCCTATGATGGCCGCACGTGAGGACCAGATTCAGGGCAACACCATTCGCTCGTACTCTCGTTTGATGATCATCCAGGCGTGGCATATTCTGTCGGCGCCCCACAGGCCTTCCCGCTAGCAGTTTGCGATGGCAGCTCCATGCTCGACGATGATCTCCTTCAAATCAACTACAGCAAATTCGGCATCATGCATAAGGCATGGCATGCATATTTCAGCGATCGCCAGCGCTGGTACTACTTCCCGGAAATGACCTCAGACGAGTTCATTCTGTTCAAAGGTTATGACTGTGAGGACAACTATCCCCAGGTCATTCATGCCGCATTTGATAATCGTCGTGCGTACCCCAATGCAAAGCCGCGCAAGAGCGTCGAGGCCCGCTTCGTCGTCCTTTGACTGATGCTGCTGCGGCGGCTTAGGGCATCGGCAACTCCAAAGACCGCCCCTTCAATTAATGGAAGATGGCGCTCCCTAGATCCGGCCAGCAAGTGCGAGGGGGGCGCGCCGTCGATCCTACGGATCGAGACCCATTGCGAGACTTGCGTCGCGATCGCCGACATAGGCGGGCGGCGACTTAAGCTTCGGATGGCGCCTCAATGGGAATCGCAAAGCCCGCTTTTACCCGGTCCATGATAACCATTGTCTTGAATCCCTTGATGTCCGGATTTTCATAGAAGAAGACTCGGGTGAACTCCTCGTAGTCCTCCATGCTTTGTGCTGTGACGTATAGGACAAAGTCGGCCTCGCCAGTCACGTAAAATCCATTGACGACCTCCGCCGACGACTTGATGGCCTTTTTGAACCTGTCGACTATATCTGAACGCTCGCGCTCCATGATCACAAGCACTAGCATTTGGATTGGCCTTCCTACAGCCCGTGGCGAAACGATCGAGACATCAGCCTCGATGATTCCTTCCGAACGAAGCCTCTTCAGTCGTCGTTGACAGCCGGTCGCGGAAAGTCCCACCACCTCGCCTAGCGCCTCCGACGTTAGTCGGTTATTCTTTTGTATGACCTCAAGGATACGGGCATCTATTCGGTCATATTGTTGCATAGCTGGCCTCCCGTCTTCTTCCGGCGCACAATGGAGCGATCCTGCAGCAAAATAGCTCATCAGTCGCCAAATGCGATGAAAACATGCGCGATCTTACCATCGCGGCTCGCTATGGCAATCAATTGTGTGAGCGTCCTGATCAAGCTCTGGAGCGATCAGCAGTTACCAGCCTTTACGCGCGAGGACGCGCTTGTGGTTTTAGTAACCTCAAGCGCTGCGTTCGGTCTCGAGCCCTCAATGAGGAGCGAGCATACGGAGCAACTCCACTTGTTGCTCACGCGGCAAGGCACCCCCAAGAGGCGCATCTCGAGGCGCACGCAGCCCACCACAAGGCACAGAGCTTGGTCACATTGAGCTTAAGACGCGAGTGCGATGTAGCTTCCGAATCGACGAACGCAGCTCCTGGCCCCCGGTATGATGGAAAAAGCTAGCCATGCGGCAAAAGACCGCCTAGCAACCTGAACATGCCCTGGCTCTCACTGAACACGATCTTTCGCCTTATCAGCAGTTTTCCGGCGTTGCGGTTTCGCCTGCCTCATGATGATTGGAGGTTTTGGCTAGCCATTGGTCGCATCAAAAGCTTTCCGTCGCGGACCTTCAAGCAGGTTTACTTCGATGCAGGCTCGGATGTTAAAGAAATTCGGCTGAGCGACTCGATAGACTGCGGTAGCAGACCGGGATAGTCGGCGCTCAACAACCAGAGGGATCTCGACATATTGGGCGCGGCTCCGAAACAACTCTGGTCGAGGGCGCCCTCCAACAGTGAGATACGCTCGAAGGACTGCTCCAGCCGTCGGAGACTTTCGAAATGCCGTATTACTCTTTTGACCTCGTCATTGGCGAGGAGTACAAGAATCAGGGCGGGCTGATCCTTGAAAATATTGAGCTGGCGGCCGATCGGGCGCAGCAGCTGGCGACCGAGCTTTCTATCGTACATCCGGAGTTGAAGTTCAAAGGCTGTGCGGTGCGGGTGACCAGCAACGAGAATGCCGAAGTTTATCGGACGCCACTTGACCCAATTCCATCTTGGATGACGCCTCGCTCCTAAGCATCAGCACCGATCCAGAACAGCCGGTTGCGGCGTCATCTTTCCTGACAATTTGCCGACCCCGTCAGCTTCAACAGATCGTCGTGCACAGAGTACGGATATTTGTTCAAGACAGACGCGCCGGAGTGACTGTGGCTGCCGCAGCGCGCGGGTACAATCTCGGCCTGAGTCACAACGCTAAGTTGATTAGACGGCTCTGAGGCTTAGGCTCCGCCCCCTAACTTAGGTCGCCGTGCCGGACGACGTTGGAACAGGCTCCCGAGGCGATCTCCCGGGACTGCTGCTTCAAGCCACGTCGAAATGCGCGGCAACGCATCATCCCGCATAATTTCACCGCCTATAAGGCAATCTTCGCCGTCCTTATGCGCCTGCGCATATTACGACCGTGCTTAGCGACACGAACCGAGAATAAGAGGCCAATGGCTGGTCAGTTTACGGTCATGCAACCAGCCTCGGTATTTCCTGCTCAATCAAACCCCAGTTGCCAGGCGACCCGGAAGGGTAGCCTTTTGCGTTTGGGACGATATCTCGCAAGCATCGGGTATTGCGCCTCCCCGCAACCACCGATGCTTGAGATAGCAAATAGAGTCCCGGCCTCCGAAAGGAAGCCGGGGTTCCTCTTGCCTTCCGCAAACCGCAGGATCGCAGCGAGGTCGCCGCGTAGCGCAATCGCGAGTTCTTCCGTCTCGAGCACGAGTGGTGTCTGCAGCGCAGTGCTTGCCGCATTCGGGCGACCGGCTCAGCTTCCGGCAGCAGGAATCAAAGCGCAGGATTTTAGCGCTTGCTCAGAAAACCGCCTCTGTGCAAGACAATTGGTCCCTATCCGCGCAATAAGGGGAACCGCTGTGTGCAGCGTTACTTGCTCACACGAGATCTCGGTAGTGGTAGAAGCTGCAATCGGAAAGGGGCGTCCGGTCGGTTCGAGCAAAATACGTCGCGACGCGTGCGGCGGCCACTTCGGCATTCCCGTTCGTCAGGTGTAAGCGGCAAAGAGACCCCGTCTGGCGGAGTGGGGAGCGATCGGCTGTCGGCTGCGGAGTCTGTGAGCCGATGTGAGCTTCTATGTCTGTACCTAGTTCTGAAACTAGAACCGTCCATATGATCGAAGCGGTCGCCGAGCGTCTTGAGGGGCTCCGCGACAACTTCGCCGACGCTGGTCGGATGAGTTCAAGGCACAAGTGGTGGCAGAGGCGCTGGAGCCCGGCGCGAGTGTATCGGGGATCGCCCATCGGATCGGCATTCACCCGTCGCAGCTCTTCGCCTGGCGTCGCGATGCTCGGGCCGAACGAACTTACCCCTCGCAATCTTCGCGTCGCGAAGCCGCGATGGCGTGCATGTCACTGATCGAGATTGCCATTGGCGAGGTGGTCGTGCGCGCCGGCGTGGATGTCGACGAGGCGCATTTGCAGCGGGTGATCCGGGCGGTCCGTTCGGCATGAACCCCTCTGGTGTGAAGGTGTTCCGTAAGCGGCAAGCTGAGGCGGTCAGGCGGCGTGGTTCCATGGCATAAGCGCGTCGATTTCGCTGCTCGGCCAGCCGTTGGCGATACGCTGAAGCGCGAGAGCAAGCCAAGCCAACGGATCGACGTTGCTCATTTTCGCCGTCTGCAGCAGCGTTGCGATGGTCGCCCAGGTTCGTCCGCCGCCGTCGCTGCCAGCGAAGAGGCTATTCTTTCTCGTGATTGTTTGTGGCCTGATGGCACCTTCGACGATATTGGAGTCGAGCTCGATGCGGCCATGGGTCAGGAAGCGTTCGAAGATGGTACGGCGCGAGACGGCATAACGGATCGCCTCAGCCAGTTTTGATTTGTCGGAGACCCGCCGCAAGGTCTGCTGCCAGAAATCGAAGAGATCTGCGACGATCGCCGCGGAGGCTTGCTGGCGCGCGGCAACGCGGGTGTCGGGGCTTTGACCGCGCACGGATTTATCGACCTGCCAGAGCCTTGCCATCCGCTCGACCGTCGCCGTTGCCACTTCCGAGCTCCCTGCAACACGCAGCTCGTAGAACTTGCGCCTGCTGTGTGACCAACAGCCAGCCAATGTGATGCCATCATTGCCGGGATCTCGCGCGAGCTAGTTATAGGCGGCATAGCCATCCACTTGGAGGATGCCACGATAACCATTGAGATGCTGGACCGCGCATTCGCCGGAGTGGCTGTCTTCAAAACGATAAGCCACGATCGGGGGACCGTTACAGCCAAACGTTCGGTCATCCCTGGCATAGGCCCATAAGTAGGCCGTCTTTGTCGATCCGGAGCCCGGAGCGAGCGTCGGCAAGGTGGTTTCGTCGGCAAAGACCCGTTCGGCCTTCTTGACCTCGCTGAAGACGTAGTCGGCCACGATCTCGAGCTCGAAGCCGAGCTTGCCCATCCATTGCGCCATCAGCTGACGGTCGAGCTCGGCCTTGTCGCGGGGCGTAGATAGCCTGCTGCCGGTGGAACGGCAGGCCGTCGGCATATTTGGCGACCGCGATCTGGGCCAGAAGCGCTTCCGTCGGAACGTCTCCTTCGCGCGCACGACCACCTCGCCAATGGCAATCTCGATCAGTGACATGCACGCCATCGCGGCTTTGCGACGCGAAGATTGCGAGGGGTAAGTTCGTTCGGCCCGAGCATCGCGACGCCAGGCGAAGAGCTGCGACGGGTGAATGCCGATCCGATGGGCGATCCCCGATACACTCGCGCCGGGCTCCAGCGCCTCTGCCACCACTTGTGCCTTGAACTCATCCGACCAGCGTCGGCGAAGTTGTCGCGGAGCCCCTCAAGACGCTCGGCGACCGCTTCGATCATATGGACGGTTCTAGTTTCAGAACTAGGTACAGACATAGAAGCTCACATCGGCTCACAGACTCCGCAGCCGATAGCCGATCGCTCCCCACTCCGCCAGACGGGGTCTCTTTGCCGCTTACTTTACGTCTGCACTCATTGTCGGATCTTCGACATGTTGGACATGAGACAGAGCGTGCGGCCAGGGTGATCGTATTGTTCTGACGCGATTTTATCCTTTGGCACGACGCATGCAGGGCTATCCGCAAGCGCGCTGCGCTGCGGAGACGTCATCGCCGAACCTGTAGCAGGGGGCATAGCATGAGAGTTCCGGCCAAATTGCCGTCCAATCGACGCTTCGGCGTCACATTCTGCGCCGTATTTCTGGCGTCGGGCGCATACGCGGCCATCATGGGACGCCCCGCTGCGGCTTACGTGTCGCTCTTTGCGATCAGTGTCGCATTCGGCGGCATAGCATTGGCCGTTCCGCGAATTCTCGCGCCGCTCAACCTACTCTGGTTCTACTTCGGCGAGTTGCTAGGACGGATAGTGAGCCCGCTGGTTCTGGGTATCATTTATTTCGGGCTTCTAGCACCGATTGCCTTCGTCGCTCGCTTGCTCGGGCGCGACGAGCTTCATTTGAAGCGACGACAGGTCGCGAGCTACTGGATCATTCGCAGCCCGCCATGTCCGACAGGTCAGTCTTTCACAAACCAGTTCTGAGGCGCAGATGTATCTCTTCATCACGGAACTCTGGGCTTTCATGCGAGTTCGCAAAAAGATGTGGCTCGCACCTCTAGTTGCTCTCATGGTTGTCATAGCCGCTCTGCTCGTTCTGGCACAAGGCTCTGTCATTTCGCCGTTTGTTTACGCGCTGTTTTGACCGATGAATATCCTGGGCATCTCAGCTTACTACCATGACTCTGCCGCTTGTCTCGTTTCAGACGGCGAACTGGTAGCTGCCGCGCAAGAAGAACGCTTTACGCGGAAAAAACACGATCCAGGCTTTCCTGCCTATGCAGCTCGTTACTGTCTCAGCGCCCGAGGGCTATGTCCAGCCGACGTCGACTATGTCGTCTTCTACGACAAACCCTTTAGCAAATTCGAGCGGATCTTTGAAACCTATCTAGCTTTCGCGCCAAAGGGATTTAAGAGCTTCGCAACGTCGATGCCGGTTTGGTTAAAGGACAAGCTGTTTCAAAGAAGGCTGATTTCGGAAGCGCTGAACGAACATCTTGGGTGTGATACTGATTGGTCAAATCGACTTCGCTTTTCAGAGCACCATCTCAGTCACGCCGCGTCGGCGTTCTTCCCTTCGCCGTTTCACGAAGCCGCAGTGTTGACGATGGATGGAGTAGGGGAGTGGGCGACAACCTCACTTGCAATCGGTAAGGGAAGGGAACTATCGGTCTACAGGGAGATCCACTTTCCGCATTCAATTGGTCTGCTGTACTCAGCGTTCACCTACTACACCGGGTTCAAGGTGAACTCCGGTGAGTACAAGGTAATGGGACTGGCGCCCTATGGCGAGCCCAAGTACGTGCATCTGATAAAAGAGCACCTGATCAACATCAAAGAGGACGGGTCATTCCATCTGGACATGAGCTTCTTTGATTATTGTGCCGGACTAAGGATGACCAATGGTCGGTTCGATAAGCTGTTTGGTGGCCCGGCCAGACGACCGGAAGCTAGATTGACGCAGAGGGAGATGGATCTGGCGGCCTCCATTCAGGCGATTACCGAGGAGGTTGTCCTAAAGCTTGCAAGGGAAATCCGGACCACAACGGGGCAGAGAAATCTCTGCCTCGCAGGAGGAGTAGCACTGAATTGTGTTGCAAACGGAAAGCTCCTGCGCGAAGAGCTCTTCGATAACATCTGGATTCAGCCGGCTGCCGGCGACGCCGGCGGCGCAGTGGGCGCAGCACTCGCTGCCTACCATCTCATGCTTGAAAAGCCCAGGAGCATCCATTCGGGCGACAGCATGAACGGCGCGTATCTCGGGCCAGAGTTCAGCCAGTGCGAAATCGAAGAGAGCCTAGGAAGGGCCGGCGCGGTATTCACGATCGAAGCCGACGAAGCACTGATTGACAATGTCGCACATGCTCTCGTTGACGGTAAGGCGGTTGGTTGGATGCAGGGTCGGATGGAGTTTGGCCCGCGAGCGCTCGGCGGTCGCTCCATCATCGCTGACCCCCGCTCACCAACTGTCCAGAAGCAGCTAAATCTCAAGGTGAAATATCGCGAGTCTTTCCGTCCATTCGCGCCGAGTGTTCTGCGAGAGGACGTATCGGAGTGGTTTCAGCTGGAGTCCGACAGCCCATACATGCTCCTTGTGGCGGACGTGACGAGCAGGAAGCAATTGCCGATGTCAGAAAAGGAAAAGCAGCTCTTCGGCATCGATAAACTGAACGTCGCGCGTTCGGAAATTCCAGCCGTCACACACGTGGACTACTCCGCGCGCGTGCAGACTGTGCATCACACGACTAATCCGCGGTTTCATAGATTGATATCGAAATTCAAGGAGCTAACCGGGTGTCCCGTTCTCGTGAATACCTCGTTCAACGTGCGAGGTGAACCGATCGTCTGCACTCCAGAGGATGCGTTCCGCTGCTTCATGGGAACGGAGATTGAGCTGCTGGCCGTCGGCAATTCGCTCTTACGCAAGGAAGAACAGAGCAGAGCGCTGGTGAAGGACTATCGTAGTTCCTATGAACCCGATTAGAAAGTGAGGCGTCCAAAACTGTGTGCGCCTCGCAGGCATCGTGATTTTTATCCATCTCGCACGCAGCGCGCATTTCGAGAAAGCTTTTCTACATGGATATAAAAACCAAAAACGCAACCTTCGGAATGCACGTATGGCAGCAAATGATGCGCTACTGAGAAGAACCGCAGCGAGGAACAGGGTTATTCGCTTAGTCGCCCTGCTAAAGGGAACATGGGTAACTCTTGGTGTTGTTCTTCTTCTAATGACGATTCTGGAAGTATTGCTGACCTCTTACTACGAGCGAGAGGACAGAAATGAAATGCAAAGGACCGCTAAATCTAAAGCCAATTCTGGCGTATATGCAAATGCCAACTTAGCGGAACGGTACTTTGAAGAACTCAATGAGGCTGCGCCCTGGCCGTTGCCGTGGGCTTCATATACGCAATCACGAGGGTCAGACTATGCTGGCAAATTTATTAATGTAAACGAAGGCATTAGAAGAACGTGGAATTCCGAGGCAATCAACGAGGATGGGAGGGCCACGCTAAAAATATTCTTTTTTGGTGGATCCACTTTGTGGGGGGCGGGATCTAGGGACGAATTCACCATTCCCTCTCTTGTCGCCAAAAAGTTGGTCGAAAATGGAATCAACGCTAAAGTTACAAATTTTGCAGTCATTGGGGATGTAACTACTCAAAGTTTGATTCGCTTCGTTCTCGAATTAAGAACGCGGAATGTTCCCGATTTGGCGGTCTTTTACGGCGGACTGGTTGACGCTTGGTCCGCATGTCGGGAAGGAAAACCGGGCGTTCCGATTGGCAGCTCAAACCTCGAAAGAATATCTTCTGAAAAAGAGGCAAAAGCGCGTATGAGTATAAAGCTAGAAAATTTGGCGCTGATAAGATTGTTCGCTGGCAAAAGACAGCCAGTAGGGTGCTTGAAACAATTGGACGTGCTGTCCGACGGAGCTCTGGATGTCTATCTAGGGAATGTTCGGTTTATGGAGGCTATTTCAACGAGCTTATCCTTTAAGGCGCTATTTTACCTTGAGCCCGAGTTGTCCCAGAAAACACAAAGGACAAAATATGAAGAGGATCAGCTTTTAAAATACGAGAAGCGGCTTCCAGGATATAACGATCTTTACTCTCTGATGAGCAGAAAGTTGGTCAAGAGGGAATATGAGAGCTTGGGGCGAAACGTGATTCGCGACTTACGTACTACCTTTTCCGATGTTGCCAGACCAATTTACGTGGACCGCGGGCATTATGGCGAGGACGGAAATGAGTGGATATCTCGCAAAATTACAGCCGACATATTGGCAATATATGCTCCCGCGAAGTGAATCCACACCGGTCGCGGTAAGACTTCTTCAAACTGTGACAATCTTCACCGGCATCTCCGTCAGCGGTGTTTCCCGCCATCGTCGGGGGCGCTTTAAATTTGCGACATCGTGAGGCAGTCAGATGACCGTGAACCGACGGTGCTTTCTACGGACTACATTCGCTGGTGCGCTAATGACATCCGGCTTTCTTGCGTCCGATGCTTTTGAATGCACCCTTTCTGCAGAAGGCTCTAGTTCGCAGAGAATTCCAATTCTCATGAGCCACGGTATCGACAGTGTGCCGCGCTCAACAGAAAATGGATTTCGATCACTTTCAGCGGTCGAGTTCGACGCGCTCTACAGGATTGCACGAGAGCTCGGCTGTGAGACGATAGGCTACGATGAGCTTGAAAAGTGGCTCAAGGGAACAGGCAGCTTGCCTCGTCGACCATTGATGATCGACTTTGACCATCCGACGATCACGATGCGATATGAAGTCAACGACATCATGCAGCGATATGGCTTTCGGCCAACGTTGTTCGTCAATACCGCTGGAATTGAGGCCCAGGTTAGGGGGCCAGTCCGGAAGATAGAGGAGCGTCGATTCATGACATGGGACGAAGTTGGCGATCTGCTTGAGGCAGGGTGGCGCATCGGGGCTCATACTGTGAATCATCCAAACCTATCGGATTTGAGTGTACAAGATCCGACCGGAGCCAAGATTGTCGAGGAGTTGGACCAAAATAACGAAACCATCGAACGGAGGCTCGGGTTAAGTCCGCGGGACTTCGCGTACACTGGGACAAGCTTCAGTACCCAAGCGGAACGGGAGGTCAGGAGACGTTATCGCTTTGGTCGGCTGTGGATAATCAACGGCCAATGTAGTATTGACGGCAAACCAGCGCGCACGGCCGATGTGATGGGCATTGCAGGTGCTGATGAAGCTGACGGTGGTCCCCCAAAGGTGGGCCGATATATCACGTGCAACTCCAATCGTTACCGTCTACCCTCTATGGACACGAATTATCTTATCCACGATCAAGGTCCATTTCGCCGCTATCTTGAGGAAGCAAACGCATAAAGCCTTTGAGAAGTTTTTGTCTTCTCCCCGGGCGACTTACCTGTTTCAGTTGTTCCAACGACAAACAAAGGCCTACTGACCTGCCACTGAACTTTCATCCGGTAGCAGTTAGACTCTCGGGGTTTTTGCTGCGAGGCCGAAGTTTGGACCATCCAGGACTAGAGTTTTGCGTCTTGGTCACGTTGGCGGGCTGGACCACCGACGTGGTTTTGCAGCAAAATCGGCGGTCTGTTGCCGATCGCGCCATGGGGCCGTTCTTCGTTGTAGTATCTGCGCCAAGTCTCCACTTTTTGCTGGGCGTCCGCAAGGGACAGGAACCAGTGAGCGTTGAGGCATTCGGCCCGGAAGCGGCCGTTGAAGGCCTCGATGAACGCGTTGTCGGTCGGTTTGCCGGGCCGCGAGAAGTCCAGCGTGACACCGCGCTGCTAGGCCCACAGATCCAGATCACGCGACACGAACTCGCTGCCTTGATCGACGCCAAGTATCATTGGCATTTGCCGCTTTACCGTCAGGCGCAGATGCTGGCGACGCACGGTATCGCCATCGACCGTTCCACGCTCGCCTTCTGGGTCGGCTATGCCGCTCAGGAATTGAAGCCCTTGTGGCATCGTCTGCGCCAGCTTCTGCTCGCCTCTTCGAAGCTCTGTGTCGATGAGACCCCCGCACCGGTGTTGGATCCGGGACGTGGCAGGACTAAAACCGGCTACTTCTGGGCGCTGTCACGCGATGACAGGCCGTGGGCCGGACCTGACCCACCTGGCGTGGTTTACGCCTATGCACCGGGCCGTGGGGCCGTTCATGGCTTGCGGTTGCTTGAGGGCTATCGCGGCATCATCCACTGCGACGGCTATCAGGCCTACAAGACCATGACCCGAGAGACGCGTGCGGACGCCTTGTCCGGAACGCTCGCCTTCTGCTGGGCGCATCTGAGGCGCCAGTTTGTGAAGATCGAGCGCGAGGCGGCTCCCGCGCCAGCTCCGGTTGCCCGCGAGGCTCTTGAGCGCATCGCCCAGCTTTACGCGGTCGAAAAAGCGCTCCGCGGCCGATCGGATGCCGAGCGCCGTGCTGGCAGGCAGGTGCATGCGCGACCTTTGGCTACAGCCTTGAAGCAGTGGTTTGAGGCCAAGCTTGATCACCTTGCACAGAAGAGCGACACGGCGAAGGCCTTGCGTTACGCGCTGCGTCATTGGGACGGCCTGACGCTCTACCTTGATGATGGGCGCATCGAGATGGACACGAATGCTGTCGAGCGTGCGATGCGGCCGATTAAGCTCAACGCCAAGAACTCTCTTTTTGCCGGTTGCGACGAGGGCGCCGAGAATTGGGCAGTTCTGGCTTCGTTAATCGAGACCTGTAAGCTCAATGGCGTCAGTGCCGAGCACTGGCTCGCTGATGTTCTCGCCAAGCTCGTCAATGGTTGGCCTGCGGCGCGACTGGACGAACTGCTCCCTTGGGCGTCGATCTACACGATGCATGCACACGACCCGAGGCTGGCGGCATGAGCCTGAACAAGACCGCGGTCCGGATCAAGGTGACCCTCAAGGATGTGAAACCGGAAGTGATGCGATGCCTTGTCGTGCCGCTCACGCTGCGCCTTGATCGGCTGCATCTGACGCTTCAGACGGCGTTTGGCTGGACGAACAGCCATCTCTTCGAGTTCCTGGCCGGCGAAGGACGTTGGGGTATCCCTGATCCCGATGGAGATTTTGGCCCTCAGCCCATCGATGCCCGCAAGACGCGGCTCTCTAATATCGTTCAGGAGACCGGCGCGAAGACAATCCATTATCTCTACGACTTTGGCGACAGCTGGGATCACGTGATCAAGCTTGAAAAGTGGTTCGACAACACGACAACGGAGGGACTTCCGTTCTTGCTCGAGGCCGCCGGCCGTTGTCCTCCGGAAGACGTCGGCGGTGCGCTAGGCTATGCCGAATACCTCAATGCCATCGGTGACCCCACCCACCCGGAGCACGAACATATGCGCCTCTGGGGCCCGGAGCAGTTAGATCCCAACGTCATCGACCGGAAGGCGCTTGAGGCCGCTGTTAATGCCTTGTCCGACAGTTGGAAGCCGCGCCGGCGCACGACGCGCTCAAAATAGACGTCAAGCGCCAATCAAATGGGCCTCAGAGCTACGCTTACGATAGATCCGCCGCGTCTTGTTCTGGCCATGGCGCCAGCCTTCACGACGCAGCAGGACGTGAACACGACGATAACCGTAGCGGATGCGAACATGGCAGATCTCCTTGATCTTCTGTTCGAGGGCAGCCTGTCCGGAGCGACGGGACTTGTAGTGGTAGGTCGAGCGGTCCAATTCGAGAGCGTCGCAGGCCCTGCGGATCGAGACCTGCCATTCGCTGCGGACCGCGTCGACCAGCATGCGCTTCCGACCAGGCTTCATAGCTTTCGGCGGATCACGTCCTGCAGCATCTCCTTGTCGAGCGACAGGTCCGCCACCAGCTTCTTCAGCTTGCCGTTCTCCTCCTCGAGCTGCTTCAGCCGACGCATCTCGGTCGGCAGCAGCCCGTCATACTTCTTCTTCCAATTGAAGTAGGTTGCCTGGCTGATCCCGGCCTTGCGGCAGATCTCCGCCACCGCAACCCCGTCGTTGCCCTGTTTCAGGATGAACGCCTTCTGGGCGTCTGAAAATTTCGAGGCCTTCATGGTCCGTCGCTCCTCCCAGCCGAGGGGATTTACGCAGCGAGAACTCTAGAACCTATCTCAAAATTGTCGAAACAGGATCAGCAGGCAAGCGAGCTGGACGAAGCCGAGGAAGTTTTGCGGATAGAACTCCCAGCGGACCAGCAGGCGCCGCCGCCACTGTATCCAGGCGAAGAAGCGTTCGACCAGCCAACGCCGAGTATAACGACGGAGCCTGCGGCCGTCCTGGGTGAGCGACCTCACTCGGTTTGAACGATGTGGCGCGATCATCTCGATGCCTTGTGAGCGCAGTTCATCGTCGAGCGAATCGCTGTCATAGGCGCGGTCGCCGATCAGGTTCTCTGGCTTGGCCTCGATCATGTAGAAGTCGAAGCAGAGCTGTACCAAGCGCACTTCGTGATGGTTCGCGGCATGCGTGCTCACTGAAAGCGGCAAACCGTGGCGATCCACAATCGCCATGATTTTTAAGCCTTTTCCGCGCCTCGTTGGGCCGATCTCTGCACCGCCGCCTTTGGCCATCGCAAAGGTCGCGTCGATGAAACACTCCTCTTCGTCGAGCAAGCCTTTCTCACGAAGTTCGTTGGCTATATCGGTCAGAACGCGCCGCAACACTTCATTGCGACACCAGTTCTGAAAGCGACGGTGTACGGTCTTATAGTTCGGATAGCACTGCGGCAGCATGTGCCACTGCGCGCCCGTGTTCAAAATCCAAAGAGCGGCTTCGAGAACCTGACGTGTCGCAATCGGCTTCCGGCCCGGCCGGCCGTCGGCAATGTGCTCTTCCGGAAAGTGTTTCCGGATGCGCTCCCATTGCTCGTCCGTCAGCCGAATCATCTTTCCTTTATAGCCGATCGACGCTGATCTTCAATTTTGAGATAGGTTCTAGCCAAAAATGGTCCAGTTTGCCGGCCTCAGATCACCTCAGATCAACGGAAATCCAGTTCTCGAGTTCAGAAGTCGAAATAGATAAACTTGGCTGAACTGCCTTGGCTCACCGCGATCGCGAGGCCCGAGACCGTCAACAGAATTGCCCAGACGACAGGTTTCTGGGTTCTTCTGACAGCCAGTCGAACTCTGGAGTGGTCATCAACTCGATGTGCCGCAAGAAATACCAGGAGAAGTACGAGCGGGTAGGCGTGCTCCGAAAGAAACGCCCAGAAGCCGGTTGATGAACTGGTGAACGGTCCAGCGAGAACTTCATGTGCCGACGTGAGATTCGGAGCCCGAAAATAGATCCACGCGATCGTGACGAAGTGAAAGGTGATGATGATCCCTAGCCAGGCTGGCAACTTGGCGTTCGGCCAAACGCGATTGAACAAATGATTGAGACTGATGCCGATACCATGCAGGCCGCCCCAGATAATGAACGTCCAGTTGGCGCCGTGCCAGAGCCCGCCGATGAGCATGGTGATCATCAGATTGGCGAGTTGACGAGCAACACCCTGTTGGTTGCCCCCGAGAGCTATATAAAGATAGTCGCGCAACCAGTGCGACAATGTGATGTGCCACCGGCGCCAGAACTCGATGATCGATTTTGACGTATAGGGGGACTGGAAATTGCGGGGTAGACGAATGCGCAAGAGATACGCGAGACCAACGGCCATATCGCTATATCCACTGAAATCGCAATAAATCTGCATCGCAAAACCATAGATCGCGAGCAGATAATCATACGCGCTGTGAGCGCCGGGCGCGTAAGCAAGATCGACATATGGCGCAATCGCATCCGCAAAGATCAGTTTCTTGGAAAGCCCAAGGACGAATAAAGAAGCGCCAAGAGTAAAGCGGGCATCGAGCGCTTTTGTTGCTTTCGACAGTTGAGGAAGAAGTTCGTGCGGTCGCAGGATAGGGCCGGCGATCAGGTGAGGAAAGAACAACACGTAGCCGAGAATTGCAGCGAGCCGCCTCTCGGTCGGGAATTGTCCGCGATACACGTTGACCACATAGGCCGTGAGCGTGAACGTGACAAAGGAGATGCCAAGCGGAAGCGCAAAGCGAAGTTCGTCACTGGAAAAGCGTGGTCGTGCCGCCACGAATGCCCCGGCGACGTCGTAAATCAGGAAGTGCGCATATTTAAAGACCACCAGCGGCGTGAACAGGACGGCCAGGACCACGACGAGTCGCCATTCTTGAACGCCAGGAGCTTTGGCTTGCTCGATCCAGAGCGCACCGCCCCACGCAATGGTACTTAGCAGATAAGGAAGCCAAGCGTACTCGGGTTTCCACCAAGCGTAGAATACGGTGCTTCCAAAGATCAAAAGGTAAAGTCGACACTGCGGCGGCGTCAGGAGGTGAGCGCTGAAATAGAGAGCGAAGAAGAGGAAAAAGACCGGATCGGAAAAAAGCATTGCGTTTCGCCGCTTCCGGCTATTGATCGAGAACGGGAAGAATGCCTTCTGCCATTAATTTGTGACCTCCCGCGTTGGGATGCGGGTCTCCCGGCATAGCCCAGATTTGTTCTGGAGAAAGCTTTCCAAGCGCGGGCAACAAATCGACGAATTTGTATCCGTTCGATTTCGCAATTGACCGCATCTTGTCGTGAATGAATCCAAACGGGTAGTCTTTTAGATTGTGAACGTCCGGCGTCATGGCCATGTATAGGCGAATATTCGTTTTGTCAGCATACTCGGCCAGTTGACGAAGTTGCCTCTTCATTTCGATGAAGCCTGGCTGATCATCGCGGTAGAGATCTTGATAGTGTTCAACGAGGGAGCGTTCTCCAGACTTGTTCAGAAGTCTGTTGACGGCGATCCAAATTGTTACCGCCAGCTCGCTATGTCTTATGAACCAATTGCCCGAAGTTGGGTCGAGCTTCTCAGCATCGCGAAGGAAGTACTGCACGACGATGTCCGTCGGTTCCAACCCTTCTAGTTCGTAGAAAAAGCGCTGCACATATCTTTCAGTGTTGTAGTTGCCGACGCCGCCGTTCAGCACGTCGACACTTTCGCCCTTCTCGTGCAGCGCGGCATCGACGAGGGAGGTAATCGTTTTGTTTTCAGGCACCCCCCAGCCCAGCGTGATCGAGCCACCGAGAAACAAGATACGGCGGCTCACCTGATTTCGGGGCAAGACGGGGCCCCCGCGCAACTTCCATTCGTTTATCCGGATCTCAACCGACTGCAGAATCGCAGAGGCATTCTTGATGTGATCGTGACCAAGCTCGGTTTGCGGGCTTGGTGCCTTCAGCTCCCGTGCGTATCGCCACATCTCGATATCGTAGTTCTTCATCGAGCTGTTCTTGACGCGCAAAATTCCTTCCGCCGCAAGCACCGATGCCGCCAACGAAAACACAAACAATAGCGCCGAGAACAGAAATTGTTTACGCATTCAGTCGGGACCGTTTAAGAGTAGCAGGCTTCGGAGGCAGGATATCTATGGCGTCGTCGAAAAGTTCGCGAAATGAGGGCAACGCCGTACCGTTTTGCTACCGCCGCGATGGCGGTCATACATCGGTCGAGAGATGAGCGAGGCGGTGTGCTTCGGCCAAACAGATGAACCCCCGGCCGGTCGCGCAAGGCCCCGGTTGAACAAGACGTTAAGCAAATTTGCTGTGCGAAAGATCAAGCAGTCGAGCAGTCC
The DNA here is from genome assembly GCF_052075975.1 of Bradyrhizobium sp. 521_C7_N1_3. Lineage (NCBI taxonomy): Bacteria > Pseudomonadati > Pseudomonadota > Alphaproteobacteria > Hyphomicrobiales > Nitrobacteraceae > Bradyrhizobium > Bradyrhizobium sp. 521_C7_N1_3. The sequence continues at coordinate 1,989,461 of NZ_CP197232.1, forward strand.
CCAAGAGCGCGACGTCGTTATCCTTTTCAACGCCCCATGATCCAATATCCCTCGCTTGATTTAACTGGCGAGCGATTTGGCCGGAGGGTTGGATATGTCGGTTCCTTTGTTGGAGTGACCCGTGTGCTAGGGACACGCTTATTATGAAATCGAGTCCTACCGAAAGCTCGATGCCTTTCTGGGCTGCGGCGTCATAAGATACTTGAAGGAAGCGTGATACTTGCAACGGAGTAAATGCGTTTGTCATTGCTGCACCTTTCGTGATGAGCTGAGCCTAGCCCATACGGCGACCTACTAAGGTGATGATTACAGCACTAACAATGGATCTAAACACTACCTCCTCTGGTAGGAATATTTGGGAGGGTGCTAGGGTCTGTTTGGATTCAGGATTCTCATGCTGGCTTGGTTGTAATTCAAGCTTGGGATGGACCGATTCGTTTTGACTGACGCCCGATGGGCGAAGATGGAGCCGCTTTGTCTTGGCAAACCGGGCGATCCCGGCCGGAGCGGCAATAACAACCGGCTTTTTGTCGAAGCCGTGCTGTGGATTGCCCGCACGGGCAGTCCGTGGCGCGATCTGCCGCGTGCTTTCGGCAACTGGATAACCGTGTACACGCGCTTTCGCGACTGGGCGAAGGCGGGCGTCTGGAAGCGTTTGTTCGATGCGGTCTCGGACGAGCCCGACATGGAGTACGTCATGGTCGATGCCACCATCGTCAAGGTTCACCGCCACGGACAGGGCGCAAAAGGGGGACGCAAAACCAGGCCATCGGCCGCTCGAAAGGCGGAATGACCACCAAAATCCTGGCACTTACCGACGCGCTCGGCAATCTCGTGCGTTTTGTGCTGCTGCCAGGACAGCGCTTTGATACGGTCGGCGTCCCGCCGCTGATCGAAGGACTGACCTTCGATGCGCTGATTGCAGACAAGGCGTTCGACAGCAACGCCATCATCGCCGACCTCGACGCACGCGGCGCCAAGATCGTCATCGCTCAGCACCCGCGGCGCGCAAAACCTCACGCCCTCGACGCGGAAATATACAAATGGCGACACCTGATCGAAAACTTCTTCTGCAAGCTCAAGGAATTCAAGCGGATCGCCATGCGAGCCGACAAAACTGACCTCAGCTTCGAAGCAATGATCAATCTCTCCGCCGCCGTGATAAATTCAAGATGAATCCAAACAGACCCTAGAACGTATCAGCATTCAACATTCAGCGCTCTCTCAATGATGGTATCCTTGATAAGAGAGTGCAGCCGCTGAAGGCCTGAATACTGCTTGTCGGGGAGGTCGTAACAGCTACGGCTGAGCCGCCCCGGGTTTGCCGGAGGCCATTTGGTTTAAGTTATGCCGCCATGGCTGGTTGTTCCAGCCTTGCGTAGTAGCCTTCCTCGGCTTCGGTCGGCGGAATGTTGCCGGTGGGCTCCAGGAGCCTCCGGTTGTTGAACCAGTCCATCCATTCCAGGAGCGCGAACTCGACGGCTTCGAAGCTTCGCCATGGCCACCGCCCCGCGTGTTTTCATTCTCCAGCGCCTTCAGCCGCTTGGGCTCCGATACCTCCATACGCCGGACTTCGCCTTCCATTTGGAGATGCTGGCGTCGCGCCGCGGGCGTCACCATGAATGGGAGGGTCCGCCCCGTCCTCCTCCTCATCATAGGAAGGTCACATCAAAAGAGGAGAGTATCATGGCCCATCACAGTTTGCCGCGACCTGCGGCTGTCTATGGAATCGACATCGGCAAGAACCTGTTCCACGTCGTTGGCCTGAGCTGCGACGGCACGCCTGTTCAGAAAATTCGCTTTCGACGGGAGACCCTTCTTCAGTTCTTTGCTCGCGCACAACCAAGCATAGTTGGCACGGAATCCTGCGCCGGTTCACAGTGGCTCGCCCGGAAGATAAAGGCACTAGGTCACAAGGTGCGACTGATCCCCGCGCAATTCGTAAAGCCCTACGTGAAGTCAAACAAAACGATATCATCGACGCCGAGGCGATCGCTGAGGCCGCGACGCGACCGACAATGCGCTTCGTCGCCGTGAAGGAGGAGGACCAAGTCGATCTTCAATCGCTGCATCGAATCCGTGAGCAGATGGTCGGCTCGAGGACACGCCTGATCAATCAGATGGGGGCTTTCTGCTTCGAGTACGGCGTACCTTTGCGTCAGGGTGCCGGAATATTCAAACTCGAGTTGCCGCGCGCTTTGAATGACGAAGGAGGCGATTTGTCACCAGTGATGCGTCGCCTGGTGGGCGATCTCTTCGCTGATCTCCGCCGCCTCGAAGAACGGATCCGCGAAGTGACGCAGGAGATCGAAGCGGTCGCCGATCGAGAGGACGTCACACGCCGGCTGATGACAATCCCTGGTATTGGCGCATTGGGTGCGACCGCTGTACTTGCCGCGATCGGCGATAGGCTGCAGTTTCGCAAGGCCCGCGACCTTGCTGCCCGGCTGGGACTTAGTGCCCAGGCAATACTCGACCGGCGGAAAACAGACGTTGCTTGGCGTCAGCAAACGCGGCAACCGTTATGTGAGAAAGCTTTTAGTGCATAGCGCGCGATCCTGCTTCGTTCTTTGATGAGACTGCGGACCTGGTTCTTGACGAATGGCCACGAGCCGGGATCTCGCCAAAGCGAGCCACCGCGACCTTTGCCGATCCCTGTACTGGTGCTCGGAGAAAACAGCACTGGTCTGGCGCGAACTCCCCACGGGGCATCGATCACGGCCAATCCAACGGGGCATGCGTCACCCCAGGTGTTGGGGGGCACAGGGGGCGATTGGTCGCTCCCGACGAATCGGCTCAGTTCCGGAAGGCTACGCCAATTCGGGCCGTCGCCCGCGGGTCACGCTACGTTCCGCTGCGCTTCGCTTCGCGCGAGACCCGCGGCGTCCATCCCAAAGACCGCATGAAAAGGTACAGGGGGCGCTGAGTGGTGTCCCCTTTTTGCTGATATCTTCGAGCGATGGCGGTTTCGGTTTCGGTTCTGCTTTGCGCGACCACAGCAATCGGTACCATCATTCCTCACTGCTTCGACAAAGCCGTCTCCGCGGCCTGGAAGGCTTGCATCTTTGCAGGATTCCTCCAATCACGAGCCGATTTACGCGGCCTTTCAGCATCGGCTCGCTCTACATTTATAAACTGCACGGCAGCCGGGGCAGACCGCTCGAACAGCCTGCAATGATAAGCACCACACCGATCGAGAGGCGCTGGACGAGTGCTCGGGACCTCTGCCCGACGGGCCCTGGGATTCAGGAAACGGGCGGGCGCTCTAGGAGATTCTGCGTTTGGGGAAAAATAAAGCATGAGTTTACGACCGAAAAAACTGCGCTTGGATCGGCTTGGCTGTTGCTGTGTACGCCACCTTGCTGCTTCTTCTCGGACGCCGACTATCGCGAACACCTGAAGGTCATCTTTATCTCCGGCGGGCGGCGATCGCGGTTGAGGTCCCGGTCGCGTTCATGCTCGAGGGTTAGGCGACCCAGTGGTGGATGATTGAGCCAAGTTTCTCTATCCTTCTCGATTGCGAACAAAACAACGGGCGGTGCTTCGCGCGAGACGGTGCGCAAGCATCCGGTGAAAATTGGTCCAGAGGACCGCCTCGTAGGGGCCCAAAGGAAAGGAAATGCAATGTCCCTCATCCAGCACTCCGAAAATTTTTGGGAATTTCGGGATACTTGTAACGTTTACGTTCTGAAAAGTGGCACGGAGTGTCTGCTGATTGATACAGGATCTGGCGCAATTATGCGGCATCTTTCTGATATTGGTGTTGAACGTGTCGCATGGGTTCTACATACCCATCACCATAGGGATCAGTGCTGGGGAACGCCTATTGTTCAGAAGGCCGGGGCAAAAATTGCCGTGCCAGAATACGAGCGCCACCTGTTCGACAATGCTGAGGCTCATTGGCAAGCCCGGCGCATCTATGACAACTGCAACGACAGCAGCACGTTTTTCGCGCTAGGGGACAATCTTGCGGTTGACACTGTTCTCGAAGACTACGGCACTTTCGTCTGGAAGGAGTACCAATTCCACGTCCTGCCGGCAAAGGGGCATACATACGGCATGGTCAGCCTGATCGCAAAAGTGGACGGTAGGAACGTTGCTTTTACCGGCGATCTGATGACAAGCGGCGGAAAGCTCTATCAGCTTCATGCAATGGAGTATAACTACGGCGATCTTCTTGGCATTGAATTTACAATGCAATCGATCGTTGCCTTGAAGAAGGAGGACGTCACGACTGCATATCCGTCGCATGGGGCGCCGATCAGCGATCTGAAGGCGGATATTGAAAGGCTTGAGTCGAGGCTCGAGACGCTCGCTAATTTAGGCAGGCTTTTTACGTCGGGTCGCAACAGCGGTTTTAAGGATGCGCAGACTATCCGTGAGAGCAGGCTGCAGCGGATTACGGACCATCTGCTGTGGGCCGGACCATATACCTGCTCAAATTTCTACATCGTGCTGAGCGGAAGCGGCCACGCGATGCTGATTGACTATGGGATGGCCTCTTTGGGACATCTTCATTGCGCCGCCGATCACGATGGCATACAGGCCCTGCGTTTCGTCCAACATCACATCGATCAGCTGCGCGATGACTATGGAGTGCGGGAGATCGAACTCGTCGTTCCCACGCACATTCATGACGACCATGTCTGCGGAATACCGTTCCTCCAACGGCATTTTGGCACGCAATGCTGGGCTCTCGATTGTGTTGCCGAAGTCATTGCCAATCCCGCTGCGTGGGCAAGTACGCCCTGCTGCTTCCACAAACCGATCGAAGTGCAACGGATTCTGCGTGATGGTGAGGCCTTTCACTGGAGGGGATTCAACTTTGAGGTGCATTACGCCCCAGGTCAAACCGAATACCACGCGATTGTCTGCGGCAACATCGATGGCAAGCGGATCGTCTTTGGGGGGGACAATCTGTTTCTCTTCAATCCTGCGGCGGGAGGGATTGACCGCGAGATTGCCATTCAGGCTAGCGTGATGCGCAACAGCTTTCAGTTGGAGATGCATCGCCGCTGCGCGACTGTGATACGGGCGACGAAGCCTGATCTCGTATGCCCCGGCCATGGAGAGCTGATTGCCATGGATCAGTTGAGGATCGCCGAGTACACCGACTATATCGAACGTAAGGAGGCAGCTTTCCGCGAAATAGTAGGTGAACCCGCAAACCATTTCGTCGATCTATTCTGGGTACGAATGCTGCCGTATCTTTCGGAGGCCCGCCCGAACAGCGAGGTCACGTACACGGTCAGGATTCGCAACAACTTGGAGCGCACGGCTGTCTACAGCGCTCGCCTCCTGCCGCCATTTGGTTGGGCCTCGCGTGGAGAGGCGGAAAGCATCAGACTTCAGCCGTGGGAGCAGGGCGACATAATCCTTCAGGCGTCTGCACCATCTCAGGTCGATCCACGACGAAGGCTCATCACCGCCGAAATTCTGATCGATGGTGTATCGCACGGACCTGTCTGTGAAGCCCTCGTCTCAACCTCGTTAGATTGAAACTCGTTTACAAGCAGGATTGATCGGGATTGGGGGGCGTCTCGCGACGCTTCCCCTCCCGCACCATCTGGCATAGGGTTCCCTACCACCGCAGTCCGACTGAGTTAAGCTGGCCAGGAACCAATATTCGAGGGAGACCGTGGCTGCGCAGGGCGTGTTCGACCACCGCGTGCCCGGACATTCGCCAGAGCCCGTCAGCGAACCGGCTGCAGCCGATGCGGCGAACTTCGCGATGCCGACGGGGCGAAGCTTCATGAATCGCTTGTACCCGTTCTGACACTGGTCGCACTCTCCGGCGAGCCCAGGATTCCAGGTCGGCGAGTTAACGCGAGGAGTCTGACGGAAGCCAAAGGCCCCCGTCCGATGAAGCAAGGTGAGAGATATTTGATAATCTTCTCCAGATTGATGCCTCGCGAGGGCATGTAATGTCCCTAACTCGGCTCTTTGAACTTAGCGAGCGCTTTCGGCGCAGCGCTTCATTGGCTCCCTTCCCTATGCTCCTGGAAGTTGCGCCCGTCCGGTCATGCCGCCGCACTCTCGGCTCATCAACCTTAAGCCGGAGCTTGTCGGTCAGTAAGCTAGTGATCGAGGCCACGGACCGCTCGCGGGAGCGATGATTGCGAACATAGACGCCCGCATAGCGAGATAACCGATGGCCACATCGCGCCAACTCCTTGTCGAGATCATCGAGCTCGATATTACCGAGGAAGGCAGAGCGGACCACGCTGAGAGATCCCGTCTTCCACCAGGTGTCGATCACCCGTGTGGCGACGCGCGACATCAAGATGGCACCTTTGACTCGGTCGAAAAACGTTACCGGATCAAGATCGACCACTACGTTGTAGCTCTCGGGCGATGTAGCGCTGTGACTGGGCTACGACCTGGTGCGCCAACCGTGCCAGATCGGAGTCCCTAGCTGTACTCGGAGAATATCGAATCATCCGCATAATGCGTGTTCCAGGCCATCGTGATCACCCATTCCAGAGCATCGTGATCACCATTTCCAACCGATCGTGATCGGGGACAACGGGGAAGCGCACACCGCTGACAGTCTGCAACCGGGTAGCTTGGTCTTTTGCCCAAACCGCAGAGGATCGAGATGCCGACAGAGAGACTGTCCACATTCGCGAAGTTCTACGCCTGCACTATAGCCTCGGCATGTCGCAACGTGCCGTTGCCTGCAGCCTCGATCTGCCTAGGGCACGGTCAGCAAGTACGTGATCCGAGCCCGCCGCGCCAGCCTGGCCTTTGGCGCCGGAGCTGGATGACCACGTCCGGCTCGAGAACCGCCTGTTTCCACCGCCTTCCGATCGGCCCAGCGAAGAGCGCCCGCATCCGGATTGGGCGCTTGTGCATCGCGAGCTGCTGCGCCCGAACGTCACGCTGATGCTGTTGTGGGAGGAGTGTTGCGACGCAAACTCCCACAGCTTCAGCTATTCGTGGTTCTGCGAACGCTACAGGGAATGGGCCGGCCGTTCAAGCCAACCCAGCGCCAGCTTCATGTCGCCGGCGAGAAGCTGTCCGTCGACTATTCCGGCCACACCATGGAGGTGGTTGACGGGCTCAGCGGCGGGTGCGTTGCGTGCAGATCTCGTCGCCGTGCTCGGCGCATCGAACTACACCTACGCCGAGGCCAGCCTCACACAGAGCCTGCCGGACTGGATCGCCTCGCACGTCCGGGCCTTTTTATTTTTCGGCGGCACGGCCCGGCAGACAGTAAGCGATAATCTGAAGGCCGGCATCACCCGGGCCTGCTTTCACGAGCCGATGGTCAACCGGACCTATGCCGATCTCGCCCACCATTACCGCACCGCCATCGTGCCGGCACGGCCGTATCGGCCGCGCGACAAAGCCAAGGTCGAAGTCAGGGTCCAAATCGGGCTCTGACGCAATTTTGGTCCAGCTCCGATTATTCTGCGCCGATTAGTCGGCTTGAAGCAGATCGATTTTCCCGCGACCGTACATTTGACGTCTAACGAGCTTGAGGCGCGTAATCTGACCTTCAGTCTGCCCGTTGGACCAGGGCGAAGTGATCGCCGCCCGCACTGCCGCCTCATCCTTAGCGACGCCATTGGCGAAAGAAGCTGCGAGACTGGCGCGGGCTCGCTCGATCCATGGGTAAGTCCCGCCTCAACCTCGCGCCGGACCATCGAGTGGAATTCAGCGATGGTCTCGCGCGCCTCGACCAGCGTTGTTACGCCAGATTCGATCGCCGCGACCGTGACAGTCTCCGCTTTCGTAAGCAAGTCCGCCCGATTGTCATGAGACGCGCGATCGTCCTGGCCGACGGGATCCGCTGAAGGGTTTCCGCGTCGGTCTTTTCGGCTCTTCGCCTGCGGGTCGCCCACTCGCTGATGACGCGGAGCGAGCCTCGAAAACCACGCGCTGTTAAGCGGCGCAAAAGCTCAGCTCCATTTGCGGCAGCTGGACGCCCATTGATCGCCGAGCCATGGCAAGTGCAAATCCAATGAACTTTGCCGGGTTCGGAAGACGTCGTGACGTTCGCCGCGGATCACCTGTCGCACCAGCTTCCTGCCATGGCCGGTCTGACGCACGATCTGCTTGATAGGTATGCCGTTCTTCGACAGAGCCAGGATAGCCGCGTTGGTCTCCTCGCGGCGCACATAGCCCTCTGGAGGCGCTCGGCGGCCGTGAGCAGCTTCGGATCGATCGTGGTCGCACCGATGACGGTGCGTATCTGGCGCATCGATTTGCGCACGGCATCGAGAAAGGCCCGATTGGCGTTCTCTATCAGATGCCAACGATCGGCGACCTGTACCGCGTGCGGCAGCGCTTTTGCCGTGGCTTCGCCATATCCTCCACCACGATCACGGGCGACAATCGCGATCGTGGGATGTGCAGAGAGCCAGGTGGGCGGTCGCTGATTCACGATCCGGCAGCAGGGTGACCACCCGGCGCCTTTCCAGGTTGCAGATGATGCTGGCGTATCGGTGATTGCGCCGCCAGGCCCAGTCATCAATGCCGATAACCCTGAGCGGGTCAGCGGGGGAACGGCTACAGCGCCGAACTATGCGAAGAAGCGTATCTTTGTTCACCGGCAGCATCAGCCGCTTTGCAAAGCCTGCTGCCGGTCTACCGCCAAGCGCTAGACCGAGGTGATGGACGATGGAGTCCAGCCTTGCCGTGCGTCGAGCCGATGGCGGCAGTACCCCTTCGGCGAAGCTTTTAATCACCCACAAATGCTTGATTCGATTTCGATAGTCCTAATCGAAAAATCTTTAATCGGATGAATCGCTTGTGATTCGTTGTCGGGCACCTGAATCGCGACGGCGAGGTGCCTTGATGTGTTCAAGCGGAACGACGTGTCGTTGGTCGGCCGGCCCGGATGATGGTGATGAAAGTGCCGTCGAACATTGGACGGAGCGCGAGATCGACAAGACAGCGTTCAAGGATGCCCGTCTCGGTCTCGCGAGCTGTTGAAGCAAATTGGTGACGGCATGGGCGGGAGCATACCGCTCGCGTGCCAGGACTGGGCGAACACGAAAGCGGCCTACCGCTTCTTCGCCAACGATCGCGTGGAGGAAGCCGACATCCTCAGTGGTCACTTCGCCGCCACCCGCGCGCGTTACGATGATTGTAGAGGCCCGATCCTCCTTATTCAGGACACTACGGAATTCTCCTACCAGCGCGCGAGCACGAGCGCTAATGGCCTGACCAAGAGTGTCAACAGCGGCCGGGACAAGGACGGCCGTTGACGCCATCACACGGTCTGCGGAATGCTGATGCATTCCAGTCTCGCCGTGACTGTCGAAGGTCTACCGCTGGGATTGGCCGCGGTGAAGTTCTGGACACGGAAGAAGTTCAAAGGCACGGCGCAGCTCAAGAAGAAGATCAACCCGACCCGCGTTCCGATTGAGAAGAAGGAAAGCGTTCGCTGGCTCGACAATCTCAGGCAGTCGATCGAGCGGCTCGGACAGCCGGCGCGTTGCATTCATATCGGCGACCGCGAAAGCGACATCTACGAATTATATTGCCTGACGCAAGAGCTTGGCGCCCACTTCCTTGTCCGCGCCTGCGTCGATCGGCTGGCAGGCGATGGCGGTCATACGATCGCAACCGAGATGGAAGAGACCAGCGTCAAAGGCTTGCATTACATCGACGTGCGCAACGACAAGGGAGAGGCGACGAAGGCCGCGCTGGAAATCAAGTTCAAGCGGATCGTGGTCTTACCTCCCATCGGGAAGCAGAAACGCTATCCGGCCCCCGACCTGACGATAATCCACGCCACGAGCGCGGTACGCCAAATGGCCGTAAACCAATTGAGTGGAAGCTCATCACGGACCTAGCCGTCCGCAGTCGCTCCGAAGCAATCGAGAAGATCAACTGGTACGCCATACGGTGAAAGATCGAGGTATTCCACAAGATCCTGAAATCGGGCTGCAAGGCGGAAGACTCAAAACTCCGGACCGCGGAGCGACCTGCCAATCTAATGGCGGTCTTCTGCATTCCTCAGCTGGCGCGTCCTCTGGCTCACCATGCTCAATCGCATCGCCCCGGACGCGCCGCCGAAGCTCGCATTGACGAATACCAAGATCGCATTGCTCGATCGACTCATCAGCGGCGCCAGCCATCGACGATGTCGCCCTGGAACCCTTGCATTTTATCTCACCAAGCTTGCACGATTGGGTGGCTACCTGGCCAGGGCGGGCGATCCGCCGCCTGGAAATGTTGTCATCTGGCGCGGCCACTCAAGACTCACAGATATCGAACTTGGCGCCGAAATCGCGCGGCTGGAAATGTGGGTAATTGAAAGCTTCACCGACGGATGCCATGCACGCGCCACTGGCCAAGCAGCACGAGCGGTTCGCCGCCGTGCTGCGCGGGCACTATGGCTACTATGGCAGGCCGCACAATTATCTAGCGCTCAACGGCTTCGAAGTGCGTCGAACCTGGCTGCGTTGTCTGAGATGGCGCAGCCAGAAAAGTCGGCGCATGGGCCGGCCCGAGTTCGAAACCCTGACGGCACGCTTCCGCCTGCCAACTCCACGCATCACTCGCACAGGGGCGCAGGCGCGGATATGACGCGGGTTACCGGTACGGGAAAGCCGCCCGCCCGGATCTGTGAGGGCAAAGCCAAATGGCCGAGCTACTCGACCACGATCGAAATGATCGAAATGGACACCTCTCGATCCCTTGCTCCCTTACCGCGAATCCTGACGCGCGTCCCCTCGGCAGTCACATCGGCAATAAGTATCTTGCAGAGCTCACCTACCCTTATTCCGGTCGCGATCATCAGGCGCACCGCGATCGAAACGGACCGTGACGCTCTTCCGGCGCTTGCCAGGCCCGACAACACATTTCGAGCCTCAGAACGCTTTAGTCAATGCGGCAACCGCTTTTGTTGCGGAAGCTCTAGTCGCCACCCACGGAAGGGATCCGCAGCAGGTTCCAAGGCGGCCGTTCGACGAAAGAATGTGCGTAGGCAAGCGAAGGGTCCACGCGCAGTTGAGATCGAAAGCTTCCTCCGCGCCAACAGATCGAAGATAAGCTCCAAGATCCGCCCCAATTATCGATTCAACCGAACGATCGACACCCAAGAATCGATGGAAATCGTTCAGATCCACAGCGCAGGCCTGCAGGCTGTGCGGGGACAGTTGCCGTTCAATCGCACAATACCGCAAGTACTCCGCAACCGCTGAGCTGATCAGCATCACGACCACTCCAATCCGCAAACGCAGCCAGTTTCTATCGCAGTACAAGCAGGCTTGGGATTGGCTCAGATTCATTAATGGTAAGCACCCTCACAAGGTGCCGCGGGAGAGCATATAACTCGGAATTATGCGCACTGGGCCTGATTATTTGGCTCACACACGCAAGAAGTATAACGAGGTTGGTGAGGTTTGGGACAAAGCCGATCGTTGGCACTCATGGAACAAACGCCAAATTGATCAAGAGTTGCTACTTGTCGCCGAGCAGCTCGCGACTTGCGACGATCGGCCCCCGCTAATGGGAATGCAGTCAGGATGGCAGTGCTGGTGAACTCGCTGCCGACTCCAATCTCCGCGCTAACGGGGTGCCCGAAGAGCGAGGGTCCACTACCAGCGCCAGACAGCCGAAGCGGCGAGTACGGCACGCCGATGATATTCCGATTGCGGCCGTCCTGTCGATGAAGCGTTGATCGCTTTAAGGTCGATGGCGAAAACGAGGATGCGATTCCCGGCATCCGCAAGTTCAAGAAGCGCATTTGAACGAATAGTGGGCCGCCAAAATACTTGGCGAAGTCAATGGGGAAGCGGGTCGCTCCTTCACCAAGGAGCGCCGCAAAACGGGCGGGCGCCGCGACCTTGAGGATCTCCGTGCGGCGATTACCCAGCATGCTGCCGAAGGTTATCAGAGAATTCTCAAGATCTCGCGACCGGAGAAGGGCGAACCGCGTGACGAGCGGTTAACTCGCAGCGATGCGGCTAAGCTAATCTGGACTTGCCAGTGTTATCGCAAACTGCGAAAGCGGCAGGGTTTGAAGACTCTGGCGCGCAAGCGTCCGTTGCGACATCTTGCTCGCTTCATATTTTCGGGCATCTATGGCGGGACGCGGGTCGGAGCCAGGCCGCGGCATCACCTATCCCAGCGGTCGGTTGTTTGTATGTTGACCTCGAACGTGGACGCTACGACCATCATAAGCGCGAGCGGGCTAACGGATCTCTCGACGCCACTCGTACAATTCGCCGACAGAGTTTAGGGTGCGCTCGAAGCTTCAGCTCCAGGTCCGCGAGCCGGCTATTGGCAATTTTTAGCTACGCGCAATGGACCATACGCGATCCACAAGCTCGCCGAAGTTTACGCTCACAGGCGTTCGTCGTCACCTCAACATGAACCGGTGTTCGAGCGCGTTCTCGCGCGGTTCACGCGGCGAGAGCCCGACCATCCGCATGTCGTTCCGAATGCAAAAAAGAACAGTCGGAAATCCGGCGCAGAAGTGCAGATGTGAACCGTCAAATTCTGAGGCGAGGCTCGGCAGCAGGTCAAACGCCGGTTAGCTAAACGTGCCCTTGTAATGCTGGTTAATGCTGCCCCTTAGACATCGCCATATTCTTCGACGTTCGCTGCTACGCGCATCGGCGTTACGGGGGGCACAATTTTTTCGGCTATCTCAATCACCGCCTACTATTTTGAAGCATTTCTTCGATTGCGCCCCGGACTTCGCTGTTTTTGGGCGTTGAACACACGTTAGTCTTTGGTCTGACGAAAGTGGAGATTGCGCCGGCGTGAACGAACTGCAGGCGGCCCCCGCAGCCAGCTGTCAGCTCTTTTCCAGCCGAAATCAGTGGCGGTAGTCGGCGCGAGTCCAAGTTCCGACAAGGGTTTGCTGCGACTCTTAGGGCGCAATTCCGTCGAAAACTCCAAATGCTTGGATACTGGAAAAGTGGCGACCGTGAACCCCAAGTACCAGTGGATAAACTACTACGATGATGGTTTCGAGACTCATACCGGGCCCCTTTGGTTTCGCGAGGAGCCGGACGGCAGTGCGCGCTGCACTTTCTGGGCCGAGAAAAAAGCACCTTCGTGATGTTGGAATCGTCCGTGGGGGGCTGTTTGATGACATTTGCAGCGTTTGTCTGTTCGTCATCGCGTGCCCCGTACTGCAGGGCCCGGCGTGACGACTAATTTGGCCTGCGAGTTCATCGATGTCGCCCGCGAAGGCGAACTGATCGTGGGTACAGGCGAAGTCACCCGCGCCGGCAGTTCCGTCATCTTCGTGCGCGGTCAATTTAAGGCGGCGAGCAGACGGTCTTCACCTTCTCCGGCACCATTAGGCGGCGGCAACGTAAGGTGGCGTCACAGCAAAAATATAGTTCCCGCGTTTTCTTTGAAAGTTGTGCATGGCCGCTCAGCCGCCGACAGAACATGGGATTTCCTCAATGAGCGATTTTTTTGGTATGCACTACCTCAGCCTAACGGACCTTTCGTGCAAGATCAGGTACGGCGAGATTTCGTCAACCGCGGTCACCCGCGCAATGCTCGATCGCATTGCCGCTCTAGACGTAGGCTTAAAAAGCTACATTACGGTTACAGCCGATCATGCTCTGGCGAGGGCGTGCCTGCTGGAAGGCGAACTGACGCGCGGAATGTGGCGTGGGCCACTTCACGGTGTTCCGGTGGCGGTCAAGGACTCCTTCTTCACTACCTTCGCGCCGACATCGGGCGGAATGGTCCTTCATCGCTCCTTTACGCCGTCCTACAATTCCACCGTTGTCGATCGACTTGAGCGTGCCGGTGCAGTGATCCTAGGCAAGCTTAGCATGACAGAAGGTGCATTCGGCGGCCATCATCAGGACATGCCGACGCCAGTTAATCCCTGGAACACATCGATCTGGACGGGGGCGTCCTCGAGCGGATGCGGTGTGGCGAGCGCCGCCGGTCTATGTTTCGCCTCCGTGGGATCGGATGCGGGCGGTTCCATAAGGTTGCCTTCCGCGGCATGCGGCCTGACGGGACTCCAGCCGACCTGGGGCAGGGTGAGCCGGCACGGCACCTTCGCACTAGCTGATTCGCTCGATCATATCGGGCCAATGACGCGCACAGTGGCCGACGCGGCGGCAATCATGACGGCGATATCCGGAGCGGATCCCCACGACCCAGCTACCCTACGTGCACCAGTGCCGAACTTTCTCGCCGAGCTCGGCGGCAGCATCAACGGATTGCGTGTCGGGCTGGACGAGCGTTTCGTGTTTGATACGCTAGATCCAGATGTCGCGCAGGTCATGGTAGCAGCCGTCGCCGCCTTCCGCGATCTCGGGGCTCGCATTCTGCCGGTTGAAATGCCTAAGAGCGAGACCTTAGTGGAATCCCTTATGAACCTGTGCATGGTCGAGATGGCAATCGCGCACGATGCGACCTACCCGAGCCGCGCGGCGGAGTACGGCCCCAAGCTAAGAATGTCGCTCGAAGTGGCTCGCAGCATGAGCGGGCTGGCGTATGGTAAGGCCGCGCAGGACCGGATGACCTATAGCGGCCAGCTAGCGGGGGTATTCGAGGACGTCGATCTGCTCATTGTTCCCGTGTTTGCCAGGATAACACCTCCAGTATCGGAGTTGGACGAGTTGGCCCGCACCGACATAAAGGTGCTGCTCGGCTACACAGCCCCATTTACCATGAGCCACAACCCAACACTGACGCTTCAAGGCGGAATCGACCGCAACGGCGTACCGATCGGTTTCCAGCTTGTCGGGCCGCATCTTTCGGAAGCGATGCTACTTCGCGCGGGTCATGCATTCCAGCAGATCACCGATTGGCACTGTCGACATCCGGACCTATTCGCGAAATTCAACTAATCGAAAGAGGAGCGGCGCAGCGACGCACGGTACCGCCAGGCATCGACCTGCTGCCAGGTGGCACCAGAATTGATATCGAAAGCGTCGTGATCGCAACATGCAAAAAGGGGGCGCTTGCGACACCACTCTTTTCTCATGGCATCAGCCGTCGATCGCGGCTAGATCCTGCAGGGGGGGCGTCCAGCGATTTCGTCGAGAATGTGCCCCCATCGCCTGAGGTTATGCTAGCCGAGCGCTAGGGCGTCAACCGGCGCACGCTGCGCAGTGCCATTGCGCCATTTTGAAAGCGAGCTGAAAGCCGAGCAGGGTCGCGGCGCGCGCAAGCGCATGTCTTGTCGTATCGAGCGCGCACGTGCATATCGACGGGGCTAAAGGACAGTTAATCGGAATGACACATTGTCTTGCTTTCATCATCGACCGAGTCGGCGCATCGCCCAGGCGCTGGCCGTTATCAGGGCATCGACCGTGATTTCGTGTGGAGACTGGCCGCGAGTCCGACGGCATCTGGTGTCACGCGCGACAACCTGGTTCGACGCCAAACGTTTCGCCGGCATCGAGACCGCCGTGGCGGAAACGGGCTCGATCACCGCCTCGCTCAAGCGCTTCGGCATTAACGGTTAGCTCACGTTAATCGGCGGTGCTGTCGACTAGTGACGCTGCCAATCTCGAGACGACAGGCGGGATTGTCCTCGTGACCGTCGCCGCCAGCGTGATGGTCGAGGACCAACCGATCCAGTTCGCCGAGTCGCACTTCCGGTGCCCACCTCGACTTTAGCTGTCGAGCTTTTTGATAAAGTCGCTGAGCCGCTCTAGCAGCCTGTTGCAGAACTCTCTAGCGGGATGGAATGGGACGTAATTCTCTCGATGATTGAATCGGGAGGCGGGGATGCGGGGATCGGACAGGCGATCTGGATCGCGGTCCTGGCGCAGTCGAAAGTGAAGCGGCTGTTGTCGAGTGTTCACTTCCCGGTGGACGGCAGGCTGATCGAGGCGTGGTCTTCGATCAAGAGCTTCCGCAGGAAGGATCGAGGCGACAACGACAGTGAAGGTCCGGGACGCAACGCTAAGCGCAGCTTCCACAAAGAGAAGTGTTCAAACGAGACGCATCAAAGTACGACCGACCCGGAGGCTCGGTTGTACAAGAAGGGCGACGGGCAGCCGGCCAAACTCTGCCACATGAGGCATGCTCTGATGGAGAATCTCCATGGCCTCGCGGTCGGCGGCATCGTGAGCCAGGCCACCGGCACTGCCGAACGAGAGACGGCACTCGCGTTGATTAATACTCGCCATCGCAGGAGGTGGCGCATCACGCTCGGCGCGGGCAAGGCTTATGACGTTACCCAGTTCGCCCACGAGTTGAGAGAACGATCGGTGACGCCGCATGTCGCGATCGACGGACACCTCAGCAGGGCAGGCCCGTGCAAGACGCGGTCGACGCTCGCGCCACCCGCCATGCCGCCTACGATGTCAGCCAACGCTGCCGCGAGCGGATTGAGGAGGTCTTCGCGCTGATCAAGAGTTCCGCCGGCTAATCAAGGTAAAGCTGCGGGCGCGTGGACGCTGTCTTTACGCTGGCGCTTGCGGCCACAATCTGATTCGCCTGCCCAAGCTGCTGGCGGTGCAGCTATGAGCGTACGAGGCAAACGGCGTGTCGTGGAAACGCCCGATCACGACATGGCAGAAAGCGCGCCGATGGCTCGCTTGGAATGAGATATGCCTCGAAGGCAGCGACGACATTCCTCTTATTGCCCGCCCATGGCTACTTCTTCAACAGCCTGCTAGAGGTTTCTTTGCGCCATTCCGGCCAAAGACCGTAACAATCTCCGAGTCACTCTAATCGATGCTGTAGAATCGAGCAGCATTGCCGCCGAAGACTGCATCGAGCTCGGAAGGGGAGAGGCCCGACAAAAGCTCCTTCGCTGCGGCCAGCCAATTCTCATAGGTGGCCGCAAGCTCACAGACCGGCCAGTCGCTGCCGAACATCAGACGCTCCGGGCCGAAGCAGGCGAGAAGATGGTCGGCATAGGGCCTCAGCGACGCAACCGACCAGTTGGGTCCCGCCTCAGTGGCCAAGCCTGAGAACTTGCACGCAACAGATGGCCGCTTTGCAAGTGCTTCCATGTCGCTCGACCATGGTTCCATTATGCCCTTGGCGATGAATGGTTTTGCGCCGTGGTCGATGACGATCAGCAGGTCCGGAATGTGGTCGGCCAGCGCCGCAACGACTGGCAGATGGCGCGGCTGGATCAGTGCGTCAAAACGCAAGTTGAGTTTCGGTAGAAGCTTCAAAGCCGCGAGCTGCGTTGCCTTTAGGATATCGAATGTGTCGTCGATGTCCTGCAGCACGGGGCGGATGCCGCGGAATTTCGGCCGCGCTGCCAGCCTACGCAGCGTCGCTTCCACATCGTCGGCATCGAGATCGACCCAGCCGACGACCGCCGCGACGCTGGAATGCTCGTCGGCAAGGTCGAGCATAAATTGGGTTTCGGCGACCGTTACCGCAGCCTGCACCAGGACTGTGCGAGCAATGCCGGCGGCTTCGAGATGCGGCTTGAGATCGGCCGGTAACGCATCGCGCACAAGCGGCGCGCAACGCGGCCCCATCCAGTAATAGTCGCCGCGGTCGACTCGCCAGTAGTGATGGTGCGCATCGATCTTCTGCATGATTCACCTACTTCGATGATAGGCTTGATCAAGCCGCATTTATGTCCAGCCTGCAATATCAGGGCCGATAACATTTTTGATTAGCTGGAACTTTAGCGAGTTCGCATGTCGTTTCTCGGCAAAATAGCAGGGATAGCGCCAATTATCGGATCGTATGGTCGACATTTGTGCACCAATGTCAGTGTTTGCGCTTGGACCGCCCTTTGACGATATCTTCTACGGCGCTCAGCCTTGCTCAGGCACTCCCTTGGAAGACCGGTTGAGCCTGCTGTGTCGTACGCATCCGGCTAGGCCGCAGGCTGGTTGGATCATTCCCGTTGCCAGCGCGTGAGCAGCTTGGGGTTTTGTATTTTGTAGCGATCGCTACTTGGTCGAGGCTTCCGCGTTGGATGCGCAACCAAATGGCGCCGCTCGGGACCTGCGGCATTCTCGTCACGGTGCAATTTGTGTTGCCGCGGTGAACTATGCGAATCTAGGATGACTAGAACAACAGCGATCAGTTTAATCCCACGTCGCCTCGTTATCCCAGAGCTTCCTGGAGTCGCGCCAGATTACGAACGACTTGCCGGGACGCTACGTCTGCAGATATCCTGCGCATATGGAACGGTTTCACACGTTTTATTCGCTCTTGTGGCGTGTTTTAGCCGCGAATCCGGCGCGTCGCAAAATATAGTTCCTTTGTGAGGAAGCGCAGCCTGGTTGACGCTAAGAGGTGCGTTAACGGCGACAATGCGGTGACCCGGTTTGCGAACAATGCCGCTCCGCTTCAGTTGGGGGATATATGAGCAAACAGAAATCCGCTGACCATTCACAGCGTGGCACTAACCGGCGATCAATATTGCAAGCGACCGCGTGTTCACTAGCCGTGCCTTTCGTCGCGAAGCCAAGCTCCGCGTGGACGAAGGAAAAGCTCGCCGGCAGCGGCGAAGTCGTCGTTCAGACGTTCGGCGGCTCGTACACCGAAGGCTTTCGGCGATACGTCCATGACCCCTTTACGAAGTCTACGGGAATAAATGTCGTCGACGTTGTTTCTGATAATGCCGACCCGCAGATAATGGCGATGTCCCGTGCTGGCAAAATTGATTGGGACATCGCGGGGGTGTCGGTAGTGAGCTATCAAAATATGCATGCTGCTGGCATGTTCGTGCCGATTGATTATAGCCTCTGGGACCAAGAGCCGCTGGAAGGCGTGCCCCCGAGCGCTCGTCTCGAAAGTGGAGTTATACTTTACTCGACGGCGACGCTGCTAGCTTATGATGAGCGCGCGTTCCCGAAAGGTGGTCCGAACAGCTGGGCGGATTTTTGGGACGTCAAGAAGTTTCCGGGACCACGGGGGCTGAGTGTTATTAACCCTTGGCGCGCGGTAGTGTTTGCACTCCTGGCCGCCGGTGTTGCGCGGAATGAGATCTGGCCGCTGACCGATGACAAGCTGGACCGCGCATTCGAGAAGCTCAACCAGATCAAACCGCATATAGCGAAGTGGTGGTTGGCGGGCGGCGAACCCCCTCAACTGTTGGTCAACGGAGAATACGCGATGACCAGCGTGTTGGACGGCCGTGTACTCAGCGCAATCAATCAGGGCGCGCCGCTCAAAATGGTCTGGGACGGAGCCCACCTGGCGGGCAGCACAGTTGCTGTTATTCTGAGGGGCTCACGGAACACAATGAATGCCCAAAAGCTGATCGCCTTTATGAACCGCGCTCAGATTGCCGCCGGCGTTACTCAGGGCACCGGCTACTCAGCGCCGAATACACATCAGCTTAAGTATCTACCCCCTCACCTGATTCCGCAGCTTAGCATAAATCCGGAGAACGCTTCGAAAGCCGTCATCGAGGACTCCGCTTGGCTCGCGGCGATGCACTCGGTCGGCAAGACTAATTCCGATTACATCCAGGAGCGCTTTCTCGCTTGGCGGGCACTATAAGATCAGCACTAATCAACGTTGGGCGGTGTCTTTGTGGGCTGCGTCAAGAAGCATTCGATGACCCCTCACCTGTTGGAACAAGTGAGTTCGCGCCTAACCCCGGCGTGCGTTATCGCCCGTTTCAGCGTGTCGATCATTTCTTAATACTTACCTGAGTCACGGGACTGATCTAGGTCATTGCCGAGAAGGCCAAAACAGTCGACGCCTGCTGTTGCTCGCCCAAATGATCGGCCGCCGACCGCGATGCTGCTCCTCGCGCGCTGCGATGTGCGAAACGTCCACTCCGCTGGGCCGGGTGCAATCACGACGCGCTTCTGCCATTTGACGCCAAACCTCAAGCGCGGCGTTCGGTCTTGAGCCCACAATGAGGAGCGAGCATTCAGAGCAACTCCGCTTGTTGCTCAAGGGAAGGCATCCCAGGGGGCGCATCTCGAGGCTCACGCAGCCCACCACACGGCACAGAGGTTGGTCGCATTGAGACTTAAGACGCAAGTGCGATGCAGCTTCCGCATCGGCGTAGGCAGCTCGT
The DNA here is from genome assembly GCF_052075975.1 of Bradyrhizobium sp. 521_C7_N1_3. Lineage (NCBI taxonomy): Bacteria > Pseudomonadati > Pseudomonadota > Alphaproteobacteria > Hyphomicrobiales > Nitrobacteraceae > Bradyrhizobium > Bradyrhizobium sp. 521_C7_N1_3. The sequence goes on from NZ_CP197232.1 coordinate 2,009,370, forward strand.
GGGCCCCAGTATGAGGAAAAAACGTGGTGAGCTAAGCCATGCAGAAAAAGCCGACCTAGCAGCTTGAAGGTGGCCTTGGTCTCAACTGAGCACGACCTTGCGCCTGATCAGCAATTTCCCGGCGTTGCGGTCTTACTTTCAAAATGCCGTATTACTCTTTTGACCTCATGATTGGCGATGAGTACAAGAATCAGGGCGGGCTGATCCTTGAAAATATTGAGCTGGCGGCCGACCGAGCGCAGCAGCTTGCGACCGAGCTCTCTTTCGTACATCCGGAGTCGAAAGTCCAAAGGCTGTGCGGTGCGAGTGACCAGCCACCAGAATGCCGAAGTCTATCGGACGCCGCTTGACCCACTTCCGTCTTGGATGACGCCTCGCTCCTAAGCATCAGCACCGATCCAGAACAGCCGGTTGCGGCGTCATCTTTCCTGACAATTTGCCGACCCCGTCAGCTTCAACAGATCGTCGTGCACAGAGTACGGATATTTGTTCGAGACAGACGCGCCGGAGTGACTGTGGCTGCCGCAGCGCGCGGGTACAATCTCGGCCTGAGACACAACGCTAAGTTGATTAGACGGCTCTGAGGCTGAGGCTCCGCCCCCTAACTTAGGTCGCCGTGCCGGACGACGTTGGAACAGGCTCCCGAGGCGATCTCTCGGGACTGCTGCTTCAAGCCACGTCGAAATGCGCGGCAACGCATCATCCCGCATAATTTCACCGACTAGAAGGCAATCTTCGCCGTCCTTATGCGCCTGCGCATATTACGACCGTGCTTAGCGACACGAAACGGAGGAGCAAGGGGGCAATGGCTGTTCAGCCTAATCGCCATTCATTTTTTCGCCCGAGCCGGCGCTCACTTCTTCAGTCATCTGCGGCCGCGGCGCGCCCAGACGGCAAAACCAATGCAGATCACGTCCAGGAGCGTTGGCTGACATGGCGGGCCCGATGACATCCATCGCAATGAACAATCCACCAGCGACCTCGCCAGCACCGTCGGGCCGGGTCACACCCTGGGCCTGGCTCCTTCTACCAGGGGCCCTGTTCCTGGCGGTGCTCTTTGTGGTGCCACTATCGGAGCTTCTGCTCCTTTCGTTCGGGATGCCAAACTGGACGCTGGCGCATTTCCTGCGCATCGGGGACAACCCCGCCTACATCGTCGTCTTGCGCAACACCTTGGAAATCAGCGTAATGGTGACGGCGCTTAGCTTCGTGCTGAGTTACCCGATTGCATACTCGCTCGCAACAGGCGGAGTGGTGCTGCGCACCTTTCTCCTCGTCGCGGTCGTGCTCCCATATTTCACAAGCGTTCTAGCGCGGACCTTTTCGTGGGTCGTCCTTCTGGGACGCAACGGTGTCGTCAATCAGATGCTGCTCCAGCTCGGATGGGTCTCGCAACCCGTTCCGATGCTCTACAACCGTTTCGGTGTGATCGTCGGCATGGTTCACGTCATCATGCCGCTCATGATCTTGCCGATGCTCACGGTCATGTCTGGCATAGATCAAAAGCTACTGCGTGCCGCAAGAGCCAACGGTGCAAGTCCGGTCGCCGCCTTCCTAACAATATTTCTACCGCTCAGCCTGCCGGGCGTCATCGCTGGAGTGTTGCTAGCATTCATCTATTGTCTTGGCTTCTACGTGACGCCCGCACTACTCGGCGGCCTATCGGATGTCATGATTACGATGGAAATCAGCTCCCAGGTCGTGGATCTGCTTAACTGGAATTTCGCCTCAGCTCTTTCCATGGTCCTCTTGACGACCGTCTTGCTCATTTTGTGGGTTGGCGCGCGGTTCTTTCCCATCGAGCAACTCTTGGGACTCTCCAATGACAAGCTCAGTTCGAAAGCCGGTGTTCAACGCCGACTCGGTGCGCAGTGGCTGATCCGGATAGGTTCTGCAGCGAATGCGCTTGACCGTTGGCTACCCTCAATGGGAGGTCGAGGTGTTTCCATTTTTGCGAGTTTTCTCGCAGCACTGCTCTTGCTGCCAGTCCTGATTGTCGCCTACCTGTCGTTCAGCGCGTCGTCTTACTTCGTCTTTCCGGTACTGCACTACTCGCTGCGCAACTACCAGACCTATTTCTCCGATCCACTGTGGGTGCGCGCGACTTTGGTTAGCATCCGGGTTGCTTTAATGGCCGCCGCGATGGCGACGCTGCTCGGCAGCATGCTGGCATTCGGTCTGTCGCGCGGCGGCATTCGTGGTCGAGGCGCCGTCGTTGCTCTCGTTCTCTCGCCGATCATTTTACCGACCATTGTGGTAGCGGTCGCGACCTATTTCGTGCTGGTGCGAGTTGGGCTCCAAGGCACGGAGCTCGGGTTGGCACTCGGCCACGCGGTCCATGCAATTCCCTATGTCGTCGTGATCGTTGTTGCTAATTTGCGCGATCTGAACCCGACATACGAGCGCGCGGCACGCAGCCTAGGTGCGGGTCCCCTGGTCACCTTCCGGACGATCATTGTGCCGCTTGTTATGCCAGCATTGATTGTCGCGGTGTTCTTCACCTTCCTCACTTCATTTGACGATGTCGTTTACGTGCTGTTCCTTGGCATCGGGCGGATCACGACGTTGCCGATGCGTATGTGGGAGGGGATCAGACAAGATATAAATCCAACCATCGCGGCCGTGGCCACGCTGCAGATGGTGTTTGCCGCGACTGTTATTATCATCAGCGCCGTGCTGGGCCCCAGGAAGAAAACCTGACGACGCGGGCAAACGAAGAGATGCGAACGTACTCAAAGTACTCCTGGGAGCTGAAATGTTGATGACATCCAAGGTTAGCGGTACCGAAGTGAAGACCGGAGGCATTTCGCTACACAGCCTGCAAAAGCGCTACGGCGGCGTAACGGCCGTTGACGATGTCAGTCTGTCCATTTCACCTGGAGAGTTCATCTCCTTGCTCGGCGCGAGCGGATCAGGAAAGACCACAACTCTGATGATGATCGCTGGATTCGAGATGCCGGATAGCGGTCGGGTGCAACTGGACGACAAGGACATTACTCGTTTGCCACCGCACCGGCGCGAACTCGGTGTGATCTTTCAGAATTATGCTCTGTTCCCGCATATGACGGTCGCCGAGAACGTTGCCTACCCCCTGCGTATGCGTCGTATGGGGAAGGCGGAGATCGAAAGCCGCGTCCGCCGAGTTCTCGATCAGGTCCACTTGGGTGCGTTGGCCTCTCGCTACCCGCACCAGATGTCCGGCGGTCAGCAGCAGAGAGTAGCGATCGCACGCGCACTCGTGTTCAACCCACCCGTTCTTCTCCTTGACGAGCCCTTGGGCGCTCTCGACCGGAAGTTGCGCGAGCATCTCAGAAACGAGATCAAGACCCTGCATAGGGAAGTTGGCAAAACGATGGTCTACGTCACACACGATCAGGACGAGGCACTCGCCATGTCCGATCGGGTCGCGGTCATGCACGAAGGGCGGATTCGGCAGGTCTCTTGTCCGCAGGACATCTATCGCAAGCCCGCTGACTTGTTCGTGGCAAGTTTCGTCGGTGAAGTAAATCTTATCCCTGCCAAACTCAAATCCGGCACCGTTCACGGTCCTGCAGGCGAGATGTTGCCCGCCGCGCCATGGACGGGCGGAGACAGGGATGCGACGCTTTGTGTGCGGCCCGAGCATTTGCGCCTCGTCGCCGGACACTCGGGTGGGATTCAAGGGCGCATAGTGGAAAAGACGTTCGTCGGTGACGCCACGATCTATCAATTCCGCAGCGATTCAGGACTGCAGCTGACGTCGAAGGTGCTGAACATCTCTGCCGACACTATGCCCCACATCGGCGATGTCTGTGTCGCATCGTGGATTGAAAACGACGCAACGATCCTTACAGAGTGAGTTGCCGTCATCGCTTGTGCGCACTTTGCGGATTCGCGGCGGCGGTCTCGTCTGTCGAAGGAGTGGGGTAGGCAGCCGGATCGACCCGTACAGCTTGCCCCACCGCTTTTGCTTGCCGCTGCTCTGCGGATGATAACTTGTCGGGAGGACGGCTCGAGCAGTCTTCGATATTGTCAGTTCGAGGAAGACCATACATGGGTTCGTCTGGTCAGATTGCTCGCCAGAGATCGCGCTTTGAGTAGCCATACATCGGCTCATCTGCGCGTTCTCTGTCACAAACCAAGGGGTGACGCACTGGATGAGGCTTGAGCCGCTTGACGTTCCTTGCGGCAGGCCAGCCGATTAGCTTCGGTCTTTCCGACCTCATGGCTATCGCTGCCCTCGTCCAGACCAGTAAACCACGAGCCCACAAACGTGTAGGCGGTGTACGTTACCCACTCCCTCTGCTTGGATGGATTTATAGGCTGAGGCGCATCGCCGGTTTATCTTCTGCACCTGATCTGGCCGTTTCGCCTCACACGATACTGGACGCGACAGGCGAGCGTTCCAAGCAGCCCGCCGCGACTTTCGTATGAGTTTATCCTAGGCGGTGCCGCTTCGGACACTATAGGGCCAGCTAGGGAAGGGACACGGGAGACGGTTAGGGTGGGTAACCACGAGTGGGCGACGAGCACACCAGAACATATGGACATCCGCACTAGTCCTCGGACGAAACATCGATCGGAATGGCAAAGCCTGCCTTCACCCGGTCCATTATCACCATTGTCTTAAAGCCCTTGATGTCCGCGTTCTCGTAGAAAAAGCGGCGAGTGAACTGCTCATAATCCTCCATGGTACGCGCCGTGATGTACAGGACAAAGTCAGCTTCGCCGGTGACATAAAATCCATTCACGACATCAACTGACGATTTGATTGCCTTCTTAAATTTGTCGATGATGTCGGAACGTTCGCGCTCCAACGTCACCAACACCAGCATTTGAATTGGCCGTCCTACAGCTTTCGGTGAGACGATGGACACGTCCGACTCGATGATGCCCTCACACCGAAGTCTCTTCAGTCGTCGTTGACACGCCGTGGCCGAAAGTCCGGCAAGTTCGCCGATCGTCTCTGATGTTAGTCGGTTATTCTTTTGCACGATCTCCAGGATGCGGGCATCTATTCTATCGTATTGCATGAACGGCTCCCCCTTGGTGAATATCGCCGCGAATTCAGTGCGTGATGCAGGAAATCATCCCACTCGACCAGAAATGCGACGCAAACTACCGTGCATCGAAGGTAGCCTGATTGCATGGACAATTTCAACAGATGACGCGCAGGACTCTCAAGTGGAAGCTGGCACAGTTCGACAGACCGGTCCGCACATGATCGGTATCGCAAAAAGACATTTGCAAAGCGTGAGGCGCCGCGACTTCCTTGCTGGCGCCGCACTCATTGACGGCCGATGGGTAACGAAGGCCTCGACGGACACTGTCGTCGATCCAGCTACCGAGGAGGATATTGCGGAGGTTAGCCGCTGCAGCGCCCGAGACGTAAACCTCGCGGTCACATCAGCTGAGACTGCGTTCGGCTCCTGGCGAGCGCTTTTGCCGGCGACCCGTGGGGCGATACTTAGGTCATGGGCCAGGTTGATGCTCGAGCATTCGGATGACCTCGCCGTCCTGGTCACGAGCGAGCAGGGCAAGCCGCTTTCTGAGTCTCGCCACGAGATTACGTACGGTGCCGGGTTCCTCGACTGGTTCGCGGCGGAGGGCGAGCGAGCCTACGGAGAGACCATCCCCAGTCATAAGCCTGGAAGTTTGCTTCAGGTGCGTATGCAGCCAATCGGCGTCTCCGCTGCGATCACGCCTTGGAACTTTCCGGTTGCCATGATTACACGAAAGGCCGGAGCAGCCCTTGCCGCCGGCTGCCCTATCATCGTGAAACCTGCCCCCGAGACCCCTCTATCTGCTCTTGCTGTGGCCCGACTCGCCGAAGAAGCAGGTGTCCCGCCTGGCGTGTTTCAGGTGCTGGTTGGTGATCCCATCGAACTTTCGGCGTCCTTGTTGGAAGACACGAGGATACGTGCCCTTTCCTTCACGGGTTCTACTCAAGTCGGTCGCCTATTGCTGGAAGGATCCGCTGCGACCGTGAAGAAAGTGTCGCTCGAGCTCGGAGGGCATGCGCCCTTTCTCGTCTTTGATGATGTCGATCTTCGCAAAACCGTCAGAGGCGTGATGGCCGCCAAGTTCGCGACGTCCGGCCAGGACTGCTTGGCAGCTAACCGCATCTACGTACAAAGACGCATCTATAGCGACTTCATCGACTCCTTTGCTGCGGCAATTTCCAAGCTCAGGGTTGGTCATGGCCTGGACGCTACAACGGATATTGGGCCGATGACGAAGGCGGCGGTAGCTAACAAATGCAGGGCCCAAATCAGTGACGCGGCGGCAAAGGGGGCGCGGGTTTTCTCCCCAAAGCTAGGCGACGAACTGGGCGAAAACTTTGTTGCTCCGACGCTGCTGAGCGATGTAACCGAAGAGATGCTCATCGCACATGAGGAGACGTTTGGGCCCGTGGCGGCCGTGCTGCCCTTCGACTCTGAAGACGAGGTCGTCGCACGCGCCAACGCGAACGAGATGGGGCTGGCTGGATACGTCTACACCGACAACCTGCGCCGAGCGCTCAGGCTTTCGGAGCAACTCGAGTGCGGAATGATTGGAATCAATACCGCATCGTTCACTGGCCCGCCGATTCCCTTTGGCGGATGGAAGCAGTCTGGGCTTGGTCGCGAAGGATCGCGGCACGGATTGGCAGAATATATGGAGCTGAAGTACGTCTGCTTCGGCGATTTGACGGGCTAGGAGAATGCGGAATGTCTGACCTTAAGGCCATCGCCGAGCTGGATCGTTCGAGTGTTCTGCACCCATTCACTCAGCTCAAGGAGTTTGCGAGCGGACAAGCGGGTGACCCGACAATCGTTACAGGAGGGAAGGGTATCCGCATCGAAGACGCGCAGGGCCATACTTACATTGACGCCTTTGCTGGTCTCTACTGCGTAAACATTGGATACGGCCGGACCGAGGTGGCGGAGGCCATTGCGCGGCAAGCTTACAAACTCGCATACTATCATACGTATGCGGCGCACACGACCGACGAGTTGGCCAAACTCGCAAATCGTCTCGTGCGAATGGCTCCGGGAAAACCAAGTAAAGTATTCTTCGGCTTGTCAGGGTCGGACGCTAACGAGACCCAGGCCAAGCTCGTCTGGTACTACAATAATCTGCGGGGTCATCCCAAGAAGAAGAAGATCATCTCGCGCGAGCGCGGTTATCACGGCTGCTCAGTGATCTCCGGTTCGATGACCGGGATGTCGTTCTACCATGATCATATGGATCTTCCCTTCCCGGGCATCCTGCACACGGGGACCCCGCACCATTATTGGGGCGCCGAGCCGGGCGAGACGGAAGAGGACTTTTCTCGGAGGCGTGCGGTCGAGCTCGAACAGCTGATCGTACGGGAGGGGCCGGAGACGATCGGCGCCTTCATTGGCGAGCCGGTGCTTGGTACGGGCGGTATAACACCGCCGCCGGCGGGCTATTGGCGCGAAGTTCAGGCTGTGCTGAGGCGTTACGACATCCTTCTGATCGCGGATGAGGTCATTTGTGGCTTTGGGCGAACCGGCGCTGACTTTGGCAGCACTCTGTACGGAATGGAGCCAGACCTGGTGACGGTCGCCAAAGGGTTGACGTCTGGGTACGTGCCACTCTCGGGAGCCATTGTTGGCGAGAGAGTTTATGCAGTGATGGAGGAAGCCGCGGATCGCATCGGGGCATTCTCACACGGCTACACCTATTCTGGCCATCCAATCGCGGCAGCCGCCGCCAACGCGGTCCTCGATATCGTCGAAAATGAAAGACTTAGCGACAGGGCGAGAGTCGTAGGCGCACACTTTCAGAAGCGGCTCAAGGAGCGATTTGCGCAGCTCGAAATCGTCGGTGAGGTGCGGGGTGTGGGGCTGCTTGGCGCGATCGAATTCGTGGCGGATCGGCAGTCAAAGCGGCGATTCGATGCGCAGCTCAAGGTGGGCGCCCGCATCTCCAAGGCTGCTCGTGATCGGGGGCTCATTGCACGAGCGATGCCACACGGCGACATTCTAGGGTTTGCTCCGCCTCTCGTCGTCTCCGAAGCGGAGATCGACGAGATCGTCGAGTTGGCCTATCGAGCGACGAAGCAAGTCATGGATGAGCTCGCCAAAGATGCTGCCATGGCTTGAGAGGTGGACTCTCGAACACGGGTGAATCGCATGCCGACGACTCGCATGAGCGGATCTGGCAGGCTTCTACGTCGCAGGAAGCTCTCCGCAAGGCCGCCGATCCGTCCGTAGCGGGTTTCGTCGTGGAGTTCTCCCTCGCCGACATCGACGCGGAATTGTTTGCGGGTAGCCAGACTTGCATGTGCCTCAACGGATAGTCGTTTCTCTGCGGCCGCGGAGACGCCTCGACATATCAGCAATCGAGAGCTCTAGCGTAGCGCCGCGCGTGAGAGAATGCTTGCCGAATGAGCCATTTGCGACGTTTGCTGCGATTTTCGACAAAAACGACCCGGGCTACCGCTGAGACCGGCAATGCCCGACCTGTGCTGTCGTAGCCCAAATCATTTTGCAGCCCAACGAATCGCCAACATCCGACCATTCTGAGTTTAACCGCAACAAAGGATCCAGACCGAGATGCCCGGCGACAGCCCCTCTCTTACCATTCTCCTCAACGACCCGGATGCCGACGTATATGCCCAACTCATAGCGAAGCGCTTCCCCCACGTCCGTGCGATTGAGGCGGCGAACCGCCGTAGCCTCGAAGAAAATATTGGCCAGGCGGATGCACTGTTGGCATCTCGCATTTCGCCTGAGCTGTTATGTCAAGCGAAGAATCTACGCTGGATCCAGTCCGCTGCGGCGGGAGTCGAGTCAATGCTCCCCATCCGCGATCAACTGATCGGCCGCATCGTTGTGACCAATGTGAGGGGCCTGCATGGTGAGGGCATCGCTGATTTTGTGATGGGCGGTGTCACAATGCTCCATTGGGACTTTATGCGATTTCTGCGTGAGCAATCGGAGCGCAAGTGGATCCCACGCCCTGTGGCTCCTCTAGCAGAGAAGACGCTCGGTGTCGTAGGGCTGGGTTCTATCGGTACGACTATTGCTCGTCGTGCCAAGGGCGCCGGCATGACTGTATTCGGCTTGAAGCGCGATACGTCAGTTCCGATCGACGTCGTCGACAGGCTGTTCTCCTTGGATGCGCTACACAATCTACTGCCGCTCTGTGATTTTGTGGTCCTCGCACTGCCGGCAACGCCGGATACGACCGGCCTTATAGGCGCACCTGAGATCGCACGCATGCGGTCCGACGCATTTCTCATCAATATCGGGCGGGGAAACGCAGTTGTCGAGGCAGAGCTCATAAAGGCCTTGCAGACAAATGCGATCGCTGGTGCGATGCTTGACGTGTTCGAGCAGGAGCCTTTGCCGCACAACAGCCCGTTATGGGACCTGCCAAACGTAATCGTGACGCCGCATGTGTCGGGGACACAGCCAAACTATACCGATCGAGTATTCCCCATATTGGCCGACAACATTGAGCGCTTGCTAAGCGGGCAGGCCTTGAAAAATGTTATAGACCTGCAACGTGGCTATTGAAATCGCAGTTCCGAATGGCGCCTTGGCGACGTGACGCTCACGCTCATGACCGGCTTCGGCCGCGCGGGACCTCTTCACACTTGAATGCGACTGGCCGGGCGCCAGCTGCGTACCCCGACACAAAGACCGGTTCGCAGACGCGGGTCATCGGCAAGGCGGACCGGCATCACCAGGAGAGTTCAGCTCGGCGAGTACTCGCGACTTCAACTCTCTCTGACATCGCCGGCGGCGAGCAGCGCGTCGATGTCGGCGTCGGTGTATTCCAAACACAGTAGGATAATTCGAGTAGACGGCGCCGTATTTCTGGGCGGGGGCAAGCGCATAGACTTTCTCGACCGCCGGTCGAACGGCATAGGGGGCGAGCTGTGGACCGAATGGCTGCTCGGGTGGTCAGGGTATCTCGAAATGGAGAAGCTGCCTCGGTCGGTTCCCGGCGCGGCATCCGCCGGGCGACAATTTTCAGAACGTATCGCATTGATGCTCCCGCAGATTGCCACGCCAGTATCTGGCGCATTCAATCTCGACAGCCATTCTTGTGCAGTGACCTGTCCGATCGCCGCGGCAAGGAACACCGACTTGTCCTGCGCCGGCGATCCCTTGCAAACCATCGACTCTCGCGAGCCGAGGCAAGTCGCTTACGAGGTCGTTCAACATGATGCTGTCGGCGACAGCTCGCCACGTAGGGGCGCGCCAGTGCGCTGAAGCCCTTGGCATCAGGACCGACGGGTTCGTCAAATGGCTGCCGCCCTGGAAAGTCGTAGCAATAGGGATCTGCAGCAGGCCCGAGAGTGCCGTCAGCGACCTCCTGGGTCGCCACACCCGGCCGATTTTCGACTTCTGGTACAACGCGGCCGCAACGCCCAGAGCCAAGCTATATGCACCCAAGGCGTCGATCGTCCCCAAGTGCGCGTGCCCTTCGGGAGTTTCCGATGAACCGCCAAACCTGAGCATGATTCCGCTCACTGCCCGGGCGATGTCGTCGTAGCCTAGGTCGTCGCGGCGCGAACCACGGGTGGGCCGCCAAAGCAATCGACCTGACAGAAGATCACGTTTGGATTGAGCGTCTCCAGGCTCTTCCTATCCAGCCCCCTGCGATTGACGTCTCGGTCGGTTGCGTTCCAGACGATGACGTCGACCGGTTTGAGAGCCTCTCGAAGACCTCACGGCCTCTTGGCGCGGTGATGTCAACCTGCGCCGACTGCTTTCCGGCATGTTGAACATCGCTATGAAGACGTTGAAGCCGGCATGATAATGGGACCGCACCGGGTCGATCTTGATCACCTCCGCGGCGAAGCGGGCCAGGTAGAATGCGGTGTGCCGATCGGCAATGATGTTGGCCATGTCGAGAACCCGTAAGCCGTCGAGCTATCCCGACAGTTCTTGGCCTATCCGGGGCGCTGATCGCTGCGCAGGGGGCGCCGAGAGTGCAGCGACGGCCTCGCCGGCCGCCACCCATCGGAGGGGCATCGGATTTAACATTGCTTCGCCGCTATCCTGCATCCAGCACACAGGTCCAGGCCGGGTCATCGGTCCAAATTCTGGCTCGGTCACCAACAGACCCGCAGACAAGGCGTGTTCATGATGCAGCCACTCTCCTAGGAAATTCTGTGGGGTGTCCGCAATGCGGTGTTCCCGGAAGATGTGTTCCCACTCCGCCGAAGGGCGGGTCAGGAACGCGGCCTTCATCCGCGCGATGATCTTGTCTGCAGTGGCGAGGCAATGGCCAGACGCTTAGAAGGTGATCCGATTTCCATTCGCGCGTGGGAAGGTAGGAATCGCCTTCTTGACCAACCTTTCGGCAACGAGGCCGTCGCAATCCCGAGACCCTGCAGGCAGCGCCTTGTATGAAGCTTGTGGCCGGGTAGGCTACGGAACATCCGCCCGTCCTTGCACCTGTAGCCACCGTTTCGATAGAAGGTATCCTGAAGGTCTGAATCCATCGGCAACTGCGGTTTGAGCCGCCGCGTGTACGCGAGCGCCTCCGTGACTGCTCAGATGAGCAGTACTTTGATGTGGTCGCCAACACCGCTGCGTTCCCTCGCCTGGAGGGCCAGCGCCGTGGCCGATGCGGCGATCACGGCACCATAGGCGGAGGCCAGGGGCAGCGCCGCAAAGTATCGGTTCAGTCCCATATCCGTTGAACACCCCGCGGACGGGCGACGACGGCCTCGAAGGCGCGCCCCTCGCGGCGGAGCGCATCATCCGGGGGATGTCAAACGCCATCCGGAACTGCCCCCTTTGCGTCATGAAGAACTGCCCCCACCATCGGCACTATGATCTCGGTTGAAGTTGTTTCCGCCGGTGACGGGCCGGAGGGAGGCGGAGCCGACCGGAGGGCCGTCACCGGCGGTCGGCGGCTTGATGAGACCGCTCTTGCGCTTGGCGCGGAGCCGATAACTGTCGCCGCGGATCGTCAGCACGTGGCTGTAGTGGAGGAGCCGGTCGAGGATCGCGGTGGCGACCACGGGATCGGCGAACACGGTGCCCCATTCGGCAACGCTGCGGTTCGAGGTAATCAGCATGGCGCCGGTTTCGTAGCGCCGGCTGACCAGCTGGAAGAACAGGTGCGCCGCATCAGGTTCGAGCGGCAGATAACCGAGCTCGTCGACGATCAGCAGCTTTGGCTTCGACAGGGCGAGTAGCTTCTCGTCCAGGCGTCTGTCGCCGTGCGCCTTGGCAAGACCCGCGACCAGCGTCGTCGCGGTTGTGAACTGCACCGTGTAACCGGCCAGGATCGCCTCTCGCCCGAGCGCGATCGACAGGTGCGTCTTACCGACGCCCGGCGGACCGAGCAGCAGCACATTCTCGCCGTTGGCGATCCAACGTGACGCGGCCAGGTCGCGGATCTGCTTCGGATCGATCGACGGCTGCGCCTCGAAGTCGAAGCCCGCGAGCTCCTTCACGGTCGGGAAGTGTGCAAGTTTTAGTGCCATCTCGATGCGGCGATGATCCTTGCGCGCAATCTCGCGCTCGCACAGCAGGATCAGTGTCTCACGCGCCGACAGGTTCGCGCGCGCCGCCTCGTCGAGCAGGCTGTCGAGCTGATCGCGGATCCCGGAGAGCTGCAGTCGCGCCAGCATGGCATCGAGCGGATCGGTCGTCGCTTCCATTATCTTCTTTGCCCGCGCCATCAGAAGCTTCCTCCAACCACGGCTTCGTATTCGGCAAGAGGGCGCAACAACGACGGCGGTGAGGACGGCGCCAGCACCGCCGCCGCGATCTCAGCCCGGCGGACCGCGCCGTTGTGACCGGCAACACCATCGAGGTGGGCGGTGTCGATGATCCGCAGCCGGCGACCCTTCGATTGCTTGTGGATCGCAACCTGGTGCAATCCATGGCGGATCCGCACCTCGCCAGCCGCAATCGTTACCGCCACGCGCTCGCCAATCAGGCGCCACGGCACCGAGTAGCTGTTCGTGTCGATCTCTACAGCGCAATCATTGCCGACGACGCGGGTCAGTTCACGCAATGATCCGAACGACGGTTGCCCGCTAAGTGGCTTCAACCGGTGTGCCTCGTCACGCGCAAAGCGAGCTATCGGCGCCTCCCCGGTCGTGCCGTGGATACGAACGTTCGCAACCTCGCGCTCCCACCTGTCGAGATGCGCCTCGAATGCTTCCCAGCTTGGGAAGGAATGGCCGGCCATCGCGTTCTTCTTCACGTAGCCGACGCCGTTCTCCGTCTTGCCCTTCGTGCGCGCCCGATATGGCGCGCAAGCGCGAGGACGGAAGCCCCAATGTTTTGCGAAGGCGATCAGCTTGTCGTTAAACTGAACCGACCGGCTCACCGCGTCATGGCGCACGACAAGCGCCCGAGGATTGTCCATCAGCACTTCCTCCGGCACACCGCTGAAGGTCGTGAATGTGCTCTCGAGCCCGGCGAACCAATGCTCCTGCCTCTCGGCCCGGAACGCACGCACATGCAGCCGCCGCGAATGCCCAAGCGTTGCCACGAACACGAATGCCTTGACTCTCGCCCCTCCGATCTCGACCAGACGCTCGCCGAAGTCGATCTGCAGCTGCCGGCCTGGCGGCGTCTCGAACCGCGTCGTCGCTAACGCCTCCGCCTTCAGCGCCTGGCGATAGGGCTGCACGGCGCGTTGCAGGGTCCGCCGGCTGACGGTCACGCCCTTCTCGGCCAACAGGTCCTGGCGCACCACGTCGGCATTGCCGCGATGCCGAATGAGCCTCTCGCGCAGCCAACCCTCAAGGCCGTCGAGACGCTTCGGCCGCTCAGGCGACTTGAACGGCTTCACCCCGCCCGCCGCCACGTAGTCCTTCACCGTGTGATGGCTGCAGCCCAGCTGCCGCGCAATTCGCTTCACACCCCACCCGCACGCCCTCAGGCGCAACATCTCCGCCACGTCATCCGGCGTCTTCATCACCTGCCCCCGTGGATCACTCCACGGCGAGCCTTCAGTGATTCGTTCCTGCTTCATTCACTCTCTCCTCAGCTATCCGAGGAGGGGGGCAATTCCTCGTGACGCTGAGGGGGCAGTTTTCCATGGCGCGCGACACGGGGGAGATTGTCTCTCATAGGTACACCAGGCGGTACATGTCGCAATCGAGGTCAATCAAGGCTTTCGCGCGACTTTGGAGATCTTGGACCCTTCGGGAATGAAATACCGTTTCCAGGATATGTCCCCAGGGTCCCGACCTTGACCTTCACGGACCTCATGTTCCTGGACGTGGGCGGATTAACTTTGAACTCATCCGCTCTGTGGACACGCTCCCAGTTCAATTATCGCCGTTATTCCGCACCAGGAGATTGCCTTTGTTGGCGATCCCATGTGCGAAGCGGGTTACCATCGTTCCTGGATACCGATACCTACGGTTGGATTGGGCCGTTGGAGTGATTGAAGCGCTGGACGTCCGATACATTGTACCGGGACACGGGAATGTGTGCGGCACCGCCGAAGTCAAACACTTCCGTCAGCAGATGGAGGATCATGTTGGCCAGGTCGAGCGTCGGGTTGACGCAGGGCAAAGCAAAGAGTTCGTCATGACAGAAGTCAAATACGAGGATAATATTCATACCGCGGTCAGCGGCTGGACCTCCTTTCCCGAACATATGATCAAGAGCTGCATGATGCGCGGCATCAGCCGCTTTTACGATGACGTGCTCAATAGACGATCCGATCCTCACCCAACCGATCCGACGATGGGGCTGACTTTGACGCTTGCCAGAACTTCCGGGATGCCACCTAGAAATACAACAGAGCCTGCAGTGGAAGGTCGCCGCGATTCCATCGCACGATCCTTTTCCTGCGATATTCGGTGAACGCAAGAGAAAAACTGCGCGTAACGTGCTTCGATCTGCATTAGGATCCTGAGGATGACCTCGCAAACTCTACCCTCACTGGGCATTCTTCACCTCGAGCGCGGCCTAGTGCCCGGCGCAACACCACCAACGCCCGCGCCTGGCGCGGTATTGCATCCGAGAACCTTTGATTTCCCGGTAATCTGGGAAACCGTTGCCGGAGCCTGGGTGGAGAACGTCGTTCGCGGAGATCCAGCGTTGGAGCCGGCATTCGTTGCAGCAGCTCAGCGCTTAGCCGAGCGCGGCGCTGTCGCGATAAGCTCAACGTGTGGCTTCTCTATCCGGCATCAGTCCGCAGTGGCTGCGTCTGTGACGGTGCCCGTAGTCATGTCGAGCTTGCTCCTGCTACCGTCACTGCTCCGGCAGTTACCGCGCTCGGCGAAGATTGCCGTTCTAACTTACGACTCGACACATTGCGGCGAAGATCTGCTCGGACTGGAAGATCCGAATGAACGCGCGAGGGTCGTGATTGGCGGCATCGAGGGCGGTAAGTTCTGGCATGACGAATTGAAGAATCCTCCTCCGCCTACGGATGTCGCCGCAATTGAAACCGATGTCATGGTCTGCATCCAACGGCTGCGGAGCGCCCATCCAAAAATATCGACAATCCTGTTCGAATGCGCAGCATTCCCGACCGTTGCGGCCTACGTTCGCCGTACGGCGAAGCTACCCGTCTACGACATCACTGACCTTTGCCGCATCACAATGGCCTCCACCGGCTGGACGGCGGGATAGCTCACGGGGTTCGCCTGGTCACTTAGAGGTGCATCAAAGCGAGATGCCCATCGTCTTCAAGCGTCCGCTTGCTCAAAACGGGTGCTGCGGCCCTCGCTTTGTCTGGTCGTGCTCACCCGCCCTCCGATGATTGAACAATCAAGAGCGCGACGCCGGATCGGCATCGCCCACACTCATCTTGCGAACATTCGCGCAAGCGTCCGCTTAGAATAGAGTTTGGAATCAGGTTCTAGGGCGATGCGAGCATCACCTCTCATGCTGCCAACGCGCACGGTCTGACTTTTTAAGTGATCCCATAGAAACGACGAGGGACTACTCCCCTGACGAAGAATTCGACCATGGAGGTGTAATCAAAGACGGGCACGCCGGTCGCTCTCTGGACCGCCGCAGCGTAGGGCGGAAGCTCAGAACACTCGAGCAAAAACACACCTATATCTGGTCGCTTAGCTTGCAAATCCAGAGCAGCTTGAACTGTTTCGGCCTCGACGGCATCGACGTCCATGTTAGCTGTCGCGTTCAGAATAACAGATGCAAATGACGGTGATTTTTCGAGCCCGACGATCGAGACGCGCCTGCAATCAGGTAAAATGCCGGCCGCTTCCAGCAGATCCGGAGTAAAGGGCGCCTTGGCCGTAATAATCCCGACTGATTTAGTCGGCGGAAGCATCCGCTCCAAGAAAGGTGCTAGAACAAGCGGGGACAGGCAAACAGGAATGTCCACCGCCGCTCGCACCGCTTCCTGGTACCGGACCATGAATCCACAGTTTGCGGTGATAAAGCTCGCGCCCTCGCGTGCAAGCTCAACCGCAGCCTTCACAGCGATAGACTCTGTCGCGGCGTTGTTGGGGACTTGAAGCATCGGGAAGGTAAGGCCCAGCATCGGCTTATAACGAACGGGGACACTCCACGTGCTCGCGTTGTTCACGCTTCCAGGAGGGTAAAAGCGATCAAAAGGGTCGTCTGTCGAGGCGCGCTGAACCATCAAGATACCCACCGGTGCGCCGTAAAACTGCAGATTGCGTTTTGGCGACGATGTCCGAACCGCCCCTCTATGGGAGTCACTCATTTTTCAAACTGGTCCTTCCATTCACTGAAGTTGATAAATCACAATCCCGACGGATAGGCTTTCGATAAAGCCGCACTTCTTGCGTCGCACATGCGAGGAATTCCCACCTTTAGCGGTTTACCAGGCCGGATCTCAGCTCCAAGCCATCGACAACGGTCTGCTTGGACACCAGGTCACCGCTGTGCAGCCCTTCACCGACCTGCGTCTTGAATTCGGGGCGCAAGTAGGGGCTCAGCGTCGACCTTGATGCTTGCCTCGGACTTCTTCACTTCAGCCGCTCCCATCTGCAAATCCAATTTCATTCCGATAGCGCTCTTGAGATGTGTTCTGGCCGAAGATGCTAAAGGCGATTTCGCTACTGAAAGCTGAGGAATTCGAACATGATTGCCGGATTTCAACGAAAAGGGCGCACTGTTCGCTGGAGTTCGGCGATACCAATTCCTGCCCGGCGGTTTCGCCCTCCCCGAAAGCGGCAACCCGCTTCTTTCCGCAGAGTTGCACTGCGCGTCAGGTCAAAGGAAGCCGGCCGATATAATCTCTCCAAAGCGAAGATGTGCGCGCCACCCTTTTTGAATACACAGGCGACCTGTTCTTCCGCTTACTCCAGGGATGCCTGTCGAGCTGCGACCCTGATCTTGGTCTTTCCGGCAATCGAGAACTAGGTAATTTGAACGAATCGGTGCGAGGAGCTGACCGCCTCTCGCGCGGTACCCGCTGAATTTGGTCAAAAGCGTCCTCGGGGCGCAGGATTTTGGCGTACCAGACCGCTCCTTTGCACATTGTGCGCATTCGAGCCCGATTACATTTGAAAAAGCTGAATGCTAATTCCACGAGGAGCGCGCGTGATGGTTGCCGTTGTTCACCAAGATCGCACCAATATGACTGACGCCGAATGGCAAATCCGCTGCGACCTTGCTGCGCTATACCGGATCTGCGACCTTTACGGCTGGACCGATACGATCAACTCCCATCTATCGGCACGTATTCCCGGTGAACCGAACTGCTTCCTGATCAACAATTACGGCGATTTGTTCGGCGAGGTCACCGCATCCAGCTTGGTGAAGATGGACACCGACGGCAAAGTATATGCCAAAAACGGGGCCTTCAACGACGCGGGCTTTATCATTCACGCTGGCATCTACAGGGCCAAGACCGATGTCAATTGCGTGATGCACACTCACGTACGCGCGGGCGCCGGCATTTCTGTCCTGAAGCATGGCCTCAGGCCAATCAGTCAAGACGCGCTCGAAGTCTACGACGAGGTCACCTATCACGAGTATGGCTCGCTCGGCTCATATAACGAGGGCGATGCGCTAGGCGTAACCTGCCAAAAGGGCGAATGCCTCATATTGCGCAACCATGGCCTGCTCACCATCGGCGCAACGCCTCAGGCCGCACTCCAGCGCATGTACGCCCTGGTACGTGCCTGCGAGATCGAAGTGATCGCCCGCACCTTGGACGAGCCGCCGACGCCGATCGATCCCGAGGTGGTGAAAGACTATGCCAAGCGCAACAAGCCGAAGCGTGCCTTGCCCGAATTCGGAATCAAGGAATGGCGGGCTGCGGTCCGCCAAATCGAAGGCCGCAGCACGGATTGGCGGCAGTAAGCTCGGCATGGGCCTTCGAGTTAGAGCCTCAGCACGCGCGCAACTCAAGCCAAGTGCGATTGGCGAAGCGCGCGCATGCTTTGTCAGCCAGCTGGCTGGATTGCTCCGACATAAATGGCGCTCGTCGAGGACTTCCATTGCGCCAAGCGAGCGAAAGACCGGCGAATATTATCGATCGACGCTGGCGTTGCCGTTGATCGGGGCGCCGCCTCAAACCAGCAGCTCACCCTTGGGTTAACCCGGTGGCCTGCCCTGAAGCAGCCCACATGACTTGCGTGACACGAGCGTTTACCGAAGGTCGCCGCAAGGTCCTCACTTGTTTTCAAGTGCGGTATGTGCGCAGGAATCCTGCGTGGCTGGGCCGCTAGCTCTATTCTTTCTTCGTTTCTACATCGGTGTTGGATGAGAATCCATGCAGCAAACCGCTAAGGTTCCTTTGTGGGGATCGCAGGCTGACGGTCGCCAGGCTGCACAGCTGGCGACCCGATGATTGCGCTCGCAACGCTCGTTTGGCCTTGCAAGGAGGGACCTAATGACCAAGCAGAACACCAACGGCGCTTCAAGCGCCAGCATGACCCGGCGATTGATCCTACAAGCAACGGCAAGTTCGCTAGCCATGCCGCTTGTCACGAAGTCCACGCTCGCCTGGGCAGAGGAAAAGCTCGCCGGCAGTGGGGAAGTCGTCGTTCAGACATTTGGCGGCTCCTACACTGAGGGCTTTCGACGATACGTCCATGATCCATTCACCAAGGCGACCGGAATAAAGGTCGTCGACGTGGTCGCTGATATCGCTGACCCGCAGGTCATGGCGATGTCCCGGGCCGGCCGGGTCGATTGGGACATCGCCCAGGTTTCGATCGTGAGCTATCTCGGGATGCATGCAACCGGAATGTTCGTGCCGATCGACTACAAACTTTGGGATCAAGAGTCGCTCAAAGGCGTCCCTCCGAGCGCTCGTCTCGAGGCTGGCGCCCTGCTTTACTCCACCGCGACGGTTCTCGCCTACGACGAGCGCGCTTTCCCGCAAGGTGGCCCGAAAAACTGGTTTGATTTTTGGGACGTCAAGAAATTTCCTGGGCCGCGGGGACTGAGCGTCATCAACCCCTGGCGTACGTTGACATTTGCGCTTGTCGCAGCCGGGGTCGCACCAAACAACATTTGGCCGCTGACCGATGACAAACTCGATCGCGCATTCGAAAAGCTAAACGAGATCAAGCCCCACATCACAAAGTGGTGGAATGCTGGTGGTGAACCGACTCAACTGCTGATCAACCGAGAATACGCGATGACCAGCGTGTATGACGGCCGCGTGCTCAGCGCAATGAAGCAGGGCGCTCCGATCAAATTCATCTGGGACGGTGCTGATCTGGCGGGGAGCACCGTCGGTGTGATCCTCAAGGGCTCACCAAACACCGGGAATGCGCAAAAATTTATCGCATTCATGAATCGCGCTCAGATTGCTGCCGGCGTTACTCAGGGCACCGGCTACTCAGCGCCGAATAGCCATCAGCTTGAACATCTACCGGCCGACCTCATTCCCCTGCTTAGCGTCAATCCGGAGAATGCTGCGAAGACCATCATCGAAGACTCCAATTGGCTGGCTGCCAAACGCGCCGATGGCAAGTCGAATTCTGATTACATCCAAGAGCGATGGTTGAAGTGGCGGACGGCATAAGTGCCATAACATCAGCGGCCGACGGAGCCCTCGTAGGCTCCGCCGGTTGCCATTGCGGCCGTGGAACTGCCAAAGCAGCGGAGCTCACAGCTAGTTCGGAGGGCACAGCCCTTGGCCGGATTCGAGTCTCTCTAACGCTCTTGCCTACTCCACTGACCTGCAGCGCCACTAAAGCGAGTCGACGTCGCGTTGATCGCCTTCATGTCGCGAGGCCTGGTATCTCTCGCCCGTAAAATGTTTTCTGAATGCCGGAGAACGGCTGCAGTATTGGGTCCAGGCGCGCAGCTTTCCTCGTGGAACGGCGTACCATCTTCTCGCGCGGCGAGCATTCTGACGGAAGATGCCTCTATCATTTCTCCACTCTGACACATCTTTCCAGCGTCGGCTGCGCCGTCAATCGAGCAGGAGCACTTCAATCAAAATAGGCCCACGCAAAGCATCATGCTCGCCCGCCAATGTAATTCGATGCGCTTAATTGCACCAATGTGCCCCGAAGCTTCATGCTTGTTGACGCAAATCAAGTCGCGTTTTCCTGAGTAGTTGCAACATACGTTTCCAACAACTTGGAAAATTCGTATGAATCGCATTCAGCGTAGTCGTGCTTGGGATGATTGCAGCGGCCGCGTACGCGATCTTGGTCCCCGCAGATCGTCTCGCGACCCATACGTCTTTGAATCCGCTGGCGGCCGCTATGAGCCTGCTGGGGATCACTCCGGCTGACGCCGGTGCCGCCGGGCTGGAGCTTGCGCTCATGCGCGGCGAAACGCGCTGCGAGGGTTGCAAGCTGAGGGTGGACTGCATTGATCGCCTCTCAAGGGCCTGGGGCCGCGCGTTGCCGCAAGGCTGCCCGAATGCATCGCTCTTCCATGAGATTGCCCGAAGGAGGCCACGGCGTCGAGGGGCGCTTTCCTGCGCGTAAAGATCTCGACATCATTTGTCTGCTTGGGCAAGGATACCCTCGCCAGTCATCGGACCCGGCCACCGGTTCAAAAGGTGGGCGAGCAAACCCGACCTATTCGGTCATGATTCAACTCGCTTCCGCCTGATCCGTGTTTGAGATCGCAGATGAACCAACCCTTGCGCGAGCCACACTTCACTGCAGAGTTTCGGCACCAAGGCAGCCCTTATTATGAGAATTCGGCTTCAGGTTGCGGCTACGCTCCCTCAATGAGATCGCAAAGCCCCCCCTATCTGGGAATCCTCAACCTCGAACGCGGCGATTTGCCGGACGCGCCTCCGCCGGAGGCATGGCCTGGGTCGCTGCTCAATCCGACTGCTACGTTCCATTTTCCCGTCCTCGCGGAAACCGTTGCCGGGGCTTGGGTTGAAAATGTTGTGCGCGGTGATCCTGCACTTGAACCGGCCTTCATCGCTGCGGCCCGGCGACTTGTGCACCGAGGCGCTGTCGCGATTACCTCGACTTGTGGCTTCTCTATCCGGCATCAGGCAGCCGTGGCCGCTTCAGTGAACGTACCTGTGGTTATGTCAAGCCTGCTCCTGTTACCAGCGTTGCTCCGGCAGTTCCCAGCGGCCGCCAAAATCGCCGTCCTCACCTATGATTCATCTCACTGTGGTGAAGACCTCCTCGGAGTTTATGATCCGAGAGAGCGGGCGCGAATCGTGGTAGGCGGCATCGAAGGCGGCAAGTTCTGGCATGACGAGATGAAGCAGCCGGCGCCACCAATCGACGTGGTCGGAATGGAGCAGGATGTCACGGGCTGCATCGCGCGGCTTCGAGCCAAGCATCCAGAGATCGTGGCTATCCTGTTCGAGTGCGCGGGCTTTCCGATGGTGGCAACGGCAATCCGCCAAATCGTGGATCTACCGGTCTACGACATTACTGATCTCTGCCGAATGACCATGGCGTCCGTCGGTGTCAGATAGCATCCCCGGCTCGGGTGGGGTCAAACGTTTGCCGATAATGGACGTTGACGACGAACGCGAGTGTCGTCCGCAGCAGAGCATCTCGTTGTAACCCACGTTGTTCTGGCTATGGCGCTTGCGGCGGCAAGAGGCTCCATTTTGGCTCGGCCGCGGCGCTCGCGCCTTCTGTGCGTGCGCCTCCGACCGCAGCCCTCCGGGGCATTCGTGCCAGACGTCGTTACGATGTAGGTGCTCGTCGGGCCTCGCAAGTAAGCGAGCCGACATATTGCGCGATCCGATGAGGCTGCAAGACTCACAAGATCACCACGTGTACACGGAACAGTACGCAAATACCTCGACCTTCGCGACCCGCAATACGGCGGCGCGATTCTGCGCGATCTGTGTGCTTTTTGCTGCTTATCTTCGATGTTTGCGCGCGGTTCGCTGCGAATCCGCTCTCCAGCAACCTATAGTGTTTTTCGAATATTGGGCTCGTACTTGAGCGATCCCGGCCGAAGCGACGCCCGTCGGCAAAAACGCCGCTGAACGGTCAATGAGTTTTGCGTCCCTTAAGAACGAATGTCATGACTAGGCGGACATCACTTCATCGTTCAGGCGACCCGGCCCGCCGTTCAATGATTAAGACGGCGACGAGTTCACTACCGCTGCCATTCGTCGTCCCACCCGCGCGGGCGCGCTCGGTCCACCTTATCGATGGCAGAATAACCATTACAATCCACATCAACGAGCATTGGCTGGCATGGCGAACTCAGTGACACAATCAACGGATGGCATTGCCGCGTCGACCGCGCCATTGGATGCATCATCCCCAAAAGATGCAGTAGAGGACGCCCTGGTAGGTCCCTCTGTCTTGGACGATGGGCGCGCAGAGCTAGATCCGCGGTCGTTTCGAACGAGTCTGGGACAATTCGGAACGGGCGTCACCGTGGTCGCCACGCAGATCGACGGACGGCTCGCGGGGACAACAATCGGCTCGTTTTCGTCTTTGTCGCTCAACCCTCCGCTTGTGCTTTGGTCCATCGCTCGCTCCTCGCGCAGCTTTTCGATGTTTGAGCGGGCGCGTCACTTCACGATCAATGTCCTCGCGGAAGACCAGATCGGAGTCTCGCAGCAATTTTCAAGTTCGACAGACGACAAATTTGCGGGGCTTCAATGGTTCAAAGGCAGCAATGGCTGTCCCGTACTGCCGGGAATTGTCGCCTTGTTCGAATGCGAGCAAGAAGCGACCTATGAGGGCGGCGATCACTTGATCATTATCGGACGAGTGCAGCGGTTCGTGCGCTATTCGGGCAAGCCGCTTTTGTTCGTTCAAAGCAAATATGCTGTCCCACAGATTCATCCACAATTGCAATCCGCGCCTGATGCGCCTGTCACACCAGCTCGCCCAGAATCTAGAGCGATGGCGGCATTGTCGAAACTACTCCTTGACGCAACCCGGCTCCAGGTTGGTCGCTTTGAGAAACACCGGCGCGCAGAAGGCGTCAACTATCTGCAGAGCCGGGTTTTGTGGGCGCTTTACGCCAATCCCGGCCAGGCCATCGGCGACCTGGCTCAGCAGATCTTTGCTGTGCCAGACGACTGCGCAGATGCGGTTGCGGAGTTAATCGAACGCGGCCTCCTCACTCAAGATCTCAAAGAGAGAGTCTCTCTGACAGAGGCTGGGCGCGACAAACGGAACGCGATTCAGGTGCGAGGCGATAGATACGAAGCGGAATGCCTTTCTGGATTCAGTCCAGAGCAAATTAGCGCCGTCCGCGAGTTTCTGGAGGCTTTCATCCGGAAATTCGAGGATGCCGACTCGGCGCTCTAGCCTGCTAGAGAGGCTACTTTGGTCTGGTGCGGCCCGTACCGAGAAGCCATGCCTCTTCCGTACTCAGGCAGGCCTAGATGGTTCTTGAGCGCAATTTGGTTCGGCATTGCAGGAATTGGACGACCGTCCACGACCGAGACCGCATGACAGGAATGGCCTCTACCTCATAGGGGTCACTATAAATGCAACTTACATAGGCTGGAGAGACAAATGGCAGACAAAAGGCAAATGCGCCTGGGCGCCTCGATTCGAGGCCTCGGCTACAACATTTCAGCTTGGTTGCATCCCGATGTGGATCCCGCAGCATCCGAGAAGGTTCAGCACTTCGCTACCGCAGCTCGAATCGCCGAGGAGGCGATGTTCGATACGGTGTTTCTTGCCGATACGCTTGCGGTCCGCTCATACGATGATCCAAAAGGGGCTGCCGCGCGCAGCTCCAACAACGTGGAGCTAGAGCCCATCACGTTGCTGGCGGCCCTTGCAATGTGCACGAAACACATCGGCCTCGTGGCGACTGCTTCCACAAGCTATAACGAGCCTTACCATATCGCTCGGAAGTTCGCCTCCATCGATCACATCAGCGGAGGGCGCGCTGGATGGAATGCGGTTACCTCCTGGTCCCAGCAAGAGGCAAATAACTTCAGTCGAGAATATCACTTCGACAAGGATGAGCGCTATGAGCGCGCCACCGAATTCCTCCAGGTTGTCCTCGGGCTATGGAACAGCTGGGACGCGGATGCATTCCTGCGCGACAAGAAACGTGGGCTCTTCTACGATGAGTCGAAGATGCACGTGCTCAACTATCGTGGCACATTCTTCAACGTGCGCGGTCCGCTAGGCGCGTCGCGTACGCCGCAGGGTCGGCCGGTGATCTTCCAAGCTGGCGCTTCAGAGCACGGGCTCAATTTGGCCGGCGCGTTCGCGGATGTCGTCTACTCCGTTCCTCAGCATATGGCCGAAGCTATCCGCGGGCGCCAGGTCTTGCGCGCGCACGCCGAAAAGTTCGGCCGACAGGCTGACGACATCAAATCATTGCCGGGTGTGCAGATTATCGTTGGCCGAAGCTCATCCGAGGCTCGCGATAGGCTTGAGTATCTCAAAACCTTGATCGATCCCCTGCAGAGTCTCGCCTCCATCAAGCGAATGTTTGGCGACTTGTTGGGAAATGATATCAACTTGGACGATCGCGTGCCCGAGGTTGGAAACACCGAAGGGAAGTTCTCGACCGCGACGAACACGGTGAGACGTGCGCGCGAAAATGGCTGGACTGTTCGTCGGCTGTGCCAGGAGTTCGGAATGGGGCAGCAGGTGAACCTTAGCGGCACGCCCGACGAGATTGTCTCGACGCTGGTCGATTGGTTCGAGGCGGACGCCTGCGACGGCTTTAATATCCTGCCAGCTTACCTTCCCGACAACCTTGCCGAGGTCGCGGAGCACATAGTGCCGCGTCTTCAGGATCGCGGTCTGTTCCGGCGTCGCTATGAGGGGGCGACACTTCGAGAAAATCTAGGGTTGCCGCGCGTCTAGGTACGCGCCCACAATGTAGACCTGCGTGCCTCAAAACGCGGAGCACGCGAGTTTAGCCGGCTCCAGCTCAGCTGCCTCATGAGAGACCGTCCATAACGTCCCCGAACTACCCCGCAACCTGGTCTTCGTCCCCTACGACGAAGACTGGGGACGGGAGGCCGACCTCATGCTTCTCTGTCGGTCTGTGCGCCTGTGACGCTAGCTTCTATCACCCGCCATCGTTGGACATTGTCCTCGCGCGACGCGCGTTCACAGATAGAGCATCATCGAGGACGTGCAGTCGGCCGGTTCGGCTGGCAAGGTCAAGCGCGCGCTCGATCGTTTCAAATCTAAGGCCGCGGCGGTCTCGTCTACCCAGCATGGATGCGCAGGAATAAGACCTCCAGCAGCGCCTCATTTGAGGCAATCCACCTAAGGCATGCAATTTTGGTCGTTTATCTGCGATACGATGGGACAATTCCCCGAGAAGCCGCCCTGTAGCAGAGTATAGTTACCGGGCGCAAACATAGCCGATTGGTCGAGAATGCCGGCGCGGTGGGTCGACTTTGACAAGCGAACAAAGTCGAGAGGCTCGATAGGGCCAGCAATCAGGCCGCTGCTACCCAGCTTGGCATCAGCGTGGTTCTCCGAAGCTCTCTGAGACCGGCCCTCCAAAAGGCTAACTCAGATCGAGATCTATTTAACATGCACGCCTACCAACAGGAAACCACCGGAATCAGGCAAATGCATCTGAGCGTCTTTGTAGCCGCCACGGGAAACCATATAGCGGGATGGAGAATTCCGGAGGCGCTCACGAGTGCCGAAGACTTCTCCGCACTATTGGCTATCACCAAAATCGCGGAGCGCGGGAAATTCGATTTTGCGTTCTTTGCCGACGCGCCCGTCTGCGCCATGGCCGACCTGCCATCTTTCGCTCTAAAGCTAGAGCCGGCTACTCTCCTTGCGGCTCTCAGCGTACAGACGTCGCAGATTGGACTGGTAGCAACGATCTCATCTACCTTCACTGAGCCCTATAATCTCGCTCGCGCGATCGCTTCCGTCGATCAAATCAGCGGGGGGCGCGCCGGTTGGAACGTTGTTACGACCGCCTCTCCGGAAGCGGCGGCGAATTTCGGGCGAGAGCTGCCGGATCATGGCCTTCGTTACGAGATTGCCGACGAATATCTTCAGGTCGTGCAGGGCCTTTGGGACAGCTGGGAAGCTGGTGGTTTGGTCGCAAACAAGGAGACCGGCCAATATCTCGATCTGTCCAAGGTTCACGTGCTGAACCACAATGGCAAATACTTCAAGGTGCGGGGGCCGCTGTGCGCGTCGCGCTCGCCGCAAGGACAGCCGGTTGTGGTCCAGGCTGGATCTTCGGGGGCGGGACAGAGATTTGCGGCGAAATATGCCGAAGTTGTATTCACCGTCCAGCAAGAAATGAGCGAGGCGCAGCGCTTCTATCAAGGACTAAAAGAGCAGGTCGTTGCCAACAGTCGCCCGCCGGACCATTGCGCTGTCATGCCAGGACTTTTGACCGTGGTGGGGAGAACAGAGGAAGAGGTGCGTAAGAAGCTTGCACATCTCGCAAGCTTGGTAATACCGGGCTCTGCATTGGCAACGATGTCGGAAAGACTCGGTCACGACATGTCGCAGTATTCCCTCGATGAACCCGTTCCGGACCTTCCCGTGGCGCCGACTGGCGTGCAGAGCTATGCGCAGGTCATTTATGCGAAGGCGAAGCGAGAGCGTCTTACATTAAGAGAGGTCCATAACCTCTTCGCGCTGTCGCGCGGTTACCTCATGATGACGGGGACCCCCAAAGCCATCGCAGACACCATGGAAGAATGGCTGGTCGGCCGTGCTTGTGATGGCTTCATGCTTGTACCTGCATTCTTTCCGGGCGATCTTGCCGAGTTCGTAAACTTGGTGGTACCTGAGCTGCAGCGGCGCGGCCTATTTCGTAAGGACTACGCTCGAAAGACGTTGCGAAGCCACCTTGGGTTACCGGAACCAAGAAATCGCTTTGCGAAGGAAGCGTCATCAGAGTGAGTGCTGGTCCGCGGTACGGCTACAGCCGGTCTGGCTAATAGGCGCGAAAGGCTCCGGCTGCGGGATCAAGTGTCGAAGCCGCTGCTCAAGACGCAAATAGCCACCAAAGTGACCGTTCTGCCCGCCTCCGCAGCCAGACCTTCACAGGTGGCTAATAAGCCCTCTCGGTCGGACCTCCGCCGCTCTTCGTTCTGCACTCAAGAGAAATTCCGCTCGTTCTTGTCTAAAAACGCAGGAGATCGGCGTTGCAGATGCTTAATCTGATGTTGAACGGACGGTGCTTTGAGAGTTAAAGCTGCCCTTCTTCAGCCGTATCAGAATTATGGCGCGCTAGCAGCCGCCGCAGTGAGAGATGCTCCACACCGTCCCTAAAGCACTGGAAGCCTTTGCTCGCGGCGAGATCGTAGTCGTTACCGACGATGACGATCGCGAAGGTGAGGGCGACCTCATCGTAGCCGCTTCGCTCTGCACGCCAGAGAAGATGGCTTTCATCGTGCGCCACACCTCCGGAATTGTCTGCGCGCCGGTGACTTTGGCAGACGCGCGGCGGCTGCGGCTCGATCCAATGGTAGCCCACAACGATTCAGCTCATGCCACTGCCTTCACTGTGTCGATCGACTACAAGGCAGGACTGACCACCGGCATCTCGGCCGATGAGCGTACCGCGACCTGTCGCGCGCTCGCCAATCCCAATGTCGGGGCCGGCGACTTTGCAAGGCCAGGTCATATCTTTCCGTTGATTGCCAATGACGGCGGTGTCCTGATGCGCTCAGGCCATACCGAGGCCGCGATCGATCTTTGCCGACTAGCCGGGCTGCCACCCGTCGGCGTTATCTCCGAGCTCACCAATGATGACGGCACGGTCATGAAGGGACCTCAGGTTGGATGCTTTGCCGCAGCACATAACCTGAAACAGATCACCATCGAGGCGCTGATCGCCTGGCGCCAAGCGCGCGAGAAGTTAATTGAGCGCGTCAACAGTTTCCCCGTGGCGAGCCCGATCGGTCCGCTGCAGGGCCACGCCTATCGTTCGCCCTTCGATCCTGTTTACCACGTTGCCTTCGTTTACGGCGCCATCGGCAAAGGCCGCGATGTCCTGACGCGTTTTCACAAACAGAGCATCATCGAGGACGTGCAGTCGGCCGGTTCGGCCGGCAAGGTCAAGCGCGCGCTCGATCGTTTCAAGTCGGAAGGCCGCGGCGTGCTGGTCTACCTGCGCGACGGCGCCGCGGGCGTGCCGGTAAATCGGATCGACGAGGCGGAGACGCATTCGCGCGAGGCCGATCGGCGCCGCCAGTGGCGGGAGGTCGGTGTCGGCGCGCAAATCCTGCGCGACCTTGGCGTCACCTCAATCCGCAATTTATCAGGAACCGCACATGATTATCTCGGCGTGACGGGCTTTGGGATCGAGATCGCGTCGAATGAGCCTTTCGAGTAGCGCCGCCGGCAAGGCGCGTTCGCGGTACCTGCAACTCGGCCGTTTCGGGTGCCAAGCACCCAGACCGGCTGAAGAGATGTTCAACTGAATGCCGGAATCGTCGAGGCCGTGCTCGAGGCGAAAAGCAAGCTCAGGCCTTCCAACAAGGCACGCTTCGCATGAGAACTTTCGAATATTTCAGGCCGCCAGCCTCGATGGGGATTTTTCCGGTTTATTGAAATGCATTCGCGGGAAATCTGCCCAAAAGAATGATTCTTCGCTGCTTGGCTGCATCTTGGTGCCGCTAGAGTGCCACATATCAACGGACGCGAGCAGGGAATGCGCCTACTCCACCAATTTGGAACGCTCGGATCTTGCTGCGCGCGTATCCCTGAAGGGCCCTTCGCGTGGCCAGGAGCGCACAAAAGACCGCGTGATTTCCGAAGCTGCTCTCCGGTGTTCTCAAAGTTCTGGTCTCATTGAAACGGTGCTAACGAGATGGCGATACCAAAAGGGCCTCAGGTCTTCCCCCGTAGCGAGTACTTGCGCAGGCTGACCGCTGTCAAAGAAGCAATGAAGAAGCGCGATGTCGAAGCCCTCGTTGTTACGACATCGGCAAATATAACCTATTTGACGGGCTACACGTCAAAGTCAGCGTATATTCCTCAGGGGCTCATTGTTGAGCTTTCGGAGGAGGAGCCGACGTTCTTTACGCGTCGGATGGATGCTCCGGCGGCAATCCACCAGATGTTCGTCGATCGCGGTCGGATATTCGGCTATCCGGAAGATCTGATTGCCAATCCCGAGCGCGATGGCTTCGACGTGATAGTCGAATTCCTTCATGAGAAGCGGCTCGCAACTCGTGGCATTGGTCTCGAGCTAGGATATCTCGCAGCCCGCACGGCAGAAAAGTTCAAGACCAGAGCTCCAGATGCCAAGCTCGTGGAGTTTACAAACGTGGTCAGCTGGATCCGCGGGGTAAAATCCGACCTGGAGATCGCTCTCATGCGCGAGGCCGCGGTGATTGCCGACGCGGGAATGTTGCGGGCCAGGGAAGTCATCCGTCCCGGAGTCAAAGAGGCCGACGCTGCCGCGGAAATCATCTCAACCCTGGTGCGCGGCGCGGACGGCAAGTCCGGTACCGAGCTGGCAAGTTTTTTTCTGTGTGCCTCTCCGCGCACGTCTACGTGTCATATCCCCTGGAGCGATGATTCGTTCCGACCGGGTTCTCAGGTCAATCTCGAATTCGGCGGAGTGCGCCACGGCTACGTATCCGCTCTCATGCGCACGGTGTCGATCGGAAAACCGTCCGATCGCGTGCGTGCATTGCATGAGGCGGAGGTTGCCGGCCTGGACGCGGCGCTTGCCGCCGTCAAGCCTGGCGCGTCTTGTGGCGATGTCGCTGTCGCTTTCAATAGCACCCTTGAAAAGCACGGGTTCCGAAAGGAGTCACGTTGTGGCTATGCGATTGGAATCGAATGGACCGAACCAACGGCAAGCCTGAAGGTCGGTGACCCGACCATACTGAAACCAAACATGACGTTCCATCTCATGCTTGGCAATTGGGTAGATGAAGATCTTGGCTACGTGATTAGCGAGACCTTCCGTGTAACGGAGACAGGGGTCGAAACATTTTCAAAGCTGCCGCGAGAAATCATAGTAATTTGACGCGCCTGATCCGCGAGCGGTCAACAGCATGTAAATTGCCGCATCCGTTACAATTGGGCTGCGGATTCACTCACTAGAGAGTGCCTTGCGACCTACGGCGCGATTTACTGGCGCTGCACAACCATCGGCGCAAGCCTCGCTCAGGAGGCTCGGCACCTTGAAGCGCTTCACCCAGGACAGAACATGAGAAACGACCTTCCGAAAAATGACTTCAAGGCCGCCCTGCGGGATCGCCAAGTCCAGATCGGCTTCTGGCTGAACCTTATGAGTCCGAGCGCGACAGAGATCGCAGCTGGAGCAGGGTTCGATTGGCTCCTCATCGACATGGAGCACACCGCCAATGAGCCACCGGATGTCGTGCACCACATGCGCGCTGCCGTAGGGGGAACGGCCGAGCCTGCCGTCCGCGTTCCAACAAACGAGCCTGTTCTCGTCAAGCGATTGCTCGACCTGGGCGCCCGCACGCTCCTCTTCCCGTTGGTGCAATCGGCTGACGAAGCCCGCGCCGCGGTTCGCGCGACGCGCTATCCGCCGCACGGAATCAGGGGGATGGGCGGAACGTCTCGCGCGACCCGCTACGGACGCGTGCCGGATTATGCAGTCCGCGCCGCGGACGAACTCTGCGTGCTTGTACAGGTCGAAACCCGAGCAGGACTCGCCGAAATCGACGCTATCGCGGGCGTGGAGGGTGTTGACGGCGTGTTCATCGGACCAGGCGATCTGTCATTCGACTGGGGCTATCCGGGCCAGCACAGGCGGCCGGAGATCTGGAAGGCCATTCTGCATGCCGGCGAACGCATCCGCGCCGCTGGCAAGGCCGCCGGGTTTATGTCGCTCGATGAGCCAGAGAATCGCGAGTTGATCGCTGCTGGCTTCACGTTCTTGGCAGTCGGAATCGACTCGGTGCTTCTCGCCCGCAAAACCGACGAAATTGCAAAGCTGTACAAGAGCTAGACTTGAGCGACGACAGCGCAGCCAAGGTCGTGGTCAGCAAGCAGGTATCTGACACCCTTGCCGGCTGAACTCGTGCGGTCGCTTGCCCTCAGGGGTTTCGATCCGGCGCTTTTTCCAAGAACTTTGCCGCAAAGACACGTTCTCACACGACTTCGTGCCCTCTCCGAAGCTGAGATAGTTGGGTGACGCATCACACAACTCGAAGCTAGTACCCGGAATCAGAGCTGAGTGATACGGCGGCCTTTGAAACGGCGTTGACGGACCTTTTTCTTGGTCCAGACGAAGGGCTCGGCTCTGTCGTTGTATGCGTTGACGTAGGCATCGATGTGTTCCTGAAGCTGCTTGAGGCTCGTGAAGGAGGTGCCGCTGAGCGACTGCCCCTGCAAGATGGAAAACCATACTTCGACCTGATTGAGCCATGACGCACTTGTCGGCGTGAAATGAAATTGCACGTTGGGGTGGGCCTTGAGCCAGTCCTCGTTCTTTTTATGGGTGTTGAGGTTGTCGAGGATGACGTGAAGCTTGCGGTTCGGAAAAGTCGCGGTGACGCTGTTCATGAAATCGAGAAACTCGACGCGGCGCCGGCGTTTTGAATGGGTCGCGATGATCTTTCCGGTGGCGACTTCGAGCGCCGCAAACAATGTTGTGGTGCCATGCCGCTTGTAATCGTGGCTTTGGCCGGTTAAGGCGCGGCCATTGGGCAACTTCAGATAACCCTGCGCTCGCTCCAAAGCCTGGATCGAGGGCTTCTCGTCCACGCACAGCACAATGGCCTTCGCCGGCGGCGCGACATAGAGGCCGACAACATCGGCGGCTTTGGCCGTAAAGTTCGGGTCGTTGCTCTCGCACCAGGACTTGCGAGCCACCAGGTCAATCTTGTGGCTGCGCAGGAACCGCCAGACATATTGGACATCGACATCGCCCAGCGCCTCGGCCAGCAGGGGGCCGGTCCAGCGCGCAAACCCTTGCGGTGGCGGCTTATCCAGCAGCTTCAGAATCCGCTTGTCGGTCGTCTTCGTATAGATCGGCTGCTTGCCAGGCCGCGGCTTGTCTTGCAGCCCTTCAAGGCCATGGTCGGCATAGCGATGCCGCCAAAGGCTGACAATCCGCGGCTGGACCCCAACTTCCTTGGCGATCGACCGGGTGCTGCGCCCATCCGCCGCCAACAGAACTATCCGCGCCCGCTTCAAATCGCGCTGCAACGTCACCGGTGAGCGACAGCACGCCTCAAGCACCTTGCGATCTTTCCTCGAAAGGTGGACTTCTCTTGCTTCGGGTATCATCCCGACCTTGAATCACGACTCACGTTCCAAGAAAAGTGGGTACTAGTGCGTGAACCGTGAGGAGATCGGCGCCCGGCCAAGGCTGCATTCCGCCGCACAGATAGATACGTCGGCCATGGAGAAACGTGCACGAAAAACGGGCAATCTGCTCCTGACGCGCGGCCATCTTGGCTGCGATCGTCGCACGGAATGTACGTGATGCATGCAGTCAGGGCCCACCAAGTACGGGCACGCTCGTGCCTTCTGCTTGCAAATCGCAGCGGTCGCATCGTCGACGCAGTCCTACAACTCTTTCGGAGCGGTCGCAGCAACACGGTCCGATCCAGTCATCCGCACAATCGCCTGTATTGGCTGTGGAAGCGCAACAAAAAATGCGAATTCCCGCCTCTTTGCGCAGGATTTCGGAGTCGCAGGGCCTACATTGGGGAACTTCGACTTTCGTCGTCCTGTAATATTTTCGCAAAATGGAGATCAGCCAAAGCAGAGCTGACTTCCTGCCGATGAACTGAGTGCGGCTAACGTTATCTCCAAACGAGGGACTGAATCAGCTGACCCGCCCCGAGGGAGGTGAGGATCAGCACCGAGGGGACGACGTTGCATGGAGCGCGCTGTTTTGGCAGATGTAAGGGGCAATCTTTCGTCCACAAGGCAATGCGCGGCGGCGTTCCTGGACAATTACCCGGAGGAGGGTAGGCAGCGAGCCATAGATCGGCAGAGCTGGAGCATGAAATGGAGACAGCTCGCAGATGATCAATGCCGTCTTGGCGAGTTGGATATTAGCACCAACGCCTACGGTGCAGCGACAGAGGCTTGGCTTGGTGCGTTAACCGCCTTTGAAGTCGCCAGACGACTACCAGACCAAGATGATCCGCAATGTGAAGACATTTCAGCAAAAATCAAGACCGTCATTTGCAAGCTCGAATTATCCCAGCCGCAGAAAATCGAGCAGGTAATCGTTGCGGGCAGCGATGGCGAGGAGCTTACAGCCTATTACTTGCCTGCCGGTAAGCGCGACGTGGCCGCCCCGGCGGTCATTTGCATCAGCATGGAAGACGAATCAGAAACTGTCTTGCTCGGACGGCTGTTGCCCGTGGTGATCAATCGGGGCATGTCGGTCCTCGTCCTCTCCCATGAGGCCGTTTCAAAACACTCCCGCGGCCACTCGCAAGGTTTGTTGTCGGACTGCTTTGATCATTTGTCAGTTCGGCCTGACGTTGATGCCGCTCGGATCGGCGTCTATGGCGAAGGATCGTCGGCTGTTCTGGCCAGCGAATTCGCAGAGTTCGATCATCGCGTGGCTGCGGCGGTTTGCGACGGCGGTGTCTGGAATTGGACGCGCAGGCTAGCCTCAATTGCTTGGATGACGAAGGCTGCCGACGTAGTCGATGAAGCCTTGCTGTCGGCCCGTCGGGCGCAATCTGTGCGTCGATTAAGATGCCCTGTGCTAGTGGTCGCCGGCGGCCGTGCCGTCGTTAGCGTTGCGGAGGCAATCAAACTTCAAGCGGATTGCATCGCCGCGCACATTGATCTTGATGTGGCCATGCCGCGGGTGATCCAGAGTTCCGAGGGATACATCGAAAACTTTGTGACTTCCGACGAGTGCATCTTCAATTGGCTAGAGCATCAGCTCGGGTCCACGAAGGGTGCACAATGAACGCGGTTCGGACAAGATCATCTGACCGGGCCGTTGCCCGCCGCATTTCCGTGAGGCCAACGTTTGATCTCTCTTTACAACACGCCAATACTCAATTTTTGAGATGCCCATCGGCTATTCTTGGCGATCGCGGTTAGGCGCTTATTGAGATAGTCAAGGCTCGCTTCATCGAGCCCTTCAAACATCGTCGAATTAAGCGCCTCTCGTTTCATTGAGAGATTGCTGATCTCGACCCGCGCTTTCTCGGTCAAAGACATCTGAACGTATCTCGCGTCATCAGCCGATGGCTGGCGGTTCAGGAGTTCTATTGTCTCGAGTCTCTTGGTCTGGTTCGTAACGTTGGCCGGATGGATTCGCAGTTTATTTGCAACAGCTATTCCTGCTACGCCGCGACCTTCATCGAGCTCGGCAATGGCCATCAGGATCAGCCATTGCTGTTCGCTTATGCCTAACATCTGGGCCCAGGCCTTATGAATTTCCTCGAGCTGAGAATGGATCTCGACGATGTTCCAGATGAAGTCCCTAACGGCTCTGTTGAGTAGTTCCTTATCGGCCATTGTTGGCCCTTCCCTTGCGATCGCGGCTTTGCCCGCCCGACGATTCCGATCTTCGCCAGACGTATCCTCTCTGACGCTCCGTCACAAAGCGTTCCGGCAGCATATCAACTATATTGTAAATACCAATTGACGACTATAAGTAAGTAGTGCTATCGGTATGTCCGGATCGTTGCGAGATCAGACCGACGATCATGTTAAATCTCCAAGGAGAACCTCCGGGATGCCCCCTGGGGGTTCTTTTTTGTCTATTTTCGTCCGTTTGCAAGCTGATTTCGACCGAAATCGGGCTCTGTTGCAGAAGTGTCGCAGCTTGAAGCCAAACAATCAATTAGTAATAATAATTAGTTGAAACAATTGTTAGGCGGGCATAATGGTCGTTGCGACAGCGAGGGGGCGCCTCGAAGTCGTTCCGCCAAGGCCTGCCCAAAGGGCGAACCTCGATCGGCGGATCTTTGAAGGGCGGAAACCACGTTTCCAACTTGGAGGTTCAACTATGAAACTGACGAAGGCTCTTTTCCTCGGTTCCGCGGCGATGCTCGCAACCGCAGGGGCGCAGGCAGCCGATCTTCCCGTCAAGGCGAAGGCCGTCGAATATGTGAAGGTATGTTCGCTGTATGGCGCCGGATTCTATTACGTTCCCGGTGCTGACACTTGCGTCAGGCTCGGTGGTTATTTGCGTGCCCAGTTGGGCTTAGGCACCAATTCTATCGGTGTGGCCGCCGAAAGTGGCGTCGGTGGAGCAAACAACCGCCTCAGCAACTATTACACCGCTAGATCCCGTGAAGCCCTCAATATTGATACGCGCACCGCGACGGAGTACGGCGTGGTCCGCACGTATTTCCAAGGAGTGTTCACTTGGACGTCGGGCGGCTATGGAGGTGCGGGTACGGGCCTCGCGGGCGGTGCAACTGCGTATAATGGGAGCAATCCCGCCGGAAGCGGTAGCGGCTCAGTCGCCGGCGGTGCCCTTGGCGTCTACGACGCCTTCATCCAGTTTGCTGGTTTCACGTTGGGGCGCGCGCAGTCGCAGTTCTCCGCCCCATGGGCCGAGTATCCAGCAGGAAACGCGTACGAATTGCCGGGCGGCGGCTGGGATCGCGTAAACCAGCTCACTTATACCGCCGATTTCGGTCAAGGCATTACCGCGTCGTTCTCGGCGCAGGACCAAGTCACTCATGACACCAGCAACATTTGGAACGTTAGCGGTGCCACGGCCGCGGGTCTCGCGGCGGGTGTGTACGGCGCGAACGACATCGGCGGTTCGCGAGCTCCAGATCTTGTCGCGATGCTTCGTGTTGACCAGGCGTGGGGCCTTTTTCAGGCTTCCGTTGCGGCGCATGACAATCATGCGGCCTATTATGGTGCCGATGAAACGAGTGGCCATCCGGCCGACAAGTGGGGCTGGGCTGGTCAATTGGCCTTATCAATCAAGAACATTCCGACTGGTCCGGGTGACACGATCAATATGTCCGGCGTCTATGCCGACGGTGCAACCCGCTACAATTTCCACAACTACATGAACACCAGTTTCGCCATGTACGGCAGTACGGGCTTGCCGGGTGCTTACCAAAGCCTCGGACTTGCTGGCGCGGCTGACTCCGTGTTCGTTGCTGGTGCTGGTCAGCAATTGACCAAGACCTTCGGGTTTAACGGCGGCTATACCCACAACTGGGACCCATACTGGAGCAGCAGCGTGTACGGTGGGTGGGGTGCAGTGCGCTATAACAGCACAGCTAAGGGCTACATCTGCGGTGCATTCGTCGCGAGCCTCGCCCTCTCAAGTGGTCTTGCAGGCTGTAACCCCGATTTCAACTTTGCTGCTGTGGGTGTGAACGGGCGCTGGACCCCAGTCAAGAACCTGACCTTCTCGGCCGACCTCACTTACGTGACGCTCGACCAAAAGTATGCAAGCGGCAGCACAGTGACTCTGCCTCTACAATCAGGTGTAGCAAAGCCTGCCGCGGTCTACGAGCTCAAGGATCAGAACCGCCTTGTCTTGATGCTGCAAGTTCAGCGCAACTGGTGAGTATCTCTCTTCGACCAAAAGCGAAGAAGCGGCTCGTTTTGCTAGACAAGGCCCCGGCATCGCCGGGGCCTTTTTTAGCTTGACACCAATTTTCCGGAATGTGTGAACCAGCGCAAGTGTTTCCGGAATCGCGATTCCGCTAGGGACCGATTTCTGATTCAAATCTATGCGGGAAAACGAGACCAACCCGGATGACGCGACCCTATTCGGAAGACCTTCGTGGACGGGCTCTGGCGCGAGCTAACGCAGAGGGTACGGTTCGTTCCGCACAGGCGCTTCAGATCGGCCCGTCCTGCTTAATCTAGGGCGCGAGAATGGAGGCCTTTTGCTCGGCAAGCACGTGGTCACAAGAAGCCGGTTCTGTCTGGTGCCAATGCCGATTGCCTGCGTAAGCGAGCGCCTCGGGGGCTCACCTTGCGGATGCTGACAGGAACGGGCGGCGCGCGGGCTGGAGGGCCCATCAAGGCAAGATTGACGCTTCACGTCGGTCTTTATCGACGAGACTTAGTCAAGTCCAACATGGCGACACTACGCGGCTGGGATGCAAGCGGACAGGGCCGCAAGCATCCGCCCCTTTCGGCCACTGCAAGACCATGACTTTCATCTCAGTTCTGAGGCACGACCAGCTCAGCGCACCTTGGTCATCGACTGCCCCATACGTGTGGCGAACTCCTCGACCTCTTTTCTCTCGTGGCTTGCTCGGGCCACGGCGAAGCGGACGAGACCTATAACCCTCACGTCTCGGCGCTTAGGCGCAGGATTACTGCTCTACGATGCGCGGTATCGCTCAAATGCAGATTCGACACCATGGTAGTAAGTTCTTCGAGCCGACACTTATCACCGGTCTGATCTTCAGCGAGAGGGAAAGATAAAGATGATTTCCGAGGTGTTCATTACCTGCGCAGTGACAGGAGGAGGCGGCGCGCCGAGGCAGAAGAATGTGCCGGTCACCCCGCAGGAGATCGCCGAATCGGCAATCGAGGCGGCACGCGCGGGCGCGGCGGCAGTGCACCTGCACGTACGTGATCTGAAGACTCGCGCGGGCGTGCTGGATCCGGCGCTGTATCGGGAAGTGGTGAGCCGTATTCGTAACTCCAATGTCAATCCAGTAATCAACCTGACCACGGGCGAAGGCTGCTATCTGGTGCTGGGCAGCTCGGACAAGCCACTACCGCCTTCGCTGGAGACCGACATGCTTGGCGCGCTCGATCGGCTCGTCCACGTCGACGAGCTGCGGCCCGAGATCTGCACGCTCGATTGCGGCTCGAAGAGCGGCAAGGCGGCTACCGAAGGTGTCATGATTAACACGATCGGCACCCTGCGCAGGATGGCCAAACGTCTGCAGGAGCTCGGGGTGAAGCCCGAGCTCGAGGTGTTTGAGTTTGGTCATCTGATGATCGCCAATGAACTTATCAAGGAAGGTCTCATCGACGGTCCGCCCATGCTGCAGCTGTGTATGGGAGTTGGGTACGGGGTGCCGGACGATTTGTTGAGTTTGATGGCGTTGGTGCATCAGCTTCCGCCACACGCCATCTATTCAGCCTTCGCGGTTGGCCCAATGCAGCTTCCGTATGCGGCGATGGCTCCCTTAGCTGGTGCGAACGTTAGGGTTGGCTTGGAGGACAACCTGTATCTCTCTCGCGGGCGGCTGGCGAGCAACGCCGAGCTCGTGCAACGTGCGACAGAGGTTCTTGATCGTATCGGTGTGCGGGTGATCAGCCCGGACGAGATGCGCAAAAAGCTCAAGCTCAAATCCTGCGCCTAAGAGGCAATGCTCATGCTTGATAAGTCCAGCCTTCCCCAGACGCTCCCGCGCGCAATTGGGCTGCTCGGTGGCGGCGTCATTGGCGGCGGATGGGCCGCACGATTCTTACTCAACGGAGTAAACGTCCGCCTGTACGATCCCGCGCCCAATGCTGTCGAGTACGTCAACAAAATGGTGGCCAAAGCACGGCGCGCGTTTCAGCAGTTGACCCTTGTGCCGCTGCCAGTCGAAGGGACGCTCATAGTAGTGGATTCGGTCGCGGAGGCGGTGCGTGAGGTAGACCTCGTGCAGGAATCAGCACCGGAGCGCCTGGAGCTCAAGCAGAAGCTGCTCGCTAGCGCCAGCCGAGCTGCGGAGCCTGGACTCCTGATCTGCTCCTCGACATCCGGCTTTCGCCCTTCAATGCTGCAGACGGAGATGGACAATCCTAGGAGCTTCTTGGTCGCGCACCCGTTTCAACCTGTGTACCTGCTGCCGCTGGTCGAACTGTGTGCCGGAGAGCGCACAGCACCCGAGGCGCTCGAGCGGGCGGCAGCGATCTACCGGGCGATTGGGATGCATCCGCTCGTCGTACGCAAGGAGGTAGACGGCTTCCTTGCGAACCGACTGGGGGAGGCATTGAATCGTGAGTCGCTGTGGCTGCTGAATGATGATGCGGCAACACTACAGGAAATTGATGATGCGATCCGCTACTCTTGGGCGCTGCGCCGCGCCGCTATTGGATCCTACCGCGCGGCCGATGGTGGAGAGGGCATGCGCCAGACCATTGAGCAATGGGCGTTCAAGTGGCCGTGGTCGAGGCTGACTGAAAAGCCCGACATTAACCGCGCGTTTCTGGACAAGGCGGCGGAGCAGGCAGACGCGCTGGTGAAGGCCGATCCGTTGGACGTCCCTGCTGACCAGAAACGCGACGATCTGCTCGTTTCTCTGCTGCAGGCGCTGCGTTCGCAAAACTACGGACCCGGAAAAACGCTGGCGCACTGGGAACAGGGGCTCCGCGCTCGCGCTCCACACCCGAGCGAAGATTCGGGTCCCTTGCGCACGCAGCGTGAGATCCCGCCCAGCTGGGTAGACGGCAACGGGCATGCCGCCGAGAGCACTTACCTGCTGCTCTGCAGCGAAGCGACCGGGACCGTTACATCTCATATCGGCATCGACAGCGAATACCGCTCAAATAGCGGCACCTACTTCACTGTCGAGACTCATCTGTCGCATCTCGGTGAACTTCACGCCGGCGATCGGGTCCAGGTCCTCACGCAGATTCTCGGCGCCGACGACAAGCGCCTGCATCTCCTTCATGTGATCTCTCGCGAGGGTGAGAAGATGCCAGCCGCGACCGGGGAGCAGATGCTGATTCACGTGGACCCCGCCAGCAGACGCAGCGCACCTGTGAAGGGTCGCGTGCGCGACGGCCTGCTGAAGCTGGCGCGAATACATGCCGGTTTGCCGCGTCCGGAGCGCGCCGGCGCAAGCATCCAGATGCGCTAAGCGCACTAGGCGCGGACGTAAATGTTCATACGGCCCTCCCTCTAGCCATTGTTCTAATTAGAACGCGCCTCGTCAGGTACGCGGCCTGACTGTCAACGCGGTCGCGCCAGCTGGATGGACACCGCGCTGATGCGTAGTCAGCTGAAGGGCCAGGCTGCGGAGCTCGGCATAAGCACCGACGCTGGGATTGGGAAGAAAACGGTATGACCCCTCATCTAGCGTTACTTCTGCAGGAAGCCTGGGCAGGTTAACAGGAGTCGACTGCGTGGCAACGAGCCGTATGAGATGGAAAGGATTGGAAAGGCTACTGCGTCACTCAGTGATATAGTTGACACCCTCGAGCCCGAATGCATAGAGATTGATCAGTTCCGCGGCCGCAGCCTAGACCTATCGGTGGACAGCTAGTCGCTCAGGCGGTTTTAGCCGCCGAGCAGACAATTCGCGAGGATTGGTCGGCGCATTCGGTGCACGCGTATTTCCTAAAGGCGGCCGACGAATATCACCCAGTCGATTACAAGGTGGAACGGGTTCGGGACGGCAAGCCCTTGGCCGGCGCACGCGTGGCAGCAAAATTGCAACCAGTTGGCGCGGCAAACACGGTCTGCGCCTAACGCTTTCCAAGGCTCCTCGGTAAGCCAATAACTTATAGTTGCTCTATACGTTGACCAGCCCGCAAACATACTGCCTGCACATTATTTGTTCGCCCGAAAACGTGTTCAAGAGAATAGCGACCACAATTCTCCGTCCGACCCAATTTCTTTCAAGAACTTAAAATGACATCTCGGGGCTATTCGCATTGGGCGCCACGACGCGATGCATCAAGGCTTCGCGTTTGACTATCCGGCGCAGATTTTCTGCTCCGTAACAGGAAAGATTAGCTAATTGCCAGTCTCTAACCCCGATACATTTCTTGCGTACGCGGCAACAGTAATTGCCGCGCGGACGCATTAGAGAGCGCCTACATGGCCTGACAGCAGCCACGGTCACGGCTTGCTGTATTCAAGCAATGCTCAAGCCGCAAAGCTGAGGCATAAGCTTGAGAGCTCCCCTCCATTGCGAGCTGAGGGCAGCTGTCGATTGCACTGCAGCCGTTGGATTTATGAACAAAATGGCGTCCGTATGACCATCAGTCTCAGTGCAAGCGCCATATGAAGAACATTGGCGATGTGCTTCTTCAACCGACTTTCGGACGCCGGCGGCACGCTGACGAATGGTCATCCGCTAAGATCGACATCTCTTGACAGGTAAGGACGATGCGCAAAGTGTATCCCGACGCCAAGTCGGCTCTCGAAGGCGTTCTGAAAGACAATATGATGATCATGTCGGGCGGCTTCGGCCTCTGCGGCATCGCCGAGGAGCTGTCGGACGCGATCCGCGAGTCCGGCGTCAAGGGCCTGACGGTCGTCTCCAATAATGCCGGCGTCGACGGCATCGGCCTCAGCCGCCTGCTCGAAACCCGCCAGATCAAGAAGATGATCTCGTCCTATGTCGGCGAGAACAAGCTGTTCGCCCAGCAATTCCTGGCCGGCGAGCTGGAACTCGAATTCAATCCGCAGGGCACGCTGGCCGAGCGCATCCGGGCCGGCGGCGCCGGTATCCCGGCCTTCTACACCAAGACCGGCGTCGGCACGCTGATCGCCGAAGGCAAGGAAGTGAAGGAGTTCGACGGCGAGAAGTACCTGATGGAGCGCGGCCTGTTCGCCGACCTCGCCATCGTCCACGCCTGGAAGGGCGACACCGCCGGCAACCTCATCTACCGCAAGACCGCGCGCAACTTTAATCCGATGATGGCGACCGCCGCCAAGATCACGGTCGCCGAGGTCGAGCATCTGGTTCCGGCCGGTGAACTCAATCCCGACCACATCCACACGCCCGGCATCTTCGTGAAGCGCATCGTCGAGGTCGGCACGGCCAAGAAGCGCATCGAATTCCGCAACACCCGCCCGCGCACCGCCGCTTAAGCGTCAGGAGACTCACATGGCCTGGACCCGTGAACAGATGGCTGCGCGCGCCGCCAAGGAACTGCGCGACGGCTACTACGTCAATCTCGGCATCGGCATCCCGACGCTGGTCTCGAACTTCATCCCCGATGGCGTCGATGTCAGCCTCCAGAGCGAGAACGGCATGCTCGGCATGGGCCCGTTCCCCTATGAGGACGAGGTGGATGCCGACCTCATCAATGCCGGCAAGCAGACCGTGAGCGAGCTGCCGTCGACCTCGTATTTCTCGAGCGCGGATTCCTTCGGCATGATCCGCGGCGGCCACATGGACCTGTCGATCCTCGGCGCCATGCAGGTGGCCCAGAACGGCGACCTCGCCAACTGGATGATCCCCGGCAAGATGGTCAAGGGCATGGGCGGCGCGATGGACCTCGTCGCCGGCGTCAAGCGCGTCGTCGTCGTGATGGAGCATTCGGCCAAGGACGGCTCGAAGCTGCTGAAGAAGTGCAACCTGCCGCTGACCGGCGAGCGCGTGGTCGACATGGTCGTCACCGATCTCGCCGTCTTCACCATCGACAAGCACGGCGACGGCGGCATGGCCCTGATCGAGCTCGCCGACGGCGTCTCGCTCGACGAGGTCAAGGCCAAGACCGAAGCCGAATTCCGCGTCGCGCTGAAGAATAAGGTCTCGGAGTGGTGAGAGATTGTCGCTGACGTCGGCTTGACCGGTGGATGCGCTCGGCCGCGAAGACGTGGCTCCAGATCGCATCGACCAGCGGCATCAGGATTGCCGCGCAGTCACCTACCCAGCCGCAAGCGGATACACGAGATCGATGCTTTCCCACTGGTAGACGTCGCTCTGACGATAAAGTGGCAGGTGCAGACGTACTTGGCGAACAGGACATAGGTCAGCGGCTTGGGCCCTGCACGACCGCGCGCAGTCGGATGCGAGGGAGCCCTCGTTGGGTGATCGCTTTGCAGGCCCGGCAGACGAGCTTCTAGCGCACATGCTGGATCACCTTCCACTAGCACGGCACGAACTCCAGCATCTCTGTCACGTCCTCGCCAAGCTTGCAATTAAGAGCTGCTAATGCTCACCGACTGCGCAGCATTCATGTTACTGCAGTTCATTTCTGCGCCTTTGTAGTCCGTGATACACCTACCGAACCGTTCTTCAGGCGACATGAAGATCTTCGCGAATATCGCGAAAAAGATAGAGGGGCTTCA
The DNA here is from genome assembly GCF_052075975.1 of Bradyrhizobium sp. 521_C7_N1_3. NCBI lineage: Bacteria > Pseudomonadati > Pseudomonadota > Alphaproteobacteria > Hyphomicrobiales > Nitrobacteraceae > Bradyrhizobium > Bradyrhizobium sp. 521_C7_N1_3. The sequence goes on from NZ_CP197232.1 coordinate 2,052,512, forward strand.
TCTCAGCGATCGCGCCCGCCAGATGACATTAGCCATAGGCCGCCTTCATCGAGTAAAGGTCACCGCATCTCCTGCTTTATAGATGAACATGAATCTTCGCACTGTGCGGCCCCGGCGCAGGATTTCGGCCCCGTGAGCGGCGATATCAATGAATTTCGTCTCTGATAGTTCGATAATATTTCTGTGAAAGACAATCTTCTGTTGGCTGAAAGTCCGCAGAGACCAACGCGTGTGGGGGGGAGCGCCATGGTTAATCGCACACGCGTCCTAGAGGCCCGTCGCGGCGGACTCGACGGCGCGCTCAATAGCATGCAATCCATCAAGAATGAACATCGTGGTTTAGTAGGCGGCGGCGCGTTAGTGGGACATGCGCCAAGCCCGGGGACAGGGGCGATGCCGGACGCGAACGATGCCTTTGTGAAGTTTTCGGACATCCAGAAGACCTACGACGGCGAAACGCTGGTCGTTAAGGATCTCAATTTGGAGATCGCTCGGGGTGAGTTCTTGACCATGCTGGGCCCCTCCGGCTCCGGCAAGACGACGACCCTCATGATGCTTGCTGGTTTCGAGGTGGCTACCCAAGGCTGTATTCTTCTGGAAGGGCGTTCGATCGACCACATGCCTCCGCACAAGCGCGACATCGGCATGGTGTTCCAGAACTACGCGCTCTTCCCGCATATGACCGTGGAGGAGAATCTTGCCTTCCCGCTTAAGGTCCGCAAGCTCGGCAGAGCGGAGAGCGAGGCCAGGATCAAGCGGGCGCTAGACATGGTCCGGCTCGGCGCCCATGGCAAGCGCCGGCCCGGTCAACTTTCCGGAGGCCAGCAGCAGCGCGTCGCACTTGCTCGCGCCCTTGTTTTCGATCCCAAGCTCGTGCTGATGGATGAGCCGCTCGGTGCGTTGGATAAGCAGCTGCGCGAGCAAATGCAACTAGAGATCAAGCATATCCACGAGGATCTGGGCGTCACGCTCGTTTACGTGACGCATGACCAAAGCGAAGCGCTGACCATGTCGGACCGCATAGCGGTGTTCAATGACGGTGCCATCCAGCAGATCGCAGCGCCAGCTGAGCTGTACGAGCGGCCGCGGAACGCCTTCGTTGCCCAGTTCATCGGCGAGAACAACCGGCTGCACGGCAAGATCGTCGCGATGGATGGCGCGACTTGCAAGGTAGAAGTTCTAGGTGTGGGCGACGTGCAGGCGCTTGCAGTCAATGTCGAAGCGGTTGGTCGGCCCACCGAACTGTCGTTGCGGCCGGAGCGGGTGAAGCTGAACCCCACGCCGGGCTCGCTGCCCAATGTCTTTACCGCGCGGGTTGCTGAGGTGGTTTATCTAGGCGACCACGTGCGTGCTCGGGTCTCGGTGTGCGGCCATGATGGCTTTGTGATCAAGCTGCCGAATTCGGAAGGCGTGGTGCAGCTCGAGCCGGGCACACCGATCACCATCGGCTGGAAAACTGAAGATTGTCTGGCGCTCGATGCGACGTGACGATAGGCGGCGGCTACGCCGTGAACTTCGGTGGTCCAGTTTTCGACCCGACCCCATAGGCATTGCATAAAGGAGACGCAGATGATGAGGAAGATGGTTACCGAGGTCTTGGCCGTTGTCTTAGCAGTGGGCTTGCTTGCGCCAGGAAACCTCGCTTTTGCGGGCGATCATTTGACGGTCACTGCCTTTGGTGGGGCGAGTCAGGAGGGCTACCGCAAGGCCTATTTCGAGCCCTTCACAAAGGCGACCGGGATCAAGATCACTGAAGACGAGTGGAACGGCGAGAGCGCCAAGATCCGCGCGATGGTCGAGTCCAAGACCGTGAGCTGGGATGTGGTAAACGCTGGCAACTCGGCCGGGGCCATGTGCGCCGAGGGCCTCCTTGAGACAATCGAATGGAAGAGGCTAGGCGTCGATAGGGCCAAATTTGGTGAGGCTGGCGAACAAACTGATTGCGGCGTGCCGTTAAACCACAATGCCCAGGGCGTCATCTATGACAAGGGCAAGCTGCCCAACGGCCCTAAGACGATCGCCGATCTATTCGACCTGCGAAAATTCCCCGGTAAGCGCGGCCTGTGGAAAAGTCCCAAAACGAATCTCGAGTGGGCACTGGTTGCCGACGGTGTGCCCGCCAAAGACGTCTATAAGGTCCTTGGTACGCCTGAAGGCGTGGATCGCGCCTTCAAAAAGCTCGACACCATCAAGAAGGACGTCGTCTGGTGGGCGTCCGGCGCCCAGTCAAGGCAGCTAGTGGCCGACGGCCAAGTTGTCATGACCGCGGATTGGCAGCCCTCAATAACTGCCGATGCTATCAATAAGGCCGGAAAGCATGTTGGTATCTTGTGGGACGCTGCGTTTCTGAGTGTGTCCTACTGGGTCATTCCCAAGGGTGATCCGCGATTGGACGACGCCTACAAGTTCATCACCTTCGCCTCTTCACCGCAGGTGCAGGCCGATATGGCGCGGTTGATTCGGTTCGTTCCCGGCAATCACGACGCGATGGCGCTTCTAGATCTGGCGGTCCTGTCTGACATGCCCACGGCAGCCAATAATCCTGTGGAGTACAACGCCCGCTTCTGGGCCGACAGGCTTGATGAGTTGGGCCAGCGCTTCACCGCTTGGCTAGCGAAGTAAAGAATGGGGAATGGCGAGGAGGACGTTCCGTTCTCCTCGTCCCAACCGACGATCAATGACCGAAGAGTGAGAGAAGTTGATGGCGACGATGGCAGCCCAAATCGCCGGCAGTCCAGACGGCATGCCGCTACGGATTAAGCTGCAGCGGGTCGAACGTCGGAGCAAGCTGAAAGCGTTTACCTTCGTCCTGCCGCTTCTGCTGTTCATCCTGATCGCGTTCGTCTTGCCGATCGGTCGGATGATGTTCAAAGCGGTCCATGACAATACGCTATTGACGCTCATGCCGCGAACCACGGCAGCGCTAAGCAGCTGGGACGGCAAGGATCTGCCCGACGAGAGTGTCTATGCCGCTCTCGCCGACGATTTGACGCATGCCTGGGCCCAGAAGACCGCGGGCGCTATCGGCACACGGATCAATTATGAGCTGCCCGGCGCCGGTGGCCAGGTCGCGTCGAGCGCCCGAAAGGCGAGCACACTTTCGACCGGCCCCTACAAAGCGGCGCTGATCGAGATCAGCCCCCTGTGGGGGCAACGTGACGTCTGGAGCTTGCTCAAGCGCGGTCGCTCTGCCTATACCGCCTATTACTTACTGCGTTCGGTCGATTACCAGTATGGCCCCGACAGCCAAATCGTCGCCACGCAGCCGGAGAATGCGATCTTCCGCGACGTCTTCCTGCGCACGCTTGGCATTAGCATCGGCGTAACCGTCCTGACTCTGCTGCTAGGTTTCCCGGTGGCTTATCTCCTGGCGACACTGCCGCCGAAAACCAGCAATCTGCTGATGATCGTGGTCGTGCTGCCGTTCTGGACCTCAGTGTTGGTACGTACCACGGCCTGGGTGGTGCTCCTGCAGCAACATGGGGTTGTGAACGATGTCCTGATGGCGCTGCATATTATATCGCAGCCCGCGGAGCTCATCTTCAATCGGGTCGGCACAGTAATCGCCATGACTCATATCCAGCTGCCTTTCACGCTGCTGCCAATCTACAGTGTAATGAAGACAATTTCGCCCAACCATGTCCGCGCTGCTCGCTCGCTCGGCGCAGGCCCATTCTACGCCTTCTGGAAGGTTTACTTCCCCCAAACCCTGCCGGGGATCGCCGCTGGCTGCCTGCTAAGCTTCATTCTCTGCCTTGGCTACTACCTCACTCCCGCGCTTGTGGGGGGCGCGGCCGACCAGATGATCAGCTATTTCGTCGCCCACTACACCAATGAGGACCTCAACTGGGGCATGGCCTCGGCTCTTGGCGTCATACTGCTCACCGCGACTCTATTGCTCTACTATGTCTACAACAAGCTGGTCGGCGTCGACCGGCTCAAGATGGGGTGAGAAGGATGACCGCTTTCGCCTATGCCTCTCCGCTAGAGAAGAGCTGGCACTATCTGCACCGGCTGATCTGCGGGGCGGTGCTGCTGTTTCTGATCGCGCCAATCCTTGTGATCATCCCGCTGTCCTTCAATTCTGTGCCCTTCTTCAGCTATCCAATGCCGGGGCTGTCACTGCGCTGGTATGAGGAATTCTTCCTAACAGTTCGTTGGCAGGGCGCTCTGTACAACTCCATGTTCGTTGCGATGTCGGTCACGCTGCTGTCGACCACACTAGGCACGCTAGCCGCGCTCGGGCTCAGTCGTCCGAACTTCCCCTGGCGCACGGCGGTGATGAGCCTGTTGATCTCGCCCATGGTCGTCCCGGTCGTCATAACCTCGGTGGCGGTGTATTTCTTCTATGCCGATATGAGGCTGCTCAACAGCTATACCGGGCTGATCCTAGCGCATACCACGCTGGCTACGCCCTTTGTCGTCATCGCCGTGACCGCGACCCTGATGGGTTTCGACCACTCGCTCACCCGCGCAGCCGCCGGTCTCGGCGCCCCACCAATCACGGTCTTCTTCAACATCATCCTGCCGCTCATTCTACCCGGACTGACCTCCGGTGCGCTCTTCGCTTTCATTACTTCCTTCGATGAAGTGGTCGTCGCTCTTTTCGTCGCCAGCGCCGGACAGCGTACCCTGCCCAGAGTCATGTTTTCTGGAATCCGCGAGGAGATCAATCCGACCATTATTGCCGCCGCCACAGTGCTGATCCTGTTCTCAATCACCATGCTGACCACTGTTGAGCTGCTGCGCCGGCGCTCGCAGCGGTTGCGTGGGATCCGCAACAGTTGAAGGTTCCGGCCGTAGCTATTCTCGCCCCGTTTCGAGCGCGACGGTTCTTACCCTCAGTTTCACCATCCAGATTTCAGGGGTGTTAACGACCGATACGGCTTCGAACCCATGGAGTTGGAACGCAAGACGAAAGGAGATGCACCCCGCTGACTATTCAGGAGGAGAGAGAAAAGGTCCAACTCGGTTCTTCAGTCTAGTCGGTCGAGTCGTCTGTACGGAGTTTCCCGCCCTGCCGGCCAAGGGTCTCGAACTTGCAATTGCTCCGAACATCGTTCCAAGCCACGATTATCCCGCACCGAAGGAGGTCACAATGAGCGATGCAACCTACGCGGACGTCGTCGGCAACCTGCGAGCAGCGGCCGTCCGAGTCCATGAGCTGGAGGCAGACGGCAGAATTGCTGTGACGTTAGCTGCAGGCCGCGTTATTGCGATGGCGTTCTCGGCGGACGGGCCGAATCTGCTCTGGTCACACCCACAGCTCGATGATGTCAACCTCGTCAATAAACCGGACCAGCTCACCGGAGGTCTCGGAGGAGATCGCCTATGGTTCTCGCCGGAACTGACTTATCACTGGGACGGGAAGCCCGACTGGGAGACCTTCGCGAACTATAGGGTGCCCCCACCCACCGACCCTGGAAAGTACGAATTCGTCGGGGGAGATTCGCGCTCAATCACCCTCCGAATGGAAGGAGAGCTGCCGGTGCACGGGGGCGGTTCGTCAGTCGCCTTCCACGTGGAGCGCTCGATCCGTGTCGCCGAACCGCCTCTGTCCCGAGAGCATCGACTGCTGGCCGGAATCGAGTACCTTGGAATCGAGTCCTCGCATATGCTTGAGATTGCCGAGCGCACTCGCCGAGGTGTCATTGACTTGTGGCACTTGCTTCAGATGCCGCCCCGAACGGTATTGGTCGTTCCGATCAAGAAGGCGACCACTCCGCTGGCAAAGCCACTTTCCTACGGGCTACCTGGTGGCTGGGTTGAGAAGCCGGATCACATCATGTGGCGCTATGGCGGAGCGGCCCGGGCGAAATTTGGACTATCGACTATCGCGCTCACCGGACGGTCTGCCGTTTTCCGACAGCTCGCGGACGGACGCTGGTGCATGATCGCACGCGAGTTTCCCGTAGATCGCGCTTCCGCATACTGCGATCATCCCCATCGATCCCCTAGAACCGACCAGGCGTTTCAGGCCTGGGATGGCTTCGGATTCGGGGAGATGGAATTTCACAGTCCGGCACTGGACGCCGAGCATGGACCTCGCATTATCAGAGAATCCGACCGCTTGTGGGCGTTCGCTGGCACCAAGCAATCGATCGCCGCACTTGCTGAACAGTTGCTAGAGGTCGACGTTGAGTACATCCTGAAGCATGAATCGGCCTACGAGTAGACTCACCGAGCATTTTCGTGGGCAGGGTCGCGTTTATCACCGATGGAAGGACTCGAACCCAGTGTCGCAAGGGCGTTGAGGAATTTGTCATAGATCGTCGGAGGCATGCCGATACGTCCGCTAACACAACCTTGCGCACTTATGTGGAGGAGAGACTTGCCGGCGCCGTCGTGGCTCCAAGCGGCGCTTCCGTTCCTCGTCCCGGCGTCGTGGAAGGGCCGCCCGCATGGCCCGCGAAAGGATCGGCGATGGGCCAAGGCCCGGAGCCTGAGCAGATTGCCCGTCGCCTGCCGATCGACTTCCCGGACGACAGACGATGCGCATCAGCCACAAAGCCATCTATCAGTCCCTCTTGGTTCAGGGCCGGGGAGTGTTGCGCCGCGAGCTGACGGCCTGCTTGCGAACAGGATGCGTGATGCAGATGCCCAACGGCGCATAGGTGAACGAGGCAAGAGCTTCGTCTCGCCGGAGATCATGATCAGTCAACGCCCTGCCGAAGCGGCCGATCGAGCAGTGCCGTGACATAGGGAGGGAGACCTCATTTTGGGCCTTGGCGGCGGGCAATCGGCACTTGGTCGAACGCACGACGCGCTTCACGATGCTGCTGCATCTTCCGCGCCTTGCAGGGGACAGCGAAGCGCCGCGTATGAAGAACGGGCCTATACTGGCGGGACACGCGGCCGAAGCCGTGCTGGTCGCTCAGCTCGCAGTCGGCCGCCTTTCGGTCCTGTCCGGTAAGGCGCCTATAGTAAGTTGCACGCGGCAAGCCCGCGAGGCGGCACAAACGCTGCACGTCGGCATAAGAATCTGTTGCCTCCGATGTCATCGTTTTGATGACCTCAATGGCGGGTACGGTGTCGCTTTGCGTTGCCAGCCGCTCGCGCAAGGCTTGCCAAAAAAGATCGAGGTCCATCAGCTGACGGGCCTTCCAGCGCTCGAAATGGGAGATGCGCGCTTTGGCAAGTGCGGAACGCTATCGTTGTACGTCGCTAGCTGCTTCATCTTGCGGGACGCAGCCTTGGGTCCGCACTGGCGGTTCAACCCGTCTGGCCTATCGGCCTTCCACGCCTTGATCCACTCGTGGAGGATCTTGCGAGAAATCCCGAGTTCACGAGCTACGAACGCCATCGCCTCTTTCAACCGCGTGATCTCCTTTATTTTGTAGGTCGTCGGAAACAGACGGTTTTTTACTTATATTGCCATAAGGCGCAGGAGCCCGCGACGATTGCCGTTCGCCAGACTCGCTGCAGTGACCAAGGGCCGGATACAAAATTCGTCGTGGCCTCAATAACCTTTGGAGGCTCCTGGGGACCCGCAAGCCTGATGGACACGTCTAATTGTGCGATGCAAGCATGCGAGCTCACGTTAGCTATTAGTGCTTTGGCCGCGTACATTCAAAAGCTGCGCATTACGCCGTTAGGCGCATAATTTCGAAACTGCTAGGCTTAAATCGGCGAACTTCGCCTTCGGAGATCGCTAATGTGTGCAAAGCGAGAATTACCTTTGGATTGGGTGGGGGAGATTTGCGTAATATCCTAATCGCTGAATCCGCCTTCCCGGCGTTTGACCACCAACAGGCCATCGCGGGGCGCAGCAATGGCTTCTTTTGTTTCGCTGCACCGAGATGTGACGATAAGGTCGCCGCTGGGCTCCCTGGTGGCATCGGACGCGACAATATCGAATTAAACGGGGCGAAGAAGCGGGATATCCCGGTGGGCTATGTGCCGAACGTCGGCGCTGATGAGATCGCGGATGATGCGCTCGGAGGTTCGCGGTGATGCGATTGACGAACAAGACAGCGATAGTAACCGGGGCCGCACAGGGGATCGGCCTTGCTATTGCGCGAAGCTTCGTGGCTGAAGGCGCCCGTGTCGCTTTGGTTGACATCAATGCTCGCTGTGGCCGCGAAGCAACGGAGCAGCTCTCTAGGCAAGGCGCAGAGGTTTGCTTCATCGAAGTCGATGTCGCGAATTCCAAAGCAGTGGACACAATGGTAGTGGAGGTGGCGGATCGCTTGGGATCGCCAAATGTGCTTGTTAATAATGCCGGAGTCGCCGTCTTCAGAGATCCGCTGGAGACGAGCGGAGAAGATTGGCGGCATTGCTTTGCGATTGACCTGGATGGCGTCTGGCACTGCAGCCGTGCCGTGTTGCCTCATCTGCTGAACCATGGGCAGGGCGATATCATCAATATCGCGTCGGTGCATGCTTCTCAAATTATCCCGAAGTGCTTTCCGTATCCCGTCGCCAAGCACGGTGTGCTCGGCCTTACCCGCGCGCTCGCTATTGAATATGCCGATCGCGGCATCCGCGTAAATGCAATTTCTCCGGGATATATCGGGACCGAGATTGTAGAGAATATCTTTGCAAGCGCGCCCGATCCGGAGAGGCTCCGCGCAGAAACGAATGCACTCCACCCGATCAAGCGCATCGGACGCCCAGACGAGGTCGCTTGGACAGCGGTTTTTCTCGCGTCAGACGAGGCGCGATTTTTGACGGCGCAGAACATCGTTATCGATGGCGGACGCTCGATCCTCTTCCATCACTAATGGGATTTCGTCCATAATTCAAAAAAAGGCAGCGGCGATCGATATCGGAAGCCTCATCCCGTCATCCGCCACGCGCCCCCCCCGGAGCTTTCCATGACGTTCGCCCGTCGCCTTGTCGACCACCTTAGCCTGACCACTATCACCGACAACTCTACCGGTCGCGCCCCCTTCGCGCTGCTGCTGTCCAACGTCAGCGATTTGGAGTGGAGAGAGACCGGCCTGGCCGAGAACGGCGATGGGTTCTCCGCCGAGTTTGCGCACCCTAGCGGACTGCGGGCCGAGCTGCGCGCCCGGACCTTTAGCGACTCGCGGGCAGTCGAAGTATCCGGCACAATCCGCAACGCTGGCTCGCGCACCGTCGCTGGCGTCACCGGTTGCGCGACGCTGCAGCTATTCCTACTCGCCGACTCCAGCTGGGGCGCGCCGAAGATGCGGACATGGCGCGGAGGCATGATGGCCACCGCCTTCCCGCCGATTGACTTCGAGCCCGTCAGTCGCCAATTGCTCAAGCCGGTGGGCTACCCGGGAAACTCGGAAGTCTCCACGCACTGCGGCCTTGACGGCCGCAGTTCGTCCGAGAACCTCCCATTCGCGCTGCTGGCCGGGAACGGTACTGGTATCGCGATCGCCGTCGAGTGGTCCGGGGCTTGGTACGTCGACGCGCGCAACGACCCAGAACCGGGTACAGGCCGCGGGTACCCGCTGCGGCTGGAGGCGGGCCTGTGGGGCATCGGACTGGACCTACGTCCCGGACAGACACTGCCGCTGCCCACTGTCCTGCTCGCCCCGTACAGCGGTGATCCGACCGACGGCGGCAATGCCCTGCGGCGGCACATCCGCCGCCATGTGACACCTCGACTTGATGGCGAGGAGGTCGCGCCGATGACCTCGTTCAACCACTGGTTCGCATTCCGGACCGACTTCACCGACGCGCTGTTACGCCCCGCTGTCAAAGCGGCCGGCGCTGCTGGGCTGGAGTACTTCGTGATCGATGCCGGCTGGTTCGCGGGCGGCTTCCCGAAGGGCATCGGTAACTGGCATGAGCCCGACCCGCAACGCTTTCCCGATGGCGTCGCCCCGTTTTCCGAGTACGTGCGCGCACAAGGCATGCGATACGGCACCTGGTTCGAGCCCGAATACGCACATGTAGAAAGCTCCCTATACCGACAGCATCCTGACTGGTTCGTACCCGTGGAGTCGCTCGTGCGGCCGCAGACGTACCGGAACTGGATGAGCAAGCGGACGTGGCCGGCCTTTCACGTTCACGCCAACGACTACCGGATGCTCGACTTTGGCCTTCCCCAGGTGCAGCAGTATTGGGTGGACCGGATCAATGCGGCGTATGCCGATTGGGGGGTGCGCTGGATCCGTTGGGACTTCAATCACCCCTCGCTGTACCGCTGGAACGCGACCCCAGAACCGGGCTGGGCCCAGATCAACCACATCCAAGGCCTCTACACCGTCTTGGACCATCTAATCGAAACGCTCCCCGACCTGGTGATCGAGCAGTGCGCAGCCGGCGGCCATCGGATCGACCTCGGCACCGCCCGGCGCGGCCACACCTTTTGGATGAACGATCACTCAACTGATACCGACACCGTGCGCCGGCTGCAAACACGGCTCAATCAGGTGCTGCCCGGCAACTACGCGAACACCAACCTTTGCCAGCCGCGGCATGACTTCACCGACTACGACTACCTCTCGCACAGCTGCGGCCCGTTCGGGTACAGCGGCCGTCTCTGGGAAGCGACCGATGCCCAGCTGCGCGGCTACGCCGCGGCAATAAAGAATCACAAGGAGTTCCGGCACCTGCTGCTCGGCGACTACCGGTTCGAACTCGCCGACCCCGAGGATCCCACCGCGCACGAGGTGCACACCTGGACGGACGGCGGTCAGCAGCTAGTGATCGAACTGAATGGTGCCAGTGGCTCTCAAACCGCGAGCGCGACCGTCAAAAACTGACGCTGTTCCAAATCCCTGATCGCTAACGGATTTACGCTAACAGCAAGAATAAACGACTCGACACAGATTATATGGAGAAGAATCATGAGCGACCGCCCCCTGAACAACACTGATTACTGGCAGCCTAAGCGGGCCGAACCACGATACGGTCTCGAGCTGCCGGCGAAGGATTTGCGATGGCTAAGTCAGCTCGGGGTCGGTGTGCTCTGGGGGATTGCTACAGCCACGGGTGAAGCAGCAAAAGTTGACAAGGGCTATCTAACGACCGAGCAGCTCCTGCATGTGAAAGAGATATGCGAGGATGCAGGTGTGAAATTGGAGGGGATGAGCCTACCTTCAAGATCACTGTCTCTGCTTGGGAAGCCCGGTCGTGACCTTGAGATCGAAAATACGTGCCGCACGATACGATCAATGGGGGAAGCCGGAGTTCCAGTGGCGTGGTGGACGTTCTTCGCGGACATCTTCTGGGACCACCGGGTCGGTTATTACGAGAGTTTGGGGCGAGGAGGCATGTCAGAGCATGCCTTCGATTTCGAGAGGGTCAGGAATGAACAACCTTTTCCTGAAATCGGCATCGTAAGTGAAAAGGAAATATGGGACCGCCTGACATATTTTGCGAAGCCAGTTATCGAGGCGGCGGAAAAAGCCGGAGTGCGGATGGCATTGCATCCTAGCGATCCTCCCGTTCCGGTCATGCGAGGCGTTGCGCGCCCCTTCACTACGCCGGCCGATTACCTCCGTTTTTTCAAGGAAATACCCAGTGAAGCTAATGGAATGGACCTATGTATCGGCGTGTTCACCGAAATGGCCGGGGTCGATCCAATTGCAGAAATCCACCGCTTCGGACGTATGGGAAAGATTCACATGGCAAGCTTTCGGTCGGTTAAGGGCAAAGTACCGCGATATACCGAAGTCCTCCTCGGCGAAGGAGACGTCAACATGATCCAAGCCATGAAGGCGCTCAAGGAAGTCGGGTTCAATGGATTACTCATGGCCGAGCACGCGCCCGCCCTCGAGGGAGATAATCCCACCACCACAGGCGGCACCGTTGATGGCCATGTCGGATTTTCTTATGAAGCTGGCTACATAGCCGCCGCTGTGCAAGCTGTTAACACGCTGTCATAGACGCGTTAGGCTGGTAACGCCGGCACTAACGTCGTCACCGGGCGTATTTGGTCGTCAGAAATCGATCACCCGTCGATATCACGAGCCGAAGCTGGCGTCGGTCAGCATGTTGGAGGACAAGCACGGCGAGGCTGCGCGAGCTGCTGCGAAGCGCCAGCCGACCTAACGCAGACCTCCATGTTGGCGCCGTGTGGCCGAAGCTACGAAGCTTGTTCACCTTCGGGGATGGAACGACAGTTAACGCGGCCGACCGACTTGCATGACGGCTACAAAACCGCCCCCGCATAACTGATGAAGGTATTACCATGCGTAGTTCAGCCCTTCCTTTTTTCGGGGTAAAGGTCGTTGATTTCGGCCAGTACATCGCCGGCCCGGCGGTGGCAATGATCCTCGCGGATCTTGGGGCTACGGTCGTGCATATCGACCCTCCATTCGGTCCCCTCTGGGATAGCCCGGCCAATGCGACGCTCAATCGAAACAAACTGATTGTCGCGATCGATCTGAAAACTGAGGAGGGCGTATCGCAGGCGCACGCCCTTATCGCGGAGGCGGACGTCGTCGTGGAAAATTTCCGCCCGGGCGTGCTAAGCCGCCTCGGGATCGACTTTGCGGCGCTGCGCAAGGCCCGGCCGGACCTGATCACTGTGTCCATCCCGGGCTTTGCATCCACCGATCAACTCCGTCGCGAGTGGCGCGCCTTCGAATCGGTGATCGCGGCATCCTCGGGCCTGTTTACCGACATGGGGCTGAACCGCGTGCTGATGGGTGTCAATCCGTCGTTTTCACCGCTGCCTCTGGCTTCCGCCTACGGCACGATGCTCGCGGTATCCGCCGCGGTGCTGGCGATTCAGGCGCGCGAGCGCAGCGGGATCGGCGACCAGATCGAGGTGCCTCTTGCATGCGCGGTCTCGGAGGGGCTCGCATACAACTCGATCAGCATCGACGACTGTCCGCTCCGCTACAAGTCGCCAATTGAACGTGAGATTGACCGGCGACGCGAGGCTGGCCTAGCCATGGATCTTTCTTACGAGTCAGTACAGGAACTGATCAATCCGTTTGGCCGCAATTACAAGTGCAAGGACGGGCGGATGTTCTATCTCCTCTGCTCCAGCCAAAAGGAGCATCCCCGGCGATGCTTGCAGGTGCTGGGACTATACGACGAACTGGTAGCCGAGGGACTTGCGGAGGAGGTCAATGTTTATCTTCCAATCCGCGAATGGCGATTCGACGTCTCGCTCGCCGCCTTGCCGAAAGATTGGGTTGACAAGATTGCCGGGCGGATGAAGGCCGCGTTCATGACCCGAACCGCAGAGGAATGGGAGCGAATCTTCGGGGAAGCTCGGATCCCTGCCGCGCCGCAACGTTGGTTGCAAGAATGGATCAGCGACGAGCACGCAGAATGCGCGGGCCTGATGATCGAGGTCGACGATCCCGTATACGGGCGCATGAAGCAACCTGGACCTGTGGTCTGGCTCGAAGAAAGCAGGGAGACAATGCTGAACCCAGCGCCAAGGAAGTGGGTTGCCGTCGACGAGGCCGTCGCAGCACTCTCAGAGATCCCTGCCAGGCCGACTGCACGATCGGCCGAGAGGTTGGTGGGATGGCTCGACGGCGTGCGAATTCTTGACATGAGCAATGTCATCGCTGGTCCGCACTCGACATTCTATCTCGCCCGGTTCGGGGCGAACGTGATCAAGATCGACCCGGCGAGCCCGCTTAACGGCCCCTTGATCACGGTGATCTACGGCATGACGCATATGCGCGGCAAGCGATCGGTGCTGGTGGATATCCGCTCATCCCGTGGACGGGAGGTATTCGAGAGGCTGGTGAAGTCCGTTGATGTCGTCGTCTGGAATGCGCCTGACCGGCAGGTCAAGGACCTAGGGCTCGATTCGGAGAGCCTGAAAACGCTCAATCCGGACGCGATCTTCTGCCAACTCGATTGCTTCGGCGGCGTCCGTCGCGGCCCGCGCAGCGATTATCTCGGCTATGAAAACAATGTCCAGGCGACGAGTGGCCTCATGCTGAGGTCCGGTGGCTCAGCGGAGACACCCGAAGAATACGCGCACGTCGGTACGATTGATGTAATGGGCGGCTTTGGTGCGGCCCTTGGCGTGGCTGCCGCGCTGTACCAGAAAGCTAGGACCGGCCACGCAGGGCGGGCCCGGACATCACTGGCGGCGCTCTCCGGCCTTTTGCAGATGCCGTTTTGCTACGACTACGAAGGGCGTGAACCGTTCGATGAGCCGTCTGGTCTCTATGCCAAGGGCTATGATGCGCTGAGCCAATTGTATGAGACGACCTCCGGCTGGCTCATGCTCAGCGCCTCGGAGCGCGATCTTGTTCGCTTTGCGGATGTCGAGGGGCTTCAAGGCCTTGCATCTGTCTCGAGTGAGGACCGGGTCTCTTTCCTTGCCAAGGCTATCAGAAAGGCTTCGGCGGAGGAATGGCTACTGAGATTTAGTGCAGCCGATATCGGCGCCGCAATCTGTGAGAATATTTCGTCAATTCGGGCGCGAAATTCGGGGCCTGCAGATGGTACTCGGGGTTCCGAACAGGCGAGCTATTCTTTCTCAACATTGCGCGACCACCCGAGCGGTCATGTCGTAACGCAGGTTAATGCATACGCCATCCGCACGACGGTCGGCCAGGTCTATTCGCTGCCCCCTGCGGAAAAATACGGCGCCTCGACGCGGCAGGTTTTGCGGTGGTTGCAATACACGGAAGCTGAAATCAACTCGTTTCTTGCCGCGGGCGTGATAAGCGAAAGCTGGAGTATGGAATATTTGCCTAGCTAAAGGCAGCACTGATTTTTTGTCTTACTTGTAAGCTGCGGTCACCTCTTCGGCCGATGACTCGGTTAATGCATACGATCGGCCGATTTTAGATTTCATTTGGACGCCTCTGACAGACGGTTCGAATCAAACACAAGCAGTCATTGCACGATCGAGATGCTAAACGGGTGGCTACTTTCCAATAGAAGCTCACCGCCGGCGCGCAACTACGTAATGCTAGCAACGCTTCGCCAAGCCTTGGGCTTCCCGCCCCGTCCTTTCGCGCCATATCGGGCCCGGACGAAAAAAGACCGAGAGCGCGTTGGTGGGCCGCAGACCGCCAGCGAAGTCGTCCGGCCTGTACAGGCCGATTGCGCTGTCGAGATCGAGGACTCGCTTACTCAGCGCCGTGGCGTGCTCGACGAGAACGTACGCGCGTCAATCGTCGATGCCTGCTGCGCATCCATCATGGGAGTCAAGAAATGGCGGTCATTGCGCAGCTCGACGGACACAGCGAAGGCAAGCTTGAGAAAGCGGCTCTGGTATTTGCTCTGTCAACGTTCCTATCAGCCGGCCGTACGAGGACCACGCGATCCTGCTCACCAGCAACCGCGGCTCCGGCAAATGCGGTTCGCTCGACCGCGGCACCTGGGTCTATCGTCTCAAAAATGATATCGCCGAGCTTTGACCACGTCTGGCGCGGCACGACCCGTTGAGAAGAACGACTCGAACCATAATTTGTAAGTCGAGGTGCGTTTCTTCGCTCCGTATGGAAAGACCAGTATCGTTTAAAGGGAGGTGTATCGGCTTTTGTCCGTCATTGGCTTACGTCCGCGCCACCGTGCAACAAAGCCTAACATTGTGGGCTGCGTTGGCTCGTCCACATGCACGAGGATAGCGCTTTGCTGGATAGTGATCATTACATTGCCGCTAGATTTACCAGAACAACAGGTTCGTGACGATTCTGAAAGCTGGCCCAAACATTGCGAGCGCCCAAAAGTTCATCGCGTTTCCAAACCGGGCTGAAATCGCTGCCGCCTAGCACGCTGGCCAACGGCTATCCCGGTCTAAATGTGAAATCAACTCAAGTGCCTGCCAGCAGCCATAGTGCCGCAGATTATCATCAATCCAGAGAACGCTGCGAAGATCGTCCGCGAGGACTCTGACTGGTCGCGATGAAACGCCCGGACGGCAAGACGCATGCGGATCACATCCATCGCGTTGGCTGACATGGAAGACAACATGATCTCCATAAACAACGCATGATTGTCGGGAACACTTTCTTCGCGGCGTTTTTTTACGTCCTCGCTGATAGTTTTGAGATTCGCCCGCTAGATTGCGTGTTTCTTGGAATCGCGAAACCCAGCCTATTTGGTACTCCGTGCAAAGCGGGATGGTAGCGTTTCTGTGACAGCTTCAACATTTGTGCTGCGCGTCCCGCCGCCTACCGCAGCAACCGAATTGAGTTTCGCGCGTCGATATGATTTGCGATGATCCAATGAACGCGCAGCTCGAAACGAGACCTCGCTTTAGACGAGCGATGTTGAACCGTGCCTTGAACGCGCCCTTATCATATTCTGGCCATTGCAGCGGAAAGATACGAGCGCTTCACCTGCAATCGTACAACCCTCCATTTGAGACTGGCTACGAGTCGCCATTTCCATCTTCCTAAGGCCAAGATCGCGTGACTGAAGCGACATTAATCATCGCGCTCCGCGGCACTCATGCAGGATTTCGGCTTACCGAGCCTCCACATCAGTCGAATTCGGCCTTCGCAGCCGTTTAATCTTTTCGTGAACGATAAATCTTTCGGGAGGGAAAACGAGTGCGTCATTTTGCTAATCGCGGCCGCCTGATGCAGGCGCGTCGCAGCGGACTCGACGGCGCGCTCAATAGCATGCAATCCATCAAGAATGAACATCGTGGTTTAGTAGGCGGCGGCGCGTTAGTGGGACATGCGCCAAGCCCGGGGACAGGGGCGATGCCGGACGCGAACGATGCCTTTGTGAAGTTTTCGGACATCCAGAAGACCTACGACGGCGAAACGCTGGTCGTTAAGGATCTCAATTTGGAGATCGCTCGGGGTGAGTTCTTGACCATGCTGGGCCCCTCCGGCTCCGGCAAGACGACGACCCTCATGATGCTTGCTGGTTTCGAGGTGGCTACCCAAGGCTGTATTCTTCTGGAAGGGCGTTCGATCGACCACATGCCTCCGCACAAGCGCGACATCGGCATGGTGTTCCAGAACTACGCGCTCTTCCCGCATATGACCGTGGAGGAGAATCTTGCCTTCCCGCTTAAGGTCCGCAAGCTCGGCAGAGCGGAGAGCGAGGCCAGGATCAAGCGGGCGCTAGACATGGTCCGGCTCGGCGCCCATGGCAAGCGCCGGCCCGGTCAACTTTCCGGAGGCCAGCAGCAGCGCGTCGCACTTGCTCGCGCCCTTGTTTTCGATCCCAAGCTCGTGCTGATGGATGAGCCGCTCGGTGCGTTGGATAAGCAGCTGCGCGAGCAAATGCAACTAGAGATCAAGCATATCCACGAGGATCTGGGCGTCACGCTCGTTTACGTGACGCATGACCAAAGCGAAGCGCTGACCATGTCGGACCGCATAGCGGTGTTCAATGACGGTGCCATCCAGCAGATCGCAGCGCCAGCTGAGCTGTACGAGCGGCCGCGGAACGCCTTCGTTGCCCAGTTCATCGGCGAGAACAACCGGCTGCACGGCAAGATCGTCGCGATGGATGGCGCGACTTGCAAGGTAGAAGTTCTAGGTGTGGGCGACGTGCAGGCGCTTGCAGTCAATGTCGAAGCGGTTGGTCGGCCCACCGAACTGTCGTTGCGGCCGGAGCGGGTGAAGCTGAACCCCACGCCGGGCTCGCTGCCCAATGTCTTTACCGCGCGGGTTGCTGAGGTGGTTTATCTAGGCGACCACGTGCGTGCTCGGGTCTCGGTGTGCGGCCATGATGGCTTTGTGATCAAGCTGCCGAATTCGGAAGGCGTGGTGCAGCTCGAGCCGGGCACACCGATCACCATCGGCTGGAAAACTGAAGATTGTCTGGCGCTCGACCGATCGTGAGGATGACCCACGACATCGCCGGCAGGCCGAAGCAGAAGTTTGACAGCGCCGCTCCTATCGTAGGGGCGGCATATCGGGAGGGAAGCAAACGATGAGGAAGAAATTGATGGTCGTCCGTGCCTTGGCCATAATGGGGCTGACAGCCGGTGCGCTTGCGCCAGCGGAATTTGCCTTTGCGGCCGATCAGCTGACGATCGTCTCCTGGGGAGGGGCCTCCCAGGCCGCCGAGCGCAAGGCCTATTTCGAGCCCTTCACAAAGGCGACCGGGATCAAGATTACCGAAGACGAGTGGAACGGCGAGACCGCCAAGATCCGCGCGATGGTCGAGTCCAAGACCGTCAGCTGGGACGTGGTCAACGGTGGCGGGTCAGCCGCCTGGGCCCTGTGTACTCAGGGCCTCCTCGAGACGATCGACTGGAAGAAGCTGGGTCTCGACAGGGCAAAGTTCGGTGAGGCCGGCAAATTTGACTGCGGGGTGCCGTCGTCAGCCTCCTCCACGGTCATCGCGTATGACAGGGACAAGCTGCCGAATGGCCCGAAGACCATCGCTGACCTGTTCGATCTGCAGAGATTCCCCGGCAAGCGCGGACTGTGGAAAAATCCCTCAGGCAATCTCGAATGGGCGCTGATCGCCGACGGCGTGCCCATCAAGGACGTGTACAAAGTCCTCCGTACCTCGGAAGGCGTCGACCGCGCTTTCAGGAAGCTCGATACGATAAAGAAGGACGTCGTTTGGTGGACTGCCGGCGCTCAGGCACCGCAGCTTCTGGCCGATGGCCAGGTCGTCATGACCGCAGCTTTCAACGGCCGCATCTACAGTGCCATCAAGGACGAGGGTAAGCATTTCGAAATGATGTGGGACGCCGCGCCAGCGGGTTGGGGCTATTGGGTGATTCCCAAGGGCAGTCCACATCTGGACGACGCCTACAAGTTCCTCGCTTTTGGCGGCTCACCCCAGCCGCAGGCCGACCTGACGCGCTACATGCCCTATGGGCCCGCCAACAAGGATGCCATGGCCCTCGTTGATCCGGCAATGATACCCAACCTTGCCAATGCACCCGGCCATGAAGCCCTCATGCTGAACACCGACTTCCTATTTTGGAATGAGCATGGCGATGAATTGCGCCAGCGCTTCACCGCTTGGCTAGCGAAGTAAAGAATGGGGAATGGCGAGGAGGACGTTCCGTTCTCCTCGTCCCAACCGACGATCAATGACCGAAGAGTGAGAGAAGTTGATGGCGACGATGGCAGCCCAAATCGCCGGCAGTCCAGACGGCATGCCGCTACGGATTAAGCTGCAGCGGGTCGAACGTCGGAGCAAGCTGAAAGCGTTTACCTTCGTCCTGCCGCTTCTGCTGTTCATCCTGATCGCGTTCGTCTTGCCGATCGGTCGGATGATGTTCAAAGCGGTCCATGACAATACGCTATTGACGCTCATGCCGCGAACCACGGCAGCGCTAAGCAGCTGGGACGGCAAGGATCTGCCCGACGAGAGTGTCTATGCCGCTCTCGCCGACGATTTGACGCATGCCTGGGCCCAGAAGACCGCGGGCGCTATCGGCACACGGATCAATTATGAGCTGCCCGGCGCCGGTGGCCAGGTCGCGTCGAGCGCCCGAAAGGCGAGCACACTTTCGACCGGCCCCTACAAAGCGGCGCTGATCGAGATCAGCCCCCTGTGGGGGCAACGTGACGTCTGGAGCTTGCTCAAGCGCGGTCGCTCTGCCTATACCGCCTATTACTTACTGCGTTCGGTCGATTACCAGTATGGCCCCGACAGCCAAATCGTCGCCACGCAGCCGGAGAATGCGATCTTCCGCGACGTCTTCCTGCGCACGCTTGGCATTAGCATCGGCGTAACCGTCCTGACTCTGCTGCTAGGTTTCCCGGTGGCTTATCTCCTGGCGACACTGCCGCCGAAAACCAGCAATCTGCTGATGATCGTGGTCGTGCTGCCGTTCTGGACCTCAGTGTTGGTACGTACCACGGCCTGGGTGGTGCTCCTGCAGCAACATGGGGTTGTGAACGATGTCCTGATGGCGCTGCATATTATATCGCAGCCCGCGGAGCTCATCTTCAATCGGGTCGGCACAGTAATCGCCATGACTCATATCCAGCTGCCTTTCACGCTGCTGCCAATCTACAGTGTAATGAAGACAATTTCGCCCAACCATGTCCGCGCTGCTCGCTCGCTCGGCGCAGGCCCATTCTACGCCTTCTGGAAGGTTTACTTCCCCCAAACCCTGCCGGGGATCGCCGCTGGCTGCCTGCTAAGCTTCATTCTCTGCCTTGGCTACTACCTCACTCCCGCGCTTGTGGGGGGCGCGGCCGACCAGATGATCAGCTATTTCGTCGCCCACTACACCAATGAGGACCTCAACTGGGGCATGGCCTCGGCTCTTGGCGTCATACTGCTCACCGCGACTCTATTGCTCTACTATGTCTACAACAAGCTGGTCGGCGTCGACCGGCTCAAGATGGGGTGAGAAGGATGACCGCTTTCGCCTATGCCTCTCCGCTAGAGAAGAGCTGGCACTATCTGCACCGGCTGATCTGCGGGGCGGTGCTGCTGTTTCTGATCGCGCCAATCCTTGTGATCATCCCGCTGTCCTTCAATTCTGTGCCCTTCTTCAGCTATCCAATGCCGGGGCTGTCACTGCGCTGGTATGAGGAATTCTTCCTAACAGTTCGTTGGCAGGGCGCTCTGTACAACTCCATGTTCGTTGCGATGTCGGTCACGCTGCTGTCGACCACACTAGGCACGCTAGCCGCGCTCGGGCTCAGTCGTCCGAACTTCCCCTGGCGCACGGCGGTGATGAGCCTGTTGATCTCGCCCATGGTCGTCCCGGTCGTCATAACCTCGGTGGCGGTGTATTTCTTCTATGCCGATATGAGGCTGCTCAACAGCTATACCGGGCTGATCCTAGCGCATACCACGCTGGCTACGCCCTTTGTCGTCATCGCCGTGACCGCGACCCTGATGGGTTTCGACCGCTCGCTCACCCGCGCAGCCGCCGGTCTCGGCGCCCCACCAATCACGGTCTTCTTCAACATCATCCTGCCGCTCATTCTACCCGGACTGACCTCCGGTGCGCTCTTCGCTTTCATTACTTCCTTCGATGAAGTGGTCGTCGCTCTTTTCGTCGCCAGCGCCGGACAGCGTACCCTGCCCAGAGTCATGTTTTCTGGAATCCGCGAGGAGATCAATCCGACCATTATTGCCGCCGCCACAGTGCTGATCCTGTTCTCAATCACCATGCTGACCACTGTTGAGCTGCTGCGCCGGCGCTCGCAGCGGTTGCGTGGGATCCGCAACAGTTGAAGGTTCCGGCCGTAGCGTGCTGAGACTCTTAACCAGCGGCCGTCGCACTCGCAATTTGCCCGAATGGGGGGCGGGGTTCGCGTGTTGCAATCGGCCAAGTGGAGCTGACGCTCTCGGCGTTTCTCCCTGCTTGCCTACGAGACTGGTGGACCGCTCAGCACTAGGAAGCTGGCTTGGCGAAGCCTGTCACCATTGATTAGAACACCGAAGATTTCGTCCAACCAGGACCATATACCAACTGTCGCCGTTTCCGGCCCGTCGGCTCCTCTCATAAGGTCAATCTTTTATGAAGAAGGTTCATCCCGGCGGCCGGCACGGGAGTTGAAATCTGATGGCCGGACCCGCGAACAGATGGCTGCACGCGCAGCGAAAGAACTGCGTGACGGCTACTCCGTTAACCTCGACATCGGCATCCCGACGCTCGTCTCGAACTACATCCCCGACGGCATAGACGTCAGCCTCCAGAGCGAGAACGGCATGCTCGGCATGGGCCCGTTCCCCTATGAGGGCGAGGACGATCCTGATCTCATCAACGCCGACAAGCAGACGGTGAGCGAGCTGCCGTCGACCGCCTATTTCTCGAGCGCCGATTCCTTCGGCATGATCCGTGGCGGTCACATGGATCTGTTCGATCCTCGGCGCCATACAGGCAGGTGGCCCAGAACGGCGATCCCGCCTACTGGATGATCCCGCCAAGATGGTGAAAGGCAATGGGCGGCCGATGGATCTCGTCGCCGGCGTCAACCGCGTCGTCGTGGTGATGGAGCACTCGGCCAACCGCGGGAAAGTCGTCGTGCGAAAGAGGTTGCGTCGCGATGGGGTTGCCGGCTTTTTCGCCAATTTACCGGCCTGCCTGGTCGGCATGGAAGCTTCCAACGGGGCACACTATTGGGCTCGCGTGCTCACGGAGCTTGGCCATCAGGTCCGACTGATCAGCCCTCAGTTCGTGACGCCATACGTCAAGTCGAACAAGAACGACCAGAACGATGCGGAAGCCATCTGCGAAGCGGTCGGCCGTCCGTCCATGCGCTTCGTACCACCGAAATCAACCGATCAGCTGCGCGAAGCCTCTGGCTCGGCAAGATGCGGCAACGGCGCCATCCCAATGTCGTGGCCGTGGCTCTTGCCAACAAGAATGCACGGATCGTGTGGGCTATGCTCACAGGCGACGCGGCTTATGAGCCGGCGCTGCCCAGAACGCGCGTGCGCAGGTGAGGGAAAGGCTTTGTCTCGCCGGAGATCATGATCAGCCAACGCCCCGCCGAATTAGCCGATTGAGCGGTACCGGGACATTGGGAGGGAGATCGCATCCGCGGTCTTGGCAGCTCGGCGATCGGCACGCTGGTCGAACGCACGACGCGTTTCACAATGCTATTGCATCTTCCCCGGCTCGCGGGACATGGCGAAGCTCCGCGCACGAAGAACGGCCCTGCGCTCGCCGGACACGGGGCCGATGCCGTGCGGGACGCGATTGCGCGCACCATCATCACCTTGCCCCAAGAACTGCGCCGTTCGGTTGACTTGGGATCAGGGAGCCGAAATGGCTCAGCAAGATCGTCTCAAGATCGACGCGGTGTCCAGGTCTACTTCTGCGACCCGCAAAGCCCATGGCAGCGTGGCACCAACGAGAACACCAATGGGCCGTTACGTCAGTACATCCCGAAAGGCACACACCTGAGCCCCCACAGCGCTGACGAAATAGCCGCCGTGGCAGCGGCCCTCAATTCTCGACCGAGAAAGACTCTGGGCTGGAAAACGCCGGCAGAAGCGCTTGACGAGTTGCTGCCATGAGTAAACTGTAGAAGTTTCGACTTAATCTGACGGCAAGGTTTGAACTGGCAGGGATTGGAGCTGCTGGCGAGCAGGAGCGCTCACCCAAAGGGCGCTCCCGCGCAGCCCGCAGCGTCTCACAAGAGACGTTACCATGACCCAGGAACAGAAGGTCATTCGCGCGAAAGTCGGAATGCTGGAATTGGCCAAGCAGCTCGGCAATGTCAGCCAGGCTTGCCGGATGATGGGCTATAGCCGCGACAGCTTCTACCGGTTCAAGGAACTGTACGACAACGGCGGTGAGCTGGCGCTGATTGAGATCAGCCGCAAGAAACCGGTCCTGAAGAACCGTGTCGCGCCGGAGGTCGAGGCGGCCGTCGTTGAGCTGGCGATCGACCAGCCGGCCTGGGGCCAGGTGCGAGTCAGCAATGAGCTCAGGAGCCGCGGCCTGTCGATCTGCCCGTTCGGCGTGCGGGCGGTGTGGCTGCGTCACGATCTCGCCAACGTCAAGAAGCGGCTGACGGCGCTGGAGGCCAAGATGGCCCAGGACGGCCTGGTGCTGACTGAGGCCCAACTCGTTGCGTTGGAAAAGGCCAAGTCCGAGAAGGAGGCGCACGGCGAGTTCGAGAGCGAGTGCCCCGGCTATTGCGGTGCGCAGGACAGCTTCTATGTCGGCAACATGAAGGGGGTGGGGCGGATCTATCAGCAGACCTTCATTGACACCTATAGCAAGGTGGCGTTCGCCAAGCTGTATGATCGCAAGACGCCGATCACGGCGGCCGAACTGTTGAATGATCGCGTGGTGCCGTTCTTCGATGCGCGGGGCATCCCACTGAACCGGATCCTGACCGACCGCGGCACCGAGTATTGCGGCAATCCGGAGCATCACGAATAGGAGCTCTACCTCGCCGTCGAAGACATCGATCCCACCCGCACCAAGACGAGGAGCCGACAGACCAACGGCATTGTTGAGCGCTTCCACCGCACCGTGCTTGAGGAGTTCTATCGCGTCGTGTTCCGCAAGAAGATTTATCCGAGCATCACTGCGTTGCAGAGCGATCTCGATGAGTGGATCGCTGCCTACAATGAGGTGCGCCCGCATCAGGGGCGCTGGTGCTACGGCAAGACGCCGATGCAAACTTGCTTGAGCAAGTGCTCTGTCGAGAGAGAAATTGTTGCCGGCTGCGTGAGGTCGGACATGAAATCTTTGTCGGACACCTGCCGCGACAAAGCACCCACTGTTAGCTCAAGTCGCTTCTTTTACAAGTAAACATAGTCGGCGTTGCGACGACCGCTTGAATCCGCCCAATATGCCTCGGCGGATTACCGCAAGCTGACGCAATCCGCCGGCTTCAGGGCGTCAATGAACCGCAAGGGCGACTGCTATGGCGATGCTCCGATGGAGAGCCTCGTTCACACCCTCAAGACGGAGCTCCGCCACCACAGGCACTCTGCAACACGGGCAGAAGCCACATGGGATATCTTTGCCTATATTGAGGGCTTCTACAATCGAACTCGTGTTACTCCGCCATCGGCTTTATCAGCCCGATCGAGATGGAGCTAAAAGCAGCTCTGTCCATTTTTTCGGGGAAAGATCACTACCAATTCTTGGAGGAGATTGCGCGGCTAAGGTCAGCTAGAAGCTTTTGAGAACTGATATAATGATGAATGCGGTACCGCTGGTTATGCTCTGATCGAGACGGTCCATTGGAATGGGCTTCCTCTACGCGGCCAGCAGAAAGGGGCCTATGCCAAGGGATAACTACCTTGCCAACGGAACGATGTTGTCAGTCTTGCTGGATCGGACTTTGCTGGCTCTGTCCGCCACGACCACAGCAATCCTTTTCACTTGGCTGCTAAACTACAGCACTTACGGTCTCGATCTCAGCGACGAAGGTCTCCACCTCAACTCCATCGCGAACCCATTCGCCTACGCCATCAATATTCCGCCGTCCCTTTTCGGCTTCGTCTATCACTGGCCATATCAGTGGGCGGGTGGCGACATTGCAGTGCTTCGCATGGAGAACGTCACGCTCACCATGGCGCTGGGCTGGATTCTCAGCTTCCTTGTGATCCGGCGCCTCTGGATAGTTAGCCGGCCGCATGCGGCAGTGCTATCGGCAGGGATCGGCAGCTTGGCATTAGTCAACTTTCGAAGCTGGTTGCTTACCCCCAGCTACTACACACTGACCTTTCAATCGCTCTTGATGGTGGTGATCGGCTTGCTGCTAGCCGAACGGCCAGGGCGCATCGGCCGAGTCTTGGGATGGATCCTGGTCGGCGTTGGCGGCTGGTGCTGCTTCATGGCCAAGCCGACCACCGCTGCGGCCGTTGCCTTCGTCGTTATGCTCTATGTGGTCGTTTTGCGCCGAAAGTCGCTGCTGCCCATGCTTGGCGCGGCGCTGGTCGCTCTCGCTCTACTGATCGTTACCGCCTACTTGATCGACGGCGGCATCACCGGGCTGGTGACCCGTATGGTCAACAGTGCCGAGATGGAAATCCTGCTGGGTGCCGGGCACGAGATGTCTCGCATGTTTCGGATCAACGGGCTCGCCACCAGCTGCTTGCAACTCGCTATCGCTGTGTTGCTGGCGATAACCGTTCTGCTCAGCATTCTCATGGGGGCTACGCACAAGTTGCTCCCATCGCTGGCTCTCGCAGCAGTGTTGATCTTAACAATGGCGATTGCGCTGCTGGGGAACGATCCGATCAGCATCAAGCCCTCGACCCTGTTCCTGGTGTCAGCCTTCACATGCGTTGGCGCGGTGTTCTATCGTGAGAGATTGGTTCTGCGCACCCAGACTCCCACCAGCATCGCTCTGGCGCTAACCTTCTTGGTCCTGCCGCACCTGTCCGCACTGGGCTCCAATCTCAATTACTGGACCCTCGGTTCGATGAACGCCTTGTTCTGGATGCTCGCGGTCGTGGCCTTCCTGAGCCCTCTTGCGCAACAGCGACGCAGCGTCGCTACCCTATTGCCCCTGACGGTGTTGGCACAGTTGCTCACTGCATCAGTCGTAAATGGTGGCCTCCTCAAGCCGTTCCGTCAGCCGAAAGATCTGCGCGCTTATACCGCTGTCATGCCCATGCCGGGTGGTGGAAAATTGGTGCTCTCGCAATCCTTCCAGGATTATCTGTCCACGGCCAGAGCCCAGGCTCGTGCGGCCGGCCTTGAAGTCGGTACCCCGGTGGTCGATCTCTCTGGCCGCTCGCCGGGCCTGCTGTATGTGCTCGAGACGCGAGCGCTCGGTCTACCATGGTTGATCGGGACATTTCCCCGCGGTACGGGGGATTGGGTCGGTCTACCATGGCTGATCGGGGGATATCCCGGCACTAACGCAGTCGCGGTGAAAGCGCTCGAACTTGAGGACTGCGCCGATCTAGCCAAAGCGTGGATACTGATCGAGCCGGAGGGTCCGCGTCATCTTGAACAAGCCAGTGTCATGGCCTCCTTTGGAGCCGGGCAGGCGGACTACGTCGCCGCCACTACATTCGAAACCCCCGTCAACGACGGGGAATTTCCGAATACTTACAGGCAGTTCTTGTTGAAGCCCCTACGCCCCGGCGCGCTGGCGAAGCAATCATGCCGCGAAGCCAGACGACAACGGCCAGATACCCATAAATGGAGCCAATGGTGAAAGCAGTGATCCTCGCGGGTGGCCTTGGAACCCGAATCTCCGAGGAAACCCATCTTCGGCCCAAGCCCATGATCGAGATCGGCGGCAAGCCGATTCTGTGGCACATCCTCAAAATCTACTCGCACTATGGCATCAACGATTTCGTCATCTGCTGCGGCTACAAGGGCTATCTGATCAAAGAATACATCGCCAACTACTTCCTGCACATGTCGGATGTCACCGTCGACATGACGAATAACCGCATGGAGGTTCACCAGCACCATGCCGAACCTTGGAAGGTGACGCTGGTCGATACGGGCGAGAAGACCATGACCGGTGGGCGGCTCAAGCGAGTTGCTAATTACCTGACCGATGATGACACCTTCTGTTTCACCTATGGCGATGGTGTGGGAGACATCGACATAACCGCATTGATCGCCTTCCACCGTCGCCAGGGTACGCTCGCCACTCTAACTGCTACCTATCCGCCTGGCCGTTTCGGCGCCCTCGAAATTCGCGCTGATCACCGTGTCGCGACATTCAAGGAAAAACCCCGGGGTGATGGGGGGATGATCAATGGTGGCTTCTTCGTGCTCTCGCCGAAAGTAATTGACCTGCTGGTGGATGACTCCACTGCTTGGGAGCGCGAGCCGCTCGCAGCCTTGGCTGAGCAGCAACAGCTTTCGGCCTACCAGCACCACGGCTTTTGGCAGCCCATGGATACTCTGCGCGACAAGACATTCCTTGAAGCGCTCTGGGTTGAGGGCAAGGCTCCATGGAAGGTGTGGGAGAAATGAGCATCTTCTGGGCGGGCACGCGCGTCTTTCTCACCGGGCACACGAAGTTCAAGGGCTCGTGGCCCGCTCTTTGGCTGCAACATATCGACCCCCGGGTTACCGGCTACGCGTTGCCCCCGCCGCCCGCAACGTCCAGCCTATTTGAAATTGCCCGCGTCGGGGCTGCCAAGGAGTCGATTCTGGGCGACGTGACCAACTACAATCATTTGGTCAGCACGCTTCGTAGCGCTGTGCCTGATATCGTTATCCACATAGCCGCACAACTGTTGGTCCGCTATTCCTATGCCAATCCATGTAAGACCTATCGCACCAATTTCATGGGAACGGTCTACTTGTTGCAGGCCGTTCGGCAGGTGAACTTGGTCCGCGCCGTGCTCAACATCACCTCCGATAGGGCCCATCGTGACCACGATCGGCTCGGCGGACGTGATCCCTGTAGCAACAGCAAGGCCTGTGCCGAACTTGTATCCTCGGCCTTCCGTGGCTCTTTTTTCAGCCCCAGCCATGTGGGCCGCACGGTGGCGCCGGCCACAGCCCGTGCCGGCAATGTGATCGGCGGTGGCGACTGGGCCCAGGATCGGTTGATCCCCGATATACTGACACATTGCGGAAGGTGGTGGAAATCCGCTCGCCGACCGCGATTCGTCCGTCGCATTTCACCGGCGCCCAACGAGATTGCGGCGATAGCATGTATGGACCTTGTCAGATTTCCTTTGTCGCCTGTGGCGCTAATCGGCCTTATGGCGTCAAGAACATCGGCAAGTTGCAGGTGGGCGCCCGGCCGATGGCGCGCGGACATTGTCTTCTGGCGGTCGCCGCTCGTCCGAAACATCGAGTTCAGGGATGCGATGCCCGGCGATCGTTGAATATCTAAGAGCCTATGTCGATTGATGACTCAGGAAGCTCCGTCCAAGACTCGCAGTGATCGACAATGGCCTCTCCCGTTGATCACGATTGCCATCCCTGTCCTCAATGAGGCCGACAACCTCGATGCACTATACGAGCGACTTTGCCATCTGGGCGAAACTATGGCGGGGCGCTGCACACTTGAATTCGTGTTTAGCGATAACCATTCAAATGATCTGACTTGGACGAAGCTCTCGGAGCTGGCGAACAAGGATTCCCGAGTAAGGGCCATTCGCTTCAGCAAGAACGTCGGGTATCAACGATCGATTCTCGCCAACTATATGCATGCGCGGGGCGACGCCGTGATGCAGATCGATGCCGACCTCCAGGATCCGCCCGAGCTTCTTGCCGAGTTCTTTGACTTGTGGCGATCGGGCTACCGGGTTGTATACGGCATTCGCAGGGTGCGAGCGGAAGGCGCCGCGATCAACCTATTTCGCCGACTTGGCTACTGGACAATCGACAAATTGAGCGAGCACCCCATTCCCAGGGACGCAGGCGATTTCCGATTGATCGATCGCGCGGTCCTTGACGCACTGACGAGAATGAACGTGTCGAGTCCTTACCTTCGCGGTATGATCGCCGGACTCGGGTTCGAGCAGATCGGCGTTCCCTACAAGCGCGATCCTCGCGCGGTCGGACAAAGCAAATTCAACCTCGTGCGAATTACCGAGTTAGGGCTTGCCGCGCTTATCAATCACTCGGTCATTCCGTTGCGCCTTGCTACCTTTGTGGGAGCTGCTGCGCTCATGATCAGTATCATCGGCGGGCTGTATTTCGTCATCGGGAAGATCGTTCAGCCGGACTACCCGCGCGGATTCGCCAGCGTATACGTGCTGCTGTCCTTCGGGATAGGCCTGAACGCCTTTCTGCTCGGTATCGTTGGGGAATATCTGCTCCGAACTTATCGGATCTTGCGTGGCGAACCTCTCGCCATTGTCGAGGACGCCCTTAACTTCCGGACGGACGAAATCAGGCTTTAGCCGGCAGGGAAGGCGCTGTAGCGGCTGCCAAGGTAAGAATCCTGGACTGCCTGATGATGCCATAGCTTGCATTGTTCATCACGACCAGCGCTTCATCCCGGTCAAGTGCTTGGGGTTTGCGGCTCCTGGATGTTCAACTGCATGCCACCGTCTCCATTGCGGGAGATCACCTTGCGGTGCGATGCCGCGAGCGTGGCGCCGATCACAGCGAGAAGGGCGTATCCCGTCCGGCGTACAGTCAGGGGCAAAGAGCGTGTAACAGAAGCGTGAAGACGCGAGTTCCGCCGATTTGTGCCCGGGAACTCGGCAATGTATTCGATCCACTCATGGTCTATTCGCGCGATTAATGGCGAGCCGGGCACGGCAGAAATCACCAATTGTGCCTGTTACATAATCGAGTTCCGCAGCCCCAAGCCCGGGGTAGACACCGATCCAGAATGTCTGGTTCACTACGCGATCGCTGTTGGTCAATTTACCATGCACTCGGTAGTGCCGATTGTGCATGTAGGGCTGCCGGGTGAGGTTGCCACCAAAGAGCAAGCGTGTGCCGATTTTCCGATCGTTGAGATGTCGTACGATTTCGTCCCGGCTGAACGGCGCTGATTTACGTACCGTAAGCAAGAAACCGAACCACGACGGCTCACTGTTTGCGGTGGCCTCAGGTAGGATGAAAAGGTCCTCAAGCCCGCGCAGACCCTGCCTCAGCGAGTCGAAATTGCGCCGCCGCGCGGCAATGAAGTCTTCAAGATGACCGAGCTGAGCAAGGCCGACGGCGGCCTGCATATCGGTCAACTTCAGATTGAAGCCGAGGTGACCGTAGGAGTATTTGTGGTCATAGCCGCGGGGAAGATCCCCGAGCTGCCAGCCGAAGCGGCGGTTGCAGGTGTTGTCCTTGCCGGGATCGCAATAACAGTCGCGGCCCCAGTCGCGAAAAGTCTCCATCGCCCGCCGCAATCCAGGATGGCTGGTAAAAGTCGCTCCGCCTTCGCCCATCGTGATGTGGTGCGCGGGATAGAAGCTCAGGGTGCCGACGTCGCCGAACGTCCCCACATGCTGCCCGTTGAGCGTTGCACCAAGCGCGTCGCAGCAGTCTTCGATGAGAAAGAGGTTATGCCGCCTGGCAATCTCGGCGATCCGCGCGGCATCGAATGGATTCCCAAGTGTATGGGCCGCCATGATAGCGCGCGTTTGCGGAGTGATCGCCGCCTCGACGAGCTCGGGCGTAACGTTGTAAGTGGGAATATCGATATCGATGAAGACGGGCGTCATCCCCCATAGGATGGAAGGATTGACGGTCGTCGGAAATCCGGCCGCTGCTGTGATGACCTCGCTGCCGGGCTGCAATAGGCGCTCCCGGAGCAGGGGTGAGGTGAGAGCTGAAAAGGCAACCAGATTTGCCGACGAACCGGAGTTGACCGTGAGCGCATAGCGTGCCCCGACGCGCTGTGCGAGCTTGGCCTGAAACTCGTCGTTGAAGTGGCCCGCCGTGAGCCAGAATTCGAGCGCAGCATCCACCGCATGCTTGACATCAGTGGCGTCGAAGACGCGACCGGAGACAGGCACCGACGAATAGCCAGCAGAAAATGGCTTCCGGGCGTGAGTCAGCGCATAGTGGCGCTCGACTAGCTGATGGATTTGACGCCGGATGTCCTCTGCCTGCAGGGCCGAATCGACGGGCGCGGATGCTGCTGTGCATTGGATAGTCATGATAATCCCCTGGAGGTCTGATTGAGAATGCCGGCTTGCCGGATTACCTTCATCGCAGCTTGCATGGAGTGATTGGCCCAGATCACTGTGGGAATGCCGGCATCACGAGCTCGCAGCATGCGCATCGATTAGGGCGTTGGCGAACAGATTGTGATTGTTTGATCTTATGGCGACTCCTTGCAAGCGCGTTTGACCGGCCAACGTTCATCAACCAATACGTGGCATGTTGCTGTCATCTAGATCAACTACTAGCGTTAGTAGTTGAGCGTTGCGCGCAAACTGTTTTCATCTCACTATAGATACGTACGCGCCGCGGCTAGGCCATGACAATCACACAATGTTTGATCTTTGATGGCAGAAATTCAAAAATGGCGCACGCGCGACGGCCGGCAATGCTCATCAACTCAGGGCCCTCTTACTCTGCTCGACATCCAGCACGACCCGAAATCTTGGCTTGCTCCTGGCAATGCGAAGCATCGTCAACCTGAGCATGCAGACACGCGGACTGTGACGGAAGTGGTCGAGACCTTTGGCGCCGCTTGAAGAAGCGGGAGATCATTTATGAGCCGCACCAGCGCCGACAGCGACGCACTGACGATTGACCCGCGGTGTGGCGCGCCAAATCCTGCCATGGCGGCCAGCCTGGCGCTCATGCGACACGCTGATGCATACAGCGCGCTGGTATGGCGCCTGTTCCTGGCCACAACGCTCAGCAGCCGAGCTTTGCGCGGCCGATATCGCGGCTTATCGATTGAGGTTTGCAGCGTAAGACCATTGATGCGACCATGAGTTCACCCGGCATTTTGTCCAATCTTGAACGCTTCGCAGGCAAATCGGTGCTTGTAACGGGCGCGTCAGGTTTCATCGGGCGGCGGCTGGTTTCACGTCTTCTTGCGCAAAGAGCGCACGTCATGTTGCTCCAACGGAGGATGGAACCGACTGCCTCATCGCGCGATCTTCTCCTGGCCGATCTGGCAGAACCTGATTTCGAGGCGCAGATCGCTAGCTTCTGGGGAGAGCGCCGTTTCGATATCGTCTTCAACTTGGCTGCCTATGGCGTGACGCGGTCGACGGACTCGTCGTCTGAGGGGCGGAGTCGCGAACGCCTGCTGGCTCAGCGCGTCAATGTAGATGCGGTTCTGGCCTTATTCCGACACGCGCAGAAGACCGGTAGCAGTTCTTTCGTGCAGGCCGGATCATGTTTCGAATATGCGCCGCTGACTGGCGACGCTCCGAGGATTGAGACCGATCCGCTCGAACGGCGGGATAATCAGGATAGCGTCATCTATGGCGTCAGCAAGGCTCGGGCTACCGAGGCACTTCTCCGCTCGGCGCGATCGAACACTTTGTCGCTGGTGGTCGCCCGCATCTTCAACATCTATGGGCCCGGAGAAAAAAGGGAGCGGCTCCTGCCGAGCCTTGTTCTTAATTTGTCTCAGGGCCGGCGCGTCCCACTATCGGCGGGTCTCCAGATCAAGGATTATCTGCATCTTGATGATGTCGTCGAAGGATTGTGCGTGCTCGCTCTTACTGCTAGGGACCGGGAGTTTCAGGGCGTGCTAAATTTAAGTTCTGGCTCCCCCGTCAGTGTCGCCCAATTTGCGTGCGCGGTTGCGCACACGATTGGCGATTGCGAGCATTTACTGGGCTTCGGAGAAAGGCCGGCGCATCCGGACGAGGTCCCGGTTCTCATCGGATCGACGGCGGCGCGGGATGCGTTTACGGAATGGCGACCCCGGCGACCCCTTAATGTGGGCCTGCCGAGCGTAGTGCGACACATGATGGCGAAGGATTGACTGCGAGGGATCGACGATGAGCAGCGTCGACTATTCCCTGCGTAAACTCATTAATTGTCCGTTCTTTAATCGCGGGCCCGTTTCATTCCCGATAGACAAAAATGATGCACTGCCGGGTTCATGGTTCTTCCGCGGTCGTCTCCAGGGACGACTTCGAGATTGCCAACACCTTCGCCCGGCAGGACGCTTATTCCGCCGAAGGCGGATCTTTGTTGGTTTAAGACTGGTTCATGCCGGGCGCATCTCTGCCTGGAACTCGGTGCCATCGGTCCAGATGGCATGGAGCATGAACAGCCATTTTTGCGAGCGACAGCAACCTTAGCTTTTTTGCGCCGATGCGTTTGGCCAGCTTGCTGCGCCAGCGCTTGAGCGCAGAACCTCGCCTGACAACGGTCAGCAGGACGTTCGCGGCCTCAAACAAATAAGTTCGATACCTGGTGGTTGCCGCGCTTGGAGAGGCGGCCAGTGCGATCGATCTCACCGGATTGATAACGTCTTGGTGTTAGGCTGAGATAGGCGCCAACGTCATCGGAACGTCTTAAGCGAGTAGGCTCGTCGATGGTAACGACGGAACGACAGGGCAACCAGGGGACCGATACCGGGAACGGCCATCACTCGCCGAACTTTGGTCGGCTTGTGCCACTGGCAGGAGCTGTCGACCAAATTTATCGATTTGCTCGGTCAAACAGGACTGGACAAGGAGTAGCGGCGCGAAAAATTTCTTGCAAATCCGGCGCTTCAACGAGGACGGCGTTAACTTTGCGAGCCAGGTTGGTCGAACCGGCCTTGCCGAGACTCCGCGCAGCTCGTTGTCGAGGTTACACCGCATATTCATTAGCTTAGTTCGAGCTGCCAGCATCGAACGGGTTTTCCAGCTCTCCGCTCCCTTCACGGCAGCTTCCCCGGTACCGTCACATGCGCGTCATTTCGGCCACCCCCTTGGCATCGTTTTGGTCCGACTTGTTGATGCGCATCGATAACCCTGCGTTGGCATGACGCGCATCAAGCCAAATAACCGGAAAGGCCGGTGCCCTGAGTTGGCGCCCAAGCCAATTGGATAGCGAGCCCGTTTCAAAAACGATCCGGTCAGCATTGCCGGCATGCCGCCGCAAGAGTTAGGGATGGCTCTGGATTGGTTGGCACGCTTGATCGCGCCGAAGACGCCGCGTTTCTGGCCGGAGATGAAGACGCAGGGTGGATTAAAGGCGAGAGGGCAGCGGCTGGGTCCGTAGTAGCGACGAAGCGGAGTAATGTCCGTGGAGCCAAGGGGCCCTGCCATTTGCAAAGTCTCCGACGTAAGGAAGGCAAGGACGAGATGATAAAGGCGTCCGTCGATTGCAGGACCTGAAGCGGAGACTATATGTCAAGCCGAAGGCTGAGCCGTCCTGGCGTTTCTGGTCCGACGTGGAGGGGACTGGAAACGTGGCACGGTCGGGAGGCCTGCCGGCGCGCCAGTCCTCGACCCTACCGTTCCAGCGCAGCCTCCTCTCATGCGCCCCGCTATAAGGGCTCGAATTTGAGCATCTCCGTCGGGTCCTTCAGGGGCAGGAATCCGTGAGCGCACCTGAAAGGCACGTACATCATCAAGCGGTTGTCGGCGCTCAACTCGGCCCCGAACCATTGCAGGAACGTTGGCGAGCCTTCGCGGAGATCGACGATGACGTCCAACGCGCGACCACGAATGCACTTCACCAGCTTGGTCTCGCCGGCCGGCGCAATGTGATAGTGCAGCTCTCTAGCGTGCCTGCATGCGTAGACACTGAAGTGTCGATCTGTCGGAAGCCCGTCGCCAAGCCGCGGGTGCTAAACTCTTCGGCGCAGAAGACGCGGGCAAAAAAGTCGCGATTGTCGCCACGAGGTTCGAGGAAAGCTCCCGATATGGGGGTAGGTTCGCAGATCGTGGCGCGACTCAGCTCAGGCGGCGCCCAATGGAGAGGTAGTCCGCCGAGGGCACAGCGGCTGCGTTGATCAGTCGACGCGCGTCAAACACCGTCTTGCCCGCGACTCGCAATGAGGTGAGTTCGCCGTATTCCTGCGTCCGAGTCGCGATGATGACGATCTCGGCCCACTCAACCTCGCGCCGCCAGTCAGACGAGAACTGAATGCGGTCCGCGGCGATTCCGATGGCGAGTTTGAATTTCTCCGTCGCGAGCGGGTCGTAACACCTGACATCCGCTTCGGCCCGCAGAAGATCGCGAACGATCTTGATCGACGCGGATTCGCGGACGTCGTCGGTATTCGGTTTGAAGGAGAGGCCGAGAACGAGAGTTCGTCGGCCGGACAAAGCTCCGAGCTTTCGCTGGAGGGTAGAGACAATCTGGCTCGGCTGCGCGGCGTTCACGTCGAGAACGGCATTCAGCATGTTCATCGGGAGGCCCAGGCTCTCGCCCTGGGTGCGCAGCGCCTGTACGTCCTTTGGAAAGCATGACCCGCCGAACCCGCAGCCCGGAATGAGATAGGTCAGGATCTGTGGGGCGATGCGGCCCAAGGGGGTGATCGGCGACCAGCGTTTGTCGAGATGGACGCCGCACATGACGTCGAGGGCGTCGACGCCTCCCACCGCAGCGCAGAGATTTGCTACCTCGTTCACCACGGAGATCTGGGTGGCCAGAATTGCGTTGTTGGCGTATTTGATCATTTCGGCCGTGCGGGTATTCACCCGCACTTTGTCGCAATTCCACGGAGCATAGAGTTCCTCGAGCCGCACCAGCGTCCTCTGGTCCTCGTGACCGAGCACGATGCGATCTGGCTCCATGAAATCCTCGATCGCGTCTCCTTGGCGAAGAAACTCCGGGTTCATACCCAAGCCGAATGCTCCGAGTTGCTTCCCGGACGAGTGCTCGAGCTCTTCCCGCAATAGCGTATCCGTTGTCCCCGGAATGACGGTGCTCTTCACGACGACTGACAGGTGATGAGGAGTAGTCGCAAGATAAGCGCCAATCTGGCGAACGCACTGCCGGACGGCGCTGAGGTCGATCGCGCCGTTATCGGACGGCGTGCCGACGGCGATCAAGGAGATTTCCGACGCCTCAATCGAGGCGTGAAGGTCGGTGGTGGCCCTAAAGCGGGCCGATGCAAGCACTGACTTAAGCAGTTCAGGGAGGCCACGCTCATAGATATGCGGGACGCCTACGTTAAGCTGCGCGACGACGTCGTTCCGCAGATCGACGCACGTCACGTCATGCCCCTTCGCCGCGAGGCACACGCCCGAGACGAGGCCGACATAACCGGACCCGACAACTGTGATGCGCATCACCCCCCCAACTCGTCGCGTAGAAAGGACAGGTAGCGGCGCACGCCCTCATTTACGAGGATGTTGGGAGCGTACCCGAGAATGTCCCGCGCCTTCTTGATCACGGGGCGGCGCCGGTTTGGATTGTCGACAAGATACTCTGCGTCGGAACTCCTCTCGAAGACGACCGCGCCGCGGCGTCCGAAAAGCTCCAGCGAAGCCTGCTGATAGATCTCGGCAAGGTTGTGGACGGAGATCTCCGGCCGGTCGATCCCGATGTTGAAGTAATTGTACTTCCCATGCAGGAGGCAGAGGAGATAGCCCATGATCGCGTCGGAGATGTAGCAAAAAGTGCGGGTCGGGCTACCGTCGGAAAGAATGACAATGTCGCGTCGATTGATCACGCATCGCGCGAAATCGGCCGGCAGCCGACGATCCTCGATGCGCATGCCGGGCCCATAATTATTGAAGGGGCGGGCGACAGTGATGGGCATGCCATACGTCTTGGAGAAGACGTAGCATATCGTCTCGCCAAAACGCTTCGATTCGTCGTAGCAGGCCCGCGGGCCCAGGCACGCGACATTGCCCCGGTATTCCTCGTCAGTCGGAATCGCCGTCTCCGCTGGATCGCCATAGATTTCGCTGCTCGAAAAGAACAACAGGCCCTTGAGCCGATCCGAACCCCGATAGGATTCGAGTAGCCGCCTCAGTCCCCAGATGTTAGCGTCGATGGTCTCGACCGGATACTGCCGATAGAACGTCGGCGAAGCGATCGAGGCCATATGGATTACGTAGTCCGCTTCGTCAGCGCCATCAACCGTTCGCAGGTCATCCTTGGCGATGTTGAACGTACGCGTCTCGAGCACGTCCGGAAACTCCGCACTCAGATCGGTCAGCCAGCGCGGCCGATGCAGCAGGAAGGTATCGAACGCGATGAGCCGCTTCAGGCCGAGTTCGGACGCTTTTCGCGTGAAGTACTGGAGGAAGTAATATCCAAGGAAGCCTGCGCAGCCCGTGACCAGGACGGTTGCCCCTGCGAAGCGTCCTCGCGGCAGGGCCGCATGGATATGCTCGATATCTTCTTTGACGATGAGGCTGATTGTCACGAAGCGCTCCGAACGAGAGGCTGGGCGCTGCTGGCGTGAACCCAAGGGGCTCGACCGGATTCCAAGAGCTCTTCGAGCTGATCCTTGTCACGCTGCGTATCCATGCATGCCCAGCAGCCGGTGTGACGCCATACGCGCAAGCCACCGGCCCGGACAAGGTCGGTGAGGGGCTCTTTCTCCAGCGCGAGGTCGGCTCCATTGGAAAGGTAGTTCATGAGAGACGGACAGAAGAAAAAGTACCCGCCGTTGATCCAGCTGGACCCCTGCTTGGGCTTTTCGGAGAATTCACGGTCGCCAACACGGGCGAGCAGACCATGACCGGCGGCAGGATCGGCATCGCGGCTGCCTTAGGTCAGTAGGGTGAAGATGCGCATTTCTGCACGGGCAAGTTCGTCGTATTCAACACTTCGAAGACCTCGGCGAACGGCCGAGGAAGATTGTGATTGGTCTTGCATGCTGATTCCTTGTGCGTTTGACCGGCCGACTTTCATCAGCGACAGGTGACATGCTTCCGTCATCTAGATCAATTACGAGCGTTGGTAGTTGACTCGAGCACAACATTTTGCATGCCACTATAGAAGTGAGGACAGACGTCGCGGCCACGTCCACCAATCAGAAGAGCTGAAGACCTTCAGTGACTGACTGCCGAGGCATGCCGTGTAGTGGTCTTTTAAGAATGCGGTCTTTGCGTCGCTCGCAGACATCCCTGTTAGCGGTTTCTCCGAGGTCAACGAGGCTATGATATTTTGGCTTGGGAGGCTCTGGAGCATGAACAGCCATTTTTGCGAGCGACAGCAACCTTAGCTTTTTTGCGCCGATGCGTTTGGCCAGCTTGCTGCGCCAGCGCTTGAGCGCAGAACCTCGCCTGACAACGGTCAGCAGGACGTTCGCGGCCTCAAACAAATAAGTTCGATACCTGGTGGTTGCCGCGCTTGGAGAGGCGGCCAGTGCGATCGATCTCACCGGATTGATAACGTCTTGGTGTTAGGCTGAGATAGGCGCCAACGTCATCGGAACGTCTTAAGCGAGTAGGCTCGTCGATGGTAACGACGGAACGACAGGGCAACCAGGGGACCGATACCGGGAACGGCCATCACTCGCCGAACTTTGGTCGGCTTGTGCCACTGGCAGGAGCTGTCGACCAAATTTATCGATTTGCTCGGTCAAACAGGACTGGACAAGGAGTAGCGGCGCGAAAAATTTCTTGCAAATCCGGCGCTTCAACGAGGACGGCGTTAACTTTGCGAGCCAGGTTGGTCGAACCGGCCTTGCCGAGACTATTCCCAGCCCTTACACAAACCGCGCAGCTCGTTGCGAGATCGAAGCGAGCTTTGCGATCGTGCTGGCGCGCGCCAGCCAGATCCGCTCGCATCAGCGGCCAGCGCGGGAATGACTTCGCGACGCTGAAGCCATCGCCCTAGGCCGTTCAGCGCCCGACCATGCGACTCGGCCCACTAAAATCGGCCGAACAACTCGATTTGCAAGCTCTCCACAGAGCTCGCAGCCGACTGGTGACATAGAAAACAGCGGTCATAAATCAAATCCGGGGCCTTCTACTCCCTCGCGGGATGCCGGTCCGCCAGGGAGCGGCAGCCCTCCGATTGGCGTTCCCTCAGCTTCACTCGGTGGTTGTCGGATAACCTGTCGCCTCGAGTGGTTCAACTCATTCAGGACTTGGCTCAGGACTATGCTATCTCGACCGGCGGTCGCGTCAGTCACGAAAGTAATCGACGTCGTCAACCAAGATGCACACTGTCGCCGCCTGATGCGTGCGCCGGGCGTCGGCCGATCATTTAAGCGTGGTGATGCTATCCCATAAGGCGCGCGATTTTGCAGCATGGCTTGGCCTAGCATTACAGTTGCATTATCTTGAAGGTTCTAAATCTATGGCGACCATGAGTCGGGATCTGATGATTGGCGAGTCGGTTGAAGATACGCTGACGCTGTGGGCTTCGTCGTTGCGAGATGCCAAGCAACGCATCCGTCCGCTGTTTACGCAGGAGCGGGTGGCTGCCGCGGCGAGGCAGTTTCTCGACGGACTGTTGGGCAACGAGCCGCGCAAGACGGGTTGGATGCGAGGCGGAAGCGGCCGGCGATCCAGGCCCGTGGCGCCAGCAGGCGATCCTGGGCCGGGGACAGTGGGAGGCCGACGCGCTACGCGATATTGTACGTGAGTATGTGTAAAAGAAGCGACTTGAGCTAACAGTGGGTGCTTTGTCGCGGCAGGTGTCCGACAAAGATTTCATGTCCGACCTCACGCAGCCGGCAACAATTTCTCTCTCGACAGAGCACTTGCTCAAGCAAGTTTGCATCGGCGTCTTGCCGTAGCACCAGCGCCCCTGATGCGGGCGCACCTCATTGTAGGCAGCGATCCACTCATCGAGATCGCTCTGCAACGCAGTGATGCTCGGATAAATCTTCTTGCGGAACACGACGCGATAGAACTCCTCAAGCACGGTGCGGTGGAAGCGCTCAACAATGCCGTTGGTCTGTCGGCTCCTCGTCTTGGTGCGGGTGGGATCGATGTCTTCGACGGCGAGGTAGAGCTCCTATTCGTGATGCTCCGGATTGCCGCAATACTCGGTGCCGCGGTCGGTCAGGATCCGGTTCAGTGGGATGCCCCGCGCATCGAAGAACGGCACCACGCGATCATTCAACAGTTCGGCCGCCGTGATCGGCGTCTTGCGATCATACAGCTTGGCGAACGCCACCTTGCTATAGGTGTCAATGAAGGTCTGCTGATAGATCCGCCCCACCCCCTTCATGTTGCCGACATAGAAGCTGTCCTGCGCACCGCAATAGCCGGGGCACTCGCTCTCGAACTCGCCGTGCGCCTCCTTCTCGGACTTGGCCTTTTCCAACGCAACGAGTTGGGCCTCAGTCAGCACCAGGCCGTCCTGGGCCATCTTGGCCTCCAGCGCCGTCAGCCGCTTCTTGACGTTGGCGAGATCGTGACGCAGCCACACCGCCCGCACGCCGAACGGGCAGATCGACAGGCCGCGGCTCCTGAGCTCATTGCTGACTCGCACCTGGCCCCAGGCCGGCTGGTCGATCGCCAGCTCAACGACGGCCGCCTCGACCTCCGGCGCGACACGGTTCTTCAGGACCGGTTTCTTGCGG
This sequence comes from Bradyrhizobium sp. 521_C7_N1_3, assembly GCF_052075975.1. Lineage (NCBI taxonomy): Bacteria > Pseudomonadati > Pseudomonadota > Alphaproteobacteria > Hyphomicrobiales > Nitrobacteraceae > Bradyrhizobium > Bradyrhizobium sp. 521_C7_N1_3. The sequence goes on from NZ_CP197232.1 coordinate 2,092,528, forward strand.
CTGATCTCAATCAGCGCCAGCTCACCGCCGTTGTCGTACAGTTCCTTGAACCGGTAGAAGCTGTCGCGGCTATAGCCCATCATCCGGCAAGCCTGGCTGACATTGCCGAGCTGCTTGGCCAATTCCAGCATTCCGACTTTCGCGCGAATGACCTTCTGTTCCTGGGTCATGGTAACGTCTCTTGTGAGACGCTGCGGGCTGCGCGGGAGCGCCCTTTGGGTGAGCGCTCCTGCTCGCCAGCAGCTCCAATCCCTGCCAGTTCAAACCTTGCCGTCAGATTAAGTCGAAACTTCTACAAGCCCGCGTCAATCGCAAGCTCCATGATCGTAATGAGCGCCTGCCTCAGACCATCCACGATATCGCCTGGAAGGCCCAGCTCAGGCTCTGCGCACGCTATCGCCGCCTATCGGCCGCCGGTAAACCCAAGGTGATCATCACCACCGCCATTGCGCGCGAGATGGTCGGTTTCCTGTGGGCGATCGCTCGTCAAGTACAAGTCGGGGACACCTGAAAGGACTCTGCTCGACCATCGGTGCCCTGGGCAGGAGGCGGGGCGAGGCGGGGAATCCTCGCGGCCTGTTATGAGCCGGCTACGCCGACGCTCGTCTTCTAGGCCGAGGCAGCACCAAGACGAAACCACGGTCATGCGGTAGCCAACCCGCGCATGAGAGCTTGCTCAACCGTCGTCTCTGCCCCGCCTCCCGCTTTGGGCGCTGCTGAAATCCAGCGTCTGGGCGCAGCCAGGAAATTATGCTCGTTCAGAGTCTTGACGGCAAACATGAGAGCAGGCGGCTGAAAAATGTGTGCTGAAGGGCGATTTTCCTGATGTGTGTGGTGACGATAAGCCAATCGATGCGCGGTAAACGGCGCCGCACACGCAGTTTTCGCTGTTTTTTTGTCTCATGTTTGGCGCTCCAGACAGATTCGTCCCGTTGCCGCCAGCATCTTCGGAATGCGAACGAGATTGTAGGTCGGCGGCGGTAAGCACGAAAAACCACTCGACCAGGCCGCGGTCACGGTGCCGGGTCTTGCGCAGACCGCCGACCGTCTTGATCCACCCGAATGGTTCTTCGATCCGCTTGCGCTTGGTCATGCTGATGCGATAGCCGGGATGTCGGGTCGTGCGCGCGTCGATCGCCGAGCGGCGGTTGGTGTCGTTCTGCGAGACATGCGGCGTGCAGCCGCGCTCGCGGCAACCGGCAACAAAGTCGGCGGTGTCATAGTTCTTGTCGGCGCCCGCGGTGCTGCCCGGCTTGGCACTGTCCTCGATCATGTCGAGGGCGGTCGTTCGCTCCGCCGTACCGTTGGCCTCGGTGAGGCGCGCATCGACGATCAGCTCGTTGCGGTTCTCCATCATCAGATGCCCCATGTGGCAGAGCTTGGCCTCCTTGCCCGCGCCCTTTCGGAACAAGCGGGCGTTAGGGTCGGTAGTCGAGGAATGGGTGACGTTCTTGCGCTTCTCGCTATGGAAGTCGCGCTCGGCATTGCGCCACCGACTGCGGCCCGATCGCTTGCCAGATGGTGAATCATCGCCATCCTTTGGCACGAAGCTCTTCATGCTGGGCACATGCCTCGATAAGCGTGCCATCGACCGAGAAGTGCTCACTGGACAAGAGCCCATGCACCTGCGGCAGGTTCAGCACGGTAACAAAGAACTTGGCCGCGATGTCGCCGTCGAGCAGCCGATCCCGGTTCTAGCAAAACACGGTCGCATCCCACACCGAATCGTCAATCGACAAACCGACGAACCAGCGGAACAACAGATTGTAGTCGAGCTGCTCCATCAGCTGCCGTTCCGAGCGCGCTGTATAGAACGCCTGCAGCAGCGGCGCCCGCGACAGCCGCTCCGGCGGAATGGATGGCCGGCCATGGCGGGCGTACAGCCTGCCAAAGTCGCGCGACAGATCCTTCAGCGCCGCGTCAACCAGGTCGCGGATCGCACGCAGTGGGTGATCCGCTGGAACACGCTGCTCCAACCGCACGTAACCGAATATGCCTTCCGACCGCTGATCGGCCCTGCGCATCGCGTTCCCCAGCCCAAAGGAATCAGACACATGCACGGAATCACGCTCCAACCAACTCGCAAAACGACTTTTTCAGCAGCTGCTGCGCGCGCTCTCACCAGGTCGCGTATGGCCTCATGCGCCGGATCGGGGACCCACACCGCCGTGGCTCGCCGGCCCGGTGCAATTTGGCCAGCATCGCCGCGTCGCGGCGGTCCGTCTTGACCCGATCCCCAGCCTTCATCGGGATCAGCGAAGGCGCCACCAAGATGCAGTCATGACCCAATTCCGTCAGTTGCCGATGCAGGCCATAGCCACAGGGGCCAGCTTCGTCGCAAAAGCTCACTCGCCGGTCGCCCTTGGTCAGCTTCTCTGCCAACTTCGCGACCTGATCGCCGCGATTAGGGACGATCCCCAGCTGGCGGACTTCACCACCACGCATTCCTTCGGCGACCGCAACCGAAATCGTCGCCTTATGGACATCCAGTCCCACGAAAATGCTATCATTCATCAGGCCCGCTCCCCATGCTTGAGGTTCGGCGCCGGCCCATCGGGCGCAACCCTCGATAGGAGCTTGCCGTGGGGGGCTGCACGTCGCCTCAGGGGGCGAACATAGGGTCTAGCCGGCTGCGACGGCTTCCAACAGCTCGTGAGCGAGGTGGCGCTCGGTAAGCTGGCATCGTCATCGGCCTGGAGGTATCGCGATTGGCGCGTAACGCGGAACCAGCGTCGTGAAGATTCCCCGAGCGGAGTGGCAGTTCGTCATGCCGGGCATGCATCAGGACTACATCGACGGGGAACGGTTCGTAGCTAATCAGCGGCGCGTTGCGGATAATGCCAGCGCATTTGGTGGTGAACAATTCTCTGGGCCAGCGCGCGAGGGGACTGGCGTTGCTCCAGGGACGCGTACTATGTGGCTTGTGCGGCGACCGCATGGGTGTGCATTACAGTCGCGAGCACGGCGATATGATCCCGAGCTATGTGTGCCAAGCGAGCGCAGTGCGCCGTGCCGGAAAGACCTGCCAAATGGTGCCTTGCAAGATCGTCGATCCGGCGGTCGCCGCGTTGATGATCGAGATGATGACGCCGATGGCGCTGGCCGTCACTCTGGAGATCCAACGCGAGCTTGAGGCGCGGGTCCGCGAGATCAAGACCGGGCGTCGCCAGCACGTCGAACGACTGCGCTACGAAGCCGAGCTTGTCCGCCGGCGCTACATGAAGGTGGACCCCGAGAATCGTCTCGTCGCCGATGGGCTTGCGGCCGAGTGGAACGACAAGTTGCATCGTCATGTCGAAGCTGTCGAGGAATATGAACGTCGCAGCAAGCAGCAGGCTGCGACGCTCACCGCTGAAATCCGTCACCGTATTCTCGGTCTTGCCGAGCAGCTGCCGCAAATCTGGAATGATCCGCGCGTCGACTTCCGTGAGCGCAAGCGCATCGCGCTCTTGCTAATCGAAGACATACCTTGATCAAGGCGCAGAAGATCATTGCTCATGTGCGTCTATCCGGCGGGGCTACCCATACATTGGAGCTCGAACGACCGCTGCCAATCCCCAGCTGCGTAAGTTCAAACCCGAGCTTATCTCGGCCGTCCATCGGCTGCTCGATCAGCATTGCGACCGCGAGATCGCCGAGATAGTGAACCAAGAACGAGTGGCGCACCTGGGAAGGCAAGCCCTTCAATCTGAAGAGGATCGCCTTAATTCGCGGTGTCTACAAACTGACGAGTCGATACGATGGACTGCGCCACCGTGGCATGCTCACGACGCGCGAGGTCTCAGCGAGGTTTGGGATCGCCAAGACCACTGTGCAGGAGTGGGCCCTCAGGGGCTCCTCAAAAATGCTACGCTGACAGTCTGAACCGTTCAGTCTGAACCGTTGCCTCTGGGACATCGCATCAGATACCACTATCCTTAAAGTCTGCGCGGCCGCTGCTCCCGCAAACCGAAAACGACACCTATCACCGCGCAACTGTCGGGATGTGGTCCAATATGAAGCAATCGCCTTGTCGCGCGGGCGGCGCGGCCGCGCCGGCAAAATGGCCGTGCCGTAATGCACCGCCATCTCAGCGTAAATGCGGTTGATCTGGGGAACGTAGAAGCACGCCTTGATGACCGCGATCTTGGTGTTATCGGGTACCAGCAGCGCGCCGGCACCCCGCCGATGCCTCGAAGGCGCCGACGTGACCGGCGATCCAGTCGGCGAGCCCCTGGGTCCAAGTCGCCTGCGTGTATTTGAAACTCGATGCACCGAGGACGGCGACGAAGATTTGAGCGTTGCGCCGCTTCCCGGTGACCCAATCGACGACCACCGAAATACCGTCGCCCGCATAGTTCACGAACAGCTTGTCCCCGGCCGCATGGACCTGGCGCATCGTTACCGACAAGCGGCCTTCTCTGGGACGGTAGAGCTCACAGAACCGGCTATAACGGAAGCCGTCGGGCTCGGCTGCGATAGATTCCCCCCACAGGATCCACAGCGTCACATGCTCGCGCTTGAGGTCGCGATGTACCGCCGCCCAGTCGGGCTCAACGCCGGACCGGCGACCCGTTTTTGGTCCCGGCGCCGCAAACAGCCGCTCCTCCAGAACCTCATCGGTGGCCTAGCTTTGGTCTCTCAGGAGGTTGTCCATCTGGTCTGAACCGAGGAAGCTGAGGTTGCGAAGCTTCAGTGTTCCAAGGAGAGACCAGATGAACGTCCACAAGAATGCGCCTTTGACGCCCAAAGGTCGAGAGGCGATGGTGCGAGGCGTGGTCGAGGGCGGGCTGAGCCAGGCTGATGCGGCAAATCAGTTCAACACGACACCGAAAACCGTGGCCAAATGGGTCAAGCGGTTCCGCGCAGAAGGCGTGGATGGTTTGCGCGACCGCTCGTCGCGACCTCGTTCATCGCCGAGCCAAACCCCGCCGGCCACGTGCGCCGCCGTCGAGACGTTGCGCCGGCAGCGCCACACCGGCAAGCAGATTGCTGCCGAGGTCGAGGTGTCACCGGCCACCGTCAGCCGTATCCTTCGCCGCTTGGGATTAAGCCGGATACGCGATCTGGAGCCCGCCGAGCCGGTGCGCCGGTACGAGCGCGAGCACCCCGGCGAGCTCATCCATATCGACATCAAGAAGCTCGGCAGGTTCGTAAGACCAGGCCACCGCATCACACACGATCGCCAGAAGGGCGAAAGCCGCGGCGCCGGCCACGAGTTCGTCCACGTGGCCATCGACGATGCATCGCGCTTGGCCTTCTCCCAGATCCGGCGGGATCAGAAAAAGGAGAGCGCCATCGCCTTCCTCAAGGAGGCCGTCACTTACTACCGCAGCCTCGGCATGAAGGTCACCGGCATCATGACCGACAACGGCTCCTGCTACCGCGCCAAGGCCTTCGCCAGAGCGTGCAGGAAGCTCGGCCTCAAGCACATCTTCACCAGCCCCTACAGACCGCAAACAAACGGCAAGGCCGAACGCTTCATCCAGACAGTGCTGCGCGAATGGACCTACGCTCGCGCCTATGACACCTCAGACCAGCGCGCCAAAAACCTGCCAATCTGGCTTCATCACTACAACTGGCATCGCCCGCACGGCAGCCTGCAGGCCAAACCACCCATCAGCCGCCTCGGCCTCCCGAAGGACGACCTGTTGAGATTCCACACCTAGCCGGGTCATCATGCAGGGCTCCAACACTGGCCTAAACGGCGGCTCAACGCCATATGGCAACGACTACGAGCGCGAGATTGTGCTGATCAACATCGTATTGATCTGATTGATGGCGGTGCGCAGGTCCTCTGCCTCGCGGGTTCTACACTTCACGCATTGGAACGCAAAATCTGCCCCTTGGGGCGCGAACCGCATTCGGTGATCGGTTCGACCACGAGCGAACCGCTGCGGATCTTCGTGAACATCACCGCCCAGCCGGGGGCGAGCGACTGGGACCGTCACCGGGGGTCCTGCGCGGGGTAGGCTGCGTGCAGCCGATCTGCGAGCACCTGGGCAGCGTCCGTCGCGATGATGGGGGCAGGTCGAGGCTTGGCGTGATGGACGCGGCCCGGCAGGCTGCATGCCGGACGATGTGGATTTGCCAAAGCGAATCAGGCGCTCGTTGTGCGCCCTGACGAAGATCGGCCGCGGCTCATGATGGGCCACGCCGCGTTCGCTCAATCAACCCGTCTCGGTTGCGCCGCCAGCCAGGCGGAACGTCGCAGTTTCGAGTGCGAGGCCGGTCTCGCACAGATCGGCGGGCCTGCGATTTAGTCGGACGAAAAACGACGCCGCCGCGTTGCGGCAGCACGGTCAGCAGTCCCATCCTGAAGCTGTAAGAATGCCTCGCACACACAGACGTCTTGCGGTGCCGAACTGTTCGGCAACCTGGTTCTCGCTGCGTCCGCGGCCTTTATGGTGAATACGAACTGACAGCCGAGAGCCTGCCACGCATCGCCGAAAAATACCGCGAGATTGTGCAGCCCGGCTTCTACGCACACGTCCTGCGTCGTGCGAACGTCGAGAGTTGCCAAGTCAATTTTCTGCAGCGCATCTTCATCGAAACCGAACAGCCCGCACTGCTCGCCCAAGATCTCAGCCTCGACTTTCGCCGGTGCGGCGGTGCTGACTTTGCCCGCGTGGGGCCGAAACAGGCACACAGCCGACGACGCTATCGGAATGGCCTGAGATCATCGATTTCCATTTTGCCACGTACGATCCCAGAGCCTGGCCGTGAAATGCTAGATTCCCATTCCCGCACGCTCGATTTCGCGTCGGTCGTCGCCAAGGCGCACGCGTCGCGGCTGTTACTTTGTCGTGCCAGCCTCGTCCAGTTGACTACGGCGATGTCGGAAATAGGACGACCGGCAGCGTCATTTCAAGAGCAGGCTGCTAATTAGGTGTTTTCTCTGGTCAGGCAAGCCGCGCAGGGAATTCCGCGAGTGGCACGCCGATTGCTGGATCAGGACGGCCGCAGCCAAGGCGTTCGCAGCGGCATGTCGCCAGGAGTTCCCGATGAGACCCGCTCATGACGCTAACGGCGCTGGTGCACCAGCTCCCGCCCCGCGCCGCTATTCCACCTTCTCGGTCCAGCTGATGCACCTTCCGTAGCGGCGTTGGCGCCAATGGTCGGCGCGAACGCGCGGGTCGGGTTGGAGAACAACCTGTACCTCTCCCGCGGGCTGCTGGCAACGAACGCCGAATTCGTGCAGCGGGCGATAGAGAATCTCGAGAGGATCGGGTGGGGTGCTGCCTCAGACAAGAGGCGCGAGAGGCTCAAGCTCAAAGTTCATGTCAAATAGATCAACGCTGAGGCTTATGTCTGAGGAGGCTTATGTCTGAGAGTTCAACGGTAATGCCTGAGAGGCTGCCGCGCGCAGTCGGGCTCCTCGGGGGCGGTGTCATCGGCGGCGGGTGGGCGGCACGCTTCATTCTCAACGGAATCGACGTGCGGCTGTATGGCCCGTCGCGTGGTGCGGTCGAGCGCGTGCGGGGAACGCTGGCCAACGCACGGCAAGCATATCGGCGGCTAACGCTGATCCCGCTGCCGGCCGAGGGGGCACTAACGGTAGTCGAGTCGGTCGCGGACGCCGTGCGCGGCGTAGACCTCGTGCAGGAATCCGCACCGGAGCGCCTGGAGCTCAAGCAGCAGCTGCTCGCGGCCGCCAGCCGCGCGGCAGCGCCTGGTACCCTGATCTGTTCCTCGACCTCGGGGATTCGCCCGTCGTTGCTGCAGGCGGAGATGGACCACCCCGAGAGCTTTCTGGTTGCGCACCCCTTCCAACCTGTGTACCTGCTGCCGCTGGTCGAACTGTGCGCCGGAGAGCGCACAGCGCCCGAGGCGCTTGAGCGGGCGGCGGCGATTTACCGGGCGATTGGGATGCACCCGCTCGTGGTCCGCAAAGAGGTAGACGGGTTCCTCGCGAACCGGTTGGGGGAGGCATTGAATCGCGAGTCGCTGTGGCTGGTGCACGACGATGCGGCCACGCTGCAGGAAATCGATGACGCGGTGCGCTACTCCTGGGCGCTGCGCCGCGCGGCTATCGGCTCGTATCGCGCGGCGGATGGCGGGGAGGGCATGCGCCAGACCATTGAGCAATGGGCGTTCAAGTGGCCGTGGTCGAGGCTGACCGACAAACCCGACATTAACGGCGCGTTTCTAGACAAGGCCGCTGAGCAGGCAGACGCGCTGGTGAAGGCCGATCCCCTGGACGTCCCCGCCGACCAGAAACGCGACGATCTGCTCGTGGCCCTGCTGCAGGCGTTGCGTTCGCAAAACTACGGGCCCGGCGAGACGCTTGCGCGCTGGGAACAAGGGCTCCAAACTCGCGCTCCCAACATTAGCAACGGTTCCGGCCCACTGCGGATGCCAACGCGAGACATAACGTCTGACTGGATCGGCCACTACGGCCGGGTCAACGAGAGTCGCTATCTCGAGCTCTTCGGCAACGCCACCGACTCGCTGCTCCGTTCGATCGGCGTCGACGGCGAATACCGCTCAAGTCATGGTACTTACGAAACGGTCGAGACGCATTTATCGTACCTCCGGGAATTGTACGCTGGGGACCGCATTCAAGTGCTCACGCAGATCCTCGCCGCCGACGACAAATGCCTTCATCTTTTCCACGTGCTTACGCGGGAAGGTGATGAGGCGCGGGCCGCCACGGGCGAGCAGATGCTGATTCACGTGGACGCCGTGAGCAAACGCCGCGGACCGGTGAATGGCCACGTCCGCGAACGCCTGCTGGAGTTGACGCGACTACATGCACGGTTGCCCCGTCCGGAGCCTGCCAACGCAAACATCCAGCTCCGCCGAGCCGCGAAATCTTAGACTAAGTCTAGCGCGCAATCTGGATGGGGAGCCGCATTGGCGCATGTAGCGATGTTCCGGATAGACTTCGTTCTCATCTATGAGGCCGGCCCGCACAATCAGTGGGCATTGCGAGATGTCGCGCTCCTTTCGTATCAACTTGAACGACGGCTGGAAAAAGTTCACGAACAAGCGAACCGAACCGTAAAGCTGAGCCAGCAAAGCAGCTGCTTCGAGCCCTCGTCGACGGTAGCCATCGTCGGACCACCGCGCCGTTCTTCTGCTCGACAAAGGCCTGTTCGCAATACACCTTCAAGGCCTCATTCATGAACACAGAGTCGTTGTCGGCATCCAACCCCGGAGCGCAAACGGTAGCTGCGCACGAACCGTGCGCGATAGCTTCTGTTCACGCACCAGAGGTGGCGCGCATTCCGTCCAGCCGGTCGCGATATCGGGGAGAACAAGCGTATGGACGAAACTGCCGACGCAGAAGGGCGTGGGCAACAAGATCGGCTTCGTCGAAATCGGGCGCCGGATCTCCCCAATCTGCTGAAGTACGAACAGGGATGCTGCGTCGCAGAGCACTTGCTACAAAGCGACGGCACCGGCCGCTTTGCTCACGAATGTATCGAAGCGTCCCCGCGCCAGGTCGATATGGCCGTGCCGCCCCATCGATTAAATCAAGGTCGGAAGCAGGGGCTTGAGACGCTTGCCGCAGACCCGGTCTGCGGCCTCCCAAAGCAATATCAGCGCGTTTCTCTCCGCATCTTGGTAGTTCCGCGGACGATTGCGGCGACCCGCTGTCCGGCCGATGGAAGCCAGGTATCGCGACGAACTCGTTGAGAATGCGCCCCTTTTGACGCGGCTCGGTATCCGCCGCGCCAAGGCAGACTTCAGTGCCTTGCGCGTCGCCGTGCTCAATCGCCTCATCGTTGCCCCTGTGCTCACTTGCCATTGGGGCGCAATCTGCGCGAGGCAACAGCGCAGTATTTAGGAGCATTTCTGACAATGCAATGCGCGCTTCCATCCCGGTTGCCCCGCAGCAAATTCCCCCCCCCCTGATCGGCAGCTGATTGCGTTCGAGACTCCGATCTCAATGGCGGCTTTAATGCGGTGCCGACTACGTCTTGACCAGCAGGTTGGCGAGATGACGTTCTTTTCTTCCGACATTCTGTGTTCACCGATTCAGCCATGCTTCGTATCTGGAAAGTGCTGCTGGCCCTTTGTCGCTGATGCGCTGCGGAGATCCATCGTCGCTCCACACACGACGTGTTACGCAGGAGAAAGTGATGGTGATCGTCGCAGGAACCTTCTCGATTTCCTCGGTCGTGATTGAGGGGCCTTTCTGTTCTTAGCCGTTGGTGAAGGATGGGTGCCCGATAAAGTCCCAGACCCCTCTACCGCTGTAATTGCTCTGCGGGCCTTCAATGCTGATACTGATACACGGCAACCCCACTGGAGAAGGTAGTGTCTCGATCCTTCTTAATGTACTACGCCGCGTAGACCAAGACGCAGCTCATCACGATAGGACAAGGTGCAGCAATGGAAAGCATAATTAATATGTTGTACGTCTCACGCTTCCTTCCACCACACGACGAACGCCGCTGCCAAAAGGACTGGCAGAATGTCTCGATCACACGGGCAGCATCGAGTCACAACGTATGCGCACGCATGGTCCTACGTTAGCACCATTCGACATCGATGTGAGCAAGCAGTTGCGCTTGCCAAGTTCGACGACGGCCGCGCCTGATCAACGGTCGCGACCCCGTCTCACTCACGCTGGACAGGCGGCCGAGTTGTGGGAAATCGGCGATGCCGGCCGCTCGCTCTGGTGATCGGCAACTTCAGTAAGCTGTCAAATCCGGAAGGATCATTGCCAGGTCTGTCTTGTCCTCTGAACCCCAAGGTTTCCAATGATGATCCCTACGAAATCGACACAAAGTCAGCTGAAAGAGCGGGTGGCAAGTGCATTGAGAAAAATCGAGGCACTGGAATCTGCATATGAGACGATCACGATCGGACAACTGGTTTCAATGCGAGCGAGGACGCACGGCTCAACGACCGCCATCGATGTCTTCGAGCGCGGTGAGCGCGCTACCTACTCCGAGATGGACCAATTGTCTAACAAATATGCGGTTGCGCTGCGCACATTCGGCGTACGCAAGCGCGATCGAATCGGGGTGATGCTACCCAATCGCATTGCTTTCCCGATGTTGTGGTTCGCGATCGCCAAGCTCGGCGCGGTGATGGTCCCCATCAACATGCGCTACACGGCGAGAGAAATCGAATACGTTCTCAGCGATACTCAGGCCAAGTTCGCTGTCGTTGACGAGTCCGCAAGGACAGTGTTCTCGGCAATGGACCCTTGGCCGAAAGACCTTGGCAAGGATCGAGTAATTATCGTTGGAGAGTCTTCCGACGGGGCAGCCACGGCCCTCGATGAATTGCTCAAAGGGCTCGACGATTCTCTGGTGGAGGAGGATATCCGACCGGACGACCTGTTGAACATTCAATATACCTCGGGGACAACAGGCTTTCCGAAGGGCTGCTTGTTGACGCACGACTACTGGGGCGTGAGGTCGTACCAGGCGGCTTGCGGGGACGGGCAGCCGTTCCAGAGGTATCTGTCCGCGCAACATTTCTTCTATGCCGACCCGCAAGGAGATCTTGTGAAGTCGTATAGGCAGGGCGGCACGCTCTACTTGGCTCCGTCAATCAGCTCAACGCGCTTCATCGGTTGGGTCAAGCAGCACCGCATCGAGTGGTGCGTGTTTCCGCAGCTGGTAGCGCGCCAGGCCGAACTTGCCGACGAAGACGGGGCGACATCCCTGAGGCATAGCCTGACGTGGGGCTGCGGTCCTGATACGCAACGCAACATCCGGAAGCGGTTTCGAGTGCGTACCCATGATGCTTATGGGATGACAGAAATCGGGTTTGGCACACAAATGCCGAGCGGCCTTGATGAGATGGAGGAATCCGGATCGGTGGGGATTCGTGCCCCGTTTCGGAAGCTGCGACTAATGAATGACGATGGCACGCCCACCCCAGTCGGCGAAATCGGCGAACTATGGGTGAGTGGTCGTGGAATCCTCCAAGGCTATTGGAATAGGCCGAATGTCGCCTCGTTCGAAGGCGAATGGTTCAAGACGGGGGATCTGCTGCGGCGCGACGACTTAGGCTTTCATTGGCTAGTAGGGCGCACGAAGGACATGATCCACCGCTCAGGCGAGAACATCGCTGCACGCGAGGTGGAGGCCATCATCCGCGAGATTGCTGAGATTGCAGATGTGGCCGCCGTACCCGTTCGAGATGCTATGCGGGGAGAGGAGGTCAAGATCTACGTGGAACTGAGAGAGGGTCTCACACCAGACGATATGCTCGTGAAGCGCATTTTCGAACATGCTCGTGCTAATCTTGCCGTGTTCAAAGTGCCGCGGTACATCGCCTTTACTCCGCTGCTTCCTAGAACGAACACCAGCAATAAAGTGCTCAAACGTGAGCTGATGGCCGTGAGCGACCCGCTTGCCGGCGCCTACGATACTGAGGACAAGCGCTGGCGCTGAATATCTGACTAGAGTCGCTGCCGCACTTGCTAGCGCGCGAAGCAGGGTAAGGTTATATTGTTCGAATGAACGGTAGCGGCTGCCTTGACCGGGTCGGACGTACCGCTCCAGAATTGCCATTGCACCACTGCGGGCGAGCGCATGACCAATCATCAGGCTCGGATTCATGGTGGCCGATGGAAGGCGCAGAGAGATGCAGCTGCAATGCCCTGGCTAATCTTGAGACAGGCCCGAGCGTCGCGTCTGAGCGCGCTTTCTTGCTCAGAGGCAGCTATCGTTGCCCATATGCAACTACAAGACGTTGCACGGCTTTTGCCCTCCGCCATCCAATTTCTGGAGCAGTCGCTTTGCCGAGCGCGCCGCCCGGCACAAGGCGCTGATCTCGACGAGGGCCGTGAGCAATCGCAGGGTGCGAAGCGGAGCCAATCTCGGCGTGTGCGGGTGCGACGTCGCGGAACCTGCTTCGGCAAGGAGATCAAACAGCTAAACCCGTCCACCTGCCCTCGTTCTTCCTCAATGGCGGCATGACGGCGAAACCCAAGGAGCGCCTATGGGCGGACTGTATTACGAAGAATTCAAGGTCGGGCAGGAGTTCAGGCACGCCCTCAGCCGGACCGTCACCGAGATGGACAATACATTGTTCAGCCTTTTGACGTTGAACCCGCAGCCGCTACACATCGACGCTCATTTCGCAGCCTCGACAGAATTCGGGCAGCGGCTTTTCAACAGCCTCTATACGCTTGGAATCATGATTGGGATGACCGTCTATGATACGACGCTCGGGACCACGGTTGCCAATCTCGGTATGACCGATGTCACTTTCCCCAAGCCAGTCTTTCACGGGGATACGCTGCGGGCTACCACGAGCGTTCTTTCGAAGCGGGAATCGAAATCGCGCCTGAAGGCAGGTGTCGTGGAATTCGAACACCAGGCGCTCAATCAGCTCGACCAGATCGTGGCAACATGCCGCCGAGCCGCGTTGATGCACAAGAGGCTGGCCTGATTGTCCAATGCTGTTCGTTCCGGGCGACAGCTCGCGCAAATTCGAAAAGGTCTCCGGAGGAGGGCCGACACACTCTTGCTCTAGCTCTCTCCGTCTAGCGGGCTGTTGAAAAGCTCAGCCGCGTTCGCAAACGAAGGCGGAATCGTCGCCGTTGTGGATGTAGAAGTGGCCGACGAGCCTGATCATAGCCCATCCGCGACCGCAGGACGGATCATTCTCATCGTGCCCTTCCCATGAGAACTCCGCGCAGGGCGAACCGTGGCGGGTGCCGTAGCGCACGTCCAAGAAGCCCTTAAGAGCCCCAAAGGCGATTTCGCCGTCGGACTTTCCCTGGAAGGTGAGATGCGCCTCTTCGACAAGATCGAGGAAGTCGCTGTCCCAGACGTCCATCTCGACGATGCGCCGACGTCCGACAAAGGCCTTGGCGAAGCCGGGCACCTTGCCCATCAGCCGGTCTCCGCGATCAACTTGGGCAGCCGCACCAGATTGTAGGCGCTGGCAGCGAAGGTGAAGGCCCATGCGACGCGATCACGGCCACGGAAGCTGGTCTTCTCTTGACCGGCGACCCTCTTGATCCAGCCGAACGCCTCCTCGATGCGCTTGTGGATGCGCTGGCTGACGGCATAGCCGCTGTGCCGGGTCGTTCTCCCGTCGATCGAAGAGCTGCGGCCGCTGGTGTTCTGCGCAACATGCGGCGTCACGTTCATCGAGCGCAGCTCGTTGACGAAGTCCTCTGCGTCGTAGGCTTTGTCGGCGCCAAGCGTGATTGCTGTCGGCCGGTCGGCACGAGGCTCGATCATGTGCAGCGCGGCCACCCGCTCGGCATGCCCGTCGGCCTGCGTCAGGCAGGCGCAGCCCATGCCCGATGAAGCACAGCTTCGTCTCCTTGCCTTTACCTTTGCGGTAGAGCCTGGCATCGGGATCAGTCGTCGAAGCATGGGTGTCGTTCGAGCGTTTCTGGCCGTGGAAATCCGCCTCAGCATTGCGCCCGCCGCCTTGCGCCGCGGCTCGCCCGAGCCGTCCTTGGGTTTGACGCTCTTCATTGAGGCCCAGGCCTCGATCAGCGTCCCATCGACCGAGAAGTGATCGCTCGACAGAAGCCTCTTCACCTTGGGCCGCTCCAGCACCGCCGCAAGGAACTTGGCCGCGATATCGCCCTCCAGCAGCCGGTCGCGGTTCTTCGAGAACACCGAATGGTCCCAGGCTGCGTCGTCGACGCCGATTCCGACGAACCACCGGAACAGCAGATCGTATTCCAGCCGCTCCATCAGAAGCCGCTCCAAGCGGATCGAATAAAACGCCTGCAACAGCATCGCCCGCAGCAGCTTCTCCGGCGGGATCGACGGCCGCCCAATCGGCGATTAGACCGCGGCAAACTCGCGCTCCAGCGCCGCCGGCGCCTCGTTTACGATCGTCCGGATCGCTCGCAGCGGATGATCCCGCCGCACGCGAGCCTCCAGGTCAACGTAGCTGAACAGCTCGCCCGTTCGATTGTCGCCGCCGCGCACGCACCATCTCCCGAATCCCCTCGGAGCTAGTGAATCACGGTCGCCGGCCGGCGGCGAGCATCCTTTTTCAACAGCCTGCTAGATCGAAAGAGGCTAGCACTACTTTGCAAAATACTAATTTTGCCCTGCCTTATAGGATTCCCGAATCAACTTTTCAATGATTCATGGGTGGTCGGCTCTTGGAGGGCTGACCATGGCGGGATGGAAAGACGAGCTCGAACGCTGGCTGATGCCGTTCTTGGACCGGTTGGGTTATAAGACTCGGCAGCGGATGTGTCCTCTGTACGTTGCAGGATTGATCGGTCCTGGCGATCGCAAGAGCGTTCAGCCGATGGCGGAGCGCCTTGCCACAGGCAAATCCTGCTTTTCTCAGCCCCGCATGCAGCCATTGCGACAGCGGCCCAGCCTCCAGCCCGATCCGCTTCACTGCAAAGCCGAGCGTCGCAAAAACTCAACCAAGGCGTCGGATTCGCTTGCGACCTTCGCCTCCATCTTACCCTGGGCATCCACAACGCCCACGCTCGACAGTGTCCAATGACACGTCGATCCCGGCAGGCGCACCTCGCTGATGAGTTGGGTCAGACTCTCGTCGAAGCAGACCACCGGCCGCTTTGGATCGGGCGCCTCGGCACAGAGATCGAGCACGTCCTCCATCCGGGCGACGTAATCCGCGTCGACCTGCGGAATGCACCACATGTTCTTGCGCCAGGGCTTCAAGTCGTTTTCAGCCAGGCGCCGACACACGGTTTCCCGAGAGAGGCTGGCGTGCTCGGTGAGCCGGACCAGTTCACCCGCCAACAGCTCCAGCGTCCAATGCGCGCGCCCTGCGGGCGGGCTCGAGCAGGCGGTTGCGACCAGCAGGGCTTCCTCTTTG
Organism: Bradyrhizobium sp. 521_C7_N1_3; assembly: GCF_052075975.1. NCBI lineage: Bacteria > Pseudomonadati > Pseudomonadota > Alphaproteobacteria > Hyphomicrobiales > Nitrobacteraceae > Bradyrhizobium > Bradyrhizobium sp. 521_C7_N1_3. The sequence goes on from NZ_CP197232.1 coordinate 2,108,254, forward strand.
CCGGACGGTCTGCGGCTCGCCCCCGGACGCGGCTGCTCTTCGCTGAGCGCGGCTTCCAAGTTGCCGAGCACGAAGCGGCGTTTTGGTCCGGTACACGGTGGATCCGCCCACGCCGACGCTTCTGGCAATCGCCTCGTCGGTGGCGCCGGCATCGGCCGCCAGAAGAATCTGCGCGCGCTTGAGCTTACGCGCCGCATGCTTGCTGCCGTCCAGAAGCGCCGTCAGTTCCTCGCGCTCAGTTTGGCTGAGTTCGACCCGATAGCGTACATTCTCCGTGCCTCCTTAATCGAGGCACGGATGAACAGCTGAATCGGATGGCCGACGTGAGTCGATCCGCAAAACCTTTACGCCCAAGCAAGGCCAGTATCTGGCCTTCATCGACGCCTATACGCGCGTGCATTGCCGCCCGCCCGCCGAATGGGAGATGCAACGCCACTTCGGGGTGACCCCGCCTTCGGTTCACCAAATGTCCCTGACCCTCGAACGCGCAGGCTTCATCCGCCGCCAAGCGGGCGTGCCGCGCAGCATCGAGGTGCTCATTCCTCCAGAGGACCTGCCCATCTTGCAAGCTCAAATCCAACCCGTCAAAACCTCTGTGTCGAGGTACTAGTTGGTGGTTGGCCTCATGGATACAGTCGCTGAAATAGCGGCATCCGACACTCGGGCGTACGGCTTGAAGTTGTGCTTTGCATTTACTTGCCGCCTCCCGCGCGCCCGACACGCGGGCGAGAACCGCGGGACTGGTTAAGGGAACCTGACGGGCCTGTCCAGGCAGTCCAGCAGCTTCTTCGTTGCATTCTGGCTACGCAGGCAAGCGGCTGGGTTCTGGTCCATATAGGATAACCAGTCGTCATTGCGTCGGGCCGACGCTGAAGATTGCCAGCGTAAGTTCCGAATTCTAGACTCACGTGACGGTCACCGCGGTTATTTGGCAATCGTGGTGCTGCGAACAAGCCACGATATCGGGATCCGTTAGGATAGCCAAGATGCTGCATTCTGTTCGTAGGAAGTCAAAACGAGCGGAATTACTCGCGTCTGGAACGTTCATTGCAAGATCCATAGTCAACTCGTCATACTGACTACGCATCTGAAAATCGGAAAGAACCAGGTGGCGACCCCAGAACTGCGATTTGCGCTTTCGGAATACGAAACGCGACTCAATGGAACCCGGAAGACGATGCAGAAAGCAGGCAACTGCTAATCGCTACCGATCCAAGAATATGGCTTGGCTCACCGGTTATGACGGATGGTCGTTCACCAAGCATTAGTGCGTGATCGTACAGATGGATGGCTCTCCGATCTGGTTCGGCCGAGGGATGGACGCGAACGGTGCTCGAAGAACAGTGTACATGGTTGAAAGTTGAAGGTCCTTTGCGGATCATTATGTCCAATCTGAACAGTATCATCCCATGACAGTTCTGGCAGAGATCATCGCCGGACAGGGACGGGGGTCAGCAACAATCGGCATCGAAAAGGCAGCTACTACTTGACGCTTGTCGGATTCGAGGCGCTTGAAGCAACGGGGCCGAAGTTCAAGGACGCGACGCGCCTCGTGAAATGGCAGAGGATTGTTAAGTCGCCACGTGAGATCGAGTATATGCGAGACGCGGGCAAGATTGTGACAGCAATGCACAAGCGGGTCGCAGAAGTTATTCGCCCGAGCGCCAAGCAGTCCGATATCGTTGCCGAGATCTAACAGACCGCAATTCGCGGTATAGACGGAGTCTGGGGCGATTATCCTCCCGCGGTTCCGCTTATCGGCGCCGGTGTGGATGCTTCGGCTCCGCACCTCACATGAAGCGACCGTCCTATACGGGCCGTCGAAAGCATATTCTTCGAACTGGCGGGCGTGCATAAACACTATCACTGTCCTCTGTCTCGAACGTTCTTGGAAAGCCTGAGCAAGAGTATCTCGACGCCGATGCTGCCGTGACGCTGGCCGGGCAAGCGGACGAAGCGAACGAGATTGCCAAGGGATTTTGCTGGTCACCTCCACGCGAGCTATCTATTGCCTGATTTGAGTCCCCCTCTTGCGCCGGTGCCATGCTGGTGAGCCCCGGACAAGGGTACTGTCGTGTCGATTCAAAATCAGGATCGTCATAGGGAACCTTGAAAAACGCGCTCCTAGACTCCTTTCTGCGCCCAGCGCCAAAAGCGCGTATACTCGGTGAACCAGTTGCCGAACCTTCCGACAGAGTCCGCCACGGCGAGTTCGTGCGCACAATCCAAAGAGCTGCTTCGATTAAAAGCCGACTGTCACGTCCGCTGCTCCCGGAATCACCGGCTTTGCGGACAACTGCGGTGAGATCCGCTCTCATTGGGCGTCGCTCAACATGAGTCGAATCAAGTCTGATCCCCCAATTTCTTCAGCCTTGAAGCGATCTTCTACCAATCTGGAATCTCCGAGGCCAAACAGGGCTTGATGCGTCGCATTGACGTGTGGCTTCTCCATTCGACATCAGCGAGCTATATCAGCGTCGGTGGAAGTACCCATGGCCATGTGCAGCTTACTCCTATTGCCACTCTTAATCCGTCAACTTCCGCCCAAAGCCAAGATCGCCGTCCTGACATACGGCTCGACGTATTTCGGCGAAGATCTGTTCGGATTCGACGATCCCGCTGAACGAGCGAGGGTCGTGGTAGGGCGCATCGAAGGTGGTACCTTCTGGTATGATGAAGCGGCCGTCCGCCCACCAATGTTGCCGCAATCGAAATAGATGTCGCTGCCCGCATCACTCGACTCCCAGTCGCGCATCCAGAGATCGCGGCAATCCTGTTCGAATGCACGGCCTTCCGATTGTTGCGGCGGCCACCCGCCCATTCATGACATCACAGACCTTTGCCGGATGACGATGGCGTCCACAGCACAGGCAACAGGATAACCGGCAATCGCATGTCTGACATGAAGGGATTTAGGAGAATCGGGCTGCATAACGCCACTTTTGGAGCAAGCGACCGCTTCTCTGTCAGGTGGCGCGATGCTCCTCGGCTTGTCGCGTATCTTAAGGGTTTGACGAAAACGCAGTTGGGTGGCTGCGGTCACGTTCGGTAGTGAGTTGCCAGTGGACACACACGGCGCACGACAGCATGAAGTAGGACCTGCAGGTCTGCACGAACGAATGCATTCGCTCGAACTGGCGCTACGACCAGACTGTTCGACCACGCTCCACGCGGCGAAGAAACGTCGAGACTTCGACTTTACTAGACGGTAGCCGTCTCCGCACGCGATCACACGGGTGGGGTATTCGTCCTCGGGCGCAAGGCGACCAATAAGCACATGCAAGGTAAGCTCAGCTCGATCAAGATCCGGTTGCGTAGTGTATGCGCGATCGCCAAGCACAAACCGGATTCAAGCAGATTGCCTAGGTTATAGGCACAGAAACGTGTTCGCGCGAGGGCATGCGGCGAAAGCACGAACGTCAGGTGAACATCGAGATTCTTTGGAAGAGCAAACTGGGACAGTAACAACAAGTGGCGAAGGCGCGACGATTCTTTCTTTTGCGCTGCTTACCGCTGCGAGATAGTCCCGTTCTCGCTTTGTCGCAGGAAGGGCGAGACGACCGGTCCGACGCTCGATGTGTTAGCAACCGTAAGCCAAGCAGTCGCCACATCACGGCTTCGTGCGAACCAAACCTTGTCGTGCTTTCTGATGTAGGCGATGAATTCGCGCAACATGCGGACGCGAGACGGGCGGCCGGTCACTTGCGGGTGCATGATGAGATTGAAGTAGCCGCCGGACAGATAGGCCTCGTCGAACTCCGCCTTCCAGATCGAGAGCACGTGATCGTTAGTAGCCAACGGCCGGTGGGACTTGATGCTGGTCAAAAGATACTGAGCGTCATCCATGCTCCAGTGCCACGGCAACAACGACGGCAGGGCTTCCATCCTCTAGGATGTGGCGGTTGGATTCGATGTCGTCCAGCATGGTACTATCATAGATGAATCCTCGTTCAGTCAGAAGGCGGATTAGCTTCGCGCTCATTTCTCCTGATGGGGCACGGTAGCCTACCGGAGCCAGGCCGATTACGCGCTTGATTGACTCGATGCTCGTTTCAAGCTCCTCGAGTTTCCATCTCCAGATGGTTCGGATCGATCGGCTTGTGTAAATAGCCGTGGTGGCCGATTTCATGATCGGCTTTTACGATCTTCTCGACGATATGGGTTCTGTTGTCGACGACCCAGCCGGGTACAAAGAAAGTGGCCGGCACCCCTTCGTCGGTAAGCAGCTCGAGGATTTGGGTACGCCAACCTTGGCGCCGTAGGTGCCCTGCGAGAGCGTGCCGGGACGATCGAGATTGGTCGGGTCGCGCCCGAGCCACAAGGTTTCTGCATCGAAGTCGAAAGTGAGATTGACGGCGATCTTGGCGCCTTTCGGCCATGGGATATTTGGCAAGTACGATCTCCAGATGCAGGCTGCTGATCGTGACGGAGTCAACTTCTTTGTGGTGTAATGGATAAGTATAACTTCGGCCTGACCGTGTTGATTGATTGACGAACCCGCTACGCCGTTCGCGCTCGCGATAGGCAAGCGCTTCGAGCGCACTTGACACTTCTAACGAATGCAACACAGCGCGGAACTACCAAGATCCGTAGTTGAATGTTCTATTCCAGAATGCACCATCACGAGTGGGTGCGGGCGGCGCGCGGAAATGGAAATGAGCTCTCCCCGAAGAATTGGTTCTCAATCTAAGCTCTGATTACGGAGCGACCGCTACGCGGGATGACATCAAGGTTTGCGACCGGGTTGGCCTTTGCGAGCACAGAGAAAGGAGCGCTGGAGTTGCCCTCGGCTGCGGCATGGCCGACGGCCAATTTGGAGTGAAGAAGCTGGAGGATTGCATGCTGGCTGCTTGCCGCAAGGAGATGATGGCCAGCGCCGGTCCGGAAAGGTGTTACAGCAACAAAGTTGCGGACGTTAATGCCGACGGCACAGAGGAACCGGTGTTCGGCATCCACCGATCATCGATTGGCAGAGAGGCCGCGTAGGAGCGTTCGGTTCCAGTGCCCAGGTCGCATCACTTGCAGCCAGCGTCGCGTGTCTCGCATCGCGAGATAGATCATGTTTCATGAGCATCACAATGGAGCCCTCGATGGAAGTGTTGTCGCATCTGCAGGTGGTCGAAATCGGTAGCTCGGCCGCAACCAGCTACTGTGCGCGATTGTTCGCCGATTTCGGTGCCGATGTTCGGAAGGTCGAGCCGCCGCAAGGGGATCCACTTCGACGGAGCCCGCCACTAACTCCCAGCGGCCAGAGCGCGTGGTTCGCATTTCTGAACTTCAACAAATCGAGCGTCATCATCGATCCCACCACTTCACAGGCGAGCATACGACTGACTGCATTGATCGAGAATTGCGACATTCTGATCGATGGTCGCGACGTCGATACCGCAGATTGCCCGTTCATTGATCTGGCCGCGGTCCGCAAGGTCCGTCCCGGGTTGATTTGCCTCCAAGGGAGCTGGTTCGGCCGAGAGGGGCCCTATGCAGGAATGGCCGCAACCGATTCAACCGTCCGGGCGCTCGCTGGCCTTATCAGATTGGTTGGACCGGTCGAGGGCCCACCGATGCACGCGCCGGATTTCCAAACAGGCATCCTCGCTGGCCTGTGGGGCTTCATTGCTGCGGCTTCCTCAGTGATTGCGAAAACGCAGGACGGAGGAGGGAGGTCGTGGTCGCTCAATATTTTTGAATCGAGCCTCGCTCTCAGTGAGTATCTCATGTCAGAGGCGTTTGCGCGCGGCGACGTGATGCGCCGGATTGGCACTAACCGCTTTTGGCCAGGTTCTCCAGTTGGCATTTACGAAACAAAAAAGGGTTGGCTCGGCGTCACGTTGATAACACCGGCACAATGGCGGGCATTCTGCGACATGCTCGGCCTATCAGAATTGCGTGACGAGTCGGCCTTGATTATGGGCGAAGATCGTCTGAAGCACCTTGAACAGATCGAACAAGTATTTATGCCGAGGTTGAAAGCGCGGACCGCACAGGAGTGGTTCGAAGAGGGGCGAAAAGGAAGGATTCCGATCGTGCCAGTGCCCGAAATATCGGATCTACTCCAGGACACGGAAAAGAAAATGCGCGGCGCGATTGTGCCTGTTCTGCTAGGCGAAGAAGAGGGCCTGACGGTCGGATCGGTGCAGGGGTTGACATTGACGCCGCCGCGTCCTGGCGGAAAAGTTCCTGCTGTCGGCGAGCGGCAGTGCAGCGAGAATACGCGAGGAGATCAGGCCACCGCTGCGTCGGTGACACCCATCCGCATTGATGCCGCCCGGCAGCCTTTGCAGGGAATTCGGGTCATCGACTTCTCAATGGGCTGGGCAGGTCCATTGTGTACGCGCACGCTGGCGGATCTCGGAGCAGACGTAATCAAGATTGAGGCAATCCAGTATCCGGACTGGTGGCGCGGCGTTGATCGAAGCTATGCGTATATCGATGCGCAGATGTACGAAAAATCCGGAAGATTTTGTATCATGAACCGCAACAAGCGCGGCATCACACTCGACCTCACGCGCACCCAAGGCCTCGATCTCGCAAAACAGCTTTTGACGGACGCTGATGCTGTCGTGGACAACTACTCGGTAGACGTGCTGCCGAAGCTCGGGCTTAGCTACGACGTTCTCAGAACGCTTAACCCTCGACTCGTCATGATATCAATGTCAGCCTTTGGCACGAACAGTGTCAATCGTGATTGCCGGGCCTATGGCTCGACTCTGGAGCAGGGCTCGGGCTTGCCAAGTGTGATTGGAAATCCCACAGACATACCAGTGATGAGCCACGTTGCGTTTGGAGACGCCGTCGGTGGGTTAAATGGCTGTGCTGCAGTGCTGGTAGCCCTGATACACGCCCGCAAAACTGGACAGGGACAGTTCATCGATCTCGCCCAGATCGAATGCATGATGCCGTTCGCGGCGCCATGGATTACGGTTTATTCGACCGGCGGTGCGCCGCCAACACGATATGGCAACCGGCATCCACACTTCGTGCCGCACGGCTGCTTTCGATGTGCGGGGGAGGACAATTGGATTATGGTGGCCGCGACCAATGCCGAAATGTGGCAGAGGCTTGCCCAAACCATTGGCCGGCCAGACTGGGCCGCGGATCCGTCGCTCAAATCTGTGGAAGCTCGCCGCCGAATCGAAGAAGCCATTGACGGAGACATCGAAGCATGGGCGCTCACTCGGGACGCGGATCAGGCGATGTCCGAGTTGCAAGGCGTGGGGGTGGCGGCCGGCGTAGCCCGCCTCCCGATTGACCTCCTCAATGATCGCCACCTCCGGTCTCGCTCGTTTTTCCAGGACGTCGAGCGCGCTTTCATAGGGCTGCATCCGCAGCCATCAATGCCCATTCGCGAGAGTTCCGAGCCCTATCCAATCCGCGCAGCGGCGCCAACTCTGGGACAACACAATGGAGAGATTCTATCTGGTCTTTTGGGTCTCTCCGATGCTCAAATCGCTGAATTGGTGGCGGAGGATATAATTGGGACAGCGATGCGTGCCGAACGAGATCCCGCAACAACAGAGAAGGTTTCTTCGAACTGAAGCTCTGTCCAGTCGCCAGCGTCATCAACTGGAATGATGCAAAACCCGATGACGTTCGGGTTTCTTATATGGAAAGGACTGCTCAGCTTCGTCAGCTCCTGATCGACGTTCGGGACATTTGTGCTCGTTCCACTTCGCGACAGCTCCGTTGAGCGCGGCGAGCGATCTGAGGCTCTATCAATTTTTTGTATTGGCGGACTGCCTCCGTCTGGTGACCACAGCCGTGTGGAACTTGTCCTACAAGGCATCCTTCGAATCGTCTGGCAGAAATGCACCATCGAGACTGTAAACACTTTGCCTGCTGGACTTGGTAGCTGCGCAAGGACGAGCAAGGATCTAGCTGATTTGGACTGGAGCTCGACCTAACCGCAAGCAGGATACTGCCGAACCTTCCGTCTGCGCGCTGACGCTGAAAAGCCTCATCCGACAAGCAAGCGAGATAAAGGAGAGGTACGCAGGTATGTTGAGCACCTTTCGTGGAGAATGAAAATGCAACAGCAGATCGCTCAAAATAACGGCTACAGGTTGGGCGTGAGCCATCTCCATGCAGCTCAGATCGCTGGTCTCGTGCCTGTCCAGGGACACGCCAGCAGCGGACGTACTATTGCTTGCCTCAATGGCCGGCGTTACGGCCATGCGCGGCTGATTGATTTCGCCCGATGCTCCTATCTGGGCCTGCACGATCATCCGGTGATCGTCGCCGGAGCGATCGAGGCGATCGAGGCGCATCGATCGTTGCACCAGTCCTACACCCGGACCCGCCTTGACGAACTAGAAGAGAGTCTTTCTGACCTTTTTGGCTCACGCGTAATCGCGTTTTCGAGTGGCATGCTGGCCAATTTGGGCGCGATGCCTATCCTGGCCTCAGGGCAATTCACTGGCGGCAGGAGGCCGGTCGTCGCCTTCGACCAGTCTGCACACATCTCGCTCGCTCATCACAAGCCGGTAGTGGCTAATGAAACTGCCTTAGAAACGATAGCGCATAACGACATCAACGCTCTCGAGCGCTTGTGCCGTGAACATTCGGTGGTCGCTTACGTGTGCGATGGCGTCTATTTCAGGGGAGGCTATGCTCCGATAAAGGAGTTGCGCCAACTCCAGGAACGTTATGGGCTCTTTCTGTATATCGACGACGCTCACGGCATATCGCTCTTCGGACGCCAAGGTGAAGGATTTGCCCGTTCTCAGTTTTCCCAAGCGCTCGGTGACCGAACTGTCATAGCAGGCTCACTCGCCAAGGGGTTTGGTTCCTCGGGCGGAGTGCTGATGGTTGGACTCGCAGATCACGAGGCGCTGATTCGAAAGTCCTCCATTCCGTATTCATTTTCGGCGGCGCCAAGCGCGGCTGCGATAGGTGCGGCGCTCGCGTCATGCAAAATTCACCGCTCGCCTGAGCTGGGCCAGCGCCAACGGCGGTTGTCGCAACTCACTCAGCTCTTTGACCGTGGTGTCGCCACCGCTGAACAAGGCAATTCACTTCCGATCCGAACCATCGTCATCGGATCTGAAGTCAATGCGACGGCCATTGCAAGACGGCTCCTGGATTGCGGCTTCTATACCCTAGTGGACGTGCAGACCGTCGCCCAAGGGAGGGCGGCAATTCGAGTGTGCATTACAGCGGAGCAGGAGTTCTGCGATGTAGAACGGCTATGTGACTGCATTCTGGAAATAACAGCCGAGGTTACGGGAAAGCCCTACCCGATGAGGTGATATGTGGTTCGGATGCAAGAAGAGACGTCAATAGCCGGAGCAGTTTGCATGCAGCTAATCCATGCTCGATGCGGGAACCCGCCTATGTTTCCTAGCTGCGCCAATGCCACTCTAAGAGAAAAGAAGGAGCTTTCGCTTCAAGCGCGCGGATCGTCATTCCGGCAGTCGGTCGTGTGGGGCCGACCCGATTCTTCGAGCATCGCCACCCTAAAGCTCGTCTGTTTAGCAGCTTGATTGACGTGCTCAACCGCGGCACGCCAGGGGCGCGGATCTCGCTGAATATGGTGCGGGCGACTGCGGGATATCGACCACTTGGGTCAGGACAAGTCGAGCGCGGCGGAAAACCTCGCCGATACACACCTGATCGAGCTTGCGGCTGCAATCGTCTCCTTCCCTATTGTCGACCGCGAACCGCGAAGCGAGCTTTCTGGTGAGCAGGTTAGCATGCAGCCGCTCGTGCAATTCGGATAATCAATATAAGTCCATAAAGTTGCGCGCGGATCCTGACGATTGGATAGGTGCCGCAGGATCTTCGCGATTTGCGACGTGCCGCCGTAATCGCCCCGTGCGAGGTATTCTAGCCGCGCGCTATGCTTGCCGCCGCTGCGTATGCCGAACGATGCGTAGACAATCAATGCTTTGGGTTCCTATGGGCGGCAAACTGGTCTATCGGCTTGCGTACACGACTCTTCTCGAACCCAGTGGCGGCCGACTTATATGACCTCGATCGACTACAAGCATTGGTAGGTTCGTTCTCCGCGAGGCTAATATAAGTAAGGTGAGACCCTTCTGAGAGATGCGTTCAGAAGGGGCGAGCGGGTTTGCTGTCGCTATTTCTGTAGCGGCTTGTTGCTTCCTGAGGGTCATCATATTCCGGAGAAGACGACCATGCATGGGATAATCGGCGAAACGCGAGAGCTCCAGGTACTCGAAACGCTAGAATCGAACGTCCGCTCGTACTCGCGTATATTTCCGGCTACATTCAACCGAGCGCGCGGCTCCATAATGTTGACGGACAGGGGCCGAAAAATCATTGATTTCTTTGCCGGAGCTGGCGCGTTAAACTATGGCCACAACAATCATGCGATCAAAGCGGCCATTATCGAGTATCTGAATTCGGACGCTGTCGTTCACGCGATCGATATGAGCACGACAGCAAAACTCGAATTCTTGAAGACCTTTAGCTCTATAGTACTTCAGGAGCGGAATCTTCGATATCGCGCTCAATTCACTGGGCCAACTGGCGCTAACGCGATCGAAGCGGCTCTAAAGCTCGCCCGGAAGGTCACGCGACGTAAGAACGTCATTTCATTTACCCGTGGCTATCACGGTATGAGTTTAGGAGCCATGGCCGCGACCGCTAATCAGTTTTATCGTGCGGGCAGCGGCGTATCTCTCTCTGGCGCGACTTTCGTACCCTTTGATGGCTATCTCGGGCCAGATTTCGATACGGCTGATTATCTACGGAACGTTCTGCTGGACAAAAGTAGTGGTGTCGATTCTCCCGCCGCCATTCTCGTTGAGACCGTCCAGGGAGAGGGGGGAATAAACGTAGCCAGCAAAGAATGGCTGCGGTCAATTCAGGCTATCGCGAGAGATGCAGGTGCACTCTTTGTCGTGGACGATATACAGATGGGCTGTGGCCGTACGGGCGAGTTCTTTAGCTTCCAGTTCGCAGAACTATCGCCAGACATCATCGTGATGTCTAAATCGCTGAGCGGCTATGGCCTTCCATTGTCGATGGTGCTGATCAAAGAAGGCTTGGACGTATGGGAGCCGGGAGAACACACGGGTACGTTTCGAGCTAACAATCTTGCTCTGGTATCGGCAACCGCAGCTATAAACACTTATTGGCGGAGCCAGACGTTTTCGGACGGCGTTAAGCGTATGGGGAATTTAATGCGCAGCCGACTTGACGCTATCGCATCGGAGTATGGAGGAGGGTTTTCCGTCCGAGGGCGGGGCATGGTTTGGGGATTTGACTGTCACAGCGCCGAAATTGCCCAGGCGACGGCACGTACGGCATTTGACGAGGGATTGATGATCGAACGATGCGGGCCGGATGATCAGGTCCTAAAAGTCATGCCCGCACTAACGATTGATCAAGAGCTACTAGAACAAGGACTTGATATATTAGAGAGGTCGTTGGCGGCTTCACTTAAATAGCTTCACCGTTGTAGGGTCGAGTACGGCTTTTAGGATGATCCGCCGAGCTCCTTGGTTTGCGGATCACTTGGCTGCAACCTACTAAGTATTCGACAAAGCGGCTAGGGACGTCGGCGCCAGGTAAGAGCGCCTCGATTTGCCTCTCAACGCGAGATGATGGGCCAAGAGTGTGACCGTCGTACAGAGCTTGTCCAGAGCCGTCACATAGACCACGGGGTTGCAACGTCGCCCAGTTGTGAACTTTGCGCACCATACGTCAAATAAAGGTCGCGCGGTCGACGCGGCCTCCTTAGGAAGTAGCGAATCGCATGAGCAGATCTGCCTGTCTTTCGTCGATGATTGTTGGACGGCGCTTAAATGGCCCAGCATCTCGTGTCGTTCGATCAGTGCGACTCGTCCAAGAGCTTGTACTCGCGGGCTTGACGAGGCCTGTCCAACTGTTGCCTCGGTGTTCCCCGCCAGATCAGGCAGTCGACGATAGATGAGCCATTGTCTTACCTAGAGTAATTCCTCGTATGTTTGTTCAAAGCCGAGGGGATAAGTGGCAAGGAACAAGGAATGAAAACCGTAATTGATCCGTTGAACGTCTCACGTTTTTTGCAAAAATATGACGCGGCCGCCGCTAAAAACGGAGTAAAGATCTCGCTAGGCTTCGATTTTGATGAATATATCTCGATTACGCAGGCTACTCCAACAAAGGGACGGACATATCCGAATTTTCGACCGGACCGTTCGCCAATTGAATTGGGCGAGGGATTTTGGATTGTGGGCGTCGATAGAAATAGCAACGTTGCTCTTTTGGAGGCCGCCCGACTGTACGATCTTTCCGGCAGCAACTTGGCCGAGCACCTCCAGTCTTTGAAGGCGTTTTTCGCGGACCCGGCTCTGCATGCACATCCTCAGGATCGTTGTCGCTGCACAGCGCCGAGCGCGAAGAAGATAACCGGTAAGGTAGCTTATCTTGGCGACCGTTGGATTCGCAACGACTTCAGAGGACTGGGGATGTCGAAGGTAATGGCGGGACTAGCACGCGGAGTGTCCTTGGCTATGTGGGCTCCGGACTTCCTATGTGCACTAGTCGCGCGCCAGCTATTGGAAAAAGGGGTGGTCTACGGATATTCTCATCACGAACCCGGCGGATCGATATTACAGTTGATCGGAGAGGACATCGTGGACGATGATTGCCTCGTTTGGCAAACAGGCGAGGAGTTGAAGAGCCTCGTTGATCGCGGAAGCGAGCTGACTTTGACGCCCTGATTTGTGCCTGCATGACCGAGTGTTAGGAATTCAATTCAATCTGTCGCCTGGGACTTGTCATTATTGGGCGATTGATCGAAATCGAGATGCGAGGCCGTGCGGGTCGACATCTGCCACTCGCCACAGATTCGTCGATCTACAGCGCCTCCGGTCAGGCTTCTACCATCCGGCGGATCACGTCCTGCAGCCTCTCTTTGCCGAGACAAATCGTCGACCAGCTTCTACTTCCTGCCGTTCTCCCCTTGGAGCTACTTGAACTCGTCCTAGGTCAGCGCGGGTGATCCCAGCTGTACAGCAGATATCCGCGACCAGATCCCGCGGCTAGCTCCCTTTTAGGATGGACATCTTCTCGGGCTGCCCTTACCTGCATGCGCTGAGACCACCATCGACGTATAGTATTTGCCCCGTCACAAAACGCGAGAGCTCCGATGCGAAGAAATGTACCGCGCCGGCGACATCGGCTGGCGTTGCCAGACGGCCGAAAGGAACATTCGCGGTAGCTTGCCTAAACGTCGATGCATCTTCGAGCGCCCTGTCGTTTTTTTGCGTCCGAACCCTGCCAGCAGCCACGCCGTTGACAGTAATCCCGTGCGGTCCCAGCTCCGTCGCATGCTGCTTTAGCAGAACAGCCAGTTCGCCTTTTGCCGCGCAAAAGGAGCTGTAGCCCCGATCCCGGAATTCAAGTGATGATCCAACCGAGAGGAGGTGGATTTGACTGCCGCCCCTACCAGCAATTTGATGCTTGGCCACTACTTGAGACAGGAACATCCCGGCTCGCAACGTTCTTGAGTAGACCTCATCAAAGACTCCTAAGGCCTCCTCTGTGACCTCGAGTAGCCTCTGCTCCTTATTGAAACCGAGGCAATTTGCTAGAATGTCAATCGAACCATGATGATGTACCAGTGAGCTTGAGAGTTCTCTGATTGCTTCAGTGTTGGTTGCGTCGAGCTCAAGGCCCTCCGCAAGATAGCCCCTGTCGCTTAATTGGTGAGCTAGCGCGCGTGCCTGGCCGCCGTTTCGCCCCGCAATGACGCTGATTGCTCCAGCAGCAGCGAGTGTTTCGGAGATTGTTGTGCCAACCGCTCCGTAACCACCGACGACGAATGCGACCTTGCCGCAAAGGTCCATCGAATGTTGAGTGTTGCCACATACGTCGAGCGTGGTCGTTCGCCTTCACTGATTTGACTAGACATGATGTGCGATTTCGTTGAGCTATCTCAAACGAATGATCCATTGCAAGCCATTCCATTTTGCGCGATGCCGCAGGGACTGCACCTGAGATCCCGCATCGCATCCGAGTCGACTGCACTTCGGTGTTTGATGGATGTCTCCTTCACGCACAACAAAGTGGAGAGGCTCCTGATATTGCGCAGTTCGAAAGGTTCAAAGGGATTGATGCAGGCGTAATGGTCGTTGATGGCTTCGCTTCTGAAGGAAAGTTGACGGATGGGAACAATGCGAGCTGCGTGTAGCCCAAGTCCGGGCCGGCGCCCGCTCTCTGCCGGAAGCGTTGCCGGGTCCAGTAGCAAACCTTAGTAGGCGAGCTCGAGGATGCCGGCATCGGCATTCACACCTAAGCTCAACGCATACTGCAGGCAGGGAGCAGCGGTGTTATGCTGGATCTGGCCTGAATGTCCGGCAGCGTTTGAACGCACGAGTTCACATTGAACGGGATCGATGGCGCGAGGCGCGCTTAACCGTCTATGCCAGGATGATTGTCGACGTTTTGGACCCTGAATCGCCGGAAAGCTACCTATTACCGCTTTATGCGGCGCACCCGCAACTGCGGTCCAACTCCGGTCATCGCCCGGCCAAATGACTTACGTCGGCCGCGCGATTGGCAAGCTATGTTGAACGTCGATTGTCATTCTGGGGTGCACCTTACGAGCCGCATCTTTTCACCTCCAAGAGGCCTCAACCATGTAAAGCTAAGGAATGTGATCCAACCCGATCACTTCCAACAGGAAGGCAGCCGGCCAGCTCTTTCAATGGACGCCCCGCTCTCGCGACAACGAACGGCCTTCACGGTGTCTGCCGCCACCGCCGGAGCGGAGTTGCCCCAGGAATTCCGGATATAGGTAACGACCGCAGCAATCTCACCATCGGTCAGGCGGAAGCCGAGAGAGGGCATTGCAGGTGGAGTGGGCTGCTTGTCGCTGGCCGCTGCTCGTCCGCCGGCGATGACGACGTGGATCACCGAGGTCGGATCGTCCTGAGTAACTACGCCATTGCCAACAAGGTTCGGAAAGATCGGCTCGATGCCGCCCCCGTTTCGAGTGTGGCAGGCCGAGCAGGTGTCTATGAAGATGGCTTCGCCCGCCTGCATTAGCGGATCTGAAGCGGCTAGCGGCTCGGATGCAGGGGGGGCGGTCGCACCGCGCTCCTCTAGGTGGACCGCGATAGCTTTAAGGTCGGCCTCCGGCATTGTCGATGTGGAGTTCTCGATTACGTCTTTCATTGGGCCTGAAGCGACGCTTGCAGCCGTTTGTCCCGTACTCAGATATCGCACGATCTCGTCGATTGACAATTTGCCCAAACCGGCATGCAAAGGACGCATGTTGAGAGGAGACGGCAACGTATTGCGATTGGCCCGATTGGTGATGGGAGCGAGTGTCGGCAAGTAGGCATTGATGGCGTCGAGATCGACGCGGGTCACCTTGTTGTAATAGGCATAGGGAAAAGCCGGATTCAGATCATCGCCGCTCGGCCGTCTCCCCTCATTCATAGCGCGGACAAAATCATCAGATGACCAGCTATCAATGCCGGCCGTATCGTCCGGCGTAATGTTCGGGGCAATGATCTGTCCAAAGGGCGTTTGCAGTGGGAGCCACTCGCCAAATGGCGTCCCACCGGGGGAGGTGTGACGGGCGACAGAATCGCGTGAGATCACCAGCGCCTTGCCGCGCATAAGGTCTACATAATGGTCAGATTCAGCAGCCACCACATTCACAAATAGCAGTAGAAATCCTACGGCCTGGCGGAGTCGGACCGCCACTCTCTTTACAATCCGCTTCATGCCTGCACCAAGGGGCGCGGCGACTTCATATACTCGAAGATGGCGTCCAGCGCCCAATAGGTTAGGGCGCCAACGGTGCCCGTCGGATTGTAGCCTGGGTTTTGAGGAAACGCCGAGGCGCCCATCACGAAGACATTGTGGACGTCCCAGGACTGCAGGTACCGGTTAAGCGCGCTGGTGCTCGGATGGCTACCAAACACGGCGCCTCCTGTGTTGTGAGTGGATCGGTAAGGCACCACCGACCAAGCGCCGTTAAGGCGGTTGACCTGTGTGGCTTTGGCCCCCATGGCTTTTGCGATCTCGTCACAGCGGGCGGCCATCCAATTCGCCATCTTTCGCTCATTGTCTTGGTAATCGAAGGTCATGCGCAGCAATGGACGGCCAATCCGGTCTTTATAAGTCGGATCAAGATCGAGGTAATTGTTGCGATAGCTCATGACACTGCCCTGCGCGTCGACATTAGCCACCTTCAGATAGTTGTCGTGAACCGCCTTCTTCCAGGCGCTACCCCAACTCGGCGTGCCGCGTGGCACCGGGTGGTAGAGGATCGGCCGTCCGTTGCTGCAGGCGCACGTAATGGAGGCGCCTCCTACAAAGCCGTGTGCGTCATGGTCAAAATTATCGCAGTTGTAGTCGTCCAACGCTTGGCCGAGGCCGCCTGCGGCTCCGAACGGATTGAATATGGCTCTGTCGAAAAAACCTGTCGAACCGGTGGCGGTCTGATACGTATAGTTGCGGCCGACCACGCCTTCGTCTCTCGCCTGATCATACGGTTTGCCGATGCCTGATAATAGTAAGAGGCGAACGTTAAAGAGGCTGTAGGCGCAGACCAGCACGAGATCCGCGGGCTGTTCCCACTCTTGACCATCGGCCTCAACATAGGTCACTCCGGTCGCCATTTTGCCGCCTACACAAAGGTTGATCTTAGTCACCTCGCAATCCGTGCGGGCTTCAAAGGTGGGCTCGCGGACTAGCGCCGGGAGAACGCAGGTCTGCGGCGAGGCCTTCGAATATGTCCCGCAGCCGAACCGCTCACAGAAGCCGCAATAGGTGCACGGGGCCAAAGTGCAGCCGTAAGTATTGGTGTAGGCCACCGAAATACATGCCGACGGTAATGGAAATGGGTGTAGGCCAAGTTCGACTGCAGCACGGGTGAACAACTCCTGCGCATAGCCTTGCTTCATCGGTGGCGTTGGGTATTCGCGCGAGCGCGGGCCTTCGAAGGGATTGCCGACAGCGTTTATTTTGCCTTTGAGATTGCCGGCTTTGCCCGAAATGCCTGTCATGCGCTCGAACTTGTCATAATAGGGCTCAAGCTCGTCGTAAGAAACTGGCCAGTCCTGGATATCATTCCCGTAAGGCAGGCTCTTGTTGCCATAGCGCTCAGTCAAGTGGCGACGGAGGCGGAAATCGTCTGGTAGGAAGCGCCAGGTCTGGCCACCCCAATGCATGCCGCTACCACCGACCCCGTTACCGGGCAGGAAACTGCCCCATTTGCGAATTGGCAACGCGGTCTGCGCAGGATTGTTGCGCATAGTTTGCGTTTCCTGCCTGGGGCGCAGGAAGAATTCATGCCGCACGGCATACCGCAATTCATCCGGCACCGTGCCGATATTGAACTCCGTAGCGGTATTGCGCCATGGGCCTCGTTCGATTGCAACCACTTCGCGACCGGCACGGGACAGCTCGTAAGCGAGGATCGATCCAGTCCAGCCCAGACCGATGATAACGACGTCCTTTCGGGGAAGACGGCGGGCCATCAGCGGCTCCCCCAGGCAGGACGGCCCTGCAACCCGACCGGCGGTAGCTCGTAGCGCTTGTTCGGTTTCTCCATCACGTCTCGATAATCGTAGCGAGCACCGGGGAAGCCAACGAGGTCCCAGCCTATCATCTCGCGGTTGCCGCCATAGATCGGATCGGCGAAATAACCTTCAATGGCGTTAGTGTGAATGGCTGAGAACAGCATCTGACTATCGAAATTCTGGAACTGAACCTCGCCCTGTTCCATCGCGTGAATTAAACTGTCCTGCCTCTCACAGCTGAGCTCGGCAAAGCCGCGCCCTCCATAGGTCTCGCTGCAATAGCGATCGAGAGCGGCGAGCCCTAACCGATACTGCTGGCGAGGTGTCATCGGCGATTGCAGTCCCTGGCTCGGCAGTGGCGTTTCCGAAAATGGTCCTTGCATGTACAGTGAATCATGACCGCCATACGGCCCGGTCAGCTGACGATCGATAAACGTCGTGACGCCGGCGTCCTTAGCGCCGGCGCCGAGTTCGTCAGTCGGAATTAGACGATCCACGAACGCATCGACAATGGCAGCCTCCTTTGCGGTGAAGAACAAATATCCCCCGGATACGACTGGCGTCACCGGATCGGCCTTATTGGGCTCCCAAGGCAAGGCCTTCGTCATCACCCGCGCGCTTGCCCCCCCCATGGTGATAAAAAGAGACGCACCCGCTAGCAAACTCCTGCGCGTTACGTGAGCGTTTCCATGCTTCCCTTGGAGGGGCCCAATGGGAGGCAAGGGATAATCATCGGACAAATCTCTCATCTTGATCCGGCCTCGCAGGTGTAATCGGTGACAGCCGCTTCTGCTGTAGAGTCCCAGGAAATCATGCATCCGGCCACAGAATGTCTGATCGCAACTAGCTCCACATGAGCAGACACTGTTTGATTTGTGGGATGCGACTACGGTTACTTTCGAGCAGCGGCTTAGTGGAGCAGGAAATCTCCGCTTCACGCCCGAGCGCTTGAGTGGCGATAGCACGCAGCGTTTTGGGACGACGATGCGGATTGCCGGCGTCAAGCATGTTGCAGCGGCGTATTTCGTCCGATTGCTCGAAGCGAGGGGCGTGGTGGGTTACAAGCTGTGGCCTGGTGTCCATTGGTTGGCATGACGGTGGGCTCAAGCTCCTAACGTGGACATTCGCACGCGCCAGTTGATCGGATTGGTCGGATGTTTTCATTCTTCCCACTCTCTCCTACCAGTGACGCCCGTGCCGCCGGCAAAGGGCGCTTCAAACTAGAAGTATCGAGCAGATGAGTATCTCTGTTTGGAGGCCAAGTCGGTACTACTAGATCGAGTAGAGCCGGTCCGGCCAGTCGACGTTCGGTGTCCAAAAGTGCTCCCCACCTTGCATGAAAGGGCATAATCCCGAACACCGTCTGGCACGAGCGCAACTAGAGATTATGGAGTACTTGATCTAGAAAGCTCGCGCTCTGAGTCAGGATCTCGTAGAGCTTTACGTTGTATTGAGCGCGCCGCCAGATGCTTTAGATCAGAGCTTAAGCATTTGATCCTGACGCTTCGTCCAGTTCCCTGCCTTCTACTGGGTGCCGGCGCCGAAGCATGATACCCTTCAGCGTGGCTTGATCCATCTGACCCCACAGGCGCTGAGAGCGGCCAACAATTTGGGGGGGGCTGCCAGCGATCGAGCTAGCATTGAAGGACTGCGATAAGTTGCGGGTCCACACGAGGTGGTGCAGACCGGCATTCATCGTCCAACCGCCAATACGTTGCTAGGTGATGAGGTCCGCGTCGTCACACGCCTGGTCCGCCGTCTCGCCAAAGCCCTGCTATTGCGAAGAATCAAGGGGTTTTGTGTCCGTACACGCTCAGCGCGGTGGCGTATGTCCAGGTCCAGCGTATCACGAGGAGGCAGCGTCACGACCAGCAGGCTCGCATATACCGGCTGCTCATCGACATTGGCGAGCGTTGGAAACGCACGCACTGGGCTCGACGAACCCGCGCGATCCGTGCTCAAGACGTCTGCGCCGACGTAGCCATCAAAGAACCGCGCGCAGGTCGAAGACTTCTGCCAGCTGGCAAGTCGTGTCATTGATCAGGCACGTCGCCGTGTGATGCTTGGTGAGCAGCTCGTTACCGACGAGAACTATTGCATCTTGGAACCTCATGGCGACCTGATCAAGCGCGGTAAGGTTCGCATGCTGGTCGAGTTTGGTCACAAGATCTACCTCGCCGAAAGCGCAGCGGGCCTGATCACGCAGTACGTTGGGCAATCCATCGGACGACGCCCACGTGGCATTTTCTCTCGAGCGCCACAGGCAGTCCTGGGTCGGAGCTCCGAATTCTAGCGATCGCCTTCTTGCCTCAGCCTGCACATGCCGTTCATGCTCAAGTAGATCCACTCAGATTAATTCACGTCACCGCTTGTCTCGATAGCGATGGCTACTGACTGCATAATAGCAGCAAAACGTACGGCAGTCTGGATCTCCGTTGGACTGAACCACTCCTGCTGCAGAGCTGTTTCGTGCTCGTCCATGAGGGCGCCGCAGCCATTGATAGCCGAGATGGCCAGTGACCATAGCTCGAGATCGCCCCTGTCAACGTTCGAACTCTCGATGAGGTCTTGCCGGAGCCGCGCAGGCATCTTCCTGTATTCCAGGTTTGACGCGAGTTGAACAAAGGGATTGTAGACGTTGTTCATCGCGATCAAGAAAGCCGCGGATTTAACAGCAGCGATGGCATCTGGCGTCATTACAGATCTAGCCTCGCATTCCATCGCGGAAATGATCTTGTGATTGCGAGTCGCAATCGCGACGGCTAGCAATAGACTGCACTTGCACTTTGGCGTAAGTGTCTCGTCGGCCAACATAGCCGCTAGGTTAGTCCTAACGTCTTTGGCAAAATCCGGTATCTGGTCCTTTAACTCGTTCATCAACATGATGTCTCTCACTCGACTTTCAGAGCGTCTCGCGACCGGCTGTTTACAGCGCCAGGAGCCGCTTTTCGGAAGCAGGTGATGCGGGAGCGGCAGCTATTCTGGCGTCGTTCACTGCTGTTGTAGTCCTTCGAACATGCTGCCCAATCTTAATGCCATCGTCCTCTTGATGAGATAGTCAGATGACGGAGCGTTTACTTGCTGGTCCCGCAGAACTGTTTCGGGGCGCGCGTCGCTAACAAGCACCGCAACCGCTCATCCGTGTCCCATTAGCCGCTATTTTCACCTCGGCGTTCCTTACCCACCCTCTCGAAACAGGCTCTGTCTCGTCTTCTCGTGGAGGTCCGGACTGGAGTTGCGTCTTTGACATCAATTGAAGTCACCTGGGTTCGAGAAACAGGAATATCGATCCGAGATTTCACTGGAAGTACGGTTTCAGCTCACCACCAGCAAAATTTATGCCGGCAGGCGCGCCGATGGTGCGGTGCCAACATGTGACTGCAACGTCGAGTGTTGGCTTCGAGCTATTCGGTTGTAGCCCAGCGAGCAGATGGAGTTCGGGGAAGGTCTTGCTGGTATTGTGACCTTGCCCCCATATGTGGAACGGCCCGCGAGGCAAGAGCTTTTTCAGTCGATTTCACACATTGGAACGGTGCGGTCATATGTCCGGCCTTTGCGCGCGGCACAATAAGGCCGCTGGCCTCGATGAGATCCGCGGAACGAGGAGCTAAATCAAGTTTACGCGCTTGAGCGCATTGGGGGCAATAGCTTCACTCGTTTCGGGGTTTCGTCCCAGGGTTCATCGCCTGTTGTTGCACCTCGCCCTCTGCCGGCCTGCGCCGGTCAGATCGTTTTGGCGGTCACTGCGTCACCGCGGCAATCGCCAATGGGTCGGGACGCCGATAAATTCCGCCCTTGTTCAGGAGCGCCCAGATGATCCGCGCCGTCTTATTGGCCTGCGCGACGGCGGCAACCTTGAAGGGGCGTCTGGCGAGAAGCGCCTTCAGCCACGGCCGCGCCCGAACGTCGTTTCGGACAAGCCGCAAGACGGCCGTTGCCCTGACAACGAGGAGAGAGCGGAGTTCTGGATTTCCCATCTTCGATATTCGTCCCAACCGCTCTTTGCCTCCGCTTGAATGAGGCCGCGGCGTCAATCCCAGCCAGGCGGCAAAGTGGCGAGCCGACTTGAACCCGCCGGGATCCGGCACAAGCGCTTTGATGGTCGCCGCCGTAATGGCGCCGACGCCAGGGATCGTGGTCAACCGACGCATGTCCTCGTCGTGCTTGGCCTCCGCGACGATTGCGCGCTCGAGCCTCTCGATCTGGTCGGCTGAAGCTTCAATCTCGTCGGCAATAGCCATCAGCGCGAAGCGCGCTGCTGCGGGCAGGCGTGCATCTGTCTCATCCCGTATGATTGCGACCAGCGCCTCAACCTTTGCCAGGCCGGCGGTGGCGATGATCCCCAATTCTGCGAGATGCGCGCGCAACGCGTTGACCGACTGCGTTCGCTGCCGCACTAGAAGAGCGCGGGTCTTCAGCACCATCGCGGCAGCCTGTTGCTCAGCCGTCTTAATCGGCACGAAGCGCATGGTCTTTCGGGTCACCGCTTCGCTGATGGCCTCAGCGTCCGCCGCATCCGTCTTGCCACGCTTGACGAAGGGTTTGACATAAGCCGGCGGAATGAGCCGGACCTCATGACCGAGAGCTGCGATCTCGCGCGCCCAATAGTGGGCGCTACCGCATGCTTCCATCCCCACCAGGCATGCTGGCAGCTTCTCAAAGAAACGCAGAACTTCGCTGCGCCGTAGCTTCCGGTTGAACACGGGTGAGCCCTCGGCATCCGCCCCGTGAACCTGGAAAACGTGCTTGGCCAGATCCAGCCCGATGGTGATAACCTGTTTCACGGAACGGTCCCTCCTTTGTGGCGTTCGAACAACGACCACGTTCTAGCACTTTGATGCTGTTGGAGCGGGCCGTTCCACCACATCAAGTTTTATCCAGTCCTGAGTTCGCCCCGGCTGTTGGATTTGCCCGGTTGGGCGGTGGTAGCGACGGGAGCTGGCGCGGAGCCCTCGGCATAGCGCAGCGCCAGATCCCGGCGCGGATCGCAGGTGAAGGCGAACTCGGACGGCGTCTTCCATCCGAGCCGCGAGTGTGGTCGTGCGTCGTTGTAATCGGTCCGCCAGCATCGGAGCGCGACGCGGGCATGGGCCAGCGACGTGAACAGCGTCTCGTTCAACAATTCATCCCGCAGCCGGCCATTGATGGGGAAGACGGCCCCGCTCCCTCCGCGCCGGCGATATACTGGCGATGGATGGACGAACCCGGTAACAGGAGCAATTCACCATGGAAATCGCGACAATTGGGTTGGATATTTCGAAGCACGTATTTCACATCCATGCAGTTGATGGCCAAGGCCAAGTGGCCGGTCGCCAACGCCTCCGGCGAGGCGAGATCGTGTCGTTCTTCTCCTCGCTCGCACCTTGCCTAGTCGGCATTGAGGCCTGTGCGACTGCTCACCACTGGGCGCGGGAGATTCGGCAGTTTGGACACGATGTGAGATTGATCCCGCCAGCCTATGTTAAACCCTACCTACGAAGAGGAGCCAAGAATGACGCCGCTGACGCGGCCGCGATCTGCGAAGCGGTCACCCGTCCCAATATGCGGTTCGTTCCAATCAAGAGCGTTGAGAACCAGGGCTTCTTGATGCTTCATCGTGCAAGAGGCTTGTTGGTCCGCCAACGAACCATGACAGCCTGCGCGATTCGGGCTCACTTTGCTGAGTTCGGAATCATTGTCGGGCAAGGCCGGCAACGGGTGGATGGTCTGGTGGACTTGTTGGATGACGAGGAACTGACACTACCGGCCCACGCCCGCATCGCACTAGCCATCCTTGTGAACCAACTGAAGGAATTGGACCGGCAGGTCGAGGCCATTGAGCGCGAGCTCACTCAGATCCAGCGAGTAAATCCGATGGCGAAGTTGCTGTCCTCAATTCCCGGGATCGGTCCCATAACGGCCACGGCTCTCGCCGCGACCGTACCGGACGCAACAATGTTCCGCTCCGGGCGGGAGTTCGCGGCCTGGCTTGGCCTGACGCCTAAGCAGAATTCCACCGGCGGGAAGGATCGGCTCGGCCGGATTACGAAACAGGGCGATTCCTATCTCAGGCACTTGCTTGTCATCGGAGCACGTAACGTCGTTCGGTACCCAAAGGCTCGCTCCCGGGTTGGAGGCGGCTGGATCGAAGCCCTGCTTGAACGGCGTCGGCCGATGGTCGTCGCCATCGCCGTTGCCAACAAGTTGGCCCGGATCGTCTGGGCGATGATGACGACCGGGGAATTCTATCGGCCTAAGCTCGCGGCCTGACTTTCCGCGTATGTTGGCCACCTTATGGTGTGAGGGCAAATGACAGCATGATGGACACCGGCGGAGCTGGGGATCGAGCAAGCCCGCGACCCGTTGATGAGGCCTCGATCCGCGATCTCCATCAGGGCCAGCGACCATGGCATCGGTCGCACCAACAGGCCGGATACATGAACGCACCCGACCGGTATCTAAAGTGCTGCTGAAATCCCTTGCATCCGCGGGGCCGTCTATACATGAAGCTCTCGATAAAGGCATTCTGCATGGGCTTGCCCGGCGCGATGTAGTGCCATGCAACACGGCTCTGATCGGCCCATGTCAGGATGGCGTTGCTGGTGAACTCGCTGCCGTTGTCGCTGACCACCATCTTCGGCTTGCCGCGTTCCATCAGCAGCCGGTCCAGCTCCCGCGCCACACGGGTGCCGGAGAGCGAGGTGTCGGCTACCAGCGCCAGGCACTCGCGGGTGCAATCATCGACCACGGTGAGGATACGGAAGCGGCGGCCATCGGTGAGCTGATCCGACACGAAGTCGAGCGACCAGCGGTCGTTCGGCGCCATCGGCACCATCATCGGCGCCCGGGTCCCGATCGCCCGCTTGCGGCCGCCGCGGCGGCGCACCGCAAGCCTCTCTTCCCGGTAGAGCCGGAACAGCTTCTTGTGGTTGATCAGATAGCCTTCCCGCTTGAGCAGAACATGGAGGCGCCGATAGCCGAAGCGGCGGCGCTCCTGGGCGATCGCCTTCATGCGCTGGCGAACGCCGGCTTCGTCCGCCCGGGTCGTCCGGTATCTCATGGTCATGCGGCAGCAGCCGATGGCTTTACACGCCCGCCGTTCACTCATCCCGTGGGCAGCCACGAGATGCGCGACAGCCTTCCGCTTGGCCGCGGGCGTCACCACTTCTTTCCCAAGAGGTCCTTCAACGCCGCATTGTCCAGCATGGAGTGGGCCAGCAGCCGTTTCAGTCGCGTGTTCTCGTCCTCCAGCGTCTTTAGCCGCTTGGCCTCCGACACCTCCATGCCACCGAACTTGGCCTTCCATTTGTAGATGCTGGCGTCGCTGACGCCATGCTTGCGGCACAGATCGGCGACCGACACGCCGGCCTCATGCTCCTTCAAAATCCCGATGATCTGCTCGTCCGAAAAGCGGCTGCGCTTCATGCTCTGGTCCTTGTCGTGGACCAGAGCGAACTTCAAACTGGATTAAGCCCGTGGGGCAAGGTCAGCAGCGCCGTGGATGAGACCCAGAGTATCGATCGATTTCTTGCGATTGCCAGTTGCTGAATGAGACCAACAGCGGGATCTGGACGTCGAAGTTGCAACAAACGAGATGCTAGCGGCCGCACTGTCGCTCTCGCACACGGTTTGGAGAGTCTAGCTTGGCGTTCGCAATTGTCGTCCTTCAGACAAAGGGGGCCGCACGTATGCTGATTCACGCGCGCTTCATGGAAGAGCTGCCGGGAGTATCACCCCCCGCGTCGCGAGCTAGGCTGCTTTGTTTTTCGAGCATGTCTCAGGCGCCTGGCTTCCGAGCAAAGCTCGTCAGCTAGGATTATGTGCGGCTCTCAAATAGTTCAGGGTGAGACCGAGACGAGCGAGAAAAAGCGTAATGCCCGAGTGGGGGCGTACATACAATTCGCCTCCTACATTGTAGCATTTGAGCCTGCCATCGACGGGCGGGAACAGCCTCGAAGATTTTGAACTGGCTGATTGGTGGTTTTCGCCAAATATGCATCTTAGCGTCCTCTTGTCTCGCTGCGCGCTACTCAGGGCGAGAGCCTCAGCCGAGGGCGATTCAGCCGGCCAATCGTGCTCCGCGCACAGACAACGATGATGCGTGCCGCGCTATCAAGGCGTAACGGCCTATGACGCGCACGCGCCGTATTCCGTGAGTGGCATGAGGCTTGCTGGATGATGGGCGGGGCCCAAGGTTTCGGACCTCCGATGACTGCGACCTGAGTCCTGAAGTCACGAGCTGCGGCTAGCGGTCCAGACATTGGTACCTGGCCGTGACAGGTCAGCCTTTGAAAGGGAGAAGATGCATGAATTCCGAGGTGTTTATCACCTGCGCTCTCACGGGCGGCGGAGGAAAACCGGACACCACGAATGTGCCCATAACCCCGGAGCAGATCGCTGACTCTGCAATCGCTGCGGCTCGGGCCGGGGCGGCTGTGGTGCATATCCACGTGCGCGATCCCGAGACTGGGCAAGGTTCGCGTGATCCGCTGCTGTATCGAGAAGTGGTGCGGCGCATTCGAATGTCGAATGTGAACCCGGTGATCAACCTGACTACGGGGATGGGATGCGGTCTCGTGCTGGGTGGGCCGGAGTCTCCGCTGCCGCCAACGGCCGGTACGGACATGGCGGGCGCGCTCGAGCGTTTGGTGCACATCGAAGAGTTGCGCCCCGAGATCTGCACCTTGGATTGCGGCACCTTAAACTACGGCACTCGCGACGAGTTGATCGTAGTTAATACGCCCGCGACAGTACGTAAGATGGCGGCACACCTACAGAAGATTGGAGTGCGCCCTGAGCTCGAGGTGTTTGACACTGGAGATCTCGTGTTAGTCGCGGAGTTGATCAAAGATGGCTTGATTGACGATCCGCCAATGATCCAGCTGTGCATGGGAATTCCTTATGGAGCGCCAAGCGATCCGATCACATTGATGGCGATGGTAAACCGCCTGCCGCCGCGCGCTATTTACTCTGCCTTTTCGATTGGACGAATGCAGTTCCCGTACGCAGCATTGGCGCCGTTCTTTGGCGCAAATGTACGGGTAGGGTTAGAGGACAACCTTTACCTCTCCCGTGGGCGGCTCGCGACCAACGCCGAACTCGTACAGCGCGCGGTCGAAATACTCGAACGTATCGGTGTACGAGTAATGAGCTCGGATCAGGTTCGCGAAAAGCTCGCGCTCACAGGTGGTAGAAGCCGATCTTCAACTCCAGCAGATCAGAAGTGACCGACCTGCTGCGCATTGTTTCCCGGGAGCGGCAACATGGCGCTCGCGCTTGGGGCAGGGGGTCGCGACGGCGCTCCTTGATGACCAAAAGCTCCGGTTGGCTTCAACAAGTCAACACACATCAACCGTTTGGATAACTATGATGAGCCATGTTGCCGTCGGTGGCCTGCCTTGGTCGAGATCGTAATGGACGAATATCGATCGAGGTCCATCCGTAGCACAGGAAGAGATGCATCTCAGAACTGAACTCTTGGCGATGCCATCTGCGTACTCACAAGCTCTTCTTCCGGAGGACGAACGGGTTCTCATCTTTCCAGTCCCATGCACATCCGGGATGGGAATCGATCCGAGAAGAAGCTGCTCCAGCCAAACTCGGCAGCGGATGCAGGCCGGAATGTCTGGTATTGGCGATAGAGCTGTGTAGGTTGACGGCTTTTTGTGGCGCCAAGCGTCTAGACTGTAAGATCCGGATTGAACGCGGAAAAAGGAGGATTGATGTCGAAGAATCCATTGTGCGCGATCATAACAGGTTCTGCGTCAGGACTTGGAGCGGCGACCGCCGCCTTCTGGGCCAGAGGCGGGGCCCGCATCGTGGTGAATTATTCTAAGAGCCAGAAGGAAGCCGATGCCACCGCCGAGGCCTGCCGGAAGGCGGGCGCAGCCGAGGTGTTGGTTGTGCAGGGCGATGTCTCGCGCGATGACGATTGTCGTAAGATTGTCGCGGCCGCGGCCAGGTGGGGGCGGCTCGACGTTCTAGTCAACAATGCCGCTACGACGAAACATGTGCCGCATCACGATCTCGCTGGACTCTCGGCGGATGAGTTTCAACGCATCTATGCCGTCAATACGGTCGGTGCGTTCCAAATGATCCGTGCGGCGCGCCCGCTGCTCGAAGCTGGCGCTAAGGTTAGCAAGCGCTCGGCCGCAATTGTGAACGTCTCCTCGGTCGCAGCTATCAGCGGTCCCAGCTCATCGATCGCATACTCGGCAAGCAAGGGCGCGCTGAATGCAATGACACTGCCACTGGCACGGGCGCTAGCACCTTCTATTCGCGTCAACACAATTTGTCCCGACTATATTGACACGCCGTGGTTCACAAAAACGCGTGGCGAGAAGGCTGCCCGAGAGGTGCGCGATGCCGTCGGGGCGAGCTCACCCCTCAAGCTTGTGCCTACAGCAGAAGATGTAGCACATCTCGTCTGTTTCCTCGCTAGCCCAGAATCAAGCAGCATGACGGGAGAATGCGTGCGCATCGACTGCGGCTTGCATCTGACCACCTGAAGCTGTTGATGTTCCAATCTATCACGTCAGCCTGTCCACGCGTAGTCATCAACTTGCGCCAAGGGCGATTGCGATGAACCGCGCAATGTCGCACCATCAGGTCCAGGTATGCCAGATAGATAGCATGCCATCGGCAATGCCGTCATGACTCGTAATTCGTTTGGTTGAAAGCGATTGCCGCACAGGCGGCTGCGTCGCGCTGTGAACATAGGAGACCTCAGCCTCGTGGGAGTCCCTACGAGAATCAAGGTGAGCGGAAAGCCTCTCGGAAGGATCCCCGCACTCTGAGAAAAGTGACGTGAAATCTCTTAGGATGAGAGGCCGCCAGTTCTCAGACGATGTAGATAAGCGGGCCAGAGGAGGCAGCGTCTCCCAAAGGACTGCGCACATCTCAGGCCCTGCCTATTCGACTTGGTAGCTGCACATCCAGGTCGTGCAGACTAGTTTGCTTTGGCGAGGACCACGCGACGTTCTCGAGCATGTGGTCTCCGAGCGTTAAGTCGGTGTTTCTTCTAGACAGCTGGAACTTGCCTCCGTTCTCTTGAGCACGATCATGCGAACCGAACGTTGTGGGAATACTCCTAGCTACGGCGCGGTGTCGCTGCGATCGTCTCCGCGAGACCATGGGTACCAGCACAAAAGCCCCTGTATAGGGGCCCTCGAGACGCGCCATTGTAGGTCAAAGAGATAAATTCCGGGACCGCGATCTCTGCAGTTTCGGCGTCTCGGGTAGCATGGGAGCCGCCATGGGCGTGTTGTCGGATTTTCGTGTCCTCGAGATTGGGAGCTCAGCCGCAACCAGCTATTGTGGACGGTTGTTGGCGGATTTCGGCGCAGATGTGCAGAAACTTGAGCCCCCAGCAGGAGACCCCCTTCGCAATAGTGCGCCATTTACGCCCGGCGGTCATAGCGCGTGGTTCGCATTTCTGAATTTCAATAAGTCAAGCATCATCATTGATGCAAATGAGTTGGACGCGACAGAACGGTTGACCGCGTTGATCGAAGACTGCGACATTCTGGTGGATGGCCGAGATGTCGATCCTGCCGGTTGCCCCCCAATTGACGTGGTTGGCATCCGGCAGCGCTGCCCAGGTTTGATCTACCTCAGCGCGAGCTGGTTCGGCGGCAAAGGGCCTTATGCCGGCTACGCAGCAACCGATTCGACTGTCCGAGCGCTGGCAGGTCTTGTTAAGCTAGTCGGCCCGGCCGAAGGCCCGCCATCGCACGCGCCGGATTTCCAGACGGGCATTCTGGCCGGTCTCTGGGGCTTCATCGCCGCGGCTTCTTCGGCGTTTGCGCGAATGCAGCGCGGATCAGGGCGGTCGTGGTCGCTCAGTATCCTCGAATCAAGCGTCGCGCTTTGCGACTATGTCATGTTCGAGCAGGTTTTGACCGGCGACATGATGCGCCGGATTGGCAACAATCGCTTTTGGCCCACCTTTCCGGCCGGAATTTACGAAACCAAGAACGGTTTACTGGGGGTTACGACAGGTACGCCAGCGCAATGGCGAGCGTTTTGCGACATGCTCGGCCTCTCCGAATTGGGTGACGATTTGGGGCTGGCACACAGCGCTGATCGTCTGCGCCACGTGGAGCGGCTTGAACGACAATTTGTTCCACTCCTAAGAACGAGGACAGCGCAGGACTGGTTTGCGGAGGGACTGAAGCGGAAAATTCCCATCGTTCCGGTACCGGAAATAGCGGATCTGCTTGAGGACCCGGAGAAGAGAAAGCGGGGCGCAATCGTGCCGATCCTGTTTGGCCGAGAGGAGGCTCTTGCGCCCGGATCGATGCAACGCTTGACGTTGACGCCGCCCCGCCGAGGGGGAAGGGTGCCGGCTTGTGGCGAACAGCAGGATACACCTTCCTCCTGCAAGCGGTTGAGCCGCATGGCCTCGGCGCTGGTCGGTCCCAGCGGGTCCGACACGCTGCCTTTGCAGGGGATTCGTGTCATCGACTTCTCGATGGGGTGGGCGGGGCCACTGTGTACACGTATTCTGGCTGACCTCGGAGCGGACGTGATCAAGATCGAAGCCATCCAGTATCCGGACTGGTGGCGCGGCGTTGACCGAAGATCTGTTTATGTCGACGCGCACATGTACGAAAAGGCGCCGGTGTTCTGTGTGATGAATCGCAACAAGCGCGGTATCACACTCGACCTGACGCGGAGCGAAGGATGCGCTCTCGCCAAGCGGCTCTTGGCGGGAGCCGATATCGTTGTCGATAACTATTCGGTCGACGTATTGCCCAAGCTCGGGCTTGGCTATGACGTGCTTAGAACGCTCAACCCTCGGCTCGTCATGATGTCAATGTCTGGCTTCGGGGCCAACAGCGCTCATCGCAATTGCCGGGCTTACGGCTCTACGCTCGAACAGGGCTCTGGCTTGCCGAGGGTGGTGGGAAAGTCAGACGGCCCCCCAGTGATGAGCCACATCGCCTTTGGCGATGCCGTCGGGGGATTGAATGGCTGCGCTGCTGTTCTGGTTGCACTGGTTCACGCCCGTACAAATGGAGAAGGCCAGTTCATTGATCTTGCGCAGATCGAGTGCATGATGCCGTTCGCGGCGCCATGGATCATTGTCCAATCGACTAGTCGTAAGCCACCTCGAAAGTATGGCAATCGACATCCGCAATTCGTACCACATGGCTGCTTCCGATGTGCGGGTGAAGATAACTGGATCATGATCGCTGTGACCAGCGCAGATATGTGGCGGAACCTTGCCGTAGTCATTGGTCGACCTGACTGGGCCATAGACGCTTCACTGATGTCCGCGGAAGCGCGACGCGACATCGAAGATGTGATTGAGGCTAGCATCGAAGCATGGACGTCGACCCGCGATGCAGATCAGGCTATGGCTGAGTTGCAAGCAGCAAATGTAGCTGCCGGCGTTGCCCGCCTGCCGATTGACCTACTCAAAGATCGACATCTCCGCTCGCGCGCGTTTATGCAGGAAGTGGAACGCGCCTTCGTTGGGTTGCACCCGCAGCCCTCGATGCCAATTCGCGAAGGAGAAAGACCGTATCCGATCCGAGCAGCGGCGCCGACGCTCGGGGAACATAACAGAGAGATACTATCGGGACTTTTGGGACTGTCGGATGCCGAAATCGCGCAATTGACGAGCGCGGGAATCATCGGCACGAAAATGCTCTCCGAAGACGACCTCGCAAGAACAAAGAGAAAGCGCAGTGCATCAGGGTGATAAACCTGAATTTCGCCCAGGTTGGAAGAAGAAATCCAGGGGATCATAGAGCCACGTTCGAGCTGCCATGTCGAAGCCTGGAAGTGGAATGCCGGTCGGCTGATGATCAACTGAACCGCTCCGGGTTTGCCGGAGGCCGTTTGGTTTAAGTTATGCCGCCATGTCGGGTTGTTCCAGCATGGCGTAGCAGCGTTGCTCGGCTTCGGCCGGCGGTATGTTGCCGATGGGCTCCAGGAGCCTTCGGTTGTTGAACCAATCGACCATTCCAGGGTGGTGAACTCGACAGCCTCGAAGCTGCGCCATGGCCCACGCCGATGGATCACCTCGGCCTTGTAGAGGCCGTTGATGGTTTCGGCGAGAGCATTGTCATAGGAATCTCCAACGCTGCCGACGGAGGGCTCCACGCCTGCTTCAGCCAGGCGCTCGGTATATTTGATCGAGACGTATTGGGCGGATTCAAGCGGTCGTCGCAACACCAAGAAGTTGGAGGTTGCGATGAAAGTTGTAAGTCGACGTTCGCCGCGGTCAGGACGGGCGCCATCGCCATCGCCAGGCCGGCCGTCTGCGACGGGACGCGATGAACAGAATAGATTTTGGAAGGCGATTGCCACAGGGCAGAGCAGCGAAGATGCTGCGCTTGAGGCCGGACTATCGCAACCTGTCGGAAGCAGATTGTTCCGAAAGGCAGGCGGCATGCCACCAGCGATGTTTAGATCTTCGGGCAAGCCTCTCTCCGGGCGCTACCTTTCATTGGCTGAACGTGAGGAAATCGCGCGAGAGGGACGGCTGCGCTCAATGGCAAAACGGACGCTGAATCCATGCGGCCGAGCAGGCAGATCATCGCGGCGCTTCCGTCCAATGCCTCTGCAAGCCGTTCTACAGTGGCAACACTCACAATCTCGCCGCCTGCGATACGGATTGCCTGTTCATAGGAGAACCGTTGGTCAGAGGGGATCAATTCCTTGTTGGGTAGCACCGATGTTTCCGGCAATCGCAACATCAATTCAGGATTGTTTCCGGCGATGCACGCCGCTGTGGCTAGCGCCAGTGTCGCCGCAGTGCCGGCGGTAATCACACCCCATTCGGCGCCCGTGAGTTCAGCGAGCCGTCGACCTGCAGCCTCAGCCAATTCAACCATATCGACGAAAGCCTCTGCAGCCGCGTGACTTCTTCACTCGGATTGCTTGCTCCAAATAATGTGCGCACACCGGTGCATTGAATGAACGGCTCGACGCCGATTTCCCGAAAGATCCAGCCTCGCTCGTGCTCTCGTTGACGCAGATCGGGTCGCTGCAAGAGTTCAGGCCGGATGGTCATGCCAGCCACCTCGATGCAGGTACGATGAACGCCCCGACAATAAGTATCTCACGACCAAGTACGTGATGCCGAGCTGTTTCGGAGCTCAGAGAGGTACAACGTTCAGGCAAGCGGCTACGGACCCGAATATAGCAGGTCGTCCGGCCAGGAACCCTACCAGCTGCTCGGATCATGCCCGCCTACACGTGGCTCGACAATCTGCCCATGACTAAGGCGGCCGAAGACACCACGACGAAGATGCTGATTGCCGCATACATTGCCGGGCTGGGTGACGGCACGCGAATAGACGCCACGTGGGCGGCGGCAAGCAGCAGGAAACAGACGTTGACGAACCACTCAAATAGTTCGGCTCCAATGAACGGTTGTAAAAGGAACAAGAGAGCCAGTAGCGGCACGTCGTACGACAAAGGCACACCCAAGAAGCGCCCGTCGGATGATCGGCCGAAATTTGCAAAATAGCTAAGCCTGATGGCCCCCGCCACGAGCAGAGCAGTGGCCGTCGCAAGGGAAAGAATGGAGGCGTGGCTGAGCTGAATCACAATTGCCGTGGGCAAGACGGCTCCATAGATAATGTCCCCGAACCCGTCCAGGCTCTTGCCCATTTTTGCAGCGTCCGGGTCACGGTTCGGCGTCCGGTTGGCCACGATTCCGTCGATGTGATCTGCCAGGACAGCCCAAAGAGCCACTGCCACTGATAGCTCAAGCTCTCCGGATAGAGCGAGGAATAGACTAGCGGAAGAAAAACAAGCCCCACGCAGTGATGGCATTTGCGGGATCCAAAAGGTATCTTAGCATTGGCACCTCACTGATCCCGTTGGTCATACGATTGGCGAGCGGCATGCGCTCGTGAGAAAATGCGCTCTGCGAGATGCAGATCTTCGGCGGTATCGATTTCGCACCACCTGAGACCATCGCATCGCGCGGCTGCAAGCTGCAGGCCACGCCTCTCCACCAAATAGCCAAGAAGCTCCTCGGTGTAGGCCTGCCTGGCTCCGGACCCGATAACATCGTCCAGTGCTGGAACGATCGTTGCCTTGAGGGTCGAGCCTGAAAATCGTAGCAGGTTCATAGTTTTGAAAAGCTGCGGGCCGGCTGTGATGATGTTGGCCGCCGTTTGCTTCATGCGGAAAGCTGTGATGAAGCCGTCATCAGACAAAAGAGCTGCAGACCCTTCCATCGATTTTTCGAAGGGAGCTACTGCTGCCACATCGCTCGCTGGACCGCTCAGGCGGCGCAATGCATCTTGCTCGAAGAAAACGTCTCCCTCGAGGAGGAGGCAGTCTCCCGAAAGCAGTACCTCACGCGCCAACCACAGGGAATAAGCGCTCCCGGTGCGATCGAAAACCGTCGATTCGACATAGTTGATCTCAACCCCGCCGAAGCGGCTGCCGCAGGCATACTGGATGGCGTCCTTGCGGTAGCCCACGACAACCGTCACCTCACCGACGCCGATGGCCTCCAGATTCCGCAGGGCGTTGTGCAGGATCGGCATGCCGTTAACCTCGACCAGTGGTTTTGGCCGCAGATCCGTCAGCGGCCGCAGGCGCGAGCCGAGGCCGGCTGCAAGCACGATAGCGCGGCAAGGAACTTCAGCCATAGTGCTAACCTTCCGCAACGCTAAGCATGCCGAACCCACCAGGACTTCAATGCCACGTGTTTAGAGTTGCGGACAAACGCCGCAAGCCCTTGTCGAGCGAGCCAAGGTCAATTCCATAGGAGAGCCGGACCCCGTCTGAATCGCCAAAGATCGTGCCCGAAGCTGCCGCGACACCAGCGTCCATCAGCAATACGTCAACGACGTCATCGGCGTTGAATTCGGGGCCTGGTCCCTTGGTGCTTTGCCGCCACCCTTTGATATCTAGATAGAAGTGGAATCCGCCTTGAGCTGCAGGTTGCGGGATCGACTTCAGGGTCGAAAGAACCGAGAGCCCAAGCGTTCGCGCCTCGCTGACCTGACGTTGAAGTTTTTGTTGGAAGACGTCATCACCCGAATCCAAATGATGGAGCAGTGCATGTTGGGAAAGAACATCTGGGTTGCAGGCCGTATCGCGTTGTAGCGCCAGCGCGGCGCTTATAACGCATTTGGGGCCGGCGAGATAACCAATCTGCCAGCCGCTCAGGGCGAGGGATTTGGAGAACGAATTAACGATTAGCGTGCGACGACGCGCCGCAGGAGCGACCGACACAATCGGATGATGGGTGTGTGGAGCATGGGCGAAAGCCCCATAGCATTCATCGAACACAATCCAGAGATCCCGCTCAGCCGCAAGCTGCGCAATTTCAGTAAGAGTTTCGCGGTCGTAAATCGTGCCTGTCGGATTGTTCGGGGTGTTGACAACGATCGCTTTAGTCCTTGACGTAACTGCCGCAGCGAGATCTGAAGGCTTCGGCACGTAATTGTTGTCCCTGGTCTCGATGAAAATCGGAACTCCGCCTGCCAAGAGAACCTGCGCGGGGAAAGAAGTCCAATGCGGAACGGGGATGAGCACCTCATCTTTCGGATTCAGAAGCACCATAGCTGCGCTGAAGAGAGCGTGGCTGGAGCCGTTCGTAACTGCGACTTCATCCATTGACCAGGGTTGACCAGTCTCGGAGGAAATTCTGCGAGCGATCGCCTCTCGGAGCTCCGTCGGGGCGCCTGTCTCAGTGTCGCGGTTGATACTGCGATTGATCGCGATGATGGTGCCCTCGCGCACCATCGGCGGTAGATCACTCCGGATCTCTTCAGCGGTCAGATCGATGATCTGCTCGGCGCTCAAGATAGCCGCTTTGGCCGCGGTCCATGCCGCAGCTCTGTCCGAGTGTTTGAACAGGGCTGTTCGCTCCGCCAGCATGTGCGCTCTCCTTTAACCCGGCATGTCACGATTGGCGCTGCGAGGCGAACCTTTCATGTCAGCCCCCTACAAAATCGATGCCGCCGTCTGAATGAAAAGCCCCGCATCGCTGCCCAGGCAGATATCGAGCTTCCGCTCGTGCCAATTCGTCATATCTTAGCAATTCAAAGACCTCATCAAGGGTCGCGATACCAGGCTCAATGCTCGCAGTGTTTTCCTCGGTCATAATACGACGACAGACTTGCCCCATTGCTGCCATTGCCGCTCGCATCGAGTGATTGGCCCAGATCACTGTGGAGATGCGAGCTTCGCGATACACAGAGGCTGGTGTTCGATAATATTTCGTGGGAACGATCACGAGAGGCAACTTGTTCTGCCAAGCGCGTGCGAACGCAACGATCTCATCTGCGGCATTCCTTCGCGAGTGAATGAGGATCGCGTCGGCTCCGGCGTCCGCGTAAGCGTGAGCGCGCATAATGGCCTGGTCCATCCCTTTACCACCAATCAGTGCCTCGATGCGGGCCACAAGAACGAAGTCTTCGGCCAATGCATCCTTC
Organism: Bradyrhizobium sp. 521_C7_N1_3; assembly: GCF_052075975.1. Taxonomy (NCBI): domain Bacteria; kingdom Pseudomonadati; phylum Pseudomonadota; class Alphaproteobacteria; order Hyphomicrobiales; family Nitrobacteraceae; genus Bradyrhizobium; species Bradyrhizobium sp. 521_C7_N1_3. The sequence goes on from NZ_CP197232.1 coordinate 2,144,138, forward strand.
ACCGCGCGCAGACGGCCGGAGAATTCGTTGACTTCGGCGAGCGGATGTCGATCGCCAACAAACGAATTCATCTTGGGAAAGCAGCTGTCCTCCAGCGCGACACCGGCTGCACCCCGTTGATGGAGTTTGCGTGCCAGCAGACGAGCATTGTTGAAGTTACCGAAGCCTCCATCACCGTCGACGAGGACAGGCAGTCGGCTCGAGTCCACGATCCGCTCGACTACGTCGGCGAGTTGGCTCCAGGACGCTTCGTTCGCGTCACGGTAACCGAGCGAGCACGCGATCGACAGACCAGATGCCCAGAGCCCTTTGAAGCCCGCGCGCTCGGCGATCGCGGCGGAGAGGCCGTCATGTGCTTCCATAAGGAACGAGAGTTGGCTGCTGGAGCAGACCTCGGCCCGCAACATTTCTGCAACTGAAGAATCAGCGGAATGATCTGGACGATTGGCGAGAACTGATTGGGATTGATCTTGCATGCCAAATTCCTCGCTTGATCGGCCGACGTTCGTGCAGTGAAGATGACATCCATCTGTCATGTGAATCAATTGCGAGGTTTGGTAGTTGACTGGACCCTAGATCGTTGCGTCAAATCCGCAGGAACTTGGCTGAGACGGAGGGGGCATGTTCCGCCGCTGCATGTGTGCGCAATAGTGTCACTTGCGCGTCCTGGACCAATGCTTTGCCGCGGCGCCTGCCACGATGGTCTTGCTGGTTACACATTCGGATACGCAGCATCAAATCCAATCCAGGCCGCCCTTCGCTGGTGACCAGATGTGTGCTTCGGTGTCATCCGTGAGCGGGCGTGTTAAAGCCATCATCCGTCGATCGGGCGGTTATCGAGGCACAAGGGCGCCCATCACGAGCTGGAAGCAGTGATCAAGAATCGTCGCAGGCGTCGCTGGCGCCTGGTCGACTAGCATTCCGTCCCAGTTTACGCTTCGGCATAACCGATTAACCTCGGACTGAGGCTTAGGGGAGCCATACCAGTCCGGAGCTCGGTTGGGCGGAAACGAAAGCAAGAATGCCCAGTGTCGGTTCGCGGACAGTTGGGGATCGCCTGGTGCGCGAGGCACGGCCAATGCCTCATTTCCTCGTATTCGCGCACCACCAGCCTGTTGGTAGGGCACGCCGAAGTAATCGAGATCGCCCGCACCGAATTGCCGAGAAGGAAGAGTGACAGTTCCGAAGCCGAGGTGGGTCCTTTTCAAATCGCTAAAGTTGATTGTTCCATCGCCAAAACGCATCAATCTTGAACGGTTGTGGCTGTGCAGCCATAAATCGTCACGACCGCGCAGTTTCTTTTGCACGTGCATTCGGAACATGCGGGGAAATAGTACTATGTCAGGTGCCGACTGAAGATCAGAGAGCGCATAATACGAAGTCAAGCAGGCAGAAGCGGCCGACATAGCGTGGGAGTGGCTACGCCGCGACCACGAGTATCAAAAAGACTTCAGGACTCTGCACAGGAGCAAACGGTCCAGCACGACGGACCACTTCCGGCGTAACTGGGGACTGACGTTTTCCGGCTGATCCGGAAAAGACTTTCGAAAAACAGGCTGTTTTCTGGTCGCCTGAGGCGCCGTCGAGCGTGCTGATCGTCCGCACGGCGGTCGGCTCGATGGTGTCTAAGCCGTGTGACCTTGATTTCGCCGACCTGACAGGCAGCGAGTCGCGTGAAGCACCGGCCGGATGGCATGCTGTCGTGCCACTCGGTGGAGCGAAGCATCGGCTTTGGCTAACAGAACTCCCGCCGAGTGGAACAATGATCGTGTTCGACTTGCCGCTCGACCGCAACTTCGCCATCCGTCTACAAGCTGCACATCGTTTCTGGTTGGCACTCGAACAGCGTTCCGTTGGATCGTGTTCTCTTGCTCGATCAATCGGAACGCGACACCGGCACATTCTCGCTGTGCGAGCAGTGGATGGGTGGCTTGAAGGCAACAGCTATCGCAACATCGCGGAAGGGCGTTTTGGTAAGGCTCGCATTCCCGACCGAGGCGGGAAAACACACAATCTGCGCAGCCGGTTCATTCGCCTGTAAGATCGGGCTGCGCCTCATGCGGGGCGGTTATCGTGAGTTGCTCCGGTACAGGAGCAAAGACAAGCACACGAATCCTGAGCGCTAGTCAAATCACGCGTGTACGTCGGTTCAATTGAATCAAAGTTGAAGAGCTCTCGGCATCAATAGTAAGTCGGATCGTAAAACATGAGCTGACAGCTAAGTGATCAATGCTGCCCGTCGGCCTGCCGTACCATGAGGCTCATGTCGTGAAGCTGTTCGCGTCGGCGGCTACAGGCTATGGAAGAAGGTCAAAAGCCGTGGCAGTTGATCGCCGAAAGATCAGCGATTGGGTTGTTTGCGTTCGGTGCGAATAGGTGCTGATGCAGAAGGCGAGACCACGCCGGCCAGGCGCCCGTGCAGACTGCCGCGCGGCGATAGATCAACGTTCATCGCTCGACAAATGATGTGCTTCTGTCATTTCGATCAATTGCCCGAAATGGTAGGTGACACTAAGAGAAAAGCGGGATCTCCGGGTCGGGAGTTGAGCCGGCGAAGCCGATCTGCGCTTTAGCTCAACACCGTGGTGATGTGCGGAAGGGTTCGAGAGCAAAGCATCGGGGCCGTCCTGAAAGCTCTTCTGATAATACTATACGAGTTCGCCCGTAGCGGAGCGCATGACGCCGCGGAGCGTCCTACTGTTCGGGCTGTGGCGTCCGAAAATCGAGTTCAATTGCACGCGTTACCTCGATGATGCACTCCGGATGGCCGCCGTTCTCGAAGAGAGCATATCTCAGAGCTTGGGTGCGGCTGATAAAGAAGCCGCCAAACGCGCCCCGTCGTTCGCAGGCGACCCAGTTACCGGCCCGATCTCGGCCAACGAGAACAATCCGTGGGGCGGAGTCACGCGAACGGGGCTCACCAGGCGACTTATACTGCGCATGATGGAATGACATCAAGGATCATCTTCGTGGCGGCCGCATAGGCTAATGCGGTTAGGTCGTGCCAAGCACAGCTGGTGTAGGGTACCTGAATTGCGAACCGGGTTCTCCTATCAGTTCTAGCAATGGGAGAGTCGCGGTAATGCGTAGCCATAGCGTGCTGACGGTCAAAAGCGGCGCATGGCCGATTTTTGGTCCGCAGGATGTTGGTGTCGCAACGGCGGACGTGGCGATTGATGCGAAAAACTTCGCTTTGTCCCGGTCTCCTCTCCTCTAGCCGTTTCGCCGGTCTCTATTGATTGACTAAAGAGATCCTTCCTCGAATGCGGCGAAATACTGGTGTTGCGTTGTGGAAATCGTCCGCCGTGGGTGCTGCCTTCGTTGCACTGCGCGCCCCCCTGGAAGGACACCTTAAACGCGGACAGGATCATCGATTTTCCGGCTTCGGCTGGCGCCAGCTAGGTGCATAAGCCGAATGAGACCCCGGACTCAGGTCCTTCCTAGAACGTCCGTCCTCAAGAAGGGCCCGTCCCCGCTTTGGATCGCGCCGCCGATACGATCAGCCCTGTCGGCTGAGCGTCGATACGGCGATCATATCGACTGCTGCGACAGAACTGCGCCTTAATTCCATCAGTGGCAATTCGCCGAGCTCGCCGAATTGAAGCAGCAGAGCCCGGAGCTTCGAATCCTGATTTCGCTGGGCGGTTGGAGCAGATCGGACTGTTTCTCGGCGCCGCTGCCATACCAGGCGCGCACGCGGTTCGCACAGTCAGTCCTTGAGACGTTCTTTCGGCGACCATCCGCAAAGGCAGCCATTTGGATGGCCATCAAACCACTGATTATAAGCTACCTATAAGCATCATCGAATTGGAGGGTTCGATCGCATTATTCGATGCGTGTCACCGAACGGTTGTTCCCCGACGCTACTTGGGCGGGCCACAAAGGCTGGCAAGGAGAGAGGCAATGACGTTCGGGCGTAAGTATTCTCATTCTAACTACAGGACTGCGTTAGGTATTCTCAGCTTTGCCGCAGGATTGGCGGAGTGGAGCGGCACACAAGCGGCGGACCTGCCGCTGAGGGACAAAACGGTCGCGTACGTGAAGGTCTGCTCGTTATATGGCGCTGGCTTCTATTACATTCCAGGCACGGACACCTGCGTCAAACTCGGCGGTTACCTGCGCACTGACTTGGTCGTGAATAGCAACAGTGATTTCGATCCGGCTTACAATGGAGTGGCGGGCGCCCGAACGCGCCTCAGTAATGCCTATACGTCGCGCTCCCGCGGAGATCTGAATATCGATACACGAACGGCGACCGAATATGGCACGCTTCGCACTTTCTTCGAGACAGGGCTAACCTGGACGGATGGAACCTACAGCGGCGCCGGAACGGGTGCGACCGTTTACGCGTCGATCGGCGGTGTTCAGGGGCCAAACAACGCCAGCCCAGGTGGCATCGCCGCCGGTACCCTCGGCGTCTACTCAGCCTTCATTCAGTTCGCCGGGTTCACCGTGGGAAAGGCGATCTCGCAGTTCTCGGTGCCTTGGACGAACTATCCCGCGAACAATTACGATGATCTGCCAGGCGGCACCGGATGGGTCACAGGCGTCAACCAGTTCACTTATACAGCAGATTTCGGCCAAGGCATTACCGCGTCTTTCTCGGCTCAGGATCAAGTCGCTCATGCCACAACTAGCGTCTGGAACGTGACCGCTGCGACCTCAGCTGGGCTCGCGACGGGTGCGTATGGTGGCAACGACATCGGCGGTGCGGCCGCCCCAGACTTCATTGCCATGCTGCGCGTGGATCAGGCCTGGGGACTGTTCCAGGCGTCCGTTGCGGCACATGACAACCATGCTGCTTACAACGGTGCCGACGAAACGACCGGCCATCCCGCTGACAAATGGGGGTGGGCCGCTCAGTTGGCCCTCTCGATCAAGAACATCCCGACCGGGCCAGGTGACACAATCAACATGTCTGGCGTGTATACTAAGGGTGCGAGCCGCTACGACTTCAACGAGAATATGGCGACCACCTACGCGATGTACGGCGGCACAGCTATGGCCGGCGCCTATCAAAGCCTGGGTCTTGCCGGTCTGTCTGATTCTGTCTTTGTGGCCGGCACTAAACATGAGTTGACCACGACTTACGGCTTCCGAGCTGGTTACACCCACAATTGGAATGCATATTGGAATACCGGGATCTATGGCGGCTGGGCAGCTGTTCGATACAACCATACGGCCAAAGCCTATATCTGCGGAGCCTTTGTTGCAGGCCTCTCGCTATCCAGCGGCCTTGCGGGCTGTAACCCGGATTTCAACTACGGAGCCCTTGGCCTCATCACACGCTGGACGCCGATCAAGAATTTAACCTTCTCGGCCGACCTAGCTTACACGATGCTCGATCAGAAGTACGCGACCGGCAGTGTGGTAACACTGCCGCTGCAATCAACCATCGCCAAGCCGATCGCTCTATACGAGCTGAAGGATCAGGGCACACTGACCTTGCTGCTCCGGGCGCAGCGCAACTGGTGATGTTCTGTGGAGCGTCGCCTTTCGGGGAGGGCAGAGATGCTCGGTAAATCCAAAGCGCACGGCATATGAAGGTCTGTGTTGGTGAGCAGAATCCGATCGGCTCCCGGCCAAACGGAGCTTTTTCGGGGGTTGCTCACCGGCCGTGAGAGCCGACACCACGTGACGGTTCATCCTTGGGCATAGACAGCGGGGACAGGCGCTCGCCTCTCGCCAGACACAGGTCTAGGTGTTGAGTCCTGGCATTTTCTGGAGCGGATTGAGTTTGAATCATTCTGGCTGGGAATTCCAGGATTTGCAGATGTATTCGTAAGGCGTGAGGCCCTTCAGGGTCTTTAGCCTCCGCGCGTAGTTGTAGGCGTTGATGAAACGATAATCGCCTCCTCCTCAATGGAAAGGACAGTCGACTTGGCTTCCTTGGGGCCCGTCGTTAGATCGGTGACAGTCCCGCGCTGCTTCGATTTCGCGACAGTCTTCTGGTTGATCCCCTAGCGCTTGGCGAGGGCTCTCAGGCTCTCTTGACTATTTTGTATTGCTCGACGGACTGCCTCCGTCGTGGTGGTGCAGCCGTGTAAAACTTGTCCCATAGCGCTTCCTAAGCTCGATTCGTGACAGCGCCGTTGATGGACACCATGGGGGCGGTCCGCTCCTCGACTTGCTTGCACTGACCGAGCAAGAGAACCTCGAGAAGGCTGGACCCGTAGCATTCCACTTCTATGAGCCGTGTTCGTCATACGCGCCAGTCCTTGCGGCTCCCCAAATCGGCTTTCCAGATTTAATGACTTGCGCGAGCCCCATGACCGATGGGCCTGCACAAATGCGAAGGACTGATAGCCGAGATCAATCGCCTTATAGGGGCAGAACGAGCGACGTCGACCATCCTTGCTATTTGAGTTCGCGGTTCGCTGATGTCCCGGTTTTGCTTCCATCCCTGTAGGTCGGCGCATGCGCTAGCGTTGGCCCCGCGGATCGGCCTCGATCTTGGAGCGGCGGTGGAGAGCGATGGGAGGAGCGTCGTTCGCTTTGGCAACAGGATCTCACCTGCCAAAACTCTGCGGTTGCCAGCCTCGACCCTGATTACGAGAGCGGTGTGCGTACGCGCCATACGACCACCTTTCTCTGAGCGGCAGATCACTCTTTTGGTTGGCTTTTCGGGAAAGGGTTTTTTGCCATCGCATTTTTAGATGCTTGCGTCTCATTAGACGATGAGTGTCATGCGCCTGTAGCAGGAAGGGTCTTGGAGTTCTCTCGCTCCATCGCTGTGCAACGGTAACTGTTTTTGTTAGCACCGTCCGGTTTTGCAGCGATCTTGCCGATGTGAAAGGAACCTGCAATGGCATCGTTCGTGCCCGAAAGTCTGAAGCAGTGTGGCCCCATGGCTGCACCTTTTGCTGTTTCCTTCCCGTCTGCGCAGGTGATGGGCGATACACGACTCAGCGAAGCGGAACTGGGTCGCTCCGGGATTTTCGTGGTGCTCGCGTGCTAGCGCACCAGAACGAGGGGCAAGGTGTGCGCGAGCTCCTGAGCATCGAACAGCTGTCGGTCAGCTTTGGAGCAACCAGAGCCGTGCGAGCGATCGATCTTCAGATCCGCAGGGGCGAAGCCGTCGGCATCATTGGAGAGAGTGGATCGGGAAAGTCAGTGACCTGGCTCGGCACTCTCGCTTTACTGCCGGCCAGTACAGTGATCTCGGGGAGCGCCCGGCTGAACGGCCAAGAGCTCCTCGGGGCGTCGAGCAAAAGCCTGTCGCGCATTCGCGGCAAGCGGATCGCGATGATCGTCCAGGATGCCCAAAGCGCACTCAATCCGGTTCTGACGGTCGGTCGCCAGGTGATCGAGGTCCTGCAGCTGCATCGCGGCATGGGCCGCGCGGCCGCGCGGGCCGAAGCCAAGCGCCTGTTCGATCTCGTCCGTATTCCCTCTGCCGCGCGACGGCTCAAATCCTACCCCCACGAACTATCGGGCGGACAGAACCAGCGGGTCATGATCGCCATGGCATTGGCCGGCAGGCCTGACTTACTGATCGCTGATGAGCCGACCACAGCGCTGGATGTAACCGTCCAGGCGCAAATTCTCGATCTCTTGCGCGATGTCCAGCGTGAAACCGAAATGGCTTTGGTCTTGATTTCGCACGATCTCGGCGTGATCGCCGAGGTCTGCAGCCGCGCCTATGTGATGTATGCCGGCCGGGTTGTTGAGGCCGGGCCCGTCGACCACTTGTTTGCTGCACCACGTCACCCTTATACGCGCAGCTTGCTCGAGGCGCTTCCAAGTTTTGATGGGCCTTTGCAGCAATTAAACGGCATTTCGGCAGCTGTCACCAACGGACGCTTTCCGCACCAAGGCTGTCCCTTTGCCCCGCGATGCCGACATCGTGCCGGCATCTGCGACCACCTGGAACCCGATCTCCGCACCGACCGCGACGGCTGGCTGGTCGCGTGCGTGCGGGCGGATGACGCCAAGCCTTTGGAGATCGTGGCGTGAACGATGCACTTCTCCTGGCCCAAGGTCTTGCAAAGACCTATCCCTCATCGGGCAGTCCGTTCGCGCCGCGGCATCGGGTGTTGGCCGTCGATGGGGTTTCGATTTCGCTAGCCAAGGGCGAGACGCTCGGTCTGGTCGGAGAATCCGGTTCCGGGAAGTCGACGCTCGGACGCCTGGTGCTCGGCCTTGAAAAGCCAGATGCGGGCCTCGTTAAATTTGACAATGACGTCATGCCGCCCAGCAAAACTGCAGCCTGGCGGCGGCTGCGCGCAAGGATGCAACTCGTCTACCAGGATCCGTTGGGAGCACTGGACGGGCGGCTTGCCGTTGCTGAACAGGTCGCTGAGCCGCTCGTCATTCATGGTGTTGACAAGGCGGCGAAGCGGATGGCCCAAGTGGCAACACTTCTGGCGCGCGTGGGTCTCTCCGAGGAGCATGGGACCCGCTTGCCGCATGAATTGTCGGGCGGCCAACGACAACGTGTGGTGCTCGCACGTGCCCTGGCAACGTCGCCGGACCTGCTCGTATGTGACGAGCCGATATCGGCGCTCGATGTCTCGATCCAGGCTCAGGTGATCAACCTGTTTGCCGAGGTCCAGCATCAGTTCGGGGTCGCGATGGTGTTCATCAGCCACGATCTTCGCGCCGTGCGGCAGATCAGTAAGCGTCTCGCGGTCATGTATCTCGGTCGGATCGTCGAGGAGGGGGCAACCGATGACATCCTGCAGGCGCCGCTTCACCCCTATACACGTGCCTTGGTCTCGGCCGTGCCGGACGCGCGTAAGCCGAGGACACGACGGATCACCCTCGCGGGTGATCCGCCGTGCCCGACTGAGCGCCCTGGCGGATGCGATTTCCATCCGCGCTGCCCCCTTGCTCGGCCAACCTGCCGCCATCTGCGGCCCATGCTCCTCAACAGCGGAGTTGCTGGCCGCAAGGTCGCCTGCCACCTGGTTAGCGAACCAGAGCTGCTTCAACTGGCGAGGGCGCATTGATGGCTTGGTTTGCTCTGACGCGGCTCGCGCGCACAATGATCACGATTGTTGTTGTGGTCGGTTTTGCATTCATTGTGCTGCGCCTGTCGGGGGATCCGGCGCTAGAGATCCTCTCCAATGATGCATCGGCACAAGCCCGTGAAGCGTTCCAAAAAGCTTGGGGACTCGATCAGCCAATCTGGGTACAATTCCTGGACTATGTGGCGCATGTCATTACTGGCAGCTTCGGTAATTCGATGCGCGAAGGTCGTGACGCGCTTGCCGTCGTCGCGGAGCGTGTTCCTGTCACGCTTATGCTTACAGTGCCCGCGCTCTTCATGAATGTGTTCATCGGTATTCCGGCGGGCATCTTAGCTGCGCTCCGCCGCAACAGCGTTCTCGATCGCGGCATCATGCTTGTGGCGGTGGCAGGCTTCACGATCCCCTCCTTTGTCCTTGGTTTACTGCTTGTGTTGGTCTTCTCGGTTTGGCTCTCTTGGCTGCCGTCCGGCGGTGCACGCAGTTGGCAGCACGCCATCCTCCCGGTCCTCACGCTGGGAGCCGGCAGCGCAGCGGTCCTTGCGCGTTACACCCGTAGCGCCATGCTGGACGTACTGGAGCAGCCCTATATCCGCACCGCAAGGGCCAAAGGCGTGCCGGCCCACTCGATCGTGTGCCGGCATGCTTTGCCCAACGCGGCAATCCCGACGGTCACGCTCTTAGGCCTCATGGTCGGACAGCTGATCGCCGGCGCGGTTTTGGTCGAAAGCGTGTTTTCATGGCCAGGAGTCGGCAGGCTGCTGGTGTCTTCGGTCGCTAGTCGTGATCTGCCCATTGTCCAATGCGTGCTCTTCCTCATCGCCGTAGCCATGGTGACCTGCAACCTTGCCGTCGACCTCCTTTACGGCCTGCTCGACCCGCGAATCCGGCGGGGAGGGCATGCATGATGCTGCAGAGGATCATAGCCGAACCGTTATCGTCGAAGCTGAATGCCGCGCGAGCGCCAAGCACACCGCTCGTTATCCGCCTCGCGTTCGCATATCTTCTCCTTCTGGGGACGACCGCCTTGCTGGCGCAATTGGTTATCCCCTATGACTCGGCAGCGATCGATCTGAAAGCTCGTTTGTCGCCGCCGATCGGATGGGGCGGCTCGCTTGCTCATCCGTTCGGCACGGACGAGCTTGGACGGGACATGTTGTCCCGCTTGGTCTTGTCCATCCAGATGAGCGCTTTCATCGGGCTTGGTGCGACTGGTGTCGGAGCGGTGCTCGGCACCACGCTCGGATTTGTTGCCGCTCATTTTCGTGGTTGGATCGAACAAGCCATCCTGGCCCTGGTCGATTTCCAGGCCACAATGCCATTTCTGATCCTGGCGCTCGCGGTGCTTGCCTTCATCGGAAACTCGCTTGCGGTCTTTATCTGTCTGCTTGCGCTGCATGGATGGGAACGTTATGCGCGGATCGCCAGGGGCCTTGCGATTAGCGCCAATGCTCAAGGTTACGCCGGCGCCGTCCGCCAGCTCGGTGCCCGTCCCCTTCACGTCTACTGGCGCCACATCCTTCCCAACGTGGCCGCGACGCTGATCGTATCAACGACCATCTCGTTTCCAGAGATTATCCTGGTCGAAAGCGGCTTGAGCTTTCTTGGCCTCGGCGTGCAGCCGCCATCGACATCGCTGGGCGCCATGGTGGGCTACGGCCGCGACTATCTCGCCCGCGCTCCTTGGATTTTGATGATTCCATCAGTCGTCATATCGCTGATGGCGCTATCGGTCTCGCTCATTGGCGACTGGCTGCGCGATCGCCTCGACGGCACGCTCTGATAGCTGTTTGCGCTCTTTGCTCTATCAAGAAAGGACGTCCCATGCCCGGCCTGAGTAGAAGGTCCCTGCTGAAGGCTGTTACGCTTGGAGCTGCGGTGCCTGAATTGGCTTTCGCCCAATCAGGGCGACCCAGGATCGTCGTCGCTGTGCCGACGCAGCCGGACTACGCGGACCCGGTGATGCTCAACAACACGCCGGCGCTACGGATGCTCTCCAATGCGTTCGATGGCCTGCTACGCATCGACTTTAGCCACAACATGGCCGTCAAACCAGCCATCGCGGAAAGTTGGCGACGTATCGACAGCACTAGCGTCGAATTCACGCTCCGCCCCGGCGTCAAGTTTCACGATGGCTCGACCGTAACTACCGGCGATATCGTGTTTTCGCTTGGCAAAGAGCGAAGGCTCGGTCCTACCCGGACCGGCAATACGATCGCCTCGCAATACCAGCAGAATATCGCCTCGGTGCAGGCGACGGGACCGAGCACAGTCCTTGTCACGACAACGATTCCCGATCCCGCGATCGATAAGAAGCTCGCCGCTTGGAGTGCCCAAATCGTCAGCGAAGCAGCCTTTCGCAACGCCGGCAGCTGGGAAAACTGGTTCAAGGCGCCGATCGGTGCTGGTGCGTATCGTGTGATGTCCAACCGGAAGGATGTCAGTCTGATCCTCAAGTCTCACGATGAGTATTGGGGCGGCCTTCCGCCATTCGCCAGCATCGAGTTCCGGATCGTTCCTGAGGTTGCTTCGCGGGTCAATGGCCTTTTGGCGGGCGACTATGATCTGATATCGGATCTACTGCCGGATCAGTTCGAGTCCATTGAGACCTCCCGGTTCGATGTTGTCGGGGGTGCCATATCCAATCTGCGCGTGCTCGCGATCGATACGACCGCTCCATGGCTATCGGACCGGCGTATTCGCCAGGCGCTGAGCCTTGCGATCGACCGCGAACTCATCATGGCGCAGCTCTGGCGAGGACGAATCGATGTTCCACATGGGGCGCAATATCCGATATTCGGGGACGTCTATGATCCTACCTTTCCTGCACCTGCCTACGATCCCGACAGGTCACGCGCGTTACTGCGCGAAGCCGGCTACAATGGCCATCCAATTGCCTACCGTCTGCTCAACAATTGGTATCCAAACCAGGTGCTGACGGCGCAAATCTTGGTGCAGATGTGGAAGGCTGTCGGCGTCAACGTCGTGCTCCATCAGATGGAGAATTTCAGCCAGGTCTACACAAAACCATTGAGCGCGATCTGGGATGAATCCTTTCTGCCATCCTGGCCCGACCCGACCTCCATGGTCTGGCGTCAGTACGGCCCAGGCGGCGGCCAGCACGCCCTCAAGATATGGGATTCGCCGCAGTATCAGTCGATCGGCGCCGCTTACGCGCAATCAAGCGATGGCCAAGAGCGCAAGCAGCTCGCCCGAGCTGCCCTCAAGATCTTTGCAGAAGAAGTACCCTTCATCATCCTGCACAACAATGGCGCTTTCTACGCCAAGCGCCGGAAGCTTGCCTGGGAGCCCTATGCTGCCCTGGTCATGGATTTCGGGCCTTTCAACCCAGCAAACAGCGCGAGACAATGAAAATCATCCAGTTGACCGATCCACATCTGGTCCCGAGTGGAAGCCTGCTGCGAGGGATTGACCCGCAGGCCCGTCTACGAGCTTGTCTTTCCGAGATCGAAGTCTACCATTCCGATGCGGCAGCGCTGGTCATCAGCGGCGACGTCACCGATCGGGCGGATCGAGCGTCCTATGAACTGTTCCGAGATGTCGTGGCGGAGTTCTGCTTGCCTCCGCTGCATATCACCGTGGGTAACCATGATCATCGCAGCGTATTCGGCGCGATCTTTCCAGAGCATTTGGCCGCTGACGGTTACGCCCACAGCAGATTCGATCTGCAAGATCATGTTGGTCTTCTGCTTGATACCTGGGCCGTCGGAACGCATGGCGGTGCGTTTGATGCTGTGCGCCTCGAATGGCTCAGGACACAGCTTACGGAGAGCCATAAGCCAGTTTTAATGTTCATGCATCATGCGCCAGTCAAAGTAGGGCTGAAGCGGCTCGATCAGATCGCGCTGCAGGGCGAGGAAGAACTTTGGGATGTCATCGCCCCGTTCAGCTCGCGCATCCGCCACATGTTCTTTGGCCACATGCATCGAAATGTCGCCGGCTCCTGGCGAGGCATCCCATTTACAGTCGCGGCCGGCCTGACCCATCAAGTCATGCTGGATTTTCAGACTGACATCGTCCGCCATATCGAGGTCGAGCCATACTTCAGTATCATTTTGGTCAGCGGCCGCGACGTCGTGGTGCATCCCCACGCGATCCGGGACGCCAAAATCATCGACATCATTCCGGACACGACACTTCCGTCCTGCTCTCCGTGACAATTCCCGAGGAAGCAGAGCTTGGAGCGAGTTTGATGGCGCTGGTGCAGGGCAAATAGTCAAAATCAACGTCCCCTCAGGTGGCTATGGACATGGCCACCCTGTTATTTGCCGGATCATCACGCCGCGGCATCCGCAGGCTCCCCGCCTTTGGCGCGCAGTGGACGATTCCATCATACAAATTTATGACCGAAGTTGCTATTCGGACAGATCTTGGATGGTTTCCGGTCCGGTCGAAAAAAGCAGGCACCAGAGCCGATGACGACATCCAAACCTGTCGAGGACGCATGTCGAACCGCATTGGCGCTACGACCCGATCCGGTAAAGTCCAATCCATGCATGCATCTGATATCTAGATCAATCACCAGCATTGGTAGTTGGCTTATCGCTGCGAACCTCGTCTGGTGTGTCTGCGTCCGCCAGACGCGCAACGCGTCCGCCTCGGCTTTGAATCGGCGCCATACCAGCTGGACATCCTCCGCGACTCTTTTGCTCCCGCAAGCGTCAGATATCTGGAAATGAGGGGCTTCACCGCGCTGCGATCATGAGCCTGGGTTCTTTGATCGGCGTGGTCGGCTCGGATCGGGGATCCGATCAAAGGTTCTGTCACGGTGACCACGATCTGGTGCCGAGTAGCGTGGATCCTCGTGAACGTGAGCTGCCATGAGCACATCAAGCCCGATCGATCCCGATAACATTGGCTCGCCTTGTAGCTGTCTTTCAACATCGGCCGAGCGAGATCTTTGATGAGCAGCATGTGTGGATTTGTGGGTCGCATTGACGGATCGCTGATGAGACGAATGGGACGGCTGCTCCCGCAAGGCGGATCAGAGGTTCACATTTGGGAATATGGTCCGGCGCACTTCGCTATCCGCGCTGGCTCTGATGGTGGCCTGGCGCGTTCGGGCAATACGCTGATTGCCTCTACGGGGCATCTGCTTAATGCGGAAGGGGTGTCACTCTCCGTGCATGACGTCGCGGAGGGCTATCGAAGACAGGGCATCCAGTTTTTTGATGACTTGGATGGACATTACGCGATTGCCGTCTGGGATGCCTCGCTTTGCAGTTTGGTCCTGGCCCGTGACCCGTTCGGGGTGATGCCGCTCGTCTTTGCACAGGGAAAGGACTGGACCGCCTTTGCGACGCACTATAAGGCGCTTCTTGCAGTATCGCAGATCAGCTCCGAACCTGACCTGCCGGCGATCAATACGTTCCTTTACAACGGTTGGGCCCCCCCTGGTCGAACCTTTTTCAACGACATTCGGCCAGTCTTGCCCGGCAGCGCCGTCATCGTCGGCCTAGAGGCGCCGAAAATTGTCCGCACAAAGCCCCGGCCTTGCGAATACGAGGCGCCGAGCCAGCCCGTCTCGCCCAAAGCTGTCCTCGAAGCGGTCGAAAGATCTGTCAATGCGTATGCCCATGATGCAACTGGCAGAATTGGTGTGTCGCTGAGTGGCGGCGTCGATTCGGCGCTCATCGCGGCTCTGCTGCGCAAGCGCCTACCTGGAACGCGGTTGTGCACCTTTACGGTCGGACACGGCGAGTCCGATCCGGATATTGCTGGTGCGCGGCAGACGTCGTCGGTTCTCGGAACCTGTCACCACGAGATCATCGTCAGACCGAAAGATCTGATCGAGCTGCTGCCGACGACAGTCTGGTGCTTGGAAGACCCAGGTGGCTATGATGAGTTCCCGCAGCTCTATGCGTTGGCGCGCGGGGCGGTCGGGAAGGTCGACACGCTGTTTTCAGGAAATATGTGCGACACACTGTTTGCAGGAATGCCCGCGCATCGCCGACTATGGCTTGGACGTCATGTGCCCGGCGCCAAAAGGCTTCTGCGCGAGCTGCGCTCTGCGGAGTGCTCGGGCACGCTTCCGGCTTCTTGGCTGGCCCGTGCGATCTTCCGTGCAACGAAAGGCAGCCACCCTTTGCCAGCGCCGTGCAAAGCCGGTCAGAACCAAAGTCGCCTGGCAACAGAAGAAATGACCTTTGTTGATGAAGACGCGCCGCTTTTCCGGATGTTGGGCTCAGCATTGGCTTCATGGGACAATAGGATGGGGGCGCAGGAGGTGCTCGCGGCGGAGTTTGGCCTTAAATCTTGCATGCCTTACGCCAGTAAGCACCTGATAGATCTAGCGCTCCGAATCCCCGATCGCCAAAAGGTTGGTCCAACTCAAGTGAAGGCGATTCTCCGCAAGGCTGCGGAGCTCGTTCTTCCGCGCGTCGTCACGCACAGAAAGAAGTATATTCAACAGTTTCAGTATGACGCCGACATGGCCGATGTGATCGACGATTTGTATTCGCGGCTGTTCGCCCCGGGCAGGCGAGCCCGAGTTAGGATCGTCAACCTGGCAGATGTGGAGCGCCTGCTGAGACGCGGAAAGCGGCCCTACCAACCTGTCGAAGTTCGTTGGCTTTGGAATGCGATAACCGCGGAAATCTGGACGCAGCAATTTGTCGACCGCCGTGAGGACTTTCTCGGTGATGCGAGGAAGGATATCGGACCAATCTCACTATAGCCAGAGGAAGGCGATAACAGCTCGGCCGGCGGTGCGGCGCTTTCCAGGCGCACACGACCGATCGCGGGAACCAAAACAGCCCGCCCCGGGACAATGGCTTGTGATTTGCAGTGCGCGGGCTCCATGACGTCGAACACTCCATTCGCAATCTTGCCAATGGCCGGTAATGCATCGTGAGCCGGTGAATTCTCGCGACCTATGTTCAGACATTGGACGTGTAAACCGGCTGAGTGTGCTATCCGTGGGCTGGAGCGCGTCGTCCCGTCCGGCTTATGTCGCCATCACGTTGTTCCGAATCAACCGAAGGATCAGCAACCAGACAATTGCCTCCTCGTAGTGCCCTTACTTTCCGCCGCACCAGATTGGTCGTGGGGCCAGCTGCGCCGGCACGGGACGGCCCGCTTAGCTGGGACTAGACAAGCTGATCGCTACCAGGGCCACCGAAAGCGCGATCGCTCCGATCGTTGCAATTGGAATTGCGCGGCCCTGTATCGCTGGAACCCGCACAAAGGTGGAGACGTAGAGAGTAGCAAGTGCTGTGAAAGCGAGAGCCAGAACTGTCGGGAACAATTCCGCCCAGATGAGTGGCCGAATCAGCAACATCACAGCCAATAAGGGCGTACCATACGAAACTGGAATTCCGATGAACTTCGCGTCAGCCGTTAGGCCGACATTTTCGAAATAGCTCAGCCTGATCGCACCCGACACGACGAGCACGAGGCTGGCACCAAACGAGATTCCCGAGCCGTCACCCACAAGGATGATAATGACGGCGGGAAACCAGACCCCATGTACAAAATCGGCAAAGCCATCGAAGCTTTGTCCGAACTCAGCCATTCCCGGCAGACGCATACGACGGGTCTTGCGAGCAATGTGCCCGTCCCAATGATCCAAAAACCATGTCCAAAGCATCGCGGCAGCGCCGAGCTCCGGTCTACCATTCAGGGCTAGGAAGACGCCGACGACTGCGAAGACATAGGAGCAAGCCGTGATTGCATTTGCACGATCAACCAGGTATTCAATCATCTCTTTGCTCCTGCTGTTTTCTATGTCCACTTGACGAGGTGCCTTGCTGCGGCAACGCTAGTCCGCCCCTGTCCTCTAGAGCGTAGATTTCTCCTTTCGATTGCAAGCAGGTCATTTCCTCATCAATCGCAATCAACAAATCTCGTTCTGGTTGCCCAGGCCCATCGCTTTCTCGAGCTTGGGCTGGCCTCGTACCTATTGCCCTTTGATCGGATCGAAGGAGAGGGAGTCCGCCAGGATAGCAAGGAGCACCAGCGGCGGAGCGCCAAAGTGGTGACCAGGCAATACTTGCCGTTGGTTGATCGACATGGACATCAGATCTGCAGGTCGATTGGCTTCGGCTCCGGTGTCCAAGCGGGCAATTTCTCACTTATTGTCTAAACTCGGTCGCTGCCGCAATACCGGCCGGCTCGCGAAGATGGTTTCGGCGATCTGCAGATCGACGGGTGTGTCGATCTCGTACCACTTAAGACCATCGCATCGGGCTGCCGCAAGCTGCAGTCCGCGCTGTTCAATCAGATAGGCGAGCAGTTCTTCAGTGTAGGCCCGCGTCGCGCCGGAGCCGATGATCTCGTTGAGCGCTCGAACAATCATGGTTCTGAGAGTCGAAGCCGCGAACCGCATCACATTGAGTGTTTTAAAGAGGGGCGGACGGTCGGCGGGGCGGCTTGCCGAGGTTTGCTTCATCCGGAACGCGGAAATCAGTCCGCTATCCGACAGAAAAACGGCGGATCCTTGCATGATTTCGGTAAAGGGAGCTACGGCGGCGGCATCAGGAGCCTCGCCCATCAAGCAGCGTAGAACATCCTCCTCGAAAAAGACGTCCCCTTCGAGCAAATAGCAGTCGCCCGACAGAAGTGAGTCTCGCGCGAGCCACAGCGAATAGGCGCTTCCGGTACGCTCGAATGCGGGCGTCTCGAGATAATTGATCTCCAGCGTGCCAAAGCGCTGACCGCACGCGTATTGAATGGCGTCCTTTCGATAGCCGACCACGATAGTGACGTCTTTCACCCCGGCTATGTCCAGATTACGCAGAGCATTGAAGAGGATAGGCGTGCCGTTGACTTCGACCAAAGGCTTTGGACGCAGATCTGTCAGCGGTCTCAGGCGCGAGCCGACACCAGCTGCGAGAATGACGGCCTTTCTTGGGGTATTACTCATTGTTTGTTCGCCCCAACTAACAGGCGTATCGGTTTCGCTGCAGAGCGTCAGGTGATGTGCGTATCACCTCTGTGAGATTCCAACTTAAGGTCCAGCCCCTGTTGGCCAAAGCAGAGTGAATGGGGCCAAACAAAATCATTGCTATCGCTTATTGGGCTGAAGGTACCGCTTCTCAGCCCTGGCGAGCTCATCGTATTGGAGCATGTCAAACACCTCTTCGAGGTCTGCGATATTCGGCTCGATCGTTGTCGCGTTCTCCTCAGCGAAGAGGCGGTCGCAGAGTTGCCGCATCGCGCTGACCGCGGCTCGCATGGAATGGTTGAACGATGACGACGGGCAGGCTGTTCTGCCAGGCGCGTGCGAATGAAAGAATTTCGTCTGCGGAGCTGCTTCGCGAATGAATGAGGATCGCATCCGCTCCGGCTTCCCTGTACGCGTGAGCGCGTGAAAGTGCTTCGTGCATACCATGGCCGGCGATGAGCGCTTCGATTCGAGCCACAAGGACGAGATCCGTCGCTAGCGTGTCCTTTACTGCCTGCAAGCGGCCACAGAACTCATTGACCTCCGCGAGGGGATGACGATTGCCGACAAAGGAGTTCATCTTCGGAAAGCAGCTGTCTTCCAGTGCAACACCCGCAGCGGCACGCTCACGGAGCTTACGAGCCAGTAGGCGGGCATTGTCGAAGTTCCCGAAGCCGCCGTCGCCGTCAACCAGGACAGGAAGTTGGCTTGAATCCACGATCCGCTCAACGGCGTCGACAAGCTGGCTCCACGATGCTTCGTTCGCGTCGCGGTAACCTAGAGAACACGCAATGGACAGACCGGACGCCCAGAGCCCCTTGAATCCTGAGCGCTGGGCGATTGTCGCGGACAGGCCGTCATGCGCCTCCATCAGAAACGAGAGCTCGCCATTCGAGCAGACCTGGGCACGAAGCATTTCGACAGGCGGCGGCGGAGTGCATTGATGACCTGCGTTGGGCCGAGCGGATTGTGGTTGATACTTCATACAGAAGTCCTGAGGCCGGCCTTCGATTGGCGCAAGCTGCACTGCTCATACTTTTTGTTGTGATGCCGATCAATGACCAGCGTTGGTAGTTGATTCGCACGTAAAAGCTTGCATGATCGCCATAGGATGGGCGCCTAACCCGGGGCTGTTGTGATAGGTGGATCCGAGCCGACACGTTGGAAAGGAAAGCTTTGGTGCAAATGAAGGATCTCGGCTCGCAAGCCGGGTGCTAGGGCCCTTCACAGAGCATTCACCCCTTGCGGGAGGGCGCCTGGCCAAAAGGTGATATCCAGCTCACACAGATGTTGAGCAAATATGGACTGCTATGGTTGTCGTAGTTGCTGCTGTTGCGTTTTCGACATATGTCGCAATCCGTCGATAGGGCTGCAGTTGGGTGGCAGTCTCCGGAGAAGTGAACCGGCAATCTCCCAAGATCTTGTCCTGCCGCGAGAGTTTGAGGTGCCACGGACTGGTATGGCATTTGCTGATCTCGTTCCACGTCCTCTCTGCTCCAGGAGAAACTCATGGCGGATGTGCAAGGGGTTGGTCTGTCGTCACGGGAAAGACAGTGCTTGCGATGGGTCGAGGAAGGGAAGTCATCCTGGGCCATCGGAGTCATCTTGAAAGTAAGCGAGAACACCGTCAACTTTCATGTCAAAAATGCAATGCGAAAGCTGGAAACGACCAGCCGTACCCAGTGCGTCGTCAAGGCGCGGCGGTTGCGTCTTATTGAGTAACGGCCGCCATTCCGCTGCCGCTGATGCAGATCTAGCGAAATGTAAGGGGCGACTGTGGGTTGCTCCAGCGCAATGCGAAGCGAATTACGCGACCGCAGCTGTATAGCCATACAGGCGCTGTTACTATGAATAGGGGCGTGCTTTTATTCGGTCGCCGATCGTCACTGCGGGCGCCGCGGACCACTAGGCGAGGTGAGATAATCGACGCATAACGCTCTTGAAAACGTGACTGCCGGTCGGAGCGCAGTGTCAACGTTGTGATCAATTGCGAGAATTGGTCGGTGACATCAATGGAACGTATCGCTGCGGGTCGCGCTGGCGTAGGCGACAATCAGAATTCTGAGCGTGAGATGACTCGCCGGGCCTTGTCTTGGCTGCCAGGAATCTTCGGAAGGGACACTATCCATGCGCCGGGCACCCAATTGACGAAGTCGGCTGGCGGGCTGCGCCGTGGAAAATGTCATGATCAATATACAAGATACGACAGGCCTCGGCTGGTCGGCAACCGAACTCGTTGGGCCAAGGCAGCAGGATCTTGCGTTGATGCTCAACCTTGAATTGCGTTTCATCGTCCGGCCGCCCGCTAATGGCCGGACGCATCGCGCGGCTGAACGACGACGCGTCAGCGTCGCGACAACCGCCAGCTGACCAGCCAGGTATCGCCGACGACCGGTCACCCACCGCCCGCTACACGGCGCAAGGGGAGCGATTGATTGGTGACGGGGTGACCTTCTCGGGGCGAATTGTCTCAAGTTCGCGGTCACAAGCACCCGAAGGACGCAGAACGCCAGTGGCGAGTTGCTAGCTCGTCTGTTCTTCACCGAGAGCGCGGACTGATAAGGAGGGAGCATAGGCAGCTGAGACGAACTTGTAGCAACGGTACGCTTTATTTTCGAGTAATTTGTGTTCATCGATCTGCAAGACGCCTCGCATCTTGCGAATCAGGGCTTGCTCCTCGAAGCGGATCAATGTTTCGGTCACCCCCGCGCGGCGCAGTCCCAGCACCGAGGACAGGTAATCGTGGGTGACTGGCAGCACGCGGGAGTCATCACCAGCAAGGCAAATCCAGCTCGCGAGGCGCTGTTCACGATGGTGCCGTACCCCGCACAATCCTGTCTGGACGCACTGAAATGTCAGCGCTTGCACGTACTCGAACAGATGGTCTCTAATCTCGGGATGCACTTTCATGATCCGACGAAGATCCTTGAGGCTTGTGGCTCTTTAGCCGGCACGCAGCTTGCAGTGGATGGTCCGCGACATAGCGCAAGCGGCGCTGTGTCATGCGCTTCCGTGCTTTCCGCCGCGTCTGCTTGACGCGCCAGGGCCCGCGAGCGTGGCCGCTGGACCTCAGCCGGAGCAAGTCCATGAAAACATCACTCTTGTCCGCTACGCTGCTTTCGAATCCCGCTTCACTTCCACGGGGCTTTCACAGGAGCGAACGGAACGGTGACTGATGACCCATTCCTTTGGCTCGAGGAGATCGAAGGGCCAGACGCAGTGGCTTGGGCCCGCGCCGAGAACGAGAAGACGCTCGGGGTGCTCCAGTCAGATCTTCGCTATCGGCACTTCTACGAACAGGCGCTCTCCATCCTGCAGGCCAAGGATAGGATCGCATACGTTTCGTTGGAACGGCGAGCTTTGGAGAATTTCTGGCGAGACGAGAACCACCTGCGCGGCATCTGGCGGCGCACCACGCTTAAGAGCTATCGTAGCCAAGACCCACAGTGGGAAACCATTCTCGACGTGGACGCCTTGGCGGTCGCCGAGAACAGGAATTGGATCTTTCAAGGTAGCAGCTGCCTTCCGCCTGAAGAGCGCCTCTGCCTGATTAGTTTTTCCGATGGCGGCAAGGATGCCGCGTCCATACGAGAATTCGACTGCGACGCCAAGACCTTCGTTGCGGATGGCTTTTATCTCCCAGAGGGCAAGCAGCACGTCAGCTGGGTCGATCGTGACACACTCCTTGTTGCACGTGACTGGGGCGAGGGGACTTTGACGCAAGCCGGCTACCCCTTTGTGGTGAAGGAGCTCAAACGCGCTCAGGCGCTCAGTGAGGCTCGCGAGATCTTTCGTGGCGAGCCCACCGACGTTTCGATGTCCCCCTTCGTGCTTCGTGACAGCGAGGGCAACATTCATGAGACCGGCGCGATCCGCGCAATCAGCTCTTTCGAGTCCGAGTATGTGGTCTTCCGCCCCAATGGGCCCGTCAAGCTCAATCTGCCGAAGAAGGCCGCGATGATCGGTCTAGTGGGTGGTCACCTGCTTGTAAGGCTTGATGAAGATTGGAGGCCGCCAGGCGATATCAGCTTCGCCGCCGGATCGCTGATTTCGTATGATCTGGCCGAATGGAAACAGGATCCGATGCGTGCCAAAGCCTCGCTCGTCTTCCAACCTGGGCCCCGCCAGGCCCTGAGCGGGTTAGGCGCCACAAAGAATTTGTTGATCCTGACGATCCTTGAGAACGTTCAGAGCAGAGCGTTCGCTTATAAGTACGATCACGGAGCTTGGTCCGCGGCGCCCATCCCGCTGCCGGAACATGCAAATGTCAGCCTGTTAGCCACCTCCGATGAAACGGACCGAGCCATGTTCGCGGTCTCGAGCTATCTCAGACCAACCTCAGTCTGGTATTTTGATGTCGAAAGCAAAAGCCTTGAGGAGTTGAAGACGACACCGGCTGCCTTCGATGCGTCCAATCATATCGTGGAGCAGCTCGAAGCCACTTCGCGTGATGGCACGTCAATTCCCTATTTTCTGGTGCGGCCGAAGAACGCAAGATTTGACGGGACGATCCCGACACTTCTTTATGGCTATGGCGGTTTCCAGGCTTCGCTTCTGCCCTCTTATCTGGGACCGGTGGGACGGCTCTGGCTCGAACAGGGCAATGCCTATGTCGTGGCGAACCTGCGTGGGGGCGGCGAGTTTGGCCCACAATGGCATCAAGCGGCCCAGACGGCAACGAAGCAGACGACATGGGATGATTTCATTGCCGTTGCCGAGGACCTGATCCGCCGGAAGATCACAAGTCCGAGCCGGCTCGGAATCATTGGCGGCAGCCAGGGCGGCCTGCTCGTTGGCGCCGCAATCACCCAACGTCCCGAACTCTTCAACGCGGCCATCATCAAGGTGCCGCTGTTTGACATGCTTCGATACACCAAACTGGGCGCAGGCGCCTCCTGGATCGGCGAGTACGGTGACCCTGCCATTGCCGAGCAGCGTGCGTGGATCGAAGGCTACTCGCCCTACCAGAAGCTGATGGCGGGCAAGACTTATCCCGCTCCCCTAATTCTTACCTCCACCAAAGACGACCGCGTGCATCCAGCGCACGGCCGCAAAGCTGCCGCGAAGCTCGCCGCGCTGGGCCAGCCTTACTTCTATTACGAGAACATCGACGGGGGGCACAGCGCCGCCGCCAACCTCAGGGAATATGCGCGTCAACTGGCCCTTGAATACACCTATGCATCGAGGCGGCTTTGTTCTGAGTAAAATTCGGTCAGCGGGCTGAGACCATTGGTTATCTCAACGTATTCACGGTGCTCAGCTGAATTCATCGAACCCAAGGCGAGAGAGCTGATGAGCCGCCGGCAGACGCGATGAAGGTCGTCAGATGCGCAAGTTACCGGTTTGAACAGCCTCCACCGCTGGCGAGCGGGTTTCCTGGCGTTCAACCACAACATGACGAGCGGGCGGTAAGTTGCCAGATGCGCTTCCTTGAGGATTGTCTCGCAGACCCCTGTTCGTCCGACATGGCCGGCGTGCGGCTAATATCTAAACGCGAACAGCTAAAGCGCAGCTCTGGGACTGTCTTCGTGCTTGAGAAAGCATGTCACGTAGCTCAATGCAGGCATGGCGCGGATTGATTATCCTGATCCCAGGCTGCGCGAAGGAGTTCACGGCCGCCCTGTCGTTCAACGACGATCAATCCCATTCGCTTTAGCTCGGCTCCGGATGAGCGCGGCGTGTTCGAGGCTCTGCAACTCTTCTGTAAGCCGCTAGCGCGCGACGAGTGAAGCGAAGGTCAAAACGTCATCCGGATCCTGAAGCCTTGAATCGAAGTGTGGTCGACGTCACGGCGCTTTCTGTCGTTTGCACAATGCGGCCGCAGATAGACCATGCGATAAAAAACGAGCATGTGACCAGCGCAGCGACGCTGGCGTCTTGCCGACCATCTTGATGGCCGGCAGACTCTTCGCTAGATCACAACGGTTCACTATGGAGATGCCGCCGTGGCAATGGGTATTGTGAAGTGGTTCAACTCGACCAAAGGTTATGGGTTCATCAGGCCTGAGGACGGAGGTCCCGATGTCTTCGTGCACATCGGTGCCGTCGAAAGGGCCGGTTACACCACTCTCGAAGAGGGGGCTCGGGTAAGTTATCAGCTCAAGGCCGGGCGTTCGGGCAAGATGTCAGCTGAGGATCTTCGGGTTGGCTGATCCGACTCGCCTCCGGAAACCGCTCTCTGCAAAGCGTGTTCTCGCACCTGTCCGGCGATGCCTTGTCGGGGCGCGCCGGGCGTTTGGCTTTTCGACGGTCTCTTCCAGCCATGAGGCTGTCTCGCAAACCGCATGACAGCGTTGATCTCTCGAGGCCGTCCACCGATCACTGCCGTCAGAGTTACAAGAGTTGCGAGCGGATCGCAGTGTGGGCGTGGCAAGATATTCCTGCGCCCCGAACTGTACGCTCGTGACCAACGCGCCGGGAAGTGCACGCCGCCGGGCTGGTGCTCCCCTGTCCAGGCGTGATGCATGTAGCTCATGAAGGTGCTCGCACAACCGGGTTCGTCCGTTATGGACCATACTGGCCGGCTGCGCTGAGGCAACAGCACACCCGCAGCAGCTTCTCCGGCGGGATCGACGGCCGCCCAATCGGCGAATAGAGCGCGGCAAACTCGCGCTCCAGCGTCGACAGCGCCTCGTTCACGATCGTCCGGATCGCTCGCAGCGGATGGTCACGCCGCACCCGAGCCTCCAGATCGACGTAGCTGAACAGCTCGCCCGTTCGATTGTCGCCGCCGCGCACGCATCATCTCCGAATCTCGTCGGAGCCAATGAATCACGGTCGCTGGTCGGCGGCGAGCACGTTTTTCAACTGCCTGCTAGAGGCGTACCTCGCACAAAGACTTTCGAGGATGAACGTTACGTGCGTGAATTGTATTGGGATTGGTCAAACCATCCACTTCGATAGACAGATTGGAGTAAGCGCCAAAGTCACCGCTGCGCGGCCAGTTGCTCCACCAGCTTGTCGCGTGGCCCTGCCGAGCCCGCCCTTGGACGCCTCCGGCTCGGCCTCTCGTGGCTGGAAATGGGGCTCCTCATCCTCGGATGAACCCGCGCGCCACCGTACGCCACCCTCGTAGCCGAGCGACACGGACGCGCCGCCCGCCGCCATATGTGCCGGGTCGAGACCCGTTGTCCCTTCAAGGCGTCCATCTCCGCCTCCAATTGGTTCAAGCGAGCCAGCATCGCCTTGAAGGCGCCAGGGCGGCCCCTTAGTTGTTTCGTACGAGGCGGAACGCGTGCGGCTTCGATCCAAATGCATAGCACGCTGCGGAAATGCCGTTTGAGGCTTCGTTCTTAATTGTGGGACTGCAATAACTCGATCGTTGAGCGATATCATCTCGGACATGCTGCAGTCGCGGTTTCTGCAGGTGCTGCGTCACGCATGAAGGCAACAGCCAGCCCGATGCCGATGAGACCAATCAGGATCGATGCCGCAGCCAGAGACGGGACGCCGCTAGTCTCGACAAGGATGCCGCCGAGAAAAGCGCTAATGGCGATCCCCGCGAAGGTGGTCGAGCTGTTCATCGCCAGTACCAGCTTCGACCTATCTCCGGCCAGACCGAGAAGACGGTGCTGGATCGGGACGAGATACATGTAGCTCACGTTACCCCAAAAGAAGGCGATGAGCACGGTGAGGCACCATGCTGTCTGAACGCAACCAAACCTACGAGCAGGATGAGTTGCGCGCCTACAACCGCAATGAGAACTTTATACGGGCCAAAACGGTCAGTCAGAACGCCGCACGCAACGTTTCCCGTCACGGCTCCGAAGCCGTAGGCAAAGAGTGCGGCTGAGAGCAGCGGCACCCCGGCAAGCAGAGAACCGATGATGAATACGCTCACATAGGAGTAAACGATGAACTCGGAAACGACGACGAATAACGTCACGGAAAGGATACCGTAGGTGGCCTTGGAGAGGCCTTTTGAGATCGGGCTGTTTCCGCGCTCCGGCGCCTTGGTAGCTATTCCGGACATCATCGGAGCGAAGATTATCAATGCGAGAAGCCCGGCAATGACGACGAAACCGAATGAGAAGCGCCAGCCGATAGCATCCGCGATCCAGCTTGTGGCAGGAACGCCGGCAACCTGTGAAACAGTCATGCCGCCAAAGATGAGAGACAACGCGAACCCTTTGCGGGCTGGCGGCAGGAGTTCCACGGCCAGCGCGGTAGCCGACGGGGTGAACATCGCCGCGCCGTAGGCCGAAATGACGCGGCCTGCAGCAAGGGTGAGGAAGTTCGGAGCGATCGCGCAGATCAGGTTACCGATGATGAAGATCGAAACGGACAGAATCTGAACATTATGGCCGCTCATGGCCTTGAACATCCAGGCATTCAGCGGCGCGAAGACTGTCATTCGGCCCTTTAATTGCGGATTGTTGTCAATCACCTTTTAAACTTTCCGACGGCACGACGGTAGCGCTCGCGCTGTCGGAGCTGGTCAGGGTTGCGGAGACGGCGCGAGCGCGGCTGATGCGTACTTTGCCGGCCAGGCATTGGATCGCCCGGGCTGGTTATGTCTTCACTGGGGTCACGGTCCTTTCCGAGGTCGCGCAGCGCCTCATGATGATGTCCGGGTCGGACGCCTCAACGTTTGCAGCGGAGTACGGTCGAGCCGCCACCAGCCGAATGAACGAGGTCGCCTCAACACCGTCCCAGCGGGACATCGCCAGTCCGGCAGACCGGACCAGGAACTTGCGAGCAAATATCAGACTGGCTGCGGCTGCCCCCAGTCGAAGGATGTGCCATGATGCAGTGAAGGATGACTGCGATCTTTCGGGCGACAGCGACCTTTGCCTTCCTCATACCGATCCGCTTGGCGAGCTTCATGCCCCAGGCCTTGAGGGAAGACCACTTCTTTGTCCGATAGAGAAGTACGGTGGCGGCCTCAAACAAGTAGGTTCGGAGAAGCCGGTCGCCCCATCGAGATATCTTGCCGTTGATGTCAGTTTCGCCAGATTGGTTGCGCCGAGGTGTAAGGCCGAGGTAGGCGCCGACTGTCAACGCCGACAATGGGTCATCGATCGTATGGCGGAAAGTCAAGGCGGTCACCACGCCGACACCGGGAACGGTCATTAGGCGGCGCGTCGTCTCGTCCGCCTTCGCCAACTGGCGAACTTCGTCGTCGAACTTGTTCTGCTGCTGACAGATATGCTCATGGATCAACAGGAGCGGCGAGATCACGCTAAGGAGTGGATGATTATCGCCCAATAGCTCGCTGACCAGGTTGCGGAACTGCTGGCCGATTGCGCGCGGGAACAGCAAGCCGTATTCTTTGATCAAGCTCCGGACCTGGTTCTCGATGTCTCGGCGCATGGACACGAGCCGGGATCTCGCGACGAGTATCGCGCGGATCTTCTGACTTTCCTCGCTCTTGACCTTGACTTCTCGATACCAACCAACCCGCACCAGTTCGGCCAGACCTCGAGCATCATTCTGATCGCTCTTGTTCATGCGTACGGACAAAGCCGCGTGGGCATGCCGCGCGTCGATGCAAACCACTAGGAGATCGACCCTACGAAGTTCATGCCATAGCCAGCTCGCCATCGCCCCGGTCTCAAATCCGATGCGCTCCGCTTGTGGCGCCCGCTTGCGAAGCAATGCCGCGAGCGCCCCGGGGGCGGACTTTGCCTTTCCTTCGAACAAGATCTGACCCACTTCGTCGACCACACATACCGACGTTTCTTTTTGCGAGACATCCAGCCCAACATATTACTTCATGGCCCCCTCCGATTCGTGAGATTGCGGGAAGGCTTGAAGATAGCGGACCTTTTTGAGCCGCGGGCGCCGACCGCAATTACGTCATCGTCTGCAAAATTGGCTCTGACGCAGTTTTGGTGCAGCTGGGTTTATTCTGCGCCGATTAGTCTGGCTTGAAGCAGATCGATTTTGCCACGGCCGTACATTTGGCGTCTGACGAGCTTGAGGCGCGTGATCTGCCCCTCAGTCTGTCCGTTGGACCAGGGCGAGGTGATCGCCGCCCGAACCGCCGCTTCATCGTTCGTTACGCCGCGGGCGAACGATGCAACAAGACTGGCGCGAGCGCGCTCGATCCATGGGACGAGGCCCGCCTCGGTCTTGCGTCGGATCATCAGGTGGAATTTGGCGATGATCTCGCGTGCCTCGACCAGGGGTGGCACGCCAGCTTCTACCGCAGCGACGGTCACCGTCTCTGCCTTCGATAGCGTAGCCCGTCCGACGGTCATGAGACGAGCGATCGTTCTGGCCGATGGAATCCGATGAAGGGTTTCGACATCAGTCTTTTCGGCCCGCCGTCTACGAGTCGTCCACTCGCCGACAACACGAAGGGAGCCTCGGAAACCGCGCGCCCGTAAGCGGCGCCAAAGTTCAGCGCCGTTTCGGCAACCGGCTGCCCATTGGTCGTCGAGCCATGGCAGGTGCTGATCGAGAGAGCTCTCCCGGGTCCGGAAGACATCATGGCGTTCGCCGCGGATCAC
Organism: Bradyrhizobium sp. 521_C7_N1_3; assembly: GCF_052075975.1. NCBI lineage: Bacteria > Pseudomonadati > Pseudomonadota > Alphaproteobacteria > Hyphomicrobiales > Nitrobacteraceae > Bradyrhizobium > Bradyrhizobium sp. 521_C7_N1_3. The sequence continues at coordinate 2,172,466 of NZ_CP197232.1, forward strand.
CTGTCGCACCAGCCCCCTGCTGTGGCCCGTCTGGCGCACTATCTGCTTGATCGGCGTCCCACCTTTCGACAGGCTCAAGATGGTCGCGTTAGCCTCCTCGCGCCGGAGATAGCCCTCATATTGGAGACGCTCCACAGCTGTTAGCAGCTCGGGATTGATCGTAGTTGCTCCGATTGCGCTGCGGATCTGGCGCATCGATTTTCGGACGGCATCGAGGTAGGCCCGGCTGGCGTTCTCCATCAAATGCCAACGATCTGCGACCTGTACCGCGTGCGGCAGGGCCTTTGCTGCGGCTTCGCCATATCCTCCGCCGCGGTCGCGGGCGACGATCGCGATCGTGGGATGGGCGGCGAGCCAGGCCTGGGCGGTCGAGGGCTCACGGTCCGGCAGCAGGGTGACCACCCGGCGCCTTTCCAGGTTGCAGATGATGCTGGCGTATCGGTGATTGCGCCGCCAGGCCCAATCATCAATGCCGATAATCCTGAGCGGGTCAGCCGGCGGACGGCTACGGCGTCGAACCACGCGAAGGAGCGTATCCTTGCTCACCGGCAGCATCAGCCGTTTTGCGAAGCCTGCCGCCGGTCGTCCGCCAAGAGCCAGACCGAGGTGATGGACAATGGAGTCCGGCCTCGCCGTGCGTCGCGCTGATGGAGCCAGCAACCATTCGTCGAAGCGCTCAGTAAAGATTTGGCGCCCGCACAGGACGGCGTCGCAGCGGAAGCGGCGGGCGACCACCAGGAGCTGTACGATCCGCCCCGAAAGCGGGAGGTCAGTCACGCGTCGCCGATACCGGCTATGGACACGCCGAGAAACTGTTCCGCACAAGGGACACAGACCGACGCTTCCGGACGCCCGGATCTCAATCACGGCCTTATCACCTTCGTAGTACGCACTCTCTACAACAAACCCACGCGGCACCAGACTGGAGCGGTGGAGTGCTTGCTGCATGGCGTTGATTCTCCTCCAATCAAAGCGCCACGCATCCCCCAAACTGCATCAAAAGTGAGTCAGAGCCAAATTTACAGGCCGATTGACACTTTGCTGTCCCGACGAATGGCCGAGCGCTCAATGCGTTTCGGTTCTATCTGACCGATCTCTGGAGGCGGACGCTTCGGCGGCGCAGTCAGCGGACCTGTCTGACCTGGGATCGCATAACGCAGATCACCGATGACTGGCTCCCCAAGGCTCGCATCCTTCATCCATGGCCGAAGCTGCGCTTCGCCGTCAAACACCCGAGGTAGGAGCCCGGTGCCTTAATTGGGCTCGCCGGGATCTGCGCGGGGGGCGCCCAGTGATGGGTGTCCCTACCGCGAACAGAATGCGTTTGCGCCACTGTTTTTCAAGGATTTGCTTTCGGCAATATGGGCACTGCTGAGACGGCGGCCGAAGGATGAGATCGACGATGGCGAAACGTACGGCGGGCATGGTTGGTTGAGGCGGAGGCCCGTTGATTCTCTTTTTTTTGCCCCGCGTATGCGAGGCGATGATGTTGCAGGAAGGCGTAGGCAATCATTGTCATCAGGGCGTGGCGATGAAGACCTGAGGACAATGGCTCGGTTCGGGTAAAGCCAGACAATATCGCGCACCTTATCGACGAATAGCGGATCGCTCGACAGTTTAAATGTCTGGCTGCGGTGCGGCTGCAGGCCGAACGCCGTCCACTTTCGGCCGATCGTGGTGTGAGAAAAGCCAGTTTCCGCAGCCATCGAGCGGATCGACCAGTGCGTCCGTCGCGCGGCGTCGTACGCAATGTCCGCTCGATTACCACAGCAACCTGATCGTCGTCGATGGTTCGAGGGCGCCCAGGACGGGCTTCGTCAAGCAGGCCATCACAGCAATCCTTCAAGAATCGGCGGCGCCACTTGCCAACGGTGTGTTCATGGATGCCAAGTTTGGCAGCCACCGACTTGCTTGGCAGACTATCTGCACACCGCAGGATCGCGCGGCAGCGCTCAGATAGCGATTCGGCAACGCGATGACGACGAGCCTCTCCAAGTACGCCCGCTCTTGCGGACTAAGCACCAGCGGCGCGATCGGCCGGCCTCGCACACCCGCATTCGCCACGAGCACTCTCCTCTGTAGAGATTCGAGCTATCAACTAATGTGACGAACTTGCGTTCCAGAGGACTAGCACTACTTTGGCAGAATGTGTTTGCTGAGGCGGCGGCCGAAGGATGAGATCGACGATGGCATGGCGTACGGCGGGCATGGTTGGTTGAGGCGGAGGCCCGTTGATTCTTTTTTTTCCGCCCCGCGTATGCGAGGCGACGATGTTGCAGGAAGGCGTAGGCAATCATTGTCATAAGGGCGTGGCGATGAAGACCTTGCCATGATCGCCCTTCGAAGTGATCAAGTCCAAGCTCCTCCTTCAACTGTTGATGCGCCTGCTCACAAATCCACCGTGCCTTGATGGTGGCGGCCAGCGTGCGCAGATCCGTCGTCGCCGGAAGATTGGCGAGATAGTATTTGCTCTCCCCGGAGGCACGTTGCTCGCCAATGAGCCAGACTTCGTCGCCTGGGAGATGCTGCTGACCTTTATCCCATATCCGCTGCGGAGGGCCGTCGGCGGTGCGGACACGGAGGGCAGCAAATCGGGCTTTGAGCCGACCTTTCGTCCCGCTACGCCAACTCACGGTTTTCCATTTGGCGCTGGCCAGCATTTGTTCTGCCGCAATCGATAAGATATCGGGCACGTGGTGCTTTCGTGGTTTGCCACGGACTTTGGTGATCGGCCAAATGAGCTTCACATCGACGGGATACACTTTCTGGTGCCGAGGGATACCGACCGCCCAGGCCAGCCCGCGCTCTGTTAGCCCTTGTCGAAACGGTGCGCTGAGGCCGTATCCTGCATCCGCCAGCACACATCCAAAGCGCATGTTGGCTGCCATCGCGCGGTCAATCTCGGCCAAAGCGATCTCCGGCTTGGACCGTGGCGTTCGGTGTTCGATTGGCACGCGAGCGCGCTTCAAACGGGGCATGTCGCTTGTCCAGCTGTCAGGCAGAAAGAGACGTAACGCGACCATCACTGGCACTTCGCCGCGCGCAAGCGTTAAAGACACCAGCGTTTGGCAATTTGCAGTTTTACCGAGAGCCGATGCGTATTGCGCCGCAACACCGACCGATCGCTCACCCTTCTTCGGCAGTGAGGTGTCATCAATAACCAGCACCGCATCCCTGCCGCCGACGAGTCGGTCCGCCTGGTTGAGCAGCTCTGTCTCCAGCGGCGTCGCGTCCCAGACACCGTCGGCAATGAAATGGTGCAACTGGTCGTAGTTGCTCGTGACAAAGCGTTCCGCCATCGGCTGAACGCTCTTGCGATCGCCAGGACCGATCAATCCCGCAACATACAGAGGACACATCCGCTGCCGGGTCTTATGACCCAGCCGGTCCAAGAACGGCATCAGCCAGCGTTCGAGTTCGTCTTCCCATCCCGGCATGGTCAGCCCTCCAAGAGCCGACCACCCATGAATCATTGAAAAATTGATTCGGGAATCCTATAAAACGCGGCAAAATCAACAATCTGCCAAAGTAGTGCTAGGGTCCAGACTCAATTGAGCCAATATGCGACGAGAGCGGCGAGATGAACAGCGGCCAAAAAATTACGGGCGAGCTTGTCATATCGCGTGGCGATGCGCCGGAAGTCCTTGAGCCTGCCAAAGCAGCGTTCGATGACATTTCGTCCTTTGTAGGCGCGTTTGTTGAAGCGATGGATGACGACACGGTTAGATTTATTGGGGATTACGGGCTTGGCGCCACGACGAATGATTGCGCCGCGAAGCTTGTCGCCATCATACCCTTTGTCGGCGAGGAGCACGCTCATGGGTGGCGCGAGCGCCAGGACATCGGGAGCCGCAGCGATATCGGCATCCTGGCCTGGAGTCAGATGCAGGACGACCGGCCGGCAGAGCGGATCGCTCAGCGCATGGATTTTTGTCGTGCGGCCTCCGCGCGAGCGGCCGATTGCTTGATTGTGCTCCCCCCTTTTCCGCCGGAGGCACACCGGTGAGCTTTAATCGAGGTCGAGTCGAGCGACAGTACGACGCCGTCTTCGCCAGGCTTGGCCAGCGCTTCGAAGATTGCGCACCATCGTCCTCGCTTGGCCCAGCGATTGAAGCGATTGTAGATCGTCGTGTAAGGGCCGTATTCACGTGGACAATCACGCCATCGTGCACCCGATTGCAGCATGTGAATGATGCCGCTGACGATGCGTCGGTCGTCGTCCCGATCCGGCCCCGTCAGTCCCCTCGGCAGATGCGGTTCGATACGCGCCCATTGCCTGTCGTTCAGCCAAAACAAACCAGCGCGCATTCTCTCGCCCCCGAATCAACACGTAGGCAAGAGAATCACGTGGCGCTATTTAGGTACAGACCCTAGGGTCCAGACTCAATTGAGCCAATATGCGACGAGAGCGGCGAGATGAACAGCGGCCAAAAAATTACGGGCGAGCTTGTCATATCGCGTGGCGATGCGCCGGAAGTCCTTGAGCCTGCAAAAGCAGCGTTCGATGACATTTCGTCCTTTGTAGGCGCGTTTGTTGAAGCGATGGATGACGACACGGTTAGATTTATTGGGGATTACGGGCTTGGCGCCACGACGAATGATTTCGCCGCGAAGCTTGTCGCCATCATACCCTTTGTCGGCGAGGAGCACGCTCATGGGTGGCGCGAGCGCCAGGACATCGGGAGCCGCAGCGATATCGGCATCCTGGCCTGGAGTCAGATGCAGGACGACCGGCCGGCAGAGCGGATCGCTCAGCGCATGGATTTTTGTCGTGCGGCCTCCGCGCGAGCGGCCGATTGCTTGATTGTGCTCCCCCCTTTTCCGCCGGAGGCACACCGGTGAGCTTTAATCGAGGTCGAGTCGAGCGACAGTACGACGCCGTCTTCGCCAGGCTTGGCCAGCGCTTCGAAGATTGCGCACCATCGTCCTCGCTTGGCCCAGCGATTGAAGCGATTGTAGATCGTCGTGTAAGGGCCGTATTCACGTGGACAATCACGCCATCGTGCACCCGATTGCAGCATGTGAATGATGCCGCTGACGATGCGTCGGTCGTCGTCCCGATCCGGCCCCGTCAGTCCCCTCGGCAGATGCGGTTCGATACGCGCCCATTGCCTGTCGTTCAGCCAAAACAAACCAGCGCGCATTCTCTCGCCCCCGAATCAACACGTAGGCAAGAGAATCACGTGGCGCTATTTAGGTACAGACCCTAGTCCCATCAGTAGGACTCGGTGAAATTAAAATCAACGGCGACACAGCGCCGTAGTCGGGGAAGCGCAGAGGGCTTCCTGTTGACATCACACGGGCCGGGTCTGCACGCGCCACCGCGCGTACACATTCAGCGCGCGAGCGGGCCACTCTCGGGTAACGTGGCCCTTGTCGGTATCGAGACCAATGTGAGCAACTTGGCGCCACACGCCGCGACGAAGTGCCTGCATAGCCTGCGAATTCACTTCGGCACGCGACTTGCTCTCTTTGCGGCATCACCACCAATCGCTTGCGATGATCCTCGGGGGCGGACTCGGCGCGCGTCGCTGTTAGCGTCTGGTCCGCCCCGACGGTTTGCTGCGGCGATAACTTAAGGGCGCTCGGTCGTGGGCCGAGACAATACAGGGAAGTGTTGGATGCGATCCGGAGTTCTTCTTTTAGGAGCCACGACAATTGCGCTCGTCGCAAACGGTGCAGCGAACGCGGCAGACCTTGAGCCAGAAGTGAAACTGCCGCCCGCGGTGTGGAACTGGTCGGGAGGCTATATTGGCGGGCACCTCGGCGGCGGCTACGGCCGAACCTCCTTCAGCAATCCTACGGTCCGTCAATCTATGGCGATGTCGTCGATACCCCAGTGCTTCTCGCGGGTGGCCAGATCGGCTACAATTGGCAGAAGAATGGCTGGGTGTTCGGCGTCGAACTCGATGCCAGCGGTGCTGTCTCCGACGGCACGAATACTTGCCTCGCCGCCTCCGGCTTTGTCGTGAGTGCAAACTGCAAGGCAGGTCCCAACGTCTTTGCCACCGGGACTGGGCGCGTCGGTTACGCGTTTGGCGCGCTGGGCCGCACGTTGGCCTATCTTAAGGGAGGAGTGGCTTGGCAAAACAATCGAGGCGACGTCGTCAACAACTTTGAAGGCGGCGCGCCACAGGAGAAAACCCATTTCGACTATGGTCGCCTCGGTGGCGTCATCGGGCTAGGCGTCGAGCAAGCACTTACGTCTGCATGGTCGGTCAACGTCGAGTATGACTATCTCCATTTCGGCGGGCCGAGTGTCGCAACGCCTCCGACGGTGCAGAATCCGCCGTTCGCCATTCTTCCGGCGAACATAACCAGCCTCTCCAGCAGCTATCACATCGGAAAGATCGGGTTGAACTACCATTTTGGCGCCGACCCGTGGGTGGTGCGTTGGCCCGATGCGCCGCTCTACGCAAAAGCGCCCGCCGGCGCGGCGCCGATTGCTTACACGGCCGGTTGGTCGTTCGAAGGCGGATCGCGACTCTGGCTCAGCCGGGGTCGATTCCAATGGGACCGCAGCGCAGTGGCCTCCGGCGGCCTTGAAGACCCCAGCATGCTAATATCGAGGCTCACCTATCACGGACTTGACGGACTTTCCGGGGAGCTATTTGGCCGTCTCGACAGCCCGTGGGGGGTGTTCCTGAAGGGCAACATTGGCCTTGGGCGCTTCGACAAAGGACACATGAACGACGAAGATTGGGGCCTCCCCCCGAACCTCTCCTATGTCAACACGATATCAGGCCAGGCCAACGGGAGGTACACCTACTACACGGCCGACGTAGGCTATGATTTCCTCCGCGCCGCCAACTACAATGTCGGCGGCTTTATCGGCTGGACGTATTACGAACAGAGCTCCGATTCGAGGGGGTGTGTACAGATAGCTGCCCCACCTCCATGCTTGGCGCCGGACGACGACCAGGTCGTTGGCAGCCAGAATACTCAGTGGAATGCAGCTCGTGTCGGCCTAAGCGCCGAAACCATGCTCACCGAGCGTTGGCGTTTGAACGCTGACGTCGCTTACCTGCCCTGGACCGATTTCAAGGGGCGTGACCATCATCTCTTGCGCCCGACGACCATGTTTGATGAACAACAGAGCAATGGGGGCCGAGGCGTCCAGGTTGAAGGCGTCTTGTCCTACTTCGTCACCAGGAACTTCAGCGTCGGCGTGGGTGGCCGCTACTGGGCGATGTGGACCAACAGCCGAAGCGACTCATTGTGCAGCAGCAGCGGCTGCGTTGAACCGACCATGCTTGCGAAGTACAGCATGGAACGCTGGGGTACGTTCTTTCAGGCGTCCTATAAGCTCGATTGAAAAGACCGCACCAAAAGCCAAGAGCCAGGCTTTCGACGCCCCCTCAAGCTTTGGTAGTGACCATCCACCTCCGCGCCACCTGGACCGGCATGCGGATTATCCGAGCCGTTGTTGCAGGCGAGCGCAATCCCGACGTGTTGGCAACCTATCGGGACGTGCGTTGTCATTCTTCGACCGAGACAATCCGCGCGGCACTGGTTGGCAACGACCGGGAAGAACATGTCTTCGCCCTCCGTCAATCGCTGGAACTATACGACGTTTACCAGGCGAAAATGCGGACTGCGACCGCAAGCTCGAAGCCTTGATCGCCGTATTGAGCAACAAAGGGGCAAAAGCGGGCGCAAAGTTATCAAAGCCACGCGTTAAGACCAAGCAGGTCAACACACCTACCTTCGATGTCAGGGCCGCGCTGTACGGAATGCTCGGCGTCGATTTGACTGAGATCCATGGGTTAGGTCCGTCCCTCTCGCTGAAGCTCATCGGCGAGTGCGGCACGGATCTGAGGGCATGGCCGAGCGCCAAGCACTTCACCTCCTGGCTCTGCCTTGCATCGGGCAACAAAATCTCCGGCGGCAAGGTGCTGTCTTCACGCACACGAAGATCGTCCAGTCGGGCAGCCGCACTGTTGCGATTGGCGGCCACTACTGTCGGACGGAGCGATACGGCGCTCGGCGCATTCTATCGCCGGCTATCCTCACGTGCAGGCAAATCAAAGGCGGTGACGGCGACCGCCCGCAAGATCGCAGTTCTATTCTACAACACCCTGCGGCACGGCATGCACTACAGAGATCCGGGTGCAGACCAATATGAGCGACAATATCGCAGCCGTGTGCTCGCCAACCTTCAGCGCCGAGCCAAATCACTGGGCTTCGTGTTACAGGCTCTTCCGGGGGACGCCAATCCGGCTGTTTCCTAGGAAGGCCGCAGCCTACTTCGCGAAGAAGCGACATGAAGTTCGCCTTCGTCGCGAAGCACCGGACGATCTGGCCGGTGGCATGGCTATGCGATGCGCTGGGAGTGTCGCGGTCGGGCTTCCATGCCTGGCTGAACCGCTCTCCCAGCGCCAGATCCCGCAGCGACGAGGAGCTCGGCGGCAAGGTCAAGGCCAGCTTCGTCGCCAGCGACCGCACCTATGGCGCACGCCGGGTGTGGCGTGACCTGCTCGCCGACGGGGCGGATTGCGGCCTGCACCGGATTGAGCGGCTGATGCGCCTGCAAGGCTTGCGGGCGCGGCCGCGACGTCGGCGCTTGCCGAAGGATGACGGCGATCGACAGCTCGAGACCGTACCGGCGAACCTCCTTGACCGGCAGTTCGCCGCCGAGTGTCCCAGTCCACCAGCGAGCAGTTCCAGCGCCTGATGGCCGACCACGGCATCGTTTGCAGCATGAGCCGTGGCGCAAGCTTGCGAAAGATGCGCAGTTCGGTCGATCGTCGGAAAGCTGGACGCTGATCAACTACAGCCTGTTTTGGAGGGCATCGAAGAGGCCGTCGCGGCTCTCGAAGCAGCCGAGGATCACGCCAATCCAAGAACCTGCGAGAAGCGAACTGCCGAGCGCAGAGCCAACCGCGGTCAGCTGCCGGAGTATTTGCCGCGCATCGTCGAGACCCTGATGCCCACTGCAACCTGCCGCCCGTACTGCGCAGGCGTCCTTTTTGAAATTGGGAGCGATGAGAGCCAGAGGCTCGACGTCGTACCGGCGCAGTATCGCGTAATCGTCACTCGCCGGCCCAAACTGGCCTGCCGCGCTTGTCATGGCGTCGTCCTCCAGCATGCCGGGCCCGAACACTGCCCACGGAGCGGCTGGTCAGCGCATGTGATCGATGCCAAGTATCATTGGCATTTGCCGCTTTATCGCCAGGCGCAGATGTTGGCGACGCACGGCATCGCCATCGACCGTCGGCCAAGCCGGTAGTCTGGCTACGTGGCGGCTCAGGGCGATCACGTCCGCAAGCGTGGTCGGCTTGGAGTGAGCACGTCTGCATACTCCTCGAGAGCCAACCTTCTTTCCTCGCTGATCGCGTCGGCGGCATGAAACTCGAGACCTGCGACAAGTTTCGCGGATACCGATACCGCGGCGGCGTGCTGCACCGAACGCTCAATCACATCAAAAATCGTATCAAATTCAGTCGCCATGGCGCATTTGCCCCAGGCCACATTAGATCGGCACCAACCAATCCTGGTAGGTGCTTCCAGTCCTTCTCAGCGATACTGCTTGGTAGCACCCTTGGGAATTGAGCCTCTCGGGGTGCCGCGGTGGTCGGTCTCGCTTATCCAAGGGCGAAGGCTGGCCACCGAAGTTTGCAGCGCGTGGTAGGGATAAGCGCTTCCGGAGGCGTGAGCGCCGAGTCACCGCCGGCAACTTCACTGGCCGCGCGGGCGCGGTAGGGACAGCGTCGGGTTCTCACTCCCGACGGCGCCGAGTCATGTCCGCGTGCCTCCAAGTCCGCGTGTGCGCCGCGGAGTGGAGCAACCATGATGCCAAATTTATTGCCTCGTACGATCTAAAAGAGGCAAGGTCGGACCCGCACGAGCGCTTTCTTACAAATGCGATCGAGTGCGGCTGGTCTCCCGGGAGTTTGGACCCTGACGACATTCTATTTGGAGGGTTCATTTGTCGATCAAACGCAAACGGTCGCAGCACTCAACCATCAATCCAGCCTTCGACTCCAACGAGAAAGAGAGACTTGCTAGCAGCTAGGCCACATCTACGACGATTGAAGCTGCTACGTTCCGGTTCTCGTGAATAAGGGAAACTAAGGCGCGGCAGTTGGTCTCCGCGGGTACAGCAAACAGGCCAGCCTACAAGGCGCTGCTCCTTGGAGCCCACCAAATCCGGTAGTTGAGGCGACCGCGGCAGATTTGCAGAGTACGACCCCGTTTATCGATCCCAGGGGCGATGCCGGAGCAAGCTTATGGCAAGCGTTCAGTACTTCGTCACGCGCCATAAAGGCCAGTGGATGGTTGCGCTCAATTGCGAGTACTCCGGCCCCTACGCCACTGAGGAAGAGGCGATCCGCGTCGCGGTCGACGCTGCCCACAAGGAGGGAAAGGTAGGACGCGACGCTCAGGTTCTAGTTCAGGGCCATGACCACAGGTTCAGACACGAGTGGACATATGGCCAGGACCCATACCCACCGTCCGGCTAAATCGGGCTGGCGCTGGCCTTCTGGGCCGATCTCGGACACGGCCCTCAGGTGGTCACCCCGTAGTTTTGCAGCAGCGCCTTCTCGATCGCGGGCAAACAACTTGGCTTTGGCGCGCTGTCGACCAGAAAATGGCTTCGTTCTCGACGTCTTGATCCAGCGCCGAACGCGCTGCGCAGCGGCTCATGAAGAAGCTGTTGAAATACGCCGGCACGCCGCCGCGCGTGATGATCACGGACAAGCTCCGTTCGTACGGCCCTGTGAGGGCGAAGATGGGCTTTCACGTCGAACATCGCCAGCACAAAGCTCTTAACAATCGGGCCGAGATTTCTCATCAGCCGACGCGGCGACGCAAGCCGATCATGAAGGGTTTCAAATCGTCCGATCAGGCTCAACGGTTTCTGTCAGTTCACGATCAATCAGGTCGCGAACCTTTTCCACATCCCCTATCCCGGAGCCGTCACCGCCGACTTCCGTCGTGCTTCGCGCGAGCGAGCCTTTGCGACTTGGCGCGAAATCTCCGCGACAAGCCGAATCTCGAACTGAGAAGCGCCTCCTTCGGCTCGGCGGTCGATTAAGTTGACGATGCCCGACGGTCTCCTGTAATCCAAGAGGCCACAGATGCTCGGACCTCTCGTTTTTCCCCCGACCCAAGCTGTTCTTTCTCTCGGCGATCGTTTGGACCGCACTGACGATGCTGGTCTGGTATGGCTTCGCGAGCAATCTGTTCGAAGCGCCGCAAAAGGCAGGTCGGGTTGGCGACGTTCTCGTCGGCGCCGGCTCTCTGGTTCGACCTCTATTTCGCCGCGTGCGCCGCGATATTTGCGGCTGGCTGGATGTTGGTTGCGCCGCACCCCTGGGCGACGTGGTCGATTCTTGGCTCCGCGCTAATACTGTTCACCTCCTACTTTCAGGTCCAGGTCAGCGTCGCCATCAACAGCTGGTATGGGCCATTCTATGACCTTGTCCAGGCCGCGCTTTCGAAATCGGCGCAAGTGATGGTCCAGCAGTTCTACAGCGAGTTGTCGACTTTTGCCGGCATTGCTCTTGTTGCGGTCGTGTCGGTGTGATGACGCGTTTCTTCGTCAGTCACTACATCTTCCGCTGGCGGACGGCGATGAACGATATCTATGTTGCAAGCTGGCCGCGGCTGCGCGCCATCGAAGGCGCCTCGCAGCGCGTTCAGCAGGACCCCATGCGCTTTGCGAGCGGTCGGATATTCCTTCCAGGCTGCGTTCCGCCACCGCTTCCGCGGCGCGACCAGAGCCTTCGGATGATCCAGCCATCCAGCTGATGGAAGGTATCCCTCCATTGAGGCCGCCTTGTTTGACGGACGCGAGCGCTGCAGGTCCTAGGGGTAATCCTAGCATTACAGTTGCCTTTTTAGGAGATGTCTGAATCTATGGACACCATGATTCGGAGGTCGTGGACGCCAGCAGCGTCGATCGAGGAGACGCTTGCGTTGTGGGCGGCGTCGCTTCCAGAGATCAAGAAATGGATACGTCCGTTGTTCACGCAAGAGAGATGGCGTCACCTTGGCTGGCTGCTGGTCACACAGCCGGCGCAAGTTCTATGAGCTGCATGTTGCAGGAAGCTTGAAAGTTGCAACGGCGACGGTCGAGCGGATGGCGAAGCTCTGGCAGGTCGAGAAGACCATACGCGGTCAAAGCCCCGACGTAGGCGTTGCCGCGCGCCAGCAAGCCTCCACAGCGGTCGTCGCAGATCTCTTCGATCTCTGGCAGCAGACATTGCGGCGGATTTCCGGAAAATCAAAACTGGCTGAGGCAATCCGCTATGCCGTCTCGCGCCGTGCCATCTTCGAACGCTTCCAGACTGATGGTTCGCATCGAGCTCGACTCCAACATCGTTGAACGCGCCATCTGACCACAAACAATTACGAGAAAGAATAGCCTCTTTGCCGGTAGCGACGGCGGCGGACGAACCTGGGCGAACCATCGCAACACTGCTGCAGACAGCAAAGATGAATAACGTCGATCCGTGCGCCTGGCTCAGCCTAACGCCTCAGCGTATCGCCAACGGCTGGCCGAGCGGCGAAATCGACGCGCTTATGCCATGGAACCACGCCGCCTGACGGCCGCAGCTTGCCGCTTACCCTTCGACCGAGTACGTGGCAACGAAGAGTGGCAGACGCTCCGAACGCGTAAGCGCTGGCGGTGCCCATGCCAAGGCAATGGGGGCCAAGCTGGTCTTTGCGAAGCTTGACCGGTTCAACCTCAAACCGGGCTTGCTTCGGTCACCGCTGGCAACCGGCGACCCGGGGTTCTGCAGCGACATTCGTCAGCTTATCGACAGGTAGGCCTGCTAAGGGCAGAACGCTGCCACGTTGACGGCCCTCCGGGACTTATCTGGTCAACGAAATGGCAGGAAGCCTCGCAGCAGTATCGATCCATTTGCGCGTTTGGGCTCGTGTGAACAATGATCATGACACCCGGCCTGCTTCGCGACCTTGAGGAGCGGGGGTATTCTTGTTTTGGCGATGGAGATATTGATGAACACAGGACAGGCTCAGTGGAGTGCAGGTTCTTCCTCGGCCGCTTCTGAAGAGGGGGAGCAGGAAAGTTACCTCAGCGGCTTCAGCCGAGCCGTGGCGGATTTGCTCGAAGCCATGACAGGATATCGGACCCCGGCCTCCGCGCGCGCGCAGTTGCTGGACAACTGGGCGGCCGAAGAGGGGCAGGGCGAAGCCGAGAATCGGCGACAGGGACGCGCACGAATTAGGGGGGCGGACAACACTGGCTCGCACTCGCTGGATTTGTCCTCCCTCTCCCTGACCGCTTTGCCCGCCGCCCTGCCGCCAAGATTGCTGGAACTGCGCGCCAGGCACAACGAGCTAAGCAGCCTGCCCGCTAGCTTCCCACCCGGTCTTCAGCATCTTCTCATTAGCCATAACCGGTTGATTAGTTTGCCGGACGCTCTTCCGGCGACCCTCTCTCGGCTGGAGGTGGCCGATAACAGCTTGACCAGTCTGCCGGCCAACCTTCCGGCTGGGCTCGAGATCCTGAACGCAAGCGACAACCGACTAACTAGCCTGCCGGACGCTCTCCCGAGCAGGCTCACCTCGCTCGCGGTTAGTGGCAATCAGCTGACCGACCTCCCCGACTACCTCCCATCGGGGCTCATTGAACTCGATGTCAGCAGCAATCAATTGGCCGACCTCCCCGCCCCCCTTCCGAGCACCCTCCAATCGCTCAATCTCAGCGGTAACCGGCTGACCAGCCTGCCTGAGGATCTTCTTGAGGGGCGTGTACCGAATCTTAGTCTCAGCTACCCGCATTTGGAGAACCTCGAGTTCGGGGATAACCCGCTGCCGGACGACGTCCTCGCTAATCTGGCGACGGCTGAAGCGCCACCGCAGCTTGCGCAGCAATCTCTATATGAGGCTGCCGCGCAATGGCTCGCAGACGACCCGGCGACGCTGGCCAAATGGCAGCACTTTGCGGATGAGCCAGGCGCCCAGGACTACGCGCAGTTCCTGGAGAGGCTACGAGAGACCGTGAACTACGGCAATGACGAGTTTCGGCAGGCAGTGGCTGATGATCTGCAGCAGGCGGCCGCCAATCCGACATTGCGCGAGCAGTTCTTTGCGCAGGCGTCCGAGGCCAACGCGAGCTGCGAGGATCGTGTCACCTTGCACTGGAATGGTATGCAGACCGCGCGCCTCAACGCTGACGTCGAGGACGGGGTATATGACGATCGGCTTGGCGATCTGATCCAGCGCGGCCGTGTCGCCTTCCGCTTGGAGGCGTTGGACGAGATCGCGCGCGACAGGATCAACTCGCTCGCCAGCGGCAACCCGAACGTAGACGACATCGAAGTCTACCTGGCCTATCAACATCGGCTGCGCGAGCCGCTGGAGCTCAGTCACGTCGCCCCTGACATGCGCTTCCTGGCGGTCTCTCACGTAAGCGAGGATGATGCGACGGAGGCGCTCGACCTGGTCCGGGAGCGGGAAGCAAGCCAGTTCACCGACTTCATGGCAAGCCGCTGGCACCCCTGGGAGACGGTGCTGAGGCGCATCGCTCCAGACGAACATGCAGCGATGCAAGACCGGCTCGTCGAAGCCATGGGCGAAGAGTTCCAAAGCCGTCTGGATCAGCGACTGGCCGAACATGGTCTGGTGGGCGACGTCGATGCCGAGCGGGTGCTCGGAGCCCAAGTCCGAAACCAAATCGCAGGCGAGATCAAAGGCGAGGTCATGCACCGGCTGCTCGCAGAGCGCGGCCTAGAACAATAAGACTTCCCAACAGTCCCGCGGGGATATTCTTCGTTGCTCTGTGGCGCTGCCTCAAGATGGATCCTGCAATCGACATCATCTTTGAGCTGACGATTGCCGATTGGCGCTCGAGCGAGGAGGCTGAGGCGCTGCCCGTTGAGGCAGCACGCATCTACCGCCGTGAAGATCGCACGGTGCGCGGCAGCATGAAATGGTCGGCGCGCAGCCTCATTGCCGATTCCTTGTAAGACGGGATGCCCGGGCCTTCTACCGGGCTGCGGAATGCTCCGCCGGAATTCTGTCGTGACCGCGCGCCGCCTTTGCTTCGTACTCGTCCTCGGGCGAGCGAAATCGACGCGTCAACAACCGGCTTTGATCATCGCGATTGTCGCGGTCGGTCAAGTGCATGCTCTCAGTCGTTTGAACGAGCGGGAGCGCGCGAGCGGATCCATCGGAGAACGCATTGCCGAAGTTTTCGTCCTACTGGCGCACGATTTCATAGGTCACGCCAATGCCACGCGCCGCCAGCACTTCAGCACGTCCTCGACCATGCGCAAGCTTGAGAGGAAGCCGGAATACAACCAAGCGGCATAGCTGATTACTTCCGGTGGGAAGCGATGGCGGCGATAAAGAGGGGTCCGGGCGGTCGGCGTGCTGGTCCTCACCACCCCCTCGGCGGCTCCAATTCGTTAACTTAACGCCATCCAGAGTCTTCCGAAGCCGTCGACCAGATGTGTCTCGATCAGTCTGCTGTCTTCCTCATTTAGACGGCCCGGCTTGTCGAACAGCGTCAGCGGAATGGTAGCTTCCCGACATCATGGAGCATCGCCGCGAGCCCGAGTCGCCCCAATACTTGCTGGCGAAATAATCAGCGCCGCCGCAGACAATACGTAAGCAGTGCTGAAAGGTGGCCCTCGTGAGCCAATGCGAACACAGGCTTTGAATTTCGCTTTATTTGGCTGCTCGCAACATTGGCGTGAGCGGCGGCGAAGAACCATGTTGTATTTTGCCAATGACCTCGAAGCCGTGGCTTTGATAAAAGGGGATGTGATCGGGATTCGAGCTTTCCAGATAGGCGCTAATGCCCTGCTCATCGCATCGTTGAAGAGCGTATTTCATCAACAATGTGCCAAGTCCTTGTCCGACCCAGTTCGGATCGGCCGCGATGAGAGGCAGGTACCAATGCGGCTCGGACGGATGATGTTCGGCCATTTCCTGCCGCAGGAGCGCCATATCTTCGGTGATCGCCGGGTTCAGGGACAGCGCCATTATTTCGTCTAACGCGGACTCGTCTTGCTGCACGCCAGGCGGCAGCCACAGGGCTGCGGCGCGGATCCCTTCCGTGACGTATGCTGTGCCGTGCTCGAATGCTGGTCCACCAGAGGCGTTAACGAACCGAGGCATGCTCCGAAGATATTGGCTTGCGTCAGGCCAACTCCACCGCATCAATGGATCGGCGGCAAAGCCGAGCACAATTGTCCAGACGGTGCTTGTTCGAATGTTTGCATTCGCACATTTGATATCCGACTCCGCCGGCATAATGTGGGTTCCAAATTTTCTGTCTACCTGTCAGAGTTACGTGGCACGACATAAAGAAGACGTGGCCGATCACCAGATTCCTGATATCGACCGGCTGCACCTGGGTTCTGCCCGCTGATGGTCATGTTCCGTAACGACTCAGAATAGATCCATCGCCCGGCACCGGCTCGCCGTGCTCAGCTTCCGGAGCGCTTTTTCATCACTGCAATCCCTGTGCCATACTGAATGTCGAGCGACGGCATCGTCAACTTAACCGACCGCTGAGCTGAAGGAGGCGCTTCTCAAAGGTTCGAGATTCGGCGATAGCGCTTGTCATGGAGATCTCGCGCCAAGTCGCAAAGGCTCGCTCGTGCCAAGCACGACGGAAGTCGGCAGTCAGGGCTCCGGGATAGGGGATGTGGAAAAGGTTCGAGACCTGATCGTGAACTGACAGAAATCGGTTGGCCTGGAGGAGTTGAAACGCATCATGATCCGCTCGCGTCGTCGCGTCGGCTGATGAGAATTCTCGGCCCGATTGTTGAGAACTTTGTGCTGGCGATGTTCGACCCAAAGGCCCGTCTTTGCCCTCGCAGCGCCGTACGAACGAAGCTTGTCCGTGATCATCACGCGCGGCGGCGTGCCGGCGGATTTCAAGAGCTTCTTCCTGAGCCGCTGCGCAGCGCGCGAGTCTCTTCCGCGCTGGATCAAGACGTCGAGAACGAAGCCATTCTGGTCGACAGCGCGCCAGAGCTAATGTTGTTCGCCCGCGATCGAGATAACGATCTCGTCCAGATGCCATTTGTCACCGCGAGCGGGAGCGCGCTCGCGGACCGATCGGAGAACGCCTTGCCGAATTTCGGTCCCCACTGGCGCACGGCTTCATAGGTCAACAGTGCCACGCGCCTCCAGCATTTCCTCGACTATGCGCAAGCTTAAGGGAAACGGGAACTACAACCAAACGGCATATTGACGCCGCCCCGGTGGGCTGCGCCGACAGACTTTCAGCGGTTGCGCAAAAGTACGGTGCACTGCGTGAGCGGGCTGGTGAGCTCGAAATGACGCTGCAACGGAGCCGGACGGCGCGGTCGCGGCCATCTCGTTTGAGCATTCACGGTCGCAAATCGACGCAGAGCGCGGCCCAACCCAAACAACGTCGACTGGTAGAGAAGCGTTCGCCTGAGCTGAACTTCTTGACGGTGGGGCGACCGCGAGTCACCGGACCCGGATTAACGAAGGTCGTCGAACGGCCCACGAAACCCTCGCCAAGGCGTGGGAGGCGAAATCCGCTGCTGCTGGCGCGTTCCAGTCGGCGAGCGCTCGCTGCGAGGAAGCTGCCGCGGGAATGGAGGCCGCGAAGAATCGCCGCGCTTCAGCCGAAGGGGCCTTCAATATGGCCTGTCAGGATATCGCCCGGTCGCAGGGTCAGGTGTTCCCGCTGATTGCCACCGACCCGGCTGTGTCCAGAGCGCTACGAACACGAACTCAAGAGCTCGACCGAACCGTAAATGATACGGACGCCGCCGTCCTGATGCGTCGGGACGACCTGGAGAGATCGCTGGAAGGGCTGACGCGGAGGCATCGACTGACGCCGTTGCAACCCTGACAACGGAAATCGATGCTCAACGAGCTGCCGATTGGCGTGATGCATGTCCCGGGCGCGGGAATTCAGGACAATCTGGGCGACAAGGCGAAGAAGCTCGGCATCCCGGTCTGAAAATTCGGCGGCGCGTGAGCGCCGCAAATTTCTACTACCCGACTTGAGCGACGAAATCGCGCAACTTTCGCTCCGCTTCCTCCGCCGCCTTCTCTACGGCAGGAAAGATCGTGGCCCACACCTCAGCCAACTCCGGAAACTCCATTCGCGCCTCGGCCGGGTTTCAGCGGTAGGGAAATTTGTCGTACCACGTCACTCTTTCGACGCTTGAGGGTCAGAAGCGCTACGCTTCCGCTTTTCAGTTCAACAGCAGCAGCTGTGAGCGCCAGAACCTCTGAGACACGGCCGCCACTTTGCAATAGCACCGTATAGGAAAGTCGGCGTGCAGGATCGAACCCTTGTGCCGCGCGACGGAAGCGACGGCGCTCCGGTAGTGTCAGGTATTGTCGAATACCCGATGTCGAAAAATAGAGCGAGCTCTCCGCACAAGGGAGCCGGGGGGCTCGCGGTCGAGCGGACGATTGATTTCACAGATGGTAGATGGACTGCCGCTGTCCTTAAATGAGGAGGGGAAATGTCGCGTCCCGTATTCGTCGTAGGATTGATTGCAGTCTGCTCCTTCTTTCTTTGCCACCATAGACCGCAGCACAGGGACAGCTGTGCGATCCGTGCCTACGCTCAGGTGAGAAATGCTGCGGTCTGCAGCCGTCTGGTTCGGCGCGCGTTCAATGTAGCGTCGGTTATGGATACGAGCGCACCGGCGCCGAACGTCGCTGTCGCCAGAACCAGCGGAAGTGTTCTCGCCACTGACAGAGCGACAATACACTCCTGACGTGGTGCCTTGGAAAAAGATGCCCCATGAAAATGGGAGCGCAGTCCCCTGCGCTCCGGTCGTTCTTACCATATACGGAAACGGTCACGCTGCCCGTTGCATCACAGCTGTAGCTCTGATCATCGCTAAAGTTCTGATGACAATATTTGGACTATGGACCGGGATGCCACCCCTTCTTGCGCAGCGTGTTGTCAGAACTTTAACAGAGTCGATTGTCAGCTCTGAAACAATGTCTGACTTCCGACGCTACAAACATTCGTAGAAGACGCAGAGCAGCTGCGATTTTCATCGACACGTCCCTTGCTTGGTTCGCGGACGAACATCTCGGATCGCTTTTCCAGGGGGGGGTGCTGAAGGTTGCCTTCTCGCGTGTCGCCACGAGCGCCGTGGTCGTCAGCTTACTCTGAGGCAACATGAAACTAGGCTTCAAGCAATAAGGTCGCGTTGGCTTGGCGTCTCCGCCCTCAGCGGTCGGACTTATCAGACGTGATGCCGACGGCCATTTGTTCTTAGGACATCGAGATTGTCGATCTGCTCAGCAAGGGGTTTATACCCGGACGTCGTTTGGCGAACGCAAGTGACAAGCGTCCGCAAACAACAGGGGCCTTTGGCATGAATGTGGCATCAGGGCTCAGTGCAGGGCGGACATCGGTTAGCACGTGATGCCCCATAACATCGGGGTGAAGGAACTTCTGATGAGGGCCGTATCGATTGAGTTCACTAGTACCCACTTTTCTTGGAACGTGAGTCGTGATTCAAGGTCGGGATGATACCCGAAGCAAGAGAAGTCCACCTTTCGAGGAAAGATCGCAAGGTGCTTGAGGCGTGCTGTCGCTCACCGGTGACGTTGCAGCGCGATTTGAAGCGGGCGCGGATAGTTCTGTTGGCGGCGGATGGGCGCAGCACCCGGTCGATCGCCAAGGAAGTTGGGGTCCAGCCGCGGATTGTCAGCCTTTGGCGGCATCGCTATGCCGACCATGGCCTTGAAGGGCTGCAAGACAAGCCGCGGCCTGGCAAGCAGCCGATCTATACGAAGACGACCGACAAGCGGATTCTGAAGCTGCTGGATAAGCCGCCACCGCAAGGGTTTGCGCGCTGGACCGGCCCCCTGCTGGCCGAGGCGCTGGGCGATGTCGATGTCCAATATGTCTGGCGGTTCCTGCGCAGCCACAAGATTGACCTGGTGGCTCGCAAGTCCTGGTGCGAGAGCAACGACCCGAACTTTACGGCCAAAGCCGCCGATGTTGTCGGCCTCTATGTCGCGCCGCCGGCGAAGGCCATTGTGCTGTGCGTGGACGAGAAGCCCTCGATCCAGGCTTTGGAGCGAGCGCAGGGTTATCTGAAGTTGCCCAATGGCCGCGCCTTAACCGGCCAAAGCCACGATTACAAGCGGCATGGCACCACAACATTGTTTGCGGCGCTCGAAGTCGCCACCGGAAAGATCATCGCGACCCATTCAAAACGCCGGCGCCGCGTCGAGTTTCTCGATTTCATGAACAGCGTCACCGCGACTTTTCCGAACCGCAAGCTTCACGTCATCCTCGACAACCTCAACACCCATAAAAAGAACGAGGACTGGCTCAAGGCCCACCCCAACGTGCAATTTCATTTCACGCCGACAAGTGCGTCATGGCTCAATCAGGTCGAAGTATGGTTTTCCATCTTGCAGGGGCAGTCGCTCAGCGGCACCTCCTTCACGAGCCTCAAGCAGCTTCAGGAACACATCGATGCCTACGTCAACGCATACAACGACAGAGCCGAGCCCTTCGTCTGGACCAAGAAAAAGGTCCGTCAACGCCGTTTCAAAGGCCGCCGTATCACTCAGCTCTGATTCCGGGGACTAGGCTGGTGTTTTTGTACTTCGTGAGCGTGCTTGCGGCCTTGCTTTTGCTGGTGGTGAGCAACCGCGGAGCCATGGCAAAACGCTCCGGCTATCGGAGTGATTGTGCCGGGATGCTGATTGTTTCTTCCATCCTACTTGTTGATAATTTTCAGTCGGAATGCCAAGCCCTCCATCTTTTCAGTGACAACCAGCCCATACGAGGGGAGCTCTTTGAGCGGGGTGCGGATCTGTTCAGCTTCAATGGGGCTAATGCGGGTGCACCGTGCAACGCTGTATTGGCTCCTGTGATTCTTCCAGCGCCCTCGCGTCTGCGCTATCGATCGATGACGCTGAGCAGTGACGAGCCGTCAAATTATCCCGACGAAGACGTTCTAAAGAGGAGAGCAGACAAAGGGCCTCGAGTGGCGTCGTTCGCTCCTGCAAGATCGTTCCGGCAGAATGGTCCGGCTCTCCGTGCGGAGGCGCCTGTCGGTTCGATGCTGATGCAGAGGCTAGTTTCTTTGGCATCTCATAGTTTTACGACCTCGGCCGGGGTCAAAATTAGCTTCACGTTGATTATGGCGTCAAACCCGAGCGGTACTGCTTTTGGTCCACAGGTCTTAATGGATGCCGACAGTAAAGCTTTGGTCTGCGAGATCTCGCCCATGGATGCGGAAAGCATCTCTGCGTTTCGGCACTCGCTGGCGCAAGCCTTTGTTCAACAAGCGGCGAATCCCGGTGGGGGGCTCCCGAGCAAGGATGTCGATGATTTGTTTGCGAACAACTGGGCTGCTAATGCAACAAATGGCATTATGGGCGGTTGCCTGCTCGGGAATAATAATGAAAGCGGAAGGATAGTGTAGCGCAGCACATGGGTTGTCACGAACTCCACGAACGAGTCCGGGCCGCCAGATCCGGAATGTCCCTCTTCAACTCCTGTAACAGGAGGGCGTAATTCGCCCGATATGCTCGTCGCCCAGCCATTCCATGTCGTCGAGCACCGCCCGCTGGCCGTGGAGCGAGCCGAATTGAAAAGTGCAGTGCCTGCCGTCGCTTGATAATCGTGTGGACGCGTCGGGTTGCGGGCCATTAGCGCACAACTGGCAGGCAGCTCTTCATAGCTTAGGCGTCGGCGATCGACCATCTGGTCCGTCCCATCGAACACAGGCGGCGCGCCCTCATCAATTGCCATCTGGGCTGACGAGCGCTTGCGCGCACTAGGGTCTGTACCTAAATAGCGCCACGTGATTCTCTTGCCTACGTGTTGATTCGGGGGCGAGAGAATGCGCGCTGGTTTGTTTTGGCTGAACGACAGGCAATGGGCGCGTATCGAACCGCATCTGCCGAGGGGACTGACGGGGCCGGATCGGGACGACGACCGACGCATCGTCAGCGGCATCATTCACATGCTGCAATCGGGTGCACGATGGCGTGATTGTCCACGTGAATACGGCCCTTACACGACGATCTACAATCGCTTCAATCGCTGGGCCAAGCGAGGACGATGGTGCGCAATCTTCGAAGCGCTGGCCAAGCCTGGCGAAGACGGCGTCGTACTGTCGCTCGACTCGACCTCGATTAAAGCTCACCGGTGTGCCTCCGGCGGAAAAGGGGGGAGCACAATCAAGCAATCGGCCGCTCGCGCGGAGGCCGCACGACAAAAATCCATGCGCTGAGCGATCCGCTCTGCCGGCCGGTCGTCCTGCATCTGACTCCAGGCCAGGATGCCGATATCGCTGCGGCTCCCGATGTCCTGGCGCTCGCGCCACCCATGAGCGTGCTCCTCGCCGACAAAGGGTATGATGGCGACAAGCTTCGCGGCGAAATCATTCGTCGTGGCGCCAAGCCCGTAATCCCCAATAAATCTAACCGTGTCGTCATCCATCGCTTCAACAAACGCGCCTACAAAGGACGAAATGTCATCGAACGCTGCTTTGGCAGGCTCAAGGACTTCCGGCGCATCGCCACGCGATATGACAAGCTCGCCCGTAATTTTTTGGCCGCTGTTCATCTCGCCGCTCTCGTCGCATATTGGCTCAATTGAGTCTGGACCCTAGTGCAATCGTGCGTTCCACCAACTACCGATATCACTGCCAAGGACTCGATTGTCTGGTTCGGACCAATGTCCACAACCGGACGCATGTACCATGAACAAACCCGCTTGAGGATCTCCATCTTCGAGCGGCACGCAGCTTGCTTCGTTTGCGCAGGCGCTCGTTATTGGACAGGAAGGGGCAGCGGAGTGCATGATGCGATCTGGAGTTCGTCTTTGGGAAGCCACAACCATTGCGCTTCTAGCCCGCGGCAGGCCGGCCCGGCCGACTTTGGGCCAGCAGTGAAGCTGTGTCTGATCCTCTGGCACCAATCCGCAAACGGCGGAGCAGAACACAACATTGGCCTCTGGCCCCGACGGTTGCGTTATTCGCGGCTTCGGCCTGAGCCTTCCCATTCTGCACATCAACGGTTTCACCCGCTCGCGCTTCACCGCATGGCTCCCGGCCCGCATAATGGCCGTCATGCGCCGGGGGGCGTGAAACGGCCGATTAGCAAGCAGCTGGCATATTCGCCGCAACAACAACAGATCAGCATCCTTCGGAGTAGGTCGCAGCTGACAGATATCGGAACGACCCACGCGAACCAAGTGGCATGGTCGGCGGACCGACAGTTCGTCAAAGCTTTGGCCAATGAGCGCGGACTGCTCGTGTTCCTGATCCCTTTGCTGAAAAAGCTGCCGCCCAAGATCGCCTATCGGAGACGCGGAGTTTCTCCGCGATCGGCATTTCGCGCTCCGCCCATAGCGCTGCTGCTGCTCCTGGGCTCTCGCAGCTTGCTCCAGTAGCTGTGCTTCCAGGCATAGTTCGGTTCGGATGAACCTGATAACCCGTCAGATCAGCCATCACATGCTTCCGCAAACCTTCCAGCGCGACGCCTTCAGCACGAATTCCCTGGGCCGAAGCGAGGCCGACTTGAAGAGATTTCAGCGTAGCGGTTCGCGTCGATTGCCGAGGGTTTCTGCGCAACCGCAAGAGGGCTGGAGCCAGTGCTACGGCTCGATGCCGAGAATTTAAGGTAACGTGTTCACCATTTTCCTGCTCGCTGTTGTGGCTAGTTGTATCAGGACGTCAAGTAAGTGTGAGTTCATGCAACTGGAGACTTCGGTCTGGCCGCCAGTCTGCGTTGGCCGCTTCATCAGATTGTTGGCCTTGCTGACCCGACGGAAAGGTTAGTGGCTGTGGCTGCGCATCGTCACAAACTGACTGCGGTTGCGCCAGGGCACGATCCGTGGCTCTTCACGTCGCTAGTCTGCGACTGCTTGCTTGCCATAGCCGTTGTCATCGCGACTGGTTTCGGCCCCGTCGTAAAGGCATCGGCGCAGAACGTCTCCTACAATACGCAGCCGCCGCGTCCGAAGCCGCCGAAGGCCGCCAACGACAACCAGATGCTGGTTCAGGCGACCGAGGTCGTCTACGACTACAATAATTCGCGGATCTCGGCGGTCGGTAACGTCCAGCTGTTCTACAACGGCACCAGCGTCGAGGCTAACAAGGTCGCCTACGACCAGAAGACCAAGCGGCTCCATGCCGAAGGCAACATCCGCATGACGGATGCCGAGGGCAAGATCACCTATGCCGAGACGATCGATCTGTCCGACGACTATCGCGACGGATTCGTCGGTTCGCTCCGGGTCGATACCGCCGACCGGACACGGATGGCCGCAACGCGCGCCGACCGTTCCAGCGGCAACTACACCGTGTTCGAGAACGGCGTCTACACGGCCTGCGCTCCGTGCAAGGACGATCCGAAGAAGCCACCGCTCTGGCAGGTCAAGGGTGCCCGCATCATCCACGACCAGCAGGAGAAGATGCTGTACTTCGAGACGGCGCAGCTCGAGTTCTTCGGCGTGCCGCTCGCTTACATGCCCTACTTCTCGACGCCCGACCCGACCGTGAAGCGCAAGTCCGGCTTCCTGATGCCGGGCTTCACCTCGAACACGGGCTACGGCTACGGCGTGGAGGTCCCGTTCTACTGGGCGATCGCGCCCGATATGGACGTGACCTTCAACCCGCGCATCACCTCCAGGCAGGGCGTGCTGTTCCAGGCGGAGTTCCGCCAGCGCCTGATGGGCGGCGCCTACCAGATCCGTGCTTACGGCATCGACCAGCTCGATCGCGGCGCCTTCGCCGGGCAGCCCGGCGACCGCCAGTGGCGCGGCGCCGTCGAGACCAAGGGTCAGTTCGCGCTGAACGACAAATGGGTCTGGGGTTGGGACGGCGTCGTGATGTCCGACTACTATTTCTTCTCGGACTACCGCCTGTCGCAGTACCGTGACCCGCTCGGTTCGTTCCTGAACCTGCCGACCGACGCGGTCTCGCAGCTCTATCTGACCGGCGCCGGCAATCGCAGCTTCTTCGACGCACGCACGATGTACTGGCGGAGCTTCTCGGGCAACCAGGACAAGGTCCCGATCGTCTACCCCGTGATCGACTACTCGAACGTGCTCAACTATCCGGTGTTCGGCGGCGAGTTCAGCTACAAGACCAACTCCGTCAACCTGTCGCGTGACAGCGCCGTGTTCGATCCGATCACCACGCTCGCCAACACCAACAGCCTGTGCACGACGGCGTCGGCCGATCCGCTCGCGCGCACGCCATCGCAGTGCCTGCTGCGCGGCTTCCCCGGCACCTATACCCGCCTGTCGGCGGAAGCGCAGTGGCGCAAATCCTTCACCGACCCGCTCGGCCAGATCTGGACGCCGTTCGCCGGCCTGCGCGCCGATGCAATCAACTCCTCGGTCTCGAACCAGCCGGGCGTGTCGAACTACCTACCGGTCGGCGACACCCAGGCATTCCGCCTGATGCCGACGGTCGGCCTCGAATACCGCTATCCCTTCATCAACGTTCAGCCCTGGGGCTCGACCACCGTCGAGCCGATCGCGCAGATCATCATCCGCCCGAACGAGACTTATGCCGGCAAGTTTCCCAACGAGGATGCGCAGAGTTTTGTATTCGAAACGTCGAACCTGTTCAGCGTCGACAAGTTCTCCGGTTACGACCGCGTCGAGGGCGGCGGCCGCGCCAATGTCGGCGTGCAGGCCACCACGCAGTTCGACAAGGGCGGCGCGGCCAAGGTGCTGTTCGGCCAGTCCTACCAGCTGTTCGGCATGAACTCCTACGCGGTCCGGGACTCCATCAACACGGGCCTCGATTCCGGTCTCGACAAGCCCCGCTCCGACTACGTGGCGAGTATCGACTACTCGCCCAACCGCACCTACACCTTCAGCGTCCGCTCCCGCATGGACGAGCAGACCTGGAACGTCCAGCGTTTCGAGGCCGAAGGCCGCGCCAACTTCGATCGCTGGTCGATCAGCGTGATGTACGGCAACTACGCGGCACAGCCGGAGCTCGGCTATCTGACCCGCCGCGAAGGCATCCTCACCACCGGCTCGCTGAAGGTCGCGACCAACTGGGTGGTCACGGGCTCGGCGCGCTGGGACCTCGAGGCCAACGAGATCAACCAGTATGTGGTCGGTGCCGGCTATGTCGACGATTGCTTGGTGCTGGGATTGAACTATCTGAAATCCTACAATTATACGGTAGGCGGCGTGCCCCCCGTCTTGAATGAGACCTACATGCTAAGTATAGGTCTACGAACATTCGGGACGATCGCAATCGGCTTCTGAGGCACGGATAGCGGCGCATGCGGGTCACGTCGGGGGACGTCACCACCACGACCGAGGCGCGCAATAGCGGGCAGGCGGTCACGGCTGTGCTGGGAAAGCTCGAGTTCGACGAACGCGCAGAACTGTTCCACTTCAGCCATGTCGGTTTTGGGCGCGCGAGATCGCGGCTTTGGGTCATGACGTCAAACTGCTGCTACCTCAATATGTGAAGCCATTCGGTGCGCCCCGACGGCGCGTATTACCAGTGGAGGAAGGATCCACCCAGAGAGTTGTCGATTGATCTGGTAGCTGACGAGCGGTTTGGACGAGCAATCGGACGGATCGAAGCCTCGTGACAAAGGTCGCTTTAGGCGGCCGAGCAATCCAGCGGGCCGTAACGTGAGTGAAGCCTGAGCACGCCTCGAAAGTTACGATGTGAATGCCGACCCGATCGTATGGCGGGGAAGGCCGTGCGGACAGGGAAGCAATCGACGCACGCACCTGTCTGGTTCACCGGGGTAATGGGCACGGCACGTTGGAAAGGTAGTACGGGTAATCGGGGGAGACCCGTCTTGGTCGAAGGTCGCGCCTTCAGCATTGAGTAGTCGATGGACCGGACGGGAGTCGGACAGGGTCAAAGGTACCGATGAAACCGGGTAATTCCGGCGGAGGAAAGGACCCTGACTTCAGGTGCGCTTTTGAAGATGGCGAGGGAAAGGGTAGATTGGCGATGAGCCTTGAAACGCCCGATAAGATCAGGAGCCTTCAGAGAAAGAAAGCTTTATTGTAAGGCGAAGGCGGAGCCTGCCTTCCGCTTCTACGTGCTGTACGACAAGATCTGCCGCGAGGACATTCTGAGCCATGCCTACAAGCTGGCCCGCGCCAACGC
Source organism: Bradyrhizobium sp. 521_C7_N1_3 (assembly GCF_052075975.1). NCBI lineage: Bacteria > Pseudomonadati > Pseudomonadota > Alphaproteobacteria > Hyphomicrobiales > Nitrobacteraceae > Bradyrhizobium > Bradyrhizobium sp. 521_C7_N1_3. Next base: position 2,199,534 of record NZ_CP197232.1, read on the forward strand.
GGGTGCGCCGGGAGTGGACGGAATAACTTTCGAACAGATCGACGCGTCGGGACTCGAAGCATGGTTGGCTGGCCTGCGCGATGAACTCGTCACGAAGACCTATCGGCCCGATCCGGTGCGGCGGGTGATGATCCCGAAGCCCGGCGGCGGCGAACGTCCGCTCGGTATCCCAACAATCCGGGACCGGGTCGTCCAAGCTGCTGCAAAGATCGTGCTGGAACCGATCTTCGAGGCGGATTTTGAGGACGGAGCTTATGGATATCGCCCGCGCCGCAACGCGGTCGATGCCGTCAAGGAAGTGCACCGGCTTATGTGCCGGGGCTACACAGATGTTGTTGACGCCGATTTGTCGAAATACTTCGACACGATACCGCACTCGGACCTCCTCAAATCGGTGGCCCGACGCATCGTCGACCGGAATGTGCTGCGGCTGATTAAGTTATGGCTGCGAGTACCGGTCGAGGAGCGGGATAGCAACGGGAAACGGCGCATGAGCGGCGGTAAGAGCAACAAGTGTGGCACGCCACAGGGGGGTGTCATCAGTCCGCTGCTCTCCGTCATCTACATGAACCGGTTCCTGAAGCATTGGCGTCTCAGCGGTCGGTGTGAAGCATTCCATGGCCAGATTATCTCCTATGCCGACGACTTCGTCATTCTCAGCCGCGGCCACGCGGAAGACGCATTGACGTGGACGAAAGCGGTGATGACCAAGCTTGGGCTGACACTCAACGAGACTAAAACCTCGGTGAAGAATGCCCGATTGGAAAGCTTTGACTTCCTTGGGTACACGCTCGGACCCCGCCACTTCCGCAATGGGGGGCGGTGGTATCTTGGCGCGGCTCCGTCGAAGAAAAGCGTGCTGCGGATCAAGAGGAAGGTCAGCGAACTGCTGACGCCGGGCAACAAGGGCGCTTGGCCCGAAGTACAAGCACGACTGAACCGCCTTCTGCGCGGCTGGTCCGCTTACTTCAGCTATGGCTCGCTTGCTACGGCTCATCAGGCCGTTGATCGACACGTCTTTGACCGCGTGCTCGCCTTTCTGCGCAGACGACATAAGACGCCAGGACGTGGCGTCAGACGGTTCTCTGATCAGATCTATGGGAACCCTGGCGTACTTGTGCTGAACCGCGTGCGCAAAGTGTCGCCGACGTGCGCCTTGTGACGAAACCTGTCGGAAAGCCGGATGCGGGAAAACCGCACGTCCGGTTTGATGAGCGGGGAGAGGAAACGGAACGCGCAACAAGCGCATCACCGCGCCTCTCCTCGACTCTACTCAAGCGCGGGAAGACTGATGCTGCCGACGCAGAGGCGATCAGCGAAGCTGTCGCGCGCAATACCATGCGCTTCGTCCCGGTTCGTCGAACACTGCAATCACGTCCGCTATCATGAGAGCATCGACAACCTCACTCCTGTCGATGTCTACTTCGGCAGGGCTGAGGCGATCCTTGCAAGCCCGCAGCAATTGGCTCTTCCATTCGGTCGTCCCCCATCGCGGGTGTCAAGCCGCGCACGCGGGACCGCGATTTTAATCGACCCGAAGCTACCGGTCAGCGACCGCGGCTGGCTGCCGTGTCGATGCCCGTAACGGGGCGTTCCCTCATGGCCGGCCTTCATGCCGCGTCCGTAGCGCGGCCGCGCAAGGGCCGCATCGAGCTCGCTGCGGAGCAATTCCTCTAATGAGTTCCCGCGTTGGTTTCCGCACCGCCGTTTCAACCGGATCGAACCAATTTCGAAAAGCTGCGGAGCCGTCTCTCTTTCACACGGCGGGGAAATGCATCTTTGTGACATTGCTGGTCATGGCATGGTCTCCGATCCGGCGCTCCAAACGGCGGATGATTCGAGGTTGATCACCTCAGAGACTACGCCGCTTTCAATTCCAACCAATCCTGCGGCGGGACCCTGTCTGAAATCCGCCAGCCTGTCGGGAACGCAACCCGGAGCGCGAGAAAAATAGCACGTCTGGCTCTGCGCATAATGGCCCAACTCTTGCGAGGGGCGAGCGGGCAAAGGTCAGGTTGGAGATTGAGAATGGCGAGCGTGTCAAAGCTAAAGGTGTTTGCGGCCCTGAGTGCGGCCAGTGTTGCGCTTGTGCCAATATCGGCAAAAGCTCCGATATGGAGTTCGAGCGCTCAATACGGGAGCTTTTCAATCGATGGCTACAGTTGGAACAACGACGTATGGGGCAGGGGCGCAGGACCCCAGACTATCTCGGTGAGTGCTGTCAACCAGTGGGGGGTGTGGTCGAACCAGCCTGATACTGGTGGCATCAAGAGCTATCCCCACGAGGGTTTCAATGTCGGCAAACCGCTCAGTTCGATCAACACTCTGATCTCGAACTTCAATCAGGAAGTTCCGACTAGCGGCGCCTGGGACGTCGCCTACGATATCTGGGATAGCTCAAATCAGTATGAGATAATGCTCTGGACGAATTACACCGGCAATCCCGATGGTGGCGGCAACGTCAAGCCCATTTCTTACAAGTACGCTTCTTCCGGGGCGGCGATACCGATCTACACAAATGTCGATGTAGGCGGAGCGACTTGGAACGTGTTTCAAGGAGAAAATCACCATAAGGTCATCTCATTCCTGCGCACTTCGAAGACCAACAGTGGGACGGTGGATATCAAGAGTGTCCTGCAGTGGATCAAGTCTAAAGGGTACTTTGGGGAGATAAACGTCGGCAACGTCCAATACGGCGTTGAGATCACCTCCTCTCCAGGTGGGATGAACTTCAACTTCAATAATTGGACCCTGACATCGAGGTGAGTACCCACGGTCGGTGAGGTGAAGTGGCCTCGGATTCTGGACCGGCGGCTCAGATGGTGCGGATGCCGTTTTGTTTTGATAAACGGAGACCATGAAGAAGAACGAGACGGAAAATCGAAGCAGCGCTGAAGGCAAAGATCGCCTTGGAGCCGCTGCGAGAACAATCAAAGGTGACGGATCTGGCGCTACCAGCGGTGGAGAGAAAATTACGTGAGGCAACAACTCAGTTCAGGAACATTTTCGGCCAGGCAATGCGACAGCTCCCTAGCAAACATGTGGAGCTGATCGCACCGGACGAAAATCGATTCGCACAATGCTCACGCTGCGTGGGCAGCCCGTCGGGGGCTGGGTGGTTTGTTGCGGGGGCGACGTCGAGAAGTGGACTCTTCGCCTAGTCGCCCTCGATCTTCGTTCGCAATCCCCCGAGGAGAGAAACATGTCGTGGGACGACCAGCAATTCTAACGGACGAAAGCTGTGCCGCTGCTCCTACCTTGCAGTGCGCCCGTTTTTCACAAGCTCAAAGAAATAGCGAGCGAAATACGCAATTTTGGATTTTCGCATCACCACCGAACTTTCGGCACTGTTCTTGAAACGGGCCATTCCGCACCTCGCCGAGTTGGGTGAGAACGATCAATGCCCGCAGCGCGACCTTTCGTGAGCGAAGGTAGCGGGAGATGTCCCGATCGCTGTTGAGCGCCGCGCTCGTGACGTGGGCAACGGGCTTGATCGTCATGCGATCGTGGTGAGCTTGAAGGGCCGCACGCAGAACCGACGATTTCTTATGCGCCTTCAATCATCGGAAACCCTTGTTGGCCTCGATCATGCCGGCCGCGACCCATCGCAAGGTCATACCGGCATCCCGCCGGCGTTTGACGTTGCGCGTGACCCGGCGAATGGTGCCCTGAAATGGACCCCGGTTTTGGGACGAGAGGCCAGGTTGGAAAAGGGCCGCTCCGTTTGATCGACGGAGGGCATGATGACGAAGAAGACGCGACGGAAGATCGACGCGGTGTTGAAGGCAAAGATCGCACTGGAAGCGGTGCGGGAGCAGGCGACGGCTGCCGATCTGGCCCAGCGCTATGAGGTTCACCGAACCAGATCTATGCTTGGAAGAAGCAGCTGCTGGACCAGGCGGCCCGGCTTTTGACGTGGGTGTCGGGCGCGAGAGCGAAGGAAACGCGCGAACGCGAGATCGAGAAGCTGCACGCCAAGATCGGACAAACTGACGGTCGAGCGCGAGTTTTTAGCGCGGAGGTCCGGAAGATGAGCACGCCGGACCGTCGAGGAATGCTCGAGCGCGTCGACCAGGCGCTGTCGATCCGTCGGCAATGCATGTTGCTCGGCATCGCCCGTTCTAGCGTCTACCGGCCGCTACAGCCGGCCAATTCAACGACCTTGCCCTGATGCAGCGGATCGACGAGCTGATCACCGCCTGGCCATTCCTGGGCTCGCGGCGAATGACCGCGATGCTGAGGCTGAGGGGCTTGCGGTCAATCGCAAGCGCGTGCAACAGTTGATGCGCAAGATGGGCATCGCCGCGCTGGGACCGAAGCCGAACACGACAAAGCCGGCGCCGGGCCACAAGATCTCTGTCCCGATCTGCTGCGCAACATGAACGATCGACCGGCCGAACCAGGTGTGGGCGGCCGACATCACGTATCTGCCCATCGGCCGCGGCTTTCTCTATCTCGTCGCCATCATCGACTGAGCGAGCCGTGCGGTTCTGGCGTGGCGGCTGTCGAATACGATGGACGTCTCGTTCTGCGTGGCGGCTCTGGACGAGGCGCGGCGACGTACGGCACGCCGGAGATTTACAACACCGACCATGGCAAAGGCATTCTCCGATCGCATCCGCCAGCGCGCTTCCGCTCGCGGTTACAAATGGCATCTGGACGAGGTCGTTATTTCGATCGCGGGCGAACAACATTGGCTCTGGCGCGCTGTCGACCAGAATGGCTTCGTTCTCGACGTCTTGATCCAGCCCCGAAGAGACTCGCGCGCTGCGCTGCGGCTCATGAAGAAGCGCTTGAATCCGCCGGCACGCCGCTGCGCGTGATGATCACGGACAAGCTCCGTTCGTACGGCGCTGCGAGGGCGAGCATGGGCTTTCACGTCGGACATCGCCCGCACAAAACTCTCAACAATCGCGCCGAGAATTCTCATCGGCAGACGCGGCGACGCGAGCGGATCATGAAGCGTTTCAAAGCGCCCCATCAGGCTCAACGGTTTTAGTCAGTTCACGATCAGGTCGCGAACGTTTCCGCATCCCCTATCTCGGAGCTGTCGCCGCCGACCTCCGTCGTGCTTCGCGCGAACGAGCCTTTGCGACTTGGCGCGAAATCTCCGCGACAAGCGCTATCGCCGAATCTCGGACCTTTGAAAATCGCCTCCTTCGTCTCGGCGGTCGATTAAGTTGACGATGCCATCCATGCGTCGCCCACACGTTCTTCCTTGGCCTTCTTGCATCATGGCCGACGAAGACCGAGATGCAGCCCGCAAAGCTGATCGGCCGCTACGGCAGGACGTTCTGGTGTGTTCGAGGTCAGACATACGGCTTGCCTCAACAATCGCTAGCCTTGTCGCGTAAGCGACATAGCTATCGGAAGCCGTCGGGAATGCGCATCGCTTCGCTGGCATGGAGTCTGCTCACCACCAGGGGCGTAGAAGCGACGCCACGACATCGAACGTCGTTGCGGATGGCGCGCACATGTGTTGTTCGTGAGGTGATATGCGACCTGGAGTTCTTATACGGGGCGCGGCAGCAGTTACGCTTGCCGCTTGCGGTGGCGCGAATTCGGCGGATCTCGATCCAGCGGTGAAGGTTTCATCCGACACTGTGGAGCTGGACCGGGAATTATATTGGCGTGCACGGCGGTGGCGGCTATGCCGGACATCTTCAGTGACCCCTAGGCCCATCTATCTATGGCGACGTCGTCCATACCCCTGCATCCCTGGCCGGGGGCCAGAGCGGTGATCACAGCTTTAGACCGTGCCGCCCAGTCGCCCACTCAGGTGTCTGGGAGATCGGAGCCTGATTCTGGCCCAAGACTTGCGTGCAACGTTTAGGACGCTTTGTGCGCAAGGGTCAGTGCTGGGCTTTGGAGGAGACACTGAACGCAGCTGCGCCAATTTCGTGAGGTCAACCCCAGCCTCCGTTATCCCCACACAACGAGGACGAGTGAACGATCATGTACAAGCTCGGCGCTTTCATGCTTGCGCTGCTGGGTCAGCAGGGATTGGCAGCCGCGCAGGCTCCGGCCGACAACATTGCAAAGCCGCTGCTGGTGCCGTCCGATTACGAGCGAGCGCTAACGATCGGCGCTCAATATAACCAGCTCACTGTCAATATGCCCGACGTTCCGTTCTGGCTCGCAGAGGGCGAAGCGTTCGTCTACCGACGGACGACTCAAGGCAAGCACCAGTTCATGCAGGTCGATGCTGCCACTGGCGGAAAGCAGCCGGCTTTTGATCATACCCGCCTCGCGGCGGCGCTGGCCAGGGCAAGCCTCGAGAACTATAAGGCCGACAATCTGCCGTTCGACCGTTTCGAGCTGGCCGACGATGCTCGCATGATCACCTTCAACATCGACAACACCCGGTGGACATGCGACCTCGTAAGCTATGGCTGCACAGCCAATGCCATGCACCCGGACGTCCATCAACAGATGGGCTATGACCCCACTCCGCCCGCGGAGAACGATCCGGAGAACACAAGCATATCCCCTGACGGCAAATGGTTGGCCTATACTACAAAATACAATATCTTCCTGCGCAGCGAGGACGGCTTGCAGGACATCCCTTTGACCTGGGACGGATCGGAAGGCAACTACTATGCTTTCTCGACGCTAAGATGGTCTCCAGATTCGCGTCACCTCGCGGCTTACCGCATCCGTCCAGGCCACAAACGTCAGATCCACTACATCGAATCGTCCCCGACGGACGAGCTTCAACCTAGATATTCGACGATGACGTATCCGAAGCCGGGTGATGCCTTGCCGCTGCTCCAGCCGGTGCTGTTTGACATCATCATGCAGAGCAAGATTGAAATCGACAATGCTTCCTTTCCAAATCCCTACCACCTTTCGCCGATCAAGTGGTGGAAGGATGGTCGCGGGTTCACCTTCGAGTATAATCAGCGCGGGCACCAACTCTATCGACTTGTCGAGGTGGAAGCTGCTGCGGGTAAGGTGCGCTCTCTGATTGATGAGCGCAGCATTACCTTCATCGATTACCAGCCTCTGGTGATGGACCAGCAGAACACTGGAAAGTTCTTCCGCTACGACGTTGAGGACGGAAAGGAGATCATCTGGGCGTCCGAGCGCGATGGATACGAGCATCTGTACCTCTTCGATGGCCGAACCGGCGAGCTCAAAAACCAGATCACTAGAGGAGATTGGGTGGTTCGCGCGGTCTACTACGTCGATCCGGTCAAGCGCCAGATTTGGTTTGGTGCGAGCGGGAGGGACAAAGGGGAAGATCCCTATTTTGTCCATGCTTACCGTGTCGACTTCGATGGGAACGGACTGACCGCGCTCACTCCTGAACCGGCCAACCATCACATTGAGTTTTCGCCTAACGGCCGCTACTATGTCGACCTGTGGTCACGCATCGATGTCCCGCCGCGCTTGGCGCTGTATCGCGCCAGTGATAATGCCGAGCTGATGCAGGTTGAGAGCGCCGATATCTCGGAACTCATCGCCTCCGGCTGGCAGCCGCCCCTCAGCTTCCATGCCAAGGGCCGGGACGGCGAGACCGATATATGGGGGGTTATTCACAAGCCCCTCAACTTCGATCGAAACAAGAGATACCCGGTGGTGGAAAACATCTATGCCGGCCCTACGGGTTCTTTCGTTCCGAAGTCGTTCTCGGCCTTGGTTGAGCCGCTCACCCAAATGGGGTTTATCGTCGTTCAGATCGATGGAATGGGTACGAACAATCGCTCGCGCGCGTTCCACGACATTGCCTGGAAGAATTTAAAGGACGCCGGCTTTCCCGATCGGATTCTATGGCATAAGGCGGCGAGCGCGAAGTATTCATGGTACGATATTTCGAACGTCGGCATTTTTGGCGGGTCCGCCGGCGGGCAGAACGCGGTGAGCGCGCTGCTCTTCCATTCTGATTTTTACAAGGTGGCGGTGGCTAACAGCGGCTGTTACGACAACCGGATGGACAAGATATGGTGGAATGAACAGTGGATGGGTTGGCCGGTTGGTATCGAATATTCGCTGTCCTCCGCCATCGACAACGCCCACAGACTACAGGGTAAGTTGATGCTCGTTGTCGGCGAAATGGACCGCAATGTCGATCCGTCCTCTACCTTCCAGATGGCTGATCGGCTCATCAAGGCAGGAAAATACTTCGACATGCTTGTGGTACCCAGTGCAGATCACGGAGCGCCCGGCAATTATAGCGAGCTCAAGCTTCTGGACTTCTTCGTTCGCAATATTCTTGGGCAGATACCACCTAACTGGAACGCCCTACCGATTGAGCTGCTGAAACCCAATTAAGGGCCATGATTGCGCGAAGAGCTATCATCATTTAGGTCCAACGCCGTGGCGACTCGAACGAGCGCCCTCCGATTTCGCTTGTCTCTCAGCATTAGTAAGCAAAAGCACAGTCATCTATGACTCTTTGGGAGTTTTGGGACAGGCGCTGAACCTCCTCCGAATGAGTGGACACCTGTAGTAGGCTCATTGAGCCCGGAGGTGTCGAATGGAACGTCAACGTCGGTCATTTACCGAGGAGTACAAGCGCCAGGCCGTCGAGTTGGTGGTGTCCAGCCGTCGCACGGTCACGTCGGTGGCCAAGGAGCTCGGTCTGCGCGACTCGGTGCTGCGGCGCTGGGTCGACAAGCTCCGGCAGGAGCCGGCATCGGCGAGGTGGCGCCCCACCACGCAGGTGACGCCGATGTCGGCGGACCAGGCTTCGGAGATCGCCCGGCTGCGCCAGGAGACCGAACGAGCGCGACATTTTAAAAAACTGTCCAGAGCCGTTGCACGCTGCGCGGGTTAGAAACAGCCTTGTGCTATTCTCTGCGGCCGGGAGGGCAGCGGCCGTCAGCTTATTGGAGGCGCAATAGCTTCTTCCATACCTTGAAGACCGAACTCGTTCATCATCGCAACTACAAGACCCGCGCCGACGCCCAGCGTGATATCTTCGCCTTCATCGAGGGCTTCTATAACCGAACAAGGCTCCATTCCGCCGTGGGATATATCGCCCCGATCGAGATGGAGCTAAACGTCGCCTAAACCCGTCTAATTTTTTGGGGGAAGATCATACGGGACATTCACCGTTCAGCTGTTGCTGCCGCTAGCACCCCTGCCGGTTAAAACTCGACGGCGTTCTCAACATCGAACCAAGCATTGGGCCGAGGCTCGTCAGCTTCTCGGAAGCTAGCGCCCCATTCTGAGATCTCTGGACACTTGACCAACGCAATGCCTTCGAAGCGGCTCTTGGCTCGGCCGGTAAATTGCAAAGGTGAGTGTCGATTTCGCCGGGCTGTTGTTTTCGAGCGCGTCAATCAGCTTCTCGAACTGAACCCTCCGTAGCTCGCGCGGAGGATCCGAGCTTAGCTCGGAGGTTGAGAAACCTCTACGTTCTCCAATGAGCGTGGTGAGTCGATCGTTAATAAGCCGAATTGGGCTGAACTGGACAGTTGAGCGTTGGCCAGAGTGAGAGCAGGAAGAGGGACAAAAGGTCTCTGAGCCAAGCCAGGACACGGCGGAGGTTGTGGCCAACGGCCGAGAGGAGAACGTTAGCGGCATCTCCGGCGCGGCCTTTGAGATAGCAGCGGCCAAGGTGACCTTCGTTCTTCATGTGTCCGATGATGGGCCCGATGGCGGAACGGCGGCGTAGCTCGCGCTTGATGACGCCGAAGACGCCGCGCTTCTGGCCCGAGATGAAGACGCGGCGGGGATTTTGTGTGTCGTGGCCGCGATATCCCTTGTCGACATAGGCCCGTTCGATCGGGCAGCCGGTGAGGCTCTCGGTGCGCTCGATGACGTTGCGAAGGGTGTGACCGTCGTAGGGGTTGTCCGGCAGCGAGCAGGCGTGGAGCACGAACAAGCCGCCCGGAGCTCTTTGGTTGTTGGTGACGATGGAGGCCTTCACGCCGAACTCATAGGGCGCGGCGGCCTTGCCCTTGCCGATGCACTCGACCTCCGGAGCATGGAAGGAATACAACTTCCAGCCGCGCTGGCGCTGCTGCTGCGAGCCGATCTGGGTGGCTCGGCTCAGCGGCAGGGCGAATGCCTCCTCCAGTGCGGCCTGGCCCTCGGTCTTGCGGCGAATGTCGCGGATGATCCGGCCCAGCCGGCTGCGCAGGGTGCGCAGCTGTCGCTGATGCCGGTTGAATTGTTTGGCATGAGCGTAGCGGCCCGCCATCATCGCCGCGCTTTTGGCCACGCGAACATAGGATTGCCGGAGCCTGACCCCGTGCTTCCTCGCCAGGCGGTTCAACCCGCGGATCGCTGCATGCAGCAGCTTGGCGTCGGTCGGGAAGCTGATGGCCTTCGGTTGGACGGTCGTGTCGACCGTGACCCGCTTGAGGTCCTGGCTGCGCAACGCACCGCTCGCGTGCGCCACGCGAAGGCTCTCGGCCAACAACCGCTCCAGCTTGTCGCCGAGCCGCTTGCGCCAGTGGCTCAGGTCTGAGCGCTCATGCGGGAAAACGTGCTGGAAAAACTCTTCGCCGGTGAAGAACTGGAAGTACGGATCGTGGACCCAGCGCTCGCACACCCCCTCATCGGACAGGCCGTAGATGTGCTTGAGCAGCAGCAATCCGATCATGAAGCGGGTCGCGATACCCGGCCTGCCGTTGTCGCTGTAGAGCGGCGCGATCTCGCCGTCGATCCAGTCCCAATCGACCCTGCCGGCGAGCAGAACCAGCTCGTGTCGCATGTTGATGATCTGGTCCAGCCGGGACCGGAACAGATCGTTCGAGCCTGTCGTCCTGTGCTTCTTTGGTCGCATCGGTCCCTCCGATGCAGCACAGAATCACGGTTCGCAGCGGCAGGGAAATCCAAAATCGAAATTGCAGGTTTTTGCTGTGAAGCCCCAATCCCCTGCAATCTCAAATGCCGCCGCAACCGGAAAACAGACTCTCAATCAAGTGCTTGGAGGCTTGTTCACGGACAACTGGTGAGGATCAGAACAATCGAGCCATGGAACCTGACAGGCACTCCAAATCCAGCGTTGACCAGCCCGACGAGAAGCTTCGCGGCCGAGCGAGGCCCTGACCCTACGCGTCGGCATAGCAATCGTGGACCGGTTCATCATATCGTTTTACAGCTTAAGGGAGATGCAGTGAATCGTGAGGGGCTCTATTCTTCGATGTCCGCCGGATAAATTTGGAAATGCGGCAAATGATGATCGAGGACGATAAGGGGATTCGCCCCGGCATCGAAACGATGCGCGGGTTGCCTGCATTTTATGATGGTGCAGTCGTGACGACATCGTCGCTCACGAATGTAAGTCTATGTGTCGATCTGGACGCGGCGAAGCAGTTGGATCGATTACAGCCGATGATCGAACCGATAAACTACACGACGCTTTGGCAGCTGCAACCTGTGTCAAACAGTTGAAGTTCGATGCGGTTTCTCCTTTTCGCCCGATGAAGTAGTCTACGAAAATCGAGCGATGCAGTTCGTAGCGCATATTTAAGCTATCTAATGCGGAACGAACGCCGCATAAACTTCATCGGCTCCACTAGGGTTGGCGCGATTATCGCCGCCGCTTCGGCCAAATATCTCAAACCATATATGTTGGAGCTTTGGGCTCGACGCCGTTGATTGTGCTCAACGACGCGGGCGAAAAAAATGACAAGGCTGGCGCGAGCGCCAAGCAAAGGAGACAGGCGAGGGGTGTGGCCCTGCGAAGTGCACACCGCAGTTTTCCTTATTCGCGCGGGAGGGCCACTGGCGTGGAGCGTCGGTCGAGATAGCCACCAGGGAACGCAGTCAGGGGAAGGATTGGCGTATATGGATGCCATAACGCGAGCCCAACCAGCCGCGCGTCAAGCCGTACGATCAGTTTGCGGGCGATCATGTTAGCTATCGCCTCATCAATCTCGCCCTGCATTACATTCGCCGCGCCCGGCCGATCGCACAGGCGAGTTTCAGGCGAGCCTTCGTCCGCGGCCAGAAGAATTTCTCGCTCGAGGCCTCTGACGCGGTGTTCGCGCTCGATTGCTATGGCTCGCGTGTCCTCGACTATGATTTCGTCGCCGTTGTCCTGCATCGACAGCATAGAGAAAGTCGGCCCCCTCCAGGCTTTCAGCCAGGCATCGATGCCCTTGGCGACGGCATTTAGCCCCGGGCGGTTTTCGTCGCGCGGTGTGAAATGGCCGCCGACATCGTGGTCTTCGCTGTCTTCGAAGTAGTATACCTGTTCCGAGAGATCGCGCTCCGACAGCGGATACACGTAGCGATAGGGGGCGGCCGGGAGCAGCTTCAGTCCATGTTTCTCAGCTGTGTAATGATAGGGGCTGTAGCGCTGGTATCGCAAGCGTACCGCAGGTCCCGGCTGCAGATGATGCAGCAACGGCAACCAAGAGGCCATTTCCGCATACCATGCATCACACTCGCCGGGAAAGCCCCACAATAAACTCCAACTGACCCGCACGCCGTACTGACGGCACCACTTCAACAGCTGAACATTGTGCGCTGAGGTCGTTCCTTTGCGCATCAGCTTCAAAACACGAGTATCCAGGCTCTCAATACCCGGTTGAATCCAGCGGACGCCGGCGGCAGCCAGCTTTTCCACTTCGTGGCGCTTCAGGTTGGCTTTGACCTCAAAGAAGATCGCGAGCTTCTCGGGTAGCGCGGTGAGGTGAGGGAGCGCCTTTTCAAGGTAGTCAATGGCCATAATATTGTCTACAGCTTCGATGCGCGACGAGCCGTAGCGCGCCGACATCTCAATCATCTCCGCTGCGGCCTGCCCCGCGGGCTTCTGGCGGTAGGTCATCGATCCGCCGTTCAGCCCGCAAAACAGGCAATGACTGCGCTCGCCCCACCAGCAGCCGCGAGAGAACTCCATCGGCAGCCCAGCATGGATGCGGTCGGCGTAGAGCGACGCCTCAACCTCCGCAAAATAGTCCGAGAAATCCGGCAGCGGCAGGTCACGCATGTTCTCGATCACGGCGCGGGGCACTAAGTCGCGCGTCGACGCCGCGGGATAGCCGGCCTCGCGATGCGTCGGGCCGAAAACGCCAAATGGCAGGTCAGCAGGCGGGATGTCTCTGCCGCGATTTAGGATGTCCCAACACAGCGGGCCGATCAGTGCGTCGGCCTCGCCCGACACGACATAGTCGACCCATGGGAAACGCGCGTGAGTGCTGCGCCCCATTACCGACTCGCAGTTCGCTCCACCCATGAGGGTGACAAGATCAAGTGAGCGCTCGCTCAGCCGGCGCAGCAACGCGAGCGAGGGGACATGCTGGGTGAAGGTCGAGCTGCACCCGACCATAGCCGGCCGCTTCGCCAATATCTTGTCAGCCGTCCAGTCGATAAACCCGCCGATGAGCGAGCGCAGCCTAAGGAAATTCGCGCGACGCTCGGCCATACCTTTGCCTGCGTGTATCGGGTTGCGCTCGAAATAGAGGTCGAGGAAGGCGTTTTGTTCGGGTTCGAAGCCGGGAAAAGCAATGCCCGCGAACAGCCAATCAACCAGTGCCTCCTCTGGCGGGCAATTCTCAAGAGGTCCATAGTCGGCGATGCCTATGTATTCTAGAAACCAGATGTTGGCATATGCTATGGTGGATTGCAGTCCAGCCTGGGTCAGCGCTGATTTCAGCAGACCAAGCGCCAGTGACGGCCTTTCGACTGCCGACACAGGCATGTTGACTAGGACGATTGGCACAGCGATACTCATAATCATTCCACGTTATTCATGATGTGCGCACAGGTGCGTTCGCCATGCCATAGTCTCATGCGCCGGACGGCAAAGTGAATTCTGCGCGACTCCTGACCGGAGCCGTGAACATGAAGTCGCTAATTCGGCTAGTGGGCAGCCCGCTTCGAGCCACGATTTCCGCGTCACGTTCGTTGCCCGGCGACTGGACGGCATGAGCAAGCAGAGAGTGCTGGAGCCGAACGGGGAATAATTGCCTGCACGCGGCTCCGCTCTGGTATTTAGCGGCGCCACCCTCGAGTGAGACTCGCTGTTTTTCATCATTGATGAACGGACTGACGTGTCATTCACATGGACCTATCAAAGTTTCAGGCGCGTCGTCGTCCGCTAGCAGGGATCACCGCCAGTGCAAGTTGCAGTGGCGCGCCACGAAAAGCCACGACCTCTCCGGAACCAGCGGCACCGTCGTCTGGCAGAACCATTTGATTGACCACTGGGCGGGGCAAGCCATTCTCGACTTAACCGCGTGCGTCCCAGTCGTGCACCGCTGATGCCCGAAATGAGGGCTTGGCTCGAAGCCGCAAGCGCGGAACCCCGCTGGTCTTCTTTTGTCACGCCGGTTGTGCACGCCACGAAGCCAGGGACCGTGGATGCGGAGCGGCATGTCATCGCGCTCAGCACTGCTGGATGGTGGGATGCTGCTGTCGCTTGAGGCTAAGTAGTGCCTCAATGCGAATCGGCACAATCTGCACCCGTATGGGAGGACGCGTGTTTGACTCCTTCGATGCGCCTCGTCGTCCAGTCACCGGTCTGCCAGATGAAGCAGTCGTCGAGGTCTTCTTCGATCAGCCCGGTCATGTACAACTGATCGAGCAAGTCGGCGACCCCAAGGAGGGTTGTTCCGTCAGCTGCGACCCGAATAACCAGCTCCGACATTGTGCAGTTGCCGTCCGCGATCAAAGGGCCAACGGAAATCGGGGCGATGTCGTCGAGCACGCGGTGTTCCATGTTGCGTGAGCGAAGATGAAAGCACCGGTTCCCTGCCTTATATTGCAGGTCCCTGCGGAAGCGGATCGGCAGGTCATGGGCTGGGCTCTCGAGCATATACTGTTCGATCATGCTCTGCAGCCCGCCCCGGAAACCGTCAGGCGTGCTGAAGAAGCGTTCACCCAGAATGCGGGTACCCGAGAGGCCAGCGATCGCTACCCGGCACCGGCGTCACCAGTCGTAAACGCCCCTGCCGCATATTTACGAGGAAGCCGGAAACGCAGGCGATCGTCGTGTGATTGCGTTCCAGAAAGGCGATTGCACCGTCCTTGTTAGCGCCCCTGCGCTTCTCCTTCCGCTCGCGCGCGCGCCCGACCATGGCCTTTGCTGTCTGCGCCTCCTTGCCCTGCAGGATGAGTTCGACTCCTAGCAACTCCTCAGGCGAAAAGGCCGTGTGAATCTGATTAAGATGGGCCCTGCTCAGCACGGAGAAACGATTCGTCGTCGTGCGATATAGATTGAAGAGCCCGAGCACGTGCCTGGTGAGTGCCGGATCCTTGAGTGGGGCTGCGGTTGTTGTTTGCGGTAACGCGCCCGTAATCTGATAGTAGTCGAACAGAAAGCGATCGTAGTGTGGGTTGTCCATAGGATCTGTGGCCCAGTAGCAGAAGCCCGTGCGGACTGCAGAACCAAACATTTCGCTCGCGACACCAACCACGCCCCGCCAAAGCGCTGCATGCTCTTTGCTATGTCGTAATAGCCTGTAAAGCGATCGGCCGAGAGGCCACAGAACCAACAACCGACGCTGCAGCCTTCGCTTAGCTCGAAAGCGATTATGGGGTGCGTGAGCGACGCCGCCGACACGCCCAATTGGTCATTGCAGCGCCGGATTTGCCGCTCGCGCCAAGCATGAAAGCGAGGATTGATCGTCGACATCTCGCCTTCGTCGCGCAAGAGGTCGCGATGACGCATCATCTCGCGGAGATACTCATCCCACATCACAGCCAGCGGCCACGGCGCAGACTCCGGCTTGAAGCGGTATTGTTGGTAGCCACCGCGCCAGAGCGGCAGCACCTCCATTGGATCCACATTGATGCCGTACCGCTCTGTTACCGCTCGAGGGGTGGCGATTGCCTCCGCAAGCGCCCTGCGGAACTCCTCGTCACCGACTAACCGCTCCATGAAGCGTTTGAGATGCGATAGCGTGCGCAGTTGCTCCGGGGTACGCCGGTCAAAAATCTGTCGGTAGTGCTCGGCGGCAGCGTGTGTCATTGACGAAGCTTACTTCATGTTTTCATCGCACTTCATCGCACTTCATCGCCTCCTCGAGCAACCACCCGATGCGGTCAGAGCGAAGGCATGTCAGACCTCGGCCACGACCGCTACAATAACAACCACAACAACTGCAACGGGCTCAACTGCTGTGGCGTGGTCAGAGGCCGCTTCCGCGGCTTGCGCGCCGCTCGTGGCCACCTCTGCAAGGGCCTGAACAGCGCCGGTCGAGATCGTATCACTCGAATTAAAAGTGCCACCGGCGAGCGGTTTAGTCGTCAACTTCTGTCGAGCTCGAATGCAACTTTTAGCTTCATCAGGTGTGAAGCTGTAGCCGAGGCTCTTTCCGATCGCGACAATCGATGCAAGGCCGGTAGCAATTGGTTTTACGCGTTCAAGCAGACCACCGTCGTTCCCCAGATCGTTGACGAATCGCTCTACGTCAGTTCGCGACACAGCCAGTCTCCGTGCCTTTGCTCAAAGTCGCCAAATCATCCATCTCGGGCTCACAAGCGATTGGTGCCGACGCCGTTAACAGGGCAAGAGGCGTGCCGAATTGAAGATTGCTGATTTTTCGTTTTTCTGACCCTGCGTATCGTCCACTTGGTGACACTTTGTTGCCGAACTGACAATCGGCCCGCTACGCGGGACGAGGTTTTCGTTGACAGTATCCAAACGGAGCAGGTTCTTCACGGCTGCGCCACAACGACGGAGGCAATCCGTCGAACAATACAAAATAGTCAAGAGAGCCTGGGGGCGCTGTCCAAGCGTTATGGATCAATCCGAAGACCGTCGCAAAATGGAAGAAGCGCGGTTCGGTGGCCGATCTTCCGACCGGCCCGAGAGAGCCAAAATCCACCAGTTTGTCGCTTGAGAAGGAGGCCATCATCGTCGCCTTTTGCAAGCATGCGCTGCTGCCGCTGGATGACTATGACTGCCTTTATGCTCTCCAGGCGACAATCCCGCATCTGACACGCTCATCGCTTTATCGCTGTCTTCAGCGCCATGGCATCTCACGGCTTCCGACGTGGAGGATGGCAAGGGCGTAAGGCGCAAGTTCAAAAGCTATCTCGGATACTTCCACATCGACATCGCCGAGGTTCGCACCGCGATGGGAGGGCTTTATCTCTTCGTCGCAATCGATCGAACCTCGAAGTGCGCCTTCACCGAGTTGCACGAAAAGCCACGAGTGACACAGCCGACTTCTTGCGGAACTTGATCAAGGCAGTCCCTTACAAGATCCACACCGTTCTGACGGACAACGGCACCCACTCACCGACCCAAGCGGTGGGAGTTGGACTGTGGCCGATATCAAAGCCATGATCGAACGAAAGCAACCATTTTGGGCTCATGCCTTCGAGGTGGCCTGCGCCCGCAATGATATCGATCGTTGCCTGACCAAGCCTAAGCATCCCTGGACCAACGGCCAGGTCGAGCGGATGAACCGCACCATCAAGGAGGCCACAGTCAAGCGCTTCCACTACGACACGCATGACGAGTTGCGCAGCCACCTCGCCGACTTCGTCCGCGCCTACAACTTCGCTCGCCGGCTGAAGACCCTGAAGGGCCTCACGCCCTACGAATACATCTGCAAATGCTGGACTTCCCAGCCAGAACGATTCAAACTTAATCCGCTCCAGCAAATGCCGGGACTAAACACCTAGTTTGGAAACGCAGTCGCTGTTGGAGCTTGCATACGGACGGCGCGGGCCGCTCGCCGTCGAAGGAGAGCGGCAATCGCCGTTCTTGAACCGGGCCCGTTTCTTGAGCCGCTGGTTGGCTGCTTTCGGGCAACGCTCCCTGTTGCTGATCGCGCTGCTGCTCCTCTGGTAGGCAGCTTCCAGGTTTGGTTTGGTAGATCCGGTCTTCCTGCCACCGTTCACGGAGGTCATCGTACGCTTGCGCAAACCGGCGATCATTCACTACTCTTGAGCACAGCCAGCGAATTCACACGGCGCTTTGCGCCATCAGCAATCGATATGGCCATCTTCTCCGGAAATCCTTTTGGAAGCGCATTCAGCACCTGATCTATGGCCTTTGCGGCTGTATCGCCGAGCTGCTGGATGACAACCTTGACTGTTTTGTCGGGTAGACCGCAGCTTTTCGCAGTCTGCACGAAATGTCGGCCGAGAACCGTGTGGACGATGTAATGCCGGTTGCTGCCGATCGCCATGGCCAGCTTCATTTGGTTTTGGCTGATCTGTCCAGCGTCCAAGCTCGGTTGGGTCGAAATGATGTCGTAAAGCGGTGCAAGATGAAAACGACCGCCCGGCGCCAAATGAATGCTAAAATTCTTCGCGTGGCCATCGGTGGCGGCAAGCAGCCAGAACACGATCTGCGCCTTGAAGAAAATGGCCTGGTCGTCCTCAGGCGTATCGCTGCCCTTGAGGAAATCCGAGATTTTGCGGATGCCGGGTCCGCCATCGGATTCATACTTTCGCGCGGGTGGAACGGACAGCGCCTGGCAGCAGTCTTCCTGCGGCAGCCGCAACAGGCGGCCGTCGCGCGTCCAGATGCGATCGAACCGCTCAACTGCGAGCACGCGGCGCCCGGCGAAATCGATGATGCTTGATTTGGCGACAGGCAAGCCGAGTGCCGCAACCAGCTCAAGGCACAGATGCTCGTTTTCAACGCTGCCGGTCAGGTCGATTCCGTTCGGCAACTTCCCGATCTGCGGCTTGATAATGTGCGTAGTTGCGGTCGTGCCATGAGGCACGTGCCACTTGTCTTTCCAGTAAAGCAGCGCTGTCTTTTCCTGCGCGCCCGCGAGAGAAATGCGGAAGTCCTGGTCGGGGCCGATGCCGAGCGGATTGCTGGCAAGGTTGCCGAGAATGGCGGCGATCTCCTGATCGCTAGCGGCGCGGCCATCAATGGCGCCGGCGCCCCCGGGTGCGGCACTGTCGGGAAGGAATTGCAGCGCCCCGATGCAATCGCGGCCGATGGCGGAGAGCAGGCTGTAAGCATCGGCGCCATCAGCATGCGCGCGTTCGGCGACGCGTCGGCGGATGTCGTCATTATCGGGCAGAAGATTGTCAAAAACAGCGACGACGGGATCGCCGATATAACGATCCTCCCGCAATGGCAGCGACACGGAAACGGGGATGGCATTTTCCCACGCGAGCCACTGCTTGTCATACTGGAAATCGATTGCGCCACTGCTCTCGCGCCGCAGCCGCCCGACCAGCCGTGCGTTGAGGTAGACGTTGAGCGGCGCACGGGCAGGGCGACGCGCCATCAGAACAGATCCTCAATCGCTTCAGCCGTCAATTTGGTGCGCGGCCGGATGACCAGCTCGAGGTCGAGCGCGGCCAGCGCATCCATCAAGATGCGCAGCTGCGTTGCAGGTTCACCGGCCTCCAGCTTCGAGACCGTCGCTTGACGCGCATGCATCTTCTCACCGAGGTCCCCCTGGGTGAGCTTCTTCTGCCGCCGGTAGCGCCTGATCCCGGCGCCGATTTGCTGGGGGGTGCGGGCAATCGTATCCATAAAGGCATGATACGCAAACGCGTATAATTTGTCAATATACGCGACCGCGAATATCTACAGATCATACGCTTTCGCGTATACTAGGCATATTGAAATTACTAAAAAGCTAAAGCTGATGATCGATGTAGAGCTGGGCTCGAATCTGCCGGTGGGCGAGAGAGCCTCCTCGACATGTCGAACGTTCGTATCACTATCGTGCCAAGCAACTCCTTGTATCCATTTTGCCGCAATAGTAACAACAACAAATTCAATGACTTGAGGCCGGATTGTTCCCGATCTGAGACCGGACACTAGCTCCGATCGGACCTTTGGAGTCTCGACAGCGATTGAGCTGGAAAGCTATATTAG
Organism: Bradyrhizobium sp. 521_C7_N1_3; assembly: GCF_052075975.1. Lineage (NCBI taxonomy): Bacteria > Pseudomonadati > Pseudomonadota > Alphaproteobacteria > Hyphomicrobiales > Nitrobacteraceae > Bradyrhizobium > Bradyrhizobium sp. 521_C7_N1_3. The sequence goes on from NZ_CP197232.1 coordinate 2,219,242, forward strand.
AACATACTAAGAACTGATCTTCCGGTTGTGTTTTCAAGACCCACTCTCACTAACATTTTGCCCGGCAGGCCGTGCATTTAGTGCCGCCAACTCAGGATGAGGTCGGGCCCAGGAGCCGCGTCATTGACCTTGTTCCGCCATTTGCATGACGACGCCTTTTTAGCTTTTTCGCGCGATCACAAGCACCTGTACGCAGCGTGTCTGCTGGATCTGCACGAACGCTTCTTTTCAGGCGCGCCGTCGTTCCCGACGCCGCAGCAGGTGGTCCACGCCATCTACGACGTCATGCGCGCCAACCCCGTCCTCTGGAACGAGGGCGATGATTTCGGCAGCCTGCCGGAAATGATCTCCGCGAGACGCCGCCGGATCCGGAAGGCCGACGTCGCGCTCGCTTCCGAGAAGGGCGACAAGGCGCTCGGTCTTGCCCGACAACTATACGCCCGGCTGCTCGTCTGGGGATGGCTTGAAGAGGAGGAATACGGGCTTCGCGTCACTGTGGACATGGCTATGGGACCGCTGCTCGTGCTGCAACGGCTCGCGAGCCTCAACAAGGATCTCTCGCAGCGATTCGGCGGCTTGATCGTGCAAATCCGCCTCAACCTGGAGGCCGTCGAAAAACTGAGGCCTGAGATCACCGACCGCAAGCAGCGCGAAGCCGCGCTCGCCGTCCGCGAGGCGCGCAATCAGGCCGACCAGTTCACTAAGAGTCTGCGGGCCATTCTGGCCGACCTGAAGCGCGTCCGACGGACCGTCATGGAGTCGAAAACAGTCGCTACCCGGCTCGAAGCCTTTTTCGAGGAGTTCATCGAACAGCTCCTGCTGAAGGATTTCGAGTCCATCCTCACCGTCAACCATCCATACCGCTTCCGCGACGCCATCGTCGATCTCGCGCGGAGGATCTCCTACAGCCCGGAAACCATGCAGGTCCTCGCCGAGGAGTACATAGCTTCCAGCATGGCAGCCGACATCGAGGACGGTCGAATGGCCGCGGCCGACGACCTGCTGGCTATCGAAAGCATCTTCGATCAGATCGGGGAGATGTTCGACAGGATCGAGGCCTTCCGCAGGCAGCTCGAAGCCCGGGTCCGCAACACCATTAAGTACGCCGAGCGGGGCGGGCAGGGACTCGTCGGCCGGGCCGGCGACCTGGTGCGGCGCCTGGATGCCTTACTGCGCGACGGCAGGCACCACAAGGCGACAATCGAATGGAGCATCGAGCCGCTGCGGTCGCCCTGGTCGGAGCACCATCAGGCGCCGGCCAGGCAGCCGCGCCGTCCCGTCGAAGCAAGGGAGCTCGCCGAGCCGCCGTCGGATCCGTTGTATGAACTGCGCAAGAAGCTCCGCCTCGAGTACATCGCTCGCATCGCGCCCCGCCCCGAGGATGTCAGACGATTCCTCGAGGGCCAGGTGCCGCCATTCGCGACCAGGGAAGCCCGCTTCATGGAAATCGATACCGTGGACGACTTTCTCGCCTTCGATTGCGCCCGCCGATATGCGCTGACAGGCGAGGTTCCGGCGCAGGTCGCGGCCGGGTTCGAACTCGAACCGTGCCCCGACACGCCCCCACACGACAGCGAATGGCTCCGTTGCGCCAACTTCCTGGTCAAGCGATCGGGCGCACTCCGGAAGGCGAGGGCGGCTCATGCTCAGTGAGTTCGAAAACGTCGAGCGCTCCTTCGGCGCGGAAAAGGCAGCCGACCTCCGCAAAGCGCAGCACTTCCTGCTACGGCGGCAGTTCGTGTTCGCGGGAGACCCCCGGACCGGGACAGTCTACAACACGATCATGGACGGCCGCTTCCGCGACGTGGTCGACGGCTTCTTCGATAGTTGCGGATACCGCGTCCACCGCGATCCGGAGGCGCAGTGGGCCGGCATCGTCGCCATGGACGAGGACGTGCCGCTGCCCCGGATGAAGCTCGACGAAACCATCGTCATGCTGGTGCTGGCGGCATACTGGCAGCAGGAGGTGAACGTCGGAGCAGTCGAGGACCGGGCCGTCGTAGTGGCCACTTTGAACGACCTGTTCGATCGCTACCGCGAGATGGCGCAACACGGCGGCGGTGGCGCGATCTCGGCCGCCCGGTTCCGGGACATCCTGCGCGAGGTCGCCCAACGCAGTTTGGTCGAGATCGGTGATTTTGACGACGAGCAGCAGGACTGCGAGATCAGGATCCGTCCGATGATTAAGCTGATCAGTGGCGGCGATGCCCTCCAACGGCTCGAGCGCTACGTCCGTAGCGAGGAGGCGCGGTTTCCGCAGCCCGCAGGAGACGAGGCATGATGGAGCTACGCCACCTGACGATGGTGAACTGGCACCTATTCGACGTCGCCGACATCGACGTGAGGGGACACGTCGGGGTCCTGGGCGAGAACCGGTCCGGCAAATCCACAATCCTCGACATGGCACAGGTCGTTCTCACCGGCGGGAGCCGGCGGTTCTTGCGCCTGAACGCGGTCGCCGGCGATAGCGGAAAATCGCGCAGCGGCTCGAAGCGCAGCGTCGTCGATTACTGCCTTGGGACGCTCGGCGAAGATCAGCGCCGGCGCGACGAGGCGCGCACCTACATCGCGCTCGGTTTCGAAGACACGGAAGGCGCCCGGTCACCGGTCACGATCGGCATGGCGCTCGAGGCGCGCAAGTCCGACAGCAGGGAGACCGTGCTGGCACTCTTCGTAGCCGTCGGGACCGTTCTGAGCTCCAAGGACTTCATCGAGCAGCGAGGAAAGTCGCAATTCCCGGCGCAGTGGGAGGACGTGCGCGCCCGGATCGTCGCAGCGGTCGGCGAAGGCAACTTCGTCAATCATCGCGACCGGGCGAGCGACTATGTCCGCGAGTACATGCGCCATCTTCTGCCGCATTCGTCCTTTGGCGAACAGAACGCCAGCGCCCTGCAGAAATCAATCGTCAACGCGATGACGCTCGATCACAACCAGACGGCGACGCAGTTCGTGCGGAACTACATCCTCGAGGACAGTCCGATCGGCATCAAGGAGCTGCGCGAGTCGATCCAGACATACCGCAACATCAGCGAGACCATCCGGAAAATGCGCCTCAGGCTCGAAGCCCTAAGGGCGCTTCGGGGCGTCCTCGCCGCGCTTGAAGAGGCGCTCGAGACCAAGTTCAGGGAGGAATGGGTCGCAAAACGCGCGACTTGGCTCGCGGCGCGCGCGACAAACCTGGACTTCAAGACCAAGCGGCGTACCGAGATGGCGCGCCGGGACGCCGCAGCAAAAGAACTCGAATTCATCGACGACGACGTCAAGGCCATCGATAAGGAGATCGAACGCCTCACGGCCGCGATCGCCGAGCACGATGCCAAGACCGGCAGAAAGTCCCTGCAGCAGACCGCCGATGTGGCCGGGCAGGCGGCGCACCGCGCCTCGGCGGACTTCAAGGCTCGCATGGAGAACATCCGTCGCCTGGAGCCGCTACGCGCGATGTGCGCGGACGGTTTCGAGGACTTCGTTCCTGCGCTTGAGCGTCTTCTGACCGCCACCGCCGGGGCCGACATCGGGGGCGTCTCCGACGAGGTCACCGCGGCCGAGAAGTCCTTCGCGGCAAGCGGCGCCAAATGGCTGCCGAAGATCGACGAAGCGCGTCAAAGGATCATCGCGGAGCTTTCCGGCCTCCGCGGCAGGCGCGACGAGGTGCTCGAACGGATCCGACAGCACGCCGCCGGAGGGGCGCGCGCCTATCTCGGCGACGACACTGAACTCCTCTGCCGCAGGCTGCGGCAGGGTGGAATGGTCCCGCGCGTACTCTGCGACATCATCGAAGTCGCCGAACCCGAGTGGGTAGGAGCCGCCGAGGCGCTCCTCGGTCGCGACCGGGAAGCCGTGTTCGTGGACAGAGCGGATATCAGCGCCGCCACGTCAATCTTCAAGGAAGGTCGCCGCGAGTTTCGCCATGCATCGCTCGTGAGCCTAAACAAGCTCGAGCAGTTCAGGGCCAAGCCGGAGCGCGGCACTTTCCCCTCGATCTTCCGGAGCCAGGATCCGGACGCGATGGCCTTCATCATGCGCCGCTACGGCAACGTCCGTCTCGCCGACACGCTCGACCAGTTCAACAGGCCCGGCCGGGCGATAATGAAGGACGGCCTCTACGACGACGGACTCGTCCGGAGCCATCGCTGGATCGAATCCTCGCAGTATAAGATCGGAAAGGCAGCCCAGGCGAACGCCCTGCGATCCCTGCAGGATCAGGCCGAGGAGCTGGGTCGGATCCTGATCGACAAGGGGAAGGAGGCCCATGCCGCGGAGCAGGCTTTTGCCGCTCTGAAGAACATCTGCGAGGGACGTAATGATCTGGGGGCTTGCGCGGCCGCCTTCGCGGCCGCGCAGACTGAGGTCGCTGAAGCTCAGGCCAGGCTCGATGCCCTCGACGGCGCGGGGGACGGCGGGCTTCGCGACAAAAAGAGGGCGCAGCAAAAGCTGAAGGAGAAGAGGCTGGAGGAGAGAAAGACACAGCAGAAGGCGTTCGGCGAGCATGACGGCGAGGTCAGGTCGGCGGAGAGGAGGCTCGGAGAGGGCGAGAACGTGCCCGGCTCCGAACTCAACCTCAGGGTCGCCCGGTCGATATACCGCAAGTTCTTCCCACTCTACTCCACCGCGAAAGGCAGGGCCGTCTACCGCGACCGCCTCGATGCCGCAGCCCAAAAGGGCTTCGCTGAGAAACACCGGGCCATCGCCGAGAAGGCCTTGAAGGATGCGAATGTGTCCGACAACGAGCGCGCCCGGATCGAGCGACGGGTCCGCGAGCTTCTTTACGATTACTTCGACCAGTTCGGGATGAGTTCGCAGGTCGGTGCGGAAAGCGAGCCGCTGCGGGAGGTGAAGCCATGGATGGAGCAGCTGATCTCGGATATCGAATCCAATGAGCTGCGCCAGTACGAAAGGCAGGCGCGGGATGCGGCGGAAAAGGCCTCTACCCTGCTGCGCGGCGAGTTCATCAACGCGCTCACGGCCCGGATCGGAAAGATGGAGCGGGAGCTGCAATCGTTGAACCGTAGCCTCTACGCACATCCGTTCCATAACGAGCGATATTCATTCCATCGCACCCAGATGGTGGAATTCCAGCCCATCCTGAAGATCATCGAGATCGCCAAAACCTCTCCGGAGGCGCTCGATATGCTGTTCCGGGGCGACGTGCCCGATGACTTCCCGCACAAGGATACGATCGTCGCACTCGAGGCGCTGCTCGAGGACCCCGACAAGGATTTCACCCAGTTCGAGGACTACCGCAACTTCTACACCTTCGAGATCCACATGGAGGATGTTGCCACCGGCCGCTCGACCCGCTGGGAGCAGCGGCGCGGCACCGGGTCTGGCGCCGAACAACAGGTGCCTATCTACGTTGCCATCGGCGCTTCGCTGGCCGCCGTCTACGGCAGCGCGGAGCGTCGTGCCGGCAAGCCCGCCGGTTTCGCGCTCGCCATGTTCGATGAGGCCTTCTCCAAGATGGACGGCAAGAACCAGCGGCAGATGATGAGCTTTTACAAAAACCTCGGCCTGCAGTTCGTGATCGCGGCGCCGTTCGAGAAGCGCGTCGCCGTGCTCGAGCACATGGACACCATCGTGGAGGTGGACCGGATCGGCGAGCAGTCCAGGGCCACTGTGGTGGAACTGAAAGAGAAGGCCAAGCGCGAGCTGATGGCCATCGATCCGGACCTGATGTCCGAAGATGAGCTCGCCACCCGTCTGGCCGCCGAGTAGCCATGGCTCGGCGTTTCACGGATGCGATCGGCCTGCTGAACGACCTGCTCAACCGCTTCGAGTCCGGGGCCGCAAGCCCGATCGCCCACCCGGACTACCCCGCTTTCCCATCAGTAGTCGCGGCGGACGCCTTCCTGAAACAGATCAGGGAAGCCGAAAGTGCCGCCGCGGTCTCCATTCGCTGGGGGCGCGGCGCCAACCGAGACCAAGTGGCGCACGTGCGGTTAGCCTCGGCGGAGATCTTATACCGATATCTCCGCCGTACCCCCGCGTCGCGCATCGCGGAGGATGCCGCCGTGCGGCTTGTCGCCGGGGCGGCGATGCACGACTCTCTGAAGAACAGCTCTTCCCAAGTCGCCGAGGTATGGGGGCGGGGGAAAACGTGGCACGGGTTCGCTTCGTCCGATGTCGAGACACTGCGCGACGCGTTCGTTCTCGCCCAGGCCATCCTGGCCGACAAGCATCTTGGCGTCGACTACAAGACCTTCTCGAGACGAACGGTGGGGCACAGCAAAACGCTCGAACGGATCGAAGGCGCGGTCGTGCGGCTCCTGAGCGGCATCCTGGAGTTTCCGCCCGGCGCGCGGCCACGCGAGGCGCTCCGGGCAATCGGCCTTGAGCGCTTCGCGCCACCGCTGCTGATCGCGGGCAAGATCGACCTCGATGGAGCCGACCTCTCCGGAATCTCTCCGCTGTATCTCGGAATCACTCCCAAGGAAGCAGATCGCGTCCGCTTCCGGGAGCCGCCGGCCTACGTTCTAACGATCGAAAATTTCGCAAGCTTCAACCGGCACATCGCCGAGGCGGACCCCGGCCGATTAGGAACGACCATGTATGTCGGAGGGTACCCCTCGCTTGCCACCCAGCAGGCGCTGCGGACGATCGCAGGATTGGTATCCGAACAGACGCCGATCTTTCATTGGTCGGACATCGATCCGGACGGCACCTGGATCTTCCACACCATCGAGCGCGCCGTCGACCGACCGATCCGTGCCCACCTCATGAGTGTCGAAGTTGCCGAGCGTTTGGGACAAGTGCCGTTCAAAAAATCCGCACCCGCTCGATGTCCACCGGACTCCGGTATCGCAGCTCTGGCAGCGTACCTGACGAAAGATGGAGCCAAGACGCTCGAGCAGGAAGAACTCGATCCAGTCCTGCCAGAGTTTCATTAGAAAATGCGCGCGGACGCTCGTGGTTGCGGCTTTGGCTGTCTCGCTCAGGACGTCGTGTTTCAAGCGCGACAACAGCACCGCCCGCAACTACGTGCTGCGGGAAAACCGACATCGTTTCTTCATAAAAACGCTCAAGCGGCATTGGCATGCCAGTTGCTTGAAGATGGGACGAAACCATGTGTGACTATGATGCTCGTTCAGCATCCTTTTGAGGTGTTCAGATGAAATTTGCCCGCTTGATCGAGGGCAGAGGTCCCCTGATGCGCTTTCCAAACCGGGCGCCTGCCTCGCGAACTCTGCCATCTTGGGATCGCGCTCCGGTTTGCCGGGCAGAAGCCGATTGTCTTGGGGGCTCGCAACGAATGGTGGTTCTCAGCAAGAACGCCAGCGTAAAGGCGTCCTCAGGACGATCGTTTGGCATCGGATTAGCCCATGGTTCGGGGTGGGGCATCTGCGACATGCAGAGCCTGCGCTCTTGAAGCTAGGTGTCGGCCTTGCATCGGGGCTTGCAGATGGTCAATGAGCTAATGCAGAACGATTGGGATCTTGAGAACATACTCAGGCAACAAGACGAGCTCAAGGTCAAGCTGCTTCGCGCCCAATCGGTTGTCGAAGAATGTAAGGCAGGATTGGCGGATCTGGAGCGGAGGCTTGAGTGTCGAGCGGTCTCGATCGATGAACGCCAGCGCAACTCTGCGGCAAACAATTCAATACGCAACGCACGGCCGCCTAAATCGCGAAGCCTCGATAATCCTGTTAACCCGGATGCTGCCGTGGCGTTTTCGCCTCGATGGGACCGCTGAAAGCCGCCGCCGCGCACGTTAACGGCGACAGGTTTTGGGACGGACCTGGCGAAGATCTCGAGACGCATGGTGTTGCGAACCCGGCGGGCGAACTGGACAATTAGGTGCGGCCTTGCCGATAGGCTCGGCTTTTTGGCTGATCGCGGTGCGTCCGCCAGGGATGCGCGCAGAGCAGCACCAGATAGGGGACGTATCGCCGCGTCTTTGGCTAGAGCTCCTGTTTCGGGGCTGCTCACGTAGATGTCCTGAATCGAGTGTCAAGAGCTCACCACTTCCAGCCAGTTCGGTCGTCTTGTCCGCCTTTAAGTCGTTGAAATTTCCGATTAGGCGTCCATGGAGGGGGCGCGAGCGGGCGCGTTCAATGACCATGATGGTCCGCTATGGCCGTGGGGCAGGCGACGTGCCGAGCGATGCTGACCGCGGAAGCCGACCATGCCTCCGGCATCGCATGGATGATGACGGAACTGGCTGACTATGTCCCGCAAGCGATCATTCCGGAACAGGGCGGGTAACGGCAGTCATCTATATTCGTGAGACACCAGGAAGAGGCTATCCGGTGCGAATGCGATCCGGTGCCGGCCGTGGCCTCGTCAGCTTCTCGAAAGCTTTCCCGAATACTCACTGCCCACCGATCCTGGACGAGAGGCTGCGTGGACTCACGCGCAATTGGAGTTGCACAAATGAAATCGGGGACCGGTTGGGAGCTCAATCAGTGTGAGCAGGCTGACGTTACGAAGTTGTTGGATTTTCGTACTAACGCAAAACGCTTCATCTTTTTCGCGCAGCAGGCAAGGTGCTACAGCGCGATCTCAAGTCCAGGCGTCTGCTGCGTCGGATAAATGTCATCTTGTGCGCGCCAGTGGCGCGCGCGGCGACTCGATCAAGCCAGCGCTCAATACCAGAAAAGGCACGCGACAATGATGCGCGTGACAAAAGCACGAGCAGGTCAATGACAAAGCGTTTTCGTAACTGGGCCCTATTGTCCATCCTCGCCTCCATGGTTGTCGGCCCCGCCGCAAAAGCGCAAGACCGCCGGACTATCGCCGAACCTGTTGCACCTGATACGGTCTGCGATCGCCCTGTGCCTTCCGGCAAGAACGATACAGTTAGCCTACAGGAGGCCATTGAACATTGCCCCGATGGCGCTGCAGTTTATCTCGGGCGCGGCGAGTTTCACTCAGGTCCACTCGAGATGAAATCGGGCGTGACCTTATGGGTCGGACGCGGTGCGACACTGATCGCCATCCCCGAACCTGCCGCTTACGACAAGGGCCTCGGACAATGTGGTCGCATTGCGGAAAAGGGCGACGGTTGCCGGCCATTCATCAGCTTTTCTAAAACGCGCGGCGGCGGTATCTACGGAGAGGGCATCATCGATGGTCAGGGCGGCGCGCTGATCGGCGGCGGCGCGGAAACCTGGTGGCAGCTAGCCCGCCGCGCCCAAGCCCAGGGCGGCAATCAGAACGCCCCACGCTTGATCCAGGTCGATCATGCGCAGGATATCACGTTCTCTGGTGTCACCTTGCGCAACGCTGCCAATTTTCATGTCGCGATGAACCGGGTTGAAAGTGCCACGTTTTGGGGCCTCACGATCGATTCGCCGGCGGATGCCCGCAACACCGATGGCATCGATCTTGGCGCCAGTCAGGATGTGACCATCACCCACAGCTGGATCCGTACGGGTGACGACAACGTCGCAATCAAGGCCGGCGACAATGGCTCAAGCAGCCATATCTCGGTCATTGATAATTATTTCGGCTGGGGGCATGGCATGTCGATCGGCAGCGAGGTGAATTCCGGGGCCAGAGACATATTGGTGCGTAATCTGACACTGGATGGTACGACGTCGGGCCTGCGCATCAAGAGCGATGTTGGTCGAGGCGGTCTGGTCGAGAACGTGACTTATGAGTACGTGTGCCTGAGGGGCAACCGGTGGCCGCTGGCTTTCGATGCAAAATATGATCCGCGCGCTCAAGGCACGAGGATTCCGGTCTATCGGCAAATCGTTCTCCGTCATGTGCATGGCGACGCCGGTGTGCTGCTGATGCGCGGCGTAGACGGGCGGCATGCCCTGGACGTGACACTCGAAGATGTTCGATTTGCCAATTCCGCGACTTGGCAACTTGAACATGCGAACGTCAGCGCAAATCACTCTGACGTATGGCCCCCGCTGCCCGGACGAGCTACACAGCCGCCGCTGCGCGGATCGGAGGTATGTTCCAGGGCATTCCGCGACGGCAATCGGTAAGCACTACACGCGGCGCCGAACTCAGGTGGTGAGTTCCGCATCTGGGGCCAAGATTACTGGTGTTGACGAAGGTCGGGCTCATGTCCCGAGTTGGTTGCTATTGGCCGACGGTTTTGCAGGGCCGGAAATGCCAAGGTGGGTTCTGATTTGGCGATGAAAATCTCGTGTCGATGCGCGACGGCTATCCCGCTGAGAAACGAAGTGTAAGATCACATGCGAATTGTCATTTCCTCCGCTGCAATTCTGGCGGGATGTTTCTTCATCCCCGTGGCGTACGCGCATCCACTGTTGGTGTCGCATGCCGGAAATGCAGACTATCACTCCGTGCAGCAAGCCATCGACGCATTGCCGGCGGAAGGCGGAAACGTCCGGATCGCGCCAGGCATCTATCGCGAGAAGGTTAAAATCACGAAATCCGGTGTTCATCTCGCAGGGACTGGCAACAAGCCGGAGGATACGGTCATTGTGTATGGCGACGGCGCGGTCAATGTAGGAGGAACGGCCCGTTCGGCGACGCTGGATGCCCCTAGCGATGACTTCCGGCTCGAGAATCTGACCATTCAGAACGACTATGCCCTCAATCCGGCCAATCCACCTTCGCAGGCGGTAGCGCTGTCCGTTACCGGAGATAGGGACGTCATTACGCGCGTCCGCCTGCTCGGCGCCCAGGACACGCTGTTTGCCGGCAAGGGACCAAACGGTAGAATGTCACGACAATACTTCTCGAACTGCTACATCGAAGGGCATGTCGATTTCATATTTGGCAACGCCAAGGTCTGGTTCCGGCAATGTGAATTGCACGGCATCGCCAATCAAGCGGTCATCTATACCGCTCAGAGCAAGGCAACGCCGGATGAGGACAGTGGCTATGTTTTTGATCATTGCAGGCTAAGTGCCGACCCTGCTGCGCGCTATATCGCGCTTGGCCGCCCCTGGCGCTCCTACGCCACAGTGGTCTTCCTGTCGACAAAGATAGATGCACGAGTGATTGCGGAAGGCTGGCGCGAATGGGCTCCCGGCGAGACCAACAAGTTGAGCACGAGCTATTATGCCGAATATAGATCCTTCGGCATCGGTGCTAACCCATCAGGCCGCGAGCCTCATTCCCATCAACTGAAAGATGGCGAAGCTGCGAGATGGTCGCTGAGAGTGTTCTTCGCGGGTGTCACAGATTGGCTGCCCACGAACCATCAGGTTCGAACAAAGAGCAATGTTCACGGTGAAGGGGTTCCACGGCGATCCTCGGATGAATGAGGGGAGCGAGCCTGATTGTGATGGAGAGTCTTGTACAGCAACCCAACCGCCGCCGGAGCCAAACCGACGGAAAGGGGGGCCGGCGCGACGATCTCATCTGTTCGCCGTCCACCCACATGCGCCCGCTTCAGCTCGCAGATCATCTTGTCCGTTTTGGCGGATCAGTGTCGGCAAGCTCTACGGACCGTCACGTCAGCACGTCGTCATCGCTCGGGAACGGCTGATTTGCCTGTTCAGCGCCTTGCGCAGATCTCCGGAGAGCGAAGTGGGCTGATGCTTCGCGGCTATATTCGTTCGGTCGGTGAGCGACGAAAATTCCCGTGCGCGAGGCGAGGGCGCCTATCTGCGCCCCGTCGAAAGTTGCTTCGGAACGAGAGCTCAGTCGGTCGAAAAGTTGTTGAGGAGACCAAGGCGCGCCGCGGCGAAATCATCGGTTACGGAGGCGCTGCCTCAGCCAACCAACTCGGTTGACGAGGCCGCAGACTGTTCGGCAGGTTTATTTGACTTCGGGGGCGTTCCGCGAGCTCCATCTTGGCAAGCAAGTTGTGGAGTTCAAGCATGCACCGCGTTGGCAGCTTACGATGGCCAAGCCGTCGTGCAGGTGAGGTCGTGCGCGCTCGAGCGGGGCGGTCCCGAGACTGCAAGAGAAGCCTTGCGGTCCCTCAGTCAAAGACTGAGCCCGATTGAAGTGAGCGAATCGAAGTCTGCCGGATCTTCATTGCCAACTTGGCTTGCCAGGCACCGTTACTGCTGCGAACTCAGGACGCCCTGCACATCTTCTCGAAAAAGAATGTTTGGGGTCGTTTTGATGCCTGAACGCGCTCGTCGCCACTGGGCGAGAATCTCGTCTCCGAGCGGAACGTCCCTTTCGAAGGCTTACGGCGCAATTCGCCGTTTCTCGTACGACGTGGATCTCACATACGGCATTCGAGCAACAGCTCCGGACCCGGTGGACAATTTGGTCCCTCAGAACCGCAGTCAAAGCAAAAGTGCCAACGCGCGAGAACGCCTCCGGTCTGCGTCAAGGAAAAGACGTTGTGCGTCATCAATGAACGCCTGCAATAGGACAAGCTCACTACCAAAATTGATAAGGACGACAAGATGCACGTCACGTATGATCCATTGGAGACGGTAGCGGCTATGTAAGTCCCGCCGTGATGCTTGAATTCGGCGCACGATCGACCGGCGATCCATTGTTAGATCGGTCGACCAATTTCGTCAGCTCGAACACGAAACCGGCGAAGAGGTGCGATAAAATTGGAGCAACTCCGTCCGTCGTCAGGCGGGTGCCGATGCGACGCCGGTCTCGCGCGCAGCAATATCCTGATCTCGTCAGCTTCTTGAAAGGTTGCGGCTACAACAATCGAGAATCTGAAGAGCTGCAATCTCGCCGTAATCCAGGCCGTACGGATTGCTGCAGGGTCTCTACAAACATGAGGAGAGCAGGATGGATCCGGTTGACCCATTCTTCGATTCAGGAGCCTGGATGCGGGAGTACGCCGCGCTGCCGGGGCGGGCGGGTCAGCGACGGGGCGACTCAAGCGAGCAAGGCGACTTTGAGAAGCGTATGGAGGATTTGCATCTCGATCCGTCTGATCAAAGCAAGTCAACTTCACCTGATCGGCCTCCCGCAGGAGGTGGTCGAGCAGTCCGGCGGGACGATTTCGGCGGTTCGATGCGGGCGCCGCCGCACTCCACTTTTAGGGAGAGTGCGCTAGGCGACACGCGCCGGAGCGTAGACATTCCCAGCTTTCAGCTTACCGCTGCGACGCAAGTGCCGCAGTCTAGTTTGCGAGATGATCTGTTCAGCAGCGCGCGCTAAAGCTTTCCGGACGCAGAGTCTGCCGCGTCGGCCAAAAGCGGAAAAAGCCGCAGATTATGGTCACGCTTCAAGTCGGGAATCGGCAAGGCGCTTGGCCGGAGCAGCAGTGAAAATTCGTCGCGCGACGCTGGGCAATCTGACGTCTTTTCGACGAATTTACGAATTGATTATGCGAGGCAGCCGGGCCGGACGCGCGGGGTCCCTGCGGCCGATGAGGAGCTCATTAAAGATTTCCGAAACAAGGCGGCGGGTAACCTCACCGACGGCACGATCAAGAATGCGGCAACCGATTTGCGCCATTTGAGCGTGCTCCTGAGCGAGCACGGCAGGCCCTCAATTGCGGATCGAATAGCCGGGAATTGGAAAACGCGCAGCAGGACAATCCGGAGGTGGAAAACCACCAGCTGGAAGCTGAGCTCGATGAGGAGGTCGACAGGTACGCAGGCCGCCGCGGCACGCGCATCAAGGCGGCCTTGAAGAAGCTCCGTGAGGTCGGTGCCGGAAACGCCCTGGCGCCTGATCTCCGCCGACTGGCTCCTCACGGCGCGGACGCAACCCTCATCCACATGTGGGCGGCGGCGGAAAAGGCAACACACAGGATCGAGCCGAAGACGATCGACAGGCAAGCTCGCCGCATGTCTAAGCTGAGTGAGTGGCTGCGGACCCATGATAGGCCACCGATGGCCGGCCGACTTTCCACCCCCGCGTTTGTCCGGGATCTCGAGGAGTACAGGCGCGAAACCAACGACAAGAAGATCAATGCTGATCTGGTCAAACTTGGCGGATACGAGCAAATCCTGGAGGCGAACAGGGCGCTTGGATTGAGGCCTCCTGAGGATCCGGGCCAGCCTTCTTGGGAAGCTGCTCGACAGCCGCATGCACTGCAGGGTCCTCCCGCAACGCCAGCTAGCCCGAGCGCGGGCGCCTGGGATTGGCTTGGCGAGCAGATCCACGGGCCCAACATATCGATGCCAGCGCCGCCCAGCCATTGGCAGGCCGGTTCGTCGCAGCAGCTTCCCGCAACCCCGGCGACGCCGAGCGCCGGAGCCTGGAACTGGCTTGGCGAGCAGATCCAAGGACCCGCCTCACCAGAGCCAGCGCCGCACTGGGGCGCGCAAGCTCATCCGCCGCTCGAGCTTCCTGCTACACCGGCCACCCCCAGCCAGGGAGCCTGGGCCTGGCTCGGGCAACAGATGCAAGACTCCGCATCGCCGTCGTGCGTGAGGCCTCGATCGTCAAACATCTACGGCGGTCTCGACTCCTTCGTTGATCTGGATCCACCCCACACCCCACGACTTGCGTGACGATGCGCGCTCTGCGCCAGCATCTGAATTTGCAGCCGCCTCGTCGTTCGCAGGACCGCCGGGGGCGGCTCCGGAGCTGCGGGATATAGGAGCGATCGTTGGCGCCGGCTGGCGCCACGGCTCCCAGGCGGCTTCAGTCGTGTTGATCGATGTATTGGGAAATATGCATCTGCTGCCAAACCAGTTCGGGCCAAGTCAGTTTGTGATCAATGGGGAGCGCTATTTTCGGCTACGGTGGACCAGGAGGCCGCAGGGATGTTCGCCTGATCCATCATCCCCGCGTGAGCCAGCCGGATGAACCAGGCCCGTCTCAGTCGCTCTATCGTCCCCGGCCGATCGTGCCAGCCGTGCAATCCGGTGAGGGGCCCGTTGATCTTGGGTATCTGATCCGCGGGGATGGGAGCACCGAGATCGATTCCTTCCGCCCTACCTCGTCCGCGCCCTGGAAGGCCAAGGCATCTTGCCGCGGGCGGGCCAACCAACCTATTTCGAGATCCGCGGAGTGCCTTACAGGGGTGAATTGGTGGAGAGCGAAGGCCGCCAGCGCGTACGCATTTATCCTGAACGTGGCTGAAGAGGCAGCAGGGCCTGCAATCGAGCTTTCGGCGGGGCAGCTCGCGTAAGGCGTTCTATAGCGAGGCTGTTGGCAGGCGATGGATCCGTTGCAGGGGCACGGCCTGAACCGTCCAGCCTCCTCTTTGTAGAATCTGCCAAGCGATTCTACCAATTTGGTGCGTGCCCGGACATGCTTTCTGCATCCCTGATCCTTTCACATAGTCCGCCAATTCTTGTCTTGAAAACCGCAGCTACCACAGATCGAACGCATTCCTGATCGAGGGAGCACCGGCGCCGAGCGCAGGCGATGGCCAAGCGCCAAGAACTTGGCCACCAAACGAAAGTTTGCTGACAAACGCTTTTCCTGATGGCCGCCCAAATTCCTCGGCGGGCGCGGTATTTCGCAACCTGCATAGCTTAAGGCCTCATGCCCAGTTCAGTTATTGCGCTATGCAAAGGCCCCTCGCGCTGCGTTGCAAACACCTGGTCCGCTCGGGAGCAGAGTGCAAGTGCCCACTGGACCTGGGAAGCCGATGAAAGCGAGCTTGGTGCGATAAAAATCGCTAAGGTCAGCTTCCTCCCAGCGCTTTTCCCAAATAATCTCGAAAAGGATCAATGAGGACAGAGTGTGCGGGCGGCCGCCGGCGCTCAGGCTCACCGCCCGCAGCAAGCCAGCGTTCGATAGTCCTCACGCTCATGGCGATCTGCGGCGCGATCCCGCGCGGCGACAGACCGGTGGCGCGCAAGTCGAGGATTTCGGCATGAAGTTGCGCGACGATTGAGAGCCGCGGGCGACGGCTCGTCAGATTCTCGAAAGTTTGTTCATAGTAGGACTAGCTCAATTGATTGCATGACGAGAGGCTAATGTGGAACCGCACAATTTTGACGTAACTGCCGGGCCGCGGTACAGGTCTCGCAAGAGCATCAACCCGACCGATCCGGGCAAGACGACTTTGAGCAGCAATTAAACGAGGTGCGCGAAGCCGATAACGCGATCCCTGACGGTGGGCCACGCGGTAGGCCCTCTACCAATGTGTCTAGCTACACCAGCAGTCCCCGGCCGAGCCGATGAGTGCACTTGCCAGGAGCAACCTCTTGCCAAGCGAGGTCCTCATCAACGATGAGCGTAACACAGCTGAGTTGAGAGCAGCGAAGAGGCCAAGGGCCCTAAAAAGTCCGCAAGGCGTTGCCATTGAGCAGCAGCTGAGCGAGTTCGCCAATTCAGGCGGTGGTGGAGCAATGTCAGCAGCCTCCGCGATGCAGCCGGCTCAATCAACTGGGATTGTGGTACGGGGGCATCAGTTGGACAAGCGGCCTGTTTATCCGAGGATGCTCCCGAAATCTTGAGGCTTGAGGAGGCTCTCATCAAAGGCGGGATGGTCGCCGGTGGGGCGAAGCAACATGCAGGCGCTCTTCTTAGCTTTAGCCGTTGGCTCTTCGCAAAACGCAGACCGAGCATTGTTGCTCGGCAGGACAATAAGTCGCTGAGCAATGGCGGTGACGTATACGAGTTCGTCGGAAAGGGAAATCCCAAAATCCTCCTTGTAGCATTAGACCATCTCCGCACCTTTCGGTCGACGGGCGAAGTCATCGTACGCCAACGGAGCGGTCGCGCCCGCCCCCCGAACGTGGCCCCCATCCATCCCGAAAGCGCGGCACTGATGGAACCGACGCTCATCGGCGACGCCGCTGCACAGCACAGGGCCTCGTACGAAGCTAGCAGTCGGCGAGAGGAGCTTCGGGACGGGCAGGAGGATCAACCCGCCCCGTCGGCTTTCGTCCAAGGGCACGTCGCGATCAATCCCGAGCAGCTTCATCAGTGGGAGCTTTTGCAAGTGCTGGATCATCTTGATCATCAACCCATTCCGTCACCAGCCTCCGTCCCTTCGGACAAGCTTCAGCGACTGGAAAAGGACTTACAGGGCGAGTTGCACCGACACCCTGCCGCGTCGTTCTCCGCCGATCCAGAAGAGTTTAGTTTCGATCTAAAGCAATTCTCTCCAGGGGAGCTTCGGCGATTGCTTGATAATCAATCCATGCCGTCCCCCGTCTCCGTCCCCTCAGAGGAGCTTCAGCGACTAGAAAAGGACTTGCAGGATGACTTGCGCCAACACCCTGCCCCGTCGTTCTCCGCCGGTCCAGAAGGGCTTAGTTTCGATCTAGAGCAATTCTCTCCAGGGGAGCTTTGGCGATTGCTCGATGATCAATCCATACCGTCGCCAGTATCCGTCGATCCAGATGACTCGGCTCTAAATTTAGAGCAGTCTGATCTTCCCCGAAAGAGTGGAGGGGTTTAAGCGGCTTTTAGCTCCATCTCGATCGGGCGATATATCGATTGCGGAATGGAGCCGGGTTCGGCTCGTAGAAGCCCTCGATGAAAGCAAAGATAATGCGCTGGGCGTCGGCGCGGTTATGGTTGCGATGACGAACCAGTGTATGGAGGAAGCTCTCCATCGGGGCATTGTCGTAGCAAACGGCCTCGCGGCTCATCAACGCGGTGATGCCGGCGCCCGCGAGACCGCCTCGTCTCATGCAATTGGGTTCTTTGGTGAAGGTTGCGGAATTCACGGGCGCGAATAAGGTCATAAGATCAGAATCGCAATCGATGCCCGCGATTCGCCCTTGCTCCATGCCTTCCGCTCGCTGGTTTCCCCCGAGCTTACGATCGTCCAGGTCCTTCCCCATGCCGATAAAGTGGTGCTCGTTGCTCGGTCGAAGGTCGCGCTCTCGTTTCTGTCACGCTTAGCCGACTTGCCGTGGTAGGGTTCGGTCCCATGCGTCACGATAACGTCGGAGCAGAACGGCGCTTGCGATGATCAGAAGAATATCAACGTAGATATCAACAGATTGAGCGCGTGTTCCGTTTGGGGCGTGTGTGTGATGATTGTCGGGTAATGAATGTATGACAGTCCGACGCTTGCATATATCCCCGGAGCGAGATGCGCGATGTATGTTCCCGTGACTGCTGTGCTATCGCGGTGCGCAAGCTGGCCTTTTGCCAGAGCAGCATCCACTGCAAGCTTACTCCAGGCCGTGTTGGTCGCCACGAGAGCAATCAGATCACTGGGCCGGCTATCAAAAGGTCCCTTTGCATAAAGACGAAGCTCGTAATACCGGCTGATCCTGTTGCGCTCAGGTGGAGCTCCCATGACGGAGAAGCCGCCGTAGATGCCGCGAGACGGCGACCCAAGGGCGTCACTCTGCCAGAGCTGCCTGTCCGCAGCGATGTAGTGAAAATTATTTCCGCTCTCCCTTTGTTGCTTGGGATCCGCCAAATTCGTGTAGCGGCTCCTGTTCAAACCAACGCCCGCCCGCAGCCACGTGTCGGGTACGCCGGGAGCAGCCTTGCTCTTGTAGCCGGCTTCTTCGACAAGAAGGATGCCTGCATTGGCCGTGCTCCATTTCAAGCCGGTGGGATTCTCGGTTATATGGGCATAGGCACCATCTGGACTGATTGAGCGCTGGACGGAGACCTTGTTGTACAAGCGAGCGTCAAAATTGTACTTCAAGTTGGCCGCTGGCGTGGGCGCGGCATTGGTGCTCATCCCAGCCTGGAACAAGGCAGACATGTTCGATCCTGTGATTCCTCCGAACAATGTGCCGGTGAATTCATTCTGGTTTCTGAGGTAGCCAAGTTTGAGTTCTAGTGTCCTGTTGAAGAAAGTCTGGTAGTAGGCGAGCGTATTGAGTCCCACCCGATCTGGCCCTGGGCGATCCCACGTCCAGTATTGCTGCTCGGCCCCTACGACAATCTGTCCGTCGGCAATGCCAAACCGGCTCAGATCGTAGGTGACGATCATGAAGTTCGCCGACGCGAAAGTCGGATTCTGGCCCATATAGAGCTGGTTTGCGATAGTGCTTCTGGCTGCATGCGGTAGCTGGTTGCTTGCAAAGGAGTTATGTGTCCACCCGATATAGCCGATGCCGACGTCCGCCAGCGCAGATCTAACGCCCCCCTTGTCCTGATCAATCGTATCTGCAGGACCAGGGATGGGGAACCACAACCCTTTTTCACGCAGATTGTCGTACCTTTGGAAGGGATCGATCGTTTTTTGCGGTCTCGTCTGAGCAGCCCTGTCCGCATTGCCGCGCTTCTCCAAAGGCACTCCGGGACCTGCTGCTCGCGCCGGGGCAGGAGGGCGGATTGCCTGACAGATCAGGTCGATCGGGAGCTTTGCGGCCCGGTCGGAAGTCTTTCCTCTTTTGCTGGCCTGATCCACAGGGTGGTTACTAGGATCAAGTCCGCTCGCGGTTTGTGCCAGTACGGGATTGCCGACCAGACAAGCCGCTAGCGAAAGTGCGATAGCAAGCCCAGATTGCTTGCCCCTTGGTCTTAAATTGAAAGAAAGTGCTGCCGTAGCCGAGTATGTCCGGGGCGAGGTCGTCGCAAGAAGGCAATCACGCATGGCGTAGTTCGGGTCCATGTCTGCCGGCCATGAATATGCGGCCTGATTGGCCCGAAGTGAGCTCGCGGCGGCGTGTGGCACGCGCCTGCTTCCACATCGTCATTGCAAGCGCAGCCAAGCAATCCAGACCCCCCCGCAGTGGCAGTCTGGATCGCTTCGTCGCCAGCGCTCCTCGCAATGACGAGCAAGCGGCATCGCGGCTGTCGTTTCGCGTCCGTGGGGGAGGGGGACGAGCCAGAACTCGATCTATCCGAACAGAGCCACTCAGGCTTCCTGAATCTCTCAGCTCGCGGCGCGAGGATGATCTGGTCCGAAACTTTGGTTGTGCGTGACGCCGGTGCGCCCAGAGCCAGCGGAGAGCGCTGGCTCGGCAAATGCTCACGAGCGCGCGGAGCGTTCTGTCCTGGCCGCCAAAGCGTTGCGAATGTCCACCTTGCTCACTGTGCGTCAGGCGAGTCTGGCGGTGGTGCGCATCTGCATCGAAGGCGGCTTTCTGGACCAAACGGCAGCCACCCGAAAGCAAGGCTAGCCGTGCAAGAGGCTTGGCTTCACGAAGCGTTTCATTGGTATCGTTGTCAGCGAAACACGAGACGATCGGCGGGCTTGAAGGCCGAAGAGCTTTTGGATTTGCGCGCGCGGCAACCACACCACAACATCCAACGTGATAGCGCAGGGGACCGGAGGAATCAGCCATCGAGCAGCTTTGGCGGATATCGGCGAGCAGTTGCTTTCTGCCGTCGGCGCGGCAAAACCTGTCTTGCATCCAAAACCTTGATGTGCGCGGCGTTCGTTGGTTACGCTTGCCACGTGCCCGTCATCTCGAACAACCTGCCGGAACTGGTAGTTGATCAGGTGCAATGTTTGCCGGTCCAATCGCGCCATTGCGGCTCGGCCGATCAGCCGTGGCGCTTACGTGGCGCGTCCCAGACGAGGTTGCTGGTCTGGGCAATGCGTGAGGCGGGGCTCCATCGAACACTTGCAGGAATCAGTGGACGGTTTGCATTCGTGCCGGGGCACGGTAAAAAATCTGCAAGGTTCTTCTGAATGATGAGAGAATGCTGCGCCATCGCCGACTACGACGAGAACCATTGCTCGCTGGTGGCGCTATCATTGAGAACGCGCGCAAATTGTCGCGTTGCTCAAGAAGGAGCGTTTCATAGGAGTAGGCGCAGCCGATCGGGAAGCTCACCAAGATTGATTATTGTCGACGCTGGCAGCTCCTGGAACGCGGGAGCATCGCGAGCTATCGCGTCGACAAAATAAGCCTGCTGGAACGAGATCTTGAGCGAGGGACAATGGACTTGATTGATCAAGCGGCCGCTTCAGACTTGCGGCCGCTCTTGCACGGGCCGTCAAGACGGATTCTCCCGGTTTTGGTGCTCCCGCTTATCCTCGTCGGCTCGTGTGCTGCTAGCGCCTGGCTTTGGGCTAACCTTGAAGAGCCTGTCGAGACGCCGGAAAGCAGCGAAGTCGCTTCAACGATGAGCCTGCCACCGGAGGACAGGGCATCCTTGTCCGAGATAAAGTGGGCACAGCAGAAAAATGGTGATGAGATCGCAGAACTCAACCGCCGGATCGATGCCCAGCGGGATGTCCTCAAAGGGGTCCTGGATCAGATCACCATACTGACTTCGCGGATCGATGCGCTGCAGAGTTCAACACCTGTCCCTTCTGCTGCTTCCGAGCCTCCTTTGTCGCCAGCCCGGGCTGTTTCGAGCGCCGCCAGGAAACGCTTCGGGCGGTCCAAACCACAGGGACCTGTTTCCGTCGGAGGCGCGCCAGTGATCGCCGGACCGAAGACAGCCGAGCCTTGAGTCTGGGACGCTGCAGGCGTCGTCGAGTGTCCAACTGTGCTCGAGGAGGTGGACCGTAGCTTCGCAAAGCTGCCTCCAGCCGTAAATTTCCCGAAGCTGGTGCGGGCGCCGGCGTCTCCAGCGGCACGTCGCTGAGGCCGTCACCATCATCAAGAGCAGTCAAGGGGAGGTGGGGCAGAGCCCTTTCGGCATGATCGAGCCGTGGCCCTGAACGGCGGAATCCGCTGCGCTTCTCCTTCAAATCAGCTTCCCTTTAGTCAGCCCTCCCGGTTTGAGGCCATATCTGAAAGATCGTTGTCATGACACCGCCGCTGCATCCTCGAAATCTGGCCTGTCTGCCGGAGGTGCCTCTTCAGATCATTCCGTCGCGAAGAGCTTAAATGTTTGAGATCTGCTCACATGCGCGGCTTAGTTAATAGGGATACGGTCGAGATAGGTGTCGAATGCGGCAGCAACAGCACGAACGAGAAACCGGTGTTCCTGCTTGACCCGAATGAATCCCTCTTCAATGTCCACTATCCCGTCTTCGGCGAGCATTCCCAGCCGGTCGGCCGAATTGAGAAGAGGAATTGGATCAAATCCGTGAGCAGCACAGATCGCTGGTACGTCGGCCTGCAAATCGCACATCAGACGCTCGATAATTGCGGCGCGGAGGCGATCTTCGGGGGAGAGGCAGTAGCCTTTTGAGGTTGCCGGACGACCAGCCTGAATGTGTTGGTGATAGGAAGCGGTTGCGCTCTCGTTCTGAACGTAACCCTCACGCAGACGGCCGATGGCTGACGGACCTAAGCCGATCACGGTTTTGCAGGTATCAGCCGAATAGCCCAGGGAGTTGCGGCGAAGCTGACCGGCTTTCTGCGCCAGCGCGAGCTCGTCGTTGGGCAGGGCGAAATGGTCGAGCCCGATCTGGCGGTAGCCAGCCGAGACCAGCGTATCTGCGATAGCCGCGGCTTGCTCGGCGCGGGCGAGATTATCCGGCAGCGCCGTCTCATCGATCTGGCGCTGACGTTTCATATAGGAGGGGACGTGAGCATAGCCGAAAACTGCAAGCCGGTCTGGCCGCATGGCCAGAGCCGTCCGTGTAGAGTCCACGCAAGATCGCACCGTCTGATGCGGCAGTCCGAAGAGGAGGTCGAAATTGATGCGGCTTATCCCATGCTGGCGAAGGCTTTCGACGACAGACGCCGTCTGCACCTCGCTCTGGACGCGGTTGACCGACCTCTGAACCACCCCGTCGAAGCTTTGCACGCCGATGCTCGCGCGATTGACGCCGGCCACTTGTAATGTTTCAACCATCTCGGCTGTGAACGCACGTGGGTCGATTTCTATGGCGATGGTAGCTGATTTGCTGAACGCGAAGCAGCGTCGCAGGAGTGCCATCAAGGCGAGAAAATCGGCCGGTGCAATAGTAGTCGGCGTCCCGCCGCCGAAATGCACGTCGCTTACCGGCAGCGCGCGAGGCGCTTGCTCTGCGACCAAACGTATCTCGGCATGCAGCGTCGCCAAGTACTTGCGGATCGGTCGCTCGCTGCGAGTGAGGCTTGTAGGGAAGCCGCAATACCAACAGATAGCACGACAGAACGGAACGTGGATGTATAGCGACACGGGATCGTCGGGCGGCAGCCGCCTCAACCATGTCTCACAAGTCTTAGCACCGACGGTCGCGGAGAAATCCGGCACGGTCGGGTATATGGTGTACCAAGGCAGGCGAGCGTCGCAATACTTGTTCAGGAGATACGTCTGCAAAGCCTAACTTTCTCATGGTCGAGCGGCATAAAGCTGACCGATGCCCACTGTTATGTCTTTGCGTTATGTCAAACGCGTCTAACGGTTCCTGAGATCTGGCCTGCTCTCGACGTCACGGCCAAACGCAGCGTTGGGGTTCATGCCTGGAAGTGAGCGCCGCTCGTCCGCAATTATTCGGACGTTTATGGTGGCATATGAATTTCTACGAGGACGCTCGAATTAGCGCGGTGTACCGCGACTAGCCGTGCGCAGTATCAATCGCTCATCGGGCAGCGTCGTTTCCGCATTCCCCCTGGCGTGCTGCCTTTTTGCGACGGAAACAGGGATCTTAAAACCTCAGCAGGGCAGCTGAGCTTGTTGCTGGACTTCCGAGGAAAGGCCGACGTGGTTGCTCCGCAATCGACGGATGCCTCCCGTTCAAGGCCGGAGCGTCACGGAGATAAGTGACTTGCTAGAGCAGAGCGCGATGTGCGATGTGCGATGTGCGATTGCAGCACGTGACGCTGCGTGCGATTCAAGTCTTTTGTAGCAGCTCACGAAAAACTTTTTTGGTTTCCAGCATAAAATCAATGAGCCTCAATTCCGCCACGCTGCTTGTCTCATTGCCGCAAGCATCATCACGGATGTACTGATGATGTTGGGGTGGCCCCGGCGCACTTCACGCCCCCGGCAAAGTGCGTCGGGACGCCTTGGTTCGCCGGCGTCTCGTTCAGATCCAAATACATGTCACTAACTCACAACGAGTTGGACGTCGTGCTGATGGCAAACGCGAGCTCGGAACGATTTGCTGTACTTTCTATTCTGCTTCATCGGTTGAGGCGTTTTGTTTCTGATAACGCCGTTGCAGCTGTTGATCGGCCAGATCGCATATCTATGCAGCGAGTCTTCATTGGCGTCGCATCAATGCGATGGACCTCCAGATTCGGTTCCACATAAGTCGCCTGGTGAGGCGTCGATCATCCCGTCACAAA
The DNA here is from genome assembly GCF_052075975.1 of Bradyrhizobium sp. 521_C7_N1_3. Lineage (NCBI taxonomy): Bacteria > Pseudomonadati > Pseudomonadota > Alphaproteobacteria > Hyphomicrobiales > Nitrobacteraceae > Bradyrhizobium > Bradyrhizobium sp. 521_C7_N1_3. Next base: position 2,243,049 of record NZ_CP197232.1, read on the forward strand.
ACATTCCTACGCTGCGAGCTGGAGGCCATGTATGCAGGAGCCGGGGTGTAAGGTTGTGCCTCATGATTACAGAAAATGGGATTCGCATCCTGGCGTTCCAGTCCATTCACACTGGATCGATAAAGTGTCTGTTTCGAAAACCAATCGAGCGTGGACATCATCTTCGTAATATTCTCCATGAGGACGCAGCCCACACGCGCGCGAGAAAGGAGATTGCGCGGCCTTGCAGAAATACTATATTGAGAGTTCATCGCCCTATCGCTCCTAACCAAGTCGAATGCGCACCCTGGCGCGGTCCTCAGGGTAGTGAGAGCTTGCCGGATCGCCATCGATCAGGTGCTCTTCGTCCGGCACGCTTGATTGAAGCGTGGCGCCAGGCCATAGCCGAGATCGGCGTACGCCTCGTTTGCTCGCCCGGCCTGCCCGACGTTGATCCTGCAGGTCGATTGGAAGCGCGAATCGGATGCGATCTAGTACTGACCGTCCGCCTCAGGACGATGCGGAGCGCGCTCGGATCCGCCTCACCCTCGCTCGACCCTACGGCTTTTCGCGATCGTGTTGGCGGCTTTCAGTGTTGGGCAAGGCGCTCGGACCAGGCTTGAGCCGCGGCTCGCAGAAACCTTGTACTTCGATCTGACCGCGCTGGGATCGCCCGCATGAAAGATGCGCGTTTCCACTTTAAGCGCGAACCAATTGAATGCCGGCAACGAGCAGAACGGCCGCCAGTATGAATCTGATGGCTGTCTGGCTCAACCATTTCAGGCCGATTACTGCTCCAGCGACCGCCCCCGCCAGCGTGAAGATAGCGTATAGAGCCAAATCCGGAGAGGGAAATTGCCCGGTGAAAAGAGCTCCGACGAAGCCGACTGTGGAATTGGCCAGGATAAAAGGGGGTGATAGCGCGACGGTCTGCCTCGGTGATGCCCAATTCAGTGCGATGAGCGTCGGGGCGAGGAACACACCGCCGCCCACCCCAGTCAGGCCAGAAACGAGGCCAAGGACCGCGCCAATGCTCACGCTTTCCCGGAGCGGAATTTCGCCGACGCGATCGACAGCTCGTCCCCGCTGCATGATCATCACTGCGCTCGCCAGAAGAAGAACGAGTCCGGTTAGTGTTTTGTACATGTGCTCCTCGAGCACAATCAAGCCACCGGCAAGCGACGCTGGCATTGACGAAAAGAGAAGAGGGCGCAGGATTGTCCAGTCAACGACCTTGTTGCGGTTGAACAGCCAAGTAGAATAAGCCGCGACGACAATGTTGAGACCAAGCGCCGTGGGGCGCGTCTCTGTCGATGACATACCAAAAAAAGCCATTAGCGAGAGGAATGCAGTCCCGCCAGCCTGGCCAACGCTCGCATATAGCAGGGAGATGATCGCGAAGAGCAGGGAAGTCATGCTTCACATATCTTGGCGACGATCTTCGCCCGTTTTATTAGCAAGCCCATCATGATTCGTGCATCTGGTGCGGCCTAATTGTATTTCCGCTCGGGGCGGATCTAAGCGGTTCGCCGGAATCGTGCGGCCGGAGGTGTAGTCAGTTCAAGTTCCTTAGCGAGTGCCATGTGTGGACCCTCCCATCAATTGCCGAGGTTGGTAGTTGACTGGGCCCCAATAGGGGGCGTTTGAGGCCCTGAGAGGACGGCACTCGAGGGGGCGGCCGAGGTGAGCTGCCGAGGTGAGCTGCATTTGTTGCTGTAGCTTACCCCGTGCCGCAGCTCGCAATGGTACTGTCGCCTTCCCTCCCCATGTCATGAATGCTTCGAGGCACCTACCTCGCAACCAACCGTCCGCATTCGAAGTCCTTTTGCGACGATTGATTTTGGCGAAATCAACAGTTGGTATGGCACTTGCTAGTCCGATCCGGGGGCCTCTCCTTCTGGAATGCGCATGCAAAGTGTCTTCCGCATCAAACAGGTTTCGCGACTGCGCCTATCGCTTGTTGCGTTTTTGACGTGGCCCATTTCTGTCCGTTCGGTTCGTTTGTACCGGGCCTGCCGGACGGGCCCGATGAAATGCCGGACAACGATGCGGGGAGTATGGCGTCTGCATCGGATCTTCCGTTCAGCTCATCGATCGCGTCACCGACGCTGTCACACGCCGAGAATCAGCGACAGGTTAGCGATGGATGATTCGCAAGATTGGGAAAAAAGATGACACTTCTGTTGTCTTCATCTCAAAGCAGGGAATTGGTACTGACAAGACGCAGATCGAGTCTCGCACTGAAAGGTGCGTGCTCTACCTTACGTGTAGTTCAGAGCCCAAGATCTCCTCGTGCTCGCCCGAGAGACAAAGCGAAGCACCGTTCGGACGCGACTGCGTTTTCTCGCCATGCAAGCTAAACCGACCCAAGCATCTAGCCGTGCGTGCGCTCGGTTCTTGTCGCCAGCACAGTCCCGGGGCCCTCGGCCCTTCTATCACTGCCGGCATGAGTAAGATGGAGCATCCTTGTGTTCGCATGGAGTCGATCCGCACGGACGACAGGCGATGATCTCCGAGTTCGCCAGCTCGCCATCAGCGAGCACTTTGTCGATCGCCTCGGAGCAAGGATGATGACGCTATTCGGTTGTTTGACGATGCGATCATCCTGGCGCAGTCGCCGGCAGAGCAACGAATGCGGCCAATGGCGTCAGAGAAGGAAAATCGTTATGGGAAATTGGGATGATCCTGGAAATCAGCGAGAATGCAGTCAATTTTCATGTCAAGAATACGATGGGAAAGCTGGGTGCGACCAGCCGGATTCAAGCAGTCGCGATAGCTATTCGCCTCGATGTTCTTTGAATTCAATTGAGGAACGACCGCCAACTGTCACATCTTTGGCTTCCAGCTTCTGGCAAGTTGAGCACGGTGCTTTCGGTGAACTCGCAGATATAACCCTCCTTTGGGCAAGTCTGCATCTCGCGCTGGGTGAGGTTCTGGGGCTTCGTAAGGTCGGTAAGATGTGGAATCGGCCGATCTAATGCTCACTGGTCGGAGCATGGCTCTCTCCACCAGCGGGTGATTCTTTGCTCAGATGAGCCCGCACCGCTTGCTCGGGACGTCGGACAGGGGTCTAGGGAGAGGAACAGCTGAGGAAAGAACCCCGACCGCGGGCCGGGGTCCCGATTCATCCAAACGCGTGGAGATCTTTATCTGGCGAACGGCCAGCCAAACTTGTAGTTGAGCCGTGCCGTGATGAGATCGACGTCCTGGTGCGCGCGATCCGCGCCAAGGGCCGCTGGGAAGCTTATGTTGCTGCGCTGCATGAACAAGTGGTTATACTCGACGCCCGCTGACCAGTTCGGCGTGAGGCTGACTTCGGCACCGGCGCCCAGCACGCCACCCCAACGCACATCATTGTTTTTGCCAAGCTCGGTGCCCGTTGCCACCGAGTTGACGTAATAGGTGTTGCTGGTCACCGCAGCACCGCCCTTGCCATAAAGGAGCACAGCATTGAACGCGTATCCGATATGGCCCGTGAGTAGGCCGAATGCATCTGTCGTGGTGCCAACGGTGTCTGTCGGGAAGGCGGTGCTGACATTGGAGCCGCGGAAGTCGGCCCAGTTGCCCTGGCCTTCGAGGCCGTACACCATGTTGAAGATTTGCCAACGATAGCCGATCTGGCCGCCAACGGTACCGCCAGTCGAATTATGGCAGCCCTCGGAAGTGATGCCATTGAAATCCCAGCAATTGTGGCTCGTTCCCCAGCCACCGTTTGCGCCCATATAGTAGCCGGACCAATCGATAATCGGGGCCGCGACCGGCAGCGGTGCCGCCTTGACCTTGACGGGCTGCCCGGCCAGATCCGTGCCGAATGAGGGGGCGGCCGCACAGAGTGCGCCGATGCATGCAGTCAGAATAAGAATCTTTTTCATTCGCGTGTTGTTTCCTTTAGGTGCCCCAGGCACCGTGCCGTTTAACAACATGAACGCGAATTGCTGTAACTGGCGCACAACATGTCTTGGAAAGAAACGTGCCCAATCGCCCGCGGCGTCAGATTGCGGAGCTCGCGGTTTCCGCTGCTTTGCTTCTACCGAGACGCTGTGGCTCGGCAGTGGTCGCCTCGCGCGGATCATCCTCTTTGAAAATGATCGTTCATGATCACCTGCGACGCGGAGCAAAGCCAAAAGGTGTTCGGCTCCTTCCGTCGCTAAGCTGCGGCAACGCCCAGCCGCACTTACAGTACTGGATCGATGGCACGCCTCAGGCGCTTAAGGTCATTCTTCCGGCAACACGGACGTGCTATCGCTTGCAATCGCGAGCAACGCGATGCCGATCGATTGCAGGCTCGATCGCTTTGGCTCTGGAACGACCACAAGTCTAGCTCGATGGTCCGTCAACTTCGACCTTGATTGATGGGTCGGGAAGCCCACTGCGTGCTAGACAGTGCTCTTGCTTGAAGTTGCGCAAGATCGTGCCGAGCTCAAGGTCACCGTGGTCGGTTTCCTGGCGCGAGCGAATACCAGCGCGGCCGCCCCGTCTCGCCGCCGTCTGGGCCTGGTGTTCAGCTTCCTGGTCTCGGCCGCCAGAGGAGCTGTAGAGGCAACAGCTTTCTCGAGCGCTCTCGTTTCAGCGGGGCCGCACATGATTAGAGAAAAGTCTGCTCGACCACGCACTGGCCCGAATTTTCCACCGTATGAGGCGCCCTAAATGCCTTAACGGCGCCGGATGCTCTCGCCGCAATAGGCACAAGCGAGTCATTGCCCGGTCGACGGTGCCAGTTCAGCCCGCAAGTTGCGTATCGCCTCGTTGGCCAGATTCAAAGCATTCCGTTCGCCGTTTCTTATCGAGCACTCGAGGTAAGTGCGCAATCGGCTATGAAGGACGGCCTTCAGATTATGTGCCAGCAGCGGATCCTTCTCGACAAAGCTCCAAGCCTTGTCAAATGCGACGCTCACAACGGCATCTGGCACCTGCACCTGCTCGGAAAAGATCTGATCCATCTCTAACGCTCCTCGACATCCTGATACAAGGAAGTACCTTCTCAAAAGCAACCGGATTGTGTTGCGTGTCTCAGCACGAAAGACATCTGCTCCTCAACCTCTTCCACGCTACTCCCGGGACTTCAGGAGAGGATATAGATGCTTGTTGAAGTTGCGATGACCGAACGCCGTAATGCCCGCGCAATTCGAAGAAATTCTGAAAAGAGTGAAGCGAGTACGAGTTGTCGTGCCCTTCATTGCCGTCGTGGGCCTCTTGGTCGGTCACCAAATTGTGGCTTTTCCTTCATTCGGAAGATCGGCCCCCACGGGTTGCGGTTAAAGCCCAGCATGATGAAAAAGGCCGCCTACTCTTTTCCCACTCTCAAGAAGCGTTCAAACCGCAATGGCGCTTGTGACGTCGGATTTGGGGTGATGTAGCCTGTTCCGGATGAGACTTGTCTGCTTTGCGACAAGTCTCGACGCCTATTGCCGTGTGATATTCACCTGCGCGTGGCTTTCTGCTCCGGCCGTGGTGTTTGTTACCGGTCAGGCGCCTAAGAGAGGGAACGAGATGCAAGGGCAATTGCACTTTCCCCACGGCGGATTCTTAGTCGTTTGGCAAAGAAGGGCCGGGCGCCGTCGGTGTGGGTTCAATACGGAGTTGCGTAGGAAAGCCGGCGCAGCGTGGGATCGGCGGCGCGCTTCCGAGCTTTGGATACTTGCAGCTCGTGAAAGGCGTCGAGGGACAGCAAGGCCCAGCTAGATCGAATGCGTCGCCGGCGGCGTGAGATAGAGCAAGCCTGATTTCGAAAGTGGTGGCGAACTGTTGCCATATGAAAGGCCAGCGGAAGCGGCGCGCTTACGGACGGTGAGCCCATAAACAGCAAATGTCGATCCCTGGTGTGTGCGGCCTAAGTGTAACTGTCAGCCCAGCCATAAACGTCCGCTCAACGCCATCAATCTCCAAAAAGCGCAAATGAAATCTCAGTCCGCTGCCGCACGTGAAAGAATGAGCTTGGCGATCGTCAATCGATTGGCGGAAGTCCGCAGCGCGGCCGGTAATGCCGCCACAGTCTGATCAAAAAGGCGTCCCAGAATCTGAAGGTCCTCGGGGTGGTAAACGCCACGGTCTTGCGACAATCGCATTCGTCCGTGGCCGGTTCTTGTATCGCCAAGCTGGCCGAGCTCCAGTTCCGCGGTGATCATTTGGCCTATGAGGGCATTAAGTAATCGGATCGCTTCCAGCTCGTTGCCTTCTTCGCGCATGAGCCCAGCCACGATGTCGAGTTGCAGGTCGACGCGATCCTCGAGGTTTTGTATGCGTGAATTGGAAGGGTCAAGTTCCACGGTATTTCTCCAAAGTGGTGAAATGCAAGACAGGCGGAGTAGAGGTATCGTTTCCCGTTCGCCAAACGGCGGACGCTTCGCTGGACAAATGACTGCTGCACAGGAGGCGCTTCCGGTCCCCTGGAAGAGGGGGCACATATGTGCCGCGAAAGGATTGCAAAAGTGCAATGAGCGTCTAGGGAAAAACGAAAAGCGTTGCCGATGGCGCGGGATTTGAATGGATTCTCGAGCCGCCCAGTGCGTTCGGCAACAGCGGTGACTCTGTTCGGGGCCACACAGCTGATTGTACTGCTCTGCTTGGAGCCGCGGCAACAGCGCCGGACTGTTGAGGCGACCCGCCTGGTCAGAGCGAAAGGTCCAGCCCGCACCCCTGCGAAGGCCAACTCACCTGCCCGAGTTCTACGCTGCGGAGGCATTTACCATCGCCGAGTGTGCGTGATAGCTGTCTTCTTAGAGCAATCAAGTATCATGCCCAAAGGGGCAGGCAACGTCGTGTAGATTGCGCGCCAACTGCGACTGGTCACCGCACTGCATTCGTGCCCCCACGTGTCTTGCCGTCAAACATTGCTCGAAGCAGCCAAGAAGCACGTGATTTGCTCTGCGACCAAGTGATCCATTATCACGCGACATTCGTGAACACTGCCTTCCGTAAGCCGGCGATCGACTTATGCGGTGTTTGGCTTCAATTAGTAAAATAGAAAGTGTTGATGGGATGCATCCAGTTCGTTGATAGCGCAGGCGAGCAATCTCACCGCCTTCATCGGAGCCGGTTGATTGGTTCTCCTGCTATCCGGGCTAGGAAGCATAGGGAATGCCCGGGCAGGCGGCTGAGCCGCTGATGACCCGCCATGCTTGAGAGCGCACGAAGTAGCGGAACGAGTAGCGTTGACTTGGACGCCAAAACCTTGGTGCCCCCGCGGCCAAGAGAGGCATGCATCCCGGCGCCGGCTATCCACCAGCTCTCGCTACCCGTATACTCGGCTATAGTCTAGGTAGTGGGCCTGATTGCTTCGTGCCGTCCCGCTGTCTCTTCCATTCGTGGATCTGAGATTGCGCGATATAATCCAGGCTAGAGAATGCGTAGATGCTGGTCGGGCACGAATCTGACAGAAGGCGAACGCCTCCAACAAAATCCGTGCTTGTCCATAAAGAATCGTTAGCTTCGCTTTCCTAGTCCTCAACCTTCGATCACTGGCTGCATAAGGGGCATGCCTTCAAACCTAGCAGAACGGTAAATGGCCGCCTCCGAGGCCAGTGCTGCAGACGGGATCAGACAAGGGGGCTGCTATTTGTCTATCATCGGGCGTAGCACCTTCGGCAGGGCGGCGCTCGGTAGCTCTGCGAGCGCCGCAGCGAGCGCGAAAAACGCTGCAAAAGCAGCGAATATAAAAGCGCTAGCGAGCATTGCTGCGACAACGTTCTGAGGGCGTCTCATCATTCGAGATACTTCGCGTGGGGAATGCTGCGTTGCATGAAAATCAGTACTTCTTGACACGCTCGACATGACCGTCGCGCCAGCGATAAACCAAAAATCCAGAAGCCGAGTTGTCCCTCCTTTTGTCGAACCGGTCGATCGGTCGGGAACGAAGCGCGCTGGCGACCCGGTCAGCATTGAAGGAGCCGCTCCGGTTCACCGCCTCTGCCCAGGCTTGCACAGCGGCACAAGCGTATAGTGTGTAGCCTTCACCGGGCAGCCCGGAAGCTTTGAGTCCGGCGACCGCACTGGCAGCATTGGCGTTCCCAGCGGGGTTGGGCATGAAGGTAAACAATGTGCCATTCCCAGCGCTGCCGGTAATGGCCCAGAATTCGGAGGTCATCAGCGGATCGTTCGCCATGACCGTGAGGTCTGCTTTTGCTTCTGCTGCCTGGCGTACCAACAATCCGACTTCGGTGTGGTAGCCGCCGATATAGGCGACGCGCAGCCGGTCCTTCTCCATTCTTGAGAGCAAGGCTCTGAAGCCCCTTTCACCGGCAACATAGCTTTGCCGGCTCACCTGCCGTCCCAATCGATGAAGCCGGGCTTCAACCACGTCGACAATCCCCCTGCCAGCAGTCCTCTTGTCGTCCAGCACCGCGATTTTCTCGAGGCGATAATTCGTGTGAATGTACTCGGCGGCAACGGCTCCCTGTTGGTCGTCGGGCCGCAGATCCGAAAGACAGTCTCAAGGCCGTGCTCTGTTAGTTGAGGAGTTGACGAGCCTGGTAACACCTGGACGATGCCAGCTTCGCGTAGATGTCGGAGGCCGGGATCGACGAAGAGGAACAAAAATGGCCAACCACCAACAGGATCCGCTCTGTCGTGAGCTTATTCGCGACTGCGACAGCTTGCCTAGGGTCGCAGGCGTCGTCAGCGACGCTCAATATAGTTTTGGCATTATCGGGAAGCTGGCCTGAGGCGTTCAGGACCTCGACCGCCGCAGCCGCACCATCGCGCATTTGCGCGCCGAATGCAGCGCTGCTTCCGGTCATTGGGCCAGCCACGGCGATCTTTATTTCAGAGCCGCGCGCAGACGGAGCGACGAGAGCGCAGAAGAGAAGCGCCGCAGGCGCAAGAGAGGCATGCCGCTTATTTACCATTGTAGAGCTTCCAATGCTCACCTGAAGTGAACCGCAACTGGTTGTAGTCAACCACGCCTGTAGACAGGCGTTGCTTGCTGGGCAAACCTGCGTTGGCCGGGCGAGCCGCCAACTACGGTAAGATCTACAACTTGACGTTACGTGCGGATCAAGCCCTTTTGGGAAGAGCGATGGAGGCGTCAGGGACGCGGATCGACCGGCGGTGACAATCCTTCCGTTTGATTCCGTAAAACTCCAAGCCGCGTCGGAGAGCGGCCGGTTCACCTAGCGTTTCTTAGCTTGCCCTAACCGGCGTGTGGAACCCGCCATGAATGCGTCAGTAAGGCTGATCCTCCAATCCGCCAAGGGCAAGATCGAGATATTGCATTAGACAGGGATCCCAACCAGCCAGACTGCGGGGCGCGCTTAATCGTGCAAGTACCTTCAGGATCATCGAAACACGTGAATCGTCGCCGGCGATTTCGCTGATCAGCAAGCGTGCTGCAACCGCGACAGCCTTTGCGCGCTCTCCGCAAGGGTGCTCGCCCCCATCCATGCAGTCGCGAAGATCATCACGGATTCGCCGCCAGCGGTCCTCTCGCTCCGCAGCTAAATTGCAGGTGCACCGGGACGTCTGACTCCGCGTCTCGGCGCGCGACATGGCGTTCAGGGTGGCAGGCAGCTCATCCACACTTACCTGCGCCTCGCTGTCGATGGTCATGTTGCGCAAACGGTCGCGCAACAGAGTTGTGCGCGCGACTTGGACTTCTATGCGCTCTAGATGTTTGCGCAGCAAGTCCGTGAGTGAGGTCGTCCCCTCCATAGCTTTACGGATCTCCACGAGCGAGAAGCCAAGCTCACGCAGCGCGCGAATCTGATGAACCCGTTGCCCGCTTTCGCGGTCATACATCCGGTGACCGCCCTCAGTGCGCTCTGTCGCTGCTAGCAGTCCAGTGTGCTCATAATGGTGCAGCGTGCGCACCGTTACTCCGGTCGCCTCTGCAAGTTCGCCAATGCGCCATCGACGCCGTCTTGGTGTAGCTCTGTTCATGTTGTTCAATTTCAAAGCCTACAACCTGACGTCACGTATGATTCAAGCGGATTTCTAAGCTCCAGTTGAATCGCCTTTAATTCATGCGCGCGAGTGGTGACTATCCTTAGAATGGCGGCTGATCAACCCTCAGGAGAAAGGGTGATCAACAAGTTCGCCAGGCGTGCCAGTTCAGCCTCGCCAGCCGCCGTACGCTCCAGGATAAGTTTGGCGATTGCTGCGCAGTTTTCTGGACTCCGCATCGACGGAGGTAGCGCGTCGACGGCGCCGTCATAAAGCCGTCCGAGGGCAGATAGCTCTTCTGGATCGAACACCCCGCTGCAAAGCTTCAACGTTCAGCTCCTTGTTTGAAATTGAGTCAAGCGCAGCGCACGTCGTCAAGACGTTTGGCTGCGGTAGGGCCAAAAGAAGTCATACCTGCGGCGCAAAGCGATGAGGATGTGATGTGCTGCTGTGTGATGCGTTCAGGCCACACGCGTTCGCGATGCTAGCTTCGACGGCACGGCAAGTCCGACGATCTCTATGCTCACAATGAACGGTGGTAGGAATCCGAATAAGCTGATCATCTCCGTTCATCGGGAGCAACTACCGACCCAGGGAGTTGACGGCAAGAGCTCCGTGCCTGGCCTACCTTCTTGAGAGAGCTGCGCCCTGCCGCGGCCGTTGCAACGTAAACGCCTAGCTTCAGTGCGAAGGCATTGCTCCGTCGCTCGCCGGCCCCGTTCCGTTCCCGTCCCTAAAAGCATCAAGTCGGCAGTCTGCCGTTTCTCGCCCCCGAGGCGGAGGTGCGAAGAGCGAAAGCGCCTCTTGCCTGCCGCAAGGATCCTTTCCCCCGGCAATAAGAGCAAGCCAGGCGAGCAGGAATTGTGTGTTGAGACAAGTGTTGGAATGTGAGGTTCGTAGACTTCGCGAATGTGCTTACGGCAACGGTGAGACGGATCGCACGAAATGTCCCGGGGGCTCCGCGTCTTCCGGGCTGCTGGTCACACGGAGCTCTTGTGTAGTTGCCATGCGGGTGGCCTCCTGAAACAAAATGTCCCTCATCCACAGACTTCCCGGGTCGCTGTTGTGAAGTGAGGGCCATTGGACCGCCTCGGTGAAGGCGGGGAATGGATGCGGAAGCTCAACGATCCGAAGGGGCATCGTTCTTTGGAAATGCCTCACGAGCCCTAATGGCATCGTGCCTATGCGGTTCGTCCCAACTATGAGAGGCGGGATCATGCTGAAGCTCTGCACGAGGATGTCGATGCGCCGCGTGGGTCCGAGATCAGTCAAAAAGGAATGCTCAACTGGCGTCCGGGGCGCACCTCCGTGCTTAACTGCAACGTGACCCATCGACATATATCGATCGAATGTAAGCCGGGGTTGTAATTCCCTATTGGTGCAGCAGCCTACGCAGACGAGTCGCTCCTCGAATAGGGCCGCTCTGGGGTGCGTGCTGGACATGAAAAAATCTGGCCGGATAACAAAATCGACTTCACCGCGGCGGAGGAGCAGCTCGTGTTCATCGGTCGGCGCAGCCAATTCGAAGCTGACGGCGGGGGCTTCTCGCGTGACGCGTGCTACGACATTTCGGAAGAGCACAACTGTTACGAAGTCAGAAAGGACGATCCTGAATCGGCGGTTCAATCGAGCTGGGTCGAACGGATGTCGGGCCATAATCGAGAGTTCAATGTGCATCAGAGCCTCGCGCACAGGAGCCGCGAGCCCTTCCGCGCGTGAGCTCAAGACAAGTTCGCGCCCCCTCATTCCAAACAGTTCATCACGGAAATGCTTGCGCAGCCGGGCAACGGCTGCGCTCATTGCCGGCTGACTAAGATTGATCTTGCGTGCGGCTGACGAGAGGTTGCGCTCAGTTATTAGAGCATCCAGCGCGACCAGAAGATTTAGATCCAGACCTTTGAAACGCATCTCTTCCTATCCGGCACAAACGTCGTTGCTGCGCAATAGCGTGCGGTGGCGCCAGCGCCTGGAGCAATCGTCTTGGCCCGCCCCAATGGACATCGGCTCATTCCTGCGCCCGGGAAAGGAAGCTTGCGAGATGACCGCAACAATGGAGAGCAGGCGGAAAGCCGATCGGCAGCGGCGGGAAAGCGTCGGGAGCTCCAAGCTAATTGGTCTTGCCGGTTCCGGCCGGCCACGCAGCAGGGTCGTTCAGTCCGCTGATGGCAGATCAGCCCAGTGTTCGTCAGCGTGCCAAAGCGCGGTGTCGACAGCTGGGTCGTGCAGCGCTTGTCACGAGAGCAACCTACAACCTGACGCAATGTGCGGTTCAAGACATTTTAGTGATAGAGCCAAACATTTGCACGGCAGGCATATTCTTCTGCGATGGTTGCCGGACGTAGCCTGAATGCGTCGTGAGCGCATCAAACCGCACCTTCGAGGTCACCACGCGCACAACTGGAAAAGGCTTCGCGACCGATCGTCGCATTGCGCGTCTGTGGCTCCTTCTCACCTCCATACCCTGGAGAGACGAAAGAAAACGGGGCACGTCGAAGGTTCTACAGTGTGCCGGGGATGTTCAGAGCGCAGCTTAAGGTAAGCCTAACAGCGCCTGCGAGTTGGAGGCTCCTGGTCCCCAGATGCCATGTTGGATGCTTCCTCGAGCAATATCCGACGCATCCAGATGCTCGCGGGGTCGGTATTGTGGAATGAGGGCCACTGCAGGGCCTCTGTGAATGTGGGCAGGGGGAGGGGCGGTTGGATGATCCGCAACGGCATCCGCTTTTCGAAGTGCCTGGCCAGTCGTAAGGGCATCGTGCCGATACGGCTCGTGTCTAGCAACAGGGGCGGAATCAGGCTAAAGCCCTGCACGACGACCTCAATTCGTCTCCTCAGGCCGTGCTCAAGCAAAAACCATTCTTCGAGGTTCGGTCTCAGTGCGCGTCCGAACTTGGCAGTAACGTGCCCCATCGAGATGTATTGTTCGAACGTAAGCTGCCGGGATAGCTGCTTGTTCGCGCGGCATCCGACGCATACGAGGCTCTCGTCGAACAGCGTCGCCTTAGGGTGCGCGCTCGACATGAAAAGTTCCGGCAGAATGAGAAAGTCGACCTCGCCCCGCCGCAGCAGCTCATCCGGTTCATCAGAAAATGGCAGCAGTTCGAAGCGCACCGCGGGGGCTTCTTGCGCCATGCGGTCCACAATTCTGCGGAAAAAAACGATCGTCATGAAATCTGAGAGAATGACCCTGAAGCGTCGGCTCGATTGAGCAGGGTCGAGCGCGTCCCGCGATATGATTGAGAGTTGGATGTGCAGCAGGGCCTCGCGAACCGGACCTGCAAGCGCTTCCGCGCCAGGTGTCGGGACGAGTTCGCGACCTCTCATAGTAAAGAGTTCATCGCGGAAATAGGTGCGCAGCCGTGCGATCGCAGCGCTCATAGCAGGCTGGCTCAGATTGATTTTGCGAGCCGCCGCTGTGAGGTTGCGCGCCGTCATCACGGCGTCGAGCGCAACGAGAAGATTTAGATCAAGTCCCTTGAACCGCATGTGATGAGTCTATCCATCGTGTGGATGTGTTCTATCGAAACAATCGATTTTACCAAACTGGGGGAGGTTGGATAGCAAACTGAAGTTTGGAAAAAGCAATTAGACGCGCCACGATGGTTTCCGGTCGTTCACGTGAGCTAAGAGAAGAGCTCCCAGACGTGGGAGCGCACCATGGGCGCGCGTTGTTGTTTCTCCTTAAGCGTGGCCGTTCGAACGCCAAGCGCGTCCCGATAAACGTTGGTATGCGGATATCATCCGTTTCCATATTTCAGGTTTACCCGCGTACAATTGAGGGCGCGTTCAGCCTCATTCTAGTGTCGAAGAATAGAGGCAGACGCAGGTTGCGGATGCCAAGAATTCCAGGCGCCGTTCCAAATGGCTCGCCTGTCCAGTGCATGTGGGGCGTGTCGAAGATGTATAAAAGCCAGTGTGATCTGATGCCGCTCCGATGCGCCATCGATGAGGCTTGCGCGCCGATGGCCGGCCCTCAGACGTCAAAGCGCCGGAGGGCGATGCGACTGCAGGCACAAAAGCTCGCTGGTGCAGACAGGTTCTGGCTAGCCCAACCGCCTCGTCGGCAGCTTCCGAGTTATCGTGAGCGCGGCATCAACCGCACGAGGGTGCAATCAAGCGATCGCTCCGTCGCGCAAAGGCCAGCGGCGCGGAGTAGGCGAGCAGTGCCGAGCTCCGACAGAGCATGGCGGCGCATCTCAGCATTCATCGGCGGTTCGGCGAATAGCGAATTGACGTGACCATCCCCGCTCTTCATTCCACCGGCGCAAGGAAGCTCGCCATGAACATTGCCGTCTCCCCGACTGCGGAAGGATCTTCTGGGCGCGCTCAAGTGCAGTGGAGCCTTCGTTGGGAAAGTGAACTGCAGCTCGCCGATCATGCCGAGCTCGCGGAGTTCTTCCGCAAGAGTTACGGACCGACGGGTGCGTTCAATGCGCAGCCGTTTGAGCGGAGCCGAAGTTGGGCTGGAGCAAGACCCGAGCTCCGCGTAATTGGTTACGACGCGCGCGGGGTAGCGGCTCACATCGGGCTACTGCGCCGCTTCATCAAAGTTGGTGAAGTCGATCTCCCTGTGGCCGAACTGGGGTTGTATGCGGTGCGCCCCGATCTCGAGGGGCACGGGATAGGCCACGCAATGCGCGTGATGTATCCCGCACTCCAGGAGCTCGGCGTTCCATTCGGATTTGGCGCGGTTCGCTCGGCCCTCGAAAAACATTTGACCCGACTGGTCGAAAGGCAGGGGCTCGCCACCCTGATGCGTGGCATTCGCGTCCGCTCCACCTTGCCGGATGTCTATCCAAATTTATCGCCGACGCGCATCGAAGACGTGATCGTCGTGGTGTTTCCGGTCGGACGCTCGATAAGCGAATGGCCGGCCGGGACTGTCATCGATCGTAACGGGCCTGAGTTGTGACAGAGCGTTCCACCCTATCTACTGTCCGCTGCGACTACGCTGACGCGGGCGGAAGTCGAGCTGTCCATTTGACCTTTGACGATGGGCCAAATCCATTTTGTACGCCAGAGGTGCTCGATGTCCTGGCGCAACATCGGGTCCCCGCGACATTCTTCGTCATCGGGACGTACGCGACGGAGCATCCTGAACTCATCCGACGAATGATTGCGGAAGGGCATGAGGTTGCGAACCATACGATGACCCATCCTGATCTATCCAGATGCGGACCTACGGAGCTACACGACGAGGTGCTGACGGCGAGCGAAGCCATCCGTCTGGCGTGCCCGCTGGCCTCGCCCAGGCATATGCGAGCGCCTTACGGCATATGGACGCGAGATGTGCTCGCAGTGGCGGCGAGCGCTGGTCTCACGGCTCTGCACTGGTCGGTCGACCCTAGAGATTGGTCCCGCCCCGGGGTTGATGCAATTGTGAATTCCGTACTGGCGAACGTACGCCCGGGTGCAATTGTGCTCCTGCACGACGGATATCCTCCCGATGAGGAGGGATTGCCCAGTGGCTCTACGCTGCGCGATCAGACCAGGACGGCGCTGGCATATCTCATTCCAGCACTACAACGGCGCGGGTTTGTAATCCGTCCACTCCCTCAACTCCACTGAAAAAACGACACCCCATGGACCTGCTCGCGACGACCAGTGCTGCCGCCGTTTCATCTTATGCGCTCCTATCGACGATCTATAAGAGCGTGCAAGCGCTTTATGCTCAGCCGGCGATCAACTCATCGCTGGACAACCTTGGACAAGCCGAGGTGGTCGTTCCTGCTGTGGACGTGATCGTGCCGTGCTTCAACGAGAATCCGAACACACTCGCCGAATGTCTGGAGTCGATTGCCAGTCAAGACTACGCCGGAAAGATGCAGGTATATGTGGTCGATGACGGATCGGCAAACCGCGACGTTGTCGCGCCTGTACACCGGATATATGCGAGCGATCCGAGATTCAGTTTTATCTTGTTGGCGAACAATGTGGGAAAGCGCAAGGCGCAGATCGCAGCGATACGCAGCTCATCCGGTGATCTGGTTCTCAACGTCGATTCCGATACGATACTTGCTGCCGACGTCGTCACGAAGCTTGTATTGAAGATGCATGACCCGGGAATCGGTGCGGCCATGGGTCAGCTGATCGCGAGCAATCGCAACCAGACCTGGCTGACCAGGCTGATCGACATGGAATATTGGCTCGCGTGCAACGAAGAGCGCGCGGCACAGGCGCGCTTCGGTGCCGTCATGTGTTGCTGCGGCCCATGTGCCATGTATCGGCGTTCCGCGCTCGCCTTGCTTCTTGATCAATATGAAGCCCAATTCTTTCGTGGGAAGCCGAGCGATTTCGGCGAGGACCGCCACCTAACGATACTCATGCTCAAGGCGGGGTTTCGAACCGAATACGTTCCGGACGCCATAGCAGCCACAGTCGTCCCGCACAGTCTTCGGCCATATCTACGACAGCAACTCCGCTGGGCGCGAAGTACCTTTCGAGATACGTTTCTTGCTTGGCGCCTGCTGCCAGAGCTCGATGGTTATTTGACGCTAGACGTTATCGGGCAAAATCTCGGCCCATTGCTCCTCGCCATTTCATCACTTGCTGCGCTCGCACAGCTCCTGATCGATGGCTCTATACCCTGGTGGACGGGATTGACGATTGCTGCAATGACTACGGTCCGGTGCTGTGTGGCAGCGCTTCGTGCCCGCGAGCTGCGGTTTATCGGCTTCTCGCTCCACACGCCGATCAATATCTGTCTCTTACTGCCTTTGAAGGCCTATGCGCTTTGTACATTGAGCAATAGCGATTGGCTATCTCGGAAAGTCACCGATATGCCGACGGAAGAGGGGAAACAGCCTGTCATCCTGCACCCGAATGCCGGACGAAGTCCTGCTGGTGTAGGGGGGCGCCTGCTCCTATTCGTAAGGCGGCGTTATCGCAGCCTCCATCGAGCCTGGCGGCGACGGAGAGTGTTTCCGGTCGCGATCGTTCGACTGTCTACAAATAAGTGGTCGGCTGATGACTCAGGACGAAAACCATCAGTTATTAGAGCGAGAGTTGGCTGTCGACGACCCGTGGCGCCTCGACACTAGTGCGTTCGAGCAGCAGCGATACGCGCAAATGCTCCGGATGTCGCGCCGCGACGGAGATGCGGCGTCTGCGCTCGAAGTAGGATGTGCAGCCGGTGCATTCACGGAGATGCTGGCGCCGCTATGCGAGCGACTTACGGTCGTGGATGTCATGCCGCAGGCAATCGAGCGAACGCGACTGCGGACCGGGAAATGGTCACATATTAGTTGGGTGACCTGCGACATTCAGCGGTTCTCGACCACTGAGCAATTCGATTTGATTGTCGTGGCTGAGGTTCTTTACTACCTCAGGGACGTCGTCGAGATGCATGCGGCTATCCGCAACCTGGTGAGTATGCTTGCGCCAGATGAGACTCTCATTTTCGGGTCTGCGCGTGATGAAATATGTCAACGCTGGGGGCATGCTGCCGGTGCTGAGACGGTGATCGCTCTCTTCAATGAGAGCCTATCAGAGATCGAGCGCCGGCACTGCTGCACCGGGTCGGCGAGCGAAGACTGCTTGATCGTCCGGTTTCTGAAGCCGGGCGGCGCGTCGGCACAATCAAACGCCGGTCATTAGGCCAGGAGGACGTATGCGCATCTGCGGAATAAAGTTGACACATGACGGAGCAATTGCTGTCGTCGAGGACGGTCGGCGTCTTTTTTGCGTCGAGCAAGAGAAGCGCGGCAATGGTCCTCGCTATCAGTCCGTCGACAATCTCGATGCAGTCGTCTTCGCCTTGGCGGAGCATGGCCTGAATCCGCGCGACATCGATCAGTTCGTGATTGATGGCTGGGACGGGGAGAATGAATCGCAGTTCCAGCTCCTAAGCGGAGCGGTGCCGGTCGCGCTAAAAGGCGCGCCATATGTCGAGCGTCATGCTGAGGGCCTCCTTGATTCCGTCGACGGCTATGGCCTCCTCCTCGGAGGCGAGGAGTTTCCATATAAGAGCTACCCGCATGTCACGGGCCATGTCGCCTCAGCATATAGCACCAGTCCTTTCGCCAGCGCGGGGAAACCCGCGTTGTGTCTGGTATGGGACGGCTGTATCTTTCCACGCCTTTACTATGTCGAGCCCCAGGGCGCGCGGCTCATCGGATCGCTGTTTCCGATGATTGGCCATGCCTATGCCGCCGCGGGCCTTCACTTCGGCCCATACCGGCAGCCGAACCGCTCCAGTTGGGATTTGGGCATTGCTGGCAAGCTGATGGCCTACATCGAGCTTGGTTCCGTGGACGAAAGCATCGTGGAAGTGTTCCAGGAGCTTTATGAAACGCGCTCAGCGGCTGACACGGAGCAGGCTCGTCGCTACCGCGAAAACATCAACAATGCGGAAGCGTCTCTCGCAGTTATTCACGACTTCTTCGAGTCAAGCGCATTGCGCCTGAAGGCCAAGCGCGCGGAGGACGTCCTCGCGTCGTTTCATGTGTTTCTGGAACGTCTTCTCGTTAAGGAGATCGCGATGGTTCTGCTACGGCACTCGTCGCTTCCGGGAGCGCGAAATCTATGCATCGCCGGAGGTTGCGGTCTCAACATCAAATGGAACAGCGCGCTTCGCGCGACCGGATTATTCGATGATGTCTGGGTGCCGCCGTTTCCAAATGACAGTGGCTCGGCAATCGGCGCGGCGTGCGGCGCTATGGCAGCGCAAGATGGCTTCGAGCCGTTGGAATGGTCAGTTTACAGTGGCCCCGCCCTGCAGGAGAGCGAGGTTCCGCCGGACTGGGAGGCGGCGCCGTGCAGTCTGCCTGAACTTGCCTCGATTCTTGCTGACAACAAGCCCGTCATCTTTCTTTCCGGGTGTGCCGGGCTCGGGCCGCGGGCGTTGGGCGGTAGAAGCATTCTTGCGGCCCCAACGTCCCCGGAGATGAAGGATCATCTCAACGACATCAAACGGCGCGAACACTTCCGGCCGGTGGTGCCGATCTGTCTGGAAGATCGTGCGCCGGAGATCTTCAGCCCGGGTACGCCAGATCCTTACATGCTATTCGATCACCAAACCCGGGCGAATTGGCGCGACAAGATCCCGGCAGTGGTACATCTCGACGGCTCGGCGCGGCTGCAGACAATTTCCCGCAACTCTCCTCACAAAATTGCTGCGCTTCTCATCGAATTTGAGCAACTCACCGGCATTCCGCTGCTCTGCACCACGAGCGCCAACCTCCATGGACGGGGATTCTTTCCCGATGCTGCGGCGGCATGCCAATGGGGGCGCGTCGAGCATGTGTGGTGCGAGGGCATGCTCTGGAGCAAAACGGTCATCAAGAAGTCATCGCCTACGGAACGACTTCTGTCAGCCTAAGATGAACATGTCCAATATGGCGATCGACCTTGTCGGCGTGAGAAAGTCATTCGGGGACAAGGTTATCGTCAATGACCTGTCGTTCTCGGTTGCGCGCGGAGAGTGCTTCGGGCTGCTTGGGCCAAATGGAGCTGGCAAAAGTACGATTGCACGCATGCTCCTCGGCATGATTTCCCCCGATCGAGGCAAGATTACGGTCCTCGATGAGCCTGTGCCTTCCCGCGCTCGTGCGGCGCGCGTGCGCGTAGGCGTGGTGCCGCAGTTCGATAACCTTGAGCCCGAGTTCACCGTGCGGGAGAACCTGCTTGTGTTTGGCCGCTATTTCGGCATGAGCGCTCGCACGATCGAAGCGGTTGTGCCCTCGTTGCTTGAGTTTGCGCGGCTTGAAAGCAAGGCGGACGTGCGCGTCTCCCTTTTGTCCGGTGGTATGAAGCGGCGGCTGACGCTGGCGCGCGCTCTGATCAATGATCCACATCTACTCGTGATGGACGAGCCGACGACGGGGCTCGATCCGCATGCTCGCCACCTGATCTGGGAACGCCTGCGGGCTCTTCTTGCGCGCGGCAAGACGATCCTCTTGACCACTCACTTCATGGAAGAGGCCGAACGCCTTTGCGATCGGCTATGCGTGCTTGAGAGTGGATGCAAAATCGCCGAAGGCAAGCCAGACGCCTTGATCGACGAGCATATCGGCTGCAACGTGATCGAGATCTATGGCGGTGATCTAGATCAACTCCGGGAGCTGATCAGGCCGTATGCGCGGCATATCGAAGTGAGTGGAGAGACGCTTTTTTGTTACGCGCGATGTCCGGACGAAATCAGCGTGCACCTGCGCGGGCGAACGGACCTTCGCGTTCTGCAGCGCCCCCCGAATCTCGAAGACGTGTTTTTGCGGTTGACCGGGCGCGAGATGGAGAAATGAGCGATGGATGATGGTTATGCGTCGGTCATGCCGGCTAATGCGTACAATTGGACCGCGGTATGGCGTCGAAATTACTTGGCATGGAGGAAAGTCGCGCTTGCATCGCTTCTCGGCAACCTCGCAGATCCCATAACCAATCTGTTTGGCCTTGGCTTTGGGCTCGGACTCATTGTGGGACGGGTTGAGGGGACTTCGTACATTGCGTTTTTGGCGGCGGGTATGGTCGCGATTAGCGCTATGACATCCGCGACCTTTGAAACTCTGTACGCAGCCTTTGCTCGGATGGATGTCAAGCGCACCTGGGAGGGAATTTTGTTCACACAGCTCACGCTTGGCGATATCGTTCTAGGTGAGTTGGTGTGGGCGGCCAGTAAGTCCGTTCTAGCCGGGACAGCAATCGGGATTGTCGCTGCCACCCTGGGTTATGCATCCTGGACGTCGGTTCTTTGTGCGATACCGACAATCGCCCTTACGGGCCTTGTCTTCGCCAGCCTGGCAATGGTCGTCATATCTCTTGCGCCAACTTACGATTACTTCGTGTTTTACCAGTCGCTCGTCCTTACGCCCATGGTGTTCTTGTGTGGCGCGGTCTTTCCGACGAGCCAAATGCCCGACTCATTTCAGCACTTTGCCGGCTTGTTGCCGCTGGCACATTCGGTCGACCTTATTCGCCCAGTGATGCTTGAGCGCGGCGCCGACAATGCCGCCCTACACGTAGGCGCGCTCTGCGTTTACGCGGTCTTGCCCTTTTTCGCGTCGATCGCGTTATTTCGGCGCCGCCTGCTGCGTTGACGTGAGTTCAGCGAAACGGAGAAGTCAAAGCGATGCAGTGTCATGATGCGTTCCGCGGTAGCTCGCGAGTGACCTGGTCTGTCAGAGCAGCTTGTGAAACGGCCTTGAGAAGCCGCGATCGAGCCAGCTCTACGGCCGCCTGTTCGGCCGATCGGACCTTGCAAAGTCGTGTTGTGCTGCCTGGCACGCGCACCGGCTGCGCGTGACTGTACAGATTAGATCGGTGGGACGGCATGGCCTTCCATGGAGAACGGGATGTTGAGCATAGGACTGAGTGGCGGCCTTGACAGAATCTATGAAAGCTCTCCGGAGCTGCCGAATACATTTCTTCACGATGGCGCTGCGGTACTTGTGCAGGACGGCCGCGTAATTGCTGCTGTCGAAGAGGAGCGCCTCAACCGCGTCAAGCACTCCAACAAGTTCCCCAGCAATTCGATCCGATACTGCCTTTCTACCGCAGGAGTCGAGCTCGGCGACATCGACCGTATCGCGTTCTACGCGACTGAAGCTTACTGCAAAGCCATGCTCGAGCGCCTTTCTGTTTCTCAGCCCGTTCCGTTGGACCCCAAACTGTTGCTGCGGCAGCTGTTGGCACGGGAATTCGGGGCCGAGATCGATCCGTCCGGGTTTCCTTCGTGAATCACCACGAAGTACATGCCGTGAGCGCGTTTGCCATGTCCGGGTTCGAGCAAAGTCTGGTGTTTGCGATCGACGGCGGGGGCGATTTTCTCTCAGGCTTAATGGCGGTAGGGTCCGGGACCGTAATTGCGCAGCTTGTAAGTTTCCCGGAACACAACTCTCTTGGGCTGTTCTATCTCGAGACGATCCGATATCTCGGCTGCGGGATGTTCGACGAATACAAAGTGATGGGGCTTGCACCGTATGGTGATCCCGATCGCTATCGCGAGCTCTTCGCGCAGTTCTACGAGTTGTTGGACAGCGGTGGCTATCGCGTTCACCTGGATCGAATCGGACCAGCCCTTTTGCGCAACATCCAGGTTCGGCGAAAGGGAATGCCATTCACCCAACAGCATCGAGATGTCAGCGCGTCGCTGCAGGAAGCGCTGGAGCGGATCGTGTTTCACACCCTGCGGCACCATCGTAAAGCGACGGGCATGACACGCCTGTGCCTAGCTGGCGGGGTGGCCCATAATTGCACGCTGAACGGTAAGCTGCTTTATTCCGGGCTATTTGACGACATCTTTGTTCAACCCGCGGCGCACGACGCCGGTTGCGCACTCGGCGCTGCATTAATGGTATCAAGCGAGCTAGGCAGGCCAGCGCCGCGCGAGCGACTGCCGGACGTTTATTGGGGGCCCGATCTTGGGAACGAGCAAGCCACAGAGCTTGAGCTCAACGCATGGTCAGGCCACCTCGACATTCAACGAAGTGATGACATAGCATCCAGTGCGGCGGACTGGATGGCAAATGGCGCTGTAATCGGCTGGGTTCAGGGGCGCTCTGAGTTCGGCCCACGTGCGCTTGGTAACCGCAGCATTCTAGCGGACCCGCGGCCTGCGGAAAACAAGGATCGCATCAACGCGGTGGTCAAGAAGCGCGAGAGCTATCGCCCCTTTGCGCCATCTGCATTAGAGGAGGATGCGAGCGAGTTCTTTGAGCTCCCCGACGGCACGCGGCAGCTCCCCTTCATGAACTTCGTAGTTCGCGTGCGTGAAGCCAAGGGTAACGTGCTCGGTGCGATCACGCACG
Source organism: Bradyrhizobium sp. 521_C7_N1_3 (assembly GCF_052075975.1). Lineage (NCBI taxonomy): Bacteria > Pseudomonadati > Pseudomonadota > Alphaproteobacteria > Hyphomicrobiales > Nitrobacteraceae > Bradyrhizobium > Bradyrhizobium sp. 521_C7_N1_3. The sequence continues at coordinate 2,265,647 of NZ_CP197232.1, forward strand.
TTGATGGGACGGCTCGGCTGCAGACCGTATCGCGCAAGACAAACCCCGCCTACTGGGACGTCATTAATGCGTTCAAGAAGCGAACGAGCCTTCCGATTCTTCTAAATACCTCATTTAACAACAATGCCGAGCCGATCGTGCAGTCCGTGTCAGATGCGATCACCACGTTTTTGACGACTGATCTGGACGGACTTGTTGTTGGGCCGTTCCTCGTCAGGAAGCGGCCAGCATCACTGCAGGATTGGAGTGCGCTGGCTGCGTCATTGCCGCCGTACGCATCCCTTCATCGTGTTCGCTCCCACATAGCGCCAGATCGGCAGGAAACGGTCTGCGAGATCCGCATGGGACATTCCGCCCACTCTAGTATGCGTATCTCACCTGAGCTTTTCGAGATCTTGATGCGAATCGAGGGCGAGGCGTCGCTCGGGTCGCTTTTCGACACAGCCCTGCTGGACCAGGCCAAGCGTGAAGATCTTGTGAAGGAATTGCGGCTCGTATGGGAGCTTCGGGGCGTTCGCCTGCATCCGCTGCACGCGGCTTGCCGTCACGATAATGTACAAAGCGGAACATAGCCATGACTCATGCGCATGGCCACGCCCATGCGTGCATGTGAGGGGACCAGGCCATCCGATGCAGAGCGGGGCATCGGGCATCGGGCTTCGGGCAGGTCGATGCAACACCGTTGAAGAAAGGACGATCGTATTGAGAGAACGCGGCCCGTCACGGATAGCCCTGCTATGAAGTTCTACCGATGCAGCTCGCCGGCACCGCGATTTCAGGCCGTGACGCCGGGCGAGAAGATACGCGAGACGTCTGTACTGACGTCTCTTGTCCAACCAGGAGCGCGCGAAAAGGCAAGGCAGATGGTTAGCGGTTCGAGCAATGATCGGTTCGTAGTGTCCCGGCGACGTACGGGGTTTGGCGACTGTCTGTGGTCACTCGCGGCAGCCTGGCGATTTGCAAAGCAGACAGGACGGACGCTAGCCATTGATTGGCGGGGATCTTGTTATCTTGATGAACCATTCACCAATGCCTTTCCAGTCTTCTTCGAACCGGTTGAAGACATTGGCGGAGTGCGAGTAATTTGCGATGACGACATCAATACGCGTTCGTTTCCAGGACCATTCTTTCCAACATGGTGGAACAAGCCATCTTTCGATTGCATCTATCGACCGGACGAGCAGATTTTCAGGGAACGCGATCAACTCGATCAACTGTTCCAAAGTCAGAGAGATAGTGACGCTAACACGGTTGTGTGTGATGCCTGCCTGATGTGGCGCTGCGATCAGGAAGCGGAACGCGAAATCTTCCGGAGTATTAAGCCGCGGCCTGAAATTCAGGCCCGGATTGATGCTATCTACCGCGAGCACTTTGAGCCGTACAGCGTAATCGGCATTCATGTCCGGCATGGCAATGGCGAAGATATTATGGGGCATGCCCCTTACTGGGCGGACACGGAGCGCGCCTTGCGGCAGATCTACAATGCCATTGATGAGGCCAGGAGTTTATCCCACGCAAAACCTGTGAGGGCGTTCCTGTGCACGGACAGTGCGCTCGTCCTCGAGCAGGTTTCGGTTAAATTTCCCGATGTCTTCGCGATTCCAAAGCAGTTCCAGGCGCCTCAAGCGGGCCCATTGCACCATCCCGCCCTCGGAGCTGAAGGCGGCTTTTCTGCCCTCACCGAGATGTATCTCCTTGCCCGCTGCGACACGGTGATCCGTTTTCCGCCAACGAGCGCTTTTACGCGCTATGCGCGTCTTTTCGCCCCACGCGTTATAGAATTCGATTTGAACGATCCGGGCCGGTTGATCCTGATTGAAGACAACTCGCAAGCGCTTATGGCTTCGTGAAAGTCGCAAACCCGCGTGATCGATCTCACCGCCGCTCTTTACGTCCGATAGCCGTGGAAGTTCTTCTCCGGGCGACGATTTTCTGGCCCGCGGGCTGTCATTGCCGCAACGTTCCAGGGGCGAAGAGAACGAAGCCGCGGCCGAATGCGTTCGGCTAAGGCGCGGCTTCGACAACAACGGCCCTAAAGTGCCGCTGCGTTTTACAGAAGGAGCACGCCTTCGTCTTCGCTTCGGGCGGGCCGCAGACGGAAGCTAAACAACGCTCAATCACGGATGAACATTTCAGCTCGCCAGCTCATGCTTGGAACTAGCGCCGCGAAATCCAGTGCCGCTCAGAGCATGGCGCGATAGATCAAAAGTGGCCGCCGACGAATCTAACGTGCAAGCTTGGTACATCAGTTTTATGTTGGGGCGGCTAATGGCCGTGGCCGTTATCCCCGGGCATTTTTCGACTTCGACGAGAGGCGCCGGCCAGCCGCAGGCTCGTACGGTTGTGCGATCGTGAAAGCGAACGCGGGCTGGGTAGCCCTTTCATGAAGCGGGCGAGTGCTCGCGAACTTACGTAGCAGAGTCACCATCGCTGTCAGAAAGCTCACCTCCGCTGTCTTGAATGCGCCAAACATTCCGCGTGCGCGACATTAGGACGCAAAACGGAAGCGCATTTACGTACATCGCAGTGGCGCAAATCCTGCTACGCGTGCGCGGGCGCAAAAGTAGAGGAGGCGGCCGTGGGTCTCGATCTGCCAAATGACAATCTGATCCGAGGTCCGCTGCCCGAAGCACATTTGGATCGCCTCGTTGACGCTGTTAATGCGCGCGTTGATCGTGGAGAACCGAAGGTGATGTTACTCACCGGCGCATCGCGCGGAATTGGCCATGCCACTGCCAAGCTATTCTCGGAGGCAGGCTGGCGCATCATTTCTTGCGCACGCCAACCGTTCGACGGCGAGCGATGCCCCTGGGAGGCTGGGAATGACGATCATTTCCAGGTCGACCTCGGCGATCATCGAATGCTGCCGCGCGCAATCACCGAGGTTAAGAAACGCTTGGCTGGTGCGCCCTTGCACGCGCTGGTGAATAATGCGGGTGTGTCGCCGAAAACGCCCACAGGCGATCGGATGACATCGTTGACCACCTCAACCGATACCTGGATGAGGGTCTTTCATCTTAATCTGGTGGCTCCGATCCTGCTGGCGCAGGGTTTGTTTGATGAGCTAAGAGCCGCGTCAGGATCGATCGTGAATGTGACTTCAATCGCGGGCTCGCGGGTGCACCCATTCGCCGGTAGCGCCTATGCGACCTCGAAAGCTGCGCTTGCGAGCCTCACACGCGAATTGGCCCACGACTATGCGCCGCATGGCATTCGCGTCAATGCGATCGCGCCCGGCGAAATCAGGACCGACATGCTGTCGCCCGACGCGGAAGCGCGCGTCGTGGCAAGTATCCCGCTGCGCAGAGTGGGTACTCCGGACGAAGTGGCCAAGGTCATCTTCTTCCTATGCTCGGATGCGGCGAGCTATGTTACGGGTGCCGAGGTGCCGATCAACGGTGGCCAGCATCTGTGAAGCGGCCGGCCCGGCGGCGAAGCTGACTTGAGCTTCCCAACGGACTCACGTTCTCCGCTGACCACGCGCATACAATCAACAGAAAATGAATCGAAGGCACACGGCAAGTTTACTGTCGTGCCATGAAAAAGTGTCACGGTTCGATGTCATCTCGTCAACACTTGGCGCTAGATCGAGAGTGACATGCAAAACGAACCTCGCCAATCCGGACATGGGTCCAGGGAGGATGATCAAGGAAACGGAGACAGGCTTATGCTGCATATCCCCTCCTCGAGCGAAAGACCTGCCTCGCAGCCGGAACCGGAGCGTGCCCCCCCGGGGGAGCCGTCGCATGAGAGCGCGCTGGCCGGCATCTACGAAATATCGAAAATACTAAATGCTCCCGGCCGGCTCGAAGTCACCTTGGCCAACGTTCTCGGTCTTCTGCAATCGTTTGTGCAGATGCGACACGGCCTCGTCTCGCTGTTCAACGATGACGGCGTTCCAGAACTTACAGTTGGCGCCGGCTGGAGCGAAGGCACTGACGAACGTTACCGGACGTGCGTGCCGCAGAAAGCAATCCACGAGATCGTAGCGACAGGCAGGTCTCTTATGGTCGAGAATGTAGCCGCCGAGACGGCCTTCAGCGCTGCCGACCGGGAGGTTCTCGGCGCCTCTGATAGTATACCGGTAGCGTTCATCGGGGTCCCGATTCGCGTTGATTCGACGGTCGTTGGTACGCTGACGATCGACCGTATCCCGGAAGGCAGTTCAAGTCTTCTCGAGTACGATGCGCGGCTGCTCGCCATGGTCGCGAACGTGATAGGACAAACGATCAAGTTACATCGCTTGTTCGCCGGCGATCGCGAACAATCGTTGGTGGACAAGGACCGGCTAGAGAAACAGACAGTTGATCGTGGGCCGCCCGCTCGCGAGCGCAAGCAGCTTCAGGCACACGGGATCATTGGCGACAGCCCGGCGCTGAGCGCACTGCTTGAGAAGATTGTCGTTGTAGCCAGATCAAACAGCACGGTTCTGCTGCGTGGCGAATCCGGTACCGGGAAGGAGCTGGTAGCCAAGGCCATTCACGAGTCGTCCGTTCGTGCTAAGCGGCCGTTCGTTAAGCTGAATTGCGCGGCGCTCCCCGAGACGGTCCTGGAATCGGAATTGTTTGGCCATGAGAAAGGTGCCTTTACCGGTGCTGTCAGCGCCCGCAAGGGGCGCTTCGAGCTTGCTGACAAAGGGACGCTATTTCTTGACGAGATCGGAGAGATCTCACCTCCGTTCCAGGCGAAGTTGCTGCGAGTTCTGCAAGAGCAGGAGTTCGAGCGCGTCGGCAGCAATCACACGATTAAAGTCGATGTTCGGGTGATAGCTGCGACCAACAGGAACCTTGAAGAGGCTGTGGCAAGGAGCGAATTCCGCGCGGACCTCTACTATCGTATTAGCGTAGTTCCCTTGTTGTTGCCGCCGCTTCGCGAAAGACGCAGTGATATTCCGCTGCTCGCAAGAGAGTTCCTCAGAAAGTTTAACAGCGAGAACGGCCGCTCTCTTACTCTGGAGGCGAGTGCGATCGATGTACTGATGAGCTGTAAATTTCCGGGAAATGTCCGCGAACTCGAGAACTGCATCGAGCGGACCGCGACACTCAGTGCCGGAACATCGATTGTAAGAAGTGACTTTGCATGCAGCCAAGGCCAATGCCTTTCCACGACGCTTTGGAAAAGCACATCGTATGGCAAGACAGACCCGGCGGCACCGATGCAACCGGTGCCTGCAAAGTCCATCATCCCGCTGGCTGAAACGGCCCCTCCGCCGCAGGCTGTCTGCGAACCGGGCTCATTGGCACCTTCCGGCACAGTTCTCGTTAGTGGTGCGAGAATGGCTGATCGCGAGCGGGTCGTTGCGGCTATGGAAAAGTCTGGCTGGGTGCAGGCCAAGGCAGCGCGCCTACTCGGGCTAACCCCGCGCCAAGTCGGCTACGCGCTGAGGAAATACGGAATCGAGATAAAGCGGTTCTGAGCGCCCCGCATCGGCCTGGACTGATTCCGCCAAATCGATAAGTGAAGACGGTCCGCGTAGTTAATCTAGCAATCTGAGGGGAATGGACCGCCGGGGGCGTCGGCTTGCCACGACCCCGAGAAGGGCTCAACTATTCAGCGACAGATGGGGCGGAGAGCCTCACTTGCGAGTCGCACAATCGCGAACCGCCGGTTGCTCGAAATGCAAAGAGCTATCATCCTTATCTCAATCAAGCCGGATTGGCGAACGCAATGCTTAATGACCCTCGACCGGTCCGGGCCTGCAGGGGATTAGCGGCAGTCAATCCGCAAGCAGTCCCGCCGCCACTTGCCAGCGTGGTGCTGCGAAACAGCGCTGTCCGAGCCTGCTTTGTGCCGGCATCCCTTTCAGGAAGCGCGGGGTAGAGAGGGCGCACTACCCGGTGTTAAGCCTTGTGACAGCGAGCGGTCCCAAGCGGCGGGGATGGTACAAGACTTGCTGTTCTCTTCCCAACTGACGTAACTTTAGGAGCAACACCTTGCATAATATTGTCTGCATCAAGCAAGTTCCGGACTCGGCGCAGATCCGCGTGCACCCCGTGACCAATACAATCATGCGTCAGGGAGTGCCGACCATCATCAACCCGTATGACCTATTCGCGCTCGAGGCCGCGCTGGGGCTGCGCGATCGGTTCGGTGGCGAAATTACCGTGCTTACCATGGGGCCGCCATCGGCAGAGGAGTCGTTGCGAAAGGCGCTGACTTATGGTGCTGATCGCGCCGTCCTACTTACTGATCGCTGCTTTGCGGGCTCGGATACGCTGGCCACTACGTATGCGCTTGCAACAGCGATCCGGAAAATTGGCAAGGAATATGGTCCGGCAAACCTCATCTTCACGGGAAAGCAGACCATCGACGGCGATACAGCGCAGGTTGGTCCTGGCATCGCGAAGCGACTGGGCGTAGGGCAGCTAACTTACGTTGCGAAGGTCAGATCCGTGGACGTCGCCAATGAAACAATTGAAGCGGAGCGGCGCTCGGAAGGCGGTGTGCAGGTTCTGCACACTAGGTTGCCCTGCCTCATCACCATGCTTGAGGCGACGAATCAGATTCGGCGAGGCGCGATGGCGGATGCCTTGCGTGCCGCGCGAGCCAAAATCGTGAAATGGAGCGCGCAAGATGCAGGTGTCGAAGACATCTCCAAATGTGGGCTCAAGGGCTCGCCGACTGTCGTCAAACGTGTGTTCGCTCCCCCTGCGCGGGCCGAGAGGGCGGCGCTGGTTGAGTCCGCCGAGCAGCCGGCGCAGGCGCTAATAGACGCAATCTTCTTGAATCAACCGAAGCTCGAAACCGATCTGGCGACACTTGCTCGTGACGCCCGATCTGGACTGTCCGGGCAATGTTAGCAACGCGCTCCAAGAAATGTATCAACGCTCGCACCCGAGTCGATGAGAGCGCAACATGTCGTTGTGCAACGCGGTAAGCTACCATAAGAGTTTGCTATGCCATCCGTCGATCTCGCCATCGGCTGAGGCCGCATGTTCCGTAGAGCACGTTATCGCTACGATCGAGTCCGGAGCCGCCCAGGATTGCCGGGGCACGGCCAAACAGGCCTGCGCATATTTCAGATCTTCCGTTTTGTCGTGTTCGACCGTGGAAGACCATTGCTTCCTCCGTACCGGTCGCGAGCAAAGACGGAATACGTCAGCAACCCGGGTCACCATGCTAGCGCTGCCGTCTGCACGTCCAAAGCCCTGTCGCTGGCTTTAAGGAGCAAAGCCAACCTATGCGGCGCCTTTGAAGCAATCCGCCAATTCAGCAGCCGTGTGTATGTGAACAGCCGCTGTTTCGTTCCTGACGGCGGTGCGCAGCCTCTCAAGTGCTATGCACCTGCTATGAGGATAGGTCACAAGTGTTATACCAGCTTCTTCGGAATCTGACGGAGCAAATTCAAGAGTTGGCATGATGGTTGCTGTTAGCCAGTAAAAATTAAGAGGGGGTAACCGCGAATGCGAAGAACAGGCGAGCGGCATGCCACGAACGACCTGAGGCCCTGTGAGGTCGGTAGGCACGAATTGGATTTTACAATGCTGTACCAAGTTGACAGCGGTTCGATGAAATGGCGGCAGCAGCAACCGCGAGGGCTTCATTCATTTGCTCAGGCAGCCAAAGCTGCACCGCGCGACTAGGCGTGTCATTCGCGCATGCGGCATTAGCATCAGAATGGCATGCGCGGCGAAGTATCCAAGACGATTCTCCGCGCGCATGCTCGCCGTGGCTGCCATTGCGGCATCGGATTGCTGCTGGACTGGAAGCCAACCGGATCCTCGCCGCTCCCTCAATGAACGAAGTCCCTTCGATGCGCATGACCAGGACAGAGAAGACCGCAATCTGCCGTGGCCAGGAGAACGACGAAAGTTTGCGTGAAAGGTGAACGCAACATTAGGCCCTTTGAAGCCAATGAACTCAGCGCGGTCAATAGTCGGCCCGGACATGAAGGTAGCTTCGTCAAGGACCGTTTCGCTTCTCATCTGCAGGGAGTCAAATGATATCTCAAGCGTCTCGATTTGCACCGGATCAGCCTCCGAAGTTATCCTGCGAGTACTTGACTGAGCGAGTGCGAGCCTTGTTCGGCCCGCATCCGTTCGCCTCCCAGATGTCCGGAGACCAGGTCGCCAGCCTGCTGCCTGAATACCTAGCGATGTCACAGGCGTTCCCGTACCTGCAGGCAGGGTCGCAAAGGGACCTCATATTCGATGCAATGCATCAAAATCGGGACATTGGGAGGGACATTGAACTGACCAGCGTGGTCGCGAATTTTATCTGCTGGGATGAGACCGGTGGCCATGGCGGGATTCTCCGGGGCGGCAAGGCGGCGTTGCCCGATATTCTTTTGACAGAAAACTTTCACTCCAACCTCTTGAGAAAGGATGCTGCACGACTACTCGGCAGAGCGATAAGGCCCAACTATAGCGACAGGACGAAGCAGTACCTGCATTCTCTCTATGCCGGATTGTCATCGAAAGACCCCCTGGTTCGTTGCGCCTACATGGTCGCCTTTGAGCTCCATGCTGCAGACATGATCCAGTCGCTGTGGACCACTCTGGTCAAAACCTTCAAGGCGCGGCCGGACGATCTTGAGTATTTTCGCGGCCATGTCGGCGGAGAAGATCCCGCGGAGAAGTACCACGGAGAAATGACAGGCCGGCTGATTGGTGAACTTGTGCAGCCTGGCCTTAATGATCGCTTTTTGAATGAATTCGGCCGAGCCTATCGGCTCAGCGTCCAGTGGTGTCGCGATCTGCTCGGAACGGCGGCGCGTACGGGAGATGATCACTCCGAGATGCAACATCATGGCCGTTGTCATTGCGGCGCTATCAAATTCTACGTCAATGCACCTCGAGAGCTCTCTGCAGTTCGATGCAATTGCTCAATTTGTCAAATGTCTGGATTTGTCCACTTGCTCGTACCTGGCGATAAGCTGCGCATCGAGTGCGGCGAAGAGTTCCTCACGACATACCAGTTCAACAAGAATATTGCGCGGCACACGTTTTGCCGGCTTTGTGGCGTAAAGCCATTCTATAGGCCGAGGTCGAATCCCTCCGGGTACAGCGTAAATATCCGATGTCTGGATAGAAAGACCATCGAGCACTTAAGAATATCTGAGTTCGATGGCGCGCATTGGGAGCAAGCATTCCTGTCAATGCAGCAGGACCCGGAGTCATGCTTCGAAGATCAAAGGAGTGAGCTCGAATGGCGCGCGCAATGAAAGATAAATCCTGTCTTCTTTCAGAAGAAGTCCTGACAAAGTACCGGATTGAGCTGCTAGTAAAGGGGTCCGTCGTAATCGCCCCGCAAATGTTATTCACTCAAGACGACATAGCCAGGATCGATCAGCTGCAGGCTGAGATTCCGGAAGAAGAAGTGCGGGAGGGAGATGCGGGCGACTTGCACAGCGTCTTTGTCCAGCGCGTGAGGGTAGACCCGCCCGGCCACGCGCCTAGCAACGTGAGTGGTACTGCTTCGGGTCAGATCATGGAGCTGCTCGAAAGTAGAGATCGCAGCTTCGCGCTAAGAAAGATCTTCGGAGCATCCGCAGATTACGTGGTTCGCCGATGCCAGATGCATCGTATGCCGCCGGGGTCCTTTATCGGCATTCATTTGGATGCGGCGAGTGATCCGGATTTCGAGTACTCGGTGATTGTGCAGCTAGCGAGAGACTTCGACGGCGGTGAATTCGTGGTATATCCAACCGGGTACGAACAACACGTATTCCGGCCGCCATTTGGCGCTGTGCTTGTCACAACCTGTAAGGTCCGGCATGAGGTAAAGCCGGTATCAAGCGGGGAGCGCCGATCCCTCGTATACTTCTGTTCAAAACGCAGCGGCGTGAACCGCCGGATCATCGAGGGTTCTAACGCTCGGCCCTAGCGTGCCGCGCCTGGTATGGGTCTCTGCAAATCGTGGGCTGAGCGAGCTCTCCGGGGAATTGATGGCTTTCCCATCTTGCGGGTCCTTCGTGAGGTCCGACACGAGTCTGGTCGCAAGCGATGGCTTACATTGATCGTACGCGTCCGGTGACGGCCCCTAGTTGGGCGTCTTGAGCGGATGGCCGACCTCGCTCATGGGGCATGAGCGACGTTCTGAGGTTACCAATTCCGGGCGTGAGTTCGTGGACGCGCTTGGCGAGATGATCCAGCAGGCAGGCCAGCACAAGCCTGTGGATCTAGGGCTTGGCTGTGGCGATGAAGTGATCGCTTTGGTCGTGTCATTGTTACTCCAAGCTCTGCGCCCCGATCCGGGCCTTTTCCTCGCCCGTCCATCGTCGGCGACGATCCCAGTGATCACCTCGACGCGACGATCACCTTGCTACTGGCTCGAGCATGGTATTTGCCATCGTTCCTCCTCCACGGATCCGCTCATGCCGAGCTGTATCGCGGGCGCCGAAAGGGGAGCGGTTGGGGCCTCACGCCGTTACAATGGGCCGAATATTTCCACCACAATCACCACAATCACGAGGAGAGTGGTCGCAAAGGCCATGATGACCATTCCGCTGCCCGCAGGTAGGAGGCTGAGAGGCGAGGCGATAGGATTGCAGATCGACGGCATCACACGGGGCGGGAGATTGAGCCTCTCAGTGCTATCGAAGATATAGCTAGTCGGGCGTCGGGACTCACGGACCACACATCCAAAGCTGGGTTGCATCCCCGCGGAATTGTCAGCCAGCTGGTCCCGACCGGGGTTGTCCGGCGGCTGCCCGGGAACGAGCGGCGTTTGGCTGTAGTAGGGACCACCATGCTTGGAGCTCGGTGCCACCTCGCGCAGAGCAGTCTGCCTGACAAATGCGGAACTTGCGCCAGCGGCCACATTCATGGCTTTTGCAACTCCAGATGCAAGCAGAATCAAAGCCAAGTCGAACAAGATCAATCGGATCAGCCTCATTGGGGCTCCGAAGATAGCTGCTGCGGCCGCGTTCTTTGCGGCAACTCCTGCTCCTATGCAGCAATTTACGTGCCGGCAAAGTGCGGTCTTTTGGGGCCGCTTATTTCATAGTGAAACTCGCATAAACCCAAGCCAGCGAGTGCAATCGCCCATCGTATTGTCGAGTTTCAACGTAGGCGTCGCAAATCGGCCAAGCAGGACGTGCAATGCGATTAGCTTTTGGGGTCGGCAACTGCGCTGGCAGCCTTACGCCATGACGCTCGTCGCTGTACAAGCTTCGGCGCACCGCTGGTCTCGTCCGGGACGAACAAGAGCACTCTCATAGGGCCACCATTCATCGTCCGACCAAAGCTTGCTCGGTGATTGGGGCACCTTCGTCGCCACGTGAAGGAAGGGAGGCGCGCGTTCCCGGTGCGCGATGGTGTATCCCAGGCTTCGAAGCGATGAATTGAGCGGCTGACGATGTTTGCTACGACTTCAATAGTCGGTGTTGCTGATCGTGGGCCGCGGGCCTGTTCGGCGCAATCACAACGCACTCCACAGTGCCAGCCTTTTCATCGGCAGCAAGCGGGATCACGCCCTCCTTACGTGTGTGGTCGAATATAAGTCCATCCTTGACGAGACGATCATGCGCCGCCCGGAAGGATGCTGATCGCACATTTCTCACAGATAAAATAACGTTACAGCCGAAATAGTCGACGCCTAGCAGCCGGACGGCAATGTTGTGTAACACCGAGCCGCCACCCCAGCGGCCGTTCGCTTCATTGAACAGCAACCGCCCGTCTTGTGCGAAAATGGCGTCGATGTTGATCATTCCGCGATACCCCAGGTCTCGCGCGAGTGCCACAAAACGGTAGGCATGGGCCTGGGCAGCTAACAATTGCTCTTCCTCCAAGTCGCTTGGAAGCTCAAGTCCCGTCCGGATCAGAGCTCTTTCGGATCGGTCTGCGCTTTTACGCAGACGTATGCTTCCACTATTGACAAAAGCGATTGATGCATCATCCTGGATTGTATACTCGAGATAGAATAAAGATCGGGCCAAGTGGTACGATTCCACGACCAGCGTCTTACACGAGGCTGTTGTCATCTCAGACCACAATGCTTCGGGATCAAACGACGGCCACGAAACCCACCGAGTATCTCTGGCTCCAGGTAGCGGATCGCTCTTATTGCTGGTCAGGATGACGTTTCCAACTCCACCAGCTCCATTATCCAACTTTACAATGACCGTGCCGGTCTCGGATTTGAGGGAGGTGACGGCTTTGAACAGTCCATTTGGGTCTGTCGCGACTGATCCATGGGGGAGCGGAAGTGCAACGCTTGTTGCCAATTGACGGAAGTGGCTCTTGCGATTCAACAGATCAGGCCCGCGCTGCAAAGCGAAGTCGTCACCGGTCTTCGGTATGCCTAGAATGGCCGCCAAGCGTGCGACGCCTTCAGTAGAGTAGCAGGGATACAATTGCCAGTCTGATTTCTGGCGAATATGTCTTTTGAGCCGCTCGACAACAGTTTTGGACAGTAACGTACAATCATCGAGGATTGTCGATTGGCGGCTCGCAGGTACAAGCAGGCGAAGAGCCGATGAATGGAAATTGAGCGTTCCGCCAATGAAGGATAACAGATCGGCCGGGATCACTACCGGAGAGACTATCAGGTCGCCCTCCTGAGCAAACCACGCTGAACGAAATGCCGAGTTGGCGGCCAGCGAAAGTTGAGCTTTTGTTAGGTGGGCGCCCGACATCTGAGGCGTACCGGCATTCATAATCAGGATTCGCGGCATTCTCGACCTCCGGACATCTGGTCGTGATCAGGATGGGATCGTCATGGCAACCACGAAGTCGTTGCCATGCCGTGGCAAGGCTCTGGGAGAGGGGAGAATTTGCGCCATCTCGATGTCACCTGCGATGCAGCGGGAGAGAACGGCCCGCCTCGAATCTGCCGATCTCAATTTATGGCTCGGCCGCGTATGAAATGATCTCGCAGAGCCCGATAAACGGGCTCTGACCAAACATGGGCGATCAGCGCTTGCGCCTCGATCCGGCAGTCGCCGCCGCTTGGTCACATAAGCGGCGGGTGCGTCTTCCCATCGAGCAACGGCTCGACCGACCAGCATTCGGCTACATTTGGATGTTCCGTAAGCACTCGCTCTATTCTTGCTGGAAAGATATTCTCGCTTGAAATAATCGAGAGTTGTTTTGCCGCGGTGAAGCGGAATAGATCCATCGGCCTCGCAGTGTCCATTGTCGCCGGCGAGGCTGGGGATCTCGAGTCGGGCTCCTCTCAGGGCACCAAACTGGCTCTCCAAGGCGCGAGCGATCCGCTCAATGTATCGATTGAGGATGACATAGCTGGACGGCTTCCGTTCGAAATGAATCGCGGTCTTGTCAAAGGTATAGGTAGCGCTTCCCTCGGCCGGGGTGGAAAAATTCAGCTTGCTATTCATGCGTGTCAGGTCCGCGCATTCTGTTTGCGCCACCCGCAACGGCCCCCCAAATCCTGACGAGGCCCCGGTCATATGCTTCGGCTGGCGCTTGTACAGGCTGTGCTCACACGGTCTTGGCGGAAGCCTTCTTTTAATGGCTGTCATGGGGTGCGAACGATGGATATCGCTCGAGGGAAATCTGCCGATCGATCGATCACTCCGCTCTGCTCAGCTGCGGTGTGCATCTTCCGGTAATGATCGGCACACCACGAAGAGGTCTTCTTGCCGCGTTTTTGATATACAGGCTCGCCGCACATATAGGCCGCTCTCATATCTCCATCTTTGAAACCGATGATGCAACGGCACTGGCCTTCAACATGATGAACTAACAGGACCTTCTTAAGGCCATCGCGGTCTTTCAACTTGCTGCTCCAGCCTGCCAAACAATTTCTTCCGATGCCGCGCTGGTCACGCGGAGTCGCCCGCGCGGGCCACTCGTCGAAACCCGCGCGGGCTCACCATCTGCCAAACCTTGCACGGTCGAAACGCCTTGCCAGGTGCGGAAAGGAGCTTGAAGGTGGCGGGTTCGGCGAACTGAGTTTTGTGCGTTGCTGCGCGAGACGAGCAGCTTCAGGAAGCGGGCGCCACCTAAGCGCTTCCGATAGACTTCCACGTCGATCAATTCTGACCTTATCGGCTCCCGTGGCGAAGTGGCCGCCGGCGGCCATATTGTCAGGATCAGAAATGCCGAACCATTTAGAGCTACGTGCGAGCTCTGGCGCCGCGATCGGAACTCGCTGCACAGCCCTCCCGAGCGAGGGACTATAGACAATGAGGAGCATGACCGGCCATCGGTCAGCGGATATGACCAGCTGAGGCATTCGCAGTCCCTCACACGATAGGTGCCACGCCCGAGAGCGTACGATTTAACGTTACGTCAGATTCAAGCCCCTTTTTTGCGGCCTATGAAAACGTGACCAAGGTAATGCTGGCCCAAGCAGTCCCCCAAGGGGCTATCGCGAACATGTAGCGCCGCCGTGAGGGGGGCGAGCCCCAGTTAATGAGGGCCATTGAGGAGAGATCCAGCGAACGCGTCGGCGGCGTACCCAACGCACGTCGCCGCTCGCTTCCGGCGAAATTTGGAGTTGCTCAGGGGGCGTATGCGGGAATCACCATCGGCGGTCAGTCTGAGAAGGCGAGATATCGAAGCCAAGCTTGGCAAGTGTTTTTGGCGTTTGCGTAAAGCGCCACGCTGGCCTGCCAGTCTCTCGGCATGTAGGCGGCAACGGCGCACCTAATGCGCTCTCAGCAGAACACGTCGTTTTGCCTCGAAAAGATGCTCATCCAGGGTATCGTGCAGCGCACGCCGCAGCTCTGGCGGGATGGAGCTATCTGTATCGATCAATTCCCGAAACTTCCGGATGATGTGTTCTATTGTTGCGATCGTTCCCAGTGTTTCCATCCTCTGCCAGGGCATCATCCATTGTCTCCTTTGGCGCGTAACGCACGTTGCGCCGCGGGTCCTCACCTCAGCAACCGGGCCGAGAACAGCCTCTAGTCGGCAAAGGGGTGGCTGTCGGACACCTGCTCAGCGCGAGTTGTTTCGTCAGCGGCGCTCACTCAAATTCCGCAGAAGTGGCGCGCATTTGCAGCTGCAATATTCTTGCGCACGTAAGCTGCACTCTTGATCGCATTAGTCGAGCCTCAGCCAGCTCAGCTTTAGGCGTTTGAAACCGCAATCAAGCGAGTCAGCCGGGCGGCTGCAGCGCCGTGATCAAGTGATTCTTGGCCAAGTGCCACGCCTTGCTGTAGGTTCGAGGCACGACCGGCCACCACCAGTGCCGCCGCCGCGTTCAAAAGTGCGGCATCACGAAAAGGGCCTGGGAGGCCGTCGAGCACTTTCTCTAACGCAATGGCATGAGACTCGCAATCACAGCTCTCCAGCGCATCGGCGCGGTAGCGGGGGAGCCCGGCTTCTTCCGGCGTCACTTCGAACGTGCGGACTGTACCGGCCTCGACCGCAGCAACAAAGCTTGTCCCGGCGAGGGATATTTCATCGAGCCCGTCCGAGCCATGAACAACCCATACCGAATCGGCACCCAGGTTCTTCAAGACGTACGCCAATGGCTGCACCCATTTGCGAGCGAAAACTCCAAGGATCTGCCGCTTGACGCCGGCCGGATTAGACAAAGCCTCGATTAGATTGAACATTGTGTGGGTTCCAAGCACGCTTCGGATCTGGCTGATGCGCTGCATCGCAGGATAGCCGGCTGACGCAAACATGAAGCCAATGCCGGCTTCGTGCACACAACGTGCGATCGCATCAGGCTTGAGATCGACCTTTACGCCTAGACTCGCCAACACGTCTGCGGTGCTTGAACGCAAAGTCGCAGCGCGGTTAACATACTTGGCGACAGGAACGCCGGCCCCGGCGACGATGAAGGAAGCGCACGTCGATACGTTGAGCGGACGCATCGCCCCGTCGCTCGCACCAGTGATATCGATGGGGTCGCATTGCATTTCCACCTTGGGCATTAAATTCCGCATTGCGGACGCGGCGCCGGTGACTTCTTCGACTGTTTCGCCGCGGACTCTCATCCCAATCAACAAGCCACCGATCTGCGAGGGAGTTGCGTCACCCGACATCATGCTGTCGAACGCTGACGCAGCCTCCTCGCGCGTCAGTATGGCGCCCGTGGCAACTTTCGCGATGATCGACTTGAGCGGTTCCATCGAACTGTGCACGTCCCTTGTCCAATCTGAGCTGCGACCGTTCAGCCAGACGTCTTTGCAGCCGAGTGCCTTGTTGCAGCTGCCTGTCTATTCGCACTCGCTATGCCGCACTTGTCCAACAGGCGGCCGACAGATGAAACGTGAGCATCTGTGGCGACGCTACAACCTGACGCTACGTGAGGGTCAAGCCCTCTCCATTCGATGGTGCCCTAGATAGGACGCCGGCGGCTGGTCAGAGGACTGCAGTCGCTTGATACCAGAACAATAGCGTCGTCTCGAGCCTGCTTGCCGGCGATATTAGGAGGGTCACAAGGCTTTTGGCTTCCGGCGCCGCCGTGGCGGGGGCCGCCGGTTAACCTTCGTGCGATGTGCTGCACGTGAGCTGGGACGACTTCTGGTAAGGAGCCGGGCGGACAAGTCGTAGCACCTTCACTTCGATCTGCTGCTCTGATTGCCGATGTCCCGCCCGGAGATCACGTATCGGCATTGCTGACTGAGGCGATCTTGCTTGGATCTGAGGCAGACAGTGATAGCAAAGCGATCTGGTATGTGACTACTACAAAGGCGTAACACGTCTTCCATACAGGCCTCTTTCTCCTCTGCGGTCGGCGCTTGATCAAGCGCGTTGGCTGGCGCGAGCATGACCGTTGTCATTGCCAGGCCAAGAGCGATGGCGCCGTAGCGAAGTCCGAGGTCCGAAGCCAACTTAGTTCGTTGTTTCTGAATCATAACATTCCTTCAATTCGGGTGGGGTGACGTTTTGTTCTTGCTGTGTGCGGAGCGCATCATCTGCCAACCGGAAAGCTGCGGATCTGCTTAGCTGGCTGTCGGCAAGCTCGTTATTCTACTTTGCGGTTCTCATTGTACGGAGCCCGTCATCCGCCGGGAATGACATTCGATGAATCGGGGGTAGGCCTGCACCGGATGGTGTTAGGCTCTCTATTTCGTCGTCCTGGGCTAGCGTACATATTTGAAGCATTCGCAAATGTCGTGATGTCAGGAATCCCCTGGCTCTCAGTGGTGATCCCCACTTGTCCCAACTCGTACAATCTAACGATGCATGCGATTCAAAGTCTCTTCATAAGACCGATGGTCTAAAGCTGTCGGGGGCTGTGGACTAGGGATCGACCGCTTCGGCAGCCGAGCCACGAGCGTCGCTCCTACGTGATGATACGGAGCGTAGGTGTCGCAATTGTTTGATCTACGAATTGCATGCTCTCGGCATGAATCCGAAAAGCAAACTCTACCAACCCGATCACTGGCGAGGCCGCGCGCAAGCAACGCGAAAGAAGGCGGCAGCGCTCGTTGACGGGAAAGCAAAAGACAGGTTGCTTAAGATTGCCTTCGAATACGACAAGTTAGCGCAGCGCGCCCTCGTGTGGCGGATGCGCAAAAATGAGGACGATACGTGGCCTGAGCAAGAGCTGTAAGCGCTGCTACGGCCAATCAAGGCTTCAGCCTTTTGAACTATACCCAACCCAAGGGCGAGGCTGATATCGCTCAACAAGCAAGTCAATCCCGCCTGCTCCGAGCGTTGCGGGAGCGAGGAGCGAGGCGGCCGGGCCGTCCTATGCCATAGGACGTGAGGGCGGAGCCGGCCGCTTGCCCAACGTTCCTTCAGGTCTCTTTGCTTCGTCAGCTTCTCGAAAGCTAGCTTTCACATAACGGTAATGCGGAGTACCAGTTCTCACTTGCAGTCAATCCGTTGCGCCTAACGAGGAAGCCCGGATGCCACCTGCGCGGTACGTCGAGCTGCTACTGGTCATTTTTGGCACTTAGCCGCGGCCGCAACGGCATATCAGTGTCTTTCATTTCAGACATCTGGGTTATGCGTCGGAATTCCTGTTGCGGTCGCCGGAGCAGCGCACTCTAAATCCAGGTCGCAGCGCGAATTGCGCGCCGGCATCAGGTTATTCGCAGCCGTGGCGGCTGCAGCATGCGATAGGCCCTAGAAGCCTCGCGCGGTCGCCATGCACGGGAGGCTGTCAGAAGAAGGCTGTGATGACCAAGTAGATTCCAGCCCAAAGCACCGCATTTATGAGAAGTGCGACGAGGAGCTCCCAGTTCCACCTTCTCTGCGGTTGCAAGGAGGGACGATCGGCGCCGAAATGCTTGATCATTGGGGGCTTTGTTACGCGCGAATGTACGTCTCATTGCGCTGAGCGCCGGCCAACAGAAATATGCCAAGCTTTGCATGCCTCCTATCACTCATAAGCTAGCAGTCCTCTCTTCATAGGGCGGTAGGAGAACGATGTTCGTTGCGTCGCGACCACTCGGCCGATTGATTGCTCGTGTATCTTCGGAACGGCAAGGTCGCGTTCGGCCCACGCAGCAAGCTACATGCCAGAAGGTAGAACTGTCGGCAGCGCCTTTCATTTGATGGGTTGGTCAAACGGAGCCGCTGCGCGACGTCGGAGTCGCGACATTCCTGTCGGAAACAAAACCCGCATTACCGTGTGCAACGAACACCGGCGGCGACGCCGGTGATGCTGTGTTGAAGATGGGAGTTTGGCCTCCCGGAGCCGGCCTTCAGGGGCAGGCTTCAAACCACCTCATGCTGCCGCGTTCAAAAGGCGCGGTGGTGAGCGATGAGGAAAAAGGCGGTGAATGAAACCGTCAGGTAAGTGACAAGAAGATGAGTGCAAGCGAACCGCCGATGACGTATCGAAATGGGTTCAAGATGCTGTCAAGACGGGCGTGGGGTAGTAGCGCTCGGAGGAGTGTGGGCGGAGCCTGTTTACGGCCCACGCGGCAGCCGGTGCATAGGCGGCATGATCTCGTCACAGGCTTCAACACGGAACGTCGGAACCTGACGCAATGCGTCAGGGGCGGAGCAACCCGTAATAGTGAGGAAGCGGCTGTAATGGCCGTGGAGCAAAGGGGTTGCGTTATCCTGCCGGCGTCACTGCGCCAACCGGGAAGACCGGGAGGAGCACGGTGAACTCCGGCAAACCGTTGCCCATCACCAAGCGGATGGTGTGGGAAGCCTATAAGCTTGTGAAGAAGGGAAAGGCGGCGGGCGTCGATGGCCAGAGTCTCGAAGACTTTGCCGGCGATCTTGAGAACCACCGCTACCGGCTGTGGAATCGGTTGGTGTCAGGAAGTTACTTCCCGCCACCAGTGCGGCGGGTCGAGATTCCTAAGGCCGGCGGTGGGATTCGTCCTCTTGGCATACCGACGGTCGCGGACCGTATCGCCCAGATGGTGGTCAAACGGTGTCTGGAGCCGGTGTTGGATGGAGAATTTGATCCGGACTCCTACGGCTACAGGCCCGGAAAATCGGCCCATCAGGCCATAGAGCAGGCGCGTAAGCGGTGCTGGCAGCACGACTGGGTCGTAGATCTCGACATCAAGAGCTTTTTCGACACGATCGATCATGAACTCTTGATGCGCGCGGTCTATCGACACACGAAAGCTGACTGGATCCGGCTCTACATTGAGCGGTGGCTTAAGGCTCCGGTCGAGATGCCCGATGGATCGGTTCGGGCGAGGACGACAGGCAGGTCTCAAGGGGGTGTGGTCAGTCCAATCCTGGCAAACTTGTTCCTGCACTACGTGTTCGATGTTTGGATGAAGGGGTCTTATCCCCACATTCCGTTCGAACGCTACGCCGACGACATCATCTGCCATTGCCGCACGCGGCAGGAAGCGGAGGAACTCAAATCGGCGCTGGAACGACGGTTTGCTGACTGCCATTTATTGCTGCATCCGGAGAAGACTAAAGTGGTCTACTGCGCTGACAGCAATCGACGGCGGTCCTACCCGCAGATCCATTTTGACTTCCTGGGCTTTAGCTTCCGCCCCCGTATGGCGAAGAACCGGTGGGGCAGGATCTTCACCTGCTTCCTTCCGGGCGTGAGTCCGAACTCTCTCAAGGAGATGAGGGCTCGCATTCGAGGATGGCGCTTGCCTCAGCACTCGCCGCTTCCGCTTGAAGACATCGCGCGTAGTCTCAGCCCCGTCCTTCGGGGCTGGGATCAATACTACGGGCGATTCTACCCGACGGAACTGCGTAGGCTCTATGAGTACTTCGATGAGCGCCTCGGCGCGTGGCTTCGGTGCAAGTACAAGCAACTGAAGGGCCATCGGGGACGGTCGTTGCGGAAACTCAACGAGATGGCGAAGCAAAATCCAAAGCTCTTTGTCCATTGGCAAAAGCTTGGACGGGCTACGGTTGGATAACAGGAGCCGGATGATGCGAGAGTATCACGTCCGGATCTGTGAGCGGCCGAGGGTGAAACTCCCTCGGCCTACTCGACAGCAAAAGGTGAGCGCCTCGCGAGCGTCATGCCGTATGACCTTGCCCCGTGGACTTAATCCAGATTGAAGTTCGCTCTGGCCGATATGAGGACCAGAGCATGAAGCGCAGCCGCTTTACGGAAGAGCAGATCATCGGGATTTTGAAGGAGCACGAAGCTGGCGTGTCGGTTGCCGATCTGTGCCGGAAGCACGGCGTCAGCGATGCCAGCATCTACAAATGGAAAGCCAAGTTTGGCGGGATGGAGGTCTCGGAGGCCAAGCGGCTGAGGACGCTGGAGGATGAGAACACGCGGCTGAAGCGGCTTTTGGCCGATCGTGGACGCCCACGGGATGAGCGAACGGCGGGCGTGTAAAGCCATCGGCTGTTGCCGCATGACCATCAGATATCGGACGACCCGGGCGGACGACGCGGCCCTACGCCAACGCATGAGAGCGATTGCCGAGGTGCGCCGTCGCTTCGGCTATCGGCGCCTGCATGTTCTGCTCAGGCGGGAGGGCTATCTGGTCAACCACAAGAAACTGTTCCGGCTCTACCGGGAAGAGAGGCTCGCGGTCCGTCGCCGTGGTGGCCGCAAGCGGGCGCTCGGGACCAGGGCGCCGATGGTGGTGCCGATAGCGCCGAATGACCGCTGGTCGCTCGACTTCGTCTCGGACCAGCTCACCGATGGCCGCCGCTTCCGCATCCTGACCGTGGTCGACGAGTGCACGCGCGAATGCCTGGCGTTGGTGGCCGACACCTCACTGTCGGGCTCCCGGGTGGCGCGGGAGCTGGACCGGCTGATGATTGAGCGCGGCAAGCCCAAAATGGTGGTCAGCGACAACGGCATCGAATTGACCAGCAACGCCATCCTGACATGGGCCGACCAGAGCCGTGTCGACTGGCATTACATCGCGCCCCGCAAGCCGACGCAGAATGCCTTCATCGAAAGCTTCAATGGCTGTCTCCGAGACGAATTGTTGAACGAGACGCTGTTCACGTCGCTGGCCCAGGCCCGCGTCGAACTCGGACATTGGCGGGCCGACTACAACGATACGCGACCTCACTCGCAACTCGGATGGAAAACACCATCGGAGTTTGCCTTCACCTGCAACCCGCGACGGGATCTGGCGCTGCGCTATGCCGATGGCTCCGCGCCAGCTCCCGCCGCTGCCACCGCCCAACCGAGCAAATCCAACAGCCGGGGCGAACTCAGGACCGGATAAAACTTGATGTGGTGGAACGGCCCGCTCCAACAGCATCAAAGTGCTAGAACGTGGTCGTTGTTCGAACGCCACAAAGGAGGGACCGTTCCGTGAAACAGGTTATCACCATCGGGCTGGATCTGGCCAAGCACGTTTTCCAGGTTCACGGGGCGGATGCCGAGGGCTCACCCGTGTTCAACCGGAAGCTACGGCGCAGCGAAGTTCTGCGTTTCTTTGAGAAGCTGCCAGCATGCCTGGTGGGGATGGAAGCATGCGGTAGCGCCCACTATTGGGCGCGCGAGATCGCAGCTCTCGGTCATGAGGTCCGGCTCATTCCGCCGGCTTATGTCAAACCCTTCGTCAAGCGTGGCAAGACGGATGCGGCGGACGCTGAGGCCATCAGCGAAGCGGTGACCCGAAAGACCATGCGCTTCGTGCCGATTAAGACGGCTGAGCAACAGGCTGCCGCGATGGTGCTGAAGACCCCGCGCTCTTCTAGTGCGGCAGCGAACGCAATCGGTCAACGCGTTGCGCGCGCATCTGGCAGAATTGGGGATCATCGCCACCGCCGGCCTGGCAAAGGTTGAGGCGCTGGTCGCAATCATACGGGATGAGACAGATGCACGCCTGCCCGCAGCAGCGCGCTTCGCGCTGATGGCTATTGCCGACGAGATTGAAGCTTCAGCCGACCAGATCGAGAGGCTCGAGCGCGCAATCGTCGCGGAGGCCAAGCACGACGAGGACATGCGTCGGTTGACCACGATCCCTGGCGTCGGCGCCATTACGGCGGCGACCATCAAAGCGCTTGTGCCGGATCCCGGCGGGTTCAAGTCGGCTCGCCACTTTGCCGCCTGGCTGGGATTGACGCCGCGGCCTCATTCAAGCGGAGGCAAAGAGCGGTTGGGACGAATATCGAAGATGGGAAATCCAGAACTCCGCTCTATCCTCGTTGTCGGGGCAACGGCCGTCTTGCGGCTTGTCCGAAACGACGTTCGGGCGCGGCCGTGGCTGAAGGCGCTTCTCGCCAGACGCCCCTTCAAGGTTGCCGCCGTCGCGCAGGCCAATAAGACGGCGCGGATCATCTGGGCGCTCCTGAACAAGGGCGGAATTTATCGGCGTCCCGACCCATTGGCGATTGCCGCGGTGACGCAGTGACCGCCAAAACGATCTGACCGGCGCAGGCCGGCAGAGGGCGAGGTGCAACAACAGGCGATGAACCCATGGGACGAAATCCCGAAACGAGTGAAGCTACTGCCCCCAATGCGCTCAAGCGCGTAAACTTGATTTAGCTCCTCGTTCCGCGGATCTCATCGAGGCCAGCGGCCATATTGTGCCGCGCGCAAAGGCCGGACATATGACCGCACCGTTCCAATGTGTGAAATCGACTGAAAAAGCTCTTGCCTCGCGGGCCGTTCCACATGTGGGGGCAAGGTCACGTAGCCAACGCGTTAAGGGCCGCATCTTAGTGAGGCCTATAAATCGAGCGATATTTGCAGTGGCAGCCAATGAGATCGGTTAATCATTGTTCCTGACCGTTAGCTGACGATCGAGGTCGCAGCGGTCCGCTGGATGTGCCAGCTAAGAAGTGCATTCCAGACGTCTGCGGCTATGTACGAGCCGATTTGGACGCCATAAAACTGAATGGTTTTCACATAATTGACGCATTAGGACTGTTCAGCCTTTGCGAGAAGGCCGCAAGGGATCAAGTACACTCCCGCAGAAGCAGCAATGTCGCCCGGAGCTATCTGGTGCGGCAACTGCGAGCATCATGAAGTCTGGATTCCGCCGCCAATAGGAGAGCATGGCATGATGAGGGACAATTCATTGAAGACGAGATGAGGCCTCAAGAGCCGCCGACTTCGCATGCTCAAGCGTGATGTGCGCTCTGCCGGCGATGAGCAGTGAATGCCTGGCACCGATCAAGACTGCTTCGCCGCGGAGAGGCTCAATGGCGGACTTACATAAGTAGCGGGAAGATTCGATCGGCGGGTCGCCTAACTCAACGTACAGATCGTGCCGCCGCCCGTCCTCAGGCAACCGGCGGCACCGAGCGCAATTCGAGCACCAGAGGCATAACTAGAGGAGCGTGAGTGATGATAGACATCTACCGCTTTTGCGGATGGTGCGTTGTAGAGTGGTTCAGGAAAGCTGGGCCGAGAATCGCGGAGGTTGACTTGTTGCGCGACAACGTCCTCTACGTAGAGTTCAGGGCTATCCGAGAGGCAAAGGAGCGGGCGTGCGAGCGCAGGTGGTAGACAAGCTGGAGGCGGGCCGGGTGCAGCATGGCCGGTTCGCGACTGCTCCGGGATCAGGCCCTTGCGGTCTCTTCTTTGTGCAGGGGCCTTGCGGGTGTGAACTAAAGATAAGTGCATTTGTCCGTCCTGGGTGGGAGCATGTCGCTGTTTCGACACCGCGGCGTTGTCCAAACTGGGAGGAGATGTGCTTTGTCAAAGACATGTTCTGGGATGAAGAAGAGTGCGTCATGCAACTGCATCCGCCACATTCGCGTTATGTGAATAACAGCCGATATTGCCTTCATTTGTGGAGACCCATTTATCGAGACATTCCGATGCCGTCTCCGAGCTTCGTAGGCGTCGTTGGATTGAGTCCCTCAGATGCGGCAACGTTGTTCGCGCGGATGAGCGCGACAGCATGACGGACTGAGTTTACAATATCCGAGCACAAGGTGAGGCCGAGCGGGTGCACAAGCACCGGTTCGGCGTCCCGATGAGATGTCACAAGCGGGTGTATGTCAGGCTCGCTCGGCCGTTGCGGCGTGCAAGGCGGGCTGAGATGAAATGCCGCTGTCAAACAGGAGCAGCCTCAGAGCGAACAACAGCATCTCGCTCGCTGATAGCCGATCACGGGGCGAACTGGGGACGCGAATTGCGCGCTCTTTGGAGGCGAAGTTTTGGGCGCCGGGCGGCGCGGCACGATGAGGGTGAGATCGATCTCAAGCCCACGACCGAGCCTGGTTTGGTGAAGGCATCGTCTGACGCAGCCATCATCCTGACTGAAGCTGAAATTACACGAGCGCGACCTCTTTCACTGTGCAAGAGTCACTAGCTGGTCGGCCACCGCCTCACACCTGCAGCAGCGCCCGGAAGCTGGGACTGTCGCACAGCCAATTTGCCATGACGGCGATAGCTTCCCTAAGCTTGTGTGGTGGCCAGCTCCTCGTCAGTTTGCCGCGATATCGGTCGCAGGCAAGATGTGAGCAGCGCGCCCTCTGAGGAGACGCACGCGGAAGAAGCCGGTGAACCAGCATGTATAATCGAGTCGATGGCGAATACGCACATACTGAGCAAGCTGAGGAATCGAGTTGGCCCGCAGACGGTAGCGAATGTGCCCAAACACTCACCGAAATCGCGCGGCTGGAGAGCCTGGCGCCCGGCGAATTGTTCGATAGAATGGGGCTCTGCTTCAGCAAGCCGCATACCTCAGATGCAATCGATGATAGTTCAAACACCTCGGGCCTCAGCACATCCTCTCTGTCCTCCAGCTCCGAGTTATCCGTTGCCACTAGCCCTGTCCGTCCTCTGTTCGATTACAGGACGGCGGAATTGCCCCAAGCCAATGTCAGTGGAATCTGTGTTGGATTGGCCGCGGAGTGGCTCCTTGATCTCCCAAGCAGCGCTTCCTCCCGAATGGGGGTTCTGCTCCCGGGCACGGAAAATCACCGCTCGGCGGCAAGACGGCAGGAACAGTCTGAAAAGCTTAAGACTCAATTGAAAGAGGATAAGGCGGAAGGGTCTCACAATTTCCAGGCAAAAAGCACAATCTTGCGTGACGCCGGCCTAGAACCATCTGCTGAAGAGACGCGATATAGGTTTGGTACATCTTCGTGCATCGACAAGATCGTAAACGAGCTTGCGCAGGATCCATCCGTCCATTTGGTCAGCTTGAAATTCGTCCAACCTGGCGCCGGCACCCACACGATTGCAACGGCAACGTCGAATGGAACGACGATCCTCTCTGATCCTAACTATGGCGAATTTACTGTTCCGTCAGATCGGGTCGGAGGGTTGTTTAAGAGTCTTGCCGAGCGCTATAGCACCCTGAACAAACGTGATATTTCGGCGGTCGTCACACAAAGGATCAGGTATGGGCATCCCAATGCAACGGACCTTGCCCTATTCCCGCGCGCGGAACCTCATCGGTAGACACGAGGCAGCCGCATCGCCCGCCTTGTTTCACCCGCCGCGGTTTCTGTGGATGTTCAATCGATGCTCTCGATGGAAGTTCTCTGGAAGTAGTGCAGAGAGGGGAATGTTTAGCGACATAGGTTCGCCGGTCACTGAGGTTTGTGAGCCCCGCGCCATCGCGTGTCAGAGCAATCGCCTGCGCTTCCTCTCAGGCCGGACCGGCGGCCCGTTAGGCTAACCTCCTCGTAGGGTTGCGTTACCCGACGCCCAATCGCGCTCAGGGGGCCGGTCGGCAACCAAGCATCCACAGAGTCGGCACTAGCTGGAGCCGATCTGCTTCGGAATCACCGCCAGCCGCTTTTATAGTGAGCTCACCAACCAAATAGCTGCTGCCGGGGGCATCGGCTTGCCGTCGCACCGGCGCCTCAAAGCCAGTCATCGCTCGCCACGAGCTCCGCGACAATCCGCCTTCTCTCGTCGCTGGACTTGATTGACGGCTTCGGTGAGGACCTCATCCGCGATCTGACTCAGTGATATTGCAGCGCTGTGTTGTTCCAAGCTTCTCAATGGAATTGTGCGCCGAGCTGGAGCACTCTTTCACGGATTAAAGTGCCGAATAGTGCGAGTGACATCGCGAAGTTTGGACGAGGAGTTCCTGCGCGGAGCGCTCGCATGGGGGGTATTTAGCTAATTCGGATGACCGGCGCCCGGTAGCGTGGATCCGATTACGCGGGAAGCAGCGGGGGCGCTGGTCGGGTGGATGGATCAGACGCTGTCTCTGCCGCGCATGCGCGACTGGTTGAAGTTAGCAGGAGCGTGACTCGGCGCCGAAATCCCCACGCATACTCGGGGCGAGCGCTGTCCCTACCACGCGCCGCTAACTTCAAGAGTCATTGTACACCGAATAGCTGTCCAAAAGCTGACGAACCCGACGGCATGCATCCGGCGAGAGCGCCTGCGCGGGTTCATGCCCTGCTGCCTAGCACCCAGCCATCTGCCTAGTGGACGACCAACGTAAAATATCGTTAGCATAGACACATTCCATCCCCTCAGCGCGTCGTGCCGGACGCGGTCCTGTCGCCGCCAAGGAACGGTCACAAGCAAGTTGAGCCGGGGCCTGCCGCCGCGCACATGGATAGGCCGATAGGCCCATGGGCTGTATTCTTCGTCGACTGGCAGGCTACAGACCGCTCGCTGCAAAAAACCCTGACATTATCGCCAGGGTTTTGCATGCCATCGAGAATTTAAGGAGGCCGATCAGAAGTCCATACCGCCCATGCCGGGGGCCGCAGGCATTGCTGGACCAGCCGTAGCCTTCTTCGGCAGCTCGGCAACCATCGCTTCCGTCGTGATCAGCAGCCCGGCCACCGAAGAGGCGTTCTGGACCGCGATGCGCACGACCTTGGCCGGGTCAATGATACCCTTGGAAACGAGGTTGCTGTACTCGCCTGTCTGGGCGTCGAAACCAAAAGAGTACTGCTCGTTGTCGAGGACCTTGCCGACTACGATCGAACCGTCCTCGCCGGCGTTGATTGCGATCTGGCGGGCCGGCCAGGACAGCGCCTTACGCACAATCTCGACGCCGGTCTTCTGGTCGTCGTTCTCGGTGCGCAGACCCTTGAGCTGCTCGGAGGCACGGAGCAGGGCGACGCCGCCACCCGGGACGATGCCTTCCTCGACTGCCGCGCGGGTCGCATGCATCGCGTCATCGACGCGATCCTTGCGCTCCTTCACCTCGACCTCGGTCGCGCCGCCGACGCGGATCACCGCGACGCCGCCTGCGAGCTTGGCGAGACGCTCCTGGAGCTTCTCACGGTCGTAGTCCGAGGTGGTCTCCTCGATCTGCGCCTTGATCTGGGCCACGCGCGCCTCGATGTCGGCCTTCTTGCCGGCGCCGTTGACGATCGTGGTGTTCTCCTTGTCGATCATCACCTTCTTGGCGCGACCGAGCATGTTGAGCGTGACGTTCTCGAGCTTGATGCCGAGATCTTCCGAGATCGCCTGGCCGCCGGTCAGGATCGCGATGTCCTGCAGCATGGCCTTGCGGCGATCGCCGAAGCCCGGAGCCTTGACGGCCGCGACCTTCAAGCCGCCACGGAGACGGTTCACGACCAGGGTCGCGAGCGCTTCGCCTTCGACGTCCTCGGCGACGATGACCAGCGGCTTGCCGGTCTGCACCACGGCCTCGAGCAGCGGCAGCAGCTCGTTCAGCGAGGAGAGCTTCTTCTCGTTGATGAGGATGTAGGCGTCGTCCATCTCAACGCGCATCTTGTCGGCGTTGGTGACGAAGTAGGGCGAGATGTAGCCGCGGTCGAACTGCATGCCCTCGACGACGTCGAGCTCGGTCTCGAGCGATTTGGCTTCCTCGACGGTGATGACACCCTCGTTGCCGACCTTCTTCACCGCGTCGGCGAGGAATTTGCCGATCTCCTGGTCGCCGTTAGCCGAAATTGCGCCGACCTGGGCGATCTCCTCATTCGAGGTGACCTTCTTGGAGTTCTTCTGAAGGTCCGCAACCACAGCCTCGACCGCAAGGTCGATACCGCGCTTGAGGTCCATCGGGTTCATGCCGGCGGCAACCGACTTGGCGCCTTCTCGCACAATCGCAGCGGCCAGGACGGTCGCGGTGGTGGTACCGTCGCCAGCAGCATCCGCAGCCTTCGAAGCGACCTCACGCACCATCTGGGCACCCATGTTCTCGAACTTGTCGTCGAGCTCGATCTCCTTGGCGACTGCAACGCCGTCCTTGGTAATTCGAGGTGCGCCGAACGACTTGTCGAGCACGACGTTGCGGCCTTTTGGACCGAGCGTGACCTGCACGGCGTTGGCGAGAATGTCGACACCGCGCAGCATACGGTCCCGCGCGTCTACTCCGAACTTCACTTCTTTGGCTGACATACAAAATTCCTTCAGTCCCTATTAATTCATCCTTTGGCGCGCCCGATGGGCTCTCCTCAGGAGGGGTGAGCTGCGAGCTGTGAATTAGGCGGCTTTCTTCTTGGAGAAGACATCGGTGAGAACACCCATCACGTCGCTCTCCTTCATAATCAACAGGTCTTGCCCATCGATCTTGACCTCGGTGCCGGACCACTTGCCAAACAGCACGCGATCACCGACTTCGATGTCGATCGGAATTAGCTTGCCGCTATCATCGCGGCCTCCCGGGCCAACTGCAACGACTTCGCCCTGCGATGGCTTTTCCTTGGCAGTGTCGGGGATGATGATGCCGCCGGCGGTCTTCTCTTCTGCGTCGATGCGCTTGACCACGACGCGGTCGTGAAGCGGACGGAATTTCATAGAGGTCTCCTGAGCGTGTGAACAAGTTGAAGTTAGGCACAATGTGACAAGCAGCCCGTAGCAAGAGTCAGGCCAGAAATGCGCTAAGCGATCTGCCCTTCCAGTACTGCTGAAGCATTCAGCGGCTGCGATTGTGTTGTCCAGAAGCAAACGCGCAGAGGTGCACCAGCCCGCCCGGCTGTCGTGAAAATGACATTGCGTTTCTTCGAATACTGCATTGATCCCGGGAAGACTTCAACGTTGCTCCGGTGGTCGTTGAACAGGTCGAAAGGCCTCGCGTGTTGGCGGCGGTGCTGGCATTGCACATGATTGCCTGACGGCACCATCTAGCAGCTGTGGCGGGCAAAGCGTGCGGTCCACAAACGGTGTCCAGCGGCGGTGCTCAAACCCTACTGACTTCACCCTGGTCATCGTGCCGGCAGCACTTGAAGAAATTTGCGCGCGCCGCGAAAGCTTGATTGCGCCGGACATCGCGCACCGCGGTGCTTTCACCGGCCGCGTTCCTCGCCGGCGATTCCGCGGAAGAGATTGACGGGAGCTACTATCTGAGATGGCGGCCATCAGCCGACAGCGCACATTTTTGCGCAATTGTCATCGAGATGAGGGGCTGTTGCTATGCATAAGGGGCCACTCTGCTCGGCACGTGCCATAGATCATATCCGGCAGGTGGCGCTTGAACGAAAGCGTTCTTTCGGCCGGCGAAAAGCCAGGACGGCGATCTAACTCACTGAGGCCGCATTTTCCGGCGATAGGGTCGAGATTGCATCGCGAGGTGCTCGATAGATTCCCTCTACTTGATGTCGATGGCATCCAAACAGCTGTCGAGGATCGAAGGGATTGGCGGATATAAGAGCAATATACCTTGATATACGTTGTGCAGCTGCTTCCGGCGTGTGATCGGCTTCCAAGTCGAAATTCATCCGATCTCCGCGCACCATGGAAGAGCATCTGTGTCATCCGTAGAAGTACATCAGCACATCGTCTCACTTCTGCAGAAGCCGAATCCCGTCATCCTGGATATTGGCTGCAATGATGGGACTGATACGCAAAAGTTCCTCGAGCTGTGCCCGCAACCCGAGCTTTACTGCTTTGAGCCCGACCCCCGAGCGATCGCGCGCTTCAAGAAGAAGCTTGGTCCATCCCTCAATAAGGTGAAGCTGCTAGAAATCGCCATCAGCGACCGAAACGGGACGATCGACTTCCATCCGAGTAATGCAGATGGGGATGCGAAAGATTGGGACCTGTCCGGCTCAATACGCCGCCCAAAGAACCATCTTACCGAGTATGATTGGGTCCGGTTTGATCGGCCTGTCTCGGTTGAAACACGGCGGCTGGACGACTGGTGCAGCGAAGCCAAATTGGACGGAGTCGATTTCATCTGGATGGACGTTCAGGGAGCCGAAGCCGACGTTATCGCCGGCGGCATGCGGACCTTGAGCAACACGCGCTTCATCTACACCGAATATAGTGATCGCGAGCTCTACGAAGGGCAGTTGAGCCTGCAAGCCATTCTTAGCTCATTGCCATCATTTGAAGTGGCGGCTCACTATCCGCGCGCAGTGGAAGGTGATGTATTGCTCAGGAATACGCGTGTCTAGCAGCTACTCAGATCTAGCGTCTCATTCATGCAGCGCCTGATCAGCGTACTCTGTGATGGCCGTAGCTGCACAACGGTGATCGTCAAGGCGGGCGGCTATCGTTAGCCCGATTGGTGTGCGGTTTCGAGCCGGCGTGAACGCCAGCCGGTCCATAGGGAGCGGCCAGCGCCATGGTAGTCAGCGGGTCCATCCGATCCTGAGGAGCTAAGGCCGTGGTGCCGTGGCGATCGAACAGCCGATGTAGCAGCAAGGCGTTCGCACATTCATGACGTCGCTTCGTCGGTTCCGCTCTACCGGCAGTCGCCAGGATCTACTGCCGATCACGCCAAACCATCGCGCGGCCTCATCGGCGCGCCCCAAACCGGTCTAGCTTGCTAATGTCACTCCATCCCAACGGCAGAGGGCTGGCTGTATTGGAGGGCTGACATGGGTCTCTTCAGCCGGAAGATGGCCGGTTAGGCGATGCGCGATCTCATGCGGCCGCAGCGTCTCTTCCGCGCCGTCGATGCCGATCCGCCAGCCGCGGCCAAGAGCCAGATTGATCCATCATTCCGATGGAGGTGCACGGTACGCTTCACATCAATGTCGTACTGCCCTTGCCAGTGTCGGCGTGCCGCATCGATAAGCGCAAGGTTGAGTGCCAGGATATTGCGCCGTGCAGTGCTGCACGGTGCGCCCAGGCGGCACAGCCCGTGAGAGTCGAGCCCCGTCGCTCGGTGATTTGGAAAGTTCGTGGGTTGCCGTTGCGCAGAAATTCAGGTCGATCCCGCTCGGCAATCCATTCGCGTGGCCTGTGGTTTGCCCGCGCCTGATCCCTTTACTTCATGGAAAGCCGGGCTGTATTGCAGTTCCGAGCAGGGCGAGGCCAGCACTCTGAAGCGTTCCCTCGTTTAAAGCTGCGTGCTGGGCAACCACGAAGCTGTCGCACATGGCGCGTGCTAGGTTGCTGCTGGTATAGAGCGCCTCAGTTCCAGCAAGACCGCTCGAGATCCTGCAGACCTCAGCGCCCTGCCGCGCGGCGTTCGTCGCGGCGAGCCGCACTTGCATCGTGGTGCTCAGATTTACCCCGCCCGTGAGCGCTTGCTTCCACAGCTCTTCCGTGGCCTCGTAAAAGAAGGAACGAGCGGAACGTAGCATAGATTCGGCTTTGGCGATTTCAAGTTGGACATAGCCGCGCTCAGCCATCACGGGCGCTCCAGTGATCGAGGCGCGGCTTCCGGCCATGGCGATCACCTCGTCTATTGCGGCTCGCGCAATCCCGATGCCGACGACCGCATGCGCCTGCGCAGCGAAAGCGACGGACGGATAACGATAGATCGGCCCATCAAGTGTTGCCGGACCGCCGCGGATCAAGGTCCATTGCTCTGGCACAATGACGTCGCTGACGACAACGTCGTGGCTTCCGGTGCCTCGTAGTCCGATGACGTCCCAATTGGGCCGGATTGTCACCTTCTCTGCCGGAATCACCGCTACACGCGGGAGGTCTCCGGCCGGATCGTCTTCCAGTTTTATACCAACTCCTATCAAATCCGCCCCGGGCGAGCCGCTAGCGAATGGCCACACGCCGTTCACGACAAATCCGCCGGCGCATCGCCTGGCGGGCTGGAGCGGGAAGAGCGCACCCGCCAATACGACGTCAGGTCCATTGGCGTACACTTTTCGAAGCGTGTCGTCCGGAAGAGCAGCGAGGTAGCGAGCTCCATCCCCGAAGCTGGCGACCCAACCGGCGGATCCGTCGGCCTCGGAGATGCGCTCGATCTGGCGGCAAAATTCGGCTGGTGTTCGCTCCTCGCCGCCGAATCGCTTCGCGACCATAGCCCGATAGATACCGATGCGCCTGAAGCCGTCGATGATCTCTTTTGGAATTTCCTGCGCGGGGCCAAACTCGTTGCGACGCGCACGGATCTCGACAAGTAGCGGCGACAGATTATCCCAGGTCGCAGCCGCGGTGTGGGATACAGGACATTGCTTTTCGGGTGAAGCGTTCATAGATCGTCCTCCGCGTCTTGTGCCGACCATGGTCGTGCGTCAGCCATTGACTGCGCACGGGGCGAAGCTGGGTGATACGATACCGGCTGGAGGACATTCTCAGAGCTGTCGCAGTTGATATCGCTTGCATGAGATTGCGCACGGTAGCTTCCCAATTTAAGGGCCGGGAAGCCAGACTGAGATGTAGCTGTTGCCGTTGCATGGAGGCTGGCCGGCAAAACAGCCGGTAGACGGCGGCGCGACATCGGCCCGTGGTTGCCGGGCTGGATCTCCGGCGGCTGGTCGGGGGGGCATGCGATGTCATGTCTTCTCCATGGACGTGTGCTCATACGTCGGACAAGCCGGGTCGAGCCAAGTTTGGAGTTCCTGAGCTATGCTCGGGAGGGCGCTCAAGCCTGCGACTTAGTTTTCCATCGTCTCAGCAATCGGCGTGCCATTAAGCATGTCTGCCGGCCTTGTCCGAATCTCGCGAGATCATTCCGCCGCGCCGTGCCACACATGCTCGTGTCTTCGTGTATACTTTCCGCCAATGTCATTGACTCAACAAGCCGCAAGCAAACCGACAGAAGCGGACCTCGATCGCCGACCGGCCAGATTCAACGTTAGTGCCAAAATTAAGACCCGCTCCGATCTCCCGATGCTACCAACAGCCCAATAGCTGTTCGTGCGACTGCGGGGAGCGCCTGGTTAGAAGCGGACCTCCAGACAGCTGGTGTTCAGCAAACGCACGGAGCTCAAGACGCTGAATTACGCGATCAAATCTGTTCGAGGCACTGCAAGAGTACCCGGCTCATGCAAGCAAAGACAAGGCGCGCTTCGAAGAGGCCCCGGGGAGCTTAGGAGGCTCGTTGCAGCACACGAGCCGTCTACCTTCTGTCCTACAGGACGCAAGAAATTCGGGCAGAATTCTGACCTGTCGACCTCTTTTGCAGCCGCCGGCGCCTCCCTCTTCGGCGGTTTTCCAATGCTGAGATTTTGGCCGAGCTTGCCAAATTCGCGCAGCATGCCTGCGCCACGAGCGTTACGACTGATGAGGGATCCACGTTCTGAAGCTAGTCTTCTGTTTCCTACTGAGCGACGCCGTGGTTGAAGAGCTTGCTTGCCAAATCTATCGGTTGTTAGATGATTTCTGGCTGGCAGACGCGGTGCGCAACATTTGAATCATTGTTCTGGTATTCGCCTGGGCGGACAAATCTGGCACAACTTACTGTGTCCGCAGCGACTAACAACCTGATGGGTTTCGCGTACACGCTATGCAATTTGCGAGCTGCCAGTTTCGTCTCGTGTCGAACTCGTTATGGAGGACGGATAGTAAATTGTCCAAAGCGGGCGGGTCGCGCGACTGTGTGCAATATCAGGCAGCGCATGCGAGATCGTGGTGAAAACAACCATGCTTTCAACGGCCTTATCATTGCGGGCCGGGTCCTTGGCGGCGAACGAGACTATCATAACGAATGATGGCAGTCCTGCTGGTTGTTCTATGTGATCTGCAGCCCTGGCTGAGCTTGGTGATAAAGCAACACCATTCATGGCGTGCTCGATCGGAGCTAGAAGATCTCAGGATCGTCGCCGGCTCTGGAGTTCACAGCCAGGCAATGCGCTTCATCGCTATCTGCTACCGGAACCACGCTATTGGGTTTGCAACTCAATATGGAGGCATGAACGCTGTCGGACGCGTTAGGTGCGTTTCTTGATGCTCGCCGCGTGTTGCTAACATGAGTAGGTAGAACATGAGGAGAATCAAGACGCCACGCATACCGAAGGACTTCCCGAAGTGATCATTATTATGGAGCGGATGGTATCCGGGGCATTTGTCGCAGACGGTGGACCAAACAGCGGAACGGAAGGGCCGTATCACACGGCAGATGATTCGCCTCGGGTGTGAATGTGCTAGCGTCAGCTGACAATATCGACCTTACCGGTGCCGATCCGATACAGGCCTCCGACGACTTTCAGCCGGTTCTGCTCAACTGCAGCCGTCAGAATCGGGCCCGTCGATCTGAGTTTGTTCACATTGTCGATCACATTTTTTCGGGTTGCGTGGGCGGATATATCGCCGGCTTGCCCTAGAGATGCGTTCACCGCGGGAGCAAGTGCGGTCACCAGGGATGAAATGTGCCCTGGCGGCGGCTTATCTTGATGGAGCGACTTGATCGTAGCGTCTATCGCGCCGCAATGATCGTGGCCTAGTACGAGGATTAGCCGCGTGTTCAGTACTGCGACCGCATATTCCATACTGGCGAGCGTATCATCATTAGCGAAGTTGCCGGCGACGCGGCAGACAAACAGATCACCGAGCCCGCTGTCGAACACAAGTTCGGGCGCCACGCGAGAGTCGGCGCAGCTCAAAACCGCCGCATATGGATTTTGGCCTTCGACCAAAGCCGAACGCTCGCGCCTGAAATCGTCGGCTCGCGATGTACCCTGGACATAACGATCGTTTCCCATCAGCAGCCGCTTCAGGGCAGCATCTGGCGACAGCAGGTTATCTGGCTTGGGCGTGCCTTTTGCTTCCCTTGCATCGGCAATTTTATTGCCGAATCGTAGGAAAACTGTCGAAGCAGCAAACAACAACAGCGAACGGCGCGAACGCGCAGTGCTGGTTAAATGGTTCATATTTGGAGAATTGGCTGCATGCATGTGTCGCCTCATCGCACGGCCTTACGCCACCCGGTGGCTTCGGCTTCCGCTTCGCTACAAAGCCAGCGTTCGCTGCGCTTCTTCGTCATATCGATTAGTTCGTAGCTGGCTTGCCCTGGCAGGTGATAAATCCGCTCGCCGCTGCGCTCGACAGTGCCTTTTATCAGGCACTCGGGGGACGGTGGTTCCGACAGCAGGACTGATCCGAGCAGTACTTCCTGCGCGTCGATCGGAACCGACCACGCGCCGATGATCATCGTGCCCTTATTGCGGCGAGGCCAGTCCCACGGAGCGATGAACGCTCCCGACCACAGTCCGGCATGGGCTGTGCTTGCCGACAACTCATAGACAGCGTGAGATGCAGCAGCCGATAGTGCCCAGCCCGAGCGTACCATCCAGACATTCACATTCTCGCCTTCGATGAAGCAGTTACCGAGGGCTCGTCTGTACTCATCGACTCTCTGGGTGTGACAATCCCAGGTTCGCCCATTTGAATGCTTGATAAGCTCGTCGCGAGCAGCTACGCCGCAGGCCCATTTGCGACCGTTGGTGTCGAGACAAATCTGGTCCGTCTCAGGAGCTTCGATGCCTGAGAGCCGAACGTTGGTTTTCTCGATCTCGATCGTATTGCCGTCGAGGATGCGCGGAGCACCGCTGAGCGTCGCGGCGCAGACCGGAGATGTGACGAGAGCGAGCAATGCGAACATAATTCCGCGGTTCACCGACAATAACCTTTCGCTCCTGATCCACGTTTCACGCACGATACGGTGCCGATACATTCGACTGCTTGACAGCATTATGTGCGTTATTCCGCCGGCATTTCCGAGCGCTCTATGAGCGCTTCGCCGGAACGCGAACCTACGGCCTGACGCTGCGTAAGGATCAAGTGATTTCTTCGGGGCGGGCGGCGGTATTCTTCGAGCATCGGCTCTCTCACTAGGACCGCGCTGTACCCTCCACCTGAGGGGGAAATCCTCGCGGGCGGGCCGAACGGGCGATGCTGAACAAACCCGAACCCCGGAATGTTGTGTTTTGCAAAAAAGGAGACCGACTATGAAGCGCCGGCGCTCGCGGTGGAGTCAGGCGTTGAGGAGCAACCTTGTTCTGGTCGGCCACGGCTCCCAGCGGCAATCTTGCCGCTGCCGACGGTTCTGCGATGAAATTTCGCATTTCACACGAAAAGATGTGAAAAATCTTGTCTGGCTCGCTCTGACCGATTTAGAAGAAGACGCAATGGAGTTCAGCGTAGACGCCCGCGCATAACTTAGCTCCTTGCGCGAGCAAACCGCGCAAATCCGATGCCTTTTCCGCCCGGCAGGATGATCGTTGATGTCGACCAGGGCAGGTGGAGCACAGTTATAGAAGTGTTTTCCATGCTTCGAAATCCGGATCTATGACGTGCAGACGAATGGGTGCCAGATAAGCTAGGGCCGAGCCAGTCTGGTCCTCGACGTTCTTGCGTACGGCTCTGAGCTTCCCGGTCTGCACGCTCCGAAATGCGCAAGCGCCCAGCGGTATGCTGGGTTGCTACCGGTGAACGGTTTCCGGTAACTTCCTCGCCGGCTTCGTCTCAGCACTCATTTCCTGGTGCCTTCGACGTTGCTACGCAAACTGATGTCCTCACACCGGGTGGAGTGAAGGCGGGAAAACCACATCTCGCAAGCTCGTGCGCGCCGCTGACACTAGGCGGAACAAACGGAATCGCGCGGCCCGACCTTCTTGCGACGGGACGGACTGCTGCGAGAAAGGCACCCGGACCGTTGCGGATGCTAAAACAAAGCAAGTGTAGAGCGCGTATGTCTTGCAATAGGTTCGAGGCGCTCCGCCACTGCGGCAAGATGTTGCTCTGCGGCGGTTTACTCAGGCCTTGGCTCTCCTAAGTCTTCCTCTTCTTTTGGCTCGGTGCGTTGGAACCAGGAGCCAGGGGGAAATTTCGCGATGCGTTTGGCAAAGGAGGATTGTGGCTCCCAATCCTGTCCTTCTCTCTTCTCGAAAGTGATGACCCCGTTGTGTGTAAAATAACGTGGTCCTTGGATACTACAATTCACCAAGAGCAGAACGCGCCACACGCCACCCTTCTCGGCCGGTTTATCATTCCGCTTCGGTAAGTAGTCCACTCCAACTGGTTCAATGATAGTGCAGCGGCCCTGCCGCAGAAGATCGCCGAGCCGGCCTTGCGGGGTAGTCACAAAGTTGAAGTTGGCCGGATCATGCAGAAAGCGAAGATTTGCGTCCCTTTCGCCATCTGCGACTTCACTGGCGATTAGGGAGAGCGCCAGGGCGCGCCAGCCCAATTCCATCGGCTTCGCATAAGTCGACGCAAGTTCAAGCGTGCCGTCGAGGGCGATCTTCCAGGCGATAACGTACTGTTCGTCCGATTTGTTGTCCCGGTGTCTGGTCCACGAAACGAAAATAAAGTCGTTTTGGCCAAGTTCAACAACGCCCCACATTTGAGGCACGAACTGTGCCACCTTCGAGACATTGGAGATAATTTGTTCTATCGTCTCACCATCTTGCGCTCGCCAAGTTGACTTCAGTCGTTCGACAAGGGGACTGTCGCTGGCCCGAATATTATTGCTCATGGCAGCCGGCCAGGCGAGGCAGATTAAAAATCCGACCACGCTAAGCCATAGCGCGGGTCTTCCAGGCATTCTCTTCATAACCCTCGGCCTATCGCGTTTCATCCAAATATCTTGTGAAGCAGGCAACCTCGAACCTGCTATGCCATCGCAAGAAGTTTACGGGGATGCACCCGCTAGCTGTCCCGCGCGAGCAGGCGCTCCCCTCTATGTCATGCGCAGCTAACTTCCCCGGCAGCGACTGCGTCAATTGGCTGAGCTGGACCTGCCCAGAGGAGGAGACTGGGCATTCCGAGGGTCTGCATTCTTCGTGCCAGGCAATAGGCGGAAAATTTCACGGAGTTTGTGTCACTCTTGTCGACTTTCCGACCTTTGCATGTTTTCGATGTTTCTGTTTGGCGTATCCGCCGCAGCTTGTGCATCCATGTCCCGCACCGGATATTTAGCAGAAGAGTTGAACGCCTCGATGCCGGATGCCTGTGGACGGAAGTGGGTTTGCCGCCATTGAGCTGTGTGGTTCGCTATCGTGCCGCCCGCGTTCGAGCTGCGTGATTGCCAAGCACCAAGCCGGCTTGATCCCAGCTCTGAAGTCTGGGTGGCACGCAAATCAACCCCTCGCCAGTTGCTAAATTTCGCCACGTGCCTTGGCCTATTCGCCGCAGATCCTTTAGTTGAGCGAAGAGCTGGCTAGCTGAGGTGCTGGGCGAACCTCTGGAAATCGCAAAGCCGCATTGAAAGCGCTCTGATATAACGTCGGTACTCCCGCCGGCAGGCTGCTTCTGTCCCTTTCATCAATTTAGCGTGCGGCTCCGCCTCAAGGCAGCTCCGATGCTTATCCGGCATCTGAGAAGGATATGTCTGATTATGACATCTCTGATGAGAGAATGTTTCTAGATGGTGAAGTCACAGAGATGCACGGTCATTCGGCTAGCGGATGTCGCAGATTAGCTTGCACATAATCTGAGAGGTTGACGGAAGAGTTCTCCTGCCGATAATCCAAGTCGTCGAGGTTCTCCGGTTCCCATTGATCCGGAGCTAAGAGGGAAGCCGGTGCAAATGCCGGCTCTGCCCCCGCAACTGTGAGCGGCGAGCCGCTGTCCGACGATGTCGCTGAAGCCTGCACGGCTTCGGGAAGGCCGGACAGCAGCGATGACCAGCAAGCCAGGAGACCGGCCCCGACAATATATTGGTCCACGGGCGGGGTGTCTCGGTGGTGCGCCAAGCAGCCGTCGCACGCGCGACTTCTCCTGCCTGCGTCCGCCATGGCCTTTGTCCCCAACAGGGGTTAACGCTATGTCTCCTCTCTCTCTTCCAGTTGCTACGCTCGGAACGCCACGCATCGGCCCAAGGCGTGAGCTCAAGCTCGCTCTAGAAAGCTACTGGGCTGGAAAGATTAGTGAACAGCAGTTGCACGAAGACGCATTCGGCCTACGCGCAGCGAACTGGGCTCGTCAAAAATCGCTCGGCGTCACGATCATTCCGTCAAACGACTTCTCGCTGTATGATCAGGTGCTCGATACAAGCGTCATGGTTGGCGCAATCCCGGAGATCTACGCCGCGAACGGAGAATCCGTTTCGCTCCAAACGTACTTCGCCATGGCCCGCGGATCGCAATGCGGCGAGCAGGATGCGAGTTGCGCCCAGAGCCCGCGGGGATCTGGCGTGCCCGCGCAGGAAATGACCAAGTGGTTCGATACCAACTACCACTACATGGTTCCTGAGTTTTACCGGGGACAGGCGTTCAGACTGTGCTCTCGCAAACCCGTCGAAGAGTATGAGGAAGCGAGGGCTCTTGGCTTTCAGACCCGCCCTGTCCTGATCGGGCCGGTCACATTTTTAAAGCTCGGCAAGAGTACCGATAGTGCGTTCCAGCCCCTCTCTCTCCTCGATGATCTGATACCCGTCTATATCGACCTTCTGCATGAATTAGCCAAACGAGGGGCAAGTTGGGTTCAGTTTGACGAGCCCTGCCTGGTCCTTGATCTGGATGAGGCGGCGCGAAATTCGTTGCTGCACGCCTATAACCGGTTCGCAAAGGAGGGACCCGCTATCAAGATCATGCTTGCGAGCTATTTCGGCGCCCTAGGCGACAATCTGGATACTGCCCTGAGCCTGCCAATTTCCGGTCTGCACGTCGATTTGGTTCGAGCGCCAGAACTATTGGATCAGATCGTTGCTGACGGCCGAAGTGATCTCGTCATGTCGCTCGGTGTCATCGACGGCCGGAATGTGTGGCGGTCGAACTTGCCGTCGCTCCGTCAGCGGCTGAAGCCCTCGATTGCGAAGCTTGGCAGGCACCGTGTACAGCTCGCTCCATCCTGCTCGCTGCTTCACGTGCCGGTCGATGTTGAACTCGAGACCGGGCTCGCGTCCGACGTCAAGAGCTGGCTTGCTTTCTCGGTTCAGAAGATGCGTGAGCTTGCGATCCTGGCGCGGGTACTCGCAGGCGACCAGAATGTTGGGCTAGCTCTTGCCGAGTCGGAATGCGCTGCGACTGCCCGCCGGACCTCGCCGAAGATCCATAATGCCAACGTCGCTGTCCGAATGAGGGCGATCGATCAGACGATGCGCCAGCGCGCCACCCCGTTTGCCCGTCGTTCCGAGATCCAAAGGGAACGCTTTGGACTACCGGCTTTTCCCACCACGACGATAGGATCGTTTCCGCAGACCACAGCGGTGCGAAATGCTCGCGCGGCGCATGCGCGAGGTGCGATGAGCGAGGAGCAATACGACAGGTTCCTCAAAGAGGAGATAGCCCGCGCCGTACGTTGGCAGGAGGACATCGGTCTTGACGTCCTCGTTCATGGCGAATTCGAGCGTAATGACATGGTGCAGTACTTCAGCGAGCAACTCGCCGGCTTCGCATTTACAAGGAATGGATGGGTTCAGTCCTATGGTTCGCGCTGCGTTAGGCCCCCGATCCTGTTTGGCGATGTAGTGCGGCCGAAGCCGATCACCGTGGAATGGTGGCGCTACGCGCAATCACTAACTAGTAAGCCGATGAAGGCGATGTTGACCGGACCGGTGACGATCCTGAACTGGTCGTTTGTTCGCGATGATATTCCTAGAAGCGAGGTCTGCCGTCAGCTTGCGCTCGCGATGCGCGATGAAGTCCGCGATCTCGAGAATGCCGGTGCGGCGATGATACAGATCGACGAAGCTGCACTTCGCGAAGGATTGCCATTGCGCCGGTCGGACTGGAAGGCATATCTCGATTGGGCCGGAGATTGCTTCCGCATCTGCTCATCGGGCGTTACCGATCAAACGCAAATCCATACACATATGTGCTACTCAGAGTTTAACGACATCATCGGTGCGATCGCTGCAATGGATGCGGATGTCATTTCAATCGAGACGTCGCGATCGAAAATGGAGCTGCTGGATGCGTTCAGGAGGTACGAATATCCAAATCAAATCGGACCGGGCGTGTACGACATTCACTCTCCGCGCGTTCCCGAGACGGACGAAATGAAGGAGCTGATCGTGCTAGCTCGGACGCGCTTGCAGGATTCTCAGCTCTGGGTCAATCCGGACTGCGGCCTAAAAACGCGCAAATGGGAGGAGGTTCGGCCTGCGCTCGCCAACATGGTCGCTGCCGCGCGCGAACTGCGCGCTGCATCCGATCCGCAAATCCGTTGATCCCGAGCTCCGGTCTGTTCTCGACAAAGCTAATTGGGTTATGGTGATTTACGCTTTCCACATTATCGAGGCTATCCTTGCCGCTGACAAAATGCCCGGTCCACTTCGTGGACCGGGGAAGGTACGGTCTCGGAGAAAAGATGGTGACGCGTTACGCTAGTTTCGTCGGCCGCGGGAGAATTGCCGGCTGCTCGATCAAGGCGACGACATTCGCCGAAAATCTGCGACCCATTCAAGCAGAAGTGCCGCAGCTCAATCATGCCATGGTACGCGGCCGTCTAGGCTGTGATTTGTCGCTCATGGGCACGTTGGCAACGGCCGCGACAGCAATGAGAAAACTAATGCTTGACGGACACCGCAAGGCACCGGCGCGGATTCGGTCCGCTCGGAGATGCCGTCAGGCTCCCTCAATCAATCCACGCTAGATAGTTTCCGAAGAGAGGACGTCAAAGGCACTCCGTACCCCAACTCACGCCAATCCATTTGGAATAACGGCTATCCGGGCCAGATACGCCAATGCGTTGGCCGCACAGCGATTTGCTCTCCGGTATTCGCGTTGATCCATCCGCCGAAGATCCGGCGGCAAGGAAAGACCACCCGGTGAATTGAATTACCCTCGATCACGGCAATCTCCAGATCCTGATCGAAGGGCGGCGCCTTTCCAAGCTGCTCCCATGTCAGATCATTAGATGCTGGGCGGTGTTCATAGCTGCGGGGTGACAAATTCAGATAACCTTGTTAACACCGCGCACATCGCTTGGGTTCTGCGCGGACGGGCCCAAGCCGATAACGTTCGGATGGCCCGCGTTCTCGATCGCGTCAGCCGCGGCGGAGGGCTATCGGCCATGCGCTGTTGTGACGAAACATGATCCGCTCGCGAACTGAAATATTTAGATCTGCGCCACGAAACGACATCTGAGCTTTGGTCGAATTGATTTGGATCAGCTCAAGGCCTCGGCCGTTGATATTTGTAGCTGTGCTGCACAAGTTAGACTGGACTCCAGCTCCAGTAATCCGGCCCGGAGCAGGGTAAATGGTCCGGCCGTCTGTCATATCACGTCCCTTGTTGGTGAGACACATCTCCTTATCCTCCGGCGTCATCGTGTTGGTTGTGTGTGGGGGGCCTCCCTCACGCGCGCATTTTCTTAACACCGTTAGATGGGCGGCATCGCTCTGAGCCCATAGCAGGGCCGTCCCGCAGGCCGATAAAGTAGATGCCGTCGCAAGTCGGCGCAATTTATCATGTGGCCGGTCATTGGCCGCCGCGCGGCTGCGGCTGCGTCTGGTAGCAGTCCTAGGAACGGCAGCGGGTACCCGGGCAAGAAAGCATCATGGGCGTCAAGCATTTCGGTCCGCCGTGCGTCTGACCTTACTAGAAGACCACTTCTATCAGAGGCAGCCGCTGCAGCATTGATGCTTGTCAAAAAGTTGTGCGCGTCCGGGATCGGAGGCTCGTGACCGCTACCAGCCGCAGACGCTCGTCGACATGTTCCGAACTCGCGCTTCAGCCAGCGCCTCGCGTTCTCTGCAACAGACCAACGCGTTGAATTGAGGTGCAACCCACGCCCATGGCTAGGACAACTTTTCGCCATTGCTCCGTGCACGCCGACGGTCAATTGATGCTTCGCCTTTCACTCGGTGGCCTTGCCGGGCGCTGATAGACCTTAAGCTCCGGCGCTGAAGTCCTGGACCGGGCTTATCGAAACGTGGGCTAGGACAAGCGTGATGAGCGGCTTCTGCAATCGCGTCTTCAGGTGGACCGCCGATGCAAGTTCGGGGTTCTTGGTGCCCAGCGATCGCTTGCGCGCATAGCCGCCGGCGCATGGCAGAAATCAGCCCGCGATAAGCCTGCACTTGCGGCAGTCGTTCACAAGACTATCGCGGACAACTCGTAAAGTTCACGGCGGACTTTCTTGGCCTATCTTCGGAGGATCAGACAGACCTCTTGGGATGCTCCTTGAGGCAAATCAAATACTCCCCGCGCGAATGGCAGAATAGTGGATAAGCAAACCACACAAAGAGAGGGGGCATGCCTTCATTTAGCGTCCGGTTTATGAAGATCGTTTGCGACGATGCCGGCGGCGAGCATCGTGCGTGCCAGGCAGCATTCAAGGTCGATGCCGCCTCGCTGAGTGCTGCTGCTCAGCAGGCGGAGACCGATTTCTGCCGGCAAAGGCGGGTCCGCGATTGGACAATCTTCGCCGATGTACTGGAGCTTCGAACACCGCCTGCATGAGCCAATCCGTCCACATCATCTTCGAGCATTCCGCGAGGACGAGCTCTCCTGAGTTGCAAGGGCGTCGCACTTTCCGGGTTTCCAAGGAAGTTTAAGGTCTTCAACTCCGGCCAATGCTCTCAGTTCACGCCCGTGACATTCACCGGCGTCCTCGCCAGTCATGGTATTCTTCGGCTATGGCATCCGGCGCGACGACGTGTTCGTGGAGCATGCCTACGACATTGTGTCCGGCTCCGCGTTTCAATCGGATGAGACTTTGCCCTTTTACAGTGACCGGCGTCCACTTCGAACCTTGGCAGCGGTGCTCCGCATCAGCCTTACTTCCGCCCGCTGCCATTCCGTGCGGTAGCCTTACTGTGGCAAACGTTCCAATTATACAATTTGAACCACGCCGGCAGCCGTATATGGAATCCCGAAGGGACGGCAAATACGTCATCCGCCGGCGAACCTGCCAGGTCAGATAGGTTGAATTCGTGGTGTAGAGCACGTATCCGGCAATGGTGTAGAGCGCATCTGACCAGCCGGCCAAGGCGGGATCATCCCAGTGGGTAGAGAACAGACGATCGCGCTGCTCCGCGTCTGTCCTCTGCGGCAGCGGGCACACAAGCTGGCACGCGGGTCCGCCATCGGATCAAGGACCGCTACCTGGACGAACTGAATGAGGACGTCGAAGGAATTGTGAACACGTTGCGGAAGCTTAACGTGACCGTGCATCGACCGATGACACTCGATGCGTCCACCGTGGAGGTTCGCACCCTTGCTTGGTTGGCCGCAGTCGTGCCGCCGCTCAATGTCCGCGACATAGCGTTAGTGGTTGGAGACGAATTGATCGAGACCCCTCCTATGCTCCGCTCACGATACTTCGAGACGCAATTTCTCAAGCCAATCTTCGCGTCCTATTTCGACCGAGGCGCGCGATGGTCAGTGATGCCGCGCCCGTTGATGACTAACCGTTCATTTGACCGCTCCTACGCCCTGTCAACGACCGGTGGTCCAACGGAACCGATCCACCATCCCGGAACACATCCCTATGACGTTGGCCTCGAGATGATGTGGGACGGTGCGCAGTGTTTGCGTGTTGGACGCGACCTCGTCGTAAATATCGCTACCAAGAATCACGCGATGCCATGTGATTGGCTTGAGCGCCATTTGCAAGGACGATTTCGGATCCACCGTGCCTACAAGCTCTGCGATAGCCATATTGATAGTATGGTCATAGCGCTTGCGCCGGGGCCGCTGCTCGTGCGGTCTCGCGAGGTGGCGGACTATTTGCCAGAAGCAATGCGCAACTGGGACATGATAGTAGCGCCCGAGCCAACCAAAAATAGTTTTCCGGCTTACAACGACGACGATCTGCTGTTGTCCAGTCTTTACATTGATGTCAACGTCCTCTCGGTCGCTCCTGACGTCGTCTTAGTCAACGACGCCTGCCCC
Organism: Bradyrhizobium sp. 521_C7_N1_3; assembly: GCF_052075975.1. Taxonomy (NCBI): domain Bacteria; kingdom Pseudomonadati; phylum Pseudomonadota; class Alphaproteobacteria; order Hyphomicrobiales; family Nitrobacteraceae; genus Bradyrhizobium; species Bradyrhizobium sp. 521_C7_N1_3. The sequence continues at coordinate 2,310,637 of NZ_CP197232.1, forward strand.
GAGCTGGCTCGGATCCTTGAACAGTTCAGCTTTCAGGTTGTCCCGGTTCGGCGCCGCCATAGACGGATCTTCGGCGGTGGGTTCCATTGCGTTACTCTCGACACGGTTCGCGAAGGCGGGCCGGAGGATTACTTCAGCTAGTACCGACGATCGTCTGCTTTCCGGGCAACGATCTGCTAAGCCGCTGCTTTGGGAGCCTCATACCTGGCGAAGCTTATGCTGCATCAGCTAGTTGGGAGAAAAATCGTAGCGTAGGCTGGCATTGCCGTAGTTGAGCCACCTAGATAGACTCTCCGCCGCGTTTGAGGTCGACATTGACGGGTGCCTCTCCGGGCGCCGTAAGTCGGGACGTGCACACGCTCACATCTTGCGGCACCATTGTGCGCGTGACCGTCTTCCCTTATCAGGACGGGAGCTTTTGAATGTCATTTGATCGTCCAGTGACTTAAAGGAAACTGTTGCTTCGATGTCACCAGATCGGTGAACAGCCGATCTACGCTTGTGCGAAAAAGAGCCACCACATGTTCGATATCTATTTGAACCAAAGAAACGATCTTTTGGTCGTGCCGAGAGGCTTTGCGATCCCCGCGGGATTGGGCGGGAATTGGAAACGAAAGAAGCGGGCGGTTCGTTTCGTGAGCGACGTCATTCGTCAGGATGTACAACGGCGTGGCTACTACCGACGTCGTTTGATCTCAAGTCGGTCGAAGTCGGCAGTCGAGACCACCTCACGCTCCTAGTCAACGCAGCTATCTAATGCTGAACCGTTCTTCGGAAGAGTCCTGGCAAGATGCAGTCGAAAAGCGTTGCTTACCGCGGCGACGGCAGGCGGGTGTCGTGCAATCGGCTTTAGGAGGAAGCTCTCTTTTGAAAAGCGGCTCGCAGCTCTGGAGCTTACCTCAAAATATGTAATATGGGCTTTTCCTTAAGTCGATGGCGTGCGCGAGTTTTCAGTTGTCGATACTGAAGATACTCGCCTGCAGCCGCACGGTCTGGCGAGTATCGAAGTCGTTAAGCAGCATTTGGCTATCTATTTTAGCAGCGGCCCGGAGTGGACGGACCGTATGAAGCGGATTGCGAGCCGCGCGACCCCACTCGATGTTTTCGGCCAAAAGCTGATCGAGCGGAAGGCCGGGTGCTGGATTATCACCGAAGAGGGAAGAGAGTACTTGAGGCGCTCGAAAACTTAGATCGGGGTACTATGCAGGCGCAGGTTGAGCGAGAGATCGCGCAAGAGCCGAAAGCTGAGCTGCCGCTCCCTTTGGTTTCTCGGCTGGAAGCGAACACGGGCAGAAAGCGTCCCACGGCATGCGATTGAGCCGACGTAAACCGATGTCGACGTGGAGGAAAGCCGCTTGAACCCTTGCTGGTGGTGATGCAGTTCGACTGGATTGCGAAGTTCAATCTAGAAACAGTGTCGTTGTAATCAGTGTTGTGGAGTCGTTGAACGCGACCAAAGATATTGACCTGAGGGACGAAGGATTTGGCCTCTTCGTGCACATCAGTGTCATCGAGACGGTCGGCTAAACTGATTTCCCGGAAGGCATCCGGGTCAAATACGAGAAGGGGACCAAGAACCCCATGTATTGGTTGGCGAAGGCAGCCGACGAAGGTCTCTGCTCGTCTTTAAGCGGTCTACGCCTGTGGTGTCCTGATCGGCGGTGGACGCCAGTCGTGCTGGATTTTCAGCAAATTTCTTATCCCGAAAATTGGGCATGATCCATCAAGCGGCGGCGCTCTTTGCGCGAGTTGAATACGACCAAAAGCGAACTTGACAAAGAGCGCGTGATCAAAGGTGAGTGTGCCTTTAATCATTCTCGTCAGCCACCTCTCTAAGCAATATCGCGGAGACACAACATCTTTCCGTTCTCTGGGCGCACCTCCTTATTTGGACCTGTTGATCTCTATCGCGATTTGGCTCTCGCTTATTCGAGAGCGTGTCGGTTGTTTAGCTCCGGATATAAAGGCGTCGATTGGAACGCTATCAGAACGCGACGTGCGTATGAAGTTTACAATTGCGCAGCTGCAACAGTGCAGACACCTCGCTTCGGAAGACATGCCAAAGCTTACACTTGGCGCGATGTCCTATAATATTGTCTATTTTTTTACCGTCGTCGCGCCGAGAAAACTATGTTACAAGCCGCTCCGCTAAAAAGGAGCATTCATCGTGAAGAAAGCAACTAAGAAAAGCGTTAAGCGGCGCGAATGGACGAAGGCAGATATCAAGGAGCTCAAAGTCCACTCGAAGGCCAGGACCCCGGTGATAAAAATAGCAAAGATGACCAAACGCAGTGTCGGTGCGCTCCGCCAGAAGGCCTTAAATCTTGGAATCGGACTCGGACATCAGCGGTAGCTTGGGCCGCGCTGGTACTTGCACGGTAGGGCGGCTCGCAGGCCGCCCTCAGTGCCCATAGAAGGTTCTCTAGCAAATTGGGTTTGCCGATTCGCGCTGAGGGGTTTTTTGGATGGCGTTTCAATGTGGCGGTGGGGCTCCAGCATCCTCATTGATGGACTTTGTTAGAAAGTGTTGGTCTAAAAGGTTATGTCCGGTCGTGATTCATAATCGGCATTGAAGACATTGTCTTGCTCGTAGCCCTACCAAGGATGTTCCACATGAACGGCGGAAAAATCTCGTCTTCGTGAGTAGAGACGCGGCCAAGCGCGCTTGCTGATCGCGTTATCCCGTGGCATGTTGGATCAGGTCCGTCATTCAGCCTCCTTAGCCCCTGTCAGGGGAAGAGCGACGTTGCGGATCCGCTAACCCAAATACTTCGTGCGGCTTGGACGATTGCGCTTGTCGAAAGAAAGTTGGCCGGAGCTATAATCCAATGTGTTGACCGGCTAGCCGCGGCGCTCACTCAAGTGTGACCCCCGCGATATGACCTGATTCTTTGCAGCACTCCGCTCATATCCCGAAATGTCTTGGAGTATGCCGAGAATCAGCGAGGTGCAGTCGCATTTACATACGTAGCAACCTGCCATGTGCTCGCGCGGTCTTCGGCAAACGTCCGTATAGTTCTTTCCAACCTTCCTACATCCGAGTCAATCTTGCTGCAATTGAGCAGTTGCTTAATTTCGTTCTATTGGTCGAGCAATCGGAGGCGCGATTGCAGTTACCCTTCTGTGATCCCGCCCGATCAAAGTGAATGGGTCTTAGGTCATGAGTAGCAGCCAAAATTCTGTCGTTTCGTCGCTTTGTACGCAAGCTGTTGGTCCTCATGCGATCGGGCGGCTCGCTTTGCTTCGCCCAATCGAGCTAGCGCCGACAGGGGGGCGCGTGCCCAGCACGAGCGCCTGACGATAAGCGGACGTTTTGGTCGTTCACCTGAGTGTGCTTTCTCTCGGTCTTCCACGATCTGGGACCACACTCCTGGCTCATTTGCTGAAGCTCCATCCAGACATTGTGGCTCCGCCTGAACCCTGGTTAATGTTGGCGCTCGAGGCGTTTGGCAAGGTGGATCGGCGCCATCCGGGGGGCAGCGCACTGATTGAGGCCGCAACCTCCGAATTCTTAGGACGGATAGACCGCGCGATCGTTAGCCGCGCTTTTGCAGAAGCAGCATACGATCAGTATCTGGCAGAAGCGGGTAAGCGCATCATCATAGATAAGACACCACGCTATGGACGGTCCTTGACTTTGTTGAATCCGTCTATCCAGAAGCGCCACACATCCTTCTGATGCGCAATCCCTACGCCATCGCCGCTTCATTGAAATCGACCTGGGATTCCATGGCGGGCAGACAGCTCGCAGCCGGTCAGCGTTTCCAGTCTCACTGATCTCATGCTTCGTCTGCCCGATGGCATAATATCTTCACTCCCCGATTTGGTTTTGGGTCTTCCTAGGCTCGCCGAGCAACGTACTCGCCCGCAGGCCCATTTGGTGCAATACGAACTGCTCGTGGCGCGTCCGGACGAGGAAATCCAACGTGTACTGACAGGGCTCGGCTGTGATCCAGATGGCGTCGCATCGGCTAGCATAGGACGAGCAGATTATCTTCAAGCCAGCAGCTTTGGGGATCGAAAAAACGTGGAACGAAACGCCATCCACGGAAGCTCAGTCAAATCACGGCAATCTCAATTGTGCGTCGAGGAGATGCAAACCGTGACCGATCTGGTCGGTGCCGAGCTTTTGCTGGAACTCGGATATGAGCAGGAACTGCTGCATGCCCAGAAATCCGGAGTTCTAGACAGGGGGCGGGAGGTAACTGAACCCTATCGCCGTATATTCCGCACCTGGTGGGATATGCGAAGTACCAATGCGGGAGGATTGCCCGGCTCATCTTACGCTGGAGAGCCGGTCCACACTGCTTTGAACATTTCGGAGAACCGAGACGTGGCTATCGAGACGTTGCGAGGGGAGGTCCCGCGGCTTGAGCAGATCCTCAGCATCTCCTAAGGACGCTGGCGATGGTAACGTCTGGCAAGCTTTCTTCCCTTTTTGGCCGCCGCTCGTCGGCGAATACCTTCGGCGTAGGCCTGTACCTTCGCATCGCGAGGCAATGCTGTCACGAACATGCGCCATCCTGAGCTACGAAGCCCCGCCGCGTGTTCGGGTCATGCTCCGTTCCGCCTTTCCTGGTTGATCGCCATGAAGGCGCCATAGGCGCAGCCGAAAAGGAAGCGAAGCTCATCCTTGGCAAGCGACAGAGATGATCACTTGATGATCCGCTCTGGTCAACCGCTGGCGTGCTCGACCGCGCCCGTAGACCACGTCGGACGCGAGCTCGCATCAACGAGCCGGCCTGCAGAGGAGAGAGCAGGACAAGTACGAAGTGCGACCGTCGTCCAACCAGAGTGCCTCATCGGCGAGGTAGTTGCGCGCAACGAGCGCTGGGATGCCGGCAACTTTTGCTCGCCGCCCACGCCTTGGAACCGCCGTAAAACCGCACGCTCACCGCCGCCATATCGCTCGGTGAGACGTCCCGCGGCGAAGCGGCGTTAAGTAACTGAGATGCTGAAAGCCCAGGAATCGCTTCCAAGATAAAGCGCGCAACTTCATTGGACTTGGCTCGACGTACTCCCGGCAAATCGAGGCGACATGTTGTGTCACAAGGCCGCTCGCCAAAAGGTGTCGAACTGATTCCTGCTCGCGCAAGCATCCAAGATCGCTGGATCGCCATCAAGTGTGGCTCGCCGCGGGCTGCCAACGCCGCTCCATTGCGAGCGCAATGACGTGACACAACAGCTATGGCGGAAGGTTTAAACCGTCATGCACAGCATCCAGTAGGATCTCGCCCGGGCTGCCGAGAAGCTTCGTACCTCCATATGGCTCTTTTGGCCGGATTGCACGTAAACGGAACGATCCCGTCATTTCTCCGCAGAATCGCGCTCGCACGCGGAATACTCACGCTCGATCCAGATCTAACGTTCAAACTATTGAACCTCGCTGTGAATCCCTCGTACTCCGCTGCTTGCGTCGACTTGTCGTTGCCAAACGGGAGTACGTGAGGAAAAGTCCCGCGAGAAAAATTCCGGAGAGGGTTGAAACGCCCGTAACGTCAAGTTGTACGATCTTCGAGCTCGCCCAGACAGCCATGTGCGTCCCAATCCCTCCACGAGCGACGGAGTGAAAATGTATCAAGTCCCAAGCAAACGCATTGGACACCCGCTGCGAACGAAGACTATCGAGTGTGCCTGCCTATCGTCCGGGCGCGACGATCTAGGCTGCATCGCCTTTCTGGCGGCAAAGCTTGCCTGACTGGGCAGTCTTACAGGTAGACCGCCGGCCGACCGGCGCCTCATAGCGCCAGAGGCGACCACGCCCAAGCCTGCACATGCGTGACAGTTGGATGAGAGCGAGCGTCGGCGCCCACTTGCGCCCGAGCGTTCAGCGCAAAAAGGCTATCTGGGAGGTCTGAAACGCATCAACGGGGAGCTTTGTGAAGGATTGCTCTCCATCCGCAATGAGAAATTGAAGGTTGTCATCCGGCGGCCTTTTGGAGCGGTCGACGCGAAACGAGACCGCGTTTTAAGGCGCTTCATTCGAAGCTATCGATGAGGAAGGCATACGCGCGCCTCCGGGGCGATGGCGCGCGTACGGCAGGTCATCGACGAACACAATGTAGGAGGAATGGTTTGACAAGACAGCGCTCTTTGCTGACGCCTGGTCCATTGTCGCTATCGTTGGCGGTGAAGAGCCAGATGCAGCTTGATCTTGCATCTCGCGATGACGAGTTCAAGGAGGTGACCGCCTGCATGAGGCGGCTGATGCTCAACTTGCTGGGAAACGCTAAGGACTATTCGGTGGTGCCCATTCAAGGAGGGGGCTCCTTTGCAATGGAGGCTGCCCTCTCTTCATTTGTGTCCCGAGCCGACAGGCCGCTCGTCTGCGTAAACGGCATCTATGGCGAGCGTGTTCTACAAATTTTGCGGCTGTGGGGGGTCGAAGCGCTGAAGCTCGTCAAGCGCGCAACCGATCCTTTGGATCCGCAAGAAATCGGCGAGTATCTGAGCCGAAATCCTGGCGTTACGCACCTGTGTTTCGTGCATTGTGAGACGACAACCGGAATCGTCAACCCTCTGCAAGAGATCGTGGAAGAGGCGAGGCGTTGTGGCGTAAAAACCATCGTTGATGGAATGAGTTCCTTCGGCGCTCTCAATATCGATCTGAGCCAGCGTGGACCAGACGTACTGGTCACATCGAGCAACAAATGCATAGAAGGGCCGCCGGGAGTAGCGTTTGTAATTGCGTCGCGCGAGCTGCTGGAGAATGCGGCTCAAGAACCGAGATCGTTTGTGCTCGATGTGAGAGATCAATGGCGCTCGCTCGAGCGCACGGGTGAGTGGCGGTCGACCCCTCCCACCCACATCGTTCAGGCAACGACAATGGCTTTGAAGATTCTGCATGAGGAGAGCATTGATGCCAGACGCTTCCGGTACGAGAAGGTCAGAGACGACCTCATCAAGGAACTCGAAGGGACAGTGTCTCCGCTGCTGTCCCCCGAGTTGCAGTCGCCGGTCTGCGTTGCGTTCAGTGCGCCGCCCGGCATAGTAGACCAGGAAGGATTCGATGGGCTGTATCGCCACTTGGCGGCCCACAATCTTTACGTCTACTCGAAGCTGCACCTTGCGACGCGAAGCTTTCGCGTCGGTTGCATTGGGGAAATCCAATCCAGCTGGATTGAGCGGTTGGGATGCGCTTTTCGTTCATATTTCCGGTCCGGTCAGGCCCGGTCAGCAAGGCCGGCGCCGGACCAAGAGGCATATGCCGCGCGCGTAAAGATGCCGGCTCAGGCAGTTGGAGACCGGCAGCTGCCGTTTTCCGCCGAGACTGCTGTTCTGCATGCGGGTTATCGGCGCGACCCGGTGACGAAAGCCGTCGCAGTGCCGATCTACCAGAATACAGCTTATGAACTCGATGGCGATCTCAACCACATCGCGGACGTCTACAACGTCAAGGCCGATGGGTTCACCTACACGAGGATTATCAATCCCACGACCCGCGCGCTCGAGAAGCGCTACGCCGCTGTCGATATGGGCAGCGACTCGCTCGCCGTTGCGTCAGGTCAAGCGGCGACGTTCCTTGCTATCGTCAATCTTTCAAGTGGCGAAGTAGGGGACAATGTCGTTGCCTCTCCATATCTATATGGCAATACCTGGAACCTGCTCCACAACACCCTAAAGCGTTTGGGAATCAGCGTGAGGACAGCAGATCCTCGAAGGCCCGAGACGTTCGAGCGAGCGATCGATGATCGCACCATCTGCCTGTTCGGAGAGGTAATATCGAATCCCTGTCTGATTCCGCTTCCCGTTAAACAGCTTGCGGAGATCGGCCGGAGGTACGGCGTGCCTCTGGTCGTAGACAACACGACTACGCCGCTGATATGCCGGCCGTCAGACCTGGGCGCTGCAGTTACAACGTACTCTGCAACAAAATATATCTCCGGCCACGGCACGACCCTCGGCGGACTAATCGTTGACAGCGGTAAATTTAGCTATCGCGGAGCTTCTCGCTTCCCCTTGTTCAATGGTCCCGACGAAGCGCATGGCGGAATTGTCTGGCACAACGCCGTGCGCGATGTCGATGACCTAGGAAAGAGCGAGTTTCTCCTCAAGGCTCGCATGACCTGGTTACGCGATACCGGTGCAGCCATCTCCCCGTTTGCGAGCTTTCAACTGATCCAAGGGCTTGAAACGCTGCCGCTTCGCATGAAGCAGCACTGCGCCAATGCCAGGATCGTGGCTGGAGTTCTAAAGGAGCATCCAAAAGTGCGTCGGGTGTTTTACCCGGGTCTCTTCGAAGGCGCCGATCGGGAAATCGTCGAACAGACACTCAACACCGCATATGGACACGGGGCGATGGTCATGTTCGAGGTGGAAGACGAACTGGCCGGGCGAAAGTTCATCCAGAACATTGACTTGATGTATCACGTTTCCAATGTGGGAGACGCCCGCACGCTCGTGACTCATCCTGTCTCGACGACTCACACCACCGTCCCGCGGGAAAAGCGCGAAGCCGCCGGCATATTTGGCGGCTCAATCCGGCTTTGTGTCGGCATCGAAGATGTCAATGACATCTTGCGCGATCTGGACAAGGCGCTTTCCGCAATCTGACAACCTGCAAGGCAATTAGGAAGAGGTTCTCATGAATCAGGCAGACGCTTGGAAACTGAGGTCATCACGCTATGAGGCCGTTCAATTCAGCCGGGAGATCAATAAGCAACTTTCGGAGCTAAGGCCCGACAACATCACAGGGGCCGCCTACATTGCGAAAGATTACGCTGTTATCGCAGCGTGCACGCTTGCGACCGTGTCTGTTTCGTGGTGGCTCTACCCGCTGGCCGTTCTCCTGATTGGTGCCTATCAGCGCGGATTGACAACCATCGCTCACGATGCAGCTCACCGCACGCTCGCGAAGAACACCACCTGGAATTATGTTCTTGGCATTCTGTTCGCCTCCTATCCCTTGTTCCAGCGACACTGGGCCTATCGGATCTCACATGTCTACTTGCATCATCCCTATCTCGGCGACCCCGACAAGGATCCCGACCTGAAGTTTTTCCTGGCCAGCGGCGTTTATGACGTGCAGCGTCCAGAGAGATACGCTTTCAACATCATCTGGAAGCCGATCTTCGGCGGCGCGACAGTGGCCTATCTGAAGTATCTCTGGACCAACCGGTTTTCGGTCGAAGATACCGAGGATCAGAGCCGCTCAGGCATACTGATTGACAGGTATGGCTTCTATCTCTTCTGGATCAGCATCTTGGCCGGGTCATATGTTCTTGGGCTGCTCCATATTGTCGTCCTGTTCTGGATCGTGCCCTATCTCACCACATTTCAGGTCCTCGGCTGGTTCATCGAACTCGCCGAGCACTCGCCAATGTGCGAAAACGAGACGCAGAACGTCTATCTCACCAGAAATCGGAAGGGAAGCTTCCTCGAGCGAGCCATTCTTGGGCAGAATCTAGATGAGTACCACCTTGAGCACCACCTTTCGCCCGGTATCCCGTTTTGGCTGTTGCGCAAGGCTCAGAAAATCCGAATGCAGGATCCGAACTACGCGAAGGTCGCCGCGACTTGGGGCGGGCTCTTTGTCAAGGGGCCTCAAGGTCAGCCTAGCGTCATAACTCAGCTGAAAGAGCGAAATCGACGGCTGTATGAGCAGTCCGTTGCCGCCGTCCGGACGCGGGGCCAGGTGGCGTGAGTCTGCAACAGCCCGAGCGCGCGCGAGCCGTTGTCGGCGTCACTTCGAACCGCCTTCTGGTCGACGGTGTGCATCGCGACTGGTTACGCCGTAAGTACGTGCAGGCACTCCATCGTCATGGGGGAGTTGCTTGCGTCGTATTGCCGACCGTCGACGCGGAAGATGCTGGGGAGGCGTTCGCCACGGCCATCATGCGCCGGCTGGACGGTGTGGTCTTGACAGGTGATGAATCGAACGTCGACCCCGCCGTCCTGTCAGCGCCTGCATCCTTAGTTGATCCTGATCGGGACGTTGAGGCTGGGATCCTTGACCGTCCTAGGGACCGGCTTTCTGCCGTAGCCATACAGAGCGCCATCGCGCTCGGAATGCCTATTTTGGGCATCTGCCGTGGGCTTCAGGAGCTCAACGTCTATTTCGGCGGCACACTCCGCCCATCGCTTGCGGAGTGGAGCCTCGAAAGCGGTGCTATGCATGCCGAGAAGCCAGACCGTCCCAGGGACCGTCAGTACGATGCCGCGCACAGCGTCAGGATATCTTCCGACGGCGCGCTCTTCCCAATCGCCCGGACGATCGAAGCCCAAGTCAACTCGCTGCACAATCAAGGCATCGAGGCGCTTGCCCCGGCGCTGAGGCGGGAGGCGTGGGCGCCTGACGGTCTTGTTGAGGCGGCTTCGGTGATTGGCGCGCCGACGCTGCAAATCGGGGTGCAATGGCACCCCGAATGGCACGTCTCAACCGATCTCCTCGGCAAGCAACTCTTCAAAGCATTCGGAGAGGCCTGTGTTGTGTACCGCGGAACGAAGAATCACTAGGGCAGATCGTGAGATTTCAAACCAAACGTGGTCAGTACAGGCCGAAAGTTGAATGCCTCAAAATCGATGCGCGCGGCCCGGTCCCTGCGAGGGCCGCGCCCCGTCGCGCGGGCACGGGAAGGGTAGACGATTGACGAATAGGTTCGCGCTGGGAGTGCTCTTTGTGGCCCTCTATGTCCTCGTGAGTGCGGCAGGCGAGGTTTATGCCGCAGCGTATTTTCAGCGAGCAGATGCGTTCGTCGCGCTCCTGCTGTCATTTACCGTGGTTTGTCTGACGTTCAATCTCTTGGCGCGCCACGACACAAGCAAGGCAGGAGTGGGGAATCGGTCCCTTTTGGTCTTCGCCGTACTCAACGTCGTGACAGCAATCAGCTGGATCGGCCTATTTATCGGCTTGAAATACGTTGAACCTGCGATCGTCGTCGCGTTCATGGTGGCGTTGGGGCCCACCGCAACTGTGTGGCTAAACGCCGTGATCAGGCGCCAGGGAGTTCCGCCAGCATCCGACATCGTCGTCAGCGCTTCGATCGCGATGATCGCGAGTTACATGATTTGGATCTCGGCCAGCGGCAACGCAGGCGTGGAGTGGGGGGCTCGATCGTCCTTTGGAATAGTCTTGGCCATCGTGGCCGGCCTATCGCTCGCCCTCACAAATGTACTTGTCAAACTGCTTTTCGACCGTGGGTTTTCCGGCCGGCAAGTGCTGGCGCATCGGTTCTATGGAACGATTATCTTGCTGCTGGGACTGGTGGACTATTCATCCATCGTGCCTGAGATCTCGCAGCATTGGTTTGCGATCGCAGCAGTTGGCGTTTCGACGATGATCGTTCCTTTGCTCTTGATCCAGCAGGGCATTCGTTACGTCGAGCCCTTCACCGTCAACATGGTCCTGTCCACCGCCCCTATCATCACCTTCCTGTTCCAGTACTTCGATTCTCGCATCGTGCCTTCGTCACATACGTTCCTTGGAAACATTCTCATTACGGCTGTCGCCGTCAGCAACATCTACTTGCAGTATCGGAGATCCGCATGAAAGAACGGAATTGTGTAATCGTAGACGCGTACTCTACCGGCCGATATCTACCGGAACAGTTCAAGCGCTATGGCATTGGAACCGTGCATGTGATGTCGGCCGCACAGATTCCACCCATATTCCAAGCGCACTTTGATGCTAACCTGTATGATGAAGTCATTCGCCCCAGCGAGCGCATGGGGTATGACGACATCGTTGAATATCATCTTCAGGCCCTCCATGGCAGAGAATTTGAGTTCGTTATCGCCGGCTGCGAGTCTGGAGTCGAACTCGCCGATTCGTTGTCGGAGCGGCTGGGCTTACCTTCAAACGGCACCGCTCTATCGGCTGCTCGGCGTGACAAAGCGCGATTGTCTTGCGCGCTGACCTATGCCGGTGTGCGATCGATCAGACAAGTCGTGTCTGACAATGCTGTAGAAATCGCAAGCTGGAAGCGCGAAGCGAACTTCGACGAGATCGTGATCAAACCTCTGAACAGTACGGGAACCGAGGATGTATTCTTTTGCACGACAGATGCTGACATTCAGCGGGCACTAAGCGCGATTGTCGGGAAGACCAACCGTGTCGGAGCGTTGAATCGTTTTGCCCTCGGGCAGGAAAAAATAAACGGTCAACAATACACCGTAAACGCCATCTCGATCCACGGGAATGCCTTCGTTACGGAGGCCTGGACGTATGACACCGTTCCTATCGAGCGAGCATCATCGGTCTGTTCACTCGAGAGATTGTTGGACGGCAGCGAACCAATCGTTCAGGAGCTGTCCGACTACCTGGAACGAGCGTTGCAGGCGCTTCAGATCGCCGAGGGACCGGCTCATGCTGAGATCATCGTCGATCATCGGGGACCAGTTCTGGTTGACTTCGGAGCGAGGCTTCAAGGGACCATGTCGGCAAAAGCACGAACGATGGCGTTGGGGCACAACCATATGACCCTGACGGCCTGGTGCTACGCAGATCCCAAGGGCTTTGGTGAATATATGAGGCTGCGCGGGCCCTACAAGCGGCAGGCTCACGCACTTTGCGTCTCGTTGATCTCAGATATGGGCGGTGTCGTCGCCGGTTACCCGGGACTCGAAGCAATCCGCAAGCTGCCGAGCTTCGCAGACGCCATTGCATTCGTTCCGATTGGTCAAGAGCTTGTTCCCACGATCGACTTGGCGTCGACACCGGGCATCGTTTATCTCGTGAATAGCGACTTGACTACGCTTGAGAATGACTATCGCAAGTTGCGAGCAATGCGGATGGACCAGGTGTTCGATTTAGTGATGCAGGATCGCGACTAATGCCAACTGATCCCAGGTTCACCGGAGCGAATCCAGCCCGCGCGGCGATGGTCGGCGTCAGCGACTTCGATGGCGTTCTGCGAGGCAAACACGTCTTAGGTGAAGATCTCTCGGATGGAGATAAAGTTATCAAGTTCTCTGAAGCGGTGCTGGCGTGGGATTGTACGGACCGGGTCATTCCGGCGAGTTTCACGCAAAAGCCGCTATCAGCGTTCGGAGATGCTGACCTGCGTATTCTATCAGGCACCGGCCGTTCGGTGTCTCATCTCGGCTCTCAATATCTCTACCTCGCGGAGTTCACGGGCGCGCATGAGAACATCTGCCCGCGCGGCGTTCTGCGTAAGGTCCTACGAAGGGCTGCTGACCACGGATACGACTGCACTGCCGGGTTTGAGTTTGAGTTTATACTATTTAAGGAGAACGCAGACACGATTGAAGAAAAGCCGTTCGGTGAATGGGCTCCTTTAACTCGCGGCCCGTTCGGCTACTCGATTGCGCGCTCTATCGCGCAACATGAGCTGTTCGGTGAGATCTTGGCGCTTTGTGAGAAGGCTAGAATACCTCTCAGCGGACTACACTTTGAAACGGGACCTGGCGTGGTCGAAGCGTCACTTCGTCATTGTGATGCGCTGGAAGCCGCCGATCGAGCAACCATATTCAAGTCGATGATAAAAGCCTGGGCGCAAACGCGAGGCATGATGGCTACATTCATGGCCAAGGTTTCCGAGAAATGGCCTGGCCAGTCCGGCCATATTCACATCTCCATGTCCTCGGATAGTCAAAATGCGTTTTACGACGGTGATGCGTTCGGCAACGTCTCCGATCTTATGAGGCAATTTATCGCCGGACAACTAGAATACATGAATGAGTTCTGTGTGCTCGCTGCGCCAAACTTCAACAGCTACAAGAGATTGGTACCTGGCTCCTGGGCACCAATCTGTCCAAGCTGGGGAGTCGACAACCGCTCCTGCGCGGTTCGCGCCATTCCGGGAGAGCCATCTGCCCATCGCCTGGAGTATAGGCTGCCTGGCGCAGACGCGAACCCATATCTCGCGCTAGCATGTGCGATTGGTTCGGGAATATTGGGCGTCGAGACAGGTCCGGCACTACCGGCTTCGATCGTCGGTGATGCAAGCGTGGAAATGTGTCGTCCGTCCGCGAGACTGCCTCAAAGCCTATCAGAGGCAACATCTCGGTTTGCAGAGTCTGCAGCGGCCAGTGATGTCTTTGGAGAAAGGTTTGTTGGAGCGTTTTCTTGCTCGCGCCATTGGGAGTGGCAAGCCGTTCAACATCGGGTCACCGACTTTGAACGTCGGAGATACTTTGAGATCATTTAGCTTGGGCTCTTCGACAGTTCTGGAGATCATTCTTCTGGCCGGTGCCGGCAGGGCTACTGCGGGGGTCTGTGCCGCTAATGTTGGAGTTCATGCAGAGAAAATGTGCGTTACTCGTAGCGTTGAAGACGCCCGGCGCTTGGTTTGAGGTGTGATCTTTTCAATCAAACTTATAGGAGGCCTGAAAGAACGTACCCCAGCGCTCCATGCTGTACTTCGCGAATATGGCCGGATCACCGACGCAGCCGCTGCTGCTGCACAAAGAGTCGCCCCGCTTTTTGGTCCACATGGACCAGTAGCGCCCGCCGACGCCGACGCTGAAGTTCTTGGTGAAGAAGTAGGACAGCACGCCTTCAACCTGGACGCCGCCGCCACCGTTGCCCCGCTGTTCATCGAAGGTGGTCTCGTCGCGCAAGAGATGGTGGTCACGCCCTTTGAAATCGGTCCAGGACAGGTAGGCGACATCGGTGTTTAAGCGCCAGCGCTCAGAGAGCATGGTTTCGGCGCTTAGGCCGACACGAGGTGCATTCCCCTGAGTATTCTGGCTGCCGATGATAGTGTCTGGGTTCGCCGGACAAGTGTAGCGGGGGTGGGCAATCTGCGTTCAACCGATGGAGTCGGAACTCTGTTCGTAGTAGGTCCAGCCGATAAATCCGCCGACCTTGTAGTTGGCGCCGCGCAGGAAATCGTAACCTAAGTCTGCGGTAAAATAGGTGAACCGTCCGTTTCGTTGCCGTGATGCGTTGTTGATATAGGAGAGTTCCCGATCGGCGAGCCAATCTTCATTGTTTATGTTTCCTTTATCGAAGCGCCCGAGGCCAATGTTGCCCTTCAGGAACACTCCCGATGGGCTGTCGACACGGCCAAATAGCTCTCCCGAAAGTCCGTCAAGGCCATGATAGGTGAGCCTCGATACAAGGACGCTGGGGTCTAGAGGCAAGTAGGGCGCTACACTGTGGTCCCATTGGAATCGTCCGCGGCTGAGCCAGAGCCGCGATCCGCCTTCGAACGACCAACCATCTGAATAAGCAATCGGCGGCGCGCCGACTGGAGCCTTCGCGTACTGCGGCACATAGGACCATTGCGCCGTCCACGGGTCGGCGCCAAAATGGTAATTCAATCCAATCTTTCCGATGTGATAGTTGCTGGACGGGCTCGTTGTGTTCGCCGGAACAATTGCGAACGGCGGACCCTGCACCGTCGGAGGTGTCGCGACACTCGGGCCACCGAAATTCAGATAGTCATACTCAGCTGCGACCGACCATGCGGGCGTAAGCGCCTGCTCGACGCCCAGCCCGATGATGCCACCGATGCGACCGTAGTCGAAATGGGTTTTCTCCTGTGGCACGAGTCCGCCTTCATGGTTATTGATGACGTCGCCCTGATTGTTTTGCCAAGCTGCACCTCCCTTGAGATAGGCCAGCGTGCCACCCGACGCGCCAAACGTGTAACCGACACGACCGGTCGCTGTGGCAAAGATGTTCGGACCTGCCTTGCAGTTTGCACTCACGACAAAGCCGGACGACGCGAGGCAGGTATTTGTGCCGTCTGAGACAGCACCGCTGACATCGAGTTCGACGCCAAACACCCAGCCGTTCTTCTGCCAATTGTAGCCGATCTGGCCACCTGCGAGGAACGTCGGCGTATCGACTATGCCGCCATAGATTGACGGACCGTAGGGATTGCTGAAGGAGGTTCGGCCGTACCCGCCGCCGACGTGTCCACCAATATAGCCTCCGGACCAGTTCCACACCGCCGCGGGCAGTTTCACTTCCGGCTCAAGGTCTGCCGCATTCGCCGCACCATTTGCGACGAGCGCAATTGTCGTGGCTCCCAAAAGAAGAACTCCAGGTCGCATTCAACACGTCCCCTGCAGTTTCTCGGTCCATAACCGAGCGTCCATAAGCTATCGCCGCAGCAAACCGTCGGGGCGGAGCAGACGCTAACAGCGACACGCGCCGAGTCCGTCCCGAAGACCATCGCGCTGCGATTGGTGATGATGCCGCAAAGAGAGCAAGTCGCGTGCCGAAGTGAATTCGCAGGCTTTGCGGGCACTTCGTCGCGGCGTGTATCGTCAAGCTGCTGACATTTGTCTCAATACCGACAGCCGCGCGGCCACTGCCCCACCAATACTTGGCTAGCGCGGTGTCATGGGCCGAAGCGCACGATGCGCCGGTCTCACTTTGGCTACCGGAAGCCTTGCTGCCTCAACAGGTGGAAAGACAGTGCGGAACGGGCTCGTCGCTTCGAAGATATTTGAGATCGATCTGTGCTCCCGAGCGCTCTCATCGAGAGCACTCTTCATTTGACGCCGCTCTAGTCTTCAGACGATATCCTTGCTCCTGCGGGTTGGGATCGAGGCTCTCACAGGTCTCTCCGGCGATTACACGTTCTGCGTCACTCCACAGAGTATCGGCACTGGCGTGTTTTCGGGGATAGATTGCGGCCCCTCTATACCAGCTCATCGGCTGTATCATTTATTGCGGTGTAGATTTCGTCGAGGTCTGCCGCTGTGACGCAAGACGGGGGCACGACGTAGATCGTATTCCCCAAGCGGGCGCAGCAGTAAATTTCGATCGTTTAAGAACGCCAGAAGCGGCACGCGAACGCGTAAGCCGACCGGGACCGATATTGGCGAGGTATCCTTCGTCAGCGACTTTCAGTTTAAGTTCTGTGATTCCAGTGAACCGCGCGGACCTGTTTGCTGACGCGGAGATCGCCTTGCGCGGCCGTCGTCTCGTAGAGCGCGTATAGTTGGGCTAACGCAGCGCCGGTCAGGTCGTGGAGATCCGGCGCCTCCTCCGGCGAGAAAAGCGTCCACGGGCGCTGAACCCGAGGTATGCAGCACGGCGGTGATGCGGATACGTGCGCCGAGATGCTCGGGATTTGCCGGGATGATCGTCATCGGCTCGGAAGCCGCGTGGAACAGCAGGCCATAAGTGCCGATCGCACCCCATAATCGGCAACACTAGAGTCTAGCGAACCTGAACCCGCGGTAAGCGCGCCGCAGGCAAGCGGACGACGAGCTGGCTGTCCGTGATGTCGATGACTTCCTTGCGCTTTCTCCCGTCATCGTACCGCAATTCGAACGACACTCCCGATCCAGATGGGGCAAAGGGCTCAGGCGTAAGGCTGATCCACCCCGCCCCCAAATTCAGAATGATCGGTCGATCCGCCCGGAATCGCGCGTCGAGCAGCACCAAGTCCAATCGAAGAGACTGGAGCCGCACGTTGAGCCGTCGCCGCACGCCATCACGTGGCCAGATACGCAGGGTGTGAGCGAACGTCTCCATGATGCCACCGTGACAAACCTGCCCAAAGATGGGATCGTCGGCAACGATCGTCGCAGCAGCGCGGACCGCCCCACAAAATCCCAGGTCGATCTCGCACGAGTAATACCACGTTCCACGGTGATGCGGCTGACCGAGCCATGTGGTGCCGCTCGGCGCCGGCTCGAAGCCGCCACCGGCCGCGCCGTCATTCTCCTCGCCCGGATACCAATAGCCATGACCCGCCGACGCAGGGCCGCTGTTCAGCAAAGCCCACGCGCTGAGTTGTGAGGCATAGCCGAGACGAAGGAGCGGATGCGGGTCGTCTGCATCGTTCAGCGCATGATCAAGCAGCGCCCAGCCACCCATCTGCGCCATGTAAGTCAGCGTATAGGCGTCGCCCGCAGTGTGGCGATAATCGCTGCCCAGATAGTAATAAGCAGGTTCCAGCCAGCCACGGCAGAACAGATTTGCAGCGATCTGACGCTCCGAGAAGGCACGCGCCGCCGCCTTCGAAACCCCCATGGCGACAGGGTCGTCAAGGGCCGAGCGCGCCAGTGCCTGCGTTGATTCGAAGGCTGTGGAATCGAACGGATATTCAGACTTGAACAGGTCCGCCTTCGGATCGACGAAGGCGCGCACCTTACGCGCCCAGTGCGCCTCCAACGTCGCCGCCTCGCGCGTCAAGCCCGCCGTCGTGAGCGCCGAAACCAGTTCGGGGATCACACATTCGTTGTAGAAGCCGGTGCGGTAGGCAGACCACATCACCACGCGCATCGGCACCGTGAACATGGCCAGCGCCGTACCGTAGGCGCGTACCAAATAATCTCGTGCGCTCTGGCGGGTGGGTATCGCGGGATGGTCACGCGCGATGCGGTGCATGGCCAAATACATCGCGAAGATGTGCGGATAGTCATAAGGCCGCCAGATATGCAGGCGACCCTTCGGGCCGGGATCGCTGCTTTCCCTGTTCTGCTTCCAATCGGGTATGCCGTAGAGGCCGTAGGCGTATGCCTCCTGTGTGGTACGTTGCAGCCCGCCCCAGACGAACGTGTCTATATACCGATCCAGCGCCGCCACTTCCGCCACATCAGGATGCTCGGCATTCTTGGTCGCGAGGTAAGCGGGCTTGCTCAGCCCGGGATCATCACACGTCACCTCGTAGATGCGCCAACCCTTGATCCGGTCGTAATTGTCCGGGCCAAGCAGGACCTGCGTCTCCATATTCCACTCGCCAAACAAACCGTCGTACCATTTGGACGGGTCACGATGCTGCCGCTTCACGATGAAGGTTGCGCGCTTCTTCATCATCGTCTCGACGGGCTCGGTAGCGGAGAATTCAAGAAATGTCTGGCGCGCACCCGGCTGGTGCAGGGTCAGCCGGTTCTCGCCCAATCGCGAAAAGCGAACCCGCCACAGGCGCCTGCCAGCCCGATCCGGCAACCGTTGCACCACCGTGTCGCCGGTAAATTCCGCTTCGATTCGCTCCACCGGAATGGAGGACGCGAGCGCGATGTCGACATGCAGGTCATTGGGAACCGTCATGCCCGGCATCACTTCCACGTCCACCAGACCGGCGTCCGCGATAGCCCTGCGCGCCGCCTCGTAATTGGCAACCCATTGGAAGCGGAGACGGTAACGCCGTTGCTCGGCCGGCGACAGGGACAGGGAATGCGTCGGCTGTCGCCAGCGAGTCCCCGCCGCCACTGCCTCGCCGGCGGCCGCTCCGCCCAAGATGTAGGCGCACCACGTCCCACTGGCTTCGGCCGAATCCTTGTGGACATCCCAATATTCCAGTGACGTGTCCGCTTCCGGTAAGAGCATGAGGAAGGGGCCGGTGCTGTTGCCGCGAATCCAGAAGATGTGCGATCCATGCCCCGAGACGAAGCTGTGCTTCAAAACAGCCACCGATGCCGGTTGCCCTGCCGGAAATTCGGTGTTCATCGGCATGGGAAAATAGAGGTCGCCAACCTCCACGCTCGCCATGCCGTCGTTCCGCAGCATGATCTCCCACGTCAATCCAGCCTCGTCGACTGCGAGGCGGGTCGTGAGAAGGACGCCGGCATCGCGGGCTGCTAGTTCAAGGGCCGCGCTATGCATCGGCTTCGTTGCATCAACGCCGGTTCGAAGCGTATGCCACTCGGATCCGGCACGCCGAACTCTAGCGTGAGCCGTCCCCAGCACGGCTCCAGGCAGAACATAATCCGTGTCATACGCATCGTTACGATAACGCAAGGAGGTAATGCCGTCTTGTGTGCACCCAACGACGAAGGGAGAGTCGACCGCCTTCAACACCATGGCAACCTTGCGCTGCGGCCGATTGGGTGTAGGCAGCGTAACGCCCCCGAAAAACGCGCTACCCAAGAAGCTACTGCCCAACAGCATCGTACGACGCGTATACGTCCAGGCTTTAGACATGGCTTTAGACTTCGTCATCAACCGTATCCGGGATCGCTCCATACGGATGATCAAGGCGTGCCGTTTCCCGCCGTAAACGTCAACGCGACAAAGCGACATACGTTCTCAAGTACCCAGCGTTCGGTTGCCACCGCTTCGTCACCATCGGTCCTCACGGTGCCCTTGGACACCAGAGCTTGCTCGCAAGGAGGCCAAGCTGCTCTTGGGCCTAGTTGCCAATGGCAAAGACCCGGTCGATGACAAAGTTCACGGCGCGCCTGAGGCATTCGGCCGAGCGCCGCCCCTCGACATTGCGCGGCTTCCACTGCCTGCTCACTACTGCGTAGTCTTACTTAATCAGAGTGTCGCGGCTTTTACCGAGAAGATTCCTATTTTTGAGAAGACTCATCTATTCGGCGTGCGGAGAGGCTGAGATGGGTCGGGTAAAATGGGGGACGTCGCGTCGAGGTTTTCGGCGTATGTTGAGGGTTTTACGAGCGTGATCGGGGACGGAGGCCGAGCCAAACCGCTTCGCGATTACTCCGCCGGTCTGATGATGCCTTGCGATCGCAAGAGTGTCGAGCCGATGGCCGCCATCACGGCTCCTGAACGGAGAGCAGCGCAACACCAGTCGTTGTTACATTTTGCCGGTCAAGGCGACTGGTTGGGTCAGCAAGTAAATTTTGTGATTTGTAGTGCGTCGGAAGGACTGGATGTAGGCCAGCTTGGGACATGAGGAACATTAATCGTGAGCTCCGCGCTCGCGAGGGCGCCATTCCGGCACCAGCGCGAGGCAGGCTGAGCGTCGACGACTTCTGTGCCCTCAAGGAAATCACCAAATATTGCCGATGCGGTTGCGGAGGCAGCGCGCGCTCTCTGCCGCGCAATCGTCTGATGCTTTGCGACGTCACCACGACTTTCACGAGATGGGCCTGCCGACATTTCGATGTCGTCGAAATCAACACTCTCTTGGGCCGAAATCTTCCGGACCTGGAAGCTCTCGCCGTTGCACAAGTGCAACGACATTTCGCTGCGATCGGCGAGGCAGACGAACGCTGGGTGGGCGATGGTATGCATCGCATCGAGGGCGAAGAGACTGAGATCTGTCCCTTCTGCGCTCAGGACCATGCGAATTCGCCGCGCATCGAGACTACCGCGCGTACTTCAGTGAGGGCTAAAGACGGCGGAGCAGAGCAATATTGTTGAAAGATACAAAAAGAGAAGGAAGGTTTATCGCGAAATGACAAGAACGCGTAGTCAAATAGCGGACCAAAGTAATGTGTTTAGTGAATGAGTGAAGGACTTGATTCCCTTTCCAGAAAGAACAAATGTTGCCGAGAAAATACAAGAGATTCTAACAAGCGCGGCGAACCGGGCGCCGGAGGAGCCTATTTTTTGACGAATATCGAAACGTTTGCGAGGCGCCGCCGGCGCACGAAGTCGTGCCTCGCGCGCTTTGCTTGTCACCTGAGCATAGGGACGTCCTTTTATGGATCCAATCAGGGCAGCAGAAGACAGCCGATGAAATTGCCGAGCTCAATCGCAACGTCGATGCGCAGCAAGCCGAGCTAAGGCGGATCTCGGATCAGATCGCAACCCTGACCCAAAGAATCGAGGGGCTGCAGAATCCGGCGCCTGTTGCTTCTCCTGCTCCTGCTGCTTCTTTGCCCCCCGCGCGCACCACATCCAAGCCGGCCAAGAGAGACGTCCGGCCCTCGAAACCGCAGGGGCTGGTTTCCGTCGGAGGCGGGCCGCTGACTGCAGAGCCAAGCACGGAACAGCGCGGATTACCACAAAATGCCTGCCATATGAGGCTTCGCCTTCCAACCACGTCGAAAACCGACGGTCCACCATCTTGATTGGCAGGCCGAGCCTCTCATTGCTCCGCGCGGTTTCGGAAATCCTGTGCGAGTCGCAAGAAGTTCTTAAGCAGGACGTGCCCCTGTGAGGTAAGTATCGACTCGGGATGGAACTGGACCCCATAGGTGGGATAATAGCCGTGCGTGAGGGCCATGATCTCGCCTTCCTCCGAACGCGCTGTCACTACGAGGTTCTGCGCACATGACTGATCAAGCGCGACGATAAGAGAATGGTAGCGTCCGACGTCAAGCGGGGTTGGCAGTCCCTTGAATAACCCTCGGCCGTCATGCGCAACGTATGAGCGCCGACCGTGCATGGGCCGACGCGCACGCGCCACCCGTCCTCCGAAAACGCTTGCAATACACTGATGTCCAAGGCAGATGCCGAGAATTGGTACGCGTCCTGAAAGTTCGCGAACCACTGCTGTCGATATTCCTGCCTCAGTTGGGGTGCAGGGGCCGGGCGATATGACCACCGCGCGCGGGTTGAGACCAACGAGCTCGCTGATGCTGATAGCGTCGTTTCGGATCACTTCCGTTGCTTCACTGAGCTTGTGGAAATAGCGGGCAATATTGAACACGAAGGAATCGTAATTATCGACGATGACAATCAAAATGCACCAGCTGGTTCAGTACCAAATGCATCAAAGATTCGCTCTGCCTTGGTGAGCGTTTCCTCGTATTCGGCCTCGGGCTTCGACAGGGCCGTTATACCGCTGCCCGCATGAAACACAGCCAGGTCGCCGTCGATCGTGACAGTGCGGATCGCAATACTGGTGTCCATGTGCCCGTTGAAGCCGATGAAGCCGATCGCCCCACAATAGACCTCTCGCGCTATGCGCTCGATTTCTGTAATAATTTCCATCGACCGCGGCTTTGGCGCTCCCGTAATGGAGCCGCCGGGAAAGCAAGCGCGGAGCAGGCTAACGGCGTCTTCGTCTCCGGCAAGTTTCCCCGTAACGATCGACACGAGATGGTGCACCGAGGCATAGGACTCGAGATTGCATAGGGCCGGAACCCCGACCGAATGCGCAGTGCAAACGCGTGACAGATCGTTACGCAAAAGGTCGACAATCATCGTGTTCTCGGCCTGATCCTTTTCGGAAGCGAGGAGAGCAGCCGCACGGCGGTGGTCTTCCTTGGGATCAGGCGAACGCGCTATCGTGCCCTTGATGGGGCGTGTCTCGACTTGTCGCCCCTCAAGTTTCAGGAATCGTTCCGGCGAACTTGATGCGATGGTCAGCTTTCCCCATCGCAGCAGGGCCGCAAAAGGCGCCGGATTCAATGATCGTAGCTGGCAATAGAAGGCGAGCGGATCAAACGAGGTCGACAGGCGGGTGCTGAAACGCTGCGCAATATTTGTCTGGAACACGTCACCCGCGAGAATCAAGTCGATCACGCGTTGTACCGCCGCAATGTAGCCGTCGCGGCTGAAGTTCGAGCGCCACGCGCCCGCTTTGCTGGGACAACCCTTCTGTGGCGCGTTTGGACCGGCAAGCAATGCTGCAAACTCGTCGGCTCGACGAAGCGCTCGTTCGCTCCGTCGCACGCGATCCTGCTCCGGCCATCCGGTCGAGACGATCCAGCATTTGTTATCCCGGTGGTCGAAGCTGATGACCACGTCATAGAAATGCAGGATGGATTGGGGCAAACCCAGACCGGCAATTGGCGGGGCAGACAATCGCTCCAATGTCCTGTTCATGTCGTAGGCAAGGTAGCCTGCCGCTCCTCCCTGGAATGGCGGGAGATCGGGACGATGCTCTTGCGGGTACTTCGCGAGTAGCGTGCGAAGGACCTTCCATGGATCGGCCTCGAGAGTCAGTCCGTTCCAACTGGCTTGGCCGTTCGCGACCCTGTAGGTGCTGAAGGGGTCGCACGTTAGATATGAGTAGCGCCCAAGCAGCTCGTGCCTTGCTGCGCTATCGAGAAACGTGAGATGCGATCGATGCCCAAGACGTCGCATCGCTGTGACAGGTTCAACCCACTGCAACTCGCGAACGTACATCGGGTTATCGGTCACAGGCGGCTGACGTCGTGAAAGTGCCGTTCCATCTGTTGCCCCACCGATGAGAATGACTCTTATCTGTGCTGGGCCGAAACATGAGGCCCATTGCCAAGTTACGCCGGCGGCGGACTTTTTGCTGCGACAGCACCAGGATCATCCTGCCGTGGAGGCGAAAGGGGTATCTGTTGATACATCGTAGTCGGCCGCGAACCGCAGCTCGCGGAGCGGTCGGACCCGTTTAATCGATTCCTGGTAGAGATCGTGCGCTTTGTACGCTGCGAGCTCTGTCTCGCTGTCGAACTCACCATAGACCACGATGTCGATATCGTTGCCGAGCTGATCGGTCTTGCGGTTACGGGCAACCTCAAGCCGGCGCGCATGCGGTATCGTGCTGAGAAGCGAAAGACCTTCGATGATCTGGTGGATATGCGCCTCGTCCTTGGCGCTGAAGAAAACGATGTGACGAATCATGGCCGTCCGTGGAGATGTCGCTAGCGGGTGCCATAACTATCTGGGAATAGATTCGGTTGCAATGAGGCTAGTCGCTTGCCGCATGATCGTCGCTTGCAACCGTCGGCGATCTGCAATGGAGCTTGCCAGATTTGCTCAGGACGCCGGAAGGGCAAGTCGCTCAATGGTTTGAATGTGCCGCGTGAGCAGGTTACAGGCGTGATCGACGTTGCGCGTTCGCAGGGCTTGCAGAATCAGGCGGTGATCTTGATTGGAGCGCGGTCGCCAGCCCACCGATCGCGCCATCGCGAACACCAATCGAGAATTGGCAAGCTGCAATCCATCGAGGCTCGCGAGCAGACGCGGCATTCCGCACGGCGCGACCAAGGCTTGGTGAAAGGCGCGGTTGGCCATCTCAAACTCCTCGATCGTCTTTGCATTGTCTCCTTCGATTAGGGCGAGCTCGATTTGAGCCAAATGAGCTGTTGTCAGTCTTGGCCCCGAATGGCGCAATGCCACCACCTCGAGCGCGGCGCGCATTTCGGCGATCTCCTTCACTGAACGGGTATCGAGCGGGGCAACCCGAACACCGCGACGCGGCACAGCGACAACAAGATGTTGTGCCTGCAGGTGCCGAAAGGCCTCGCGCACGGGGACGTGGCTGGAATTGAATTCTCGTGCAACGTGATCCTGACGGAGTGGTGCGCCTGGCGCTAAGGCGCCGCTGATAATGCGCTCAGCGATTGAGTCCGCGATGCGCGCGACCATCGTCATGTTGTCAGCAGTGATCATAGATTATCTACCGCAATAATCGGTGCATTTGCGAGGCAGCTCGATTAGCATCTCTTCGAGGGCGATGACTATAGATAATTCACGCGATTATCTACAACTGAGCGAGATTGGGTTATGGATGCTGCTGTGCAAGTCCAACGAAAGAAAGCTAGCAACGGGGCGCAGGTTCGTAATCATTGGAACGTCGAAGAGGCTAAGGCGCTCTACGACCTTCCTTTTGCCGACCTGATGCTTCAGGCGCAGCGCGCTCATCGCAAGAACTTCGATCCAAACCACGTCGAAACTGCGAGCCTGCTCAGCATCAAGACCGGCGGCTGTCCGGAGGACTGCGGCTACTGCTCGCAAAGCGCGCATTACGCGACCGGCCTGAAAGCGACCCGTCTGATGCGTTGCGCCGATGTGGTTGCGACCGCACAGCGCGCGAAGGATGCCGGCGCTACGCGCTTCTGCATGGCCGCGGCCTGGCGCACGCCAAAAGATCGCGATCTTGATTCCGTCTGCGACATGGTCAACGCGGTCAAAGGTCTCGGCATGGAAACGTGTGTCACGCTCGGCACGCTGACACCGAAGCATGCCGCGCGCCTCGCCGAGGCCGGCCTTGACTTCTACAATCACAACGTCGACACATCGCCCGAGTTTTACAGCAAGATCATCACCACCCGCAGCCTCCAGGACCGCATCGATACGCTGGCGCATGTGCGCGATGCCGGCATCAAGATCTGCTGCGGCGGGATTATCGGCATGGGCGAGCGCGTCGAGGACCGCCTAGGTATGCTCGTGTTGCTCGCCAATCTTCCCAACTATCCCGAAAGCGTGCCGATCAACCTGTGGAACAAGATTGAGGGCGTACCGGTGGAAGACACCGCGGAGCCTCCCGATCCGATCGCGCTGGTCCGGCTGCTGGCGACCGCGCGGGTCATGATGCCGAGGAGTGTGGTTCGCTCGTCCGCCGGGCGGCAATACATGACCGATGAATTGCAGGCGCTTTGCTTCTTGGCCGGCGCAAATTCAATCTTCGTCGGCGACGTGCTCTTGACCACCAATAACCCGAAAGTTGATCGCGACGCGGATCTGCTGGCCCGGCTCGGCATCACGTCCGGGCTCGCCTGACGGAAGCAGCGCGCCCAATATGTTGCCCCTACACCAGCCTAGGTGAGAAATGCAGATAACTTTGATGAAGGGCAAAATCCATCGCGCCTCAGTGACCGAAGCTGATCTGCACTATGAAGGCTCGATCTCGATAGATCGTACGCTCCTGGAGGCAGCAGGAATGGTGATCAACGAGCGCGTCGAAATCTACAATGTAGAAACAGGGACGCGCTTTGCCACCTACGTGATCGAGGCGCCGCCGATGTCTGGTACGATGAGCCTGAACGGTGCGGCTGCCCGACTGGTGATGCCCGGAGACAAGATCATTATCGTTGCATATGCCTCATTCGATGAGGCCGAAGCAAAGAAGTTCAAGCCACACGTTGTGCGTGTGGACCGAGATAATCGCATCCTGGCAAGTTGAACCTAACGGGCCATCCTTCCTTCTTAAACGGCCAACGCATCTTTTGCGTGATTTGATGCGATCCTCGGAGTGATGAATGCGGTCGATCCAGACAGCAAGACTTAGTCCCTACGTCGCAGCGTTGAATGCCTTGAACGAAGATAAACGGCTGCGCTGCCTCAAGCCGCGCGTGGGGATCGATTTCGCATCGAACGACTATCTGGCGCTCGGGAACGCCTCGCGCATCAAAAAGGCGATGGTCGCCGCGCTCGAGGCGGGCACTCCGGTTGGAGCCGGCGGGTCGCGGCTTCTGCGCGGCAATTGCGAGGAGCATGAACGGCTCGAAACAGAAGCGGCTCAGTTCTTTGGCGCGGAGGCAGCGCTTTTCTTTGGAGGCGGCTACATCGCAAATTTTGCCCTCCTGACAACGCTCCCGCAGCGCGGCGATCTGCTCGTTCTCGATTCGCTCGTGCACGCCAGTATTCACGAGGGGGCGCGGGCCGGTCGCGCAGAGTGTCGAATTCACGCGCACAATGATCCCCAGTCAGTCGAAGACGCAATTCGCGCCTGGCGAAACAAAGGTGGAGCGGGCCGCGTGTGGATTGTGGCCGAAAGTCTCTACAGTATGGATGGCGACTTCGCTCCACTCGAAGAGCTAGTGGCAATCGCCGATCGCCAAGACGCGTTTCTGATCGTGGACGAGGCACATGCCACAGGCGCTTACGGGCATCAAGGACGAGGGCTCACGGCCCCTTATGACAAGCGCGAAAATCTCATCGTCGTTCATACCTGCGGCAAAGCGCTCGGTGCGGCGGGTGCACTTGTTACGGCCTCCGGCATCTTGCGCGATTTCATGGTCAACCGCTGCCGTCCGTTTATTTTTGCCACCGCCCCATCACCATTGATGGCCGTTGCCGTTCGAGAGGCACTCCTCACCCTGCAGAAAGAGCCGGAGCGGCAGCAACGGCTGGCCAAACTCGTTGCGTTCGCGCATCGGCAGATCACCTCGCTTGGTTTGCGCACACCATCGACCTCTCAGATCGTGCCCTACATCGTAGGTGACAATGCTCATGCAATGCGACTTGCCTCTGCTCTGCAGGCGCGCGGCTTCGATATCCGCGGAATTCGGCCGCCAACCGTCCCTGCAGGCACCGCCCGCTTGCGAATTTCGTTGACACTCAATGTTGGCGAAGCGGACGTGCGCGCGATGCTCGATGCGCTGGTTGAGGTGACGAGGGGCTCGTTTCGATGAATAAACGGATCGTCGTGACTGGTACGGACACCGGGGTCGGCAAAACGGTATTCTCCGCAGGGCTCGCCGGGCTTCTCGGCGCGAATTACTGGAAGCCGGTCCAGGCTGGACTCGAACAAGAGATCGACTCCGAGTGCATCCGCCGCCTCGGTGGCCTCTCGTCCGATCGGATTGTCCCGGAGCTCTATCGACTTCGGACGCCCGCGTCGCCCCATCACTCAGCGGAGATCGACGGCGTTCGCATAGATACAGAGACGCTTGGACTGCCGGACAGCGGCGAGCGGCGACTCGTGATCGAAGGCGCCGGCGGACTCATGGTGCCGCTGACAGCGCGCACGCTTTACATCGACATCTTCGAGCGCTGGCAGCTTCCCGTCGTGCTTTGCGCAAGGACGGGACTGGGCACAATCAATCACTCCCTGCTCTCCATAGAGGCTCTGCGGAAGCGTCAGATTCGAATCCTTGGGATTGCGTTCATTGGCGAAAGAAACGCCGAAACTGAAAGCGCGGTTTGCGAGATCGGGAGAGTGCGTTGGTTGGGACGGCTCCCGTGGCTTGTTCCCCTCACAAACGATAGGCTGCAGGCCGCTTTCAAAGACTCCTTTGTTAGCAGCGATTTCCTGAACCTATGAAGACAGCTAAGAGGTCGCCGATCTGGCATCCGTTCACGCAGCATGCTCTACAGCGGGATATGACGAAGGTGGTCCGGGGAGAAGGGGCCTATCTCTACACCGAAGATGGCCGACGCCTTATCGATGCAATCTCCTCCTGGTGGGTCGTGACCCACGGCCATTGCCATCCATGCATCGTGAACGCGATCCGAGAGCAGGCAGGCAAGCTCAACCAGGTCATCTTCGCCGGATACACTCACGACCCGGCTGAGCAGGTTGCGACGGAACTATTGAAGGTCACCTCCCCAGCGCTCGAACATGTGTTCTTCTCCGATAGCGGGTCCACCAGCGTCGAAGTCGCGCTGAAAATGGCGCTCGGCTACTGGCGCAATACCGGAAGAGAGCGAACCAAAATTGTGGTGATGCAGCACTCGTACCATGGCGACACGATCGGGGCGATGTCGGTAGGTAGCCGAGGCATCTTCAATGCGGCCTACGGGGCGCTGATGTTCGAGGTGACCTCGATTCCGTTCCCGGCAAGAGATTGTGAGCAAAGAGCTCTCGATGCGCTTGAAAACGCGTGTCGAAACGAACATCCCGCAGCCTTTATCGTGGAGCCCCTGATATTGGGTGCCGGTGGAATGCTGATGTATTCGCCCTCGGTGCTAAGAGAGATGAAGCGGATTTGCGAAGCCTTTGACGTCCTGTTCATTGCGGACGAGGTCATGACAGGCTGGGGCCGGACGGGTACCTTGTTTGCGTGTGAGCAGGCCGATGTCACGCCCGATATTGCTTGCTATTCGAAAGGCCTCACGGCTGGGGCGCTGCCGCTCGCCGTCACACTGTGTCGTGCCGATATTTTCGATGCGCATTATTCTGAAGATCGCACGCGTACGTTTTTTCATTCGAGCTCATATACGGCCAATCCAGTGGCCTGTGCCGCCGCCAAGGCTAATCTGGACCTATGGCAGGATCAGGAGTATCGCTGGCGGCTGGCATCCTTGGCGAGGATGCAAGAACAGGCACTCGCGCCGTTCCGCCTCGATTCACGGTTCGCAAACGTGCGGCGCACAGGAACAGTCACAGCGGTTGAACTCAACACGCGCGATGCTGGCTATCTGGCGGACATCGGTCCGAGGCTTTTGGCTTTCTTCCAAGCGCGGGATCTGCTGTTACGCCCACTCGGTAACACGATCTACGTGATGCCGCCTTACTGCGTTACGGCGGCCGATCTTGATGAAATCTATACTGCCATCCGCGACGCTGCTGACTTGCTGATGTGAGATGCACGAGACTGTGCGATCGTCTGCAGTGACAGGATCTTGGAAGGGAAAGTGCCCGTATTGCTGCTTTTGATAGTGCAACGAGGATGCAGCCCCCAACTTAAGCGCTCCCGATCCAACTGCCGCAGTAATTCTGCGGGCTAGTCATGCAAGGCGCAGCATTTGACCGAAATGTCGAGCGAATTGCGTAAATCACGATAGAGAAATCAATTATCTTGACCAAATTCTCGGCGAGGCTATCTGCGGAAAGTACTGCTTCGCGAGGCAGCCGCACATCAGAGTCAAGGCTCTTGATGGCTGCAACAACCAGGAAGACGGACCGCCGGGCGGGCCGCACCTTCGGTGCGCGCGTGGTGCTGTGGTCAGAGGGCAGCGGGGCTTCCTAGGTAAATGTCTGACAGGAGGCGAGAATGCACATTGGCTTCCGTAATTCCCTCGACCATTCAGCCACTTGCTGCGCGATATGCGGCGGAAAGTTTGGGCTGATCCGCCATTACTGCTGGCGAACGGCTCTTTGCTCGAAGAGATGCGTCAACCGCTTCAAGGCGCGGCGGGAGGCCGATCAGAAATGGCTTCGTTGGCTTCGAGCGGCTTAGGAATGGACTGAGTTGTGCCGGTACGGCCCTGGTCAGAGAATTCGAGTGGCCCTCTAGAGCACGTGGAAATCAAGTGACAGAAACATCGGCAAAAATAATCGACTTCACGGCCTACAGGGCCAGCAGGCTGGCGCGGTCTGAGCGCGTTCGCGACGACATCTACTCGACCGCGACTCTCGCTGCGCTTACGGCGGCCTGTCACCTTTGGACGTTCCTGGCCTGCCATCCGTTTGCTTTGCTCGGTGCGCAGGCGCCGAAGCAGGAGTCTCACGAGTCCCCCTAGCGGGCAGACACGGAGATGTGCCCTAAAGACGAAGTCCCCACTGCGCGCATCTGCGCTCGGTCCGGTCGCCGTCACCGTTTGGAGAGACTGCAATCAGCCCAGAAACGCGTGCAGATGGTGGCTCGTCGCGAGCGCCGCTCCTCGATTGAGGGCGCGGCTGGCATAGCCGCTGAAACTGCACGTGAAGACGAGCCATCGGGTGGTGAAATGGATGAGGAAGGTCTTGTCTCATGGTTGCGCGACCATTGGACTGTTTTTGCGCTGTTCCCCAGTTCTAGACAACTGGGATCTCCATCCTCCATGCCATTGACAGGTTTCTCCCGCGTTCTCTAGGAAGCGCCGACGGTGTGTGCGGAGCGGATTCAATATGAGCCACAGTTCAGAGCAGCCTCTAGAGCGTGTCACGATTCCGGCACTGCAGCAGTGGAAGGATAAAGGACGGCGTGTCGTGATGACCACCGCCTACGATGCGGTTGCGGCGCGCATCGCGGATCCCATTGTCGATATCATCCTGGTCGGCGATAGCGTTGGAAACGTCTGCCTGGGATTCGACAACACGCTGCCCGTCAGCGTGGCCATGATGAATCATCACCTGGAGGCTGTTGCGCGCACGAGGCCTCATGCCTTGCTTGTGGCCGACATGCCCTTTCTCAGCTTTCATGTCGGTTCTGAGGATACGATTCGCAATGCAGGAGGTTTTTTACAGCGTGGCGCCGATGCTGTGAAACTCGAGGGTGGTGCCAAACGCATCGAGATGGTACGCGCCTTGGTCGATTGCGACATTCCTGTGATGGGACATCTCGGTCTGACCCCGCAGAGCGTCAACGTCATGGGTGGATTCAAAGTGCAGGGAAGGACAACAGATACCGCCTTGCGGTTGCTCGATGACGCGCACCGTCTGCAGGAAGCCGGTTGCTTCGCGCTTGTCCTGGAGGGCATTCCTGCCGAGCTCGCGGCGCGAGCGACCGAATCTCTCACGATACCCACCATCGGGATCGGAGCAGGAGCCGATTGCTCGGGCCAAGTGCTCGTGTTTCATGATGTCTTGGGGCTAACCGAAGGCCATCGCCCCAAATTCGTTCGTGCCTATACAAATGGATTCCAGTTGTTCCAGGAGGCGCTGTCGCGCTGGGCTGCCGATATCCGCAAAGGGGCGTTCCCGGGCTCAGAGGAGTGCTATCGGCTTCCTGATCAGCTTCGGCATGCCGTCGCCAACTGGGTGCCCTCCAGTTCAACCTCAAGGTAAGAAATGAAAGTAATTACGAAGGTGGCTGAGCTGCGTCGCGCCCTTGCAGACGTTCGCAATGCCGAAAAGCGCATCGGATTCGTTCCGACGATGGGATACTTGCACGACGGCCACCTGGCCTTGATCTCGGCCAGCCGGGAACACTGCGACGTCACTGTCGTTAGCATCTTCGTCAACCCCACTCAGTTCGGCCCAAATGAGGATCTCAGCAGGTACCCCCGCGACTTCGCGCGCGATGAAGCGTTATGCGGCAGTGCCGGGGTCTCCATCATCTTCGCGCCAAGTGCAGAGGAGATCTATCCGGCTCAATTTGAGAGCTTTGTCGAGCCGGGCGAACTCGCAAAGCCGCTCTGCGGAGCTTTCAGGCCTGGACATTTTCGTGGTGTAGCGACCGTCGTCTGCAAGCTATTCAACATGGTGCAGCCGGACGTCGCGTACTTTGGACAGAAGGATTTTCAGCAATGCGCGGTAATACGCCGCATGACGGTTGATCTGAATCTTCCGATCGAGATTGTCACTGTGCCAACCGTGCGGGAGCCAGATGGGCTGGCAATGAGCAGTCGCAACCGTTATCTCTGCCCGGAAGAACGTGATCGGAGCTTGGCGATCAGCCGTGGCTTGTTCGCCGCAGCGCATGAGTTTGCCTCAGGGGAACGCGACGCCGCAACGCTGATTGCGCTTGCAAGAAGGCATTTGGAAAGGGTCGATCGACTACAGTACCTTGAGCTTGTCGACCCTGGGACTCTAAGGATTGCTGACAGCCCTCTGCGCTATCCGGCGGTGCTCTGTGTCGCAGCGTACGTCGGCTCCACGCGGTTGATCGACAATGTAGTCCTGTCCTGGTCGCCATCGTAGCGAGATCCGCAAGTGATTGCGCTCAGGAGCAGTCGAACCGGATGGGCTGGCCCTGAAATCCTCAACATCCTGGAAGAACTCTCGAAGACGATCCGGAACTGCCCTTTGCGTGCTGAACAACTCCCCCACGCTCGAGCTCATGATGTCGGTTGGAGATTGGCTCTGCCGCTGACGGGGTGGAGCGAGGCGGGGCCGCTCCACGCTGCCGAGATCATCCGCCTGCAAGCGGGCATCGCCAAAGGACGCTCAAAATCGTGTGCTGCCAATACGTGCGATTATGGATCAACAACCACGCGCCCATGACCATGAAATTACTTCACGATGGCGCAGACGACCTCGTCAAGCTGCAAAAAGCCGAAGCTCCCTAAGAGCGGCCAGGGGCGAGTCAAGGGGGCAGTGAAGCGCGGGCGCCGGATCCTGGCCCGATTTCGTCGCCAGACGTCGGGCGGGCGCTGGTTTTTGACGCAAAGATATGCTTCACCGCAAGAATTGGTCGCGATGTCCCTCTACAGTGTAGGATGCCAGGCGCTCGGGTTTGGAGCCGATAGGTGCCGTCTTGTGAAACGACATCGGAGCAGTGGCAAGCTATTTCTACCAACTCCATCGGGGCAGGTATGCCGAAGCGCAGCAGGCGCGATAAACGGCAAATCCTCTGGCCGCAATTGAACCTGATGAGGCTCGGCAACGAGCTAGCACCGTGCGAGCATTGGCCTGCGGCAGCCGCCCAGTCAGTCCGGCGCGCAATAGATGGCCGAGCATGCTGTACATCATCGCAGAGCATGATCGCAGGGAGCTCACATTGGCCTCTGAGCTCTAGCAAGCTTGTCTGCTAGGCCCAGACGGCCGACGAGAAGACAAACGCAGGCCGATCAAGCGAGCTGCCGCAATGGATCAGCGATCGCAGAGGTGCTGGACATTGCACCGCGCTGGAAATCGGCCGACCGGCAGTCGCGGAGGCTCATGCGCTCCGATGTACTTGAGTTGCGGTCCAGCAAATGCCCATTATCTTCCCCGATGGTATGAGGGAGATCTCTCAATGCTGGACGTTGGCACGATCACGCTTCTGCGCACGATCCTGGATGAGGTTTGCGTGAGCGTCCCACCGTATGACGCCGGCGTCCGCGCCTACGTTGCCTCCAGAATCCTGGAGGCCGCCACCAGAGGTGAGACGCGCCCCGATCTGCTTAAACAGATCGGTCAGGAAGCTCTTTCCAGAGCACCAACGATGTGGCGATAGATCTAGGACATGGCTTGTCATTGAGGTGAATTTCCAAGTCACAGTGCTGAAGATCCAGCTCGCAGAGTGTATCGTGGTCGCAAATCGATGGTGGCCTAACGTCACCCAAGACGCGGCGTTATCTGATGTGAATCGGTTGGCGCGCTGCTCGGTGCCCGGCCGATCCTTGAAACGAGAGAGCAGCTCGCACAGCAGACGCCGCATCCAAGCCTTGGCGCGCACCCTTGCGCGCCACGATGCCGGTGAGGCGACGCTCCAATAACCTTCGTCCGGAAACGGGGGCGAAGTCAGTGTTCGGCGCCGGAGCGCCGTCAACTCACGCGAGCCGGTGCGCCGTTGCTGTTTACTCCTGTGTGAGCGCCGCAAGTGCCCTTTCGATCACTGTGATGTCTTGACTGACCTGAGCGATCGCTGGCTTCGGATCAATGCCGGTAACGCAGTTCAACTGCTGCAGCAACTCCCGCCGATGCGCCAGAAGGTTCTCCAGCGCGCTGCGGTTGTTTAGTTTCACATAGCCGTCGACAATCAGTCCAATCGAAAGAGACATCGAAACTCTCAAACAAAGCTGTTCTCAACGAAGATGCGTATAGCACATCGGCAAACGATGTTCAGCTCCTCGGAAGAGAATACTGACGGGCGAGCTTGTTAGCGACAAGCGTCCGGCGCCGGGAGCGTGACCGACTATTCCTTGCGCCTTCCAAGCGCCCAGCTCTGTTTGAGCGACTAGCCGAGCAGAAAGACGGCGTATGGTGAGCCAAGAACGCTGCGGGTCGTGGCGATGGAAATGCTACGCTAGCGGAAGGAGTGTTGTCACGAACTGCCATTGTCCTTATCTGCCCGCCGAACGGCTTCCGAGATGCGATGGCGGGTGGCGCGTTGATCGACGACATGCTCGCCTGAATATCTCTTCGTAGAGATTGCGACGACCTCAGGAGCGTCCAGGATGCTCGATGAATATTTGGCCCGCATTCGTGCTCACCGCACAAACATCCACCGCTATCGTCGCCTGCTGAAGTCGAACCTGTCGGATGTCGAACGTCAGTTCATCGAAAAACGCCTCACCGAAGAGCAGACCGCGCTGGAGTTCCTTTCAGCCGAGACCTTCCCGCTCGCGTTTAGCCTCCGGAAGGGGCGGACATGCCGGCAAACTAGTCGCGGAGCCGCGAACG
Organism: Bradyrhizobium sp. 521_C7_N1_3; assembly: GCF_052075975.1. Lineage (NCBI taxonomy): Bacteria > Pseudomonadati > Pseudomonadota > Alphaproteobacteria > Hyphomicrobiales > Nitrobacteraceae > Bradyrhizobium > Bradyrhizobium sp. 521_C7_N1_3. The sequence continues at coordinate 2,345,538 of NZ_CP197232.1, forward strand.
ACGCGCGCGTTCCGGGCGGCCTGATCCGAGGCGCGGTGGGACCCCACGGCTGACCCTCCCAGCTGCGCATCCTCAAAAACCGCTCTGTACCGCGGGCTGTACCTAATTTGCGGGTTCTGATCGCGGCGGGCTTTGTCGAGTCCGATCGCCAAACACTTTCGAGCAGCATCACTGACTTCAATCCGGGACCTCTTCACCAGCGGATTAAAAAGCACCACTGTTCGACCGGTTCTCGCTCAGGACTTGTTTGTACTCGGCCATATCTCGGCAGTTTGTTAGATTGGCTACACGCCTAGCCAAATCGTTCTCACTAGCCAGCTGAGACAGCCACAACTTCATCGTTCATCGGTCTGCGACCACGGCATGAGATTTGCTCTGCTGGCTGAAACGCTGCGGAACCGTATTCGCGGCGAGAGGCACAGCAAGGAAGGAAACGACTTGCCAAATCTGCGAGTGGAGACAGTTTATGTCGGCGGCAGTATCTCCAGCAGCATTCTGGTGAATACACAGGCAAGCGGCGGTACCGCCCGAGACGTGGTACATCAAGTTGGTACGCGCCGATCGGCTGCGAAATACCCTCGTACCGATATTTTTACTAGTCGCCGTCGGGCAAATGGCAGGCCTTTTGCGTGTAGCCGATCCCGTAGGACTACTGCCCAGGTTCTCCGCGGCCGACGGTCGGTTGTTTCGACGGAGACCGCAGTCGGCCGCGCGACAGGGAAGGCGCCGTTCCGGAGCAGAACAACGGCCTCCAGCTTTTGGATCAATCAGAATCGGGCAACACCATGATTGTGCGTAGTCTGCACGACATTGAAGCAACCGATCACTTCGTCGATTGGGGCAATAGTACGAGCCACCGCCTTCTGACGGATAAGGACGGCATGGGTTTTAGCATCTGCCACACCATCGTGCGCGCTAACACCGTTTCTCTTCTGCAATACCGGAATCATCTCGAAGCCTGCTTCTGCATCGGTGGAGAGGGCGAGGTCGAGGACATGGACGGCAATGTCTTTCCTATTCGCCGAGGCGACATGTATGTGCTTGACAAGCATGACAAGCATCTCCTGCGCGGGGGACCGGACAAGGACATGATCCTCGTTAGCATCTTCAACCCGCCCCTCACCGGAACCGAGCGCCACAAGCTGGACGACCCGGCAGGCTCCACATATTGAGCGATGCGAAGAAACGCCAATCCAATATGAACTGCCGCTAATTGCGAGAAACATTTACTCGAGCGATCCAGCACTGGCTCGTACCGCACGCGCGGACTTTTTACGAAATGCCCACGCGATGCGGTTAGGTTGAGCTGACAAATTTACTTTGGCATTCCAGGTCCCTTTTTTTCTTGTCCGGAATACCCGGCGGGCGGGGTCTTGTGCGATTGATAGCGCGCTTAGTTGTACGATGTCTGGCGACGCTGTTGGACAGCTGACACAGCACCGCTGTGGCTATCGCATTGATTGCACTCGATTTCACCTTTGGCACGATACATGCGTAATCGTCTAAAGGGCGCCATAGAGGAGAAGTCGTTCGATGAGAACGCTTACCAGAAACGCTGACGCGCTTGAGTAGCAGCTGCGATACCGCCGCCACCATATTTGGTGGTGCGGAACGTTGGCGGAAGATTGAGTGATCCGCTTTGGCGAAGGGTTTCGTCACATCAATGCAGGCCAGCCAAAGCCCGAAAACAGATCCGAACCGATGTGAGCGATTTGCGTGAATCAAGGAAGACGCCGTCCGATCTTGAGCGATGATCAGGTGCAGAGCATATCTGCCGCGGATGAACTGCGGGCGCGTGGGGAGGAGTTTTGGCGACGGCGGCTCGAGCAGTTTAGCAGATTGCATCCGCCTTTCGTGTCATCGTCCGTGGCTGCGGCGCCGTCCCGATGGCAGTCGAGTTCATGGTTTAGCCCAAGCGGTTTGGCTATTTCCCCACAAGATCGCTCGGAATATTTGGTAGCAGCTTGGCTGATCTATCTCGCTCGGATCACGGGGCAACAAGAGTTTCAACTGGGATGGAAGCCTGCATGGGACCGATTGCAAACCGGCTCCAAACTCGTGATGGCCTCCGTCGTGCCGATGGATGTTCGCATTGAGCTTGCTCATGATTTTGAAGAAGTACGCAAAACCGTAGCGGCCGAAGTCGCTCAGCTGAGGGCGCACGCTAGCTTTGCCCGAGATCTTATAGCGCGCTGCCCGACATTGCGAGGAGTGGTGGCGCTACGGGCGCGCCAGCCTTGGCCGATTGGCATTGCAATCACGACAGAGAGCTGTCACGCCGCTGATGCTCTGACGACGAACCACAAAGCTGGGCATGCCTTGTGCGGCGATTTGCTGACCTTTGAGGTTTGCGCTCTGGATGGGAGCTTCCGCTGGCATTTTGATGCCGCTCGATTAGCACCGAAGCAGATCGACCGCATGACGCAGCATTTGCAAACTTTGTTACGCGGCGTGATGGCCGATGCTGGGCAGCCTGTCGGCCGAATAGACATTCTGGCCGCCGACGAACGCACGTATCTACTTGAGGATTTGAATCGGACGGCGGCGCCTTATCCGTTTGAGCTATGTATCCATGAGCTGTTCGAGGCGCAGGTGCAAAAGGCACCGGAAGCGGTGGCGGTGGTCTATGAGAAGGAGAGACTGAGCTATGGCGAGCTCAATGCGCGGGCCAACCGGCTGGCGCATCATTTGATCGAGCTCGGGGTCAAGCCGGACCAGCCGGTGGCGATCTGCCTCGAACGCAGCCTGGCGATGGTAGTTGGTCTCTTGGCGATCCTGAAAGCGGGCGGCGCGTATCTGCCGCTAGATCCGGCTTATCCGTCGGCGCGGCTGCGGCAGATTGTTGGCGATGCAGAACCGAAACTGCTGCTTTGCGATGTCGCCGGTCGAACCGCATTGGGCGCCGAAGCCGTGGCCGATGTGACGGTGGTCGATCTGGAGACGGCGACCCCCACTTGGGGCGAGCGGCCGCCTTCGAACCCGGACCCGGGCGCGCTTGGCCTTTCATCGCGCCATCTCGCCTATGTCATCTATACCTCCGGCTCAACCGGAATCCCCAAGGGCGTGGAAATGTCCCATGGCGCGCTTGTGAATTCGCTTGCGGGGATTGGCACGTCAAAACTGCGCACACTTCAATTCGCGACCCTGAACTTCGATGTGTCCTGTCAGGAATTGTTCATCTGTTGGAAGGACGGCGGAGTGCTTGTGCTCGTGCGGGAAGAGACCCGGAGGCACTTCTCCGACCTGCTGGAATTTATAGAGCGGGAGGCGATAGAGCGGCTTTTCCTCCCGTTCGTGGCATTGAATCATTTTGCGGAAGTCTGGAGCGCGCAGCGCGTGCAGCTGCCCTCTTTAAGAGAGCTTTATACAGCCGGCGAGCGATTGCAGGCCACTCCACTGCTTAGGACGTTCTTCGAAGCACATCCGAACGCGAGATTGATCAATCAATATGGGTCCACGGAAATCAGCGTCATTTCCGAGCACCACCTTGCAGCTGATCCGTCATGTTGGCCCCAGATGCCTCACGTCGGGCGTCCAATCGTCAACACGCGGGTGTACCTGCTGGATGGCCATGGCGCGCCCGTGCCGTTCGGTGCGGTCGGCGAGCTTTACATTGGCGGGGCGGGGGTGGCACGGGGCTACCTGAACCGCCCTGAGCTGACCGCGGAGCGGTTCATCGCCAGTCCCTTTGTCGAGGGCGATCGGCTGTACCGGACCGGCGACCTTGCCCGTTATCTGCCGGACGGCAATCTTGAGTTCCTGGGCCGTAACGACGATCAGGTGAAGATTCGCGGCTACCGCATCGAGCCGGGTGAGATCGTCGCGCGGCTCTGCGAGCACGCCTGGGTGCGCGAGGCGGTGGTGCTGGCGCGCGAGAACGACGCCGGTGACAAGCATCTGATCGCCTATGTGGTCTGCGCGCCCGAAGCCGGCTCGGATGAGGGCGGTGGAGGCGGGCTTGCGGGCGCCTTGCGCGCGCACTTAAGTGCGCGACTGCCGGACTACATGGTCCCGAGTGCGTTCGTGCGGCTGGCCGCGCTTCCGCTGACGGTGAACGGCAAGCTCGATCGGAACGCGCTGCCGGCGCCGGCCGATCAGGCCTATGCGCTGGCGGCCTACCAGTCGCCGCAAGGTGCGGTCGAGACGGCGCTGGCGCAGATCTGGGCCGAGCTCCTTGGTGTCGAGCGCATCGGGCGCAACGACCACTTCTTCGAACTGGGCGGCCACTCGCTCTTGGCCGTGCAGATGTCGAGCCGGCTGTCACAGGCTGTCGGGGTCGAACTGCCACTGTCGACGCTGTTCGCAAGGCCAGTGTTGAGTGACCTGGCGGCAAGCATCGTCGAGCTGTTGAGCTGCTCGGGTCCGCAAGAGCTGCCGTCGATTGCAGCCGTGTCGCGGCATGAGCCGCTTGTGCTGTCGTTTGCGCAGCAGCGGCTATGGTTTTTGGCTCAGCTGAACGAAGGCAGCACCAACTATCACATTCCGCTGGCCTTGCGATTGCGCGGGATGCTCGACCGCAGCGCCTGGCAGCGCAGCCTTAACCGTCTGTTTGCACGTCATGAGGCGCTGCGCAGTGTGTTTGTCGCGACCCAGGGCAAGCCCCGGGTTGAGGTTTTGCCGCCGGACGCGGGTCTGCCAATAGTTGAGCATGATCTGCGGGAGAGATCGGATGCGGAAGCGGCATTTTTGGATCTGTGCCATGAAGAGGGGCGCACGCCATTCGATCTTGCGCGCGGTCCGCTGATCCGCGGTCGGCTGATCCGCACCGCCGACGAGGAACACGTCTTCCTGCTGACCCAGCATCACATCGTCTCGGACGGTTGGTCGATGGGCGTGCTGCTGCGTGAACTTAGCCAGCTCTACCGGGCATTCCAGGCCGGGCAGGACGATCCTCTGCCGCCGCTTGCGATCCAATATCCGGATTACGCCGCCTGGCAACGCCAATGGCTGTCGGGGGAACGGTTGCAGCAGCAGGCGCAGTATTGGCGCAGCGCGCTGGCGGGCACAGCCCGTCTTGTCTTGCCGACGGACCATGCGCGGCCTGCCCAGCAGTCGTTTGCCGCGGCCGCGGTCCCGATCACCGTCGATGCGGATTTGACGCGGGAGCTGAAGCGGCTGAGCCTGCAGCATGGCTCGACGTTGTTCATGACGGTGCTGGCGGCCTGGGCGGCGGTGCTGTCGCGTCTGTCCGGGCAGGACGATCTTGTGATTGGCGTGCCGAGCGCCAATCGGGGGCACCGCGAGATCGAAGAGCTGATCGGCTTCTTCGTCAACACTCTGGCGCTTCGGCTGGACCTGTCGGGCAAGCCGCGCGTGTCGGAGCTTCTGGAGCGGACGCGGCGCACGGTGCTGGCTGCGCAGGAGCATCAGGACCTGCCGTTCGAGCAGGTGGTGGAGATCGTGCAGCCGCCCCGGGCTCTTGATCACACACCGTTGTTCCAGGTGATGCTGGCCTGGGAGAACAATGCGGTTGGGCCATTGGACCTGCCGGGGCTGAGTGTCGAAGCTGCCGGGGAGGAGATTGATCAGGCCAAGTTCGATCTGGAGCTGAGCCTTGGCGAGCATGGCGAGGAGATCGCCGGAACGCTGGGTTATGCCACGGCGCTGTTTGATCAGGCGACGATCGAGCGGCAGCGTGGTTATCTGCTGGCGCTGCTGCGGGCGATGGCAGCCGATGCGCAGCAAGAGGTCCACCGGATTGAGCTGCTCTCGACTGCCGAGCGCACGTATCTGCTGGAGGAGCTGAACCGGACGGCGGCGCCGTATCCTGCGGAGCGGTGCATCCACGAGCTGTTTGAAGTGCAGGTGCACAAGGCGCCGGATGCGGTGGCGGTGGTCTGCGAAGATGAGCGGCTGAGCTACGCCGAGCTCAATGCGCGGGCCAATCGCCTGGCGCATCACTTGATCGCCCTCGGGGTCAGGCCGGACCAGCCGGTTGCGATCTGCGTCGAGCGCAGTCCGATGATGGTGGTGGGGCTTTTGGCGATCCTCAAGGCCGGCGGGTCGTATATGCCGCTGGATCCGGCCTATCCGTCGGCGCGGCTGCATCAGGTGCTCGACGATGCGGCGCCGCCGCTGCTGCTGGCCGATGTGGCCGGCCGTGCCGCCTTCGGCGCGGATGTGCCGGCCAAGGTGAGCGTGGTGGAGCTCGATGCTGCGGCGCCGGCCTGGGCCAGCCTGCCGGAAGCGGATCCTGATCGGCGCGCGCTCAGCCTGACCTCCCGCAATCTCGCCTATGTGATCTACACCTCGGGATCCACCGGCAGGCCAAAAGGGGCACAGAATGAGCATCGGGCTATCGTTAATCGCCTGATCTGGATGCAGGACGCCTATGGTCTGAAACCAACAGACGTCGTGTTGCAGAAGACGCCATTTAGCTTCGATGTCTCGGCCTGGGAGTTCTTTTGGACTTTGCTTGAAGGGGCAACGCTGGTACTGGCGCCGCCCGGTGCGCACAGAGATCCCGATACGTTGGTCGACTTGATCGTCAGCCAGCGCATCACGACGGTTCACTTCGTGCCATCCATGCTGGTCAGCTTTTTGGATGCGAAGAGTGTTGACCGCTGCACATCGCTGCGGCAGGTTTTATGCAGCGGCGAGGCGCTCCCTGCCGCCAGTGTGTATAGGGTTCGGCGCGTATTGCCCTGGACGGCCCTGCACAATCTTTACGGTCCGACTGAAGCCGCGATCGACGTGACATCCTGGAGCTGCCCGGCTGAGTTTGATGAGGCCATCGTCCCGATTGGCCGCCCTATTGCCAACACGCGGGTCTACTTGCTGGATGGTCATGGCGCGCCTGTGCCGTTCGGTGCGGTGGGCGAGCTCTGCATTGGCGGGGCGGGGGTGGCGCGGGGCTACCTGAACCGCCCTGAGCTGACCGCGGAGCGGTTCATCCCCAGTCCCTTTGTCGAGGGCGACCGGCTGTACCGGACCGGCGACCTGGCGCGCTACCTGCCGGACGGCAATCTGGAGTTTTTAGGGCGCAACGACGACCAGGTAAAGATTCGCGGCTTCCGCATCGAACCGGGCGAGATTGCGGCGCGGCTTTGCGAGCATGCCTCCGTGCGCGAGGCGGTGGTGGTGGCGCGCGAGGATGGTGGCGGCGAGCAGCGGCTCGTTGCGTATGTCGTTGCCGCCGGAGCTGAGGAATCTGATCTTGCCGGCGGTTTGCGGGCGCATGTGAGTGCGGGGCTGCCGGACTACATGGTCCCGAGTGCGTTCGTGCGGCTGGCGGCGCTTCCGCTGACGCTGAACGGCAAGCTCGATCGAAAAGCGCTACCGGCCCCGGGCGACGAGGCATATGCGCGGCGGACCTACGCGCCGCCTCAGGGCGAGATGGAGACGGTGCTGGCGCAGATCTGGGCCGAGCTGCTGGGGCTGGAGCGGGTCGGACGGCACGACAACTTCTTCGAACTGGGAGGGCACTCGCTCTTGGCGGTGCAGATGATGGAGCATCTGCGGCGGCGGTCACTGCGCATCGAGGTGCGCACCTTGTTCGTCAAGCCAGTGCTCGCGGATCTGGCCGCACGCCTGGGCCGCCATCACGAGGTGGCAGTCCCGGCCAACCTGATCACCGAGCGGAGCGTGGCGATAACGCCGGAGATGTTGCCGCTGATCGAGCTCGCGCAGGACGAGATCGACCGGATCATCGCCACGGTACCCGGCGGGGTTTGCAACATCCAGGACATTTACGGTCTGTCGCCGCTGCAGGACGGCATCCTGTTCCATCATTTGCTAGCGGCAAAGGGCGATCCATACCTCCTGATGTCGCAGATGGCGTTTGCCGAGCGTGGGCTGCTCGCGCGCTATCTTGCCGCGATCCAGCGGGTGGTAGATCGGCATGACATCCTGCGTACCTCGTTTGTCTGGGAGGGGTTGTCGCGGCCGGTCCAGGTGGTGTGGCGGAAGGCGCGACTGGAGGTGATCGAGGTCCAGCTGGATGGCGCTGATGGCGCTGGCGCTGAGCAGCTCAGGAACCGGTTTGATCCGCGCCGGCACCGCATCGAGCTCGGCCGGGCGCCACTGCTGCGGTTTGTGATTGCGCGCGAGCCCGGCAGCGCGCGCTGGCTGTTGCTGGAGCTGCAGCATCATCTGATCGGGGATCACGCAACCCGGGACGTGATGCATGCTGAAGTCCGGGCCAAGCTGGAGGGGCGCGAGCATGAGCTGACGGCGCCGCAGCCATTCCGCAATCTGGTGGCGCAGGCGCATCTACGCGGTGATGCCAAGGCGGATGAAGCGTTCTTCCGGGAGCTGCTGGCCGGCATCGACGAGCCGACCACGCCCTTCAACTTGAGCGAGGTGCGCGGCGACGGCGGCGGGGTTCGTGAGGCGTATCGGATGCTGCCGCCAGCGCTCCATGCGCGGCTGGCGGAACAGGCGCGGCGGCTGGGCGTGAGTCTGGCGAGCCTGTGCCATCTGGCGTGGGGGCAGGTGGTGGCGCGCAGCAGCGGCCGCGAGCAGGTGGTGTTCGGCACGGTGCTGCTGGGCCGCCTGCAGGGCAGCGCCGGCGCCGACCGCGCCATGGGACTGTTCATCAACACCCTGCCGCTGCGGCTTGATCTTGATGGGACCGCCGTCGAGGCGAGCGTGCGGACCACGCACGCCCGGCTGGCCGAGCTGCTGACACATGAGCATGCCTCGCTGGCGCTGGCGCAGCGCTGCAGCGCTATTGCGGCGTCGGCGCCGCTGTTCAGCACGCTGTTGAACTATCGTCACAACAAGGCGCCGGCTGTGCCCGGCTCCGGGACGGATGATGTCTTGTCGGGTATGGAATGGCTGGGCGGGGAGGAACGCACTAACTATCCGCTGACCCTGTCGGTTGAGGATTTTGGCGAGGCGCTGGGCCTCACTGTGCAGGTGGCGGAGCCAATCTCGGCGGATCGGATCTGCGGCTACATGCAGCGGTCGCTCGAGCAGCTGGCAGAGGCGCTGGAGCATGCCCCGGATACGCCGGTACGCGAGCTCGACATCTTGCCGGCTGAGGAGCGCACCTATCTGCTGGAGGATCTGAACCGGACGGAAGAGGCCTATCCAACAGAGCAGTGCGTCCATGAGCTGTTCGAGGCGCAGGTGCAAAAGGCGCCGGAGGCGGTGGCGCTGGTCTGCGAAAACGAGCGGCTGAGCTATGGCGAGCTCAACGCGCGGGCCAACCGGCTGGCGCATCTTCTGATCGAGCTTGGGGTCAAGCCGGACCAGCCGGTGGCAATCTGCCTCGAACGCAGCCTGATGATGATGGTTGGCATCTTGGCGATCCTGAAGGCGGGCGGTGCCTATCTGCCGCTGGACCCAGCCTATCCCAGCGAGCGGCTGCGTCAGGTTGTCAACGATGCCGCGCCGCGGCTGCTGCTATGCGACGTCGTCGGTCGCGCAGCACTCGGCCCCGAAGTGCTGACCGAGGTGACGGTCATTGATCTGGAGACGGCCACGCCCGCCTGGGCCGAACGGCCGGCTTCGAACCCAGACCGGCACACGCTTGGCCTCACATCCGGCCATCTCGCTTATGTGATCTACACCTCAGGCTCAACCGGAACCCCAAAGGGGGTCATGGTCCAGCATCGGGGGTTGGTCAATCTGCTGTCGGCTCAGGTCGGCCTCTTTGGCGCTTCTTCCAACAGCCGAGTCGTGCAGTTCGCCTCCATCGCTTTTGATGCAAGCGCTTGGGAGCTTCTTATGGCGTTTGGCTCCGGAGCGGCTTTGCACTTGCCTGCGGAAGAGATCCGTCAAGCGAGGAACAAGCTATCGGATTATCTCCGAAGCGAAGCCATCACCCACGCGACACTACCCCCAGCGTTGCTTCAGACGAGCAAGGATCCGGAACGTTTGGCTGCGCAAGTTCTCATTCTTGCCGGAGAGCTGCCTAGGGTCCAGACTCAATTGAGCCAATATGCGACGAGAGCGGCGAGATGAACAGCGGCCAAAAAATTACGGGCGAGCTTGTCATATCGCGTGGCGATGCGCCGGAAGTCCTTGAGCCTGCAAAAGCAGCGTTCGATGACATTTCGTCCTTTGTAGGCGCGTTTGTTGAAGCGATGGATGACGACACGGTTAGATTTATTGGGGATTACGGGCTTGGCGCCACGACGAATGATTGCGCCGCGAAGCTTGTCGCCATCATACCCTTTGTCGGCGAGGAGCACGCTCATGGGTGGCGCGAGCGCCAGGACATCGGGAGCCGCAGCGATATCGGCATCCTGGCCTGGAGTCAGATGCAGGACGACCGGCCGGCAGAGCGGATCGCTCAGCGCATGGATTTTTGTCGTGCGGCCTCCGCGCGAGCGGCCGATTGCTTGATTGTGCTCCCCCCTTTTCCGCCGGAGGCACACCGGTGAGCTTTAATCGAGGTCGAGTCGAGCGACAGTACGACGCCGTCTTCGCCAGGCTTGGCCAGCGCTTCGAAGATTGCGCACCATCGTCCTCGCTTGGCCCAGCGATTGAAGCGATTGTAGATCGTCGTGTAAGGGCCGTATTCACGTGGACAATCACGCCATCGTGCACCCGATTGCAGCATGTGAATGATGCCGCTGACGATGCGTCGGTCGTCGTCCCGATCCGGCCCCGTCAGTCCCCTCGGCAGATGCGGTTCGATACGCGCCCATTGCCTGTCGTTCAGCCAAAACAAACCAGCGCGCATTCTCTCGCCCCCGAATCAACACGTAGGCAAGAGAATCACGTGGCGCTATTTAGGTACAGACCCTAAGCCTGAACTCATCCGAAGTCTGGCCCCAGCATCAATGGTCAATGCTTATGGCCCGACCGAGGCAACAGTCTGCGCGACGATCTGGACTTGCCCGGCTGATTTCAATGGGTCGGTGGTCCCGATCGGGCGCCCAATTGCCAACACGCGGGTGTACCTGCTGGATGGCCATGGCGCGCCCGTGCCGTTCGGTGCGGTGGGCGAGCTTTACATTGGCGGGGCGGGGGTGGCGCGGGGCTACCTCAACCGCCCTGAGCTGACCGCCGAGCGGTTCATCGCCAGTCCCTTTGTCGAGGGCGATCGGCTGTACCGGACCGGCGACCTTGCCCGTTATCTGCCGGACGGCAATCTTGAGTTCCTGGGCCGCAACGACGATCAGGTGAAGATTCGCGGCTACCGCATCGAGCCGGGTGAGATCGTCGCGCGGCTTTGCGAGCACGCCTGGGTGCGCGAGGCGGTGGTGCTGGCGCGCCAGAACGGCGGCGGCCACAAGCATCTGATCGCCTATGTGGTCTGCGCGCCCGAGGCCGGCTCGGATGAGGGCGGTGGAGGCGCGCTTGCGGGCGCCTTGCGCGCGCACTTAAGTGCGCGACTGCCGGACTACATGGTGCCGAGTGCGTTCGTGCGGCTGGCCGCGCTTCCGCTGACGGTGAACGGCAAGCTCGATCGGAACGCACTGCCGGCGCCGTCCGATCAGGCCTATGCGCTGGCGGCCTACCAGTTACCGCAAGGTGAGGTCGAGACGGCGCTGGCGCAGATCTGGGCCGAGCTCCTTGGTGTCGAGCGCATCGGGCGCAACGACCACTTCTTCGAACTGGGCGGCTACTCGCTCTTGGCCGTGCAGATGCTCGGTCGAGCATCAAATCTTGGGTTGAGTTTTAGCGCCACCGACCTCTTCCGCGCACCTGTTCTGAAGGAACTCGCATCGCAGATTTGTTTGCAAGTGCAGCCCAGTAACTCGGCGGTGATTTCCGTTCGACCGAACGGATCGCAACCACCGCTCTTCTTTGTCCCGTCAGGCTTTGGAGATTGTTCGTATGTCCTCGGTTTGGCGGTGGAAATGGATGCAGACTGCTCAGTCTACGCTCTGCCATGGCCACCTTTCGATGACGTTCGTCCACCGACTTTTGAGGCGATGGCCGCGGAGGTGATTGTTGCGATTAAACAGATCCAGCCACGTGGCCCATACCGCTTTGCTGGATACTCATCAGGTGCAATCCTGGCTTATGCAATTGCCGAGCGATTACTGAGTAGTGATGAAGTTGTGTCGTTCATGGCCTTCATCGATGTCAGTCTACCTGGGGCTTCTTCGAACGCATCACTGAAGAATTTGGCGCGAGAGTTTGTTTTGGATCGTTGTGGAACCTTGCGCGATGAATATCGCGAGGTTTTAGAACGCGACACGGAACAATGTTCCATCTCTGAGTTGCTCGAAAAGGCGCAGCAAACAGGAGCGTTAGCTCCAGATCACGATCTTCACAGTGACGTCTCGATGTATCAAAGGGCCGCGGCATTTCAACGGGCGCTACAATCGTATCGCATTCCGTCGCTCCCAATTGAAATATACCAGTTTTATGCCAGTGAGCCTCTTAGTCGTTGGGTACCGCCTGACAAGCAATCTGGTCGCGATGCAAACCTGCCAAAGCTTGGCTGGGACCTGGTCGTCGATGCGGGGGCCATTCATGCGGTACCTGTTCCAGGCAACCACGCGACAATGGTGAGCAACCCAGAAAACCGCCAAGTTCTCGCTCATGCTATTTCAACGGCCCTAATCGGCACTCTTGAATAGGCTCAAAGAATTTCTCCGAAGGCTCAGGTTCGAAGTTTCGTTTCTAGACTAGCCCCAAATATCCATCCCACAAGACAGACCGGGAGTAGATGTTGCGGGTAATCGTACCCGACGATGTTCCATTCAGCGACGCTGACGACGACACGTGCCCGAATGTGTTGATAGTCCCGTTCGTGGTGGAGGGACCTGAATACGGGCCACTCAAGATCGGTCCAGCATACTGCTGCTGGACCGCAGTGTCACCGACGTTCAGGACTAGCACGCCATCAATGTTGTTGGTCGCAAGCCAGACGAATTTCTGCATGGTGTACGTCCGCATTGGTGGAAACAACACCAACCCATCTTCAGCAACGACGCCGGCTTTCTTCCTTCCTCTGAGATAGTCGACTGAATGCTAGAAACTAGAACGGGGGCCCGCGACGTAAGCGGCTATCCGATTGACCGGTTCGGAGGGAAGGTCCCGGCCTGCATACCTTTTGTATGGATGTTGTGATGCATCCTGCTAGTGTCGTCGCCGCAACGGCTAAGGCGAGGAGCGCAACCCCCCAGTGAAGAAATCGCTGAACTGAACCAGCCCCGCCCCACAACAACTATCGAGTTATCTTTTTTCGATACTCGTCTATCATTGCTGTCGTAACATCACCCAGTAGCACAGCGGTGCCGCGCCGCCCGGCCGCGAATAGGCGCTTCTGCTGCCGCATGCCCGGCCATTGCGCATCGTGTCATCCGGGCAGGCGCAGGGTCTGCCAGTTGCGTGATATTGTGATCCCGGCTGGCCTTAATCAGGATCGCGGCGATGGCCGCGGCGGTCAGCGCAACTTCGATCTTGCGTTTTGTGTCGGTTTGCTGTGGGGCGGGATCTTGCGGTGTCTTGGGTATTGCGGTGGCGCCACGCGGGCCGGGCGGAGCAGTCTTGGAAGCTTGCGGCTGCGAAGGGCTGCCCGGCACCGCCGTTAGCGCGAGCGGACTTGCTGGGGGGCTGGTTAGCTGCGCTACCATTGCAGGCGCAGAAGTAGAGGGTCGCCCGTCCTGACGGCCGACGGAATAAGCTCCTATGGCTGTAAGGCCCAGAAGCACGATCACAGTCCAGCCCCGCATGAGGACATTCAAGCGAAGCCGGAGCGATCGGGCAAGTTGCAAATTGTAAATCGAAGGCAAGCCCCCGTATTTTCCCGGAAGTGGCCTTGATGGAGGATTAATTGGGCACGGCCCGTCCGGCCAAAAGCGCATGCTTAGACGTTCGTCGTGTTGTTTCGAATGAGCTTCGGGCACGAAAACGTACCGGCGTTTATGCTGTACAAATGAACAGGCGTGCCGACCTTCTGGGTGATTTCGCCTTTGAGACGTTGCGGCGCGCGTGAAACCCGAATGCATTCCATTCGAGATCGAAACGGCGGTCGAGTCTATTGCAATGGTTTGCCGTCGTCACCGGCGTTGGCTCAAGGGCCTGTATGATCCGGCGGTGTTTACCGGCACCGCCCGAAGGTACATCGCAGCGTTCGGGGAATAGCACTCGATAGCTGATTGGTTGCGCCTCGGAGGTGAGATCAATTTTCCTGAAAGTGCGGTAGTTGCTGCGGGCGATCCTAACCGCGACCGAAGCTTTTCACGCCGTCCGCATGTTAGCTTTGCAGGTCAAGGCTCGCGAGCCGCTGCCGGTCCAGAATCACGATCTCGCGTTGGGTATTGCCGATGAAATCGAGGACACCATCAGTGTGCAATTGCGACACTGCACGCGAAACGGTTTCGACGGTCAAACCAAGGTAATCGGCGATGTCGCGCCGAGACATTGGGAGCGAGATCACGTCAGCAGCCGTGAGTCGTTCATCCATCTCGTGCAAGAACGCGGCAACGCGCTCCAGAGCAGTTTTACGTCCGAGCAGCAGCATATGGTCTTCGGCGTGTTGCAAGTTATTCGTCGTCAAGCTGAGCAAGGTGCGCCAGACAACCGCGTCATTCTCGGCGACCGTCTCAAGGTGTTGCCGCCTGATCAGGCGAACAGCGGTTTGGATGATCGCTTCCGCCCTAAATCGGTGGACTCCGCCGTTCTCGAGTCCAAAAATATCACCCGGCAAATGAAATGCGCCAATCTGGCGCCGCCCATCGGAGAGTAATTTGCAGGTCCGTACCGCGCCTTTCCTGACCTGGTAGACGTACTCGGCTGGCTCACTCTCGATGTAGATGGTTTTACCTTTCTTGTAAGTGAATTCACTCAAGCTGACGATCGGATTCGAGCCGCTCGATATGCCGAGCTCACTGAGCGAATTGATTAGGGATCTATGGTCTGTGGTGATGCTCACGAACATGGTCCGACACTCCTGAACCAGAATATACGAAGGGGAGCCTCGCGAATTGATCCGGCGCAATCTATGGATGTCATTGTAACAAGCGGCCATGAAGAGGAGAAGTCGTGTCATTGTGACGCAGTGCGCGCGCAGCAGTTGAGGTGACGCAATGTGTTGTCATCCGGTCGAGGGGGGCCCCGCAACGCGCGTCGGAGCGAACGAAGCGATCATGGATTGAGTGCCATACGAGTGTTCTGCTGCGCGAAGGCGACAAGTCGCGCTTAAAAGATGCGTTTCACTGCGGAGTATCTTTGAAAGGCGGCTTCGGATCGCGAGCGAGTGTGTCCAAGACCAAGGACGGGTGCGGATAATCGGCTCCGGCCCTCTTAAGCCCACCCTGATATCCAACGTCTGCTCAAGAGCCCCCGTCGAGGCTCTGCCACGGGTGATTGTCTCGCTGACGATGGTCCAACTGGACCCGACACCGGCAATTGACTAAGATCAAACCTCTAATACGGATGCTCTATCCTTCAGCGAATTAAGGAGGCAAGAGATCTCATGCCTTACCTTCTCGCTACCGGAATCCTAGCACTTCCTATCCTCGTCAGCTTTGGATCAGATTTGACCGCTGCTTCACGGGTTCATTCGTACACCCCACCGGCTCGCCAAGACGTTTATTGCCTGCAGGGCCGAGCCTGGGGATATCCGGGCAACTGCCAGTTCTCGACCTACAGTCAGTGCATGGCTACCGCATCCGGCACCTACGCTTATTGCGGTATCAATCCGATGTACGCCTTCGAGCGACAGGGAAGGCAATTGCGCTGAGGCGAACGTCGTCAGGTCAGCCAAGCAGCGTTGGATGATGGACGGACCGTTCAGACTCGTGTCGCGGTTCGCTCGACCCCAGCCGCTGAATCGGCTGATTGGTCCGTTCGTTCGACTGCGCCCGGTGCCATCCTTGCATCTGGACGGCGATATCCGCTCCTGGGGCGGGGCGACACTATTCGAAACGGATCTTCTGGCTCAGATCTCTCGGAAGATAGCAGAAGGCCCGCGCTCTTCCCAGTACTGTCTCAATCTGTCTCAGAGTTCAGCGCGGCGTGCAGCCGAGCCTTCTCCAACCGAGACCTGAGTCCATTCAAACAGGCGGCCAGTTTGGCGAACTCCTGAATGCTGACATAATCAAAGACGAACTGCTCAACCTCTTTCTGCTGCTCGTAAGGATCTTGCGAGCGATGCCCGTGAGCGACAAAAGGACGTACCTGGCATCATTCATGTCGGATTTCCGGCGCACGAACTGCTTACCTCAAGCTCCCTCGATTGCTTGGTGATGAAACCCGACTCGACTCTCATCAGCTTCGCGACAGCATTGACGGGAACACCATCTTCTTCCAGCTCCGTCAGAGCCATCAAGATCATCATTTGCGGACCAGTAATGCCAAGCGCATTCGCGTGGTAGGACCGAAGATCGCAAGACATACGTCGATTGATCTGATCTACCATGTAAAGCGCCGGAGTAGATCCTGACTGACGCGCGGCGCCTTCCGGGAGCGTGTTGCCAATGCAGGCAGCTTGGGTGGCATCTGATCTCAGGAGCTCCAGCCTCAAAATATTGCTTGCTGGCTGGCTGGCTTCAGCAAAGAGGACCGGTCCTCGCTGATCACTTTGACGCGCCCAAAGCGCCCCGATCAATCAGTCGCCACAGCTAGACCATTCGTTCCGGTTCGATTTATGAGGATATTGCCCCCTCCCCAGTGGCGATCACCATAGCTTCAACCCAAGATCGAGGCCATCAAAAGTACGCCTAGCGACGTTGATGGACAGGATCGGAGAGGTCGTCGACGGGCAGTGGCGGAAATTCGCCATTTATAGGCCCGTCAGGAAACCCTTGCAAAATTATAGCAGTAGTGCTATAAGAGAAGGGCGAATGACCACACAGAAGCCCGTAGTTTGGATCGGATCGTCAAAGGACGATCTACGAGCTTTCCCGGACGAGGTTCGCCGCGTCATGGGGTTTGCGATCAATGATGCACAAAACGGCGACGAGCATCCTCGTGCCAAGGCCTTAAAGGGCTTTGGTGGCCGGAGTGTACTGGAGGTCATCGACGATGAAGATGGCGATACGTTCCGTGCCGTCTACACCGTACGCTTCGCTGGCGTTATCTATGTCCTTCATGCCTTCCAAAAGAAGTCGAAGAAGGGGATTGAGACTCCGAAGCACGACATCTTGGTAATTCAGGCCCGGTTGAAGGCAGCCGAGGCTCATTACCAAGAGAACTACGGAAAAGGAGGCAAGAAATGAGTAAGGCAATTAAAGCAACCGCAGGCAGCGATAATATTTTCGCTGACCTTGGCTTTGCCAATCCTGAGGAAGAACTCCTCAAAGCCAAACTTATTCGTGAGCTTCGTGCGATCATCAAACGTCGCAAGTTGACTCAGACAAAGGCTGCCGAACTGCTAGGCCTTAAACAGCCTGATGTATCTGCCCTAGTGACCGGCCGCGTAGGGAAGTTCTCGATCGACAGGATTGTTCGATGCCTAGATCGGCTTAATTATCGTGTGGACGTCGTTATCCGTCATAAGCCCGTTCGTCGCGCATCCTCGCGAGCTGCGGCCTAAGAGTGGGAATGGATGGATATTGACGAACTTCGGGATGCTGAAATCCAGCTACATGGTTTGACCAAGGCCGACGGCGTCTATACGTTTTATCACGATGAGACCAACAATATCCGCAAGTTGTATATTGACGATGGACGTTTGAACGTTGCTGAGCTGAAGGTATTCGTCCTCGGCGGCATTGTGCATGAAGGAGCACCGCGACCGATTGAGATTCAATCGCTTCGAGAAGCGATGCGTATCCAGAAGACGGCTCCGGAAATCAAACTGGAGCATGTCGCCAAGGGTAACTTTCTTGACGTTCTTCGCTCCCGAAAGCTGACCACGTTCCTTCGATGGCTTATCGATAACGGGTTGATGATCCACTATCACGAGCTGGATCCATTCTACTGGTCAGTTGCAGATATCATCGATTCGATCGTGCCTGAACTTGGCAATCCGATGCTCTTGCAATACCACGTCTTGCTGAAAAGCGACCTCGTCGCAGTGCTGCGCTGCGAACTGGCCGCAACCATCCAGCTATTTCACGATTTCGGCTATCCGGGGTTATCACCCGAGGGGCGGAGACCCTTCCTCGACAGGCTCATTGAGATTCTCGAACGTAACAGTGATGTCCTCCGGCATTTCAATGCAATGATGTTGAAAGGTGTACTGCAGGCCGGACGGGCGCTGGAGAGTCTGGAGTTCATTGAAGGTTATTACCCGAACCTGCTCATCGATGAGTTCAGTACCTTTTACCAGGGACGTATCGCGATCTTCAAGAATTCGACCCACATCTTCGACATGGAGAAGGTCATCCACGACCGCCTGCTGGAAACACCTCTGACCAGCCAGGGGAAACCGGTTGCGAACTTCCGATTTGCGGATTCCAAAGCCGAGCTAGGGCTTCAGATCTCAGACGTTATTGTGGGCGTCTTAGGAAAGATGCACACCTACTTTACGAACACGGGTCATGAGGACGTCGCTGCGGATCGAGAGGCTCTGGCCGGGACGAGCCTGGAGAACGCAAAACTCTTGTCGGACCTCATCTCAGCTTCGCATGCAGCCAATGTCACGTTCCTTCATCATGTCGCCAGTGTGCACGACATAGATAAGCTTGATCTGTTTCTTCGCTTTCCAGATGGGGCTCACGTTGCATGAACGAGGCGATCAATAATCGGCATTCGCGAGGGTGGGATACTTCGAACTTCTCAGCTGAACGTCGGGAGTATTTAGATGGTGATCTTGCCTTTGAAGCAATTGCAAGATCTATAGCGTCAGAGCTGGCCCCGGTTGTTTGGACAGCGCCCCGCTGGATTTAAGTGGATTCCTGCCGGGTTATGCTGAACGCGGGGCTTTACGATTTTGTCGTTGCGTCGGGAGGGCGTAGCCCGACCAGAGCGACGACAAAATCGTCGGCGACGGTCATGCGGCCATCACCATAGCTTGCGTGCCGAAGTAAGCCTCGTCGGGCGTGCGCCCGTCAAGGCTCGAGTGAGGGCGTCCCTGATTGTAGAAGGCCAGATACTTGGCAATTGACGCTCGCGCCTCGGACACGCTGTCGTAGGCGCGGAGATAAACTTCTTCGTATTTGACCGTGCGCCAGAGCCGCTCGACAAACACGTTGTCGCGCCAGGCGCCCTTGCCGTCCATGCTGATGGCGATCTTCGCGTCCAGCAGCACATCGGTGAACTCGAGGCTGGTGAACTGGCTGCCCTGGTCCGTGTTGAAAATCGCGGGCCTGCCGTGCTTCGCCAACGCCTCCTGGACCGCTTCGACGCAGAAGGCCGCCTCCATTGTGATCGAGACGCGATGGGCCAGGACCCGTCGGCTGAACACATCGACGACCGCCGCGAGATAGACGAAGCCACGCCGCATCGGAATGTAGGTGATGTCCATTGCCCACGCATGGTCGGGCCGCTCGATCTTCAATCCGCGCAACAGGTACGGGTAGATCTTGTGACCCGGAGCCGGCTTGCTCGTGTTCGGGCGACGATAGACCGCCTCGATCCCCATGCGCTTCATCAGCGTCGCGATGTGGCGGCGACCGGCGTATACCCCCTCCCGCCGCAGCAACGATCGCAGCATACGCGCTCCCGCGAAGGGATAATCGAGATGCAGCTCATCGAGCCGACGCATCAAGGCAAGGTCCTCGGCCGAAACTGGCCGAGGTTCATAGTAGACCGTGCTGCGAGCCAGCTTCAGGACCTTCGCCTGGCGCACGATAGAAAGATCATGACCGCGGTCGATCATCGCTTTGCGCTCAGCAGGCCCGCCTTGGTGAGCGCGCCGGACAAAAAATCGTTTTCCAACGCCAGCTCGCCGATCTTGGCATGTAACGCCTTCAAATCGACCGGCGTCTCGGCCGATGTCTTGTCATGCCCAAACACGCCGGCGGCGCCTTCCAGGAGCTGGTTTTTCCAGATCGTGATCTGGTTCGGATGAACATCAAACAGTTGCGCCAGCTCCGCCAGTGTCTTGTCTCCTTTGACCGCAGCCAAAGCAACCTTCGCCTTGAATGCCGGAGAATGCGTCCGGCGGCTCTTCTTCGTCATCTTCGCTCCTGATTCGCAGCAAGAATCCTCGCCGCTGTCAGGCAGAAAACCCACTCAAGCTACTGTCCGAATTTGCGGGGCCAGCTCTGTCATCGTTGCGCCTGAAAGATTGGAAATAAATGATCTCTATGTCGCAATGACTAGGGCATCGAAAACGATAACCATCGTGTCGCCTGTTCCCATCCTAAGGGCGAAAGCGAAGAGGAAGGCATCGGGAGTTACGAGTGGGGCTTCGGTTTGAGCGAGTGGGTAAAGTCCGGCCTTTCGTCCCAAGTGCGTGCGCAGATTGAGGGGTATCTCTGTTGGCCGCTGCGGAGCTTTAGCGTAGGGTTCCCTAAAAGGGAGGCTGAATAGATGCTTACGTCGCCGACGGTTGGATTCGTTAGGACTTGGCAGGAGGAGTCTAAGCGCTGGACATACACCCTCACAACTTTACTGGGGGATTGGTTGAATCAGGCAGAGAGGCAATTCGGCACGCGTGATCGGAGCTGGACGATCCTTGGAATTGAGGTGGGAGGCCCTCGCCCTGGTGTTTGGTTTCCGCAGTACTCGCAGGAAAGCAGATGCGTGGTGATTCATCTGAGCGACACTTGTCAGTCGAATGAAGAGCAAGCGCGTTTCGAACTGTCTCAGGAAATAGTGCACCTCCTTACCCCGAACGGGGGTGGCGCCGCCCTTAACATTGAGGAGGGAATTGCCACCCTGTTTGCAAACCTGGTTGGGCCAAGGCACGTGAACGCCCCTTCTTATGTGAAGGTGTTGGGCTATGTGGAGGAACTTCTGAAGATTGACCCTGAGGCGATCATTAAGCTGCGAGCGAATAGCGATAGGTTTCAGGATTTCACTCCGGAGTTTATCCAGAAGCGGGTTACAGGCGTGTCTGATCAGCTAGCCTCCGACCTTTGCACGCCCTATCGGGACTAGACTGGTGAGTATGCTGTTCGAGCAAACCTTGGCCCAGATGGAGGCGTGATCGTGGTCTGGGTCTTTGGCTTCGGGTCTCTCACCTTTGATGGATGGCAGTCCGAGTTCGGCTGCGTGGGGTCTCAGCGCGCAACGCTTCGTGGCTATCGTCGAACCTTCAATAAGAAGTCAGTGGTTAACTGGGGGACCAAAGAGAACCCTGGCATCACGCTGAATCTGGAGCCGTTTGATGGGGCCAGCTGTGAGGGAGCCGCTTTTGAGTTTCCGGACAATGACAAAATACCGGTCCTCTTACGTGCTCTGCGAAAAAGAGAAGCGTGTGATCCGACAGATCTGCAGGTGCTGTTGGCCGACGGGCGCTCGGTAGACGCCAAGGTATACATCTATGAGGGAGTAAACCCGCTCGGTTCGACGATAAGCACTGCCAAGAAGGCAGAGATGATCCTCAAGGCCCGAGGCACTAGTGGCAGTGCACTGGATTATGTGAGGAGGAATTTTGAAGGCCTGCACGATGTGGGTTTAGAAGATCCGGCCGTTACCGAGCTATGGCAAGCAGTGCAGGCTCTCCGGGGCTAGGATTTGCCTTTGAGGGTATGGGAGAGGGTATAGCTCCGGCAGATGAGCTCGGTAGCGAGGCGATAGCAGACCATCCGTCCCGGCTGGGGCCTCGTCAAGAATGCTGCCTCAAAGTGTGACATCTATCACATTCAGGCAGGTCTAAGTCGCTGATTTAGCACAAATGCTAGCACAGAAATATTTCTACGTTGATTTAGTGACGATATCTCAATTGCTTGCGTCGATTACCATCCGTCTCGAATCGTGGTGGCTTGGTCCTTAGAGAACCATGTCTCCCCTCGTCGCGAAAGAAGGCTATCCTATACGCAGATTGTCTGCGGACACTTTGCCGGAGCTGCCGGTCTTGCGCTCGAAGCTGATCCGGGCCCCCTCAGCAAGGGAGGTGTATCCGGCCTTCTCGACTGACCTGATGTGCACGAATACGTCGGCTTCGCCATCATCGGGCTTGATAAATCCATAACCCTTTGTCGCGCTGAACCACTTCACAATACCGGTTGCCACTACAATGTCTCCATCTCAAACAACAGCGATCTAAGTATGGTTTGCGAAGGGCATCAAGCCGGTGCGCGGGGTATGCAATGTTGCTCCGGCACGATATGGAGCAACATCGTCGCCGGGCGTGAGCTTAGGGAGGGGCTAGCTGGAACGCCCATCGCGCGCCCTCAGCGGCTTCCGGCGGAGGTGCCGGCGACTGGCACTGTGGTCTTGTCGGCCCGGCGCAAGCGCGGGAAGCCTACTTGCAAGGGGTTTCTCAACCATGCCTTCGAGCGTTCGCTCCTGAGAGTCAGGTACGCTCTTCTGTTCCAGAAGAGCAAGAAAGGCCCGCCCTTTGTCCGTTATGATCCATTGTCCGGGTTCCCGCGTAACCAGCCCTTGTCCGAAAATATTGAGATCCGGCGTCTGCGCCGCCAATCGCTTCGTACGATCCGTCCACTCCGGACCGCTGGTGTAGAACACCGCCAGGTAATCCTTGAGGACGGCAAGGCTCGCCCGGCCCTCCGGTTGGCCGGCGAGAATCCTAAGTATCGAGACCTGAAAACTCACTTTCTCCAACCAAACGCGGTAGCACCAAAGCCGCAAATCTTAGCGGCACCTGCCGGACCCCGCGCTCCACTTTAAAACAAGAACCTCAAAACAAATGCTGATGCGGATCCGGCAGATTGGGACGCAAATGTAGACCGTCCTTGTCGAGCTGGGGAGGCCCTTTGATTCTATTCCTCGCTCGTTCCTGCAAGGCTGTCGGGCTGTCAAGCGTCGAACCGGCCTGATCATGGACAGCCCAAAGCTTGGCAAAACGGAGTTTGCGCCTCTCAAAGAGACAGGTTTCGAGGACGAGTGTTCGATCTAGTGTCGCCGCGTCCATACGAACGCGAATGGATGCCCCAAAGGTGTTCGCCAAAATCGTAATTCGGATGTCGAGCCTGGTACAATCTGAGGTGACGTTGCCTGCTCTTATCCCCCGTTTAGCAAAGGATTGCGGCGCATATGGGCGAGTTCATGCTGGATCTCGACGCCGCTTCAGCTTCACGGCCCTGCATCCGCTAGCCTGTCGGCCTAAGCAGCCGGACCCGAGCCATGATCGGTCGGTAAGCTGCTCGGTCGAAAGTCCGATCTAAAAACGCGAAAGGCGATTGCCGACAGCGATAGCGGGACTTCCGGCGAGCTTGCGCTCAGTATCGTACCTCGCCCGCAGCTCTTGACTGATGCCCATTATTGCGTGAACGAGAGGCGTCAAAATTTGGGAATGGCAGCTGAGAATGATGGATGTGGTTGCTGAGGCGAACGCCTCGGAGTTACCGCGCATTTTGCACAAATCCTCCCGGCGCTCGTCTTGGATTCTCGTCCTCTTGGTCTTCTTTGGTTTGTGTGCCGCGGCAGCCTGTGTTTGGACTAACATGGAGACAATTTTGGCGAGGTCGCAAGTGCTTGGGCCCGCGCCGATGCATGGCTTGTCACCTGAGGTTAGGGAAGCTCTGCTGGAGGTTCGATCCGAGCAACAACGGGCGAGCGATGTAATCGCAGAACTCAATCGCAATATCGGTGCGCAGCAAGCCGATTTGAAGCGGATGACGGACCAAATCGAAGCGTTGACCGCGAAGATCGAATCCTTGCAGAGTTCACTCGCTGCTGCGTCTGCGCCGCCAGTCTCTTCTCCGCCTGCAGCCCAATCAGCTTCGAAGCTGGCGAAAAGAGCGGTCCAGCCCTCTAAGCCAGAAGGGCCAATTTCCGTTGGCGGCGCGCCGCTGATCCCTGAGCCAGGATCTGGCCAGCATTGACGGAAGCGCTTGGGGGATCTCCGCCTCAACCAATTCCGCCTGAAGCTTGTCGGCTGTGCGTCTGATCCCGGTCTGCCCGCGTCCACGCACTGCCAGCAACCCATACTGGGGGTCCAAAGGTTGGTTTTGGTGCCAGTATACAGGAGGGTGGAGTATCTCGACCGCAAGCCGTCAGGCATGACTCTCAATTTCAGCTTCAATCATTGGAGCAAAGGCTCCGAGATCGGCGCGAGTTCTGCATTCGCGTTGTCGCTGTCCACGAATTCGGACATGCCCTCGGTTTTACGCATGAACAGAACCGCGACGATGCGCCGGAGGCGTGCCGTAACGAAAAAGCTTCCGGCTCGGTCGGCGATTATAAGGTCACCCAATACGATCTCGATTCAATAATGAACTATTGTAATCCAGCATGGAACGGAAAGGACAACTCAGCCCACTCGATATCGCCGCCGTCAGGAAATTCTATCCCTCCCGACACTCGGTCTCTTACTATCCATGGGCGCGCCCGCGCTGGCCGATCGCGCGGCGGTGCAGATTGCTGCGCGCTACAATGTCAGGACGGTTCACGTCCAGTACGTTGGCGTGATGTACAACGACAAGCAGGAAGTCGGCGGCGGCTCCGGGCTGCTCATCGGCGACAGCCTCGTGCTGACCAACAGCCATGTGATCGGACGCGAGGAGAACTACAAGAGCTTCGACGTCAATGCCCGCCTCGGGTCGCGCAATGCGAATCCCATCAAGGTCACTGCGGTTCATCGCGACGATGCCAGGGACCTGGCTCTTCTGGAGCTGTCGCAGTCCGCCGGCAATAGCCGTGGCGCCTCTCGTTGCCCGATGCCTGTGATCAACGACAACCAGCAGGCCCCGATCTATTTGCTAGGTTATCCTCTCGATCTGGATCTGAGCATTTCGAGCGGTCTGATCAGCAGCCAGACGAGCCCGAACGGCCGACGGCAGACCGACACAATCATGAATGTCGGCAACAGCGGCGGACCTGCATTCAACGAGTTCGGCGTGGCGGCATCGTCAAGTGGAACGAGGCGCAGGTTTCCGGTGTCAACTTCATCATTCCAGCGACCGTGATCACCGCAAGCCCGCTCTACAGCATGATCGCAGCCCTACCACAACCCTCTGTCTGCTGGACGAAATGGGTTGACACGACGATCTTCTTTGAGAACTGGAGCAAGCTGAACTCCACGCATGTGCAGACCCAAGCCAACGCTGGGGTGAAGATCCCCGAAATTCTTGCCGGAGCGATCCACACGATACTGCCCGAAGACCGCCGCCTTATCGTGAACGTGCCGGTATCACAGCTTGACGAACCGAAGCAGATCGAGCGCTCCTATACGGTGGATAAAACCAAGGACGACCACCCCGTCGTCTTTGCAGAGCATACTGCAGACTATGCCGAGACGTTCCCTGCAGAGCCCGGCTATCGCATTGCAGGGTGCACGTGGCACGTCGAGACCGGAAACGGCGCCAGCAATATCGCTTGTGCGGTCAACGATACCGGCGCGCAGGCTCGCTTCACCTACAAGCTCACGAGCGGACCTGCCGTCGACAGATACCGCGGATGGCTCGGCGCCACTGTCAACGTTTCCCAGATCCTTGCGACGCAGGTGCCGATCGATGGTCATGCTTTCCTTACCGGCCTGCGCTTCCAACGGGCTGCATCGGCTCGGCCCCGCTTTCCGGCAGGTTCAGGCGATACTCGTTGTCCTCTTCTGCGCGCTTGCGGCCGGTTGCGCCCACCAGGGTCCTGCTTCGCAGCCGGCGAAGCCGCATATCCACAAAGCACCACAGAAACATGTGAGCGCGTTCAGGGGATATGGCTATCGCTACGACCCCGGCTATTACCATGATTTTCGGCGCTATCATGGTTATCGGACGTGGCGGCCCACCGCCGGCGAGGCGAGCGAGGAGGCACCTCCCGACAAGAGCACTACCGGGTCCGACGTTGTGGTCAACAAGTCAGTCTTATTGATCGAGGAACCGCAATTCACGCTTAACACTGCACGCCATTTGCGGACCGCCATAAGACGCGAGGCGGCCACTGTGGTGCTTGTAGAGGTGGATGACCTCATCTTCGATAAATTGAGCCGCCTCTCTCAGATACGGTCGTAACGGGCAATAACCAGCTAGACGTTCCTCCGACCGAGCCGAGGGAAGCAGGCGCGTCTGCGCCAGAACTCTTCCGAGACGATGGGTGGTCACTGGGCGCTGAGACCTTGGGCTGCGGCTTTGAGGATGCGCGGGAAAGTGCGCCAGCCGCGTTCATGAGGAGGAACCGATCGGTGTAAGAGTAAACTGTTGCGGATGGCGAGACGGTAGATCCCTCACGCATGCTGGTGCAGGCAGATCCATATTGCATCCCAACTTCCTTAGCGTTGTAAGGCACGATAAAGCGCGGTGCTAACCAGCTATAATGTCGCGGCCATTACCCCAAGAAAGGACAGATCGTATGGGATTGCTCAAAAACGTACGAGCGGAGCATTCCTGGAAAGGCCCCCGGCCATGTGGCCGATCGAGACTCAGCATCTGCCGACGAGAACACTCCCCGGCCGCTCTAATGATTATTGTACCGCTACGAGCAGCTGCTGAACCTCTTGCGGCCTGTGAAGAACAGTTGTTGCTTTTCAAGTTGAGAGGCGCCGCATCGGGTTCATATTTTGACTGCGACGGGAACCTAGCTGCCGAATATTGCAGAGAGCGATTGAGCGCACAACCGCAGAGTTTCCATTGTGCGTGTCGTAGTCAATGTTGTCGCTTATCTAGACAGCTTGGTGGTCGCCCGTTATGCGCGTTACGCTACTCCGACCATCGATGCTGACTGGCACCTCACCGGCGACGGTTGCGCGATGAACGAGGCGATGTTGGTCGCCGTAGTCATTCACTGCATAATGTTGTGTAGCGCGATTGTCCCAGATCGCTACATCACCATCCCTCCAACTCCAACGCACAGTGTTTTCGAGCGCAGTGATATGAGACTGAAACAAATCGAACAGCTTCTGGCCATCGTATTTCGGCAGGCCAACGAAGTTTTGCACCAGAGCGCCGAGCACGAGCGTGCGTTCGCCAGTCTCCGGGTGCACGCGCACAACGGGATGCTCAGTCCGATAGATTGTTTTAGTGAAGACTTCGTCCAAGTGCTTCTTGTCGAGCTCGCTGACGCGGGCAAGTATTGCGTAGTCAAAGGCATTACTGTGAACGGCCCATAGCCTGTCTGCAAGCCCTTGGAGCGGCGGCGCTAGGTCGAGGTAGGCCGAGGCGGTGTTTGACCAGACCGTATCGCCACCGAAAGGTGGCATCACAATGCCTCGCAGCACGGCGATCTTAGGGTAGGCATCGACGAAGGTTCCATCAGTGTGCCAGAGATCCGCCCGGCTACCTGCACGGGTGGAATCAAGCTCGATGATCGACGCTGTTCCCTTGATCGCACCGAGCGTTGGATGAGGTGTCAACTCTCCGAAACGAATGGCAAAGCTCTCCTGCTCCGCATCATCGAGGTGGAGCTGGCCGCGAAAGAAGATGACCTTGTGCTCCAAAAGCAGCCCATTGATCGAGGCAATCGTCTGCTCCGGTAAATCGCCTGACAGTTTGACATTTCGGATTTCTGCGCCGATGCGCACTGCGCGTTTAATGACATCGGCGCGAGGAATGACATTGTCCGACAAGATCATTGCAGTCATGGTCCCATCTTGCGTAGCCCCTAGGCCACACTATCCGCTCGACCAGGCAGACCAGCGCGAGCGGCGACCGCTAGCTGGATCCGTCATCATCTATGGGTAGCGAGTGGCTCCCGTTGAACTCACGCGACTTCGAAAAGGTTACCGCAGCATCCGCTTCATCGAATATTGAACAAATCCCTAGTTCGATCAATTGCTAGCAGTGGTAGTTGACCGCGGCGAAAGCGTTGTATTTCGCTGAGCGTTTGCTCTTGCGTCCGCTGCCCGATGAATAGGAATCTGTTCGAATGCACGGTCACTGACACCGAAGCGATAAGAGGTCCCCTAAGAGCTGCCCGTTCCTCGCCGCAAAACGTCGATAGAACGGCAGCGTCCGGAGAACGCCGGCCGAGGTTCGGGCCATTGACGGGGGCGGTCTTCGCAGCCGCGGCGTTCGATGCCTTCGCCGGTATGAGGGAACATCTGCGCGCCACAGCACGCCTCCTTCGCTTCGACCGGGTTGTTTGTACGCTTGAAGACGAGGCCTGTGTAGCAGACGCCATCCCGGATGTCGGCAAGAGACCACGGCTTCTCGCCCGCTTTGTAATAGACACCAGTCGTGAGATTCCACGCGACGGTGCGTCATCCTGCATCTTGCGGGAAAGCTCGCCCTTGCTGTTGAGGTATTCGCGCGGGGCAATGGCGGTCTGCGCACGAGCTGGGTGATCGCCTCGCAGCCAAGTAGCCTGGCCCTGAGCTGGTTGTGGAAATGGTTTTCGAGCAAGTGCTTCTCCGCGGCCACATTGGCGTCGTCGAAGAAGACGCCTTGGCGCTGTACCGCTATTTGGAGAAGAAGCCTATATCGCCCTGCGGTGCCAGGATCTGATGTTCGGTAATCCATCCGAGTATCTGGCGAAGACGGCGGAAGTGCTTTCGATCCAGCTCAAGCCCGATCTTGTCGCGACCGACGTTGAAATGAAGGCTTCGCGTGAGTTTCTGATCCACAACGGCGGCCTGATCAATCAGCTCTACCTCGACGAGGCCGGCCGCAAGCTCGGGGCAAAATCAATGAAGAACTCGATATCTACGAAGATTTTTCGCAGACGTAGTCAGGAACGCCAAAATGTTATCCGGCGCTATCCAAGAGAGACCGAGCAGAAATATCGATGAAGACCCAACTCACAGAGTGTCGCCGGATCGGTAGTGTTCTTTCCGTACGCGGACAATGTGACCTAGCTTACTCGCGATATTGATTGTGAGCGTCCAAACCCCTCGGACAGTAGGGCGTAAGCCGTCCTTCAGTCCGCTGCTGCCGCATCGACGGCGACCAGTCATGTGCCGAGGGAACCGATCTAACTGTCGAGTTTCCCAAGATAGCGCGCCGCGCCGAGGCGCATCATCGTCATCAGCGTTGGCTGATCGCATGGCGATCGTGAGGCATCGTTGGAAGGGGAGAGCGGCTCCCAGCGCGCCAACGGGCCGCGCCGGATCGACAATTCGCTTCCCGCATGCGAGCGAAGGCGGTCTCCCGCGTCATGGTGGCGATCTCCGCGGGGGTCAGGCCGAACATCTCCTCGGGCGGCGTCGCCCAGGTCTGCGCACGGATCGGCGAGGGCATGCCCATCCGGGCAAGGAAGCCGTCGAACTTGCGAAGGTCCATGTCTGTCTGCCTTTGAAGTTCGCGCGCCGACATGCGCGAGGCGCCGTCATTCGCAAAGGTTAACATGTGCACGCCGATGACATCGCCATCCCGCGTGAAGCCGCTCGCCCAGATGAAGAAACTGGCGCAGAGGCAGGTAAAGCCGTCGGGGTCCGCGAGGCCGTCGCCTTCCGGGCGCACCTTGTCCTGCGTGGCTTGCTTAAAGATGCAATGGGGCTGGCTCGCGTTGCTTGTCGCGGAAGGGGGCACGCACTTCGCTCCGCAAGATCCGGATCTGCTCGCCGATATCATCACCGGCGTCGCCGATGCCGCCCGACGAAGAGCTCGTCACGACCTGGAGGAGATATCCCGATCGAACATAGGGCGTTACCGGCGCGCGGAAGCGCTGCCCATCATGCTGCCCTACTTCATCGCAGAAATTTGACGTAGAAAAGCTCGCGCTGGGGATCCGCAATCGCGTGCATCGTTAGATATCTTCGCCATGATGGGCGGGAGTATGTCCTGTTCTTCGTTCCCACGAGATCGGGCAAGGGTGTCGGCCTCGTTATCCCTTCGCTCCCGACCTGGCCGGGCTCGGCGATCGTTCGTCAAGGACGAGAACTGACAGCTCACCGCTGGCTTCCGTAGCCAGCGCGGTCGCGTCCTTCTCTTCGATCCGACCAATGCAAAATCGTCGGCCTATAACCCGTTGCTCGAGGTCCGCCGCGGCGAGTGGGAGGTGCGCGACGTCCAGAACATCGCCGACATCCTGGTCGACCAGGAGGGTAGCCTGGAGGAGCCGAACTACTGGGAGAAGACCAGCCACGCCCTCCTGGTTGGTGCCATCCTCCACGTCCTCTATCCCGAGGAAACAAAACCCACGCCGGCGTCGCAGCCTTCCTGTCCGATCCGAAGCGGCCGATCGAGACGACGTTCGCCGCGATGATGCGAACGGCGCATCTCAGCGAAGGCGGCGTCCATCCCGTCGTCGCTTCCGCTGCCCGCCAGCTGCTGAACAAATGCGGTAACGAACGCTGGGCGTCCTGAGTATCGCGATGTCGTTCCTGGGCCTCCACCGAGACCCCGTCGTGACGGAGGTGACACGGCGCCGCGACTGGCGGATTATCGACATCGTCGGCGGGGATCGGCCAACCACGCTTTACCTTGTCGTGCCGCCCTCGGACATCAACCGCACCAAGCCACTCATCCGTCTGATTCTCAATCAGCTCGGCCGCCGCTTGACGGAAGATCTGCAGGCCAAGGCCGGCCGACGCCGCTTTCTCCTGATGCTTGACGAATTCCCGGCGCTCGGCGGCTCGATTTCTTCCAGTCCGCGCTGGCGTTCATGGCCGGCTACGGCATCAAGAGTTTCCTGATCGCTCAGTCGCTGGACCAGATCGAGAAGGCATATGGGCCCAACACTCGATCCTCGACAACTGTCACGTCCGAATCGGGATACCGCGCTTGACATGCCGGTAGCGCATAATTTCGAAACGGCGGAACAACCCGACATCATGCTCGGAGGTAATGGTCTCAAAAATGCGAAGCATCTCTTGCGGGGCGGCCGCCGGCGTCTCGCCTTTTTGGAGCAACGCAGGTGCATACTGAAGGTTCATCAAGACGACGTCGGCGTAGACGAGCACTCACGGTGTTGGTTTTCAGCCATGGATCCGCGCGCTCCGAATTCCGCATGTGTATGTCCGATTGCCGCCGCAATGTCGTAAATCCGACAAGAGCTGCCGGGGCGATTCCGCACGAAATGCCGTAGGTGGGCATGTTCTTCTCGTCCAACAAGGCGCAGTCGAGATTTTGTGGGTGGCACGGCGGTTGCTATTGAGCAGACGGACCACTGCCGCGGCTACAGGCCAAGCCGCTGCCCCATCCCAAGTCACACAAACGTGCTTCAGTAATCAATCGACGTACCCAGACCCGGACAGAATTTACGCGAGCGCCAACGACAAGAACTTACACGAGTTCAAGGAGGCTTCTGTGGAAATGCTGGATGTCATCGGAATTGGGATCGGCCCATTTAACCTCAGTCTTGCAGCGCTTATTGAACCTACTCCGCTCCGCGCACTTTTCCTGGAGAAGCGAGACGCACTTGTCTGGCATCCGGGCCTTGCGCTGCCGAACAGCCGCCTACAGGTGTCGCCGCTTAAGGATTGCGTGACCCTGGTCGATCCTACTAGTCCATATTCATTCCTCAACTATTTGGCGCTGCATGGTCGGCTCTACAGCTTTGTCAACAAGCGCAATGCTTCAACATCGCGGCAGGAGTTTATTGAGTACTACCGGTGGGTCGCAGGGCGACTCAAGACGCTGCGCTTTTCCGAGGTCGTCAATGATGTTATTCCCTTTAGGGACGGCTACCGCATCAGCACGAATACAACCACATACTTAGCGCGCGCTGTTGTTGTTGGTGTTGGCGTAGAGCCCAAAATCCCCGCCTGTGCCAGATCTTTGCTATGTGGCACTCTCTACCATGCAGCTGACTATCTCGAGCGGCCGCTACCGCAAGCAGCCGAGCATGTGCTCGTTGTGGGAGGCGGTCAGAGTGGCGCTGAGATTACCGAGGACATTCTTACTCGTTCTGTATCCACCCAGATCACGTGGTCAACGTCGCGTTCGAACTTTTTTGCCATCGACGACAACAGCTTCGTGAATGAAGCTTATACGCCCGCGTATAGCCGTCGCTTTCACGCTCTACCGCTTCAGCAACGCCGCGATATAGTCGAGGGCGAGATGCTTACGAGCGATGGCATTTCCGTCGACTTGTGCAACCGCTTATATGAAATGCTGTACGAACGCAGCGTGGATGGCACGCTGTCCGACCGTTTTCGTGTGTTGCCCAGCGTAGTCGTGAAAGGCATCACCTCCCACAAAATGGGTTGGCGAGTAGATCTAGATGAGATCGCAACGCAGCGAAATAGCTGCATTCTAGTCGATCGTATAGTGCTTGCTACTGGTTTCCAGCCGCGTACGCCGCCCTTCTTGGAGGCCCTGCTCGAGGGAGCATGTATGGAAGATGGCCTGCCAGTACTTGGCCCGGACTATGCAGTCCGCTTCGGTCGGCCCGTGCCAGGACCAATATATCTACAAAATCAAAGCCGCGTGCAGCACGGATTGCAGAGCGCCAATCTATCTTTGGTCGCGTACCGTAACAGCCAAATTATCAATAGCCTCCTCGGCCGACCGTTCTATTTGAATACATCCGGTAGGCAGATGATTCAGGTTTACGCAACTTCGGACGCGTCTGAACGAGACGCCGGTGTGGTGGCGATGCGATCGACCCGACAGGTATCGGGTGGCACATGAACGGCGGCTCGACCTCACCGCTGCGGGGCCGGATTGCGGATGGAACGGCCAACCCCGCCGATCAGCTTTCAGGCACGCTCGACTACCGCGCCTTTGTACCATTTTTGATTGCCTCCATTGTCATTGCAGCAGCTTACGGCACTAGCTTTCTATTGCCGGACTACATGCATGCGCTCGAAACGGATGGTCAAGCCGCTGGTCTTATCATTTCCAGCGGCATGGCTACCACTCTCGTTTCCTGTTGCTTGGCAGGGTGGCTGGCAAAGCGGATAGGCCTATTGCCCACGTTGACTGTCGCATCCTTGTTTATGGCGTTAGCCATGCTTGCCTTTGCCGGCGCTGCCCTCGATACGCGAGCTGCGTACGGTGGAGGCTTGCTGGTGGGCGCTGCCTGGTCAGTGTTCTTCATTTTGGCACCGCTGCAGATCATCCGCCATCTACGGCCCTCAGCACGTATTCAGTATTTGACGGTCTTATCCGGATCACAAATGGCTGGGCTCGGCCTGGCAGCTCCACTTGGTCACTTGCTCGCAAAATACACTGGTTCGCTGGCCACGATTTATGCGGTGCTTGCGATTGCGTGCGTGATCGCCGCCGCCTGCGTAGACCTTACAAGACACGCGACGTCGAGGCTATCGGCACTGGCTATGCCAGATATCGCAATTACTCTGGCCGCGACTACGACACTCCTTCAGAAGTGCACAGCACTCCCCATCGCCATGATTGCGATTTCAGGCTGCGTGTTCGCGGGGCTGTCCACATATCAGAGCGCGTATTCCGCCTCACGTCACCTGAATTCCGATCTGTTCTTTCTCTTTTTCACTGCTACGAGCGTGATACTACGCTTCTCTGTCGCTCACCTCATGGGCAGCCTGCCGTTACGCCGACTGGCACTCACGCTCATCCTACTGACCGCTGCGTCTCTGGTGCTGTTCCTTTTCAACGATGGCAGCACATCACTCTATATTGCGGCCTCTGTCCTCTTTGCCGCCGGCTATGGGTTAAGTTATTCAACCTTGAATACGATAGCCGTCAATCTCGCCGGTGAGCACGGCGTCTCCGTGCCCACTACATCGCAGATATTTACCCTCGCATACTTTCTCGGGCTCTTCGGCTTTCCTATGGTCGGAGGGCAGTTGGTCCGTGGATTCGGCCCTGACGTGATGTTGCTTAGCCTATTGAGCGCGACCGCTCTTAATGCGGTGCTAGCAACCCGCCTCGGCCAAAGCACATCTGATCCGTCTCATTTTAGGAAGGAGCTCACACATGCTGACCGAGGCGCAACAATCGAAATGGAATAAGGATGGATACCTTCGATTGGAGAAGTTCTTCGATCCAGCCAAGCGCGACAAGATTTCTCGTTACGTTGAGGAAGTTGCACGTTGGGATGTAAGCTCCGACAAGTGGATGTTGTGGTTCGAGAAGACGAGTGACAGCAGAAAAATTATTTCCAAGGCCGAGAACTTCTTAGACTACCATGCCCCTCTACGGGACGCGCTCCTGGCCGATGGCCGCATTCGTATAGCGGTCGAGACACTCTTGAATGAGAAGACACGGATGTTGAAGGAACTTCTGATCTTCAAGTATCCGGACAGCGGCGGGTACCGCCCTCATCAGGACATCTATCATGTCCCGCACAAGATACCCGAACGCATGGTGCACGCAATTGCATCCATCGCCGTGGACGACTCCGGCCCGGGCAACGGTGGGCTCTTCTTCACGCCAGCTCGCCATAAGGAAGGAATGTTTCCGATGGATGCGGGTGGCGTGATTCACCCGGAGATCGCCGAGGCCTTCGCATGGGAGCCGGTGCGATTGCAAGCTGGGGATGTTTTCATTTTTGACGATTATGCGCCCCATTACTCCTTGCCAAACAAGAGCGATCGGTCGCGTCGTGCGATTCACTTGGTGTTCCAGCGCGCATCCACTGAGGGGCCAACACGCACCGAATACAACCGCATGAAGCGTGCGTACAACCCACCAGAAGAAGCTGTGGCAGATCTTGAGAACCTAAAGCGTCCCAATGGCATATTCTATCGCAACTGATAGCCACGTCTGAGGAAGACCAACATGTACACGACGCGGCCCGATCATTCTCTGATGCGAACCGAATACGGCGCTCTGGTCTGGCGCCTCTTGGAGCATCTCCCGGAGGGTCTCAGCCCAGCATTTGGCGCATCAGTCGCGGAGCTCGCTCCAGGCGATGCGGTCGACCCGCACGATCATCAGGAGCACGAACTGTGGCTGCTGATCTCTGGTCGTGGAGAATTCGAAGTCGACGGTCAGGTCCGTAATGTTAGCGAAACGAGCTTGTGTTACATGGCGCCACATCAGAGGCATACTATCCGCAATATCAGCCAAGATAGCGCTCTCAAGTTTATCTCGATCTGGTGGGATTGACGTGCGCACTTATTTTATCTGTCCCGCGCCGCCTTGCCCTAACGGCAAGCTACATCTGGGTCACATCGGCGGCGTGTATTTGCCCGCTGATATTTTCGTCCGCTTTCAACGCATGGCCGGCCATCGGGCCTACTACATCACGGGCTCAGACGAGCACGGCACATATACGCTCGAAACGGCACGAAAGCTCGGCCGATCCTTTAGCGAGGTCGCAGAAGGATACGTTCACAAGATCTTAGAGTGTTTGCGCGCGGTGCAAATTACGCCCGATGTGTTCGTGCGCACGTCCAGCGCGATTCACAAGGGAAATGCTCTAGCGATATTCCGCGAGCTGCAGGCGGCCGGCTACGTCGACGTACGGCAGGGCGTCCAACTGTATTGCGAACATTGCGATGAGTTCGCTGCGGACTCGCTCGCAACTGGCCGTTGCCCGGCTTGCTCATCGCCTTGCGACAGCAACCTGTGTGAGAACTGCGGGCTGGCTCTTCAGCACGACACAATCCGTGACGCCCGGCACGTCACCTGCGGCTGCAATCTTGTGCTAAGACCCATCACGCAGGCCGTGTTCGACATGCCACGTCTCGCTCACTCACTGCACGAAGCCATTGGAGAAAGCGTATGGCCCGAGCCGATACGGGCCAAGGCGCGCGCTTGGCTACTCCGGGAGGTGCGCGGCTTGCCGATGACCCGCCATTTCAGGCACGGCGTGGAAGTAAAACAGCCTGACTCTCTGATCGGCCAAACGCTGCTTACATGGTTTGAGGGCCTCTGGTGCTTCGACACCGGAATTCGCGAGCAATGCGCCCGCGCCGGTCTGGACGCAAACGCGGCGTTGCACGACCAGAACACCGAGATTCTTTTCTTCATGGGGCAGGATAATCGTTTCTATTACACGCTAGGTGTGGCCGGCGCTCTGCTCGCGCGCGGCTACCCAATTCCCAAAAATCACTCAGTCCAGGATTTCTACAAGCTGAAAGGCGAAAAGTTTTCCACCAGTCGTGATCATGCTCTTTGGGGCGATGAAGTGGCGGGTGACGTGGGACCAAACGTACTCCGTTATGCGCTGGCGCGAGTGGCCAAGCCCTTTGGAACCGACGCAAACGATTTTAGTCTCGACGGACTCGTCTCGGCAGCGTCACGCATTCGGGTCTGGGAAGATGCGTTACGGCGGTGTGCAGAAAGCGCACGTACAGTAGAGAGCACCGAACTCTCCCCGAATTTCCGCCGCTTCGCTGAAGATTACGCCGATGCGGTCACCGCACTGCGTTTCTGGGATGCGCTTGATATCATCGACAGGTGCTTCGAGCTAGCTGGCTTTGCACATGCAGACGATTGGACATGGAATGCTGCGCAGATCTCGCTGTTCCTGAGCCTCCTCTATCCCGTAGTACCTGAGCTAGCGATGGGCTACGGCCAGCATTACTTTGGCGGTGCGTGGCGGCCGTCCCTCGAGACTTCGGCCGTAGCAGCCCAGCCAAAGACGTCGGTCGACTTTCCCTGTTTCAGCACGCCGATACCTGCGAACTTTGCCGCGGAGTACAATAAGCGCTTTGGCAAAGAACAGATTTCGCAATCATGACGATCCGAATGACGAAGCCATGAATTCCCGCATCTCAAAACGCAGCGCTATCGCTCAAGGTTTCGCGCCGTTCAACTCCTCAAGTGCGAAGCATGGTATCAATTTCGGCTACGCCCTGGCTGACCCGGTCATGTTTGCAGAACTGCCGTGGCCAGTCGCGTTTGACGGAGGTACAGGTGTGGCTCTCGCCGATCTGCCGCAGTATACGGATGCGGCGGGTTTGCCCGAACTCCGTACAAAGCTCGCACTGAGGTACGGTGTGCGGCATGACCAAGTTATGCTTACGGGTGGAGCTTCACAGGCCTTACAACTGCTTGCCGATGGCTGGATTGACCCCGGTGACGTGGTCCTGATGGAGGACCCCTCCTACTTGGGTGCACTGCGTACGTTTTCGATCGCGGGTGCAACCGTGGTCCAGCTAGGTCTAGCCGCAGAGGGAGTCGATCTAAACGAAGTCGAGGCAATACTGCAGACCAATGCCCGGGTGAAGCTTTTCTACACGATGCCAGCATTTCATAATCCAACCGGTCGCCAGATGTCGCGCGACTATGTGGCCAAATTGGCGGCACTGCTAGCCCGCAGTGGCGCTCTCTTGGTGCAGGACCTTGTCTATGCTGAGTTACCCTACAACGGTCCAGCGCATTGGGTGGCGCCAGGCAATAACGTGATCAATGTCCATAGCATCTCAAAAGTTGCCGGACCGGGGCTACGGTTAGGTTGGGTGCTTGCGGAGTCGGACATCATCAACAGGCTTGCGCACCTCAAACGCGACGGCGGCGTAAGTCCGGTCCTAAGTAACATCGTTTTGGGGTTGTTGCAATCGAGCGCTCTTGACTCGCACATAACACGCTTGCGCGAGCACTACCGAGCGAAGCGAGACAGCGTACATAGCTTATTGCAGCGTAGCCGGATTTGCGACCTGGGATATAGCGTGCCAAGCGGGGGCTTCTCGTTCTGGGTGCGGCTTACCCCGGGTACGGATCCGGAGAGGTTTATTGAAGCTGCAAGCCGCTTGCACGGCGTGCACCTTGTAAATGGTCGCAACTATGGCCCAGGAAGTGGCCGTCACATGCGCCTGTGTTTCAGCTATCTTCCAATATCTCTCATTGAGCAGGGGCTGGAGCGCTTAAGTCACTTGCATGCTAACCTCTAGACGCGCGTGGTGTGTTTCAGCAGAGTTTTCCGATCTGGGACGGCGTCGCACGTCCAGCTCCTAGCGACGACACTTCTGAAGGGGGCGAGCTCGCGAGGACACAACAAGTCGCTGTCCTGCTTTGT
Organism: Bradyrhizobium sp. 521_C7_N1_3; assembly: GCF_052075975.1. Lineage (NCBI taxonomy): Bacteria > Pseudomonadati > Pseudomonadota > Alphaproteobacteria > Hyphomicrobiales > Nitrobacteraceae > Bradyrhizobium > Bradyrhizobium sp. 521_C7_N1_3. Next base: position 2,383,110 of record NZ_CP197232.1, read on the forward strand.
TGCCGGCCGGCAAGGTCGCCTTGGTGCGCCCCTAACCGACCTGCCCGTCACTCGCCCGAAGCTGCGAAGAAATGTATGCGGGCATGGCCAAATACATCGCGAAGATGTGCGGATAGTCATAAGCCCGCCAGATATGCAGGCGGCCCTTTGGGCTGGGATCGCTGCTTTCCCTGTTCTGCTTCCAATCGGGTGTGCCGTAGAGGCCATAGGCGTAGCCTCCTATGTGGTACGTTTCAGCCCGCCCCAGACGAACGTATCTATATACCGATCCAGCGCCGCCTATGCTCGCGACACGCTGTGCAATTGCGCAGGCGATTTGCATCAACGAGAATGGCGACGACGCCGAGCAAGCACTTGCCTGTCTGATGCAAGCTGAAGACAAATTCGGCTTCGACATTCGCTTTCGCGCGCGCGTGCCAAGATCCACTGGCGCAGACGCGATCATGTAGCGGCGCTCCCGCTGCTGACTGCCGCTGCGGAAGCCGGCGGACAAGACGCAACCGAAGCCATATCGCCCGCGAGGCAGGCATAAACGCTGCGACGCTCGGCGACTGGGCGTCGGCGAAGCAGTGGTTCGAACGTGCTCAGGTCGAGGCGGCAAAGCTTGACAAGTTACCATCGCCGCGAGCCATGCCGATCGGGTTGCTCGCCGATACCGCGCATGCCGCCTATTGCGCAAGGCCGGCCCGACATCTCAATCGTCAAGATGCGCGACGCCCTCTCCGCCTTGATAGGCGTCGAAGCGGAGGGAAGCCGGCGGAAGCCTATTGCCGCCGTGTCGTGCCCCATGGCTTGCTTTGGCTCTATCGAGAAATCGCTGGGACCAAAGCGGGGGGCAGGAAGAAGTAGTCTAGCGACCGCCGGGTGACCAGATATCTGTCGAGCGCCAGCCGAGCTGTTGCGTGAAGTGGCAACAGCCGGCTCTTCTGGAACTTGGTCTGTCGGACGACGAGCCCATCGGCAGTTACATCGTCGATCTGCAGCGCCAATGCTTCTGCGATCCGCATGCCAGTAGCGGTGAGCAGGCCGAAGAGCGTTGCATACATGGTCGGTCTGATCGAGCCCGCTGGCCGGAGTGCCGCCGCAGCACGAAGCAATCGTGCGATCTCGTCCGCACTATAGATATACGGCGGTCGCCTCTTGACGACAGCGTGGCCGAGTGCATCCGCCGCCGGAACCTGATGGCGCGGATTCTCGGCGTGCATCGCCAGCGCGAACCGCCGCACGGTAAGCAACCGGTTGCGGCGCTGCTCCGGTGACGGCGCACGTGCGGCCCATGCCAGGACCCGGGCACTTCTGATGTGCCGGTCGCCGCACTCCTCGGCGAAGCTGACGTAGCCCCTCAGCAGGATTTGCTGGACACGGAACTTGAACCCCAGCGACTGCTGCTGGTCCACATATTTGGCAAGATATCGACTCAGCATCACGCATCTCCCGGCCAGGGCTGCGCGATCTGCAGCAGCATCGTCACGTCGACTTTGGCGTAGTGTGCGGTCATGTCCGGTGAGCGGTGGCGCAGTACGGCGCCAACCGTGTCGAGCGTCGCGCCGCCCCGGAGCATGGCCGTCGCGGCCGAATGCCGAAGCAGGTTGGCCCCATTCGACGGAACGGGGATACCGGCCTTTCGTATTGCACTACGCACAACATCAGAGACTGCGCTCGAACCTGTCAGCGGCCGGATTGGTGCATTCGACATGAAGAAGATTCGAACATCGGCGACGTGCGGCCGGGCCTGATCCAGATAAGCGAGCAAGGTATCCCCGGCGTCTTGCGGCAATGGTAATCTCGTCTCCCGCCGCCCCTTGCCACGAACCGACAGTGTCGCCTGTTGCCAATCAACATCGGTGAGACGAAGAGAGAGAATGTCGCCGGCCCGCAAGCCCAGTCGTGCCAACAGCAGCAGGATCGCCCGATCACGCACGCCAGTCGCCGTGGTCTGATCGCACGTTGCAATCAACGTCTCGACATCCGACGAGCGGATGTATCGCGGCAGCGACGACAGTCGCCACTGCGGAATGATTGGCACAGCCTGATCGAGTCCAGCTCGGCACAACCCCCGTGCGCTGAGGAACCGCAAATATCCTCTCAGCGCCATCGTCATCGTCTTCACATAGGCCAGCGAGACCCGCTTCGTCTCTGCAATGATCACGTCGCGAATGAGCTGAGCATTCCAACTTCGCGGCCTGATGCCAAGCGCCGGGAGCAGCCGCATGACCATGCGACCGTGCCGATCTATTGTCAGCTCTGTGACGCAGTCCTGGAACTCGACCACCCGGCGGTGGGGCGTCGGTAATGCGGGCTTCGGCTTGCGCTGGACGATTCCGCGCTCGCCGAGAAACTCGATGAACCGGCGTACCCGCCTCACGTACTTCGCGGACACGCTCCTCTCGCGACGGATGCCGGGGCATCGACAGCGATGCCGAGCGAACCGATCGGCGACGCCATCATCGATATCAGCGACTGCGATCTTGGCCAGCGTCAGCCATTGCGCGAGGTGACGGGCTGCAGCGTCATAGCCGCTCACCGTCAAGCTCTTATGCCCCAACACCGTCAGGTGTCGTGTGAACTCCGTCACCAGCGGGTCGAGATCGCCTGCGTCCATGCAGCGCAGCCCGTGGCAGTGATCCTCACTCGACTTGGCCATTCCTTGTCTCCCTTTCGTTGCCATCAAGGCAGGAAGAAAGGCCTCAGATTATGCTGAGTGAGAAAGAGGGCAGCAGGAACTAAACTGTTGATAACGAAGCGGGTCTCGGATTGAACGGCCGCACACTCCGCATAATCGTGGGCTCCGCATAATTACGAAAGTCGACCGGCCGCGTCGCGACAATGATCTTCACGCCCGCCGAAGCCGCGATCATGTCGTCGCCCTCACGGCCCGCAGCACATCGCGCAGCCAGGCCGGATCGACCCCCGCCGCTGCGCGAACTACCGCATCGCCAATCTCGATGCTGATCGTTATCCCGTTCCGCGTTGCCGCTTCCACGCACATCCCAGCGGGGCGAAGCTCCGACACCACCGGAACGAAGAGCGGTGCATCCTCCGCCGGCAAGCTCAGCAGACCGGCACGCGCGGCCTTGCGCCAAGCAAACAGGTGTTGCGGTGAGAGGTCGTGCCGGCGCGCCACCTCGGACACAACTGTGCCCGGCGCATATGACTCCGCCACGATCCGCCCCTTGACCACGGCGCTCCACCGCCGCCGACGCCCCGCTCCGACCTGGATATCCACCCGGCCCCGTGGCTCTGCAGCGTCAACTATATGGTCAACCATATATGCGAACCTTACTGTATATGACGGCTCGCATGTTGCCGATCAGCTCACGCCAAACAAGGTGTGGGAGACACACCGCTTACGCAGCAACACCGAACCGCTCGAGACAATCCGCGAGCATCCTGTCATTGCTCTCGATTTCGGGTTCGTGGGCGCTCGATGCCGCGCGAGCATCGCAGCGATAGCCTGTCGGTGGCGTTCCGGAATCTGAGGATCTGACACAGCACTACGCCGAGGCGTATCCGACGTTGTCAGAAGTCCGACAAAGGAACGCTTTCTTAGCTGTACAACTGCTGTCCGTCAGCTCGCCATCAGCTTGTCCGGGTATCCTCGCCGCAGGGCCTGAGCAGCCCGAATTGATGCGAAGAGACTAGCGTAGCACAGAGAGGTGAATCGTCATGTATGATCGAATCGGTGGCTCATCTACACGCACTAGCCAAACTGACGAACCGAGCCAGTCGGTGGATAGCGGCAGCTTTACAGAAACACTTGCAGATCTCGCGCCCCAGTGGAGCTCACGATCGGGGGAGTTGCCTGACAAGATGGGGGCCTGCTGCAGCAAGCCAGATACCTTGGATGCAAACGTTCAAACCTCTAGCGCCTCCGAACCCAGTACATCCTCTCCAGAGAGTCCGGCCACCTCCTTGTTCGAATACAGAACGGCCGACCTGCGTGATGCGAATGTGGACGGCATCTGCGTCGGGCTGACTGCGGAGTGGTTCCGCAATCTTAGCAACAGCCCATCAACCCGAATGAGTGCGCTCACACCCGGATCGCAAACGCACGCCTCAGCGGCTGAACGGCAGCAGCAATATCAACGTCTTAAGGATCAGTTGCGAAGCAGGGGAGCAGGATCTTCTCAGGCCGACCTTCAGGCACAAAATACCATTTTGGAGGAAGCAGGCTTGGAACCGGCTGGAGAAGAGAAGAGATTCGCATTCGGCAAGTCTTCGAACGTCAAGTCCATGGTGAACGAAATCAACGAAGACGGATCGAACCATTTACTCAGCTTGTATTTCGCTGAAGGCGGCGCCCACACAGTGGCGACGTCGGCCTCGAATGGAACGACCACGCTTTTCGACCCTAACTATGGAGAATTTACTGTTCGATCAGATCCTGACCAGATGGCTTCATTGTTACAAAGCCTCGCCAATCGTTACAGGAATCCCAACGGGCAGCATTTGTCGACAATCACGACGCAAAGGATGCAGTGAGTTGGGCCTTCAGGCCGCGGTGATTGACGCCTTCTGTGAAGGCGCGGATGCGTCGGCCGGCGCTTGCGTTCGGTCGCGGCGGGGGCAAATCTGCAGCGGATAGCCGGCTGCGTGCCGGCTTGCGAGTGTGCCGACATCGAAAGCGGGGGTGTCGGCACCCCGCTATCCATGACGGCCGGCACAAATTGCAATTCTGTTTCACAATGGCCGCCTGCGGTTTGCTCAACTGACGTCGCCAAGAAACAATTGCTGCGGCGACAATCCATGCCGTCCGCTATCGAATCACGCGCTTGATCCAGACCGACTGTGCGCAGAATATGAATTTCCACGACATCAGCTTTCGTTTGAAGCACGCTAAGCCGACGCATTGATATTGGTCCAGCTGTGACTCTTACAAGCAGCTTCATCCTGAAAAGCCAAAGTCTTGATTGACAAGGCACCTTATCTTCGAACGGTGAAAGCGTCGGAGTTTTCCACATTGCCAGGGTGCCCCTGCAGGACCTGAGGGGCGCGACTCCAGCGATTGCGCCGCTGCGGGCGGCGCCACAGAATGCACCCCGGCGCTGGTCGCTAATCTAATGCGCCCTACGCTAAAGGCCAGAACCGAGAGGCATCTCCGTAGCTACTTTTGGAAGCGTTTGTTCAGGAAGTGCGTCGCTCCCATGCGAGCCTTCACGTGCCGAACGGATGCTCGACTGTCTCGCGAGCTGGCGCATCGCCTCTGGGTTTGCATCAAGGCGCTGCTGCACGGCCTCGAGCAGATGCTCATGCTTGCGTGCTTCCAGAGTGCCTATCTTGTCCTTCAACTTCGCTGCCGGCACCCCCTCAAGCATAGCTTGAATCGCCTTATCTAGCTCGCGCTCAGTCCACTCCCGGCATCGTGACGCTGCGACCGCGCCCCGTCCCCGAGCTTCCGCATCTTCGGTAGCCAGAGCCACGAAGGCGGCGAGGTCTTGCCCTCCGGACAGGCTGACGCGATCGCGTTCGATGACGCCGGCGTCATCGGAGTGGTTTCCGGCGAACCACACCTGCTGCAGCCAATCCGCTTGAAATTTCGCGCAAGGGCTGCCCCGCACATTCAGCGCGAGAGCAGGCCTTTGTCGGGCACTTACTGCGCCCGTTGTCGGCATTGAGACTGAATGCCAGAAACCTGACACTACGCGCAGCTATGTAGTGCCTGCTGAGCCTGCGAATTCACTTCGGCACGCGATTTGCTCTGTTCACGGTGTGGGACCGGTCCGGAGGCTATAATGGCGGACACATCGGGGGCACGGTCGAACCTCCTTCACCAATCCGTACGGTCGATCTATGGCGATGCCGACAGGTTCGATGTCACCCGGCGGCACAACCCGCACCTGTCGTTCGGCCAGGGGCCGCATTTCTGCCTGGGCGCAGCGCTGGCGCGTCTGGAATTGGGCTGCGCCTTCCCCGCGCTGTTCGTGCGGCTGGAGCATCTGGCGCTGACCATCGCCGCGGAGGACGTCGTCTACATGCCGTCTTACGTCATTCGCTGCCCGCAGCGCCTGCCGGTCACCTTCCGCCCTTCCATCGCTTAGAGAGTGAAGTGCCACCATGTCCGAACAACAACCCTTGCCGACGCTGCCGATGTGGCGCGTCGATCACATCGAGCCCTCGCCCGAGATGTTGGCGCTACGCGCCAACGGTCCGATCCACCGCGTGCGCTTCCCCTCCGGGCACGAAGGCTGGTGGGTGACAGGCTATGACGAGGCCAAGGCGGTGCTGTCCGACGCGGCGTTCCGGCCCGCGGGAATGCCGCCGGCGGCATTCACCCCGGATTCGGTGATTCTCGGTTCGCCGGGGTGGCTGGTCTCGCACGAGGGGCGCGAGCATGCCCGGCTACGCGCGATCGTGGCGCCGGCCTTCAGTGACCGCAGGGTGAAGCTGCTCGTGCAGCAGGTCGAAGCGATCGCCGCGCACTTGTTCGAGACGCTGGCGGCCCAGCCCCAGCCCGCCGACCTGCGGCGCCACCTCTCCTTTCCGCTTCCGGCCATGGTCATCAGCGCGCTGATGGGCGTGCTCTACGAGGATCACGCCTTTTTCGCCGGGCTGTCCGATGAGGTGATGACGCACCAGCATGAAAGCGGCCCGCGCAGCGCGTCCCGCCTGGCCTGGGAAGAACTGCGCGCCTACATTCGCGGCAAGATGCGCGACAAGCGCCAGGATCCGGACGACAACCTGCTGACGGATCTGCTCGCTGCGGTCGACCAGGGCAAGGCGAGCGAGGAAGAGGCGGTTGGCCTGGCGGCGGGCATGCTGGTGGCGGGGCACGAGAGCACCGTCGCGCAGATCGAATTCGGCCTGCTAGCCATGTTCCGCCATCCGCAACAGCGCGAACGCCTGGTCGGCGATCCGTCCCTGGTCGACAAGGCGGTAGAGGAAATCCTGCGCATGTACCCGCCGGGCGCGGGCTGGGATGGCATCATGCGCTATCCGAGGACCGACGTGACCATCGCGGGCGAGCATATTCCCGCGGAGAGCAAGGTGCTGGTCGGCCTCCCGGCAACGTCGTTCGATCCGCACCATTTCGACGATCCGGAAATCTTCGATATCGAACGCCAGGAAAAGCCGCACCTGGCTTTTTCCTACGGGCCGCACGCGTGCATCGGCGTGGCGCTGGCCAGGCTGGAGCTCAAGGTGGTGTTCGGTTCGATCTTCCAGCGCCTTCCCGCGCTGCGCCTGGCCGTGGCGCCGGAACAACTGAAGTTGCGCAAGGAGATCATCACGGGCGGGTTCGAGCAGTTCCCGGTGCTCTGGTGATGTCGCGGACGCCACGGGCGATCTCGATCTTCTCCGGAATCTGCCGCGCGCCTGTCGCGCGCCGGTCAGATCAGCCCGCCAACAGGTAACCAGGATGGACGTGCAAGAAACCACGGCAGCATGCCGGGACGCCTTCGCCGAACTGGCGTCGCCAGCGTGCATCCACGACCCGTATCCGTTCATGCGATGGTTGCGCGAGCACGATCCGGTGCATCGCGCGGCGTCGGGCCTCTTTTTGTTGAGCCGCCACGCCGACATCTACTGGGCGTTCAAGGCCACGGGCGATGCGTTTCGGGGTCCGGCGCCCGGCGAACTGGCGCGCTATTTCTCGCGTGCGGCGACCAGCCCGTCGCTCAATCTGTTGGCGTCCACGCTAGCGATGAAGGACCCACCGACGCATACGCGTCTGCGCCGGCTGATCTCGCGCGATTTCACCATGGGCCAGATCGACAACCTGCGGCCGAGCATCGCGCGCATCGTCGCAGCGCGCCTGGACGGCATAACGCCCGCGCTGGAGCGCGGGGAGGCGGTGGACCTGCATCGGGAATTCGCGCTGGCCTTGCCCATGCTGGTTTTCGCCGAACTGTTCGGCATGCCCCAAGACGACATGTTCGAGCTCGCTGCCGGCATCGGCACCATTCTGGAAGGCCTGGGCCCGCACGCCAGCGATTCCCAGCTCGCCGCGGCGGACGCGGCCAGCGCCAGGGTGCAGGCCTACTTCGGCGACCTCATACAGCGCAAGCGCACCGATCCCCGCCGCGACATCGTGTCGATGCTGGTCGGCGCACATGACGACGATGCCGACACACTGTCGGATGCGGAGTTGATCAGCATGCTGTGGGGCATGCTGCTGGGCGGCTTCGTCACCACTGCTGCGAGCATCGACCATGCCGTCCTGGCGATGCTGGCGTATCCCGAACAGCGGCACTGGCTGCAGGCAGACGCCGCGCGGGTGAGGGCATTCGTCGAAGAAGTCCTGCGCTGCGACGCGCCCGCCATGTTCAGCTCCATCCCGCGTATCGCCCAGCGCGACATCGAACTGGGCGGCGTGGTGATTCCGAAGAACGCGGACGTGCGCGTGCTGATCGCGTCCGGCAATCGCGACCCGGAGGCCTTCGCCGATCCCGATCGCTTCGATCCCGCGCGGTTCTACGGCACCAGTCCAGGCATGTCGACCGACGGGAAGATCATGCTGAGCTTCGGCCACGGCATTCACTTCTGCCTCGGTGCGCAACTGGCCCGGGTGCAGTTGGCCGAGAGCCTGCCGCGGATCCAGGCCCGCTTCCCCACGCTGGCATTTGCCGGGCAGCCGACCCGGGAGCCCTCGGCATTCCTTCGGACGTTCCGCACGCTGCCGGTGCGGCTGCATGCGCAGGGGAGCTGAGATGCGCGTCATGGTCGACCAGGATCTGTGCGGAACCAGCGGGCAGTGCGTGCTGACGCTGCCGGGCACCTTTCGCCAGCGCGAACCGGACGGCGTGGCCGAAGTGTGCGTGGCGACGGTCCCGCATGCGCTGCACGCCGCCGTGCGGCTCGCGGCCAGCCAGTGCCCGGTCGCCGCCATTCGGGTCATCGAAAGCGACGCTGGCGATGGCGAGCGCGCCAGCGCCGACCCTGCGCCTTCTCCAGCGGAGGCCGAGCGGCATGCCGCGAAAGACCAGCACAATCTAGGATGACACGATGGGACGGTTTGAAGGCAAAGTGGCCGTGGTGACCGGCGCCGGCGCCGGCATCGGCAAGGCATGCGCCCTCGCCATCGCGCGCGAGGGCGGCAGAGTGGTGGTGGCCGACATTGATGGCTCGGCGGCTATCGCCTGCACCGCGCAGATCGCGGCCGAAGCGGGCCACGCGCTCGCCCTGGCGATCGACATCGCCGATGCGCAGGCGGTGGCAGCGCTGTTCGAGACGGCGGAGCGGCACTTCGGCGGGGTCGACCTGCTGGTGAACAACGCGAGCGCGATGCATCTGACCCCGCGCGACCGCGCGATCCTCGAGCTGGAGCTAGCGGTCTGGGATCAGACCATGGCGACCAATCTGCGTGGCACGCTGCTCTGCTGCCGGCAGGCCATCCCCCGGATGATCGCCCGCGGCGGTGGCGCGATCGTCAACATGTCGTCGTGCCAGGGGCTCAGTGGTGACACCGCACTGACATCCTACGCCGCGTCGAAGGCGGCGATGAACATGCTGTCGTCCTCACTTGCCACCCAGTACGGTCATGCGCAGATCCGCTGCAATGCGGTTGCGCCGGGTCTCATCATGACCGAGCGACTCCTCGCCAAGCTGGACGCGTGCATGCAAACCCATCTGCGCCGTCACCAGCTCCTGCCGCGCGTCGGCCGCCCCGAGGACGTGGCCGCGCTGGTGGCGTTCCTGCTCTCCGACGATGCTGCGTTCATCACTGGCCAGGTCGTGTGCATCGACGGCGGCATGCTGGCGCATGTGCCGACATACGCCGACGGTGGCAACAGCCGCGCCGCGCGGCCTGCCGGCGAGACCGCAGAAGCGGACGCGGCGCCGCGCTGCTGATGGACATGCTGCTCAACCCGCTGAACCGTCGGCATCGGCTGCGGCACGACATCCCGGTCGTGCCCGGCGCTTTTCCCTTGGTCGGGCATCTTCCCGCCGTCGTCTGCGACCTGCCGCGCCTGCTGCGGCGTGCGGAACGGACGCTGGGCAGCCACTTCTGGCTAGATTTCGGCCCTGCCGGACACCTGATGACCAGTCTGGATCCGGATGCTCTCGCACTGCTCCGGCACAAGGACGTGTCCTCGGGGCTGATCGAAGACATCGCGCCCGAATTGTTTGGCGGAACGTTGGTCGCCCAGGACGGCATCGCGCACCGGCAGGCGCGCGATGCGATCCAGGCGGCGCTTCTGCCCAAGGGGCTGACCCTGGCCGGCATCGGCGAGCTGTTCGCGCCCGTCATCCGGGCGCGCGTGCAGAGGTGGCGGGAACGGGGCGACGTCACCATCCTGCGCGAAACCGGCGATCTAATGCTCAAGCTCATCTTCAGTCTCATGGGAATCCCCGCGCAGGACCTGCCGGGATGGCATCGCAAGTACCGGCAACTGCTGCAGTTGATCGTCGCGCCCCCGGTCGACCTGCCTGGACTGCCCTTGCGGCGGGGCCGCGCGGCCCGCGACTGGATCGATGCGCGGTTGCGCGAGTTCGTCCGCGCCGCGCGCGAACATGCCTCGCGCACCGGGTTGATCAACGACATGGTGAGCGCCTTCGATCGCAGCGACGATGCGCTTTCCGATGACGTCCTGGTCGCCAATATTCGCTTGCTGCTGCTTGGTGGTCACGACACCACCGCCTCGACGATGGCCTGGATGGTGATCGAGCTAGCGCGGCAGCCTGGGCTGTGGGACGCCCTGGTCGAGGAGGCGCAACGCGTAGGCGCGGTGCCGACTCGGCACGCGGACCTGGCGCAGTGTCCGGTCGCTGAGGCGCTGTTCCGCGAGACGCTGCGCGTGCATCCGGCGACGCCGCTCCTAGTGCGTCGCGCACTGCGTGAATTGCGAATCGGCCAACAGCGCATTCCTACGGGCACCGATCTGTGCATCCCGCTGCTGCATTTCTCGACCTCGGCGCTGCTGCACGAGGCGCCTGATCAGTTTCGGCTGGCGCGGTGGCTTCAACGCACCGAGCCGATCCGGCCGGTGGACATGCTGCAGTTCGGTACCGGCCCACACTTCTGCATGGGCTACCACCTGGTATGGCTGGAACTGGTGCAGTTCTGTATCGCCTTGGCGCTGACCATGCACGAGGCCGGGGTGCGGCCGCGGTTGCTGAGCGGCGTCGAAAAAGGCCGGCGATATTACCCGACCGCACATCCGTCCATGACTATCCGCATCGGATTCTCATGAGCTGGCATCGCATGCCCCGTGTGGTGAGGCAGCGGCGCCGGCGACGCGCGGCATTGCTGCACTCGGCGCGCGCGCTCGGTGCGAGGCCGGCAACACCGCGGCGGCTCGCCGCTCGCCGTGGCCGTCTCCTGGCAGGTACAAGGACATGAACAACATGCAGACTGGTTCCACGCCACACGACGACCGAGCTGGCGTTTCCGCGAACGGCATATTGGGCGCGCAGGCGCGCGGCGCATCCGGCAGGCTGCTGCCCGAGATCTGGATGCAGGACGGCGCAAAGCGGGTCGAAGAGGCGCTGGCGCGTCTTCTCTGCGCCGAAGACGACGGTGAGACCGAGCTGATGGCGGCGATGCGCTACGCCACCTTGCATGGCGGCAAGCGCACCCGCGCCTTGCTCTGTTTGGCTGCCGGCGCACTGGCCGACACGCCGGCGCACATGCTCGATGACGTCGGTGCCGCCATCGAGATGATGCACGCCTGTACGTTGGTCCACGACGATCTGCCCGCGATGGACGACGACGTGCTTCGCCGCGGCCTTCCGACCGTGCACGTCAAGTTCGGCGAAGCCACCGCGATCCTGGTCGGCGATGCGCTGCAGGCGCACGCCTTCCTGACCCTGGCGAGCCTGAATGCGCCGGGCGACAGCCCTATCGCGCTCGTGCGCGAACTGGCGCAGGCGGTGTCCGCCGAGGGGGCCGCAGGCGGGCAGGCCATAGATCTGTCGCTGGTTGGAAAGCACGTCGAGCTGGACAGGATCGTGGCGATGCACCGGATGAAGAGCGGAGCGCTAGTGCGCGCGTCCGTTCGCATGGGCGCGCTATGCGCTGTCGGCGTGAATGCCGCGCACGCTGCACTTTACTGTGCGCTGGATCACTACAGCGCCTGTTTCGGCCTGGCGTTACAGGTGATCGACGACATTCTCGACGTGACAGCGGATACCGCGGCGCTGGGCAAGACCCCCGGCAAGGACGCGGCGGCGCAGAAGCCGACCTGCGCGTCGATCATGGGACTGCAGGAAGCACGCCAGTTCGCGCTGGATCTGTTGCGCGATGCCGGCGAGGCCATCGCGCCGCTGGGGCCGCGTGCGGAACGGTTGGCGCAACTCATACAGCGGGCCAACGCGTATCTGTTCAAACACGCGCCACGCGCATGAGCGCGCCCGTCCGCATCGAGTCGCCCCTGTGCCGCTGCGATCGGCCGGCGGCAGAGTGCATCCTGCACTGTGTCCGAGTCCGCGGCGCCGATCGCAGCGGTTGCCCGCCGCGGCGCACGTTTCTGCAAACGGAACATCCCGCGTGAACGCGCTGTCCGAACATATCCTTTCCGAATTGCGCCGCCTGCTGAGCGAAATGAGCGATGGCGGCAGCGTCGGTCCGTCCGTCTACGACACGGCGCAGGCGCTGCGCTTCCACGGCAACGTCACCGGTCGGCAGGACGCATACGCGTGGCTCATCGCGCAGCAACAGGCCGACGGCGGATGGGGAAGCGCGGACTTCCCGCTGTTCCGCCATGCGCCCACGTGGGCGGCGTTACTGGCATTGCAGCGTGCCGATCCTCTTCCCGGAGCTGCGGACGCAGTCCAGACTGCAACGAGGTTCCTCCAGCGCCAGCCCGATCCCTACGCACATGCGGTGCCAGAAGACGCGCCGATCGGCGCGGAGCTGATCCTGCCGCAGTTTTGCGGTGAGGCCGCATCCTTGCTGGGTGGCGTAGCGTTTCCGCGCCATCCTGCGCTGTTGCCATTGCGGCAAGCGTGCCTGGTCAAGCTGGGGGCGGTGGCGATGTTGCCGAGCGGCCATCCGTTGCTACACTCCTGGGAAGCCTGGGGGACGTCGCCGACCACCGCATGCCCGGATGACGACGGCAGCATCGGCATCAGTCCGGCGGCCACCGCCGCGTGGCGTGCCCAGGCCGTGACACGGGGGAGCACGCCGCAGGTCGGGCGCGCCGATGCGTATCTGCAGATGGCATCGCGGGCGACGCGCAGCGGCATCGAAGGTGTCTTTCCCAACGTCTGGCCGATCAATGTGTTCGAGCCATGCTGGTCGCTGTACACCCTGCATCTGGCCGGGCTTTTCGCGCATCCCGCGCTCGCGGAGGCGGTTCGCGTGATCGTCGCGCAGCTCGACGCCCGTCTGGGCGTGCACGGTCTGGGCCCGGCCTTGCACTTCGCGGCTGATGCGGACGACACCGCCGTTGCGTTGTGCGTCCTGCACCTTGCAGGCCGTGACCCGGCGGTCGATGCGTTGCGCCATTTCGAAATCGGCGAGCTGTTCGTCACCTTCCCCGGCGAACGCAATGCCTCGGTGTCGACCAACATTCATGCCCTGCATGCGTTGCGACTGTTGGGAAAGCCCGCCGCGGGCGCCAGCGCGTACGTCGAGGCCAATCGCAACCCGCACGGTCTATGGGACAACGAAAAATGGCACGTTTCGTGGCTGTATCCCACCGCGCATGCGGTCGCTGCGCTGGCGCAAGGCAAGCCCCAGTGGCGAGATGAGCGCGCGCTGGCGGCGCTGCTGCAGGCGCAGCGCGACGACGGTGGCTGGGGCGCGGGTCGCGGGTCCACGTTCGAGGAAACCGCCTATGCGCTGTTTGCGTTGCACGTGATGGATGGGAGCGAAGAGGCGACAGGGCGCCGGCGCATCGCGCAGGTGGTGGCGCGTGCGCTGGAGTGGATGCTCGCCCGCCATGCGGCGCATGGATTGCCGCAGACGCCGCTGTGGATCGGCAAGGAACTGTATTGCCCCACTCGGGTCGTGCGCGTGGCCGAACTCGCCGGGTTGTGGCTGGCGCTTCGTTGGGGGCGGCGCGTCCTGGCCGAGGGGGCAGGAGCGGCGCCATGATCCAGACTGAACGCGCGGTGCAGCAGGTGCTGGAGTGGGGACGTTCCCTGACCGGATTCGCCGACGAGCATGCCGTGGAAGCGGTCAGGGGCGGCCAGTACATCCTGCAGCGCATCCACCCGAGCCTGCGCGGCACCAGCGCCCGCACCGGTCGCGATCCGCAGGACGAAACGCTGATAGTGACGTTCTATCGCGAACTGGCGCTGCTGTTCTGGCTCGACGATTGCAACGACCTTGGCCTGATCTCGCCGGAACAGCTCGCCGCGGTGGAGCAAGCGCTGGGGCAGGGCGTGCCGTGCGCGCTCCCCGGATTCGAGGGTTGCGCTGTGCTGCGCGCTTCGCTGGCCACGCTCGCCTACGATCGTCGCGATTATGCTCAGCTTCTCGACGATACCCGGTGCTACTCCGCGGCGCTGCGCGCCGGACACGCGCAGGCGGTAGCGGCGGAACGCTGGTCCTACGCTGAGTACCTGCACAACGGCATCGATTCGATCGCCTACGCGAACGTGTTCTGTTGCCTGTCCTTGCTGTGGGGGCTGGATATGGCGACCTTGCGCGCGCGTCCGGCGTTTCGCCAGGTCCTGCGGCTCATCTCCGCGATAGGGCGTCTGCAGAACGATCTGCATGGATGCGACAAGGACAGGTCGGCCGGCGAGGCCGACAACGCGGTGTTCTTGCTGCTGCAGCGCTATCCAGCTATGCCTGTGGTGGAGTTCCTCAACGACGAGCTGGCCGGCCATACGCGCATGCTGCACCGGGTGATGGCGGAAGAACGCTTTCCCGCGCCGTGGGGACCATTGATCGAGGCCATGGCGGCCATCCGCGTGCAGTACTACCGGACCTCGACCAGCCGCTACCGCAGCGACGCTGTGAGGGGAGGCCAGCGCGCGCCGGCCTGAACGCGCAGGAGGCGGCGGCGTGCGCGCGCTGCCGTCGGCCCGATCCGACGCAACGCCGCCGCCCGATGGAGCGAGCATGAGCGACACCGCCCTGAGACTGCACGTCCACGACCAGTTCGCCAACGGCCGGCGCTTCCGCATTCTCAACATCGTCGACGACGTCACTAAGGAATACCTGGGCGCCATTCCGGAGACGTCAATCCGGGGCGGCGGGTGGCCCGCGAACTGAAGGAAATCGTTGAGCGACGCGGCAAGCCAGGAATGATCGCGTCCGACCATGGCACCGAGTTCACCTGCAACGCCATGCTGGCCTGGAGCAAGGACACGGTCATCGACTGGCACTTCATCGCGCCGGGAAAGCCGATGCAGAACGGCTTCATCGAGAGATTCATGTATAGACGGCCGCGCGGATGCAAGGGATTTCAGCAGCAATTTGGATATCGGTCGGGTGCGTTCATGTATACGGCCTATCATTGCGACCGATAGCATGGCCGCTCGCCCTGATGGAGATCGCGGATCGAGGCCTCATCAACGGGTCGCGCTTGTTGCGCTTAAAACTCTTCTGTCAATCGGCCCTTTAATTGCGGATTATTGTCAACTCTCTTTTTTTGAAGCCATTCGGCAAGACGGTAGCGCTCGACCTCCCCGTCGGCCCGATTCGGCGCGCGCCAATTGTGCACACAATCGGCGAGAAATGGGGGAGCGTGCTACGACCTGTTCACAGCCCTTTCTGTCGCGGGCCATGTCGCGCCGAGCAGCCGGGAGTTGTTGGCAATCGCTGGAATTATCGGGTAATTTTGCGCAACAGGCGCAACACGATGTCGACGAACAAATGCGGACTAAGTTATTGAAATAATTGGTGATCCCAGCAGAACAAGCACATCAGCCGGTATCAATGGCTTAGATTGGCAAACCGCCCGTTCGGGCAAGATTGATCCGCAAGCGCTTTTTCGCGCACTGGCAATCAAAAGCCGCCGGATGGTGGGCCAAAAATGCGAAGGGCCGCCTCGGCTAAGGCAGCCCCAGATCGCAATCAAAAGTCCAGTAGCCTGGAATTTAGCACCCAGTCTCCCGAGCCGCAATCCGGAACCGCCATGCAAGCTGCCTTCGCCGCTGCCCTGGCGCGGAAGATGGTGCGGCCGTGAGTGCAATTCTCGACAAGGACCGGACCCGGCGAAAGCTCCATCTGTTAACGCGCGCAAATGGCGATCTACGCCTTACCGATCAAGACTTCCGGGTGCTTTGGTATATCGCCGATGCGATCGATCACGAGACCGATCTAGCCCGCCGCAAGCAGGCCACCATCGCTAAAGATCTTGGGAAGAAGGGCGTCCGCGGCGTGCAGTTGAGCCTCGGACGGTTAGCCGAGTTCGGCTACCTCAAGTTCGAGGTCAAGGAAGGCGGGACCTACGTCAATGCCTATCGCCTTCTTCTCGAAGAGGCGAATGTGGGTTCGCCTTCTTCTGACCAGAAGGCGAACAATGGTGAGCCTTTGGATGACCAGAAGGCGAACGTCGGTGCGCTTTCTGCCGGTGCAGTCCCCAAAAAGGCGAACGAGCGTGACGAAAAAGGCGAACCGTCATTCGTACATGATCCCTTATCTGTCCCTGAAGTAGCTGCAGCCGCGCGCAATGACTACGAATTCTATGCGGCGGGGGCGATGCATTGCACTAACTAACCCCCATGCGGCTCGTAGTACGCCCGCATCGCCTTCAGATGCTCTGCCTGCTGGCGGGAGTAGTGCCGGATCGAACGAAGCTCGCCCACCAGTAGGCCTACTATCAACCAGAAGGCAGTAGCCACTAGTGCCCCGAGCGCGACTTCAGAGACGCCTTTATGCTTCATCGTCGTGCTCAAGATAGCCCTCGATAAGGCGATCCAGGTCAATCTTTCTAATCGACGCCGCGATCAATCGGTCCACCTTCATATCTATTGGGGCTTTCCACAGAACTCAATCAGATAATTGATTAGAGCTCCCCCAACTCCTGCGGTCTGAAGGTTAGGACGGGTCGAAGCAAATGCGCGAACATTGTCTGCGAGCTGGACGTTTGTCATTTTGCTCTTCGAAATGCAATTGATAATGCGTGCCTGCCTTGGCATCTTGCTCGTCAGAGGCAACGCTAATCAGCGCGTCGTAGAAACCGGCCATGTAGGCAGCGCGGATCTGCGCAGGTAACGACTCCCATCGGAAGTAAGTGAAGTAAACGGCATTCGCAGGCGCGGTGATCACAAGCGGAGCCGCTACCAATATGATTCTAATCAAATCTGCCTCGTGATGCCGTGGATTAACAACTGATCGCCGTTGCGTCGCCCCGACTCGGGCGAAGATCATCCGCCCAGCAGACGTGCGCCTCAGTTTTCGCGGGGGTGGATCGGATAGTTGGGTCAAGCTCCGGTGCAGCACTCGTTCACAAACTCTGAGGCTAGCCCACCGTTACGGCATCCGCAGCAAGCAGGTCATCGATCAGCTCGGCAAAGCCCTCTCGTACAAGAAAGCGCCGGCTAAATGCCAGGCGCTGATGGTAGGGAATTAGATATCGATCGAAGCGGTCAGATTGAAGTTGGCGTGCCTCGCGCGCCAGCTCGTCCGTTTCAGGTAGGCCTTGTTCCTTGATTGCGACCAGGAGGTCCTTAAGGTCGGCCGCAGATGTTTTTTCGACAAAGACGGCAAAGTTTTCGATCGAAGCCTTTGCGCCCTCTCGACGTAAAGCCAGCACCATTGTCTGAGCGAGGCGTGCACCTGACCAAGGAAATACAATGACGTCCTGACCGTATTGCAGAAAGCGGTGCCTATCGAGATGGTATCCGCCTCGTCGACCCGCTCGTTGGAGAAGAATCGATAGGCGGCCTTCGTGTTGGCCCAATCCTGACAAACCAACGGGATGCTTTGACCCATGTCGCTCCCGATTTGTGCGAGCAATTTGCAGAACCGGCGACCAAGCCGCTCATCCTTAAACTCGCATCCCGCAACTTCCCGATCAACCCACGTCTCGATACCGGTCGTCAATCGCTGAGCACGCGCCACCGCGCGTTCCTTCACCAAGCCCATCGAGCACCCCGCACTTCCGAATCAGGTGCTCAACAACGAATCACAACAGATTCTACTGATTCAAGATTTCGGCCGCGGCCCCCCGCTCAAATCCGACGTCAAATGTGGGTAATTGAAAGATCTCTTTGCCGCTTACAATGCGCGCGCGGCCAAGCCGAGAATCTGATCAAGCTGCATATGACGCAGCTCGCCTCCGACCGCACCAGCTGCCGTTCGGCGCTCGCCAACCAGGTCCGTCTCGCGCTCCATACGGCCGCTTATTGGCTGATGCTGACCGTGCGCGAGGCGATTCCCAAAGTCCGGGAATTGGCCGCTGCCGAGTTCGCGACGCTGCGTCTTCGTCTCTTGAAAATCGCTGCCCGTGTGGTCGAGACCACGAGCCGCATTCGCCTTGCGTTTGCCGCGGCATGTCCCGAGCCGACCTGATCCGCCGTTTGCCAGGCGCGCTGCTGCCGCTCGGTCCTTGACCGGCGGGGCGTCCGCCCCCCGTTCACCCACCCCATCCCTCAAGCGCGTTGCAAAGTACGGGTCGTCAGGCGGTGAAAAGCCGAAGGCAATCCTGTGCGCCTCGCCAGACAAGATGTGCGGCCGCATCAATCGGGCCCAAAAGCCGCCCTCTGACGAATAGGCCGGGCTAGCAGTTGACGGTGCTCAGACCGTGTAGCGGCACACGGTATATGCATGTATATGCATGTATATGCATGTATATGTAAAGAAATGCGACAGATGCGTTAATAGAATTGCAGAATCCTACATGTCGAACGCGATGCTCAAATCCAGCTGCGCCACCCCGAATTTACCGCCCCCCAACGCCTTTCCCGAAGACCCCGGGTCGCTGGCTGCCAAAGAGGTCGCGCGACTGAGCATTCTTGACGGCATGCGGGGAATTGCTGCCATCTGTGTCGCCGTTTTACATTTTTATGAACCCTTTCAGTTCGGTCCTCAGAACCGGATTCCTCACGGTTATCTCGCTGTAGATTTTTTCTTTTGCTTGTCAGGGTATGTAATGGCATTTGCCTACGACCCTTCTCGCGTAGAATTGTCACCCACAGAACTTATTAAAAGGCGTCTGATACGACTGCATCCGCTCGTCGTAATTGGCTCCTTGTTGGGCTTCGTTGTGGTTGTAATCGGACGATTCTATGCGCCTATGGCTGCTGCGTTATTCAATTTTAGTGTCACGGAGTTTTTTATTCTCCTCACCTGCAGCGTACTTCTGTTGCCGCACTTATTTGTCCACGATCCCAGCTTTCCTATTTTTCCTTTTGTCGCTCCCGCCTGGTCATTGCTTTGCGAGTATGTGGCGAGCCTAACGTTTGCTCTTTGTCTGCGCCAACTATCGCTTCGATGGTTGCTAGCGATGCTCGCCTTCGCCGCGGTTGCAACGGCATACACGTGCTACGATTTCGGAAGCCTAAACGGCGGTTTCGACCGCAGAACCTTCTGGATTGGCTTTGTACGGGTAGGTTTTTCATTTATCGCGGGCGTTGTTGCTTGCCGTATTGGCAGGCAACCGCTGTTGCCAGGGGCAGCATATTACCTTCCGCTTATCATGCTTGCGACCTTTTTTTGGCCCTTCCTTTGGAAGCCCTACGATTTCCTGATCGTCACAATCGTATATCCGCTCCTTGTTTGGCTGGGCGCTAATGCAATCGGGAGTCCGTCGATCAACCGTTTTAGCGAGTTTATCGGAGATCTTTCATATCCGCTTTATATGACCCACTACGTTCCACTCATGCTATTGTTCGGCGGAACTTCGGCAGGTTGGGTTGCGCAGATCCATGCAGCGCTAGCGGTACCAAGCATGACTCTAGTTGCAATCGCTTTTAGCTTTCTTGTTAAGCGATATATCGACGAACCGATCCGTGCCACTTTGCGTCACAGATCATTTGAGCACCTCAAAGGCTAATGCAGGCACTGCCGCAGGTATGCACGGATGTGCTTATCCTGTTCTGCTCTCAGAAGCGCTTTCGCCCCCTCTGGCCTTCCAGCTTCAGGGTAATTAGCTAGGTATGAGATGTGGGTAATTGAAAGAGCTAACTCAGGCAGACCACATGTTTCCCATTCACAATATCTTCCCGAAAGAGATGGCGATAATCGGCCGCACCCTGCTGAATTACGGCGAGCTTGAACTCGACCTGATGAATTGCATCCAGGTCGTCCGCCAATACGACATGAACTCCATCTTGAAGGCGTTTCAGGATTCGGGGAGAGAAGAGCCGCATTCAGATCGCGGACGCTCTGGGCCGCGTACCCGAGCAGACACACATGCGACCTAGACGGGACGTCAGCGTCTCAGTCGCATTCCCGCGAGCGCTCCGGCAAAAAGTACATTCAACTGGTGCCCGTGCAAATGCAGCCTACGCAGCGATCTTGTCTTCCTTGTCTGCGCCGCGCATGACGATCCTCAGGGCGTCGTTGGGCAGCGGGCGCTGCAGCGCCTTTGCCTCATCCCAGGGAGTGTGCATCCAGATGTCGCGCTCCTCCTCGGTGGTCAGGATCACGGGCATTGCTTTCGGATGGATCGGCTCGACGACCGCATTGGGTGACGTCGTCAGGAAGCCGTAGACAAGGTGGGGCCGGGGATCGGCTTCGACTTGGTGCCGCGGTCGCCTCTGAACTCGGTCCAGATGCCGCCGAAGCAGAACAGCGGCCGGCTCTCCTCGAGCGCGAACCAAACCACATCTTTCTTCTTCGTCTCGGGATTTGGCGGTACTGTCCAGAATCTTTCGCACTTTTGATCAGGCGACGGCTCCGGTTTCAGAGAGTTGTGGCTGATAGAGCGGTCGCATGTTCATGTAGCATTTGGTCGACCACGCCGTTCCGGCAATGTGCCGCAGCCGGGCCGCCGCCAAATTGAGACAGGATTGACCGTCGGGGAAGGCGCCGACGACACGGGTTCGTCGCCGGATCTCCTTCATGATGCGCTCGAGCGGATTGTTCGTTCGAATCTTCCGCCAATGGATGTCAGGAAAGGCATAGTAGGCGAGCGTCTCGTGAACCGCCTGCTCGACGAGATCAGCAGCTTTGGCCATACGGCTTGCCCGCAGATCCGCGATGACGGTCCTGGCTTTCTCGTCGGCCGCGGCGCGGCTCTCCTGGGCATGAATGGCCTTGAGCATGTGGCTCACCTCGTGGACCCGGGTCGACGGCACGTGGCTGAAGACATTGCGATAAAAATGCACCATGCAGCGTTGATAGCGGGCCTCCGGCAGATAATCCGCAACGCTTTCGACAAGACCTCGGCACGCATCGGAAACCACCAACTGCACGCCCCTGAGACCGCGATCGACGAGATGCCGCAGAAACGAGGACCAGCCGGATTTGTCCTCCTTGGCGCCCTCACAGATGCCGAGGATCTCCCGGAACCCCTCGGCATTGACCGCCGAGGCCACCAGCAGCGAGACGTTGCGAACCTCACCAGCCCAGCTGCGCTTCATCACGATGCCGTCGAGGTAGAGATACGGATGCTCGCCTTCGATCCTGCGATTCCGCCACGCCTCGATCTTGGTATAGATCTTCTTGTTCAGGTTCGACACTGTGCTCGGGCTGACCCGGGGGCCCCACAGCGCCTCCGTAATGTCTTCGACCCGCCGAACCGAAATCCCGGCCAGATACATCTCGATCAGCGCCTCCTCGACCGAGCTCTCCCGCCTCCGGTAGCGCTCGATAATCGCCGTCTCGAAGGTTTGCCGCCGTAGCTTCGGAACCTTCAGATTGACGTCGCCCGCCTTGGTCTGCAGCGTTCGCTCGTAGCTGCCCGCCCGCGTGTCCTGCCGGGCCGGGCTGCGCTCATAACGCCCAGCACCGCACAGCTGGTCCGCTTCGGCCTCCAGCATGGCGTTCAGTGTCTCTTCCACCGTCCCGCGGACCATCTCGCCCAGGTGATCTCGAATCCGGGCCTCATCAATTTGGATCACCTGACCCATGGCATTCCCATCGTTCATTCAAAGCTCCTTCATTCTAGAGGAAGCCGTCAATCCTGAAAGTGCGAAAGACTCTGTACGTTACCGAATGCAAAGCAGTTTTGAGATGGCGTGCAATCTTTTGACAAACATTTACGGGGCAATGCAATGAGTTCGAAAAACATCAGAATTTCATCGACATCGGTGACCAGACAGGAATGGCGTGCTGTCGACGCAGTCGTTAACACCAAGGGCAGAGATGCAACATCGTTTCATGCCGAACCGAGTGCCGCAGTAGTTACCGAACGCAGATTAGCAAGTCTGGGGCCTTCACAAAAATTACCGTCTCAATCGAGCCGGCCAATGTGTCGACGCGACAAGCGATCCGCCGGCTGAATGATGAACTGGAGGGGCGAGTCTCACCTTCGGATACGTTCGCATCCAAAACTGCATCCTGATCCGCGCTCATGCTTGGCCCATGCACTTTGCATATGAGACAACGGCGTTCTCGAGCACGGAGTTGATGCAAGGGGACGTTCTGCGAAGGACGCTAGAGCTGGATGCTCTACTGGAGGCAGTTCATCCTCATTTTTTCCACCATCCGAAGAACTTATTCTTCATCGTGCTAACGCAAAGTTGCGACCTAGTACCTCGCGGGCCAGCGGGCGGATGCAAGGCACCGTACATTGCCATTGCACCGGTGCGCAGTCTCGAATTGGTCGTAGAACGACAGGTCGGTCAATTCCAGGCTCCTGCTGTGAAATCCGATCTCCCTATCGTTGGACTTCGGGCGAGAAATAAGATCTCGGAGTTTATGGGCCGGCTTTTGAATTACAACGAGCCTGGCTATTTCTTTCTGGATTCCGAGGGCACAGATCTCAGGTAGACTGCATAGCGTTTCTCAAACTTTCCATCGCTGTGAAGGCCGATCTCCACCTAGCAACCTGCGTTGCGGCGAAGATCTTGCAATTGACAGACACGTTTCAGGCAAAACTTGGTTGGCTAGTTGGCCAAATGTATTCGCCCGTCGGAACGCAGGATATGGATGCTGACAAAGCGACAAAAAATTGCGGACTCTCAGAAGAGCGTTGCTCTGTGGTTCGATGACTCAAAAATCAAAGCGGTTGAATCAAGGTTCGCCGAACTCCGTCAGTTGGATCCCAATAAGAGTATGTCAGAGGCTGAAATTGCGGCGATGATCCGCGCCGTCCCATCCGTCCGAAAAGAGGTGATGACCCGAGCGACGGAAATCATCAAAGATACGCTTGGCGAGAACCAACAGGGAGCGGCTCGACGCTTAAGTTCAAGATTAGCGAGCGACGCTGCGCTAAAGAAGCTTTTGCGGTAGATGTCACATGTCGCGGTGACGTGACAGTCGAGCGAGCAACCAGTAGCTGGATTTCGCCGCGCAGGGCATGATCACGATCACGGATTGGTCACCTCACGCTTCGTTCGGCTCCTAGGACGCAAAGCGTCTGTGGACCCATCACGACTACTGACTTCGTAAAGTCACATAGGCGACCGACCTAGAATACTGAACCTTGTGCGCTGGTGCTGATGGCGATGACATCGCCACGGCGGCAGATCTTCGCGACGGCGGCGATGTCGCCGTCCGAAGCTCCACCCTGAAAGAGTATTTGCGCAGAAGATCGACAATAGGCCGACGGCTCAGGAGCGGCTTTGGGCGCGGCCGGAGCAGGCGCCTGACCATAAGCCGAATCCACGAGGGCCATGCAAAGCGCCGCAGGCCAATGTCTCAGCATGATCTCCGTACCTACTTCTTCGTGCCGTAGGGGCTTTGGTTCGTCGGAGCCAGTGAGATTCCTTCCTCAGATGCTTTGTTGTAGATCGCGTTTTCGGTTCGGCCCAACTTCAGGCCGATCACTCGCGTCGGTGTGTTGCCCTTCACAAGTTGTTTGAGTTGGCTCACTTCGCCTGACGTCGACTGCTTGCCGCTATTCCGGGTCGACTTCGCCATTGCGCGCTTCCTCTTATTGGTGGGTGCCGTAACGGTTCCCGGTGTTTGAATTCACATAGGTCCCGCCGCGGTGCAACGATCCCGAGCCGCCTGAAAAGCTGCCGCCGTGGCTTGAGGTGTGGTGTCCGCCGCCATAGCTGACACGGCCCCCGTGACCTCCTCCGCGAGCATCGGCCGGTCCAATTATTCCGATTGCCAAAAAAAGCCCGGCAACGAGCGTTGCTGCCCTCATATTGTTCCCCCTCAAAAACGTCTCTTGTAAATTCGCTCCTCTATCCAACTGCAACCGATGCGGGAGCGCAAGCCGTAGTGCACCGATGACACTTTCTCCACTGGTGTGTGGATGTGAGACTTTGGACCTAGGGAAAAATACGGGTAAGGGGCGACCTTAAAGGTGCAGACCGATGATAAACCGGATGGCAAAGAAGGCGCCCCCGGCGACCACGGCAGTGGCGCTAATCGCGAACACTACTCTCCAACCCTCGTCCATTGTGCCTCGCGATAAAACGACCCCCGCGGGGGCAACGCGGAGGCCGCTGTTGGGGCGCTCCAAGGCAGGGGGTCCTGAAGCGATACGGCAACGTGCACGCGGTCGGAGGGGTTCCTATGAAGGGCAGATCCTCAAAACGCGGTGGATTTCCGCATCAGCTTCAGGAATATCTCGATGAGGTCTCACTGCGAGGAGCGAACATCTCCGCCGCCGAGTTGGGCCACCACCCAATCCGCAAAAGCTCGTACCGACGATCTTTGTCGGCTTGCGCGCGGGTAGATCAAGCGGTGACCGACGTAGCGGATATCGTTGGCGCGTCCGGCCAATGGAGCGACCAAGCGCCCGCACGCCAGTTCGCGTTCGGCCAGAAGCGTTGATTCCAAGGCCACGCCCAATCCCTCTGCAGCCGTCGCGATCGCAAGAAAGCTTCGGTCGAATCTCATGCCGTGAAGCGCAGGTGCTTCTAACCCATTCGCGGTGAACCATTGATGCCACTGCACCCGCTTCACGTCGGAGCGGATGAGCGTCTGATCGAGGAGATCGGCAGGCTTCCTGATCGATTTTGCGAGCGAGGGCGAGCAGAGCGGCGTGACCGTCTCCTCCGGCAGAGGGACAATTTCGACGCCCTCCGCGCGTGGCGGACCGTAGACGATGTCGATATCGAAATCATCGTTGCTGAAGCGCGCATAGTCCGTGCTTGCAGCCAGCCGAACCTCGAGCTTCGGGTAAGCAGCGAGAAACTGTGCAAGCCGTGGTGCCAGCCATTGCGCAGCAAAGCTGGGCGCGGAATGGACGCGCACCAATTGTGGTCCGCGCGCGGCAACTTCCTCTAGGCCACGGCGGAGCTGATCGAATGCCGCTCCCGTGTGACGCATCAGGTTCTCGCCGGCCGGCGTAAGTCGCACGGATCGTGCGCTGCGCTCGAACAAAGCGGTCCGAAGGGTGCCCTCCAGCTTGCGGATGGCATGACTAACGGCACTCGGTGTCAGGTGAAGCTCATTCGCCGCATCGCGAAACGATCCGGTGCGGGCAGCCGCTTCAAAGGCACGAATTGCCGATATGGGGATATTCGACAGCATCCCATAAGTGAACCAGATTCATCGATCCGTGACAACTGCGCGTTTGTCCGTTGGCGGTCGGCGGGTCATTCCTAAGCGCCAAGGAAGAACAATTTGCGGGAGGAACTGATGCTGCTCAGCGGTAAGACGGCCATCATTTCGGGCGCGGCCTCGCCGCGCGGGATCGGGCTTGCCACCGCCCGGCGGTTCGCCGCCGAGGGCGCTCGGGTCGCCATTCTGGATATTGACGCCGGCGCTGCGACGGATGCTGCGGCATCGCTCGGAAATTCCCATATCGGACTAGGGTGCGACGTCGCCGACAAATCGTCCTGCGAACAGGCGGTCGCCCGCGTGATCGAATCCTTTGGCGGCACCGATGTTTTGATCAACAATGCCGGCATCACCCAGCCGGTGAAGTTCCTGGAGATCTCGGCAGCCGATTGGGATCGCATTCAGGACGTCAATCTCAAGGGCATCCTGTTTCTCTCCCAGGCGGTGATCCCGCATATGCGCGGACGGAAAGCCGGATCGATTGCATGCATGTCGTCGGTCTCGGCCCAGCGCGGTGGTGGAATTTTTGGCGGCCCGCACTATTCGGCCGCGAAGGCCGGCGTACTTGGTCTCGCCAAGGCGATGGCCCGAGAGTTCGGCCCGGACGGCATTCGCGTCAATTGCGTCACGCCCGGCCTGATCGGCACCGATATCACCGCGGGCAAGCTGACCGACGAGATGAGGGCGAAGATCCTGGAAGGCATTCCGCTCAATCGTCTCGGTACGGCCGAAGACGTCGCCGGTATCTACACCTTCCTGGCCTCGGATCTCTCCGCCTACGTAACCGGCGCCGTGATCGACGTGAACGGCGGCATGCTCATCCACTGAGCCAGCGAGACAAGGGTCAGATCGATGGAAACCTCGACCAACGCGCTTACGAACACGCCCAAGCTGACGGACCGCGCCCACAATATTCGCCGCAATGCCCTGCGCATGGGCGAAGTTCAGGGCCAAGGCTATATCGCACAGGCGCTCGACATCTCTGACGTTCTCGCCGTCGCCTATTTCCATGCGATGCGCTACAGACCCGAAGATCCGTCCTGGGAGGAGCGAGACCGCTTTCTGCTCTCCAACGGGCATTATGCCATCGCGCTCTACGCGGCCTTGATCGAGGCGGGGATCGTCCCCGAGGAAGAACTCGAAACCTATGGCAGCGACGAGAGCCGCCTGCCGATGTCGGGCATGGCCTCCTACACACCGGGAATGGAAATGTCGGGCGGCTCGCTCGGGCTCGGACTCAGCATCGCCGTCGGCATGGGCCTGGGACTCAAACGCAAGAAATCCGGAGCGCGGGTATACACCTTATTTTCCGATGGCGAGCTTGACGAAGGCTCGGTCTGGGAGGCGATCCAGTCGGCAGGCCACTACAAGCTCGACAATCTGATCGGCATCGTCGACGTCAACAATCAGCAGGCGGACGGTCCTTCCACGCAGGTCATGGCGTTCGAGCCGCTGGTCGAGAAGCTTCAGGCCTTCGGCTGGTTCGTGCAGCGCGTCAACGGCAACGATCTCAATGCCGTGGTCGCCGCCTTCGACGCGGCCAAGTCCCATCCCGAACTCAAGCCGCGGATCATCGTCGCCGACACGCTGATGGGGAAGGGTGTTCCCTTCCTCGAGCAGCGCGAGAAGAGCCATTTCATCCGCGTCGAGCCGCACGAATGGCAGCTCGCGCTTGCCGCGCTGGAAGCCGGGAGGCAGGCATGAAGACCGTCAGATCAGCACCGCAGCCGGGCAAGCCGCGCCTGACCACCTCAGCGATGATCGCATCGATCGCAGCCGAGGGGCAGAAGACCAGACCGGGGCCGTTCGGACACGCGCTCGTCGAACTCGCGCGCCACCGCCCTGAGGTGGTCGGCATGACGGCCGATCTCGGCAAATACACCGACATGTACATCTTCGCAAAGGAGTTCCCGGACCGCTATTACCAGATGGGCATGGCCGAGCAGCTTCTGTTCGGCGCCGCCTCCGGCCTCGCTGCCGAAGGCTTCATGCCTTTCGCGACCACTTACGCGGTGTTCGCGTCTCGGCGGGCTTACGATTTCATTCACCAGACGATTGCGGAGGAAGACCGCAACGTGAAGATCGTTTGTGCTTTGCCCGGCCTGACCTCGGGCTACGGCCCGAGTCACCAGGCCGCAGAGGATCTCGCGCTATTTCGTGCCATGCCAAATATGACGGTCATCGATCCCTGCGATGCCCACGAGATCGAGCAGTTGGTGCCTGCCATCGCGGCGCATCAGGGGCCAGTCTACACCCGCCTGCTGCGCGGCCAGGTGCCGGTCGTTCTGGACGAGTACGACTACAAATTCGAGCTCGGCAAGGCCAAGCTGATCCGCGACGGGAAGGACGCCCTGGTCATCTCATCCGGCATCATGACCATGCGCGCGCTCGAAGCCGTACAGACCTTGAAAGACGACAGCATCGATATTGCGGTGCTGCATGTTCCAACCATCAAGCCGCTCGATACCGAGACGATCTTGCGTGAAGCCGGCAAGTCGGGCCGCCTGGTCGTCGTTGCCGAAAACCACACAACGATTGGCGGTCTCGGCGAGGCGGCTGCCGCGCTTCTGATGCGTTCCGGCGTCCATCCGCCCTTCCGCCAGATCGCATTGCCGGACGAGTTTCTTGACGCCGGCGCACTTCCGACCCTGCACGACCGCTACGGGATTTCCACCGCAGAGGTCGCACGGCAGATCAAGCGGTGGCTTTAGTGTACCGGCGCTAAGCGCCAACTTAGCCAAGCCCAGGTGAGGAGCTACGCCCGTCGCATGTTGCGGCGGCGAGTGATTGCTCCTGCCCAAATGCCGGTGGTCGAGAGCCGGCAAGCGAAGAACCCGGAAAGCTGCACGTCAGCCTGCGCTGATGCAACGGGCAGCAACGTCAATGAAGGACCAGGAGGAAAACATGACTGCATCGAAGCCCGGAAGCATCAGTCGCCGTTCGCTGTTGATGGCCGCCACCACCGTTCCTCTCTGCGGGATTCTCACCCGCCCGGCGTCTGCCGCCGAGTTCGTCTACAAGTTCGCGACCGGACAGGACCCAACGCATCCGGTGAATATCCGGGCGCAAGAGGCGATCGACCGTATCCGCGAAGCGACGAGCGGTCGGCTGGAGATCAGGCTATTTCCGGCCAACCAGCTCGGCTCCGACACCGAGCTTTTGACCCAAGTTCGCAGCGGCGGCGTCGAGTTCTTCAACCAATCGTCCTCGATTCTTGCCACCCTCGTACCTAGCGCAGGCATTGTGAACACCGGCTTCGCATTCGCCGACTACGACAGCGTATGGAAGGCGATGGACGGCGACCTCGGCACTTACATCCGGGCGCAAATCGCCAAGACGCCAATCATGGCGGTTTCGAAGGCCTGGGACAACGGCTTTCGTCAGGTGACCTCGTCGGGCCGCGAGGTCCGGACGCCGGATGATCTGAAGAATTTCCAGATCCGCGTTCCGCCCGCGCCGCTGCTCACCTCGCTCTTCAAGGCGCTCGGCGCCGGGCCGACGCCGATCAACTTCAACGAGGTCTATTCCGCGTTGCAGACCAAGGTCGTCGACGGCCAGGAGAATCCGTTGCCGATCATCGCGACCGCGCGTCTTTACGAAGTGCAGAGCACGTGTAGCCTCACCGGGCACGTCTGGGATGGCTACTGGATTCTGGGCAACAAGCGCGCCTTCGAGCGCCTGCCCAAGGATGTGCAGGAGATCGTGACGCGCGAGCTCGATCGCTCCGCGGTCGATCAGCGGGCAGACATCGCAAAGCTCAGCCAGTCCCTGCGCGCCGATCTGTCGACCAAAGGTCTCAAGTTCATCGACGTCGATCGTGCCGCTTTCCGCCAGGCGCTGTCTAAGACCAGCTTTTACGCCGACTGGAAGGGCAAGTTTGGCGAGGAGGCATGGTCTCACCTTGAAAAAGCCGCGGGCCAGCTATCATGACCAGCGTGAGCCATACGCCGCATGTGGATACCGGGCTCGCGGCCGGCAGATCTCAAGCGAATTCGCGCCGATGGGTGGTGACAGCGAACATGGTGCTTGGCCACGCTGTCGCAGTCCCGGCGGCCTTGCTCGTGCTGGCGGAGATCGTGGTGCTGTCCGCGGGCATCGTGGGCAGATACGTATTCCGCTCGCCGATCGTCTGGTCCGACGAGCTTGCCGGCATTCTCTTCCTCTGGCTCGCCATGCTCGGGTCTGTGATTGCGTTCCAGCGCGGCGAGCACATGCGGATGACCGCCATCGTCGGCGTGCTCAGTGCGGAGCTCCGCGCGTTCCTGGATGTCATAGCGGCCGCGGCGTCGCTGGCATTTCTCGTGCTCGTCGTTTGGCCGGCCTATGAATTCGCCGCCGACGAGGCCTTCGTCACCACTCCGGCGCTCGAGATCGTCAACACCTGGCGTGCGGCAGCGCTGCCGATCGGCATCGGGCTGATGCTGATCGCAGCCGTCCTCCGGCTCATCCGCATCGCGAGCCTGCGCAGCTTGCTGGCCTCCCTGGCGATCGTCGCAGGCATCATCGGAACGTTCATTCTGCTGGCGCCGGTCTTGAAGGCACTTGGCAATCTGAATCTTCTGATCTTCTTCGTTTTCGTGGTCGGCGCGATGGTCTTTGCGGCCGTGCCGATCGCGTTTGCATTTGGCCTCGCCACGGTCGGCTATCTCGCCCTGACAACCAGCACGCCCGACGTCGTGATGATCGGACGAATGGACGAGGGCATGAGCCACTTGATCCTGCTTGCCGTGCCTCTCTTCGTCTTTCTCGGCCTTCTGATCGAGATGACGGGCATGGCGCGCGCCATGGTCAGCTTCCTGGCAAGCCTTTTGGGCCACGTGCGTGGCGGACTGCACTACGTGCTGGTCGGGGCGATGTATCTGGTCTCAGGCATCTCCGGCTCCAAGGCGGCGGACATGGCTGCGGTGGCTCCAGTGCTGTTTCCCGAGATGCGGCAGCGTGGGGCCAAGCCCGGCGATCTCGTTGCGCTCCTGGCCGCGACGGGGGCGCAGACCGAGACGATTCCCCCGTCACTCGTTCTGATCACGATCGGCTCGGTGACCGGTGTGTCGATCTCGGCGCTGTTCACCGGCGGGTTGCTTCCGGGCGTGGTGCTCGCGATCATGCTCGCGGCCGTGGTGTGGTGGCGATACCGCCGCGAGGACCTGTCTCACGTCAAACGGGCGACGGGGCGGCAGATTGGCCGCGCCTTTGTGATCGCGATACCGGCCATCGCGCTGCCATTCGTGATCCGGACCGCCGTCGTCGAAGGCGTTGCGACGGCAACGGAGGTCTCGACCATCGGGATCCTGTACTCGGCCTGTGCGGGACTCTTCATCTATCGGCAGTTCGACTGGCGCCGCATCTATCCGATGCTGGTCGAGACGGCTTCGCTGTCGGGGGCGATCCTGCTCATCATCGGCGCGGCGACGGGCATGGCCTGGGCGCTGACCCAGTCGGGATTTTCTGCCTCTCTTGCAAAGTTCATGACCAGCCTTCCCGGCGGAGTACCTGTCTTCCTTGCCGTGACGATCGTGACCTTCGTGATCCTGGGCAGCGTTCTGGAAGGGATCCCGGCCATCGTCTTGTTCGGCCCGCTCCTGTTCCCGATCGCGCGGCAGGTCGGGGTGCACGATGTCCACTACGCGATGGTGGTCGTTCTCGCGATGGGCATCGGCCTGTTCGCGCCACCGTTCGGCGTCGGCTACTACGCGGCTTGCGCCATCAGCCGCATCAACCCGGACGAGGGCATGAAGCCGATCGTGGGCTACATGATCGCGCTTTTGATCGGCACGCTGATCGTCGCGGCCGTGCCCTGGCTATCGATCGGCTTCCTTTGACGCATCTGCGGGACGCCTTGCGGGACAAAACCGCGAGGCACCTCGTCAGGCGAACTTCGGCAGATGCAGCGGCAGGCCCTCGCAGGGCATATCGATCTCTTCGACTTGCCCCTTGCCGACTTCAGTCACGCGTAGCTTCTTGCCCTCGAGCGTGAAGGCACAATTCGTCGGCTGCGGCCCATCCAGGATCAGCCGGTCGACGACTTCACCCCGTCGGTCCAGCACCCTGACGTTCTTCTGGTTGTAGACCGTGCAATAGAGGCGGCCATCCGTGCCGAAGGCCATCCCGTCCGGACCTTTGAAATCGGGATTGGCATTCGGTTGCAGGACGTTGCCGAAGACCTCGCGTCTAGGCGAGGCTTCGCCGAGCACGTCATATCGGTAGATCTCGCCGGTGAAGGACGCGTTGGCATAGAGGTGATTGTCGGAGCCGAAAGCAATGCCGTTGGTGAAGCGGATCTTCCGATCGAGCACGCGTAGCACCTTCATGGCCGCCGGATCGATCTCATACACACGGCCGTCCCAATCAAGGTCCATATAGCCGTCGACGAAGGCCTGGCCGTTGATGAAATCTTCGGCCGCCATGCCGGAGTCGGTCAGGTAGAGCAGTCCGTTCGGGCCGAAGCAAAGATCGTTCGGAAATAGAAAGCGGTCCGTACCTTCGCCCTGCATGCGCCGGATCTCGTTTCCGCCGTCGTCGATGCAGATCAGCGCCCGGAGGCCTGCTTCCGCGATCCAGATCCGGCCGTGGCCATCAGTCGTCAACCCGTTCGGACGCCCGCCAGTCGTCCGGATCACCCTGCGATTGCCGCGAGAGTCAAGCCGTGTGATGCAAAGGGTCGACGCGGACATTTCGGTCACATACATCGATCCATCGGGCAGGCACACCGGCCCCTCCGGAGCTCCAATTCCGGTGGCAAACAGTCTCGACGCCATTTTTTCCTCCCGTTCTCCAGATTGCCGGCGCTCGTTACGAGATGACCAGGCCGCTGGCCGGATCGATCAGCACCACGCGATTGAGGTCGATGGCGAGGTTGATCCGCTCGCCATGGCTGCTGACGTCATGAGCCTGCAACTCCGCGACCGCATCGACGCCGCCGATCTTGATGGTGGTGAATGTACGGGTCCCCGTCGGCTGAATGAGGTCGACGACGGCCGAATAGGAGACCACCCCGTCGCGCGGAGGTCCGCCGCCAGCCCGGCTGAAGTGCTGGGGTCGAATGCCCACCAGAACTTCTTGGCCATCCGCACCTGTCCGCAATTTGGCTCTTGCATTCGGAAGCGTCAGCGCACCGCCGGACTGAAACACAACTGCGGCGCAGCCGCCGCTTGTCTTGAGGGTCGCCGGGACGAGGTTGATCGACGGAGACCCGAGGAAGCCGGCCACAAAGCCCGTACGAGGCTGCTCGAACAGTTCAAGCGGAGCCCCCTGCGGAAACACCTTCATCCTGAAGCCGTCGGAACGTGATCCATCCGCTTCGCTAATCATGGCGGAATGGCTGAAGGAAGCCGGCCTGCCGGATGGCGTCTTCAACGTGGTGCAGGGTGATAAGGAAGCCGTCGACGCGCTACTGCATCATCCGAACGTCTCGGCGGTCAGCTTCGTAGGGTCCACGCCCATTGCGCAGTACATCTATTCGACCGCCGCGAATACCGGAAAACGCTGTCAGGCTCTCGGCGGCGCCAAGAACCACATGATCGTGATGCCCGATGCCGACATGGATCAGGCGGTTGATGCACTGATGGGTGCCGCTTACGGCTCCGCCGGCGAACGCTGCATGGCGATTTCTGTTGCCGTACCGGTCGGCGAGGGGACCGCGGACAAGCTGATCTCAGCCTTGGAGCCGAAGGTTCGAGGCCTGAAGGTCGGGCCGGGTACCGATCCCGAGGCCGAGATGGGTCCTATCGTCACGAAGCAGCATCTGGACAAGGTCCCAAGCTACATCGATGCGGGCGTTGCGGACGGCGCGAAGTTGCTCGTCGACGGACGCAAATTCAAAATGCAGGGCTACGAAGACGGCTTCTTCCTGGGCGGGACTTTGTTCGATCACGTCAAGCCGAGCATGAAGATCTACAAGGAGGAGATCTTCGGGCCAGTGCTCTCGGTCGTGCGAGCACCGGATTATGCGACGGCCGCGCGGCTGATCAATGAGCACGAGTTCGGCAACGGGACATCGATCTTCACACGTGACGGCGATGCTGCTCGTGAATTTGCTCACCAGATCAAGGTCGGCATGGTCGGCATCAACGTTCCGATTCCGGTGCCGATGGCCTTCCACTCCTTCGGTGGATGGAAAGCGTCGATCTTCGGCGATCATCACATGCATGGACCGGAAGGCGTCCGCTTCAACACGCGAATGAAGACAGTGACAAGCCGCTGGCCAACCGGAATACGGGCCGGTGCCGAATTCGTCATGCCGACCATGTCATGACGGCTGCCGGATACTGCTTTTGTCTGTTCTCCCAGACTGCGAGGGCCATCGGCCCTCGTTCTTTTCATAGGTCATTCTAACGGCCTCTGTCTTAGAGAAATGCTCGAGCATGCCGCAGACAGTTGTGTTCGGCCGTAGCTCGAATGGCGGGTTTTGGCGCCCAAGAAACTTAAAAATGCTTTATCTTTCATTTGGGATTGACTGACACTCTCTCCGTCATTGGCGCGATTTTGTACGCCTCCGCATTTCGACTGAGGTCGACCGCGGGCGCCGAAAAAGTTGGGGTGCGGCCACGCATACTCGGGCCACAGCGACATACGCCTTGCGGCGGCCGATCTTGTCCGAAAGACTGACGAACACGACATACAGAGGCACGGTGATGATAGTGGCGCCGATAAGCATGTAGTTCGCCGTCAGATTCTCGACGCGGAGCACTTTGGCCAACAAGAAGAGCGAATAGAATTGACCTGTGTACCGGATCACGGCCTGCGCTGGCGCGAATTCAATTCAGTATTGGTCAAGCCGGTCTAACATTTCGCGCACACGAAAAGCGAGTTTTGCCTGAGAGATCGGCTTCTCTAATAGCTCGACGCCCTCATCAAGGCGCCCTTGGTGGACCACGGCATTTCGCGAGTAACCTGTCATGTACAGGATCTTGATGCCTGGGCGGATCTGCTGTGCGCGCCGGCCCATCTCCCGTCCATTGATTCCCGGCATGACGACATCCGTCAGCACAAGATCAACCTTCGGCTCTTCCTGCAGAAGGATGGTCAAGGCAGCCTGGGCGCTGGATGCCACAACCACGCGATAATTTAAATCTCGCAGAAGCTCAGAAACATATGCACGCAGGTCCGTATCATCTTCGACGACGAGTATCGTCTCCAGTTTCTCACCTTCCGGGCGAAACTCGTCTGCATTACCCTCGGCGGGTCGAGCATCTCCATGGTAGCGGGGGAAATACATTCTGATGCTGGTACCTTGGCCGACTTCGCTGTAGATCTTCACGTGCCCACCCGACTGCTTTACGAAACCATAGACTTGGCTAAGTCCGAGGCCTGTCCCTTGCCCGAGCTCTTTCGTGGTAAAAAAAGGCTCGAAAGCATGATTGAGGACGTCCGCGGTCATCCCGGTCCCAGTGTCTGTTACGCAAACGATGACATAATGGCCCGGGGAGAGCTCAGGATTCACTCGGCAATAGTCCTCGTCAGCTAATACGTTCATAGCCTCGACCGTGAGTTTGCCGCCATCCGGCATCGCGTCGCGTGCGTTGATACCGAGATTGATAATGGCAGACTCGAGGTGGTTGGTATCAGCCTCGATCGACCAGAGACCCGCACTTCCGACGGTTTGAACTTCGATGCGTTCACCGAGGGTACGTTGCAGAAACTCCTGCAATCCATTCAGAAAAATATTCAGATTGATAGGCTGCGGATCCAGCGCTTGCCGACGGGAGAATGCGAGCAGGCGGCTAGTCAGTGCTGCGGCACGCTGCGCGCCCCGCTTGGCATTGGCGAGTGCCCGCTGAAGATTCGTGCTGTTAGTCAGGCCGCGGCTGTTCCGCTCCGCGGTCTCAAGGTTGCCAAGCACGATCATCAGGAGATTATTGAAGTCGTGCGCGATCCCGCCGCTGAGCTGGCCTACCGCTTCGAGCTTCTGAGAGGCGGCTAACTGCTGCTGAGTGCGCTGGAGTTCGTCCTGGGCCTGCTTTCGCTCGGTTACGTCACGCGTTACTTTTGCAAACCCAACCAATTCGCCGGCCTCGTCGGTGATGCGATCGATGACAACTGACGCCCAAAAGCGACTGCTGTCCTTTCGCACTCGCCAACCTTCAGCCTCGAAGCGTCCCAATTTGGCCGCTTCGGCGAGCGCCCGTTTCGGTACGCCAGTTTGAATATCTTCAGGCGTGTAGAAGCGACTGAAGTGCTGACCGATAATTTCATCCGGATCGTAGCCTTTGATGCGCTGTGCACCCGGATTCCAGGTGGTTATATTGCCGGCAGGATCCAGCTGAAAAATCGCATAATCGACAACAGCCTCGATCAATCGACGGTATCGTCGCTCGCTCTCCAGCAGATCGTTGTGGGCCTGCTGACGTTCTGTGATGTCGCGCGTGACCTTTGCAAAGCCGATCACCTGACCTTGCTCGTCGCGGATCGCATCCACGACGACTAACGCCCAAAAGCGGGTCCCGTCTTTGCGGACGCGCCACCCTTCGGAACTGAACCGGCCGGTCTCTGCCGCAATTTTCAACGCTGTTTGGGGAAGCTCTTTCGCGCGATCCTCGGGCGGATAAAACAATGAGAAGGACTTGCCGATGATCTCGTCCGCTGAGTAGCCCTTCAATCGCTCGGCACCGGAGTTCCAACTGCGCACGGTGCCATCTACATCGATCATGTAGATGGCGTAGTCCACGATGGAGTCGATGAGCAGTTGAAGCGGCCGCGCGTCGGCGACCCCGTCGAGCTTTGTTTGCAGTGTTTTCAACGCGTGGAGCGCTCCCAAACAGGTTCAACGTATTTGGATGCGGGATTGTTCCGTACACCGTGGCATTGTGCCCCTGTCGCCGTGGCCGGCCGAGCAATGCTTAAGACCACAGGATCGCAAGTGGTGAGTATCGCCGTCGAGGCTCCGGCTTGGCCGGGGAACCCTGCCCGGGAGCAGAAGTTTCCATAAATCAAAGGCGGCTCCGCCTGCGGCGAAACGGGGGTTGATATGGATGAGGAAAAGCGGTTGCTCGACGGCTGTGAGCTCCCGAGGATTTCCACCGGAAATTTTGGTCTAGATGACATTCTCGGAGGCGGCTTTGATCCCGAGAGAATGTATCTGTTTGAAGGCCAACCCGGTTCAGGCAAGACAACCCTCGCTCTGGAATTTTTGCTGGAAGGAGTTCGCGTCGGCGAACCGACCCTCTACATCACGCTATCGGAGACTGAGCAAGAATTGCGTCTGGTCGCAAAGCGTCATGGGTGGTCGCTCAACGGCATTACAATCTTTGAATTGATCCCGCCTGAGACCACGCTGGATCCGAGCCAGGAACTCACGGTGCTGCATCCGGCCGAGATGGAGCTTAGCGAAACCACGCAGATGATCTTTGACCGGGTCGAGGCACTGGCGCCGGCGCGAATTGTACTCGATAGCCTGTCGGAGCTTCGCCTGCTGGCACAAAGCCCCCTTAGATACCGCCGTCAGATCCTCGCGTTGAAACACTTCTTTTCAGGTCGCAAGTCCACTGTGGTTTTGCTTGATGACCTTTCATCACAGCAGAACGATCTGCAATTGCATTCGATCGCCCATGGCGTTGTGCTTCTTGAACAGTTGGCAATCGATTACGGCGCGCAGCGGCGACGCCTTCGTGTCGTGAAGATGCGTGGTATCGAATTCAAGGGGGGATTTCACGACTTCACCATCCGGCATGGTGGTCTCATGGTTTACCCCCGACTTGTCGCAGCAGAACATCATAAGGAATTCGACAGCGACGTCGTCTTGAGCGGCAATCCGGAACTGGACACTCTTCTGGGCGGTGGCCTTGAGCGCGGAACGAATGTGCTCCTCATCGGTGCAGCGGGCGTTGGAAAATCATCGCTGGCGCTTACCTATGCGATCGCAGCCGCAGCCCGAAACGAACGCTCCGTGATTTTTGCCTTCGACGAAGGACGCGGCACTGTGAGTGCGCGAGCGAAGACGTTGGGACTTCCACTTCAAGACGGGCTCGATAAAGGCTTGATCGATTTTCAGCAAATCGACCCTGCTGAAATGGCGCCAGGCGAGTTTGCCGACGCGGTGCGGAGCAGCGTAGAACGTGCTGACGCGCGGGTAGTGATAATCGACAGCCTCAATGGCTATCTCAATGCGATGCCGGATGAGCGCTTTTTGATTCTTCAGATGCACGAGCTGCTGAGCTATCTCAGTCATCGCGGCGCCCTGACCATCCTCGTGCTGGCTCAGCATGGCCTCGTCGGACCGATGGATACGCCGCTGGACATTAGTTATCTCGCCGATGGCGTGCTGATGCTGCGTTATTTCGAGTTTGATGGCAGCGTGCGGCGCGCACTGTCCGTCGTGAAAAAGCGAAGCGGCAATCACGAACATACGATCCGAGAATTCAAACTGAGCCACCAAGGCATCACCGTCGGACCCCCGCTAAAGGGTTTCAGTGGCATTTTCGGCGGTACGCCGGTGTACAAGGGGGAGGAGGCACCTTTGATGCCTCGGGACACCGATGGTCCGGCCTGAAACGCCAAAAGGCGTGGTTTTGGTCCTGATGCCCATTGGACGGGACGCGGCAACTGTTGCCAAGTTGATCGAAAGGGCAGGCTTACGTCCCGTGGTCTGCAACACGCTTCAGGAAGTGATAGAGAATCTCGAGTGGGTCATCGAAGTCGTGGTTGTGGCGGAGGAGGCGCTCTACGGCAATAATGCCCGCGTTCTGGAGGACTGGGTGGGCCGTCAGCCACCGTGGTCCGATCAACCCTTTGTCGTACTGACCAACCGCAATGAAGGTGGCAAGTTTGCCGCGTTCAGGCGGGAGTTGGTCATTCGCCTGCGTAACGTGGGCTTTCTCGAGCGCCCCTTTAGGCCATCACGCTTCAGGCCACGGTACTTTCCGCAGAGCGCGCTCGAAGACGACAGTATCAAACTCGTGCGTACCTTGAGGCGCAGCGCGGCGCCTCTGCCGAACTGGAGCGTTTGGTTGCGGAGAGAACGGCTGACCTTGAGCGGGCGAACAGTCAACTCCGGGAAGAAATTGCGGGTCGCGAGCGGGCCCAGGCAGCGTTGCTGCAGGCACAGAAAATCGAGGCGTTGGGCCAACTTGTCGGCGGGGTCGCGCACGATTTCAATAACCTGCTTATGGCTGTCATCGGCAACCTCGACCTGCTTTCGAAAAAACTAGGTGAAGATGCTCGACTTCACAGGCTCCTGGATGGCGCCATGGAGGGCGCCCGCCGTGGCGCCACTCTAACACAAAGGCTACTCGCTTTTGCGCGCAAGCAGGAACTGAAGGCGCAAGCTACAGACGTCCGAAGTCTTGTGGAAGACATGATAGGCCTCATAGATCGTTCGGTGGGTCCGATGGTTCGGATCGAGCTTCACGCCGAAGACAATATGCCGGTCGTCGACGTCGACCCGAACCAGCTCGAAATGGCTCTGCTCAATCTCGCCGTGAATGCCCGGGACGCTATGATTACTGGCGGCGTCCTCACGATCGGGCTGTCCGAGCAAATTGTCGACATCGACGATCAGCTTGGTGTCCAACCAGGCCGATACGTGGTGCTCTCGGTGCGAGATACTGGAGAAGGAATGGACGCACAAACGCTGGCCCGGGCCGTAGAACCTTTCTTCTCAACGAAGGGAGTCGGCAAGGGCACGGGTTTGGGTTTGTCCATGGTGTTCGGCCTGGCGCAACAATCCGGAGGTGCCCTGCGGCTCGAAAGCACCCCCTCAAGCGGGACAACCGCCAGACTTTGGCTTCCCGTTGCCAGTGAAACGTCGCCGCCTTCCGGACGCGCGCCGAACATCGTTACCCAAGCCTCGGCGCCAGCGAAGATTCTTTTTGTAGACGACGATCTTCTGATCGCCGGCAGTACTGTCGATCTGCTGGAAGACCTGGGACATCAGGTGATTGAAGCGCATTCCGCCATTGAGGCGTTGCGGCTTCTTGAAAGTGGCTTAGCTGCTGATCTTTTAATAACCGACCACGCGATGCCAGGAATGACAGGAATCGAATTGGCCCGAGAAGTGCGCCGCCAATATCCTCGACTTCCGATCTTGCTTGCGACGGGGTTCGCTGAACTGGAAGGAAGCGAAGTGGTAGACGTCGCACGTCTCGCGAAACCTTACACGCAAGCTCAACTTGCGACGGAGATCGCGCACCTCCTGCCGAATGGAAGGGATGGCTTCTAATGCCGCTCAGCGGCAGCGTGCACCTGCCGGGTAGACGGATTTCGAGCCGTCCCTTCAGGTGGTTTGTGCGCGCGCCGTAGAAAAGCGGCGCTGCGGCCTTCCGCCGGGCGTCCCCCATTCGATGACGAGTGGGGGTAGTGCCTGAAACGCCGGGCCGTTATACGCGTTCGCTCAGGCCGCCTTGGACTCGATCTGGTGCACGTTGGCCTGCGCCGCGCCATTGATGGCGATGCGCAACGGCGGCGGCGTGAACTATGTTTTTTGGGGCCCGGCGCGCGGCGAAGTTCAGCTTGTGCTTCTGCTTCTCCCAACGGGCGTTGCTTACGAGCGCCCTCCAATGCGGCCCGCTCGGCCTCGATAGCCTAGTCGAACTAGCCCAGCGAGGCTTGATTGGTTCTTCAGCTTTCTCGCCCATGAGACCGGCTCGCTAGTCTGCGGGCGGGATCGGCGGGGCCGCGTTAAGAAGCTGCGATATCGCGGTTACGATCTGAGCAGGGGCAAAGGGCTTTGCAAGCAGTAGGCTGTTTGGGACGCCCTCGGACGCCCATTCCTCCCCGTGAGTGCCGGTCATGTAGATGATGGGCATCGTCGGATCGATCTCCCGGGCAGAGCGACCGACCTTCCATCCATCGAGCTTTCCCAGCAGGTTGATGTCGGTCACGACCGCCCGGAATTTGGATTCGTCGTCCTGCCTGCAAAAGAGTAATGGCTTCCTCGCCAGACGCCGTCAGGGTGGACGCAAAGCCGCCGTCTGAAAGAGCTTCTTCGACCATAGCCCGAATAAGCTGGTCGTCCTCGACGACCAGAATCTTAACCGCATCGGTCAAAGCCAATCTCCCCCTGGCTGCCTCGTCGCAGTCGCGCGGCAGGGTAAGACGTGGTGGAACAGTAAGTTCCATAATTGAGATCCTACTAGGGTATTTTCCAGCAAGGCCGCGCCAAGCACTAGACGCTAGGAAAGAGGTTAGGCGCGTAACTTATCATGCTACAAGCCGAAGGCGGGCCAGCCAGGGTTCGAAGGGACGAGTTCATGCCAACCCTCACGGGGACAGAATCCGTGACGTCTCCCGTCGCATCGACCGGGGCAACCAGACAGGAACTTCCGTACCGGTTGAGGCAACAGTCCTTGCTGGGCGAGTTCGGCCGAACCGCGCTGCAGACCCGCGACATCGGCCAGATACTCCAACGAGCGACGCAGCTCTGTGCCCAGGGTCTCGAAACACCTTTTGCCAAGGTCCTGGAGTACATGCCGGAGGAAAAACGGTTGCTGGTGAGCGCAGGCGTCGGATGGGCGCCGGAGACGATCGGCCAGATATCCCTGGGCGTCGATCTGGAGTCTCCCGCCGGCTACGCGTTCCATACCGGCCAAATCGTCATTTCCAACCACCTGCAGGAAGAAACCCGCTTTCGAACGCCGAAACTACTGTCGGAGCACGGCATCAAGCGCGCCATCAACGTTCTCATCGCGCGGGGCGGCGAAGGTCATCTACCGTTTGGTGTTCTGGAAGTCGACAGCGCTGACTCGGGTCAGTTCGATCTCGCGGATGCTGATTTCCTTGCCGGCTTTGCGGGCCTGCTCGGCATCGCCATTGAGCGGCAGCATGCCGACGCCGAGCTCCAAAAAGCCCTCGAGCACCAAGCCATGTTGACTCGAGAGATGAGCCACCGTGTCAAGAACAGCCTGGCGTCGGTGGTAGGCCTGCTCCGCGTCCAGTCCCGCAGCGCACAGTCCGAGGAAGTTCAAAACGCGCTCAAGGACGCCGCTTCCCGCATCACGACGATCGCCCAGGTTCACGACCACCTGTGGCGCAGCACCAGGATCGGGTTTGTCGATATTGCGGACTTCGCGGGCGAGCTTTGCAGGAAGCTGCAAGAAACGCTCGCCTACAAGATTGACTGTAAGTTCGACCACCTGATGATTCCGGCGGACAAGGCAATTCCGCTTGGCCTCCTGATCAATGAGCTTGTCACGAACGCGGCGAAGCACGCCTACTCCGACAAGTCCGGCGAAATCCAGGTGGCGGGCGCGGGGCGCGGAGCCGATTTGCATGTCGTGGTAGCGGATCAGGGCGTGGGACTGCCGGCGGATTTCGATATGGACCAGCCGCGAGCGAGCCTGGGCTTCAAGGTGATCAAGAGCCTGCTTGCCCAACTCAATGGACGCATCGCGGTCTCATCAAACGAGCCAAAGGGCACAACAATCCAACTTGATGTGCCGCTCGATTAGAGGAAGTTCCGTCCATCCTACATCCCGGACCTGTCATGGCTTCACGAACTGATAGGCGAAGCGATCGGTCTCGCCCTTGATCGAGGGATCGAACACCTTCATCGAGTGCGGATCGTCCTTGTTCGCGAGCATTGTGCTTTCCGCGTCCAGTACGAAGCCGGCCGCCTCCACCTCCTCGCAGTGAGATTCATGCACTCGTGGATGCCAACGGCCTGCCGGTCCGGCTGGCGCTGACGCCCGACGAGGCTCACGAGAATCGGCTTGCCAGAAAGCGACTATCTTGTCTGAAGCGCGGATCGATGCAGCTTTCTGACGTGGCTACGACGCCGACTGGATTAAGGAGCTCGCCACGAAGAACGGCGCATGGGCCAACGTCCCGCCAACCCGATCTGCTTCGCTCACCGTGCACCAAGATGGTGCACCATGTTTTGCCGGCGCCCCACTGACCCGACAGCAAGCCATGCCCCACCGCTGGCATCAGCCGTTTGATTAGCCATGCCTTGAGCGGCCGCGGATCTGCATCCCCGTGTGAATTGTGAATAAAGTGCGGCAACTTCGGATCCTGCCGCGACGCCTCATCGATTTCGTCGAGATCATCCTCAATATCGTCTTCGTCTGGATCTGGCGCCGGTGTCTCCGGTTTAGGCGAAATTGGCTTGAGTATCTCCCGCGGCGCGTTTCGACAATTTTCTCGGGCGCCTTCATGCCGTCGAGCAGCGGCAACGCCCTATCAGTGTACTTGCTGGCGCTCCTGGAGATCTCGCGGGAAGTCGACCCTCTGCGAAATAGCGGCCGGCAACCTACTCGTTGCGTTGCCACACGCACGCTCGATGTTTCAGCGAGCGCCGTTCTCGTTGCGAAAGGCAGCAATGAAATCGCAACGAATTGGGTGAAACGACCGTGAACAAAACGGGACGAGGACGATCACCACACCAAGAAAGATCAATAACTTAGAATTGCTTAGCTAGGTACCGTAGATACAGGCCCTATGAGAAAACTTTTCGGTCGTTCCGTCAGTACGGTTCAACCAGAAGCATTTCGTACCGAAGTCAGCAGTTCGGACGTTAAAGTGGGTAATTCCGCATCCCTTCTTGGCCTCGGCATCGGGATGGTGCTCCAGTGCCGCTCGTAGAATCACTGTGTCATTGGCGCCAACCCGATCGCCCACGTCGTACCGGTGAAGCATGTCATTCAAATAAGCAACGGCGTCACCTCTTTTGGCGAAGTGCAGTGGGCCGAGGTCGATCGGCTTCGCGGGCATGTGAAACCTCCATTCCAATCAAGCGGTAGAATTGCTGTCCACGTCGTCGAGCGGCAGAAGCCGCTCGCGTAGCTCGCGGACGATGATGACCGGGAAATCCATGGCTTCGAGCTGACCTTCGCGTTCGGTGACCCACGCCACGCATTCCTCCTTACTGAGATCGGTCTTCTCGTACAAGGCAACCGCGCTCATGCGGGAGAGACCGAGTTCCATGAGTGAGAGGAGGGTCCTCGACGAAATACCAAACTCAAGTTGTGTGCCGATGTCCAAGCCGTGATCAATCAGGTCCTCACGGTTGATCTGGCGGAGATTATGTGCAGGACATCCATGTAGGCGGACAGATACTTCGGCGCCTTGAATCGCGCGACTTGCTCGACCAGCTCCATCGTGTTGCGGATCTGCACCGGAAGGCTGTAGGTCCTACCGGTGGTACTCGATGTTCCCGCGGATCATCTCGGCCAACCTCAAGGACTCGGGCGCCTATCTGCTCACCACATTCATGCGGCTCGGGTCCATTTCGGCGGCCAGTCTCTCGAAGCGCCACGATGCCGCGTCGATGGCATATTGCCGAAGTGGAACGCGACCCCGCGTTCAACGAGCGGTGCAAGGCGGAAGTTGGGGCGTACGCCCTTCCGGGCGAGGTCGGCGAGCTGTGCAAGCTCCGGATCGATTGAGCCAGGCTGAGGCAGGAGCTGGCTAACCAGATCGGCGACATCCTCCGACTCTCCGGCGCCGTTCGTGTAGACGAGCGTTCCGCCTCTCTGGCCCGCCGCTGCGGCGATGAAGGCGAGGCGCTTCCTAAGTCCCGCTGGCGTGCTTGCGAGCTGGAGCGTTCCGACTGGAAGTGTCGAACCCTGCTGTCGGACGGTCAGGTTCCAGAGCTTCGGCTTGCGTGGGGTTTGGTTCGCGACGATCAGGTTCTGGAGAACGGTGGGAGCGTCGCTGTCGACGGCGACAGTCTGCACACCGTCGGGCGCGTCCGTTAGCAATGCCTCCGGGTTCTGTGTCGCGGGGCTGATGAATACGACCTTCAGCTTCGAGTTCGCACGGCTAGCCCGCTCTACGGCGTCCTGCAAGATCACGCCGCGTTGGCTGTCCTCGATTTTGTGCGCCTCGTCCACGATAAGCAGGTCAATTGAGAACGCGTCGCCGAGCACGTTGGCGAGAAGGTGCAGCCGCTCCTGCGTGGAGACTAGAATTACTTGCGCGCCTCCAGCGCGCGCCGCTTCGTACTTGTCACGGAGGGGAAGGGACGACACCTCGATGCGCTTGGTCTTGCCGAGAAGACCTTGGAGAGTGGTCTCGATCTCCGAAACTAACACGCGGGTAGGGGCGAGGTAGACTGCGACCCGGGTGTCACCCGCGCTTAGTTGGTCGATCAACCACTGAAGGACGAGAAACGTCTTCCCGGAGGCAGTGGGGGCGGACGCCGAGAGCCAACTTCCTCCGCCCGCATTGGCCAGAAGCGTTGCTGAAAATCGTTCACCTGCAGCCAAGCGCCGCTCGATTCCACCAGGATGGAACGGTCCATCTCGCGACGCTGGGATTCAAGGCGCAGCGCCACACCTAGCCGTCCGGTCGAGACCGGCCGTCAGTAGGTGGCGATCGTTGGCTAGCGTGATGGCCCGGTAATTGGAGAGCTTGCCCAACAGGACAGCGCCCGCGTCCTTGAGTGCTTGATCGTCCGTCAGAGAGATCGCCGCAGTTGCGATCCGGAGCGCGGCCTCCTGGTCGATCCGTTGATCGGACCGCGCCAATATGCTGCCGGCGAGCAG
This sequence comes from Bradyrhizobium sp. 521_C7_N1_3, assembly GCF_052075975.1. NCBI lineage: Bacteria > Pseudomonadati > Pseudomonadota > Alphaproteobacteria > Hyphomicrobiales > Nitrobacteraceae > Bradyrhizobium > Bradyrhizobium sp. 521_C7_N1_3. The sequence continues at coordinate 2,427,930 of NZ_CP197232.1, forward strand.
CAGCCTTGGCCAATCGATCGCCACGGCAGAGGGGGCGGCGGGTTCGGGCACTAGGTTGTCAAGTTCGGTGCGCACGGTGAGTCGAATGATCGCATCGAGATCGTCGCGAATTCCTTCCTGAAGAAGCCACGACTGGAGACCGACTAGGCTCATTCCGTCTTAATCCCCATCGCTCTGAGAAATGCGGCGCGGAAGCCGTCGGCCGACGGCAGCGGGATGCAAAACAGCTCGATTTCCATCTGGTCGAGCTTCTCCGACTTGAGCCGCTCGCCGATCCTTTTGCTCCAAACGGTCAGTTCCGCGCGTGAGGCCTCAACGATCTCCTCCGCGATCGCCTTTACGTCATCTTTCGGATAGAACGGCGCGTCGAAGCCCACCAGGGCCACGCCGCAGTATTGGACCCGCTTGGACATCACCGACGACTTGTCAAAATACTTCTTCAGCGCGTCGGTGAGCGTCGCATCACTGAGGTCGGCCTTGTCGCTCAGGAGCACCAGATCGCGTTCCCCGTCGGTTTCCTCGTGTTCTGGTTCAATGAGGAAGGGAGCGAGTGAGGCGAGGCAGTCGCGGATCGCGGCTCCCGCGTCCTTGTAGATTTTGGATTCACCCCAGTAGAGCTTCGGGATGCCTTCCGGCATCACGCCAGCGTACACCCCATCGGCTCCATGGTAGTGTAGGCGCGTGTCTGTCTTGAGATCCATCTTGCACAGAATCTGAGGCAGCTTGAGGAAGCGCTCGGCCAATAAGAACAGCAGCATCTCGCCGCCCTCTCCGGTCTTCGCCAAATCGGTGAACGACCGCTTGGCGCGCTCGACGAGTTCGGCGACCGCCTCGGTGCTATTGTACTTGGCGTCGCGCGCTTTCGCTGCAGCGAGCTTCGAGCGCGGTATCGCATAGTCGACTACGGCGTTCCGCATGAACTCCGCCAGCCGGTGCGGCTGGACGCGGCCGTTTCCATCCACTGTGAGGCAATGACAGTGGATCTTGACCGAATGACCCTCGATGAGGACGTCGCGCTCCACCAACATGAGGTGAACGTCGAGTGCTTCCGGATTCCCTGTCACGCGCGGACGTGAGATCAGTCGCGGTGATGGTCGACAGACGGCCTACCCCCTTGTTCGTACGCCCGTCTGCCCCCAGACGAGTCAACCCATAATTGTAACCACCTAGACCTCCGCAGTCCATGTTCGGCGGGAATTGCCATCGAATCCGCGATGATCGCGAGCGGCGCTTTCATGCGCTGCGGACTAGACCAAAGCCTTCACGCGCGTCGTCGCTGTTGCTCGCAAGTCTAGAGCAGCATCGCATGCTCTTTACGAAAACATGCTCGGCAATAACGCGCCTGCCGTCTGCTCTTGGATGGTTGGCTTCTCGGAAACGACTGACCAAGGTAGGAGCCGATGTGCCCCTATTGTGCCCCCGCTTTTTTGGGGCACATTACAGGGGAAGCCAGCGACTAAATCATTGAATTCAGGTTTGAAATGGTGGGCGCACAAGGGATCGAACCTTGGACCTCTCCCGTGTGAAGGGAACGCTCTCCCGCTGAGCTATGCGCCCGGGACCATCATGCCGACGGCCGGACTTTCGGCCGGCCGGCACATCAGAGCCCGCGATTTAGAAGTGCGGGCCAAAGGTGTCAAGTTTCCAGGCGCCTCGAGGCCGGAAAACCTTTCGTCAATCACGCAATCGCAGGCGAAACCGTGGTTTGGGCCGCTTATGCGCCCTGCTGGCGGGCGCGGGAGGCGTGGGCCTGGAGCGCGCGGATGCGCTCGGCGAGCGTTCCGCCGCCCTCGGGCAGGGTGATTGCGGCCGCGCCATTGCCGGCGGCGTCGTTGGCCGGGCGCGGCGCCGGTTTCGGGGGCTGGCCGGCCTCGGCCGCCAGCAGGGCCTCGATCGGCGAGTTCGGGCCTTCGAGCTGCATCGCGAGCTTCGCGACCTCGGCGGCGATGTCGTTGATGCGTTCGCGCAGCAGCGCATTCTCCATGCGCTCGGTCGCCCAGGAACTCTCCGCCTGCTGCTGGATCGCGTTGATGTCGCGCTGGAGCTTGGCGCGCTCGTCGCGCGCGGTGCGCAGCTGCTCCTCCAGTGTGGTCTTTTCAGCGCGGAGCGATTCGAACGCCGCCGACGACTTGCCGCCGCTTAAGCCCGCGATCTCGACGCGCAGCTCCTTGATGATGCGATCATTGCCCTCGTTGGCCTGACGTAGTTGGTTGTTCTCGTAGTCGCGCTCGGCGAGCAGCTTGCCCTGCGTGGCGAGGCGGCCTTCGAGATCGGCGACGCGGCTCGACAGCATCTCGGCCTCCTTGACCTGCACGATCAGCTGGCGATCGAGCTCGGTGACGCGCTGGCTCAGATTCTCGACACGGCCGCGCGCATCGCCGAGCTCGCGTGAGGCGGTCTCGGATTCGGTCCGTTCCTGCGTCAGCCGCGCCTGCGTGGCGGCAAATTCCTTCTCGGCGTCGCCGACGCGATTCTTCAGTTCCTCGATCTGCGCACGCACCACGACCAATTCGACCTGACGGCTCTCCGCCATCATCGAGCGGTCGGACAGCTCGGAATTGATTTTTGCGAGCTCGCCCTGCTTGTCGGTCAGCGCGTTCTCGGCGGTGCGCAGGGCGTCGGTCTTGGCGTTGAATTCCTCTTCGGTGGCGCGGAGCTGCTCCTTCACCGCCTTCTCGCGCGCCTCCAGCGCGAAGATCGTGGCGTTCTTCTCGCCGAGCTCGATCTTCATGCGGTTGATGGCGTCGGTCTTCTTGCCGAGCTCGGCGAGCTGGCTCGTGGTCTTGTTCTTGAGCTGGTCGACGCTCATCTCAAGCCGCCGCGCCGACATGGCGAATTCGGCGCGGAGCTGGTCCTTGTCGGCCTGGATCTCGGCCATCGACAGGGGCGTGGCGGCCTCGAGCCGGCGCGTGGTCAGGCGGACCGCGCGGTTATGCACCAGCGGCACGATGGCAAGCCCGCACAGCATCGAGAGCAGGAAGCCGATCGCCAGGTACATGATCGGTTCGACCATGGGGCCAGAACTCCGAAAGCAAGGAAAAATTTACCAAAGACAATGCATGGCGGGCCGGCAAAAAGCCAGCCCCGCCCTGTTGTTAACGTGAATCCGGAATTGGACCGGAGGAGGGAGCCCTAGAAGGGGTTCCAGGTCGCGCGCGGCGTGAACTTGAGGTAGCCGATGTTGGCTCCCAGCCGCAGGCCGAGGCCCGAGCGGATCGGCACCAGCACGATGTTGTTGGCGGTGAGCGCCGTCATGCCGAAGCCGCCGATGATATAGGCTGAGCCGTCGATGCCGGCGAAGCGCTGGTAGATCGCGTTGGTGGCGGGCAGGTTATAGACCAGCGTCATGGTGCGCGCGCCGTCGCCACCCCAGTCGAAGCCGAGCGAGGGGCCCTGCCAATAGACGCGCAGGTCGCCGGCGTTCTTGGTGTAGAGCGTGCCTTCGCCGTAGCGCAGGCCGGCAACGAAGGCGCCGGACCCTTCCTCACCCAGGATATAGCCGTTGGGCAGGCCCCATTGGCTGACGGCCTTCTCGATGATCGAGGCGAGCCCGCGCGAGACGTTGCCGAAGAAACGGTGGCCGGCGGTCACGAGCTCGTCCGGCCCATAGGTGGAGGGCGACGGGTTCCGCTGCGGCGGCGGCAAATTGGGCGGCGGCGCCTGCTGGGCGGAGGCCGGGACGATCCAGCCGACCAGCGCGGCAAGCGCGACCGCAGCAAGGCGTGATGCGAAAGTCATAAAAGAACCCCTGGTATCGAATCCCGCCGCTTCCTTAACCTGACGCCAACAGGCACGGCTCTAGGTTGCGCCGGATGTCCCCTCGACTCGGATGTTATCCGCAGCAACTATGACGGCACAACGGCAGGAAGATAGCCCTTTGCGCCCCGGAATCGCCTTGATCCGCTTTCTGGCCTGCCTGCTGGCTGGCGTTTGGATCGCCGGCGCAGGTTTGCCGGCCGAGGCTGCCACCACCGAGCGGATCGTCGTCAACCGCTTCAGCGGCGTCGCGATCGAGGGTTTCGACCCCGTCGCCTATTTCGTCGATGGCGCGGCCGTGCAGGGGACGGCCGAGTTCGAGGCGAACCTGTGGGGCGCGGTCTGGCGTTTCCGCAACGAGGGCAACCGGGCGTCGTTCCTGGCCCATCCCGAGATCTACGGACCGCAGTTTGGCGGCTACGATCCGGCCGACATTGCCCGCGGCGTGGCCGTCGCCGCCAATCCCCGCTTCTACGTGATTTCGGCGCAGCGGCTCTATCTGTTCAGCCGGGAGGCCAACCGCGATGCCTTCGCCGCCGACCCGGAGCGCTTCCTCTATGAGGTGCGCAAGCGCTGGCCGGCGCTCCAGGATCAGCTTAGTCAATAACTGCTCAGTCAGTAGCAGCCTGCCGCCCGCGGATCACCCCAGGCGATGAACTCCGGGATGATGAAGCCGGTGTCGCCGCGCTGGCCGAATCGGAGCTCGCCACCCTTGCCGTCGGTGACCTTGCCGCCGGCCGCCGTCACGACCGCGCAGCCCGCCCCGACATCCCATTCGCAAGTGGGTCCGAAGCGGGGATAGATGTCGGCGCTGCCCTCCGCGATCCGGCCGAACTTCACCGCCGAGCCGACCGTCTTCCTGACCGCATTGGGCCGGCCGTCGATGAACGCTTCACTCCTGAGGTCGCCATGGGAACGGCTCACCGCCGCGATCCAGGGCTCGCCCTGCGTCGGCAGCGTGCGGGTGCGGACCGGTTCGGCAGCACCGATGTTCACGCCGTCGAACCTGACGCGCTCGGCGCCGCGGCCGACGATGCCGCGCCAGAGCAGGCCGAGCGCGGGCGCGGCTACGATGCCCAGCAACGGCACGCCTTCGGTCACGAGGGCGAGGTTGACCGTGAACTCGTCGCGGCCGGCGACGAACTCCTTGGTGCCGTCGAGCGGGTCGATCAGGAAGAAGCTGTCGCGGAATGGCGGCGAGGCGAGGTGGGTCCGCTCTTCCGACAGCGTCGGCACGTCGGCCGCGAGCTGCGCCAGGCCGTCAGCGATGATGCGGTCGGCGGCGAGATCGGCCTCGGTGACCGGCGAGCCGTCGTGCTTGCCGTCGACCCGCATCGCTGCCCGGTTGACCGCGAGGATCGCTTCGCCCGCCTTCACCACCAGCGCGGTGAGCGGCTCCATCAGGTGGGAGGCGGCCGGGCCGTCGATGATTCGCTTCACCTGCATGCCTCATTCATCGGCAATTCCATCCCTACTCGACTGATTCGCCGCGGCTTTATGGCCGCTTCGAACCGATCGCAAGCTAGCTGCCACGGGCTTGCGAATGTTAGAACCTGCGGCATCGTCAAGCATGCGTGATTCGCCGCGTCCGCGCCGTGCAATTCCAGGAACCCTTTATGTCTGACGCTTCGTCACCCGGTACCGCTACCGCTCCAGATGCGCTCGAACTCGCCGCGCTCCTGTGCTCGCGGGTTTGCCACGATCTCATCAGCCCTGTCGGCGCCATCGTCAATGGGCTCGAAGTGCTCGACGACGATCCCAAGCCGGAGGATCGCGAGTTCGCGCTCGATTTGATCCGTAAGAGCGCGAAAACCGCCTCCGCCCGCCTCCAGTTCTGTCGCCTGGCCTTCGGCGCGGCCGGCTCGTCCGGGGCGCAGATCGACCTCGGCGATGCCCAGACCATGGCGCGCGGCCATATCGAGGACGGCAAGTGCTCGATCACCTGGAATCTGCCGCGGCTCCTGCTGCCGAAGAATCGCGTCAAGCTGCTGCTCAATATGCTGGTTGTTTCCCAGCACACGATCCCGCGCGGCGGCATGCTGACGATCGACCCGATCGGCGAGGGCGAGAGCATGAGCTTTCGCGTCACTGCGACCGGTCATAATGCGCGCCTGCCGCAGAACATCTCCGAGCTCCTGAGCGGGGAGCGCGGCCCGGCCGCGGATGCGCACGCGATCCAGCCTTATTATACGCGGCTGTTGGCAGAGGCTTGCGGGCTCACCGTGAGGCTCGCGCACGAGGGCGAAGCCATCACCGTTACCGCGTCGTAGGCGCGTCCCCGCCCTCAAACGTTAATCTATCCTTTACGAGGCGCTTCGGCTTGTCCGGAGCGCCTTATCTCTTTGTTGGTTCCGTTCTTTTGCACATACTCAACCATTATTAAACGCTTTGCGGTGAAGCTGGCCCCATTCCGAAATGGCGCATCACAAGTTGTGCGCGCCCTCCCTGTATGAAGGCCTGTTTTCATGGATGATCTGTTGCGGGAGTTTTTGACGGAGACCAGCGAGAGCCTGGACACCGTCGACAATCAGCTGGTGAAGTTCGAGCAGGAGCCGAACAACGCCAAGATCCTGGATAACATCTTCCGCCTGGTCCACACCATCAAGGGCACGTGCGGCTTCCTCGGACTGCCGCGGCTTGAAGCGCTGGCGCATGCCGGCGAGACGCTGATGGGCAAATTCCGCGACGGCATGCCGGTGACGGGGCAGGCCGTGACGGTGATCCTGTCCTCGATCGACCGCATCAAGGAGATCCTCGCTGGCCTCGAGGCAACCGAAGCCGAGCCCGAGGGCACCGACCGCGATCTCATCGACAAGCTGGAAGCGATGGTCGAGCAGGGCATGGCCGCAATGGCGGCCGGTGCTACCGCTTCTGTCGCTGAGGCGCCGCCGCTGGTGCCGGAAGCCCCCGCCGAAGCCAAAGCCGCGCCTGCCAAAGAGATGACCACGGGCTCGCTGATCGACCAGACCCTGGAGCGTCCGCTGCGTCCGGGCGAAGTCTCGCTCGACGAGCTCGAGCGTGCCTTCCGCGAGACCGCGATCGAAGCGCCGGCCCCCGTCGTCAAGGCCGAGCCGGCCGCTGAAGCTCCGGCGCCCGCCGCCAAGGAAGCTGCCAAGGAAGCTGCGAAGCCCGCCAAGGAGAAGGCCGCGCCGAAGAAGTCGATGGCCGACGAGGGCGCCGCCGAGGGCGACCGCATCGCCAACCAGTCGATCCGCGTCAACGTGGATACGCTGGAGCATCTGATGACCATGGTCTCCGAGCTGGTCTTGACCCGCAACCAGCTGCTGGAGATCTCCCGCCGCAACGAGGACACCGAGTTCAAGGTGCCGCTGCAGCGCCTGTCCAACGTCACCGCCGAGCTGCAGGAAGGCGTCATGAAGACGCGCATGCAGCCGATCGGCAATGCCTGGCAGAAGCTGCCCCGTATTGTCCGCGATCTCTCGAGCGAACTCGGCAAGCAGATCGAGCTGGAGATGCACGGCGCCGACACCGAGCTCGACCGCCAGGTGCTCGACCTGATCAAGGACCCGCTCACCCACATGGTGCGCAACTCCGCCGACCATGGCCTGGAGACCCCCGCCGAGCGGCTCGCGTCCGGCAAGGGCGAGCAGGGCACCATCCGCCTGTCCGCCTATCACGAGGGCGGCCACATCATCATCTGCATCGCCGACAACGGAAGAGGCCTCAACACCGAGAGGATCAAGGCCAAGGCGATCTCCTCCGGTCTCGTCACCGAGGCCGAGCTCGAGAAGATGAGCGAAGCCCAGATCCACAAGTTCATCTTCGCGCCCGGCTTCTCCACGGCAGCCGCGATCACCTCGGTCTCCGGCCGCGGCGTCGGCATGGACGTGGTGCGCACCAATATCGACCAGATCGGCGGCACCATCGACATCAAGAGCGTCGCCGGCGAAGGCTCCTCCGTCACCATCAAGATCCCGCTGACCTTGGCGATCGTCTCGGCGCTGATCGTCGAGGCCGCCGGCGACCGCTTTGCGATCCCGCAGCTCTCGGTGGTCGAGCTCGTCCGTGCCCGCGCCAACAGCGAGCACCGCATCGAGCGCATCAAGGACACCGCGGTCCTCAGGCTGCGCAACAAGCTCTTGCCGCTGATCCACCTCAAGAAGCTCTTGAAGATCGACGACGGCGCGGCCAGCGATCCCGAGAACGGCTTCATCGTGGTTACGCAAGTCGGCAGCCAGACGTTCGGCATCGTGGTCGACGGCGTCTTCCACACCGAAGAAATCGTGGTCAAGCCGATGTCGACGAAGCTGCGTCACATCGACATGTTCTCCGGCAACACCATTCTGGGCGATGGCGCGGTCATCATGATCATCGACCCCAACGGCATTGCCAAGGCGCTCGGCGCCGCCGGCTCCTCGGCCCATGACATGGGCGACGAGAACGGCGCGCATCACATCGGAAGTGGCGAGCAGACCACCTCGCTGCTGGTGTTCCGCGCCGGCTCCAGCCAGCCCAAGGCGGTCCCGCTCGGGCTCGTCACCCGCCTGGAAGAGCTTCCGGCCGACAAGATCGAGTTCAGCAACGGCCGCTACATGGTGCAGTACCGCGAGCAGCTGATGCCGCTCGTCGCCATGGAGAGCGTCACCATCGCGAGCCAGGGCGCCCAGCCGATCCTGGTGTTCGCCGATGACGGCCGCTCCATGGGCCTCGTCGTCGACGAGATCATCGACATCGTCGAGGAACGGCTCAACATCGAGGTCGGCGGCTCCGCCTCCGGCATCCTCGGCTCGGCCGTGATCAAGGGCCAGGCCACCGAAGTGATCGACGTCGGCCACTTCCTGCCGATGGCGTTCGCCGACTGGTTCACCCGCAAGGAGATGAAGCCGTCGATGCATTCGCAGTCGGTGCTCTTGGTCGACGACTCGGCGTTCTTCCGCAACATGCTGGCCCCGGTGCTGAAGGCGGCCGGCTACCGCGTCCGCACCGCGCCGACCGCGCAGGAGGGCCTGGCTGCGCTGCGTGCGCAGAGCTTCGACGTGGTCCTGACCGACATCGAGATGCCCGACATGAACGGGTTCGAGTTCGCCGAAGTGATCCGCTCCGACACCAATCTGGGCGCGATGCCGATCATCGGCCTGTCCGCGCTGGTGTCGCCGGCGGCGATCGAGCGCGGCCGTCAGGCCGGCTTCCACGACTATGTCGCCAAGTTCGACCGTCCCGGTCTGATCGCGGCGCTGAAGGAACAGACCGCAGGCGCCGCCGGCGCCTCCGAGCTGAGCCGGGCAGCGGCCTAAGAGCGGGATGGATCAGGAGATACGCAGATGAGCAACAAGATGCAGACCAGCGAAGGCGCCATGGTCGAATACGTCACCGCGATGATCGGCGGCCAGCTGTTCGGCCTGCCGATCTCCCGGGTCCAGGACGTGTTCATGCCCGAGCGCGTCACCCGCGTTCCCTTGTCCTCGCGCGAGATCGCGGGCGTGCTGAACCTGCGCGGCCGCATCGTCACCGTGGTCGACATGCGCGCCCGGCTCGGCTTGCCCAAGCCCGAGGACGGCAAGACCCCGATGGCGGTCGGCGTCGACCTGCGCGGTGAATCCTACGGCCTCCTGATCGACCAGATCGGCGAGGTGCTGCGGCTTGCCGAGGACGGCAAGGAAGAGAACCCGGTCAACCTCGATCCCCGCATGGCCAAGCTCGCCGGCGGCGTCCACCGCCTCGACGGCCAGCTCATGGTCGTCCTCGACGTCGATCGCGTCCTCGAACTCGCGCCCGAGATGATGGCGGCCTGATACAGCGGCATCGCCGCCGACGGACTCGCAATTGGAAGTACCCCCACAAGGGGGGGTAGGAAGCAGAGGTTCACATGCGCACTTGTCTCGTCGTTGATGATTCCAGCGTCATCCGCAAGGTTGCGCGCCGGATCCTGGAGGGCCTCGACTTCCAGATTCTCGAAGCCGAGGACGGTGAAAAGGCACTGGAGGCCTGCAAGCGCGGGTTGCCCGATGCGGTGCTGCTCGACTGGAACATGCCGGTCATGGACGGCTACGAATTCCTTGGCCATCTCCGGCGGATGCCCGGCGGCGACCAGCCCAAGGTGGTGTTCTGCACCACCGAGAACGACGTCGCGCACATCGCCCGTGCGTTGCACGCCGGCGCCAACGAATACATCATGAAGCCCTTCGACAAGGACATCGTGACGGCGAAATTCCAGGAAGTCGGACTTATCTGAGCGAACATCCGGAGGCTGAACGGATCCTTCGGCGATTGTTTCAACTGAACCGTTTCAGTCTGAGTTGGTGAGTAATGAGTGTTGCGTTCGCAGGTAATTCGACCACGGGTCCGTCGCGCGACGCCGGGCCGCTGCGGGTGATGGTCGTCGACGACTCCGTCGTCATCCGCGGTCTGATCTCGCGCTGGATCGGTGCCGAGCATGACATGGAGGTCGCGGCCTCGCTGCGCACCGGGCTCGAGGCGGTCAACCAGCTCGAACGCATCAATCCCGACGTTGCCGTGCTCGACATCGAAATGCCCGAGCTCGACGGCATCTCGGCGCTGCCGCAACTGCTGGCGAAGAAGCGCGATCTCGTCATCATCATGGCCTCGACGCTGACCCGCCGTAACGCTGAGATCAGCTTCAAGGCGCTGTCGCTCGGCGCGGCCGACTACATTCCGAAGCCGGAGTCGACGCGCGAAGCGTCGGCCGCGGACATCTTTCATCACGACCTGATCCAGAAGATCCGTCACCTCGGCGCGCGGCTGCGCCGCAGGCCCGCGGTCGCGAGCCCGCCGCTGGCGCCCGCGACCCCGGCACCGGCTGCACGCGCACCGGCCGTCGTGCGGCCTGCCGCGCCCGCACCGGCCCTGCATGCGCCGTCGTCGGGGGCGCTGTCCACGCGCCCGTTCTCGGCCCACGCACCGAAGGTGCTGCTGATCGGCTCCTCGACCGGCGGTCCGCAGGCACTGATGGCGCTCGTCACCGAGCTCGGCCCAGTGATCGACCGCTTCCCGGTGCTCATCACCCAGCACATGCCGCCGACCTTCACCACCATTCTCGCCGAGCACCTGGCGCGCGCGAGCCGCAAGCCGGCGGCCGAGGCGGTCGACGGCGAGCCAGTGAAGCCGGGACGGATCTACCTCGCGCCCGGCGGCAAGCACATGCGTGTCGTGCGCAGCGGCGCGGACGCGGCGATCGCGCTCGACGACGGTCCCGCCGTCAATTTCTGCAAGCCCGCGGTCGATCCGCTGTTCACCTCCGCCATTGACATATGGCACGGCAACATCCTCTCGGTGATCCTGACGGGCATGGGCTCGGACGGCATGCGCGGCGGCAAGGACATCGTTGCCGCCGGCGGCAACGTGATCGCGCAAGACGAAGCCTCCAGCGTGGTCTGGGGCATGCCGGGCGCGGCGGCCAATGCCGGCATCTGCGCGGCGATCCTGCCGCTCAATCAGATCGGCGCCAAGGTCAACCGCCTGTTCGCGGGAGACCGCTCGTGACGCCGGTCGACTACGAGTATCTGCGCAAGTTCCTGAAAGAGCGTTCCGGCCTCGATCTCTCCGCCGACAAGCAGTATCTCGTCGAGAGCCGGCTGCTGCCGCTTGCCCGCAAGGCGAGCTTGCCAGGTATTCCCGATCTCGTGCTGAAGATCAGGAACGGCGATGGCCGGCTTGCGACCGACGTGGTCGAGGCGATGACCACCAACGAAACCTTCTTCTACCGCGACAAGATCCCGTTCGATCATTTGCGCGAAACCATCCTGCCGGGCCTGCTCCAGGCGCGCGCGGCGCGCAGGTCGCTCCGCATCTGGTCGGCGGCCTCGTCGACCGGGCAGGAGCCCTATTCGATCGCGATGTGCGTGAAGGAGATGGGCGCGGCCTTCGCCGGCTGGCGCATCGAGATCGTCGCCACCGATCTGTCGCAGGAGGTGCTGGAGAAATCCAGGGCCGGCATCTACAGCCAGTTCGAGGTGCAGCGCGGTCTGCCGATCCAGCACCTGATGAAATACTTCACGCAAGCCGGCGAGCTCTGGCAGCTCAATGCCGACATTCGCGCGATGGTGCAGTTCCGTCAGCTCAATCTGTTGCAGGACTTCTCCCATCTCGGCACGTTCGACGTGATCTTCTGCCGCAACGTGCTGATCTATTTCGACCAGGACACCAAGGCCGTGATTTTCGAGCGCATGGCGAAGGGACTGGAAGCCGACGGCACGCTGCTGCTTGGCGCCGCCGAATCCGTCGTCGGAATCACCGACGCATTCCGCCCGATCACCGAGCGCCGCGGTCTCTATCAGCTCAACCCCGCGCGCTCCGGCCGTCCGCTGGGCGGATTGATGCCGCAGCCGCTGAAGGTCGCCGCGGCGAGGTGATCTCCGTTTCTGTCATTCCGAGGCGGCGCGTCAGCGCCGAGCCCGGAATCCATAACCACAGGCCATCGAAAGGACAGGCGGTTAGACGCGGGCCATTTCATCCGCCTGTGGCTATGGATTCCGGGCTCGCTCGCTTCGCGAGCGCCCCGGAATGACGAGCCTCTACAAAATCGCATGCGGCAGAAACCGCGAGCGGTTGCCGGTGATCGGGCTCTCGTCCTCGCGGATCGACAGGCCGCACGGCTCGTGGTTCACCAGCCAGCTTCCCACCACCACATAGAAGCCCGAGAAATTCGGCAGCGGCGACAGCGCCTGCCGCACGAAGCCTTCTGCGCCGTAAGGGCCTGCCTGCTCGTCGAGCGGCGTGCCGCCGGACACCAGCGTGACATTGGCGCCTTCGCGCGACAGCAGCGGCTTGCGGACGTAGGAGCTGCCGAGCTCGGCTGCCCGTGTGTCGTCCTCGAAGAAGGCCGGCAGCAGATTGGGATGGTTCGGAAACATCTCCCAGAGCAGCGGCAAAATGCCCTTGTTGGAGAGCACCGCCTTCCACGGCGGCTCGATCCAGCGCGTGGGCGCGCTCATCAGCTTGGCGCCGAAGGCATCGTGGAACATCCATTCCCAGGGATAGAGCTTGAAGGCGAGCGCGATGTCGCCGTCGTCGAGATCGACGAAGCCGCCAGGCTCGTGGCGCCAGCCGATCTCCTCGATGTCGAGCAGCCTGGTCGAGAGCCCCGCCTGGCGCGCGGTGTCCTCGAGATAAGCGAGCGTGCCGGCGTCTTCCTCGTTGCCTGTGGTGCCGGTGAGATGGACATGGCGGCCTGCGGCAATCTCCTTCCACGCCGCGATCAGCCGCTCGTGGATGGAGTTGAACTGGTCCGCGCGCGCCGGAATGATGCGGCGTTCGATCGCCTGTTCGAGCCAGGTCCATTGAAACACCGCGGCCTCGAAGATCGAGGTCGGCGTGTCCGCGTTGTATTCGAGCAGCTTTGCAGGCGACTGTCCGTCGAACTTCAGATCGAGCCGGCCATAGAGGCTGCGGTCGTCACGCTCCCAGCTCTCGGCGATCAAGCTCCAGAATGCCTCCGGAATCTTGAGGCGTCGCAGATGGCGGTCGTCACCGATCACGCGGCCGGCAAGCTCCAGGCACATCGCGTCGATCTCGGCTGTCGGCGTCTCGATGCCGCGCTCGATCTCGTCGAGCGTGAAGGCGTAATAGGCGCTCTCGTCCCAATAGCGTTCGCCATCGATGGTGTGGAAGGCGAAGCCGCATTGTTCGGCGGTCTGCCGCCAGTCGTCGCGTTCGGGGCAGACGATGCGTCGCATGGATCAACCACCCCCCGAGAAGCCATGGCCGAACGAGCCGAAACCGCCACGGCTCACGCTGCTGGAGCCTGAGTCCGAAGAGGTTCCCGATGAGGAATGGCTCGAGGAGTCGCTGCTGAAGAAGCTCGATCGCGACGACCAGCGCGAATTGCTGCCGCCGCTGCCGCCCGATGAACTGCTGCTACTGCTGCTACTGCTGCACGTCGTGGTCGTCTGGCCCGGCACGGCTCCTGGCGTGGGCTCGCAGTGCTGCCGCGGCATCAGCGTGTAGGCGGTGGTGCCGACCGCAATCGTGCCCATCACCAGCAGCGCGACATGGCCGGAGCGCTTCACCGGCGGCCCCGATGGCGGCGCCACGGGCGCCGGCCGGCGCTTGCCGAACTCCTTTTTGGAGGGTTTGGCCATGTCAGTAGATCATGCAGGCGGCGTTCAACAGGCCCGCCGCGAGGGAGGACAGCCCGAGCCAGATCGCCGGCGCAAGCTCGCCTGCGGCAATCCGCGCCGACAGGTTCGGCACCGGGACCTTCACCAGGAAGAGCACGATGATCTGCACGATCAGCGCGATGATCGCCCAGATCAGGCAGTCCAGCACATTTGCCGAATGCGCGATCGCGCTGACCAGCGGCGCCACGAAGCCGAGCAGGCTGAGACCGAGCGCGATCGCGGCAGCCGGCTCGTTGTCGCGGATGAGCTGGAATTCATTGTGCGGGGTGATGCGGGTGTAGACGAACAGATACGCCACGATCGCGATCAGGCCAGTGCAGAAATAAACCAGGAAGGCGGGCAGGCCGGCGAGTGATTGCAGGATCATCGTTCCCCCATCGTGCAGCGACCATTCGTCGGCGACGGGAGGATAGCGGTTCAATGGCGCAAGGACGATGAGGCCGCCTTGGCGTCCCCAAAAAACAAAACCCCGCCATTTGCGGCGGGGTCCAGGCTGGGAGGAGCGAGCCCCGGGGGGCTCGCGACGTAAAGCCCAGGATCAGGCGGGAATGCGCTCTTCGTGCTCGTGCGGCTCGCGCAGCACGTAGCCGCGGCCCCACACGGTCTCGATGAAGTTGCGGCCCTCGGAAGCGTTGGCGAGCTTCTTGCGGAGCTTGCAGATGAAGACGTCGATGATCTTCAGCTCGGGCTCGTCCATGCCGCCATAGAGGTGGTTGAGGAACATTTCCTTGGTGAGGGTCGTACCCTTGCGGAGCGAGAGGAGCTCCAGCATCTGGTATTCCTTGCCGGTCAGATGCACACGCTGGCCGCCGACTTCCACCGTCTTGGTGTCGAGGTTGACGACGAGGTCGCCGGTCTGGATGACCGACTGGGCGTGACCCTTGGAGCGGCGCACGATCGCGTGGATGCGGGCCACCAGCTCGTCCTTGTGGAAGGGCTTGGTCATGTAGTCGTCGGCGCCGACGCCGAGACCCTTGACCTTGTCCTCGATGCCGGCGAGGCCGGAGAGGATCAGAATCGGTGTCTTGATCTTGGAGACCCGAAGCTGCTTGAGCACGTCGTAACCGGACATGTCGGGCAGGTTGAGGTCGAGAAGAATAATGTCGTAATCGTATAACTTACCGAGATCGACGCCTTCTTCCCCCAAATCGGTCGTGTAGACGTTGAAGCTCTCAGACTTCAACATCAGCTCGATCGACTGCGCGACGGCGCTGTCATCTTCAATCAGCAAAACGCGCATGCCAGTTCCCCATAGTCGCCGCTCCCGGGCGTCAGGTCGGCCGCATTCGCGGCACTCAACAAAACGCCTTTGAACAACTGATTCGGATCCTGACAACAGATGGTTAACAAACTCTGATTCTGGAACGCAAGTCCCCCCGGTGCAATTTTTGTCGAATCGCCCTAAGGTCTTGCGCGCGAAGCAGCTTTCGTCACCCCGTACCGTTCAAGTTCCACTTTAAGAGACGGGCCTAACCGACTCCCGCGACTCAGCCTTCTTCTGAAGGGGAGCCACGCTCAGTCACAAAGACAGTGACGCAATGATTAACGATGCGGGTAAACACGAAGTTAAGCGCCGTTCAGAAATATGGCGAAACTTAAGTCTTTCGCCACGATGCCCGGGATCGAAGGCGATCACCTTATGAAGGTCCTCCTATTGAAGGCGCGCCGCTGATGAAGGCCCTTGCCGAACAGATCGGCGACATCGACGGCGTCAACATCTATGGCCGCGTGGTCGGCGTTCGCGGCCTGATGGTCGAGGTGGCCGGACCCATTCACGCGATGTCGGTCGGGGCGCGGCTCGTGATCGAGACCGGCGCGAACCGTTCCATTCCCTGCGAGGTGATCGGCTTCTCCGGCAACAACGCTGTCGTGATGCCGTTCGCCGGCCTGGACGGGGTGCGCCGCGGCTGCAAGGCCGTCATCGCCAATGCCGCCAATCAAGTGCGTCCGTCATCGGCCTGGCTGGGCCGCGTCGTCAACGCGCTGGGCGAACCGATCGACGGCAAGGGGCCGTTGCCGCAGGGCCCGGCGCCGATGCCATACCGCAATTCGCCGCCGCCGGCGCATTCGCGCAAGCGCGTCGGCGCCCCGCTCGATCTCGGCGTGCGCGCGATGAACACGTTCCTCACCTGCTGCCGCGGCCAGCGCATGGGCATTTTCGCAGGGTCCGGCGTCGGCAAATCGGTGCTGCTGTCGATGCTCGCGCGCAACGTCGATGCCGCGGTCAGCGTCATCGGGCTGATCGGCGAACGCGGCCGCGAGGTCCAGGAATTTTTGCAGGACGACCTCGGCGAGGAGGGCCTGGCGCGCTCGGTCGTGGTGGTCGCAACCTCGGACGAGCCGGCGCTGATGCGGCGCCAGGCCGCCTATCTGACGCTCGCGGTGGCCGAATATTTCCGCGACGAGGACAAGGACGTGCTCTGCCTGATGGACTCGGTGACGCGCTTTGCCATGGCCCAGCGCGAGATCGGCCTGTCCGCCGGCGAGCCGCCGACCGCCAAGGGCTATACGCCGACCGTGTTCACCGAGCTGCCGAAGCTCCTGGAGCGCGCGGGGCCGGGCCTGGGCGAGGGCGCGATCACCGCGATCTTCACGGTGCTGGTCGACGGCGACGACCATAACGAGCCGATCGCGGATGCCGTCCGCGGCATCCTCGACGGCCATATCGTGATGCAGCGCTCGATCGCCGAGCGCGGCCGTTACCCCGCCATCAACATCCTCAAATCCGTCTCCCGCACCATGCCGAAATCGGCCGATCCGCAGTTCTGGCCGACCATCCAGCGGGCCCGCCAGGTGATGGCGACCTATGCCGACATGGAGGAATTGATCCGGCTTGGGGCCTACCGGGCCGGCTCCAGCCCCGAGGTCGACGAGGCGATCCGGCTGCACGAGCCGCTGGAGGCGTTCCTGCGCCAGCGCAAGGACGAAAATGCATCACTGGCGGACGGCTACCGCCAGTTGGCGCAAATCCTCGGTGATTTGGAAACGGAACGCTAACTTTGTCAGGTCATCATCCGCTCTCACAGAGTAGCAGAGCCGGTCTTGGCCCCAATCGGGCCTGTGGGGAGACCGGTGACGTCCCACGTGCAGCCAGGGGACTTCTGGGGAGTATGAGTCGATGAAGTCACGTGATACCCTCATCCGCCTGAAGAAATTTCAGGTCGACGAGAAGCGCCGCCGGGTCACCCAGATCGAGACCATGATCGCCGACTTCCAGCGGATGTCGACCGATCTTGAACGCGAGATCACGACCGAGCAGGAGCGTGCCGGGATCAACGATCCCTCGCACTTCGCTTATCCGACCTATGCCAAGGCCGCGATTCAGCGCCGCGAGAACCTGACCCGCTCGGCCGACGAGCTGAAGGGCCAGCTCGACGAAGCCAAGGCCGCGCTGGCCGAAGCCTTCGAGGAACTGAAGAAGGTCGAGCTCCTCGACGAGCGTGACCAGGCCCGCGAGCGCGCCGAGGAAAACGCCCGCGAGCAGGCCGATCTCGACAGCATCGGCCTGATGCGCGCCCGCATCGGCGCCGTCGCCTGACGACGCAGCCAGCGGTCCAACAGCCGAGAATTCGTCGAACCCGGGCCCGCAAGGTCCGGGTTTTGCGTTTGCTATCCACAGCGTGGCGCGCCGCCCCTTGGTGATGGGCTTTGCCGCGCGCTATGGTAGCGGAGTGCCAGGGCCCGCGCGGAACGCGACAGGCCGTGCGTGGGGGGCCGAATGCTGACGCCAGCAGAGCTGGCCGGGCTGATTGGAGAGGTCGCCAGGGGCGATCAGGCCGCGTTCGAGCGCCTCTACGTCGCCACGCGCGCGAAACTCTATGGCGTCGTGCTCCGTATCTTGCGTCGACAGGATCTCGCAGAGGAGGTCATTCAGGAGACCTACGTCAAGATCTGGAACGGCGCGGGCCAGTTCAATCCGGCCTTGTCGTCGCCGATCACATGGATGGCATCGATCGCGCGCAACCGCGCCATCGACATCGTGCGCAAGAAGACGGAAGTCTCCATCGAGGAAGAGCCGCAGGCGATGGAAGTCGCTGCCGACAGCCCCGATCCGCTGGCGCGGAGGGAGATGACCGAGGAGTTGAAGCGGCTCCTGGAATGCATCGGCCGGCTCGAGCCGGATCGTCAGCGGCTCGTGCTTCTCGCCTATTACAACGGCTGGAGCCGCGAGCAATTGGCGGAAAAATTCGCCGCGCCCGTCAACACGGTGAAGACGTGGCTCCGGCGCAGTATGTTGGATATCCGCGAGTGCCTCGGACTATGAGGGCTTGCATTGTGAGAGTGGTTCTGGACTGCAAGTGATGGCCTACACGGAGGACCATATCGCGCTCGCCGCGGAATATGCGCTCGGCACGCTCGACGCCGACGAGCGCGCGCAGGTCGAGACCATGATGGCCGTGGACGAGGCGTTCGCCGATGTCGTGCAGGCCTGGGCTTACCGGCTCGGCGTCCTCAACCAGATGGTCGGTTCGGTCGAGCCGCGTCCGATCGTGTGGGAGAACATCCGGTCCGAGCTTGCGCGGACGGACTTTGCGCAGGAGACGCCTGAACCGGAAGCTTCGCCGCTGCCGCCACCTGTGCCGCCGCCACCTGTGCCGGAGTCCTCCTCGATCGAAGCTGCACCGCCCGAGCCGGCACCGGACGTCGCGCCGCAACCGGAGCTGCAGCCTTCCGAAGCGGAGCAGCCCGGGACGGCGCGGCCGGCACCCGATGCGCTTCCCGACATCGCGCCGATATTCATGCCGCAGGTGCATGCGCCCGATCCTGACGTCGTGCGCGCGCCGCCGGCGCCGGTCGCCGACAACAGCAACGTCATCCGGCTCGAGAGCCGCGTGAAGCGTTGGCGCACGATCGCCTCCGCCGTGGGCGCGCTTGCTGCCGCGCTGCTGGTGACGCTGTCGCTTCAGATCTTCCGGCCCGATGCGCTGCCGGGCGGCTTGCGTCCGGCGCCGCGCATCCAGATTGTGGAAGTGAAGACGCCGGCGCCGCTCGCGGCTGCTGCGCAATATGTCGCGCTGTTGCAGGGCCAGGGCGGCGGTCCCGCCTTCATCCTCACGGTCGACGGCGCGACGCGGAATTTCACCGTGCGCAAGGTCGGCGCGACGCCGGAGGCCGGCAAGAGCTTCGAGCTCTGGCTGATCTCCGACAAGCTGCCACGTCCGCGCTCGCTCGGCGTGATCGGCGCGGGCGATTTCACCGCGCGCCCGGTGCTCGGCTCCTTCGATCCCGAGGTCGTCAACGGTGCGACCTACGCCGTCACCGTCGAGCAGGCCGGCGGCTCGCCCAACGGCCAGCCGACCTCGGCTCCGGTGTTTTCCGGCAAGCTGATCGAGACCGTGCCGCCGTCTCAACCGCAGGCGCCCGCGAAGAAGTAGGTGTCGTGGCGCCGTAGCCCGGATGGAGCGCAGCGCAATCCGGGCTACACGGCGCTCGACCGTCGCCAAGGTCCGTCCAGCCGTCGCAACCCGACAAGTCCCGCCGAATCCGCCCCCGCGTTGAACCTCCCCGCAATCCGCGGCGTCAAATGCCCGGAATTTGCAGTCGGCGCCGCACATCATGGCGCCGGAGAAGGGGCTAGAAGTCAGATGGATGCAGCTAAGACGCCGGGCATCTTCGTCCACCAATATGCGGGTCTTCCGCATGGTCCGGCCTTCGAACATTGGCGCGAGCGGGCCTTCGGTCCCTGCGGCCTCGATGTCGGGCCGAGCCATGGCGACAGCATCGATTGCCGGCTCCAGGTCAGCGTGGTCGACAATATCGCATTGGCCATTCCCGAAGGTGCCTCCGCGCAATATTCACGCACGCAAAGCCATCTTGCCGACGGCAGCGACGATCTCGTCCTGATCGCCGCGCATGCGGGTCTCGTCCGCGTCGGGCAGAACGGCCACACCGTCGAGCTTGCGCCGGCGCAGATGGTGCTGGTCGACATGGGCGTCACCGGCACCGTCGGCCACACCCAGGAAGATCGCTTCACCAGCATCCGTATGCCGCGCCGCGCGCTGCTCGACATCAATCCGCGTGCCGAGGACAAGCTGTCGCAAGTTCTCTCCGACGGCGCGGTGGCCGAGACGATCTTCCGCTACCACGCACTCGCCGCCAACCACGCGCCGCATCTCGACGCCGTCGGCCAGCGCCTGACCGCGCAGCACGTGATCGATCTCGTCGGCCTGCTGCTCGGCACCGATGCGGAGCATGCAAGCCTTGCGCGCGGTCGCGGACATGCGGCGGCCCGTCTCGATCTCATGCGCGCCGACGTGATGGCGGCGCTTGGCCGCAACGATCTCTGTCTGTCCGAGATCGCGACGCGCTCGGGGCTCAGCCCGCGCCAGGCGCAACGCTTGTTCGAGCAGGCCGGCACGACCTTCACCGAATTCGTGCTGGAGCAGCGCCTGGTGCTGGCGCGGAAGCTGCTCGGCGATCCCCGCGCGAGAACGCGCAAGATCAGCGACATCGCGCATTCCTCGGGCTTCTCCGACCTGTCCTATTTCAACCGCGCCTTCCGCAAGCGTTTCGGTGCGACGCCATCGGAGCTGCGCGAAGCCTGAGCCGCGATTTTATGCGGCGGAGCGGCGCCGCCGCAGTTGGTCGATCCGGTCGAATGAGCTATATCTGCCTGCGCGGGCAGGCCGCCGGAATTCTTGGACAAGGCAGTAAACGGACATGGCGCGTATCGTCGTGCTCGGCGCCGGGTTTGCGGGTCTGTGGGCGGCCATCGGCGCCGCGCGCAAGCGCGACGAGATCGGCGCGGCCGGCCGTGACGTCGAGATCCGAGTCGTCGATCGCAATCCCTATCACAACATCCGGGTGCGCAACTACGAGGCCGACCTCAGCGAGGTCGCACTGCCGTTGCCGCAGCTGCTCGATCCGATCGGCGTCACTCATGGCATCGGCGAGGTCGAAGCCATTGACGCGGCACGGCGCGAGATTTCTCTCGTCACGAACAGTGGCGAGGAGACGCTGAGCTACGACCGCCTAGTGCTGGCGCTCGGCAGCGAAGTGATGCGTCCCGCCATCCCCGGCCTTGCCGAGCATGCTTTCGACGTCGATACCTATGCCGCTGCGCTCATCCTCGAAAATCATCTCGTCTCGCTCGGACACCGCGCGCCATCGCCGGGGCGCTCGACGGTCGTGGTGGTCGGCGCCGGATTCACCGGTATCGAGGTCGCGGCCGAGATGCCCGACAGGCTGGCGCGCGCCGGCATCACCGGCAGCCGCCGCATCGTCCTGGTCGATCCCAACCCTGCGGTCGGCGCCACCATCGGCGCGCATGCGCGTCCCGTCATCGAGACGGCTTTGGCCTCGCTCGACGTCGAGACGCGGCTTGGCGTGCGCGTCGTGTCCGTCGAGGCCGCCGGGATGCACCTGAGCTCGGGCGAGTTCATCCCGGCGCAGACGGTGATCTGGTGCGCCGGGATGCGCGCGAGCCGGCTGGCCGAGAGCTTCGCGGGCGCACGCGATCGCCTCGGCCGCCTGCTGGTCGATCCTTTCATGCGGGTTGCCGATGTGCCGGGCGTGTTCGCCGCCGGCGATGTCGCCTCGAGCGTGGTCGATGGACTGCACCCGACGGTGATGTCCTGCCAGTTCGCCCGTCCCATGGGCCGCTTCGCCGGTCACAATGTCGTGGCCGATCTGGCCGGCCTGCCGATGTTGCCGCTGCGCATCGACTGGTATGTGACCGTGCTCGACCTCGGCGGCTGGGGCGCGCTCTATACGGAAGGGTGGGATCGCGAGGTTCGCACCACTGGCGCGGCTGCAAAAGCGACCAAGCAGACCATCAACTGCAAGCGCATCTACCCGCCGCTCACCGGCCGCAAGGACGAGCTCTTCGCTGCCGCAGCGCCGACGGTCCAGG
This sequence comes from Bradyrhizobium sp. 521_C7_N1_3, assembly GCF_052075975.1. Classification (NCBI taxonomy): domain Bacteria; kingdom Pseudomonadati; phylum Pseudomonadota; class Alphaproteobacteria; order Hyphomicrobiales; family Nitrobacteraceae; genus Bradyrhizobium; species Bradyrhizobium sp. 521_C7_N1_3. The sequence goes on from NZ_CP197232.1 coordinate 2,449,635, forward strand.
CGCCGCCGCCGACTTATGGGGCGCGGTAGTTGCTGGGCTGCGCGCGTGCCTCAACCTCACTGTCATCGCCCGCCTTGTGCGCAATTGCGCACGGGGGCGGGCGATCCAGTATTCCAGAGACCCTTGCTTGAGCCGAGAAACCGCGGCGTACTGGATTCCCCGCCTTCGCGGGGAATGACAGCAGTGCTGGGGCGGCAACAGCACCCCACAAATGAGAAAGCGCCCGTGGGGGGCGGGCGCTTTCCGTAGTCGACTTGGGGTTGGGGTCGTCTACATATCCACGTGGCGACTTTGGGGGGCTGGTAAAGAGCCGCGTGAATTCATAAAACTCGTCAAATCTCCTTATCGAACGAGGGACGCGTTCGAGCTGGTGATAACAACCGGCTTGCCGGCCTTGATGACGCGGGCGGTCTGGGTCAGGCCTTCGTCCGAACCCGTGCGTGCCGCCGTGATGCCGAAGCCTGCCACCGCGATGCCGGCGACGAGGGCTACGACCACGATTTTCAAGTGGGTCGAGCGATCAGCGCTGTAAATCGAGTGGTTCATGGAAGGCTCCTGCCGCCATCTACCCGAAGTAGTCGCTACCCTGTTGGGGGAGGTTCATGCTTCCGGTCCCCAACAACCTAGTATTGGGGGGATTCGTTCCCAAGGGGCCATCACAAGAGCGTGACAGGACGTGAAAGATCGCGATCAAAGGCGACCCCTCAATCGTGCGATTATATAATTATTTCAAAGGTGTAATGTGCTTGCGAGGCGCCTAATTTGCATTTGGTCGACAAGGCGCCAGGAACTCAAAAACCATTTGCCTGTGGCTGAAAAACATACGGCTTCTTAAGGCAAATCAGATGCTTCCGACCGTTTTCAACCTCGCCCTGGGGTGGATTTCAGCCTGCGACAGCACCGTCGTCTGGGCCCGGAACCGCTCGACGAGGGAGCGTACGAAGGGACGAATTGCCGCAGACGTGACCAGCACCGGCGCCTCGCCTTCGCGCGCGGCGCGCTCGAAGGCCTCGCGCACGCCGGTCATGAATTCCGACAGCTTCGAGGGCTGCATCGCGAGGCTGCGTTCCTCGCCCTGGCCGATGATGGATTCGGCGAAGGCCTGTTCCCAGCGCGCCGACAGCGCGATCAGCGGCAGATAACCGCTATAGGAGGTGTTCTGGGCGCAGATCTGCCGCGCGAGGCGGGCGCGGACATGCTCGACCATGGTCGCGGGATTGCGCGAGAAGGCGAGCGAGTCAGCGATGCCTTCCAGGATGGTCGAGAGATCGCGGATCGAGATGCGCTCGGCGAGCAGCAGCTGCAGTACGCGCTGGATGCCGGAGACCGTGACCTGGCCCGGCACGATGTCCTTGACCAGCTCGCTCTGCTCCTTCGGCAGCTCCTTGAGCAGCTTCTGCACCTCGCCATAGGAGAGCAGGTCCGACATGTTGGCCTTGAGCAGCTCGGTGAGGTGGGTCGAGAGCACGGTCGCGGCGTCGACGACGGTGTAGCCCTTGAGCGAGGCTTCTTCCTTGAGGCTGGCATCGACCCAGGTCGCGGGCAGGCCGAAGGTCGGCTCGGTGGTGTGAATGCCGGGCACCTGCACCTGGCTGCCGCCGGGGTCCATGACCATGAACTGGTTCGGCCAGATCTTGCCGGTGCCGGCGTCGACCTCCTTGATCTTGATGATGTAGGTGTTGGCTTCGAGCTGGACGTTGTCGAGGATGCGCACGGCGGGCATCACGAAGCCCATCTCGATGGCGAGCGAACGGCGCAGCGCCTTGATCTGCTCGGTGAGGCGGTCGGTGCCATCAGGGCCGTTGACCAGCGGCAGCAGCGCGTAACCGAGCTCGATCTTGAGGTCGTCGATCTTGAGCGCGGCCGAGATCGGCTCTTCGGCCGCAGCGGCGCCCGGCGCACCTGGCGTTCCCGGCGCGGGGGCGGTCCTGGCGGCTTCCTCGGCCTTGGCCGTCACGCGGTTGCGGTTGCGGGCGTGCCAGGCGAGCGCGCCGGCGCCGGCGCCGAGCGCCAGGAAGGGAATGGTCGGAATGCCCGGCAGGGCCGCCAGCACCAGCATGACCGCCGCGGACATCGCGAGCGCCTGCGGGTAGCCGGAGAACTGCTTCATCAGCGCCTTGTCGGCGGCGCCGGACACGCCGGCCTTGGAGACGAGCAGGCCGGCCGCGGTCGAGACGATCAGCGCCGGCACCTGGGTGACGAGGCCGTCGCCGACGGTCAGCAGCGTGTAGCTGCGCCCGGCGTCGGCGAAGGAGAGGCCCTGCTGCGCGACACCGATGATCATGCCGCCAACGATATTGATGAAGACGATTAAAAGGCCCGCGATGGCGTCGCCGCGGACGAATTTCGAGGCGCCATCCATGGCGCCGAAGAAGCCGCTCTCGTCCTCCAGCTCCTTGCGCCGGTGCTTGGCGACCTTTTCGTCGATCAGGCCGGCGGAGAGATCGGCGTCGATCGCCATCTGCTTGCCGGGCATCGCGTCCAGGTGGAAGCGTGCGGCGACTTCGGCGATACGGCCCGAACCCTTGGTGATGACGACGAAATTGACGATGATCAGGATGGCGAAGACGATGATACCGATGACGAAATTGCCGCCCATCACGAAGCTGCCGAAGGCTTCGATGACGTGACCGGCGGCATCCGTGCCCTCGTGCCCGTGCGACAGGATCAGTCGGGTCGAGGCCATGTTCAGCGACAGCCGCAGCATGGTCGAGATCAGGAGGACGGTCGGGAAGGCGGAGAATTCCAGCGGCGCCTGGATGAACAGCGACGTCATCAGGATCAGGATCGAGAGCGTGATCGAGATCGCCAGGAACAGGTCCAGCACGATCGCGGGCAGGGGGAGGATCAGCACCACCAGGATGGTGAGGACGCCGAGCGCCAGCGCGATATCGCCGCGCTTGAGGATGTTGCCGATCTCGGTAAGGGTCGGGAAGCTGGCTTTCGTGCTGCCTACGCCCTGTCCCGCGGTGACGTCGACCATGGTAGCTGCTCCCCCGCGCGACTGCCGCCCGCGCGCCCCAAATGTCTGCGCGGCGGCCGAAGGGCCGCCGTTTCGAAAGTGAGGCACCGCACTGGCGTCCACGGGGGACCTCCCGTTCTACGCGGCTGACGACACTCGACTTTACCCGGCAATTCTTGCCGGGTGTATGGTTAGCAAAGGGTTAACGGAGGGTGCGGCGTGAGGTCAGGCCGGGGTGTTTCGGGCCTCCCAGGCCGTCATTCCGGGGCGCCCAAAGGGCGAGTCCGGAATCCATCGTGCTGCGGGTGTTGCGGGGAAATGGATTCCGGGCTCGCGCCAAGAGGCGCGCCCCGGAATGACAGTTGAGGGGGCAGCCCTACTTCGCCTTCTGCATCGTCGTTACCGTATACCCCGAAGCCGCCTCCTCGGCCTCGAAGGTCACCTTGTCGCCGACCTTCACCTGCTTGAGCAAAGCGGGGTCCTTGACGCGATAGACCATGGTCATGGGCTCATCCATGCCGAGGCTTTTCGCCGGTCCGTGCTTGAGCGTGATTTTGCCGGCGCCTTCGTCGATCTTCTTGACCTCGCCGCTGATCGCGGCGCCCTGGGCCGCGAAGGCTTCGGCGGCAAGACTGACGGTCAGCGCCAGCGCTGCGGCGATACGGATGGTGCGGTTCATGGGAGTCTTCCTTGTTACTTGACGGTGACGTGGCCGACCATGCCGTAGTCGCGGTGGTCGGGAATCAGGCAGGAGAATTCGAACGTGCCGGCCTTGCTGAACTTCCAGAGGATCTCGGCCGTCTTGTTCGGCGCGAGCCTGACGCCGTTGGGATCGTCGTGCTCCATATGCGGATGCTTCTTCATCTCCACGGCATGGGCGAGATTCTCCTTCGTGGTGGCGAGCAGGAATTCATGGTCCTCCTTGCCGACGTTGCGCAGCACGAAACGAATCTGCTCGCCGCGTTTGACCTCGATCCTGGCGGGCGCGTAGTCCATCTCGTTCAGCAGGATCTCGATCGTGCGCGCGGGCTTCCTGGGATCGCCGGGCTCGCCGGCCGAAAAGGTCCCGTGCCCGTGCTGGTCGTGGGCAAAGGCCGGTGCGATCAAAAGTGCAGCCAGCACAAGTCCGAGTTTGATCGTCTTCTTCATCTTGTTCTCCAGTTGGTGGTGGTTCATCGAAACGCTCACATCTTCATGTTCTTCATCGGCGCGCCTTGCTGCCGCGCCGGCTCCGCGGCCGGCGGCGTGACCTCGTAGGCGACGGTGCCTTTCGGGAATTGGTAGGGGCCGGGATCGCGATAATCGTCGCGCGCGAGGTCCTCGCGGATCTTCATCACCGTGAACATGCCGCCCATCTCGATCGGCCCGAACTGACCGGTGCCGGTCATCATCGGCAGCGTGTTGTCGGGCGCGGGCATCTCCATGTTGCCCATCGCCATGCCGGTCGAGCCCATCGCCATGCTGTCAGGTGCGAGCTTGCCGACCGCCCTGGCGAGGTCCTTGCGCGACACGCCGATCAGATTGCGCACCTCGTGGCCCATCGCGTTCATGGTGTGGTGCGACTTGTGGCAGTGGAACGCCCAGTCGCCGGGATTGTCGGCGAGTACGTCGAACACGCGCACCGCGCCGACTGGCACGTCGGTGGTCGTCTCCGGATATTGCGCGCTCTCCGGAATCCAGCCGCCATCGGTGCAGGTCACCGCAAAGCTGTGGCCGTGCAGATGAATCGGATGGTTGGTCATGCTGAGATTGCCGATGCGCACGCGCACCTTGTCGCCGAGCCTGACCGGCAAGGGATCGATGCCGGGAAACACCCGCGAATTCCAGGTCCACATGTTGAAGTCGGTCATCTCGTTGACCTGCGGCAGGTAGGTGCCGGGATCAACGCGATAGGTGCTCATCACGAAGACGAAGTCGCGGTCGACGGGCCGGAAGCTTTGATCGCGCGGATGCACGACGACCATGCCCATCATGCCCATCGCCATTTGCACCATCTCGTCGGAATGCGGGTGGTACATGAAGGTCCCGCTCTTCTTCATCTCGAATTCGTAGACGAATGTTTTTCCCGGCTGGATGTGCGGCTGCGTCAGTCCGCCGACACCGTCCATGCCGCTGGGAATGATCATGCCGTGCCAGTGCACGGTGGTGTATTCGGGCAGTCTGTTGGTGACGAAGATGCGGACCTTGTCGCCCTCGACCGCCTCGATGGTCGGACCCGGCGACTGGCCGTTATAGCCCCACAGATTCACCTTCATGCCTTCGGCGAATTCCCGCACCACGGGTTCGGCAACGAGGTGGAATTCCTTCCAGTCGCCGTTCATGCGGAACGGCAGTGACCAGCCGTTCAGCGTGACCACGGGGCGATAGTCCGGGCCGCTGATCGGATGCAGCGGCGGCTGCATCACCACCTTGTCCATGTGAGGCGCTTCCGGAATGGACGCGGCCTGCACACGGCTGCTGATGGCCGACGCGCTGGCGAGCGCGGCGGTGCCCAAAAATCCTCGACGGGAAAACATGTTGGCCTCCATCTCAGTGGCCGCCATCGGCAGGTGCTGCCGCGGCGATGGTGGTTGAAGTGTCGCCGCCCGACGCAGGTACGCCGCCGCCGTTGACGGCGGTCTGGAGGTCGGACTGGGCGAGGAAGAATTTTTGCCTGGCATCGATCGCGCCGCGCAGCGATGCGAGGCGCTGCCGCGCTTCAGTGAGCAGCGCGAAGATATCGACCTGCATGCTGGAGAAGCGCAGCTGCATCTCCTCGGTGATGATCTTGCGCAGCGGCAGGATCTCGCGCTGATAGTGGCTGGCGATGTCGTAGCTGGAGCGATAGACGCGATAGGCATCGCGCGCCTCGGAGCGGACGTTCACAGCGCGCTCGGTCAGGCGGTTGAAGGCGAGATTGTAGGTCTCCGCCGCCTGCCGCATCCGCACCTCGCCGCCGTCGAAGATCGGGATCTGGAACTGCACGTCGAAGCCGCGTTCGCGGAACGGCGGGCCCTCCGGGTCCTGGGTGCGGCGGGAGATGCCGGCGAGGTCGAGCAGCGTGACGAAACGCGTCGCCTCGGTGAGGTTGAGTGACTTTGCCAGCGCCGTCAGCTCCAGCCGCGCGATCTGAAGATCGATGCGATGGGCCACCGCATCGGCCTCGATCGAGGGCAGTGCCTGCGGCCGGCGCGGCAGCGGCGGCAGTTGATCGGGCAGACGGAAGTCGAGGCCGCCGTCCCACAGCCCCATCAGGCGCGCGAGCCTTTCGCGGGCGCTCGTCGCGGCCTGGCGCGCGGAAGCGAGGTCGGCGGTGGTCTCGGCATAAAACACCTGCTCGCGGGCCTGATCGAGCTTGTTGATCGAGCCGGTCTCGCCGAGTTTGACCGCAAGCTGCGCCGTCGATTCCGCCGTCGCCTTCGCATCGGTGAGCAGCGCCACCATGTCGTTTCCGGCGACCGCACGGAAATAGGCGCGCCGGACATCGGCGGCCAGCCGCAGCGTCGCCAACGCCGCGCGCAATTGCGCCTGACGGAAACGGTCGCGGGCGATGTCGGAGCGGAACGGCAGCGTGGCCAGCGCGAGGATGTCGCCGACCACCTGACGCTCTATCTCGCTCGCGCCATTCCCTGCGATGCGCGAGATCGAGAACACGGGATTGGGCGGCAGGCTCTGCTCGACGAGTTCGGTCTCGGCCAGCGCCAGCTCGTTATAGGTCGCTTGCAGTCCCTTGTTGTTGAGCAGCGCGATCTGCACGGCCGTCTCGGTGGTCAGCGTGCGTGCCAGCAAGCGGCGGACGGCCGCGTTGACGGCCTCCGCGCCTTCGGCCGTTCGCACGAAGGCGACGTCCTTGTTGATGGTCTGGCTGGTGAGGTCCGAGACCGTCGTCATGCCTCCGTCCGGCGAGAATGCCATGCAGCCGGAGAGCCCGAGCGCTGTGAGTACGAGCAGGCCCCGCGCAAAATGATGTGCCATGGCGCGCTCCTACCGGTCTTGCTTCGGCTGCGGCGCGACGGCGTCGTTGCGCTCGCGCCACGGTGCCGGCGCTGCAGGCCGCTGGCTGGTGTAGGGCGCAATCGTCGAGCGATAGCCGACGCGCGCGACCTTCGCCGCCGGATCGGCGGGATCGGCGCCGGCCACGGGCACAGCTGCCGGCATGCAGCCGGACAAGATCAATGCGGTTGCGGCCAGCAGCGGCCAATTGAATCGATAGTGTCGTCCACGCGCCGCGGATGCGGCGGCGAACTTCGCCCCGGAAAGGGTAAGCATGAGTCATCCCTGATCTGTCGTAAAGACCACAGGTTCGCGCGCGCGGATGCGCGTGCGGCCCGACGTCGTCGCGTCAGATCAGGCGATGGGAGGGCGGTAGTGCTGAGGCGGCGCCGCGCTGTGCAGGCTGGCCACGATCTCGGGCGCGCAGGCGGAGATCGGCTGAAGCGGCTTGGCGACACTGGGCAGGTCGGCCGGCAGGGCGCTCACGCACATCATTGCGCAGCACGGGCCAGCCTTGCCGTCATGGTGATGTTGGGCGGGCGCGTCCTGTGCGGCAGCCTGATGATGCGCGTGCGTGCCTGCGTGGTCATGCGGCACGTCGCCATGCGTATGACTGGCCTGCATGTGGTGATGCGCCGGCGCGAGATCGGCGAGCAGTGCGTCGTCGAGGCACGGCGCCGGACCGCTACCCCAGGCAAGCGCCGCCGCCGGAGCGAGCACGCAGAACAGATAGGCGAGGGCAATGAGGCGCCCCACCCTGATCCGCATCGATCGCGTCAATCGCAACAGCATTCCGCCAACAGGCTCCTCACGCGGCAATGTTGCACACGCAGATTGCAAACTAATGGCAAAGCGCGGCTTCGCCAAGCATCTTCTTACCGCAGTGCACTGCGCATGCCCAATATCGCGGCACGATGGTTGACCGAAAGGCGGTCAGCGAACATGGTCCGGCCCGTGCACGCGCCGAATCTTCCAGGACAGAAACCGGCCTCATTCACCCCTGATTCACGTCAGGCTTGGGTGCGGCTGTTGCTTGCGCTGCTGATCGGCTCGATCGGTGGCGTCGGCATGTGGGCGGTCGTCGTGGTGATTCCCGTCGTGCAGACCGAGTTCGCCGCCACGCGTGCTGCGGTGTCGTTGGCCTTCACACTGATGATGTTCGGCTTCGGCCTCGGCGGCGTGATCGCCGGCAAGATCACCGACAAGTTCGGCATCGTGCCGGCGATGGCGATCAGCATCGCTTTCATCGGCGTTGCCAATGTGCTGGCGGGGCTCTCGACCCAGCTCTGGCAGTTCGTCGCGGCCTATTTCCTGATCGGGCTCGGCACCTCGGCGACCTTCGCGCCGCTGATGGCGGAGGCCTCGCACTGGTTCGAACGCTATCGCGGACTTGCCGTGACCATCGTCGCGAGCGGCAATTACGTCGCGGGTACGATGTGGCCGCCGCTCATCAGCTCGGGCATGCAGACGATCGGCTGGCGCTACACGCATATCGGCATCGCCCTCGTTTGCGTGGTCTTGATGACGATCCTGGTGCTGGTCCTGCGCGCGCAGATGGGTGACGACAAGGTCCACAATCACGCCAATGCGCGGCCGCCGCGGGTCGATCTCAAGCTTTCGACCAATACGCTGACCGTGCTGCTCTCGATCGCCAGCATCTCCTGCTGCGTCGCCATGGCGATGCCGCAGGTGCACATCGTCGCCTATTGCGGCGATCTCGGTTATGGCGTGGCGCGCGGCGCCGAAATGCTGTCGCTGATGATGGCCTGCGGCATCGTCAGCCGCATCGGCTCGGGCTACCTTGCCGACAAGATCGGCGGCATCCGCACCCTGCTGGTCGGATCGCTGGCGCAGGGCTTTGCGCTGGTCTTCTATCTGTTCTTCGACAGCCTGACCTCGCTTTATCTGATCTCCGCGATGTTCGGCCTGTTCCAGGGCGGCATCGTGCCGAGCTACGCCATCATCGTGCGCGAGGCGATGCCGGCGAGCGAGGCCGCAACCCGCGTCGGCATCGTGATCTTTGCCTCGGTGTTCGGCATGTCCTTCGGCGGCTGGGTGTCGGGCGTCATCTTCGACGCGACGGGCTCCTACGCTGCGGCGTTCGCGAACGGGGTGGCGTGGAATGCCCTCAATGTCGGCATCGTGCTGACGCTGCTGATCCGGTCGCGAATGAATACAGTCAAGACGGGACCGGGTTTTGCGACCTAAACTTCTCGTCCCGGCTTGAGCAGCGAGCAACCGGTGATCTTGTAGCTGCCGTCGCTCTGCTGCTCGAGCGTGTACAGCGCCTCCCAGGCTTCGCCATTGGCATCGATGATGTGGACGTGCTGGGAGATCCAGTTGCCTTGGCTCCTGCTCTCGCCAAACTCAAAACTCTTGTGCCGGTAGACCGGCGCGTAGCCGTTCTGCACCATGGACATGAAGATATCGGGGGCGGGGAAGATTTCTTTAATCGCCGGCGCGGCGTAGGAATAGGCCGCCACCGCATCGTCGCGCGCGAAAGCCTGTTCCTGGGCGCGGATGACGCCTTGCGCCGCCGCGACGTCGTCGGCACGTGCCGAGACGGAGCTGAAGATAACGCAGATAGCGACGAGCAAGGCGGCGATGCGCATGACAGGCTCCGCGTTGAAATCCCGGCGATGCCAACACTAGCACGCCCCATGGGAAATACGGCGTGCTATCGCTTCCGTTTCACCGCCGGCTTCGTAGGCTTGGCGGCACGCGCCTTCGCCTTGCCGGCCGGCTGCACCCGCAGCCCGTCCACGAACACGTCGAGCATGCGCAGCACCGAGGACTGCCAGCCGGGCTGGTCGTGCATGTAGCACATCCCGACGAGCGTGCGCAGCAGGTCCTCCGGGCTGACATCGCCGCGCATCTGGCCGGCCGCGACCGCGCGATCGAGTAGCGAGCCGATCGCCTTGGTCAGCCGGTCCATCGAGAACGCCGCCAGCTCTGAGGAACTCTGGAACGTCAGTGCCAGCGCGGCAGACATGCCCTTTTTTGTGGCCACGAATTCGACATTGGACCGCAGCCAGCGCCGTAGCGCATCGACCGGGTCCTTCGCGGTTTTCAGCTGCTCGGCGAGCTCGCTGAGCTGCTCGACCTCACGCCGGTACACCGCCTCGAACAAATCCTCGCGAGTCGGGAAATGCCGATAGAGCGTGCCGATGCCGACGCCGGCGCGTTTGGCGACGGCTTCCAGGCTTGCCTCAGGACCGCCTGCATTGAAGACGACCTTCGCCGCCTCGAGCACGCGCTCGCGATTGCGCACGGCGTCGGCGCGGGGCTTCCGAATCTGGTCGGTCTGGTCGTCCATGGCGGTAATGTAGATCACGAATTGGTTAGATTGAACCCTCGCGGGCCTGCATCGCGTTGTCTGCGCATGGGCTTTTGACGAATTCCAAATATTTTTCGGCGGCCCTTGTTAAGCGGAGGGTGCCTCCGTATCTTCCTTGACATGTTGGCGGGGTTCCGCCCGGCCAACGTATGTCGACGGCGGCCACGGAGGTGGCGCGCTGGCCGATGACTCATGTCCATATCTGATCGGAGCCTTGTATGAACCACTCCATCAGCCTCACCGTGAACGGTGCGCGGCGCGACTTCGTCCTCGACGATCCGCGCGTCACGCTGCTCGATCTCCTGCGTGAGCGCCTCCATCTGACCGGAACCAAGAAGGGATGCGACCGCGGCCAGTGCGGCGCCTGCACCATTCTCGTCGACGGCAAGCGCATCAACTCCTGCCTCGCGCTCGCCATCAGCCATGACGGCGCCGACATCCTCACCATCGAAGGCGTGGCGCGCGGCGACCAGCTTCATCCCGTGCAGGCGGCCTTCATCGCCCATGACGGATTCCAGTGCGGCTTCTGCACGCCCGGCCAGATCATGAGCGCGATCGGCATGATGCAAGAGGCTCAGGCCGGCAACGATCCCGAGCGCATCCGCGAATGCATGAGCGGCAATCTCTGCCGCTGCGGCGCCTATGCCGGCATCGTCGATGCCGTGCTGGAAGCCCAGGCCGGCATGGACGAATCCAATCAGAGGCGCTCCGCATGAAACCGTTCGATTATATCAGGCCGGCCACGGTGGCCGAGGCCGTTGCGGCGGCCGCGCAGCCGGGCGCGGCCTATCTCGCCGCCGGCACCAATCTGCTCGATCTGATGAAGGGCGGCGTCAGCCGTCCGGATCGTCTGGTCGACGTCACGCATCTCGACGGGCTCGATCAGATCGAAACTCTCGCTGACGGATCGTTGCGCATCGGCTCGCTGATGAGCAACGCCGATCTCGCGCATGACGCAAACTTCGCGAAGTCCTACCCGGCCGTCGCCGAGGCGCTGCTGTCCGGTGCGTCCGCGCAACTGCGCAATGCCGCGACCGTCGGCGGCAATCTGCTGCAACGGACGCGCTGCGCGTATTTCTACGACACCGCCAGCCGCTGCAACAAGCGCGAGGCTGGCTCCGGTTGCGACGCCCGTGAGGGCGAGAACCGCACCCATGCCGTGCTCGGCTGGAGCGAGAGCTGCATCGCCACGCATCCGTCGGACTTCTGCGTGCCTCTGGTCGCGCTTGACGCCGTCGTCGAGATCGAGGGCAGGAACGGCTGCCGCGAGATCGCGCTCGACGCGCTGCATCGCCTGCCGGGCCATACGCCCGAGCATGAATCGGCGCTCGAACCCGGCGACCTCATCGTCGCGGTGCGACTGCCGCCCGCGGCGCGCGGCTTCGCCGCGCATGCGCGCTACCTCAAGGTTCGCGAGCGAACGTCTTACGCGTTCGCCGTGGTCTCGGCCGCGGCTGCGTTGCGGATCGAGAACGGCAAGGTTGCGGAGGCGCGGCTGGCGCTCGGCGGCGTCGCCGCAAAGCCCTGGCGCGCTCGTGCCGCGGAAGACGTGCTCAAGGGCGTTACGCCCACGGCAGATGCCTTCCAGGAAGCGGCCTGGCGCGCGCTCGCCGACGCAAAACCGTCCGGCGACAACGTCTTCAAGATCGAGCTCGCACGCCGCATCGTCGTGCGCGCGCTGACCCTTGCCGCCGCCGGTACGCCCGCGCGCATTCCCGCGCTGCCGGCCTCTCCCTTTGCCTCGACGTCCGGAGCCATCCATGCCTGAGCTCAATCTATCCAGCTCTCCCGCCCATCTGCGCCACGGCTCGAACATCGGTCAGCCCCTGACCCGGCGCGACGGCGTCCTCAAGGTCAAGGGGCAGGCGACCTACGCTGCCGATAATCATCCGCCCGGCATGCTGTTTGCTGTGATGGCCGTCGCCAGCATCGCGCGTGGCCGCGTCACCTCGCTCGATGTCGTTGCCGCCAAACGCCATCCCGGCGTCGTAGACGTCATGACACCGGACCACAAGCCGCAGCTCGCGATCGATCCGGAGATCAAGACCAATCCGTTCGTGTTCCGGATGGAGGTCCTGCAAAGCGACGAGGTCCGCTACGCCAACCAGCCCATCGCCGTCGTGATCGCCGAGACGCTGGAGGCCGCGACGGAAGGCGCGGTGCTGCTGGCGCCGCGCTACGAGACGCTGCCCGCGCTGGTCGGCCTCGATGCCGGCGAGAGTTACGTGCCGCCGGTGGTCGGCGTCGGCAATCCCACCGAAAATCACCTCGGCGATGTCGAAGCGGGCCTTGCCGCGGCCGAGAAGCAGATCGACGCGATTTACGAAACGCCGCCGCAATATCACAACGCGATGGAGCCGCATGCGATTGTAGCCACATGGAATGGCGACAGTCTGCAGATCGACATGCCGACCCAGGGTCTCATGCTGTCGCTTGCGCGCGTGGCAGAGTTGTTCGGCATCGCGCATGACAAGATCCACATCCGCAGCCCGTTCCTCGGCGGTGGCTTTGGCTCGAAGGGGCTGATGGCTGGTCCGCCGGTCCTCGGCATCATGGCCGCAAAGCTGGTCGGCAAGCCGGTCAAGCTGGTGCTGCGCCGTGAGCAGATGTACGGCCCGGTCGGTCATCGTGCACCGACGCGCCAGCGGTTGCGCATCGGCACGGACGGCCAGGGGCGTCTGACTGCGCTCGATCATCACGCCAGAACCGTGTCGAGCACGTTTGACGATTTCTACGAGCCCGCCGCGGATGCCTCGCATACGCTCTATGCCAGCCCGGCGATCCGCACCTCGCACGACGCCGTGCGCGTTAACACCGGCACGCCGCTGTTCATGCGCGCGCCCGGCGAGGCTACCGGCTCGATCGCGCTCGAAAGCGCGATCGACGAAATGGCCTGGGCCTGCGGCATCGATCCGCTGGCTTTCCGCCTGAACAACTACGCCGAGGTCGAGCCGATCACGGGGAAACCGTTCTCGTCGAAGGCGCTGCGGGCCTGCTACGAGCAGGGCGCGGCGCGCTTCGGCTGGTCGAAGCGTTTGCTCCAGCCGCGGCAGATGCGTGATGATGCCGGGCTCTTGGTCGGCTGGGGTATGGGCACGGCGACCTTCCCGGCGCTGATGTTCCAGGCCGAAGCGCGCGCAGTGCTCCGCCGCGACGGTAGCGGCGCGATGGAAATCGGCGCGCATGACATGGGGCAGGGTGCCTGGACGGCACTCGCCCAGATCGCGGCCGACGAACTTGGGCTCGACATCGACCGCGTCGAGTTCAAGGCTGGTTCATCCGACCTACCCGATGCCGGCATCGCCGGTGGTTCGGCGCACACCGCGACCGCGGGTGCTGCGATCCACAGTGCCGGTGCGGCCGTGGTCGCAAAGCTCGCCGATCTCGCCACCAGCGACGAGCGCTCGCCGCTGTTCGGCGCCGGCAATGCCGGCGTGATCGCGCGCGATGGCCGATTGATCCGGCGTGACGACGAGAGCCGCGGCGAGAGCTACGTCGAGATCCTCGCGCGTGCCGGCGTCGCCGAGGTCGAGGCGCGCGGCATCGGCGCGCCGAACCCGGCCGCGATGGAGGAATATGCGATGCATGCCCACGGGGCGGTGTTTGCGGAGGTGAAGGTCGATCCCGAGCTCGGCCAGGTCCGCGTCACCCGCATGGTCGGTGCCTTCGCGGCTGGGCGCATCGTCAATCCGCATCTGGTGAAGAGCCAGCTGTTCGGCGGCATGATCTGGGGCATGTCCTTCGCGCTGCATGAGGAAGCCATCACCGACCGCCGCAGCGGCCGGATCATGAATGCCAATCTCGGCGAGTACCACATCCCCGTGAATGCCGACGTGCCGCCGCTCGACGTGATCACGGTCGACGAGCACGATCCGCATGTGAATGCGCTCGGCATCAAGGGCGTCGGGGAGATCGGCATCACCGGCAGCGCCGGCGCGGTCGCCAACGCGGTGTGGCATGCGACCGGCGTGCGCGTCCGTCGCTTTCCGATCAGGATCGAGGAGTTGTTGACGCAGCGTTGAGGCAAAAAGGCGGGACGAGATCTTCTCGTTCCGCCGCCTCCTGCTAGTGCAGTTTCTTGCGGAGCGCCTTCAGCGCTTCTCGCTGTGTCTCGATGTAGTCGGCAATAGCCTTGCGCAGCTCCTGCGAATGGAGCTTGTCGGTGTCGCGCTGCACTTCATCGAGCGCAGCCTCTGCATTGGCGAGCGTGATCTTCATCTGCGAGCCCGGTTGTGGAGCGGTGCCGGAATGTCTCTCGGCTACGTTTCGCAACATATAGGGGTTTGGCGCGCAGAAATTGAGATGGCTCAAGCTCCGTAAGACACCGGGGCACTCCGTAGGATCCCGGATAAAGCCGATGCGCTTCAAAACGTCGGCGGCGTGCAGGCCGAGATCACTTCGCACGGCTTGCCGCCGACGCAGCGGAAGCGATGCGGGCGACGGCTCTCGAAGTAATAGGCATCGCCGGGATTGAGGATGCGGCGCTCGTCCTCGACGGTGACTTCGAGCTTGCCGGAGATCACGATGCCGCCTTCCTCGCCGTCGTGGACGAGGTGAACGCGTCCGGTGTCACTGCCGGGCTCGTATCGCTCTTTCAAAATCTGCAAGCTGCGGCCGAACAGATTGTCGCCGATCTGGCGATACGAGATCGGCTTCTTGCCGACCTCGGTCAGCTCCTCGGCGCGGTAGAAGATCTTGCGCCGCGACTCCGGCTCCAGCGCGAAGAACTCTGCAAGCCCCATCGGGATGCCGTCGAGGATGCGCTTGAGCGCGCCGACCGACGGGTTCATCTGGTTGGATTCGATCAGCGAGATCGTCGAATTGGTGACCCCGGCGCGCTTGGCGAGCTCGCGCTGCGACAGCTTGTGGTGTGCCCGAATGAATCGCAGCCGTCCACCGATGTCGACGCTCATGCCCCTGGTCCCTGTTGCAGGTGTTGCGGATCGCGCAAATATGGACCGGCAGCCCCAGTAAAATCAATGGCTTGCAGGTGACCAGAAAAGGACTTGTTGCGCTTCCGAAGCCGTGCCTCTGCTATCCGGTCAGCAAAGGAGCGTGGCCCGTGACCCTTCATCAGATTCCGAACACTATCAAGACCGACTCGTTCTGGATGCCGTTCACGGCCAACCGTCAGTTCAAGAAGGCGCCGCGCCTGTTCTCCTCGGCCGAGGGCATGCACTACACCACCGTCGACGGCCGCAAGGTGATCGACGGCTCCGCCGGTCTCTGGTGCGTCAATGCCGGCCACGGCCGCAAGCAGATCGCCGCCGCGGTCGAGCGGCAGCTGATGACGCTGGACTTCGCGCCGTCGTTCCAGATGGGCCATCCGCTGGCATTCGACTTCGCTGAGCGTCTCGCCGAGATCGCGCCGAAGGGTCTCGACCGCGTCTTCTTCACCAATTCCGGCTCCGAGTCAGTCGACACGGCGCTGAAGATCGCGCTCGCCTATCACCGCGCCAACGGCCAGGCGAGCCGCACCCGTTTGATCGGCCGCGAGCGCGGCTATCACGGCGTCGGCTTCGGCGGCATGTCGGTCGGCGGCATGGTCGCCAATCGCCGCGCCTTCGCGACCCACCTGCCGGGCGTCGACCACATCCGCCACACCCACGATCTCACCCGCAACGCCTTCGCCAAGGACCAGCCTGAGCATGGCGCCGAACTCGCCGACGATCTCGAGCGTCTGGTCGGCCTGCACGGCGCCGAGACGATCGCGGCCGTGATCGTCGAGCCGGTGCCGGGCTCGACCGCGGTGCTGCCGCCGCCGAAGGGCTATCTCAAGCGCCTGCGCGAGATCTGCGACAAGCACGGCATTCTCCTCATCTTCGACGAGGTCATCACCGGCTTCGGCCGCCTCGGCACGCCGTTCGCCGCCGACTTCTTCGGCGTCACGCCGGACCTGATGACGACGGCCAAGGGCATCACCAACGGCACCATTCCCTGCGGCGCGGTGTTCGCGAGCCGCAAGGTTCACGACGGCCTTATGGTCGGCCCGGAGAACCAGATGGAGCTGTTCCACGGCTACACCTATTCGGCGCATCCGACCGCCTGTGCCGCCGGCATCGCGACGCTCGACATCTACAAGGACGAGGGCCTGCTCACGCGCGGTGCGTCGATCGCCGAATACTGGCGCGATGCGCTGCATTCGCTGAAGGGCCTGCCGAACGTCGTCGATATCCGCAATTGCGGCCTGATGGGCGCTGTCGAGCTGTCGTCGCGTGACGGTGCGGTCGGGGCGCGCGGTTACGACGTGATGGTCGATTGCTTCAATCGCGGTCTGTACTTCCGCATGAGCGGCGACTCCTTTGCGCTGTCGCCCCCGCTCATCGTCGAGAAGAGCCATATCGACGACATGGTGTCGATCCTGGGCGACGCTATCAAGCGGGTGGCCTGATAATTGCTCTCGCCGTTGCGGAGTTTGTTCTTGCAGCGGCGAGCGTGATGCCGCGGGAGTTTGACGAAGCGTGAAAGTTCTGATCCTCGGCAGCGGTGTCATCGGTGTCACCTCTGCCTACTACCTTGCGCGTGCCGGTCATGAGGTGACGGTCGTCGACCGTCAGCCCGAGCCGGCGCTGGAGACTTCTTTCGCCAACGCGGGCGAGGTGTCGCCCGGCTATTCCTCGCCCTGGGCCGGCCCCGGCGTGCCGGTGAAGGCGATCAAATGGCTGCTGATGAAGCACGGCCCGCTGGTGATCCGGCCGAAGCTCGATCCTGTCATGTGGGTCTGGCTCTCCAAGATGCTGCGCAACTGCACCAGCGCGCGTTACGCGGTCAACAAGAGCCGGATGATCCCGATCGCGGAATACAGCCGCGATTGCCTGCGCGATCTGCGCCGCGACATCGGCATTCAATATGACGAGCGTTCGCAGGGCACTTTGCAGTTGTTCCGCCACCAGGCGCAGCTCGATGGCACCGGTGAGGACATCGCCGTGCTCAAGCAGTATGGCGTTCCTTTCGAGGTGTTGAGCCGGGAGGGCTGCATCGCGGTCGAGCCGGCGCTCGCCGCCGTGAAGGAGAAGTTTGCCGGCGGGCTTCGCTTGCCGCAGGACGAGACCGGCGACTGCCACATGTTCACGCAGGCGCTGGCCAAGCATGCCGAAGCGCTCGGCGTACGCTTCATGTTCAACACCGGCATCGATCGCATCGTCACGGACGGCGCGCGTGTCAGTGGTGTCGTGACCAGTGCGGGCACGTTGCAGGCCGATGCCTACGTTCTCGCGCTCGGAAGCTGGTCGTCGCGGCTCGTTGCACCGCTCGGCATCTCATTGCCGGTCTATCCGGTGAAGGGCTACTCGATCACGGTGCCGATCAAGGACGCCTCCGGCGCGCCGGAATCGACCGTGATGGACGAGAGCTACAAGGTCGCGATCACCCGCCTCGGCAATCGCATCCGCGTCGGCGGCACCGCCGAGATCTCCGGCTATTCGAGCCAGCTCTACGACGCCCGCCGCGCCACGCTCGATCATTCGCTGACCGATCTGTTCCCGCGCGGCGGCGATCTCTCCAAGGCGACGTTCTGGAGCGGCCTGCGTCCGATGACGCCGGACGGCCCGCCGGTGATTGGCCCGACGCAGTACGGCAACCTCCACCTCAACACCGGCCATGGCACGCTCGGCTGGACCATGTCCTGCGGCTCCGGCCGCGTGCTGGCGGACATGCTGTCGGGCAGGAAGCCGGAGGTCGATGTGAGTGCGCTGACGGTGGACCGGTACAAGTATCGGTTCGGCTAAGGCTCTATCTGCTCGTCATTGCGAGGAGCGCAGCGACGAAGCAATCCAGAATGTCTCCGCGGCAAGACTCTGGATTGCTTCGCTTCGCTCGCAATGACGATGTTGAAGCTCCGCGTATCCCATCCATCACCGTCACCCTGAGGTGGCCGCTTCTTCAGCGGCCCTCGAAGGGCGACGGCCCGGCTGCATCGCGGCCGTGCATCCTTCGAGGCTCGCTGCGCGAGCACCTCAGGATGACGGGACTGAGGCCGTGCTCACGGCACAAAAAAACTACCCCGCCCCCGTCACGCAATTCACCCACAGCACCACGGCCTTCGCATCATTGGCCGGATTGGAAAACCGGTGCGGCCTTCGGCTCGCGAACCGAAAGCTGTCGCCGGTCTTCAGCGACCACGTCTCGCTGTCCACCGTCAGCATCATCTCGCCTTCGAGCACCAGACCAGCCTCTTCGCCGTCGTGGGTGTAGAGTTCGTCGCCGGTGGAGCCGCCGGGCTCGAGATGCACCAGGAACAGATTGAGCCGGTTGTCGCTGCTCGCCGGACTCAGCAACTGCTTCGACACCCCGGTGCGCCAGAGTTTCAGTTCGGGCCGCTGGGGCCGGCGCGTCACCACCTGATCGGAGACGCCGTCGGCGCTCGGGCTTGCGCCGAACAGCGCGGCGATGCCGACGCCGAGCACGTCTGCGAGTGTGGCCAGCACGCGCAGTGACGGCGACGACAGGCCGCGCTCGATCTGGCTCAGAAAGCCGATCGACAGGTCCGTGCGCGCGGCCACCGTCTCCAGCGAGAATTGCCTGATACGCCTGAGATCCCGGATGCGGCGGCCGACCGCGACATCCATCGCGGGCTCGGCCGGGTTGGCCTTGACCGGCACCTTCCTGGCCTTCACCGTCCTCGCCGGCCTTGCGGCGGCCGGTTTGCGCATTCTTTTGCCACCGCTCACGTCAAACCGCTTCCTTCATGTGCATGAAAACCGCTTGCATCGCCCGCGAAAGTGTGACCAAATTTTCATATTGGTGAAAATAGGCCGAAACGGCTTGGCCCGCAACGTCTGATCACGACATGCGCGAGCGCCGACATCGGCCAAGCCCAAAGGGGGATGCGATGAAGCGTTTTGGTCTGGCCGCGGTCGCGGCGCTCGCGATTGCAGCGGTGATGCCGGCTTCGGCGCAGCAGGTGCTGAAGGTCGGCTCGACGCCGACAGGCATTCCCTTCACCTTCCTCGACACCAAGACCAACACCATCCAGGGCATCATGGTCGACATCGTCACCGAGGTCGGCAAGGACGCCGGCCTCAGCGTGCAGATCGAGCCGATGGCGTTCTCCGCGCTGATCCCGTCGCTGACATCGGGCAAGATCGACATCATTGCGGCGGCGATGTTCATCACCGCGCCGCGCAAGGAGGTCGTCGACTTCTCCGATCCGATCTACACCTACGGCGAAGGCCTGGTGGTCCCGAAGAGCGACACCAAGGCCTATACCACGCAGGATGATCTGAAGGGCGAGACGGTCGGCGCCCAGGTCGGCACCGCCTTCGTCGATGCGCTGAAGAAGTCCGGCCTGTTCGCCGACGTCAAGGCCTACGACACCATCCCGGACATCCTGCGCGACGTGAACACCGGTCGCCTCAAGGCCGGCTACGCCGACTATCCGATCCTCGCCTACAATCTGAAGCAGGGCGGTTTCCCCGAGGTGCGTCTGGTCGACGGCTACAAACCCGTCACCGTCGGCTCGGTCGGCATCGGCGTCCGCAAGGGCGAGGCCGCGCTGCTCGGCAAGATCAACGCTTCGCTGGCGAAGCTGAAAGCCAACGGCACCATCGACAAGATTCTCGAAAAGTGGGGTCAGAAGGCGCAGGGTTGATCGACAGAGGCTGGTAAGGCTGTCCGATGAAAGGCTTCTGGCACGACGCCGTCGAGTTCTTCCCGATCCTGATGAGCGGTGTCGCGCTGACGATCGTCGTCACCATCGGCTCGCTGCT
This sequence comes from Bradyrhizobium sp. 521_C7_N1_3, assembly GCF_052075975.1. NCBI lineage: Bacteria > Pseudomonadati > Pseudomonadota > Alphaproteobacteria > Hyphomicrobiales > Nitrobacteraceae > Bradyrhizobium > Bradyrhizobium sp. 521_C7_N1_3. The sequence goes on from NZ_CP197232.1 coordinate 2,469,613, forward strand.
GCTCTCGACGGTGCTGGGTCTGATCTGGGCGATGATGCGGGTCTCGGGCATCAAGGTGCTGTCGATGCTCAGCGCCAGCCTGATCAACGTGATCCGCGGCATCCCGATCATCGTGCTGTTGTTCTATCTTTATTTCGTGATGCCCGATCTCGGCGTCACGCTGTCGGCCTTGCAGGCCGCGATCCTCGGGCTCGGCATCGCTTATTCGGCCTACCAGGCCGAGAATTTCCGCGCGGGCATCGAGGCGATCGACAAAGGCCAGATCGAGGCGGCGCAGTCGATCGGCATGGGCTGGTGGCTGACCATGCGCCGCGTGGTGCTGCCGCCGGCAGTGCGCATCGTGCTGCCGCCCTACGGCAACGTCATGATCATGATGCTGAAGGATTCGTCGCAAGCCTCCACCATCACGGTCGCCGAGCTTGCCCTTCAGGGCAAGCTGATCGCGTCCTCGACCTTCAAGAACACCAACGTGTTCACGCTTGTGGCGCTGATGTACCTCACCATGAGCATCCCGTTGATCCTGCTGGTCCGTCACTTCGAGAAGCGGGCGGGCAAGAAATGATCGAGCTCACCGACGTCCACAAGAGCTTTGGCCAGAACGAGGTGCTCAAGGGCATCACGGCCTCCGTCCAGAAGGGCGAGGTGGTCTGCATCATTGGCCCCTCGGGCTCCGGCAAGTCGACGATCCTGCGCTGTATCAACGGGCTGGAAAGCTACGACCGCGGCGAGATCAACGTCGAGGGACTGAAGGTCGACCGCGATGCGCCCTCCATCGTGAAGGTCCGCACCCAGGTCTCGATGGTATTCCAGCGCTTCAACCTGTTCCCTCATCGCACCGTGCTGGAGAACGTCGTCGAAGGCCCGTTGTTCGTAAAGAAGGAGCCGCGTGCGCAGGTGCTCGAGCGCGGCCGCGCGCTGCTCGGTCAGGTGGGCCTCGCCGAAAAGGCGGATGCGCATCCGCCGCAGCTCTCCGGCGGCCAGCAGCAGCGCGTCGCCATCGCGCGCGCACTCGCGATGCAGCCAAAGGCGATCCTGTTCGACGAACCGACCTCGGCGCTCGACCCCGAGCTGGTCGGTGACGTGCTCGGCGTGATGCGCAAGCTCGCCGATGACGGCATGACCATGGTCGTCGTCACCCACGAGATGGGCTTTGCCCGCGACGTCGCCGACCGCGTGCTGTTCATCGACGGCGGCGTCATCGTCGAGCAGGGGGCGGCGAAGTCCGTCCTCAATCAACCCCAGCACCCGCGCACGCAGGACTTTTTGCGCCGCGTGCTGCATCCGCTCTGATCGGTCCTCATCATGACTACGCGCCTGCCTCTGCCGCCCTCGCTCTATGCCGACACCGCCGTCGCGCCGGTTGCGACGCCACCGCTCGATGTCGACAAGACCGTCTCCGTTGCGATCGTCGGTGGCGGCTACACCGGCCTGTCCACGGCTTTGCATCTGGCAGAGCAAGGCGTCGAGGCACTGGTGCTGGAGGCGCAGGAACCCGGCTGGGGCGCGTCGGGTAACAATGGCGGCCACACCAATCCCGGCCTGAAGCATGACCCCGATCAGATCGAGGCCGATTTCGGCGCAGAGCTCGGCCGCCGCATGATCGAATTCTCCTACGGCACGACCAATTTCACGCACGACCTGATCCGCCGCTACCAGATCCCTTGCGAAGCGCGGCAGAATGGCACGCTGCGCGCGGCCTACAATGAGGCCAGCGCCGCCGCGATCGAGAAGACGGCGCAGCAATGCATCCGCCGCGGCATGCCGGTGCAATATTTGAATCGCGAGCAGTTGCGCGAGATGACCGGCACGGACCGCTACATCGGTGCGATGCTGGACACGCGCGGCGGCGATCTGCATCCGCTCAGCTACGCCCGCGGCCTTGCGCGCGCCGCGATCTCCGCGGGCGCGAAGGTCCATGGCGAAACGCCTGCGCTGTCGCTCCGTCGCGACGGCGCGCGCTGGCGCATCGAGACGCCGCGCGCGGTGGTGCATGCCGACAAGGTCCTGCTCGCCACCAACGGCTTCACCGACGATCTCTGGCCGGCGCTCCGCCGCACCATCGTGCCGGTGTTCTCCTCGATTGCCGCCACGGCGCCGCTCTCCGACGCGGTCGCCCGCTCGATCATGCCGACACGGCCGGTGCTCTACGAGAGCGGACATATCACGGTCTATTACCGCATCGATCAGCACAATCGCCTCTTGATGGGCGGCCGCGGCCCGATGCGCTGGATCAAGTCGCCCAACGATGTCGCCTATCTCATGCGTTATGCCGAGCGGCTATGGCCGCAGCTCAAGGGCGCCGCCTGGACGCATGGCTGGAACAGTCGGCTCGCCATCACCAAGGATCATTATCCGCATGTGCACGAGCCGGCGGAAAACATCCTGATCTCGCTCGGCTGCAACGGCCGCGGCGTCGCGCTCTCGACCGCGATGGGCGCGCAGCTCGCGCGCCGGCTGATCGGCGGTGCCAAGGCCGAGATCGACATGCCCGTTACGGGCATCAAGCCGATCCCGATGCACGCGTTCTGGCCGTTGGGGGTTACGACTGCTGTGATCGCGGGACGGGTGCGGGACCGGCTGGGCGTTTGAAGAAGAAGGCGCCGCCCCCGTCAGGAGCGACGCCTTGCATGACTTGCGGATAGGGCGTCAGCAGCGACCCTGTTTCCACAGGCCGGGCGGGCAGCCCCTGCCGCGCCAGCCGACCTTGCGCCCGTGGTGCCATCCGGGCGGAGTGGCATGGCGATGTCCGTGGTATCCGCAATGATAGCCGTGACCATGACCATGTCCGTGGCCGCCCCTGGCGAATGCGGCGTTTGGCATGGTGAAGCCGGCCGCGATGATCAGTGTCGCGGCGAGCGCAAGTTTCTTCATCCGAAATCTCTCCTGTTAGGCACGCATCTGTCCGTTCGACGAACGAACATCGATCGCGGTGTCGCGCGCAAATGCGGAGGAGTCGTGACGCTCAGGATTCGGCGACAGCGTCGGCCCAGGGCTGGAAGATCTCGACCGCGCCGGAATTCGTATCGCCCTCGCGCATCACCACGCTGGGGCAGGCGAACTTCTGCGGCACGGCCTGCACCTGCGTCTCTTCATAGTCGAAGCGTGCAGCAAGTGTCTTGCGTACGTCCGCCGGCAGTCTGATATCGCCGATCACGACCGCGCCTTCGCTGGCGTCGATGCGCGGCTGGTGGATGGCCGTGTCGAGGTCCATGCCGAAATCCATCGCAAAGGACACGAGCTGCATCACCGACGGCAGGATGCGGCGGCCGCCGGAGGCGCCGACCGCGAGACGCTTGCCGTCCTTCGTTTCGGCTATGACGGGCGTGTAGTTGCAGAGGCAGCGCTTGCCTGGTGCGAGCGAGTTGGTGGTGCCCGGCGTCGGATCGAACCACATGATGCCGTTGTTCATGGCGATGCCGGTGTGCGGCGTCACGTATTTCGAGCCGATGGACGAGAGCAGCGTCTGCGTGACCGCCGCGATATTGCCGTGGCGGTCGACCACGGAGAAATGCGTGGTGCAGGCGGGCGCCAGATATTCGGCGCCGAGCGAGCGCTTGCCGTCGGCATCGCCCATGTCCTTGAGCCGCTCGCGGAAGGCCGCTTGCAAGGCGAGCGCATATTCGCTGTAGGTGGTCGCGTCGGGTGCGCTTCCCGGCTTCAGACTCTGCTGCAACAGGCGCAGCGCATGCGCCATGGTCGGTCCGGCCGTGAGCTCCGGCGTCGCATACACCTTGCCGTCGCGATAGGGGATCGCCAGCGGCTCGCGCAGATGGGCGCGAAATGCGGCGAGATCCTCCACCGACAGCGAGCCGCCGTCGGCCTTGATATCGGATGCGATGCTTTTGGCGAGGTCGCCCTGGTAGAAATCGCGCGGACCGGCGGCGGCGAGGTGTGACAACGTTGCCTTCAACGTGGCCAACGGCAGCCGCGTCTCGGACTTGATGCCCCACGGCGCGCTCGGCGGCAGGCCATCCTTCAGGAAGGTGGCGGCGCTCGCGGGATAGCGCCTGAGATCGGCTGCCGATGCCGCGATTGTCAGCGTGGTCCACCAATCGACCAGCAGGCCTTCTCCGGCGAGCGCGGCGGCCGGCGCGACCAGATCCTTCCACGGCATCTTGGCGTAGCGGCGATGCGCCTCCTCCATGCCGGCGACGACGCCGGGCACGGCGACCGAGCCGGGGCCGTGGATGTTGCGATCGTCCTTCACCCGCGGCCACGGAAACAGATCGGAGGCCGCACCTTCGCCGCTGAGCGGATAGTCGGTGGTGCGCAGGCTCTGCGGCGCGCACATGCCGTAGTCGATCACCTCGGTGCGATTTTCCTTGGCACGGTACAACACCATCGCGCCGCCGCCGCCGATGCCGCTGTTCCAGGGCTCCAGCACGTTCAGCGCGAAGGTGGTCGCGACGATCGCGTCCACGCAGTCGCCCCCTGCAGCCAGCACTTGCGCGCCCACTTCGGCCGCGCGCCGCGATTGCGAGGCGACGATGCCGCCCTTGGATGTGACGGCGGGTTTGCGGACGGCTTGGGCGAGGCTGAACTGATGAGGCATGATGTCGTCTTGATCTCTGGATTCGGTTGTTCTGGCTTCGTTGCGCTGACGCGGAAGCTGCAGCATTGGCGGGGCGCGCGAAGGATGGCACATTGCCGCCAACGAGAAAATCCAAAGGGAGACGCGACATGGCAGGTGTGAAACAGGCGCGGGATGGCGCGGTTGGGATCTTGACGCTCGACGAGCCGGCAAGCCTGAACGCGATGACGCCGGACCTGCTTGGCGCGCTCGCCGCCGCCGTCGCCGAGATGACCGGGGATGCGGACGTCCGCGCGCTGGTCCTCACCGGCGCGGGGCGCGGATTTTGCTCAGGACAGAATTTGAAGGCGTCGGAAGCGCTGGGCGAGGACATCGCGGCCGGCGTGATGCGCTTCTACTGGCCGGCGTTCAAGGCGTTGCGCGAATGCCGCGTGCCTGTCGTGGTCGCCGTCAACGGCGTCGCGGCCGGCGGCGGCTTCAGCCTTGCGATGGCCGGCGACATGATTGTTGCAGCGCGGTCGGCGAGCTTCATCCAGGTGTTCAGCCGCATCGCCCTGGTGCCCGATCTCGGTTCGACCTGGCTGCTGCCGCGGCTGGTCGGCCGGCAGCGCTCCCTCGAGCTGATGTTGCTGAACGAGCCCCTGACGGCCGAACGCGCGCAGGAGATCGGCCTGGTGCGTCAGGTCGTCGACGATGCGAAGCTGATGGACGAGGCGCTGGCCCTGGCGCGCCGTCTGGCGGACGGGCCGACGCGGGCTTTGGTCGCAACGCGCGCGCTTGTCGAGGAGAGCGAGCATGCGGATTACGAGGCGCAGTTCCGCCGCGAGATCGAGGTTCAGGCCACGATCCGCAAGAGCGCCGACGCCATCGAGGGCCGCACCGCCTTCGTCGAGAAGCGCAAGGCGAAGTTTACGGGGAGGTAAGGTGGGGCACGCTTTCGCTCACTCGTCATGCCCGGGCTTGACCCGGGCATCCACGTCTCGGCATCCGCGTCCTAAGACGTGGATGGCCGGGACAAGCCCGGCCATGACGACGAAGATCGGTGGAAACTTTACGAAACCGCGCTCAGAGCCTGCGGTCCAGCCGGCTGGCCTGATATTTGGCGTGCCATTTCGGGCCAGGCCCGCGCATGTAGTGAAGCTCGGGGCGGTAGGGGTTGCCTGCGATCCGCACCAGCTTCTGCCACTTGGTGGCAACGAAGTTGAGGGGCTGGCAGAGCAGGGTTAATGAAGCGAACAGCACGGCATCACCTCAATGCGGCTTGCCGAGCATGGCGGTGAAGGGAAGGTCGAAGATCTCCTCGCCGTCGGAGCCGCTGACATGGATCACCCAGTCGCGCCAGTCTTCGGCACCCGGGGTGTAGATCATCGAGTGCATGATCTGGGCCGCACGGTCACGCGCCTCGGTCAGGCTGGCCACCGCGGTGCCGCTGCGATCGATCAGCGTGCCTTCGGTGTTGGAGCAGTGAAAATAGACCTGGACCATATCCGTCTCCTGTCGGGAGCGATTGGGATGGCAAATCGATACCACCCGAGGCCTTCGCGAAACATTCGGGGCGAGCCCGGTAAGGGAATTTACGGAGATTGGTCGCTGCCAAGGCCCGAGCGGGTTTGATCACAGGGGGGTGATGATCAACTGGACGGCGTTCCCGTGGCATGGAACAACTTTGGACCGAAAGTCCGGGGGACCGCCGTGAACCAGCTCACATTCTGGCATGAACGCCGAAGCCTGTTTGCGGCGATCGTCGCCGGAGTGCTGTTCGGTCTTGCCCCGGGAGCCTCCTCCGAGCCGGTGAGGAAGAGCGGCTATGCGATCGGCGCGGAAACCTGCGGCAGCGGCGATGTCGCCTTTCCCAGAATCCAGATCGACATGAAGGCGGGATTCTGCGCCGGTCTCGTCGCCAGCGAAGAGGATCGCCTGAAATTTCCGCGCGCGATCATCCAGGTGCCGGGCCGTGACCTGTTCGTGGTCGCCGACATGGGCGGCTGGGGCCACACCGATGGACGGCTGCTGCTGCTCGATCCGCATGCGCCGCAGGGGCAGCGGTTCAAGGAGCTGCTGACCGCAATCGAATATCCGTTCGGCCTGGTGATTGGCCCGGACAAGAAGTTGTACGCCTCGACCGCGGAGACGATCTTCCGGTTCGATCCGCTCGCCGACAACCCCCGCAGCACGGTCGAGACCATCATCCGGCACATGCCCGGCCGCCGGATCACATTGCCTGACGGCACCAGGCTCGACGAGAGCGCGCATCCGCTCAAGCAGTTCGTCTTTGACAGGAACGGGCGGCTGTTCGTCAATGTCGGCTCGCACAGCGACGACTGCATCACGTCGGCGCCGATCACAAGGCCATGCGCGGCGGCCGAGGGCGCATCCGCGATGGCTTCGATCTGGCTGTTCACACCGCCCGCAGGCGGCGCCTTCCCGGCGCTGAGGCCGGGCGATCCGGACCCGCCGCACACCGTCTATGCCCGCGGCCTGCGCAATTCGATGGCGCTGGCGCTGCATCCGAATTTTCCCGATGCCGGCTACGCCTTCCTGCAAGGCGAGAACGGCCGCGACCTGCCCGACATCTTCGAGCCGAACGAGGAGATCAACGCGATCGAGCAGGGCAGGCATTATGGCTGGCCCTATTGTTACGACTTGTCGACGCCGAGCCCCGAATTCAAGCTCGTGCTGCAATCCGGGGTCTACAAGTCGCTCTGCACGGCCAATGCGCTCTACAAGGCACCGTTCTCGCTGATGCCGCCGCACGGTGCGCCGCTCGCGATGCTGTATTATCACGGCGCGAAATTCCCGGAGCTGGAAGGCAAGCTGCTGGTCGGTCTGCATGGCTATCGTCCGACCGGCAGCCGCGTCCTCGTCTATGACGTCGACGACCATGGCTTCCCGAAGCCCGCCCCGGCGCCGGTGCGCTACCACGTCAGTTGCGCGGCCGATCCGACCCACAGCTTTCAGACCGACGCCGGCAACGTCGCCGCCGCGCCATTCGACGAGCTGATCGCAGGCTGGCACCGCGTCAACGGCGCGCGGCCGCAAGGAGCGCCTGTCGGCATGACGGTCGCGGAGGACGGCGCAATCTGGCTGGTCGAGGACAAGAACAAGACCGTGATCCGCATCGATCGCGCCGGGGGTGACGCGCCGGTGCCACTGCCTTGTGACGCGCGCAGCCAGGCGATGATCGACCAGCTCGCGGCCTTCGTCGCCAGGGACGCGCAGAACGGTGTCCGGCTCACCACGCTGCGCAAGGGCCTCGTCGAGAAGCATTGCGTCGGCTGCCATTCGGATTTCGGCCTGAAGGCAGGACAATCGGAAGCGGAAAAGGACGCGACAGTGCTACGCTTCATGCTGTCGCAGGACGGCTGGATCTATCCGGGCGATCCAGGCTCCGGCAAGCTGCGCACGCGGCTGCGCGGCATCGGCGCCGAGAAGCTGATGCCGCCGGGCGGTGAAAGCCTGCCCAGGACCGAACTTGGCTACGCGCGCCTGCTCGATACCGCGGACCTGCTGGTTGCGAAAATGGTTCCGGGCACGCGGATGCGGATCAAGTCCGGCCCGCCGCAGCGCAAGTTCTTTGGCAAGACCAACAAGGAATGCGGCGAAATACCGGCCGCCAAGGTCGTTGTCGTGACACAAAGGAGCGCTGTAGACAAACCCGGCTTCAGCCGATTCTTCCGGCCTGCCGACCCCTATCTGAATGGCGAGTGCAGCGACGACGATGGCTATTACATCCGGCAGGAATTTCTGGTGCCTGTGGAGTAGCGTTCTTCTCGTCATCGCGGCATCGCCGGGCCACGCGGAAACAAAGCTGTTCGAAAGCGTGCAGGTGACGCCGTCGGGCGAATACACCTTCGGCATCGAAGGACCCGCGGCCGATCTCGACGGCAATCTCTTCGTGGTCAACTTTCGCAAGCCCGGCACCATCGGCAAGCTGCCGGTGGGCAGCGCCGCTTCGGAGCAGTTCACGGCATTGCCCGAGGGCAGCGTCGGCAATGCCATCCGCTTCGCGCGCGACGGCACGATGTTCATCGCCGACTACAAGAAGCACAACATCTTCGCGATCCGGAAGGGCGCGAGCGAGCCCGTCGTCTGGTTTCATTCCGACGAGATGAACCAGCCCAACGACATCACGGTCGCGCGCGACGGCACGATCTATGCGAGCGATCCGAACTGGAAAGGCAGGGAAGGCCACATCTGGCGCATCGCCAAATCTGCGGACGGCACGGTGCGGGGGCAGGTGATGTCGGCGCCGCGCGCGATGGGCACCACCAACGGCATCGACCTCAGTCCTGACGGCAAGACGCTCTATGTCGGGGAATCCAGCAGCGGCGAAATCTGGTCCTACACCGTCCGCGGCAACGAACTCACCGGCGCAAAACTCGTCAAAGCCTTTCAGCCCGACACCGTCGACGGCCTGCGCACCGACGTCGCCGGCCGTCTCTATGTCGCGCGCATCCTCAAGGGCACCATCGCGCTGATGAAGCCCAATGGTGCGGTCGAGCGGGAGATCGCGCTGAAGGGCAAGGAGCCGACCAATCTCGCCTTCGGCGGCAGCGACGGCAAGACCGTCTTCGTCACCCAGCGTCAGGGCGGCTTCATCGAGTCCTTCCGCACCGACCAGCAGGGCCGCGAGCACTGCCTCCAGCGCGGGCGCTGCTAGGGCATCACGGGCGGTCTGCCTCCGGCGCAGGGCAGCACCGAAGCGGCGGCATTCTTCTTGCTTGCATCTGTCCGCCGCAGGCATTTAGACATCTGTGGGCACCGTCAACGCGACCACGGAGTGTTTGAGTGAAAGCCGTCCATACCGAACTGCATCGCAGCCACGATCCGCAATTCTTCCTGGTTCGCGGTGTCGTCAAACGCACCACGGAGCAGCCCGAGCGCGCCGATCGCCTGCTCAAGGGGTTGAAGGACGGCAAGCATCAACTGGTCGAACCGACGACATTCGGGCAGGGGCCGCGTGCGCGGATTCACAGCCCGGAATATCTGTCGTTCCTCAGCGAAGCCTGGGACGCCTGGACCGCGCTTGGCGATTCCGGCCCGGAGATGATCGGCAACATCCATCCCGTGCGCCATGCCGCGACCTATCCCACTCACATCGTAGGTCGACTCGGCTGGCACACCGCCGATACCGCGGCGCCGATCGGTCCCGGCACATGGGCCGCGGCCTGCGCCGCCACCGACGTTGCGGTCACGGCCGCGCAGATGGTGATGGACGGCGAGGATGCGACCTATGCGCTCTGCCGCCCGCCCGGTCATCACGCCTACCGCGACATGGCCGGTGGTTTCTGTTTCCTCAACAACAGCGCGATCGCAGCCGCGCATCTGCGATTGAAGTATGAGCGCGTCGTGATCCTCGACGTCGACGTCCATCACGGCAACGGCACGCAAGGAATCTTCTACGTACGCCCTGACGTCTACACGGTGTCGATCCACGCCGACCCCATCGCGTACTATCCTTATGTGTGGGGCTACGCGCATGAGCGCGGCGAAGGACCCGGCCTCGGCGCCAACCTCAACATCCCCCTGGCCATCGGCACCGGCGACGACGGCTATATCCAGGCGATGGATGTCGCGCGCAGGGCGATCGAATCCTTTGCCCCCGGCGCCCTCGTCATCGCACTCGGCCTCGACGCCTCCGAGCACGATCCGCTGAAGGGCCTCGCCGTCACCACGCCGGGCTTCCGCCGCATCGGCCAGGCCATCGCGAAGATGGGCCTGCCGACCGTGTTCGTGCAGGAAGGCGGCTATCTCTCGGAAATTCTGGGCGCGAATTTGACGTCGGTGCTGGCCGGGTTTGAAGAGGCGCGGTGATCTTCACCTCTCCCCGCGTAGGCCGTCATGCCCGGGCTTGTCCCGGGCATCCACGATCTTTGCGCGCGGGGTAAGACGTGGATGGCCGGGACAAGCCCGGCCATGACGCCGTGGAAGCTTCAACGCCCATAGTGCTAAAGCCATGAGCGACAACGCCTCCCTGCGGACAGAGGCGAACCTCAATCCCTGAACAAGATCTGCTCCAGCAGGTCGATCCTCCTGATCCGGATGCTGCTGCCGTCGATGGCGATGATGCGGCGGTTCTGGAAACGCTTCAGCATCATCGTCACCCATTGCCGGGTCGAGCCGACCATGGCGGCGATCTGGTCATGGGTGATCTTGCGGTTGATGACGATGGTGTCGCCGTCGGCCGCGCCGTGCAACTCCGACAGCGTGAGCAGGAACTGCGCCAGCCGCTCGATCACCGAGCGCGTGCCGAGGATCTGTGCCATCGAGGAGTAGCATTTGCCCTTGGCGATGAGGCCGTCGATCAGCGCAAGCGCGAAGCTCGGCATGCCGGTCAAGAGCTTCTCGAGCGCCGGTCCGGACAGCGCCGCGATCTCGCAGGCCTCGATGGCGATGCCCGACCACATGTGAATGCCGCCGCCGGAAATCTCCGGACCACCGATGAAATGTCCGGGTGTCCAATAGGCGAGCGTGATTTCGCGCCCGGACGGCGCGGTGTAATAGACCCGCACCTGTCCGCGGCGGATGATGAAGATGCCGTCGTGGCCATCGCCCTGGCTGAATACCATTTCGCCCTGCGGCACCGAGATGATGCGGCCGGCCGCGTGCACGCGCGCCTGCTCCGACGCGGACAAGCGGTCGAGGAAATGCGCGCCGGCATTCAGCCCGTCGATCGTCTCGCTCATGAACAGCGCCGAGCTCGCGGGCCTTGCACGTGTGCTGCGGATCCGCCGCGTCTTCTTGTGGTCGGTCCAGTCGAACGGAACGCCTGCATGAGGCCGGTCGGCGAAAGCGGCAGGCTCGGTCGCGGCAGCTTCCTTGAGTATGGTCATCGCAATCCGTCAGCTCTTCAGGGGCTTGCGAATAGGTAAGTGCGGCGATGGTGCGATGTCCATCTCTTTGCGATCGTTCCAAATCACTTAGCAAAGCTTGATGTGTGCGGCGACCGGCGGCGAAACGATTCCTCTCTCCATGGCTTCGGCTTGAGAAAATCCTTTGCGTCGTTGCGCGACGGAATCATGACGCGAACGTCCTGCGACAGCGATGCAAGTAATTGCTTCAAGCGTTGCGCCGCGCCTTCGATAGTGCCGGCCAACGTTGTTGCCGGCGCGCGCCCGGCTTCCCGAGGACAGTTCGATGATCGAATTCGGCTCTTTGAGACTCAGTGTGGCCATTGTAGCCATCACCGTTGCGATGTTCGCGCCGGCCCAGGCGGAGACGATCCGTGTGGCAGTCGGGACGCAGGACACGACGATCAATTGCGCGACCGGCGGACTGCTCATTCGCGAGCTCAAGCTGCTCGAGAAGTTTTTGCCCCATGACGGCAAGTACAAGGATGTCACCTACGACATCCAGTGGAAGAATTTTACGAGCGGGGCGCCGCTCACCAACGAGATGGTCGCGGGCAAGCTCGATTTCGGCGCGATGGCTGACTTTCCGGGCTCGCTGAACGGCGTGGCGTTCCAGAAGGCTGGCCGCCGCAGCCTCTTCATTAGCGTGCTGTCCGGCAGCACGAAGGGCAGTGGCAACGGCATCGTGGTGCCGTCGAGCTCGCCGGTGCAGTCGCTCGACGAGCTCAAAGGCAAGACCATCTCGGTTCCCTTCGCCTCGACCTCGCACGGCATGCTGCTCCGCGCGATCGAGGCCAAGGGCTGGAATCCCGAGACCGACGTCAGCATCATCACGCAGGCGCCGGAGGTTGCGGGGCCGGCCTTGCAGGCCGGCAAGATCGAGGCACATGCCGACTTCGTTCCGTTCGCCGAACTGTTCCCGTGGCGCGGCTTCGCGCGCAAGATCTTTGACGGCGCGCAGACCAATGCCCCGACATTCCACGGCGGGCTGGTCGATGCCGATTATGCCGAGAAATATCCCGAGATCGTCGTCGCCTATCTGCGCGCAGCGCTGGAAGCGGACCGCCGGACCGCGGAAGAGCCGGAGAAGTACAGCGAGCTGATCGCGAAGGTGACCGGCATCGAGGCGGAGGTCGACTACCTCTTTCACGGGCCGCTCGGTCTCCAGACCCGCGATGTGACCTGGAAGCCGGAGTACCGCCAGGCGGTCGCAACCTCGATCAAGACGCTGAAGCTGCTCAAGCGCGCAGACAGCGATCTCGATATCAACCAGTTCGTCACCGACAGGTTCATCCGTATCGCGGCAGCGCAGGCGGGGCGCGATTACGACTCCGAACTGAAGAACTATGCGCAGCTCCCGCTTCGCGCCAAGGACGCCGCAACGGGCGCCGAGATCAGCGACTTCAGCCGCGTCGCGCAGATCTGGGTCAAGGACGAGGCTCATGTACGCCACTATGCCTCACCCGAGAACGCGCTGAAGGCGCTCGCCGGCCTCGAGAAAGACGGCAAGACCATCCGCGTCGTATATGCGCAGGATCGCGAGAGCGGCATCAAGCTGTTCGCAAACCAGGCCTGGTTCGTGCGGTCGTCCAACGGCGAGTTGAGCGCGTTCCTGCTCAAGCAGGCGGCCGAGGGCTGGTCGAAGAAGAACGGTGGCGCGGTGCTCGACTTCGCGGCCGCGCGCGAGTCCCTCGTCGCGAGCCGGTGAGGCGATGGCCACCGCTATCAACGCGCGGCCTGCGGGCATCCGCTGGATGGTCCGCGCCCTTTCGATCCTGGCCTGCATCACCCTGTGGCAGGTCGCTTCGACAACGCATCTCAATCTGGGGATCGTGACCTTCCGCAACGTGCCGCCACCGATCGAGGTCGTTCAATCCGCGCTCGCCCTGTTTCGTTCGCCGAAACTGACGGCACACGTCACCAGCAGCCTCTGGCGCGTGTTCGCCGGCTACGGGGCGGCGGTGGTGATCGGCGTGATCCTTGGTTTTGCCATCGGCCGGTCACGCGCCGCGAGCGACCTTTTGCTGCCGCCGCTGGAATTGCTGCGGCCGATTCCAGCGGTGGCGTGGATACCGCTGTCGATCCTGATCTTTCCGTCGTCCGAACTCTCGATGATCTACATCACCTTCATCGGTGCCTTGTTTCCGATCGTGCTGAACACCGTCCACGGTGTCGCGAATGTCGACCGCCGGCTGGTTGCCTCCGCCCGCAGCCTCGGCGCGGGGGAGTTGGCGATCCTGAGGGAAGTCGTGCTGCCGGACGCCGCGCCCAGCATCGTCACCGGGCTTGCGATCGGCATGGGCACCTCGTGGTTCTGCCTCGTCACCGCGGAGATGATCTCGGGCCAGTTCGGCATCGGCTATTACACCTGGGAAGCCTACACGCTCCAGAACTACGCCGACATCATCGTCGGCATGCTGATCATCGGCCTGCTCGGCATGGGCTCGAGCTGGCTGCTGACGACGGCCGGGCGGCTTCTGATGCCCTGGCGTAGCCCGAAGGTGGCGCGATGAACATCCGGGTCGCGGATATCGGCACGAAGAGCGTCGGTCGGATCGACTTCGCCGATGTCTCGATCTCGCTCGGATCGGGCGGTGACGCATTCGAAGCGGTCAGCGGTCTCGATGTCGCGATTGCGCCGGGCGAGCTCGTCTGCATCCTCGGTCCCTCCGGCTGCGGCAAATCCACGCTGCTCGGCGCGCTGGCCGGGCATTTGCCGATCACGGCCGGCCGTCTCACGGTCGACGGCCAGCAGGTCCAGAGTCCGAGCCCGGACCGGGGCATGGTGTTTCAGCAGCACACGCTGTTTCCCTGGAAGCGGGTGCGTGACAATGTCGCCTTCGGCCCGAAGATGCGGGGACTCGCGAGGAGGGAGCGCGACCGCGCCGCCGACGCGATCCTGAAGCTGGTCGGCCTTTCCGGCTTCGAGGCGTTTTATCCGGCGCAATTGTCGGGCGGTATGCAGCAGCGCGTGGAAATTGCGAGGGTCCTGATCAACCAGCCGCGGGTGCTGCTGATGGACGAGCCCTTCAGCGCGCTCGACGCGCAGACGCGCGGCATGATGCAGGAGGTCTTGCTCGACATCTGGAGCAAGATCCCGACCACCACGGTCTTCGTCACCCACGACATCGACGAGGCATTGTTCCTCGCCGATCGCATCGTCGTAATGAGCGCAAGACCCGGCCGGGTGATCGAGGATGTCGTGCTGCCTTTCGCGCGGCCACGCAGCCATGATCTCGTGACCGAACCCGAGTTCGTGCGCCTGAAGCGGCATGTCATGCAGCTTCTGCGACGGCCGGAAGGCAGCGAGCCGCTGGCACGGCTCAGTCCGCTCGGCGTGCCGTCCTAAAACATCCCGCTCGCCGCGAGCGCTTTGCGGACGTGCTGCATCTCGGCCTCGTCGGCGACCATGTCGAGCATGATCGTGGTCAGGCCCTTCGCCGCAAAATCCTTAAGCTTTGCGCCGATCTCGGTATAGCTGCCGACCAGATAGGGGCAGTCGGCCTGGAAGGTTAGGAACGGCAGCAGCCAGTAGCCGTTGTCCGCGAGCTCTCCGTTCTGGCCGTCATAGAGCCGCCGCTTCCACACGGAATCGCTGTTCTCCACGGTGAGCGCGAGCAGCTCGCGATCATCGGAATTGTCGCGAAAGCGCGCCTTCGCGGCCTGTCGTGCTTCCTCACGGCCCTCGCGGGCGAAGATGCCAAAGTTCATTCCGGGCGCATCGAGACCGCGATCGAGATCGGGCGGCAGCATCTGCATCTTGATGCAGCCGGTCTCCTTCGCCACGCGCTGCGCTGCCTCCGACTGGCCCGCGACCAGGAATTCCGGCATCAGCTCCGCCGGCAGGCGCGGGCGAAGTTGCAGATTGCTCGCGCGGTAGAACCGGCCCTCGAAATTCACCGGGCGGGGGCTTTCCAGCAATTGGCGCATCAGCGCCACGAATTCACCGAGCCGGACATAGCGGTCGGCATGCGACTGCTCGTCACCCAGCCCCTGCAAATCGCTGACCGCGGTCCCCGTGATCATGTTGAGATAGACCTTGCGGCCGTGGAGCTGCGCAAAGGACGAGACGAATTTTGCCGCGGTGAACGGGTGCATGTAGACCGGATTGACCGCGATCAGCGGCGAGCTTCGCGTGGTCTCACCCATGATGTGCTGGGCCATCGCCCAGGGCTCGACGAACACGTCGTTGCCTTCGAACAGCAGGATGCCTTCGAAGCCGTTGCGGTCGGCGAACTGTGCCACCCGCATCAGCTCGCCGACATATTTCTTGGGATCGCGGTTGCGCGAGATCGCGGGAAAGACGCGCAGCCGCGGGGGCGTCATTCAGCCGCTTCCTGGAACGGCCAGGAATTGCGGGTGATGGGAAGGCCGCCGTGCGCACGGGAGCCGTCGGCGATCGCGAGGCGATGCGAGGGCGACGGCGAGCACAGCGAGAAGCGCCATGCATGCGGATCGTCGGCGATATCGGGCTTGAAGCTGATCTCGATGGCTTCGCGGGACACCTGCATCGCGAAAGCGTCGAGCGGCAGATTGAGCCCAAACCCCCTTGCCTTCAGATAGGCCTCCTTGAGCGTCCAATAGTCGAAAAAGCGCTCGATCGCGGCGGGCTCCGGCAGTCCGCGCAACGTTTCGACCTCCTCCGGCGCAAAGAAGCGAAGCGCGGTGGACAGTGGCGCGACCCGCCGCGACACGGTTTCGACGTCGACGCCGACGGTCTCATGCCCGGACACGACGCAGGCAACGCAGCCATCGGCATGGGACAGGCTGAAATGCAGCGCGGTCGAGGTCGCGGGCGCCGCGACAAACGGCCGCCCGTAGCGGCCGGCCCCGAAGGACCAATCGGTGGGTGCGACGTTCGGTGCGGCCTGCGACAGCGCGAGGCGCAGCATCGCGTGCGCGAAGATATATTGCCGCCGATGCCGCTCGAACATGAAGCGATCGGCGCGGATCCGTTCGTCGACCGAGAGCAGGCGTCGGCACGCATCGACTGCGCCCGGAGCGTCAATGGTCTCGATCAGTCCGACAAACAGTTCAATTCTGTCGTCTGCCATTAATAGGGCCCATGGCGTCAGGCGGAGGCCAAGTCTCCGGCCCTGACGGAAGAATCAACTGAGCAAGAATCAACTGAGCGGACCGTTTCTAACGGTCCACCCGGGCAATTTCTTGTCGATTTGCAGGCCGGTTTACAGGCGCAAGCTTGTGCGAGACCCCAACTCGACGAGCGAGCGGCCCAATATCCCGAAAGTGAAGCCTGAGGATTCGTGCGGCGTCCCGGCCGACGGTCCTTACTTCTTCTTCTTCTTGGCTTTCTTCGCTCCGCCCAGCATCGAAAGGCTGGCGTCGACATCCTTGAGCGCGGACTGGAGCTTCTTCTTCTCCGCGCCCAGCAGCTTTTGCAGGGCCTTGCGGTCCTTGTCGCTCAACGAGGTGCCCTTGGTAAATTTGATGAAACCCATAACAAACTCCCCCGGTTGAAAATAATCGTCCAAATCAAATCGAGAGAATAATCTTGCGCGCTGGCGCCAAATAATCAAGCTGCAACTTGGTCATTCACAGCTTTGGCGAGTGAACCTGTGTTCTCCCGTCCCGTACAGCCGGTCATGCCGCCCTGCGAGCGAGTAATCGGCCGAGCGGCGTGTTCGGGTGGGCGACGGCCGCATCCAGCAGCGCGACGAGATTCTCCATCCACTCACCGACCCTGCGGCCATCGAGCAGCTCGCCCTTGTAATTGCATGAGCCGGTGATTCCGGTGGGGCGCTCCTTGAGCATCAGCGACAGCCAGGTCTGGTCGATCGGCAGCACCGGCTGGCCTTCGCGCGCGACGTTGCCGATCGATTCGATCGTGACGTCGGCCAGATCGAGCGGCTGGCGCAGCGGATTCTGCAGGGTGAAATAGACCTGGAGCAGCGAGGCCGGATCGATCCCCTCCTGCTCCAGATGGTCGGCCAGGATGTTGAACGGCAGCTCCTGGCGCGCATGCGCGTCGAGCACGCTCTGGCGCACCCGGGCCAAGGCTTGCGCGAACGACAGCTCCGGCGTGATTCGGGTACGGACGATCACCGTGTTCTCGAACGGACCGACGACCCGGTCGGTATCCGGCTGGGTGCGATTGGCCATGGCGGTGGCGACCGAAATGTCGTTGCGGCCGCTCTGCGCCAGCAACAGGGCTTTCAGGCCGGTGAGAAGGCACATGAACAGCGTGCTGTTATGCCGGCCGGCGAACGCCGTGAGCCGGCCGATCAGCTCTCGCTCGAGGCTGACGGGGTGGTGCCCGGTGGACGCGCCGGGGCTTGCTTCACCGTCGAAGACGGGGACTGCGCCGCGCAGATTCTCCGTCCAGTCGGCGGCCTGGCGGCGGGCGGCGTCGGTGCCGCACCACCAGCGCTGCCAGCGGGCGACGTCCGAAAACGCGAGCGGCAGTTTCGGCAGCGGCACGGACGGACGCCCGGCCAGCGCCGCATAGCGGTTGGACAGCTCCTCGAACAGCACGCCGATCGACCAGCCGTCGGCAATGGCATGATGCAGCGTCAGCAGCAGCACATGATCGTCGGCATGGAGCCGCAACAGCCGCGCCCGCAATAGCGGCGGCCGCGCGGTGTCGAACGGGGCGTAGGTCTCCTGCTCGATCAGGAGATCGATCTTCCTGAGTTCGAGGGCTTTGCGCCGCTTGTTGTCGTGGGGACGTCCGTCGCCGATGACCTCGATGGTGAGGGCCGGTCCGAGCTCGCCGGGTGTGGCGATGCGGCTGACGGGCTCTTCGCCGCTGCGGCCGAATCCGGTCCGCAGCGATTCGTGGCGGCGCACGATGTCGCCGAACGCCTGCGCGAGGGTGGTCGGATCGAGCGGGCCCTGGAGGCGGAAGGCAAAGGGCAGGTTGAACAGCGGCAGGCCCGGCAGGTTCTGCTCGATCCGCATCATCTGGTCCTGTGCGATCGAGAGCATTGGGAGCCCGCTTTCAGCAGGCCGCAGCATGCCTGTTGCCGGCTTGCGCGGCTTTGCTGCCACGGCCTCGTCAACCCGCCGGGCGAGTTCTTCGATCGTGGGAGCCTCGAAGATGGTCTTGATCGGCAGCGACACGCCGAGCGCACGGGCGACGCGCGCCATCGCCTGGCCCGCCAGCAGCGAATGGCCGCCGAGATCGAAGAAATTATCGGTCACGCCGAGGCTCTCGACCTTCAGCAGGTCGACCCAGATGTCCGAGAGCACTTTTTCGGTGAAGTGCCGCGCCGGCACGGCGGCGTCCGGTCCGGAGACGTCCTGCTGCGCGGGCGCCCGCAGCGCCGACCGGTCGATCTTGCCATGGGCATTGAGCGGCATCTGGTCCAGGAACAGGAATGCGGACGGGATGGCATGGCCCGGCAGCCGGCTCTTCAGGAAATCGCGCAGCTCGCTGGCGCTGCTCTGGCTGCCGGCCCTTGCGACGATATGGGCGATCAGCCTGACATCGCCGCTCGCCTCGCGGCGCGGCTCGACGATGCCGGCGCGCACCGCAGGATGGTCGGCAAGCGCGTTCTCGATCTCCTTGAGCTCGATACGGTAGCCCCGGACCTTGACCTGATGGTCGGCGCGGCCGAGGCATTCGATGGTGCCGTCGGCGCGGCGGCGTGCGAGGTCGCCGGTCCGGTACAGCCGCGCGCCTTCCTGGCGCGAGAACGGATCGGGCAGGAAACGCTGACGGCTCTGCGCGGGATCGTTGATGTAGCCGCGGCCGACGCCGGCGCCGCCGATGCAGAGCTCGCCGGTCACGCCGACCGGCAGCGGCTGGAGGTTTTGATCGAGCACATGGAGCTGGGTGTTGGGCAGCGGCGCGCCGACCGGGACGTTGCTCGTCGCCGCCGCCGGCGCTTTGGTCAGGCGATGTAGCGAGACGTCGTCGGAACATTCCGACGCGCCATAGGCGTTGATCAGCGGCACCCTCGAGCAGCGGGCGAACCAGGCGCGGCAGAGATCGACGGGCAGCGGCTCGCCGGTCGAGATCAGGAGCCGCAATCCCGCAAAGGCGCGCTGGACCTGCGCGTCGTCCATGCGGTCGAGGATCACCCGCAGCAGCGACGGGACGATCTCGAGCACGCTGATGCCTTCACGCTCGATCTCCCGCGCGAGCAGGATCGGGTCCTGCACGATTGCGTTGGCGCAGACATGGACGCGCGCGCCGACCATGGGACCGGCAAGGAACTGCCAGACCGAAATGACAAAGCTCTGCGGCGCAGTCTGGGCGATCACGTCCCCGGCCGTAAGGCCGAGCTCGGAAATGAGCGACGCCAGATGGTTCGACAGCCCGCGCTGCTCGATCATGACGCCCTTCGGCGCGCCGGAGGAGCCGGATGTATAGATGAGATAGGCGAGGCTCGCGGCGCCGCGCCGCGCGGCGCGGGCCGGCCTGGTCGATCCGGGTGCGATCGCGTCCTCGAGCTCGGCGACATGGATGCGCTCGACCAGCGGTTCGAGCAGCGCCTCGACCATGGCCGACTGAGCGCGCCCGGTCAGCAGCATGCGGGCGCAGCTCGATCCGAGGATGGTCGCAAGCCGCGCCGGCGGCTGGTCGGGATCGAGATTGAGGAAGGCTGCGCCCACGCGCTGCGCGGCGATCATCGCGGCGAGCAGGTCGGGCCCGCGATCCGCAAGCAAGGCGACAACGCTCTCGGCGCCGACACCTTCGCGCGCGAGCCAGCGCGCCGCCGCCTGGCTGCGGCGGGCGAGCTCCCGATAGGTCAGGGAGGTGCGTCCGTCCGTTACCGCGATTGCGTTCGGGGTCTTCTTCGCCTGGCGCTCGAGGCGTTCGCACAGATTGCCGCGCGTGGTGAAGTTGGCCACCACGCCCTGGTCTTTCGCCAGCAACTGCCGGCGTTCGGCCTCCGTCAGGAGCGGCAGGCGCGAGATGCGCTGCTCCGGATTGGCGATCACGGCCTTGAGCAGCGTCTTGAACTGAGCGGCCATGGCTTCGATGGTCGCCGCGTCGAACAGATCGGTGGCGTATTCGAAGAAGCCGGTGAAGCGGCCGTCGGCCTCGACCAGTTCGAGCGTGATGTCGAAACGCGCGACTTTCGGGTCGACCTCAAGCCGCCGCGCCGACAGGCCGGGGAAACGTGCCGCCTCGATCGACGCGTTCTGGAGGATGAACATGATCCGGAACAGCGGATTGCCGTCGCTCCGGCGCGCGATCTGCAGCGCGCGCAGCATTTCCTCGATCGGGAGGTCCTGGTTGCGGTAGGCATCCAACGTGACCTGCCGCACCCGCCGCAACATCTCGCCAAAACCCGGATCGCCGCCGAAATCGTTGCGCAGGATCAGGGTGTTGGCGAACAGCCCGATCAGTCGCTCGCTCTCGATCTGGTTGCGGTTCGCGATCAGCGATCCCGTCGCGACATCCTCGTGTCCGGTGTGGCGGAACAACAGGCACTGGAAAGCCGCGAGCAGCGTCATGAAAGGCGTGACGCCCTGGTCCTGGCTGAGCGCGCGCAGATCGGCCGACAGTGCCTTGGAGAATTCGATATAGTGACGGGCGCCGTGACCGCTCCAGATCTCCGGCCGTGGCCGGTCGGTCCGCAGCGGCAGCGTGGTGACGCCGTCGAGCTGGGTCCGCCAGTAATCGAGCTGCTCCTTCGCCGCCGGCGTCTGAGCCCAGCTTTGCTGCCATAGCGCAAAGTCGCGATACTGGAAGGCGGGCGAGGGCAACGTCACCGCACTCGTCTTGCGCGCGGCGGAATAATGGGCGGCAAGCTCCTCCCAGAACAGCCGTTGCGACCAGCCGTCGGTGACGAGGTGATGGACGTTGACCACCAGCGCGTGGCTGGATTTGTCGAACGACAGCAGGGTGACCTTCAGCGGCGGCTCGCGCGCCAGGTCGAACGGATATTGCGCGAGCTCGAGCGCCTCGCGCCGGATGATTGCGGCCCGCTTGTCCGCGGCGCAGGGCTTGAGCTTGATCCGCTCGAATCGCCGAGGTGATTGCAGCACCCGCTGCGCCGGCTCGCCCTGGCGTTCGATGAAGACCGAGCGCAGCGCCTCGTGGCGCGCGCAGATCGAGGCGAGGCTCGCGGAAAGTGCGACGACGTCGACCAGGCCCTTGAGAACGGCGACTTCGACGACGTTGTAATTGTAGCGGGTCGGATCGAGCCGCGAGAGCACATACATCCGCTGCTGCTGGAACGACAGCGGCGCGTCGGCTGCCGCCGCCGCCTGGCGCCATGCGGGCACGATCGTCCCGCGATGGGTCGTGGCGGTCTCGATCCGGGCCGCAAGCGCCGAGACCGTGGCGCAATCGAAGATGTCCTCGAAGGAGAAGTCGACGTTGAAGCGCTCGCGCAGACGCGAGCGCATCTGCGTCGCCGCGAGCGAGTCCGCGCCGAGCGCAAAGACATCCTGGTCGATGCCGACCTGCCGCAGCTCCAACAGATCGGCCCAGATCCCCGCGAGCTGGGTCTCCAGCGCGTTGCGCGGCAATTGCGCTTCGACGCCATGCTCCGCGGTTGCGATCAACTCGGCCAACGCGTTGCGCTTGACCTTGCCGCTCGCGCCTTTCGGCAGTGCGGCCACGCCGCGGATCAGGCTCGGCACCTTGTAGGCCGCTAGACGTTTGCGCGCGAACTGCCGAAGCTGGTCCGGAGTTGCTTCGGAATTCGGGCGCAGCACCACGACGGCGGCGACGTTTTCGCCGAGCTTCTGGTGTGGGACGGCGAACACGCCGGCCTCCAGCACCGCCGGATGGCTCAGCAGGACCTCTTCGACCTCCAGGGGCGAGATCTTCTGCCCGCCGCGGTTGATGACGTCCTTGATGCGGCCGACGATGAAGAGATAGCCGTCGGCGTCGAGATAGCCGAGGTCGCCGGTGCAGAACCAGCCGTTGCGGAAGGCGGCCCGTGTCGCCGCCTCATCATTATAATAGCCGCGGCTCATGTTCGGCCCGCGCAGCATGATCTCGCCATGCTCGCCGCTCGCAAGCGTGCGGCCCGCCCCGTCCATGATCGCGATCTCGGGGCCCGCAGCGCGGCCGACCGATCCGACCTTGCGCAGCTCGAACGGATTGGCGGAGATCTGCGAGGCCGCTTCCGTCATGCCGTAGGTCTCGAGCACGGGAACGCCGAACATCGCCTCCAGCCCGTTCAGGATCGCGGGCGCGAGCGAGGATGAGGCCGAACGGATCACGCGCAGCGACGACGACCGGGCGCGGTCCGGGTCGGCCTCGGCCGCCGTCAGCAGCGCGCGATGGATGGTCGGCACCGCCGTGTACCAGGTCGGGTGCAGCTCCCGCATCCAGCCGAAGAAGGACGATGCATCGAAACCGTTGGTGCAGATCACGCTGGAGCCCGCGGCCAGCGCCGTCAGCAGGCCGGAGATCAGACCATGGGCGTGAAACAGCGGCAGGGCATTGAGCAGGCGGTCGTGGGCAGCGAGCGACAGCACGCGGCCGGCATTGTATGCGGACAGGCACACATTGCGCTGCGTCAGCGGCACCATTTTCGGCCGCGCCGCCGTGCCCGACGTCAACAGGATGAAGGCGTCATCGTCGCCGCGCGAGGCGCCGCTCGTGCTGGCCGGCCCGACCGCCGGGCCGATGAACGCGCAGCCGCCGAGATTGTCGTTCGGCCCCGGCACGAAATCGATCACCGCGATATCGAGCGCCTTGGCAACGTCACGACTTGGTGAATTCATGTCGGCCCGGGTGACGAGCGCGGTCAGCTTCAATTCGCTGAAATAGCGTTGCAGCTCGTCGGCCGTCAGATCGGGATTGACGGGGACGCAGGCGCCGGCCGAGGCGACCGCGATCAGCGCCAGCGCGCTGTCGGCGCCGCGCGGCAGCGCAACGGCGATCCGGTCGGCAGGGGCAATGCCAAGCCCCCGCAGGGTGCGGACCAGTTGCTGGATCAACTCACCCAGTTTGCCGTAGGTGAGGGCCGGCCGGCCGGGCGCGAGGAGAGCCGGTGCCGCCGGCGTCTTGCGCGCATAAAAGTCGAGAAGGCCGCCGATATCGGCAAAGGTCCTGGTTTCGGCGCCTGCGCTGTCCGAATCCTCTCCCGCTGCGGATGCAATGTGGGACAATGCCATTCCCTTTTGATCTGATTGAGCTATTCTTCCCAAGACTTAAGGAACGCGTCCAGTCTGAGGTGAAGTTCGGGCCCCAAAATCTGTGGTTGAGGGGCCTAAAGCCCTTCGACGGAGTGAAGGTCGGGCAGAATCACCATGCTGGAGAATGAGCCTGTTACGGGGACGGAAGGCGGGTTGAAGCGCTGGCTCGAAGGCGTCGGTCTTGGACATTACACCGATCTCTTCGCGCAGCACCGCCTCGATCTCGATGTGATGGGGGACCTGACGGAATCCGACCTGGTCGAGCTCGGATTGCCGCTCGGCGACCGCAAGCGGCTTCAGCGCGCGATGTCGGCGCTATTCGAGGCTGAGACCACAGAGAAGCCCGATGCGGCGGCGCGCCCGCAGGTCCGGACGGAAGTCGGTGCCGAACGGCGTCAGCTCACCACCATGTTCTGCGACATGGTGGATTCCACCTCGCTGTCGGTGCAGTTCGATCCGGAAGACGTGCGCGACATGATCGCGAGCTTTCGCGAGACCTGTGTCCGTGTGGTGAAGCATTACGAAGGGTTTGCCGCGCGCTTCGTCGGCGACGGTATCCTTGTCTATTTCGGCTATCCGACCGCGCATGAGGACGATGCCGAGCGATCGGTGCGGGCCGGGCTCGAGATCGTGCGGGTGCTGTCGACCGCGCGCGCGATCGAGCCGCGCGGTGCGCTCAGCCACGCCCCCGCGGTCCGCATCGGGATCGCAACCGGTCTCGTCGTGGTCGGCGACCTCGTTGGCCAGGGCACCGAGGAGCGAGATTCCGCGGTCGGAGAAACCGTCAATCTCGCCGCGCGCCTGCAAGGTCTGGCGCCACCCAACGGCGTCGTGATCTCGTCCTCGACACAGTCGCTGCTGAAGGGCAAGTTCGACTACCGCAATCTCGGTGTCCATGCGCTGAAAGGCATCTCGGAGAAGACGCAGGCCTGGCACGTGGTGCGCGCCTCGCGGGCGGAGACCCGCTTCGCCGCTGCCATGGGCGGGCGGTTGACGCCGCTCGTCAACCGCGAGGAAGAGATCGCGCTGCTGATGGGACGCTGGCAGCAGGTCAAGGACGGCGACGGCCAGGTCGTGGTCAAGTTCGGCGAGCCCGGCATCGGCAAGTCGCGCATCATCCAGGAGATCTTCGACCGGATCGCGGGCGACCGCCATGGACACGTCTCGTTCCAGTGCTCGCCATATTACACCTCCACGGCGTTCTATCCGTTCTCCGAGCAGCTCAAATTCTCGCTCGGCCTCGACCGCGAGGATCCGTCCGCGACGTCGCTGGCGGGTCTGGAGACCGCGATCGCGGCCGCCCATGGCGACATCGAGCAGGTCACGCCGCTGTTTGCCGCGCTGCTGTCGATCCCGACCGGAGACCGCTATCCGCCGCTCGACCTGTCGCCGCAGCAGCAGAAGGATGCGACCGTCGCGGCGCTGGTCAATCATTTCCTCGGCCTTGCGCGCGACATGCCGCTGGTGATCGCGCTTGAGGATCTGCACTGGATCGACCCGACCTCCCGCGAGGTGATCGACCTCCTCGTCGACCGCGTGCAGAACCAGCCGGTCCTTGTCATCATCACTGCGCGCTCCGAATTCCAGCCGAGCTGGAACGCGCATTCGCACATCACGACGCTGGTGCTGAACCGCCTGAGCCGGCAGCTGCGCACGACGCTGGTCGAGCGCGTCGCGGGCCGCGAGCTTCCCAAGGAGGTGGTCGAGGAGATCATCGTCAAGACCGACGGTGTGCCGCTGTTCCTGGAAGAGCTGACCAAGACCGTTCTCGAATCCAACCTCCTGACCGAGCGGCACGGGCGCTACGTGCTGTCGGGCCCATGGCGGCAGCTCGCGATCCCGGCGACCCTCACCGACTCGCTGATGGCGCGGCTGGACCGGATGGGGCCGTTCAAGCGCATCGCGCAGATCGGCGCCACCATCGGCCGCGAGTTCTCCTACGAGACCCTGCACGCGGTCGCCAACACTCCGGCGGAGCAGATCGAGGCCGCGCTCAATCATCTGGAGGAAGCCGGGTTGATCGTGCGCCGCGGCCATCCGCCCGGCGCGCTCTACTCCTTCAAGCACGTGATGATCCAGAACGCCGCGCACGACAGCCTGCTGCACAGCGAGCGGCGCAAGCTGCATTCGCGGATCGCGCAGGTGCTCGCCGAGATGTATCCGGAGAAGACCGAGCGCGAACCGGAGCTGCTCGCCCATCACCTCACCGAATCCGGCCAGAGCGAGGGCGCCGCCAGCTTCTGGCTCAAGGCCGGCAAGCAGGCGGCCAAGAGCGGCGCCAATCTGGAGGCGATCGGGCATTTGCGCCGGGGCTTGAGCGTCGTGCAGGCCAATGCACGCATGCAGGGCGCCGACGAGATGGAGCTGGAGCTGCGCATCGCGCTCGGCAACGCATTGATTGCCGCCAAGGGCTACGCCGTGCAGGAGGTCGAGGAGAACTACATCCGCGCGCTCGAGCTCGGTCAGCAGCTCGACGACGACGAGAAGGCCTTCGCCGCCACGCGCGGGCTCTGGGTCTGCCACTTCATCCGTGCCGATCTCAGCCGCGCGCACGATCTCAGCGTCGAGCTGTTGAAGTTCGCCAAGCGCGAGCGGCTGAACGAGCGCACGCAGCCGGCGCAGCAGACCGGCTATCTGATCGAGGCGCACCGCTCGATCGCGATGACGATGCTCTATCGCGGCCGCTTTGCCGCCTCCCAGCACCATCTGCACCGCTGCATCAACCTCTACAGTCCCGATCTGCACTCCGATCTGATGGAGCGGCACGGCACCGATCCCGGCGTCGTTTCGCTGTCCTATCTCGGCTATCTCCTCTGGTTCCTCGGCCGGCCCGACGCGGCACGTCAGCACAGCGAGCAGGCGATTGCGAATGCCGAGAAGATCCGCCATCCCTTCACGCTCGCCTTCGCGCTCGTGTTCGGCGCCTATCTGTGCCAGCATTTGCGCGACGTCGAGGGCACGCGCGACCACGCCAACCGCGCCATGATCATCGCCACCGAGCACAATTTCCTGCACTGGAAGCAGCAGGCGGCGATCCTGCGCGGCTGGGCGCTCGCCCAGCTCGGCGAGGCCGACGAAGGTCTCAGCCAGATGCGCTTCGGCCTCGACGAATACGAGGCGATGGATTCCTGGCTCGCCGGCTGCTGGTTCCGCTGCCTGCTCGCGGAAGCCTATGCCAAGGTCGGGATGCGCGATGCCGCCTTGCGCGCGCTGGACGGCGCGCTCGCGACCGCCAGACGGACCGGCGATCACTCCTATCTCGCCGAGGTCTATCGCCTGCAGGGCGAGATCACGATGTCGGACGGTGATCCGGCATCGGTGCAGGAGGCCGAGGACCTGTTCACCTTATCGCTGGAGACCGCGCGCAAGCAGGGCGCGCTGTCATGGGAGCTTCGGACCGCCGTCAGCCTTGCGCGACTGTCGCTCGAAGCCGGCAAGCGCGAGCACGCGAGCCTCCTGCTTTTGCCGATCCTCGGCAAGTTCAGCGAGGGCTTCTACACCCCGGACCTGAAGCAGGCGATGCAGCTCCTCAACGAGCTCGGCGGAGACGTGCCCGTCCGTGAACAGGCCGATGCGGTGAGATGAGCGATCTTGCCGCCGCGCGCGCGCGTTACGTCGAGTTGATTGCCAAGCGAGAGCGGATCTCCTCGCCACGCCTGCTCGAAGCGCTCGCCGCCATCCCGCGCGAGGATTTTCTGGCCAAGGGACCCTGGCGCATCAAGAGCGAGGCGGCGCGCAGCTATCGGCTGACGCCGGATGCAGATCCCGTTCATCTCTACGACAATGTGCTGGTCGCGATCGATGCACGCCGCAAGCTCGACACCGGGCTGCCGAGCCTGTGGGCGCACTTCATCGATCTGCTCGACGTCGGGGAGAAGGACCGCGTGGTCCAGATCGGCTGCGGTCTCGGCTATTTTTCGGCGGTGTTGTCGAAGATCGTGGGGCCCAGGGGCAGGGTGCATGCAATGGAATGCGACGGGCGGCTTGCGGCGCGTGCCGCGAACTACCTTCGCCCCTATCGCAATGTCGAGGTCGTGCACGGCGACGGATGCGAAGAGATCGGCGAGCGGGCCGACGTGATCATCGTGCATGCCGGCTTCCCGCACCCGCATCCGCTCTGGCTTCAGTCGCTCCGTCCGCGCGGCCGCCTCCTGGCGCCGCTGACGCAGCGCGACCGCGAGGGCGCCGCCCTCAAGATCACGCGCAAGGGCAGGGGGTTCGAGGCCGAGGCGGTGCAGCAGATCCGGATCTTCCCGGGCCAGGGTCGCGGCGTGACCGCACTCGACGACCGCGTCGCCGACTGGTGGCAACGCGCCGCCGCGCTGGCGCCACTGCGTTTTCGCGGCATCGAGCAGGGGCTGCCGTCGGATGGCTAATGCTTCGTTTCGTTTTACCTTGATTCCGTTTGTGAGTTTCCAGCATCTCGCGGTGCGGCTATGAGTGCGGCTTGATGGCCATTCGAGCGCGCTCCATGCATTCCGTTGCCCTGCTGACCGCCAGCTACGCCAAGGATATCGAACGCTTTTCGTTGCTCAGCGAGAGCATCGACACCTGGCTGTCGGGATACACGCGGCATTATGTTCTCGTTAACGATGAGGACGTCCCGCTGTTCGCGCGGTTCGCATCCGAAAAGCGCGTCATCGTTCCGGCCTCGCGTTACCTGCCGAAATGGCTCTGGGCGCTGCCGCCGGCGCTTCAGTTCCTCAGCAAGCGCCGGGTCTGGCTGTCGCTGTTGTCGTCGCCGGTGCATGGTTGGCACATCCAGCAGATCCTCAAGATCGCCGGCGTCCTCAACGCGCCGGAGCAGCGCGTCTGCATCCTGGACTCGGACAATCTGTTCTTTCGCGAATTCGACGTCGGTCAATATGCCGGCGCTGAGAAGACGCCGCTGTTCGTCACCCCGAAGGACATCGGCGCCGACCACCCGTTGCACGGGTTGTGGCTGCGCACTGTCGATCAGCTTCTCGGTATCAAGGAGCGCTCGTTCCCGGCCGACGACTATGTCGGCAACGCGCTGGTCTGGGACCGGGACACCGCGCGCGCGATGACCGCTGCCATCAAGGCGGCGACGGGGTTGAACTGGGTTCTGGCGTTGTGCCGGAAGAAGAAGTTCTCGGAGTATCTGATGTACGGACACTTCGTCGCGAACTCGCCTGCGCATCTGGCCATGCATCGGGTCACCGAAGACAGCATCGCGGTCTCGCATTGGGACGACACGCCCCTCGACCGCCCGGCCATCGAAGCGATGATGCGCGCGGCCTCGCCCGAACAGGTCGCGCTCTGCATCCAGTCCTATTCGTCGACCTCGGTCGACGACATCCGCGACGTGTTCCGCCTCAGCTCGCGTGACCGACGCAGCCCGAGCCTGTCTCCTGAAGATATGGGTGACGCGGTCGAGTTCGAAGTCCCGGCGAAGACGCGCTAAGGCCGCGTCTCAGGCGTCCCTCGTGAACTTGCTGATGACGTCCATGAACGGCTTCGGCTTGAACTCGCCGTCGAGCGGCAACGGGCGGTTCGGCTGCTTGTCCGCGCGGGCGAAGGTGCCGTTGATCCAGCTATAGCGATCCGAGAGGCCCCAGGTCGGGATCGAGCGCACCGGTCCGCTGGTCGAGATCGCGGTCAGGAGGTCGTCGACGCGCTTGGCGACGATGGCGTCGCGCTCTGCCGGGTTGCCCGTCAGTTTCTGGTCGTCGACGTCGAGCTCGGTGACGAGCACATCGAGGCCCCAGGAGCGCAGCTCGGTGACGAATTCGGCGAGCCCATGCGTGTCGATCTCGAGCTCGGCATGCAGATGCGATTGCAGGCCCACGGCGTGCAGCGGCACGCCCTGGTCGAGCAGGTCCATGATGAGGTTGCGGTACGCCGCGCGCTTGGCAATGAACGAGTCCTTCGCCGACTCGATGTCATATTCGTTGATCGCGAGCTTGACGAAGGGATCGGCTGCGGCCGCCGTGCGGAAGGCCAGCGGAATCCAGCGGTTGCCCAGATGCTGCGTCCAGAACGTATCGCGCCGGTCGGTGATCTTCTTCGGATTGTCCGGGATCGGCTCGTTGACGACGTCCCACGACGTCAGCTTATCCTTGTAATAGGAAACGACGGTGCCGATGTGGTCGACATAGGCGCGCTCGACGCCCTTGGTGTCCTTGATCTGCTTGGTCCAGTCCGGAATGTCGTGATACCAGGCGAGCGCGTGGCCGCGCATCGTCAGATCGTTCTCCCGCGCGAAATCCAGGATCGCGTCGGCGCGCTCGAAGTTGAACGTGTGCGCGTTCGGCCGCAGCATCGGCCATTTCAGCTCGAGCACCGGCACCACCTGGGTGCAATAGCTGCTGATGGCTTCGCCGAGCCTGGGATCGGCTTGCAGGTCCCAGAGCGTCGCCGCAGCGCCAAAGCCCGGACGGCGCTGTGCGAGCTTTGATGCCGGCGCGGCGGACGCCGATGCCCCCGCCGCGAGTGCTGCGGCGCTGCCAAGGAGAAATTCGCGTCTGTCGAGCCTGGTCACGGGGGACGTTCCTTTTGGAACCAACGCACCATCGTACCAAGCGGCGCCTTGCGACGCCGGGGTTTCCTGTCGTTGGGTTAACCCTTGCGGATGTCCGCTGCGCAAAGCGCGTGGCGTTGCATCGCTGTTCCAGTCTGGATCAGGGTTGCGTGTCGCGATCGCTCGAACCGCCCCAGGGAAAGGGCAAATTTAACGCTAACGCGCGAAAGCGGCCTGCCAGCCTCATTCGCCGCCCGATCTGCAGACTTATGTGACACTCTTGAGAGATGCTGCGGCGCAGTTCGTTCGCCCCGCCAAGGTCATTGATTAACGGCCGTCACCATCGCAACACCGTTGCCGGTCCTGTGCTCGCATGCTGAACCGCCATTTCTCGATTTATCTCGTCGCCTATATCCTACCCGCAGCGGTGGGCTTCTTCGCGGTCACAGCCTACACGCGGCTGCTGACGCCGGCCGAGTACGGCGTCTATGTCGTCGGCATCAGCCTTGCCGGCATATTGGGCGCGATCTTCTTCGCCTGGATCAAGCTGTCGGTGTCCCGCTATCAGGCGATGTCGGCGGAGGTGGACTTTCGCGGCACGGCGATGGTCGCCTTCGCGCTGACGGCCGCGGTGCTCTGCGCCACCACACCGCTGGTCTTTCTGTTCCGCAGCGATCTCAGCGTCGAGCTGCTGCTCGCCAGCATGTTCGTGGCGATCATGGCCAATGCCGTCGATGTCGGCCAGGAATTCGAACGCGCCAAATTGCGCCCCTACAGGTTCGCGGCGATCTCGATCGTCCGTAGCGTGTCGAGCGTCGGCTTTGGCCTGCTCGGCATCTGGCTCGGCTGGGGTGGCTTGGGATTGCTCGCCGCGTTCGGCCTGGGCTCGCTCACCGGCATCATTCTCAATCTCGTCGGCGACCGCACGAAGATCGCGCGCTTCCAGCGCAGCCAGTTCATGCAGCTGGCGCGCTACGGCCTGCCGCTGACGCTGGCCGGATTGTCCGTTGCGGTCTATTCGGCCTGTGACCGGCTCATCGTCGCTTATCTGCTCGGCAAGGACGCTGCCGGCATTTTCGGCGTCGCCGCCGATCTGCCGCGCCAGTTCATGGTCATGATCGCCTCCAGCGTCGCCGCGGCAACCGTGCCGCTGGTGTTCCGGTCGCTGTCGGAGAAAAACAGCGAGACGACGCGGGAGCGGCTGAGCGAGAGCCTCGAGTTGCTGCTCGTCGTCGTCGCACCCGTCGCCGTCTGGCTCGCGCTCGCGGCCGACGAGGTCGCTGGCACGCTCGTCGGCGTCGATTTCCGCGCCGGCGTATCGGCGCTGCTGCCGACCCTGGTACTCGCGCGCTTCTTCGGCATCGCCAACCAATTCTATGTGCAGATCAGCTTCCAGCTCGCCGAGCGGCCGTTCATGCTGGCGGCGCAGTCGTTCCTTACACTCGTTCTGAGCGTGGCACTGATGTTCGCGCTGGTCGCCGGCTACGGCCTTTACGGCGCGGCGCTGGCCACGCTCGCCACCGAAGCGCTCGGCTTCGTCGTCGCCGTCGCCCTGATGCACCGCGCCCATCCCGTGCCGTTCGACGTCAACCGCCTCGCCGGCGTTGCGGCTTCGGCTGCGGCGATGGCGGGCGCTATCCTCATTGCGCGGACGCAAGCCGGCGGTACCGGTATCGTGGCGTTGATGGTCGTCAGCTCCGCGGGCGGCGTTGCTTACGCCGCTGCGGCCTGGCTGCTCAACGTCGCGAACGTACGGACGTTGTCGCTGCGCTTCCTGCGGACGTTCAACCGCAAGGCGCTGGGCGTATAGAACCCGCGCGCTACCCCGCCAGAAAGCCGCCATCCACGGCAATGACGGTGCCGGTCGCATATTGCGACGCCGGCATGCAGAGGAAGGCAACGGCGCCGGCAATGTCCTCCGGCTGTCCCCAGCGCTTGAAGGCGGTGCGGTCGGCGATGCGCTGATAATGCGCAAGGTCGCTGCGGCCGGCGGCGTTGATCGCGGTTTCGATATAGCCGGGCGCGACCGCGTTGACGCGGATGCCCTCTTCGGCCCACTTCAAGGCCAGCGCCTTGGTCAGCATCACGACACCGCCCTTGCTGGCGCAATAGGCGGGAATCCGTGGCAGCGCCAGCGTCGCGTTCATCGAGGCGATGTTGACGATCGATCCCGTCTGCTCCGCGAGCAGGGGATGGAAGGCCATGCAGGTCCGGAACGTGCCGGTGAGGTTGACGTCGAGCACCTTCATGAAGGTCTCGATCTCGAATTCCTTGTCGCGTGCGAGAATCCCGGCGCAGTTGATCAGCGCGTCGACGCGCTTGTGTTTCCGGGCGAAGGATTTGACGGCCGCGTCATCGGTGACATCGAGCGTCGCGAGCGTGAGGCCCGCGCGCGGCTTGAGGAGGGTGCGGGCAAGATCGGCCTCGTTCGCGCCCGTTGCAGTCACCGTCGCACCCAGATCGCAGAATTGATTGCTGATGGCGGCACCAATGTCGCCGGCGCCGCCGATCACGACGGCATGGAAGCCGGGGGCGAGGGAAAAGTTCGGATTCATCGGGGGTGTCTCACTTCAGGGATTTCGGAGGCGCAGCCGTCGACTCGCGGACAACCAGCGAGAAGTCGATCTCGCGATGCATGATGGTTTGCTCGCCGGCGAGGCTGCGCACCAGATATTCTCCCGCGCGCTGCCAGGTTTCTCCGGTCGGAACGTGAATCGTGGTCAGGCTCGGCCGCAAATGCCGGCTCCAGTCGAGGTCGTCGAAGCCGACCACCGAGAGGTCACGCGGCATCGAAAAGCCGCTGCGCTCGGCTTCGAGCAGCACGCCGTAGGCAATGACGTCGTTGCCGCACACCACGGCTGTCGGGCGGTCCTCGAGGCCCAGGAGATAGCGCGCCGCCTCGCGCGCGTCGTCCAGCGTATAGGGCACCTCGACATGCCATTGCGAAGGCAATTCGAGCCCGTTCTCGGTCAGCGCGCGGCGAAAGCCGGCGACGCGCGCGCTGGCGCGGTCGTTGTTGCGCTGGAGCGCCGAGACGAGCTGCACCGGCAGGCCGCCTACGCCGTCGACGTCGTCGACACCACGGGCGCGGGCGACGTCTTCCACGGCGCCTATGCGCTCGCGATCGGCGCCGGTCTCGACGTGCGCGCCGCCATGGCGTTCTCGGCGGCGACGGCTGCCATGAAATGCCGCCACGCCGGCGGCCGTAACGGAATCCCCGATATCAACGAGTGTCTTGTATTCATGAGGACGAAGCCATGAGAACGATTGGAAAGAACCGCGGCCTGGCACGGCTTGCTGACGCGGATGGCCATTTTCGCATGATCGCGCTGGATCAGCGGCCGCCATTGTTCGATGCCATTGCGAAGGCGAAGGGGATCACGCGGGACCAGGTCGAATATTCCGACGTCACGGCGGCCAAGCGTCTCCTGGTCGAGAACCTCGCGCCGCATTGCAGCTCGATGCTGTTCGACCCGAACTTCGCAGTGCCTGCCGCGATCGACCTGCTGCCGCCGCGCTGCGGCCTGATCATGACGCTGGAAGAGCACCGCGTTGAGGAAACCGCGGGCGGCCGCAAGTCGCGCGCCATCACCAATTGGAGCGTGGAAAAGATCCGCGCCATGGGCGGCGACGCCGTCAAGGTGCTGGCCTGGTACCGGCCCGACGCCGATGCCGCGGTGAACGAGCACCAGAAGCGTTTTGTGCGCGAAATCGGCGAGGACTGCGCCCGTCACGATATCCCGTACGTGCTCGAGTTGCTGGTCTACCCGTTCCTCGGCAGCGCCAATCACACCGCCGATTACGTCGAATCGCCCGGCAAGCTCCCGGGCCTCGTCATCGACAGCGTGCGCGAATTCGCAAAGCCTGAATACGGCGTCGATCTTCTCAAGCTGGAGAGCCCGCTTGCAGCCAACAGCCTGCCGGCGCGTGACGGCAGCGCGGAAGCAAAGGCCGCACAGCAGGAGTTCGATGCGATCGGCGATATCTGTCGCGAACGCAGCATCCCCTGGGTGCTGCTGTCGGGCGGCGCTGCGCCTGAAAAGTTCGAGCGCGTGCTCGACTACTCCTATGCCGCAGGCGCGAGCGGTTTCCTGGCGGGCCGCACCATCTGGCTGGATGCCGTCCTGAAGAACTTTCCGGACCGCGCAGCGGTGTCGGCCAGCCTGCGCAAGGATGGCCTCGGGGTGCTGGAACGGCTCAATCAACTGACCACGGCCAAGGGCACGCCGTGGAAAGCGCGCTTCCCGGTGTTCGCTGATATCAAGCAGGAAGGTGACTTCGCGCGCGCCTACTGAGATGGTAACGGTCCCGCGTGGTCTCACCTCGGTCGCAGGGCCTGCAATATGACGACTGACAGCTTCACCATCCGCTCGATCGAGGCGTTCTGCTATCGCTATCCCCTGGCGACGCCGGTGGTGACGTCGTTCGGCAAGATGCTCAACCGACCGGCCGTCTTCGTTCGCGCAGTCGACGAGAACGGTGTCGAGGGGTGGGGCGAAGCCTGGTCGAACTTTCCTGCACCGGGCGCCGAGCACCGCGCCCGGCTTGTCAATGAAGTACTGGCTCCGGGGCTTGTCGGGCGCAGGTTCGACAGTCCCGTCCAGGCTTTCGAGGTCCTGTCGAAGGGGACCGAAGTGCTGGCGCTTCAATGCGGCGAGCCCGGTCCGTTCGCGCAGGCGATTTCGGGCATCGATCTCGCGCTGTGGGACCTCTCCGCGCGTCGGCAGCGCTTGCCACTGTGGCGGCTTCTCGGTGGGCAGTCGCGCAGGATCAAGGTCTATGCCAGCGGCATCAATCCGGGCGGCGCCGCGCAGACGGCCGAAGCCGCGCTCGCGCGTGGCCATCGCGCGTTGAAGCTGAAGGTCGGCTTCGGTGCCGAGACCGATCTCGCCAATCTGGCTGCGCTGCGCGCGATCGTCGGTGCGGGCATGCTCGCCGTCGACGCCAATCAGGGCTGGTCGGTCGATCAGGCGCTGGAGATGCTGCCGCGGTTGGCCGCGTTCGACCTGCGCTGGCTGGAGGAGCCGATCCGCGCCGACCGGCCGCGCGAGGAATGGCGCAGGCTGCGGGCAGCCGCGAAAATGCCGATTGCCGCGGGCGAGAACATTTCGAGCGTCGAGGGATTCAAGGACGTCCTGGCCGAAGACGTGCTCGGCGTTGTTCAGCCCGACATCGCGAAATGGGGCGGGCTGAGCGCATGCGCCGGCGTCGCGCGCGACATTCTGAAGGCGGGCAAGACATTCTGCCCGCATTATCTCGGCGGCGGCATCGGACTGCTCGCCTCGGCGCATCTGCTGGCGGGCATCGGCGGCGACGGCTGGCTCGAGGTCGATGCCAACGACAATCCGCTGCGCGACCGGTTCTGCGGTGCCGTTGCCAATGTCACTGATGGTACGATCGTCCTCGGCGAGGAACCGGGGCTCGCATTCACGCCCGACCTGTCGGGAATCGCGAACTATCGCAGCCTGTAGACGGCTGCGACACCTGCGTCGTCGGGCGCCGCGCAGAGGCCAGTTTCCCCTTGCGTTCTATTCCTCGTCGCGGAAAGCTGCCGGCGAGACGGGGAGCCGCCTTCACATTTCATAGCGATGGCCGGAGCCATGTCTCGCCGAGCTTGAAAATCAAAGTTCGTTCTGCTCATTAGGGATCTGCAATTGCGCTGCAACATGCGCAAAAAGCCCATCGACTAAAGTCGATAGCCAGCGAGGAAACGAAAAAATGCGCAAGCTCACTTTGGCCATTGCCGTGATCGCCCCGATGCTCGGTCATGCCGCGTCGGCTGAGGACACCCTCAAGATCGGCTACATCGATCCGCTCTCTGGCGGTGGCGCCAGCGTCGGCGAGGGTGGTCTGAAGACATTCCAGTATCTGGCCGACGAACTCAACGCCAAGGGCGGCATTCTCGGCCACAAGATCGAGATCGTTCCGCTCGACAACAAGACCAATCCGCAGGAGAGCCTGGTGCAGGCCCAGAAGGCGATCGACGCCGGGGTCCACTACATCACGCAAGGCAACGGCTCGTCCGTCGGCGCGGCGCTGTCGGATTTCGTCACCAAGAACAACACGCGAAATCCCGGCAAGGAAGTGCTGTACTTCAACTACGCCGCCGTCGATCCCAGCCTGACCAACGAGAAGTGCAGCTACTGGCATTTCCGCTGGGATGCGAGCTCCGACATCAAGATGGAGGCGCTCACCAACTACATGAAGGACACCGCCTCGATCAAAAAGGTGTACCTGATCAACCAGGACTATTCGTTCGGTCAGTCCGTCCGCTCCGACGCGCGCAAGATGCTCGGCGCCAAGCGGCCCGACATCCAGATCGTCGGCGACGAACTGCATCCGCTGCTGAAGGTCACCGATTTCTCGCCCTATATCGCCAAGATCAAGGCGTCCGGCGCCGACAGCGTCGTCACCGGCAATTGGGGCCAGGACTTCGCGCTGCTGCTCAAGGCTGCCGCTGACGCCGGCCTGAAGGTCAACTGGTACACCTATTATGCTGGCGGCGCCGGCGGCCCCACTGCCGTCAAGCAGACCGGTCTCGATCATCAGGTCTTCCAGATCACCGAAGGCTTTGCCAATTCCGGCAACAAGGCCGCGATGGATTACGAGAAGGCGTTCCGCGCCAAGGTCAATCTGTCGCTCTGGTACCCGCGTGCGGTCAACGAGATGCGCATGTTCAAGGCGGCTGCCGAGAAGGCCAACTCGATCGATCCCGTGAAGGTGGCGGCGGCGCTCGAGGACCTGAAGTTCGAGGTTCTGGACGGCGGCACCGGCATCATGCGCAAGGACGACCACCAGTTCCTTCAGCCGATCTACATTTCGTCCTTCGGCAAGCTGACCGAGAATGAGCCGTTCGACGAGGAAAACACCGGCTGGGGCTGGCACCTCGTCTCCAAGGTCGACACGGAGAAGGCCATGGTCCCCACGACCTGCAAGATGGCGCGGCCGTAATCACGACATCCGTCGTTTTCCCGCGGCCGGCATCGGTCGCGGGAAGCGGTGGCCGGACTATTCTTGATTGGGCGATGTTCACCGGGGCCATCAGGCCCCGGACAGAGACGAGTGCGCTGTGCTTGAACTCATTGTCATTTCGACCTTGAACGGCGTGCTGTTCGGCATGCTGCTCTTCCTGCTGTCGAGCGGGCTGACCGTCATCTTCAGCATGATGGGCGTGCTCAACTTCGCGCATGCCAGCTTCTACATGCTCGGCGCCTTCTTCGGCTTCCAGCTCACCAAGTGGATCGGCTTCTGGCCGGCGCTGGTGCTGGCGCCGCTGCTGGTCGGCGCCATCGGCATGGCGGTGGAGCGCTACGGCCTGCGCAACACCCACAAGCACGGCCATGTCGCGGAATTGCTGCTGACGTTCGGTCTGGCTTTTGCGATCGAAGAGATCGTGTCGATGATCTGGGGCAAGAGCCCGGTCGACTATCGCGTGCCGGCGCTGCTCGACTTCCCGGCCTTCACGATCTTCTCGACCAACTATCCCGCCTACAAGATCTTCATGCTGGCCGTGTCGGTCGTGATCTTCGTGGCGCTGCTGGTCGTGCTCAAGCGCACCCGCGTCGGCCTGATCGTGCAGGCGGCGCTGACGCATCCGCACATGGTCGGGCATCTCGGCCACAATGTCGGGCGCGTGTTCATGGTGGTGTTCGGCGTCGGCAGCGCGCTCGCCGGCATTGCCGGCGTCATTGCCGGTCCGGCCCTGGTGACGCAGTCGGACATGGCCGCAGCACTCGGGCCCATCCTGTTCGTCGTCATCGTGTTCGGTGGCCTCGGCTCCTTGCCCGGCGCTTTCATCGCCTCGCTCGTCATCGGACTGGTGCAGACCTTTGCGGTGGCGCTGAACGGCTCGCTCGCGAGTGCGTTCGGACCGCTCGATCCGTCGACGGGGCCGTCGGTCCTCACCGACATCTGGAACGTCACGATCGCGCAGGTCGCGCCGATCGTTCCCTATATGCTGCTGGTGCTCATTCTGATCGTTCGCCCCATGGGCCTGATGGGGACGCGCGAGTCATGACCGCCAAACCGATTTCGACATCGAAGCCCGCCGGCGACGGCCTGCGCTTCTACGGCGTCTGGCTGATCGGCATCGCCGCGCTGATCGTCCTGCCGCTGATCTTCTCCTCCGGCGGCTCGTTGACGTCCTTCAGCCTGATCGGCATCGCGATCGTCTTCGCGCTCTCCTACAACATCCTGCTCGGCCAGACCGGCCTGCTGTCGTTCGGTCACGCCGTGCATTACGGCCTCGGCAGCTTCGCGGCCTGCCACATGATGAATGCGGTGGTGTCGCATGGCTGGCCGATCCCGCTGCCGTTCATTCCGCTGTTCGGCGGGATCGGTGGTCTCGTCTTCGCGATCATCATCGGCTGGGTCATGACCAAGCGCGCCGGCACCGTGTTCGCGATGATTTCGCTGGGCATCGGCGAATTGGTGGCGTCGTCCTCGCTGATCCTGCGTTCGGTGTTCGGCGGCGAAGCCGGCATCACCACCGACCGCACGGCGCTGCCCAAGATGTTCGGTTGGTCGTTCGGGCCGCAGCTTCAGGTCTACTACCTCATCGCATTCTGGCTGGTGCTGTCGGCGATTGCGATGTACGCGCTGACGCGGACGCCGCTCGGGCGGATCAGCAACGCGGTCCGCGACAATCCCGAGCGCGTCCAGTTCATCGGCTACGATCCTCACGTCGTCCGCTATCTCGCCTTCTGCTTCGCCGGGTTCTTCGCCGGCGTCGCCGGAGGGCTCGCTGCGATCAATTTCGAGATCGCGAACTCCGCCTATCTCGGCGCGATCCAGTCCGGCCTCGTGCTGTTCTCCACCTTCATCGGCGGCACGGCCTATTTCTTCGGGCCGATCCTCGGCGCGATCCTGGTGACCTATCTGCAGCTCGGTCTGACCAGCGTCACCAGCGTGTGGCAGCTCTATTTCGGCATCATCTTCATCGGCATCGTGATGTTCGCGCCGGGCGGCATCGCCGGCCTGTTGATGATGCACCGGCCGCTGGTTCGCGCCGGAACGCTGTGGACGGTGATCCCGTCCTATCTCGTCGCTGTTGTGCCGACCCTTGCGCTCGCCTGCGGCGTCATCCTCACCATCGAGACGGTCGCGCGCTATTCCGGCGGCGAGCCGATCAACCTGTTCGGCATTCCGTTCAACGCGAAATCCCCGGTGACGTGGATTGCCGCGGCAGTTCTCGTGGTCGGCGGCGCGTTCGTCGCGCGGCTGACCTGGCGGAGGATCGCGGACGCGTGGGACAGGGCTGCGACGGTCGCCCGTGACCGGGGGTATCTGGCATGAGCGCAGCAGCCATCGAAGTCCGCGCCGTCGAAAAGCGCTTCGGCAATGTCGGCATCATCCGTGACCTCAACCTCAGCGTCGCGAAAGGCGAGCGTCACGCCGTCATCGGTCCGAACGGCGCCGGAAAATCCACGACGTTCAATCTGATCAGCGGCCACATCAAGCCGACCTCGGGCGAGGTGAAGCTGAACGGCGATGTGATCTCTGGCCTGCGGCCGTTCGAGATCAACCGGCGCGGCCTGTCGCGCTCGTTCCAGGTCACCAACGTGTTCGCCCGCATGTCGGTTTGGGAGAACGTCCGCTGTGCCGTGCTGTGGGCGACGGGACACCGCTACGCTTTCTGGAAGAACGTCGACAGCCTGCCGGAAGTGCGCGAGCGCACGGCCCAGATCCTGGACGACATCCATCTCACGCACCGGCGCGATGTTCCGGCGGGGCTTCTGACCTACGCCGAGCAGCGTGAGCTCGAGATCGGCATCACCATCGCGAGCGGGGCCACGGTCGTCATGCTCGACGAGCCGACCGCCGGCATGAGCCACGCCGAAACCGACCGCGCGGTGTCGCTGATCCGGCGGCTGACCGAGGGCAAGACCCTGGTCATCGTCGAGCACGACATGAGCGTGGTGTTCGGCCTTGCCGACCGCATCTCCGTGCTGGTCTACGGCCACATCATCGCATCGGGCACGCCGGAAGAGATCCGGCGCGATCCGAAGGTCAAGGAAGCCTATCTCGGCGAGGAAGCACACTGATGCTCGAGGTCAGGGATCTCCACGCCTATTACGGCAAGAGCCACATCCTCCAGGGGGTCGACCTCGATGTCGCCGCGGGCGAGGTCGTGAGCCTGCTCGGCCGCAACGGTGTCGGCCGCTCCACCACGGTCAAGGCGATCATGGGCGAGGTCGCGCCGCAGGGCACGATCCGCTTCAAGGGCAAGGACATCGCCGGCCTTCCGAGCTACAAGATCGCGCGCCTCGGCCTCGGCTATGTGCCTGAGCATCGCGATATCTTCCCGAGCCTGACGGTTCGCCAAAACCTCCTGCTCGGTGTCAAGGACACGCGCCGCCCCGGTAAATGGCGGCTTCAGGACATGCTCGACATGTTCCCCAATCTCGCCGCGCGCGCCGATACGGCCGCGGGCGTGCTGTCGGGCGGCGAGAAGCAGATGCTCACCACCTGCCGGACGCTGATGGGCGATCCCGATTTGATCATGATCGACGAGCCGACCGAAGGTCTGGCACCGCTGATCGTGCAGCAGGTCGGCGATCTCATCGCGCGCATCGCGCAGGCCGGTGTCGCCATCCTGCTCGTCGAGCAGAAATTGTCCATCGCGATGCGCATCTCCAAGCGCGTCTACATCATGGGCCACGGCCGCGTCGTGTTCGAGGGCACGCCGGACGAGCTCAAGGCCAATGCCGCCGTGCGCCAAGAATGGCTTGAAGTTTGACGCGTGGCTTGAAGTCTGACGCTCACATTGTCGTGTGACGTGCGCGTAAAATAGAACGGCTGCAAGCTGCGCATACGCATCTGAATTCTTCGCTACATCTCCCGCTTCATAATCCTTGTATCGTCGCACTCGCCGGCATCGCAATCGATGCGGCCGATGATAACCAAGAAGAAAGTGGAGGGCGCCGGCGGCAGCCTGTGAGCTCGCGCGTCGATGCGTCTTGCCTGGGAAGGAGATGCCGAGCATGCCGGGAAGACAACTGGTCCGTGGAGTCGTTGCTCTGCTTGCGGCGCTTCGCGCCGCTTCGGCCGCGACGGCCGGAAACTACGATACCGGCGCGACCGACACGTCGATCAAGCTCGGGCAGACCATGCCCTACTCGGGACCGGCCTCCGCCTATTCCGCGATTGGCCGCGCCGAGATTGCCTATTTCAAGATGCTCAACGACAAGGGCGGCATCAACGGCCGCAAGGTCGAGCTGCTCAGCATGGACGACGGTTATTCGCCGTCGAAGACGGTCGAGCAGGTTCGCCGCCTCGCCGAGAGCGACGAGGTGCTGGCGATGTTCTCGATGCTCGGCACCGGTCCCAACATCGCCGCGCAGAAATACCTCAACGCCAAGAAGATCCCGCAGCTGTTCCCGTCGAGCGGCGCCAGCCGCTGGAACGATCCGCAGCATTTTCCCTGGACCACCGGTTCGCAGCCGACCTACCGGACCGAAGGCCGCATCTATGCGAAGTGGATTCTTGCGAACAAGCCGAACGCCAAAATCGCCGTCATCACGCCGAACGAAGATCCCGGGCGCGACTATCTCGCCGGCTTCAAGGAAGGGTTAGGGGAGCACGTCAACCAGATCGTGTCCGAGGCCACCTACGAGACATCGGATCCGACCGTCGACTCCCAGATCGTCAAGTTCAAGGCGGCCGGCGCAGACGTTGTTTTCAACGAGTGCACGCCGAAATTCGCGGCGCAGGCCATCAAGAAAATCGCCGAGCTCGGCTGGAAGCCGCAGATCATCCTTCCCGCCGTTTCCAACTCCGTCGGCTCCGTGCTGGTGCCGGCCGGGCTCGACAATTCCGTCGGCATCGTCACCGGTGCTTTCCAGAAGGATCCCGGTGATCCGCGCTGGGAGAATGATTCCGGCATGAAGGCCTGGCGCGAGTGGATGAAGACGTACAATTCGGGCGCCGATCCGGCCGACGTCTTCAACGTCACCGGCTACACCATGGCGCAGATCATGGAGCTGGTGCTGCAGCGCGCCGGCAACGACCTCACCCGCGCCAATCTGATGAAGCAGACGCAGTCGTTCAAGGACGTCGAGCTGCCGATGCTGCTGCCGGGCATCAAGCTCAACACCTCGGCCGAGCAGGTGACGCCGATCCGGCAGTTGCAGATGGCGCGCTTCAACGGCAAGTCCTGGGAGCTGTTCGGCGACGTGATCGGCGAATAGGATCGACGCAGTGTGACGGGCGGGCTGGCACCAGCCAGGCCCGCCTGTCCTGTCCCACAGTTGCTTCCTCCAACGACAGTGAAACGACGATGACACCGACCGGCCCCCTCAGCGGTATCCGCGTTCTCGATCTGACGAGCGTGCTGTTCGGCCCCTACGCCGCGCAGATGCTCGGCGACTGGGGCGCCGATGTCATCAAGGTCGAGCCGCCCGCGGGCGATACCTGGCGCTACACCGGCGTGTTCCGGAACCGCGGCATGAGCGGCCAGTTCATGGCCGTCAACCGCAACAAGCGCAGCCTCGCGCTCGATCTGAAGCATCCGGACGGCAAGGCGGCGCTGGCGCGACTGATCCCGACGGTCGATGCGCTCGTCACCAATGTGCGCCCCGCCGCGATGGCGCGGCTCGGCTTCGGTTACGAGGCCTGTGCAAAGCTCAATCCGCGTCTGATCTATGCCGCGGCGACCGGCTTCGGCCAGGACGGGCCGTGGGCAGCGCGCCCCGCCTTCGACGAGATCATCCAGGCGGCCTCAGGCCTTGCGTCATCGATCGGATCGGACGAGGAGCCGGAATTCGTTCCGAGCCTGATCGGCGACAAGATCTGCGCGATGGCGATGGTCGGCGCGGTGTCCGCGGCCTTGTTCCGGCGCGAGCGCGGCGGGCAGGGCCAGATGGTCGAAGTCCCGATGCTGGAAACCATCGCCGGCTTCAACAGCATCGAGATGCTGGGCGGGCACGCGTTCGATCCGCCGATCGGCCCGACCGGATACAAGCGGATGAAGAACCGGCGCCCGGTTCAGACCAAGGACGGCTGGCTGACGATGCTGCCTTACTCCGGAGACAATTGGTGCGCCTTCTTCGAGGCTGTCGGCCGCCCCGAGCTGATCGAGGAGCTCGGGGTGCGCGATCCCGTGCTTCGTTCCCAGAACATCGACAAGGTCTATGACCGCATGAGCGAGATTGGGCCGACCCGCACCACTGCGGAGTGGGAGGAATTGCTGCTGCGGCTGGACGTGCCGCACACCGCCTTCGCCCGGCTCACCGAGATCGGCGAGCAGCCGCATCTCGCCGCCGTCGCACTGTTTGCGGATATCGATCATCCCTCGGAAGGCCGGATCCGGCAGGCGCGGCCCGCGACGAAATTCTCGGAAAGCCCGGCCGGCATCCATCGCATGGCGCCGCGCCTCGGCGAGCATTCGCGCGAGGTGTTGCGCGAGGCCGGCCTGAGCGATGCGGAAATCCAGGCCGCGGTCGACAGCAAGGCGGTCGGGGTCGCGTCCTGAGCCGGCCGGCGTTCGGGAACCGTCACGTATCTCTGTGATGACGGTCACATCCTGCTGTCTCGGGCGGGTCTAGCGTAGGTCTGTTCATCTTCGCCCCGGATCGGTCATGACCGCCACCGACTTTGCCTTCGTTCTGCGCAAGCTGGGTCTTGCCGCCGCCCTCATCTGCATCCTCCTGAGCCTGACCGTGTTCGCGGTCCTGCTAATCGTGGAGCACGAACCGGTCGGGCAGGCTGCCGCCCGCGCTCTGCCGCTCATGGTGCTTGCGCTGTTCGGCCTGTTCGGCGCTGCAATGACACGGCTGATCAGGCGCCGAACCCACTAGCCGGACATTGTGCCGCAGCGATTCGTGACCAGCCCCGGACCAGCCCCGGCCCCAGGCCACCTTCCGCCTGCGCGAGCCCTCGTATATGAGAGATTTGCCGCCTGATAGGTCTGAATATTGCCGGATACGGAACGCAAGGTGGCTGCGAATTCTTAATCCAAAGATCGCAATCTGACGTGATCGACGTAAGGCGCGGACTGGTACTGAACCGGGGAATGGCATGAAAGACCTGATGACGACGGCGCAATCCACCACGGCGATGCGGCGTTGGCGGCCCCCCGGACTTGTTGCGCTTGCAACGGCCGTTGCCCTGACGGCGCTGAGCGGAAGCGCCGAGGCGGCCAAGCAGGCCCGCCAGCCGGC
Source organism: Bradyrhizobium sp. 521_C7_N1_3 (assembly GCF_052075975.1). Classification (NCBI taxonomy): domain Bacteria; kingdom Pseudomonadati; phylum Pseudomonadota; class Alphaproteobacteria; order Hyphomicrobiales; family Nitrobacteraceae; genus Bradyrhizobium; species Bradyrhizobium sp. 521_C7_N1_3. Next base: position 2,513,704 of record NZ_CP197232.1, read on the forward strand.
CGAGGCGGTCGCGCCGCGCGAGGCCGGCGAGCCGATCATGGCGATCGTGTCGATCAAGAGCCAGCAGGTCACTTTCTACGATTCCGACGGCTGGATCCTGCGTGCACCGGTGTCGACCGGCACCACCGGGCGCGAGACGCCGGCCGGCGTCTTCGCCATCGTCGAGAAGGACAAGGACCACCGCTCGACCATGTATGACGATGCCTGGATGCCCAACATGCAGCGCATCACCTGGAACGGCATCGCGCTGCATGGCGGGCCGCTGCCGGGCTATGCCGCTTCGCACGGCTGCGTGCGGATGCCCTTCGGCTTTGCCGAGGGGCTGTTCGACAAGACCAACATCGGCATGCGCGTGATCATCTCGCCGAACGACGCGGCCCCGATCGATTTCACCCATCCCTCGCTGTTCGTGCCGAAGCGCGAGGCCATCGCGGCCGTGCCGAACCGGGCCGACAAGCTCTCCGCTGAAGCCGAGGAGGCGATCCAGACTGCCGCCGAGGCCAAGAAGGCTGCGGCTGCGGCCGCGAAGGAGGCCGCGTCGCTTCCCGCATCGCTCCGCAAGCTGGAACAGCAGAAGTCCAAGGCCGACGCCGAGCTCGCTTTCGCCGACAAGAAGATCGCGGCCGCCAAGACCGATCAGGCGCGGGCGCAGGCCGAGGAGCTGAAGCAGAAGGTTGCGACCAAGGCCGCCGACGCTGCGTCGGCGCTCGATGCCGCCAAGGCCGCCGCGCAGCCGAAGCGCGACGCCGTCGCCGCCACCAAGGAGGCCGCAAAGGTCGCGGCAACCAGGAAGGCCGATGCCGTGACGGCCGCGACCGACGCCAAGCTCGCCCTCGAGCCGGTGTCCGTTTACATCAGCCGCGCGACGCAGAAGCTCTACGTGCGGCGGAACACACACAAGCCGGCGCCGGATGGCGGCGGCGAAGTGTTCGACACCAGCATCGAGGTGCCCGTCACGATCCGCAATCCCGACCAGCCGCTCGGCACGCACATCTTCACCGCGATGGCGAAGACCGATACCGGCCTGCGCTGGAGCGTGGTCACGATCGAGAACGGCGACGACGCCAAGGACGCGCTCGACCGCATCACCATCCCGCAGGACGTCTGGAATCGCATCGGGCCGACGGCATTGCCGCGTTCGTCGATCATCATCTCCGACGAGCCGCTGAGCGCCGAGACCAACTACCGCACCGAGTTCGTCGCGGTGCTGAGCAATCATCCGCAGGGCGGCTTCATCACCCGCAAGCCGACCGCGCCGCCGCCGATGGAAATGGCAAGCGACGACGGCTGGGGCAATGGCGGCAACGGCTGGGGCAATGGCGGCAACGGCTTCGGCTTCTTCTTCCAGCAGCAGCCGAACCCGCAGCCCGTCAATCCGCGCCGCCGCGGCCAGTATCAGTATTATCAGCCGGCGCAGCCGATGCAGCGGAGTTTCTGGTAGGACGCGGCACGCTGGGCCGCGTCATCGCCTGAGCTGAAGATATCTGTCGTCGGCGACCGCAGCGGCGCCGATGACGGGCATTCCGGCTGTCTACTGTGGACCCGTCGACATGCCCTGCAACTGCCGAAGCGGATTGAGCGGGCCAAGCGGGATCAGCTCGAAGCTCATGAGATGAGCCTGCCCCAGGGGCAGCTTTTCGAGCATGTCATGAGCGGCCGCGATATCCGTGACGTTCAGGATGAACGCGACGCCGACACGGTTTTGCAGCGAGTACCACTGGTCGATCTTGCCATCGAGATAGAGCTTCACCGTCTCGCGCACTTCCATCGGCAGGATGGCGCGCGCAGCGGCGACATCGGCGCCGGGGTCTACCGTGCCGATCGCGAGAATTCGGGTGGTCGGTGTCGGTGGCGTGGGTGACTGCGCGCGTCCGGGGACGGCGGAGGTCAGGCACAGGGCGAATGCCAGGAGACCGGCAGCGCGTGCAAGCTTCATTTGAAATCCTCCATGTCACGAGGTTTACGCGCTTCATTTAGTCATGCTGCGCCGGCAGCGATGCCGCACGTTGCATCGCCGCCGTGGAGCGGCGGCGATGCGGGCCGGTTCGGAAGGTTGGTGGAAGCGTCGCGTGTCGGTCTGACGCGCGGTCACTTGCCCTGGATGAGCATGCCCAGCGGCGCGAGCGGCCCCACCTGCATCAGCTCGTAGGTGGCGAAGCCGTCGGTGACGAGCGGCAGTGCTTCGACGGTCGCCTTGGCCTGTTCGAGGGATTCGACGTTCATCAGGAAGACCACGCCTGGCTTGTCCTGGCGAAACCAGAACTGCTCGATCTTCCCGTCGAGATACAGCTTGAGCGTGGCCGGCACTTCCCTCGGCATGATCTGCTGCCGCTGCTCGGGTGTCGGTGCCTTGCCGATGTTACCGATGGCGATGACTTTCATGTGGGCTCCTTTGGATTGCTGCTTGTCAGTGGACGGCATCGGATCAAGGACCTCCTGCAATGTTGGCAGAGGCGCCATTTTTAGAGGCGTTTACGCCATCGATTTCTCGAGCGAGCATCTGGAATAGCGTTGTTGGTTCAGATGATTGCTCTTATCTATCGATCGCGATGAAGGCCTTCGTTCCGGTTGCCGTTGCCTCGCAAGCTAGGCTTGCTTCCGTTCGAACGGTATTGTCGTAAACGACAACTTTGAGAGCGTTTCCGCCATGCGCATTCAATTGCTCGCCCTGGAGGGATTTTGGGACACCGGGCTGACCGTGACGCTCGACGCGTTCACGATCGCCAACAATTTCGCAGCCGCTCAAACGGGCGGAGCGCCCCATTTCGATGTCTCAATTGTCGGCGTGCGGAAGAAGGTCCGATCCGGGCAGGGCTTTGCGATCCCCGTCAAATCGGTAACGTCCGATCTGAAGCCGGACTGGGTCATCGTGCCGGCGTTGAATACGAGCCGGCCGGAACAGCTGATTCCGGCGCTCGACCGGCGCGATGTCAGAGAGGCGGTGAAACAGCTCCAGTCCTGGTACGCCGAGGGCGCGCGCATCGCTGCGTCCTGCATCGGTACCTTCGTGCTGGCGGAGGCGGGGCTGCTCGATGGACGGGGCGCGACCACCACGTGGTGGCTGTCACCCTTGTTTCGCCAACGCTACCCCAATGTTCGTCTCGATGAGACACGCATGCTGGTGACATCGGACCGCGTCGTCACGGCGGGCGCTGCGATGGGGCATCTCGATCTCGCGCTGTGGTTCATACGCCAGGCGAGCCCCGAGCTCGCGGCCGTCGTGTCGCGCTATCTGCTCGCCGACCTGCGCAGCCTGCAGGCGCCCTTCATCATTCCCAATCACCTCGCGCAGGCCGATCCGCTCATCCAGCGTTTCGAGCGCTGGGCGCGCGAACATCTCAAGCAAGGGTTTTCGCTGCAGGAGGCCGCCAGTGCGCTCGCGACGAGTGCACGCACTTTGCAGCGCCGCTGCGAGGCGGTGCTCGGTAAGTCTCCGCTCTCCTACTTTCAGGATCTGCGAGTCGAACGCGCGCAGTCGCTGCTGCATGGCAGCGGTCTCGACGTCGATGCGATCGCCGCCGAGGTCGGCTATGAGGACGGCGCGACGCTCCGGACGCTCTTGCGGGAAAGGCTCGGACGCGGCGTGCGCGAGCTTCGCGCAAACCTGCGCTGAGGGACCGCACCTACGGCCGCGCCTCGATCACGATCGCCTGAATCTTGCCTTCGACCGCTCCGGACCCATGGCGCGTCCGGAGCGCCTCGGCGACGAGGTCGGTCGCAGCCTGAAGCTTGCTGGCATCCCGTGCCTCGATCTCGCTCCGCAGCGGCGTGCCCTGGCAGTATGCGAACGCCACATATTCGGGCGTGGGCGCGCGGCTCACCGCCGCAAGCGTTTCGATCGAGATGTGGCGGAAGCCCGCTTGTTCCAGGTCGGCTCTGATGATGGCCTTGTCATGATAGCCATGCGGCGTCCGCACCATGAAACGGGGCGGATCATCGGGAAACATTTTTCCGAGCGCGGCGGTGGCGTCATCGGCGAACACGTTCTCCTCGATGCGGTCCCAGACGTTGAATACGAACGTGCCTTCCGGCCGCAACACCCGCTTTGCCTCGGCATAGCCTTTGATGCGGTCGGGAAAGAACATGACGCCGAACTGGCAGCAGACCGCGTCGAATTCGGCGTCGCCAAAGGGCAGGGCGGTGGCATCCGCCTGACGCCATGTCATGCGCGGGTCCTCACCCTGGCGCTGCGCCGCGATCGCGAGCATCGGCTCGTTGAGATCGGTTGCGACGTAACGGATGCCGGGAGGTAGCGCCGCGGTCACGGCCCGCGTAACGGCGCCGGTACCTGCCGCGGTTTCCAGTATCGTCGACGGGGAAAGAGCTGCGATACGCTTCGCGATGTCGGCGGCGTAGTGGGCAAAGATCAGCGGGACGAGATACTCGTCGTAGATTCTCGGAATCGAGCCGGCGAAAACCTTGTCAGTGTCGGACATGCTTGCCTCGCTGAAGGTTCGGACACGAGCTTCATGCTACCATGGATGTGGTCTCACTACACCAGCAGCCTCTTCCGGTCGCAATCCGGCGATCGGATGCTAAGATTTCGCTCCGCCGACCTCGCGGATCGCCCGCGTCCCGTCCCAGGTCATGGCTGCCTGCCGGACCTTCTCGAAGAACGGCCCCTTGGTGCCGCTGATGTCGGAGATCTCGATAATCGTGCCCGGGTGGGCCTGCGTGTCGAAATAAGCAAAGCGCCCCCTGTCGCCGCCGATCTGGCCCTCATGGCCGACCTTGTAGCCGAGCCCGATCGCCTTGTCGTAGAGCGCCTGGTAGTCGTGGCTCCAGTAGGACATGTGCTGCAGGCCTTCGTGGCCGGCGTCCAAAAACTCCTTGTACAGCGAGGGCGCGTCGTTGCGCTGCTGGATCAGCTCGATCTGGAGATCGCCGGAATTGGCGAGCGCGATGCTCATCTCGACCGCGGAGTTTTGGCCGCGGTGGCGGAACCAGTCGGTCTTGACGCGGTCCATGTAGTACCAGGGACCGACGCCCATGGTTTCGATCCAGTGCTTCATCGCGGCGTGGATGTCCCGCACCACATATCCGTTCTGGCGCACCGCGCCGAAGATGCGGCTCATGCCCGCGCTCCTGTTGTCGTGTTGCTCACTTGACTTCGATCCCCGCATCCTTGGCAACCTGCTTCCAGGCCGCGATGTCGCGCGCGTTGATGTCGCGCTGCTCGTCGCCCGGCACGAATTGCGGCGTGATGCCGAGCCCCAAGAGCTTCTCCTTCACCTCGGCATCGCCGAGCGCGTCCTTCAACGCCACCGACAATTTCTGTGCGATCGGCGGCGCGAGACCCGCCGGAGCATACATCGCCCAGGACAGGTTGCGGTCGAACGGCACGCCCTGCTCCTTGTAGGTCGCGACGTCAGGCAGGCTCGGCGAGCGCTCGCCGCAGGCGGCCAGCGCCTTGATCGAGCCGTCCTTCACCAGCGGCGTCGCGGTCGCCATGTCGAGCGTCGCGAGCGAGATGTGGCCGCCGAGCAGGTCGCCGGCGAGTTTTGCGATGCCGTTGAACGGCACGTGATCCTTCTTGATGCCGGTCTGCTGCATCAGGATCTCCGCGCAGAATTGTCCGGTCGAGCCGACGCCCCAGCTACCGTACTGGATCGGTTCGCCCTTCTTGGCCAGCGCAATCAGGCCCTTGATGTCATTGGCGGCGAAGTCCTTGGTCGCCACCAGCATGATCGAGGACGTCCCGATGCGTCCGATCGTCGTAAAATCCTTGATCGAATCGTAGGGCAGCTTTGGATAGATCGCCGGCGCCAGCACATGCGTGGTCATGCCGCCGACGGTGATGGTGTAGCCGTCGTTCGGAGACGTTGCGACCATCTGCGTGCCGAGTGTGCCGGCAGCACCCGTATGGTTCTCGATATAGACGCTCTGCCCCAGCGTCTTGCCCATCTTGTCGGCGAGCAGCCGGCCGATCACATCGCCGCCGCCGCCGGCCGCATAGGGCAGAAGCATTTTGATCTTGTGGGTGGGGTAGGCGGCAGGATCCTCGGCGCGTACCGGCAGCGCCGCCGACAGCAATGCGAGCAATGACAGGGTGATGGTGCGCAGCTTCATGATGGTTTCCCCCTAATCCTCGAAACGAAATCTGTAGGCATCGCCATGCCGGATCACGCGCCCGGCGGTCGGCGCCGGAAAATGGCCAGTGAGCAGGTAGCTCGGCGTGTCCGCGAGCTCTTCGAGCAGCGCCATCCGTGTCGCCACTGCCGCGGCCGGATCGACATCGGCGGCATTCGACAGCCACGGCGCCGCGCACTGGATCGGATGATGGATGACATCGCCCGACATCACCGCATGATCGTGACCACCATTGAGGTGGATCTGCATGTTGCCGGCGGTATGGCCCGGCGCCGGCGCGAAGCGCAGGGCGGCATCACGATCGTCAAACAGCCGATGATCGGTCTCGACGAACTCGGCAAGGCCGGCCGCGACCACCGGCAGTACGGAGTCCTCGAACGAGCCATGGTTTACCGGGTTTTTCGGCGCAGCGTTGTGCGCGGCCTCGAAATGGCGGTACTCCTCGCGTCCCATCAAATAGCGCGCATTGGGGAAGGTCGGCACCCAGCGGCCGTCCACGAGGCGCGTATTCCAGCCGACGTGGTCGACATGCAGATGCGTGCACATCACGAAGTCGACCTCTTCGCGCGCAACGCCGAGCGCCTGCATGTTATCGAGGTAGGGCTGGTCGAGATCATGCCACGCTGGCACGCGCGGCCGCTTCTTGTGGTTGCCGCAGCATGTATCGACGATGGCGGTCCATCGCGGCGTGCGCACGAGATAAGAGTGGTGGCTGAGAATGAAGCGGCCGGTCTCCGGCTCGATATAGCGGTGATCGAGCCAGCTCCGATTCTCCGCGATCACCGCGTCGGTGACGTTGGCGAACAGCCAGGTCTTGTCGAACGCGAGCGAAGGGATCTCGCTGACGAGATCGACCCGCATGCTGCCGATTTTGACCTGCCGCATGCTCTAGTTCTTCAGGAGGTCGCCGAACGGCACCCAGCGCGTGCCGTCGAAGCGGATGAGCTGAAGGCTCGTCATCGGCGTGTAATGTTCGGGCGAGTTGTTCACCGCGGTGCCGTTGATCAGCATCGGCAGCTTGACGTCCTTGAGCGTCGTTGCCTGCTTCATCACATTGGCGCGGGTCAGGTCGTTGCCGGAGGCCTTCAGCACCGTCACCAGCGTCTGCGCGATGGTGTAGCCATAGACATTGAGCCAATCGCTCTTGTTGGCGTCCGGCAGATACTTGTCCATGAACGCCAGCCATTCCTTGTAGCCGGCATCGTCCTTCGACGCCGGATCGGTGGCGTCCTTCAGGTACTGGCTGGAGATCACGCCGGTGGAATTGTCCTTGCCGGCCGGCTCCAGCACGCCGCTGATCGAGGCCGAGACGTTGGAGATGATGGTCACGGGCTTCCAGCCGATCTCGCCGATCTTGCGGATCGCCTGGGCTGCAAATTTCGGCGTCGCCGCCACCAGCACGACGTCCGCGCCCGCGGTCTTCAGTTGCAGGATTTGGGTGTCGACGGTCGGCGCCGAGGTCTCATAGGCCGCGCGCGCGACGATGGTTTCGCCGCTGCCGAGCCCTTCCTCCAGCGCCTTCAGATAGTCCTTGCCGAGATCGTCGTTCTGGTAGAGCACGCCGATCTTCGCATTGGCGTGGTTCGCCTTGATGTATTTGGCATAGGCGATCGCCTCGTCGCGATAGGTCGGCTGCCAGCCGACAGTCCACGGAAAATTCTTGGGATCGTCCCACTTCGCGGCGCCCGAGCCCAGGAAGAGCTGCGGCACCTTGCGGTCGTTGAGATATTTGTGCACGGCGCTGTTGGTCGGCGTGCCGACGCCGCCGAAGATCAACAGCACCTCCTCGCTTTCGACCAGTCGCCGGGTCTGCTCCACCGTCTTCGGCGGGCTGTAGGCGTCGTCCGCGATGATCATCTGGATGCGTCGGCCGTTGACGCCGCCCTCGTCGTTCACCTTGCGGAAATAGGCCTCCGCCGATTTCGCGATCTGCGCGAAGGCCGAGACCGGGCCGCTCAGCGGCGCGGTGGTGCCGATCTTGATGGTCTTGTCGTCGGCGCCGGGATCGTACTTTGCATTCTGGGCTTGAACGGCGCCGGCTGCGAGCAGCGGCAACAGGATGCAGGCCGCACGAAGGCGAAGGCGGGCAAAGCGCGCCATGAGGTCGTCTCCCCAAATTGCTCTCCGCCTCTCATTGGAGCGGAGTTGAAACGCGAGAACAGCGCCCGAAGCGGACTTGCGGGCCGCGACCGTTGCCGCCAGACTAGCGAAACGAACGATCGTTCGTACGGTTGACTAGCGAACGATCGTTCGTTAGTCAAGTCACATGGCTGTCCACACCTCCAGCGCGGCGGAAGCGGCTGCGCCCACGACCCGCGAGCGCATCCTCTCCGAAGCGCTCAATCTGTTTGCCCAGAGCGGCTATGGCGGCGCCTCGATGCGCGAGCTTGCACGGCGCGTCGGCATCCGCGAGAGCAGCCTCTACAACCACTTCTCCGGCAAGGCCGCGATCCTCGAAGCGATCGTGGCCGAGCACGGCCCCGCCAGTTCGGCGAGCCGGTTGGAAGAGCCGCGCTACAAGCAGCTTGCGCGCCAGCCCGCTGCGTTCTGCCGCCAGTTCGCGCTTGATCTCGTCGAGCAATGGTCCGACCCGCGCGAGCATCAGTTCCAGAAGGTCATCACCGCCGAGCGTAACCGCGTGCCCGGCATCCGCGCCAAATTCGCCGATCATTTTTACGCGCGCGAGCAGAGCATGATGACGGATTACTTCCGTGGCTTCGCGCTCGCGGGCCTCGTCTCGACGCCGGATCCGCGCGAGACCGCGCGCCTGTTCGCTGCCGGCCTCATCTACATCCGCCTCGAACATTACGTGATGGGCGCCGCACCCTCGCCGCGGCCGGAGGTAATCGAGGCGATCGACCGCTATCTCGCCTTCTTCCTGTCGCTGATCGCGGCGGATGGCGGGACAAACGACAACAAGAAACGCAAGCCCAAGGGAGAGACGCGTGGCAAGGCTGCCCCTGATTGATCCGGAGACCACGAGCGGCGACATCCGCGCCTCGTTCGACCGCATGCCGGTCAAGCTCAACATCTTTCGCATGATGGCCCATGCCGAGGCCAACATGATCCCGGCAATGCGGCTCGGCAATTCGATCCTGCACAAGCAGAAGCTCAGCGCCGTCAACCGCGAGCTTTTGATCCTGCAGGCGGCCCAGCTCGAAGGCGGCGCCTATGAATGGCGTCAGCACGTGCCCATCGCGCTCGGCGTCGGCTGCACGCAAGGCCAGGTCGATGCGGTGGAGCGCACCGAATACGACTCTGCTGCGTTGAGTGAGGCCGAGCGCGCGCTTCTCAAATTCGGCCGCGAGGTCGTCGAGAACGTCCGCGTGCCCGAGGCAACCTTTGCTGCCGTGCGAAAGCATTTCAGCGATCAGGAGATCGTCGAAGCCATCGTCGCGCTCGGCTTCTACATGATGATGGCGCGCCTCACCGAGGCGACCGAAACCGATCTCGATCCCGCGGCCGGCATGAAGGTCTATGACGGCGGCAAGAGGTAGGCGGGCGCATGGCTGAGAATTCCGAGACCAAGCCGGACCGCTACGTTCGTCCCCCCAGCCCGGAATCGCTGGGCGAAGCCCCGGGCAGGGGACGCCTGAAGGGGCGCCGCATCCTGATCGTCGGCGGCGGCCAGCGCGTGTTCGACGCCGAAACCGACCCGATCGGCAACGGCCGCGCCATGAGCATCCTTTGCGCACGCGAAGGCGCGAAAGTTGCGGTCGCCGATCTCAACCACACCTCTGCACGGCAGACCGTCAAGCACATCACCGATGAAGGCGGTGAGGGCTTTGCCATCACGGCCGACGTGACGTCGGAGGCTGACGTCCAGCGCATGATCGAAGAGGCGCATCGCGCGATGGGCGGCCTCGATGGCATGGTGTTGAACATCGGCACCTTCGGCAAGACTGGGCTCGATGCGGTCAGCCCCGAGGAGTGGAACAGGATCTACGACGTCAACGTTCGCGGTCCCATGCTCTGTTGCCGCGCGGCGATGCCGAAATTCGACGATGGCGGCGCCATCGTCTTCATCTCCTCGATCGCCGCGCTGAAAGCCGGTTCGCAGATGGCGGTGTATGACTCTTCAAAAGCCGCGCTCGGCGGCCTGATGCGCAACATCGCCCATCTCGGATCGCGCCGCGGCATCCGTGCCAATCTCGTCTATCCCGGCCTCGTCGACACCCCGAACGGCCGCGAAGCCGGCGCCGGCCGCCCCTCGCGCGGCAAGGGCCACGTCCCCTTCGGCCGCCAGGCCACGGCCTGGGAGGTCGCCTATGCCGTGCTGTTCTTCCTGTCGGATGAAAGCGTCTACGTCACCGCACAGACGCTCGCGGTCGATAGCGGCTTGAGCGGGATGTGAGACGCCGGCGCAACCCGGCGCCGCGGAGTTCGATGCCCCGACGAAGCCGAGGCCTCTCTTTATTGCGGCGAGGCCGCAACCGTCGGCGTTTGCGATGCGCTCATCTGCTCGAGCGTCTCCAGGAGGGCTTCGCAGGCCTTCTCGGCTTCGGCGAAGGTACTGAAGGGGGAGCCGCCAAGCTTGATTGCTGACTTGTTTTCTTCGACGGGGCGCCATGAGGCAACCAGGCCCGGCTTTCCGTGAAGGCCAGGACCGGTGCGGCTTTCGTTGCTGATGACAAACGAAAATCCGCCGCTGCACGCCATCCAGATTTCAAGTTCATGCACCGGCGTCTCGACGCGCATAAAGTGCAGGGCCATGTCTCCCTCCAGAGTTTGCTCCGCAGAATTGGCCGCGGCGCAAGCCGTCAGCTCCTACCTGTGCGAATCCCGGGCAGCCGCAAGGTCCGAGGTCTCTGATCCCTCGGCTTTCCATGTCGTCAAATCGCCCGGGAGCATAATGGGATCGCTCTCAACCCGCTTGTTGCGGCTGACCCCTAGGCCAATGAGTCCGCCCAGTACCAACGCGGAGCCTGCAATGATCAACCAGTACGGCAAGTCCAACACGGGCATTGCAATTCTCCCACTGAGAGGAGCGCGTTACGCAATTGCATGGCCGAAGCGCGAACCAATTACCTTTAGCTAAGTGTCTGGATTATGCGACGCTCCAAGCTTCGCGCAAGGTGCCCAAAAGGGGTAGATTTCTGACCTAAATTGCCGCCGGCGGGGCACGGGGAATCGGCCGCTCGGTTGGCCGGCGCCAGCGTCCATCCGTCCCCGCCATCGGCGAGATTCAGATTGCGTGAGATGGCCATGCCGTCTAATAGTCTTGGACAATTGACCAAATAAGATGGTCGCGCGGCTGAAGCCGCGACCGCGGCGGAGCGGCCGCTATGCGCGCGCGTGTGCGTGCCGGCAGCCAGGTTGGGGATGGATATCGCAGCATGTCGCAGGCAGACGGCTTCGCATTGGCCGGCGTGATCGGGCTTCCGGTCGCGCATTCGCGCTCGCCCGTCATTCATAATTATTGGCTGAAGGCGCACGGCATCGGCGGCACCTATGTTCCGCTCGCGGTGAGGTCGGAGCGGCTGGAGGATGCGCTTCTCGGCCTCGTCGCGCTCGGTTTCCGCGGCTGCAACGTCACCATGCCGCACAAGCAGGCGGCGATGCCGCTTCTCGACCGCGTCAACGAGACCGCCAAGCGCATCGGCGCCGTCAACACCATCGTCGTCGAAGAGGACGGAACGCTCACCGGCTTCAACAATGACGGCAACGGCTTTGTGCAGAGCCTGCGTGATGCCAGGGCGGACTGGCGCGGCGATGCCGGGCCGATCCTGCTGCTGGGCGCCGGCGGCGCATCGCGCGCGGTGGTCGTGGCACTGCTGGAGAACGGCGCGCGCGAGATCCGCATCGCCAACCGCACGGCCGAGAAGGCGCAGGCCCTTGCGAAGGACTTCGGCTCCGCCGTCAGCGCCGTTCCGTGGGACGATCGCGGCGGGGCGCTGGGCGATGTCGCGCTGCTCGTCAACTGCACCGACCGCGGCATGGTCGGCAAGGGCGCGCTCGAGATCGACCTGTCGCGCCTGAGGCCCGAGACGCTCACCGCCGATCTCATTTACACGCCGCTGGAGACGCCGTTCCTGGCGGAAGCCCGTGCGCGCGGTTGCACCACCGTGAACGGGCTGGGCCTGTTGCTCAACCAGGCTCGGCTCGCCTTCAAGGCCTGGTTCGGAATCACGCCCGACGTGACGCCCGAGCTGATCAAAGCCATCGAGGCGACGTTCTGATACCAGCGCCGGGGAGCCTTGCGCCATGACCTTGCCGGTTTCCCCCAGGATCGACTGCCACATCCATGCCATCGATCCCGTTCGCTTTCCCTACGGGGCTGATACGCCGTACCGGCCGAGCGGGCAGGAGATCGCACCCGCGGCGCAGCTCATCCGCGTGTTCGACGCGTTCGACGTCAGGCACGCGCTCGTCGTCGCCACCAACACCGGCTACGGCAGCGACAGCCGCATCCTGCTCGACACCTTGAGGCAGGGCCGCGGCCGCTTCAGGGGCGTCGCCGTCGTTGAGAACGACGTCGACATCGGGGAGCTGGAACGCCTGAAGGCCGACGGCGTGATCGGCGTGGCCTTCAACGTGCCGTTCCACGGTGCCGGCTATTATCGCAATACGGCGCCGCTGCTGGAGAAGCTGGTGAGCCTCGGCCTGTTCCTCCAGATCCAGGTCGAGCAGGATCAATTGCTCGACCTTCTGCCGCTGATCAAGACGTCGAGCGTGCGTCTCGTGATCGACCATTGCGGCCGGCCATCGGTCGCCCAAGGGCTGAAGGGCAAAGCATTCCAGGCGCTGCTCGCGATCGGCCGCGAGCGCGAGGCGCACGTAAAGCTGTCCGGCTACTATAAATTCTCGCAGCAGCCGCACCCTTACGAGGACACCTGGCCGTTCATCGCGTCGCTGGTCGACGCCTTCACGCTCGATCGCTGCGTCTGGGGATCGGACTATCCGTTCCTGCGCGCGGCCGAACGGCTCGATTACGGGCCGCTGCTCGCGGTGCTGACAAAGCTGTTTCCGGATCCCGGCGATCAGCACCGTCTGCTCTGGCGAACGCCGGCAAGGCTGCTTGGCTTCGACGGCACGCCAGATCAATCATAAGAACAAGGAAGGGGAGGAGGACATCATGAGGCATCTTGCAGGGGCACTCGGCATCGCATTCGCAGCATCGTCGTGGACTGGTGCAGCCAGCGCGCAGAGCACGGTCTACATCCCCGATGTCATCGAGCTGTCCGGGCCCGGCGCGGTGTCGGGCACGAACTGGCGCGACGGCGTCGCGCTTGCGGTCGATGAGATCAACAATGCGGGCGGCATTCTCGGCCGAAAAATCCAGACCGAGCATCTGGACACCCAGAGCAATCCCGGCATCTCGCGCGCGCAGGTGCAGAAGGTCCTGGACAAGGAGCCGTATGTGGTGCTCGGGCCGATCTATTCCGGCTCGGTCAAGGTCAACATGGCGCTGACGCAAGCCGCCGAGATCCCGCAGATCGTCGGCGCCGAGGCGGCCGACATCACCACGCAAGGTAACCCCTGGGTGTTCCGCACCGCCTTCGGCCAGCAATTCTCGATGCCGAAGATCGCCAACTATCTGCACGACAAGCTCAAGGTGAAGACGGTCGCGGTTCTGTGGGTCAACAACGATTTCGGCAAGGGCGGCCACGACAATTTTGTGAAGGAGATGAAGGCGCGCAACATCGAGATCGCGGCCGATATCTCCACCGAGCAGGGCCAGGTGGATTTCGGCTCCGACGTGATCAAGCTCAAGGGCGCCAAGGCGGATGCCGCCTTCGTCTACACCAACGAGGAGGAGAGCGCCCGCTTCCTGATCGAGGCGAAGCGGCAGGGTCTGACGACGCCGCTGTTCGGCGAGACCACGCTGCTCAGCCAGAAGGTGGTCGAGCTCGCCGGCCCCGCGGCAAATGGCGTGCGCGGCCATGTCGGCCTGTCCGCCGATGCGCCGGTGCCGGCGATCGAGGATTTCACGAAGAAGTTCGGCGCGCGCTACAAGTACCGGCCCGACCACAACGGCATCAAGGGATACACCGCGGTCTATCTCGTCAAATACGTCACCGAAAAGATCGGCAAGTTCGACAGCAAGGCTTTTGGTGCCGCGATGAAGGGCTTGACCGTGACGCCCGACAAGGCCCCTGGTATGCTGATGGAGGCAAGCTGGGACCAGAACGGCGACATCGACCGCGCCAGCTTCCTCGCCGAGATCGTCGACGGCAAGCAGAAGATCGTCGAGACCTTGCCGAAGCTCAAGGGCGGCAAGGGGGAGTGAGGCACGCGCCTGACTTGTAGCCCGGATGGAGCGAAGCGTAATCCGGGATTCTGTCCTCGTGGTGAGATCGTCCCGGATTGCGCTGCGCTCCATCCGGGCTACGAGCGCAAGCCTCGCTCAATCCCGCGATGGGATCAAACTGCCGGGCAATTTTTGCAGTGTCATGCGAAATCCGCGTCGGTTCGACGAGGAAACGCAATGGGAATCAACTGCGCTTTCGCTGGCACAAGAATTGCTGAATGTTTCCGCGCAATGATCTCAGGAATGAAGCCGTGACCAACGTCAGCTACACCGTCCCGCCGAACTGGACCGCAGGCTCCGACAAGACGGGCGCGAGCAAGAACAAGAATCCGAACGATCCGAACATGCTGACGACGGGCGCCTATGGCAACGCGTTCGAGCTGCTGCTCGACAATCGAACCAACAGCGACGGCACCACCACGGAGACGTTGACCTACAAAAGCTACAGCGGCAAGACCAACGGCACGTTCTCGGCGACGGCGGAGACGGGGACGGGAGCCGATCTCGGCAGTGCCTACCAGGCGCTGCTCGCCACGCTCCAGGCCAATGGCGAGATGGACGACAAGACCGCCGCGCAGCTCGACGACGCCATGGGCAAGCTCGATACCAAATCCGAGAGCGGCGCCAAGGATGCCGAAGTGTCCGGCGGCGGCCTGCTGGTGCAGTCCGGCGGCCCGGTCTATTTCAACGGCATCTCGGCCTATCAGAACCAGTTCGTGGATTCGCTCGTCAACGAGTTGAGCACCAGGCTGAACCTCGACGCCAAGGCGTGACGGCAGTTCATCGCTGGTGAAACCGGTTGGCAAAGCCGGCCCAACCCGCGCATGATGCGCAGGCGATCTCGGCCACATGCTTTCCCGGATAAATTGAAGACATGAAAACCACGCTGCTGAAGTCCGAAGACTACACCCGCTCGCCCTGGAAGAACGGCGGCGGCATCTTCACCGATATCGCGGACGCGCATCGCGCCGACGCGCCGGCGAAGGATTGGGACAGCCTGCTCTGGCGCTTTGCTTCCACGCCGATCGTGGCGCCCGGTCCCTTCTCCTACATGCCCGGCATCGACCGCCTGCAAATGGTCGTCGGCGGGCACGGGCTGGTGCTGAAGTCACCCACGCAGGATTTTGACGAGCGTGAACCCTTTACGACGGTGCGCTTCACCGGCGAGATGGAGATCGTGACCGCGCTCGAGGCGGGTCCCGTCGAGGTCGTCAACCTGATGGCCCGGCGCGGTGCGGCGGAGATCGAGTTGCTGACACTCAGGGAACCCGGCGAGCGGCCTTTGTCCGCCGGCACCCATCTGGTTTACGCGGTTTCCGGCGAATGCAGCATTCGTCTCAATAACGAGGATATCGTCATCCCCGCCGGCAGCACGCTGAAGGTCGAGCTGACCGAGGCGTCCAGATTGGGACTCGTCTCGGGGCTGGCGGTACTGGGCTCGATTCAGATCGTCGGCTAGATCGCAACCGCCCGGCGGATGCGCACAATCCATGCACCTGGCTAGGTTGACGCCGCGGCGCCGGAGCACGATATCTGCCCTGATCATGCGGACCGCCGCGCACGCCACGATATGAACGGGCAGGATATGACCGCGCCAGACCAAAATCGCCCCACCACGCTGTCCGACGGCGTCGTCGACTGGCTGACCAACGGCACGCGCGACGAGCGCTTCATCGACAACATCTTTGCCGAGATGTGCATCCGCCTCCAGCAGGCGGGCATTCCGCTCAAGCGGTCGACGATGCACGTCCGGATCCAGCATCCACAATGGCTCGGCGCTGCCTTCATGTGGTTGGATGGCATGCGCGAGGCGAAGATTTCGCGGGTCGACTTCGACGTGCTCGAGCGATCCGAGTTTATCGGCAGCCCTGTCAGCGAAATGCTGGACGGTGCGAGCGAACTCCGCGAGAACCTCGAAGGCGATCCGTCGCTCGGCCGCAGGCACGCGGTCTATGACGAGATGCGCGCGAAAGGTCTGACCGACTACGTCGCCTGGCCGCTCCATCACACACTCGGCAAGCGCCATCTCGTCACCTTCGCGACCGATCGCCCCGGCGGCTTCGACGACGCGCATCTCGTTGCGCTCAAGAACCTGCTGCCGGTGCTGGCGCTGGTCAGCGAGATCCGCATCAAGAACCGCCTGGCGCGCACGCTGCTGGAGACCTATGTCGGGTCGCATGCCGGCGAGCTGATCCTGGCCGGCGCCACGCGGCGCGGGACCGGCACGACGGTGCGTGCCGCGATCATGATCTGCGACCTCCGTGACTTCACGAAGATCTCGGACAACTGGCCGCGCGACGACGTCATCGATCTCCTCAACGACTATTTCGACGCGATGTCGGAGCCGATCGCGCGGCACGGCGGCGAAATCCTGAAATTCATCGGCGACGGCCTGCTCGCCATTTTCCCGCTCAGCGAGCCCAGCGCCTGCGCAAACCTGCTTCGCGCCGTGACTGAAGCCCGGCAGGCGATGGCCGCGCTGAACGAACGGAACAACGGGACCGGCCGCGCGCCGCTGAACTACGGCATCGGCGTCCACGTCGGCGACGTCATGTACGGCAATATCGGATCGTCCAGCCGGCTCGACTTCACCGTCATCGGTCCCGCCGTCAACATGGCCTCCCGTCTCGAAGCCCTGACCAAGCAGCTGGGACGACCGGTGCTGCTCTCGCGCGCGTTCGCCGAGCTGGTCGAGCGGGAGTTCGAGCTCGAGCATGTCGGCAAATACGAGGTGCGCGGCTTCAGCGATCCGATCGAGCTGTTTGCGTTTCACGGCTGAGGCGGCCTGCTCGCCGCAGCCGTCCGGTTGAATTCTCGCTGACGCAAGATTGCCGATCACCCGCGCGCCGCCGATTGCGCGGCATGGCGAAGAAGTCCTGATCCTCATCGGCCATCGTCCCGCACACCCCGACTTCTCCGAACGACGGTCGCCATCGCCGCCCGTCATGGCCTCGATGTGCCGTGATTGACGGTGCATGCCTGCGTCGCCGTGACGTCGATCCAGTTCCGGAATCGGGCGATCGCGCAAACGCGCAGTTGTCGGGGTGCGTCCCCTGCGCGCGATGGAAGTCGTGCTTATGGGCAATATCGGACGCGTTGTTGAAAGATATGTTCGCGCAGGACGCCTAGGTTGGCTTCACTGGCGGCGTTGCGATTGGTGCCGCAAGATTTGGTCGAGGACAGTCGATGCGGCTGCCTCGATGCAACAGAAAAGGTGATCGACACATCGGACGCGACCACAAGAGGAGACGACAATGCCAAACTGTTCCCAAGTTTCTGGAAGTCGAACCGCTCGCTGTGCCGCGTGCGACGGCAAGTTTGGCCTGATCCGCTACTACTCTTGGCGAAAGCCCCTTTGCTCGAAAAAGTGCGTCGAACGTTTGGCGACGCGCCGGCAGGGTGAGCGCGACTGGTTCGGTCGATTTCCGTCCGTTGTCGACATGTTTTCAGAAAACCGCGCGAGGCGCCTATGACCATGCAGATGTCACGACGAGGAAAGGAATATCTCGAGACGGCGCAGAGCCTGCTGCGCGCGGCCCGGACCATGACGGACATCGCGGTCGCGGCCCGTCTCGAGATGCTGGCCAATGACTATCAGCGGCGCGCCGAAAAGGCATCAAGCGTCGATGCGGCGAAGTCATCGGCGCGTTCGGCCGGCACGCGATACGAATCGTACCCGTGATTGCGGGTTGCGCGGTGAGCCGGTCGCCCAACCAGGGGCGTCTGGTCAGTTTCCCTCTCTTGCTACCCCGTGGAGCCGATATGGGCGAAGTTGTTCGACTGATCACAAGGGCCGAGCGCGAGCGCGAGCGGCTGATCCGCGAAGCACGCGCCATCTATGACGCCGTGTTTCCGCCGGGCGATCCTGACGGCGAGCGGCCCGTCGAGCCGCGGTCGACCACTCGGGCGGCGACGCAGAGCCCGAGCACGTCGAAGGAGCTCTTGTGACATGATCAAGATCATTGCCGTGCTCTGCAGCCTCGCGTCGCCGACAGATTGCCGCGAGCAGATCGTCACGACCTCGGATTTCGCTGACGTGACGATGCAGTCCTGTCTGATGGGAGCGCCGCAGCTTGCCGAATGGATGGCGCAGCATCCAGCCGAACGTCTCGCGGCGTGGCGCTGCTCGATCGGCAAGCAGGAGGCTCGCAGGGGAGCGTAGGGTACGAGGAGCCCTGTTGCCAATGCAGGAATGTGCGAATACGTTGGTCGCAGGTCCGCCCAAACGTTCCGTCGACTGGCCGCGCGTTCATGCCAAAATTCCTTCGCATCGGAGTTCATCAGTCGAACGTATCGGGATACACGTCGAAGGCGTGGTGTGTCAGGCGCGTCGGCTCGGCGGTTTTCCTGAAGTGGGGCGGCGTGGAGGTCCAAGGCACCGGTGCCGGGCGCAAGGTCTACTGGACGCGCTCGCCGCAGGAGAAGACAGTTCGATGCGGCACGGCGCAGCGTGCCCAGGATTACGCAAAGGCCGCGATCGCGCGGCGCCGCAGCCATCGCTATGAGCCGCTGGCCGGAGCTATCGCGCTCCGGCGCCGCCCTGCCGAGCGCGGCACCGATCTCAAGCGGGCGCTCGCCACCATCCTGATCGTCGATATCGTCGGCTCGACCGCCAAGGCCGCGAAGCTCGGCGATGCGCGCTGGACCAAGGTGATGGGCCATTATTACGCAGCCGTCCGCAAGGAGCTGAAGAGCTCGCGCGGAAAGGAAGTCGTGACGACGGGCGACGGCGTGCTGGCGACGTTCAAGGCGCCGGCGGCCGGCATCAATTGCGCGACCGCGATCCAGAAGGCGGTGCGCACGCTGGGGCTAGAGATCAGGGTCGGCCTGCATGCGGGCGAGTACACGATCAGCGGTGGCGAAATGGTCGGTCTCGCCTTCCACATCGGCACCCGCGTCGCCGCGAAAGCGCGGGCCGGCGAAGTCTTGGTCTCGAGCGCGGTCAAGGATTTGCTGAAGGCACAATCGACGATCAGCTTCAGGGATCACGGCATGCACCAGCTCAAGGGCGTGCCGGAGCGGTGGAGGCTGTATCGGGTGGAGGCGTGAGGGGGCCCGCAAGTGCGGTTGCAAGCTCGTCGCTCGCACCGTCACGGCTGCGCCGCGCGGAAACCAGGCCCTCGAGCTCGACGCGAACGCGGTCGACGACGCTGGCCCAGTCGCCTCTCTTCGGTTGCCGGAACAGTCTCATGGAGCGATACCACGGGCTGTCGTCGCGGTTGAGCAGCCAGCGCCAGTCCGGGTTGAGAGGCAACATCGTCCAGACCGGCGCGCCCATCGCGCCGGCGAGGTGAGCGACGCTGGTGTCGACCGAGATCACCAGATCGAGGCAGCAAACCAGCGCCGCCGTGTCGCCGAAATCCGTGAGCTGTTCCGTCAGGTCGACGATGTCAGGGCGTTCGCCGAGGAAGGCCCGGTCCTGATCCCGAACGCCTTTTTGCAGGCTGACGAACTGGACGTCGCACTCCAGGAGGGGAGCAAGCGTGCGCAGTGTCATCGATCGATTGTGATCGTTGGTGTGATCCGGGTTCCCCGACCAGGCAAGACCGACGCGGAGGCGATTGCGGGGGCCAGGTTGGTCTTCAAGCCGGTCTTCCCACGCCTTCACGCGCGCGGCCGGAGGCGCAGGAAGGTAGGCTTGCGCGTACGGGATCGTATCGAGCCGCGTCCCGAACGCCAGCGGCAGGCTTCCAAGCGGACAGTGCAGGTCGAACGACAGCGACGTCGCAGACGGGCGGCCGATACATTCTGCGACGCCGGGCACATCGGCCAGCAGCCGCTGGACCGGAGGCTGGACCTCCAGGATCACTTGAGCCCCGAGCGCGGCCACCATGGGCACATAGCGCGCGAACTGGATTGTATCGCCCAATCCCTCGTCGGAATAAAGCAAGATGGTCTTGCCTTCGATCGGTTGGTCGCCAAGCCAGAGGGATTGGGAAAAACCGCGATCGACCGGAAAGAGTCTCCAGCGCGCTTCGCGCCCGAGCCAGCCTCGCTCGAAGTCTCCGGTCAGCATCTGAAGCTGCGCAAGATTCCAGATCGTCCGCGCATCGTGCGGGTCGACCGCCAAGGATCTGTGAAAGGTCGCGAGAGCTTCATCCGGCAATTGCAGATTCAACAACACCACTGCCTTATTGGCGAGCGCTGCGGCAAACTCCGGACGAAGTTCGAGCGCGCGATCGATGCTCGCAAAGGCCTGCTCCATTCGGCCCAATCTCGAATGAAGCAAGCCGAGGTTGCTGTGCGTCTCCGCCAGGCTGGAGTCCAGCGCAATGGACTTCTCGAAGTCGGCCTCCGCTTCCTCGAACCGCTTAACCTCCAGCAGGCAAACGCCGCGCATTTGATAGAGAGCTGCGGAATTTGGATTCAGTTTCTCGACGACGTTGAAGCATTCCAGGGCTTCCGCGTACCGGCCGAGATCAAACAGCAGCATGCCGCAGTTGTTCGCCGCCTCCAGATATTGCGGATTCAGCTCCAGCGCCCGCTGGAAATGCAGCACAGCCTCGTCCGTGCGCCCGAGTTGCCAGAGCTGATTGCCGAGCTGGTTCGAGAGCAGCGCATCCTGTGTGCTGGGGGACGACGCTTTGCTCTGGTGTGACCGTGCTTCCGGCCGCCATGCGGAAACCAGGCGCTCGAGCTCGACGCGAACGCGGTCCACGACGCTGGCCCAGTCGCCTATCTCCGGTTGGCGGAACAGCCTCATGGATTGATACCACGGGCTGTCGTCGCGGTTGAGCAGCCAGCGCCAATCCGGGTTGAAGGGCAACAACGTCCAGACCGGGGCGCCCAGCGCGCCGGCGAGGTGAACGACGCTGGTGTCGACCGAGATCACCAGATCGAGGCAGCCAATCAATGCGGCCGTGTCGGTGAAATCCGTGATCTGATCCGTCAGGTCGACGATGTCGGGATGTTCGCCGAGGAAGGCCCGGTCCTGCTCGCGGGCGCCCTTTTGCAGGCTGACGAACTGGACGTCGCAATCCAGGAGAGGCGCAAGCGTGCGCAGCGCCATCGATCGATTGCGATCGTTGTTGTGGTCCGGATTTCCCGACCAGACGAGACCGACGCGGAAGCGCTTGCGGGGGCCAAGCCGGGCTTCGAGCCGGTCTTCCCAGGCCTTCACGCACGCCGCCGGAGGCGCGGGAAGGTAGGCTTGCGCGTACGGGATCGTATCGAGCCGGGTCCCGAACGCCAGCGGCAGGCTTCCAAGCGGACAGTGCAGGTCGAATGACAGCGACGTCGCAGACGATTGGCCGATACACATCGCGACGCCAGGCACGTCAGTCAGGAGCCGCTGGATCGGAGGCTGGACCCCCAGGATGACCCGAGCCCCGAGCGCGGCCACCATGGGCACATAGCGCGCGAACTGAATCGAGTCGCCCAGGCCCTCGTCGCAATATAGCAGGATGGTCTTGCCCGCGATTGGCCGGTCCCCGAGCCAAAGGGATTGGGGATGACCGCGATCGACCAAACCGAAAGAGGGAATTCGCCAGCGCGCTTCGCGCCCGAGCCACCCACGCTCGAAGTCTCCGGTCAGAAGCTGAAGCGTCGCCAGATTGAAGGTCGCCGGCGCATGGTTCGGATCGATCGCCAGGGACTTGTGAAAGGCCGCGAAGGCTTCATCCAGCGACAGCAGATTCAGCAACATCAGCGCCTTGTTGGAAAGCGCCGCGGCAAAATCCGGTCGAAGTTCGAGCGCGCGATCGAAGCTCGCCAATGCCTGCAGGATGCGGCCATGCTTCCAGTGAAGTGAGCCGAGGTTGTTGTGCGCTTCCTCCTGGCTGGAGTCCAGCTCGATCGACTTCGCGTAGTCGGCCTCCGCTTCCTCGAACCGGTTCAGCTCCCGGAGGCATGCGCCGCGCTTCTGATACAGGGCAGCGGAATTCGGCTTCAGCGGCTCGGCGGCGTTGAAGGCCTCGAGAGCTTCCGCGTGCCGGCCGAGATCGAACAGCAGTAGCGCGAGATTCCAGATCGTGTCCGCATTGCCCGGGTCGACCGCCAGCGATTTGCGAAAGGCCGCGAGAGCCTCGTCCCGCAATTGCAGGCTCCACAACGCCCGCGCCTTTTCGTTGAGCGCTGCGGAAAAGTTCGGACGAAGTTCGAGCGCGCGATCGATGCTCGCCAAGGCCCGCTCGAACCGGCCAAATCTCGCATGAAGCGTCCCGAGGTTCTTGTGCGTCTCCGCCTCGCCGGGGTTCAGCGCAATGGACCTCTCGAAGGCGGCCTGCGCTTCCTCGAGCCGGCCCAGGCGTTGCAGGCAAAGGCCGCGCGTTTGATGCAGAGCCGCGACGTCAGGATTGAACTTCGCGAACAGGTCGAAGCATTCCAGGGCTTCGGCATACCGGCCGAGATCGAACAGCGATTTGCCCTGTTTCGCGGCCTCCAGATGCCGCGGCAAAAGTCGAGGTGCGACCGTCTTGGATTGTTGCTTGGCCGCGGCCCGACGCTCTTGACGATTCATAAGCTGACCAGAAACGGAACAGGAGACAGCGCAAAATTGCTGACTGATGCTCAGTCACGCGAAGGAGACGTCCATCGCACTTGCCTTCTCGTTCCGTCAGTTCGCGTTCAGCCGTGCCTGCGGGATCCACCGAGCGCGACCCTAGCGTCCCGTTGCGGCAGTTTCTGGTGCGAAGCTGGTGCGAAGCTGGCGCGGCGTGAGCGTTCCGTGCCTTCATTCATCAAGGCGCGGGGGCAGGTCGGGGCGGTCGCGGAGAGGAAGTCGTGGCGGCGTCAATGATGCGGCAGAATTTCGCCGAGGAATTTTTTGGTGCGCTCGTGCTGCGGGGCCCTGAAGAAGATCTCCGGCTCCGCCTCCTCGACGATCCGTCCCTCCGCCATGAAGATCACGCGGTCGGCGACCTGCCGGGCGAAGCCCATTTCATGGGTGACGCAGATCATGGTCATGCCGTCGGTCGCAAGCCCGATCATGGTGTCGAGCACCTCCTTGACCATTTCCGGGTCGAGCGCCGAGGTCGGCTCGTCGAACAGCATCACCTTGGGCTCCATGCAGAGCGCCCGCGCGATCGCCGCGCGCTGCTGCTGACCGCCGGACAATTGTGCCGGGTATTTGTCCGCCTGGTTGAGGATCTTCACACGGTCGAGCAGTCGCCGCGCGGTCTCCTCGGCTGCCGGGTGCGGAATGCCGCGAGAGCGGATCGGCGCCAGCGTGCAGTTCTCCAGCACCGTCATGTGCGGAAACAGGTTGAATTGCTGGAACACCATGCCGACCTCGCGGCGCACTGCATCGACGGCCCTGCCTTGGCTGCCCAGATGCATGCCGTCGACGACGATCTCGCCCTTCTGGTAGCTCTCCAGCGCGTTGATGCAGCGGATCAGGGTGGATTTGCCCGATCCGGACGGCCCGCACAGAACGATCTTCTCGCTCGCACGGACCGCCAGGTTGATGTCGGTCAGCACCTGGTATGTGCCGTACCATTTGTTGACACCGCGCATCGCGATCATCGTGTCCGCCGTGGCTGCGACCGACATGGCATTCTCACTTAGCTGACGGTGAAGGGGATGCCGGCAATGCTGTCGGGGAAAGCCGGCAGCGGGTTGTTCATCCACTTCGGATAGATCCTGGCCCATTCGCCGCTGGCGATGATCTTGTCGATGAAGCCGTTGACGAAGGCGTTGATCTCCTTCTCGCCGAGCCGCGTGCAGGCGCCGTTATACAGCTTGGTGAATTCGAGCTTGTTCTCGTAAGCGCCGGGTTTGGATTCGTTGAGGCGCGGAACGTAGAAGATGTTGCCGCCCACTGCCTGCACCTGCCCGGACAGCAGCGCCTGCATGGTCGGCGCATCGCCGTCGAAGCGGCGGATGGTGGTGCCGGGAGGCGCCGCCTTGGTCACGTCGGTGTCCTGTACGCTGCCGCGCGCGACGCCGATGACGTATTTGCCCATGTCGACCGGCGATTTGATCTCCATCTCCTTCGGCGCGATGAAGGTGATGATGTTGGCGCCATAGGGCTTTGAGAATTGCACCGCCTTGGCGCGCTC
This sequence comes from Bradyrhizobium sp. 521_C7_N1_3, assembly GCF_052075975.1. Lineage (NCBI taxonomy): Bacteria > Pseudomonadati > Pseudomonadota > Alphaproteobacteria > Hyphomicrobiales > Nitrobacteraceae > Bradyrhizobium > Bradyrhizobium sp. 521_C7_N1_3. The sequence goes on from NZ_CP197232.1 coordinate 2,538,043, forward strand.
CGGCAGCATCGCCATGGTCGCAAACAGGATGTCGACGCGCCCCGACGTCAGCGCCGGGATGCGATTGGCGACGGCGAGCAGCGTGAATTCGGCGGATACGCCGAGCTCCTTTGCGAACAGCTCGGACAGGTCCGCGTCGAGGCCCTCCTGCTTGCCCGAGGAATTGACAAACCCCCAGGGCGGATTGTCGCCCTGGATCCCAATCAGCACCTTGCCGCGCGCCTTGATCTCCGAAGGCGTCACCGCGTAGGCGGCGCGCGACAGCACGAACGGCGAGGCGATCGCGCCGGCGCCGAGCGCCAGCATGTGACGGCGATTGAACCGGGTTGTCATGCTCTTGGTCATCAATTCCTCCTTGGTGTTGAATTCCTCATCGTGCGGCGGTGACGAGCCGCCGCTCCAGCCAGGCGCCATAGAGCGAAAGCGGCCAGCACAGCGCGAAATAGAGCGCGCAGACCAGGCCGAGCACGAGCAGCGGCTTGAAGTTCTGGTTGGAGACGATGGTCCCGGCGCGCATCAGCTCGGTGAAGCCGATGATGGCGGCAAGCGAGGTGCCCTTGATCAGCTGCACCAGGAACCCGATCGTCGCCGGCAGCGAGATGCGGATCGCCTGCGGCAACACGACATCCTTCATCCGATCGAGATAGCCGAGGCTGAGCGCCTTGGCGGCCTCGACCTGGCCGCGCGGCACGGCCTCGATCGAGCCGCGCCAGATCTCGCCGAGGAAGGCGCCGGCATGCAGGGTGAAGCCGATCGAGACGGAGACCCAGGGATCGAGCTTCAGCCCGGCGAGCGCGAGGCCGTAATAGACGACGAACAGCTGCATCAGCAGCGGCGTGCCCTGGAACAGTGCGATGTAGGCGGCCGCGCCGCGTTCGAGCCAGCGCTGGCCCGACGTGCGTGCCAGCGCGACGCCGAGGCCGGCGACCGAGCCGAGCGCGAAGCCGATTCCCGACAGCGCCAGCGTCCATTTCAGGCCGCCGAGCAGGAACAGGAACTGGTTCTGGTCCATGCGCCGCCCTCACTTCACGGGATAGAGCAGGAAGCGCGCGTTGATCCGCGCGAACATCTGCATCAGCATCCACGACATCGCGAGATAGAGCAGCGTGACGACGCCATAGACCTCGAAGCTGCGGAACGTATTGGTCTCGATCGCCTGTCCGACCGAGGTCAGCTCATAGGCCGAGATCGCCGATGCGATGCTCGTCGTCAGCGCCAGCATGATGAACTGGCTGGTCAGCGACGGGAAAATCGCGCGCAGCGCCGGCTTCAGCACGATCAGGCGAAAGATCAGCGTCCGACTCAGGCCGAGCGCCAGTCCGGCCTCGACCTGGCCTTTGTTGATCGACTGCACGCCGCCGCGGATGATCTCGATCGCATAGGCGCCGCCATTGACGCCGAGCGCGATGATCGCGGTCAGCGTGGGATCGAGGCGGATGCCCACCATCGGCAGCGCGAAGAAGACGAAGTAGATCTGGCCGAGGAATGGCGTGTTGCGGATCGCCTCGACGAACGCGATGACGAGCCAGCGCAGCGGCGCGAGCCGGGAATCGCGCAGCAGCACGCCGCCGATCCCGATGATCAGCGCCAGCACCATGCCCGACAGCGCCAGGCCGAGCGTGCCGGCACAGCCCCAGAGCAGCTCCGGCAGGCCTTCGATCACAGGTCCGAAATCGAACTTGTAGTTCACCTCGCTCCTCCCTCCGGGCCGCCCTCTTGGTGTGGCTTGGCCCGTTCGCGTCTGCCCGACGGTGGTGAAAGCCGTTCTCTAGGTCGCTGCCTGCCCACCTTGCCCGAGCGCCGCGTAGCGCTCGCGCAGGTCGACGCGCCGTCGCGCCGTCGCGGCCTCTGCGATCGCGAGCGTCACCAGCAGGCTTCGCGCGCCGTCCTCGACCGGTTGCAGCGATGGCGTCACGCCGCGGACCACGTCGCGGAAATGATCGAGCTGCGCGACGTAAGGATCGATCGACGCCGCATGATTGGCCTGTGCCCGGATCGGCTTGTTCCAGTCCTGCGCGCCGCCTTCCTGCGTCCATTGATCGAGACTTGGGAATTCGATCGCGCCGCGGCGGCCCATCAGGCGGTAGCTGCTCTGGCCGCTGAACGGAAACTCCGGCGCCTCGCCGAGTCCTTGCTCCATCGTCCAGGGCGTCACCGCGCAGTCGCTGAGGAAGAACGTGCCGAGCGCACCGTTTTCGAACTCGAGCAGCGTGGCGGCAGTATCCTCGACCGCGAAGCCGCGCTGCCGGTTCGTAGCGATGGCCTCCACGGCAACGATCTCGCCGACCGCAAAGCGCAGGAAGTCGATCTCGTGGATCAGATTGATCAGGACCGGCCCGCCGCCGGCCTGCGACCGCCAGGGCGCGGCCTTGAAATAGTCGGCCGGCTTGTGCGTGGCCCAGATCGCCGAAACGCCGACGACATCGCCGATACGGCCCTGGCCAAGCAGCGTCCTGAGCGCCTTCACCTGCGTATGATGGCGGCGGTGATGCCCGACCAGCGAGCGGATGCCGGCCTTGCGGACCTCCGCGATCAGGCCGGCGGCGGTCTCGAGCGTATCGGTGACCGGCTTTTCGATCAGGATATGGATGCCGGCCCGCGCGCATGCGATGCCGTTCTCGGCGTGGAGCTGATTGGGCGATGCGATGATCACGGCCTCGGGCCGCGCCTCGTCGAGCAGCTTCCGGTAATCCGCGAAGATGCGTGCGCCGGGCTGCTCGGCTGCGACCTGCTCGGCGTTGACGTCGGCGATGCCGGCTAGCTCGTAGTCGCCATGCTCGGCCAGCTTGCGCAGATGCTTGCGCCCGATCAATCCCGCGCCGATCACGCCAATCCTGATTTTTGTCATCCCGTGCATCCGTTGGTTTAGGCCCAGCCGTGACAGTCGCGGCGTCGGGCGCCGCGGGCGTGGCCTTCGAGCAAGTTCCTGGTCGCGTTGAACGCCGTGGCGATCCGCTCTCTCGCGTCGAGTGCCGGCAACGGCATCTCGACGCTGAGGGCGGTGTCGGCGGGCAGCGCCTCCAGCAGCGCGCCGAGCGGCAGAGCGCCGTCGCCGGGCGGTAGCCGTCCCGCGCGCGCCTCGGCGATGATGGCCGTGTCCGTTGCCGGCGTTTCGGCGGCGGCATCACAGAGTTGCGCGGCGCGAAGCCAATGGTCGGGAAGCGGGATCAGGTCGGCGGCCCGGCCGCCGGAGCGCGCCAGGTGCAACGCGTCGACCAGGATGGAGCCGTTGGTCTGGTCTGCGTCGCGGATGACCGCCGCGGCCTGCGCCAGGGTGCCGATCGCGCGCCAGCGCATGAATTCGAGGTCGACGCGCAGGCCGAACGACGCGGCGAGTTGGCAGAGCTCGGCGAAACGCGCGGTGAGCCGGGATCGATCCGGATCGTCGCCCGAAGCGATGATCGCGGTGGCGCCGAGATCGGCGCCGGCATCGAGACAGCCTGCGAGCGAGGAGATGTCGATGCCGGGCTCGAGCTGGACCAGCTCGATGTCGCTGACCCGCACACCCTCGCCGTCAAGCACGCGCTTCAGCGCTCGGTGGGCCTCGGTGCCGATCTGCGTCGGATAGGCCGGCCCGTCGCTGGTTGCCGGGATGAAGCGCAGCGCGACGGCGGCAAACCCGGCCCGCGCCGCCTCGGCAACCAGCGCCGTGGGCGCAAGCTCCAACGCGGTGAGATGGGCGAGGCCGAGCGCGATCACGCCTGCTCCCCTGCACAGGCAATCGCGGTAGTCGGGAGCTGGCGCGGCGGTCGCCGATCAGGGCGCATGTGTCTCCTCCCTAATAATTAATCCATAGGTTAATTGATAATTACCCAATGGGATAATTGATGTCAAGTGCCCGCGATTGCGCTATGGAGGGAGGGCGAGGCCGCGACCGGCCGCCGCGAAGGACCGAAGGGCCAGATGCCAGGTGTGAAGAAGCAGCTCGTCCGGGCGGCGAAGCCGGTGCCGATCAAGCGGCGCGACCGCGAGCGGACGCGGCAGGAGATCCTCGACATCGCCTTCGAGGAGTTCGCCGAGAACGGCTTGTCCGGCGGCAACACCGACGCCATCGCCGCCCGCGCCAACATCACCAAGCGGCTGATCTTCTACTACTTCAACTCCAAGGAAGAACTGTTCACCGCGGTGCTGGAGATGGCCTATGCGGAGATGCGCGCCGCCGAGGAGGATCTTCATCTCGAGGCGTTGGAGCCGGAGGCCGCGATCCGCCGGCTTGCCGAATTCACCTTCGACTTCCACCAGGCCCATCCGCAATTCGTTCGCCTCGTCAGCATCGAGAACATCCATCGCGGACGACACATGGCCATCAGCCGCAGGCTGAAGGAGATGACGCAGCCGAGCATCAGCCAGATTGCCAAGGTACTTGAGCGCGGCGCGGCCTGCGGCGCGATCCGGCCCGGCATCGATCCGGTCGAGCTGCATATGACGCTGAACGCGCTGAGCTTCTTCGCGGTCGCCAACCGTCACACCTTCGAGGCGCAATTCGCCTTCGACATGTCCTCGTCAAAGGCGAGGGCGCAGCGCCGCGCTGAGATCGCCGATCTGCTGTGGCGTTGTGTGCGGGGGGATTGAACGGCGGTGGCGTGAAGACCTCGCGCGGCCGGAGCGGGCAGGGCCGCCCGGCGCGCCTTCAAAGCTCACGTCCTATCAAGCGGTCCGCGGAAAATCGCCCGCCGCCCCGAAACGACATGTGCAGGGCAACGAGGCCCATCAGGAACGGGTACTCCATGCCGCGATCGATCCAGGCCCATTTGGGGTAATGGATCAGGCAGATCATCGCCATCTGCACGGCGACCATCGGCGCGACGAGGCGGGTGAACAGCCCCGCGGCGAGCATGATGGCCCCGATGGTTTCCAGCAGCATCACGAAATAGCCGAACGCCACCGGGGCCGGAAAATGCAATGAATTGGTAATGAAATTGATGGAGCTCGCGAACGGATTGGCCATGGCGCCGTGGGACTCGCCGAGCAATTTCGGCCAGCCATGCGTGAACAGGATCAATCCGAAGGCAACGCGCAGAAACGCATAGGAAATGGGATTGGCGATCTCGTAGAAATTTCGCAAGCCAGGCAACAGCAGGGACGCGGGGCTGCGCCGTGGGGCCCCGCCCGTGATCGCATCGCTCATGGTCATGATCTCCAGACGATGCGGCTTCAGATGATGCCGCCATTGGCGCGCAGGATCTGGCCGTTGATCCAGCCACCATCGGGCCCGACCAGGAACGAGATCGCGCGCGCGATGTCGTCGGGTTCGCCGAGGCGATGCAGAGGCGTGCGGTCGATGATCGGCGAGATGTCGTGCTGGTTGGCGTTGTGGAACAATTCGGTGTTGACGGGTCCCGGCGCGATCGCGTTGACCGTGATCCGCCTCACGCCCAGCTCCTTCGAGAGGATGTGGGTGATCGCCTCGATGCCGGCCTTGGTCGCCGCGTAAGCCGCATAGGTCGGCTGATAAAGCCCGACCACGCTGGTCGAGAAATTGACGATCCGGCCGCCCTCGCGCAGCCGCTTCGCCGCTTCACGCAGCGCATAGAAGGTGCCGGTGAGGTTGATCGCGATGGTCTGGTCCCAGACCTCGTCGGTGGTCTGGGCCAGTGGGGCGACCTTCATGATCCCGGCATTGTTGACGAGCACGTCGACCCCGCCGAACGCCGTCTCGGCCGCGTCGAACAGCGCGCGGACGTCAGCCAGCTTGCTGATGTCGGCCTTGACGGCAATCGCCGCTCCGCCAGCGGCCTTGATCTTCGCCACCAGCGCCTCGGCCGGCGCAGCGCCGGTCGCATAGTTGACGACGACGGCGAGGCCGTCCCGCGCCAGCCGCTCGGCGACCGCCGCGCCGATGCCCTTCGAGCTGCCGGTGACGATGGCTGTGCGTGGGTGCTGGGTGGTCATGGTGGGATCTCCCTGTTTGATGAGGGAGATAATAGGCGGGCAGTTTGGTCGGATAATCTCGCTAGAATTGGCTTCACTGTTCGGTTGGAACGAACAGTGAATGGTGCGGTATCCACCAGTGGCGGCTTGGCGGCCCTTGCCTTGGCATGAGGGAGGTCATCGCCTCACCGTCACCGCAGCCCTGTGCCGGTGTCAGCGTCACGCATCTTGCGGCGCGGCTGCGCCGGCGGTCCGTCGCCGGGCCGGCAGGAAAAGCCCCGCAATCGCGCCGCCCAACGACAGCATTGCGGCGAGGCGCATCGCCGCCGCAAATCCGCTCTCGAAATGCGCGGCCGAGTAGGCCCCGCCGTTGGCCGAGAAGCTCGCCACCAGCGCAGCGATGCCGAACATGCCGCCGAGGAAGCGGCCCATGTTGAAGACGCCGGACGCCTTGCCCATTTCGGCCACCGCGACCGAGCTCAGGATCGCGTTCTGCGCCGCCGGCATCGCCATCGAGACGCCGACGCCGGCCAGCACCAGCGGCGCGACCAGAGCGGAGTAGGCAATCGCGGGGCTCACGATCTCCGCGATCCAGCCAAGGCCGATCGCCTGCATCAGCAATCCCGTCACCACCAGCGGCCGCTCGCCGAACCTGTTGACGACGGCGCCTGCGATCGGGGCGGTGACGAACAGCGTCGCGGTCCAGGGCAGCAGGCGAAGTCCGGCGCCGAAGGCGTCGAAGCCCAGCGTGGTCTGCAGGAACTGCGGCAGCAGGAACACCACGCCATACATCGCGGCGTAGAACAGGACGCTTGCGGACATGCCGGAGGCCAGCGCGCGCGATGCAAACAGCCGCATCGGCACCATCGGCGCGGCCGCGCGCAATTCCCAGAGCACGAAGCCGGCGGTGAACACCAGGCCTGACATCAGCGTGCCCATGACCTCGGCGCTCGCCCACCCCACGGCGTTGCCGCGCAACAGGCTCCAGACCAGTGCGAGCGCCGCCAGCGCGACGAGCGCCAGTCCCGGGATGTCCAATGCGGCTGCCGGTCCGAAGCTTTCGCGCAAGCGTGCCAGCACCAGGGTGATCACGATCAGGCCGATCGGCAGGTTGATCCAGAACACCCAGCGCCAGCCGAAATGTTCGGTGATGAAGCCGCCGATGGCGGGGCCTATGATCAGCGCGCAGCCGGTGATGCTGCTGAAAATGCCAAGCGCGCGGGCGCGCTCCTCGCGGCCGAACGTGGCGCTCAGGATCGCCATCGCCAGCGGCATCACCAGCGCGGCGCCGGCGCCCTGCAGCACGCGGGCGGCGATCAGCGCGGTGGCATTGCCGGCAAGCGCACAGGCCGCCGACGCAACGACGAACAGAGCGATCCCGGCCGCGAACATGCGGCGGCGACCGAAGCGGTCGCCGAGCGCGGCGCCGGTCAGGAGCAGCACGGCAAAGGTCAGGTTGAAGGCGTTGACGGTCCATTGCAGCGTCTCGACCGGGCTACCGAATTCGGCGCGGATGGTCGCGAATGCCGTCGTAATGATCATGGCGTCCAGCGCCATCATGAAGGATGCCAGCGCGGTGACGCCAAGCACCCAGTTCTTCTCGTCGCGATTCGTCGGGGTCTGCATCGCCCTCTCTCCATGTGTCGAGCCACCCTGTCGCGGCGCGTTCTGCGGGCTAGACGAGGCCGGAGGGGCAAAGGATGCGGCCGGAAATAATTTTTCCCGGGCCGCATCCTTCGCCGACCGCCAAACGTCCTTGGGGATGACGCGGCCATTGACGTGAGCTTGATCCGGAAGAGCGGGGCACCGCTTGTCCGGGAAGGTGATGCCAAAATGGAAAGATGGCGCGCGATGAGCGAGCCAGGTCGCGACATGAACAAGCAAGGAGCGCGCGATGAAAAGGACGTTGATCGGGTACAAGGCCAAGCCGGAGCTGGCCGACAGGAACGCCGAGCTGGTTTCGGCCGTATTTGCGGAATTGAAGGCGGCCGCGCCGGACGGCGTGCGCTATCTGACGCTGCGGCTGGAGGACGACACCTTCATCCATCTTGTCGAGGTCACGGCCCAGGACGGCTCGAGCCCGATCCCGAAACTGAGGGCGTTTCAGGCGTTCCAGGACGGCATCCGCGACCGCTGCGCCGAGCCGCCGCTGGTTCGTGATGTGAGGATCGTCGGCAACTACCGTATGCTGGACGAGTCCTGACCAGGCGAGGCGGAGGAGCAATGGCGCCAGAGCCACTGGCCACCATCGATATCGAGGCGCTGCTGGCGCGGTTGCGGCCGAAGCTGCATCGCTACTGCGCGCGCATGGTCGGCTCGGTCATCGACGGTGAGGACGTGCTGCAGGATGCGCTGGTCAAGGCGATGGGAGCGCTGCAATCGGTCACGCCCGTCGTCAATACGGAGGGCTGGCTGTTCCGCATCGCGCACAACACCGCGCTGGATTTCCTGCGTCGCCGCAACCGGCAGGAGGCGCTGCATTCGGCTGAGGAGGTGGAGATGATTGCCGACCAGCTCGATGATGTGGAAAGCCGCCAGATCGCTGCGACCAGCCTGCGCACCTTCATGCGGCTGCCGGTGGCGCAGCGGTCCAGCGTGATCCTGATGGACGTGCTCGGCTGCTCGCTTGCCGAGGTCTGCGACATCATGGATTTCAGCCTGCCGGCGGTGAAGGCCGCGCTGCATCGTGGGCGCACGCAGCTGCGTGAGTTCGCCGGGGAGCCGGACGACGCGCCGCAGCCGGGCCTGTCGGAGGCCGATCGTACGCGGCTCAACGCCTATGTCGGCCATTTCAATGCCCGCGACTTCGACGCGATCCGCGCCATGATCGCCGATGACGTCAGGCTCGAGCTCGTCAACCGCACCAGGCTGAACGGCAAGGCCGAGGTGTCGCGCTATTTCGGCAATTATTCGAAGATCAGCGACTGGCACCTGGTGACGGGGCAGGTCGACGGACGTCCCGCGATCCTGGTGTTCGATCCGAACGAGCCGAGCGGGCGGCCGAAATATTTCATGCTGTTGAACTGGTCCGCCGACAAGCTCGCCACCATCAGGGATTTTCGTCACGCAGCCTACGTTATCGATGGCGCGGAGTGCGTGGTGGATGGAGGGTGAGTGTACGTAGCGACCCATCCGCCGCACCTGCGTGGCCGGCAGCGTCGTCTGCGCTTCAGTTTCAATTGCCGCTGAGCGGGAAGTCGCCGACCTGCCGGCTGGCCTCGTCGCTTGTTGGAGAGCCCCGCGGGTGCTATTGGTCTCCACCACCTTTTCGCTTCCATTCAGTCCGGGCGGAACATCTATGGCGCGCGTTGCTCGAGTGGACTTGCCGCAACGTTCGGTGCTCAAGCCGCTCTACGCCAAGGCGGGCTTCGCTGACGCATTCGCGATCGATCTGCCGAGCAATGCGACGGGCGACGCCGAGCGCCTCGCCACCCATATGCTTATGGGGCAGCCGCGATGGGTTGGCTGGCTGGTGGCTCTAAGGGACACTTTGGTTGCGGGGTTTGGTCTTAAGACATCGTCTGAATTGCGCGGTGACGTTGCGACCGACAGGATCGATTTCTTTCGGGTCTACGATCGGCGTCGTCATGAGATTATTCTTGGCGAGGACGATCGCCATCTCGACTTCCGTTTGTCCGTTTTGGTTGAAGAGTCTGCCTTGTGCCGTCGACTTGTCGCCACAACGGTCGTGACCTTCAATCATTTGGGAGGGCGGGCCTATATCGCGGGAATCGCGCCCTTCCATCGCCTGATCGTGAAGTCGTCTTTGCGTCGAGCCGAGCGATCGGGCTGGCCAGCTGAGCTGTAAGGTCGCGCGCCGCCGGCCGGACCAAATTCGGTACGTGCCGGGTCGGCGCCAAGCCCGCCACCATCAGGGATTTTCGTCACGCGCCCTACGTTATCGATGGTGCGGAGTGCGGGCGTGCCGCCCCCGTGGCACATAACAGCGATTTAATCTCTCCGCCTGCGAAGTATTCGAGATCTGAAACGTTAGCTTGCGAGAGTTCTCGCATCCGGCGAGCGCTACACAGGAGTTCCCTCATGCATCGTCGTCTCGCCATCGCCGTCCTTGCGGCGGTTTCCACCCTGACCGTCGCGGCATCCTCTACCGCGGCGTCCGCTACCGAGGTGCAGGACACTTACTGCCTGCAGGGCCGCCAATCGGGCTACCCCGGCAATTGCGAGTTTTCCACCTATGAGCAGTGCCTCGCCACCGCGAGCGGCACCAACGAGAGCTGCGGTATCAACCCGATGCGGGCCTACGCGCCGCAGCAGCAACGGCACGTGTTGCATCACAGCCGGGACTGAGCGGCAAGCGATGAAGGGCGCCGGCGACGGCGCCCTTGTTCGACGTGGCTGCTCCACCGAGAAAGCCGCAATGCGTCGGGACGCATAGGCGGACCGTCGACGGCAAGCCATCCGGCGCTGCCGTCGTCATCTCCCGAAATCGCGAAAGACCTGATGCGGCCCTCGATCGCAGACATCGGGACGGCCGCAATCGCGGCGACCGGAGTATTCGAGTATCTTCGCGATCGGAGAGGCAGGCGTGATCATGTCCAGGTTCCTGCAATGGTTCTTTCGGAATCGCGAAACCGGTGACGTCTCGATCGCTCAGGCCCCCAACCTCGTTCTCTGGGTCGTTATCGTGGCCGGTGTCCTGCGCTGGGTCTGGCAGCCGCCGGGCGCTGCCGCTATTGCCCTCGACATCGTGTTCAAAGGCGGCCTCATCGTCTGGGCCATCGACGAGATTTTCCGCGGGGTGAACCCATGGCGGCGCTGTCTTGGCGGAGCCGTGCTGGCTTATGAGCTCACGACCTTTCTGTGATGGATCGCCAGAGAGCGGCCAATGTTTCTTGTACGGTAGCTCAGCGAAGCAGCCATGCGGCGTGGGGTAAGTCCCTATGTCGGCTTCGGCACGACCAACACCGGAATGCTTCCGTACATCAGGACCTCGGATGTCTGGCTGCCCAAAAACAGCTTCCTGAGGCCGCGACGCCCATGAGAGGCCATGACGATCAAGTCGCAGCCTCTCGACTCCGCTGTTTCAATGATCGCAGTCGCCGGATGCGCATTCGGAACGTGCAGGAGTTCCGCGGGCATGCCGATCTGCTCCGACATGGCGCGCGCTTCATCGAGCACTTTGCCTGCACGGCCTTTGCAGGCTGCGTTATAGCCGTCAATCTCCTCCTGCGTCGGAATCCATCCCGAGGCGTGTCCGCTCCCATAGTCGACCGGCAGCGCTTCCGTCACCGTGATGATCGTCAGCCTGGCGTTCAACGCCTTCGCCAAGGCAATGCCATGCTCGACGCCTTTTCGCGCGACGTCCGATCCGTCCGTGCCCAAGAGAATGTTGGCGTACATTCGATGGCTCCCTTGCTTGTCGAACAAGGTGATGCCTGACAAATATGGTCCGATACGCGCTGCGGGTCTATGCGCTTTTGCGGTTATGGTTTCCCGTCGCAGCCTCGACAAGGCTCGCCTCGCACCGCGTGGACGCGTTCGGTTCTCGGCCAACTAAACTTTTATTCACATTCGATGCAAACCGTATCTGGCGTGGAGCTCTGTCGCGTGTCCGAGAAAATTGTACGCGCCTCGGAAACTACTTTGTGACTTGGGAATAAGCGCGTGGCAACGCACGTCTACGGGTGGTGGATCGGATCTCTTGCCTTGCGGGGGATCCCCCAAACGAAAGGAACCACCACCATGACACCATTCAAAAATCCCATCGCGTCAGTCCTGTCCAAGGCCTTGTTGACCGGACTGGTCGTCACCGCAATCTTCAGCGCGCCGCTTCAGGCGCGTGAGCACCGCACCGGCGATCGGCACGCCGAACAGGGCGTGGGGGCGAGCTCTCGCTTCGAGGGCGAGCGATCGATCGCTGTGCCGGCCTACCACGCATTTGCGTCAGTGCCCTCGGATCAACCGGGTGGAGTTTGCGACCGCGGGGATAACCCCATGATATGCTGAGCATCCGACCTCGCCGGCGTTCGCAAGGATTGGCGCGCGGCGCGAAGCTCAGAGTAGCTTGGCCATCATCATTGCAATTTGCCGCAGAGTTTGGCGCCATCTCGGCCCATCGAGCGGCAGCTTGCAGCCTGGTCGCGGTCGCCGTGCGCCTTCATAACGAACCGGTTGCCGTAGGGCGCCAGCCGCCGCCGACGAAGACCGCATCATCCGGCGCATTGCGGTGATGGTTGTTGTAGACTCGAGGCACAGGCATCAACCACCCAACTTGTGTGTCATCCAGCTTGGTTGGGTCACCCATTGATCGGTGGTGAGGGTGACGACCACCAGCCCTACCAGCTTGCGAACAGAGGCTGCTGCCGGTCAAAACGCGCGACCTCGCAGGTGCAGTTGGCGGCATCCCCTTCCTCCAAGTCAGGCAATACCTAAAATTCGATCGATCTGATTAGGCGGATCTTATGCCCGATCCAAGGCGGCGGGAGTGATTTTACCACGTGTTCAGGTCTGGAGTGGTGTCATCGCCCATTCCTTTGAAATCCGCTTTTGTCGTTCGATTATTTTCAAACTGCGAGCGCATCAATGGCTGCCATCACGTCATTCTTGGCCGAGTTGGACGAAGCAGTAGCGAGAGGAAATCCCGAGAGTTGTCTGCGGGCCCTCTGGCATGCGGCAGACATCCTGATCGCCGGCACTTATTCCGAGGAGCAGATCTGGACATTCGGTGAGGTCATCGGTCGTCTCGCGCAGGAGATTGAAGCGAGCGCGCGGGCGAAGCTCGCGGGAAAGCTCGCATGCAGCCCGAACGCGCCCTATGCGTTGACCCGGCAGATGGCGAGCGACGACTGCATCGATGTCGCATGGCCGGTTCTCAGTCAGTCGGAGCGCCTCGACACCGAGACATTGATTGCGTGTGCCAAGAACAAGAGCCAGCAGCATTTGCTTGCAATCTCCAAGCGACAAACGGTCCCGGAAGCGGTCACCGATGTCCTGGTGGTGCGGGGATCTCCCGAGGTCGCAACCTCGGTCGCATCAAATGCCGGGGCTAGTCTCTCCAAATCCGGATTTCTGCACCTGGTGCGGCGGTCGGAAGGGGATTCGATCCTCGCCGAGTCGGTGGGACTTCGAAAGGATATTCCCCGACATCTCTTCCACCAGTTGATCGCCAAGGCCTCCGAAGAGGTGCGGCAAAAGCTGAAGAGGGAGCGTCCGGATATCGAACATCAGGTCCATCGCGTCGTCGTCGATGTCACCGGGGCCATTCACGCCAGGTTTGGCCCGGCGTCGAAGGATTACTTCACGGCGAAGCGCACGGTGGCAAAACTGCACGAGAGAGGCGAATTGACGGAAGACAAGGTCTTCGAGCTTGCGCACTCTCTCAAATTCAACGAGACCACCGTCGCCCTGTCGTTGCTCTGTCAACTTCCAATCGATGTCGCGGAACGGGCATTGATCGAGAAGGATCGCGAGCCGGTGTTGATCCTGGCCAAGTCTCTCGATTGCTCTTGGCCCACCACGATGGCGCTGCTGTTCCTGGGCGCGCCCAACTACCGGATAACCGCTGGCGAGCTGGATCAATTGAAGATCGATTTCCACCGGTTGAATGTCAAAGCGTGCCGGGAGGTCGTCACCATCTACCGGACGCGAAAGGAAGAGGTTTTCGGCGGCTCGTCTCAACAGCCTCGGCGCATGATCTAGGATCGCAATGACAGTGCACTTGATTCATGAGCCTTCGAACCCGGGAAAACAGCTTGATTCATTGAGTGCACCGTCACCGTAATCCCGACTTCGGACTTGCGTGGATTTGGGTGCGGCTCACGCAACGGTGAGCGCGCCGATGTCCCGTTCGCGCAGCTGTGATTTTCCACGGCGTGTCTTTTCCCAAGCGCATACCTACTTATTCCCTATCCAAAAAAGTTCTTAGGAAACGCTTTCAACAGAGCAGCCGATTCCAGCCAGCGTGAACGCTCCGCACGAAAACGACAACCGTTCGGAGTACGATTATGATTGGATTCAGGACTTCCATTATTGCAGCGATGATATCGATTGGCGCGATAAGCTCTGCAAGTGCCCAGTGCCCGACATGGGCGACTCAAAATCCAGCTTCGTTTCAGGCGCAATATCCCAACAGGGACATATTGAACGACTGCGAGTTGACGCCGGCAGGCCGAATGGGCCTCGAGCTCCCCGGCGGCGCGGCTCCCTGGTACGGGCCCAACAGGGCTTATGGGGCAATGCCTGGCGTCGCTCAACACCACAGCTTTCAGTACCGATCGCGGTGAGTATCTGAAGATAAGCACGAATGGCCGGATTCCGGCCCGTCGATCGCGATATCGAGAAGTTCGAGGTCGCCGCGATCATTCCTCACTTGATTGATCAACATCCCGAGGCCGGCGCGGCGCCGCGAGGGCCATTGGAACGCACTCGGTATCGAGCAAGAACGCAGGATTGGTTGTTTCGATGGTTGACGAAAGGGCGAAACGGGAAGGGTGGGGCCTCCCCTGAAAAACTGGTGTGTTCGGCAGGACTCGAACCTGCAACCAGACCGTTATGAGCGGCCGGCGGCCCTCCAGCTCTTATTTCGCGTTCGAGAAAACATCCGCTGCGTAGACGGTCTTGCCGCCCACGACCGTCAGCAGAGACGCCGTGGCGCCAATCTGCTCGACGGGCACGGACATGAAATCCCGATCGAGAATCGCGAAGTCGGCGAGCTTGCCGTTTTCGAGCGTGCCGCGCCGCGTCTCGTCGAAGCAGAACCAGGCGCTTCCCACGGTGTAGAGCCGCAACGCGTCGTCGCGGCTGGGTGTTTCGGCCGGGCCGCGCGTCGATAGGCCGCCGACGGTCTTGCCGTCGAGCATCCATTGCAGCGCCACGAACGGATTGTAGGATGCGACCCGATGCGCATCCGTGCCGGCCCCGACATGGACGCCCGTCCGCAACGCCGTGACGATGGGCGGCATCTGGCGCGCAGCTTCGCCGGCCTGCGCCACCATACGGTCGCCTCCGAGATACATGGCGTCCTGCATGGTCCAGCCCACACCAAGGGCCTTCATCCGCGCCAGCGTTTCGGGCGAGGTGTTGTCGAGATGGGCGATGGACCAGCGCAGCGGCGCGATCGGCGTCTCCTTGTTGACCTCTTCATAGAGGTCGAGGAGGTGATGGACGGATTTGTCGTCCTGCCAATGGATGGTGACCGTCAATCCTTGTTTGGCCGCCCAGCGAATGATCTCGAGGAACTTGTCCTTGGCGGCCGCGTCGGGGGCGTTGTTGTTGTTGTACATGGCGCCGGTGATCCGCTCGCCGATTCCGTTGAATCGCAGCATGTCGTCGCCGAATCCCATCGGCAGGAACGGCGTGAGGGTCTTGTACTCCTCGAATTCCGCGCCGACATTCTGGGCGAACAGGCTGTAGGCGACCCGCACCGACAATGATTTTTCGCGCCAGAGCTTTTGCAGGGCGGCGTAGTGGCTCGGATAAATGCTGAAGCCGCCGGGATCCACGATCCCGGTAATTCCAAGGCGATTGAGCTCCGTGAAGAACTGACGGGTGCCTGCGACATTCTCTTCGAAATTCGGTCTCGGCAGCCGATCGAACAGCGCGGAGATACTGACGATGGAGCCGTTGAACCAGCCCGTGGTTTCGCCCGATGCGGCGCGCTCAGACGTGATACCGGCCGGCGGCTGATCCGCCGACATCCCGAGGGCCTGCTGCGCTTTCGGCGTCATCAGCACGGCCGAATAGAACAGCTGGATGTAAGCCGGATTGTCGGGAACGGCCGACATCACCTCGGCCAGCGTCGGCCGCCGTTTCTCCGCAAATTGCAATTCGCTCCAGCCGCCGGCCACGATGATCCAGGACGCCGGGCGCGCTTTTGCCGCCTGGCGCAGGCGCTCCATGGCCTCGCCGATGGTCTTGGCGCCGATCCAGTTGACCTCGGTCGCGTAAGTGAGCCCGGCGCGCACGCCGTGAATATGGGAATCGATCAATCCCGGAATGATGGTGCGTCCGCCCGCGTCGACGCGGCGCGTCGCGGGCCCGACCAGGCTCTGCATGGCATCGTTGCCGCCAACTGCAACGATCTTGCCGTCGCGGACTGCGAGAGCCTGCGCGATCGTCGATGCGGGATCCAGCGTTACGATCTTTGCGTTCGTGACAATGAGGTCGGCCTTTTGTGCGTAAGCCGAAGTGGCCCAGCACGAGATCACCAAAATCGCGAGATGCTTGCGCATGTTCAGTCCCGGAATGAGAGAGGCAGGAACGAGAGAGGCAGGAACGGCGCCACACATCCGCCGCTGGATGCGCTCGCGGGCATCGCGTGTCGCAACGGGGAGTGTCGCGATCTTGATCATGTCTGGCTCCAACAAAATCAGCCGGTCCACCGGAAAAATCGGTCAAGGCCCAAACCATTGATTTCGCAGCCCGCCTTCGCCCGTCGGGCTCCGGCGCGGCAGCCTTCGCCCGCTTCGCTTGCCATTTGTGGCTCTGGCTTGCCTAGCCGAAGCTCGCGACGCGAGCGAAGGCTGGTGGGCCCGGCAGGACTCGAACCTGCAACCAGACCGTTATGAGCGGCCGGCTCTAACCATTGAGCTACAGGCCCCGCCGCGAGACGGCCGCGGATGTGCGGCCGGCAACGGTGCGCGGTTCGTTTACAGGGATGGAGGCGGGGGTGCAATGCTGGCACCAGTGGATGGAAACCCCTGGCGCAGCATGGCAGATGATTTTCGAATAACCGAAATTGGCGACAATGCCCTTATGCTCCTGTTTTGCCCGACGAGTCAAATCGGCTCGCGAAGGCCCGTTTTCCCGTTTCGGTAACCCACTGTGATCACGCGTCTTTTCTACGGTGCATGGGGTTGTTTTCGCACATTTTGATTCCGGAGGGGCCTGCAGGTCCCTCCGAATGCCTTGCCGGCGCGCTACTGCACGCCGCGAAGGGCCGCCCCTAGTCCACCGAAACCCCGGCGAACTCCACCACCTTCTTCCATTTCTCGGTCTCGTCGGCGACCAGCTTGCCGAACTCGGCTGATGTCATCGGCTTGGGAATGCCGCCGTTCTCGGTCAGCCGCGCGATGACCTTCGGGTCCTTCAGGGCTTCGCCGACGGCCTTGTTGAGGATCTCGATCACCTCGGGCGGCGTGCCCTTCGGCGCGGAGATGCCGTAGAAGCCGACCGATTCGAAGCCCGGCACGGTCTCGGCGATCGCCGGCACGTCGGGCACGCTCGGCCAGCGCTGCGGCGAGGTCACGCCGAGTGCGCGGACATTGCCGCCGCGCGACTGCTCGAGCGCGGAGGGGAGGTTGTCGAAGATCAGCTGCACCTTGTTGGAGATGATGTCGGGGAAGGCGATCGCGGAGCCGCGATAGGGCACGTGCACCATGTCGCACTTGGTCATCACCTTGAACAGCTCCGCCGACATGTGCACCGAGGTGCCGTTGCCGGACGAGGCAAACGAGATCTTGCCGGGATTGGCCTTGCAGTAGTCGATGAACTCCTGGACCGTCTTCGCGGGAAACGCGTTGGAGACGACCAGCATGTTGGTGAGCTGCATGATGCTGGCGACCGGCACGGTGTCGCGCAAAAAGTCGAACGGCAGCTTCTTGTAGAGCGAGGTCGAGATCGCGTTGTTGGGCGCGACGAACAGCAGCGTGTAGCCGTCCGCGGGCGAGTTGATCGCGGCGCCGGCCGCGATGTTGCCGCCGGAGCCGGCGCGGTTCTCGACGATGAATTGCTGGCCGAGGCGATCCGAGAGCGCCTGCGCCATGATCCGCGCCACGATGTCGACCGGGCCGCCGGCGGCGAAGCCGATCATCCAGTGCACGGGGCGGTCGGGGTAGCCGGCGGCGGAGGCGGGAGGGGAGGCGTTGAGGAGAGTTGAAAGAAAAAGCAGCCCAAAAACAGTGTTACGCAAAATTCGCAACATGACGTCTCCCATTGTTCTATTGTCGTTGGGCGGCATGCTTTCACAAAAACCGCCCGCTGCCTACATCGCCGCAAGTCGATGTTGACGCGGGGCGGCCGGGACTCATCATGAGATTCGCAATCACAATCCTTCTCGGCGCGGCGCTGCTCGCAAGTCCACTCGCAGGCCCCGCCGCGGCTCAAACCGGAGGCAAGGCCATTCCGACCACGACACTCAGCCTGGGCACCGCGACGCCCGGCGGCGGCTTTCCGCTCTATGGCAACGCCTTTGCGGAAGTGATGAACGCGGCCGATCCGCAAATCACCATCGCGCCCCGCAACACCAAGGGCAGCAACGAGAACATTCCGCTGCTGGAGAAGGGCGAGCTCGATCTCGCGCTGGTCGCGGGCGAGCCGGCCTATGAGGCCTTTGCCGGCATCGGCCGCGCGCCTGTGCGGTTGAAGATCCTCACCGCGATCTATTCCAACCCCGGCATGTTCGTGGTGCGGGCGGACAGTCCGTACAAGACCATTCGCGATCTGGTCGGCCAGCCCGTCGCGTTCGGCGCCAAGGGCTCGGGCCTGCCGATCCTGGCGCGCTATGTGCTCGATGGTCTCGGCCTCAAGCAGGACGAGGATTTCAAGGCGATCTATCTCGACCGCGCCGGCGATGGTCCCGCGATGGTCGATGACGGCCGCGTCGCCGCGTTGTGGGGCGCCGGCATCGGCTGGCCCGGTTTTGCCGCGGTGGCATCGGGTGCGTCAGGCGCGCGCTTCATTGCGCCCAGCACTGAAGAGATCACGCGCATTCGCGCCAAGCATGCGTTCCTGAAGCCGCTCACCGTGCCGGCCGGCTCCTATCCGAAGCAGGCCGAGCCGATCGCCTCGCTCGGCTCGTGGAGCTTCGTCCTCACGCGCGAGGATCTGCCCGATGACGTCGCCTATCGCCTCGCGAAGACGCTGCACGGCGTCGAGGCGACCTTCTGCAAGCAGCTCGCGCAGGCCTGCGAGACCACAGCGTCGAACACGGTCGCGGCAGCGCCGAAGCCGGAGCTGATCCATCCGGGCGCGATGAAGTATTTTCGCGAGATCGGGGTGATGAAGTAGGGCGCGAGGCACGAGCTTCCTTCCTTCTCCCCTTGTGGGAGAAGGTGGCGCGAAGCGCCGGATGAGGGGTTCTCTCCGCGAACTCAGTGCGAACTGTATTCGCGGAGACAACCCCTCACCCGGCTTCGCCTTGCGAATCCACCCTCTCCCGCAAGGGGAGAGGGTGCACCGTCACTGCGGCTCGGCTACGCCGTCACTTCTTCACCAGCGGACACGCCGGGTCCGGTGGGCCGAACGCCTTCTCGCCCGAGATGGTCGTGAGGATCTTGTAATAGTCCCACGGATATTTGCTCTCCTCCGGCGTCTTTACCTGCACCAGCCAGAGATCGTGCACCATCAGATTGTCCTCGCGCAGTCTGCCGCTGCGGGCGAAGAAATCCTCGATCGGCTTTTCCCGCATCTTCGCCGCGACCTTGAGCGGATCGTCGGTGCCGGTCTCCTTGATGGCGTTGAGATAGTGCATCACGCTCGAATAGACGCCGGCCTGCCACATCGACGGCATCTTGTTCATCTTGGCGAAATAGCGCTTCGACCATTCGCGGGTCTTGTCGTCCATGTCCCAATAGAACGACGTCGTCAGCAACAGCCCTTGGGCGGCCTGCAGGCCGAGGCCGTGGATGTCGGTGATCAGCGCCAGCAGCGCCGCCATCTGCTGGCCGCCCTTGAACACGCCGAACTCCGAGCCGGTCTTGATCTCGTTCATGTTGTTGGGGGGACCTGCGGCAATGCCGATGATCTTGGCCTTGGAGGCTTGCGCCTGCAGCACGAAGGAGGAGAGGTCGGGCGTTGCCAAGGGTGGCCGCACCGAGCCCAGCACCTTGCCGCCATTGGCGGTGACGACGCTGGAGGCGTCGCGCTCCAACGAATGGCCGAAGGCGTAGTCGTCGGTGATGAAGAACCAGCTGTCGCCGCCGCGCTTGACCACCGCATCCGCAGTGCCGACCGCGAGCGCGCGGGTGTCGAACACCCATTGGATCGCGTAGGGCGAGCAGAACTTGCCGTGGAAGTCCGCGGTGCCGGTCGAGTGGGTGATGAACAGCCGCTTCTTCTCGTTGGCGATGTTCTGCACCGCGAGCCCGACCGCGGAGACCGGCACGTCGACGATCAGGTCGACCTGGTCGACATCGAACCAGCGCCGCGCGATCGCGCCGCCGATATCGGCCTTGAGCTGGTGGTCGCCGATCACGATGCTGATCGGCTTGCCGAGCACGGTGCCGCCGAAATCGTCGATCGCCATCTGCGCCGCCGTCACCGAACCCTGGCCGGTCGGCGCGGAGGCGGGGCCGTTCATGTCGGTGAGCACGCCGATCTTGACGATGTTGTCGGAAACCTGCGCCGACGCCGTACCCGGCAGCAGCGCCGCCGCCAAGCACGTCGCTGCAAAGCCGGCCGCGACCGGCAGTCCAAATCTCGTTGGATTCACGTTTGTCCTCCCCTGATCCGGCTCGTTGGCCGGTGTTGCCCGGGTATAGCCCGGCTGAATTGGTTTCTTTTGCAACTATTTGGGGGCGGGCGTCAACGTCAGGCCGCGAAGCGGATCTGCCCCGCCGGCGAGGGATCGTAGCCGGTCAGTTCCTCGGCGCGCTGTCGCAGCCGCCTTTCGTTGAGGAACCGGATCAGGGCCTGCATCGGCGGGCGGAAATAGCTGCGTTGCCGCATTGCGAGATCAAAATTCTCCCAGACCAGCGGCACGAAATCGAGCCCGGCCGAGCGCGCCGCCGCACGCGTCGCGATTCCGCAATCGGCCTGTCCCGCGCGGACGATCTCGGCGAGATCCGGCCCGGTGAGGGCCGGCGTCTCGACCCGGCGCAGATCGCGCGTCGAGGCGCCGGTGCGCTTCAACAGCACGTCGAGCAGCATCTGCGCGCCTGTGCCCTGTTGTCGCATCGCCATCCTGACACCGAGCGCAAGCACGTCGGAGAGGCCGCGCAGCCGTTTCGGATTGCCCGGCGGCAGCACGAGACCCTGCTCGCGGCGCACGAATGCGACCAGCACCGCATCATGCAGGTCAGGCGCGTCACGCAGCGTCGTTGCACTGGCGTCGGAGGCAAGATTACCGTCGGCCTCCAGGCTGTGGAAGTGCACCGCCGCGGCCATCACCTCGTCGCGTTGCAAGCGCTCGAGCCCGCGCGCGCTGCCCTCGCTCATCGATCCCAGGCCCGACCCGGATTCACGCAGGCTCCAGTCCAACAGCTCGTCCTGGCTGCCGCCCACGACCGGCGGCGGCTCCGCAGTCAGCATGCCGGCCGGACGCGCCAGTCCCGACAGGACCCAGAGGTCGAGCTCGTGCCGCGGGAAGAGCCACTTCCCGGTCACCTTGGTGCAGGGAATCGCGCCGGTGGTGACGAGTTCGTAGAGCTTGCGTTCGCCGAGCCGAAGGTAGTCGGCGGCTTCGCTGGTCGTCAGGAATTCCATCCTGCATTCCTATGCAAATTCTTGCTTCTTTTTGGCGTTCGACGCAGGTGGAATTCTGCATTTCAATTTACGTCCGGCAGGACCATGCCCGATCATCTCGCTGCTTTGCAACACATCCTCACGCGCGATTTCTGCTTTGGTGAACGATCCTGATGCACCCGCGTGGCGCGGGCCTTGCGGCCGTCGCGCTCGCAATTGCAATCGACGCACCGCGCGAGCCGCATTGCCGAAATGTCCCGAGTTGGGAGCGCAACGAGCAAACGCGTCACGAGTGTGGCGCAATCGATCATCATCATGATCGCGTCATAGCCAATGGGAACCCGATCATGGTCGTCCGCCGCCTGTCCGTTGCACTCGCGCTTCTCTGCGGCCTCGCCGCGGGCGTGGCGGCGTCATTTGCGGAGGACCGCGCGATCGTGCTGGCCTCGACCACGGCGACACAGGAGTCCGGCCTGCTCGATCATCTGCTGCCGATCTTCCGGGAGAAGACCGGCATCGAGGTGACGGTGATCGCGCGGCGTGCCGATGAAGTGCTCGACGGCGCGCGCAGGGGCGAGGTCGACGTCGTGCTGATGCACGCACGACCGCAGGAGGAGAAGTTCGTCGCCGACGGTTTTGGCGTGAAGCGTTTTGACGTGATGTACAACGACTATGTGCTGATCGGGCCGAAGAGCGATCCCGCCGCCGTGAAGGGCAAGGATATCGCCACCGCGCTGAAGGCGATCGAGGCCAAGGGCGCGCCGTTCGTGACGCGCGGCGACCGCTCGGGCACCCATGCCGCAGAGCTCGCGCTCTGGATCGTCGCCGGCATCGATATCGCCGCTGCCAAGGGCGCATGGTATCGCGAAGTCAGGCAAGGGATGGACGCAGCCCTCGACGCGGCGCGCACGGCGAATGCCTATGTGCTGTCCGATCGCGGCAGCTGGATCGCCTTCAAGGATCGCGGCGATCTCGACATCGTTGTCGAAGGCGACAAGCGGCTGCTCAATCAGTACGGCGCGATGCTGGTGAACCCGGAAAAGTTTCCGAACGTGAAGAAGGAGCTGGGGCAGACCTTCATCGACTGGCTGATCTCGCCGGAGGGGCAGGCGGCGATCGCCGGCTACAAGGTCGACGGACAGCAGCTGTTCTTCCCCAATGCGGCCAAGTCCGGCGGCTGATCTTCGCATCGCCAGCGGTTGCCAAACCGGGCGATGCATGGTCCATCATGGCGCATGACCCAGCGCCTGCCGCCATCGCTGACGCCGCTCGACACTGCGCTCGCCGCGTTGCTGCGAGGCGTTGATCCGATCGCGGCGATCGAGTTGCCCCTGACGGAGGCCGCCGGCTGCATCGCGGCAGGGACGCCGCTGCTTGCGGCGTCTCCGCCGCGCGACATTGCCGCTGCGGATGGCTGGGCGCTCTGCGCCAACGATATTGTCGGCGCGTCCGCCTATTCGCCGCTGCCTCTGACGACGGCGCCCGTTTGGGTCGATGCCGGCGACGCGATGCCGCCGGGATGTGATTGTGTACTCGATGCCGATGCAGTCGAGGTGTCGGGTCCACTCGCCCAGGTGCTGGCGGAGGGCGTGCCCGGTCAGGGCGTCAGGCGCGCCGGAAGCGACATCGCCGGGCGGGCGCCTGCCGTGGCAGAAGGGCATTTGATCCATTCTGCCGCCTTGCTGCTCGCGCGCGCCGCCGGGGTTGAAAAGCTGAGCGTACGGCGGCCGCGGCTGCGCATCGTCAACGTGCCGGGTGCAGCCGTGACGGCACACATGATCGCCGAGATCGCGCGCGCAGCAGGGCTGCAGGTGCAAACGCGCGAAGCTGCCGCGCGAGATGCGGCATCGATCGCGGAAGCGCTCGGCGATCTCACCTGCGATCTCGTCGTGACGATCGGCGGCAGCGGCGCCGGTCGCCGGGATGCCGCGGTCAGCGCGCTGGCCCGGCATGGCGACGTGCTCGCCCACGGCCTCGCGCTCCAGCCCGGACGCACCGCCGCGGTCGGGCGGCTCGGACCGGTTCCAATCGTCGCCTTGCCTGGCTCGCCCGATCATGCGCTTGCCGCCTGGCTCGCGCTCGTGCTGCCGCTCGTCGATCGGCTGTCGGCGCGGCAGTTACGCCGATGCATGACCTTGCCGCTTGCGCGCAAAATCGCATCCAGTGTCGGCATCGCCGAAATTGCCCTGCTGGCCGAGGAACATCATGCGTGGCTCCCGCTCGCGGTGGGGGATTGGCCGCTCCAGGCCATTGCCCGGGCCGATGCATGGCTGCTCGTTCCCGCCAGCCACGAGGGATTTGCGGCAGGAACGCCGGTCGATGCCTATCTGATGCGGGAATGATATGGGTTTGGCATGACGATGATCCCGCAATCGCAAGACCGCAGCGCGCTCGAACAGGAGCAGTTCCTCAAGATCCTCTCGCGCGAGGACGCGCTGGCGCGCTTTGACGCTGCGTTGTTCCCGCGCGTGGTCCCGAGCGAGGCGCGCAAGCTTGCCGATGCGCTCGGCGCGGCGCTGGCCGAAGACATTACGGCGCCGATCGATGTCCCGCCGTTCGACCGTTCCAATGTTGACGGCTTTGCCGTGCGCTCGGCCGATCTCGCCGCGGCCGGCGAAGGCGCGCCCGTTCGCCTTGCGCTGAACGGCGAGACCATTCACTGCGGCACCGCGCCGAAGCTGCAGGTGGCGACAGGAACCGCAACGCCGATCGCAACCGGCGGGCCGTTACCACGCGGCGCCGACGCCGTCGTCATGGTCGAGCATACCCAGCCCGCCGGGTCCGATGCGATCGACGTCCGGCGAGCCGTCTCGCCGGGACAGTTCGTGTCCTACGCAGGCTCCGACATCGCGCGCGGCGAGGCGCTGCTGCGCGCCGGCACGATCATCGGCTCGCGCGAGATCGGCATGTTGGCGGCCTGCGGCATCGCCGAGGTGACTGTCGCGCGCAAGCCGCGTGTTGCCGTGATCTCCACCGGCGACGAATTGGTTCAGCCCGGCGAGGCGCTCGCGCCGGCTGCGATCTACGACACCAACGGCGCCATCGTCGCCGCCGCGATCGACGAGAATGGCGGCGAGACGGTGTTCCTCGGCGCCATTCCCGACGATGAGGCAAAACTCGAAGCCGCCATGCGCCGCGCGCTGGCGGACGCCGACATGCTGGTGCTGTCGGGCGGCACCTCGAAGGGCGCGGGCGACGTGTCCCATCGCATCATCGGCCGGCTCGGCCAGCCCGGCATCATCGCGCATGGCGTTGCGCTCAAGCCCGGCAAGCCGCTGTGCCTTGCGGCGTGCGACGGCAAGCCGGTGGTGATCCTGCCGGGCTTTCCGACCTCGGCGATGTTCACCTTCCACGACATGATCGTGCCGGTGCTGCGCAAAATGGCCGGGCTGCCGGCGCGCTCCGACGCCAAGGTGAACGCGACCGTGCCGGTGCGCATCGCCTCCGAGCTCGGTCGCACCGAGTTCGTCATGGTCTCGCTGGTCGGCGGCAAGGACGGCCTGATCGCCTATCCCTCCGGCAAGGGGTCCGGTGCGATCACGTCGTTCGCGCAGGCCGACGGTTTTCTGCGCATCGACGCGCTTGCCGACCAGATGCCGGCAGGGACCGACGCCGAGGTGACGCTGTTCACGCCGCATGTGCGGGTGCCCGATCTCGTCATCGTCGGAAGCCATTGCACCGGCCTCGATCTCGTCACCGCACAGCTCGCGCATGCGGGGCTGACCGTGCGCTCGATCGCGGTGGGCAGTCTCGGTGGACTTGCGGCGGCGAAGCGTGGCGAATGCGATCTCGCGCCGATCCATCTGTTCGACGACAAGAGCGAGACCTACAACACGCCTTATCTCGTTGAGGGGCTCGAGCTCGTGCCGGGCTGGCGGCGGATGCAGGGCATCGTGTTCCGGAAGGGCGACAAGCGTTTTGAGGGGCTCGGTGCGAAGGAAGCCGTCGCCGCCGCGCTCGCGGACCCCGCCTGCATCATGGTCAACCGCAACCAGGGCGCCGGCACGCGCATCCTGATCGATCGGCTGCTCGGCGGTGCGCGCCCGGAAGGCTACTGGAACCAGCCGCGCTCGCACAATGCCGTGGCTGCGGCTGTCGCGCAGCACCGCGCCGACTGGGGCATGACCATTGCGCCGGTCGCCCATGTTGTCGACCTCGGTTTCATTCCGTTCGCGGAAGAGCATTATGATTTCGCGCTGGTGACGGCGCGCAAGCAGCGGCCGGCCGTGCAGGCCTTTCTCGACGCACTCGGCTCGGATGAGGCGCGCACCGCGCTGGAGCGGGCGGGCTTCCGGCCTGCATAGATCGACGACGCGGCGCTCAAGCCGCGCGGCAGGGGGGACGCGATGGCGAGGCCGCTTTCGGTTGCGATCGTCGGTGCCGGCATGGGCGGGCTTGCAACGGCCGCGGCGCTTCGGCGCGTCGGTATCGATGTGATGGTCTACGAGCAGGCCTCCCGGTTCGCCCGTATCGGCGCCGGCATCCAGATCGGCTGCAACGCAATGAAGGTGCTGCGCGTGCTGGGGCTCGCGGCGCGGATGCGCGAGCACTCGTTCTATCCACGCTCCTGGAACAACCGCGACTGGAAGAGCGGCGACATCAAGTTCGACATGATTTTTGGCGAGAGCGCGGAAGAGAAGTTCGGCGCGCCCTATCTGCTCGCTCATCGCGGCGATCTCCATGCGGCGCTGGCGAGCGTAGTGCCGAACGAATTTGTGCGGCTCAATCACAAGCTCGTCGGCCTCGACGAGACCGGCGATGGTGTCCGGCTGAGTTTTGCCGATGGCACGTGTGCCATCGCCGATGCCGTGGTCGGCGCGGACGGCGTCCATTCGACGGTCCGCGATCTCCTGTTCGACACCGCGCCGGCCAAATTCACCGGCCGCATCGCCTATCGCACCACCTATCCCGCCGCGCTGCTCGGCGGCGCAGGGATCGACGACTGCACCAAATGGTGGGGCGAGGACCGCCACATCGTGATCTATTACGTCAAGCCTGATCGCAGCGAGGTCTATCTCGTCACCAGCCAGCCCGAGCCGGACTTTCGCATCGAGTCCTGGTCGGCGAAGGGCGACGTGCGCGATCTGCGCGCATCATTCGAAGGCTTTCACCCGCAAGTCACTCGGGTGCTCGCCGCCTGTCCCGACGTGCACAAATGGGCGATCATGGACCGCGACGCGCTGGAACGCTGGGCCGACGGCAAGGTGACGCTGCTCGGCGATGCCTGCCATCCGATGACGCCCTACATGGCGCAGGGCGCAGCCATGGCAATCGAGGACGCCGCCGTGCTGTCGCGTTGCCTCGACGGCGTCGGCAGCGACGGCGTCGCGAATGCGTTTCGCCGCTTCGAGGCGACTCGCAAGGTGCGCACGACGCGGGTGCAGGAGACCTCGCGCGCCAACATCTGGCTGAAGGAGCGCACCGATACGAGCTGGGTCTACGGTTACGACGCCTGGTCGATGCCGCTGGCGGCTTGAGCGGCAGGCTCGCGCTTGCGCCGGCGCTTCTTGTCAGGAGGCCGCATCCAGCGCGGCCAGCCGTTCGGCTTCGGCGATGTCCTCGACCGTGTTGGCGTTGAAGAACGGATCGAGCGGTTCGGCCGGCCATGTCACCGTTGCGAGCGGATAGCGCGCGGTCCAGCGGTCGATCTTGCGGAGGTCTTCGACGACCAGCGCGTGACGCAGCTCGTCGCGCAAGGCGACGCGCCACAAACCGATCACCGGATGCGACTGATCGCCTGATGCGGCGACCGCGAGCTGTGCGTTCTCGCGTTCCCGCGCCTCGTGCAGGCGCGCGACCAGATCGCGCGGCAAGAACGGGCAGTCGCCTGCGGCGCTCAGCACCCATTCGATGTCAGGCCGGTTCGTCGCCGTCCAGTCGAGCGCGGCGAGAATGCCGGCGAGCGGCCCGGGGAAGCCGGGGACGTCATCGGCGACAACGGGCAGGCCGAACGCCGCGAAACGTGCGGGGTCGCCGTTCGCATTGAGGATCAGTCCGCTACATTGCGGCGTCAATCGCGCGATCACGCGTTCAAGGATGGTGCGGCCGCCGATGGTCCGCATCGGCTTGTCGCCGCCGCCCATGCGCCGCGCGAGGCCGCCTGCGAGCAGCACGCCCTGCGTTGCCGGAAATTCAGTCGTCACCACCTTCACCCTTGCGCTTGTGCTTCGCCGATTCCTCCTCGACGTAAGCAAGGTTCTGGTCGTAGACGATCCGCTCTTCGCCCGCGAGCGCGATGAAGCGTTTACCGCGCGTGCGGCCGACCAGCGTCAGTCCGACCTGGCGGGCGAGATCGACGCCCCAGGCGGTGAAGCCGGAGCGCGACACCAGGATCGGAATGCCCATGCGCACGGTCTTGATCACCATTTCCGAGGTCAGCCGTCCGGTGGTGTAGAGAATCTTGTCGGAGGCATCGACGCCGTGGCGGTACATCCAGCCCGCGATCTTGTCGACAGCGTTGTGACGGCCGACGTCCTCGGTGTAGCACAGCGGCTCGCCCTCCCTGCACAGCACGCAGCCATGGATCGCGCCGGCCTCCAGATAGAGCGAGGGCATGGTGTTGATGGTTTGCGTCATCTGGTAGAGCCAGGAGGTGCGCAGCTCCGCCTTCGGCAGCGCGACGCTCTCGACCGCCTCTAACAGGTCGCCGAACGCGGTGCCCTGCGCGCAGCCCGAGGTCTGGGTGCGCTTCTTCAGCTTGGCTTCGAAATTGGTGTGATGTGAGGTGCGCACCACCACCACCTGGAGGTCGTCGTCGTATTCGACCTCGGTGACCTCGTCACTATATTTCAACATGTTCTGGTTGAGCAGATAGCCCAGCGCCAGATATTCCGGGTAGTCGCCGATCGTCATCATGGTGACGATCTCCTGCGAATTCAGGTAGAGCGTCAGTGGCCGTTCCATCGGCACCTTGATCTCGACCTGGGCGCCGGTCTGGTCGGTGCCGGTCACGCGCTCCGTCAGGCGCGGGTCGTCAGGGTTCGGAACGATCAGGGGGACTGGGGCTTTGTCGATCTTCATCATGGCCGCGACGTTAGCATGACATTCGGGTCAAGCCGATATAAGCATGCTCACGACGATGGAGAAGGCGGTTCCGGCCGCATGATGCGGCTGGCGGAGATCGAGTTGCGATGAAAGTCATCGGCCTTGCGGGCTGGAGCGGTGCGGGCAAGACCACGCTGTTGACGCGGCTGATCCCGCATTTCAATGCGCAAGGCCTGCGCGTCTCCGTCATCAAGCATGCCCATCACCAGTTCGACGTCGACGTGCCCGGCAAGGATTCTTGGCGCCACCGCGAGGCCGGCGCGGCCGAGGTGCTGGTTGCGTCGTCGAACCGCTGGGCCCTGATGCATGAGTTGCGCGGCGCCGAGGAACCGCGGCTGCCGGAGCTTCTGAGCAAGCTGTCAGCCGTCGATCTCGTCGTGGTCGAGGGCTTCAAGCGCGAGCCGCACCGCAAGATCGAGGTGCATCGCGCCGCCAACGACAAGCCGCTGCTGTTTCCCGATGATCCGGGGATTGTCGGGATCGCGACCGACATCGCCATTGAAACCCGCCTGCCGACCGTCCATCTCGATGATATCGAGGCTGCGGCGGCATTGCTGCTGCGTGCGGCGATGCCGGTCGAGGAAGCGGTGGCAAAAAGCGCCGCGATACGCTGACGAGGCACCATGGCGCAACTGTCGGACGATTGCTTTGCCTTCGGCGGACCGATGATGTCGGTCGACGAGGCCGTTGGTCTGATCACCACGCGCGTCGATGCGATCGCCGATATCGAGACCGTGGCAGTCATTGACGCCGACGGGCGCGTGCTCGCGCGCGATATCGCGGCGCCCCTGCCGCTGCCGCCCTTCACGAACTCCGCCGTCGACGGCTACGCCGTGCGCAACGCCGACCTTCCGGAAAGCGCGGAACGGGCTTTCCCGCTCGACGGCCGCATCCAGGCCGGCGGCCTTGCGCTGGCGCCGATCAAGGCCGGCCACACTGCGCGCATCTTCACGGGCGCGCCGATGCCGCCTGACGCCGAGACCGTCTTCATGCAGGAAGACGTCCGGCTCGATGAGGCCGGCAGAATTGTGCTGCCGCCGGGGCTAAAGCCCGGCGCCAATGTCCGCCCGGCGGGAGAGGACATTCCGCAAGGGCACGTCGCGCTGCGGGCCGGCCAGCGCTTGCTGCCGCAGCATATCGCGCTTGCTGCAGCATTCGGCCTGACACGGCTCGACGTCGTCAGGCGCATCCGCGTCGCCGTGTTCTCGACCGGTGACGAGCTGGCTTCGCCCGGCGAGCCGCGCGCGGCCTCACAGCTGTTCGATTCCAACCGCTTCATGCTGATGGCGATGCTGCGCCGGCTCGGCTGCGAGGTCTTCGACCTCGGCATCTTGCGCGACGAGCGCAATGCGCTCGCGGATGGATTGAAGCAGGTTGCAGGCAGCCATGATCTGATCCTCACCACCGGGGGCGTCTCGACCGGCGAGGAGGACCACGTCAAGGCGGCGGTCGAGAGCATCGGCTCGCTGGTGCTGTGGCGGATGGCGATCAAGCCCGGCCGTCCCGTGGCGATGGGCATCATCGGCGGCACCCCGCTGATCGGCTTGCCCGGCAATCCCGTCGCGAGTTTCGTCACCTTCGTCCACGTGGTGCGGCCGACGGTGCTGGCGCTTGCGGGCAGTCTGCCGGAGCCGCTGTTGCCGATCCCGGTGCGTGCTGCATTCACCTACAAGAAGAAGATCGGCCGCCGCGAATATGTTCGCAGCTCGTTGCGGCGCGGAGAGGACGGCGCATTGGAAGCGGTCAAGTTTCCGCGCGAAGGCGCAGGCCTGTTGTCGTCGCTGGTCGAGACCGATGGCCTCATCGAACTCGGCGACGACATCACGCGTGTCGAGCCGGGACAGAGCGTAGGTTTCTTGTCCTATGCGGACTTGCTCTGAGCCCTCGCGTTGACGCCATCGCCTCACCCCGCCATGTTGCGCCCATGACCAGAACCACGCTCGATCTCACCGGGCTGAAATGCCCGCTACCTGCCCTGAAGACGCGCAAGGCGCTCAAGCCGTTACAGCCGGGCGATCAGCTCGAAGTGCACTGCACCGACCCCTTGTCGGTGATTGACATTCCGAACCTGATCCGCGAGACGGGCGACACGGTGGAGATCACCGAGCGCAACGAGGCGCGCATCGTGTTCTTGATAGAAAAGATCAATGGTTCGATAGAGAAAGCCAATGGTGCGCTGCGTTCGTAGTGCACGTCACTCTGCTGATACCTACCTTTTGTCTATCGACATCAATCGTTGCTTCTGCCCCAATTGACAACCTCTGTGCAGGCGCGGAGGTTGAGTCTTGTCTGCGATGCGCGGATGAAGGGGCGAAACTCACGAAGCCTGCGCGGTGTATCGGCATAGAGCCCCGCTCGAGGGGTTAACGACTCCGATGCGCGTGACGATCCTGGCGCGCGTCGAAGAATTGTGCGGAGCAGCAGGGACCGTTGGCTGCGCCGTAACGGGCTGAGGACCAGGATTGCAGCGGCAGGCTTGCTCAGAAGGGCAACTGCAGGGGAGGACTACATGGCAACAATCGAGAGCGCTGGAACACTTTCGGGTGCCGGCGCAGGTTTTCTGGATCGCGAGCGAACCATCGCGACCGCCGGCTTCAATCGCTGGCTGGTGCCGCCGGCTGCGCTGTGCATCCATCTCTGCATCGGCATGGCCTACGGCTTCTCGGTGTTCTGGCTGCCGCTGTCGCGCGCGATCGGGGTGACCGCGCCGAAGGCCTGCCCAGACATGTCGCTGTTTCAGGAGCTGTTCACGACCAGCTGCGACTGGAAGGTCGCCAGCATGGGGTGGATGTACACGCTGTTTTTTGTGCTGCTCGGTATCGCGGCCGCGGTTTGGGGCGGCTGGCTGGAGCGCGTCGGCCCGCGCAAGGCCGGCTTCGTCTCGGCGCTATGCTGGTGCGGCGGTCTCTTCCTCGGTGCGATCGGAGTCTACACCCATCAGCTCTGGCTGTTGTGGCTGGGCTCGGGCGTGATCGGCGGCGTCGGTCTCGGCCTTGGCTATATCTCGCCGGTGTCGACGCTGGTGAAGTGGTTCCCGGACCGCCGCGGCATGGCGACCGGCATGGCCATCATGGGCTTCGGTGGTGGTGCCATGATCGGCGCGCCGCTGGCAAACCTGTTGATGAACTACTTCAAGACCCCGACCTCGGTCGGCGTCTGGGAGACCTTCGTCGCGATGGGCGTCATCTACTTCGTGTTCATGATGATCGGCGCGTTCCGCTATCGCTTGCCGCCGCCCGGCTGGCAGCCCGAGGGCTGGACCCCGCCGTCCAAGGCCAACGCGATGATCTCGAAGAGCAACGTCCATCTCAACGACGCGCACAAGACGCCGCAGTTCTGGCTGATCTGGTGGGTGCTGTGCCTGAACGTGTCGGCCGGCATCGGCGTGATCGGCATGGCCTCGCCGATGCTCCAGGAGATCTTCGCCGGCAAGCTGATCGGCCTGCCGGACGTGGGCTTCAACGCACTCGATGCCGGGCAGAAGGCGCAGATCGCGGCGATCGCCGCGGGCTTCGCCGGATTGCTGTCGCTGTTCAACATCGGCGGCCGTTTCTTCTGGGCATCGCTGTCGGACAAGATCGGACGCAAGAACACCTATTATACGTTCTTCATCCTCGGCATCGTGCTCTACGCGCTGGCGCCGACGTTTGCGGCGATGGGCTCGAAGCTCCTGTTCGTGCTCGGCTTCGGCATCATCCTGTCGATGTATGGCGGCGGGTTCGCCACCGTGCCGGCCTACCTTGCCGACATGTTCGGCACCCAGTTCGTCGGCGCCATCCACGGCCGGCTGCTGACGGCGTGGTCCACCGCGGGCATCATCGGTCCCGTCGTGGTGAACTACATCCGCGAGTTCCAGCTCGCGGCGGGCGTGCCGCGTGATCAGCTCTACAACACGACCATGTACATCCTGTGCGCGATGCTGATCGCGGGCCTGATCTGCAACTACCTGATCAAGCCGGTCGATTCGAAGTGGCACATGAAGGACGCCGACGTCGCCAAGCTGCAAGCGGCGAGCGCCAGCGCCGCTGCCGCGGGGCCGCATGGCTCCTACGGCATCGGATTTGGCGGGCTTGACGTCAAGGCGGCGCTGTTCTGGGCCTTCGTCGGCGTTCCCCTGCTTTGGGGTGTCTGGAAGACGCTGGAGAGCGCGGTCAAGATCTTCTGATCGCCGTCGAGACTGCCGCGGGATGCTGATCATCGGCGTCCCGCGGCGTTCGCCTTTTAGACATCATCAAGAGTGGGACTTAGGGGGATTGAAATGCTTCGCACCCGAATTTGCCTTGTGGCCGTGTTGCTTGTCGCCGGCCTTCATGCCGCATCCGCGCAGACGACGCCGCCGGCGGCGCCTGCCGCAACGACCGAAGCCAAGCCGGGCAAGATCAAGCTCACGATGCAGAAGCTGAAGGACATGAAAGCCAAGTGGGCGGCCAACAAGCCGAAGCTCAAGGCCTGCCGCGCCGACGTGAAGTCCAAGGGCCTCACGGGCGACGATCGCTGGTTCTACATCGAAGAGTGCATGAGCAAGACCTGAGGCGAGGTTCCGCGAACAGTTTGCGTAAGGGGGCGTGGCAGGGCGGCTGCCCGCCTCCGAAATGACTATAGAGGCGTTCTAAATTTGCTTGGCGTCTGGTATACCAGACGCTAGAGTTGCCTGGAATGAGGCTTGATCCGCGGGACGCAAGCGAAGCGGTTCCCGATGTTCAGGCTTGGAAATAAAGGCGAATCGCGACGGCGATCTCGTCTGAGGTCATCGCGCTTTTGAGGAGAACGCGACGTTTCCATGAGCAGCAACGACGACGTTCACAAGGTCAGAGAATTCGAGCATCCGGGCGAGGGACGCAAGCGAGCCAAGGCCACGCCCAAGGGACGGCAGGTCGATCCCACCGCCGCACACGAGATCGAGCAGCTGCTCGGCGACAAGCCGCGGCGGCGCGATCTGCTGATCGAATATCTGCACCTGATCCAGGACAAATATCACCAGATCTCGGCCGCGCATCTCGCCGCGCTTGCCGACGAGATGAAGCTCGCCTTCGCCGAGGTGTTCGAGACCGCGACCTTCTACGCGCATTTCGACGTGGTGAAGGAAGGCGAGCCTGATGTCGCGCCGCTGACGATCCGCGTCTGCGATTCACTGACCTGCGCGATGCTCGGCGGCGAGAAGCTGCTCGCCGATTTGCAGAGCACATCGGGTCCCGGCATCCGCGTCGTCCGCGCGCCCTGCGTCGGCCGTTGCGATACCGCGCCGGCGGCTGAGGTCGGTCACAACTTCGTCGATCACGCGACCGTCGCCAATGTGATGGCGGCCGCGAAGGCCGGCGATACCCACGCGCATCTGCCGAAGTACGTTGACTACGACGCTTACATCGCCGGCGGCGGCTACAAGCTGCTCAATCGCGTGCGCTCGGGCGAATTGCCGAAGGACGATCTGCTGAAGGCGCTCGATGACGCCTCGCTGCGCGGTCTCGGCGGCGCCGGCTTCCCCACGGGCCGGAAATGGCGCGCGGTGCTGGGTGAACCTGGCCCGCGGCTGATGGCGATCAACGGCGACGAGGGCGAGCCTGGCACGTTCAAGGACCGCGTCTATCTCGAAAGCGATCCGCATCGCTTCATCGAAGGCATGCTGCTCGGCGCGCATGTCGTGCAGGCCTCCGACGTCTACATCTATCTGCGCGACGAATATCCGGCTTCGCGCGAGATCCTCGAGCGCGAGATCGCAAAGCTTCCGCCGGGCGGTCCGACGCTGCACATGCGCCGCGGCGCCGGCGCCTATATCTGCGGCGAGGAATCCTCGCTGCTCGAAAGCATCGAGGGCAAGCGCGGATTGCCCCGGCACAAGCCGCCTTATCCGTTCCAGGTCGGCCTGTTCGGCCTGCCGACGCTGATCAACAACATCGAGACGCTGTGGTGGGTGCGCGACATCGTCGAGAAGGGCGCGGATTGGTGGAAGGGCAACGGCCGCCATGAGCGTCACGGCCTGCGCAGCTTCTCGGTCTCGGGCCGCGTCAAGAACCCCGGCATGAAGCTGGCGCCCGCCGGCATCACCGTGCGCGAATTGATCGACGAATATTGCGGCGGCATGGCCGACGGGCACCAGTTCTATGCGTACCTGCCGGGCGGCGCATCGGGCGGCATCCTGCCGGCGTCCATGGACGACATCCCGCTCGATTTCGGCACGCTGGAGAAATACGGCTGCTTCATCGGCTCGGCCGCGATCGTGATCCTGTCGCAAAAGGACAGCGTGCGCGCGGCCGCGCTGAACCTGATGAAGTTCTTCGAGGACGAGAGCTGTGGCCAGTGCACGCCGTGCCGTGTCGGAACCCAGAAGGCGGCGCAGCTGATGCAGAAGCCGGTCTGGAACCGCGCACTTCTGGAAGAATTGAGCCAGGCGATGCGCGATGCATCGATCTGCGGGCTCGGACAGGCGGCATCGAATCCGTTGTCCACCGTGATCAAATATTTCCCTGACGAGTTCAAGGAAGCGGCCGAATGACCAAGATTACGTTCGAGCTCGACGGCAAGCAGGTCGAAGCCAAACCCGGCGAGACGATCTGGCAAGTTGCAAAACGCCAGGGCCGCGAGATTCCGCATCTGTGCTATTCGCCGGCGCCGGACTACCGCCCCGACGGCAATTGCCGCGCCTGCATGGTCGAGATCGAGGGCGAGCGCGTGCTCGCCGCGTCCTGCAAGCGCACACCGTCGGTCGGCATGAAGGTGAAGACCGAATCCGCGCGTGCGGTGTCCGCGCAGAAGATGGTGATGGAGCTGCTCGTCGCCGACCAGCCGGCGCGCGAGACCTCGCACGATCCGGATTCGAAGTTCTGGCACTGGGCCGAGACCACAGGCGTCACCAAAAGCCGCTTCCCCGCCGCCGAGCGCTGGGCGACCGATGCCAGCCATCCGGCGATGCGCGTCAATCTCGACGCCTGCATCCAGTGCGGCCTCTGCGTGCGCGCCTGCCGCGAGGTCCAGGTCAACGACGTCATCGGCATGGCGTATCGCAGCCATGGTTCGAAGATCGTGTTCGACTTCGACGATCCCATGGGCGAGTCCACCTGCGTCGCCTGCGGCGAGTGCGTGCAGGCCTGCCCGACCGGCGCGCTGATGCCGGCCGTCATGCTGGATGAGAAGCAGACCCGTGTCGTCTATGCCGACAAGAAGGTGGATTCGCTCTGCCCGTTCTGCGGCGTCGGCTGCCAGGTGACCTACGAGGTCAAGGACGAGAAGGTGATCTACGCGGAAGGCCGCGACGGCCCCGCCAATCACAACCGTCTTTGCGTCAAGGGTCGCTTCGGCTTCGACTACATCCACCATCCGCACCGCCTGACCAAGCCGCTGGTGCGGCTGCCGAATGCGAAGAAGGATTCCAACGACCAGGTCGACCCGGCCAATCCCTTCACGCATTTCCGCGAAGCGAGCTGGGAAGAAGCGCTCGACATCGCGGCCAAGGGCCTCGTCAAGATCCGCGACGAGAAGGGTGTGAAGGCGCTGGCTGGCTTCGGCTCGGCCAAGGGCTCGAACGAAGAGGCCTATCTGTTCCAGAAGCTGGTGCGCACCGGTTTCGGCTCGAACAATGTCGACCACTGCACGCGGCTCTGCCACGCCTCGTCGGTGGCGGCGTTGTTCGAAGGCCTGAGCTCGGGCGCGGTGTCGGCGCCGTTCTCGGCTGCGATGGATGCCGAAGTCATCATCGTGATCGGCGCCAATCCGACCGTGAACCATCCGGTCGCCGCGACCTTCATCAAGAATGCGGTCAAGCAGAATGGCGCCAAGCTGTTCGTGATGGATCCGCGTCGGCAGTCGCTGTCGCGCCACGCGACCAAGCATCTGCAATTCAAGCCGGGCTCCGACGTCGCCATGCTGAACGCGATGATCAACACGATCATCACCGAAGGCTTGACCGACGACCAGTATATCGCCGGCTACACCGAGGGTTTTGAGGACCTCAAGGAGAAGATCAAGGAATTCACCCCGGAGAAGATGGAGGCGATCTGCGGCATCCCGGCGCAAACGCTGCGCGAGGTTGCGCGCACCTATGCGCGGGCAAAATCGTCGATCATCTTCTGGGGCATGGGCATCAGCCAGCACGTCCACGGCACCGACAATGCGCGCTGCCTGATCGCGCTGGCGCTGATCACCGGCCAGGTCGGCCGCCCCGGTACAGGTCTGCATCCGCTGCGCGGCCAGAACAACGTGCAGGGCGCCTCCGACGCCGGCCTGATCCCGATGTTCCTGCCGGACTATCAGCCGGTCAGCCGCGACGATCTGCGCGGCAATTTCGAAAAACTGTGGCACCAGGATCTCGATCCCGTTCGCGGCCTGACCGTGGTCGAGATCATGAACGCGATCCATGCCGGCGAGATCACGGGCATGTATATCGAGGGCGAGAATCCCGCGATGTCCGATCCCGATCTCCAGCATGCGCGCCAGGCGCTGGCCATGCTCGATCATCTCGTCGTGCAGGACCTCTTCGTCACCGAAACCGCGTTCCACGCCGACGTCGTCCTGCCGGCCTCGGCCTTTGCCGAGAAGGACGGCTCCTTCACCAACACCGATCGCCGCGTGCAGCTCGCCCGCCAGGTGATCAAGCCGCCGGGCGATGCGCGGCAGGATCTCTGGATCATCCAGGAGATCGGCAAGCGGATGGGCCTGCCCTGGAATTATTCCGGCCCCGGCGACGTCTACACCGAGATGGCGGAGTTGATGCCCTCGCTCAAGAATATCAGCTGGGAGCGGCTGGTGCGCGAAGGTGCCGTGACCTATCCGGCCGACGATCCGAACAAGCCCGGCAACGAGATCATCTTCACCACGGGCTTCCCGACCGCGAGCGGCCGCGGCAAGATCGTGCCGGCCAAGGTCATCCCGCCGGATGAGCTGCCCGACGCCGAATATCCGATGGTGCTCTCGACCGGCCGCGTGCTCGAGCATTGGCACACCGGCTCGATGACGCGCCGCGCGCAGGTGCTCGACCAGATCGAGCCGGAGGCGGTCGCGTTCATGTCGCCGAAGGACATGCACCGGAAGAAGCTCGCGCCCGGCGATTTCATCCGGCTGGAGACCCGCCGCGGTGCGGTCGAGGTCAAGGTCCGCTCCGATCGCGACGTGCCCGAGAACATGGTGTTCATGCCGTTCTGCTACGCGGAGGCGGCGGCGAACCTGTTGACCAACCCGGCGCTTGATCCCTTCGGCAAGATCCCCGAATTCAAGTTCTGCGCGGTGAGGGCCGAGCGCGCGGAGATGCGGGACGCGGCGGAATAGGGCCTCCTCCCTGTCGAGTTTGGCGGCATAGCGCCGCCGAACTCTTCCGTCGTCCCCGCCTTCGCGGGGACGACGGCGGAGACTGTGGCGAGCATGCGTGCCCACACCGTCGTCGCTTCGCTCCCAGCAATGACGGTGCTAAACATGACCCATGTCCAAAGTCACCCCAGCCACGCGCGCGCTTGCAGCCGCCGGCGTTGCTTTCACCGTGCACACCTACGAGTACGATCCTGACGCCGAGAGCATCGGGCTCCAGGCGGCGTCGGCCCTCGGTGAAGATCCGGCGCGCGTGCTGAAGACGCTGATGGCGCTGGTGGATGGCAAGCCGATCTGCGTCGTCGTCCCGTCCGACCAGGAAGTCTCCATGAAAAAGCTCGCCGCTGCCGCGAGCGGCAAGTCGGCGCAGATGATGAAGCCGCCCGAGGCCGAGCGCGTCACCGGCTACAAGGTCGGTGGCATCAGCCCGTTCGGGCAGCGCAAACCGGTGCGTACCGTGATCGAGCAGAGCGCGCTCGCGCACGAGCTGGTCTATCTCAATGGCGGCCAGCGCGGCCTGCAGGTGCGGCTGAAGCCGACGGACGTGCGGGATGTCGTGAAGGCGGTCGTGGCAGACGTGCTGGCGTGATGGCCCTCGAGGCAAAGCGAGAGATCGGCGTGCGGAGCTTGGCCTTATTTCCGGCAATCGCCAGGCTGATCGATCCCTCCGGGTTTCCGCAATGGCAGCATGTTTCGCGCGAACCGGTATCGCCGTCGCTCGTGTTTCGGCGGAGGTCGGCTCCGGGCAAATGCTGATGGTCAGCGGGCAGTGTGCCAAGGTCGGCTAAGGGCCAGGAGCAAAAGAAGCTTCGCTGGTGGCGGCGCATGGGACAGGCTATCATCGCATCGGTATGACCCGGCCCGTTTGCAGCATCCGCTCTGGACTTGTGATCGTCGAAGGGATCATGGGGTCCGGCAAGTCGACGAACGTACGGCGAATCGCCGATCGATTGAATAGATCCGGCATCGCCGCCCTCGGCATCACCGAGGGCGTCAGTCCACATCCGATCCGCTTCGATTGGGAGGTGCCGTGGGCGGACATGCCGGCAACGCAACTGGCGAAATCAGCCGCCGCACGCTGGCGTGCATACGTCAATTCGGCCTCGACGTCAGAGCGCATCACAGTTGTCGATGGACAACTCTTCCATGGCAATCTGACGTCACTGTTCCTGCTTGATGCCGACACAGCCCTGATTCGTGGCTACCTCCATGAGGTGGTGACTGCCATCAAGCCATTACGTCCCTTGCTCATCTACTTTAATCAAGATGACGTTGACCGGGCGATCAGAACGGTTGCTGCCGAGCGTGGTGATGCATGGGTGACATATCAGGTCGACTGGAAACTGGCATCGCCCTATGCCGTCAGGCACGGCCTGGTTGGCCTTGACGGGCTTATCGAGCTGTACCGTAATTATCGCAGGCTCACTGACCGGCTTTACGCAGAGCTGGATATCCCGAAGATCAGCATCGAGAACTCGGGAAGGGAATGGTCGAAATATGAAGCGACCATCGATACCATTCTGATGAACCCACCCGGGACTGCCGAGGTTACGAATTTGGATTGATCACCGCGTTCTCGATCTTGCGGAAAACGCGCTGGGACAGCCAGGTCCACTTCGGGTCATAAGCAGTCGATGCCGACCAAGCGGAGCGACTTCCACTTAACCCGCAAGCTGACGTTGACGAGTACACGTCCTACTGCTTCTGCAGCAGCTTGAGCCGGCAGCGCAGTGCCTCGCGGATATGCGCCCGCGCAAGCTGCTCGGCCTTGTCGCCGTCGCGCGCGGCGATGGCGTCGATGATGGCCTGGTGCTCGCCGTGGCTGGTCGAGGGACGGCCCGTCACCGTGAAGGTGGTCGGGCCCAGCAGCGCGATCCAGTCCTGCAATTCGCGCGAGGCGTTGTCGAGATAGCGGTTGCGCGCGGCGCGGCAGATGGCTTCGTGGAAGGCGCGGTTGAGCCGCGCCATCTCGGCAGCGTCTGACGCCGATGCCTCGACAAAGGCCTGCTCAATGTCTCGGAGTGCGTCGACCTCGGGAGTGGAGGCGTGCTCGGCGGCCAGGCGCGCTGCAGCACCTTCCATGATCTCGCGCATGGCGTAGAGCTCGAGCACCTCGGAAATGTCGAGGTCGCGCACGATCAGCCCGCGCCCGGCGGCAGGTTCGACGAAACCGCGGGCCGCGAGACGGCCAAGTGCCTCACGGACCGGCGTGCGGCTGACCTTGAGCCGCTGCGCGACCTCTTCCTCGCGCAGCCGGTCGCCGGCGCGGTAACTGCCGGCCTGAAGCGCCTCGCACAGCGAGCGGAACACGGCTTCGCCCAGTGCCACGCCGCCGCCGCGTGCGATCGATCCGCCTGTCTTTGCCGCGCGCTTGGCCATGTTCCCTCACGGCGCATCCTGCCCATGCAGAGATGCCACTTGCAGTGCCGATGTATATCTTTGTATACAAAAGTACGCAATGGTTGCCTTGGTCGATCGGGGTCCTCGGCGGCAGAATGTCTCTAACTTCGTCGCATCGGGCAGACGGGATGAGCAGCAAATACGACGTCTTGGTGATTGGCGGCGGCAATGCGGCGCTGTGCGCGGCGATCTCGGCGCGCCGCGGCGGTGCCTCGGTGCTCGTGCTGGAGGGCGCGCCAAAATTCTATCGCGGCGGCAACACCCGCCACACCCGCAACATGCGCTGCGCCCATGACGCCGCCACCGAAATCCTCACCGGCCCCTACACCGAGGAGGAGTTCTGGGAGGATCTGCTGCGCGTCACCGGCGGGCAGACCGACGAGGTGCTCGCGCGGCACATGATCCGGGAGTCCAAGGACATCCTGAACTGGATCGTGGAGCAGGGCGTGCGCTGGCAGCCTTCGCTCGGCGGCACGCTGAGCCTTGGCCGCACCAACTCCTTCTTTCTCGGCGGCGGCCGCGCGATGTTGAACGCGCTCTATCTCACCGCCGAGCGGCTCGGCGTCGATGTCGAGTACGACGCCGAGGTCACCGATCTCGTGATCGAGGACGGCATGTTCCTCGCCGCGCGCCTCAAGCGACCGATCAAGGGCGAGACCGAGATCCGCGCGACGTCGCTGGTCGCCGCTGCCGGCGGGTTCGAGGCCAACATCGAATGGCTGAAGCAATATTGGGGCGAGGCCGCGGACAATTTCCTGATCCGCGGCACGCCCTATAATCGCGGTTCGATATTGAAGATGCTGCTCGACAGGGGCGTGCAGGAGGTCGGCGACCCCACCCAGTGCCATGCGGTCGCGATCGACGCCCGTGCGCCGAAATTCGACGGCGGCATCATCACACGCCACGACTCCGTCGTGTTCGGCATCGTCGTCAACAAGCACGCCCAGCGATTCTACGACGAGGGCGAGGACATCTGGCCGAAGCGCTACGCGATCTGGGGCCGGCTGGTCGCGGCGCAGCCCGACCAGATCGCCTACATCATCTTCGATTCGACCGTCGTCACCAGCTTCATGCCGACGCTGTTCCCGCCGATCGCCGGGCAGACGGTCGCCGAGCTGGCCGGCAAGCTCGAGCTCGATCCGGCTGCGCTGGAGAAGACCATCACCGAGTTCAACGCGGCCGTGCGGCCCGGCACGTTCGACCACACCATCCTGGACGACTGCGTGACTGAAGGCATCACGCCGCCGAAGACGCATTGGGCGCGCAAAATCGAGACGCCGCCTTATCTCGCCTATCCGGTGCGGCCCGGCATCACCTTCACCTATCTCGGCACGCGCGTGACCAAGGAGGCGCGGATGCTGATGGCTGACGGCAAGCCGTCCGCCAACATGTTCGCGGCCGGCGAGATCATGGCCGGCAACGTGCTCGGCAAGGGCTATGCGGCCGGCATGGGCATGACCATCGGTAGCGTGTTCGGGCGGATCGCAGGACGGGAAGCGGCGAAACATGCACGGAACTAGAATTCTGGACGAAGCCGACCGTCTGATGACGGTCTGCAATTCCTGCCGCTACTGCGAGGGTCTTTGCGCGGTATTTCCCGCCATGGAGATGCGGCGCGCCTTCTCCGACGGAGATCTCAACTATCTCGCAAACCTCTGCCATTCCTGCGGCGCCTGCTACGTCGATTGCCAGTTCTCGCCGCCGCACGAGTTCAATGTCAACGTTCCCAGGACGCTTGCTGTTGCGCGCGCCGAGTCCTACGCGGCCTATGCTTGGCCGCAGGCGCTGTCCGGTGCCTTCGCCCGCAACGGGCTCGTCATCAGCATCATTGCCGCGCTCAGCATGGCGGCTTTCATTCTCGGCTTCGCCGCTTTGAATGACCGCAGCGTATTGTTCGGCGTGCACACCGGCCCAGGCGCTTTCTACAAGCTGATGCCGCACAATGCGATGGCCGCATTGTTCAGCGCCGCCTTCCTCTACGCGATCCTCGCGCTGGTCATGAGCGTGCGTGCCTTCTGGCGCGATATCGGTACACCGATCGGCGGCCGCGCCGACGGCGGCTCGATCTTCCAGGCGATCCGCGATGCCGGCGAGCTGCGCTATCTCCACGGCGGCGGCGTCGGCTGCTACAACGAGGACGACAAGCCGACCGACCGGCGCAAGCTTTTCCATCACCTGACGTTCTACGGTTTTCTGCTGTGCTTCGCCGCAACGTCGGTGGCGACGCTCTATCACTACCTCTGGGGCCGCGAGGCGCCGTATCCATGGTGGGATCTGCCCGTGGTGCTGGGGACACTCGGCGGCATCGGTCTCATCGTCGGTCCGATCGGCCTGCTCGTTGCGAAAACGCGGCGTGCACCGGAACTGCTCGACGAGCAGCGCTACGGCATGGACGTCGGCTTCATCGCCATGCTGTTCCTGACCGGCTTCACCGGCATGGCGCTGCTGGTCCTGCGCGAGACCGCCGCCATGGGGCCGCTGCTGGCCCTGCATCTTGGCGCAGTGTTCGCGCTGTTCATCACCATGCCCTATGGCAAGTTCGTGCACGGCATCTATCGCTTCGTGGCGCTGGTGCGTTATGCGCAGGAGCGGCGCAGCGAGGCCGGCTCTTGAGGGGCGTGCGGGGCTGACGTATGTCTTCCCGGCTCGCGCACAGCGCGAATCGCTTGGGGAGCCCGCGCTCGTGTATATGTTTCTGCCATTTTTGCTGGCGCTCGCGGGCTGCGCGAGTGTCTGGCGTTCGCGCGCGGGACTGAGCTATGCGCTCTGGAGCGCAACAATCGTCGTCACCGTCGCATGGTTCTTCCACCACGCGACCGATCCGCTGAAATTCTCGTTCTGATGGTGTCGAGATGAGCACCACAGAGATGAGCGAGCAACGGCCGGTCGGTGCGATCCTGAACATGCTTGGGCTGCTCGGGATCTCGTTGATCCTGACGGTCGCGTTCGCCTATCAGCTTGCGCTCGGCGAGCTGCCTTGCCCGCTTTGCCTGTTGCAAAGGGCGGGGTTCATCGCGATCGGCATGGGTTTTTTGTTCAACCTGCGCCTCGGTGAGCGTCCATCGCACTACGCGATGATTCTCGTTTCCAGCCTCGTCACCGGCTTCATCTCGATGCGGCAGGTGTCGCTGCATCTTGCGCCCGGCGATCCCGGATACGGCTCGGCGCTGTTTGGGCTGCATTTCTACACCTGGGCGCTGATGGCGGCGATCGGGATCGTGTGTTATGTCGCGCTCGTCTTCGTCCTGACGGATCTGACCGGCAGGCGAGACGGGGACGCGCCTTTGAACGGTGCGGCATCGAACGCGGTCTTCGCGATCTTTGCATTGTTGGTTGCCGCCAATCTTTTGTCCACGGTGCTGGAGTGCGGCGCGGGTCAGTGCGACGACAACCCGGTTCGCTATCACTTGCTCAAGTGATCGGATTGAAGCGGCCGTCGTGCAGGAACGCGATCGTCTGCTCGATCGCGACGGCATTTCGTGGAAGTCCGGTGTGCGATGCCTTGACGACGATGTGGTCGGTCATGTCGGCCAATTTCGCGCTTTCGACTGAAACCCGTCCGTCATTGGGCCGCGGCAGGACAAAGGCCGAGGCGATTGGCGCGATGGTGCGGCATCCCGCGATGACGCCGATCGCATAATCTGGCGGCGGCAGGGCGGCGAGCACAGGGGGCTGGGCTGTCGAAAGCTGCGAGCCGGCAGGACCGAACACAGCGCGATAGAGCGAGAGGTCCTTCAGGAGATCGGCGACTTCGCTGCCGCCGTTGGGTGTGCCCAGCATCACGACACGGCCGAGCCGCATCGGACGATATCTGGCGATGTAAACCCTCGTGAGCAGCCCGCCCATGGAATGGGCGACGAAGTGGATTGCGCCGTCGCATTGTTCTGCAAACGCGGCGACCGGCGCGTGGATGTCTTCCGCAAGCGCTTCGAGCGGCTTCTTGCGGCTGGGGTAGTCGAGATTGAGCGTGGCGAAGCCGTGACGCTGCAACGCTCGATCCAGCTTCTTCAGCGTCCAGGCACCGACGCCAATGCCGTGAAGCAGCACCACGCCGTCGCACCGCGCATTAGGCGGTGCGACGGACGTGGGCTGGACCTCACGCAACCTCGCGCTCCGGCGAGGAGGCCTGCTCGCGGGCCATCGTCGTTGCCGTGACATAGTCGGTCTTGCCGGTGCCGAGCAGCGGCACCTTGTCGACCACCATGATCGCCGCGGGCACGGTCAGCTCGGACGCGCCGATCGCCTTGGCCTGGCCCTGCATCGCGCTGCGCTCGGCGGTCTTCTCCGTCGTCAGCAGCACGATGCGCTCGCCCTTGCGCTGGTCGGGGATCGACACGGCGACCGAGGCGGCCTGCGGCCACAGCGTCGTCGCGATGCTCTCGACCGCCGACAGCGAGACCATTTCTCCCGCGATCTTGGCGAAGCGCTTGGCGCGGCCCTTGATGGTGATGAAGCCGGCCGGGTCGATCGCCACGATGTCGCCGGTGTCGTGCCAGCCCTCGGCGAGCGGTTCGAGCACGCCGGGATTTTCGGCCCTGAGGTAACCGAGCATCACGTTCGGCCCGCGCACCGACAGGCGTCCGCCTTCCTCGATGCCGGGGACCGGATCGAGGCGGCTTTCCATCAGCGGCGACAGACGGCCGACGGTGCCGGGACGGTTGGCCATCGGCGTGTTCATCGCCAGCACCGGCGCGGTCTCGGTGACGCCGTAGCCTTCCAGGATGCGGATGCCGTAGCGCTCCATGAACACCTGCCGCGTGCGGTCCTTGACCGCCTCCGCGCCGGCGATCACCAGGCGCAGCGTGCGGAAATCGTAGGCATGCGCCGAGCGGGCATAGCCGGTGAGGAAGGTGTCGGTACCGAACAGGATGGTGGCGCCGGTCTGGTAGATCAGCTCGGGCACGATCCGGTAGTGCAGCGGC
This sequence comes from Bradyrhizobium sp. 521_C7_N1_3, assembly GCF_052075975.1. Classification (NCBI taxonomy): domain Bacteria; kingdom Pseudomonadati; phylum Pseudomonadota; class Alphaproteobacteria; order Hyphomicrobiales; family Nitrobacteraceae; genus Bradyrhizobium; species Bradyrhizobium sp. 521_C7_N1_3. Next base: position 2,582,931 of record NZ_CP197232.1, read on the forward strand.
GAGGGGTACATGTAGATCGGAATGCCAGCGAGCAGCGGCATCATCATTCCGCCGGTCAGCCCGAAGGAGTGGAACACCGGCAGCACGTTGAACACCTTGTCATTGGCGTTGGCATCGACCCGGGCCAGCGCCTGCGCGGCATTCGCAAGGATGTTGCGGTGGGACAGCACGACGCCCTTGGGCGTGCCTTCCGAGCCCGAGGTGAACAGCACGACGGCCGGATCGTTGGCCTGGCGGGCGACGCGCGGCGCAGTGCCCGCGAGCAGCCCCTTGATCTTGTCGGCCGTACCGATCGAATCGCGGACATCCTCGAGATAGACGACGCGGGCTTCCGCAGAGATCGCGGCCATCAGCTTGTCGAGCTTGCCCTTCTCGATAAAGGCCTTCGAGGTCAGCACGGTCTTGACCTGCGCGGCCTTCATGGCGGCGAGGACGTTGACCGGGCCGGCCGAGAAGTTGAGCATGGCCGGGACCCGGCCGATGCTTTGCAGCGCCATGAAGACGACGGCGACGCCCGCGGAATTCGGCAGCAGCACGCCGACATTTTCGCCGGCCACCGTGCCGGTCTCGAGCTTGCGGCTCAAGACCTGCGCGCCGAGGATCAGCTTGCGATAGGTCAACTTGGTGCCGAGCGCGTCCTCGATGATGACCTTGCCGGTGTCGCGGTCGCGATAGGCGTGTCCGAGTGCTTCGAACAGCGTGTGGTCAAGCATGGCATTCTTCACCATGGCGTCGATCATCACGTCCTGGAGCGCGGCGCCGGCGGCATTGCGGCGTGCCTTGCCCTTCAGCGCCGGATCGACCGGAAGCTTGACCGGCGGCAGTATCGTGACCGTCACCCGCGGAAACCACGAGCGCTTGATCTGGCTGCCGTTGAGGTAGCTGAGATGCGAGCGCTGCGCGCCCTCGATACGGACAGGCACGACCACCGCATCGGCCTTGTCCGCGATCATCGCGGTGCCGTCATAGACCTTCATCAGCGAGCCGGAGACGGTGATGCGTCCTTCCGGGAAGATCACGACCGGTTCGCCTGCGGCGACGAGCTTGATCAGGTCGCGTGCGGCCAACGGCTTGGTCGGATCCATGGTGTAGTGCTTGACCACACGCAGGAACGGCTTGGCCCACCAGGCCTTGGAGATGCCGGTATCGACCGCGAAGCTCGCATCGATCGGCAGCACGGCGTGCAGCAGCGGGCCGTCGATCAGGCTGACATGGTTGGGCGCGATCAGCATGCGCGTGCCCGGAGGCGGCAGGTTCTCGAGCCCGCGAATCTCGGTGCGGAACAGCGCGCGGAACAGCAGCCCGCCGAAGTCGCGCACGCCTTCCTTGCCCCACTTGGTCAGCACGAACCACACCGCGCCGAAGCTGGCGACGCCGAGGCCGAAGAAGATCCAGCCGACGTGCAATCCGCCCGCCTGCAACAGCGCGACGAACAGCGAGCCGACCACCATGAAGGCGGCCTGCAGCACGTTGCCGGCGGCGATGATGCGGGCGCGCTCGGTCGGTGCCGACCAGGCCTGGACGGCAGCAAAGGACGGAACGACGAACAAGCCACCGCCGAATGCGAAGGCGACGAAGTCGATCAGCATGCGCAGGCCGGCGAACGAGGTTGCGAAGTCGACCGCGGCGATGTCCTGCCCCTTGGCGGTCACACCGATGGCCCAGGCGAGATCGAGGCCGGCAAACCCCATGATGATGGCGCCGATCGGCACCAGCGCGAGGTTCGGGCGGACGTGGCTCAGGCTGGCCGCGAACAGCGAGCCGATGGCGATGCCGATCGCGAAAGTCGCAAGACACAGCGTCACCACGCCTTCGGTGCCACCGACGACCTCCTTGACTAGCGCCGGCAGCAGCGACAGCACGATGGCGCCGACCAGCCAGAACCATGAGACGATCACGGTGCCGTCCCACAGCCGCTTGTCCGCGTAGAGCGTCTTCAACAGGCCGAGCGTCGAGGTCCAGGGATTGGCGTTGACGGGCAGGTCGGGTGCCGACGGCGTGGTCTGCGGAATGCGGGAGGCGAAGGCCCAGGACAGCAGAGCCAGCACGACCACGGCCGATGCAACCCAGCCCATATGCGCGGAGCCGGCCACGAACTGGCCGCCGGCGACGGTGCCGAGCAGGATGGCCATGAAGGTGGCGCCTTCGACCAGCGCGTTGCCGGTTGCGAGCTCACCGAGCTCGAGCTGGTCCGGCAGCATGGCGTATTTCACCGGGCCGAACAGGGCGGCGATGGTGCCGAACAGCGCGAGCGCCGTAAACAGCAGCGGCACCGAGTGCAGGAAGAAGCCGGCGGCCGCGAAGCCCGCGGCGAAGATCTCGACGAATTTGAGCCGCCGCGCGACGACGGATTTGACGTACTTGTCGGCGAGCTGGCCGCCGAGCCCCGACAGGATGAAATAGGGGAAGATGAAGACGGCGCCTGCGACCGTCACCAGCGCGTCGCCGTGACCGGTCGCGGCACTGTAAAGCAGGATGATGACGAGTGCGTTCTTGAGCACGTTGTCATTGAGCGCCGAGAAAAATTGCGCCCAGAACAGCGGCGCGAAGCGGCGTGACGACATCAATTCCCTGATCATGACAAGTCCTGTTTTGGGAAGGCAGCCTGAGATGGTTACGTTGTCGGTGAGGCGTCACGACCGGAAGCTTACGGAACGAACGATGGCTGGATGACGACGGTCGCCGGCCTGCTCTGCCCCCTCGACACTTCCGATCCTGTTGGTCTCCAAATGATCTCGTTAGGTTCGCAAATATCTGGTCACAGCCGTGGTTCGGACGGACCGGCCGCGCTTTTCCGGATACCGCGCGGAGCGATGAGGAAATGTTGAACCGCATCGCCAAAGGCCGCGGCATCGGCTGCGAATGTCGGGACATGGTAAGTCCTTCCTTGCAGCCGGGTCTTGCATTCGAGCCGACCAGAACGTCCCGGGTGCGCCCGCCTCAGGTGAGATGAGCGAGGTGGCGAAAGGGCGAGAGGCGGCCGAGCAGGCTGAACCGGCGGCCCGCGTGACGGCTACGGGCGCGGCTCGCCCGCCACATCCGGAAGGTCGCGCGGCGCTCGGTGAGCACGCCGGCAATGTCGCAGGCATTTGCGATGCGATCGATCGGTCGCATCGCGAACTTGAGGACGGCCCGGCCAAGGCCGGCCACGAGAGCCGCAGCGTCGTCGACGAAGGTGGAGGCGATATCAACAGCGAGGGTTTGCATTTTGCAGATCTCCGGGTTAATTTGAACAATGTTCACATGAGTAGCTTGAAAATGAACAATGTTCAAGAAGAATCGCCGCGCGACCAGAAAAAAAATCGGCGGAGGCTCCTGATCCTGGAGATCGCCCGCGGCATTATTTCAGCTAAGGGGCTGAGATCATTGAAGGTTCGGGACGTTGCGGAGGCCGCCAATTGCTCGGTCGGCAGCGTCTATAACGAGTTCGGAGACTTCGACGGGGTGATCCTGACGGTCAATCGGGAGACGGTTCAGGCGCTCACGGTGCGGCTCGGCGAGGTCCCGGCGGACGATCCCGTTCGTCAGCTCTACGGGCTGGCCGCGACCTATCTCGAATTCTTCGCCGAGCACGCAAACCTGCTGCGCTCGCTGTTCGAGCATCGGATGGAGGACGACCGTCCTTATCCCGACGACATCCTTCAGATGGTGATGGACGCTTTCGCGCTGATGCATCCACCCCTGGTGCGGCTGCTACCGGATGCGGACGACGTGAGGATCGCGCTGCTGTCGCGCACGCTGTTTTCCGCGGTGCACGGAATCATCTCGCTCGGCCTCGAGGAGCGCATGGTGGCGGTGCCGCCCCAGATGCTGCGCCAGCAGGTCGAGCAATTCGTCGATACGCATCTCGCCGGCCTTGGGATCGTACCGGTCGGCGCGCGGTCGCCTTGAGGAGATCAAGCGGCTACCACGCGTATCGCAGGCTCGCGGTGCCGGAATAAGTGGTGCTGCGCGCCGCGAACTCGCCGTCGAACTTCGCCGACAGGGCAACGCCGTTCGAGAACTTCAGCTCGGCACCGGCAGATGCGAGCGCGGTGTTCTTTGCCGGCGTCGCGCCGTTGACGATGAAGCTCGCGCCGGGCAGCACCTGGAATGCGGCGACGAGCGTCGGATCGCTCACCCAATCATGGGCCCAGGCCGCGCGGCCGCGCAACGTGAGGACCGAGTTCGGCGTGACCAGCGTCGCGCGATCGAAGCGCGCGCCGAGCTCGCTCCGTGTGTCGGAGGCCGTGCGTCCCCGATAGGTCAGGCCAAAGCCGCTGGCGGCCAGATCGGCCTCGGTATAGGTCGGTGTGCGAAAAGCCTGCGCCTGCGCCGCCACGTATGGCGTGAGGCCGCCAATCGGCGTGGCGAAGCGATAGCCGCCCTCGATGCGGCCTCCGACGGTTTGCGCGTCGAATTTGGCGGTGAGCTGGTTGCCGAACGGTGCGAGCCGGTCTGTCGACATCCAATGATTGGCCACGGCGAGAGAGGCGGCGAAATAGGCCGGCCCCGCACGCACGGCGGTGTAGACGCCGGCCTGGATTGCATCGCTCTTGCCGCCGCCGATCGCCTGCGCGAGGTCCCATTTGGTGCCGCCGCCCGACAGCGCGAAGCCGACCAGCGCATCGCGGCCGAAATGATAATCGGCGCCGGCTGCGACGCCGCCGGTTCGCGCGCCGAGGTCGTGACTGCCGATCACGACGGGGTCGCCGCTGGTGCGGTTGGTACCACCGAACGCCGTGCCCCAGGCCGTCCAGCGCTCTGCAAAGGCAGGCGCCTTCGTGGCCGGCGTCCCCAGCACCCTGTTGTAGGCGAGGGCGATATCGGCCGGCAGCGCGGCGCGCTCCGCGCTGAAGCCGAGCGCCGTGTCGCCGGTGCTCATGCCACTGCGTCCACCCACGAACGGATCGAGCATCAAGCCGAGGAACTGGCTTGTGAACTGGAAGGCGCCCTGCTGGGCGCCGGTGGCGGCCTCACCCGAAAGCTGGTCCAGATTGTAACGGAGCTGGGCGTCGCTCTGGCCTGCGAAGGAGGAGAGGAAAGGCAGGTTGGGACCGAACGCACTCAAGGCGCCGGCCACGGCCTTCTGGTTCTGCGTCTGCGCGATGGAGAGGAACGCGGCGTTGTTGTAGTTGAGCGTCAGGAAGACGCTGAACCCGTCATAGCTGAGGGAGGAAGCGAAGAGCTGCGGATTGTATCCGCTGACAGTCACGCCCGAGAAGCTGCCGGTGACGCCAGTCGTCGTGCTCAGGATGGTATATTGCGTCGACGGATTGTAGGCGCCCGCAAGCGTGGTGACGGCGACGGTGCCGCCGGTCAGCGTCGCGCTCATGGCGGCAATCTTGTCTGATTGTCCGGCCGCGTTGACCGAGATCGCGTATGTCGACCCTGACTGGAAGGCCGCATTGGTGTTGACGACGAGTTGACCGAGATTGCCGGGCGCGACCGTGCCGCCCGACACCACTGTGAGCGATCCGATCATGCCGCTGCCACTGAGCGTGCCGCCGGTCACGACCGTCGCGATGTTGGCCATTGTGCCGTTGACGATGAGGGTGCCGGCCTGGATGGCCATGGTGGCCGCGTCCATCGTGATGCCCGTCAGCGTCCAGGTCGAACTACCGGTCTTTTCCAGCACTTCGAAGTCCTTGAACTGGCCGGCCGCGCCGAATGTGCTGAGGTCGAACGCCGCGTTGGCGGTCCCGCCCAGGCGCAACGTGTCCAGTCCGTTGGCGCCCATGACCCAGCCTGTGATGTTCGATCCCGCGCGCAGCTCGAAGACGTCGTTCCCATTCTTGAGATCGACTGCGATGCTGACGCCACTGCTGGTGATCGTGCCCGAATTGATGATGATGTCCTGACTGTTCGAGCCGAGGATTGCAGTGCCCGAAGCGTTCGATATGGTGCCGGCATTGTTGATGGTGTTGCCGTCCGCCGCGCCGTTGAAATCGATGGCTGCGGGGCCGTTGCCTTGGACAAGGCCGCTCGACAGGATGTTCAGCTGATTGCCTGCCGAACCGCCGAAGATGCCGATGCCGGCGGTTCCGGCCGCGCCGCTTCCAACCGTACCCCCGATCACGACGATGTTGTTGTTCGAACCGATGAGGCCAAGCGCCGTCGTCCCGACGGTCGGCGATCCGACTGCAGCACCTGCATCCACCGTGATTGTATTGTTGCTGCCGCCTAACACGTCGATGCCGTCGCTGTTGGCTGGCGCGACCGACGCATTGCCGAAAATCTTGATCGCGCTGTTCGAAGCCGCGTCAAAGACAATGCCGGCAAAGACGGGGTCGTTCAGGGATGTCGGGCTGCCGTCGCCGACGTTGACGGTGACCCCGCTGACCCCCGACGCCGTTCTGACCAGCGTATTGCTCAACCCGGTGCAGGTAATTGAATCGCCGGACTGGAGTGCTATCTGCGAGCCGGCTCCGCTGATCACACATGCCGCTTCTGCCGGCATGATGAACCATGGCAGCGAGCTGCCGAGGGCACCGATCGCTGTGCTCAAGAGAAGCGCGCGCCGCCGGGACGTCGTTGCGCGAACGATATTGCGCGGGGCCATCAAATCATTCCCGGGCACTTCCAAACTCCTCTCGGGGCGCGATTCCAGTCGGATTCGCGGCCGCAGCATCGGGGCGATGCCATCCTTAGCGAGAGAGGTCCCGGCCATCGTGGACCGGCGCGCAATATGATGTGTCCGAATGCGAAGAGGGCTGCTTTTTCAGGGCCATGTGGCCACGACGTCACAACTGCGCCGTGTCACCGCATTGTCCGGCGCGCCGGGGTGGATCGAAGCGCCATCGGGTGGGCCTGAGGCGAACTCCGGGCGGCAATCAGCCTTGCGCAGCGACGGCCTCGCGCGGCCGGGGCGCGACCACCACGACGTCCGGCCGTCCGCTGTCGACCTGGACGCGGTTGCGTCCCTTCTCCTTGGCGCGATAGCAGGCTGCGTCCGCGCGTCGCATCGCGTCCTCGAGCGTCGTTCGGCCGTCGCCGATGCAGGCAACGCCGATGCTGGCGGTCACCGCAAAGCAACGATCGTCCCAGGCGAAGGTGAACAGCTCGAGCGATCTGCGCAGGCGTTCGGCGATATCGACGGTGGTCGAGGGCGAGCATTGCGGCAGGATCAGGCCGAATTCGTCGCCGCCGAGTCGGGCCACCAGATCATGCGGCCCCCGGTCCTGTTGCAGCAGGCGCGAGACCTGGCAGAGCAGGCGGTCGCCGGCGAGGTGGCCGCAGGTGTCGTTGACACTTTTGAACTGGTCGAGGTCGAGCAGGATTAGGCCCAGCGAATCCGCCGCGGTGGTGTCCAGCACGCTTTGCAGGCGCGCCTCGAAGGCGCGGCGGTTGGACAGCCCGGTCAACCAGTCGTGAGATGCCTGCCATGCCAGGCGCTCCTTCTCGGCATGCAACGCATCCTCGAACGCCTGTCGTTGCAGCATCAAGCGCCGCGTGTGCCAGATCAGGAGCAGGATCAGCGTCGCGGCCACCACGATGTTGATGCACGTCAGCGTTACCTTGATGGCGCGGGAGCCTTCGCCGAGGACGGTCGAGAACCGCTTTGCATGGACCGTGAACTGCGTGTTGAGCTCCGAGAGCCGCGACGACAGCAGCCGCAGGCGGTCGCGGTCCTCAATGGGTCCGTGCGCCAGCTCGGACCGGATCACCTCGCCGAACACGCTGAGCTCCAGCAGCATGGGATCGGTGGCCGCCCACTCGTGGATCGCTTCCTGGAGGAAGCTGACGCGGTTGAAATAGCGAAACAGCCAGATCAATCCCGGAACGTCATCGGGATGGTTGCCGCCTTGCAGAAACCCGACGCGGGCAGCCTCGACGTCGACCGGATCGCGCTCGAGTGCCCACCGCGCGAACTCATCGCCGATGGGAACGGCGAGGGACGCCTGGTAGTGGGTGAACTGGCTCGGTTCGCCTGAATGCAGATAGAGATTGAGGAAATAGACGGCGTTCTTCTGTGACCGCGACCACATCGCTTCGCCCGCGACATAGGCGCGGACCGATGACATCACCTCGAGGCTGAATCCCGCGATCGTTGCCTGGAGCACGACGACCATCACGAATGGCGAGACAAGTTTGATGACGTGAAGGAAACTACGCCCCTTCGTCGACGTCGCTGTTCTGCGAAACACCCTGCATTCCCCAAATCGATCGACGACCCCACCGGAGCGTCGCGCCTGCAACGTCAAGTAGAGGGGAAAGTTGCTTAACTCGACCCCAAAGACGCAGGCGACTGCACTGCAGGGTGAAAGCGTCGTGAAGCGGATGCCCGCAGATCGTTGTAAATGCCGCCGAACCGGAACCGATCCGATCGTGGCGAACCAATGCCTCGCATTCGTCCTGCGCGGTTTACCTGAACGAGAGAGTTTGGTCCGGCGTTAGACCAGCACCGGCTTGCGCACCCGGCCGGCGTCGCCGAACACGCGCAAATAGCGTTCGATCTCGGAGGGCATGCCGGTCGCCTTCTCCGGATTGTCCGAGAGCTTGACGGCCGGGTGGCCGTCAACCGACGACACCTTGCAGACCAGCGAGATGGGATCGAGATTGAACGAGCCGTCCGGCGGGCAGCCGACGAAATCATTGGTGAGGTTGGTGCCCCAGCCGAAAGAGAGCCGCGAGCGACCGGAGAAGTGGTGATAGGTCTCCTCGATCGAACCGACATCCATCGCATCGGAGAAGACGAGCAGCTTGTCCTTGGGGTTGCGGCCCTTCTTTTCCCACCAGGCGATGATCTCCTCGCCGGCCTGGATCGGTGGCGCGCTGTCGGGGCGGAAGCCGGTCCAGTCGGCGACCCATTCCGGTGCATCGCGCAGGAAGGATTTGGTGCCGAAGGCGTCGGGCAGCGCGATCAGGAGATTGCCGCCATAAGTCTGGCGCCATTGGTCGAGAATGCGATAGGGCGCCCAGCGCAACTCCTCGTCGTCCTTGGCAAGCGCAGCCGCGACCATCGGCAGCTCATGCGCATTGGTGCCGATGGCTTCGAGATCATTGTCCATCGCCAGCAGCACGTTGGAGGTGCCGATGAAGGACGGACCGAGACCTTCCTTCACCGCCTCGACGCACCAGCGCTGCCAGAGGAAGCCGTGGCGACGGCGGGTGCCGAAGTCGGAGAGCCGCAAATTCTCGAGCTGGCGCAGCCGCTCGACCTTGGTCCACAGCTTGGCCTTGGCGCGGGCATAGAGCACGTCGAGCTCGAAGCGGCCGCGGCCCTTCATCGCGGCGCGCGACCGCAACTCGTTGAGGATGGCGAGCGCCGGAATTTCCCACATCGTGGTGTGGGTCCAGGGCCCGTGGAAATGCAGTTCGTACTGGCCATCGACCTTGCGCAGCTCGTATTCGGGCAGCCGGAATTCGGCCAGCCAGCGGATGAAGTCCGCCGAGAACATGTGGGTCTTGCCGTAGAAGGTGTTACCGGCAAGCCAGATCAGCTCTTTCTTGGCGAAGCGGATGGTGCGGGCGTGGTCGAGCTGGGCGCGCAGCTCGCCCTCGTCGATGATCTCGGCCAGCCGCACATGGCGCGAGCGATTGATGACCGAGAAGGTCACCTGCTGATCCGGATAGTCCTCCCGAATCATCTGTAGCATCAATAACTTGTAGAAGTCGGTATCCAGCAGGCTGCGGATGATGGGGTCCAGCCGCCAGCTATGATTGTAGGTCCGGCTCGCAATATCGGTCACTGTCATGGCCGAATTCTAGCGTGGCGGCCCTCGCGCAACCAGTGGGTTTGGCGAAGGGCAGACTTCCCTGAAACCGTGACCGAGGCTCAGTCTCCGGCCGCCGTTGCGGCCACGGTTTCGAGCTGGCCGCGGATCCAGCGATGGGCCGGGTCTTTCTGATAACGCTGATGCCAGACCATGAACATCGGCAGCTCAGCCAGCGTGCGCGTGCGCGACGCCAATGGAATCCGCGCTTGCGCGAAACCGCGCATCACACCGGAGGCGAGCAGGCTCGGCATGCTCGCCAGCATCTGCGAGCCGTGCAGGAAGGGCGGTACGCCGGAAAAGCTCGGCACGGAGATGGCGATGTCACGAAGAAAGCCGTTCGCTGCCAGCCGGCGGTCGAAATCGAGCCGCTCGTTGTCGGTGTAGACCACTGTGATGTGGCGTGCCGCGAGATAGGCGCTGCGGCCGGCCGGCGCGGTGCGCGCCTTGGGATCGAAGTAGCAGACGTAGTGGTCGCTGAGCAGCCGCTTCTGCACGATGTCGACACCGGATGGCGGCAGCGGCGTGACCATGAGATCGCAGCGGTTTTCGCGCAGCATCGCGGGCGACGGTGACTGCGAGGGGATCACGCGCAGGTTCAGGCTCCTGACCTGTCCCGCGACATGATCGAAAAACCGCGGCAACAGCAGATCGCGCTGGAAGTCGTTGGCGGCGATCGTCAGCGAAAGCTGCGCGCGCGCCGGCTCGAAGGTGACGCCGCCGGCAAAGCTACGCATCTCGTCGATCAACGCGCGCGCTTTCGCAGCTAAGGCCTGGGCATGGGCGGTGGCGACGATGCCGCGGCCGGATTTGGCAAACAGCGGATCGCCCGCGATCCGCCGCAGCTTGTTCAGCCCGTGACTGACCGCCGATTGCGTGAGGCCGAGGCGCGTGGCCGCCGCCGTCACCGAACCTTCTTCCAGCACGGCCAGGAACAGTTCGAGGGCGTGGCCGTCGAGCGCCAAATGATCGATTTCTTTCATATGATTCATTATAATCGATCTATTTATCTTGAGAATAGATCGTCCCATGATCTCCCGATAAGCCGCGCCCCCGGACCCGGGCGCCACAGGGAGAGACAACGCCGATGAATGTCCAGGCGCCAGCCTTGCAGGATCCCCGCCTCAACCGACCCGAGCCGTTCACCCCGCGCGACGGCGGCTTCTTCCAGCGCGACCGCTCGATCCATCCGCCGGCGCATGCGCCCGGCTACAAATCCTCGGTGCTGCGCTCGCCGCGCCAGCCGCTGCTGTCGATCGAGAACTCGGTCTCGGAGATCACGGGTCCGGTATTTGGCCACAACGATCTCGGCCCGCTCGACAATGATTTGATCCGCAACTACGCCAATGATGGCGATCCCGTCGGCGAGCGCATCATCGTCCATGGCCGCGTGCTGGACGAGACCGGCCGCGGCGTGCCGAACACGCTGGTCGAGTTCTGGCAGGCCAATGCCGGCGGCCGCTACCGGCACAAGAAGGACACCTATCTGGCCCCGATCGATCCGAATTTCGGCGGCTGCGGCCGCGCGCTGAGCGACGACACCGGCTATTATTATTTCCGCACCGTGAAGCCGGGCCCCTATCCCTGGCGCAACTTCGTCAACAGCTGGCGTCCCGCCCACATCCACTTCTCGGTATTCGGCTCGGGCTTTGCGCAGCGGCTGATCACCCAGATGTATTTCGAGGGCGATCCCCTGATCCCGGTCTGCCCGATCCTGACGACGATCCCGGACAAGGACGCGCTCGACCGCCTGGTGGCGCCGCTCGACCTCAACGCCTCGACGCCGTTCGACTCGCTGGCCTACCGCTTCGACATCGTGCTGCGCGGCCAGCGTTCCACCTATTTCGAAAATCGCACCGCGGGGAACTGAGCCAATGCCGCAGCCGCTCGACTATCTCAAGGAAACCGCCTCTCAGACCGCCGGGCCCTACGTCCATATCGGCCTGATCCCGGCCATGGCCGGCTTCGACATCTTCGAGAAGAACTTTTCCAACGTGCTGGTGACGCCATGCACGCAAGGCGAGCGTATCACGCTGGAGGGCAAGGTGTTCGACGGCAGCGGCACGCCGCTGCGCGATGTGCTCCTGGAGATCTGGCAGGCCAATGCGTCCGGCCGCTACAACCATCCGGCCGATCGTTCCGCCGGCGCGCCGGACGATGAGTTTCGCGGCTGGGGCCGCGCCGGCTCGGATTTCGACAGCGGTCTCGTCACTTTCGAGACCATCAAGCCGGGCGCGATCACGGATAAGGCAGGCCGTAAATGCGCGCCGCACGTCAATATCTGGATCGTCGCGCGCGGCATCAACATCGGCCTCAATACGCGCCTCTATTTCTCCGACGAAGAAGCCGCGAATGCCGCCGACCCCGTGCTCAACCTGGTCGAGCCGCCGACGCGGCGCGCAACGCTGATCGCCACGCGCGGTGAGCGCGCCGGCAAGGTCGTGTACTCCTTCACGATCAATCTGCAGGGGGCGGAGGAGACGGTGTTCCTCGACGTCTGACGATCCGGCGGTCGTCCCGCGGGATCATTCCACCTGGTCGCCTCGATTGATCGATCCGCGCGTGGTGGCTTGCGGTGGTTGCTGGCGCATCTCGCGCGATCCTTGCCGCTCGGCGGGGGCGCGCCCCACTCTTGTCTTCAGTTCCGTCAAATCGATGAAGACGTCGGCCTGCCGGCGCAGTTCGTCGGCCACCATGGGAGGCTGGCTCGCAAGCGTGGAGACGACCGTGACGCGGACGCCGCGGCGTTGCACGGCTTCCACCAGTGAACGAAAATCCCCATCGCCCGAGAACAGCACGATCTGATTGACGTGATCGGCGAGTTCCATGGCATTCACGGCGAGTTCCACATCCATGCTGCCCCTCATCTTGCGGCGGCCGGTCGTGGCGTCAACGAACTCCTTGGCGAGCTTGGTGACGACGGTGTACCCGTTATAGTCGAGCCAATCGATCAATGGGCGGATTGACGAGTATTCCTGATCCTCGCTCACGGTCGTGTAGTAGAAGGCTCGCAGCAGCGTACCTCGGCCGTGAAATTCGCCGAGCAGGCGCCTGTAGTCGATATCGAAACCGAGCGCCTTGGTGCTGGCATAGAGATTGGGGCCATCGATGAAGACCGCAATCTTCTCAAGCGAAGACATTCTGCACTAATCCCCAGTTCCGCATGACGGCCGGCAGACCTGTGTGCCGGCCGGAAAACGTCGAAGTCGCCGATGGCCCGCGGAAAAAGGCGGCGCAGACGGCCGGAGGGGGGCCGTGCCGCGCCAGTTAAGGGAGGTTGCTGCTATCAGCGTCAGGATCCCGAATGCAGTCACGTTAAGGCGTGCGCATGCCACGCTCAATTGTACGGAGGTAAACGGCACGTATCCAAAGGGTTGGATACTCTATACGAAGGTAAGTGGCGCGCCGGCTCGGATCTCGACAGCCCGGCGCGATCACGGATACGGCCGGCCGCAAATGCGCGCAGCACGTCGATGTCTGGATTGTCGTGCGCGCCCGGGGACCGGTTCTTCGACGTGGGATGGCCTCAAGCCTCGCCGCCATGGAGCCGGTCGCGAAAGGCGCGCGGCGACAGGCCCGTGGCTGCGGCATAGACACGGCTGAAATAGGCGGGATCCTCGAAGCCGAGCGCGTAGGCGATCGTCGAGACCGGCAAATTGGTGTAGACGAGGTTGCGACGCGCCTCGCGGATCAGCCGGTTGAGGATCAGGTGCGAGGCGGTGTCGCCGGTCGCCGCCCGCGTCAGCCGGTTGAGATGGGTCGGCGTGATCGACAGCGCGCCTGCATAGTCCGCAACGCTCCAGCGTTCCAGATGATGCTGTTCCAGCAGCGCCTCGAAGCGGCGGAACAGCCCGCTTTCCGCCGTACCGTTGCCGCCGCTCTCGCTGGTGAGCGCACGGGCCACCAGCCCGATCATGGCTGCCGACAGTGCACGCAGCACGTGCGCGCGGCCGAAATCGCGCGCGGCGTGCTCGGCGAAGATCTGCTTCATGGTGGTGCGGATCTGCGGCGTGCCGCGTACCACGGCCGATCGCGACAGGGCGCCGCGCAGTCCTTCGGAGGCAAGCAGTGCCTCGTCGAGAATTTCCGCAGCGATGGTCAGCACCCAGCCCTGGGTATCGGGCTCGAAGCGGAAGCCGTGGACATGGCCGACCGGCACATTGACGACCTGCATTGGCCGGAGCGGCACCACGCGTCCGTCGAGCGTCGCCTCGCCGCCGCCGCGCTCGATCAGCAGGACCTGGTGCAGCCGGGCATGGCGGTGCACGGCCAGCGTCCAGTCGTGCAGCACCGAGCGCGACGCGATCGTCTCGCAATGCACGACGTCGGGCAGATCGCCCGACTCGCCGAAGAGGTTGTAGACCCGGATTGCCGGGGCTGAGGCTGCGGTTTTCATGTTCGAATAGTACAAGACAAAGACGAAACCCTCCATCGGTTTGCGGCGCCGCATCTGCAAAAAACGCAGCGACGGGAGGACGTAAAAATGAAAGTTCAGGTTTGCATCATCGGCGGTGGGCCGTCCGGGCTGCTGTTGTCCCAGCTTCTGCACCTGAAGGGCATCGAAACGGTCGTGCTGGAGAAATACAGCCGCGACCACGTGCTCGCCCGCATCCGTGCCGGCGTGCTCGAGCACGGCTTCGCCGGGTTGATGCGCGAGGCGCAGTGCGGCGAGCGGATGGACCGCGAGGGCGAGATCCACAACGGTTTCGAGATCGCGCATGACGGCGTGCTCTCCCACATCGACCTGCACAAGCATTCCGGCGGCAATTCGGTGCTGGTCTATGGCCAGACCGAACTGACGCGCGACCTCTACGAGGCGCGCGATCGCCTCGGCGGCAAGGTCGTGCACAACGCCGAGGACGTGACGCCACACGATCTGACGTCGGACCGGCCCTACGTGACCTATCGATCGAACGACGAGATCGTCCGCATCGATTGCGATTACGTCGTTGGCGCCGACGGCTTTCACGGCGTCAGCCGCAGGTCCATCCCGAAGGACGTGCTGCGCGAATACGAGAAGGTCTATCCGTTCGGCTGGCTCGGGGTGCTGTCGCGCACGAAACCGGTGTCGCCCGAACTGATCTATGTGAAGCATGAACGCGGCTTTGCGCTCTGCTCGCTACGCTCACAGGTGCTGAGCCGCTACTACGTCCAGGTGCCGTTGACCGACAAGGTGGAGGACTGGAGCGACGATGCATTCTGGACGGAGCTGAAGCGTCGCCTGCCGGACGAGGTCGCCGGCCGCCTGATCACCGGACCCTCGATCGAGAAGAGCATCGCGCCCTTGCGCAGCTTCGTCGCCGAGCCGATGAGCTACGGCCGCCTGTTCCTTGCCGGCGATGCCGCCCACATCGTGCCGCCGACCGGCGCGCGCGGGCTCAACAGCGCCGCGTCCGACATCTACTATCTCTACCACGCCATGCTTGCGCATTATCAGCACGGTGATGATTCCGGCCTTGCGGGCTATTCCGCCAAGGCGCTTGCCCGGATATGGAAAGCGCAGCGCTTTTCGTGGTGGATGACGATGCTGCTGCATCGTTTTCCCGACCGTTCCGAATACGAGGACCGGCTTCAGCAGACCGAGCTCGAGTATCTGCTCTCGTCCGAGACGGCGCAGCGGCTGCTCGCGGAGAATTACGTGGGACTGCCGTTTTAGCGACGGTTTGCGACCGCCCAGCTGACGTTCGCGCTCCAAAGGGGAGCTCTCCTCGCGGCACGAGGCGAGTTCCGTCAGGCCGGTTCCCTTTCAATAAGTGGTGACTGACGCCGAAATGCTCTGTTGCCTTGTGCGATAGTTCCTACCTCCTCAACCGAACAGGAGGGCGCGGCGATGACGAACACAGCGCTTGTGGTCGGCGCCAGCGGTATTGTCGGCAGCAATCTCGCCCGCCATCTCAGCGATCGCGGCTGGCAGGTGCTTGGGCTCGCAAGGCGCCCACCAAGCGGCCTCGATGGTGTTCGTCCCATCGCGGCCGATCTGCAGGATCCGGCCTCGCTTCGCGACATCTTGGCGAGCCTTCGTCCCACTCACGTGTTTCTCGCCACATGGCTACGTCAGCCGACCGAGGCGGAGAATATCCGCGTTAATGCTGCGATGGTGCGCAACGTGTTGGGCGCACTTTCCGGCGCAGATGCGCTTTCTCATGTCGCGCTGGTCACCGGGCTAAAGCATTACCTGGGACCGTTCGAGTCCTACGGTAAAGGCAGGCTGCCCGCGACGCCGTTCCGCGAGGAGCAACCGCGGCTCGATGTCGGGAATTTCTACTACGCTCAGGAGGACGAACTGTTCGATGCGGCCAGGCGCGGTGGTTTCAGCTGGAGCATTCACCGCCCGCACACGATCATCGGTTATGCGATAGGCAACGCCATGAACATGGGAACGACGCTTGCCGTCTACGCCACGATCTGTCGAGAAACGGGGCGGCCATTTCTCTTTCCGGGATCGGCGATGCAATGGACCGGCTTGACGGATATGACGGATGCCAGATTGCTGGCGCGGCACCTGGAATGGGCCGCGACGACGACGGCCGCGCGAAACCAGGCATTCAACGTCGTAAATGGCGATGTCTTCCGATGGAACTGGATGTGGGCGCGACTGGCCGGCTGGTTCGGGCTGCAGCCTGCTCCCTTTCCAGCGGAAATTTCGCCGCTCGAGCGTCAGCTTGCTGATTCAGGTCGTATATGGGCTGATATCGCGCTCAAGTATGATCTCGCCGAAAGTGACCTCTCCGTCCTTTCGTCGGCGTGGCACACCGATGCCGACTTGGGCCGACCTATCGAAGTCGTCACCGATATGAGCAAGAGCCGTAAGCTCGGTTTCCTTGAATATCAGGCGACGGACGACAGTTTCTTCGATCTCTTCAGCAGGTTGCGTGCCGCGAACGTCATTCCTTGAGCCTTCTGACGGAGAGTAAACAACCGCTACTTTCCTTCCAGCGTATTGACCGGCGTCCACTCTGGCGATGGTGGATTTGCGGTGAGGGCTTTCGCGCGCTTGGCGAACAGCGCCGACGCCGGGTCGATCTTCGCGACGCCGTCGAACGCCTCGGCGGCCTTGGCAAACTCCCTTGCCCGCCAGCACGCCAGCCCCTCCGCATACGCTGTGGCCACCTTCGTTTGCTCGGCGCTCTCCGCGCCCTTGTCCGCCAGCGGCTCGAACACCTTGATTGCCTCGCCGCGGCCGAGCACCCTGATCGCATCGAGCTCACGCCAGGAGAAAGTGTCGCCGGTCTGCGCCATCGTCGTTTCCGAGGCCATGATTGCGGTGCCGTAATATTTGTTGGCGCCCTCGAGGCGCGAGGCGACGTTCACGGTGTCGCTCATCACGGTGTAGTTGAAGCGGCGGCGCGAGCCGATATTGCCGACCACGGCTTCGCCGCTGTTGAGCCCGATGCGGTGCGATAGGCCGTGGCCTGCGAAGGCGGGATTGCTGGCGTTCAATTCCGCGAGCTTCTCGTGGCACTTCAGCGCGGCGTGAACCGCGTTGCGCGCGTGGGCGGGATCGTCGGCCGGAGCACCGAACATGGCGACGATGGAATCGCCGATATATTTGTCGACATAACCGCCATGGCCCTCGATGATGTCGGTCATCGCCGAGAGATATTCGTTCATCAGCGTGACCAGCTCGCCGGGCGTCATCGTCTCGGCAATGGAGGAGAAGCCGCTGAGGTCGGAGAAGAACATGGTGACGTTGCGCGCCTCGCCGCCGAGCGCGGGCATCTTGCCGGAGGCCACCATGGTGTTGATGACTTCCGGCGCGAGATAGAAGGCAAAGCTCTTGCGCAGGAAGCGCTCGTCGCGATCGGCCACCACGAAGCGATAGCCGATCATCATCGCGAGCGCGGCGAGGCTTGCGAGCGCGGGCTCCGTGAGCGGCAGCGCCAGCGCCTGCGTGAACGCGGCGACGGCGACACCTGTGTAAACGGCCGTGAGGCCCAACCATGCGATCGTCGCGCCGCCGGGTGCGAGCATGCAGGCTGCGAAGGCGATGATGGCCGCAAACACGATCGTGAGAATGGTGCGCAGGGGAAAACCGAGTTCGCTCACGGCGTCATGCTCGATCAGGTTTCGCACGACGGTGGCATGCACGAACACGCCTGCGACGTCGCTACGCGCCTTCTGTGCGGTGCTGGTCGGCGCGGGCAGGGCGCATCGTGCGGCCGGCGTTCCGTCATATCCGCCGGACAGTCGCATTGAGGTCAGTTTGCGGTCCTCGAAGTTCAAAATGGTGCCGAGCAGCACGACCTTGCCGTCGAAAGCGCGACGGAAGAAATCGCTGTCGCCCTTTTCGAGGCAGGCCCGCAGGTCGGCGAAAGAATAGGTCGGGACGTCGCGGCCCATGCCACGGTAGTTGAGCGTCAGCGTGTTCGGCACCGCACCGGGGATCGCATAGCCAGACAATATCGTTGCGCCAGACGGAGTGGTCTGCGGCGCTGCACCGAGTGCGTGCGCAGCTAGCTCGACGGCCATGGCAGGCACCCGTTTGTCGCCGACAGAAAAGCTCAGAGGCATCCGCCGGATCACGTCGTCGGCATCGGTGTGAACGTTGAGGGCGCGGACATTGTTTCTCACCGCAAGGCGCTGCGCGGGATAAGGCACATCCGGATGGTCATTGCTGAGGATCTCGCCGAGCACCAGCTTGCCGCTGTCGGAAAGCTTGCGCAGCGCGATGAGATAGTCCCGGTCAAAGCCCTTCATGCGGGCACCGATCGGCGTCTCACCAAAGGAAATCTCCGACTGCTCGATCGAGCTCGGAAAGATGACGTCGAAGCCGATCACCTTGGCGCCGCCGTCGGCGATGCCGGTGAGCACGCGGCCTATCTCGCGTGTCCAGGTCTGCGTCGGCGATCCCCTGAAGGGAGGGGTGTCGTAGGTCTCGCCATCGATCGCGACGACCACGACCGGTGATGTTGCGGGATCGCGGCGATCGGGGGCGATCTTGCCGCGCAACGCCGTGAGGATGTCGAGCGAGAGACCTTGCAGCGTCTGAAGCGGCGGGGACGTGAAGACTGCGCCCGCAACGAGCGCAATCAGGATCGCCGCAACGATGTCCCGTCCCCCGATCCGCCGCATCGCCCCGTCGCAGACCGCCTATTCGAGCCGCAGCAGCCGGCCGACGATCGGCGTCGGCGATGACGTGGCGCTGGCATCGACCTGGAAGGCGTAGCGCTTGGCGCCTAGGATGGCGAGATAGCTGCCGCCCGGGGTCAGTGTCTTTCCGGCCTTGGCAAAGTCGTAGAACTTGCCGCCGACCATCATCTCGCTCTTGAGCGGCACGCTGATCGTGGGCTCCTTGCCGTCGGTGCGTTCGATCACCAGCGTGCTGCCGCTCTTGGCCTGTATCAGCGGGGCGACGCCATAGAGCGTCGGCAGCTTGGCCGGCGGCGCTCCCTTCGCGTCCGATCGCATGGTGCGGAAGGTCGTTGCGGCGCTCTGGTTCGCCTCGCGCTCGGACAATTTTGCCGCATTGGTGTCGCAGGGCACCTTCTCGCGCTTGACCTCGCCGAGTTGCACGGTGCTCTGCTCGGCGCCGACCAGGACGACGCCTTCGCTGATGGTCTCGCGCTGGCAGGATTTGAGGTAGCTGAGCGTGACGCTGGCCTTGGGTCCGAGCTTGATGATCTTGCCGGGCGCCACATAGTCCATGAACGCGATGCCGTCGACCTTGCCCTGCACATCCTCGACGATCGCGGCCGGGGTCTCCGCCAAAGCGGGGGCCGCAAGACAGAAAGCGCCGACACCAACGCCGATCAGGCTTCTCATGGGAATTCTCATCCAATTCGACCGATAAATCGCCGGTCCCCGTCCTGATTCGATGCTTAGCACCGGCGCGTCCAGGTAAGTGTGCCCGGAATCACTCTTGGTTGTTGGTGCATTCTAGCAGCAACTGGTTCAAACCGGCGACCGGAGAAAAGCGAAGCCGCGGCAAGCGGTTGGCCGGATGAATCATGTCAGGCGGCCGGCACGGGCTCAGGCAACCGGTCCTCGACCGCACGGCTCTCGGCCGCACACTCTATAATGGGAGCGAGAGGGGCTTCGGTCTTCTGATACGGCGTCGCCTGCTGACCGGCGGCGATTTCCACGACCTCGTCCCAGCGCGACAGGAAGGCCTCGACGCAGGCCGGGTCGAACTGCCGGCCTCGGTTCTCGATCAGATAGTTGCGCGCCACGTCGAGCGGCATCGGCTCTTTATATGGCCGGCGCGTCGTCAGGGCGTCGAAGACGTCGGCGACCGCGACGACGCGCGCGGCGACCGGAATCTCGTCTGCCTGAAGGCCGTTCGGATAGCCCGCGCCGTCCCAGCGCTCGTGATGGCCCGCGGCAATTTGCGCACCGAGCTGGATCAGCTCGCAGCTGGAGTCCGCCAGGATCTTTTCGCCGATCGTCGCATGGGTGCGGATCACCGCCATCTCATCGTCGGTGAGCCTGCCGGGCTTGAGGAGGATATGGTCGGGGATGGCGACCTTGCCGACGTCGTGCAGGGGCGCGGCCAGATAGATGTCGCGGCAGAGCCGGGGCGGCAGGCCGAGCTGCTCGGCGATGATGCGGCTGTAGCGGGCGACCCGCAACGTGTGCTCGCCGGTGTCGTTGTCGCGGTATTCGACCGCGAGCGCGAGCCGCAGGATGATCTCCTCCTCGCGCTCGCCTAGCTTCTGGGTCGCGGCCGCGACCGCGCTCGCCAGATCGGCGGCACGGTCGTTCTGCTTGCGCACGGCTGCACCAAGGCGCACCAAATTGCGCAGCCGCACCGTCATCTCGACGCTCTGTGGCTGTTTCGGTAAGAAATCGGTTGCACCAACCTGCAGCGCTTCCATCTTGACGTCATCGGTCTGTCGCGACGTGATCATGGCGATCGGGATGTCGGCGCAGCCGGGCAGGGCGCGGAAGGCGCGGATGAAGCTGATGCCGTCCATATGCGGCATCTCGTAGTCGACCAGCACGAGGTCGAAGACGCGCTCGCGTGCGCAAGCCAGCGCCTCGACGGGATCGAGGAACGTCGTGGCCTCGACCAGGCCTTCGGCTTCGATATGACGTTTCAGGAAATTGAGGACAGAGCGGCTGTCATCAACGAGAAGCGCTTGGGTCAGCATCGGCGGCCGGTCTCGTTCGGATGCGAGGCGTGACCTCCACGAATAGCCTTTGCGATTTAACGCGGAGCAAACGCCCGGGCTGCGGCGAACTGACTCAAGACTGCGCACAACGCATGAGAATTGAGCGAACCATGCACGTCTGCATGCATGCGCGAAGTTCTTCGGTTTGTGACCCGTAGTTGTACGGTGATGCCCATTAGGGGTTTGCACACTCCCCCAAGCGAATAGTCGTCGCGCGGGATTCGCGTCATGCGTGCAGCGAATCCCGAGGAAATCTTGGGGGACGAATGCCGTCTGATGTCACTGAGCCGAAGTGGTCCCTACGGCTGCCTGCAGATTGCAGCATCGCTGCGATCCGCAGTGTCTATGATCTGATCCGCGAAGCTTTTGGCCGGCAGGACCGGCTCGAGATCGATTGTTCGAGCGTCGACAAGGCCGACGTCACCTCGATCCAGCTTCTGCTGTCGACCGCCAGGACGGGCGAGGCCCAGGGCCGCCCGGTGGTGCTCACATCATTCTCCCAGTCTCTGCGCAACACCCTTCGCCGCGCCGGCTTCGCCAGCGATGCGATGATCGATCAGCACTTCCCGCAAAAGAAAGATGGCACCTGATGGCCACGATTCTCACGGTCGACGATTCCCCCAGCATCCGTCAGATGATCAAGGTCGTGCTCGAGCCGGCCGGTCACAACGTGATCGAGGCCGGCGACGGCGCGCAAGGGCTCGCCAAGGCGCAGGCCGGCAAGCTCGACCTCGTCATCACCGACCTTAATATGCCCGTCATGAACGGGCTGGAGCTGATCCGGGCGCTGCGCAAGCTGCCGAGCGCGGTCGGCATGCCCATCGTGTTCCTGACCACCGAATCCAACGACACGGTGAAGCAGGAAGCCAAGAGCGCTGGCGCCACCGGCTGGATCACCAAGCCGTTCAAGCCCGAGCAATTGCTCGCCGTCGTCGGCAAGCTGGTGCGTGCATGAGTGCGATGGACCCGACCGAGGTCTTTCGCCAGGAAGCCAGCGAGCTGTTCGAGGTCCTGGAAGGGGCCCTGCTCGATCTCGGCCAGCGTCCCGACGACCGGGAGCTGGTCGATTCCGCCTTCCGCGCCCTGCATACCATCAAGGGCTCGGGTGCCATGTTCGGCTTCGACAAGGTCGCCTCCTTCACCCACGAATTCGAGACCGCGTTCGACCGCGTCCGCAAGGGCGAGATCAAGCCGACGCAGGAGCTGATCTCGGTCGCGCTTGCGGCCAAGGACTATATCCGCGCGCTGATCGAGGATCCGCAGTCGACCGACGACATCATCGGCGAGGCCATCCTCGACGACCTCAAGCGCTTCGTGTTTTCCGACCAGCCAGCCGCTCCCGTCGCCGAAATCGCCGAAGCGCCGCCGCTGGCCCCCGGCGAGGGCAAGCAGGCCGGCTGGCATCTGTATCTGGAATTTGAATCCCACATCCTGCGCAACGGCTCGAACCCGCTCGATCTGCTGGAAGACCTTTGCAAGCTCGGCCCCTGCTTCGTCGTGCCCGTGACCGACGGCATCCCGTTCCTCGACGAGATGGAGCCGGAAGACTGCTATCTGAAGTGGGACGTCAAGCTGCACGCCGCCTGCGACAAGGACGCGATCGACGACGTCTTCATGTTCGTCCAGGACGAAATGAAGCTGACGCTCTCGCCGCTTGAGCAGGCCGAAGCGCCCGCGCCGCTGCCGCTGTTCCAGCTGCTCGATGAGGAGCCGGCTCCCGTGGCCGAGATGGCCGCGCCGGTGGCCGAGGTCGCTGCTGCGCCCGTCGCCGCGCAGCCCATCGTCAAGGCAGAGCCGAAGCCGGAAGCCAAACTTGAATCGAAGTCCGAACCGAAACCCGAGGCCAAGCGTGACGATCGCGGCATCGCCACCGTCCGCGTCCAGGCCGAGCGTCTCGACGAGCTGATGGACCGGGTCGGCGAGCTCGTCATCGCCCAGGCGCGGCTGACGCAGCTCGCCTCGTCCGGTTCGGATCTCTCGATCAAGATGATCGCCGAGGAAATCGAGCGCCTAGCCTCCTCCTTGCGCGACACCACGATGGGCGCGCGCATGGTACCGATCGGCTCGCTGTTCGGCCGCTTCCGCCGCCTGGTGCACGATTTGTCGCGCGACCTGTCGAAGCCGGTCGAATTCGTCACCACGGGCGAGGACACCGAGCTCGACAAGACCATGATCGAGTGCCTGGCCGATCCGCTGGTTCACCTGATCCGCAACGCCATCGACCATGGCATCGAAGACACCGCGACCCGCTCCGCCAACGGCAAGACGGAGCAGGGCCGGATCGAGCTCGCCGCCGTTCATTCCGGTGCGCAGGTGCTCGTCACCGTGAAGGACAATGGCGGCGGCCTCAACACCGCGCGTATCCGCGCGAAAGCGGAAGAGCAGGGGCTGATCGCCTCCGGCACCGTGCTGACCGATCACGAAATCCACCAGTTCCTGTTCCACCCGGGCTTCTCGACCGCGCAGACCATCTCGGCGCTGTCGGGCCGCGGCGTCGGCATGGACGTGGTCAAGCGCACCATCGAGAACATGCGCGGCACGATCGACTTGTCGACCAAGCCGGGCCAGGGCACCACGGTGACGCTGCGCCTGCCGCTGACGCTTGCGATCATCGAGGGTCTCTTGATCCGCGTCGGCGAAGGCCGCTACATCATTCCGTTGTCGGCGGTGGAGGAATGCGTCGAGCTGACGGCCGAGGACGAACGTTCCCGCGGCCGCAATTTCCTCAACGTGCGCGGCAACCTCGTGCCGTTCCTGCGCTTGCGCGAGATCATGACCGCATCGGGCGCACCTGACCGGCACCAGAAGACGATCATCATCTCGACCGGCGAGACCCGCGTCGGCCTCGTTGCCGACCAGATCATCGGCAACCACCAGACCGTGATCAAGTCGCTGTCCAAACTGCACTCCGACGTCACGATCTTCTCCGGCGCGACCATTCTGGGCGACGGTACCGCGGCGCTGATCCTCGATGTCGCACAGCTCGTCGCGATGGCGCAGTCAAAGGTCGAGAAGCAGCACATCAGCGAGGCGGCGTGATGGACGAGGCGGGCGAACATCAGGTCGACGCGATGCAGGTCGTGATGATCGGCCTCGGCGAAGAGAAGTTCGCGCTCGATGCCGGCCTCGTGCGCGAGATCATCGATCCCGTGCCGGTGACCAAGGTGGCGGGCGCGCGGGCCTTCGTTCCGAGCGTCATCAACGTGCGCGGCAACGTCATTCCGCTCGCCGACCTGCGCATTCGCTTCGGCATGCCGCAGCTCGACGACTCCGCCGACACCCGTATCGTCGTCATCGAGATCGAGCTGGACGGCGAGCCGGTGCTGGTCGGCGTCACCGCCGACAAGGTCTATGAGGTCACGGAGATATCGCAGACCGACGTGCAGCAGACGCCGCGCGTCGGCATGCACTGGAAGCCGGAATTCATCCGTTTCATCGCCAAGTGGCGAGAAGAGTTTGTCATCGTTCCCAACATGGAACGCATCCTGAATTGAAATGGGGTCTCGGGCGAGACTGGGGTAGGGGCTGGAAATGAGATTTACCGTCAAGGCAAAGCTTGCCATTGCATTCGGTGTGGTCCTGTTGCTGTCGATGGCGGCGGGCGGCCTCGCTTATGTGAAACTGAGCGAGATGATCGACACCGCCGACAGTCTGGTGTCGCGCGCCGGCCGAATGGATCGTGCGGCGGAAATCGAGAAGGGAATTCTGTCCCAGGTTCGGGCCGAGAAGAACCTGCTTCTCGCGCCGGATAGCGAGGCCGATCGCTTCATCGCCGAGATCGCCAAGCAACGTGAGACGCTGCTGAAGCTGAAAGAGGAGATCCATGGGCAGGCTTCTGCCGAGGGCAAGAAGCTGATCGAGAATTTCGGTGCCGCCTACGTCCGGATGAATGCCATTCAGGACGACGTCCTCAAGACCGCCAGGACCGACAGGACGAAGGCCGTCGAGCTCTCGTCGATTGAGGCTCGCAAGGCGGTCGGCGAGGCGATGGAAGCCGCCAGCGTCTACGTAACCAACGTCAAGAAGAACATGGCCGCTCAGGCGGCTCAGGCTCACGAGGACGGCAACCGCGCTCAGTTCCTGCTGATCTCGGCCGTGTTAGCATCGCTCGCGATCGGCCTGATCGCCGCGATCTGGATTTCCCTCAGCATTGCGCGTGGCCTCAGCCGCGCCGTCGACCTTGCCGGCGCGGTGGCGAGTGGTGACCTCAGCCAGACGATCGACGTCTCCAGCAACGACGAGATCGGCGATCTCGTCAAATCGCTCAACATGATGGTCGAGAAGCTTCGGCAGGTCGTCGAGGAGGCTCTCACCGCTGCAAACAACGTCTCCGCCGGCAGCCAGGAGCTCTCCGCCAGCGCCGAGCAGCTCTCGCAGGGTGCGACCGAGCAGGCTTCATCGGCCGAGGAAGCCTCGTCCTCGATGGAAGAGATGGCCTCGAACGTGAAGCAGAATGCCGACAACGCCAACCAGACCGAGAAGATCGCCGCGCAGTCGGCCAAGGACGCGGAAGCCAGCGGCGTTGCCGTTGGGCGTGCCGTCAACGCGATGCAGACCATCGCCGAGAAGATCACGATCGTGCAGGAGATCGCGCGCCAGACCGACCTGCTTGCCCTCAACGCCGCGGTCGAGGCCGCGCGCGCCGGTGAGCACGGCAAGGGCTTTGCGGTGGTCGCGTCCGAAGTCCGCAAGCTCGCCGAACGCAGCCAGGCGGCCGCGGCCGACATCGGCACGCTGTCGACGGAAACCGTGAAGGTCGCGCGGGAAGCCGGCGACATGCTGTCCAAGCTCGTGCCCGACATCAAGAAGACCGCCGAGCTGGTCCAGGAGATCACGGCGGCCTGCCGCGAGCAGGACGTCGGCTCGGCCCAGATCAACCAGGCGATCCAGCAGCTCGACAAGGTCGGCCAGCAGAACGCCAGCGCCTCCGAACAGGTGTCCTCGACCTCGGAGGAGCTCGCCTCGCAGGCCGAGCAGCTTCAGTCGACGATCTCGTTCTTCCGCATCGAGCATGCCGGCCGCGGCGAGGCCGCCGCGCCGGCGCCGATCGACCGTGCGGTCACCCAGCTCCGCGCCAAGGCCGCGCACATGGCGGCAGCGGACCGCGGCGTCAAGAAGCCCGTGCCCGCCCGCAAGCCGGCGCGCGCGCTGAAGGTCGCCAACGGCGGCGGCTTCGCCTTCGACATGCACGACGGCGAAGACGACCGCGACGCCGAGTTTCAGCGCTGACCGCAACTTGAAAACAATCTGACTCTGGACCGTACCATGGCCGCAACCTCGCAATATCTGACGCTCGGGCTCGCCGGCGAGACGTTCGGCATCTCGATCCGCAATGTGCGGGAAATTCTCGACATGCGGCCGATCTCACGGCTGCCGCATGCGCCGAATTTCCTGCTCGGCATGATCGACGTGCGCGGCAGCGGCTATCCTATCGTCGATCTCCGCACCAAGCTCGGCCTGCCGGCCGTGGAAGCGACTGAAGCGACCCGCATCATCATCCTCGACGTGCCGATGAAGGATCGCCTGGTCGGCGTCGGCTTCGTTGCAGATTGCGTGTTCGAGGTCACCGATATCGACGAGGAGGCGATCGAGCCCATCCCCGAGGTCGGCGGCAAATGGCAGTCCGACTATGCCGCCGGCATCGGCCGCAAGGGCGAGAAATTCGTCGTCATCTTCGATCTCGCCAAGCTGATGGCGAACGACGAGATCCCGCGCGATACCTCTCGCGCCGCCTGAATTTGCAAGCGTGAAGCGTGGTCAAGCGTAAGCACCCCAATTCGAACCAACGAGACTGACATGAGATTCACCGTCAAAGCCAAGCTTGCCAGCGCCTTCGGCGTCGTCATCCTGCTGTCCATGATCGCCGGCGCGGTCGGCTATATGAAGCTGGCGGACATGGTCGGCACCACCGAGCTTCTGGTCAGCCGTGCGGGCCGGATGGAAAAGGCCGCGGAGCTGAAGGAAGGCGTCCTGTTCCTCGTGCGCGCGGAGAAGAACTCGATTCTCGCAGCGTCCGATGCGGAGCACGAGCAGTTCCAGGCCGACCTCATCAAGAACCGCGATGCGATCACCAAGTCGAAGGACGAGATCTACGCGGCCGCCAGCGAAAGCGGCAAGAAGCTGATGGAGAATTTCAACGTCGCCTTCGCCAAGCTCAACGCCTATCAGGACGAGACGGTCAGGCTCGCGAAGACCGACAAGCCGAAAGCCCTGGATCGCTCCATGCATGACGGCCGCAAGGTCGTTGCGGACGCGATCGAAGCGGCCGACGGTTACATCAAGAACGTCAAGAAGAACATGGCTGAGCAGGCCGAGCAGTCCAAGCAGGACGGTGCGCGCGCCGAGATGCTGCTGATGAGCCTGGTCATCGCCTCGCTGCTGATCGCGGCGGTCGCTGCGACCTGGATTGCCCTGAACATCAGCCGTGCGCTGGCGCAGGCGGTGGACCTCGCGGATGCGGTGGCGATTGGCGATCTCAGCCACAAGATCGAGTCCTCCAGCAATGATGAGATCGGAGATCTCATCAAGTCGCTGAACGCGATGACGGTCAACCTCAACGCGACGGCGGCGCTCGCCAACCAGATCGCACAGGGCGATCTCATGGTCGAGGCCAAACCGCTGTCGGAAAAGGATACGCTCGGCCTCGCGCTCGAGCGCATGGTGGAGAAGCTTCGCCAGATCGTGTCGGAAGCCCTGACCGCGGCGCAGAACGTGTCCGCCGGCAGCCAGGAACTGTCCGCCAGCGCCGAGCAGCTCTCGCAGGGCGCGACCGAGCAGGCTTCATCCGCCGAGGAAGCCTCGTCCTCGATGGAGGAGATGGCCTCGAACGTGAAGCAGAATGCCGACAACGCCAACCAGACCGAGAAGATCGCGGCGCAGTCGGCCAAGGACGCCGAGGCCAGCGGTGCCGCGGTCGGCCGTGCCGTCAACGCGATGCAGACCATCGCCGAGAAGATCACGATCGTGCAGGAGATCGCGCGCCAGACCGATCTGCTCGCGCTCAACGCCGCGGTCGAGGCCGCGCGCGCCGGCGAGCACGGCAAGGGCTTTGCGGTGGTCGCCTCCGAAGTACGCAAGCTTGCCGAACGCAGCCAGGCGGCCGCGGCCGAGATCGGCACGCTGTCGACTGAAACCGTCAAGGTCGCGCAGGAAGCCGGCAATATGCTTTCCAAGCTCGTCCCCGACATCAAGAGGACGGCGGAGCTCGTCGAGGAAATCACCGCCGCCTGCCGCGAGCAGGACGTCGGCTCGGCCCAGATCAACCAGGCGATCCAGCAGCTCGACAAGGTCGGTCAGCAGAACGCCAGCGCGTCCGAACAGGTCTCCTCGACCTCGGAGGAGCTCGCCTCGCAGGCCGAGCAGCTTCAGTCGACGATTGCCTATTTCCGCATCGAGCAGGGACGCAGCCAGGCCGCCGCGCCGATCGACCGGGCGGTTACCCAGCTCCGCGCCAAGGCGGCGACAATGGCGGCCGTCGAGCGTCCGGCCAAGAAGCCGCAGGCGAGGCCGGCGCGCGCGGTGAAGGCTGCCGGTGGCGGCGGCTTCGCCTTCGACATGAACGACGGCGAGGACGATCGGGACGCCGATTTCCAGCGCTGAGAGCCGCCAAGAGGTCGGCCCATCCTTCACCGGTGGGCCGATCGGCCGTCAGTGATCGTGTAAACGCGTGGGATTCAAGATGGCCCGTTCGGCCCGACATTCAGTGCAGGCGGCCATCGCGGATCGGGGCATTCAGCCATGACGCCCGCCGTGCAGGATACGGTCGTCCATCTGTCCGACCGCCACTTCCGGACCATCGCCGAACTGATCGAGGGCCAGGTCGGCATCAAGCTGCCGCAGGGCAAGCGGCTGATGCTGGAGGGGAGGCTGCACAAGCGCGTGCGCGCGCTGAACTTCTCCGACCTCAACGAGTATGTCGACAACCTGTTCGAGGCCGATCATTTCGACACCGAGCTGACCCATCTCATCGATGTGGTGACGACCAACAAGACCGACTTCTTCCGGGAGCCCCAGCACTTCACCTTCATGAGGGACGTCGCGATCCCGGCCCTGCTCAAGTTGCACGGTCGGAAAAACGCGAACCTGAAGATCTGGAGCTCGGCGAGCTCCACCGGCATGGAAGCCTACACGACCGCCATGGTGCTGGACGACATGACGCGGAACGGCTCGCGGTTTCAGTACCGCATCCTCGGGACCGACATCTCGACCGCGGTGCTGCGCCTTGCCAAGGCCGCGATCTACACCCGCGACGTGCTCGCCCCGGTGCCGGATCCCTTCGTGAAACGGTATTTTTTGTCGTCGCGGGACAAGTCGCGCGGCGAGGTGCGGGTGGTGCCGGAATTGCGGCGCATGACGCATTTCATGAGGATGAACCTCATGGACAAGTCCTATCCCGTCGACCGGGACGTCGACATCATCTTCTGCCGCAACGTCCTGATCTATTTCGAGCGTGAGACCCAGCGCAAGGTGATCGAGCAATTGTGCAGCCATTTGCGGCCCGGTGGCTATCTCCTGGTCGGTCATTCGGAATCGATGATTCACAGTGCAGTGCCGGGTCTGAAGCAAGTTCAGCCAACCATTTTCAAGGTCTAGCCGGAGCGCAACCAGGATGCCGAGGGAGAAAGTTCGCGTACTGATCGTGGACGATTCGGCGTCGGTACGCCAAATCCTGCAAACGATCCTCAACGACGATCCTGACATCGAGGTGATGGGGGCGGCCTCCGATCCGTTCGCGGCGGCGCGCCGCCTGCAGAACGAAATCCCCGATGTCATGATCCTCGACCTGGAAATGCCGCGCATGGACGGCATGACCTTCCTGCGCAAGATCATGGCACAGTGTCCGATCCCGGTGATCATCTGCTCCTCGCTCACCGAGGAAGGTTCCAACGTGATGTTCGAGGCGTTCGAGGCGGGCGCGGTCGACATCGTGCCGAAGCCGAAGATCGACACCCGGCAGGCGCTGCTCGAATGCTCGACGCGGCTGCGCGAGGCAGTGAAATCGGCAGCGCGCGCGCGGGTGCGCCCGCGGGCGGAGCGCCGTACGATCGAGAGGAAGCTGACCGCCGACGCCATCATCCCGCCGCCGGTGCAGGGCAAGGTCCGGCCGACCACTGAGCGCATCGTATGCATCGGCGCATCGACCGGCGGCACCGAAGCGCTCAACGACGTCCTCGAGATGCTGCCGTCGCACTGTCCTCCCATCGTCATCGTCCAGCACATGCCGGCAGGGTTCACCGCGGCCTTCGCCAGGCGTCTCGACAGCGTCTGCCAGGTCCGCGTCAAGGAAGCCGAGGACGGCGAGCCGGTGCTGCCGGGCTGCGCCTATATCGCGCCGGGCGCCCGCCACATGCTGCTCCAACGCATCGGCCTGCGCTACCAGATCGCGATCAAGGACGGCCCGCCGGTGTCGCGGCATCGCCCCTCGGTCGACGTGCTGTTTCGCTCCGCGGCCCAGCATGCCGGCGCCAACGCGCTCGGCGTGATCATGACGGGCATGGGCGACGACGGCGCGCGCGGCATGCTGGAGATGCGCAAGCTCGGCGCCTCGACGCGCGCGCAGGACGAGGAGAGCTGCGTGGTGTTCGGCATGCCCAAGGAAGCCATCGCGCATGGCGGTGTCGAGAAGGTCGTCTCGCTGCATCATATCCCGCGCGAGATCATGCTCTGGTATCAGGCCGGACACGTTGCGGTGGCAGGTTGATTGCGATGTCCGCCATTCCGGCCAACACGCTCACTGAAGCGACCGCCGCGATCGAGGATGTCTCGTCGCGGATCGAGGACGTCTTCGCACGCGTCGGTCACGAGCTCGGTCGCGGTCACCTCATCTTCAAGGAGCTGAACCAGGGCCTTGCGACGCTCTCGGAGGAACTCTCCGGCGCCGAGATCGAGGGCGCCGCCACCGCGCTACAGGAGATCGCCGCGCGGCTCAGCGAGCTGGCAGAGGCGCTGCCGGCCGAGAGCGCCCTGCTTGCGACCATCGGCACCAGCACGGCGGAGGCGTCCTCGCTGCTCAAGCCGCTGTTCAAGCACATCCAGATGATCACCATCATCGCGCGCAGCGCGCGGATCGAGGCGGCTTCGCTCGATGGCGACCGCGAGGGCTTTCTCGCCTTCACGCAGGAAGCCTACAATCTCGGCAAGGCGGTACAAGGTTCGATCGAGGGCTGCGCGCGGGACCAGCAGCGCCTGTCGGACGCCGTTGCGACCGCGTCAGGTCGGCAGAGGGAATTCGAGAGCCGTTACCGGAATCAATTGGTGTCGGAGAGCGCCGAGCTCGGCGCAGCCTATTCCGGATTGCGCGGCCAGCGCCGCGACAGCAGCCAGCTGGCCGACCTCGCGAGCACCAGCACCAGAAAGATCGCCGAAGCGGTCGGCGGCGCGATCATTTCCTTGCAGGCCGGCGACAGCACGCGCCAGCGCCTCGAACATGTCTGTCATGGCCTCGGCCAGGCGTCGGAAGCTGCGCCGGGCCTCGTTCCCGAACGGGGCGCGAGCGAGGACGGCGCGCGCGCGATCTGCCAGTTACAGGCGGCCTTGCTCAGGGACGCCCAGCGCGAATTCGGCGGCGACATCGGCCAGATCGTTCGCGCGCTCAGCGCCATCCTGCACGATGCCGGCAGTGTCGTCGGCCATGGCCGCACGCTGTTCGGCGGCGAGGATGGCGGCTCGTCATCGTTTCTCGCGCGCATCAAGCAGGCACTGGCACATGCCTCGACCCTGATCGCCACCTGCGAGAGCGCCGGCCGCTCGGTCGACGAGGCGCTCGCCATCGTCGAGGACACGCTGGCAAAGTTTCGCCAGGCCATCGCCGGGCTCGCCGAGGCGACCGTCGACATCACCCTGATCGGAATGAATGCCGGCCTGAAGGCAAGCCATCTGGGCAGCCGCGGCAGCGCTTTCGTCGTGATCGCCAACGAACTCAAGGCGACCGCGGACCAGGTTTCGGCTGGCGCCGGGCGCTTGCGGCCCGTGCTCGACGGCATCGAGCGCTCCGCGAACGAGCTGAAGGAGCTCCGTGTGCGGGGCGATCCCGCGCAGCTCGCCAAGTTCGAGCCACAGATCCTCCAGGCGCTGCGCGAGGTCGAGGTCGGCAACGAACGGCTCGGCAAGCTGATGAGCCGGCTCGTCGATGAAGGCGCGGAATTCGAGGGCCTGATGAATTCGGCGCAAGGTCTGATGAGCTCGCTGGGCGAGAGCTCCGCGGCCTTGCCTGCGGTTGCCGCGCGCCTCGAGACCGCGAGCGCGGGCGCGCAGCGGCCGCGGCCGGAGGCGCAGGATCAGGCGATGCTCGACGATCTCTTCGCACGCTACACGATGGAGCGCGAACGGGACGTTCACCGGGAGTTCCTGCAAACGCTTGGCCTTGCGTCGATCGCCGCCACGCGCCGCGTCGAAGCGGTCGAGACCGCGGATGACGGCATAGAGTTGTTCTGACGTTCGCCGCCGGCGTCGCGCGTCGGCGGCAATTCGACGGATTGGGTTTTCGGAGCGTTAACCTTGCCCGAAGGGCCGGCCGTTAGGTCATTGTCGCGCCCCAGAGTTGGTCGCAAATACAGGGCGATCTTCACCTTGGAAAATTCCCCATGCTGAGAGACGGTAAATACGCTGCCTGGTTCAGGACCTCACGAGGTCAGGGCACCGGCATCGTGGATCTGGCCGAGGGCCGGATCTCGGGCCGCGACAGCTTCTTTACTTATGGTGGTTCGTACCGGGTCGATGAGCAGCACTTCTCGGCCGTCCTGACCGTGAACCGGCATGCTGACGGTCCGCTGAGTGTGTTTGGGCTTGATGAGGTCGAGGTCAAACTCTCGGGTGTGTGCAACGGCCTGGTGGCGAGCTGTTCGGGAACGGCCAAGGAGGCGCCCGACGTGAAGTTCGAGGCGACGCTGATCTACAGCCAGGAAGATGCGCCGGCAGCCGACGCCAAATGCGCGGTCGTAAAGCTCAACGCCGACAAGCTGCCCAAGGGCCTCGACAGCCGTTCCCGGCCGCGTCCTCCGTTCACGCCGCCCAAGGGGCCCGTGTCGTAGGGCGCGAGGTTTTAGCTTTGCATTGACGCTGTTGTCGCGAAAACACGGCGCGACCGGACTGCGGCAACACTAGTTTTAGAGGTGAAATCTAGGTTGAGGCCCATAACAAAAGGCGGACAGGGACATGCCTCAGATCTGGATGACATATGACGAACTCGCGACCCTCAGCGGCTGCAGCGCTGCCGAGGCCAGGATGCAGGCGATGCATCTGTCGCTCGATCGTCGCAAGAGCCGCGACGGGAACACCCGCGTCAAGCTGAACCTCGCCTTGATGGCCCGGTTCTTCGAGACCGTTCGCGAAGCCGAATTCGACCTCGATGACGCGATCACGGCGCTGCGCGATGCCCATCGGCAGATGTCCGGGGTTCTTTCGCCCAATCAGCCGAGCGTGCGGCGCGGAGTGGCGTAAGTTCGCGCGGCGCCGGCGGCGGCCTCAGGACGGCGGCCTCGGCAGGAAAGCCAGGATGGTCTGGGCCAGAAGGACGCCGACGGTGCCGCCGGCGGCCTTTTGCAGCACGTCGATGAATCGTGGATCACGATCCGGCGTCACCGCCTGCAAGACCTCTAACCCGACTGCGACGGCGACCACGAACGCGCAAGCCAGCTTGACTCGCCCCGGTAGCAGGAAGGACAGCAGGAAGCCCAGCAGACCATAGGCGCTGAAGCGCTCAATCACGACGACCCAGTAGGCCTCCGCATGGCCAATGAGTGCCGGCCGGCCCGCGAGCTTGGCCAGCGTCGCATAGACGATGAGCACGAGACAGATAACCGCGGCTGCGATGAGATGATTGCGGCGCATTGCGCCAACATAGCCGGTCGACCGGCTGGCCGCTTTCGAAAGCCGAGAACATCGTTAAGGTTCACAAACCCTCGAGGGCATGAACCAAGGTTCACGGGCGATCCGCGGAGCCGTGGCTACGGCCCATTCCGCATGCATTCAGTTGACGTCAAACGCGGCGGTGCTGTTGCGATGTCACGCGGACGGCGCTGAGTTGGCGAGGGCGGGCATTCATCTGCCAGTTCTTCGGCCCGGTGACCCAAAGCCGGACTGCCAAGACCAGGATGTTAATGCCGAGCCAGATCGACATCACGATAAGGAAAGAGCTTGCCATGACGGCTCCGCCTCCCGCTTTCTTTCGAAAGCAATGCGGCGCGCGGCTGAGAGTTCCGCCGTCAGGGGAACGGGCAGGCGATCGCACCTGCCCAAATTCTCGTCATCGACAAAACCAAGCCACCCCGCTCAGGCACAAAGCAACATGCCTGACCGCATGACCAAGCCCGTTCGCGGGGACTGACGTTCAACGCCGATTGTAGGACCAGCCCTTGTCGACGTTGGTCGGGTAGTGGGCTGCGAAGTACGGATTCTTGAGGCAGTTGCGCGCGGGATCGAAAATCCAGTCGGCGCATTCCCGGTAATTCAGGAATCGGCAGTCGAAACCGAAGGCGCACCACGGCGCGCCGTTTGGAAATCCGAACCCCACGGGGACTTGCGCCGACGCTACTGAGGGCAGAGCCAGGAGCAGAGCTACGGCGAGCGCGCGGGACAACATGGTGCATTCCTCCAACAATCTATCAAACTGAGACCGAAGCCGGTCCGGCGACCGTTCTGCGCCGAAAAGGGACGATGTTCAATCTTCATCTCTGGATAGTCTAACATCCGGGCACGGAGAGATCGAGAGCGCTGAAAGCGATCGGCCCATGTCGATCGGCGGCTGCCATTGATCGATTGATGAGGCGGACGCACCCGTCCATGACGTGTCGCGCGCGGCCGACGTCAGCCCTTCTTGGTGCCCTTGGATTTGAGCGACAGGCCGAGGCGCAAGGCCATACGCTTGATCGCATCGGGCGAGCGCCCGAGAAGTTTTGCTGCCTCTTCCAGCGAAGTCGAAGACTTGGCCAATTCCATCAGCCGGCGGTCTTCCTTGAACGACCAGGGCCTGCGCGCCATAACCGAAATCATCCTCTCGTCGACACAAAGACAAAGCCGCCAAGCGGACCCACGTTCGCTCGACGGCTTTGCTTGGGTGGGGCCGGGCCTGGGGGAGCCCGGTGCGAAGATGGATATGCGATCCGCTAAGGTTCGCAACAAACAACGCGGATTAAGCTAACTGCTCAACCTTACCGCGATGAAATCGGTGCGTTGCGCTCCGTATAACCACGGAGTTTCGCTAACCAAGATCGATCTGCACGCCGTGATGGTGGGATCGCGGATGTACTGGCAACCACGTCCGGTTGTCGGAGAACCGGCACCCGGTCTTCGCAAGTCCGCGCTCTAATCCTCGCGGGCGCCGGCGCCAGCCGATATTCGAGGCCCGACTCCGCGTCTCGACGTTGCGGCAAGACTCGGAAGCTCCGCCAATCCGCGCGGACTGTTCTGATGAGCATGGAAGAAGTGCCGATCCCCGAGCCGTCGTCGCGCAGCCGTCGAAACAACGACCGGTCCTTCGACGTGGTGGCGATGAAGATGTTTCTGATGCTTGCGAGCATCAGGATGGATCGCAGGCACGGGATCATCGGCTTGCCGAAGACAGGCAGGAGCTGCTTGGACGCCATGCTGGCGACGGAGGCGAACAGGGAACTTGTTCCTTGCGCCCTCAATGTCCTCCAAGCTCGGGCCGGCAACCTTCCCTTGGTAATGGATGGCACGGCGTTGCGGCGTCAGCACTTGTGCGCGATTCGAAATCAAATGCTTTGGGATCGCGACATGATTTGCTTTGAAATCACGACATAGATTCGAGCGATCAACTTGAATTGAATCGGCGCCGGTTGGTCGCAACAGCTTCGAACGAGAAAAAATCCAAACGTGATGCATGCGGCAGCAATCCCGACGAGCAGTATTGCGCTTCTCTCGGTTGAGTCGTCACGAGATCGTCGAATTCGTTCGGCTATGGTGCGCGCGCACGAACAAATCAAAATCAACAAGATCAAGAAGACCGAGATGCTTCAAAAGGCGCGAGCGGCACTTCCTCTCACCAAGCTCAGAGAACGGGCGTTTGAAGGCGCGTTTTTCAGCGTTGCGCTGATCGCGATGGCGGGCTGGGTGTATTTCATCACGCTGCTGCTGGTGCGATTGTTCCTCTGGTTCTTCGGCTGACGCACCAGCCCGATCACTTCGCATGCAGGGTGCTGCTCAAAAAATCCCTGGCATGACGAGAAAATCAGCGGCGGTCATCATGATCTCGACACAACTCGAGGATGAGACTGCCAATATCACTGGAACGAATTGCGAATGATGCTGCTCGCGATCCTGGTCTCGCTCCTCGCTGGCTTTGGCGCAGGCTATGCGACGCGCGCGCTGCGGCCTCGCGAGCGCGCGGAGCGTCATCCGTTCCACCGTCCCTACAGTCCCACCGCGTTCCGGCAGAACAGTTCACTGGCGAGGGCGCGGCGTGCATTCTGAGGATTTACAACCGGCGTGCGGTTCTCGCGTTGCGGCTCGCATGGCGGCGGAGGGGAGTGAATCATGACGGGATTTCGGGGAGACGCCATGACGAGCCCGACGTACAACGCGCCACGGCGGTATTTCGTCGATGGAGGAGGTCGCCGCGTCCTGATCGGCCTGACGCCTGAGGAGACGTTCGAGTTCGAGCGGCTCGACAGCGAGCAGGCGCAGGTCGCGCCCGATGCCGGCGAGCGGCGCAGGCTCGAGCTCTATGAGAAGCACGAGGGGGCCTGGAGGGCCTGGATGGCGCAAAGCCGCACCGAGCGGCGCGAAGGATTCAACCTTTATTAACCATCGCAGGCCCATTTTCTGGTCTGGCGCCTCGAACCGGAAAATGCACGCATGTTTCAGCTCTTCCTGCGGGCCCGCACCCATAACTTCCTGAAAGACCGTTTCGGCGGTGAGCAGGTGTTCCGTGCGCGCTCGCCCGAGCGCGACGCCGAAACCGATCGCACCCGCATCGAAGCCATCATGATTGCGATCGATGACGCCCTGCATGCGGCGGAGCGTGAGCAATCGGGTCTCAACCGCCGGGTCGAGGACGTGCTGGCGCGCGCCGCCGTGACGATCGGCAACGGCGACGACGAATATCTCGAGCGCGAGGCGCTCGACAATCACCACCAGGACCTGTTCGACAAGGAAATCCTGAACGGCCAGCGCCGGCTCAAGGAGCTCGGCGCCTCGATCGCCCATTTCAAGTTCCTGAAGGCGGCGATGCTGAGCCGTTTCCCGGACTACCGGCCTCCGGCGAGCCCCACCAACTGACGCCTGGTACGGCGCGCGAGCGGGGCCGCTAGATCGCGAGCATGCTGTTGCCCTGAATGGACAGCAGCGTCAGGTTTCCAGTGGCATAGGCCCCGGTATCGATGTTGGCCCGGTTCTCGAGCAGCTCGGCCTGCTTCACCGGCGTATGGCCGTGCACGACGTATTTGCCGAAGCGCCTGTTGCTTTGCAGGAACTCGTCCCTGATCCACAACAGGTCCTGCTCGCGCTGCTCGGAGAGCGGAATTCCCGGACGCACCCCTGCATGGACGAAGAAGAAGTCGCCGCATGTGAAAGTTGGCCGCAACTGGCGCAGGAACGCGATGTGCTCCGGCGGCATCACGGATGTGAGCTCGCGCACCAGATCGGGCAACTCGTCCTTGCCAAGGCCGGGCGCGGCCGACACGCCGTACGACATCAGGGTCTGGAGCCCGCCGAACTGAAACCATTCGGCGGCGCGGGCGGGATCTTCCAGCACCGAGGTGAAGTAGGCCTCGTGATTGCCCTTGAGAAAGACGGTGTTGCGGCGGCGGCTGCGGTTGATCAGGAGATCGAGGGTATGACGCGAGTCCGGTCCGCGATCGATGTAGTCGCCGAGGAAGACCTCGATCGCGCGATACGGCCGGCTGTTCGCCATGTCCGCATCGATCACGGCGAACATCTGCTCGAGCAGATGCGCGCAGCCGTGGATATCGCTGATCGCATAGATGCGCACGCCGTTCGGTAGCTTCGGCCGGGGCGAATTTCGGGGCGCAATCATGGACATGGGGTGCAACTCTTTCAGAGAGCTTCGCCCGGGATGTCAATATGCTATCGGCGAATCTGGGCGCCCGAACAGGTTTTTTTCCACCCCTGCCGGCAAGCCTGCGCCTGCCCGATCATTCACCAGCGCTGCGAATCACCCGTCCCCAAGCTTGCGCGAAGCTCGCCGAGTTGCCGCTGTCGAACGATGGTGCGGCCTTGCCGCGATAGGCGGCCGCTCGCGCGCGGACCAGAACCGCGCCGCAGAAATAGCCAAGCTGGAGCACCGACGCGAAGACGAGGATCGTCACAACGATGTGAGCTGAATCATGTCCCTGCCAGGCGGAGCCCACACCGAGGATCGTGGCGCCGAGAACGATGGCGGGCGGCAGGATGAAGATCCGGAATCGGCCACCCAGCAATGATCCGATCAGCAGACTGAAAATGGCAACCGTACTCACGACGCAACTCCTCGAATTGGTCACGAGTGTTAATGGCCGCGGCCTAATAACGGCTTAAGCGGCATGGTTGAACAGCCGTTCAAATGCGCGCGACAATGCTGTGCGAAATGACGCGATTTGGTGCGAAACGCGGCGTGATGCCCGCTTAATTGTCACGCGTGTGACAGTAGTTTGAGCATTGCTTTGGCGCGACGCTGCATTGCATGAAAATCGATTTGATTTTTTCGGTGCAGTGCCGCAATGTCGCTTTGTTTAGTTAAGATATACTCCAGCGCACGTCGACAAAATTAGATCGATTTGCTCGCAATTCTGATTGCGAGTGGTGACGAGGCAGCGAGGTTCGGATGGCTGTAGCAACTTACGGTTCGGAAAATTATTATTCGGTTATCTCGAACCGACGCGGTGCCCTCCAAAGACCCCTGCAAGTGGCTTTGATCGCCGGAGACTTCGTCGCCGTTCTGCTCAGCTATTTCGCGGCAAGCGGCCTGTATCGCGTGCTCGTGATCGAGCAGGACTCATCCGTCGGAGCAGGTCTGGTCGTCGGTGCGGTGTTCGTGACGATCGCTTACTTCCAGGGCGTCTACGATCACCATCGTCTGATGAACACGGTCTGGCAGCTGCGCAAGGCGCTGGCGGTCTGGCTGATCTCGCTGACCATTCTCGCCGTCGAGGCGTTCCTGCTCAAATCGTCCGCGGACCTGTCGCGCGGAACCACGCTGCTGTTCGCGGCCACCGGCGGCGTCGCCTTGGGCGGTCTGCGCGTGCTGTGGCGTCTGGCGCTGACCTCGAGCTACGCCAGGGGTCGCCTGGTGGACCGCAAGGTCGTGCTGCTCAGCCTCAAGCCTCTCGATTTCACCTCGACCCGGTTCAAGGATCTGCGCAAGCACGGCTTCAATGTCGTACGGCATTTCGTGCTCGATTCGTCGGAGGAGGGCGCGGGCTGGGATCGCGAGATTCGCGACATCACCCGTCAGGCGCGCACGGCGGATGTGGAAGAATATCTCCTGGTCATCGACTGGGACGAGATGCCGCTTCTCCAGAAGCTGAGCCAGCACCTGCGCGTTGTTCCCCAGCCGATCCGTCTTCTGCCGGATTTCCCGATCGCCGATCTGGTCTCGCGTCCGTTCCAGCCCGTCAGCGGCACGGTTGCGATCGAGATCCAGCGTGCGCCGCTCAGCGTGTTCGAGCAGGCGCAGAAGCGCTGCCTCGACATCGGCCTTGCCTCGTTCGCGCTTCTGTTGCTGGCGCCGCTGCTGATCACGGCTGCGATCATGATCAAGCTCGATTCCAAGGGCAATGTGATCTTCAAGCAGGCCCGGCGCGGCTTCAACGGCAAGCAATTCGATATCTGGAAGTTCCGCTCGATGACGGTGGCGGAGAACGGTCATGTCGTCACGCAGGCGACGAAGAGCGATGCGCGCGTGACCCGTGTCGGCCGCGTGCTGCGGCGGACCAGCATCGACGAGCTGCCGCAGCTCTGGAACGTTCTGCGCGGCGAGATGTCGCTGGTCGGGCCGCGCCCGCATGCGCTCGCGCACGACAATTACTACGACCCGATCATCAGCAACTACGTGTACCGGCATCATATGAAGCCGGGCCTGACCGGTTGGGCCCAGGTCAACGGCTTCCGCGGCGAGACGCCGACCATCGATCTGATGGAAAAGCGGGTCGAGTACGACATCTGGTACGTCAGCAATTGGAGCATCTGGCTCGACACCAGGATCATCCTGAAGACCGCGCTGGCGCTGATCCATCAGGAAGCCTACTGAGCCAGGCCGACGTCGGGCGCGCGTTGCCGCGCCCGACCCGCACGCCGCCCGTGCAGAGGGGAAACGGCGTGCATTTTGCAGCATGTGATTCGTTGCTGCCCCTTTGACGATTTGCACCCCCGAAACGCCGAGCCTTGCAGATTGAGCCATCGCCTCGCCAAGTTCGTCGCCTTGCCGTTGCTCGTCACCTGGGCGATCGCTGCCGCCTGTTCTCATGCGAACGCATTGGAGTGGGGGGTCGGCGGACCGCCGCAAAAGCGCAGGGATCTCGCGCCGATCTTTCAGCTCATGAGGGAGCGTGGGCTCACGCAATACAGAACCGGTCTCAACCTGACGCAAGATGCCGAGCCGGGCGAAGCCGCGATGTTCCGGCAAACGATTGCGCTCGCCAGAAAATATTCGATCACGCTTCATCCGCTGATCAATTTCCCCTTCCGCTACGGTGACCGCACCGACAAGGGGCGGTACCCCAAGGGAGACCGGGACGCGCTCTACAGGCAGGGCTACGACCGCACCTACGCGTTCGTCCGGCAATTCAAGGACGATGTGTCCGACTGGGAGCTCGAGAACGAGATCAACCTGCTCGCGGTCGATTCCGACGGGAAGAAGCTGTTCGGGCGCGGCATGACCGCGGCAGACTTCGAAATGCCGGTGATGGAAGACTGGGCCCAGGTGTTGCACGGCGCGTCCGATGCCATCGACCAGATCAACCGCGAGACCGGAAGTCATCTGCGCAAGGTGCTCAACACGACGTCGACGATGCTGGGCTTCCTCGACTTCATGGAGTCCCGCGGCGTCAAATACGACGTGATCTCCTACCACTATTACGAGGTGGCGGGGCAGAACCCGCATCGGCACTGGAATGGACGCAATCCGCCCTTCGACCTCTTCAAGAAGCTGGCGTCCTATCACCGCCCGGTGACGTTCAACGAGGTCAATTGCGCCGAGATCTACAAGCCGGCCTATGGAAATCGGCCCGGCGATCCCCTGACGGAGCAATGCCTCCGGTCGCTGCGGGACACCTTCCAATATCTGAAGAACCAGAAGGACGTCGAGATCGAGAGCGTGATGGTCTACGAGCTGTTCGACGAGCCGCAGAAGAAGCCGCCGGAGAACAGGTTCGGGCTGATGTACGAGATCGACAGGCCCAAGGTTGCGCTCTTCCTTCTTTCGGAATTTGCCGGCGGCCGCCTGTCGGCTGAAGAATCGACTGAGTTGAGAACCAGGGGACTGTAGCTTTCGGTCTCCGTGCGAAGAAAAGAACCTGCAATGCCTTTACCTGGATCTGAGCGCGTCAACACCGAGAAGTCGGGCAGCATCTTGGGCTTCAACGGGCTGCGCGGTCTCTCGGTCGTCCTGGTCTATCTCAATCACAAGTGCGGACTGCAGTTCTACTCGGGCAGCGTCGGCGTCTGGATCTTCTTCATCCTGAGCGGCTTCCTGATCATCGGCGAGCTCAACAGGCAGCGAGGCAAGGCCGAGACGGCCGCGTCCCGGCCCGCGGCGGAAATCGTCACCTTCTGGGTCAAGCGGGCGACACGCATCTTTCCCGCATATTATGCGCTTCTCGCCATCCTGTTCCTGACCCGGTCCTATTTTCAGCACGCGGGGCCCGATCTCGGCTTCCGCTATCACGTCGTGTACCTGTCCAACTACTGGATCGGCAGCGTCATCGGCGGGACCGCCGGTCCGTTCGGCGTGCTCTGGACGCTCTCGGTCGAGCAGCAGTTCTACGTGATCGCGCCCTTCCTGTTCATCCTGCTTCCGCTGGAGCGCCATTTCGTCACCTGCATGAGCGTCGTCGCCCTCGGGTTGATCGGCCATTTCCTGATGTATTCATCGGGCTTCAATCACACCGCCATCCACACCTTGTCGCCCTGGAATTTCAGCCTGATCGCCTTCGGTGGCGCGATCACGATCCTGCATCTTCGCAGGCAGGGATGGGCCCCGAACGGCAACGGCGTATTTGCCTGTCTCCTCATCGTCGCGTTCGCGCTGTGCTCGAACGGCGTGATCTACGAGGCCCCTTCGTATCTTTCCCCCGCGATCGACATTGCGATCGGGCTTTGCCTGGTCGCGCTGGTCTGGTGGGTACGCGCCAACCAGGACAGTGCCTTTGTTCATGCGCTGGAGTGGAAGCCGCTCGAGCATCTCGGGAAGATCAGCTACGGCTTCTATCTCGTCCACAACTTCATCCCGAACCCGCTCGGCAAGGCGCTGACGCTCTATGGCGGGATGTCGGTGCCCGACAGCGTGAAGATCACCGCAGGCGCAGCCATCGGTTTCGTGATCTCCTACGCTGTCGCGCATGTGTCCTGGAAGTACTTCGAATCGCCGATCCTGCGCAGCCGTCGCGGCCTGACCAAATTCTTCCTGCAATACCTGCCCGAAAATCCCTCGCAGGGCGTGCCGCGAACCGAGCTGAAATAGCCTAGCGGCTCATCCGAAAGCCATCGCCATCGGCTGGATAACAGCGATGGCGAATTCGCAGGCCCTTCTCCGCGACGAAATGCCAGAACAATTCCCGATCGGCTTCGGGCGCGGTGCAGGTACGTTCGAGCAGCGCGACGCGCGCCTCAGGGCCGGCCGCCTGATAGAACGTAGCTGCGCTTGGGAACAGGCGGGCCTGGAAGATATCCGCAAAGTCCTGGGTGGCGTAATCCCTGAGCTCGGGCGAGGCCGCATTGAAGGCGCGAAGCGCCAGTGGCGCGCGGATGAGCTGGAGCCAAGCCTCGTGTGGCGCGAAGCGATAGGAAAGACCCAGCAGTTCCGCCGTTCGCGGCCCAAAGCCGGCCTGGCGAATTTCGGCCCAGTAGCTGCCGAACCAGCCAAGTCCTTCAGTCGGCGCGCACGCCAGCAGGGCACGGCTCGTCGACGCGACGGCGTCCGCATCGAGGTCGATCTGCCTCAGGTCGCCTGCGCGTGTCGATTCGTCGGCGATCGCGAGCTGCAGCAGCAGGAGCTCGCGCAGCGTCTTGGCGCTGCAGAGGCGACGGGCGGATGGCAAATTATCCGATACGATTCGTCTCAGACGATCGACTTCATATCGCTCGCCGCGCGCGACACGTCCCGCAATCTGCGGAACCGCGGGATTGGTCACATCCGGGGCGATAGCCGCGATCCACACCAGCGCGGCCGCGGCAAGCGCGATGGTCGAGCCGCGCAGAAGCCAGCGATAGGCGATCCCCGTTGCCTG
This sequence comes from Bradyrhizobium sp. 521_C7_N1_3, assembly GCF_052075975.1. NCBI lineage: Bacteria > Pseudomonadati > Pseudomonadota > Alphaproteobacteria > Hyphomicrobiales > Nitrobacteraceae > Bradyrhizobium > Bradyrhizobium sp. 521_C7_N1_3. Next base: position 2,626,137 of record NZ_CP197232.1, read on the forward strand.
TGCCACCGGCTCGGTGGCGCTAGGCTCCCTCGACATAGTAGCTGTTGTAGTGCGAGCCCTTATACGCCTCGATCCTCTTGAGCATCTTCGGATTGGCACGATTGAGCACGGCGCCCAGAAGCTTCTTCTGAATGCCTTCGGAACTCGCCATCGACTCCTGGAGCGCGTTGCGGGTCGTACGGCCCCACTCGATGACGTAAACCATCGCATCGACGAGATGGCTGACCGCCTTGGCGTCGGCGACCGGCATCACCGGCGCCAGATCGATGACGATGTACTCGTATTCCTCACGCACAACCGCAAGCAGGTCAGCCATCGCCTTGGAGGCGATGACGTCTGCCGAGTTCACCATGCGCGATGCGACGACGGAGGGCAGGAAGTCGAGCCCGCTCTCCTTGCTGCGCTGGATATGATAGCCGAACGAGCGCGGATCCTTAAGGGCTTCGACCAGGCCGGTCTTGGAATGCGGAGCCAGCGCCCTCGTCAGCGAGCGGGTATGGAGGTCGCCGTCGATCAGCAGCGTGCGATGGCCGGTCAACGCGGTCAGGTGACCGAAATTGGCGGCGACCGTCGTTTTTCCCTCTTTCGGCAAGGACGACAGGATTCCAATGACCTTGACCTCGCGCGAGAGGCGGGCGACGTCGATCGACACCTTGATGTTCCGTAGCGTCTCCGCGAACCGCGAGAACGGGTGCTCGACGACGTAGCTGGATATGTTTCCTTCCGGATGATCCGCCGAAGCCCTCGCCGAGCGGATGTCGGGAAGAACGCCGAGGCATTTCACCCCGAGCTGATCCTCGACGTCGCTCGGAGAGCGCAGCACGTCGCTCATCAGTTCCTTCGTGAAGGCCGCCCCGAAGCCGAAACAGAGACCGCCAAGCAGGCCGCCGGCCAGCGCCAGCAGCGTCTTGGGCGAGCTCTTCTTGTCGGGTTTGACCGCCGTGCCGATGATGCGCGCCTCGCTGATCGGGAAGCTCTGGTTCTGCGTCGCGTTCTGCAGCTTCTCGAGGAAGTTGTTGTAGAGGTTACGATAAGTATCCGCCGCGCTCTCGAGGTCGCGCAGCTTGACCTGCGCCTGGCTGGTGCTGCCGGCCTGGGATACGAGGTTCTTGAGATTGTCCTCGAGCGACGTCTCGCGACTCTTGGCGATCTCGTACTCGCTGCGATATGCGTCCGCGATACGACGGACCTCGTCCGCGATCGCCTTGCGCAGCTCTTCCATGCGGTTGGCGAGATTCACGGCCGCCTGGTGGGTCTTGCCGTAACGGCTTGACCAGTCGGCATATTGCGCCGCCAGGTCGAGATATTGAGCGCGCAGGCGTGTGATCACCGTGTTGTTGAGTGCGTCCGTCACGGTCGGCTGGACGAGATCCTTGTCGAGCAGCGCCTCGATTCGGTCGAGGCGCGCCTTGGCCTCGGCGGTCGCGGCATGAGCGGCAATCAGCTGAGAGTTGACGTCCGCAAGCTGTTGCTCGCTCATCAGACCCCGGCTGGTGCCCACGATGTTGTTCTGCGCCTTGAACGTCTGCACGGCGCGGTCGCTCGCCGTCGCCTGTTCACGCAACTCGGCGCTGCGCTGCTGGAGCCACTCGCCGGCGCGCTTGGTCGACTGATATTTCGCCTCCAGCGCGCCGACGATGTAGGCGTCCGCAATCGCGTTGGCGATCTGCGCAGCCTTGTTCGGATCGATCGAACGGTAGTTCATGGAGAGGACATAGGTCGTCAGCACGCGCTCGACCTTCAGGTTCTTCTGGAGGAGTTCGACCGCGCCGCGCTCGACCCGCTCCTTGCTCGGAGGGCCGTCCGACCCGAACATCGCGATGACCTTGCCGATGACCAGCGGAATCAACCCGGGATCCGAGCCGTTGAACTCCGGATCCTCGGTGAGCTTCAGGCGACGGACGATCGACAGGAGCAGGTCGTCAGACTGGAGAATCTCGACCTGGCTGTCGACGAAGCCCGGGTCGATCAGTGCATTGGCGGTTCCGCTGTCCTTGTCCAGCACCTGGGTTTGGCGCGTGTCCATCAGGATGCGCGCATTTGCCGTGTACATCGGCGTTGCCACAATCAGGTAGACGAGAACGATCGCGAGCGTACCTGCCACGATGGCGACGATCAGCGGCCATTGGCGGCGTACGATGTCCAGAGCGCGCTCGGCGCTGAGCGTCGTGCCACCGACCTCGATGGCATATCTCGGGCGTTGCGGAAACTGATCTCGTGGCTGAAACATCGCTGGGAATCTTGAGGTTGTCACTCGGGAAGGGGAACGGGTTTGAACGGGTCGGCGAGTTCGGTCTTCCACTCACCCGACAACAGACCGGCGCTTGCACCCGGCCCAGCCGGTGCATTGCTCGCCGTGGCGGGAGCCGGGCTTCCCGGAACGGGCGCAGCCGCCGCGTCCTGATCCGTGAGATATCCTTTGAGGACGGCGCCGTCGTGCAGCTTGGCAACGAATTCGCTGATCCGGCGCGCGACGTCGGGCTTGGTCGCGATGCAGCGCTCTTCGGCACGGTGAAGACCGGCGCCGATCGCGACACGGTCGGCCTGGCTCGCCTCGCGCAGCATGTCCCGAACCGGATCGAGCGCGGCTATGTCGGTCACCAGCAAGCCGGTGAGCCGGCCCGAAAGCTTGTCCCTGTCGTTCTTCGACTGTCGCAACAAAACCGAGGGGTCCGAGACGAATGCGCTGACGGCGGACGACGGCGCTCGTTCGGCGCGATCGACGCATTGAGCCTGTGCCGGCGCGGACAGCATCGCAGACACGGCAACGGCGATCACCGCCGCGATCCGTAAGACCGGCAGGGAGCCACGCAACAAGCTATCGAGTTTGATTAGGATCGCGCTCATATCTCGTTGCAAACTAGTGATGGCGTATGGATTTAGGCCCTAGGTCCTTGATGACCCAAAACTATGTCAAATTCTTGTGCGGCGCAAAATATAAACCAGTACGGACCAAATTGCCATCCTTGCCCGCTCCGCAATCTCCGTTTCACATGAACGAAATTCTTGCTGCGATCAGGCGCGGATTCGGCGAACGATTGCACGCGCTCGTATGCGATAAGCACGAATTTTAGGCAAGCGCCATGCAAGGCAAAGCACCATGCCAAGGCAAAGGCGCGAGGGACGGTCTGGCAGACCATCGCCTCGCGCCTGTCGCAACCTGCGATTGAGGGCGGTAGAGCGAAACTTCGCGCGGTCTATTCGGAGGTCCGCAACATCGCGAGACGCGTGGCCCGCAGGCGCTCGCCATGCTCGCCGATCGCGACCCAGAAGCGCGGATTGCCGCCGGACTGCATCGAGATCCACTCGTAATCCGCGGCGTTCCAGGGGCGCACCGAAGCGGAAAGGTTGTCCAGGACGAAGTCGCCGTCGGCCAGCCGCGCGACCAGCACGAGATGGCCCTGGCCGCCATTGGTCAGGACCACTGCGAGGCGCAGTGCCGACTTGGGCCAGCCCATCTCGATCAACTGATGACGCTTGGTGACCGCGTAGTCGTTGCAATCGCCGGCAGACGGCGAAAGGCTCCAGCGCGCCACCATCGGATTGGTCGATTTCTGCATCGGTGTGATCGACGCGTTCACCGAGCTGTTCACCTCGCGCAGCATGCTCATCGCCCGGTCGCCCGAAGGCAGCGTCCGGTCGGCGGCGTCGCTCGCGCATTCGGCGTCGTTGTTCATGCAGAACTTGACGAATTGCAGCGGCGCGAGCGCATTGTCGTACTCGCGGATGAACGCGCCCTTCGCCTGATTGAGCGAACCGTCGTTCAACATCTCGGCCTTGGCGGCGGTGCCGGTCGACGCGATCCCGATCGCGACCAGCGATTTGATAATCCAGCTCATGACATCCCCGTCTCGCGTTTTCTTTTTTGACGCTACGGGTATCTCACAAACGATTTGAACTTTGGTTCCGCGGAAATTTACAATTGTAGCTAAATAGGCCGGTCACGGGACCGGCCTGGGAGGGGTGGTTAACGGTTCCAGCCGTCAGCGCGACGGGCTTACCGAGGTCAGAACGGCGGTCGATGTCGCCGCAAACAGCGTCTGTGACGCCGGACCGGGCCCGCTCTGATTCACGACCGTGGGTTGGGTCGAGGTTGCTGCGCCACCGCGTGCCTCCGCCGCGGTCGAACCAGGTCCGCCGCCGGCTGTGGTCTCGCCCGTCGGATCGGCACCGTTGGTCGCTTCGGTCGGGATATCGCCGGTGATGCTGGTGAACGATTGGATCAGGTCGGGATTCTCGGTCTTGAGAACGGCCTCCTGGATCAGCTGGGCAACGCCGGGCTGCGACAGGACGCAGACCGAAGCGGCGGTGCCGAGGCCGGCGCCAATGGCGCGGCTTTGATCGGCGCTGCTGGCCTTCGCCAACGAGGCAATGCCATCGACCGTCTCGGGACGCGCAGTCAGAAGGTCGCGCACAGCCGAGGCGAGGCCGCCTTGTCCGTCCTTGAACTGGTCGAGCAGCCCGCCCGGATTGGCCAGAAAGTCGGTGGCGCGCTCGGCTGAAACAGCGCCGGTGTTGGCAACGCAGCCCGAGCTCACGCCCGTTGCGCCGAATGCAGCCGGCATTCCGGCGAAAAGTGCCAGCGCTCCGACAATCACGGTGAAGCGCCTACCAGAATTCCAGCTCATTGCCCTGCCCATTTCTTCAATCAATTTGACTTTAAACTTCAATTAATTTGACTTTAGCTCGGCTTGCACGGATTTGCCACGTTCTTTTCGCATCTGTGATGGTAGCGATTGCGCGAGGCCGCACCCGACGATGGCTACGAAAAACACGCCGTAACCGGGTATCTGCAACGAGAAATCGATGCAGCTATGTGCAACTCCCAATACAGCGACGCTGGCGCCGATCACGGGTATGTAGCGGTCGCGCTTTCGGCGCAAGCTTCCGGTAAACAGATGGTAAAGATACCAGAGGCAAGCCAGCGCGATGACGGCGAAGGCGGGAATGCCTAATTCAACGGCAATTTCCAGCGGCGTGCTGTGAGCGCGGTCCCATATGCCGAGACTGCCGAGCGTTGCGGGTCTGATGGCGGGAAAAACAGCTTCGAAATTGCCCAGCCCGACGCCGAGCAGCCAATGATCGGCGATGATCCCCAATGACGCCTGGTAGGCCGCGAGCCGCTGCGGATCGATCAGCCCGTGTTCGACGATTCGCCCCGCCACGAGGCCGCCTACGAGCTGCAGGAGCACGAGCCCCGCTGCCGCTGAGCCGCCGAGGACCAGCCACTTCCGCGATCTGCCGAGCTCGAGCGGCACGAGATAAAGGATGATGGCCAGCACGAACGTGCCGACCGACAGCAGCAGACCCGCCCGCGATCCGGTCATGGCAAGCGCGATCGTGCAGATCGCGAATCCCGCGCCGAGCGCCACCGGCGCGGAGAGGATTTGCTCGAGCTGCGATCGCCAATCCGGTTGTTCCGGCGGCCCGCCTTCCTGGCGGTGCATGGTGCGCAGAAGCGGCACCAGAAACAGCAGGGCGCAACTGCCCCAGAACGTCGCCGCCGTGTTTCGATTGACGAAGGTCCCCGTGGCAAAGCCCAGATAGGCTTCTTTCTGCCTGAACAGCACCATGTCCGGCGCGATCAGTTCCGCCAGAATTCCGTACAATGCATACAGGCAACCCGCCCATGCCAGTATCCGTAGCAGCGAGCGTGCGGCTCCCGCGTCGCTTGCAAGAATGACGGCGCGCGTGAAGGCGAGCGACAACAGCAGCACCGATCCGAACGCCAGCCACGTTCCGCGCGCGGTGACCGAGAGACGGTCAGGCAGTACGAGGCCGAAAAAATGCCGCGGCAGTTCCCAGACCGCGGCCGATTCGCTGGACGGATCGCTCCACGTTTGCAATGTCACGATGACACCCACCGCTGCGATCGCCACTGCCAATGGAATGAGCAGCATCGCATTGCGACGGCTCACGGCCGAAAGATCGGCGGTCAGCAGGCTGCAGACGAGCAGAAAATTCCAGAAGCAAATCCACGCGAGGTCGAGGGATCCGAGCGGAAGTGGCGCCAGCACAAACACGGCTGTGGCGAAAAATCGCGATATCGCGCCCAAAGGCCCCTCTGTCGTTCAGCTCAGCCGCGATGGAGCTACCAGAACTTCGCGCGAGATCAAGTTAATGCGAGGCTGGGTCGTTGATGGCCATTCGCAACATCGCAAACAAGACCGCAGCGGCTCGCGCGTGCAGCCCTGATCTGTTCCAGACGCAATGCCCGTTGCCTCACGAAAGCTGAATTGAAGTTTATGAGCATGTCGTCGGAGCAAAGATGTCGGCCGGCGTCTTGCTGTCGCATCTGTCGTGCACTGTCCTGATCGAGATCGGCACTTCGCGGCTCTTTTCGGTTGAATAAACCACCCGGTGGAGGCATTATATTGCACCGCAGCATTTCGCTTTGGTCGAATCGTAGAGCCTCCATCAAGTGCTAGCTCATCAAACAAAGGCGCACTACGTTCCGCTGGACAGCGTGCGTGGCCTCGCCGCCCTCTGCGTGGTCGTCCATCACTTCGTCGGATCGGATCCGCTCGCCGCTGCGCTGCCTCATCGCGCCTGGATCGACGTCGCGTTTTTTCACAATTCCTGGCTCTTCGTCGACTTGTTCTTCGTGTTGAGCGGCATCGTGATCTCGATGAGCTACGTGCAGTCGGAGTTCAGCGAGTTCGACTTCCGAACGTTCACCTTGCGCCGTATCGCGCGCATCTATCCGCTGCACATCGTCATGCTGTTCGCGTTTCTGGCGTTTCGGCTGATGCGGCTCACGCTCACCGAACTGGATCTGCTGCACTTCTCGACCAACGAGACGGCGGATCTCCAGGTTAACAATGTGTACTCGTTTGTCGCGAATGTGTTCTTGCTCCATGCTATGGGCGTGCTCGACTATCTGAGCTGGAACGGCCCGAGCTGGAGCATCAGCGCGGAGTTCTACACCTATCTCGTGTTTGGCGCCGTCGTCGTCCTGTCGCAGCGCCTTGGCTACATCAAGCTCGTCTATGCCTTCAGCGCCGTGCTGGCCGTGACGGGCGCGGCTCTCATTATCTTCGTGCTCAAGAATGAAACGCTCGATTTCCAGACCAACGCCTTCACCCGATGCTTCCTGGGCTTCTTCGTCGGCGTGCTCACGCTTCGTTTCGTCTCGGGAAAAGGTCGTTCAGTGAGCCCCTTCGTTCAGTCGGCCTGCCAGATCGGCGCGGCCGTCGTCGCCATCGTGCTGGTTTCGATCGTCGGCTTCGACGAACGGCTCAGCTTCGTGGCGCCGATCGTTTTCGGCGCCCTGCTGGGCTCGCTGATGGCGTTTCCGGAGCGGCTCCTGCCGAAGCTGCTGTCCGTTCGTCCGCTGGTCTGGCTGGGCAAGCGCTCCTATTCGATTTACATGACGCATGCGCTGATACTTGTCCTCATCCAGTACTTCGCGCGTGGCGTGGGCACCGGGCGCCTGCAAATCGTGGACAACATTCTTCCCGGACTGGCAGCCTCACTGCTGCTCGCCGTCTTCGTGGGCGCCGTGCTCGTGCTCTCCAACCTCACTTACCTCTGGGTCGAGATGCCGGGGTCGCGGTTCGTGCTGCGGCTTTTCAATCGCCGCGCCGTTCCCGCTGTGGCCGCGGCGGAGTAACGGGCATGTCCAGCAACTCTTCGGCTCTACCGAGGTCGGACTGGCGCATGGTTGATCCGGTGGCCTTGCCCCGGCATCACCAGCAAGAGGGCAGTGCATTCTTCAGTCTCGAAGCAATCGCGCTCTTGCTTTATTTCTACCGCGACGCGCTCGCAGGCGCGCTGCGCTATTATCTGGCCGTTCTCAAGATCAGCCCGCTGTGGTTCCTGCCCGACATTTTCGCGCTGGTCTGCATTTTTGCCTTCGTACAGCGCTACATCCTGATGGGACGTAACCTCGTCGCGATCCTCACGCTGTTCTACATCTGCTTTGCGCTTTACCTCGGATACGTGTTCCTGGGCTATTTCAGCGGCATGATGTCGTCGTTCAAGATGATTGCGCCGGTGTTCGTCGGCTTCTGCTTCTGCGGGCGCAATTTCGGCGACTACGATCGACTGCTGCGGTGGCTTCACCCGATCTTCTACCTGACGATCGTCGGGATCATATTGTCGTCACGCATGCAGTTGCCCTGGGTGGGATATGCCTACGAGACTTTCGGCACGACGCGGCAGGCGACGCGGCTGTGGTGGTCGGCGTCGGAGACGCGCCTGGCGGGGCTGGCCGCCGACAGCACGATGGCCGCATTCTTCGTGTTCATTTCGTTCACGATCAGCTCGGTGCGCCGGAGCCTGCTGTGGTGCCTGTTCTGGGCCCCGATCGGTCTCTACGCCATCAAATTGACCACGAACAAGACGTCGCTCGGCGTGATGGTGATCTACATCGCTTGCCTGATCATCGTTCGCCTCGTTCCCGAGCGTGAGAAGTTTCCCATGCTCCGGCGCATGGCGCTGCTGTCGTTCCTGTCGATCCTCGTGCCTGCGGTGCTGATCGCGCTGTTCTCCGGCAACGGGCTTGTCAGCATGTCGCGCGGTCTGTTCAGCCTGCAGGACCGCGTCAACAACAGCTGGCAGTTGCCGTTCGTCTATATGGCCGATCTCATGCCGGTCGGCTTCTTCGTCGGCTGCGGCCTCGGTTGCTTCAACTATCCGCAGTTGCTGTTCTCGAACAAGCTCAGCTATTACGTTCCGGTGGATAATTTCTACCTCGGCACCTACCTGATGTTCGGGCCGATCTTCGTGTTGTTCATGGTCATGGTCATCCTCGCGGTCGCAAGGACCAGGGACATCTACAAGCTGTCTTTCGCGGTGGCCATGAATCTCTTCACCATCACGGTTCTGGCCTATGGTCCGGCAAGCGGCCTGATCATGCTGGGCGTCGCCTTCAGCGAAGTCTTCGCCCGAGAGAGACGTGACGAGACCGTCGCGGACGCGACGCCGCTCGCGCCTGACGTCGACGATCTGGTTTCGCGGCCGGCATGATCGCGATGTTGCCGAATGCAATGAGCTGCGATGCGCAGCACGGGCTCTGGTCCGCAACTTTCCTTCATCTTGATATCGGATCGCGGCGGTGAGCGCAGACAGCAAGAATTTCGTGGAGGCGATCCAGGGTCTGCGCGGCGTCGCCGCGCTCACCGTGCTGATCGTCCATCTTCAGGACATGCCGCTTCTGGCGGGTTTCCTGCCTCCGATCTGGCCGTGGCTGGAAGCGACGGTCAACATGGGCGGGCACGGGGTCGAGCTGTTCTTCATGATCAGCGGCTTCCTGATTCCGGCGAGCCTGATGCGCCACCGCAGCGTCGGGAAGTTCTTTCTCGATCGCGCCCTGCGAATCCTGCCCGTGTTCGTGATCCTGCACCTGATCCTGTTCACGGCAGGCCCCCTGGTTGGCTACAAGTTCTTCAAGGGGATCGATCTGCCGACCTATCTCAAGCTGTTCTTCGTCAATCTGGCGTTCCTGCCGGACGCGCTGGGATTGCCGATCGGCCAGCAGAATGCGTGGACACTGAGCTACGAATGGGCGTTCTACATTCTGTTCGCGGTGATCTTCGTGATGTTGGTGCAGCGAAGGAACTGGCTGCTGGCGGCGCCGTTCATCCTGCTCGGTCTCGCGGGCATCGCCTTTCGGCCGATCGCCGCGTTCTTTCTGGTCGGGCTGTTGTTCAGCCTGATCGATCTGCGGATCCGCGTCGTCGGCTGGCCCGGATTGCTGGCGGGCATCCTTTGCGGGATCGCGATGTACGTGTCGATCGAATATGCGCATCCGCTGGTCGGGCTGCTGCCGGGCGCGCTGCTGTTTGGAATGGTCCTTGCTCCGGACTCCGGCATTGCCGCCGTTTTGAGCGGCAGATTCCTGCAGTTCCTCGGAAAGATCAGCTACAGCCTCTATTTGGTCCATCCTTTTGCGCTATTTCCGTTGCAGGTCATCGGAGTGAAGCTGGCCGCGCATGGCGTCAATCTCTGGCTCCTCTGGGCCGGGTTCGCGGGCCTCGGCCTGATTGCCGCACTGATAGCGGGAACGGTCAGTTACGAGCTGATCGAAGTGAGACTCCGCCGCTTGCTCGATCCGGCGCTGCGGGGCCTGTTGTTCGGAGTGCGCCGTGAAGCTCGCTATGTCGCCTGAGCGCATCCCTTCGCAATCGTTTCAGCCGGATCACGTACGAGAGACGTCATGATCATCAAGAATCTGCTCTCGATGTCGAGCGTGAACGTCGTGAAGTCGGCCGTTCAGTTCCTCATCACGCTGCTGATCACCTATTTCGTAACGCCCACGGAATTCGGGCTCGTGGCGTTTTCGCTGCCCTTCATCGCCTTCATCTCCATGCTGACCGACCTTGGTCTGTCGAGCGCGATGATCCAGCGGACGTCGCTCACCAGGGAGGAAGCCGGCGCGGCGACGACTCTGATGGTCGCGATCGGGATTGGTTGTGCCCTGGTGCTGGCCGCGGCCTCGAAACCGCTGGGGGCTGCCGTCGACATGCAGGGGCTGCCGTCCGTGCTGGCTGCTCTCTCCGGTTCGGTCGTCTTGTCCATTTCCGCGATGGGGCCGCGCGCGGTCCTGGAGCGCTCCCTGCAATATCAGACCATCGCCTTGATCGAAGCCGGCGCGGCTCTGGCTTCCGCGACGGTGGGCGTGGCCGGAGCCCTGCTCGGATGGGGGATCTGGGCGCTGATCGCATACTATGTCCTGATGCAGGCGGTGCGCGCCGTCGCCTTCTATGTGAACACCAGGCGCCACATCCACCTGTCCTTCAAATGGCGCGGCGTCGCGCTGATGCTGTCGTTCGGTGGCTGGGTGCTGGCCTCGAACGTCCTCAACTTCACTGCGCGAAACGTCGGCAATCTCATGATCGGCGCCAAGCTGGGCGCGGCGGCGGTCGGCCTGTTCGGTCTCGCCTTCCAGTTCATGACGCTTCCGCTGATGATCCTGTCGTGGCCGGGCGGCGGCGTTCTGATGGCCACCCTGAGCCGGATGAACGGCGAGCGGGAACTTGAACGGCGCAGGGCGGCGATCTGCGCGGTGCTCGGCATGACCGCGATGATCACATTCCCGGCAATGATCTACCTGACGTTCGGGCTGAAATATCCCGTTGCGACGTTCCTCTCGGCGCATTGGCAGGAGGTCCTGCCGCTGATTGCCATCCTCGCGCCCGCAGGCGCGGCGCAGTCGATTGCGGCCTATGCCGGGCCGATTCTGCTGGCTCACAACAAGGCCCGGCTCCAGTTCTGGGTGAGCACCGCCAACAGTGCCAGCATGATCCTTGCCTTTGTCGTGGCGTTGCCGTTCGGGCTCACGGCCGTGGCGGTCGTGTACCTGATCGTATCGATCCTCGTTTGCGTCCTGATGCTGATGATTGGTGCCCGCAACTGCGCGGTCTCCTATGCTTCTTTGTTGGGCGCCCTGATGCCGGCTACCGTCGCCACCGCGCTCGGCGCCTTGTGTGCGCTCGTCGCCACGAAGGGAGACGTCGCAAGCCTGTCACATTGGCTGTTGGCGACGGGCGTCTATGCGCTGATCGTACTTGGCAGCTACGTGATATTCAGGCGTCGTATCTGGAACAGCATGCAGTCGCTGCTCGGCGGATCGGTTCCGTCGATACAGGCGAATGCTTCCTCGGCAGGTTAGTAGAGATCGTTTGATGTCATCAGTTGACGAAATGAGCGGCAAGTCCCAAGCGGGATTTCCGTGGCGCGAGGACCTGATGGCAAACACCGGCAGGTCCGGTGTGGGTGCCGCTTTCGTCGCCATGCTGACGAGCCCGGGCTTTGCCGTGATCACGACCTGGCGCATCGCCAAGATGCTGCGATTCCAGACACGCTGGGGACATCAGATCACCTGGCTGCTCGTGCGGGTGCTAATGCGGCGCGGCTGCTACATCTCGGTTCTCGCGGAGATCGGTCCAGGGCTGATCTTGCCGCATCCGACTGGCGTCGTGATCGGCGAGGGGGCGCGGATCGGTCGTTCCGTGATGCTTTATCACAACGTCACGCTCGGCCGGCGTGCCTGGGATGAACCGGGTTGCCCGACCATCGGCGACGGCGCCGTCATCTACACCGGCGCGGTGATCGTTGGCCCGACTTCGATTGGCGCGGGAGCAAACGTTGCCGCCAACGCGGTCGTGACGCGTGACGTCCCGCCGCATTCCGTCGCCGCGGGAGCACCCGCGCGGATCGTGCGCTCGGAAGCACCAGGTCGCCTGCGCGCCTGACGGACCGCGAACCGACGGCGCCGGTTCCCGGCGATGCGCGATCCGCGTTTCGTCCGCTTGCGCAGTCCGGTCACAATTCTGATTGCTTGCCATGTATAGTTGTGTCCGGAAACGTCTCAGACACAGGAAGCAAGCCCATGTCGTCGATCATTACCGATTTTTCGCAAGTCTATCCCTATCTCGACGGCTCCAAGTTCAAAGACACCATCGTCGTACAATATCGGGGCGACGGCGACGTCAGATACAGATGCGACGTCCTCGTGGACATCTGTCGGGGCAAGCGCGTCCTGCATGTCGGATGCTGTGACCATCTGCCGCTCATCAAACGAAAGATCGACAACCGCGACTGGCTGCACGGTCTGATCACCGAGTGTTCCGAATACACCGTCGGCGTCGACATCGATGCGGATGCGGTGCGGGAGGCGTCGCGGATTTCCGGGCTCGACAACATGGTCGCGGGCGACGTGACGTCCGGCCAGAAGATTGACGCAATATCCGGCCGGAAGTTCGACATCGCCGTGTTTGGCGAAGTCGTCGAGCACATTCCGAACCCGGTCTCGTTCCTGTCGCGCTTCAGGGAGAATTACGGCGACGTCGTCGACCAGATCGTGATCACCGTTCCGAACGCCTTCAGGGGCGGCAACATCAAAGGAATCCTGAAGAACGTCGAGACGATCAACAGCGATCACCGGTTCTTCTTCACGCCCTACACCATCGCCAAGGTCGCAATCGATGCCGGCTATGCGCCGGTCGAGGTGAAAATGGCGACCTTCATGCGCGCCGGAAAGCTGAAGTCGATGCTGCTGCGGCAGCTGCCGCTGCTCGCCGAGGATATCATCTTCATCGGTGCGGCCACACCCGCGCGGCCGCACTGACCTTGCTTCCCCCGTCGTCCTGATCAGCTGGCAGGGGTGGCCTGCCAGCTGGTTTCGGCATCAGACGAACAGGAAGTTGCCGTGATCCAGGTTGGCCGAGTTCACATTCTTCAACAGGATGGAATCGGCCGAGGTGAGCTGGATCAGCGTGTCGGACCCTGATTGCGAAATCTGCAGGTGGCTGTAGTCGGCCACCAGTGATTTCAGGATTTCGATCGTGTCGTGGTTCGCCGCGGTTCCGGCATGGAAGCTCTTGATCTGGTCGTTGCCGCCGTCGAACATGACGGTGGTCGTGCCCGGCGCCGCGGAGAAGACGTCGTTGCCGCTCCCGCCCGCCAGTGTCAGTCCCGCAGTCACCGCCGTGACCGTGTGGGTCCCATCGGTGTTGAGGACGTCGATCGAGAGCAGCGAGCCGCTGGTATTGTAGCTGTCGTGCTCTACGGCGCCCGGCAGGCCGGCGACCTTGAACTTGAAGACGTCGGACGTTCCATCGGCGTTGTTGATGGTTTCGGTCGTCTTGACCCCGGTGCTGTCGTAGACGTCGGAGACCTTGCTGCCGTCCGACTTGACGACCTGCGTATAGTCGAGCGTGCCGTCCGCGTGCGAACGGGTGATCGCCGTCATCTTGCCCGCCGCGTCGATGTGCTGCTGCTCCGTGACGTAGCTCTGGCCGGTGATGTTGTACTTCGTATTGTCGTGCGAGCCGTCGGCGTTGTTGACGTAGATCGCGGACTTGACGCCAGACGCATACACGGTCGTCGAGTTGGAGCCGTCCTTGTTCAGCACGTAGTCGCTGGTGAGGCTGCCGTTGCTGTCGAACAGCTTGGTCTCCTTGGTGCCGTCGGCGTTGACGACGTAGATCGACGAGTTCAAACCATTCACGTAATTCGTCGTGGTCACGTCGCCGCCGGCCGTCTTGTGAACGTCCTGGGTCAGGGCTCCCGACGAGTTGTACATGTCCGTCGTGGTCGATCCATCGGCGTTGTTGTGGATCTCGCTCGTCTTGTGACCGGTGCTGTCGTAGAGGTCGGTGACCTTGCTGCCGTCGCTGTTGATCACCTGCTTGTAGGCAAGCGTGTCGTCGGCATGAAGGCGGGTCAGGGCCGTCAGCGTGCCGGCGGCGGTGAGGTGTTGGATCTCGGTCGTATAGCTCTGGCCCGTGATGTTGTAGAAGGTGTTGTCATGGCTGCCGTCGGCATGGGTGACATACACCTTCGTCTTGACGCCGGCGGAGTAGACCGTGTTCGAGGACGAACCGTCCTTGTTCTGGATCAGGTCGCTGGCGATGATCCCGTTGGAATCGTACAGCTTGGTGTCCTTTGACCCGTCGGCGTTGACCACGTAGACCGACGCCAGCTTTGCGCCGTTGTAGTTCGTCGTCGTGGTGTCGCCGGAATTCGTCTTGGAGATCTCCTGCTTCAATGCGCCGGTCGATGCATCGTAGATGTCGGTCGTCGTGCCCGACGACGTGACGGTGATGACCGAGATCTTGTGGCCCGTGGAATCGTACTGGGTCGTGACCTTGCTGCCGTCGCTGTTCAGCACCTGGCTGTAGGCCATCGAGCCGTCGGCATGGGTGCGGCTGACCAGCAGCAGCTTCCCGCTGGGATCGATGTGGTCGTGCTCGGTCGTGTAGGACTGGCCGGTGATGTTGTAGTAGTAGTTGTCGTGGCTGCCGTCGGCGTTGGTGCCATAAACCTTGGTCTTGACGCCGGCCGTGTACAGCGTGTTCGAGGACGAGCCGTCCTTGTTCTGAGCGAGGTCGCTCGCGATGACGCCGTTGGAGTCGTAGAGTTTCGAGTCCTTCGAGCCGTCGGCGTTGACCACATAGACCGACGCCAGCAGCGAGCCGTTGTAGTTGGTCGTGGTCGTGTTGCCGGAGGTCGTCTGCACGACCTGCTGCTTGAGCGCGCCCGCGGTGGTATAGAAATTGGTCGTGGTGGCCGTCGACGTTATGGTGATGGCCGAGGTCTTGTGGCCGGTCGAGTCGTACTGGGTCGTAACCTTGCTGCCGTCGCTGTTGAAGACCTGGCTGTAGGCCATGGTGCCGTCGGCATGCGTGCGGCTGACGGACACCAGCTTTCCGCTCGCATCGAGGTGGTCGTGCTCACCGGTATAGGACTGGCCGGTGATGTTGAAATAGTAATTGTCGCTGCTGCCGTCGGCGTTGGTGACGTAGGTCTTGGTCTTGACGCCTGCCGAATAGACCGTGTTCGACGACGAGCCGTCGGCATTCTCGACCAGGTCGCTCGCGATGACGCCCTTGGCGTCGTACAATTTCGACTCCTTCGACCCGTCGGCGTTGACCACGTAGACCGACGCCAGCAGCGAGCCGTTGTAGTTGGTCGTGGTCACGTTGCCGGAGGTCGTCTGCACGACCTGCTGCTTGATCAGGCCGGCTGTGGTGTAGAAATCGGTGCTGGTCGCCGTCGACGTCACGGTGACGACGGAGGTCTTGTGGCCCGTGGCGTCGTACTGGGTCGTGACCTTGCTGCCGTCGCTGTTGTAGACTTGGCTGTAGGCCATGGAGCCGTCGGCATGCATCCGGACGACTGATAGAAGCTTCCCGCCCGCGTCGAGCTGGTCGTGCTCGGTGGTATAGGACTGACCGGTGATGTTGTAATAGTAGTTGTCGTGGGTGCGGTCGGCATTGGTGACGTAGACCTTGGTCTTGACGCCGTTCGAATAGAGCGTGTTTGAGGACGAGCCGTCCTTGTTCTGGACGAGGTCCGCGATGAGATTGCCGCTCGTATCGTAGGTCTTGGTGTCCTTGTCGCCGATCGCCGAGACGGTGACGTCACGCACCATCTTGCCGCCGGTATAGGCGATGTTCTCCGACGAGCCGTCGGTATTGAGCGTCACCTTGCTGGTGATGACGCCGTCGGTGAAGTTGGACGTGCTGGTCGACAGAAGCTTTGCTGAGGAATCGTAGACCCTGGTCACGCTCCAGGTGTCGGTCGAGTTGGTGATGGAGAACTGGTAGCCGCCCTGGATGGCCGCGAGCGCCTTCCCGTAATGCGAGATCATGTACGCCATGGTGGCATCGGAGGCGACCGGGAGCACGTGGGTGTCGGTGAGCGTGATGGTCTTGAGCGAATCCGAGGCGTTCAGGTCGGACATCTGCGACACGATGTCCGCGGCGGTTCCGCTGACGTCGGTCACGGCGGGCGGTGCAGAGCCGCCTCCTGCGGGAGCGTCGATCTCGATGATGAGCGGATGGTCCGTGATCGGAACCACGATCTGGCTGACATCGGTGTAGGTCGCGATCGGCGAGCTGCCCTTCAGCGGGTCATAGACGTTGATCAGGTGGTGGACGCTGCCCAGGTTGACGGTAACCGATGTCGTCGGATTCGCGATCTCGGTGTCGGTGGCGTCGTTCCAGACCTTGGGTTCCGCCCAGACCACGAGCTCATAGGCGCCGTTGCTCTTGCCGAGAACCATACTGTTCCCGCTCGCCGGCATGTTGTCGAGCGTATAGTTGAGCGAGGCCGTCGGCGTGTGGCCGCCCTTGCCGTCGTCGGCCAGGATCGTCGTCAGATTGTGGACCGCAGTCGCCGCGAGCTTCGGGGTTCCGTCGGCGTTGAACAGGCCCCAGTGCGATTCGGGATCCGTAGGGTCGTTGCTCGCCGAGGCGTCGAGCAATTGATAGAGATAGGTGGTGCTGACGCCGTCCTTGTAGGCATCGACCAGCGTGTTCAGGATCGATTTCGCCTGTACGTTCTCGCTGGCGCCGACATACGGGGTATCGCTCTTGGTCGTATAGCCGGTCTCGGTGATCACGACCGGTTTGCCGCCGGTGACCGACGTGGCGTTACCGAGCAATTGCTCGAGAGCAGTTTCGGGTGTCAGGCCGGTGCTGACATAGGCGTGAGAGTTGGCGTAGTCGGTCGACCCCGACATGTTTCCGAGATTGGCGTAGTCGGCCGAGTCATTGTAGCCGATCGACAAATTGTAGACGGGGATGTCCTTGAGCGCGGCGTCCGCCTTGATGGCGTTGTAATAGACAGCCTGGAACTGCGCTGCGGCCGAGACGCTCGAGCTCCCATTATAGCTGAAGCCCTGGATGTTGACCTCGTTGAGGCCTTCCAGCGCGATGACGCTGCCGGGATGGCTGGCCGCGAACTCCTTGACGGATTCCAGATAAGACTGGAGCGCGGCCGCGCCGCCGGCCGGAACGCCCGACGGAACCACGAGGTCGAACTTGTAACCGTCCTTCGCAAGTCCCTCGACGATCGGTTGCGCTTCCGGGCTCGTGGCGAGTCCGCCCCGCAGTTTCGTCACCCCGAGATATTTGAGATTGTCCTCGACGAGGGCGAGGTTGTCGTAGGCGCCCCAGGAATATCCAACGTGAACATTGACGCCGATGGAACTGACAAAGGTGCTCGCCGACAGGATCGTCTGATCTGGTGATGCGGTGGTCATCGGTATTTCGGAGCCTTTTCTGAAACGCGAGAGTTCGGTGCCGCCTGCGTCTGTCGTATCGGCCAATCTCTGTTTTTCGAGTTGGTGAGATCGGTAAAAATGGAAGCACCCGGAGATTTTCTCACCGACGCTTCCTGCGCGACGCCCACAGCGCACGAATCTGCGTGGACTGAGATTGATCGATGAAGACCACGGCAATGTGCTTGCAGCGTGACGTTCGAATGGCGATGCAACGACGATGTTCGATCGATGTTGTGCCGGTGCCTAATCGAAACGCATTTGCTTGTCGCGCGAGCAGCCTTACTTCGAATCTCTTGCTTCGAATCTATTGTGTTAAGCGTCGTTAAGCCTGTGGCGTGGGCGGATCGAGTTGCCCGAGAGTCACGGCCGCAAAAAATATCGATCGAATTTCGAATGTGACAGTTGTTGGGGCGTTGAAGGCTTGCAGCGCGCTTCCGAATTTTCCCGCGTGCAGTCGGGAAACGAGAAAGTACATCTACGGAACTCGCTACCGGAGTTTTGTTTTCTCTCCTGGTCGCTGCGACATTCGTGTCGACGTCCATGCAGAAGGATATCGAGTCTGTTTTTAAGCGATGAAGAAACGCCTCGTTGAGGTGCAGGTTCACTCGAACGAACGACACCGACCAGATGAGCGGTCCAATCTTTGTGCACGAGGTGCGGCGTTCGGTGCGTTGACGGCGGGACAATCGGTCGCGGACTCGGCGGGCAAGGGGCCGGGGGACGTTTCAACCGGGCGTTGCTTGCAGAATTTGAGGGGGAACGCCGACTTCGGGCGGAAGGCGCGAACCCGAGAAGCGGACTTCGGACGTCGTCTGCAGTGCCGGGGCGGAGTGTCGCAGATCCGCAACGTCAATATGTTAGGCGCGCAATGCTGTTGCGGGCAAACCGCTGGCACGGCATGGAATTTGCCGCTAAGCACTGACCGAAATGTCGTCGATTGAACGGAGTAAGGCCATTCCCATGCAAGATCCCGCCCCGAATGTCATGTTTCTGGTTGAGGTCGTGAATTGCAATGACGGGATTGCATCCTATTGCGAGACCCTGGCCACGGGATTGCATGGCCGGGGCGTGCAGATCCACCTGGTCTCCGGTGCCGTGCGCTCGGACGAGAAGTCCGAATACAAGCGTCAGAAGCTGGCGGCGGCCGTCAAGGAATGGCACGTCATTCCGGGACTTCGGAAGTTGCCCTCGCTGTCGATCTTCATGCAGTTGTTGAAGCTGATCCGGAAGAACAACATCACCGTGATCAACGTCCACGGGCTGGGCATGCTGATGTGGGGCAGGCTGCTGGCGCTGCTCACCGGCGCGCGCTGCGTTGCGACCTATCATCCCTCGGTGCTCGGGAACATCGAGAAGGTGCAGAATGCGCCGCAATCGACCTTCAGGCCGGTCCAGGTCCTGTTCTTCAACCTCTTCTTTCCCCACACCCTCATCCTGATGTCGGAGGAATCGCTCCGGCATCTGCGACGCTACGTGCTGTTCGGCAAGAACCGGATCGCCAAGGTCTATGGTGGCGTCGACACGGTTCACTTCCGCCCGCCCTCGGAAGCCGAGCGCCGCGATGCGCGCGCGAAATTCGGCGTCGCCGACGGTGAGTTCATGTGCCTGCTGGCGGCCCGTCTCGCCTGGGTGAAGGGCCACGACCTCCTCATCAAGGCGGCGCGCAAGATCCGCGACAGCGCCAGTTCTTCGCCGATCGACATCAAATGCTACTTTGTCGGCAGCGGCGGAGCCGAGCGCGAGAAGGAAATCAAGTCGTTCGCCTATGCCGGCGAGAAGGACAAGGACACCTTCAAGTTCCTCGGGTTCATGGGCGACGTCCGCGAAATCCTCTGGGCCGCCGACGTGTTTGCGCTGCCGAGCCGGTTCGAGGGATTTCCGCTCGGCGTTGCCGAGGCCATGGCGACGGGCCTCGTTCCGGTCCGGACTCCGGCGGGCGGCGCGACTGACCAGATCATCCAGGGCCAGACCGGCTTCATCGTGCCATTCGAGGACGTCGACGCGCTCGTCGGTGCGCTCGAGAAGGTGGCCGACCCTGCGATGCGCGCCGCGCTGTCGCGCAATGCTCTTGCGCGCGCCCAGCAATATTTCGGTGTCGGGCCGATGGTCGACGAGACCCTGAGGATCTACGGTTTGACCGGCGATACCAGCGGCAACGCGCTGGCTCACGCGGTGAAGGCCTAAATCTTAACTGCGTGCGGAGGCCAGCAGATCGCCTCGCCACGTCACCAGAACGACGGCGAGGCCGGCAAAGACGATCTTTCCCGCGAGCCAGGTCAGGGAGTCCGACGGAGCTGCCGCGAGCATCGCGATCGCGGCAGCCGCGACGGTAGCTTCCAGGATCAGCAGCGCCTTTGGCGCCGCCCTGAACCGGATCAGCGGACCGCTGGCGAAGAGGATGATGAGCGCGGTGGCCAAGGCCGCGCTCGCGATCTGTCCCGCCACCGATATGTGAAGCAACGCGCCGATCGAGGACGCCGCCGACACCAGCAGCAGCTGGCACGCCGCGACGACCACCAGCCTCATCGCCGATTTGGTCAGATGCGGCACGATCGCGAGCGTGGCTTGAAGGTGGGTGTGGAGGAAGTAGAAGATCGCCGCGACCGGCGCCGCGTTGAGGAAATCGACCAGCAGATCGGCGGGCACGAACAGATGCGCCGCGTCGGGCAGGAGGCCGATCAGCCCGCCCAGCATCACGATCGTCGCGCAGAGGATGAATTCGAGCATGCGGGCGGTGGCCCTGCGCGCTTCGCCGTCGACGCCGCGCTCGAACTGGACCACGACATTGGGATAGCAGACGGTGTGGATGGCGGCCACCAGGACCGAGAACGGGCGTTGCAGGAGGTCGATCGCCATCGAGAAGCCGGCCGCTCCGGTCGACGCCCGGCCGAGCGTGGCGATCACGATCAGGCGCAAGGTGACTGGTACGGAGAGATGAATGACGGAGGCGGCCGCAGCCATGATGCCGTAGCGGCAGAAATTGCCCCAGTCGGTCAGCATGGCGTGTCGCGACGCGCGCCGTAGCGAAGTGCGATGCACGATCAGGCTCAGGAGAAGCACCGCGCCGTAGCTCGCGGCCATGCCGCACAGCGTCGCTGCAGCCGTGCCGTGGAGCAGCGCGCCCGCGACGGCGCCGGCCAGAAGCACGCTGGCACGCAGAATCAGGAGGATGGACGCGGTCCCCAGCCGGTCGGACACGCGGACGATCATGAAATAGAGGTCGGTGGCGCCTTGCAGCACGGCCATCGCCAGCGCGAGGGCGACGACGCTCGTCTCGAGCGTGCCCAGCAGTCCCGCCACGCCGCCGACGAGCAGCAGCACCAGCGCGCTCAGCAGCCCGGCGCTGAACAGCGAGAACCGCAGGCGCGCGGCTTCTTCTCCGGAAGCTGCGGCAAGGAAACGAACGCCGGCCAGCTGCAGCCATTCGAACACGAAGACGCAGAACAACTGGCTCGTCGCCAGAGCCAGCGAGAACGAGGTGTACTGGGCCGGCGAGAGGATATGGCTGACGGCAAAGATCAGAATGATCGCGGACGCACTCTGGTAGATATAGCTGCCGAATGCGAGCAGGCTGATCATGTCTGGCAATGCGTGAGAAAGAACATGGCGGGATGGTTGAGGGCCATTGGCGGCATCTGCGTCAGCCAGGCTATGTGCGAGGCGTGCCGCGGCCGCGCGTGAGCTCGTCGTAGACGTTGCGATAGCCGGCGACGACGTCGTCAAAAACCCATTTGTCGATGCCGGACTTCAATCGCTCGCTCATCTCCACGATCTGCTGCGGCGCTTCGATGATCGCCGAAATGCTCTTGGCGATCGAGGCGGGATCGGGCGACGTCAGCCAGCCGGTCACGCCGGGCTTGATCGCTTCCTGAATGCCGCCGAACGGCGTGCCGAGCAGGGGTTTGCAGGCGGCCTGCGCGTCGGCGACGACGAGCGGGCAGGGATCTTCCCAGACCGAGGGTACGACCACGACGTTCACCAGTTCGTAAAACTGCTTCGGCTGTACGAAGCCGAGAAATTCGATCCGTGCATTCGGAGCGAGCGCCTTGAGCTGCTTCTGCTGGCTCTCGGTTGTGTGGCCTGCGATGACGAGCCGAAACCGGTCAGGCGGAATCGTCGCGATGGCGCGAACGAGATTGTAGATGCCCTTCTCTTCGGTCAGGCGCCCGATGAAGCCGAACGTGACGGTGCCGTCGACCATCGCGGCGTCTGCGTTGCCGACGTCGGCGGTCGAGGCGTTTCGAATGACGATCTTCCGCGGTGTCTGGGTGAACAGGCCGAGCTGGGTATGGATGTCGAGAATGCGCTGGCTGACGCCGACGACGGCGTCCAGATGTCGCGTCGCCCCGCGACGGCGAAGGGTCAGAATCTGACAGCTCATGCAGCTCGACTCGCAGGCATGTCCGTCCGAGAAGCGCGAGCAGCGCGGGCAGGTGAGATAATAGTCGTGAAGCGTGTGCAGGACCGGAATGCCGAGCTCGGCGGCGGTCCGCCACACCGCGGTCGTCAGGCCGGAGAGATTGTTCGAGTGCAGGATGTCGGGCTTGAAGGCCTTGATGCGCGCCGCAACGAGCTCCGACATTGTCTGCCAGTCCTCGATCGCGTGCCAGATGCCGCGCACCGGTGAGCTATGCTGTTTGGCGAAAGGGAAATAGATGTTGTGTACGGGCGCCGAATACACGTCGATGCCGTTGCAGGTCTCCATCTGCTGGTTCGATGCGGACGCGGCTCGTATCACTTCCACGCCGTCGTTCTGCCCGACCAGGGTCTCGGCGAGGCGGCGGACGAACGTTTCCGCGCCCCCGACCACCTTCGGTGCCAACGGCGTCGGATAGAGGGATGACGTGATAAGGATCTTCATCGAAAAGGTCTGTCCAGCTATCCTGCCAAATGGCTTTGCTGAAATCTCCGTTTCGGCTTATTGCCGGTTGGTTTGATTGTTGTTCAAATACACGTCCAAATATTGTCCTGTCACTGAATCCGCCGAAAACCTCTCGGCAAATCCTGGCTGCGGAGGCCGTGAGACTTTCCAGTGTGACCTCTCGTTGACGGCCTTCAGCATCAATTCTCCCAGTCGCTTATGATCGCTGGGCTCGTAGGATCCAACCATATTGGAAAACCCCGCGATCTCGGGAATCCCGCCGGCCGTCGAACAAATCGTCGCCCGGCCGGCGTTGATGCTTTCGATCAGTGTGCGCGGCAGCGGCTCCGGCCAGACCGAACTCACCAGGCAGACGTCGATGCTGGCATAGAATTCAGCTGCCTTGGCAAAGCCAAGCCATTCGATCTTCTTTCCGCTGCGGCTTTTTAGCCCCCGCACGTAATCCTCAAGCCCCTTTCCGGCAATTTTCAGTTGCCAGCCCTCGTCGGGAAGCTGCTCGGCCGCCTTGAGGACTACCTCGATACCTTTTTCAGCCTCGAGCCGCCCGATGAACCCGAATATCAGATCATTCGAGCTCGAAGCCGGTGACGGCACCACGGAGCTTGGATCGGCGATGTTGAAGATGACGCGGCCATCGGTGCCGGGGAAATATTTCAGCCTGGTGTGCTGGTCGAGCACGAATTGGCTGTTCGAGACCACCGCATCGACCATACGCGAGGCCATCAGATAAGGCGACGTCATGGCGGCGCAGACGGTGCAGCGCTGCGCGCATGTCGCATCGCCCCGAAACAGCGTCGAGCGTTTGCAGAGCAGGGAATAGTCGCGCAGGGTGTGCACGATCCTGATGTTGCGCCGCCTGGCTTCCGACCACAGCGAAACCGAGAAGCCCGTGAGGTTGTTGGTGTGGACGACGTCGGGCTTCTCGATGTCGAGAATTTCGGCGAACCGCGCCGCGGATTTGCGATTCCATGTGTCCTTGAGATGCCACTTCAGGCGCTGGACCGAGGAGGGCTTCCTGTCGTTGCCGAACGGCCAGTAATCGTTGTCCATCGGCACGCGGTATACGCGCACGCCCCTGAGTTCGTCGATCGTACGTTCCTGCTTGTTCTGAAGGCAGACCACCGACACCTGATGGCCGCGCTGGACGAACGCCTCCGCGAGCAGCGACACAGACACTTCGGCGCCCCCGATGATCTCGGGCGGATAGAGCGTGTTAACGATCAGTATTTTCAAGGATAGCCTCGGATTAGCAGCCCGCCGCAGCGTCAGTTCGATGGCCGGATCTCGAAATCCGGCACGGCCGTGCCCTTGACGCTGACAAGCAACGGCGTTGTCGATAACGCCGTCCAGGCGCCGGCGGCAGGGGCCGGCGCTTGCTGACATACATATCTGATCTCGGCATTGGGGTCCGCATTTTTTAATCGAACTTCGAAGCGCTTCGACGCAGTCTCCGACCAAAGCGCGAGTTTCGTTTCCGATCCACTGTCACTGCGAATCTGCACGACGCCGGGCGCCGGCGTGGTTCGCGTTGCCTTCAGGCTGGTGCGGATGAAAGCCCAGCTTTCGCGAATGGAACACACGGCAGGCTTCGGCGAATTGTCGAAATGATAAATGCCGAAATTGTCCTCCAGTTCACCAGGCTTCGTCCCACTGTCCTTCAGCTCGTAGAGCCATATCCCCTTGAGCCAGGGACCGGCGGTCGAGGCCCACAGGATGATCTGCGCCATGTTGTCGGCGGCGAGCTGCTCGGTCACGCCGCATTTCGCGGTTGGTGTCGGCCAGCCCGTTTCGGTCAGATAGATCGGATAGTCGGGATTGCCGGTCGCCTGTGCGACGCGTTGATGAAGATTTTGCAGCCGTTCGATCGCCTCGGCTGCGGTCCGCCCGGCCGGTGACAGGCAATGGTTGTAGATGTGAATGGACATCCCGTCCGCGATACGAAGCAGGTCGGTCTTCAGCAGGGCGTCGGTCCATTTCCAGCCTGGATCGTCGCCCAGCGCTCCGACCACGAAGGGCGCGGATGGCGCCGCCTGCTTGACCGCGGGCTGCACCAATCGGGCGAGCGTCACATAATTTTCGACGGTGAACAGCGGCTCCGCGCGGGCTCTGAGATTGTACTCGTTCCACAACTCGAAGATCGGCTGCCGCGATGCGACCGCTTGCGCGGCTGCAGCGGCATAGGTGACGAATCTCTGGCGCGCTTCGTCGGTCGTCGGCGGATCGGAATTCGGGACGAGATGATGGCCGGTCCCGAGAATGAGCAGCGGAATTCCGACGCCGGATCTGATCTGGGTCTCGAGACGACCGTTCAGGGCATTGAAGCCGAGCCGCTTGCCGGGCAGCTCGAAATCCGACCAGGGGAAGTCGTCGCGGAACGAGGTGACCCCCAGCTCCTTCATCTGCTTGATGGCGGTCGCGGGCACATAGCCGCGGGCGCTGGTGACGCCGCCGAGGCCCTGGTGCGTGCCGACGCCCAGCAGGAAGCGCTGATCGAGCGGCTGCGCATTCTGGGCGTCTGCGGGATATGAGAGGCCGGCCGCGACGCAGAGCCCGCACATCAACATCCGGAAACGACGCAGGGCGCGTTTCCTGTTTTGCTCGGTCACGCTCGTGTCCACTCCTGCTCGCGTCAACCCGACAAGGCTAATACTCTTCTGTGGCCCCAATGCGGTGGGGCCGCCTTGTCTGCGCGCTCGTCATTGAGCGCGCTGAGTTGGGCTATTTGGAGTTCACGACCACCGAGCTGATGTTGTCCGCGTTGGTGGTTGCCGCGTTCAGCGGGTTCATGAGCTTGATAAATTCGATCGACGGCGATTCCGCCACCGAGATCACGTCGTGATCGCGCATCCTGAACGTATCCGCCTGGAACCAGCCGTCCGGCTTGCTCATGTCGAACTTGTAGACGGCAGGGACCGACTTGGTCGGGAACTGGGATACGGCGATGCCGATCTTCTCCAGCAGCGGCTTGGGCTCGAAACGGTAGACGTAGATCGACTTGGAGTCCGCACGGGCGCCGTCGAGACCGCCTGCCTTCGCGATGGCTTCAGCCAGCGACATGTTGTCGTTCTCGAACGAGAAGCGGCGGTTGTTGGTGCCGCCGATCGATCCCGGCGACGGTGTCGAACCGAACACCATGTAGACGCGCGGAATGCGGGTCAGGAAGACGACGTCGCCCGGAGCGAGCAGCGCGTCCTCGTTGGGGTTGTGCACGACCGAGGACATCGTCTCGCTGTAGGTGCGGCCCTCGCGCTTGATCGTGATCGTGCTCTCGTAGGACGGATATTTCGGGCCGCCGGCGCGCGCGATCGCGCCCATCAGACGAATCCCGCCCGGATCGACCGGGAAGCGAAGCGGCGAGTTGACTTCGCCGAGCACGCTGATCTGGTTGCCGCGCTGTTCGGCCACGCTCACGACGGCCTGCGGGTCGATGGCGCGGTCCTTGAGGCGCTCGCGGATGATGTTCGAAACGGCGCGCGGCGTCAGCCCTGCGACCTTGATCGATCCGGCGTAGGGGATGTTGATGTTGCCGGACTGGTCGACCTGCTGTCGCGGAATGTCCACGAAGTTGCCCGGCCGCACGCCTGCTTCGCGTGGAATGAACAGGCCGCCTGCCTGCGCTTCGTACACGGTCACGGTGACGATGTCGCCGATGCCGATGGTGACGTCGCGGTAGTTGCCGCCGGGAAGGCGGGAGAACACCATTCCGGCGGAGTCCGTGAACGCGTTGGTCGCCTGCAGGATCGCCGGATTGACCGGCATCAGGGCATAGGCGAGCGGCGCGCTCGGCTCGGTGATCAGCGCCGCATTTGTTTGCGTAGCGACCGCATCAGGAGCGTCTAATGGAATGAAGCTACCGCAACCCGACAAGGAGAAGCTGATCGCAGCGACAGCCAGGATTCGGCTAATACCGAAATCAAAATCAAAACGTTCGGTCTTAGCCACCACTATTCCCTCACACTCATCTAAAATCGGAATCACCGTACAAATCCCGTGCTGCGGAGTCACTGCTACGTCTTCGACTTTATGGTAAAGCACTTGTGGCTGTGACCTTATTGCCACTTGTGAACGTGGATACACGCCGAAATTTCTGTCCAAAATTTGTGCGGAACATCCTCTTAAATAAGCAGTTCGTAAACCAGACATACACGTGTCAGATCGATGTCACGATTGGCATCGCGATCGAATTAATGAGCAGCGCGCGGCGACAGACTGCAAATGCGACCGCATTGTCGCGAGATGACATCGCCATAAACTTCAAGTATTGGATCCCGTCCTGAGTGATCCTGCGTTGTGTTTTTGTCGTCCTGCGGCGGGCATGGCGCCCGAGCGGACGTTCTCGCCGGGGGCATCGGACCAATGTTTCTGCAACGGGATTCCACCTCCGTTAACGCTTAGATTTGGAAGCTGGCGTCACGCTGGCGTCCGTAAGGTCTTCCTAATCCTGATCCGGCTAGTGGTCGGCCAAACAAAAGGAAGGCGAAGACGATGTTGCACACCGGATCACTGCTGTTCGCGGCCGGCTTTCTCACCTGCGCGATGATCGTCGCATCGGCCATTGCGTGGTCGTTCTCCGATAACCGCGTGAATGATGGCGAGTTCGCGCAGGGCGATGTCCGCCGGCTGGCCTGATCGGCCTGTTGCTACGGTCGCAGATTGTTCGGCAAATCGGACTGCAACTTCGCTTGCTGCCCGGATTCGCTCATCCGCACATGCACGACGTCTGCATAAACCTGACTGAGCGTGCGGTGGGTCTGTTCGATGTCGTAGAGGCGGGTGAAACGCTCATATCCGGCACGGCCGACCGCAGCGAGGTCGAGCCTGGTTGCGCGTTGAAAACCTTCGACCAGTTTTTCGGCCGAGACCTCGTCGCACAGCACGCCCGTCGCATTGTCTTCAACGATTTCCGGCAGGGCGCCGATGCGGAAGGCAATGATCGGCTTGGCCGCCCGCATCGCCTCGATGGCGACCAGGCCAAACGCCTCCCAGCGCGAGGGAATCGCGACCATGTCGGCCTGTTCGAGCTCGGCCTCGATCTGGTTGCGGTTCATCCAGCCCAGAAACGAGACGTTGGCCGGCAGATCGCTTCTGCGGAATTTGCTGACGACTGAGGCGCCGATCAGGCGCACGTCGAGCTTGTCTCCGAGTGCGCGCGCGGCCTCGATCAGGAGATCGTAGCCCTTCTGACGGTCGAGGCGCCCGATGAAGAGGACCTTGATCTTCTCCGACCGCCATTGCGCCGCGCCCTTGTCGAGCGCAGGACGCTGCTTGGAAATCCCGTTGTGCACAAGAACCAGGCGATTCGCCGCGATTCCGACCTGCTTGGCGTCGGCCTGCTCGCTTTCCGAGATGCAGACGATGCGATGGGTGAATTTCGACAGCACCAGCTCGGTGAACTTCGTCACCTCGCGGCTGAGGCGGCCGGTCTCGCGGCCGAAGGCCCAGCCGTGCGGGCAATAGACGATGCGCGAGCGCCGATAGGTCAGCCAGAGCACCGGGCGCACCACGAGCCCGGCGAACGACGAGTGCAGGTGGATGATGTCAGGACGAAGCTGCCGGACCGCGCGCATGGTCGCGAACAGCATGCGAAACAGGCCGACCGCGTTGCGTCCGTCGCGCGGAAACGTGGTGACCGCGTCGTCCTCGATGTTCACCAGGTCGCTGCGATGGTCGGAGGGAACGACATAGTTGACGTTGCCGGGACCGAAGCTCGCGCTCTGGTGCGGATGTAGCTCGTTGAGGTAGGTCGCGATGCCGCCACGGACCGTTTCGGCGACATGCAGAATCTTCAGGCCGCTGGACAACGGTCATTCCTTCCTTGTCTTGAAGGCGCCAGATACTGGAGACGCCGGATCTTGCAGACGCACGTCTAACCTCGCTAAGCAGCAATAATCGGGCCGCGTCATTGTTTCGCACGGTCGGATGTGGATTGGGGTGTCGGTTTGGCGAGGAATTCGAGCATCGCTGCGGCAGACTTGGCCCAGGAATATGTCGTAAGGCGCTGCCGCTGCTTCTCCTGTTCCATCGGCGAGATCCTGCCGAGTTCGATTCTTTCGCGCATCCGTGCCGACAGCTGGTCCGCGTTGAGCGGATCGAAATAGACCGCAGCATCGTTGCAGGTCTCGCGCACGGCGTCGGCGGAACTCGCGATCACCGGACAGGCGAAGAACATCGCCTCCAGGGGAGGCACGCCGAATCCCTCATAAAGGCTCGGAAACACGAATGCGGCGGCCTGGGAGAACAGTGCAGCAATCTCCTCGTCCTTCAGGCGCCCGGCAATGATGACGCCGGACCTCGATTCCGTGGCCGCGCCTCCGAACACTTTGCTGTTATCGCCTCCGACCACCACCAGCGGAAAGTCGGCGCGGCCAAGCTGCTCGGCGGCGCGAATGGCCGTATCGACATTCTTGTTCTTCGTCATCGAGCCGACGAAGAGGAAGAATTGATGGGGCGCAAGACGCAGCTTGTCGATGATCGAGAAGTCGGGCGCGACGGTCGCGAAATGTTCCGCGCTGTTCGCAATGACGGGGATCGAAGCCGGATCCAGCGACAGCACCTCGGCAAGTTCGTTGCGTGAAAACGCCGAAACTGTTGCGATCGTTGCCGTGCGCGCCAGCAGATGGCCGAGTGTCCGGTGCAGGGCGAGGTAGCGCCAGCTGAAGAAGTCCGGCCGCCGGAAAACCTGCGCGTCGTGAATCACGACGAGATGGTCGCGGTGGAGTACGGGGCCCGAATTAGCGAGGCTGACGAGACGGGTGCCGGCTGCGGCGCGCGCCAGATCGATCTGGTCCCACGCGTGCCCCTGCAATGATCCGATCTGCTTGATGGCGATGCGGCGAAGACCTGGAAGCGTCTGCGCATTCGGCGGCGCAAGGATTTGCCACTCTGCATCCAGAAGTTGCTGTGGAGCCTCTCCGCTCGCGAGCAAGCGGTCCATCGCCTTGACGATCTCGGCGGCGTAACGCTGCACGCCCGTGAGCGATTGTGACAGGAACCTGCCGTTGATGGAGAGTTTCAAAGTCGATCTTTTTCTTTGCGGGTTCTTGCGCGAACAATGCCCGAAGACTGAGCATCAGGCGCCGAATATACGTTCTATGACGTCTAGCACATGTGGCGCTATCGTCCGAGCATCCTTGCAGGCGGATAGCATGCGATGGTGCATGACGCCATCATGTTTCCTACACATTTCGATGCGCTTACATGGGCCGACTGATTTGATGATTGTCGTGACTGTCCAAACCTTGCCTCTCATGTCCTGGTCTGGCAATGCTCCGCGGAATGAACGAGATGACAACTTTGCGGCCAGTGATCGTTACCGGCGCTGCCGGCTTTATCGGAATGCATGTTTGTGAACGGCTGTTGGCACGTGGCGAGCAAGTCGTCGGCATCGATGCAATCACTCCGTATTACGATCCCGCGCTGAAGCGTGCGCGTCTCGCAACGCTCGAACACCGTCCAGGGTTCAAATTCCACAAGATCGATCTCGCAGACTTCGCCGCCGTGACGCGCGTCTTCGACGAGGTCTCGCCCGATCGCGTCGTGCATCTGGCGGCGCAGCCGGGCGTGCGCGCGTCGATCGACGATCCCATCACCAGCATCCGGGCCAATTGTGACGGCTTTGTCACCGTGCTCGAAGCCGGCCGGCGCCATGGTCTGGCGCATCTCGTCTACGCCTCGTCGAGTTCGGTGTATGGCGCCAACCGCACCTTGCCGTATTCGACCGAGCATTCGGTGAACCATCCGGTCAGCCTTTACGCCGCAAGCAAGAAAGCCAACGAACTGATGGCGCATACGTTTGCGCATGTTCACAAGCTGCCGGTGACCGGGCTTCGCTTCTTCACCGTCTACGGCCCGTGGGGCCGGCCCGACATGGCCGCCTATCTGTTCACGCGCGCGATCTTCGCGAATGAGCCGATCAGGATTTTCAATAAAGGCGACATGTGGCGCGACTTCACCTATGTCGACGACATCGTCGAAGGGGTGATCCGCACCCTCGATCGGCCTGCGGCGCCGAATCCCGCATGGAATGCCGAGCGGCCGGAAAATTCGTCGAGCTATGCGCCGTATCGCGTCTACAACATCGGCAACAACAGGTCGGTCAACCTGATGGAGTTCGTCGAGACGCTCGAGAAGATCATCGGCAAGCCGGCGATCCGCCAGCTGTTGCCGATGCAGGCCGGCGACGTCCTGGAGACGCGCGCCGACATTTCCGCGCTCCAGCGCGACGTCGGCTTCTCGCCGTCGACGTCGATCGCGGATGGCCTCGGCCGCTTCGTCGAATGGTACCGGAAGTACCACGGCGTCTGATCCCGCGGGCGGCACCTGCGTGTCGCCCGGGAACGCCGTTCTTAAGCCAGTTCTTGAGCTGGTTCTTGCGCTTTTGACCCCCGGCGGCCTTGTCAGCGGGCGCGAACGGTGGTTATCCCGTCCCTCTGAACCTCTTTGACCCCGAACCAGGCGCGGGCCCATGGCTGAGCGGATCATGGCTGAGCGGATCGCTCTCATCACCGGCGTGACCGGTCAGGACGGCGCCTATCTCGCCGAATATTTGCTGTCGCTCGGCTATGTCGTGCACGGCATCAAGCGGCGCTCGTCCTCGTTCAACACCGCGCGCGTCGATCACCTCTACCAGGACCCGCATGTCGGCAACGTGCCGTTCCTGATGCACTATGGCGACATGACGGATTCGACCAATCTGATCCGCCTGGTGCAGCAGATCCGGCCGACCGAGATCTACAATCTCGCCGCCCAGAGCCACGTCGCCGTCAGCTTCGAGAGCCCGGAATATACCGCCAACGCCGACGCCATCGGCGTGCTGCGCCTCCTGGAAGCGATCCGCATCCTCGGCATGGAGAAGGAGACGCGGTTCTACCAGGCCTCGACCTCCGAGCTCTATGGCCTCGTGCAGGAGATCCCGCAGAAGGAGACGACGCCGTTCTATCCGCGCTCGCCCTATGGCGTTGCCAAACTCTACGGCTACTGGATCACGGTGAACTACCGCGAAGCCTACGGCATGTTCGCGTCGAACGGCATCCTGTTCAACCATGAGAGCCCGATCCGCGGCGAGACCTTTGTGACCCGCAAGATCACCCGCGGCGTCGCCCGTATCGAGGTCGGGCTGGAACAGACGCTCTATCTCGGCAATCTCGAAGCCAAGCGCGACTGGGGCCATGCCCGCGACTATGTCGAGGGCATGCACAGGATCCTGCAGGCCGACAAGCCTGACGACTTCGTGCTCGCCACCGGCGAGATGCGCTCGGTGCGCGAGATGGTCGAGCTGTCCTTTGCCCATGTCGGCCGCCGCATCGTATGGCGCGGCAAGGGCGTCGAGGAGACCGGCGTCGATGAGACGAGCGGCAAGATCGTGGTGAAGATCGATCCGACCTATTTCCGTCCGACCGAGGTCGATCTCCTCGTCGGCGACGCCAGCAAGGCGCGCGAGGTGCTCGGCTGGACGCCGAAGCGCAGCTTTGCCCAGCTCGTCGAGGAGATGATGACGAGCGATCTGGCCGAGGCAAAACGGGATGCTGGCCGTGGCAAACGCACCGTTTGAGCTGAAGGGCAAGAGCGTCTATGTCGCCGGCCATCGCGGCATGGTCGGCGCCGCGCTGCTGCGCCGGCTGGCGCGGGAGGACGTGCATCTCGTCACGGTCGACCGGCGCGAGGTCGATCTCTGCAACCAGGCCGCCGTGTTCGACTGGTTCGCGAAAACGCGGCCGCAAGTGATCTTCCTCGCCGCGGCCAAGGTCGGCGGCATCGTCGCCAACGACACGCTGCGCGCCGAGTTCATCTACGACAACATCGCGATCGCGGCGAACGTGATCCAGGCCGCGCATCAGAACGGCGCCGAGAAGCTGATGTTTCTGGGCTCGTCCTGCATCTATCCGAAGCTGGCGCCGCAGCCCTTGCGCGAGGATTCCATGCTCACCGGTCCGCTGGAGCCGACCAACGAGCCCTATGCGATCGCCAAGATCGCCGGCATCAAGATGGCGGAGGCCTATCGCAGTCAGTATGGCAGCGACTTCATCAGCGTGATGCCGACCAATCTGTACGGTCCCGGCGATAATTATCACCCCGAGCTGAGCCACGTCGTGGCCGCCCTGATCCGCCGCTTCCATGAGGCGAAGGTTTCGGGAGCAAAGAGCGTCATCGTGTGGGGCACCGGCACGCCGCGGCGCGAGTTCCTCTATGTCGACGACATGGCGGATGCCTGCGTGCACCTGATGAAGACCTATTCGAGCGAGGAGCTGGTCAACATCGGCACCGGCGAGGACATCACCATCGCCGAGTTCGCGCGCGTCGTGGCCGCCATCGTCGGCTACGGCGGCGAGATCGGTTTCGACACCTCGCGCCCCGACGGCACGCCGCGCAAATTGCTCGACGTCAGTCGTCTCGCCAAGCTCGGCTGGCGCGCCACGACCTCGCTCGAGGATGGCGTGAGACGCGCTTACGAGGCGTATCTGTCGCATACGTAGAATGCAACCAATGCATGTCGCGTATTTCAGGAGATGACCGCAACGCCTGTCACGCGCGGCGGTTAAGGTTTATTCGGTTCGCGAAGCAACCTGCCCTAATGTTGGGCGTGCGGCCGGATACAGAAATGGTCTAGGGTGTTCAGTGGAGCATCCGTCTTCAACGGAAAGAGTTTTTCATGCGAATCGCGATGATCGGAACGGGCTATGTGGGACTGGTGTCCGGAGCCTGCTTTGCGGATTTCGGTCACGACGTCACCTGCGTCGACAAGGACGAGAAGAAGATCGCGGCGCTTCATCGCGGCGAGATTCCGATCTACGAGCCCGGCCTCGACGAGCTGGTCGCGACCAATGTGAAGGCCAAGCGGCTCGACTTCACCACCGATTTGTCGAAGCCGGTCGCGGATGCCGATGCCGTCTTCATCGCGGTCGGCACGCCGTCGCGCCGCGGCGACGGTCACGCTGATCTGTCCTATGTCTACGCCGCCGCGCGCGAGATCGCGCAGTCGCTGTCGGGCTTCACCGTCGTCGTGACCAAGTCCACCGTCCCGGTCGGCACCGGCGACGAGGTCGAGCGCATCATCCGCGAGACCAACCCCGCGGCCGACGTCGTCGTCGCCTCCAACCCCGAATTCCTGCGCGAGGGCGCCGCGATCCGCGACTTCAAGTACCCCGATCGCGTCGTCGTCGGCACCTCTGACGAGCGCGGCCGCAAGGTGATGGGCGACATCTATCGCCCGCTGTCGCTGAACCAGGCGCCGCTGATGTTCACGGCGCGCCGGACCGCCGAGATGATCAAATACGCCGCGAACGCGTTCCTCGCGACCAAGATCACCTTCATCAACGAGATCGCGGACCTCTCGGAAAAGGTCGGCGCCAACGTGCAGGAGGTCGCGCGCGGCATCGGCCTCGACAACCGCATCGGCACCAAGTTCCTGCACGCGGGTCCCGGCTTCGGCGGCTCCTGCTTCCCGAAGGACACCAAGGCGCTGATCAAGATCGCGCAGGACTATGACGTGAGCTTGCGCATCGTCGAATCCGTGCTGGCGGTCAATGAGAACCGCAAGCGCGCGATGGCGCGAAAAGTGAGCCAGGCGCTCGGCGGCAGCTTGCGCGGCAAGACCATCGCCGTGCTCGGCCTCACCTTCAAGCCCGACACCGACGACATGCGCGATGCGCCGTCGATCCCGCTCGTCACCGGCCTGATCGACATGGGCGCGACGGTCAAGGCCTTCGATCCCGTCGGCATGGAGCAGGCCAAGGGCGAGCTGCCGCACATCACCTATTGCGAGGATGCCTATTCCTGCGCGCAAGGCGCCGATGCGCTCGTCATCGTCACCGAATGGGTGCAGTTCCGCGCGCTCGATCTCCACCGGCTGAAGGCGGCCATGACCCAGCCCGTCGTGGTCGATCTCCGCAACATCTACCCGCCCGAAGAGATGCAAGCCGCCGGCTTCACCTACGAGAGCATCGGGCGATCGTCCCAGGCTTAAGCCAGTCGTTTGAAGTTCGGCTTCGCCCGCCTCATCCTGGGGCGGGCGAAATTGTTTCTGATGCGATATGATCAGGTCGCATCAGGTCGCCGCGTTTGGCCTCGTTGCCGCGATGGAGATTGTCATGACCGACGACACGCATACGATCCGCAGTGGCGGACTCACCGCGGCCATCAAGGCACACGGCGCCGAGCTGTGCTCGTTGAAGGACGGCAGCGGTGTCGAATTTGTCTGGCAGGCGGGGCCGGCCTGGCCGCGCCACGCGCCGCTGCTGTTTCCGATCGTCGGGCGTCTCGCCAATGACGAAATGCGGCACCGGGGCAAGACCTACCGGATGACCCAGCACGGTTTTGCGCGCGACAGCCGGTTCGCGTGGGTCGAGCGCGGCGAGAACCGTTGCACGCTAGCGCTCGAAGACAGCGAGACAACGCGCGCACTCTATCCGTTCGCATTTCGCCTGACGGCCACCTATGTGATCGACGCCGCCGGTCTCGATCTCTCGCTCACGGTCGTGAACACAGGCAAGGAGACATTGCCGGTGTCGCTCGGCGGCCATCCCGCCTTCAACTGGCCGCTTCAGCCTGGAATGTCGAAAGAGAGCTACACGCTGACGTTCACGAACGAGGAGCCGTCTCCGGTTCGCCGTGTCGAGGGCGGACTCCTGCTCGCGGCAACGGATCCGAGCCCGGTCAGAGGCACCGTGCTTCCCTTATCCGAAGCTCTGTTTACCAATGACGCCGTCATCCTCGATCCCGTCAACAGCCATGCGGTCCGCTATGCGGCCGGGCAGGGCGCCGGGCCCTGGCTCAAAATGTCATGGCGCGGTTTTCGCGAGCTCGGCGTCTGGTCGAAACCGACAGGCGCGCCGTTCTTGTGCATCGAGCCCTGGCGCGGCTATGCCAGTCCCGTCGGTTTCGACGGCGAGTTCAGCGACAAGCCGGGTCTGATGCACATCGCGCCCGGCGCGAACGAAGGACTGTCGTACCGGATCGAGGTCGGCTCTTCCTGAGGCAGGCCTTCGCGTGCCTGTGGCTCTCAGACCTCGATCCGCGTGAGGTCCTCGCCGAGCACGACGGGACCTGCGTAGTCTCGGCGGACGTCCGCGAGAAGTGCGTTCAGCATGGAATCGTCAGTGCGCGGCCGGTGATGGGTCAGCGCGAGCTTCTTAACGCCGGCCTTGGCGGCAACCTTGCCGACCGTATCGCCGCAGGCGAGCGTATATTTTGCGAGCCGGCGGAAGTGGTCGTTGGTGATCTCAGGCGTCGCGAGAAAGCAGCACTGGACCAGCAGGTCGGCTCCCTGTGCCAGCCGCTCGAGACCGGGGCAGGGGACCGTGTCGCCGGAGATCGCTATGACCTTGCCCTCGGCTTCGAAGCGGAAGCCGAGGCACA
This sequence comes from Bradyrhizobium sp. 521_C7_N1_3, assembly GCF_052075975.1. NCBI lineage: Bacteria > Pseudomonadati > Pseudomonadota > Alphaproteobacteria > Hyphomicrobiales > Nitrobacteraceae > Bradyrhizobium > Bradyrhizobium sp. 521_C7_N1_3. The sequence goes on from NZ_CP197232.1 coordinate 2,661,887, forward strand.
TCCAGCGCGCGAGAAACGCCGGCGACATGTCGAGACCGTCGCCATGTGAGACAAGCTCGGCGCTGATCTTCCAGCGACCGGTGTCGAGGACGGGGCCGGGAATGATGTCCGTCGCGATGACCGGCTTCCAGCCGCCAAAGGTCGGCTCGCCCTGATCCCGCCAGGCGATGTCCTTGTCGTAGACCTGTGTGATCAGCGTGTTGACGAGCCGTTCGGTATCGGGCGGACCGTAGATGCGCAGATCGTCCTTGCGGCCATGCATCCACGAATTCAACATCACATCGTAGAGGTCGCCGATGTGGTCGAAGTGGTGATGGGTGAGAAAGACCGTGTTGATGGCGCCGAGCGGCACGCCCACTTTGTGGAGCTGCACCATAACGCCGCGGCCCGCGTCGAACAGGATATTCTCCTCGCCGAGCCTGATCAGCGTGGTCGTCGCCATGCGGCGCGTGTCCGGGCGTGGGCCGCCGGTGCCGAGCAGTATGACTTCCATGGCGCCTACTCCAGCGTGAAGCCGGTCGATCTGATCACGCCGCCCCAGCGTGTCTGAATATCTCTCGTGGCGTACTTTAGATTCGAAGGCGTCAACTAGACAAGCCGCGCGTCAGTGCAGACCGGCCGCAGTGGCAGCGATGGTCGGCCGGATCGGCGAGCGGTCCGATCCCGCGGACGTCAGGCGATGTGCAAAATCCTGCGCACGCCGCTCGACCAGATGCCAGGTCGCGCGCGCGATGAGATAGCTGAGCGCGGCGGTAACGGTATAGGCGATCAGCAGCGACACCAGTCCGTCCGCAAGCGGCCAGATCTGGTGCAGGCCGTAGATCACCGCGAAGTGCGACAGGTACATCGAATAGGAGTTGCGGCCGAGCGCCTCGATCGGCCGGCAGCGGATCGCGAGGCGGATGCAACCTGCAACCAGCGCGCCGAGCACGAGGTTGATCATCAGGTAGTTGAATTCATGCGAGCCGGTCGCGCGGTCGGCGATGAAGGACAGCGCGATGAAGACGGCGAAGATCGCGGCGTCCGACTTCGCAAAGCCGTCGCGCAGCGAGAAGAACAGCGCGCAGCCCACGAGGAAGACCGGCAACTGGTTCAGGAAGCTGATGTGCAACGCATTCCAGACGAAGGCTTCGTGGCCGGGCCCGTAATAGGCCGAGAACAGTGCGAATGCCCACGGCTTGAACAGGCAGACATTGACGAGATGCAGCACGATCGCGAGCGCTAGATAGAGATGGCGGCGCGATCCGAACGCCGTGATCACGAAGGGGAAGACGAGATAGAACGTCATCTCCGCGGCGATCGACCAGTCGCCCGGCACGACGCTGTTGACGCTGTCCGGCCAGAAGCCGTGTAGGAAGGTCGCGGTCAGGATCACCTGGAGCGGCCCGATGCCGTTGGGCGCGTTGTAGCTGGGACCCGTGCCGTTGATGAGCAGATAGAGCGGGATCGCGAGCCAGAACAGCGGCGCGATGCGCAGGAAGCGCCGGATGTAGAATTTGCGCGTTGGGTCAGTTTCGGTGCGCTGCGTCCACATCAGACACATCGTCATGGCGCTGACGAAGTAGAACACGTTGACGCCGGTCCAGCCGCACATGAAGGCGAAGTCGACGGCGTGGATCCTTGAAGGAAAAGATTGTGAGACGTGGATCGCCATCACGCCGACGATGGCGAGGCCGCGCAGGACGTCGAGCGTGTGCGAACGACCGAAAGGCATTGCACCTTGCTCGGTTCGTTCGGCGGCCAACCGGGCCTGCCCCCGCATCACGCCTGCTCCGTGGTTTCGCATCTGCAAGCGGAGACCATAGAGGCGCGGCCGGCTGTTTCGAAGCTGAAGCCCTTCTTTACGTTAATCAGCGGTTGAGTCCGGTGCCGAATGTACGGGATCGGTGGTGTCGAGAGCCCTGGTCGGCGCTCGCACGAGCCACGCCGGCATGATGATGCGCGCGATGAGAATTGTGGGGCAATTCATACTTAATGCGCCAAGATCATGACCAATATTGTTCGGGCAGCACAACACGCCTAGTATTCCAGCAGGCAATTTCGGGGGCTCGAATAAGTCGTGAATGTTCGTTCACAGGACAGTGCGCTGCGCGACGACTTGAACTTTCAAGCCGCGCCACAAGCACACAGGACATCCAACAACGTGGTTGATTCCGGACGTCAGGAATTGAGGCCTGCCGGCCGCGAGCGGCTGATCGTCGTCGAAGACGATCCCGTGACGCGGACGATGCTGGTCGGCTATTTCAACGAGAACAATTTCGACGTGGTCGGCGCCGGCTCCTGCGCGGAATGCCGCCAGGCGCTGCGCTCGCGCACCGATCTCGTCTTCCTCGACGTGCAGTTGCCTGACGGCGACGGCTTCGAGCTCGCCAAGGAGATCCAGGCGACCAGCAACGCCGGCATCATCTTCGTGACGCGCCGCGACACCGACGTCGATCGCATCCTCGGCCTCGAGATCGCCGGCGACCATTACGTCACCAAGCCGATCAATCTGCGCGACCTGCTCGCGCGCGCGCGCAGCGTGCTGCGGCGGCGCTCGATCGACCGCAAGGCGGCGCGCAACCACAATTCGATCGCCTTCGGCGACTGGATCATCGACCTGACCCGGCGCGAGCTGCTCGGCAGCGACGGCAAGCCGGTGGCGTTGACGCGCGCCGAGTTCGACTTGCTCGCGGCGCTGGTCGGCGCCGACGGCCGGCCGCTCAGCCGCGACTATCTGATCGAGGTCGTCAGCAACCGCCAGGCCGAGGTCGATATCCGCACGGTCGATGCGCTGGTGGCGCGGCTGCGCCGCAAGCTCGTCGGCAGCGGCACGCCGGTGATCGCGACCGTCACCGGCGTCGGCTACAAGCTCGCGCTCAGCGAGCGGCTCTAGTCGCCCCGGCCAGCTGGTCGTCGACCGCATACAGCGTGCAGGTCGGCGACCATTTCATGCAGGCGCTAAGCGAATCGCGCCGGGCGTCGTCGGCGGTCGTGCGGCCCGAACGCCAGCCGTAACCGCCGTTCGGCGACACCGCAAAAGCCTTGTGCGGCATGGTGCTGGCGAGATAGCGCGAGAATTCGGCGCGCGCGGCCTCGTTGAGCTGGCCCGGCGGCGGCAGCGGATCGGGGAGGCTCAGGATGTCATGGCCGAGCCCGCGCTCGCGCAGGAAGGCGTCGAGATAGAGCGTCCATTGCGGGCGGCCCACCACCGAATAGAGATAGTGGCCGTCATCGCCGTAAGGCGGCGCCGCAATGAATTTCGCGTGACCGCCGTTGCCGCGAAATCCGTCATAGAGGCGACGCGCGAGATCGGGACCGAAGAACGAATCATTGGCCGCATAGACCCACAGCATTGGCACGCGCGAGGTCTTGCCGAACGTGGCAAAGGCCTGCACCAGCCCATCCTCGTTGCAGACGTCGTCGTCATCGCGCGAGCCGCGGCCGCCGGCAAAGCTGATCGCGGCGACGAGACCGGACGGCGCCTGCGCCGTCAGCGCGACGGTGGCGAGCCCGCCGGCGGAATGGCCGGCCGCGATCATGCCCGATGTCGTGACGTCGGCCCTGCGCCCCATCGCATCGATCGCCGCGCGCAAATCCGCGACCGCAACCGCGGCCGCCGGCAGATAGGCGGCATTTGCGCAACCGCGGACGCTGTCGACGCGCCCGCCGGGCGAGGTGCCGTAGCCGCGCCGCATCACGATCAGCGCGGCAAAGCCGCGCCGGGCATATTCGAGCGCGATCCCGTAATATTTGTGCGCCGACATCGTCGCGCGGTCGTCGAAACTGCGCGGCGAGCCGTGGCTGAGCAGCGCGAGCGGATAACGCTTCGTTCCGGCCGGCCGGACCAGAAAGGCCTCCAGCCCCTGAGGCCCGGCCTCCGTCATCGGGATGCGCAGGTCTTCCGTGTAGAACTCCGCGGCCATCGCATTGGGCACGATGCCGGCCGTCGCAAGCCAGGCCATCAGTACAACCAAGAGCCTGTGAAACAACGTCATGCCCCGACTCGAAAAAGCCCCGATCTCAAAGACCATAGCATGATCTCAGGAACGGCCAGCCCGCCGCGCGTGTTGTGCCCTTGGCGGGGGGCCGGCCGATGCTATGGTATTCCACAAACTCTGCACGACAGGACGAGGATATTTCAGTGGCTGATGTTCATCCCGCGGCGGGCAAGCTGGTCTCGCCGGACGCGCTCACCAACGTTCCGCGGCTGGTCACGGCCTATTTCGCCGGCAAGCCCGATGTCGGCGATCCCGCGCAGCGGGTGGCGTTCGGAACCTCCGGCCATCGCGGCACGTCGTTCAAGAACAGCTTCAACGAAGGCCATATCCTCGCGACCACCCAGGCAATTTGTGACTACAGAAGGGAAAAGGGCCTGACCGGCCCGCTCTTCATCGGCATCGATACCCATGCGCTGGCCGAGCCGGCGCTGGTCAGCGCCGTCGAGGTGTTCGCGGCCAACGGCGTCGACGTCATGATCGACAAGGACGGCGGCTACACGCCGACGCCGGTGATCTCGCACGCGATCCTGACCTACAACAAGGGCCGCACTAGCGGCCTTGCCGACGGCGTCGTCGTCACGCCCTCGCACAATCCCCCCGAGGACGGCGGTTACAAATACAATCCGCCGCATGGCGGGCCGGCCGACACCGACGCGACCTCCGTGATCGAGAAGCGCGCCAACGCCTATCTCGCCGACGGCCTCAAGGGCGTCGCGCGGATGGACTACGCCAAGGCGAAAAAGTCGGCGAACGTGCACGCCTACGACTTCATCACGCCCTACGTCGCCGATCTCGGCAATGTCGTCGATCTCGATCTCGTCAAATCCGCCGGCATCAATATCGGGATCGATCCGCTCGGCGGCGCCGCCGTGCATTACTGGCATCCGATCATCGAGCGCTACGGCCTGAAGGCCACCGTCGTGAACGAGGCGATCGATCCGACCTTCCGCTTCATGACCGTCGACTGGGACGGCAAGATCCGCATGGATTGCTCCTCGCCCTACGCGATGGCGAGCCTGATCGCGATGCGAGACCGCTTCGACGTCGCCTTTGCCAACGATACCGACGCCGATCGCCACGGCATCGTGACGCGCACCGGCGGCCTGATGAATCCGAACCATTACCTCGCAACCGCGATCTCCTATCTGTTCGCGCACCGTCCGAACTGGGGCAAGGATGCCGCGATCGGCAAGACCGTGGTGTCGAGCTCGATCATCGATCGTGTCGCCAAGAAGCTCGGCCGCAGGCTGGTCGAGACGCCGGTCGGCTTCAAATGGTTCGTCGACGGCCTTGTCACGGGCAGCTTCGGCTTCGGCGGCGAGGAGAGTGCAGGGGCCTCGTTCCTGCGCCGCGACGGCGGGGTGTGGACCACCGACAAGGACGGCATCATCCTCGGCCTGCTCGCCGCCGAGATCATGGCCAAGACCGGCCGCGATCCCAGCCAGCTCTTCAACGACCTCACCGCCGAGCTCGGCGTGCCGCACTATGCGCGCATCGACGTCGCTGCCACCACACCGCAGAAGAATATCCTGAAGTCCGTCACGCCCGAGCAGCTCGGCCTGAAGGATCTCGCCGGAGATCCTGTCCGTGCCACCCTGAGCAAGGCGCCGGGCAACGGCCAGCCGTTCGGCGGCATCAAGGTCGAAACCGATTTCGGCTGGTTCGCCGCAAGGCCGTCAGGGACCGAGGACGTCTACAAGATCTACGCGGAGAGCTTCCGCAGCACCGAGCACCTGAAGCGGATTCAGGAAGAGGCGCAGGCGGGGTTGAAGAAGGTGTTCGGGGCGTAGGGCACCGAGCCCCGTACGACTCTTCGGCCGCTGCTCCGAGGAGTGTTTTCCGCATTCTCCGCCGTCATCACCCGCGAAAGCGGGTGATCCAGTACGCCGCGGCGCGAGTTGCGTGGACCAATGACTGCAGCGGCGTACTGGATTCCCCGCCTTCGCGGGGAATGACCGCGGATTTTAGTCTGTATACATATCATCTCATATAGGTAATATATTACGGCATTTTTGCCCCTTGAACGATTCTATCCCTTCGCTATTGTATACATAACGCATACATAAGCCTTGGGAGAGCGACCCGTGACAAAACCCTTCCCGATGAACGCCTGGTACGCCGCGGCCTGGGACGCTGACGTCAAGCCGGCGCTGTTGCCGCGGACGATCTGTGGCAAGCACGTCGTGATGTACCGCAAGGCCGATGGCTCGGTGGCCGCGCTGGAGGATGCCTGCTGGCACCGCCTGGTGCCGCTGTCCAAGGGCCGGCTGGAGGGCGACACCGTCGTCTGCGGCTATCACGGTCTGAAATACAATGCGCAGGGGCGCTGCACCTTCATGCCCTCGCAGGAGACCATCAATCCGTCGGCCTGCGTCCGCGCCTATCCCGTGGTCGAGCGTCATCGCTACGTCTGGCTCTGGATGGGCGACCCTGCGCTCGCCGATCCCGCGCTCGTCCCCGACATGCACTGGAATCACGATCCGGCCTGGGCCGGCGATGGCAAGACCATCCACGTCAATTGCGACTACCGCCTCGTGCTCGACAATCTCATGGACCTCACCCACGAGACTTTCGTGCACGGCTCCTCGATCGGCAACGATGCGGTCGCCGAGGCGCCGTTCGATGTCACCCATGGCGAGAAGACGGTGACGGTGACGCGCTGGATGCGCGGCATCGAGGCGCCGCCGTTCTGGGCCAAGCAGCTCGGCAAGCCCGGCCTCGTCGACCGCTGGCAGATCATCCGCTTCGAAGCCCCGTGCACGATCGCGATCGATGTCGGCGTGGCGCCGACAGGCACCGGTGCGCCCGAAGGCGACCGCTCGCAGGGCGTCAACGGTTTCGTGCTCAACACCATCACGCCGGAGACCGAGAAGACCTGCCACTATTTCTGGGCGTTCGTCCGCAACTATCAGATCGGCGAGCAGCGCATCACCACCGAGATCCGCGAGGGTGTGTCCGGCATCTTCCACGAGGACGAGCTGATCCTCGAGGCGCAGCAGCGCGCCATGGACGAGAACCCCGACCGCATCTTCTACAACCTCAACATCGATGCCGGTGCGATGTGGACGCGCAAGCTGATCGACAGGATGGTGGCGAAGGAAAGCGCGCCGCAGCAGCTCCAGGCCGCGGAGTAGGCCAGGTGAAAGCAGCGCCCGAGCGAGAGGTCGACCGCTCCGTCTCGCAGACCGTGAAGGCGCAGCTCGCGCTGCGCGACCAGATCCTGTCGGGGAGCTTGCGGCCCGGCGAGCGCATCTCCGAGCTCCAGGCGGTGGAGACGACCGGCGCCTCGCGCACCCCGGTGCGCATGGCGCTGGTGCGGCTGGAGGAGGAAGGCCTGCTGGAGGCGATTCCCTCCGGTGGCTTCATGGTGAAGGCGTTTTCCGAACGCGACATCTCCGATTCCATTGAGCTGCGCGGCACGCTCGAAGGGCTCGCCGCGCGCTTCGCCGCCGAGCGCGGTGTTTCCGCGCGCGAGCTCGAGCCGCTCAAGGAATGTCTCGCTGCGATCGACGAGCTCTTGCGCCAGGTGCCGATCTCGGTCGATGCCTTCTCCTCCTATGTCACGCTGAACGCGCGCTTCCACGCACTGCTCACCGAATTGTCGCGCAGCCCGCCGCTGATCCGGCAGATCGACCGCGCTTCGGCGCTGCCGTTCGCCTCGCCAAGCGGCTTCGTGATGGCGCAATCGGCGCTGCCCGAGGCGCAGCAGATTCTGATCATCGGGCAGGAGCACCATCGCGTCGTGATCGACGCCATCGAGAACCGCGAAGGCGCCCGCGCCGAAGCCGTGATGCGCGAGCACGCGCGCCTCGCGGTGCGAAACTTGCGGCTTGCGTTGCGCAACCGCACCCATCTCGACCTCTTGCCGGCGCTCGCGCTGATCAAGACCGCAACCGACTAGGGCAATTGCCATGCGCTTCATCGAAACCTGGATTCCGGCAACGCTCGTGGCGACACGCGATCTTGCGCCGGGCATCCGCGAATTCCTGATCCTGCCGGATCAGTTCGACGGCACAGCCTATCCGGTCGGAAGCCACATCAATATCAGCGTGACCATCGACGGCCTGCCGGAGACGCGATCCTATTCGCTGGTCGGCGAGGCGTCCTCGCGCGGTTTCAGGATCGCGGTGCGCCGCGCCGAGGATTCCCGCGGCGGCTCGCGCTACATGTGGCTGCTCGCGCCGGGCGCTCGGCTCGACATCACCCGGCCGGCTTCGCTGCTCGCGGTCGACTGGGCCCGCGAAAACTATTGCCTGATCGCCGGCGGCATCGGTATCACGCCGATCCTTGGCGCCGCACAGGCACTGGCGCGTCGCGGCGCTGATGTCACGCTGCATTATGCCGTGCGCTCGCGCGCCGATGCCGCCTATCTCGACGATCTCGCCAAAATGCTCGGTGAGCGCCTGGTCGTTCACGCGAGCGACGAGGGCCGGCGGCTCGACCTCGATGCGCTGTTCGGATCGTTGCCGCAAGGTGCCCTGGCGCTGTTCTGCGGCCCGATGCGGATGCTGGATGCCGCGCGCCACGCCTGGATCGACGCTGGCCATCCACTTCCCGATCTCCGCTACGAGACCTTCGGCTCCAGCGGCACGCTGCCGACCGAGACGTTTCGCGTGCGCCTGAAGGGGACCGATGTCGAGCTCGAAATCCCGCGCGAGCGCTCGATGCTTGATGTGCTCAATGCCAGCGGGCATGACGTGATGTACGATTGCAAGCGCGGCGAATGTGGCCTGTGCGCCATCGACGTGGTCGAGGTCGACGGCGAGATCGACCATCGCGACGTCTTCTTCAGCGATCACCAGAAGCAAAGCAACCAGAAGATCTGCGCCTGCGTCTCCCGCGCCCGCGGCACCATCACCGTTGACACGCTGCTCCGGGCGGATGCGGTCTGACCGGGCCTGGAAGGCGTACTCGGAAAAACGCGATCAGCCTGAGCGCATGCGCATCCGCTCTCCTCTCGGGAGCGGATGGTGACATGCGGGCTTCGTTGCTGCGTCAATGGGCCGGCAAGAGCGCTTCGTGCGGTCCACCAATCATGATAGGATTGCTCTCGCAGTAAAAGTGTTCAGCCGGTCTTTGACAGCAAGGGTGGAGATTCTGCCATGAAATCCAATTCTGTCTCGCTGGCAGTCGATGCGTTCGCCACAGGGCGAGCTGACGCGCTGATTTTGATCGGCCGCATTCTCCTCGCGTGGGTATTCGTCGGAAGTGCGTATGGAGCAATATCCAACTTCAGCGGCTCTGTGGGTTATTTCAGGTCCCTGAACCTTCCAGCACCTGAGCTGTTCACGATGACGACCATCGTGCTGGAAGTATTGATATCCGTTGGTTTGATATTGGGCGTCGGTACGCGCTACTGCGCAATCCTGACGTTTATGTTCGTATTGGCGGCAACGGCTATTGCGCACCGCTACTGGGAGTATCCCGCGGGTGCGCAGCAGATCGGTCAATACAACCACTTCTTGAAGAATGTCTCGATCATGGGAGGCGCGATGTTGATCTTCGTCACCGGGGCGGGCCAATTCAGTTTCGATCGAGCATCGTAGCCGACATTACTTCAAGTCGGGCTTGAAAGCTTCCTCTATCGCGCGGCGGATGCTCTTCGAGTGCTGTTTCAGGGTCTTGCTCACGAGGGCGAAGAGAAGCATCAACCATGTCGCAAGCGCGGCACACCACAATACGACTTCGAATATCTCAGGCATGATAATGCCCCTTGAAAATATCTACTCTGAAATGCGGCAAGTGTTGCTTAATGGGGCCGACACGGCAAGCCGTCTTGAGAGTGGTAGCGCGCCGAAACACTCGGAAAACGCTCTCAGAACAGCGGGCAGCTTTAGGTCAGTGAAGCAGACCAACCCTATGACCGCGAAGACTGGCCCTGGATGCAGGACGTGCGGCGATCATTTGCAAAGGGCGGCTTGAAGAAGTTCTGCCCTGCGCGAGTCTGCTTCACCGCTGGAAGCGGACCCCCTCACATTTGCGAGTATTGCCCTACGCCGCGTAGGTCGCCCGCAGCTTCTTCGTGTTCAGCAGTGCCAGAACGCCATCGACCGACACCGGCCGGCTGATCAGATAGCCCTGTGCTTCGTCGCAACCGAACTGGCGCAGAAATTCGAGCTGGTCGACGGTTTCGACGCCTTCGGCAACCACGCCGATGCGCAGGTCGCGCGCCAGCGAGATCACCGACTTCACGATTGCGGCGCAGTCGGGCTGCACCAGCATGTCGCGGATGAAGGACTGGTCGATCTTGATACGGCTGAACGGCAGCTTGCGCAGATAGGTCAGCGAGGAGAAGCCGGTGCCGAAATCGTCCAGCGCGACCGTGATGCCGAGCTCGAGCAACGCGTTCAGGATCGACGCCGCGGAGCCGTATTTCGACAGCAGCATCGATTCCGTGATCTCGATCTCGAGCCGGTGCGGGGCGACCTTCGCGTCCGCGAGCGCCTGCACGATGGTCTGGAGGATGCCGGTGCTGTGAAACTGCGCGGCAGAGAAGTTCACGGCGACCCTGATGTCCTCCGGCCAGTCGGAAAGCGTCGCGCAGGCACGCCGGATCACCCATTCGCCGATCTCGTGGATCAGCCCGGTCTCCTCGGCGATCGGGATGAATTCGCTCGGCGGCACCAGTCCGCGCCGGGGATGCTGCCAGCGCAGCAGCGCCTCGAAGCCGGTGATGCGGTTCTCGCCGAGATCGAGGAACGGCTGGAACACCAGGAACAGCTCGTCCCTGGCGACGGCGCCTTCGAGGTCCGCTTGCAGCGCCTTGCGATCGCGTGACACCCTGTCATCGGCTTCCTCGAAGAAGCAGACCGTGCCGGGACCTGCCTTCTTGGCGCGATACAGCGCGGCGTCGGCATTCTTCATGATGTCGAGCTGCGTGGTGCCGTCGCGCGGCGCCAGCACGATGCCGACGCTGGTCGCGCCGACGATCTGGCGGCCCTCGATCTGGAACGGTTCGTCGAAGGCCGCGACGAAGCGTTCGGCGATCTCGAGCGCATCCTCCGGCCGCGCCAGATTGGCCATCACCAGCGCGAACTCGTCGCCGCCAATTCGCGCGGCGTGCTCGGCGGCGCGCGTGCAGCGTTGCAGCCGGCTTGCGACCTGGACCAGGAATTCGTCGCCGGCGGGGTGGCCGAACTTGTCGTTGACCTCCTTGAAACGGTCGAGGTCGAGCAGGAGCACCGCGAACTCCTCGCCGGACAGGGCCATCCGCCGCAGCGCGGCTTCGAGCGTCTCGTTGAAGGCGAAGCGGTTGGGCAACAGCGTGAGCGGATCCTGCCGGACCGTGCGCTCGGCCTCGATCTGCCGGATCACGCGCCGCGCGAACGCGAATGAATTGACGAACACCGCGCGCAGCAACACGCTGCCGTAAACCACCACCAGGATGGCCATCAGCACATAGGCGGGATCGCCGTCGCGGCCGAGGCAGATGGCGATGCCGACGAAGATGGGGCTCGTGAAGGCGATGGCCGCAATCGGGATCGTGGCGAAGGCCAGCGCGCCGCCGGCCAGCATTCCCGAGCAAAGGCAGGTGATGACGAGCTGGCCGCCGGTCGCGGCATTCGCGAAGAAGGCGACCGGGACGATGCCCCAGGCAATGCCGAGCACGAAGGCGTTGCGCACCAGCCGATGCATCGCCCGGCGCGAAACGAATTGCGGTTTTGTGATCCGGCGCGAGGCGTGGGATTGCAGGCCGAATGCAATCGCAGCGCCGGCCACGATCGCGGCCCAGGCCAGTGCAAACTTCCAGTCCGGCGAATGCCAGAGCGCGATGGCGAGCACGGCTGCGTTGCAGGCATTGGCAAGCATGATGCCGACGGAGTAGCCGAGCACCAGTGACATCTGATCGGCGCGGATATGTCCGGCGACGGCTTCGTCGGTTGCAGGACCGCCAAAGGCCGACAGATCGCCGGCGAACAGCCGCGCGAAATAGCTGGTCGTTTGAGTCCGCATTCCAGGGCCTAGCAGCATGGGCCGTTTGTCCGGCTCGATCGGGAGAATTCTCCGCAAACCTTTGACGAACTATGAATTATCCCTGGCTGCCACGGTAGGGGCGACCACTTCTGCGTGTTCCTCACGCAGTATCGATAACAAATCGATACAAATGCGGCGCCCCGCGTTACGGTTGTAACGGAAGCCGAGCGTCCGCCACTAACTCCGCTGTCATGCCCCGCGACCCGGCTCTGCCAAGGCTTCGCCGGGCCCGCAAGGGGACTCGGCCGGCGAAGCTTTAGCGAAGACGGCGAGCCGGGCGATGACACCGGCGTTTGGCGCGGTCACCGCCCGAGTTGCTTCGGATCATAATAGAACCGCTCCTCGATCAGCTGATCCCCCCGCCAGGTCTGCCAGGCGATCTCGTCCAGCGTTCGGACGACGCCTTCGGCATTGGTGAAGCTGAAGCTCCAGCGGGTCGCGACGTGATCGCCCTCGATCAGGCTCGGCCCGATGCGGACGGCCTTGACCTCCCTGGATGCCGCCAGCACGCCGCGCTCCTTGGCGACGAGCTTGTCGCGGCCGACCGTCGGGGCGGCGTTGTTCTCATAGGTCGCGGCATCCGGCGTGTAGTACTGCTCGATCGCTTCGACAAACTCCCCGTTCTCCAGCCGCTTGGCAAAGGCTTCGACGACATCACGGCTCGGCATGGACCACCTCACGATTAAAACCGACTGATAGTCGGTAAATACCGACCGATAGTCGAAAAGTCAACTGGCCGGGTGCGACGAATTAGACTAGACGGAAGCCATGGCAAAGCAGGCGGAACGACGTGCGGCGACATCGGTGGCGATCCTGACGGCGGCGCGCCGCCTGTTCGGGACGCAGGGCTTTGCCGCGACCACCATGGACGACATCGCGGCGGCCGCGGGCGTCGCCAAGGGCGCGGTCTATCATCACTTCAAGACCAAGGAGACGGTGTTCGAAGCGGTGTTCGATGCTGTCTCGCGTGATCTCGTCGCCGAGATCGACCGGACCGCGCGCGCCGAGAAGGACGTGCTCGCCGCGATGGTCGCCGGCACCCAGCATTACTTTGCGGCGACCGCCAAGGGCCCGACGGGTCAGATCATCCTGCGCGACGGCCCGGCCGTGCTCGGTTGGGAGCGCTGGCGCGAGATCGACGCGCAGCATTTTGGCGGCAAGATGCCGCGCGCGCTGTCGGTGGCGATGGAGGCCGGCCTCATCGCAAAGCAACCGGTCGAGCCGCTGGCGCGGCTGCTGCTTGGCGCGGTGACGGAAGCGGCGGTCGCCTGCGCCGGGCGCGCGGATATCGCAAGGGCAGGGGCGGAATATGCCCGTGCGTTCAAGTCACTGGTCGAGGCGCTGCGCGTCGCTGCATGATTGTGCTAATCACGCAGCGGAAACGCCCACGCCAACAAGAAGAACAGTAGCGCATGAACGCAAATTCCTCCCTCGCGCCATCAGATCCCGAGTTCGACTACATCATCGTCGGCGCCGGCTCCGCCGGCTGCGTGCTCGCCAACAGGCTGTCGGCGAACGGCAAGCACAGCGTGCTGCTGCTCGAGGCAGGACCTAAGGATTCCAACATCTGGATCCATGTTCCGCTCGGCTACGGAAAACTGTTCAAGGAGAAGACCGTCAACTGGATGTACCAGACCGAGCCGGAGCCCGAGCTGAAGGGGCGGCAGGTGTTCCAGCCGCGCGGCAAGACGCTGGGCGGATCGAGCTCGATCAACGGCCTGCTCTATGTCCGCGGCCAGCACGAGGATTACGATCGCTGGCGCCAGCACGGCAATGCCGGCTGGGGCTATGACGACGTGCTGCCCTATTTCAAGAAGGCCGAGAACCAGACGCGCGGCGCCGATCAATATCACGGCAGCGGCGGCCCGCTGCCGGTCTCCAACATGGTCGTGACCGATCCGCTGTCGAAAGCCTTCATCGACGCCGCGGTCGAGACCGGTCTGCCGTACAATGCGGATTTCAACGGTGCTACGCAGGAAGGCGTCGGCCTGTTCCAGACCACCACGCGCAACGGCCGGCGCGCCTCGACCGCAGTGGCCTATCTCGGTCCCGCGAAGGCACGCAGCAATCTCAAGGTCGAGACCGAGGCGCTCGGACAACGCGTGCTGTTCGAGGGGCGCCGCGCGGTCGGCGTCGAATACCGGCACGGCGCAACCGTGCGCCGCGCCCGTGCGCGCAAGGAGGTCGTGCTGTCGAGCGGTGCCTATAACTCGCCGCAGCTTCTTCAGCTCTCCGGCGTCGGCCCTGCCGATCTGTTGCGCAAGCACGGCATTGACGTGGTTCTCGATGCGCAAGGCGTCGGGCACGATCTCCAGGACCACATGCAGGTCCGCATCGTGATGCGTTGCTCGCAGAAGATCACGCTCAACGACACCGTCAATAATCCGTTCCGCCGCACGTTGGCCGGTGCGCGCTATGCGCTGTTCCGGAAGGGTTGGCTGACGATCGCGGCCGGCACGGCCGGCGCCTTCTTCAAGACCAATCCGCGGCTTGCTTCGCCCGATATCCAGGTGCATTTCCTGCCGTTCTCGACCGACAAGATGGGAGAGAAGCTGCATGATTTTTCCGGCTTCACGGCGTCGGTGTGCCAGCTCCGGCCCGAAAGCCGCGGCACCCTGCGCATCAAAAGCGCGGACCCGACCGTGCCTCCGGAGATACGCATCAACTACATGTCGACCGAGACCGATCGCACCACGAACGTCGAAGGTCTGAAGATCCTGCGCAAGATATTGAATGCGCCGGCGCTGAAGCCGTTCGTGGTCGGCGAGTACGATCCCGGGGCGAAGGTATCCACGGATGGCGAGCTGCTCGATTATTGCCGCGAGCGCGGCAGCACCATCTACCATCCGACCACGACCTGTCGTATGGGCAATGACGCGCTGGCGGTGGTGGACCAGCGGCTGAAGGTGAGGGGGCTCGAAGGCCTTCGCATCGTCGACGGTTCGATCATGCCGGACCTCGTGTCGGGGAATACCAACGCGCCGATCATCATGATCGCCGAAAAGGCCTCCGACATGATATTGGAGGACGCGCGATAAACATTGCGCTGAAAGGACATTCGACTTGGCTACGCGACTGAAGATCGGCACACGCAAGAGCGCGATGGCGCTGGCCCAGACGGAAGAGATTGCGCGCCGCCTGACCGCCGCCATGCCCGATCTCGATGTCGAGATCGTCAAGTTCGACACCACGGGCGATCTCGACCAGACCAGCAAGCTGCTGCCGCATGGCGGCAAGGGCGGCGCGTTCGTGGCGCAGATCCGCGCTGCCGTGCTCTCCGGCGAATTGCAGGCGGCGATGCATTCGCTGAAGGACATGCCCGGCAACGAGGATACGCCCGGCCTCGTCATCGGTGCCACGCTATCGCGCGATCCCCCGAGTGACGCACTGGTGCTGCGCGATGGCGTGACGCTGGAAGCGCTGCGGCAGTCGCGCGGCAAGGGTTTCAAGATCGGCACTAACGCCGTGCGCCGCGCCGCCTATGCGCGGCGGCTGTTTCCCGATGTCGAAGTGATCCATTTCCGCGGCGCCGCCGACACCCGCGTGCGAAAACTCGACAATGGCGAGAAGCAGAAGTTGCCGGATGGCGGCGCGGTGGGTCCCGCCGATGCGCTGATCATGGCGCGTTCCGGCCTCGACCGCGTCGGCCTCTCTCACCGTATCGCCTATGAATTCTCTGCGGCGGAGATGCTGCCCGCGGCAGGGCAGGGCATCGTCGCCGTGGAATGTGCCGCGCAGGACTGGCAGACGCGGCAGATCCTGGCATCGATCGACGATCCCTCCGCGCACGCTTCTGCCGATGCCGAGCGCGAGGTGCTGTGGGTGCTCAACGGCCATTGCAATTCGCCGGTGGCGGGTTTTTCGACCATCGCAGGCGATCAGATGTCGCTGATGGCGTCCGTGCTCGACCTCTCCGGCAACACGATCATCGAAGCCTCGCATACGGGCCCCGCGAACCGCCCGCGCGAGCTCGGCCGTGCGGTGGGACTGGATCTGCTGACGAAGGGCGCCGCCGAGATCATCGAGCGCAGCCGGCCGCGCTAGCTGGCCTGTGAAATCGTAATCGGCGGGATGATGCCATCCTGCTCCTGTGTTGCCCGACGTGTCAAACGTCGGCGCCATCCAGTGCGATGACCGCGCATCTGATTTCAGTGCCCTCTAAGTCATTGACCGGGCGTGGTCTCCCTAGAACCTATCTCAAAATTGAAGATCAGCGTCGATCGGCTATAAAGGAAAGATGATTCGGCTGACGGACGAGCAATGGGAGCGCATCCGGAAACACTTTCCGGAAGAGCACATTGCCGACGGCCGGCCGGGCCGGAAGCCGATTGCGACACGTCAGGTTCTCGAAGCCGCTCTTTGGATTTTGAACACGGGCGCGCAGTGGCACATGCTGCCGCAGTGCTATCCGAACTATAAGACCGTACACCGTCGCTTTCAGAACTGGTGTCGCAATGAAGTGTTGCGGCGCGTTCTGACCGATATAGCCAACGAACTTCGTGAGAAAGGCTTGCTCGACGAAGAGGAGTGTTTCATCGACGCGACCTTTGCGATGGCCAAAGGCGGCGGTGCAGAGATCGGCCCAACGAGGCGCGGAAAAGGCTTAAAAATCATGGCGATTGTGGATCGCCACGGTTTGCCGCTTTCAGTGAGCACGCATGCCGCGAACCATCACGAAGTGCGCTTGGTACAGCTCTGCTTCGACTTCTACATGATCGAGGCCAAGCCAGAGAACCTGATCGGCGACCGCGCCTATGACAGCGATTCGCTCGACGATGAACTGCGCTCACAAGGCATCGAGATGATCGCGCCACATCGTTCAAACCGAGTGAGGTCGCTCACCCAGGACGGCCGCAGGCTCCGTCGTTATACTCGGCGTTGGCTGGTCGAACGCTTCTTCGCCTGGATACAGTGGCGGCGGCGCCTGCTGGTCCGCTGGGAGTTCTATCCGCAAAACTTCCTCGGCTTCGTCCAGCTCGCTTGCCTGCTGATCCTGTTTCGACAATTTTGAGATAGGTTCTACTGTGCATGGGGTTGTTTTCGCGGTTTTGGTTTCCGCTCCCCTCGGAGACGCAACAAATCACCCGCGCACGCGCTTCAACATCTGCTCGACATGGGCGATCGGCGTTTCCGGCTGGATGCCGTGGCCGAGATTGAAGATGAGGCGCCCTTGCGCAAAATTCGCCAGCACGTTGTCCACCGCGCGATCGAGCGCAGCGCCGCCCGTGATCAGCACTAGCGGATCGAGATTGCCCTGCACCGCGACACGGCTCTGCACGCGCTCGCGGATGAAGGCCGGCTCGGCGGTCCAGTCGATGCTGACGGCATTCACGCCGGTTGCCTCGACATAACCGGGCAGTTGCGCGCCGGCGCCGCGCGGAAAACCGATGATCTTCGCGTCGGGCACTTTTGCGCGCACGCCTTCGACGATGCGCCGGGTCGGCTCGACCGACCAGCGCGCGAACTCCGCCGGCGGCAGCACGCCGGCCCAGGTGTCGAAGATCTGCAACGCATCGGCACCGGCTGCGAGCTGCGACAGCAGATATTCGATCGAGTTCTCCACGAGTACGTCGATGATTTTCGCAAACGCCTCCGGATGCCGGTAGGCCATCATCCGCGCCGGCGCTTGGTCGGGCGTGCCCTGGCCGGCGACCATGTAGGTCGCCACCGTCCACGGCGCCCCGCAGAAGCCGATCAGCGCGGTCCTGGGATCGAGCGCACCGCGTACGATTCTGAGCGCTTCGAACACCGGCTTGAGCTTGCCGAAGTCGGCGTGCGCGGCGAGTGTCGCGACCTTCGCGGGATCATCCAGCGGCTCCAGCCGCGGACCCTCGCCAACCTCGAACCGCACGGAACGGCCGAGCGCGTAGGGGATCACCAGAATGTCGGAAAAGATGATCGCCGCATCGAAGCCGAACCTGCGGATCGGTTGCAGCGTCACCTCGGCGGCGAGCTCCGGGTTGAAGCAGAGATCGAGGAAGCCGCCGGCCTTGGCCCGCACCTCGCGATATTCCGGCAGATAGCGCCCGGCCTGCCGCATCATCCACATGGGCGGGGTAGCCTGGCGCTGGCCGGAGAGCACGTCGATGAAGGGCTTTGTCGCAGACTGGGGCACGGACGGTCCTATCAAGATTGAGGTTCCTGATACACCGCCGGGAGCCGGAGCGGAACAGCGGAACCAGCGCAAATGCGCCGCGTTGACCTCCCAATCGAGGAGGACTCCATGGCTGAGACATTCAATCCCGCGCCGCACGACAAGCACGCTGATGATCTTGGCAAGGCGCTGGCCGCTGATCGCCATACCAAGCTTGAAGCCGGGCTGGAGGACAGTTTCCCTGCGTCCGATCCGGTCAGCGCTGCGCAGCCGACACCGTCGAAGGCCGATGCGGACGCCGACAGTCCCTCGCTGTGGGACAAGGTTAAGTCGATCTTCAGCTATGGCCGATGTTCGGCGAGCCCGGCGTCGCCGGTTTCCGATAGCGTCGCTAACGCATTGTTAGCGATCCAGCGACGCTCCAGTCCGTAGGAGTACGGGAAAACCCGCATAACGCTGCGAATGTCGGCAAGCGTTTCAGGGTTCAATAACAGAAGCGGTGGAAGTTCCGGCGATCGGAGATTTTCTGCCGCATGACCGTCGCCTCACAAAGAGCCGGATGGAGCCGTCTGCCGTTGCGCGCGGCGGCGTTCGTCGTGCTCACTTGCGCGACCATCCTCGGCGTCAGCGGTTGGCGTGAATGGGCCGCGCGCGATGCCGTGCTCAAGGGCGCCGAGACCGAGATGGCGAATGTCGCGCGCTCGCTGACGCAGCATGCGGAGGACAGCCTCGACCTGCTGGATTCCGGCGTCGTCGGCGTCGTCAGCCGGCTGGAGATGGACGGCGCCGAACCCGCCACGATCGCCAAGCTGCGCACCCTCCTGGAGGCGCGCAAGAAGGCGATGGAGCGCGTGCACAGCCTTGCCATCATCGACGACCAGGGCAATTGGCTGACCTCGCCGGGCACGATCGGCTCGACGCTCAGCGACGACGCCTTCTTCCGTCATCACCAGCTCTCCCCGAAACGGGAGCCTTATGTCGGCCGTCCGGTGCGGAGCCAGCTCGATGGCGAATGGGTCGTCACCCTGTCGCGCCGCTTCAACAAGCCGGACGGCAGCTTTGGCGGCGTCGTGCTTGCGACCATCAGCGCCAACTATCTCGCGCATTTCTACGAGCAGTTCGAGCTCGGCCGCAACAGCTCCGTGGCACTCGTGCACGGCGACGGCATGATCATCGCGCGCAATCCCAGCAACGACAGGTTCGTCGGCCGCAACGTCGCCGACATGCCGCTGTTCCGCGACGCGAGCCTGCAGCAGCCGGGCGGCGCATACCATTTCAGGTCGCCGCTGGACGGCGCCGAGCGCGTCAGCTTCTTCAAGCGCTCTGGCCGTTATCCGCTCGTCCTGCTTGCCACGGTCGACAAGGCCGAGCTGCTGGCGCCCTGGCGCGCCGCGGCGATCTCCCGCATGCTCTACGTGCTCGCGCTGGTCGTGCTGATCGCGGTCATCGGCGCGGTGCTGGTGCGGCAGTTGCAGCGGGGCCAGCGCATGGCCGCGGCCCTGGTCGAGAAAGAGGCGCATTTCCGCCTGCTCGCGGAAGGCTCCAGCGACATGGTGACCCGCATCGGGCTCGACGAGCGGCTGCGCTATGTCTCGCCCTCGTCGGTTCGCGTCGTCGGCTGGCGGTCCAATCAGCTGATCGGAACGCCGGCGCTCGCCGGCATCCATGCGGATGATCGGCCGCAGGTCCAGGCGCTCGTCGATGCCATGAAGCGTGGCGAAAAGGACGAGGCGCGGGTCACCTATCGCAACGCGCACCGGCAAAACTCGGAAGTCTGGCTCGAATCGACCATGCGGGTGACGCGCAAGGAAAACGGCAACGTCGACGGGGTGGTCGCGATCTCGCGCGACATCACCGAGCAGAAGAAGCTGGAGACCAGGCTCGAGACGCTCGCGATCGAGGACAGCCTCACCGGGCTCGCCAACCGCCGCCGCTTCGACGAACGGTTGAAGGAGGGATGGGCGCGCGCCTATCGCGACCGCTCCAGCCTCGCTTTGCTGATGATCGACGTCGATCACTTCAAGGCCTACAACGACGAATACGGCCACCCCGCAGGCGATGCCTGTCTGCGCGTGGTGGCGAAGGTCATCGCGGCCGAGATGCAGCGCGCCGGAGATCTGGCTGCGCGCTACGGTGGTGAGGAATTCGCCATGCTGCTGCCGAACACCGATGCCGCCGGCTGCGCGCGGATCGGCGAGCGGATCCGCCGCGCGATCCGCGAGGCGGGCCTCGTCCACAGCACCAATCGCGCGTCGGGCTGCGTCACCGCTTCGCTCGGCGGCGCGGCCTGCCGGCCCGCGCTGGAACGCACCGCCGGCGTGGGCTCGCTCGTCGAGGCTGCCGATCAGGCGCTCTATGCGGCGAAGCAGGGCGGGCGCGACCGCCTGATGATGTCGGTCGAGGTGGCGAGCCTGCTGCCGAAGGCGTCAGGGCTGTAGCCCATCATCCTCAATAATGCGGCGGGGGCTCGTTGGCGGGGCCCGGCGCATTCGTCTCGGCTTCCTGAAGTCGCTCGCCGAGCTCCGCGATCTTCCGCGTCAGCGCGTCGATCTGCTTCCACTGCGCGGTGATCGTCTGGTTGAGCGTCTCGATCGTATCGTCCTGATAGGCGATGCGCGTCTCCAGCGTGTCGATGCGCTCGCCCAGCGTCTTGATGTCACTCGTCACGGCCGTGCCCCAATTCTTGTTCGCGTGGGCCCCGTTCGCGCAAGCCATGACCGAGTGCGACGCGCTCGTCGAATACAAAACATTCGCCGCGCCAGCGGCTCTGCGCCTCCGGCACCTCTTCGAGATATTTGAGGATACCGCCCTTGAGGTGATAGACCTCGGCAAAGCCGCGCGCGAGCAGATGCGCGCTCGCTTTCTCGCAGCGGATGCCGCCGGTGCAGAACATCGCGATCCTGCGGTGCTTTGCCGGATCGAGTTGCTTTGCAGTAAAATCCTTGAACTGCCCGAAACTCCTGATGCCAGGATCGACCGCGCCCTCGAACGTGCCCATCGCGACCTCGAAGGCGTTGCGGGTGTCGAGCACCAGCGTGTCGGGTGCCGCGATCAGCGCGTTCCATTCGGCGGCCTCGACGTAAGTGCCGACCTGCCGTGTCGGATCGGCGGCCTCGTCGCCGAGCGTGATGATCTCCTTCTTCAGCCGCACCTTGAGCCGGGCGAATGGCATCGCCTCGGCGGTCGAGAATTTCAGCTCGAGATTGTTCAGCCGGCCGCCGAACAGGGTGCCGTGCGCGAGCTCGTGGACGAAGGCGTCGATCGCCTCGGGCGCACCCGCAATCGTGCCGTTGATGCCTTCCTGGGCGAGCAGCACGCTGCCCTTGAGCGCGAGGCTTGCGCAGAACGCGCGCAACGGCTCGCGCAGCGCGCGGTAATCGGGCAGGGCGGCGAATTGGTAAAAGGCGGCGACCTTGTGGATCATGGCGGCTCGTTTAGCAGGCGGCCGCCGCCCAGAAAACCCGCATGGCTCCGGACGGCAAAAGGTCTATACGCCCAGCGGATGGCAGCTATTTCGCTGGTATGCCAGCATTGCCCCGGTGGGCCGGAATGTGTCATGTAGGCCCGGTTTTTCCGAGACGGCGCGCCCTCCGCGCTGACGGCCCGAGAGAGCCCCCCAAGAGAGCCCTGAGAGAGCAGAACTTCGATGAGAAACTTCCATTTCCCCGGCAGGTCCACTGTCCACGCCACCAACGCGATGGTCGCGACCTCGCATCCGCAGGCCTCCCTGGCCGCGATCGAGGTGCTGCGCGAGGGCGGCACGGCGGTGGACGCGGCGGTGGCGGGTTCGGCGCTGCTCGGCGTGATCGAACCGCAATCGACCGGCATCGGCGGCGATTGCTTTGCGCTGATCCAGCCGCGCGGCGAGGGCAAGATCATCGCCTATAACGGCTCGGGCCGGGCCCCGAAGGCGGCGAACGCCGACTGGTATCTCGAGCGCAAGATCAATTCCGTGCCGCTGACCTCGGCGCATGCGGTCTCGATCCCCGGTGTGATCGATGCCTTCGCGACCGTGCTGCGCGATCACGGCAAGTTCGGATTCGACCGCCTGCTGCAGCCCGCGATCAAGGCCGCGGAAGAAGGCTACGTCGTCGCCCCGCGCATCGCCTTCGACTGGAAGAACCAGTTCGAGAAGCTGAAGGGTGGCACCAACACGGTGCGTTACCTGTTGCCGGGCGGCAAGCCGCCGGTTGCCGGCGACGTCATCCGCCAGGCCGAGCTCGGCAAGACGCTGCGCGCGATCGCCAAGGACGGCCGCGACGCCTTCTACAAGGGCGCAATCGCGGAGGACATGGTCGAGACCCTCAGGGGGATCGGCGGCCTGCACACGCTCGACGATTTCGCCGCCCACACCACCGAGACGACGACGCCGATCGGCGCCAATTACAAGGGTTACGACGTCTGGCAATGCCCGCCGAACGGCCCGGGCGTCACCGCGCTCTTGATGCTCAACATCCTGTCGCGGTTCGACCTGACCAAGTACGCGCCGCTCAGCATCGAGCGCTTCCATCTCGAGGCGGAGGCCGCGCGCATCGCCTACATGAATCGCGAGATGCATGTCGCCGATCCCGAGCATATGAAGATTGACGTCGCCGAAATGCTCGCGAAGGGCTTTGCCGACGAATACATCAGCAAGATCCGCATGGACGGCATGCTCGACCTGCCGAACGTCGCGCCGCCGATGAATCCCTCGACCATCTACATCACGGTCGTGGACAAGGATCGCAACGTCTGCTCGTTCATCAATTCGATCGCGCATTCCTTCGGCTCGGCGATCGTTTCGAACAAGACCGGCGTGCTGTTCCAGAACCGCGCCGGCGGCTTCCGCATCCAGCCCGGCCATCCCAATTGCATCGCCGGGGGCAAGCGCCCGCTGCACACGATCATGCCGAGCCTGCTCACCAAGGGCGGCCGCTCCGTGATGCCGTTCGCGGTGATGGGCGGACAATATCAGCCGGTCGGCCAGACTCACGTGGTGACCAACATCCTCGACTATGGCTGCGACGTGCAGGAGGCGATCGACATGCCGCGCGGTCTGCACTACGAGGGCCAGTACCAGCTCGAGGACAGCGTGCCTGCCGATATCGTCGAAGGGCTGAAGAAGCTCGGCCACAAGACCACCAGCGTGGTCGGCCCGCTCGGCGGCGCGCAGGCGATCTGGATCGACTGGGACAAGGGCACGCTCACCGGCGGTTCCGATCCGCGCAAGGACGGCTGCGCGCTGGGCTATTAAGCGGGGCCCGAGGGCTGGAAACGATTGCTTCGTTGCGCTAGACACCTTCCGCCTCAAACGGAAGGTCTCCTATGCAGCGTTTCCAGCGCGCACTCCTCGCCATCATGTCGGCACTCGCGATCACCGTGATCGGCAGCGTGTCGACATTCGTCTCCACCACGGCATCGGCCCAGACCGCAGGAAAACCCATGACAACAGCTTCAGGCTTGCAGACCATCGACAGCGTCGTCGGCACCGGCGCTTCGCCAAAGCCCGGCCAGATCTGCGTGATGCACTACACCGGCTGGCTCTACGAAAACGGCCAGAAGGGCAAGAAATTCGACTCGTCGGTCGACCGCAACGAGCCGTTCGAGTTTCCGATCGGCAAGGGCCGTGTCATCGCCGGTTGGGACGAGGGCGTTGCCACGATGAAGGTCGGCGGCAAGCGCACGCTGATCATCCCGCCGCAGCTCGGCTACGGCGCCCGCGGCGCCGGCGGCGTGATCCCGCCGAACGCGACATTGATGTTCGACGTGGAATTGCTCGCGGTGAAGTGACGGCGCAGCCGTCATTCCGGGGCGGCTCGAAGAGCCGAACCCGGAATCTCGAGATCCCGGGTTCGATGCTTGCGCATCGCCCCGGGATGACTGAACAAGACAAACAAAAAGACCGGCCGCGAGGCCGGTCTTTTCGCTTTCAGATTGACGCGCGTCACTCGGCCGCGCGCTTTGCCGCAGCTGCGGCGCGATCGATTGCTTCCTTCGCGGCGTCCTTGGCGTCGCCCATGGCCTGTTGGCCCTTGCCCTTCACTTCCTGGACCACGCCTTCGCCCTTCAGGCGATCGGAACCGGTGGCTTCACCGATGCCCTGCTTGGCCTTGCCGATGGCCTCGTTGGCGGTGCCCTTGATCTTGTCGCTCGTGCTACCCATGAAACTCTCCTTCCAGTTGGCTCGCGAAAACAACGCCTGCCGACTACGAGAGTTCCGATTTTGGGTATGGCCTGATAGGCCCGCTTTGGTTAGCTTGCCGCGCACGGAACCAACAGAAAGCAAGTCCCATGACCGGCCATGACCACACGCATTCCCACCATGACCACGATCATGACGATCGCTGGAAACATGACGGCGTGCGCGTCATTCCCGGCAATCAGCTCGATACCAACGTGCCGTCGACGGCCGGCATGGACCGCGCGGCCGCGATCAATTTCGCACGTGTCGGCGCGCAGAAATTGTGGGCGGGCACGGTCAGCATCAAGCCGGACGCCAAGACCGGTGCGCATCACCACGGCCATCTCGAAAGCGTCATCTACGTGGTGAAGGGCAAGGCGCGGATGCGCTGGGGCGAGAGCCTGCAATTCACCGCGGAGGCCGGCCCCGGCGATTTCATTTTCGTCCCGCCCTACGTGCCGCATCAGGAGATCAACGCCAGCCCGGACGAGGTGCTGGAATGCGTGCTGGTGCGCAGCGACGGCGAGGCGGTCGCGATCAACCTCGACATCGAGCCGGTCGAGAAGCCCGAGACCGTGCTGTGGATCGACCCCGTGCACCGGGATCCCAACGAGAAGAAGTAAGGGCCTGAAAGCCTGCTGGTTCTGTGCGACAGAACCACGCAGGCACAGCCTTCGAAAAATATCCGGAAGCCGTGTCGGATGGCCGCTGGGCCATCCGTCCTTGGGCAGAACCCCGCCCAAGGAGCCTCCGATGCCCAAAATGATCTTCGTCAATCTGCCGGTGACCGACCTCAAGCGCGCGACGGCCTTTTACGAGGCGGTCGGCGCGGTCAGGAACCCGCAATTCAGCGACGAGACGGCGAGCTGCATGGTCTTCTCCGAGACCATCTTCGCGATGCTCCTGACCCACGACAAATTCCGCCAGTTCACGCCGAAGCCGATCGCGGATGCCAAGACCTCGAACCAGGTGCTGCTCTGTCTGTCGGCCGACAGCCGCGACGAGGTCGATGACGTCGTCGGCAAGGCCGAGGCCGCGGGCGGGGTGGCCGATCCCAGCCCGAAGGACGAGTACAGCTTCATGTACGGCCGCAGCTTCGAGGATCCGGATGGCCATATGTGGGGCGTGAACTGGATGGACATGGCAGCCTTCGCCGCGCAGTCCGACATGGCGAACGCCTGATCGAAGCAAACGAACATCGACCATCTGAAGAGGAGCATTCACGATGTCCAAGCTCGTGCCCTGCATGTGGTTCAACGGCGATGCCGAGGAAGCCGCGAAGTTCTACGTGTCGCTCGTTCCGAACTCGGAGATCACGCACGTCCAGCGCAACGTTTCGGACGGTCCGTCCGGCAAGACAGGCTCCGTGCTCGTCGTCGAGTTCACGGTGGCCGGGCAGCCCCTGGTCGCGCTCAATGGCGGCATGAAGGTGGAATATACCCACGCAATCTCGCTGATGATCCATTGCGACGACCAGGCTCAGGTCGACAGCGTCTGGAGCGCGTTCCTTGCTCATGGCGGCAAGGAGCAGCAGTGCGGCTGGATCAGCGATCGCTGGGGCGTATCCTGGCAGGTGGTGCCGAAGGTGATGTTCGAATTCCTGTCGAGCCCTGACAAGGCCGCGGCTGCGCGCGCGATGCAGGCCATGATGAAGATGGTGAAGCTTGATGCGGATGTCTTGCGGCGCGCGTTCGAGGGCAAGTCGGCAGCGTAAGGTGCTCGCGCCACATCCTCACTGTCATCGCTCGGCTCGACCGGGCGATCCAGTACTCCGAGACGGTGACGTGATGCGGAGAAGCTGCAGCGTACTGGATGCCCCGCCTCCGCGGGGCATGACAGCGGAGGTTTAGGCTGCTCATGCGCGAACCACGCTGCTAGTAATTAATCCTCAGCCCCACGCCGCCATGGATGGTGTTCCCCACCGGCTGCGGACCCAGCGTGCCGTTGGCGAACAGGTCTACGATCCAGCCCTTCTGCACACGGAAGCCGAGGCGGCCGCCATATTCGAACCAGCCCTGGTTGCCCATGGTCGGCACCACTAGGCCGTCGCCGGTCACGGTGGCAACGATGCCGCTGTGACTGGCGAAGGACTGCACCCAGCCGCCATTGATATTGGTCTCGATGTTGTTGCCGAAGAGATGCGTCCACTGGCCGCCGATCTTGACCAGGCTGGTGCGGTCGGTGCCGGTCGCAATGGAGGCGTCGAACGGATTGAACGCCACGGCGCTGTCCGAATAGCCGGAGACGCGCTGCCAGAGCTGCCAGACTTCGATCGAGGCCGCGACCTCGTCGCGCGGGGACACGCGACTCATCCAGCCGGCACGGCCATAGACGGCGTAGTTCGACGCGTTGGTCGAGCCCGTGACACTCACCGGCCCGAGGCTGGTGTTGTAGCTGCGGGTGTAGCGCGCCTTCTCCCACGGCGTCAGGATGGTGCCGACGTCGAAGAACGGGCGCGACGAGCCCCAGTCGGTGAAATCATAGCGCAGAGCGAAGGCGCCGATCGGCGCGCTGGTGATATTGTAGCCGCCCTCGCTGTATTGCGTGTAGGCGATGCCGGCGAGCAGCGACAGGTTGTCGGTCAGCTCCTTGCGGCCGTGAATGCCGGCCGAGAACGAGCCGGCGGAGCCGAATGCGCTGATGCAGTCGCTGCAATTGACCTGCTCGTTGACGCCGAGCAGCACCGTGCCGAGCACCCGGTTGGTGATCATCTGGTTGAAGCGCTGGTTGGCGAGGCCGCCGATCGAATTGCCGCTGGAGTCCGCGCCGGTCGGGCCTGAAGGTGGAGGCGGTGGATACGGGCTCGGCGAGGACGACGGATAGGGGCTTGGCGAAGGGGAGGGGGTCGGTGTGGGTGTCGGCGACGGCGACGGTGAATAGGTCGGTGACGGTGAGGGCGTCGGCCCACCGCATTCGGACTCGCAAGCCGCCTGCGCTGCCGCCGGTCGCGCATTGAACGCGAAGAACGCAAACGCAGCGGTTGCGGTCAGCGCGGCGGCGAGAACGAAACGCCTGACGTCGAGTTTCGCCATCATCACCGCCCGCACAGCATGCCGTCGTCGTGGACGGCAGGCGTGATGGTCGGCGAGGCGTCCGCATACTGGTTGACCGAGCACAGCCCGGCGCTTGCGGCGCAGTTGGCGGCAAAGGTCCAGGGCGGCGTGTTGGTCTTGGTGATGCTGACCTTGCCGCCGGCCGAGGTGATGATTGCGGTGTCGCCGGGCTGGGTGAGCTGCACGCACTGGGAGCTGGTCGTGCAGACGCTGGCGGCGCCGTCCTGGAGCACGACGACGGAGCGGCCGCGCTGGGAGAGGATGTCGAGCGTGGTGCCGCGCACGCCGATGGTCGCGAGCGGTGTCGTGATCTTGTAGGCGGTCTTTTCCGAATGTCCGGTGACGAATCGGAATGCGCCCGTGGTCATGCGGATCGCGACGTCGCGATAGCTGTGCTCGTCGTTGAAGACGGTGCGGTCGAGCTTCAGCGTGGCGCTCGGGCCCAGCGAGAGGTTGGTGCTGTCGGCCATGACGAAGCGCGCGGCGCTGCCGGCACCGGTGCGCACGGTCTCGTCGCGCAACATGCTGTCGCCGACATTGATCGGCGTCGTGGTCGTCGCCACGCGCACCACGTCGTTCTGGATCACGACGGCTTCGCCGACGCGCGTCTGCGCCTGCGCGCAAGGCGCCGCGCAGACGAGTGCCGACAACAGAGTTGGGAAAAGCCAGAAACGCAAATTCATTTCGCAACCGATCGATATGTCCCTGATCGTACCGGATCGCGCGCGCTTCCGATGTGGCGAAATTATCACAAGCGGCGCTGGACGTGCGTTATGCTTAGTGACAGTTGCGGCAGAATGCGTTCAATGAAAAGTGCCGTCTTTGTTTTTCTCCGCGGTGAAGCAGATTTGCCACGCAAAATAGCCCAACAGCAGCCGTTCGAATTGCCCGCGGTTCCGAAGGTGTCGCAGAGCGCAGTGATCGCTGTCGCGATTTTCCTGGCCGCGCATCTCGCGCTGCTGATCGGCCTGACGGCGCCGGAGAAGTTCGTCTTCGACGAGGTGCATTACGTGCCGGCGGCACGGCAGATGCTGGCACCCACGCTATCGCAACCGATGCTCAACCCGATGCATCCGCCGCTGGCCAAGGAGCTGATCGCGGCATCGATCGTAGCCTTCGGCGACAATGCGCTGGGCTGGCGCTATCCGTCGACCTTGTTCGGCGCGCTCGCGATCGTCGCGATCTATCTGTGCGGGCTCGCGCTGTTCTCCGCGCAAGGACCGGCGATCGCCGCCGCGGCGATCGCTGGCTTCAACCAGATGCTTTACGTGCAGGCGCGCATCGCCATGCTCGACATTTACGCGCTCGGGTTCGGCCTGCTCGCGATTGCCGCCTTCATGCACGGCTTTCGAAGAGAGCGCCCGCATGCGCTGTTCGCGCTCGCGGGCGCGTTGTTTGGGCTCGCCGCGGCTTGCAAATGGAGCGGCCTGTTTCCGCTCGGCATCTGCATCGTCATGGTTGCGGTGATCCGGCTGCTGCAGGGCTGGCACACGCTGTTCGCCGACGCGAAGCCGAGCGACTGGTATCGGCCCGATCTCTGGCCTGATCTTCGCGTGCAGCATGTCGCGCTCTGCTTCGCAGTGCTGCCGGCGCTGACATATCTTGCTGCTTTCGTGCCGCTCTACGGAGCGTCGCTGCCGGATCTGATCGAGGCGCAGCGCCGGATTTTCGCCGACAACACCACGACCGCGATCGCCGGCCACACCTATATGAGCGCGTGGCCATCCTGGCCGCTGCTCGCGCGCCCGGTGTGGTTCCTGTTCGACAAGACCTCAGAGAACAATGTCTCCGCGATCGTCTTCCTCGGCAATCCGCTGGTCGCGTGGCCGGCGCTGCTCGCGCTCGCCGTCGTACTGCGCGACTTCATCGTCGCGCGCCGTTGGGATGCGTTGCTGATCGCGGCGTTCTATTTCGGCTCCTGGCTCGCCTGGGCTCTGCTGCCGCGCACGCTCGGCTTCCTCTACTATTATCTGCCGGCCGCAACCGTGGCGTCGCTTGCGCTGGTCTATGTGCTGCGACGACAGGGGCTGCCGCGCTGGCTGCTGTGGGCCTATGTCGGGGTCGCGGCGATCGGCTTTGCGGTGATGCTGCCGATCTCGGCGGCCTTCATCGGCACGTCCATGCAGACGTTCAACCGGTTGATGCTGTTCCAGAGCTGGATATGAAATCGCCGCCTGTCACGATCGTGGCAGGCGGCGTGTTTCACGCGGCGATGACTTGAGTTTCACTTGGACGCCGTCGTCTTGGCTTCCATGTTGACGACCTGGACGCGGCGGTTGATCGGGTCGGCGCCGTTGGCGGTGTCCTTCAGCTTGGACTTGCCATAGCCGACGGTGACGAGATCGGTGCCGTTGAGACCATAATTCTGTATCAGGTACTTCTTGATGGTGTCGGCGCGACGTTCAGACAGCCCTTGATTGTACTCTTCGCCGCCGATCGCATCGGTGTGGCCGGCGACCACGAAGGTCGAGCCCTTCAGCGACGGATCGGACAGCGCCTTGCCGAGCGCCTGCACCGACGGCACCGACGTCTTGGCGATGTCGGCCGAGTTGTAGTCGAACTGGATCTCCAGATCGATCTTCGGCTTGGTCGCGGCGAGCTCGGCGATCTGCTCGCGCTCGCCCATCGAGAGCGACCGGGTCGAGCGGTTGCGAACCGTGTTCAGAAACGTCGCTTCCTTGGCCTGCGCGGTCGGATCGGCCTGCGGACCGACGGACAGGCCGCGGGTCGCCGGCTTCGGCTTCAGCGCATCCAGGATCTGGTTGGCGGAGACGTTATCGCCTGCGAAAGCCAGGCCCGCCGTCATCGACAGCGCGGCCGTGAGGGTCATCGCCTTCAGTCCAAAAAACTTATCAAAACGGGTCATTGTCGTATCCTCGCTGTTACGCCTGATGGCGATTTGATGTTGCGAGCGTAGGGAAGGTTCAACAGCCTCGATGTGATGCGGGTCACATTCCAGACGACCGAAATGACCCGTGCATCCTGGCGCCGGCGCCGATCGGCATCCATGGCATGTCGCGCCAGCGGCGGTGCCCTGCCACCGGGAAGAAGCGCTATCTCATTCGGTATCGATAGCGGATTGCTGAACCGGCTGGACTCGCAACCCGCGCAGGTACAATCTTTCGGCCATTGTTCGTCACCAGCCGTATTGCCCGCTGCGTCAGCAGCCCGAAAAGCGACCGTCGCAGCGACTCTCAGCTCGGTTCGAGCAGCAGAAATCCCCGAGTGATCCAGATCACAGTGCGTCGTTGTGAACTGGATCAGATTGCTCTCATCGGATCGGCTCAGGCCGAACCGAGAGCAGCGAGGAAGTTTGGATCAGGGGAGAATGATCATGCGCTTCTTGATCGCAGCAATTTCAATCGCAGTATTTCTCGTCAGCGGCAACGCGGCCTTCGCGGACAAGCGCGTCGCCTTCGTGGTCGGCAACGCCGCCTACAAGAACGTCCCGCAGCTTCCCAACCCCGCGATCGATTCCAAGGCGATGGCCAGGGTGCTGCGCAATGTCGGCTTCGACGTCGTCGAGGGCGCCAACCTCACCCGCGATGCCATGACCGCGAAGCTTCTGGAGTTCGGCAAGAAGAGCGAAGGCGCCGACGTCGCGGTGTTCTTCTATGCCGGCCACGGGATCGCCGTGAACGGCGTCAACTACCTGTTGCCGGTCGACGCCGACCTGAAATCCGAGATGGACGTCAAGCTGGGCGCGGCGATCAATGTCGACCTCACGCTCGATCAGACCATGTCGGACGCGAAGGTGAAGCTCGTGTTCCTGGACGCCTGCCGCGACAATCCGTTCGCGGCGAAGATCCGCTCGGCCAAGGCCACCCGCTCCGTCAACGTCCAGACCGGTCTTGCCGAGATGAAGTCGGGCGAGGGCACGCTGATTGCCTTTGCCACCGGCCCCGGCCAGACCGCGCTCGACGGCGAGGCCGGCACCAACAGCCCGTTCACCCGCGCGCTCGTCGCCAACATCGCCCAGCCCGGGATCGAGATCCAGCAGGCGATGACCAAGGTCCGTGCCCAGGTCAGTGACGAGACCAGCAAGGGGCAATTGCCCTGGGGGCACACCAACCTCACGGGCAACGTCTATCTCAATCCGGTCGGCGTGCCGGCTGCGGCCGCGACCGATCCGTCGAACGCACCGGTGTCGGCCGCGAGCAAGCAAGGCTCCGACGTCGAGCTCGAATTCTGGCGCTCGATCAGGGACTCCAACAAGGTCGAGGAGCTCAACGCCTATCTCACCAGCTATCCCAACGGCACGTTCAAATCGATCGCGCTCGCCCGCATCGCGGCGTTGCAGGATGGTCCATCCATCACCACCCGCAACCTCTCGGCCGGGATCGATCCCGCGACCTTTACGGAAGAAGCCAACCAGGTGTCTGAAGACCAGATCGGTCTGGACAAGAACCAGCGCCGCGACGTGCAGCGCCGCCTCACCGGGCTCGGCTTCGACGTCAAGGCGTCGGGCAAGTTCGACGATGAGACCCGTTCCGTGATGAGGCGGTGGCAGGCTGCCCGTGGCTATCCTGCGACCGGTTATCTCAACAAGCTCCAGCACAAGGCCCTGCTGTCGGAGATTGTCTCGACCCGCGCGGCGTCCTCCGAACAGGCAGACGACGAGCCGGCGCGTCGCCGGTCCTCCGGCGGTGGCGGCCGGCGCCATTACGGCGGTGGCGGTGCCGGTCCGCCAGGCGGCCCCGGCGGTCTGTTCGGCGGTATGATGGGCGGGTTGTTCGGCCGCCGCTGAGCTGGCAGGCAAGCAACAGGCGGCCCGGTTCGGGCCGCCAATTTGTTCCGGAAACCCTTGCTCACCGATCGTCGCAAAGCCGTCGCGCGATGGCCCGCGTGCGAACAAGAATTCGGCCAGTTGGGCGCCTAGCAGGACTCCGCGTCCAATGACCGCCGAGGAAGGGAGCCGAGTTCAGTCCAGTGCCCAGGCCGAGTGATTACCAGTTCTATCGTGGCGGCCCGCCGGATCGGACAGTCTTTCTGAGCTCAATGCCCATTTATATCGGTGCGGCGATGATCGCGGTGGCGATCCTGCTGTCTACGCTGATCACCGGGCTGAGCAGCCGTTACGTCGGCCTCGACGGTCCGAACGACGAGAACATGTGGCTGGTCGACCGCCTCACCGGCAGCGTCTATCGCTGCCAGGCAGAGGGGCGTGGAAAAGCGTCCTGCGAGCCCGATATCGCCACAGGTAGCGTCGGGGAGCGATCAAAAGCCGCACGCTAGAACGATGAAATTCCCTTCTCGGTGAAGCGCTATGCCGGAAAAATAGATGCCGCGCAGGCCGGCATCACGCCGGCTTCGTTTTCCGGAGGAGGAAACTTGATGAAGACCCTGTTGCTCGCGGCGGCGTTCGCTGCACTTGCCCTGTCTCCCGCGTCGGCCGCCAAGATGTCTTGCACCAGCGCGAACATGGCCAAGCTCGTTGTCGGGTTGGGCGGTGAAGACACGCCGGGCAAGATCGCGGCGCGCAAGTCGATGGCCTCGGCCAATTCCGACATGAGCAAGGGCAACATGCGCGGCGCCTGCACGCACTACATGAGCGCCGAGAAGGCGATGGCGATGAAGTAACCTCGCGCCAATCTGGCGCGACCGGGCCGCGCTGGCAGCAGATGGCAGCGCGGCTTTTTCTTCTCTTCAGCCTCTCTTTTTCCCGGCGCGAATCCGGCTACATTGCCTCCTGCAATGTCACGCGCGCCCAAACCCTTTCCGATCCCAACGATACAGGCCCGACGGATCTGGCTGCATGCCCAGCGGCTGGACGAGCGCGCGCCGTTCGGGGAGGGTGCGCGCGCGGTGGCGGATGCGATCGCCCATCTCGGTTATGTGCAGATCGACACCATCAACGTCATCGAGCGCAGCCACCACCACATCCTGTTCAGCCGCATCCCGTCCTACCGGCGTGCCGATTTGCGCCAGGCCCAGAGCGTCGACCGGAGCGTGTTCGAATACTGGACCCATGCGCTGTCCTACGTGCCGGCGAACGATTTTCGCTTCCTCCTGCCGGCGATGCGCGAGCACCGGCGCGAGGGGCACAAATGGTACGCTTCGGTCACGCCGGCCGATACGCGCAAGGTGATGCGGCTGCTGCGCGCCGGCCCGCTGACGATCCGCGACATCGAGGACGACGTGCTCACCGAGAAGGAGCATCTCTGGCAGAGCCGAAAACCCTCGAAGCGGGCTTTGCAGCTCGCCTTCTACACCGGCGTCGCGACCGTCAGCGCGCGCCAGGGCATGCTCAAGACCTATGAGCTGATGACGCGGCACTTCGGCTGGGACAAACTGCCGAAGCCGGCGTCGGCGAGAGACATCACGGCCTATCTGCTCGACCGCGCGCTGCGGTCGCAGGGCGTGGTCAGTCTGGATTCGATCTGCCACCTCGATGCGCCGAGCAAGAAGGCGATCGCTCAGCTGGTCGCCTCACGCGTCCGCCGCGGTGAGCTCGTGCCCGTTGCGATCGAGGGCGCGGGCAAGCAGGAGCATTGGGCTGCGCCTGCGGCGCTGGAGCCAGGTGAGGGCGCCTCGCCCGATCTCGTTCACGTCCTCTCGCCGTTCGATCCCCTGATCATCCAGCGCAAGCGCACCAATCTGTTCTTCGGCTACAACCATCTGTTCGAAGCCTATGTGCCGAAGGCCAAGCGCAAGCTCGGCTATTTCGCGTTGCCCGTGCTGGTGGGCGATGAGATCGTCGCGGCGCTTGACCTCAAGACCGATCGGCAGGCCAAGAAGCTGTTGATGCAGAAATGGACCTGGGTCGGGCAGGGGAAGAAGACGGCGGGGCGCAAGGAGCTGAAGCGCGTGATCGAGGAGGAGCTCGATCGCTTCGAGCGGTTTCAGCTCGCGGAGTGAAGGCTGCACGCCACGGTCTCGGTCTCGTAGGGTGGGCAAAGCGAAGCGTGCCCACCATCGTGGTCCGCGAAGGAGAATGGTGGGCACGGCGCTAACGCGCCTTTGCCCACCCTACAAGACCATCAATCCAAACGCCGAACGCAATCCCCACCCCATACGCCACCAGATTCCACAGCGAGAAGATCCGTCCTAACAGCAGCGCGCCCGCGGTGGTGAGCCGGAACGCATCGAGCCAGGGCGCGTGCACCAGCCGGGAGAACTCGACGGCGATCGCGATCGCCGCAGCGATGGCTGCAAGTCGCCTCCGCGACATCCCTGGCAGCAAAACCCCGACCAGCAGAAGCACCATCGTCGCCCACAGCAGCGAGCCGCCATACTTCACGACGAAGGCGGGAAGCCCGAGCGGAAAGCCGTACCAGCGCAAGGACAGCCCGCAGGCGATCACGATCAGCGCGAGGGCGGCGCGGGTCAGCGATCGCTGTCGCAGCGCGACGGTGTTGACCGGTTGCGCCCCGTGCATTGCTCGCTCCATTGACTCTTTGCCCGCGATGCTCAAAACCGCCATCAGCCCATAAAAGCAACAACCCCGGGGGGAAAGCCATGAGCCAGACCACGACCTATGCCGGTTCCGCCGGCTCAGCCAAGTCGGAAATCGAGACCTCGACGATCCGCGCCATCTCCTGGCGCCTGATTCCGTTCCTGGTGCTGGCCTACTTCTTCTCCTATCTCGACCGCGTCAATCTCGGCTTCGCCGCGCTGACCATGAACGCGGAGCTGAAGTTCACGCCGCTGATCTTCTCCTGGGGCGCAGGCATCTTCTTCATCGGCTATTTCATCTTCGAGGTGCCGAGCAATCTGGCGCTGGAAAAGTTCGGCGCGAGCCGCTGGATCGCTCGCATCATGGTGACCTGGGGCATCATCTCGGCGCTGATGGCGCTGGTCAGCGGCGTGACGAGCTTCTACGTGCTGCGCTTCCTGCTCGGCGTCGCCGAGGCCGGCTTCTTTCCCGGCATCATCCTCTATCTCACCTACTGGTACCCGGCCGAGTATCGCGCCCGCTTTCTCGCCGCCTTCGCCATCGCCGTCCCGGTCTCCACCGTGATCGGCGCGCCGATCTCGGGCCTGCTGCTCGGGCTCGACGGCGCGATGGGGCTGAAGGGCTGGCAGTGGCTGTTCATCATCGAGGGCATCCCCTCGGTGCTGCTAGGCATCGTCACCTGGTTCTATCTCACCGACAAGCCGGAGAAGGCGGACTGGCTCTCGGCCGATCAGAAGGCCTGGCTCAAGTCCAGGCTCGATTCGGAAATCGCGGCCAAGCAGGCGGTGAAGCATCTGTCGCTCGGCGAGGCGCTATCGTCGCCGAAGGTGATCATGCTGAGCCTGGTCTATTTCGGCTTCGTCGGCGCGCTCTATGGCATGCAGTTCTGGCTGCCGCAGATCGTCAAGGCGTTCGGCCTCACCAACGCCCAGACCGGCTTCGTCACCGCGATCCCGTATCTGTTCGGCACCATCGCCATGATCCTGTGGGCGCGGCATTCCGATGCGACGCGCGAGCGCGTGATACATGTCGGCGCGCCGCTGCTGCTCACCGCCGTCGCGCTTGGCGTCTCCTCCTATCTCACCGATCCCACCATGACGATGGTGGTGCTCACCGTCGCGGCGATCGGCGTGTTCTGCTGCTTCGGCGTGTTCTGGACCCTGCCGACCGCCTGGCTCTCCGGCACGGCCGCGGCCGGCGCCATCGCGCTGATCAACTCGATCGGCAACCTCGCCGGCTTCGGCGGTCCGTATTTGATCGGCTGGGTCAAGGAAGCCACCGGCCAGACCTCGACCGGCTTGTTGGTGCTGGCGGTCCTGCCCTTGATCGCCGGCATTTTGGTCTTCATCGGCGGCCACGAGAGCAAGCACGAGTTCGCCGGGCAGGGGCGGTAGGCCACCCGCACCGCTGCGCAGCCCGGATGGAGCGAAGCGAAATCCGGGACTGCTCGAGCTACAACCTGCAGGGCACAGGCCTCGTAGGGTCGGCAAAGGCGCGTTTCGCGCCGTGCTCACCATTTTTCTAATGCCGGCATGCGTGGTGGGCACGCTTCGCTTTGCCCACCCTACGATAGCACCTCCCAGCGGCGGCATCCCAATCCTTACCACCC
Source organism: Bradyrhizobium sp. 521_C7_N1_3 (assembly GCF_052075975.1). NCBI lineage: Bacteria > Pseudomonadati > Pseudomonadota > Alphaproteobacteria > Hyphomicrobiales > Nitrobacteraceae > Bradyrhizobium > Bradyrhizobium sp. 521_C7_N1_3. The sequence continues at coordinate 2,698,153 of NZ_CP197232.1, forward strand.
CTTAACGATCACGCTTTCCTGATGACTGACGATTATTGACTTTTATCAGTGATTAGTTGACATTCCTCTCATTGCAGTCGCGGGAGTGTCCTCCGATGTTCGTTCGGTCAGTTTTGTCCAGCTATTCCAAGCTCTTGGCGGGTGTCTCGCTGGCCCTGATGGCCGCCGCGCTGGCCGGGTGCAATGACACCGTCGCTGAAAAGGCTGAGCCGCCGCGGCCGGTTCTGGTCGCGACCGCCCATTATGATGCCGAGACGCCGGAGCGCAGCTTCGTCGGCACCGTCAGGCCCCGGATCGAGAGCGATCTCGGTTTCCGCGTGGCCGGCAAGGTTGCCAAGCGCCTGGTCGAGGTCGGCCAGACCGTCGAAGTCGGGCAGCCGCTCGCGACCCTCGACGAGGTCGATCTGAAGCTCCAGGCCGAGCAGTCCGTCGCCGAGCAGACCGCCGCGACCGGCGTGCTGGCCCAGGCCGCCGCGGCCGAGCAGCGCGCCAAGGATCTGAAGGCGAAGGGCTGGACCACCGATGCCCAGATGGATTCGAGCCGTGCCGCCGCCGACGAGGCCCGCGCGCGCCTGAACCGGGCCGAGCGCTCGGTCGAGCTGACCAAGAATTCCCTTTCCTACGCGACGCTCAACGCCGACGCCCGTGGCGTCGTCACCGCAACGCTGATCGAGCCCGGCCAGGTGGTCGCCGCGGGCCAGGCTTCGATCCGCGTCGCCCGCTTTGCCGAGAAGGAAGCGGTCGTCGCGATCCCTGAGACGCTGGTTGGACGTGCCAAGTCGGGCGCCGCCAGCGTCACTCTTTGGTCGGAGCCGGACAAGAAGTATGCGGCCAAGCTGCGCGAGATCGCGCCGGCGGCCGATCCGGCCACGCGCACATATCTTGCAAAGTTCTCGCTGCCCGAGGCCGACGACAAGGTTTCGCTCGGCATGACCGCGACGCTGACGCTGTCGGATGCCGCCACCGAGCGCGTCGCACGGCTGCCGCTGTCGGCGCTGTTCAACGAAGGCGGCAAGCCCTCCTTCTACGTCGTCGACGACAATGGCGCCGTCACGCTCAAGCCGGTCGTGGTGAAGTCCTACGAGAGCAACGACGTCATCATCACCAGCGGTGTCGAAGAGGGCGCAAAGATCGTGGCCCTCGGCGTGCAGAAGCTCGATCCGAGCCAGCGGGTGCGGATCGTCTCGTCGCTGTCCTTCTAGAGTTTAGCGCATGATCCGGAAAAGTGAGCAGCGGTTTTCCGAGAAGATCATGCGCAAAGAATAAGAGTCACGTCGTGTGAGGTGAGTTTCGGCCCAAGCGCAAATGCTGGGGCTGAAGCGGCGAAGCGATCCAGAATCTGCCCAGCCCCCTGGATTGCTTCGCTGCCTCGCGACGACGGTTTGAACAGAGTGGCTGTGGTTTTTTTGCAACTGGATCATCTTTGGAGAGTGCGATGAAGCGCTTCAACCTTTCGGCCTGGGCCGTCAGCCATCCGACGCTGGTCCTGTTCCTGATGATCATTCTCGGCGTCGCCGGCTTCTTCTCCTATCAGAAGCTCGGGCGGGCCGAGGATCCGTTCTTCACGGTGAAGGTGGTCAACGTCTCCGTGATCTGGCCGGGCGCGACCGCGCAGGAGATGCAGACGCAGGTCGCCGATCCCATCGAGAAGAAGATCCAGGAGCTGCCTTATTTCGAGAAGGTGCAGACCTATTCCAAGCCGGCCTTCACCGCGCTCCAGGTGACCTTCCGCGATTCCACGCCGCCGAAGGACGTGCCGTATCTGTTTTATCTGCTGCGCAAGAAGCTCGCCGACGTGCAGGGCCAGTTGCCTTCGGGCATTCTGGGACCCGTCGTCAACGACGAGTTCTCCGACGTCGATTCCATCCTCTACATGATGACCGGCGACGGCGCCGACTATGCCCAGCTCAAGAAGGTCTCGGAAGGCTTCCGCCAGCGCCTGTTGAAGGTGCCGGGCGTGACCAAGGTCGACGTCTACGGCAACCAGGACGAGCGCATCTTCGTCGAATTCTCGCACGCCAAGCTCGCCACCCTCGGCATCACGCCGCAGGCGCTGTTCGATTCGCTCGCCAAGCAGAACAACGTGACCCCGGCCGGCACGGTCGAGACCTCGTCGCAGCGTGTGCCGCTGCGCGTCACCGGCGCGCTCGATGGCGCCAAGGCCGTCGCCGAGACGCCGGTCGAAAGCAACGGCCGCGTGTTCCGCTTGGGCGATATCGCCACGGTCACCCACGGCTATGTCGACCCGCCGAGCTTCGTCGTGCGCCAGGAAGGCAAGGCCGCGATCGGCATCGGTGTCGTAACCGCCAAGGGCGCCAACATCCTCGATCTCGGCAAGGAGGTCGAGAAGGCCACCGCCGAGTTCATGAAGGCGGTGCCGCAGGGCATCGACGTCAAGCTCATCGCCGACCAGCCCAAGGTGGTCGAGCACGCCGTCGGCGAGTTCGTGCACTCCTTCATGGAAGCGCTCGTCATCGTGCTGTTCGTGTCGTTCCTGGCGCTCGGCTGGCGCACCGGCATCGTGGTCGCGCTGTCGGTGCCGCTGGTGCTCGGCATCGTCTTCGTGGTCATGAACACGATGTCGCTCGATCTGCACCGCATCACGCTCGGCGCGCTGATCATCGCGCTCGGCCTGCTGGTGGATGACGCCATCATCGCGGTCGAGATGATGGTGGTGAAGATGGAACAGGGCTGGGACCGTTTCCGCGCGGCCTCCTTTGCCTGGGAATCCACTGCGTTTCCGATGCTCACGGGAACGCTGGTCACGGCCGCTGGCTTCCTCCCCATCGGCTTTGCCAATTCCGCGGTCGGCGAATATGCCGGCAGCATCTTCTGGATCGTGGCGATCGCGCTGGTCGCCTCCTGGTTCGTGGCGGTGATCTTCACGCCCTATATCGGCGTCATGTTGCTGCCCAACATCAAGGTGCACCACAATCACGATCCGCACGCGGTCTACGAGACCCGCATGTACCGCGGCCTGCGCGCCATCGTGCAATGGTGCGTCAACCACCGCATCACCGTGGTGGCCGCGACCGTCGGCGTCTTCATCGCCTCGATCGTCGGCTTCGGCCATGTCCAGCAGCAGTTCTTCCCGCTGTCGGAGCGGCCCGAGCTGTTCCTCCAGCTCCGCCTGCCCGAGGGCACCGCCTTCAACGTCACCGAGAAGGCGGTGAAGAAGGCCGAGACGCTGCTCAAGGACGACAAGGACATCGAGACCTATACGTCTTATATCGGCCAGGGCTCGCCGCGCTTCTGGCTCGGCCTCAATCCGCAGCTTCCGAACGAGGCCTTTGCCGAGATCGTCATCGTCGCCAAGGGCGTCGAGGCGCGCGAGCGCATCAAGGCCAAGATCGAGAACGCGGCTGCGGAGGGCATGCTGACCGAGGCGCGCGTGCGCGTCGACCGCTTCAATTTCGGTCCGCCGGTCGGCTTCCCCGTCCAGTTCCGCGTGATCGGCCCCGACGCCAACAAGGTGCGCGAGATCGCCTATCAGGTCCGCGACGTCATGCGGCAGAACAAGAGTGTCAAGGACGTCCAGCTCGACTGGAACGAGCAGTCGCCCTACCTCAAGCTCGTCGTAGACCAGGATCGTGCCCGCGCCATGGGCCTGACGCCGCAGGACGTCTCGCAGGCGCTGTCCATGCTGATCTCGGGTGCGCAGGTCACGACCATTCGCGACGGCATCGAGAAGGTGGCCGTGGTCGCTCGTGCGATCCCGTCCGAGCGTCTCGATCTCGGCGGCGTCGGCGATCTGACCATCACCTCGAAGAACGGCGTCGCCGTGCCGCTCCAGCAGATCGCCAAGATCGAGTATGCCCACGAGGAGCCGATCATGTGGCGGCGTAACCGCGACATGGCGATCACCGTGCGCTCCGACGTCGTCGACGGCGTGCAGGCGCCCGACGTCACCAGCCAGATCACGCCGAAGCTGAAGGCGATCAAGGACAATCTCGAGCCGGCCTACCGCATCGAGCCGGGCGGGGCGTTCGAAGAATCCGCCAAGGGCAACGCCTCGATCTTCATCCTCTTCCCGCTGATGGTCATGGTGATGCTGACGCTGCTGATGTTCCAGCTGCAGAGCTTCTCGCGCCTGATCCTGGTGTTCCTCACCGCGCCGCTCGGCATCGTCGGTGCCTCGTTCGGCCTCAACGTCGCCAATGCCCCGTTCGGCTTCGTGGCGCTGCTCGGTCTGATCGCGCTCGCCGGCATGATCATGCGCAACACTGTCATCCTGGTCGACCAGATCGAGACCGACGTCTCCCACGGCCTGACCCGGCGCGAGGCGATCGTGGAGGCAACCGTCCGCCGCGCCCGGCCGGTGGTGCTGACGGCGCTCGCCGCCATCCTGGCCATGATCCCGCTGTCGCGCTCGGCCTTCTGGGGCCCGATGGCGATCACGATCATGGGAGGCCTGTTCGTCGCGACCTTCCTGACGCTGCTGTACCTGCCGGGCCTCTACGCCCTGTGGTTCAGGAAGAGCCTGGACGAGGCGGGCACCCCCGAGCAGCCTGCCGCGCCGCAGCATGGGAGCGATGACCAGCACGCAATTCCGCTTGCTGAAGCGGCTGAATAAATGAGAAGAGTGCTGACGGACGAGTCCTGACACATGACACTGGTTGCGGAACATATCGAAGGCGACACCCGGGATCGTATCCTCGAGGTGGCCGAACGGCTGTTCCGCCAGATCGGTTACCAGAAGACCACGGTCGGGGACATCGCCAAGGAGCTCAGGATGAGCCCCGCCAACGTCTATCGCTTCTTCGAATCGAAGAAGGCGATCCACCAGGCGGTTGCGCGGGGCCTGATGGGTGAGGTCGAGCTGGAGGCGCAGCGGATCGTGACCCGGCCCGGTCCGGTGCTGCCACGCTTCCGTGAGCTGCTCACCACCATCCACCGCATGAACACCGAGCGCTATGTCGGCGATAACAAGCTGCACGAGATGGTCGCGATCGCGATGGAGGAGGACTGGGACGTCTGCGTCGCCCATATGGAGTGCATCGCCGGCGTCATCGGCCAGATGATCGCGCAAGGTGTCGTTTCCGGCGAGTTTGAGGCGCCGGACCTGCAACTGGCCTCGCTGTGCGCCTGCACCGCGATGATCCGCTTCTTCCACCCCCAGATGATCGCCCAGTGCGCCACCAAGCCGGGTCCGACCATCGACCAGATGATCGATTTCGTCATCGCGGGTCTGTCGCCGCGCCCCTGACCAATGTTTTGAGTTGACCGTCATTCCGGGGCGATGCGAAGCATCGAACCCGGAATCTCGAGATTCCGGGTTCGGTCCTGCGGACCGCCCCGGAATGACGGAAAACGGAGAAGCAGCGCGTGACCGACAAAGACCTCTATTTCTACGAGCCCTCCAAGGGCCACGGCCTCAAGCACGATCCCTTCAACGCCATCATCGCGCCGCGGCCGATCGGTTGGATCTCCTCCCGCGACACCAAGGGTCACGTCAACCTCGCGCCCTACAGCTTCTTCAACGCGTTCTGCTACGTGCCGCCGATCATCGGGTTCTCCTCCACCAACTGGAAGGACACGGTCTCGAACATGGAGCAGACCGGCGAGTTCGTCTGGAATCTGACCACGATGGATCTCGCCAAGCACATGAACGCGACCGCCGCGCATGTCGGCCCCGAGGTCGACGAGTTCAAGCTCGCAGGGCTGACCGCCGTGCCGGGCAAGCTCGTCAACGTGCCGCGCGTGGCTGAGAGCCCGGTCGCCTTCGAGTGCAAGGTCTCCGACATCGTCCGCCTCAAGGGCGCCGACGGCAAGGAGGCCGACGCCTGGCTGACGCTGGGCGAGGTCGTCGCCGTCCATATCGATAAGGCCATGATCAAGGACGGCGTCTACCAGACCGCCGCCGCCCGCCCCATCGTCCGCGCCGGCCGTCGCGGCGACTACTTCGAGATCAAGCCGGAAAACATGTTCGAGATGGTGCGGCCAGATTAGGCCGGCCTCTCCACGCCGTTATTCCGGGGCGCGCCGTCAGGCGCGAGTCCGCAATCCATAACCACCATCGGGAAATATGGATTCCGGCTCGCGCTTCGCGTGCCTCGGTTTTGCTGCATCGAAGTACCCACGCTCCTCCCCGGAACTGCCTCCACGCCCCGGCCGTTATGGCCCCCGGGGCGGCCGCCCGGCCGCGTCAATTCGCTTCTTTTTGCTCGTGAAGTGTTCACTTACCCCGGCCACTTTCCGCTAAAATGCCGATAACCGCGCCGATGCATGAGGTCAGCCATGAGCTTCCGCCGCGACAAAATCACAAAGCCGATCTTCTCCTGGGCGCGCGGCGTGCTGCCGGCGATGTCCGACACCGAGCGCGAGGCGCTGGAGGCCGGTGACGTCTGGTGGGATGCTGACCTCTTCACCGGCAACCCCGACTGGTCGAAGCTGCTGAAGGTGCCTCAGGCGACGCTAACCCCCGAGGAACAGGCCTTCCTCAGCGGCCCCGTCGACGCGCTCTGCGCCATGCTCGACGAGTGGAAGATCTTCTGGGAATGGCGCGACCTGCCGCAGGAGGTCTGGCATTTCGTCAAGCGCGAAAAATTCTTCGGCATGATCATTCCGAAGGAGTTTGGCGGCCTCGGCTTTTCGCCCTATGCCCATTCGGAAGTGGTGCGCAAGATCTCGACCCGCTCGATTGCGGCGGCCGTCACCGTGATGGTGCCGAACTCGCTCGGGCCGGGCGAGCTGTTGATGCGCTTCGGCACGAAAGAGCAGCAAGAGCGCTGGCTACCGCGCCTTGCCGACGGCCGCGACATTCCCTGCTTCGGCCTGACCAGCCCCGAAGCCGGCTCCGACGCGGCCTCGATGGTCGACACCGGCATCATCTGCAAGGGCGATTTCGAGGGCCGCGAGGTCATTGGCCTCAGGCTCAACTGGCACAAGCGCTACATCACGCTCGGCCCGGTCGCGACGCTGCTCGGGCTCGCCTTCAAGGCCTACGATCCTGATCATCTCGTGGGCAGCCAGGACGAGCTCGGCATCACCGTCGCGCTGATCCCGACCAATCTGCCGGGCGTCAAGATCGGCCATCGCCATCTGCCGTCGATGCAGGTGTTCCAGAACGGCCCGAACTGGGGGCGCGACGTCTTCATCCCGCTCGACTATGTCATCGGCGGCAAGGAGAGACTCGGGCAGGGCTGGAAGATGCTGATGACGGCGCTTGCCGCCGGTCGCGGCATTTCCCTTCCATCGTTGTCGGCGGCCGGCGCTGCCTATGCCGCCCGCACCACCGGCGCCTATGCCCGCATCCGCGAGCAGTTCGGCATCTCCATCTCCAAATTCGAGGGCGTCGAGGAGCCGCTCGCGCGCATCGTCGCCACCGCCTACCAGCTCGACGCGGCGCGCCGGCTGACCTGCGCGGCGCTGAACGCCGGTGTCCACCCTGCCGTCATCTCCGGCATCATGAAGCTGCACGCGACCGAGCGGATGCGCACCGCAGTCGACGACGCCATGGACATCCATGGCGGCAAGGCCGTGATCGACGGTCCGCAAAACTATCTCGGCAATCTGCACCGCGCCGTGCCTGTCGGTATCACGGTCGAGGGCGCCAACATCCTGACCCGCAACCTCATCGTGTTCGGGCAGGGGGCGATCCGCGCACATCCTTATCTGCTCGACGAGATGAACGCGTTGGCCGACACCGACCGTGAGCGCGGGCTCGCCGCGTTCGACAAGGCGTTCTGGAAACATGTCAGCCATAGTTTCCAGACGCTGTTGCGTGCGTTCGGCCGGAGCTGGAGCTTCGGCGCCTTCGCGCTTGCGCCGGATGCGGGCGATGCCACGCCATTCTACCGCCAGCTCGCGCGCTACTCCGCGGCCTTTGCGCTCTGCGCCGACATGGCACTGCTCACGCTCGGCGGCGCGCTCAAGCGCAAGGAGATGCTGTCGGCGAGGTTCGGCGATATCCTCTCCGAGCTCTACCTGCTCTCGGCCGCGCTGAAGCGCTGGCAGGACGAAGGCCGGCAGAAGGAGGATTTTGCTGCGCTCGAATGGTGCATGGCGACCGGCTTCAAGACCATCGAGAACCGGCTTGCCGAGATCCTCGCCAATCTGCCCAATCGTTTTGTCGCTGTCATCCTCAAGCTCATCGTGCAACCCTTCGGCGCGCGGGTGCTCGGCCCCTCCGACCGTGTCGTGCACCAATGCGCAAGTCTCGTGCTGGAGCCGTCGGCCGCGCGCGAGCGTCTCACGCCGGATCTCGCCCATGTCGACGACGACGGCGGCTTTGCCCGGCTGGAGCGCGCATTCAAGCTCGTTGCGGGCACCGATGCGATCGCCAAGCGCATGCGCGCCGCGCACATCCGCGACTGGAAGGACGCCGTCACCAAGGGCGTGATCACGCAGGCCGAGGGTGAGCAGCTTGCCGCCGCTCACGAAGCCGTCACAAAAGTGATCGAGGTCGACGATTTTGCGCCGGAAGCGCTGTCGCCGATTTACAAGAAAACCGGAGATGTGCATCAGTTCTTCCAGGAACTCGGTGAACAGAGGGCGGCGAGCTGATGGCACGACCGGTTTTCATCGTCGACGGCAGCCGGACGCCGTTTCTCAAAGCGCGTTCGGGGCCGGGACCGTTCACGCCGGTCGATCTCGCCGTGCAATGCGGCCGGCCGTTGCTGGCGCGTCAGCCGTTTTCACCTGATGATTTCGACCAGGTCATCCTCGGCTGCGTCAACGTGATCGCGGACGAGATGAACCCGGCCCGCGTCGCCGCGCTCCGGCTCGGCATGGGCGAGGACATGGTCGCCTTCACCGTTCAGATCAATTGCGGCTCCGGCATGCAGTCGATCGACACGGCCTACCGCTACATTCGCGAGGGCCATGCCGACATGGTCCTCGCCGGCGGCACCGAGGCGCTGAGCCACGCGCCGCTGGTCTGGCCGAACTCCGGTGTGCGCTGGTTCGCCGGCCTTGCCACCGCCAAGGGCGTGGCCGCGAAGCTCGCTGCCGCCTTCAAGCTGCGGCCGCGCTATCTCAAGCCGATCATCGGCCTGGAGCGCGGCCTCACCGATCCCATCACCGACCTGAACATGGGCCAGACCGCCGAGGTCGTCGGCCATCTCTTCGGCATCACGCGGGCACAGTCCGACGCTTATGCCGCCGAGAGTCATCGCCGGCTCGCGCATGCGCAGGCCGAAGGCTTCCTCAAGGGCGAGGTCGAGACCGCGTTCTCACGCGACGGAAAATTCTTCGATCATGACGACGGCGTGCGGCCGGATTCGACGGCCGAGACGCTGGCAAAGCTCCGGCCGGTGTTCGAACGCCCCTGGGGCCAGGTCACCGCCGGCAATTCCTCGCAGATTACCGACGGCGCGTCCTGGGTGATCCTCGCCTCCGACGCGGCGGTCGCAAAGCACAAATTGACGCCAAAGGCTGTCATCGTCGACAGCCACTGGGCCGCGCTTGATCCCAGCATCATGGGGCTGGGTCCGGTGATGTCGGCGACGCCGCTGCTCCAGCGCAACGACCTCACCGTCAAGGACGTCGAGACCTGGGAGCTGAACGAAGCCTTCGCGACCCAGGTGCTCGGCTGTCTCGCCGCCTGGAACGACGACAAATTCTGTCGCGAGATCCTGGGCCTCGACGGCGCGGCCGGCGAGATCGACCGTGACAAGCTCAACGTCGATGGCGGCGCCATCTCGCTCGGCCATCCCGTCGGCACCTCCGGCAACCGCATCGTGCTGCATCTCGTCAACGCGATGAAGCGGCTCGGCACGCGCCGCGGCGTCGCGACCGAATGCATCGGCGGTGGGCTCGGCGGCGCCATGCTGATCGAGGCGGTGTGACCATGGATTCCAGGATCATGACCGCACTCGGCGACCGCGTGCTGGAGCTTGGGCCCAGGCCCGCGACTGATAGCCCCTACAGGCACTTCAAGTTGACGCGCGATGCCGACGGCGTCGCCTGGCTGCTGTTCGACCGCGCAGATGCTAGCGCCAATACGCTGTCCGCGGACGTGATGGAGGAGTTCGATGCCGTGCTCGCGGCGATCGAGACCGAACGTCCTGCAGGCCTTGTGATCCGCTCGGCAAAGCCGTCCGGCTTCATTGCCGGCGCCGACGTCAACGAATTCCGCGGTGCCAGCGATCCCGAGATGGTCGAGACACGCATCCGCGCGGCGCATGCGGTGGTTGATCATCTGGAGGCGCTGAAGCTGCCGACGGTCGCGGTCATCCACGGCTTCTGTCTCGGCGGCGGGCTGGAGGTCGCGCTGGCCTGCCAGTCGCGGATCGCGATCGACGGCGCGCGCTTCGGCTTCCCGGAGGTGATGCTCGGCCTGCATCCCGGCCTCGGTGGCACCGCGCGCTTCACCGCGCTGGTGAACCCGACCCAGTCGATGGCGCTGATGCTGACCGGCCGCACCATCGATGCGCGCCGCGCCAGATCGCTCGGCCTCGTCGATACCGTGACGCAGGAGCGGCACGTCCGTAACGCGGTGAAGGATGCACTGTTCGGCCGCTTGACGCGGGCGCGTCCTGGCCTTCTGACTCACGCGGCCAATTTCGGTCCCGTGCGCGGGCTGCTGGCCAGGCGCATGCGCTCGGAGGCGGCGAAGGCCGCGTCGCGCGAGCACTATCCGGCCCCTTACGCGCTGATCGATCTCTGGGAGACCCATGGCGGCAGCAAGGCCGCGATGCTGAAGGCCGAGCAGGCCTCGTTCGCCAGGCTGATGGTGACGCCGACCGCGCAGAATTTGATCCGCGTGTTCTTCCTGCGGGAGCAGATGAAGAAGACGGCCGGCGGCGGCAATGCGGTCAAACATGTTCACGTCATCGGCGCCGGCGCCATGGGCGGTGATATTGCGGCCTGGTGTGCGGGACAGGGGCTGCGCGTCTCGCTCGCGGACATGAAGGCGGAGCCGATCGGCGGCGCGGTGAAGCGCGCCGCCGATCTCTACGGCAAGATCATCCGCAAGCCGACCGAGGTGCGCGATGCGCTGGATCGTCTGATCCCCGACATGGACGGCGAGGGCGTTCGCAACGCCGATCTCATCATCGAAGCGGTGCCGGAAAAGCTCGAGCTGAAGCAGAAGGTCTATGCCGGCCTCGAGCCGAAGATGAAGCCGGGCGCGATCCTCGCGACCAACACGTCGAGCATTCCGCTCCAGGATTTGCGCACCACGCTGGCGCGGCCCGAGCGCCTCGTCGGCCTGCACTTCTTCAACCCGGTGTCGCGGCTGCAACTGGTCGAGGTCGTCAGCCATGATGGCAACGACGCGCAGGTGCTCAAGGAAGCGCTCGCCTTCGTCGGCGCGATCGACCGTCTGCCGCTTGCCGTGAAGAGCTCGCCCGGCTTCCTCGTCAACCGTGCGCTGACGCCCTACATGCTGGAGGCGATGGTGATGTTGGACGAGAAGATCGACCAGCGCCTGATCGACGCGGCGGCCGAGCAGTTCGGCATGCCGATGGGGCCGATCGAGCTCGCCGACCAGGTCGGACTCGACATCTGCCTCGACGTCGGCGACATGCTGCGTACCAAGTTCGGCGATCTGCTCCCGCCGACGCCGGCCTGGCTGCGCGAGAAGGTCGCCAAGGGCGAGCTTGGCCGCAAGACGGGCAAGGGATTCTACACCTGGAAGGACGGCAAGGCGGAGAAGGCGCCGTTGCCCGAGACCGGCCCACGCGTCACCGACCAGATGATCGACCGCCTGGTGCTGCCGATGTCCAACGTCTGCGTCGCGGCGCTGCGCGAGGGGATTGTTGATGATCCCGATATGGTCGACGGCGCCATGATCTTCGGCACCGGATATGCACCGTTCCGCGGCGGTCCGCTGAACTACGCGCGCACGCGCGGCGTGGAAAATGTCGTATCCACCCTGCGCGCGCTGGCCGAGCGATTCGGCGGGCGCTTTGCGCCCGATCCGGGCTGGGACAATTTCAAGTGAGACCGACATGACCGAAACGTCCGACACCGAGCCGAGCGGCGATCTCTGCATTCGCACGCTGGCAATGCCTGCCGACACCAACGCCAACGGCGACATCTTCGGCGGCTGGCTGCTCAGCCAGATGGATGTCGGCGGCGGCGTGTTCGCATCGAAGCTCGCGAGGTCGCGCACGGTCACCGTGGCGATCGAGGCGATGAATTTTCGCAAAGCGGTCTATGTCGGCGATCTCGTTTCGGTCTATGCCAATCTCGTCCGCGTGGGCCGCACCTCGATGACCGTGCATCTCGAAGCCTGGGCGCTGCGGCGCAGGGAGCTCCAGCCGATCCTCGTCACCGACGGGCATTTCACCTACGTCTCGATCGATGATGACGGCCGTCCGCAAGCGATCCAGCGCAACGATCCGCCGATCGCGACGTAATCGCGCGCGACGCTCTGCCCCAGCTCACGAAAACTTGCGGCACGCCAAACGCGGCGCGACTGAGTCATCGCGTCGCGGCTTCGCCAAGAACAAGTCATAAAACGGATGAGGTCCCGGCGTACTCAATTGCGTGTCGATTCGGGGTGGAAACGGTCTCAAATGCTCAGGAACCTTTGGGCAGGATTACCGTTATTTGCCCGCACTGAGGAATCTACGGACCATGCCGGACAGCTACATTATCGAAGTCGACTCGCAAACCGCAGGTATCGTCGTTCGTTCTCAGGGAGGCTATTGTTTCTTCGCCTCGTCGCACCGCTTCAATCGCCTTGAAGGCCAGCTTTTCCGCAACGCCCGCGAAGCAGAACGCGCCGCGCGCAAGCTGGTTAACGGCGACGTGAAGGAAGCGGCGTAGGCGCCTTCCGCTGGTGATTTCTGACGCGCAAAGCGTGGTCGGAATTTTTTGCAGCCCTTGATGCCGCTGCCTTTTCCTTCTCCCTTCATGTCCGCCGAAGCCTTGGCGAAGGCGGATGTGGGAGAAGGTGCATAGGCCGCCTTCGGCGGCCGTTGCTAAGAGAACGCCGAAGCAAAGCTTCGGCTATAGCGCTGGATGAGGGGTTTCTATCCGCGAATTCAATCGTGAGAGGGTCGCCCGCGGGGGAACCCCTCATCCGTCTCGCAGCTGTCGCGGCGAGCCACCCTCTCCCACAGGGGGGAGGGGTAAGAGCGTCGATCACAACTTCGTCGCGGAGCGTGACAACAGCTTCCAATCGTCGCCCTGCTTCAGCCAGTTCATCAGGATATGAAGGCTGTTTGCCACTTTCTGTCCGCCGGTCATCATCTCGGCCAGCCAATGGAAGCGCACGATCGCGACGGGGCCGACGATCTTGATGGTCGGGTCCTTGTACGTAATCGACAGGAACTCCGTCTTGCCGTCGGTGGCGTTGGCGACGAAGGCCGCCCTGTCCTCGAGGAAGCCGTTGGAGTGGCTGTAGCTCAGATCATCCGCGCATAGCGCGCTGAGCGCTTCCGGGTCGGCCGCGATCTGGGCGAGACGAAATGCCTCGACGTTTCTTGCCACCGCCTCGTGGTCCGTTATGGCGGCATGATCGCGATTCAGTGTCATCGTGTCCTCCGTTCTTGATCTTGCGCCCACTGTTGCAGCCGCACTTGATTTTGTCGAGCGTCAGGTCGCAATGCGCTCGCATTGCGAGAGGTGGCGCGATTTCTGACGCGCAAAGCGTGGTCGGAATTTTGCAGCCCCTGATGCTGCGGCCTTCTTTCTTCTCCCATCATGTCCGCCGAAGCCTTGGCGAAGGCGGATGTGGGAGAAGGTGCATAGGCCGCCTTCGGCGGCCGTTGCTAAGAGAACGCCGAAGCAAAGCTTCGGCGTTCTCAGAAACGGTGGCCGAAGGCCGCCTATGCCACCCTCTCCCGCAGGGGGAGAGGGTAAGAGCACCGATCACAACTTCGTCGCAGCCCGCGACAGCAGCTTCCAATCGTCGCCCTGCTTCTGCCAGTTCATCAGGATGTGAAGATTGGTCGACACTTTCTTCCCATCGGCCGCCATCTCCTGTTCACCCATCCAGTGGAAGCGCACGATCGCGGCCGGGCCGACGACCTTGATGGTCGGGTCCTTGTACTCGATCGACAGGAATTTTGATTTGCCGTCGGTGGCGTTGGTGATGAAGGTCGCCTTGTCCTCGACCTTGCCGTTGGAATGGCTGTAGCTCACCTCGTCGGCGCAGAGCGCGCCGAGCGCCTTGGGATCGGCCGCGATCTGGGCGAGGCGGAAGGCCTCGACCTTCTTCGCCACGGCTTCCTCGTCCGCCGAAGCAGCCAGCGCCGGCGTGAGAGCGAGCGCAGAGACCGCAAGGCTTGAGACAGCAAGAGTCGAGAGAGCCAGATCGCGTCGGTTGATCGTCATCGTTTCCTCCTTTTTGATCTTGCGCCGAGTGTTGCAGCCGCGCGCGACTTTGTCGAGTGTCGCGTGGCGGTCATGTCGATGCGTCATTGCGCGATCGGGGCTGCATTGATACGTGTTTCGCATTGATGCATCGTGCATTCGGGAAAGTACGGAAATGATCGAGGCCAAAGGGCGGGCGCGGGGGCAAGCGACGGGCAGGGCGCTGCTGTTCGACATCGACGGCACGCTGGCCAACACCGACCCGCTGCACCTCAAGGCGTTCAACCAGGTGCTTGGGCCGCGCGGCCATGTGTTCGATCACGCGCGCTTCTCCAGGGAGCTGCAAGGCTTCGCCAATGCGTCGATCGGCGAGCGCTTTCTGCCCGACGAAACCGCGGAACGGCGCGCCGTGATCCTCGGAGAGAAGGAGGTCGTCTTCCGCACACTCGTCGCCGGACAGATCGAGCCGCTTCCGGGTCTGATGGCGCTGCTCGACCGCGCGGATGCCGCCGGCATTCCCATGGTCGCCGTGACCAACGCGCCGCGTCTGAATGCCGAGCTGCTGCTCTCCGGTCTCGGCATCACGCACCGCTTCAGGGCGCTCGTGATCGGCGACGAGCTGCCGCACGGCAAGCCGCACCCGCTGCCCTATCAGGAGGGGCTGCGTTTCGTCGGTGGGCGCGCGACGGCTTCGATCGCGTTCGAGGATTCCCGCTCCGGCGTGCAGTCGGCGACGGCCGCCGGCATTCCGACCATCGGCATCCGGACGAGCCTCGGCCATGCGGACCTTGTTGGCGCCGGCGCGGTTGCCTCCTCCAGCGCGTTCGACGATCCGGAACTGCTCGCGCGTCTCGCCGCCGCGATGGCATGGTGAGAGGCCTTGTCCGTTAACCGTGATCGCCGAGCGCATTGACCGAACGTGCGAACCGCCGCACCATGCGCCTTCCTAATTTGAGGCCATCGCCGTGACCGGATTGACCCATCGCCAAGCCGAAATCCTCAACATCGCGCGCGCCTCGGGGCGCGTCATGGTCGAGGAGCTCGCGCGCCGGTTCGAGGTCTCGGCGCAGACGATCCGCAAGGATCTCAACGATCTCTGCGAGCGCCGCTCGCTGACCCGTATCCACGGCGGCGCCATCATCGCCTCCGGCGTCGAAAACCTCGCCTACGAGGCGAGGCGGTTCGTCGCCGCCGACGAAAAGAAGGCGATCGGGGCTGCTGCCGCCTCGCTGATCCCGAACGGCTGCTCGCTCTTCATCAACATCGGCACCACGACCGAGGAGGTGGCGAGCGCGCTGACCTCGCACGAAGATCTCCTCGTCATCACCAACAATCTCAACGTCGCGATGCTGCTCTACCGCCATCCCCGCATCGAGGTGGTGGTCGCCGGCGGCACGGTGCGGCGGGCCGACGGTGCCGTGGTCGGCTCGACCGCGACGCAGCTCATCGGCCAGTTCAAGGTCGACTACGCCATCATCGGGGCGTCCGCGATCGACGAGGAGGGCGCGCTGCTCGACTTCGACTATCGCGAGGTGCAGGTGGCGCAAGCCATCATCGCCAATGCCCGCAGCGTCATGCTGGTTGCCGACTCCACCAAGCTGCGCCGCAGCGCGCCGGTGCGCATCGCCCATATCACCCAGATCCAGACCTTCGTGACCGACCAGGAGCTGCCCGAGCGCCTCGCCACCATCTGCCACAGCAAGGGCATCGAGGTGATGGCGGCGATGCCGAAGGGGGCGGATATCGATGATGCGACCGCCGATGCTCAGGATGCGGCACCGGAAGCCGCGCCGGTGGTGCGGCTGAGATAGCGGCTTAGGCGCCGCTCCACGGGTTGAGCAGCGGAACGCCGAAGGCCGCGAAATCCTTCACATTGCGTGTGACGAGCGTGAGATTATTGGCGAACGCGGTGGCTGCAAAGAAGCCGTCCGTCACGGACAACGCAACGCCAGTGCGACGGCTCTGCGCCATCAGATCGCCCCAGCGCTCGGCGACCGCGTGGTCGATCGGCAGGATGCGCTGCGCGAACCGAGCCGGCAGGTCGTGGGCGAGCCAAGCGGCCAGTGCGGCGCGGCGACGGCCATCATCAAGCAGGGCGATGCCGCGGCGAAGCTCGGCGATCGAGGCAACGCTGATGAACGTGCGATCCTCATCGACCGTATCGAGCCATGCCAAGACCCTCGGGGAAGGCGCCGGCCGCTGAACCTCCGACAGCGCGTTGGTGTCGAGGAGCAGGTTCACGGCATCTCGTCGCGCGGTTCATCCTGCACCCGTTCAAGTTCGAGGTCGGCACCGCGCAGCGGCGAAGCCAGCAGGAATTCGGCCAGCGTGCCTTTGCGCGCCGTCTTTCGCGCCCATTCATCCGCGGAAACGACCACGGCATTGGGCCTGCCGTGCCGGGTGATGATCTGGGGACCCGTTTGGGCGCGATCGACCACCTCGGACAGGCGTGCCTTGGCATTGGCCAGCGTCCACGTGTCAGCCGGCGGCGAATCGGGAGCGGGGCTGCGGTCTGTCATGCCGAATATAACCAATATGACTATTATGACTATATTGATTGCGGATGGCTATTCAAGAGCAACAGTGCTTCTCGAATTGCCGTCTGGATTGCTCGTTTCGACAGCCGATTGCCCACCAAAAAAGTTCCTCTTTCACTTCCTTTCGCCTCTCTTTCATCTTGCTTTCGTTTTTCGGTGTGATCTAATCAAAAACGAAAGTAGTCGCTCGAAGGAACGAGCGGTCGCCGGGGGATGCGTCTGTTGGAGCGTATTTTCGACCTCGCCATTATCGGAGGCGGTGTTAACGGCTGCGGCATCGCGCGCGACGCGGTGGGCCGTGGCAACACGGTCTTCCTGTGCGAAATGAACGATTTGGCGAGCGGGACCTCGTCCTGGTCGACCAAGCTGGTGCATGGCGGCCTGCGCTATCTCGAATATTACGAGTTTCGCCTGGTCCGCGAGGCGCTGATCGAGCGCGAGATCCTCTGGGGCATCGCGCCCCATATCATCCGTCCGCTGCGTTTCGTTTTGCCGCATCACGCCGGCCTGCGTCCGGCCTGGCTGCTGCGCCTCGGCCTCTTCCTCTATGACCATATCGGCGGCCGGCACCTGTTGCCGGCGACGCGTTCGGTAGATCTCAGGCGCGACGAGGTCGGCCGTCCGCTGATCCCGAGCCGCTACAGCCGCGCGTTCGAATATTCCGACTGCTTCGTCGACGACGCCCGTCTCGTCGTGCTCAACGCGCGCGATGCCGCCGACAAGGGCGCCGAGATCCGCACCCGCACCCGCGCGACGGATATCAAGCAGTCCGGCGGCATCTGGACCGTCGGCATGGTCAACACGCTGACCGGCGAGCGTTCACAGGTCCAGGCCCGCGCGCTCGTCAATGCCGGCGGCCCCTGGGTCGAGGATGTGCTCGGCCGCGGCGCCGGCGTCAACGCGAAAGCCAAGGTGCGCCTGGTGCAGGGCTCGCACATCGTGGTCAAGAAACTCTATGACCACGACCGCGCCTACATGTTCCAGAACGCGGACGGCCGCATCATCTTCGTGATCCCGTACCAGGACGACTTTACGCTGATCGGCACCACCGACCGCGACTACGACGGCGATCCCGCCAAGGTGAAGGCGACGCCCGAAGAGATCGAGTACCTCTGCGCCGCCGCGAGCGAGTATCTGGCCAAGCCGGTGACTTCAGCGGACGTGGTCTGGACCTATTCCGGCGTGCGGCCGCTGTATGACGACGGCGCCAGCGAAGCCAAGGCCGCGACGCGCGACTACGTGTTCGAGCTCGACACACCCGGTGGCGTGCCGCTGCTTTCGATCTATGGCGGCAAGATCACGACCTACCGCCGGCTCGCCGAAGAGGCGCTGGAACGGCTCGCGCCCTATCTTCGCAGTGCGAAAGCGCGCGAAGGCTGGACTGGCAAATGGCCGCTGCCCGGCGGCGACATGGGCGTGTCCGACGTCGACGGCCTGATCGCCGAGCTCCAGCGCGGCTATCCCTTCCTCAGCCTCGAGCACGCCCGGCGTCTCGCCCGTGCTTACGGCACCCGTGCCATCAAGCTGCTCGGCGATGCGAAGTCGGCGGCCGATCTCGGCCAGGCCTTTGGCGCGACACTGACCGAGCGCGAGGTCCGCTACCTCATGGCCAATGAATGGGCGGTTACGGCGGAAGATATCGTCTGGCGCCGCTCCAAGCTTGGCCTGCGACTATCTGCCGATGAGATCGCTGCATTGAACGACTGGATTGCAACCCATACTGTGCCGCAAAGTCCCCTGCTGGAAGCGGGAGGACGCCCATGACCGTGACGCTCGATCATGTGACCCGGACCGTCGAGGGGATACCTCACATCCGCGACGTCTCGCTGACGCTCGAGAGCGGCACGCTCAACGTGCTGCTCGGGCCGACGCTGTCAGGCAAGACCTCGATCATGCGGCTGCTCGCCGGCCTCGACAAGCCGACCTCGGGCAAGGTGCTGGTCAACGGCAAGGACGTCACCGGTGTCGACGTGCGCCAGCGTTCGGTCGCGATGGTCTATCAGCAGTTCATCAACTACCCCTCGCTCTCGGTCTACGAGAACATCGCCTCGCCCTTGCGCGTGCAGGGCAAGCCGCGCGAGGAGATCGAGAAGCGCGTGGCGGAAGCAGCAAAGCTGCTCCGGCTCGAGCCGTTCCTGAAACGCACGCCGCTCCAGCTCTCCGGCGGCCAGCAGCAGCGCACCGCGATGGCGCGCGCGCTGGTGAAGGGCGCCGACCTCGTGCTGCTCGACGAACCGCTCGCCAATCTCGACTACAAGCTGCGCGAGGAGCTGCGTACCGAGCTGCCGCGCATCTTCGAGGCGTCCGGCGCGATCTTCGTCTATGCCACGACCGAGCCGACCGAGGCGCTGCTGCTTGGCGGCAACACGGTCTGCATGTGGGAGGGGCAGGCGCTCCAGATCGGCGAGACGCCGAACGTCTACCGCCGTCCGCAGACGCTGCGTGTCGCCCAGGTGTTCTCCGATCCGCCGCTCAACCTCGTCGGCATCGAGAAGAAGAACGGCTCTGTGCAATATGCGGGCGGCATCGCCGCGCCGGCCTCCGGTCTCTATTCATCGCTCGCCGACGGCGCCTATCGCGTCGGCTTCCGCGCCCATCAGCTGGCCCTCGCCAATGGCGAGGCCGACCGCCACGCCTTCCATGCCACGGTGACGGTGACCGAGATCACCGGTTCGGAGAGTTTCGTGCACTTGACCCGCGACGGATCGAACTGGGTGGCGGTGCTGCACGGCGTGCACGAGTTCGAGCCCGGCCAGACCATCGATGCCGTGCTCGATCCCAACGACGTTTTCGTGTTCGACGCGGCCGACCGCCTGGTCGCCGCGCCGAGCTCGTAAGGAGGGAGATGCGATATGGCCCGCATTGACCTCGTCGATCTCGCCCACTCCTACGGCGGCAATGATGCGCCGCAGGAAAGCTTTGCGCTGAAGCCGGTGACCATGACCTGGCGGCAGGGCGGTGCTTATGCGCTGCTCGGGCCGTCCGGCTGCGGCAAGACCACGCTGCTCAACGTCATCTCCGGCATCATCACGCCGTCGCGGGGGAAAATCCTGTTCGACGGCCAGGACATCACACCGTTGTCAACCCAGAAGCGCAACATCGCCCAGGTGTTCCAGTTTCCGGTGATCTACGACACCATGACGGTGGGGCAGAACCTGGCGTTTCCGCTGAAGAACCGCGGCGTGCCGAAGGCCGAGATCGACAAGCGCGTTGCCGAGATCGGCCGCCTGCTCGACCTTGAGCCCTATCTCAATCGCAAGGCGACGCGCCTCACGGCGGATGCCAAGCAAAAAATCTCGCTCGGCCGCGGCCTGGTCCGCTCCGACGTCGCCGCGGTGCTGTTCGACGAGCCGCTGACCGTGATTGATCCCGAGCTGAAATGGCAGCTCCGCTCCAAGTTGAAGGCGCTGCATCGCGAGCTGGATCTCACGATGATCTACGTCACCCACGACCAGACCGAGGCGCTGACCTTCGCCGACACCGTTGTCGTCATGCATGACGGCCGCGTGGTGCAGAGCGGCACGCCCGCCGAGCTGTTCGACAAGCCGGCGCACACCTTCGTAGGCTATTTCATCGGCTCGCCCGGCATGAACATCCTGCCGGCCGAGGTGAAGGGTCGCGAGGCGCGCATCGGTGGGAATGTCATCGCGCTCCACCGCAGCTATAACAACCTGCCTGCCGGCGCCAAGATCGAGATCGGCGTGCGTCCGGAGTTCGTCGATGCCGTCGCGCCCGCACCCGGGTTGCTCACCGCGAAGATCGACCGCATCGACGACCTCGGCCGCATCCGCTTCGCGCGCGTCCGCATCGGCGAGGCCAAGATCGCGGCGCGCGCGCCGGCGGGATTCACCAGCGCGGACGGCACCGCCGGGCTGAGATTCGATCCGGCGCATGTCCACGTCTATGCCAACAGCCTTCTGGTGGAGGGAGCCGCCTGATGGACAAGACCGTCAACCAAAAAGCCTGGTTCCTGGTGCTGCCGGTGTTCCTGGTCGTGGCCTTCTCGGCGGTGCTGCCGCTGATGACGGTCGTGAACTATTCGATGCAGGACACCTTCGGCAACAACCAGTTCTTCTGGAACGGCGTCGGCTGGTTCAAGGAACTGCTCGATCCCTCGACCGATCTCGGCGGCCGCTTCCTCGCCTCGCTCGGCCGCAATCTGTTCTTCTCGATGGTGATCCTCGCGATCGAGGTGCCGCTCGGCATCGTCGTCGCGCTGTCGATGCCACGCCAGGGCTGGACGGTGGCGGCCTGCCTCGTCATCCTCGCGCTGCCGCTGCTGATTCCGTGGAACGTGGTCGGCACGATCTGGCAGATTTTTGGCCGGCCCGACATCGGTCTGATGGGCTATACGCTCAATGCGATGGGCCTCGACTACAACTACGTGTCCAACGCAGTCGACGCCTGGATCACTGTCATCGTGATGGACGTCTGGCACTGGACCAGCCTCGTTGCGCTACTCTGCTATGCCGGCCTGAAGTCGATCCCGGAGGCCTATTATCAGGCCGCGCAGATCGACGGCGCCTCGCGCTGGGCCGTGTTCAAGGCGATCCAGCTGCCCAAGATGAACCGCGTGCTGCTGATCGCTGTGCTGCTGCGCTTCATGGACAGTTTCATGATCTATACCGAGCCGTTCGTCGTCACCGGCGGCGGTCCCGGCAACTCGACCACCTTCGTGTCGATCGAGCTCGTCAAGATCGCGCTCGGCCAGTTCGATCTCGGCAAGGCGGCAGCACTGTCGCTGGTCTACAATCTGATCATCCTGATCGTCTGCTGGATCTTCTACACCGTCATGACCAATGCCGGCGTCGAACGTAAGGCACAGGCGGAGAAGGAGCCGGCGGCGGAGCCCAAGCTCGCTGGCGCGCTCCAGCCTGCGCCCGCGCTCAAGCCGAAGGAAGGAGTGGCCTGATGCATTCGATTCCCGGCCGTCGCGT
Source organism: Bradyrhizobium sp. 521_C7_N1_3 (assembly GCF_052075975.1). Taxonomy (NCBI): domain Bacteria; kingdom Pseudomonadati; phylum Pseudomonadota; class Alphaproteobacteria; order Hyphomicrobiales; family Nitrobacteraceae; genus Bradyrhizobium; species Bradyrhizobium sp. 521_C7_N1_3. The sequence goes on from NZ_CP197232.1 coordinate 2,719,835, forward strand.
CATCATGGCGCTGTTCCTGATCTTCCTGCTGTTGCCGATCTACTGGCTCGTCAACATGAGCTTCAAGACCAACGCCGAGATCGTCTCGACGATGACGCTATGGCCGCATTCCCCGACGCTGCAGCATTACAGGCGCATCTTCACCGACGAGAGCTGGTATTCCGGCTACATCAATTCGCTGGAATACGTCGTCCTCAACACGATCATCTCGATCTCGGTGGCGCTGCCGGCGGCCTACGCGTTCTCGCGCTACCGCTTCCTCGGCGACAAGCATCTGTTCTTCTGGCTGCTGTCGAACCGCATGGCCCCGGCGGCGGTCTATGCGCTGCCGTTCTTCAACCTCTATTCGGCGATCGGCCTGTTCGATACGCCCTGGGCGGTCGCGCTCGCGCATTGCATCTTCAACGTTCCGCTGGCGGTGTGGATCCTCGAAGGCTTCGTCTCCGGCGTGCCGCGCGAGATCGACGAGACCGCCTTCCTCGACGGCTATTCGTTTCCGCGCTTCTTCATTCGGATCCTGGTGCCGCTGATCGCGAGCGGCATCGGCGTTGCCGCCTTCTTCTGCTTCATGTTCTCCTGGGTCGAGCTCCTGCTCGCGCGGACGCTGACCTCGGTGCAGGCAAAGCCGATCGCGGCGATCATGACGCGTACGGTGTCGGCCGCGGGCATGGACTGGGGCCTGCTGGCCGCGGCCGGCGTGCTGACCATCATCCCGGGCGCACTCGTGATCTGGTTCGTCCGCAATTACATCGCGAGCGGTTTCGCGCTCGGTCGGGTCTAGGGAGGCATCGATGGAATCTATTGCATGGATGGCCTGGACGCTGCCGACCGCGATCTTCTTCGTGGCGCTCGCCTGCACGCTCGCGGTCATGACGTACCTCGCCGCGGTCTATCCCGAAGCCGAGCGCGTCGGCGTGCTCAGCATTCCGACGACGCGGGGCGATCGCCTGTTCATCTCCCTGATCACGGCGGCGGTCATCCACCTTCTGTGGATCGCCTTCGCCGGCACCGATACACTCGCCACCCTGCCGGTCGGCGAGGAAGGTTTTGAGATTTCGAGCCTGTGGCTCGCAAGTGGGATTTCGCTGGCCACGGCCGTGCTCATTTTTCGCACGGTCTGAAGCTCGCGAAGGGACGGCCAGATCCGGGGGCAAACCCGGGCCTGTATAAAATTTTGTCGCTGCAACGGAGGAACAACATGCGACAGTTTAGGAGAAGGAAAGGTCCATTGACCAAGAATAGCTTTCTGACCATGTCCAGCGCCGCCGCCATCGTTGCGGTGTCGTTCGCCGTCTCGGCGCCGGTCCGCGCCGCTGACGACGCCGCGATCCAGAAGTGGATTGCGGAATTCCAGCCCTCGACGCTGTCGAAGGACGAGCAGAAGAAGGAGCTGGAGTGGTTCGCCAAGGCCGCCGAGCCCTTCAAGGGCATGGAGATCAACGTCGTCTCCGAGACCATCGCGACCCACGAATACGAGTCGCAGACGCTGGCGAAGGCGTTCTCCGAGCTCACCGGCATCAAGCTCAAGCACGACATCATCCAGGAAGGTGACGTCGTCGAGAAGCTGCAGACCCAGATGCAGTCCGGCAAGAACGTCTATGACGGCTGGATCAACGATTCCGATCTGATCGGCACGCACTTCCGCTACGGCCAGACCATCGCACTGTCGGATTACATGACCGGCGAGGGCAAGGACGTCACCGATCCCCAGCTAGACGTCAACGACTTCATCGGCAAGTCGTTCGGCACCGCGCCGGACGGCAAGCTCTATCAGCTGCCCGACCAGCAGTTCGCGAACCTCTATTGGTTCCGCTATGACTGGTTCACCAACCCGGACTACAAGGCCAAGTTCAAGGCCAAGTATGGCTACGAGCTCGGCGTGCCCGTGAACTGGTCGGCTTACGAAGACATCGCCGAGTTCTTCACCAACGACATCAAGGAGATCAACGGCGTCAAGGTCTACGGCCATATGGACTATGGCAAGAAGGACCCGTCGCTCGGCTGGCGTTTCACCGACGCCTGGCTGTCGATGGCCGGCAACGGCGACAAGGGCATTCCGAACGGTCTGCCGGTCGACGAATGGGGCATCCGCATGGAAGGCTGCCGTCCGGTCGGCTCGTCGGTCGAGCGTGGTGGCGACACCAACGGCCCGGCTGCGGTTTACTCGATCACCAAGTACCTCGAGTGGATGAAGAAGTATGCCCCGCCGCAGGCCCAGGGCATGACCTTCTCCGAGTCCGGTCCGGTGCCGGCGCAGGGCAACATCGCCCAGCAGATGTTCTGGTACACCGCCTTCACCGCCGACATGGTGAAGCCCGGCATCGCCGTGATGAACGCGGACGGTACGCCGAAATGGCGTATGGCTCCGTCGCCGCACGGCTCGTACTGGAAGGAAGGCATGAAGCTCGGCTACCAGGACGCCGGCTCGCTCACGCTGTTGAAGTCGACCCCGGCAGACCGCCGCAAGGCGGCCTGGCTCTATCTCCAGTTCATTGTCTCCAAGACGGTGTCGCTGAAGAAGAGCCATGTCGGTCTCACCTTCATCCGTGAATCCGACATCTGGGACAAGTCGTTCACCGAGCGTGCACCGAAGCTCGGCGGCCTGATCGAGTTCTACCGCTCGCCCGCGCGCGTGCAGTGGACCCCGACCGGCAACAACGTGCCCGACTATCCGAAGCTCGCGCAGCTCTGGTGGCAGAACATCGGCGATGCGTCGTCCGGTGCGAAGACGCCGCAAGCCGCGATGGATGCACTCGCAGCCGCTCAGGACTCCGTCATGGAGCGCCTCGAGAAGTCCGGCGTGCAAGGCGCCTGCGGTCCGAAGCTGCACAAGAAGGAGACCGCCGAATACTGGTACGCCAAGGCCCAGAAGGACGGCACCATCGCGCCGCAGCGCAAGCTCGCCAACGAGAAGCCGAAGGGTGAGACGGTCGACTACGACACGCTGATCAAGTCGTGGCCGGCGTCCCCGCCCAAGCGCGCGGAAGCGAAGTAAGCGGCGCCTCATAACGACGAAAGGCCGGGAGCAATCCCGGCCTTTTTGTTTTGCACTTGCAACGACGAGCTTGTGGCACGCGGGTCCCGCATTCTCAGTGTCATCGTCCGCGAAGGCGGACGATCCAGTACTCCGGGGCGGGTGTGATTGAATCGATAGGCCGCGGCGTACTGGATGCCCCCCTGCCGCCTACGCTAAAGCTTCGGCGCCCTGGACCGCAGCCCCGGCGAAGCCTTGGCGTAGCCGGGTCGCGGGGCATGACTGCGTCATGTGAGGAGAAAAACTACTTCGCCGCCGCGAGCGTCGGATAATCCGTGTAGCCCTTGGCGCCGCCGCCGTAGAACGTGGTCTTGTCCCAGTCGTTCAGCGCCGCGCCCGACTTCAGCCGTTCGACGAGGTCGGGGTTGGAGATGAACGGCTTGCCGAACGCGATGAGATCGGCGGCGTTCGCGTCCAGCACCTTGGTCGCGAGATCGAAGTCGTAGCCGTTGTTGGCGATGTAGGCGCCGGTGAAGCGCTTGCGCAGGCCCGCATAGTCGAACGGGGCGATGTCGCGCGGGCCGCCGGTGGCGCCTTCGACCACGTGCAGATAGATCAGCTTGAGCGCGCTGAGGCCGTCGACGATGTGATCGAACAAGGCCTGCGGATTGGAATCGGAGAGATCGTTGGCCGGCGTCACCGGCGAGATGCGGATGCCGGTGCGGTCGGCGCCGGCCTCGGCGGCAACGGCACTGGAGACCTCCAGCATCAGCCGCGCGCGGTTTTCGATGGAGCCGCCGTAAGCATCGGTGCGCTTGTTGGCGCCGTCCCTGGCGAACTGGTCGAGCAGATAGCCGTTGGCGCCGTGGATCTCGACGCCGTCGAAACCGGCCTCGAGCGCATTCTTGGTGGCGCGCTTGAAGTCGTCGATGATACCGGGAAGTTCGGAGAGCTCGAGCGCGCGGGGCTCGGAGACGTCGGCGAAAGTGCCGTTGACGAAGGTCTTGCCCTTGGCGCGGATCGCGCTCGGCGCCACTGGGGCTGCGCCATTGGCCTGGAGATCGACATGCGAGATGCGCCCGACATGCCAGAGCTGGATGAAGATCTTGCCGCCGCGCTCATGCACGCGGTCGGTGACCTTGCGCCAGCCGGCGACCTGGTCCTTGCTATAGATGCCGGGCGTGTCCTGGTAGCCCTGGCCCTGCTGTGAGATCTGGCTCGCTTCGGTGACCAGGAGACCTGCGGAGGCGCGCTGGCCGTAATAATCGGCGGCAAGCGGGCTCGGCACGAACGTGCCGGGCGCGGCGCGGTTGCGCGTCAGCGGCGCCATCACGAGGCGGTTGGCCAGCGTGATCGGGCCGAGCTTGTAGGTCTCTAGCAATTTGGTCGGGCGGCTCATGGGAATGCTTCCAGGCGGTGAGAGATCACGAACACTTGTGCATCGCGACATCAGGCGCAAGAGAGGAGTCATACGGAAAGTGGAGGCGAGCTACGCGGCCTGGCCCGCGTAGCATGATTCATGTGCAATCCCGGCCACGACAGCGGATTTGCGCTGCCACGGCCCGCCATCCCTCAGTTCGCGCCGAGGAAATCGCGCTTGCCGATCTCGACGCCGTTGTGACGCATGATGCCGTGAGCGGTGGTGGCGTGGAAATAGAAGTTCGGCTGCGAGACCCCGCTGAAGAACTGCTGGCCCTTGAGCGTCATGGTCCGGTCCGGGCCCGCCGGGAAGGTCACGTCCTTGGTGTCGGCGCCTTCGAACTGCTCCGGCTTGTACGATTTCACGTAGTCGATCGTCTTGGCGAGCCGCTGCTTCAGCTCCTCAAACGTCTTTTCCGTGTCGGGCATCGAAGGCACCTCGCTGTGGGTCAGCCGGGCGCAGCCCTTGGCGGCGAAATCGCTGGCGAGCTGGATCTGCTTCGACAGCGGCAGCATGTCCGGGAAGAGGCGCGAGCCGAGCAGGACGCTCGGGTCGATCTTTTTGGCCGCGCAATGCGCCTCAGCTTTGGTGAGCAGGCCGGTGAGGCTGTTCAGCATTTGCAGATAGGCAGGAACGACGGCGTCGTAAAAGGACATGTGATGCTCGCTTGTGAATGGGAAATCTCAGGGGAAACCTGAGCCACTGACATGGGAGCATCACAGAAAATTACAATCGCGAGAGCGGCTTGTGCGGTGCGAAAATTCTATAGCGCCCCCGACTACAGTGTCATCGCCCGCGAAGGCGGGCGATCCAGTACTCCGCGGCCGGAGTTGCGCGTACCGACTATCGCCGCGGAGTACTGGATGCCCCGCCCCCCGTGCGCAATCGCGTACTAGGCGGGGCATGACCGAGAATGGGGCATGACCCCGAGTAAGAATACCTACCGCACCATCCCCGCCGGCTGCGCCTGGGCCGTGCCGCCGCGCATCCGCGCGAGCAGCTCGGCGGTCGGCCAGGAATCGGCGGGCAGGCCGTATTTGATCTGCATCGCCTTCACGGCGGCGCGGCTCTGCTGGCCCAGCACGCCGTCGACCTTGCCGACATTGAAGCCGGCCTGAACCAGGAGCTGCTGCAATTGCTTGAGCTCATTGAACGGCAGTTGCGCGACCGGTTGGGCCGGCTTGCGCATCGGAGCCGCGCCGGCGATGCGGGTGGCGAGATAACCCGCGGTGGTCGAATAGATCAGCGAATTATTCCACTCGGTGTAGGCCGCGAAATTCGCATAAGCCATGAAGGCGGGTCCGTTGCGTCCCATCGGCAGCAGCACGGACGCCGCGAGATTGTCGTTCGGTAGCGGGCGGCCGTCGGGATAGGTGACCCCCAACTGCGCCCATTTCGAGCGCGGCTGCTGCACCGTGAGGTCGGTCTGATCCCAGGGCAGGTTCTGCGGCACCTTGATCTCTTCGAGCCATGGTTCGCCGCGCCGCCACTTCAATCCGTTGGCGATGTAGTTCGCGGTCGAGCCGATCACGTCGTCCTCGCTGCGCAAGAGATCGCGCCGCCCGTCGCCGTCATAGTCGACGGCGTAGTTGACGTAATGCACGGGCAGGAACTGCGTCTGCCCGAGCTCGCCGGCCCAGGAGCCGACCATCTCGTCGGGTGTGAGATCGCCGCGGTCGATGATCTTCAGCGCGGCGATGGTCTCGTTCACGAACATCTCCGAGCGCCGGCAGTCATAGGCCAGCGACACCAGTGATTTCAGCGTCGGCAGATTGCCCATGTTGACGCCGAAATCGCTCTCGAGGCCCCAGAATGCGGCGATCACCGCCGGCGGCACGCCGTACTCCTTTTCGGCGCGCGCGAACGCAGCCGCGTGGTGCTTGATGTGCTGCTGGCCGTTCTGCATGCGATAGGGCGCGGCCATGCGGCCGGCAAATTCGGTGAAGAGCTGGCCGAACACGCGCTGGCCGCGGTCGCGATTGACGATGCCCTGGTCGTAGACGAGATAGGGCGAGGCCTCCGATATCGTCCGCTGCGACACGCCGGCGGCGACCGCCTGGCTCTTCACGTCGGCCAGGAACCGATCGAAGCTCGCGCCATTGTGGCACGAGGCCGCGCGCGGCGACGGGGCTGTGGCTTTGGGCGCGATGGGCTTGGCGGGTGGTGGCGCGAACTGGGCGGAGGCGGGGAGGGCGAAGGCGAGCAGAGCGGCGGCCGCGATCGCAAATCGGGTCTGGAGCATGAGGTTTCCGGCGGGGGAGAAGGGGCGCGTGTGGAATCTTGCTAAAGCTTAAGTGAATTGAGCGCCTCAAACCATCCCTTCGTCATGGCCGGGCTTGTCCCGGCCATCCACGCCTTTCGGGCCTTTGTGCGGGCATGACGGAACGGCAATGTTTGGCATAGCCGCGGCGCCGCGACGCACCTCGAAACCTTGCACCCGGGCCGGGGTCGTCCCCACCTGAATAGCGCCGGCCGATGGCTCGCCTGCGGCCGCCTCGGGAGACGGCCATGAACTATCTGCGTACCGCAATGCTGCTCGCCGGCCTCACCGCCCTGTTCATGGGCGTCGGCTATCTGATCGGCGGCGCCACCGGCGCCATGATCGCGCTCGTCATTGCCGCCGCGACCAATCTCTTCACCTACTGGAACTCCGACCGCATGGTGCTCAACATGTACGGGGCCCGTGAGGTCGACCGCGCCAGCGCGCCGGAGCTGGTCGGGCTCGTCGCCGAGCTTGCGGGCCGCGCCTCGCTGCCGATGCCGCGTGTGTTCGTAATGGACGAGGCGCAGCCCAACGCGTTCGCGACCGGGCGCAACCCGCAGAATGCGGCGGTCGCCGTCACCACCGGCCTTGTGCATCAGCTCAGCCGCGAGGAACTTGCCGGCGTGATCGCGCACGAACTCGCACATATCAAGCATCACGACACGCTGCTGATGACGATTACCGCGACCATTGCCGGCGCGATCTCGATGCTGGCGCAGTTCGGCATGTTCTTCGGCGGCCATCGCGACAACAACGGCCCCGGCATCGTCGGCTCGATCCTGATGATGATCCTCGCCCCGATCGGCGCCATGCTGGTGCAGATGGCGATCAGCCGCACCCGCGAATATGCCGCGGACAATCTCGGCGCGCGCATTGCGGGTCAACCGATGTGGCTGGCGTCGGCGCTGGTGAAGATCGAGGGCGCCGCGCATCAGGTCCCGAACTACGATGCCGAGAGGAACCCCGCGACCGCGCACATGTTCATCATCAATCCGCTGTCGGGCCATGGCGTGGACAATCTGTTCGCCACCCATCCCTCGACGCAGAACCGCATCGCAGCGCTCCAGCAGCTCGCGGTCGAGCTCGGCGCGCAGGCATCGCCATCGGTCGGTGCCAACGAAAGCTATCCGCCGCGGAGCCCGTGGGGGCAGTCGTCCTCAAGCGGCCCTTCACCTGGTCCTTCCCGTGGCCCTTGGGGCTGATGCGGAACCGGCCGGAATCGCGCCCGGCTTTGTGACCAGCTTTTGTGACCTGGCGCACAGAGGATGGTCCCGGCCGGTGTTAACACCATGGCGAGACAGTTCCTTCGAAAGGGGATGCGTGGCCGGTCCTCTGCCTGCCACGGTCGAAGATGACCAAAGCTGCGGTACCATTGTTGATCGTCCTGGGCGTGCTCATTGGCCTGTCCACGCACACGGTCGTCAATTGCGGGGACGAGGACGAGCCCGACATCTGCTCGGCGGTGATCGGCTTCTCGCCGCTGCGGGGATCGCTGATCGCGTTCGCCTATGAAGGGCGCGGACGGATCGCGTTGCGCCACGGCGACTGGCGGCGGGCGATCGCGGATTTCGACGAGGCCATCCACCTCAATCCCAACCGCGCCTCGCTGTATCGCGACCGGGCGCAGGCGCGCCGGCAGAATGGCGACCTGGAGCTTGCCATCGAGGATTACGACGAGGCGATCGCGCATGATCCCAGGCACGCGGCGCCCTATCACCAGCGCGGTCTCGCGCTCGCCGCCACCGGCGATCTCGATCGCGCCATCCTGAGCTACAACACGGCGGTCCGTCTCGACCCGTCGGATGCGCAGGCCCGCCTCGACCGTGGCCTTGCATTCCTCGCCCGTGGCCAGGCCGACGACGCACGTGCCGATTTCGAAGCGGCTCTCGCGCTGCCGGCCGGCAAGGACGGCCACACCCGCGACGCGGCCCGCGCCAAGCTCGCCGAACTCGCGAGCGCCGAGCCGAACCAGGCCCCCGCGCCAAGGCGGTGAGAGGAGCTTTTCTCCCTCTCCCCGTTCTTACGAGGAGAGGGTTGGGGTGAGGGGCTCTATCCGCATGCGCGAACGTCGCGCTACCTGTGCCCCCTCACCCGGATTGCATCTGCGATGCAATCCGACCTCTCCCCGCAAGCGGGGCGAGGTGAAGCGTACGAGCAGCGGCTACTTCGCTTTCTTGGCTTTCGCCTTCTTCGCCTTGGCCTTCTTCACCGGCTTCTCCTTCGCCTTCTCCACCTTCGCCGGGATCGGCGTGCTGGCGGCGAGGCGCATCGAGCGGGCATAGCTGTCGGCGACGTTGTCGGCGGACATCTGGAGGCGCTTGGCGGCGGCGGTCGCCTGCTCCATCGTGGCCTTGGCCATCATCTTGAAGCGGTCGCCGGTCTCCTTGCCCTTGGCCTTGGCCGCAAGGCCGTTGAAGCGATCCCGGCGCTCCTTGGCGCGGGTCAAAAGGCCCGTATGCAGCTGTCTGGCCAGTTGCCGGATCACGACATCCAGGTCGGCGTCCGCCATGTTGTTCTATCCTCTTAAAACGGTATCGATGCGGGCGGGACTATGCAGATCGGGCCCCGCCTTGGCAATTCCCGGCGGTGCGTCATCCGCAGCTTCCGGTACCCAAACCAAAAAAGCCGCGCATTTTTGCGCGGCTTTCTGGGGTGGCTTTGCGCAGACGCCTTATTTCAGCGAGGCAACCGGACCGCTCGCCGGTGCCGGATCGGGGTCGAAGCCGAACACGCCGACCAGATATTTGTAATAGTCCGGCATCTTCTCCTTGAGCGCCTCGCGCGACTTCGGGTCGTGGAATTCGCTCTTGCCGGCCAGGAAGATGCTGGCGGTCACGGCAAAGAATTCCATGGGATTCTTCATCGCATAGGATTCCTTGGGCAACAGGTCCTTGGACTTGGCAAGGGCGAAATAGCCGATCACGCCCTTGTTGGCGTAGCCGTCCGGCAGCAGCCGCGCGTGATAGGCGTGCAGCAGTTCGTGCAGCAGCACGGCTTCCTTCTCGTAGCGCATCATGTCCGGCCGCAGCATGATCACGCCGAGGCCCGAATCGACCGCGAGGTCGACGGCATTCGGATTGGTCCAGCGCTGCTTGTCGGGGTCCCAGACCGTCAGCGTCCGGGGTGCGGTGCGCTGGATGTCCGGCGTGACCCGGCCGTAGCATGCGGTCGCGGCGCCTTCGTCGAGGCAGGCGAGCTCGCTCGCGACGATCGGAACGGTGTGGAAGAAGCGCAGCACGCGCGGCGACAGGCCGGAAGCTTCGACGACGTCGATCTGCTGCTTCAGATTGTCGGTGAGCTTGTCGACGTCCTTGCGCTCGGAATTCTCCGTCAGGTCGAACATGTAGCCGCGGTAGCTCTGGAAGCCCGGCGGCAGCGCCTGCGCTGCCCCGGCCGACGCGTCGAGCGTTCCGGCATGGGATGGATTGACGAAGAGCGCGCCCACAACGGTCGCGGTCAGCAGCAGCGCTACGCGCATGATGAACCCCCTGATGTCACTTCACCCGGCAGGATAGGCCGTCGCCGTTTGCGAAAAGTGAGTGGGGCGAGACTAAGGCACCGATGTTGAGGCGTGCTTAACCGTTGGTTGCAGATCGCGGAGACGGATTAGTGCCGGGTTAACCAAGCGTGGATTGGTCGCGCGCTTCGGCGTAGGATCGAAGCCGGGCACATGCCCGACAGCAATAGCCGGAGGAGGATGCCATGTATGCCGCCATCCGTCAGGCCAAGGCGAAAAGCGGGAGCGCCGAAGAGCTGGCGCGCCGCATCAAGGACGGCGCCGTTCCGATCATCAGCGACGTCGACGGCTTCAGGGCCTACTACGTCGTCTATGCCGGCGACGACACCGTCACCGCGATCTCCATCTTCGACAAGTTCGAGCAGGCGGAGGAGGCGAACCGGCGCGCGATCGCCTGGATCGAGAAGGATCTTGGGCCGCTGCTCGCGGGGCACGCGAGCGCCGCCGCTGGGCCTGTGATCGTGCATACGCTGGCGTGAGGTGCTGGGCGGGTCAGTCACGCCTCATTCTTCACTGTCATGCCCCGCGAAGCCGGGGCATCCAGTACGCCGCGGCGTCTCGGTTCAATCACAGCCGCCGCGGAGTACTGGATCGCCCGCTTTCGCGGGCGATGACAACGGTGAGTGTGGCTTGTGCCTTCTACCAAAAGCGCGGCTTGCCCCTCACAACTCCCGTGCATTCGAGAACGCGAAACTCGACACCCGCCTTGTCGTCTCGTCCAAAATCAGCGTACGCGTGATCGGCGGCTCGGCGCGCTGGGCGCAGTTTTCGCGTTCGCAGAGGCGGCAGTTGACGCCGATCGGCGTGCCCTCCGTTTTCTCCAGATCCAGGCCGGAGGCGTAGACGAGGCGGGCGGCGTGACGGATCTCGCAGCCGAGGCCGATGGCGAAGCGCGGCTGCGGCAGCGGATGCGGCGCGACGGGGCGTCGCACCATCTGTGCGATCGAGAAATAGCGCGTGCCGTCGGACAGCTCGATCACCTGCTTCAACAGGCGATCCGGCGTGTCGAAGGTCGAGTGCACGTTCCACAACGGACAGGTGCCGCCGAATTTCGAGAACGGGAACGTGCCGGAGGAAAAGCGTTTCGACACGTTGCCGGCATTGTCGACGCGCAACAGGAAGAACGGAATGCCGCGCGCGTTCGGTCGTTGCAGCGTGGTGAGGCGATGGCAGACCTGCTCGAAGCCGGAATTGAAACGCTGCGCCAGCACGTGGATGTCGTAGTTCAAGGCCTCCGCCGCGGCGAGGAAGGCCGGGTAGGGCATCATCACGGCCGCCGCAAAATAGTTGGCGAGCGTGATGCGGAACAGGCGGCGTGGCGCGTCGTCGAGCGGGCCGGCGCGGCCGATGATGGTCTCCAGGGCTTGCGCGCATTCGCCTAGGCCCAGCTGGAAGGCGAGCTGGAACGCGCGGCCGGGCGGATCGACCAGCTCGGAGATCAAGAGCTGGCGGCGATGGCGGTCGAAACGCCTGAGCGTCTCGCGCATCACGTCGACCGGCATGATGCGGGTCTGGATCGAATGCTTTTCGCGCAGGCGTGCGGCGAGCGCGGCATAGAGCCCTTCGGCCGGCACGTTCAGTTCGTCGCGAAGAGTCTCCGCGGCCTGCTCCAGCTCCGGAAAATAGTTGCGGTTGGCCTCGATCAGCTCGCGCACGCGCTCGACGGGATTGGCCTCATAGCGCGTGCCGACGTCGCGGTCAGCCATCTGCGCCGCGGCCAAGGTCTCGCCCTGGCGGGCCTCGGCATAGGCGGCATAGAGCCGTTGCAGGGCATGGGTGACGCCGGGACAGAGCTCGGCAAGGTCGCGCAGTTCCTGCTTGGGAACGTCGATCTGGCGGAACAGCGGATCGGAGAAGATCTCGTTCAGCTCGGCGAAGAAGCGGTCCTCGTCGGCGGTCGCGAGGTCGCGCAGGTCGAGGTCATAGGTCTCGGCCAGCCGCAGCAGGATCTGCGCCGTCACCGGGCGCTGGTTGCGCTCGATCAGGTTGACATAGCTCGGCGAGATCCCGAGCCCCTCGGCGATCTGGGTCTGCGACAGCCCCAATTGCTGCCGGATCCGCCGGAAGCGTGGGCCGACGAATAGCTTTTTCCCCGAGACGGCGGGCATTTTCAGATCTCCCAAGGGAATACAGGCGCATCAACGACAGTCTTGTTGACCTATATTATTTACAAGATTTACAAAATAACATCTATTACATGTTCTGATGTTACATGACATCACCATTCGAATACAAGGCCTCTGTACGAACTTCGCTTTCTGGCGTTTAGCTCATGACACGCATTTCGCAATGCACTGTCAAAAATGTCGATGACAAATTGAGTTGTCATCAGCGAAAGGATCGAGCAGATGAATTACCAGCCCCGTGGCATCAGCACCCTTCAGGGCCCGGCCTCGTATCAGAGCGAGGTTGAGGCGGCCCAGGCGCTCCTCAAGACCCAGCCGACCTGGAACGGGGTGTCGGCCGAGGCCGTCGCGCGCATGCGGCTGCAGAACCGCTTCAAGACCGGCCTGGACATCGCCCGCTACACCGCGGCTTTGATGCGGGCCGACATGGCGGCCTATGACAACGATCCGACCAAGTACACCCAGTCGCTGGGCTGCTGGCACGGCTTCATCGCCCAGCAGAAGCTGATCTCGGTCAAGAAGCACTTCGGCGGCAAGACCGATCGCACCTATCTGTACCTGTCCGGCTGGATGATCGCGGCGCTGCGCTCCGAGTTCGGCCCGCTGCCCGACCAGTCGATGCACGAGAAGACCTCGGTGCCCGCCCTGATCGAGGAGCTCTATACCTTCCTGCGTCAGGCCGACTCGCGCGAGTTGAACGACATCTTCCGCAGCCTCGACAAGGCGCGCAAGGAAGGCGACAAGACCAGGGAGAAGGAGCTGATCGAGAAGATCGACAACTTCCAGACCCATGTCGTCCCTGTTATCGCCGACATCGACGCCGGCTTCGGCAACGCCGAGGCGACCTATCTGCTCGCCAAGAAGATGATCGAAGCGGGCGCCTGCGCGCTGCAGATCGAGAACCAGGTCTCGGACGAGAAGCAGTGCGGTCACCAGGACGGCAAGGTCACCGTGCCGCACGAGGTGTTCATCGCGAAGATCCGCGCCTGCCGCCACGCCTTCCTCGAGCTCGGCGTCGAAGACGGCGTCATCGTGACCCGCACCGACTCGCTCGGCGCCGGCCTCACGCAGCAGATCGCCGTCAGCCACAAGCCCGGCGACCTCGGCGACCAGTACAACAGCTTCCTGGATTGCGAGGAAGTCACGGCCGCGAACGCCCGCAACGGTGATGTCATCATCAACCGCGACGGCAAGATGATGCGTCCGAAGCGGCTGCCGTCCAATCTCTATCAGTTCCGCCCGGGTACCGGCGAAGACCGCTGCGTGCTCGACAGCATCACCTCGCTGCAGAACGGCGCGGACCTGCTCTGGATCGAGACCGAGAAGCCGCATATCGAGCAGATCGCCAAGATGGTCGATCGGATCCGCAAGGTGGTTCCGAACGCGAAGCTGGCCTACAACAACTCGCCGTCGTTCAACTGGACCATCAACTTCCGTTGGCAGGTTTACGACGCGATGAACAAAGCCGGCCAGGACGTCAGCAAGTACAACCGCGCCGAGCTGATGAAGCCGGAATACGACGATACGCCGCTGGCGAAGGAAGCCGACGAGCGCATCCGCACCTTCCAGGCCGATTCAGCCAAGCGTGCCGGCATCTTCCATCACCTGATCACGTTGCCGACCTACCACACGGCGGCGCTCTCGACCGACAACCTGGCGAAGGAATATTTCGGCGACCAGGGCATGCTCGGCTACGTCAAGAACGTGCAGCGCGCCGAGATCCGCCAGGGCATCGCCTGCGCCAAGCATCAGAACATGGCCGGCTCCGACATCGGCGACGACCACAAGGAATATTTCGCCGGCGAGGCTGCCCTGAAGGCGGGCGGCGCCCACAACACGATGAACCAGTTCGGCTAACGCACCACGCTATCCAAGAGGAGACTGACAATGACCAAAGGCAGCAATTTCTGGGTGATCGGCGGCGAGTTCGGTTCGATGAACTTCCACAAGCTCGTGGAAGGCTCGGCCCAGGTGCAAGGTCCGTTCAAGACCCGCAAGGAAGCCGAGGATGCCTGGCGCTCGGTCTCGGAAGAGAACCGCCACAAGGCCGGCGTCCGCTTCTCGATCGTGGAAGAGCCGTCGCGGGTCTCGGCCTGACGGCTGCCTGAGAGCATGATCCGGAAAAGTGGGAACCGGTTTTCCGAGAAGATCATGCTCAAACAAAATTAGATCGTGATGCGTGATCGCATCACGATCGGATCAAGAAACGTCCAAGGACGGAGGGTCCCATCCGGCGCAAGCCGGGTGGGATCGTCTGTTTTTGGCACAGGTCAATCGGCTGTGGGCGGTGTAAGTATCTGGAATTGTGGACCCTTTGCGGAGGGTTTGGTTGCTGATAGGTTAACGGAGGAAAGTCGAGGACGAGGCCGACAATGTCAGAGCCTGAGACCAGCGGGACCCATCCCAGCCAGCCGCGCCCGGTGCGGCTGCGCGACGCGCTGCTGCGTGCACGGATCGAGGCCGCCGACCGGACCGGTGTGGTCGTCGATTTGCGCGATGCTGAGGTGGCTCGGCTGGAGATCCTCAACGACGCGCTCGACCCCCTGTTCGCGCAGGTGCCCGACCAGATCGACCTGTTCGATCGCGGCATCAGCCAGGGCGATACGCCCAGACTCTGGATCGATGTCGTCGCACACATCATGATGGGGCGCGACAAGCGGATGTATCGCTTCGTCCAGGACACCCGCTTCGGCCGCATCGTGCTCGCCGAATCGCACGACACCGCAGCGATCGTCGAAGCCGTGACCGACTACGTCGCCCGCCGCATGATCGAGCGCGAGCACGCCATGGTGGTGCCATCAGAGCCGAAGCCTGTGGCCGCCGAGCCGCCGCGCCGCTCGCGCGTCTGGCCGTTCGTGTTCGGATTCATTTTCGGCGCGGCCGCCTTGTTCGGCCTCGCCTTGCTGGCGGCCCTGCGGAGCTGGTGAGACGCTCTCCGCCGTCATTACGAGTGCAGCTTCGCTGCACTCGTAATGACGGCGAACTAGACCAACCTTGCCTGCTTGATCTGCCGGATCTGAAATCCGGATCCGAGGCCCCGCACGGTCTGCTCGCAGCGCCAGCCGGAATTGTCTTTCTCGATCGTGAACAAATTATACGCTGCCGCCGGGTAGCGCCCGTGGGCGAGTGCGGAGGCCGACGGCACGCCGACCGCGGGGATGTTGCCGTTCGGACCCTCGAACCACATGGTCGAATGAATGTGGTCGTGCCCGTGCAGGATCAGCTCGACGCCGTGGCGCTTGATCAGTGCCAGCAGCGCACCCGCATCTGTCATCCGTTTCTGGCGCGTGCCCGACTTCAGCGGATGATGCACCAGCAGCACGCGGAAGGCGTCCTCGGCGGCGAGGCGGTCGAGGACCGCTTCGAGGGACGCGAGCTGATCGCGGCCGAGCGTGCCCGTCGCCATCAGCGGCAAGGTCGGCACCGCCGTGGACAGGCTGATCAGCGCGAGCGGCCCGCGCCGGCGCACGCCCGGAAAGCCGATGCTGCCGTCGTCGCCTGCAATATAGGGTGCAAAGGTCTCGCCGAAGCGGTGAGAGGTGGCGCGGACATAGGCATCGTGATTGCCGGGAATGGTGGTGACGCGGTCGGGGGGACCGACGCCGTCGAGCCAGGCGCGCGCCGGCGCGAACTCGGCCTCCAGCGCCAGATTGACGAGATCGCCTGTGACCGCGATGTGGTCGGGCGTCTGCGCCTGGACGTCGGCGACGAGCGCATCGAGCACCTCGCGGCGCTGGTACTTGTGGCGGTTGCGCGTCCAGTTGACGTAGCCGAGCGCGCGCTTGCCCGCGAGCTCGATCAGCCGTGGCTTCGGCAACGGCGGCAGATGCGGGTCGGACAGATGGGCGAGCGTGAAGGGGGCCATGGCGCGCGATTGCCTCGCTATTCGTCCGCTGTAATGGCAAGGTCGCGAGGACTGTGCAAGCGGGGCCCGGACAGGGGCCTCTTGGGAGTGTTCTTGGGAGTTTTCCTGGGAGTCTGATGGGGGATCGTCTGAACAGCGTCCGACGGACATTCGAACCGCTGCTGCGGCGAATCTTCCACGCCTATTTCCTGCTCGTCCGCGGCATGACGCTCGGCGTCCGCGCCGTGGTGCTGGATTCCGAGAACCGGGTGTTCCTGGTCAGGCACAGCTACATCACCGGCTGGTATCTGCCCGGCGGCGGCGTCGATCTCGGCGAGACCATGGAGCAGGCGATGCGGCGCGAGCTCAAGGAGGAGGGGGACATCGATCTCACCGGCGACGCGGTGTTGCACGGCATCTTCCTCAACAGCCACGTCTCCCGCCGCGACCACGTCGCGGTCTATGTGGTCAGGCAGTTCAAGCAGGATCGCGTCCCTGAGCCCAACCACGAGATCGTCGAATGCGGATTCTTCGCGATCAATGCGCTGCCCGAGGGCACCACGCACGGCACGCGGCAAAGGCTCGCGGAAGTGCTGGACGGTAAGCCGCTGACCGCGACGTGGCGCTGAACGCTCAACCGCTCGACTGCCCGTTCTGCTTCGCCTGCAGCTCCAGCGCCAGCAGGCTCTGCTCCTGGATCAGCGCGCAGTTCTGCCGCTCCAGCCTGTGCAGTCGCGCCGTCATGTTGTGCATGAACGCGAACACCACCAGGAACAGGGCGCCGAACATCACGACGAACGGAAACACGACGCCGGTCAGATGGCTGACGAGATAGGCCAGTGTCGGAAACAGCGTGAAGCCCGCGGGGATGATCGCCACCATGGATAGCATCAGGAAGTCATAGAGATCGAACCTGCCTTGCAGCGTCTTGCGCAGCAGCACCAGCATGTAGATCAGCGCAAAGGCGGAGATGACGACGACCGTCTCCGGATTTGGAAGGGCTATCACGGCTGCCTCCTCGGAATGTTCGACGAGATGATGAGACCACAAATCGGAACGGGGACGCGCGGCGTCATGACGCCCTCACGAGGCGCGCGAGCAGGATGTAACCGAGGACGCGGATCATGTAGCTCGCCGACTTCAATCCGTCGATCGAGCTGACGCCGGTCTCCCGCGCCCGCATCTCGACCGGAACTTCGCTGACGGTGAGGCCTGCGCGCATGGCCCAGGCCAGCGAGATCGGCTCCGGAAAATCCGCCGGATACGCTTTTGCGAAGAAGGCGATGGCGGAACGGTCGAGCAATCTCATGCCGCTGGTCGGATCGGTGATGCGGCCGCCGCCTCTGAAAAGACCGTTGAGCGCAAGCACGATCAGCCTGATGCCGGCGCGCCGCATGCGCGTAGAGCAGAAGCCGGTATGGTCGATGAAGCGGCTTCCGATGGTGATGTTGGTCGGGTCCTTGCGATGGGCGTCCAGAAGCATCTCGATGGCGCGCGGATCATGCTGCCCGTCGCCGTCGATCTGGATGCAGAAATCAAAATCCTGACGCGCCGCGTATTTGATGCCGGTCTGCACGGCGCCGCCGATGCCGAGATTCTGCGCGAGGCGGGCGACCGGCGAGCGGCAGCTTGCCACCGCGGCCGTCGCGTCCGACGAGCCGTCGTCGACGACCAGGGTGTGGTAGCCGCATCCGGTTGCCTCGATCTCGCTCAGCAAACCGCCGACCGAGGCCTCCTCGTTGAAGCAGGGAATGATGATGAGGACTCGCGACGTGCCTTGCTGCGGTGCGGCGGCACCGTCCCAGCACGTGTCGGTCGAAGCCAAGCCCGTACTTATACCCGTACCCAAGCCCATGTCGGCCACGTCTGCCTCACCTCCTGACTGCCCACCCTTGCTATACTTGCCGATGCTTTTCCTGTACAGGCGGCAAGCCATTTCAAGCTGTGCGGGGCCGCCGGCGAATGCCGATCAGAGTTGTCAAAGTCCTTTTTTCAATTGTGTTTCTGGCAATTCTGGCCAGCAACATCAGGCTGATCTCGTATTGGAGCGAGAGCCGCGGCGTCTATGACGACATCTGCTATCTCAGACAGGCCCATCTGTTCCAGCGCTTCGGCTGGCAAGGGCTCGACACCAGCCTCGCCCGAGAAACCGACGGCTATCTCGCGGCCAAGCTGCGCAGTATCGGTTATCCGAACTGGAACGAGCCGACCCTGGCGCCCTGTCACACGCAGACTGCGGACGGTAGCAAAAGGGTGATGACGCCGCCGCCGGGAACGGGCTTCGTGCTGGGGCTGTTCCCCGAAGGGTTCCAGGTCGTGCCGCTCTACGTCGTCGCGAATCTGATCATCGCCGGCTTTGCACTGTACGGGCTGTGGCGTGCGCGGGAGCCGCTGTCGTTGACATCAGCCGCATTGCTCGGCGCGCTCTCGATCTACTTCATGATCAATCCGACCAAGGCGAGCTATTCGATGGCGCCGACCATGGTCGTCTGCGCGCTGGCGGGTCTGTTGACCGCAAGACTGTTCGTCGATGAAGGCCGGCGCCACCTCCTGATGGTCGCTGCCGTCGGCGTGCTGCTCGGCCTGTCCGCGAGCTTTCGAATCGCGAACGTGGTTCTGTCGGCCGGCTATTTCCTGTTCTTCGGATTGTCGTTCCTGATCTGGCGTAGCCGCGAGACGTTCGTCTCGGGTCTTGCGCTCGGCCTTTCGTTCCTGGTCGGGCTGTTGCCGGTGTTCGCGGCGAACCTGGTCAATTCAGGCCATCCGCTGGTCTCGGCCTATGGCGGCCAGGATACGGCCCCGCCGAGCCTCGACCCGGCCGTGCTGCTAGCCTATCTCCGCGACACCCAGTTCCCGTTGATCGTGATCGCCTGCGTCGGGACCGCGCTGTTGTGGCGCTACGCCGGCCATGGCGGCGTCAGGAAACTCGCGTTGCTGGTTGCCGGAAATCTCGCGCTGAATCTGGCGTTCTTTGCCACGCATCCGGTCTTCACGCAGTACTACGTCATCCCGATCCTGATGCTGTCGCTCTGGACGCTGCTGTTCGCGGCCGTCCTCAGCCGCAGCCCGGCACAGGGTTTTATCGCCCACGAGGCCGATGGACCGCGGCCGTCTGAGATGTTATCCCGCATCTCGCATTGACGCGTTTTCCTGACGCGAACCTGAAACCACTGCGCTCGAAGACGCATGCCGACATGACCGATCTCTCGCTCACCATCCTTCCGGAAGCCGCCGGCGACGCCCAGGCGATCGAACGGCTGCACGAGCGCACCTTCGGCCCCGGCCGTTTCGTGCTCAGCGCCTACCGCATTCGCGAGCACGTCGACCATCTGCTCAACGTGTCCTTCACCGCCCGCATCGGCACGCTGCTGGTCGGCTCGGTCAGGCAATTGCCGGTGCTGGTCGGCGAGACGCAGGCCCTGCTGCTCGGGCCGCTCACCGTCGAGCCGCCGTTCCGCGACCGCGGCATCGGCCGTCTCCTGATGGAGCGCGCGCTGAAGGACGCCAAGGACAAAGGCCATCGCCTGGTGCTGCTGGTCGGCGACGAGCCCTATTACAGCCGCGTCGGCTTCAAGCCGGTGCCGAAGGGCCGCGTCACCATGCCGGGCCCGGTCGACGCCGCGCGCGTGCTGGTGTTCGAGCTCGTCGACGGCGCTTTCGAGGGCGTGTCGGGGCAGGTAACGCCCGACTGGAGCAAGGCGCGGGCGGGGTAGGGTCGTTCGCGGATTGTGCTGCGCTCCATCTTGGCTACGATAGCTCTTGCGGAGTATCCATGATGCAGGTGCGGCCCGTTGATGCCGGTGAAGTCGATCATCTCGCTGAGCTGTGGCACGATGCCTGGCATGGATCGCATGCCTCGCTTGCGCCGCCAGAACTGGTCCGCCTCCGCACGCTCCCGAATTTTCGCGATCGGCTGGCGGTCATGCTTCCCGGCATCCGCGTCGTCGGCCCGGCCGGCGCGCCGCTCGGCTTCTGCGCCGTCAGGGCTGACGAATTGTATCAGCTCTTCGTATCGCCGAAGGCGCACGGCGCGGGCGTGGCCGCGGCGCTGATCTCCGACGCAGAAGCCCGCCTTGCCGCGCGCGGCGTGGAGCTGGCGTGGCTGGCCTGCGCCGTCGGCAATGCGCGCGCTGCGCGGTTCTACGAGAAGAGCGGTTGGCGCAACGCCGGCACCTTCGTGATGATGACGGACACCTCGAACGGGCCGTTCCCCGTCGATCAATGGCGCTTCGAGAAGCAGCTGACGCGCAGCCCGTAGCCCGGATGGAGCGGAGCGCAATCCGGGAAGGTCTTTCTGTCAGGTGAGAAACCCCGGATTTCGCTCCGCTCCATCCGGGCTACGGCTCACTTAACGCGCGTGTGCCGGGGCCCGTGGGCCCCGGCTGTCGCAAGGCTAGAACTTGAAGTTGGCGAACGCCCTAACGCCGATGCCGGGCATCAGAACCTCGTCCTTGGTGTAGGACACCGAGTTGCGGATGTTTTCGTTGAGGAGATTGTTGCCGACGACGCCGGCCGTCATCTCGCGCGCACCGAACAGACGCGGATCGAGCTTGGTCTTGTAGCTGACCTCGGCCTTCAGCAAATTGTAGCCCGGCGTCGGCGTCTCCGCGATCACGGCGACGTTGTTCTGCGCGAAAGCGTGCAACAGGTTGACGCGCATCAGCCAGTTGTCGTCGCGCCAGAACACGCCGCCGCCCATCCGCAAGGGCGGAATGCGCGGCACGTTGGTGCCGTCGGTGAAGGTGGCGCGCACCACGTCGAACTGGTTCTCGATGCCCCAGATGCCGCCCTGGAACGCGCCGACGTCGAGCTGCGACTGGAATTCGCCGCCGCGGAAATTGGCATTGCGTTGCGAATAGACGGCCTGATTCAACTCGGCGCCCGGCGTGCCGCAGGACGCGAAACTGTCGTCGCACATCACGCCGGTGAGGCGGCGAAAAATGAAATTGTCGAAATGCGTGTAGTAGACGGTCGCCTCGAACCGGAACGGCCCCGTCGCCTTGCGCAGTCCAACCTCGACCGACTCAGCGGTCTCGATCGTGAGGTTCGGATTGCCGATGTCGAACGTCGCGGTCGCATCATGCGCACCGCGCGAGAACAGTTCGGCCGGCTTCGGCGCGCGCTCGACATATTGTGCGGTGATGCTGCCGACCATGCCGCCCGGCAGGTCCTGCAACAGGCCGATGCTGCCGCTCTTCGGCGTGAAGGACGGATTGCGTGCGATGCCCACCTGCGGCGTGCCGTCGGGTAGATAATCCGGCGGGAAGTTCGGCGTCGTGCCGTGCAGCTCGACATGCTCGATGCGGCCGGCGATCTGGGCTCGCGTCGCGTCCGTGAACTTGAACTCGTTGAAGGCGTAAGCGGCAACGCGGGTGTTGTTGTTGGGGTCCCACAGGCCGTTGAACAGCGTACCGGGATTGTCAGGGCTCGGCGCGGTCAATTCCTGATGGCCGGCCTGGAAGCCCAGCGCCGTCGTCACTTCGGCGAAGCGTGCGTTGAACGGCATCAGCTGCACCTCGGTGCGGATCTCCTGCTCCTTGTTGGTGAAGGTCTGCCGCACACCGTCGGTGTTGGGATCGGCGGGATCGGCAAGGCCGATCTCGTTGTGCCGATAGTCGGTCGCGCCAGCCCAGAAGCGGATGGCGTCGATCGCAGCGGAGTCGGGATGGTATTCGCCCTTGACGTTGATCTTGGTCTGGTGACCGTCGATCCGCGTGTTGTGGTCGGCGCCGTCGATGCCGGGGATGTGGTAGAGCGAGTCGTTCTGCGTGATCGACGCGCCGATATAGCCGCCCTGGAAGAAGTACGAGCCGCCGATCGAGGCGCCGTCCGTGCGCGACGCCGAATTGGGCTGGCGCCCGTTTGTGATGGTCCGGGTCTGGTCGGTCAAATAGGGGTAGCTCGGGATGCCGTAATCCGTCGTGTTGCGGCCATAGACGTCGGCATGGAACGCGAAATTGCCGGCGCCGGTGTCGAGCAGCACGCCGCTCTCGACACCGCGGTCGACCGAGCTGAACGCGCTACGGGTTTCGGCGGTGACGCAGGGCGTCGTCGCGGCGCTCGCGAGCGGCGCCTTCACCGGCATGCCATAGGTCTGGAACGGCTGAGCGCCGCAGCTCGGCAGCGCATCCGGAATCCGGTTATTGGTGGCGCTGACGATGCCGCCGATCGAGGTCGAGCCGTAGCGAAGTGCAGCCGGCCCGCGCACCACCTCGACCTGATTGGTCGCGAGCGTATCGACCGGGACGAAGTGATCCTCGCCGAGGTCGGATGCGCCGTTCGAATTGGTGCCGTTCTCGACGATGCCGACGCGGTTGACGTCGAGGCCCCGGATGACCGGCCGGCTGGAGGCACCGGGCGCAAAGCTCGAGCCGGTGATGCCCGGCTTGGAGAACAGCAGATCGCCGAGCTGGCCGCCGCCCTCGCGGCGGATCTCCTCGTTCGGCACCACCGTGACGGTGGCGAACTGGTTGGTCACGATCGGCAACACGCCCTGCTGGGGTGCGGCGGCCGTCGCGGGCGCCGCCGGCGCAGCTTCCGCCGTGCGTTGCTGGCTGCGCGACCGTCCGGTGCGCGCGACATGGACTGGGCTGCGGGTCGGCACCACCCTGCGCACGATCGGGCTCGGCGCCGTCACGGTGACGGAGGGGAGCTCGGTCGATGATTTATCCTGCGCAGGCTGTTGTACCGGCGCTTGTACCGGCTCTTGGGCGAGCGCCGATGTGGCGGCGGCGCCGAGCAGGAGCAGGCTGGCTCCGCCCAGACGCTGCACGCGTCGCAATTCAAATGACATGGTCCTGATTCCAGTCAGGCGCCGTCCGCGAGATTTGGTGCTGATCGGAGGCGGCCTGCCGTCGCAGCGCGACGGAATTCGACTTCAACTGCTCCCGTGCGTTCGCCTGAAAGCGGCGAGCCGGGTGTGATCAAGCGCTGTTGGAAGTCAGGACGCGGGAGGAGCGCGGGGCTGGAACGCCGCGCCGGCCGATTTCAGATGGACGAATTCGGCATCGGTGGTGAGGTGAAGCAGCTCGATCGCCTGCGGCAGCAGGAGCACAGGCGGCGTCGCGGATACGATGGTACCCGCCATCGCGACCACGGCGCAGATCGCGCAATTATCCTCGCCCGGCTGCTCCCGGTCGGGGCCGGCGGGCGATTGCTTCTGGACCGCGGCGCGGTCGATCGAAGCGATGCTCTCGCTGGTGTCGGTCTGCTGGAGCAAGGACTGGGCGAGGGGAGCGGCCTGGGCGAACCAATGGCTGTGGCCGAACGTCAGCGCGAACTGCACCAGCATCGCGAACAACGCGAGCCGGGAGCCGTGCCTGATATTCGACCGGAACCACTTCATCTGGAAAAGCCACCCCACATCGCGAGGCGCCGATCCCGTCGGCTTCCTGCGATGTTATAATGTAACATCGCAGGAACGGTCAGCTTATGTCAACGGAAGTCAGACGATCTCACGCGGGCGGCCGCGCGATGTGTCGTTCGGGCAACTAGCGCCCTTCGCGGACCCAGGTGGCGGCGAACGCACCGAGCAGCAGCAGCAGGCCGATCAGGCCGGCGAAGATCGGCAGCACGCCGACGCCTTTCACGACGCTGGCGTCGCGCATCCGCACGCCCATCCAGCCATCGCCGGCGAAGACGCTCGCCGAACGCACCGGCACGATGCGCGGCAGCTCGACGCTGGTGCCGTCGACCACGCGCACGGCATTGCCGCCGGTCGCCTGCGCCAGCGGCTTCAGGGTTTCAGTCGTCGAGGTGACTTCCGAAAACTCCTTCGGATTGGTCGGGCCGACATTGATCAGCGCCTTCAGCGTGCCGTCGGTCGCCTGCCACAGGCCGAGTTCGCTGGCCGGCAGGCTGGCGCGCCACTCGCCGGGATCGGCAGGCGCGAGCGTCAGGTCCTGCGATACGCCGGACGGCGAGGTCACGCTGACCGGCTGGACGCTGTCCGACATGGTCTGGCGCACCACGACGAGGTCCTTGCCCTGCACCTGGAGGCGCAGCGCCTCTTCATCGAGGTCAGGCTGCTTCATCAGCCAGTGCGACATCCGCCGCAAGAGATCGAGATGCGGACCGCCGCCTTCATAGCCGCGCGCCCACAGCCAGATGTGGTCGGAGAGCAAGAGCGCGACGCGGCCCTCGCCGAAGCGCGACAGGAACAACAGCGGCTTGCCGTCGACGCCCGTCATCACCGGCGGGTTGACCGCATTGCGGGTGTCGACGGTGCGGAAGAAGCGGCTCCAGCGCGGCGGTTCGGAGGCCGAGCCTTCGAGACCGCGCGTGACCGGATGGCGTTTGCCGATCTCCGACAGATGCGCATAGAACGGCTTTTCGGTCACGCCGACGGGTTCTGCCGGCAGCACCGAATCCAGCGGCGTACGCCAGATACTGGTGTTGGAGGCATAGTCGGGGCCGGCCGAGACCAGCACCGCGCCGCCCGCGCGGACATAGCGCGCGATGTTGTCGAAATAGGCGATCGGCAGCACGCCCTGGCGGGCGTAGCGGTCGAAGATGATCAGCTGGAATTCGTTGATCTTCTGCTGGAACAGCTCGCGGGTGGGAAACGCGATCAGCGACAGCTCGTTGATCGGCGTGCCGTCCTGCTTCTCCGGCGGACGCAGAATGGTGAAGTGCACGAGGTCGACGCTGGCGTCGGACTTCAGCAGGTTGCGCCAGGTGCGCTCGCCGGAATGCGGCTCGCCCGAGACCAGCAGCACGCGCAGCTTGTCGCGCACGCCGTCGATGGCGACGACGGCGCGGTTGTTCACCGGCGTCAGCTCTTTCTCGAGCGGCGAGGCCTCGATCTCGACGATGTTCGGCCCGGCATGCTTGATATCGACGTCGACGCTTGCGCTCTGGCCGCTCGATAGCGTGCGCTCGCCCAGGACCTCGCCGTCCCTGCGGATCGTGACCTTGGCGCGCTCGCCGCTGACGCCCTGATCGTCGAGGCGGTAGGTGATGGTCTGGGTCTGTCCGACGATGCCGAAGCGCGGGGCAGCCGTGATCGCGATGCGGCGGTCGCGCTCGTCCTTCTGCCCGGTGATCAGCGCGTGCACCGGCGCCTGGAAGCCGAGCCCGGCGGTATTGGCCGGGATGTCGTGGACCCGGCCGTCGGTGATCAGGAACGCGCCGGCGACGCGATCGACCGGCACGTCCGACAGCGCGGTGGCCAGCGCCCCGAACAGTTTTGTGCCGTCGGTCTCGCCATCGGCCTGTCCGGCGTCGACGACGCGGACCTCGAGGCCCTTGATCTTCTTTAGGCTGTCGACCAGCGCTTCCTGCGCTTGCGCGGCCTCGCGATTGCGGTTGCCGAAATTCTGGCTCGGGCTCTTGTCGACCACGACGGCAGCGACCGAGGTGAGCGGATCGCGGTCCTCGCGGGTGAAGGAGGGGTTGGCGAGCGCCAGCAGGAACAGCGCCAGCGCGGCGACGCGCACGGCTGCGCCGCGCGCGCGCGCCACCAGCAGCACGAGCGCAACGACCACGATCGCGGCCAGCGCGAGCCACAGGACGATCGCGGGAACAAGCGGCGTGAACGCAATGCCGTAATTCATGTCACAAGCCTATCTGCATCGTCGTGGCCGGGCTTGTCCCGGCCATCCACGCCTCGCCACGCGGCACGAACAACGTGGATGCCCGGCACAAGGCCGGGCATGACGGCTTCTGTTTGACGGGTATCGAATTTCAAAACCCGCATCATTGCCCCAACCGTTCGATCAGGGCCGGTGCGTGCACCTGGTCGGCCTTGTAGTTGCCGGTCAGGGTGTACATCACGATGTTGGCGCCGGCGCGGTAGGCGAACTCGCGCTGGCGGGCGTCGCCGCCGGACATCGGCAGCATGAACTGACCGTCGAGCCGCTGCGCCCAGGCGCCGGCCAGATCGTTCGAGGTGATGATGATCGGCGAGACGCCGTCGCCGCCGCGGGCCGGCCGCTGCGCGCTGTCGTCATCCTCATCGCGCGGCAGGGCCTCGACCCAGGTCTGGCCGGTGCTGAAACGGCCCGGGAAGTCGCGCAGCAGATAAAAAGTCTTGGTCAGCACGTGCTCGCGCGGCACCGGCTCGAGCTCGGGCACGTCGAGCGACGACAGGATCTCGCGCAGCGTCTGCATGCCCGGGGTCTGCGCGGCGCCATTCTCGCCGGGCGGCGCTTCGATCGCGTCGCGGGTGTCGAACAGCACGGTGCCGCCCTGCTTCATGTAGGCGTCGATCTTGTTGATGGCATCCTGCGGCGGCTTGGGCGCGCCCGGCACGATCGGCCAGTAGATCAGCGGGAAGAAGGCAAGCTCGTCGCGGCCGGGATCGATGCCGACGGGATCGCCGGCCTCCAGCGCGGTGCGCTGCGCCAGGAACTGCGTCAGACCGGACATGCCGGCCTTGACGATGGAATCGACGTCGGCATTGCCGGTGACGACATAGGCGAGGCGGGTTTGCGACACCGCCTTCATGGCGAACTCGTCGGAGGCGCTATCGGCGCGCGACGGCGCCGGCGCAAGCGACACCAGGCCGGCAAGCGCCAGCCCGACGACGATCATGGCCGTCGCGGCGCGCCGGCGCAGCAGCGCGGCGATCCCGCCGCCGAGCACCGCGACGATGATGGCGTCGATCAGGAACAGCGCGAGTGCCGTCGACAGCAGCCAGCCGCGCAGGTCGCGCGGTTCGGCATTGGTGTAGGTCGCGTGCCGGGCGCGCAGGCCTGTGGTGTTTAGCGCTGCGATGCGGTCGGAAGCTGCGAGCGTGTTCACGGCGAGCGGTCCTTCTGCCGGACCATAGAAGCCGGGCGGATGATCGGGCGTAGCGCGGTCGCGATAATCCGCGGGCAGCGGCTTTGCGGTGGCCGGCGGCGGACCGAACGCGCCGAAGCCGTCGAGGATGTGCAGCGGCGCCACCGTCTCGGTGCTCGCCTCGGCCGCGACCCCGGGCCCGGGCTTGGCGGTGTAGCCGGACATGTCGACGACCCGGCGCAGCATTTCGACGAAGGTGCCCGACATCGGCAGGTCAGACCAGCGCATGTCGGCGCTGACGTGGAACAGGCTGACCAGGCCCTTGCCGCGATGCTCGCCGGTGACGAGCGGCGTGCCGTCTTCCAGCGAGGCCCAGCTCTTGGTGGCGAGCACCGCGTCGGGCTCGGCCAGCACCTGGCGGTTCACGGTAACGTCCTTGGGGACTGCGACGCCGGCAAACGGGCCGTTCGCCGCGAAGGCGGCGAGATGCTGCGGCTTCTCCCAGGTCAGGCTGCCGCCGAGCGTGCGGCCGCCCTTGCGCAGCTTGACCGGCACGAGATCGTCCTCGGCCTGTGCCAGCCTTGGTCCGGCGAAGCGCACCAGCACGCCGCCCTGGTCGATCCAGGCGTTGAGGCGCTCGCGGATTTCGGGAGCGACGGTGCCGACATCGGCGAGGATGATCATCGGCAGCTTCTGGTCGAGGAATTGCGTGATGCCCTGCTGCGGCGAGCCCCGGTCGGCGAGCCGCACGTCGGCGAACGGCGCCAGCGCACGGGTCAGGTAGAAGGTCGGCGCCAGCAGCGGCTGCGCGGTCTCGCTGGTCGTGCCGGTGACGATGCCGATGGCGCGGCGGCGCCACCGCTTGTCGAGCAGTTGCACCGCGCCGGCCGAACGCTCGCCCGATATGTCGAGCCGCGTGATGTCGTTGCGCAGCTCGACCGGCAGGTCGAACGAGGCTTCGGTTTCCTTGTCCTGCGGGCCGAACGAATAGCGCGCTTCGCCGATCGGCGAGGACTTCTGGTCCAGCGCGCGCACGGTGCCGACGGCGATGCCGCTGTCGGTGCGCAGCACCTTCACCGTCATCTTGGCGGCGGCGTTCTCGGCGGCGACGAGCGCCAGCGGGGAGGACGTGCCGCCTTGGAACACCGTCAGGCTGCGATCTCCGATGGTCTTGCCGAGGCCCTGCACGAAGTCCTCGCCGCGGCCGGTATCGACGCCATCCGACAGCCAGGCGATCTCGCAGTCGCCGGTGGCCTTCAGGAAACGGTCGATGGCGGTCAGGGTTTCAACGCGATCGATCGAGTAGGGCTTCGGCGCGAGCTGGCGCAGTGCGACGCGCGCCGCACCCGCCGGCATCAGGGTGATGTCGCGGTTCGGCTCGGACAGCGGCACCAGCGCGATGGCGCGGCGGTCGTTGTCGGCGTTGGCGATCAGCTCGTCAGCGGCCCTGACCCTGACATCCCAATGCGATGCAGCGCTCCAGCCGTCGTCGAACATGATCATCAGCGGTGCCTTGCTGCCGGCGGCGCCCGTTTGCGGATTCCAGATCGGGCCGGCGGCGGCGAAAATGACGAGGGCCGCAGCCAGGAGCCGCAGCGCGGTCAGCCACCACGGCGTCCGCGAGGGCGTCTCTTCCCTTGGCGCGATGTCGAACAGCAGGCGCGTCGGCGGAAACTCGATCCGGCGCGGCCGCGGCGGCATCACGCGCAGCAGCCACCACAGCACGGGCAGGCTGACGAGGCCGATCAGGAGCAGCGGTTCGGTGAAGGCGAGCGGCAATCCCATCATGCGGCCGGCCCCACCTTGATCGTCGTGGTGCGGGTGCCCGACTTGCTCACCTGCATGCCGGCATGCAGGAACAGCAAGAGCTCGGCGGCGGAGCGGTCGGTCGTGTGGGTCGTGAACAGCCAGTTGAGCCTGCTGGTCTCGGCGCGGATCTGGTCGCGGTGCAGCGCGAGCCGCGCGGTGTAATCCTGCGCCCAGCTCTCGGCGCGGCCCGCCGTGATCACGCCGAAGCCCTCGGGCTCGACAAACTCGATGCGGCCGGAATAAGGGAACGACTCTTCGGCGGGATCCACCACCTGCACCATCGTGCCATGCGCGCCGGAGCCGGACAGGCCCGCGAGCATGGATTTGATCTCCGCGATCGGCGACCAGAAATCCGACAGCACGATGATCTCGGCGAGCGCGGAAGGCACGAAGGACGGCGGCAGGCTCAGCCGGCCGGCATCGTCATGCAGCATCGCCTGCGCCATCTTGTCGATGACGCTGCGGCTCGCGGTCGGCGCCATTAGTCCGGGAATGCCGACGCGTTCGCCGCCCGAGACCAGCAGTTCGGCCAGCGCGAAGGCAACGATCAGCGTCCGCTCGAGCTTGGATTCGCGTGCGGTCTTGGAGGCGAACGCCATCGAGGGCGAGCGGTCGGGCCAGATCCACACCGTGTGCGAGGCTTCCCATTCAAGCTCGCGCACGTACAAATGGTCGTCACGCGCCGAGCGCCGCCAGTCGACGTTCTGCGCCGGCTCGCCGGAGACGAAGCGGCGGTATTGCCAGAAATTTTCACCCGAACCGGCGCGGCGCCTTCCGTGCAGGCCGTGGATGACGTTGGCAGCGATACGGCGGGCCTCGAGCACCAGGCGTGGCAGCGAAGCGGCGAGCGTACGGCTTTCGCCATCGGCACGTCGGATCGCGATGATCTCCTTCGCTGTGTGCCCGTTGTCTGCGGCCATCAACCGATCCGAGCCTTCAATTGCTTGATCACGTCCGGAATCGTGCGGCCCTCGGCGCGCGCCTGGAACGTCAGCGCCATGCGGTGCTTCAATATGGGCTCGGCGAGGTCGAGCACGTCGTCGATCGAGGGCGCCAGGCGTCCATCGATCAGCGCGCGTGCGCGCACGGCGAGCATCAAGGATTGGCTGGCGCGCGGGCCGGGACCCCAGGCGATGAACTTGCCGGTCTCGCCGCTCTCCTCGCCCGGACGGGCCGAGCGGACCAGCGACAGGATCGCTTCCACCACGGAATCGCCGACCGGCAGACGGCGGATCAGCCGCTGCGCGGTGATCAGCGCTTCTGCGTTCATCGATCCCCTCGCCAGCGTCTCCTCGGCACCCGTGGTCTCGAACAGGATGCGGCGCTCGGCGTCGCGATCGGGATAGTCGACGTCGATCTCCATCAGGAAGCGGTCGAGCTGGGCTTCCGGCAGCGGATAGGTGCCTTCCTGCTCCAGCGGGTTTTGCGTGGCGAGCACGTGGAACGGCTTCGGCAGGTCGTGACGCGCGCCGGCGACGGTGATGTGCTGCTCCTGCATCGCCTGGAGCAGCGCCGACTGCGTGCGCGGGCTGGCGCGGTTGATCTCGTCAGCCATCAGCAGCTGCGCGAACACGGGACCGGAGATGAAGCGGAAGGAGCGCTTGCCGGCGGTGCTCTCGTCGAGCACTTCGGCGCCGAGAATGTCCGACGGCATCAAATCCGGCGTGAACTGGATGCGCTTGGCGTCGAGACCCAGCGTGACGCCGAGCGTCTCGACCAGCTTGGTCTTGGCGAGGCCGGGCACGCCGATCAGCAGCGCATGACCGCCGGAGAGGATGGTGACGAGCGTGTTCTCGATCACACGATCCTGGCCGAAGATGACGGACGCGATTGCGTCTTTCGCCGCGCGGATCTGGCTCGACACCTGCTCGGCCGAACGGACGATTCCGTCTTCCAGTTTCTCGACACTTTCCGCCATCCGTCAGCTCCTTAAAGTCCGCCACGCGGCCCGCTTGCGTCGTCAAGTCATCAAAAGTCGCACATGGGCCCTATGCTAGACTTGCAGGAAGGCCATGTATTCGTTGAATTAACCTATCCCCACCTTATCGGCTTAGGGATATGTAGGGCATCACGAAGTGGCGACCTCCACACCGGGCTAATCCGGTGTGGAACCGCGCACCCGGGTACAACGTAAAACGTGCACCAATCGTGCCAACAGACAAAGTCAGGGCAAACCATGGCGAACCAAGGGCAGAGCGCCGATCGCGGTCTTGAGGGGCTGACTGCCGCCGCCAAAAGTGCTGCCAATGCCGATGGCGCCACGAAGGGCCTGCCGCCGGTGCATCTGTGGAATCCGCCGTTTTGCGGCGATCTCGACATCCGAATCGCGTCCGACGGTACTTGGTTCTACATGGGCACGCCAATCGGACGGCACGCCCTGGTCCGCCTGTTCTCGACGGTCCTGAAGCGCGAGGGCGACAAGCATTTCCTCGTCACGCCCGTGGAGAAGGTCGGCATTCGCGTCGACGACGCGCCGTTCATGGCGGTCGAGATGCAGAAGGACGGCGAGGACAACCATCGCGTGCTCCGCTTCCGCACCAATGTCGACGACTGGGTCACCTGCGATGCCGCGCACCGGCTGCGCTTCGAGCAGGCCAGGGAGGGCGGGCTGACGCCGTACCTGCATGTCCGCGCCGATCTCTGGGCCAAGGTCACCCGCGCGCTCTACTACGATCTGGTTGACATGGGTGAGGAGCGGATGGTCGATGGCCAGCCGATGTTCGGCGTCGAGTCGGCCGGTAAATTCTTCGCCATGGCCGACGCGGAGCAGGTGAGGGCCGCACTTTGAACAAGCCTATCCTGAAGAGCGGTCCGGTCGTGATCGGCGCGGCCGATTTCTTCGCCCGATCCGGGGCGAGGCTCGGCTTCGACGTGCCGCCCGGCCTCTACGATCCGAACATCATCCCCGCCTCGGGCGATCCCGGCACCGACAAGATGCTGGAGATCGTCGCGCGCGAGCAGCCGGTGCGGCCGGCAGCGGTCCTGATCGCCGTGGTCGACCGTCCCGAGCCGACCATCCTGCTGACGCAGCGCTCGGCGCATCTCAACGACCACGCCGGCCAGATCGCTTTCCCCGGCGGCAAGATCGACGCCACCGACGCCTCGCCGCTCGATGCCGCTCTGCGCGAGGCCGAGGAGGAGGTCGGCCTGTCCAGAGACTTCGTCGAGCCGATCGGCTACCTCGATCTCTACGGCACCGCTTTCGGCTTCCGCATCCTGCCGACGGTCGCCAGGGTGCGGCCCGGCTTCGAGCTCACCATCAACCATTCCGAGGTTGATGATGCCTTCGAGGTGCCGTTATCCTTCCTGATGAACCCGGTGAACCACCAGGTGCACAGCAAGGAATTCCGCGGCATGGAGCGGTTCTACTACGCGATGCCGTTCGCGGAGCGCTACATCTGGGGTGCGACGGCCGGAATGCTGCGTGTGCTGTATGAGCGGATCTACTCATCATGATCCGGCCGGTTCTGACCGAGATCGGAATCTTCCTCATCCCCTTTGCCGTCTATGCGCTGTTCCTGGCCGCCACCCGCTCCGGCCTGTTCGCGCGATCGTCCTGGCCGGTCACCGTCGTGGCGCGCCTGGTCCTGGCCGCGCTCGTGCTTGTCATCGCGGGGCTGATCGGCTTCGCGCATTTCTCCGGCGCCGCACCGGATTCGACCTACGTTCCCGCCCATATCGAGAACGGCAGGCTCGTGCCTGGCGTGGAAAAATAGGGGCTGGACCATGAGCGCAGAGCCGTTA
This sequence comes from Bradyrhizobium sp. 521_C7_N1_3, assembly GCF_052075975.1. NCBI lineage: Bacteria > Pseudomonadati > Pseudomonadota > Alphaproteobacteria > Hyphomicrobiales > Nitrobacteraceae > Bradyrhizobium > Bradyrhizobium sp. 521_C7_N1_3. The sequence goes on from NZ_CP197232.1 coordinate 2,752,254, forward strand.
CTCGCCAAGGCGCCCTGGCTGACCTCCGGCGGCACGGCGCGCGTGCTGGCGCTGCTCAACGCCGACGGCGAGGAAGGGCGCGTGGTCGGCGGCGCCGTGCGCAATGCGCTGCTCGGTCTCGTGCCCGGCGACATCGACATCGCAACCACCGCGTTGCCCGACGAGGTGATGCGCCGCGCCAAGGCTGCCGGCATCAAGAGCGTGCCGACCGGCATCGACCACGGCACCATCACGCTGGTCATCGACGGCCAGCCCTTTGAGGTCACGACGCTGCGCGAGGACACCGAGACCTTCGGCCGCAAGGCCAAGGTCGCGTTCGGCCGCGACTGGGTGAAGGACGCCGAGCGCCGCGACTTCACCATGAACGGATTGTCGGCCGATGCGACCGGCGTCGTCTACGACTATGTCGGCGGGATCGCGGATGCGGCCGCGCGGCGCGTGCGCTTCATCGGCGATCCCGACCAGCGCATCGCCGAGGACTATTTGCGCATCCTGCGCTTCTTCCGCATCCACGCCGCCTTCGGGGCCGGCGAGCCCGACCGCGACGGCTATCTCGCCTGCATCCGCGGCCGCGCGGGGCTTGCGAGCCTGTCGTCCGAGCGGGTGCGCATGGAGATGCTGAAGCTGCTGGTCGCCCACGGTGCCTCCGACGCCGCGCTCGCGATGGCCGATGGCGGGTTGCTGCAAGCGCTGAGCGGGGGCGTCGTCTATACCGGGCCGCTGTCGGCCATGATCGCGATCGAGGCAGAGCTTGGCTTGCCGGCAAGCAGCACGCGGCGGCTCGCCGCGCTGACGGTCGCCGTGACCGAAGATGCCAAGCGCGTCGCCACGCGCTTGCGGCTCTCCAACGCGGAGGGCAAGGCGCTGGATTCGATGGGGCACCGCTGGTGGCGCTTTGCCACCAAGGACGAGGCCAATGCGCGGCGGTTGCTCTATCGGCTGGGCGCGGAGCGCTATCACGATCGCGTGTTGCTCGCCTGGGCGCGGGCCGGCGGTGACGTCGGATCGTCGCACTGGCGTGCGCTCGCCGAGCTGCCGCAGCGCTGGACTGCGCCGAAATTTCCGCTTCGCGCCGCCGACTTCATCGCCCGCGGCATGGCGGAAGGACCCGCGCTCGGGCACGTGCTGACGCTTGCCGAGGACGCTTGGCTTGCGGCGGATTTTCCCCTAGAGGAAGCCGCGCTCGCTTCCATCGCCGATCAAGCAGCGGCACGCGTCAGCCGCGATGAGAGAACGTGACAATCGTCTCAGGCTTCGCCGACATCTCGATCCTTCAGCTCCTGCTGGTCGCGTTGATGGCGTTGTTTGCTTCGATCATCGGTGGTCTCGCCGGCTACGGCACCGGCGCCCTGATGCCGCTGGTGCTGGTGCCGCTGGTCGGCGCCGAGCCCGTGGTGCCGATCATCGCGATCTCCGCGATCTTCACCAATTCGAGCCGCGCGCTCGCCTATCTGCGCTATGCCGACCGCCGCCGCGCGCTGATCGTGCTGGCCTGTGCGGCGCTGACGACCGCGCTCGGCGCCTACGGCTACACGCGGCTGACCAATGCGGGCGCAGCACTCGTGATCGGCTCCATGCTGATCCTCAGCGTGCCGCTGCGCCGCGTGCTCCGCCGTCGCCAGGTCAGGATCGGCGACACCGGCCTTGCCGCCGGCTCCGTCGGTTACGGCGTGCTGGTCGGCGGCACCTCCGGCTCCGGCGTGATCCTGCTCTCGCTCTTGATGGCCGCGGGCCTCGAAGGCGCCGCCGTGATCGCGACCGATGCGATGATCTCGCTCGGCACCGGCCTCATCAAGATCTCGGTGTTTGGCCTCGCCGGCGCCGTCACCGCGCAGGTGCTGGCCTTTGCGCTGCTGATCGGCGCGATCGCCATCCCCGGCGCGTTTCTGGCAAAGGCCTTTGTCGAGCGGATGCCGGTGCATATCCACACCGCCATTCTCGACGTCGCTGTCATCACCGGCGGGCTGGTGATGATCTCGGCGGCGGCAAGGTCGCTGATCGCATAATATGTCCCTTCGAGGACGGACATTCCGTCCCAAATGCTTGCACGCCACCAAATGCTAGCCGAAACACCCGATCCTGATCACCAAGGGTTGAAAAGATTTTCGCCGATGACAGCCGTGGTGGCCGGTGGGCCAAGCAGGACGCTTTCTTACAACTGCAATCGGGCATGTCAGGACTGAAATGCTTCAGTAGCACCGTCGGGGCAGGTTTGAGACTTCATATCAACGGAGACGGGCGCAGGCATGCGCACGCACCGTGGTCTCGACGTGCACGGAGGAGGGTGAGGCATGGGACGATCCAACACAGAGTGCCAATGGCCTGAAAAAAAGTCGAGCAATCGGTCCAGGATTCAGATTGCCTTCCGTGAGATCAGTGCCGCCCTTGTTCTTTTTCCTGCTCTCTTTCTCGTTCTCCTGGGTCTTTCCCTGCCTTTCAGTGCATGGGCGCAGAGTGGGACCGACGCGAAGTCGGACCGCATCAAGGCGAACATCTCCAGAGTCGACAGCGACTTCATTGAAGCCAATACGAAGACGTCCAGAAATTGGCCGACCGTCGGCCTCGACTACGCCGAAACGCGGTTCAGCAAGCTCAATCAGATCAACACCGACAACGTCAGGGATCTCGGGCTCGTCTGGAGTTACAATCTGGAATCATCGCGCGGCATCGAGGCAACGCCCCTCGTCGTCGATGGCATCATGTATCAGTCGGCCCCCTGGAATGTGGTCCATGCCATCGACGCGCGGACCGGGACAAAAATCTGGTCGTTCGATCCGGGTGTTGACCGGTCAAAGACCTATCGCGGGTGCTGCGACGCTGTCAGCCGTGGTCTCGCACTCTATAAGGGCAAGGTCTTCGAAGCCGCCTATGACGGGCGCCTGATCGCGCTCGATGCCGCGACCGGGGCCAAGATCTGGGAAACGGACACGCTGATCGATCACGCGCATTCCTACACGATCACCGGCGCGCCGCGCGTCTTCAACGGCAAGGTCGTGATCGGCCAGAGCGGTGCCGAATATGGTGTGCGCGGCTACGTCACGGCCTACGACAGCGAGACCGGTCATCAGCTCTGGCGCTGGTTCACCGTGCCCGGCGATCCATCGAAGCCGTTTGAAGACGCCTCGATGGAAGCCGCGGCGAAGACCTGGGATCCCTCAGGGAAGTATTGGATCAACGGCGGCGGTGGCGCGCCATGGGACTCGATCACGTTCGATCCCGATCTGAACATGGTCTATGTTGGCACGGGAAACGGCGGTCCCTGGAATCGCAAGCTTCGCAGTCCGTCGGGTGGCGACAATCTCTATCTGGGCTCGATCGTCGCGCTCAACGCCGACACTGGCCGGTATATCTGGCACTATCAGGAGACGCCCGGCGACAATTGGGACTACACATCGACCCAGCCGATGATCCTGGCCGACATCAAGATCGACAATGTGCCGCGCAAGGTGATCCTGCACGCGCCGAAAAACGGCTTCTTCTTCGTCATCGATCGTACCAACGGCAAGTTCATCTCGGCGAAGAACTTCGTCGATGTGAATTGGGCGACGGGATACGATGCCAACGGACGGCCGATCGAGCTGCCGGCGGCGCGCGACGCAGATCAATACGAGTCGATTCCGGGACCGGACGGGGCTCACAATTGGCAGCCGATGTCGTTCAATCCGCTGACCGGCCTCGTCTATCTTCCGGCGCAGCACATCCCGGTCAATCTGTCGCCGGAAAAGTCGTTCGTGCAGAATGCTGCTGCGCCGGGCAAACTCGGCGGCTTGCTGGGCGGGAATATCGGTTTCGTTTTTAACCCTCCGAAGTCGGCTCCATTCGGACGTCTGCTCGCCTGGGATCCGGTGCATCAAAAGGAAGTCTGGCGCGTCGAGCACGTGTCGCCGTGGAATGGCGGGACGCTGACCACCGCCGGCAACCTGGTTTTCCAGGGGACGGCGGATGGCCGCTTCGTCGCTTATGATGCGGCAAACGGAACCAAGCTGTGGGAAATGCCGACCGGCACCGGCGCGGTGGCGGCCGCCGCAACCTACATGGTTGACGACAGGCAATACATCTCGATTGCGGTCGGCTGGGGCGGCTCCTACGGCCTGACGCATCGCGCGACCGAGTACCAGAACCCGGGAACGATCTACACCTACGCACTCGGCGGCACGGCGAAGCTGCCAGCGTTCGTCAAATATCAGACCGATGGTCTGCTGCAGGGCGTGAAGTACGATCCGAAGGACATCAGGGAAGGCGGCGAGATCTATGTCGCGGCAGCCTGCGTCGCCTGCCACGGCGTGCCTGGCGTCGGCCGCGGCGGCAACATCATCAATCTCGGCTACGTCAGCGCCGAAGAGATCGCCAATCTGAGGCATATCCTCTTCCACGGTCCATTCCGTGACCTGGGCATGCCGGATTTCAGCGGCAAGTTGACGGAAGGGGACGTCGGGAAGCTCCAGGCCTTCATACAGGGAACCGTCGACGCCATCAGACCGAAGAGCAGGTGATGAGCCGGCAGGCGCTGCGGCAGCGAGCGGCCCGTTCGACCGTGGTCGCTCGTCACGCGCCTTTGTCGATCTTCACCCAGAGCGCACTCCCCAGCGTCGATGAGTTCCTGGCCGCGTAGGCCCATGCCGGCAAGCGTGATGGTGCAAGCGCAAGTGCGATCACGGCTTGCCCAATCCGCTGCGCTTTGCTTCGCGGCAGGCCGCGCACGAACTCACTGACGCTGCCAGGTTTCTCTGCCCTGCGCAAAAAGCTGTCCACGATGTCTTCCCTGAGGAACTTCAGGGGGGTGAATGGCTCCCGCTCGCAAATGCTCAATTGCAGGCCGTGTCGTCGGCATACCGCATCAAACGCGTCCTTCGTCCAGCGGCCGATGTGGTTCGGCGGCATGTCGATGAGCGATCCGTGGCCCTCCATGTAGTGCGTTCGGATATCATTCGGCACGGCGATGAAGACAGAGCCTTGCGCCTTGAGAAGGTATTTTAATCGCGCGAAGACGTCATCCACCCGGTCCATGTGCTCGAATACCTGGAACATGAAGATGACGTCGAAGGCCTCCTTCATCGGGGTGAAGCCATCCTCCCGCAGGTCGACCGAAAAGGTCTTGTAGCCTTTCGATCGCAACGCCTGTTGCGCTGCTTCGTTGTAGTCGACCGCGTAAATATCGGACGCGTGAAAGAGTTTGTCCTTGATGTGATCGAGAAAATAGCCAAACCCGGCCCCGACATCGATCGCCGTTTTTCCGGCAGTGCCGAGGCCGTTCAGCGCCTCGATCGTCCTCGCATACTCCCATTTCATGGTTGGATAGGAAGGGTGCGGTGCGGCCAGGTTATAAAACTCGGCGCCACCCGCGACGAACGGATCTGCAAAACCGAATCCGCAATCGGCACATTTTCGGATATCGCAGGTGTCGCGGCCCCAGAGCAGCGACAGGTGGCGGATTAACTTTCGAGACCGATCCGGATACTGGCGCGGACTGACGAAGGATCGAGAGGCCTGATCTGCGGTGACTTCGAACAATTTGGCAGTTGATGCGCTGCCACATGCTGGACAGGTGCTCATCTCTCCCGACCTCATTCGGGTCTTTCGGTCGAAAGTGGTTGCGGCCAATTGTCTCGCCATCATTCAGCGACCAATTGTCTCGTCATCATTCAAATGAAGGTTGGCGGAGCGCGAGGTCCGGGGCAGCAGGGGGCTATCGCATTGAAGAAAACGCGATTGGAAAGCGATAGCCCTGCGGGGCCGCCGACAGGCGGAGGCAGGCCAGTTGCAGCGCGAAGGCGTCGATCCCAACAGCGGTCGCTCACCCCGGGAAGACCGGAAGTTACCGGTCACGGTTTTACGTGGGTGGCCTACACCTGCTGAAGAGCGCTGTGGCCAGATTGGCTTCTGACATCACCGATCCTCTCGGGATGCATTCCGGGGACGACCGCTTGTGGCCCAAGCAGAGGTCGCCGTTGAAGCCAATCATTGCCCGCAATCGATCGGTCCGTCGGCACCTCACGCTCATGTGTCCCCGGCGAGGCTGCCGCTCTATTGAATTACGATCGTAATTTAATATGATGACCATCATGGCATCGGACCGATGCCGCTGTTGGGCGGCTGCGGGGTGCCGCCAAACAGTTCCTTGCGAGGATTTCATGGACGACACGCGCACGGCTTCACGCCACATCGCATCGCGAGAAACCACAGATGTCGCCTCGCTTGGGCTCGCGACCGCTGCAGCAGCGGTTCGCAACGGCGACATCACTTCGGAGGCCTACACCGCGGCGCTTTTACAGCGCGCCCGAGCGCTTGCCGAACTGAACGCCTTCATCACCATCGACGAGGCCGGGGTGCTGGCGGCCGCGAGGGCCGCAGACAAATCGCGTGCGGCCGGATCGGCGGCCCCGCTCCTTGGCGTGCCGCTCGGGGTGAAGGACAGTTATTTGACGAAAGGGCTACCTACCAGCCTGGGCGTCGAAGGCCTCGCTCATTTCGTGCCGCGCGAAGATGCCGACGCTGTCCGGGCCATTAAGGGTGCGGGCGCTTTGATCTTCGGCAAGAACAACCTCGTCGAGATGTCGTACGGCTTGACCGGTCACAACGCGCGTTACGGCCAGGTGAAGAATCCGCACGCACGAGATCGCGTGTCGGGCGGCTCCTCGAGCGGCTCCGCCGCATCCGTGGCCGCTGGCCTCGTTCCCGCGTCCCTGGGCGGTGACACCGTTGGGTCCATCCGGGTCCCCGCATCGTTCTGTGGCGTCGTGGGATTCAAGCCAACCACCGGGCGTTGGCCGCGGCACGGCGTTGCGCCGATCTCTCATACGCTCGACACGACGGGCGTGTTCGCTAGAAGCGTTGAGGACTGCATTCTGGTGGATCAGGTCGTGACGGGTGAACAGGCCGCGGAGTCCTCCGACGGCGGCTACGGCCTGAAGGGAGCCCGGCTGGCCTTCGCGCCGCGACAGTTCCTGGATCTGGTGGATTCAGAAGTCGAGACCCGCTTCCGCGAGGTGGTTCGGCGTTTGCAGGACGCCGGCGCCGAGATCGTTGAAGTAGACCTTGGCGACGATTTCAATTCCCTTGTCCAAACCGCGACATGGGGCATCTTCGCTCATGAGACGATGGGCGCAATTTCGGAGTTTCTTCGCCGTCACGACATCCCGACCACGTTCGAAGCCATTTACGAGGGCCTTAAGCCCCAACTTCGGCAGGCGTGGGAGCACATCGCACTGCCGGGTGGCGCGGGTGCTACCTCGGCGGAGGCCTATCAGACTGCGCTCGACGTGAGCCGGCCGGAAATCCAGCGCCGGCTCAACACGGCGTTCGTCTCTCATGGGGCGCTGGTCATTCTGCAACCGACCACGCCCTGCACGGCGCCTTTGATCGAGGAGCAGGCAACCGTCCATATCGCGGAGCAGGAAGTTAGCGACCTCGCTTTGGCGAACCACACCGTGTCGGCAAGCAGCGTGGGGTTGCCCGGTATCAGCCTTCCTGTTGGCTTGTCGCGCGCGGGGCTGCCGATTGGGCTCGAGCTGGATGCCCCGTTAGGGAGCGACCGGGGGCTTCTAAACCTTGCCCGCGGCATCGAAGGCATTTTGGGCGCAGGGTCGCGTGCGATCTAACGTCGTGATCGACCAGCATCCGTTTTCTGTCAGTTTGGCGGCGGCGATAATGTCGATCCAGTAGCCCAGCAACTTGATCGCGATCTCCAGGCTTTTCCGGAAGCGGCCGCAGCGTAACGGCCGCGGGAAATTGGTGGAGAGGAGAGAAGATGCGCTTCGAGAAAGGTCATAAGGCGGCGACGCGACGGCACATCATCGATGTGGCGTCGAAGCGCATGCGCCGGAACGGCATCTCCGCCGCCGGGATCGCCGGGATCATGGACGAGGCCGGCCTGACCAAAGGCGCATTCTCTCCGCACTTCGAATCCAAAGACGCGCTCGTTCGCGAGGCGCTAGCGAGCGCGCTCGACGACCAGCAACATCGCCTCGATGAGGATCAGCGGAGAGGCCTGGACCTTGAGGGCGCGATCCGGAGATACCTGAACCGCGCACACCTCGAAGACCCGACGGGCGGATGCCCCTCGGCGGCGTTGCTCCCCGAAATCGCCCGACAGCCCCTGTCCACCAGGAAAGATTACGAGAAAGGGTTGCGAAGCTACGTTGCGACATTGGCCGCACTGCTTCCTGACGCAGATGCCGCAGCGAGCCGCCGCCGCGCGACCGCCATTTTCGGACTCATGGTGGGCACCCTTCAGTTCGCGCGGGCCGTGCCCAACGCTGCGCAGGCGGAGCAGATCCTGGAAGGCGGCGTTGAGGCTGCCTTGCACTTGGCACGAGTTCCCTCTCCGTAGAATAGGAGGCCGGGAGAGGCTCAGGCTGGAGATCGTTGTCCGCAAAAATCCGAGGTCAGCTTTTGGCCATTCTGCGACATCCAGCGATGTCCGCTATTGCGCGGAGGAGCGGACAGCGGAGGCAGGCCGGTCGCGGCGCGAAGGCGCCTTTGGCAGCGCCGATTTCCTACTGCCAGAATCTGTCACTGGCCTGCGCTAGGTCTTCTTTCAGGGCATTTTTACTGAAAGGAAGACGATGAAAACTCAAAGCAACGGACAGGCGCTGCAGATCGCCAAAACCTACATCGAGGCCATCGCCAGCAGGAGCGTGGATACGATTACTTCCGTGTCGGCGGACGACGTTGTTTGCACGTCGCCACGCGGGCGGATCGCCGGCGTGCAGAAGTTTCGCGAATTCCACGAGGGTTTCGCCCGCATGATCAAGAAGGTCACGGTTCTCGCCGCCTACGGCGACGATGAGCAGGCTGTCGTCGTTTACAGCGCGGACACTCATCCGGTTGCCAACGCCGTCGTCGCGGAACTCCTCAAGGTGAAGAACGGCAAGATCGCATCGACCGAAGTGATCTACGACGCGACTCCGTTCGCCGCCTACACGGCGACGGTCCAACCGCACTAAGGCACGATCGACCATGAAACGGATTCAATATGACAGCTACGGCGGCCCCGAAACGATGAAGCTCGAAGCCTTCGAGCTGAAGGCTCCGGGGACCGGCGAAGTCGCGGTCAAGGTCAAGTTCGCCGCCATCAATCCCATCGATTGGAAGGTGCGCAATGGCTATCTCAAAATGGTGACGGGAAAGAAATTTCCGCGCGCCATGGGCAGCGATTTTTCCGGCATCGTGACCGCTGTCGGCGCTGGCGTCACGCGCTTCAAAATTGGCGATCCCGTGTTCGGCATGGCGCAGATAAAGCATGGCGGCGCGCTTGGCGAAGCCGTCATCGCCCCCCAAACCTTCGTCGCCAGGACGCCGGATTCGGTCTCGTTCGAGGACGCGGCTTGCCTGGCTACGCCGGGGGTCACCGCTTGGAACGGCCTCGTGGACAAGGCTGCCCTGAAATCCGGTAGCCAGGTGTTCGTCAACGGCTGCACCGGTGCTGTCGGCGAGGCCACGGTGCAGCTCGCAAAGATGTTCGGGGCGACCGTCGCGGGGACATGCAGCGCGCAGGCGATGCAGCGAGCCCGTGACCTGGACGTCCAGCCTCTCTTCGATTATCGGGCCGCCGATCTGTCGAAGATCCGTGAACGCTTCGACGTAGTGTATGACACGGCGGGAACGATGGCGGTTGCTGCCGGGGTTGGCCTGCTTCGCGAAGGCGGCGTGTATCTCGATATCAATCCAGCGCCAATCAAGTTCATCCGTGCGATCTTCAACCGGAAGCTCAAGCCGATCGTCTGTACCGCGCGGGCTGATATCCTTGACGGCCTTGCCGTCGCTTCGGGGAATGGAAAGCTGCGCTTGCCAATCGCTGAGACCGTGCGTCTGAACGATGCGATCCCGCTCATCGCGGCGCTTGAAGCCGGGCACAAGCTCGCCGGAAAGGCCGTGGTGGCGATGTAAATGCGGTCTGGGCCAGTGAGGCGGCGCGGCCACTCAAAGCGCCGCCGCCGGTCGCCCGCGATGCCTTGCTGCCAATTTTTGGCAGGATTCGTGCTAGACTTGGTCCATGTCGAAGAGCCAGCGATTATTCGACCTCATGCAGATCTTGCGGCGGCACCGCACCCCGGTGTCGGGCAACGACCTTGCGGCTGAGGCGGGTGTGTCGTTGCGAACGATTTATCGCGATATCGCCGACTTGCAGGGCTTGGGCGCACAAATCGACGGCGAGCCTGGCTTCGGCTATGTCTTGCAACCCGGCTTCCTCCTTCCTCCCCTGATGTTCTCGGAACAGGAAATCCAAGCCTTGGCGCTGGGCGCCCAATGGGTATCGCGCCAGACCGATGATGAGTTCGCGCTGGCGGCGCGTGACGCGCTCGCCAAAATTGGCGCGGTCCTCCCCTCGGAGCTGCGACACAAGCTTGACGACAGCGCCTTTCACGTGGGGCGCAGGCCGAAGCAGCCCGAAGCCGTCGACCTTCGCGTCGTGCGGCAAGCCATGCGCGACCAACACAAGCTTTCCATTGTGTATCGGGACCCGCAGGGCGCGAAGACCACGCGGATCATCTGGCCGATTGGCGTCGGCTTTTTCGATTCCCGGCGCATCATTGCCGGCTGGTGCGAAATGAGAAAGGACTTCCGCTCATTCCGGGCGGATCGGATAGAAAAGATCAAGCTCAGGACGGAACGCTATCCCGGTCGCCGACGCGATCTCGTCAAGCAATGGCGGGCTCAAGTCGACGCGGAACGTCGCAAGGCTCTCGGCTGACCTCACCACCGGGTCCGACGCCATGAAAATTACCGCGCCCGCTAGGCACGAACCTTAGTTCGTGACGGGCGCCGCCTTGCGGACCAGCACTTCGTTGCCCGCCCGGCTGATTTCAAGCGCACGTGGCTGCTGGGACGTTGAGAGAACAACGCTTTGGCCTGGCGCAAGAACAGAGACTACGCGGATTGGCGTTCCCGTCTCGCCCTGAGCAAGCGTCGTCACGACATGGAACCCATCGCGCTCAACGGTGTAGTAGGCGACGCCGGACACCCCGCCGAGATCGATGCTCTTTGCCTGAATTGGCCTGAGGCTATCTGCATGAGCGGTTCCAAAAGCGGCTAAGGCTAGTGTGGCGGCCAAAAGGCTACTGCGGATTGACATGTTGATCTCCTTTAGCTGGGCGGTGGGCCACGCCCTCCGCTCCCTTGCCACGTAAGATGGACGGCCTATGTTCATTGATCAAACAGATTGGATCGATGATGGGTATCGATGCCGTCAATCTAAGCCATCTCGACTTAAACCTACTGGTTCACCTCGATGCCTTGCTTCGCGAACGTAGCGTCACGCGAGCTGCGGGCCGCGTAGGCATTGGTCAGTCGGCGATGAGCCACAACCTCGCCCGCCTGCGCGACCTGTTCGGCGACGAGCTTCTGACGCGCGGTCCCGACGGCTTGCGCCTCACTCCTCGTGCAGTGATGCTGGTAGAGCCGGTGCGGACTACGCTGTCTCAAATCCAAACGATTGTCTCACGCGACGACGCATTCGATCCAGCGACGGCAGAGCGGACCTTCAGGTTCGGACTCCCGGACAGCATGGAAATCCTGATCCTTCCCGCTCTCCTCGCACGCCTGCGCGAGGTCGCGCCTGGCGTCCATCTGCGGCTCTACAACATCGACTCGTCGAGACTTCTGGATGATCTCGATGCTGACGAACTGGACCTCGCTATTGGCTATGACGTCTTTCCTCAGGGCCAGATCCACCACAAGCGGCGTCTGCTGTTCAACGAGAGCTATCTGTGCATGTTCAACGCGGAGATAACGGGCATCACCGACGCCCAAATCTCGCTCGAAGATTATGTGCGGTTACCTCATGTTCTCACGAGCCTGCGGCCGGGCCGGACTGTGCGCGGCGTGGTAGACGATGCCCTTGAGAAACTAGGATTGCGGCGGACGGTTGTCCTGACCACGCCTCGCTTCCTCACTGTCCCTGCCTTGGTGGCACGCGCACCTGTCGTCGTGACAATGCACGCGCGGCTGGCTCGGTTGTTCGCCACAGAACTCGAGCTTAGCCTGAGCCAGCCTCCGGTGGATTTGCAGGACGTAGCTGTTTCACTGCTCTGGCACGCTTCCTACGATCACGATCCATCTCATGTGTGGCTGCGTCAGATCTTGGTGGAATTGGTCTCCGAGCTTTGAGCTGGCCGCCACCCGGCGTGGAGCGGTGCCGACTCCACAGGCCGCATGTCGCCTTTTAGCCCCTTAGCAGACGTTCCAGCGCTCTGGGTCGATGTCGGCTTGTGACCCAAAGCGGAACTCTTTGATTTGGATCAAAGCTCCGGACGACACTCAATTTCAGCTTGGGCGATAAGCTCGGTCACACCTCGGAGTAGGGGGGACACAAGCATGCGCGCACGGAAAGTTCTGTCAGCAACCGCGAGCTCAATAGCGTTGCTAGGTCTTTGTTCGGTGGCGCAAGCCCAATTGCCGGCACCCGCAATTCCACCTTCGCCCGGCTGGGTGCGGGCGCTACCTCCCGGCCCAGATACTCGCGTAAAGATCACTGAGGAATACGCAAAGCTTGTCGCTCGCGACGCTTACTTCTGGGCTTGGCCAATGATCAACATTTATAATCGGAGACAAGCCTTCAAGGACGTCAAAGATTTTGTGATGGCTGGCCCAGTGCCGACTGCGCCGCTCAATCGGGTTGCGATGCTGACGGATTATATCAATCCCGACCAGCGAATAGTGGCGTGCCCAAATCAGGACGTTGTCTACGGCGCCGGATCGCTCGCTCTCGACGTTTCACCGGTTGTGATCCAAGTGCCTGATTTCGGTAATCGCTTCTGGGTCTATCAGGTGGTCGATTTGCGAACGGATGGCGTCGTCCAACTCGGTAAGATGTATGGGACTACCCCCGGTTTCTACTTATTGGCCGGACCCGGCTGGCATGGCGAGGTGCCGAAGGGCATCACTAAGGTGTTTCACGCTTCGACCAACACCGGCTTCGTTGCACCACGCATCTTCCAAGATGACACCCCGGAGGACAAGAAAGCCATCCAAGGCGTACTCACGCAAGTTATGATTTACCCGCTATCGGAGTACGACGGCAAACTAAAGAGCTATGATTGGAGCAAGATACCAAAAGTGGCTGGCGCGCCGAGCGGCCAAGAAGAGACGAAATGGGTGTTTCCTGAAAAGTTTATCGACGAGCTTCCAGCCGTGCTCGCCGATGCTCCGCCATTACCGGGCGAAGAGGCCCGTTACGCGCAGATACGCGCTGTCCTTGATGCCATGAAGTCAAACCCAGCGCTCAAACCCGCGATGATCAAGGCAGCGCAAGAGGTGGAAGACCAACTGGTCACGCCGCTGTTTCAGTTCCGAAACTACGGCGAACAGCTTCCGAATAATTGGAGCACAATATCGAACGAAGCGGCCTTCGGCACCGACTACTTCACGCGCACTGCGGCAGCCAAGTCCAACATTCTAGTTAATTCACCGAACGAGACAAAGTACTTTTACCAAGACCTCGATAGGACGGGCGCCCGTCTCAACGGCGCTAACCGTTATACGGTGACCTTTCCAAAGGAACAGACGCCGCCGGTTAATGGCTTCTGGTCATTGACGTTATATAATGAACACCACTTCTTCGTGAAGAACGAACTCACGCGCTACTCGCTTGGCACCAAGAACAAAGATCTCAAATTCAACCCGGATGGCTCTCTTACGATCTACGTGCAGGCCGAGCCGCCCGGCGATGCGCTGCGTAGCAATTGGCTACCAGCGCCGAGCGGTTCTGATTTCTCACTTTATGTCCGAGCCTATTGGCCTAAGGCCGAGGTTCTCGACGGCGTATGGACGCCACCCGGAGTTCAACGAGCGGACGGCGCTGGTGGCCGCTAGAGATGGAGTCCGCTTGTGGCCCTTAGCCGAACAAGGCTGAGACCATTGTAGTGTCGGCTATCGGCGGCAGACCGGACGCGGGGCCGTGCTCACTTCGACCGCCGCTTGTGACCCTAAACAGCCATCGCTGGCCCGGCTAGAGCCCGCTAGTTGAAGCCAAAAGGTCGTCCTACAATAGATTTCGCAACACATGGCAGATGCCTTAATCGGGAGGTCCTCCATGCCGGAGATCAACACCAGTTTTCTGTTCACGATCGCCCTCGAGATTCAAGTATCCATTCTTGGCGACACTCCCTATGGCCGCCGACGCATTTTTCATTTTGATGGCGGCAGCTTCGACGGACCGAAACTCAAGGGCAAGGTGTTGCCGGGTGGCGGCGGCTGGTCTCTGATTCGCCGCGACGACGTGATGGAGGTGGACGTGCGGTTGACCCTAGAGACCGACGACAAGCATCAGATTTACACAGCGTGGAAGGGACTTCGCCATGGTCCGAAAGAAGTTATGGATCGCCTTTATCGAGGTGAGATCGTCGACCCGAAAGCCTACTATTTCCGTACCACGCCTTACTTTGAGACGAGTTCGGAAAAATACGACTGGGTGAACCGCATCTGCTCGATCGCCAGCGGCTCGCTTTCGCCGAACGCACGAACGCTGGATGTTTTTCAGGTGTTGTAGATAATGCGTCAAAGGTCTGCTGTTGGCCCATCAGCGAAGTGGCGACACCTTTCATTGAGGTCCGCTTGGTGGGGTAGAGCGGACTCACTTTGCTCGCTCTGAGTTCTTCGCATTTTGACCCGAAGCGGACGTGCGTCGTGGTCGTAGCGATATCCGCCTACTGTCTCGACATCGAAATTAATAGCGTGTTGACGATCGGAGCAGGCGGATTTGTCATCTCGGACGGAGATACTGCTGCGTCGTTGAGATCGCGGACCGGGCGCTGCGATGCGGAGGGCGTGCTTAGGGCCAAACTCAACTTCTTCAGCATGCGCCGGAACTCGTGATCATACGACGCGTCGACATCGCGCATCGTTGAAAACGATGTGACGAAATATTCCTTTAATCGGTCGATCGCTTCTCCATCTCCATAGAGCACACAAGCACTGTCGGCCTTTCATATCCGGTGGTGAGTGAGCAAGCTTAAGCTCTGCGGTACCGGGGCGGCGATGTGTGTGGTCCTGGAGTGGCTGCTACGGGCCCAAGTTTGGCGTGCCTTGACGTGTTCGGCGTGTGCGACTTCCACTGCGGGATTAGGAGTAAGATGAACAATCACCTTCGGCATGCGGCGCTTGCTGTACTCACTGTCATGCTGCCGATCTTTACAATCGGTCACGCTCGCGCCCACGATTATCAGCACCCCGAGTTGAACAGCTGGTATGAGAGCTTGCACAGTGGCAAAGGGCCTTGCTGCGATGGGAGTGATGCGAAGCGCGTTGATGACGCCGATTGGGAAACTAAGGACGGTCACTATCGCGTACGCCTTGATGGCGAGTGGGTTGATGTTCCGAACGAAGCTGTCGTGGATGGACCGAACCGCGCTGGCCGTACGATGGTCTGGCCTTACTACCTAGATGGTCATCCGAAGCCGCGCTGCTTCATGCCGGGGAGCATGGGCTGATAGCGAGCGCAGGGATGCAAGCCTGAAGTAGACCGGGCGCTCTAGCACCCGTCGTCTCCTTCCACGACGGTCGACAGGAAGCTGGAACGAGCCAGATCACATGCAATCGGTTTCGAGAACGAGGTGCCAAACCATCTACTCGTCAACGAACCATCGTTGGTGACCCAGGGGATTGGCGGCAGTTGCGGCAGATAAGATGCATACGGCATCACTTTCGCAAGCGTCACTCTGACCAGGTACTTTGCTAGAAAAGCCTCGTTCATTCCGCCGTCCAGTCCGCTATAGATCGGGGCTGCCGGCACGTTGTCATTGAGCAATCGTGCGAATTCGAGTTCGTCGGTACGTTGCTTCTCAAGCGCCCGCCGCGCAATTTTGGAATCCACGACAAACGCGGGGCATTTGTCGGTGGGACTGAACACGAGAGGATACGGCGAATTTGGTGGAGCTTGCGCATCGAACACATAGCGTCGATTGCACACGTCCACCTTAGGTTCGAAATGCGTCGTCTCGAAGTGATCGTTGCCGACTTTGAGCATTTTCCAGAAGGAGAGGTTCGGGCTATTTCGATGCCGCGCCAGGTTTGCCGGCGTCAGGCGGAATGGATAGGCCTGGACCTGAAAGGACGGTCGGCCGCCGAGGGAGTCCCGCGCTAGCGAATAGATCTCGCTTATCTGTTCGTCGGTCATGGCATAGCAACCGCTCGATGAGCAGTCGCCATGGATCATGAGTAAGCTGCCGTCGCGATTGTTTGCCTTGTCGAAGCTGTTGGGAAAGCCGACGTTGATCGCGAGATGGTAATCGGAGTTGGGATTCATCAGCTCGGGAGTAATCGTATAGAACCCCTCTGGAGCCTGACGGTCACCCTCCTTCAGCTTCGGCCCGAGATCCCCCGACCACCGACAGATCGGGTACACCTTGAGGATTTGGAAGAGGCCGGTGGTGTCCTGTTTCCAGACTTCGAGCTCCGCCTCTTGCTTGAAGACGCGGACAAGGATAGGCGAGTATTTTGGCATCTTCTTTTGTCGGAGCAGCGAGAGCAACTCGGGTGGTAGCTCCTTTGTAGCCTTGGCCGGCAAGCGGTTGCTGTTTTGGCCAAGGCAGGTGGCCGGCGACAACGCCGCGAAAAAAGCTGCAGCCAGCACAAGCGCACGGAGTGCCGTGGCGCCGATCATGACCTTACCTCGGGCGCGGAATCTGCTCATTTGGGCAGCGTGTAGTCAGTGGGTTCGTAAGGCAAGCCCCAGATGGACGCAGCCACCAGAGAAGTTCGAGCTTATCGTTGGCCTTGGGGATGCCAAGACGCTCGGTCTCGTCGTCCGCTTCTGGCCCGTAGCCGACCATCCCTGCGGCACCCCGATTTCTGCTGCTAAGCGTTGAACGGACAAAGCTCCTGCAAGATGCCGAGGTCAGCTTTTGACCCATAGCGGACATTCGCTAGCAGGATCTCGCGCACGCGCCGATCAGGGACACGTGGCTCGGCCGGGATCCCTGCCGGCGTAACGAACCCCACGCGGCGAATCGCCGAAGCGAGATCGGAACAGGCGATTGAAATGCGAAACATCCGAGAAGCCTACCTCCAGCGCGATATCGGAAATTAGCTGCGCGCCGACGCGCGCTTCGGTTAACAGTTTGAACGCAAGTTGGAGACGTAGCTCATTCACGTGCCCGGTGAACGATGATCCTGATAACGCCATCAGGCGCTGCAGATAGCGAGGTGAGATGCCTTGGCGACGAGCTACCGTCTCGACGCTGAGCCCCGGCTCCTGAAAGTGCACGGCGATGTAGTCGAGAACGGCACTGTGGCGCGCGGCCACGACCGCACTCGCATCGCTTTCGCCCAAAGGGGCGCACTCGCCGACCGCGAGCGCTACTAGATCACAAGTGTGAGTCATGACTAGATCACGCAGCTTGGGGGCGACCAGAGCCCCCTCCTTGAATGCCGACTTCAGATAAGCCATGAGGAGGCGGAGCGGTTCATTTCGCTGAGTGATTGGCCGCATGGCGAGGCTCTCGATGTCCGCCACGCGCTGTGCAAGCGCCTCGCGAGGTACCGCCAGACCGAATAGTAATCCGTCGACATAGGTGACGGTGGCGGGCTCCGAATGCAGAATCGAGATTGCGTCGCCGGCGCAAAGCTCGATGTCCCGGCCGCGTTGCGACAGCCGACTTTTGCCGGGTGAGCAGACGATGAGGCCGATCGAGTCGTCACCGTCAGCAATGCTCGTCCGCAGGCGCTTGAAGCGCATGGGCGAGCCTTTCAGTGCGAGCGTGCGCAAACCGCGGATCGCTTGCAACGTTGCGTCGACTCGAAATGGAACGTTCGCGAGAGGCTCGACGTCGGCGTGGACTATCCCCCGCACAAAGCTCTCGCGCCAGAGTGGAAGTCGCATCCGCTCCGGATGCTCACGCGTCGAGAATCGATGCGAGACGAAATCGGCTGCGTCCGTAGACATGGTGACCTCCAGCCTTGATAAGACATTGGGTCAAATGCTGCGACAGGCCAGCTGTCGGTATCCGCAATTTGCAATTCGCGCACCGACCGTCTCTTGAGGTGCGCAGGATTCCAAGAAGCTACATCCTTTCTCTGCTAGTCTCATTCACCTGTGATTGGTGCTGATGTGAACTGGCTCACGTGGCGACCAGAAAATTATGACAATCTTTGATTGCGAATGTCGCGTGCAAATATCTCCTTTAAGAGGAGATGATTGTGATGGCTCTATTTCAAATTGCCGCCATTGGATCCAATTTCAAAATCCTTGGCTCGGTGCAAGACCAGATCCAACTTTACAACGCTGTTCGCGGCTAATCGGGAACGAGACTGTTTTCTGATGCCGATTTCCTGTCGTGCCTTGATCGCTGCATCACCATTAGGGTCCGTCGGACACAGACTACGTCCCGGCACTACTCCTTTTCAGTCGCCGGGTGAAATGGTCGATCTGTCACATGGGACGTCAACCGTGGTGATCAGGAAGGGGTTCGATCATGTCCACCATAGTCGACATATTATACCGCGAGTACTGCCGCGCCCGCCTCACCGAGATGAGAAAGCAACTCTTGATACGGGGCGTCGGCGCCAACGTCTTGCAAGCTCCTTGGGAGGACGACGACCCTCCCGACACTGGCGCTCGGAGGAGCAGCCGGGCGACGAAGGAGCCCCCATCATCCATCGGGTAGCTGGCGCGCATTATTGGCTCCATGAGCGCACGCAGAAGGCCGGCAGATGGATGATCGAGCTCACACCTCGACGCGATTGTTCGGCGAGACTCCGCCGGGGTTCAGGGCGGCTGACCGCGATCTGCGTATCGATGTCTGCCGCGGGATCGCGTTATGGTGGATCTTTCTCGATCACGTTCCCAATAACATCGGGAGCTGGCTGACGCCTCGAAACTACGGCTTCTGCGATGCCGCCGAGATATTCATGTTCATCTCGGGCGTGACCTGCGCTCTGGCCTACGGCAGGGCACGTGAGCGCGAGGGCTGGAGCGGCATGATCGGCCGTTCACTGCGCCGGGGATGGGACATCTATGCGGCGTTTCTACTGCTCACGCTCGCTTGCGCCATCCTCGCCTACCTTGCGGGCAGCGATAATCTCGCCGACGAGAGCAATACGCGAGTTCTGCTCGAGCATCCGGGCGCCACGCTTGCGCACGCCGCAATCCTGCAATACCGGCCTGTGAACACCGACGTCTTGCCAGTTTTTGTGATTTTTCACGTGCTGTTCGCGCCACTGCTGTGGCTGCTGCTGCGAGCGCCGAACGCGACACTCGGAGTGTCCTTGCTGCTCTACGCGCTCGTGCACCTCTTCGGTTGGAGAGTTCCAGCCTGGCCCAACGGCGTCTGGTTCTTTAATCCGCTGGCCTGGCAGCTCCTGATCGTGCTCGGCGCATGGTGCGTCATTGAGGGAGAGAAATTCCGGCCTTGGGTAATGTCGCGCCCGGCGCTTGTTTTTGCCGTTCTTTATCTGATTTTCGGCTTGGTCCTTGCTCAAAGTTGGAGCATCGAGGCGCTGGTTCCGCAAACTTTGACGGATCTGCTGGCCCCGCCGGATAAATCGAATCTCAGTCCGATGCGGCTGCTGCATTTTGTGGCTCTCGCAATTGTGGCGCTGCGATTCATTCCTCGGAATTGGGAAGGGCTATCGACGCCGGTGTTGAGCTGCGCGAAGTGCTGTGGCCAGAATTCGCTGCCGATCTATTGTTTCGGCGTCCTTCTGGCGCTCGCCAGCCAACTTACGATGCTCGACCTCTCGGAGGGGCTTGCGATGCAGATCGTGGTTAGTGTTGCCGGAGTGCTGATGATGATCGTCGTCGCGCGGGTACTGAACGCGATCAGCATCCAGCGCGAGCGGAAGTCAGCGGGGACGCAGTCGATCGGGAAAGTTCCGCCGGTTCGCTAAACTGGTAGATTGCTGGTGAAGCGCGGAGAGCAGCTCTTGGCCCATCAGCGAAGTGGCGACACCTTTCATTGAGGTCCGCTTGGTGGGGTAGAGCGGACTCACTTCGCTCGCTCTGAGTTCTTCGCATTTTGGCCCATATCGGTCCTCGTCGGCTGCAGACTGTCGATAATGCCTGTGACCGTGACCTGCGCCTTTGTTATCTTAGAGGGGCTGCTCTCTGGGGGAGGTCCAACCATGGCAACTTCAGTTGCTGCAGGCTACTCGAGCAAGGTGAGCGAATACGTCTCGGGTCGCCCGGAATATCCTGTGGCATTGCTCTCCGACCTGCCGTCGGCGGACGCGATCATCGATCTTGGCGCTGGTACCGGGAAGTTCACTGAGTTGTTGGCGCTGACCGGGAAGCACATACTAGCGGTGGAACCAATCGATAAGATGGCCGCACGCATTCCGGTCGGCCGTCTGGCGACGGTTGAAGTGCTGATCGGCAGTGCGGAGTGCATTCCCGCGCGAGATAAGGCAGCCGGGCTCGTTTGTTGCGCGACAGCCTTTCATTGGTTCGACTATGAGAAAGCGATAAGCGAGATATTTCGGGTTCTCGAGCCGGGCGGCGCTCTGGCTCTGATCTGGAATGTGCGGGACGATCGTGTGCCCTGGGTCGCCGCGTTTTCTGGGATCATGGATAACTATGCCGGCGATACGCCGCGGCAATCAACTGGCAAATGGCGGGTGATCTTCGACGATGCTCGCTTCCGACACCTGGCGAGCAAGAACTATCCATTCAGCCAGCCTATGCTGCCGAGCGGGATCGTCGACCGTGCCCTGTCGACGAGCTTCATCGCGGTGTTGCCGAATGAGGAACAGGACCGCGTCCGCGCCGAGGTCGAAAGCCTCATCCAATACGACCCCGCACTGATCGGGCGAGATATGGTCGCGTTCCCTTACGTAACCGAATTGCATCTATTCCTAAAACGCGGCTGAGCCCAACAGATTGGCGATGTCTGCTTCTGGCCCTTCTGCGACATCCAGCGATGTCCGCTATTGCGCTGTTATTGCGCAGAGGAGCGGACATCGGGAGCGCCGGAGCGGAAGGCTCCGATCTAACTAGGATACGGTCTTAGGCGTGCCTATTCGTCATCCTCGTCTTCGTCCTCATCCTCGTCGTGGTCTTCCACTTCCAGGCGGTCGAGCGCGGCCAGCGGCAGCGTCTCGCGGAACAGATCGCCTTCCGAGCCCATCCAGAGGCAGAGGATGTCGTCGCCTTTCACCTCTGCGACGGTCAGCGGCTGGCCGCCGGATTTCAGCATCACGACGTCGCCGGTTTTCAGTTCCATGGATGGTCCTTTCGGGGTTGATCGACGAGAGGGGAGGCTAGCAAGTCGTCATGACAGGCCGATCACGGGCTATGGGACCCGTGAATTTGCTGCGGCTTGCGCAGACTGCCGGAACGTCGATGGCAGAGGTTCGAGTGGGGGATCGCTCGAGGTCACCAGGGGCTCTTCCGTCCCAGGCGCGGCGATGATGGCATCATGCGCCTGTTTTGCCCGACGCGTCAAATGATTTCGTAAAATCAGCAGTGCATCGCGTTTGCGGCAAGCTGTTGAAATTGCAAAGGCCGGCTACGGTGCATGGGGTTGTTTTTCGAAATTTTGTTTTCGCCTGGGTTACGGCTGGTCCGGCACGAGCTCGGTCAGCGAGCGGATGATGCGGTCGGGCTTGACGGCCGAGCCCTCGGGCAGGCCGTCGCCATGCACGTCGATCCAGATCGAATAGATCCCGAGGCGCTGCGGCGTCACGACCTCCCATTCCAGATTGTCGCCGATCATCCAGGTGTCTTTCGCGGTGACGCCGAGTGCCTCCATCGCGTGCAGATAGGCGCGCTCCTCGGGCTTGCCGAAACCGTGCTCGCCCTCGATCTGGATGTGATCGAAGCGATGCGTCAGCTCGAAGCGCTCGACCTTGGCGCGCTGCATGTCGGCGGCGCCGTTGGTGACCAGCGCGAGCTTGACGCCGCGTGCCTTGAACGCGTCGATGGCATCATGCGCGCCGGGGAACACGAAGATCGCTTCTTCGCGATAGGTCGTGAAGCGGTTGGCGAGGCGATCGGCGAGATCGTCGGAGAGGGCGCGGTGGCCGTCGGCGGCGAGCGCGGCGAAGCCGCCCCGCACCGTGAGCCGCCGTGCCTCGCCAAGCTTCATCCGCCACGCGGCTTCCGCATTGGCCCAGAAGTTTCGTGCGAAGGCCAAAACTGCGGTCGCGACCTGCTGCGGCGGCAGCGGCGCGAGCTCGTCGGCAAATTCTTCTGCGATGGTATTCCAGGCGATCTCGGGCCGGCCGTAGGCCGACAGGATGGTGTCGTCCATGTCGATCAGCATGGCGCGCGGCAGCGGAGGCATCGCGGTGCTCATGGCCATTTCACCTCCGGCGGCAGCGACGACAGGATCGAGTCCACGTTGCCGCCGGTCTTGAGCCCGAAGATGGTGCCGCGGTCGTAGAGCAGGTTGAACTCGACATAGCGTCCGCGCCGGATCAACTGCTCCTCGCGATCCTCAGCGGTCCAGGCGCTCGCGAAATTGCGCCTGACGATATCGGGGTAGATTTTCAGGAAGGCGCGGCCGACATCCTGGGTGAAGGCGAGGTCGGCGTCCCAGTCGCCGCTGTCGTGCCAGTCGTAGAAGATGCCGCCGATGCCGCGCGCCTCTTTGCGGTGCGGCAGGTAGAAATACTCGTCGCACCATTTCTTGTACTTGTCGTAGTCGGCAACGCCGTTCGGGCCCGTGCAGGCCTCCTTCATCGCGGCGTGGAAGGCGAGCGTGTCGGCATCGTCCTGCGTGCGCCGGCGGTCGAGCACCGGGGTGAGATCGGCGCCGCCGCCGAACCAGGCTTTTGTGGTGACGACGAAGCGGGTGTTCATGTGCACGGCGGGCACGTGCGGATTGCGCAGATGCGCGATCAGCGAGATGCCGGAGGCCCAGAACCTGGGGTCGTCCGCCGCGCCCGGGATTTGGGCGCGAAACTCGGGCGCGAATTCGCCGTGCACCGTCGAGCAGTGCACGCCGACCTTCTCGAACAGACGGCCGGACATCATCGACATCACGCCGCCGCCGCCGGGCGCGCCGGTATGATCGGTGCGCTGCCAGGGCGTACGTTTGAAGCGGCCGGCCGCGCCCGGATAAAGGCTTTGTGGGGCGTCATCCTCCAGCCGCTCGAAGCTTGCGCAGATGTCGTCGCGCAAAGCCTCGAACCAGGCGCGGGCGCGCGTCTTGCGGTCTTCGATTGTCGAGATGTCCATATCCAATTCCAAAACCGGTCTCGTAGGGTGGGCAAAGGCGCCTTGGCGCCGTGCCCACCAACTTCATTGTCGTCCTGAATGGTGGGTACGCTGCGCTTTGCCCACCCTGCGAATTTCACTCCTGCGGACCGTAATAGGTGCAGCTCTCGTTGCAACTGTCGCGGTGGATGCTGACGCGGGTGAGCTTGCCGATATGCTGGAGCCGCTCCCAGACGAAGCGCGAGAGGTTTTCCAGCGTCGGTGTGCCCAGCGCCTCGATCTTGTTGAGGTATTTGTGGTCCAGCGTGAGCCGCACGTCCTCGATCGCGCGCTGGACGAGGCCGAGATCGACCACCATGCCGGTCGCAGGGTCCGGCGTGCCGCGCAACGTCACCTCGGCGCGGAAGGAGTGGCCGTGGATCTCCTCGCTCGCGGCGCCAAAGGTCGTTCCCGACAATGAGTGCGCCGCCTCGAAGCGGAACGATTTCGTCAATTCCCACATCTGTTCGAAAACCAATCTTATCTGATGCCGAGCGATTTATGCGTCTGCACGCTCAGCCGCCATTGCGGATGGCGCAGGCAATAGTCGATCGCACGCACGGTGTTTTGGGCAACCTCGGGTCCGTCCATCGGCTGCAGCGAGAAGCGCTCGAAGGCGAGGCCCTCGAAGGTCTCCGGCGCGGCGAGGGCCTGCGGATAGACCAGCTTCAGCTCGTGGCCGCGGCGCTGGACGAGCTCGCTTCCGCCCTTGGGGCTGACGCAGATCCAGTCGAGCCCATCAGGCGCCGCAATCGTGCCGTTGGTCTCGACGCCGATCTCGAAGCCGCGGGCGTGGAGGGCGTCGATCAGGGCGGCATCGACCTGGAGCAGCGGCTCGCCGCCGGTGAGCACCACGTAACGGTTGTCGGCGGCAGCCGTCCATTGCGCGGCGATGGTGTCGGCGAGTTCCGCGGCCGAGGCATAGCGGCCGCCGAGCGTGCCGTCGGTGCCGACGAAATCGGTGTCGCAGAATTTGCAGGTCGCGGCCTCGCGGTCGGCTTCGCGGCCGCTCCAGAGGTTGCAGCCGGCAAAACGGCAGAACACGGACGCGCGCCCGGCATGGGCGCCTTCGCCTTGCAGGGTCAGGAAGATTTCCTTGACCGCGTAACTCAATGGTCTCTCCTCAACATATCAAACTTGCGGGTTCCGGAGCTGCCGCAGCGCCTCGCCTGCGGCCATCGCCGCGGTCATGGCGACATTGAGCGACCGCAGCCCCGCCGTGATCGGGATCACCAGCCGCGCATCCGCAGCCTCGACCACCGCGTCGGTGACGCCGGCGCTCTCGCGCCCGAATAGCAGGATGTCCGACGTCTGGTAATGAAAATCGCGGTAATCGGTGGCGGCCTTGGTGGTGAACAGCAGCAGGCGGTAGCCCTGTGTCGCACGCCAGTCCTCGAATTTCGACCAGGAGTCGTGGCGGGTCACGCTGACATGATCGAGGTAGTCCATTCCCGCCCGGCGGAACAAGCGGTCGGAGAACGGGAAGCCTGCCGGCTCGATGATATGGGCGGCCATGCCGAGGCAGGCACAGAGCCTGAGAATCGTGCCGGTGTTCTGGGCGATGTCGGGTTGGAAAAGCGCGATCTGCATGGGATGTGCAAGGGCTGTATCGGGGTCGGTGCGGGCCGGAAATGTCTCAATAAAACATCGCTGGCTGCGGAATTCGTGCATTGCACGCCCCCACGCCGTTAGCGGGCTTGCGCTCGCCCGGCAAGGGTGCCAATAGAACGATTCTGGACTGCTGTTTTCGCCCTGTTTCGGTGGGGACAAGTGAAGTTCTGCCGCCGCGGGGGGCCGCGGGCGCCGGCACACTGTTTTGGGGACCTTGGGGGCTCCCGGAGCGGTTCCGCCGGCAGCATAAGAAGAAAGGGTTGGAATCGTGACGACAGCGTCTTCGGCGGACCATCCGACACGCCGTGATTTCTTATTCGTTGCAACGGGGGCAGCTGCAGCAGTAGGGGGCGCAGCTGCGCTCTGGCCCTTCATCTCTCAAATGAATCCTGATGCGTCGACCATCGCCGCCGGTGCGCCGATCGAGGTCGATCTCAGCCCGATCGCCGAGGGGCAGGACATCAAGGTGTTCTGGCGCGGCAAGCCGATCTACGTCAGCCACCGCACCAAGAAGCAGATCGACGAGGCGCGCGCCGTCAACGTGGCGAGCCTGCCCGATCCGCAGTCCGACGAGGCCCGCGTCAAGCCCGGCCACGAGCAGTGGCTGGTCGTGATCGGCATCTGCACCCATCTCGGCTGCATCCCGATCGCTCATGAGGGCAATTACGACGGGTTCTTCTGCCCCTGCCATGGTTCGCAGTACGATTCGTCCGGCCGCATCCGCCAGGGGCCCGCGCCCGCCAACCTGCCGGTGCCGCCGTACCAGTTCGTTTCCGACACCAAAATCCAGATCGGCTGAGCTTCGGGCCTTCGCCCGGAGCTTCGCGCCGTCTCGTCGTATTATTTCCTCAGGATCGCATCATGAGCGGACCATCCGACTACCAGCCGAGCAATCCGGCCCTGCAATGGATCGAGCGACGTCTGCCGATCATCGGTCTCGTCCATTCCTCCTTCGTCGTCTATCCCACCCCGCGCAACCTGAACTACTGGTGGACCTTCGGCGCCATCCTCTCCTTCATGCTGGGGATGCAGATCCTGACCGGCGTGGTCCTGGCGATGCACTACACGCCGCACGCCGATCTCGCCTTCAAGTCGGTCGAGCTGATCGTCCGTGACGTGAACTACGGCTGGCTGCTGCGCAACATGCATGCCTGCGGCGCGTCGATGTTCTTCTTCGCGGTCTACGTCCACATGCTGCGCGGCCTCTATTACGGCTCCTACAAGGAGCCGCGCGAGGTGCTGTGGATCCTCGGCGTCATCATCTACCTCCTGATGATGGCGACGGGCTTCATGGGCTACGTGCTGCCGTGGGGCCAGATGAGCTTCTGGGGCGCCACCGTCATCACCAATCTGTTCTCCGCCATTCCCTATGTCGGCGAGAGCATCGTGACGCTGCTGTGGGGCGGCTATTCGGTCGGCAACCCGACGCTGAACCGCTTCTTCTCGCTGCACTATCTGCTGCCGTTCCTGATCGCCGGCGTCGTCGTGCTCCACGTCTGGGCGCTGCATGTCGCCGGCCAGAACAATCCTGACGGCGTCGAGCCGAAGACGGAAAAGGACACGGTGCCGTTCACGCCGCACGCGACCATCAAGGACGGGTTCGGTGTCGCCTGCTTCCTGCTGCTCTACGCCTGGTTCATCTTCTACATGCCGAACTATCTCGGCGACGCCGACAACTACATCCCGGCGAACCCGGGCGTGACGCCGCCGCACATCGTGCCGGAATGGTACTACCTGCCGTTCTACGCGATCCTGCGCTCGATCCCGAACAAGCTCGCGGGCGTGATCGGGATGTTCTCGGCGATCATCATCCTGTGCTTCCTGCCCTGGCTCGATGCCGCCAAGACCAGGTCGTCGAAGTACCGGCCGCTGGCCAAGCAGTTCTTCTGGATCTTCGTCGCGGTCTGCATCCTGCTCGGCTATCTCGGCGCGCAGCCGCCGGAAGGCATCTACGTGATCGCCGGCCGGGTCCTGACGGTCTGCTACTTCGCCTACTTCCTGATCGTGCTGCCGCTGCTCTCGCGCATCGAGACGCCGCGGCCAGTGCCGAACTCGATCTCGGAGGCGATCCTGGCCAAGGGCGGCAAGGCGGTGGCCTCGGTCGCCATCGCGCTCGTTGCCGCCGGCGCGCTGTTCCTCGGCAGCCTTCAGGACGCTCGCGCCTCCGAAGGCAGCGACAGGCCGCCGGGCAACAAATGGTCGTTCTCCGGCCCTTTCGGTAAGTACGACCGCGGTGCGCTCCAGCGCGGCCTGAAAGTCTACAAGGAGGTCTGCTCGAGCTGCCATGGCCTGTCCTTCATCGCCTTCCGCAACCTCGCGGAAGCCGGCGGCCCCGGCTATTCGGTGGCGCAGGCAGCGGCGTTTGCCTCCGAGTACAAGGTCAAGGACGGCCCGAACGATGCGGGTGACATGTTCGAGCGCCCGGGCCGGCCGGCGGACTATTTCCCCTCGCCATTCCCGAACGAGCAGGCGGCCCGTGCGGCGAACGGCGGTGCGGCGCCGCCCGATCTGTCGCTGATCACCAAGGCGCGCTCCTACGGCCGCGGCTTCCCCTGGTTCATCTTCGACTTCTTCACCCAGTACCAGGAGCAGGGCCCGGACTATGTCGCGGCGGTGCTCCAGGGCTTTGAGGACAAGGTGCCTGAGGGCGTCACCATCCCGGAAGGTTCCTACTACAACAAGTACTTCCCGGGTCACGCCATCAAGATGCCGAAGCCGCTCAGCGACGGCCAGGTGACCTATGACGACGGCTCGCCGACCACGGTCGCGCAGTATTCCAAGGACGTCACCACGTTCCTGATGTGGACCGCCGAACCCCACATGGAAGCGCGCAAGCGCCTCGGCTTCCAGGTGTTCGTGTTCCTGATCATCTTCGCGGGCCTGATGTACTTCACGAAGAAAAAGGTCTGGGCCGACTCCCACTGAGCGGCGCGCGATCGGAAATGAAGAAGCCCCCGCGAGGGGGCTTTTTTGTTGCCCGCCTCCCGGAGCGCTGCAGCGTGCAACGCTGCTGCGCAGAGCCGAGACCCGGCATGCTTGTGGCTGGGCCCCGGATCAGCAACGCACCACGCCGCGAAGGGCGGCGCTCTGCATTGCATCCGGGGCACGAGAGTGTGTTGTTTGGCGCGATTGCCTATCGCGCTCCCAGCGGCCAAAATACCGCCAACCGCTCCCCCAGAAACTCATCGGAGGACACCATGGGAACCGCCATCACCTTCAAGCGCCCTGACGGCAAGGACGCCTCGGGCTATCTCGCCAACGCCGCGCGCGGCAACGCGCCGGGCGTGGTCGTGATCCAGGAATGGTGGGGCCTGTCGGACCAGATCAAGGGCCTGTGCGACCGCTTTGCGCTCGCCGGCTTCGATGCGCTGGCGCCCGATCTCTACAAGGGCAAGGTGGTGCCGTATCACGACATGGACGCCGCCGGCAAAGAGATGAACTCGCTGGACTTCATGGACGCCACCACGCAGACCGTGCGCGGCGCCACGCAATATTTGTCGCGCAACGGCGCCAAGGTCGGGCTGACAGGCTTCTGCCTCGGCGGCGCCGTCACCATCATCGGCGCGACCAAGATTCCGGAGCTTGCGGCCGGCGTCGTGTTCTACGGCATCCCGCCGGAGCAGGCCGCCAAGCCCGCCGACGTCAAGATCCCGCTCCAGGCCCATTTCGCCAACAAGGATGACTGGTGCACGCCGGAGCTGGTCAATGGCTTTGAAAACGGCATGAAGGCCGCCGGCAAGTCGCTCGAGCTGTTCCGCTATGACGCCGAACACGCCTTCGTCAACGAGCAGCGCCAGGCCGTGCACGACCGCGAAGCCGCCGAACTCGCCTGGGGCAGGGCGACGGAGTTTTTCCGGAAGCATCTGGGATAATCGCTATTCCCGGGGCGCGGGGGCACCCTTGACGTCGTCCCCGCGCCATGGTGAGTATCCGCCCCATGAGCACCGCTGTCCGCCCAGCCCGTCTTTGGTGGCGCACCTCCTAAAGAGGTGGCCGGTGCGATTTCATTTCTCAAAATCGTCGAAGGTCGCCACGCAGTGCGGCGGCCTGATCGTTTGTCCTGTGTGGCGTTTCCTCGGCAAGTTTCGTAAGAGGACGACATGAACAGGACAGTCTTTGCCCTCCCGGCCCGAAGCGACTACATGACCCGCGGCGGTCTCGCGATCACGCGTGTGGCGGAGCAGTTCACCGGCGGCGCCAACAGGCTCGACGATCTCATCAACCTGCTCGACCGCCGCCGTGGCGTGGTGCTGTCCTCGGGCACGACCGTGCCCGGCCGCTACGAGAGCTTTGACCTCGGCTTCTCCGACCCGCCGCTCAAGCTCGAGACCACTGGCGTCAATTTCAAGCTGGAAGCGCTCAATGAACGCGGCCAGGTACTGATCGCCTTCCTCGCAGACGTGTTGCGCGAGCCCTGCGTCGTCATCTCCGAGAAGAGCGCCACGCGGCTTGCCGGCCACATCATCCGCGGCGATGCGCCGGTCGAGGAAGACCAGCGCACGCGGCGCGCCAGCGTGATGTCGCTGGTGCGCGATCTCGTCGCCGCCTTCTCCGCCAACGATGACGGGCTGCTCGGCCTGTTCGGCGCCTTCGCCTACGACCTCGTGTTCCAGATCGAGGACCTCGTGCAGAAGCGCGCTCGCGAAAATGATCAGCGCGACATCGTGCTCTACGTCCCCGATCGCCTGCTCGCCTACGACCGTGCCACCGGCCGCGGCGTGGTGCTGAGTTACGATTTCGCGTGGAAGGGCAAATCCACCGAAGGCCTGTCGCGCGAGACCGTCGAGAGCCCGTACCTGAAGACACCGCGCCAGGGCTTTGCCGATCACGCGCCCGGCGAATATCAGGCCACCGTCGAGACCGCGCGCGCGGCTTTCGCGCGCGGCGATCTGTTCGAGGCGGTGCCGGGACAGCTGTTCGCCGAGCCCTGCGATCGCTCGCCGGCGGAAGTGTTCCAGCGCCTCTGCGTCATCAACCCGTCGCCCTACGGCGCGCTGATGAATCTCGGCGAGGGCGAGTTCCTCGTCTCCGCCTCGCCGGAAATGTTCGTGCGCTCGGACGGACGCCGCGTCGAGACCTGCCCGATCTCGGGCACGATCGCGCGCGGCACCGATGCGATCGGCGATGCCGAGCAGATCCGCCAGCTCCTGAACTCGGAGAAGGACGAGTTCGAGCTCAACATGTGCACCGACGTCGACCGCAACGACAAGGCGCGCGTCTGCGTGCCCGGCACGATCAAGGTCTTGGCGCGGCGGCAGATCGAGACCTACTCAAAACTGTTCCACACCGTCGATCACGTCGAGGGCATGCTTCGCCCGGGCTTTGACGCGCTCGATGCCTTCCTCACCCATGCCTGGGCGGTGACGGTAACCGGCGCGCCAAAACTCTGGGCGATGCAGTTCGTCGAGGATCACGAGCGCTCGCCGCGGCGCTGGTATGCCGGCGCGATCGGCGCGGTGAATTTCGACGGCAGCATCAACACCGGCCTCACCATCCGCACCATCCGCATGAAGGATGGTCTCGCCGAGGTGCGCGTCGGTGCCACCTGCCTGTTCGATTCCGATCCCGCGGCCGAAGACCGCGAGTGCCAGGTCAAGGCCGCAGCCCTGTTCCAGGCGCTGCGCGGTGATCCGCCAAAGCCGCTGTCGGCCTTCGCGCCCGATGCGACCGGCTCGGGCAAGCAGGTGCTACTGATCGATCACGACGACAGCTTCGTGCACATGCTGGCCGATTATTTCCGCCAGGTCGGCGCCGACGTCACCGTGGTCCGCCATGTGCATGCGCTCGACATGCTCAAGCGGAAGAGGTGGGATTTGCTGGTGCTGTCACCCGGACCAGGCAGACCTGAGGACTTCGGGATCAAGAAGACCATCGACGCGGCGCTGGAGAACAAGCTGCCGGTGTTCGGCGTCTGTCTCGGCGTGCAGGCGATCGGCGAATATTTCGGCGGCGAGCTAGGTCAGCTCACCCACCCCGCGCACGGCCGGCCCTCGCGGGTGCAGGTCCGCGGCGGCCGCCTGATGCGCAATTTGCCGAACGAGATCGTCATCGGCCGCTATCACTCGCTCCATGTCGAGCGCGACAGCATGCCGGAGGTGCTTGATGTCACCGCCAGCACCGAGGACGGCGTCGCCATGGCGCTCGAGCACAAGACCCTGCCGGTTGCCGGCGTGCAGTTCCACCCGGAATCGCTGATGTCGCTCAGCGGCGAGGTGGGCCTGAGGATTGTCGAGAATGCGTTCCGGCTGGATGCGCGCGTTGATTGAGAGGCACCAATGACCTTTGACCACGATCTGAAGGCGAGCGTCCGCACCATTCCCGACTATCCCAAGCCGGGGATCCTGTTCCGCGACATCACGACCCTGCTCGCGGATGCGCGCGCGTTCCGCCGCGCGGTCGACGAGCTGGTCAATCCCTGGGCCGGCAACAAGATCGACAAGGTCGCCGGCATGGAGGCGCGCGGCTTCATCATCGGCGGCGCGGTGGCGCACCAGCTCTCCGCCGGCTTCGTGCCGATCCGCAAGAAAGGCAAGCTGCCGCACACCACCGTGCGCATCGCTTACTCTCTCGAATATGGCATCGACGAGATGGAGATGCATGTCGACGCGATCCGGCCCGGCGAGCGCGTGATCCTGGTCGACGATCTCATCGCCACCGGCGGCACTGCGGAGGGCGCGGTGAAACTGCTGCGCCAGATCGGCGCCAATGTGGTCGCCGCCTGCTTCATCGTCGATCTGCCCGATCTCGGCGGCGCCGCCAAGCTGCGCGCGATGGACGTGCCGGTGCGCACGCTGATGACGTTCGAAGGGCATTGAGCCGCGTCGGCGCCCCGGCGATCGTCAGATCGCCGCGGCCTTCAATGCTGACCGCCAGTGCAGCATGCGCTCCTTCAGGAGCGCGTTCCTGACGTAGTCCGTCTCCTCATCGTCCAGCCGCTCGCATTCGCCGAACGTCAGGCCAGCCTCGCCATGCGCGTTCCAGGCAGCCTGGAGGGTAGGGCAGGTGTGGCTGCCCTGGCGGAGCGAGAACCAGATGCGGTTCTGGATGGTCTGCAGGTTCGGCGCCTGGCCGACCCAGGCCTCGCCCGATGCCGCACAGCGGACGACGTAGATGCCCGCAATGGTCTTGCGCTCCTTGTAGGCGGCGATGGCTGCCTTCCGGTGGATGCTCACGGGGGTGGGACCTTGCTGAGAGGGATACCGATGTCCGACTCTCAATAGGTCTGGTCGGGCCCACAGTCAATATTATCCGGGTAAAATTATCACCTCAGGAGCGCTGCAGGATCAGGCTGAGCTCGAGCTCGCGGAAGGCGAGGTAGTTCCGCCGGGTCCACTGGTGCAGTTCGGTGGAGGCGTCCTTCTCCTGGCGCAGATAGCCGGTGAAGGAGAAGTTCAGCCGGTCGATATAGGTCTTGAGGAAGCCGGGCAGCGCGGGCAGGCGGAACAGCCGCCCGGTCGCCATCGCGGCCGGCAGCTCGCCGCGCACGACGTGCTCATTGTCCACCGTGATCAGGTTCATTCGGGGGATCTGCCCGCGGAGCATCTCGTGGGCGCGGGCCGAGACGCGATCGGTATCGGCGACGAACAGGATCATCGGCGCGACGTGGCTGCGCGCGGCCTCCTTCAACAGGCCGATCTCGTCGGTCATCTTGAAGAACTCGTCGAAGGCGTGGAAGCCGAGGTCGATCACCTTGGCTAGGCCGTCATCGACGATGACGCGGTCCATCAGCTGCATCTTGCCGTAGGTGTCGATCACGTCGGCCGTTTCTGTGACCTTCGGCAGATAGTCGAGCAGCGACGGCTCCTTCAGATTGACGTCGAAGGCCGCGACGTCGCCGTTCTTGAGCAGCAAAAATTCGCTCAAAAGCCGCGCCAGCAGCGTCTTGCCGACCTGCGGGCGGGGCGAGCAGATGATGTAAAGGGGCGTCGCGGGCATCGGCAGCTATATCAGGCGAACTTGCCGCCCAATCCAGCCGTATCAGCCCGGGCTCTGCAACTATTTTTCGCTGTTGCGGGTGGCGGGTTTCGATCCGACGATGTCGGTCAGCCGGATCCGGTCGAACTCGCTCCAGACATTCGCCAGCCAGTGCCGGACATAGCCACGCAGCACGAAGGAGTAGTTCGCGGCCTCGTCGTTGATACCCTTGTTGGCGACGAATTTCAGGAACGGGACGGAGGACACCTCAACCTGCTCATAGGCCATTTCGTTGAGCTTGGGGATGGTCAGCTCGGTCGCGTCCTTGATGCGGTGGAAATAGGAATTGTAGGTCGACTGGTCCCACTGGAAGAACTGGGTGTCGTTGATGAAGTTCTTGACCAGGAAATATTTTGCGCCGCCCATGAAGCCTGCGGTCTCGGCGATTTCGTCGAGCGACGCGATCGAGGGGCCGAGGATATGGAACACCGCGAAGGTGATCTGGCCGGCCTTGGCGGCGTCGAGGAAGCCGATGTCGCGCAGCGAGGCCAGCGCCGGCGAGAGCAGGCCGGCGCGGACGTCGATCACGGTCACCGACGGGCTCGCCGCGTTGAGCGTGTCGAAAATCTTCATCTGGTCCGCGGTCGTCATCATGTCGACGATCTCGGTGATCTCGGGGTGGAAGCGCTTCAGGGTTCCGCGCGGCGACTCCGTGTCGAAGGCGCGTGTCGGTACGTTGTTGGCGGAAAAATAATCGAGCAAGGTGCGCGACACCGTGGTCTTGCCCACCCCGCCCTTGTCCGCGCCCACCACAACCACTGCCGGCTTTGCCATTGCTGTCCCCTAACGCGCCCTCCGATTGCGAGGTCGCAATCGGCCGGGCCCCAAATCGATGTCCCAAGGATGTCTCAAGGATGTCCCAAGTCTGCTGTTGGGCGCGAACATGGCAGAAACAAGGGAGAATTCAAATCCTCGGCCTATGGTTGTGGCAATTTCCGAGGTTTTTCCCAATCGCAACGCAACCCTTCGCAAGTCGCTTAAAATCCCGCCCTTAACGACGGCCCCATGGACCCATCGGATTGCCGGCTGCAGTTCCGGAGGGGGCGGGCACGGGCGGCGGACTGGCCGAGCCGCCTGCATCGTCCCAAGGCCCTTGGCGCAACGGCGGCGGGCCGTCCTGCCGCTCCACCTGTGCCTCAGGCTCGTCCGTCTCGTCGGGCGGTGGCAGCGGGCCGGGATCATGGCCGCCGGCGAACTTGACCAGCGCGTCGACCCGGGACTGCACCGAGGGATGGGTCGCGAACAAATCGGCAAAGCCCTCGCGCGGATTGTCGACGCAGAGCTCCATCACCGCCGAGGTCGCGCCCGGCAGCTCGCCGCGGTTCTCGATCTTGCGCAGTGCCGAGATCATGGCGTCCGGATCTTTCGTCAGCTCGACGGAACCTGCGTCGGCGAGATATTCGCGCGAACGCGACAGCGCGAGCTTCACCACCTGCGACAACAGCCACGCCACCACGATCAGCACGACCGCGATGATGATCACGATCACCGCGCCGCCGCCGGAACTCTTGCTGTCGCTCGATGACGAGGACGATCGCGACGATGAGGACGAGCCCGATGACCACGAGCCGCCGGAGCCGGAGCTCCAGTTGAAGCTCGTGAACAGGCGGAAGAACAACTCGCCGAAGAAGCCGACCACGCCGGCGATGATGACGGCGACCACCATGAGCTGGACGTCGTCGTTCTTGATGTGGGTCAGCTCGTGGCCCAGCACCGCCTCGATCTCCTTGTCATCAAGCGCATTGAGGAGACCCGTGGTCACGGTGATCGAATATTGCCGCGGATTGAGGCCGGTCGCGAACGCGTTCAGCGCCGGGCTCTCCATGATCTTCAGCTTCGGCATGGTGATGCCGCGCGAGATGCATAGGTTTTCGAGCAGATTGTAGAGCCGCGGCTGTTCCTGCCGGGTGACGTCGTGGCCGCCGGTCACGGCATCGATCATCGACTGGTGGAAGAAATAGGCGATGACGATCCAGGCCGCTGCCGCGATCGTCGCGAACGGCGCGGCGACGATGAGGTCGTGGAAAGCGCGGCTCAGATAGTAGGCGACAGTGCCATTGCTGTTGGTGACGACTTCCGCGACGAGCGCGCCGGCATAGACCAGCACGTAGACCAGCATGAACAGGCCGGCGAGCAGCAGCATCGAACGAAACTTGTTCGAGGCGATGTGCGTGTAGAGACCATACGCGGCCATGACGCGATGCCCTGCCGGCCTATCGGCTCAACTCAGAACTTCACCTGCGGAGCGGCCTCGACTTCGGTGCGGCTGGCGCCGAGATCGAAGAAGTCCTTCTTGGTGAAGCCGAACATGCCGGCGAACAGGGCGGCGGGCATCTGCTGGATGCCGGTGTTGTATTCCTGGACCGCGTTGTTGAAGAAGCGGCGGCTCGCCGCGATCTTGTTCTCGAGGTCGGAGAGCTCGCTGGCGAGCTGCTGGAAGTTGGCGTTGGCCTTGAGGTCCGGATAGGCCTCGGATAGCGCGATCAGCCGGCCGAGCGCGCCGGAGAGCTGGTTCTCGGCGGCGGATACCTGCGCCGGCCCCTGCGCCGACATCGCCGAGTTGCGCGCCTTGATGACGTCGTCGAGCGTGCCACGCTCATGCGAGGCATAGCCCTTCACCGTCTCGACCAGGTTCGGGATCAGATCGTGGCGCTGCTTGAGCTGCACATCGATGTCGGCAAAGGCCTGGCCGACGCGCTGGCCCAGCGCCACCAGCCGGTTGTAGGCGCTGAACGCCAGGAACACGAGGACGACGATGACGCCGAGAACGATCCAGCCGGTCGACATGGAGAACTCCTGAAGGGGGAAGAAGGCGGGCGCAGCCTAGACCAAATTGGCGCAGGGCGAGAGCCCGGCGCAGAGGAAGGTAAGACTTGGTCGAATGGGGAACCATCCGAGTTCAAGGCAAAAGCGTCGACGAAGTTAACTTTCGGCAATGACCGCGTCGCCCCACCGCCAGCGCCGGGCGTTTGCATAGGCGGCCTTGTCGCGCCGTGGGACCTTGGTGATGGCGAGGCCGCCCTCCATGCAGAGCTTTGCGCTGATCTCGGCTTTGCCGACATCCGCTGGCGCGAGCACGCGCGCGGCACGTGTTGCGGGCGCCGTCCGGGTCAGGGCGATGTAGATGAAGCGCTCGTCCTCGAACGGCACGTCGGCGCCCTTGATCTGGCGGTGCGCTTGCGAGCGCGGCAGGCGCTGGCTGAAATGGCACCAGTCGGGTGCCGTGAGCGGGCACGGCTTTTCGTGCGGGCAGGGCGCGGCGACATAGGCACCGAGCGCGATCAGCTGCTGGCGCAGCGCGAGGATGCGCGCGTAGCCGGCCGGTGTGCCGGGCTCGATCACCACCAGCGCGTGGCGCGCTTTCGCCCACATCGTTTCCGCCAGTTCGCGCTGGTCGGTTTCACTGAGCTCGCCGATGACGTAGCTCGCGACGACGATATCGGCTTGCGAGACCTCGGCGAGGTTGGCACCGGCGTCGCCCGGCAGATAGCGGCAATCGGCGAGACGCGCGCTGTCGCGCGCCAGTTCGAGCGCGAGACGGCTGAGGGTCGCGTTGGCGTCGAGCAGGGTAAAATCCTGCAGCGACGGAAAGGCCTCAGCAGCGGCCCAGCTCGCGGTGCCTGGGCCCGCGCCGACGTCGAGCAGGGTTTCCGGGGCGAGGTCCGGCGCCATCTCGGTCAGCGCATTCAGGCTGGCCGCGACGGCCGCATAGGTCGCCGGCATCCGCGCCAGCGCATAGGCAAGCGCGTCGGCGTCGGACTTGATGGTGCCGGAGGTGCCGCCTGCACGATAGGCGGTCGAGATTTTTTGCGAGCGCTGTGCGGCGTCGGTGCGGGAGAAGCCCTGGAGCTTGCCGTCGAGGGCGGCTTTCAGTTCGGCGGGGAGGGAGGGTGAGATCATCGACAACCTCGCGTCATTCCGGGGCGCGCGACGCGCGAACCCGGAATCCAGAGATTGTAGCGCGAGATTCCGGGTTCGATGCTGCGCATCGCCCCGGAATGACGGTCAATCTTCTCAAGCCACGTTCTGGTCGAGAATGTCCACCGCCTCTGCCAGGCTCACCGACACCAGCTGCGACACGCCGCGCTCGGCCATGGTGACGCCGAACAGCCGGTTCATCCGCGCCATCGTGATCGGGTTGTGCGTGATGATGATGAAGCGGGTGTCGGTCGAGCCGGTCATCTCGTGCAGCAGATTGCAGTAGCGCTCGACGTTGTGGTCGTCGAGCGGTGCGTCGACTTCGTCCAGCACGCAGATCGGCGAGGGGTTGGTGAGGAACACCGCGAAGATCAGCGCCATCGCGGTCAGCGCCTGCTCGCCGCCCGAGAGCAGCGACAGCGTCTGCGGCTTCTTACCCGGCGGCTTCGCGATGATCTCGAGACCGGCTTCGAGCGGATCGTCGCTCTCGATCAGGTGCAGCGCCGCTTCGCCACCGCCGAACAGCTCGACGAACAGGCGCTTGAAATGGTTGTTGACGACCTCGAACGAGGTCAGGAGGCGCTCGCGCGCTTCCTTGTTGAGGCTCTGGATGCCCTGGCGCAGCCGCTTGATGGCTTCGACGAGGTCGTCGCGCTCGGTGACGAGGCCGGTGTGCTGGGTCTCGACCTCGCGCAGCTCTTCCTCGGCGCGCAGGTTGACGGCGCCGAGGCGCTCGCGGTCGCGGCGCATCTTTTCGAGGTCTTCCTCGATGTCGTGCAGCGGCGGCAACTCGGCGCCGGGCTCGATCTCGGCGAGGCCGGCAACGGCCTGCGGCTCGACCTCCAGCATGTCGCGGATCTCGCGTTCGATGTCCTCGAGCCGGCGCCGTGCGCCTTCCATGCGTTCCTCGGCGCGCGCGGTGGCCTCGCGGGAGCTCGACAGCGCTTCGAGTGTCAGCTTGGCGACGCGATCGGTTTCGGCCATCGCGGTCTCGGCCGAGGCGAGCGCGTCGGCGGCCATGCGGCGGTCGTTTTCCGCGTATTCGATCTCGGTGATCAGCGCGCTGCGCTTCTCGGCGAACACGGCGGGCGCGTTTTCGAGATCGCTGCGCTCGATCGAGACCTCGGTGATGCGGGTCTGGATGGTGTCGATGTGAGAGGCCGCGCTCTCCTTGCGGTTCTGCCACTCGGTGCGCTCGGCGAGGATCGCCTGCACGCGGCGGTCCGCGAGTTCCGCCTCGCGCGCCAGCGCCTGCGCCTCGGCGCGGACCTGGGCGGCCATGCGGCGATGGCCTTCGATGTCGCTGCGGACGGCGGCGAGACGGGTCTCGGTGTCCTCGCTCGACGGCAGCTCGGTGATGCCGGCGGCGGCATATTCGTACGCGGCCTCGGCCTCGGCGCGGTCGGCGGCGAGACGGCTATGGGCTTCCGACAGCGTCGCCTTGCGCGCGGCGCGGCGGCTGATCTCGCGCTCGGCCGTGGCATGACGCTCGCGCGCGACGTTCAGCTCGCGCTGCGCGGCGCGCCAGGCTTCGCGGCTCGCACCTTCGGTGCTGGCGGCCATCTGCAGCTCGGACTCGGCGTTCTCCAGCGCCTGACGCTTGATCTGCGCGTCGATGCGGGCCTGTTCCAGCTCGTTCTCGATGTCGACGAGGCGGGCGCGCTCGGCGAGGCGCCGTGCCGCGCCGGTCGGGGCGTGGGCCGCGGCGACAAAGCCGTCCCAGCGCCAGACGTCGCCTTCGGGCGAGACCAGCCGCTGGCCGGTCTTGAGCTGCGAGACCAGCTCGGCGCCGCGCTCGCGCGGCACCACGCCGATCTGGGCCAGGCGGCGCGCCAGCTCGGCGGGCGCCTGAACGTGGCTCGCGAGCGGCACGACGCCCTCGGGCAGCTCCGGATCGCCGTCGGTGACGCCGGCATTGGTCCAGCGCATCGGCGCGGATGGATCGACCGGCGCATCGAGATCGTCGCCGAGCGCTGCGCCGATCGCCTTCTCAAAGCCCTTGTCAACGGTGATGCCGTCGATGATCGGCGGCCACAGATTCTTGGTCTCGCCGTTGACGATCTTGGAGATCGTGCGCGCCTCGGTATCGAGCCGCTGCACGCGCTTGTCGGCTTCGACGAGCGGCGAGCGCGAGGATTCCAGCGTCTGCCGCGCGGCAACGTGGGCAGCCTCGCTCGCCTGGGCCGCGGCTTCCGAAGCAGCAAGGGTCTGCTCCGCGGTCTCGACCGTTGCGGTCAGCTCGTCGAGATCGCCGAAGCCGCCGGTCTCGTCGGCAAGCTTCTGCTCTTCGGCTGTGACGTTCGAAATCTCCTGGTCGAGCCGGGCCAGCTTGTCGCGATGGGTGCGGACGTTGGCCTCGAGCTGATTGCGCTTGGCGGTGAGGTCGGCAAGCGCCGTGGTGAGCTCGGCGAACTGCTGCTCCGTTTCGGTCAGCACCGCCTCGGCTTCGCTGACGCGCTCGTCGACGCCGGAGCGCTTCTCGACCCGCGACTTGATCTCTTCCTTCAGCTCGGCGTCTTCGGTGTCGAGCCGCTGGAGCGCGACGTCGGCGTCCATGGTCTGCTGCTGGGCGCGGGAGATGTCGCCCTCGAACTGGGCGAGGCGCCGCTCGAGCTCGGCGACGCGCTCCTTGGCGCGCTCTTCCTCGCGGTCGAGCAGTTCGCGCGCATTGGTCAGGCGCTGCAGCCCGGCCGCGGCGCGCGCTTCGGCATCGCGCAGCGCCGGCATTTCGGCAGCGCGGATCGCCTGGATGCGGGCGGCTTCGGCCTGGTGCTGGGTGCGTTCGGCCATCTCGCGAACCGCGAGATCATGGGTCTGGCCGGATTCGTTGACATCGGCATGCGCGCCGATCCAGCGCAGGTGGAACAGCGTGGCTTCCGCCTTGCGGACCTTGGCCGCGACTTCGCGATAGCGCACGGCCTGACGGGCTTGCTTCTTCAGGCCTTCCATCTGGCCGCCGAGCTGGCCGATCACGTCCTCGACGCGGGTGAGGTTGGTTTCGGCGGCCTTCAGCCGCAATTCGGCCTCGTGGCGGCGGGCGTGCAGGCCGGCGACGCCGGCAGCATCTTCCAGCACGCGGCGGCGCTGCTCGGGCTTGGCTTGGATGATCTCGCCGATCTTGCCCTGGTGGACGAGGGCGGGCGAGCGCGCACCGGTGGCGGCGTCCGCGAACAGGATCTGCACGTCGCGCGCACGCACGTCGCGGCCGTTGATGCGATAGACCGAGCCGGCCTCGCGCTCGATGCGGCGGGAGATTTCCAGAAGCTGGCTGTCGTTCATCGCCGCCGGCGCGGTGCGATCGGCATTGTCGATCGTCATCGTCACTTCGGCGTGGTTGCGCGCAGGACGGTTGCCGGAGCCGGCGAAGATCACCGCGTCCATGTCGGCGGCGCGCAGCGACTTGTAAGACGTCTCGCCCATCGCCCAGCGCAGCGCCTCGACCAGATTCGACTTGCCGCAGCCGTTGGGGCCGACCACGCCGGTTAGGCCGGGCTCGATGACGAAGTCCGTGGGCTCAACGAAGGACTTGAAGCCGTGAAGGCGCAGGCGGGTGATTTTCATAAGCACGCATCTCTGTTGGCAGGCGCGAATCCCCCTGCCGGGACAATACCATGGAAGGCAATGTCACTCTCTGGGTGAGTCGCGCGAGGCGCCTCATGCGGTCGGACAATGGCCGCGGTGCGCCGCGAGAGCAACCGGCGAAAGCCGCTTTTCCCAAGGGATTTATGCCGGGAAAGATACGGCTTTCGAGATGCGAATCAGGCCTTGAGCGGGGAAAATCAGCTCTTCAGCAGCGGATTGATCTTCTTGGCGAATTCATCGAACGAGGCTTCGCCCTTGATCTTCTCGCCGTTGATGAAGAAGGTCGGCGT
This sequence comes from Bradyrhizobium sp. 521_C7_N1_3, assembly GCF_052075975.1. Taxonomy (NCBI): domain Bacteria; kingdom Pseudomonadati; phylum Pseudomonadota; class Alphaproteobacteria; order Hyphomicrobiales; family Nitrobacteraceae; genus Bradyrhizobium; species Bradyrhizobium sp. 521_C7_N1_3. Next base: position 2,792,760 of record NZ_CP197232.1, read on the forward strand.
CGAATCCACCTTCAGAACGTCGCTGGCGTATTTCTGGTCGGCGGCGATCTTGTCGAGCAGCGCCTGATCCTTCAGGCAGGCCTCGACCTGCTGCTGGGTGAGGCCGGCCTGCTTGCCGATCCGCGTCAGCGTCTCGGTGGTGTTCTTCAGCACCCAGTCGTTCTGCTGGCGGAACAGCATGTCGGTGACCGCGAAATATTTCGGCGCGTCGTCCTTGGCGATGCAGCGCGACAGCATCGAGCCGGCGGCGGCTTTGATGTCGAGCGGGAACTCGCGGAAGATGTAACGCACCTTGCCGGTGTCGATGTATTCCGACTTGATCTTGGGGAACACCTGCTCGTTGAACGCCGCGCAATGCGGGCAGGTCATCGAGGCATATTCGGTGATGGTGACGGGGGCATCCTTGGGACCGAGTGCCATGTCGGGCAGCGACACGGGCTTGGCCACATCGGCGGCCGACTGCGCCATTGCTTGAGGGATCATGGCCTCGGAGATGAACCGCAGCGGCGACAGCCCGGCGAGCGCGGCAAGACCGGTCAGCGACAGCATCGTGTTGAAGGCGCGGCGGGTGATGATCAAGGTCGGCTCCCGAATTGGCGTGGTCTCGCCCGAAGTTCCCGTTCGGGCGGCCTGTCGCTAGCTTGAAACGTAGGTTGAGGCAATGGCGAGCGACAGGGACGGGTCCAGATTACCGGCGGAATGAGGCTCAATTTCGCTTGATGGCGGCTCCGAGCCGTGCCAGCGCTGTCTTCAATTCTTCATCTTCGATGTCCCCCAGGCTCTCCGCCACCTTGGCCACCGATTTGGGATCCGGCGGACCGGGCCGGACCGGCCGCCGGGCGCGCGACAGGGGGGCCTGGCGGAAGGCGAGCTTGCCGACCGCGCTCCAGCCGAAGAAGCGATTGACCCGCTCCAGGATCACGTCGGCGGAGTGCTGGATCTCCAGCGCCATCGGCCCCTCGACCCGCAGCACCAGCGTCGCCGGCTCCTGCGGCTGGCCCTCGACCGGCCGCGGCCATTGCATCTTCAAAGGCTCGGCATGGGCCGCAATCTCCGGCCCGGCAATCTGCGGCCACCGCGTCACCAGCTCGCGCGCGGCAAATCCCTGCTTGGCATAGGCCTCGGCAAAGACGTCGTTGAGAAGCAGCGACAGCGGCTTGGCGCTGATGGGACCGGGTTTGGGAGGGAATTTGGACATGGACCCTTATAGCACTTCGGAGGGCAGGCCTCACCATTGGGGAGCGGTCCGCGAAGAAAGACGTGGATGCCCGCGACGAGCGCGGGCATGACGTGGAGAGGCCGGCGCGTTGCCGCTACAGTGAGAGCATGAGCCCCAGATCTGCCCTCAAGGCCAAGTCGGAACCAATTCAGCCGGAGGCATCGGCTCGCCCAACGCTGCTGCTCGCCTGGTACGACCGCCATCGCCGCCGTCTGCCATGGCGCGCGATGCCCGGCGAGACCTCGGACCCTTACCGGGTCTGGCTGTCGGAGATCATGCTCCAGCAGACCACCGTGAAAGCCGTCGGCCCCTATTTCGAAAAATTCGTCGCGCGCTGGCCTGACGTCACGGCGCTGGGGCGGGCGTCGCTGGATGACGTGCTGCGGATGTGGGCCGGGCTCGGCTATTACTCCCGCGCGCGCAATCTCCATGCCTGCGCCGTGGCCGTGACGCGCGAGCACAGGGGCGTGTTTCCGGACACGGAAGAGGGGCTGCGCGCGCTGCCGGGCATCGGACCCTATACGGCCGCCGCGATCGCCGCGATCGCGTTCGACCGCCGTACCATGCCTGTCGACGGCAATATCGAGCGCGTGGTGTCGCGCCTGTTCGCGGTCGAGGAGGAGCTGCCGCAGGCCAAGCCGCTGATCCAACAACTGGCGGCGACGCTGCTTGCCGACGCTCGCGCCGGCGACGAGACGTCTCGCGCCGGCGACAGCGCGCAGGCACTGATGGATCTGGGCGCCTCGATCTGCACGCCGAAGAAGCCGGCCTGCTCGCTCTGTCCGCTCAATGAGGATTGCACCGCGCGTGCGCTGGCGACGCAGGAAACGTTTCCGCGCAAGGCGCCGAAGAAGAGCGGAACGTTGCGGCGCGGTGCTGCCTTCGTCGTGACGCGCGGCGGCGAGCTGCTGGTCCGCTCGAGGCCCGAAAAAGGCCTCCTTGGCGGCATGACCGAGGTGCCGGGCTCGGACTGGTTGGCCGGCCAGGAAGACGCGACTGCGAAGCAGCAGGCGCCCGAGCTGAAGGGGCTGTCGCGCTGGCAGCGCAAGGTGGGCGTCGTCACCCACGTCTTCACGCATTTTCCGCTGGAGCTGGTGGTCTATACGGCGAAGGCCGAAGCGCGCACGCGCGCGCCCGAAGGCATGCGTTGGGTGCCGATCGCGACCCTCGCCGGTGAGGCGCTGCCCAACGTGATGCGCAAGGTGATCGCGCACGCGCTCGATCCTTCAACGGCCCCACCTTCCTGACAGCACGCTGGCAGCAGCGCTACGCTATCAGCGCCCGATACGGAGGCTGCCGATGGTCAAGACCGCACTCGACAATTTTCCAAGGCCGCCCTGCGCCGAGCTGCTCGGATGGCGCCTGCTCGATGCCCGTCCGGAGGAGGGCTGGATCAGGCTCGCCTTCGAGGGCAAGCCCGAGTTCTGCAATCCGGCGGGCTTCATCCAGGGCGGCATGCTCTCTGCCATGCTCGACGACACCATGGGGCCGGCCGTGCTGGTGATGAGCGAGGGCCGGCTCTACACCACCACGATCAGCATGACCGTGAATTTCCTCAGCCCCGCAAGGCCCGGCCCGATCATCGGTGAGGCCAGGGTGACGCAGCTCGGCAAGACGATTGCGTTCGTCGAGGCGAAGCTGATGGCCGAAGACGGCACGGTGCTGGCGACGGCGAGCGCCAGCGAGCGGCTGCTCGAGGCGGCGAGGGTGGTTGGCAAATAGCTAGCCGCGCACTCCACTTTCCTTCTCCCCTTGTGGGAGAAGGTGGCGCGAAGCGCCGGATGAGGGGTATGTCTCAGCGAATTCAAATGCGGATTGGGCTCGTCGAGACAGACCCCTCACCCAAGTGAGCCCTCATCTGCCAGCGTCGCTGCCCTCTCCCACAAGGGGCGAGGGCGCATTTATGCGCATCTCGCTTTGAGCGAGAGCATCACACCCCCGCGCGCGCGTCCTTGCTCACGATCGGCGGCTTCGCATTCAGCGCCTCGACCTGGAATCCCGCGACGCGCTTGTAGTTGGTGGCGATGTCTTCCAGCTCCTGCTGCGACAGCACGTCGGTGACGACGTCGTAGCCGCCGGGCGCGCGCTCCTCGACCAGCTGCATCACCTGCTCGGGGCCGTTCTTGCGGTTGAGCAGGACGAGGTCGGTGGTCGCGGGCCTGCGCTCGGCCTCATAGGCGAGCAGCGCCGCGGTCGTCGGGCCATGCGCCAGGATCTCGCGCGTGATGGTGCGGGCATCGAGGATCGCCTGCGAGGCGCCGTTCGAGCCGATCGGGTACATCGGGTGCGCGGCGTCGCCCATCAGCGTGACGCGACCGAAGGTCCATTGCGATACCGGATCGCGGTCGACCAGCGGATATTCGTAGGCGTGCGGGCAGTTCCTGATCAGGCCGGGGACGTCGAGCCAGTCGAACTGCCAGCTCTCGAACCAGGGCAGAAACTCCTTGAGCCGCGCGGTGCGGTTATAGTCCTCGCGCCGCCACTGATAGGTCGGCGGCATGTGGCGCTCGGCAACCCAGTTGATCAGATGGTTGCCCGCTGCATCCGGCGCCTTCGAAATCGGATAGCAGACGAATTTCAGGATCTCGTGCCCGGCCATGATCATGGTGCGGCCGGTGAGGAAGGCCTTTGACGGCGTGACGCCACGCCAGAGGATGCGGCCGTTCCAGATCGGCGGTCCCTCCTGCGGGTAGAGCTTCTCTCGCACGGCGGAATGGATGCCGTCCGCGGCGATCAGGATCGCGCCGTCGTAGCTGCCGGCAGCCTTGCCGGTCGCCCTGTCGATGAAGTCGGCGCGCACGCCGTTGTCCGTCTCGGTCCAGCCGGTCAGATGGTGGCTGGTCAGGATGTTGTCGCGGCCGAGCCGCTCGATCGCGGTGTCGAGCAGGAGCTGTTGGAGGGTGCCGCGATGGATCGAGAATTGCGGCCATTTATAGCCGGCTTCCAGCCCGCGCGGCTCGCTCCAGATCGGCTTGCCGTGCTTGGAGAAATAGGCGAGCTCGCGGGTGCGCACGCCGCTTTCGTCCAGCCGGTCCATCAGCCCGAGCTCGATCAGCTCGCGCACCGCATGCGGCAGCACGTTGATGCCGACCCCGAGCGGCTTCAGTTCCGCGACGCTCTCGAACACTTTTACCGGAACGCCGATTCCGTGCAGGCTGAGCGCAAGCGTCAGCCCGCCGATGCCGCCACCGGCGATGAGTACGGTCATGACAAACCCCTCCGATTGCGGGCGTCTTGGCACAGGCGGGCGGCGGTGGGCAACTGCGAAGAGCAAGAGCACGGAGAACGTCGTGCTATGGACCTGGCGGCCCGCAGCCGTTAGTTTCCAATTTTCCCATGAGGTCCGACATGCTCAAGCTCTACTACGCCACCGGCACCTGCGCGCTCGCCACCTACATGACCCTGGAGGAGGCCGGCGCCGACTACACGGCTGAACGGCTGAGCTTCAAGGATAACCAGCAGAACAGCCCGGAATACCTCGCGATCAATCCGAAGGGCCGCGTGCCGGCGCTGGTGACCGATCGCGGCGTGCTGACCGAGACGCCTGCGATGCTGGCCTACATCGCGCAGACCTTCCCCAAGGCGAAGCTCGCCCCGCTCGACGATCCCTTCGACTTCGCCCAGGTGCAGTCGTTCAATTCCTATCTCTGCTCGACCGCGCACATCAACCATGCCCACAAGATGCGCGGCGCGCGCTGGGCGACGCAGGAGAGCTCGTTCGCCGACATGAAGGCGATGGTGCCGAAGACCATGGGCGCCTGCTTCTCCTTGATCGAGCAGAAGATGTTCAAAGGTCCCTGGGTGATGGGCGACCAGTTCACGATCTGCGATCCCTACCTCCACACGCTCTCGCTCTGGCTCGAAGGTGACAGCGTCGACATCAACGCCACGCCGAAGATTGCCGATCACTTCAAGCGCATGTCGGACCGCCCCGCCGTGCGCAAGGTGATGGACGCGCAGAAGGCGTAGGAACGTAGCTCTTGTAGGGTGGGCAAAGGCGCAAAGCGCCGTGCCCACCACCTTTCCAAGTTGTGCGAAGAGGCGGTGGGCACGCTTCGCTTTGCCCACCCTACGATAGCTTGCGCTTGGCTTGCTCCAATTCCCGCCCCGTCTCCAGCATCAGCCGCCGCAGCCAGATCGAGCCCGGATCCATCTGCGCGCGGGTCGGATGGAACATGAACTGCTCGTCGATCCCGGGATCGAGCGGCGGCGTCACCGCGACGAGGCCGAGCTGCTTCGACAGCGCCGCGATCAGTCGGCGCGGCACGAAGGCGACGAGGTCGGTGCGGGCGGCGACGTGCAGCGCTTCGAGATAGCCTGACACCACCAGCGAAATGTGCCGCTCGATGCCCTTGGTCCGCAGCCAGGAGTCGATGAGATCCTCCGGTTGGCCGCGGATGATCACGCCGACATGGCGTGCCGCCAGGAACGTCTCGCGCCGCTTCAGCCTCGCAGCCATGGGATGGCCGCGTCGCACCGCCAGTGCGTCGCTGTCGGTGTAGAGCAGCTGGCGGTGAAAGCCCTTGAAGGCGTTGCCGATCGAGATCACGAGGTCGATGGTGCGGGCGAACTCGGCGTGAAAGATCGCAGGGCCCCGCCACGGTACGACGTCGATGCGGACGTTGGGCGCGGCCCGCGTCACCTTCTCCATCAAGGGCGGCATCAGCAGCTCGACCGCGAGATCCGGCATCATCAGGCGGAATTGCCGCTCGCTGCGCGCGGCGTCGAAGTCGTCGGGTATGAACAGCCCGCGCACCTGGTCGAGTGCCTGGGCCAGCGGTGCGCGGAGCGCTTGCGCCCGCGGCGTCAGCTCCATGCGCGCGCCGGTGCGCACCAGCAGCGGATCGCCGAAGATGTCGCGCAGGCGCTGCAACGCATGGCTCGCGGCCGGCTGCGACAGCCCGATCCGAAGCGCGGCCCGGCTGACATTGGCCTCGCGCAGCAGCGCGTCGAGCGCGGTCAGGAGATTGAGGTCGAGCGAATTCAAATTCATGGGGCGAATAGATATCATATCCACTATCGATTTGAAGAATTCTCTTCCGGCAGGGATGATCTCCGTGTTGCCACCAAACGGAGATGCCGCCATGAGCGCGAGCGCCAACAAGAAACTGATGCAGGATATCTTTGCCGCCGCCGCCAATCCCGATCCGGCCGCGCGCGACCGGGCCCTGTTCACCGCGAGCCTTGCCGACGATGCCAGATGGGTCGTGACCGGCCAGTATTCCTGGTCGCGCACCTTCACCGGCAAGGAGGCGATCCTTGGCGATCTGCACGGTTATGTGCGCACCCGCTTGCGCGACCGGACCCGCACCGTAGCTCACCGTTTCATCGCCGACGGCGACGTCGTCGTGGTGGAAGCCAAGGGCGACAACGTCACGCCCGAGGGCGTTCGTTATGACAACGACTACTGCCTGGTGTTTCGCCTCGAGGACGGGAAGATCAAGGAGATCCGCGAATATTGCGACTCGACCCTGACCGAGAAGGCGCTCGGTCCGTTTCCGCAGACGCCCGTGAGGGCCGCGAGCTGACCGGATTGAGGACCATCTCGTCCGCCGACCAGTGCCGTCGGCCCCGGTCGGCGATGGTCGTGTCGATCTGGCGCAGGCTGATAGCGATTGTCCATGGCAGGCGCGAACGGTCGCGAGCCCGGTACCAGCTCGCCGCCATGAGCGACCGGGAGCTTCAGGACTGCGGCATGACCCGGGCTGAGATCGCGTACGAACTGAGGAGACCGGTGCGACGGAGTTAGACAAACGGATGAGATCCAGGCGCTGCCTGCCCCATTTTATCGCAGCCGGCGGAACCTTCGGGTTCCGCCGGGCGTTTGCCCGTTTCCGGAGCAATCGCGCCCCCGGCATCGCACGCGTTTGGGAAATTTCATGCTGGCTGGGGTTTCGGACGTTTCAACACAGGTGGGCCGCAGCTTTTCCGGACTCCGCGAACGATTGAGAGATGCGACTGCGAATGCGCACCGGGAGCTCGATGCGCAGCTTTCGTCGTTCGACCTCACAGTCCTGTCCGGTTACCGCCGCTTCCTGCAAGCCAGCGCCGGCGCACTTCTTCCGCTCGAAGCTGCGCTCGTGCAGGCTGGTGTCGCCATCATGTTTCCGGATTGGCGGGAGCGGGCGCGTAGCGCCGCGATCGCGGCCGATCTCGCGCAGCTCGGCAGCGCCGCGCAATCCACCGTGTCCGTGCCGCCGCTGACGCGCAGTGGCATGCTCGGCACGTTGTATGTTCTGGAGGGCTCCCGGCTCGGTGCAAAGTTTCTGCTGAAGGCGGTCGCGGATGCGGGCGATCCGCGCATCGGCGAGGCCACCGCCTATCTCAGCCATGGCGCGGGCAAGCGGCTCTGGCAGAGCTTTCTGGCGAAGCTTCAAAACGACGAGGCATGCGACGAGGACGAGGCGATCGAGTCGGCACGCCTCGCTTTCGCGGCCTTCGAGCAGGCGGCGGACCGCGCATGAACGAGGCGGTCAATCTCACCAATTGCGATCGCGAGCCGATCCACATCCCCGGCAGCGTCCAGCCGTTCGGCTTCCTGCTCACGGTGCTGTCGGATTTCACGATCTGCATGGCCTCCGACAATGTCGGCAGCTTTCTCGGGACTGACGTCGCCGACCTGCTGCAGCAGCCGCTGTCGCGCGTCATCTCGGAAGCCGCCGTCGAGACCATTCGCAGCCGCGTCGATCATCTCAGCGGCCCCGATACGACCGAGCGCATGTTCGGTGTCGAGCTCCAGCCCGGCAAGCCGCCTTGCGATCTCTCCATCCACTTCTCCGGCGCCTATCTGGTCATCGAGGCGGAGCCCAGCGTCAGCGAGCCCGGCGTCAATTCCGGCGAGCTCGTCCGCCTGATGCTGGAGCGGATCCGCAAGACCCGCGGCATGACCGAGCTCGCCCGCGAGGCGGCGCGGCAGCTCAAGGTCCTGACCGGCTTCGACCGCGTCATGGTCTATCAGTTTCACCCGGACGGATCGGGCGAGGTGATCGCTGAAGCTGCGGAAGCCGGCCTCGAACGGTTCCTCGGCCTGCACTATCCGGCCTCCGACATCCCCAAGCAGGCCCGCATCCTTTATCAGCGCAACTGGCTGCGCATCATCGCCGATATCAATTCGACACCAGCCGCGTTGTTTTCGACGGCCACGCACAATGCGGGGCTGCTCGATCTCTCCATGAGCGTGCTGCGCTCGGTCTCGCCGATCCACATCGAATATCTGCGCAACATGGGCGTCGGGGCCTCGATGTCGGTGTCGATCCTGCGCGACGGCAAGCTGTGGGGCCTGTTCGCCTGCCACCATTATTCGCCGCGCTACATCTCGTTCGAGAAGCGCACCGCGTCCGAGCTATTCGGGCAGATGTTCTCCTGGATCGTGGAGGGGCGCGAGCGCGAGGGCAATGTCGCCTATGAGATGCGCGCTCACCAGGTGCAGGAGCGGTTGATCGAGACCGCGGCCTCGCACGAGCACAGCCGGCGCGCGATCGTGGACTTCCTCGGCGACTATCGCGGGATGATCGATTGCGACGGCGTGGCGGTGTGGTCCGACAACAAGATCACGCTTCAGGGCCAGACGCCGACCGAGGACGAGGTGAAGGAGCTGGTCGCCTACATCAACCGGACCTCACCGGGACGGATTTTCGCCAGTGCCGAGATTGCCAAGGTCTATGCCGCCGGCCAGTCCTTTCGCGACCGCGCGGCGGGATTTCTCGCCATTCCGATCTCGCGGACTCCGCGCGATTGCCTGATCTTCTTCCGGCGCGAGGTCGTGCGCTCGGTAAACTGGGCCGGTGCGCCCGACAAGGTCTATGACGAGGGACCGAACGGGCCGCGGCTGACGCCGCGCAAGAGCTTTGAGCTCTGGCAGGAAACGGTGGCGGGCCAGTCGAAACCGTGGTCAACGGCCGACATCCGCATCGCCGAGAGCCTGCGCGTCACGCTGCTCGAAGTGATCCTGCAACTGTCCGACCTTGCTGCCCGCGAGCGTCGCGGCGCACAGGAGCGGCAGGAGCTGATGATCGCCGAGCTCAATCATCGCGTCCGCAACATTTTGAGCCTCGTCCGCGCGCTGGTTGCGCAGAGCAAGGACACCGCCACTTCGGTCGAGGAGTTCGCCGGCGTGCTCGGCGGCCGAGTCCAGGCCTTGGCCCGTGCCCACGACCAGATCACCAATCTGAACTGGGCGCCGGTCGCGCTGCGCTCGCTGGTCGAGTCCGAGGCCGGCGCCTATCTCGGCGCGCGCGCCGGCCGCGTGAAGATGGGCGGGCCCGACGTCGCGCTCGATCCCAAGGCGTTCGCGACGCTGGCGCTGGTCGTGCACGAGATGATGACCAATTCCGCCAAATACGGCGCGCTCGCGGATTCCACCGGCCAGGTCGAGGTGGTCTGGCGGCTCGATCCGAATTCGAGCCTCGAGATCGAGTGGAAGGAGAGCGGCGGGCCGCCGGTGCAGCCGCCGTCGCGCCGCGGCTTCGGCACCACCATCATCGAGCGCTCGGTGCCGTTCGACCTCAAGGGCGAAGCCGAAATCCGCTTCGACCTGCTGGGCGTCCAGGCCAAATTCGTCATCCCGCCCAATTTCGTCGAACTGGTCCCATCAATCGCAGGAGCCGCCATGCGCGTCGAGGAGCAGCAACCCGCCCGTCCGCGAATTTCCGAGACGGCACTGATCGTCGAGGACAATCTGATCATCGCCATGGCGGCGGAAGTCATCCTGCTCGATCTCGGTGCCCGCCATGTCGATACTGCGGCGAGCGTCGACCAGGCGTTGCGCGCGATCGAGCGCACGCGTCCGGGCTTCGCGCTGCTCGATCTCAACCTCGGCAACGAGAGCAGCATCAAGGTTGCGCAGAAGCTGAAGGAGATCGGCGTGCCCTTCATGTTCGCGACCGGCTATGGCGAGCGCGCGCCGATCCCGGAAGAGCTGGCGTCCGCGCCGGTGGTCCAGAAGCCGTACACGCTGGAAGTCGTCGAGAACGCGCTCGGCAAATTGCAGGGGATGGTCGCCCAATAGACATCCATCCCGGCGACCCGTGCAGCGCTCTGCAAGCGGCTGCGGGCTTTGCACCGAAATCCGCGCAACTGCCGATAAAATCAGCAGGTCTTGTGCGGGCCGGCGCACACATGCGCGAAAAATCGGAAGGTTCAATTAACGAGTGTCCCTCATTGTACCGCGGTGCAGCGTGGGTGCCGAAAAGCGACTCGCGGCTGCCGGGGGTGGCCGTGACGATTGCCGGGGTCGTTCGTCCGCCCGAATTCACATGCACCTGGGTGGACAGTGGGAATGCCGAACTTTCGTTTGCGGATCAGGGGGCGCCTGTACGCAGGCTTCATGGCCTTGGTGGCGGTTGGTCTCGTGATGGCGGTGGTCGCCATCTGGAATTTGCGGTCCGTGCAGGACCAGGTCGCAAAGGCCTCGGCGTTTTCGGACAGCACGGCGCGGGTCCTGGAGGTCTCGACCCATCTTCAGGCGATCCAGCGCGCCAATCTGCGCTACATCTACGACGCCAGCGAGCCCGCAATGAAGGAGGCCGCAGAGCGGGAGACCGCGGCGACCGAGCTGTTGAAGGTCGGGGCGCAGGGGACGCTCTCCGAAGAGCGGCGGAAGCTCTACAACGATCTGATCGCCGACATCGCGAAAATGCGAAGCCTGCGTGACAATCTCGGCGACGCCGTCAACGAGGCGCGGACCGGCAAGGCGACGCTGCTGCCGAGCGGTGACGAGCTGACCGTCAAGATGGGCAAGCTGGTCGATGTGGCGCGCGCAGCCGTCGACGAAGACACCGGGGCCCTCGTCGCGGACCTCGAATCCAGGCTCCTTCTCGTCCAGATCGCGAACTGGCGTTTCCTGGCCCTGCGCGACAGCAAGGGGCCCGCCAACTTCAGAACCAATGTGGACAGGGCGTCGCAGCGCCTCTCGGCGCTCGAAAAGAGCCCGCAGGCGGCGGAATTGCGAACCACGCTCGCGCCGGTGAAGACCTCGCTCGGAATCTACAAATCCGCGTTCGAGACGACGTCGGCTGCGATGCTCCAGGCCGACGAGATCTACCACAAGAGCCTCGCGCCCCTAATCGTCGACAGCATCGCCAAGCTCAAGGTCGCGGAAGCCGCCTTGAAGAAGGACTACAAGGAGTCGCGCAGCCAGGCCGAAGCCGTGATCGACGGCACGACCACCGTGCAGGCGATCGCGGGCTGCCTTGCCACCCTGTTCGGATTGATCGTCGCCTTCCTGATCGCCCGCAGCATCGTCGGTCCCCTGACCTCGATGACGCGCGCGATGGGGTTGCTGGCCGGCGGCAATCTCGAGGTCGAGATTCCCGGGCGCGGCAAGGCCGACGAGATCGGCGACATGGCCAAGGCGATCGAGGTATTCAAGACCAACATGATCGACACCGAACGGCTGCGCACGGAGCAGACCGAGACCGAGGCGCGGCAGGCGGAGAGCCGCAAGGCCGACATGGTCCGGCTCGCCGACCAGTTCGAGCAGGCGGTCGGCGAGATCGTCGACACCGTGTCGTCGGCATCGAACGAGCTGGAGGCTTCGGCCGGCACGCTGACGGCGACCGCGACGCGTGCGCAGAATCTGTCGACCGAGGTGGCGTCGGCGTCACAGGAGGCCACGGCGAACGTGCAGGCGGTGGCGTCCGCGACCGAGCAGCTGTCCTCCTCGGTCACCGAGATCGCCCGCCAGGTGCAGGAATCAGCCCGGATCGCCAACGAGGCCGTCGGGCAGGCGAGCAAGACCAATGAGCGCGTCGGCGAGCTGTCCAAGGCGGCCGCCCGCATCGGCGACGTGGTCGAGCTGATCAGCACGATTGCCGGCCAGACCAACCTCCTGGCGCTCAACGCCACCATCGAGGCCGCGCGCGCCGGCGAGGCCGGCCGCGGCTTTGCGGTGGTCGCCTCCGAGGTCAAGGCGCTGGCCGAGCAGACCGCGAAGGCGACCGGCGAGATCGGCCAGCAGATTTCGAGCATCCAGGCCGCGACCGAGCAGTCGGTCGGCTCCATCAGGGAGATCAGCGGCACCATCGAGCGGCTCTCGGAAATCTCGTCGGCGGTTGCCGCCGCCGTGGAAGAGCAGGGCGCGGCGACGCAGGACATCTCCCGCAACGTCCAGCAGGCCGCTCACGGCACGCAGCGCGTCTCGACCAATATCGGCGACGTCCAGCGCGGCGCCTCCGAGACCGGCTCGGCCTCCTCGCAGGTGCTCTCGGCGGCGCGCTCGCTGTCTTCAGACAGCAACCGGCTGAAGCAGGAAGTCGCGAAGTTCCTGAACTCGGTCCACGCCGCCTGAACGCAAAAGGCCACGCGCGTGCGCGTGGCCTTTAAATCGCGGCGTCGCGCGATCAGGCGACCTTGGTCGTCATGTGCTTGAACATGTTGGCGCGCGCCTCGTCGTCCATCTCGGCCTTGAAGGTGAACTTGTCCTTCAGCGCGATCGCGCGCGCCGCCGCCGGCCGCGCCGAGATCTCGTCGACCAGCCGCTTCACGTTCGGGTAACGCGCAAAGGCATCGTCGCCGAGCTTGAACGGCACCATCCGCGCCCAGCCCCACAGCGCCATGTCGACGATCGAATAGCTGTCGCCGACCATGTAGCTGCGGCCCTTGAGGTGAGCGTCCAGGATCTTGTAGTGGCGATCGGTCTCGTACTGGTAGCGGTTATGCGCGTAATCGTGGTTCTGGTCCTTCGGCGCAAAGTGCTTGAAGTGCACGGCCTGACCCGAATACGGCCCGACGCCGGTGGCAATGAACATCAGCCATGACAGCGTCTCGCCGCGGACGTTGGCGGCGGGGAGGAACTTGCCGGTCTTCTCGGCGAGGTAGAGCAGGATGGCGTTCGAGTCGAACACGATGGTGCCGTTGTCGTCGATCGCCGGCACCTTGCCGTTCGGATTGATCTTCAGATAGTCCGGCGCGAACTGCTCGCCCGTGCGGGTGTCGATCTTGACCGGCTCGAAGGCCAGGCCGGCTTCTTCGAGGAACAGCGCGACCTTGGTCGGGTTCGGCGATCCGTTGAAATAGAATTTGAGCATGTTTGTCTCCCCGATTCCCTTTTTAGAGAATGATTGCAGCGTCGTGGCTTTCTCTGCCTGAACATGGCCCGGGAGAGCAACCGGCGAGTTTGCCGGGCGGTGTCTGCGCGGTACGCAGATCAGCCGGCGTAACAAGGGCCGATCGCCGCCGTAATGGCGGTTCAAGTCCGGCTGAGCCGTTCCCGCAGGAATTCGATGAAGCGCTGCGTCTTGGCTGGCAGCAGGCGCGTCTCGGTGACTGCGTAGACGGTGACGGGCGAGCCCTGCCATTGCGGCATGATGCGACGCAGCCGGCCATCCGCCACTTCGTCGGCCACGATCTCTTGCCGTCAGCTACCTGAGCCGCTTCGTCATCCTGAACGCGATCGCCTCTCGTCTTGGAAAGGACAGGGCCACGGCCACATTCAAGCCTCGGATATTCGTCTTGGGATTCCCTGGGACGGAGCAGCGGGCCGATGTCGCCGATCTGAATTCGGAACGGCGCTACAAACGGTTCGCAGCCCATTCGAACACCGTGGCGGGCAACGAAGTGCTCGTTCTCGAGGCCGCCAGGCGCCTTGCCGATGTCGATGTGTTCGGCCTCAATCCCGGCTTCGTGAAGACCGATATTCGCGCCAACCTGCTCGGGTCGCGTGCGCTCGTCTCGCTGATCAACTGGCTGACCAGCTTCATGATGGTCGAGCCGGACGTCTATGCCGAGCGACTGGTGCCGCTCGTGGTGTCGCCTGATCTCAACGGCCGTAGCGGTGCCATGTTCAACAACAAGGCTGAGGCGATCCTGCCGAGCCCTTCGTCTGCGGAGCGATCCTATGCGACGGCGCTCATGGATGCCTCCGATCGATTGATCGCACGTCTGGCGCCGTGAGGCCGCGCCTCGACGCTCAACTGGAATAGAGCAGGCCGACGACGGCAATGACGATCATCCCGGCGCCGACAGCGTCCAGCCGCATCGCGAGCCGCGTTGCGGCGTGCATGCTGGAGGCCCGCGCCTTGCGCTCCGATCCGCGCGCGTAGCCGTGCACGATGACGTCGTGATTGAAATTGTCATGCGCCTCGTTGCTGCTGGCGAGCCCGACGCAGACCACCAGCACGCCGAAGATGGCGAGGCCGAAAAAGCCGAGCAGGGCGATCAGGAACATCGGAAACATGCCGAGCAGGAAGATCGGCAGCAGTGGCACCAGCAGCAAAGTCTCGGACTGTCGTCGCATCGGAGCCGGACCGGTCAGGACGGGGCTGATCCGACGAATCTAGTCCTGGCCGTGGCGGCATTCAAGGAGCGGTAGGGTGGGTAAAAGGCACGGAGCGCCGTGCCCACCGCGTCGCTTGCGGCATATTCTAAGGTGGTGGGCACGCTTCGCTTTGCCCACCCTACGGGATCGCGGAGAAAACTACTCCGCCCCCATCCCGGCGCGGATCTCGGCGCGGAGCTCGTCGATCAGCTTGAGACCCTTCTTGGTCTCGACATGCCAGAAGGTCCAGCCGTTGCAGGCTTGCGCCCCCTGCGCCACCGCGCCGATGCGGTGGATCGAGCCGACCTTGTCGCCCAGCATGATGGCGCCGTCGGCGCGCACGAGTGCGCCGAGCTTCTTCTTGGCGTCGAACAGCTTCGTGCCGGGCATGATCATGCCGCGCTCGATCAGCTCGGAGAACGCGACCCGCGGCGCTTCGCGCGCGGTCATGAACGGAGCGAGGCTTTCTTCCGGCAGCGGCTCGACCGCCGCGATGCGGGCTTCGGCCGCCTTCGCGTAGGTCTTGTCGCGCTCGAAGCCGATATAGGAGCGGCCGAGACGCTTGGCGACCGCGCCGGTGGTGCCGGTGCCGTTGAAGGGATCGATCACGAGATCGCCGGGTTTCGACGACGACAGCAGCACGCGCGCCAGCAGGCCTTCCGGCTTCTGCGTCGGATGCACTTTCTTGCCGTCGGCGCCCTTGAGTCGCTCCTCGCCGGTGCAGAGCGGGATCAGCCAGTCGGATCGTGCCTGCACGTCCTCGTTCGCCGCCTTCAACGCTTCGTAGTTGAACGTGTAGCCCTTGGCCTTCTCGTCGCGCGCGGCCCAGATCATGGTCTCGTGCGCGTTGGTGAAGCGGCGGCCGCGGAAATTCGGCATCGGGTTCGACTTGCGCCAGACGATGTCGTTCAGGAGCCAGAAGCCGAGATCCTGCATGATCGCGCCGACGCGGAAGATGTTGTGATAGGAGCCGATCACCCAGATCGTCGCCGACGGCTTCATCGCGCGGCGGGCGGCAAGCAGCCAGGCGCGGGTGAAATCGTCATAGGCGGAGAACGAATCGAACTTGTCCCAGTCGTCGTTGACGGCATCGACATGGGATTCGTCGGGGCGCTTCAGATCGCCCTTGAGCTGGAGATTGTAGGGCGGATCGGCGAACACGAGGTCGACCGAACCTGCCTGAAGCTTCGACATCTCGGCGACGCAATCACCGAGGATGATGCTGTGCGAAGCGGACTCAAAATTTGTGCGGGGCGCCCTTGCAGACGCCCCGCGACGCGACACTACCATGACTCAAGAACTCTGACTCAGGCGACGCTGTCGGCGACGCGGGACCAAACAACCGACTGACCGTTACAATGGAGCGGCAAAGTAAAAATCGACTTAACCCGCCGCTTTCGTGAGCAGCCCTCGCATCGCGCATGGTGCGCGTTTCGCTCTGCGCATTCGTCGTGTTTTCCAGTGTATTTCGTATTTCTTCGCGTTGCGGGAGCAGTCAGGTCCCCAAATTTCTCTCGGAAAAAATTGCACGACCCCGGAAAAAATTGCTGGCATCGGCATGCTGTCGCACTAGGCAATTTTTGCCGACCGCGATATTGATTAATGCAACGGAAATTTTACGTGTGTGGCACGTTGAGCTTTCGCGCTTTTGCGTCCAGGTTCTTGCGCCAACTGAAGGAAGCCCGCCATGCGTTACGATGACTTCCGCCGCAGCGACGACATCGAGGATCGCCGCGGCGACGGCGGCGGTATGGGCGGCGGCGGAGGCGGGTTCGGCCTGCCGATGGGCGGCGGCGGTCTAGGCATCGGCACCATCATCGTGCTCGGCCTGGTCGGCTATGCCTTCGGCATCGATCCGCGCATCCTGATCGGCGGCGCCGAGATCCTCACCGGCGGCGGCCAGGCGCCTTCCTACCAGACCGATCGTCAGTCGAGCTCGGCCAAGCGCGGCGCGCCGACCGACGAGATGGGCAGCATGATCTCCGGCATCCTCGGCGAGATCGACGACCGCTGGAGCGAGATCTTCCAGGCCAGCGGCCAGTCCTACACCGGTCCGAAGGTGGTGCTGTTCCGCAACGTCACCAATGGCGGCCGCTGCGGCCGGGCAGAGTCGGCGATGGGGCCGTTCTACTGTCCGCCGGATCGTACCATCTTCCTCGACACCAGTTTCTTCCGCGAGGTCGAGACGCGCTTCCGCGGCTGCTCCGGCAAGTCCGCCTGCAACTTCACCACCGCCTACATCATCGCGCATGAGGCCGGCCATCACATCCAGAACCTGCTCGGCATCATTCCGCGCGTGACGCGGCTGCAGCAGCAGGCCGGCAGCAAGGCAGAGGCCAATGCGCTCCAGGTGAGGGTCGAATTGCAGGCCGACTGCCTGTCCGGCGTCTGGGTCAACCGCGAGTCGAAGAAGCGCCCGAATTTCCTCGAGCCCGGTGACATCGACGCCGCGCTGACCACGGCGAGCGCGATCGGCGACGATACGCTGCAGCGCCAGGCCACGGGACGCGTCGTGCCGGATTCCTTCACCCACGGCTCGGCGGCGCAACGCAAGCAGTGGTTCATGACCGGCTACCAGCAGGGCACCGTCCAGGCCTGCAACACGTTCGGCAACGGGTCGTAGTAAGCTATTGGTGGCGTCATCCTGAGGTGCTCGCCTTTTGGCGAGCCTCGATGGATGGCGGAGTCTCCGGCCCATCCTTCGAGGCGCGCAAGGGCGCGCACCTCAGATGACGGCGGTGGGCGGGATAGAAGGTGCAGCGCAATGGCCTCGATCGACGAGTCAAAACAATTCATCCCGCTCAACATCGCGGTGCTCACCGTCTCCGACACGCGCGCGCTCGCCGACGACAAATCCGGCCAGACGCTGGCCGACCGCCTCACCGCGGCGGGCCATCATCTTGCCGCGCGCGAGATCGTCACCGACGACGTCGAGGCGATCCGCGCTGTGATCCGCCGCTGGATTGCCGATACCGGCATCGACGTCGTCGTCACCACCGGCGGCACCGGTTTCACCGGACGCGACGTCACGCCGGAGGCGATCGAGCCGCTGTTCGAGAAGCGCATGGACGGCTTCTCGATCGCCTTCCACATGCTGAGCCACGCCAAGATCGGCACGTCGACGATCCAGAGCCGCGCCACCGCCGGCGTCGCAGGCGCCACCTACATCTTCTGCCTGCCGGGCTCGCCCGGCGCCTGTCGCGACGGCTGGGACGGCATCCTCGCCGCCCAGCTCGACTACCGCACGCGTCCCTGCAATTTCGTCGAGATCATGCCGCGCCTGGACGAGCATCTGCGAAGGGCAAAGGCGCAGGGCGCGACGGTGTGAGGGCGGACGCTGAGGCTCTTTCTTCCCTTCCCCCCTTGTAGGGGAAGGTGGCGCGAAGCGCCGGATGAGGGGTATCTATCGGCGAGTGCGATGCGAGAGAGTTGCGTCCGTGGAGACATACCCCTCACCCAAGTGAGCTTGCATTTGCCGGCGTCGCTGCCCTCTCCCGCAAGGGGCGAGGGCACAGCAATGCGCATCGCGCCCGCTGCGTCAGCGACTACCTCTTCCGCCGCAGCGAGCCCCACACCACGCGCCACATAGTCCGGCACGCTTCCGCGTGCAGCCGTCGCGCGCGGCGCTTGTAGAGATCGACGAGCTCTCCCGTGATGAGCGCGTGCCGCCGCATCAGAGATCGCGCTCCCAGGTTTCGCCGGTGAGGTTCTGGCCAAAACTGCGATGCGGCTCGGTGGCGGTCAGCTTGAAACCTGCATCCTGATAGATTTTTCGCGCAGCGACCAGATTGCTCTGCGTCCACAGTGTCATCCGCCGATAGCCGCAGGCGCGCGCGAACGAGACGCATTCGGCGACCAGCCGTTGGCCCAGCCCCTGGCCTCGTGCGGCCGGATCGAGCAGCAACAGGCGCAGCTTGGCGACGTCGTCGCTGGCCTTGACCAGAAACACCGAGCCGACCGGACGGCCCTCGATGTCGGCGATCCAGCAGCGCTCGCGCGAGGCATCGTAGGACGTCATGTATTTGGCGACGATCTCGGCCACCAGCGCCTCGAAGCCGGAGTCGAAACCGTATTCGCTGGCATAGAGTGCGCCGTGGCTCTGTACCACCCAGCCCATGTCGCCGGGGCGGGGCTCGCGCAAGGTCGCGCGCGGGGATGGCGTGCGCGGCATGGCGAGCAGCCGCTCGATCGTCTCCATCGCGCCGGTGAGCTTGCTGCGCTCCTCACCGGGCAGCGGCCGCAGCATCGCGGCGACGTCGTCCTGGGACGAGCGTTCGAGCTTGGCAAACGCCTGGCGGCCCTTCGCGGTCAGGCTCAACTGAACCTGCCGGCGGTCGCTCGGAAGCGGCTTGCGCGCGATCAGGCCGGTTTCATCGAAGTTCTGCACGATGCGACTGAGATAGCCGGCGTCGAGCCCGAGCGCGATGCCGATCTCCTTGGCCGACTGCTCGCCACCATGGGCCAGCTCGTAGAGCACGCGCGCCTCGCTCAGCGAGAACGGGCTCTTCAGGAGCTGCTGGTCGAGCACGCCGAGCTTCTGGGTATAGAAGCGGTTGAAGGCGCGAACCGCCTGGACCTGGTCGTCAGCGACCTGTTCGGTCGAAGCGGGGCCGGATGGCGAAGGGCTGGATGACGAAAGGGCTGATGGCATGGGTCACCTCGATACTTGCCATTGTCAAATAATTATTTGACCATGGCAAGTATCAGATCGGTGACATCAGCCGACCATGACGATCCGGCTGCGCAGCATGGTCCGGGACGAGCGGCCGAGCCGCCGGAGCAGCCGCGCCTCGGAACGGCGGGCCTGGGGCGGGTAGCCGCCGATCCGGTCGTAATGATCGCGGGCGATCAAAAGTCCCTGATCGCCGAGGGGGCCGACGAGCTTGCGCGCCACGGCGCGGAACATGTCACGGAATCCGGTATCGGCGTAGGGCGAGCGTGCGTAGCGGAACACCGCCGCACGATCCCGGCCGCTGGTCGCGACGGCCTGGATGAACTGGGTGGTCTCCTCGATCCAGCCGGTTTCCAGCACCGCGCCGGCGGGGAGGAACATCAGCCACGGTGAACGAGCCTGGAGCGCGCCGGCGGCAAGCGCGGCGCCCTGCGAGGATCCCTCGAAGCCGATGAAACGGCAGCCTGCAACGTCCGCAACGCGCTCGATGACGCCGTTGCGGGTACCGTCGACCAGCAGCACTTCGCGGATGACGCCCGCGGCGGCGCCGGGCACCAGCGCGGCGAGGGTTGCGACCGCCGTCTGCTCGACGCCGTCGGTCGGAATGATGACGCTCAGCATGATTGAGGCTTCGGTGTCCGCACTTCGGGAGAAGCGTAGCTCGTTATGATATTGTCATAAACACGCGGCATCGCCGAGTGCAACTTTTGGACGGCGCCTCGGTCCGCAAAGGTACGCCACGGGCAGTCCATCGCACCCGAATATGTCGCGCGCGCGGTGGCGTTGTTGCCGAATGTTTCAGCGAATCTCGTTTTCGTGAGCCTCAAACGGGGCATTCTCTGCCGGTATGATCGGGACGAGGACGGCACGTCCGCAAGGCTGCACCGGCGGTCTGACACAAACCTTACGACGGGAAAAACGTGCAACGCTCGCCGCGCAAAGTGAGATAGTCCAGTGAACGCAGATCAACTTCCCGTTGGCGTAACGCCAACATCGCCGAAGCCGGAAGCCGCACCGATCCTGCGGATTCGCGCTGTGATGCTGGGTGAACGCATCAATCCGTCCGGGCTTGAGCTTGGCGCGGCCGTTTCTTCGACGCCGGCCGCCTTTCGCGTCCATGCCGGCCTCGTCGTGATCTTCCGCTACGGCGTCGTGGTGCTGATCGGCCTCCTTCCCTCGGAGGAAAAGGTGCTGATCGACAGCCTGAAATCCCGCGTGACCGGCGCGCTCAGCCCCTTCGAGGAGGAGATCGCGCAGGCGCAGCTCTGCAAGGATGAAAGCACCGAAGCGATCCAGCCGGGCGGGCCGATCTGCCTCGCAAAATTCTCCGACGACCGGCTGCTGCTGATTGCGGATGCGCTCGCCAAGAGCACCTCGCTCGCCCGCGACGAGCGGCGCGTCGCCGCGGTCTTCGACGTGATCGAGCCCTTCGCGCGCAAGCTCGCCGAGCAGGGCCGCACGCCGCCCCGGCGCAAGGGCATCCTGCAACTGATCGGCAATGCGCTTCTCGTCCAGCAGCGCGTCGCCGGCCGTGTCGCGGTGGCCGAGAAACCGGACGTGCTCTGGGAGAAGCCCGAGCTCGACCGCCTCTATGCCCGTCTCGAAGACGAGTACGAATTGAAGGAGCGCCTCGACACGCTTGAGCGCAAGCTCACAGCCGTGTCGGAAACCGCCAACGCGCTCACCGACATCATCGACACCCAGCGCTCGCTCCGCCTCGAAATCGCAGTGGTGGTTCTGATCGTCATCGAGGTCGTGATCGGGTGCATTCAGATATTGTCGGGCACGCATTAGACCGGCCTGCACGCCATTGTGCGGGCGGCGCGAAAAAAGGAACCGTTGTTCATGCAAATGAACGTTCAGGTTTGATCCAAATCAAAGGCGCGAAGCTCCAGCGCACGAGACTTCGATCGGACCCGCGGTCAACGCGATGTGCAGGTGTCCGCGGCTTCCTCCCTCGAAGAAGGAGTACGCTGATGTTGCGTCAAGCTCTCATCGCTTCGGCAGCCGCAGCTATGCTGTTTGTCACGTTCACTCCCGATGACGCATTCGGTCGCGGCGGTCGCGGCGGCGGCGTGCGCGCAGGAGGTTTCCACGGCGGTGCCGTGCGAGCAGGGGGCTATCGCGGGGGCGCGGTCGCGGCTCGTGGATACCGGGGCGGCGCCGTCGCCG
This sequence comes from Bradyrhizobium sp. 521_C7_N1_3, assembly GCF_052075975.1. NCBI lineage: Bacteria > Pseudomonadati > Pseudomonadota > Alphaproteobacteria > Hyphomicrobiales > Nitrobacteraceae > Bradyrhizobium > Bradyrhizobium sp. 521_C7_N1_3. The sequence continues at coordinate 2,814,078 of NZ_CP197232.1, forward strand.
TCCGCGGCGGGCGTTACGGCTATCGGGGCGCCTATGCAGGGTATCGTGGATACCGCTACGGCGTCGGTGCGGCGGCAGTGGGGGCCGCCGCGATCGGGGCAGCTGCAACGGGGGCCTACTACCGCAGCGGCTGCGGTTATGACGCTTACGGAAACTATGTTTGCCCGGGCGGGTACTCTCCGTACTGAGCAGAGCGACGTAGTTGGCCATGGTGCTCGAAGCGATGGCGAAATCATTTGCTTTGCGCACCATGGTCATTTCGACAGTGGCGCAGCAGCGCCGCGACAAGTCATGGCCCGACAAGTCATGGCCCGCTGAAATTCTCCCGTGGGGGAGAAGGGAAAGATGCAGCGGTCGACCGGGCTTTCATTTCGCTCGCAGCACAGCCGCGCAATGCCGAGCGATTGTCAGCTCCTCATTCGTCGGAATGACGAACACATTGACGGTGCTGCCATCGCCGCTGATCCGCTCGGGTGCCGCGTCATTCACACCCGCGTCAATATGCACGCCGAGCCAACCAAGCCGCTTACCAATCGCAGCGCGGATTTCCTTCGCATGCTCGCCGATGCCGCCGGTGAAGACCAGACAGTCCAGTCCCCCAAGCGAGGCCGCCATCACCGCAATCTCCTGCACTGTGCGGAAGACGAACAGATCGACCGCCTCGCGCGCCGCAGCCTCGCGGCTCGCAAGCAGCACCCGCATGTCTGCCGAGATCCCGGAGACGCCGAGCAGGCCGGACTCATGATAGAGCAGGTGCTGGACATCCCCGACCGACATGTTCTCGTGCTGTTGCAGATAGAGCAGCACGCCGGGATCGATCGTGCCGCTCCGGGTGCCCATCACGAGCCCATCGAGCGGCGTCAGCCCCATCGTGGTGTCGACGCTGCGGCCATCGCGCAGGGCGCACAGGCTGGCGCCATTCCCGAGATGCGCGATGACGGTGCGCTTGGCAACTAACTGCGGCGCGATTTTCGCGAGGCGCCCCGCGACATATTCGAACGAGAGGCCGTGAAAGCCGTAGCGCCGGATACCGCGCTCTTCATAGCGCCGCGGGAGCGCGAACCAGCTCGCGGGCGCCGCCATGCTGTGATGAAAGGCGGTGTCGAAACAGGCGATCTGCGCCAGGTCGGGCCTTATTGCCCTGATGGTGCGGACTGGTTCAAGGCACCGCGGCTGGTGCAGCGGCGCCAGTGGCGTCAGTGCGTCCAGCTTTGCGTAGACGTCGTCAGTCAGCTCAACCGGGCCCGAATAATCCGGCCCGCCATGAACGATGCGGTGACCGACGGCGCGCAGGCGGTGGTCGGCAAAACGCTCCTCGATGAAGCCGAGCACGTCCGCGAACAGATGGCCGCTGTCTGCGTCGGACATTTCCCTTCCCGTCTCGAACAGGTCTTTGCCAGCGGGGCTCTTCACCACGAGTCGAGGCTTGGCTTCATGCTCGTCGAGCTGGCCCTTGCAAAGTAGGACAGGTTCGTCCGCCGAGATATCAAACAGGCCGAACTTGATGCTCGACGAGCCCGAGTTGAGGACGAGGACCGACGCCGTCATCACATCAGCCCGTCTTGCTGGGCCAGACCCAGTCGCGAATCTCCGGCATGTCCTCGCCGTGCTCGCGCACATAGTGCGAATGTTCGATCAGCTTGTCGCGGAATTGCTGTTGCACCTGCGCGGCCTTGGTCGCCAGACCCGGCACGCGCGCGATCGCCTCGATCGCGAGGTGATAGCGGTCGAGTCCGTTGAGCACGACCATGTCGAACGGCGTCGTCGTGGTGCCTTCCTCGGCAAAGCCGCGCACATGCATTCCGGCATGGTTGGTGCGGTTATAGGTGAGACGGTGGATGAGATAGGGATAGCCGTGATAGGCGAAGATCACGGGCTTGTCTGACGTGAACAGGCTGTCGAAGTCACGGTCGGGCAGGCCGTGCGGGTGCTGGTCCTTCGGCTGCAGCGTCATGAGGTCGACGACGTTGACGACGCGGATCTTCAGGTTGGGCAGCGCCTTGCGCAGCAGATCGACGGCGGCGAGCGTCTCCAGTGTCGGCACGTCGCCGGCGCAGGCCATCACCACGTCGGGCTCGCCATCCGCATCCTCCGTGCCGGCCCAGGTCCAGATGCCGATGCCGGCATCACAATGCGTGGCGGCGTCCTGCATCGACAGCCATTGCGGCGCCGGCTGCTTGCCGGCGACGATCACGTTGATGCGGTCGTAGGTGCGCAGGCAGTGATCGGCGACCCACAACAGCGTGTTGGCGTCGGGCGGGAAGTAGATGCGGACGATGTCGGCCTTCTTGTTGGCGACGAGATCGACGAAGCCGGGATCCTGATGGCTGAAGCCGTTATGGTCCTGCCGCCAGACATGCGAGGTCAGGAGATAGTTCAGCGAGGCGATCGGTCGCCGCCAGGGCAGATGTCGCGTCACCTTCAGCCATTTGGCGTGCTGGTTGAACATGGAATCGACGATGTGGATGAAGGCCTCGTAGCAGGAGAACAAGCCGTGCCGTCCGGTGAGCAGATAGCCCTCGAGCCAGCCCTGGCAGAGATGCTCGCTCAGAACCTCCATCACCCGGCCATCCTGGGCGAGATGCACGTCGTAAGGCTCCGTCGGCTCCATCCAGACCCGTTCGGTCGCCTCGAACACGGCATCGAGCCGGTTTGACGCGGTCTCGTCCGGGCCCATGATGCGGAAGTTGCGCGCCTCGGCGTTGAGGCGGATGACGTCGCGCAGGAATTTGCCGAGCTCGCGCGTTGCTTCGCCGGTGACGCCGCCGGGCTGCGGCACGTCCAACGCAAAACTGCGGAAGTCCGGCAGCTTCAGTTCCTTCTTCAGCAGGCCGCCATTGGCGTGCGGATTGGCGCCCATGCGGCGGATGCCTTCGGGCGCGAGAGCCTGGAGCTCGGGAATGAGCGCGCCGCTGCCGTCGAACAGCTTTTCGGGCTCGTAGCTGCGCATCCAGTCTTCGAGGATTTTCAGATGCGCCGGGTTCTCGCGACAGCTCGCAACGGGAACCTGATGCGCGCGCCAAAAGCCCTCGACCTTCTTGCCGTCGACCTCCTTCGGGCCGGTCCAGCCCTTCGGGCTGCGCAGCACGATCATCGGCCAGCGCGGCCGTTCGACGCTCTTGCGGCCGTCGCGGGCATGCTGCTGGATCGAGCGGATGCTGGCGAGCGCGACGTCGAGCGCATCCGCCATGGCCTGGTGCATCAATTTGGGATCGTCGCCTTCGACGAACAGCGGCTCGTGGCCGAACCCGCGGAACAGGTCGCGGATCTCCGCGTCGCGCATCCGTCCAAGCACGGTCGGGTTCGCGATCTTGTAGCCGTTGAGGTGCAGGATCGGCAGCACGGCGCCGTCATGCGCGGGACTGAGGAACTTGTTCGAGTGCCAGGACGCCGCGAGCGGGCCGGATTCGGCCTCGCCATCGCCGACGACGCAGGCGACGATCAGATCGGGATTGTCGAATGCGGCGCCATAGGCGTGCACCAGCGCGTAGCCGAGCTCGCCGCCTTCGTGGATCGAGCCCGGCGTTTCCGGCGCCGCGTGGCTCGGAATGCCGCCGGGGAAGGAGAACTGCCTGAAAAGTTTTCGCAATCCGTCCGTATCGCGCGCGACGTCGGGATAGATCTCGCTGTAGCTGCCTTCGAGATAGGTGTTGGCCACCATGCCCGGGCCGCCATGGCCGGGACCGCAGATATAGAGCACGCTGACATCGAGCGCGCGGATGACGCGGTTGAGATGGGCGTAAATGAAGTTCAAACCCGGCGTCGTGCCCCAATGGCCGAGCAAGCGCGGCTTGATGTGCTCCGGCCGCAACGGCTCGCGCAGCAGCGGATTGTCGAGCAGATAGATTTGTCCGACGGAGAGGTAGTTCGCGGCGCGCCAATAGCGATCGAGCAGATCGAGCTCGCTGCTCCCTGAGGCCGATTGTCGTTGATTTGTCATGTTCCTGCTGACCTTCACCCGGCGATCGTCACCAACTTTGTTCCGGTGCGATTGATCCCTGTCCGGCATCGAACGGGATCGCCGCGACGGGTGTGTTGCGCGAGGTCAAGGGACTGCGCCCGAAATTTGGGCGGCTACTGTGCATGGGGTTGTTTTTCAGTTTTTTGTTTGTGTTCTTGATTTGTTCCTTTGGCGTGCTATCTTCGCTTCATGAGTCCAGCATCCTCTCATGCTCTCAAGCACCCGCCGGTCACGGCGCCCTCCGAGCCGGCGGGTGCGGACTCTGATTTTCCGGAACTAGCGGTCGCCATCGACAAACAGCGCAGGCGAGGGCGGGGCGCCCAGTCCAATGCCAGCGGCCGCTTCGAGGCCGAGGCCCGCGTCGCCTTCGACGACGGCTGGCAGAGCCTGGAGGAACTGCCGCCGTTCAAGACCAGCGTCGGCCTCGACACCTCGCGCAAGGTGATCACCCGCAACGAATCCCCCGATATCGGCTTCGACCGCTCGATCAATCCCTATCGCGGCTGCGAGCACGGCTGTGTCTATTGCTTCGCGAGGCCGACACACGCCTATCTCGGCCTGTCGCCGGGGCTCGACTTCGAGTCAAAGCTGTTTGCCAAGCCGGAGGCGCCGGCGCTGCTCGAGAAGGAGCTGGCCGCGACCGGCTACGAGCCGCGGATGATCGCGATCGGCACCAACACCGATCCGTATCAGCCGATCGAGCGCGAGCGCAAAATCATGCGCGGCATTCTCGAAGTGTTGGAGCGCGCCGGCCATCCCGTTGGCATCGTCACCAAGTCGGCGCTGGTGGTGCGCGACATCGACATTCTCGCGCGGATGGCCAAGCGCAACCTCGCCAAGGTCGCGATCTCGGTGACGTCGCTCGACCCGAAACTGGCGCGCACCATGGAGCCGCGCGCGGCGACGCCGCCGAAGCGGCTGGAGGCGCTGAAGCAGCTCTCGGAGGCCGGCATTCCCACCACCGTGATGGTCGCGCCGGTGATCCCCGCGCTGAACGATTCCGAGATCGAGCGCATTCTCGATGCCGCCGCCCATGCCGGCGTCAAGGAAGCCTCCTACGTGCTGCTGCGCTTGCCGCTCGAGGTTCGCGATCTCTTCCGCGAATGGCTGATGGCCAATTATCCGGACCGCTACCGCCACGTCTTCACCCTGATCCGCGACATGCGCGGCGGCCGCGACTACGACGCGAAATGGGGCGAGCGGATGAAGGGCACCGGACCGATGGCATGGACCATCGGTCGCCGCTTCGAGATCGCCTGCGACAGGCTTGGGTTGAACAAGCGGCGCTCCAAGCTGACGACGGATCACTTTGCGAGGCCGAAGCGGAACGGCGATCAGCTCAGCCTGTTCTGATCGGGAAACGGACGAGGCGTAGCATGAGCCAGGAACTTGCCGCGCCGGTGCCGCGGCTCACCGTCATCACACTGGGTGTGAGCGACATTCGTGCCAGCATCGCCTTCTATGACGCGCTCGGCTTCGCGCGTCGGCTGAAGGCGACCGGCGAGGCCGTCGCCTTCTACGATACCGGTGGTCCGGTGCTGGCCCTGTTTCACTGGGATAAACTCGCGGCCGACGCCAATTTGCCGGACAATCCGAGGCCGGCGACCTTCCGCGGCATGACGCTCGCATGGAACTGCGCCACGCGCGACGAGGTCGATGCGGTTCTGGCCTTCGCTGTCGGCAAGGGCGCGGCGCTGCTGAAAGCGGCGCATGAGACCGACTACGGCGGTTATTCCGGCTATTTCGCCGACCCCGACGGCCATCCCTGGGAGGTCGTGGTCGCGCCGGGCATCGAGGTCGGTGAGGACCGGCGGGTGCATCTGGCGGAGTAGGCGGCTGGTCTGAATAACGGGAATTGTCCGGGGTTCCAGGTTGCGCCGGCCGGGCCGCTTGCGCACGATCCCGGCCATGATTCGGGATAAGTCCACCACGAAGCCGGCCAAAGATGCGCCAGAGAAGGGCGCGCCGAAAAAGGATGCCGCCAAAAAGGCAGCGCCCGCGAAGGCGGCCAAGGGGGCGGCCATTAAGGCGCGGGCCGGCAGGCAGGGCGCCATCATCGCCGTCGCATCGCCGACCTTCCGCCGCGAGCGCGCGCTGATCAAGCGGGGCGTCTGGCCGGTTGCCGGGTGCGACGAGGCCGGCCGCGGGCCGCTCGCCGGACCCGTGGTCGCGGCCGCCGTGATTCTCGATCCCGACCGCATTCCTCGCGGCATCGACGATTCCAAGCGCCTGACGGCCGAGGAACGGGAAAGACTGTTCGACAAGATCTGCGCCACCGCGCAGGTCTCGGTCGCCGTCGCCTCGCGTTCCCGGATCGACCGCGACAACATCCTGCGTGCCTCGCTGTGGGCGCTGAAGCGCGCCGTGGTGGCGCTGCCCGACGCGCCGCGTCATGTGTTTGTCGACGGCCGCGATCGGCTCGACACCGCCTGCGACTGCGAGGCCGTGATCGGCGGCGACGGTATCGTCCTGTCGATCGCCGCCGCCTCGATCATCGCCAAGGTGACGCGCGACCGGCTGATGTGCGCGCTGGCGCAGGACTGCCCCGGCTACGGTTTCGAGCAGCACAAGGGCTACGCCGTTCCCGAGCACCTCGACGCGCTCGACCGCCTCGGTCCCACGATCCACCACCGCAGCTTCTTCGCCCCCGTCGCCGCCGCCCGCGCCAAGCACATGCCCTGGACCGTCGAGCCGGTGCGGGACTTGTTTGCGGTGACCGAGGTCGAGGTGCAGGTTGAAGCAAGCGTTGAAATTGATGCGTCAGCAGGCCTGTAGGGCAGACGGTCGTTGCCACGACGCGCAGCGCCCTTTATCAAAACAGATGTGAGCGAATAGGGCCGGCTGGACGGGTTGGCTGCATCTTTCGGACGTTGCATGCGGTTTACCTCCCTGGTCATCGAGCTCATACGCGCCCGGCCGCGGCTGATCGTGTGGATCGCCGTGCTGCTCCAGGCCGCGATGTGGCTGTTCGTGGCGCTGGTGTTTTACCGCAGCCCGCCCGGTACGCTCGCGACCCTGCTGGCCTTCGGTCGCGAGTACCAGATCGGGACTGATCTGGGCCCGCCGCTACCGATCTGGCTCGCCGACATCGCCTATCGCGCCGCGGGCGGCCATATGTTCGGCGTCTACGTCCTCGCCCAGCTCTGCGAGGTCGCGACCTTCATCGCGCTCTATCATCTCTCCCGCGCCGTGGTCGGCTCACAGCAGGCGGTGCTCGCCGTGCTGCTGACGATGACGGTGCTGGCCTTCTCCTCGCCGGCGCTCGACTTCGGCCCGCTGGTGCTGGCGCGGCCGCTCTGGGCGCTGCTTCTCTTGCATTCCTGGCAGATCATCGGCCAGCGCCGCGGCAATGCCTGGTTCGCCTGGTCGATTGAAGCGGGCCTCCTGCTGCTGACGACGCCCGCGGCGATCTTCCTTCTCCTCCTGCTCGTCGTCTTCTCGGTCTCGACCGCCGGCGGTCGCCGCACCCTGCGCGCGCTCGATCCGCTGTTCGCGCTGATCGTCGTCGCCGTGCTGGCGCTGCCCTATGCGGTCTGGCTGATGCGCGCCGAGACGCTTGTCATGCCGACCCTGCCAGTGGTCGCCGAGCTGAACGCCCGCGCGCTGCACGCGGCCTGGCTGCTCGGCGGGCTCGTGCTCGGCGCGGCGGCGATCCCGGCGCTGACCTTTCTCAATAGCGGCCTGTTCGTCGCCAAGGGCGAGGAAGCGCCGATCATCTACCGGCCGCCGGTCGAGCCGCTCGCGCACAACTTCGTCTATTTCTTCGCGCTGGCGCCTGCGCTCGGCGCGGTCCTGATCTCCGGCCTGCTCGGGCTCGATGCCGTCGTCGGCGGCGCCGGCGTCGTGCTGGTCATGTCGGGACTTGCCGTGGTCGTGACGGCCGGCGACCTCATCGCAATGCGCCGCGCGCGCGTACTGCGGACGGTATGGGCTGCCGCCGTCGTGGCGCCCGCAGCCGGCGTCGTGCTCGCCGTGCTGTTCCTGCCCTGGACCGGCGCCAAAGAGATTGGAACCTCGATGCCGGCGCGCGCGATCTCGGACTTCTTCGATGAGAGCTTTGCCCGCCGCACCAATCATCGCTTGCGCGCAGTCGCCGGCGAGACTCAGCTCGCGAGCCTGATCACGCTGCATTCCGGCCGGCCGCATCTCTTCATCGATGCCCAGCCCGCGCGCACGCCGTGGATCAATCAGGCCAAGTTCAGCGAGACCGGCGGCGTCGTGGTCTGGCGCGCCTCCGACACCGCCGGCACGCCGCCGCCGGAAATCCTCGCGCGTTTTCCCGGCATCGTTCCTGAAGTGCCGCGCGCCTTCGAATGGCTGGTGACCGGCCGCCAGCAGCTGCTGCGCATCGGCTGGGCCATCGTGCGGCCGAAGGGGACGTAGCGACAAACGCAGAAATCGTAGGGTAGGCAAAGGCGCAAAGCGCCGTGCCCACCGTCAAGTCTATCCGTCGTTGAAATGGAGATGGTGGGCACGCTTCGCTTTGCCCACCCTACGACAGCTCGCTATCCCGCCAGCACCTTCGCGATCGCGCGCAGATCCTGCCACGCCAGCCGCTTGTACGATGGCGAGCGCAAGAGATAGGCCGGGTGGAACGTCGGCAGCGCGCGGATGGTGCGCCCTCCCGTCTCGTAGTCGAACCAGCGGCCGCGGGTGCGCATGATGCCCTCGCGCGTCGACAGCAGCGTCTGCGTCGAGGGATTGCCGAGCGTCACCAGCACGTCGGGATTCACCAGCTCGATCTGGCGCTGGATGAACGGCAGGCAGATCTGCGTTTCCTGCGGCGTCGGCGTGCGGTTGCCGGGCGGCCGCCACGGAATCACGTTGGCGATGTAGGCGGTGGTGCGGTTGAGGCCGATCGCGCCGATCATGAGGTCGAGCAGCTTGCCGCTGCGCCCGACGAAAGGCAGCCCCTCGATGTCCTCGTCGCGGCCCGGCGCCTCGCCGACGAACATGATGCGCGCCTGCGGATTGCCGTCGGCGAACACCAGCCGCGTCGCGGTATGCTTCAGCGCGCAGCCTTCAAAATTCTGCATCAGCTCGCGCAGTGCCTCGAGCGTCGGCGCGGTACGCGCCGCCTCGCGCGCGGAGGCGATCGCAATGTCCGGCGCAGGTGCGGCCTCGCCGCGCATCACCGCGGGCGCGGCAACAGGCCGTGGTGCCTCGACCGGTGGTGCGGCGCGCGGGGCCGGCGGCGGAGCATCCAATTCCGCCAGGCGGTCGACAGGTTCCTCCGCGAGCGCGCAGTCGACCCCGGCCTCCAGATAGAAGGCGAGAAGCTCTCGGACGGTGGGTGCGGGTTCGGGGATCATTTGGAAGTCAGACTTTTACTATATCAGTTTGGGGTGCCTTGCATCCCAGTGGAACGCATTTCCGTGGTTGTCCTACCCGGAAAAATCGGAAACAAGGGGGCGCAAATGACGAGGAACCGTCTCAAGGGCTGAGATCAGATGAGCACCGAAGAACTTCCCCCGCGCGAATCCATGGAATTCGACGTCGTCATCGTCGGCGCCGGCCCGTCTGGCCTGGCGGCTGCGATCCGGCTGAAGCAGCTCAATGCCGATCTCAACGTCGTCGTGGTGGAGAAGGGCTCCGAGGTCGGTGCGCACATTCTCTCCGGCGCGGTGATCGATCCGGCCGGGCTCGACAAGCTGATCCCGGACTGGCGCGAGGATTCCGACTGCCCGCTGAAGACGCAGGTGAAGGACGACCGCTTCTACTGGATGACGGGAGGCGGCGCGATCAAGCTGCCGAACTTCATCATGCCGCCGCTGATGGACAACCATCACTGCTATATCGGCTCGCTCGGCAATGTCTGCCGCTGGCTGGCGCGCAAGGCCGAAGCGCTCGGCGTCGAGATCTATCCGGGCTTTGCCGCAGCCGAGGTGCTCTATGACGAGCAGGGCGCGGTGAAGGGCATCGCCACCGGCGACATGGGCATCGGCCGCGATGGCAAGCCGAAGGACTCCTTTACCCGTGGCATGGAATTGCTCGGCAAGTACACCCTGTTCGCCGAAGGCGCGCGCGGCAGCCTGACCAAGCAGCTGATTACGAAGTTCGCACTCGATTCGAAGAGCGAGCCGCCGAAGTTCGGCATCGGCCTCAAGGAAGTCTGGCAGATCGATCCCGCCAAGCACCAGAAGGGCATGATCCAGCATTCGTTCGGCTGGCCGCTCGACCTGAAGACCGGCGGCGGCTCGTTCCTCTATCATTACGACGACAATCTCGTCGCGGTCGGCTTCGTCGTGCATCTGAACTACGACGATCCCTATCTGTCGCCGTTCGACGAGTTCCAGCGCTTCAAGACCCATCCCTCGATCCGCGGCACCTTCGAAGGCGCCAAGCGGCTCGCCTATGGCGCGCGCGCCATCACCGAAGGTGGCTATCAGTCGGTGCCGAAGCTGAGCTTCCCCGGTGGTGCGCTGGTCGGCTGCGCGGCCGGCTTCGTCAACGTGCCCCGCATCAAGGGCGTGCACAATGCGATGGGCACCGGCATGCTCGCCGCAGAGCATGTCGCGGCGGCGCTCGCTGCCGATCGCGCCAATGACGAGATCGTCGACTACGAGAACGCCTGGCGGTCCTCGTCGGTCGGCAAGGATCTGTTCCTGGTCCGCAACGTCAAGCCGCTATGGTCGAAGTTCGGCACCGTGCTGGGCGTCGCGCTCGGCGGCTTCGACATGTGGTGCAACACGCTGTTCGGCGCCTCGCTGTTCGGCACGCAGTCGCATGCGAAGCCCGATCGCGCCACGCTCGATCCGGCCAAGAGCCACGCGCCGAAGAACTACCCGAAGCCGGACGGCAAGATCTCGTTCGACAAGCTCTCGTCGGTCTTCTTGTCCAACACCAATCATGAGGAGGACCAGCCGGTCCATCTCAAGGTCGCCGACATGAACCTGCAGAAGACCTCGGAGCACGACGTCTTCGCCGGTCCCTCGAATCGCTATTGCCCGGCCGGGGTCTATGAGTGGGTCGAGGAAGGCTCGAGCCCGCGCTACCAGATCAACGCCCAGAACTGCGTCCACTGCAAAACCTGCGACGTGAAGGACCCCAACGGCAACATCACCTGGGTTCCCCCGGAGGGCGGCGGCGGTCCGAACTACGAGGCCATGTAAGCCAGGCCATGTAAGCCGGGATCATTGGACCAAAGCGATCAAGCCGGGGCCAAAGTGACGTGCCCCCCCGCATTGTGACGCACGTTCGCGTGAGAACCGGCCCGGGGGTGCGGTCCGCGGCCACGATAAGGCCATACTGGCAGCGTCTTGGGGCGTTGTCGGCCGATTTGGGGCGTGCGGAGGGGATCGCATGCCCGAATCCTTGCGGCGAAGCGCCAAAAGCGGCATTGTCGGCCCGACGGTTCCGGGTCCCCATGCCACCGGCCGCGTTCGCATGCGATACGGCCTACTGCTGCAAACCCAGGCACTACAACTCAAGGCGAGCCCCTGATGTTCTCAAATCGTTTCAACCGCTGGACTGTTGCCGCCATCGCCCTCATGGGCACCGCGATCGCGACGGTCCCCGGCGCGGTCCTGGCGCAGACGCCGGACCATCCGTCCGACACGGCGGCGCAATTTCCGACCCGGAACGATCTGAAGTCGCTGACGACCTCCGGCAGCTATCTCGCTGCCCGCCACGCCAGCGTCGAGCGCGATGCGGCCTCGGCCGCCGCCTTCTACCGCTCGGCGCTCCGCACCGATCCCAAGAACAACGAGCTGCTCGACCGTGCCTTCATCTCTTCGGTCGCCGACGGTGACATCGACGAGGCGGTCAAGCTCGCCGAGCGCATCCTGACCATCGACAAGACCAACCGCGTCGCGCGTCTCGTCGTCGGGGTGCACGATCTCAAGATGAAGAAATACGCGACCGCGCAAACCAACATCAACCAGTCGATCCGCGGTCCGATCACCGATCTCGTCGCCACGCTGCTGTCGGGCTGGGCCGCCTATGGCGCGGGCGATGCCAAGGGCGGCGTCGCCACCATCGACAAGCTCGCCGGTCCGGAATGGTATCCGCTGTTCAAGGACCTCCATGCCGGCATGATCCTCGAGCTGTCCGGCAAGGAGAAGGACGCCGGCATCCGCTTCGAGCGCGCCTACAAGCTCGACGATTCCATGCTGCGCGTCACCGAGGCCTATGCTCGCTGGCTGTCGCGCAACAAGGATTCCGCGGCCGCGACCACCGTCTACCAGGCTTTCGACAAGAAGCTCGCCCGCCATCCGCTGATCGTGGAAGGCCTGCGCGACACCAAGGCCGGCAAGAAGATGCCGCCGCTGGCCGACTCCGCGCAAGCCGGCGCGGCCGAAGCGCTCTACGGCATCGGCGCCACGCTGACCCGCCGCGGCGGCGAGGATCTGGCGCTGGTCTATCTCCAGCTCTCGCTCTATCTCCAGCCGACCCATCCGCTGGCGCTGCTCTCGCTCGCCGATCTCTATGAATCGGTGAAGCGGCCGCAGATGGCGATCAAGGTTTATGAGCGGGTGCCCGCGACCTCGCCATTGAAGCGCAATGCGCAGATCCAGCTCGCGATCGATCTGGATTCCGCCGACCGCACCGACGAGGCGATCAAGATCCTCAAGGGCGTCACATCGGACGATTCCAAGGATCTCGAAGCCATCATGGCGCTCGGCAATATCGAGCGCGGCCGCAAGAAGTTCGGCGATTGCGGCGCGACCTATTCGCGGGGCATCGACGTGCTGCCGGCCGGCAACGACAAGGCCAACAGCGTCTGGTATTACTATCGCGGCATTTGCGAGGAGCGCTCCAAGGAGTGGAGCAAGGCCGAGGCCGACATGAAGAAGGCTCTCGAGCTCCAGCCCGACCAGCCGCATGTCCTCAACTATCTCGGCTATTCCTGGATCGACCAGGGCGTGAATCTCGACGAAGGCATGAAGATGATCAAGCGCGCCGTCGAGCAGCGTCCCGACGACGGCTACATCGTCGACTCCCTCGGCTGGGCCTATTACCGCATCGGCAATTACGAAGAGGCGGTGAAGAACCTCGAGCGCGCGATCGACCTCAAGCCTGAGGATCCGACCATCAACGATCACCTCGGCGATGCCTATTGGCGCGTCGGCCGCACGCTGGAAGCGAAATTCCAGTGGGCCCACGCCCGTGATCTCAAGCCCGAGCCGGAGGAGCTTCCGAAGATCGAGGCCAAGATCGCCAATGGTATGACCGACGATTCGAACTCTTCGGCCGCGCAGGCGGACAAGAAGAAGGACGACGGCAAGGGCGGCTAAGAGTGCGTTTGGGGGCTGATCGCCAATGTCGGCGTTGATTGAAGAAGGGCGCGCGAAGGTCAATCTGAGCCTTCGCGTGGTGGGCCGTCGTGCCGACGGCTATCATGATCTCGAGAGCGTGGTTGCGTTTGCCGACTGCGCGGACCAGCTGACGCTGGAGCCGGGCGGCGAGCTGAAGCTCGTCGCCACCGGGCCGCTGGCCGCGGCCTGCGGCGACACCGCGGACAATCTCGTGGTCAAGGCGGCCAGGCTTCTGGCCGAGGCCGTGCCGAATCTGAAGCTCGGGGCCTTCGCGCTCGACAAGGTGCTTCCCGTCGCGGCCGGCATCGGCGGCGGCTCGGCCGATGCAGCGGCGGCGCTGCGGCTGCTCGCGCGTCTCAACAATTTGTCGCTCGATGATCCGCGCTTGCAAAAAGTCGCGCTCGCGACCGGCGCCGATGTGCCGGTGTGCCTGGTCTCGCGCGCCTGCGACATGACCGGCGTCGGCGAGCAGCTGCTGCCGCTCGCGCTGCCGAGCATGCCCTGCGTGATGGTCAATCCGCGCGTGCCGGTCGCCACCAAGGACGTGTTCCAGGCGCTGGGCCTGCGCAACGGCGAATTGCTGGTGGGCGCCACTTCCGTCCTCGACGCCCCGGCCTGGCCGGACGAGGGCGCCTCCATTGCCGATTGGGTCGACGTTCTCGAAACCGTGGCCAACGATCTCGAAGCCCCTGCGCTGCGGATCGAGCCGGTGATCGGCGAGGTGCTGGAAGCCTTGCGTGACTCCGCCGGCGTCAAGCTTGCCCGCATGTCCGGCTCCGGCGCGACCTGCTTTGCGATCTACGGCGCAGCGAACGAGGCGCATGCCGCCGCGGAAAAGATCCGGCGCGACCACTCCGGCTGGTGGGTGCATGCGGGGACGTTGAGCTAGGTCTCCCCTGGGACGAGGCTGTCGTAGCCCGGATGGAGCGAAGCGCAATCCGGGATTCTTCCGCCGCGGCGCCCCGGATTGCACTTCGCTCCATCCGGGCTACGCCGCCGCGGCGCCCCGGATTGCACTTCGCTCCATCCGGGCTACGATCGCTACCTTGCCAGCGCCAGATAGCCACTGATGGTCACGATCGACGTGATCGTCGATGCCAGAATGACATTGGACGTCATCGCCGCCTCGCGCTTGTAAAACTCCGCCAGCATGAACGGGCCCGTACCGGTCGGGAGCGCGGCCAGCAGCACGGCTGCATGCGTGAGTAGCGGGGAGAGGCCGAACACGGCGGTCGCCATCACCCAGGTGATAGCCGGCTGAAGCACGAGCTTGAAGCTCACGAGCAGCGCCGCCGATCCGACGTTCGTTTCCGAACTCTCGCGCCTGGTCGCAAGGAACAACCCGAGTGCAACAAGGGCGCAGGGTGAGGCCGCGCCCCCCAGGAGTCTCAGGAAGCTTTCGGCGGCATCGGGCACGCTGAGACCGGTGATCGGAACGATCGCAGCCACGGCGGGAGCAACGAGAAGCGGATTGCGCAGCAGGGAGCCGCCGACCTTGGTGACGAGGTGCCTGCGCCGCTTCTCGGTCTGCAGCCCGGTCTCGATCAGCACGATCGCGATCGCAAAGAGCACGCAGACCGTGATGATCGTGGCAATCAGCGTCGGCGCCAGCGCCTCGCGGCCGAGCGCCGCGAGCGCAAGCGGGAAACCGACGAAACCGGTGTTGGCGTAGCCGGCATTGAGCGCGTCGATGGCAGCGTCGGCGAGATGGCGCGGGCGGCGCAGCCGAACGGCGATGGTCAGGCAGAACACCAGCGCCGCGCCGATGCCGAAGGCGGCGATGAAGCGCGGTTGCCAGACCTCGGCCCATTGCGCGTGGGCGACGATGTCGAACAGCAGAGCGGGAAGGGCGAGATAGACGACGAAGCGGTTCAGCTCGCCGGTGGCATGCGGGCCGAGGACGCCGATCCGGCGGGCCAGCCAGCCGGCGAAGATGAGCGCGAAAATGGGGAGGACGGCCGCGAGGGTGGAGAGCATCGGGAAACCAGGCATTGGAGGGACGAATTAGCCCTATCCAATCCAATCGATATCATCCAATACTGATTACTGCACTGCTTCATACCTTTTCGGTATAAAATGATCGACATCAGACAGATGCGCTATTTCGTGGCCGTCGCCGAGACGTTGCATTTCGGCCGCGCTGCCGAGCGCCTCCACATCAGCCAGCCGCCGCTCAGCCGGCAGATCGCGGCCCTGGAGAAAGAACTCGGGGTTCGCCTGTTCGACCGCCAGTCGCGGCGTGCGACGCTGACGCCAGCGGGCCGGCGCTTCCTGGAGGACGCGCGGGCGGTGCTGATCGGTTTCGATCAGGCCTGCCAAAACGCGCGCATGGCCGAGCGGGGCGAAATCGGCGAACTCTCGGTCGGCTTCATGATGCACGCGGCCTACACGGTTCTGCCGGGTCTGACGCGGCGCTACATGGCGAGCCATCCCGGCGTGCGCGTCGAGCTGCGCGAGGTGATCCCGGGGATCCTCGGCGACGCGGTGCTGACCGGGCGCTTCGATGCCGCGATCCTGTTCGATCCCGGTCCCGTGCGCGGTCTTGCGACGCAAGTCATCTTTCGTGAGCCGCTCAGCCTTGCGGTGTACGTCAGTCATCCGCTCGCCGCGCAGAAGACGGTATCTGCGGGGCAGCTCAATGGTGAAGCCTTCATCGCCGCGCCGGCCGAAGTCGCGCCGAGGCTGCGCCAGTCGATCGCCGGCTATTGTCGTTCCGGCGGGTTCGAGCCGACGTTCAGACTCGAAGTCGAACTGCAGCAGACCATCGTCAGCCTCGTGGCGGAGAATCTCGGCATTGCGCTGGTACCGCGGTCGATGGCGAAGCTCGGAATTGCAAACCTGGCCTTCCGCGATCTCGAAGATGCGCCGATCATCGAGCACGTCGTCGCATGGCGGCCGGGCAATCTCAATCCGGCGCTGGCGCCATTTCTGGCGGAAGCGCACAGCGATGTCGCGGCTGGTCTGGATTAGCCCTCGGCCAGCCCGAGAAACCGCCGGATCTCACCCAGCACCTCTTGCGGCTTGTCATGCTGCAGCCAGTGCCCCGCGCCGGCGATGGTCTCGACACGCGCCTGCGGGAAATAGCGCTCCAGGCCGGCGGCCCTGGCACCCGCCAGAAAGCTTTCTCCGGCATTCAGCAGCAATGTCGGACTGGTGATGCGCGACCACAGCGCCACGTGATCGTCCGGCCAGAGCCGGTGCGGCGCAGAGGCGCGCTGGTAGGGATCGAACTTCCAGCTATAGGTGCCGTCCTCATTCCGCCGCGAGCCGTGCGTTGCAAGATGCAGCGCGAGGTCGCGGGCGAGGCGCTTGTTGTGAAGCACCATCTGCGCGGCCGCGTCTTCGAGGGTCGAATAGCGGCGCGGCGTGCGGTCGTGCAGCCTGTCGAGCTGGCTGACCCATTTGCTGATCCGCTCATGCGTCGGCGCTTTGGGGGTGTCCGGCAACATGGTGACCCCGTCGAGCACGACGAGCTTCGAGACCAGCTCGGGGAACGATCCTGAAAAGATCAGGCTCACCATGCCGCCCATGGAATGGCCGATCAGAGTCACTTGAGGCGCTGCGATGCTGCGAATGAGCTGCGCGAGGTCGTAGACATACTCGGTCAGCGCGTAGCTGCCGCCCTTGGTCCAGTCGGAATCGCCATGACCGCGCAGATCGGGCGCGAGCACGTGAAAATGCGGCTGAAGCGAGCGGGCGATGGCGTCCCAGCTCCGGCAATGATCGCGGCCGCCATGGACCAGGATGGCGACGGGCGCGCCCTCGTTGCCCCAATCGGCATAATGCAGCCGCAGGCCGTGTGACTCGTAAGTGCGACTTTGCGGGGCAAGCATCGGGCGTCGATCCTTCGAAATACCGGACGAGAACACAGCATGACTGGAGTAGCCTGCTGCTGGCCATTCCACAAGCAAGCCGCAGGTCACGGGCGCTTCGGCGGCGAGCTCGTGCCGGCTAGGCGGCGCATGGCGCGTCGGCGCTGCCGGGTCTTGCGCATCTTCGCGTCGTGACAGCGACGCGCGGTGCGCGACAACGACCTTGCCAGGAGGCGATAACGCGACCAGGACATCATCCTCATCGAACTCTCCATCGCAACAACCATGGGTGAGCCGCGAGCGATGAGTCGTTCGAATTCCACGCGTTACATCTTGGTCATTACGGGTCGGAAAGTCTTTCGGGCCGATGGCGACAATGTTGCGCGCACGCCGTCATCGCGAGCGGATCGGCCTCATCGAAATCGTTCATCGGTATTAAACCTGCGTAAGACGCCGAACGCAGGACGCACTCGTCGCCTCCAACGGATGTTAGGAGGTGAACATCATGAAACTTGTATCTGCGTTTGTCGGCCTTGCCGCACTTGGCGGGGTCACGCTGTCGAGCGGGGCTGCGTCAGCAGCACCGGTCGAGGTGCCGATCGGCTATGTCTGCAATGAATGGGGCCATTGCTGGCAACGCCACGACCATCGAGGCTACTACCGTCCGCACGACTGGGGTGGTTACGGCTGGCACCATCATTGGGGTGACGGCTGGCGCTGGCATCATTGGGCTCGCTGGCACCGCTGGCATCATTGGCACCACTGGTGAAATTTGAGAAAGGGGCTTCGGCCCCTTTCTTCCTTTCTTTCTTCGGCTATCGCGTCGCCGGCGAGGCTGCCTGTCTCGTCACAGCCGTCAGATTCATGGTCAGCATGACGCCAGGTTTCGGAAGCTCCTGCACGGCAAACACGGTACGAGCGGGCCGGTGCTCCCCCATCATCTCGACATAGGCTTCGTTCATCGCGTCGAAGTCCGACATGTGCTTGAGAAATACGTTGATGTGGGTGACGTGGTTGAGGTCGGAGTCCACCGCAGCCAGCATCGCCTCGAACGATCTGAAGATCTGCCGCGTCTGCGAGGCGACATCGGCGCCGGCCAGCTGTCCCGTCTCCGGATCGAAGCCCGCGGTCCCGCCGATCCAGATGTGTTCGCCGACCTTGGCAATGTGATTATAGGGGCCGATTGGTTTTGGCGTGTTCGGTGGAGTTAGCGTTTCTACCCGTGATGTCATCGTCGACCTCGCTCCATGGATCGTCTTCCAATGTACAATGGAAGATGGAGCAAGCGCATCTGCCAACCTTCGCTAGCCCTGCACCGGCCGCCGCGCCAGCGCGAGCGAGAGGCCAAGGCCGGCGATGAAGACGCCCGAGCCCTGGGTGAGACGCCGCATCAGATGCGGCCTGCCAATCAGCTGCGTGCGCGTTGCAGTTGCCATCAGCACCACGACGACATCGGCGAGCGTGTTCAGGATCACCGAGATCGCGCCGAGCACGATGAATTGCAGCGTGGGGCTCGACCCCGCGAGATCGAGGAACTGCGGAATGAAGGCGAGGAAGAATGCGGCCGTCTTCGGGTTCAGCGCCTCGACCAGCACGCCGTCGCGGAATGCGCGCCTGTCGCCGACGGGCTCGCTCTCCAGCGAGAGCGCACGGCCGGCGCTGCGGAAGGTCTTGATGCCGAGCCAGACCAGATAGAGCGCGCCGATGAATTTTACGACGGCAAACAGCTCCGCACTCGCAAGGATGATCGCGGAGATGCCGAAGCTGCCCGCGACGACATGAACCAGCCCGCCCAGCGCCGTGCCCGCGGTTGACGCAAAGCCGCTGGCGCGCCCCTCCGACAAGGTCCGTGCCGCGACGTAGAAGATGCCGGGGCCGGGAACGGCGGCAATGAGACACGCTGCGGCCAGGAACAGCCAGAAATTCGCTTCGATCATCCCGTTTTGGTAACGAAGCGGGCTGCGATTGCAAGGCCTCTTGTTCAGCCCATCCGGCGGAAGATCACGCTGGCATTCACCCCGCCGAAGCCAAATCCGTTGGAGATGGCGTTGCGCATCGGCATCGGCCGCGCGCTGCCTGCGACGATGTCGATGCCGTCCGCGCCGGGATCTGCGTTTTCGAAATTGAGCGTCGGCGGCGCGACCTGGTCGCGCAAGGCGAGGACGGTGAAGATCGCCTCGAGGCCGCCGGCGGCGCCGAGCAGATGGCCGGTGGCCGATTTGGTCGCGCTGACCGCGATGTTCCGGTTGCGGCCGAACAGCGCGGCGATCGCGCCGAGCTCGCTTTCGTCGCCGGCCGGCGTCGACGTCGCATGCGCGTTCAGATGCTGCAAATCCGCGGGCCCGAGCTTCGCCTGGCGCAGCGCGATCTCCATCGCACGGCGCGCGCCGTCGCCGTCGGGCGGCCCCGACGTCATGTGATAGGCGTCCGCCGTCGTGCCGTAGCCCACGATTTCCGCAATCGGGGAGGCGCCGCGCGCCAGCGCATGTTCCAGCTCCTCGATCACCAGGATGCCGGCGCCTTCGCCCATGACAAAGCCGTCGCGGTCGCAATCGAACGGGCGCGAGGCGCGCGCGGGCGCGTCGTTGAATCCGCTCGACAGCGCGCGGGCCGCGGCAAAGCCGCCGATGCTGACGATATCGATGCAGGCCTCCGCGCCGCCGCAGATCGCGACATCGGCTTCGCCTGCGCGGATCATGCGCGCGGCATCGCCGATCGCCTGGACGCCGGCGGCACAGGCCGTGACCGGTGTGCCCAGCGCGCCCTTGTAGCCGTATTTGATCGAGACGTGGCCGGCGGCGAGATTGGCGAGAAACGAGGGGATGGTGAAGGGCGAGAGCCGGCGCGCGCCGCGCTGCTCGGTGATGCGCACCGCCTCCGCCATTGCCGGGAAGCCGCCGACGCCGGAGGCGATGATCGTTGCGGTGCGTTCCTGTGCGCTCGCGTCCTGCGGTGTCCATTTGGCCTGCGCGACCGCCTCTGCGGTCGCGAGCAGCGCGAACAGGATGAAGCGGTCCATCTTGCGCTGGTCTTTTGGTGCGGCGGCTTGCGCGGGGTCGAAGCCGCCTTCGGCATCGTCGGCCTTGTCGGGCACGAGACCGGCAATGCGCGCGGGCAGTGCCTGCGCCCATTGCGGCAGAGGGCGCAGCCCGCTCTGGCCGGCCAGCAGCCGGCGCCAGGACAGTTCAACACCGCAGCCGAGCGGCGACACCGCGCCCATTCCCGTCACGACGATACGACGCATGTCAGTCTCCAGCCGGCGCGACGGCCGGGTTCATGGCTTTGAGCGAGGCGAGCCGCTTGCGCATCCCGCGGCTGGCGCGGGGACCCGGGACGACGACCGCATTGGCGAGGGTGATCGGACGCATGTCGGCGGCATCGACCACGATCGGATCGAACGGGCGAGCGTCGCTCCGGTTCGCCAGCACGATGGATTCGCCCTTGGGCGCGAGATGCCTGTTGCCGAAGGCCAGCAGTGCCACGACCACAGGGAAGAAATCCCGCGCCTTCTCCGTCAGCACGTATTCGTACCGCGGCGGCCTTTCATGATAGCGGCGGCGCACGAACATGCCGCTCTCGGTGAGATGGGCAAGGCGCCGCGACAGGATGTTCGGCGCGATGCCGAGGCTTTGCGAAAATTCGTCGAACCTCGTCGCGCCCTGGAAGGCATCGCGCAGGATCAGGATGCTCCACCATTCGCCGACCGTCTCAACGGCGCGGCCGACCGGGCATTCCAGGATGGAGGGGGATTTGGGCTGCATGGCGGGAAGCGTAGGCGAGTGGCTTGCAAAATGCAAGTTACTGGCTGAGCAGCAGGTGTGGAGGAGTGTTCGGCGAGAACGCCGTGGTCGGGTCAGTGGTGGGATGTGCGGCAGCGACCTGCGCAAATGCTCTCGTGCCCCGGACGCAGCGCGGCGCCTCCTGGCGGTGCGCTGCAGAGCCGGGGGGCCATGTTGCTGATTGCTGCGTGTCGCGTGGGTCCCGGCTCTGCGCAGCAGCGTTTCACGCTGCAGCGCGTCCGGGACAAGAGAGGGAATGCACCGCTGCCTGGCTCTCCGTCATTGCGAGCATAGCGAATCAATCCAGAGTCTTGCCGCGGTGACAGACTGGATTGCTTCGCTGCGCTCGCAACGACGATGTTGATGCAGCGTGCGCATATCCATCACCGTCACCTTGAGGCGCAGGAGCGTAGCGGAGGCCTCGAAGGGCGGCGGCCCGGCTGCATCCGGGCCGTTCATCCTTCGAGGCTCGCTATGCGAGCTCCGCAGGATGATGGGGCAAATAGTGGTGCGGAAGCGGAGCGCTAAGCCGTTTCACTCAGTGCGACCGGGCCAGACAGAACGCGACCACTTGCTCCAGCGCGCTCTTCATCGGCGAGGACGGGAACAGCGCCAGCGCGTCGACGGCCATGGCGCCGTAGTGCTGGGCGCGGCTGAGCGTATCCTCGAGCGCGCGGTGCTTGTTCATCAGGCCGATGGCATGGTCGAGGTCGGTGTCGCCGATCTCGCCGCGCTCCAGCGCCCGGATCCAGAAGGCGCGCTCGGTGTCGTTGCCGCGGCGGAAGGCGAGCACGACCGGCAGCGTGATCTTGCCCTCGCGGAAATCGTCGCCGGTGTTCTTGCCGAGCTTGGCGCTCTTGCCGCCATAGTCGAGCACGTCGTCGACGAGCTGGAAGGCGATGCCGAGATTCATGCCGACCGAGCGGCAGGCGGTCTGCTCCGCCTTAGGGCGGTTGGCGATGACGGGGCCGACCTCGCAGGCGGCGGCGAACAGCTCGGCGGTCTTGCCGCGGATCACGGCGAGATATTCGTCCTCGGTGGTCGCGGTGTTCTTGGCGGCGGCAAGCTGCATCACCTCGCCCTCGGCGATGGTGGCGGCGGCCGCGGAGAGGATGTCGAGCGCGCGGAGCGAGCCGACCTCGACCATCATGCGGAACGCCTGGCCGAGCAGGAAGTCGCCGACCAGCACGCTCGCCTCGTTGCCCCAGAGCATGCGCGCCGACAGCTTGCCGCGGCGCATCTCGCTCTCGTCGACCACGTCGTCGTGGAGCAGGGTCGCCGTATGCATAAATTCGACGGAGGCAGCGAGCTTGATGTGACCGTCGCCGGTGTAGCCGGCGAGGTTGGCCATGGCGAGCGTCAGCATGGGCCGCAGGCGCTTGCCCCCGGAGGAGATCAGATGGTTGGCGACCTCCGGGATCATGGTGACGTCGGACCCGGTCCGCGACAGGATCGTGGCGTTGACGCGCTCCATGTCACCGGCGACAAGGGCAACCAGCTCTTCGATCGACGCGCCGGGAGTTTCGAAAGGTACGATGACGGCCACGCCGGTCTCCAATATTTGCCCCGGAGGGGCTATTCTGATGGAAAGACAATAGAAACTGGCAGCGGATGCGGCAAGTGCCGCGGAACCATTGACATTTGCCGCTTTAGCCCCTTTCAGGCAGGAGACCTGCGTTTTGCGTGAACTGGTTCGGACCAACGACATGGTGCTGGTGTCGGCGATCGGTGCGCTGCTCGACGGCGCCAACATCCATCATCTGGTGCTGGACCAGAACATGAGCATTATCGAGGGCTCGCTGGGTATCCTGCCGCGGCGGATCCTGGTCCACGAGGATGACGCCCAGGAGGCCAGGGAGCTCCTCACCGAGGCCGGCCTCAGCCATGAACTGCGCGGCGATGATTGACGTCGTCACAGACTTCACCGAGGACGCCTTTCTCGGCGGGCAATTGCGCTTGAGGCAGAAGCGGTCCGGCCACCGCGCCGGGCATGACGCCATCCTGCTCGCGGCGGCGACAGAGGCCCGGGCGGGCGACCGTGTCGTCGATCTCGGCGCCGGCATCGGCACCGCCGGTCTGGCGCTCGGCCGGCGCGTCGCCGGTATCGGGCTGAGCCTGGTCGAGATCGATCCGGAACTGGCGGAGCTTGCGCGCGCCAATGCGGAGGCGAATGGAATTGTCGCGGAGACGATCGTGCTCGACGTGACGGCCGACGCGCAGGCGTTTGCGGCAAATGGCCTCGTGCCCGACAGCGTCGACGTGGTGCTGATGAACCCGCCCTTCAACGATCCCGCACGCCATCGCGGTTCGCCCGATCAGGCGCGCCGCACCGCGCATGTTGCGAGCGAGGAGACGCTGAATGCATGGGTGCATGCGGCGCGGCGCATTCTCCGATCGGACGGCGCGCTGACCCTGATCTGGCGCGCCGATGGGATCGCGGAGGTTTTGACTGCGCTGTCACGCGGCTTCGGCAGCCTGTCGATCCTGCCGGTTCACGGCGAGGCGGGACGGCCCGCGATCCGCGTACTGGTGCGCGCGGTCAAAGGCGGCCGGGCCCCGACGCGACTGCTGCCGGGCCTCATGCTGAACGACGAGTCAGGCGTGCCTAAAAATCAGGTGACGGAGATTCTGGAGGGGAGGGCGCTCTTGCCGCTGGCGGAGCTGCAACGACTTACTGCGGAAGCGATTCCGACTGCTGCTCTTGCGGGGTCGTCAGACGGATCGCCATGAACAGCGCACCGACCAGCAGCAACAGCAGATAGATTTTCATGGTGTTCTCCGCTGCCTCATTGCAGCTTCCCAACGGGGAATCTGCAAAACACGTTCCGGGCACTTCCAATGACAGTCGCGTGATAAGAAATGGTTAAGCAGAGGTAACGGCATGGCCGAACAATTGAACGATCGTGAGGGTTCCGGCCTGGCCGACAAGCTCATGCAATATCTGCCGGCGCGCTTCCGACCCGGCACGGCGGTGGTGCCGGTGGTGCGGCTGTCCGGTGTGATCGGTGCGGTGACGCCGCTGCGCCCGGGCATGACGCTTGCGGGCGTCGCGCGGGTGCTGGAGCGGGCGTTTTCGTACCGGAACGCCAAGGCGGTGGCGCTGGTGATCAATTCGCCCGGCGGCTCGCCGGTGCAGTCGCGCCAGATCTATCTGCGCATCAAGCAGCTCGCGGCGGAGAAGAAGCTGCCCGTGCTGGTGTTCGTCGAGGACGTCGCGGCGTCCGGCGGCTACATGATCGCCTGCGCCGGCGACGAAATCATCTGCGATCCGTCCTCCATCCTTGGCTCGATCGGCGTGGTCGGCGGCAGTTTTGGTTTCCAGGAGGCGATCAAGCGGCTCGGCATTGAGCGGCGGCTCTACACGGCCGGCGCGCACAAGGCGATGCTCGACCCGTTCCTCCCGGAAAACCCCGACGATGTCGCGAGGCTGAAGGCGCTCCAGCGCGAGATCCACCAGATCTTCATCGCGCTGGTGAAGGAGAGCCGCGGCGCGCGGCTGAAGGGCGCCGACGACACCCTGTTCACCGGCGAGTACTGGGCCGGCGAGAGTTCAATCGCGCTCGGGCTCGCCGACGGCATCGGCGATCTCCGCTCAACTCTTCGTGCCCGCTACGGCGACAAGGTTCTCACCCCCGTGATCGCGCAGCCGACCGGTTTGCTCTCGGGCCTTCTGGGGCGGAAATCGCCCGGTGCGGGCCAGCTTTCGGCCATGGAAACAATGGCCGGCCTGCCGGATGAGCTGATCTCGGCGATCGAGACGCGGGCGATCTGGGCGAAATTCGGGTTCTAGGCGACGCCCTCCCGCGCCATTTGGTCCGGGCCGAGCCAATTGCGGCGCGGCCCGGTCTGCGCAAGAATGTCTGTGGGGGCTGAGCACTAGACAAGGATCGACCGATGCCGCCGTTTGTCGCTTTCGCGGGCGTCCTGGGCGGGCTTGCCGTGGTCCGCTGGGCCTACAAGACCGCTGTCCGGATCAACCACGAGCTGGAGGAGATGCGCCTGTCGCGCGTCGCCGAAGCCGCCCATGCCGGGGAAATTCAGAAGCTGAAACGTGACCCCGTGACCGGAGCGTATCGGCCCGGCTAGGCCGCGCCACTCGCGTCATGCCCGGGCTTGTCCCGGGCATCCACGTTCTTCGTACCGCGACCAAGGTCGTGGATGGCCGGGACATAGGCGAGCGGAAGCGACGCCGTCCTTAGGACGGCTATGCCCGGCCATGACGGAGCACAGGGCCGCTTTCCGGGCCCCCTTTGCCTTGATTCCCATCCCCGCCGTCGATACGGTCCCGCGCGATTCAAAACCCCCCGCGAGAGCCTGATCTGACGATGGACGCCTCATTGCCCGCCCATATGCGCCCGGAACGCTCGTTCCAGGGCTTCATCCTCGCGCTCCAGCGGTTCTGGGCCGAGCAGGGCTGCGTGATCCTGCAGCCCTACGACATGGAGATGGGCGCGGGCACCTTCCATCCGGCGACCACGCTGCGCGCGCTCGGGCCGAAGCCCTGGAACGCCGCCTATGTGCAGCCCTCGCGCCGGCCCAAGGACGGCCGCTACGGCGAGAATCCGAACCGGATGCAGCACTACTACCAGTTCCAGGTGATCATGAAGCCGTCGCCGCCGAATCTTCAGGAGCTGTACCTGAAGTCGCTCGCCGCGATCGGCATCGATTCCGCCGTGCACGACATCCGCTTCGTCGAGGACGACTGGGAAAGCCCGACGCTGGGCGCCTGGGGTCTCGGTTGGGAGTGCTGGTGCGACGGCATGGAAGTCAGCCAGTTCACCTATTTCCAGCAGGTCGCGGGTTTCGAATGCGCGCCTGTTGCCGGCGAGCTCACCTACGGGCTCGAGCGCCTCGCGATGTATGTGCAGGGCGTCGACCGCGTCTACGACCTCAACTTCAACGGCCGCGAGGGCGACGCCAAGGTGACCTATGGCGACGTGTTCCTGCAGGCCGAGCGTGAATATTCGAAGCACAATTTCGAAGTCGCCGACACCGCGATGCTGTTCGAGCAGTTCAAGATGGCGGAAGCCGCGTGCCGGAAGTACCTTGACGCCGGCTGGAAGGACGGCAAGCGCGAGGCACACCTGATGGCGTTGCCGGCCTATGACCAGTGCATCAAGGCGAGCCATGTCTTCAACCTGCTCGATGCGCGCGGCGTGATCTCCGTGACCGAGCGGCAGAGCTACATTCTTCGCGTGCGCGAGCTGGCCAAGGCCTGCGGCGAGGCCTGGATCCATACTGAAGCGGGCGGAGCGGCCTGATGCCCGATCTTTTGCTTGAACTTTTCTCGGAAGAAATCCCCGCGCGCATGCAGGCCAAGGCGGCCGACGATCTGCGCCGCATGGTCACCGACAAGCTGGTCGCCGAGGGCCTGGTCTATGAGGGAGCGAAAGCGTTTGCGACGCCGCGTCGACTTGCACTGACTGTGCATGGCATTCCCGCGCGCCAGCCCGACCTGAAGACCGAACGCCGCGGTCCGAAAATGGGTGCGCCCGATGCGGCCGTGCAGGGTTTTCTGAAGGCGACAGGTCTGAATTCGCTCGACGAAGCCAAGATCCAGCGCGACCCGAAGGGCGACTTCTACATCGCGCTGATCGAAAAGCCCGGCCGCGACGCGATCGACGTGCTCGCCGAAATCCTGCCCGTCATCATCCGCACCTTCCCCTGGCCGAAATCGATGCGCTGGGGCGCGCGCTCCGGCAAGCCCGGCTCGCTGAGCTGGGTGCGTCCGCTGCACGCGATCACCGCGACCTTCGGACCCGAGACGGAAGAGCCCGATGTCGTCAAATTCTCGGTCGACGGCATCGAGACCGGCCAGACCACCTACGGCCATCGCTTCATGGCGCCGGCTGCGATTTCCGTACGCCGCTTCGAGGACTATGAAGCGAAGCTGAAGGCCGCGAAAGTCATCCTCGATCCGCAGGCGCGAAAGGACATCATCTTCGCCGACGCCAAGGAGCTGACGTTCGCGCAAGGGTTCGAACTGGTCGAGGATCAGGTGCTGCTCGACGAGGTCTCGGGCCTCGTCGAATGGCCCGTCGTCATGATGGGGTCGTTCGAGCCGGAATATCTCGCGATCCCGGAAGAGGTGATCCGCGCCACCATCCGCAACAACCAGAAGTGCTTCGTCGTCAGGGATTCCAAGACTGGCAAGCTGACCAACAAGTTTGTCCTCACCGCCAATATCGAGGCGGCCGACGGCGGCAAGACCATCGTATCAGGCAACGAACGCGTGATCCGCCCGCGCCTGTCGGATGCGAAGTTCTTCTATGAGACCGATCTCAAGACGAAGCTGGAAGACCGGCTGCCGAAGTTCGAGCAAATCGTGTTCCATGAGAAGCTTGGGACGCAGGCTGCGCGCATCAAGCGCATCGAGCGTCTCGCCGCGGAGATCGCGCCTTTGGTCGGTGCCGATGTCGCCAAGGCCACGCGCGCCGCGCGTCTCGCCAAGGCCGATTTGCTGACCGAAGTCGTCGGCGAATTCCCGGAGGTGCAGGGCCTGATGGGCAAGTACTACGCGCTGGCGCAGGGCGAGGATGCCTCTGTCGCCGCCGCGTGCGAGGAGCACTACAAGCCGCAAGGCCCGGCTGATCGCGTGCCGACCGATCCGGTCAGCGTTGCGGTCGCGCTTGCAGACAAGATCGACACGCTCGTTGGATTCTGGGCCATCGACGAGAAGCCGACGGGCAGCAAGGATCCGTATGCGCTGCGGCGCGCGGCGCTCGGTGTGATCAGGCTGATCGCTGAGAACAACCTGCGTCTGTCGCTCATGAAGGTGGCGGCATCTGCACTCGCCGGCTTGTCGGTGAAGTCGGCTGATGCGGAGAGGCTTCCAAGCGATCTCCTCGCCTTCTTCGCCGATCGCCTAAAGGTCCAGCTTCGCGAGCAGGGCGCACGGCACGATCTCGTCGACGCCGTGTTTGCGCTCGGCGGCCAGGACGATCTTCTGATGATCGTTCGCCGTGTCGAGGCGCTCGGCAAGTTCCTCGAGAGCGATGACGGCAAGAACTTGCTCGCTGGTATCAAACGCGCCAGCAACATCCTCGGCATCGAGGAGAAGAAGGACAAGCGCGCGTTCGACGGCGCGCCGGATGCTGCGCTCTATGGCCTCGTTGAGGAGAAGGCGCTGGCGAAGGCGATCGGCGAGGTGCAGGCGGAAGCAAGCGCCGCCGTCGCCAGGGAAGACTTTGCCGCCGCGATGAGCGCGATGGCCAAGCTGCGTCCGCCGGTCGATGCGTTCTTCGACAAGGTCCGCGTCAACGACGACGATCCGAAGGTGCGTGAGAACAGGCTGAAGCTGCTCAACGAGATCCGCAGCGCCACGCGTGCGGTCGCGGATTTCTCGAAGATCCAGGATTGATCTCGTGCCCCGGACGCGGCGCAGCGCTACTTCAGCGGTGCGCTGCAGAGCCGGGGCCCATGTTAGCCTCACAAAGATTCTGGGTCCCGGCTCTGCGCCGCATCGCTGCGCGCTGCGTCGCGTCCGGGACACGAGAGTACAAAAAGCCCCGCCCGGCGGGGGGAGAACCGGGCGGGGCGTGATGTCCGTACTACGCGATGCGCGCCAGCCTGATTGAAGTGACGCGCCGGACATCGAGTTGATCGGAAGCGTTTTCAAGCGAAGTGGATACCGGTTCGCGTGAAGAAAACGCGTTCAGACGAGAATCTAATCCATCACCTCGACGACGCGCCGCGAGCGCGGCTCGACCAGCACGGTTGCGCCGTTCACGACGGTGTAGCGGTAGGTGGTGGCGCCGAAACGTTGCGGCACGTCATAATAAGTGACGCCGCTTTCAGGTAAGGTAGCGCCGACCACCACGCGATCCGGGACACTGAAGGCCGGTACACGTTGCTCGACGACATATTCGCGGAATGCCGGCCTCTGTTCGACCGCAATCGTCGGACCGCTGTCGACGACAACAGGCGCGCGGCCAACCGTGAGACCGGATTGCGCAGACGCTGCGATCGGCGAGCCGAGCGCGGCGCCAAGCGCGGCGAGGGCGAGAATCCTGTTCCGCATGGGCAACTCCTTCGAACTGATTTCAGCCGGCGCCACTGGCGCGACCGGTTGCCAATGCATGTCCCCTTCGCAATGTTCCGGGAAAGGCCCTGCCGCATCAGGGGCAATTTCGGGCAGTTTTCGCGAAGTCGGGAACCTGTTCGCGCCTTGTGCGTCTCTACCCGCGGAACCCGGTCCGGTATGATCCAGCCGCGATTCGCCTTAACGCTCGGAAAGACAATTCATGCACATCACCGTCGCCCACATCTCGCCGCTTCTGTCGCTGCTTGCGGGCGTGCTCATCCTGATCATGCCGCGCCTTCTCAACCTGATCGTCGCGATCTTTCTCATCATAAATGGTGCGATCGGGCTCGGATTGTTGAAGTGGCTCCATCTCTAGGCCTTCATTTTCCGGAACTCTTCGACTTGCGCGGGCCTGCCCAAAGTGGTGTAAGGCGCGCGATTTCCCTTTCCTCTCGCAGGTTGTGTGCAAGCTATGGCCAAAGCCGCCTCGAAGCCTTCTAAAACTGCAGCGAAATCAAAGCCCTCCACCAAGGCGAAAGCCGCGCCGGCGGCTCGCAAGGCGCTCGCCAAGAGCACCTTGAAGAGCGCCCCGAAGCCGGTCGCAAAGCCGGCTGCGAAGGCCGCTCCAAAGTCGGCGGCGAAGGCTGCGACCAAGGCGGCCGCGCCGAAGGTTGCCGTGAAGCCCGCGCCCAAAAAGGCCGCGCCCGCCAAGGCGGCACCAGCCGCGGCCAAGGCCGGCAAATGGGTGTTCACGTTCGGCGACGGCAAGGCCGAGGGCCGGACGGAGATGCGCGACCTGCTTGGCGGCAAGGGCGCCAACCTCGCCGAGATGGCCAATCTCGGCCTTCCCGTGCCTCCCGGCTTCACCATCCCGACCTCGGTCTGCACCTACTTCTACGCGCACGACAAGTCCTATCCGAAGGAATTGCAGGCGCAGGTTGAGAAGGCGCTCGACCATGTCGGCAAGTTGACCGGCAAGGTGTTCGGCGACGTCAAAAACCCGCTGCTCGTCTCCGTGCGCTCCGGCGCGCGTGCCTCGATGCCGGGCATGATGGACACCGTGCTCAATCTCGGCCTCAACGACGAGACCGTGGAAGCGCTGTCGGAACTGTCGGGCGACCGTCGCTTCGCCTATGACAGCTACCGCCGCTTCATCACCATGTATTCGGACGTGGTGCTCGGCTTCGAGCATCATCACTTCGAGGAAATCCTCGACACCTTCAAGGACAGCCAGGGCTATACGCTCGACACGGACCTCAGCGCCGAGGACTGGGTCGGACTGGTCGGCAAGTACAAGGACGCGGTCGCGCGCGAGACCGGCAAGGATTTCCCGCAGGATCCGCACGACCAGCTCTGGGGCGCGATCGGCGCGGTGTTCTCATCCTGGATGAACGCCCGTGCGGTGACCTATCGCAAGCTGCACGACATTCCGGAATCCTGGGGCACCGCGGTCAACGTGCAGGCCATGGTGTTCGGCAACATGGGCGAGACGTCGGCAACCGGCGTCGCTTTCACCCGCAACCCCTCGACCGGCGAGAGCAAGCTCTACGGCGAGTTCCTGATCAACGCGCAGGGCGAGGACGTGGTGGCGGGCATCCGCACGCCGCAGGACATCACCGAGGAAGCGCGCAAGGAATCCGGTTCCGACAAGGCGTCGATGGAAGCGGCGATGCCGGAAGCCTTCAAGGAGCTGACGCGGATCTACACGCTGCTCGAGAAGCACTACCGCGACATGCAGGACATGGAGTTCACGGTCGAGCAGGGCAAGCTGTGGATGCTCCAGACCCGCGGCGGCAAGCGCACCGCCAAGGCGGCGCTGCGCATCGCGGTCGAGCTCGCCAATGAAGGGCTGATCTCGAAGAAGGAAGCGGTGACGCGGATCGATCCCGCCTCGCTCGACCAGCTGCTGCATCCGACCATCGATCCCGACGCTAAGCGCGATGTCATCGCGACCGGCCTGCCGGCCTCGCCCGGCGCGGCCTCCGGCGAGATCGTGTTCTCCTCGGACGAGGCGGCCAAGCTCCAGGCCGACGGACGCAAGGTGATCCTGGTTCGCATCGAGACCAGCCCGGAAGACATCCACGGCATGCACGCCGCCGAAGGCATCTTGACCACCCGCGGCGGCATGACCTCGCACGCGGCGGTGGTCGCGCGCGGCATGGGCAAGCCCTGCGTCTCCGGCTGCGGCACCATCCGCGTCGACTACGGCCGCGGCACCATGAGCATCGGCTCCCGCACCTTCAAGACCGGCGACGTCATCACCATCGACGGCTCGCTCGGCCAGGTGCTCGCCGGCCGCATGCCGATGATCGAGCCGGAGCTGTCCGGCGAGTTCGGCACGCTGATGAAATGGGCGGACCAGGTCCGCAAGATCGGCGTGCGCGTCAACGGCGACACGCCGGAGGATGCGCGCACCGCGATCAAGTTCGGCGCGGAAGGCATCGGCCTGTGCCGCACCGAGCACATGTTCTTCGAGGAGACGCGCATCCGCACGGTGCGCGAGATGATTCTCTCCGAGGACGAGCAGTCACGCCGCGCCGCGCTGGCCAAGCTGCTGCCGATGCAGCGCGCCGACTTCGTCGAGCTGTTCGAGATCATGAAGGGCCTGCCCGTCACGATCCGGCTTCTGGATCCTCCCCTCCATGAATTCCTGCCGCACACCCATGCCGAGGTCGAGGAAGTGGCGCGCGCCATGAACACCGACCCGCGGCGCCTGGCCGACCGCGCGCGCGAGCTCTCGGAGTTCAATCCGATGCTCGGTTTCCGCGGCTGCCGTATCGCGATCGCCTATCCGGAGATCGCCGAGATGCAGGCGCGTGCGATCTTCGAAGCCGCAGTCGAGGCCGAGAAGCGCACCGGCAAGGCCGTCGGCCTCGAGGTGATGGTGCCGCTGATCGCCACCAAGATGGAGCTCGACCTCGTCAAGGCGCGCATCGATGCCACCGCGAAGGCCGTGATGCGCGACACCAACACCAA
Source organism: Bradyrhizobium sp. 521_C7_N1_3 (assembly GCF_052075975.1). Lineage (NCBI taxonomy): Bacteria > Pseudomonadati > Pseudomonadota > Alphaproteobacteria > Hyphomicrobiales > Nitrobacteraceae > Bradyrhizobium > Bradyrhizobium sp. 521_C7_N1_3. The sequence goes on from NZ_CP197232.1 coordinate 2,845,886, forward strand.
GCTGACCTATCAGGTCGGCACCATGATCGAGCTGCCGCGCGCCTGCCTGCTCGCGGCCGAGATCGCCGAGAGCGCCGAGTTCTTCTCGTTCGGCACCAACGACCTCACGCAGACGACCTACGGCATCAGCCGCGACGACGCGGCGAGCTTCCTCGGTCCCTACGTGTCGAAGGGCATCTTGTCGGTTGATCCCTTCGTCGCGCTCGACCAGGAAGGCGTCGGCGAGCTCGTCAAGATCGGCGTCGCGCGCGGCCGCAAGACGCGTCCGCAGCTCAAGGTCGGCATCTGCGGCGAGCACGGCGGCGATCCCGCCTCCGTCGCCTTCTGCCACAACATCGGCCTCGACTACGTCTCCTGCTCGCCCTACCGCGTGCCGATCGCCCGCCTCGCGGCGGCGCAGGCCGCACTCGGCAAGGCGATCGCGAGCCAGGCGTAAGCGAAGCGTTGAAGTGTTGAATGCGAAGAGGCGGGGCAAAACCCCGCCTCTTTCATTTTGTACGATGATAAGTGTGTTGCATACGCAAGCCGCCACACACTCAGTGTCATCGCCCGCGAAGGCGGGCGATCCAGTACTCCGTGACGGTTGTGATTGAATCGAGAAGCCGCGGCGTACTGGATGCCCCGCTTTCGCGGGGCATGACAGCGGTGGTGGTGTGGAAGCACTTTGTGCAACACCGGGAACTCACACGCGTCCCGTAATGAGACGCCCGCGCAAGAGTTCCTTCACCATTCGCGTTGACCGAATGTTTACCGCTTTACGAGAGGCGGCGTTTACCAACGTGCATCATTGCCCGTGAAAACACCTGCAATCGCTTGAGTGTGCCGCACGCGCAACGCCGATTAACGCCCCGGCAACCTAAATTGGATACTTACAATAAAGATCGAATTGTACGGACGTACTGCGGTTCGATTTTTCTGGCGTAAGCGTAGCGTGAGCGTGTCGATGTCAGTGTTGCGTAACCATCCGAAGGGCGCGCGGTTCGCGTCCTTCGGAATCGGTCTCTGCATCTTCGCATTGATGCCGAGAGAGACCGGCTATCAGGATATCGCGTCGTTGCTGGCGCGTCAGCCCGGCGTCGCCGAGCGCTGGCAGAAGCAGGTGTTTTCTGCCGCGTCCTCGATCCAGCTCGCCACTTACAGCTTTTCCCGTCCGATCGGCACGTCGCTTCCGCAGAGTGCGATGGTTCGCCTCGCGAGCCTCGATGGTGGCGACGTCACCGGCGCGATCAGCCGCAATCCCGCGCTTCAGGTGCCGCCGCGCTACCAGGCCGCCGATTTTCCCAAGGTCGATCGCTCCATGAAGGGCGATCGCCTCGCAAGCGTCACACCCACGCAGGCGCCCGAGACGACCGCGCCGTCGGCCGCGCCGGCTCAGCAAGATCCCGCGACATCGAACAGTTCGGTGTTCGGCGCCAAGACCGCCGCGTTGCCGCAAATCATGTCGCCGGAGTCCGCGGCGGCGCTCGATCCCGAGCTTCAGGAAGCGCTGCGTGCGCCGCCGCTGCCGCAATATGCCAATCCGCCACAGGCCAGTGACGCAGCGCGCGCATTCGCGGTGCAGCCGCTCGAGGCGCTGAAGCAGGCGACCCTTCCGGACGCGGCGCCCCGCGATCCCTTCCGCGTCAAGACCTCGAACCTGTTTTTCGGCAGCTCCTCGCTCGGCGGCAATCTCGAGAGCATCGAGAGCTGGCAGCCCGGCGCCGAGCCGCTGATCGTGACGCCCGATCCCGATATGAAGGTGACGGCCGCGCTGTCGCCGCCGTCGGCCGAGATCGCCAAGGATATCGAAAGCGGCGAGAGCGTCGCGCCGAAGGGCGAGGTCAACGCCGACAACCAGCGCGCCAGATCGCCGGCGGAGCGGCTCGCGCTCGACGACAAGTCGCGCGCAAAGTCCGAGAAGTGTCTCGCCGAAGCCGTCTATTTCGAATCGCGCGGCGAGGCCGTGCGTGGCCAGATGGCGGTTGCGCAAGTCGTGATGAACCGCGTCTTCTCCGGCAAATATCCGGACACCGTGTGCGGCGCGGTCTATCAGAACAAGCACCGCCATTTGGCGTGTCAGTTCACCTTCGCCTGCGACAACAATGCCGACGTGATCCGTGAGCCCGAGATGTGGGAGCGCGCGAAGAAGATTTCGAAGGCGATGCTCGACGGCCAGATCTGGCTGCCCGAAGTGGGCAAGTCCACGCACTATCACGCCTACTGGGTGCGTCCGTCCTGGGTCGCCGAGATGAAGAAGATGTACAAGACCGGCGTTCACACCTTCTATCGCCCGCGCGCCTGGGGCGACGGCAGCGAGGAACCGAGCTGGGGCACCCCGGCCCAGACCGCCGCGCTCTCCGCCGAGCTCGCCCAGGAAGCCAAGAGCTCTGCCGAGATGGGTGTGACCGAGCGAAGGTAGCGTCTCCACAGAGAGACCGTCATGCCCGGGCTTGTCCCGGGCATCCACGTTCTCTGTGCTGTGCGGCGAGACGTGGATGGCCGGGACAAGCCCGGCCATGACGTCGTGGGGGTGTTAGTGCTCCAATCACGCCTCGATATCCAGCGCGCAGTCGAAATTCGGCGCCGAATGCGTCAGCGCGCCGGATGAGGCGTAGTCGACGCCGGTCGCCGCGATGGCCGCGATCGAGTCCAGCGTGACGCCGCCGGATGCCTCCAGCTGGAGGCGCCCCTCGTTGAGCCTGACGGCCTCGCGCAGCGTCGCGAGGTCCATGTTGTCGAGCAGCACGGCATCGGCGAGCCCGGTGCCGAGCACCTCGCGCAATTGCGCGAGCGTATCGACCTCGATCTCGATCTTGACGAGATGACCGGCATGGGCGCGGGCGCGCTCCAGAACCGGGCGGATGCCGCCGGCGACCGCGATGTGGTTGTCCTTGATCAGGATCGCATCGTCGAGCCCGAAGCGGTGGTTGAAGCCGCCGCCGCAGCGCACGGCGTATTTCTCCAGCGCGCGCAATCCCGGCGTGGTCTTGCGCGTGCAGCAGATGCGCATTGTCGTGCCTTCGGTCCGCGCGACGTAGTCGGCCGTGAGCGTCGCGACGCCCGAGAGGCGGCCGACGAAATTCAGCGCGGTCCGCTCGGCCGTGAGGATGGCGCGCGCCGGGCCCGTGATCGTCAGCACGTGCTGGCCGCGGGCGACGCGCGCGGCATCGCGGACATGCGCGCGCACCTCGATGTCGGGCGAGAGCTTTTGCAGTGTTGCCAGCGCCAGCGGAAGGCCGGCAATCACGCCGGACTGGCGCGCGACTAGGATCGCTTGCGCCTTGGTCGCCTCCGGGATCGTTGCAAGCGAGGTGATGTCGCCGGCGCGGCCGAGATCCTCGTCGAGCGCGCGGTGCACGGCCTCGTCGATCGCAAGCGGCGACAGGAAGGCGTCGGGATAGAGCAGTGAGGTCGAGGTGATCATGAAGGACTCCATCAGGCGATCATCGGTCGGGCGGTGCGTGGCAGCGGACGCTCGCTCAAACTCTCCGCGATCTCACGTGCCTCCGTGAGCGTCGTCATCGTTCGCTGCGCCAGCGCGGGGACTTCCGCCGGATGGTCGGAGCGGAGATGCGCGCCGCGGCTCTCGCATCGGTTCCAGGCGGAAGCCGCGACGAGCAGGGCTGACGCCGCCATGTTGCGGAGCGCGATGCTTGCGGGCCCGCGTTCGACTGTGGCGAAGCTGCGCACGGCCTCCGCAAGCCCGTCAGCGTTGCGGATCACGCCAACCTGCGCGCTCATCATCGTTCGCAACCGTTTCACGGCGGCAGCGTCCGGAGTGCCGCCACGCGACGTCACCAACGCATCGGGAAGGCGGGCAGGCGATGGGATCGCGCGGCCGGCGATGTCGTCGGCGATGCGGGCGGCGTAGACCACCGCCTCCAGGAGCGAATTCGACGCCAGCCGGTTGGCGCCGTGCGCGCCGGTGGACGACACTTCGCCCGCGGCCCAGAGCCCGTCGATCGAGCTGCGGCCCTGCTCGTCCACCGCGATGCCGCCCATGTGGTAGTGCGCCGCCGGCGCGATCGGGATGGCCTGCGTGGCGGGATCGATGCCGGCCGCGATGCAGCTTGCATGCACGGTCGGAAATTTGTCGCCGAAGCGCGCACCCAGCGCCTGCCGTGCATCGAGGAAGGCACCGCGCCCGGCCGCGATCTCCGCGAATACGCCGCGGGCCACGATGTCGCGCGGCGCGAGCTCTGCGAGCGGATGGAGCGTCGTCATGTAACGTTCGCCATCGCCGTTGATCAGCGTCGCGCCTTCGCCGCGCAGCGCCTCCGTTGCCAGCGGCGCCGGGTCGCGCCCGGCCATGATGGCGGTTGGGTGAAACTGCACGAATTCAGGGTCGGCGATCACGGCGCCGGCGCGTGCTGCGATTGCGAGGCCCGAGCCGCTGGCTTCGAGCGGGTTGGTGGTGACGGCATAGAGATGGCCGAGGCCGCCGGTCGCCAGCACCACCGCGCGAGAGGCCAGCAGGAGCGGACGTGCCGCGGGATTGCCGGCCTCGCGCAATTGAAGACCGGTGACCGCGCCGTCCTCGGTCAACAGCGCTTCGGCGACGAGACCTTCGATCAGTCGGATCGACGGCGTGCGGCGTACGGCCCCGCTCAGCGCCGCGATGATCGCGGCTCCGGCCCCGTCGCCGCGCACATGCACGATGCGCCGCGCCGAATGCGCGGCCTCGCGGCCGACAGCGAGCTTGCCTTCGAGGTCGCGGTCGAATGGCACGCCATAGGCGAGTAGGTCATGGATTCGCGGTGCGGCCTCGCGCGCGATGCCGAGTGCGACCGCTTCATCGACGAGACCGCCGCCGACGGCGATGGTGTCGGCGGCGTGCGCCTCCGGGCTATCGCCTTCGGCTACGGCCGCGGCGATGCCGCCTTGCGCCCATGCGGACGACGCGCCCTGTCCGAGCGGCGCGGCCGAGATCAGCGTCACCGGCCGCGGCGCGAGCTTCAGTGCACAAAAGAGTCCGGCGAGGCCGCCGCCGACGATGACGACGTCATCGGTGCTGCGGGTGAGGTTGTGAATGTTGTCTTGCATGTTCTGTGCTCAATTCTTCAGATTGATCATCCGCTCGACCGAGCGCCGCGCGCGTTCCGCGAGGGCGGGATCGATCGTGACCTGCTCGCCAAGCGTGAGCAGGCTGTCCAGAATGTTGGCCAGCGTGATGCGCTTCATGTGCGGGCAGAGATTGCAGGGGCGAAGCATCTCCACATCAGGCAGCTCGGCGCGGACATTGTCGGCCATCGAGCATTCCGTAATCATGACGAGCCGCCGCGGCCGCCGCTCGCGCACCCAGTTGATCATGTGCGCGGTCGAGCCGGTGAAATCGGCTTCCGCCAGCACATCAGGCGGGCATTCGGGATGCGCGATGATCTGCACGGAGGGGTCGGCCTCGCGATAAGCGCGCAGCTCCTCGCCGGTAAAACGCTCGTGCACCTCGCAGGCGCCCTTCCAGGCGATGATCTTCACGTCGGTCTTCGAGGCGACGTAAGTCGCGAGATAGCGATCGGGCAGGAAGATCACGCTCGGCGCGTTCAGGCTCTCGACCACTTGCACCGCGTTCGACGAGGTGCAGCAGATGTCGACCTCCGCCTTCACGTCCGCCGACGTGTTGACATAGGCGACGACGGGCACGCCGGGAAATTTCTCGCGGAGCAGGCGAACGTCCGCGCCCGTGATGCTGTCCGCGAGCGAGCAGCCGGCGCGCGCGTCCGGGATCAGTACCATTTTGTCCGGGTTGAGCAGCTTTGACGTCTCCGCCATGAAGTGCACGCCGCATTGCACGATGATGTCGGCCTTCACCTTGGTCGCTTCGATCGCGAGCTGAAGCGAGTCGCCGCCGATGTCGGCGACGCAATGAAAGATCTCCGGCGCCTGGTAGTTGTGCGCGAGGATGACCGCGCCCCGGGCCTGCTTCAGCTCGTTGATCGCCTTGATCGTCGGCGCCATCAGCGGCCACTCGATCGGGGGGATCACGTGCTTCACGCGCTCGTAGAGCGGCGCAGTCGCCCGCTCGACGTCCGCAGTCCATTCCAGTGAGGGCTTCGGCAGCGCGGGGCCGGTTCGCGCTGCTATGGCGCGCGGAGGGGCGGGGACTTGGCCCTGCGGCCGGTTGGCGAAGTCGTCGGGGCCGTAAATTCCAGTGATGGGCATCGAAGCCTCCCGTGAATCTAATTATGCTCTATGTGAGTATATATGGAGCCTGAGAAATCCGGCCGAGAGGCCGGTGGGGTTTCACCAGAGCTTACATATACTCAATCTGAGTAAATCAAAGATAACACGCGCCCGCGCAGGCCGCTAGCCCCAGCCGCACACATTCCCGTCAAGTCGCACCCAGCGCGTCAGGCGAGGCCGCGTTGAAACGCAATGCTCCCGCGGCAGCCCTTCGTGGAACGCAATCATTTTTGGCTTGGGATCTTCATGCATCTGCATTAAACGCGTGACTCGCGGTTGCCTATTCCGGATCCGCCAGCGACTGATGGGGAACCCATGTCCACTCAAGCGGGCGAGCTCGGTCCGGTCTCGCGTTCCTCCTCCTGGCGTACCCCGGCCATCATCATTCTCTGCGGCTGTGCCATCGGCATGCTCGGCTTCGGCCCGCGCTCGGCGCTCGGCTTCTTCGTGCAGCCGATGAGCCACGAATTCGCCTGGGGCCGCGACGTGTTCGGCCTCGCGATCGCCGTGCAGAACCTGCTGTGGGGATTGGGCCAGCCCCTTGCCGGCGCCGTCGCCGATCGCTTCGGCCTGTTCCGGGTGATGTGTGTCGGCGCGCTGCTTTACGCCGGCGGCCTGCTGCTGATGCGCTATTCCTCGACGCCGCTGTCGCTGAATCTCGGCGCGGGCGTGATGGTGGGATTCGGTCTCGCCGGCTGCTCGTTCAACCTGGTGCTGTCGGCCTTCACCAAGCTGTTGCCGGCGGAGAAGCGCGGCCTTGCACTCGGCGCCGGTACCGCGGCGGGCTCGTTCGGGCAGTTCCTGTTCGCGCCGATCGGCGTCGCGCTGATCGACAATTTCGGCTGGCAGCAGGCACTCACCGTGTTCGGCTTCCTGATGCTGCTGATCATCCCGCTGTCGCTGGCGCTCTCGACGCCGCCGGTCGCAACCACGGCCAATGCGACGCCGGCGGATGAGCAGACCTTCACGAAAGCGCTCGCCGAAGCCTTCGGCCATCGCTCCTATGTGCTGCTGGTGCTCGGCTTCTTCACCTGCGGCTTCCAGCTCGCCTTCATCACCGTGCATCTGCCGGCGTTCCTGGTCGATCGCGGCATCTCGACGCAAACCGGCGGCTGGGTGATCGCGGCGATCGGCCTGTTCAACATCATGGGATCGCTGAGCGTCGGCTATCTCCAGAACTCGCTGCCCAAGCGCCACATCCTCTCCGCGATCTATTTCACGCGCGCGCTTGCGACGCTCGCCTTCATCTCGTTCCCGATCACGCCGTTCTCGGCGATCGCATTCGGTGCGGTCTCCGGCCTGACCTGGCTGTCGACGGTACCGCCGACCTCGGCGCTGGTCGCGCTGATGTTCGGCACGCGCTGGCTCGCCACGCTCTATGGCTTCGCCTTCGTCAGCCATCAGGTCGGCGGCTTCCTCGGCGTCTGGCTTGGCGGCATCGTGTTCGAAAAGTTCGGTTCCTATACGCCGATCTGGTGGCTCTCGATCCTGTTCGGCGTGCTCTCCGCGCTGATCAATCTTCCGATCGTGGAGAAACCGGTTCAGCGGGCGGTTGCGCAGCCTGCCTGATCGGCTAAACATCCCCTGAAACAAGTCCAGGGAGTTCAGTCGTGGCCACATTCAAGGCGATCCGGATCGACAAGGCGGACAAGGGCACCACCGCCGCACTCACGCAGTTTGACGATTCCGAGCTGATGGACGGTGATGTCACGGTCCGCGTGGAATGGTCGACACTGAACTACAAGGACGGCCTCGCGCTCACCGGCAAGGCGCCGGTGGTGCGTCGTTTCCCGATGATCGCCGGCATCGATTTCGCCGGCACGGTTGAAACCTCCGCCCATCCGCAATGGAAGGCGGGCGACAAGGTCGTCTGCACCGGCTGGGGCATGGGCGAGACCCATCTCGGCGCCTATGCCGAGAAGGCGCGGGTCAAGGGCGACTGGCTGGTCGCCTTGCCGCAGGGCCTGTCGGCGCGTGACGCCATGGCGATCGGCACCGCCGGCTTCACCGCGATGCTGTCGGTGCTGGCGCTGGAGAAGCACGGCCTGTCGCCGAAGAGCGGCCCTGTGGTGGTGACGGGCGCGGCCGGCGGCGTCGGCTCGGTCGCCACCGCCGTGCTCTCGAAGCTCGGTTATCACGTCATCGCCTCGACCGGCCGCGCCTCGGAAGCCGACTATTTGAAAGAGATCGGTGCGGCCGAGATCATCGACCGCAATGAATTGTCGGCGGCGGCCAAGCCCCTCGCCAAGGAGCGCTGGGCGGGCGGCGTCGACAGCGTCGGCTCGACCACGCTCGCGAATCTCCTCTCGATGACGAAGTATGGCGGTGCGATCGCGGCGTGCGGCCTGGCGGCCGGCATGGACCTGCCGTCGTCTGTCGCCCCCTTCATTTTGCGCGGGGTGTGCCTTCTCGGCATCGATTCCGTGATGTGCCCGATCGAGCCGCGGAAAGCCGCCTGGAAGCGTCTGGCCTCGGATCTGGATCGGACAAAACTATCTGAAATTACTCATGAAATTCCGCTCGAGGAAGTTTCGGAATGGGGCGCGAAAATCCTCGCCGGCCAGGTCCGCGGCCGCATCGTGGTAAAAATTCTCTAACGGCGTTCAGACTTTACCAACCAAGCTGCTTCAATGTTGCCTTGGTTAGTATGGTAAGCAGCGGGTAAAGAGATAAGGCATCGCCCGCGCTGGGGTTGGTTCGGAGTTGAGCATGCTTGCGCGTATTGTGTTGGGGGCTGTCACGGCGGCAGCGACGTTTGCGCCGGCCATTGCAGGAAGCATGAACGCCGACGAGGCGCGCCGCTTCGTTGCCGGTAAAGTGTTCGCCTTCACCTGCTTCGACGGTACCCGCGGCGCAGGCCGCATTCTGGACGATCTCGGCGCCGCCGGCGCGGTGCAGTTCTCGGGCGCAGGCCCGGTGAAGCATCTCCGCCTGCCCGGCAACACGCTCCAGATCCGCGGGCAGAACGTCTGCGCCTCGATCAAGGGCATTCCGTTCGAGCCCTGCTTCAACCTGGAAAAGACCGACGATCGCAGCTTCCGCGGCTCGGTGTCGGGCATGGGCTTCGCCTATTGCGACTTCCGCCACCAGGGCGGCAATCAGATGCTGATGGCCCGCGCCGTGGCGCGTCCGCGTTCGCTGCGCTCTTCGGAGCGTACCGGTTCGGTCGCTGCGTCCAACACTGAAGTCGCCGCGCGCGTCGAGACGCCGCGTGTCGAGAGCGGCCGGCTCGAGCCGGTGAAGTCCGAAGCCAAATCGGAACCCGCCAGGAACGACGCTCCGCTGGAATTGCGCCGCTCGACCCAGTGAGCTGGCTGCACGGGACCGCCCGCGCATTTTGTCGTTGAAGATATTCATCGGTCACCAAGCCGTCGCGCCGTAGTCATACGGACGGCGGCTTTCATGCCTTGGTAGCGACTCGCGTCCCAGTTTGCGCAGGGCCGGGGAGTGCAAGGGTTCTACGATGTCGCTGTATTTCTTTCGCATCAGCACCGGTCGTTATTCCGGCGCCGCCGACCAGCCGTACGAGTTCGAGGATCGCGCCGCCGCCTGGGCCGAGATGAGCGAGGTCTGCGCCAACCTGCTCGGCAGCATCGCGCGCAACCTGAAGCCGAATGCGAAGTGGAGCATGGAGCTGCTCGACGAGAACAAGAAGCCGGTCTTCCGCGTCAGCCTGGTCGGTGAGACCGTATGCTGATGCCCGCGAACGGTAAACCGTTAACGGACGCCAGTGCGTGCAAATCCGCGAGATCCATCTCGTTACACGTGAAAAGTGCGCAACTGCAGTAGTTTAAGCGCCATTTCAGTATTTCTACCCAGGCTGCCGCTGCCGCCCTTAACGTTAATGAGCAACCTCGCGGGTTAGCCTTCCCGGATTGTTCACGCGCGTTGGCGCGGCAATGCATATCCGGGGATTACGTCGATGATGTTCATTCAGAACCTGCGAATTGGCACCAAGCTCGCCATCACGTCCGCGCTGACCATCGGGCTCGTCACGCTGATGATCTTCCTCCAGATGAGCGGCGGCGCCGAGGTTCAGAAGCTCAGCAATGCCGCATCGGCGCAGCAGGCGATCGCGCAGAACGCTGCAGAAGCGAAAGCCTCGGTGCGCGGGATGCAGATCGGCATTCGCGACATCCTGACATCATCCTCGTCGGCCGAAATGCAGAAGGCCGCCACCTATTTCAATGATCGCCTGACGGCGGCGCTGAAGTTCTCGGGCGAGATGGCGAAGCTGTCGCACTCGCCGGAGAACCACAAACGAATCGACCGTTTGACTGTGCTGATCGGCAATTACCAGAAGGGCGAGCAGCAAATCGAAACGATCCGCAAGCAGGAGCTAGCGCTCGAAGGCAAGAAGGACGGCGAAGCGGCGGCGCAGTACGCAAAGCTCGTGTCCGATATCGACCGCATCCGCAAGGAAACGCTGGCGCCGATCAACGAAGAGATCTCGGAGCTGACCAACGAGATCACCAATTTTGCCAAGCAGAAGAGCGTCGAAGCCCGCACTGAGGCCGAAGCAGAGGCGGCGTCGGTGGCGCGGACCTCGTTCATCACCGGTATGCTGGTCGCGCTGGTTCTGATCGGGGCATGCATCTTCTCCGTCTTCAGCATTGCGCGGCCCATGCGCGCATTGACCGCGGCGATGGAGAAGCTCGCCGGCGGCGATTTCTCCGTGGTGCTGCCGGGCCTCGGCCGCAAGGACGAGGTCGGCGAAGTCGCCGGTGCCGTCGAAAAATTCAAGATCGTGTCCGAACAGAAGGCGCGGGAGGATGCGGAAGCCAAGTCGCGGCAGGATCAGCTCGCGGCCGAGCAGCGCAGGTCCGAGATGCGCAGGCTCGCCGACAGCTTCGAAGGCGCCGTCGGCGAGATCGTCGGTACGGTGTCATCGGCTTCCACGGAGCTTGAAGCATCCGCCACCACGCTCACCTCGACCGCGGAGCGCACGCAGCAGCTCACCACCATGGTCGCAGCCGCCTCCGAAGAGGCCTCCACCAACGTGCAGTCGGTGGCCTCGGCAACGGAGGAGCTGTCGTCGTCGATCACCGAGATCAGCCGCCAGGTGCAGGAATCGGCGCGCGTCGCCAGCGAGGCGGTCGGCCAGGCCCGCACCACCACCGACCGTGTCAGCGAGCTGTCGAAGGCGGCGACGCGGATCGGCGACGTCGTCGAGCTGATCAACACCATCGCCGGCCAGACCAACCTGCTGGCGCTCAACGCCACGATCGAGGCCGCGCGTGCCGGTGAAGCGGGCCGCGGTTTTGCCGTGGTCGCCTCCGAGGTCAAGGCGCTCGCCGAGCAGACCGCGAAGGCAACCGGTGAGATCGGCCAGCAGATCGCCAGCATTCAGGCCGCGACCGAGCATTCGGTCGGCGCCATCAGGGACATCAGCGACACCATCGAGAAGCTGTCGGAGATCTCCTCGGCGATCGCGGCTGCAGTGGAAGAGCAGGGCGCCGCGACGCAGGAAATCTCCCGCAACGTGCAGCAGGCGGCGGAAGGCACCCATCAAGTGTCGTCCAACATCACCGACGTGCAGCGCGGCGCAAGCGAGACCGGCTCGGCATCCTCGCAGGTGTTGGCGGCGGCGCAGTCGCTGTCCGGCGACAGCAATCGCCTCAAGCTCGAGGTCGGCAAGTTCTTGGGTACCGTTCGCGCGGCCTAAGCAAAACCGCAGGGAGAGCCTTGCTCCCTGCGCAACTCTCGGGATGCAAGAGCGGCGTCGATCGCGGTGAAAACTCCGTGTTTCTACGGCAAACGTGGTTAAGGGAAGCGGAATGGTTTTGGACGAAGTTCATGGGAATTCAGCCGCTTGCGCGGCATCGTCCATGAAGGGTTCCAGTCATGCATTTTCTCGGCCGCTTCCGCATCCTGAGCAAGATCCTCGGGATCGTCCTCCTGCTGTGCGGGATCGGCGCCGCGATCGCCTGGATTGGCGTCTCCGCCCTCAGCGATCTCAGCGAAAAGGCCGACGTGATGTCGACCGCGGCCAAGCGGGCCCTGCTCGCCGCGCGCGCCAACCAGAACGTCATCGCGCTGAACCGCGCTGAATTCCGCAGTGCGCTCGATCCGCGCGACGACAATCGCCTGGCCGCGCGTGATGTCATCAACGCCCAGCTCAAGCAGTATCAGGAACGTTTCGACGAGGTCAGCCAGACCCCGGACGAGAAGGCCAAGACGCTGCTCCCGGGCGTGCGCGAGGCGTTCTCGGCCTACAAGAGCCAGATGGACACGACGCTCGCGGCCGTCGATGCCGAGAAGTCGGCGAAGCTCAGCGACAGCGCCGACAAGCTGCGCGACACCGCGATGAAGAGCAGGGCCGCTGCGGAGAACCTTCAAGGCAAGATCCGCGAACTCGCAGATCGGCTGAATGCGCGCGTCGAGGAGAAGAGCAAGGAAGCGCGCGAGCAGTATGAAACGACGTCACGCTTCCTGATCATCCTCGCAGGCCTCGGTGTCATCATCGGCGGCGCGTTGGGCTTCATCATCGGTCAGTACGGCATCGCGCGGCCGATCCGCATGATCGTCGGTGTGCTCCAGGAGCTTGCCGCCGGCCGCTATCAGGTCGAGATCGCCGGCCTTGATCGCAAGGACGAGGTCGGCGAAGTCGCCAAGACCGCGGAAGTGTTCCGGGAGAACGGCCTTGCCAAGATCCGGATGGAAGCCGAGCAGAAGGAGATGGAGCAGCGCAGCGCGGTGCAGCGTCGCCAGGACATGCTCCGGCTTGCCGACCAGTTTGAAACCGCCGTCGGCGAGGTGATCGAGACCGTGAGCTCGGCCTCGACCGAGCTCGAGGCTTCCGCGACGACGCTGACCTCGACTGCGGAGCACGCGCAGCAACTTGCGACCGTGGTCGCTTCGGCCTCCGAGGAAGCCTCCACCAACGTGCAGTCGGTGGCCTCCGCGACCGAGGAGCTGTCGTCGTCGATCACCGAGATCAGTCGGCAGGTGCAGGAATCCGCGCGCGTGGCGAGCGAGGCCGTCACCCAGGCCCGCACCACGACCGAACGGGTCAGCGAACTGTCGAAGGCGGCAACGCGGATCGGCGACGTCGTCGAGCTGATCAACACCATCGCGGGCCAGACCAACCTGCTGGCGCTCAACGCCACGATCGAGGCTGCACGTGCCGGCGAAGCTGGCCGTGGCTTCGCCGTCGTCGCCTCCGAAGTGAAGGCGCTTGCCGAGCAGACCGCGAAGGCGACCGGCGAGATCGGCCAGCAGATTTCCGGCATCCAGTCTGCTACCCAGGAATCGGTCGGCGCCATCAAGGACATCAGCGACACAATCGAACGACTGTCGGAGATCTCTTCGGCGATCGCGGCGGCGGTGGAGGAGCAGGGCGCGGCGACGCAGGAGATCTCCCGCAACGTGCAGCAGGCGGCGGAAGGCACCCATCAAGTGTCGTCCAACATCACCGACGTGCAACGCGGTGCGAGCGAGACCGGCTCGGCGTCCTCGCAGGTGCTTTCGGCTGCGCAGTCGCTGTCCGGCGACAGCAGCCGCCTCAAGCTCGAGGTCGGGAAGTTCCTCACCACGGTACGCGCCGCCTGAGGGCGGCCGTCCTCACCCCGTCATCCGTCGCTTGCAACCGCCGCGCGAGGACGCGTGGCGGCTCGCATGCGTCCGCGGCCGATGCCGCGGTGAGAAGGTCCGCACGGTTAACCTTCCGGAAAACCGATACAGTCATGATCTCGCAATATTCGGGTGCCGAGTCGCCCTCCCTGTATTGCGTATCGAACGTATCGGAGCACATTCAATGAGCGGCTTTTCCATTCGCCTCACCCACAAGGTCATGGCGATCGGACTCTTCGGCCTTGTCGGTCTCGTCGTCTTCGGCGCTATCTACGAGATCGGCAGCCTCTCTCAGGACGCCTCCCGCACCGTTGCCAACCGCGCCCGCGCGATCGCTGACCTCAACAATCAGCTCACGATCGAGATGCTGGAGGCGCGCCGCAACGAGAAGAACTTTCAGCAGCGCCGCAACGAAAGCTACGCCAAGGCCCATGCCGAGCTGATGGGACCGATCAACCGCGATTTCGACGAGGTCGGGCGGTTGATGGCGGCCGGCGGCATGAGCGCGCTGTCCGACAGGATCAGGCAGGCGCATGACGGCTTCAAACGCTACGCTGAGCATTTCAAGGCGCTCGTCGTGGCCGAGACCAGAATCGGGCTGAACGAGACGCTTGGCCTGTCCGGCTCGCTCCGCGCCGCCGTGCACGACATCGAGGTGAGGCTCAAGGAGATCGACGATCCCAGGACGACGAGCTGGATGCTGATGATGCGCCGGCACGAGAAGGACTTCATGCTGCGGCGCGACCCCAAATACATTGCCGAAGTGAAGAAGGCCGCGGTTGAATTCTCCAAGGCGATCGAGGTGGTCGCAGTCCCGACGGCGGTGATGAACGACATCACAGCCAAGCTCCAGAAGTACCAATCCGAGTTCGCGGCCTGGGCCGAGACCGCGCAGCAGAGCGCTGCGCTGGACGCGAGCATGATGAAGACATTCCGCGAGCTCGAACCCTCCATGGTCGAGGTGCGGACCGCCGTCGACGCCATGTACAAGCAGGCCGACGCCGCGGAAGCCGCAACGCGCGATGCCGTACGCCTGTGGATGATGATTGCTTTCGCCGTCACTGTCGTCGTGCTCGCCGTGGTCGGCTTCTTCCTCGGGCGGTCGATCTCGAAGGCGCTGTCCGGCATGGTTGGTGCGATGACGCGGCTCGCGCGCGGCGATCTCTCGATTACCGTTCCGGGCGTCGGGCGCAAGGACGAGATCGGCGAGATGGCCGGCGCGGTCGAGGTGTTCAGAACCAACATGGCGGAGGCCGAGCGGCTGCGTGCGGAGCAGGCCGAGGCTGACGCGCGCGGGCGCGAACGGCGCAAGGCGGATATGCAGCGCCTCGCCGACGGGTTTGAAGGCGCGGTCGGCGAGATCATCGACACGGTGTCGTCGGCGGCAACCGAGCTCGAGGCGTCCTCCAACACGCTGACCCAGGCCGCCGAGCGCGGTAACGGGCTCGCCACGGCGGTGGCGGCGGCCTCGGAGGAGGCGTCCGCGAACGTGCAGTCGGTGTCCTCGGCGAGCGAGGAGATGACCACATCGATCTCGGAGATCAGCCGCCAGGTGCAGGAATCGGCCCGCGTCGCCGACGTCGCGGTGGAGCAGGCCCGGCGCACCAACGCGCGCGTCGCCGAACTGACCAAGGCGGCAGGCCGCATCGGCGACGTGGTCGAGCTGATCAACACGATCGCCAGCCAGACCAATCTGCTGGCGTTGAATGCCACGATCGAGGCGGCGCGGGCGGGCGAGGCCGGCAAGGGCTTTGCGGTGGTCGCGACCGAAGTGAAGGCGCTCGCCGAGCAGACCGCGAAGGCCACCGGCGAGATCGGCCAGCACATCGGCGCGATCCAGACCGCGACGCAGGATTCGGTCGGCGCGATCAAGGAGATCGGCGACACCATCGCGCGGATGTCGGAAATTTCCTCGGCCATCGCCGCAGCGGTGGAGGAGCAGGGCGCCGCGACGCAGGAGATCTCCCGCAACATCCAGCATGCCGCGCAAGGCACCTCGGAAGTCTCCGCCAATATCGGTAACGTCCAGCGCGGCGCAGGCGAGACCGGGGCTGCCTCCGCGCAGGTTCACTCGGCAGCACAATCGCTGTCTCAGGAGAGCAACCGGCTGAAGAGTGAGGTCGCGCGCTTCCTGGAGTCGGTCCGGGCGGCGTGAGGTCGTCGGCCGTCTTGTGCGAGCCGCGCATTGCGCTTTGTGCTGGTGTGGCGCTGCGCGATGTTTATTGCGCTGCAACGCTTGATTGCTGAACATATAACGGCAGCGACAGCGAATTCCGTAGTTTCACTAGGTCCCTGTTAACGCCTGTTTGCAACTATGGGCGCAATCTTACCGGATAAGAACCAGCCAGCATTGTTGGAATGACTTCCGCCCTCTCGTCCGTCGCGACGATAGCGGCGCGGGTGACTTGTGCGTTGCTAGGTATCATCGGGATTTGTCGTGATGTCGAAGTTGTCGATCGTGTTCAAGCTTCTGACCGTGTTGTCGGTCCTCGTGTTGTCGCTCGCCGGCGTCGGCGTGATGGCGATCGGTACGATGCAGAGTATCAATTCCCACACCGTCGAGATCGCCGAGAGCTGGCTGCCGAGCGTGCGTGCGCTCGGCTCGCTTCGCGCCGACATCAACGAGCTGCGCGTCGCGCTGCGCCTGCACCTGATGCAGGACACCGCCGAGGGCAAGGAAGCCGCCGAGAAGCGCCTCGCCTCGCTGCAGGGTCGCATCGACCAGACCCGCAAGGTCTACGAGCCGCTGATCACCTCAGCCGAGGAGCGCTCGCTCTATGAGCAGTGGAGCAAGGCGTGGGCTGAGTACCTGAACGGGGTGCAGGACGTCATGGCGCTGTCGCGCAAGGGCGTTGGTCGCTTCCCGACCGATGCCAACGAGCTGTTGCAGACCAAGGTCGCGAAGATGGCCCAGGCCGCCGACCCGCTGCTCCAGAAGGGCATCGAGATGAACAACCGGGGCGCCGAGCTGGAGACGAAGCAGGCGGCCGACAGCTACGCCACGATCTTCCGCGTGCTGGTCGGCATCATCGTGTTCTCGGTGGTGATCGCGATCGGAGCCGCCTATTATCTCGTGCGTGACGTTTCTCGCGGGATTGCCTCGATCATCCGTCCGATGCAGTCGCTTGGCGAAGGCGACCTCTCCGCCGAGGTGCCGCATCGCGGCGAGAAGACCGAGATCGGCTCGATGGCGGATGCGCTCCAGATCTTCAAGGAGGCGTTGATCGCCAAGAAGGCCGCCGACGAACTCGCTGCGGCCGACGCCGAAGCCAAGATCGAACGCGGCCGCCGCGTCGACGCCATCACCCGCAAATTCGAGGCCATGATCGGCGAGGTCGTCGGCACCGTGTCGTCGGCCTCGACCGAGCTCGAGGCGTCCGCGACCACGCTGACCAACACGGCGCAGCGCGGACAGGAGCTTGCAACCGTGGTCGCTGCGGCGTCCGAGGAAGCCTCCACCAACGTCCAGGCGGTTGCATCCGCGTCGGAGGAGCTGTCATCCTCCATCACCGAGATCAGCCGCCGCGTGCAGGATTCGGCGCGGATGGCCGCAGAGGCCGTCGAGCAGGCGACGCGGACCAACGACCGCGTCAACGCGCTGTCGCAGGCGGCATCGCGCATCGGCGACGTGGTCGAACTGATCAACACCATCGCCGGTCAGACCAATCTGCTGGCGCTCAACGCCACCATCGAGGCGGCGCGTGCCGGTGAAGCCGGCCGCGGCTTCGCGGTCGTTGCCTCCGAGGTCAAGGCGCTGGCCGAGCAGACCGCGAAAGCGACCGGCGAGATCGGGGCGCAGGTCTCCGGGATCCAGGCTGCGACGCAGGAATCCGTCAGCGCCATCCAGGAGATCGGCGGCACCATCGAGCGGCTGTCCGAGGTGTCGGCGGCCATCGCGGCCGCCGTCGAGGAGCAGGGCGCGGCCACGCAGGAGATCTCGCGCAACGTGCAGCAGGCTTCGGTCGGCACGCAGGAGGTCTCGATGAACATCACGGACGTGCAGCGTGGTGCGATCGAGACCGGCTCGGCGTCGACGGAGGTGCTGTCGGCGGCGAAATCGCTGGCAACCGACAGCACGCGGCTCAAGGTCGAGGTCGCGCAGTTCCTGGAGTCGGTCCGCGCGGCCTGATCCTCAAGTGCTCGCCTGCGGAGCCGGCGGCGGCGCGACCTGCCGCCGGAACAGGATGCGCTGGTAGAGCCCGCCGATCGCGACCAGCACGATGCCGAGGCACATGAACGACAGCGCGCGATAGACGCCTGTCAGCGTCGACATGTCGATCACGAAGGCCTTCAGGATCGTCAGCGCGATCACCGCGGCCGACGCCAGCCGTGCCCGCTCGGAGTTGACGAGAATGCCGACGCCGAGTAGCACGACGCCGAAGCCG
This sequence comes from Bradyrhizobium sp. 521_C7_N1_3, assembly GCF_052075975.1. NCBI lineage: Bacteria > Pseudomonadati > Pseudomonadota > Alphaproteobacteria > Hyphomicrobiales > Nitrobacteraceae > Bradyrhizobium > Bradyrhizobium sp. 521_C7_N1_3. The sequence goes on from NZ_CP197232.1 coordinate 2,864,002, forward strand.
AGCCAGCCGATCGAATAGGTGTATTGCTCCGCGCCCGTGGTGGCGCCGTAGAGCAGGACCGGGCCGTGATAGAAGCGGCGGATCTCCAGCGTCAAATAGGTCAGCGCGAACACCAGCGCACCGCCGGCAATCGTGTTCGCATAGGCGACGGGGCGATGTCCGGCCACCGCATAGGACAGCAGCAGCATCAGCACCGCCGGGAGAGCGTAGCCGAGCAGCAGCAGGTTGAAGACGAGACCGCCGACATCGACGCTGGAGAGCAGCCACGGATTCTCCAGGATCAGCAGGCCGAACACGCTGATGAGCCCGGCGATCGCGGTGAGCACGACCGCGCCGACATTGTGAACGATGCTGTGGCTCCTCAGCCGTAGCCGCTCCAGCCCGATCGCCATGGCGAGCGCGACGCAGACTTGCAGGCCAAATTCGAGCAGCGAGGGCGGTGACGTCATGAGCCCGCCGGTGGCGAGATGCCGAATCTCCATGAAGGCGAGCAGCGCGGTGAACAGGATCGCGGCGGCCTCCACGATGCGCAGCGGCGGATCGTCACCGCGGCGGCGCAGGAAGATGCTCGCGCCCCAGAACGAGGCCGCCGGCAGGCCGTAGCCCCACAACAGCCAGTTGAAGATCGGCGTGGTGCCGACGGCATCGCCGACGATGCGCGGATCATAGCCGATGCGCGCGGTCACGATCGCGGCAAAGATGGCGGCGAGCCGGCGCAGGACCGGGATCGGCCGCTGCAGCGAGATCCAGGCCGTGCCGAGCGACATCAGCGCCAGCGCGATGGTGAGCCAGCCCTTTTCGAGGGCGAAGGTCAGCGCCAGCGCCAGCGCGCCGAGCGTGCCGGTCGCGAACAGCGCGACGGAGGTCGCAGCGCCCGGCCGATCTTCGCGGCGCGCCAGCGCTTCGGTCGCAGCGCCAAAGGCGGCGGCGAGCAGCACCGCGAGAATCGCGAACGGGATCGAGCGGTCGAGATGGGCGATGCGCGCGTAGAGCGCAACGAGGATCGCGATCGGCGTCGCAACCGCTGCCGCCGACCACACCACCGGGATGACCGCCGAGTTCGAGCGGCCCTGCGCGAGAAAGCCCGCGATGCCGAAGCCGGCCGCGAAGATCGCGGCCATCACCAGATGCAGCGTCACCGAACTGTCGATCGCAGTTGGCCCGACGTCGGGCATCGGACCACCCGGCAGCACCAGCATGTCGGGATTGGCGCGCACCGCCCATTCGGCGAACACGATGAAGACGGTCGCAGCCGCCGCACCCAGCGCGCCGGTCGCCGCCGGCGCGCGCCAGGCGACGAGCAGCGTCGCGCCGACGAGAAGCGTGAAGGCGATCAGCGCAAGGTCCGCATGCGCGCTCGACAGCACGATCAGCATCGCGCCGAACAGATAGGCGCCGAGCGAGCTCGACGACACCGGCTCGATCTCGCCGTCCTCGACGGTCGGACCGAACATGAAGCCGCAGACCACGAGAAGGGCTGCGAGCACGAAGCCCGCGATCGCATGGAAGGCGTGCGGCGCAACCTGCAGCTCGCTGGTATCGAGCCCCGGGAAGATCCAGAGCACGGCGAAGGCGATGGTCGTGACCGCGAGCCAGCGCCACAGCCGGATGCGGGCGAGACCGAAGCTCGCAGCAGTGACGATCGCAAGATAGATATAGAGCGCCCAATAGTCCGGCTTGCCGCTGGAGACGAGGATCGGCGTCACGAACGCGCCGACCACGCCGAGGCCCGCGAGTGCGGGCCCATGCAACAGCGCCGCGGCGAGCGTGCCGAGCGCGACGAGGCCGAGCAGCACGAACGCGGTGGCGGGCACGAGGAAGCCATAGAGCGCATAGGCCGCGTAGATGGTCGCGAACGCCACGGCCGTTCCGGCCGCGGTGAGGATCGCGGGGATGTTGGCGATCGGCAGCGCCGCGATGTTGGAGATGCTCTCCTTGCGCCGCGACCATTCGCCGGCGCCCAGCAGCGCGGCTGCGAACAGCCCGCCGAGGAACACGCGCACGCCGGGGCCGACGAGGCCCGCCTCGATCGAATAGCGCACCATGAAGAAGCCGCCGAGCGCGAGCGCAAGGCCGCCGATCCAGACCACCCAGCGCGTGCCGAGCCGCTCCTCGAAGCCAGGCTCTCTAATATCAGGTGCCGGCGCGGGCAGCGGCGGCGGTGCGTCGGCCTCGGTGCTCGCCGCGAGCGGCGGCGGTGAAACCTCTTCGGTGACGAGCGGAGGCGGAGCCACCTCGGCTTCGGGCACGAGCGGCGGCGGCTCGGCGGCCGTCGTCGCGGGCGCCTCGGCGTGCACCTGCGCGGGCATCAGCGGCGGCGGCTGCACCTGCCGCTGCGCGTAAAACATCTCTTCGAGCGAGGCCAGCCGGCGGCGCAACTCGGCCGCCTGGCTGGAGGCCTTGATCGCGATCAGGACAGCGATGATCGCAATGATCAGCGCAAAGACGTCAAACGGGCCGTCGAACATGAAGCCTCCAGGCAACCGGCGGGCAGGGGCCGGTCACGCAAATCCCAGGATCTAGCGCCGGGAGCGTACGCGCAAGCCCGGCGCGGGTCGTTCCTGGAGCACGTCGCGGCGGAAGCGGTAGAGCGCCGCCGGCCGTCCGCCGGTCTGTGTCGACATCACGCCGGTCGGTTCGACCAGGGCTTCGGTTTCGACCAGGCGGCGGAAATTTTGCTTGTGCAGGTGCCGGCCGGAGATCGCCTCCACCGTGTACTGCAATTCAGTGAGTGTGAAGTCCGCGGGCAAAAGTTCAAACACGACAGGACGATACTTCAGTTTTGCACGCAGCCGCGCGATCGCTGTCGCGAGAATCCGGCGGTGATCGAACCGCATCGAGGTCCCGAGCGCGGGAAGCTCCTTGCGCGCCAATGCCGCAGGACGGCCATCGCGCCGCGCCTCCTCGATCAGCCCGGCCTCGTACAAGAGCTCGTAGCGGTCGAGCACGCGCTCCTCGTCCCAGGGCGCGCCGTCGAGACCGAAATAGAACCGCACGCGATCCCGGCGCGGCAGCGCGCGTGTGGTCTCCGGCGTCTCCTCCTCGGCCCATAGCGTCAGCGCCGGAATGATGTCGCGGGCGATGATCGCGGGCGGCTCCTCGCGCCAGTCTTCCCAGGGGAGGAAGCGATACCACGGTTCAAAGCCCGCGCCGGTCGCTGCGAGCTCGCCGCCCACCGCGCGCGTCAGCGCGAGATAGCCGATCGACACCATATGCGCGCCGGTGTCGCCGGCCTCGGCGTGCCGGCCACGATCGCCGAACGTGTAGAGCTGCTCGACATAGCCGAGCCGCAAGCCCGCCTGCGCCTCGACCCAGGCGCGCAGGCCGATTTCGAATGTGCGATGGCTGAGCGCATCGAACGGGCCGAACGGCAGGCCCGCCAGCCCATCACTGCTGTGTGCGGTGAGGATCAGCGGCTCATGGTCCTCGATCGCGACGATCGCCGCGGTCAGGCCGATCTCGATCGGCGTCAGGAACTTGTCGCTCATGCGATGATGATCGCAGGTGCTGCCACAAGCCCGGCCATGACGGCAACACCTGCATTGTGGCGCGTAGCGGTCATTCGACTTCGATCGCGAAGGGGCGGCCTTCCACCATCATGGCGCCCGGGCCCATCTCGTCGAGCGCGCGCAGCATGCGGCCGTTGCGTCCAAGCGCGCGGTCGGCAAGGCCGACGATGCGGCGGTTCGGCGAGGCGATCGGGGAAGCCGCGCGGATCTTCTTGGCGATCTCGATCTCGTCGCGATCCGGATTGAGGGCGCAGACGGCCGCGAAGGCGCTTGCAGTTGAGCGGCTGATGCCGGCGTAGCAATGCACCACCAGCGGGGCGCTGCGATCCCAGCCGCGCACGAAATTCAGCACCTGGTCGATATGAGCTTCGGATGGTGCGGTAAAGCCGTCCATCTCCTCGGTGATGTCGTCCATCGACACCTTGAGATGGTTGGCCGGCAGCACCGACACCGGACGTGCCACCTGCTCGACATTGGCCATGACGGTCAGCACATGGCTGGCCCTGGTGAGGCGGACGGTTTCGGGAAGGGCGGCGAGGGAACAGACGTGGATCATGGCGGACCTTTTTGCCGCTGATTATAGCGAGCGCTCGTAGGGTGGGCAAAGGCGCATCGCGCCGTGCCCACCGTTTCGCACCGCGCACACCGCGGCTAGTTTGGTGGGCGCGCGTCGCTTTGCCCACCCTACGAAGGGATGATGCTACGCGAACACCGCGTTGAACCGCTCCAGAAACTGCTTCTCGGCCCGCGCCGCGGTCCAGGGCGTGAGGTAGTCGCGGCGGACGCTGTCGGAGAGGCCGGGGTCCCTGCCGAACAGGCGCTTCGCCTCGCTTTCGCTGAAGCCGGCAAGCTCGGTTGCCTCCAGATAGGCCGCCCCGCGATCGGCGGCCTTGATGGCTTGCGTGATCTCCTCGGGGAGCGCCGGCGGCAGGCCGAAGCGGATGTGGATGGCGCCGAGCAGGCGCTTCTCCACCGCCTTGTAGTGGCCGTCGAGCACGGCCTTGAACGGCGAGATCATGTCGCCGATCACGTATTCGGGCGCATCGTGCAGCAGGGCGGCGAGCCGCATGCGCGCGTCGACGCGCGGCATCTCGTGCCGCATCACGGTCTCCACCAGAAGCGTATGCTGCGCGACCGAGAAGATATGCGCGCCGGTGGTCTGCCCGTTCCAGCGCGCCACGCGTGCCAGCCCATGCGCGATGTCGGCGATCTCGACATCGAGCGGAGAGGGATCGAGCAGATCGAGCCGCCGCCCCGACAGCATGCGCTGCCAGGCGCGGGATGCCGCGTCGCGTGCCGTTTTCTTCGCGGTCATTTGGCCTTGAGGCGCGGCTTGCGCTGCGTCTTGCCGCAGCTCGCGTGACAATGGCAGTCGACGAGATGGTCGTTGACCATGCCGGTCGCCTCCATGAAGGCGTAGACGATGGTCGGACCGACGAATTTGAAACCGCGCGAGGACAGTTCCTTGGAGATCTGCACCGACAGCGGCGTCGAGGCCGGCACGCTCGCAGTGGTCTTGAAATTGTTGACCTTGGGCCGTCCGTCCATGAAGTCCCACAACAGCTTCGAGAAGCCCGGGCCCTTCTCCATGATGTCGAGATACGATTTCGCGCTCAGGATCGCGCCGTCGATCTTGGCGCGATTGCGCACGATGCCGGCATCGTTCATCAGCGCGTGCACCTTCTTGTCGTTGTAGCGCGCGATCTTCTCCGGCTGAAAATCGTCGAAGGCTTTGCGGAAATTGTCGCGCTTGCGGAGGATCGTGATCCAGGAAAGGCCGGCCTGGAAGCCGTCGAGGATCAGCTTTTCATAGAGCGCACGGTCGTCATATTCCGGCACGCCCCATTCGGTGTCGTGATAGGCGACATAGAGCGGGTCTTCGCCGGGCCAGGGGCAGCGGGTCTTTCCGTCGGGATGCAGGCGGGGGGCTCGGCTCATGCGATGGGCTGCTTCAGGGGAATGCGGACGACGTCGGGTTCGGCGAGCCTCACGGCGAGGCCGCCGGCGGTAAGCGACTGGCCGGCATCGAGCGCGTCCGCAACGCGGTCGATACGTACCAGCGCGATGCCCTTGCCCTGCGCGGACGAGCCCATCGTGCCGACCGGCTTGTCGCCGGCCATAACACTGACGCCGGCCTCCGGCGAGAGGTCATCGAGCAGCACCTTGACGCTGCGGGTGCGCGCGGTGCCGCGATGCTGCATGCGCGAGACGACCTCCTGGCCGACATAGCAGCCCTTGTCGAAATCGACGCCGGCAAGACGGTCCATGTTGGTCTCGTGCGGGAACGCATCGCTGTACATGAAATCGAGCCCGCCGCGCGGCACGCCGAGCGCGATACGATGCGCCTCGTAGTCGGAGGCGTCGACCAGCTCGGCGCCGATGAGATCGGACAGCTTTTGCTTGAGATCTTCGGGGATCAGGATGCGAGTGCCGAGCGCATCATTGCGCGGATCGGCGAACGCGAGGTCCGGCTGCGCCGCAAGCTGGCCGTCCCAGGCCGCGAGCACACCGAGATCGAGGTTTTCCACCGTGACCTTGGCGCGCAGCTTGTAGAACTTCAGCTTGGTGGCGAGGCCCTCGGCCAGCGCCTTCGGACAGTCGATCAGGAACCCGCCGCCATGGCCTGCGGGCACCTCGGTGATCAGGAAATCCACGATGATCTTGCCCTGTGGCGTCAGCAGCGCGCCGAATCGCCCCAGGCCCGGCTTCAGCCTGTCGAGATCGGTCGTGATCAGGCCGTTGAGGAAGTTGCGCGCGTCCTCGCCCGCGACCTTGACCACGCTCCGGTCGGGAAGAAACGCTGATTTCATGTGAAAATCTCTTGCGACATGTTGCTCCGGAACGTAAGCCCGCAGGGCATAAACGACAAGACCTCAAGCCCCGCGCTTGGGGATGAGAGAGGCCTTCAGCCATGACCCAGCGCTTCGATGTGATCCTCAAAGGCGGCACCGTCGTCAACCAGGACGGCGAGGGTGTTCGCGATATCGGCATCACCAACGGCCGCATCGCGGAGCTGGGCCCGCTGTCGCAGGCCTCCGCCGCTGAGGTGATCGACTGCAAGGGTCTCCACATCCTGCCCGGCGTGATGGATACCCAGGTGCATTTCCGCGAGCCCGGGCTGGAGCAGAAGGAAGACCTAGAGACAGGGTCGCGCAGTGCCGTGATGGGCGGCGTCACCGCCGTGTTCGAGATGCCGAACACGTCGCCGTTGACCGTGACGGAGGCCACCTTCACCGACAAGGTGAAGCGTGCCCATCATCGCATGCATTGCGATTTCGCGTTCTTCATCGGCGGCACCCGCGAGAACGTGCAGGATCTGCCGGTGCTGGAGCGCGCGCCCGGCTGCGCGGGCGTCAAGGTGTTCATCGGCTCGTCGACCGGCGCGCTGCTGGTGGAGGACGACGAGAGCCTGCGCCGCATCTTCCAGGTGATCCGCCGCCGCGCCGCCTTCCACGCCGAAGACGAATACCGCCTCAACGACCGCAAGTCGCTGCGCATCGAGGGCGATCCGCGTTCGCATCCGGTCTGGCGCGACGAGACCGCCGCGCTGATGGCGACGCAGCGGCTGGTCAAGCTCGCGCACGAGACCGGCAAGCGCATCCACGTGCTGCACATCTCGACCAAGGAAGAGATCGAGTTCCTGCGCGACCACAAGGATGTCGCCTCCTGCGAGGCGACGCCGCATCATCTGACGCTGGTCGCACCCGAATGCTACGAGCGGCTCGGCACGCTCGCGCAGATGAACCCGCCTGTGCGCGGGGCCGATCACCGCGCCGGCATCTGGCGCGGCATCGAGCAGGGCATCATCGATGTGCTCGGCTCCGACCATGCCCCGCATACGCTGGAAGAGAAGTCGAAGACCTATCCGGCGTCGCCCTCCGGCATGACCGGCGTGCAAACGCTGGTGCCGCTCATGCTCGACCACGTCAACGCCGGCCGCCTGTCGCTGGCGCGCTTCGTCGACCTCACCAGCGCGGGCCCCGCGCGTCTCTACAACATGGCCTGCAAGGGCCGCATTGCCGCAGGCTACGACGCCGACTTCACGGTCGTCGATCTCAAGCGCAGCGAAACCATCACCAACAAATGGGTGGCGTCCAAAGCCGGCTGGACCCCCTATGACGGCGTCCGCGTCACCGGCTGGCCCGTCGGCACCTTCATCCGCGGCCGCCGCGTGATGTGGCAGGGCGAACTGGTGACGGCCTCGCAGGGCGAGCCGGTGCGGTTTCTGGAGACGCTGAAGCAGTAAGGGGCAGGGCTGCGCCGTTCACTCCCGGTGTCATGCCCCGCCTTGTGCGCAATTGCGCACTGGGGCGGGGCATCCAGTACGCCGCGGCGATAGTTGGTTGATACGATTGCCGCCTCTGGAATACTGGATTGCCCGCTTTCGCGGGCAATGACAGAGTGCCAGGAAGCGCTCGCTCAAATTGGGAGAGAGCAATGTCCCAACCGACCCCCCTCATCACCACCGCGCAACTCGCCGCGATACTCGGTGATCCCAACCTCCGCCTCTACGACTGCACGACCTACAACGAGCCGGTGCCGCCGGGCAGCGATGTGCCCTATCGCGCGGTGCCCGGCGACAAGACGTTCGCGGCCGGCCACATCCCCGGCGCCGATTTCCTCGACCTGCAAGGCGAGTTCTCCGACACCTCCGCGCAACAGTTATTCATGATGCCCAGCGTCGCCCAGCTGGAGGCCGCCTTCGGCCGCCACGGTGCTGACGCATCCAAGACCATCGTGCTCTACAGCATCGGCACGATGATGTGGTCGACACGGTTCTGGTGGATGCTGCGCTCGCTCGGTGTCGATGCACAGGTGCTCGACGGCGGTTTTGACAAATGGAAGGACGAGGGGCGGCCGGTCGAGACGGGCGCGCCGAAGGGCTATCCCGGCACCACCTTCAAGGCCGCGCCGCGCGCGGGCTTGTTCGTCGACAAGACCGCCGTGAAGGCGCAGATCGGCGATCCCTCGACCGTGATCGTCAACGCGCTGGGGCCGCAATTTCATCAAGGCCTCGAGCCGAGCCGCTACGGCCGGCCCGGCCGCGTGCCCGGCAGCGTCAACGTGCCCGCGGCCATGCTCGCCAAGGCCGACAAGACGCTGACGACGCTTGCCGATGCTGAAGCGAAATTCGCGGCCCAGGGCGTTACGCGCGACAGGAATGTGATCTGCTATTGCGGCGGCGGCATCTCGGCGACGATCGACCTCTTGATGCTGACGCAGCTCGGCTACGACAAGCTGACGCTGTACGATGCCTCCATGGGCGAATGGGCGAGGGATCCGGCACTGCCGATCGAGACGGACTAGCTCTTACCCTCGCTTGGAGGGGGTAAGAAAGTCGGGAACCTTTTCGCTGCCCCCGCATCCAATGTCCGGATCGAATTGAAACAGGTGACCACCATGCAGCGGACCGCAGCCGGCCTGCCCGCCGGCGCCAGAGCATCGGAAGCCGAACTGGTCGACCGCGCGCGGGGCCGTGACGAGCTCGCGTTGCGCGAGATCATGCAGGCCAACAACCGCAGGCTCTACCGTCTGGCGCGCGGTATCCTGCGCAGCGACAGCGAAGCCGAGGATGTGGTGCAGGAAACCTATGTCCGGGCCTTTACCCATCTGGACGACTTTCGCGGCGAGTCCGGGCTGTCGACCTGGCTGTCGCGCATTGCCATCAACGAGGCGCTTGGCCGGGCGCGAAGCCGCAAGCCGCATGTCGAGCTCGGCGCTCTGCCGGAGGAGGCGCTCGACGCGCAGATCATAAAATTTCCCGTTTCTCCCGCAGGCGATCCGGAAAGGACCATGGCCCAACGTGAAATCCAGCGCGTCGTCGAACGCGCAATCGACGAACTGCCGGATGTCTTCCGCATGGTCTTCGTCGCGCGCGTCATGGAGGGGATGAACATCGAGGAGACCGCAGATCTGCTCGGCGTCAAGCCCGAGACCGTGAAGACCCGGCTGCACCGTGCGCGCACCATGCTGCGCGAGAACGTCGAGAAGGAGATCGGTCCGGTGGTGATGGATGCGTTCCCGTTCGCCGGGTGGCGCTGCGAGCGGCTGACCGTATCGGTGCTGAGGCGACTCGGCAGCGGCGGCTGAAGTTTTTCGGGAACGTTTGCGCGAAAATCCCATCCAATGCCTGTGAAGCAACGCCGGCAAACCGTCCGGCAGCACAGGAGTTTCAGACATGTTCACCCGATGGAGCACGGCGATCGCCGCGGCAATTCTGTTGTCGAGCCCGGCGCTGCCGCAAGCCGCGAGCGCAGCCGACAAGCCCACCGATCCGCAGATCGCTCACATCGCCTACACCGCGGGCGTGATCGACATCAACGCGGCCAAGCAGGCGCAGAAAAAGGCCAAGAACAAGGACGTCAAGGCGTTTGCCGAGGACATGCTGCGCGACCACGAGGCGGTCAACAAGCAGGCGCTGGCGCTCGTCAAGAAGCTGAACGTTACGCCTGAAGACAACGATACCAGCAAGGCGCTGTCGAAGCAGGCGAGCGACAAGCTGGCGGAGCTCGGCAAGCTGAGCGGCGCGGCCTTCGACAAGGCCTATGTCGCGAACGAGGTCGCCTACCACAAGGCGGTCAACGGCGCGCTGGAAACCCAGCTCATCCCGTCCGCCGGCAACGCCGAGCTCAAGAGCCTGTTGCAGACCGGCCTGAAGATTTTTCAAGGCCATCAGCAGCACGCCGAGCATGTCGCGGCCGAGCTGAAATAGGGGGTGTGGCATGAAGCCGGGACACCTCGCTTCGATCGCGCTTGCGGTCGCCTTGCTGTCGATCTTTGTCCCGGCGCGCGCCGCGACCATTCAGATCACAATGGAAAATCTCGTGGTCTCACCGGCCGAAACGTCCGCGAAGGTCGGCGATACCATCGAATGGATCAACAAGGACGTGTTCGCGCACACCGCCACGGCGAAGAACGGCGATTTCGACGTGATGCTGCCACCGAAGGAGTCGGCAACGTTTGTTCTGAAGAAGGCGGGAACAGTCGATTATTACTGCCGCTATCATCCCAACATGAAAGCGACGCTCAAGGTCGTGCCGTGAGGGAGGAGGGAGCGCATTCCCAATCGTGGCGGGAATATCTCCCGGTCATCGCGAGACTAATGCTTGTCCGGGGGAGGCGGCTTCCGTGCGATAAACGAGGCAGACTTCGCGAACCAGTTCGCCAGAGCCCGTTCGCCAGGTCATTCATCCGTAGACTGGCCCCGCCCGCGTGGCGGGGTCATTTTTCGCAAGAAGCTTACTGCCTTGCGAGAGTGACCGAGAATTCGCCGTTGCGGATGCGGCCCGGAAAACCCTCGACGAATTTCGCCACCGCATCCTCGCCGTAGGTGCCGACGAGCTCGGCGAATGCCGCAAACAGGCTCGCCTGCGCCAGGCAGTCGCCGTCGACGCCATCATGGCGCGCCTCGGCCCAGGCCTCGTTGAGATAGCTCAGCGCGGCCTGTTTCTGCTCGTGATCGGGCAGCGGCGCGCGGGCGGGGGCGTAGGACACTGAATGGCTCATGAAACTCGATCAGGGCTGGGGCGCGATCCACGGCGATGCGCTGTACGAAAGGTGTAGCACGCGTATTAACGCCCGCTAGGCCACATCTTTAGGAACGGTTAACGGCTGTGAACAAAGTCGATGACAGGGTTCCGGATGCGCGTTTGCGTTCATCTCTCTCGTCATTCCGGGACGCGCCGACAGGCGCGGGCCCGGAATCCATCGTGGGGGCCCGATGGATTCTCAGATGCGCAATTGCGCATCGTAGCTCGCGCTTCGCGCGCCCCGGAATGACGGAAAGAGAAATCAGTTGGCGTAACGCGCCGTGAGATCGCGCGAGATCTTCGAGCCTTCCTCGATATAGCGGCGGATCGCCACCGTCGCGGCCGGCGTGCAGCTCCGGTAGGTCTGCTGGAAGCCGTTATAGCCGCGGTTGAAGCCGGCGATCATGCGGGTGCGGCGCTCGCCCGAGGGGGTTTCGGCATCGATCAGCGCCTGCATCTCGTTGCGCCATTTGTTGCCCTCGTTGGACCCGCAGATGCCACGCAGGTAATGCAGCCCGCCGAGGATCTCCGCCAGCCGCTGCAAATCGGCGTCAAACGGCGCCGCCACGTCCTGGGCCCTCGCGGGCACGGAGGCGCAGGCGAGAATCAGGGCAAAAATGGCCAGAAATCGCGTGGACATCGGCGGGGTGTATGCCCCCTCGGGGCGGATGACGCAAGACGGGGGGTCAGGGCCCGATCAGCCGGGCGGCCGATAGGATGACCTCCTCCAGCCCCCCGGTCAGCTTGAGGTCGCCGAGGCTCGCCAGGGCGTCGGGGGCGATCCAGCGGTAATCGTCGAGCTCGTCGTTGAGAGCGGGCTCCTTGGCCACCCAGCGGGCGGCAAAGGACATGATCAGATAATGGCCGGCGCCGGGGGCGGCCGGCAGCACCTCGCGCCAGCCGGCGAGGCCAATGATCTCGATGGCGAGCCCGGTCTCCTCGTCGACCTCGCGCGCCAGCGCCTGGTGCAGCGATTCGCCGAACTCGACCCGGCCGCCCGGCAGCGAATAGAACCCCTTGGCGGGCGAGCGGGCGCGGCGGGTCAGAAGCACCTTGCCGTCACGGAAGATGGCGGCACTGACCGCGATCTGGGGGTGGGTGGGCTGGATGACCGCGGACATATCTTCAACAACCCTTGGCTCAATTCGCCATGATGGTGTCGACGTCGGCTTCCGCGCCGCCATTGATGATGCCGCCGCAGGCCGCGATCAGCGGCTTGACCCAGAGCGTGGCCTGCTCGGCGAGGCGGACGCGGGTCGTGTCCTTCTCGACCTCGCGCATGGCCGAGCCGACCGCTGTCAGGATCGAGGTCATGGTATCAGTGATGTGGTCGAACTGGGCGCGCACGTTCGGATCGGCCTTCTCATAGGCTTCGATGGCCAGATCCCGTGCCTTGAAATTCGACGCGGTGAAATGCTCGGCATAGGACAGCGGCGACCAGGTCAAAAAATCTTCGGCGCATTCAGGCATGTCCGGGACCATTTCCAGCAGCATCACGGCTTCATTGAAATGGTTGAGATAGTCGGTGGCAAGCCCGGTTCGCGGGTTGATGTTGGCCACGCGCAGCCGCTCGGCCCAGGCGGCGGCCTCGGGGCCCGTCTGTACATGTGTCCGCGCGGGTTGGGAGGCCATTGAGCTCATCTGCCGCAGTGTTAGCATTCGGGGTTAAAAGGACCTGAACGGACCCTATATAGATATCCAAGGATGTGTGGACGCTTCGTCATAACTTCGGCCCCCGCGGCTTTGCGGCAACTGTTCGGCTATGTCGAGCAGCCGAATTTCCCGTCACGGTACAACGTCGCTCCGACACAACCGATTCCGGTCGTGCTGCTCGAGAACGGCGCGCGCCATTTCCGCTTGATGCGCTGGGGATTGTTGCCGAGCTGGGTCAAGGATCCCAAGGGATTTACGCTCCTGATCAACGCGCGCTCCGAGACGGTGCTGGAAAAGCCCGCCTTCAAGAACGCGATTCGGAGGCGCCGCGGCCTGATTCCCGCCGACGGCTATTATGAATGGAAGGCGGAGGGCGGCCGCAAGCAGCCCTTCTTCATCCACCGCGCCGATGGCCAGCCGCTCGGCTTTGCTGCGGTATTCGAGACCTGGGTCGGGCCGAATGGTGAGGAACTCGACACCGTCGCGATCGTCACGGCGGCGGCGGGCGAGGATCTCGCCGCCCTGCACGACCGCGTGCCCGTCACCATCAGCCCGCGCGATTTCGAGCGCTGGCTCGACAGCCGCGGCGACGATGTCGATGCCGTGTTGCCGCTGATGTCCGCGCCGCGCATCGGCGAATTCGCCTGGCACCCGGTCTCCACCCGCGTCAACCGCGTCGCCAATGACGACGATCAGCTCGTGTTGCCGATCAGCGCGGAGGAGATGGAGGCCGAGGCAGAGGCTGCGAAACCGAAGAAGGCGGCCCGGAAGGTTGCCGCTAGCTCGTCAGATGACGGGCAGGGGTCGTTGTTCTAGCCCAGCTAGTGCTTTTTGCTCCGCTGTCGTCCCGGACAAGCAAAGCGCAGATCCGGGACCCATAACCACAGGGAGAGGTGTGGTGCGATCCGGCAACCACGAGTCTTCGTCAAATTAAATTCTGTGGTTATGGGTCCCGGGTTCGCGCTGCGCGCGCCCCGGGACGACGGTGTCTGTGAGGTTACGCTCTCACACGATCTCTTTTGCCCTCAGCGCCGCAATCTCCGCCGCATCGAATCCGAGCTCACCCAGCACCGCATCCGTATCCGCGCCCAGCTCCGGCGCCATCCGATCGAGTTTGCCGCCGCCATGGGCGAGCTTGAAGCCGCTGCCGGCAAAGCGCAGGCGGCCATAGGGTGTGTCTAGCTCCTGGATCGCGCCGCGGGCCTTGATTTGCGGATGATCGATGACCTCCTCGACCTTCCAGATGCTGGCGCAGGGCGCGCCGGCATCTTCCAGGATTGTCTCCCACTCGCGCGCAGGCCTGGCCGCCAGCGCCTCCTCGATGATGGCGCGCAACGCGCTCTCGTTCTCGTTGCGCGCGAACCAGTCGGCGAAGCGCGGGTCTGACAGCGTGTCCTCGCGGCCGAGCGTGGACATCAGCGCGCGGTACTGCTTCTCGTTATTGACGGCGAGCAGGATGTGGCCGTCGCCGCATCTGAACAGATTTGCCGTGGTCCGGCGGCTCACGGCCTGGTTGCCCGACAGCTGCTGGCGATGGCCGGCGACCGACCAGTCCGCGATCTGCCCCGAGAGAAACGCCATCGTCGCCTCCAGCATCGAGACGTCAATCAGCTGCCCCTTGCCGGTGCGGTCGCGCTGATACAGCGCGCTCGACACGCCAAAGGCAGCCGTGGCGCCCGAGAGCACGTCGCACACTGCAAAGCCCGCGCGCGTCGGCCCCGTCTCGGGATGGCCCGTGATCGCCATGATGCCCGACAGCGCCTGCATCTTGCCGTCATAGCCGGGCCGCAGGCGGTCCGGGCCGGTCTGGCCGAAGCCGGACACGGCGCAATAGATCAGCTTCGGATTGATCGCGGAGAGCGCCTCATAGCCGATCCCGAGCTTGTCCATCACGCCCGGGCGAAAGTTCTCCATGACGACGTCGACTTGCGCGGCAAGCTTCTTCACGATCGCGATGGCGTCGGGCTTTTGCAAATCGAGCGTCAGGCTGCGCTTGTTGCCGTTGATGGCCTGGAAGGCCGGCGCGAGCCCGCGCTCGGCCCATTCGCGGCTGAGCGGCGTACGGCGCATGTCTTCGCCCTCGCGCCGTTCGACCTTGATGACATCTGCCCCGAGCAGCGCGAGCTGGTAGCTCGCATAGGGGCCGGCCAGCACTTGCGTGAAGTCCAGGATCTTCACGCCCTCGAACGGTCGCGTCACGTCGCTCTCCCCTTCGTTTGTTGTTATCGGAGGACGTCAGGCGGCGCGGTTGCCGCGCGCGATCTCCTTCTGCTTGTCGAATTCGGCGCGGCGGCGCGCCAGCTCTTCAGGCGAGAGCTGTGCGACGTTGTTGTAGTCGAGCTTCCAGGAGGCGTCCTCGCTCCAGCGCAGCGGCGACTGCATCGTGGTCTGCGGCCCGCTCGCGCTTTCCAGCAGCGTCAGCGCGAGCTCCAGCGTCTGCGCCTGCGAGGCGACGTCGTGCGGCTTGCCGGCCGAATTGCCGAGCGGGAAGTCCGAGAACAAAAAGCGCGGCACGGCGGCATGCTCGATGATGTCCTTGGCGCAGCCCATCACCACAGTCGGGATGCCGTTGGCTTCCAGATGCCGCGCCACCAGTGCGGTGGTCTGGTGGCAGACCGGGCAGTTCGGCACCAGCACGGCGACATCGACCGTGTCGGCGAGGCAGCGCGCCAGGATTTCCGGCGCGTCGGTGTCGAGCGTGACGCGATGGCTCCGGTTGGTCGGCGCGCCGAAGAAGCGCTGGCTCACCTCGCCGATCCGGCCTGCGGCAGATGCCTTCAAAAGCTGCGGCAGCGGAAACCAGGTGCCGTTGTCGGTCGCCGTGGTGTGCTTGCGGTCGTAGCCGATATGGGAGATGCGCAGGTCGTGCTGCTTCGAGGTGTCGCCGTCATAGACCTGGTAGAATTTGGCGCCGCCATTATACGCCGCGCCCGGCCCCTGGTCGCCCTTAGTGGGTTCGTAAGGCGCGGCCGTGGTGATGATCGTCACGCGCGATTGCGACAGCGGTTTCTTCAGCGGCTGGAACGGCGCCTGGGTGTAGTGCGCCCAGCGATACGGCGTGGTGTAGCCGATCGCGGTGTAATAGTCGCGCGTGCGCTGCATATAGGGGACGGGAGAGTCATAGTCGGGCGCAAAGCCGAATTCGTCGTCGCGCGAAGCGGACATGGGGCGCGTCTCCTGGTTCTTGGTTGGCGCCAGACTAGAGATAGTTTTGGAGTTGCTCAACCGGGGCGGGGCGGCGCAGGGCAGAATTGCGGCGCTGATAGAGCGGGCCGTGCTCTTTCCCCTCTCCCCCTGCGGGAGAGGGTGGCTCGCCGCGGAGCGGCGAGACGGGTGAGGGGTATCTCTCCGCGAGTCCGTTCTTTCTGAATTTGCGGACGCGTACCCCTCATCCGGCGCTTCGCGCCACCTTCTCCCACAAGGGGAGAAGGGAAGAAGACAGCTCGCGCACCTATCTGAACACGTGCAGCGCCGCGTATTGCAGCAGCATGATCGCCTTGGCGTCGATGATGCGGCCGTCCGCGATCATCGCCAAGGCCTCGTCGATCGAGAGCTCCAGCACCTCGATGTCCTCGCCCTCATGCTCCAGGCCGCCGCCGTCGCTGACCCGCATCTCCGGCTCGTATTCGGCGACGAAGAAATGCAGCTTCTCGGTGATGGCGCCGGGGCTCATGAAGGCCTCGAACACCTTGTGGACGTGGTGCAGGCGATAGCCGGTCTCTTCCTCGGCCTCGGCGCGGATGCGCACCTCGGGGGAGGCGTCGTCGAGCACGCCGGCGGCCGCTTCGATGAGGAGATCGTCGTAGCCGCGGATAAAGGCCGGCAAACGGAACTGGCGCACCAGGATCACCGTACGCCGTGCGCGATTATACGGCAGCACGGCGGCGGCGTTGTCGCGCTCATAGGTCTCCCGGTGCTGCGTCTGCCACTCGCCATTGGCGCGCCGGTACTCGAACGTCGTGGTCTTCAGCGTGGTCCAGCCGTCCGAGAGCACGCGGACGTCCTTGATGCGGACGCGGTCGGAAATGGTCATTGCTGTTTTCCAGCTACGTTGTGGAAGCGCGGCCGTCGAGCCACTTCTGGAACATCACCGAGGTGGATTCCTCGAAACCCAGCGACTGGTAGAACGCATTGGCTTGCGCGTTCTCGCGACGGACCAGCAGCTGCAGCTTCAAAATGCCGGCCTGGCGCAGCCAGTCCTCGGCCGCGGCCATGATGAGGCGGCCATAGCCGCGTTTGCGCCCATCGGGATCGACCGCGACGTAATAGACCCAGCCGCGATGGCCGTCATGGCCGACCATGGCGGTGGCGACGATCGCGCCGCCGTCGCGGCCGATCAGCACGGTCGAATTGTCGCGCCGCCGCGCCAGCGCGATGTCGGCATGCGGGTCGTTCCAGGGCCGCGTCAGGCCGCAGCGCTGCCACAGCGCGACGACGTTCTCGACATCGGCATCGGCAATCGCATCGATCGTGAGAGACACGCTCACAGCACCTTCCCCGGATTCATGATGCCGTGCGGATCCAGCATCGCCTTGATCGCGCGCATCAGCTCGATCGCGGTCTTGTCCTTCACCTCGGGCAGTTCGTCGCGCTTGAGCACGCCGATGCCGTGCTCGGCCGAGATCGAGCCGCCCATGCGCAGCACGATCTCGAACACGACTGCGTTCATCTCGTGCCAGCGCGCCAGGTAATCTGCGGTGTTGGCGCCGATGGGCTCGCTGACATTGTAATGCAGATTGCCGTCGCCGAGATGGCCGAACGGTACCGGCCGCGCGCCGGGGATCAGTTTCACGACGGCGGCATTGGCCTCGTCGATTAAGGCGGGCACGGCGGCCACCGGAACGGAGATGTCATGCTTGATCGAGCCGCCCTCGGGCTTCTGCGCCGACGACATCTCCTCGCGCAGCTTCCAGAAGCCGTTGCGCTGGGTGAGGTTGGCCGCGATCACGGCGTCGTCGACGATCTCGTCTTCCATGGCACGCGTCAGGATCGTCTCCAGCGGCGTGCGGGCATCGTCGCCGGGCGAGGACAATTCCATCAGCACGTACCAGGGATGTTTTGCTTCGAGCGGATCGCGCACGTCGATGCCGTGGCGGACCGAGAAGTCGACCGCCATCTCCGACAGCAGCTCGAAGCTCGTCAGCGCGTTGGCGGCTTCGCCTTGCGCGATGGTCAGCAGCTTCAGCGCCGCCGCCGGCGATTTCAGCCCGACGAAGGCGGTCTCGACCGCCCGCGGCTTCGGAAACAGTTTTAGCGTGGCCGCCGTGATGATGCCGAGCGTGCCTTCCGCGCCGATGAACAGGTTGTGCAGATTGTAGCCGGTGTTGTCCTTTTTCAGCTTCGACAACACGTTGAGCACGCGACCGTCGGCAAGCACTACCTCGAGCCCCAGCGCCATCTCGCGCGCAACGCCATAGGCGAGCGCGGCGGTGCCGCCGGCATTGGTCGAGAGATTGCCGCCGATGGTGCAGCTTCCTTCCGCGCCGAGCGAGAGCGGAAACAGCCGGTCCGCGTCGGCCGCCTTCTGCTGCGCGACTTGGAGCACGACGCCGGCCTCGCAGGTCATGGTGTTGGAAGCGGTGTCGACCTCACGGATCTTGTCGAGCCGGCGCAGCGACACCACAACCTCGCCGTTGTGCGGCGTCTGGCCGCCGACGAGCCCGGTGTTGCCGCCCTGCGGCACCAGCGCGATTCCGTGCGCGGAGGCGAGCTTGCAGATCGCCGAGACTTCCGCCGTCGAGCCCGGGCGCAGCACCAGCGGCGAGCGGCCGTGAAACAGGTTGCGCTCCTCGGTGACGTAAGCCTCGATGTCGACCGCGTCGGTGATGGCGTGGCGGTCGCCGACGATCTTGCGGAATTGTTCGATCAGCTCGGGCGCAAGCGGCGGGGTGGCAGATTTATTGACGTTCATGCTCTTGTCTCTTCTTCGCTTTTATCTCTTGCGCATGATCTTATCGGAAAACCGCTGCTCATTTTTCCGGATCATGCGCTATCGGGCGACCGCGGCCCGGCGCAGCCGGTCGTTGATGGCCTCGCCAAGTCCTTCTTCCGGCACCGCCATCACCGCGATCGCTCGCGGGTTTTTCGCATCGAGGGCGCGAAGATAGCCGAACAGATTAGTGGCGGCTTCATCGAGATCAGCCGCGGACGACAAATTCATGACAGCGGCGGCGGCCTCCTGGCCTGGCAGGCGATCGGGTCCGAAGGCCAGCAGCGCTTCGCCCGCGGCCACATCGCGCGCATTGAGCCGCACGCTGGCGCGCGGCGCGTAATGCGAGGCCAGCATGCCCGGCGCCAGAGGCTGGCTGTCGTCGCTCTCGGCCTCCACGGGCGGCCGCGCCAGCGATGCGCCGAGCACGGCCTCGATCCGTTCGCGCGACAGCCCACCGGGGCGGAGCAGCATCGGGGCATCGAAGCAGCCGACGATGGTCGATTCGACGCCGACCTTGACCGGCCCGCCGTCCACGATCAGGTCGATCCGCCCGGCAAGGTCGCTTTCGACATGAGCTGCCAGCGTCGGCGACACATGGCCGGAGATGTTGGCGGACGGCGCCACCACGGCCCCGCCGAAGGCGCGCAGGATCGCCTCCGCCACTGGATGGGCGGGAATGCGGATCGCGACCGTGTCGAGCCCGGCGGTGGCCAACTCGGCCACCGGGCAGTCGTCCGTCTTCGGCACCACCAGCGTCAGGGGCCCCGGCCAGAACGCTTCCGCAAGCCTCAACGCACGCGCGTCGAACCGTCCGATCCGGCGCGCGGCGGCGAGATCGGCGACATGGGCGATCAGCGGGTTGAAGGCCGGCCGCCCCTTGGCGGCGTAAAGATGGGCGATCGCGTTGGCATTGGCGGCGTCCGCCCCGAGCCCGTAGACCGTCTCGGTCGGAAACGCGACCAGCCCGCCGGCGGCCAAAATCCGGGCGGCAGCTTCCGCGCCGGCCGCGCCGGCCGGTAAAATCGACGTTTCAAGACCCGTTTTCACAGGGACAAAATTCCTCATACCGGCCGCTTGCGGTGCGTCAAACCCGACGCTATAAGCCGCCTTCTTGTCGGAGTGTGGCTCAGCCCGGTAGAGCACTGCGTTCGGGACGCAGGGGTCGCAGGTTCGAATCCTGCCACTCCGACCAGAAATCATTAGGCTTTTTCTTCTGATTTCGATCCTCGGTCAAGTTGACCACCGTTTCGGCCACCGAAACGTACCGGCTCTTTTGGCCAATGGCCGCAGCCGCCCCCTGGAGGAAGTCCGGGTGGTGATGGCCATAAGTGTCCTGCAGGACCTCGGGTGACATGCCCAGGAACCCTGCCGCCTCCCAGATTGGCACACCACGCTGCATGAGCCACGTCGCAGCTGTATGGCGCATGGTGTGGGGTGTGACCCTCCCGGGCAGGCGGGCAAGCCCCACGGCGGTCTTGAAGCCCTTTTTCACCGAAGCTACCGGCTTGCCGTTGAACTCGACGAAGCACTCTGCGATCAGCTTACGGTTCCACCACCGTCGAAGGTGGGCGAGCAGCCGAGGCGGGATAGGGGCTGGTGTCTGACGCTTCTTTGTCGCGCGCTTGCCGATGGCCCGACGATAAAAAATGCCGCGCTCCAGATCCACGTAAGAGCGCCCAGTTATCGCATATGGCGACGCCGATGCGATCGCGCCTGCCCGAGTGCCAGTATACAGGCCGATCAGGATAAACCGCGCGATATGGCGCAGAGGCCTTCGGTTCGTGGCGACCGTGCCGCCCTTCGACGTTCCTGAGTGTATCGTCTGTTTCTCACGATACCTCCAACAATGCCAAAGCAACGCTGCGGCCTCTTTGCGAGTCAGCCATCGGTCGCGTGCCTCACCTTTGGGAGGGAGCGACACCCGTACCATGCCGCGGTGAAAGCCTTCCTTTGCGTGGTGATTGATCGCGGCGCGCAGTGTCTCGAGGTCGCGGCGAGCACCACCCGGACTGCCACGATGCTTGGTGTAGCCCGCACAAGTCTGGGCATTAACCTGTGCCAGCTTCCTGCCACCCCAATACTCGTTGAGCCGTTCGATCCTCGGCTCAATCTCGTGTTGTTCGCCGGGCTCGCCAATGTCGGTTAGGTAGATTGAGAGCACATCGGCGCAGTCGATGTCCTCTATGTCTCGTCTGTTTCGTTCGGGTTGATATTTGCGCGCGATGTAGTCCGCGAGCGCCTGCTCTGCTTCTCGAGGCGGCTTTGTTCCAGCCGCGTCCGCAAGGCATCCCGTGGCGATATGGCGATCTCCGTCTTTGATGATCCAGACAGCTTGGTGGACGAGTTTGCCGTCAGTGTATCGCGCTTTTCGTTTGTATAGTCTGGCGCCTTTGCTTGGACGCGGCATAATTTCCTCATTTCGTTGATGGCTTCGAGGGTGGTGTAGTCTTTGCCGGCTATGCGCTCCACTTGTAGCCGACCGCGCAGGGCTTCGCGCCGCAGGCCCGATGCCGTCATCGAACCGTCGGGAAAAGCCAATTTTGCAGCGATGGAAAGACGGAGCGGCGCGTCAGGGGCTAGCCGGTTAGCAACAAGACTATCGTCCATATCCAATCGTCTTCCGAAGTCCGGAGGACTTCAGTTGAGGACTGGACGGCGGTCAGTCGCGGGAGCGGAATAGGCCGTCTTTTTGAGTTTTGGGTTTGGTGTAGAAAGAAGCAGCGAGTCGCGTCTAACGGACCGCTATAGCTACTTGAATATAGAATGAACGAGCAAAACCTCAAATCGGTTTTGTTCGCCGGCTGTCGTGTCTCTCGGCTAGTCGCTGTCATAGATATCGGCCTCGCTCCTGAGCAACCGAGCGTGCGTCGCGAAATCAAAATTACGATCCTCAACGAAGTCGAGATCGTCGAGGCCGATATCTTCGAACAATCGTTTCGACGAAAGGCGAGCCCAGTTCATCACGGCGGAAGTCTTGATGGCCGCGTAGGTCGAGCCCGCAAAAAAAATGGCCCAGCCTCCCCGAAATAACCACTCCTGAACTTCCGTTACGAAGTCCCCGTCAAGCCGATGACGCCCCCATAAACGACGCAGCGTGAGTTCAGAAATCCGCACACGACTGGTCGGCGTACCATCCTGGTTTCGAAGCTCGATTAGCCGCAAAAGTAGGATGGCGCACTCTCGCGCGGAAAGTAACCGTAAGGTCTCTGATCCTGTCATCAGACGAATATCGCATAAAAATGTGATTGACACAATAAAAATTAGCTCATAGAACTAAAAATGCTGATGTCGGGGCTTTGTCCTCACATCGAAATTGCTCTGTGTCGGAAGTGGAAGAAGCAGGGGAGATTGGTCCAACACCGCTCTCTTGTTAGAGACGATACCCCAGCTGCCCAAACGGCAGCACCGCAAGCGGCGCGGCTAGAGGTATCAAGGCGGGCGATTCCGATTCTCGCATTCAAATCGTCGGGTAGCGAGAAGCTGCGCGAGCGACGAAGTGCCGGCAGGCTTTTACTTACACCAAGTAAGGGAATGGAATCCGATGGCACGAGTAGCAGTAAAACCACGTTCAGATATCGATCTTCTCGTCACTCTCGATCACCTGCAGCGGCAGTACCGAGTGATCAAAGACGGGTATCGGGCGGCCCTCAATAGTCTGATGGCGGAAGCGATGGCGATTTCCTTTGCCGTTGAGGCCGACAAGGAGCTGAAGGCTCGCTTTCACGAGAAGGTCGGTCGATCGGAAGACACCGTCTACGCCGTTCTAATCTTCATCACCGACGCGAAATCCGAGGCAGCTAGAAAGAAGGCCTCGAAGAGGGCTCGAGCCCTGCGCTATCTGGTAGAAGAGCTTGGCACGGCATCGGAAGACATCGCTGATGCCATCCGGGAGCACGGCGGAATTGAGAAGCTTGCGAGGCTTGCCGCGCAGAAGCTGCCACGAAAGAAGGGCAGAGGAGTTGCAAAGCTGGAATCTGTTGATGAAGATCAGGAATCCAGCGGGCCTAGCGGGGATGATGAACCGGACGATATAGGCGCTGGAGCTGCCGCCAGTCAGCCTGAAAAAAAAGTGGTCAACTTCGGCAAGCAGATAAAAATTGGTCTCTCTCCGAAGTTGGGAGCCAAGTTGGATCGCTTCGCTGATAGGAGCAGAATAAGACTTACCGGCTTTATTCGAACAAGAGCCGGCGGATCGCCCACAATTGACATCAAAAAAATCACCAAACTGAAGAACGTAGCGTCCAATGAGCGCCCCGCCGAATCGGCGAGTGATTGGGAGGACTGATAGACAAGGGATGGGTTCGCTTTAAGCGAACCCATCCCGCGCTTCGGGACCTTACGTTGCCCCGCGTGACACAAGAAGAGCTGCCAGATTTTGCTCGTTCATCGGGAGCGAGAATGCGCCGTCTAGGGCTCTGAGGAGACATTCAGCCGGTTGTCGCTTGCCGCTGCTTGCTTGAACACACCAATCGACCAACAGACCTTCTACAGTCCTTAAATGGGCAGTTTGAACCACCTACAACGAAATCTGCGTGACGCGACCACTTGTAAAGCATTCCCAGCACTGAATTGAAAGTTGGGTATGACATTCTATCAAAACACCGGGATTGAATACTGGCAGTCACTGGAACGATCAGCTCTACGCGTGGCGTTTCAGGAATCTCGCAAGCGTCGTACCCTATCGCGCGGTGATCGAGAACTGCCGAAGGGCCGATATCGGCACGATCTCCTAGCCGTAAACTCCTTCTCACGCCGGATCTGGGGCCGAACCGTCAGCAACGAAATGTCACGCTTTTTCTGCGACGGCGGGGATGGGACCACACACGACCGGAATGTCTATTTCGTATCTCTGATGGACGTTACCTGCGGCAGGTCTCCGGAGGAGCGACTAACTGAAGAGGATCTTGAAGGCATCAAGAACCGGCTCAGGTATGGCTTACGGCAGTATTCGTATTTCGGTATGGTCGAGCCAGCCTATTACGTCGATTTGCCGCACGGCGTTCGATACGACGGGAAGCGGTGTTTGTTTTGGCACTTGCATGCCCTGGTGTGGGGTGTTTCGCGCAAGGAGCTGAAGAAGCGTCTGGCCAAGCTCGCGAGAGCGGGCCACTACAGCGCTATCGCCGATGGCCTAAAAGCCACCCATACCCGAAAAATCAAGCAGGGACGGTTACCCAATTGCGTGGCGTATATCTTGAAATCGCCATCCACCGGTTCTCGAATATTGGTGCGGGACCGCAAGGACAAGTTTGACCGTCCGGTTATCGATGCGAGTGGTGTGGTCTCGCGTCGATTCGAACAGAAGAAAGCTGATCTCCGGCATGGCGACAGGATCGTGCTCTTCCACGCGATGAAGCATCTTCACCTGGATCGGCTCGCTGTAGCCGGTGGCGACGCTGCAAAGCTCCTGAAAGCGGCCAAGCGTGTTGCGTTGAGGCCGGATGACAGGCTGATGCTAATGAGGCGACCAAGTCGCTTTCTTGGCATGGCCGAGTACCGACGACAGAAATTGCGTTGCCTGAAGGCGGCGTAGCAACGCGTCAGCCATTATCGATGCGCCACCATCGATCACCTTTTGAGAAGGCATCATTCGCCCTTGATATTGGCGTTTATCCATCGGCCATGGCGAAAAACGAACTTGTAAAGGATTCCACCGAGACCGTTGTTTCGGGCAGAGCGATGCTCTGAACCTTGGAGGTCTGTGATGGGTGAAAATTCAAAGATCGAATGGTGCGATCATACATTCAATCCGTGGATTGGCTGCCAAAAAGTGTCGCCGGGCTGTGACAATTGCTATGCGGAAGCAATGATGGATCACCGCTATAGAAAGGTGCGGTGGGGCGCGCACGGCGAGCGCAAACGAACGTCAGAACAAAATTGGAAAAAGCCTATCCAGTGGAACGCGCAAGCCCGCACGTTTAGAGAGGAAAATGGCCATCGACCGCGGGTATTTTGCGCTTCGCTCGCCGACGTCTTTGACAATCAGGTTGATATTTCGTGGCGCAAGGACTTGTTCGCGTTAATCCGCAAATGCGATGCATTAGACTGGCTGGTGCTTACGAAAAGACCAGAAAATATAGAAAAAATGCTGCCTTCCGATTGGCGCGATGGGTATTCCAACGTGTGGCTCGGAACAACGGCCGAAGACCAGACACGGTTTGATTTCCGGTGGAAGCGCCTAAAGAAGGTACCTGCGGTTATTCGTTTCATTTCCTACGAGCCTGCCCTTGGTCCCGTGCGGTTTCCGACCAACGGGCTTTTGCCGGATTGGGTGATATCTGGGGGAGAAAGTGGTGCCGGTGCTCGTGCAGTGAGGCCGCATTGGGTTCGCGATGTTATCGCCGATTGCCGTCGCCTTGGTGTTGCGCCATTTCATAAGCAGTGGGGAACTTACGACAGCAACCCGCTTGTGGCTGAGAAAGGCATGACAGCTCGTGAAGCCCGAGCAATCGATTCAGAAGGAAAAGGTGGTGGGTTGGTCGATGGGAAACTCGTTCGTGAATTCCCAGACCGAAATTAGCAGTCCTCGAGTGGCTCGGCGGAGCAGTCTGGAAAGCGGATCGCTTGCACGATATTTGTTTCTGCGGTCGCGGTTGAGTTCTGCTTTGCGATACGCTTGAGAATACCGACGACAACAAAGGAAAGCCCGCTCCGATGGTCTACCGGAGCAGGCTAAGCCTCACCACTGGGATCCTACATCAAGCCGTAGCGCTTGCGCTTATGGGCCCTCTGCGCAGATTGCCAAGGATCCATGATCGTGTAGTTTCGGCGAGCAGTCAGCCACCAGACCCATCACCGTCGCTCGTAAGGCGTTGTTGCTAATAATGCTCTCGGCATTAGCACTCGTTCGCAGTTGTTGGTGCGACGTTTTTCACCAACTTTGCTTCCTTGGCCGCTGAAAATTAGATTGAGATCGTAAGTGGTTTCAGAAACAAAAAAGAAGAATATTCCCGTTTTGTTGAGGCTCAGTGGATGGTGTGTGAAATCGCTGCTTCGATCCTGGTGGCTTCGTGGATCGAAGCAACACGCGAAGCTCGCAATATCTGTTTGTAAAGCTTCCATCCGATGTTTGGGACAAGCAGCGTCACTACCTTACCAGCCCCGCGCACGTACCCCACTGGTAACGTCATTCCAAGCGAGAATACTGCAGGAGGCTGGCTGATCAGGACATGGCAATTCATGTCAATTGCCGCGGAGACAATGCTGTCCTTCAAAATGGTGAAGCGGGCGCCGCGGGGATTTCCATCATCGTCTAAACCGAGGACATAGACTTGGTTCGCCCCTGACGGCTCTTCTTTCTGGCCCATGAAGACTCCCGGAAGCGGCGGTCGCAGCAACAAGGTATGTATCAATTCCCCGATGCGAAAAACAATGCGCTAGAATTTTGGAGGTGGGGCAGCAGCCCGTTGCTTCTCCACGAGGGCGTCACGATCTTTGTCCAAAAATTGAGGCTCGTTGATAATGATCACCCATGACGGGATGGGAGAATTTGCGGATCGCGGTTCGCCGGAGTATGGACCAAATTCCATTGTTGCGGATTTGCTGAGATGCCAAACCTGGTTGAATGGCCGGGTGTGAAACTGGGCGGAGATTGAGCCAACGATTTCTTGGGCTGGTGCGCCGGATTGAAAGACATATGTTACGGCCATCACCACGTTGGGCGACATGTTCTCGGTCAATCGGGCGACGAGCTGATTGCCCTTGTTGTTGGTACATTCCAAGATCGCTGGCTTTGGCGAAAAGACACTGCATCCCGTTGCCGCCATCGCGGCCTTCGTCGCAGTATCGGTCATGCCCGTCGCAACGCCCAGGATGTCACGTTTGTTATAGGCGTAGATGTCCGTTGACCGCTTGTCCGCCGGGGTAAAGTTGGTCTCAACGTGCTTCCAGTGGTCGTAGTCTTCCGGGCGGAGTAAAAAGAATGGCTGAGCGCCCTTGACGGCGTAACTCATCTCCAGAGCGGAGTCGCCGCCATGTCCCCTTGCAACGATGACCGGCTCCCCGACAAGTCTGCCTTGTCGATCCAGGTCGAAGCTAACAGCGAAATCGAGCGGGACTTGCGGTGCCGGAAACCACCGCTGCATGATTTGGGCGCGGATGACAGCTATGGGGTCGGGCGGCGCAGTCTGCGCAAAGGCCGATGAACACGCTAACATTGAGAGGAGAGCAATCCATTTCATCATTTGTGATCTCTGGTGTGAGTTAAGTGTTGTGCGGTGGTGAAATGCGATAGGCGGATGCGGAACCAGATGGGCCGCGTTATCCTTCAACGGATGCGTAGATGAGGAATCCCGCAATCATGCTGATGATCCACGCGACCGCGTAGTATGGGCTCTGCTTCAGGCGTTTCGCCCTCAGGAACAGGTGAACCGGCGCAAGCAGCACGGCTGTGACACGGGTTGTCCGAGAGCCATAGCCCGCTTGCTGCAGCCTACGGTCATCGAGCCAACCCAAAAGAGCGTTGATCGCAAGGGGCACTTGGAACGGCAGTCCTCTGCTTGGATGGTACGGGAAGCCAAGCGATAAAGAGCGAACTGCGGCCTCCTGGTTGCTGGCGCTCACCACGGCCTCGATCACCCCGATCACGAGAGGCAGGAGGGCAAGTGTCCAGACATAGCCGTTGCCAATGTGCTTGGTTGAGATCGCAGGTGGCTCGGTAGCCACTAAGTCACGAAGGTCGCTCTCTCGGAGGGGCTTCCATTCCGGCATTCCCTTTCGCCAGACCTGGGTATCCGCCTCGATCTGCTTTTTGTTCAAGAGATCCTTGACGGTCTGAGCGGTCGTCGGGCCTCGCCGAGCGCCGTTCACGACATAGTACCACTCGTTTGGTGCGGGCTGGTTCGCAGCGCCGAGATCCGGCAGGGGCGGTGGTGCAGAGAGTTCTTCAGTCACTTTAGCTTTCCTCTTTTTAGAGAAGGTTTTTGAAGGTCGCCCTCGCTTGGACCCAGATTCTCGCAAATAGGGAATATAGTCCCTAGAGACTATATGCCCGATGGTGCTCCATCCGGCAATGCAGGATTGGCGCGTCATTGTTGGCAAGAATGTCCGGCGTATTCGCCAGCAGCGTCGACTAACCCAGGAGAGGTTGGCGTTCGAAGCTGACCTGGACTTGACCTACATCGGCGGGATCGAGCGAGGGCGGCGTAACCCCAGCCTCTTAGCGATGGCTCGAATTGCTGAGGCCTTGTCGGTGCCGCTCGTCAAACTCTTGAGCGAACAGTGAGGGTATGCTTGGTCGATTGCGTGGGCGCTAGTATTCGTCCGCCCTCATGATCGTGATAATCCGCTCGGTTACGGCGGGGTCTGCCGGGTTCGGCGAATGGAATTTGAGGGACTTGTCGTAGTAGTCGATCTTGAACGCGACTCGGGTCCCGTCGAAATCGAAGATGCCGAAATCATGCTCCCCGTAAGGGTCGTTGGCGTGGCAAAAGTCGTCGAAGACTGCGATGGTTTGGACAAGACGCTTGACTGCGTCGGGTCCTAGTTCGGCGATGCCTGCGGTGATGACCGCACCGCCGCCGAGCAGGTGTTGCCGCAGCTCATCGTTGAGCGCACGCGTTTTCTCCGCGTCCGTTTGCATGGACATGGTTATTTCTCCGGTATGTTTTGATTGATGTTTGGGGGCCTGGGCTCGTGTCTATTGCTGCCAGGCGGTGTCGGAGCTCGGGCCGTGGTCCGAGCTTCAAGTTTAGTTGCTGATGGTCACTCCGCCCCAGGATTGATGAGGGCCACTTGGGTCAGATGCCGGATATAGGTGCCTTGCTTCGGGTAGTCGCGCAGGCGCAAGGTTAGGACTGCGTCCTCGCGCTTCAGAACAACGCACTCCCACCAGCCGTCTTCCGGGCCGTCCATCGCCAACACAACAGAGCCCACGTCAACGCTGTCCCAGGTTTTAGGCAGTCCGGCGACGCGAACCTTCGGCTCGTCGGAGGGACCCGTCGGCTCATCGGTTGACGCAGAGTTAGGCCCTTGAGTTTGACTTCCGTCACCCGGTGTCGCCAGGACGGCATTTAACTTATCGACGAGGTCGCGCCGGATCGGCGGCACGAACGCCTTGCCACTGGCGTAGAGCCTGCCCACTGGCAGTTTCATTGCGATCCCACTGAAGGCTGCAGACGCCGAATGAACGGACTTTAGGTTCATATTGCCCGCAGCAGTCACGACCTTGTCGTTGAGCTCGGCAAAGCGCGCACCGCGCGGCTTGCCCTCGTCATCGATGCCGAACACAAACAGGTGGTCCGGAGCGACGGTCGGCTTCTTTTCATGCGGTTTTCCCATGTTTGCCCTCCTTAAAAGCAGACGGGGCCCGAAAGGGCCCCGTGATCTGCAGTTATAGAGGTGGAAGTTGACCCTAGTGGTGGCGAGCCGGTGTCTTTCAGATAGCAAGTAGTCATGGAAGTATCTCCAAGTGTCTAAAAAGTACAAAGTCGTTTTGAGACTTTGCACGCTCAGTATAGCTGAAATGACATCTAGATAAAACCGTAATTTTGCTTATTTTTTGCTATAAATAGCTGATTTCATTGTCGTTTTTCGACTTTTTTAGCGGCTCTCGGCTGCATTTATGGTACAGGTAACAATAGTCGATTTCGCAGGCCTGCCGGTCGTCAATTCGGTTGCCGTTGCACAGATTCAAACCGTCGCCCGCGCAAAAACGCCAAACGGCGTTCTGCACGAAACGCGGAAACTTCTGCGGAAATGCGCGGTTCAATGTGCTCGCGTCAATTCGGTCAGCTAAGGTTCTAATGATTTCGGCGCAGCCACCGTGCGCGTAGCAAGCCGCACCATAGCTGTGAGGGATACCGCAGGTCCCGAGGATCCCTGTGCGATGTAAAAAGTTATGGACCAGCGTATCCACGGCTATCATCGCTTTGCCGGTTTCGAACCAAATAGGCCGCTGATTGCGCGCACCAATCAGCAGCGTTGAAAGCGTCATCATCAGGATCTTGTCGGATACGCCGTAGATGTTTCGAAGGGGACCGACCAGGGCTTCCTGACGAGCGGCCTCTACAGTGATGCCGGGCGCGGCTGTCGCAGCTTCCAGTTGGCGGTCGATCCACCCGACGAGGTCGTGGTCGGTGAGGTCGCGGACGAATAAGAAAAGGCTATAGGCCGTCTGGTTCAACCGCCCGTTACGGAGGTGAGGACGGGGTAGGGGACAAGCATCGATGTGATCGGGCTCTGAACAAGTGATACTCGTCTTGTCGTATCGGCAGTGGTCGAAATGCCAGTAGCTGCGAAGCTTAGGACAAGAGGGCTGTTTCCTGAAGCTTCCTTCAATAACCGACCAGGAAGCTGTTCCGTGTTTCTCAATGTAGTCGCGAGCGACCCGGTCGGAGATGCCCTGGAAGCTGAATGTCGTCAGAAGCCAGTCCACGATTGGACCGGTATCACCCAGCGCTACCGCCCGGTCTAAGCCTGCCCGTTCGAACTCCTCGTCGATCTCGTCGAGAAACGACATCGATCCTGCAACGGTGCAGACAGTTCGGACCAAGCCTTCGGCGTGGGTCAGCGTGTTGGTCTTTATCGTGGCAGCGACCGGCGCCTTGACGGTGGGGCCCCTCTCTTTGCCGCGGGAAGGGCGACTGGTCGCTAAATCAGAGATATCAGCCTCCGCTGGGCGTCGCTATCGCCGTCAATGTAGCGCTGCGTCGTTTGAATTGACCGGTGGCCAGCCAGCAGTTGAACGTCCCGCAGCGAGCCACCGGCCTTGTGAACTGCTCGAGCCGCTCGCGTAATGAAAGTTCGACGCCCGGAGTGCGATGAGCATCCCTCGAACCCAAGCTCCTTGTAGACGCGGTTGAACCAGACCACGATTGTCATTGGCGTCATCGCGCCGCCGCGCTCGGAGCGAACGATGGGACCATGCCCATCGCAAAGCTGCCGCGCCTCGACCAGTGC
Source organism: Bradyrhizobium sp. 521_C7_N1_3 (assembly GCF_052075975.1). NCBI lineage: Bacteria > Pseudomonadati > Pseudomonadota > Alphaproteobacteria > Hyphomicrobiales > Nitrobacteraceae > Bradyrhizobium > Bradyrhizobium sp. 521_C7_N1_3. Next base: position 2,894,523 of record NZ_CP197232.1, read on the forward strand.
CTGTCGAAGATCCGCGTGAATCGGAATCGTTCGTCCGCTGCGCTTCTTTGCAATCTGATCCCGAAGCGCAAGCGTGCGGCCGACTTCACCGCTTGGGTCGAGAACCATGTCCCAACCCAACTTGGCAATCTCGGCCGCGCGAAGGCCAGCCTTGACTGAGAGCAGAACAATCAACCGGTTGCGGAGTGGATGCCGAGATCGCTCGGCGAGAAACAAGAGGTCGTCGATATGATCAGCCGAAAGAGTCTTGGCTTGCTTGCCAGGCATTTCACTCAAACCAGGTTGCGAGAACAAATATAGAACATTTGGCTTGGCGTGCAACAAAAACTTCACGTCGGCGGCGCGCCTGACGCCGCGTGTCAACGCCAGGTCTTGGACCTCAACGTGGGCTAATGGCCGCCTGCTCTGAGGCGAGTCTCAGCAGCCAGCTTGTTGTCTCATCTTTGCGTGTTTCAAAACCCGATATTTTGGGGTCATCGCACTACATCGCAAATCCAATTGTACGGCGTCATCGAAGCGGCCGTCGAAAGGTGGCGCGTGGTCGGCCGGTTTTGTTCACTCGGTCACGCATCGGAGTTCAGAACCGGTGGGAGCCACGCCGAACGCCCCGTGCTAGGGCGGTTCTGCCTATCGAGCTTCGCGAGAAAACGAACCTGTAAATGATCGCAAGTCGAATATCTCGCGAAGGAAAGATCATGACTCTCGACCATCTGAAACATATGAATGAAATGCAGCGCGCTGCTGTTGTGCATGGGTACAAATCCGACCCAGCAAAGCCTGGTCGGCCCCTGTTGATCATCGCAGGAGCGGGGACCGGCAAAACGGAGACGCTGTCGAACCGGGTCGTTCATTTTCTGGCCAGCGGCGTGAGCCCTGACAACATCTTGTTACTCACGTTCACCCGGAAGGCGGCCCAGGAAATGACGCGTCGCGCGATTGCCACGGCTGGCCGCGTCCTGGGCACGAATGTCGGAGAGATACCGTACTCAGGTACATTCCACGCTGTCGGCGCGCGGCTTGTCAGAGAATTTTCCGAGCAACTGGGTTTGTCGCCCAATTTCACGATCAAGGACCGAGGCGACAGCGCCGACCTGCTCGACATGGTTCGACACAAGCTTGGTTTCTCGACCCTGGACGTGAACTTCCCGGATAAGAACCAATGCCTCGACATTTACTCCTACAAAACCAATGGCTGTATGCGTCTGAAGGAGGTCCTGCAATCAGAGTTTCCAACGAGCAAGAGGTGGACTAGGCAGCTCCGGCACCTCTTCACTGAGTACCGGGCGGCGAAACGCAAGCAGAACGTCTTCGACTACGACGATCTGCTGGTCTACTGGGTGAAGATGCTGAACCAGCCCGGCATCGCCCAGCAGCTACGAACTCGTTTCAGCCATGTGCTGGTGGACGAATACCAAGACACCAACCGTCTTCAGGCCAAGATCCTGTTCGGCCTCAAACCTGATGGCCGAGGCGTCACCGTTGTCGGCGACGATGCCCAAGCGATCTATTCGTTCAGGGCAGCGACAGTCGAGAACATTCTGGACTTTCCTCGGATGCTGCCGAAGGTCCGCGTCATCAACCTCGAACAGAACTACCGTTCGACAAACCAGATCCTCAAGGCATGCAACGCGGTCATCAACCTTTCGACGCGTGCATATGCCAAGAACCTCTGGTCCGACCGGCCGCGTTTGGGCAAGCCAAGGTTGGCCGTCGTCGAGAATGATGCGGCGCAAGCCACTTATATCGCCAATCAGATTCTTTGCGCAAAGGAGAACGGCGTTCCGTTTCGCGCGCAAGCTGTCTTGATGCGCTCGTCTCACCACAGTCAAAAGCTCGAAATCGAGCTGGCGAAGCGCAACATACCGTTCGAGAAGTGGGGCGGCGTCAAGTTTCTCGAAGCCGCTCACATCAAGGACGTGCTCAGCTTGTTACGTTGGCTGGAGAATCCGTGCGATGAGGTTGCCGCCATGAGAGCCCTGAAGCTGCTGCCGGGCATCGGCCCGAGCGCCGCCATGCAGGTGATAGAGCGGTTAGAAGGACGGACGGGGCGACTGGTGCTCAGAGACGCCGACCGGCCTCGCGGCTGCGGTCATCATTGGGAGCAATTTGTTCGGCTGATAAGGCGTCTGCAGAAGCGACCTTGGAAGGCCAGCCTTCCGGAGGTGGTGAAATGGTATTTGCCGCTGATGAAGCACGACAACCCGGAGCTTCGTGCCGCAGACCTTGGCCAGCTCTGCGTTGTCGCCAGCACTTATAGGTCGCGTGAGCAATTTCTTGTGGAGGTCACCCTGGAGCCGCCCGATGGTGCCGTCGGCCCGAACAGGCCAGGCCGGTCAGATGATGATTGCCTGGTCCTCTCGACGATTCACTCTGCCAAAGGCCAGGAATGGGACCACGTTTACCTCTTGAACGCGGTGGATGGCTGCATTCCCTCGTCGAAAGCGAGAACGCCACCAGAGGTCGAGGAAGAGCGGCGGCTCCTGTACGTCGCGATGACGAGGGCAAAGAACCACCTATCGCTGCTGGTGCCACAGCGCGTCTTTGCATGGCGGCAAAACTCTAGCGTCGTCGATCTGTTTACGCGGCGTAGCCAATTCATACCGCGGTCGGCCGAGAAGCTGTTTGTCGTCCGTGCGTCTTCTGGCAGGCCGCGTAAAAAGCAAGCGTCGTGAATTCTGGGCACAGAAGTTAGCGGCCTGGCGCGCATCATCGACTGGATTCGGTGAGACGCCATCATCATCGACCGCCTCAGATGGCTGCGCGGGAAAAGCCGGGACGGATCGATAGAAGATCCGTCCTGCCGTCTTCGGCAGGCCGCAACTGATAAGGTTTTCAGAATTTTCTTATCAGTCATGAAGCGGTTGGTTCAATTCGTACGCCCTGGGCAAGGTCGATACCAAGTCGGACGCATAGGTCAAAATCAATCTTGTAAAGTAGTTCGCGACGACAAAAACCGTTGTGAACATCACCCCTATCAAAGATTGGAATACCAAAATGAAATCGAAAAAGAAGCCGAAAAAGTTGCGTAGGCATGCGCTGTGGACTGAAGTTAAGCATGCTTCGGAATTGTTGCAGCAATCGCATTTCAGTGCCTCTAGCTTGTACGACGACATTGTCGGCCTTCAAGTTTCGATAGAGGACGCTGTGGTCCACTTAGAAGAATTAGCTAAGGCCACTGACGAAGAGGATGTGAATTTAGAACAGCAGAAGAAAATACGCGCGATGTTGGAGCGAATCCGGAAATATTATCGCCAAATGGATAGCACCAGTGAACCTTTCTCGTTTATGGAAGTCGCTGAAGATCTACTACGAGCGATGGATGAGCTTGCGCAAGAGCTTGATGTGCCGTTGCGGGCGGTAAAAAAGTTGGTCCACTATTGTGCATGAGTGTAGTCGCTAGTGCGCGACGTTGGACATTCGTTGCTCGCGTCGGCTCTAGTTGGCGAAATTGGTATCAAGGCAGGCCGAGCCAAGTTTCGGCTCGGCCTGCCTTTCAATTGTTCCTTCGATTGCTCGTACCGACAAGGGTTTCGCAGAAACCTTATCAGTTCTTAAACTGGATAGGATTTGAGAGAAAGCTTATCGTTGTTGGATCAAAGTTCGGTTCGCTCCGCTCTATCCCCCGATAGAGTTTGCGTCCAACGTTTCGTCCAACAAAACCTCCAACACGTTCGAGCTTACGTCAGCGTGCTTCCCGATGGTCGGCGGCTAAAGACGGATGACAGCTTTGCGGGAAATTCCTCTCGTCGGCGCGGCGCTGGCGGCTCTGAGAGCGAAGCCAGGCAGGTTCCCCCGGTATCGTGTCAATTCCTCCACGTTCTCCGCGACGGCCAACAAGTTTCTGCTGGAAAACGGATTGCGTCCGACGGAAGAGCACACAGTCTATTCGCTGAGGCACAGCTTCAAAGATCGGCTTATCGCGGCCGAAGCCCAAGATTCCTTGATCGATAGTCTTATGGGGCAGCCGCCCTCATTGAAATAAGACTCAAGGCGGTTGCGCGCGCGAGATTTAATGGACTCTTTAGTTTTCAGCTCGCTGAGTTCAGCCTCGAACCTTTCGTACATCGGCAGGTGCACATCGCCATCAAGCTCGATGAATTAGGCGAGCAGCACCAGCGCTCTTTCCAGCCGCTCAACAGTGAGCGGGAGCTGTTCCACTCGTTTCATCATCCCAGCTGCACTTCTAAGCGGTCGCAAGACCGGACCGCCGTCGACGAAAGCCATTCTCTTCGCGAAGTGAAGGTACAAACAGATGGCGTCGAAGAATTGGATAGAATCTCAGTCCCCGGGCACGTCGTTCGTCCGCCCTATCACTTGAACTAGAGCGGTGGCCAAACAATCGTGAACTAGCCAGGAGGTGCGGCGGTCGGTCTGGCGTAATGCGGGACATAACCAAACCAATTTTGGAGTCGACGGTCTAGCCTTTGGCCAGTATCGACGCCTGGGACGCCAGATAACCTTGTGCCGACAAATCTCCGAGCAGTCCGCGATGAAATGCAGTCTGCCAGGCGTTCATGCCCAAACTGGCTTGATCTATTTTTAGGCGCATTTCGAGCAAAGACGCGACGTCGATCGCAGAGACAGGCGTATTTTCGGTCACGTCACGAATGACCTGAGGAAGTGTCGCCCAAAGATTGGTGCAAGATCGTGTGAATTGCGGGCCCAAGACGAACTTCAAGTGAAACGCCAGGCGCTTATGAACGGCCGGCGGATGAAACGAACAAGGTATCGCCTCAAATGTTGCCGCCTGGTAGGGAGGAATGACACGTACCCACCAGATAGCTGATTGCGCCAGAGTGTCGAAATAAGGATGAAGGGGCCATTCATCCACATCGGCCCCTTGATACTTGCGCCCCTTGGCAGACGAATTGCAATGCGTGCAGGCGGGAATGAGGTTAGCGGCCATCACCGAAAACTCGGGGAAAGTTTCCTTGGGAAGGAAGTGATCGAGCGTGCCGGTCGCTGGCGATCCGCACATCGGACAACTCGCTAATTGTTGATTGCGAATGTCCGCGAAGCGTTTCACGCTCTTGCGGCTTTCGTATAATTGCCGCTGTTCCTTGCCGACACCAGCAGAAAACTGCGACTTGGCGATGCTCCAAGGATTGCCACCATGGTTCCGGTACAGCTGATAGCACCATAGCCACACGCCGTGATGCGCAGCCCATGGCGGTTCCTTGCAGATCTTGAGCAGGTAGTTATCGTCCTCGGTCGGCGAGGGAGCACGGAGGGCAATCATTGCAGGCGTGTTCGCAGAAGATGAGCGATGTAGGAGAGTGTTTCAGGATTTAACCTTTCACCATGGTCCTGGATAACACGCTCGATCGTGACCCCGTGACCAAGTTGGTTGAGCCAGTTTTCCAGAACCTCTTCGTAACGATGCGATATATTGCTATCGCCGAAGATGAACTGCGAGATGCCGTCAATGCTCGCTCCAAAAGTCTGAAGCCGAGGCTGATCAACCGAGACGATTCTGTCGTTCACAGACAGAATCCGTACCCGCTGACGGGGCACCTCTCTGACGACGTAGGCAGAATGCGTAACGATGATCGCGACCGAACGCGTGATAGCAAGAAGCGTGTGGAGGATTGTCATAAATTCGGAGACAAAGTTAGGATGCAGGTGCGTTTCTGGTTCGTCGAACAGCAGCAAGCACCCCGTCTCGATCGAGCCTGCTGCTTGAGCTGCAAATCTCAGCATGGCGAGTTCTCCGCTGCTTAATGTTCGCGGAGCGGTGCCCAACCCGAAAGCGACGGGAGAGCGAGACCAATCAACTTTGCGCACCAACAACAAATTGCGCTGCTCATTGAGAGATCTGAACAGAGGAAAATATTGCCGCCCATTCCAAACACGTGTGTCGGGTAGGTCGTGCGGATCTGGTTGCTCCTTCAGCGGGAGGTGGATGTGCTCTGACATCGACAACGATTCAAGCGCCCTTTGCAGCAAACTCAGGCGGTTGGTTGTTCCAAATGGCCTTTCAATGGTCGGAAAATGAAACTGGGTGTGGTCACGAAGACAGTCAATCAGCGCACCCGTCAAGGCGTCGTCCTCGGCGTCAGTCCCGCCGATCATCGAGAAATATTGATAGTCAACACCTGACCAAGGTGGAATGGATCTCGGATAAGTGTCAGAGGCGACTGACGAGAACATGAGCAGGCGATTGAACATGGCCGGCGGAGATATAAACGCCGGCACTTCATCCTGCTGGTGGTGACCTGGCTGTTGCGCCTCGATCAGTTTCAGCATGAGCTGCGTCTTCCCGGTCCCGTTGCGTCCAATCAGGACCGCGACGCGGTCTCGGTGCAATTCGTCGGGCTGAAAGTCGAAATCAATCTCATAAGAATTGTTTGCCGAGGGAAGTCTTGCCGAGATGTGAAAGCTGCTGGCCGAATCAAGCGCCTTATTCAGCGGTTGGGGTCGCAGATAACGGCTGCCGTGCCGAAAGGCGACATAAGCTGAGCTCGATCGTAACGCACCGAGATGGAAGTCGTCGCTGTCGATGAGTTTTAGGCGTTCTGTGTCGGATCCTTCAAGGCGCAGAACAACAGCATCACCGAGTTGCCGCAGCGCCGTTACGGCTCTCTCAAATCCGAGCAATTGAACTATCTCGCCATACGATCCGGCCTCACCGAGGATACCGACATAAAGGGGAGGGACAGAGGAGCTCAAAACCCATGCATAATTGGCAAGCAGGCGTTCAAAGAACGCGCTCGTGTTGAACTCACCAGCGAACATGAGGCTCATGGAAAATTGCTGAACCGTCAGGGTGGGCTGCGGTGGCAGCACAAGCATGCGGGCATAAAACAGGTTGCCGAAATTATTGAAGGTGCTGGGTTGCGGAACCACCGCGACGGCGGGGCGCGGGACTTGAGCCGAAACCGCCGCATTCATGTCCCGGGCAAAAATGACGGGGATAGGGACATTGGCGGGAATGGGCGTTGATGGGCTCATGTTGCATCACAGGTCATGACCGAAATGGTCGCGAATCTCTTCCAGCTCAATATGAACGAGCTCCGGACATGGGTCGAGGGCAGCAGCACGAGTCTATGGTCTGGCTGTTGCGTCCGATAATCCGGGCCGGTAGGTGGTCTTATCAGCGTGTGGGCTAACTGTAGTTGGCGTTGTTGCAATGCGGTATTGACGAATTCTCAAGCCACCCTTAAGAGCGGTTGAAACGCGCAAAGCAGGCGCAATAACGTGACGATCTAAAAAAACGCTTCCATGCAACATCAGCTGTCCTGCGCAGGCTTCTCACCCCGACGCTCCGTCCTCGCGTTTTCATCTTCTTCGCAGAGGCGGATGTTCTCCTGGAGCAGCCAGTGCATCAGCCGAGTGGCTTCGGCTTGATCGTCGATTTGCGAGATCGATATCAGCTCGTCGACGGCCGCTTCGAGTCCCCTTTGTTTGCCGAGACAGCGGGTGTAAATCCTGAACGTGTTGCCCAACCGCGAGGCGAGTGCGCGGTGTTTCCAGAACGCATCCCACGCCGGCCCAATGATCGTGTTGGCCTTTGCCCGGCGTGCGGCTTCCTCCCAGTCGACGTCGTGCGGTGCGTTTGGCGTGGCAGCCATTAGACAAGATCGCAAATCATCTGCGGACAAATATACGTCCGTCAGATCACGCCGTCTGGATTTCAGTTGATGTGTGATATCCGCGCAGTCTGAACATATGCGGCACGACCGCGATCCCTTTATGACAAATGCGTGCGGAAAACCCGGAAGGGCGCGACGCCTGTGCTCAACCGCGACAGCATCTTGTTCCTCGAGAGGCTCGATGAGATCTCGGATACCGCCCGTCCATTTGCGGTTGCCTGACCGTCGGACGACATCGCGCTTGGTTCGCTCGCAGATCGGGCACGACCAGACATTATCGGTTTCGCGCCATCGCCTTGGCGACACCACATCATGATACGAGGCAAACTCCGCCGCACTCGGAGCCGTTGCCGGGGAGGCGGCGGCCTTGGCGCGCGGCGCCAGAACAGGCGAATCCTTCTGGACAGAGCGCGCCAGAAATTCAGTGGTCATCAACATGAGCTCGCGCCCACGCTGGTCGTGATCCGACTCTTGCCGGAAGGCCTGGTAGAGCTGATGCTGCTGGTCAAGCTGGTTCAGCAGCACTCGGGATCCTGACGTAACCCGTTCGCGGTGAAGCGCGCCGGAATGGATCATGTGCAGCATTTGATCGATCAATGCGACACGCGCTGTGAGGGACGCCTCACCTGCACGCCAGGTGGCCTTTACCTTGTCTTGATCGATCCGGTGGTCTGCATTCGCCTGAGGAACGATAAAGGTGCGGATCTCTGCCGGAGAGAAACTGAAGTAAGGCGGAATCACACCCTTCAATAGCAATTTGGCCTTGCCGTCTGCGGCGTTGCATTCAGAGCAGAGGAGCTCGGTTGAAAAACTTGACACCAGATGCTCCAAAGTGTCGGAAATCTCGGCGCATCCAAGCGGCAAATCTACTGCCCAATGATCTCCAAAGAGTGCCCGCCCGCGGCGTCCAACATAGTCGCGTAGGTGATCATGATGCTCTTCCAGATTGGCGAGCAGGATGCCGCGGCTTGAAAGGCGAAAAATATCAAGCTTGCTGCGGCGGCATACCGGACACGACCAGCCGCGTGGCACCAGCGCCCAGTTTTGATTGAGATCTAATCCCTTCGCACCATGGTTGAGCATCGCCCGCTTGGTTTGCTGGCTCCAACGCCCGTCGCGGTCGCGGAACAACGCTTCCATCTCGTCATCCGTGAGTGTCGATGGTCGCCAGAATGCGAGCTCGATCAGCCACAGGCGCTCTGTGCCAGGTGCTGGGACGAAACCAAGATCATCTTCGATCGCTGAATCGGACATGGAACTTGGAGGGGCCTTTCCAGAAGTTCATGTTATGCTTTTGGGCGCCGACGCAATCAGAATACTCCGGATGGGGCGATGACCACCTAGCGGCCGTGTCGCGGCCGTAGTCCCGCGCGGCGTCCGCCCTAGCAAGAAGACGTCTAACCGCTCGCGGCCTTTTTGTGCTTTGGTGCGCCCTTTTCGTCGGAGGCGCAGGTTGCGCACAGGCGTGTTGGAATGTCGCTCTCATGAGGCGTCGTGTCTTGAAGGTCGTCTGAGGCTTCGGCCTTTCGGCTCGCAAGCGCCGTCAAACGTTTGGCCAGCTGATCGCGCGTCATTGCCATCATGACGCCGCGCGCGCCTTCATATCCGCAATTGACTGCGGCAAGCGCCTGTCCAAACCGCAAAGCCGAAAGTAACCGCGGCTTTTGCAGCGTTTCGAACACCTTAACGCCTTGTGTACCCAGCTGGTGCAAAAGACCTGCACTAGTCCAGTCGCCGGCGCCGGCGCCGTCGACAAAAGCGGGCGTCTTAAAGGCAGGCAGCTCACCCCAGTGGCCGCGCCACCTGACCCTCAAGCCTTCTTCAGCGAGTGTTTCCACAATGACCTTCGGCTGCTGCGCCTCACGCAGGTCGCGCATATGACCGAGACGGTCATGGGAAAATTTCAAGATGTGGCAAAGATCGACGGCTTTTTGAAATTGCCGTTCGTCCCCGATGGACGACGGCTCGAAGACAACCAGAGCACCATTGTCTTTTGCCCACCCCGCAAGCTTCAGCGCAGCTGGCGAGAGCCGGTCCATGTAGAACGCCTTCGGGGCGATTGCAGATTCTGTCACTTCGGTGGCCTGTTGCAGTGTGGAAGCGCGAAAGCGAGGCAGCCAACCACCGCATTCCGGACAGGCAAGAGAAAACCGATGGACGCGCTTGCCCGCTTTATCTTCCACGAACCGCTGGATCACGATTGGGGTCTGTACGGCTTTTTCGTCGGACAGGAAGTCGTCTTCGACATCGATGCTTTTGAATTCCTTTCGGATCACGGTGGCTGCCCAATCACGACCAAGGCGCGCCACGGGGTAGCTCTTCCAGCCTAGCCAGGCCAGGATCGCCAACACATTGCCGCACGATCCTCCCGCTGCCACAAACTCTTCGGTCCTGCCTTCCACGATGTCAGCCGCGACGAAGCCGGCACCGACACAGATGGGATGACGGGAGGCGGGTTTCAGTCTCAGGTCGACGCGTGTCATTTTTCCCAATCTCCACGTATCCAAAGCGAATACACGTCAATGCCGGGGTCCACGGCATCAATCGGCTCGCCGTAACTAACCGATTCGACGTAGGGAATGCCGACATTCACCCGGTCGGGCCCGGCGCTGTCGCCCTTGTGATCATAGCAGGCCAGCAGCGCCCCGACTGACAGCAGTTTGCTCGATAACGGCGAGACGTAAACCTTACATCCACCAAGGTCGCTCAACGAGTCCCGGTAGCGATCGATCGCACTATAAATCTGGCGATAGGCCTCGAACGGGTTGTACTCGGAGGCGTAGAGGACATTGGCGGGCTCGACACGGAAATCGTCGAAGAGCAGCTGCCTGTACTCCTCGATCAACCGGTCGCCGCGTCGCGGGTCGCGGCTTGGAAAAGGGATGGTCGGGCAGATTTCGTCCGGATCCAGCTCATCGCGAATGCGCTCTAGCCGGGCGCTCTGCCCTTCGCCCAGGACGGGGAACCAGACGCGAGGAAGGTTGATCGTGCTTTCCGCGGTCAACTGGCCTGAGAAGCCAGACAGGGATGTCACAGTATCACTCAAGCTCCCCGCCGTGAGGCGCTTGTCTGCAACGACGCTCTCCGCGACGACGACATGGAGATTAATTGACGGGCCGCCTCTGAACGCGAACTCATCAAGCAGTGCGATGAGTTGAGCAATGGCCGTCAATCCGATTGTGCGCGGCATCGCGCTAATGTCGACGATCACATCCGTATATTGCACAAGCTCATCCCGACGCGTCACGGCCCTACGCGTGTTGCGAGACGTTGCGTGACTGTTGCCTGCCCCTCGCATGTGGACGTCGATCTCGGTCAGCCCACTGCCGAAGATCTGATGGAACGCAGCAGCATTGGCATGGATACGCTGCTGTGCTTGCGCACTGTTCGGTTGGCCATTTTGATAGTGGAGCACCCATCCATGCAACGCTGCAACCTTCCCGCGCCCAAGAATGCGCTGCGGGACCACCGCCGCGCGCGCGTCAAATCCGCGTCCTACGATGAAGAGGAGCTTGCGGGATCCATCCGCTAGATGCTTGGTCCAGAACCTGTCGAATTCACTACCCGCGTAGAGTTGATACGGATCCCACCGCATTGTCCGTTTGATTTTAGACAAGCGACTTCTCCGTCACCGCCGAACGCCCATGCGCGAGCCAATCGGATAAGTCCTTGAGGCTTTTCTTGCGCCAGCCGCCATAGCCAAGGGGAAGGTCAAAATGGGCGCAAAGAACCCGGTTGAGATAGAACACGATCAGGCTCTCGCCCTTGTTCTTGTGATCCAGATTGGGCTCAAGCAAATTTTGCGACACAAGCGCTGCGAGCATGGTCCGTAACTCGGCGAATGCGACCGAGTCCCGGCTTCCGTCGATGAGGCGGGCGCGGTCTTGCATCGTAATTCCAAAGCCAGTCACGCCTGGCGGATAAGGTGCGGACGGACGGTAGGTCTGGCCCTCACAGAATGCACCAACAGCCTCGAGGAAACGCCGCGCTTCATACCCGCGCGGAACACGTCGTGGAATACCGTCCCAGCGCCGTTCAGCCGCGCGTTTCAGAATTTGATGCTGTCGCTCGGCGCTCAGCACCGAGTCAGCACCGCGCCGAACGGCCGTTTTGGCAGCAAGCTCTTCGAAGAGATCGCCGGCCAACTCGACGAATTGATCGACGTTCGAAGACGACAGCGATGCAAGCTTTTGCCGACCGAAATAGATCGGCGCTTTCGCTTCGCGCGAGAGGAAAAGCTCAGCAGCCGACTTCACCCCGGCGTTTTCCTTGTCGTCAAGATCTTGCTCGGTCAGCGCATCGAAATCGAACGTCCGCTGTGATTTGCCGAGATCGCGCTCAATGAGAATCTCAAGCTCGCGCCAGCCAAGCGCTCGATCTCGAGGACTTCCCGGAACCGCCCGGCGTTGCGCCATCCATTGTTCATAGCGCTGCTGATGGCCGACCCGCAGAACCAGGCGTTTTTCAATCGCTCCACTTTGGGCATCGAACACCGCATCCCAGGATGGAGAGTCGAGCTCCTCTGCAAGTGCTGGGAAGAACGCACGTCCCTGAAAACCGTCGGCATCGCGCGCCCGCAGGTCGGCGATCTGATCGACAAATTTGACGTAAGCGACACTTCGCTTGCGCCAGCGTCGTTCAAGCCGGATCTCGCCGTCATAGTCCCGATCTTCAAGGGCGCCTTCGGCAAGCAAGTCTTCTGCCGGCAACGCTTCAAGCCGCTCGGCGATCCATATGCCGCACGACAGGCGAGCATTCGTCAGACTCTCGCGTAGCCAGTTGCTTTGATCGTCGCTGAGGAACTGCAGATCGTCCAGCAGCAAAACGCGCTTTTGATTGATCGGCCCCGACGCATCCGTGAGGGTCGCGGTCGCCAGCCAATGCAGCGCTTCAAGTCCGGAGGCCGCGCGTGGGACCGACTTGTTCTCGCCACCGAGGTCGTCGAGAATATCGAAGACGCCTTCTTCAATATGCGATGCCCATTTGTGCAAGTCGCTGCCAGTTGCGTTGGCGGGCAGGGTGGCGCCGTCGACTGGTTGCCATACCGAATGAATTTGTCCGAGGTCGTCTGGATAAGCTTTTTCCGAACGCTCAAGCGCCGCGCGCAGCGTCGCAAGCACGATTCGTGCATTCACGAGCGCGCGGAAGACGGCCGTCGCTCTCGCGCCGGTTTCGCCAATTTCTTCGAGGTCACGGTATTCGTTGGTGAAGCCGATCACGACTCCCAAAATTGCAGGGCCGTCGGCCGTTATTGCACCGGCCTTGAAAAGGGCGTCGCGTGTCGGCCGAATGTCCTGGTCGTCCTGCATCCGGAAGACCTTGCGCAAGGGACCGGGCGTCAGGAGCCGAAGTAGCGTCGTCTTGCCGCCGCCAGGCGCGCTGCGCAAAAACACGACACCCGACCAGGGATCATCGACATCGTTCAACAGATCCAGCGCACCAGCTGCAAACAGCCGAACGAACTGCTCATCATGCACCGAGCGTTTGGAAGCCCGGAGACGAAACGGATTTCGCATTCAGCCTCCTCGCTTATGCCGGCTCACCCGGGGAAACAGCCCGGTGAAAGTCTGTTCATACTCTCCCCACAGAAGATAGAGCGAGTTGTTCGGCGCATTATGAGGCAAAATCAGCGGCAGCCGGCAATCGGCGTAGCCAAATCTCATAGAAGTGCCGCCGACGTCAGCGTGTTCGTCGTCGACCACTTTGTCAAAATATCGATCGTCCATTGCAAGCGCGATGATCTTGTCGTCGTCGGGCGATCGCAGGCGCGCCTCCTGCGGCAACGCATGAACGACCTTCAGCCGCACGCGCCCTTTCGGGAAGTTGAATGCTTTCAGGTCTGACTGGATGTGGTCAATTGCCTGATGCGCTGCCACATAGATGCACACGACGACTTCAATATCGTCTTTGGCGAAAATCTTACTCAGCGCGCCATTGTCCTCGCAAAGCTTTTGCAAGATTTTCGGTATCTTTCCGTCCCATTGGCCATTCTCGAGGCGAATATAGGATGTCCCGCTGGCGGTAAAATCATCTAGCAGGCAAAGCGTGTGGAATTTACATTCGTCCTCGGTCGGCTCACGTCCCAGTTGCTGCTCCAGCGCCTTCTTCAGCTTCTTATGCATCGAGGCTGCCTTCTCATCCGAGATGTCATAGGCATGCCAAAGCTGCTCGTTGCTGATCTGCGGATGCGACCTGCGAAACACGTCGGTCCGCGCGCCATCGCTCAAGCCCAGGAACAGCGTTTGTCGCAGCACCTGCGTATAGACAGGGCTCGACACCACATACTTGGATCGCTGTGGATCGACGGACAGGGCGGTTGCTGCTTTTGCGATTAAGCCCGGCTGGATGACCACGGGGAAAGCCAGCTCAACGAGATGGCGGATTTCCGCGGTGGAAATGAAGATCAGGCGCTTTCGGAAGAAATCGTACGCAACCTTGCGTTCGGCCAGGGTCTCAAATTGTCGCAGCCAGAGCGCGAGGCTCTCGATAAATCGCCGGCCAGGAGCATATTGCTGGTACTCGTCGTATTTATAGCGTGCAAAGTCCTGCAGGATCGGACGTTCCCGCGCCTTTTCTTCGTCCGTCCAGCCCATAACCTTGGCCAGGAGAGCTTCTGCGAGCTCGTCCCTCATCCGTTAATTCCTATTCCAGCTGGATACAACCCGCTCCACCGTGCCAATCGATTCGATCTAGATAGTAAAGGGTCGCCTGTACGCCAAGGAAGCCGCGTGGCGACAATCCCCAGCAAGATTCGGCACTCGCGCTCACCTCATCGACGCTCAACCCAAACGGGTCGTCAAGTAGCTCGCAGTCATTGCCCGGCCATCGTCCCTTGTCTCCCAATCGGAGCACGGGGGAATTAGCGTCACATTGCGCGCGCTCCCGAATGGCCCGCACGACCGCCGTCTTGCCGCCACCTTTGAGAATGACATCAACCGAATGATTGGAGCACGCAACCGACGCCTTCACACCTGACTGCTCAATAATTGCGGCCGCGACGCGAACGGAGGTGGTCGCTTCCTCAAGAGTAGGGAGAGATATCGCAATCTGGCTTGTGTTCGACCGAAACGAGCAGGTCGAAAAATAGCGGGTCGATCGCAGGATATTTTCGAGCCGGAGTACCGCAGGCGACGGGTCACCGCTGTTCGGAGGGCCGTCTGACAGGGGCTGAACGATCGCGCCGTTATAGAACCCGACAATAACATTCGACCAATAGGTCTTTTTGATCGCTTCGCGGATGCCGTCGGCGGCAGAGCCGCCGCGTCCGGTTGCGATCCCAACAAGTGCTCCAGCACCGAGCAGCTTGTTCAAGCTGTTTGCGACATCCGTTGACAGCGGCTTGAAACGCGCATCCGGTTCGCACAGCGTTCCATCATAATCGAAGACCACGCCTGCAAAGCTGGCCCGATTGATCTTATCGATGCCGCGCTTGCAAAATTCACGCAGCTCCTCAATTTGCGTAGACCCGCGCAAACCTCCAGCCATTTCCTTTCGCCATACCGCAACATCGGTCACATCCACACGGCGCGCTTGGCGCCTGCGCGCAGGAGCCAGATGATAGAGCTTACGTCCGAATTCGGGGACGCCAGGCTTAGCCGGGTCTATCTTCCGAACCTGCCCGGCGGCCGCAGCAAGGTGGAGGCTGACAACCAATCCGGCCAGCGCCTGCTCATCGCGCGGGCCCCTGAAATCGATGCGGGCCTGAGGCACTTCGGTTGGAACGAGCTCGAGTGTCCGGGTCGCAAGCGCCTCCTGATCGTCGCCGATCAGCGCCAGAATAGCAGTCGTCTCAGGCCGCTTTGCGAACCAATGGTGCCGGCCATGCCCAAAATTGCGCAGATCCGTGACATGCACGTTGCCGAGAGCCGCTTCGACAAAACGCGACTCAATGTCGACCGCACCGGGGCGCAAGGCCGAGGAACATAGGACGCTCGTTGTTTCGCGTGCCACTGCCGGGAGGGTATGCGCGACAAGCTCATCGAGCGAAACGCTCACGCGGCTCTCCATGAACGCGCTAAAGGTCGCCGGAAGAGGCGCGCGCTCACCGACCAAATCCCGGTAAGCTCTCAGAAGAAGAATTGAGGCGCCGAGTAGGGAGGCAACTGCCAGAAAGCCATCCTCGAACAGGTCAGACGCCGCCGAGACGACTCGGCTGTATGTGTAGCGTGCTGCGAGATCATGAAGGGGCGATTGCTCCCGCATGACGAGGCCGACCAAGGGTTTGGCTTCTCGCTGTGCGGCTTCATCGAAGGCGGCGCAAATATCCTTGTTACGACCGCTGGCGGTGAAACACATCACCGATGCATCGCGCAGCGGGAGTGTCATGTAGTCGAGCGGTGTACAGGCGCTCGCTAAGCGACCCGTCCGTAGTTGGTGGATGTAGGCCGCAAACGATGCCACCGAATAGGATCCGCCTGAGCCCAGCATGACGGCAGAGCGTGTGGCGGCGCCCTCAATCGCTGCCCTCAACGGGGCGACGTCAATGAGGTTTGCGGCCTCATACACCTCGTGAAGGTTTGCCAGCTCTTTGGAATATCGTGCAGTCACTCAGGCCTCGGCCGACAACGGCGGGTTCAAATCAAATCCACGACTTGTCGCAGAGGCTGCCAACCTAAGGCGGCGGGAGGTCTCCTAGAAGCCATAACGCGCAGATTATCACAGGAACAAAAAAAGAACAAATGAAGTGTAAGCGCAGCTCGCACTATTCGATAATGCAGCGCAATGCTCTGAAATATCGAAGGAATTTTCGATCACTCGTGATGCCGCGGGAGACGACCATGCCGGTTGTGTTCGCCTGCGACATCCCACGCAGATTATCGCCAAGGCACCTCGGAGCCATTTTCACGCGGTGACCTGCGGGGATTGTACTGGGGAAGCGATCTCGCCACGCATTGCGGACGCAATTTTCGCGTGCATTGATCCAATGAAGATGTCGCGGACAAGGAAAAGTTTGATGAAGCGCTTCGTCGTCGACAAGAACATGCTGGAAGACTCACAAGATCTTGGAGCGAAGCATCCGCTCCGTGCTTGGCTTGCCGCGTCGAAGGAGCACATCGTGGTCGTGACCGATTATGCGCATCTTGAGATGTTGAAGGGAAACGCCCTCAAAAACATCCTAAAATCGACAGAGATCCTAGCCGAGTTTCCCAAGCAGGTTCACATCGTCAAACCGATTACGGCTGTCTCTGCGCTCAAGGGAAAGGAAAAGGGGCGCAAGAAGCGAATGACGAGTGGTCGTGGCACAAAATCCTTCCGCAGGTGGTGCAACAGGCGGTGGCGCGCGGCGGTAGGGGACAAGCGATTTGAGCGCTCAATTCTCCGCAACGGCGAACGCGCATCGATGCAGTTCGCCGACATGCTTGAAAACATGAAAGGTTTTGCCGACAATATCAAAGACGCGACCAAGGAATTTACGAAGAAGGTCGGCTTGGCGCGAGTTGGACAGGAGTTGAAATTAACGCTTCAGCGAAGGGAGGTCACAAGCAGTGTCGTTGTCAATGTGGCGCCGCGAATGGAACGGGGCGCGGCAGCTACCCCAGGTGACTTCGGGCTGACGAGCCGACGACCGTCGGCCGGGCTTACAGGGCCCAATCACCCCTCCGGGACATCGACCTAGCATCTTAGGATAAGGACCCCAATGATTGAGGATCTGAAGAACAGAACCGAACGAGAAGCGGATGTTCGCGAGTGTCAGGCGTTGGGTGCTTCTGTCAAGAAGACCAGCCGAGCGAAATCGGCTGCTCTGGTTCGAGTGCACCACGACAACATTGAACGTTATCTTCACTTGCTCCGAACCAAACTAACGGCTTCGGAGCGCCAGTTGGTTGAGCGACATTTGTCTGTGGACCTGGGCGCAGTAGATCAGCTCATCTCCGGCTGTTTTGGTGCTGCTCCGGCTCACGCAACCGATGGCAATCTCCGGGGCTCGAACTGTGTTGCATAATCCTGTGTCGCATGAATTTCCTACTTTCGAGATCATTCTGCAGCCTAAGGGCCGGCGATGGCGCTGGCGCGTATGTTCAACGAATGGAACAATCGTTATGCAGGGTTCGCGAAGCACACGTGCCGCTGCGAGATATGATGCGCATAGCGCGTTATTTCTTCTGCTGCTCTCAACGACCAGCGCAGGCTGGCCCCGGGCGTAGAGGGTTCGGCAAACTTATATTGCTTTGCTTTTGCCAGGAAGCCTTCGCAAACGATCATGAGAGCTTTTCAGTCTCCTTCTCTGGCGTCCTAGTCGCTACCGTCCTTGCTGTGTGAGGTCGGCGGTCGTGGCCTCAGGATCGGGCCGCGACCGGCTCTGACCGATGACCGACACGGCGAACGCCATGCTTCGAGGAGCGTCTTGAGAAATTGGCTGGCATGAGGGGACAGCGTCGACCCGTGCCGCGCACGATTCCGATCGTTCGCGATACCTCCGGCTCGGCTAACTGAATGGTGTGAATGATCGGATGGCCGGCGGCCGGGGTCGCCAGCCTCGGCAGGACGGCGACGCCCAGCCCCGCTTCGACCGAGCCAAGCGAACCGGAGATGTGAGCGACATCGTAGGACCAGTTGAGCTGCAGACCGTGTCGAGCCAGCGCATTGTCAATCAGCGCGCGATTGCCGCTGTTGCGACCGACGGTGATGACACGGTTCGGCACAATCTCCGACCAGCTCACTTGTTTGCGCGATGCCAGCGGATGGTCATGGCGGCAGGCCAGGGATCCTCGACGAGTTTCTCGAATTCAATCTCGGCATGCGACGCGCCGATGAAATTGTGCCGAAGTCGGCATCATGACAGTCGCTCTGCCTCACGGGCATGGACTGCTGCCTCAATTTGCTGTCGTCTTGATCCTATTCCATTTTGGATCTGGAAGACCGCTTTTGTGTGGCATCTTTAAGCAGCAAGACGGAGTCAGTTCGCTCACTGATCAGGTTTGGCCGCAAAGCTTATCAGTCGCGAACGAAGCGCTCTCGGTCGGCGTCGGTGTTCGTGGCCCGCGCGAAGCGCTTCCGAGGGCATCAGGCGGGGCGGTACGCTGGTTCCAACGAGAATGCAGATTGCAGCACTCGTGAGAACAACCGGCCTTTAACGGCGATCGTCCCATGGCGTTGGAAGCCTGGAACCTGCGTAACGTTGCAGCGTTTCCATTTGGTTCAGAAAGGGGGCGAACAGTGATTAGTTCGGCCGATGATCCAACGCGCATCCCCACCGGCATAAGCGGGCTAGATGATATTCTTGGGGGTGGCCTTACGAAGCACCGGGTTTACCTGGTTGAAGGAACACCAGGCACCGGCAAAACAACGCTCTCGCTTCAGTTCCTGCTGGAGGGGGCCCGCCGGGGCGAAGCGGGCCTCTACATCACCCTTTCGGAAACTTCTGAAGAACTCAGTGCGGTCGCCGCCACACACGGCTGGTCCTTGGAGCCGCTCTCGCTATTCGAGCTCGTCAACCAGGGAGACCTCGATCCGGAGCGGGAGCAGACCATACTCCATCCATCGGAAGTCGAATTGGGGGAAACGGCCCGCGAGGTGATGAAGCGTGTCGAAGAGCTGCGGCCCTCCCGCGTCGTCTTCGACAGTCTGTCGGAGATGAGACTTTTGGCGCAGAATCCGCTGCGCTATCGTCGGCAGATTTTGGCATTAAAGCAATTTTTCGCCAGCCGCGACTGCACGGTCCTCATGCTGGACGACCGAACCTCGGATCCCAACGACCTTCAGTTGCACAGCATCGCTCATGGCGTAATATCGCTTGAACAGGCTGCGCGAGACTTTGGCGCGGAGCGGCGACGGCTTCGCGTCGTCAAAATGCGTGGAATCAAGTTCCGCGGCGGTTATCACGATTTCATTCTGGATCGCGGCGGCCTCACAGTATTCCCAAGACTCGTCGCGGCTGAGCACGGCGCCGAATTTTCATCGAAGGCGGCGTCTACCGGCAACGCCGAGCTCGATGACTTGCTCGGCGGTGGTTTGATGCCGGGAACCAACACACTCTTGAGCGGCCCCTCAGGTGTCGGCAAAACGACGACAGCGATGTTTTGTATCCGGGCAGCGCTCGATCGCGGCGAGAAGGCAACGTACTTTCTATTCGACGAAGGAATCAAAACTCTACTTGTCCGAAGCAAAGCTCTCGGAATGGATCTCGCTTCTTACATCGAGCGCGGAGTTCTCGACATTCAGCAGATAGATCCAGCCGAACTTTCGCCCGGCGAGTTCACAAGTCGAGCAAGAGTTGCGGTGGAAAAGAGTGGTTCGTCTTTTGTCTGTATCGACAGTTTGAACGCCTACCTGCAGGCAATGCCAGGCGAGCAATTCCTCCTTTTGCAGATGCATGAACTGCTCAACTATCTCAATCAGTCCGGCATCACCACCATGCTGATCCTTGGCCAGCATGGACTGGTTGGGGACATGCGCAGTGAAATCGATCTGAGCTACCTGAGCGACACGATCTTGCTCTTCCGGTTTTTTGAGGCGAAGGCAGAGGTCCGCACTGCCATTTCCGTTGTGAAGAGTCGCACGAGTTCTCACGAACGCTCGATCAGGGAATTCAAGCTTGGCCCCGGCGGTCTCGAGGTTGGGGAAGCGCTACGCGACTTCGAAGGCGTGTTGTCGGGCTTGCCCTCCTACAAGGGCGACACAGCGCTGCTAAAATCGTCGACAAAATAGTCAATGGACCTGTTCGTGCACGAGACCCTGCTGATATTGGCGCCGCGTGGAAGGGACGCTGAAGTCATCCGTCAGGCTCTCAATCGAAACGGTGTGAAATCGAGCATCTGCACTTCCTTGCGAACCCTTCAGGACCGACTTTCGACCGAATCTGCCGGCGGGGTCATTTTGACTGAGGAGTCTTTAGCTGGGGCTGGCCTCGATGACCTGCTTGACGGATTGGCTTGCCAACCACCATGGTCCGATCTTCCAATTATAACGCTGGCCACCAAGCAGGCGGGTCACCGTTCAAAAAGTTCTTCCGACCTGCTCCGCCGGCTCGGGAACGTTATACTTCTTGAGCGGCCTATCAATATCGAAACGCTCGCAAGTGCCGCTCAATCCGCATTGCGCGCGCGCCGGCGACAATACCAGGTTGAGAGCCTCCTGGCTGAGCAAAAGCGCTTCTCCACGGAATTGGGCGCTCTCAACGATACGCTCGAACAACGTGTAGAACAACGCACCGGCGAGTTGACCGAGGCGCGTGAAACGTTGGCATTCGCATTGGATTCCGCAGGCATGGGGTCCTGGGATTTCGATTTGATTCGCAATACGGCTCGCCGCGGCGGAAGGCACGACCAGATCTTCGGATATGAAACTCCGGTTTCATCATGGAGCACGCGCAAATTCCTCTCGCACGTGGTTGATGAAGATCGGCAAATGGTGGAAGCCGCCCTTAGCAAGGCCGCGCAAAGCGGAGGCTTCGAAACCGAGTGCCGTATCAATCGTCGCGACGGCAAGGTGAGATGGATTGCAGCCATGGGCCGCGTGGGTTACGGCGCTGATAATCGTCCACTCCGCTTGGCTGGAATTCTAATGGACATAACAGAGCGCAAGCAAACAGAAGCCGCGCTTCATCAGGCGCAGCGGATGGAAGCCATCGGTCAACTCACCGGAGGCGTTGCTCACGATTTCAACAATTTGCTGACGGTCATCGTCGGCGGGCTCGACATGATCGGCCGCCGTCCGGACCAGCCGGAACGCGTGGCACGATTGGCACAAGCGGCCATGACTGCCGCCCGCCGCGGCGAGCAACTCACGCAACAGCTTCTTGCATTCTCCCGTCGCCAGATGTTGCGCCCGGAAACGTTGAATCCAAATCGCCTGCTGCTCGATTTCAAGGGTTTAGCCGAACGCGCCGTCGGAGATTCAATCACTCTGAAGTTCGACTGCGACCCGGGCGCTCATCCCATTCGCGTAGACGCTGCGCAGCTGGAATCTGCAATTTTGAACCTCGTCGTGAACGCGCGCGATGCTATGCCTCAAGGTGGCGCCATCTCGATCGCCAGCAAGAACGTTCATTGCGGATCGGAGGCAGTAGCTGGAAAGGGAGTGAGCCCGGGTGCCTATGTGCAAATTAGCGTTACTGACGAGGGAACGGGGATAGATCGGGAAACGTTGGATCACGTGTTCGAGCCATTTTTCACGACCAAGGAAATAGGCAAGGGTTCGGGACTTGGCCTGGCCCAAGTCTATGGATTTACCCGCAGTGCAGGCGGGTACGTTGCGATAGAATCGGAAAAAGGACGTGGCACGACCGTCCAGCTTTTCCTCCCTCGATCCGAGGAAGGCCTCTCGGACCACCAAGCGTCCTCGTTGGCGCAATTGCCTTTGAGACGGGCCACGACCGGTGAAACCGTGCTGCTGGTGGAGGACGACGAGCAAGTGCTCGACATGGCGGTGGAAAGCCTAGAAGAACTGCACTACAGAGTGATCGTCGCGCGTGATGCGCGCGAGGCGCTCAAGCATTTACACGGTCCGGAACGCATCGACATCATGTTTTCGGATGTTGTGATGCCGGGTGGCATGAATGGCGCGCAATTGGCGACCGAAGCCCGAGCGTTAAGGCCTGAACTGAAGGTATTGCTCACGTCAGGATATGTCGGCGAAGCCGGAAACAGCCAAGTGGTGGAAGACAACCTGCCATTGTTGACCAAGCCTTACCGCAGAGATGAATTGGCAGAAAAGCTCCGGCTAGTGTTGGGATCGCGGTAAACCGCCAGTCGAAACGGAAGGTCATGTCCAAAGCCCGTAGAGTCCGTAGCGCTCACGGAGGGTGTTCGACATCTTCGGCCCCGATTTCCACCACGCATCGGCATCTTTAAGACGGTCACCACGGTTCTCATTACCAACTCATTGGCTGACCCGAATCTTTGGGCTTCATCCACTGTCTTATTGTCGGGGCAGGCTGTACCGACCGGATTTGGGCACTGGACTGTCGTTTTTGAAAGCTTGCCCCGATCTTGCAATCCCTCTCAAATGCCCGCGCTGCGGACAGATCCATTTTTTATAGTCAAAGGATGCTTGGGTCACTCCTCCCGGTGAACCGACGCGTCACAAGGCGCGCCATTCGACCGGTGATGCCGTCATAAATAATCTTGCGGCAACGAACCTTTCTGCAGTCCAGTTTTGCCATGGGCTGCGGATTGAGCAGCCAATAGACGTCCTTTGCTGAGCAACCGCATCGGCCGGCGCGATCAAAATCGGCTAAGGGGCCACTTGGCCTATACGGTCCTCACCGGTCCGGTGAGCGCCAGCGCCGCCACGGCATCCGCTATTCCCGGCGTATCTGCATAAGTAACCATGTGACCGGCATCCTCGACCAGATGTAGCAGGGAGCGCGGCAACGCCTCGTGCAGGCGGCGCGACTGGTCGGCCTCGATGAGCCGGTCACCCTTTCCATGCAGGATCATAACGGGACACCGGATGCCCTGATACTGAAGCTGCAACTGCGCGGCAGCCGGAATTAGGAACGCGCTCTCCTCGGCGGCCGCCCTCAACTGCTTGGGCCGGAGAGCCAAAGAGATCGGAAATTCGTTCTTGAATTCCGGCGGAATAGCACGCGGCGCGAACAGCGTGCGCATCAATTCGGCATAATGGCCCACGATATGATCGGCGAGAGAGTGTAGCGCATCAGATCCCCGAACAGCGGCAGTGCCGGACCTGACATGAACCAAAGGTCCATCCGAGAGGTTGGAAAATAGTAGCCGGACACAAGCATGAGCCCACTCACGGCATAACCGCTTCGCAGCGCCAGCGCGATTGCCACCAGCGTTCCCCAGGAGTGGCCGAGCACCACGGGATTGCGCACTCCAAGCTGATCAAGAGCCTTCGCGAGCAAGGAAGCCTGGGTTGTGGCCGTCCAGATGCGCGTACGCGGACGGTGGCTGTAGCCGAACCCTGGCCGGTCGAAGCAAACGACGCGATAGTGGTGGGCCAGGCGGTCGACCAAACCACTTAGGACGAGATCCTGAATCATGGTCCCATTCCCGTGAAACAGGACCACGCAAGGCGCGGCGGCATCACCCCGTTCGATATAGTGAAGGCGCACTCCGTCGCACTCGATAAAGACGCCAATCGGCGGATTCTTTCGCTCCGCTGCCACCTGAAACGCAATGTTGCCGAGAGTCAGAACGACCAGTCCGGCCAAAACGATCAGCAGCACGGCTTCAGTTGTAGGCATGGGGTCAACCTATTTCCGCGATGGCGGGGTACTTCGAATCGGCGGCAGCGAGCCCGCTGAGGGCCAATGGCCATGGCAGATGCTGATTCCGCTCCCTCGTTGTGAGCAGCGCTCCCAGACGTGAAAGCAAGCAGCCGTGATCGGCGCGTGCGTGATCCCCGTTTGCGACCATCCTTCGCCGCAGCGGGTACGGCGTGCAGTTATCGCCCCGGCAGAGCCGTGAGCTCTCGGGGCGGCTCGATGCGCCACAACGGATATGCCGCCAATTCTTTCGAACGCTGTCCGAACATATCGATCCGTCTGTTTGTAAACTCCGTAATGACGCCGAAAAATTCAGTGGGTGACCTGATCGTCGCAAGTCTCAGGCCGAACTCAAAAGCAAATTGCACGTCGGCCCGGGCTATCTCGAGCAGCTTCGCTTCATACGCCTGCATGTTTGCCGTCGGTAAAGCAAAGCCTTTCGTTGGATCGCTATCCGTCATTCTCTGACTGAGGTCATCCGGTAAGGCATCCACCCGAGGCTCAATGATAGGAACCTCGTGTTTGGGGATCATCATGAAGCTTAAGAGGCGGTTCAATCGAGACTGCCGCAACAGAGCGAAGAAAATTCTCTTTCGGGCTTCTAACAATGGCCTGCTTGTTCCGTTGGGACCGCGCGGCCATTTTCGGATTGCGGGCGCGCTTTGGCGCTGTTGCCGGTTTGCGTTTGCTCATCTGACGCTCCCAGAAAATAGGGGGGGCGACCACAACGGTCATTTGAGAAAAGACAACAGGCTTTGTGATGTGGCGTTCCAAACCCCGCATCGTGGGAGTTCCGTATGAACTGAGATCAATCGTACGTTCTGCGATGTCGGCGATGATTTTAGGTAGCAACTCCAACCAACAAACGTCTAGCTGGCGATCTTCCAGACCTATGCTCACGGCGCTCGAGACGATGCGCCCGGTCATCCCGTCACCGGAGTACCACGCCCCGCAGCGGTACCCTCGATTGAGATTCTAGCTCTTAGGCCCGGGATAGCACTGTCCTCTGCGCACCCTGCCGATTACTCGTGACACTTCAATGACCTTCACGATCGGCATCATCTCGGATACGCACGGCCTCCTTAGGCCGGAGGCTCTTCGCATGCTGGCCCGTGTCGAACGGTATGGTAACTAGTCGAAGCCGTCGGGCCATCTAGACGGGTTTGGCGGCGAACCTGCATGAAGGGAGCGACAGTACCGCCTCAAGGCCCAGCTCTCCGCCAATTTCGGCCACGTCGTCGGCATAGCCGGCCAAGCTCGAAATACTTGCCCTGTCGGAAGGAAGTTTCCTCGTCATCGTTCTAAGCCAGACTTTTCAATTGCGTGGGGCATCGTGCAGACCATTCGACGTTTTCACATGGCCCGAGACCGAAGTCGCGTTTTCGCTACCGCTGGTCTGTGGCGGGCGGCCCTGGGCTACCGACATCCAGCGCTTACGGTAGCTGCCGGATCAGCCATTCTGCTGGCGCTATGGCGAATCGGCAGCTTGCCAAGAAGGCGGAGCGCGATAACTCGCCACAAGGGGGCGGTTCATGGATATCGACGGATCCACCTTCACCTTGTGGAACGTGGCAGCGTCCGCTGGAGGAACCACTGCGCAACGCTTTCGTTGTTTATCCTTCCAATAGCAAAGGATACGATCATGGACCGCGAACATGTGAAGGGCGCTGCCGACAAGGCGAAAGGCGCCATCAAAGAAGGTGCCGGCAAGCTCAGCGGCGACAAGGACTTGGAAGCCGAAGGCAAGATTGATAAGGCCAAGGGATCTGCACACAACGCAGTGGGAGACGTGAAGGACGCAGCGCGGGACGCCGCTGACGCCCTAAAGAAATAAGCAGAAGAAAGAAGACCAAAAACTAGCCGCTTCTGGCGGCTTTTTTCTTTTTAGACTGGCCAGTCCGGCACAGTGTAGCCGGCGCCTTTCACGAGCCTTTTTACGTGGAATAGCGGCCCGTTTCTCGCCCCGGACCGCAATTGCTAGATCGCGTTGTTCGGCTGTGGGCGTAGTCGCGGGCAGCTTCGAGTTCTGCGGACTGTGGGTTGGGTAGTTCAGCCCCTTCCTGATCAGTGAAAACCTCTGGGCGTCTTTCAGGTCGAAGTAGCAGCGCGTCATCTGAAAGAAATCCCCCCGCAAATGGCTTCAATCGTCTCGCGACCACGCATGAACGTGGGTGAAACAAGCTGCCTCCCGCTTTTTTAATCAGATCGCAAAAGAAGCAACAGGAAAACACGAATTCCTTGAGGACAGGATATGTCGTCTTAGAGTCAAAAACGTCGCTGGCGGCGAGCGGCAAACTTCCGCTCTACTCCCATGAACCGACGTGTGGCTGCATCACGTCAACGAAGCAATGGGCCAACGCCGGACGTGCGGAGCAAACTAGCGGATAATCGTTTCGGCTAGCGCTCGCGAGCAGGGGATAGTTCCTGTTCGTCGGGGATTGTCTTGCGATCCCGGTCACATTGAAGCTGATTTCGGCGTCACGACGATAATGGCCGCGCACGGCAACGACCCTTTACGGCGGTAAGTGTGCGGATGAGCGCAATCGAAATACATCGAATCGCCTTGGCCCAGCGTGAAGTCCTCTCCCTCCAGGTTCACCACAAGTTCGCCATCCAAAACGTAGATGATTTCCGCGCCTGGATGCTCGTGAGGCTCCGACTGCTCGTCTTCCTTCACAAACTCGACGTAATAGCCGTTGAGCTTGCGGTCGCTGACCGGATAGTCGAGCGACTCGAAGCAGTAAGCGGGCGAAGTCCGTCCGGCCTTCTCCGGAAGACGAATGCGGTCCGCCTTGCGCACGACCGCATGTACCGGCCGGTCGCTGTCCTCTCTGAAAAAGTGATCGAGCCCGACGCCGAACACTAAAGCGATCCGCAACAAGGTCGGTAGCGTCGGAAACAGATGCCCGCGTTCGATTTTCGACAGCATCGCCGGCGAGAGACCGGTGTGCTCGCTTAGCTGGACCAGCCCCAGCTTTTTGCGCAGCCGCAGCCGGCGGATCTTTGGGCCGATGGCGTAGCCCTTAAGGGCCGTGATCAGAGTCTCCGATAGCATGGCTCTTCCGGTCTCATTTCATCCCAGTTCAAGGATGGAACGTGAGTTTTATTTTCACGAAAACTACTTTGCATATCACGATAATATGCCCTTGATGAAAACTTGTTTTACTACCATTCAAGACGGGTAAGGCAAAACACGTTTCTCCCGTCCCTCGAAACCGGAACGCGGGCCGCCAAGCCGGCCCCCGCAAGTTACAGGAGCTAAAAGATGAGCAGAGTAGGTATTGCGTCGAAGGCCGCGATCGTCATGGCCGTGGTAGGTTTGGCGATCGGCAGCACTTTCGCGCGCGCCAGCAATCAGGACATTGTCGACACGGCGGTCGGTGCCGGCCAGTTCAAGACGCTGGCGGCGGCGCTCAAGGCGGCCGACCTAGTTGCTACCCTGAAAGGTCCCGGACCGTTCACGGTGTTCGCACCGACGGACGAGGCATTTGCCAAGTTGCCGGCCGGCACGGTGGAGAACCTGCTGAAGCCCGAGAACAAAGCGAAGCTCACGGCCATCCTCACCTACCACGTGGTGCCGGGCGCAGTGAAAGCTGAGCAGGTAACTAAGCTGGACCAGGCCAAGACCGTCAACGGAGCAATGGTGAAGGTCACGACCAAAGGAGGCAAGGTGACGATCAACGATGCTACCGTCGTAAAGGCTGATATCCCGGCCTCGAACGGAATGATTCACGTCATCGACAAGGTCATCCTGCCGCCCCAGAACTGATCGGCCATATCCCTCAACCGATCGACCGCCGGTCCGCCTTGCCCCAAAGCGGACTGGCGCCTTCTCGACAAGGCCCCCCCCACGAGATGCGATCGCTACTGCTCATCCGAGACAAGAGAACCACTGACATTCTTTTGCCAAACAACAGCGACGAAGATCCATTCGAAATGAAAATGCGCGCGGCCGAACTCGGTAGTTTACTTTTGTTTGTTGCGCTCGTTCTGGGTGGCGGCCTTATCATCGGTTTCGCGACCGCCCCCGGTGCATGGTATGCGGCGCTAAGCAAGCCGCCTTTCAGTCCGCCTAACTGGATCTTTGCCCCGGTTTGGAGCACGCTTTATATTATCATCGCGATCGCTGGGTGGCGTGTTTGGAGAGAGGGCCGCAACAACTTACTGATGAAGCTATGGTGGGGACAACTGGCTCTGAATTTCGTTTGGTCACCCATATTCTTCTCAGGCCATCGCATCGATATCGCCCTTGGCGTAATCGTGCTGCTTCTGATGACGATCGTTGGCTTCATCATGATAACCTGGCGATGGGATAAGATCGCATCTCTGCTGTTCGCGCCTTACGCGGTGTGGGTGGCATTCGCTTCGGTTCTGAACGGCGCAATCTGGCTATTGAACTAACAGGAGGCCGGACGCCGCCGCATTGTCATCGTCAGTGACAAGATGCAAAGAGGCTACCGCTATGTATTGTCTGCGCCGGCCGGGCGCGATTTCGAGCCGCAATTCCGGCCCGATTTGACGCCGAAGCAGATGCTGGAACTCGGCGTGATCTGCGGCAAATACCTCACCGATTGTCGTGACGAGTTTCCCGCGAGTTCTTGCCCTCGGTCTAGCCCTTTTCGCGCAAACCGCTGCGCCACGCATCGCGCCCCTGAGAATCTAGGAATCCGCCCAAGAAACCGATGCGACGAGGCGTACCTTGGGCTCGCGAACGCCGTGGCGAAATGAGCGCCACCGCAGTGCCCGCTATGAACTCCCGCCGCTTCATTCGTTCCTCATCGTAGCTTGAGGACGACGATGCGTAGGGTATCACGTTTGGACAATCGTCACGTTCAATACAGGCACATGCGGCGGATGGGCACAGGACCGGTTAGGGTCAAAAGCGTCGGCTTGGCGCTCGGCAAATTACCGGTCTGCCCCTATGAACTGACGTGTAGCTGCACCGCGTTAACGGAAGCGATGGGCCATGTGTGGACGGCTCCGGGTTGGCAAGGAGAATCTTCACTTTGCAGCGTGGTCGGAGCAGCCATGTGTTCGGCCTGTTTGCGCGGTACTCATTGACCGCTGGCCATAATGCCCTCCGCGGATCAGGTCCCGCTCAATACCTCGCATTCGACGATGCCGTGGCCCATGTGGGTTGTCCTGATCGCCGGATCGACCGGCACTGCATTACGTGCTGTTCGCCTTCCCAACCACTACGTCACGCCGGGCTTCCCCGTGTGATCTCATTCACGCCGCGAGAGCGGCGGGTTCATTGTAACGTTCGTTCCTGGCCATCATCGCCCAAGCCATCCGGGCGAGTTTGTTGGCGAGTGCGATAGCGGCAACCTTGGTGGGGCGCCGGGCCAACCATCGAGTGAGCCAAGGCCGATGATCGGTGCCATGGATCCTGGCATAGCGGATCACGGCGAGCGCGCCAGTCGTGAACAGGCTGCGCAAATAGCGATCGACTTGCTTGCTGATACTGCCAAGTTTGTCCTTGCCCCCGCTCGAGTTCTGCTTCGGCACGAGCCCCACTGGATATACGCCGCACAGGCGTAGCCGGTCGCCTGGGAAAATCAGATGATCGCTGCAATCTGTGTATGCGACCAATTTGGCACCCGGAATATGCGAGGCTAGATACTTTCCATTTTCGATTCCCGCTCCGGGTATAGTGAGTCTCCGGCAGGTCTCGCGTGGACATCCATTTCACTAACTGGCTATGGGCGCGATCACCGCGCCGTAGAGTTCGTTTCGCTCCGGCCTCTTATCCCATTGCTGGAGTGCCGCAGCTCAATTCCACTCAATTCGGCGTGAAGCTATGTTAGATGGACTGCTCGACGGCGCAGAGTTGCTTTTGAGTCTCGCTGAGGCTCCATCTCAAAATGGCTAAGCGAGCCATTCTGACCTCTGAAAAGATTTGGTCGCAAATGTCAGTCGTCGACTGATAAGGTTTGGTCGCAAACGGAGTCAATTCTTCGACTGATAAGGTTTCATACGAAAGCTTATCAGTACGGCGGACCGGATTGCAGACTTCCGCGGGCAATTTGGTCGCCGCGGCCTGCCGTTGCTCGCGGCATGTCGCTAAAAGCTGATGCGACTATGACAGCAACGGCCCTCCTCTGCATGATGCAGGCTTTGCGTGCGCCACGGTCAAAGGGAGCTCTGCTCAACAACGCGAGAAGCAATCAACAAGGTCTAGTGCAACATCAACCACAAGGTGTTGTAACATCCGCGGTCTAAGCAGTTGTAAGGGGGATGCAGACAGCGGGGGCTACACTGCGCGCGCAAAGACGGTGCATCGACGATCCCCGACAAGAACGCAGCAGCGAAACAACGGCGCCCGCTCGCCTGTTCAGACACCGCCAGGCCTTTGCACTGTGTGAACGACATGCATAATAAGGCGCCTGACTGGAGAGGCAGTAAAGGTGCCGGTACAAGCTGTTGCGATCGTCGTCTACGAGGGGGTCCAGGCCTTGGACGTGGCGGGACCGATGGACATGTTCAGCGAGGCGAACACCTTCCTCAATAGTGCCGATCGTTATCAAACAGTATTGGTTGCTGCGGACCGCAACCCGCTGCGTGCCTCGAACGGCATCCAAATGCTGGCTGACCTCACCTTCGAGGAGGCGATGGGCGGCTTCGACATCATTCTCGTGGCGGGTACTCCGGCGCCACCGGAAACCGAGCTCGACCCGCGCCTGCTCCAGTGGATCAGGGAGCTGTCCTGGCGGTCGAGCCTCTATGGCTCGATCTGCACCGGCGCTTTTGTCCTTGGCTCCGCCGGTCTGCTGGACGATCGGCGTGTTACAACCCATTGGCAGGATGCACAGGCGCTGGCGGCTAGGTTCCCAAGAGCGAAAGTCGAACCTGATTTGATCTATGTGCGCGATGGGCGGCTGATCACCGCGGCGGATGTGACGGCGGGAATAGATCTGGGTTTGGCGATGGTCGGCAGCGACACGGCGCCGAAACGGCGCTCAAAGTGGCCAAGCGGCTGGTCGTGGTTGCGCAGCGCCAGGGCGGACAATCACAGTTCAGCCCCTATCTGACAGCGCCTGCCGATCCGGAATCGCCGATCGCACGTATCCAGGATCGTGTCATGGCGAACGTCGGCGATCGCCACTCGCTGCGGTCGCTTGCAACTTTGGTTGGCATGAGTCCCCGAAATCTTGCCCGACATTTCGTGCAGGCGACCGGGATCACACCGCACGAGTTCATCGAGCGCGCCCGCGTTGATGCGGCGCGCATGATGCTGGAGCGAGGCGACCGGCCGCTGAAGGCGGTTGCATTCGACTGCGGTTTCGGTTCGGCGGATCGGATGAGGATCGTGTTCACCGCCCGTCTTGGTGTGAGCCCCATCCAATACCGCGCGAGCTTCCGACGGTCGGGACCGGGATAGACCGCGCTGGGCCCGGCAAGAGAACGCTGGCGCGGCCTGCTTCCGCTAGAACCGTCATGTCAGAAAAAGACGTACGGCTGTCCTGATCCAAAGGAGGCCCTTCCTTGTGCGAGCGATTCTCCATTGGCAATTAGCGACGAGCAACCAGCCCGCTACGCGAACAAGGAGATTGCTCCATGTCTGAGATCATCGCCGGCATCCACGTACCTGACAACGCCCTCGCGCGCGCTGCTACGCAGCTCGTGCGCGATACCGAGGACGACCTGCTCTACAACCACAGTCGCCGTGTCTTCCTTTGGGGCGCGCTCACCGCCGAGCGCCACGGCCTAAAGTACGAGCCGGAGCTGCTTTACCTCGGTGCGATGTTCCACGACGTGGGCCGCACAGAGAAATATTCCAGTCCCAACCTGCGTTTCAGTCGACGGTGCCAATGCCGCGCGCGATTTCATGAAGAGCTACGGCCTGCCGGAGCGTGAAATCGAAGATGTCTGGACCGCGATCGCGCTCCACACCACGCCTGGTATCCCCGAGCATATGCGTCCCACCATCGCGCTGGTGACCGCGGGTGTGGCGATGGATGTGCTTGGGATCGCCTATCACGATTTCACGCATGAGCAGCGTGACCATGTCTGCGTCCATCATCCCCGCGAGACGAACTTCAAGGAGAACATTATAGATCACTTCGCCAAAGGGATCATCATTGAAGCCCATGACGACGTTCGGGAACGTGAAGGCTGACGTCCTTGCGCTCAAGGACATGACCTATGTCCGCCAGAACTTCCGCTCGATCATCGTCGGTTCAGCCTGGCCGAACTAACCTCGTTGCTGCGAGCGGACTAAAATCGACGCTCCAGCCTGAGCAGCTGGTAAGTGTACATTCGCTCCGACTACCCGCGCCGGTACCACCGCGGCGCGTCTTAGAGGTAGCTTGAACGATGATGTGACCTTTATGGTGAACGTAGGGACGATGTCGTCTAATTCTTGGTGAGCGATTTTGCTTTGTATCGACCTCACTAGGGCAATTCAAATCTCGATCGGAACGAAGCTCCGATGCACGTGTTTCGAACGTTGCTCAGTCCCAAGGGCTAACGCCGGCTGGCCGACGCGCAGTTGATGCAAAAACTGACGATGATGCAGCGTGCTCATACATCGGTTGACCTTCTTTCACTTCCTTCTCGCTAAAGACTGCTCAAACTGGGCCCTGACGTGCCGCACTGCCATCTTACCAGCGGCCAAACGGGAGATTGATGATGTCGCGCTATCCGCAGGTACGACGGTTCGCCCACATCGAACAAATGGATCGCGAGGCGCCGCCATTGCATGAAGGAGAAACTGTCGTCGCAAATTCGCTGCCGGCGACCTGCGTTCATCCGCTCGCAATCGCAATAACGTTGGTTGGTATAGCCTATATCGTTTTGACATTCTGGATCGCGTTTGCAGGCGGCGAGACTTCAGTGGTCCTGACGATGGTCACCCTCATATGATGCTAGGGCTAATGACCGGGTGTGGATATTCAAGCCGAAACATGGAACCCTATCGGGCAGCTACTCGAAGCTTTCGCGAGTTCATCGAGGGCGAGGTCGACCTTCAAAGCGGGCGGATTTCAGGCCGCGCTTCGCTGTGCCAGCTCGCGACCGTGACGGGTGGCATCGCCCTAGGGACAACGTCGATGCTGGCCGTCTTTGTGGCGATAGCACCTGCCTATCCGTAATAGGCAGTCAGTATTGAGTGCTCACTACCTGCGCCTCCAGCGTTAGGCGGGCGGATGAGTCGAGGGGTATCGACGATGCAACAGATCCACTTGTGATAAATGTTCGTCCGAATCCCCGGAGGCGTAATAGGCGCGCTTCAGGTTCGTATCTGCGATGCGAATTCGTCACAGTGTACGGTGCGGGATTTCTGATGGTGATCGCCGTAATCCTGATCGCACTGCGGCCCGCGATCACCGTAGCGGAATGGATTGGCCGGGTATTGGGTAAGTGAAACTGGCAACCGGTTGAAGAAAGCGCTTCTTGGTCAAATGAGATGAGCGGTCTCCGAAGACGATGAAAAGGCAATTACATGGCAACCACGTCCTACAGAGAGAAAGCGGACCAACCTTCAATGAAGGCGTGGCGAGTCCACGAGTTTGGTGCTGCAGAAAAGATGGTCTTTGAAAAGACCGCTCGACCCCGTCCGGTTGCAGGCCAGGTCCTTGTTAAAGTGCATGCGGCGGGCGTCGGCCCCTGGGACTCATGGATCAGGGCCGGGAAAAGCGCCTTGCCTCAGCCCCTTCCTCTCACACTCGGCTCGGACCTCGCCGGCGAGGTGACGGCTCTTGATCCGGATTTCTCGTCCGTGGCGGTGAACGATCAAGTGTTCGGGGTAACCAATACCCAGTTTCTTGGCGCTTATGCCGAATATGCGATCGCATCGGCTGCGATGCTCTCCCGAAAGCCAAATTCGCTCAGCTACGTCGAAGCTGCCGCGGTTCCCGTCGTCGCTGTGACCGCCTG
The DNA here is from genome assembly GCF_052075975.1 of Bradyrhizobium sp. 521_C7_N1_3. Classification (NCBI taxonomy): domain Bacteria; kingdom Pseudomonadati; phylum Pseudomonadota; class Alphaproteobacteria; order Hyphomicrobiales; family Nitrobacteraceae; genus Bradyrhizobium; species Bradyrhizobium sp. 521_C7_N1_3. The sequence continues at coordinate 2,928,162 of NZ_CP197232.1, forward strand.
GCAAGGCTTGTTTGACCACGCGCGGCTCGAAGCCGGCCAGACGGTTCTCATCCACGGCGCGGCCGGCAGCGTTGGAGCGTTCGCTGTCCAACTCGCTTGTCGAGCCAAGGTGCGCTCGGTGGTCACCGTTGGTACGAAAGACATCGAATACGTGCGAGCACTTGGTGCTGACAAAGTCGTAGACCATCAAATGCAACCGTTTGAAGATGAAGTAAGGAACGTTGATGTGGTGTTCGACCTCATAGGAGGAGAAACACAAGCCCGTTCTTTTCGGGTTCTGCGGCAGGGCGGAAAGCTGATATCGACTGGTTCCCAACCAGATCAAGCTTTGGCGGAAAAGCATGGCGTCACCGCGACCTTCTTTTTGGTAGACGTCACGACGGCTTATTTGAACAAAATCTCAGCGCTTATCGATCGCGGCGATCTGAAGACGGGAGTAACCGCCATCATGCCTCTCGCTGATGCGCGAGAAGCACATATGATGCTGGATGGCCGACGACCGAAGCCGCAGGGAAAGATCGTGCTAAGTGTGTAAAATAGGCGCGCTAAGCTGAGCTTTCATATGTCAGATCGGTCGCGGCGCCCGGTGATGGCTGGCCTTTCCATCCAACTCGATCATGCCAGAAAGATCCCTCTGGCGACCCAGATCTATTCAGCTATCCGAGAGGGAATCGAGAATGGACGGCTCGCCTCGGGCTCGCGGTTGCCCTCTTGGCAGAATCTGGCCGCTCAGCTCGGTGTGTCTCGCGGGACCGTACGTGTAGCTTATGGTCGTCTCGTCGCGGAGCAGTTCGCGCTTGGTCTTGGGCCAGCTGGAACTCGTGTGGCCGCCCGACAATTCCGATCCTCAATGTCCGATCGGTCGCGGGAAGAGCCGCTTCTGTCAGAGCTCTTCCATGATTTCGGACTTGCGCCGCGGGTCTTTCAGATGGGCGTGCCCTCTCAGGACGCCTTCCCATTCAAGCTGTGGTCACGCCTCCTGGTGCGCGAGGCCCGGGAGGCTGCGGCGCTGCCGGTAACTTATCCGGATCCGCGCGGCGATCCGCAGCTTCGAAAGGAGATCGCGGCTTACTTGGCGCTGGCCCGTGGCATTCGCTGCGACCCGTCTCAGGTTATCGTAACCGGCGGGTTTTCCGGGGCGCTCGGTCTGGTGATCCAGGGGCTTCAGCTTGGTAAGAAAGGAGCTTGGATAGAGGATCCGTGCTTTCCGCTCACCCGTACTGCGCTCAACCTAGCTGGAATGATTGTTACGGCGGTTCCGGTCGATGCGGAGGGGTTGGACGTACTCGCCGGTGTGCGGGCCGCAGCCGGGGCGTCACTGGCGGTCGTGACGGCAGGCCAACAGGCGCCGCTCGGTGTGACCATGTCGCTGTCGCGGCGGCTCGCGCTACTCGCCTGGGCTCGACGAAACGACGCTTGGATCATCGAGGACGATTATCTGAGCGAGCTGCAGTTGACAGGACGGGTGGCTCCCGCGCTCGCATCATTCGATCATGGCGGGCGGGTTCTACATGTTGGCAGTTTCAGCAAGACGATCAGTCCTTCGCTGCGCCTGGGTTTCCTGGTCGTGCCATCGGAACTGAGTCGGCGGTTCGGTGAACTCGTTGCTTGCTTGGCACCAGCGCCCGCCGCTGCCGTGCAACGCGCCGTCGCGGAATTCCTTCGGCAAGGACATTATTTTCGTCACCTACGCCGAATGAAGCGGCTCTACGCCACCCGACGGGAAAGTTTGCTCAATTGCCTGAGAGATGCCGTGTCAGCCTCGATGAGGGTGCAAGCAACCGGCGGCCTAGCGGTCGCGATCCTGCTTCCCGACACAATGTCAGACCTGGACATCGCTTCGCGCGCTCTGCAGCTCGGCATGGCGCCAACTCCGTTGTCGCCATGGTACATGCAGCCTTCCCGGCGACAGGGACTGCTACTCGGCGTGACGAATCTCAATGAACGACGACTGAAGATGGATTGTCGTCGACTGTTGGAATTGGCGCGATGAAGACTGCTCTGCGTAACGTAGCCTTACACATCGGCAGTCCCTAAGCCCTTCGGGTCGGACAGTGCCGTAATGAAAGGCGGTTGGTTAACTCATCAATGTTGGTTATATCGTCCTAGAGGACGCGTCATTTGACCGGAGTGGTCAGTTCCTTGTCGTCAGCGTCGACAACGAACACCGCCAGGAGCTTTGCAGGGTTGTTCTTGCTCGCATTGCGGCTGACGGGATGCCGAGAGCCCGGCTGTTCGTAGAAGCTCTCGCCGGCACGATAGACGCGCCGGGGGCCGTCATTCACCTGCGACTCGATTTCTCCCGACAAGACGTAGCCGAGGATGAAAGCCGATTTGGCGTGGGTATGGGACCGAGACGCGCCTCCCGGCTTGTAGTCGACAACCACGGCTATCAATGACTTCCCGGGAATATTGGATATTGTCTGCTGGAAGATCGGCTTGACTGTCTCGCCGCCGTCATGGGCTGCGGCGGGCGTTGCGACAGCAATTGCCATGGCAGCGCAAGCTGCGCCGAATAAAATACGCATCTTCATGGTTACTCTCCTTTTACACGGAGATAGGATCGTCAGTGATGAAAAATAGCACCAAGAATGCACGCGAAGTGGTGCACCAAGAACGCCAAGTCGGCCTCGGTTTGCCCTTGTTGTCAAAGACAAGGATCCAGCTGGCTGCGCGGATTGAAAGCGAGTCACCACGCTATGGTACAGTGAAAATCGGCGATCTTGGTACTGTTGCACGGCGCAGTGCGGCGCATCTATTCGTGTGACCAACCGTCTTGACGGTCGCCGGCACATTTACGCTCTATACGTATCTTGGCGTCTTTCTCGCGCATGTTTCCGGGATTGGACCACAAGGCCTCGCGCTGGTGCTCTTTGGCTTCGGGCTGGCCAGCGCGTTCGGTACCCGGCTCGGCGGCGCCATGGCGGACCACTGGGGAGCGGACTTTACCGTGATCGTAAGTGGCGGCCTCACTGTTCTGGCCTACCTTTTCCTTTCGCTGGGTGTGACGCTCGGGCCTGCGCGGGCCTTGTTCGTTTTGCTATCAGCCATCCTGCTTTGGGGGCTGGCCAGCTGGGGGGTGATGACGGCGCAGCAGGCGCGCTTGGTCGCGCTGATTCCAGATCTCGCTGCGGTCGGTCTGTCCCTCAACTCGTCAGCCATCTATCTCGGAAGCGCGGCCGGCGCTGCGGTCGGTGCGCTGGTTCTCGCCGATGGGGGCGTAATGCGGCTCGGCTGGGTGGCGGCGGGATTTAGTGTGGCCGTGCTGCTGGCGGTGCCGGTCAGCGGCCGCGCCTTATCACGCGGAGGCTGAAGCGAGCTATGCGCCGGCGCAAGCGTCATGGGCTGTCGTAGATTTGCCGGATCGAAGGAGCAGATGAATGATCCCAGACATTCTCAGGAAAATCGAGTTCTACAAGCGTCGTGAGATCGAGACTGCTAGGCGACTCCGTTCGGAAGGGCGAATGATGTCGCTCGCCAAGGCCGCTTCGGCTCCGCGGGGATTCGTCACGGCAATCCGTAGCAAGCTGGCGACGGGCGAGTATGCGCTGATCGCTGAAATCAAAAAGGCATCTCCGTCGAAAGGGCTCATACGCGAGAATTTCGATCCACCTTCACTTGCCCGAGACTACGAAGCAGGCGGCGCGGCTTGCTTGTCCGTGCTGACCGACAGGCCGTCGTTCCAGGGAAGCCTGGACTTCCTGGCGACGGCGCGCGCGGCGACGAGCCTCCCCGTGCTGCGCAAGGATTCTATCTTCGATACCTATCAGGTCGTGGAGGCGCGGGCATATGGGGCGGACTGCATTTTGCTCATCATGGCGGCCCTCGACCATGGTATGGACGTGCTGATCGAAATCCACGACCATGGCGAACTCGAGCGAGCCTCGCGGCTGCGTTCGCCGATGATCGGTATAAATCATAGGAACTTGAGGACCTTCGAGACAACGCTTGCGACGAGCGAAGCTTGGCGCCTCTGATTCCGAAAGATCGCCTGATCGTCGGCGAAAGCGGCATATCCACGCCTGCGGATTTGGCCCGGCTTGGCCTGCTCGGGATATCGACATTCCTGGTCGGAGAAAGCCTGATGCGTCAGGATGATGTGATCGGTGCTACGCGGGCGCTGCTCGCCCGCTAGCTGCCGTCTTCCCGACATCCAGCGATCCGGGTTTATTGTTGGGCTGCATTGGCGGGTAGACGCAAGGGCATGGCCTTTGATCAGGAACTTCTTTACGTCGCGGCTATGTTCCATGATTATGGCCTGACCGCAAACTACGGAGATAGCCACCTTCGCTATGAAGTGGATGGGGCAAACGCGGCACGTTCGTTTTTGCGGAGTCGCGGCATTTCGGAAGCTGATAGCCAAAGCGTCTGGCTTGCGATCGCACTACATACGACAAATGGAATTTCTCCGCATTTGTACCCGATCGCGGCGCTTCTTGCCGAAGGCGCGAACATGGATCTCGTAGGGGCCGGCTTTGACGACTTTGCTGCGGAGCAGCGGGCCACTGTCCAGGTGGCTTACCCGCGTCCGCTGCACTTCGCCGAGGAGTTTCTGCAAGCCCTCTACGACAGCCTCAAACACCGTCCCGAGACCACCCAGGGCACAGGTTTGGCTGATGTCATGGCCTATAAAGACTCCAGTTTTCAGCGCAGGGATTTCAGTAGCCTCATGCGGGTGTCGCGCTGGGTGACGGGGCGATAGCCGTTGCGACCCGTTTCGATCGGCTGCCGCCATCCGTCCGTTGATAGCAGATGGAAATTAGCCCGATGGAAGAGCCGACAACCTACCGTCATGCACGTGACAAGCGATGCAAATGCGCCGGTCTTCCACGCTCGACCGTTGTTTGTTCATCAAGGCCGTCGGTCGCCTTGTCGGAGGAGCGACTGCGGCTGGAGTCTGCTAACGCCTCGCCGATCAACGCCTGGGGCCCGGGCAGCCCGAATTCAAATCCATGACCGTCGATCTACCACCATTTCCGGGCGGTTCGACGGCCGACGCGATCAACGACAACTGCTTGGTCTGTCACTTCGCGGACATGCTGCTGAACCAACCGGAGGCAGTGATATGGATTGGATCCATACGCGTACCGATCGCGGTCGGCCAACGGCATTGCGGAGCCCCGGCGGCACGATCGAGTTGATCGGGAGCGCCGTCATCGCGTGATGGTACAGTCGAAGTCCACAATCTTGGTACTGTTATACGACCAAACACTGCGCATCTCTTCGCCAACTAGCGAGCAGCGGCGATCCTAGTCCATCCGGCTCGTGGGCGCCTAGGATCAATGCTGACGGAGCAGATCGCGGACTAAGAGAAGAGGAATTCCACAATGGATGACGTTTTGTCGATCTCCGACGCGCCGCGCTTCCAAACCGAGGGTGACAGATGACCAAAGAGAAAAGTACCATGAGGGCGGTCGCTGTGACTGACCAGGCAGCCGGAGCGGCTGGAATGAAGCTGGTGGAGCGACCCAAGCCGCAGGCAGCGATAAACGACGTCATCGTTCAGGTTCAAGCATCGGGCTTCGTCCCGACTGAGCTGGAGTGGCCCTCGACCTGGACCGATCGGCTCGAGCGTGACCGAACGCCGGCGATCCCCGGCCATGAGCTGTCCGGAGTGGTCACTGCTCTCGGCTACGGCACAACCGGGTTGTCGGTGGGACAGCGGGTGTTCGGCCTCGCTGACTGGTATCGCGACGGCACCTTGGCAGAGTATATAGCCATGGAGGCGCGCAACCTCGCGCCGTTGCCGGGTGACGTCGACTTCACGGTGGGCGCGAGTCTGCCGATCTCGGGCCTGACCGCGTGGCAGGGACTGTTTGTGCACGGGCGCCTTCGGGCGGGGCAGACCGTCCTCGCGCACGGCGCGGCCGGCGCAGTCGGGTCGATGGTGACGCAACTCGCACGAGAGGCTGGCGCCTACGTCATCGGCACCGGACGCGCGGCCGATCGTCAGAAGGCGCTCGATTTCGGCGCGCAGGAGTTTTTCGACCTTGGCACCGACGCTTTGGAAGACGTCGGTGGAATCGATCTTGTATTCGACGTCATCGGCGGCGACATCGGAAGGCGGTCCGCACGCCTGATTCGAGCCGGAGGAACGCTGGTATCCGTCGTCGGGCCATCCGACGCGCGGCCGGTCGACGGCCTGACCGTCGACTTCGTTGTCGAATCCGACCGTACCCAACTGAGTGAGATCGTCCAGCGGTTGCGCGACCGACGGCTGCGGACGAACATCGGAAACGTCTCAACCCTCGACAATGCTGTTGCCGCCTTCAACTCGACCGAGCGACGCGCGGGAAAAACCGTTATCCGCGTTTGTCCTTGACGATTTGGCGAGAGTGAATGGTTCTGCCTGGTGGACCATCGTCGCCCATGGATCGTGGCGATCGTCTTCCGTGCCTTTTCGCTCGGGCAAACAACCGGGTCTCGCGCGTGGGCGAGCGGAGGCAGGTGTCGCATGTCATGACAAGACCATCAGGCAGTATCGTTCCTTAGGTTCATGAAGAGCGACGTTTTTTCGACCCATCGGAGGTGTCTTGTATGCATGCAATGACTTTCAACAATTCGTGCTCGTCGCCGGTATTGCCGGCGGATGCGGCGTCTCTCACAGCCGCAATCGAGGGTTCGGTTCTACTCCCGGGCGAAGCGGGATACGACGACGAACGTGCCGTCTGGAATCTCAATCATGAGCTGAAGCCGGCGGTGATCGTGGTGCCGAAGAGCTCGGCCGACGTCCAGGCCGCGGTTACTTTCGCGGCGAGGCAGCAACGGCCTGTTCTGGTGAAGAACACCGGCCATCAGATGGTCGGCAAGGCGCAAGGCGCCGTTATGATCGCAACGAACCGCATGAACGATATAACGATCGACACGGCCTGCCGCACGGCGCGGGTCGGCGCGGGCGTGCTGTGGTCGGAAGTGATTGCGAAGGCGGCCAAGGTTGGTCTAGCTCCGCTGAACGGGACGAACCCCACAGTAGGAGTCGCTGGTTACACCCTGGGTGGCGGGCTCAGCCCGACCCTCGGCCGTTCTCACGGCTACGCCGCCGATCACGTGCGCTCGCTAGACGATGGTCACTGCGGACGCCAAACGGCGGCACGTCGACGCGGAATCGGAGCCCGACCTTTTTTGGGCCCTTCGCGGCGGCAAGGGCAACTTCGCAGTGGTCACGGCCCTGGAATTCAACCTGTTTCCGGTGTCTCGCCTCTACGCCGGCGGCATCTACTTCCCCGGTGAGCGGATGGCCGAGGTGCTGCGAGCCTGGGCCGCTTGGCATCCAGGCACACCGGAGACAATGACTACGTCAATCGCTGTGATGCGTATGCCATCATTGCTCGAAGTGCCCGAGCCTCTGCGCGGGAAGTTTCTTGTTTCGGTGCGGGTCGCCTACAACGGCACGACTGCGGACGGCGAGCGGATGGTAGAGCCGCTTCGAGCGGTAGCCCCGGCGGTTCTGGATACCGTGCGGGACATGCCGTACAGCGAGGTCGCATCGATCCACAACGAGCCGACCGACCCGCTGCCATACTACGAGCGGAGCATCATGCTGCGAGAGTTCCCCACGCAGGCGCAGGATAAGCTGATCGAGCTCGTCGGTCCGGACGCTGAGACCGCCCTGGTGCTCGCCGAGCTGCGCGCGCTGGGCGGTGGATGGGACCGCGAGCCGGCAGTGCCTAATGCCGTAGTGACCAGGGGCTTGCCGTACAGCCTGTTAGCCGTCGCAGCCGGTCCGCTGTCGCAGGAGGAGCAGCTCAAGAGATCGGTCGCCGAGCTGCTCGAGGGCATGAGACCTTGGCAGGCCGATCGGCGGTACGTCAACAACCTCGCGCCGGATGAGGCGGCTGACGCCGCGGCGATCTACGGCCCGGGGTGCTACGAGCGGTTGGCGTCCATCAAGAAGGCCTACGACCCAACCAATATGTTCCGGCTGAACCACAACGTCGTGCCGGCTGCTTGATTAGACGCTGGCTGTCAACCGCCATTCAAATATTGCAGGCCGAATGACATCCAGTGTTGCTCTTCACGTTGCGAATATTGGTCGTGCCGCAATCCGGCTCGATCCCGAGCAGTTGCTTGAAATCGACAGGCTTGCCCGAGCTTCCAGCTTCGTCTGTAGTTCATCCCGCATGAGTCGAGGCCCCTGTTGAACACGACTGTGTGATCCTCGGGCAGATGCTCCGCGCCCCCGCCCGTGTGCGCCGGAGCGGTCGATGTGAACCGTCGTCATCTCGCGCGTGAAATCGTTTCACTACTGTACGAGCAGCGCAAACTCCATATGAGAGAGACGTCGGTGCGCAGAAGCACTGTATCTTGGAATCATAGGAGAATATGCTGGCAGCGACCGCTACCGGAGGTCTTCTAACGAGCGTTGCGTTGGCGCACGCGCAAACCGCGGGCGGTGCTGTCAATCGGCGTTGGACTGGGGCTCTGACTCACTTTTGATGCAGTTTGGGGGATGCGTGGCGCTTTGATTGGAGGAGAATCAACGCCATGCAGCAAGCACTCCACCGCTTCAGTCTGGTGCCGCGTGGGTTTGTTGTAGAGAGTGCGTACTACGAAGGTGATAAGGCCGTGATTGAGATCCGGGCGTCCGGAAGCGTCGGTCTGTGTCCCTTGTGCGGAACAGTTTCTCGGCGTGTCCATAGCCGGTATCGGCGACGCGTGACTGACCTCCCGCTTTCGAGGCGGATCGTACAGCTCCTGGTGGTCGCCCGCCGCTTCCGCTGCGACGCCGTCCTGTGCGGGCGCCAAATCTTTACTGAGCGCTTCGACGAAGGGGTGCTGGCTCCATCAGCGCGACGCACGGCGAGGCTGGACTCCATTGTCCATCACCTCGGTCTGGCTCTTGGCGGACGACCGGCGGCAGGCTTCGCAAAACGGCTGATGCTGCCGGTGAGCAAGGATACGCTCCTTCGCGTGGTTCGACGCCGTAGCCGTCCGCCGGCTGACCCGCTCAGGATTATCGGCATTGATGATTGGGCCTGGCGGCGCAATCACCGATACGCCAGCATCATCTGCAACCTGGAAAGGCGCCGGGTGGTCACCCTGCTGCCGGACCGTGAGCCCGCGACCGCCCAGGCCTGGCTCGCCGCCCATCCCACGATCGCGATCGTCGCCCGCGACCGCGGCGGAGGATATGGCGAAGCCGCAGCAAAGGCCCTGCCGCACGCGGTACAGGTTGCAGATCGTTGGCATTTGATGGAGAACGCCAGCCGGGCCTACCTCGATGCCGTCCGAAAATCGATGCGCCAGATCCGCAGCGCAATCGGAGCAACTACGATCAATCCCGAGCTGCTAACAGCTGCGGAGCGTCTCCAATATGAGGGCTATCTCCGGCGCGAGGAGGCTAACGCGACCATCTTGAGCCTGTCGAAAGGTGGGACGCCGATCAAGCAGATAGTGCGCCAGACGGGCCACAGCAGGGGGCTGGTGCGACAGGTGATCCGCGGCGAACGCCATGATGTCTTCCGGACCCGGGAGAGCTCTCTCGATCAGCACCTGCCATGGCTCGACGACCAATGGGCAGCCGGTTGCCGAAACGGCGCTGAACTTTGGCGCCGCTTACGGGCGCGCGGTTTCCGAGGCTCCCTTCGTGTTGTCGGCGAGTGGACGACTCGTAGACGGCGGGCCGAAAAGACTGATGTCGAAACCCTTCATCGGATTCCATCGGCCAGAACGATCGCTCGTCTCATGACCGTCGGACGGGATACGCTATCGAAGGCAGAGACGGTGACCGTCGCTGCGGTAGAAGCTGGCGTGCCACCCCTGGTCGAGGCACGCGAGATCATCGCCGAATTCCACCTGATGATCCGACGCAAGACCGAGGCGGGCCTCGTCCCATGGATCGAGCGCGCTCGCGCCAGTCTTGTTGCATCGTTCGCCCGCGGCGTAACGAACGATGAAGCGGCGGTTCCCGGCGATCACCTCGCCCTGGTCCAACGGACAGACTGAGGGGCAGATCACGCGCCTCAAGCTCGTCAGACGCCAAATGTACGGCCGTGGCAAAATCGATCTGCTTCAAGCCAGACTAATCGGCGCAGAATAAACCCAGCTGCACCAAAACTGCGTCAGAGCCCCGATTGGATGCCGATCACCCCGAATACGGGGTCCTTATTCCACGCCGAAACACAGGAGTGGCGCGGCAAGCGCTTCAAGAGCACGTACTTGCCGCTGGTACGTCCTTCTCGGCTGTCCCCGATCTGCTGCGGCGCGTCGGGAACTCTGGCGCTAAGGTTGCGATCGCGTCGTCCGCAAAGGAGGATGAGCTGAACGAGTATCTCGACATCGCAGGAATAATCGATCTGGTCGACGCTACGACCTCGTCGGAGGATGCCGAGAAATCCAAGCCGTCTCCGGACCTCTTCGAGGCCGTGCTGAAAAAGCTCGATATCGCCGGCGCCGAGGCCATTGCGATCGGCGACACGCCCTACGATGCTTCGGCGGCAGGCAAAGCCGGCATCGCAGCGATCGGAGTGCTCTCGGGCGGCTTCACCGAGGCTTCGCTGCGGGCAGCAGGTTGCGTCGAGGTGTATCCCGGACCGGCTGCGCTGTTTGCCCGATTTGAAGCCTCTCTGCTCGCGACGTAACGATCACGGAATGATGCGAGCTTCGCGCAGCCGTTCAAGCAAATTGAAGAAGCTGTCGTCGGTCGCCTGGTAGTCCAAAAAGCCCAAACGCCGGCTCTTGCTCATGTCGGTCACCACCTCGATCGGGCGTCCGAGATCTGCATCGGTGTGCCAGGCCGACGCAAGCCGACCGAGATCGGGCTCCGCCAGGCGATATTTGCGTGCGATGTCGGCCCAGACCGGACCCGCATCGATCAATTGGCGCTCCAGCGGAATTCCGTCGCCGGAATAGGTCGCCGGCGAATCCCGAACCAATCGGCCAGCCGGGTCCACATCCAGTTCCAGCGGAAGACGTCGCCGTTGACGACGTTGAAGGCCTGGTTGCGTGCAGCCGCTGTTTTGGCGGCCCATTCAAGATGCCGGGCCAGCAGGGTCGCGCCGGTCATGTCAGTAAGGCCATTCCATTGCGTGGCCGCCCGGAAAGGAAAATGGCCGTTCCGTTTCCCGGCAGATCGTCGCGTACACCGCCAGCGTACGCCCATGTTCATGGCGTTGCCGACGGCGTAGCCAACGATGGTGTGCGGCCGGTACACGCTCCAGCCGAACCCGTCGCGCTTCGATGCCGCGAAAACCTCGTCTTCCTGCGCGTAATAGAAATTCTCTATGTCGAGCCTCGGCTGGTCCTCGCGGACCGGCGTCGCCGGCAGTCTGCCCTTGCCTTTACCTGGCGAGTGCGTAAATTTTGCTGAGGTCTTGGTGCAGCACCCGTCAATAGAGGCTTTGGCCTTCACGAGCCATAGAGCGTTTGAATGATCGCTTAAGGCAATGGGGCAGTCAGCTCGCCTCCGCCTCTACCGCGAACGTCTGCGTAATGATCGTACTATCGACCGGATCCAGCCGATTGACCGGATCAAGATTGGCGATCGAGAGACCAAGTTCTTCTTGCCGCCATCTCCCAGCGGTCGGGCGGTCTCGAATTGTGAAAAGCGATTGATATTTATAGGACTGTACTTTTTGGACCAGCTGATGGCTAACGTCGGCTGAGCCGAATTGGCCGCAACTGGAGCTAGTAGGCCAACTGATAAGGAAAAGCGACAAACCTTATCAGTTTGAACCAGGTCCTTGAAGGCAACAGCCCGCGCCTGGACCATCGCGATCAACCGTTGGCCCGAACAACCATTTTGCCGAAATCGAGCTGGCTGCCTCTCGCCAGCAACGGCCCCCACCGGGAATCGGTTTCTCGCCCCGCTTGCATCTAAGGCCGTGCCAAGAGCAACGAGCATATTGATCCATCGCCTGCCTGTATGACGTCTGCGACGTCTGGTTGCTTCAACTGAAGCCATCGGCAGCTGCTTACACGCATCAGCTCGCTCTCATCGAGCGGACGGGTTCCGACATTACGGCTGTAACCCAATTCCGAAGGTTGCAATTGTTCCGTAGCGATAGCGGCTCAGAACCGCCCGCGTTGGAGTTCGAGAGAATAGCCGTGCAGAACCTTGAGCCGTCACCCTTTGTGCCATCCGCGCGCCCCGCGGCTTCACGTGGGCGCGCTGTCAACAGCATAGACCAGCAGCAAACGTCGTCCTGCTCCGATCCATCCACGTACCACCTTATCTAAGGGTACCATGCAGAACATAGTTGAATTGCTGGCGTTGATTGCCGTTGCAGCGATCTTGGCCTGGTCGGCAGTCCGCACTTGGCATGCTGAAACCCGTGCCATCAAATGGGGCGGTGCAGGTCTGTTTGGGGGGCTGTCCGCTTCGGCGGCGTCCGTCGCCACGCTCATGTCCATTGGGATGTTTGAGCAGCATAGGCGCTCGGCCCCGGTCCCGGACGTTAAGGTTTCGTCGACGCCGGAAATGCTTGCACGTGGCAAAGGCATCGCAGACGGTCTGTGTGGCGCCTGCCATTCACACACCGGCACGCTCACCGGCGGCTACGATCTGGCTGTTGAACTCCAGTTTCCAATTGGATCGTTCGTGGCTGCGAACCTGACTACGGCCGGTCCATTGAAACACTGGTCCGATGGCGAGATCTTCCGCGCCATTCGAAACGGCATCGATGCGGATGGGCGGTGGCTGACCATGATGTCCTATATCAGGGCCGGGCGGTTGAGCGACGACGACATCAAAGCCGTCATCGCCTATATTCGCAATGTGCCTGCGGCAGGAACCCCGACGCCGGATCCGCCTGACCGGATGAATGTGCTCGGGCTCGTCATGCTTGGTGCGGGCATGTTGCCACCTGCCAAGCCGGTGATCACTGGCCATGTCTCGGGTCCGGCGAAGGGGCCGACCGCAGAATTTGGCGAGTACATCCTGTCGTACCAAGACTGCCGCGAGTGCCACGGCGAGAAGTTGACCGGCGGCATACCAGGGCAGTTGGCGCCGCTCGGACCCGACCTGAATCTGGTCAAGGACTGGACGCTCGCCGGTTTCAGTGCCGCCATGCGGACTGGTATCGATCCCAATGGCCATCAAATCAGCGAACAAATGCCGTGGCGTTCGGTTGGCAAAATGGATGATGACGAGCTAGAAGCCATCTACCAGTATCTGACGCATATGCCCAACTCGTAGTGCAATCTTCCAGGCACTCACTTCTTTACATGGCTTCTGTATGGCGGTTGGCCAGCAGGTTGGCCCCACACTCGACGTTTCATTACCATGACGGCGTTTCGGGTCGGAGCAGCATGCCGCGCAGCTGCACCATGCGGCATGTTGCTCATGAGCGGATTTCACTTCCTAGATGCAAGAAAACCCGTAACTTTTGAGACTTTCAAGGCTGGTGCGCAGCGCTGCGGTCCAGCTTCAACTCCGGACCTCGGCCGACAGCTAGTAGGTCCGTTCTGTGGCGACGTAGCGAACGACGGAAAACCAAAGGGATCGTAATGTCCTCAGCTATGGACCGACGCCAGTTCGTCAAAGCCGCGATTGCGGCGGCTCCCGCCTCGTGTCTACTTTCAGGAGGAGCTTCCATGTATGCTCCTTGGGCTCACTCGCAGGCCATCGCGCCGGGCTCCGAGCTACTCCGCTATCCGCCCGAGCTACGCAGCTCTCATCGCGTGCTCCAGGCAACGATCAGGGCGGCGCCAGGAGACGTACACCTTGGCCCAACCACATTCCCCGGGCTCCTCTACAATGGCTGCTATATACCGCCGACCTTACGAGCCAGCGTCGGCGACGTCTTGCGGATTACTTTCTGCAATGACCTCGCTGCCAAGCCTGACGGTGGAAATTCCTTCGGTCCAATTTGCGCCGGTATTGGCACCTCCTCGAACATGCACTTTCACGGCTTGAGCGTCTCTCCGAGCGGAAACAGCGACAATGTCTTCGTTCATGTTCAACCTGGTGAGACGTTTGAGTACCAGGTGCGGATACCAGCGAATGGACGCCAGGGTCCGGGCCTATTCTGGTATCACCCCCATGCGCACGGCACCGTAAATGATCAGATCATGGCCGGCATGTCGGGCGCTCTCGTCGTCGATGGCAGCGAGCAATTGCTTCCTCTATTGGCCGAGATGCCGGAACGCTTCTTTCTGATAAAGCATGCGAGAGCCCCGGACGGGACCGAGCTCGTCTCGATAAATGGCCAACTCAACCCGTTGGTTGAGACACGCTCAGGAGAGATGCAGCTGTGGCGGATTGCAAACATTGGGGCCTCGAGCTTTTATAAAATAGGTATTTCCGGCATGCCGCTCTACATCGTGGCAACAGACGGACATATGTTGTCGTGTCCACGAAAGGCGGCGGAGCTCTTTCTTGGACCGGGGGAGCGAGTGGATGCGATAGCAATCGGCCCGCCGGCCGGTACTTACCCATTGAAAACAATTCCATTTCGCAATGAGGCTTGGCGAGCCGAAGAGCCCAGTATTCCCATGGCTGTAGTCCGGTCCACGGGGCCAGCAAGCACTACCTCGGTCGAAGCAGCGGTTCTGGCCCAACGGCTACATGATGGCGGGTGGATAGAGGAGGTTCGGCAGGCAGACATCGCGCAACACCGGACATTGCTCTATTCACGAACCCCTGACCGGACGGCCTTCTTGATCGACGGCAAACTGACTGACGAAGCCCGAACGGATCAGACCGTTAGGCTGGGGGACACTGAAGAGTGGACAGTGGTGAATACTGACCAACAATATCACAGCTTTCATATCCATCAGACGGCGTTTCTCGTAACGCAGGTGGGTAGCGATACCCGGCACGACGATAGCTTGCGCGATACTTTTTCAGTACCTCCAGCGACGCACGAGGGGCCGGGCTTGATCAAGGTAAAGATTCCGTTCACCGATCCTGAAATCGTTGGTCGGTTTGTCTACCATTGTCACGCTGTCGATCACGAGGACAAAGGTATGATGGGTGTCATCGAGGTGAGGGAATGACGATGAACCTGCGGGCCGGCTCCAGACGCCAAGCAATCTGAAGGACTCTATCGTGAGATGCGCGATTGGCTCACTGTCGTCTATTCGGCATGTGCTGCTCCGCCGCAGCTCACCCAAGAAGAAGGCTAGTCAAGGACACCTGGCCCCAGTTCTTGGCCCCTCAAGCACCGGGCGCATTCCAGCTCGGTCTGCCACAAATCAGAGCGACAGCGCGAGCCCTCGACCCGGGAATAGCACCGAAATCAGCAAGCAGGTTCTTGGACGCAGTGATTGAAGCGAAGCGACCCCGCGTAGCCGAGGCCCTGCAGCCTGCAAACCTGTCAACGGGAGCTGCGACAGTTCTGATGAATCGACGTGGCTGCGGGTCGAAACCAAACAGCGGCCCCAGTGTTGGTGCGGTCAGGGAAACGCCACAACAAGAAAGTCGCAATCTCCGTCATCTGCTTAGAATTGAAGGGCCCCGGTCCCGATTCTTAGCGGCGTACACGGCCGCGTTCATTGTGGTGATTGCGTCCGTTATCGCTGCCGTGCCCACCGGGATCTTGCTCGTGAAGTACATCGTCCTTGGCCAAAACTATCCAGGGCTAATAGGAATGAACTTTCACAAGGAAGGCCGCGAAGAGTTCGTCGGGGGAAGTTCACTCCCGATTGGAGCACGGCGGTCGGCGACAAGTGAATCTTCTTCAACCGACAAAAGCACCAACTTCACTTCCACTAGTGGGTCACTCCCAATTACCGTCATGCCGTCTAGCCCGGGCTGAAGCATTCGTTTCTGGAGTGCTCACGTTGCGAGCGAGATGTCGCCGGTGTTCGATGAGAGGTGATGTCGCACTCTCAGCGCTACCTACCTCTACAAACGCTCGAGAGAAAGGATCTGGCATGAATGACCAAGCAGCAAGAGTAAGAAAAGACGTTCTGCATGCGGCTCACTGGGTTGCCGGAAGCCAATCCGAAAGACTTGGCATCCATGCAATGCGCATTGCAATCGCGATCATTTTCCTATGGATCGGTGGGCTCAAATTTGTCCCCTATGAGGCGGACAGCATCACGCCCTTCGTAGCAAATAATGCAGTGATGCGGTTGTTTTATAACCACCCAGAACAATACAAGGCCCATCTCGCGCGCGAAGGGCAATTCGTCGCTGCCGAGCGGGAGTGGCAAACCAAGAATAACACCTACGGCTTTTCGCAAGGGCTTGGAATTGTCGAGGTGGCCATCGGTTTTCTCACTCTGATCGGTCTGGCATCGCCTCGTTACGGACTGCTTGGAGCTGTTCTTTCGTTCCTGACGCCACTTGTCACTTTGTCATTCTTGTTCACGACTCCGGAAGCATGGGTTCCTGATCTTGGAGACGCGGAGTATGGCTTCCCATACCTTTCTGGCGCCGGCCGATTGGTCATCAAGGATGTGGCGCTGTTCGCGGGATCTTGGTTGGTCGTCGTCGATTCTGTTCGCGGCGCCCTCCGCAGCCGCGCGATTCGGTCGGGCGCAGCCATGGTGCATGCGGCGCAGCGTGGTGGATCGCATGTATAACAGAACATAGATGCGAGCGCCTGATCTGGCTTTCGAAGAGGCGAGGTCACGTTTACGTCGTATGTTGCCCTGCTCGGACGAGGCCGCAGGCAGGCTGTCAAGATGGACGGTGCTCGGCTGCTGAGCGGTGCAACGACAATCTTGGCGGCTGGTGCCAGGCGCAGTGGGTTTGAAAGACGCGGCGAATACCGCTTGCTCCACCAGCGTCGGATTTGGCTCGAAAGACTGGCTCGCCAAAACCTATGTGCCCCAGCGTGATCTTGAGGCGAGGAACGGGTGGAACAAGCAAGGAGTGGTGAATGGATCCGACAGCGCTTCTTCTATCTCGCTTCCAGTTTGCATTCACCATTTCATTCCACATCATCTTTCCTGCCTTCACGATTGGTCTGGCGGCTTGGCTGACAGTGCTCGAAGCGATGCATATGTACAAAGGAAAGAATGTATACGGCTTATTGTTTGAGTTCTGGCTGAAGGTCCTTGGCGTAGCGTTTGGGATTGGTGTCGTCTCGGGAGTTGTGATGGCATTCCAGTTTGGAACGAATTGGAGCGTGCTCTCGAGAATGCCTGGTCCTGTTCAGGGGGCACTCCTTTCATATACAGCATTTGCGCTGGAGGCTGGCTTCTTCGGCATCCTAATCTTCGCACGCCCTCGTGTGCCCCCCTGGTTCTATCTTTCCTCGACCGCAATGGTGGCGCTCGGTACCGCGCTGTCCGCGTTCTGGATCATGGTCAATAACAGCTGGATGCAAGTGCCGGTGGGGTACGTCCTGCAGGATGCCCAATTCGTACCTGATGATTGGTCGAAGATCATTTTCAATCGAGTGGTCTGGACCAGATTCCCGCATATGCTTTTGGCCTCGTACCTAACGGGCGCCGTCTGTGTGGCGGCTGCCGGCGCCTGGTATCTGTTGCGGCAATTTCACCGGAGCGAATCGCTCGTGATGCTGCGCATGGGCCTTGCGTTAGCTGCCACGCTCCTGCCAGCTCAGCTCTACGTTGGGCATCTTGTTGGCGATTATGTTCATGATTACCAGCCAGCGAAATTCGCGGCCATTGAGGGCAGGTGGCATGACCAGCAGCCGGCCTCTGAGGTATTGATCGCGATCCCCAACGCGGAAACAGAGTCGAGTCGGTACGAAGTCGCGATCCCGGTGTTTGGAAGGAAGTCTGAGCCTGACCTCAAAGGAGGTCGGCATAACCAGCTTCTCGCGGCAGGACGCCCGGTCGCGATTACCATTTTTACTTTTCGCATTATGGTCGGTTGCGGGATCATCATGCTTGCAGTCTCTTGGTTGGGCTTAACCTTGAGCATAAGACACGCTCTTGAGCAAAGCGGCCGTGCCCCTGTGGTGCATATTTCTCAGCTTTCCCCTGCCTTGGATTGCCATCATAACCGGCTGGTACACGGCTGAGGTGGGACGACAACCCTGGACCGTGTATGGGCTGCTGCGGACCGCTGACGCGCTGACGCCTTTTCTCACAGCGTCCGTCGCTGCAACCTCGCTGATATAGCTCGGCGATGCAAGCTCATCACCCAAAGTCGGGTTGCGCAAAAGTGGGGGCCGCGCGAGGCTTAGCCAATCAACACGGCTCCCACTAGGGTAGACACATAACAAGCGGAGGAAGCGTGACATGCACAAAGTATGCAAGCGCCGCACTGGATCTTGCCGCCGCGCTGGCGACCTCGCAAGCCCAAGCCCAATGGCAAGCAGCAGCGAACAGGAGATCGCGTTGCTAAAGCAACAGTTAAAGTTGCTTGAGCAGAAGCTCGACAAGCTTCAGAGCCAGACCGCGGCGAACACGGCAGCCACGGCGAAGGCCAAAGCGGACACCCTGAACGTTGGTGTGACCTCGAAAGATATTGGCGCCAGTGCCTGGTCGACCCACATTCCCAGTGGCGAGTAGCAGAAGACAGCTGGCTCGCACGTTGGCTGTACCGGTTGCAAATTGGGTTTGGCCCATCGCCCAGATCAAGGTCGAGGGTTTTTGCGTCGCGAACAGCTGCGCAATATGGCGAACCTGGGCCTCGGGAAGTCCCGTGGCTCGCTGGACTTCGCTCGGCGGCCACTTAGCTGCTTCTTTACGGATTTCTTCCGCGCCATATACCCGCTGGTTGAGGAATTCCTTGTCTTCCCAGCCATTCTCGAAGATATGCCACAGCATTCCGTAGATGGTTGCAATGTGAGTGCCCGGTCGAACCCGGACGTACTTGGTTGCGTGAGCAGCGGTCCGTGTCATGCGCGGATCCACAACAATCATGTTGGCTCGGTTGAGCTCTTTGCCCTCAAGAATGTGCTGCAGAGAGACTGGATGTGCCTCGGCGGGATTCCCTCCCATGAGCAATATTGTCTTGGCGCTGCGGATATCGTTGTAGCTGTTCGTCATGGCGCCGTAGCCCCATGTGTTGGCTACGCCAGTAACAGTGGTCGAATGGCAGATGCGGCCTGGTGATCCGAATTATTCGTGCCCCAAAAGGCCGCTAGCTTGCGATTGAGATAGGCCGCCTCGTTGGTGAATTTTGCAGACCCAAGCCAATAGACGGAATCGGGCCCTGCCCTCACTGATTGTAAACAACGTGTCGCCGATCTCATCGATCGCCGTTTTCCAGGAGATCCGGATCCATTGCCCGTTCACAAGCTTGACTGGATAGCGGAGGCGTCGCTGGCTCAAGACGTCATCGCGAACCGCGGCTGCCTTGCAATGTGAGCCGCGATCGGACTGTCATAGTCAGGTTCCTGACCGGTCCAAACTCCGTTCGAAACCTTTGCGATTACGGAACATCCAACTGAGCAATGCGTGCAGATGTTCTTGCGGGTAACCACACCTGCTCCCGGGGCAGGCGGAGCGCCAGCCTCGGCCTTACAAACACCAAAGGAAGCGAGCCTAACACCGACAGGCCTGCAGCGGTGAGCCCGGATCGCTTCAGGAAGGCACGGCGGTCCTGCTCATAGCAAGGGGATGAGCGTTCTGCACCGCTTAACCTCTTCGAGAAAGACAGCTTTGATGTCTTTACGAGCACAGGAGCGTCCCTATCGAGCAGGGTATCGGTTGACGCGATAAAAGTTACGAATTTCCGGGGAGGTCGGCTGGTAGCGAGCTCTCCGCTTGCTCTTGTCGCCGGCGGCGGACCCGCGAGCGGCCGTCAAAGGCTGCGAACCGACCACGGTTGCGGCCACCCCTGTCAGACCCCAGCCAAGCAGATCGCGGCGATGAAGTCGTCTTTCGCTGCCTTTGGTCATCGCTTACGTTATCCGAGTTTCGACTTGCGAGGCGCACCTGCAAGTTCAGCTAGGTTGGATAGCTTTCGACATTTCGGCCTTCACGATAGCACGAATATCCCGATGCCACATAATCATCTCATTGCGATGGCAGCACCGTCACTTGTCCGACGGCGCGCCTCAACAGAAAGCCACCTAATTCGGAACGACCAGAGCCTTGCTCTTCCGCAAGGAGTCCATGACGTCCTTGGGCAACTTCAGATGCGCGTCAACGAGCTCGGGCGGGGTCGATGCCATCCAAGTGTCCAAAGAGAAATCAACGAAGTAGCGGCTCTTGAACGTCTCAAGAAAGCGGAATGGACCAGATCCGGTGTTCTCAAGGTAGTGCCCCATGGCGACCGGGACGTAACCGACGTCGCCAGCTCTAAGGTCATACGTGCGCGCTTGGCCCTGACCTGCGAATACACCCATGCGAGCCTCGCCCTCGATGACATAGAGCCACTCGTCGCCATTTGGATGCCAATGCAACTCGCGCATACTGCCCGGGTTGACTTCGACCAGCGCAGCGGCGGTTGTCGTGTTGATCGGAAAGAGCCGGGAATCGTTGATGCGCACCGTGCCGCCCTTGGTGCGAATGGGCTCTTGCGCCATCAAACGCCACGTATAGCTGGTCTCTACGGGGTTCGCTCCCCGAATGTTTTCAGAGTTAAGTGGGCCGGGCAAAGGAGCCGAAAAGATATACCGCTCGCTCTCGTCCGGGGTATGGCCAAACAGCGAGGGTGAAACTCCAAAATTCTTGCCGAGCACCTCGTTCGGTGTGTGCTTGAACCAGTCGTTGATCATAAAGGTATTGTCTTCGTCGAAATCTCCATCGTCGAACACGAGAAGAAACTCGCAGCCGTCCGGACCAAGTCCTTGGATCGAATGCGGTGTACCGGATGGAAAGAACCACAAATCGCCTACGCCGACATCATCGACAAAATACCGGCCATCCGGATCGACTGCCGTGATCCGGGCAGTACCTTGAAGCATGTAGGCCCATTCGGAGGCCTTGTGCCAGTGTAGTTCGCGCACGCCACCAGCGTTGAGACGCATATTCACGCCTGCCAAAGCTGTCGCTGCTCCCAACTCGCGCTGTGTGACCTGGCGTGTCCAGCCGCCGGTCTCAAGTCGCATATGCGCATCAGAGAACGAAAACCGCAGGTTGGGCAGAGACCCGCGGTCGGTCGAAGGGGGTACAAGTATATCGGGGTTCTGTTGGTCTCGCGCCAGATTGCGAGGTCCGAGATCGGAACCGCCGCGGCCCGGACGCTGTGGCTGGGGGATGGGGTTGTTTTGTTGCGGCTGCGCGGCCGCAGCTGTTGTCAATATCCCAGTAGCGGCAGTTGCGGCGAGCATTTTTCGACGAGAAATCGTGGTCATGTGATCCTTCCAGTCAATGTCATCGACGAGCATCATGCGGACATGGGTCCTTGTCGATTGCTGATCGATGCGTCAGTTGCCAATCGGACGTAGCGATGCTTGGGATGTTGGGCGGTCTGGAAGTGCGGTGGAAGTGAAACCATTTCAGCCGCCAGATGCGTCTACTGCAACTCGTGCCGCATCCGCGCATCGGGATGGCGGCACGAGGTCGGAGCATGTGGCAATCCGCTCCAGGGTGGCACTGTGCCAGCCCCGGCGAATTCGTCACTTCAAGCTGCGTGCTCTCGATTGCCAAAATGGGCAGACAATCGTCTGATGTCGGAGCTGATCTCAGTCCGAGTGTCGATCCCGCGGAATTCTTCGGACATCAATAAAGCCCGTCGGCGGAATCTGTCGGTATCAAGGACGGTCCGCACGGACTGGCGTATGGCCTGAGGCGTTGGCGCGTTTGACCTGAGATCAATTCCGACTCCGGACCATCCGACGCGTATGTTCACGTCGGCTTTGTCTTCGGTCAACCCGGCGCAAACCAAAGGAACGCCAAAGCTCATGGCTTGATTGACGCTTCCATAGCCGCCGTTTGTGATGAATACGTCGGCTCTGGGTAATATCCAGTCAAACGGCAGGTAGCTCGCAAGACGCGCATTAGCCGGGATCGGACCGGGGATGTCCGCGACCGGCCGCCCGCCCGCGGTGACGACGACGAGGAGATCAGGCTCTTCAGCCAGCGCTGCGAGAGTGGGCACGATCAGGAGATTGAAGTCATGGTTGGCCACCGTCCCCTGAGTGACGAGAACGACCTTGCGCTTGCCGTCCAAGTCTGCGGCCCACTGCGGAAGCGACGCCTGGTTTGGGATGATCGGCGGTGTCCCGATGAACTTCACGGAGCGCGGTAGAGCCCTGGGGAATTCAAAACTCGGAACTGATAACTGCCAGTAGATGTCGGCCATCCGCACCATCGCTTCAAATGGAGGGGTTGCAAGCGGCTTCGTCCCTAGTTCTTCCAGATACCCATTCAGCCGCCGGGCAAGCGGTTGATGGACGATCCTGTCATAGTCCTGAATCGTTTGGGAATGGTCGGCCGGGCTGGGCGCCGGCGGCAATCCGAGAAAGTCGGGCGCTCCGTCCTCCCGCGGCCAATGCAGGATGGATGTGCCGAAGCAGACGACAGGTTGTCGGGTCGAACGAGGTTCCAGGAGCATCGGAAGAAGGCCGAGGAAGCAGTCGTCACCAATGACGACATCGGCCTGCACGTCTTCAAGCACGTCTTTCAATCCGTGGTGCTGCGCTGGAATGTGGTCGACGAACAATCGTTCGAGAATGATGCGAAGCAAGTCCAGCCCGGGAGGCAGTGTCTTGAACTCGGGATATTTTGAGAATGGATCGACGATGTCCTGATCTGCGCTGGCGGGAATAGGCCGGAAGGTGGCTCCCATCGCCTCGATGCGTTCTCTGAAGGCGCGGCCCGTGAATGCGAGCACCTCATGACCCTCGGCCAAGAGAATTCGCGCGATGCCGAGCATAGGATTGACGTGCCCGGGCGCCGGCGTGGTCGCGATGACAATTTTCATGATTCCTCTCTTCGAGCCGCAACGAAAGAGCGGCCCCATAGCGTCGCTGCAGTCGAGGTGACTGCGAGACGAAATTCAACAGCTGCAGTTTCAGCTCGATGTCGGGGCAGCGGGATCTTGCTACAGCTGCAATCAAATTGCGGATCCCTGTAACGCGGTCGTAGCGCTGACGAGCGATAGGACCGAGCGTCCATTTGCGGTGGTAAGTGCAACAGATCCAGTGGGTCTAACAGATCGAATGCCTGCCGATCTCCTCAAGGACAGTGAAGTTACGGAATGATGATAGTGCAAGAACTTCACTGGGGACGCGAATGGATTGCATTTAGAGAAGATAGGCTGACCTTACCTAAAGATGGAGGCCTAAGTGGCGCGTTTGATAGAATTCAAGACCGTTGCGCCTTTGCCTGATCGTGAGTCGGATACCATCATGCGAGACGGCTCGCCCATTTTGCTGGCGGAGGTCGAGCGCGCGCTGACCGCGCACCCCATGGTGCAAGATGCTGCGGCGTTCGGCGTACCGGATCCAATGCTAGGTCACCGGCTCGCGGCAGTCGTTCAGCTTGAGAACGAAAGCGACGACGCGATCATTGATGAAATTCTGGCGATGGCCCGGGTTCAATTGCCCGAGCACAAGCTTCCCGAGCTATTGACGGCGGTTGACGCTGTACCGCGAGACCCGTTCGGGAATATCGATCGCAGGACGATCGCAGAGAGCATTCTTGGCAACCCAATAGGTCCAAACAGGAAGTAAGTCACCTTTCTTCAATCAGACGCAGGTACGTCGGGATCGATGAACCCCAATATAGCGCCGCTTGCATCGCCATGCGCACAAGGAGCCTACGAGACTATGTCAACTTACGTCCTTATTCACGCAGCCTGGCATACTGGCGAGCATTATTGGCCCACCGCCTCTTTGCTGAGAGCTGCGGGGCATCACGTCTTCACCCCGACTATGAGCGGCAACAGGCTAGGGGATCAAAAGACAACCGGACTGGCCGAGTCGATCGAATCGGTCGTAGAGTTCATCTCGGAAAGGAATCTCGGCGATGTAGTTTTGGTCGGCCATAGCTATGGCGGCATCGTCATCACGGGTGTTGCAGACCGTATTGCACATCGCCTGCGCAGACTTGTTTATCTCAGTGCATTTGTCGCCAATGGCGGCGAATCTTTGAGCGACCTAGTGCCGCCACATTATCCCAGCTTCCTCACGCATGTTGGGGATGGTTCCGTGGTACTGCCGTATCCTCTCTGGTGAGAAGCCTACATCAATGATGCAGATGCGGAAACGGCTCAGCGGGCATACGACAAGTTGAACCCACATCCCTTCAAGTCGTTCACCGACAAGCTTGCGGTGCGCGCGAACCCGACTGAGATGAGTTTGCCGAAATCGTTCATCAACTGTACGGAAGACATCGCGCTTCCCCATAGCTTCCCGCTACATCCGAGACTTTCAGAAAAGCTCGGGCTATATCGGCTTGTTCAAACCGCAGGAAGTCACGAGCTTTGCTTCTCAAACCCTGCACGACTTTCGCAAGCTATTTTGGAAGCTGGTCGAGACTAGAACGGAAAGCCGGCCATGTACGGCGTGCAACAGGACGCGGCGCGCCCGTCGGACGAGCATTATTGGACGGCGGTAGACCAAGCTGCGCCTCATCATCGCAAGCTAATCGGAAGCTACTTAAACACAAGCTCGGTAGGCGCAGCAGGCCCGGTGGTCGGACATTTTGACGGTCCTTGGCTGCTCAGGAAGTCTCTCCTAACTGAGCCCTTGAAGAAATCCTGTGCGCGATCCATAGCGCTAGAAAAGAGCCTAAACTGAAGAATGTAGCCACTACACCCAGGCGTACAACGGCTCCTTCAGCAACAAATATCGCACCTGTCGCGGCTCCTGCTGCGCTTCCCAGGTAGATCGCGGATGAATTTAGTGAGAGACTGACAGACGCCATATCAGGCGACAGCGCTACCAACCTCGCTTGCTGTCCGGTCATTGCCCCCCAACTGGCAAGTCCCCAAAGAAGCAGAGCAGGAAGGATGGCAAACGCGGCGTCTCGCGTCGCCAGGATCGGGGCGAAAGATAGCATAAGGTAGGCCAAAAGCGTGAGGCTGCATCCGGCCTTGACTGTGAAAGCAGCTCCCAGCCTGTCCGTCATGACACCGCCGATCCAAGCCCCGAGTGCGCTGGCAATCCCAAAGGCGAGTAACACCATGACGAGGCCCGACGGCCCGATACCGGCAGCTTCGGCGAGAAACGGGCTCAGATAGGTATAGAGCGTAAAGGTGCTCGCCACCGTCAGAACGCTTGTCGCCAGCACCGCCAGCATGTCAGGCCGCTTTGCCAGTGCAAAGCGTTCGCCGAGCGTTGAAACGGTGCCGGGCGGCTGGCGGGACATCCCGCTCAAGATCCCAATAAGAGAGAGCGCCGAGAGGCCAGCCACACTAGCAAAGGTCGCTCGCCAACCAAGCCGCTCGCCGATCAGGACGCCGAGCGGGACGCCCGCGATGATAGCAAGGGTTAGTCCGTTGGTAACAATTGAGAGGGCGCGCCCCGGCCGCTGATGCCCTCCCAAAACGGCAGCATAACCGCTTGCTGCAGGCATAAAGCCTGCTGCGGACAATGCCAATAGTAGCCGAGCCATCAACAATCCAACGTAGTTAGGGGTGACCGCAGCAAGCGCATTTCCAAAGCCAAAGCATAGCATCGCCACAACGAGGAGGCTGCGCCGTTCAAACGAGGCGGTTAGGACTGCAATAACGGGAGCTCCGAGTGCGTAGGCAAACGAGAACGCCGTCACCAGATGGCCTACGGCCGGAAGTCCTACATTCAGATCCCGTGCGAGATCCGGCAGCAATCCGGCGATCATGAAACCCTCGGTGCCGATAGAGAATGCACCCAGGGTTAGCCAGAGAAGCTTGTTATGAGACACTTGTCATCGTTCCTACGATCTTGCTACGGCTCGGCGCCCTGGAGGTGTTCACGGGATGATACCCCCTGTGCCCAGAAGCTCGCGTAATGCGTCGCAGCTAGAGACATCCGATTTGCGCAAGCCAGGGTCTACGGCACCAACAGACCCTAGCTTGGCCAGGGCGTATTGCGAATCCGCATGCAAGCGTTGGGCTTGTGAAATCCGGGATCGTGATGCTCGATATAATCGAAATTAACCGTCCCGAAGGTTGTCTGCGGCTTCTTCAATGCCGAGCAGGTCTGAACCTTCACGAATTCGTTTTTGAAGTCCCCACGCGGCCATGCTGCCAGAACATGCTCCCGTTGCTCTGGTGTGTACTCGTCATATCCAATTCCCACGACATCCACCAGGACGCCCGCATTGGTGAGCGCGATCTCTGGCCGCATGAATTGCGGAATACCTGGAGTTGTGTGTAGCGCTATGGCTTCCCAAACAAGATCCACTTTCGGTTCAGGTATCCCATGGCTCTTTAAGAAATCACGAGCGGCATCTGCACCATCTACTTCGAAGCGCTTCGTCGGAGTGTGGTAAGCATCGGCGAGCCCAAGGTCATGAAAGAGCGCCGCGACATAGAGCAATTCAGCGTCGAATTTCAGATCCTGTCGGATTCCCTTCATTGCGCCGAACACAAACACTCGCACTGAATGGTTGAACAGCATGTCGCTCTCGTGCTGCCTAACGAGCTCGGCAGCCTCGCGAGCAAGCTTGCTGTCGGGAATCTTGATACCCGAGATTTCGTTGGCCATGCCGAACTCCTCTGTCCACGCGCAGAAGCAGTCTGCCTTCTAGAGCGAGCGCTGCATCCAAGATAAGAGATAGATCGTCTTGGACCAGATTTAAGGCTCAGCGCGTATGAAGATATTGCAAGGAGACATTTGATCTAATGCATCTCTAAATCCTGAGTGAGGCTGACACCCCGCTTGCCGCGCTAGGGCGAGAGCTCGCGATCGGCGTCTGCGTTGTCAAAAATGAATCGCCTATGAGGCAGGCACTCAGTTGCTCGGCGAAGCATGCTGTGCAGCCACTTATGAGATGGGTCTTCGTCAAGGCGCTCATGCCAGAGCAGGCGAACCTCAAGCGACTTGGTCTTGTAGGGCAACTCGTGTATAGCAATCGCATAGGTGTGCTCGAAAGCCGCCGCCAAAGGGCGTGGGACGATCGCTGCAAGCCCGCTTTCTTCGATTAGGGCTGGCAGCGCAAGAAAATGGGGCAGACTAATCGCCATTCGTGGCGGCGGATCGCTACGGACGAACGCCTTTTCGAGCGCGGCACGATCGTACATCTCGGATCTCCGTGCCAAGCCGCGCTCCGAGATAAAACCTTCAACTGCTCCTTCTTGTTCTCCCCCAAAAGATACAACGACGAGTGACAGCTGCTCAAGAGTGGCCTTGTCAATGCGCTCGAGCTTGTTATTTGCACCCACAATGAGCACGTCGTCATACTCGAACAGCAGCGCTGTCCTAAATCGGCTCGGGGGAGAAGAGAATACACCGATTGCAACATCAATCCGACCTAAATCAAGTTGCTCGGCGAGGTCTATGCGCGTAACGGGTTTGATTACGAGATCAACGGAAGGTGCCTCATGACCGAGCAACTTCAACAGCGGGGGCCCCAGCACGAGTGTGACGAAGTCGTTAGCGGCAAGCGTGAATAGCTTCGTCGATGTGGCCGGAGTGAACGTGGGCAACTCTATAGCCGCTTCAAGGGCTCCTAGTGCATTGCGCACCTGAGCGGCCATTGCGAGTGCTCGGGACGTGGGTTGCATACCGGTTGCCGTCCGGACAAACAGATCATCCTCCAGCATCTCTCGCAGCCTCGCCAATGAATGGCTAACGGCGGATTGGCTCAGCGCGAGCTTTTGACCTGCGCGCAAAACGCTACGCTCGTCCATGACGGCGTCGAACACCTTAAGAAGGTTTAGATCCATTGTGTTGAAGGATACGGCCACGACTGCGTTTCCTGCCAAGTGGAGCTTCGCGTTGGAGGACGAGGGGTATTTAATATTCCGCACAGCGAACACAATCCTGGCGAGGGTCGCTCTTCTTCATGAGCGACATTCAAGGTCCTCTTGCAAAGAAATCAACTCCGCGAAGGTAGGAGCTGGTCATTGCTGATCTGAGTGAGTTCTGCGACGAGTCATGAGAGCGTTGATCACATCAATTGACGCCAAGCTGCATGCCGACAGTCGCGGCATTTACAGTGAGATCTTACGCGCGCGGTTTTCCCCCGGGGCTCAATATGCAGCGTTGGAATGTATATGCATCCGCTGGCGAAGTGCGACAGCGGCTTTGGCGGCTCGCCTCGGCAGCGCGGCTGTCCGATCGCGCGCGAAGCGCGGTAGCAGTGATGGTTTGTCGCGCTCCGGAAAAGACCTGCAGAAGCTTGCGATCTCAAACTAAAACTGACAATCAATGGCCGCCATTTTCCTTGATGTGGTGCCAATAAACGAACGCTTTGATCCTGCAATATGCCCTGCGGATCGATCGCGCAGATGTTCAGTAGCACGCGATATTATGTTGAGGAGCCACTGCTGAGCCGCGTCATTCGTTGTGCGTTCGTGCCACAGAACGCCGACCTCGGCCGACTCGGATTTGTAGGGCAGCTCATACGTTGTCAGCGATTGTGTGCGGGACATTGACGCGGCTAGTGGGCGGGGCACGATCGCGGTCAACTCCGATTGCTCAAGAAGCGTCGGTAGGGCAAAAAAATGTGGCAGCGAGACCATTATCCGGGCGCTCTGGCCCGAGGTCGAAAGCGCCTTTTCCAAAGCAGCCCGATCGTACATTTCTGATCGCCGAAATAATCCGCGTTCGGATACGAACCCTTCAGCAAGCTCATTCTGCTGACCATGCAACGAGATCGCCGCGATCGAGAGTTCCGAAAGCGACTCGACAGACAACCTTCCAAGATGTCGAGAAGATCCGGCGATTAGCACATCGTCGCACGCGAAGAGCGACCGTGACCTGAATCTGGGTGCAATGTGCGAGAAAGTCCCGATGGCGGCGTCAACGTGTCCCAGGTCGATCTGCTCAGCCAATTCGGTGGTGCTGTCGGACCGAACAACGAGGTCGATTTGGGGCGCCTCATGCCTAAGGAGGTCTAGCAAGCGAGGTACCATCACAATCGTCACGAAATCGCTTACGGCGATCGTGAACTGCCGATTTGCGTTGGATGGCTCGAACTTAGGTACGCCAACTGCTGTCTCTAACGATCTCCATGCCTGACGTATGAGGGGGGCCATCATGAGTGCGCGCGCAGTCGGCTGCATTCCGTTCGGAGTGCGGATGAAGAGTTCGTCCCCAAGGACTTCTCTCAATCGGGCAAGGGCATGACTGACCGCGGACTGGCTCAGACATATCCTCTGACCAGCCCGGAGTACGCTGCGCTCCTCCATCACCGCGTCGAAGACCCTTAGAAGGTTTAAATCAAGCCTGTTCAGTATCGTTGTCATGATTAGCCAGGGTGGTTACGGGAGTATAGGTCAGCGACAAGTCGGATCCACGGGGCGATCGTCACACTTCGGCAGCTCGGACCTCGTCGCAAAGATCGAGAAGAAAGATCCAAGTGATGGGCGCGATGCCGCATAAATTCGGTGTCCCAGCAAGCCGAGCGCCTGTCTGACAATAAAAAGCCCGATGCCGAGGCCGTCGTTCCGCATCGGATCAAGCCGCGTGAACGCATCAAATATTCTTGGCATCTGTTCGCTAGCAATGCCGATGCCAGTGTCGTGCACCTCGATCCGAAGGTCTGAACCGCAGCGCCTGCAACCAAGAAGGATGCGTCCACCTGGTTGCGTGTACTTTATGGCGTTACTCAGCAAATTGCGCAAAGCCGCTCGCAACAGCAGACCGTCACTTCTCACTATCGCACCGGAACTAACTAAGCGAACGCTGACCCCTTTGCTCAATGCGGTTTCCTCGTTGTCCTGGTACGCCTGCCGCAAGACCTCTCCTACGCAAACCGGCGTCAGCTTGAGAGACTTCGTATGCTCCTGGATTCGAAGCGCGGTGGTAAGCAATGCCAATTGTTCCCTGAGGCGATCGATCGCGTTCTGGCCTGTCTGCAGCAGGCGTAGCTCAGCGCTGGTTCGAATTCCCATGCCAAGCAGCTCGTGTGCACTCTGGATCACTTGCAACGGCTGACGAAGATCGTGCCCCGCGATAGCGAGTAGGACCGTCTCGAACTCCGTTGCGATGTGAGATTGGCCGCTTCCCTCACTGGCATGCTCCGGCATAATCGCAATTCGGCCAGCCGCGTCTCGATCCAAGGCAATGTGTGTGGGGTGCATAGTGTTTCCTTTCAGCCTAATGGCTGTGAAAGAACATTCACTATGACGAATGGTACCCCGCATACGCCGGCGTTCGAGTTAAACGTGCTAAGAATCTGTAAAGAGGGCCAACCAGGATCAGCCGTTTTTCGGATAAGCACGAATTTTGGAGCCGCATCCAGCTAGGGCGATGCCCCATTTGATGAGCCTATCGCGCCATTCGAATTCCTTATGAATTCGCCGTGCGTTCGCTAACCTCTGCTACACTCGCAGCTGGATGGAGTATCTAGTGCTGGATCATTTTCACCCCATCTGTCCAGCAGGAGGCGAGCGGCGACGCTCCATCGAAGACGCCCTTGCCGGACTTGCTGCAATCGGTGGGTTATCAGTTCGGTGGAAAGATCCCCAACCGTTTCTTCCCGCCCGATCATTCGGGTCAAGGACGCAGGAAGTTGACTAGGTTTGCTTGCGGTCGGGTGCTCACCGAACGGTCGCAGCAGATCGTCCGTTGAGGGCTGCACAGGTGCAACGAAGCAGTAGCTCGCCCGGAAACGGTAGCGATGTAGCGCGAGCCGTCACCATGCGGATCGAATGTCCTGCGAAGAGAGGCGATGTGGGCGCGCAAATTGCTCGGGCCGATGATGCCATCGTGCCAGGCTTTAGAAATCAACTCTTTTTGGCTGACCACTTCCCCAGCGCGTTCTAGTAAAACTATCAACAACTCTAAAGCCCGCCCCCGGATCGGAAGCGGCTCACCGCTTTTTCTCAAAACTCTGTCGGTTACGTCCAGTCGGAATGACCCAAAGACGAAGGTCTGCTTACGAGCCTCGGTCGCCAATTCGTTCATAGTCCAAATCCGCTGATCTGAACTCGCAAAGAAGGCCGCGTAGTGCAATGAGGCCGAGAATATCGCCATGCTAATGGAGGATCAATGCCAAGAACATTGGAGAGAGATTCTCGCAAGGGCAGAGCCTGGCCTGGCTTCAATCGGCGGGCGAAACACGCCCAGTTTTGCGACTCTCGGTTATCCGGAACCCCGGTGCGTCGGACACGCGGGTGTAGTTTATCGACGTTCGCTCAAAAGGCGGTTGGCTCGCGAGTGATTGCATACAATGGCTCGCGCTGAGAAGTAGATGGCGCAGTAACTCCCCGTCCGAAAATGTTGGCGCAGTACCGCAATCGCCGCACGTGCAGAGAAGCGCGTTCAACGCGCTCGGTTCATGCTCCTGATCCAGCTTCCGGAAGAGCTGTACGGCGGGGCCGAGAACTGCAGTTCCGTGGTCTTAGATTGGTCGAACTCGATACCTGGGAAGGCATTGCCAGCCCCGCTTGGTTCTTAACCCAATCGATACCGCTCGAGAGGGAAAGCCCATTGCGCGACAGATATGCCAACCTGTCTATTCGGATGAATCCACCCGGAGTACAATTTTGCCTTTTGGGCGCGTGAGTTGGCCTTCGAGCATCATATGCGCTTTCCGTGCATCTGTCAGCGGAAGAACCGCCGCCACTTCGGGCTTTAGTTCACCACGGTCGATGAGCTCGGAGATTCGATTCAACCTCTCAGTGGTTACAGCCACAAGGAAGAATTCAGCACCGACTTTGCGATCCGCAGCTAATCGCTGGTCTGGCTCCGATACTGTGGAGATCAGCTTTCCGCCCTCACGGAGAACTGCGAAAGAACGTACTTGAGTATCGCCGCCGACGAGGTCAAGGACTGCATCGATCTCCCGGAGTTCCTGTTCGAAGCGCCGTGTTCGATAATCGATAACCTCAGCTGCGCCAAGCTTTCGTACATGTTCCATATCCCTGCTAGCCGCCGTCGCGATGACCCGGACCCCTGCTCGGCAGGCTAGCTGTACAGCGTAGCTGCCGACGCTTCCGGCGGCACCATGGACGAGCACTGTCTGTCCCGAACCAAGGTGAGCGTACTCGAAAAGTGCTTGCCAAGCGGTCACTGCAACGACAGGCACCGATGCCGCCTGGACCGGTGATAGCGATGCCGGTCGTTTCGCCAACATTGAAACGGACGCGACCGCATACTCGGCATACGCGCCGAGGAATTGTGTGTTGGTTACTCCGTAGACTTCATCATCTATGGCGAGGTTGAGCGGGCCGGGGCCCACCTCCTGAATCGCTCCGGCGAGATCAGAGCCCAATATCAGCGGAAGAGGTTGGGGCAATGCGCTCCTCCCGGACCGAATCCACGCATCCCAAGGCCCGACCCCCGCAGCATGAACCTTCACAAGCACCTCGCCAGGGCCTGGCTTGGGGCGAGGAACGGTCTCGAAAGTCATGGCTTCCGGCGGCCCAAAGGCGTGCACGCGCCAAGCGCTCATCTCAGCCGGCAAGGTACGAAGATGGGCGGAATTGTAAGGAATCCTATCTGCCACTTCTTGCCTCCGTTTCATGGATACTTTCCAGGCGGGATACAAGTGGAGCATCCAGTGCCACGCATCCCCCGCCAGCCGGGAAGGATAACAAACATGTGTGAGGTCCCGGCGCGAATGAAACTCCGGCAGCTTGAGGAGCCAACTTGTCTACAGAGGCCAGGCAAAGCTTCTGAATCACCGATGACAACCCTTAGTTCGGCCGGTGAACCCCATCAGTGCTACCCTCGCGTGATAAGCTGCCGCGGGACCGGTGACAGTCGACCTCGAATGATGGGTCCAGAAGGTCCAGCGTAGCAATGCGATTAAGATCAATCAGACGGCCATCTGCAGACTTAGAAAAATCGAGACCGGCTACAGCTCTTAGCAAATTTCCGAAGGCTCTGTCTGCAACCGATATTGGGACCGGCTCCTCATCGAAGGCTTCGATATAGCGCGCTACGAGCATGCTCAACAGCGTGTACAAGGCGGCGTGGTCCGGGTCATCTATAGTGAGCTTTGTAAGTTCCTGTCGGAAGAGCTGAAATGTGCGCAATCCGTGGTGCTGTTGTGACAGCCAATCATGTAGCTCATTCATTGTGTTCTTCTCCAAGAGTTATGGAAGAAGGCAGTAACTCTTAAAGCACAATGGCACCGAAGCAAAATGG
Organism: Bradyrhizobium sp. 521_C7_N1_3; assembly: GCF_052075975.1. Lineage (NCBI taxonomy): Bacteria > Pseudomonadati > Pseudomonadota > Alphaproteobacteria > Hyphomicrobiales > Nitrobacteraceae > Bradyrhizobium > Bradyrhizobium sp. 521_C7_N1_3. The sequence continues at coordinate 2,961,107 of NZ_CP197232.1, forward strand.
CGCTTCTGCAGCCACTCCATGAATTGCACTCAGGTTACGAGGAGAGAGCGGATGCGAAAAAATGAGGAGAACGCGCGGCCTTAGTTGAAGTGCATCCCGCTCAATTTGATATTGAGATCGTTTCACTTCCATGGGTGCACATGCTGCTTAAACTGAAGAGCATCGAATGGTCATAGCCAATGTGACCGCAGGCTCTAAGAAGCCCCACTATCCGCTTCTGGGTCCTCACCCTCGGTTACAACCTTGCGCGACTGCTGGATGTAGAAGATAGGTTGACGTCATTGGCGCACTCACTAGAGGATGCACGGAATGCCATTTAGATCGCTCTCTATGCGCTTTGCCAGCGCTATCGCCATCCTCATATTCCTCTCCCCTCCCATTAAGAGCGCGCCAAAAGCAAAGTTTGATGATGCGCTGGAGGGGGCAATCTCTCAGCAGCGGAGGGGGGCCGACCTGGCCGGCGCGATCGTCAATGTCGCGCTCCAGTCACCCGTGATGTCCGCATCTAGTTTCACGGCCCGATCCGGAAAAACAGCGGTCGCGGTGTTCAACCGTCCATCTGAGAGCGTTAAACCGGTGTTCGAGCGCTCGATTCCAAATCTGCCTGACAAGAAATTGATCGCAGTCGTCGTGAATTACCCACCTGGCGCAAAGTCTCGACCTCATCACCACGCGAAATCCGCATTTATCTATGCCTTCGTACTCTCCGGCGAGATCCGAAGCGCTGTTGGTGCCGAGCCAGCTCGTATTTATCGCGCCGGCGAAAGCTTCTACGAAGACCCCGAGGCGCATCATCTGGTCAGCGAGAACGCTAGCGACACGAATGCTGCAAGCCTTTTGGCTGTGTTTGTCGTCGGGACGGACGATAAACCTCTCACCGCACCTGACGCGGAGACTGTCAAGTAGCGCGCCTATCGGTGGTTGCCACCAGCTTGCGGCCAGTATCCGAACCCAGCCGGAGCGGCCACTAGCGGTACGCTATGAGCGATCCGTGGACATCGCTCATGTGAAGTGCAGAGAAGTCATAGCATCGTGCCACTCCAGTCCGATTGCGATGAGAACAAGAAAGGCGTGTGTCAAAAATGCGGAGAGAGGTTTCAACTGAAGTCAAATGCCTGACTGACGTAGCTAATTTGTAGCGATCCAACCTGATGACCAGGTGGATGCGATGCTGAGTGATCGCGCGGATTCAAAAGGTTGTCGCGAATGAGAACTCAGGTGAAGCCAGGATCGAACAATAGGGCAATTGGTGCAGGCCATTGCTCTCACCGGTAAAACTTTATGATGGATCTGAAAGCGTACTGGACCAGAGAACGCCCAAGTGAGGAGCACGATGCGATCGTCGGCGCGCCTGGATACCAGCGCTGCGCAAACTTGGGCTGTCGCGTCGCGACAAGATCGAGCTATGCAGTATCGTCTCGAGTGCTGATCGGCGCGCACCGAGAAGCCCCGAGCGAACGATCTTGCTCTCAATCTGGGACAAAGGAACTCTCGACGGAAATGGGGCTCAATTCGGGGACCTCCCGGCTCTTGGCATGGGACATGAGAAATATTGGATCAGGTCTCAGAAAAGAACGCGCCGTGGGGTCCGTTTTCAACAACTCATGCGCAAGGCGGTTCATATGATACCTGACATCTTGAGGAGAATAGAGGCATACAAAAAGGAGGAGATTGAGCGCGCAAAGAGTGCGCATCCCTTGGCGAAAATGCTTTTGCGAGCAAAGTCGTCTCCATCCGCAAGAGGCTTTGTATCAGCGATCCGCAAAAGGCAAGCGTCGAACGAATACGCCTTGATTGCGGAAATTAAGAAGGCGTCTCCTTCCAAAGGCCTCATCCGAGAGGATTTTGATCCATCTGCGTTAGCTCAGGCCTACGAAGCAGGGGGGGCCACGTGTTTGTCAGTTTTAACGGATGAGCCGTCCTTCCAGGGCAAGCTGGAGTTTATGGCACTGGCTCGCGCGGCGACACATCTACCGGTACTCCGCAAAGACTTCATCTTCGACGTCTACCAGGTGGTGGAAGCGCGTGCCCACGGAGCGGATTGCGTTTTGTTAATCATGGCCGCTCTCGACGATGAGGCCGCAAGGGATCTTGAGGCGGCGGCATTCGAGCTTGGCATGGACGTGCTGATCGAAATCCACGATCGGCCTGAGCTCGACCGAGCTTTGCGTCTAAACTCGCCCATGATCGGGATCAATCACCGAAACCTGCGAACCTTCACCACGTCCCTCACGGTCAGTGAGAACTTAGCCCCACACCTGCCCAAGGATCGGTTGATCGTGGGTGAAAGCGGGATATCAACCCCAGACGATGTTGCCCGTCTTGCGCGTATCGGAATATCGACTTTCCTCGTCGGGGAGAGCCTTATGCGCCAAACCGACATAGCTAGCGCAACTCGGGCCTTGTTGAGGCCGGCCGTATGATCTGAAGCGATGGCGTTCAGCTGATGGCATCTTTTGGCCTCTGTTGGCCCTCTTGGGTGCCCCAATAAATATCTCGGACAGGATCGCGAACTGCCGCACCGGAGGAGCTTTCGACTTCTCCAGCGGATCCTCGCCTAATAGGGACGAACTCTTCGTGGACTCCATTGCGTACATTTGACAGCGCGGCCGGCCAGACGCTGACATGTGTGATCGTCGAAGACGACCTGACAATGCGCCAACTGGTTACGAACTATCTCGAAGAAAATGGAATTCGCGCTATCTCGGCGTCACGGCGCGAGGAGGTGACAGGCATTCTTGTGCGGCACAAGCCAGATATCGTTGTTCTCGATCTTCGTCTCGGACAGGATGACGGTCTGGACCTCTTGCGCGAGATCCGAGCGCAATCGGACGTGCCAGTTATCATTGTCACAGGTCATCGGCGAGACGAGGTTGACCGAGTAGTCGGCCTGGAGCTGGGGGCCGATGACTATCTAACCAAGCCATTTGGTTTGCGAGAACTTCTTGCACGCATAAAAGCCGTTCTTAGGAGGCGAGCTAGGGGAGGGATGTCAACGCTACGGGATGCAGAGAAGGGCCTGTGGCGCTTTGGCTCCTGGCAGATTGATAGACGAACTCGTCGGCTAACCAATTCTCTCGGCGAGCATATTCCTCTCTCAAAGGGCGAGTACGCGCTACTGACCGCGTTTCTTGATGCACCGCAAAGGCCCCTATCACGTGAATATCTTCTGCAGGCAACCCGCGTCCACGACGACATCTATGACCGGAGTATTGACGTGCAGGTCCTTCGATTGCGACGCAAGCTCGAAGTGGATCCCAGTGCGCCATCCATCATCCGTAGTGAGCGGGGCGTCGGGTACGTTTTTGCGCTACCTGTGGAGCGGATCTAGCAGGTGAGAACGGGAAGGCGAGGTCGCGTTGAGAGAAGAAGCTTATTGCCGACGTAGCTTTAATGCACTGCGCGGTAACGCTCGCAAAACACAGGCGTCCATAGTACTGCGGATGCGTGTTCTACATCTCTTTTGTCGGCACTATTGTGGGGACTGCGGAGCAGAATTTCTTCGTGTTTAGTCGCACTCGTCTCATCGGTTTTCGTCAACACCTTCGCGAGGTGTGCGACCCCTCTATCCGCAGCGTTTGCGTAAGAAGTGCGATGAGTAGTGGTTTCACTGCCAAGGCAGGCCAAGAGGCAAGGGGGCGGAGATCATTAACATGATGTTCTGGCGGAGTCCGAAAGCGTTCCGAATGCTCCTCACTGCTTTCACGGCAGCATCAGCGTTGCTCGTGACCGTCACCAACGCTCAGGTGCCAGAAAGCGCTAGCTCCTCTTCAGCGGAGGAGGATGGTCCGATCACTCCCATTCCAGAATCTCCGCAAGCTGATGCGCGCAAGTTAGCGCTGGGCGAGCGCCTTTTTGGGGATATGCGACTGTCCGCTGGCGAACGACTTTCATGCGCCACCTGTCATGATGTAACGACAAATGGAGCTTACGTCGACCACAAACAGCCCAAGTCAGGGCGTTTTGACGTTCCCACCGTCTTCAATGCAGCACTGAGCTACCGCCTTACTTGGACGGGGAAGTTCCGGACTCTTTCCGAGCAGGCGAGAGCATCGATTGAGGACCCTTCCGGAATGAGCGGCAAGCTGGAGGAGATCGTTCCGAAGTTGAGGGCTGATAGAGCATTGGATGAGGCGTTTCGCGAGGCGTATGGACGTCCGATCGGTAGCGAGAGCATTGTTGACGCACTCGTCACGTTCGAAAAATCGCTGCTCACGCCCGGCAGCCGCTTCGACAAATGGCTGCAGGGCGACGCATCAGCCATCACGGCGACCGAATTAGAGGGATACCGGACATTCAATACGCTTGGCTGCAGTTCGTGTCATCAGGGCGTCAACGTCGGTGCTAATTTAATCACCCGCCAGGGGATTTTTCTGCCGCTAGTACCATCGGGGCCAAGGCAGGTTCGTGTCCCTAGTCTACGGAACGTCGAGGCAACCGCTCCGTATTTCCATGATGGCAGCGCACCAACTCTCGAGGACGCGGTGCGGCGGATGGCGGCCGCCCAACTCGACCGCATTTTGACCGACGAACAGGTTGCGTCAATTCTAGCGTTTTTGAACACTTTGACTGGCAACTTCAGGGGCAAGCCGGTCGCGAAAGGCGGACCATGAGCCTAGCCCGCTCGTTAGCGATCATTGTCGGCCTCCTACTGCTGCTTACGTGGCTATCATGGCGCGCGATCAATCCCAACGCTGAACAGTTCGACTACGCACTGAACGAACTCGATCGGCTCGGGGTTGTTCAAGATGCCCTGTACCGCGATCTCCTTGCGGAGCGAACCGGCTTGTTGCGGAACTACGATCCGCTTGTGCATGAAATGAGCGCGTTACACCAGTCGGTCACTCAATTGCAGGAGATCGCGTCTTTCGACACGCAGACCGCTCGGGCTATAAACCGTGTGAAAATCTCCATTGATCGAGAAGAGACGCTCATCGAATCCTTCAAGAGGGAGAACGCCGTTCTTCGCAATTCCCTGTCGTTCTTCGCACGCTTCGCGACTCGGACCGATGAACGTGAGATCGATGTGGCCATCGGTGCTGCCGCGACGGCAATTCTTCATCTCACTCTGGACACATCTTCTGATGCTCTTGCCGAAGCGGCAATGCAACTTGAGGACCTAAAGCGCCAAGCAGAAAAGGCCGGGCAGTTTGCTCAAGTGCAGCCCCTACTAGCCCACGGACGCTTACTACAGAGGCTCCTTCCTTCGCTGGACAACGCGCTGAGGCAGGTAATGACGCTCGCCAAAAAGACAGATCAGGACGCCCTTCGCGGCTTGATCCAGATGCGCCAACTCTCTTCCAGGAATGAGGCCCGCTTTTATCGTGTGTTATTGTATGTCACGTCATTGCTGCTGGTAGCATTCCTCGCTCACCTCGGGATTCGTTGAAAGGTCCTGGTGGGTGACCTCCACAGGCGCGCCGGTTTGGAGCACCTTCTGGCCGATATTTCAATGCAGTTTGTGAATGCAGGGCCGGAAAGCGTCGACTTGCAAATCCAACGCGCCATAGCGCAACTCGCGTCTCATCTAGGCTGCCAGAGAGCCTACCTTTTGATGCCTGAATCGACCGGGAAGTCTTATCTCTGGCAGGCGGCGCGCGAGCCTTTTCCAGTTGGTTGGCCGGAAGGAGCGCCGGATCTCGCGATACAGATGGGATACGGAGAAGACCGCGCGATCAACGTGCCGCTAGTCAGCCGTCTCGCAGCGAGCCCTGGTAGGTCCCTTCTGGAAGAACTGGGCATCAATGCATGGGCGTACGCAACCGGTAGTGATCGTCAGGGGAGACAGATCGCGCTAGGTCTGGAGGTAGTCGGTTCGGAAAGCGTACTGCTCAAGCCCGAAGAATGCGTCTTTTTGCGTATGTTGCTTGACACATTCATCCACGCAGTTAACCGCGGATCTGTAGAGGAGGAGCGTAGTCGCCTCCACAGGCGCTTGCAGCACGCAAGGCGAATGGAAAAGATCGGAACCTTTACCAGCGGCATCGCCCACAACTTCAATAACATTCTTGGAGGCATCTTGGGTCATGCAGAGATGATGGAAGAGCTGGCTGCCGGTTCGGGGGGCAATTCGCGTCATCTTGTTGGAATACGAAGGAGCGCGGAGCGCGCTCGGAACCTTATTCGCGGAATTTTGATGTTCGGCAGCCATCGGGAGCCTCGTCGGACGCTCGTCAGCGTGGTTGAGCTAGCAAAGGAGACTATCTCGCTCTTACGAGCCTCCCTAGCGTCCCAGATTGAGCTGGAGGTGAAGTCAGATCCAAGCGGCTTGATTGTAAGTGGAGAAGCGGCTCAGTTGCAGCAGATCTTTATGAATCTTTGCCAGAACGCGGCGAATGCAATGGCGGACCGCGGCTCTATTCATGTTATCCTAGAGTTGTGCGCCAGCTCCGCGGCGAATTCATTCGGTCACGTTGGCAAGTATGTGAAGATTTCCATACTAGACACGGGAGTCGGAATGGACGCGACGGTACTTGACCGCATATTTGAGCCATTCTTTACAACGAGGCCAGATGGCAACGGGCTTGGCCTTGCAACGGTACGCGAGATTGTTCGCGATCATGGCGGCGAAATCAACGTCGAGAGCGCGCTTGGCGAGGGAAGCCGGTTTGACGTTTGGTTGCCTGCAGTTGCTTCCACAATCCTCTCACCGGAGAAGTGCGTGAGTGTGCAAACTGGAGGACACGGGGAAGTCGTAATGCTGGTGGTTTCCGATAGAGATCGGCTACTAGGGGAGGAGGAAAAGCTTGCTGCCTTGGGGTATGAGGCGGTGGGTTTCGCGACGGCAGAAGCGGCAGTGCAAGATTGCAAGGCGAACCCAAATCGCTACGACTGCGTGGTTGTAAGTCAACTTGGCACCTTGGCGCAGACTGTTGAGCTAGCTGCCGAGCTGCGTCGCGCACTTCTTTCGACGCCAATCGTCCTTGCAGCGAAGATCTCGTCTGACGTCAGGCCGGATGATCTTCTGGCCGCCGGCATCTCCGACGTGGTAGGGTGGCCGATACTTACGGGAGAGATCGCGGCTGCCCTGTCGCAGTTCTCGAGGACGAACGGCGAGAGCCTTTCAACGTAGGGCCGCGCCTCGGAGCTCGGTGGCCGGCACCGTCAATACCGATTAATTCTGCAGAAATTGCTTCGGCGGAAGGTAGGATCCTTGTCCATGGAACGTCGGTCCTGACGTTGCCGACGTCCGCGTATTGACAAAGACCTCGGTCTCGCACTGGGCGTCCCCACAGACGCAACCAAGACGTCGTAGGTTGGTGCGTAAGATCGGGGTGACCTATCCGCGGCCCGGTTGAGAGCTGCGAGAGGGCGCGACGCTTTCGCGCTTGCCGCGTTCCGTCAAGGTCGTCTCGATTGCACTGGTCGGGCAGGCGAACTCGGCTGGACAGCGCAGCGGTTCCTCCCCATCGGCAGCAATCTTGTCGCTACGATCCTCCGCCCCGCGGGCCTCGAGTATGCCAAGGGCGCGATTTCGGCCACGCCGACCAAGACCGTCGGAGACCCCGAATGGGCCAGTGATCCCGATTACCGAGAGTGCTAGCTTTTATGAAGAAGTACTACCCGGAAGGTGATGTCGAGGAACAGCTTAATTTTTCCGGCTGGAATGTCGCCGTGCTGATGACCAAGGTTCTCCAGGCCTGCGGGACAGACTTCTCGCGCGAGAACATTTTGAAGCACGCGACCTCTCTGAAGAACCTCGCGCTTCCGGGGCTAATACCCGGTATCACTGTCAATACGAGCCCCTCAGACTATCGTCTGATAAAATCGCTCCGGCCGGGACGTTTCGACGGCACCCGCTGGGTACCGCTGTCCGGGGTCATGGAGATCGAATAAGACGGCCGGCGCGGGGCTCGATGTCTCACTCGGCCAAACGCAAATTCCTTGCCACGGCGAGAAGTTGACCGGCGGCATACCAGGGCAGTTGGCGCCGCTCGGACCCGACCTGAATCTGGTCAAGGACTGGACGCTCGCCGGTTTCAGTGCCGCCATGCGGACTGGTATCGATCCCAATGGCCATCAAATCAGCGAACAAATGCCGTGGCGTTCGGTCGGCAAAATGGATGATGACGAGCTAGAAGCCATCTACCAGTATCTGACGCATATGCCCAGTTCATAGCGCCGGGGCCGTTTTTCAGGCGCCAGCTCGGCGGCAATCCAAGCTCAGGCGCGACTCGTCCGGGTGCCCGCCACTCGTGAGCGCGAGCGGCGAGGCCGTTTTCCCAAGCCAATGTGAGCATAGATTTCGATCCCATGTAGCAGGCCGAGGAGGGGATCCCGGCCAAGTGGGGGGGGCCCGACGGCTCGGTGCTGATTGTCAAGTACGCCTTCTTTACTGCCGAATTGAGCGAGGCAGGCGAAAGGCGTGCTGGTGATCTGAATCGGATACTGGGTCTCGCATCGCGGGCGGCGCCAGCCACCTCTTAGATGAGCCCCGAGTGTCCTTGACCGACTGCCAGGCAAGAAGCTCATCGCAGCAACGGGCGCCCATGATCGATTCTATGAACGAACCTCGCGCAGTCGCAGACGATTTGGAATTCCTTCGCTCATGCGATTTGCACGAGAAGACTCGCAACAAACAGAAAAGTCCTCCCCGATTGCTCCCGAATTCAGGTTGGCACTGGATACCCGTTGAGTTGACGGGAGGTGAGACGCTGCACCGGCGCAACAAACACATAGCCCCTCGTGGGTACAGTCACGATGAAGCGCTGACACTTCGGAGCTAATGCACGTCTAAGCTCGCATACCTGAACTCGGATGTTTGACTCACTCACCATTAAGTCCTGCCAGACGTCCTCCAAAATCTCTCGAAGAGTCACAACTTCTCCGGATCGCTTCACCAGGAGCACCAGTATGTCGAAAGCCCGTCCTCCGAGCTCAACCTGATCCTGGCCCTCGAGGAGAAGACGTCTGCCGGGTATCAAACAATAGGGTCCAAACGTTACAGCTTCCACTTTTTGGGTTATCGGCATATCCAGCATTTGTCCTAACAGATCTCGTCGGGGCGGCATGCGGGCATGTCGGAGTTCGTTGATTTGCATGGCATTTCCCTGTGTTCCATGGCCCATCGGATGATGCCTCTCGGCGCAGCCAATCAAACAACGATCAGGTCCGGGGCCGCAATCGCACGTTGGTGGGACCAAGAGCGGGGGTAAGATGAAAAAGCCTATACAATGGTATGGTCGCTTCAGATGGAATGCGTTGGCTCTGTTGGGTGCTTCTCGGAGCAAAGGTCGTCATCCAAACTCTCTCCAATGTCTTGGAATCGAATCTTCGAGATCCTTCCGTGGACAGTGAAGCGTTCAGGCTTGACGTGCAGGCGCAGGATCAGTGGGCGCATCGGCGTCCCACATTGCGAGGACACCAGAATGCCCAGAAGGAAGGCGTAGGCGCATTGCTGGCCACCCGCAAAGCGCGTCGTCAGTGCAACGTGATCGGGCATTCCTACGTTAGGAGCCTTCATGGGCAGCCTTGGAGGCAACGACGGAGGATAGAGGATTACGTCGGATAAAATGGCGAAATCGGAAGATTACGGATCCGGAGAGAAGTACCGAGAACCTTCGTCAAGCTCTTTGTTCCTGACGACGAAATTCCTGCCCTGCCAAACGTGCTGTCGTCAACTTGGCAGACGAAGTAGTGGAAATGCTTCATCTGAAAAGCAGGTCCGGACCTCCCTCGCGTTGGTCGGGGGACACCAGTCCCAACAAACTGTCCCCGCAGGTGCAAGCACAGGCCGATTGTTTCCCGGAGAGCACGGTTGGATAAGGCAGCAGCAGCAACTCACACCAAACTAGCGCCCATTACTGCGTGCCGATTTCACCAGAGAGCGGTTTGCCGAACAGTTCGTTGTACTCACCGTTGAAGCGCGAGAGCTGCATCTGCTCAATCGGGTTAAAATCGATTTCGCTGGTGTTGATCTTGATGCCTGGAAGGAGCACTCCGAGCTCAAGATCCTTCAAACTGGCCGCTTGCTTCATGATGTTAGCACGCGTCAAATCGTCACCGCACTGCTTGAGAACCCGTACAAGCGTCTGCGCGGTCGCGTACCCGTACACGTTAAAGGTCGAGCTCTTGTCGCCATCCGGAAAGTACTGATCCATGAAAGCCGCCCATTCCTTCATGGCCGCGTCATCCTTCCAGCTTGGATCGGTTGGGTCCTTGAGGTAGTTTGCAGAAATGATGCCCTTCGAATTTTCTAGCCCCGCCGGCTTGAGGACTGCACCTACCGAATTCGAGATGTTGGCCAGAATCAAGGTTGGCTTCCAACCAATTTCCGCCGCCTTCTTGATCGCTTGTGCGGCGAACTTAGGCGACGCCTCGTCGAAGAAAATGTCGGCGCCTGATGATTTCAGCGCCACCACCTTCGAGTCCACCGTCGGCTCGGTCAAATCGTACGAAATTTCGGCAACGATCATTCGCTTTGCTGCGGCTTCGCCGAGCCCATCCTTCAAGCCCTTCAAGTAGTCGCGGCCGGAATCGTCATTCTGATACAGAACGGCGATCTTGCCGTCCGGGTGATGTTCCAGGATGTATCTTGCATAAATGCGGCCTTCGGTTTGATAGGTCGGCTGCCAACCCATAGTCCAAGGAAAAGTCTTGTAGTCGCCAAACCTGCTCGCTCCGGTTGCTACAAACAAATGAGGGACGTGCTTCTCGTTCATGTACTTCTGGATAGCAGCGTTTGTAGGGGTGCCTAAGCTCTCGAAGATGAAAAGCACCTCGTCCCCTTCGACGAGCTTCCGCGCTTGCTCCACAGTTTTTGGCGGACTAAAGGCATCGTCATAACTGATGAAACTGATCTTGCGCCCGTTGATGCCCCCGTGATCGTTCACCATCCTAAAGAAAGCGGCTTGTGTTCGACCTATTTGCGCGTAAGCCGACAACGGGCCGCTATACGGCATGATATTCCCGACCTTGATCTCAGTATCTGATGCGCCGGGGTCATAATGTTTCTGAGCAGCACTCGGACCTGCGGTGAACGCAAGTGTCAACGCTACGGATACGAGCAGAATGAAGCGGAGCTGCATCATGTCAACCATCCCCTTGCCGTTTGGAAAAGTGGCGCGACAACACTGTGAGCGACGCGTAATACTGTCTTCTGGTCCCGAGGACTGAGTGTTCCTTCTCGAGGCGTCTCTTCAAGAGCCGTATTTTTACAAATCTTCGCGCACCCGGCCACCTCCATTTGGCTTAGTCCCGTTTATACCAACGTATGACGGGAGGGCTTTTTGGCGCTGCGGCAAAGCAAGCCAGTGCTCGCTCATTACCGGCCCGGGAGAAGAAGCTGTACGGTCGTCTGCGTCGTCGGGGCGGCGACTTGGCACCCTCGAACTGTCTAAGCCAATCTTATTGGGCTATCCTATTGAAAGCGCAGATTATCGGCGAAGCGTGAGGTCAATTGCCGTTTTGCGCTCGACGTAGGAAAGCTTCCACGGGATTGCGTGAAAATGCTACTCTGACCGGACACAAACTCTGGTTCGCCCTTTTGTGGCTCTTACCCTTTTTGGGGGGCTGTCCGCGCCTCTTGACGAGCCAATGGTTTGCGAGTGGGACCATTTCCAATGGTGAACGCGAGCGGAATAGACGTCCTTGAGATTTTGTCCGAAGACGGCGGGCTCATATTCGGCCGAGGTTCACGGTCAGCCGCAGGAGGGCAGCGCCAGCAAGTATTGGTTGCCCTTCCGGCTGCGAAACGATCTGAAGCGGGCATCCTTAACCGTCTGGCGCATGAGTATTCGTTGAGGGATGAACTTAAAGGTGACTGGGCGGTGCAGCCGAGTGAACTCCTGACGGACTGCGGTCAGAGCATTCTCCTGTTTGAAGATTCCGGCGGCAAGTTGCTCAGCTCACTACTCGACGCTCCGATCGGCATAGAGCTTTTCCTGCGAATTGCCCATGGCATTGCGGCGGCCCTACAAAAGGTCCATGAGCAAGGCTTGGTCCATAAAGATATCAAGCCCTGTCACATTCTGATCAACTCGGCTACGGGGGAGGTCCGGCTCACCGGCTTCGGCATCGCGTCACGCCTCTTGCGAGAACGCCAGGCGCCATCTCCGCCGGAGTCGATCGCGGGCACTCTCGCCTATATGGCCCCGGAACAAACTGGGCGAATGAACCGCTCGATCGATTCAAGGAGCGACCTGTACTCCCTGGGCGTCACGCTCTATCAGATGCTCACGGGGGCGCTCCCCTTCAGCGCGTGCGATCCCATCGAATGGGTTCATTGCCACATTGCTCGAACGCCAATACCACCGAACCAGCGGTCCGATAATATTCCCTCGCCGGTCTCTCAACTTGTCATGAAGCTCCTCGCCAAGACTGCCGAGGAGAGATATCAGACGGCCGCGGGAGTCGAACACGATCTTCGACGATGTCAGGCCGAATTTGAGAAACGCCACCGAATTGACGAATTTCAGCTCGCGGAGCACGATCTGATAGGTCGGCTTCAGATCCCTGAAAAGCTTTACGGTCGTGCGCACGAAATAGACTGTCTGCTTAGTACGTTTGACCGAGTCGTAACCACTGGGGTCCCCGAACTAGTTCTCGTCTCCGGATATTCAGGCATCGGCAAGTCATCTGTAGTTAATGAACTTCACAAGGTCCTGGTCCCGCCGCGAGGGCTGTTTGCCTCTGGCAAGTTCGGTCAGTATGAACGTCACATTCCCTATGCCACCGTAGCGCAGGCGTTTCGAACTCTCGTCCGCCAGATTCTCGGCGAAGGTGAAGCGGAGCTCCAACGCTGGCAAGATGAGTTGCGCAGCGCGCTTGGCGAAAATGGCGGGCTGATCGTGAATCTCATCCCCGAGCTAGAACTCCTCATTGGCGAGCAACCGTCAGTCGCTGATCTATCTCCTCAGGATGCGCAGCGCCGTTTTCAGACAGTGTTACGACGATTTATCGCTGTGTTCGCGCGTCCGGAGCACCCGCTGGCGCTTTTCCTTGACGATCTGCAATGGCTCGATGTCGCAACGCTGGATCTAATCGAAAGCCTTACGACGCAATCGGATGTGCGGCATCTGTTGCTGATTGGTGCTTATCGAGACAACGAAGTCTCGGCTACGCACCCTCTCTTCGAAAAGATCGACGCCATCCGTGGAGGTGGCGCAACAATACAAGAAATTTCATTGGCGCCGTTGACTTTCGCAGACCTTTCGCAGCTGATCTCAGACTCCTTGCGCTGCGAGGCGAAGGTCGCCGAACCGCTCGTGCGATTGGTTCACGTAAAGACCGGCGGAAATCCATTTTTCTCAATTCGCTTTCTTTCTTCACTCGCGGATGAAGCTTTACTCACGTTCGACGCCGCGAATGCGCGATGGTGCTGGGATCTCAATTGCATTCACGGCAAGGGCTACACGGACAACGTCGTCGATCTCATGGCCAAACAACTCGGTCGATTACCGGCAAGAACTCAGGAAGCGCTCCGCCAGCTCGCTTGTGTCGGTTCCGGTGCGATGTTCGGGCTACTCGAAACGGTCTGCGACATATCGCAGGAAGATCTTCATGAATGCCTCTGGGAGGCAGTGCGAGCCGAGCTCATTCTTCGCTTACACGATGCATATGTATTCCAACACGATCGCATCCAGGAAGCAGCCTATTTGCTCGTCCCCGAGGAAGCGCGCGCCGAGGGCCACCTACGCATAGGTAGACTGCTCTTCGCGCATACGCCGGCTCACAGACTCGAAGACGCGATCTTCGACATCGTGGGTCATTTCAATCGAAGTGCGGCATTGATCACCTCTCAAGGAGAAATGGAGCAAGTTGCAGAGCTCAATCTACTTGCAGGCAAACGTGCTAAGAACGCAGCCGCCTACTCATCTGCGCAGACTTATCTTACTGTCGGCCGGTCGCTCTTAGGGGGCGATTGCTGGTCACGGCTATACACCCTAGCTTTCGAGCTGGAATACAACCTCGCCGAATCCGAGTTTCTGACGAACGATTTGGGGGCGGCCGAAGAGCAATTACTCCTGCTTACCAACCGCGTGAAGAATGTCGTCGATCTAGGCGCTGTCGCTTCCCTCCGCGTCGATCTTTATGTGATGCTCGCTCGTTCGGAGCGCTCCGTCGAGGTGGGACTGGAGTATCTTCGAAAGGTGGGCATTGAATGGTCGCCTCATCCAACGAGCGAGGAGGTGAGGCAAGAGTACGAAAGGCTTAGGGATCAACTTAGAAGATACTCTATCGAGGATTTGCTTGATCTTCCGTTGATGGAGGACGCCAGTACGCTTGCGACGATGAACGTCCTCTCCAAGCTCATGCCGTCCGGCAACAATACAGACTACAATCTGAACTGCCTGCTGATCGCGCGCATGGTGAACCTGAGCCTCTTGCACGGCAACAGTGATGCATCCTGTCTCGGATATGTTTCGCTAGCCTTGGTTTTGGCTACCGACTTTGGCGATTATTCCACCGCGGAACGCTTAGCGCAGCTCAGCCTCGATCTAGTCGACAAGCGCGGAATGGACCCGCTCAAAGCCCGCATTTATCTAAGGGTCGGGGGAGCTATTAGCCCCTTGATCCGCCACTTTCGTTTTGGACGCCTGCTCGTGGTACGAGGCATCGAAGAGGGAGATAAGGTCGGCGACGTCCTTTACGCTAGTCATTGCCGCTCACATGCAATCAAGAGCTTGATTGCTTCTGGTGAGCCTCTTGATGTGGTAGAAAGAGAAGCCCTGGCGGCGCTCGATTTCGCGCGTAGGACCGGTTCCAGTTTTGTTTTCCTCCTCATCCTCAATAAGCTCTACTTCGTTCGTACTCTGCGGGGACGACCTTTAGACCTAAGATTGTTCGATAATACCGAGATCGATCAGGCCGGCTATGAAAATTATCTTGCTGCAGATCCGAATTTAACTAATCCTTCGTACGCATATTGGACCAGAAAATTGCAGGCTTGTGTCTTCGCGCAAGAATTTTCGTCGGCTCTTCAAGCCGCGAGGAAAGCGCAAGGCATGCTCAACGGCCCGTCTCCAGTCGAGCGAGCCGAGTACCACTTCTATTCCGCATTGGCGCGAGCGGGGGCGGTCGTCAGTTTTGAAGACGTCGAACCCAACGAGAGGAGGGCGGTACAGGAAGCATTGATGGCCCATCACAAGCAACTTCAGATCTGGGCCCAACAATGTCCTGAAAATTTCGAGAACCGCTCGGCGCTCATTGCCGCGGAAATGGCCCGCCTCGAGGGGCGCGACCTTGATGCTCAGCAACTGTACGATCAGGCCATCCGTTCGTCTCAGCTCAATGGGTTTGTGCAAAACAAGGCTTTAGCGTGCGAGACGGCTGCGCGCTTTTACGAAGCGCGGGGCCTCACGGCGATGGCCGATCTCCTTCGTGAAAAGGCCCGGGATGGCTATTTGCGGTGGGGCGCCGAGGCGAAGGCACGGCAACTCGAGTCCCTCTATCCCCACTTGGCGAGGAGTGAGTTGCGCGGCGCAGAGACACAAATGTTGACGCCAGATCAACAGCTCGACGTCGCCGCTGTAGTGAAGGCATCACAAGCCTTGTCCGGTGAGATCTTTCTGCCGCGCTTGATCGAACGTTTAATGACGATTGCCATGCAAAGTGCGGGAGCAGATCGGGGCTTGTTAATCCGCCCAAGCGAAGGTGATTACCGGATTGAAGCAGAGGCACGGAGTGATGGTGACTATATCATTCTGGATTATGGCTCAGACGCAAGTGGGGTACTTCCTGTCGGTGTCGTTCGGTACGTAATGAGAACACACGAGACTGTGCTTCTCGACGATGGGTCCAAACAACATCTATTCTCAGAGGAATATTTCCGAGTTGGAGGGGTACGATCTGTACTTTGCGTTCCGCTTCTTCGTCAGGGAACACTGGTAGGAGTGATCTATCTGGAGAACGCGCTCGCATCCCACGTCTTCACGCCTGAGCGCGCGAGGCTCTTGGAGCTCCTGGGTTCGCAAGCGGCGATTTCGCTCGAAAACACCCGTCTCTATGGCGACTTACAGGAGCGTGAAGCGAAGGTTCGTCGGCTGGTCGAGTCCAACATAATCGGCATATGCATTTATGACGGCCAAAGCCGTATCACAGAGGCGAATGACGCGTTTCTGAGCATCGTAGGCTATAGCCCGGATGACATCTCTTCTGGTCGGCTTAGCTTTAACGACTTGGCACCTCCGGAAAGGAGTGGTGCTGACGTGCGGCTGTTATCCGAGATTGCGTCGGCGGGAAGCTCGGAGCCCGCCGAAGAGGTCTTTGTGAGAAAAGGCGGCGGTCGCGTTCCAGTACTTGTGGGGGGAGCATCGTTCGGCGAGCCACCACACCAGGGTGTAGCCTTTGTCCTAGACTTGACAGAGCGAAAGCGCGCTCAGGAAGAGCTGGCGCACGCGAATCGCGTAGCGACAATGGGTCAGCTCTCTGCCTCCATAGCACACGAGGTTAACCAACCGCTTGCTGCGCTGCTTACAAATGCCGGAACGGCAGCGCGCTGGCTCGATCGTCAGCCACCGAACTTGGAAAAAGCAAAGCCGTTGATCGACCGCGTTATCGCCGACGGTAAACGCGCCGCTGACATTCTTAGCCGCATCCGTGAGTTCTCCAGAAAAGCGCCGGCGCGAGCCGAGGAGTTAGACATCAACAAAGTGGTTTTGGAGATCGTCGGGCTAACCCGTGTTGTTCTGTCCGAGCATAGCGTTTCACTTAAGATGGTACTCTCGGAAGATCTGCCGCACATATTTGCAGATAGAATCCAGTTGCAGCAAGTGATCCTGAACTTGATCATGAACGCTATCGAAGCTATGAACACAGCTACTGAAGGATCGCGCATGATATCGATCGGAACGAGTGCAGCCGATCCTGCCGGCGTCCTTATAGCCGTAAGCGACTCGGGGCCGGGGCTCTCGGCGGGAGATGCCGAACGTATCTTCGAGCCGTTCTTTACAACGAAATCAACCGGGTTAGGCATGGGCTTATCGATCTGTAGATCGATCGTCGACGCGCACGGCGGACGGCTATGGGCGACTCCGAACAGGCCTCAGGGCGCTGTCTTTTGCATGCTGCTGCCTGCCGGAAAATGATTTCAGAAAAGACGCTCGCCTTATCGAGTGCTAATACAAGTGTTTGCGACTGCGCTGCCTGTGACGGTACATCTCTGGAGGCGGCGAACGACTTCTGCTAGCCACGAGGATTGCTACAGCTAGCTTTCAAAGCGTCGGCCATTCGAACCAGCTCGGCATAGCTATGCGCCATCATTTTGTGCATGACCGCGCCGCGGTGAATCTTGACCGTGATCTCGCTGATACCGAGATCGCTAGCTACCTGCTTATTCATCTTGCCTGCGGTAACGTGCCACATGATCTCCCGCTCCCGGCGCGAGAGAGCCTTGTATCGCTCCTCTAGCTGAGAAAGATCGTACTCAGAACTCCGGCGCTGGCGGTCCCGCTCAATGGCAGTAATGACCGCGTCCAGCATGTCTTGGTCGCGAAACGGCTTAGGGAGAAAATCGACAGCGCCGTGCTTCATGGCACGAACCGACATCGCAATGTCGCCGAAGCCTGTGATCATCACCACCGGCATGCCGACTCCGATTTGACTCAGACGTCCTTGAAACTCTAGACCGTTTACGTCCGGCAGTCGGACATCTAGAACAATACAGCCTGGCCGGTCGGCTCGCCCAGCCGAAAGAAAGTCCTCCGCTGTTGCATACGTCTGAGTTTGTAGGCCCACTGAATCAAAGAGATCTGCCAACGCGCTTCGCATAGACGCGTCGTCATCAACCACATGCACCAGGGGCTTTGTCTTCTCTCCAGATAGCATGCGCGTAGCTTAAACCCTATCTCGGGTCGACTGCTATCAAAATGGCACGGACGTTGCGATCAAAGCTGGTATAGGCCGACAAAGCCTGCCTCCCCAGATCCTTCGAAAAAGTCGCCTGGTGACAATGGCTTAGACAAGGGCATCGGACTGTGAGCAGCAACGGCTTATCTAAGGGTAGCAGTACGGACCTATCAAGACTCAACCATGCCGGGCGTGCAACGTAACACTCTCGTATGATTTCGCCAAACCTCGGCGCGTGCGAGTGTACTGCGTGCTTCACTCTTCCATAGCTCAAGTTGAATGCAAAGTGCCGAGAAAGCTTGAGATCGCAGTGATTGATGATGATGAATCATTCCGGATGGCGCTGGTGGATTCGCTTTCCTCGCTCGGGTATGGTGCTGATGGATACGCTTCCGCGGAGGCGTATACTAGCACAGTTGCAATCGTATCATGCGATTGCATCGTCACAGACATTCATATGCCCGGAATGAGTGGGTTAGAGCTGATTAAGTGGCTGATGGCTCGCGGATCAGCGGTTCCAGTTGTGCTGATTACTGCACACACAGAAGAAAACTTGGAGGGCAGAGCAGCCTCTGCCGGTGCAGCGGGCTTGCTTCGTAAGCCGTTTGAAATAGTAGATCTTGTCGAATGCATTGAGCGGACGCTGCGTGCATCGAGGTGAGCGGATGGCCGGCATTTTGCGGGATTGATGGCGAGTAAACCAGACGAAGCCTCTGGATGGGGCGCTCGTTGAGTCGCAGGCGACCCCCGCATGTGGCGTGAGAGCGAGATCGAGATGCTGTGACAGGTCTGTAACGGGCCGCGGGTACGCACGCTGCCCTCGGTACAAGTCGAGGATTGTCGTGGTGCTGGAAGTGAAGAGCTGAGCGCCGCGGGTAGTTACACGGCGACACGGTAGCTTGCGCATGCGCGAGCGTTTGTTGATGCAAAGCCGAAATTCGTCGTCCTCAATGAGCCGATCGCCGAGTTTGCGCCTATCTTGCTCGTGCGACCTCAACGTTGATAATGGCACTTAGTGGGCGGACCAGAGCGCAAATGTTTTGCGGGCGGCGATTGCCGATCTCTTCCCACGAGCCACGCCGACTTCCCCGAGCTCAGCGCGACTGCTTGACCAAAAGCTGGCGTTCTGCAGAGGCGCTCCTGGAGTCGCGGCTTGCCTCTGCGCTCCTTCGGCGGAATCTAGGGCGCGTGATCCTCGCGCCACACGCCTACGAACGCCGCCATTGCGGGGCATCAATTGCTCTGAATGCGGTTCGCTGGGCGGACGATGTTCGATTGCACGTCTCGAGCTACGCTTCGTCAGTCGGAGCTGCGAGCCGTGGTGCCGACGATCGGACCGACTTCGAGCTGGCTAAGCTTGCGGTCATGGGGGTGCGCAACAGTCAGTAGCAAGGCGATCAGTCAGCGCGAGCGCGCGGCGACCGCCACTAAACGGTAGCGGCCCGTGTTGTAAAATGTGGCAGAGGCCGGCTTTGACCCGCAGCTCACCTCGACGGTTCAGCCGCCGTCGTGTTCGCGCGGGGCCTTGACCTCTATGCACTCCGGGCAAGGCCTCGCTGTGATCTCTCCCTGGGTTAGCAAAAATGTTGCGATGCAACTTGACACGGAATCTGACTCGGCAACCGCCCAGGACAGTACGAATGGGGAGGTCAACCATTCGTCTCAAGACCGACCGCGTTACTATAAGTCTAGCAGAGCGGCGCGGCGCCTAACAATCGTAGACAATGGGTGCTCAATGGATCGACGAGTGTTCGTTGCGGTCATTCTCGCGCCGTTTTTGGGCCTGTCTCGCGCGCGCAGTCACGTAAAAGCAAGCAGGTCATGGCGGCCGTAGATTGGCGTCCGAGCGCGTACCACTGTTTCAACGGCTTGATCGCTTCTCGCGCTTCGCCTTCCTCGACCAACTACCTCCGTCCCACGATGTTTTTCGTTGCCTGGTGCGCTCCAGTACCCTTCGCAGTCCAGCGGTCGTGCAGAGTCCTCATCTGGCGGCTGCAATCGTTTCATTTCTGTAGTTAACGTCGCCTCGCTATCAATGATGAACGATCTGGAGCGAGCGATCCAACACGAGGATCGCACAGAAGTTGCATGAGGCGCTCTCCGACCGCAGCGGTCGCTTAGCTTTGAAGCGGGAGCTCCGCGCGTCTTCACTCTGAAAGGAAAAGAGATGTGTGCGAAGACCCCAAAAGATGGCACCCAACATGTATGCAGTGTGGATTGCGATCATGGAAGTGATCCAACGTCCGTGGCCATCGATGGGGTGCGAATTCCGGACAGCAAAATGGCCCAGGAATTAAGGGAGATGATCCGCCACACCGAAACGGATCTTCTCTTCAATCATTCAACGCGCGTCTATTTTTTCGGAGCTCTGACCGGAAAACGACGTCGCCTGAGGTTTGACCACGAGCTTCTCTACGTCGGCGCGATGTTTCACGACATAGGTCTTACGGAACGATATCAGGCATCCGCCAACCGTTTCGAAGTCGACAGCGCCAATGCCGCTCGAGACTTCCTGAGAAGCCACGGGATCCCCGAAAGGGACGTCGAAGCAGTGTGGGATGCGGTCTCGCTGCATACCACGCCGGGAATCCCCGAGCATAAGCAAGCCGAGGTGGCCCTTTTAACTTCCGGAGTAGAAATGGACGTTATGGGCCTCGCATACGAGCAGTTTACCGAAGCCCAACGTAACGCAGTTCTGGCAGCTTATCCTCGTGGCGACTCGTTTAAGAACGACATCATCGGAGCGTTCTATAACGGGATGAAGCACAGGCCGAACAGTACATTCGGGACCGTCAATGACGACGTGCTAGCTTACCGCGACCCCCACTTCCAGAGAGTGGATTTCTGCAAACTTATATTGCAGTCGCCTTGGAGTGGGTAACGGGTCCCATCGCAGCCCACTCCCGCCCGATGATGTATCCGGAGTCTAGGTTTTCGGATTTCGTATCGAGCCAAACGCGAGAGCATAGATGATAGAGAGATGAGTCCCGGTCCGCATGAAGTCGCAGCTTTAGACCGAACGCATGTCAATCAGAGATGACAGGCCGACCAAATTGTTGCGTTTGGCGAGTACCCTATCGATAGCCATCGAGGATAAGTCATGTCTTGCAAGTGGATCGCAGCGGCTTTCACGATTCTGTTGGCGACCCGTTTGGAGGCCGCCGGTCAGACCGCGCGGACCGACAAAGAGCCCTGGCCCATTCGGAATGGTCATAATAACCAGCCGACGGCGCAAGAGCTCAGAGCTTTAGGTCGGGAGGATGTCACACCTGACGAAGCGCGCGAAATCGATCGATTGTACGATCAGCTCTTGACGAATGAAAAAAAGGCTCCGAAGCCCAATCCGTCTTCTGGACGCCAGCCGATCGGTCGGACACTAAAGGTCCGCTGAATCGCGCTACAGCAGGTCTAGAGCACACTGCATCAACGAGCGTCTAGTGGCAGGACTTACTCTGCACGAGGAGGGTGAATAAGCCCTGCAACGCGGCAGTCACGCGGTCGCTAAATGCAATTCGATAAACTGTCGTTTGATAGCGCAGACAGCATCTTAGTAGCAGATTGCGAATAGTCGCGACATGTTGAACTGTTGTCTGGTCTATTCCGGCCATGACCGTACTTCTCATCCGTGGCGTTGCCTGGATCGGCGCACACGAACTTGACGTGCGCAGCCGATCGACTCGGCAACCAGGCCGATCGCCCTTCAAGTAGTCTCGCTCGATTGGAAGTGGCTGCTCATCTATCCAGAGTACGGGATCGCGAGCGTCAACAGGCTCGGTTATTCCTGTCAAGACGCCCATTCGCTTCGAACTGACTTCATCGAGCGTGATAAAATATTTCTTTGTACCGCAACTTGCTAGCCAGATCTACAGGATGTCAGGAATGGTCACGCGCCTTCATTTGCAGGCCGACTACGCCGGTCTCTATCCTGGGCTTTCCGCTATGTTTAGCGGCGATCGCTTTTCTGACATGCGCTTTTCAGTCGATGTCGTGGCAAGTGACGGGTTTGGACAATGGGCCAGACAGGCGTGGGACAAGGCGGTCGCGCCGTTCAGCTACCGCGCCATCACCCACGATCTGTTCCGCAGCATCGTGAACGATAATTATGTCATGAACGATGGCGAGGACGTTGGACTTCGTCTTACCTTGGGGTCGAAAGTCTTTCCTGCGCTCACGGCGTCTCATCCAAGGTGAAGCGCTGGCCGTGACGACGGGGATGAGGCCGCCTTCGACCTCCGGCCGTTCGCGCGCTTCTTCAGTGAGGCCATGGACACTCGAGCGGTGAGCGCACGGGTGCCGAGAGCAACCAGATTTATCGCGCATTTAGCGTAAATCGTAGTCATTGAAGAGGCCCGTCACACGGTGGGATATGAACGCTCGTCCCGTCCTTTACTTGCTATCGACTTCTCAATTGTCGCCGCTAGCGGCGCACCAATGATGCCGCTCCGATTGCGCAGTCTTTTGGTCCCGACTGCGGCGCTAAACCGAAAGTATGTGCCGTCCACAACCAATATGTCATCTGAGTTACCTTTTGCAGCGTCGATTCGCTGGCTTGGCAGGACTATTCTGACACTGCGAAAGGCGATTTCGTTCAGACGGCAGATCTTTCATGTTGCGACCATCCGCGGAGACTCGAATGTCGGCGAAAGCTTCATTTCATCGCGAGTTCACGCGACGGCAGGTGCTTGCCGCTTCGGGTGCAGGAGCGCTCGCGCTTTCAAAGCCCGCGTGGGGCCAAACGATCATCGACCTTTCGCTACCGGGCGGCGGGGGAGGTCGGGAGATCACGACTTCCTTTCCACAGAAGGGCCCGATGATCCTGCAGAGGACCCGTCCACCGCTTCTCGAAACTCCACTCGAGGTATTCGACAAGGGGGTCTTCACGCCCAATGATCAGTTCTGCTTTTATCAGTCTGCTCGTATCAAGGGCAGCCGATGCAGGTCCGGCGACCCAAGACGACGTCAGGCAGCACGACTACTTTCATACAGGCGCGGGCGCTCGATATCTCAACGAGCCGAGCCAGCTCTCGTTGTAGAGCCTTTGCGCGGAGGACTCACCGTTCTGATGGGGTCCGGCGGAAACATCACAGTCTTGTCTGGCAACTCGCCGACGAGGTGTTCGGGCATTCGACGACAGGTCTGTTCGGTTACACGCATCTCACCGGCCGGTTATCCCGGCGGCCAGGCGGAATATCTGCGGGTCCCGTTCGCCGAGCCCCTCCGGAAGGGAATCGATGGCGATGACCTGGTTGGCGCCGAGTTTGGTCGCGACGACGCTTGGGGCGGCCCACGTAGGTGACTTATACCTTGTCCAAATGAAGATCGACTTGGGCGTAAAATACGAGATGGCCCCCATGCCGCGGTATTCGATTGTGGTATAAAACGGATTCAACCATGTCGCCTTGGGTCTCTTGCGGAAGATGAGCAGGCCGTGTTGCGCACACCATGACTTCGTGATCGCCGACATAAGCGATGAGCCGCTCGCGCCTGTAGGTCCTCGGTCCATACACTGTCATCGGCGCCAGGTTTATTTCCGGACAGCGAACGCTATTTTCAATCCAGGCAAACGCAGCGCATGCAAAACATCTCTGACGCATATGGCCAACTCTTTGTGCCGGTTGCGTTAGGAAAGGAGAGCCAGTCATGGCAATCAGCCGGCTTACAATTCAATCGATCGCCGTATTCCTTTCGGCTCTTGCTTTTGGATATGCGGCCCCCGCAACCGCCACCGCCCCGGTAAAAGGAGACTATTTCCACACCGGGGCCGGCGCGCACTATCTGGAGCGAGCCAAGGGCGACATCGTCACCGTGCCCTTGCACGGCAACATCAATGTCCTGATGGGATCCGGGGCGAATATCGTGGTTCTGTCGGGAAACGAGGGCAAGTTCCTCGTCGATGCCGGCATCAAGCCGTCGAAAGACAAATTGCAGGCGGCTCTCAATAAGATCGGCCCGTCACCGTTGAAATACGTCGTGAACACCCATTGGCACTGGGATCATACCGACGGAAATGAGTGGATGCATGCAGTCGGCGCCACGATCATTGCGCAGATATATACGCTGAAGCATCTTTCCGAGACCACTCACGTCGATGATTGGAATTGGACGTTCGCTCCCGTTCCAGCTGGCGCGCGCCCGACGATCCTCGTGGAAAATGAGAAAGAGTTCACCTTCGCGGGCGACACCATAAAGGTGGAGCATTTCGGCCCCGGTCATACCGACGGCGATGTGGTAGTGTATTTCGAAAAGGCCGATGTGATGGCCCTCGGCGACTCGTTCTGGAACGGAAACTATCCGTTTATCGACAACGAAGACGGCGGCAACGTCAATTCGGCCATCGCCTTTGCCAATAAGATTATCGAACACACCACCGATAAAACAATCCTGGTTCCGGGTCATGGGCAGGTCGGCAACCGCGCTCAATTGATTGAATTTCGCGATATGCTGGTCGCGGTGCGCGATAAGGTCGCTGCACTGAAGTCACAGGGAAAATCCCTCGAAGAAGTCATAGCGGCGAAGCCGACCGCCGCCTTCGACGCGAAGTGGGGAAGATTCGTGATCGGTCCGGAATTCTTCACAAGGCTTGTGTACGAAGGACTTCCGGCACGTTCGCAGAAAGACCCATCGTGAACGTCGTGCAATCTACGTTCGAGGGCGATCCGTCCACACGTGCCAGTCGGCTGCCAACTTTTTCGAAAAGCATAGCGTCAACGTTTGCGCGGTGGCCGACCGGCATGAGTTCCGCCGATATTTCGCCGCTGGCACCGCGAGACGTTCCGCAAGGTGAGGCCGTTCGAAGCCACATCATTTCCGACCCGGTTGAGATCAGCGACAGCTGAACTTCATTTGGACGAAGGCAACGAGAGGACCACCATGATCGACAGACGCACCCTCATGCACTCCGGAATGATGCTTGCAACGTCCGGTGCCGCTATATCGTTTTCAACAAAGTTAGCTTTGGCTGAGACTGTGACGTTGCCGTTTGGCAATGGCGAGCGGCCGCTGATCAAATACCCTCAGAAGCGTCCGCTGATCGGCCTGACCAGCCGGCCGCCGCAGTTAGAGACGCCGTTCTCCGTGTTCAATGAAGGTGTGATCACACCGAACGATGCTTTCTTCGTACGCTACCATCTCGCCGATATTCCGCTGGAGATCGATCCGGATACTTTCTCCGTCGAGATCAAAGGGAAGGTGGACAAGCCGCTGAAGTTGTCGCTGGCCGAGATCAAAAAGATGCCGGCCATTGAGCTCGTGGCAGTCAATCAATGCTCCGGCAATAGCCGGGGATTTTTTGATCCGCGTGTCGGTGGTGGTCAACTCGCCAACGGCGCCATGGGCAATGCACGCTGGAAGGGCGTTTCTCTAAAGGCAGTCCTCGACGAAGCCGGCATGCAGGCTGGTGCTAAGCAAGTCGTATTCGGTGCGCTCGATGGACCGGTCAGCGACAGGACGCCGGATTTTGCCAAGGCACTCGACGTCGATCATGCGAGAGACGGCGATGTGATACTGGCCTATGCCATGAACGGAGAGGACCTTCCGGTCCTTAACGGATATCCGCTGCGCCTGATCGTGCCCGGTTACTATGGCACCTACTGGGTCAAGCATCTCAACGAAATCACTGTCATCGACACGGTGTTCGATAACTTCTGGATGAAGAGTGCCTATCGAATTCCGGACAATGACTGCAACTGCGTCAAGCCGGGAACGGCGCCAAAGGCGACCATTCCAATCAATAAATTCACCGTGCGCTCCTTTCTGACCAGTCTCGTTGACGGCGCCAAGGTAAAGGCTGGTGCTGAGACGCCGTTAAGAGGCATTGCATTCGATGGCGGAAGCGGCATCAAAGAGGTCGCGGTCTCGACCGATGGCGGACAAACCTGGACGCCGTCACGCCTCGGCGAGAATCTCGGCCGGTACTCATTCCGCGAATGGACGTTGATGGTCAAATTGCCGGCCGGCGCGCATGAGTTGAAGGTCCGCGCGACCAGCAATGATGGACAAACGCAGCCCTTGCAGCCATTGTGGAATCCCGCTGGC
Source organism: Bradyrhizobium sp. 521_C7_N1_3 (assembly GCF_052075975.1). NCBI lineage: Bacteria > Pseudomonadati > Pseudomonadota > Alphaproteobacteria > Hyphomicrobiales > Nitrobacteraceae > Bradyrhizobium > Bradyrhizobium sp. 521_C7_N1_3. Next base: position 2,986,928 of record NZ_CP197232.1, read on the forward strand.
TACCTGCGCAACGTCGTCGAAACCTATCGTATTGTGGCAGCTTGAGGAGAGTGGTCATGAAGCTCGTGGTTATGACTGGCCTCCTGAGTGCGATGGCCTTGGCAGGAATTGCTTACGCTCCGATGTTGGCGAAGGCCAAGCCTGTCTCCTACAACCTTCCCGAGGAGACAGCTGCTTTCAAGCCAGGGCCAAACCTGGAAGTCGTCCAGAACAACTGCACCGCATGTCATTCAGCCGACTACATCAAGACTCAGCCACAGGGCCCCAAATTCAAGAAGGATTTCTGGCACGCCGAGGTCATGAAGATGATCAAGGTGTACGGCGCACCGATCGACGAAGCGGACGTCGACAAGATCGTCGAGTATCTTTCGCAGACGTATTAAAGCGACAAGCCCGCTGTATCGATCAGTCGGACAACGGTGAACGACCACTGCGTTGCCCGTTCGAGCCCGTATCGAGATGGCAGCAACGAAGTCGTGTTCGTGCAATTTCCTCAAAAAAGGTTTTGAGGAGATGGACCACATCTACCAAGTTCATGAGGAGGGCTCCCTCAAGGTGGAAGTAAAAATACTACCGAAGGATATCGATCAGCTACACGTAGCCCCATCACGTTGGTGGCCTCGGAATTCAGTCTTGGTCCGAACACGAGGGGCAGTTGTATGAGCTGGACTCCTACACTAACCGATCGCGAAGGCCCGGTTTATTTGCGCATTGTGGCAGCCTTGGCCGCGGACATCGAGAGCGGAAGGCTAGTGCGCGGACAACAGCTCCCCACGCATCGGGAGCTGGCCAAGATGCTCGGCATCGATCTCACCACGGTGACACGCGCCTACACGGAAGCTCGGCACCGCGGGCTGACGCAGACCCGCGCCGGGCAAGGCACGTTCGTCGTCGAGTGTCTATCGTTCCCGAGGCGCAGCTCGTACCAGGCGCCGGACGTCGACCTTTCGATGATTCTTCCGCCTCAACCGCTGAACAGCGACCTGGAAGGGCGGCTCACGCGCGGACTCGCGGCGATCCAGCGCGAGGTTGGGATCTCCGCGCTTCTCACTTATCGGGACCCTAGAACATGCCAGGCCGAGTGCAACATTGCTGCGGAGTGGCTCCGTTCGCGCATTGCGGACGCGCGTGGTGATCGCCTCGTGATCTGCCCCGGAACTCAGAACGCAATTTTCAATCTGCTTGAAACGCTGACGTCGCCAGGTGATGTGGTTCTCACCGAAGCGCTGACCTATCCCGGGATAAGGGCCGCGGCCGGATATGCGGGCGTTCGGCTGGTCGGGGTCCCGATGGATGAGGACGGCGTCGTTCCGGCCGCGCTCGAAGAGGCGTGTCGGCGATATGCCCCCAAGGCGGTATATTTGGTTCCGACGATCCACAACCCGACGACCGCGACAATGCCGCTTTCGCGGCGCCAGGAGGTGGCCGAGGTATTGCGGAGAAACGACGTATTGCTGCTGGAAGACGATGCCTACGGCGCACTCGAGCCGGAGGCGGTGCCGCTTGCGTCACTGATTCCGGAGCGGACATACTTCATGGCGAGCCTTTCAAAGTGTATCGCCCCCGGCTTCCGTGTATCATTTGTCCTGACCCCCGACCACGCGTCCAAAGAGCTTCTGGCGGCCGCGCTGCGAGCCAGCGTTCAGATGCCGATGCCCCTCACAGTCGGGCTCGTCACGCGGTGGCTGCATGACGGCAGCGCCACTGCGATCATTGATGCCGTCCGCGCCGAAGCGGCAGCAAGACAGAAGCTGGCCGCCAGCGCGCTCGCGCGGCACCCCTATTACGCACATCCCAACGGCCATCACATCTGGATTCCGTTGCCCGGTGACTGGACCAGCACCGAATTCGCGTCGCATGTTCAGGGTCAAGGTCTTGCGGTCGTCACCTCCGAACCATTCGCCGTCGATAGGGTTCCGCCGCACGCTGTTCGCATCTCGCTCGGCGCCGCCACCAGTCGATCCGATCTCATCAGAGCGTTGAATCTCGTCGCCGCCGCATTGAATCATCAATTGACCAAGGCAGTCTGACTCAACCCAGTCGAACCAACTGCGTCGTCGCTAATACGAGCCGCTCAGTACTCCCTCCCGCAACTGAAGTACCCGACGGCGGTTCTGATCTATCGAGACCGCTCGACTGCGTTGGCCTACGCTGAATGCAGATTCTTTTATCGCCTGCAGGTCCTCGGTCCATACACTGTCATCGTAGCGAGCTTTATTTGCGGCAGGCGGATCGCTACTTCAATCCGTGCAAACGCAATTAGACAGTTCGATGCGCGGATGAGGTTTGAATGAGTCCTTACGCGCACAACTTTCTGGCTCGCAGAGTGGGTGCTCGCATGTCTTTTGCCAAAGATCGTGGTTCAAGTCTTTTGAGATCTGACGAGCCGATTGCGTGGCCCGAACGGAATCGGACGGCGCGAGTCGCATTTGGTTTCAGATCATTCTGGCTATTGGCTTCAGTATCTATAGCGTCGCTGTCTGGCTGCTCCTGCAAAGATCAGAGCTTCCTGGCACCAGGCACACCTGTCTTGGAGCGAGAGTATCATCATTTGTGGTTGATCACGCTGGTCACGCTAATCGTCCTGGCGTTGTGCCTGATGTTGTTCTCGGGGGCGCTAGTTACCCTTATGAACCCACGAATGCTGTGGCTCCTTTTCAACCTCCATAAGCGGATGATGTCGGTAGTCAACGCCGCCAGCCTTGAGGTCGTCTGTCCCGGAGCCGGATCATTGTAAGTCGATGTCGCGATCTCACGCGACAGGTTTGCACGAACCCAACCATCACCATGAGGAGAAAGAAGATGATAATGTTACTGTCAGCCCTAGTCCTGGCTTCGCAACTGATCGTCACGGTCGCGGATCATGTTCCAAACTTCAACATTGAACGGGGGTGCAAAATCGAAAGCACCTCCGCAATCGACCCGAATGCAGGTTTGAACGCAACGATAAAGAAATGTGCGGACGACGAGCAAAGCGCAAAGGATCAACTTCAAACGCAATGGACGCAATATGCACCGTCCGAAAAGAAAATATGCATGGCATTAACAACGGACGTCGCTTCTATCCCGCCAAGCTACGCCGAACTGGAGACGTGCCTTCATGGCCAACAGCTAGTGCGACCGAAGGATAGCAGGTAAGGCGCGTTGGCTCTTCACTCCAAGAGCGCGATAGAGCACCACCTCGCGGACAAGAAACGCCGCGGCTATCCGTGGCAGCTTGCTATCGACAAGGCCGCCGTCGGTATCGAGGCGCGCTTCGTGTCAATTGCTCGGAAAGTTCATACGCGGGCGAGGCAATTCATTCGTCCGATCTTCCCCGAGCAGATCATGTCCACGCATGCCGGCACGGCTGTATTGTCTGCCGCGCGACGGGTTTCCGCGGCGGGCTCGCCGTCGCCCCACCGGACATGGATCGAACGAAAGCAAAAAATGAAGCACGAAAGGTCGATAACTACCACGGAATCAGCGACCTCGAGTGAGGTCCAAAATCTCGATCCAAAGCGGTGGTGGGCGCTCGCGTGTCTGCTGGTGGGTTCATTTCTGGCGCTGCTCGACTTCTTCATCGTCATTGTCGCAATGCCGTCGATCACGTCGGGTCTGCAAGCCACGGCGGCGGACGCGCAGCTCATCATTTCAAGTTACTCAGTGGTCTATGCGGTCTTTCTCATCACCGGCGGACGGCTTGGCGATATTTATGGGCGCAAGTCCATCTTCCTGATCAGCCTTGCCGGCTTCGCCTTGGCTTCCGCATTCTGCGGCCTCGCCTGGTCGCCATCCTCGCTCATCATGGCGCGCCTGTTGCAGGCGATGGCCGCCGCCGCCATGGCCCCGCAAGCGCTGGCGTCCGTGCATGCCCTGTTTCCGCCGCGCGAGCGCGGACGCGCGCTCAGCATTTATGGCATCACCCTCGGCCTCTCCTCGGCCGTGGGCCAACTTGTGGGCGGCGCCCTCGTTGCCGCCGATATCGGCGGATTGAGCTGGCGGTTGATCTTCCTGATCAATGTGCCGATGGTGGTTGTCGCATTCATCGCCACGCTCCGCGTGCTGCGGGACACGCGTAGCGAACGCCGTCCGCGCCTCGACTGGGGCGGCGTCGTTTTGTCCTGCGCAGCACTTACGGCTTTCGTGCTGCCGCTGGTCGAAGGGCGCGAGCGCGGCTGGCCGGTGTGGTCGATCGTCATGTTGCTGACCACGCCGATCTTCGTCGAGTGGTTCCGACGCTACGAAATCCGGCTGGCTGGGGCCGGTGGCGATCCGCTCATCGCTCTTGAAATCTTTCAACAGCCTGGCCTGATGCGCGGCCTGGGCGCCATTATGACGCTCTACGCCATTTCCACGTTCTTCTTGATCTATTCGATCTATCTCCAGGCTGCGCTTGGCTTTACCGCCCTGCAGGCCGGGCTCGGGGTCATTCCGTTTTCCATCGGCTTCGTGACCGGATCGACCTTCAGTCCGCTGTTCGGTCGCTGGTTAGGAAGGGCAGCGACGTCGTTCGGCTATTCTCTTTCGGCGACCGGCGCTATCGCGATCGCGTTGATTGCTTCCCATTTCGCCGCTGGCGTCGCTCCGCCGTGGACGTTGCTGGGTCCAGCGGTGGCGGTCGTCGGGCTCGGCATGGGCATGTCCATGCCGACGATGATGCGGACGATTGTCGAGCGCGTGGAGCCGCGCCACGCAGGTCTTGTCGGCGGCATTGTCAATTCTACGTTGCAGGTCAGTGCCGCGGTCGGCATCGCCGTGCTCGGCGGCCTGTTCTATTCCGTCATTGGCGCGCATGCCGTTCCGGCAACCGTGACGCGAGCCTTTTCAGTCACCCTTGTCGGGATTGCCATCTGCCATGTCGGCGGTGCTTTGCTCGCCGTCGGTTTGGGGCAGCGCAAGCCGCGGTCCCCAACGGGCACGGTATTTTAGGAGTCGTATCGCGCTTAAGTGAGGACCAGCCAAATCATAGCCATGACGGCCGCCGTGCCGCCAATACCGAATACCCGATCGAATAGCCCACAGGACCTTAGGCCCCGAGATTTTGCAGCGCCAAGACAATGCGGACGTTTACCGAAGTCGGCTGATGATCTCCTGAGCAGAACAACGCAAGAGCCGTCGCTATGTCGGCTGTCTGCGGCAGAGCGTGCGCCATGTGATCGCTGAGCTGACTGCTGCTGTTGACCCTGGCTGTGTGAAGAGCCACGAGTCAGCTACGATTCCCCCATTTCCTGATTGGGAAACTGTCCAGCCGATCAACTATCCGACCGTTCCGCGCGGCACCGAGCGGCTGCGCATTACCGCGACGCCCTACCACGATGACGCCCTGATACAGGCGCTTGTTGAAGCGTTAGACGATGTGTGGAGACGCCTCGCGTTGCCTCGACGTTACCGAGAGCTCGCAGTCGGGTAAAGGGTGCTTCGACCAGTCTGGTTCGCGCCGGTCGCTTTAGCGAGCTCGCGATCGTCCTGTGCACATGACTGCACGGCGATGGGCCGGCTTTCGTATTCCTGACGGTGGAAACTCCTCGGCCAACTCAACCGGTGAGAGATAGCGCGCCGCGGACTGTCATTCGGCGCGCTGTTTGACCCCTTATCGGCGTCGAAGGTTGGCTCTGACTCACTTTTGATGCAGTTTGGGGGATGCGTGGCGCTTTGATTGGAGGAGAATCAACGCCATGCAGCAAGCACTCCACCGCTCCAGTCTGGTGCCGCGTGGGCTTGTTGTAGAGAGTGCGTACTACGAAGGTGATAAGGCCGTGATTGAGATCCGGGCGTCCGGAAGCGTCGGTCTGTGTCCCTTGTGCGGAACAGTTTCTCGGCGTGTCCATAGCCGGTATCGGCGACGCGTGACTGACCTCCCGCTTTCGGGGCGGATCGTACAGCTCCTGGTGGTCGCCCGCCGCTTCCGCTGCGACGCCGTCCTGTGCGGGCGCCAAATCTTTACTGAGCGCTTCGACGAAGGGTTGCTGGCTCCATCAGCGCGACGCACGGCGAGGCTGGACTCCATTGTCCATCACCTCGGTCTGGCTCTTGGCGGACGACCGGCGGCAGGCTTCGCAAAACGGCTGATGCTGCCGGTGAGCAAGGATACGCTCCTTCGCGTGGTTCGACGCCGTAGCCGTCCGCCGGCTGACCCGCTCAGGATTATCGGCATTGATGATTGGGCCTGGCGGCGCAATCACCGATACGCCAGCATCATCTGCAACCTGGAAAGGCGCCGGGTGGTCACCCTGCTGCCGGACCGTGAGCCCGCGACCGCCCAGGCCTGGCTCGCCGCCCATCCCACGATCGTGATCGTCGCCCGCGACCGCGGCGGAGGATATGGCGAAGCCGCAGCAAAGGCCCTGCCGCACGCGGTACAGGTTGCAGATCGTTGGCATTTGATGGAGAACGCCAGCCGGGCCTACCTCGATGCCGTCCGAAAATCGATGCGCCAGATCCGCAGCGCAATCGGAGCAACTACGATCAATCCCGAGCTGCTAACAGCTGCGGAGCGTCTCCAATATGAGGGCTATCTCCGGCGCGAGGAGGCTAACGCGACCATCTTGAGCCTGTCGAAAGGTGGGACGCCGATCAAGCAGATAGTGCGCCAGACGGGCCACAGCAGGGGGCTGGTGCGACAGGTGATCCGCGGCGAACGCCATGATGTCTTCCGGACCCGGGAGAGCTCTCTCGATCAGCACCTGCCATGGCTCGACGACCAATGGGCAGCCGGTTGCCGAAACGGCGCTGAACTTTGGCGCCGCTTACGGGCGCGCGGTTTCCGAGGCTCCCTTCGTGTTGTCGGCGAGTGGACGACTCGTAGACGGCGGGCCGAAAAGACTGATGTCGAAACCCTTCATCGGATTCGCGCGTCTCATGACCGTCGGACGGGATACGCTATCGAAGGCAGAGACGGTGAACGTCGCTGCGGTAGAAGCTGGCGTGCCACCCCTGGTCGAGGCACGCGAGATCATCGCCGAATTCCACCTGATGATCCGACGCAAGACCGAGGCGGGCCTCGTCCCATGGATCGAGCGCGCTCGCGCCAGTCTTGTTGCATCGTTCGCCCGCGGCGTAACGAACGATGAAGCGGCGGTTCCCGGCGATCACCTCGCCCTGGTCCAACGGACAGACTGAGGGGCAGATCACGCGCCTCAAGCTCGTCAGACGCCAAATGTACGGCCGTGGCAAAATCGATCTGCTTCAAGCCAGACTAATCGGCGCAGAATAAACCCAGCTGCACCAAAACTGCGTCAGAGCCAAAATTCGGCGCTTATTCACACAGCGCGTCCAGCGCCCCTCGTATCTCGATTGAGCGGCGTCCTGGGGTTCGCCTCGACCAATGTCAGCGACGTGACGCTCGCCCGGGCGTCACGCGTTACGCCGGCCGTCACGGCCGCGCAGGCCGGGCTTTCGGACGCTATGGCGTCTCGAGATCGAGAGTGCCGGGGCGGAGTTGGAAAGTTCTGCCGGGAACGTGAAGCAGCCGTCGCGGAGCGCCGTCAGATCCTCGATGCTGCGGTAGCCTCCGTTGGCCAGGGGACCGATCCTCAAACCGATGCTGCCGTCAAGCTCGTCGCTTGGACATCTCGCGGTATCTTGCGACCGACCCCAGAAGATTTCGGGATGCTTCGGCTGATGCTGGTGGCACTACTTCCGCAAGTTGGCGGGCTACTGATGATGGTCTCGCGTCGGAGTGGTCGATAGGCACCCCGCAAAGGACCCATCCGCGACTATGTCGCTCCAGACTGTCCGCATTTTGACGGCAACTGCGGCTGTTAGAGTTGCGCCTCATCCAATGCCGAACCACTACCTAAACATTTAGGGCACTGCATTTTTGAAATTAGGGCCGGTACCGACGCCCGCCCGCTTGGATCGGCGGTGAGCAGAGGTCGCCAACCGAGGCCGGCCCTGCTCTCGCAAGGGGGCCGTTGGATGCTGTCGCATGGCCGGGGTCGCTTCTTTGGTGCAGGTGGGCCGCCGGCGTCAACCGGCGGGGTCACTGAGAGGCTGCCATCCGACCGGGTGCGGCCTCAATGCAGGATTGCATGTTTTTCCCAGTGACATCCCGTTCCGACTTGCTCTAAATCGATGTTGCTTGGCCGTAAGCCGAGCAGCGGGGACGCCTTTCGATGGAAGAATTTACGGCCTACTTGTTCGGGCCCGATGGGCATATTGTGCAACGCGTAAGTCTTATTTGCGCGGATGAGGACGCCGCCAAAGAGCGAGCGGAGCAGCCAGCCGAGACCTATGCAGTCGAGCTCTGGCAATTGGCGCGCAAGATCGCCAGCTATCCGCCACGCGGTCAGTAAAAGCCTATTATTGTACAGCTAGTCCAAGTATTCCTTGCGAATCTGGCCGCGATCGGGAAAAATTTGCAATGCGCGCCTATTTGAGGGCTGCGCCGAACGGCCTCAGCGTCCGAGCCAGCCCCGGAAACTGCTTGAGGCCGTTTTGCTGTCTCGTGTCACAAACCTGTGGCACAGCCATTGCAAACCAAAACATAACTGGGATTTCAGAGCTCAGTTTGAGAATGAGACGCCGCCGGGACATGTATTTCGAGCCCGGCAGCGTTTAATTTCGAGACTAGTGGGACAGCCGCCAACTTGCACCGGCCTTGGGCTGTCGAGACCCGGCTCGATGGTCGGGCGGAATTGATCTAGCGGGCGGCGTTGCACTGTCGGCCCGGTAGGCGCGCACGCACGCTCGGCCTGTCGCTGCCGAACACGGCGGTGGCGCAGCAATTGTTCTCGTCCTGCGCCGCGCATGGCGGCCAGGCTGGGATCAATCCGCGATGGTGCGCGCACTGGAACGGATCGCGAAGCACGAGATCGCCGCGGCCTGAACTGTTACGCGGTAACAGTCTTCGGATTTTGACGTGCCTTTCATCATGGGGGAGCCGGAACAATGTTCCGGCCCCGCGGTTGACGGCGCATCAACAAAACACTGGAGAGTGTGGACATGAAGACCCGTCTTGCGATGTCGCTGGCTGCCGTGTCGCTGCTGGCAACGAGTGCAGCCTTTGCCCAGTCGACCACCGAACAGGGCGCCAGGGACGGCGCGCGCGCGGGTGGCGACATCGGCGGGCCGATCGGCGCGATGGTCGGCGGCACCGTCGGTGCGGCCGTCGGCGCCGGCCTCGAAATTCCCAATGCCGTGCTCGGCGGAATCCCGCGCGACGATTCCGTCGTGATCCGCGAGCGCGTCGTCGTCGGCGAGCCGCTGCCCCCGACCGTGGTGCTGCGCCCCGTGCCGAACTACACCGAGTATCGCTACGCGGTCGTGAACGATCGCCGCGTCATCGTCGAACCGCGCACGCGCCGCGTCGTCAAGATCATCGACTGATCGGTCAGAGCGTGAAGGCTTTGAACAGCCGGGCCCTGCGGAGCGTCACTCCGCGGGGCCTAGTTCGTCAGGGGCGAATTGGTGCGAAACCGGCACCGTTGCCTGTGGCGGGTTTCTCGCAACGCCTGATTCCCCCAACCAGGCACCGGCGATTGATTTGTTTGAGCCACGGAACAACTTGATACTCCCATGGAGCAGGGTGAAATGACCGAGGACGAGCTTTCTCGCAAGTCTGAGCGTGCGCTGGTGACTGTCGCGCTGAGCACGTTGACCTTGGTCATGCTGCTCGGGTCGTTCCTGTATAGGTAGCTCAGCGCGTCCGGCCTGATGCACCCGGTCGGCTATGTCCGGTGATCGGGCAAGAGCGAAAGCTCGCGCCTCGCTTCACAAATTGCGGTTGCACGCGGTAACGGGGTGACTTCTATTCCTTGGTATGTGCCTTGCCCGTGGGGGTGTGGTCTTTCACCTTGCCTTCGCTCTTGAGCTTTGCAGCTCTGTCCTCGCTCTTCTTGGCTGACTCCTCCTTATCGCCTGGAGTGGCGCATTGCGAACCGGCTTTGAGATCGCCCCTCACTTGAGCCTCGTCGGCTGAGTTCTGCTGGGATTTGTCCTGCTGGAGCTTGTCCTCGCATTGCTCGGCCGACGCGGTGGCGGCGATGCAGAACAAGGTCAGCGCGAAAGCGATTGCGATCGATCGATGCACGGATGTGTCCTTGACTTCGTGGATGCGCGTTGCGGTAGGTAGCCTCAGTTCGTGTTGCCGGCGTTCAAAAAGAGCCAGCTCTCTGCTGGCTGCTGACGGTGCCGAGTTCGCTCTCTATTAAAGCCGGCGCGAGATCCAAAGTCTTCCAGCACCAAATAGAGATGACGATTAAGTCGGTCGAGCGGCGCGATTGAGGGCGAGGTACGCACCCAATACTCCGGCACGCGGTAATCCTTGGCGGCCCTGGCCTGGGCAAATTGCAGCAGCAGATAAGAGCGCGGCCCCGGCTAGGGGACAAGGGGGTTAGGCCAGGACCGCTCCGCCGGCTTTGGCAAGAGCCAGCGACGGCACAAATAGTCGCCTGCCCTTGTGGTTCCTGAGAGCCCGCAAGATCGGGAAAAAATGGCACCGGCCGGAACGCACAAGAAGTTGGCGGAGTTGAATTATGAACCTCGCGCCCCGGTAATCGGCGCCGAGCGCGTAGCCTGGAGAGGCGGCAAACCAGTCCCGTGAATTGCCAGCATGGCCGCGAGAGTATCCTGATGGACACGACTGTGACGTTCGATGAGCTGCGACAGATAGAGCGCGATGTCGTCGAGGGAGAACGACAGCTCGCAAAGCAAGAGGCGCTTATTGTCGAACTAAAGCGTCAGCGCCAAGAGACGACCAAAGCTGAGGCCGAACTTGAACGGATGCGCGCAGATCAGCGACTTCGGGAGCTGGATCGACAACGTCTCCTGTTAAGGCTGCAGCCCTGATATCGCACCTCAATGACGCTGTTAGTGCTCAATTCGTCGCCGGCAAGGAAGAATTAATCGCGCGGGGAAGAGCGCGACTGCTGGTTTTTCCCGCCATGGCGGTGTTTTACGTTGATCTTCATGGTAGTGACGGGGAGCTTCGCGATGACGAAGGAATCGAGCTCCATGATTTGACGTCGGCGCGTCGTTTGGCGACCGAAGTAAAGCGTCGGCGACGGACACGCTCGTTTCCGCACCGAGGCTAAAGTCAAGGATGGCAAAATCAAACTCTGCGCTGGATGCCAACGCAAGAGCCTGCGCCAAATTCGCGGCTTCAGCCGACACTGTATGGCCAAGCTCCTCGAGCATGTCCGCCACCATCATGCGGATCAATGCTTCGTCCTCTACAAGCAATACTGAAGCCACAAGGTCAGCCTATTGGCGATTGATGAGCACAGCCTTCGCAAACGCTCTTAGCGCCGCGCTCCGTAGCTCGTTCAAAGTCGTGTGGCCCGATTCTGCCGCTTCCAAAAGCTGTTCGGCGATCAGCCTCCGGCTTTCATGATCGCCGCCATTTGGCAGCTCGCAGCAGGCTTCTTCCAGCACTACTTCGATGTTTGACTTGATGCGGTCGGACAGCTCCATCCGACATCTCCGGCAGGTAACGGGAACTACCGGTAATATGGAACCCTCTGCCGCGTGGCGTCAATACGCCATTCGCCGCCGGTGGTCTCGGGCGGTAAATTTGCGATGATACGTGGGCCAAAGAGGCTGCGGCTAGGTCGGAGCCGCTCCGTCCCCCCTGATACCTCGTCCCGCAAGAGAAGGCCCGAGCTCAAAGGGGGGCAAGCGGCGGCCTGCGGCCCTCATTTGGCACGTTCTTTTCGCCGCCACGTTGGACGCGATGGTCGACGCTGATTTTGTCAGATACTTGCATCAAGCGCGGAATTGCCTGGATGATGCTGAGAAGGCGACGCGCGAGGTCGACAGGGAGGCGTGGCTGAGGCTTGGGGAAGAATGGATGGAGATGGCGCGCAGAGCTCAACGACAAAGGCTTTCCGTGCACTGAGGCCACGCGGGCCCCGGCGGCGACCAGAGTTCAATTTTAGGAACTCAATCCGGCTGCAGCAGTTGAGGATTCGTAACAAATTCAAAGGTGCGCCATGCGCCGCAGAGTGAAGCAGACCCGCTCGTTTGACGAACGAATGGCCGAGCAGGCCGCTAAGCTTAAAGAACTGGCCAGCCAGCCCGCCGGGGCGGAACGTGAAGCGCTGCTTAAGCGAGCACGGATCGCTGAGACCGGCGCTCACCTGGGTGATTGGCTGACGTCTCCCAGGGTTGCGGCAATCAGACTCAGCCGAGCCGAACGCTAACCTGCCATAACGCATTATTGGTCATGCCCAAGTACTTCTTCCACATTACGCACGAGCACACCGAGATCGATGACGTGGGAGAGGAGCTCCCGGACAAGCACGCCGCCTGGAAGGAGGCCACCATCGCGGCCGGGCAGATGCTTCAGGACATGGACGGAAAGCTGAGGCCGGGGCACGATTGGCGCATGGAAGTAACGGACGAGTTTCAGAACACGCTCTACGCGCTGCACATTCAAGCTGAGAAGCCAAAGTAACCTCGCAACGCTGTCGAGCGAAGACTCCCGCGCCCTGACGGCGGCGGTCTGAAGTGATTGTTCAAGGCCCAAATCGCTCATATGACGCGTGATCAGTTCTGGGGCGCGCTTCAGGCCCCAAAATTCTCTCAGGTCAAGAGCTAGAGGATAAAGGTTGGAAGCTGAAGCGGTGCCGGCTAAGTGCGAGAACAGTTCGCGTGAGCAGCGGCTCTTTCCGGTGCCATACTCGCCGAGCAAGACAATCTTCTTTCCGCTGCGGAGCATTTCCGCGATGTCGTCAATACTCAGTTCCTTCGATGAGTCCTCCGTCAGATACGATACGGGAACGTAAGCACGGTCATCCCTTGCACCGGTCAAAGGGTTGATCGCGCTGCCAAAGGCCATTGCGAGACGCGCATGGGAGTATTTTGGAAAGTCAAAAAAGATATTGGCGAATTCATCAAATGAAAGAACTTGAATGTTCAGCGCGGCGCCTGCGTCCTTCATCGCCCTCGTGATCGCACCGTTTACTACACAGTAACAACGAGGGAACGAATTGTTGGTGCTCAAGTAGGCCGTTCGCGCCAGTTGCAGCTTGTTGATATCTTCGCGCACCTTGTCGAGTTCGCGGCGTACCGTCATCTCGACGAAGATTTGCGCGTCCTTCGAAAGGATCATCACGCCATCGACATCGACGCCCCCAATGTTCTGAGGCTCGCATTTGCCGTTCCAAATCGAGCCCGCGACGGCACGGACCTTATCTTCAAACGAACCCCATGATGCGTTGGACATGTTCGGCACTTGCTCGCGACAGAATCAACCTAAAGGATACACAACAATGAACTTGCCGCCAGCTCCCCCTTAGTGGCGCCTCGGGCGAACGTTTGGTTTGCAAGTGGTAGGAGTTGATGGTAGCAAGCGCCTCGCAGTAGGTCGATTTTGTGTAGATGTTACAGCGGTTTAAGGCGCGGCGGTTCGATTCCCCCAGGGAGCGCCAGAATTCAACAACTTAGAACCCCTGCGGATAAACCGTCGAATATCTGTTTATCCGAACGAAATTCGGTGAATCGAAGCAACGCCGGTCAGCGATCGGTCTGAAGCGCAGTCGACCTCGGAGACCTTCAGACCGATCGTGCCCACTCCCATGATCATCATGGTAGCGACTAGTTCAAGGCCGCGCCGCCCGTATGCTGGCCGCGCCATGGCGTTGTCCTCCCGACAGCGCAGGCACGCTTTTTCCGATAGGCGGACGGTCCGTGGGAGCCTCGTGGGACATCTGAATCATGCGATGCGCCTGCTGCAGGGTATTTGTTGCCGCGCGTATCTCGGGCGCGGCTACCGGGAGATCGATCGCCGGAGTGGCGATGACAGAACCATCGGCGGGAAGTGATCTTCGCGGAATCCGGACCCGCGCTCGACTCGTGGATGGTGGTTACCTCATCAACGGTCAGAACGTCTTCATTTCGAACAGCCAACTCGTGGATGTTTTGATTGTGGCGGCAAAGTTGGAGGGTTTGAAGCGAATTTCACTCTTCCTTGTCGACGCCTCGCTTGAGGGCCTTCGTAGGGGTAGGCATTAAGCGTTGTGCGCAATGGCACCGTGCTGTAGTTCGCCCAGCCGTTCTGCTTGGAGGTGCAGTCGCTTCCCGCTTAGTCCGCCACTACCGGCGGCACCGGCAGAGCCGTGATGGACTTGATCTTCTCCATCGCGAAACGCGAGGTGACGTTCGAGCGGGACCGCGTGGATCAGCTTCTTGTAGAACACGTCATAGCTCGGCATGTCCGGAATGACGACGCGCAGCATGTAGTCGACGTCTCCCGCCATCCGGTAGAATTCCATCACCTCTGGCATGGCGCTGACCGCCGCGGCGAAACGCTTCAGCCAGGCTTCGGAGTGATTGAATGAGAACGCTCAAACGGCGGTTAAGTTGGAACTCGCCACAGAGGTTCGCGTTGCGCTAGCGTAATACGGTGGGAGGACAGCATGGCAAAGCCGACGGACGAGCAGATACGCGAGCGCGCTCACTTGCTGTGGCAAGCGGCGGGCGAGCCTGAAGGGCAGCAGGATCGGTTTTGGTTCGAAGCCGAGCGCGAGCTGACGCGGTCCGATCCGACGCTCAATGCGGACGAGAAGTCTGGTACCTTTACTGAGTAGCAGGCTTTGGCAACGCACGCCGTATTCTCCACATGCACACCGCGACGGCGAACCAGGTCAGCGACGCGGCAGCCAGGCAGAGCGCTGGATTGAGACGGGGTGCCTGCCACCAGATCACCAGCGCGAACCCGGCCATGCCGATGCTGCCCCAGCCAGCTCCGGCGGCATCAAGCGCGGCGGCGCCCTTGCCGCGCTGCTCGCCCCGCAGGCCCTTTTGTTGCTTGCGCTCGCGTTCATGCTTCTCGATCAAGGTCGCACTGGCGCAGAAAATCGCCGGAAAGGCCAGCATCAGCCCGCCGGCCTCGGACCCTGCCCAGTCCGCCACGAGACCGGCAACAACAGTCGCCAACCCGCCGAGGGCGAAGCGCACGACATATTCATAAGGTCGTCCCTGCTTGAGCGCGGAAAACTTAAAATGTACCGCCATGACCGTTACCCGATGAAGGCTTGCTTGAGGCCTACCGCCATCACGATCCAGACCGCGAGAGCCGCGAGGGTGGATTTGAGCGCCGACCAGTCGGCCCGCATCAGCAGCTGGCAAACAACCATGCTGTAGGCGGCCAGCGCAACCGAACCGAGGATCATCGAGCGAGCTTCGATCGCAACATAGTCGCCGCCATGCTTCCAGAAAGCGAGGCCGAGCGTGGCAAGCGCCACCGATGGCGCGGCGCCAAACAATCCCGCGAAACTCTTGGGCCGCAGCATGTCGCCTATGACCGCGAAAAGTGAGACCACAAGGCCGCCGATGATGAATCGCAATGCGTAATCCACGACAGCTCCTTGCTTCTCGCTTTTAGGACGTTGTCGGCATCAGCATGCTGACGGCCATGCCGACGATGCAAAGAGCCATCGCGGCCGTTGACGCCCAGCCAAGCCAGTACAGCCAGCCTTCGACGACAAGCTTGCCCATCACGTCACGGCGCCTGACCAGCAGCATCAGCATGGTCATCACCGGCGCCGCCAGCACGCCATTGATGACCGCGCTCCAGTAAAGCGCCTTGATTGGATCGATGGGCGTGAAATTGAGCGAAACACCGAGGCCGACCGAGAGGGCAAGCACCGAATAGAAAGCCACCGCTTGCTTCGGTTTGCGCGCGAGGCCAACTGGCCATTTGCGGCCTTCGCCGATGGCATAGGCGGTCGATCCGGCCAGCACCGGCACGGCGAGCAAACCCGTGCCAATGATGCCGAGCGCAAAAACCAGTTCGGCCAGCGGCCCCGCAATTGGCTTCAAGGCGGCGGCCGCCTGCGCCGATGACTGCACATCGGTCACCCCTTGCTGATGTAGCGTGGCGGCTGTCGTGATGATGATCGCGATCGCAATGATGTTCGAGAAGGCCATGCCAATCATCGTGTCGAGCCGAATGCGCCAGAGTTCGCGCTCTTCAGTACGCGCGTCCTCCTTCAGCGGTTTCTTGTCAGGATGAATGCGCTGCTCCTCGGCTTCCTGCGAGGATTGCCAGATAAACAGGTACGGCGAGATCGTGGTGCCGAGGATGGCGACCAGCGTCGTCAGAAAGGCACCGCTCCATTCGACCTTTGGGATGAACAATCCCTTGAGCGCGTCAGCCCAGGGCACTTTGACGACCGCCAGCGCAACCACATAGGCAAAAAGCACCAGCGTCAGCCATTTGAGGATCGCGACATAGCGCTTGTAGGCGATGAAGACCTGCGCCAGTACCGAAACGACCGCGAAGGCAACGACATAGATGATCGCCGAGCCGCCAATCACCAGCTTCGCGGCATCCGCCATGGCGCCGAGATCGGCCGCAACATTGATTGTATTGGCGACAAAGAGAAGACCGACGAGTGACCAGATCACCCAGCTGGGATAATTGCGGCAGACATTGCCGGCGATGCCGTGACCGGTCACCCTTCCGATCCGGCCCGATATCTCCTGGATCGCTACCATTAAGGGATAGCTGAGAAGCATCGTCCAGCCGATGCCAAAACCGAGCTGCGCGCCGGCCTGGCTGTAAGTGCCGATGCCGGACGGATCATCGTCCGATGCGCCCGTAATCAGTCCTGGACCGAGCCGTTTCAGAAGGCCATTCTTCTCATCCGGCTTTTTGTCAGCCGGCGTTTTGGCCTCGGCTTTTGCCATGTGCTCCTCGGGATCAGGGCTGCCAGCGTCCCGTTTGCCTTGTCAAGAAGCAATGAGGACTTCTCCGGTCAGAGTTCAACGCGCGATAGGGGACGCCCGTGCCGCCGGGGACGCCGCTCGCCAGCCTAATGGTGCCAGAAGATCGCCAGCAGCAGAATGATCGGCAGCGGGATGCCCAGCAACCACAACAATGCGCCTCGTCCAAAACCCATGGCTCTCTCCTCCAATCATCTGTCCCACGCTTTCAACGCCACCGTCCGCCGCACAGTTCCTCGCTGGGAACGGTTTTCGCGGCTGTCGATTGAGAGACCGAGACGACCTGCTCCGCTTGCCAATCGCTATTTTATGGGGATTGCGGCAAGGCCGATCGTGGAAAGGAGGTCAAGGCTATCGATGACAATACGCGTGCACCCTTTGCCAGCCGACACCGCGCTCGCACGCATAATCGCGCGCAACACACGGCCTCTGCCTGAAGACGTATCCTCGATCATCACCTGGGGAGCCGATGGACATGTCCTGACGGCGCTCGCCGTCGGATGGTGGCTCTGGTCGCGTTCCAAGTCACCAGCGCAGCGACGGGCGGGCGATCATGTGCTGCTGACGACGTTCGCGGCGGTTCTGCTGCCTCACCTTTTGAAAACGCAGTTCGATCAGGTGCGGCCCGATCGCCGGACCGTGCGCGGCCATCTTCATGGCATTCCGCTCTCTGGCAAGGCGTTTGATGCGTTTCCGTCGGGGCACGCGGTGCATGTCGGCGCCCTTGCTTCCGCCGCAACCGAGTTGCGGCCAGCCAAGAGAAACCTTGTCTGGGCCATTGGTGCCGTTCTCGTCTCGACGCGCATCGTTTTGCTCGCGCACTGGGCAAGCGACGTGATCGCGGGACTGGCGATCGGCGCGGTCCTCGAGCGCCTGATGCGGCGGCTGACCGGCTTTGGAAGGTCGGGCTAGTCATGGGCCAATTGCTCTCGCCGCCTGGCCCGCACGCCGTCCATCTCTGCATCGACATGCAAGGACTGTTCGCGCCCGGCGCTGCATGGGCAACGCCCTGGATGGAACGTGCGCTACCCGAGGCGGTCAGGCTGATTGCACATGCGCCACAGCGTACCGTTTTCACGCGATTTATACCGGTCCGCAACAAGGCCGAGGCGCGCGGCGTCTGGAAGGCTTATTACGAGAAATGGGAATGCGTGACGCGTGATAGGGTCGATCCGGCGCTATTGGAACTGATGCCGGCCCTGCTGCGCTTCGCGCCGCCTGCCACGGTCATCGACCGCCAAACCTACTGCGCTTTCGCCAATGGGCGGCTGCAAGGCTTTCTGGATGGGCATCAGGTCGATACGCTGATCGTTTCCGGCGGTGAGACTGATGTTTGTGTGCTGGCCACCGTGCTTGCCGCGGTCGATATTGGCTACCGCGTGATCCTTGCCGAAGACGCGCTGTGCAGCTCATCCGATGAGAGCCACGACGCGCTGATCGAGCTCTATACCAAGCGCTTCAGCCTGCAGATCGGGGTGGCATCGGTTGACCGCATTCTAGCGAGTTGGGCGGTCGATGACTGAGCGCGCAGGCGTACGAGGGAACTTTTGGGCGCGCTTAACATAGGTTAGACTTGCGATTGCAAAGCAACCACTTCGATCAACGGGCTTGAATTGAAGCCGATCACATGGCCCGATGGGCGGACGTCCCGCCGATCAGGATCGAAACTGTGAGTCGTACCAAAAGGCGATTTGGCCAATTGCTTCTCGCCGCCGCGCTGCTAGCGGCGGGGGCAGCGGCTGCCCAGGCGGACAAGAAGACCGACGACGATAAGCCGGCCGATCCCGATACGGGCGAAAGTACCGTGGAGGAAAAGACGCTGGGTCTCCTTCCCAACCCTTTCCAAAAATACGGCGTTAAATTCGCAGCCACCTATATCGGCGAAGTGCTGGGCAACCCTTCCGGCGAACTGAAACAGGGTTCGGTCTACGAAGGTCGGTTGAATCTCGCCGTGGACCTAGACCTGCAAAAGCTCGCCGGCCTCGATCAGCTGACATTCCATGCCAACATGTTCCAGATCCATGGCGGCGGGTTGTCGCGCGGCAGTCTACAGAATTATCTTGTGGTCAGCGGGATCGAGGCGTTGCCGTCCACGCGTCTTTACGAGGCGTATTTTGAAAAGCAGTGGGGCGACAAGAAAGTCTCGCTCAAAGTGGGGCAACTCGCGGCCGACAGCGAGTTCTTCAATACCAAATACACCGACGTCTTGACAAACGCCTCGATGGGCTGGCCGGCCATTACCTCGCTTGATCTGCCGAGCGGCGGTCCGTCGCCTCCCTTGGCTGCCATGGGAGCCCGGCTTCTGGTGAATGTCACTGAGCAGTTGTCCGTTCTTGGCGGCATCTTCGATGGCGATCAGGCTGGGCCCGGCCCCGGGGATCCGCAGGAGCGTAACCGCTATGGCGTCAACTTCCGCGTCAACGATCCGCCCCTCCTGCTCGGCCAGATCCAGTATGCCTGGAATAACACGAAGGGCGATCCGAACCCGGCCGGCCAGATCAAGTTTGGCGGCTGGCGACATTTTGGGTCTTTCGCCGATCAGAGATTTGCCTCCAATGGGGTCTCGCTCGCCTCGCCAACGAGCAGTGGTGAGCCCTTGCTCCTCTCCGGCGATATCGGCGGCTGGATGGTGTTTGAGCAGAAGCTCTATCGCGTGCCGAAGAGCGATGATCGCGGCATCGGCATCTTTGCGCGCGTCTCGGGTGCGCCCGCCGACCGCAATCTCATCGATCGCTACGCCGATGCTGGCATCGAGTTCATCGGACTCGACGACCGCCGTCCGGACGACAAGTTCGGAATCGCGGCCGGCTACGCACATGTATCGAAGCGCGCACAGGCGCTCGATGCAGATTATCGCACATTTGTCGATCCAACCTGGCCGATGCGAAGTTTCGAAGGCCTTCTGACAGCCGTGTATCAATATCAGATCAGGGACGGGTGGACGTTACAGCCCAATCTTCAATACATCATCCATCCGGGTGGAGGTGCCACCAGCCCTTCCAGTGCAATGCCCGGCAAGGCGCTTCACAATGCGACAGTGCTTGGCCTGCGAACGACTCTGAAGTTCTAGTTTGCGTGCAACTCAGCGGGCCAGCCGCTTGATGGTCTTGGCCGCACGGTTCGGCCCGTGCCAGCCGAGAAACTTCAGATCCTTGTTCTCCAGGGCATTCGTTGCCCGGAAGAACTGTTCGAGATCATCGCGCGCATGCGATGGAAGATTGCGGATATCCTTGAGATCCGTTTCGAGCGGTGATCGGTCCGGCACCGCAAAAATGCGGTCGTTTCGCTCGCTCTTGCCCTTTTTCTTCTGCTCGACTTCGAGAATGCCGATCGGCCGGCAGCGTAGCACAACACCGGGATAGGTTTGCGCGTCGTGCAGGATCAGCACATCCAGCGGATCGCCATCCTCGGCCTTGGTCGAGGGAATGAAACCCCAATCGTAGGGATAGGTCAGGCCCGCCATCAACGGCTTCGCCAGAGCAAAAGCACCGAGCTTAGGATCGAATTCGAGCTTGCACGAACTACCGCGCGGCGTCTCGACCACGGCGAAGATGTTGTTATCGTCAGCCCAACTCGGCAGTTTTATCAGATTGGTCATGACGGATGACTTGGCCTCGCAAGGAGTAGCAGGCCCGATGGAAAACGATCCGTCGGCCCTGCCGGATCATGCGGCGGTGGAGGCCTTCTTGTTGACGCCCTTGCGCAACGCGACT
The DNA here is from genome assembly GCF_052075975.1 of Bradyrhizobium sp. 521_C7_N1_3. Lineage (NCBI taxonomy): Bacteria > Pseudomonadati > Pseudomonadota > Alphaproteobacteria > Hyphomicrobiales > Nitrobacteraceae > Bradyrhizobium > Bradyrhizobium sp. 521_C7_N1_3. Next base: position 3,007,291 of record NZ_CP197232.1, read on the forward strand.
GTGTTGAGCTTGGTATTCGCCGCCTTCTCTTCGTTGAGGTTCGTCGTCAGGAATCGCACGATATCGTCGTGGCCGAGCTCCTCTGCCCAGGCGATCAGCGTGCCATAGCGGCAAATCTCGTAGTGCTCGACGGCCTGCGCGTTGGCTACGATCGCCGCATCCAGCACCGTCTTGTCTTCGATCTCGCCGGCCGTTTCGTCGGCTTCCTTGATGATGCCGTCGATGGCCGGGCATTGCGTGCCGCTTGGCGATTGGCCGAGTTTCTCGAAGACCTTCTCAAGCCGTTCGATCTGCTTGTTGGTTTCCTCGAGATGATTCTTAAGGCCAGTGGCCAGATCACGGTTGGTGGCCTTGTCGATCATTTTCGGCAAGGCCTTGGTGATCTGCTGTTCGGCATAATAGATGTCCTGCAAGCCATGCAGCAGCAGGTCGTCCATCGTCTTGATGTCTTTGGTGAATAGTCCCATGGCTTACTCCTTACTCCAAAGCGGGGAAACGCACGCTCAGCGTGCCGGTTCCTATGCGACAACGCCGCAGCCGGCCGGGAAGATGATGACATGGCGTATCGCGCGTCCGCAGGAACTCGCGCGAACAGGCCGCGTTTTGCCTCTTTGGGTGGAGTTCAACATGGTCAGCACCTCGCTCTGGATGGAGACCGAGATCCTGCCGGAGGCGGGGGCGCTTAAAGGCGATGTGCACTGCGATGTCGCCGTGGTCGGCTCCGGCATCGCCGGGCTCTCGACGGCGTACGAACTCATGAAGCGCGGCTTGTCGGTCGTCGTCATTGATCGCAAAGGCATCGCAAGCGGTATGACGGCGCGCACGTCGGCGCACCTTGCGCCGCTTTGTGATGATCTGATGTGCGAATTCAAGAAGATGCGCGGCGCCGATGCCGCCAAGCTGTTCTACGAAAGTCAGGCTGCCGCCGTCGACCGGATCGAGGACATCCAGGCCGGCGAGAATATAGCCTGCGATTTCCTCCGTACTGACGGCTATCTTTTTCAGGGTAACGGCATGCCGGCCGATATATTCGATGAGGAGCTGGAAGCGGTGCGCGAGGTCGGCGCTCCCGTTCACCGGCTGGTCGGCGTGCCGCTCAACGGCTGCGAGAACCGGCATGTCCTTCGATATCCACGCCAAGCAAAATTCCACCCCCTTAAATATCTCGCCGGACTTGCGGCCGTTTGCGAGAGCGGCGGCGTTCGTTTCTTTGCCAACAGTCCAGTGGAAGAAGTTGCCGAACAGGACGGCGCCGTCACGCTGCGAGCCTCGCAAGGGCAGATCACGGCCGCGCATGCCGTTATCGCGACCAACGCCTCTATCGCCGATCGCTTTCAACTGCACACGAAGGTGGCTCCCTATCGCACTTATGTCCTCGCGTTTGCCGTTCAACGGGGCGAACTTCACGATGCGCTCTATTGGGACACCGAAGATCCCTACCACTATGTACGGCTGCAAACCGGCCCAGACGATCACGATTTCGTTCTTGTCGGCGGCGAAGACCATAAAAGCGGCGAAGCCAACGACGCCGACAAACGCTTTGTCGGGCTGGAAAGCTGGGCACGCGACCTGATCCCGGCCCTTGGCCGGATCACCCATCGCTGGTCTGGCCAGGTTCTCGATACGATCGACTATGCCGGCTTCATCGGCCACGAGCCCGGCAGCGAGCGCATCTACCTTGCCATGGGCGATTCAGGCCAGGGTCTGACCCATGGCGTGATGGGGGCGATGTTGAACACAGCGCTTATTCTGGGCGAAGATCATCCGTGGAAGTCTGTCTATGCGCCGGATCGCAAGCCGCTCGCGGCGGCCAAGAATTTCCTGCGCGAGAACATGACGATCCTGCAAAATCTCGCGGAATACGTGGCGCCGGGTGAAATCGCTTCGCTTGAGGAGCTTATGCCGGGTGGGGGAGCCATCCTGCGGCGAGGACTCGAAAAGATCGCCGCCTATAAGGACAAGGCCGGTGAACTACATCTTCATTCAGCCAGCTGCACCCATATCGGCTGTCATCTGCACTGGAACAGCTTCGAAAGCTGCTGGGACTGTCCGTGCCACGGTTCGATCTTCGCCCCCAACGGACAGCCGATCAATGCTCCGGCCGTGTCGGCCTTGCGCCCGGTGAAGGTCTAGCGGGTCAAGGCACTTGGGAGCGTCCCATCTTCAAGGATGATGACATCGAGCAGGACGATCTGCGGAGCCTGCGCACACCGTGGGCCGTCCTGCCGCCGCGGCCGATTGAACCGATCGCTGACAGCTTTCGATGCGAGGTTCTGATCATCGGCGCCGGCATCACCGGCGCGCTGGTGGCCGAGCGTCTGACACGGCAAGGCCATCAGGTTGTCATTATCGATCGCGAGCTTCCCAGTCTCGGCAGCACGGTGGCCAGCACCGCCATGCTGCTCTGGGAAATCGACCGGCCATTGTTTGAACTCGCTCAGCTCTATGGCTTCGAGAAGGCGGTCCGCTGTTATCGGGCCAGCCACCATGCCGCGCAAGGCTTGCTGTCCCTCGTTGCCCATCATGGAATAGCCTGCCAGATGCGGTCCCGTCTTTCGCTCTATCTCGCCGTCGATGACAGTCCGAAGCTTGTTCAGGATGAATATGCGCTGAGGGACCGCACCGATCTGCCATCCCGCTATCTCGATCATGCCTCGCTGCTGAAGCGCTTCAGGATCGCGCGGGCGGGCGCCCTTTTGTCAAGGGACGCGGCTGATGCCGATCCCGTGCTGCTCACGCATGGCCTGCTCGATATCTCCGTCCAGCGCGGTGCACGCGTTCTCAAGGCCAATGCGGTTGCCTTTGACAGCGCGGCCCAAAGCGTAACCGTCGGCCTCGAAAGCGGGCTTTCGATCGAGAGCCGCCATGTCGTGCTCGCGACCGGCTACGTGGTACCCGACATCGTGAAGCTCACAGCCCGACCAGCCTCCAGTTGGGCTATCGCGACCCGGCGGCAGCCAGGCAATCTGTGGCCCGAACAGGCACTGATCTGGGAAGCGAGCCGGAACTATCATTATGCGCGGACCACTGCTGATGGCCGCATCATTCTTGGCGGCGAAGACGATCATGCGCTGATCGAGCCCGAGGCTCGTAATGACGCCACGCCGGCAAAGGTTGCGGCGCTCAAGGATTATCTGAAGGCCCTTTGGCCGCAGGCCTCGGACCGGGTCGACTTTACCTGGTCCGGCGCTTTCGATACCACCCATGACGGCCTGCCGTTAATCGGCGCGGTGCCCGGCTGCAAGAATATCTTTGCCGCCTTTGGCTATGGCGGCAACGGAATTACCTTCAGCTTTCTTGCGGCGGAACTTCTGGCCGCGTTGCTTGCCGGAGGCTCTTCGCCCCTGCTCGATGATCTCGCGATTGACCGCGATATTGCTGGCTAACGACGCGCGATCAGGCAGCCCAGCATGAAGGCGACGAGCAGCGATGGCAGCGGGGCCTCTCGCACCACGTCGCGCAGAAAGGCGAGCGCCTGGCCCGGCGGCCGCCCTTCTTCGAGGCTCTGCCGCACCGTGCGGGCAGTCTCACACACGCCTTCCGACACGTCCTTCACTTTTGCCAAGGCGTCTGCGCTGTCCATTTGATCCTCCTCAGGCGGGCCTCCTGCACAATGAATGTGCTGGGCAACCATCTGTTCCTGCAAGCACGAGGTCCGGACCGTTTTGGCCGATGAATCGGGAAGCGAATTGGCGCGACCAACCTTGGACCCGCCACAGCGACACTTCGATTCGATAGGAACGACCGCTGTGCCAGGCCGTTCGGGACTCATCTCCCTCCAAGGCCGAGGCTCTTCCATGTATCACCACGTCAAGAAGCTGATGTTCACCGTCCGCGTCGATGAGCCGGACCCGCGTTTTGGCAATATGCTTCTTGAACAGTTTGGCGGCGCCAACGGCGAACTTGCGGCCGCCATGCAGTATTCGATCCAGGGGCTCAATTGCGAAGACCCCGATCGCAAGGACCTTCTGATGGATATCGGCACCGAAGAGCTGAGCCATCTGGAGGTCGTCGGTACGCTGGCGCGCATGCATCTCAAGCCCGCGAAGTTCGACCGCCAGGCGGCCGAGGCGGATCCGCTGATCGCGATCGCGGGCGGGGGCGGCGTGAACCTCTTCAACTCGCAAGGCAACGCCTGGACCGCCGACTACCTCAAGATCACCGGCGAACTCGATGTGGACCTGCGCAGCAATATCGCCGCCGAAGCGCGGGCCAAGATCGTCTACGAGCGCCTGATCAATTTTACCGATGACGCCGGCACCAAGGACGCCTTGCAGTTCCTTATGACTCGCGAAATCACCCATATGAAGGCATTCTCGCTCGCCCTCGAGAGCATGAGCAAGCCGGCCTTCAGCATTGGCCGCATCGCGCCCACACCGGGTCTCGTCGACCAGTTCTTCAACGACTCCACGGGCACTGGCGATCATGGCGAGATCGATACCCGCGGGCCCTGGAACGAGGGCGGCGAATGGGTCTTTACGGAATCGCCGGCCATTCAGGCCGGGGAACCAGGACCCGCGTCGGCTATCGTCACCGAAAGCTCACCGCCCGTCGACGAGGCCGGCCTTGGCGACCTGCTGATCGACGAGCTCCGCGACATCCTTCACGCCGAGAAGCAGTTGACGAAGACGCTTCCCAAGATGGCGGAAGCGGCGCGGTTCGACCAGTTGCGCGAGCTGTTCGAGCTGCATCTCGGCGAGACCGAAACCCAGATCGAGCGCATCAATGAATGCTTTGAGTTGCTCGGCAAGTCCGTGCGCGCCAAGCCCTGCAAGGGCATGATGGGTCTTGTCGAAGAAGGTCAGGAAGTCATGACCGAGGGCGAGGAGAAGGAAGACGCCGCGGCGGACCTCGCCCTGATCGCCGCGGCGCAGAGGGTCGAGCATTATGAGATTGCCGGCTACACGACAGCACGCAACCTCGCCCAGCAGCTACGCCATAGCGCCGTCGTCAGCCTCCTATCGAAGTCACTGGCAGAGGAGGAAAACGCTGACCAATTGCTCAACCAGGTCGCGCGGTCCCTGATGTCCGTCGCCAAGATGCCGGCCGCCGTCGAACAGACCGAACAGTAGGCTGATGAGGGCGGTCCCGGGCAATGCCACGGTAACTGCGTGCGTCAGCCGCCGTGCCTTGCTGTAGTCGGTGGCGTTGCCGATGTCGTCCATCGTCCCTCAGCGTGACGAGCGGGACATCTATCTCGTTGAAGACGATCGTGGCGCCTCGGGCCCTGTCTGGTGCGAGGCGCCCGTCCTTGGCAACGACTTCGAGGCCGTTGTGATGTCTGCTGGAGGGAAACTATCAATGCCCGCACCGGGTCGCGGTCTATCGCTCAAGGTTGGGTGCGCGATGCGTCGGCCGAGGTGGTCCACGAATTGCGGCGGCGCTGCGATCTCCAGCTCCGCGATATACCGGAGGCCCTGCATGCCTTTACCGACCGCTATGAAGGACGCTTCGCGGACGTACAATTGCCGTTGCCGATACCAATAGGCATTTAGGCCTTCCACACACGCCATGACACAACCTGTCACCCCTGCCACCTTTCTAATCCTTCCTGCGGGCGCGCCCGACATGGTCTCAAGCGCGGATGTCTTGATCTTTGGTGCGCCGGACGCGACGCCGTATGTTCCGGGCGCCACCAGCCATGCCGCACGGGCTCCTTCGGCTCTACGGGAAAGTACCCAGCAAATTGCGCGTGATCCCTTGCGGTGGGATTTCGATCAGGACGGCCCTTTGATCCCGGAAGGATTGCGGCGGTTGATCTTGGCGACCTTCCAACCGATCCGGCAACACCGCAGGAGAACCGCTCGCTGATCATCCACAACCGTGAGCATCCTGAAGGCGGTGCGGGCGCCGTGCCCCTGCTGCTCGGCGGGGATGACTCGGTTCCCATTCCATTCTTCGCGGGGTTCGAGCCATTTGGCCCCGTCACCATCCTGCAAATCGATGCGCATCTCGACTGGCCTGACGAGCGGGATGGCCTCAAGCATACGTTCTCCAGTACCATGCGCCGCGCCAGCGAAATGCCATGGGTGGAGCGGATCATTCAGGTTGGACAGCGCGGCATCGGTGGTTCGCGGGAACGGGATCTTGCCGACGCCCGAGCTTGGCGCGACACTGTTCAGTGCGGCGACCGTGCGCCGACACGGCGTGCAGCCGGTCATCGACCACATCCCGCCTGGCAACCACTGCATCGTCACCCTCGATTGCGACGGGCTCGACCCGGCTGTCATTCCAGCAGTGCTGGTCCCACAGCCGGGCGGTCTCGGCTACCTCGATATCGCCGAGGTGCTGCATGGCGTCACGCAGCGGGCGCGGATCGTTGGTTTTGATCTCGTGGAACTGGTGCCGGATGCGGATGTACGAGGCCTGGGCGTGCTCGCCGCCTCGCGCATTCTCGGCGTTGCCCTCGGATGCATGGCGCGACAGCGATCCGCTATGAGGGCAACGGATCAATGACAGCTTGAGGCGCCCTCAGGATTTTGCGGTGCCCGGCTCCGCCTGTTTGCGATGCTGCTTGGCGAGCATTTCGGCCGGCATCACATTGGCGACTGCGGACTGAATCTTGTTCTTCAGACCTGTCACAACGTCGCCTTCGCCCGCCATCATCGCCTCGAAACCCTTGCGGGCGACCATCGCGGCATCGTCCTTGTCCTCGGAGCCGACCTTGGTGTCGAGCATATCTGCGCGTGCGAAGAACTCGGTCTCGGTAGCACCCGGCATCAGGCAGGTGACCGTCACCTTCGTGTCGCGCAGTTCCTCGCGTAGTGCAAAAGAGAGGGAGTTCAGGTACGACTTAGAGGCATTGTAGACGGCCTGAAAGCTGCCGGGGGTAAAGCCGGCGATCGACCCGGTAATAAGGATCCGTCCCTCATTGCGCCGGCGCATGTCCTGGCCCACGCGATGGAGCAGATAGGTCGTGCCCATGACGTTGGTGTCGATCACCTGCCGGATACGCGCCCACTCCTGATCCAGGAAAGCATGGCCCAGACCGCGGCCGGCATTGGCCATCAGCACGTCGACCTTGCGGCCTTGTGCAACCCCGTAGAGTTTGTCGACGCCTTCAATGGTAGCGAGATCGGCTTTCAGCGCCACAACGGCGATGCTGTTGACTTCTTTGCGCAGCGCCTCCGCCGCCGTCTCGATCTCGGGCTCCTCCGCGGCGATGAGAAGGTCACATCCTTTGGAGGCGCAGAGCCGGGCAAGCTCAAAGCCGATGCCGGTCGAGGCACCCGTTACGATTGCAAACTGTCCGGCCATGGGCATTCCCTTTGATTTTTTACGTGGCTTTGAGCCTAATGGGGCACAGGCGCGAGCGTTCCTAAGCAGCTAGGAAGCAGCCGCAAGATTGACGCTTGGTCTGGTCGCGCAACCTTTGGAGCGGTCCATGAAAGCCCTCACCTGGCACGGCGAGAGCGACATTCGCTGCGAGTCAGTTCCCGATCCCAAGATCCAGGACGGACGTGACGCGATCATCGAGGTGACGGCCTGCGCGATCTGCGGCTCGGACCTTCATCTGTTCGACGGCATCATGCCGACCATGGAAAAGGGCGATGTGCTCGGCCATGAGACAATGGGTGTGGTGGTCGAGGTCGGCAAGGAAAGCTCAAGGTGGGCGACCGGGTGGTCGTGCCCTTCACCATTGCCTGTGGCGAATGCTTTTTCTGCAAGAACGGCTTCTACTCCGGCTGCGAACGCTCCAATCCTAACGCCAAGCAGGCCGAGAAGATGTGGGGACATTCGCCCGCCGGCCTGTTCGGCTATTCGCACATGCTGGGCGGCTTTGCCGGCGGTCAGGCCGAATATATGCGTGTGCCTTACGCCGATGTCGGCCCCTATAAGATCCCCGAGGGTCTCACGGACGAACAGGTCTTGTTTCTCTCGGATATTTTCCCGACCGGCTATATGGCCGCGGAATTTTGCAACCTCAAAGGCGGCGAGACAGTCGCCGCTGGGGCTGCGGACCAGTCGGCCAGTTTGCCATCAAGAGCGCATTTCTGCTGGGCGCCGAACGGGTGATCGCCATCGACACGGTGCCCGAGCGATTGACGCTCGCCATGCAATCGGGCGCCATCACGCTCGATTTTATGAAAGAAGATGTCTACGAGCGCATCCAGCAGCTTACTCAGGGGCGCGGTGCCGATGCCTGCATCGATGCGGTCGGCACCGAGCCTGAGACCATCGCAAGCAAGGATTCTGTGATCGATCGCATCAAGGTCGCGACTTTCATGGGAACCGATCGCCCGCATGTCTTGCGGCAGGCGATCCAGTGCTGCCGCAACTTCGGTACCGTCTCGATCGTCGGAGTCTATGGCGGTATGCTCGACAACATTCCGATGGGCAGCGCCATCAATCGCGGGTTGACCTTCCGCATGGCCCAGACCCCTGTTCAGCACTACCTGCCCAAGCTTTTGCAACGCATCGAAAAGGGCGAGATCGATCCAAGCTTCGTTATCACCCATCGAGCGACGCTTGAGGAAGGGCCCGATCTCTACAAGACGTTCCGCGCCAAACAGGATGGCTGTATCAAGGTCGTGATGAAGCCGTTCGGCTGATGGGAGAGGGTGCCGCGAAAGAGCCGAAGTCGCGTTGGCTGGCGGCCGCTCAGCTGGGCTTCTCAGCAGCACATTTTCGACGCTCGTCAGTCAGCTTGCGGCAGCGCAGTTGGGACGGGATGCGGCGGTCGACTGGATAACGGTCGCTGCCATTCCAGGTCGCGACGCCATGCTGAGCGCGTCGCCTTCGGTTCACGCCGTTGCCCTTGGCATCGCTTTTCATCAATGGGCGGACTTTTCCTGGGCGCTTGTTTTCTTCGGTCTGTTTGGGCGCTGGACGAGCCGTCTCGCGCCCGGCACTCTTTTCTGGCTGGCCATTCCGTGGGCTGTCTTTACCTCGGCAACCGAGTGGTTTGGGCTGGTGCCGCTGTTTCCGTTTTTTCAGCCGATTTTCGCTTTGCAGCAACCCTACTGGATCGGCTTTCTCGTTCATCTCTCGTCCGCTTTGATCTATCCCTTGTTCGCCTGGCTGCGTTGGCCGCTAAGACGTGCGCCGCCAACATCCGCGGTACGCTTTGCCAAACGGTGGGCAGCGGGAGCACTTCTCGTGCTCGCAACGTTCGGCCTTGTTTCCGTGATCGATGGGTTGGGTTGGCCGCTGCCAATCCTCAGCCGCGATGTCGCCGGTGATCAGCGTTATATCCGCCATATGGTGACGCATCACGAGCAAGGCATTGAGCTTGCAAAGCTAGGCCAGCAGCGCGCACAAGACCCGCACCTGCGCGCGCTCGCGGCTTTGATGGTCGCCAGCCAGCAAGGCGAAAACCGCATCTTCGATCGTTGGTGGCGCGGGTGGTTCAGCGAGCCGATGGCGCTCTGCTCCAGCGAGGAGCGGGCGGCCATGCCCGGCTATCTGACGTCGGCACAAATGGCCGATGCGCGCAACGCGGTCGATGGTGAGTTTGATGCGGTGGTTATCCGTCTGATGAGCCTGCATCATGCCGGCGCCGTCCAGATGGCGGATAACCAATGGCATTCGTCCGGCGATCCCCGCCTGCGTCTGATGGCGCATGCCATACGACATGAGCAGCAAGGCGAGATTGCTTTGATGAACCACGTCACGGGCATCGAAGCCGTGCGGCAGGCGACGCGCAACATGCTGGCCAACAATCTCTGACCAACCTTAATCTTTCTCTCAGGAACGAGCTTCTGATCTCGCCATTAGCCTTCATGGGCCGGGCAACAAACAAGGAGAAGATTGATGGCAGACGAACAACGTGGTGGCTCCGGAAATTTCGCCAACGATCCGCAGCGCGCGTCTGAGGCCGGCAAGAAGGGTGGCGAGCAAAGCCACGGCCAGCGGGGACAGCAGACCCAGGGCGGAAGCAAGCCCGGCCAGCAGGGCGGGAGCTCGACGGACAATCCGGGCAATTTCGCCAACGATCGCGAGAAGGCCAGCGAAGCCGGACGTAAAGGCGGCCAGTCCTAAGGCTTCATTGACCCAGCAAGGCCAGGACGTCGATGAGATGTCCTGGCCTTTGTTAAAAGCGCGCCGAGCTACGTCGCTGCTCGGAAGGTTTGTGTGGCCGCCCTCTGCCGAAGCTGATCCATGCGACATTGCGAGGGCTTCTTGTCAGGACGCCACCGGATGACTTTCGTGCCGTGCCGAAAGCGGTCGCCCGTCACACGGTCATAGGATACTTCGACCACGAAAGTTGGACGCACGGCTTTCCATTCAGCCGATCGCTTTGTCGACCAGCGGCTTGGACCGCCCGGTGAATTGCCGGTGAAGCTCTGCAACCTGACGATTTTCTCCAGCCGATCGGTGAGAGCCAGTCGATCGGACGATCGGATGCCGGACGTAAATCCGACATGGTGCAGAAGTCCACCCTTGTCGTAGAGGCCGAGCAACAACGAGCCAACGACTTTTCGATTGCCCTGCTTCTTCTCGGCATAACGAAATCCGCCGACTACGCAATCAGCCGATCGCAGCAGCTTGATCTTCTGCATGCCGTCTCGGATGCCGCCTCGATAGGGCAGGTCGAGGCGCTTGGCGACCACGCCGTCATGATCTTCATTTACGCTGTTGAGCCAGGCCTCGGCATCGGCATAGTTTCGGCTTGCCGGCGTCAGTCGGAAAAGCCCGCTCGCCTGGAAGGCCTTTCCCGCAAGTGTTTCAAGGGCGGCGCGGCGCTTCATAAGCGGCAGACCCGAAAGATCTCTCGCGCCCGATCGCAACAGGTCAAAAACCATGAAGGTTGCGGGAGTTTCTTTGGCAAGGTGCTTGACCCGGCTGGCGGCCGGATGAATGCGTTGAAGTAACGCATCAAACGAATAGCCCTCATCAAGCTCGATGATCAACTCACCATCCAGGGTCAGCGTCTTCGGCGACAAGGCGGCCGCGGCTGCGGCAATTTCCGGGAAGTAACGAGCCAGATCGCGGCCGCTTTTGGATTGCATGCTGACTCGGCTGCGTTCGCGGATCAAAAGACAACGGAATCCATCCCATTTCGGCTCGTATTGCCACTGGGCCCCCCGTGGCAGTTGAGCGACGGACTCGGCTTCCATGAGCTGCATTGTGCGGTTCAAGCCTCCGGGAGGGGGCGCAGGACATTGATCGTGAAGCCCTGGCTTTTCACGGCATCAAGCGAAACCGTCCAGAAACGTTCCTCCGTCACGGTTATGCTGCGACCGAGTTCTTGCGACAATCGCTATAGCAGTTCTCTTAGGGCCTGCGCGTCGGCCGGCGCCGCACTCTTCTGGTCGTTGTCGAAATAGACAAAGGCGTCGCAGCCTTGTCGCTTCCACGATTTGAGGCGCTTGGCCCATTGGGCGAGCGTGGCCTGCGAATAATGGCCGTGATAGCGTCCGCCTGGGCCATGTCCGCGGACATAAACGAAGTCCGCCGTGCGCTTCCAGGGAGCCGGCGCATCGTGATGGTCGGACAGGCAGAGTGAGATATTTTCGTCAGACAGCATCCGGAGAACGCGCGGCTGATACCAGCTCGGATGCCGAAATTCGAAACTGTAGCGGCGCTTCCTGGAGAGAAGCTTGAAGAAGGACCCCAGGCGATCGGGGTCCGCTCTAAACTGCGGCGGAAGCTGAAACAGGATCGGGCCGACCTTGCCGCGCAAAAGGGAAATGCGACTTTCAAGCAGGTCGAGGCTGTTCTCGGAGCGTTCGGACAGACGCTTCCAGTGCGTGATAAACTTCGAAGCCTTCCAGGCGAAGACGAAGTCGCGCCCGGTCTGGTCGCGCCATGCTTTCACTGCCTCTGGCGTAGGAGTACGGTAGAACACGCCGTTCAGCTCGGTCGTCTCAAACCGCCCGGCATAGTAGGGGAGCTGCTTCTTAAGCGGCAATCCTTCTGGAAAAAACGGACCTCGCCAGGAGGCGTAGTGCCAGCCGGATGTGCCAATCAGAACGCGCGCCATCTGCCTTGCCATTGTTGGGCGCGATGCATCCAAGCCGCGCTTTCAAAGAATAACGTTGGGGCGCAGGATACGTTGCTGTCGGCATAGCCGGCCTTCCAAGTCCGGACAACCGGGCGCACCCGGCCGACTCCTCGGCAAAAAAAAATTGCGCCGGCCTCTTGAAACTTTTTTGAGCCGACCAAATTTTTTTGTCGTCGCCGCGGGCGACCGGGACGCCTTACGGGTCCCGCTGTCATGAGACGGGCGCCGGACGGTGTCCGGAGCCTGCTCGTACCCATCTTGCTCCAAGGAGGATTTGGATATGAGGTATGATTGGACTCCCCTCTGGAGGTCGACCATTGGGTTCGACCGCCTGTTCGACGTTCTCGACGAGGTCCAGCGGACCGCCGAAGAGAGCTATCCCCCTTATAATATCGAACGTCTCGACGAGAACCGCTTTCAGATCTCGGTGGCGCTCGCCGGCTTCACACCGGATGAAGTTGCTTTGACGGTCGAGCAGAACGTCCTGAGCCTCGAGGGCCGCAAGAGCGAGAAGGAAGAAAAGACCTTCCTGCATCGCGGTATCTCGGCGCGGAATTTCAAGCGCCAGTTCACCCTTGCCGACCATGTGGAGGTGAGGGGTGCGCGCCTCGAGAACGGCCTGCTCATCATCGAGCTGCAACGCGAAGTTCCCGAAGCGATGAAGCCCCGGCAGATTGCAATCGGCACAGCCACAGCCCCAAGAAGCGTGAGCCAGATTGAGGCCAAGGCCGCCTGAACGAGGCCAGGACCTCAGCTTGATCCAGGCCGCGCGGGACGAGCCCGCGCGGCTCTTCCTCAAACCCGTCTCGAACAGGAGGCAACCATGCGGCCGACGACCGCGCTCCCCGACAACGTTTTCGATTTCGACTATCTCCTTCATCCGGGCACCAGGTTCGATCACCCGACGGATGTGCTCGCGCATTCAGGCCTCACACCCGCCGAAAAGCGCGCCATCCTGGCTTCATGGGCGTCGGATGCGTCTGCAATCGCGTCATGCCCATCGCTGCGGGCTCCCAAAGGCCTGAAGGCGCCTGTAACGATCCACGAAATCCTTAATGCGCTGTGCGCGCTGGATGGTGGTCCGCGGCATCCGCCAGGTGGCAAGCCAATGCGTAGGCGGTCAATCGAGCGGTGCGCCGCAGCCTGATCGCAGGCGCTTGACTCGCAAACCGCTCCGCGTATTTTTGGGTCGGGAAATTCGCTTCCCGACCCCTGAATCACAAAGGATGATGACGACCGTCAGGAGTGACGACGATGCTTGATGTAAATTTGGCCCGCATCCGTGCGCACCGCAACAACATCCACCGCTACCAGCGTCTGCTACGGACGAAGCTCTCCGAGCTGGAGCGCCGGTTCGTTGAAGGACGGCTGGCGGACGAGCAGGCAGCGCTCGACGCGCTAGCCGCCGAGACATTCCCGATCATACTTCCTTCGCCGAGCTGCCAATCCGCTTCCCCCGGCCTGAGGAGCGAGCTATGAGCGACGTCCGGCAGTTGCTTATCCGCGGTAGCGAGAAGATTATCGAGCACTATAGGCTTCTTCTCGCAGGCGCAGCGAGCGCACAGGAGCGCGAACTTTATCAACGCAGGATCGAGCGGGAGCAGAAGCTGCTCGACCAGCTCCATGGCCTTTCCGATCGCGCCGCGGCTTAACCGAGGCATAAGCGATACCTATCAGGAGGCCGGGCGGTAACGGCCTCGTGTCATTGCTTGCTGAAGATCCTGGAATTGAAGACCGCCGTCAGCTCGAGCACGGGCCCAATTTCATTGCGGACCTCAACCGCAAAATGCTGGTTGAGAGATCCTTCGATAACCGCTTCGCGGGCGGCGTCCACGAGCGCATCAAGCGCCACGTCGTGCGCCGCTTCCGCGTCCGGCAATTCCATGCCTTCGCTATCCCGCGAGGCTGAATCCGTCGACTTGAAGTCGAAATAATACTGAGTCACCGGTCTACTTTGGAGACTGCAAGCTAGAAGAATTGACCCATTCCTCGATATGAGACGCTGTGTCAGCCTCTCTGGCCTTCCTCAACAGTTGATCTCTCTCGATGCCGGGCGGGAGGCCAGCCGCGCGAGCTCGAGCATCTTGCGCGAAAGATTGCAGCCTCTGCTTTAGCGATTGGGATTGTTTGAAACGGCGCCGCTTCAACATCGGCGCGCTCCTTTCCGTAAGAGAAGGCGGGAGCGCTACCGGCGTTCTCATCACAGTGGCCGTTTGTCGCCCGGCGCCTTCGGATCGCCGTGCGGCTGCGCCGCCTTGTCGAAGCGGCGCCGCCCAGAATTGAACCAGATAGGAGCTTAAGCTTACTTCATGTTACCAGGCGCCACCTTCGTGCCGCCTTGGTCGCTGCCGGGACCGGAGCCTCCTTGGCCGGACGCGTCGGGTTTTACCATCCCGCCTTTGGCCATGCCGTCCTTGCTCAGGCCGGTGGTGCCCTCGGTCATCGAACCCTTCTCCGTGTTGTGCACGCCGGGTTTTTGCATGTTGCCGGATTGCGGAGCGGGACCAGAAGTCTGAGCGAAGGCGTAGCCGGACATGAGACCGAGGGCGGCGGTAGCAATAATCATTTTCTTCATCGAAAACTCCTGTTTGGCTTCGTAAGGACCAACTAAAGCGCGGAAATCATGTTCCTATTGACTTCTAGTTCTTCTTTTGTTCTTGTGGGCATTTGGTAGGATACCCTGCCTGACCTCAACTACCTCCACTCCGAAATAGAGCGCATGCGCATTCAAATCGGCCACCGAACGAATCCTGCAGCTCTAGCGCGCCGGCATCTCGACTTTGCCTCGGCTGAAACCCTTCTTCAGCGGATGAAGGTTAAGGCCGAGGGTTTCTGTACTGAGTGGGATCGGCTTGTGCAGAAGGAATGCCCGGAAGGCCGGTACTACACCTCCGGGATGCCCATCAATTTCCTGCCGTGGATGATGGTAGAAGACCAGTGCTATCTATCGGTTCACGTCGACGCCGTCTGGGATGTCACGAAATCGCTCTTCACTCCTTTCCGGGTAGTATGGATTCCAGGACCTGCCTTGCTGCTCCCTTAATCACCCCGGTCTCGTTGGGGTCGCCTTTCATTATGGCCAGTGAGAAATTCTTCGCCTGCTGCAAGGTGATGTGCGGCGGCAGCGGCGGCACCTCAGGATCGGTCTTCACCTCCAGTACCACCGGCATCTCGCTCGCTAGCGCCTGCTCCCAGGCCGAGCCGAGCAATTGCGGGCTATCGACATAGATGCCGGTAAGGCCGATCATCTCGGCAAAGCGCGAATAGCGTACGTCGGGGATGCGCTGTGAGGCCTCGAATTTAGGGTCCCCATTGATGATCCGCTGTTCCCAAGTCACTTGGTTGAGGTCTTCGTTGTTGAAGACACAGACGACGAAGCGCGGATCACGCCAGGATCGCCAGTATTTCGCGACGGTGATCAGCTCGGCCATGTTGTTCATTTGCATGGCGCCGTCGCCAACCAGCGCAATCACAGGCCGGTCCGGATGGGCATATTTCGCCGCGAGTGCGTAAGGGACCGCCGCGCCCATCGAGGCGAGGCCCCCGGAGAGCGAAGCCGTCATGCCCCGCCGGATCTTGAGGTCTCGCGCAAACCAGTTAGCACAGGAGCCGGAATCGCTGGTGATGTTGGCGCGTTCCGGCAGACGCGGCGACAGTTCCCAGGCGACGAGCTGCGGATTGATCGGCGCGGCGGGCTGATGCGCGCGGCCGTCGAGCGTCTTCCACCATTTGGCGACATCATTTTCTATGCCCTTGCGCCAGGCGGCGTCGGTTTTGGGCGCGAGCCGCGGCAGCAATGCGCGCAGTGTCTCGGCGGCGTCGCCGACGAGGCTGACTTCCATGGGGAAGCGGATCGACGTCATACCTGCATCGATATCTATCTGTACGCCGCGCGCGGCGCTCTCTTTCGGGAGGAATTCTGCGTAGGGGAATGCGGAGCCGACCATCAGCAGCGTGTCGCATTCCATCATCATGTTGTAGCTTGGCTCGGTGCCGAGCAGGCCGATGGAGCCCGTCACCCATGTAAGATCGTCGGGCAGGGCCGCCTTGCCGAGCAGCGCCTTGGCGCAGCCGGCGGAGAGGCGGTTGGCGACCGCGATCACCTCGTCGGTGGCGTGCAGCGCGCCGGCGCCGATCAGCATCGCGACCTTCTTGCCGGCGTTGAGCACCGCCGCCGCATGATCGAGCTCGGGCTCGCGCGGTATCACGCGTGGGGCGCTATAGCCGACACCGGAATGCAGGGTCCCGTGCGCGCGGGGCGGTCCTTCGTAAGGCTCTTCCTGAAGGTCGCTGGGCAGGATGATCGCGGTCGGGGCCCGGCGTGCGAGCGCGATGCGCACCGCGCGGTCGATCAGGTGCCGCACTTGAGCGGGCGAGGAGGCCTGCGTCACATACGCGCCCGCGACATCCTTGAACATCGAGACAGCCATTACGTTGCGTCACCCGGAGAACCATGGTTGCCACTTATAGTTCCTGCGGGCACATTGAGCGATCGATCAGTACGCGGAAGCGGCCCCCGGCAATCGGGAGTTGTTCCTCAACAAGCCGCACAGCATCGGGCCGAACAGAACCACGCTGCCATGGCGTTCCACGGACAAATACATCCAACCCGGCCACAAAAACGTGTTGACGCACCGTATCGATCGGAGCGGACCGAAGCTTGGTGGAAGGTGAAGACGGTCCAGCGCGACAAATTCCCCGTTGTCGGTTTCACCAAAGATCCTACCGGCGTTGCCGCGCTCTGGGCAAGCAGGACGGGAAAGATCTGCTGTACATGGGGAAGGTTGGGACAGGAGCCGAATCAAATCTGCAAAGATCCGCAAGGCGCTCGACACTGTAGTCAGCCCGAAAACGAAACTCACTAAGCCTGTCAAGAAGCCCAAGGCCATATGGGTCGAGCCGAAGTCTTATGCGGAGGTGGAGTACCGGGACATCACGTCAGAAGGGCTGTTACGGGCCAGCTCCTTCAAAGGCCTCACTCGCAAACAGGAACACGACCGCCGGACTACGTTGTCTCGTCATATATATATATATATAGGCAGCACTATTGAGGACTCGTTCAACATCGCTTGGGACTTCCTTGAGAAGTCAGGGGAGGTTGGCGAAGTTTAAGCCGGTCGTGGGACTGAGCAAGTAGGATGCCAAGGATCGCAGCTTAGTTCCTGAATTAACCCAGCGCGACGACATCAAGCTTAGTCCGCGTCTTCGATTGCATCGCAGCTACGGAGCGCTAGCTTACCTACGCGGACATTGCCCCTAGTCCGGGTCCCCAAGTGGCGAAGCCGTCGCGCCATCATATTCGACGCGGCGGCTTCGTTTTATTGCAGATCATTCATTTGAAGCAGCAGACGTACGACGGAACGCTTGATCTGATCGAGATGCGTCGGCAGCTCACAGCCCTGGATCGCAATACTCGGACAACCTTTTGATAGCATCGCTATTGAACCGCTTCCTGGTGAAGGTCGCGTTCCTCTCGGAGCCCGAAGACCGGAAACATGAACAGTATCTCCGATCCGAGTTTGCGGAGACCATTAAGAAGGTTCAGGCGATCACGTCGCCACCTGCGAAGGGGGGCAGCCGTCACTAAGCCATCAAAGTAACGCTAACGATCGTGTCTCCTTGCGCTCATTGGCGGCGTCGATGCTCAATGCAGTCGCGAGGTCGTCCTTGTTTCGAGTACTGGCGCCTCGCGGCGAGGGGGCTCCCGCGTGAGCTACCATCAGTAGGCCCTGCGCACTACTCTAGGCCGCGGGACCTTCGGAGAGAACCTGTTGGCAAGCGCGAGGGCGGCCATTTCGTCGGTTTCGAGCGCGATTTTCTGGGCGAGCATCACATCGCCGGCCGCTAAAGCGCCTTGCGGAATGAAGCACCAGCCGGTCTCGGGCTGTCCGGCTTCATCAAGTCGCACAACATTACTGACGGTGCCATAATGAACGCGATATCGGCGGCCAGTGTGAGAGCCAGTGACTTCGAAACAGCCTTCCGCGTCAAACTGTGCGCGCTGATCTGGCGACAACCAATCCCGGAGAAGACGACACGAGCGCGCTTCCGGCCCATTTTCTTCGACGAAGCTTCGATAGAGTGCGCGCAAGGCGTGCAAGCTCGCCCGGGTGCTGCTCGCGCCGCTGCGTCTGAACAGAAACATTTGCCGCGCCGCGAAGTCGTCTAACCGCCGACGAGGCGCGGATAGAACAACGTTTCATCCGCAATCGGATCAAATATCCGCACAACCTTGAGGTCGCCCCCCACCGTGCGAGCGGCAGCGGTAAATCCCTGACTGGTCAGCTTCTTGAAGCGTCGCTCAGCTTCGGCCAGCCGCTTGGGGTCTTTCTGCTCAAAAAAATGTCTGCTGTCGCCTCTGCCGTTCATCACGATTTGGGAAGCCATGGAAGAGAACTCCGCAATGCCTAGCCTCTGATGAGGTAAGAAACCTCGCGGCGCTAAAAAGTGTTCCTAAATTCGGCGTGCCTTTCGGGTAACTGTCAATTCGTCTGGCGACGCTCGAAATCGAGACCTTATCCGCCGCGATCTGACGCCGGCCCAGCGCGCGAAGCTTATCGCGAAGCGGAAGGCGGCTTATGAACCGGTGCATCCGGAGACGAAGCCGACGAAGGCGGGTGGTCGCAATCGTCGCCAAGGTGGCGACGATGTCGCCCGCTTCACCGCCGACACGGCAGCCAAGACTGGCAAGCCAGAAAGGACGATCCAACGCGACGCGACCGGCGCGAAAGCGCTGGGCTCCGATCTAGACCGCGTCGCCGGACATCGCTGGAGAAGGGCGCCGAACTGGACGCAAGTTCGGCGCCTTGATCCAAGTCGCCAGTTGTCTCAATTGAACTTTTGAGCTTAAATTCCCGCTATCAGGGATGCGCGGAGTAGTGGGGCGAATATGAACCGATTGCAGAAGTTCATCGAGCAGGGTGCATATGGCGAACGACCGGGGCGCACCGCCTACGCCTTCGATGTAACAACTCTACCCGAAGCAACGAAGGGTCTCGATTGGCGGCCCGTACGCGACTTCAGCCCAGCAGATGAAGTTTTGCGCGATGCAGACCTGAAGCGAGTGTTCCAAGCTGCGATCAAGCATGGGTATGCACTTGTAAGCCCAGCCACCTAAAGACAACCAGTTGCCTTTCGCCTCTTGCGGCGCGACCGGTGCGCTTCTCAACTGGTCCCCGGTTCACTTTCGGGCCTTCGAAACCGTCTTGTGGTCTACCCCGATTTCCGCCGCGGGCCGTGCGCCGCGCAAGCCGACGCCCTCGATATTGAAGCACAGGCAAAGAGGCGGTTGATCACCCGCCAGCAAGACGCTTTCTCCTATGCCCCGCGCGGCATGTCCCGTGACGAGGCGGCCCGCAATGTTGGCGTCGGCACGACCAAGTTCGACGAGATGGTTTCCGACGGCCGCATGCCAAAGCCGAAGAAAATCGATGGGCGAGTGATTTGGGATCGGCTGCGCGTCGAGGCGGCGTTTACCGATCTTCCGGACGTAGAAAACGCGCCGAACCCGCTAGACCGGATGCTTGGCGCTTAGGAGAGGTTTCGAGTCAGGGCCTATGGAATGGAGATCACTCAGAAAGGGCAGCGCGACTGCAGCCTACGCGCCTTATGCTTGATATGCTGAAAGGAACCGCTTCACAACTTTAGCCAGCGCGAACGATTAGCGCGGAGGACACTGCCGCATGCTGCTGCGGCTTCGGATCGACACTGATACCGGCGCCAATATCGTCGGTCCGGTACCGCGTTGGGCGATCTGGCAGATCTCGGAAGTTTATCGGGCCGGCTCAGGAACGCGCGCAGACTTGCGGCAACTTCGATCTGGCCCACCTGTAAGCGCTCCGGCGCGCGGTCATTCGCACGATCGAAGAAGTCCCCCGGCTACGCGGTGGTCAACGCCAATTACGGCAAGTATGCGGAACGTTTTCCGTTTGGAGCCGCCAAGTTCACTAAGGCGATCGATGGTGGCGGTCAGAATGCCGCCGGCGAGCTTAGTTGCGGCGCCACGACCCCGGGCGAGACCGCCGGCCGCTTCTTCAACGGCGCCGAGAACGCTGCGGTCGAGCTATGCAAGGCTCGCCAGCGATGATGGCCACTGAGCCGCGCTGCGCGACTATTCCGCTCCAGCTTCGCTACGTCATCGGTCGTCAAGATATTCGCCGACCGCTTCGTCAAGGGCGCGTCTTATCCCAAGAGGTGAGGAAGCGGCCGCCGCTCGCATGGCGTGGCCGACCACGCCGGTACTGCCGGGCGACGACGTCGCAACCAGGGCACCTCTGAGGAAGCCGTTATCAAACCTGCGCCGCCGGCGCGAAGTATATCGCAATCGGGTGGATCTCCGAGACCGTCGTCCGAGAGAGCGCCGCGCGGCGACCATTGCTCGAATTCAGCCTGAAGCCGCTAGACCAGACCGATAGGCAATATTGACGCTCGCCTCATCTCATGCGTTGCGTTAGGAACATCCGCCCTGGCGCATTATTACTCTCGCGCGAAGCCAGGGAGTAATCAGATGGGCAATAGCGGCGTCGGTATGCTGCTCGGCGACACTTCGGCCACGCTTTTGTGGGTGTGGTTTATTGGCGCTTTCGTATTAGGCGGCGCGATTCTGTACGGTGTGATGAAGTCTGGCCTTCTTGCGCCGCGGCGAGCGAGCGCAGCTGGATCGCAACACCCAAGCTGCGCAAAAGGCGCGACGATCCGCAGAAGCGCTATCCCTAGCTCTCTTGCATGAAGAAAACCGCTCCCAGCGACGGCCGCGCTAGGGCAACGAAGCGTTTCAAACCGACCAGCGATCCTGCTCTTCCCGGTGGGCATGCTCGTTTAACAGTTCGGCAATCTGGTCAGCGAGCTTATTCGACGAAGCCGTTGCGACCGGATCGCCCTTTCTCAGCTTTTAGTCTTCAACCTCAAGAGGAAATCGTCCGGTTTGAGAAGAAGTGTCCGTGGCCGTGTGGCACCTCGACGCGTCTGCACCGCATTGGAACGATGCACGGGAGGGTCGGTTGCAAACAAATGAAGTTTGGTAAGATGGTCATTGCACCTGCCCTTGTACTCGGATCGATCGCTGCTGCCTCGGGGCAGGGTGGCGCTGGAGGCGGGGCCGGCGGTGCGGGTGATGCAGGCGGAGCAGGGGCAGGCGCGGGCGCTGGATCGGGCGGAGCCGGCGGCGCAGGTGCGGGATCTGGGGGCGGCGGCAATTCTCCAGCCGCGACCAGCGGTCAAGGGGCGTCGAGCAGCCCGAAACGAGGGGAGACCGGTGGCAAGAACGTTAGTGTCTAAGTCCGATCTCGAATTGATCGCTCTTCAGGAGATCCGGCACGTTTCCGGCGGGGAGCTCGTTATCTCAGTCGAGATTGAACACGGGGACGCGGAACCCGATGGTCTGAATTGGCGACTGCTCGTGATTGCTAAAGACGGTGCGGACCTTGATCGCCTCCAAAACGCCGCTACTACCACAAGCCATCTGCTGAAACGTCGATACCAACTTATCATCCAGGCGGGCAGCTCGGTGGGTGGCTGAGGCTAGAGGCCGGCCCCAACACCAACAGAATGACACCGATTGCGATGAAGACCGAGCTACCTGGGAAGTTGTCACACTATGCCAAAGATGACCTCCTCCGCTCAGCGATTTTACAGGGAGGCGGCGGCGTGCCGGGAGGAGGCGGCTCGCAGCCTCGACCAGGCCGATCAGGAAGGCTGGTTGAAGCTTGCTCGCGAATGGACGGAGCTTGCGCTCGCAGCCGAGCGGGGCACGATTTTCCGCCGGGGTTAGCGGTGAATGCGTCCCATCAGGAGGTGCCGCTTGCGGATTGCCCCCGAGCGCAGGCTGCGCTAGGCCGCGCCTTGGCGGGCGGCCCGGCCACGCGGGGAAACGTCCAGTCGCTGACGCAGCGCGACCTCTTTATGCGCGGGCGTTGGCCCGCGGACCTTGAAGGAAATAGTTAGCTGGGCGGCGGCAAAGGGCCTTCGGTTTCCGCGCGGGAAGTGAGGCTTGAACTGCCGAAGGCGCGGCATAGCGGTCGAACGCGGTACGCATACGCCGCAGATGTGGTGTGAAGCCCGCAGAAGAAAGGGTCGCTTGTGAGGCAGCCTGTCCAAAGTCATGACGCCGGTCAGAAGCGAGCAACAGGAACTCTTTCGTCGAGTTTGCGGCAAAGTTAGAGCCCACAGTTAAAGCCCTGGGATCATCACCTAAACGTCGCGCGGACCCGGGGGTGACCAGCTGCCATCGACGTAGCGTGTTGCTAACGGCCCTATTTCGGAGCGCCGGTCTGGCTACTCGAACCCGTGGTCCGCTCACCCCCGGTCGGCCCGGAGGATAGGTCGAAGCACCCGGCTTGTCTCGATCCGCCACATATCCGGACTCTCCAGAATTGCGTGTCTTTACTCCTTGGTCTATCACGCTGCATCTGCTCATTCGGCTCGCTAGCTTGAGCCCTTTGTCTACATCACGGTGAATTTCCTCGTTGGTCTGCTCGCGTTGCTTGGAAGGTAGCCGCGCTTCGGGCAACTAAAATCATCGCGAGAGTTGCGATTCGCATGCTTCTTCTCCACTGCGTCGCCCCAATCCTTTTAACACGCACGAGCTGTCCGACGTTTCCTAGCTCCGCGATGCCGTTCTCAAGAGGTACTCCAGACGGTTCAGCACATCGGTGCGATAGAGGCACCGCAGTGCCGCCAGTCGTCCCTGTCGACTCCACCCGAAAACCTTCCGGCATGCGCGGCATTCACCTTCGCCAGCAGCGTTGCAGGCCGGGCAGGGTGCGACAGCGCCCCCGGGGGCCGGATGGTTCTCGCACCCAGCCGAAATCGTCTCAGTTGACGCATTTCGTGGTCGTTGCACCAACCCGTGATTTCAATTGTTGGGCATCAGGCGACTCCGCACAAATGCAGCGGTAGTCGAAGCACCTTGTGGCGTTGGTAGCGATGAAGTCTTGCTGTGCAGAAGGGACATCAGCGTCGGTATCGGCTGCTCGCTGGGCCAGTGCGTCGGTGACCTAGGAAGTCGCATCGCGCGACCAGCCGAGTTGCGCGGTTGCTCTGGAGGCATGTGGCGGAGCTCATTACTGGGCCCGGCAGCTCGCCCAGCTTGGCCATGAAGTTCGGCTGATCCCGCCATGGGCTTTCAGCTCAGGTAGTTGCAAAAAAGTCGACGCTCTAGAACGGGCGCCGCGCGTAGCCGGCTTCCAGCAGTCCCCCTTTATCACGCAATCAGAGGAAATGTGAGCCTGGTTGTTGTGCCCGCGTCACCGCTTTCCTGATCGACGGTGCCACCAATCTGTCTCGCAAGAGAGGCAATCAACTTGAGGCCCGACCCATTTTTGTTAGGGTTTTGAATGCCGCGTCCGTTGTCGGACACCGTCAAACGGGCCTCGCCAAAGCCGACGCCTCCTACCAAATTCACTTTGATCCTGCCGCCCTTTGCGCCGAACGCATGCTTGATGCTGTTCATGGCGGTCTCATTCAAGATGAGGCCAACCGGCAAGGCCCGGTCGATGGTCAATTCGAGTTCGTCGCACTCGACATCGACTTCGATTTCCTCAACTTGATTGCGGATTGCGCTGCACAAAGCCCGGATGTAATGGGAGAGTCTGACAATCTGGCCTTCTTGACGAGGAGCAAGCTGATCATGTGCCAACGAGATGGCGTTGATGCGGCTCGCCACGTGGTCCAGAGCGCGGTGAGATTCTGGATCAAGATAGCGGCGCTTTTGAATGGAGATCGACGATAGAACGAGCTGAAAGTTGTTCTTGACCCGATGTTGCATTTCCCGAAGCAGAATCTGCCCCTTTTGAGCTGCGGCGATCGCGGCCATTAGGCGCGCATGTTCATCCGGCCGCGCGTCGTGGCGCAGCGCTGCTCCTATCAGCGCGGCGGCGGCGGTCAGAAACTCGGTCGTATCCTGCGAGAAGTCTCTCGGTGTGGTGCTATCCACTTCCAACACGCCCCAGGCCGCCCCGCCAATCAGCACCGGAACATTGCTGACGGCGACAATGCCATGCTCCGCCAAAAGCTCGGAGCGAACGAACTCCTCCTGCTCGGCGAAATCTCTGATGCTGACAGGCTCGGCCGTTTGGAATGCGCGGCCAGGTGGCGACCGAAGGTCAGCCGAGAGCGCGGCGGTGCGGACGACACCCTCCTTCCAGCCGACACCCGCAATCACCAGTAGGTCGGACGAGTCTGGACGATATTGAAGAACCTTTACGTGGTGGATTTCCACGGCTCGGGCAATTTGGAGCACAGCTTGGTCCAAAAAGCGCTCGATATCGGCGTCTTCCATCGAAAGACGACCAATATCGACCAAAATGCGGATGTGGCGCCGGAGTTTATCCAGGGCGTCGCCTTTAGTCGCTTCGATCGAGCGGTCTTTCATTAGCCTTTAACTTCTTGCTTGCCGTATGGTGCCTAAGCTCCTTAATTCCGTCGAGCATGCGACCAAGCGGGGCAAGCCTCTGACCGCAAATCGGGTAGCGAATGATCCAAGCAAGTTGGGAGCCGGTGACCCGATGCGAGTGTCGCTACGCGACCGTTGTCTGAGGCCCCGATCCTTGGGCCGGCCAGCAGAAGACCGCTCAGGGCAAAAGGCGACCTCGCACGATTTCGCTCGACGTCGGCGGTCTCCGATCGGAAGGTCGCCCACTTCTCAAGCCGACTAGCGGTCCTGCTCTTCCCTGTGAGCATGCTCGTTTAAGCGTACTGGGCGGACAGGAGATCGGAGGACGCCCTCGAGGCCCGTGTCCGCCTCATTCCGTCTCCCGCCAGGCGCAACCGGCGCGCGCGCCGAAGTCTTCGAGATGTCGCGATTGAGGCGGTCGGCCGGCACGATCGAGGGCGACGAACGCGTACGCTACTCCGATACGACAAGGGCGGAGAGACGGCCCCGGTTGCAGCCGCCCAGATGAGACTTCGGAACATTTGTTCACTTTGATACTTAGGAACATCGACATGTCACGCGGGTGGTTCGATGCTCCAAATGATTTTGATAATGGCAGGGCTCGGTGCAGCTCTGATGGGCATCATAGTCATCGCCTTCGAGTGGCGCGCGTTGGTCGGGTACTGGCGCGTCAAGAAGCGCCCGCACACCCGATGGACGTGAATAAGACCCCTCAGTTGGCGACCTCGTTCATTTAGAGCGTGAAGTCATCCTGCGGCACGAGCAACAAACCTCTCGTTGGCAGTGGTCGACCAGGCCGTGGCTCCTTGAGGACGATTGGGAAGGTCGAAGCGGAAAGGCTTTGCAGAGCAGCCTCCTCCTCGGAAAGTCGCCGCTCGATGAACTGGCGCTCCAAAGGCGAAAGCTTGGTACGCAGGAGCCGGCGGTAGCGGCTGATGTTGTTGTGATGGGCACCAGGTTCTCGTCCATCATCATCTGGGCCTCCTAAACTACGCCGCGGCGCCGCTCGTTCGGTCGAATGGAGACGGTAAGGCTTCCCGCCGGGTGGCGTTCGGGGCCACCGTCCAGGGCGCACAAGGCGTCCAAGATCTCGTCGATCGACACCGGCTTCTTGAGGCCGGCAGGGGCGCATCGACGGGCAAGAGGCGATCGCGGACGCCTTGGACGCCCATGATGCCAGAATTGCGCGCTTCTCGGCCAACGTGAGGGCCGGATGATCCAGCACGTCTCTCGGTGCTTCAAACACCGTGCCGGGATGAAGCAGAGCGTTGAAGTCGAAAACATTTTCGTCAGCGGTCGTCGGCCGCATGGTCCTCTCCTTTTCATTGACGAATGGATGGGAGCCGCACGATGCGTCGCACGGCTCCAAGGGCGTCAGCACTATGCGGCAGCTTTGGCTTCCAGCTTACGCATGTTGCCGGCCGAGACATCGCCGATCGCAATCTGGCGGGGCCTCATGGCTTCCGGGACCTCGCGAACGAGTTCGATGGTCAGCAAGCCGTTGTCGAACGCGGCGCCTTTCACCTGAACATATTCTGCGAGGTTGAACTGCCGCTTGAAACCGCGGTGCGAGATACCGCGATAGAGGAAATCACGCTCGTTCTTGTCGGATTTGCTGCCTTCGACCGTCACCACGTTCTGCTCGGCGGTGATGACGATATCCTCGGGCGCAAAACCCGCAACCGCCAATGAGATTTGATAGCGGTCGTCGCCCATACGTTCGATGTTATAGGGTGGATAGTTGTCCTCGCTGGCCCGTTGAGCCACTTCTGCGAGGTCGAAAAGGCGGTCGAAACCAATGGTCGAGCGCCAGAGCGGGGCAAAATCGTAGGTGCGCATAGCCAAATCCTCCTAAGAGCAAGATGTCTACGAGCGGCACCGGACACCACCGGTGCCCGTCTCTTGGCCCGGGCCCGTCAGGCGCCCGGACGCCATCGTCAGATGGCGACAAAAAAATTAGCAAAGCCGGTTTTGGTTTCAAGAGGGGGCTGAAAAAATTTCGCGGCCGAGGGCAGCCGTTACAGGTCGTCGCGCAACCCCTTGAAGAACGGATGCCGCACCTTGCCCTCGGCCGACTTCGCTCGGTACTCGATCTCAGCAAGCAGCTTCGGTTCGACCCAGATGCCTTTGTGCGCAATCCTCTTGGCATAGGGCTGTGTCTTCCGAACCAGCGGCTCGAGGCGCCGCCGCAGCTCGGCCGCCGATGTCTTGTCGAAGCCGTGGTCGACCTTGCCGGCATAGATGAGGTCGTTGCCCTTGCGCCGCGCGAGATAAATGCCGTCCCATTTGCCATCATCGAGCGCGAAGCCGGCAATCCTCAGCGTCTCGGTCGCACGTCTTCTTGACCCAATTGTTGCCCCGGCCGCTCGCGTAGACACTGTCACGGACCTTCGAGACGACGCCTTCGAGCCCGACCTTGCAGGCATGGGTGAACATCTCGCGGCCGTCGATCTCGAAGCTCTCGCTGAACTGCATGTCGCTGCCAGTGATGATCTTCTTCAGTGCGGCCTTGCGCTGGAATAGCGGCACCTTCCGGAGGTCCCTGCTGTTGAGATAAAGCAGGTCGAAGGCGACGAGTACGATCTTGGTCGAGGTGCCCTTTAGCTCGTTCTGCAATACGGAGAAATCGGTGCTGCCATCGGCGGCCGGCACCACGACCTCGCCGTCGATGATGGCCGAGCTCGCCTTAATGTGCCAGGCGTCGTCGGCGACCTTCTTGAAGCGGCGGGTCCAATCGTGACCGCGGCGGGTGAAAATCTTCACTGCTTCGTTGGCGAGATGCACCTGGAAGCGATATCCGTCGAACTTGATCTCGTGAATCCAACGTTCGCCGGATGGCACGCGGTCGATCGAGGCTGCCAGGGCCGGCTCGATGAAGCCGGGGAACGGCGCCTTGACGCCCAGCGCTTCCGGCTTTTTTCGTTGAAACGCCACGGTTACACCAGGCGAAGACTGAATTGCTGCAGGTCTTGTGGTGAGTAGCGATCCACAAACTCGCGCAGATTCGACGGCACATCGGTCAGTTGAAGATTGCAACGACGCCGGATCTCGCGGGCAATGTCCTCGGAAACATCTTCCGACCAGCGTTCGGCCGTGTTGAAGGCGACTACCCGGATCGGCTGGCGATATTTTCCGGTAAGCAGATCCTGGATGACGATTTCCACCGCCCGCTCCAAGTCTGCTTTGCACCATGCGCTGCCATTGCGGCCGGAGTTGTCTGCGACCAGGTAGATAGTCTCGTCGCTGTTCGGAGCGATCGACAAAAGCCATCGGAATTGACGCATAAGCAACTCACGCAACAACCGGGATTCAATTTGAACTGGGCCAATTCGTTCCAGCTCTTGGAACTGCTTGTCACAGCTGCGCCTTATAGTGAGGGCAGTCAGCGGAGGTAACATGGCAGTCAATAACCGACTGGCGACAACGCCCGCAAGGGCGCGGTGAAGAAACGCTCGCAGACCAAAACGACGATCGGGGGCGCTACCGGCTATACCAAACGCGACAGGACGTCCGGCGAGATCATGGCTGTCAAGAAGCCGAGCACGGCGAAGAAAGCCGCGAAAAAATTCAAGGGCGTGCGGATCGAAAAGAAAGCTAAGAAAACCGCCAAGCGAGCCCGCTAGGATTGACGGCGTTACCGCGCGGGCTCGGTGTTCGGCTAAGGCCGCCAGTGAGGCGGCCTTACCATGATGAGCGTCCGCAAAAAAACGGTCCCAGCACCCCTACATGCCGGGACCGTTGGACCTCGGCGGTAATGGGGTCGCCGAGGTTTACTGAGGTCTAGGAAGATTCGGCAATCGGGTCTGTATGCCTTCCGACATAGGCGGCGCCACTGGTTGCGCTCTCTGGGTGATTGAAGCTGAGCTTTTCCACACCCACGACGCTCAGTAGCTCGCCTGCGCCGGGCTATCGGTCGCCACTTAAAGACGGCCCCCGGCCATGGGGCTTTTGAGGTGTGGGGCCGGGGCCGTTGGAGGTGCTTGCACCTTGGGGAAGGCCAAGCGCCGCAAGCCTAGGAAAATTCGGCAATCGTCACTGTTGTGCATTAGTTACAGGTTCCATCGGCGAGAACGGAGTAGCTGCGTGACATGAGCTGAAGCGGAAGGAATGACCGAACGAAACGGGGGTCGACTGGCGGCACGACGATGTTTGCGCGGATCGGCGTCATGCGCGCGTTGAACCGTCACTTTGTCTCAGAGTTCAATCCGAAGGGCAAAGAAACGGCGTTGAGACCGGCGCAAGCTGAAGAGAGATCAATGAGCGTCTTCGTTTACGTGAACACCGCGAAACAGATCGGCGATGTTGAGCACCTCAAGATCTTTCAGACCGAAGACGCTGCCAAGGATTGGCTTGATGAGAACGACCCCGAGGGGGTGGCCTTCGAGTACGAGGTGTTAGGGTCCGCCACCGGCAGCCGAGAGGCCGCCGAGTGAGGCGGCCCTACAGGCGCGGCGCCGGGTAGTCGAGAAAGTTGAAAAACCGTAGAGGGCGAGAACGGTTACAGCCACGAAAGCGACAATCATCGTCGCCACTCGCGTTTGGAAAATAGATCGAAGTCGAACATAAGGAGCCTTGCCGAAGAGCTAACGTCGAGAATGTCCGTTTCCTACCGAGGCGGCCTCACGCTATCTCATCTTCCCAAACTTACCTGTGGCACCTCTGACATTCGAACACCCGAACGTTTTGGTTCGCGCGGGGCTCGCCGCCGGATTGTTAGCGATGGCCGACGCAGATTTTGCGAGATACGAGCGCGAAACGATCCTCCGCAAAGCCAGACAAGCCGAGACTGGATTGCATGTGAGCGAGGGGTTGCGATTCCCGGGCTCGCAGGCCCCGAAGTAGCTCGCACAACAAGGCAAAGGACCGCTGTCGTCCACAGCGGCCCTCACGCTTTCGGGGTTTAAATAATTCCGAAATGAAATGGCTTAACCAGCCCCGGCATGTCATTTTGTCCCGGTTAACAAATCCTTTCCCTAACCTATGTGAATCAGCGCCCTCTATTCTTGAGCGGAGACCGCCTTGTTCGGCTTGGCCACCGGCGGCACTGCAGGGTCTGAACATCCTGAGGCGGCCGGTTCACGACGGAAGGATTGCTCGGCGGTGGGGCTATCCGTGCATGCGAGGCCACCTCTTGGCGCTCCGGCGCAGCAAGATTTCGGCGAGCGATCCACCGTCAACGTGGTGGCTTGGAGAGCGGGAGGTCCCTAGGAACTTTCGGAGGTGCAACCCATTGAGCGGTCATTCGAGTAGAGGACCGCTCTTGAACCACATCGCCGCTATCTTGATCTTGCTCGTTGGCGGCTCTTCGCTCGCCTTGGCCCAGAGTACAGGTGGATCGAGCAGTGGCGGCTCGGCGGCGAGTGGAACTGCGGCCAACGGCTCGAAAGGTTATGCGGGCGGCACCCTATCGACCGGGCATACCATAAGCGGCACTGGGGGCTACTCCAGTCCCAACGTGGGCAACGCGCTCAGCCACGCAGCAACCGGCGACGTGGATGCTTCCTCGGTTAGTCCGGCTCCAACTTCTCACGACAACGCGGTGGATACGCCCGCCGCCGAACGCGCCATAAAGAACCTGGGCAACACCGACATCGGCATTCTCAAGAAGTAATACATGCTGCGCAGCCTGCGCGAGGCCGAGCGTTTTCTTCCGTGGCGATCCTGCGAGGCCGATCGCGGCCCGGCAGGAATATAGGTAGAGGCATGAGCAAAGCGGTGCTTGTGTGCGGCGCCCTGACAACGCCGCTGCTCGCCTCGCGGTGGCGGGCAGCACGGGTAAAAGACTGTTCTGGCGAGATACCGGCGAACCTGTGGAGCTTGGTCACTTCTTCAAGCATTGTGGGCTGCTGAAGGAGAAGGTCACGTCACCAAGGTGGGATCACTGCAATGTTGAACTGGATGCTCCTGGCGCTAGAAAGCAATCGCGTAATCGAGCTGCGGATTGCGAAGCTCATGCGCGGCGGCAAAGGCGCCCAACGTGAAGCCCACCGCAAGGTCAGTGAAAAAATGCTTGCGGACGCGAAGGTGGGCACCAGCCTGATGGCGGGCGCTTCCGGCGACGAGATTGTTGAGCAATATCGAAGAAAGGTGGCGGCAAACGCAAAATCCCGTGAATTCGTCGGTGCGGCAAGAGCGGCTTGCCTTAGCCGCTCTCCGTTGAACAAGTCCGCCCCGCTTAGCGTGGGATCTGATCCATGGTTTTTTTAATTTGCTTCCCGGTATCGTCGGCCATTTTGAGCGACAAGTCGGCGATACGACGGCTGCTTTCCAGAGCCGTTTCCACGGTCTCCCGCACCATGTCACTCTGCACCGCTGCAAAGTCCTGTGGAGTTCGGCACGTCCACAACCTATTCAAGTGGTCGATGTGCTTCTCAAATTGTTGCCGAACCATCTGGAGGTACTCTTGGGATATTCCCCCCATCACTTTGGCGGCGGCTGTACCACTGTAAAGGAGCGTCTGCGCGTTGCGAGCTGACCGTTCGGTTGCCGCCGTTGCCTTTTGCGCATCTTCTTCAGAGAAGCCAAGCGTGCGACTAAACTGCTCGCTTGACCGTCCCATTACCGAGGTCGCCGCTTCGAGGCCGGAGCGCCAGGTCTGCTGTAACGTCTCAACATTTTGCCTGAGCATATCAGCGCTGGCCCGTGCCACTTCCTCGCCGGCTTCAGCCGCAGCTTGCCCGATGCGCGTAGTCTGCTCCGCAGCCCTCTCGCCTGTACGGCGGGCTGCGTCTTCCATGTTTTGTGTCGATCTCTCTTCCGGACGCGGGTTTGCCATCTTTAGTTCTCCAATGATTGTGTAGATGACTGCCCTCAGCCTATTGTGCAGAAACGCGATCCTGATGAGACCGTTCCTGAGCCTACCCACTCTCTTTCCACTTGGGCCGATGTCACTAAGGACCTATAAGCGAGACGTCTAGTGTCTACTGCAGCTCGTTCCCGCCGCGACGTGCGGTGCTCTGAGCAGAGGGCTCTCGCGGCTATTCTATCGTGAGCCGACGAAACCGACGGTGCGGTCGTGAGACAGGTCAGCATACTTGATCACGGACAGGCCGGTTGCACCGAGAAGTAGTATCAACGCCGAAGCGATGATGGCGAGGAAAATGCGATCCATGGGCACTCACCGGGCGCTTCGCAGCCCCGAGCACAAGCTGCTCTGACACGCCGCCCGCGCCGCGCTTAATGCTCGTAGCGCCTATGCTCAATGCCTCCCGCTAGTAGTCGTTCCCGACCTATACTTCATGCGACGCCCCTCGGCACAGACAGCTACCATGTGAAGGCAAAGATGTACTACTTGCCTTGCTGGTTGAGCGCCCAGAGCCGGTCGGCTTGGTCCTCGTAGGGATCATCATCGGTCGGCTCCGGTACGAGCTTCACACCTTCATTGCGGAAATGATCGAGATCACGCTCCATCGCCTTGGGTGACGACACCGACTACTGGCCCGGCCATCGCGTCGAGCTCTACCCGACCACGACGACGCTGCGCGGTATCACCGTCGATTGCATCCGCATCCGCGCACTAAGCCCAAAGGCACCGCCGGCTGCGGAGCCCGACGAAAAGACCCCTTCAAAGGAGACGCGCCGTGATCCAAACCGCTTGCCACCCGCGGCGCCGGGACTTTACATCCTCCCGTGCCGGCCGCGCGACAAGCGGCCGGCAACGGCGAACGGTCTCAAGGAGGCTACCACGGATCCCAACATCATCTCAGAATGGTGGCGACAACAGCCCGACAACAACATTGCCATCGCAACCGGCGCGGCGTCCGGCATTTTCGTAGTCGATGTGGATGGTCTCGATGCCGAGGCCCTGCTGCGACAGCTTGAGGTGGAGCTTGGCCCTTGCCGGGGCGTTGAGGTCATCACTGCTCGCGGGCGTCACATCTACTTCAGATGGCCGCATGATCCCGTGCGCAACTCGGCGGGCAAGATTGCCCGGCATATCGATATGCGTGGGGAGGGTGGTTATGTGTTGAGCCCACCGTCGATCCGCCCCACCGGCCGTCCCTATTGCTGGAGCGTGAATAGCGCAACTCAAATCGCGGACGCGCCCGGCTGGCTGTTGTCCAAACAAAAAGGTGCGACTGCCAGCGCAACGTCATCCTCGGAATGGCGCACCCTGGTTTATGGGGTTAGTGAGGGTGCCCGCGACTGCGGCGTTGCGGAGCTTGCCGGCCATCTCCTGCGTCATAACATCAACCCTTTCGTCGTCGTTGGTCTGCTGCAGTCGTGGAACGCCACGCACTGTACGCCCCCGCTGCCGTCCGGTGAGGTCGAGAGCATCGTTTAGAGCATCGCCGGCAGGGAGCTGCGGAGGCGCGGAAATGGTTAACAACATCTTCAAGCTGGCCGCGCTCCAGGATGCTGAGGGGCCGCCAGCCAGCTCGGAGGACGCACTCGCGCTCGTCTACGCGGAGCGGCACGCCGCCGATTCCCAATACATTGCCGCGTCGGGACGCTGGTTCGTTTTTGACGGCAGCCGCTGGCGTGTCGATGACACCCTGCAGGCATTCGACCGCGCTCGCGTAAGCTGTCGAGAATTCGCACCGCAATGCACCAAGCCTGCCGCGGCGGCCTCAGCCAGGACGCCTCGACGTCACCGCCAATTCAGGAAGTTCGCTCTGGGGTCACGGCCCTGGTCAGCGCAAATCTCAAAAAGTTCGCAGGGCGGAGAGCAAGAGCTGTTGCAACAGCCTTTACCGAGCTTCACCCCTGTCCCCCCATAGTGGGGTGTGCTGAAGGGAGACCCACCGCTATCGTTTACTCGACACTTGATGTGGATCAACGGCACCGAGTGTGACTGAAAACTATTCTCAACTCGGGGCCCTCTGGTGATGATTGAAGAGATTTTTTTTACGCGATGGTGCTCACCGCCATTGGTTTTTTGTGGTTGTGGTACATCAGAGAAAAAAGCGAAAAGCACTTCGGCACAAGGAAATTGACGACCTCCGTGACCCGTAATCCTGCGCTTTGGTTTCGCCTGCGAGATTTCTACGTGATGCCTCGATAGCGGGGCCAATTCGTCCATCGCTTGGCTGCATCGGCGATCTGGTCGGGCGAATTAATCTGCAATCGCGCAAGCAACCGGGCTTTCTGCTCTAAGATTTGCTTGGCGGTACCGCCCAGTCGTACCGCGATCTCCGCGTCAGTCTTCCCCGCAGCCAAGCGCCTCAATAAGTCGCTTCGCGGACTAAGCAGGTCGCGCATCGGAACATCTCCACTGCCGATAACCACGCGCATTTGTCGCGCTGTTTCGCGCCACGTACATAATCAGCGCGCGACGGCCCCGCATCCGGGAGGCTGGGACAGGAGCCGGAACGCTGGGGCCGCGAGCGCGCCGCTTACCCAGCGCACCGAAGCGAGCATGTCGCACCACCGCCTGTTCCATCTGTTCACTTGTGTACTCAAGGCGTCCCGCCCCAAGTCGATTCTCATCCGGCGACGGCCGCCGTGAACGAGCTATCGCTAACGAAGCGCGACGGCCCCACGCGTCTCCGGGGGCTTTTGGGACAAAGGAGGCCGGGACGGTGGGGTCGCGAGCGCGCGGCTTGTCAAGCGCACTGACGCCATGCTCTGCTTTCGGCGCGCTCGCGCGCTAACAAATGATACGTCGCCACATTAAATTCCCGGGTAGCCTGCCTCCAACACGTCTTCAGTAGGAACGCTGGCTCTCGACCAGGATTGGCATCGCGCTTCGGGCCAGTATCACAACCTTTGCTCGAAGTGCGGCTCCAGCGAGCAGCAGGCACCGTAGGCTGGGGCCGCCGTTTCAGCAGGCGGACGTCATGACCGTCCCGAAACTTCGGAAGCAGAGATGACTTACACCATCGGAATTCGGAAGCGAAGCAATGTCGCGGTTTTAACCACCGAAGTGCCGACGGCCAACCATGCGCTTGCAGTCATCGCAACCGTCGAACAGTCCATGGGCAAGCTCGACTTCATCAGGTCGCCGCAGGAAGGCGAGATCGGCATCGAAATGCTTAGAGTGTTGGCAAAACAAGAAGCCGAGGAAATGTCTCAGACACCCGTCTGAAGCAATCTGTCGTCGGTGCGCGGGCGCACGCTCTGACGACCAGCGCTTGGTTGCGGATGCCGCTGGTGATCAGCGCCTCGATTTCGCGGTCTTCTTTTTTGCTGATGTTTTCGAGGTCTTCTTCGCGACCTTCTTTTTAGCGACCTTCTTTGATTTCCTGGGCGCGGCGTTCTTGGCGGACTTCTTGGTAGATTTCTTTTTGGTGGCTTTGTTGACTGCTTTCTTCTTCGCGGCAGCGTTGGCGACTGTTGTCGCCACCTTCTTGACTGACTTGGGGATGCGTCTAGCCGCCGCCTTTTTTGCTTTGTCCGCCACCGTTTTCACGGCGGTCTCGGCCAGCACTCCGGCCGCGTTGGCAGCAAGGTCGGTCATCTGGTCGATGATCGGCTTCTGCTCAGAAGAGTTTTTGGCCTGACCTTGAGGGGGGTGCTTTTCGGTGTCCATGGGGCGTCCTCCAGAATCGCTATATTAGCTCAATTCCCTTCAGTCAGCGCTCCGTATATGGGACGCTCCCTTCGTTCTACGGTCGCTCACTTGCCCATCTTTAACGTCCGGCCTGGTGCAGGGTTTCCCCGAGCCCCACACAAGGGGCGGCTCGACCACGCCTCAGCGCGCTTCAGGCAAGGGCGCGCTAAGGTGCTTTCTCGGTCACCCATGCACTCGTCTCAATCGGCCGCGTCGCGATGTCAATAGGAACGCCGCCATCCTTTATGCCGTTGTCGAGAACTTAGAAACCAAAGGGAGACGACGTTCATGAAGAAAATTGCTATGGCCTCCGCCTGCATTTTCGCGCTCGCAACAACGGGCGCATATGCGCAATCCAACCAGCCCGCGCCGGGCGCCTCCGGGCAGGGTGAAGTCGGCCCATCGTCCGCCGGCAAGAAGAAGATAACGACCGGCGCTTCGAGTACGAAGAACCAAGCTGGAGACAGCATGGGACGGCAGCCAACGGGCGGCGGGTCCAACACCAACAATATGGGCAGCCAAGCGGGCGGTGGGGCCGGGGGAGCGGGCGGATCCGGCGGGAAGTAAACCCACGGCGCAACCAACGTCCTGCTCGTCGCGGCCGCTTAGCAAAGGGCCGCGACGCATCCTCCGTCCCCGATGTTTGAGTCAATGCCGCCGGAAATGTATTCGACGTTGCTGGAGAGATGCCGCAAACGATCCGGGGCGCGGGGCGGCTGTGAGGTCAGTCGAAGCTGATCGACAAAGCCTGTGAGCCCGGCTGCGCCAAGCGTCCCGTTCCTTCTTCATGTCTGACAATTCGTTGCGGAGCAGCTTGAGAATTTGGCGCTGGGTGTCGATCTCCGCCTGTAGCAGAGCCATTT
Organism: Bradyrhizobium sp. 521_C7_N1_3; assembly: GCF_052075975.1. Taxonomy (NCBI): domain Bacteria; kingdom Pseudomonadati; phylum Pseudomonadota; class Alphaproteobacteria; order Hyphomicrobiales; family Nitrobacteraceae; genus Bradyrhizobium; species Bradyrhizobium sp. 521_C7_N1_3. The sequence goes on from NZ_CP197232.1 coordinate 3,042,984, forward strand.
CTGCCCGTTCCCAGCCCGCCGGGTCTTGCGCCACCGACTCGCCGGGGGCGTTTCCCTCGGCCGCTCCAAAGGCGTACACGTGGTGCAGCAGCAACTCGGCGGTGTCGATCTGGCCGATGTTCAACTCGCGAGAAACCGGGGCAGCTTCCTTCAGCCTCAACATGGTGGACCTCGTTTTAGGTCACCCCCATTGCAATCTCTCAGACTGGGCCTAACCATTCGTTAACCCTGGACCAGTGGCAGCGGCGCAGATGATCTTCGATCCTAGCCCAATGAATCGTCCCCTGTGCGCCGACATAGCCCGGCCAGTCGCCCACCGCTCTGCCGCATAGGCGATCTCGTCGGGCGATTTGATCTGCCATCGCGCAAGCAGCCGGGCTTTCTGCTCTGGGACTTGCTTGGCGGTGCCGCCGAGTCGCTCCGCGATCTCGGCGTCAGTCTTCCCAGCGGCCAAGCGCCTCAATAATCGCTTCTCACGCGGACTGAGCAAGTTGCGCATCGTTCCGGCCACTGCTAACGCGCGACGGCCCCAACGCCGTGGGCCGGTTGAGGGAGGCGGGGCGCCGGGGCCGCGAGCGCGCCGAGAGTGCCCAGCGCACCGAAGCGAGCATGTCCCACTACCGCCTGTTCCATCTGTTCACTTGTATACCCTAGGCGTCCCGCTTATTCACGGGATGGTTGATCCAAATCAACGTCTTAGATGCCAATTCGCCGCGAATTCGTTGTGGGCAGGACAGCACCATGCCGCGCTATTTCTTCCACGTCATCCACAAACGCCGCGAACTCGACCGCGAAGGCTATGAGCTACCTGACGAGCACGCCGCTTGGATGGAAGCCACGGTAACGGCTGGGCAGATACTCCAAGGCCTCCATGGGAAGTTAACGCCCGACCGCGAATGGCGGATGGAAGTCGTGGATGAGTCCCGAAACACGCTCTATGTCCTGCGTATTAATGCCGAGAAGCGAACGTAAGCCTTGGCTCAGTTGGCCGGCTATCAATTAATCTGGCGTTCGGCGACTAGTTCAGCGGCACGATGCGAAAATGATCTCCCTCGGAGACAATCCTGCGGCGTCTCCAGATGCAAGCTGGTGGAATTCCTCAAAAAAATTTTACCCCGATTGCACGCCGCAGGATTTTGAAACGGGCTTGCGGAGGCCGCTGGCGCGTCGGCGGTTGGGGCGGGCTGTTGGGGCCGGAGCGGACGGCGGGCGCATGGGCGGCACCGAGGCCGGGAGCACACCGTGGTCCAACCGGCCCCGGCCTAGGCACTGCAATCGCCTCACACGGAAGAGGGACGCGCTGGCAGGCTACACCTGCAGGGGTGGAGGTTGAAGGGGGAACCGGTCGGGCCAGCTCATTTGCGTTCGAGCAGTTTGGTGAAGGTCAGCCCCGGATTGATCGCCAGCATATTGATGATGTCGGGCAGCGGCATCTCGGGCGCATCTACCATCACCTCAAAATGGCAGCCGGGATGCGCGACGTCGAAGTCGCGCAGAATTGCAGCCACGCCTGTTGCAGGGATTCCGGGACGTGGGCGATGGTGAGGATCTTGACGTCAGCGGGGGCATAGTCGCGCGCTTCGGCGCCCTCCGGCGACAGACCTTGCTGGCGATGGACTCCAGCGCCTTGCTTCATTTTCTCCATCCAGCCATCGACCCACGCTTTGAGATCGGGATTCTCCATATGGTCGCCTCCGTTTCATTTGAGTGGGGCTTCGGGACCGGGCGCGTAGAGCAAAACCAGATTGATAAGACGGGCACGCCCTTGAGCGCAGCCGCCCCTCCAACGGCGCCGGAAGCTTGGGGGCAAGGCGGCCGTGGAGGCGCGACCCTAACGGATTACGCCGGGTTCTGTTTCAAATGGGTCGGGGCGGACGTGCCACTACGGACGCCCGCCCCTAGAGCCGCAGGGTTGCCTTCGGCAAGGCCGGCGGCGGTGGCCGTCGAAGCCACGAGTGAGCGCAGAGCTTTTCGAGCGCGCGGCACCTGCGAAGCTGCGAGCCGAGCGCCTCGTTTAAGGAGTGCCCTCGTTTAGGAACGACCGGCCGATTGCCGAGTTTTCCCGAGCCCCCCACGAGGGCGACCCGTCGTGACTGGCCTCACAGCGCACTGTCCGGCAACGGCGCGCTGTGAGGCCGTTTTGCCAGTCACCCGAGCGTGCACTCGCATTCGCCCGAGGTGAACAATCCGAACAAAAACCCCGATTGCGACAGTGACAGGTGCCGCTACTCCCGAGGCGAGGTCAGGACCTACCGCGGCACACATCCACCGCTGACCCTGTGCGCAACCTGCTGGGCTCATGAGAGCGCGCGACGGCGATTTAAGACCGGCCTGCCGGTGCTGAAGTGGGCACAGGGGAAACCTATCAGCGCTCTGTCCTCATATACGGACTGAACTCAGGCGCCGGCTCCGGAGCGGCATTCAAGGAGAGTATTGCGCCAACACGCGGGTGCGCGGGCCTCGGTGGTGAATTTCCAAAGACGCTCCAGATAACAATCGAAACGGCGACGAGGAGCAAAAGGTCACGGACCATGGTGTCCTCCCTTTCTCGCTGATCAATGGGGGAATAAGCCCAACGTTCTCGACGAGCCGTTCGCGGGCGGCCGGTAATGGCAAACGTGCCGCACGCCCACCAGTTCATTACCGCAATTGCCCTAGTCAGTCACTCTGAAGCTTATAAAACTCGTGATCCGTCCGGCGTTGTTGAACCTTTGCAGGACTCTCGTGACCTACGTCCGAGGGGTGGAAACGGAGCTTTTCCTATGACGAAGCATCGTACGATCACTGGATTTGTCGCTGTTGCTCTCGTTGCTGCCGCCACGACCGCAGCAATAGTCAGGCCCTCTGCCCACCGCGCCGTAGTGGCGACGAACTCGATGCTGATCGGAGAGCTAACAGTCGCTGCAGGCCAGCTCCCGACTAGTGAATTCGATGACCAATCGGTGATTTTCTCGACTAAGCGCTAGGCACCATATCCAGCTTGCGGCTCGGCCGCTTGGTGCGCTGGAAGCCAGTGTCGCGGCTTGTGCGTTGTCCAGAAACTACTCTCGTATGACTGAAGCTGGCGCGCATGTGCGGCGCAGATCTAGTTGCGGAAACGCCGCGCAAGCACCAGGATAACCCCGAGCAGAAAGAGCGCAGACGACAACATCCGTAGTGCGTAGGCGCGCACGCTGATTCCGGCGGAGCATTGCTCACTCCAGCGGCGCCAGATCTGAGGGACGTAGGCGCCGATGACAAGCGCGGTCGCAAAATAGCCGACGAGGAAGGGGACTGTTGCGAAAGCCACGTATGCGATGTGTGTTCATGATAGCCTCTTCAAATAGGAGGAAGAAGCTACCAGGGGATCGAGCAAGACTTGCCCGGCACAGGGACGCTGCACCCAAGCTTGTGATTTGACAAAGATGAGTGGTGGTCGGCGAGCGTCATCCAGAAGTTCGACCAGGGATTTTTGGCCGAGGGTAGGGGGAGGGAAAAAGTCTCGCCAAGAAGCATGCTTATGTGACTGAGCCTCGTCGATAAATTGGTTGCTAAAAACGGACAGGCTTCTCCGAGAGGTGGGGATTCTCTCATGGCTGTCGATCCGAAGCCGGTCAGGCGAGCGAGAACTCACAACGCGAGCCGACCGAGGGGTCATCCACTACAACGTCGGGGCTATGCGTTTGCGCTCAAGACGGAGCGTAAGCTGATCGATCCTTGCCACGAATTCCGGCACCTGCAGGTCAGGGCCGGCTGCTGCAGCCCGAACGTTCGAAGATCGACAGCGTCGAGGTGCCCCTGCCGCCGACGCTCGTCAGGGCGCTCCACTCCCTCCGACATGCCGGCGATGCCGGTGTCCCGAAAAAGGCACCTACCGATGCTGATTGATGGGCATCTCAAAATCATCGGTGATGGCGGCGGGTTCCGCAACCGCGCTCATGCCCTTGAACTCAGCTCTGCAACATCCATGTAACATCCGTATACCATCCACATGGATGGAGAAAGGAATAATGACCGGTAACGTGCGCGAGCTGCGGCCGAAGACCCCCGACACGGAGAAGATCATTCACGATCAACCTTGGCTATGTGGACCTCGGTCACGTCGATCTCATGGTGCAGGAAGGGTTCTATTCGAACCGCACCGATTTCATCCGGACGGCGATACGGAACCAGCTAGAACGCCATGCAGACGTCGTGAGGCAATCCACGGCTCGGAAAAGCATGGACCTCGGGCTGCGCAACTATACCCGCGATGATCTCGAAGCGGCGCGGCGGACCGGCGAGATGCTTCAGATCAACGTTTTGGGCCTGGCCACCATCGCCCGGGACGTCACTCCCGAGTTGGCCCGCGCTGCCATCGGGTCGGTTTCGGTGCTGGGGGCCCTTCATGCCACTCCCGCGGTCAAGGCCGCTCTCGCCGACAGAACAAGGTGAACGATGTTGAATCAAGACATAGTCCGCGAAGCGACCCGCCTCACGCGTGCCGGCCAACTGGTCGAGGCCACCGCGCTGCTGCAGCGCATGCTCCAGGGCGGTAGCGCTCCAAGACCGGAGTCTCGCAGCGCCTCTCAGGCTCGGCTGCCGCGGCTCGATCCGCTTACCATCGACGCCACGGCCGACGTTGTCGAGGAGCGGGAAGCTCCGCAGATTGCGCCGGCCCGCTCTGCTCAGGGACGCAGACTCTCCTTACCGCTCGACGGCATTCGGGATTTTTCCGGGCTCGGCCTGCGAAGTCCAATTACGCGCGCTCCTCTGTCGCCATCGGACATCGTGCCCGAGGGCACACGGTTTATCGCCGGTACCTTCAGTAACGCCGCGGGAGGCCGGACCTATAAGCTGTTCATCCCAAGCCGCTGCCGGGGACAACGGCTTCCCCTGATCGTCATGCTTCATGGCTGCACCCAGTCGCCGGACGATTTCGCGGCCGGTACCCGGATGAACTTCCTGGCGGAAGAGCAGAATTGCTTCGTGGTCTATCCTGAGCAGCCGAGCGGAGCCAACCATTCGAAGTGCTGGAACTGGTTTCGCACGGGCGACCAGCGCCGCGGCGGGGGCGAGCCCTCGATGATCGCCGGCATTACCCGCCAGATCATGCGTGACCATGCGATCGATCCGAAGCGCGTATACGTCGCGGGTCTGTCGGCCGGCGGGGCCGCCGCCGCCATCATGGGCTCAACGTATAGCGACCTGTACGCGGCCGTCGGTGTTCATTCAGGTCTCGCGTGTGGAGCCGCGAGCGATCTTCCCTCCGCGTTCGTCGCCATGCGGCAGGGAGGCGGCTCCAAGGCAATTGCGGACGGCAAAACTTTTGTGCCGACCATCGTTTTCCACGGCGATCGGGACACTACGGTGCATCCAAAGAATGGCGATCAGATCATCGAGCAGTCCGCCAGCGCGACGAGACTGACAACGAAGGTACTTCGCGGACGCGTACCCAACGGTCATGCCTATACTCGCACCGTCCTGAGCGACGCGGGCGGTCGGGAAATCTCCGAACACTGGAATATCAATGGCGCCGGGCACGCGTGGTCGGGCGGCAGCCCCGCAGGTTCCTACACCGACCCTCAAGGGCCGGATGCGACGAGGGAAATGCTGCGCTTCTTCCTCAAGCATTCGCTTGGTGAATAGTCGGACTTCACGACGCCGCTGGTCGCGCTGCCGATCTCAGAATCACCGAGCTTCTGACCTCGCGCCTCGGCCCCTGCGAGGTGGTGCGTTGAGCGATGCCTTCGCACTCTTCTCGGCTATGAATAATATGCAGCGTGAACGGCTCCACGTCGGGACCGAGCTCGGTACGATGAATGAATACGCCGCACCATCAGTCCGCTGATGAAAAATTCACTTTCTTTGAGACGGACAAATTCATTTTGCGTATGCTGCAAGTCAACGGTTTGCCGCAGTGGGTGCGTTGCCGCGTGCCTCAATCCGCAAGCCAGCGCAGTGAAATCTTGGGCGGGGTAGGGGAGGGAAAAAATTGCGGAAAAGCATGCCTATCCTTATCGCCCTTCAGCAGCGTTCTTTTAATCGGGACCGAGACAAGCCGGTTCTGCAGGAGCGACTGGAGCGTTGCCTGCCGTTCGCCAAGGAGTTTCCGGAAGGTCCGACAAGCTCAGCACATCAAGGAGCAGGAGGCCGAGCTGCTGGACGATCTCCGCGTCCTCGAACACCAGTAACGGGAGTCGCAAAGGGCTTCAGCGGGTCGCAAAGGCTCCGCCAAATGTGGCGGAGCCCCATGAGGGCGGCTTTGCAACCGGAAAGCCTTACGCGATCCTCGTCGGTGCGGTGAGCGCTAGCGTCGCCACGGCATCCGCTATTGCCGGCGGATCTGCATAGGTAACCATGTGACCGGCATTCTCGACCAGATGTAGCAGGGAACGGGGCAACGCCTCGTGCAGGCGGCGCGACTGGTCGGCCTCGATGAGCCGGTCAGCCTTTCCATGCACGATCCTAACGGGGCACCGTATGTCCTGATATTGACGCTGCAACTGCGCGGCAGCTGAGATGAGGAACGCGCTCTCCTCGGCGGCCGCCCTCAACTGCTTGGGCCGCAGAGCCATCGAGATCGGAAATTCGTTCTTGAATTCCCGCGGAACAGCGCGCGGCGCGAACAGCGTGCGCATCAGCTTCGGCATAATGGCCCACGATATGATCGGTGAGATGGTGTAGCGCATCAGATCGCCGAGCAGTGGCAATGCCGGAACCGACATGAGCCAAAAGTCCATCCGAGAGGTTGGAAAATAATAACCGGACACAAGCACGAGCCCGCTTACAGCGTAGCCGCTTCTCAGCGATAGCGCGATCGCCACTAGCGTTCCCCAGGAGTGGCCGAGCACCACGGGTTTGCGCACTCCAAGCTGATCAAGAGCCTTAGCGAACAAGGAAGCTTGCGTTGTGGCCGTCCAGATGCGCGTCCGCGGACGGTCGCTGTAGCCAAAACCGGGCCGGTCGAAGCAAATGACGCGAAAGTTGTGCGCCAGGCGGTCGACCAGACCGCTTAGGATGAGATCCTGAATCATGGTGCCATTCCCGTGGAACAGGACCACGCAAGGCGCGCCGGCATCACCGCAATCGATATAGTGCAGGCGCACTCCGTCGCACTCGATGAAGATGCCGATTGGCGGATTTTTTCGCTCCGCGGCCATCTGAAACGCGATATTGCCGAGTATCAGAATGACAAGTCCGGCCAAAGCGATCAGCAGGACCGTTTCAGTTGTGGACATTGGTCAATCCTTAGATCGTCCGCGCTGGCGCGGTACATCGAATGGGCGGAACAAACGAGGACCCTTGACACCGGAGAGCTCACTATGGTCGCGCGTAAGCTCACGTCGAAGCGAATAGCCCTTCAGCGGAAGCAAGCAAACCGTCGTGGTGTGCGCGATCCGCTTGCGTCCGTCCGTTTGCCGCAGCGCTGCGGCTTGCCGTCATCGACCCGGCAGAGTCATCAGCTTCCGGACCAGAACGGATATGCGGCAATTTCTCTCGAATGCTGCCCGAACATGTCGATCCGTCTTCTTGAAAATTCGGTAATAACGGCGAAGAATTCAATTGGCGACCTGATCGCGGCAAGCCTCAGGCCGAATTCAAAAGCAAATTGCCCGTTGTCTTGGGCCATCTCAAGAAGCTTCGCCTGATAAGCCTGCAGGTTTGCCGTCGCCAACGCGAGGCCTGCCGTTGAATCGCTATCTCTCATCCTCTCACTGAGGTCAGCTGGTGACGCCTCCACCCGAGGCTCCCTGAGTGGAGCGTCGGGCTTTGGGTCGTTATGAAGCATAAGAGGCCGTTCAATCGCGGCTGCAACCACAGAGTGCAGAACATCGTCTTTTGGACTTCTAACAGTCTCGATGAGGGGAGCATCGCGTTTTGGATCGTCATGTAGCTTAGGAGGCCGTCCAATTGCGGCTGCAGCCACAGAGTGCAGATCGTCTCTCGGACTTCTAACAACGGCTTGCTTGTTTCGTTGTGCCCGCGCAGCCTTTTTCGGGTTGCGGCCGCGCTTCGATCCTGTTGCCAGCTTGCGTTTGCTCATCTGACGCTCCAAGGGATGGGGTCCTTTCTGTAAAAGACAACAGGCTTTGGAAGACGGCGTTCCAAAGGCGCATGCCAGTCCCGCATGTCCCAGCTCAATCGCACATATGATATTTTAGGTAGCACTCCGAACCACGAACGCCGAACTTGCAATCCGAGAGATCAATGTTTGACGGCGCTTGGCCTGAGAACAGTCAGCCCTCCTCGTTGTGTTCCGCTGCCGAAGCGGCGCCGGGGCCGCCGTCGAACCCGGTAAAAGAGCTGGCTCCGTTGGCCGAGGGTGCTCAGAGGGAACGCTGCTTAATTTTCCAAGTTTGCATCTGCACCGTCGCTCTAATGCGATTGAGAGGCAATGCCCCGAGCTAAAGAGCATGCCGCCGCGATTATGCGAGAATATCACAAGGCCGAGACGGAATTGATCGGCAGGGCTGTCGTGCTTACGGACGGAAGGCCGGGACCGTCGAGGGACTATATTTGGACGAAGCGCACGGCTTGCGGCTTTCCATCGCTGGCCATCCTGGGAAGTGGCCTGTCTCAACGATCAAGCTGGTGCAGAAATGACGAAGACAGCGTGCATCTCCGCCGTCATCAGATTGACCAGGCGCGTCCCCAGGCCGCTTTTCGTTTCGGCCGGGCATCCGATGCCGTCGTCTCGTACCGTGATCACCACTTTCTCGCTTCTCGACGGCACGTCGACTTTCCACGGTAGCGGATCGTCCCTCCGGAAACGCGTACTTGAAGGCGTTCGTCACGAGCTCGTTGACAATCAAGCCGATCGATGCCGCTTGCGAGCTCTTCACGGTAATCTCGTCGCACGAAACCCGTATCGCAATCGACAGCACGCCACGGTGAAAGTCGGAAAGGCTCCCGCACAATGTCTCCAGGTAGGCCGCAAGATCGACTGTGCTGTTGACCGCCGTGTCGCGCAGCCTGTCGTGGACCTTCGCGACCACCCTCGATCCGGGCTAGGGCGGACGCGATCGCCGCCTGCACGGCGGGATTAGCGTCCGAGCGCGCCTGCAGCCGTAGGATCGAGATGATCGTCGCCAGGTCGTTTCTGGTCCGGTGGGCAAGCTCCATCATTAGCACGTCCGCGTACGCCTTCGCCTCTGAGTGCTTCTCCAGCGTCGTGCGCAAAGCTTCCGTTACCGCGGCAAATGCACAGTCCGCTCGCCAGGAAAATTAGGAGGGGCAGGATAGCGGCGATCGGAGGCGGTGGCATGAAGTATCGCGCGGCCAGCGCCGCACTCGCGCCGGTGGCCAGAAACCCGGAGCCGCGATCGAAGATGACTGAGGCGAGGGAAATCGCGGGGATGAAAAGCGCCAGAGGATAGGGCCTCAACTGGTCATCCAACAAAAGGGTGACCACGAAGGCCAGGCCAACCAACCCCAGGGTCAAAAGGTATCGCGCCCACACAGGGTATTTGGGTGTAACGGTCATGAAGCGAAGCAGGAAACGGTCCATGGAAGGCAACGAACTGTTTTGGCGGCATGTTCCTGTCGGCGGCACGGCAGTCTAGGAGCGGTCCGCGGAGAGAGGCTGAGATTTGACGGTGCCGTCAGCCGATCAGGCTCGCCCGCGAAGAGGCGGATCGCGAGCACCGTGTCTACCCTCGTTGCGACGGGATCCGCTGCACGTTTGACACCACTAAAACCGCCGGCCAGGACTGGTCGACTGCATCGACCCTGATCCCGTCGGAGAGAACGCTGATCCGATGGTCTGAGGGCGCGGGCCGCCTTGGAAGCCAAAAATCTCTCGGCGGAGGGCTTCTTTGAGGAACGTAGTTTGCCCTGCCGCTTTTTCCATTGACCGAAGAACGCGAACGCAGGGTCTATGCCTCCATGCGCGACTGAGGAGATCGGATGAAATCGACAGTGCCGGCTCTTGGTCTTGGACTAGCTGCCGTGACATCCATGGTCTCGGCGCAACCCGCGGGATGGTCGACATACTCAATCCCGGAGACCGGTACCTCGGTCGATTTTCCCGCCTCGATCTTTTCCGAAGAAGCGGGCCGGCCGGACGGCTACGGACAGCGATTCCAAACCGCTGACGGCCGAGCCGACCTCACAATACAGGCGGTACCCAATGTCTCGAACGATTCACCCGCTGCTTTTCTCGCGAAAAAGCATCCGCCTCCGCGCATTCAATATAAGCGCGTGACGCCTGGGTTTTTTGCGGTGTCGAGCTACAAGGGCGACAAGGTCTGGTACGATCGCTGCAACTTCTCGAGGGGATTGGTTCACTGCGTCCTGATCAATTATCCGGCCAGCGAAGAGCGCGACTGGGATGACATCGTTACGCGCATCAGCCTCTCGCTGAGCGGCAGGTAAGTCGGGCGCGTGCTCTTCGTGGCAGGTAAGTTGTTTGGATATGGCTCAACCGAGGGATCATGGCGGGGTTAAGGCTCTGAAACGCCGTCAGTGCCGCCAGCCGTTCTTATCGACCTCCACCCGAAAGGCGCAAGGATTGGATGGAATAGGAGCTGAACCAAAGGTTTTCCACGCCCCACGACGCGCGCACGCAATGTTGCAGGTCGCAAAAAACGGCCCCGGCACAACCCGCCGGAGCCGTTGGAGGCCTCGACGGTAATGGGGAGCCGCCAAGGCATGGCTAAGGTCTAGGAAGATTCGGCAATGGGGTCTGTATGCCTTCGGACATAAGCGGCGCCATTGGTCGCGGTCTCGGAGTGACCGACGCGCCGTAGCTTTTCCCACACCCGCGACCGGCAGTAGCCCGCGAACGACTACGAGCCAGACTAGCGACGCGATGAAGGCGCGATAATGTGGGATGGTAAGAACGTCGCGCTGCCGATTGGTGATAGTTTGACGTTGATCAATTCGTCGGGGGCGGCTCGAACTCGTCCAGCACAGCGCCGTCTTGATCGTGGACTATCACTTTGCGACCAGTATCGCTAGCGAGCTTCCGACCGAGCGACAGCGCGGTCTTAACGTCCGGGAGGTCGAGCGAGATCAAGGAGCAGGTTCGGGGACCGGTCCCGATGATCGCAATATTTGCCTTGCTGTCAGACATAGCCGCTCCCCTGGGTTTGGCGGGAAGCGCTACGCGCAATCTCACACCGATATCTGCCACGGTCCGCTCGGTGATGACGGTCAACTGCCGGCAAACCATGGGGTTGCTATCCGCACGTTTGCTTACCGTGCAGGGCCGGTGAATCGCGCCAGTGTTCTCACAGTTTCGCGGCGGAGTATGGCCGCTCAGGAACCAGCGACCTCAGACACTGTTACGGCTTTGCTGGCTCGCCGCCGAGCTGACGGAGCGGCCCCGACCTATCCCGCAATCTCCCCTGAAGTCGGGGCCGACTCTCCGCCTTTGGCACGCCGAAAGGTAAAAAAGATCAATGAAGGTTTTCATCTGCGTGAACACCGCTAGGCAGGCCGGTGACGTCGAGCATCTGAAGGTCTTCGCGACCGAAGACGCTGCCAAGGATTGGCTCGATGAGAACGATCCCGAGGGGGTAGCATTCGAGTATGATGTGATGGGCCCGGCGCGAGTGGGGTCATCTTCCCGCCGAGAGGAAGCCGCCAACTGAGGCGGCCTTACAGGTGCGGCGCCAGGTAGTCGCCTTGAAAAAACCGTAGAGCGCAAGAGCGGTTCAGCCACGAAAGCGACAATCATCGTCGCCCATTCGCGTTTGGAAAATAAATCGAAGTCGAACATAAGGAGCCCTTGTCGAAGAGCTAACGCCGAAAATGTATAGCCGTTTCCTACCGAGGCAGCCTCACGCTAGGCCTTACTTTCTCGGCAGACAGAAGGAAAATCGGCCAGCGCCTTCTTTCCTGCAAATTGAGCGGCAGTGTCGGATTGGAAACCAAGGAGAGGGACGGGAAAATAAGAACCTTAGGAACGGACCGTCTATCCCGCGGGTTCTGGCGAAAAATCGGGAGGTTCCAATGAGCGTTAAACGCACCGCTTCAAGCAAACAGAAACACTAGAAGTGCGATTGGGTCAGGAAGCGGAACGGCTCCGTCAAGAGGCTGCGGCTCTCCCGCGAGGCATTGAGCGTGAGCACCTGCTGCGCAGAGCCCGCCAGTGCGAGTCTGGCGCGCACGTGAGCGAATGGCTGAGATCGCCAGGCTTACAGCCGCCGAAGTGATGCGCCATGACCAAAACCGAGAATGACGCGGCCCATGGTGCGGTCGAATACACGTTGATTGCTCTCGCCCCCGACAACGACAAACGGGCCCTCGTGGTCGGCGAGAAGGTTGCGGCCGAGACCGGTCGAAGGGTGACGGTCCGAAACGTAGACGGCGAGGTACTCGGCATCTTCAAGCCGTCACACTCGGACGAGAGCTACCGCACCATCGAAGAATATGCGGCCGATCTTCGCGAGATCATGCAGAAGCTACGCCGGAAGCTGAATTAAGGCCAGTATTGGGGACATTGGAGCGGGGCCAACCAGAGTTACCCTTGGGGAAGGGCATCGGGAAAACTTGGCAACGGTAGGAACGATCAGCGCATTGCCGCGTCGATTTGTGGCGAGCCAAAAAGGTCGACCGCCAACCGCCGGAGGAAAGCCCGCATCAGAGGGGTTGGCGGGCCCACTTGGGGCCGTTCCTGGCCGTAGGAACTTACGTATGGACAGCGCGCAGCACTGCCAAGATCAAGCCAGCGAATGCCATCGCTTGGTAAAATCAGCCCAGAGTGAGATTGAGGCCAAAAATCTTAAAGAACTCGCCAACAGTTGGATGAGAGTCGCCGGCCAGATCGATCGATACCACGCGCTCAAACGTGAGCAACTCCGTAACGCCTCAGTTTGCGCGTGACGGAAAGCTCGCGATCTTGCGCGTGAGCTGCCAAAGTTCGACTACATGGGTCTCAGCTAAATCCTGTATGGGTCTCAGCTAAATGCTGTGCTCGCTGCTTAGCGGCTTCCTCATCGGCGCAATTGAGCCTTACCCGCTGCACAATTTGCCCGTCGAGCCCGAACAAATAGGCCGTGAACTCTCCATCGAAGCGATTACCACCCATCGGCTTACAGCCAAGTTCGATGGAATTAGAGCGGGGCTTCAATGAGTTGTCGTCGGGAGGGGCCTCAGTTGGCAGCTTTGGTTCAGCCTCAGTTGGCGGTCCTTTCAGCTGGTATGTTCCTGTTTGCGACTCAGCAGATCTTCACCGGGTGGCATCAGCTTTACATACGTCCCGCCGCGCTCGATCGCGCATTTGAGCCCGGCGCCGAACTCGCTGCCGCTGCCCTTCAGATTGAACATGAAAGGCGCGTTGATCCGCTCAATGTAGATGCGGCCGTCCTGGACAGTCCCCACGGCGGCGCGTGCGCGGCGGCGAAGTGCGCGCGGTGCAGGTAACTCCCCGCCGGCTTCCAGCTGTCGAACGTGGTCCCGCAGACGCAGCGCGTCAGCGTGTTTTTGGTCTCGCTGGCGCCCCCGTCGTGATCTCGGGCACCCGAACAGGGTTGTTCTCGTCAATGAAATCATCGAGGCATTCGGGCAATAGCGCCGATTGCCCACGGTCCACCTGCTCAACGAAGCGTCTCATCAGCTTCCCCCGCAGAATCACGAGAGAATCTTAGCAAACCAGCAGCCTTTTCACACAGCCAGGGTCTTTCGCTGGCGGGAAATGCATCCGCAACCACGATCCCGGCCGCTACTCCACATTTTGACGACTTCGCGCCCAACCAGCGCTTCGTTCTTAGCGAAGAGGAGATGGCGGACGTCAGTCTCGCCACGTTCCATCTCTTCGATAAGGAGGACGTTGGCAGCAACGTGCAAATGGCGGTTGTTGTTCGCGGGTGCCGAGGTTGCGGTGGTTGCCGTGGTTGCCGAGCTTGGCGCGGTTGCGGGGGATGCGGCGGCTGCTGCGCGCGCTGGGGACGGTGCCGCTGGTGCTAAGTTCCGCAATCGCCCCGCCGCGGTGTAGCTGTGCCGCGTCTTTAGTCATGGCTTGCGGAAGCCGGTGCATCGGGCCGACTTGGTGTTCGACGTCGTGTGCGATTGAAGGTGCAGCCTCGCCGTGCCCGCGCGAGAGGCCGACATGGTGTCGCAACCAGGCGGCCTCTTTCGTATCGGGTAGATGGGCGCTCCGCTTTAACGATCAGTCTTTCTTGGGTGGAGCTGGCGATGTGCCAGCATTCGGATCTTCCATTTGTCGTCTACTTTGACGTAGACGGCGGTCCAAATACCCGATGCATCCAGCGCGTCACCTTTGTCGTTTCTGCCGGTGACGTGGAATTTGCCCATCGCGGCCGGGGTATCATTATCAACCTGCCACGCATCATCGACCGTAGCGTCGAGTTTGTTAAAACCTGCCTTGAAAGCACCGGGGTGACTGGGCAGTTTTTCATGGAACTTCCGTCGCAAAGGAAAGGGCTCGCCGTAAGCGGGCCCCTCGTGTGGCCCGCTACGGGTCTAAGCGGACTTTAGGATGGCGCGCTCGATCCGCTTGGCAAGATCGGGCGAGAGGCGCGGCGGCAGGTAGGTCAACCTGTTGGCTTCTTCCATTCTTCGACGACGCCCATGGCGAGGCCGAGGGTCGTGCCCTCATCAGGCTTCGGGGCTGGCAATGTCATGACTTGTCCTCGTCGAGGTCCGCGTCTCCTATGAGCGGCCCGCTGACGCCATTACGTTCATCTCTCGCGATATGCTGCCCGATTGCCCTGGCCAGCGCCGACCATTGTTCACGGTGGCTAGGATGATCAAGACTACGCGGGTCGCTCGGCGGTGCGTTGCTGCTGATGGCGACCATGGGGTCGCCCTTGCGTATCAGCGTCGGCCTGACCTGCTCGAAGCATGCCGGGTGCCACTCGCCATGGACCGACTCTCCCTTCTTGTAGGAGACGGTAATGCTGACCACACCCGCGTCTTGCACTCGGCAGTGCGCGCAGGTGAATAGCGGAGCCTTTCTCATAATCTTACTCCGCCGATGCCTCAACTTTGGTGGCGGACACGAGCGAAATTTCGCTCGCGGAAACTGGCCCCGGCGCCGGGGATATAGGGGGTTGTTTGTACGCCGGGGCCAGCGCTCTCGCCCGTCGAATCGTGCTATCGGAGATAGAACATCGTGGCGGCAAGCTCACTGATGGTGGAGACATCGCGCTCCGGGGCAAGTGCAGTTTGTGCCAAGCGATGTTGCGCTCACGGAAAGCCGTGTGCCGATGGTGAATTCACTGGAACCGCGAAATTCGTAGGTCGGAAAAAATGGCGCGCTGGAAGCAGGATTGGACCGCAGAGGAAATCGAAAAGCTTAGGACGTTGGCAGGCACGATGCCGCTGACGCAGATCGCTCCGAACTGGGGCGGACCGGTTGCTGGAGCCGGAAGAATAAGATGACACCGAGACCCAGCAAGAGGATCACGACCGGTGAACGTGATGCACGGTGCGCCTAGTGAGCGGGCCAGCGTGAACCGGCACTTCGCAAGCGTCACAGACGTGTGGCACGGCCATTGCACAATTCAAGCTAACTGGGATTTCATAGCTCAGTTTGAGAATGAGACGCTGCCGGGACATGTATTTCGAGCCCGGCAGCGTTCTATTTCGAGACTAGTGGGACAGCCGCCAATTTGCACGGGCCCTGAGCGGTCGAGACCTGGTTCGACAGTCGCGACGACCGGGATGTTACCGAGCAGGAGCAGCGCCTGCAGGGAGTGCTCGCGCATCTGTCACACTGCGACCAGCAGCGTCAAGAAAGGCGCCGAGCTGCTCGCCGATCCAGGCCGGCGTGCTCCAGGGCGACGTCTGGAGCGTACCCGGGCTGCGCCGCGTCGATCTCGGCCGCGCCGGCGCCGATGCGATCGGATCATAGGCGCGATCGGCGATATGCGCGCCCACCGCACAATCCAGCCCCGCCGCGCAATTCACCACAAACGACCAAGCGCCCCGCGCAGGATCACCGGACGCGGAGCGCAGAGCGCAAAAAACCCCGCCTAAGCGGGGCTTTGGAAGGCTGTTCCATTTCGGCGCGTCAGGAAGCTGGGGAGCTTACCGGACACGATCAGGTTGGTGAAGTAAGCCGGTTCCGTCCTCAATCTATGTTAATTCGCCCAAGAATAAACGGCCCGCCCGGACCTGGATTGTAGGCCGCTCCCTGGGCTCCTGTCGGAAAAAGGCACAAATTTCGGACGGGGGGTGGCCAAGCTGAAAGACCCCACCCTGTTTTGGGGCCCATCACCTTCGAGGCTGGATGGCCGCGGCAGGGCCTTCCGTCTCCACTGCGTCAGCGCAAGCGCCGGAGCCGCTGGCTGGGATTTGCGCCTGACAGAGACTTACAGCAACATCCTGGTCGAACGCTGGTAGGTGGGCCGCAGCGGCCAAGTGTAGCGAGCGCTCAGGAGAGCTTCTGCGTCGCTGGGCTGATCGTGAAGGGCCGAGGCCGGCGAGGGCTTCGCCGCACGATCGGCGCGGCCTCGACCACCTTGTCATCGAACAGCACGATGCCGGCGGTGAAGTTGGGCGAGGATTTCGGTGATCACACCTTGGTCACCTCGGCCACCTCAAAACCCTCGTTGATCACTTCCTCCCATTCGTCCCTGAGTTCCTTGGTTACTTGGTCGACCAAGGCATGACCGTGCTCTGGGGATGTCGCCAGCTTTTCGATGATCTGGATGATGCCGGTGCGTTGTAAGGCCAGCATCTCGCGAAGCTCGTCTACGGTGGCATGCGCCTCGACGGTGTTCATCAAACTGACGATCTCGCCGATCATTTCGTGCTTAAGTTCTTTGTAGCGGTCAGTCACTGTGCTTGCTCCTCTTCAGTTTTCACCGGCGTATTCCTGCCGCGCCAGCGGCTTGGTCGGTGAAGATTTCAGTCCTGCGGGCGCGGGGTGCGTCGCGGCACGAGCTAAGACGCAATCAACTGGAAGATTTCATCCGGCGTTTCCTTGACTGAGATGCTGTCCATTCCACTACTTGCAGAGAAATGGATCGTTGTGTCCCTGTCAGTCGCCGCGCGGCTGATAAACGTGATGTTGTCCGTGTTAACGTACCTTTTGATCTCGCATGTGACGTCGTTAGAGTCGGTGAGTGCAATGAACGTTGTCATTCCGGCCTCCTCTGGTTCGGGAAAAGGGGGACGACGTCGCCATCGGCCGCGCGGATGACGGCCCTGGCCATCGCCATCACGTCGAAGCCCAGATCGTCGAGCGTTGCGCGACGCCCTGGCGCTCCAGCTCTGCGACGATCGCCTCGACCACGTTCATTAGCCTGGCCGTCTCGGCGGAGCTTTCGCTCATCGTCATGTCCTCGGTTAAGCCGAGACCATCGTACCACACCGGACGTGCGTGGCGAGCGCTACGCGCTGACTCTATCTCTTGGGGGCGTTCTCGTCGCGGACGGACTGGGCGCCCTCGACGAACATCTTCGTTGGGTGGTCGTTGCACCACTTCCGCATCCAGAGATCCAGGGCTGATATGTCGACCCTGATCTGGGTATCGGTGTTCTCCTCGTAGGCCGGGTTGTAGCCGGTCACGAAGCCCATGATCCATTCGTGGTAGGATCAGCTCGGCGTAGAACGTGCAGCCATCTTGTGACTTCCGCTGAACGGTTGCGCCAAGTGGAGCCTGGCCCACGGCGGCGATGAACTGGCCGCAGGATCTCTGCCCGACCCCGAGCGTCATGACTCCGGCCTGGCCAGCGAGAGCCGGACTCGCAAAGCAGATCGCAATGATCGACAGCCAGAGCCGCATCGTCCCGCCCCCTGAAACAAAAGACCCCCTTTTCGGGGGGCTCTCCTTAGTAGGACACATCGATTTTGTGGAAATGCAACGGGTCTTGGAAGAGGATCTTGGGACCACTCCGTTGCAGAAAATGCAAATTAGCCGCGGTGGGCTTCGCCCAGTCCAATGCCCAGCTGATGCGCTTTCGCCCGCAATGCGGGGACGCTGCGCTTCATCGTCTTCGCCACCTTGCCGATCGGCGTGCGCGCCTTCGAGTACTGCTTCAGAGCTTTGAGATCGTCGCGGGTGTAGGCCCTGCGAATTTGGGTCTGCTTCTTCTTAGGTAGCAATTGTCGTCTCCATTTTGAACTAGCAGGGACCTGCCGGAGCAATCTGGCAGGATTGTGCAAACTCACTGCAGCTCGCAAGCATCGACAGATGTCGAAGTGGCGAACCTACAAAGGCAATTGCAGCGAGCGCTCCGCGCTGACTAACTACCTCGACGGGAGGGCCCCATGGAGATCGCAGGCTTCGATCTGGAGGAGCTGCACAGGCTGATCGAGTTGCGCGCCGAGGTCGACCGTCTGCTACAGCAGCGCCGGCACGATAGGCCGCGCCGGATCATGACCTGGCTGAAATGGCGCCGCCGGGCTGAGTTGCGCCGCCAGAGCGGTGTGGTATCTCGCCATGGTGTTGAAGACCTAAGAGAGTAGGGCCTACGTGCAGCTCTGGCGCGCTGTGGCTTCGCCTGGCGGTCCGGCGCACCAGGAGCGCTGCCACTGCGACCAGCAGCAGCATTCAGGAGCAGCGCTTGCAGGAAGTGCTCGGCCAAGGTGAGCGTGCAATGAGCGGCGATCGCTGTCCTTTGCGATGCGGGAGGCTTCTCCGCGCAGGAGATCCTCAAAATGAAGTAACGGAACGGCTCAAGTTCAGTCCGACGAAAATGAAAATCTCGTGGCGATTGATGCGGGAACAAGTGGCAATTCCACGGGTTTTCGATCCGTTCGTGTTGCATGGTTATGCGCCGAGGCAACGATGAAGACCAAGCTATCCGGGAAGTTGTCACACCACGCTAAGATGGACGCCTCCGCTCAGCAATTTTTCAAGGAGGCGACGGCCTGCCGCGAGGAA
This sequence comes from Bradyrhizobium sp. 521_C7_N1_3, assembly GCF_052075975.1. Classification (NCBI taxonomy): domain Bacteria; kingdom Pseudomonadati; phylum Pseudomonadota; class Alphaproteobacteria; order Hyphomicrobiales; family Nitrobacteraceae; genus Bradyrhizobium; species Bradyrhizobium sp. 521_C7_N1_3. The sequence goes on from NZ_CP197232.1 coordinate 3,061,744, forward strand.
GCGACTCGGTGCCTAGACCAGGTCGATCGAGAAGGCTGGTTGAAGCTTGCGCACGAATGGACGGAGCTCGCGCTCGCTGCCGAGCGGGGCCAGATTTTCCGCCGGGATTAGCGATGGATGCGTCCCGGCAGGACGTGTCGATTGCTGAATTGAGCCCCCGACCGCAGGCTGCCTTGCGCCGCGCCTTGGCGGGCCGCACGGCCACGCGGGATAACGTCCAGTCGCTGACGCAGCGCGACCTCTTTATGCTCGTGGGCGTTGGCCGGCGGACGTTAACGAGATTGTTAACTGGGCGGCGGCGAACGGCCTGCGGTTCCCACGCGGGTAGCGAGGCGCCTGTTGAATTGCCGGAGCCCCCCTGGAGCCGGGGCCGTATCTCTACCGTTGTCATATCGGAGAAGCGTATGCGTTCCTTGCCCTCGATCCCGCCGGCCGACCGCCTCGACCGCAACATTGCTGAGTGCCGCGAACATGCTGAGCACTACAAGAGACTTTCTGACCATTACAAGAGACTTTCTTCCGCGAGCGGCATCTCCAAGGACCGCGCCACCGCTCTGAGAAACATTGCCCGAACCTATGTCGGTTTGGCCGGCCAACTCGATAGACTGGCGTCCCTTGCGCGGAACGAGCAAAGGTAGGTGCCGCTTGCGGATGTCCGGATCTCGATGACCTACGGCCGAGCGATGACGGCGCGACTATCTGTTACGTAGTGGGGGAGTATCGTCCGCCAGCCTATCGCGAAGGCGCTCACCAATCTCCTCGCAGATCGCCCGGCTCGGAGAGGGATCTTGCAGACGGGAGGGACGGAGGTCGGCCATGGCTGCCACCGCTGTCCGTTGATGCATGGCACTCTGCGGTCTTTAACGCGCGAGACTAGTCCTAGCTCCGACCAAGCCACCATTATTTCGCGTAATCTCATCCGCCCGGCGCAAACAGCCCCGTGGTTCTCCGACTGCGAATGGTTTTCCGCGATATGATACTTTCCCCCTGGCTGGGGAGATATCAAAATGTCTACCTACCTACGTTTACACAAACTCAATTTGCATCCGAAAGTCAACCGCATCAACGCGGCTTATGAGCAAGCGTTGCACGCGCTTTGTGTCAAGGATCGCGACGACCCGCTGACGGAAATGATTGCAAACAAGATCATCAAGATCGCCCAAAGCGGCGTCCATGATCCGGCAGAGATTGCGCGTCTGGCTATCGAACAACTCGAGATGAGGTAACTGAGTGGGAGCGGGGCTCTTAAGCTGCTTCGTGAGCTCAGCTTAGCAACTTTCGCTCCTGCAGACAGTTGCCTCAGATCACCGGCTAAGGCTGACTTTCGGTAGCTAAGGTGGCTGAGAGAGCGATCGCGCTCCTTAGGGAGCAACACAATGCTGAGACGGCTTCGTTTCAAAAATACAACTTTGGAAGAGCTGCTCGTGGCGGGGCAGCGTCTGCGGGAGCGGACAGGAATTTCGTCCGGCAGGGGCCGATTGGTCCGCCCAACACGACGAGCTAAGGCCGCTTCTCACCTGAGAGACTGCCTGGTCTCGCCGGGACGTTCCGAAGTGAAGAGCGGCCCCAGTTGGCGATCTTCCCATTCCCTGTAAGCGAAGGGAAGAACGACGGTCCCTACATCTCGGTGCGGTTGAAAGGAAATATGAGCGCGAGAAGCGGCGGCTTCGCGTTCGTGATCAGCTATGAGAGCAACGCGGGCGCCGTTAGTCCCGCGATCAAGATCGGCGGATCACCCATTCAAAGACCTTCGGTGAAGCCGAGCACGCCTGTAATCGGATGCTGGACATCTAACCGACGTCAAGCCAACCGCACCACCAGACCCGTCGCAGCGGGGGTGGCTTCCAGGCCAGCAATTTACGGTGGTCAATCGCCGCTCTCCGTTGCGCTGTCGCACTCCTTCTTGTCGTGACTAGCAACCGCAAGGCCGCGCGAGGAACGATTCAACAAAGCGTGAGTTCGTCATAAAATTAAGGAAGAAAGCAAGAGGATGAATCGATGACACGATCTGTGGTGGAGTTGAGACGCGAGTCCGAGCGCAGCCGCGCGGAGCTGGCGGCGACGGTAAGTCAATTGAAGGATCAGATGTCGGACACCGCCGACGACCTTCGCCATAAAGTCTCGCCAGCGCACATTAAAGCCGAAGTCACCGAATACGTCAGCCACAAGACCCAGAGCTGGCTCGACGGGCTCAAGCAACAGATCATGGACAATCCGATGCGGGCAGTGGCCGCCGGCACTGCATTGGGCGTTCCGTTGCTGCGTTTGGTGCGGGGTGCGCCGTTGCCCCTTCTTATGATCGGCGCCGGACTTGCCCTGACTTCGAAGACGGTGCGGGATCGCGCTGCCGATGCCGCCGATCCGATCATGGACAAAGCCGGTCGGATGCTTGAGGAGACGACGGAAGGCGCCCTGGACATGCGGAGTGACGCCAAGGAGACGCTATCCTCCGCTCAAGCCCGAGCCGCCGGCATGGCTGGTGAAGCGCAGGAGAAGGCCGCTGGTCTCGCCGCTGATCTCCGGGCGAGTGCCTCGGGGGGCGCCGATTTCGCAAGTGAAAAGCTCAAGAGCGGCATGGATGCAGCCAAGGATGCCGCTGCGAAGGCGCCTGATCAGGCGCGACAGGTCGTTGGCGACAATGCCGCACTCATCGCAGGTCTGGGCATCGCGATCGGTGCCATCGTTGCCGCCGCTCTTCCCGAAACCAAGGCTGAGGCCAAGGTGATGGGAGCGGCAAGCGACGAAGTGAAGCAGGCCGCGGCCGCAGCGGCGCAATCCGGTTTCGAGGCAGCGAAAGACGCAACCAGTTCGGCAGCCGATGCTGCGGCGCAAAAGGTCGCCGATGCTGATCTCGGCAGCCACGCCAGCCGTATGACGCAAAACATGGCGGACACACTGAAAGAGGCTGCCGACGACGTGGTCAAAGCCGCCTTTAGTCCCTCTCCGACCAACAGTTAAAGGAAAATATCATGAGCGATTTAGACCCGCACAACGTGACGCAGTTTGCAAAAAATCAGAACAAAGGCCCCGCGAAAGACCTGAAAGAGCAGATCGGCGATGCTGGAGCAGAGGTGAAGCAGCGTACGGGCGATGCCTTCCAAGCCTCGGCCGATCTTGCGCAAGAGAAGTTCGGCGAGGCTGCGGATGCAGCAAAGGGTGTCGCTGAGGGAACTGTGGATCAGATCCAGAGTCAGGCGCGCGAGCAGCAACGATCGGGCGCCGACTTCATCGAGCGCCTCGCAGGCAACATCCGCGATGCCGGCCGAGCCTTTGAAACTGACGTGCCGTTCGCCGCACGTGGCATCGATTCCGCCGCCGACTATGTCGAGGATGCCGCCCAGAAGATTCGGGAAGGCAGCTTCCGAGATCTCGTCGAAGGCGCGACTGATTTCGCCAAGCGTCAGCCTGCGGCCTTTCTCGGGATTTCAGTGCTGGCAGGGTTTGCTGCCGTCCGCTTCTTGAAGGCATCCGGCGGACAGTCCTCATCCGCAGGGCAGCGCGAGACAAAGGGCAGATCGTCGTCGGGAAGCAGTCAAAAGACGGGGGGAACCTCGTTCTCGGCGGGAGGACAAGCCCGGGCCCCGGAGTCCGTGCGGCGCGACCCTAATACCCAGCAAAACCCAACCTCACAGGGCAGCACGGTACCATGAGCATCGAGCGTGATATTAAAACTACCCAAACCGAGTTTAAAGCGATCTCGACCCTGGTTGGTGATGCTATGTCGCAGTTCGCCAAGCTGTTCCAGAATGAGATAGACCTCGCAAAGGCGGAGCTTGGCGACAAGCTTCAGAAGATCGGCGGCGCCCTGGGCTTGATCGTCGGCGGCGCCGTTCTGGTCATCCCGGCGATCGTGATGGCTCTGTTCGCCCTATCCGCCGCATTGATCTCCGGGGGATGGTCGCAGCCGGTCTCATATCTGATCTCGGCAGTTATCGCGGCGGCCATCGCCGCCGTGCTCGTCGCCGTCGGCATCAACCAGCTTGACGTGCGGCATCTGGCCCCCCGGGAAACGATTGGCCAGTTGGAGAAAGATAAGGACACTATGAAGGGAATGGTGCGATGAGCAGCACAAATACTAGTTTTATGGACAATCTGGTGGCCGCTGCCCGGGAAAACCCGCTTGCCGCCGCCCTGATCGGAGGCGGAGCACTCTGGCTGTTGGCCGGCGATCAGAAGGTAAAGACGACGGCACCTTCGGCCGCGGAGGCCGTCGCACCCAACGCCGGTATTGGGACAAGCGGTCTGAGGGCGGCGGCATCCGCCGTCAAGCAGGCCGTCGCGCCTCCGACCGCACCTGAAATGGAGGACGAGAGGTCGTTCGACGCCGGAGAAACTTTTCAAGGCGCGGCCGCTGCCGCTTCCGATGCGGTTTCGGGAGCTGCCGACAGCGTCCGAGATAGTTTGGGCGAGGGCGTCGCCTTCGCGCAGGAGACCTTCAGCAAGCTAGGCAAAACGTTTCCGGACAGAGAAGCTATAAACAGCGCGAAATCGTCACTCGCAGATATGCTTGAACGGCAACCCCTCGTGCTTGGGGTCGTGGGGATCGCGATCGGTGCAGCGGTTGCGGGCGCGTTTCGCGCGTCCGAGATCGAGAACAAGTATGTCGGGGAAGTCAGCGACGACGTGAAGGCTGATCTGAATAGGCGCGCCGGTGCGATCTCGCAGGCCCTACGTGAAGCCTCGGACACGGTTGTTGCAGAAATCAGCGACACCAGTGCCGAAGTTTTAGATCGGGTGAAGCAGACCGGCATGGACGCCATGGCAGCCGCCCGTGCGGAGGTGAAGTCTCCTTGATGAGACGAACAACGCGAGGGGCGTGCTAAGCATCAACCGCGTGCCCCCTTCATGGACGTGGTCAGGCGGGATGCTTCCCGCTCGGTTGCCTTTTGCTCTTCAGATTGCGCGCCGGTGCCTGCCGGCGACGAAACCATAAACAAAGAGCACGATGATAGCGCCAACCACTGCACCGATGAGTCCCGCGCCTTCTCCAGGACGGTACCAGCCGAGAGCTTGGCCAAGGTAAGTGGCGACGAAGGCACCAATGATCCCGAGGATGGTCGTAAGGATGAATCCGGAGGGTTCGTTGTCGCCTGGCATGATGAACTTGGCGATCACCCCGGCGATAAAGCCGATAATAATGGTCCAGATAATGCTCATTCTGCGTTTCTCCTGAATCGATGACCACGACACTAGCTAGGAGGCGGATAGACCCCCCTCAGGCGTGTACCTGTCGATTGCCTGGGGAAGCTCGCGCGACAACCTGGCGAGAATCTCCTCTTGAGAAAGACCGGTTTCCTTCTCAAGCTTGTCCAACATGTCGGGGCCGATTGCTTGCCGCAGTTGCAAGGGCGAGATTTCCTTGTTGGGACCCGAGCTGACCCAAGACCGCGCCGCGTCCCCGTGGCCATTTTCGTCGAACTTCTCCAGCAGCTCGCCGATACCGCCCTGCAGCAGCCCTCCGACGCCTGCTCCGCTCAGCAAGCCCAATAGATTGCTTAGCAGGCCGCCCAGCGGTTGTTGGGCATTGGCTGGCTCGAGAGATCCAGCGCCGGGACCTCTGAGAAACTCTGCCAGCTTGTCTCGATGCTGATACCCGGCGATGGCGAGCAGTCCGAGAAGGGCAGTCATGGACGGCATTCCGCGGTTCATCCTGGAACTCCGTGATAGTATTAGACAGGTCGAACTCGGAAGATTTGGCTCCGTTCCTAAGGGCAACACTTGAGCTCGTTAATGAAGGATTGCCTTGAGGTGGCTTGCCGTGTTCTCCCAGTTCTCCAGTCGGGGCCGCATCTCGCCGTCGGGCTTCTTGACCGGCGTCTTCATCCACGTCATTCGCTCGTCGATGATCTCGGAGACGGTCTTGCCACGCTTGGCTTTTGCGACTTTCCGGTCACGGAAGGTCTCGACGAGGGCGCCGCCACCCATGGCCTTGAGGCCGTAAACCTTGCTGCGGGCGTCCTCGACGGTGAAGGTTTCGGGATTATAGATGCCGAGCCAGCCAGTGCGCTGCTTCCCCGGTCAACCTGTCCGTTAACTTGAACAAGAACGTGGCGACACCACCGCGGTGATGCTGACGTAGAGACCAGGGCCTTTCCGGTCGTGGAGCTAAACCTTTCCCGCCCATGGGGCATCGAAATCCGGCCTGGACGTCCAACCGCACACTTGCTGCAGATAAACTTCGGCTCGAGATCTGACAACCGAACGTCGTCAGGCCATTGGTCGACCGTCTCCGGCGCCAGGGTGATGTGGTGGCCGCAGCGATAGTCGGCACAGTAGTTCAGCAGGCCGCGCGTGCCGCCGCGTCGATCGCAAGCATCACCCTCAAGCTCTCGTCCATGGTACCTCGCATACAGGACGGCCCCCGCGGGGGCAACGCGGAGGCTGCTGTTGAGGCGCCTCAGGCCGGGGAAACCTGAAGCTAGAGAGAAATCTCTGGCCCGCAGGATGGTTCCTGCCTTTGACGGCGAAATGCGAATCAGCTCTCGGCGTTAGGGTATCTTGACGCGCAAGGCAGCGAGGCCCGCTGGCGTGATTCGGTACGTCCCTGCCGTGCTCCCACGCTCAATCCAGACCTTGGACAGCATATTTACGATGGTGCGCTGGCCGGTGGGCTCAAGGGCTCTCAGCGTCAGCTCGCGACCCGCCCGCAGTTTTTGCAATGCATCTCGCTCCGAGCTGGTCGGCAGATGGCTGGCACGCGCTGGCATCTATTTCTTGGCCTTCAGTCCGAGTCGCCCGTGGGTTAGAGCGGCATATCATTGATCGGCTCACGCGGCTTGCTCTTGCATAACGCGTACGGCTAAACGCGCGATCGCCTAAGGTCAAAGCGAGTAGGTGGTAATCACTGGAAGCTTGCCGGTTTGGGCTTGCCGCTTCGCATTCTCTAGCGCTTTCAGCCGCTCGGTGGGTGACCGCCCCTCCAGCCATCTGGAAGTGATGACGGTCCCAGAGACTACATAATCGCCGCATGCAGCGCAGTGAAAACCATCGCCGTCATGAGTTTTCGGCAGCGGCTCAGCAGGTTTCGCGCAGACTGCGCAACGCATCGCTTCACTCCAGTTTTAGGTTGGCGAGACCAGGGCGCGCTAGAATCGGCGGGACCATTCGTCCAGCAGTCTTTCGATCTTGATTAATAGCGCCATTTCAGCCGCGCCAGCCTCGATCTTTTTCTTCGAACGTCGGAGAAACACCGTTAGATCATCAGCAAAGTCAAAGGGTCTACGTGGTGATGTGGATTTGCTTGCGGCGCCAGTCGTATAGTTCTTTGGCCATGTCGGGCTGGATACGAACCATAACCGGGTCCCCGGTCACGCTAGGACGCTTTTGTGAGGAAATAATACCAATGACTAATCTCAGCGATGCCGCCACCATCAAAATTGACCTCTCCACGCCTTTTTGCGCCCAAACCTATTACGTCCATCTCCGAGCCGAGGGTTGCGATCCCATTATTGGTGCGGGCGACTGGGCCGCGCGCCACGACCCGAAGGGTACGCTGCGGCTAGAGCACGCCCGGGCGGACGACGAGATCATCCTGCTCGGCGCCCGCCGGTAGCTATCCTGCGCAACGAACCGAGTCCGCTTCCGGGGGCGGGCTGCCGCTTTCCCAAGAGCCTTTCATTTAGTCACACGGGAACCGTGATTTCGATTGTCCCTTTTGAGAAGGGCGCGCTAAGCGTGTCCCAGCAGGGGACGTCACATGTCAGACAGGGCCCGCGAGTTTATCGATTTCTGGGTAGAGAACTGCATACATGCAGTCGAACAGGACCATACTGCGGGCGCGTCGCAGGATTTGCCGGAACTCTCGCGGCGTCTCATCGAGGCTGCCAAGGGGCAGGGCATTTCAGAGGCCGACCTGCGGGCCGCGATTGGCGACATCGCCGCCTATATCGAAGAGCTTCTGAGGGCGGTCAACAGGGCTGAAAGCGAGCGACGTCAGCCTATGTAGGCTCTGTCCAACCTGCGGACATCGCCGGGCTCTAGGTTGAGTTCTTCGAACATTCGCTGCTGCTCTGCGGTGATTGGGATATCCAACACTTCCGCGGTCCAGCCTTCTGGAACGGCAGCGAGAACCAGGGTCGGCGCCTGGCTCGGCTTGGCCAGCGCAATCCAGATCTCAGTTTTTGCGTCGTCCGAGGCTACCTCAACGACAGTAAAACTTTTGCCGAACGACTCCGCCATCCACCCCCAATTCAACAGCTCGCTACTCGTTTCTACTTGCGCAGATAAGAAACCGCAGCATGGCCGATTGGGCTATTGAGTGAGAGTAGCCCGTTGAACGAATCGAGCTTTCGATGGACTTATAGAAAAGACCATCGGAATGTCCGCCGTGCCCAACCAGAACGAGCGCGTAGAACTCGCGATGAAGATTCTGGCGTGTCGCCAAAAGTTGCGGCGGGTTGGCTGGGACGTGGAACAGACCGAACGGCTACGCGCAGAGATAGAGCGGCTAGACCGCAAGCTCCGCGAGATGGACGAGTAAGGTCGCTCGGCAGGATTCTTCCGTAGCTCGTCTAACGCTGACCGGAAGCACCGCCCCCCGGGCCCCGTTTTTCCGTTTGGCCGGACTGTATATTCTCCAGCGCCGTCGGCGGCTGCAGACCGGGAGAGGTCAACCATTCATTGATGTGCGAGGCCGTTTCGGCCTGGCGAGCTCGCCTGAGGTAGAGCTCCCGCTGGGTGCCGGGCGGCAATTGGGCTGCAGCCTCCCTGAACCGCGCAGCCTCCTCGGCCAATCTCTCTTCAAATGTTTTCGTATGCTTGGTTCGGTTGCGACGCTTGATCATGCGCTGCACCTTTCCGTCAGAGGAAGGCGGGAGCGCATTGTCGCGTTCTCATCACCGATGTTTGCCACAATACCGCGCGGTGATGGGTGATGGCATTAAACTAATCAGGGTCATGATTGGTTTCTATATCCTTTGTTAAGTCATTGATTTATTCTGAGAACTACTCAACTGTGCTAACTACTCATTTTACTGGAAACACAACATTACCCGGCCCAAGGGCCCGTGCGGTGTGTGGAATAGTCTTATCAGGCAGTTGATTCGCCACGGCCGTCGGCGTCGGCCGGCGAGGTAAGCAGAGCAATCCTTCTCAGGGGCGCGCTCCTGCCCAATCCAGCAAACGACAACCAGCGCGTACTACATCCGCGCGGCCTACGCCGTGCCGATGCCGCGCGGTATTTGGGAATGTCCCCCAGCCATTTCGATGCCCAGCGCAAAGCCGGCAATATTCCGGCGCCGAAGCAGATGCTCGGCGTGGTGCTGTGGGACCGAAACGACCTCGACCGCCTGTTCGATTGTGTATCAGTCGCGAATGACAACGAGGACTATTGGGACAGCCGGCTTCGCCCCCGACTCGGTGCTGATCGGTTGGCGGAGAGGCAGCGCCAACTGGGCGCTTAGAGCGACGCTCGGAGAAGCCGCCAAGCTGACGGTGGATGAGACTAAGACCTGTTCGCTCGTTGGAAGGCCTTTTCTTCGTCGGCGCTCTGCGCTTCTGTACGTTTTTCCGATGGGGCCGCTATATCCCTAGCCGCCGGCCTCGCAAACTCTCCTGCGGGGCCCCCGGACGATCCTGACCGGCGAGACATAAAACGACGCACCCGAGCACGGGGGCTGTCATGAGCGGTGTCTGCATAAAATGTGACCGCGGCAAGCCGCGCAAGCCGACGCAGATGCTCGACGTTCGCGGGCGCGAAGCCAAGGCGGCCGTGACTAAGTGGACGGCCTCGCTAATCCCGGCTCAAAGGAGAGGGGCGGCCAGCGCACCGCGCTGAAGTCGCGTGTTACTCGCACGCGGCAGGCACTCACACGCCTATCGCGGGCGGGCATAGGTCGTCGCGCTGTTCACCGCGATAGATCCGCCTGCAATCAAAGGCCGAACCCGGGGGCGGACCTGGGAGGATCAACCCGGCTCGCGCCGGCGAAGAACTGAAGGACGCGTCGTCCAGGATGCCGTAGGATCGGCATTCACTGCGCGGCCAGGATGCAGGCACCTCGCGTGACCTGCAGGACGGCTCCCCACTGTCGGATCGGTTTGGAGCGATGTCTGCCGCTGCGACGGCAAGCGCACGTAAAGCCCACAACGTAGCCCGGGCTGACCCGTCACAGGGTTGTGTCGATCCGACGAAAGCTCTCGACGGTCCTAACGTCGGTGCATGTAGCTTCCCTCTGGCAGGGCAAGCACAGCCCCCAACTGCGAGCCTTCATCGGTGCATAGACTAAAGATAGGGACGACAGATCGAGAGAGTAACGTCCCGACCAACCTTGAAGTGCGAACCGAACAGGCGCCGCAATCCTGCTGCCCAGTCCTGATTGGGTAGGACCAAATCGGCGCCTACACGCGGTGCTCAGCCGATACCGCTTGATCGCGAGCGGAATCGGCCCTTCGCCAAACGGCCATCACAAGAAGAAGCCATGATCACTTCTGGACTGGCGGCCGTGCATCTCGCTGCGGCCGCGACGACGACTGCCCTGCAAGTCCCGCCCGCGCCTCCGCCGGCTCCGGTGCAAACGTCCACGGCGCCGGCCGCCGCGGCAGCGACGACCACACTCGCCGAGCTTGCGGCTGCGTACCGCGATCTCTGCACGCAGCTGCGCGTCGAGGGCGCGACTGGCGAGCGCACCCGCATCCTTGCGATCGAGGCGGCCGCATATCGGACGCCCAGGACGACAGGATGACGCGCTCCTCGGGTGCCGAGAGGGTCTCGTCGTTCAGCACGTCGTCCGGAGACGCATAGTGCACGGCGGGGTGGAAGAAGGGATTGAGATCGCCGGAATTCGTTCTGGCATTGGTCATCGCCGGCCTCCCTTACGCTCCTTTCAATGGGTAGGTGTGATGGACGGCGGGCGCGAACCCGCCGTCGCTGGACTTCGATCCGGAAGCGGTCAGGCCGCCTTCTTCTGCTCGATCTGCGTCGAGAAGGCGCGCGCGATCTGAATCCTTCGCGGCTTCATGGCCTCGGGCACATCGCGGACCGGGTCGATGATCAGCAGCCCATCCTGGAAAGAGGCCTGCTTCACTTGGACATAGTCGGCGAGGTTGAAGACGCGCCGGAACGGTCGCGCGGCGATGCCCTGATACAGGAATTCGCCGGCCGGCCTGTCGGGCTTCCTGCCCTCGATCGTCAGCGCGTTCTGCTCGGCGGTGACCGTGATGTGGTCGGAGCCGAAGCCGGCCACCGCGAGCGTGATCCGGTAGTTGTCCTCGCCAGAGCGTTCGATGTTGTAGGGCGGATAGTTGTCTTCGGTCGCCTGGCGCAACGCGCTGTCGACGAGGGCGGCCAAATGGTCAAAGCATGGTGGAGCGCCAGAGGGGCGCGAAGTCGAAGGTGGTCCTCATATCCAAGTCCTCCTAGGAGCAAGATGGTTACAAGAAGCGCAGGGACGGCTGTCCGAGACACGCCGGCCGCGCCCGTGGCGGACCCTGGAAGGCGTCCGGCACACCGCTCTCGCGGCGAAAAATGACCTAGAAAAACGCAAGAATGGTTCAAGAGGTCGGCTGAAAATTTCTTGCGTCCGGAGGTCCGGCGGTGCCGATGGTTAACGCGCGGTGGCCCGAAGGATCGGCTGCACCACTACTGTCTTGACAGGTTTTCCGCACCGAATATTTTCTGCCGCGGGGAGCTCGCTTTCCCATTTCTCGAACCGCAAAGGACATGGAAGACCGTCAGGAGAGGCGACGATGCTCGACGAAGATTTTGCCCGTATCCGTGCGCACCGCAACAACATCCACCGCTATCGCAGCCTGCTGAAGACGAAGCTGTCGGACCTAGAGCGCCGGTTCATCGAACGGCGCCTGGCCGAGGAGACTGCCTCGCTCGAGGCGCTGACTTCCGAAACCTTCCCGATCGCATTTGTCCCGCCTCAAAGGCCGAGCGCGGGGGTGGCGTCATGACCGATGTCAGGGGACCTGCTGATCCGCGGCAGCGAGAAGGTGATCGACCACTATCGACTGCTGCTGGCGAGCGCGAAGACGGAGCGGGAGCGCCAGCTCTACCTGGGTCGGATCGAGCGCGAGGAACGGCTTCTGGGTCAGCTCCAGGGTGGGGTGCCGAACAGGGTGGCGGCGTGACTTCTCCGGACGGCGAGGATCGATTTGCGGGGTTCGACGTCGTGCTGAAGCGGCGCGGGCGGAGCCGATGGAAGTGGGCCGTTTCCACCGCCGCGGGCGAGGTCGTCATGTCCGGCTCGGAGTGCAGTCGCGCAGGCGCGAGGTACAGGGCCGAGCGCGCTCTCTTTCTTCTGCTTTGCGCAAGCGCGTCGCGGGCGGCGGCCGGAGGAGGATGACGGGCAACCGGCTAGGAACCTTGGTTGTCGTCAGCCGGTTGTCGGGTTCTCGACCCGCGGAGACCGATTCCGATGCCTGACTATCCGAAGCCGCCTTACCCCAGTCAGAAGCAGCCGATGCCCGGGTCGACCGCGCAAATGGACCCGCGCCCCGATCACGGAGAGACCAGCTACAAGGGGGCGGGCCGCCTGAACGGCAAGCGGGCCATCATCACCGGTGGCGACAGCGGAATAGGAAGGGCGGTCGCTATCGCCTTCGCCCGCGAGGGCGCAGATATTCTGATCGCCTATCTCGATGAGCACGACGACGCCAAGGAAGTTGCGGCCCTCGTCGAGGCGGAGGGACACAAGGCCGTTCTAGTCGAAGGCGATCTGAGGTCTGCGGACCATTGCAGGAAGGTCGTCGATCGGGCGGTCCGGGATCTCGGCGGCGTCGACATTCTCGTCAACAATGCCGCGCATCAAGCGACATTCAAGGATCTCGGCGACATCAGCGACGAGGAATGGCGAATGACGTTCGACGTCAACATCCACGCCATGTTCTTCCTCGCGAAGGCCGCCGTGCCGCACATGGAGCCGGGTGGCGCGATCATCAATACGGCTTCCGTGAACTCGGACATGCCCAACCCCACGCTCCTAGCCTATGCGACAACCAAGGGCGCTATCCAGAACTTCACAGGCGGGTTGGCCCAGATGCTGGCGGACAAAGGCATCCGTGTGAACGCGGTGGCGCCCGGGCCGATCTGGACGCCGCTGATCCCATCGACCATGCCCGAGGATACCGTGAAGAATTTCGGCAAGCAGGTGCCGATGAAGCGGGCCGGGCAGCCGGCCGAGCTGGCGACGGCCTATGTGATGCTTGCCGATCCCCTATCGAGCTACACCTCCGGCACCACGGTCGCGGTGACCGGAGGGAAGCCCTTCATCTGATGCCGGGCCTGCAGCATCTAGTCACGCCGGAGTTCGGCGGCGTCGAACTCGAGCTGGAGACCGTTGACGAAAAGCCGGAGCGCGCCCACCCGCCGAATTTCCTCACAGAGCGGCCGACGCCCGGCCCAGCAGTGCCTATCAATCAGCATGGCAAAGTGTGGCTTGACGGGCTCGGCTACATGAAAGCTGGCAAGCGCTGGCGCAACGGTTATGACAAGGTGGCAGGGATTGCGCATGCCGGTTGATCTAGCTGACTACACCAGGCTGATCCGTGACACTCTGAAGCGCGGCAGGTTCTGCTGCGTCTACGTGGCGGCGGTCGAATCGTTTTGCAGGATCGGTTATGCGGAAGATCTGATCGCAGCGGTCCCCAGACTTCAGCGCTCGTCACCTTCGCCTGTGACGGTGGACAGCGCGCTATGGGTGCCCGATAAGGGAATAGCAATGGTGGTGGCCAGAGCGGTCCAATGTGATTTGGCTCCACATCAAAAACCGGGAGGCTGGTTCGATACAACGGCGGATCGCGCAACTGTCGCGCTCGGCATCGCTGCGTTCCGCATATATCCGAGCGCAATCATGGTGTGGCATAATCAGCTTATTGACCAATGGCGGGCCCGCGGCGCGGCTTGACTGATGTTATCGAGGCCGACGACCTCTCAAAAGTTGCTTCGTTTGGAAGTAGAGGGAGGCATCTTTCAAAGCTGCTTCCTCGTCTTTAGACTTCTCTTGGTCAGATCCCTCGTACCTAACTCCTATCGTGCCTTTATAGGTGGGGTCCGCGTTCACCGCTTTCAACACACCATCGTAAGCCTTGCTCCAGTCCTTGCTCATTCGGGTGGCTTGTCCGTCCATGACCAAGTTCGCGGCTTTTTTTTGCGCGGCCTCATACTCCAACCCTACGAAATTCTTATTTGCGCTCAGGGCAGCAACAGCCCCTGCAATAAAGGCGTCGGCTTCGATGAAGTTATTTTCGTCGCAGGAGAGGTTCCGCCAGTCCTGGATCGCATGCGTGGATTCATGCACTGCGTGCATCATAGCCATGTCAGGCGCAAATCCCTTATACAAGATCAGACGATCGATGTCGCTGCGATAGTGGCCACCTAAATTTGACAGGAGTCCGGCGTCTACCTCGAAGACATCGATCTTTCTGTCTTTCACGAGCAGCTTGATCGCGCCGTACAGATCAGGCGTATATTCCAGGTGTGTTTTAGGGCTGGTGAAATTGATCTTACCCACATTTCCCATTCCTAAGGCGGCGTTGAATAGCTTCAGGTCTTCGGCTTTAACTAACGCTCTTGCTGAGGACTTGAAAAAGAGATCCCTTTTGTAAGCGATTCTGGCCCATGCTTGCAGGTCAGCATTTGCCTGTTCGCTCAACTTAGCCCTGAACAGCATAGCCAGGGCCTTTCCCTGCTTTCCCGTGATTCCTTCCTCTGCGCTTACAGTCGGAAAAACAATATCGTCGAGGGTCTTCGCCGTGATAATTTTGCTAAGTTTTCCGCCCGTCGCCTTCTCCCAGCGTTTTGCCAAGGCTTCATCGTTGGACGTGAGCTCCTTGAGAAAGTTCGCGTCGGCCTCGGCGTCCTTGTCGCGCTTGTCACCCATTGCCAACCTCCTGGTGAGCTGGATCGATGTGGGCTCGAACTTCGGTCTTTCCAAGTCTACCTTGGTGCGACGTTTTGGACCGCGAAGAGGTAGGTCAGCCATCGATTCTTACGTAACTGCGACGGATGAACGCAGAAGCGGTAAGGCATCTTGATTGCGTACAATTGTCATTTCTATAGTCGCTACTTCAACGAGCATGGAATTCTCGCGGGTCATCGCGTGACAGTCGATTGGACTGTCATTCGTCAATAGCCATAGACGAAAAGCGAGACCGCATGAGTGGCGAATTTGCGGTTCGTAATATTGTCGCGCGAGTAGGCAAGTGGCGAACGTCGAAGATCAGTTTCCGCGTGCGCAGGAGCCGCTGATCATCTTGATTCACGGGACCTGGGCAACAAAGTCTTCTTGGACAATGCCGGACAGGTCCACGCTCGTAGCAGCTATTACGCGGGAAATTCCTGGCGTGGTTGCATTTCATCGATATTGCTGGTCGGGTCGTAACCGTGTTCGCGATCGAATCGAAGCGGCCAATCGTCTTACCCGGCTTATTCAGCGTGAATTGGAAGCGCCGGGGCGCTTAGTGTTTCTCCTAGCGCACAGCCATGGCGGCAATGTCGCCATGAGGGCTCTCGAGGGTCTTTCCGATGATCATAGAAGGTCTGTTAGACCGATCCTAATGGCAACGCCGTTTTTGAACACGGTACGTCGGTTTGACGTCAGGGAAATCTTCAGGTTGTTGCCGGCAGATATTCAGTCGAGTTTCCCCAGCTTTTGCCTGCTCGGCTTCTTGATAACCTATTTCCTATTGGTCTCGCTGCTCCAGGAAAAGTTCGTCCCAAGAGATTATCAGATCCCGCTGATGGGTGGGACTTTCCACTTTTGGCAATTTCCAATCTTGGTGTTGATTTGGGTTGCGCCGTTCGTCCTTTTCAAGCGTCTCTGGCGCATTCTTGTTGATCTCCTAGCTTCCGGTGTGGAGGACGATAGGAAGCATCGCGCTGGCCAACAGATGACCCTCGTACTTGCATACTCGCAGGATGAGGCCTTCCAAGCCCTATCGATTGTCGTTAACCTTATGTCCTTGGTCCATCAAACGTTCTTTATGTGCGTCTTGGGATTTACATGGGCTCTTTCGAAGGCCAAGCCTATCGATTGGCTTTTAATCGGGCTTGGTCTGGTTGTCCGGTTTGCAATTCTTGCAATGCTTGCAATACGGGTGGGAGCAGGAACGCTCTTGGGGATCGTCAATGCCATTTGGCCAAGCCTCGGCGTACGCGAATCGATTCTTTTCGCCGCTCTCAGAGAGTTTGATCACTACGTCTGGGTCGCGTTCGAATTTTCGGTATCGTTGCTGATCGCCAGTATGTTCATCGTCGCGATACTGATCGAAACAGTATTCATTAGCTTGATGGTCGTCGGCGCAATTCGCGTTGCAATATTCGTCGCAATGGGTGTGCTAGATCAGGTGCGGAATCGGAGCGAGTTCTTCAATGCTGCAGTAGGCGGTGTTGCCATTTCGATGATTCCGGATGGAGGTGCCCGTTCTGAACTGATCGAAGGGCGGGCGCTGTTCAATCACGTGAAGATCTATGACGACCCGCAAGCTGTAGGCTTGATCGTCCAATCAATACGAGAGCAAATGGCCGGTCGGCCGTTGGCGCTGACGCCTTAGCGGGCGCATGGACTATGTGGGCGGCCATCTTCGCATGCCTATCGGCGCTCGCTCGGGGATAGTCGATATGGCAACAACTTAAACGCCATCTTGACCTTTGCAGCCGCGCGGCTATTATTGACCTGCAAATCACATTGAATGCCGAACTGCGCCCGCCCGGACCTCCGCGGCGGGCTTTGTCGTTTCGGCCGGTCATGATGGTCGGGGCTGCTTTCGGTCTCGGCTACATTGCCGGAGGATGCGCTCAGCGCGGGCGATTACCTGATTGTCCAAGTGCCGCTCAGCCTCACAGGAATCCCGGAAGTCTTCGCGAAGGCCGTCACGGCCTACCGTGATGCGCTGGAAGCCCACATGATGGGGAGACCTGGAAAGCCGGCTCCCGTCGCTCCTAGCGTCGTTGCCATGGTCGTGGAGCGGCAGCCTCAAGAGGGCCCGGTCGCCGACCGTGGGCCGGACCGGTTCGTCATCCTGCCCTACACCATCATCGACGACACGCCGCGGACGCCGGAACAGCAACTCGCGATCGACACTCTGCGGGACACCATCATCAAGTAACCGGAGGCAGGCGCTCAAACCGCCTGAGCCGATGTGAATAAAGAAAGCGCCAAAAACCTATCAGGGCCTGGCCCAGGTCGCCCGAAGGGCTCGGTAAACAAGACCACGGCCCTGCTCAAGGATGCCATTCTCGAGGCCGCTACGAAGGCTGGAGGGAAGGGCGGTTTGGTCGCCTTCTTGGAAAAGCAGGCGAAGAAAGAGAACAACGCCCCGTTCTTGGCCTTGGTGGGTAAGGTGCTGCCCATGCAGGTGACGGGCGAGAATGGCGGCGCTGTGGTCGTCGAGATCAAGCGCTTTGCGGATTAGCCTGCCGAACGGCTGGGAGCCTCGGCGGTACCAGCGGCCACTGTGGAATTACCTGGAGAGGGGCGGCAAGCGGGCTATCGAGATCGCTCATCGCGCTGGGGCAAAGACGATGTGGCCTTGCATCGCACCGCCATTGCCGCGCATGAGCGGGTCGCGTCGTACTGGCATTGCCTGCCCGAGTTCACGCAGGCCCGCAAGGCAGTGTGGACGGCAGTCAGCCCGCACACCGGGAAGCGCAGAATAGACGAGGCTTGCCGCCGAGATCATGTCGGAGAATTTCACGTCCAAGACCATGCTCGAGATGTCGCAGCTCGACATCGAGACGGACGCGGACATAGCGGCCAAGATCAAGCCCCTAGGGTCAAAGTTCGGCGCTTATTTACAGGATGGCGCGCTGAAGTCTGAGACCAGTGCTGACACGGCTCGCCACAGCCGCCGTCTGGAGCTTGAACGAAGCAAGACTATCGAAGAGCTGCTCCTCCACCGATTTCGGTGCTGCTCGCGTCGACGTGGCCGAAGGCGACGAGCGATGAAGTCCCTTGAGGCGCTCTTCGAGCGCAGACGAGCTCTTGCTGAAACCGCGCGTATGGGTGACATCCTGGCCGCGCGAGCGAGCCGGGGCGACCGCCTGGGGAGGCAATTCTGCCGGTGCAAGGCCAATCATTGGAAAAGTGCTCGAGCTTTATCTGTAATATAGGCTTCGAATATCTCATTTTTCAGAGCGCGCATTTTCTGAACCAGGGCGCGGCCAAGATACCTCGCGCAGAGACGGCCTACTTCAAGAAGAAGCTCGAGCCGGACATCGATGGCGGGGAGATCCAACTTGTGGGCGAGGTGGACGAAATCAGGAAGCAGCCGTTCCTTGCCGAGGCCGCTGCCTTGCTGTTTCCGATCAATTGGCCCGAGCCGTTCGGGCTCGTCATGATCGAAGCGATGGCGTGCGGGACGCCTGTGATTGCCTACCGAGCGGGTTCGGTGCCCGAAGTAGTGGAAGACGGTGTCACTGGCTTTATCGTGGATAACGAGGAGCAGGCGATCAGGGCGGTGTACGAACTGGGCCGGCTGGACAGAAGAGTGGTCCGCGCCCGGTTCGAGGAGCGTTTCGCCGCAAACCGAATGGCGAAGCTGTACGAAAGCCGATATCGCGAGATGCTCGCTCGCGGCGGACGCGAAGAATTCGAGAAAGGGTCAGCCATATCTCGCCCCGCAGTCGGAACGGCTTCGGAGTCTCTTCGTTGAGTTGCCGATCAGGAGGCTCGCATGAAAACCATTCTTTCCGCGACGGCGGCTTTTGTTCTTCTCGCGACGGCGGCTCTTGCGGACGAGGTGCCTCCTCCGCAGCCGAAGATCCAGCAGGTCGGCGACTCCGCGAAGCCCGCGGAAGACTGTTCGAAGCAGGTTTGGCCGCATTTCTCGCAGGCTTGCCTCCGCTCTGAAGGCAAGGGAACTTCCGTCCGGCTCGTGACCACCGAACGTCGCTAATGGTTGGGTCAGGATCGAAGCCTTGGGGACATATTCCGACTGAAATAGCGATTGGGAACAAGTGGCAATCGCGGACGTTGGGAGCTCGGCATCTGAACGGGTGCGGCTCACGTTTGAGGAGATAATCGATGAAAAACTTTCTTGCCGTCGCTCTGCTTGGCACTGCCGTGATCGGCGGCGCCGCGTTCGCGCAGTCCACTCAGCCGGCCGATCGCGGCGTGCCGGCGGCGGCCAGCGCCCAGTCGGCCGATGCGAAGATGGCGCTCAAGGGAAATTGGCGCGCTTCGAAGCTGATGGGCCTGAACGTCTACAACGAGACCAACGAGAAGCTCGGCGACATCAATGAACTGCTCGTCGACAAGAGCGGCAAGATCAACGCGGTCGTGATTGGCGTCGGCGGCTTCCTCGGCATGGGCGAGCACGACATCGCCGTATCAATGGACAAGCTGAAGTTCGTCGAAGAGCCGGTCCGGACCAGCTCGAGCAGCACTTCGACCACCTCGCGCGACACCACCACCGGCGCCGCTTCGACCACCACGAACCGCAATGCGAACGATTGGGTCCCCGACCACGCCGTCATGAGCGGCAACAAGGAGCAATTGAAGGCGCTCCCGCAGTTCAAATACTCGGACTACAATTAGTGCAACAAGAGCTTACGGAAAAAAGGGCCCCATGCTGGGGCCCTGTTTTCTGCCTGTCGCGGCCAGCGGCCTAGAGGGTCCCAAAAAAGGCTCGCCCGGTGTGCGGGCGAGCCTTCAGCTGCTGTTCGCTCAGTGCCTGTGAACTATCCAATAGCCGACGCCGCCAACAACGAGCACGGCGGGAACGCCCACAAAATTAGCACAGGCATCCTCTCCTCCAATTGCTGTCAGAACGTTTTCGCGAGGCCGGCTTTGGCCCTGCGATAGCCGTTTACTGCTCGGTGCAGACCTTAGTGGTCTTCACGGCGGACTCGGCTTCCGTCTTGGTCTTGAAGACGCCGTCGCCAACGACCGTCGTGGTGGTCGTCGTCGGCTTGGTGTCAACGACGGTGCACTTCTTGGTGGTCGCGTCGCGAACGATATAGAACTCGGCGGCGCTGGCGGCCTGGGTGCCGAGGGCGAAGGCAGCGAGAGCGCCGCACACGATGAGCTTCTTCATGGTTTTCCTCCAATGGCTTTTAAGTAGTCACTGCCAACGAGGGGGCTCGCGCGAAGTTCCGTTTATTCCCGATAGTTGGAAGGGGACGCCGCTCCGTCGCGGACTGATTCCGCCGAAAACTGAAGAATTTTCGGCAGCGCGGTCTCAGCCCATTTGCCGAAACTTCCCGTTCTGGAACCTGACTCTTCGTCCAGTGTTGTTCGGGACCGCCGCAGTCGCGCTCGCGACTTCGGCGCTCGCGCAATATTCTCCGAGCACGTCGAGCTCCAATCCGTCGGTTACGCAGCGTCAGCAGGATTCCACATCGGCACCGCCGCCGTGCTCTTTGACGTCGACACCGTCGTCCAGCTCCTCTTCGGGATCCGCGCAGACCAATCCTCCGACGAAATCGGCCCAGACGCAGCCTCCGTCATCGGCCGGCCAGAGCGCTGCGGGCCAGACGTCCAACTCCGGCACCAACACCACGCAGGCGCCGACTTCGAAACAACTTGACCAGAAGGTGCAGACGAGGAGCCCTCCAACCAGACCAATCCGCCTTCGAACCAGGCGCAGACCAACGCGCCTGCGAACAACCGGACGCTCCGGCTTCGGGCACCAATCAGGCCCAGTCCCCGACGGGTAGGAACCACCACGGCCCAGCAGCCGAACAGCCAGCAGACCACGGCCGATCGCTCGTCGAACACGAACGTGAATGCGTTTGTGAACGTCAACGACCAGGAACGGACCCGGATCAGGACGTCGATTTCGCACCTGAACCTGCAGCCCCTCAACAACGTGAATTTCTCGTTATCGGTCGGAACGGCCGTGCCGCGATGTACGTCTGATCCCACTTCGAAGCCGTCCGCCAGCCCTTCGCTGCTCCAAACTATAAAGAAAAGTAACAATGAGGAACACGCGCGATTTCAAGACGTCCTTTGCGCATGGCGCTTCCCTCGCAAGCGCAAAAACCGAACCTGAGCGCGAGTTCTGAAGCCGGATTGAGCGGGAGCGGCGGCTACCGGGTGATCTCACGGGCGGCGGCTTCTCGGAACGGTTCGCGGCGTAAGGCGGCATTCAGCTACTCCGGCGCCGGCCAGGCATCCATCACAGGTCCTCCCGAAGCCCCTTGAAGAATGGATGGAGACGACGCCTTCGAGCCCAACCTTGCAGGCATGGGCAAAGATCTCGCCCCCGTCGATCTCAAAACTCTCGCTGAACTGGACGTCGCTGCCGGTGATGATCTTCTTCAGCGCCGCCTTGCGCTCGAATAGCGGCACCTTCCGGATGTCGCTGCCGTAGTTACAGCAAGTCGAAGGCGACGAGCACGATCTTGGTCGAGGTGCCCTTTAGCTCGTTCTGCAAGACGGAGAAATCGGTGCTGCCATCGGCGGCCGGCACCACGATCTCGCCGTCGATGATGGCCGAGCTCGCCTTGATGTGCCAGGCGTCGTCGGCGACCTTCTTGAAGCGGCGGGTCCAGTCGTGACCGCGGCGGGTGAAAACCTTCACTGCTTCGTTGGCGAGATGAACCTGGACGCGATACCCGTCGAACTTGATCTCGTGAATCCATCGCCCGCCTGCCGGCACGCGGTCGATCGAGGACGCCAGCGCCGGTTCAACGAAGCCGGGGAAGGGCGCCTTGACGCCGAGCGCTTCAGGCTTCTTTCGTTGAAACGCCATGGTCTACACCAGGCGCAAGCTGTACTGCCGGGTGTCCTGGGCAGCGTAGCGATGGACGAACTCCTGCAGGTGCGAGGGGACGTCGCTCAGTTGCAGGTTACAGCGGTGCTGGATCTCGCGCGCAATGTCCTCAGAGACGTCTTCAGACCAGCGCTCTGACGTGTTGAACGCGATGACCTTGACCTGCGATACTCGCCTGTGAGCAGGTCCTGAATGACGGTTTCGAGGTCTGCCGTTTCCATGTCGGCTTCGCGCCAGGCGCTGCCTGCGCGCCCAAAATCATCCGCCACCAGATACACGGTCGGCTCATCGGCCGGCACGATGGAAGGAGTCCATCCGGACTGACGCATACGCAACTCCACGCAACAGACCGGGATTCAATTGGAATTGAGAGGATTCGTTCCGGCTCGGAACTGCTTGTTACAGCTGCGCCTTATAGCGAGGGCAATCAGCGGAGGAAACATGGCAGTCAACAAACCGACCGGCGATAACGCCCGCAAGGGCGCCGTGAAGAAACGCTCGCAGACCAAAACGACGATCGGCGGCGCTACCGGCTTCACGAAGCGCGACAGGACATCCGGCGAGTTCATGGCTGTGAAGAAGCCGAGCGCGGCGAAGAAGGCCGCGAAAAAATTCAAAGGTGTCCGGATCGAGAAGAAAGCTAAGAAAACCGCCAAGCGAGCCCGCTAGGGTTGGCGGTTGGCGTTACCGCCGGGCCTCGCCCTCCCGAATGTAGCGTCATCTTCGCCCATCGCGAACAATGCGCCAGCGATGAGAAGGCGCCTTACCTGCCATTAGTGCCTCCGGATGGGTTCGAACCTAGCGATCTTGGTTGCCCCTTCCCAAAGCTCTACTGCGTGCCCGTCTACAAGCTGCTTGGCTCGCTCCCTTGCGGCCGTTTCGTCCGACGCCTCAATGTCAACTCGCAGAGCTATGTACTCGTCTTCCCCGATGAGGTAAGCCCGAAATCCTCGCATGATCCAACTCCAAAACCCCGCCTCGTTCCAAAGCGGGGACAATTTTAGAGCTGATCTAAAATCACGTCACTATCCTAGGCCACTGGGAAAATCAAAGTAGATCACTTAGGTCGCGAACAGGCCAGTTGCCAAGACGGCCCCGGCCGTGGGGCTTTTGGGGTGTGTGAAGGCCGGGGCCGCTTGGGGATGCTTGGCCCTTGGCAAGACCAAGCGGTTTCCAGATTACTAGGTGCATGCAATGTATCTGTTCGTTTGAGCACATTGCGCAGCCAAAAAAAATTGCCTATTTTTCCCGGATCAGCTTACATATGTTATTAACTTTCGAGCGGCGCCTTGATAGCCTCCGGAAGCCGGGCTGGTTCTTTGATTTCGGATCTATTGCGCACCCGGGGCGGCTCGCACCTGCAAGTTTGGCGGCGGCATATTTCAGCAGAGAGTTTAGATCGGCGCTTCAAAACTAAGGCCGCCTGGGGGCGGCTTTTTTTGCACTCACCAGCACAAAAGAGACGGCCCCAGCTGCTGCCGGGCGGCTGGGGCCGTTGGGTTCGCTCAGAGCTGGCAGGGGACCAAACATCCAGAGCACAGCAACAAACCGGTCATTTGCCACTTGTTCCTAGTAAAGGCCCGCCCCCGAGAAACCATGGTCAACGGAGCTGGACCGCAGGCACGGCTCCCCCCGTCAGGAACTTGCAGCCACTTATTCGCTTATGAGAGCATAGCCGAACGACGGCGCGTTTGGAAAATAGATCCAAGTCGAACACAAGGAGCCCTTGCCGAAGAGCTAACGCCGAGAATTTATAGCTCCTACCCAGGCGGCCTCACGCTATCTCGTCTTCCCAAACTTGCCAGTGGCACCTCTGACATTCGAACACCCGAACGTTTTGGTTCGCGCGGGGATCGATGTCGAAAAAGCAAGAGCCAGCTCCCCATGGCAATGGGGGCATGAAGGATATGGGCCTCTGTCTTGCGGTTCGGGAGGAGCTTCTTTGTCAGCGTCTGTCATCAGTAGATCTGCACGTTCACGTTCATCCAATGCCGAACCACTACCATGACCAATCGTTCCCTAAACATTTAGGGCACTGCATTTTTGAAATTAGGGCCGGTAACGACGCCCGCCCGCTTGGATCGGCGGTGAGCAGAGGTCGCCAACCGAGGCCGGCCCTGCTCTCGCAAGGGGGCCGTTGGATGCTGTCCCATGGCCGGGGTCTTCTTCTTTGGTGCAAGGGGGCCGCCGGCGTCAACCGGCGGGGTCACTGAGAGGCTGCCATCCGACCGGGTGCGGCCTCAATGCAGGATTGCATGTTTTTCCCGGTGACATCCCGTTCCGACTTGCTCTAAATCGATGTTGCTTGGCCGTAAGCCGAGCAGCGGGGACGCCTTTCGATGGAAGAATTTACGGCCTACTTGTTCGGGCCCGATGGGCATATTGTGCAACGCGTAAGTCTTATTTGCGCGGATGTGGACGCCGCCAAAGAGCGAGCGGAGCAGCCAGCCGAGACCTATGCGGCAATTGGCGCGCAAGATCGCCAGCTATCCGCCACGCGGTCAGTAAAAAGCCTATTATTGTACAGCTAGTCCAAGTGTTCCTTGCGAATCTGGCGCGATCGGGAAAAATTTGCAATGCGCGCCTATTTGAGGGCTGCGCCGAACGGCCTAAGCCTCCGGCCAGCCCCGGAAACTGCTTGAGGCCGTTTTGCTGTCTCGTGTCACAAACCTGTGGCACAGCCATTGCAAACCAAAACATAACTGGGATTTCAGAGCTCAGTTTGAGAATGAGACGCCGCCGGGACATGTATTTCGAGCCCGGCAGCGTTTAATTTCGAGACTAGTGGGACAGCCGCCAACTTGCACCGGCCTTGGGCTGTCGAGACCCGGCTCGCTGGTCGGGCGGAATTGATCTAGCGGGCGGCGTTGCACTGTCGGCCCGGTAGGCGCGCACGCACGCTCGGCGCGCATGGCGGCAAAGCCTGGGATCATTCCGCGATGGTGCGGGCACTGGAACTGATGGCGGGGCACGAGATCGCCGCAGCGTAAGTGTTACGCGGTAACACTCTCCAGACTTGGCCTGTCTTTCGTCGTGCGGGGCTGCCGTGTCGCTGCTGGCGTCGAGTGCAGCCTTTGCCCAGTCGACGACCGAACAGGGCGCCAGGGACGGCGCGCGCGCGGGTGGCGACATCGGCGGACCGATCGGCGCGATGGTCGGCGGCACGGTCGGTGCGGCCGTCGGCGCCGGCCTCGAAATTCCGAATGCCGTGCTCGGCGGAATCCCGCGCGACGATTCCGTCGTGATCCACGAGCGCGTCGTCGTCGGCGAGCCACTGCCCCCGACCGTGGTGCTGCGCCCCGTGCCGAACTACACCGAGTATCGCTACGCGGTCGTGAACGATCGCCGCGTCATCGTCGAACCGCGCACGCGCCGCGTGGTCAAGATCATCGACTGATCGGTCAGAGCGCGAAGGCTTTGACAGCCGGGCCCTGCGGAGCGTCACTCCGCGGGGCCCTAGTTCGTCAGGGGCGAATTGGTGCGAACTCGGCACCGTTGCCTGTGGCGGGTTTCTCGCAACGCCTGATTCCCCCAACCAGGCACCGGCGATTGATTTGTTTGAGGCCACGGAACAACTTGATACTCCCATGGAGCAGGGTGAAATGACCGAGGACGAGCTTTCTCGCAAGTCTGAGCGTGCGCTGGTGACTGTCGCGCTGAGCACGTTGACCTTGGTCATGCTGCTCGGGTCGTTCCTGTATAGGTAGCTCAGCGCGTCCGGCCTGATGCACCCGGTCGGCTATGTCCGGTGATCGGGCAAGAGCGAGAGCTCGCGCCTCGCTTCACAAATTGCGGTTGCACGCGGTAACGGGGTGACTTCTATCCTTGGTATGTGCCTGGCCCGTGGGGTGTGGTCTTTCACCTTGCCTTCGCTCTTGAGCTTTGCAGCTCTGTCATCGTTCTTCTTGGCTGACTCCTCCTTATCGCCTGGAGTGGCGCATTGCGAACCGGCTTTGAGATCGCCCCTCACTTGAGCCTCGTCGGCTGAGTTCTGCTGGGATTTGTCCTGCTGGAGCTTGTCCTCGCATTGCTCGGCCGACGCGGTGGCGGCGATGCAGAACAAGGTCAGCGCGAAAGCGATTGCGATCGATCGATGCACGGATGTGTCCTTGACTTCGTGGATGCGCGTTGCGGTAGGTAGCCTCAGTTCGTGTTGCCGGCGTTCAAAAAGAGCCAGCTCTCTGCTGGCGGCTGACGGTGCCGAGTTCGCTCTCTATTAAAGCCGGCGCGAGATCCAAAGTCTTCCAGCACCAAATAGAGATGACGATTAAGTCGGTCGAGCGGCGCGATTGAGGGCGAGGTACGCACCCAATACTCCGGTACGCGGTAATCCTTGGCGGCCCTGGCCTGGGCAAATTGCACCAGCAGATAAGAGCGCGGCCCCGGCTAGGGGACAAGGGGGTTAGGCCAGGACCGCTCCGCCGGCTTTGGCAAGAGCCAGCGACGGCACAAATAGTCGCCTGCCCTTGTGGTTCCTGAGAGCCCGCAAGATCGGGAAAAAATGGCACCGGCGCGGAACGCACAAGAAGTTGGCGGAGTTGAATTATGAACCTCGCGCCCCGGTAATCGGCGCCGAGCGCGTAGCCTGGAGAGGCGGCAAACCAGTCCCGTGAATTGCCAGCATGGCCGCGAGAGTATCCTGATGGACACGACTGTGACGTTCGATGAGCTGCGACAGATAGAGCGCGATGTCGTCGAGGGAGAACGACAGCTCGCAAAGCAAGAGGCGCTTATTGTCGAACTAAAGCGTCAGCGCCAAGAGACGACCAAAGCTGAGGCCGAACTTGAACGGATGCGCGCAGATCAGCGACTTCGGGAGCTGGATCGACAACGTCTCCTGTTAAGGCTGCAGCCCTGATATCGCACCTCAATGACGCTGTTAGAGCGCGACTGCTGGTTTTTCCCGCCATGGCGGTGTTTTACGTTGATCTTCATGGTAGTGACGGGGAGCTTCGCGATGACGAAGGAATCGAGCTCCATGATTTGACGTCGGCGCGTCGTTTGGCGACCGAAGCACTAGGGCAGATCATCATCGATAATGGCTTCGAAGATCAGTACGGACTAAAGTCCGTCAGAATCCGCGACGCGGTGAAATCTTACGAGTTTCCGCCAATGTTAGTGTCTCAGCAAATTGAGCGATGCGAACCTTGCAGCGCAGCGGAAAGGTGGCGCACCAAGCACAACGTGGAGACGAGGCGCGCTCCCTGTAGGAACTCCCGCACGAGGTGGTCGTTAGCGCCGCGTTGGGAGATCGGTTTCATGAAATGTTGGTGGAATACCTAGATCGCGCGGTGCAACTTGAGCGATTAGCGTCAAGCGAGCGCGATACAAATTTTAAAAGTCAGCTACTTTCACAGGCATCGGCTTATCGAGGGCTCGCCGCCAAACGAGCCAAAGGATTACGGACTACCTGCGCCAAGCCGCTCCGAGATTGCGCATTATCGATTAAGTCGAGCGAACCGCTCATAGGACCTCATACTTGATAATCCACGTTACGGTTTGCCCGCGCCCGGGCCGAGCGATTAGGGCACGTTCAGTAAGTCGGTGATGCAGGTTCGAAGTTGGTCGATCTGAAAAGGCTTTCTAAGCCTAGGCCGGGACAGGAATTTCTCGGGTACGCCATCGCTGCCATAGCCGCTTGCGAAGGCGAATGGGATATTGCGGACCTGTAAAGCGTCGGCGACGGACACGCTCGTTTCCGCACCGAGGCTAAAGTCAAGGATGGCAAAATCAAACTCTGCGCTGGATGCCAACGCAAGAGCCTGCGCCAAATTCGCGGCTTCAGCCGACACTGTATGGCCAAGCTCCTCGAGCATGTCCGCCACCATCATGCGGATCAATGCTTCGTCCTCTACAAGCAATACTGAAGCCACAAGGTCAGCCTATTGGCGATTGATGAGCACAGCCTTCGCAAACGCTCTTAGCGCCGCGCTCCGTAACTCGTTCAAAGTCGTGTGGCCCGATTCTGCCGCTTCCAAAAGCTGTTCGGCGATCAGCCTCCGGCTTTCATGGTCGCCGCCATTTGGCAGCTCGCAGCAGGCTTCTTCCAGCACTACTTCCATGTTTGACTTGATGCGGTCGGACAGCTCCATCCGACATCTCCGGCAGGTAACGGGAACTACCGGCAATATGGAACCCTCTGCCGCGTGGCGTCAATACGCCATTCGCCGCCGGTGGTCTCGGGCGGTAAATTTGCGATGATACGTGGGCCAAAGAGGCTGCGGCTAGGTCGGAGCCGCTCCGTTCCCCCTGATCCCTCGTCCCGCAAGAGAAGGCCCGAGCTCAAAGGGGGGCAAGCGGCGGCCTGCGGCCCTCATTTGGCACGTTCTTTTCGCCGCCACGTTGGACGCGATGGTCGACGCTGATTTTGTCAGATACTTGCATCAAGCGCGGAATTGCCTGGATGATGCTGAGAAGGCGACGCGCGAGGTCGACAGGGAGGCGTGGCTGAGGCTTGGGGAAGAATGGATGGAGATGGCGCGCAGAGCTCAACGACAAAGGCTTTCCGTGCACTGAGGCCACGCGGGCCCCGGCGGCGACCAGAGTTCAATTTTAGGAACTCAATCCGGCTGCAGCAGTTGAGGATTCGTTTTTTAACAAATTCAAAGGTGCGCCATGCGCCGCAGAGTGAAGCAGACCCGCTCGTTTGACGAACGAATGGCCGAGCAGGCCGCTAAGCTTAAAGAACTGGCCAGCCAGCCCGCCGGGGCGGAACGTGAAGCGCTGCTTAAGCGAGCACGGATCGCTGAGACCGGCGCTCACCTGGGTGATTGGCTGACGTCTCCCAGGGTTGCGGCAATCAGACTCAGCCGAGCCGAACGCTAACCTGCCATAACGCATTATTGGTCATGCCCAAGTACTTCTTCCACATTACGCACGAGCACACCGAGATCGATGACGTGGGAGAGGAGCTCCCGGACAAGCACGCCGCCTGGAAGGAGGCCACCATCGCGGCCGGGCAGATGCTTCAGGACATGGACGGAAAGCTGAGGCCGGGGCACGATTGGCGCATGGAAGTAACGGACGAGTTTCAGAACACGCTCTACGCGCTGCACATTCAAGCTGAGAAGCCAAAGTAACCTCGCAACGCTGTCGAGCGAACACTCCCGTCTTCTAAGCTCTCACGCGGG
This sequence comes from Bradyrhizobium sp. 521_C7_N1_3, assembly GCF_052075975.1. Classification (NCBI taxonomy): domain Bacteria; kingdom Pseudomonadati; phylum Pseudomonadota; class Alphaproteobacteria; order Hyphomicrobiales; family Nitrobacteraceae; genus Bradyrhizobium; species Bradyrhizobium sp. 521_C7_N1_3. Next base: position 3,090,531 of record NZ_CP197232.1, read on the forward strand.
TAGGAAAGTGCGGCAGGCCTGCTTCTTAGGGCGGTACGATAAATCCGAGATCCTCGCGAACAGCGCTGCAGAAGCCGCCATTTCACGGTCAAAGATCGGGACAAAATGACACCGGCCCGAGCCGAACCAAGATGGCGGAATGAAACTTTTGGTCAGGGAGGATATTGTGCTGAGGAGCCAACTACTTGGGAGGCCGCCATGTCGGATCCTGTTCGCCGCCCGTGGACCTCAGAAGAGATTGAGAAGCTCAAGGCGATGGCCGGGAATCACCGGCGCGAAAAGATAGCCGCTGAATTAAACCGAGGCGCCCCGGCGGTGGCCCTCAAAGCGCATCAGCTTGGTATCTCTTTGCGATACCACGCCGACGCCAAAGCGTCGACAACTCAGTCAGCGCCGGGCCGCTAACTTGATTGTTTCGAGCCTGCGTTGCCTTTCTGTCTGGAGCGGAAGTTCGCCACCGTCAACCACTGTTCATTATTACAAGCGCACCTTGCCCTTCTGGAGTTACCGGCAGAGTATTTGATCCGGCTAGCGGCTGTCTTGGATGACCTTAGGCTGGATCAAGCGTTGAGACTGAAAAAGCGCTACATCGAGCGAGCCTTCGGCGGTGCCGGCGCAATCGCAATTGCCGAGCTCGAAGCTTTCGCTCGCGCCCACGGCTGCACGTTTCGCTACAATCGGGACGCTTGAGGGCGTATTCCTGTACGCGAGGAGTTAACGAGCAGCCAAACTTCTCAACCGGCTTCCCCTGCTTTCCAACCCTTCTCTGTAGGCTGATAACGCTCCCCCTGTTTCATCAGCCAGCCTCCTTCAACCATCTTCTCTGCCAAGGCCTTCGGGCATGCCGGCTGGTTGCTGCCGGGGTAATACAGGCCGTCTCTGCGCTCGACTATAAAGCCGTAGATGCGCACCAGACGAAGCGTTTTCAGCATGCCGGGAATGAGAACTACGGTTGTGCTCGTCATCGCTCTCCAAATGTCGGACCACCTAAGCGTTCCGAAGCCACTCGGCAAAATCTGCGTCAAATTATCGACAGGTAGCGCGCGAGCTACGTGGGTGTCGACAACGCCCGCCGGTTCACGCTGGCGGGCCTAATTAGTGACGTGACTTTAGATCGGCTCTAAACTCGGTTCTGCTTCTGAGCGAGGCGGTGTTTTGGAGCGGGATCATGCGAGAGTTTCGCGCATACTTGATCGATGGCGAGGGGCACATAACGTTTCGAATCGACCTTGACGTGCATGACCCGGAGGAGGCTCGGGAGCGAGCCAAATTGATTGTAGACGAGCACGCGGTTGAGCTTTGGGAGGGCGTAACCAGACTAGGCCACCTCAATGGCTTACCCTTGAGTGCGTTAGCCCTGGACGGCGAGCAACGCTCTGATCAATGTTACCTTCTCTTTGGCGCTGCTCGGTCCCTCGATGGCCTTCCGGGTATCGTCGACGAGGCCCTCCAATCGCAGTCGATGCGCGCGATCAACTTCGCGGCGACGGGCATCCGCAATCTCATCAAGAGCAACCATGCGGCGAGTATTGCTGAAAATTCCCGCTGCGTCAAAGCGCCTCCGCCACTACGGGGTACCGCCGCACCGTAAGACCGTAGATTGGGGGCGCGTAGAGCGGACCTGTCTCGATCGCTCGTAAGACGCATCTGTGAGGCGACGCCCGAGCACGGCAAAGAGAGCCAGTGAACGGGTCGGGAGAGCTCAGATAGGACGCATAACGAGGCCTTTGAAGAGGCTCGAGCCAAACACTCGTCCCCGTCGATTGTCTGGTTCGGGGCACTTTGCAGACATGGCAGGAGAGGGCGCTAAGGTCCGCAAAGGGCCACGAGCATTGTTGCGCCGTCAGCGCTGGGCACCCTGTGGCACCTTTCGACGGGAATGCGCTCTTGCGCACCTAGCTTGGCAGATCGAAACTATGGAGCTTTTGCCTATTGAGGACAACAATTTCGCGGTGCGTCGTCTGATTGCCTACAAAGGCGATAACACCTTCACAATGAAGCCGCGACAATTCTCGCGAAACGGTCTCGATGCATAAGCCCAGATAATCGGCAATGTCGCGCCGAGACATTGGCAGAGACATGGTGTTTGCGCCGGTTCGGTTATCCATTTCGGCTATGAAGGCGGCTACCCGTTCCACTGCGGACTTGCGTCCCAAAAGCAGCATGTGATTTTCCGCATGCTCAAGGTTGCTGGTGGTCATGTAAGCAGGTTGCGCGCGACCACAGCGTCTGTTTCGGCCACCGCTCGCAGGCTTTCTCGCTTGATCATGCGCACACCGGTGTCTACGACAGCCTCGGCCGTGAACCTGTGCCGTTCCCCATTTTCGAGGCCAAAGATGTCGCCCATCAGATGGAACACCCCGATCTGTCGGCGACCATCCAGGAGCAGCCTGTAACTGCGAACGGCGCCCCACTTTACTTGATAGACATGCTCGGCGGGGTCCTTTTCACGAAAGATTTCGGCTTCCTTGCGGTATTCAACCTCGAGCAAACTGAGAATTGGGTTGGAGGCACTATCAAAGCCGAGATCACCGAGTGTGCTGGTCTTTCGTCGATCCGGTACGCGCGCTAACATTGGTGAACTCCCCCTAAGTCGTCCCAGATTGCGGCGATAGCTCCTAAGACCAAAATTGGGGATTGTCTCTTAGGTTATTGCACCAAGGGGCATTCAACCGGCCGAACACGCCCGCATGACCGCTACAGAATAATCTTCGGCTTGTAGCGGGCACAAGACTCCGCACATTTAATATATGCACGTTGCCGAGCATTTGGTTCCTTGTAAGTCCTTAACAAGATTCAAGAAATCCCGCTAAACATCTGAGCCCAGTGTTGCGGCTAGGCTACATCAACCTGCGGGCGAACGGGATAGCATCGCCTTAAGTGGACGTCGTGCCTTTTTGAACTTCTTTCTGGGGAGATTTCTCGTAATGAAAAAGCTTCTAATTATCGCGGCCGGGATGACGGCCATGGGTCTATCTGCTCCTGCGTCGGCGGCTGATATGGCGGCACGTCCGTACACCAAGGCGCCGCCCCCGATTGTCTCTCCGGTCTATGACTGGACTGGCTTCTACATTGGCGCCAACGGCGGATGGGGCCAAAGTCGCGGTTGCGTGGATTTCGTAACTGCTCTTGGAACAGTCGCAGGTGGTTGCGCGGATCGCTCCGGCGGCCTTGTCGGCGGACAGATCGGGTATCGCTGGCAAACCAACCAGTTCGTCTTCGGATTGGAAGCGCAGGGCGATTGGGCCGACATCAACAACACGCGCGTCAGCCTAGTCGATCCACTCATTTCGACCACAGGGAAAACCGACGCTATTGGTCTCTTCACGGCTCAACTCGGTTGGGCGTGGAACGCCTCGCTGCTCTACGTGAAGGGTGGTGCGGCTGTGACGCACAATCGTCTTGATGTCTTCAACAACTTCACCGGCGTGGGTCTGGACTCGGCGAGTCATACGCGCTGGGGCGGCGCCTTGGGAGTCGGCTGGGAATATGGCTTCACGCCGAACTGGACGGTTGGTGTTGAATACGACCACCTCTGGATGGGGAATGACACCCGCACCTTTGTGGGTGCAGGCTTGGTCACGCCCGGTGGTGTCACTCTCGTTGGCGAAAGGTTCAGTCAGGATGTCGACATGGTCACCGTCCGGTTGAACTATCGCTTCGGCGGTTACTCTCCGGCCAGATACTAATCGCTTCAGTCTGCGCAAACCAAAGCCCCGGCTCGCCGGGGCTTTTTTCTGGCTATGAATTACTGGCATTGCCGCATTTGCGATGATGTCTGAGTCAAGAAACGCCAAAGACGGCGCTCGATGCCACCTGTTTTCCGAGTCGGGCGAAGGTGTCTGGGAGCAGTATGAACCAGGAGGCCGCGATCACTATAGAGATCACGAGCATCAAAGCGGGGAAGATCCGCTTTATCCGCCTCGCGTAAAACCGGGAGAGCGTGAATGTGCCATTCCCGACTTCGTCAAAAATAATCCCGGAAATTAGATATCCAGAGATCACAAAGAAGACGTCAACCCCGATAAAGCCACCGGGTATGTACTCGGGAAAAGCATGAAATAGGACCACAGCGAAAACGGCTATGGTGCGCAAACCATCGACATCAGGACTATAGCTTCGAGATCCGCATCTGCAAATCACAGTATACCGACTGCCTCGCGGAAGCGAGTGAGGAAAACCGCGCTGGTATGGCTTAGTTCTCCCTCAAGCAAGCCGATGTTTTGATATTACGGCCGCCGGCTGCACCGTTCAGTCCCGTTTCTTGCCCGAAGCAGGTCACCCGCTTGGCGCAGATTGCGCGGCGGAGGGCGCCTGAGTCGCGGCCGACTGCGCAAGCACCGTCTCTCCGCCGAAGAACGATGGCTGATGGTGGTTATGCCGTGAGGTGATTTGAAAAGAGGCAATTTGCTCAGCGCTAACAAGAAGGACGAAACTCCGCCCAGTGTTCCTCAGCCTGCCCGGCAATGCGTGAAGGCCATATGTGGCATTGCAAGTGTAGCGTTTTCGGGAATTTGGAACCTTCCGTGATCCAGTCGAGTTACTCGCAGCGAACAGTGGGCCCAAAGTCTCCAGGCCCTGAGGCGGACCCTCGGTCCATGTCCGTGGCGGATTTAAACGAGAGACGCGCTCGCGCTTCCAAACTTTGAAAGGAGGCCGGAAAGCCTCAAGGTCGACTAGATGAGTTTTGGCACGAGGCGGAGCGACAGTTGAAGGAAGAAACAATCCGCCGCGAGCTTAAGACGCCAGACACTCTCTGACGCCCGGGCCGGTCGGTGTGGAGTGGCGTTGATGGACTATCTGCCCGAACTTCGGCGGCTTGAGCATCAGCTCGAATTGACTCGTCGGGCTGTCTCGCTCATCTCCGACGGGGCGACCGTAGAGCGACTCGAAGCATTCGCCCGGGAGATCAGCGATAGGCTCCGCAGACCGAAAGCCGCAAGCTTGGTGGAGGAGACGAGACGGCGGGCGTACGAGCTTTGGGAGAACGCCGGGCGCCCGGAGGGCAGGGAGCTTGAATTCTGGCTTCAGGCCGAACGGGAGGTCCGTCACAAAATCGCAAACTAACCATTGTAGATGTCGCCATTCCGGCAGATTGCTAGCCAGGTTACCAATGCGACTGCAATACATATTACGTTGGCGGGCTATCGTATAACTTGCATCAGTGCTTGGGATATTCCGCAATGTCGTACGACACACCTACAGTGCAGGTGCTCCGCACCGTTCTCGATGAAGTGCTCCTAGCCCCATCTTCACCAGGCAGCGAAATCGTCCAGCGGTTGAAGTTGCGGAGCGCATTCTCTGGCTTGCTTCGCAAGGGGAATGGGAGCCTGGTGCGATCAGAAGCGCATCTGCTGAATGAGTTTTTGGCCCGCACCGCGGCCTGACGCTTAGCTGCTTGGCCAACCGATCAAGCAGCATCTTGGGCGGCTTCACGTTGTCGAACATCGTGAGATATAGTTAGCAATCGCGTCGACAGCTTGGCGCATCGCTGCTCTCAAGTCGTAGCGGTCATAGGTCTTCCCGCTGCCGACGATGGCGTGATGGGTCAGCGGCCTCCGTCGTGTCGCGCGGGATACCCGTAGCCCCCGCCCAGGTCGTGGCTGACCGGCGCGCGTCGTGCGGGAACCACTCGGCCATTTTAGCTTTAGCAGATCGGCGGACAGTCTGCGAAAGGGCGGGACGGTCAATAGGCTTGTAGCCTTTGCCACGAGTAGACGGAAAAGCGTAGGGGCTATCGTCCTATAGTCGCTCCACAAGCGCTTGCTTGATTAGCTTCACGGCTTCAGGGCTCAGCGGGACCGTTCGGGACACGGGCAGGTCCCAGCGCGGCGCCGGGCCGTCAAGGGTTAAGGGCGCATGCGCTAGACCTGCAACGGCCGCTGCGCGGTCAGAAAGATCAGAGGGGCACTAGGAAGATACCAATTCCGCGGCGCCGATTAATCGTCTGCGTCCATCGGGGTGCGCCAGCACGAGTGGTGTTAGCGCCGGCTTGGCCGGCCGCTGCTTCGGCTCTATTTGATTGAAGTGACCACGGGTCGGCAGCGGGATCGACAGACGCTTGCACGGTGCTTGGCCCATGCCGGGATACCGGTCATACTTCGTCCGGTGCCACAGGAAGTTTGCTTGGCGAATCGTCGCGTCAATCAGAAACGCGCATAGCCAACCGTCCGGCTCTTGCTGAGATTGCTGCGAACGTCGGCCACAGTTCGTCGGACTTCATTGCGGTCAACCGAACGTATCTCGCCCCCGCTGCGCACTGGTGACATAGCAGCTGACGATTCCAAATCACTTGGATAGCTCGTCATGGCCTATCGTTGAATTCCGTTCGGTTTCCCCGTCGGCCATCCGCGCATGGTTCGCTGCGGAGTCAGAATGATGAGCGAGGAAGAAGCCGATCGCTATCGAAGCTGAGGAATGCCGCCGTTTGGCCGATAGAGCAATGAGACAGCCGGACGACAACAAAGCCTGGCTGAGCCTGGCGGCGGATTGGCTGAGCCTGGCCGAAGGCGCCAGCATGCAAGTGGAGCGCAAGGGGGGAGCGCTATCGCCTGCTGAGCGAAACGCCCAGCAATGAGGCCTTCACCATCGTCGCGCCTGGCGTCCGCTTCAGCGCTTTTGCAATTTTTGTGGCACCAGCCTTTTGTTTGGCCAGCGACTTCAGTGCTTTCACATCATCTTTCGTCCATTCGCGACGAACAGTTTTCTTCTTCTTCTTGGCCACTTCGGCGCTCCTTCAATGTTGAAGGGCGCCGTCTAACACATGAGGCGTGGCGTGCAAACCCGCGTGAGGAGATTCATTGCCCAACGACCATTTTAACGCACCTCACTGCCAAACTTAACCCTTAGGCTCGTCCGGAAAATCAAAGCTGAGAAAAATGAGCGCGAAAGTTCCGACGATCACGAGCGCAACGCATAGCGCTCACTCGATAGCAATCCGCAATCGCTAATCGGATGCGACACCGAGCCGGTGGAAGGCGTGCTGGGGATTCAGATGCAACTGCGGAGGAGGGGTAGACCCACCGGGCGTGACGTGACGAAGATTACGTCTGCTTTGCCCCTATAGCGACTAAGTTCGTGTGGCATCGCAATAGGTCGCGATGGGCCATGTGTGGACGGCTCCGGGTTGGCAAGAAGAAACTTCACTTTGCAGCATTGGTCGGAGCAGCCATGTGTTCGGCCTGTTAGCGCGGTTCACGTGACCGCTGGCCATAATGCCCTCCGCGGATCAGGTCCCGGTCAATAGCACGCATTCGACGATGCTGTGGCCCAAGTGGGTTGTCCTGATCGCCGGATCGACCCGGCGCTGCATTAGTGCTGTTCACCCTTCCAACCGTTACGTCACACCCGGATGACCGGCTGTGATCTCGTTCACGCCGTAAGAGCGGCGGGTTCTTGTAGCATTCGTTCCTGGCCATCATCGCCCATGCCATCCTGGCGAGCTTGTTGGCGAGTGCGATGGCAGCGACCTTGGTGGGGCGCCGCGCCAACAACGAGGTGAGCCAGGGCCGATGGCCCGTGCCATGGATTTTAGCATAGCGGATCACGGCGAGTGCGCCTGCCGTGAACAGGCTGCGCAAATAGCGATCGCCTTGCTTGCTGATACTGCCAAGCTTGTCCTTGCCCCCGCTCGAGTTCTGCTTCGGCACGAGCCCAACCCAGGCCGAGAAGTCCCGTCCCGATCGGAAGGCGTTGGCATCCGCAACGCTCGCGACCAGCGCTGTTGCCAGCGCCGGCCCGACGCCCGGGATAGCGTCCAGCCGTTTGCTCGTCGCACTTGATCGATGCCAGGCGATGATGCGTCGGTCGAACTCCAGGATTTGGACCTTCAGGACCCGCAATTGGCTGCCGAGAGCCGCAAGACACGCGCGGGATCAGCTGTATCGGCCACGACTTCCAGCAACTGCTCGACACCCCTGCGCCCGACGGGGGCGACAATCCCGAACTCGGCAAGATAGGCGCGGATTGAATTGATGACGGCAGTCTGCTGGCGGATGAACAGATGGCGCTCGATGAAGCATCAGACAGCTCTGCTGCTCGACCGTCTTGGTCGGCACGAACCGCATGTTGGGTCTCGTGACCGCCTCGCAAATCGCCTCCGCGTCCGTGGTGTCGTTCTTCTGCCGCTTGACATAGGGCTTCACATAGGCCGGAGGCATCAACCGCACCGTATGCCCCAATGTCTCCAGCTCACGGGACCAATGGTGCGATGATGCACAAGCCTCGATCCCCACCAGGCATGGCGGCAGTTTCCGGAAAAATGCCAGGACGTGCTGGCGCCTCAAGCGACGGCGTATGACCACCTGGCCGGCTGCATCAACGCCATGCACTTGAAAGACCGACTTCGCGATATCCAGACCGTTTGTCGAAATTGACTGCATAGGATGCTCCTCCGAATCGTGGGAGCTTCAAAACGGCGCCCACTCCTTGGCACTCCTGTGCCGGTGGAGGAGCCGTCCACAGCATCACGAGCGGAATTGACAGATCCGTTGATGGAGGTCGCGTTCGCGGCGATCTCCATAGATCTCGCTCAATCTGCCACCTGGTTCGAGAGGTGGGAGCAGCACTCCTACTCTTCGCTCAAAATTCGGTCGAGACGTAGCCGGTGTCGATGATCGGTTAGCAGGTGTGCGCCACCCAAGACAGCGGCCAGCGTTCCGAGCCCGGTGCCGCCTGCGATCAGGAACATAATCAGCAATTGGTATTTTACCGCATCAACCGGTTCGACGCCGGCAAGAATCTGTCCAGTCATCATGCCCGGCAGGGAAACAAGGCCGATCGCTGCCATGCTGTTCATGATCGGCATGAAGCCGCTTCTCAGCGCGTCCCGTATGATTGGCAGCAGGGCTTGGTATCGGGTGCCGCCGAGTGCGAGACAAGCTTCTACGGCGGCGCGTTCACGCACCAGGCTATTCGTCAGCACGTCCAAGCCGAGGCTTATCCCGGTCATGGTGTTGCCCAGGATCATGCCCAGCAAAGGCAGCGAGTAGCGCGGGTGATACCACGGATCGGGGCGTAGCTCAGTCAGGAGCGCGAACATCGTGACCGTACCGGCGGCGAGTAGCGTGCATCCCGCGCCCAGGCCGTAGCGCCAAACACCCGGTAGGCGCCGCTTCTGCCGGGCGACGATCTCCCGCGAGGCGAAGAGAACCATGATGAAGGCGGCGAGGGCGGTCCAGAGCGGCGACACCGCGGCAAACAGGAACGTCAGCACGTATCCAACGAGGACGAGCTGAACCACCATCCGGACGGTCGCGATGGCGAGTTGCTTTTCTAGCTTGAGGCGGAGAACCAGCGAGAGAACGCCGTCCATGACGACAAGGAGAGCGGGTAGGGCCAGATCACCGTACGAAAGCTGGATGTAGGTCATGGCTGGCTTTCCTGGATGCCACCAATCTGGGCCCATCGCGAATATCCTTGACCCGACGCGGCGGGCTTGAGCGTCGTCGTGGGTACTCCAGACGACGCTCGTCCCATTCGCAATGCGTTCGGCGATCAAGGATTCCACGGCCGCAGCGGATGCCGAGTCGAGTGCCGAGGTCGGCTTGTCCAGCAGAAGCACCCGCGATCGCAGCATGAGCGCCCGAACTATCCCCAATCGCTGCCTCTCGCCGGTCGAAAGTCTCTGGATCGGCCACGGTCCGCAGTCGTCCGGCAGCCCCAAGCGCGTGACCAGGGGAAGAGCATCAATCCAGACCGTGAAGTGTTCCTGCACGGTGTCGGACCACCAGCAGGGCTCGGCGGCGAGGTAAGTCACTCGTTTTCGCCAGGCAGGGGCGGGCATCGCCTCCCTCAGCATTCCGTCAAGCTTGACCGTTCCTTCGTTGGGATCGAGGTCCGCGATGGAGCGCAGCAGCAAGGTCTTCCCGGCCCCGGAAGGCCCTTGCAGGGCGATGCATTCGCCGTCCTGCAAGTCGAATGACACGGAGATGTGCAGGCGTTTGAGCCCGCTGACCGACAGCATGCGTCAGAGCTTAAGCTGCAGCCGATCGGCAACCCGCCGGGCAATCTCCGCCGGCGCCTCGTTCGGGTAGGGATGTACCGAGCTGACATTGATCTCGCCGAGCACGTAGCTGTCGCTCCCGTCGGCCTTGACGGGGCCGAGCATGAAGTCGGCGTCCCAGATCGCGGGCAGGTCACCTCGCGCGATGTCCAGCAGCGAGGTTAGCTGGGGCGTCCACTCGTCCTCCATCAACCGACGCAGCCGCTGGAAGCGGGGGTCCGCGTTCGACGTGTAGAGCCGCGGCCCGGCCTCGGAACGCGCCGGCGAGTCGACCAGGGCTTTGACTTTGTGATAGCCGAAGCCGGCGCAGCGATCGCCTGCCATGTAGCACCGCACCACGCCCTCGCTCAGGCGAGACTGGAACGCTTGATCGATCACGCTGCCGTTCTCGAAATACTCCGCGCAGCGACGGAGAAAATCATCCAGCGTCACCTCCTCGGGCGCGTCCTTGGTCGCGTCCAGCACTTTAATCATGGAAGAAGTCGGCAGCTTCTCGACCTTCCAGACGCCTTGGCCGCCGTTGCCCCGGTTGCGTTTGATCACGCGCGGACCGGCGGCGAGCCGGGTCGGTAGCTCGGCACGCATCGCCTCGGCGGTTCGATACAGCGCCGTCTCCGATCCCCAGCCCATCGAGCGGGTGCGATAGAGGACCTCCTTGGTGCCCATCTTGAGGATGACCTCGGGATGGGCGCTCACCCATACGCCCTGCGCGGCGACGTCGCGCAGCAGGGTGTCAAGTCCGGCGCGGTTTCGGCCGTCTTGAATCGGGTTGACCCAGACGAGCACGCCGTCCACCGCGAGCAGTTGTTCGCGGGCGGCGTCGGCGAAGCTTTCGTCGTAGATCGCGGGGCGCCCATCGACGCCGACGGCCGCGAGCGCTTCGAAAACGTCGACAAAGCGGCCGTTTTTCGGGGTCGCATCTCGACGCGTGGCGGCATCTCCTCGCGAGAGGATGGCGACGGTACGTCGGGGAGAGGGTTGTCTTTCGGTATCCATGCGCAAGCTCCACTGTTGCGTGCTGCGCAGAACTTGGACCGAAGTCTCGCCGGGAGTCTGCTTGATCCCGCATGGGTAGCCTACGTGAGGTCGCTGCACTCCATCAAGTGGCCATTCTCATCCGGAGGCAAAGTCAGATCCAGCGCCGGGATCGACTTCGTTCCGGATGAGATCGTCGGGTGCGGTGGTAATGCCTTCGCCTTGCATGCGGCTGCGGCGCGAACGGCCGCTACCGCCATCCAGTCCCGCAGTAGGCCTCTGTCCTCTTTCGAAAAGGAAGCGCGACGCTGGAGATCCTCCAGCGTCTCGCCAGGATGGCACCGCTCGAAATCCTCGCGGATCAGCGACTCGAGGTAAGTCGGATCGAGCTCGCTTATTAAATCGAGTTGCTGGCGCGAATTGGTCCTCATGGTTGCCATGGGCGGGCCCCATCGCGGATGCAGCACAAACGGCAAGAGCGATCGTTGGTTCACGAACAGATCCGCCGGGCTGAAATGCCGCCGTTATAGAAATCTGACCTTCTTCATCAACACCGCGCACGAGCCCCACGGAAGTCCCGATGTTCCTGCAGAGCTCAGCATCAACTTCCCGACGCTTGGCACGGGACTTCCATCTTTTCACGCAGGTCAACCGCCTTATTGACCTGATCTAGCAGCCGCTCAATCTCCTCCCGCTCTCCCGGCTTACGATCCAGACGCTCGAATAGTTGCTGCTCTGCATAGCGTGCAAACGACCCTCCACGTTGGGTGAGATCGCCCACCGGCCAGGGCCGCCTCATCCGCATCGAAATGCCCCGGGGGCGGAGCCCTGTCGCCATCGAGCTTGCGCCACGCTGCGAGAATGTCGGCGAGCCGTTGGCCCTCGCGGTGATCGGAGTCAAGAGCCGACCGACGGTAGCACGCGTGGTGCCGGCGCGAGCCAGTATGACGGCTTCTGCGGCATCAGCGTATCGACCTTCGGCGCGCTGAGGCCGGCGTTCCATTTCATCCATGGCATCGAGTCGAGATGGGGAATCGGCGGAAGGGCGATCTTCTTTTCGAAGGCGTCGGCCGAAACAGGTTTGCCCGGCACACGATCCATTCCCCAAGCTGCCAGCGACGGCAGCAGAAGTATCGCAGCCATGTGCGGCGTGAGTATCCGTCGGAGCAGGCGTTGCGCGGGGACCCGCCGGGATTTCTCCGCCCGAGCGGAGATAATGGTGTGATCGGCGATCATCTCATCCTCCTATCGTTCGAAAAAGACTGATCCAGGCGATCGTGGCGCAGCTCATCGTGAACATCAGCCGGTGCACGACCGCCGCTCCATTTCTACGCAGCCTTCGCTGAAGATTCCTGCTCATCTGAAACCTCCAAACAGTCGATGTGTCCTTTCCTGGGTTCGAGGCGTGGGTCCCGTTGCGCCAAACTAAAAGTCCATGGGTGGCGCGGCCGGGGCTTCCGACTTCTTAGCTTTCTCGGCGACGAGCGCTTCGGTAGTGATCAGGAGGGCAGCGATAGACGCGGCATCCTGCAAGGCTGTGCGAACGACCTTGGCCGGGTCGATCACGCCGGCCCGCACCAGATCCTGGTACTCGCCGGTCGCGGCGTTGAAGCCCCAATTGTAGTCGCGCTTCTCGATCAGCTTGCCGACCACCAGCGAGCCGTCTTCGCCGGCATTCTCGACGATCTGGCGGGCCGGCATCTGAATCGCGCGCCGTACGATGTCGACGCCGGCTTTTTGGTCGGCGTTGGCGGTCTCGACGCGTTCAAGCGCCTTAAGCGCGCGCAAAAGTGCCACCCCGCCGCCCGGTAGGATGCCTTCTTCCACCGCTGCGCGGGTCGCATGCATCGCGTCGTCGACGCGATCCTTGCGCTCCTTGACCTCGACTTCGGTGGCGCCGCCAACACGAATCACGGCCACGCCGCCGGCGAGTTTGGCAAGCCGCTCCTGCAGCTTCTCGCGATCGTAATCCGAGGTGGTCTCCTCGATCTGCAGCTTGATCTGCGCGACGCGCGCCTCGATGCCTTTCTTGGCGCCGGCGCCATTGACGATGGTCGTATTCTCCTTGTCGATCACCACCTTCTTGGCCCGGCCGAGCATGTTGAGCGTGACGTTCTCGAGCTTGATGCCGAGATCTTCGGCGATCATCGTTCCGCCGGTGAGGATCGCGATGTCCTCCAGCATCGCCTTGCGGCGATCGCCGAAGCCCGGCGCCTTGACGGCTGCGATCTTCAGGCCGCCACGCAGCTTGTTGACGACCAGCGTCGCCAAAGCCTCGCCTTCGATGTCCTCGGCGATGATCAGCAGCGGCTTGGCCGACTGCACCACCGACTCGAGCAGCGGAAGCATCGATTGCAGCCCGGACAGCTTCTTCTCATGGATCAGGATGTAAGGGTCTTCGAGCTCGGCCCGCATCTTCTCAGTATTGGTGACGAAATAGGGCGAGATATAGCCGCGGTCGAACTGCATGCCCTCGACCACCTCCAATTCGGTGTTGAGGCTCTTTGCCTCCTCGACGGTGATGACGCCCTCATTGCCGACCTTCTGCATGGCTTCGGCGAGGAATCGGCCGATCTCGGTGTCGCCGTTCGCAGAAATCGTGGCGACCTGGGCGATCTCGTCGTTCGCGGTGATCTTCTTGGCGTGCGATCTGAGGTCGTCGACGATCGCCTCGACTGCGAGGTCGATGCCGCGCTTGAGGTCCATCGGGTTCATGCCCGCCGCAACCGATTTCGCGCCTTCCTTGACGATCGCTTGCGCCAGCACGGTCGCGGTCGTCGTGCCGTCGCCGGCGATGTCGCTGGTCTTGGACGCGACCTCGCGGACCATCTGAGCGCCCATGTTCTCGAATTTGTCCTCGAGTTCGATTTCCTTGGCGACCGTGACACCGTCCTTGGTGATGCGCGGCGCGCCGAACGATTTATCCAGTACCACGTTGCGGCCTTTCGGTCCGAGCGTCACCTTGACGGCGTTTGCCAGCGTATCGACGCCGCGCAGCATGCGGTCGCGGGCTTCCGTCGAGAATTTTACGTCCTTGGCAGCCATGACGTTGTCTCCTTTCCCCTTTCAATGACTGTCAGCCCTTTCAATGACTGTCAGCGCTTCAAGCGGCCTTCTTCGCCGCAGAGGTGTTCTCGACGACGCCCAGCAGGTCGCTCTCCTTCATGATGAGAAGTTCTTTGCCGTCGATCTTGACCTCGGTGCCGGACCATTTGCCGAACAGCACCCGGTCGCCAGGCTTTACGTCGAGCGGCACCAGCTGGCCCTGTTGGTTACGGCCACCCGGCCCGGCGGCGATCACTTCGCCCTCCTGCGGCTTTTCCTTTGCGGTGTCCGGAATGATGATGCCGCCGGCGGTCTTCTCCTCGGCGTCGATGCGTCGCACCAGCACGCGGTCGTGCAATGGACGAAAATGCATGCACATCCTCCCTGCAATTCAGCGATGTCGTAGGACCGGGGCCGTAACCGGCCCCCGGCAAAATCGACCTAGGCGCAGCGAAGATGCGGTCAAGAGGGGCTAACGAAAAATTTTCGCAGCCGCCGGCAGAAGCTCTGCGCCCCCTGGTTTACGGCTCTCCGGCGGGAGGCGCGGCGCCCATGCCGGCCTCGCAAGCACAAATTGCTTTCCGCGCGGATTGCCAGCGAAGCGGCCCAGTCTTTCAATCAGGCGGCCGTGGGTGGTGCTTCCGGAGCCCTGTCCATGGACGGCGGCCGAACGCGCGGCGGGTGCCGATAGCCGGAGTCCGGCGCGGGAAGCCTGCGAAGCATCCTCTGGTAGATCCGCCCATACTCCGCCGCCATGCGGGCGGAGCAGAAACGTTCTTCGAACCGGGAGCGGACGGCCTTGCGGTCGAGCTTCAGCAATCCGGGAAGAGCCCGCACCGCCTCATCGACGTCGGACACGATGCGTCCGGTCAGTCCGTCCTCGACGATTTCCGGGACCGAGCCGCAGCCGAAGGCAAGCACCGGCGTGCCGCAGGCCATGGCTTCGATCATGACCAGGCCGAAGGGCTCCGGCCAGTCGATCGGGAAGACCAGCGCTGCGGCCTGGCCGAGAAACTCGCTCTTGGCATTCTCGTTGATCTCGCCGATGAACTCAATTTCCGGCCCGTTCAGCATCGGGGCGATGACGTCACGAAAATAGGCGTGATCCGCCTTGTCGACCTTCGCCGCTATCTTGAGCGGAAGGCCGGCCGCCCGCGCGATCGCGATGGCTCGGTCGGGACGTTTCTCCGGCGAGATGCGGCCGAGAAACGCAAGATAGCTGCCTTGCGGATTGAAGCTCGGGGCGTGCAGGTCGAGCGGAAGGCCATGGTGGACCGTCGCCACGAAGTTCGCGCCTGGAAGCGGCGACCGTTGCGCGTTCGAAATCGAAACCAGGGGCATGTCCGAAAACCGCCGGTAGAACAGCATATGATCCGGAAGATCCTGCCTGCCGTGGAGCGTAGTTAGCGTCCGCCTGCGCTCGGATCGGAACAGCGGAAAGTGCAGATAGTCGGTGTGGAAATGCAGGATGTCGAACTCGTCCGCGCGCTCGCGCACCTCGTCGAGCGTGATCATCTGGTGCGGAATCGCATCGCGCACATCAGGATCGAGCCGCAAGGCGCGAGCCGTGCAGGGCACCAGTTCGGCGGAGGTGATGGAGTCCCCGCTCGCGAACAGCGTCAACTGGTGCCCCTGTCGCACCAGCTCCTCGGTCAGCCAGGAAACGACTCGCTCCGTTCCTCCATAGAGCCGGGGCGGAACGCTCTCGAATAGCGGAGCAATCTGCGCAATCCTCATGTCTGTCGCTCCGCTACAGCCTCTTCGCTGGGCTGGAGCCTCCATTGGCCGCCGTCGGAAGGCGCGCAGATCCATCCAAGCGAGCGCCCAGCGCGCTCCTGATCTTTTGCAGGGCGCGAACTTCGATCTGGCGGACCCGCTCGCGCGACACGCCGAAGGTGGCACCAAGCTCCTCCAAGGTCTTCGGCGGTTCGGCCAGGAATCGCGCTCCGACGATATGGCGCTCGCGGTGGCTAAGGAGAGCGAGCGCGTCATTCAGCGCGCTGCCTAGCCGGTGGCGATCCTCCAATTCAGCCAGCCGTGTTTCCGGGTCGGGCGCCGGATCGACCAGCCAGTCTTGTACTTCCTCCGAACCTTCCTCCCGAGTCATGGTCAGGTTGAGGGAAGTGTCACCCCGGATTCTCCCGTTCATCTCGACGACTTCGCGGGGGGCCACCTTCAGTTCGTCGGCGATGTATTTGGCCTGCTCCGGCGAAAGGTCGAAATCCTCGCCTGCAGAAATCCGGCTCTTGAGTTTCCGAAGGTTGAAGAACAGCTTCTTCTGGGCGGCCGTGGTGCCTATCTTCACCAGGGACCACGACCTCAGAATGTACTCATGGACCGTCGCCTTGATCCACCACATCGCATAGGTCGCGAGCCGAACGCCTTTTTCCGGTTTGAACCGCTTCACCGCCTGCATCAGGCCGACGTTGGCTTCCGAGATCAGGTCGGCGACGGGAAGGCCGTAGCCGCGGTACCGCAGCGCCAGCTTCGCAGCCAGCCGGAGGTGACTTGTGACCAAGCGATAGGCCGCGTCGCGATCCCCGTGTTCGTGCCAGCGCTGCGCGTACATGGCCTCGTCGGCCGCACTCAGCAGCGGAAATTTGCGAATGGTGGTCAGGTAGCGGGAGAGCCCGCCGTCCGAGCGGATCGCGGGCAGGTTCGATAGAACTGACAGGGTGCTCATATCCAATTCCTCCTCAGAGCAAAGTGGGTTTGAGCTACCGAGCATGCGCCTGGGCCCGGAAACGGCGCCCATGCGCGTCATGCCGGCGGCGCCCACAAAATGTCTAAGCCGGCGAATTGTTCCTTCGAGATTTGAAAGCCGTCGAACCAGATGACCGGGAGCACGGCCCCTGAGAAAACCCGTCGGGGTCAATAGCCCGGCCGATATCGAGCGGAGTTCGGCCTAGGCCCTCCAAGGCCGCGCGTCAGAGCGGCATCGGGGAAGGACGTCGGAAGCGCTCACGCCGCGACGACTTGAAGTCTGTAATGGCGCAGCGTGTGGCTCCCCGCCGGAGCGTTGCCACGTTCGAGTGCTGATTGCCTGATCGATCAGATACCGTCCAGGCCCAGTCGATCAGGATCGCGCGCTTCGCATCCAGCGACAGGCTCCCTTTGCGCACCACCGCCATCGGCGAAGTCCAACCTTCCTCGCCCCGGCGATCGTGCGGGCTTCCGCACCGGCAACGGCCTTGTCATAGCTCTCCTGAAGGGGACCAAGTCCAAGGCGTTCGAGGGTCTCGTCGGAGAAGGCGCGGGTCATCCTACGGGGCGTCGCCTGTAGCTGGCTTGCGTTCGGTTCCCGACCGGCCTGAACAACATACGGAAGTCCCTGCCGCTCGGCGTAATCGACCGCCGCCCTCAGCGTCGGAAAGCTGAGCTCGACCGTAGCGAACGGATCATCGTCGCCGGTCCATCCCATCAGCGGCTCGACATACGGTGCGCTTCGCCGTTCGAAGATGAGCCGCCAATCCTTGCCGCCGGCCTTTCCCGAGGTCATGGCTGATCGTCCCGCCCGGAAGATGCGGGCTACCGCATCCGTTGGGAAGGGGGAGGGGGTCAAGCGCCGGTCCGGCCGATGAGCGTCGTTCGCGGAGAATGCCGCCTCCGGTGGCGTCGATGTCCTTTCGCCGATTGTGACCATATCCATCTTGTACTTCCCGTTCTGGCGAAGGAGGACCATGCGCGCTCGTCAAGCCGCGCCCGTGTGATTCATCCGTATCTGCGACCAGGCCGCGCCCGGTCAGGAAGAGCACCCGTTGCAGATATCCGGGACAATGTCATCGGTGCGGAAAGTCGGGTCCGTCCTGGTAGCGGGATTGGACCTCTTACCCCGACCGGGCACCATCTGCTTCGGTGCTGCCGTCTGAACGGCCGCGTTCGCACTGCCATGCCGCTTCGGTTTGAGGCGCTCAGCACCGGTCGCTTCGCACGCACCGCGGAGCACGGCGAACACGACCAAAGCTGCGAGTAAGGCACGCATCGCTCTTGACCGTTAGGAGAAAGCCTGTCGGACTCTCAATCGCCTTCGCCTTCCGGATCCCGGGCGAATCCTACGAAGGCTTTGGCAGCGGTCGATCTAGGGAAGCCCCGCGCCGGGTCAAGAGGTGGTGCGCGACGGCGCGCGCGCGAGTGGTTGCGCATGGGAAAATGTGATTCTGATGCGGGTGGCACTCTTGAAAGCGTGCCGGACCCTTCTAGTTCTTGTGGTGCCACCGTGCGTGGCGCCGGACGCCATCCGGGTCCGGCCAAGGCCGCCGGCAATCTCCCGGCGTTGCTCCTATCCATGTTGCTCAAGGGAGGATGTGGTTATGAGAAACTACGAAATGTCCCCGTTTTGGCGTTCGAGCGTCGGCTTCGATCGCCTGTTCGACCTCGCCGACGGCACGATGAACGACATCGATAGTTATCCGCCGTACGACATCGCGCGCACCGGCGAGAACCGGTACCAGATCACACTGGCGCTGGCCGGCTTCAGCCCCGAGGAGATCACCATCACCGCGGCAATCGATGCTGACCGTCGAGGGCCGCGAGGGCAACAAGGGTGATCTCGACTACCTGTACCAGGGAATCTCCCTGCGGCCGTTCCGCCGCGTTTTCAACCTGGCGGACTATGTCCAGGTCAAGGATGCGACTTTCGAAAACGGCATGCTGAAGATCGCTCTGGTTCGGGAACTGCCGGAGGCGATGAAGCCGCGTCGCATCGCGATCGAAACCGCCGGCAACGACAACCAGCAAATCGAACGGAAACAGACGGCCTGACGGAGCTTCGTCGAGCCGTCGGACCGCTCCCGTGCGCGGCTTGGCCGCGCGCGAGGAGTCCTGTCCAGTGAACATGAAGAACAGAAAGGAGATAGTCATGGCACCACGCGATCTCATTCCGTTGAACAACGGCTCTCGCGACGTGAGCCTGCACCGCAATCAACCCAGTCCGTTCCTGGCCCTTCATCGCGAGATGAATCGGCTATTCGACGATGCGTTCCGCTCGTTCGATATCGCCCCGTTCAGCTCCCAGGCGATGGGCTGGCCGAACGTCGAGGTCAACGAGACCGCGAGCGAAGTCAAGGTCATCGCTGAACTCCCCGGTCTCGAAGAAAAGGACGTCCAACTCGAACTGAGAGACGGCTGGTTGACCATCAGCGGGGAGAAGAGGAGCGAGACCGAAGACAAGGAGCGCCGCTTCAGCGATCGCTACTATGGGCGCTTCGAGCGAGCGGTCCCGGTCGAGGATGTCGATCAGGACAAGGTCGAGGCGTCGTTCAAGAATGGCGTTCTCACCGTGACGCTGCCGAAGTTACCCGCCGCGCAGCATAAGGTGAAACGGATCGCCATCAACGGCAAGTAACCACGGGGCGGGCGGGAGCCTTGCTCCCGCCTGCGCCGGAGGCGGTGCCGATCAACCGTCGAGGGGTCGATCGACCTGGGGCGGACCGTTTGTGCAGCGAGTGAATGAAAGGAGTCAATGTGAGGAGTTGAAACCATGAACACCGACTGGAAAAAGGACATGATCGCCGATGCGGTCAACCTTGTGATCGGCCTGGGCTTGTTCGCGTCGCCATGGGCCTTCGGGTTCGCCGCCGAAAGTCCCACAAACTGGAATGCCTGGTTGACTGGCATCCTGATCGCTGCGCTTGCGGTAGCAGCGCTGGCGATTTTCGCCGAATGGCATGAATGGATGGCTCTTGCCGCTGGCGTTTGGGTGGCGCTGTCACCGTGGGTGCTGCATTTCTCGGCTACGAGAACCGTTGCATCGCTTTACGTCATCGCCGGAATCCTGGTGGCGGCTGTTGCGGCTTGGCGACTGTGGTATCTGCACCGGAGCTATCCCCGCGTGACGGCCTGATACTCGGCAAGGGAGGCTCCGCTGGCCTCCCTTGTCCCTTGATCCGCTGGACTGGCTCTCTTTCTCCGCAAGCCTGCTCAATGGCCGGATTCTCCGCAAAAATCGCGGGATGCGCCCGTCATGCTCTCTGATTTTACCATCACCGCCTTTGCAACTCTGTTCGTGGCGATTGGACCGATCGATACGGCAATCGTGTTCGGTGGCCTGACGGCGGGTGTTCACCGGCCGGAGCGGTTTCGCTTGGCCTGGCAGGCCGTGCTGATCGCCGGAATCGTCCTGTTGGGTTTTGCCCTCTTCGGCAACCGGCTGCTGGCCGCACTTCGGGTTTCTCTGGACGCCTTTCGAGTTGCGGGCGGCATCCTGCTGTTGTTGCAGGCCATCCAGATGATCTTCGCCCATCCCTCGGGCCTTTCCTCGCTTACTGCCCTGGAACGGCGCGAGGCCATGGAGCCGGGCGACATCGCGATTTTCCCCCTGGCGTTTCCGGTCATCGCCGGACCCGCCGGCCTCACTGCGGTCGTTCTGCTTATGGGGCAAGCCGCCGGTGATCCGATCGGCGCGATGATAGTATTGGCAGCTATGCTGCTTTGCCTTCTACTGACGTATTTCGGGATGATCTTCACCGACGTCTTGCACCGAATGCTGGAGGCCACCGGCTCCAACGTGTTGGCGAGACTCGCCGGCGTTATCTTGGCGACCCTCGCTGTCCAGTTCATATTTGACGGCATTAGGGGCGCTCGGCTTGTAGCGGGGGACTGAAAACCCCACGCCCCTCTTGTTTGCGGTGATGTGCGGCGCTGCCAACAGGCAAGGAAACGTGGTCGATGCCCGTTGGTTGCGGAGACTGGCCGTTCATGCGGCGCCTGCCGCCGATAGCTTATCCTTCGTGGCCAAGTGCGGGCGAGGTGTCCGTCCGCGGCCACTGCGAAGACTGCTCGCCGATCGCCACCGAGTCCATGACAGGCTGCCCGGGCCAGCGCACTTCGCCAACGCCTGAAAGGTTGCTGGATCTCGACAGCATCGTTGCATTCAGGAGCGGTCACCGGCACGCCGACTTCGCGCGCCATCTCGCCCCCCAAGTTCATGTTGTCCAGTTCGCGTATGGAGTGCGCGTCCGGATGATGCTCGTCACCTAGCCGAATGGGCTCATTGCTCCTGCGGGGGGCCGCACCTGCGAGAGGACCGGTCCCCGATCTGGCCGGCCCAAAATTTTTTCGGTAGGTCCTTGAAACCAAATCCGGCTTTTCTAATTTTCCAATCGCCACCGGAGGGTGGCTTCCGGGCGCCTCATGGGCCCGGGACCAGAGACGGGCACCGGTCGTGTCCGGTGCCGCTCGTAACCATTTTGCTCTTTGGAGGATCTGGCTATGCGCAGTTACGACTTTTCACCGCTTTGGCGTTCGACCATCGGCTTCGACCGCCTTTTCGACCTCGCGGAATCCGCCCAGCGGACGAGCGAGGACCACTATCCCCCCTACAACATCGAACGGCTCGGCGATGACCGCTACCAGATCTCGCTCGCGGTGGCCGGTTTCTCGCCCGACGAGATCTCGGTGACGGCCGAGCAGAACGTCGTGACAATCGAAGGCAACAAGGCCGAAAAGACCGAACGCGAATACCTCTACCGCGGCATCTCGACCCGAGGGTTCAAGCGTCAGTTCAACCTGGCCGACTACGTCCAGGTCAAGACCGCGTCCTTCGACAACGGACTGCTCAAGATAGAACTGGTCCGCGAGATTCCCGAGGCCATGAAGCCGCGGCGGATCGCGATCAACGGCACCGCGCCGGACAACCTGCACCAGCTCGAAGCCAAGGCGGCTTGAGCGAATACGCCTGCGGCAACCCGGCCCCCGTTGTGACGGGCTGCCGCTTCACCGTCTTCGAATGGAGGAAAACATGCGGCCGACGACCGCGACCGACAACGTCTTCGATTTTCAAGCGCTCCTGCATCCTGGCACCGTCTTCGAGCATCCCAAGGACGTGGTGACGCACCCGTCACTTACCCTTGCCGAGAAACGGGCGATCCTCGCCTCCTGGGCATCCGATGCTTCGGCGATCGCTTCATGTCCGGCACTGCGGGCCCCGGAAAGACTCAAGGGACCCGTCAGCATCGACGCCATCCTGGAAGCCTTGTGCGAGCTCGACGGCGGCCCCCGACATCCGCCGGGCGGCAAGCCGAAGCGCCGCTTTTCCGTATCGCGAGCGCTGGCAGCTTGAGGAGGGACGAATGGACGACATCCGTTTACCTCGCCACGTGATCGATCGTTTAGAGCATCGCTGGGCGAACCGACTGCAACAGGACGCTAAAGCATGGACCGGCGAGAAGGGTAGATCTGTCAGCCGGCGCCATGTGCAGTTCTCCGGTCAGAGAGACATACCTGCGATTATCAGACGCGCGCGTCGCGCTGCGGATGCCTTTAGGTTCGAATAGAACCTTGCGATCGAGAGCGATGGATGATCCACACGATCTGGTGCTGGGCATGTTTGCGGCGGCGATCGCTGCTGTCATGCTGGTGGCGGGCGAACTCTATCTTGTGACGCGGCCCGATCCACCGGAAACGTACACGCCTCCGCCCGCGGTTGTAACATCATCCATCAACTAGCAGGGTTCGCATAGGTCTGGAGCTGAAGCGATTGTTGGTCGAGACTTGGAAACAAGATTAGGTGAAAGCCGGCGCCCGGCCGCTCGGCGTCGGCCGTGAAGAAGGCCGTCATCGGCAACGCGCGCAAGCGCGTGGAGAAGCGGCTTGCCCGCTAGGTTGCGGGCCAAGGGCGTCGGCCGACCGCTTCAGGCCCGGACGGAAAAGCGGGTGAAAGCGGTCAAGGTCTGAAGCCGGGGTTCGACGTCTCGAAGGTAGATCTCGGTCTTGAGGAACGCGATCTCATCCGCCAGCGCGCTCTCCTCGACGTCGACGTACCAAGACCGGGGTCGGCCGTCGCTTCCGTCCGACCAACGGTAGCCGCGACGCTTCAAAGCGTCCTTCATATCGAATGGCGATTGCTCTGCCCACACCCTCATCGTCTTTTTCCGCGCTTGCTCAAGCAGCGCGCCGAGCGCCGGCGCCCCCGTCGCCGGTAGGTCTAGCGCCAGTATCTCGAGCAGTGCGTGGCAATCGTCGACGGCCCTGTGGGCCTGGTGGAAGAAGCCGGCACCGTGCAGCAGATAGTCGAGACGAGAGCCCTCGAAGCCGTGCTGGCGCCATTGAACCTCGGTCGCAGAACACCCCAAGCCTTCCGTTCGAAAATCGGCCAGTACCGTTCCGCGAACTTCCGGTCGAATCCGCTATTGTGCGCGATGATGATCACCCCGTCGTCGACGAACGCAGTGACGGCAGCCTCGTCGATCCTGTGACCGGCCACCAGGTCGTCGGTGATGCCGGTGAGCGCGGTGATCTCGACCGGGATCGGGATCGATGGCTCTTTGAAGGCGGAGAACGTGTCCCTGACGCCGGCGATCCGGCCATCCGGCAGATAATCGAACTTGACCATCCTCAGTTCGATGATCTCATCCTTGCTGTGATCGAGACCGGTCGTCTCGGTGTCAAGCAGGACCCCGGTCTTGGTTGTCTGCCCGTTGGTCACGGCGAACGCGGTTCGCGGTACCAGGCGCCGCAGAACCCGGTAGTCCGTCGACCGCCCCAGCGCCTCCGCCATCGCCGCCAGGTCCGCCGCGTCCTGAATAATCTCGTCTCGGTAGGGTTGGGTTGATGCGGTCATGCCGGGACACAATACCGGCGGTGCCGGCGAGGAGGTACTGGGAAAACGAGCGATTCACGGCCTTTTCGGGAAATTTTGTCCAAGCCGGTCGTGATCCGGTCAGGTGACGCTGCGCGGGCGGCGGCCGGCCGACTTTTCTGCGGCCCGGCGCCCGGCGCCTGTCGGAACCGAGGGGCGACGTTCGTCTTGAATCCGCATTAACCGTTTCGGAGTTCCGCGTACATGGCCCCACGCGCCAATTGGAAAGGCTTCCTTCGGCTGTCCCTCGTCACCTGTCCGGTGGCCTTATACCCGGCGACGTCCGACTCAGAGAAGATCAGCTTCAACCAGCTGAACCGGGCGACTGGCCACCGGATCAAGTATCTGAAGGTCGACGCGGACACTGGCGAGGAGGTGGCCAACGAGGACATCGTCAAGGGCTACAAGGTCGACACGGACACTTTCATAGAGGTCACCAAGGAAGAGCTCGAGAATGTCGCCCTGGAATCCACCCGGACGATCGAGATCGACGAGTTCGTCGACCGCAGCGAGATCGATCCGCGGTACCTTATCCGCCCCTACTATCTGCGTCCGGATGGCAAGGTCGGCCACGACGCCTTCACTGTAATCCCCGAGACCATCCGCGAGATGGACAAGGTCGCGATCGGGCGCGTCGTGCTGACGAACCGCCAGCACATCATCGCGCTGGAGCCCTTGGATAAGGGCCTGATGGGCACGCTGCTGCGCTATCCGTATGAGGTCCGCGACCCGGCCGAATACTTCGACGAGATCCAGGACGTGAAGGTCACGAAGGACATGCTGGACCTGGCTCGGCACATCGTCGATCAGAAGTCCGGCAACTTCGAGCCCGACAAGTTCGAGGATCAGTACGAAACCGCTCTCGTCGATCTCATCAACCAGAAGCGGGCCGGCAAGCCGATCGTGCGGAAGGGACGCCCCCGTGGCGAGAATGTCGTCGATCTGATGGAAGCGCTGCGCCGCAGTGTCGGCGGCGCGAGGTCCACGGAAACGGCGCCTGCGCCGAAGAAGCCCGCGAAAAAGGCGAAGAAGGCCTCCTCCGGTCAGTAGGAGATGCTGATGCCTATCGCGGGCAAGAAACAGGCGAAGGAAACGTCGGCGAAGAAGCCCACGGCCAGGCAGCGGAAGTCGGCCTGACGCGAGAACAGGAGAGCCAGATGGATATGAAAGAAGCCTCAGCGATGACGGAGGCATCCGGACTAATCAGCGAGCAAGCCTCCGATGCGCGACCGATCGAGTCCGCTTCGCAAGATTTCGCGATCCGCTGCGCCGAGCGGCTGCGCAAGGTAACCATTGAGGCGCCGCTGCAGTCGCTCTTCGTCGCCTTCCTGCTCGGCATCTGGGTCGCGCGACGAGGCTAGGAGATCCGCGAGCCGGCGCGCGACATGGCCAGAAAGCTCAAGACCTTTCAGACCTCGCTCGGTTTCTACGATCTCGCGATTGCGGCGCCGTCGATGAAGGCGGCGCTGGAGGCATGGGGTGCCGGCAGCAACCTTTTCCACCAGGGCGCCGCCAGGGAGACCGACGATCCCGAGGTGGTTGCCGCGACCATGTCGAAGCCGGGCATGGTTCTCAAGCGGCCGGCGGGATCGAACGGACGCTTCGCCGAACAGGCCGAGTTGCCGGATCTGAAGGACGAAGCGGGCGGGCGGAAGAAGAGCCGTCGTCCTGAGCCCAAGGTGCACGCCCCCCCCAAGATCAGCGACAAGGATGCACGCAAGGCCGCTGCGGAGTTCGAGCGAGAGCAGAAGCGGCGGGAGGCCGAGCGTCGTAGGGAAGAGGCGGAGAGGGAGAAGGAGCGGGCCAAGCGCGAGAAGCTGGTCGCGAAAGCGCAGGCGACGCTGGACGCGGCGCAGCGGGAGCACGAAGAACGGTCGGAGACCCTCCACGCCGAACGGGCCGCGATCGAGAAGCGGGTCCGGTCCGAAGACGAGCGGTGGGAGAAGGAAAGGGAAAGGCTGACGGCCGCGCTGCGCCGCGCTCGGGCCTAAAGCATCCGCGTCTGGCGAAGACGCGTCTCGGCGCAAGAGCGAGTTGCGGGTGAAAGAAGCGACCTAGCCTTCGTCTGGCCGGCACTCCGGGCAGGTGTCGCCGATCGAATCAAGGACGTCGCGGACCTCCGCCACGGCTCCTTCCGCGGAGATGCCGGTCGGCGGGTCCTGCCGGGCAAGATCGATGGCGCGATCGCGGGCGTGCGGGTCGGCCCGGTCCTGCGCCCAACCGTGCTCCTCGCATTCTCGGATGGCGCCGGCCTCGTTCAACACTGAGATGGCCCAGCCGCGCAGCGTGCGGATCGCCGGCCGTCGTTCCTTCGTCATCAGCATCGAAATCACTCCCTGCCAGGACGAATCCTTTCACCCGCCTGCTCGTTCCGAGCGGTTAGCACAGAGCAGGGATTCGCAATCGTCAGGGCTAGGGCTTGTTCACTTGTTGTGTATGTGCAGTGGGCTTCGTCCGTAGGAGCGGTCATCCGGTCGACCTCGTCGGGCGTCGTGATGGTCACTGGCATCGCCTTCGAGGATCGGCGATTGGTTCGGCGTACTTGATGCAGCCGGGCTGACTCGCCAGGCGCGCAAGAATCGTCGGATGTGGCGCATCGCGTACAAATCCACAATTAGGCTCGCCAACTGCGGCGATCGCGAGTTTTGGGGATGGAAGCATCACCGCCATACACAGCAAACTCGAAGGCGGAGAGAGGGGAGCAAGTCAACCGCTGTCCGACAGGGTTGAACTGATGTAGCAATCCCGCATCTCGTTGATTTTATTGTACTTTTCGGTCCGGCGATCTGTTTTTGTGTGGCACTCTTGAGGGGCGCTGCGCGATAAGGATTACCACATTCGGCGCGAGGTCGTCATGTTGGAATTGCGCGGCCTAGCAGGCGTGGGCACTTTCTCCTTTTGGCTCAAAAACAGACCAAGGGCGAGCACGATGTGAGGCCGGCTGTGGGCCACGAACGGCCGTGCTGCGGCGCGTTTGCGCCATTTCAAAAACTGCAAACAAATCTATGCGGAGATCGAGCGGCGCGGTGCAGGCATGTATCGCGAAATTGCGCGTGGGCAAGCAGGCGATGCCCGAGATCCTCTCGGCGCAGCGGTGCGGCAGCGGCGACCGGCACGCTCCGAGCCAGGTCGTTCGACCGCTGAATTAGCCAGAGGTCGCTGCAGCTGTGTTCGCTCTAGGAGGCGTGGTGCGTTTGTTCCAGCGCTCGACCGCCTGCTTAACGGTGGGCGCATTGGGGCCGAAAGCTAAACATTCCTTACATACTACGAATTTCGGATCGACGTCGCTGTTGATCCAAACCTCCGAACCGCCGCAGAAAGGACAGGGCCGCGGCGGTTGTACAGAAACAGGGAATCCGCGCAGTGGATCGATAGCTGCGCTGTCTCTAGGCTTCCTAGGCATCTTAACGCGTCCTCGTGTTCTCACCGCCAATGAGCGAGCAATTTGGAAGGTGGCAGGGGTTGGCGCGCTTTCCAATACACGCAACAGCGACACTTGCGGTGCGCCCCCAAAGAGCGTTTAGGACACTAGTTCTGGGCCGATGTCGACGACCTCGACGAAATAATGACCGACGTCGCTATTGAAGCCGATGAAGTCCCACTTCGCGCTGGCGCTTTGGCAGGATACGCCGGTGAAGCGCGCCGGCTGCCACTCGGGATGTTTCGTGCTTGAGCGCACCAGGACCCAATAGAAGCAACCTGGAATCAACTGTGTGACGTCAGTCATGCAATCGTTCGCAGACCCTCGCTCGCGCCGCCGCCCGACGGTCGGTCGAGCGCAGACGCATGGGCTTGCCGCCCGGCGGGTTGCGCGGACCGTTCCCATCCAACGCGCGTAGCGCTTCCATAATTTCATCGATATGGACAGGCGCCTTTAGTCGGTCCGGCGCGCGTAACGCTGGACAGGACGCGATCACCGAAGCATCAGAGGCCCATGACGCGAGGATGGCGCGCTTCTCGGCCAGACTGAAATTCGGGTCGGCGACGACATCGCGCGGATGCGAGAACACCGTGCCGGGGTGAAGAAGAGCATTGAAATCGAAGACGTTGTCGTGTGCGGGCGTCGTCCGCATGGCTAACCTCCCATCATAAGACGCATTAAGGTGGCCGCGCGGGAGAACCCGCGCGGCGGCGATCGGAACCAAGCCGCGGGTTGGTCAGGCGGCCTTGCCCTCGATCTGCTTGACCTGCCCGGCACTTGCGCCCGCGATGGCGATGCGCCGCGGCTTCATGGCCTCGGGAATCTCGCGTTGGAGCTCGATGACCAACAGACCATTCTCGAAGTGGGCGCCCTTGACCTCGACGTGGTCAGCCAGGGTGAACTGCCGTTTGAACGAGCGTGTCGACATTCCGCGATGCAAAAAGGTCTTCTCGTCCTTCTCGGCCTTCTGGCCTTCCAACGTCAGGACATTCTGCTCCACCGTAAGGGTCACCTCGTCCGGTGTGAATCCGGCGAGTGCCACCGAAATTTGAAAGCGGTTCTCGTCGAGCCGCTCGATGTTATAGGGGGGATAGGTCTCTTCGGCGGTCCGCTGGACCTCGTCGAGCACGTCAAACAGGTGGTCGAATCCAATGGTCGACCTCCATAGGGGAGTCCAATCATACCTCATAGCCAAATCCTCCAAAGAGCAAGTTGGGTACGAGCTGGCACCGGACACCTTCCGGCGCCCGCCTTGATTTCGGGGCCCGAAGGCGCCCCGGCCGCCATGTCTGCAGCGACCAAAAAATCTGCAACGAGCAAAAAAGTTTCAAGAGGGCGGCGAAAAATTTTAGCGCCCTGACGGCGGACTCCGACGGTGTTCTTCGCCTATCGATCGCCGCCGTCATTCGCGGCTGGGGCGCCCGCGCCACGTCATCGCTGATCGATTGGGGATATTTCGGATCGCAGCGCTTCGCTGCGCTCGATGACCGCTTGGAATCAATCGCGTCGATTTGCTTCTGCCGCGATGACTTCCGGTCAACCTCGGCGAGCGGACATCTTCGGTGCCCATCGTGAGATCTCAAACGGGCCAACAACAGAAGTGCAGGTCGGTTTGCTGGCAACCTGTTTCCTCGCGTCAGGCCAGGAACTTCGATTTTGAACCCATTTTGTCAGCTTTTGTGCGACCGCTTGCAATGCAATCTCATCCGTCTCCCGCCGCGATGATTTCGCGCGGCTGCCCTTGGTCGCGCACCAGCCAATAGACGGCGCCCAGCGCAAGGATGGCTGCGGCGAGCGCCAGCAGATGGAAGGCCTCCGTGCTCGACAGATCGAGAATAATCAATTTGCGTACCACGGCCAGCAACGCAATCAGGATGACAGAGCGTACTTGCACAACACTGTCGCGCCGTTCCGCCACCACCAGCAGGGAGCGCTTGAACTCAAGTGCAATGAGGACGGTAAAGATCATACCGAACACCGTCTGGAACACACCATAATCGGTCGGATCGAAATTGGTTGCCCAGATGCTGAGCAGGATTTTCAGCGTCAGATTCCACAGCGCGAGGGCAATGATGATGGCGATCAGCGTGGTCAGCATCAGGATGCAGACTTGCTCGAATTTTTGGTAGAGCGTCAGCGGCTCGAACGACAGGCGCAGATCAGAGAATTCCGTTTTCAAGGACATCGTCGGCTCCATCAGCCAGCGGGCTTTAGGCATAGCATTTTTCACAGATAATGCCGTACGGTCGTGACGCCCGCTATGGGGTTACAAGCTGCCCCAGGCAGGCTGGTCGTCTTTCGTCTGCTCATGTCGTCTTAGAAGCGGACGTCGCAGCCTTTCGATTGCAATTTTGCGGCAGAGGACGAAATGTTGTCCTACTTGCCGCGGTATCTTAGAGCCTCCACCAGTAGTGTGAACGCCGGCGAGGGTTGCCGCCGGCTAGGATAGTAGAGGTGATAGCCCGAGAACGGCGGACACCAATCCGCCAGCACGCGAACGAGCCGACCTTCCGAGACGTGCGGCCGGACGTGTCCCTCGGTAAGGTAGGCGAGGCCCAGACCTTTCAGTGCTCCATCCAGAAGAATGCCAGCGCTGTTGAACACAAACTGCCCGTCGACCCGCACGTTGAGTTCGCGCCCGTTCTTCTCGAACTCCCATACGTAGAGGCTGCCGCCATGCGTTGACAAGCGAAGGTTAAAACAGTTGTGCTGTGTCAGATCCTGCGGTGTCTTCGGCCGTTTGCGATTGGCGAAGTAGGAGGGCGAGCCGACCACGGCCATCCGAAGATCGGGACTGATGCGCACGGCGATCATGTCCTTGGCGACGAGCTCGCCCGGTTGTATGCCGGCGTCGACCTGCTGCGCCACTATGTTGGTAAGGCCGTAGTCGATGATCACCTCGACGTGGATGTCGGGGTACTTCGGCAGGAGCTTAGCGCCGGCAGCAGGATCTCGGCGGCGGCGTACTCAGTCGCCGAAGCGAAGCCGGACGCCAAGGCATCTCGCTCCTACCTATTCCCGCGGCACCGCTACATTGCAGTCACAGTGAGTGGCTTGCCATCTTCGTCGACCGGCTCAGACGTGGTGCCAACGGGTAGTTTGATCTTCATCTTGCAGATCACCCCTGATGGCTCGAACAGGATATCGGTGCCGCCACCGAACTGTTCGAGTGCTCGCGACAAGAGCCGCAGTCCGAAGCCTTGTCTTTGGGGAGCGCTTACTGTTGGTCCACCTTTCTCTTGCCAGTCGACTTCGAGAAGTGCGTCCGTCATTCTCAAGGTCAGCATCACGATGCCGTCAGGTACAGACAGTGAGCCGTATTTTGCCGAGTTGGTCGCCAGTTCGTGAACGAGCAGCGCAACGGTCAAAGCGTACTTGGGCGGAAGCAGTACGTTCGGACCTTGGATCACGACCCGCGAAGCGGCGTACGGACCGAGCTCGGTCCTCGCGATGTCATGAGCGAATGCGCCGCGTCCATTCGCTTCCTCGACCAGGTGATCCGTCGCTGTCAGGGCTGCGAGGCGGCTCAGGATGCCGTCGCGGACCTGTGGCTGATCGCGCAATTGGACGCTGATGATCGCCTGTATGGTTGCAATCTTGTTCTTGAGCCGGTGAGCCAGTTCCTGCACGGCTAATTGCCGAAGCTGCTCCTCGTCCTCGAGGCGCTTCGCCACCCGACGGAAATGGTCGGCCGCCAACACCAGAAGCATCGACACAAAGGCGAACGTGATGAGGTTAATTTGGTCGCCATGGCGTTCCAGGGAAAGGCTGAAGGCGGGCGGCATGAAGGCCCACCAGGCGGTCACGCCGCCGAAGATTGCAACCAGAGCCGCCGGGCCGATACCGCCGAGTAGAGCGGTGAAGGCCACGGCCGGGTAATATGCGATGAGTGGAGACGCATTCTGGTCGAGCCACTTCAGCCAGACTTCGAACAGTCCGGCGCCGAGGGCGCAGACGGCAGCGAACGCGTAGGCTTGCAAGGACCCGGGAGGAATGTATCCGCGCAGACGCGCCAAAGCTGAATCGACAGCTACGGTCAGCTTTGCCGTATCGACTTGCCGCATGACCGAACCCACCCTCTGAGCTCTCAAAAATGTGCTCGCACGAAAAACCTAGCACGTTGCCGTTGCGTGAGCATCACGGGCGCCTCGCCGGCGCGGCGGCCCAGGACCGCCGCAGCCGCATGGGCACCCCTCCACCGGGCGGCGGGTCGTCGTCGCCATCGAGCTTGCGCAAGGCCGCAAGGATATCGGCGAGCGGGATGGGTTGGCCCATGCCTGGGATCTCGCGCAAAGCGGGACAGGATTCGACCGCGAACATGTCGGACGCCCAAGACGACAGAATGATCCGTTTCTCCGGCGCGGATAGCTCATTGTCGTTCAGGACATCCTCCGGAGACGCATAGTATGCGGCCGGATGGAACAGGGGATTGAGATTACCTGCGTTCGTGTTGGCGTTGGTCATCGATTGCCTCCCTTTACGCTCCTTTCCTCGGGACGGATTCGGTGAGCACGGGCGGCGGCGACCGCCGCCCGTGACGGTCTTTACTTCGTGTTGATGGCGATGCGCTTGACGCCCGCTCGCGGATTCTCCGACTTCGGCAGCGAGATGGTCAGGACGCCGTTCTTGAACGAGGCCTCGGCCTTGTCCTCCTCGACGTCCTGTAGCGCGATCTGCCGCTGGAACGAGCCGTAGTAGCGCTCGGTGAAGTATTTGTCTTCGTCCTTGTGCTCGCTCTTCTTCTCGCCGCGGATGGTCAGCACCCCGTTCGCGATTTCGATCTGGACGTCGTTCTCCGTCATGCCGTGCCGAATGATTCGGCTGGCTCCGAAGGAGTGGGGGCCGAGCCATGAGAGACGTCCGCGACCTCCTCATCCGCGGCAGCGAGAAGGTCATCGGGCACTACCGGCTGCTGCTGGCGAGCGCAAAGCGTGAGAAGGAGCGCGAACTCTGTCGAAGTCGGATCGAGCGGGAGCAGTGGCTGCTCAATGAGCTGCGCGGAAACCTTCACGATCGGTTCGCCGCCTAGGCGTGCGCCACTGCTGGTCCTGCCTGCACGGCATGATCGGGCCCGCGTAGCCGGCGGACAGAAATACGAAGTGGGATATGAGGCCAAGAAGACCGGCCGCTCGGTCCCAGCCGTGAAGAAGGCGGTCAAGAAAGTCGGCAACAGCCGCAAGCGCGTGGAGAAGCGCCTCGGGCGCTAGGCGTTTGCGCGATGATCTATCGCGCAACGTCGCTGAGCTCGCCGTCACATCGGATCGTGTCGCTACGTTTTCTTCGCGTACAGCAACTCGTCAAGGCGGCAAGCGGCGCGATAGATTGAGCCCCGTCGATTGCTGCTTCGAGCGTCAGCGCCTTGCGCCCGATCGAGACAGTGCAGAAGCGTTTTTCGGATGGTTTCGAGATCCTTCGGTTTGACCGTCGTGGGTAGCGCCTGTACGGCTGCCGCAAAGACGACGTCCTGATCGATGTCGGTCGGCGCGGTTATTTCGCCGCGAACAAGCTTTGCGCGCAGGGCCTCGGCCTTGCCGGTCGACTGACGGAACGCTGCGTCCTTCCCGGCGAGCCGGTTGACCAGTGCATCTCGGGACGACGGGTAGGTCGCGACTTGCCCGCGAAGATCTTCGACGACTCCGTTGACGGTCAGCTTGGTCTGATCGACGTAGAACCAGACGGGAAACCACTTCCGCTGGGCGTGCGCCTGGAAGTGGATGTACTGCATGGGTTCGGCGACCTTTTCGTTGCGTAGAAAGTTGCGGACGACAGCGTCGGGCGTCACGTTCTCGCGGATGACTCTCGTCCGCTCTCGTTCCGCTTCCGACACCGACTCGACGTCGCCGATAAGCCTGAGCGCAGGCGCACCGGTCGTCTGGCTGAAGTCACCCTCTCGCACGAACTGGATGTTCGGCAGCAAAGCCTTGTCGATGACGAATTTGCCGCTGGTGCCGGCTACCTCGCCGGAGTCGAGATCTATCGTGGCCTCCTTGCCAATTGCGACGCGGCCCATGCGAGCGCTGAACTCCGCAATCGCCCGCTGCTCCCGCCCGGCGATGATCTGCCGAAGCTCGCCCGGCTTGATCAGGCGGGTCTCACCAACGTAGCGGAAGTAGATGCCTCCTCCGTCGTGATCCACGAGCGCGTCGTCGTCGGCGAGCCCTTGCCCCCGACCGTGGTCTTGCGCCCGGTGCCGAACTACACCGAGTATCGCTACGCGGTCGTGAACGACCGCCGTGTCATCGTCGAGCCTCGCTTATCCAACTCTATGAACATCCCCGGGCTGTAGTTTAAGCCCTTCGAACAGTCGCTGCTGCTTGGAAGTTATCGCGACACTCAATACTTCCGCAGTCCATCCCTCAGGAACGGCGGCGAGCACCAACGTCAGCGCTTGGCTCGGTTTAGCGAGCGCGATCCAAATTTGCGTTGTTGTGTCGTCCGCAGTCACTTGAACGACGGTGAAGCTATTACCGAAGGATTCCGCCATTTTCTTTCAATGCGGCAACTTGCACCCGGATTCTAGTCCGATGCGCCTCGATCTCGCTTCGCCTGTCTTCCTGCCTGCAAACTCTCCAACGCGGTCGGCGATTGTAGCCCCGGCGACGTCAACCATTCGTTGATGTGTGAGGCCGTTTCGGCCTGGCGGGCTCGCCGGAGATATAGCTCGCGCTGGGTGCCTGGCGGCAACTGTGCTGCGGCCTCCTTGAAGCGCGCAGCCTCTTCAGCCAATCGCTCTTCAAATGTTTTCGTGTGCTTGGTTCGGTTGCGACGCTTGATCATGCGCTGCGCCTTTGCCGTCAGAGGAAGGCGGGAGCGCATTGTCGCGTTCTCATCACCGATGTTTGCCACAATCCGCGCGGTGATGACGTCTAAACTGACCAGAGTCGTGGTTGGTTTCTATATCTGCGTTAACTCACTGATTTATCTTGAGAACTACTCAATTGTGCTAACTACTCATTTTACTGGAAACACAACAACCCCACGACTTGCTGGCCCGCTCCTGAAGATGGCGGGCGCTCCACTTCCCGCCGTTCATGGCGTCAGCGATCCGCAGCTCAGGTTCGGGTGCGTCCCAGCGCCGCACAGCGCCCTTGCTGGTCGTTTTTCGGGGCTGTACATGGAGAGCGGGGATTTTCAGGGAAGCTTAGGTCAGTTCGGTCTAGTCGTCGGTCATCCGGTCGGCGAACGACTTCGCCATTCCATGGAAGATCTACGCGAAAAAGACGCCAGCCGCCATCGGCCAGGCGCCGCGTCCGTGACGATCGCGCAGATGCGTGCCGCAGGTTCAGAATGCTTTTATTTGCGGGCCAGCAGGTCTTCACTGGACGGCATCAGCTTCACGTAAGTCCCGCTCTCGTGCAGCTGTAGCCAGCCGCGCTCGATCGCGTGTTTGAGCCCGGCGCCGAATTCGCTGCCGCTGCCCGTCAGCTTGAACAAGAAGGGCGCATTGATCCGCTCGATATAGATGCGGCCGTCCTGGACAGCTTCGACGCTCGCTGCGATCTCGACGAGCTTACGCGCGGCGGCGGGTGAGGGCGGTGTTAATCATGGCGACAGGATAGGGGCTAGCCGAGCCTTGAGCCAGCCGCTGGTGCTTGCGCGTGGTCTTAGGCCGAGCCCAAGAGGTTGGTCAATAGACCAGGAGCCGCCGTACCGGTGCACAGCGATTCTGATCGCTTTGAGTCCTCGCTATCGCTTGTCGTTCGTCATCCGCGAACGCGTGTTCATCAAAGGATATTGGTTCCCGTGGATGGTGCTCATTGCAGTGTCCAGCTTGGGCTATTTCTACCAAGCGAAGGTTGCCAGCACATCCCTTGGCGCGCTTAAGAACCAGTGAGTTTGGACCAGCAACGGCAAGGCGGCGGTGACATGCCGGCTAGATGGTGCTGCGGCGCGCAGATGCCAGTTGTGCCCTAGTCCGGCCTCGGCGACCAGGCGCCGCGCTTTCGTCTGCGTCAGCAGCGGCAGCAGGATCTCGATGGCGCACGGGATCTCGAGCGCATCGCGCTAGGCGCGGCCATTGCGCACGGTCCGCGGGCCGATCCAATGAAACTTTTGGTCCTAGCGGAAATTATACGGGCCAAATCTTTCGTTTCGGAGGATCAGCATATGGCCAATTCTGTTCGCCACCCATGGACCTCAGAAGACCTTGAGAAGCTCAAGGCGATGGCCGGGAATCACCGCCGCGAAACGATAGCCGCTGACTTGAACCGAGGCGTCTCGTCGGTGGCTGTCAAAGCGCATCAGCTCGGTATCTCTTTGCGATACCACGCCATGCCAAAGCGTCGACCTTCAGCAGCCGGATCAGCGCCGGGCCGTTGACCCCATTGGTTCGGGTCTGCGTTGCTCTCTTCGACTTGGGCGGAAGGGATGCCAGAGCCGCGCGTGTTGTGGCCGCCCTTGGTGATGAGGCGCACGCGCTTGCCCTCCCGCAGCAGTCGGATGCGGTAACCGTCATGCTTGATCGTGGAGCCAATCGGGGCCGGTCGGAACCTTGATGCCTTTGACCGGGATGGCGAACTCAATACGCGGTGCCATGAGCCGCGATCTATGTACCAGGGCAGAAAGTCGCAAGTTGAAAGAGCTGGTTAGAGCCCGCCATGGCGTTTCCCGCACCGCCCCAGGGCACCGCGTGCGCTGTTCTGACGCGCACAGGAACACCGCGGCTTTTGCCAAGTTTTCCCAACGCCCTCAAACTTTTAGGGCAAATTCAAGGGCCCCAGCTCATCGCCCCATTTGGACTGGGGTCTCATTTAATGAGGCGTGATTTCAAGCTCTTGGCGAGCTCGCGCTAACGTTGTATTGAACGAACACTTATGGTGGCACGTGCAACATTTTCCTAAAGCCGGAGGTCGGAAGCAGTGGAGGTGAAGCTCGGTCCGAGGTTCGTGCATATTGTCGATGACAATGCGACCTTCTGCAAAACGATAGGAGATCGCCTAAAGGATTTCGGTTACGAGGTTTCGACCTATCCTTCGGCACAGCATTTATTGGATCGCTTGCCGAGCAACGAGGTGCCGAGTTGCATCCTTCTTGACGTGCGGTTGCCGGGAATGAGCGGTCCAGAGCTGCAAGAGCGCTTAATCGAACTAGGCTCAACGCTGCCCATTATATTCCTGACTGGATACGCTGATTTTCCAGCTACGGTGCGGACCATCAAGGCAGGTGCGCAAGATTTTCTGATCAAGCCGATATCTTCGGACCAGCTTCTTCAAGCGGTCGACCGAGCCTTAGAGCAACACGACGCGGCGCGTCCCCTGAAGAGCATGCGCGAAGCCTTTCTTTCTCATCTTGCGACCTTGACCCCACGCGAGCGGCAAGTCTTTGAACTGGTCATTCGCGGCCAAATCAACAAGCAGATCGCCAGCGCTCTGGGCACGACCGAGCGCACGATCAAGGCGCATCGCTCTCACGTGATGACGAAAATGCAGGTTCGGTCGTTGCCGGAACTTGTTTCTCTTTCGGACGGGCTGGCATTCTTGCATCGGGCGGGCCAGACCAGTTAGCAGAATAGGAAGTAGGCCACTACCAGCCGAGCCGCGCCCACAGGGCGCCGAGCAGCACGAGCAGGGCGAGCCAGCCCAGCATGACGACTATGCCGCGCGCGAACCCGCTCTTCACCTCACCGCGCCGAGCAGCTCGGGCCGTGACACCAGCACTGCGGCCGCACCAACTAGCAGCAGCATCGACGAGACCATGATGGCGATCCACTTCCTATCATCCATGGACGCCAATGCACGCGCCGTCTCGTCGTTCCAGTTACGGTGCGGACCATCAAGGCGGTGCGCAAGTCCACCAGAATAGGAGGTGGGGCCACCAATCACCAGCCGAGCCGCGCCCACATGGTACCGAGCAGCACGAGCAGGGCGAGCCAGACCAGCGTGAGGACCATCCCGCGGGCGCGTCCGATTAAGGCGACTCGTCCGGCGGGCGTCGCCAGCGCGACGACAAACAGCGTGACGATGACCGCGACGATGACCAGGCCGAAAGGGGTCATGGCTGCTCAAAGCAGGGATAGTTGGACGGTGGCCCCGGGCCCGTGGATTTCGAGGAACGCCTCAAGGGATGGCGGAACCTCGCCGCGCACGGCGCATCGCTGTTGCAGCGCCTCGGTAATGTCCTCGGAGGCATCCCGCGACCAGCCCTCACCAGTGTTGAAGCTCACGATGCGGGCCGGGTTGCTGTATTGCCCCTCCATCAGGTGGCGCAGAAGTGTCTCGCGGTCAGTGTGCTCCTCGTCGGTCTCGGTCCAGGCCCGGCCAAGACGGCCGCCGAAATCATCCAGCACCAGATAGATGTCCCGCTCGGAACCGGGCACGATCGACGGCGAGATACGCATGACGCTTGCTCCATCAACCCGCTAATCCAAGCGGGTCGTGCCGGGGGGCGTCAAGTTTGGTCGTTGGGGATCGCCAGTTAGACGTTTGTTGGTTGAAGTTGCTACCTAAACTCATCGTCGACATCGCAGAACGTGCGATTGATCTCCAGTTCATCCCGGACCGCAACAATGCACGGGTTTGGAACGACCACGTCACAAAGCCTGTTGTCCTTCCAGAAATGACCGTTGTGGTCGCACCCCCCCCATTTTTTTTGGAGCGTCAGATGAGCAAGCGCAAACCGGCGACAGTACCAAAGCGCGCCCGCAATCCGAAAATGGCCGCGCGGGCCCAACGGAACAAGCAGGCCATTGTCAGAAGCCCGAAAGAGAATTTACTTCGCTCTGTTGCGGCAGTCTCTATTGAACCGCCTCCTGAGCTTCATGATGATCGTAAACACGAGGTTCCTGTCATTGAGCCTCGGGTGAATGCCTTACCAGATGACGTCAGTCAGAGAATGACGGGTAGCGATCCAACGAAAGGCTTTGCTTTAGCGACGGCAAACATGCAGGCGTATCAAGCGAAGCTACTTGAGATGGCCGGGGCCAACGCGCAATTTGCGCTTGAATTCGGCCTAAGACTTGCGACGATCAGGTCACCAACTGAATTTTTCGGCGTCATTTACGGAGTTTACAAGTAGACGGGTCGATATGTTCGGGCAGCATTCGAGAGAACTGGCGGCATATCCGTTCTGGCGCATCGAGCCGCCCGGGCAGCCCACGACTCTGCCGGGACGATAACTGCAGGCCGCTCCGGCAAAGGGATGGACGCAAATGCGGATCGTCCACGACCTTGAGCAGTTCCTGCGCCCTGGCGAACGCGGCCTCTTTCGACAGCCGACCGTTGATTACGCGGCGGCCGGGGTTCTCATCGAAATAGACGAACTCGACCGAGCCGTCGGCCTTCACGACCTCGAAGCTCTCCTCGTGCTGCACGATGCCCGGCTTCGGCATCGGCGGCGCCGTGATGTCTTCGCGATCCATGACGGGGAAGAACGCATAACACTCTCCACCGAGCCGGAGCATCAATCCAACCGGGGCGCAGCAAGGGCGTCAAGATCGGCTGCGGTGATGGGCGTTATGCGCAATGGATTGGAACGGCCCCGCCCACAAGGGCTGAAGAAAATGTGGGTCGGGGCCGCCCTTTGCTGGCCCATGCAGCGGCCAGCGGATGCAAACGCGCCCTGTCATCCGTCGTTCCTATGTCCGGCGAGCAGCTCTTCGCTCGACGTCAGCAGGCGCACATAGGTGCTAGGTAACCTCAGTCGAAGAATGCCGAGCGCGGCACGTATCTTCGCCCAGCGTTGGTGCGCTCCGCGCTGCTTTGGAATATCCGTGACGAAAGCGAGATTGCTGCCGTCACGTATAGCAATTCTGCCTGTTCGACATCGTTCGGGTCGCATGCGCGAAATGCGCGAGGTGTGGATCACCTAAGTTCAAAAGTGAACCGAGCCACGGCTTCGCTACGGTTTGTTCACCTTGATGTAGGGAACAGCCGAAGCGGCAATAGCCGGGCCTCATTTCGCGCGCTGAGTATAGACCGCTGCTGCTGGGGGCCAAACGGAGATGTCCGATGGGTGTGGCAGGCTTGCGCTTCGCGCAATTGAAAAGATCGCTCCGTGTTCGAGCGGTCCTTGTCGGCCTGGAGTTGCCGTTTGTCTGCGCCGTGGTGGTTGCAGTCGGCTCGACGGTCATGATCCTGATCAAGCTCTGCGAGGATTTGCGGCAGTGAGGCGGGCCGACGGCCAAGGCGCGCTCATGCAGCCCGTACGCCGGTCGTCCGGTCGGCGCGATCAGACAATTTCGATAGCGATATCGTTGCCCGGCCCCACACAATCGAGTGTGGTCTCACTTACATGAATGCGACGCTCCACCACACCTGAAACAATAAGCCAAACCTCGGGCATTTGGCCTTCGCCAATGACCACCATCGCATCTTGATTTGGGAGTGCCTTCAACGTCTCAATTAATTCTCGTACGTTCATGACGACCCCCGTGCTTCAACTTCGCTGGGGCACAATCACCATTCGTCCATGCTGGCACTTTGATCGCCCACTAAAGCGGGAGGTCTGCCACGTTGCAATTGATCTGCGTCAATTTCGGAGGGGCGGCCTGCACTGGTATGCTTGTCGGTTCGGGTCTCTACCAAACAGGGGAAATTGGGAGCGGGTTCGACCGGCCACCGGAATTTCAGTGACTGCCGGTGGCCCACTGGGATATGCTCGATCCCGTGCATTGTAGAGGTCAAAGTGATCAACGGTAGCGTTCCTATTTTGAGCCCGCGTGAGAAGCGCATCTTGCGGCGTCTAGCCCGAGGCTACTCTGATCGTGCCATTGCGGTTCAGATCGGCGGAAGACCAGAACAAGTTGGCGAATAGCGGAAACGCCTGCTGCAGAAACTGCAAATCAGTTCCCAGTCTGAAATTGCAGAAGCCGCCGCGCAGTGGGCGTCTTGGCCATCTTACAAATTCACTACGGCCGTTGACGAGCTGCATGCTTGGCCGAAGCATAGGGAGAACGGCGGCTGCGAACCGCCGTCCTGAACTTCGGCTGCATCAATACCAGTAAGGGTATTGCTCCGGACAAATGTACTGTCCGTAGCTGTCACGTCCGGCCGGTCCTGCAACTGCAACCACGGATTCTCTAGCAGCAGATATTCTCGACAATCACGGTCGCGCGGTCCCCGCATAAACCCGCGCCCTCAGAAGACCCGCAGAGGGCCAAGCCGCGCTATCAGGCGTCGCCACGTATTAATAGGCGCAAATATAGTTTCCGTACGCATCGTAGCAACTGCGGCGGTACGCAGCGGCGCCGACGGCAGCAGCGCCTACCGCTGCCGCTCCGACACCGTAGCCCCGATAGCCGTAGCCGCGATAGCCTGCGCCGCGCACTGCAACAGCGCCGCCGCCCCGCGGTCCTCGAACTGCGACCGCACCGCCGCGGTAACCGCCGCCACCCCGATAGGCACCTCCGCCGCGCCGAGCCTCAGCATCATCGGGGATCAGGCAGGCGATGAGCAAAACGAAAGCGGCAAGAGGAGCGAGAATATAGCGGAGCATGACCGAAACCCTTCTATGAAGTCCTTAAGCCCCGCTCGCGAGATTGCGGCTCTCTCCGCGCAGGAGGTTGATGTAGATCAATCGAACCTGCGCACTGCTGCGCCTACGCTATGTTCCCGCACCTATCAGGAAAAACAATGGTCGCTTCCGAAGCGCGATCACGCTCGGCCGCCGTGTTCGGTGCGCCTTTTGACCTCTATCGTAGCGGTCACGCGCAGTATTGGACCAAACTCGTCTCTTGCCTCGACTTCGATAGGTCCTGTGCCAGCACCACAAATGATGGTTTCTCCTAATAATTCGCGCGCTAACCGTTCGACGGCCTTAAGGTCCGCAAGATCGATACCCTCATGATCAATAACGACGGCCGGACTGCGGTAGTCGAAGTAAAACCTTGGCATGCCGCACCAACTTGCACTGCCGGGCCGGGTTCCTAGTTTTCCCGGAGGCTTGGCAATGCCTCTGGTCGAGCTGCCTGGATTTTTCTACAGCCGACTGCCGAGTTTTCCCGGAGAGAGCTGACGGAACTAAGTTTGCGCGCGGCGGTTTCGGGCTCGGCGAAGGGGCGTTTCTCGACGTGTTTGTTCATGCGCCGATCCCCCGGTGAACGGTGAGATGTGCACCTCGTACGCAATCGGGATCGGCTCGCCGCAGAAGCACCTCGACCAGCCGTTGGAGTTTTGCGTCGGCATCCGGGACCCCTCAGCTTGCATGCGGCACTTCCATGCGTGGAAATCGCGGTCGCGCCGCCAAACTTCAATCGTCCTCGCGAAGCGTCGGCTCCACCTGCTGCCGCTCGAATACGGCGCGGGCTTGGTCGAATGTTGGAGCCGAGCCTGAGCGCTGGGTGCTGGGTTCCATGCCTAGATAAACACAAGGCTCCAGCCCCATTGATCAGCGCTTATCGGCACGCCAGCGCGGATGCCGATCGTCTGCGGTCTATCTGCCAGATCACCGTGTGCCTCGGCTGATGTCTCGCTGTCGATTTACTCCGGTCCCGTTTCCCGCTAGCCTGTCCGCATTGCAAATGCGAATTTCATTGTGGGGTAGCGTTATGTCGAGTGCGATTGAGTTGATTGTGGACGGCTATGCCCGACTGAAGGATCGCCAGTCGCTCGAGGATCTACGGATGCACCGGCGGCGCTTGGCGGTCGACCTGAAGGCCAGGGAGGGTTTCGACTGCCGGTCGTCGATCGCTCTGGTCGAGCAGGACATCGCGGCCATCGAGGCGGGGCTGCAGACGCTGTCGGGGCCGGTTGGGGGGTAGAGGGGCGAATCAGAAAGCCAAGGGGTTTCGCAAGGAGAGCTCAACAAACCCGACAACTGCCGCGACTTATTGAACTGACGTCTATTTTCCTGCGATAGAAAATCGCAACTCTCACAATTTGACAGACAACGTTGGCTCATGGCCGGCTTCTTCCGAAACAGGGGGAGCGTCATGTCCGGGCCACCGCTCTACGAAGAATATCAGGTGCTCAAGCGTCTGAAGCTCAGAGCATCGGAACTACACGACCTCCAGAACATCGGCATGATCGCGCCGGTCGCGCGTCGAGGCAGCGATCCGATGTATTGCGCGGGGACGATCGATGCTCTGGCGACTGATTACCATCACACTCGGATGGGCTGTGCGATTTGGTGGGACTTTGATCTCAAACGACCGGGCTTCCTCCCGACGCATCTCCCGTGACATCGCCGGACGTCTCCTTCTACCCGTTCGACAACGAGGAGCAGCAGTCTTGGGTGAGGCGGTATTACAAGCTCAGGAACGCGTGTGCGCCGTTTCCCTATCCGTATCCGGAGCGGCTAGCGCGCTATCGGTCGAGGATGGAGGACAAAGCCACCAAAGCGTTCGAGAGAGCGCACGGAATCAAGCGGCCGCGCAAGCGCGGGAATAGAAGCTTCGGCTCGGCAGAGGAGTGTTTCGAAGGGAGCTAAGCCGCACTGAGCTCCGTGATCTCGTCTGGAGCAAGACGATGATCCGGGCGGCCGCCGACCTCGGCATGTCAGAGTTCACGCTCCGCAAGATCTGCAAGCGCTATCTGATCCCGCTTCCCGCCCGCGGGCACTTCAACCACAAGAATCCGAAGAAGCGGCCGCCCAAGCCGGCACTGCCGACAATGAAGCGCCTGAAGTGATCGGCACAATCCCAAAAGAAAACCCGCCAGTTGGAACGCTGGCGGGCAAGTCGAGACGCGAGCTGCAGGACTAGCTCGCGATATTGCAATGATGGATGTGCAGCGGTTGCTGCTCGGTTACCCCTTGCGAAACCTATATCGGCCGCACGCTCGCTGCAGGAAAGTGGATATTCTTCTTACCATCGATGGGCCGTACGCCCTCATTGAGTGCCAGGTGAGCTCCGCAGTAGCCGCGGCGATGTTAGGCCCTCTCAAAGGCAAGGCCGCCGGCCAATTTCGTCCCTTGGCAGGCAACCTGGTTGAGGTCGACGCCGCAGTGACGCTGCCGATGGCGATGCGAATGCTCAAGGCGAAAGACGAGATGGAAGCTCGCTTGCAGCTTCACTGAACGATGTATGCCGGTGGGCGGCCAAACCGTCCACCGTGCTTCCGGTGTGCTTCCGGCTCAATTTTCGAGCAGAGCACGATCAGGCTAAGTATTTGAATTTGATGGTGCTGCCAGACAGGATTGAACTGTCGACCTCTCCATTACCAATGGAGTGCTCTCCACGTTCGGCGTGGCCCGCCTGTCGAATCACGCCGTAGGCTGACCACCGATTGACCACCGAAACCCCGTGAACAAACGGCGGTAAAGGTGGTCGATCAGGATCGAACTTGTTTGTTTTTGTTGGATTTTCTGATTGCTACTTACGTTCGGGACGCAGGGGTCGCAGGTTCGAATCCTGCCACTCCGACCAGAAATCATTAGGTTTTTCCTTCTGATCGTTGGTCGTTCCCGAGTCAACCATCGTTTCAACCACCGAACATATCGGCCTTTTTGGCCAATGGCCGTGGCCGCCCCCTGCAGAAAGTCTGGGTGGTGGTGCCCGTAGGTGTCCTGCAGGACTTCGGGAGACATGCCCAGGAACCCTGCCGCCTCCCAGATGGGTACACACCCCGCTGCATGAGCCATGTCGCAGCGGTATGGCGCTGGGTGTGGGGGGGGCACCTTCCCGGGTAGGCCGGCAAGCCTACGGCGGTCTTAAAGCCCTTTTTCACGGAGGCGACCGGCTTGCCGTTGAATTCAACGAAGCACTCCGCGAGCAGCTTACGGTTCCACCAGCGCCGAAGGTGGGCGAGCAGCCGTGGCGGTATCGGTGCTGGCGTCTGGCGCTTCTTGTTGGTCGTGCGCTTGCCAATGGCCTTGCGACAAAAGATTCCGCGCTCCAGATCCACGTAGGAGCGCCCAGTTACCGCATATGGCGACGCAGATGCGATCGCGCCTGCCCGAGTGCCCGTATACAGGCCGATCAGGATGAACCGCGCGATATGACGCAGAGGTCTCCGGCTTGTGGCTACCGGGTCTCCCTTTGATAGCCCCGAATGAATTGTCTGTTTCTCGCGGTGCCGCCAACAGTGCCAAAGCCGTCATTTCACCTGTGAACGGGGTTTTTCGAGATTTTCGATTGGAAGGGACTGGCCGTCCGTCGATGTCTCGTTGGCGAATTACCCGCCCCGCGGGGGCCTGCCTGGTCGACCGACTTACTGGCGAACCGCCAGCCTGCGCCACTTTTCGGTCCCGTCCGCGACCAGCTTGCCGAACTCGGCCCGGGTCGTCAGCCCTCGATGCCGCCGTACAGCGGCGCCGTCAGCTTC
Source organism: Bradyrhizobium sp. 521_C7_N1_3 (assembly GCF_052075975.1). Lineage (NCBI taxonomy): Bacteria > Pseudomonadati > Pseudomonadota > Alphaproteobacteria > Hyphomicrobiales > Nitrobacteraceae > Bradyrhizobium > Bradyrhizobium sp. 521_C7_N1_3. Next base: position 3,134,750 of record NZ_CP197232.1, read on the forward strand.
GGTTGCTCCCCGCCTTGTCGACGGTCTTGTGGAGGATCTCCGCCACCTCGGGCGGCATGCCCCAACACCTGTTTAGCAACACCTGTCGGTCAAGACCTGTTCAGCAAGCCCTGCTCAGGCAACAGCGAGGAAATTCTCGTTGGTGTTGTAGCGGCGATACCGACCTTTAATCGTGTATTCAAATGTCTTCATCAGTTGCAGAAACGCATCGACGTTTTTGTCTTCAACTTCGACAAACAAACTTGGACGGTCGCGTCTGATCGTATTTGCCAATCCCCTGATAACGTTCAGTTCCATCCCCTCTGTATCGATCTTGATGAAATCGACAGTTGATCCGCTCAGCAATTCGTCTCCAGTGTAAACCTGAATGCGTGCATCGGCAGCGCCTGGAGCGAGCATTCCGCCACCGAGATTGTGGAGTGGAATATTTATGGACGCAAGGCAGCGCTCGTCCGACAAGCCAACGGGGAGAAGGGTGACTTTGTCGTGTTGGCCGTTGAGACCGATGTTTGCGCGAAGAATGCCGTGGGCAATAGGGTTTGGTTCGACGGAGATCACCTTGGATGCGCCAAGGTACATTGCCGCAAACAGTGAATGGTTTCCCACATTGGCTCCAACGTCCAGGAAGACCCCGCCACGAAACGCGCCTTTGATGATCTCGAGTTCTTCCGGTTCATAGAACCGTTGATGCAGGTGCTCTTGCTGTATTGTGTCTTGCTCATCGACCACGAAAAAAAACACCTCGCTCCCGTCAATGGCACATCGAACGATCTTGCCCTCGGTAACACTCGACTGATCGTATGGCTCGTATCGTACCGGGTCAAAGCGGTGAACGTCGTAGCCGCACAGTCTGACTGTCCGCTTGAGCAATCCCCGAAGTTGGACGTTGATCATCGTCGCCAATCCTTCTCAGTCAGACGGGTCGCAAGTGCATACACGAAGTAACCGGCACAAGCGGGCGCCACATGGTTCCGGCCGCAAATTTCCAATGCGGTACGGGACAAGCACACTGCCCGACCGCCCCAAGATTATGGGGTATCCCGATATCGACGCCTCATGCGAATGAATGATGCCAGCGAGGAGTGCGCCCGCGATAGTCTTTCGATGCCCACAACCGATGAAAGCAATGCCGAAATGAGTCCGACTCGTCAGTTGATGGGACGACTTGTCTATGCCGCATCCGGTGTCTCCCTTCTCTCCATCATCGGCCAGCTCACGGTAGTTGCAAGCATTCCGCTCCTGACGAGGCTCTATTCACCGTCGGATTTTGGCGTTTTCACCATCTATCTCGGGATCGTGAATATCCTGGCGGCAGCCGCTGCACTCCGGCTTAACGTATCGCTCTATGTGGTCGCGATAGGGGAGCAGGCATATGCCGCGTTCAAGCTTGTAATTGTGACAATCGCTTCGACGAGCCTGCTCACCGCCGGGGCAGGCGTTCTGTTGGCGCCGTCAGCGCCGGAGCGGCTGCTTGCGCTCGTCTATCTTGTGCCAATTGGCATGGCAACAACGGGCATCGTCGAGGCCTTGAACTGCTGGAGCCTCAGCCGCGGTCGACTTCGCGATTTTGCCATTGGCAAACTTGTCGCTCCGGTTTTCATGGCGTTATCGCAAGTGAGCTTTGGTCTCCTTCAGTGGGGCGGCGATTCAATGGTGCTGGCACACATACTGAGCCAGCTGGTGCTGATCGGTTTTCTCAGCATCCGCGTGTTCACATGGAACGAGGTGTGTCGCGTGACGCGAGTTCCATGGAAGGACTTGATGGCCGTCGCCAGAGGCGAATACAAATTTCCTCTGTTCGACTTGCCTGGGACAATCCTGAACTTCGGGATAATCAACCTCCCGGCCATTCTCATCGGGTCGCTGTTCGGTACATCCATGGCAGGACACTTCGGTGTCGCCGCGCGGTTGTTTTCGAGTCCCATCAGCCTGGTTGCGCTGCCGCTTAGCAATGTATTTGTCAGCGAGGCAACCAAGGGAAACGAGCGCTGCAAAAGTGAACATTCCTACAAGAGTGGAGTATTTCTTGTCTTGCTCGCCGGCGCTCTCATAACTTTGCCGGCATTGGCGATCGGAGCCGCGGCGCCTTATTTTGTCGGTCCGCTACTGGGCCCCGATTGGATTTTGACAGGAAACCTGATGACAGCGCTGGCGCTGACGGGCGCCGCACAGGCCCTGTCAACTCCGGTACAGGAGGTGCCGAGCCTGCTGCGTCGGCAAGGTCTCGGGCTCATAATCGACTCGGTGCGAACCTTCCTTGTGTTCGCGCCTATCCTGCTCGGCGTTTACGACAAATGGGATCCGCTGCATATCATCTACGCAATGTCTGCTGGCGGAGCCATCGGCTATCTCCTGAGAACGGCCGTTTGTCTGCTTCTGCTGAGAGGCGCTTCGAATCGGAACGGTGTGGCCGCGCCAAAGCCGGTTCATCATCTCGGATTGATCCGCACCGAAACCGGAGAGGTCGCATGAAGGCTGCTGGGTGCGCTGGCGGTTCCAGCGAACCGCCTGTGGTGGCGGAAAGTGCGGTAAGCCGGTCGCGTCACTCCTAAAGTTCAAGCGGCATGGCTCGCAACGCTCATCCCTTCGAGCAGCGCTTTGATGGCGTGACGTGCGGTGCGGGGGCACCGGGTTCGAATACAGTCGTTGGATTCGGGTTCGCTTCAATTTTTCGGGCGGTCGGCAATTTCAACTTAAGCTCGCATTCATTTTGTAATACACAATGACGCATTGTTTTTTTCTTCTTAAGGCCTTGCGCCATGGAATTGACCCCGAACAATTTGGACCAGCTTTCCGGGATTGCCCAATGTCTCGATGACCAATGGGCCCCGCCTGACATCGCCCAGGAAGCTGCGGAGAGCGCCAAGCCGCTGTCCGCCTACGCCGAGCGGATTCAGCCGGCGATGAAGACGGAGTTCTTCAAGGCGCTGCTGACGCTGCGTTCGGTGGTGGTCAATCGCGCGTACCTCCTCCACAACGAGGCGGTCAAGGCACTCTATCTCGGCGCAGGTTCGCAGCCGGAGTCATTTGAAAGACTCGTGCAGGATCGCGCGATCGTCCCTTTCCTCTACGACGAGCGGCAACTCTCGGACTTCAAGGGCACGGACCTGTCGCGCGACGTCGAGGATTACTGGACCAGGGCCGAGTCAAAAAACACGAACAAGCTGAGATTGAGCTGGGACGACAGGCGAAACGGAACCCTGATCACGGACCACATTTCCAAGCGCTTCGGAGGTTTCTTCAAGACGATCGACGATCTGAGGCCCGATCTCCTTCGCAAGGATTTCTCGCTTTCAACGTTCGATGACGAGAGCATCAAGCAGATGCTCAAGGACGTTCGCGATTTTGCCAATCGGGTGCAGGACGAGACCGGTCGTCCGGTCAAACGCAAGGAAATCTACCAAAAGTTCGTCTGCGTGGACGGCCTGCACAAGGATCACCTGGTTTTTGATCTCAAGAAACCGCTGGCGATGCAGATCAAGGCGCTCGCGGACCTCAAGTACAACGTCAATCTGCCCGATGTTCTCAACCGATATGTCGTCACGTCCCAGGGATCGACCAGTCGTGAGTGTTTGCAGGAGATCAAGGAACTCACGGAAGGCATCAAGGAGGTGGACGAGAAGGAGTTGCACGATCTCATGATGGCTGTTGCCGGGGTCGGTCTGGACATCGCCAGTCAGGCCGTTCAATTGACCGATATCGGTTCGGTCAGCCTGGACGACATCATAGCGGTCAGGAACGATCCGATATGGGCGTTGCATCATGAGATCGCCGTCGAGAATCTGCCGGACAACAAGCGGCCGATGTCGGAGCAGAAATTCGTTCAGGATCCATTGGAGTCCATTCGGCGCGTCTCCGGTTCGCTGGGAAACGTGGTTGAGCGTCTGGGCCAGATCCAGCGCGACACTCGCCTCCGCGAAGCCACCGAGCGTTGGGAGGTTCGGCTGAGTGCGTTGGGCATTTTCGAGATGGTCGCCTCGGAAGCTGGGCACGCGTTCGGCTTGCCGCATCTGCCCGAGGATCCGGTCAGCGAACACTCGCTGTCGCGAGGAATGGTGCCTCTCGTCGCTCACGCAGTCGTCTATCTCGAGGGAGGCGGGTTGAAATATGAAATGAAGCAGCCCGTCTTCCAGGGCAAAATCTGGGCGGAAACCGCCGCAAAGATTGCTCGGGAGGTTCGTAGCCGCCTGTCGTTCGAGGGCACCGAGATAGCGCCGTCGAGGGATCAATTGCGTCCGGATCAGCAGGGCGGCGGGCTCGAGGTCAAGGATCGGGACAATTGAACTGCGGTGTACCCCTGCCAAAACCGGGCGGCACCGCAAGGCATCGCCGCCAAAACGACAAGAAGCCGCTCGACCGTGATCGTGGCTCACTGGCCTGCTGGTGGCAGCGGCAGGCTCATGTCAATCTTCACAGGCCATGTCAATCTTCACAGCCCATGCCAATCTTCGCAGGCCCACGTCTCTTCATCTCTGACCAGGGAAAATCATGGTCGATCCAGCAGCCGGCATCGAGGCCTATCTCGACGTGCTCGCCAAATACCCCCAATTGTTCGAGCCGCGCCGCTATCGCCGGCTTGTGCTCGACCGTGCTCGCCTGGAGAACTACGCGCGCGAGCATGGCGTCGCGCTCGGGCTTGCCTTCTCCAATGACTACGTGCTCGTGCTCGTCGACCTGGTCGAGGTGGGCGAGGGCCCGGCCACGATCGTCCATCCCTATTTTCGGGTCGTCTCGCGCGGTCAATTGCTGGGTGGGCACAATGTCGTGGTCGTTGCCACGATCGCCGATCCGAAGTTGGGGAACGTCGGCGACATCGTGATGGTCGAGCAGGAGCGGCATGCGATCGGGCGGCTTATGCTGGAACTGCCGCGCGGATTCGCCGAACCGGGCATCGGGCTGGAAGCAAATGCCTTGAAGGAATTGGAGGAGGAGACCGGGTACGTCGGCGTCGAGCCGCGGCTGATCGGAACCGTCTTGACGGATACCGGCCTGATGGACAACGAAGTCCACATCGTGCATGCGTCGGTGATCGGCCATCGGGAGCGGTTACCCGAGATACGCGAGGTCATCACCCGGACCCTGTTGATGCCGGCCGATGCAATCTGGTCGAAAATCCTGTTGCGTGAGATCAAGGACAGCTACACGCTCGAAGCGATCGGAATCTGGAGCAGGCTGTCGGCGCGCCCGTAGTATTGCCTACCGCCGCGCCACCAGCACGCCCACCAGGAACGCCACCATCAGTGCCGGCAGTGGCGCCTCGCGCACCATGCCGCGAACGATGTCCGGCCAGTGCTGGTCCGGGACGAGGCTTGGAGACCTGACTTCAGCCATTGGTGTCATGCCCCAGTCGGAGGCAAGCTCGGCGATCTCGCTCGAGGCCAAACGCACGCCGTCGCGGACGCGGAAGATGGCGGCGTCGGATCGCTCGCGCGGCGCGAGCGCCATCAGCGTCGCGACGGCGGTGCGCAACGTCATCTCGCCAAAACCTAGCAGCCTTACCGACTCCTCGGGATCGGACGTCATGCGAAATCCCTCACAGCGCGAAGTGGTGCGCGATGGTGAATGCCGCCGTCGCGCACAGGACCAGCGTGGACACAGCGCCGGCCACCCCGCGCGCGAGATGGGCTCGCGTCAGGTGCCTGGTCATGATTTTGCTCCATGCTCTGCATGGCAATGGCGGTGCGCGGCGTTGGTTCCTCGCGTCGCTCGCGAATCGTCGCGTTCTGCGCACCGCACGCCTGGCTATTTCCGCAGCAGCTCGCTCAAGGCCGCCGTCGCCTCGGCGCAGCGGATGTCGTCGATCTCGCGCGACAGGTTGAGCGCGCTGGATCTCAGTTCTTCGAGCTTCCAACTCTCCGGATGCTGGCTTTCGAGCTGACCGAGACGCTTGTTCAGGTCATCCAGTCTCGATTGGAGCTGCCCGATGCTGGCGGCCCCATTCACTTTCCAAACGCGCTGTGCACGCATCGTAGTTCCCCTGCTAGTCTCACGGCGTTGTGAGCGGGGTTCGTGGCTGGAATGGGAGTTTCTTTTGTCCGGCTTCAGACGGTGGGGAACCGTTGCAAAACGGCAACGCGGGTTCCCGCGCGCTGACCGGCGCGGACAGGGCTATCGCCCATCGCCCGCGCCCTTATGCATATGCCGTCGCGTTGCCTGGTCGGGCCCGGCACGATCCGCGTCAGGCGGCGCTCGGCCACTCGGTTGATCGCTTTTCAATGCGGTTTTCCAGGATCGCGATGCTCACCTGGAGATTGTCGCGCCGGGCTCTCAGGTTCTGCGCGAGCATCGGGTAGGCGAGATTGTTTGGATCGGAGATCCCGGCCCTCCGCTCTTCCTCCAGAATGTCGGCGTCGAGCATTTGCGTCCGCCAACGCAGATCGGAGATCAGGACGTGGAGCTGTGCCGGGATGGTCGCTTCGAAACGGGACGTCGATTGCATGGGATCGCCTCACTATGAAACAGACCCACTGCGGGTCTGAGGGATTGGCGGACGAGCAGCAAGGAGAGTGCCAGCGCGCCGGCTGAGGGCGAAGGCCTGCCGGGCTGCTTGGTGCTGACGTCTGCCGCCTCCGGGGGACAATTGATCGAGATCAATTTCACCCGTCATACTCGCTCGGTATGCTGAGCCTCAGTGGGCGGTCACGCCTACTGTCATTGGGCAGAGGCATTGGGAGTGACCGACAGGGGCCGCCGGGAATTGCAGGGAGTTATCGGCGGCCCACTCCTTAGGAACATCCGCCCCACGATCTGACGACCGTGTTCCAGTTCGTGACAGTGCAGGCCTCACGCAGGGGATGTATGCTCGCAAAACGCGCAAGTGGTAGCGTGGTGTTGTGGCTGACCGGTTGTTTGTGACTCTGATCGTGCTGTCTGGCATCGGCTCGACGGTGCTCGCGGCAATCGTGGTGTTCTCGTTCTGAGATCGAGGAGCGCACGGGGTTCGCCGCTCTGCCCGGTGTAATGGTGACACGCCCGCGCGGTGGCTCGCACAACGCCGATGTGACGGGCTCAGCGATACGTCCAGACAATCGGGAGGTGAAGCATGTACCGGCATATTCTCATTCCGACAGATGGGTCGAAGCTAGCGGGGCGTGGGGTTGCGCATGGGTTGGCGTTGGCGAAATCCGTTGGAGCCAAGGTCTCCGTAATCTACGCTGTGGACTCGCTTCTTGCAGTGACGGGCGACTTTGCGAGCGTGTTGGATTGCGCGGCAAATGCGGCCAAGGAGGCTGGCGTTTCCTGCGAGACAATTCAGCTGGAGAACGTGCCACCTCATGAAGCCATCATCGCAACAGCCGAGGAAAAAGGCTGCGATCTCATTGTAATGTCATCGCATGGGCTCAGCGGACTTCCCATGCTTCTGATCGGCAGTGTGACAAACAAGGTGCTGACCTACGCGAAAACCCCCGTACTGGTTTGTCGGTGAATGTGCAGGCCGCTCGAAGATGGGGCACTCGCGAGCGGGATGGCCAGCGGCTCGTCCGGGCATGGTCCGCTATGCGTCCATGGCGGCCAAAGTCCGCGCCGGAAACCAGCGGGAGGGATTGGTGAGGGTCGTGCGCTTGATGCTGACGCACGGTCGCGTCGTGGTGACGATGCGTGGCGACAAGACAAGAAGCGACGCAGTGTCCCCTCAGAACGGGATCGATGGTGCGCGGACCCGGTTAATGAAAAATTAACGGAACAGGTAAACTTGGCAGTTTTCGTGATCGTGATGACGTGCGGCGCGTGACGCTATCCGGGCGTGTGAAGTTGTAGCGGTCCCTCCGCAATCGGTCGGCAGGGTCCTTTGGAGAGCGCCCCAAAGCGCGGGGACCGCGCGACCGCTCCCCTCGAGGCAATCTCGCTCGAGAAAACCCGTGGTTGCAGTTGCATTCTAATTCGTGATGCCGCGAGCAAGGTTCATTCGGGCAAGCCCGCTTTCCGAAGGCCCTCGATCAACAGCTTCGCGTTTGATTGCCCGCCCCGCACGATGAACGCTGATATTGTAAAGGCGGGATCGAACTCAAGCAGACGCGCCACCAACTCACGGGCCTCAGCCTCGCGCCCGAGATGGGCGAAAGCGGACGCGAGACAGCAGTAAGCCGGCCAATAGGAGGATCTCTGGCGTTGGGCTTTCTTGCCTGCGACGATGGCCTCGTCAAAGCGACGAAGCTCGATCAAAGCTATGCCCATCCCGACAAACGACGAATGTAGCAGCGGGTCTATCGGGTTCACGCGAATGGCACGTTCGAAGCTCTGGACAGCTTCCTGCGGTAGCCCCGCAGTTCTACAGACCCAGCCTCTGGCGGACCATGCGCCAAATGAATTGGGATTGAGCGCAACTGCCCGGTCAGCCAGTTCGATCTCACTTTCACAATCGCCAATCATGAACGCCGAGATTACAGCAGCCGCTGCTAACGTATCTGGATCACTATCGTCGACGCTCAATGCCAAGCGAGAAAGCCGAACGGCTTCCCTGCGGCCGAATTGGGGATCGTCAGCATAGCCGAAAAGGACGTTTCGCATGTGACAGAGACCTGCGAGAGCCGCGGCACCGCTGAACCGAGGGTGCAGTTCCAAGGCGCGGTGAGCCAACCTGATCGCGTCGGCCAACCCTTCGCGGGTCGCCAGGTAAGACTGCGGCAGAGCGCGGAGATAAAAATCATAGGCGGTGAGGCTCTCCGGTCGGCGCCGCGCCGCCATTGCGATTTCCGTTTGAACCAATTTTGGCTCGATAGCTGAGACAACGGCGACCGTCACTTCGTCCTGAAGCGCGAAAACGTCTGTCAGGTCGCGCTCGAACCGATCCGCCCAGATGTGTGCGCCGGTCACCGCGTCAATCAACTGCCCTGCGATGCGAACTTTCCCCGCTGCCTTGCGCACAGACCCCTCAAGGATATAGCGCACGCCAAGCTCGTGCCCGACCTGCTTCACGTTCACCGCCTTGCTCTTGTAGGTAAAGCTGGAATTGCGGGCGATCACGAACAGCCATTTGAACCGCGAAAGCGCGGTGATGATCTCCTCAACCATTCCGTCCGCAAAATACTCCTGTTCGGGATCGTCGCTCATGTTCTCGAACGGCAGCACGGCGATGGAGGGCCTGTCGGGAAGCGCAGGAGCGCTCTCGGGCGCGACTTCACCCGGATTTGAGGCCGCAACTTCTCGCGTCTCCTGCACCTGTCCGACGAAACGGAAGCCCTTGCGCGGAAGCGTCTTGATGAGGCGCTGCTCCTCTCCACTGTCGCCAATTGCACTTCGCGCGGCATTCAAGCGTGTCGTAAGTGCGGCATCGGATACGATGCGGCCGCTCCAGACGGCGTTGATAAGGTCGTCCTTGCTGACGACGCGCTCCCTGTTTCGGAGCAGGTATTCGAGCAGATCGAACACCTGCGGTGTAATGGAAACGACCTCTGCCCCGCGATGCAGTTCGCGTCGGTCGATGTCAAATGCGAATTCCTCGAAGCGATAGCGCAAGTTGCGAACCCCTTACGGTGTCCTCCCTTCGCAGGAAGGCATCTTTGCGCACCCAAAGGATAAGCCGCTGGCATGAAACATGTAAACCGATGGTTGAACGGGTTTGAGCCGTGGCATCTCATGTGATGCAGCGGAGCCCAGCCTCCGTTTTGGTCATTCGCGACCGGGTTGGCCAGCGGCAAGTCCGGGCATGGTCTGCTCTGCCGCCGAAAGCGGAAGTGAGCTATCCTACCGCGACGCAATAGGAATGACGCTGATGACCGAGACCGTCGCGCTCGCCACCAAGCCTGTCCCTCGACCGCGACCCAGAAAGACCGAGATCGTCAGCGCGTCGGCACTGGCGCTGCACCTCGATTGCAGCCGGGCCTACATCGACAAGCTCGAAGCCGAAGGCGTGATACAGCGGCAAGGTGACGGCTTCCCGCTCGACCAGAGCCGCGTTGCCTACCCCCGCTACTTGCGGCGCGAGCGGCGGCAATCGCCGCGCAGTGAGGCTGATGCCGATCACGTCAGGGTCAAGACCGAGATGCTGCAACTCCGGCTGATGGAGAAGAAGCGCGAACTTGTGCGTCGGATCGATGTCGACGCCCTGGTCGACGACATCGCTGGCGTCACCCTGACCGCGTTGTCGAGCATGCCTTCGCGGTGTGCGCCGCGCGGCGATCTTGCTATCCGTCGCAGCATCGAGCGCGTCGTGTTCGAGGTGCGCACCGAAATCGCTCGCGTCGGTCAGGAGATGGCCGACAAGTGCGGCGAGCCGCCACTCGATGAACCGTACGGATGATGCTGGCGCGACGGTGGCGATCGGCGGCAATGACAGCGTGTTTTCGAGAACACTGCAATCTCCTCATGCTGTTGCCGAAAAGCAACTGATTTATTGTTTCATCGTTGAACTGTTCCATTTTACGTTTACGCCGCAACAAACAGTTTTAGATTTGCGGTCTCCGGGCTGGGGCGTGTTTTACGACAGCTAATTTTCGAACCCGGAGGCTTTTCGAAATGATTTTGGAATTCCTCGCAATTTTTTCTCTCGTTCAGTTCGCCAACATGCTTTCGCGGCTGAACGCTCGACGGCATGACGTACTCTCCTATGTTTCAAGATCAGGTCCTTACGGGTAAGTGTGGCTAAAGCGGCATTGCTGACACCGTTTTGATGGCATCTATCCTGCCCGGTGCGCGAGGTAGCGATCGCCGCAGTGTTTCGCGTCGCCAACCGATACGTCGGCAACCTCGCATCGATGGCCGACGTGTTTCCCGACTATCCTGCGCCGGTCGTCGGCAACGCAGACGCAGGATGGTGTTGATGCGGTGGGGCATGCCGCCGCCACTCCGCACAGGCGTGCCGCCGGCCCCGGCCGTCGGGCAAAACACCGGGGCATTCCGAGCTGCGCCGGTGTCAAGCCGCGCCTGCAAGAATATTCCGCTTTACCGAAATTCGGAAACGGCGTATGTGTCGCGCATCCCGGCTCACCAAGAGGGGCGATCTTGTGTCGTCACGATACGCGAGCCGGGTTGCGGTGGACGCGGCAGCGTTGGGCGCGAGAGGCTAGGCAGGGCGGATTGCTCTCCGTGAGCCCAAGACTTCGTGCCGGATGAGCGGCGCTGCCAGGTTCGTCTCGTCTGTAAGTTTCCGGCTCCGTCGACAGGGCTGGAAAAACTGCGGCGACATGGCGGGCCGTGCGTACGGCAAAACCGTGTGGTCCTGGCCGTCGTTGCTACGGTCAAGTGCTTTGCGGATGCGGCAGTCGCGTCAACCGGCGCGCTGTCGGCGACTTTCGCAAGCGTGAGGGAGGCCAGAAGGAATTCGGCTCCCGGGAGAGCACGGCATAAGCCGTCCAACCATCGCGCAGGGAAGGCCGAGTGATTGGCGCCACCTGTATGCTGCTGTGCGGTTTCCTTGCGCTACCTTTCGCGCAGCGGACCGCGGGTGCGAGGTCAGCACCCGGCCTTCCCTGCGCCCTCTTGGCTTCGAGGGTGGAGTGACCAGGCAAAGCTCGGGCGAAATGCGCCGCGAGAAGGCGATGGTGTGTCTGTAACACTCGCTTTCATCGCCCGGCCTTGACCGGACGATCCAGTATTCCAGAGACGGCTGCGATTGAGCCGAGAGGCCGCGGCGTACTGGATTCCCCGCTTTAGCGGGGAATGACAGTGGTACTGAGAGGACGACGCCGATGCCCCTTGCTCCGTCATTGCGAGCACAGCGAAGCAATCCAGAGGCTTTCCGCGGAGGGATTCTGGATTGCTTCGCTGCGCTCGCAATGACGATGGGAAGAGAGCGTGCCCTCCATCCGTCCCCATCACAACTCCGTGCCTTGATTCGGGAACAATCATTCCCTATTACACCGCAATGCAAAAAGCCGCGCGCCGTCCCGAGCCTGCCGCCCGTCCACCCGGCCGTCCCCGGGAATTCGACATGGACACCGCGCTCGACCGCGCCGTACGCGTATTTTGCGAGCGGGGCTATCATGCCACCTCGATCGGCGACCTGACCGCCGCGATGCGGCTTGCCACCGGCAGCGTCTACAAGGCGTTTCGCGACAAGCAGGCCGTGTTCCTGGCCGCTTTCGAGCGCTATGCCACGGTGCGCCGGGAGCAGACCCGCAGCGCGGCCGCGCGCGGCACCAATGGTCGCGAGCGACTGCGCCATATGTTGCTGTCCTATGTCGAGCACTCCCAGGGGATCGAGGGCCGTCGCGGCTGCATCGTGGTCGGCGGCGCGGTCGAGCTCGCCGCGCTCGATCCGGGCGTCCGTGCCCGCGTCAACGCCCAGCTCGAGACCAACGAGGCCTTCATCGCCGGCCTCATCCGCGAGGGCCAGGCCGATGGCTCGATTCCCGCCCATGTTGCGACCGACGACACCGCGCGGCTGATGATCTGCATCACGCAGGGAATGCGCGTCGTCGGCAAGGCGCGCCTGCCGCTCGACGGCGAGCGCCTGGTCGGCGTCGCGATGAAACTGCTCGCCTGAATTCATGTCCTATTAGGGAATGATCATTCCCGATATCTGGAGTCTGTTGGAATGACGATGAATGCCACGATCGAGACCGCGCCCGGGCCGGATGCGGTGTCGCAGCGACTGACCTTCGTGCTGGCCGCGGCCTGTGGCATGGTCGCCGCCAACATCTACTACGCCCAGCCGCTGATCGCCCCGATCAGCGCCGCGCTCGGCCTCTCGCACGCGGCGGCCGGACTGATCGTCACCATGACGCAGATCGGCTACGGCGTGGGGCTCCTCTTCATCGTGCCGCTCGGTGACCTCGTCGAGAACCGCGCGCTGATCTGCTCCGTCATCACGCTCGGCGCGGCTTCACTGCTCGCCGCCGCGTTCGCCACCCACGCGTTGCCGTTCCTGATCGCCGCGCTATTCATCGGCCTCGGCTCGGTCGCCGTGCAGATCATCATTCCCTACGCGGCGCACCTTGCGCCGGAAGCCATTCGCGGCCGCGTCGTCGGCAACGTCTCGACCGGATTGATGCTGGGCATCATGCTGGCACGGCCGGTGTCGAGCTTCGTCACGGCAGCGCTGTCATGGCACGCGGTGTTCTTCATCTCCGCCGCGCTGATGATCGTGCTCGCGGCGGTGCTATGGACGACGCTGCCCAGGCGCAAGCCGGTCGCGCGCATGCATTACGGCACGCTGCTGCTGTCGATGCCGCATCTGGCCCGGACCACGCCGCTGCTCCGGCGCCGCGCGCTCTATCAGGCGAGCCTGTTCGGTGCCTTCACCCTGTTCTGGACGGTGGCGCCACTCCAGCTCGCCAGCGAATTCGGCTTCTCCCAGCGCGGCATCGCGCTGTTCGCGCTCGCCGGCGTCGCCGGCGTGTTCGCCGCGCCAATCGCGGGACGGCTCGCCGACCGCGGCCATAGCCGCATCGCGACGCTGGTCGCCATGCTGCTGGCGGCCGCCGGCTTCCTGGTGACCTATGTCGGCGCGGCCGGCTCGACGCTGAATCTCGCCTGCCTGGTCGTGGCCGCGATCGCCATCGATATCGGTGTCCAGGGGAACGTCGTGCTCGGCTTCCGCGCCATTTTCGTGCTCGGGCATGAGCACCGCAGCCGCCTCAACGGCCTCTATATGGCGACGTTCTTCGCCGCCGGCGCTGCCGGTTCTGCGGTCGGCGCCTGGGCCTTCGCGCAAGGCGGCTGGACGCTGGCGTCGGCCATTGGCCTTGCTCTGCCCGTCGCAGGCTTGCTCTATGCGGCGACAGAGTAGCGGTACGATCGTGCCCGCGGCCGTTTACCAAGCCCTGGATACGCAGCCCAACACCGTGCGATTTCCGTCTCGCGGTTTCCCTGCGGCTGTAGTACTTTGGTCGCAAGCGAGCCCGGTTAACGGGCGGCAGGGGGAGGCTGATGAGGCGTGCGGGACTGGTTGGCGTACCGCGAGTACGGCCATGGTCATGGCAGGCGTTTCTGCTCGGATTTGTCGTCGTCGCCATGTCGGCCGCGCTTCAAGGCGTCTGCGTCGCGCTCGGCGCCAAGCTCTATTTCGCGGCGTTCCTGCCCAGCCTGTTCGTGCTCGGAATCATCGCGGGCGCGCCGGCAGCGGCGTTCGCCGCGCTGCTCACCGTTCCGCTGGTATGGTGGGCGTTCATCCCGCCATTCTTCCAGTTCATGCCGCTCTCCAGCGCGGGCGCGGATTCCATCAACCTGTTCTGCCTGCTCGCGGCGCTCTTGATCGGCCTTGCCGATCTCTGCCGCGAGACGATGGCAATGATCAGCCGCGGCGGGTTGAAGCCCTCGGGCGAGAGCACGGCAACGAACTCGCAATAAATCCGCTTCGCGCGGAAGCGGCGCGTTGCGCCGGCGCAACAGTCCGGCAACCATCCGCGAGCTTGGTCCGCGCCGCTAACTTTTCGAAAAAGATTTAGCCGCAATTTCTCCCCCGGGAATGACGAGGGAGTTTTTGAACATGAACGGTCACGCCATCTTTGAGAACGTGCGCCGCTATCGCGGCATCGCATCGCTCTATCGCCAGACCGCTGCATTCCGCCCGGGCCAGAGCTGGTCGCTTCTGGAGCAGGCGAGCGAGTGGGAAGCGCGGGCGCTGTCGGAGCTGGAAGCCTATTTCGCCGCGCGCGCGGATTACGCCGCCGTCCAGCGCGCTGCCTGATCGTTAACCATCACAGGTATTCGTATCGATGACGAACGGCGCGAACGACACGCGATGGGACGCAGACGTTCGCGCCATGGCCGTCAGAACCGGTAGCTCGCCTGAACCCTCACGGTGCGGCCCTGGCCGGGCGAGATGTTGTTGTTGCCGTCGGCGGACGCCCAATAGCCGCGGTTGAAGATGTTCTCGACCGTGAGTTGCGCCCGCCAGTTGGCATCGATCGTGGCGTAGACGCCGGCATCGAAGCGCACGAAGCCCGGCAGTCTCACCGTGTCATCCGACGACGCAAAGGAATCGCCGAAATAGATGATGCCGAGCGCGGCCGCCCACATCGGCGTGAACTGGTACTTGTTCCACCAGGCGAACTGATTGTACGGCACGAGCTGCACGCGATTGCCCGGCACCACGGTCGCCGACGTCGCGCTGGTGATCTTCGCATCGGTATAGGCGTAGCCGAGCACGGACTGCCATTGCTCGGTGACGTAGCCGACGAGGCTCGCCTCGAAGCCGCGCGTCAGCGTGCTGCCGGAGGGCAGGAAGAAGCCGGGATTGTTGCCGTCCGCGATCGGCTGGTTGGTGCGGTTGAGGTTGTAGATCGCCGTCGAGAACAACAGCTTCGGGTTGATGTTCCACTTCATCCCGACCTCGGTGTTCTCGAACTTCTGCGGCTGCAGGATCAGCGTGCCGTCGTTGAGCGAGGAGAACTGGTCGCCGGAGGCGGGCAAATACGAGATGCTGTAGGCGGTGTAGACCGACATCGTCTCCATCGGCTTGAGGAGCACGGCCGCCTGCGGCGACACCAAATTGTCGGTGCGATTGCGGTTGAGGTTGGTGTTCATGTCCAGTGCCGACATCTCGAAGCGGTCGAACCGCGTGCCCACGATGAGCTGGAGCGCGCGCGAGAACTCGATGGTATCGCGCAGGTAGCCGGACTCGACGTTCAACGCATATTTGCTGTTCGAATCCGGTGTCGTGACGCCGTCGGTGTTGGTACCAGTGAAGTGGTGAACGAAGTTGACCGGCCCGAAATAGGTCGGCGCGAACGGGTTCTGAACGATGGTGCTGGTGCCGTTCGGGAAGACGCCGGTGTTGCGGATGTCGACACCGGTCTGGCGGCCGAACTCGGTGCCGAAGCCCACCGTGTGCGCGATCGGGCCGGTCCAGCCCTTGTAGGTGAAGTCGGTCTGGTTGAAGAAATTGTCGCGGTTGGTCGTGTGCTGATAGGCGCCAAGGTTGACTGCGGTGTCGGCCGCATTGACGGCGCCGGCGAGCGGCCCGCCGGTCGGATAGACGTTCTGATAGAACTTCTGGTAGTCGGCCGCGAACGTGCCGTTGCGCACCGATAGTCCGTTCTGGAAATCGTGCTCGATGATCGCCATGCCGGTCTGCACCGTCGCTTGCGCGGTATTGAGGCTGGGGCTGCCGAAGAACGTCTGGAGATTGCCGTTCGGCGCAAACGGCGTCGTCGGATTGAAGCGCGTGACACCGCCGGGAAGGCTCTGCGAGGGATTGCCGCGATCTGCGGTGCGGCCGTCGTGGTAATATTCGTAAGACAGCTTGATCTTGGTGAAATCATCAGGCTTCAGCGTGACGGTCGGGTTGATGCCGTAGCGCTCGAGATGATTGAAGTCGCGGAAGGCGTCGCTGCCCTCGTAGAATACGTTCAGCCGCGCCGCGACGTTCTCGTTGATGGCCTGGCCGGCATCGAGCGTGACGCGGCGGTCGCCCCATGATCCCGTCTGTGCAGTGGCCTGGTAGATGCGGTTGCCGTCGGCCTCCTTGAGGGTACGATTGAGCACGCCACCGCCGGCGCCGCGGCCGAAGGTCAGCGCGCTCGGGCCCTTCAGCACCTCGATGCTCTGCGCGTTGTACATGTCGCGGAAATACTGCACGTCATCGCGGAAGCCGTTGACGAAGAAGTTCGCGCTGGAATCGACGCCGCGGATGACGAGCTCGTCGCGATTGCCTTCGCCCTGGTGGACGGCAACGCTCGGAACGTAGCGGGTGACATCGGTCAGGCCCTGGTAGTTCTGGTCGCGGATCTGCTGTTGGGTAATGACGGACAGGGATTGCGGGATGTCGACGATGGGCGTGTTGGACTTGGTGGCGACGGAGGTGCTGTTGGCGAAATAGCCGACCGTGCCGGTGCGCGCGTCCTGCGATGGCGCGAAGGGCTGTGGCGCGGCGGTCGTCTCCGGCCGCCGTGCCGTTTGCGTCCGGCGCGTCCGCGTACCGCTCGACCGGCGTGCGGCCGAAGCGGGATTGGTACGGCGCTGTGTTTCCGGCGCGGTCACGGTGACGGAGGGAATCGTCACGCCCTGTGCGGGCGTGGATTGCGCAAGGGCCTGCGGACTGGCGAAGAACGCAACTGACGTCATCAGCGCGGTCAACACGCCTCCGATACCCGAAAAATTGCGCTTGGACATGTAGCTTGCGGCAGGCAACAGCTCTCCCGCGGCGGCGATGTGGCTCATCGCGCCCCCCCTCACTCTGCAAAACTCACCCGAATTCCCCATTGCGCGGCCGGATGCGGGGCAAGGCGCATCCGTGCACGCGAAGTCACTGTGTGCATGAACACGGTGACCCCGCGGCCATTCCGCGCAGGATGATTTGAATCGTTCGAAACTCGTCGGGTTCCAAGCGATCACATGTTTCGGCGCGCCGGCAGGATCCGTGGCGACTACGGAGTTATCTCGGCGCCCGCGTGTGCTAGCACCGGACCGATCGAGATCTCCTGCGTCGGCCGGGCAAGCGATGACCACCTTCAACCGTATCTTCACGACGGAGCGTCTGCTCCAGATCATCGTCATTCTGGCCGCGACGATTGCGATGAAGCTGATGGGGTGAGTATTGGCGGACTATTGCCCGCCGAACTCGGGCACGTCGGGCAAATAGTTCGAGCCCTCGGAGCCCAGGAAATCGAACATCGCCTGCGCCGGTGGCAGCAACACCTTGTCGCTGCGGCGGATCACGTACCATTGCCGGACGATCGGCAAGCCGGCGACATCGAGCACGATGAGGCGACCTTCGGCGAGCTCATGCGCCACCGTGTGGGCCGAGATGAAGGCGATGCCGAGCCCGGCGATGACGGCCTGCTTGATGGTCTCGTTGCTGCTCATCTCCATGCCGATGATCGGCTCGAGATCGGATCTCTGGAACATGCCTTCCATCAGCGTGCGCGTCCCTGACCCCGGCTCGCGGGTGAGGAAGGTCTCGTGCACGAGGTCGGTCAGGTTGAGGCCGGAATCCTTCCCCAGCCAGTGTCCCTTGCGTGCGACGATGATGTGCGGATTGCGCCCGAGCTGACGCACGTCGACGCTGACGTCGGCCGGTGGCCGACCCATCACGGCGAAATCGAGATCGTAGCCGTGCATGGCCTCGCGGATCTCCTCGCGATTGCCGATCGTGAGCTTGATCTCGATCTTCGGATGCCGCTTCGAGAACGCCGCGATCGCATGCGGCACGAAATATTTCGCGGTCGAGACCGCGCCGAGATGCACCGTGCCGCCGGTCCGTCCAGCGAGCAGATCGAGCGCGCCCTGGCAGTCCATGATCGCGGCCTCGACGCGCTCGGCGAGCGCCAGCACCTCCCTGCCTGCCTCCGTCAGCAGCATGCCGTCGCCGGTCCGCTGCACCAGCGGCAGGCCGGCGAGGTCCTGAAGCTGCCGGAGCTGCTGGGTGACCGCAGGTTGGGTCAGGCCGAGCTGGCCCGAGGCCGCGGTGACGCTGCCTTTCGCCGAGAGCGCCGCAAGCGAGCGCAGCTGCCGGATCGTCAGATGCCGGAGCTGGGCCGCTGCGTGCCCGGGGCCATTATAAGAAAATTCTTTGGCGCTCATTATGAATAGAAATTTTCCTTATTAAGCCGCCCCTGTCAATCTCCTCGTGTTGGGACCGACTGCACCGACCTCCAGCGGGGAGGGAACTGGATGCGGCGCCCGCAAGGGGATGGACGCAGATGACCGGGCAACTCAGGTTGGACGACCACCTTCAACGGTATTCCGAGACGGCGCCGCACGCGCTGGCCGTGGCCGCCGCAGTCGACGCCATCGCAGCGGCGGCGATCGAGATCGCCGACCTCATTGCCACCGGCGATCTCGCGGACGCATCGGGCCTGACCACCGGCCGCAACAGCGACGGCGATCTCCAGCGCGACCTCGACCTCCAGGCCGATGCGATCCTGCGCCGCTGTCTCAGCAGACTGCCGATCGCGGCGCTCGCGTCGGAGGAGATGCGCGAGCCGCAAATCGGCGACCGCGAGGCAAAAATCTGCGTCGCGATCGATCCGCTCGACGGCTCCTCCAACATCGACATCAACATGACCGTCGGCACGATCTTCTCGATCCTGCCCGCCCCGGATGACCTGGCTCTCGCCTTCCACCAGCGCGGCTCGGCGCAGCTTGCTGCGGGGTTCGTCACGTATGGGCCGCAGACCTCGCTGGTGCTGACGCTCGGCGACGGCGTCGACATCTTCACGCTCGACCGCAAGGCGGGCTGCTTCCGCCTCGCGCGCAGCGCCGTGCAGATCTCCGAGACCTGCGAAGAATTCGCGATCAATGCGTCGAACCGCCGCCACTGGGATTCGCCGATCCGTGCCTTCGTCGACGAATGTCTTGCCGGCGTCGAAGGGCCCGCCAACCACAATTTCAACATGCGCTGGATCGGTTCGCTGGTTGCGGAGGCCTACCGAATCCTCACCCGCGGCGGCGTGTTCCTCTATCCCTCGGACGCGCGCCCCGGCTATGGCGACGGCCGCCTGCGCCTCACCTACGAGGCGCACCCGATGGCCATGATCATCGAGCAGGCCGGCGGCTCCGCCACGACCGGGCGCGAGCGCATCCTCGAGCTATCGGCGCAGAGCCTGCACCAGCGCGTGCCGCTGATCATGGGCTCGAGCAACGAGGTGCGTCGCGTCGAGGAACTGCATTGCGATCCGTTGCTGGTCGCCAGCATCTCCGCACCGCTGTTCGCGCGGCGCGGCTTCTTCCGGCTGTGAGCGAGGCGACCCATGTCCAGGAAGCATCCGATCATCTCCATCACCGGCTCCTCCGGCGCCGGCACCACCTCGGTCAAGAAGACGTTCGAGCAGATCTTCTTCCGCGAGAAGGTCAACGCCGTCTACATCGAGGGTGACGCCTTCCATCGCTATGACCGTGCCGAGATGCGAACGCAGATGGCGAAGGAAGCCGAACGCGGCAACAAGCATTTCAGCCATTTCAGCCCCGAGACCAACCTGTTCGAGGAGCTGGAGCGTGCCTTCCGCGACTATGGCGAGACCGGCACCGCGACGACGCGGCACTATGTCCACGATGCCGAGGAGTCCGCACTGCACGGTGCGGCGCCCGGGACCTTCACCGAATGGGAGCGGCTGCCGGAAAACTCGGACCTGTTGTTCTACGAGGGCCTGCACGGCGCCGTCGTCACCGACAAGGTCAATGTCGCGCGCTACGCCGATCTCAAGATCGGCGTCGTGCCGGTCATCAATCTCGAATGGATCCAAAAGCTGCACCGCGACCGCAGCGCCCGCGGCTATTCGACCGAGGCCGTCACCGACACCATCCTGCGGCGGATGCCCGACTACATCCACTACATCTGCCCGCAATTCACCGAGACCGACATCAACTTCCAGCGCGTGCCGACGGTGGATACCTCCAATCCGTTCATCGCGCGCTGGATCCCGACGCCCGACGAATCGATGGTCGTGATCCGCTTCAAGAATCCGCGCGGCATCGACTTTCCCTATCTGCTGTCGATGCTTCCCCACAGCTGGATGTCCCGCGCGAATTCCATCGTGTGTCCCGGCGCGAAGCTCGATCTGGCGATGCAGCTGATCCTGACGCCGCTGATCATGCAGCTGATCGAGCGCAAGCGAAATCTGAAGTGAACAGGGAGAGAATCCGATGAACATCTCCGTCCACGCCGAAGCCGACATCACGGCAGTCACACACAACGATCTCGCCAACGCAGTCCGTTTCCTCGCGGTTGACGCCATCGAGACCTCGCAGTCCGGCCATCCCGGCCTGCCCATGGGCATGGCCGACGTCGCAACCGTGCTGTTCTCGCGGTTCCTCAAATTCGACTCCGCGCATCCCAACTGGCCGGATCGCGACCGCTTCGTGCTGTCGGCGGGCCACGGTTCGATGTTGCTTTATGCGTTGCTGCATCTCACCGGCGGCGATGTCAGCCTGGACGACATCAAGGCGTTCCGGCAGTGGGGCTCGAAGACGCCGGGCCATCCGGAATACGGCCACACGCCCGGTGTCGAGACCACGACCGGCCCGCTGGGGCAGGGGATCGCGACCGCGGTCGGCATGGCGCTCGCCGAGCGCATGGCCAATGCACGGCACGGCGACGGCCTGGTCGATCACTTCACCTATGTGATCGCGGGCGACGGCTGCCTGATGGAAGGCATCAGCCAGGAGGCGATCTCGCTCGCCGGCCATCTCCAGCTCGGCCGGCTGGTCGTGCTGTTCGACGACAACGGCATCTCCATCGACGGGCCGACGTCGCTGGCCACTTCCGATGATCAGCTCGCGCGCTTTGCGGCGTCCGGCTGGTCGGTCCGCAGTGTCGACGGCCACGACCCCGAAGCGGTTGCGCGGGCGATTGCCGAAGAGCGTGAAAGCGCAAAACCGTCGCTGATCGCCTGCCGCACCATCATCGGCTATGGCGCACCGGACCGTCAGGGCACCGAGAAGGCGCATGGTGCGCCGCTGGGGACCGAGCAAACGGCGGCGGCGCGGCGGACGCTCGGCTGGGACTATCAGCCCTTCGTGGTCCCGATCCCGATCCTCAAGGCATGGCGGATGATCGGACAGCGCGGGCAGGTCGAGCGACTTGCCTGGCTCGACCGCTACGAATGCGCGACGGCCGCGCAGCGCGAGCTGTTCATCGAGGGCAAGGCCGTTGCCCTGCCGGAGGCCTATGCCCAGGCCTCGGCGAAATTGCGCGAGCGCTTCGCCAGCGAGCGTCCGAAGCTGGCGACGCGGCAAGCCTCGCAACAGGTGCTCGACGGCATCGCCGGGACAATTCCCGGACTGGTCGGCGGCTCGGCGGACCTGACGCATTCGAACCTCACGCACGCCAAAGCGCAGACTCCGGTGACGCGTGGGACGTTCGCCGGCGGCTACATCCACTACGGCATTCGCGAGCACGGCATGGCCGCCGCGATGAATGGCCTCGCGTTGCACGGCGGATTCATCCCCTATGGCGGCACCTTTCTCGCCTTCTCCGACTACAGCCGGCCGGCGATCCGTCTTGCGGCCTTGATGCGGCTGCGCGTCATCCATGTGATGACCCACGACTCCATCGGTCTTGGCGAGGACGGTCCCACGCATCAGCCCGTCGAGCATCTCGCGGCCCTGCGCGTCATCCCGAATCTTCTGGTCTTCCGCCCCGCCGACGCGGTCGAGACGCTGGAAGCCTGGGGATGCGCGCTCGAAGCGGAAGATCGCCCCTCCGTGCTGTGTCTGTCGCGTCAGGCGCTGCCGACATTCCGCAGCGACGTGCGCGGCAGGAACCGTGTCGCGCGCGGCGCCTACCTCATCGTCTCGCCGGACGGCGGTCGCGACGTCACGTTGATGGCGACCGGCTCCGAAGTCTCGATCGCACTGGAAGCCGCTCGCCTGCTCGCGACGGAACATATCCGCGCCGCCGTGGTCTCCGCGCCATGCTTCGCGCTGTTCGAGGAACAGCCGGAGGACTACCGCGCCTGCGTGCTCGGCACCGCTCCGCGCGTCGGCATCGAGGCCGCAGTCGCCGGCGATTGGCATCGCTGGATCGGCACTGACGGCGAGTTCGTCGGCATGCGCGGCTTCGGCGCCTCTGCGCCTGCGCCCGTGCTCTACCGCGAATTCGGCATCACGCCGCAAAGCGTTGCCGAAGCCGCCCGGCGGGCGATCACCCGCGCCGGCAAGCCATAACAGGAGGAACTTTCGTGGCCCGTATCACCCTTCGTCAGCTGCTCGATCACGCCGCCAGCCACGGCTACGCGGTGCCGGCGTTCAACATCAACAACATGGAGCAGGGTATTGCGATCATGCAGGCCGCCGCCGAGGTCGATGCGCCCGTGATCATCCAGGCCTCGCGCGGCGCGCGCAGCTATGCCGGCGATCTCATGCTCTCGCACATGATCGACGCGCTGGAGCGGACCTATCCGGACATTCCGCTCTGCATGCACCAGGACCACGGCAATGACGAGGCGACCTGCGCCTCCGCCATCGCCCACGGCTTCACCTCGGTCATGATGGACGGCTCGCTCAAGGCCGACGCCAAGACCGCCGCCGATTACGACTACAATGTCGCGATCACCCGCCGCGTCGTCGATCTCGCGCACTGGGTGGGCGCCTCCGTCGAAGGTGAGCTCGGCGTGCTCGGCTCGCTCGAGCATGGTGGCGGCGAGCAGGAGGACGGCCACGGTGTTGAGGGCAAGGTCAGCCACGACCAGCTCCTCACCGATCCCGACCAGGCCGTCGACTTCGTCCGCGCCACCAACGTCGATGCGCTCGCGATCGCGATGGGCACGTCCCACGGCGCCTACAAGTTCAGCCGCAAGCCTGATGGCGACATCCTGGCGATGCGGGTTGTCGAGGAGATTCACCGCCGCCTGCCGAACACGCATCTCGTGATGCACGGCTCCTCTTCGGTGCCGCAGCCGCTCCAGGACATGTTCAACCAGTTCGGCGGTGAGATGCCGCAGACCTGGGGCGTGCCGGTGGAGGAGATCGTCCGCGGCATCAAGAGCGGCGTGCGAAAGGTCAACATCGACACCGATTGTCGCCTGGCGATGACCGCGGTGTTCCGCAAGGTCGCCGCGCAAACGCGCTCGGAGTTCGATCCGCGCAAATTCCTCAAGCCTGCGATGGATGCGATGCGCGAGCTCTGCCGCGATCGCTTCGAGCAGTTCGGCACCGCGGGCCACGCCAGCAAGATCAAGGTCATTCCCTTGAGCGAGATGGCGCGGCGCTATCGCGCCGGCGATCTCGACCCGCGTATCGGCACCCGCGAACCGGTCGCCGCCTAATCATTCAGAGAGAGAAGAGCAGGAGAGAGAGCCATGAATGCACACGCAGGAACCGTCCGGGGCAAAGAGCGCTATCGATCAGGCGTGATGGAATACAAGCGCATGGGCTATTGGGAGCCTGATTACACGCCGAAGGACACCGACGTCATCGCGCTGTTCCGCGTGACGCCACAGGAGGGCGTGGACCCCATCGAGGCGTCAGCGGCTGTTGCCGGCGAATCCTCGACCGCGACCTGGACGGTGGTGTGGACCGATCGCCTGACCGCAGCGGAGAAGTATCGTGCGAAGTGCTACCGCGTCGATCCGGTGCCCGGCACGCCGGGCTCATATTTCGCTTACATCGCCTACGACCTCGATCTGTTCGAGCCGGGCTCGATCGCCAACCTGTCTGCCTCGATCATCGGCAACGTGTTCGGCTTCAAGCCGCTGAAGGCGCTGCGTCTGGAGGACATGCGCTTCCCGGTCGCCTATGTGAAGACGTTCCAGGGGCCGGCGACCGGCATCGTGGTCGAGCGTGAGCGGCTCGATAAGTTCGGCCGGCCGCTGCTGGGCGCGACGGTGAAGCCGAAGCTCGGCTTGTCCGGGCGCAACTATGGCCGCGTGGTCTACGAGGCACTCAAGGGCGGGCTCGACTTCACCAAGGACGACGAGAACATCAACTCGCAGCCCTTCATGCATTGGCGTGACCGCTTCCTCTATTGCATGGAGGCCGTGAACCGGGCGCAGGCAGCTTCCGGCGAGGTGAAGGGCACGTATCTGAACGTCACCGCGGGCACGATGGAGGACATGTACGAGCGCGCGGAGTTCGCCAAGGAGCTCGGGTCGGTCATCGTCATGATCGACCTCGTGATCGGCTACACGGCGATCCAGTCTATGGCCAAATGGGCGCGTCGCAACGACATGATCCTGCATCTGCATCGCGCCGGTCACTCGACCTATACGCGGCAGAAGAGCCACGGCGTGTCGTTCCGCGTCATCGCGAAGTGGATGCGGCTCGCCGGCGTCGACCACATCCATGCCGGCACGGTGGTCGGCAAGCTCGAAGGCGATCCCAACACGACGCGCGGCTATTACGACGTCTGCCGCGAAGACTTCAACCCGACCAAGCTCGAGCATGGCCTGTTCTTCGACCAGTCCTGGGCGAGCCTGAACAAGATGATGCCGGTCGCCTCCGGCGGCATCCATGCCGGCCAGATGCACCAGCTGCTCGACCTCCTCGGCGAGGACGTCGTGCTGCAATTCGGCGGCGGCACCATCGGCCATCCCATGGGCATTGCGGCTGGTGCGATCGCCAACCGCGTGGCGCTCGAAGCGATGATCCTCGCCCGCAACGAGGGGCGCGACTACGTCCATGAAGGTCCGGAGATCCTGGCCAGGGCGGCCGAGACCTGCACACCGCTGAAGGCCGCGCTCGAGGTCTGGAAGGACGTCACCTTCAACTATGAATCCACCGACACGCCGGACTTCGTGCCGACCGTGCTGGAAACCGTTTGAGGAGTATTGACATGAAACTGACCCAGGGCTGCTTCTCGTTCCTGCCTGATCTGACCGACGACCAGATCTATAAGCAGGTGCAGTATTGCCTGACCAACGGCTGGGCGGTGAATATCGAGTTCACCGACGATCCGCATCCTCGCAGTACCTATTGGGAGATGTGGGGCCTGCCGATGTTCGACCTCCAGGACGCTGCCGGCGTGATGATGGAGCTCGCTGAATGCCGCAGGGTTTACGGCGACCGCTACATCCGCATCAGTGGATTCGACTCCAGCCATGGCTGGGAATCGGTGCGGATCTCGTTCCTCGTCAACCGCCCGCCGCAGGAAGCCGAGTTCGAGCTCGTGCGGCAGGAGGTGGGCGGACGTGCGATCCGCTACACCACCGTGCGCCGGCCGGCAGCGCACGCGTCGACGTAGTCACTCCTCTCCGCGCGGAGCACTCCCTGCTCCGTTTCCTTGGCGGACCACTGCTTCGCCGCTCCCCCCGCGGCGAAGCCCTTTTCTTCGAGGTGCCGATGCTTGATGTCCCTCATGCGACGACCGCTGAAACGAGCGAGACCAGTTTCGATCTCCGCAAGGAGGCCGAGGCGGCCGGGATCACCGACACGCTGCAGCAGCTCGAGCAGGAGCTGATCGGCCTCCGGCCGGTCAAGAACCGCGTGCGCCAGATCGCGTCACTGCTGCTGATCGAGCGCATCCGCCAGCGTGCAGGCCTGGCATCGTCGCCACCGACGCTGCACATGTCGTTCACCGGTAATCCCGGCACGGGCAAGACCACGGTGGCGCTGCGCATGGCGAAGATCCTGCATGGTCTCGGTTTCGTGCGGCGCGGGCAGGTGATCTCGGTGACGCGCGACGATCTCGTCGGCCAGTATATCGGCCATACCGCGCCGAAGACGAAGGAGATCTTGAAGAAGGCGATGGGCGGCGTGTTGTTCATCGACGAGGCCTACTATCTGCACCGGCCCGACAACGAGCGCGATTACGGCCAGGAGGCGATCGAGATCCTGCTCCAGGTGATGGAGAACCAGCGCGAGGACCTGGTCGTGATCCTTGCCGGCTATGGCGAGCGGATGACGAGCTTCTTTGCCTCCAACCCGGGCTTTCGTTCGCGCATCGCCCATCACATCGAATTTCCGGATTATGCCGAAGCCGAGCTGCTGGTCATCGCCGAGCTGATGCTGAAGGAGCGCGGCTATCGCTTCTCGGTTGCGGCACGCGAGGCCTTCGAGAAATACATCGAACTGCGCCGGACCCAGCCGTTCTTCTCCAATGCGCGTTCGATCCGCAACGCGGTCGACCGCATCCGCCTTCGGCAGGCCGATCGCCTCGTGTCTGATCTCAACCGGATGCTCGATGTCGTCGATCTCGAAACGATCGATCCGACGGATGTCCTTGCGAGCCGCGTTTTCAGCGGCGGTGCGGACGCGCAGAGGAGTGCGAAGCCATGACGGGAGAAATCCTCATCGCGCCTTCGATCCTGGCCGCAGATTTCGCGCGCCTCGGTGAGGAGATCAGGGCTATTGATGCTGCCGGCGCCGACTGGATCCACTGCGACGTCATGGACGGACATTTTGTGCCGAACATCAGCTTTGGCGCCGACGTCATCAAGGCGATCCGGCCGGCGACGGCGAAGATCTTTGACGTGCATCTGATGATCGCGCCGACCGATCCCTATCTGGAGGCGTTCGCAAAGGCAGGCGCCGACGTCATCACGGTTCATGCCGAGGCCGGCCCGCATCTGGACCGCTCGCTCCAGGCCATCCGCGCGCTCGGCAAGAAGGCTGGTGTCAGCCTGTGTCCGGCTACGCCGGAAGCTACAATCGAATACGTGCTTGATCGTCTCGACCTCGTGCTGGTGATGACGGTCAATCCCGGCTTCGGCGGCCAGTCCTTCCTCGACTCCCAGATCGAGAAGATCAGGCGCATTCGAAGCATGATCGGCGGCCAGCCGATCCGGCTCGAGGTCGATGGCGGCATCACGCGCGACAATGCCGCCGCCGTGGCTGCCGCGGGCGCCGACACCCTCGTGGCCGGATCGGCCGTGTTCCGCGGCAAGAGCAGCGCCGACTATGCGGGCAACATCGCCGCCATCCGCGCTGCTGCGGAAGCCGGCAGGGTTCCGAAGCTGCAACATGGTTCGGCGCAGACGATCCGGGCCGGCGAGACCGCGCTCGCCCGGTAGAATACGGCAGACAGGCATGGCAGAGCCGGCGTCGCGCTGGTTGTGCCATGGCGCGCCGTTCCGTCCGAGGTTCTACAGGGCATGCCGCACAGAGCAGCGGGCCTTCCTCGCGCGAGAGGACAATCTCATCGGGTGGCCGGAATCGATCGAACGGTATCTTGATCTGATCGGCATCTCCGTCGCGCGCCGGCGCTAAGCCTCGCCAATGAGTTCCACGTGGAGTTCTCCGATAGGAACCAATGGGGGCCTGCGCGTTTCCCAGACGTTAACCCAGGTTGCGCGGGGTGCCTCGCACGCAGTAAATGTTTTGCATAACCGCCATCGGCCTGACGTAAATCAGGGCAATAAGCTCAGTGAATGCGAGGGAGAGTCTCATGGAGAACGTACGTCGCTACCGGGCGCTGGCGTCTCTCTGTCGTCAGCAGGCGGCCTATCGGCCGCTTCAGAACTGGCAACTCCTTGGCCAAGCCGAACATTTCGAATATCTCGCCGAGATTGCGCTGAAGGCGCATTTCGATGCGTGCAATGCGCAGCCCGAGGACGACGCCATCGCCACCGCGCCATTTGAGACCCCCGCCGCGGCGTGAGGGTGTCCGGCGATCAGAGCAGGCCGCGGCTTTCGGCGCTCTCCAATTCGTCCATGAGTCCCGTGTTTTCGTAACGCGCGAGCGAAAGAACACCTGCGAAAGCGGGCGAGGGGGCGCCGACCACAGCCCGCGCGCATAGATCGCCGGCTGCGCAGGCAGACATCGTCCCGTAACCCGACAGCGCCGCCGTCAGGAACACGCTCGACGTCCTGGCGGCGCCGATCAGCGGCCAGTTTTCCTTCGTCATCGGATAGAAGCCGCCGTAATGCACCCGGTCGCGGGGCAGGGCGCCGAGGTATTGCCGGAGCGCAGGCTGCAGCCGGCTTGCGGCGCGGAGCACGATCTCCGGGAAATAGGGATTGAGCTCGGGTTCGCGGGTCGGCTCGGACGGGTCTGAGTTGAAGGCCCAGCCGAGCTTGATCCATTGGCCGTGATCGCCGCCGTCGGGGCGGCAATGAATGCTGCCCGGCATTGGCTCCAGCAGCCGGGCCAGTTCCGGCGCGGCCGCCAGCACCTCGCGTTCTTCCGGTGACCAGGCGAGCGTCTGGCCGTCGAGATCGATTGCAAAGGGCATCTTGCGGTCGACGGCACGATTGCGGTCGACGAAGGCGATCTTCTGCTGAAGCACGTTGTGCATCGGGAGCTTCTCGCCATGCATCGCCGAGATATTCGCGGCAAACGGGCCCGCCGCATTGACGATGATATCGGCCTTGATGGTCTGGCGCTCGCCGTCGGCGATGACGTCGACCAGAAACCGGTCGGTCCTGGCGATGCCGACCACGCGCGCCTGCTGAAACTGCGCTCCCAGCGGGCGCATCGTCTCCAGCATGTACTGGCCAAGTTGCTGGCCGCTGATGTCGCCGGCCCGGCGGATGTGAAGCGCGGTCGCAACCTCCTTGTCGAACGCCGGGTAGTAACGCTGAATGAGATCGTGGCCGCGCAGCACATCGACGCCGTCGGGTGCGGTCTGCCAGTCCGCCGACAGCGGAGGTAGATAGGTCTGGCTCGTGCCCTCGTGCTCACGGATCAGTTTTGAGGCCGAAGCACCGTAGCCGGCATGCAATTGCCGCAGCAGCTCGTCCGGTTGGTCATCGCGCGTCACGAGGAGGTAGCCGCGCCGCGTCATGTGGATGCGGTTGTCAGTGCGGCGCGCGATGTCCTCCATCAAATCGGTGCTGTGGTCGGTAAACGCGGCCATGGTCGGATGCGGCCACCAGTTGCGATAGTTTTCGCCGGATTGCGCAGATGTCAGCGCCATCGGCTGGCCTTCGTCGACGATCAGCAGGCGCGAGCGCTTGTGCTCGACGGCGAGGTAATAGGCCGTGGCAAGGCCTGCCATGCCGGCGCCAATGACCAGGATTTCGACGTCATTCGTCTTCAACGTACTCTCCTCAACTCGGCGAGACGATCCGTCTTGGGATCAATCCATCTTGTTCCGTGATGCTTGGCGCTGTGCCGATCGCAGCGTCTTTTGCGTCTGCACGATGTGCTCGCGCAGCAGGCGCACGGCCCTCTCGACTTCGCCGTCGCGGCAATATTCGAGCAGCTGATAGTGCTCGCGCTGCGGCCGATCCTTTCCGGTCGCGCGCGACACGAGGGCGCGGGTGAAGCGGCCGACATGGCCGTAGTTCGCCTCGATCATCGCAAGCAGACGGGGGCGATTGCAGGGTGCGTAGAGCGCCTTGTGGAAGCGCCAGTTGAAAGCGCCCCATTTTTCCGGATCAGGCTCCTCGTCGTATGAGCGCAGAATTGTCCTGGCGTCGTCGAGATCGACCTCGCCCATTGCCGGGATGGCGAGGCGCAGCGCGTGGCATTCGAGCGCAATGCGGATCTCGAGCAGCTCCACGACCTCGTCGATGGAGAGATCGGAGACGACCGCGCCGCGGTTGGGCAGGAATGTCACGAAGCCTTCGGCTTCGAGCTGCCGGAGCGCTTCCCTGACGGGGATGCGGCTGGTCCCGAATTTCTCGGCGAGCTCGTCCTGCCGGAGCTGAATGCCGGGCGCCAGTTCGCCCGCGCTGATCGCGCGCCGCAGCGCCTCGCGCACCGTGTCGGGCGTCGAGCCGTGACTGCTGCCACTGCGTTGCTTTGCCACTGCTCCCGATTTCATCCGGCATCTCGTTGCGGTTGGCCTCAAGCTGGATTGTATAAAATCATTTTGTAGATTATGCAATCACATGTATAAAATATCGCGTGATTGTATCCATTGCAGGAGTAGGGCCATGAAGACCATGAAGAGGCTGTTGTCTTCGCTGATGTTTTTGACCGCGGTCGTGGCGCCCGCGCTGGCCCAGACGCCTGGCGGGACGCTGGCCAAGATCAAGGGTGTTGGTGAGATCCGGCTCGGCCATCGCGACGTCTCGGTCCCCTTCTCTTATCTCGACGACAACCAGAAGCCGGTCGGCTTCGCGATGGATCTGTGCGCGCGGATCGTCGATGCGGTGAAGGACGAACTGAAGCTCCCGACGCTTCAGACCAGGCTGCAGCCGATCCAGCTCAGCACGCAGATCCCGCTGATCGAGAACGGAACCATCGACATCGTCTGCGGTCCCGCCACCAACACGCTGGAGCGCCAGAAGGTGGTGGCGTTCAGCAACACCATTTTCGTTTCGAGCATCCGCGCTGTCGTCCGGAAAGACGCACCGATCAAGACGTTCGAGGATCTCAAGGACAAGCCGGTTGCGCTGACCACCGGCTCGACGTCGATCACCTTGCTGCTGGCACGCAGCCAGGAGAAGAGGTTTGAAGTCAAGCAAGTGCTGTCGCCGGACCACGCCGCGTCGTTCCTCGCGCTCACCACCGGCCGCAGTGACGCCTTCGTGATGGACGACATCCTGCTCGCGGGGCTGATCGCGAGCAGCCAGACGCCGGATAATTGGCGGATCATCGATGACAGTCTGCGGACCGAGCCCTACGGGCTGATCATCCGCAAGGGCGATCCGGACTTCAAGGCGCTGGTGGACAAAACGCTCGGCGCGATGATGAAGAACGGTCAGTTTGCTGAACTCTATGCGAAATGGTTCACGAAGCCCATTCCGCCGAAGAACGTGAACCTGAACTTCCCGATGCCGGCGCCGCTCAAGGATGCGGTCGCCAATCCCAACGACAGGGGCGTGTGATCGGTCCGTCGCCGATCAATGCGACATCAGCGTCGGGACCGTCATGGCTTCCAGCATGGCGCGGGTGACGCCGCCGAGGAAGCGTTCCTGCAACCGTGAGTGGCCGTAGCCGCCCATGACCAGGAGATCGAGGCCCTCGTCGGCGGCCAGCGACAGGATGGTCGGCTGGATGTCGGCGCGCGCTGCCGACAGGCTGACCGTGCGGGTCGACAACCCGCGCCGGCCGAGGTGTCTTGCCAGATGGCTTGCCGAGACCTCGTCGCGAACGGCGTCGGCTTCGTTGATCGTGATGATCACGATCTCCTCCGCGCGGGCCAGGAGGGGAGCGGCGTCGCGCATCGCGCGGGCGGCGAGGCGGCTGCCATCCCAGCAGATGCCGATCCGGTTCGCCTTGAATGAACCGCGAAAGGTGTAGGGCAGGAACAGCACCGGTCCGCCTGCCTGGAACAGGATCTCGCCGGGCATATCATTGTCGAATGAGCCTTGCGCCGGATCGGGCTGCAGCACGATGCTGAGATCGTGGAGCCGCGCCATCTCGCCGAGCGAGCCGGCTGCATCCGCCGGGATTGCGCCGAGCGGGTGGCAGGTGCAGGAGATGCCGGCGTTCCTGGCTTCGCTCTGAAATATCGCCAAGGCGGCCTCGGCGCGCTCCACCGCGCGCTCGCGCTCCATCTCGAACACGGCCGCTACGGCGGCTCCGCCATCCAGGACGTAGGCAGTGCTGCTGGCGATGTACCCGACAGCGACGGCGTCGACGTGTGAGTTGAGTTTCGCCGCGAGCGCGATCGCGCCGTCGATCACCGCGTGCATCGGGCGCTCGGTCGGGATGTGGACGAGAATGTCTTTGTACATGGCGTGCCTCCAATGGACATCATCCAGTGGCGGCAGTCTATCACGGCGCACGTGGCCCGTGTTGAGCCGCATCAAATATGCAGCCCTGATTTTCGCTGCACCTTTGCCAAGATTTAATCGGGCGGACGGGACGCCGTAAGGTGACGATGTCCATGTTGGGTGCAAGGCGACTTACCCAACATGGACATTTCGACATGAACGACCGCGTCAATTCCGACACCACCACGTCCCGCAAGATCTTGAAGCCGCGCCGGCTTGCGCTGCTGGGCACCGTGGCCGCGCTTGGCGTGGCCGTGCTGGCTGCCTCTCCCGCTTCGTCGCAGTTCGGTCTGAACTCCTTCGTCGCGCCGGCCCAGGCCGCGGAAGCCGCCGCGACCCCGCCGGGCTTCGGCGATCTCGTCAGCAAGGTCAAACCCGCCGTCATCTCGGTGCGGGTCAAGATCGACCGGGACAATGACAAGAGCGCAATGCTGCAGCAGAACCGGATGGATTCGGACGAGGATTCGCCGTTCGACCAGTTTTCGCGGCAGTTCGGCTTCCGCGGCCCGGGTGGCATGAACGGCATGCCGCGCCAGCGCCACCAGGTGATCACGGGCGAGGGTTCCGGCTTCTTCATCTCCGCCGACGGCTATGCCGTGACCAACAACCACGTCGTCGATCACGCCGAGTCGGTGCAGGTGACCATGGACGACGGCACGAGCTACACCGCGAAGGTGGTCGGCACCGATCCGAAGACCGATCTCGCGCTGATCAAGGTCGATGGCAAGAAGGACTTTCCGTTCGTCAAATTCTCCGACCAGAAGCCGCGGATCGGCGACTGGGTGGTCGCGGTCGGCAATCCCTTCGGCCTCGGCGGCACCGTGACCGCCGGCATCGTCTCGGCCAGCGGTCGCGACATCGGCAACGGTCCCTATGACGACTTCATCCAGATCGACGCGCCGATCAACAAGGGCAATTCCGGCGGTCCGGCCTTCGACATGAACGGCAACGTGATCGGCGTGAACACAGCGATCTTCTCACCCTCCGGCGGTTCGGTCGGTATCGGCTTCGACATTCCGGCTTCGACCGCGAAGCTCGTCGTTGCGCAGCTGAAGGACAAGGGCTCGGTCACCCGCGGCTGGCTGGGTGTGCAGGTGCAGCCGGTGAGCGCCGAGATCGCCGACAGCCTTGGCCTCAAGGAGGCGCGCGGCGCGATCGTCGACAACCCGCAGGACGGCAGCCCTGCGGCGAAGGCCGGCATCGAGGCTGGCGATGTCATCACCGCCGTCAACGGTACCGCGATCAAGGACTCCCGCGATCTCGCCCGCACCATTGCCACCCTGGCGCCGGGCACCTCCGTAAAGCTCGACGTCTTCCACAAAGGCGAGAGCAAGACGGTGACACTCGCCCTCGGTGAGTTGCCGAACGAGCGGCAGGCCAAGGCCGGCGAGGGCAAGGCGCAGCCGAACACCGGCACGCCGCGCCTCGGTCTCAGCCTGGCGCCGGCCGGCGACGTTCAGGGCGCGGGCCAGAAGGGCGTCGTCGTGACCGATGTCGATCCGCAGGGACCCGCCGCGCAGCGCGGCATCCAGACCGGCGACGTCATCCTCAACGTCGGCGGTAAGGCCGTCGCCAATGTCGGCGACGTCCGTTCCGAGCTGGCGCAGGCCAAATCGTCCGGCAAGAACAGCGTGCTGTTGCAGGTGAAGGGCGCGGAAGCGACGCGGTTCGTCGCGGTGCCGCTGGCGTAGCCTCGCGCTTCCGGCGGCAAACTCAAAAGGCGGCCTGCGGGCCGCCTTTTTCGTGCGCGTCTGGAAGATTCCCACAGGTGTCGATAACATTCTCGTTAACGGCAGCGTTGATGACGGGTTCGTCCGAAAAAGCCGCGTTCGCTCGTCACAGTTCAGAATCGCGTGTTGGGCTTGGGCGTCAATGAAGACGCCCGAGCGAATTGCAGGAGTATAACTTCGAACGCCCGGCCTTCTTGTGGAACCGGTGGTTCGCATTTGATCGGTGCCGACATGGATCGATTGAAGCTCTCGCTGAGGTGTGCGCTGCTTGTGGCGCCGCTTGTCCTGACGACCGGAAGCGCCCTGGGGCGCGACGATGGCCGCTACGCAAACTCGCCCCTGAAACCATGGTTCGACAGTCTGCGCAGCCATCTCGGGCCCTGCTGCTCGGATGCAGATGGCTTTGCTGTATCCGACCCCGATTGGGAATCGCACGATGGGCACTATCGCGTGCGGCTCGACGGGCAGTGGGTGGACGTGCCTGACGAGGCCGTCATCACCGAGCCAAACCGGGCTGGCCACACCATGGTATGGCCGGTGAAGACTGCGTTCGGGATTTCGATCCGCTGCTTCATGCCGGGCAGCATGATCTGACCCGGATCGGCGTTACCGCTTGCTGGATTTGCGCTTCGAGGTCTTCTTCGTTGCCTTGGTCGTTTTCTCGGCCGTCTTCTTCTTGGACGTTTTCCGCTTCGAGGCCTTCTTCGGGACCTTCTTACCCTTTGCGCGCGCTTCCGACAGGCCGATTGCTATCGCCTGCTTGCGACTCTTCACGCGTCCGCCACGACCGCCGGGGCCGCTTTTCGCGGTGCCCTTCTTGTACCGGCGCATCTCGCGCTCGACATCACTGCTGGCGCTGCGTGAGTAGCGGCGTTTCTTTGCCTTGCGTGCCATCAACTCTCTCCCTCGGCCCGGGGGAAAGAACCGCATCACTGACCCAACGTTCCAACGGCGCTGGCCGCGCTCCTCAGAAGGAGTTCGCCAACTCGATCTCGTCTTCCAGCGCTCGAATGCGGCGCGCAGCCTCAGTGGAGGACAGAGCCCGATCGTATTGAGCGGGCTGATAGGCCTCCTCGCTCAGACGCTTCAGCCTTAGCCCCTGCGCGCGCGTCATCTGCTCCGTGAGGAAAACCCTGGCGTCGTATTTACCCTGAACCTGCATCTGGCCTCTCCGTTCCCAAATCGTGACTTGACTATATGTTCTTATTTTGTTCTAACAAGCCATGGACAACAGAATTAATGAAATTCGACGCAAAATCAGCGCCTTGAGGCTCGAAATGGCAGACATCGAGGTGTCTGTGCGCGACCTCGTCGATCGCGACCGTGACTGCACAGAAAAGGCCCTGGCGCAGATGGATCTGCGCCGGAAAATCAACCTGCTGATCGGCGAATGGAAGGCGGCAGGTGGAGGCGATGTCTTGCCTGACGTCCGCGAGCGGGTACGCCTTCGTCCTGCAACGACATCCGGCAATCCGCTGCGCGTGATCGCGCGCCGCTGAGAATTTTGGGAGCGTGCAGTGGAGGAAGACCCGGACACGTACCGGATTCTAAAACTGCGCGCCGAAATTCTCGAACTCGGCTCCGCCATCCGGCAATTGCAGCGCGAGGGTCTCGACGATGCCGCAGCCCAGCTCCTGATTGCACGCAAACGTGCACAGCTCGAGCATCTCGTGAAGGCGAATGCTGCGGGACGGCCGCTCTAGCGATGTGACGCTGGAAGGACTCCCAATCCAGCTCCAGGCTCCAGCTCCAAAGTGAGAGGCCCCGCGTTGCCGCGAGGCCTTTGATTATCGGCGCCGGAGCTCACTTGGTGTTGCTCATGCCGCCCTTGTTGTTCGTCATGGTGCCGCCTTGGTCGGAGCCCGGGCCAGAACCACCTTGACCGGAGGGATCAGCGCCCTTTGAGGACTTGGTGTTGGCGCCCGTGGTTTGCGACGAGGACATCGCGGATCCATGCTTGGCCTTATGCGACTTGGCCTGCGCGGCGAACGGAGCGGCGGCGAGGCCGGTTGCCAACATCACGGTGAGAGCGAGCTTGGTGGTTTTCATGCGCGGGAACTCCCTGAGCTAAATTGACGCAGGCAGCCAACCGTCATTTGCCGCAGGAGTTCCGAACGAAAGCGTCCGGTGTGCATCACGCGCGCTTCAAAATTCCTTGTCCTCGGCGAGGATGAACACGAGGCCCGTGAGCGTTGCGCCGATCGCGAACGTCGTCACCAGTGTGATGATGAAGACCATGGCGGCCGAATGTCCGCCGTGGTTCAGCAGATTTGCGACCGTCGGATTGAACAGGACGAGGGCGAGACCGAAGGCAAGGCCGAGGGCCGCGCCCATCATCGCATGCGTCATCAACTTGATGGCGCCGGTCGGGGAGATGAGGCTCGGCGACTTTTTCCCGCGCATGGAACCGCCTCGCGGTGTGGCATAAAACGCGCGCGACGATTGCGGGTTCCATTGTCATGACGATTTTGTCATTCCCCGCTTCATCCGACGTTCATGGCGGTCTTGCGAGGATGAATGCCATCAACACGGGAACATTCGATATGGGTAAGGTCGTCTTTCTCTATCGCTCACTGGCCTATCGCAACGCGGCTGCGGACATGCTGCGCAAGGCGCGCAAGCTGCCGCGCGGCGCCGAGCGGAGCGCAGCCCGCCGTTACGCGCGGGCGCTGCGCGAGCTTTCGCAAACGGAAGCCTGGCTGGAAGGACGGGTCGCTGACGAACCGCAGGCGATGCCGCGCATGAGGGTCGCTGCGGCGCGCTAGAGCAGTATCGGTTCTGAGTGAATCAGGGCCGAAGCTCCAGATTCTTGTCGTTACGCGCGAACCGGAGCCCACCTCGCGCGCAAGCGCTCTAGCCTGAGGCCCGTTGAAGGGGGCCGGACGGAGCCGCGTCGAACTTGCTCGCGGCCGACGGCGCTACGGTCTTCCGCGTCAGCGGCACCTCGAGCCGGCACAACAGCCCTTCGGCACGCCAGTCGAACTCCGCCTGTCCGCCGAGTTGCGATTCCACACTGGCAAGCAGGCTCCGCGTGCCGAAGCCACGGGATTTCGGCGTCCTCACCAGCGGACCGCCGGTTTCGTCCCAGGTCAGTGTGAGGTGGTCGTCCTCGACCTGCCAGCCGATCGCGAGCCGCCCCGACCGCGTCGAGAGCGCGCCATATTTCGCCGAGTTGGTGAAGAGCTCATGCAGCGCCAGCGCCAGTGTCTGCGCTGTCGCCGGCGCCAGCTGAACTTCCGGACCGGCCAGTTTGATCTGGCCGCCGAGCGAGTAGGGCGCGAGCTCCTCGTCGATCAGCCTCGAGAGCTCGGCGCCCTGCCAGCTCGACAGCGACAGGATCGTGTGCACGCGCGCCAGCGCGTTGATGCGCCCCTCGACGGCGTTGACGTAAGCCTTGACCTCGTCGGCGCGGGTGAGGCGCACGATCGATTGCGCCAGCGCCAGCGCGTTCTTGGCGCGATGATCCACCTCACGGGCTAGCAGGTTTTGTCTCTCTTCCGCGCGTTTGCGCTCGGTAATGTCCACGGTGACGCCGCTGACGCGCACCACGCGGCCGCTTTGGTCCACCGTCGCGGCTGCCGTGCCGACGCACCAGCGCACCTCGCCATCGGGCCGGCTGACGCGAAACTCGCCTTCATAGGCGTGCGCGCCGGTATTGAACGCGGCAATCGCCTTGCTGAACTGGTCGACGTCATTGGGGTGCAGCAGCGCCTGGATGTTGGCCGAGGTGACATTGAAGGTCTCCGGCGTCACGCCGAAGATGCGGTACTGGCCTTCGTCCCACATCCAGTCGCCGTTGACCCAGTCCCAGTCCCAGGATCCCATCTTGCCGGCGGCGATCGCCATGCTGCGTCGCTCTTCGCTCTCGCGCAGCTTCGCGGTGGAATTCTCCAGCTCGGCCGTGCGCGCGCGAACGCGGTCCTCGAGCTCCTGGTTCAGGCGTTCGAGCTCGCGCGTCTTGCGGTAGAGTTCGGCAAACACCTTGATCTTGGCGCGCAGCACCTCCGGCACCACAGGCACCGGCACGTAGTCGACCGCGCCCATCTCGTAGCCGCGCAGGCGGTCAATGTCGCTTACCTGAATGGCCGAGATGAAGATCATCGCGGTCTTCTGGAAGCGCGGATGCTCCCTGATCATCGCGGCCAGCTCAAAGCCGTCGAGCTCGGGCATGCAGACGTCGACCAGGATCACCGCGATCTCGGTCTTGAGCAGCACCTCCAGCGCCTCGCGGCCCGATGATGCGATCACGAGGTTCTCGCCGAGTTCCTTCAGGATCACCTCGTAGGCGAGCAGCTTGGCCGGCTGGTCGTCGACGAGGAGGATGTTGACCTTTTCGTGGTCCATTCGCGGATCCAAACTCAACGATGCAGCCACATGCGGATTGCAAGCAGCAATTGATCGGTGTTGACGGGTTTGGCGAGGTAGTCGGACGCACCGGCTTCCAGGCATTTCTCACGGTCGCCCTTCATCGCCTTGGCTGTCAGCGCGATGATCGGAAGGCGGGCGAAGGCCGGATTTTCGCGAATGACGCCGATGGTCTGATAGCCATCCATCTGCGGCATCATGATGTCCATCAGAACGATGGCAATCTCCGGATTGGATTCGACCAGCGTCACCGCCTCGCGACCGGTCGTGGCCGTCAGCACCTTCATGCCCCGCCGTTCCAGGACGCTCGACAGCGCGAAGATGTTGCGGGCGTCGTCGTCGACGAGCAGGGCGGTCTTGCCGATCAGGTCTTCGTCGGAACTGTTCAGCTTCTCCAGCATGCGCTGCTTCTCGATCGGCAGTTCCGTGATCACGCGATGCAGGAACAAGGCGGTCTCGTCGAGCAGGCGCTCCGGCGATTCCACGCCCTTGACCACGATGCTGCGCGCCATGGTGTGGAGTTCCGCATCTTCCTCCGCCGAGAGCTCGCGGCCGGTGAAGACCACCACCGGAACGTTCGACAGGCTCTCGTCGTTGCGGATCTGGTCCAGAACTTCGAAGCCGCTCATGTCGGGAAGCCGCAGGTCGAGCACCACGCAATCGCAGGGCGCCTCGCGCAGCGTCGAGAGCGCGCCGGCGCCGGTATCCGTCGTCACGATCTCGATGTCGTCGTGATGCAGCAGTTCGCGGATCGAAAGCTGCTCGGCCTCGTTGTCCTCGACGATCAGGAGCCGCTTGCGCCTGGGACGCGCATATTCCTTGATCTGCGTCAGCGCGGCTGAGACGCCCTCGGTCGTGGTCGGCTTGTTGACGAAGGAGAAGGCGCCGCGGGCCAGCGCATGCTGCCGGTCCTCGTCGAGCGTGATGATCTGCACGGGGATGTGGCGGGTCAGCGGATTGTGCTTGAGCTGGCTCAGCACCGTCCAGCCCAGCATATCAGGCAGGAACACGTCGAGCGAAACGGCCCGCGGCTGGTACTGCTTCGCAAGCTCCAGCGCCTCCGCGCCACGCGCGGCGACCAGAACCTTGAAGCCCTTGTCGCGGGCGAGATCGACCAGCACGCGCGCATAATGCGGATCGTCCTCGACGATGAGCAGGATGGTATCGCCGGGCTCGAGATCGAGCCGGTCGTCGGCAATCTGCTCGATGACGCGCTGCTGTTCCGGTGCAGCCGCTTGCAACGCCGGTGGCTGACTGTACTGCTGCGGCGCGGGCGCACGCGGCGCAAGCGTCGGGCCGGAATATTTCAGCGGCAGATAGAGCGTGAAGGACGAGCCCTTGCCGGGCGCGCTGCGCAGATGGATCTCGCCGCCGAGCAGGCTCGCGAGCTCGCGGCTGATCGCAAGTCCGAGACCGGTGCCGCCGTATTTGCGGCTGGTGCCGGCGTCCGCCTGCTGGAACGCCTCGAAGATCAGCTTCTGCTTCTCCAGGGGAATGCCGATGCCGGTGTCCGTCACCTCGAACGCGATCACGGCCGGCGCGGAGTTCAGCACGGGGTGATCAGTGCCCCAGCCACCGACCGCGGCGACGACCTTCAGGCGCACCTCGCCCTCGGCGGTGAACTTGAAGGCGTTGGAAAGCAGGTTCTTGAGGACCTGCTGCAGGCGCTTGGAGTCGGTGACGATGCTGCGTGCAAGGTTCGGGTCGACGTCGATCTTGAACGACAGGTTGCGGTTTTCCGCCTCGTGCCGGAACGGCCGCCCGACGGTTTCGAGCAGGTTCGCGGTCAAAATCTCCTCGGCGTCGACCGTCACCGTGCCGGATTCGATCTTGGAGAGATCCAGGATGTCGCTGATGAGGTTGAGCAGGTCGGTGCCGGCGCCATGGATGGTGCGGGCGAACTCGACCTGCTTGGCCGAGAGGTTGCCATCCGGATTGTCGGTGAGCTGCTGTCCCAGGATCAGGATCGAATTCAGCGGCGTGCGCAGCTCGTGGCTCATATTGGCGAGGAATTCGGACTTGTACTTCGAGGTCAGCGCGAGCTCGGTCGCCTTTTCCTCCAGCGCGCGGCGGGCCTGCTCGATTTCCTGGTTCTTGCGCTCGACCTCGACGTTGCGCTCGGCGAGCTGCTGCGCCTTCTGCTCGAGCTGGTCGTTGGTCTGCTGCAATTCGCGCTGCTGGGTCTGAAGCTCCCCGGCAAGCTGCTGCGACTGCTTGAGCAGGCCTTCGGTCTGCATCGTCGCCTCGATCGAGTTGAGCACGATGCCGATGGAGTCGGTAAGCTGCTCGAGGAACGTCATCTGCGAGGTCGTGAAGAAGGTCAGCGAGGCGAGCTCGATCACCGCCTTGACCTGGCCTTCGAACAGCACGGGCAGAACGACGAGGTTCTTTGGCGCGACGC
This sequence comes from Bradyrhizobium sp. 521_C7_N1_3, assembly GCF_052075975.1. Lineage (NCBI taxonomy): Bacteria > Pseudomonadati > Pseudomonadota > Alphaproteobacteria > Hyphomicrobiales > Nitrobacteraceae > Bradyrhizobium > Bradyrhizobium sp. 521_C7_N1_3. The sequence continues at coordinate 3,175,112 of NZ_CP197232.1, forward strand.
GGAACAGCGCCGAGTTGATCGGCACCACGTCGGGTGGAATATCGGCGATGACGCGCGGCCGTCTATCGAGGGCGCATTGGCCGATCAGGCCGTCGCCGAGCGGGAGCACGCGCTGATAGGGATAGACGCCGTCGCCGGCATAGGAGGCGAGCAGCAGGAGCCGCGGATTGTCCTCGTTCTCGACCTGGTAGATCACGCCGGTATGGGCGTTCACCAGCGGCGACAGCTCGGTCAGCAGCAGCCGGCCGACGGTGGTGAGATCGCGCTGGCCCTGGAGCATGTTGGTGAACTTGGCGAGGTTGGTCTTCAGCCAGTCCTGCTCGGTGTTCACGTCCGTCGTCAGACGGAGGTTCGTGATCATCGTGTTGATGTTGTCTTTGAGCTCGGCGAGCTCGCCGCGAGCATCGACCTGGATCGACGGGGTGAGGTCGCCCTTGGTCACCGCGGTCGCGACTTCCGCGATCGCGCGCACCTGCGAGGTGAGGTTGGCCGCGAGCAGGTTGACGTTCCCGGTGAGGTCCTTCCAGGTACCGGCCGCGCCGGGCACATCGGCCTGACCGCCCAGCCGTCCTTCGACGCCGACCTCGCGCGCCACCGACGACACCTGGTCGGCGAAGGTCGCGAGCGTCTCGGTCATGTTGTTGATGGTGTCGGCGAGCGCGGCGACCTCGCCCTTCGACTTCACGGTGAGGTTCTGCTTGAGGTCGCCGTTGGCGACCGCGGTCACCACCTTGACGATGCCGCGGACCTGCTCGGTGAGGTTCGCCGCCATGAAGTTGACGGTGTCGGTGAGGTCCTTCCAGGTGCCGGCCACACCGGGCACCTGGGCCTGGCCGCCGAGCTCGCCTTCGGTGCCGACTTCGCGCGCGACGCGGGTGACTTCGCCGGCAAACGCGTTGAGCTGATCCACCATGGTGTTGATGGTGTTCTTGAGCTCGAGGATTTCGCCCTTCACGTCCACGGTGATCTTGCGGGACAAGTCGCCGCGCGCGACCGCGGTGGTGACCTCGGCGATGTTGCGGACCTGCGTCGTGAGGTTCGCCGCGAGCAAATTGACGTTGTCGGTGAGGTCCTTCCAGGTGCCGCCGACGCCGGGCACGACGGCCTGACCGCCGAGCCGGCCTTCGGTGCCGACCTCGCGCGCGACGCGGGTCACTTCGGCGGCGAAGGAGCGGAGCTGCTCCACCATCGTGTTCAAGGTGTCCTTGAGCAGCAAGATCTCGCCGCGCACGTCCACCGTGATCTTCTTCGACAGGTCGCCGCCGGCGATCGCGGTCGCGACCTCGGCGATGTTGCGGACCTGGGCCGTCAGGTTGGAGGCCATGAAGTTGACGTTGTCGGTGAGGTCTTTCCAGGTGCCGGCGACGCCGGACACCTCGGCCTGACCGCCGAGCTTGCCTTCGGTGCCGACCTCGCGGGCCACGCGCGTGACTTCGCCGGCGAAGGCGTTGAGCTGGTCCACCATGGTGTTGATGGTGTTCTTGAGCTCGAGGATTTCACCCTTCACGTCAACGGTGATCTTGCGCGAGAGGTCACCGCGCGCCACGGCGGTGGTCACTTCGGCGATGTTGCGGACCTGGGCGGTGAGGTTGCCCGCCATCGAGTTCACGCTGTCGGTCAAATCCTTCCAGGTGCCGGCGACGCCGGGCACGTTGGCCTGGCCGCCGAGGCGGCCTTCGGTGCCGACCTCGCGCGCCACGCGCGTCACCTCGCCCGCGAAGCGGTTGAGCTGGTCGACCATCGTGTTCAGCGTGTCCTTGAGCTGAAGGATCTCGCCGCGGACGTCCACCGTGATCTTGCGTGACAGGTCACCGCCGGCGATGGCGGTCGCGACCTCGGCGATGTTGCGAACCTGCGCGGTGAGGTTGCCCGCCATCGAGTTCACGGAGTCGGTCAGGTCCTTCCAGGTACCGGCGACGCCGGGCACGTCGGCCTGGCCGCCGAGCTTGCCGTCGGTGCCGACCTCGCGCGCGACGCGCGTGACTTCGCCGGCGAAGGCGTTGAGCTGGTCCACCATGGTGTTGAGCGTTTCCTTCAGCTGAAGGATTTCGCCCGACACGTTCACGGTGATCTTCTTGGACAGGTCGCCCTTGGCGACCGCGGTTGCGACTTCGGCGATATTGCGGACCTGGCCGGTGAGGTTCGAGGCCATCGAGTTGACGGAGTCAGTGAGATCTTTCCAGGTGCCGCCGACGCCGCGCACGACGGCCTGACCGCCGAGCTTGCCTTCGGTACCGACCTCGCGCGCGACGCGCGTGACTTCGCCGGCGAAGGCGTTGAGCTGGTCCACCATGGTGTTGATGGTGTCCTTCAGCTCCAGGATTTCGCCGCGCACGTCCACGGTGATCTTCTTCGACAAGTCGCCGCCGGCGACCGCCGTCGTCACCTCGGCGATGTTGCGGACCTGCGCGGTCAGGTTCGACGCCATCGAGTTGACGCTTTCCGTCAGGTCCTTCCAGGTGCCGGCGACGCCGAGCACGTTGGCCTGGCCGCCGAGCCGTCCCTCGGTGCCGACTTCGCGCGCCACGCGCGTGACTTCGCCGGCGAAGGCATTGAGCTGGTCCACGCAGGTGTTGAGCGTTTCCTTCAGCTGAAGGATCTCGCCCGAGACATTCACCGTGATCTTCTTCGACAGGTCGCCGCCGGCGATCGCGGTCGCGACGTCGGCGATGTTGCGGACCTGCGCGGTCAGGTTCGACGCCATGAAGTTGACGTTGTCGGTGAGGTCCTTCCAGGTGCCGGCGACACCGGGCACCTGGGCCTGGCCGCCGAGCTTGCCCTCGGTGCCGACCTCGCGCGCCACGCGCGTCACTTCCGAGGCGAAGGAGTTGAGCTGGTCCACCATGGTGTTGATGGTGTCCTTCAGCTCCAGGATCTCGCCGCGCACGTCCACCGTGATCTTGCGCGACAGGTCGCCGCGCGCCACGGCGGTCGTCACGTTGGCGATGTTGCGGACCTGGGCGGTGAGGTTGCCGCACATCGCGTTCACGGAGTCGGTCAGGTCCTTCCAGGTGCCGGCGACGCCGGGCACGATCGCCTGGCCGCCGAGCTTGCCGTCGGTGCCGACCTCGCGCGCCACGCGCGTCACTTCGGAGGCGAAGGAGCGCAGCTGGTCCACCATCGTGTTGATGGCTTCCTTGAGCTGAAGGATCTCGCCGCGGACGTCGACGGTGATCTTCTTGGACAAGTCGCCGTTGGCGACCGCGATCGTGACCTCGGCGATGTTGCGAACCTGGTTGGTCAGGTTGTTCGCCATCGAGTTGACGCTCTCGGTCAGATCCTTCCAGACGCCGGTCACTTCCGGCACCTGGGCCTGGCCGCCGAGCTTGCCTTCGGTGCCGACCTCGCGCGCCACGCGCGTCACCTCGGAGGTGAACACGCCGAGCTGCTTGATCATGGTGTTGACGATGGTCGCCGACTGCAGGAATTCGCCGCGTAACGGGCGGCCGTCGACGTCGAGCTTGACGGTCTGGAGCAGGTCGCCTTGCGCCACCGCGGCCACCGCGCGCGTCACTTCGCGCGTCGGCCACAGGAGGTCGTCGATCAGCGTGTTGACGGAGCCTTCCATGTCGGCCCAGGAGCCGCTGGCGAGGCCGAACTTCACGCGCTGGCGGGTTTTGCCCTCGCGTCCCACGACCTGACCGACCAGCTCGAGCTGCTGCGCCATGCGCTGGTTGGCAGCGATGATTTCATTAAAAGTGTCGGCGATTTTGCCGTCGATGCCGAGATAGTCCCCGCTCATCCGCACCGAAAAATCGCCGCTCCGCATGGCCTGCAAGGCGAGCAGCAATTCCGGCCGCGAATCCGGGTCCGACATACCGTTGGTTTTTGGCTTTGGGACGCGACGACCGGAGCGTGATGCAGTTCCGGGATCGAGGTCGCTCATACTGATTCCCCCGCAGCGTCGGCCGAATCCAAGGCGTGACGCAGTTGTCAAAATAGAGCGTCAGCCAAATTCGAAATCAAGCGCCAACGCTGCAGCGCTTGGAATTGGAACCTGCCGTGCTCAGCCCGGCCAAAATAACGGTGAGGAGTGACGATGGTTCCATCCCGGTCAGGAAAAAGCCGGCCGGATGCTGGCCTTGTGGCCGGCGCCAGAGCTCCCAGCCGTCCCAGGAGAGGGAGGCTGGCGCGCCTAGCGGGCGCGGCGCGATGACCGGCGACCCCGCAGCAAGCTCCGCCACGTCACGCGCTGATTCGCTGACCACGGGGACCGCGACCAGATCGAACCCCGGCGGCAGCGGCACCTCGACCTCGGGCGGCAAGGACGACAACGGCGACGCCGGCGGGGACAAGATGCCCGAGAGTAACCGTACGGTGCGGCCGGAGAGCGAACAGCATCACCCGGAGGACAAATAGGGCTGCTATTTGTCCGCCATGGTGCGCTCCGCATCTTTCACCTGCGTGCGCAGCATCGGCAATTGCTCGCGCGCGAAGGCGGCGAGGGCAGGATTGTCGGGCGCTTTCAGATAGCGCTCGAGCAGGCTGATGGCGGAGTCGTATTCGGGGATTTGCGCGGCATAGAAGCTTCTGACGTAGGTTGGTCCATCCGCGTTTTCGGGTTCGACGAGGCTTGCGCTCACCGACGTCGTCTTGCCGGCGTGCGGCTCCGCGCCGATCGCGTCCTGAATCTGCTTCAGGGTCTTGTCGCGCTTGCCTGCCTCCTCGGCGCGCAGGGCCGCGAGATTTTTCACCTCCGCATTGCCTTTCAGGTCGGTGCTCTCCAGCAGGCCCTGCTGGAAACGGCTGAAGCTGTAGAGGCCGGTGATGACATCGGTTGCGGTGGGCACGTGGTCGCCGGTCGTTCGCTCGCCCGTACTGTCGGCGAACGCCGAGGTGCTGACGAGAGCCAGGATGATCGCGACGAGAATCCTCATGTATCTCCAATGACCGATGGCGCGCGAAGTTCCCCGGCGTTACCATCCGGTAAGGGCGGTTGCGGAGCGGGAGTTCCGTTCCCAGATCTTCTGCATGAAACAGTCTGACATCTTCAGGGATAACGCCGACAACTGCCTTCAGCTCGCCGAGCGTGCGGAAGGGCAGCCCGCCCACAAGCGCTATTTGCGTATGGCGGATGCCTGGACGGCATTGGCGAACGAGCAGGACTGGCTGGACGGTGAAATCCCGCCCGTAAAGGTCCGCGTCCTTCGAACGCAGGATGCGTGAACGCTCTCATCTTCGTGAATCTGCGTGTGAGACCGCTCACGGAATGCAAGCAACCAATCCAGGATCATCCACGAACAGTCGATCGCGCTGATTTTGATTCCAGAAGGAGGTTTTGCGATGGCTCCACGTCTGGCTCTTCTTTCGCTCATTCTCGCCTTTGGCGTTTCGGTCGCGTTCGCGACAGTGACGACAGTGCGGCAGGTGCATCTGGAGAATGCATCGGCGGCGATCCACGCCACGCATAGTTAGCGCTGCGGGCCTCGCACGCTGGAACATTCGTTGTGCCGGCGCGTAAGCGCTTCAGGACATCTGGAGAAGCGAGAGGACATCATGGCGCATTCCGACCACGGCATCGTCAAGGACAAGCGGGCGGAAGATCAACCGCGCGACAAGCAGCGCGCGCAAACCGTGCACAAGACGGATTCGAAGGGCTCGCCGTCGCGCGAAGCGACGCGCGATCCCAAGCTCAACGACGATAGCAAGACGCCGGGCTCCGGCATGACGCCGGATGATTCCGGCGCAGCGCCGAGTGGGTAGAGCGTGCTCGAAAGGTAGAAGATTTCTCGCGAGGAACGAATCCCCGCGCGAAGCGTCGACAGGATGTGCTTCCGGTTGTCATACCCCCGGTGAGCCGGAAGCAATCTCCAAGGACGACCCTGGCACCACCGTGCCGGGGTCGTTTGCTTATGGATGGCCTCTGCTTAAGGATGGCTTCTACAGATCAGATTCGTTGCCGTTTTCAGGATCGCCCTGGGTGTGTCCCTCAGGGCCACGGCCGAACACGCCGAAGCTGCTCGATTTCACACCGGCTTTCGCATCCACGCCCACGGATGCCAGTCCGAACTTCAGGAGCTCGCGGACCGCTGCCGCTCGCGTCGGCATGCGATGTTTGAACCGGAAATCGTCGATGGCGGCCAGCTCTTCCGGGGAGAGCATGACCTGGAGGCGCTCGGCGCGAAGGTCATTCATGGTCGATCACGCAAAGTGAGTAAGTTGAGTAGTTTGCTCAACGAACGAGTTTGGCGCGAGTTCCACAAGAGTCGGAAAAATCGCCAGATGAGTAAAAATAATCAACAAAATCAATAAGTTATTATTGAAACAACTCTGGCTATGGCGCATTCTTTCGGAAGAGAGGGAGAACAGGCCATGACGGAGCAAGTCAGGTTACCTCGCAAGCTTTCCGAGGAGCCCGAGGCGCCCAAGCCGGTGCGTCCGAGTCACCAGAAGGTCATCGAGCAAGTCGAGCGCTGGGCCAACAGCTCGGGGCTGCAACCACCGAGGACGGAAGATGCGAAGACGATCTGAGCCCCACACGTTCGAACAACGTCTCAAGGCAGAGCAGCTGCGGCTCGAGCACGAACTGTCGGGCTTGCCGGATGGACAGCAGCGCGATTCTATTATGGCGCGCATCGATCAGCTTCAGACCGCTGCCGCGATGCATGAGTTCCTGATGCTACGGGAGGCCGCGGCCGCGCGCTGATCGCCCCTGGCGTCCGCGCTCCGTGTCTGACGCGACCGCATGGAGCATGCGTCGGAACGTTCGCTCGCCGACCCGGTTGGTTCACACGTTGGCTGAGTGGAGAATTGGGCTGAGTGGAGAATTGGAATGCTGAAACAAGGCGAATTGGACCGCAGCGAGATGGGCAGGTTGATCGGCAGCGACAAGGTCGAGGGAACGTCGGTCTTTGGCGCCGATCGCAACAAGATCGGTTCGATCGAACGCGTGATGATCGACAAGGTCAGCGGCAAGGTGTCCTACGCCGTGCTCGGCTTCGGCGGTCTCTTGGGCCTCGGCAACGACCACTATCCGCTGCCCTGGCAGTCGCTGAAATACGATACGGAGCTCGGCGGCTATGTCACCGGGATCACCGCCAAGACGCTCGAAGGCGCGCCGAAATACGGCGAACGCAGCGACTGGAACTGGGGTGACGACGCGGCAGTACGCGGCATCAACTCCTATTACGGCGTTCCCTTCGCGTAAGCTCCCATGGAAAGCGAGATCCGATGATCCGATGAGCAAGGAGCGGCCCACCGACGATTCCCGGCGTCAGAACGACTGGGGATCGCACGCCCAGACCGACAAGCCCTGGAAGGGCAATCCGGAGAAGGAGCAGAAGTCGGGCGAGACAAAGCCTGACCTCGAGACGTGGCAAGAGACTAGGACGCACTGAGCAGTGGCGGTTGAAGGATGCGCCTCGCGCCACTCTACCCCACCGCCTCCTTCCGCCCCGGCCCCGCATGCACATGTACCTGTTTCGCATGCAGCGGCTCACCGCATTCCGAGCAGACCATCACGGGGTCGAACTCCTTGCCGCAAGTCTTGTGCTGGTGCAGCAGCGGGCGGCCGCGTTCGTCGCCCATGTGGGTGTCGCCCCAATGCACCATCGCCATGATGATCGGATAGAGGTCGAGGCCCTTCTGCGTGAGGATGTATTCGTAGCGCTTGGGCGCTTCGGAATAGGGGACGCGGCGCAGGATGCCGAACCGCACCAGCTTCTTCAGACGCTCCGAGAGCAGGTGCCGCGTGATCTGGAGCGATGACTGAAACGCCTCGAACCGGCGCACGCGTAAGAAACATTCGCGCAGGATCAGCAGCGTCCAGCGGTCGCCGACCACGGCGACGGTGCGGGAGAGCGAGCAGGGCTCTTCGTCCAGCGTGTCCCACTTCATGTAGCGATCTCCGGCAAAGGATAGTAAGTCAGAAAAAGGAACTGACTTGAATGATCAGCGCTATTTCTACTGAAGAATATCATTCACCCCTGTAGTTTGACAGTTCTATTTTAGAACTATAGCCTCCGGCCCAATCACATGCCGTTCTCACCGGAGGAGGTGACCTTGCCCAAGCGAAACGCGACAGCCGCCGTCATCGGGGCCGGCGATTTCATCGGCTCCGAGATCGCCAAGAAATTTGCCGCCGAAGGTTTCACGGTCTTCGCCGGGCGCCGCAACGGCGACAAGCTGGCGCCGCTGGTGAAGGACATCGAGGCCGCCGGCGGCGAGATTCACGCGCGCTCGCTCGATGCACGCAAAGAGGAGGAGGTCATCTCCTTCCTCAATGACGCCGACCAGCACGCGCCGCTCGACGTCTGCATCTTCAACGTCGGTGCCAACGTCAATTTCCCGATCCTCGACACCACCGAGCGCGTGTTCCGGAAGGTGTGGGAGATGGCCTGCTATTCCGGCTTCCTCGCCGGCCGGGAAGCGGCGCGGCTGATGCTGCCGCGCGGTGGCGGCAACATCTTCTTCACCGGCGCGACGGCGAGCTTGCGCGGCGGCAGCGGCTTTGCTGCCTTTGCCAGCGCAAAATTCGGACTGCGCGCGGTGGCGCAGGCGATGGCGCGCGAGCTCGGGCCGAAGAACATCCACGTCGCCCATCTCATCATCGATTCCGGCGTCGACACCGAGTGGGTGCGGCAGCGCCGGCTTGAAGCGCTCGGGGCGAATGCGCTTGATAATCCCGATCTTCTGATGCCGCCGTCATCTGTCGCGGATGCCTATTGGCAGCTCTATCAGCAGCCGAAGAGCGCCTGGACCTTCGAGATGGAGATCCGCCCGTTCGGAGAGAAATGGTGACCGCGGCGCAAGACTGCGGCTAGACTGATCCCAATACAAACTGAAATCCGGGAGGCCCCTACGTGAAGACCGCGATCACCGAACTGTTCGGCATCGAGCACCCGATCATCCAGGGCGGCATGCATTTCGTCGGCTTTGCCGAGCTCGCCGCTGCCGTCTCCAATGCCGGGGGGCTCGGCATCATCACGGGCCTCACGCAGAAGACGCCGGAATTGCTCGCGAAAGAAATCGCGCGCTGCCGCGACATGACCGACAAGCCGTTCGGCGTGAATCTCACCTTCCTGCCGACCTTCTCGGCGCCGCCTTATCCGGAATACATCGCGGCCATCGTCGAAGGCGGCATCAAGGCGGTGGAGACGGCGGGGCGCAGCCCGGAGCAATACATGCCTGCGCTGAAGGCCGCCGGCATCAAGGTGATCCACAAATGCACGTCCGTGCGCCACTCCCTGAAGGCCGAGCGCATCGGCTGCGACGCCGTCAGCGTCGACGGCTTTGAGTGCGGCGGCCATCCCGGTGAAGACGACATCCCCAACATGATCCTGCTGCCGCGCGCGGCGGAGGAGTTGAAGATTCCGTTCGTGGCCTCCGGCGGCATGGCCGACGGGCGCAGCCTCGTGGCGGCGCTGTCGCTGGGCGCGGCCGGCATGAACATGGGCACGCGCTTTATCGCCACCAGGGAAGCACCGGTGCATCAGAACGTGAAGAACGCGCTTGTTGCGGCAACCGAGCTCGACACCCGCCTGATCATGCGCGCTCTGCGCAACACCGAGCGCGTGCTGAAGAACGCCAACGTCGATCGTCTGCTCGATATCGAGCGCGAGAAGGGCGCCAAGCTGAGCATCGACGATATCCACGACCAGGTCGCGGGCGTCTATCCCAAGATCATGCTGGACGGCCAGATGGACGCGGGCGCCTGGAGCTGCGGCATGGTTGCAGGGCTGATCCGCGACATCCCCTCCTGCAAGGAACTCGTCGATCGCATCATGGATGAGGCGGAACGGATCATCCGCAGCCGCCTGATGGGATTCCTGGACGGGACGGGGGCGGCGCGAAAGGTCGCCTGACAGCTCCAAACTTCTTAACCAAGGCGGCACTTGGCCGCTGGAATTACGCGTGACGCCTCCTAAATAGGGGTAAATTACCCTTGAAATAAGCAATTTCAGGAGGCGTCCGTGGTCCTGAAGAGCGTTCCTTTTGCAGTTGCCATTGCCCTCGTGCTCGCATGGGGTGGCATCGCACGCGCTGACGACTACAAGCCTGACGAATATTTCGGTCTCGATCTCTCCAAGGCGGTGCTGTCGCCGAAGCGGCTCGGGCCCGAGACGCAATTTGCCCCGGTCGCGTTGGAGGCAAAGGGTGGCAACGAGGCGCAGGCGCGCGCCGAGCCGATGGACGTACCGAAGAAAGTCGCGGCCGAACGCGTGCACGTGGCCGAGCCGAAGGTTGTTCATGCCAGGAGTGCTCAGCCACGCGGCGCAGCGCGCGCCAAGCTCGCACATCGTCGCGGCAATCCGCTGGATGCGCAGGCGATGGACACCCGCATCCAGACCTGGCCGTGCCGCACCGGCGGCATTTGCAACTGGAAGCGTTAGCCGGGTCTGTCGCGTCATCCGGGCGTCGTAAAACCGTAGGCCTGGAGTCAAGAAACCGTCAGGATAGGAGTCAAACGGCGCAGGCACCTTCCGTCGCGATTCGACGAAGGTTTCCTGAATGGCAACGCTCCGCGCCTCGCGCGCATGGACCCGGCGGCAGTTCCTGGTCCGCTCGACTTCAAGCCTCGCCGTTGCCGCGCTCGGCACACTCGCAAAGCCATCCATCAGTCGCGCCGCCGATCGCCCGCAAATCGCGGGCGGCATTCAGTCCGGCGATGTCTCGGATGGCTCCGCCGTGATCTGGGCGCGCGCCGACCGGCCCGCGCGAATGCAGGTGGAATGCGCGACCGTCGAGAGTTTCAAGACGATCATGGCGTCAGCTTCGCGCGACGCGCTGCCTGATGCCGACTTCACCGCAAAACTGCTGCTGAACGATCTGCCGTCCGGGCAGGACATCTTCTATCGCGTGCGCTTCGACGACATCGCGACCGGCATTGCCGGCGAAAGCCGCGTCGGCCATTTCCGTACCGCGCCGGCGGCGGGGCAGTCGATCTCGTTCGTGTGGTCGGGCGACGTCGCGGGGCAGGGTTGGGGCATCGATATCTCGCGCGGCGGCTATCGCAGCTATCGCACCATGCTCGAGAACCGCCCGGACTTCTTCATTCACTCCGGCGATCACATCTACGCCGACTGCACGATTCCCTCCGAGCAGAAGCTGCCGAACGGCGAGACCTGGCGCAATCTGGTGACCGAGGAGAAAGCCGAGGCCGCGCACACGCTGGCGCAATTCCGCGGCAACTACAAATACAACCATCTCGACGAGCATTTTCGCGCTTTCCACGCGGAGGTGCCGATGTTCGCGCAGTGGGACGACCACGAGGTCACCAACGACTGGTCGCCGACCGGCAGCTATGACGACGCCGGCTATGAGGACGACGGCACGCCGCGCCTGGTTTCGCGCGCCCGCCGCGCCTTCTTCGATTTCATGCCGATCCGCGACGTCGGCACGCGACAGGGCCGGGTCTATCGCAAGATCGCTTACGGTCCGCTGCTCGACGTCTTCATGATCGACATGCGCAGCTACCGTGACGACAGCTGGAACAAGGGCGAGGACCATCGCGGCTGGATTCTCGGTGCCGAGCAGCTCGCATGGCTGAAGCGGGAGCTCGCCGCGTCGCGTGCGACCTGGAAGGTGATCGCGGCCGACCTGCCGATCGGCCTCGTCAGTCTCGATGCCGTCGCGCTCGGCAACGGAGCGCCCGATCGGCGTGAGCACGAAATCGCTGATCTCCTCGGCTCCATCAAGCGCGCAAGCGTGCGCAACATCGTCTGGCTCACCGCCGACATGCACTACACCGCCGCGCATTATTACGATCCGAACAAGGCGCAATTCCAGGATTTTGAGCCGTTCTGGGAGTTCGTCTCCGGCCCGCTCCATGCCGGCACCTGGGGGCCGGGCGAGCTCGACAATACGTTTGGGCCCGTCGCGATGTATCAGAACGGCTGCAGCGAGGCGCAGGGGGAGAACCTCGCGCCGTGTTTCGGCCTGCAGTTCTTCGGCAGGGTCGATATCGACGGTGCGAGCGGCGTGATGACCGTGACCTTGAAAGACGTCGACAACCGCGACCTCTGGTCGGTCGACATCATGCCGCAGCCGCAGGCGCGCCCGGCCGTGGTCGCGCAGCATTCGTGAGTGGGCAACGCTCTCCGTCGTCATGGCCGGGCTTGACCCGGCCATCCACGCTCTGCTGCTCGGCCCTGAGAACGTGGATGCCCGGGCATAGGCGAGCGGAAGCGACGCCGTCCTTCGGACGGCTATGCCCGGGCATGACGGTGGGGGAGGGATCGCGCATCCCAGCACTAATCCGATCTTGATTGGCCGCCTCGCGTCTCATGCGCTATAGTCTTCATTCCCGCCACCTCTTTTCCATCACCGAAGAGTCTTCCCTCGCGGCCCCACCGCGTGTTCGGCGGCTGAAATACGTCAGGAGTTAGCTCATGGATAATCTGAAGACACAGGGCATCAGCATGCCCAAGCTCGGCCTCGGCACCTTCCGCATGCAGGGCGATGCCTGTCGCGCGGCGGTCGAGAGCGCGCTGTCGATCGGCTATCGCCACATCGACACTGCCGAGATGTACGCCAATGAAGAACCGATCGGTGCCGCGCTCGCTGCGGCCCGGCTGCCGCGCGGCGAGCTGCATGTCACGACCAAGGTCTGGCACGAGAATCTCAGCCCCGATGCGATCCGCCGCGCCTTCGACGCCAGCCTGACCAAGCTCCGGCTCGACCATGTCGATCTCTACCTCGTGCACTGGCCCTCGAAATCCGCGAACTGGGGCGCGGTGTTCGAGACGCTGATGAAGCTGAAGGAGGAGGGGCGTACGCGAGCGATCGGCGTTGCCAATTTCACCACGGCGCTGCTCAAGATCGCGGTCGAGGACATCAAGGCGCCGATCGCCTGCAACCAGGTCGAATATCACGCCATGCTCGATCAATCGAAGGTGCTGACCTATCTCAACGCCAGGTCGATCCCGCTGGTCGCCTATTGTCCGCTCGCGCAAGGACGCATCGCGTCAGATCCGGTGCTGGCCGAAATCGGCGCCAGGCACAACGCGACCGCCGCGCAGGTCGCGCTGAAATGGCTGCTCGACCAGGACGGTGTCGCTGCGATCCCGAAGGCCTCGCGCCGCGAGAGCCAGCAGGCCAATCTCGATGCGCTGAGGATCACGCTCGACGATGCCGACCGCAAGAAGATCGCGGCGTTGCCCAAGGACAGGCGTTGCGTCAATCCAGGCTTTGCGCCGGTGTGGGATTAGTCTCGCCGAACGCTTCGAACACGCAAAGAAATGGCCCCGCAAGGGGCCATTTCCCATGATGCGTTGCGCATCAATCCCAATGGTGATGGTGACCGCGCTTGACCACGACGACCCGGTCGCGATGGTGCCAGCCGCGATGCCAGCCGTGGTCGCGATGCTCGCGCATTTCGGCGCGGGCGCCGTAGCCATGATGGTAGCCGTTCTTGATCACCACCGTTTCGGCATTCGCCATCGTCGGTGCAACGATCGCGAGCGCGCCGAGAGCCGCAACCACATAACCAAGCTTCTTCATGATGTTCTCCTCCAATGCACATGAGAACGGCGCATCTGTGCGAACGTTCCGGAGAAACTGGAAGAGAATTCTGAATGGATGTTCAGACGGAGCATGATCCGGAAAAGTGCGACGCGGTTTTCGGAGCGATCATGCTCAAACGTGATGCTCAATCGCAGCGTTGCTGCGCTGGTGTCGGCGCGCCTGTCGCAACGTATTTGCCGTCCCTGATCGTGTACACACCGCGCTCGCTGCGATTGTAGATCGCACGCAGGCTGCCATCCTTCGCCAGCAGCAGCCCGAATTCACGCGCCTGGTGCAGCGAGGGGAAGTAAACCATCACATTGAGCAGGCCCTCGGCGTCGGCCGTGGCGGACACCACTTCGTTCTCGTCCCTGGCCTCGCCGAAATCGCGCCGGTACATCACCCGGCCGTCCTTCCTGATCTCGTAAGTCAACAGCGTGCCCTTGTCGCGGTCGGGCGGGGCCGCGCAATCGACGGCCCATGAGCCGAGCAGGCCCCATTGCTCGACCGTTGCCGCAAGCGTCTCGGCGCCGGCCGCTGGCGTGAACGCAATCCACAGCATCGCCGCCGCGATCCAGCAGCCTAGACAACGCGTCATGTCCTGAAAAACCCCGCCTCGAACGAGTCCAAGTGTAGCATCCCGCGCGCGATCGTCCACGCGAGCCGGCAATCACTCACGAATTTGATCCGCGTCAATGAGGCCGGCCGTATCAAGGGTAGGATGGCGCTCCCGAAGGCGAAGTTGGTGAGAGCGATGCTGAATCAAGTCGTGGATTTCGCGGGCGAGGTACTGCCGGGGAGCTGTGCCGTGCCGCCTTATTCCGAGACCGCGTTCCTGGCCGAGCTGGGCGAGCGCTTGAGGTCCTCGCGCGCGCGGTGCGAGCTGTCGCGCCGGGAGCTGGCTCGCCGCTCCGGGATTTCCGAGCGCTACATCGCCCAGATCGAGGCCGGCAAGGGCAATGTCTCGATCGTCCTGCTGCTGCGGCTGGCCTCCGCGATCCACGGCAGCCAGCCTCAGGTGGCTTGAAGCGAGCCTTAGGCCCGCTTCTCCACGTTGGCGCTGCGGGCCGGCACGCCGAACTCCTTGCGGCACACCTCGGCGAGCACGGCGACGCCTTCACGGATCTGCTGATGCGAGGGGCTCGCAAAGCAGAGTCTAAGGCGCGAGCTGGAATGGGGCTTGTTGGTCGACCATTCCGGCCCCGGATTGATCGAGACACCGGCGGCGAGCGCGGCCTGATAGAGTTTTAGCGTGTCGACCTGGTCGGGCAGCTTCACCCATAGGAAGATGCCGCCCTTGGGCTCCTCGAACTCCGCCGCCGTCCCGAACTGCTCGTTGAGGGCCTCCATCAGCGTATCGAGCTTGGTGCGCAGCGCCTTCGTCAACGCGGGCACGTGGGTCGAGAAATGCGGCTTGCAATAGGCGGCCAGCACCATCTGCTCCAGCGCGCCGGAGCCTGCATCCGTCTTCAGCGCCAGCATCCGCGACATCACATCCCAGGGCGCGACGATGAAGCCGACGCGCAGCGCCGGTGCGATCGATTTCGAGAACGAGCCGATATGGATCACGCCGCCGTTCGGGCTCATCGCGTGGATGGCCGGTGGCCGCTGCCCCGACCAGACGAGATCGGCGTAGCAATCGTCCTCGAAGATGGGCACGCCATATTCGGCCGCGAGCCGCACCAGTTCGGCGCGACGACTTTCCGGCATGATGCTGCCGGTCGGATTCTGCACGGTCGGGATGGTGTAAATGTACTTGGGCCGGATGCCGCGGCTCTTCAAATCGGCCAGCGTCGAGGCCAGCACGTCCATACGCATGCCGTCCTTGTCGAGGGGGATGCCGACGACGTTGACCCCGAGCCGTGCCAGTCGGGTCAACGAGCC
This sequence comes from Bradyrhizobium sp. 521_C7_N1_3, assembly GCF_052075975.1. Classification (NCBI taxonomy): domain Bacteria; kingdom Pseudomonadati; phylum Pseudomonadota; class Alphaproteobacteria; order Hyphomicrobiales; family Nitrobacteraceae; genus Bradyrhizobium; species Bradyrhizobium sp. 521_C7_N1_3. The sequence goes on from NZ_CP197232.1 coordinate 3,190,439, forward strand.
CTGATAGCTGTCCTGCTCGAAGATCACGGTATCGCCGCGCGTCAGCAGCGTCGCGTTGACGAGGTCGAGCGCCTGGAGCGAGCCGGAGACGATCAGGAGATCGTCGACCGTGCAGTTGATGCCGGCGTCGCGCTTCAGTTTTGTCACCAGGAATTCGCGCAAGGGCAGGTAGCCCTGCGGCCCGTGCGCCAGGCCGTAGGTCGCGAGCGAGCGGCCTTCCTTTTGCAGGGCGGAATTGGTCGCCTCGATCAGGCCGTCGAGCGGCAACTGCTCGGAGTCGTTGTTGCCGCCGACGAAACTGTACTTGGCGAGGCCCGTCCAGCGCGCGGAAGGGGCCGGCAGCCCTGCGGGAAACAGGGGCGCGAAATCGAAGCTGGACGTCATGGGAGCGTTCCTCGTTTTGTTCTTGTTGAGCAGCCGGCCTTGCGCCGGCCTGCCTTACTTCTTGCCGGCCGTCCTCGTCGGACGACCCTGGCTGATGAAAGCGTAATGCGCATTGGCGACGCCGCCAACCATCAAGGCCTCGACCACTGGCTCGGCGATCTCGCCTGTTGCGGCCCAGTCGACGAGAAAGTTGGCCCCGGTCCCCCCGCGCACGTCGTCGGTCGGAATGAAGATCGAGACGGTGGCCAGAGGCTTCAGCGCCACCTGACCCTTCAGGTAGGTCTCGACCTGCTTGCCTGCGGTGTCGAAATAGGCGATGCGTTTGACCACCAGCGGCTGGGTCTCGGAGGCGTTGTGAACGCTCAGCGTCACCGAGAAGTCGACACGTAGTTTGCCAAGGCTCATCGCGACGCTGGAATAGGCGGGCACGTAGAACCCGCCGGAGACGGCGAGTTCCTCCTTCGGCAGTGTGGTGAGCGAATCGGCAAAGTTTTGTTCGATATTGACCTTGGATTGCGCGGCTGCGGGCGCCGCAGAGGCGAGGGGACATAGCAGCATTGCTGCGAAAAGCCCTGCTCGCATGTGACGAATTGCTCGCTTGCCGCGCCGCAACCTGGCTCTAGGGTGCGGCAAAACGGACCAATTTGGTATGCACGAACTCATTCGCGACATCACTCTCTGTATTCTGTTTGCCTGGATGCTGGGCCTGCTCGCCCATTTCTCCCGGCAGCCGCTGATCCTGGCCTACCTTATCGCCGGCTTCTGCATAGGTCCATTCGGTGCCGGCTGGGTCAAATCACAGGAATCGATCAGCGTCATTTCCGAGCTCGGCCTGATCTTCATGCTGTTCATGATCGGGCTCGAGATCGACCTGAAGAAGATCGTGCGGGCGGGAAAGGTGATCCTGTTCGCGGCGGGCGGCCAGCTCATCGGCGGCTGCCTGCTCGGGGTGCTGTTCTTCGTCGGCATCGGCTTGTCGCTCGGCGGTGGGCATTTCGATGCGGTCTATCTCTGCGTCGCCTGCGCGCTGTCGAGCACCGTGATCATCGTCAAGGTGCTCTACGAGAAACGCGAGCTCGACACGCTGCCCGGCCGCATCACGCTCGGTGTGCTGGTGCTCCAGGACATCTTCGCCATCCTGTTCCTGGCGGTGCAGCCGAGCCTCGCCAATCTCGAGGTCAGCGTCATCCTGCTGTCGATCGGCCGCGTCGCGGTGCTGGTCGCCGCCGCGCTGCTGGTCAGCCGCTACGTGCTGCCGCGCCTATTCCATCAGATTGCCCGCCGCCCCGAGCTGATCCTGCTTGGCGCGCTCGCCTGGTGCTTCCTCGTCGCCGAGACCGCGGAGCGGCTCTCACTCTCGCGCGAGATGGGGGCGTTGATCGCCGGCGTCTCGCTGTCGACCTTCCCTTACGCCCTCGACGTCACCGCCAAGGTCACCACGCTCCGCGACTTCTTCATCACGTTGTTCTTTGTCGCGCTCGGCATGACCATTCCCGTGCCGGGCCTCTCCGTGATCGGGCTTGCCTTGATGATCGCGGCGTTCACGGTGGTGAGCCGCCTCGTCACCACCTTCGCCCCGCTCTACCTGATGAAGCAGGGCCTGCGCGCCAGCCTGCTGCCGGCCCTTAACCTCGCGCAGATCTCCGAGTTCTCGCTGGTGGTGATCCAGACCGGCGTTGCCGACCATCACATCGCGGCCGAAACGGCGAACGCAGCCTCCTTCGCCTTCGTGGTGCTGGCGGTGCTCTCGACCTTCGTGATGACCCGCAGCGACGAGATCACCCGCTGGGCGATCGGCCCCCTGAAGCGGATCGGCCTGCGCGACCTCGACCATGGCAACGGCCATGCCGAGGAGGGGCACGAGGGCGGCCATGGCGAGGCCCGCCGCATCGTCATTCTCGGCTTTTTCCGTGCGGCGAGCGCGCTGCTGGCCGAGATCGAACGGCAGGCGCCGGTGCTGCTCGAGCAGATCACCGTGATCGACTTCAACCCCAATGTGTACAAGACGCTGCTGTCGCGCGGCCTGCACGTGATCTATGGCGACATCAGCAGCGCCGACACGCTGCTCCATGCCGGCGTCGGCAAGTCCGAGATGATCATCCTCAGCGTGCCGGACGCCCTTCTCAAGGGCGCCAGCAACGAGAAGCTGGTCCGCCATGTCCGCACCCTCAACCCGACCGCCATGATCGTCGCCACGGCCGATCTTTTGTCGGATGTGGGCGAGCTCTACGCGGCCGGCGCCAGCTACGTCACGGTGACCCGGCTCAGCGACGCTCATGAGCTGTTTACCGTGATCGAAGCGGCCCAGGCCGGGCTGCTGGCCGACAAGCGGACCGAGCTCGATGTCCGGCTCGGCGAGCGGCGCGAAGTGCTGCCCTGAAGGCGGCGCGGCCGCTTTCCGTCCGGGCCGTGTGCGCCTATATCCCTGGTATCTTCGGTGCAAGCCTTAGACCCGCGGGCCGGCCCGCCGTCAGGCATATGCGGTTGCGTCCAGGACACTAGCGCTTGGGGCCAAGTCCGGCTAAGGCGTCCGGCTAAGCCTCCCGGCCATAACCGATAGAGATTGGGAAATGCCCGATAACGTTCAGGAAGTCTTGCAGGCCTTTGCCCGGGGTGAGCTCGTGGTCGTCACCGACGACGAGGACCGCGAGGGCGAGGGCGATCTGATCGTCGCCGCCTCGCTCTGCACCGCCGAGAAGATGGCGTTCATCATCCGCCATACTTCCGGCATCGTCTGCGCGCCCGTGACCACCGAGGACGCGCGCCGCCTCCGGCTCGATCCGATGGTGGCCCACAACGATTCCGCGCACACCACCGCGTTCACGGTCTCGATCGACTACAAGCCCGACGGCGGCACCGGCATCTCGGCCGAGGAGCGCGCCTCGTGCTGCCGCGCGCTGTCCAATCCCAATGTCGGCGCCAACGATTTCGCCCGTCCGGGCCACATCTTCCCGCTGATCGCCAAGGACGGCGGCGTGCTCTTGCGCTCCGGCCATACCGAGGCCGCGGTCGATCTGTGCAAGCTCTCCGGCCTGCCGCCGGTCGGCGTCATCAGCGAACTGATGAACGACGACGGCAGCGTGATGAAGGGCGAGCAGGTCGCCCGCTTCGCGGCCCAGCACAAGCTCAAGCACGTCACCATCGCCGACATGATCGCCTATCGCCAGGTGCGCGAGAAGCTGATCGAGCGGGTCTCGACCTTCGTCACCGACAGCCCGATCGGGCCGCTCCAGGGCTATGCCTACCGCTCGCCGTTCGATTCCATCGCGCACGTCGCGTTCGTCTATAACGGCGTCGGTGACGGCAAGAACGTGCTGACGCGCTTCCACAAGCCCAACATCGTCAAGGACATCTTCACCGGCCACAAGCGCATGGCGGCGGTGCTCGAGCACTTCAAGAAGTCCGGCCGTGGCGTCTTGGTTTACCTGCGCGACGGCGCCGCCGGTGTCCCCGTTGCCCCGCTGCCCGATGAGAGCGCGACCGAGGCGGACCGCAACCGCCAGTGGCGCGAGGTCGGTGTCGGCGCACAGATCCTGCGCGATCTCGGCGTCACCTCGATCCGCCACCTCACCTCATCGGTGCATGACTACAAGGGCCTGTCAGGCTTCGGCATCGAGATCGTCGCCAACGAGCAGCTTGAAAGCTGACACGTAGTGTCATTCCGGGATGGCGCTGAAGGCGCCAGACCCGGAATCGCGAAGTGTTGGATAAAGAGATTCCGGGTTCGATGCTCCGCATCGCCCCGGAATGACCGAAACCAGGATGCAATTGCACTTGTTGCCGCGGCGCTTTACTTTGTCGGGCAAATTTTGACGGAACCAGACGAAAGGACGTTTCATGAGCGTGCGCCCTCAGGCCAAGGACAAGCCGGCTGCGGCTTCTTTCCAATGGGACGATCCGTTCCTGCTCGACGAGCAGCTCACCGAAGACGAGCGCATGGTGCGCGACACCGCGCGCGCCTATGCCCAGGACAAGCTGCTGCCGCGCGTCACCAAGGCCTATCTCGAGGAGAAGACCGACCGCGAGATCTTCAACGAGATGGGCGAGCTCGGCCTGATCGGCATTACGCTGCCTGAGGAATATGGCTGTGCCAATGCGAGCTACGTCGCCTACGGCCTCGTCGCGCGCGAGATCGAGCGGGTGGATTCCGGCTATCGCTCGATGAACTCGGTGCAGTCCTCTCTGGTGATGTACCCGATCTACGCCTATGGCGACGAGAACCAGCGCAAGAAGTACCTGCCGAAGCTCGCCAGCGGCGAATGGGTCGGCTGCTTCGGTCTCACCGAGCCCGACGCCGGCTCCGATCCGGCCGGCATGAAGACCCGCGCCGAGAAGGTCTCGGACGGCTACCGCCTGACCGGCAGCAAGATGTGGATATCGAACGCGCCGATCGCCGACGTGTTCGTGGTCTGGGCCAAGTCGGCCGAGCACGACAACCAGATCCGCGGCTTCGTGCTGGAAAAGGGCATGAAGGGGCTCTCCGCGCCGAAGATCGGCGGCAAGCTGTCGCTGCGCGCCTCGATCACCGGTGAAGTCGTGATGGACGGCGTCGTGGTTCCCGAGGACGCGCTGCTGCCCAACGTGTCTGGCCTCAAGGGCCCGTTCGGCTGCCTCAACCGCGCCCGCTACGGCATCTCCTGGGGTGCGCTCGGCGCCGCCGAGGACTGCATGCACCGCGCCCGCCAGTACACGCTCGATCGCAAGCAGTTCGGCAAGCCGCTGGCCGCGACCCAGCTCGTGCAGAAGAAGCTGGCGGACATGGAAACCGAGATCGCGCTGGGCCTCCAGGGTTCGCTTCGCGTCGGCCGTCTGATGGACGAAGGCAAGTTTGCCCCCGAGATGATCTCGATCATGAAGCGCAACAATTGCGGCAAGGCCCTCGATATCGCCCGCGTAGCGCGCGACATGCACGGCGGCAACGGCATCTCGGCCGAGTACCACGTGATGCGCCACGTCCATAACCTCGAGACCGTCAACACCTACGAGGGGACTCACGACGTCCACGCCCTGATCCTGGGACGTGCGATCACGGGCATCCAGGCGTTTTTCTAGTCGCAGCGTTCTTCGGCCGCGGTTAGTTTGCTCCGCTGTCATCGCCCGCGAAGGCGGGCGATCCAGTATCCCAGAGACCTCGCCTTCGCCTCAGGCGCCGCGGCGTACTGGATACCCCGCTTTCGCGGGGTATGACGGCGAGGGTTGGGGCTGCAGTGCACAGGAAGTCCCATGTCCGACAACGACGACATCCCGTTCAACCGCAACTTTCCGCTCAAAGCCGGTGTCGTCGAGGAAGTCCGTCCCGACGTGCGGCGCGTGCTCTGTAACAATCCGAGCCCGTTCACCTTCACCGGCACGGTCAGCTACATCGTAGGCCAAGGCAACGTCGCGATCATCGATCCCGGTCCGGACGACGAGGCGCATGCGGCGGCGCTGCTCGATGCCGTCAGGGGCGAGACGGTGAGCCATATCTTCGTCACCCACACCCATCGCGACCATTCGCCGAACACCGCGCGGATCAAGCAGGCGACCGGCGCTCCTGTCTATGCCGAGGGCCCACACCGTGCCTCGCGACCGCGCTTCGAGAGCGAGAAGCACAATCCGGAGTCCGGCGCCGACCGCGATTTCGCGCCCGATATCAGGATCGCCCATGGCGATGTCGTCGAGGGTGCCGGCTGGCGTCTGGAGGCCGTGGCGACGCCCGGCCACACCGCCAATCATCTCGCCTTCGCCTGGCCCGAACGGAAATTCAACTTCGTCGGCGATCACGTGATGGGCTGGTCGACCTCGATCGTGGCGCCGCCCGACGGCTCGATGATCGACTACATGGAGTCGCTCGACCGTCTCGCCGCGCGCGAGGAGGATCTGTATTTCTCCGGCCACGGCCCGGAGATCCCGGACGGCCAGCGCTTCGTGCGCTTCCTGATCCGCCACCGCAAGGCGCGCGAAGCATCGATCCTGCACCGCCTGGCCAAGGGCGAGGCCGATATCCCGACCATGGTGCGCGCGATCTATATCGGCATCGATCCCAGGCTGACGACGGCCGCCGGCTATTCCGTTCTGGCGCATCTGGAAGATCTGGTCGCGCGCGGCGTGGTGGCGACGGACGGCGATCCCGTGATCGGTGGAACGTATCGAATGGCGGGGGCCTAGCTTCTCGTCATTCCGGGCTGGATGCTGCGCATCGCCCCGGAATGACAGCGGGGCTACTTCTTCACCGTCTTCGCCGGTGCCTTCGGCGGCGCGACCGGCGTCTTCTTTACCGGTTTCAGCGCGTCGGCGTCGGCGGCGGTGTTGAGATCGTCGATGAATTTTTTGATGCGCGCGGCGTTGCTGCCGAGATCACTGTCGAAATAGCGCGACGCCGAGCGGATATCGACGCGGGAATCGTCACCGTCGGGCACGACCCGGATCGAGATGTCCTCGCGGAACCCCATGATCGGCGTCCGCGCCACCGCCTCGATGCGGCCGATGCGGCGCGGCGGCTGCGGCTCACGCTCGTCGATGACGAGCCATTTGCGCTTGATGACGAGCTGGCGCGCGATCGCATAGGCCCGATCGACCGGGATCTCCAGCTCGATCGGCTCGATGTCCGGGTAGAATTGGCGCTGCTGCTCGGCCGAATAGAGGCCGGCATAGACCGCGGTGTTGGTGCCATCGCCGGTGCGCAGGTGCGCGAGCGCGTCGAAGCGCGGCGGGTCGATCGGGTTGGTGGTGATGTCGTAGATCGGCGGCAGCTTGCGGTATTGCAGGGCGAGATAAGCGGGATAAGCGAGGATCGCGCCATTGATGAGGAAGGCGAGCAGGATGCGCCCCATGCCGCGCGAGCCGTTCTGCCAGATCGCGGCAAAGCCCGCGAGCCCAAAGAGGATCGAGAGGCCGGCGATCGCGAGCCCGCCGAAGAACGTCATCAGCGCCGGTTTCATCTCCAGGAAGTCGAAGCGGACGATGATGATCGAGACCACCACCGCCACCACCGCGAACACGGCCAGATTACGCGCCCAGCTCGCGAGGCTGGACACGGGCTCCGATTGATAGGGAGCGGAAAACCTGCGGGCCATTGGGTGAAGCTCTGCCGGGGTGTTGGGGGCGGTATCGGCCGATTTTGGCGCGACGATGGGCCGTTGAGACCACGGCCCGGGGGCAAATTCAAGGGTTCCGCATGCGCCCACACCGTCATGCCCGGGCATCCACGTTCTCCGTGCCGCGGGGCAAGGCGTGGATGGCCGGGACAAGCCCGGCCATGACGTTGTGGAAGCTTCAGTGCACTAAGCGCCCCGCGCCACCAGGGGAGGGGGCACCGCCTTACGCCGCCGCGTTCGGGAAACGGTAATCCTTGAACTGGTCGCGTAGTGCGGTCTTCAGGATCTTTCCGGTCGCGGTGTGCGGAATGCCGTCGACGAAGGCGACGTCGTCGGGCATCCACCATTTGGCGATCTTGCCGTCCATGAACTTCAGGATGTCCTCGCGGCTGGCCTGCTGGCCCTGCTTGAGCTGCACGATCAGCAGCGGACGCTCGTCCCATTTGGGATGATAGATGCCGATGACGGCGGCCTCCGCCACGGCCGGATGGCCGACCGCGAGGTTTTCGAGGTCGATCGAGGAGATCCACTCTCCGCCGGACTTGATCACGTCCTTGGAGCGGTCGGTGATCCGCATGTAGCCGGCCTCGTCGATGGTCGCGACGTCGCCGGTGTCGAAGAAGCCTTCCTCGTCGAGGATGTTGCTGTCGACGCGGTAATAGGCCTTGGCAACGGCGGGGCCGGAGACCTTGAGACGGCCGAAGGTCTTGCCGTCCCAGGGCAGCTCCTTGCCGGCATCGTCGGTGATCTTCATCTCCACCGCGAAGGGCGCATAGCCCTGCATCTGCAGCACGTCGAGCCGCGCCTCGCCGGTCGCATTCTGGAACGGTGGCTTCAGCGCCGCGACGCTGCCGATCGGGCTCATCTCGGTCATGCCCCAGGCGTGGCGCACGTTCGAGCCCATGTCGAGGAAGGCCTTGATCATCGAGCGCGGCATCGCCGAGCCGCCGCAGATCACCATCTTCAAGTCCGGCAGCTTCAGATTGTTGGCGGCCATGTGCTGCAGCAGCATCAGCCACACCGTGGGCACGCCCGCCGTGTGCGTCACCTTCTCGGCCGAGAGCAGCTCGTAGACGGAGGCGCCGTCGAGCTTGGCGCCGGGCATGACCAGCTTGGTGCCTTGCGACGGGGCCGAGAAGGCGATGCCCCAGCTATTGGCATGGAACAGCGGCACCACCGGCAGCATTGTCTCGGACGCGCTGGTGCCGAGCGCATCGACATTGTTAGCCATCAGCGCGTGCAGCACGTTGGAGCGATGCGAATACAGAACACCCTTCGGATCGCCCGTGGTGCCGGATGTGTAGCACATCGCGGCGGCCGTGTTCTCGTCAAAGTCCTTCCATTCGAATTTGCCGTCGGCCTCCGCGATCCAGTCTTCGTAGGCGACCACGTTCTTCAGCGTGGTCTCAGGCAGATGCGCCTTGTCGGTGAGCACGACGTAGCGTTCCACGCTTGGCAGCTTGTCGGCGATCTTCTCCAGGACCGGAACGAAGGTGCGATCGGTCATCACGATGCGATCCTGCGCATGGTTGATGATCCAGGCGATCTGCTCGGGGAAAAGGCGGGGATTGACGGTATGGCAGATGGCGCCGATCCCCATGATGCCGTACCAGACCTCGAGATGGCGCCAGGTGTTCCAGGCGATCGTTGCGACGCGGTCGCCGAGCTTGATGCCGTCTCGCTCCAGCACCTGCGAGACCTTGAGCGCCCGCTTGTGGATTTCGCCGTAGGTGGTGCGATGGATCGGTCCCTCGACCGATCGCGTAACGACCTCCTGCTTGCCATGAATCTTGGCGGCGTGTTCGATGATCCGGTGGCAGAGCAGGGGCCAATCTTGCATCAAACCAAGCATTCAGACATTCCTCCGAGGTGGGCTGGACTTTTTATAGCTCTCAGCGCTGGGCCAAAGAATTGTCATGAGTTTTAGCCTGCCGGACTTTCGCCGCAAATGGTCTTGTCGCGGCTATATGTCCGCAGGCGCGGCAATGGTTACCGCTGCGCTCGGGCTGTCGCTTGTGCTGGCGGAGCGGGCAGAAGCGCGAAAATATGCTGCGCCGCTGGATATCTTTGGCCTCGGGACACTACGGCCACGTGCGAAGGTGCACTCCGTCAGGATACCGCTACCAAAACCCCGCCCGGAGGAGGCCCCCCAAGCAACGGACGAGGCCGCGCCGGAGGCGGAAGGTAAGCCTTCTCCCGAGAAGCAGCTCTCGGCCTGCCGGCTCGCCTTGACCGAGCAGATCGCCATCGCGCCGTCCATTCCCGATATCCGCGGCCCCGGCGCCTGCGGCGGCGAGGATCTGGTACGGCTGGAGGCGATTGTGCTGCCGGACAAGCGCAAGGTGGCGGTCAAGCCGGCGGCCATCCTCCGCTGCACCATGGCCTCCGCGATCGCCGATTGGGTGCGCAAGGACATGGTGCCGCTGGCGGCGAGCCTCGGCTCGACCATCAGCGACCTCGACAATTTCGACAGCTTCGAATGCAGAGGCCGTAACCGCATCGCCGGCGCGATGCTGTCCGAGCACGGCAAGGCCAACGCGCTCGACGTCCGCGCCATCAAGCTCGCCAACGGGCAGTCGATCGGCCTGACCGACCGCAGCATGCCGCGCGATGTGCGCGAGCGCGTGCTGCATTCGGTCTGCGCGCGCTTTTCCACCGTGCTCGGTCCGGGCTCGGACTGGTATCACGAGGACCACATCCATCTCGACCTGGCGCAGCGGCGCAATGACTACCGGATTTGTCAGTGGAACGTCTGGGATCCCCTGCCGCAGGTCGCCCCGTTGCTGCCGGCGGGACGGCCCGAGGAGGCGCCGCCGCGCGAAGTCGCGGCCAGGCCTGAGGCCAAGGATGAAGCCAAGGATGGAGCTGATGACGAGGCGGTGCAGAAGTCCCCTGCGCCCGCGGACAAGTCGGCCGCCAATGGCACCAAAGCCGAGCCGCACAAGCCGGCAACAAAAAAGCGCCGGTAAAACCGGCGCTTTTGAATGTCCGAGAGCAGGAGGCGATCAGTAGCTGCCCGCCTGGCCCGTCTGGCTGCCGCCGAGCGCGAGGCGCGAATTGTAGGGCGAGTCGCCGTGCTTGGGCTCAAGCACCACGACAATGGTGCCAACCTTGACACGGTTATAGAGGTCGATGGCATCCTCGTTGGTCAAGCGGATGCAGCCCGACGAGATCGAGGCGCCGATGTATTCCGGCTGGTTGGTGCCGTGAATGCGGAACAGCGTGTCCTTGCCGCCGGAGTAGAGATACATCGCGCGGGAGCCCATCGGATTGTCCGGACCCGGTGCAACATAGGTCGGCACGCCCAGTCGCGAAATCTCGCCCGGGGTCGGATGCCAGGCCGGCCACTCGGTCATGCTGCCAACCTTGGCAATGCCCGACCAGGCCATGGCTTCTTCGCCGACGGTGATGCCGTAGCGGATCGCCTTACCGCCATCCATCACCCAGTAGAGGTAATGGTTGTCGGAATCGACCACGATCGAGCCCGGCGATTCCTTGCGATGGTAATCGACGATGGCGCGGCGGAACGGCTCGGCGACCGGGGTGTTCTCATACCGGACCTTGGCGAGGAGTTCCTTGTCCTTCGGCTTGAAGGCCTTGGTGTCGGTCGCTTCAAAATGTGTGGCCTGCATGCAGCCCGACAGCATCAGGCCAGCGGCCAAAATACCCAGCATAACTTTCAGCGACGACATGTTTCGGTTCCAATCGACAACAACAAGCTTTCGCGGGGCTTGAGACACGCCCAAACCACGACTCCGTTGGGCCCTATTATCGTTGAAATCTGCCACAATTCCAGCGTTTCGGACCTTTTCCCGCGCTGCAAGAGCCAAGCTGTGGCTTTTTTGCCGCAAGTTTTGCGCTCCTGTGCTGGTTTTTGGGCAAAGAACGCCGAACTGTCGATTCCGTGTCACGGTTGGGCCTCGGCGTCGCCACAAATGCAAACGCCCCGTTAATGTGCTTGTCATCATGAACTTGTCAGAATCGCGCTAAGGGCTGTCAGTCTGTCGCAGGCCCCTGCTGGAGTTGTGCATGTTTTCTGTGTTCGTTCCCTCCGACTCCTCCCTCAAGAAAGCGGTCGTCGAGGACCTCGCGGCAGTTCCCGAGCACGCCGTGTGGATCGACCTGGTCAACCCGACCGCGGCTGAGGACAAGGCGGTGGAGCGGCTCTCGGGCATTGCGATCCCGACCCGGGAGGACATGCAGGAGATCGAGATCTCCAGCCGCCTCTATATCGAGAACAGCGCGCGCTACATGACGGCGACGCTGATGTGCCAGTCCGACACCGACATGCCCCGGACCACGGCCGTGACCTTCATTCTCGGCGACCATCGCCTGGTGACGGTGCGCTACGACCAGCCCAAGCCGTTTGCGCTGGTCGAGGCCAAGCTGGCCCGGTTCTGTGCGCCCGCGATCACCGGCGAGATGGTGCTGATGGAACTGCTGGACGCCGTGATCGACCGCTGCGCCGACATCCTTGAGCGCTGCGGCGCGGAGATCGACCAGGTCTCGCACGACATCTTCGAGCCCGAGAGCGAGCGCCACGGCCACGCCAAGCAATATTCCCAGATCCTGATCTCGATCGGCCGCAAGGGCGATCTGACCTCGAAGGTTCGCGAAAGCCTGGTGTCGATCGGGCGCGTCGTCACCTTCCTCTCCGCGGTGGTGGAGGGTGTGAAATGGTCGAAGGACATGCGCGAGCAGCTCAAGACCATGCAGCGCGACGTCGCCTCGCTGACCGACCACGCCTCCTATCTCTCCAGCAAGATCACCTTCGTACTCGATGCCATGCTCGGCGTCGTCAATCTCGAGCAGAACAACATCATCAAGCTGTTTTCGGTCATGGCCGTTGTCCTGATGCCGCCGACGCTGATCGCCTCGATCTACGGCATGAATTTCAAGGCGATGCCGGAACTCGAATGGGTCCACGGCTATCCGATGGCGCTGGTGATGATGCTCGCCGCCGCGATCGTCCCGTACTGGCTCTTCAAGTGGAAGAAGTGGCTTTGATACCTACCGAGACCTTACGCCGTTCAACGAGACACGGTGGTTGGTGTCGCAGAATAGAGCGGGATTGAGGCCACGCGGTGATGTGTGCCCGCCGCCCCAATTCCTCCGGTAAAATTTGAGCAGTGGGCTGAACGTTTGCGCGAAACTTGTCTGCGATAAGCAGCGTGTTAGCCGCGAGGAACAGCCATGGTTGAAAAACACATAACGTCGCCCCGCAACGTCATCGATCTGGCGAATTATCGTCAGGTCCTGGCGAGCGGCAAGGCGTCGTCGATGTCGGCACGCATGTGCCGGCACTGTGGTGCTCCGCTGCTCGACGGTGAGAACGACGACGACTGCTCGACTGCGTTCAGCACGGCCGCTCCGCGGCTGCGCGATCGGTCGCGTCGGATTCGAGTCGATTGAGGAACGGAAGGGTAAAGGCGATCCAGGTCCTGCGGCGGCGTTGTCTGGATCGCCTTGCTTCCCGCCCTTCGAGCGGGAAAATCATCTAGCGCTTCACGATCTGGGCCGTCGAGACGACGGTCTCGGCGATGGCACCGTCGCGACTGAAGGGAGCGAGATGCTGCCCGACATCGCGCAGCATCGCGTCGGCATTTTCGCCAAGCGCTTCCGGCGATGACGACGAGTAGGTGAGCGTGCGTTCCGCCAGGTCGTGCAGGCCGACCAGATGGCTGGTCTCGATTGAGACGAGTTCAGCGGGCTGAAACGAACTGCCGCGAAAGAATGCCGGGAGGTCGCGGTGAGTCCGCGTGCCCCGACCGGCCTCCTCCCACAGCTTGGCTGGTGACCATCGGCGGCGCGCTTCATTGTAACCGTCAAGCCACGGGTTGCGGCCGTCGGTGGCCGAGAACGAGGCGCAGATGGCAATTGCGCCGTCGTGCGCGACCAGCCGGTCGAGCAGAGCAAGCGTCAGGTCGCGATCCATCCAATGCAGGGCGCGCCCGATCGTCACGACATCGAAGCTGCCGATATCGGGAGCAAGCGTTTCGGCCTTGCCTTCGATCAGCGTGATATCCCGCCCTGCGCCCGCTGCGGCGCGTCGCGCCGCCTCGATCATCTCGGGCTCGGGATCGACGCCGACAATGCGGCCGACGTAAGGACCGAACCCGAGCGCCAGGAGTCCGGGTCCGGTGCCGAGGTCTATCAGGCTGCTCTGTTTGGTGAGACCAAGCGTGTGCGCGACGCTGCGAAAGAATTCGCTCGGGTAGGGCGGCCGCAAATGCTCGTAGAGTGAGGCTGTGCTCGCGAACCGGCCCATGCTTCGCCTGCCTGGCCTTACACGTGCTGGCCGCCGTTGATGTGGATCTCGGCGCCGTTGACGTAGGAACTGGTGTCCGTGCACAGCACGTAGATGATCTTGGCGACCTCGTCGGGCGTGCCGAGCCGGTGCATCGGGATCTGCTGGTCGACGATCTTCTCGGTGCCCGGCGACAGGATCGAGGTGTCGATCTCGCCCGGTGCGATCGCGTTGACGCGGACGCCGACGCGGCCGAAATCGGAGGCCATTTCGCGCGTCAGGGATGCAAGCGCGGCTTTCGATGTGGCATAGGCGGCGCCCGCAAAGGGGTGCACGCGCGAGCCCGCGATCGAGGTGACGTTCACGACCGAGCCCCTGGCCGCCTTCAACTCCTCGATCAATCCCCGCGCGATCATGATCGGCGCGAAGAAATTGACGTGGAAGACGTGCGTCCAGGTGTCGAGGTCGGTGTCGACCGAGCCAAGCCGCGAGCCGCCCGGACCCTTCGGCGAGATCGCGGCGTTGTTGACGAGTGCATGCAGCATGCCGCCTTCGAGCCGGTTGCGGATTTCGGTGATCGCGCGCGCGGTGTCCTGGGGGTTGCCGAGGTCGACCTGGATGTGATCCTCGGGCCCGGCGTCCCACGGACAGTCCTCGGGGAAGGGATGCCGCGAGCAGGTGATGACGCGCCAGCCCGCCGACGAGAAGCGGATCACGGTGGCGTGGCCGATGCCGCGGCTCGCTCCGGTCAGGAGCAGCGTGCGGCGGGGCGCATTGGACGAATGCGGCATGGACATCTTTCAGGTCGGCCTAAGCTCAGGGATACATCCGCGTCTTGGACCATGGCTGGCCGGCCGCGTCACGGCGAAATTCGATACGGTCGTGCAGGCGGAACGGGCGGTCGTGCCAGAACTCGATACGCGAGGGCGTGATGCGCCAGCCGCTCCAGCCCGGCGGCCGCGGCACCTCGCCGATGATGTGCTTGGCCGCGACTTTGGCGATGGCTTGTTCGAAGGCGAAGCGGCTTTCCAGCGCCTCGGACTGCTTGCTCGCCCAGGCGCCGATCTGCGCCTGCTTGGGGCGGGTGGCGAAGTAAGCGTCGGCCTCGGCGTCGGTCACCGGCGTCACGTTGCCGCGGATTCGGACCTGACGGCGCAGTGACTTCCAGTGAAAAAGTAACGCCGCCTTAGGATTTGCGGCGAGTTCGCGGCCCTTCTGGCTCGCGATGTGGCTGTAGAAGACGAAACCGTCGGTGTCGAAGCCCTTCATCAGCACCATGCGCACGTCTGGCAGCCCGTCGCGATCGACGGTTGCGAGCGCCATGGCGTTCGGATCGTTCGGCTCGCTCTTGATCGCCTCGTTCAGCCAGGCCTCGAACAACGCAAATGGCTCGTCGGCGGCGGTGAAATCACCGGATGTTAAGGGTGTCTGGTGTTTCATCGAGGTCGTGTCGGTCATGTCTGGAGTCCGAATTGCGTCCCGCGGCCCAAAACGCGTTGTTGTCCGCTACCGCCCTATATAGGGCATGGGGACGCGTTGGCCTATCGGCGATCCGGCCGTCCGGCTTTGTCATGACAATGATTCTGATTGGGCTCGGCTCCGGCGGCTGCAGCTTTTCCCGCAACGACACCAGCGCCTACGCCAAGGCCGACGACAGCGACCTGACCGGCTCGATCGCACGGCCGGCAAAGGACGCCCCGCCGACTGACACCGATCTTGCCTTCGCCCGTAACGCCGCCTCCGACGTCCTGAGCAAGGGCGACAAGGATTCCAGCCAGCACTGGGAGAATCCGGAAACCGGAGCGCGCGGCTCGGTGACGCCGATCGCGCAGTCCTACGCCGCCGAGGACGGCCGGAAGTGCCGGGACTTCCTGGCGAGCTACGTCAACGGGAGCACCGAAAGCTGGCTCCAGGGCGCCGGCTGCCAAAGCAGCCGTGGCCGTTGGGAGATTCATACGCTAAAGCCGTGGCGGAGCTAGGAATCGGCTCTGCGGCTAGTTGCAAAAATGCCACTCGCCTCCCACATGACCAGCAGATGGGGCGGGGAGCCCTTTGAACAATTCGATTTCTTGAAGGAGACGTGACGGATGCGCGACCCCTATGAGGTCTTGGGGGTGCCGCGGAGCGCCAACGCTGCCGCGATCAAGAGCGCCTATCGCAAGCTTGCCAAGAAGCACCATCCCGACAGCAACAAGGATGACCCCAAGGCCGCCGAGCGCTTCTCCGAGATCAATTCGGCGAACGAGATCATCGGCGACGAGGACAAGCGCAAGCAGTTCGACCGCGGCGAGATCGATGCCGACGGCAAGCCGCGCTTTCAGGGTTTTCCGGGCGGCGGCGGGCCGCGCGGCCGTGCGGGTCCCGGCGGGTTCGAAAGCTATACGTTCCGCAGTGGCGGCGCGGGCCCCGGTCAGGGCGGCGGCGCGTTCGAGGACATCCTCAACAGCATGTTCGGCGGCGGGACGCGTGGTGCGCGGCCCGGGGCTGGCGGCGCCGGGCAGTTCGAATTCGACACCGGCGGGATCGGCCTCGATCTCGACGTCAATGTCGCGATGTCCGTCTCGCTGGAAGAATCGGTCAAGGGCGGCGAGAAGCGCGTCCGGCTGCCGACGGGCAAGGAGCTCAACGTCAAGATTCCGGCCGGCGTCACCGAGGGCCAGCAGATCCGGTTGCGGGGGCAGGGCGAGAGCGCTCAAGGCCATCCGCCGGGCGATCTCCTGATCACGATCAGCATCGCGCCGCACCCCTTCTTCAAGATCGAGGGTGCCGACCTCAGGATCGACCTGCCGGTCACGCTCTACGAGGCGGTGCTCGGCGGCAAGGTCCGCGTGCCGACCCTCGGCAATGCCGTGGAACTGTCGGTCCCGAAAAACACCTCCAGCGGCCGGACCTTCCGCCTCAAGGGCAAGGGATTGCCAAAAACTGGCGGAACCGGGGATCTCTTCGTCACGATCAGGATTATGCTACCGGACGGGAACGACGCCGAGCTTGAGGCATTGATGGAGAAGTGGCGGGACCAACACCCCTACAATCCACGTAGCGGGCTTGGCTAAGGCATGATCCGGACCCGGGGGGCCGCGTGAGCGCGAGGCGTTCATTGGGCGTTCAGCGATTCTCCGAAAGATCATCCGCAGAGAAAACCGCTGCAGAGAAAACTGCTGAAGCGCGAGTCATCGCGCTTTAGGGCGAGATCGCAACTAAAGGGGGTTCTCCCAAACGACCAGAGCATCTCTCGGCGGATGATGCTCGTCATACACCTGAGGCGTGATAGCGCCTCTCGGCCTATGTGGTTCGACGTGTCGGCTGTCCGGCGGGGCAGTCGACAAATAGGTGCGGCCTCGAGAGGGGGACCAGCGCGGTACCAAAAACCCCAATCGAGGCCGCCCGCGTCGATCGGCGGATCGAACGCTACTCATTTTCTCGTGAGCATCCGGTGCGATAATGAGACGCACCCATGTCTTGATTCCAAATTTTCAATGTCGGAATCGAGGCACCGCCTTCAAGCGGTTGCTCAGGTACCGTTTTTCTCGGCCTGGTCGTAGACCGCCTGCGCGACCTTGGTCAGGCGATCGCGATCGCTGCCGCCGCTGACGACGTAGCCGACGCCGCGCTCGGCCCAGAACAGCGCGCCGTCCTTGTCGGCTTTGGCGTAGCGCATCTGAGTCGCGCCGGTCTCGGTCTTGGCGGTGTAGATCGTGTACCGCTCGCCCGAGGCGCCCTCATACATCAGGAACGACGCCGGACCGTTCGGCCCCGGCAAGAGCCGGCCGCCGACGAGCTTCAGCCCGCTCGCCTCCAGGTTCGGCGCGAACACGGTCCAGCCGCAGCGCCTGGTCAGCCAGGCCTGGAGATGGTCGCGCTCGTTGCCGCCGACCTCGACGGGGTGGCGAACCTCGACGACATAGAGCCGGTGGGCGTCGAGCGCGTCCGCCGTAAAGCTCTGGAAGGTCGAGGGGGCGTTGGCGGCGCCATGCGCCACCCAGCCGGCGGTGCCGCCCGCCACGAAGGCGACCAGCACAGCCGCCGCGGCGCCATAGAGCCATTGCCGGGGACGGCGCTCCAGCCGCTCGAGCTCCAGCCGGGCCGGCACCGGCTCCTGGACGACAGAGTCGTAACGCGCGTGCAGCATCTCGGCCATGGCGCGCCAGGACTGCACGCGCCCAGCATCGTCAGGGTGCGCGGCAAGCCAGGCCTCGACATCGGCGCGGCGCTCGGCCGGCAGCTCGCCGTCGACATAGGCGTGCAGCTCGTCTTCGGTAATGGGAATATTATGGTCGTTCATATCGATCGTCTCTGGCTCTGCGGCCCAAAATGTCTTTCGCAGTTCAACTGCGCTGCTTCCCGCTCCATGCAGGCGAAGCGACCTGCGCGATGCATCAACACTGCCATCACTTCACCCGCTTGAGCGCCGGCCGCTCACCTTCCAGCGAGGCTTTGACGTGGGCTCTCGCCCGCGCCAGGCGTGACATCACGGTGCCGATCGGCACGCCCTGGATGTCGGCGACCTCGCGGTAGCTCATGCCCTCCAGCATCACCAGCAGAAGCACCGAGCGCTGCTCCTCGACCAGCGTCGCCAGCGCCTTCTCGATGTCGCGCCCTTCGGCTTCGGTCCCGCTGGCATCCGGATTGTTCTCCGTCAGCTGCGTGAATTGCGGGCGTCTTGCCAGCGAGCGCCGCCGGTTCTTGTTGAGGTTGGTCAGGATCGTATAGAGCCAGCTCCTGACATCGCCTCCGAGGAACAGGCGCTCCGAACGCAGCGCCCGCACCAGCGTATCCTGCACCAGGTCGTCGGCCGCATCCGCATCGCGCGTGAGCGCGCGGGCGTAGCGGCGCAACGCCGGGATCATGGCTTCCACACTCTGGCGAAACGCACTCATGCCGTCTTGACGTCCTGGTGTCCGGCGCGAGCGCCTCAATCATCATAACACCCGAACGGAACGGCTATTCCGGCGCTCGAAACAGCGTTAACGCCGCGTATTAGGACTGTACCGGGAAGGAGGGCTGGTGTACCTCCAGACCTCAACGAGAGCTCGACGGGACGCTCAAAAATGTCGCAGGATTCAGGTCTGATGCAGGGACTGATGCAGGGCAAGCGCGGGGTGATCCTCGGCCTTGCCAACAACCGCTCGATCGCCTGGGGCATCGCCAAGGCATGCCACGCAGCCGGCGCCGAGCTCGCCTTCACCTATCAGGGCGATGCGCTCAAGAAGCGCGTCGAGCCGCTCGCCGCCGAGATCGGCGGCCTCGTGCTCGGCCATTGCGACGTCACCGATGCCGCGACCATCGACGCCGCCTTCGCAGTGCTGAAGGAGAAGTGGGGCAAGATCGACTTCCTGGTGCATGCGATCGCCTACGGCGAGCAGCTCGACGGCCGCTACGTCGACACCACGCCGGAGAATTTCTCCAAGTCGATGCTGATCTCCTGCTACTCGTTCACGGCCGTGGCGCAGCGCGCCGAGAAGCTGATGACCGATGGCGGCTCGCTCATCACGCTCAGCTATTACGGCGCCGAGAAGTGGATGCCGCACTACAACGTGATGGGCGTGGCGAAGGCAGCGCTGGAGGCCAGCGTGCGCTATCTCGCGGCCGATCTCGGCGAGAAGAACATCCGCGTCAACGCGATCTCGGCCGGCCCGATCAAGACGCTCGCGGCATCCGGCATCGGCGACTTCCGCTATATCCTGAAGTGGAACGAGAACAACGCGCCGATGCGGCGCAACGTCTCGATCGACGACGTCGGCGGCAGCGCGCTGTATTTCCTCTCCGACCTGTCGCGCGGCGTCACCGGCGAGGTGCATCACGTCGATTCGGGCTATCACGTGCTCGGCATGAAGCGCCCGGACGCGCCGGACATCTCGTTCGGCGGCAAGGACTAGCTTATAAATCTGGAATGCCGGTGCCCACGATCTATTATCTTCGCCACGGTGAGACCGAGTGGAATGCGCTCGGGAGGCTTCAGGGCACCAAGGACGTTCCGCTGAACGCGCGTGGACGCGGTCAGGCCGTGCAGGCCGGCGGCGTGCTGGCGGATCTCTTCAAGCGCGACGGCAAGGACAAGGCGACGTTACCCTACGTGTCGAGCCCGCTCGGGCGTGCACGCCAGACCATGGAACTCGCGCGCGGCAAGCTCGAGCTGCCGCCGGCCGACTACGCGCTCGACGATCGCCTGCGCGAGATCGGCTACGGCAGCTGGGAAGGGCTGACGCTGGCCGAGAGCGAGGCGGCCGATCCGGACGTCTACGCCCGGCGCCTCGCCGACAAATGGACGGTCGGCCCCGCGGACGGGGAGACCTACGCCGATGTGCAGGTCCGCGTGCGGGCCTGGTACGATGAGCTCCGGACCGACACCGTTGCGGTTGCCCATGGCGGGACTTGCCGGGCCCTGATGGTTTCGCTCGGCCTGGAGACACCCGCCAGCGCTGCCGAGCTCTATATCGAGCAGGGCGCCGTCTACGTCTTCCGCGACGGGCGGCTTGAGAAGTTTAGTTAAGCCCACCCACCGTCATTCCGGGGCGCCCGAAGGGCGAACCCGGAATCTCGAGATTCCGGGTTCGATGCTGCGCATCGCCCCGGAATGACGGGAACAGGGTTGAATGCCGCGGCCCTCGGGGCTACGACGTTGACATACAACGTTTATGTAAAAAGTAAGCACAGGCGACAGCCAAGAATGTCCTTCAACACCTTCGGCCACATGTTCCGCGTCACCACCTTCGGCGAGAGCCATGGGGTAGCGATCGGCTGCGTGGTCGACGGCTGCCCGCCCATGATCCCGCTCACCGAGGCCGATATCCAGCAGGATCTCGACCGCCGCCGGCCCGGCCAATCGCGCTTCACCACCCAGCGCCAAGAGCCGGACCAGGTGAAAATCCTGTCCGGCGTGATGGCGCATCCGGAGACCGGCGTGCAGGTGACGACGGGCACCCCGATCGGGCTCCTGATCGAGAACACCGACCAGCGCTCGAAGGACTATTCCGAGATCAAGGACAAGTTTCGGCCCGGCCACGCCGACTTCACCTACGAGGCCAAGTACGGCCTGCGCGACTATCGTGGCGGCGGCCGCTCCTCGGCGCGCGAGACCGCGATGCGCGTCGCCGCCGGTGCGATCGCGCGAAAAGTGCTGCCCGACGTCAAGGTCCGCGGCGCGCTGGTGCAGATTGGCCCGCACAAGATCGACCGCGACAAATGGGACTGGGACGAGATTGCGAAAAATCCGTTCTTCTGTCCGGACAAGGACAAGGCCGCGTTCTTCGAGACCTATCTCGACGGCATTCGCAAGAGCGGCTCGTCGATCGGCGCGGTGATCGAGGTCGTCGCCGAAGGCGTGCCGGCAGGCCTCGGCGCGCCAATCTACGCAAAACTCGATTCTGATATCGCTGCTGCGATGATGACCATCAACGCCGTGAAGGGCGTCGAGATCGGCGCCGGCTTTGGCGCGGCGGAGCTCACCGGCGAGGAGAACGCCGACGAGATGCGCACCGGCAATGACGGCACGCGCTTCCTCTCCAACCATGCCGGCGGTGTTCTGGGCGGCATCTCCACGGGACAGCCGGTGGTGGTGCGCTTCGCGGTGAAGCCGACCTCGTCGATCCTCCAGCCGCGCCTCACTGTCGATCGCAAGGGCGCCGACACCGAGATCTTCACCAAGGGCCGCCACGACCCCTGCGTCGGCATCCGCGCCGTCCCCGTCGGCGAAGCCATGATGGCCTGTGTGCTCGCCGATCATTTCATTCGGGATCGCGGGCAGGTGGGGCGCTAGCTCCGAGCAGGGCGTTCGTGTCGCGGTACTGGTCCACCGCGCAGCTTGACGTCCCCACAACTTCGTCCGCAAATGCGGACATGCAAAACTCCGAGATCCAGCGCATCACCAACTGGCTGATCGACGGTGCGAGGTCGTCCGGGACCCCTTCCGAGATGATTGCCGAGGTCTGCGAGCATCTGGTCGCGGCCGGCCTGCCGCTGTCGCGGTTCGGCATCTTCATTCGCACGCTGCATCCGGAAATCTTCGGCCGCAACTTCATCTGGCGGCAGGGCCAGAAGGTCGAGATCGGCACCGTCGATTTCGAGATCCTGGACACGCCCGAATTCGCCCGGAGCCCGCTCCGGATCGTGTTCGAGGAGGGGCTTGAGGTCCGGGGACGGATGGACGATCCGGACAGCAAGCGGTTTCCGTTCCTCGACGACATGCGCGCCGAAGGCGTGACTGATTACCTCGCGATGCCGATGCCCTATCTCGACGGCTCGATCCACGCGACGAGCTGGGTCACGCGGCAGCCCGGCGGCTTCAGCGACGACGACATCACAGCGATCCGGACCCTCGTGGCACCGCTTGCACGCGTCAGCGAGATCATCAGCCTGCGCCGCACCGCCGAGATGCTGCTCGACACTTATGTCGGCAACCGTGCCGGCGCGCGCATCCTCGGCGGCCAGATCCGCCGCGGCCACAACGACACCATGCAGGCGGCGATCTGGCTCTCGGATCTGCGCGGCTTCACCGCGCTGTCGGACCGGCTGCCGGCCGAGACCGTGGTCGAGATCCTCAACCAGTATTTCGACTGCCAGGTCACCGCGATCCGGGGCCATGGCGGCGAGGTGCTGAAATTCATGGGCGATGGCCTGCTCGCGGTGTTCCCGATCGACGAATATATCGGCGATGCCGCGCATGTCTGCGCGCGCGTGCTGGAGGCCGCGCGCGAGTCCCGCGCCAGCGTCGAGGCGCTCGCCTTTCCGGTCGGCGATGTCGTCGAGCGCTTCCGCTTCGGCGTCGCACTCCACGTTGGCAACATCCTCTACGGCAATATCGGCGGCGGCAATCGCCTCGACTTCACCTGCATCGGCCCCGCCGTCAATCTCGCGGCGCGACTGGAGAAGATCACGGGCCGGCTGGGGCGGACTGTCGTCGCCTCGGAAGGCTTTGCGAACGCCTGTCGCCATGATTGGCGCGAGCTCGGCGAATTTCCGATCGCGGGGTTTTCCAAGGCGCAGCGCGTGTATGGGCTTGCCGAAGAGACGCCGGTGGTGATGGCCTGATGCGCGATGAGGTCAAGATCATTCATCGCCGCAAGATGAAGCCCTATTCCTCGGGCTCCGTCGTGAACAGTAGCGGATAGCCCTTGGCGCGGCCGGCGTCGGTGGCGCGGGTGGCCTTGGTTTCGGCGACGTCCCTGGTGAACACGGCGACCACGCAGGCTCCCAGCTTGTGCGCGGTGATCATGACCTTGTAGGCCTGATCCTCGGTCATGCGGAACTCGGCCTTGAGGATCATCGTGACGAATTCGCGTGGCGTGAAGTCGTCGTTGATCAGGATGACCTTGTGCAGCTTGGGCCGCTCGACCTTGGTCTTCGTCCTGGTTTTCGGCTTGGTAACGGTGTCGTTCATTCCGCCTCCCGGAAACGGCGGGCTCGGTCCAGCCGCGGTGCTCAGTGTGCGGCCCTCTCACCATATTGCAGGACCTGCACCTTCTCCAAGGTGATCAGGCCGCTCGACATCATGCCATCCAGGATGGGCAGGAATGCGTTGATGCTGTCCTCGCTGTCGACGATCTCGATCAGCAGCGGCAGGTCTTCCGACAGCCGCAGGATCTTAGAGGTGTGCAGCCGGCTCGACTTGCCGAACCCCATCGGGCCGCGCAGCACGGTGGCGCCCGCGAGATGCCGCTCGCGCGCCGTCGTGACGATCGCTTCGTAAAGCGGCTTGCCGCCGAAATGGTCGCTCTCGCCGATGAAGATCCGGAGCGAAACAGCCTGATTGGGGATTTGCATGGTCAGCTCCTCGTCAAGCGGTTGTAGCGGCTTGCCATCATATGGCCGAGCCACACGGACACCAGCCAGCAGATGACGGATGCCGCGATATAGGCGAGTGCCGTGTATTTCATGCCCCCGTGGAACAGGCGGAAGGTCTCCAGGCTGAAGGCCGAGAAGGTGGTGTAGCCGCCGCAAAACCCGGTCATAATGAACTGCCGGTGCTCGGGCCGCGCCAGCACGCGGCCGTCGGGGCCGGTCAGCGTTGCGTAGAAGCCGATGATCAGCGATCCCGTGGCATTGATGAACAGCGTCGCGACGGGGAAGCCCGGGCCGGTGTCGAGCGCGAGGGAGACGAAATAGCGCGCGAGGCCGCCAAGGATGCTGCCGAAGGAGACCCAGGCATAGAGCATCGCGCTGCGCCAGCGGTCGGTGGAGGAGGGAACAGCCATCCGTCTAGCCTCCAAGGCCGTCAGCCAGGACAAAGCCGCAACTGACGGCGGCAAGGCACAGACCGACCGAGAACACGACATTGCCGAGCGCATGCAGCGGCTCGCCGTTGCGGGCGAGCGTCAGCGTCTGCAGGCTGAACGAGGACACCGTGGTGTAGCAGCCGAGGAACCCGGTCACCGCGAACAGCCATGGATTGGGCGCGGCGAAGAGCGAGCCGGGATGGGTTGCCAGCGCGCCGAAAATGCCGATCAGGAAGGCGCCGGTGATGTTGATGGTCATGGTGCCCCAGGGAAAGGTCTCGCCCAGTCGCCGCGCGATCGCGCCCGAGACGAAATAGCGCGCGCAGCCGCCGAGAACGCTGCCGACCACGATTGCGATCACTCCGCTCAACACGACGAACGACCCCCCATCATCATTTGTCCTCCGCTGCCAGGCCATTGCCGACGGCGAGCAGCCCTGCGAGCGCGACCAGCGCGAAGCCGAGCCCCGCCAAAAACGTGCCTGCCGGACCGTAGGCATCCCACAGCGCGCCGGCGATCACGCTTGCGGCCAGCAAGGCAAGCCCGGTGAACAGGTTGAAATAGCCGAATGCGGTGCCGCGCAGGCTCGGCGGCGCGGCGTCGGCGACGAGGGCCGACAGCAGGCCCTGGGTCAATCCCATATGCAGCCCCCACAGCACGACGCCGAGCGCGAGGCCCGTGAGGCTCGGCAGCAGCGCGAGCGCGAGGTCGGCGGCCGCGAGGAAGACGAGGCCGAGCGCGAGCAGGCCGGTCCGGTTGATCCGGTCCGACAGCACGCCGGCCGGATAGGCCGACAGCGCATAGACCACGTTCATCAGCACCAGCACCGCCGGTACCCACATCGCCGAGAGACCGATGTTCTGCGCGCGAAGGATCAAAAAGGCCTCGCTGAAGCGCGCGAGCGTGAACACCACGCCGACCGCGACGACGCGCCAGTACACGGATCCGAGCTGCCGCATGGCGGAGGTGTTCAGCGGATTCTTCACGGGCTCCCGGCTGGGGTCCGGCTCCGGCTCGCTCACCGCGAATGCGATCAGGCCGAAAGACAGGAAGGCCGGCAGCACTGCTACCCAGAAGACAAGGGCAAAATTATCCGCCGTCCACCACATCAGGCCGATCGCCACGAGCGGTCCGACGAAGGCGCCGATGGTGTCGAGCGACTGCCGCAGGCCGAAGCTCGCGCCGCGCAGACCCGCAGGTGCGATATCGGCGATCAGCGCATCGCGCGGTGCGCCGCGAATACCCTTGCCGACGCGGTCGATGAAGCGCGCGGCAATCAGCCAACCGACGCTGGGGGCAAGCGGGAACAGCGGCTTTGTCAGCGCGGCCAGCCCGTAGCCGAGCGCCGCGAGGAGCTTGCGCCGGCCGAGCCAGTCGGACAATGCACCGGAGAAGATCTTCGTGATCGAGGCGGTCGCTTCGGCAATGCCCTCGATGAAGCCGACCGTGAGCGTGGAGGCCCCGAGCACGGTGACGAGATAGACCGGCAGCAGCGCGTGGATCATCTCGGAGGAGACGTCCATCAGCATCGAGACGAAGCCGAGCACCCAGATCCCCCTGGGCAGCCCCGCACGCGCAGCATTCGGTGTCGTCGTCGTCACGCCCTGACCTTCGCCTTCAGGCAACAAAAAACCCGCCATCGGCGGGTTTGTCCATGCTCCCGCCAAAGGCCGAGGCTTTGAGATTGCCCCTCCTCGAGCAGGAGTCATCAGCCCACTACGGTTACAGGCCGACGGGCGGTTGTCGGGGGACTCCATCCCCATCTGTATGGTCAGCCTAGCATGGAAATCGCACCGGACAAGTGGGCGGGGAAGGTCTGTCCTCGGCTCGATGGTGCTGGACGCCCCGGAATGATGGTGTGAGCGATCGCGAGTGTCCCCGTGGCGCAAGCGCGGCAACACGGCGGCAGCTTTGCGTGACGTGCGTATTCCCAACTCGCGAATTCCTAACCGGAATGTGAAGCGCAAGCGATCTTCGCACTTTGCGGCAAGGCGATTGCATGTCACCATCGCGTCATACGACGGGAGACTGCGATGCGCATGCTGTTCTCGATCGGGGCTGTGCTGGTGGCCGGCGTGCTCGCCGGAGGGGACGTCGCGGGCATCGCGGCACCAGGGCCCAAATTTGAACCGGCTAGGAATCCGTCACAACGGCTTGCGGCCGACCGGGACGCGCAGACGGTCGATGTCGAGCTGATCCTCGCGGTCGACGTCTCCTACTCCATGGACATGGACGAGCTCGCGATCCAGCGCGAAGGCTATGCGCAGGCGATCCAGTCGAAGGAATTCCTCCAGGCGCTGAAGCTCGGGCCCAATGGCCGGATCGCGGTGACTTACTTCGAATGGGCCGCATCCAGCGATCAGAAGATCATCATCCCGTGGCGGCTGGTCGACGGACCGGAGACGGCGGACGCGGTCGCCGCCGAGATCTTGAAGACCCCGATCCGGCGCGCCTCGCGCACCTCGATCTCCGGAGCGATCACGTTCGCGATGCCGTTGTTCGACGAGGATCCCTATCGCGGCTTGCGCCGCGTTATCGACATTTCCGGTGACGGTCCCAACAACAATGGCGGCCCGGTGACGGCGGCGCGCGACGCCGCGCTCGAGAAGGGCATCGTCATCAACGGCCTGCCGATCATGGTCAAGGAGCCGTCCTATTCGACCATGGATATCGACAATCTCGACTACTACTACGAGGACTGCGTCATCGGCGGTCCCGGCTCCTTCGTCATCACCATCAAGGATCGCGACAAGTTCAAGGAAGCGATCCGCACCAAGCTCCTGATGGAAGTCGCCGGCCGCGTGCCAGAGCGCCCCGTGAGGCGCGTTGCCGACAAGGAGCCACGGGTCAGCTGCTTGATCGGCGAGAAGATCTGGTCGGACCGCTGGGGGCGCTGATCCGCGCTCCCCGAATGAGACCTTTTGCCCTGTCCCGCGCGCGGTCGAATTTAACCACGCGTTAACTGCTGCGTGGCCCTAATCGGCTTGCTTCCCGTTGTTTCCGGATAAAGTTCTGACTTCGCCGTCCGGCGCGCGAACAGAAGCGGGTCTGTCAGACAAATCCGCCGAGCAATCCAATGGCCATCGTCACATCGAGCACCAGCCAGATTTCGCCCGCAAACGAGCGGGTGTATCACCAGAGCGGTCTGATAGGTGACTGGAAGGGCAATTGGGCAGGCAACAACCAGGCCGTCGGCTTCAAGGTCGTGAACATCCGCGGGGCCAGGGCCCAGATCGAGTACACCCATAACGGGTACACCGAGCGCGGTATCGGCGAGGTCAATGGTGCAACCATAAGCTACGGCAACGTCACGGTCGGCACCAAGGACGGCAAGAACCTGGTGCTCCTGTTCTCCTCGGGCGTTGGCAAGCAGAGCGCAACTTTGCAGAAACAGGCGGCGCCGGGTTCCGACAGCATCCTCATGGGAAGCTGGGGCGGCTATTCTGCCGACATCGGCAAGAGCGCGAGCTTTCGCGTGCTGGCCATCAACGGCAAGGAGGCGACGGTCAGCGTCACCACCGACGGTATCACCCGCCAGGGCACCGGCTACGTCTACAGGAACGTCATCATGTTCGGGCAGTCGCAGATTTCGACCGACGACGGACAAAGCGGCAAGATCATCTACCAGGTCGGCTCCAAATCCTTCACTGTGCCGGTGACGAAATATCCGCCTGCGGATTCGTCATCCTCGGTGGACAAGACGGCCTGAACCTCAGCCGCCCTGGGCGGCCTGCGGCCCCTCACCATTTCGGCGCCCGCTTCTCGATGAACGCCCTCAAACCCTCCTGGGCTTCGTCCGACGTCGCGACATTGCAGAAATCGTCCACTGCACTTGCGATGCTGCGCCGGTAGTCGAGATCGATCTGGCGCATGAAGGCGGCGCGACCCATCCGCAGCACGGCGGCCGACTTGCCGGCGAATTGCGCCGCGAGCTTCAACACCTCAGCCTCGAGCGCGGCATCGTCGACGACGCGGTTCACCACGCCGAGCTCGCGCGCCTCCGCAGCTTTGAAGACGCGGCCGGTGAACAGCAGCTCGAACGCGCGATGACGTCCGACGATGCGCGGCAGGTGTGCGTAGTGGATCGCGGGAATGACGCCGACGTCGATCTCGGGATAGCCGAACGTCGCGCTCTCGGCCGCCAGCACCACGTCGCAGGACACCGCCATGGTCATGCCGCCGCCGCGCGCTGCGCCTCCGACCGCGGCGATCGACGGCTTTCCGAGCCCATACTGGGCGTCGTAAAGGTCGATATAGAGCGCCTGGAGGAATTCGCGGATCTCGGCGCCGGACTTGCCCAGCAGGATGTCGAGGTCGAGGCCGGCTGAAAAGCGCTTGGCGATCGCGCTCGCCAGCACGACAACGCGCGCTTCCGGATCGTTCGCTGCGCGACGCAGGGCCGCGACCACCGCACGGATGACCTCGAGGTTCAGGGCATTGACGGGCGGGCGGCGCAGCGTGATGCGGGCGATGCTGCCTGCGCGTTCGTAGGCGACGGGATTGTCAGATGTCACCGGGTTCTCCATGCTTTCAGGAAACGTGCGGCATCGATCGCGGTGGTGGCGCGGTTATTTCGCGGCGAGCGGTGGCGGCACGCTGTCGTTCGGCGCTTCCGCCTTGTTCGGGCGACAGCTTACGGTGCAGCTTGGGCCGTGCAAGACCTCCGGCGCGCATGCTAGACTGCGTGCACGAGATTGCTTGCCGGATGGAGGGACCAATGACCGACGAACACCCGATGATGGCCGGCTCCGCCACCGTCTTCGTCGTGTCCGACATCACAGCCAGCCTCGCCTATTATCGCGATGTGCTCGGCTTCGAGGTCACCTTCGAATACGGTCAGCCTCCGTCCTACGCCTGCCTGTGTCGTGACGAGGTCGGCCTGCATCTGCTTGCGGCGGCGGCAACGAAGCGGATGCCCGGGCACGGCGGCATCTGCATCTTCGTCACGGACGTCGATCAGGTCTATGCCGAACTATCGGGACGCGGCGCCAGGCTGCTCAACCGGCCGGAGGACCGTGACTATAGCATGCGCGATTTCGACGTCGTCGATGCCGACGGCAATCAGCTCACGTTCGGCATGGGAACGGACGACGCGGCCTGACATCGCCGGCCGCGCGCGTCCGCCGTTGCATCAGATCCGGGCCTCCAGGATCAGGTTGAAGGGTGTTTCGGCGGCGCGGCGGAAGCGCGACAAGCCGCCTTCGCTGGCAACCTTGCGCAGCCTTGCCTCCCCGGCTTGAGCGCCGAGCGCGAGGCCGACCTCCTGATCGAGCGAGGCCGGCGTGCAGATCATGGTGGACGCCGCATAGTAGACGCGCCCGACCGGGTTGAGATTGTCTTCGAGGCGGTCGCCTGCGAACGGCTCGACCAGCATGCAGGTGCCGTCCTTGGCCATGGTCTTGCGCACGTGGCTGATGGCGCCGACGGGATCGCCCATGTCGTGCAGGCAATCGAAGAAGCAGACGAGATCATAGCCCTCGGCGGGATAGGTCTTCGCCGAGTGAACCGCGAAGCTGACACGATCGCCCAGCTTTGCCTCAGTGGCCGCCTTTCGTGCGGCCGCGATCGAGCCCTCGTGATAGTCGAAGCCGTAGAAGCGGGAGTTCGGGAAGGCCTCGGCCATCAGCCGTGTCGAGACGCCGTGCCCGCAGCCGACATCGGCGACCTTGGCGCCGCGCTTCAGCTTGTCCACGACGCCTTCGAGCGCGGGCAGCCACTCCTGCACCAGATGATGCATGTAGCCGGTACGGAAGAACCGGGCGGTGCCGCAGAACAGACACTCGCTGCGACGATTCCAGCCGACGCCCTTGCCGGACTTGAATGCATCCGTAATTTTCGGCTCGTCGAGGAACGCCGCGGCAATGACATTGCCGACCGCGCCGAGGAAGACCGGGCTGTCGTCATCGGCAAGCGCCATCGCCTGCTCCGGCAGCATCGAGAACTTGCCGGAAGCGGAGTCGTATTCGACGTAGCCAGAAGCCGCCTGGCTCGCCAGCCACTCGCGGACGTAGCGTTCGTTCGTTCCGGTGGCGCTTGCGAGTTCGGCAGAGTTCATGGGTCCCTTGGCGGCGAGGGCGCGGTAGAGGCCGAGCTTGTCGCCCAGCAGGACCAGCGATGCATTCATCGCGGCCCCGACCTCGGTGATCATCTTGCCCATAAAGGCATTCAACCTGTCGGAATTGACCTCCATGACAGCCTCCATGCTGAGGTGCCCCCAATGTGGGTCCAGCCGCCACGGGGGAGGTTCAACGCGTCAGGAAGAGGTGATCGGGGAACCGGATGGCGTGATCGCCGGTATCGGTCGGCTGGCATTCGCGGCGTCCTGAGGGTATGATTTGTGACCTTTTTGACGGTTTCCGAATGCCCATCCTTGCACGTTCTTGCGGTCTTGCACCTCTTCTTGTCGTGCTCTGCCTCGGCGGAGCACCGGCTCATGCGCAAGTCGCGCCCTTGCAATATTGGATCCCTGGCGGACCTTTCGGCTTCGCCGGCGATGCAGGCCAGACCTCCGACGCTTACGGCAATTTCCCGAGCTTCAATGCCGGCGATGCAGCGCGCACCAATTTTGCCAACGGCTTCTTCGTCGGCAATCAGCGCGGCAATGTGAATTGGAGCGGCCTCGGCCAGACCGGCATTGCCGGCAATTTCAGCGCGCTGTCCTATGACAGCACGCAGTTCGGCTACAACACCAAGACCGCGGGCGGCATGCCCGTCACGTTCTTTGCCGGCTTCAACGCGCAGAAATACGGCGACGGCATCGGCAGCTCGCTCGCCCCGCTCACCTCCAGCGCCTCGCCCGGCTACGGCGCGTTCGCGGGTGTCGAGTTCAAGCCGACCTCCAACCTCAGCCTGTCGTTCGGCGCCGGTTTCACCCAGCAGCAATCGGGGCGCATGGACAGCGACATCAATTCGTCAATGCTGCCCGGCGAGTCACCGGCGTTGGGCGGCTTGCGTCGCTGAGCGTTCACGCGTCGCTTTCACCGCCCGCTTGACCACGGCCGCCTACGACAAGCCCGCCACCAGCGGGCGTTGCAGGTGCTTCGCCATCAGCTCTGCCGCTTCGGCGTAACGCCGCGTCTCCAGAACCTCGAGCAGGCGCAGATGCTCGCGCACGTGCCGCCGCATGCCGTCGCGGTCGGCGAAGCTGCGATAGGCGAACAGGCGTCTGATCGAATTCACGCGCTTGAGCGATTCAAGAAAGAAGGGATTGCCGGCGCCGCGAATGATCTCCTCATGGAATTCGCAACCGGAAAGAAAGACCTCGCCGATCGTCATCTTCTCGAGCTCGCCTTCGAACACGCGCAGTTGGCGCTCGCGCAAGCGTGCAATCACCTCCTGCGGCAGCGCAAAGCCGGGCTGCGCGATCGCCGCGGGCTCGATCACCGCGCGAAACGCCATGGCCTTGGCCTGAGCCTCGGGGCTAGAGACCGTCTCCGCGAAGCGCCAGCCATAACCCGGCAGGCGTGCAATCCAGCCCTCGGCAGCGATCCGGTCAAGCAGCCGCTGCAGCTCGGCCCGGCTGAGGCCATAGCGGCGCATCAGCTCCGCCTCGGTGACGTCGGCCGGCAGCCGGCTTGCGAGCACGTCGCCTGCGATGGACGTATAAACCTGTTCGCTGCGCCTGACTGCCGCGAGGGCCGGCTGGGCGGCGCCGCTGGTCGGATGCTTGGCCAGCACAAACCCGCGATGCGGCTCGCCGCGCGCGAGCCCTGCCGCTTCGAGAGCCTTGAGGCCGAGCCGGATCGGTGCGCGTGAGAGATCGAGCGCATCGGCAAGCCTTTGTTCGATCAAGCGATCGCCAGCCTTCATGCCTTCGCGTCGGGCGAGCGCCATGATCAGCCCGGCGAGGTGCTCGGCGCGCTCGGAACCGCCTTTGCTCGAAGCGGGCGGTCGAGAACTGTCGGAAGCGGTCATTGCGGTGCACGCAGATTTTGAACTTGACAGACTGTCCCACGGATTGTTCTTTAATGCAATAATATACAATCAAGCCAGGGAGAGCCCGATGGCGCATGCGCCGGATGTCCTGATTTGCGAGGTCGGCCCCCGCGATGGGCTGCAAAACCTGGACGTGTTCGTTCCCACCGAAGCCAAATGCGCGCTGATCGATACGATCGCCGCCGCCGGCATGCGCGAGATCGACGCGGGATCCTTCGTGCCGGCGAAGGTCGTGCCGCAATTCGCCGATGTCGACGCGGTGATTGCGCACGCACTTGCGCACAAGACCGCGACCATCGGTGCACTTGTGCCGAACGTGAAGGGCGCCGAGCGCGCCATCGCCGCCGGCGTCGACGCCATATATTTCGTCATCTCCGCCAGCGAGACGCACAACCGCGCCAATGTGCGCCGCTCGATTGAAGAGCAGCTCGACGGGTTTCGCGCGGTCCGCGCCGCGATCGACGCCAGTCCGGCGGACCAGCGGCCGCATTTGATGGGCGCGATCGCCACCTCCTTCGGCTGCTCGCTGGAAGGCGAGGTGAGCGAAGCGGCCGTGTGCCGGGTCGCGCGCGCCTTTGGCGAGGCCGGTGCCGACGAGATCGGCCTCGCCGACACCGTCGGCTATGCCACCCCGAAACTGGTCAGGCAGATCGTCGAAGCCGTCCGGCGCGAAGTCGGATCGCAGATGACGCTGCGGCTGCATCTGCACGACACGCTCGGTGCGGGCCTCGCCAATGCCGTCGCCGGCCTCGACGCCGGGATCCGGCGTTTCGACGCCGCAGTATCAGGACTTGGCGGCTGTCCGTTCGCGCCCGGTGCCCGCGGCAACATCGTCACCGAGGATCTCGTGTTCATGCTGGAACGGATGGGACTTTCGACCGGCATCGACCTCGATCGCCTGATGCAAACGCGCGAGATTCTGGCCCGCCATATCCCGGCACAACATCTGACCGGGCACCTGCACGAGGCCGGAATTCCCAAGGTGCTGCGGAGGGCGGCATGACGGCGGCCGCGCCCGAGGCGGCATCGGAGCTCCGTCCGCTCGCCGGCCTTCGTGTCATCGAGTTCAGCCAGATGGTGATGGGGCCGAGCTGCGGCTTGATCCTCGCCGATCTCGGCGCCGACGTGATCAAGGTCGAGCCGCCCAAGGGCGACCGCACCCGCTATTTCAAGGGGCCGGCTGCCGGCTTCTTCGCCACCTACAGCCGCAACAAGCGCAGCATCGCGCTGGATACGTCGACCGCGGAAGGCCAGAACGTCGCGCGGCGGCTCATCGAGAGCAGCGACGTCCTGATCGAGAATTTCCGACCCGGCCTGCTGAAGCGGATCGGTCTCGACTACGAGTCGGTTGCCGCTTTTGCGCCACGCCTGATCTACTGTTCGCTCAAGGGCT
Source organism: Bradyrhizobium sp. 521_C7_N1_3 (assembly GCF_052075975.1). Lineage (NCBI taxonomy): Bacteria > Pseudomonadati > Pseudomonadota > Alphaproteobacteria > Hyphomicrobiales > Nitrobacteraceae > Bradyrhizobium > Bradyrhizobium sp. 521_C7_N1_3. The sequence continues at coordinate 3,223,685 of NZ_CP197232.1, forward strand.
ACTTGCCCGGCCCGTACGAGAATCGCCTCGCGCTCGACGAGGTCGTGCAGATGATGGGCGGCCTTGCCTACATGACCGGCCTGCCGGACCGGCCGATGCGCGCCGGCGCCTCGGTCAACGACATCATGGGCGGCATGTTCGGTGTGATCGCGATCCAGGCTGCGCTGGCCGAGCGGCAGCGCACCGGCCGCGGCCGCTACATCCAGAGCGCGCTCTACGAGAACAACGTTTTCCTGATGGCGCAGGCCATGATGTGCGAAGTGGTCAGCGGCCAGCCCTCGATCCCTTATTCGATCAAGGACAGCCCCTGGCCAGTCTACGATCTCTTCGACACCGGGGACGGCTCGAAGTTGTTCGTCACCATCGTCGGCGAAGAGCAGTGGGAGGCGTTCTGCCGCGCCTTCGATCGCGAATCCTGGCTTGCCGATCCGCGCTTTGCGACGAGCAACGACCGCGTCGACCATCGCGGCTGGCTGATCCCCGAGATCGCGAAGATATTCAAGCAATGGGACAAGGCCGATCTCGCGGCACGCCTCGAGCAGCTCGATCTGCCCTACGCGCCGGTCAACAAGCCCGGCGATCTCTTCGACGACCCGCATCTGAACCAGTCGGGCGGGCTGACCAACATTCACCTGCCTGATGGCGGCGAGGCAAAAACGCCGCTGTTGCCGATCTCCATGGACGGCCGCCGCCTGCCCAACCGCTACGATCCGCCGCAGATCGGCGAGCAGACGCGCGAGATCCTGGGTGAGATCGGCGTTTCGTCGAGCGAAATCGAGACGCTGCAAAAGGCAGGAACGATCCGGATCGCGCCTGGGCCGTCCTGACGACCGATCGATCAAACAAGAATCAGGGGAGGAGCACATGAACATCACCAGGCGCCAGGCGCTGATCGCGGGCTCCACATTGGCCGGCGCATCGATGCTGCCCGGGCGGCTCCGCGCCGAGACCAAGCAGGTATCGCTCGCCTTCGGGCCGGTGTCGCCGGTCTACGCCATCGGCATGATTGCCGAGCTGAAGGGTTACTTCAGGGACGAAGGTCTCGACTCCAAGCTCGTCACCGGTAACGCCGGCACGTTCGGCCGTCAGACGCTGGCGGCGGGACAAGCCGTGTTCGCGCATGGCGATGCCAGCCACCCGCTGCAGCTCAGTGCGCGCGGCAAGCCCTGCAAGATTCTGCTCGCAACCGAGATGGTGTGCTCCTACGCCAACATCGTGGTCCGGCAGGACCTTTACGACGGCGGTATCAATTCAGTCGAGAAGCTCGCCGAGTACAAGCGGCCCGATGGCGCCAAGCCGATCGTAGCTGCCACCGCGATCGGGTCGGGCACCTGGGTGTTCGGCACCTATGTGTTCGAAACGCGCGGGCTCGGCGACAGGGCGAACTGGGTCGCTGGCGGCGGGCCCAACACGATGTTTCCATCGCTGCAGACCAAGCAGTTCGACGCCATCATGGCGCCGCCAAGCTGGATCGTCGAGGTCGAGAAGAAGGGCTTCGGCAGGACGATCTACGACACCTCCAAGCCCGGCGTATTCGAGAAGGATTTCGGCGGGACGCTGCCCGTGCTGGTGATCTACACGCTCCAGGACACGATCGAGCAGGACAAGGCGATGGTGCAGGCCTACGTGAACGCGATCCACCGCGCGATGGCCTTCGTGAAGGCGACGCCGCTCGCCGACGTGCAAGCACTGGTCACGCCGAAATATTTCTCGGGCATCGATCCCGATGCGGTCAGCGCCGAGCTCGGCTTCGACAAGTCGACCTGGGCCTATGACGGCGTCATCGACAAGTCCTCGTTCGAACGCGGCGCCAAGCCCTGGTACCGCAAGGGAACGGATATTCCCGAGACGAGATACGAGGACGTCGTCGACATGAGCTTCCTCCAGGCGGCGAGGGTGAAATACAAATGATCGCCGCGCCAGGCCCGGGATTCGCGCTCGCGCGAGGCGAGGTTGAGAGAGCGGAGACGCGAACCCGCATCGCGGTGCGAGGTCTCGCCAAGCGCTTCAACGCATCCGGCCGCGAGTTCGTGGCGGTCGATGACGTTTCCTTCGAGGTCAAGCAGGGCGAGTTCGTCGCGCTGCTCGGTCCATCCGGCTGCGGCAAGAGCACCATTCTCAACATGGTCGCGGGGCTATTGCCGCGCTCGGGCGGACGCATCCTGATCGATGAGGACATGGTTGAGACCGGCAAGGTCAACCCCAGGGTCGGCTATGTCTTCCAGCGCGACACGCTGTTTCCCTGGCGAACCGTGGAGCAGAACATCGGCTATGGGCTGGAGATCGCGGGGCTGCGAAGGACCGAGCGCGCCGGGCGCGTCGCTTCGGCCGTCGAGAAGGCCGGGCTCTCCGGCTTTGCACAGAGCTTCCCCAGCACGCTGTCCGGCGGCATGCGCCAGCGCGTCGCCTTGATGCGCACGCTGATCATGGAGCCCGAGATCCTGCTGATGGACGAGCCGTTCGGCGCGCTCGACACCCACACCAAGCTCGAGATGCACAAGACGCTGCTGGAGATCTGGGAACGCGAGCGGCAGACCGTGCTGTTCGTGACCCACGATCTCGGCGAGGCCTTGACGCTGGCGAGCCGCATCATCCTGCTCTCGGCCCGGCCCGGGCGGCTCAAGGAAGATTTCGACGTCGCCATCCCGCGGCCGCGCGACCCCGTGGCCGTGCGCGAGACCGCCGAATTCGGCCGCCTCTACTCTCACATCTGGCATTCGCTCGGCGAAGAATTCCGCCGCACCAGGGCCGAATGATCATGTCCAACAGCCGTAGCGCCGTCCTGTTCTGGCAAGTGGCTATTCTCGTGGTGGTTCTCGTCGTCTGGCAGTGGGGCTTCGAATGGAGCAAGGCGCTGTTGCCGAAGGCCTATGTGCCGAAAATCCTCGATCCGTATTTCGTCGCCAAGCCGTCGTTGATCTGGCAGAGCTTCCTGCGGCTTGGCTGCTTTGCCGATCCCGCCGGCTTCGCCGCCTGCATCAACGGCAACGACAACAATTTGTGGCTCGCCACGCTCGTCACGCTGAAGAACACCTGGTGGGGATTTCTTTTCGGCTCCGCGAGCGGAGTAGCGGCCGGCCTGGTCCTCGGCCGTTCGGACTTCCTGGCCCGCGTGTTCGGGCCCTACGTCGTGGCGCTCAACTCCATACCGCGCATCGCGCTGGTGCCGCTCGTCATCCTGATCTTCGGCCTCGGCGATCTCTCCAAGATCGCCACGGCATGGCTCGTCGTGTTCTTCGTGGTGTTCTTCAACACCTTCGAGGGAACGCGTGCGGTCGACCGCGACCAGATCGCCGCTGCCCGTCTGCTCGGCGCCAGCGAATTCACCGTGCTGCGCACGGTCGTGATCCCTTCCGCACTGGCCTGGGTGTTCGCGTCGCTGTTGCCGGCGGTGTCTTTCGCGCTGATCGGCGTCATCGTCGGCGAGTTCATCGGCGCGGAGCGCGGGCTCGGCAAGCTCATCATCGAAGCCGAGGCGCGCGCCAATGCCAGCGAGATGATGGTTGCCATCTTCGTCATGATGTTCGTCGGAATCCTGCTGGCGATCGCGGTCCGCTCGCTGCAGTCCTACCTGCTGCGATGGCAGCCGCAATTCGGGCCGTCGGCATAGCAGTCTGGAAGCACGGCCTCAGCGCGTGAACCGCGCCACCAATTCCACGTGCGGCGTGTGGCGGAACTGGTCGACCGGGACCACGGTCTCGATCCTGTAGCCGCCGTCGATGAGGAGCCGGGCGTCGCGGGCGAAGGTTGCGGCGTTGCAGGACACCGCGATCACGACAGGGACCTTGCTCGCAGCGAGTTTCAGCGCCTGCGCCTGCGCGCCCTGGCGCGGGGGATCGAACACGACAGCGTCGAAGTCGCGCAGCTCCGGCGGCACCAGCGGGCGGCGGAACAGGTCGCGCGGTTCGGCCTTGATCGGCTTCAGCCCTGGTGTGCGCGCAGCCTTCACGAGCGCCGCGACGGCGCCGGCGTCGTTGTCATAGGCGGTGACGCGCGCCTTTTCCGCGAGCCGGAGAGCGAACGGCCCGACGCCGCAGAAGAGGTCGAGAACCTCCTTGGCCTTGCCGACACGCTCGGCGACGAGCGACGCCAGCGTCTCCTCACCCGCGACCGTTGCCTGCAGGAACGAGCCCGGCGGCAGCGTCACCTCGGCGCGGCCCATCCGCACCGTCGGCGGCAGGCGTTGCAGCACCAGCTCGCCATGACGCGTTAGCCGCGCCAGCCGATGCTGCTCGGCGACGCGCGAGAGCGCCGTGACCAGCGGCGTCGGCAGCGGGCCGGAGCCGCGCACGTCGACATCGAGGCCGTTGGCGGTCGCGGTGACCTGGATGTCCAGCGGCTTCGTCACCGACATTCTGGACGTCAGGGATTCGGCAAGCGCCCAGGCGGCATCGAGCGCGCGCTCGAGCCCGGGATCGAGGATCGGGCAGCGATGGATCGGGATCACGTCGTGCGAGCTCGCCGCCGAGAAGCCGACCTTGAGGACGTCATGCGTGCCGAACCGGCCGTGCAGCGTGACGCGCCGGCGGCCGGCACCATGGGCATCGACCAGCGGCGCCACCCCGCAATCGATGCCGGCCTGGGCCAGCGTCTCGACCACGATGCCGCGCTTCCAGGCGTGGTACGGCGCGGGCGCCCAGTGCTGGATGGCGCAGCCGCCGCAGATGCCGAAATGCGGACAGAACGGCGCGATGCGATCGGGGCTGGCGACATCGACCGCGAGCAGCTTGCGGCGGTCGGGATGGTTGCCGGCGACGTGGTCGACCTCGACGGTCTCGCCGCCAAGCGCGTAGGGCACGTAGACGGCATCGCCCGCTGCGAGCGAGACGCCGTCGCCGCGATGGCCGACGTGATCGATCCTCACGCGCTCAACCACGGCGCGCGCCCAGGAAGAATTCGATATTGCCGTCACCGCCCGTGATCTGGGAGGGGAACACCTCGATGCCGGTGCAGCCGAGCGAAGCGGCAAAGGCCGCGATGTCGTCGCAGATCTCCTGATGCACAGCGGCGTCGCGGATAATGCCCTTCTTGTTGTGCTTTCGCTCAGCCTCGAACTGCGGCTTGATCAGCGCCAGCAGGCTCATCGGTGCCGCTGCCAGTGACAGCGCCACGGGCAGCACCGTCTTGAGCGAGATGAAGCTGACGTCGATGACGACGACGTCGGGCCGCGCCGGCAGCCGTTTGCCGTCATAGCTGCGGATGTCGGTCTCTTCCATCGACACGATCTTGGGATGGTCGCGCAGCGAGGCATGCAGCTGGCTGGTGCCGACATCGATGGCGAACACGAGGCTGGCGCCGTTCGCCAGCAGCACCTCGGTGAAACCGCCGGTGGAGGCGCCGACATCGAGGCAGACATGGTCCTCGATCTCGATGGGGTAGCGCTCCAGCGCGCCGGCGAGCTTGACGCCGCCGCGCGACACATAGGGATGCGCAGGCTCGGCCACGATCACCGCGTCCTCGGCGATCGTCTCCGAGGGTTTGGCGACCTGCTTGTCGTCGGCGGTGACGAGCCCGGCCTCGATCGCCGCGCGCGCCCGCGCCCGGCTCTCGAACAAGCCGCGCTCGACCAGCAGAACATCCGCACGCTTGCGGGCAGGGGACATCGGATCTCCGAAAGGCGACTGAAACGTCTATGGTGCGATCAATCGCGCGGCCGCCATCCGGACGCAAGCCTCGAACGCGGCCAGATCGTGCCAGACGTCGATCGGCATCTGCGCCGGCGTCACCAGCGGGCAGCCGTGCAGCTCCAGCGCATGGATCATCATGAGGTTGTCGACGAGGCCAAAATCCTCGACCGTCAGCCCCTGTGCATCGACCAGCCGCCCGTCCTCGGAGGTCACGTCCATGAAGCGGCCGACGCGGTCGGCATAGACGGCGCCGTCGTTGGAATAGGCCAGGCAAAACTTGCGGCGGCCGGCCATGTAGCCGAGCTCGTAGACGGTGCCTGGGTCGGCGCCGGCACCGCGGAACGGGGTGAGGTTGGCGATGATGGCATCAGCTTCGTCCATCATCACCTCGTTGCCGCAAAAGATCTGCCGCGAGGCGTCGGGCGAGGTGAGATCGATGGCGTTGTCGAGGGGATAGAGGCCGGTGAGCCCGTAGCGAGCGCAGATCGCAGCCTTTTGCCGGCCGATCTCAACCGCATCCGGCAGGAACACGTCGGGGCCTGCCAGATAGATTTTCATGGCGCCAAAGCCGAAAGTTTGGATCGAGGTGTGAGCCGCAGCGCACGCTCTGCTCCCTCCCCCGCTTGCGGGGGAGGGCCGGGGAGAGGGTGCCTCCTCAATCGAGAACCCCCGAGAGGAGAGAACCCTAACCCGGATCGCATGCGCGATCCCACCTCTCCCGCGAGCGGGAGAGGTGAATCAACCTCAGGCCAGCTTGACCGTCTCGGCCTTGACGTCCTTGCCCAGTGCCTCGAACACCTTGGCGACGATGCCCTTGGCGTCGAGACCGGCGCGGCCGTACATCGCGGCCGGCGTGTCGTGGTCCTGGAACACGTCGGGCAGCACCATCGAGCGGAACTTGACCATGCCGCTGTCGAGCGCGCCCTGATCGGTCAGATACTGCGCGACATGCGAGCCGAAGCCGCCGACCGAGCCTTCCTCGATCGTGATCAGGATCTCGTGGTCGCGGGCGAGCTTGAGAACCAGCTCGGTGTCGAGCGGCTTCATGAAGCGCGCATCGGCGATCGAGGTGGAGAGGCCGTGGGCGGCGAGCTCGTCGGCCGCCTTCTCGCATTCGGCGAGGCGCGTACCGAAGGAGAGCAAGGCGATCTTGCTGCCCTGGCGAATCATGCGGCCCTTGCCGACCTCGAGCGGAACGCCGACTTCGGGCATCTCGATGCCGCGGCCTTCGCCGCGCGGATAGCGCAGCGAGCTCGGACGGTCGTCGATCGCGACCTGGGTCGCCACCATGTGCACGAGCTCGGCTTCGTCGGCCGCCGCCATGATCACCATGTTCGGCAGACAGCCGAGATAGGCGTTGTCGAACGAGCCGGCATGCGTCGCGCCATCGGCGCCGACGAGACCGGCGCGGTCGATGGCGAAGCGGACGGGCAGGTTCTGGATCGCGACGTCATGCACGATCTGGTCGTAGCCGCGCTGCAGGAAGGTCGAGTAGATCGCGCAGAACGGCTTGTAGCCTTCGCTCGCAAGACCGGCGGCGAACGTCACCGCGTGCTGCTCGGCGATGCCGACGTCGAAGGTGCGGTCCGGGAACGCCTTGTTGAAGATGTCGACGCCGGTGCCCGATGGCATCGCCGCGGTGATGGCGACGATCTTGTCGTCCTTCTGCGCTTCCTTGACGAGGCTCTGGCCGAACACGTTCTGGTAAGCCGGCGCATTCGGCTTGGCCTTGGCCTGGGTGCCGGTCGCGACGTCGAACTTGACGACTGCGTGATACTTGTCGGCGGAAGCTTCCGCCGGGCCATAGCCCTTGCCCTTCTGCGTCACGACGTGGACCAGGATCGGGCCGGTCTCCATGTCGCGCACGTTCTTCAACACGGGCAGCAGATGGTCGAGGTTATGACCATCGATCGGGCCGACATAATAGAAGCCGAGCTCCTCGAACAGCGTGCCGCCGTCCATCATGAAGCCGCGCGAATATTCCTCGACGCGGTTGGCGCGGTTGGCGATGATCTTGGGCAGGCGCTTGTTGATCTGCTTGGCCGCATCGCGCAGCGTGCGATAGGTCTTGCCGGAGTAGAGGCGCGACAGATAGGCGCTCATGGCGCCGACCGGCGGCGCGATCGACATGTCGTTGTCGTTGAGGATCACGATCAGGCGCGAGTTCATGGCGCCGGCGTTGTTCATGGCTTCATAGGCCATGCCGGCTGACATCGCGCCGTCACCGATGACCGCGATAACGTTGTTCTTGCCGCCGGAGAGGTCGCGCGCGACCGCCATGCCGAGGCCGGCGGAAATCGAGGTCGAGGAATGCGCTGCGCCGAACGGATCGTAATCGCTCTCGCTGCGCTTGGTGAAGCCGGACAGGCCGCCGCCGGTGCGCAGCGTGCGGATGCGGTCGCGCCGGCCGGTGAGGATCTTGTGCGGATAGGCCTGATGGCCGACGTCCCAGATCAGCCGGTCGCGCGGCGTGTCGAAGACGTAATGGATCGCGGTGGTGAGCTCGACCACGCCGAGGCCCGCGCCGAAGTGACCCCCGGTCACCGAGACGGCGTCGATGGTCTCTTGCCGCAGCTCGTCGGCGACCTGGCGAACCTGCTCAATCTTGAGCTTGCGCAGGTCATCCGGCGTATGGATGGTGTCGAGAAGCGGCGTTTTACTGTATGCGTTCACGGCGATTTCCAATTTGTCAGCGCCGGAAGATCGTTCCGGTGCGCGATGGGTTTGCACAATATCGGCGCAGCGCGAGTCCTTAAACCGTCGGAGCCACCTGCATGGGGCAGGGCCCCGTATTCAAGCTTAGGTGAGCTTAGGTGCGCTCCGGTTCAGTCTCTGTGATCCCTGTCACTTAGATCGGCTTCGTCCGTCCCAGCCAATTTCATTAGCAGTTTGAAGCGCTTGTCGTCGGTAATTTGTGCCCACGCAAGGCTTGCAAAAAGCCACACTCCGCGCAGCTTTACACCAAAGCTTGGGCCAAAGCCAACCCGCAGGGTCGTTTAGGGGTATGCACCTGCAACCCGCGGGCCAGCTTGGTTAATCCTGGCGCCGGCGGATGGGTTCCAGTCTTGCCCGGTTCCTCGGCTGCATTTTGGGCAAGAGCAAGGCCGTTTTGGCCAGATTCGCGAGCCCGAGCGGCCCCGGCCGGGGAACTCGTCGATGTCATTACCTGGCCGCCGAGGGATGTAAGCCCAAACAGCGGCGTGCGATCATGAAAAATTGCAGGTGGCCGATGCTTGAGGCGGGCGGCTTGAAACGGGGACCTTACTGCACGTCAAGCGGTGCGGTGCCGGTGGCTTGGCCGCTGGCATCGGTGGTGATCTTGTCGACGCGTGCCTCGGCCTGGCGCAGCAATTCCTCGCAGCGGCGCTTCAGCGCCTCGCCGCGCTCGTAGATCGTCACGGATTCCTCGAGCGGTACCTTGCCGTCCTCGAGCCGCTTCACGATGGTTTCGAGCTCCTCGATGGCGCGTTCGAAGGTGAGCCTGGAGACGTCGACTTGGGTATTTTCGGCCATATCCGTTTCCGATTGCCCGGTTCGCTTCGCGTGAGAAAAAGCTCAGTTTTGCGGGCCTAATGTGGCGGGTGCGTCAAGCGCCCATCAGGGCGCCGACATGCGCCGTAACAGATTCTTTCAATCCTTGCAGGTCATAGCCGCCCTCGAGCACCGAAACAATGCGGCCCCCTGCGGACTTGTCGGCAAGGTCCATCAGCTTGCGCGTGACCCAGGTGTAGTCCTCCGCGCGCAAATTCAGCGAGGCCAGCGGATCGCGGTAATGCGCATCGAAGCCCGCGGAGATGACGAGGAGCTCGGGGCTGAATTTTTCGAGGCGCGGCAGGATCAGATGCTCGAACGCGGCGCGGAATTCGGGGCCGCCGTCTTCGGAAGCGAGCGGCGCATTGACGATGGTGTCGTGGTCGCCGCGCTCACCCTTCGCGCCGGTACCCGGAAACAGCGGCATCTGATGCGTCGAGCAGTACATCACGGTCGGATCGGACCAGAAGATGTCCTGCGTGCCGTTGCCGTGATGCACGTCGAAATCGATGATGGCGGCGCGCTGGATGCCGTATTTGCGCTGCGCATGACGCGCGGCGATCGCGGCATTGTCGAAGAAGCAGAAGCCCATCGGCTTGCCGATCTCGGCGTGATGTCCGGGCGGGCGCACCGCGACGAAGGCGTTGCGATGCTCGCCATTCATCACCGCTTCGGTCGCAGCCACTGCGCCGCCGACGCCGCGCATCACCGCTTCCCACGTGCCTGGAGACATCGAGGTGTCGCCGTCGATATAGACCTGACCGCTGTTCGGCGCGATGTGGCGCAGCTCGGTGACGTAGTGCTCGTTGTGGCACAGCGTCACGAGATCGAGATCGCCTTCCGGTGCCAGGTCGCGCGCCAGGAACTGGAAGCGCTCCTGCGACAGCGCTTCCTCCACCGCCCGCAGGCGGTCGGGCCTTTCAGGGTGTCCCGGCGGCGTGACGTGGTCGAGGCAGGCCTTGTGGGAGAGGAGAAGCGTGCTCATCAGGTCGGCCTCACAGGGAACGGGCTCTTGACGTCGCTTGGCGCATCCCGAGCCAAAACGCAAATGCAAAACGCAATCTAGGCGCTTGGGCGGGGATGGCAAAGGGTGGTTCCGGACAAGTCCGTTTGATCCGGATCAATTCACGCGCAGGATGCGGGTGGGTGGCAGCGGACCGATCGGTCCGTGTGCCCTGAAGAAGGCGAACAGCGCGTCCGCGTCGTAGCCGCCATATTGCTGCGCTGTGCCTTGTTTGGCGGCCGTAAAACCGTCGCCGCCGACGGCGAGGTAATCGTTGACGGTGACGCGGTAGCCGCTTCCGGGCTCGATCGGCTTGCCGTTGAGCGTCATCTTCTCAAGGCTGATTCGCTCGCCGAACGGTTTCGTCGCATCCCAGCTGTAGCTGAACCCGTTCGAGACCTGGAGAATCCGCGGGCGCTTCGGATCGAGCCATTGCTGCTCCAGCATGTCCTTGAGCTGGCTGCCCGTGAGCGTCATCGTAACGAGGCGATTGCGGAACGGCTGGCTCGCGAACAGTTCACCGAACGACACCGCGCCGTTCTCCTTCGGGACAATGTCGGTGCGGATGCCGCCGGGATTGGTGAGCGCGATGACAGCGCTGCCATCCTTGGCGTCCTTCGTCGCGGCGAGCTGCGCGTCCGCGATGACGTCGCCGAGCGCGCTCTCGCCGGCCTCGTTCGGCACACGCGACAGCGTCTGCGTCACCGATCCGGCCGGGCGATTCGCAATCGGTGCCGACAGCTTGTCATAGGCTTCGATCAGGGCGGTCTGTTCGGGATCCTTCGCCAGCGAGGCATTGGCGACGATGACGTTCTCGGCTTTGGCGCTGACGATGTCGCGGGTTGCAGGATCGAGCTTGAGGTCGATCGCGGTGACCAGCGTGCCGTATTTGTCGCCGCTGGTGACGAGCCGCCCGTCGATGTCGCAGACATAGGCGCGGTGGGTGTGGCCGCTGACGACGACGTCGACGGCACGGTCGAATTTCTTGACGATGTCGACGATCGGCCCCGTAATGGCAGGGCATTCATTGTAGTCGCCCGAGGGCTCGCCGCCCTGGTGGATCAGCACCACGATCGCCTCGACGCCACGCGCCTTCAGCTGCGGCACCAGCGCGTTCACCGTCTCGGCCTCGTCGCGGAATTCGAGCCCGGCAATGCCTGAGGGCGAGACGATGCCCGCGGTCTCTTTCAAGGTGAGGCCGATGAAGGCGACGGGGATGCCCTCGAACTCCCTGATCTCGTAGGGCGGCAGTACGCTCTTGCCGGTCGCGGTCTCGATGGTGGAAGCCGCGAGATAATGGAATTTGGCGCCCGTGAAGGGATGCGGCCCCTGGCAGCCGTCGACCGGATGACAGCCGCCGTTCTGCATCCGCAAGAGCTCGGTCTTGCCCTCGTCGAACTCGTGATTGCCGACCGAGGTGATCGCAAGTCCCATCATCGAGAGCGCCTCGACCGAGGGCTCGTCGTGAAACATTGCCGACAGGAACGGGCTCGCGCCGATCAGGTCGCCGGCGGCAACGAAGATCGTGTTTGTGTGCCCCTCGCGCAGCTGCTTGACCAGCGTCGCCATGTACTCCGCGCCGCCGGCCGCGACCGTCACCTTCTTGCTCTTGTCCTCGGGATCCCCGATCCGGATGCCGCCCGGCGGCGGACGCAGATTGCCGTGGAAATCGTTGATCGCGAGAATGCGCAGCTCGACGGGCGCGGCGGTCTGGGCCGAGGCGGGGTGGGTGGCAAGGGCGAGTGTGAAGGCAGTCAGGCGGAAAAGATGTCGCATGGAACCAGAGTAAACGGTCCGCGCGAAGATTTCACGAAGCATTGTCGTGAACGCGCCGCCGTTCTTCCCTTCTCCCCCTGTGGGAGAAGGTGGCGCGAAGCGCCGGATGAGGGGTTGTCTCAGCGAGTCATGCTGCGAGAGGAGAACGTGCAGAGAGAGACCCCTCACCCGTCTCGCCGCTACGCGGCGAGACACCCTCTGCCACAAGGGGCGAGGGGAAGAGCCCCTACCGCTTCTTCCGGTTTGCAAACGCCTTGAACGCGGCAATCGCCTCGCCCGACTTCAGCCGCTCGCCGAACAGATGAGCCTCCTGGTCGATGCGGCGGGTGAGCTCCTCGGGTGCGGCGCGCAGCAGCTTGCGCGAGGCCGCGACCGCCTCGGCCGGCAGCCGGCAGATATCGCGCGCCACCTTGCGCGCCTCGACCTCGGTATGTCCCGGCGAGACCACGGTGTTGACGAAGCCTGCCGCGTGCGCCTCTGCGGCGGTGAAAGTCCGCCCCATCACCAGCATCGCGAAGGCGCGCTGGTAGCCCATCGTGTTCGGCATCAGGAGGCTGGCCGCGCCGACCGGAACGAGCCCGAGATGGATATAGGGCGCGGAGAAGGTCGCGGCGTTCGAGGCGAGCACATAGTCGCAATGAAACAGCATCACGGTGCCCATGCCGATCGAGGCGCCATCGACGGCCGCGATGATGGGCTTGACGTTGAGGGCGAGCGAATAGAGAAATTTTGCGCCGTCCGACAGCGTCTCGGAATTCGGTTCGGCCTGCATGAAGTCGTCGATATCGTCGCCGGCGGTGAACACGCCGGAGCCGCCGGTGATGATCATGCAGCGGATGTCGGGGTTGTTCTGTGCGGTGTCGATCGCGCGGCTCATCTCGCGATACATGTCCTGCGTGATCGCGTTCTTCTTGCTTGGACGGCGCAGGGTGATGACGCGCGTTCCGCGCTCTTCGGTGACGATGATGTTGCCATTCGGCATGAGAGCCCCCTGCGGTCGCCGCGACGCTTGCCTTGGCGAGCCTCGCAAGCCTCAGCCTACATTATCTTGCAGGCGTGCCAATCCGCCCGCTCGACCTTTTCGAAAACGTCCCCGTGAGTCCGCCGCATGGCGCGTTGTCGTTTTTCTGATCGGGAACCGCACCGCACCGGATTATGCCGGTTGCATTGCTTCGCACATGCAGTTGCGCATTGCAACAAATGGCTACAATGTTTCATTTGAAAAACCGGGGGTTGTAGGGCACGATTGCCCGATGCCGGTTCCTTTGGCCGATTGTTCGTTTGATGATTGCCGCAGCGGGCGTTGACGAATCCTCGCTGCGTTATCGCGGCTGGCGCGTCGTGCTGGCCTGTTTCCTGATGGCCTTCTTCATGTTCGGCTTCGGCCTCTATGGCCAGGGCGTCTATCTCGCCGAGCTCCAGCGCGCCCATGGCTGGCCGGGCACGCTGGTCTCCGCGGCCAGCACCTTCTCGTTTCTCCTCACCTCCGTGCTCGTCATCTTCACCGACGATCTGCTCGCCCGCATCGGGCTGCGCGCGCTGATTCTGTGCGGGCTGTCGGCGCTCGGCGCTTCGACCGTGCTGCTGGCGCTGATGCAGACGCCCTGGCAGCTTTATCTCGCCTATGCGCTGATGTCGGTCGGCTGGACCGGCATGGGCACCGTGGTGATCGCCACCGTGCTGAACGCCTGGTTCGAGCGGCGCCGCGGGCTCGCGCTCAGCCTCGCCTTCAACGGCGCGACCTGCGGCGGCATCGTCCTCGTTCCGCTGTTGCTGTCGCTGACCGGCAGCATCGGCTTCCGGTCCGCCATGCTCGCCGCCACGATGGCGATGGTGGTGCTGGTGCTGCCGGTGGTCGTCGTCTTCATCGGCTGGCCGACGCAGATGTCGCCGGCGTCGGGCGGCCGTTCGTCCGGTGGCATGTCCGCACCGGCCCATTCCCGCAAGACGCTGCTCGCCAACGCGGCGTTCTGGACCATGGTGCTGCCGATCGCGATCGCGCTGCTGGCGCAGATGGGATTCATCATCCACCAGGTGACGTTCCTCGAGCCGCTGATCGGGCGTTATGCCGCAGGCCTTGCGGTCACCATCATGGCGGCGATGGCGGTGGTCGGCCGCCTGTCGCTCGGCCTGTTCGTCGACCGGCTCGATCCGCGGCTCGCCTGCGCGGCGTCGATGACGAGCCAGGCGGCGGCGCTGTTCGTGCTTCTCCAAAGCACGAGCCCGACCGTGCTGCTCGTCTGCTGCGCCGTCTACGGCTTCTCGATCGGTAACATGATCACGTTCCCGCCCTTGATCATCCAGCGCGAGATCGGTGCTGCCGCCTTTGCAGCCGCAATGGGACTGGGCACGTCGATCAGCGGCGTCGTCAGCGCCTTCGGCCCCGGCATCATCGGCCTCGTGCGGAGTTTCACCGGCAACTACACGAGCGCGTTTGCGATGTGCGTGATGCTCGATCTCGTGGCGGCGGGAATCGTGCTGTGGCGGCCGGGGAGAAGGGCGAAGCTTGCGGCGTCGTAGCCGTCACACTCGGTGTCATCGCCCGGCTTGACCGGGCGATCCAGTACTCCGAGACGCCTGTTGTCTTATCGAGAGGCCGCGGCGTACTGGATTCCCCGCTCTCGCGGGGAATGATGGCGGAGGGGAGGAGACGCTTCGCCTCACATCGCGGTAGCGTCCGGGCTACAGCAACACCGCATCCGCCGCCGCGACCGACTCCGCGCTCTCCGTCACCGTGCGCTCGAGCGCGCCGGCCTGCACCGTGATGTTCTCGGCGAAGAAGCGCGCGAGCGAGACGTAGCGCGCGGCGTCGGTGTTGCCGTCGGACTTGGCGGCGAGCGCCTCGGACGCCAGCATGCAGCCGCCGAGCGTCGAGCCGAACTGCTGCAGATACGGCGTCGCGCCGGCGAGCGCCTCGTTCGGCGCGGAGGTCACGCGCTCCAGAAGCCACTTGCTGGTGCGCGTCAGCGCCTCCAGCGCCTCGCGCAGCTTGGTACCCGTGGTGCCGAAAGCGGGATCGTTGGAGGCTTCGACCTGCTTCACGGTCGCCGAGAGCTCGTCGAGCAGCGCCCACACCGCAGCGCCGCCATTGGCCGCGAGCTTGCGCGTGACGAGATCGATCGCCTGGATGCCGTTGGTGCCCTCGTAGATCGCGGTGATGCGCGCATCGCGATAGTGCTGCGCGGCGCCGGTCTCCTCGATGAAGCCCATGCCGCCGTGCACCTGCACGCCGAGATAGGCGACCTCGTTGCCGATATCGGTGGAATAGCCCTTGGCCATCGGCGTCAGCAGCGCCGCGCGCGCGGCGGCGTCCGCGCGGACCTTCGGATCCCTGGCGCGCGTGGAGACGTCGATCGCGACCGCGGTCGCATAGCAGATGGTGCGTGCGGCCGCGGTCTGCGCCCGCATCCGCATCAGCATGCGCTTGACGTCGGGATGCACGAAGATCGCGTCCGAGCCGTCGCCCGTCTTGCCGATGGCGCGGCCCTGCTTGCGCTCCTGCGCATAGGCCAGCGCCTGCTGGTAGGCGCGATCGGCGACGCCGACGCCCTCCAGCCCGACGCCGAGGCGGGCCTGGTTCATCATCGTGAACATGCAGCGCATGCCCTGGTTCTCTTCGCCGACGAGGAAGCCGATCGCGCCGCCATGATCGCCCATGGTCATGGTGCAGGTGGGGGAGGCATGCATGCCGAGCTTGTGCTCGACGCCCGACGCGTAGATGTCATTGCGCGCGCCGAGCGAGCCGTCGGCATTGACCATGAATTTGGGCACGAGGAACAGCGAGATCCCCTTGGTGCCGGCGGGCGCATCGGGCAGGCGTGCCAGCACGAAATGCACGATGTTGTCGGTCATGTCGTGCTCGCCATAGGTGATGAAGATCTTCGTCCCCTTGATGCGATAGGTACCATCGGCCTGCCGGTCGGCGCGGGTGCGCAGCGCGCCGACGTCGGAGCCGGCCTGCGGCTCGGTGAGCTGCATCGTGCCGGTCCATTCGCCGGAGACGAGCTTTTCCAGATAGATTTTCTTCAGCTCGTCGCTGCCATGCGCATCCAGCGCTTCCATCGCCGACGCCGTGAGCAGCGGGCAGAGGCCGAAGGCGAGATTCGAGGCGCTCCAGATCTCGGTGCAGGCGGCATTGATGGCGAGCGGCAGACCCTGGCCGCCGAAATCCTCCGGGCCGGAGACCGCATTCCAGCCGCCCTCGGTCCAGCGCTTGTAGGCGTCCGGCCAGCCCGGCGCAGTCGTGACCTTGCCATCGCCGAGCTTGATGCCGTGCTCGTCGCCGATACGGTTGAGCGGCGCCAGCACGTCGGTTGCGAACTTGCCGGCTTCCTCCAGCACGGCGCTCACGATGTCGCCGTCGAAATCGCCGTAATGCCCGGCCTCCACGGCAGCCTTCAGGCCCGCGCCATGGTTGAGCGACAGCAGCATGTCTGAGATCGGCGCGCGGTAGGTCATGACTCACTCCCATGGACAGCTATTGGCGCCGTATTCCCATGAAACGGGTGAGGTCTCAATGGCCGGAACGCCGGGACAGCACCGGCCGGGAACGGCGCCGCCGCCGGGCGTATAATAAAGGGTGGCGCCGCGAGCGCCGGGTCCGGTCCTGGACCCGTGGTATTTTGCCCCTCCAGGCGGTTGAAATGCCGCGCCGCTCCCTATAGACCGGCTGCGACCAGCGGGAATCTGCGGTAGCCGGTTCTTCCGCCCGTTCCCTGGTCGCCTGTTGGGGCGTAGCCAAGCGGTAAGGCAGCGGATTTTGATTCCGCCATTCGGAGGTTCGATCCCTCCCGCCCCAGCCAATTGAGATCACTCACCAATCGCGCTTTGTTCAGGGTGCTCATTCTGAACGCTTTTCTGCTGCTCATTCTGAACGTCTGTCGCCGTTTCGTTCGCCAGCCTATGCGCGTGCCGTTTCCTCGTCGCCGCCAGCATGCGCTTCTCTGTGCGCTTGGCGTAGCCGGCGTAGCTCTGCTGCGTGCGATGGGCTGACAGCGCGCGCCCCTGGCCGTCAGTCAGCTCCGCCTCTTCGAGTTCGGTCATGCCGCCATGCCGACAGGCATCGAAAGTGAAGTGCTTCGGCAGGTTGAGCGCCTTACGGATGCGCTGCACCTTGTGCTGCATCGTGCTCATGCCAAAGGTCTTTGCCTTTCCGGGCCCGACCTCATAGAGGATCATCGGCGTGCCGAGGCGGGACAGGCGCGATAGCACCTCCTCGGCCTCTTCGTAAAACTTCACACCGTCGGCTTCGAGCGGGTGGTCGACGATCTCGCCGGTCTTGTGATGCTCGATGCGGATGGTCGGCCTTGGACCGGTGCGATACCCGCTCCACTTGATATGGCCCGCGACCACGTTTTCCGGACGCTGCAGCCACTCAAAGCAGATCACCGCGACCGCCGCAGCCTCGATCTCGCCCAGCTCAATGGCGCCCTCAGCGAAGACGTAAACCTCATCGCGCGTCACCGCCGCCTTCTTCTTTTTTGTGCGAACCTTCAGTGTGACGCCGGTCCATGGATTTGAAATAGCCTTGTCGAACTCGTCCGGGAACAACCGGTGTACGACGCGCCACGCCTTACGGCAAAGACCGACCAGCTTTTCGCCGGTACGTAACCGAAGCTTTTCTGGCGCACCGTCCTTCTTGTCACCGTCCTCCTTGACCTCGCCAGCGAGGAATTTGTCGTAGAGCTTATCGGCCGCGCGCGGACTGATCGATTTGACCGGCCGCGAGCCTACGCGATCGCCAGCCTTGGTTTTGATGTCGCAAATCTGATCCATCGCCCACTCGTAGTCGCGGCGCGAGCGCTGCGCGACCTTCTCGAGATAAGCCTTGCTGGCCTTGTACTCCCGGAACAGCCAGTCGACCGTACCGTACTTCGGCGCGTTGGGTGCGCTGACAGGGAGCCCTTTGCGCTGTTGGTCCCATTCATCGAACTGACCATTCAGCACGTCAGCGCGCGTTTTCATCTTGGCGAAATCGGTGCCTAGCGGCTCGTTCCCAACTGGACACTTAAGCTTTCGGTACTTCGTCGGCAGATTGTAATAGTAGGCCGTCGCGCCGCTCGCGAGCTTCTTCGGGATAACGTGGCGCGGGAGCTCGATCATCACAGCTCCTCTGCGAGGTCGCCGTGTCCGCCGTCCGGCGCTATCGCCCTGTCCAGGTCGTCCCTCAGCCATAGCCGCCGCCGTCCCTCGCTGACTCTTGGCAGAGGATACTCTTTGCCGACCCGCTTTAGGAAGTCGTCAGTTGTCCGTTCGCCGCAGTACCCCGCTGCCAGATCGACCGGCATACGCCTGGGCCAAGCCCCAATCGGAATAGATGCTGGTTTGCTCATTCGGTTCAAACCGCCCCCGCCGGCCGCGCCACGAAGCACCAGACCGTGGCGCTCATGCCGCTGGCGTTCTTGCGTCGCTGGCTTGTTTTGGCGAGGGCGCCGCGCCGGTGCAGTTCGCTAACGCGCGGCCGAACGCTCAAAATCGAAAGGTTGAGATCCTTGGCGATTTCATCCGCAGTAGCGCCGCCGGGATACTGGGCGAACTGTTCGAGTACCGCAGCCTGCATTTTGTTTGCTGCGCTGCCCATGGCCTCCGCGGCTTGTTCGGAAGGCCCCGAGACTTTGAAGCCTGGCGCGTCAGGATAAATCAGCTCTGACATTCTGCTCATGCTGCACCTTTGGCGCTTGAAACGGGAGTTAGGAGCAAATGCGAGGGGACAAGGCAGCCGGGTTCGCCGGGCTTTGGCCCCCAGGCTTCAAGCCATGTTTCGCTGTCCTGCAAATACGTCAGACGCTTTTGCCAATCGGCGTCAGTGAATGACCGGGGGTCGCGGACAGCTCGCGCGGGTTCGCCGTCGCCGCCGTCCGGTTCATCGTCATAGCCGCCAGCGTTAAGCCAACTCGCCGGATACGGAATAAATTTCCGCCTGTCCTTCGGTTCGTTAGCCCAGCTCGCAGCAAACGTCCGGGTTTTTGCCATCAAGGCTTCAAGGGTTATCGCCCCCGATCCGATCGCCTTGGCGAAAGCCCGCTTTGCGTCTTGCGGCTGTTTCTTTCTCGGATAGATCGCATACCAGGCTGCAAAGTCCTCAGGTTCGCCAGAACCTGAGGGCGATATATCCTTTCTTTCTTTCCTTTCTTTCTTCTTTGTAGTCGTTGCTGTAGTCGTTGCCGTGGCGGTTTGCGTAGTCGCCTCGAAATCTGGCCTCTGATATTTGGCCCAATTACAAAGGGTTATGACGGTTTGACCTGTAGTCGTTTGTGTAGTCACTGACTGGTCAAGTTGAAGGGCGCTCAAAAACCGTTGAACGCGCTTGTCCGACCACTGCCAAGCCTTCGCGAGATAGCGGATTGAATGGGTCAATTGCCCGGGCTCCAGGCAAACCGTGAGCCTGTTTCGTCCGCTGGTAATGGTGACATCGTGCGGCGCATACGCGGCGGACTCAATGAGCCAATACCAAGCCTCGAATTGAGTTAGAGGTCCCTGCGGCTTAAATCTCGGATGCTTCAAAAGCCCCCGCGCAATTAGAAGATAGCCCTTTCTCATCGCTCGCCCCCCAAATCGCGGACGGCATTGCAAGCGATGTCACAGAATAAGTGCACCGTGCCAGTCGGGCCGTTGCGTTGCTTGGCTACAATGGCCTCTAGCTGATCTTTTACGTCCACCAGCCGGTCAACTCTGGCGCTTTCTTGCTCCGCGTTGGCGCCGGTCGATCGTTCAAGATAATAAGCCTCGCGATACACAAAAATGATCGCGTCCGCATCTTGCTCAATCGTGCCGGAATCTCGCAAGTCCGACATGGTCGGCCGCTTGTCATCGCGGCTTTCGAGAGCGCGGGACAATTGCGCCAGGGCAATGACGGGCACGTCCAGCTCCTTAGCAAGGCCCTTCAATGCGGCGGAAATTTCGCCAACCTCATTGACGCGCGCCCCTGAGTAGCGGTTTGACGGTTTCACTATGTGCATATGATCGACAATCACGGGGCCCAGCCGGCGCCCTTGACGTTCCAAGGCCTGCTTATGCCTGCGAGCTCGCGCCGCGATCTGCGAGACAGTGAGGCCCGGCGCCGGATCGATCTGCAACGGCCATTCACGTTGCAACCGTGCCGCCTCAATAACTCGCCTTGCTTGGGCGTCGCTGAGCGTGCCGTTCGCAATGTCGTAGTACGGGATACGGTCGCGCTGATCATAAGCAAGATCGGCTAGGCTGCGGTCCGCCACGCTGACGCCACCCATTTCCAATGACGAAAGAAAGGTTGGTTCGCCAGCCGAGGCGGTTGCGCGGGCAATGCAGATGGCAAGCGCCGTTTTGCCCATGCCGGGACGTCCGGCAAGAATGAACAGTTCGCCGCGCTTTAGGCCGCCGGTTTTGATGTCGAGGCCCTTAAGACCCCAACTCATGCCCGCCAACTTCCCCGGGTTCTGCATTCCGTACTGCATCCGCTCAATCGCCTTTTCGCCCGCTTCGCGGATCGAAATTTGCGGCGTTGAGCCGGCAGACGCTGTCGTAGCGATCTCGTCCAGCAACTCGATTGCACCGCCCGCGATGTCTGCGGCTCGCTGGTTGCTATGAACCCCCATCGACATTGTTTCCGCCATCGCCAATATCTTCCGACGGGCGCTAAACTCGCGGATTTGTTTGGCATAGGCGGCGACGTTTCGAGGGATTGAGGCCGCCGCGGCAATCCGCGCGACGTACTGTCTAAGGGTTGTCCCCTCAACAACCATTACGCTGGCGTCACCACCCATTGAGGCAATGACAAGCGCGGGCGTGATGATTCCGTGGGCGTCGCGGACCTTGCCGAATGTTTCAAAAAGCTGCGAGTGCAGCGGTTCGGAAAAGTCGTCAGAGGAAACCGCGCCTTCGATAACATCGAAGGCGGAGTTAGTGACAAGCGCCGCGCCCAGGACCTCTTGCTCAAGTTCAATGCTGCACAGCGCTCCGTTATCGATCTTTACGGGGGCGTTCATGCGCGCACCCCCGATCTGCGAAACGGGACGACGTTTGATGCATGGGAGGGGGCTTCACTGTCCGCCAAATAGCTAGCGAGCCACTCAGCATGCGCGCGGGCCACCAACGGGTCGTCAACGGCTCGATAGGCACTAGACTGCGATCGCAGTCGGCAAAATTCATCCCAAAGCGCGTCTTGGGCTTGGCTTCCGGAGCCAACTCGATTATGTGATTTCACGGTATCTTGCCTGTTCGTGAAGCCCGGTGCGCACGCTGATCCCGCCAAGGAATCGTGCCGCCGGGTTTTTCATTGAGGCTTAAGCAGCGCGCTCAGCGCCACCAGCAACAGGCTCAAGAGACTTGAGCCAATCGGCGGCGGACTGCTCTGGAATGAGAGTGCGCCGGCCCGCCTTTACCGCGCGAAGCCGGCCTGCGTTTATTTCCTCGTAAGCAGTCGTTTTGCCGACGCCGTATGACCGGCAAAAATCATCAATGCTAAGTGCGGCTTTCAACATCCGTAGGCTCCGCTGTGGTTTGCGCGAACGTGCGCGGGCACACACGGGTTACGCCTCGCTAACTAGTGATTCTTCCTGGGGCCGAGGATTTCGCGGGGCAGCTGTGGATGAAGGCGCCGAACATCCAAAAAATTGGAGCCGAAAATCCAAAAACACCCGCTGTCTCAGACGGATAGGATCCCAGCATATTTTTTTGTGGATTGTTCGTCTGCAGTATCTCTGGCGAACGTTTCCATGGAGGTCAATTACGGGCATGCGTCCTTGTGCGCGCGCAACGAGTGGCGCGGTTTTTCAACTCATGACGATTTGGCCGCGAACCGCCGCGATCGAGCTCAACACCGAAGTTTTTCCGCCCCAGTGCAGGCGTGGCGCTGTATCGGGCGCCAGTCGAAAACGGATTTAGGCTCCGTGGACCTTAGCGCCATGTCGTGGCGCCGCGCGAAAGCGGGATTTTGGCTCCCGCGGGACCTTTGATGCTAGTCGGACATCACCCCGAAAACAGATTGAGGCTCTGCGCGCCTTACTCTACTCGCCGAACATTGGCAGTCTCAGCCGCCCATGCTTCACTCGTTCGATCGGCGGCACCGCTGTTCAAGTGCGACCAATCAGCGGCACGACTGGAAATGAAATGTAAACGCGAGGGTCGAGGTGGCCCGGCCCATTTGACCGAATAAGATTACAGCAGGCAGCGTCGGCTTGGCGCGCACATATCTTCGCAGCTTCTCTGAAACGCCCCATCCAATGGGACATGCGCTTGACCCATTCGCATGACCACTTTAACTCGGAGCGTGATCACGTGGAGAAGACCAAGTGGCAAAAAAGACGAAGAGCAAGCGCAAAGAGTATACCAAAGACGGCGTCAAGCTGCTCAAGGCACATTCCAAGGCTCGCACCCCAGTGGCAAAGCTTGCGAAGCTGATGAAATGGTCCGAGGGCTCATTGAGACAAAAGGCCCGCAACCTTGGAATCGGCTTGGGTCATCAGCGCTAATCTGCGAGAAGATTAAGTGGATCGCTGGGGGAGGGTCTCGTGGGTGAGGCGAAGCGCAGGCAGCGGGCTCACCGGCACATTTTGGCGGGCTCGCCAGGATGTATCTACTGCGCCGGAGCTAACGTCGCGACCACGATTGAACACATGCCCCCCATTCAGATGTTCGAGGGGAGGCAGCGGCCAGGCGGCTTTGAGTTTCCGGCCTGTCACCGGTGCAATAGTGGTACTGGCCACTCCGATCTAGTAGCCTCGATGCTTGCGAGGGTGATGCCTCATGCGGACACGGACCTGCATCGAAAAGACCTCACCAAGATACTTTCGGCTGTTTCAAACAATGTAGCCGGCCTGCTGCACGAGATGAATATCGGGCGCGGAGCTGAAAAGCTCGCTCGCAAGAGGCTCGGAATACCTGATGACATGCATCCGCTTCGTGCCGATGGTCCGATTTTGAGCGGTCACATTTTGACATTCGCTGCAAAACTCGGATTTGCGCTCCACTACGAAGTACACGGAGGACTTATCCCTGCGAGGGGAGGGGCGCAGGTCATGTGGTTCTCCAACGTTCAGGCTATGAACGATCAAATTCCACAGGAGCTATTTAGCTTGCTGCCGAGCCCCTCGATGCTGCAGCAAGGCAGGAAGAGCTCGGGTGAGCAGTTCCAATATTCATTCGCCCATGGCGAACGAGATCATCTGCTCTACTTCGCCTCGTTCAACAAGTCGTTTGCGGTGGCCGGAGTTACAGCACAAGACTGCTCCATTTGGCTTGAAGATCATGTCGACAAGTTTCCGATATTCAAGCCGGGCGACTTCATACGCTAAGACATAGGAAGCGGCTTCGCGTTCGGACCATGCTCGCCCCCCTCTTACCCCTGCTCGGCCTCGGGCGCCACGAAGTCGTGGATCGTGATGTGTCCACGATGTGCAAGTTCTGCCACTGTGACGCTTCTAGGGGAGCTCTCCGGTGGGAGAACGACGTCGTCCACCAACAAGCCTAATATGGGAGCGATTGCAGTGACAAAGCTTACGTCGGTCGCGCCATCGTAACTGCAGGAGCAAACGCCCCATACCCGGCCGTGATCATCAAAAACAGGTGCTCCGCTAGCCGTGGGATGCAGATGCATGTCTGTCTGGAAATAGGGCGGCTTCAACTTGACGGAAGGACCCCGATCAGCGTGCACCTCTAAGAGCTTCCCAGGGTAAGCGGACGGCCAAAGGCTGATGGCACCATCGAAGTAGTCGTGATTCGGGTATGCAAAAGCTGTCGCAAAAGCTCCTATCTCGGGAATAGAAGCTCGTAGAGGCAGCACTTTGTTCGTTAGCGGGTCGCCATCTTTATGCATCGGCTGCAAAACGCACACCGCCACGTCAGAGTTCGCGTCCCAAGCCCCTCTCGTCATCCATCTTGTGGCCCACCCTCCAGAGTGGATGTGGATGGCTCCTATTGGGTGTTTTAGTCTGCCTTCCGCAAACTCATCCTCCAGCACATGTCGCGCTGTGACAAAGATGTTTTGCGCAATGAAGAAGCCCGTTCCAATGATGGCGTCCCGACCATCAATCTTCTTCAGGATCGGAAAAACCGCTTCGCAGGCAGCGTTGAAGATTTGCGAAAGCTCGGCACTCTCCCCTGACAACTGCTTGAGCTTCTTAAATCGCTTCTTTGCCTTAGTCGGCTTTGTAGGTCGGCTCTTCACCTTGAAACCTCCTGGTGCCTTCCGGCCTACCGCTTTCGTTTCTTCATTCTGACGCCAGCGCCACCCCCGTTCTCGGGGATAAACTCTACACCGGCTTTCTCAAGAGCGGCGCGTAACCTGTCGCCTGTTTCTGCACGGCCGCCTACCTCTCCATCCTCAGATTCCAATCGCGCGATGGTCGGCTCCGACACGCCAGACGCTTTTGCTAGATCGCCTTGAGACCAGGCGAGCAGCGCTCGGGCGGCCTTCATTTGACGGACGGAAAACACTTTCGACTCCATTGATAGAATTTCTATTGATTGCATCGTCGCAGCATGATAATAGAATTTCTATCAAATAGACAAGGCGAGAGCAACCCCAGTGAGCAAAAACACCTTTCCGGTGAACGGCGGAGCTATGTCTTCAGCCATCCTCGGCGTTGCCAACCTCACCGATCCCCAAACCGGCAAGCTTAATCGTGCGGTCTATGAGGGGCTGGTGCGCCGCGAGGCGATGCGGACATTTGGCAGCACTGCCCCCCGATACCTTCGCGAGGCCTCCAAGCTCTACCGCGACCACGTCGCCCAGCAGCGCCTTGCTTGGCGCCAGCGCAACGGCCTGACCATCGAGACCTCGCTCGTCTCTGCCTTCGGTGCCCCTGCCGATGGCGTGCGTCGCTCGGCCTTCTGAGGAGCAACCCATGCTGTCCATCACCCCAAATGCCCGGCGTGTCCGCGTACCGGCCCGTGCCCTCATGAGCGGCGACGTCACCAGCTCGGGCGAAACCGTCCTTGGTGTGAGCACTGGCGTTGCTACGCCGCGCGGCAAGGTCGAGGTTTCTCTGAGCAAGGGCCATTTCGGCCGCGTGGCGGTCTGGAACGCCGGGACAATCATCGTCGTGCGCCGCGATACTCCCGGGGCTGCCGCCCCTGGGGTGGTCGACGATACCGCCGAAATTCCCCTCTCTGACCGGCTGCCCACATTTCATGAGCTGGCCCGCTTCGACGCCGGCAGAGCATGGGACCAGTTATCGCCCGAACAGCAGCGCGAAATTGGCGTGCTCGCGCTCAGGTTCGGCACTGTCGGGCAGTGCGATGAGTATTTCCACGAAACCATTGAGGACGTTCGCAACGGCTTCGCTTCTAGCCATTGGACTCCTCAGGTTCAGGCAACGGCAGTCTGGCCGCGCCTGCATATCCAACTGGTCGCGAGTGCAGCGCAGTCCGCATTTCAGAATTTGTGCGATCACTTCGACCCCATTTGGCCCCAACTGTTTGGTTGGCAAGCTCAAAAGGAGGTGAAGCAACCCTAGACCGCCTGAACAGCGCGAAGGCTGAGCGAGGGCGGAACCTACCGCTCGGTCGTTCGCGAAGTGATCCAACTCCCATCAACATTGAGAGACGATATGAGCAACGCGGTATCAATCGCGAGGCAACGGGCGTGCGTGCCTGGTTCGCCCGTGAACTCCATCACCCTTTATAACGACACCGAGCGCGGTGCCGGTCTGACAATCGAAATCTCGATCTTGATCGATCGCGATGACGTTGAGAAAGATCTCCTTGCCGTTGCCGTCGGCGTTGTCGTCACGCGATCGGGAGTGCGGTCATGCTGAACGCAAATCTGATTGCTCAAGAGCGAAGCCGCCAAGAAACGATAGCCACTCTTCAAAGGTTACGGCGTGAGGCTCGTGACGAGATTACCCGGCTGATCCTGTTTCTTGACCAGTCAGATCCCTACGTCACCACTGAGCTCGAGGAAGCGTGCGAGGACGAAGGAGGCCAGTGCGAGGGGGGCGGCGGGGAGGAAGGCTGCGAGGACGAGGGGGCCGATACAAGCGACGCCGAACCGTCGCTTGGCGCGATCGAGCGTCACCCGAGCTGCTACGAACCGGATGGCCGCAACTGGTCGGGCGATCAGACCGTGTGGGCGGGCGGCGGCACCGAAGACCTGGAGGACGAGCACGACGGGCGAGAGCCCGGCGAAGACGAGGAGCCGTCGCTCGGGGCTTTCGAGGGACACCACGACCAGGATGTCGCTTGGACCACCAACGCTTTGCAGGCCTTCCTCGACAAAGAGCAGGATCCCTCGGAGAGCGGCATTGTCGACCACGACGGCCTGCTTGAACAGGTCGGTACGCAGGATTGGCGGCACGGGGCGATGGCATGAGGCCGGAAAACTGGCATCGCCGCCATGCGGTTCAGGTAGTGGCCTGCCTTCCGGAAGAGACAGAGGATGCCTTGACCGTCTTGCGGTTGGCAACTCAGCTAGTGACGGGCTTTCTGGCCGAACCAGATGAAGCCCCAAGAACCGCGCCCGTATTTAGCATCGTTAAATCACCCACGTCGGTTGATGCTTAACGCGCGGCGCCGGCCGCCGGTGAGTTGGCTAAGCAGCCCTACGACTCACTCGGCGCCTACTCTCTCAATGTGAAATCCCGATGGCTCTTGCTGTCGCTGCCTCGCCGCGATTCAGGATTCGGCTTCGCGACGCGCATTCCGCGCTTCCTGTCAAAAAAATGGAGACAGTCATGATGCAGCAGTGTCGTCGATGCGAGCAGAACCTGCCGCTGTCGAGCTTCGGTTATGGAGGCCGTTCTCGTCCTCGCAGGTTCTGTCACGGCTGCTTTTCCGCAATAGTGAATGGTGAAGTGTTCACCATGAACCCGACCGAAGCTGACACGTTTATGGCGAGGCTAGAAACCGGGCATTCGCTTCGGATGCTCACAGGCGGCGCCGGCGAACCGCCGATTTGCTCGGCGGATGCGTTCCGCAAGCACTGCGAGTTGAATCCGGAATGGGGCGCGAAAGCACTTGCGCTTGTGGAGGCAAACAGCAAGTCCCGAATCCTGGATGGGATCGTCAAACGCGCGACAGATCGCACGGCTTGTAATCAAGGGCATCCGCTGTCGCCCGAGATTATCGCGCGTATGCAGGCGGAGCGCAGGTACGACCATCGATGGTGCGAAGCTTGCGCTCGGAGGTGGCAGGGGGTCGGCCGCTATTTTGCTGAGGAAGCAGACGTCATTGAGCCGCCTGCGAATGTTGAGCGGTTGACCTTGTCAGGCGGGTCGCGATTCCTCTCCGCCGACGACATTGCGCTGATCGAATCTTGGCTCATCAAGGGAGCTTCGCTGAGAAAGCTCCTCGGTGCATGGGATGCGATCCGCTTCAGGCTTGCCCTAAAGAACAATCCGGATTTGGAGCCGAGGCTCAGGCCCATCATTGAACGCAATGCCAAGGTTGCCGTAGTCGTCGGGTCTCGAAAGCGACGGATCAGCCATTGCAAATACGGTCATGAGCTCACCATCGAGAATACCGGTATCAAGCCATCGAACGGTTCTCGATTTTGCCTCACGTGCAATCGCACATTCGCAGGCGCGCCTGTCACGCCTCAAATGCTTGACAACGTGGAGCGTGGGTTGCTGACAGGCATGAGCGTCGGCGATCTGACGACGCCAAGAGACGGCAAAAGGCCAACGATTACGTACGCACAATGGAGGACGGTGCGTCGGACTCGACCTGACATCAACGAACGCTTCATGCGTGCCTTGCGGAATCCGGCGACGATCCGAAGCTTCATGAGCGGCAATACTATTGCTCGCGTGCCAGGTCTCACGCTCGCCGCCCCGGTCGACTTTGTCCGCAGCGACGTCCCGCTTTACGTCCCGGAAGAGGGTGATTACGAATGGCTCTACAGCCTAACACCGCGATACCTTCAACGAAGCGCTCGCGAGGAAATCGTCGGGGACCTGTACCTTGAGCTGGTAGAGCGCCGTGTCGATCGTGCTGGCGTACCGGCTTGTGCAAATCGCATGATTGCCGCTTACAACAAGGACAATCCCATGAAGACGTACGGCGATATTCGCACGCCGTTGCCTCTCGACGCCCCAGCCTATCTCGACGGGACCATGTCGCGCGTCGAGATGGTTTCGGAACCCATTTGGTCGTGAACTGAACCGCAAAGGTGAAGGCTCGCCGGTTCGCGCTGGCGGGCTACTTCGCGATCCGATATTTCCTGGCCGCCTTTCGCCTTGGCGGGTATCCGGCGTACGCTGCTTTCCGAGGTCTCAAACAGAGGCAGGAAAAAATGTCGGTGACAGAAATCCTAAAGAGCGCGTTCGCGCTAACGCTTTATATTACGGCGACAACGACGACGCTCGCAACCGCCCAAGAAGCGACATTTTCAGAAGGCGAGCGACTTGGCCTTGCGGCGTGTTTGTCCAAATGCCCCGATAACGACAAGGCATGCAACAATCGATGTATCTCGAGTTCTCAAACCAAGGGCCGTGTGTGGGGCGACGATGTGCGCGCTTGCATTAGGGGTTGCCGGGTAGGTACCCAAATGAAAGATCAGATATTTGGTTGTATAACGGGCTGCCGTCTTGATCGGATCGTCCGATAGAAGCGCGGTGGTAGCGGCCGGCGGCGCACCCCCACCGGTTGAAGCGGTAGCTTATCCACAATTCCGGCGCCGCGGGCATTTGCTTCGGCGCCGCCGGGATCCAAAATCAAAATCGCGACTCATCAGGGGAGCAAGCGCATGCGCAGCAGGGCGGAAGCAAATGCCGACGTTGAGGCGCGGATTGCTCAAATCGAGCAGATGACGTTAGACCAGATCGCGACGTTTCAGGGCAGGATGCTGTCCGATATTACCACCGGTAGAATTGCGCCAAGAGAAGCCAGCGCCCTAGATCGCGCTCTCCGAAAACGTTTGAAAGTGATCGAGCAGGGACTGCGCGAGGGCGGCTGAGGCGCGAGGCTTCGGTCCCGCGCTCATACCGCAGTTGAATGGCCCGCCGGTTCACGCTGGCGGGCCTATCACGTCGTACTCGAATGCCACTCCCTCGGGATCGTTCTCCTCGAACCACATTTCCGCTGCTTCGACCGTGGAAAAGACCTTGATGTGGTCGGCATCGCTGACCTGTTTGGCAGTGTTCACGTATACGAAGACGGTCATTGGTCCCTCTTCAGCTTGCGCCGCCCCAATGAGGCTCTTTGCCCTTCGGGTTAAACTCTGGGACGTCGTGTCGGTTCAGTGCCCGCACGACCCCAATGCGAGCGAACATTGTGGGGCCGCCACCTTCCGCCACCAGGATCAAGGCGTCCGTTGCCGCTTGCCATTCCGGCGCGGCGTGCTCTTTCTTCGGCAGTGCGGCGATGTACTCGCCAGCGTCGAGTAGCGTCACTAGTACGCGATCGCCGATCCTGATCGGAGCCTCGAAAGGCCGGCGCCAGCCTCGTTCCGTCATTCCTTCCGCTTCAGCTCGGGTCCCGCGGTCGCAATGGCACGTTCAACCTCGTCGGCCAGGATCAAGGCGCACTCGGCAGCATCCGTGCGGAGCTTTTCCAACTGAGCCTGCATGTCTTTCATTGCGATCGGTTCCGTTCTCGATCTGGAACTATACCGCTTTGTACAAAAGCGGACAGAACTGATTGCCGGTTTTTCCTATGCTCCTGACCACCTGGCGACCCCATTACCGCCAAGGTAGCCTCCAAACGGCCCCGGCAACTTAGTCTTTTGCTGGGGCCGCTTTTGCGGTGGTGCCGATCAGCCGGACATAGGTCCCGCTCTCGTGCAGCTCGAGCCAGCCCTTCTCAACTGCATGCTTGATGCCGGCGCCGAACTCCGAGCCGGTGGCCTTGAGCGTGTAAAGAAACGGAGCATTGAGCTTTTCGATGTGAATGCGGCCGTCCTGGACAGCTTCAATGGTCTTCGCGAGCTCGACCAGTTTGCGGGCGGCGGCTTCAGGAGCGGCAAAGGCACGTTCGGCGGTGAGGTTCATGCAGATCGATTTACCCGATTCTTCATCCCAAGGCCGAACTGCTTCACCCGCACTTATGGTTCTGGGCGTGGAGCCTGGTCCGATCGCCAGTCATCTCTTCGACGTAGTCGTCAATGGCTTGCATAAGCTTCTCGCGATCCGCGCTGCGGTCCTTTCTGCCGAAGATGAGGTAGTGGCGAAGCCGGCTGAGCTCGACCAGATCGGCCGCTATCGCCTCGGCCCGCACTTCCTCCGCGCGCTGACGCATGCGCTCTTGGTGCCAAGCTCTCGCCGCCGCTCTGTTCTCTGCCTTGGTCATGACGCCATCGAACCGCGGCGCAGGCGAGAGTCAAATTATCAATCCCTTGAGGCGCGGAGCGAGCCCTAGGCCCTGCCGGTAGGGGATGTGGACAAATCCGCGCGGACGAGGCGAACAACCAGAAGGAGATGGGAGCACTTTGCAAGTCCGACAAATTGTTGCTTAATCGCTGTCGAACGGGGGAGGAATCAAATGAGGGGGTGGGGTCTTTTGCTTTGCGGTATTTTTGCGTGCCAACTCGCAGGATGCATGTCCGATAGCAGCGGCAACAATCCTCTTATCCAAGCAACGGTCTTCAAACAGGCGTCAGTCGTCTATCACACAGGCGACAATATCGAGATCACCTACTACGCTGGCGGCATCAACCATGCGATCAACGAACAGAACGCCATTGAGTTGCTGAAGAAGGAATGCGGCGGCGCTTTCAAAATTACGAATCGGTCGAACTCCCCGGGGGGCGACCAGTACATCGATGCGGTGTGCGTGCATTGAGTTCAAGAATAATTTCGATATCCCGAAATTTCGCTTGTGCCGTCGGGCAAAACAGTGGTTCATAGGGTGCTGGCTCTAACCGAGAGAGGACCAGCACAATGGCTGATGAAGCCGAAACGTCTTCCGAACTGTCGAAGATTGCCAAGCTCAATGGCGACTTCCGGAGAAACTACGGTCCCTTGCTTGGGGCGTTTCTATATCTAAGATCGATCAGCGCCGTGCGAAGCCGCTCATGGCTGTGGGCGGGCCTCGCGTCGGTCGTTTGTTCCAGCGTCTTAGGCTGGATTGCGAAGTATGGCTTTCCCTGGCTCCCCTAGGCTTGAACGATGCAGGTATTAGGGAGCAAGATCGAGCGGCGGTTCATGATCTCCTTCGCGGAGGCACGCCATGTCCCATGCATTGATCGTCCGACCCCGGACCGATTTGTTGTCGCCAACGACCGAAGGGCGCGCCGCTCAATACGTCCGGATGTCGACGGACCATCAGCGCTATTCGACCGAGAACCAGGCCGCCGCCATCGCCGTCTATGCGGCGCAGCATGATCTCATGATCGTTCGTACTTACAAAGACGAGGGGCGGAGCGGCCTCAGTATTGATCGCCGCGCGGGCTTGATCGAATTGATCGACGATGTCCGGAGCGGTCGCGCGGACTTCGATCATGTCCTTGTCTATGACGTGAGCCGATGGGGGAGATTCCAGGACGTCGATGAAAGCGCCTATTACGAATTCACCTGCCGTCAGGTTGGGATAAAGGTTTGCTACTGCGCTGAAGAGTTCGACAACGACGGAGGCGTCATTGCGAGCATCGTGAAGAACATCAAGCGGGTGATGGCTGCCGAATACTCGAGAGAGCTCTCAATGAAGGTGCACGCGGGAGCTTGCCGCGTTGCCAGCCTTGGTTTCAGACAGGGTGGGGTCCCGGGTTATGGCCTCCAGCGCGAGCTAGTCGACGAAAATAGGTGTTCGAAGGGTGTCTTGCTGAAAGGCCAGCGCAAACATTTGCAGACAGATCGAGTGCTGATCCAGCCCGGGCCGGAGAGCGAGCAGCGCGTTGTTGCGCAGGTTTTCAGGGAGTACGTTGTTCATCGCCGATCCAGAGCATCTATCGCTCGCCGGCTAAACAACGAGCATGTGCCAAACAATCGAGGAACGCCGTGGTCAGAACGGATGATCCACAACATCCTGACCAATGAAGCTTACATTGGCAATTGCATCTATAATCGCACGTCGTGGCGGTTGAGGCAGGTGAGGAGGAAGAATCCGCCCGAACTATGGGTTCGGGCTACAGGTATATTCGAGCCCATCGTTGACAAGAGCATCTTCCTTAAGGCTCAGGAGCTATCGAAGGACCAAAACCAATACGGCAGGTTGTCGAATGAACAGATGCTGAGGCAGTTGCGAAAGACGCTCGCGATGAAGGGAAAGCTAAGTGCTTCGATCATAACTGCTACAGATGCCATGCCGAGCGCCGCGCTATATGCATTTCGATTCGGCAGTCTACGAGAAGCTTTTCGCCGTGTCGGATATATTAATTATGAGCAGGATTTCGATTACATCGACTCGCGACAATGGTCTGACGCTGAACTGTCGAAGCAGGCGTCAGTTCTTGTTGCTCGCATCAGAGCGCAGGGAGTTGCCGCGGTCTTTGATGCTGATAGTGAAGTGATGACGGTTGCTGGCAGGTTAGCTATCTCGCTGCGGATGGCGCGCTACCAAGGCGCGCGGCATGTTCCGACTTGGTTGATTCATCGGCGGAGGATAGAGCCAGCCGGACTTATTCTTGCGCTGCGATTGGACAAGGAGACAAACCGGAAGGTTGTTGACTACTTCCTCTTGCCCCTGAACGAGGCCAAACAGGTAATCGGTCTCACGGCGACGTCCCGATCTCGGTTTGCGGCCTATCGCTGCCCCACGATGGATGACGTCTTGCGGGTCATCATGACCAAAGTCGCGGATCTACTGACATGAAAACGCTGCCTGCGGAGCTCGTCGCAAGTCGTCGATCCGACCTTCCGACCCAGCAAGGGCGATTTCTTCAACATTGACCTGTTCTGCACTTTCCTCGCACAGAACCTGTCAAGGATAGAAGGTCGCGTCTCCAAGCCAGGCACGAGAGAGGGGCGTGTTAGTATCAGTCCGCTGGCTGTGCTTCTGGCGTCATTAATGCAGCGCCGCGGACGCGCGCTTCCGCAGAGCTAATCCGTCGATATAAAGAAAGCGGAATCGTAGATCCGATTGCGGTCTCCGGAAAGAAAAGGAAGTCGCGGTGCCCGCCTAGCCCGAATTTGGGATGCGGAACCTGCCAACCGGCCCTATACGGCAGGTACTGATTGCCCAAGTACATCGTGCCAAGGTACCCGAGTTGTTCAAAGAACGAGAAGAGATTGAGAGCATTCGCAGCTAGGCTCTCAAATTGGATCACAGGACGAGATGTCTCGATCAAGCGTCGAGCGCCATTGAAGACGCCAAGTTCGTGCCCCTCAACATCGCACTTGATGAACTTGACGTTTCGGAGGGCGAGGTCATCGAGGGGCGCAAGCGGCACTGATATCATTTCATCGCCTGTCTTCCCTCGCTCCAAGCATAGTGACGCGCTTCCATCCCCGACGCGCTGCCTAGTTAGTTGAGCAGCGCCACGACAATCAGATAATGCGCTTCCAATCGTCTCGACGTTGTTCAGCCCAAAGGACTTCTTACGGCTCTCAATGTAGTTGATCATCTCCGGTTGGGGTTCGAAGGCGAGCACCTTGCCCGATTGGCCAACCGCACGGGCTAGCCAAAAGCAATAGATCCCTTTGTTTGCGCCGATATCGACAACTGTCGCCCCCTGCAGATTAAGGAGCATCAGCGTCTTCAGCGGAAGCTTCTCTGTGCGGTAGCGGTAACGCAGACACCGGACAAGAAAATGTGCGTCTTCAATATTCATCAAGTACAACCCCCGAGGTTACGGTACTCCTCAGGGTTGTTCGCCTCAATAGATCATCTTAGTTGCGACGCAGCAATTTGCTTCGCGCGCTCCTAGCCTAGGTCCTGATCGAAAAGCGGTCGAATGCCGTCAAGATCTGCAAGCGCGGCTCTACGTCCCTAAGGTAAATCTCAGTCTTGAGAAAAGTGACTTCGTCGTCCAGCTTGCTTTCATCGATGTCGATGAACCAGGACCGAGGCCTGCCGTCGCTTCCATCGCACCATCGGTAGCCGCGTCGTTTCAGGGCGTCTTTGAGATCGAAGGGCGATTGCTCCGCCCACACGCGCATCGTCTTCTTTCGCGCTTGCTCCAGCAGAACAGAAAGCGCCGATGTGCCAGTCGTGGGCAGTTGGAACGCGAGCAATTCGAGCAGTGCGTGGCAATCGTCGACCGCCCTATGGGCCTGGTGAAAGAAGCCGGCACCGTTCAAGAGATAGCCCAGGCGAGAGCCTTCAAAGCCGTGCTTTCGCCACTCGACCTCCGTTGCAGAGCATCCCCAAGCCTTGCGTTGGAAAACTGGCCAGTAACGTTCCGCGAATTTGCGGTCGAACCCAGCGTTGTGCGCGATGACGATCACGGCGTCATCCACGAACCGCGAGACAGCTTCCTCGTCAATTTGGTGGCCGGCGACCATCTCGTCGGTGATGCCGGTGAGGGCGGTCACTTCCGGGGGAATCGGGGTGGATGGCTCGTTGAACGAAGTGAAGGTGTCTCTGAGGCCGGCAATACGACCATCCGGTAAGTAGTCGAATTTGACCATACCTAGCTCAATGACCTCGTCCTTCCGCTGGTCAAGGCCGGTCGTCTCGACATCGAGAAGGATGCCGGTCTTAGTCGTTTTCTGGTCAGATGGAACAGAAAGCTCGCGGCGCACCAGGCGTCGAAGGACGCGATAATCGGCGGATTTGGCCAATATCTCGGCCATGGCGGCCAAGGTTAGGTCGTTCTCAGGCATGGGACACTAGAATCCTTTGGCCGTCAGTCTTAGGCGTGATACAAAACGACCAGCGATACCGCGATAGCTCGTAAGCCATCAACGTGTGGCCTGTAGACGCTTTCCTGATTGCCCATGCCCCAGCGCACGCGGGCGCCTCCAGAAACATTGAGCAATAAGGCGTGACGCGCTCAAGTGCAACCTTCGGGCGAGCAATTCGGCGGTGCGAGGTGGCGGCTTGCTATCTGGTAGCCGGTGAGGAGCCAGGCCGGGGCCGCGTCCGCAAACGACCTGCTCAGGACTGCTCCGCTTCGAAGAGCGAGAGGCTCTCGGATCAAAGTGAAAGGCCGGGCATTTCACCCGGCCCCCCGCTTCAGCTCTAGTTGAGAGTCAACTTACGCCAGGGTAGCCGCGAGGGATGCACCCCGCTCAGCCAAGCCACGATATCCTTGCGGCCGTAGGTTTTGTGGTGACGCCCACCCATAAGCACAATCGGGCGCCCTAACTCGGACGCCCACAGGCTTACCAGACTTTCACGCTCATTGGGATTGTTGAGGACATGATCCTGAACTACGACCACGCCAAACTCAATTCCCTGTTCGCGCACAAGTGCCACTTCCCAAGTAGACATGCTGCCCTCCTAGCGACCGGTGCGGTGCTTAGTCGGGTCGACCAAGACGTATCCCATGCCGGAGGAGGGCGTGGGGGGTAGAGGTTCGCCGCGGGTAACCGTGCGCTCCTCGCCAGTGCGACCGCCGCGCGGCCCGACTTGCTCGTACTGCCCCGAACGGGGCGCTTCCTCACCGGGTTTGAAAATTTTAGTCATACGGCTCTCCTATCCGAGAGCCGGGATTGACCGCGGGCAACGATCTGACGAATATCAGATCGCCTTACTAGGCCTGTCCCATGGCGGCTCTCGACCACATGGGGCGGTTTTTGAAGCCGTCAGGTCTGATCACCTGGCGGCTTCGTCGTTCGGGCGCCACATCTCGTTAAGAGCTCGCCCGCTGACCTATAAATATTATAGGTTCGAGAAGGTTTCAAGGCTGCCAAACGGCAAAATGTTTGGAGGCGGCCGTTAGCCGGCCGTGGACGGAAAAAAAGGGCCCGAAAACGGGCCCTTAAACACTTCCACAGTTAAATTCGTAACCACGTAAACCTGGTCTACGCTTGCATCTGCTCAAGTTGCGGCACGTGTAATGGCTTCCAGCTGCTGTTGTTTTTCTTGAAGCAGGTAGGCCCGTTTTCCAGTCGATCGAGATCCGCGAGGCGCTCAAGCATCTTTCTGATGTGAACGTCACCGCCGACGAACTCTGAATAGAGAGCGCGGAGGAGTCTATCAGCTGTGCCAGGAATCAGCTTGCCCCTGTTCTTTTCCCATAGCCGAAGGGTTTGCTCGGTCGCGCCGATGATGCCGGCGAGATCTCGTTGGGTGAGCTCCATCTCCGTACGCAGGAATCGCAGCTCGGCCCCATTGAGAGGGATCGGGCGCGCGATCAGATGTTTACCGATGGCCTTGTGCAGACCGGCGGTATTCTGAATCGATACGCCTTCGCCGTACGGCGTCTTATGGACCGTAAAGCCGTCCGCGAGATAGATATTGTCGAGGCCGCTTTCCGTGTAGTGATGTTTCATCTTTGACATGGACTGCTCCTCCTCAGAAGGTGGTGACGACGATCAATCGCGCCGGCCAGTCAATCGCGACCACGCAGGTGATTTGCTCACCGGCCGTAAACCGCGACAGATTGACTTGCCAGTTGCCTTGCGCGTTGACGAAGGGACCTTCTGTGATAGTTCCTTTCTGAATGCACCGCTCAATCTGAGGGCGCGTAATATTTCGCTGAACACGGCGCTTTTGAGCGTGCTTGATGACGACAATGTTATTACTGTCGCCAGCGAGCATACGGATAAGCTTAAGCGCGTCGGCGTCGTTGAGACGATCCGGTTGTTTCGCTGGCGGGAATGGCCGCCGGATCGATACAACTTCGGCCGAACGACGGGCCCGATGCTCCGGCTCTGCCTTCGTCGGTCGCTTTGGCTTCTCATCCGGTTCATGCATATACGTATAAATATTATAGGTTACTGCGCTGTCAACACATCCTTTGGGGGATCGTTCCTGGAAACGATAAATTCGCGACAATGTGACAGCTTTAGGAACGTGCAGTACGGCCGGTAAACGCAAAACAGCGTATTTTAGGGGCTGCATGCCTCCCCTCTGGGTCCTCCTTCGGCTTCCAGCCTGCCCCGCGCCGCCGCCGCGCACGACGCTATAAAAGCCCGTGTCCCGCATGATCCTTGAAAAGTTCCGCTTCCTGAATGTAGCCGCTCAACGTCTCCACGGACTTGTGGCGGCTCACGTCCTTCATCCGAAAAATGGACTTGCCGGCGGCCGCGGCGGAAGTCAGGAAACCACGGCGCAGCGAGTGCCCCGAGAAAAGACTTTCGTCGAGCCCGGCACGGCCTGCATAGGCCTTCACGATGTTTGCGACCGATCGATCGGTCAAACGTTCGGCGCTGACAGCGCCCGCCTTATTTATCGGACGAAACACCGGGCCAGCCTCGATGCCGGCAGCGTCGAGCCATTCGCGTACCGCCACGACCGGGCACGTCTCGGAGGACGACCCCCGGGCCACGGCGATAGTCGCTCCCTCGGCTTCCTGGTCCGTCTTGGACTTGGCAATGAGCACCAGCAACCCCTCCGGCGTCTCCTCGATATGCTCAACGTTGAGCGCGACGAGCTCGGAGCGGCGGAACGCGCCGCCGAACCCAAGCAGCAGCAAAGCCCGGTCCCGCTTGCCGGTTATCGCGGCGGGGCACGTGGCTACCATGGCCTTTATCCGAGTGGTGACTGCCGGCGCCTTCTTGACCTTGGCTGCTCCAATGGCGCGGCGGATGCCGCGGAGCGTGGCCTTGACGGCTTCTGAGTCGGTCGGGGTGGGGAGGGACGCCAGCTTGTGCGCGTAGCGGATGGCTGCGAGGCGCCGGCCGAGCGTGGAAGCCTTGGCTCCTTCTTCCACACCGCGCACCAGATAGGCCGCCACCGTCTCCGGCGAGGCCGGGAGCGCGCGGGCTTGCTTCTCGTCGCACCAGGCGCGGAATAGTCGGAAGTCGGTCCCGTAGGCCTTGCGCGTAGCCGGCGCCTTTTCGGCCTTGGCGTATTCGACGGCGGCAGCCAGCTCGGGGGCGAGGGGGGGCGGGGACATTGGCGGCGGCGGCAAGCGCTGGAAGCGTAGTCATTGCTTGGGTTCCGTTACTTCCGAGAAGAAACATTATCGGAAGTAAACACCATTGCATGATATCGTGCAATCACAAAATGATCCTAATCAGATCGCGGGCTGTCGGTGTTGTAGGTTTGCCTCGATTCGCTGCGCCAGACTGGGTTGGCTACATAATCAACGGGAAGGGTCTCATGGGACGCAAGCCAAAGACGACGGGGCCACGTGCTCGCGATCCCGGAGCATTCAAATCGGTCCTGGTTCGCATAAATGCCGAAGGTTGGAAGGCATTAAAGGTTCTGGCGGTTGAGCAGGAGAGGACCCTAAATGCCCTGGCGGTCGAAGCCTTCAATGATCTGCTCAAGAAAAGCGGTAAGCGACCGAACGTCGAAAACCCACTTCTCGAATGAGCGCTCTCAGTTGCACTTTTCAGCGTATTTCTCGATCGCCCTGGCACGGGAGAGCATGTAGTCGTCTACGTAGACGCGCCCCGAAGCGCCATTCCTTTGATATAGGACGTCTTTGAAGCCGTAGCCGCTCATATCCCCAAGAATGATGTCTCCTGCTGAGGGGGAGTATCCGCCGTACCACTCAAGAAGATAGAATCCTGTCGGGCCATCAGCCACGAAGTAGTCTCGGCAACCCGACTGGGCGGCGACAACGATGATCTGGTTCGGGGTCCTCATCGGCGCGGGGGCAGGCCCTGAGCGCCGGCTCGGAGGCCCTGAGAAGAGCTCAACAACGCTCAGGACCTTTTTTCCAATCACCAACTTCCCTTGGCCGGCGCACACCATCACACGAGGATAGTACTCGTATAGGTATTCGTACTCGTATTGCACCTTCCAGATGGAGCCATCGTCCAGCCGAAAAACCTCATCGTTGTTTCCCATGAAAGGCACGGGATGCTGGATCGTTGCCTCCCGGCAGCTTTGAGCGAACGCGCTTCCCCAGCAAGCTGGCATCAAGAATAAGAGCACGAGGAATAGTCTGAGGATCGATGCAGCCATACCGAAATCCCCTCAAGTCGGTCGCTGAACTCGTGATCCGACGAACTGAATGATCTCGGCTGCCGAGTACAGACCCGGCGCAGGCGGTGTCGTGGGCGGCAGCTTCAGGACCCGGACATACACGTCCTGACCCGGCTTGATCACGGTATCGACGCTGCCCGGCGAAGTGGTAGTGAAGGCCTGATTCCCGACGAGGGTCGTTGTGCTGGTACCTGGCGTGACAAATGTCGAGGCTCGACTGGCGTCGGCTGCGCTGACGATTTGGAAATGTGATCCGCCGGCGGATTGTGTGGTCTCAGCCGCCTTTAACAGAATATAGTCTTGGACGGTCGCCGCGCCTGTATAGGCGTTTCCTCGAGACTGGATTCGCCACGTATCCGCGGTGATCTGCTGAGCGGCGACGCCGCCGGTAAAGCCCATCTCTTGGTATTTGGTGGAACAGCCGCCCAAAACGGCCAACATCACCAAGCATCGTAAAATACGCATCGCCCCCCCTGTCCCTGACGGTAATCAACCGCAACCAGCAGGCGAGATCAATAGGCTCTACTAAGCAATTAGATGGGGTGCGAGGCCGGGACTCAGGCCGCGGTATCACGGGAAAGGCCGCTCGGCGAGATGATCACCCTCGCAATGAAGATGTCGCTTTCGATTGCGCGGCCTGACGTAACGAGGCTCTCGATCATGGCTAGGCACTCGCTTTCGCTATCGCCGATCACCCGATGCACATCGGATGTGCGGACCGGCCCTCGGGCCTGCTCCAGCTTGTTCAACCTGTTCTCGATCATACTGGGCATGTGGCGCGCTCCAATTTCGCAATGCGGGCTTCCAAGTCTGCGGTTTCGATGGTCTTCGAGAAGCTCTGCACCAGGGCGGAAATAGCCTGTGCCTCACCGGGCGTTAGATCACCATCGGCAACAGCCGTCACGATTGCGGCCATGGCCTTGACTGCATCGGCGGCGGTTTCGATCTTTGGCAACTCGAAAGGCACCGTAGCCTCACGGCGAGGCGGGCAAAGCCGATCCAGGCAGATGCGGAGAGCCTGAATATCTCCCCCTGTAGCCAATTCGATCGCCTTTCTCGTCAAGGTCTCCGCCTCACCGTCAAGAAGCGCCTCGACCGCGAGCGTGGTCTGGTTTCGCGAACCTCTCGGGCGACCTCTCGGATTGCCGGACTGGCCCGGCTGGAACCGGGTATCCTGCTTCGGGCCTGTATTTTCAGAGCTGTCAGTCATGTACCGCTAGATGATCCTGATCAGCTTGTTCGCGATGATCGTGGGCTGCGTGTTGTTGTGAGCGTTGCCGCTACCAGCCGAGGCGTTGTTGATGGTGATGCCGGTGACGGCTGCAACTGTACTTTGATTAGATCCCGAGTTGCCATTATCGCCCTGCGCGAAGACAATGTTGCTAGTGACGACACCACCGCCCGCGGCCTTTTCTTGGTGAGAGTGGCCGGGATCAGTCAGGGTGTTGGCGTGGCTATGCGACGCAAGTTGAGCCGTCGTAAGCGTGTGGTCCTGCGTGCCCCCCACACCCCCGAGCACTGCGCCATTCGGAACGCCGGTAACCGATGCCGTCAATCGATTAGCCGCGGAGCCGCCCATATCGTCTTTGCCGGCAACGACGCGCCCACGAATATCCGGGATGTTGAACGTCGTCGTGCCGTCGCCTGTCCCATAGGTCGTCCCAAACAAGGCGAAGCAGGTCGCATACTGCGTTCGCGAGATGGCCTGGCCAAACGGAAAGACGAAGTTGCTCGAAGGGGCGGTCGTTCCGAAATAGTCAATCATACCGCCGATCGGCACCGTGAACGGAAGTTGGTAGAAGTCCTTCAGCCGCCAGTTATTTCCAGAATTGAAGTAGACCGCAGAATAAACGCCTCCGGCAATCAAGGTGCCGGGCGGCACGGGCGTGGCGCCGGAAGATGTGTCGACGATGATCGTGTCCGCGCCAAGCCCGTCCACGTTCAGCGTTGCAGCTGGCCCGTTTGTCGCGTGGACGGTGAACGCAATCTCCGCGCCGTCCATCAAGGCCTTGGACGTGAATCCTTGGTGCGAGGTCAGGGCGTAGGCCGTGGAAGTGCCGCTCGTGACGATGCCGCCGGCGGTATCGCTCCCCCATCGGCGAAGCACGGCCATCACCATGCGACCGGAATCGTTCAAGCCTGATGGCGACATGCCTTCTGCAAAATTGATCGCGCTATCAGCGCTACCGTTGTTCGCTGCCGTTTCGGACCAAGTATAAAAGCCGCTGGGCATCAGGCATGCTCCAGCGATTTCGCGACCACGGGATAGGTACAAACCACTCGACCGGCCTCGATTGCGTAGACCGGAGCGAGCCGCCAATGGCGCGCCACGTCAAACGGCTCGCTATCGACGTGCACGACCGGAATCCAGTTTCGGCCATCCTCTGGCTTCGCGTCGTGGTAGGAGATGCCCGCAATGTCGTCGCCGACGATGAGTGCATAGCGCTGCTTGCCGTCGGTCAGGCGGTCGTAAAGTGCGCCGGCATCGGCAGCGGCGCCCGGTATCGTAATTCCATCTGCCTCCAGCTGCCGGACAACCGACTGACGGACGTAGTCGGACTTCGATTGGCATTTCTGCTTGGCGGCCTGGTCGATGGCTGCCGACATGTGGGTCGGCACCCGAAACTGCACCAGCTGCTCAAATTTGACGGAAGCGTCCATGTTTCCTCTCACATGCGATTTGCATGGGAGGAGCTTGTCACCAGCCGACTAGCGATTTGTAAGAGCGCAGTTTGGGTCGCTTTGATAAAAACGCTGGACGAGGGCTTTTAAGTGATCACGCGAAGTTCGGACTCAAAGAGGTCTGCCGGCGTCGGCTCTGGAACCGAGCGGCCGACTTTATGAGCGGCCTCGATCCAGCACGCGATAGCGTCCTGAGCATTTGTCAGAGCCTCTTGCGGGGTTTCCCCGTCCGACATGCAGCCCGGCAAATCACGCACAACGGCGACAAACCCGCCCCCATCAGCGGCAGGAAGGGGTTGGATCGTGACAGCGTACTCAGTCGAGATACTCACTTGATCCTCCTGACGATTCGAGGAAGCTCACTAGCCTGTGTTTATTATACAGGCAATGGGGCCTCTTGAAGGAGTGCCGTCGGCCCTCCATGGAGCGCTCCTCACTTATCTCCTACTAGCCTCAACAAGGTCGCTAAAGGTCCGGCGCTACCACCGGACCTCGCCAAGGCGTGTCTGATGGTTTCAGCTAAGCAACCGTGCTGAAGCGCAAGGGACGCGACAATCCGCAGCGCCCTGGGCGTCGATCATGATGTCTGGGTGTCTCGTTCTCCGCGTTTCATTCTGAACGCGCGCAATCCCCCAATGCTTTCAATGAGAGAACAGAACTGGAAAGTTCAGAATGGCTAATGATATTATTGCGGAAGTAAGCGGATTTTGATTCCGCCATTCGGAGGTTCGATCCCTCCCGCCCCAGCCACCCCAAGCCCATGAATTTGCTATTGAAAGAGCTTTGTTCTCGTGTGCTTTTTGAGCGCATTTGGAAATTCGTTTGCTCCGTCATTTGGAAATTCTGTGCTGCTTTCGTTTCCTACCTTCGCCGATGCACGAGATGCGGCGTTAGTTGCGCGCGCCTCAATGCTCTATCGCCCGACTTAGTCTGCTGGTGACTTCCGATATCAGCGCGGCGCGTGACCCGCGCAGATCAGTGCGCGTTACCTACAGCCAGCCCAGCAATGTCGCGAGCGATTGCCCCGGTAGTTGAACGTCGGACGCAGTTATGAAGCGTGCTGGCGCGCGACGCCGTCGCCGCCAGTCTGATCTTCTACAGCTGCAGCGGTGTCTCGTTGTTCGAATTGCTTCTGTGCCAACAGATGCGCATGCCGCTTGCGAGTCGCAGCCAGCGCTCGCTGCATTGTTTCCTTGGCGTAGGCGATCGGGACACATCGGGGGTGAGAAGTGC
Source organism: Bradyrhizobium sp. 521_C7_N1_3 (assembly GCF_052075975.1). NCBI lineage: Bacteria > Pseudomonadati > Pseudomonadota > Alphaproteobacteria > Hyphomicrobiales > Nitrobacteraceae > Bradyrhizobium > Bradyrhizobium sp. 521_C7_N1_3. The sequence goes on from NZ_CP197232.1 coordinate 3,266,372, forward strand.
GCTCGCCGAAAGACCAGCGATGTCGTTAGCTGCCTGACCAGGATCAGTTTCGGGCGCAAGCGCGCATCCAGGTCGACGAGTCGAGTACGGTTTGGCGGCAAAACCTAGTTCTAGAGGGGTATCTCACGTGCGCCGAAAGCTCCCATAGTTACCTTTGTGAAACACGAGAGGGCTGCAAACGGACTCTTCGCCCGAGAGCACTTCGCCAAGAACGATGTCGTGATCGCCTGCCTTATGAATGGTGGCAACGCGGCAGCAGAGCCTGGCCGCGGCTCCTTGCAGCAACGGCAATCCGTCCGCGCTGAACGCCAGAGCGAGATCCTCGAAGCGATCTTTCAACTCTCTGGTAAAACGGTGAGATAGATCGGATTGATGCTCGCCGAGAATGTTTACAGAGAACAGGCCGCGCTGCCGGATGGCGGCTCCCGTTGTGCTCCCCTCGTTCATGCAGAACAGCAGCATGCAGGGGGCGAGCGAGACCGATGTCAACGAATTGATCGTCGCGCCGAACAGCTCGCCATTCCATTCGGTCGCAATGATGGCGACTCCGGTCGGAAATGTTCCCATCATCGACCGGAAGCGTTTGGAATCGATGGCGGAACTGCTCAACATCGATCTCACTTTCGCAACATGTGATAACTGAGCTCGCCAGGATCGGTGAGATCCGGCACCTTCCAGCCGTCGAGGTCGTATTCAGCCATGCAGTCCTCCGCAAAACCCTTGAAGCGGTCGGCGTTGCCAGAGGCTTGAGCACCGAACAGGCAGTAGCGGCGTATCTCCTCAGTCGAGCCGCCATAGTTGATCTCGTAGAGCTCGTGACGACCGCCAAACTCGCTGCCGATGCAGTCCCATAACAGTTTGAGCAGCTTCACCCGCTCCTCGGCCTTGTAACCGTTGGAGCCGCGCAAATAGCGATCGAGGTAGGGGCGGATCTCGGCGTTCTTGAAGTCGCTGGAATGACTGTTGAGATAGATCAGGCCGGAAGCGACCGTCTGCTCGATCAGATACTTCACCTTGGTGTAGGCCATGGTGGCGATGATCTGGTAGGCGTTGCCGGGATCCATGTTCGGCAGAACATGATCGCCGATCCACGGCTTGGGATCCCGAACCATCGCGTCCGACAGGCTCCAGAATAGGTTTCGCCAGGCGATCACTTCGCCCACATTAGCCTGAACGCCACGATAGTCTTTGGTGCCGGCTGCCTCCGTTGCCTTGAGCAGTAGCCCGCTGATGAAGTCGAGCTTGACGGCTAGGCGCGTGCAGCCATGCACGACGAAGCGCGGGAGGAAGCCGGTGCGCGGGAAGAAATTATTTGCCTTCTCGATGTCGCCATAGACGAAAACGTTCTCCCAGGGCACCAGCACCTTGTCCATGATGAACACGGCATCATTCTCGTCGAGCCGGCTCGAGATCGGATAGTCGAAAGGGCTGCCCATCACGCTCGCGCTCATCTCGTAGGACGTGCGGCAGATGAACTTCACGCCAGGCGCGTTGGTCGGCACCATGAATACTGCCGCGAACTTCTTGTCCTGGAGTGGAATCAAGCCGTGATGCGCGACGAAGGTGTAGTTCGTCAGCGCCGATCCGGTCGCTACAACCTTGGCTCCCGAAACGATTAGCCCAGCGTCGGTCTCCTTCTCGACATGGCAGCAGACGTCGGCGACCTCGTTCGGCGGGCGGTCGCGATCGACCGGCGGATGGATGATCGCATGATTGATGAAGGGCACGCGCTCCTGGCTAAATTTGTACCAGCGTGTGGCGTTGTCCTGATACGGGTCGTAGAAATCGGAGTTCGCGCCCAGCGTCGCGAGGAATGCGGCCTTGTAGTCGGGTGCTCGGCCCATCCACCCATAGGTCATCTTGGCCCATTCCGCGATCGCATCACGCCCGGCGATCAGATCCTGCATCGATTTCGGCGCCTTGAAGAAGGCGTGCGTCGTGCTGCCATTGCCGGTGTCCGTCGGCAGCAGGAGCTTGTCCTTGTGCTTGTCATCGTGAAGCGCGTCGTAGAGGCGAGCCACCATGCGCGCGGTATTGCGAAAGGCGGGATGCGTGGTGACATCTTTCACCCGCGCCCCGTAAATGTAGACGGCGCGATCGTCGCGCAGCGAGTCCAGGTATTCCGCGCCGTTTTGCGGACGCGTGACTTTGACGTTGCCGGTGTGCTCCGGCGGAACGGCCCCGACGCCCTGCGCCTTGCCTGCCATCGTGCGATCTCCCATAATTTGTTCGATAATCGAACGATTGTCCGTATTTCGAACTTGGCGTGACGATAGGGCTGCTCCTCCTGAATGGCAAGGGTCGAGAGGCCGTTGCGTACGCCTCAGACGGTCATCGACGAGATCTGCTCGCTGATGCGGTTGAGTTCAGGCAGGAAATGCTCACGCATTTCGTTGCGGGTCGTTCGTGTCGAGTGCGTCGAGAGATTGATGGCGCCGACGATCTGACCGCTACGATCGAGCACCGGCACGGCAAGCGCGCGCAGACCGCGCTCGAGCTCCTCGTCGACGATCGAGAATCTTTGCGCGCGGTCGGCGCGGATACGGTCGAACAACGCTTGCAGGTCGGTGATGGTCTGCGGCGTGTAAGCCTCGATCCGCTGCGACTTCAGCCGTCGCCAGATCTCCGCCTCGTCGAGATAGCCGAACAGAACGCGCCCCAATGCCGTGTGCAGCGCGGGCAGCCGGCTTCCGACCGACAATGCTGCCGACATGATGCGCCGCGCCGGCACGCGTGCGACATAGACAATGTCTGCGTCCTGGAGGATCGCGGCCGAGCAGGATTCGCCGAGCCGTTCGCTGAGCTCGCGCATCAGAGGCAGGGCGCGATCGATCCAGCTTTGCGTCGACAAATAGGCGAAGCCGAGATCCAGGATCTGCGGTGACAACGCAAACGTGCGACCGTCCTGCACGACATAACCAAGCAGGGTCAGTGTGCGGAGCACCCGGCGCGCAGTGGCGCGCGACAGATCGGCGACGGCGGCGGCCTCCGACAGGGTCATGGTCGGGCGCTGACGACCGAAGGCTCCAAGCACAGCCAGCCCCTTGGCCAGCGTGGTCATGAACTCTTTGTCGTCCGGACCTGCCTTGTGGCGCTCTGATGCCTGCGTCATGAGGCGGCCTGTTGACTCCGTTTGAGTGCTAGAAGACACTGGTCGAATTACGAACATATGTTCGAATATCGAACGTCGGCCGGTGTGTCAAATCACACTGAGAATCCGGCGCATCCAAAGGGGAGGACGCGCAGATGACTCGCAGCAGGTTCAGCTTGGCTGATCGTCATTCCATCAACCGCCGCACGCTCCTGAAATACTCGGCCGCGACCGGGGCCGCACTCTCTGTCGGGTTGAGGTCGCCGGCAATCGCCCAGACACGCGCGATCAAGCTCGGCTACGTCTCGCCACTCACCGGCCCGCTCGCCGCCTTTGCCGAAGCCGACAATTTCATCCTCGCCAATTTCAAGGAGGCCACCAAGGCCGGCATCAAGGTCGGCAACGCGACGATCCCGGTCGAGGTGATCGTCAAGGACAGCCAGTCCAATCCGAACAGGGCCGCAGAGGTCGCCAAGGATCTGATCGTTCAGGACAAGATCGATCTCATGCTGGTGGCATCGACGCCGGAGACCACCAATCCAGTCTCAACCCAATGCGAGATCGAGGAGGTGCCGTGCATCTCCACTGTCGCGCCCTGGCAACCCTGGTTCATCGGTCGTCAGGAGAATCCCGGTGGCGGGCCGCCGGCGTGGAAGGGTTTCAACTACACCTATCACTTCTTTTGGGGTCTCGAGGACGTCATCGCCGTCTTCACCAACATGTGGAGCCAGGTCGCGACCAATAAGTCCGTCGGCGGGTTGTTTCCCAACGATGGTGACGGCAACGCCTGGGGCGACAAGGTGGTAGGATTCCCGCCCGCACTCGATAAAGGCGGCTACAAGCTGACAGACCCAGGCCGCTACCAGAATCTCACCGACAATTTCTCCGCGCAGATCGGGGCGTTCAAGTCAGCCAATTGCGAGATCGTCACCGGTGTAGTGCTGCCGCCGGATTTCACTACGTTCTGGAAGCAGTCATTGCAGCAGGGCTTCAAACCCAAGGTCGCATCGATCGGCAAGGCGATCCTGTTTCCGGTCGCCGTCGAGGCACTTGGTAAGGACGGTCACAACCTGTCTTCCGAAGTCTGGTGGACGCCGAACCATCCCTTCAAGTCCTCACTCACTGGGGTGAACGCGAAGGACCTCGCCGGAGCCTATGAAAGCGCCACCAAGAAGCAATGGACCCAGCCGATCGGCTTCGTCCACGCATTGTTCGAAGTCGCCGTCGATGTCCTGAAACGCGCCCCTGATCGCGACGGAAAGGCGATCGCCGCAACGATCGCCGCCACCAATCTCGACACCGTCGTCGGCAAGCTGCAATGGGGCTCTGCGAGCCTCCCGCCCTTTGCTGCCAAGAATGTCGCCAAGACGCCGCTCGTCGGCGGTCAGTGGAGATTCAAGAACGGCAAGTATGATATCGTCATTACCGACAACAGGACGGCGCCGGCAATTCCCGTCGGCGACAAGATGGAGCCGATTGCCTGATCGCGCGGCGTGCTGAAGACCAATGCTGTTGGAAATCGCCGGCCTCAGAAAGAGCTTCGGGGCGATCGTCGTAGCCGACGATCTAGACCTGACGATCGCGCATTCCGAGGCCGTCGGCATCATCGGGCCCAACGGCGCCGGCAAGACCACGCTCTTCAACCTGATCGCCGGCGGCTTGTCGCCGAGCGCCGGTCGCATGCGCTTCGACGGACGCGATCTCTCGGGCCTGCCGCCGCAGGGGCGCTGCCGCGCCGGTATCGGTCGCACACACCAGATTCCGCAGCCGTTCGAGAACCTCACTGTGTTCGAAAATCTTCTGGTCGGCGCGGTTCACGGCCGGCGCAAGACTGAGCGCGAGGCCGCGCAAGCCTGCGGCGAGATTCTCGACCAGCTCGGTCTGCTCAAGCGCGCGAACGTGCTCGCGGGCTCCCTGACATTGCTCGAGCGCAAGCGGCTGGAAATGGCCCGCGCGCTCGCCAGCGCCCCCCGGCTTCTGCTCCTCGACGAAATCGCCGGCGGATTGACCGAGGGCGAATGCGCCGAGCTCGTCGCGACGGTCGGCCAGATCCGCAAGTCCGGTGTTGCGATCCTGTGGATCGAGCACGTCGTGCACGCCTTGTTTGCCGTCATCGATCGCCTCGTCGTGCTCAATTTCGGACGCAAGATCGCGGAAGGTCCGCCGAAGGAGGTCATGCAGCGGCCCGATGTGCACCAGATCTATATCGGCATCGAGGCATGACCCATGCTGTTGCTCAGGACACACAATCTCACGGCCTTCTACGGCGACTTCCAGGCACTTTACGGCATCGATCTCAGCTTCGATGCCGGAGAGACTATCGCCATCATCGGTGCGAACGGTGCGGGCAAGTCGACCTTCCTGAAGGCGATCGCCGGCCTCATTCCGTCTCGCCCGGACAGCGTGCTGCTCGACGGCCATCCGATCGGGGCGAAGCGTGCCGCCGACATCGTCAAGCTCGGAGTTGCGCTGGTGCCCGAGGGACGACGGCTGTTTCCCTCGCTGACCGTGGAAGAGAACCTTCTGATCGGCGGCCACGGCCGCAAGCTTCCAGGACCCTGGACGCTCGATCGAGTCTATGGCCTGTTCCCGATCCTGAAGGAGCGGCGGGCTTCGGCCGCACCGATCCTTTCGGGCGGCCAGCAGCAGATGGCCGCGATCGGCCGCGCCCTGATGTCCAATCCCCGCGTGCTCCTGTGCGACGAGATCAGTCTCGGGCTCGCGCCAATCGTCATCGCTGACATCTACGCCGCACTTCCGCAGATCAAGGCCGAGGGCACCAGCGTCGTGCTGGTCGAGCAGGACATCGCACAGGCGATGAAGGCTGCCGATCGCGTCTTCTGCTTCCAGGAGGGGCGCGTCTCGCTCGAAGGCCGCCCCGGCGAGCTTTCGCGCGATCAGATTCACCGCGCTTATTTCGGTTGATACGATGACCGGCCTTCTCGACGCGATCATCCAGGGAATTCTGCTAGGCGGCCTCTATGCGCTGTTCGCAACCGGGCTCTCGCTGATGTTCGGCGTGATGCGGCTGGTCAATCTTGCCCATGGTGACCTCATCGTGCTCGCCGCCTTTGTTATTCTGTTGGTGACGGAGAAACTCGGCATCGATCCGTTCGTCGCGGTTCTCCTCGCAGCCCCGATCCTGTTTGCGATCGGCTTCGGCCTTCAGCACGTGCTGTTGAATCGGACACTTGGACGCGACCTCCTGCCGCCGCTGCTCGTCACCTTCGGTCTGTCGATCATTATCCAGAACGGGCTATTGCAGATGTTCTCGGCTGACAGCCGCCGCCTGCGTTCCGGTGCGATCGAAACCGCCTCGGTGTCACTGGGCGGGGACATCGCCGTGGGCGTCGTTCCGCTGCTGACGCTGGTCTTCGCGATCGCCGTGATCGTGGTTCTCAACTTCATCTTCTATCGGACGTCGATCGGCCGGGCCTTTCGCGCGACGTCTGACGATCTCGATGTCGCGCAGCTCATGGGGATCGACGTCAACCGCACGTTCGCGATAGCTATGGGCATCGCGTTCGTCGTGATCGCGATCGCGGCACTCTATCTTGGCCTGCGGGCGAATTTCGATCCCACCATCGGTCCGGCGCGACTGCTGTATGCCTTCGAGGCCGTGATCATTGGCGGGCTCGGTAGCTTCTGGGGCACGCTTGCTGGCGGCATCATCCTCGGCCTCGCCCAGACCATCGGCGCGCGCATCGATCCGGAATGGCAGATCCTGTCGGGACACCTCGCATTCCTCGTGGTGCTGGTGGTCAGGCCGCGCGGCCTATTTCCGCGCGCGATCGATTGAGGCACAGAATGATCGATGCCGGTGCGGCTAAACCGAAGTGGATCTTTCGCATCGCGACCGCGGACGGCGTGTCGCGCCCGGCCGCGGCCATCGCCTGCATTGTCCTTCTCGTGCTCGTGCTGCTGCCGACCTTTGCTGGCCGCAATCTCATCCAGGATCTGATCTTCCTGTTCTACATGCTGGCGTTGGCGCAATGCTGGAACCTGCTTGCGGGTTATGCCGGACTGATCTCGGTCGGTCAGCAGGCGTTCGTCGGATTAGGCGGCTACGTCCTGTTCGCGGTGACGCTCGTGGCCGGCGTCAACCCGCTGCTCGCGATACCAGTCGCGGGCATGGTGTCGGCGGCGCTGGCCTTGCCGACGGCGCTGATCGTCTTCCGCCTGCGTGGCGCCTATTTCGCGATCGGCACCTGGGTCGTGGCCGAAGTCTACCGTCTCGTTTTCGCGCAAGTGAAGGCACTCGGTGGGGGCACCGGAACATCGCTCACCCCATCCATCACCTCGTCCGTACCTGGGATCGAGTGGGTCAAGACGCTCCTTGATGTGCGCACGCCAGCCGCACGCGACATCGTATCCTACTGGCTGGCGCTGGCGTTGGTGGTCGGCACGCTCGCCTTCGTCTATCTCCTGCTGCGCTCGCGCCAAGGCCTGGCGCTGGGTGCGATCCGCGACCGTGAGACAGCCGCTGCGAGCCTCGGCGTCGACATCAACCGCATCAAGCTCGCTGTCTATGTCGCCACCGCAGCTATGACTGGCATGATCGGCGCGCTGATCTATCTCCAGAAGGCACGCATCTCGCCCGACGCTGCCTTCTCGGTGCTCGACTGGACCGCTTATGTCATCTTCATCACGGTGATCGGTGGCATCGGGACCATCGAAGGCCCGATCATTGGCGCGATCGTTTTCTACCTGATGCAGCGCTATCTCGCCGATTTTGGTGCTTGGTATCTCGTTCTATTGGGCGTGCTGGGAGTTGTTGTCATGCTCTTCGCCCCCAGAGGCCTCTGGGGCCCGATGGCCGAGCGCTATAACCTGACGCTGTTTCCAATACGGCGGCGACTCATCATTGATAAAGAGAAAGACGAGGTGAAAGGCCTGGCAGGCGATGGATGAGATCTAGGCCTCGTGACATGAGCCCTGCGTCGTTACTCTGGACGGGTTTCGCGGTGACGTATTGGCGCTTTGAGGAGGCTGAGCACGCTCGTGGGGCAGCCGAGCGGAAAGGAGTCGGGGTAGTGGCATTCGCGCGCTATTAAACGTCGGCTTACCAACGCAAGGCGGAAGTCTGCCATCTTGAGCGTGACCGGCGGCTTGTGACCCAAATCGGAAACCGGGTTAATCCAATAGTCAGGGGAGCGATACAACTGCCGCCGTGGCTCGGTGTTCGCACGGCGCCCACTGCAGGTTGTGCAACAGATGACGCGATGGCTTATGTGTTTTGGTTGCGGATGATTTGAACCTACGATCATCCGCCTTGTGCGCGGGGTGTCCCGACCGTATCCCCACTCGCGCCCATACACCCCGGGGCGGCGTTAACCGCCGAGGCAAGCCCGCTCTCGCAGGCGGGCTTGCCGGTAACCGTCAGAACCCGGAATAGTAGTCGTTCACTGCTCTGGCACGTCCCGGGTCGTTCCAGTCTCAGGCATTGTCGTTGCCGTACTTCGGCGCACCCTGAAGCCTGTCTGCGGTAAGATTGGTCCGGTAGCCGCCGAGACCTGTGTCGTACTTTAGCGATTGCCAAGCAGCGGATAGTGATCGTCCCCGATGCCGAGGAAGCCGCCGAAGCCGAGAACCGCGTACGACACTTGGCCGCTGACCTTGTCGATCATGACGCGCTCGATCGAACCGATCTTCTGGGCGTCAGACCCATAGACTGCCGTGCCTTCGACCTTGTCGCTGCCTATTAGCGTACCTGTTTCACGCCTTTGCGTTTCCATCGTCGTCTCCTTCTAGAAACATTGATGCGCAACAACTGAGATCGGGAGGCGCTCGTTCATACGTTTTCACCCGAGTTGGTGAATTCATCGCAACGCGCGAGGCGAAGCGCCTGTGACAGGCCGAGGCGCTGGCGAAGCGAGGATAGTCGTCCGCCGATCGGACCAAGGTCCTACGACCATGGTCGGCCGAAGCGCCAGACCTCGGTCCCACGAGGTCGTTGGACCTTGTACCCTGTCCCGTTGTTCACAGAAAAATCTAACCTGAGCCCATAGGAGCCATCCGACGCGGACGGCTCGCAAAAATTTCAACAGCTCGGCCGCCGCGGCGGACCGTGCGCACAACAGGTGAGGCCGCCATGGTTGCGTACATCAGGAGCGATCTGGATTTCATTCTCGCGCAGATCAAGGTCGCGGAGAAGCACGCCGCCTATATCGTCAATCCGCTCGACCCGAACGCGGCGCCGCTCTACGGAGCCGGTCTGGCCGGCCAGGTTGGCTCCGTCCCATCCTACAACCTCAGCATCGGCCTTCGTACCGTCGACGGACAGAACAACAACCTGCTGCCCGGCCAGGAGAAGTGGGGCGCTGCGGACATGCCGTTCCCCGAACTGCTGGATCCGACCTTCAGGCCCGCCGAAAACGTACCGGGCAATTTCCTGCCGCCGGGCGCGCCCGCCGTGCCGACGTCTTACGCGCCGTCCAATAACCCGGGTTCGATGGTGTTCGATTCGAGCCTGCGCACCATCTCTAACCTGATCGTCGATCAAACGCTCGCCAACCCGGCGGCGATCATAAAGGGCCTGCAGTCCGGCGGGATCGTCGAGGCCACGCTGGCTAACGTCGCCCTCGTGCAAGATATCTACAACGCCTTCAAACCCGCGCTCGACGCCGAGTATCAGGCCCGCGTGGTGATGCAGAACGCCAAGGCGGCGGCGAACCAGCTGAGCGACGGCGACGAGTCCACCGTTCCCGGCGCGGCCGAACAAGCGGCGATCGACGCCTTCGCGGCGGCCACGGCGGCGCACAACGTCATGCTCAACGATCTGGCGGTGGCGCGCGCGGTCCGCGATGCGGGCCTCGAGCCGTTCGGGATCACAATGGACGGCGACAACGTCCAGGTCGTCAACGTCTCTCCGGACGTCGGCCTGTCGGCCCCGTTCAACTCCTGGTTCACTCTGTTCGGCCAGTTCTTCGATCACGGTCTGGATCTCGTCAACAAGGGCGGTAGCGGCACCGTGTTCGTTCCGCTCCAGCCGGACGATCCGCTGTACGTTCCGGGTAGCTCGACCAACTTCATGGTCCTGACCCGCGCCACCGTCAGCCCGGGCGCCGACGGCGTCATGGGGACAGCCGACGACGTGCGTCCCGTCAACACCACGACGCCGTTTGTCGACCAGAACCAGACCTATACGTCGCATGCCTCCCACCAGGTTTTCCTGCGCCAGTACGCGCTCGACGCCGACGGCGTCCCGCACGCTACCGGCAAGCTGATCGAGGGCGGCGGAGACCAGCCGGGCGGCATGGCCACCTGGGGCGAGGTCAAGGAACAGGCCAAGATGCTCGGCATCCTCCTGACCGACCAGGACGTCGGCGCGGTGCCGCTGCTTCGCACCGACCCGTACGGCAACTTCATTCCGAATGCCGCGGGCTTCGCCCAGGTGATCACCGGCGTCGGCGCCGACGGCATTCCGAACACTGCGGACGACATCGTCATCTCCGGCACCTCGACGGCGCCGGTCAGCGTCACCACCGCGATCCGCATCAACGCCGCCTTCCTTGCCGACATCGCGCACGACGCCGTGCCGAACGGCATCGCCGACGGCGACATTGAAATCGGGCTGCTCAACCCCGGCAACAACCCGGCGGTCTACGACAACGAACTGCTGGACGCCCACTTCATCGCCGGCGACGGCCGCGCCAACGAGAACATCGGCCTGACCGCGGTCCATCACATCTTCCACTCCGAGCACAACCGGCTGGTCGAGCACACCAAAGAGATCGTCCTGGCCTCGAACGACCTGGCCTTCCTCAACGAATGGCTGGCCGTCGACCTCGCCGCACTGCCGACGACGCCCGCTCAGATCGCCGCCCTCGTCTGGGATGGCGAACGCCTGTTTCAGGCCGCCAAGTTCGGCACCGAGATGCAATACCAACATCTCGTCTTCGAGGACTTCGCCCGCAAGGTGCAGCCCAACATCGACTTCTTTGTCGTGCCGGACGGATACCACGCCGACATCAATCCGAGCATTGTCGCCGAATTCGCGCACGTGGTCTACCGCTTCGGCCACTCAATGCTGACCGAGACGATCGACCGGCTCGACCCGACCTTCACCAACGACCAGATCGGGCTCATCGAGGCCTTCCTCAACCCGATCGAATTCGACTCGGGCCACACCGTCGCGGACAGCGTCGCCGCCGGCAACATCATCCGCGGCATGACGCGGCAGGTCGGCAACGAGATCGATGAGTTCGTCACCAGCGCGCTGCGCAACAATCTGCTCGGGTTGCCGCTCGATCTGGCTACCATCAACCTTGCGCGAGGACGCGATGCAGGCGTGCCGTCATTGAATGTTGCGCGTCGCGACTTCTTCGAGGCCAGCAGCCACGCCGAAGAGCTGCGGCCCTATGCGAGCTGGGTCGACTTCGCGAGCCACCTCAAAAACGAGGCTTCGATCATCAACTTCGTCGCCGCCTACGGAACGCACACGCTGATCACCGGCGAGACGACGGTCGAAGGCAAGCGCGACGCGGCCATGGCGCTGATCTTCGGCACCAGCTTCGGCGACGTCGTCGTTCCGACCGACCCGGCCGAGCTCGCGGCATTCAATGCCGACCGCATAGCCTTTCTCAATGCGACCGGCATCTACGCCGGCGGCTCGCTGGGCGGCCTCGAGAACGTCGATCTCTGGATCGGCGGTCTCGCCGAGAAGGTCATGCCGTTCGGCGGCATGCTGGGCTCCACCTTCAACTTCGTGTTCGAGGTTCAGCTCGAAAAGCTGCAGGACGGCGACCGCTTCTACTACCTGCAGCGGCTGGACGGGCTGCATCTGTTGTCCGAGATGGAGAACAACACCTTCGCCAAGGTAATCGGCCTCAATGCCGACGCCGGCCATCTGCCATCGGACGTGTTCTCCACGCCCGGCCTCATCCTCGAAGTCGACCAGACCCGGCAATGGAATCCGGGGCTCGATTCGGCCGATCCGACCGGTGGCACGATCCTGACGCCGCTGGTCCTGCGCGACGACCCGGCGACCGCTGGAGCCGAAGCGAACTACCTGCGCTATACCGGCGCCGACCACGTCCTGTTGGGCGGTACCGACCAGGCCGACACGCTGATCGCCAGCGAGGGTGACGATACCCTCTACGGCGACGCCGGCAACGACCGCATGGAGGGCGGCGCCGGCAACGACCAGTACATCGGCGGCGACGGTGACGACATCATCACCGACCAGTTCGGCGACGACATCATGCGCACCGGCCGCGGTCACGACGCGGTCAACGCCGGCCAGGGCGTCGACCTGATCGTCGCCGACGAGGGCAATGACTTCATCGTGCTCGGCGCCGACAGTCTCGATGAGGCCTTCGGCGGGGTCGGCAACGACTTCGTTCTCGGCAGCAAGACCACCGAGCAGACGCTTGGCGGCGAAGGTGACGACTGGATCGAAATCGGCGCCTGGACCGGCGCAGTCGGCGACAATTTCGACGACCAGTTCCAGCTCGATGCCGTCAAGGGCCACGACGTGTTCCACGGGGACGGCGGCTTCGACGAATTCATTGGCGAAGGCGGCGACGATATCTGGTTCGGCAGCCTTGGTCGCGGCAAGTTCGACGGCATGTCCGGCTACGACTGGACGACCTACGCCAACATGAATCTGGCGGTCGACGTCGACCTCAACCGGGTGATCCTGCCCGGTTTGCCGGTGCTTCCGGGCAACGCGGCGCTCGACAGTTTCACCCAGGTCGAAGGCGCGTCCGGATCGTCCCACAACGACGTCATCCGCGGTTCCGACGTCACCGCCGACCTCGTGCCGACCGAAGGCTTCCGCGGCAGTGCCCTGGATGCCGAGGGCATCGCCCTCATCACGGGCCTGCAGGCGCTTCTCGCCGGCGCGGGACCGGCCTCGTTCGATGCCAACGGCAGCTTCGTCGGCGGCAACATCCTGCTCGGCGGTGCCGGCAGCGACCTCATCGAAGGCCGCGGCGGCGACGATATCATCGACGGTGACCGATGGCTGCGGGTGCGCATCGCGGTGATGTCCGACTTCGACGAGAACGGCCCGGTCGGCAACACCGTGCTCGAGTTCCACGACAGCATGACGACTCTGGTCCAGAAAGTGTTCTCGGGTCAGATCAATCCCGGCCAGCTCAAGATCGTCCGCGACATCGTCTCCGACGGCGCGGCGGCATCGAACGTCGACACCGCAGTCTACTCCGACGTCCGCGCCAACTATTCGTTCTCGGCGCGCGCCGACGGCACCCTCGTGGTCTCCAACACCGGCGGCCTCGATCCGCTCGAGGGCACCGACCTGCTGCGCAACATGGAGAGGTTGCAGTTTTCCGATGGCACACTCGGCATCGTCATGGGCACTCCGTTCAGCGACAATGGCCTCGCCCCGCAGGGCCCGCCATCCGACAACCGTCCCGTGCTGAACGGTTCGGCGACCGACGACATCATCGTCGGCCTTGCCGGAGCCGACGTGCTCAACGGTCTCGGCGGCAACGACATCCTGGTCGGCGGCCCAGGCTCCGCCACGGGAACGATTGCAGACAACTTCAATTCGGGCGGCTATTCCGGCAACGATGGTAACGCTGCAAACTTCGCCGGAAACTGGACGGAAAACGACAACAACAGCGCCACGAGCGGCGATATCGAAATCGATGGCAATCGCCTTCGTTTCAACGAGACCGTCGATGGCGGCGAAACCATCGAACGCTCGATGAACCTGGCGGGGGCTACGGCCGCAACGCTGTCCTTCAGCTACGAGGACGACAATCTCGGCGCGGGCCAGAGTGTCATCGTCGAGGCCCGCAACAGCGGCAGCGGCGCCTGGGAAGTTCTCGGCACGCTCGGCAGCACCACCGCGACAGGCAACGGCAATTTCAGCGCGACGCTGACCGCTGCCCAGATCGGCGCGAACTCGGGAATCCGCTTCCGGACAACCGGCGACGGCAACAACTGGGACAACGGTGACAATTTCTACGTCGACAACCTGACGATCACGATCGTCAGACCAGGAATCAACGGCGGCGTCGACATCCTCAACGGGGGGCTCGGCAACGACACCTACGCGTTCGGGCTGGGCGACGGCAACGACCTCATCAACGAAGCTGTCAATGCCGCCAGCGGCGGCACCGCCGACCGCATCTCGATCCAGGCTCCGAACGCGGTCGACGCGTCCGGTCAGCCCATCATCGACCCGGTGACCCTGCTTCCGGTACCGACGATCACCGCGTTGGACGCCTTCGACAGCAGCACCGCGACCCAGACCGGCGACCTGGTCATCAATTACAGCCTACCGACCGGGCCTACGGGCTCCGTCGCCCAGTCCATCACGGTGGCAGGCCACTTCACCGGCACCAACGCGCAGACCGGCGTCGAACGCATCAACTTCAACGGCGCGACTTTCGCCGGCTATGCGCTCGGCGCGGAGGATTACTTCATCAGCCGCTCCGATCCGGCCGACCGGGCAGGCGGCGACGTCGACATGTCGCTGAATGCGGTGACCAACGCTCAAGCCAACTTCGTGGTGGGCGAGCAAGGCGTCGACGACGAGATCACTGGCGGCGGCCTCAACGACCTGATCTTCGGCGGCACCGGCAACGACGACCTCGTCGGCGGGCTCGGCGACGACCTGCTGGTCGGCGGTGCGGGCAACGACGATCTCGACGCTCGGCTGAACCTCGCTGGTGACGACTTCGAAGGCGCCGTCGGCGCCGACACGATGGTCGGCGGTGCGGGCAACGACACCTACGGCATCGACGATCTGCTCGATGTCGCGATCGAGGCCCAGGACGAGGGCACCGACACCGTCGAGACCTTCCTGGCCGAGCTTTCCATCGCGAACATGGCCAACGTCGAGAACCTCACCTACCGCGGCGTCGACGCCGACCAGTTCATCGGCACCGGCAACGCCGGCAACAACGTCGTCACCGGCGGCGATCTGGCCGACACGCTGAGCGGCCTGGCGGGCAACGACACCCTGAACGGCGGTCTGGGCAACGATACGCTCGACGGCGGCGACGGCAACGATACCCTCAACGGCGGCGACGACGTCGACACGCTGACAGGTGGGATCGGGGCCGACACCCTCAACGGCGGAGCCGGGGCCGACGCTATGGCCGGCGGCGCCGACAACGACATCTACGTCGTCGACGATGCCGCCGACGTGGTGACCGAACTTGCGGCCGGCGGCACCGACACGGTGCAGTCCTCGGTCTCCTACACACTCGGGGCCGAAGTCGAGAACCTGACGCTGACCGGAGGCGGCGCCATCAACGGCAATGGCAACGCGCAGGCCAACACCATCGCCGGCAACGGCGCCAACAACCAGATCTTCGGCGGTGGCGGCAACGACACCATCGATGCCGGCAACGGCACCGACCTGGTCGACGGCGGTACTGGCGACGATACGCTGAGCGGAGGCACCGGCGGCGATACCGACACCATCATCGGCGGCGCCGGCAACGACACCATCAACGTCAGCGATGGCAACGACGTGGTGGTCTACAACGCCGCTGGGTTCGGTGCCGACACCATCACCGGCTTCGACTCGACCGCGGCCGGGGGCCAGGACCTGATCAACCTCAGCGCCCTCGGCATCACGGTCGCCAACCTGGCGACGCGTGTTGTCGAGACCCAGGTGGGCGCCAATACCCTGCTCACGGTCAGGGATGCGTCCCTGGCGACGATCGGCACCATCCAGGTCAACAACACGACGACGGCCGCGATCGACGCGTCCGACTACGTCCTTGCGCAGGCCGCGCCGGCACCGTTCGGCACGGCGAGTGCCAACGCCGACGTCATCACCGGCAACGGCGGTGCCAACCTCATCGACGGCCTCGGCGGCAACGATACGCTGAGCGGCGGCGGTGGCGACGATGTCATCCTCGGCGGCGAGGGCGCGGATACCCTCAACGGCGACGACGGCAACGACACGTTGACCGGTGGCACCGGCAGCAACAGCGGCGCCTACGTCGACAGCTTCGGAGCGGCGTCGTATTCGAACAGCAACGGCACGCTCGCGTTCACGGGAAACTGGACCGAAGGCGGCGGCGAGACGACCAGCCCGACAGCAGGCGACATCTCGATCACCGGCGGCCGCCTTCAGTTCAATCAGGGCGTCGATGGCGGCGAGACGATCGAGCGCGCCGTCAACCTCGCCGGCGCGACTGCGGCGACGGTGTCGTTCACCTACGAGGACGACAATCTCAACGGCGGCCAGACCGTCATCGTCGAGGCACGGAATGTCAACACCAACGCCTGGGAGGTCGTGACTGGCGGAACGCTGGGAGGCGGTGCCAACGGCACCTTCAACTTCAGCGCCGCCCTGACGCCCGCCCAGATCGGCTCGAACTCGGCCATCCGCTTCCGGACTACCGGCGACGGCAACAACTGGGACAATGGCGACAACTTCTACGTCGACAATTTCACGGTCAACGTCACCGCGCCGAGCCTCAATGCCGGGGCAGACACGGTCAACGGCGGTGCCGGAGACGACACCATCGTCTGGAACGCCAATGCGACGGCGGCCCCGACCGATGGCCGCGACATCGTCAATGGCGGCACCGAAGGCACCGCGGGCGACACCTTCGTCATCAATGGCAACACCTCCAGCGAGGCCTACACGATCTATACGTTGGCCGCCTGGGATGCCGTTGCCGGCAACGACATCGCGAGCTTCGGCGGACGTACGCCGGAAATCGTCATCACCCGAGGCGGTTCGGCCTTCGCCAGCGTGATCGCGGAACTGAGCGAGATCGAGGAGATCCGTATCAACGGCATCGAACCGACTGGAGCGACGGGCGGCGCGGGAGCAGGCGATACGTTCACGGTCGTCGGCGACTTCACCGCGACCAGCCTGCGCCTCAACACCATCACGATCGATGGCGACGAGGGCGACGACACGATCGACATTTCGGCCCTCACCTCGGCCCATCGCATCGTGTTCAGGTCCAACGGCGGCAACGACACCATCATCGGCGCCCTCCAGGCCGAGGACGTGATCGAGCTTCCGGAAGGGGCGGATCCGGCGACCTACCACCTGGTCGAGAACCAGGACGGCACCAAGACCATCTCGAACGGAACCCATTCGGTCACCTTCTCGGGCATGGTGCCGCCCCAGTTCGAAACCAATGAGCCGGACGAGGACGACGAGGAAGAAACCGAAACGCCGAACGAGGATGACGAGACGCCAACCGCGGGCGGCGACGACGAAGAAGAGACCGAGACCGCAACCGACGGCGTGGTCCGTACCGGCACGGCGCAGTCCGATACGCTGGTCGGCACACCCGGCGACGACAGCATCGTCGCCTTCGCAGGAGACGACATCGCCGTCGGCCATGCTGGCGCCGATGCGATCTCGGCCGGCGAGGGGGCCGACTTCGTCAACGGCGGTGCTGGCCGGGACGTGATCTTCGCCGGTGCGGGCGACGACCACGTGTTCGCCGGAGCCGACGCGGACATCGTCTACGGCGATGCCGGGGTGGACCGCATCTTCGGCGATCAGGGCGACGACCTGATCAACGCCGGTGCGGGCGACGACACCGTGTTCGGCGGAGCCGGCAACGACCTGATCGTGGCCGAGATTGGCGATGGCAACGACGCCTATTTCGGCGACGAAGGCGCCGGTGGGGCGGGCACCGACACGCTCGACATGTCAGCGGCGAGCACGGCCGTCACCGTCAACCTGGGTTCCGGCCCGCTCGCGAACGGCAGCGCCTCGAGCTCGCAGACCGGCAACGACACGCTGTGGGGCATCGAGAACGTCACCACCGGCTCCGGCAACGACGTCATCGTCGCCGGCACCGCCGCCAACGTGATGAAAGGAGGGCTCGGCGACGACACCTTCCGCTTCAACTCGGTGGAAGCGGCCAAGGGCGACACCATCGTCGGCTTCGAGCCGGGAGACCGCATCGATCTCAGCGGCATCGACGCGAACTACGCCGTCGACGGCAACCAGAGCTTCACACTGGTTTCCGATGCCGCGTTCACCGCGGCCGGGCAGCTCGCGGTGAGCTACGAGACCCACGACGGTCAGGAATTCACCGTCATCCAGGGCAACGTCGACGGCAACGCCGCCGCCGACTTCAAGATCGAGATCGCGGGCCACCAGAACTTCGGCTCCAACGTCACGCTCTAGCTTCACGACCCTATGCCGGAACGGGAGCATCTTCCCGTTCCGGCCAGATTTCCGTTCCTCGCACCTGAGGGCATCCAAACAAATGGCCAAACCAAAAGAGCTCACACCCGCGAAGCGCCGCCGCCTGGCCGAGCTGACAAGGGGCTTCCGCAGCATCGTCCTGTTTCTCTTCGTGGTCTCCGGCATGATCAACGTGCTGGCGCTCACCGGCTCCGTCTACATGATGCAGATCTACGACCGTGCGCTGACCAGCGGCAGCATCCCCACCCTGGTCACGCTCTCGGTGCTCGCGATCGGGCTCTATCTATTCCAGGGTGCCTTCGACGTCGTCCGCTCCCAGGTGCTGGTGCGGGTTGGCGCCCGGATCGACCGCAAGATCGCACCGCTGGCGCATCGCGTCGCCATCGACATGCCGCGTTTTGGCTTCTCCACCTCCGAAGCGCTGGAGCGCGGGCGGGACGTCGACACCGTCCGTGGCTTCCTCGGCAGCCAGGGTCCCTCGGCGTTGTTCGACCTGCCCTGGATGCCGATCTATCTGGCCTTCATCTACTTCCTTCATCCGATGCTCGGCGCGTTGACCTTCGCGGGCGCACTCGTCCTCGTCGTGCTCACCGTGGTCAGCGAAGTCATGACCCGCCGTCTCATCGTGTCCACGCGCAAGGCGGCGACGGAACGCAACGGCATCGCCGACTGCAACGCGCGCAACGCCGAGGTGCTCAAGGCGATGGGCTTCGCAGGCCGCGCCGTCGGTCGCTTCAACGAGGCCAATGCAGAGCATCTCGATCTGCAGACGAGGGCCAACGACATCACCGGCGGTTTCGCCGCGGTTTCGCGTGTGCTGCGCATGGTGCTGCAGTCGGCCCTGTTGGGGCTCGGCGCCTACCTCACCATCAAGGGTGAGCTTTCGGCTGGCGCCATCATCGCGGTCTCGGTCGCCTCGGCGCGCGCGCTGGCCCCCGTCGATCTCGCGATAGGCAACTGGAAGGCCTTCATCGCTGCGCGGATGGCCTACCAACGGCTGCGCGACACCGTCATCGCGCTCGCCTCCGCCGACGAGCCGATGCGACTGCCCGACCCGACCGCCCGCCTCTCCGTCGAGAAGATCACCGTGGCGGTCCCCGGGACCGGACAGGTGGTGCTGAGCGAAGTCGCCTTCGAGCTCGAGGCCGGCCAGGCGCTCGGCATCATCGGCCCCAGCGCCGGCGGCAAGACCACGATGGTGCGCGCGCTGACCGGCATCTGGCCGGCGCTGCGCGGCAGCGTGCGGCTCGACGGCGCCGATCTGACCCAGTGGCGCGAGGACGACCTCGGCAGGCACATCGGCTATCTCCCCCAGGAGGTCGCGCTGATGGACACCACCATGGAGGAGAACATCTGTCGCCTCGAGCGCCAGCCCGACTCCCGCAAGGTGATCGAGGCCGCCAAGGCGGCCGGCGTCCACGAGATGATCGTCAGGCTGCCGGAGGGCTATCGCACCAGGCTGGGGCCGCAGGGCTGCGCGCTTTCCGCAGGTCAACGCCAGCGCATCGCGCTGGCGCGCGCGCTTTACGGCAATCCCTTCATGGTGGTGATGGACGAGCCCAACTCCAATCTCGACGGCGAGGGTGAGGCCGCGCTCACCGCGGCGATCGAGGGCATCCGCGCTCGCGGCGGCATCGCCATCGTGATCGCGCACCGCCCGAGCGCGCTGGTGGCGGTCGATCTCGTCGCCATCGTCCAGGCCGGCCGCATGGTCGCCTTCGGCAAGAAGCAGGACATCATGACTCCTGTCCTGCAGTCTTCCGCGCCGACCCCGGCCGGCACGATTCCCGTAGAAGCCCAAATGCGGAGGCCTGCATGATCAACGTCCAGGCCACCCGCAAGTCCACCGTCGAGACTGCCCCCGGCCGCGAGGACTACGAAGAGAAGCAGGATCGCAGCCGCCGCTTCGTGCCGCTGATCTTCTTGCTCATCGTCGGATCCTGCACAGCCTACCTCAAGAGCTTCCTGCCAATGAAGCTGGGGGCCAGCGAGGACCGTGAAAAGGTCCGCGGCTCGGGCGAGGAGGAGAACCTCAAGGAGGACGCGCTCGCAGCGGCCGAGGAACCCGCGGAGGAGCAGCCTGAGCCGCCCCGGTCGTCGGGCTCGACCGAGGAGGGCAGGATCGTCGCGCACGCCGAGGAGGAGCGCGCCGTAGGCGGCGGTGCGACCGATTTCAGCGCACGCGCGCGCACCGACAAGCCCGAGCTGAACAACAAGGGGTCCGGCGCGAATCCGAAGGTCGCCAACGACAACCACCGGCCTCGCCAGGAGGACTCCGGCTCCGGTGGCAGTGGCGGTGGCGGAGGAGGTGGCGGCGGCGGAGGAGGTGGCGGCAGCGACAGACCGCGCGACCCGCCAGCGCCGGATCACCGCAACCGCGCGCCCCGCGTCTCGGGCACGGTGCATCTTCCTGACGTGGTGGCCTGCCATGGGCTGGCGATATCGATGGCGGCGCTGCTGGCCGGCGCCACAGATGCGGACGGCGACAATCTGACCGTGGTCGGCATCTTCTCCTCCTCTGGCTCTCTGGTCCGCACCGAGGACGGCTGGGAATTCGACCGCGCGCCGAACATGCTCGGCGAGGTCAAGCTGACCTACGCGATCAGCGACGGCTCCCACATCGTCATGCAGACAGCCTACTTCAATGTGGTTGAGGCGCCGCCCATCGTCGGGACCGAGAGCGACGACATCCTGCTCGGCACCCAGTGCGCCGAAACCATCGCGGGACTCGGCGGGGACGACAACATCGACGCCAGAGGGGGCAACGACCGGATCTCGGGCGGGGCCGGCGACGACCACATTTTGGCGGGCGCGGGCCACGACGTGGTCTATGCGGGCGACGGCAACGACATCGTGTTCGCGGGCACGGGCAACGACGTGGTGTTCGGCGGCACCGGCGACGACCGTCTGTGGGGCAACGAAGGCGACGACACCCTGCTGGGCGAGGAGGGAGACGACCACCTCGACGGCGGCGCGGGCCGCGACATCCTGCTTGCGGGAGCCGGCGACGACACCCTTGAGGGCGGCGACGGCCACGACCACCTCGACGGCGGCGAGGGCTCGGACCGGATGTCCGGCGGGAGCGGCAACGACATCATCGCCGACGGCGGCGGAAACGACCTCGTAACCGGCGGTGCGGGGAACGATATCGTAATGGTGACCGCCGATGCCGCGGACGACAGCTTCGCCGGCGGCGCCGGCGTAGACACGCTGGACTATTCATCGGCTACGCGTTCGATCGGGGTGGATCTGGCCTCTGGTACGGCCTCCGGCACTGATATCGGCAACGACGTGATCGCGGAGTTCGAGATCGTCATCGGCGGCGCGGGCGACGATACCCTCACGGCCGCTGGATCGGCTTCGGCCTCGATCGACGGCGGCGGCGGAAACGACGTCGTGGCCGGGGGCGCCGGCGACGACACGCTGTCCGGCGGGACCGGCAACGACACGATCTCGGACGGCGGCGGATCTGACACGGTCGCCGGCGAGGCCGGAAACGATCTGGTTCTCGCCGTGGCCGATGCCGCGGACGACAGCCTCGACGGCGGTGCCGGGACCGACACCCTCGACTATTCCTCGGCCATCAGGAAGATCGCCGTGAACCTCGCCTCGGGCCGGGCCTCCGGCGAGGACATCGGCGAGGACGCGATCGCGGAGTTCGAGACCGTCGTCGGCGGCGCGGGCGACGACGTCATCACCGGGAGTGCGGGGGCCGACACTCTTGCCGGCGGGGCCGGCAACGACACCATCGCCGACGGCGGCGGAGCCGACAAGGTGGACGGCGGCTTCGGCGACGATCTCGTGCTGGCGTCGGTCGACGGCGCCGACGACGCCTATGATGGCAATTCGGGCCAGGACACCCTGGACTATTCGGCGACCACCGTCACCGTCACCATCGATCTGCGCAGCGGCACCGCCATGGGACGCGAGATCGGCAAGGACCTGATCGAAGGTTTCGAGGAGATCATCGCGGGCTCCGGCGACGACGTGATCATCGCCGGCAGCGGCCCGGTGGTCCTGACCGGCGGCGCCGGCGACGACTGCTTCCAGTTCGAGCGCGACGACGATGGCCGCCAGCAGCAGGACGTGGTGAAGAAGATCACCGACTTCACGGTCGGCGACAAGATCGTGGCCGCGACCTATCAGATTACGATCAAGGAAGGCGGCGACGCCGAGGAGCAGGTCGCCGACCTGTTCGAACAGATCTACCTCGAGGAGAACGACGGCGGCCACAATCGCCCAGTGCGCTTCCGCTTCGAGGAGCTCGCCAACAGCAAATACACCGCCATCGACGTCCATTACGGCAACGACGACGGTGACGGCATGACGATCGAGGTCGCCGGCCACCACCATCTGCAATTCTCATCGATCCATTCCTGAGGAAGTGAAGCCATGAAGCATGTCGATGTATCCGAACTCGTCCGCCCGGAGCATCCTGCCATGGACGCGCCTCGCGAACGGCCGTTGCGACTGTGGCCGCGCATCGTCGCCGGCATCTTGCTGAGCGCGCTGCTGGTCGCCGGTTGCGGCGGCTGGGCGGCCTGGGCGATGCTGGAGGGCGCGGTGGTCGCCGCCGGCACGGTCAAGGTCGATCAGAACCTCAAGGAGGTACAGCACCGCGACGGCGGCATCGTCAAGACGCTGTCGGTGCGCCAGGGCGACCAGGTTCGCGAAGGCCAGGTGCTGGCGACCCTCGACGACGTCCAGATCAAGGCCGAGCATCTGATCGTGCGCGCTCAGTTGGTAGAGGCACTCGGGCGCCGCGCTCGCCTGATAGCCGAACGCGACAATCTGACGTCGGTCGAATTTCCCGACGACATGCACGCCTTATTCCCCTCAACCGCTGGATCGGTAATCCACGGCGAGGCCCGTCTGTTCGCCGGCAACAAGACCGCGCGCGACAGCCAGAAGGAGCAGCTCGAGCTCAGCATTGCCCAGACCGGCGAGGAGATCAGGGGCATGGCGGCCCGCCTCGCCGCCAAGGAGGAGGAGGGCAGGCTCGTCGGCGCCGAGCGCGAGAAGTTGCAGTCGCTGTTCGAGCGCAAGATCGTCGAGTACCAGCGCGTCTATACCTCCCAGCGCGACTACGCCCGCATCATGGGCGAGCAGGGCGAGATCCAGGCGAGCATCGCCCGAGCCAAGGTGAGGACCAGCGAGATCCGCGTGCAGATCATCGCCGTGGACCAGAGCGCTTCGACCGAGGCCCAGAAGGACCTGCGCACGGTGGAGGCGCGCATCGCCGAGCTTCAGGAGCGCAAGCTCGCCATCGAAGACCGGCTGTCGCGGACCGAGATACGTTCCCCCGCGTCCGGCTATATCAACGAACTGTTCGCCTACACGGTGGGCGGCGTCATCACTCCGGCGGCCAAGATCGCGACCGTGGTGCCGGAGAATGCCGACCTCAAGTTCGAGATTCGCGTCTCGCCGGCCGACATCGACCAGGTGAGGGTTGGACAGCCGGCACGCATCCGCCTCTCCGCCTTCAACCGCGCCACCACACCGGAGCTGAAGGGCAAGGTCGCGATGGTGTCGCCGGCCTCGGCCCGGGATCCGTCCAACGGCCAGGAGCACTACATCGCCCACGTCCGCCTGCTTCCAGCCGAGGAGGACCTGATACAGTACAAGGGACTGAAGCTCGTTCCCGGCATGCCGGCGGAGGTCTTCGTCTCGACCCAAGAGCGCACCGCTGCCTCCTATCTGGCCAAGCCCGTCACCGACCAGATGACCCGCGCCTTTCGGGAGCGCTGAGGCATGATGAATTTCCCCGCCGACACACCGAGGACGGCATCGACCGCCGAGGTGGCCGCCGGGGTTCCTTACGTTAACCTTTCAGCGAAGGGGAGCGTCGGAAACCGCAAATCGGCGACATTCGGCGGGGTTTCGGAGGCCTTCCGGCCCAGCACCGCAGCCCCGGGCATCTTGCCACACCTTCGGAATATCCAAGGACGGATTCCACGAATTGGTATTTTCTTTCGGGCTCGGGGATTTTTTCTTTCCTCGTGAATGCCTTGGAACCGTCGTTCTCCACCGGCGGAAGTTTAAATGATGGCTCTTTTGGGTGGGTTTGATGAGCGATATTACGATCGCGATTGTTGAGGACCAACCTTTGATGATGAAGGCCCTCACGACCTTTCTTTCGGCGCCGACCGATTTCAAGATCGTCGCCTTCGGCGCCACTGCCGCCGACATGATCCGGCTGGCCCGTTTCCATGTCCCCAGGCTGATGATTCTGAGCCCCTCCGTCCCCGACGAGACCTACGACGCCATCCGCACGATCCGCAACGTCCTGCCTGCGATCAAGATCGTCGCCTACACCTCCCAGCACGGCGTCGACCATGCCGTCCGGGCGCTCGATGCCGGCGCTCACGGCTACGTCCTCAAGCGCTCCTCGGCCGACGAGTTGATGGCCGCCGTCCGGGCCGTGCTGAAGGATGAGACCTATATCACCCAGGGCTTTGCGATCCGGGTGATCGACGCGCTCCGCAACACCGACGTCCGCCACCGCGTCGCCGAGGCCATCAAGCTCAGTCAGCGCGAGGGGCAGATTGTCCGGCTGCTGCTGCGTGGCATGACCAACAAGGAAATCGCTGCGGCGCTTCGCATCACCGAGAAGACGGTCAAGCACTACATGACCGAGCTGATGCAGAAGATGCAAGCCAGGAACAGGGTCGAGGTCATCATCGCCGCCCAGAGGATGTCCGAGTACCGACTCCAGTCGCTCGACGCCTGAAACAGGAAAAGGATTCGCGCTGCCCGCCCGGCCGGTTTAGTCCTTCGCCTGTCCAAAATTCTGATCACCTTGGCGAAAAGCCTCTGAAGGTTTTCGAAATCATGAAGCGCGTGAACATAAAGCATGAGGACGATTGCCAATCGCTCTTGTTGAAGATGCGTGACGACGGCGCCGTGAAGTTCGATATTCACAAGGGATATTGGCTCGCCGTGTGACAATTTTCGCTTGATCACCGGCGGCTGGTAGAGTTGCTTGCAAGTTTCCTTAGCGAAGAGAAGACTAGCCGCGTTCAACGACACTCTGAGTCAATGTGACGCCAGTTTCGACTGAGGCATGGCGCGTGGAACATCACCGACGTCGTCGAGATCGGGCGCTTGGCCGTAGCCCATGCGTTTCATCTGTTCGTGGACCTGTGCCATTTCGGTCTCGCTGAGCCGCGGAGGTTCGCCGATCGCCAGCGCGTGGACATACATCTTCGCTAGGGTCTCCACCTCCACGGCAAGCCAAAGCGCCTTTTCAAATGTCTGCGCCGTTACGATCAAGCCATGATGGCCGAGCAAGCAGGCATTTCGTCCTTCGAGCGCATTGACGGCATAATCCGACAGCGCCTGTGTACCGAAGCAGGCATAAGGCGAACAACGGATATCGTTGCCACCGGCTACCGCGACCATGTAGTGGAAGCAGGGAATGCCACGCTCGTGCACGGCGAGAATGGTGCTGAAGGTGGAATGCGTATGAAGTACGACGTTTATGTCGTCCCGCGCTCGCAGAATATCGCGATGAAAACGCCATTCTGAAGAAGGGCGATGGTTGCCCTGGTAATTCGCGGCGAAATCCATCGCGACAATGTCTTCTGGCCGCATGCGCTCGTAGGGCAAGCTTGTCGGTGTGATTAGCATGCCGTTTGGAATCCTGTGCGAAAGATTGCCGGAAGTCCCTTGGTTGAGACCGTTTCGGTTCATCTCCTTGCAAGTGTCGACGATACCCTGGCGGAGATCGGCATGATTACGGTCTGTCATGATGGGTGCTCCGAAAAAGAAATCCAGGATTGATAGGCGGCGGAAAGGGTGCGTTTGCACTCATCCTCGCCGAGCGGCGTGACAGCTTCAAGCACCACGCTCGAAACCGGAATCGTCCGCGAAAATCTCCGCCACAGCAGCGCCGCGCCGAGCGCCGTTCCATCCCGAGATTGGCTCACCGAGACGCTCTGCGATGGCCGCAACGCGGCCAGAGCGCGCGCGAAGGGCAGGTTGGCGGCGAAGCCACCGTCGATGACGATGTGTTTCGAGCTGCCAAGCGCATCTAGACAGCGGTTTGCGCTGAATGCAGCGTAGAGGACTGCCAACCCCTGCCATTCGGCTGGCGTCTCGGGCCGCGGTCCGATAATGCGTCCGCGGTGAGCTGCACCGGGGAACAGTCCATCATTCCCAACGAAGGAGGGGAGTGCCAGGGTTCCAAGGGCCAGTAGCCTCGGCAATGCGGCGAGGACGGCTGCATCAGAAGCGTCGTGGTCTCTGCTGATCAAGTCGTATTCGCGGCCTGTCGCGATCAGCGTGGAGGGTACGTTCTCACCGTCGACATCGATATTGAGCACCATGCCGCGTGTGGCGTCGAGCTTGTCTAGCGCGAGGCCGCGCTGAAAGCCGATCATCCAGGTGCCTGTTGATAGGATCGAGGTATCGGCCATGCCGGCGGCCTTGTAGCGGAACAGGTTGGCGTTGGAATCATGCACGCCGCAGAGGATTTCGGTCGAGCGCGCCAGGCCGGTACGCTTGGCTACGGCCTCCGAAACCCTCCCTAGCACCGCACCGGCGGATGCCCGCTCCGGCAGAAGCCGGTCCCAGCCGCGCTTGCGCACCAGGGAGGAAGGCTGATGGTGGAAAAGGTCCCAGATATGGCTCTGAGCCGCGAGCTGTGAAATTTCACTTGCAGCACACCCGCCGAGCCGCAAGGCGAAGTACTGCGCAGTCGTAAGATAGGTTTTCGCGCGGGCGAATTCGGCGGGATATGCGCTTTCCTGCCAGAGCAATTGCTTGCCGAGCCGCATCGCGCCGCTGATACCGCAAAATACTTCATCATAGGCAGGCGCAATCCGGGCGTAGGCCTGGTCGATCTCAGGCGGCGAGACCGCATCATAGTCCATCATCGGCAGCACTGGCTCGTCGCCTTCGACAAGAACGGCGCCACACCCATGTGCGGTCGCGATCACCGCGCCGATGGTGTGGCGTTGCGTCACCACGGCCAAAGTGTCGAGGAACCACTCTTCCAGCCCGGCAAGATCATAGGCGAGGTATGGTCCTGCCGTGGTCGGGACATTCGGGATCGAAAGTGTTTCGAGTGGCCAGCCGTCCTCACTCGCGACCAGCAGCTTCAGATTCGTCTTGCCAATGTCGAGAACCGCGATCCGGGGAGAGGCTTCCGATCTTGTCATCGTTGTCTACCGGGGCGCTTTACCGCCCAGATGAGGAACCGCGGCAACGGCAATCAGGATGCCACCCCAGATCGCCAGAGTGAGGAACTGGCTGAGATTGAGAAGGTTAAACGCCGAGGAGATCACCTGAAGGATTATCAGTGCAAGCAGCAATCCGCCGACTTTGCCAAAGCCGCCAAATGGATCGACGCCACCGAGCACAGCTGCAAGAATGGTGACGAGCAGATAGCTCTCGCCATATGCCGCGTTGGCTGAATTGAAACGTGCCAGCATGACGACCGCTGCGACACCGGCGAGCAGGCTCGAGAGGACATATAGCTTGAGCAGGACGGCGCGGGTATCGACGCCGGAGTAGCGGGTTGCCTTCTCGTTCGAGCCGATCATGTAAATCCTCGCCCCGAAGGGCGTTGCGTTTAGCATGAGCGCGACGGGCAACGCACAGAGCGCCAGCACGATCAGGGCAAAAGGCACCCCGAGAACCGTTCCATTGCCGATGAAAACAATGGGCTCCGGAAATCCGGAGATGACATTGCCGCGCGTCAGGCCGATCGCGAGTCCCTTGCAGAGTGTCATGGTGCCGAGGGTTGCGAGGATCGGTGAAACGCCGAGGTAGGCGATGGCAAATCCGTTGACAAGGCCGACCAGTGCCGCGACGGCAAACCCTGCCGCAATCGCCAGCACCTGTACGCCGGCCCAGGTAATGCCCTGAGTGCCCGGAATGTAGTGCGTCAGCAGGAAGGCAATCGTCAGTCCAGAGAGATTGGCGGTGGCAATGATGGAAAGGTTGAGGCCGCCAGATAACAAGGCCAGCATCATCGCAAGCGAAAGGATGCCGAGCTCCGGCATCTGGAAGGCCATCGATTGCAGCGTGTTGACGGAGAAAAACCGGCCGCCGATGGTAATGGCGAACACCAACCAGAGCGCGACCAACAACAGCATCAGGGTTGCGATCGTCCCGCTGCCGGCCAAACGGATCAGGCGTCCGCGAAGGGCAACGGTGGACGCATTTCTCATGGCCGCGCGCTCCGGGTCCGCCGTTCTCGCTGCGACCAGGCTGTCGCCGAGACCGAGATCAGAATGACCAACCCGACAAAAAATGGCGACCAGTAGGACGAAACGCCCAGCAAAATGATTCCGTTCTGCAGGATGGCGAGCAGTGCCAACCCCAGAAACGTGCCGAGAACGGTGCCGACGCCGCCCATCAGGCTGGCGCCGCCGAGCACGACGGCCGCAACCACATCGAGCTCCTTGCCCACCAGCACCGTCGGAGCGACGGACTGTGCAAGCTGCGCCTGGACCAGTGAGGCGATACCGGCCATGACCCCCATGTAGCAATAGACCAGCATGTTGAGGCCGAAGACATGGAAGCCGAGTCGCTGCGCGGCATCGGTATTGCCCCCCATGGCGTAGATTTGACGACCGATATTGCTACGATTGAGCAGGAGCCAGGTGAAGAGAAATGAGAACCCGAGCGCGAGGATCTGCAGGTTGACGCCGTAGGACGTATCCTTGCCCCAATCGAACTCGAACCAGAATATCCCGGTCGCGAACCAGTCGGGTAACGAATAGATATATTTACCGCCCGTGAAGAAAATCAGCAGCCCATAGAAAATGTTCAACGTTGCGACGGACACGATGATTGATGGTATCCGAAGCTTCTGGATGAAGATCGCGTTGAGAGCGCCGAGCGCACCGCCAATGCCGATCGCGATCGCAAAAACGCAGATCCAGTTCGCGCCGTATGCGTTCGCCACCGTAAGCGTGACATATTGCGCCACCGATGCCGTCGCCGTGAAGGAGATGTCGATACCGCCGGCGATCAGCACCACGAGCAGTCCGAGGGCGAGGATGCCTACGAATGCATAGGAGGTCAGAAGGTCGAACAGGTTCTGCATGGTCAGGAACTGGCCGTTCGCCGCGCCCAGGCTGGCGCAGAGCACGAGGATCACGATCAACAGCCAGAACTCATGGCTGCGCCGAAACCTGCCAAATGAAGCAAACCGCGATTTAGGCATTGACCGCCTGCCGAAGCGCATCTTCGGAGGTGTCTGCGGCCATCACGTCAGCGGTCAAACGCCCCTCGCGCATCACCAGCACGCGATGGCTGTGATAAAGCACCTCGGGGATTTCGTCTGATATCATCAGCACTGCGACGCCCTCGCGGGCCAGCCGCCGGATGATCTCATAAATCCCATCCTTGGCGCGGATATCGACACCGACCGTTGGGCTATCAAGGATAAGCACCCGCGGGTTGGTCGCCATCCATTTGGCGAGCACGATCCGCTGCTGATTGCCGCCGGAGAGCGTCTTGACCGGGTTGTTGGGATCAGAGACCTTGATTCCGAGTTCGGCGACCCATCGCGCGACATGGCTTTGCCGCGCGCGTGCGCCAATCAGGCCGAACGCGCCAGCGAGACGTTCCAACACAGTCAGCGTGACGTTCGACGTGATCGACTGGTCAAGGATGAGGCCAAGCGTAAGCCTGTCTTCAGATACGTAGGCGATGCCTCGACGGATCGCGTCTGCATTCGTGTTCAGCGCGATGCGGTGGCCGTCAAGCGCCATGGTGCCTCGATCGGGTGGGTTCATGCCGAACAGCGACAGTGCGAGCTCGGTTCGGCCCGATCCAAGCAATCCGGTAAGGCCCACGACTTCTCCGGCGCGTAATTGCAAGCTCACATCGTCGTAGTCACCATCGCGGCCAAGCCCCTGGACTTCGAGAACAACCGCACCCACGGCAAGGTCGGGCACCTGTTTCTGATACTCGAAAGCCTTCCCGGTCATCAGGTGACTGAGTTTGCTGCCGTTGATGGTCGCTGCGGCAAAGGTGCCTACCTTGGCGCCGTCCCGCAACACCGTCACGCGTTCGGCAATCTCAAGCACCTCGTCGAGGCGATGGCTCACGAATACGACGCAGATACCGCTTCTTTTCAGGTCGCTGACGAGCTTGATCAAGGTGTTGACCTCGTGGCGGGTCAGCGACGCCGTCGGCTCATCCATGATGAGAAGTTTGGCATCCGCCGCCAAGGCCCGGCAGATCGCGACCAACTGGCGTCCGGCAATGCTGAGTTCGGAGACTTTTGTTTCTGGATCGACCTCAATGCCGACCTTCGCCATTGTAGCCATGGCGATGGCCCGCATAGAGGACCAGTTCACCGTGTGGACGCCGCCAAGATGGTGCGCCATGGCGATGTTCTCGACGACGGTGAGGTTGGAGAATAGCGATAGATCCTGATAGATGACCTGAATGCCGCAATGGGTGGAGTAGACCGGGCTTAGTTTTGGGTACTCCTTGCCGGAAATGACGATCCGGCCTCCTGGTTCCGGCGCCTCGACGCCGGAAATGATCTTGATCAGCGTGGACTTGCCGGATCCGTTTTCGCCGACAAGGCAATGCACCTCTCCGATCTCCAGCGTCAGATCGACGTCGCGAAGCGCATGCACGCCGCCGAAACGTTTTGATATGCCGGACATCTCCAGGAAAGTCGTCAAGGCTTCGTCCTGTAATGGGACCGCTCGTCAAGCGATCGCCTCGACGAGGATCGCATTCCCGGCCGGAAAACCGGGAATGCGGCGCGACGAGGCGGCTGGGATCGGTGTAGTTCTAGAGTCCTCCGGCGATCAGTCCGTCGATGGTTTCTTTGTTGATCCGCATGATCTTGTCGACCTTGATCTGCTTGCCGGCCACATCGACCGCAGCCTTGCCGAGGCCGGGGACATCGACGCCATCCGTGATTGGCTTGCCATCAAGCACGAGCTTGGCAACTGCAACCATGGCGTAACCTGCATCGGTGGGATTCCACAGGAAACCTTCGCGGATGGTATCATCCGCGATGAGCGATTTCGCCTGGCTCGGCAGCACCGTGCCGACCACGGCGATCTTCTTGCCAAGGCGTTGCTGACGCACCGCATTGCCGGCCCCGATCGGTCCATTCGAGCCGAAGCCGAGAATGCCGCGCAGGTTCGGATAGGCCTTGATCACGTCAAGCGTCGTGCGCTGGCTGGTATCGATCTCGTCGGCGCCGGGGAAACGGTCGGCGACGAGCTTCATTTTCGGGAAATTCTTCTGCTGATAGGCAATCGCGGCGTCGGCCCATTTGTTGTGAAGCGGCGTCGTCAACGTCCCGACATAAACCACGTAATCGCCTTCGCCGCCCATGTCCTTGGCGAGACGCTCCATCTGCACTTCACCGAAGCGAACGGAATCGATCAATTCGACATTCCAGTCACGGCCTTCTTGTTCGGGGCCCTCATGGGTGATGACTTTGATGCCGGCGGCCTGGGCGCGCTTGAGCACCGGCTCGCACACTTTGACGTCCAGCGGCACCAAGCCGATCACGTTGACCTTTTTGGCAATCAGGTCATCGAGCAGCTTTACCTGTTGTGCCGGATCGACGTTCGCCGGTCCAACCATGGTGGCATTGATGCTGAAGTCCTTGGCGCCCTTCTGGATTCCCTTTTCAAGAGCGTTGAACCACGGAATGCCGGCGATCTTCACGACCGTGACCATTTCCTTTTGAGCCTGCGCAAAAGCAAACCCCGGAAAGCCGGTACCGGCGATCGCCGCCGCACCACCAAGCATTTTGAGTGTCTGGCGTCTGTCCATTGTTCCCTCCCAGGAAGCTATTTTTAGCCTCCGCTCCTTTACCCGGCACTCGCCTGGCGGAGCAGTTGGCTTCATTCTTGATTGGCGGCGAAAATTTCACCTCCAGCCTCAGGACTTGCGTGGGGATTAGAGACCAACGCTACGAAAGGTGTCAAGCAAGTGACATGTCAACCAGCCCCGCCTGTGGCGATGTCCGGGCATGGCCATGGCCGACCTGCAGCTAGCAACCGCCAAAGTCTGCCCTCACGAAGGGAGCGGACCAAATCCTTACAAACGTAGGCAGATCACGACCGGCGGAAGTCTTTGGAGGAGGTTTGCGGTCCCCGAATTGAACCCACCGTTTGACCGGCTTCTGAGTTCAGGCGGACGATCGGAGCAAATATCGCGGATTTGCGTCGTGTGGGGAGAGGCGTGCAGTACTCTCCCGACTCGAACCCCCGACAGCTCGCAGAGCGGGGGATCGCCTCGAGCGAGTTACTCCACTCCGTCGCGAGGCGCGATTGCCGCAGCCTTAGAAAGATGCCGCCTAGAACCAGCTCGCTTCAAACTGTGGCGAGGCACAAACTAAAAAGCCGAAACCGGACATTATAGGCGTCATCAAAGCTCGGATCTTCGGAGAGATGCAAACTGCGATATTCCCGCTTTCATCCAGACTGGCTCAGCGAAGCTGGGCCGGAGAACAAAGCGATGCTTCGAAGGCAAAAGGGCAGATCGCACGCGCATGTTGGCGTAGATTGCGACGGGCTGTCGAATGCGCATTTGCAACGCGAGAAGCGCTCAAGCCAGCCTAGCTCCAAGCCACTGACCGCCAGTCACCAATTCCCGGGCAGCCTCTTCCACTACTGCCACCACGGTGGCTGCTGCTGGAGACAAGGCTGCTCCCGCCGCCTGGCACAACACAATGGTACGATGGCAGCCCCCCTCCGCGAAAGGCCTCGCCCGAATACGGCCCTGCTCGGCATCCATGCGAATGCACCCGCCTGGTAGCAGCGAGACGCCAAGCCCGGCCTGTACGCATTGCGTGATCAGGGCGATGGCATCGACTTCGTGTTTGACGTTGAGCGGCAGGGAGCGGGCGCGAAAATGTCCTTCTGCCGTATGGCGCAGCCCATTGCCGACCGAAGGAAGGATAAATTCGTGCGCTGAAGCATCCATGAAGGAAATATGGGTCTGACGGGCACTCAGGTCGGTTGAGGTCGGTCCGACAAAAAGAAGCTCCTCTTTCAGAAGTTGCTGGCAGTGCAGGCCCGATGCTGAGCGCGGTTCTGCCATTACGGCGAAATCCAACTTTCCCGCTCGGATATCGTTAACCAGCAAATGGGTGTGCTCTTGCTTCAGCTCCAGGCGAACATCGGGATAGCGCGCCGTAGTGAGCTGCAACAGTGGCAAGGCGAGCACCGTCATCAGGCTGTGCGGTAGTCCGACGGTCACTACTCCCGACGGTCGTTCGATCGATTTGCGTACATCGTGCCGGGCCCGGTCGAGTTGCTTAAAGACAATCTGACAGTGCTCGTAGAGCCTGGCCCCTGCTT
Organism: Bradyrhizobium sp. 521_C7_N1_3; assembly: GCF_052075975.1. NCBI lineage: Bacteria > Pseudomonadati > Pseudomonadota > Alphaproteobacteria > Hyphomicrobiales > Nitrobacteraceae > Bradyrhizobium > Bradyrhizobium sp. 521_C7_N1_3. The sequence goes on from NZ_CP197232.1 coordinate 3,299,877, forward strand.
CCGTCATAGCAACACCCTTGGCCGAGCGTTGCAAAAGCACTGCACCTAGATCTTGTTCGAGCGACTGGATGCTCTTGGTCAAGGCAGGCTGGGCTACGTGAAGACTCGCAGCCGCTTTGCTGATGCTTTTGGCCTCGACGACGTCGACAAAATATCGAAGCTTGCGAAGGTCCATGGCTGCACGTTTTGATTGTTTAGGGCATTCCCTGCAGGAATGCCCCTCTAACAACATTATATTTGCCGAACAAGCAATCTAAGGATGGAATGACGCAGCTTTCCGGAAAAGCCAACGCGAAAACGGGGGCTCGTTGGACGGCGAGGTATAACCCGCTCTCATAGGTAGGTCGTGGCGATGTCTGCTACCCGTTCCCCGTCGATGCGAAGCAAGCTCTTCGTTCCGGGTTCCCGTCCCGAGTTGTTCGACAAAGCGTGGCAATCGGCCGCTGATGCAATCTCGTTTGATCTCGAAGATGCCGTCGCGGAAGATCGCAAGATCGAAGCGCGCGACTACGTCGCGAGGGCGCTTGAACGTCGCACAACGTCGGGAAAGGTTGTGATTGTCCGCATCAATCCCTGGGGCGAGCCTTTCTTTGCCGACGATCTTGAGGCGGTCGTGCGACCCGGCCTCGACATCGTCAATCTTCCGAAGGTCGAAAGTGCCGAAACGATCCTGGAGACGGCGCGCCTCCTCGATCGGCTCGAGCGCGAAAACGGTATCGGCCGCCGCGTTGGCATTCTCGCCAATATCGAAACCGCCCGAGGCCTTCGTGTGGCGGCCGAGATCTCGTTGTCCCATGAGCGGGTCATCGGCTTGCAGCTCGGCTTCGGCGATCTGTTCGAGCCACTTGGAGTCGAGCGTAGTCCGCTTGCGCTGGCACCGGTGCGGCTGGCTGTCCGGCTTGCCGCTGCCGAAGCCGGTATCGACGCCTTTGACGGAGCATTCGTCGGTGTGGCGGATGGCGAAGCGTTCCGAATGGATGCTGAAGCTGGCCGCGCGTTAGGTCTTGCGGGAAAGAGCTGCATCCATCCCAGTCAGATCGACATCGTCAACGCGGTATTCTTTCCACGCGCCGCGGAAATCGAAAATGCGCGGCGTGTTGTGGCCAAAGCCGAAGAGATGCTCGCACGCGGTGTTGGGGCGTTCATGGTCGATGGCGTTATGGCCGATGGGCCATTCATCGACCGGGCCCGCACCGTACTGAGAATCGCGGAAGGGGCGGCCCGCCATGCCTGAGACCATGAAAACCGAACTCACCATGCCCGCAGCCGCAGGCCCTCTGAAGGGTCTGCGCGTCATTGATTGCGCAACGCTGTTCGCGGGACCGATCATCTCGACGCTGATGGGCGATTTCGGGGCGGACGTCATTAAGATCGAGCATCCGAGCGGCGATCCCTTACGGAACATGGGCGCCAAAAAAGAAGGGCACGGCTTGTGGTGGAAGACCACAGGGCGCAACAAGCGTTGCATCGCGCTCGATTTGAAGACTGCCGCGGACGCGGAGATCTTCAAGGCGATGATCATCGACGCAGATATTCTCGTGGAGAATTTCCGAACCGGAACGCTGGAAAGTTGGGGGCTTGGCTGGGACGTGCTCTCGAAGATCAATCCCCGGCTCGTGATGGTGAGGGTGACCGGCTTCGGCCAGACCGGGCCATATAGCCGGCGTGCCGGGTTTGGCACGCTGGCGGAGGCGATGTCCGGCTTCGCTCATATCACTGGCCAGCCCGATGGGCCGCCGACGTTACCGCCATTTGGCCTCGCCGACGGCATCGCGGCTTATTACGGCTGCTTCGCCTCGATGTTCGCGATTTACGAACGTGACATCGGCGGCAGCGGCAGGGGCCAGTATATTGATCTTGCGATTTACGAACCGATCTTCGCCTTGCTGGGACCGCAGCCGATCATCTTCGACCAGCTCGGTGTAATTCAGAACCGCACCGGAAATCGTTCGGTCAACAACGCGCCGCGCAATGCCTATCGTACGCGTGAGGGGCGTTGGGTGGCGCTATCGGCGGCGACACCCAGCATCGTCAGGCGCGTGCTCGATCTGACGGGGGGGCCGGGTACGGCGGATGATCCGCGCTTCCAGACCAACCTCGACCGCATCAAGCATGTCGAGGAGATCGATCGGATCGTCGGTGGCTGGATCGCCAAGCATGATTTGCCCGAAGTCCTCGAAACCTTCGAGCGCGTCGAGGCAGCGATTGCGCCAATCTATGATGTCGAGCAAATCTTCGGGGATCAGCAATATATCGCGCGAAACTCGGTGGTCTCGGTGCCGGACGAGGATCTCGGTCCGGTGCGGATGCAGAACGTCTTCCCGGTGATGTCGCGCACCCCCGGTGCTATCCGTCGCACCGGCGCGCGGATCGACCAGGATCGTGCCGAGATCATCGATGAGTTGCGGGCCGCAGGCCGGCTCCCGGCACGGGAAGAGGATAGGGCATGACAAGCGTCTGGCGGCCAAGCGCCGAACATCCGCGCGATTTCGTTGGTTACGGCCGAAAGCGTCCCGATCCGCGCTGGCCCGGCAACGCCCGGATCGCCGTGAATTTTGCGATCAATTATGAGGAAGGATCAGAATACAGCATTCCCGACGGCAGCGGTCGTACCGAGCTCGGTCTTGCCGAGGCTCCGGGCGGACGGGTGCCGGCCGGACAGCGCGATCTCGCCTTCGAGACCATGTACGAGTACGGCAGCCGGGTCGGGATCTGGCGGTTGTTCGATCTGTTCCAGCAACGGCAATTGCCGGCAACGGTGTTTGGCTGTGCTGTCGCGCTCGAGCGCAATCCGCAGGTAGGCGAGGCCATCGCTGCTTCGAATTTCGATGTCTGTTGTCATGGCTGGCGCTGGGAGGAGCATTTCCGCCTGAGTGAAGCGGAAGAGCGCGAACGCATCGCGCGCGCGGTTGCTTCGATCGAGCGCACGACCGGCAAGCGGCCACTCGGCTGGTATTGCCGTTTCGGGCCGAGCGAGAATACGCGCCGCCTCATCGTCGAGGAGGGCGGCTTCCGCTATGATTCGGACGCCTACAATGACGAGTTGCCCTATTGGGTCGAGGTCGAGCGCAAGACCCATCTCGTCGTGCCCTACACGATGGATGCCAATGACGGGAAGTTTGCGGCTCCCTCCGGCTTCTCTGCGCCCGACGATTTTGAGGGTTATCTGAAGTCGGCTTTCGATCAGCTTTACGCGGAAGGGGCCGAGAAGCCCGCTCTGATGTCGATCGGCCTTCACCCGCGCATCAGCGGACGACCGGCGAGGGCGCGGGCACTGGCAAACGTCCTCGACCATATCCTCAAGCATGACCGCGTCTGGGTCTGCAGGCGCCTTGATGTCGCCGAGCACTGGCACGCCCATCATGCGCCCTCGGAGGCTGAACGATGAACGACACGACGGGTCCGCAAATCTGGGACAGCTATTTGGGTGAGGCCGACCGCGCCGTATTGTCCAGGGGACGGTTTGCGCAGCGGATGGGCTTCGGCGCCAAGCCGGCGATCGTCGTCATCGACGCGCAACGCTATATGGTCGGCGAGCGCGGCATTCGCGACGAGCGCTATCCTTCATCCTGCGGCGAAATCGGATGGGCGGCAGTCGATCGGATCGCCGCCATCCTGGATGCCGGACGAGCGGCAGGCGTCCCGGTGTTCCTGACCCGCTTTGCCCTCGACGCCAGCGGCAATGATATCGGTGTCTATGGCCGCAAGCGCGCCTTCATGAAGGAGCGCGATGACTGGTGCATCGAGGGAACGATGGGCGCCGAGTTGCTGCCCGAGGTCGGACCCAAGCCAGGCGATATCGTCTTCGTGAAGAAGAAGCCCAGTGGTTTCCACGGGACGCCGCTGCTTGGTTATCTGGTCGAACGCAACATCGACACCGTGATCGTGCTCGGCGGTGCGACCAGCAATTGCGTGCGCGCCACCGTCTTCGACGCCGCTTCCTACAATTATCGCGCGATCGTTCCGGCCGACGCGGTGTTCGACAGGTTGCCGATCTCGCACGCGATCAGCCTCTTCGACATGGATCGGCAATTCGCCGACGTGACGGATGCGGCCGCCGTCATTGCCAGACTGCAAAAACACAGCAAGGGGGAATAGACATGAAACGTCTTGCATTGGCGGCTCTTGTATTCGCCGCAGCGAGCTTCTCCGCGGACGCGCAGGAAACGTGGCGCATCGGGGCACTCTACCCGCTGACGGGGGGGCTCGCGCTGCTCGGCAACGAGAACCTCAATGGCGCGCGTATTGCCGTTGACATGATCAACGAGAAAGGCGGCATCGCCGGCAAGAAAGTCGAACTCGTCCAGGGCGACGCCTCGACTCCGGACAAGGCCCAGTCGGAGGCCGAGCGCCTGTCCTCGCTCGAGAATCTGCAGATCATCACCGGCACCTATTCGAGCGGGCTGTCATATGCTGCTAGCCAAGTGGTGGAGCGGCGCGGCGGCTTGTATTGGGAGACCGGCGGCATTGCCGACGGTCTGACCAAGCGCGGGTTCAACGGCTATTTCCGCATCGTGTTCACGGCAAGCTCGAACGGTCAGCTTGCCGCTAATCTCGCCGCAAGCGCTATCGCGCCACGTCTTGGCAAGAAGCCGGCCGATCTCACCGTGCTCATCGTTCACGAGGACTCGGATTACGGTACCTCGGTTGCGACCGCGGCGGAGAACAAGGCCAAGGAGCTCGGCTTCAAGGTCGCGGGGCGTCTGCCGTACAAGGCCGCGACCACCGATCTCGCCCCGCTCGTGCTGCGTATGAAGGCGAGCAGCGCCGACATCGTCATTGCTTCGTCCTATGCCAATGACGCGTTGCTGATCCAGCGCCAGATGAAGCAACTCGGCGTCAACGTCGCGGCTTTCATCGGCACCGGCGGCATTTACGGTCTGGCGAGCTTCGGCGAGGGACTGGGGAGCGCCGTCAATGGAATCTTCGACACCGAGGGATCGGCGGGGATCAATCCCGCGTCGCTCTCGGACGAGGCGCGAACGCTGCTCGCTGAGTTCCAGAAGCGCTTCCAGGCCAGTCAGGGCAAGGCGCCATCCTATGTCGGCACCCAGGGCTTTGTCGGCACCTACATTCTGCTCGACAAGGTGCTCCGCGCGGCCGGCGCGGCGGATCCCGCCAAGCTGAAGGAGGCAGCGCTTGCGCTCGACATTCCCGCCGGGGGCACCTCGCTCGGCTGGGGGGTCAAGTTCGCAAAGCCGGGTAGCGAGATGCAGGGTCAGAACGAGCGTTCCTTCCCGGTCGCGCAGCAATGGCAGGATGGAAAACTCGTCGTGGTGGCGCCGGATAATTTCAAGACTGGCGATCCGGTGCTGGTGCCGCTCCAGACCTGGGACAAGCGCTGATCCCGCGGCGGTGGCTGGCAATCAGTCACCGCCCATAGCCTGGATACGAGATGCTGGACATCCTTCCTCAATTGCTGGTCTCGGGCCTGCTCATCGGCGGTGTCTACGGATTGCTATCGATCGGCCTGACATTGATCTTTGGTGTCCTGCGAATCGTCAATTTCGCGCAGGGCGAGTTCATCATGCTCGCCATGTTCGGCGCCTTCTGGCTCAACGCGCTATGGGGAATCGATCCCTATGTGTCGATCCTCATCGTCACGCCCGTCCTGTTCGGTCTCGGCCTGCTCGCCGAACGCGTGGTGATCAAGCCGATCCTGCAGGCGCCGCATGCGATGCAGATATTCGCGACCTTCGGACTCTCGGTGGTGCTCCAGAACATTGCTCTTACGTTCTGGGGCCCCGACTATCGTTCGGTTCAGACGGCCTATTCCTCGCAATCCCTTGTCGTTGGGAATGTCGCCATCTCAGTGAGCTCACTCTACGCCTTCATCGTCGCCTTTCTGATGGCAGGGGCGTTGATCGCGTTTCTCCAACTCTCGCGCGACGGCAAGGCGCTGCGCGCCATGGTTCAGAACCGCTATGCAGCTTCGCTGATGGGCGTGAACACGGAGCGGCTGAACCGGCTGGCGTTCGGCGCCGGCGTTGCCTGCGCGGCGGTGGCCGGCTGCATCCTGACGCCGATGTTCTATACGTTTCCGACCGCGGGGGTCGACCTGATCATCACTGCCTTTGTCGTCGTCGTTCTCGGAGGGCTTGGCAGCGTCGCCGGCGCTATGGTCGGAGGGCTGATCATTGGCGTCACCCAGACGCTGACAGGCTTCTACGTCTCGGTCGAACTCAAGGACGTCATCGCGCTCGTGCTGTTCATTCTGATTCTGTTGATCCGTCCTCAGGGACTATTCGGCCGCGCTGGCATGGAAGAGGTCGGCACCAAATGAGCGCGTTCTTCAATGACTACTACCTCAACATCGCCGTGATGACCTGTCTCTGGGCGGCGCTGTCCGGAGCCTGGAATTTGATGGCGGGTTATGGCGGACTGGTGTCGCTCGGGCAGTCGGCTTTTTTTGGCATCGGCGCCTACATCACCGCGATCGCCTTCACCAGATACGGTGTTTCGCCCTGGCTTGGCTTGATCGCTGGTATCTTTGTTACGACCGGGCTTGCCGTCGCGATCAGCTGGCCTTGCTTTCGGCTGCGGGGAGCATTCTTCTCGCTCGCAACGCTGGTCTTCCCGATCGCGATGGAAATCGTCGCCAATAACTGGAGCGATCTCACCCGCGGCCCAAGCGGCATCGCGATCCCGTTCCAACCAGGTATCTCTACATTCATCTTCAGCTCGCGGTGGGCTTATCTCGTCGCGGCCTTCGCGCTGATGATGACGGTCTACGGGATCACCCGCTGGATGCATCGCGGCAGGCTCGGCCTCTATCTGATCGCTGTTCGCGACGACGAGGCAACGGCGGCCAGCATGGGTATCAAGACGGTCAGGGTAAAGTTGATCGTCACCATGATAAGTGCTGCGCTCACAGCCGTCGGCGGCTTCTTCTATGCCCAGTACATCCTGTTCCTCGATCCGCCGAGCGTGTTCTCGATCAACATTTCAGTGCAGATCGCGCTTCTGAGCATCATTGGCGGGCTTGGCACACCGCTCGGCCCGATCGTGGGTTCGCTGGTGATGACGCCGCTCGACGGGGTGCTGAGCCAGTTCTTTGGCGGCGGGCCCCGGCTAATGATCTATGGCGCCGTGCTTCTCGGGACCGTGCTGTTGGCGCCCAGGGGTATCGTCGGCACACTCAAGGCATGGCGCCCCACATGATGGACACGGCCAGCCGATCTGTGGGTGAGGAACTGCTGCGCGCCAGCGGGCTTGTACGCCGCTTTGGCGGCCTAGTCGCCGTGAACGAGGTGTCGCTGAATGTCGCCGACCGCGAGATCGTTGGGCTCATCGGGCCCAATGGCGCCGGCAAGACATCACTGTTCAACATCCTGAGCGGTCAACTCGGGCCCGATTCCGGCACCGTCAGTTTCGCCGGCCAGGACATTACCGGTGCTTCTGCAAGTGTCTGCGCCCGCGCGGGCATTGGCCGTACGTTCCAGATCGTCAAGCCCCTCGTCAGCCTGACGGTGCATGAGAACGTCACCGTCGGCGCGCTGCTGAACTATCCGCTGGCGACGGCACGCGAAAAGGCCGCGGAGATCATCGGCCGCGTCGGCATGCGTTCGTTGCTCGACCAGCAGGCGGGCAGTCTGACCTTGGAGTCCCGCAAGCGGCTAGAACTCGCGCGCGCTCTCTCGATCGAACCCAAGATGTTACTGCTTGATGAGATACTCGCCGGGCTCAATGCTTCGGAAATCAACGAGAGCATTCATTTGATCCGCAGCTTCGCGCATCAGGACGGTCTCGCCGTCATCATGATCGAGCACAATCTACATGCCGTGATGTCGCTCGCCGACAAGGTCGTAGTGCTCGACTACGGACGCAAAATCGCCGAGGGCAAGCCGGAGGTAGTGGTGCGAGACCCCGCTGTAGTGGCAGCTTATCTCGGAAGCGACGACTGATGGCGCTCGATGTAACCGATCTCAGTGCCGGCTATGGCGACGTTACCGTATTACGCGGCGTCACATGTTCGGTATCAGCCAACAGCGTTGCTGCATTGCTCGGCGCCAATGGTGCGGGGAAGACCACCACGTTGAACGCGATCTCCGGCCTGCAAGCGAATGTCTCCAGCGGTACGGTCCGGCTCGAAGGCATCGATATTACGCGTATGCCGGCTCATGAACGCGTCGAGGCGGGCATCGCCCATGTTCCGCAGGGTCGCCAACTCTTCGCCTTCATGAGCGTGCGCGAGAATCTTGAACTCGGAAGCTACGCGCCGCGGGCGAGGGGGCACGAGAAGGACGCGCTTGACCGGGTCCTTTCCATTTTTCCCCGGTTAAAGGAGCGGCTTGGCCAGCAGGCTGGGTCGCTGTCTGGCGGCGAGCAACAGATGTGCGCAATCGCGCGCGGCCTGATGTCGAGGCCTCGCTACCTGCTGCTCGACGAGCCCTCGCTCGGCCTGGCTCCCATTGTGGTCAAGCAGGTCATGGCTGTCATCGGCCAGATTGTGGCACAAGGCATCGGCATTCTGCTCGTCGAGCAGAATGTCGCCCTGGCCCTCAAGCAGGCGCAGTACGCTTACGTGCTGGAGCACGCCAGGATCGCGATCGAGGGCCCTGCCGCCGCTCTCCAAAACGATGATCGGGTCAGAAAGGCCTATCTCGGACTTTGAGTTCGTCACGGCAAAAAAGGGAAAACCATGGATCTCAAGCTCGCCGGCAAGGTCGCGCTTGTCACCGGTGCCAGCGTCGGCCTCGGTCGTGCGATCGCGCAGATGCTTGCCGAAGAAGGGTGTCGCCTTGCCATCGTGGCCCGGCGAGAAGACCGCCTAAGAATTGCGGCGGACGAGATCGCGGCTTCTGGATACGAGCGGCCGTTGATCATCGTCGCAGATATCACGCAGCATGACGCGCCCGCGCGTATCAGAGATGAAGTGCTCGCCGCTTTCGGCCGCCTCGACATCCTCGTCAACAATGCCGGCGGTTCGCGGCCCTTCGACGGCCTAGGCACGCGTCAGCAATGGGATGAGGCTATGGCGCTTAATTTTCATGCCGGTCGGGAGCTCGCCCATGCCTTCGTGCCCATGATGCAGGCTCAGAAATTCGGTCGGATCATCAATCTGACCGGAGGCGATGAGCCGCTGGCGTTGAATGGTGGCATTCCGCCCAATGGAGCCACCCATATCTGGGCAAAGTCGCTTTCCCGTGTTGTCGGCAAGGATGGGATCACGGTCAATTCGATCCCGCCCGGCCGGCTTCACTCCGAGCAGATCGATCAGAAATTATTGCCGACCGAGGAATCTCAGCGCAAATGGGTCGCGGAGAATTGTCCTGCTGGCTATATCGGCGAGCCGGAAGATCTCGCAGTGCTTGTCGCCTTTCTTGCCTCGCCGCTTGCCCGTTACATCACGGGCCAGGTAATCCACGTTGACGGAGGTGCGCGACGCTTCTCGCACTAGGTCAGGTTCGTGAATATTTGTCAGATCGAAGGCATGAACCCATTGCCACCGCCGTGACCGGCGTCGTCAAGAATATGCAGCCTGGTGGTCGCCCATCGCTTGTGCAGTTGCCAGGCCGTGGACAATGCGGAACCATCGTCTTGCAACTCGAACGGTGCTCGCCCGTTGCAGCCTGTTCGCAAAAAGGCCGCAGCGGCTTGCGACGCTGCGGCCCCGCCGGGTCAAAAAAATACGTGAAATATGATCCAGCCCCGGCTTCGACAAAGCTACGCCCGAGGTTTTTGCGCCGCAAATAGAATCGCTGCGTCGCGTAACGAACGAGACTAGCTGTTACCGCTGGACAACTAAAACCTCAGGAACCTTGACCTAGAGATCGGTCGAGGCTTGCGGGTTGATTTAGGTCAACTGTCTGGTGCGACAGGCTGCCGCGCCGACAAAGTCCTCCCTTATCGATTTCTCCAGTATGCTTGGCTTGCGCTCGGCGGGGCGTGCTTCACGAGGGATGGAGCGGCCCCGGCGCTTGCCAGCCCCTGCCGGGGTCGCTTCCCTAGTGAGAGTCCACGCTCATCCGAGCCGTGACACCGGCCGCAAGCGGCGCAACGGTATGTGCGCCAAGTCAAGAGAGCGACCTTCCGAGTGTGCAAAGCGGCTTCAGTTGCGCAGCCGAACGCGCGACCGCTTGACGATGGACGATACGACCCGATCGTAGGTTTCTAGTGCTGCCTCGGTCGCCAACTTGACCATTTCGCGATAGGCGATTTCGTTCATGTGAGTGAAACGGTCCCGGATCGCTTCAGCCAACTCTTCATCGGTGACCGATGATCGATTTGGATCTGCTTTTCCTGACAGACGGCTATCAAGATCGCGGTCGGGCGCATCAGTTTGCGCTTTCGCTCGGATCGCTCGGCGGATATATCGCTCCGCCGGAGGGCATGACGATGGTTCGAGAACAAAAGAGTGGGGCGGGGACGAACGCGCAGCGATCGCGTGGCAGCCAGGTAGGTTCCGGGGACCTCCAAGCCCGCATTGCCGCACTAAGATCCCTGCCGCGCGAGAAGCTTGCGGACGCGGTATTCATGCTCTGGATGGAAACGCAGCGGCAAAGTAAGCTGATCCGTCGCGCTGCCACGGAACGCGTTGAAGGGGATACCGGTCCTGAACCGATACCGAATGCGGATTTGGCAACCTATCTCGCGGACGAGGCGGTGTCGTCCCTGCGCCATCACGAAGTGGATATTCCAAGTCTCGCCGACGTTTTGATCCAACGTTCCCGCGAGGTTCGCTTCACGGTCGACCGAGCCGGGGCCGTCACACTGCTTGCCGCGATGATCCAGGAGCAGCGGTTAGAGGGCATCCTGGAAGGTTTAAGGCTGGCCGGCTTGCTCAGTGAGCCTTTCAAGGATCGGCATGCGGGGATCACTTTGTAGCGCCAGAGGCGAGGCGTCGATCACTGCACGCCTGCGGGCATGAACTATATCCTCTCGGAGTTGCGCCGGCATGGTGTGCCGGCCGACGTCGCGCATGACTACCTCGCGGTGGAGATGCCGCGGCAGCGACTGCGCGAACAGCGCACGCTGGGCTGCTCCACCTCGGCGATCTGAGCCAACTCCTTCTGTGCTGAGATCCGCGCGCTTTCTTGTCGGCTTCGGTAAAGCTGAAACTTTCAGAGGATTCCTGCTTGCTCATGCTCAAGTATCCCACTAGAAATGTAATGCATTACAAAATAGGAACTTTCCATGACATCGTTGGACCGCAAGGTGGCCGTCATAACCGGTTCGGCATCAGGGATCGGAAAGGCCTGTGTTAGGCGGCTGCTATCGCAGGGAGTGGCAGTTTTCGCGCTCGACCGCGACGAAGCGGCGCTGGCGCGTTTGAAGGCAGCAAGCGAAGGCGAGCCGCTTCATGCTGTTGTCGTGGATATCGGAAGCGAGGAGAGCGTTCGATCGTCGATCGAGCAAATCAGCAAGGTCACATCGCGAATTGACTATCTGATCAATTCGGCCGGAATAGATCATCTCGACCGGATCGCGGAATGTAGTTTCGCTGATTGGCGCCGGATCCTGTCGGTCAATCTCGATGGCACGTTTCTGATGTGCCAAGCGGTCGTCCGCAAGATGATCGCGCAACGAAGCGGTCGCATCGTCAATGTCGCGTCCTGGCTAGCGAAGGCCGGAATGGCCGGGCACGGGCCTTACGCGGCTTCGAAATTCGGGATCGTCGGTCTGACTCAAAGCCTGGCGAAGGAGGTTGCCGATCTTGGGATTACCGTAAATTCGGTTTGCCCCGGTCCGGTCGAGCATACTCAAATGAGAGCAGAAGCGGATGCGCAATCGCTGGCGCGCGGGCTTTCGACTGCCAAGGACCGGCTGCATTTGATCCCGATGGGCCGCATGGCCGTGCCGGACGACGTTGCCGGTGTCATCCTGTTCCTGTTGTCGGATGATGCGGCCTACATGACCGGACAAGCGATCAACGTAACCGGTGGTCTTTGGATGAACTGACGCCCAATAGGCTCGCTACCGCGACGGTGCGCGCGGCGGCGCTGTTGTGCTGCGGATGACGAGGCCGGTTTCGAAGACGGTTCGGGACGGCAACTCCGTGCCCAGGCAAAGGCCGACGATGCATTCGGCTGCCGTAATGCCCATCTCCTTGGAGGGGACTTCCACCGTGCTTAACGGCGGGTCGAGATGCGCCGCAATTTCCAGATCGTCGAAGCCCATGATCGACAGATCTTTTGGGACGTTGATTGATCGCGTCTTGCATTCTTGCAAGGCGCCTATGGCGAGCATGTCGCTGCCGCAAACGAGCGCCGTAGGTTCGAGCGCACGATCAAGCATGCTACGCAGCGCGGACCTGCCGCCTGCAATGGTGTAGGGCGCCTCCTCGACCCAACCTTCGGTCTCAAGTCCATTTCTCTGCATGGTGGCTTCATAGCCCCGCCGCCGCGCCAGGGCGCGGTCGTTACGTCGCGTTGTAATGCCCGAAAGCATAGCTATGCGGCGATGCCCGAGTGCAATCAGATGATCCACTGCACTCTCGATCGCCTTGACGTTGTCGAACCCAACATTGTTGGTGTTATCGGTCGGATCGACGACATAGGTGTTGACGGTGGGAACGCGCGAGGCAGCCAGAAAATCCGACAGACGCTTCTCGCGGACCTTTCCAACCAGCACCAAGCCCTGCGCGCCCTGCCGGATGAGCCGAATGGCCTGCTCCGCCTCGACATGGAGGTCGTATTCGCTGGTGGCGAGCAGGGCGAAAAATCCGTGCCTGGCCAAAGCTTCCTGGAGCTTCTGGTAGAACTCTGCATATAGCGCGTAGCTGAGAGTTGGAACGACTACGCCGATCAGGCGCGTCTTGTTTTGCCGCAAGGCGCGCGCGGAATCGTTCGGAATGAAGCCGAGCTTTTCAATCGCGGCTTCGACCCGCTCTCTCACTTCTGGTCGGACGAGGTTGGGCGTGTTCAGCGTCCGCGAAACCGTCGCGGTCGAAACCTCGGCCAGCCTCGCAACGTCGCTTGTCGTTGCGTTGTTCAAGCTGCCCGTCAATTTGACGGCCCGCCGCCGTCTTTTTTCGACCAACCGTTCGCTCATAGAGAGAATCTCGATGCCAGTTCGGCACTCTTACCACAATGCTTGACGCGGGTCGCCCAGTGATGTAATCCATTACATAATAAATTCAAAAATGGAGGGAAGCGTCGTGGACAGGCGAGATTTTCTGAAGACGGCAAGCCTGCTTGGACTGGGAGGGTTAGGGGCGATGGGTATGCCGCCAACGGCAGCCGCTGCTTCTACCAAAATCTGGTTCAACACTCTCTTCCATGGCGGCGACGCCGACGCCATGGAAACGATCGTCAAGAACATACGGGCTAGCAATCCCGATTACGCGATCGACCTGACCCAGGGTGGCTGGACTGAATATTACGCCCAACTTTACAATTCGGTCGTCGCCGGCGAGGCGCCGCAACTCGGCATTGTCGACGACTTCCGCTACGAGTCGGTCGCCAAGGTCCTTTACGACATCACCGATACGCCCGGCGGCAATCTGCTCGATCAAATCGGCAAGCCGGCCGACTTCGCGCAGTGGAATATTTCGCTGGTCGGTGGAAAGCCGCTGGGCCTGCCGCTCGATCAGAATGGTTTCGGCATCTACTACAACAAGGACGTTTTCAAGAAAGCAGGGCTCGATCCCGAGCATGCTCCGCAGACGCGTGAGGAATTCGAGGCCGCCTGCGAAGCGATCACGAAGAGCGGCAAGATCGCCTTCCATCCGGCCTTGAGCGGTGAGACCCGCTTCATCCGCCGCGCCTGGCTTGCGCTCCTATGGGGCGCCAACGGCACCTACATCGAGAACGGCAAGGCAAGCTTCAACACCGACAAGGGGCGCGAAGCGCTGCAATACCTTGTCGACATGGTCGGAAAGCGTGGCTGGAACAAGCCGGGCACCAACGGCATCAACCAGTTCCTTGCCGGCGAGCTCGGCATGCTGCAAAACGGCACCTGGTTCTATCTGACGCTGGAGAAATCGAAGATCGACTATGGCTGCTTCATGCCGCCCAAGTTCTTCGAAAAGCAGGTCTCCTGGGGCGGCTATCACCTGATCGTGCTGCCGAAGCAGCCGGAAGGAAAGGAGACAGCCGCAAAGCTTCAGGCCAGCGCAAAGTTCCTGAAGGCTTTTCTGCCGTTCTACTCGACCTGGGGCCAGCTCGGCGGCGCCGTGCCATTGCTCAACGCTGCGATTTCCGATCCGAAGCTTCATGAGAGCAAGGTGTGGGCCAAGCAGCTCAAGACGTTCTCCGACGCGGCGGCCAAGGGGATCATCCAGGCTGAACCGCGCCATCCGAAAATCACCGATGTCGATCTGGCCGTCGAACCGTTCACGCAACAGGCTTTCAACGGGACGATGAGCGTCAAGGATGCCCTGGATAAGGCCGAAGTCGAAGTAAACAAGGTCCTGGCCGCTTCCTGACAACAGAGGGGCGCCGGGTCCGGCGTCGAGCGATGCGAAATTCTGCGAATGATGCCGACAAGCGGGATCTGGTTGCCGGCATCCTTTTTCTTCTGCCCTATCTCGTGTTGTGGGTGACGTTTGCAGTCCTGCCTGTCGGCTACGGCTTCTACATCAGTCTGCATAAATGGGATCCGCTCGGTAGTTCCCGTTTCATCGGCTTCGGCAACTACGTCGAGCTGTTCAGCAATGCCCGCTTCCTGAACGCGCTGAAGAACACGTTCATTTATGCGGCCTGGGCGATCCCGCTGACGCTGATTTTGGGAATGGCGTTCGCGCTGATGCTCAAGCACGCGAAATTCCGGGGCTCGGGCTTTGTCGAGGGTTCGCTGTTCTTTCCGTACTTGCTGAACGTTTCTGTTGTCGGCATCGTCTGGAACTTTCTGCTCGATCCGAATGTCGGGATCATCCCGTATTACATTCGTGCAGTCGGGCTGCCTTCGCCCGAATTCCTCAACAATCCCTACCTTGTGATTCCGACGATTGCCTTTGTCTCGGCCTGGTGGCTCTCGGGATACCGGATGATCATCTTCCGGGCGGGGCTCAACGCTATTCCGGAGGAGCTCTATGAAAGCTCGACGCTGGACGGCGCGACGCCATGGCAACAGTTCTGTCTGATCACGCTGCCGCTGATGAAGCCGACCATTCTGTTCGCTGGGATTCTCACACTGGTCTCGGGGCTGTGCATGCTGGGCCAGGTTCTGGTGATGACGAATGGCGGCCCGGGAACGTCGTCGGAGGTCCTGGCGCTCTACATGTACCGAACGGCATTCGAGTCGTTCAATTTCGGTCAGGCCGCCGCCGTCGGTTTCATCCTGTTCGCGATCGTGTTCTCGATCAGCATGACGATGATCCGCTGGCTCGGGCTGCGCTCGGAGCTCAACTGATGAAGCATCCCATTTCAGCCCTGAAATGCGCTGCGTATTATGCGTTGGCGCTCGTCTGGATCATCCCCATCATCTGGATGGCGATCACGGCGGTGAAGCCGACCTCCGAGGTCATGAGCTTTACCCCCAACTGGGTGCCGTCACAGATCACGTTCGAGCATTTCTGGGCACTGTTGGATCGCCGGCCGTTCTTCCTCTGGCTCGCGAACTCGCTCCAGGTCGCTCTGCTCGCGACTGTCATCACCATCGTGGTGACGACACTGGCGGCCTATTCGCTGGCGAGACTGCGGTGGGTCGGGCGCGACGTAGTGTTTGCGACCCTGCTCTGCGCCATGTTCATTCCGTGGGAGATCAATTCCATCCCGCTGTTCTTCCTGGTCAAGGACATGGGGATCCTCAACACGTTCCTGGCCGTGGCGCTCCCGCTGTCGGCGCTGCCGGTGAGCCTGTTCTTGCTAAGGCAGTTCTTCATCAATATCCCGACGGATCTCGAAGAGGCTGCCAAGATCGACGGCTGCGGTCACTTGCGAATTCTCTGGCACATCATCATTCCCGTCTCGCTGCCGGCCTATGGCGCGCTCGCGATCTTCATCTTCATTTTTTCCTGGAACGAGTTTTTCTGGTCGCTGGTCGCGCTGCAGCGCTCGGGCGTGCGCACGCTCCCAATCGGGCTCAAGACGCTCGTGGCGGCGTCAGACATTCAATACGACCTGATGATGGCGGGATCGTTCATGGCGACGATTCCAGCGCTCATCGTTTTTCTCATCCTGAAACGACAGGTTATCGCCGGAATTTCGATGGCCGGCGTCAGACGTTAGAACCAAGGAGAACCTCATGTCTCACACTTCAAAATTCACGGCCAAGGGCGTCATTCCGGCATGCCTGACACCGTTCAAGGAAGATCTTTCGATCGATGAAACAGCGTTTCGCGGTCACCTGAAGGATATTGCCTCCGTCGCCGGCATCAGCGCGGTCTGTGCCAACGGTCATGCCGGCGAGGTGTCCTCGCTCACTTTCGACGAGCAACGCCGCGTGGCAGCGGTGACGAAGGAAGTTCTCGGCGATCGCGTGCCCACGGTGATCGGCGTCTTCACCAACTCGAGCATGCAGGCTGCGAGACTGGCGCGCATGGCCCAGGACGAAGGCGCCGACGCGCTGCTGGTCTTCCCGCCCGATATTCTCGGTCTCGAAGGCCACATGAGGCCGGCGAGCATCATCGAGCACTTCAAGTATATCTGCGGCGCGAGCGACCTGCCCATCATCGCGTTCCAGTATCCGTTCTTGTCCCGACTCAGCTATCCGCTCGAGACACTGCTCGAACTGTGCCAGCGCTATCCGCAAATCTGCGCCATCAAGGACCAGTATGGCGACGGCAAGGTGCACGAGCGTCATATCCGCGAGCTGGCGGCTCTGGAGAACCCGGTGAACGTTCTGACCACGCACAGCACCTGGCTGTTGGGATCGCTTGCGCTGGGCTGCCAGGGCATTCTCTCCGGTGCAGGGAGCGTCATCGCCAATCTGCAGGTCGCGCTGTTCCAGGCGGTGCAGGCGGGCAAGATGGACAAGGCGCGTGAAGTCAACGATCGGATTTTCCCGACCGTGAGAGCCTTCTACGACTCGCCGCTGTTCGATCAGCACAACCGCATGAAGGAAGCGTTGGTCATGCTCGGTCGCCTCGAGCGGGCCGTAGTCCGCCCGCCGCTGGTCAAGCTGACCCAGGAGGAGATCGAGAAGGTCAGGCACTTCATCGATCTGTCTGGCCTTCGTGCCGAAAACGCCTACGCCAAGGTTGCGTAATGTCGGATATCGGTGCCGAGGCGGAAAAGTTCTACGTCAAGCTCGGGGATTTTGCCGAGTTCAGCAAGACGATCAGCGAATCTGACATCTATCTGTATGCGGGTTTGACGGGTGACTTCTCGCCCAACCACATCAACGAAGCCGAGATGCGCAGGACCGCCTATGGAAAGCGGATGGCACATGGCGCGATGCTGGTCGGCTTCATGTCGACGACCTCGACGATGGTCGCCGAGCGGGCGGCGCGGGACAGCATTTCCGAAAGCCCGGTGTCGCTGGGCTACGACCGGATCCGCTTCATCGCGCCCGTGTTCATCGGCGACACCATCACCGTCAGGTATGAAGTCGCCAGCATCGATCTTGAGAAGCGCAGGGCTGTCTCCGACGTCACGATTACCAATGACAACGGCAAGATCGTCGCCGTCGGTCAGCACATTCTGAAATGGGTACCACGAAGCTGAGGCAAGTCGTGGGCGTCATCCGGCGTGCGGCCGGATGACGATGGAAGGGAGTATCGCAAAGTGACTCTGATGCTTGATGGAATAAAGATCGTCGCCTTTCACCACTTCCTGATGGGCCCGCTGGGCGTGCAGTTTCTGGCCGACCTCGGTGCCGACGTGGTGGCTGTCGAACAGACAGATGGCGCGTTTCAACGGCATTGGAGCGGAGGCGAGAGTTTCGTCGAAGGCGAATCGATGCTATTTGCCTGCGCCAACCGGAACAAGCGAAGCATCGCGCTCAATCTGCGATCTGACGAGGGTCGCGAGATCGCTCATCGGCTGATCGCGCAATCGCATGTCGTGATCGAGAACTTTCGGCCCGGCGTGATGGACCGTTTAGGTCTCGGATTCGAAGACGCGAAAAAGCTGCGCCCGGACATTATCTATGCGTCGGCGACGGGTTATGGCGTCGATGGACCGTACAAGGAGCGAGCCGGGCAGGATCTGCTACTGCAGGCGATCTCCGGATTGGCTGCGGCCACCGGAAAAGGTGAGGGTGATGCGCGGGCCGTCGGCTGTTCTGCTGTGGACCATCACGGCGCGGCATTGCTGGCCAATGGCATTTTGGCCGCATTGGTTCGGCATGCGCGCACCGGCCAGGGATGCCGAGTCGAGGCAACCTTGCTCGGTGCCGCCATCGACATTCAGACCGAGGCCATCGTCGCGTATTTGAATAGCCAACACCCGCCGAAATCGATGCGGCAGGAAGAATACGTATCGGGTTGGCTGATGCAGGCCCCTTATGGAATTTACCCGGCTGCCGACGGACATATCGCGCTCTCGCGGGTGACGCTGGCAGGACTGGCCGAGGTGTTGGAATGTCCCGAGCTTGCGCAGATCGGTGAACATGAGTTGTTTTCGCGCAAGGGCGAGATTTCGAAATTGGTCGCAAAACACACGACCAAGTTCAGCGTTGCTGAGCTCGAGGCGCGACTCACCAGTCATGATTTCTGGTTCGCCGCCGTCAACGACTACGGGCAAATGGCGCGCGACCCTCAGGTCGTTGCGGCCGGCCACATCACGACCATTGCATCCGCCGCGAGCGGCCAGCCGATCAAACTGACGACCCATCCGATCAAATACGATGGTGAACGGCCGGGCGTACGATTGGCTCCGCAACCGCTGGGCGCGCAGAGCGAGGAAATCCTGAATGAACTTGGATATAGCGCCCAGCAAACCCGGGCGTTGGTGGAAGGCGGAACGGTTGGAATGGGCACGCCGCTGAATGATGCGGCTGAATGAGGACACCCCATTCCCGACGCAAAATCGATGGCCGCGGGACGCTCGACTGTAACAAGTTGAGATTAGTCGTACATGCTAATGGCAGCAGCCGCGGTGCCTCGGAGAAAGTCACTCTCGAAGCGCTTGCGCGACCATTGCTCGTCAAATAGCCTTCTCCGTTGCATTATTTGGAACTGGCGCAGTCCGCTGCCTGTTGAAGGGAGATCGGGCAGCGACGGCGGTACGGTGGGACCGTTGGCGATTGATGATCAACTCGGCGTTTGCGGCTTGCTGCTGTTTGATGATGGGACGCCCGGGGCTTGCCGTTCCTTCGCTTCGTAATATTCAGCCGAGAACTTGATGGACCATCGCGCGAAGAACGAACGCAATTCCTGAGTGGGCTTCTCGACGCCGAGATGTTCTGCGACGTGTGCCTCGCGCAACCACCGCACCGCCGACGTGAGGCCGGCAATGCGCTCGAGCCTCTCAACCGCCGCGGTCCCGGCGATCTCTGCCTGCCGATAGCGAAGGCCGACCTTTCTGATCAGATGCGCGCGCTTGATGATGTCATAGCCCCTGAAGATGAGCTGAACGAGCGGGTGCTTTCTGGCCTGGGGCCAGGCTGCCGGATAGACCGGTAGCACCAGAAGCTTGCTCTTCGCGATGACCGTTGCGAGCGGATGCAGGAGTTGCATCCAGGCTGGCCAGGACGTGACCTTGGCAAACAATACCGCATGCATCGCCGTTGCCGCCGCGAAAGAGATCGGCAGCCAAAGCACCGCGCACAGGATCACGAGCAATGCGGCGGTCGGCGTGAGATGTCGGCATGTTCTGAATACCCATGCCATGCCGCTCTCAAAGGCATCATGCACCGCTTGCTCGAACGCCCGATAGCTGATCTTCCGCCGGAACCACAACCAGTTTCGGCGAATCGACCGACCCCACTGCCGACGCTTCGCCGCGGATAGAGGAAGCAAGCGCACCGCGCCATCGATGACAGTCACGATGACATCGCCGACAACCCTGGCCGCGAACAGCGGAAGCCAGACAATCTGCATCGCAAAAGGGAAGGCGTAGTCAAGCATCCGCATCAAGATCGCAAGAACGAAACGCAGGATCTTGTTCGTGGCGAGCGCGACGACAACAAGCGGGATGATGATCACGTCGTCGAGCGCACCGCGGAGGCGGCTTTCCTCGGTCCATGCCGGGTGACGACCATCGGTCACGGTGCACCGTCCAGGCTGAGTGCCGCCTCAGATTAGCACATTGCAAGCTCGAGGGGGGCCCCAGATGCCAGTCGGTGGGCGACAGCGAGCACTCCGTATGAGGACCGGTTCGCATGACCCGCGTTAACCCTGTCTCTGATCTTGTCCCGTAGCCGCGCCGGCTGGTTCAGTTCTGCCGCCAAGCCGCCTTATTGGATGTCTGCAATCGGTCGCCGATTTACGGGAGCTCATTTTTCGGCAGGCTTTGAACGAGGCGTCGCGTTCGGAAAGCGTAAAATCAGATGAAGGCGGCTCTCATCCTCGTTGGCTTCGGTACACTCGCGGTGATGGAGCTCGAGACGGCGCCGCGCATGACAAAGCCTGTGAACGCGCCGCCCGTTCAGGCGACCGTCGGGTTACGCGTCTCAGCCGATACGCTGACGACGGCAGACCGGCTCGAAATCCCGCACATGCAATTTGAAGCGCCTCCGCAGCCGGTCTCCTTGAGCAAACCGATGCCACCGCCGGATCAAACAGCGATTGTTGCGCAAGAGCCTTTGAAGATCATCGCGCCACGCCAGCGCGCCGCCAGCGGGAGAAAATTCGCGGTCATGCTGCCCAGACCTCGGCCCAGGCAGGGAACGTCCAAGGCAATTGTGAATGCTCAGCGCGCCGGACCAGTCGCGGAGGTCAAGCCCTGCCGGTCAGGTGTCTTCGATGGCCTGTTCAAGGCATTGAACCTGTCAACGGGATGTCAGAGCTAGCCCCAAGATCCCTCTGCATCGGCGATATCGTTTCCGCCGCGCCAGATTCACGCGGCCACGGTATCAATTGAGCGGCGGATCACCTGGCGCACCTCCGCATTCGACAGGAACAGGTCGTGGTTGATAACGCCCCAGCCTGCCTCGGACGCATCGACCACGCGCACCCCGAGCCCTTCGATGGCGGTCTTTTCGGCTGCGCCGACCCGTGTCATCCCACCAGCGATTTGTCCCGACAACGCCAGCGCGCGGTCGTTCGTTGCGGCGATGACGGTGATCTTGCGCGAAAGCGGACCGATGCGGTTGATCGACGATGAGAACACGTCCATGTCGATGTCCGGCGCGGCGAACACCACAGCCCCGATCCTGCCCGCAACGGCGTCACCAGATCGCGCATAGAGCTGGCGCAGGCTTTCGAGCGTCAGCATGGTTCCCATGCTGTGCGCGACGATGTGGACGCGGCCGGCGCTCGAACTCGTCACGACGGATTGCAGCACGCGTTCGAAGCCATCACGGGACCACATTGCGCTGTCGCGGTCATAGGCGTAGTCGAACAGTCCAGCCTTCGAGGGCCAGGAGAACATCATCGTCTGGCCGCGGAACCTGATGCCATCGGAGAGATGCGCGGCATCGAGCGCCGCTGTCTCGAACGTCTGCTTGAAGCCGTGCACGTAGATGAGAACATCTGGTCCGCCGCCGGCCTGCGCGACAAGACTGCCGACATCGCCCGATACCGGCTCGACCCCATCAAGACGCCAATCGTCAAGTCCGGCTGCGGCGAGAGAGAAACGGCTGTCACCAGGCGCCACAAGCTTCGCTCGTGCGACGGTCATCGTAGAAGCCCGCTCCGGCCCGAACCACGGCTTCGCCCGGGCGCCGCTCACTGGCTTGCGCGTGGTTACGACGAGCAACGTAGGGTCGACCGAAAGCGACGAAGCGTCGTAGCGTGCGCCGGTAGCACCCAGGCTGGCGCATCCGCCCAGCGCGACGACGCAGGCTGACGACGCAAGCCCGCCAAGGAGTGCACGGCGGGACGCAATCACTTCGTGTTGCACTAATTGTCGGATGATCACGCAGAACCTTTGGGAACTGCCCCCTGGAGGAGCCCGCCCCCTGCGCGCGTTCCTGAATGATGATGGCGGCGAGAATAAGGGCAGGGCTCGCCACGCCGCTTGTTCCAGATGCGGATTGAAATAGTCGAGGAATCAAACGGGTCTTGGTTCCGCAATTCGGAGGTTCGATCCCTCTCGCCCAAGTCTTGTCCGCCCAAGTCTTATCCGCCCAAGTCTTGTCGCAACCCGACGGATCAGGACTTCGTGGGGCTGCGGACCGCCACGCCGGGATCGATCGTCTGCGACGGTAGGCGGCGCTCGGCGGGGCGCGCGACTAGCAGATACAGAACCAGAGCGAGCAGCGACGTTGCCGCCATCACCGCCGTCATCGACAACGCGGTCCGTCCGTCGAAGCGAAGTGCGACCAGCCCGCTCGATATTGCGCCGGCGGTCAGCTGAATGCTTCCGGCGGCGGCGCTGACGGCGCCCGCGATCTCCGGGAGACGCTGCATCGTCGCGCTCATCACGTTCGGCACGCTGAACCCGAAGCCGAGTGCGACCGCCATCAGCAGCGCAACCACGAGTGACGTGGGCATCCACCCGGCCAATGTCATCGCGAGTAGAGCGGTGCTGGCGGCGGCCGACAGCGCCAGCCCGGTCGCGAGCATGCGGGCGGACTCTACGCCGCGCCGGCCGAGCTGGCCGTCGAGAAAGGCGCCGACCATGACGGCCCCCGAGCATGCGCTGAAGATCAGGCCATATTGCTCGGGGCGCAGTCCGACGGCGCCGACGAAGAACAGCGAGGCGCCGGTGACGTAGGCAAACACGGTCGCGCCGCCCGCGGCGCCGACCAGGATGAAAGGCAACGACACCGGATGCGTCAGCACCTGGCGGTAGCTGTCGATGACAGCCGAAAGCGCCAGACGGCCGGAGCGGTCGGTCGTCGCAGTCTCCGCGAAGCGAAACATCACCACGACCAGCAGCAAGAGACCGATCCCCGCCTGGGCGGCATAGATCGATCGCCAGCCGGCGATCGCCAGCAGGGCGGCGCCGGCCGTCGGTGCGATCACGGTCGCGACATTGACTGTGACCATGACGTTGGCGATCTTGCCTCGCGCGGCGTTGCCGTCGAAGAGATCGCGAATGATGGCAAAGGTCGTTGCGGTGGCGGCGGCGCCGATGCCCTGGACGAAGCGGCCCAGCAACAGAACCGGCAGCGAGGACGCTTTCGCGCAGGCAAGGCTTGCGGCGACGAACAATACGAGGCCGAAGGCCAGAATCGGCTTGCGGCCCAGGCGGTCGGAGATAGGTCCGTAGATCAGCGGCGCGGTGGCGAGGCTGAGCATGAAGGCGCTCATGGTCAGCCCGACATCCGACGCGCTCGCGTCGAGCGTCGCGCCGGTCGCTGCCAGCGCCGGCAGATTGATGTCGATGCCGGAATAGGGCACGGCCGCCAGAAAACCGAGCAGCAGCGTGAAGGCGAAGGATGCGGGGTCGATTTGCATGGACGGATTTCCGGTTCCGGCTTGGTCGATGTGCATGAGGTGATGGAGGCGCGGTCGCCCGCCCTCCATCGTCGTGTTTGGCGATTACGCGCGCCGTTCGGCGCGCCGCCCCCGGCTTGCCACCATCGCGCCGGTGTGCGAGCTCTCGTCGGCCACGAGCTCGCCGATGACCCGGAGGACTTCGGCCCGCGTGTCGATTCCGGCGAATTCGTCCGCGATCTGCGATGCACGCGACTGGAAGCGGGATTGATCGAGCACCGTCCGCACCGCGTCGCGCAATGCCTTCGGTGTCGGCTCGTTGGTCGCGAGGTTGATGCCGACCCCGGACCATGCGACCCGCGCGTTGACGTCGGCCTTGTCTTCGGTCAGCCCCGCGGTGACCAGCGGGATGCCGAAGCTCATGGCCTGGTTGACGCTGCCATAGCCGCCATTGGTGACGAGCACGTCGACGTTCGGCAGCAGCCACTCGAACGGCAGATAGCTGGCGATGCGCGCGTTCGACGGGATCTTGCCGGGAATGGCGTCAATCGGGCGGCCGCCTGCCGTCACGATCACCAGGATGTCTTCCTCGTCCGCGAGGGCCGCCAGCGTCGGGGCAACCAGCAGATTGAAATTGTGATTGGCCACCGTTCCCTGCGTCACCAGAACGATCTTGCGCGATCCGTCGAGCTCTTCGGCCCAGGGCGGCGGCGGGACCTGGTTGGCGATGATCGGCGGGGTGCCGACGAAATGCACTGAGGGCGGAATTTCGCGAGGAAATTCGAAGCTCGGCACCGACAATTGCAGATAGGCATCGCCGAGAGCGACCACGGAATGGAAGAGCGGCATCGCGATCGGCCCGACCCCGAGAGACTTCAACGCCCGGTTCAGGCGCATTGACACCGGCTGATCGACTGCGGCATCAAAGTCCCGCGCCATGGCCGCATAGCGATCGCGCTCCTCGTCGCTCGTTGCCGGCGGCAGACCGAGGAAATTGGGCGCGCCGTCCTCGCGCGCCCAATGCAGAAACGAGGTTCCGCAGAGCGCGATGGGAGGCCGCTGCGAGCGCGGTCCGAGCAGCATCGGCAGCACACCGAACAGCATGTCGTCGGCGACAATGATGTCGGCGGGGAATTGCCGCAAGATTTGCCGCAGCCCCTGGTGTTGGGCCGGAATGGCGTCGACGAAGATGCGCTCGCAAGCAACACGGAACCACTCCAATCCCGGCGGAATGGTCTTGAGTTCGGGGAATCGCGAGAAGACGTCGTTCGGATCGAAGTCCGCTTCCTCGGGAAGGGGAAAGAACTTCACGCCGCTGGCTTCGACGCGGGCACGAAAGGCGGTGCCCGTCAGGAAAGCGATCTCGTGACCATCGCCACGCAGGATTTGCGTGATCGCCAGCATCGGATTGAGATGACCCGTCGCAGGTGTCGAAGCGATAAGAATCTTCATGTGAGTTGACCTCTTGATGATCGATGCACGGTCGCCCCAGGGCGTCCGGTCGAGTGAGAGGCAATTGAAGCGATCGCCGTTACGCCACGGCTTCCGGCGGCAATGGAAATGGTTACGGCGGCAACGCATCGTGGCGCTGCCAAGGCCAGGCAAAAAGGCCGGTGCAAAAACCGGTGACATCGCGCCGGAGACCGATAGCTGGCACAGGATTACAATTGTAACGCGAGCGGCGGGTGATGAAACGGCACGGAAACACCGCGCTGCTAATCCGGCACACATCCGCATGGCACGCCTTCGCAGATATTGGAGCGTTGGCGTCGGCCGAAAGTGATTTTTGACGATCCGGATGTCGCGCGGCACCGGTCGCGCCCAATTCATTGAGGACTGGTATGGAAAATATTGTCGCCCTGATTGCGATGGTTGCGTTCATCGCGTTTCTGGCCTGGCTGGGCGTTCGCGCCTCCCGGACGAAATCTGCCCTGGCGAAGTGGAGCGGCATGGTGCTGACGGCCATGCTGGCCGTCTCAGTGTTCGGCGTAGCCGCTTTGACCGCGGTCGGTATCGTCCGGCAACGCGCCCGTTCTGCACCGGTCCCCGATGTGAGGATCGAGGCGACACCGGACCAGATTGACCGGGGCAGGGCCGTGGCCGACGGCTTTTGCGCCGCATGTCACTCGCAGACCGGGACGCTGACCGGCGGCGGCGACGTCGCCAAGGATCTCCCGATTCCCATCGGCGCGTTCGTGCCGGCCAATCTCACGCCCGCCGGCGTCTTGAAGAATTGGTCCGACGGCGAGATCTTTCGTGCCATTCGCAATGGGATCGACGCGAGCGGACGCTGGCTGGCGATCATGTCCTTCACCAATGCCGGCCGGCTCAGTGACGACGACACCAGGGCGGTGATCGCCTACATCCGCAGCCTGCCCGCGAGCGGTGCGCAGACTCCGGATCCGCCGGATCGCTTCAGCCTGCTGGGCATCGTGATGCTGGGCGCCGGATTGTTGCCGGATGCGAAGCCCGTCTTCACCGGCGTGATCACCGCGCCGCCGAAGGCGCCGACGGCGCTCTATGGCAAGTACCTGCTGTCCTATCAGGATTGCCGCGAATGCCACGGCAGGGATCTCGGCGGCGGCGTGCCGGGACAATTGCCGCCGCTTGGACCAGACCTCGGTATCGTCAAGAACTGGAGCCTTGCGCAGTTCGTCGACACCATGCGCACGGGCATTGACCCGAGCGGGCATCGGCTCGGCGAGCAAATGCCGTGGCGGCCGATCGGGCGGATGGATGACGACGATCTCGCCGCGATCTACCAGTACCTGATGGCTCTGCCGGGCTCCTGATGATTCCGTGAACGGGCTCGTGATGATTCCGTGAAGCCGCAAACGGTCGCGCCCGGCGTGGAGGCAAGGCGCTGAACGACAGCGCAGGCCGCAGGCTTCCTATCGCTCCAAAGTAGCAAGCGTTGGGATCACAATTATTCACGTATGCGACATCCGGTGGAATTCGCCGCAGAATTACCCTGTTGCGGCGTCATCACGGCATCATACATAGATTCAGTGTGTGCCGATGGACCCCGATATCCCGTTCTATTTTGAGCGATTCCAATTCGGACGAAATAATATCATTTCACCACAGCCGGACGTTGACGTTCGCACTTTTTAAGTACAGCTCACTCGGCGAACGGCGAATTTTGAGAGTACGGAATGCTTGCAGATATTGGCCACATCGTCGTCGTCGATGACGATCCGACGCTAAGGCAAATGGTGATCAAATATCTCGAGGAGCACAATATCCCGACAAGGGCGGCCTCCAACAGATCGGAATTGAACCACTACCTCGATGGCAGCCAGCCGAGCCTGATCATCCTCGATCTTCGGCTTGGTCAGGATGACGGTCTGGACCTATTGAGGGAAATCCGGTCGCATTCCGACGTGCCGGTCATCATCACGACGGGCCATCGTCCCGACGAGATCGATCGCATCGTCGGGCTCGAGCTTGGCGCCGACGACTACATCATCAAGCCATTTTCCCTGAGGGAGCTTCTGGCGCGCGTCCGCGCGGTGTTGCGGCGGCAGGAGATGGGACGGGCCGCGCGCGCCCGCGATCCCGAGCGCGGGGGCTATCGCTTCAGCGGCTGGAAACTCGAACGCCGCAGCCGAAAGCTGACCGATCCCGACGAAGCGCCGGTGCCCTTGAGCAAGGGTGAATATGCGCTGCTGCTGGCCTTTCTCGAGGCGCCGCAGCGCCCCCTGACCCGCGAGCATCTGCTGCAGGCGACCCGCATCCATGAGGATATTTTCGATCGCAGCATCGACGTCCAGGTGCTGCGGCTGCGACGCAAGCTGGAGACCGATCCGAGCGCGCCGCGCGTCATTCAGACCGAGCGCGGCGTCGGCTATGTCTTCGCGGTGCCGGTCGATCCGTTCTAGAAGCAATTGGCGGATTGCAATTGTAGCCATTTTGCCGATGGCGGTGACCTTGGCGTAACAGCGGGCCGTCAGATTGCCTCCCACCAACAGCGTGTGGGAGATTTGCGATGGAGAAGTATTCTCACAGTGTGAGCCGCGTTGCCTTGCCGAGTAACATGGAACTCGACAGGGCGAACTGGGTCGCACGATCCGACGGTCGCGGCATGGTCCGTCTCGGTGCGGTTGCCGCGGGTCATTCCTTGCCCGACATCGGTTCGCCTCCGGTCGCGCCGGCGGCCGCGCAAGACCAACCTGCCGCCACATTCTGGTGGGCCGTCTTCGCGTCCGTGATGGAAGGCTTTGCCCTTTACGGCGCCTCATTGCATCCGACCGCGGCCGTGCCGGTTCAGGCGATGCTGGACGCTGTGCGTGAATCCCGGCCGCCTTCGGCAGATCGCACGCCGCCCGCGCCGGCGAAGAGCGCCAGCGATGGCGCCGGCAAGAGTGGGAATATCGTCCTGTTCGATCGCGCCCCGCCGCGCGATGCACGACCGGCGCGCAGCTGGCTGCACTCGCTCGGTGCGGCTCTCGGGACTGTGATGGCCCTGCCGGCGTACTGGCGCCGGGAATGGGAAATCAGAAAGGCTGTCGCAGGGCTGATGGAATTCGACGATCGGACCTTGCGGGACATCGGGATCAACGGCCGATCGGAAGTCGAGCGGATGGTGAGGTATTGTCGTGATTGCTGACGCGATTTGCATGGCCCTGGTGGGGCTGGACTTCTGTCGAGCTGCGAGCCGGTCGCTCATGTCGATCCAAGCTGGCTCTTCCGATCTCGCACCGCCAAGCCGACCACCACTCTCGCGACCTCATCCAGCTTCGATCAAAACTCCTTGAGCAGACGCGACAATTCTCGCTTCACCCCCACATTGCTGGGCGTGCAGCAGTTCGCCAGATTTCTCGGGGCCGGACGAGGTGCCGGCCTTCGACGTTGCGCGATCGTGATTTGCGCACTTGTGCCGTGCTCTCTGAAGGTCTCTCCCGCACCGTCGCAGCCGCAGCCCGCCTTGGTGTCGGTCCGCAAGGATGAGCCCATCACACCCATTCCGGCGCCGCCGGCAATCGACCCGCTGAAGGTCAAGCTCGGCGAACGGCTGTTCTCCGATCGCAGGCTGTCGCACGACAATTCACGCAGTTGCGCATCGTGTCACGATATCGCGACGAACGGCGCGAGCCCGAGGCCGCACGATGTCGGCCCCGACGGAGCGGAGATCGCACTCAACACGCTCACCGTCTTCAATGCGCCGCTCAGCTTTCGCTTCGGCTGGGAAGGAAAATTGCGCAGCATCGAAGCCGATACCAGGTCGTCGCTGGAAAGCCCGCGCACCATGGCGAGCAGCTCGGTCGAGATCGCAGAGAAGCTTAATGCCGATCCCGACATGCGCGAGAGCTTCATCGCGGCCTACGGCCACCGCCCGGAGCGCGGCGATGTCGTCGATGCGCTCGCAAGCTTCCAGCGGACGCTGGTCACGCCAGGCGGCAAGTTCGATCGCTGGCTGGCGGGTGATGCCGCGGCGCTGTCGGACGATGAGCTGGGCGGCTACCAATTGTTCAAATCGCTGGGCTGCGCGTCCTGCCATCAGGGCGTCAATGTCGGCGGCAATCTGTTCCAGCGCCACGGCATATTCCACCCGCTCGCATCGCCCGAGCCGAAGATTCTGCGCGTGCCGAGCCTGCGCAACGTCGCGACCACGCCGCCGTATTTCCATGACGGCAGCGCGCCGACGCTCGATGACGCGGTTCGCAAGATGGCCTTTGCCCAATTGAACGCGACGCTGACGGCGAAGCAGGTCAAGGCGATCGTCGCCTTTCTGAACAGTCTGACCGGCACCTATCGCGGCGCGACTGTCGGAGGCTCCCCATGAAATTTGCCCCCGCCGTGATCGGCGTAACCTGCGTGCTGGCCCTGCTGACCTGGCTCTTGTTGAACGGGCTGAACTTCAATTCGGTGCGTTACGACCGTCAGCTCCAGGCGCTTGGCGACTTCACCCGGTTCGAACGCGCGATGACCAGGGAAGTGCTGACCGCGCGCGCCGGCCTGTCGCGCAACTATGACAGGCTGGTGCAGATGACCAATGCCTATGACGACGCGCTGACGCGGCTGCGCGAAACGCCGGGTCTCAACGCCGAAGAGACCAGGGCCATCGATGTGCTGTCGGCGCGCGCCCTTCGGCAGGAGGACCTGGTCGAACGGTTCAAGAGCCGCAACGCGCTGCTCCAGAACTCCTTTGCCTATTTCGGTCTGTTCAGTGACAAGTTGGCCGAGTCGGATCAGCGGGCGCTGGTCACGGCCGCCTCCGCATTGGCGGCAGCGATGCTGCGCCTGACGCTCGATACGTCGGACGTCGTGGCGCGCCAGGTCCAGGATCGATTGGAAGAGCTGTCGCTCGTGCAAACGCCGCCGCAGGACGCGGATTCGGCCCGCGCGTTGCTGATGCACGGGCAGATGCTGCATGACCTTCTGCCCGACATCGACACGATCGTGAAGACGCTCGTCGCCGAATCGAACAACCGCGAGCAAGATGCCGTATTGGCATTGATCACCAGGCGTCAGCTCGCTTCGCGGGCGTCGGCGCGCCGGGTACGCCTGTTGCAGTTCATGACGTCGCTGCTGCTGCTCTGCGGTGTGGTCTATTTCGGATTGCTATTGCATCGGCGTGCGGTCACGCTGCGTCGCCGGGCGGCGTTCGAGCACGTCATGGCCGGCATCTCGATGCGGTTCATCGATTCGAGCCGCGAGAGGATCACCGCCGACGTCGAGACCGCGCTGCAACAGCTCGCCGGATGCATCGGTGCCGATCGCGCCTATTTCGTCGGCGTGACCGGGACGACGACAAGCACCTATCGGTGGTCCCGTGACGGGATCGCATTCGAGCCGGGTTGGCCGGATCGCGCGCTGAGCCTCGCGCCACGCTTCGACGGTGGCGAAGGCGGTGTCGTCTATATTCCCAAGGTCAAGGCGGCCCATCCCGACGACACGATGAACCTGCTCGAGGACGCCGGCGTCGGTGGCTGGCTGTGCGTGACGGCGTTGCGGGGACATCGCGATGAAATCCTGGGCTTCGACACCGTGCCGGCCGGGGCGCTCGAATACTGGTCCGAAGTGTCGCTGTTTCGCATGGCGTTCGACGCCATCGGCAACGCGATCCGCCGGGTCCGGCTCGAAGGCGAGAAGGAGCGCTTGCAGGCGAGCCTGCAACAAGCGCGCCGCATGGAAACCCTCGGCACCTTTGCCAGCGGCATCGCCCACAACTTCAACAATATCGTCGGCGCGATTCTCGGCTATGCCGAGATCGCTGAGGCGCGAATCCGGTCGGGAGGCCGGCCGGCCGGCAGCCTTGCGGAGATCCGCCGTGCCGGCGAGCGGGCGCGCGAACTGGTCGAACAGATTCTCGGCTTCGGCCGTCGCGGCGAGGGCAGGCGGGAGCGTGTCTGCGTCAGGACCCTGATCGAAGAAACCAGATCGCTGCTGGCGGCTTCGTTGCCTTCGCACGTCCAGTTCGAGGTGAACGAGTCGGCCGAAGAGGCCACCGTGATGGGCGAGCCCGCCCAGTTGCAGCAGGTGATCCTGAATCTTTGCAACAATGCAGCACAGGCGATGACGGAGCCGGGTTGTATCGAACTCGGCATCGAGGTGCACGATCTTCAACAGCCATTGTCGATCGGACGCAGTGAGGTCGGTCCCGGCCGCTTCACCGTGATTTCGGTCACCGATCCGGGGCCCGGAATGGACGAGGCGACGCTGGAGCGGATCTTCGAGCCCTTCTTCACGACGCGCCCGGAGGGCAACGGCATGGGGCTCGCAACCGTTCGCGAGATCGTGGAGCATTACGGCGGGGCCGTCGCCGTGCAGAGCGAGCCGGATGCAGGCACGCGCTTCGACGTCTGGCTGCCATCCGGCGACCCCGACGAGGCGGTGCCGGTTCAGCACAGCCCCGATCTTGCGTTCCGTGGTGCGGGCGAGACGGTGCTGGTGCTCGACACCGACCGCCGTCGCCTGTTGCGCCATGAGGAAATCCTCGCGGCGCTGGGTTATGAGCCGGTCGGATTCACCAGGCTGGCGGAGGCGATCACTGCCTGCCGCATCGCGCAAACGCGTTTCGATGCGGCGCTGGTGTGCCACTTGCCCGGAGGCTCCTCGATCGAGCTGGCGGCGGCATTGCACGCGGCGGCGCCGGCCTTGCCGATCATTCTGGCGAGCCCCTCGGCGCGCGAGCTGGCGGTGCCGTCGCTGGAGACGTCAGGGATCACCGAGCTCGTTCATCACCCGCTGATATCGGCGGAGCTCGCCGGCGTCCTGGCGCGGAGCGTCGCCGCGTCGGCCGCGCGACGACGGATGAGGCGAACCGCCGCGGCGCGCTAGAGCGCTTTCGAGCGAAGCGGATACCGGCTCGCGCGAAGAAAGAAAGCGCGTCAAAACAGGAATCCATAGCTGGCGCAGACAATCGGCGATCGCGGTTGCAATGGTAACGCGATGTCGCCGCGGGCGAAATGGTCGAGTAGCCGGGACCTCCTATCCATCGCATGCGCATCGTCGCAACGTCACCGCGATAGGAGAATGATGATGTCAATCAGACTTGGCGTGACCGTCGTCGCAGCTACGTTCCTGTTCGGATCGGTTTCCAGCCTCAGGGCTGCCGGAGGCGCAAGCACGCCTGTGATCATGTCCTCGCCTGGCAGTGTGGACGCAATGAAGTTCGCGGACCTGTCCCGGCAGGCTCCCATCGGTCACCGGCAGCCGCGACGCAGCGACGTGCCCGGGTCGACGCAAGCCTCGCCCGAAGATGCGGAGCTGCAGCGGCTCGACAAGGAGATCGACCGCCGGCTGATCATCTGCCGTGGCTGCTGATGGCCGGCCGACGTCATGGATCGCGCGCGCCGCAAGGCGCGCGTTCGCCGCTCCCTATCCCTCGTATTGATCCAGCCCCATCGCCCAGAGCGACCGATCGTGGCCGAATGCGTAATTGCGGTTGTTGATCGCCGGATTGCGATTGACCATCGGCCGCATGAACATCGGATGGGTCGCGCTGCGGACCTCGTGCTCGACCGTGAAGAGATGCCTGCCGCTGTCGAGATCGACGATGTCGCAGAAGCGGTACTGGTATTGATTGTCCTCGCGCGAGATCAGGTCGCGCGCCAGGAGTTTGCGGTAGGGGCCGGAGAAGTCGGTGATGTACATCTGCACGTGGTGGCCGTCGTAGTCGCCCTGGGGCCGATCGGTCTCGCGGAACAACAGATGCTGGTCGCGGCCGGTCTTCACGGCGGCGACCCGGCCGTCGCCGTTTCGCAAGCTTGCGGGCATGCCCATGATCTCGGGGTAGAAGGCGCAAATCGCCTTCGTGGTGCCTTCCGGCACGTCGAACTCGACATAGGGAATGCCGAGCGCAATGCGCCCGAAGCGCGCGGCGTCCGGCTCGTAGCAGCGCAGTCGGTTGCCCCACGGACAGATTGCCTCGACATGATCGTTGTGCTCGGCGAATGCGAACGCCGTGCCCTCGAGCTTCTTCGCGACCGACGCGAGCCGCGCCAGCAGCGCCTCGCGGCCCTCGATGACCAGCCCGACATGGCCGCGCAGCACCTGCGGCCTGCCGCTCGGCAAGTGAAACTGGCTCCGTCCGGCATTGATCCACATGTTGGTGTCGGAAACCATCAGGTAGGGATCGCGGGTCAGTCCAAGCCCGGTCACGTAGAACAGCGTGGCGAGGCGCTGGTCGGGGACCTGGATGTTGACGTGCTCGAAATGGATCGCGTTGCCGAGATCTTCTGCGGATCGATCGAATTGTTGCGGCATGGATGTGCTCTGGCTGGGGGACGGACGGGGCAATACTAAAGCAGAATTTCCGCCAGCCGAAACTGTTCGCCGATCACATCTTAGGGGCAGGGGCATGATGTTCTCTGCCGCCTTGCCGTGGCAGCCAGTCCCTGTAATCTGACGAGAACATATGAATACGGGAAGGGATCGATGGGAGGAGTTTTGGAGGGCGTGCGCGTCCTCGATTTCGGGCGCTATATCGCAGGGCCCTATTGCGCGACCTTGCTGGCCGAATTCGGCGCCGAGGTCATCCGCGTGGAAAAGCGCGACGGCAGCGAGGACCGCTTCGTGGCGCCGGTCGGCGAGGGCGGCGAAGGCGCGCTGTTCCTTCAGGTGAACCGCAACAAGAAGTGCATCACGCTCGATCCGATGAAGCCGGAAGGGCAGGAGGTGATGCGCCGCCTGATCGCGACCGCGGATGTCGTCGTCGCCAATCTGCCGCCGCAGACCCTGCGCGCGATGAAGCTCGACTACGACTCCTTGAAGGCGATCAAGCCCGACATCATCCTGACGACCGCCACCGCGTTCGGCGGGCCGGGGCCCTGGTCCGACCGCGTCGGCTTCGATGGCGTCGGCCAAGTCATGTCGGGCTCGGTGTACATGACCGGTGCCGGGGACCCGCCATATCGGGCCGCGGTGAACTGGGTCGATTTCGGCACGGCGCTGCATTGCGCGTTCGGGACGCTCGCGGCGCTGATGGAGCGCGGCAAATCCGGACGCGGGCAGATCGTCGAGGGCGCGCTGCTCGCCACCGCGCTGTCCTTCACCAATGCCACGTTGATCGAGCAGGCCGTGATCAACGTCAACCGTGTTCCGACCGGCAATCTCGGTCAGACCGCAGCACCGGCCGACATCTACCGCACAAAGGACGGCTGGGTGCTGTGCCAGGTCACGGGGCATCCGCTGTTCAAACGCTGGGCGAAGCTGATGGGCGAGGAGGACCAGTGGCTGAACGATCCGCGCTTTGCCGACGACATCAGCCGCGGCAACAACGGCCCCGTCATCAGCGCGCGGATGGCGCGCTGGTGCGCCGAGCGCACCACGCAGGAGGCTGTCGATACTCTGGGCAGGGCCATGATTCCGACCGGGCCCGTTCTCAGCCCGCAACAGGCGCTGGACCATCCGCATATTCGCGCCGCCGGCTTCATGCAGGAGATCGAATATCCCGGCCTGCCTCAACGCGCACCCGTGGCCCGCGCTGCCGTCCGGCTGTCGGAAACGCCAGGCGAGATCGCATCGCGTCCGCCGACGCTCGGCGAGCACACTGACCTCGTCCTGACGGAGCTTGGCTACGACGTGGCTGCGATTGCGGCGCTTCGGCAGGGCGGGATCGTCTAGGAAGCACGCGCGTCCCTCGCCGGGAGATTTTCGTTGAGGACTCCGGTGGTCGTCAATACCATGGCAAGGTATTGATCGATCAGGCGTTTGACCGAAATGGCGGGGATGGTGGCAGGTTCAAAGAGAGCGCGTGGAGGCAGCGGCCGCGTCAAGCTCGAGGAGGTCGCCCGCAAGGCCAATGTCTCGACCGCGACCGTCTCGCGCGCCTTCAACGAACCCGACAAGGTGTCCGAAGAGGTCAGGCAGCGGGTCAAGGACGCCGCACGCGCGCTGAACTGGATTCCCAATGCTGCCGGACGGGCGCTGGCGTCGCGCCGGACGCATATCGCCGGCGCCATCATCCCGACCCTGGACGACGAAATCTTCGCCCACCAGATCGGCGGCATGCAGACCGTCTTCAGCGAACGCGGCTTCACACTGTTCCTGGGCTGCTCGAACTATGATCCGGACGAGGGCTTGCGGCAGGCCGAAGCGATGCTTGCGCGCGGTGTGGAAGCAATTGCCGTGGTCGGTGAAAATCATCCCTCCGAGCTTTTTGACGCGCTCAACTCGCGTGGCATTCCCTATGTGGTGACGTACTCCTACAACAGGCTGTCACCGCATCCGTGCATCGGCTTTGACAATCGCGCCGCGTTCAGCCGCATGACGGAGCATCTGCTGTCGCTCGGCCATCGCCGGTTTGCCGCCATCTTCCAGCCCGACACCAACAACGACCGCGTCAAGGACAGGCTTCGCGGCGTCAGCGAAGCGCTCGCGGCCGCGGGTTTGGAGATCGCGGCACAGGATCTGATGATGGGTCCCTCGACGCTGGAGTTTGGTGCGGCCAGTTTTGCCGGATTGATGACGCAAGCCGTCGACGTTCGGCCGACCGCGATCGTTTGCGGCAACGACAATCTGGCGCTCGGTGCGTTGATGGCCGCGCGGGAATGCGGCCTGGACGCGCCCGGGGATTTTTCGATCACCGGCTTCGATGATCTTGCGATTTCATCGCGCTTTTCTCCCAGGCTCACGACGATGAAGGTCGACAATCAGGAGATCGGTGTCCTGGCGGCCAACGAGCTCCTCGCGGTGATCGCGGGCCGGCAAGCGCAGGCGCAGTCCCGCGAAGTCGTGCCTGTTCTGAAAATCCGCGACAGCGCGGGTCACGCCAGGGACGCCTGATCCCGCACAGAGCGGTCGTCTCTTCGATAGCGCGCATCGTCCCGCCAAGAGGGCTGCTTCCTTCTCAAAGGGCCGCTTGACTCCAGATATGTAAGCGCTTACATGGGCGCGTTTTAAACGCCATGAGAGCAACCGGCGGGCCCCTCGCCGGATGAGACGGAGAGGAAACGACGATGCGGAATAGCGTTTTGCGGTGGGCCAGAAACTGTTCGATGGCGGTTTCGCTGCTTCTGCCGATGATGGGAACGGCGAGCCCCGCGGCCGCCGAGGAGAAGCTCGTCGTCTGGTGGAACAAGGGCTACTACAAGGCCGAGGAAGATGCGCTGCTCGCCGTCGTCAAGAAGTTCGAGGCCAAGACCGGGGTCAAGGTCGAGCTGTCGCAATATGCGACGCAGGACATGATGCCGAAGCTGGTGGCGGCGCTCGATGCCGGCAGTCCGCCCGACGTCACCTATGCGGACACCTACCATTTTCAGGGCGCCGGCAAGTGGGCCTCCGAAGGCAAGCTGGTCGATCTCGGCTCCGTGCTCGCGCCGATCAAGGGCGAGTTCTCCCCGCAGTCGCTCGAAACGGTCATGCTGTACAACGACAAGACCAAGGCGAAGGCCTATTACGCCTTCCCGCTGAAGCAGGCGACGCTGCATCTGCATTATTGGAAGGACATGCTGGAGGAGGGAGGTCTCAAGGAGACCGACATCCCGAAGGACTGGAAGGGCTATTGGTCGTTCTGGTGTGACAAGGCGCAACCGGCGGTGCGCAAGGCGTCCGGCAAGCGCATCTACGGCATCGGCCATCCGATGGGCGTCGACGCCACCGACAGCTTCATCTCGTTCCTGGTGTTCATGGACGCCTACAACGTCGTGCTCGTCGACGACAACGGCAAGCTGCTGGTCGACGATCCCAAGGTGAAGGCGGGTCTCGTCGCCGCCATGACGGACTATGTCGAGATCGCCGCGAAAGGCTGCACGCCGCAATCGGCGACGAGCTGGAAGGATCCCGACAACAACGTCGCCTTCCACAACAAGACGACGATCATGACGCACAATTCGACGGTTTCGCTCCCCGGCAAATGGCTCGACGATGCCGGCAACGAGACGCTCACCGCCGAGCAGCGCGATGAAGCCAAGAAGAACTATTACGACCGCATCCGCACCATGGTCTGGCCCAACAAGCCGGATGGCACGCCGGTCCACACCCGCGCCTCCGTGGTGGTCGGCTTGATCTTCGAGCAGGCCAAGAACAAGGACCGCGCCAAGGAGTTCGTCTCGTTCCTGCTGCGCGACGAGAACCTCCAGCCCTATGTCGAAGGCGCACTCGGCCGCTGGTTCCCGGTCAAGACGGCCGCGCAGAAGTCCGCCTTCTGGGACGGCGACGTTCATCGCCGCGCCGTGCGCGACCAGTTCTTCGCCGGCGTCGGCGGCTACGAGATGAGCAAGAACTACAAGTTCACGACTCTCAACAACGAGAACGTCTGGATGAAGGCCGTGAACGCCATCGTCACCAACAAGGTGCCGGTCGACAAGGCCGTCGACGACATGATCGCCCGCATCAAGGAAGTGGCCGGCAACTGACTGCCAGCCTGAACAGCCACGCTCACGCGTCGCAAGACGCGTGAGCGGCAGGCTCCTGCCTGTCACCGAATTCAACGTCTTGGGAGCCGATTTGTGACCGCAACCATCAAGGGCATCATTCCGGTGATGCTGACGCCGTTCAGCGAAGCCGACGCGATCGACTATGCGGGCCTCGAAAGCCTCGTCGAATGGTACATCGCCAATGGCGCGGATGCGCTGTTCGCCGTGGCCCAGTCGAGCGAGATGCAGTTTTTGAGCCTCGAGGAGCGCGTCGCGCTGGCGCGTTTCGTCGTCCGGCAGGCGGCGGGCCGGGTGCCTGTCATCGCATCAGGCCACGTCAGTGAATCCCGCGACGATCAAGTGACCGAGCTGACCGCCATCGCCGCGATCGGCGTGGACGGATTGGTGCTGGTGACGAACCGGTTCGATCCGAAGGGGCAGGGCGGCACGGTCTTCATGGATCATCTGCGCCATCTGCTCGATGCGCTGCCCGCCGATCTCCCGCTTGGCCTCTACGAATGTCCCGCGCCGTTCCGGCGGCTCATGTCCGACGACGAGCTGGCGTTCTGCGCCGAGAGCGGGCGCTTCGCGATCCTCAAGGACGTGTCCTGCGACCTCGAGACCGTGAAGCGTCGCGTGGCGCTGACGAAGAATTCCTCGCTCGCCATCGTCAATGCCAATGCGGCGATCGCCTTCGACGCCATCAGAAGCGGATCCGCCGGCTTCACCGGCGTGTTCACGAACTTCCATCCCGATCTCTACAAATGGCTGTTGACCGACAGCGCGCGGCATCCGGCGCTGGCGGACGATCTCTCCGTCTACCTCGCGCTCGCCGCGATGGCTGAGCCGATGGGATATCCCAAGCTGGCCAAGCTGTACCATCAGAGGCTCGGCACGTTTGCCTGCGCCCACAGCCGGACCATCGATTTCGACATCCGTGAACGCTTCTGGGCGCTCGATGCTTTGCTCGACAAGATCATGCAGGGGCAACAGATCTTCCGCGCCAGGATCGCGGCCGCGCGCTGATCGCCGCTGCCGCTCTCGATGTTGTGAGCGCGCTCGCCAAGCGGCGGCTGATCCGATCGGGCGCTCCGTTTTCCGGAGCAATTTCAGGCGCTTGGGAGAGGCATTCATCTGGCTGAAGTTGCTCCCGCCCCAATCAGCTGATCTGCCCCGGCTCGCGCGGCATTTCCCGGTGTGTCGCAGGAGCAACAGACGACGCCTTTCCATGCGCGGCGGCCGAATTCAAATCTCGCGCGCCCTTGTGGACGAGCAATCGGTTCCAACATACGTTCGCACATCATTCACACGCCGCGAGCGGCGGGTGAGGTGAGAGTTGCCGGTTGCGAGCGAGCACCATGGGCGCGTCCTTCAGAATCGCGATCTCTGCCTTTGTCCTGTCGTGTCTTGTCGGGCCGCACGTGGCCTCGGCTCACGCGATCATCGTGTCGTCCGCGCCAGCGGCGGGGGCGATCGTATCCGGCGATGCGGTGGCGATCCGCCTGCACTTCAACAGCCGGATCGATCATGCCCGCTCCAAGCTGACCTTGTTCGCCCCGAACGGCGTGACGCAAGCGGTGACGCCGGCCGCCGACGCGCCCGTTGACGACCTCAATGCCGATGCAACGCATCTGTCGAGCGGTGCGTGGCGCCTGCGCTGGCAGGTGTTGAGCGTCGACGGGCACATCACGCGCGGCGACATTCCGTTCAACGTTCGCTGACGCCGCGCCCTTGTATCTGCTCCTCGACATCTTCGGTTATCTGTCGGTCGTCCTGCGGGGCCTGATTCTCATCGCGCAGTCCTTCACGCTCGGCGGTCTGGCGTTCTGGATGTTGCTGTGGGCGCCGCTACGGCCGCAGCTCACGAGCGACGGCCTGACGATCGAGCAGCGGTGCAGGGCGGTTCTCAGGATCAGCGCGCTGGCATGGGCGCTCCTCACCATCGCCTCGCTGGCGCTCAATGCGGCCGCGCTGGTCGGGACGCTCCAGGTCGCGTGGAGCGAAGCGCTCGGTGCCGATTTCGGCCGGGCCGACCTCGTCATCGCAGCCTGCGCCTTCGGCATCGCTGTCCTTGCGACGAATCCCGCGCGCGTGCGTTCGATCGGCCTTGTCGCACTTGCCGTGCTGGCTCTCGCGATGCAGACCCGGCTGACCCACGCGGCCAGCCGGCCGGACGTCCGCTGGCCGCTGCTGTTGTCCGATGCCGGTCACATGCTGGGCGCGAGTGTCTGGATCGGCGGGCTGCCCTATTTCCTGATCGCGCTCAGCGGCTGCAAGGACGCGGGCGACTGGCGCCGCATCGCGCGGCGCTATTCGCTGATGTCGATGGCCGCGGTCGCCGCGATCCTCGCCGGCGGCGTGACGATGGCGGTGACCTATATCGGCTCGATCGAAGCGATCTACGGCACCGCCTATGGTGTCATGACGCTGGCGAAAGTCGGCCTGCTGCTGATGCTGCTGGCGCTCGGAGCAGGCAACTACTTCCTCGTCGAGCGGCTGCGGCGCGATCCCTCTACGCCGATCCTGCGGCTGAAACGCTTCGCCGAGGTCGAGATCGGCATCGGTCTCACCGTCCTGCTCGCCGCCGCGTCGCTGACCTCGCTGCCGCCGGGCGTCGATCTCGCGCAGGATCGCCTGAACTGGCACGAAATTGTCGAGCGCGCCACGCCGCAATGGCCGCCGCGCCTGGCCAGCCCTGGTTACGACAAGCTCACCGTCGCGCAGCTCCAGGCCAAAATCACCCTGGCGGACGCCGGGCGCGCGAATGCGCTAGCCGCCTACGTTCCCGGCGAGGGCACGATCCTGCCGCGCAATGCCGAAGACATCGCCTGGTCCGAGTACAACCACCATTGGGCCGGCATCTTCGTGGTGCTGATCGGACTGCTCGCGGTGATCGAGCATTTTCGCTGGGGGCGATGGGCGAAACACTGGCCGCTGCTGTTTCTCGGCATGGCGGCTTTCCTGTTCTTTCGCGCCGACGAGCAGGCCTGGCCGCTCGGGCCGGCGGGCTTCTTCGAATCACTGCGCGATCCGGAAGTGGCGCAGCATCGCATCTTCGTGCTGCTGATCGCCGTGTTCGGCATTTTCGAGTGGCGCGTGCGCCTGCGCGGCGGCAAGGCCGGGCCGGCGGCGCTGGTATTCCCGCTGACGACGGCGCTCGGCGGGGCGCTGCTGCTGACGCATTCCCACGCGATCGCCAACATCAAGGACCAGCTCCTCATCGAGATGAGTCACACGCCGCTGGCGCTGTGCGGCGTCACGGCAGGATGGGCGCGCTGGCTCGAATTGCGCATGGACGGCCGCGTCCGTCAGGGCGCGGCCTGGATCTGGCCCATCGCCTTCGTCCTGGTCGGGCTGATCCTGCTGGAATACCGCGAAGCCTGACGGCGCACGAACTCAGAGCGAACTGCCACCGCAGATGACGAGCTGCTGTCCGGTGATGGCCGCGGCCTCCGGCGAAAGCAGGAACGCCACTGCGTGCGCGACTTCCTCCGGCCGAATGAAGCGGCCGATCGGTGGCAGCT
Organism: Bradyrhizobium sp. 521_C7_N1_3; assembly: GCF_052075975.1. Classification (NCBI taxonomy): domain Bacteria; kingdom Pseudomonadati; phylum Pseudomonadota; class Alphaproteobacteria; order Hyphomicrobiales; family Nitrobacteraceae; genus Bradyrhizobium; species Bradyrhizobium sp. 521_C7_N1_3. Next base: position 3,340,514 of record NZ_CP197232.1, read on the forward strand.
TTGGCGCGACATTGGCGCGCGTCGGGTCTTTCAGCATCGGTGTCTCGGTTGCGGCGGGCGCAACGACGTTGACCGTGATGCCGCGCGGCGCGAGCTCGATGGCCCAGGATCGCGCGAGCGCCACCAGCGCCGCCTTGGTCGCGGCATATTGGCCGCGGCCGGCTGCGCCCGACGCGGTTCGGCTGCCGATGAAGATGATGCGCCCGCCTTGCGGCAGGCGCGGCGCCAGCGCATCGGCGAGGCGCTCGCCGACATCGACATGCAGCCGCCACATCGCGGCGCCGTCGTCATGGTCGAGCGATCCGAGGCCGCCGACCTTGAGCATGCCGGCCGCGTGAACGAGCGCGGTCGGCGCGATGCCCGCGACGGCGTTCGCGATGCCACCGACCTCTCCGAGATCGAGCGAGAGGTGATCGAAGGCCGGATGGTCGAATGGCGCGGGACGCCGGCTGATGCCGGTGACGCGCCAGCCATCGTGCAGCAGCCGTTCGACGATCGCAGCACCGATCCCTGAGCTGGCGCCCGTGACGAGCGCGTGCGGCCTCCTGTCCATGGTCTCAGCCCCGGATGGCGCGCTTCACCCACGGCTCGGTCACGCGCACATATTTGATCGCGCGGCGATGGAAGGTGAAGGCCATGTGGATCGCCCCGTCGGCGGTCTCCTTGACCGAAGGGTAGGACAGTTCGCGATTGGTCTGATCGCGTGAATTGTTGGTCATGCAATAGCCGTCACCGGTCTCGACATTGCGCTTGCTCCATGTCCGCCCGCCGTCGGCGGAAACGGCCAGCGTCATCGGCGCCCGCGGCGCGCCCCAGAACGCGGTGCGTTCATCCGTTTTTTTGCCGTCGCCGGCGAGCACCGGCGGCAAATCGTCCTCGATCTCGTCATAGAGCGAGAGGCGGCGCCCGGTTGCATCCCTGGCGCTGGAGTCGTTGAAGACCAGCGCGAGATGACCGTTGCCAAGCCGCGTGACCTGGATCGAGGAGTTGTTGTTGGGCAGCACGGTCTGGACCGGCGCGGACCAGGTGCGGCCGTGATCGGCGGACCGGCTCTGATAGATCGTGTCCGCCCAGCGGCTGCGGTAAAAGGCAATCAGCGAGCCGTCGTCGAGCCGCGCGATGCACATATGCACGCAGCCGCGGCTGCCGGGGACGTCGATGTCGCGCCAGGTCGCGCCGGAATCGGACGAGATCTTCACCGCGCTGGTGTCCTCGTCACCGTTCCATTTCCGTCCCGGCGTGCTGTGGCAATAGAACACCGGCAGCAGCCAGTCGCCATTGTCGAGCACGACGATCGGCTGCCGGATGAAGGTGCCGCGGCCGCGCTGCTCGGGAAACAGCGTCTCGATTGGGCCCCAGCTCCTGCCGTTGTCGCGGGAGAGGCGGCGGCGGATCAGCGCGGTGTCCTGGTTGCCCGCGAGCTGCGCCGTCCACATCAGCCACAGCGTGCCGTCAGGTGCGGGAAACAGCACCGGATTCTGCTCCGAACGTCCGCTGTCGTCGGACAGCTTTTCGGCGGGAGACCACTGCGTCGCGCCGCGCGCGAGGCGCGAAAAATAGACCGAGATGTCCGACATGCCCTCCTGCGTGCCGCCGAACCAGACGCAGGCCAGATCGCCGTTCGCGAGCGGCATCAGATTGGCGGCGTGGTTCTGCACGCAAGGCGAGGGAATGAAAGCGTCGGACCGGTCGGGATCGCCGGCGGCCGGGCGAACGACGCCATCGGCGGCGATCCCGACGTCGGTGGTCACGATCCCGGTATCGGTGATCATATCGATGTCCTTTCCATCAATGCATTTGGCTGCGGCGTCGCGGCGGCGGCCGGAGCGCGGCCCATCGCCAGGCGCTCGACCGCCATCACCACCAGCGGTGTCGCGGCCGCGACATACATGTTGTCGATGCCGAAGGGGTTTCCGAGCATGTACCAGGCCGTCGTCGAGATCGCCGCGCCGATCAGGCCCGCGGTGGCGCCGCGGTTGCTGGCAAACAGCGGCAGATAGAACCCCATCATCGCGATGATCGTGATCGACAGGCGCAGCGCGCGCGTGAAGAACGACAGCTTGAGGATTTCAGGAATGAAGAAGACGAAGACCAGCGGCGCGATGCCGATCGCCACCGAGAACAGGCGGGTCATCTTCAGTTCCCGCTCGGGCGTCGGTTTCCAGTAGGGGACGTAGAAGTCGCGGACCACCAGCGAGGCGATCGCGAGCGCAACCGTGCAGACACTGACGAAGATCGAGGCGACGAGCGAGGTCGTCACGAAGGCCGAGGCCAGCGGCGGCATCTTCTCCAAGAACACCGGAAGCGCGTAGAGGCTGTTCATGTCGGGATAGAGGAATTTCGCCGCGACGCCGATCAAGGCGAGCAGGAATCCGAGCGGCAGGCAGAACGCCGCCGCATAGAAGGTGGCCCTGCGCGCGTCGTCGGCGCTCGGCGTCGAGGAGATCGCCTGCACGATGAACTGGGTCGAGAAGATCGCGCCGACGGTGCCGAAGGTCCAGGCGAAAATGGTCGCAAAGCCGATCTTGCCGTCCCAGCTGAAGTAATAGGCGGGCAGCTTGGCCTGGATCGGCGCGATGCCGCCGGTCAGCGACATCGCAACCGAAAATATGATGACGATACCGACGACCTTGATGGCGCTGTGCAGGATCGTCACCCAGGCGACGCCCTTCAGTCCGCCGAACACGTAGTAGAAGGTGCTGACCACGGCGATGATGCACATCGCAACGGGCATGCTGACATGCAGTGCGGTGGCGATCGCGGCCGCGCCGCTCACATAGTTGCCGACGTTCACGAGCAGTAGCGCGTAGATCATGATCACCGACACCGTGAGCATGGTCGACTTGCCGTATTTCTGCGCGATCGCCGCCGAGATGGTGTATTCGCCGGAACTGTAGAGCTTCTTCACCATCAGGAGCCCGAACAGCAGGAAGCCGATCGAGGCGCCGAGTACGGCCCACCCCGCCGCCATGCCCGACTGGAACGCTTCCTGCGCCGTGCCGACGGTCGATTTGGCGCCGACGAATTCGGACATCATCAGCACGCCGACGACCACCGCCGGCATCGCGCGTGCGCCCGTCATGAACTGATCGCTGGTCCTGCTGCGCAGTTTGAGCGTGAGCCAGGACGTGAAGGCAATGTAGGCGACGATCATTGCGACGATGAGCGTGCTGTCGCCATTGAAGATGGCTTGCATCGATGACGTTTCCTCTGGTGACGCGGATGCGGTGTCGTGAGCCCGCTTGATCCCGCTGCAGATTGTTCGGAATGCGAACAATTGTTCTTTAATTTCATTATTCCTGCCCGCACGTCCCGCGTCAAGCGCGCGCGACGGTGCGGCGCTGCAACGCGCCCGCGCGGGCAGTCATCGCCGCTGAAAGTTCAAAGGGTTGCAGGCCGGAGAAAAATTGGCGGTGGGACAGTGCGGCGGGACGGTCGGCGCAGGGCCGACGTCATGCGCAGGGAATCCGGGGCCCTGCCGTTTTCGGGGTCAGTTCGACTTCAGCGCCGCCTTGGCGACCTCGGCCATCCAGCTGGAGGCGACCGGCAGAATCGCGTCATTGAAATCGTAGCGCGGGCCGTGCAGCTCGGCGCCGTCGCGCAATTCACCGTTGCCGATCCAGGCGAAGGCGCCGGGGCACTGCTTGAGATAGAAGGCGAAATCCTCGCCGGCCATGCTCGGCGCGAGATCGCGTCGCACCTCGGTCTGCACCCTCTCCGCGGCGAGGCGCGCCAGGCCCGCCTCGGCCGGCGTGTTGACGACCACGCCGACGCCCATGACGATTTCGGGCGTGACCTTGACGCCGAAGGTCGTCGCAATGCCTGCGCAGATCTGTTCGATCCGCGCCAGGATGACGTCCTTCACCGCGTCGCGATGATACCGCAGCGTGCCGCCGATGGTGACGCGTCCCGCGATCTGGTTGCGCGCCGTGCCGCCTTCGAGCGTGCACAGCGAGAGCACGGCGGTGTCGAGCGGATCGATGCTGCGCGACACGACCGATTGCAGCGCCACGATCAGGTGTCCCGCCGCCATCACGGGATCGCGGGTCAGATGCGGCATGCCGGCATGTCCGGCATGGCCGTCGATGGTGATGCTGACGCGTCCGCCGGAAGCCATCACGACGCCGTCATGGACCGCGATGGTGCCCGCTGCGAGCCCCGGCCAGTTGTGGAAGCCGAACACCCGCGTCATCGGAAAGCGGTCGAACAGGCCCGCCCCGACCATCGCGCGCGCGCCGCCAAGCCCTTCCTCGGCCGGCTGGAAGATGAAGTCGACGGTGCCGCTCCAGCTGGTGTCGGCCACCAGCAGCGCGGCCGCGCCGAGCAGCGAGGCGGTGTGCCCGTCATGGCCGCAGGCATGCATCACGCCTGATGTCGTCGAGGCGTAGGGCAGGCCGGTGTCCTCAGTGATCGGCAGCGCATCCATGTCGGCGCGCAGGCCGACGCGGCCCTGTGCCGCCCCTCGCGTCAGCGTCGCAACGACGCCGTGGCCGCCGATGCCCGCCTCGAAGGGAATGCCGAGCTCGGTGAGCTTCTCCTGCACGAAGGCAGAGGTGGCCTTCTCGTGGAGGCCCAGTTCCGGATGCGCATGCAGATGCCGGCGCCACTGGGTCAGTTTCTGGTGCAGCTCGGGTGTCAAGGCTGGCGTCTCTCGGATGGTGGCGGCTATCGCCACCATAACCGAATATCCGGCGGCCGCATCAAGCCCCTCGGAATGCCTCGCGTGCAGCAATGCGTCCCTACGGCGAAAGCTTCGCCAGCCCTTTCCAGTCGAAGCTAATACCGTGGCCCGGCCGGTCCGGCGCCAGCGCCTTGCCGTCCGCGAGCACCAGCGGGTGCTCGATATACTTGTCCAGTCCGAAACCATGCGCTTCCAAATACGAGCGGTTCGGGCATGCCGCGAGCAAATGCACCGTGATGTCGTGCGCGCCGTGGCTGGTGACCGGGAGATTGAACGCCTCCGCCAGCCGCGCGATCTTCATGAACGCGCTCACGCCGCCGCAATTGGTGACGTCGGGCTCCGGGTAGGACACCGCGCCGGCGACGATGTAGTTCTTGAACTCCCACAGCGAGCGCAAATTCTCGCCGGCCGCGATCGGCACGCCGCCGGCCTGCATGATGCGGGCATGGCCCGCCACGTCGTCGGGGATAACAGGCTCCTCGAGCCAGGTGAGGTCGTAGGGGACGAAGGCGCGGGCGGCGCGGATCGCGTCCTCCACCGTCCATTTCATGTTGGCGTCCGCCATCAGCGGAAAGCCATCGCCGAGATGCTGCCGCATCGCCGCGACGCGCGCGACGTCGGACTTGAGATCGGGCCGGCCGACCTTCATCTTGATGGCGCGAAAGCCCTTGGCGAGATTGCCGTCGGTCTGCGCGAGCAGCGCCTCGACGGAGAGATCGAGGTCGATGCCGCCGGCATAGCAGGGCACCTGCGCATCGAAGCCGCCGAGCAGGCGGAACAGCGGCAATTTCGCGCGCCGCGCCTTCAGGTCCCACAACGCGATGTCGAGCGCGGACAGCGCCAGCACGGCCGGCCCGCCGCGCCCGCCATAATGCAGGCCCCACCAGACGTGATGCCAGATCGCTTCGGTGTCGTCGGCCTCGCGTCCCTCGACCAGCGGCGGGATCTCGCGTTTGAGGATGTCCGCAGTCGCCCCGCCATTGCGCCCGACCGTGTAGGTGTAGCCGACGCCTTCGGCGCCGTCGGCATCGCGGATGCGGCAGGTGATCAGCTCGAACGCCGCGATCTCGCCATGCGTGGAGTCCGACAGCGTGACGGGGAGGGGGATCCGGTAAAGGGCGGATTCGATATTCGTGATGCGCGGCATGTTTGCTCCCGATTTTTCTTTTTGGTTCGTCGTTCGTAAGGTAGGCAGCATTGTAGATGTGCCAGACGCGTCCGCAACGCGTAACAAGGCCGCGCGGCGCGGGTGATCCCGCTCACCGTTTGGTGGCGAAATAATTGATGCTGATCGAGGCCCGATGCGGCGACGTTCGCCACACCGACATTTCAAGCGCTTCGCCGCTGCCGGCGCCGACATGCCAGCTCGCCCGACGATGATTGTCGTCGTTGGACGGCTCGTCGATCCGCTCACGAGCCTTCAATGATGTTTCGATCAACCCGGGCAGCGTGTCGGCCGAGACGCCGACGGCCGACACGCTGCAGGTCACGCTCGGACCATCGTCAGGTCCTGCGAAGTAGACCGTCATGCTGCCGAGCCTCTCGCCGCGCCTGATCAGCTTCGCCGAGTAGAGAATGTCGATTTTAGGCCCGCGTTCCATCTCGGCCGTGATCGGGCCGCCGTCACTGACAAAACCCAGCCCCCTGGCGATGCGCTCGACCTGGCTCGGCCTGGCCGGCTTGGGCGCGCAAATCTTTGCGAAGAGATCAACCAGCAAGGCGCTGTTGTCCTCTTCCGCGCCAGCCGCGCTCGCAAGCGCCAGAAGCGCAAATCCCGCGAGCGCGAACCGAACCACGCGCCTCACCGCATCGTCGCGAGCTGCACGGCCAGCGCGCAGGCGCGGTCGTATTCGTCGAGATTGATCCACTCGTCGATCGTGTGCGCCTCGTTCTGGCCGGCCCCGAAGGTCACGGTGGGAACGCCGTGGCGGACCATCCAGTTGGCATCGAGGCCGCCATTGGCGGTGCGGACGTTCGGGGTGCCGCCGACCGCGGACACCGCCTCGACCGCGCGTTTGACGACCGGAAGGTTGTCCTTCATGCGGAACGGAAAATAGTCGGTCTCGGCCTTGAACTTGACCTTGCCGGATTTGCCCTGCGCGTTCGTCACCTTCTTGGCGGCCTTCTCGAACGCGGCCTTGTAGGCCTTGGTGATCTCCTTGAAGAACTTGCCGTCGTGACTGCGGCTCTCGCCGCGCACATGCACGTAGTCGGTGACGACGTTGGTGGCATCGCCCGCGGGGCGGCCCTCGCCGCCGGTGACGGGGCCGACATTGCTGGTGCCTTGGCTCTTGCCCTTCACCACCTTGCCGAACCAGCCGCCGGCCTTCACGTCTGCAAGCGCGAGCGCCATGATCATGGTCGAGGAGATGCCGCGTTCAGGGGCGACGCCGGCATGCGAGGCGCGGCCGAAGATCTCGACATTCCAGCGGTCCGCGCCGACGGCGCCGATGATGACGTTGGAGGCCGAGCCGCCGTCATAATTGAAGGCCATCGCCGGCGAGCCGAGCTCGTCGAGCTTGACGTGGCGGGCGCCGTAGAGCCCGCTCTCCTCGCGCACGCAGAACAGCAGCGTGATCGGGGGATGATCGAGCTTCTGCTTGGCGAGCTCGGCGGCCAGCGTCACCAGCACGCCGCAGCCGCAGCGGTTGTCGCCGCCGAGCGCGGTCTTGGCCTCGTTGACGATCTTGCGGCCGGATTTCTTCGGCTTGGCGCCGGCACACAGCGGCACGGTGTCCATGTGGGTCATGAACATGATGCGCGGCTGGTTGTGCAGCGCGCCGCGGCCGGGCAGGTCGACGATGAGGTTGCCGGTCTCGGTCGGCACGGGAATGCGGGTGTTGGCGTCGTCGAGCCGAATCGCCTTGGCCGGCACGCCGCTCTCCTTCAGCGCGGCCGTGAGCTCCCGCCCGATCGCCGCCTCCTGTCCGGTGACCCCCTCGACGGCGAGGAAGCGCATGAGGCGGTCGGTGGCGGCTTTGGTATCGACAGGCATGAGATGGTCCTTTGATGCACGGTACGCGTCAGCATCCTTCGCTGCGCCGTGTTTCGCAAGGCCTCTCGGACTATCCGGTGAGTTTTAGGGCGGGGCAGGGACGACCGCATAAGGCCACGGCGGCCGTTTGCGGCGGCGCGCCGAACACGACGCGCCACCGACGCTTTCGGCACACCAATCAGTATCGCGCGACGAGCGGCGCGCCAGCCGTGTTGAATCGCCAGTTCACGCCGAGCATGATGGTTTGCATGTTCTGCCGGACGCTGGCCGGGAAGAAGGGAACGCCGGCACATCCGGGATTGCCGGAGCAGTTCAGGGTGTACCCGTTCGTGCCAAAGTCGAAATAATTGTACTCGGCCTTCAGCGACAGGTTTGGCAGCAGCGCATATTCGAGGCCGGCACCGACGACGAATCCGGTCACGTCGCGCGAACCCTTGAAATCAACCGAGAGGGCAGCGAAATCGGTCTGCGTCATTTGATGGTTGAAGCGGGCGAAGGCGGCGCCGCCCTTGGCGTAAAACAGCACGCGATCGAAGGCGTAGCCGATGCGGCCCGTCGCGGTAGCGACGCGATCGAGCTGGGTCGTCAGGAGGAAGCCGATGGCACCGCCCGGAATCAGTGTCGTGCTGGTGTCCTTCATGTCGGCCCAATCGAACTGGCCTTCGACGCCGACCACGAGGGAGCCGACCTGATAGTCGCAGCCGCCCTGCACGCCGGCGAGCCAGCCGCTGTTGTGATTGGCGGTGAAGTCTTGCCCGACGATGGGCTGCTGCTCGTTGACCCCGCGGCCGCCGCCGACATTGCCGCCGACATAGCAACCGGTCCAGGAGAAGGCCGCGGCCGCGGGCGCCGCCTTGTACGGCATCGACACGTCCGCCGCCATGGCCGAGGTCAACGTCGAAACGGTCAGCGCGATGGCGCTGAAAAGCATCTTGGTGGTCATGCGAGGATCTTCCTTCAACTAACGGCAATGGCGCCTGAAGCGCATCGTGCGGGTCGGCATCGCACAGGCCAGCGACTTCACTTGGTGAGTTGTCCGACTTCGCGATCCGGTCACAATATCCGGCGAGTCACGCGGCGGCTGTAACCACCGGGTCACAGTGGAAATAACGGCCACTGCAGGTTGCGACTTTTCACAGAGGCTGGCGCGACAGGGAGAATCGGGAGCATCCGCTGCGCCGCGCTGTTGCGCGAGGCTGCTTCACGTAGTGCGCGTATAGGCCAGGAAGATCAGCGCGCCCAGAAGTAGCGCCGCCGCCATGAACAGCAGCACCGCCGGCAGCCCCGCGAACGCTGCCACCGCGCCCGTCATCGACTGCATCAGCGCCGCGCCGAGGAAGAAGGCGAGGTTGATCGCCGCGAGCGCCTTGCCCGCCGTTTGCGCATCGACCAGCTGCCGCGACATGCCGAACAGCAGCGGCTGGGCGGAGGTCGCAAGGCCGATGAGCACGAACAGCGCGAGGTCGTATTGCGGCGGCATCACGGGCACGCCGAACAGCAGCGAGACCGCATAATGCGGCGCCCCCAGCGCCATCAGCGCCAGCAGCAGCGCCCCGACCATATGCGTGCCCGCCACCAGCTCGCGGCGGCGACTGAGCCTGCGGTCGATCATGCCGATGCACAGGGGACCTGCGATCATCGCCAGCGTGAATGCGCCGAGCTGGTTGCCGGCCTCGACCCGCGTCAGTCCCTTGATCTCCATCAGCCAAGGTCCGCCCCACAGGCCGCGCAGCACCAGCGAGGTCGCGAGCGACACCAGCGCCAGCGCGATCAGGCCGCGCAGGGGGCGCGAGAGTCCGAGCCTGAGCACCTCGATCATCTGCGACAGCGGCGAGGATTCGTCCTTGTGCTCGGCCGGCTGCCTCGGCACCAGCAGGAACACCGCGAGCGCGACGAGGACGCCGCCGAGCGCCGAGATCCAGAATCCGGCGCGCCAGCCGTAATGATCGACCACGAAGGCGAGCGGGCTCGACGACAGCAGCATGCCGATATTGCCGATCGAGAGGATCGCGCCGGACCAAAGCCCGAACCGCGCCGCCGACAATTGCTTGGCCGCCAGCGTCATCGGGCACATCAGCATGCCCGATGTCGCGATGCCCAGCATCACCTGCCCGACCGCGAAACTTTCCGGCCCCGTGGCGAATCCCGACGCGATGGCGCCGATCACGGTTCCCATAAGCAGGCTCAGCGACACCGGCCGGACGCCAAAGCGGTCCATGGCCGCGCCGACCGGGATCTGTGCGGCGGCAAAGGCAAAGGGATAGACCGAGGTGAGGCTCGCCAGCGCCTGCGGCTCGATGTGGAAATCCGCGGCCATCAGGTCCAGGCTGACGGCTGGAATCGTGCGCAGCAGGGTCGAGAGCATGTGCCCGCAGGCGAGCGCAAGCAGCGCAAAGATCGGCGCGCGGGTGCCATCTCCCGCGTTATCAGTGGCAACCGCACTCATCAGCGTCCCGTCCCGGCGAGGGTTTCGGCCGGGTTACACGATTGGCGGGACGGTGCCAATGGGGGAGGGCCGATCCGGTGCGCGATGCTTTATGTCTTCCGGAGCCCCGCTGATCGAGCCGGGCCCCGTGTCGATGCCGCTGAAACTGCGATTCGTCGTTACGTCGTCAGTTAATGACGAATGCCGTTCAATTCCTGCATTCCGATTTATCGAAGCACAGGTTCGATTGCTCGAGTCTGGAAAAGTCCTCTGTTGCGATGAATACGAGAAGCCCGAGCAGGACCATCGCCGCGATGTTGGAACGCATGCTGGGGCGATTCTCGACAGCGGCGCGATGGTGTTCGAACTTCGAGAGGTCGAGCATGCGCAAAATGTTGCCGGACCGTGCATCATCAACCGGATCTCTGCCGCCTCCCGATCGCGTTCGAAACGGTACGACATTTCCCCGGTGTTTCGGTTGATCAGCCTTCATCTCGCGCCTCGTTCCCATCAAGCAGCGCTCGCTGGATTTCAATGATAAGGCCTGACGTGAGGCGAGCGATCCTGAAATTCGCGAGCGCCGGCGCAATTCAGCGTGATGCCGCGGTGACCTCTGACGTCTTTCGTTTCTGTTTGTTTCTGCCTGTCCGTCATTGGACGGCTTTGATTCACCGATTGCGTTTTGCAGCGAGCGAACATGAAAATTTGTACAGATTCTCGCACGCGATCGTCATTTTGACGCTGGGATTTTGTCCGCGATACTTCCGGTGCGAGGCGGCGGTTTCACCTGCAATCAGTCGGCTTGTCTGAAGGCAGGTACAAACAGTTAGAGGGCCATCAATTTGTCAACGCGACCGAAGCTCAGCGTTGCGCTGTTTGGAATCCTTGCAATAGCCGCGGTGGCCTATGGCGTATGGTATGAGCTCCTCGGGGGCGTCAAGCCAGCCGCGGCGGCCGCCCAAAGCGCTGCCAGTCAGGCTGCGGCGAAGATTCCCGTCAGCTCGTTCGTGGTGAAGAAGGCCGACTTTCCCGTGCGCGCCTACGGGCTCGGAGTCGTTTCGCCGTTCAAGACGGTCACGGTCAAGAGCCGTGTCGACGGTCAGATCACCAAGGTGTTCTTCAAGCAGGGGCAGATGGTGAAGGAGGGCGATCCGCTTCTGGAGATCGATCAGCGCCCCTTTACCGCGGCTCTCGAACAGGCGGTGGCGAAGAAGGCCCAGGACGAGGCCAATCTGAGAAACGACCGGTTGAACCTGGAGCGATTTCAGAAGCTCGCGAAGCAGCAATTCGAGACCCAGCAAAATCTCGATACCCAGCAGGCCCTGGTGGATCAGATGACCGCGCAGGTGAAGGGCGACCAGGCTGCCATCGACAATGCGCAGACCAATCTCGGTTACACCTCGATCAAGGCGCCGATCAGCGGACGAACGGGTTTCCGGCTGGTCGACCCCGGCAACATCGTGCATGCCGCGGATACGACGGGGATCGTCACCATCGCCCAGCTGCAGCCGATCGCCGTGCAGTTCACGGAGCCTGAAGAGCAATTGCAGGCCATCGACAAGGCCTTTGACGCTGGCGACGTGCCCGTCGAGGCGTTGACCTCGGACGGAACCAGGACACTGTCGCAAGGCAGGCTCGTGGTCATGGACAATTCGGTCAACCAGGCCACCGGGACCATCAGCCTGAAAGCGCGCTTCGACAACAAGGACAACGCGCTGTGGCCCGGCCTGTCGGTCACCACGCGGATGCTGATCGATACGCGCAAGGACGTCGTCGTCGTGCCGCAGGATGGCGTGCAGCACGGGCCGTCGGGATTGTTCGCCTATGTGATCGGCGACAATGGCAAGGTCAGCGCCAGGCCGATCAAGGTCAGCCAGAGCGGCGACGCAAATGCCGTGGTCTCCGAAGGCCTGAACGTCGGAGACAGGATCGTGGTGGCCGGGCAGTCGCGCCTGTTCGATGGCGCGCTGGTCGAGGAAGCGCCCGCGGCCGCTTCGATTGCGCCGACGACAAATGCCAGCGCCGAGGTCGCTCAGGCCAAGAACGGAACCACGAGCGGAACCAAGACCGGATCGGCGGACTGACATGGCTGGCGGTATCTCGACTCCCTTCATTCGCCTCCCCATCGCGACGTCGCTGCTGATGGTCGGCATCGTCTTCGTCGGGATCATCGCCTATCCGCAATTGCCGGTGGCGCCGCTGCCGGAAGTGGACTTCCCCACCATCCAGGTCTCCGCCAGCCTTCCCGGGGCGGATCCGGAGACGATGGCGTCATCGGTGGCGCAGCCGCTCGAATCGCAATTTGCGCTCATTCCCGGCGTCTCCGAGATGACGTCGCAGAGCCAGACCAGTTCGACCCAAATCGTTCTGCAGTTCGATCTCTCGCGCAACATCGACGGTGCCGGCTCGGACGTGCTCGCCGCCATCAATGCGGCGAGCGGGCAATTGCCCAAGAACATGCCGAGCGCGCCGACCTACCGAAAGGTCAATCCGGCCGACTCCCCCATTCTCACGCTCGGTGCCACCTCGACGACGCTGCCGATGACGCAGGTGTCCGACGAGACCTACACCAAGCTCGCGCAGGCGATCAGCCATATCAGCGGCGTCGGCCAGGTCAGCGTCGGTGGACAGCAGGCGCCGTCGATCCGTGTCCAGATCGATCCCGCCAAGCTGGTCGCCAAGGGCCTGTCGCTGGAGGACGTGCGCACCCCGCTGTCGGTGATCACCGTCAACAATCCCAAGGGAACCCTCAACGGAGACACGCGCACCTACACCGTCTATGCCAACGACCAATTCACCAAGGCCGAGGCCTGGAACGACATCGTCATCGCCTATCGGAACGGCAGTCCCGTCCGTGTCGGCGACATTGGCCACGCCGTGAGTGCACCGCTGGACAATACCCAGTACGGCTGGGTTGACGGCAAGCCCGGCGTGTTCCTGGTCATCTTCAAGCAGCCCGGCGCCAACGTCATCGACACCGTCGACAGCGTCATGAAGCAGCTGCCGCATCTGCAGGCCGGCATTTCGCCGGCCATCAAGGTCTCGGTGCTGTCGGACCGCACGCAGACGATCCGCGCGGCCGTGAAGGACGTGCAGTTCACGCTGCTGCTGACGATCGGCCTCGTCGTGATGGTGATCTTCGTCTTCCTGCGCAGCGTCTGGGCCACCATCATTCCATCGATCACGGTGCCGCTTGCGTTGCTGGGCGCCTGCGCGCTGATGTGGATCGCCGGCTACAGCCTCGACAATCTGTCGCTGATGGCCCTCACCATCGCGGTCGGCTTCGTGGTCGACGATGCCATCGTGATGCTGGAGAACATCACCCGCTACATCGAGGAGGGCGAGACGCCGATGGCAGCCGCGCTCAAGGGCGCGAGCGAAATCGGGTTCACGATCATCTCGATCTCGATTTCGCTGATCGCGGTCCTGATCCCGCTATTGCTGATGAGCGGGATCATCGGCCGCCTGTTCCGCGAATTTTCGGTGACGCTCGCGATGACGATCGCCGTGTCGGCCCTGGTATCGCTGACGTTGACGCCGATGATGGCGTCACGCTTCCTCAAATCGCACGACGAGGAGCATCACGGCAGGCTCTATATGCTCAGCGAGCGGATGTTCCAGGCCCTCGTGAACGGTTACGAGCGAGGCCTCGACCTCGTGCTGCGTTTCCGCTTCATCACCTTGATGGTGTTCTTCGCGACGATCGCGCTGACGGTCTATCTGTTCGTGATCATCCCCAAAGGGTTCTTTCCGCAGCAGGATACCGGGCTGATCACCGGAATCGTCGAAACGTCGCAGGACGTGTCGATCGCCGATATGGCGAAGCACATGCAGGAGATCGGCGCGATTGTGCTGAAGGACCCTGCGATCGACCACATGGCGATGCGGATGGGCGGCAGCGGCAATACGCTCAACGACGGCACGATGTACATCACGTTGAAGCCGCGGGATGAACGCACCGACTCGGCCGACCAGGTCATCCGTCGTCTTCAGGTCCAGACGGCGAAGGTCCAGGGTGCGCGGCTCTATCTCCAGTCGGCGCAGGACGTACGTGTCGGCGGCCGGGCGTCCCGTACGCAGTTTCAGTTCACCCTGCAGTCGACCGACATGGATCAGCTGAACACATGGGCCCCGAAGCTGCTGGCCAGAATGAAGGGGATGCCCGAACTGCGCGATGTCGCGTCCGACCAGCAGACGTCGGGCACGACGCTGACGCTGTCGATCGACCGCAATCAGGCCGCTCGCTTCGGGCTGACGCCCGACGTGATCGACGCGACCTTGTATGACGCATTCGGGCAGCGCGAAATCGCGACTTACTTCACCCAATTGTCGACCTACTATGTCGTCCTCGAGGTGCTGCCCTCGCTGCAGAAGAATCCGTCCACGCTGGAGCAGATCTATCTGCGTTCCCCGACGACGGGGGGAGAGGTGCCGCTGTCGGCGTTCACCAAGTGGACCACGGTGCCAGTGCGTCCGCTGGCCATCAACCATCAGGGCCAGTTTCCGGCGGTGACGATTTCCTTCAACCTGGCTCCCAACGTCGCACTTGGTCAGGCGACCCAGGCGATCGAGGCGATGGAACAGCAGATGAACGTGCCGGCGGCCATCACCTCGACTTTCGCAGGCACGGCGAAGGCGTTCCAGGAGTCGCTGTCCTCCGTGCCCCTGCTGATCGTGGCGGCGCTGATCGTGGTCTATCTCATTCTCGGCGTGCTCTACGAGAGCTACATTCATCCGTTGACGATCCTGTCGACCCTGCCATCGGCCGGCGTCGGCGCGCTGGCGACGCTGCTGATCTTCCATTTCGACTTCAGCCTGATCGGTCTCATCGGCCTCGTCCTGCTGATCGGCATCGTCAAGAAGAACGGCATCATGCTGGTCGACTTTGCGATCGCGGCGGAGCGGGATCAGGGCCTGTCGCCGGTCGAGGCCATTCGCCGGGCCTGCCTGCTGCGCTTCCGCCCGATCCTGATGACCACGATGGCGGCCGTGCTCGGCGGCGTGCCGCTGATGCTCGGCCACGGCACCGGTTCGGAACTGCGTCAGCCGCTGGGCTACGCCATGGTCGGCGGTCTCTTGGTCAGCCAGGTCCTGACGCTCTTCACCACGCCGGTTGTCTATCTTTATCTGGACCGTGTCTCGCAATGGTTCAGCCCGAAACGACACGCAGCAAGCGATTCTCAGGAAGAGGGCGTTGTCGACGACGGCGATCTGGACGTCTTCAAAGAGCTGGACCGGAAGAAATCAAGGGTCTTTGCGGCGGAGTGACTGTTTGACGTCCGGGCCGACGGCGGCGAGCGCGGCGCCGCGATGGGCGCAAAGGACATCGGCACGCGCAGGGCCCGTCTGACTGTCTCCCTGCTTCACGCCACCGCCTGGGCAATGAAGTTGCGGACGATCTTCGAGGTCTCGCCACGCCGGAATGCCAGAGCCAGGCGCGCGATTGGAGCCTCACCTTTGACCGCACGGTAGGTGACGCCGGTGACGTGAAGCTGCCGCATTGACGCCGGTACCAGCGAAAAGCCAAGCTCAGCTGCCACCAGGCTGACCACGGAGCTGATCTGAGGCGCGGATTGCCCGAGGGTCGGCTCGAAGCCTGCCCGCCGACAGGCCGCGATCACGGTGTCAAACCAGGCCGATCCGCGCGGCGTCAGAATGAGCGGATCTGCCCTCAGCCTGATGAGATCGATTTCAGTCGACTTAGCCGCCGGATGGCTTGCGGGCAATGCCACGAGCATCGGCTCGCTGGAGAGACGCCGAAACTGCAGATCGTCCTCGCCCTCATCGGGGCGCAGGAACACTGCGTCCAGCTCGCCTTCCCGAAGGCCGGCAACGAGGCGGGATGTGCTTGCTTCCTCCAGCGTCAGGTCCACGTCGGGATAAGCTCGCCGGAACGATCGGATCGCCGAGGTGACAATGGGATTGAACGGAGCCGAGCTGGTAAAGCCCACCCGGAGAGAACCGATTTGACCCCGCGCAGCCCTTTGCGCGGCACGAATGGAGCGCTCCGCCTGCAGAGGAATGACCTGCACGGTCTCCAGAAACGCGCGCCCCGCTTCGGTTAGTTCCGCACCCTGGGGAATGCGACGGAAGAGCTGAGCGCCGACCTCGGCCTCGAGATCTCTGATCTGCTGGCTCAGAGGTGGTTGCCCGATTCCAACGCGCGCAGCAGCGCGTGTGAAGTTTCGTTCCTCGGCAACCGCGAGGAAGTAGCGGATGTGGCGCAGTTCCATGCCAGTGCCAAAAGCTATCGAGATCGTTCTCCCTATATATTTGACTGCGTAACGACTGAAATCAAATATCTCTTACCCGGAGCCCGATTGACCTGGATGATCGAAATTGGACCAGCACCTGAATGTCAGTTTGAAAAGCGAGTCCATCCCTGAGCCGTCGGTCAGCGACAAAGAACCCCGCGTTCCGGTCGCTGCACTTTCGCTGTCCGCGGCACCCGAACTCGATCGATCTCCGAAGGTTTCTCGACGCCAGCGCACCTTGCTGTTTCTTCTCGCTGTTGCAGCGACTGTCCTGGCCTGGTGTCTATCGGGCTATCTGTTTGCTTACACGGACGACGCATACGTCACGTCCGATGTCGTATCGATTACGCCGGAAGTGAACGGCCCGATCGAAGCGGTTCATGTAAAAGACAACGAATGGGTGGAGCGAGGAACGCTCCTCTTCACCATCAATCCGGTTCCGTTCAGATTGGCCGTCGAGCGAGCGCGCGCGGAGGAGGCGCGAACTGAGGCCCAGCTGCCGGTCGACCGGGCGCAGTCGCAGGTTCTGCAGGCGCAGAAGGAAGCGGCGGGTGCTGCCGAGAGGCTCGCCGCGGCAAACCTGCGCCGCGACACGCCGCTTGCCCAGTCCGGTACGATCTCCGCGCAGGCCCTCGACACGACTCGTACCAGCGAGGAGCAAAGCGCGGCCCAGCAACATGCCGCCGAAGCCGCCTTGCAGAAGGAGAACGAGACACTCAGCCTTGATGAAGCGGCCGTCTCATCGGCCCACGCTGCACGTCTTCTCGCCGAATGGCGCCTGGACCGCACCAAGGTCGTGGCGCCCGTCGATGGTTACGTGACGCATCTTGCCGTTCAAACTGGCGACATGGTTTCCACAAGCCAGGCGGCTGTTGCGGTCGTCGATGGAAACGCCTGGCGCGTCGTTGCCAATTACAAGGAATATTATCTGCGACACCTCCATCCTGGTGGCCTCGCCTGGATCTGGCTCGACAGCCATCCCTGGCATCTTTATCGCGCGCGCATCCAGGGTCTGGCGCACGGCATTAGTCGCCAGCAAGGCAGCGAGACACTCGTCCCTTACGTATCTCCAACGGTGAACTGGATTCGCCTGCAACGACGGATTCCGGTTCGATTCACGCTGCTGGAATCTCCCGGGCGCGACCAACTCTTCATGGGCGTCGACGCCCGCGTCCTGGTCATCTACTGATTAGGAGAATCCTGACGATGCTGCTGCTGATATCGGCTCTCCGACCCATACCGCGAGCCCTGGTGCGTGAGCTCAAATCGCTAGAGCTTCACGGCCCACGTGCCAGAGAGGCAGCAAAGCGTGTGCTGTCAGTGTTGGTCGCTGTCGCAACGTCATCCGTCCTCAACCTCGATGATCTCTCCTGGGCGGCGTTCAGCGCCTACATGGTGATGCGTGGCAGCGTCGTCGAGACCTTCCGGCGGGGGCTCATGCGCATCGTGGGCACTGCCGGTGGAGCACTGCTGGGACTCTTGCTGGCGCCCAGGACAGCGAATGCTCCTTTGCTGTTGATGGTTTTCCTCTTCCTTGTGTCATGGATCGGCACCTTTCAGTCGCTGGTGACCAGCTACAGTTACGCATGGCTGTTCTTTGGCCTTACGGCCGGCATGGTGACCACCGAGGCGCTCGCCTCGCCAGACGCTGTCGTGCATTTCGCAGCCACGCGGGTGGCGGAGATTACGGTCGGAACGTGCACATGCCTCGTCGTTGCAAGCCTATATTCGGACGCGCAGGGCCGCGGGGAGAAACCTGCTCACGACAGGCTCTGGTGCGGACGCCTTTGTGATGTGTTGAATGAGGACTGGCTGCGAGAGCATTGGCCGCTGGTCGAGCATTGCACACGCGCGGCGCTGGCCGTCGCCTTGCTCCCCCTCATCTGGCGGTGGTTCGGCATTGAGGAGTTCTCGCAAACTGCGGTCACATCGTACGTCATCATGATCGTCCCATCCGCCGCGGTGGGGAACCGCCGATACGCTGCGATCTACGAGAGGATAGCCCACAGGGCGCTCGGATGCCTGCTTGGTAGCGCGGTCGCTCTTGTCTCTATTGGCCTGTTCGGCACAGGATTGCCGGTAACCGTGCTCACCCTCGCTGCCGGCGTCTGGATCGGCTACCAAATCCAGACAGGACGGGAGATCAACTATCTCGGAACGCAGTTCACGCTCGGGCTTCTCATCACCCTAGTTCAGGGACCAGCTCCGATCACAGATATTACCCCTGGGCTGGAGCGTTTAGTTGGCATCGCGATCGGCTCCGCCATGCTGTGTCTGACGACCGCCGCTTGGCCCTTGGATCAAGACCAGTAGCATCTCCGACGGAGGCTAACCGCCGTCTTCCCAATGTCGACCGACCGGTCTTCGTATGTCCCTCAAGCGGCCGGACATCGCGAATGCGATCGTCGAGCCGAACCGTGCTTCAGGTCTCAGCGTGTCAGCTGACGGAGGTAAACCCGATACACCGGCGCTTGCCCTTGATCGCTGCTTTTGACCCAACGGAGACATCACTCCTCGGGCACCCCGGCTAGACGCATCCCCTGAGTGATGCGCCGGGCTTGCTCGCGAAACGTCGGATCGTCGCTAAATGGAATACTCTTCAAGAAGCGAATGGTGAGAGCTGGATTGAGCTCAAGCGCTTTCTTCTTGGACGCCCGCGCTTCATCCAGTCTCCCGAGATGAGCAAGCGCTGCGGCGAGGTTCAAGTGCGCCAGGGGATTGTTCGGGTTGCTATTCAGAGCTCGACGAAGCCATGCCGCTGCTTCAGCGTTGGCTCCAAGTAGCAATTTACTGAAACCGACCCAACTCATCCATCGATGTACACCTTGATCACGAGGGGACAAGCGCATTGCCTTGTGTACATGCGCCTCCGTTTCCTCAGCGCGCCCGACAAAAGGTTGGGCGCAGCCGATGAAAGCGTGGGCCTCCGCCAAATTTGGGTTTAAAGCCAATGCGTGCTCGCATTCCGCAATACCTTCCATCGCGCGTTTGGTGCACCATAAGACGGACCCCAGAAACGCGTGAGCAGGGGCATGCTGCGGTGCTAAGGACACCGCCTTGTTCAAGGCCGCTTCGGCCGCAGCAAAAAGGGCGTCCGGGTTGCCGGCGAGAAAAAAGCCAGCGCTTGTCACATCGACGGCT
Organism: Bradyrhizobium sp. 521_C7_N1_3; assembly: GCF_052075975.1. NCBI lineage: Bacteria > Pseudomonadati > Pseudomonadota > Alphaproteobacteria > Hyphomicrobiales > Nitrobacteraceae > Bradyrhizobium > Bradyrhizobium sp. 521_C7_N1_3. Next base: position 3,360,010 of record NZ_CP197232.1, read on the forward strand.
CCGATGCCCACCAGTGCCTCAACGTTGTCTGGATCAAGCTCCAGGGCACGTTCGAAAAAGCTTCTTGCCTGCGCCATGTGGGCTGGGGTCACGCCTTCGTTCCAACGAGCCATACCCTGGAAATACAAGTCTAGAGCGCTCGGGTGCAATGAGTGTTCCGCTCGCCTTGCCTCGGCGGCTATAAGTTGAGAATTCAGCGCGTTGGCCAGTCTCGATACGATTTCATCTTGCATCTCGAAGAGATCACTGATCGGCTTGTCAAAGCGGTCAGCCCAAAGATGAGCGCCTGTTTCGGCATCGACAAACTGCACGTTCACCCGCAGTTGGTTCGCGCTCCGCTGCACCGAGCCTTCCAGCACATAGCGAACATGTAACTCGCGGCCAATCTGCTTCAAGTCGATTGGCTCACCTTTGTAGGAAAATGCGGTGTGGCGACCGATAACGAACAGGCCCCTGACGCGCGACAAGTCGGTAGTGAGGCTCTCGGTTACGCCATCCACGAAGTAGTCTTGCTCGGGGTCGCCGCTAAGGTTGGCGAAGGGTAAAACAACGATTGAAAGACGGGGTCGCGAAAGCGGTGGTCTCGGCGCGGCCTCGTCGTCCTGCTCCACATGACCAAAGGCATCGCCTATTGGTCCTGACGCTTCCTGAACCTTGCCAACGAAGCGGAAGCCCTTGCGCGGGAGTGTCTTGATCAGGTGCTGCTTCTCGCCCGTGTCGCCAATCGCGGTCCGAGCACTATTGATGCGCGTCGTGATCGCGGCCTCCGAGACGATACGACCATTCCAAATGGCAGCGAAGAGATCATCCTTGCTGACGACGCGATCCCTGTTGCGGATCAAGTAGTCGAGCAGGTCGAAGACCTGTGGCGCGACCGGGATCATCTCGGCATCGCGACGCAACTCACGTCGATCCGTGTCAAATGTGTAGTTCTCGAAGAGATAGCGCACAGCCCATTCCCCCGGGGGTCTTGCTCGCTGAGGGGCGCTCAACAGCCGATAGATTATGCCGCTGATAAGCCAAATGTAAGCCGTGGAAGGTCGTGAATGTCGCCTGTTGGCCCCAAGCGGTCGACCCGGCATGTCCGCTAGATGTCCGCTCCTTGGGGATGAAGCAGACTTGATATGCTCAGGCCGAGTTCTCCCGGGTGTGACCCAAGGCAGACCTTGCGCCTCGCATTGGCGCGCCGCCGACGGCCGATCCTACATATTCCCCGATGCGACCGCCGGCGGTCCGAACCACCTAACTAGTAAATCCCGGAGCCCCTCTAGGGTCCGCTCTCCGGCCCAAGCGACATAGCCGTCCCGCCGGATCAACCCAAAGAGGGCTCTTTGGATAGGCGATAGGCGCGAAGACCAAGAGCCATCTAAAGGGTAATTATTGGCGAGCAGAGCAGCGCCACGGGTCGGCAGTTGGTCCAGAAGCTGACCCTGCTGGTCACATCGCCTCGTCGAGGGCCTTTCGATGTTGCCCAATGTCCGCGCGGGCTCGTGTGTTGTCGTTACCGGAGACGCGCTGCTCCGATGGCGCCCGGCGCGGTGCCGAAACGCTGGCGGAATCCGCGCGCAAAATACGTGTAATCGCGAAAGCCACAGGCGTAGGCGATATCGCTGAGAGGCTGACCTGTCTTCATCAACGCGCGACACTCGATCAGACGCGCCGCATGATCCAGACGAAGCGAGGATATGTAGTGAGTGTATGTCGACCCTCGGGCCGTGAACAGCTTCTGCAAATAGCGTAGCGAAATTCCAATCTCGGCAGCCACCTCACGCGGAGAGATGTCCGGATCGGCATAGCGGTCCTTGATCATGCCGCAGACTCGCTCGAACAGTTTGTCGGTGTGGCGTGAGCAAAGCGGAGCGGGCGGTGCAAACAGTGCACCGAGGAGATCATAGACCACCAGACGCATATAGTCGTCAGCCGACGCGACCGCCGGTTCTACATTGCCGACGGGGTCTAGAACGAGTTGACTGAGTATCCGTGCCGCCTGCCCGCGACCGCACGTGCCACCTTGCGGCTCGAAGCCGAGATGCGACACCAGGTTCTGGCGCGGCAACTGCAAGCCAAACCATTGCGCTTGCTGGACCGGAACTAATGTCATGGGTCTCGTGGAATCGAGCAGGACGAGTTCGCCAGCAGCGGCATTTACAACTCGGTCGTTCTGAATGATCGTCAATCCGCCCGTCAGCTGAGCTCCGACGAAGTAATAGTCCATGTCGTCACGGCGAGTGTCGAGCTTCGTCCGGTCAACGCGGACAGCGTCGCTGGCGAGATCCACCGCAGCGAACCCTAAGACGCGCCGCGGGCGCACCCTGCCTGCGAAGATGTTGGTTCCGCGAGCATAACTAAAACATCCAAAAATCTCGCGCGATGCAGCTATGTAACCGTCATAATCCAATTCTGGAGCGCTGCGAAAATCATCGTTCGGCTGCACCATTCACTCCCTGGAAAATAATGTTTCAAGCCTGACGTAGGTTTTATTACTGCCTCCACCGAAGCGACGGGCAAACGTTGTTAGTTTGGCACGGCCCTCAGACAGGTGTCGCGCAACTCCGCGTCACGCCCAATCACACCTCCGAGATCGTGGGCGCTATGTGAAACGGCGTTTCCATTTGATGGCTTTACGGTTCGCCTGAACTTCTACCGAGAGTTGCTGCCGCGCTGGCAAGAGGACGTCAGCTTCTCGGCGGGATTCCTTAAATCAAAGCGATACCAACCGATCGAATCGCGTTGAGCGAGAGGGGAAAGGCAGCTAGACAGCCACGATTGTCGGCTTGTGGCCCATCGCGACCTCTTGCGTATCCGCACGAACCTGGCCGCTATTGGGGCAACGCAGACGTAGCCTTCGTCGCATCACGCCGCGGGGTTTATGGTTATTCAGCCTACCCCAGCTCTTGCAGCAGCTTCCGCGTCTCGCCCAGCAACGCCCGCATCGCCCTTCGTTCCGCGATCCGGTCTTGCGTGAATAGGCCATGCTTCCGCGCATTCTGATTTCCTCTCGGTGCGCCTGATCTCGCGGCGCCGCCATGCATGCGACAGCGGGTCTTGCCGTGCACCGCCGGCGCGAGGCAGGCGGTGCCGCTGCGTGTCCTGGCACCGCAGCGCGGAATCGCCTGCATCGCAGCCATGTTGCGTGGGTGATCGCCGCTCATGCGCTGGCGCCTTGTGCGGCATCGACCGGTTCATGTTCGCCTTCACCGGCGTCGCGAGGCGAGATCGATCCTGCCAACATCGTTGTGTCCCCGGTGTCTTGCTCCGTTACGAGCATGTCCGCGTGCTGTACGGCGTGGCTCGCGGTGGCTCCCGCGCCATCCTGCACCGTCAGACTCTCCACCGTGATCGCCCGCTCGCCATTGTTGCGGTATCGGTTGAGCGCCTCGATCTGGGCCGGAAAGATTCGTGCCAGCTTGGCGAGCGCGCGTGAGGCACTGTCCTGCCGCGGGATGTCGTCGGCGAAGGCGAGGCGATGGGCGCAGCGCATCGCCAGGACGTGAATGGAGACCATCTGTGCCGCCAGCATGGCCTCGATGGAGTCCCGCGGCGCGATGCTCTTCATCATCGAGATCATGAAGGCGAGGTTGGCCTCGTCCGGCTTCTGCGCAATCACGCTGGCCTTCACCAATTGCTTCAGGATGCCGTGCATCGCATCGCGGTCGACGGCACCGAGCGCGTCAGCCAGCAGCCGTTCGCCGGTTTTCGGGTCCGGATGATCGATGGCAATGCGGCGCCTGTAGAGTTTGATGCGCGGGCTCGCAGCCGGGTCGCTGCGATCGTTTGCCGCGACCGGCGGCGTGGTGTGGCGATTTGGGGATGTCGTCATGTGTTGTGTCCTTTGCCGGCGCAGGGGCGCGAACGACCGCTCGCGTGCTGCGCGCGACTACCAATTTCGAGATGTCGATGAGAGCCTTACGCGCGATCGCGGCGAGGCGCCCGTGGAGCGGGCGGCATGGACGCTGGCGATTGTTGCGATGATGCCATCATGCCGGTGTTTTGCCCGACGTGTCAAATTCCATTTCGTGGTATCCGAAGGCGTCTGTCCTGTGCAAGTCCTTGTTCCGACAGGGGCCGGCTACTGTGCATGGGGTTGTTTTCGCATTTTTTGTTTGGATGCGGCTCTCGCGTGCCGCGCGACGGAATGCCGGCGTGCAAACGCGATTGCGAAATCCGGCACGACCGCTAATCATGATCTCCAGAGGCGCCGCACCATGCAAAAGCGGCAGCGCGGGTCCGGGGAGAGAACGAATGCAACGAACGCTTCGCCTGCTGGCGATTGTCGCCGGATTGTGCGTGACGACCGAGGCTCTCGCGCAGAAATATCCGGCGCGTCCGGTCAAGATCATGGTCGGCTTCAGCGCGGGCGGCCCGGTCGATGTGGTCGCGCGCATCGTCGGCGACCGGCTGAGCAACAAGCTCGGCCAGCCTTTCGTGGTCGAGAACCGTGCCGGCGCCAACGGCATGATCGCAGCCGAGGGCGTGGCGCGCGCGGACGCGGACGGCTACACCATCCTCGCCTGCAACTCGTCCACGATCACGCTCAACAAGACGCTGTTCAAGGATGCCCGCTACGATCCGCAAGGGGACTTTGCGCCGCTCACCACCGTCATCTCGGCGCCGCTCGTTCTCGTGGTCAATCCCGAGAATCCAAAGACGACCAACATCAACACCGTCGCCGATCTGGTCGCGGCGGCGAAGGCTGCGCCCGGCGCGCTCGCCTACGGCTCGGGCGGCAACGGCAACCTTGCCCATCTCGCCATGGAGCTGCTCAGCCAGAAGGCCGGCATCAAGTTGATCCACGTGCCCTATCGCGGCGGCGCGGCGTCCGAGGTCGGCATCCTCGCGCAGGAGGTGCTGGCAGTGTTCGATCCCTTGTCCGCGGTGCCGCTGGTGAAGGCGGGCAAGCTGCGTGCGCTCGCGGTGTCATCGGCCGAGCGGCTGCCGGCGCTGCCTGACGTGCCGACCGTCGCGGAGGCCGGCTATCCCGGCTTCGACATCTCGTTCTGGGTTGGCTTCTTCATGCCGAAGGCCGTGCCCGCGCCGATCCGCGAGACGCTCCACCGCGAGATCGTCGCCGCCGCCAGGGATCCGGCAGTGCAGGAGCGGCTGGAGTCGCAAGGCGTCGTCAGCGTGCTCAGCCCGGCCGACTACGCCGCGAAGATCGCGAAGGAGACGGCGGAGCTTGCCGAGGTCGTCGCGGCCGCGAACATCAAGGCGGAGTAGGGGGCTTCACAGGGATCCGCTTTGCGGTGGCGGATCAGCGCTCGCTCGATGCGAGGCGCACGGCGCGGGCCTTCGCGCTCTTTCCGGCAGCGCGCGCTGCGATCATGCCGCGCGCCTTGCCGTGCCTGGTCTTCCGGATCAAGGTTGCAAGCCGCTTGCGCGCACGGTTGGCCGTCAAACGCGCCGCCAATTGCTCGCCCTTGCGAATGATGGTGGCAGCTGAAGCCGTCAGGTTCACCGGAACCCAGGCGACGTCCTTTGTCTTGGACAGGCTGCCGATGCCTTCGCATGGGGCTTCGCGCGGCAGGTCGATCCGGATCGCAAGCGCCTCCGCGCGCTCGGTCCAGTCCTCGGCCTTGGTGCCGGTGATGATGCGGACATAGTCGCGGGTCTCGCGCGGCAGCTCGCTTTCCCTGGCAAGCCACTTCTGGATCCGGCCGGGGCCGGCGTTATAGGCGGCCGCGGCAAGGCCGAGATTGCCGAAATCGTCGCGGAGCTTGCGCAGGAATCTGGCCGAGGCCGGCAGCGCCTTCATCGCATCGAAGGGATCGTCGAGCCCGACTTCGGCGGCAGTCTCCGGCATGAACTGCGCAACGCCGTGTGCACCGGCCTGGCTGACCTCGTTCGATTTGAAGCGGCTCTCCTGCCAGATCAAACGCGCGAAGAACGGCACCGGAATGCCGCTCGCCTCGGCGGCTTCACGAAGCGCGTGGCAGAATCGTTCGGTCGGCGAAACCGGCGCCCGCACGGCCGTGTCGACGACGCGCGGCGACTCGGGTGTCTCCTCATAGGCCGCGCGCGCATTGGCGAGCTCGATGGCTTGCACGCTGGCGAGGAAGAGCTCGACCACCGGAACAAGTGGCGAGGCTTGGGTGGTTTGAAGAACGGCGTGGTCGAAGCTTGGTGTTTGCCGGGACGCCGACGGATCGAGGTCGCACATCAGAATCAGAAACGCGGTGCAAGCCGCGACGACGAATCGCATTGCGTGGACAACCTCGAACTGTGGGATGAACGACCGGCGCTGCCCCGGCAATAAGGAGTTGTTAACCGTCCGATTGCGGCAAAGCTGCGGTCTCGCCGGTTCCGTCGGTGTTACTACGGTGTTCCCGCGGCGAAACTCTCCGCGGTTTCGCGGAGCGATGAATTGGGACGAGCGACATGACGCGATGGATGCTTGGCGCGGTGATGACGCTGTGCGTGATCTGTCCGGCGCTCGCGAGCAATCTCGATGCCACCGCGGTGAACGATGCCGCGCGTCCCGCAAAACAGCCTGCGACCGACAATGTCAGCGCATCCGTGGCGAAGCTTCAGGTTATGCTGGACCGTGCGCAGTTCTCGCCCGGCGAGAACGCGTACGGGACGGCGGAGCCCGACGAGGTCAGCAGGTCCGCATCGCACGGCTGCATCAGCTTGACCAATTGGGACGTGCGCACGCTGGGCGACAACGTCAAGCGCGCCTCGAATTAGTCCTCGAACTAGTCCTTGGGAAAATCCTTGCGCATCGCGATCTCGGCGGCATCGCCGGGCGACAGCACGGTCTGGTCGAACGCTGGTTGCGGCTTCGTCATGATGTCGTAGAGCGAGATGCCTTTGATCGGCTTATCCATGAGCACGCGAACGCAGTCGGCGAGCGTGCCGTTGTAGACGAGATAAGGCGGACCCCGGTCCTTCTGTCTCTCGCCTTTCAGCGACGGCCACTTCTTCAGTTCGGCCGGCGCGTCATAGGCGATCGGCGATTCCTCTTTGAACATGCGCTTGGCTCCGGGCGGCGTGGAAAGCCCGAAAATCCTAGGCTTTGCCCGGTAAACGCTCGTTAAAGAATTAGTTCAAATCAGCCGGCAACGAAGGCGAGCAGGGTGCCGTTGGCCTTGGCCGGCGGCACGCAGATCGCAGCCCCGCTGCGCAACGCAGCCGGACCCAACGCCTTCTCGGTGGCTGCGAGATCGCCGCTGACGAGGACCAGGGCCGCGCCGCCGCGCGCGGAAAGACCCGTGAGCGGCACACCGGGATAGCGTCTGCCGAGCTGCTCCAGCGTCAGATAGACGAAGTCGGCGCGGTCACCGCCGGATGGCACGGCAACTGCACCGTCGGCTTCCGCCTTCGGTTCGCGGTCGATCAGGCGGCCGAGATGCGCCGCATCCTGCGCGGGCTCGGGTGTTGCGATCAGCGTCTGCCTGATCCGTTTCGCCGCATTGGCGTGCTTCATCAATTCAGGAATCCACACCGTCTCGCGGGTCTTGTGCTGGCAGGCGAAGATGCGCACGCCGCCGGGCGCCTCCGCGGTCGGCCACATGAAGGTGCGGAATTTTGCCGCCGAGATCGTGCCATCGGGCAGCGTCACCGGCCGTTCGAAATCGGTCGGGCCGATCGGCGTCAGGCCGCGCGCACGGATCTCCTCGGCGCCGGCCGCGCTGTCGATCGCAGTGAAGGCGATGCGCTCGATGCCCTCGCCGTGCCTGTCGACGAAGGCGCGGGCAGGTGCGTTGTGCTCGGTCGCCACCAGCACGCCGAGCAGCTCCATATAGTCGGGGTCGAACATGATGGTGTAATTTCCGGTGCCCATATGCGCGCTGTGGGTGCCGCGCGGCGACAGGGTGAAACCGAGCTGCCTGTAGTTTTCGGCGGCCTTGTCGAGGTCCCGAACCATGACCACGGCGTGGTCGATACCGATGATGTTCTTGAGGGCCACTGTTCTTTCCCCGCAGCAGATGCAAATTTCGATCGGGACCGCGCCAGCGGCCGCTGGCCCTGTCTACGCTGGATGGGCGATCAAGTCATTTTCAAATCGGGGCCGGATGCGGAATTTCATTTCGCGAAATGCGGTATCGACGCGTGATGGCGTCACTGCGCCTGCTCGATATAGGCGGCCAGGATGGCGCGCTCCTCGCTGGTCATGTCGGTGATGTTGCCCGGCGGCATCGCATTGGACCACGCCGCCACGCGGCCGATCAGGCGAATGTTGCGATGAATGTGTTCGGGCGCGTCGAGCAAGATGCCTTTGGGCGCGGTCACGATGCCGGCCCAGACCGGCTCGGCCGCGTGGCACATGCTGCAACGGGACATCACGATCTCCTCGACATTGGCGCGCGTCGGCTGCGCCGACAGCGCACCCGTCTTGACCTCGCGGGGGCCGGCGGCGGAGAGCAACAGGATCGCAATCACGCCCAATGCGGCGACACCCCACACCCACCACGGCGATTTGCGCCCTGCGTGCCGCTCGTTGAAGAAGTGGCGGATCACGGGGCCGAGCGCCAGAATGATCGCGACGATGATCCAGTTGAAGCGCGTCGCGTAGAGCAGAGGATAGTGATTGCTGATCATCAGCACGACGACGGGGAGCGTCAGGTAGTTGTTGTGGACCGAGCGCTCCTTGCTGGTCTTGCCGAGCTTCGGATCGGGCGCCTGTCCCGCGATCAGGCTGGCCACGATCTTCTTCTGGTTCGGGATGATCAGTGCGAACACGTTGGCGACCATGATGGTGCCGATGATCGCCCCAATCTGGTTGAAGGCGCCGCGACCGCTCAGGACGTGGGTGAAGGCGTAAGTGAGCGCGACCAGGAACAGATAGCCGCCGATGGCAAAGGGCAGCTCGCGCTGCGCAAGCCCGGTGCGGCAGGCGGCCTCGTAAAGCAGCCATGCCAAAGCCAGGCTGCAGAAGCTGAACAGCCCGGCCTGGATTGGTGTGAGGTCGAGAATCGACTTGTCGACCAGGAACAGGTCGGCATCGAGATAGTACACCACCACCATCAGCGCGAAGCCGGACAGCCAGGTGGTGTAGGCTTCCCATTTGAACCAGGTCAGCTCCTCCGGCATCTGGCTCGGAGCCACCAGATATTTCATGATCCGGTAGAAGCCACCGCCATGGACTTGCCAGGCTTCGCCCTGCACGCCGTCCGGCAGGTCAGTCTTCGGCTTCAGGCTGAGATCGAGGGCGATGAAGTAGAAGGAACTGCCGATCCAGGCGATTGCCGCCACCACGTGCAGCCAGCGCAGCAGCAGGCTCGCCCATTCCGATATGATGGATCCCCACATGATCACCCCATCAATTGCGACCTGGATGCCGCAGCTTTGATGACCGCAACCGGCGGTCGCGCCATTACAATGTGTCGCACCGATCTGCCGCATTTTCCAGTACGATGGGCCGCGGCTGATGCACATCGTGCGGGCATGAGCTGACGTGGGATTCGGCAGGCGTTTGAACTGCGGCAGAACATTTGCGGATCAATCAGCGTCGACGTTCAGGACGCGCAGGCTGGGAGGAAGACGACGTGAAAAGCAGGATCTCGTCCGCAGCAACGGTTGCGGGATTGCTGGTCGCGGTTGCTGCCAGCGCGCAGGCCGAGCCGGTTCTGCAGGGCAAGGACGCCTATGGCGATTGGCAGGCCGACAAGCCGGGCACGGTCAGGTTGATCCGGCCGCAGGACCTCGTCAGGCCCGGGGCGACACGGTCGGTTGCGAGCACCGCGCGCGTGGCGTCGCGCCCGCCGGAGGCCACGCCCCAGGTGCCGGCAGGTTTCAAGATCGAGCTGTTCGCCGAAGGCTTGCGCGCACCGCGCATCGTGAGGGTTGCGCCGAACGGCGATGTCTTCGTCGCGGAGACGCGGGCCGACGCCATCCGCGTGCTGCGCGCCGGGGATGGCGGCAAGGCCGCGACCAACGAGGTGTTTGCCAGCGGATTGAGACGGCCGTTCGGCATCGCCTTCTTTCCGAACGGCGACAATCCGCAATGGGTCTATATCGCCAACACCGACAGCGTCGTCCGCTTTCCCTATCAGGCCGGCGATCTCAAGGCGCGCGGCAGGGCGGAGACGATCGTGGCAAGCCTGCCGCAGGACGGCAGCCATTCCACCCGCGACATCGTCTTCACGCCCGACAACAAGCGCATGCTGGTCTCGGTCGGTTCTCTCAGCAATGTCGCCGAGGGCATGGGTACGCCGCCGGGCGGGTTGGAGGTGTGGTCGAAGGCGCAACCGCTTGGCGCGGCCTGGGCGAGCGAGACCGAGCGCGCCACCGTGCTGGCCTTCAATCCCGATGGCAAGGAGCGGAAGATCTATGCCACCGGCATCCGCAACTGTGTCGGCCTTGCGATCCAGCCGCAGACCGGGCTGCCCTGGTGTTCGACCAACGAGCGCGACGGCCTCGGCGACGATCTCGTGCCCGACTACGTGACCAGCGTGAAGGAAGGCGCGTTCTACGGCTGGCCGTGGTTCTACATCGGCGGCAACGAGGACCCGCGCCACATCGGCGCGCGGCCGGATCTGAAGGACAAGGTGACGGTGCCCGATGTGCTGGTGCAGCCGCACTCGGCGTCGCTGGGCATGACGTTCTATCAGGGCACGCAGTTTCCTCCGGAATATCAGGGCGAGGCCTTCGCTGCAGAGCACGGCTCCTGGAACAGGTCGAAGCGCACCGGTTACAAGGTGATCCGCATCCGGATGAAGGACGGCGTGCCGACGGGCGAGTACGAGGATTTCGTCACGGGGTTTGTCGTGAGCGACACGGACGTGTGGGGGAGGCCGGTGGGTGTCGCGGTCGCGAAGGATGGGGCGCTGCTGGTCTCGGAAGATGGCAACGGCACGATCTGGCGGGTGAGCCACCCATAATTTTGGATATGGCGTCGCTATCTTGTCGACACCCCTTAACAACGGGTGAAAGCCGCCGAAACTACTTGCAACAACAGTTGATACTAGCCAAGGTAGAGCGTTCTTTGGGGGGAGAGCAAAATGGAAGGACTGGGGACAACTGAGCCGTTGGTTACGGCGGCTTGGCAGTGGTTTAGCATCGGACTAGGCGTCGCTTTCCTGGTCACCATCGGCATCATTGTGCTTTTTGTTCTCAAGGGAGACACCGAGTACGGGATCGATCAAGGATTTCTCGGACTTATTTTGATGCTGACTACCATTTTCTATCTTGTGGCTTTTTCATTTTTGGTCGCCGCGTCGACTAAGGGGTTGGATATTAAGGTGACGGTCGTGGTTGTCGATGCTCTCGTCTTGATCGGAAGCAAACTATTGGCGCCGCGCTTCCTCACCTACTTATCGTCATGACGTCCGGAGTTGAGTGCTACCCCCGTCTCACACTCGCGCCACCGTCCACCGGCAGCGTCACGCCCGTGATGAAATTCGCCTCGTCCGACGCCAAAAACAGCGCGGCGTTCGCGACGTCCCAGCCGGTGCCCATCTTCCTGCGCAGCGGCACCTTGCTGTCGCGCTCGGCTTCGACCTCGGCGCGGGGCTTGGACCATTCGCGGGCGCGGGTGTCGACGGCCATCGGCGTGTTCATCAGGCCGGGCAGGATGACGTTGGCACGGATGCCGTATTCGGCGTTCTGGTAGGCGAGCTGTTCGGTGAAGGCGATCATCGCCGATTTCGTCGCCTTGTAGGCGACGTAAGGATAGGTCGTGATCGCGGCCATCGAAGAGATGTTGATGATGGCGCCGCTTCTTTGCGCGCGCATGATCGGGATCACTTCCTTCGCTGCCAGAATGCAGCTCTTCAGATTGATGGCGACGACACGGTCGAACGCCTCCTCGGTGATTTGAAGCAGCTCGGCATCGCCCCCGGACAGGCTGACGCCGACATTGTTGTGCAGCACGTCGATGCGGCCCCAGCGCGCCTGCGCATCCGCGACCATCGCCTTGATGTCCGCGGATTTGGTCACGTCGGCCTTGAAGGCCGCGGCGGTGCCTTGATCCGCTGCGATCAGATCGACGGTTTCCTGCGCCGATTCCAGGTGATGGTCGACGCACAGCACTTTGGCGCCCTCGCGCGCGAAGGTCAGCGCGGTGGCGCGGCCATTGCCCATGCCTTCGCCGGGGCTCTGGCCGGCGCCGACGACGATCGCGACCTTGTCCTTCAAGCGCATGTCACTTCACTCCCGGGATCGGGTACTGCTGGAGTACCTCTTTGTAATACGGTTCGTTGTCGATCTTCATGGTGGCGAGCACGCGCACCACGCCGCAATAGAAGGCGATGGTGAGCACGAGATCGACCATGTGCTCGTCGGAGAGATCTCTCTTGATCTCTGCGAAGGTCGCGTCCGACATCGCGAGCTCGCGCACCATCTCGCGGGCGCCTTTCAGGATCGCTTTTGCCAGCGGCTCCAGCTTCGACGGCTTGCCCTCGGTCTCCGCCATCAGGCCTGTGATGTCCTCGTCGGTGACGCCGAACTCCTTGCCGATCTTCACATGATGGGTGAATTCGTATTCGGACTTCTCCATCCAGCCGACCTGGAGGATCGCGAGCTCCCGCAGGCGCGGATCGAGCTTGCTCTTGAAGCGGATATAGCCGCCGATGCCGTTGAAGGCGCGCGCCATCTCCGGCGAGTTGACCAGCAGCTTGTGCAGGTTGGTGTTGCGCTTGAGCATGTCGCGATATTCGGGTGCGACTTGGTCGGCCTCGAGATAGGGCAGGCGGGCCATCCGTGTTCCTTTCAGTGTTCCTGTGATTCACGTTCCGGCGCTTGCAGCGTCACGCCGCCGTCCACCACCAGCACCTGGCCGGTGATGTAGCGCGCAAAGTTGCTGAGCAGGAATTTGACGGCGTGGCCGACGTCCCAGCCGGTGCCTTCGGTCTTGAGCAGGGAGGCCCTGGCGCGGTTGGCGCGCGCCTGTTCGCTCATGCCGCGGGCATAGACCATCGGCGTGTACATCGGTCCGGGGCAGATGCAGTTGACGCGGATGTTGTCGTGACCGTGATCGACCGCCATGGCGCGCGTGAGACCGATGATGGCGGCCTTCGATGTCGTGTAGCTCGTGAGCCCGCGCGGCCGCAGCGCCGAGATCGAGGAGATATTGACGATCGCGCCGCCCTTGGCGGTCTTGATCATTGCGGGGATCGCGTGCTTGGAGAGCAGGAACATGGTCTCGACGTTGACCTGCATGACGCGGCGATACTGCTCGGGTGTCTCGTCGACCACGCTGCCGCGGCTGCCGATGCCGACATTGTTGTCGAGGAAATCGAGCCGGCCCCAGCGGTCGAGTGTAGCCTCGACCAGTGTCTTGCAATCGGCTTCACTGGTGACGTCGCCACCATGCGCCGCCGCCGTGCCGCCCCCGGCCGTGATCATCTCCACGGTGCGCTCGGCGAGTTTGAGGTCGCGATCGGCCACCAGCACTTTTGCTCCGGCGCGGGCCAACAGAATTGCTGCAGCGCGGCCGTTGCCGATGCCGTCGCCAGCGGCGCCACCGCCGCTGATCAGCGCCACCTTGCCGGCGAGGCCGGCATCGTCCTCTGGGCCCTGCATCTCGTTTCATCCCAATAATTTTCGTGCAGATTAGCAATCGCCCTGACAGGAGAGAAGGCCGGCGGTCCCGCGCAGATGTCATTGACATCGCACGGAATTGCATGCCGTCGGGCGGCACGGCGCGCGATTAAGCGGGCATATCGCGGAACCGTTTTGCCGAGCTTGCGTTTGTTGCGGGGGCTTTTCCACGCTAGGCTCTCGCCTGGGGTTTCCCAATCGCCAGTGGCTTGCCGATGAATCTGCTCGATCCACAAGGGCCGGTGGCTGCCGCCAACAGCACCATCCTGGTCGATTCCGTCTTCATCATGCTCGTGATCGTGGTGCCGACCATTTTCGCGATCCTGGCCTTTGCGTTCTGGTTTCGCGCCTCGAATCCGAAGGCGCGTTATCAGCCCGGCTTTGTCCATTCCGGGCGGATCGAGATCGTGGTGTGGTCGATCCCTGCGCTCACCGTGATCCTGCTCGGCGGCGTCGCCTGGATCGGCGCGCACCGGCTTGATCCCGCAGTGCCTGTGCCCGGCACCGGCAGCCCGGTGAGGATTCAAGCCGTCTCGCTCGATTGGAAATGGCTCTTCATCTATCCTGACCAGCGCATCGCCACCGTCAACACGTTGACGGTGCCCGCCGGGGCCGAGCTGAATTTCCAGCTGACCTCGTCGAGCGTGATGAACGTGTTCTTCATCCCGCAGCTCGGCAGCATGATCTACACCATGAACGGCATGGTGACGAAGCTGAACCTTCGCGCCGACAATCAGGGCAAGCTGCAGGGGATCTCGGCGCATTTCTCCGGCGACGGCTTTCCGGACATGCTGTTCGACGTCAACGTGATCTCGCCGCTCGCTTTTCCGGATTGGGTGGCGGCCACGGCGAAGAGCGACGCCGTGCTCAACGAGGACAGCTACAAGAAGCTGATGCAGCAGGGCACCGAAAAGAACAGGCTGACTTTTCGCCTCGATGATCCCCGATTGTTCGATCTGATCGCGACCCAGCACATTCCGCCAGGCCCCGGTCCGGAGTTGATGTCGGATGCCGGCCGCCCGCACAGTGGAGGCCATGATGCTCGGTAAGCTCGATTGGTCGGCGATCCCGTTCGGCCAGCCGATTCCACTCGTTGCGGGCGGTGTGGTGCTGGTCGCGATCCTCGCCGTGCTGGTCTGGGTCGTGGTGAAGGGGCATCTGCCCTATCTCTGGGACGAATGGATCACCAGCGTCGACCACAAGCGCATCGGCGTCATGTACATCCTGCTGGCCTCGGTGATGCTGCTGCGCGGCGGCAGCGATGCCATCATGATGCGGGTCCAGCAGGCGGTGGCGTACCAGTCACAGGGCTTTCTACCGCCCGAGCACTACAACCAGATCTTCTCGGCGCATGGCACCATCATGATCTTCTTCGTGGCGATGCCGTTCGTGATCGGGTTGATGAACCTGATCGTTCCGCTCCAGCTCGGCGTGCGCGACGTCGCTTTCCCGACGCTCAATTCGGTCGGCTTCTGGCTGACCGCGACCGGCGCGCTGCTGGTCAATCTCTCGCTCGTGATCGGCGAGTTCGCGCGCACCGGCTGGCTCGCCTTTCCGCCGTTGTCGGGGCTGTCCTATTCGCCGGGCGTCGGCGTCGACTACTACGCCTGGTCTCTCCAGATCTCCGGCGTCGGCACCCTGGTCGCCGGCATCAATCTCGTCACAACCGTGCTGAAGCTGCGCACCAAGGGCATGAACTATCTGCGCATGCCGATGTTCTGCTGGACCACGCTGGCCTCGAACCTCCTGATCGTCGCGGCGTTCCCGATCCTCACCGCCACGCTCGCGATGCTGCTGCTCGACCGCTACCTCGGCTTCCACTTCTTCACCAATGAAGCCGGCGGCAACGTCATGATGTTCATGAACCTGATCTGGGCTTGGGGGCACCCGGAGGTCTATATCCTCGTGTTGCCGGCCTTCGGCATCTTCTCCGAGGTGGTGTCGACCTTCTCGGGCAAGGCGCTGTTCGGTTACCGCTCGATGGTGCTCGCGACGATGGCGATCTGCGTCATCTCCTTCATGGTCTGGCTGCACCATTTCTTCACGATGGGCGCGGGGCCCGACGTCAATGCCGTCTTCGGCATCGCCAGCATGATCATTGCGGTGCCGACCGGGGTGAAGATCTACAACTGGCTGTTCACGATGTATGGCGGCCGCATCCGCTTCGCGACGCCCATGCTGTGGGCGGTCGGCTTCATGGTCACCTTCATCATCGGCGGCCTGACCGGCGTGCTGGTCGCGGTGCCCCCGGCCGACTTCATGCTCCACAACAGCATGTTTCTGGTGGCGCACTTCCACAACGTTATCATCGGCGGCGTGCTGTTCGGCGCCTTTGCCGGCTTCGAATACTGGTTTCCGAAGGCGTTCGGCTTCCGGCTCGACGAACGCTGGGGCAAGATGGCGTTCTGGTTCACGTTCATCGGCTTCTACATCACGTTCATGCCGCTCTACACCGCCGGCATGCTCGGCATGACCCGGCGTCTGCAGCACTACGACGTCGCGGCGTGGCGGCCATGGATGTTCATTGCGGCATTCGGCATGGCGGTGCTGTCGATCGGCGTGATCTGCCAGATCATGCAACTCGTGGTCAGCATCCGCAATCGCGAGGCCTTGCGCGACCGCACCGGCGATCCCTGGGACGGCCGCTCGCTGGAATGGGCGACCTCGTCGCCGCCGCCGGTCTTCAATTTCGCTTTTCACCCTGATGTGCGCGGCGAGGACGCCTATTGGGACATGAAGGTCCACGCCCAGCAGCAAGCGCTCGATCACACCGTGCCCGAATATCACGACATCGAGATGCCCAAGAACTCGCCGACCGGGTTCGTCTGCGCCTTCTTCGCGACCGTCATGGGCTTTGCGCTGATCTGGCACATCTGGTGGATGGTGATCCTGGGCGTCATCGGCGCGTTCGCAACCTTCGTCGTGTTCGCCTGGCGTGACCACGACGAATATGTCATCCCGGCAGCGGAGGTCGCGGCGATCGACCGCGTCAATCTCGAGGAACGGCGCAGCCTCGTCAGCATGGCGGGGGGCAGCTGATGTCGATGACCGCAACAGTCGGCCACGCTCAGGCCGATCCCCATCAGATCGGGCTCGTCGTCGAGCATCCCGGGCCTGCACCGAAACGCATCGTGACCGCTTACGGTTTCTGGATCTTCCTGATCTCCGACATCGTAATGTTCTCCTGCTTCTTCGCGGCCTATGCGGTGCTGGTCAACCAGACCGCGGGCGGCCCCAAGGGCTCCGAGATTTTCGAACAGCGGAATGTCGCGATCGAGACGGTCTGCCTGCTGCTGTCGAGTTTCACCTGCGGCATGGCCAGCATTGCAGCCGACGAGCGCAACCGGTTCTGGTTCTATCTCGGCATGGCCGTGACCTGCCTGCTCGGGCTCATCTTCCTCGCCATCGAGTTCCGCGAATTCGCCGATCTTGTGGCGCGTGGTTACGGACCCTCGCGCAGCGCGTTCCTGAGCGCATTCTTCTCGCTGGTCGGATGCCACGGCCTGCACGTCTCCGCCGGTGTGCTGTGGCTGCTCACCATGATGGCTCAAGTCTTCGCCAAGGGCTTTCGCGCCGACATCATGCGCCGGATGTACTGCTTTGCGCTGTTCTGGCACGCGCTCGACATCATCTGGGTCGGGGTCTTCTCCGTCGTCTATCTGCTTGGAGGTAGCGTATGAGCGATCAGACGCACGTGCCGCCCGCGCACGACCTCGCACCGGGCGAGGAGGAGCAACATAGTGTCGGTGAGCGGATCCTCGGTTACGTGGTCGGGCTCGGTCTGGCTCTGCTGCTGACGGCAATGTCCTTCTTCATCGCCGGCACCGACCTGGTCTGGGAGCCGTCCATTCCCGTCGCGCTGATCGTGCTCGCGATCGCGCAAATGGGCGTGCACCTGGTGTTCTTCCTGCACATCACCACGGGGCCCGACAACACCAACAACGTACTGGCGCTCGCTTTCGGGCTGCTGGTCGTGTTCCTGGTCGTTGGCGGCACCGTCTGGATCATGGGGCATCTGAACGCGAACATGCCGCCGATGGACCACATCATGATGCGGCAGTAGGGCCGCACAAAAAAGAAGAGCCGCTTGTTGTGACAAGCGGCCCAAGTCTAGGGAGGAAACGCCCGAGCAAAGCAATCGGACCGAAGCCGGATTGCTGCCAAGGAACGCTCGCGCAAAGCGCTTGCGTATATATTAGATGGGGCAACCACCGAGAGAGTTCAATTCCGGATCAATACTGTCTCCGGCTACCGCTCACATGCTCGTGACGGGCTTCCTCATTTCGGCCGGCGGCAATTGTAGGCCTTGCGGAAGCCGGCGGCCTGCGCGTCGTCCTCCGAGCAGAACCAGCGGTCCGGCTTGGTGGTCGCGGGATAGCTCGGGCAGCCCCTCAAGTGATAGATGCCGATATTGCCGGTGACGCGTGCACGCACGGCGAGCTTACCCTTGATGCTGCAACTCGGCGGCATGGTCAGCTCCTCCGGAAACAGCGCCGCGCGGATTTCCTTGTCGCGGTCGGCGCGGCAGGCGGCGCCCAGCAGCGCGCCGTCCTTCTTGCCCATGCGGAATTCTTGCGGTGCAACAAAGCAGCCCTTCCAGATCCCGGCTGACGCGGTTTTAGCATCGGCCGCGGCAGGCTTGACGTTCGCCTTGATCGGCTCGCGGGCGATGGCATAGCCAAGCTTGATCAGCTGCTCGTTCAACGAGACCTTGTCGCCCTCGGCGGTGCAGATCGCCCGGTGCCGTTTGCCGAAGCTCTTTTCCGGCCCGACATCGTCACAGCGCACGCTGCGCTTGTTGATCAGCTTCGCCAGCTGGTCGCGGGCCTCGATGCCGCAGGTCCAGGGATCGGCGTGATCGTCGATGCAGACCTGGTCCAACTCGGGTGCGTCGACGCCGTCGAGGCGGTAGGTGACGTCGCCGAGCTGGATCGAATTGGCGTCCCGGACGGTCGCGGCCCCCGTCAGCGCGGACGCAGGCTCGGACGAGGCCAGAAACCCGGACAGAGCGAGAAACGAAACAAGCGCGAAGGCGCGGGCGGCGGCAAATTTATTCCTAAACGACATAACGTCTCGCTATCGATTGCTCCGGCGCCTCGTTCCTAGCATCCGAAGGTCGCGATACCAATGGTCTGCGCCCTGCGAAGTGCGACATTCGCGGGCCAGCCTTTACTGACCGGCCGGTCTGCCCCTATCGTTCGGCACGATCAAAAACCCTGCGCAGGCCGAATCGCCCTTGAAGCGGCGAGGGCGGGAGGAAGAAAGTTCGATGAAAGACCCCGTGGACGTCCTGATCATCGGCGCCGGCGCTTCAGGCGCCGCGATCGCGTGGTCGCTGGCCGAGACCAAGATGCACATTCTCTGCCTGGAGCAGGGCGGCTGGATGAACCCGGCGGAATATCCCAGCACGGGCCGCGACTGGGAGGCCAAGTTCTACGGCGAGTGGTCGTCGAGCCCGAATGTCCGCGGCCGGCCCGAGGACTATCCGATCAACGACGACAATTCGCCGATCAAGGTCGTCAACTACAACGCGGTCGGCGGCTCGACGGTGATGTACACCGCGCACTGGCCGCGGCTGCATCCCTCCGACTTCAAGGTGAAGACTCTCGACGGTGTCGCCGACGACTGGCCGATCGACTACGACGCGCTGACGCCGTTCTTCGAAGAGAACGATCGCATCATGGGGACGTCGGGGCTATCAGGCGATCCGCTGTCGCCGCTGACGTATCCACCGATGCCGCAGCAGCCGCTCGGATTGTCCGGTGCGATCATCGGCAAGGCCATGAATGAGCTCGGCTGGCACTGGTGGCCGTCGGACACGACGGTCGCGACCACAGACTATGAGGGCCGCGCGCGCTGCATCAATCTCGGCCATTGCACGCCGGCCTGCGCACAAGGCGCAAAATCCTCGACCGACATTACCTATTGGCCGCAGGCGATCCGTGCCGGCGTCGAGCTTCGCACGCATTGCCGGGTGCGGGAGATCACCACCGACGAGAACGGCATGGCCTCGGGCGTGGTCTATTACGACAAGGACGGCGTCGAGCAGTTCCAGCCGGCGCATGTCGTCATCATCGCCTGCAACGGCGTCGGCACGCCGCGACTGCTGCTCAACTCGGCATCCAACCGCTTCCCGCACGGTCTTGCCAATTCGTCGGGTCTCGTCGGCAAGAACCTGATGTTCCATCCCTATGCGCAGATCTACGGCTATGTGAAGGAGCCGACCGACAGCAACCGCGCGCCGCCGACCTGTCTGTGGAGCAAGGAGTGGTACGACACCGACCTGTCGCGCGGCTTCGTGCGCGGCTACGGCGTCCAGTTCGTGCGCGGAGCAGGACCGGTGTTCGAGGCTGTCGTGAGCGAGCAGAAGGGCATTTTGCCGTGGGGCGCCGATCATCACAGCGTCTTCCGCAAGCTCAATGGTCATCGGCTGGGTTTCTCCGCGATCTGCGAGGACCTGCCGGAAGAGCATAACCAGGTCACGCTCGATCCCGTCATGAAGGACAGCCACGGCATTCCCGCGCCGAAGATCGACTACACGATCAGCGAGAACAGCCGGAAGATGATGGAACATGCGCTCGCGCGTGGCCGGGAGGTTCTGGAAATGGCGGGGGCGACCGACATCTGCGTCAACTCGCCGATCCCGTGGGGCGGCTGGCATCTGCTCGGCACCGCGCGGATGGGCACCGACCCCGAACGCTCCGTTGTCAACGAATGGGGCCGCACGCACGACGTGAAAAATCTCTTCATCGTCGACGGCAGCATCTTCGTCACCTCGGGCGGCGTGAATCCGACGTCCACCATCCAGGCCCTCGCGCTCTACATCGCCGACCAGATGAAGCAGCGCCTCGCAAACTTGTTCGACTGAGGCCGTCATGTCCGCAGACAATCAACTCACCCGCGCCCAATGCAACGACCTCCGCACCATCGCTGCGATGATCGTGCCCGCGAGCGACGAGTACAAGGTGCCCGGCGCCGACGATCCCGCGATCCAGACCGATATTCTGACGACGCTGGGCCGCGACACCAAATTGGTGACGGCGGCGCTGGACCATCTGGCCCGGCTCGCCGGCCAACCGCTCGCCGAGCTCGATGCCGCCAGGCGCGATGCGGTGGCGCAGGAGTTCCGCAGCTCCGGCGGCGCGGCCGCCGCAACGCTCGTCCGCGTCGTCCTGCAATGCTACTACCGCGACGACCGGGTGCTGCGCTCGCTCGGGCTCGAGCTGCGCGCGCCGTTCCCCAAGGGTTACGTGCTCCCCGACGGCGACTGGTCGCTGCTCGACCCGGTCAAGGCGAGGGCAGGCACGCTGCGGCGGGCGCCCTAGCCACCTGGGCAGTCTAGCCCTGCGCCCAAAGCGGGGTCCCTTGCGCTGGCAGGAACAGGCCACCATCTGTGTGAGCCTCAAGGACTCTTGCCATGCTGGATTTTACCTCAGACATCGTCGATGACGCCGCGTCATCGCGAGCGACAGCGTCTGCTCCGGTCGATGACCGCGCCCTGCTGGACGCCTATTCCAATGCCGTGATCGGCGTGACCGACCGTGTCGGTCCCGCCGTCGTGCGCGTCGAGACCGGGCCAAAGGTGCCGAACGGCCGCGAGCGCGGCGGGCTCGGCTCGGGTATCGTGATCTCGCCGGACGGGCTCGTCCTCACCAACAGCCACGTGGTCGGTTCCTCCAAGGAGATCCGGCTGCGGGACGTCGAGGGCAACGTCGGTGAGGCCCGGGTGCTCGGCGTCGACCCCGACACCGACCTCGCGCTGCTGCGTGCCAACGGCGTACGCGACTTGCCCTATGCCGCGCTCGGCAACTCCAAGACCCTGCGGCGCGGCCAGCTCGTGATCGCGATCGGCAATCCGCTCGGCTTCGAGTCGACCGTGACCGCCGGCGTGGTTTCGGCGCTGGGGCGCTCGATCCGCTCGGTGAGCGGGCGCACCATCGAGGACGTGATCCAGACCGATGCTGCGCTCAACCCCGGCAATTCCGGCGGTCCGCTGGTGTCGTCGAATGCCGAGGTGATCGGCATCAACACCGCCATCATCAATGGCGCGCAAGGCATCTGCTTCGCGGTTGCCAGCAACACCGCGCAGTTCGTGCTGTCGGAGATCATCCGCCATGGCTACGTCCGCCGCGCCTTTATCGGCGTCGCCGGGCAGACTGCACCGGTGCCGCGGCGGCACGCGGTGCTGGCCGGTGTCGACAACAAGATGGGCGCGCTCTTGATGCAGATCGAGCCGGATGGACCGGCGGCGAAGGCGGGCCTGTTGCCCGGCGACGTCGTCATCAAGCTCGATGGTGTCGAGATCAACGGCGTCGACGATCTGATCCGCGTGCTCGACCGCGACCGGATCGGCCGGCGGCTCGCCATGGACGTGCTGCGGCTCGGCCGCCTGCGGGCGATCGATATCGACCCGATCGAGCGCAAGCCGGCGCGCTAGCGTTGGTGCCTCCGGGCGAGGTATGACGGTGTCATGCCTCGTTCCCGGACCCTTGCCGCATGATGCCGGCGCATGAGACCTACGATGTCATTGTCGTCGGCGCCGGTGCCGGTGGGATGACGGCTGCGGCGGTGGCCGCCGCTGAAGACTTGCGCGTGCTGGTGATCGAGAAGACGGCGTTCGTTGGCGGCACCACCGCCTGGTGCGACGGCATGGTCTGGATCCCCGCCAATCCCAAGATGAAGGACGTCGGGCTGTCCGACAGCATCACGGACGCGGTCCGGTATCTGTCGAGCACGGTGCCGGAGCCTGCCAATGCCGGCCTGCGCGCCGCCTTCCTCGCGCGCGGGCCGGAGGCGGTCGCCTATCTCGAAGCCAACACGGAAGTGCGCCTCCAGCCGGTGAAAGCCTGTCCGGACTGTTATCCGGAGCGGCTGGGCGCGACATCAGGCGGACGCGTGCTGGAGCCGGTCGCATTCGACGGCACCCGGCTCGGCGCGCCTTTCGCGCGGCTGCGTGCGCCGCTGCCGGAGTTCACGCTGTTCGGCGGGATGATGGTCAATCGCCTCGACATCCCGCATCTGCGCCGGGCCGGAACATCGTTGCGTTCGACCTTGCGCGCGGCGCGGCTGGTTTCCGAATACGCGTTGCAGCGGCTGCGCAATCGGCGCGGCACGACGCTGCATCTCGGCAACGCGCTCGCGGCGCGGCTCTATGCCTCGCTGCTGGCGCGGCAAGTCGAGATACTCTTCTGCGCCGATGTCGAGGACCTGTCGATGCAGGGCGATCGCGTCGGCGGCGTTGTCATCCGCCACGGCTCCCGCGACCGCCTGATCTCCGCGCGCCGCGGCGTGGTGGTTGCGACCGGCGGCTTTTCGCACGACGCTGTGTTGCGCAAACGCTTCTTCCCGGCCGCGGCTGGTTTCGTCTCGGCGGCCAGCACCGCTGGCACTGGCGACGGGCTCCGGCTTGCGGCCACGGCCGGTGCCGCGCTCAACGCGGAGGCGACGAACCCGGCCTATTGGGTGCCGGCCTCGCTGTTCCGTCGCGCCGATGGCAGCCGAGGTGTTTTCCCGCATACGACCGACCGCGCCAAGCCTGGCGTGATCGCCATCAACGCGGCCGGCCGTCGCTTCGTCAACGAGGCGCTGTCCCACCATGAGTTCGTGCTGGCGATGTTGCGCGACGGCAATGGCGAGCCGGACCGGCCGTTTTATCTCGTCTGCGACCGTCAGTTCCTGTGGAGCTACGGCCTCGGCCGCATCAAGCCGTTTACGCTCAACCTCCGGCGCCATGTGGCGAGCGGCGAGTTGCTCAAGGCTCCCGACATCGCGCAGCTCGCGGCGAAAACCGGCGTCAATCCGTCCGTGCTCACGGCGACGATCGCAGCTTACAACGTTGATGCGAAGCAGGGCCGCGATCCCGAATTCGGCCGCGGCAGCACCATCTATCAGCGCCACCTCGGCGATGCCACCCACAAGCCCAATCCCTGCGTCGCGCCGATCCTCCGCGCGCCGTTCTTCGCGATGCGCATCCATCCAGCCGATCTAGGCACGGCCATCGGCATGAAGGTGGATGCCCAGGCGCGCGTGCTGCGCGAGGCCGGCACGCCTGTCGCGGGTCTCTACGCCTGCGGCAACGACATGGGGTCGATCATGAACGGCAACTATCCGGCGCCGGGGATCACGCTCGGGCCGGCGCTGACGTTCGGGTATATCGCGGGGCGGCATCTGGCAGAGGGAGCGACGGTCGCGCCGAGTAACGCCGCAGCGTCAGTCTAGCTACCTCCACCGCTGTCATTCCCCGCGAAGGCGGGGAATCCAGTATGCCGGGGCCTATCGATTGAGCCACAACCGTCTCGGAGTACTGGATCGCCCGGTCAAGCCGGGCGATGACGTCGAGTGTGTGGCGAGCTCGTCCACAATCTCCGTCATTGCGAGCGCAGCGAAGCAATCCAGGCTGTTTCCGCGGAGGGTTTCTGGATTGCTTCGTCGCTTAGCTCCTCGCAATGACGTGGAGAGAGTTTGCGTCCTACCGCTACTCCGCCGCCGCGGCAAAGCGGCTATTCTCCAGCTCGGCTTCCAGCCGCGCTGTCTCGGCTGCCGCGAGCTTGATGTTGGCTTCCTTGACGTGGCCGAAGCCGCGGATCGTCTCTGGCACGCGTGCGAGCCGCGCCAGCAGCGGGATCTGCTCCGCCTTCAGCCCGGCCATCCGCTGATCGATCATGCCGAGATAATCCGCGACCAGCTTCCGCTCGGTCCGGCGCTCCTCGGTGCGGCCGAACGGGTCGAACGCGCCGCCGCGCAGGACCTTCAGCCTGGTGAGAATGCGGAAGGCGTGGATCATCCAGCCGCCGAACTCCTTCTTCTGAAGGTGTCCGGTGGTCTTGTCGCGCTGCGCGAAGATCGGCGGGGCGAGGTGGTACTTCAGCGTGAAGTCGCCGTCGAACTTCTCCGACACCTTCTTGGCGAAGCTGCCGTCGGTGTAGAGCCGTGCCACCTCGTACTCGTCCTTGTAGGACATCAGCTTGAACAGGTTCTTGGCCACGGCCTCGGTCAGCTCCGTGGAGGCGGGCGAGGCGACCATTTCCGCCTTGCGCACCTTGGCCACGGCTGCGAGGTAACGGTCGGCGTAGGCCTTGTCCTGATAGCCGATCAGAAACTCCGCGCGGGTCGCGATCACGTCGTCGAGCGATTTCGTCGGCGCGGATGCGCGGCTCTTGAACTGCAGTACGCTGCGCACGCGCGACATGTCGTGGGCGGCCAGCCGTCCCCATGTGAAGGCGAGCTTGTTCATCTCGATCGCCGCGCCGTTGATCTCGATGGCGCGGAGCAGGGCCTCCAGCGACAGCGGGATCGCGCCCTTCTGGAAGGCGAAGCCGAGCATGAAGGGATTGGTCGCGATGCTGTCACCCATCAGGGCCGAGGCAATGCCTGTCGCATCGATGATGTCGAGGTTCGAGTCGCCGACTGCGTCACGCAGCACGGTCTGCATCGTGCCCATCTCGAAGTCGAGATCGGGGTTTTGCACGAAGCTCGCGGTCGGTTGCAGGTCGGCGTTGATGTAGGCCTTGGTCACGCCGCGTTCGGCGCGGCTGAGCGCGGAGGGACCTGCCGAGACGATCATGTCGCAGCCGAGGATGACGTCGGCGCCGCCGGTGGTGATGCGGACGGCAGAGATATCCTCCGGCCTCCGCGCGATGCGGACATGGCTCATCACCGCGCCGTTCTTCTGCGACAGGCCGGTGAAGTCGAGTGCGGAGCAGCCACGGCCGTCGACATGGGCGGCCATGCCGAGCAGCGCGCCGATGGTGATGACGCCGGTGCCGCCGATGCCGGTGACGAGGATGTTGTACGGCGCCTCGAGTTCGCGGGCAGGAGGCAGCGGCAGGTCGGCGAACAACTGTCCGGAATCGACCGCCGATGTCTTCATCCGCTTCAGGCTGCCGCCATGCACGGTGACGAAGCTCGGGCAAAAACCTTCGACGCAGGAAAAGTCCTTGTTGCAGTTGGACTGGTCGATCTGGCGCTTGCGGCCGAACTCGGTCTCCAGCGGCTGCACCGAGACGCAGTTGGAGGCCTGTGAGCAATCGCCGCAGCCCTCGCAGACGAGCTCGTTGATGAAGGCGCGTTTTGCGGGATCGGGATAGAGCCCGCGCTTGCGGCGGCGGCGCTTCTCGGCGGCGCAGGTCTGGTCGTAGATGACGACCGTGAGACCCTTGATGTCGCGCAGCTCGCGCTGCACGGCATCAAGCTCGCGGCGGTGATGGATGGTCGCGCCTTGCGGGAAGTAGTTGCCCTCAGGGTACTTGCTGGGATCATCGGAGACGATGGCCAGGCGCTTCGCGCCCTCGGCCCAGACCTGGTGCGCAATCTGCGCGACGTTGAAGGCGCCCTCGGCCGGCTGGCCGCCGGTCATTGCGACGGCGTCGTTGTAGAGGATCTTGTAGGTGATGTTGATGCCGGCGGCCGATGCCGCGCGCAGCGCAAGCAGGCCGGAATGGGTGTAGGTGCCGTCGCCGAGATTCTGAAAAATGTGCTTCTCGGTGGTGAAGGGCGACTGGCCGATCCAGTTCACGCCCTCGGCACCCATATGCGAGATCAGATCGGTGCGGCGGGTCGGCATGCTCAGGGCCATGCCGTGGCAGCCGATGCCGGCCATGGCGCGGCTTCCCTCGGGCACCCGCGTCGAGGAGTTGTGCGGACAGCCCGAGCAGAAGAACGGCGTACGCGCGAGCTTGATCTGCGTGCTTGATGTGACGGGATTGTCGAAGGCCTCGAGCCGGGCGAGGCGCTGTTCCAGCACCGGGCTGTGATGCCCGAGCTTGCGCAGCCGCGCCACCAACGCGCCTGCGACAATCGTCGGCGTCAGCTCGCCTTCGCTCGGCAGCAGCGGTGCGCCGCGCTCGTCGCGCTTGCCGGTGACGGTCGGCCGCCTCGATGCATCGATATTGTAGAGGATGCGCATCAGCTGGTCTTCGATGAAGCCGCGCTTCTCCTCGACCACGAGCACGTCCTGAAGGCCTTCGGCAAAACGCCTGGCGCCGCTTTCCTCCAGCGGCCAGGTCAGTGCGACCTTGTAGATGCGCAGGCCCAGGTCCTGCGCATCCTTGTCGGTGATGCCCAAATCGGCCAGCGCCTGGCGGAGGTCGAGATAGGCCTTGCCGGTCGCGACGATGCCGAGCCGCGCGGGCTTGGAATCGAGCACGATGCGATCGAGCTGGTTGGCGCGGGCAAAGGCCTGCACGGCGGCCATCTTCGGGCCGAACAGACGTCTCTCGGCGTCCAGCGGCGGATCGGGCCAGCGGATGTTGAGCCCGCCGGGCGGCATCTCGAAATCGTCGGGCAGCTTGATCCGGATGCGCTCGGGATCGCTGTCGATCGAGGCCGAGCTTTCCACGGTCTCGCTGATCGCCTTGAAGCCGACCCAGCAGCCGGAGAAGCGCGACAGCGCAAAACCATAGAGGCCGAGGTCGAGATAGTCCTGGAGTGTCGCCGGATTGATCACGGGGATCAGCGCCGCCGCGAATACCTGCTCGCTCTGATGCGCCAGCGTCGAGGACTGGCAGCCATGGTCGTCGCCGGCAAGCGCGAGCACGCCGCCATTGAGCGAGGTGCCGGCCGCATTCGCGTGTTTGAGCGCGTCGACCGAGCGGTCGACGCCGGGTCCCTTGCCGTACCAGATGCCGAACACGCCATCGACCTTGGCGCCGGGGAACAGGCCGACCTGCTGGCTGCCCCAGACGGCGGTCGCCGCCAGGTCCTCGTTCAGCCCGGGGACGAAAGCGATGTCATGCTGCTGGAGGTGCGACTTTGCGCGCCACAGCGCGTGATCGTACATGCCGAGCGGGGAACCGCGATAGCCCGAGATGAAGCCGCCGGTGTTGAGCCCCTGAAGCCGGTCGCGTTCGCGCTGCAACATGGGCAACCGAACCAGCGCCTGCGTGCCGGACAGGAAGATCCGCTTCGATTCGAGCCGGTATTTGTCGTCCAGCTCGACCTGCATCAGCGTCATTTCAGGAGTCCTCGTCTCTGGTTCGGCTTGGGGGGTTGCGCTGCGGGAGGGATAGCGGCGGCGCGACGCGAATTGTGACAGTCAAGAGCATGGGCCGGCGAAGTCAATACAGCTAGCCGCATCCGTGGCGCTCCTGCTAGTCATGGCTGCCTGTGGAGGACACCATGGCTGCAAACGCATTCGACACCGAGATTACAGAGACGGCCGAGGCGCTGATTGGCCCTTGGCGCCAGCCGCGCCAGATGCTTCACGCGCAAGTCTACGACGCGCACGCCTCGATCCACGACGATGCCACAGCGCAAAAGCTCGGCTTCAAGGGCGGCACCATCGAAGGCCCGACGCATTTCAGCCAGTTCGCCCCGCTCGGCGCGCGGCTGTGGGGGCAGGCCTGGTTCGAGAGCGGTTGCCTGTCTGCGCATTACCGCAACGCCTGCTTCGAAGGCGAGGAGGTGCAGGCGGTCCTGTCGAAGCCGCTGCCCGGCACGAGCCAGTGCCAGATCCAGATGGTCAAGCGCGACGGCACCGAGGTGCTGCGCGGCACGGCCTCGGTCGGTGAGCCGCATGTCGCAACCGCGCTCGAGGCACGCCTGGGCGAGCTCAAGCCGCTCGCCGATCCCGTGATCCTGCGCGATGTGAAGCTAGCCCAGACGAGCAAACGGCAGACGGTGCGGATGGCGTTCGATCAGAACATGGGCGACCTTTATCCGTTCTCTCTCCGGCAGAAGCTCGCCGTCATCACCGAGAACTCGCCTTACTATTCGGGAGCGGACAATCCCTGGGGCAAGCCCATCATCCCGATGGAGATGCTGAGCGTGTTGTTCCAGTACCGCTCCAAGGACGATCCGCCGCCGGCCAAGGGGCCGGCGGTCGGCCTGTTCGCGGACCAGGAGATCAGACTGATCAAGGGACCGCTCTTCGTCGATGAGGTGTACGAAATCGAGCGTGAGGTCGTCGCGCTCTCCGGCAGCCGCCGCACCGAGAGCGCCTGGGTGAAGACGCGCGTGTTCGGCAAGACGGGCGCGGTGGTGGCCACCATGCTGCTCAACATGGCGACGCTGAAGGATTCGTATGCGCCGTATGAGATGGAGTATCGGCAGCTGTACGGGGTTGGGCGGTAGAGGCAAGGCGTCGCACACACTCTCTCGTCATTCCGGGGCGCGCGTAGCGCGAGCCCGGAATCCATTTCACCGCGGACTTTGTCGCCCGATGGATTCCGGGCTCGACACTTCGCGTCGCCCCGGAATGACGAGCGGAGAGCGCTCATCCTTTAAGCAACTGCACGTCGCAAAGCCGTCGCACAGGGAATAAGCAGCCGTCAGCCGCTGACGTAACCTTCTGAGTGCGCAGCAAATTCCCTCGTGGCCCGCGCGCCACCGCAATTGTACACAATGGCACGGCGTTTGCAGAACTCCTGGCAAAGAGAGTTCTCGCGGGGGCCTTGAGTCATGTTGAACTCGACCAAGCCGACACCGGGCGTCATCAGCGCCGAGCCCGAGCCGATCAGGCTCGACTGGCCTGCCACCGCGCTTCTCATCATCGACATGCAGCGGGATTTCATGGAGCCGGGCGGCTTCGGCGAGACGCTGGGCAACGATGTCAGCCAGCTCGCGCGCGCGGTGAAGCCGATCGGCGCGGTGCTGAAGGCGGCGCGTGACACCGGCATGCTGGTGATCCACACGCGCGAGGGGCATTTGCCCGATCTGTCCGACGCGCCGCCCGCAAAAGTCGAGCGCGGCGCGCCGTCCTTGCGCATCGGCGATCCCGGCCCGATGGGGCGCATTCTCATTCGCGGCGAGGCCGGCCACGACATCATTCCCGAGCTTTATCCGCTCGACAGTGAGGTCGTGATCGACAAGCCCGGCAAGGGCGCGTTCTACGCCACCGAGCTCACGGATGTGCTGGAGAAATACGGCATCGAGAACCTGCTCGTATGTGGCGTCACAACGGAAGTTTGCGTCAATACCACCGTGCGCGAGGCCAATGACCGCGGCTATCGCTGCGTCGTCATCTCGGACGGCTGCGCATCCTACTTCCCCGAATTTCACGAGATGGGCCTGAAGATGATCAAGGCCCAGGGCGGCATCTTCGGCTGGGTCGCGGACTCAGCCGCAGTACTGGAGGCGATGAAGGTTTCGACCACATAGGGGTAACATCATGAGCACATTGACGGGGACTTCCGGCAGATCTGATCTGAGCAAGTCCGAGTTCAAGCCGGCATTATGGACATCGGGCGACTGGAACGCGTTCTTCGGCTTCGGCACCAACATCCTCGTCAACATGCTGGTGCTCACGGGCCTGCTGCGCTTCGTTTTGAAGATGCCCGATAGTCTCGTGTTCGGCCGCATCCTGCCCGCGCTCGGGCTGATGATGTGCCTCTCCACCTTCTACTATGCGTATCTCGCCTATCGGCTGGCGCAGAAGACCGGCCGCAACGATGTCTGCGCACTGCCCTCGGGCGTCAGCGTGCCGCACATGTTCATCGTCACCTTCGTGATCATGCTGCCGATCACGATCAAGACCGGTGATCCGCTCAAGGGTTGGTCGGCCGGCCTCGTCTGGGTGTTTTTCCAGAGCTTTATCCTGATGATCGGCGGCTTCATCGCGCCGTTCATCCGCAAGATCACGCCGCGCGCGGCGCTGCTCGGCACGCTCGCCGGCGTCTCCGTCACCTTCATCTCGATGCGTCCGGCGTTAGAGATGTACATGACGCCGCAGATCGGTCTCGTCTGCTTCGCCATCATCCTGGTGAGTTGGTTCGGCGGCGTGAAATATTGGCGCGGCATTCCCGCGGGCCTCGTCGCGATCGCGGTTGGCATGGTCATCGCCTGGGGCTCGAACCTGTTCGGCCTCGGTCTCGGTGGGCTGAGCGTCAAGGGCGTCGGCGACGCTTTCGCGAACTTCGGCTTCTCGGTGCCGATCCCGGCGGTAGGCTACGTCTTCTCCGGCTTCGAATTCCTCGGCATCATCCTGGTTACCGCCATTCCGTTCGGCATCTACGACCTCGTCGAGGCCATGGACAATGTCGAGAGCGCGGAAGCGGCCGGCGACGAATATCCGACCACGCGGGTGCTCACCGCCGACGGCGTCGTCAGCCTGATCGGCTGCCTGATGGGCAACCCCTTCATCAACGCCGTCTATATCGGTCATCCCGGCTGGAAGGCGATGGGCGGCCGCATCGGCTATTCGGCTGCGACCGGCATCATGGTGGTGGTGCTGGCCTGGTTCGGCATCATCTCGGTGCTGCTGGCCCTCGTGCCCGTCGTCGCGATCTCGCCGATCCTGCTCTATATCGGCATGCTGATCGGCGCGCAGGCGTTCCAGACCACACCGGTCAAGCACGCGCCGGCGATCGTGCTGGCGCTGACCCCGCATCTTGCCGCCTGGGCCAAGCTCCAGATCGACACGATGCTCGGCTCGACCATGATGGCGGCGACCTCTGTCGGCGGTCTCGCCGCCGACAAGGCCGACGCGGTCAAGGCCGCCGCGATTGCCGCGCTGCCGCAGCAGGGCGTGTTCTATCACGGCTTGGAGGTGATGGGCGGCGGTTCCATCCTCGGCGGCCTCATCCTCGGTGCGATCGGTGTCTTCATCATCGAGCGCGACTTCGAGAAGGCCTCGGCCTTCGCGCTGGTCGGTGCGGTGCTCACCTACTTCGGCTTCATGCATGGCGAAGCCGTCGGTATCGGCGGCGGCTTCGGCGTCACGCCCGCGGTGGCGTTCGCCTACGCGGTGATGGCGGCGGGACTGTTCGCGGCCAGCAGGCTCGGCACCACCGAGCACTATGCCGCCCATCCGGAGCTGCACGCCGCGCCTGCGGAGTAGGTCTCGGAAAACGGAAACGCAGCCGGGCGATGTCGTGTCGCCCGGCTGCTTCATTTGCTACCCGCCCTTGACCGCCCCCGCTGTCAGCCCGGCAACGATCTGTCGCTGGGCGAACACTGTGAGCAGCAGCACCGGGAGAGTGACGATCAGCGCGGCCGCGGCCAGCGGCCCCCAGCTCAACTGGTCGAACGAGATCATGTTGTAGACGGCGACGGGCAGGGTGCGCGTCTCGCGTCCGGCCAGCACGATGCCGAACACAAAATTGTTCCAGGAGAAGATCACGGCGAGGATGAAGGCGACCGCGATTCCGGGCTTGGCGATCGGCAGGGCGACGTGCCGAAAGACCTGCCACCGCGTGGCGCCGTCGATCAGGGCGGCTTCCTCCAGTTCCAGCGGCGTGGTCTCGAAATAGCCGATCATGATCCAGATCACGATCGGCACCGTCACGACGAGATGGATGATGATCTGCGGCACCAGCGTGCCGAGCAATCCCAGCCACTGGAACAGCAGGAACAGCGGGATCAGATAGGACAGGCCGGGCGTGATGCGCGCGATCAGGATCACGATCGCGGATTTGTGCGCGGCCATGCGCGCGATGCCGTAGCCGGCGGGAACGCCGACGAGCAGGGCCAGCACGGTCGCGCTGCCGGTGACGATCAGGCTGTTGACGAAATAGGTCAGGAAGCGGTTGGAAGCGAGCACGTCGGCATAGTTCTTCCAGGCGATGCGATCGGGGATGAACACCGGCGGGTAGGCGGCATTGTCGACCTCGAATTTGAGCGACAGCGACAGCATCCAGAGGAAGAACAGGATCGCCGGCGACACGATGACGAACACCGACAGCCACAGACCGATCCTGCCAACGATCTGACGTAAGTTGATTTGACTTGGGTTGATCCGACCTGGGGTCATGCGCCGCTCGCGATTTCGGTCCAGAGCATGCGCTGGCGGGCATAGAGCATCACGGCCGCGAGGGCGACGATGAGGAGGAAGAACACCACCGCGATCGCCGAGCCGTAGCCGAGGTCGTAATAGGTGAAGGCGACGCTGTAGAGATAGATGTTGATCGTCTCCGACGCCGAGCCCGGTCCTCCCTGCGTGATCGCGAAGATGATGTCGAAACTCTTCACGGCATCGATCATGCGGATCATGCCGGCGATGAACAGGAACGGCATGATCAGCGGCAGGGTGATGAAGCGGAACACCTGCCAGAAGCTGGCGCCGTCGATCTGCGCGCTTTCATAAGGCTCGGTCGGGATGGCGGCGAGGCCGCCGAGCACGATCAGCATGACGAGCGGCGTCCATTGCCAGGTCTCGACCAGCACCAGCGAGGGAATGACGGTCGCGGGGTGGAAGACCCAGAG
Source organism: Bradyrhizobium sp. 521_C7_N1_3 (assembly GCF_052075975.1). NCBI lineage: Bacteria > Pseudomonadati > Pseudomonadota > Alphaproteobacteria > Hyphomicrobiales > Nitrobacteraceae > Bradyrhizobium > Bradyrhizobium sp. 521_C7_N1_3. Next base: position 3,392,626 of record NZ_CP197232.1, read on the forward strand.
CTGCGCAGGTATCCCGACCAGCGACAAGAGGTAGTTCAGCACGCCGAGCTGCGGGTGGAACATCATGGTCCAGACCAGTGCGATCGCGACGGGGGTCGCCATCATCGGCATGATGAAAATACCGCGCAGAAAGCCGCGGCCGGCGAATTTCTGATGAAACACCACGGCTGAGGCCGTGCCGAGGATCAGGGGCAGCGCCACCGACAGCACGGTGTAGACCAAGGTGTGGCCCACTGCCTCGAGGAAGCGCGGATCGCTCGTCAGCCGCAGATAGTTGGAGAACCCGACGAAGGTCGTCGGCGAGCCGACCTTCCACTCGTTCAGGCTCATCCAGATCGTGAAGGCCCACGGAAAAATGATGATCGCGACCACGACGACCAGCGCCGGCACCACGAACGGCCAGTAGGACGGCGGCCGCAATTCCTTCTCCGGCGCGGCATCGGACCGTGCCGCGGCCGGAGTCGATTGTGTCAACGCACTCACGCTTTTTCGCTGCGCTCCAGGATCGGCCGAAACTGGTCGTGGGCCTTCTTCAATTCCGTAGCGGGGTCGGTGCCTGCGAGTGTCGAGGTGACTGCGGCGCCGACAAGATCGCGGAATTCGGCGACCGGGATGATCACGGGCAGACCGAGCTTGCTGATCTTGGCGGAATCGATCACCGACTGCAGCCACTCCTTGGGCATCTTCACGCCGTTCTGGACCTCGGGATCGCCGAGGATCGAGTTGCGGAACGGCACGCCGCCGCCGGCCTGCAACAGCCGCGCGCCCTGCTGCTTCGAGACCGCCCACTGGCAGAGCAGATAGGCGGCTTCCTTGTTCTTGCTGGCGGCGGCAATGCCGATGCCGTCGCCATAGGTGGCCGAATATTGCCCCTTCGGTCCGGCCGGCACGACGGTGTAGCCGACCTTGCCGACGACGCGCGAGGCGGCGGGGTCCTCCAGCGGCGGCGCCCAGCCGACGCCGTCGATCCACATCGCCGAACGTCCTTGCGTGAACGAGGCCATCGACTCCATCCAGTTGAAGCCGGCGACGCCTGGCGGGGCGACCTTCGTCAGCAGCGTCTGATAGAGCTTTGTCGCGGCTACGGCCTCTGGACCGTCGGTCAGGATGTTGCCCTTGGCGTCGAGGAATTCGCCGCCATAGTTGAGGAAGAAGTTGGTCCACAACGTCATGTTGGCGTTGCGCAGGCCCCGTCCGACGAAACCGTAGGTGCCTTCCTTGGTGTCGGTCAGTTTTTCGGCGGCCGCGACCATCTCGTCGAGGGTCTTGGGGATCGCGACGCCCTTCTTCTGGAACAGCTCCTTGTTGTAGTAGAGGATGAAGTAATCGACCGACCAGGGCAGCGACAGCATCTGGCCCTTGTCGTTCTTGGCGTATTGCAGGCCGGCGGCGGAGAAATCGCTCTCGACGAGATCGGGCGCCGTCAGCGTCGGATCCTTCATGAAGGGCGTCATGTCGGCGAGCCAGCCGGCTTTCTCGAACTGCCGCTTCTGGACGTGATAGCTGAGATGGACGACGTCGAAGCTCGGCCGCCCCGAGGTCAGCTCGATCACCACCTTCTGGCGCTGCTGCTGCTCCGGGATCTGTTCGGATTCCACCTGGATGCCGGTGAGCTCGGTGAACTCCTTGATGTTTTTTTGCAGGTTGTCGCCGCGCGGACCCTTGGCGAGGATCACCTCCAGCTTGGTCCCGGCATATTTCTTCCAGTTGACCTCGGCGCGTGCCGGTAGTCCGGTCAGGCTGAGCGCGCCGGCCGCGGCGGTCCCCGTCAACAGCGTGCGGCGCGAGATGTTATGCTTGGCCACGTCAAAATCCCTCCCTCTGATTCATTTTGTTTGGGAGGGATACTAACGGCCGTGCAACGCCTGCCTAGTCCTAATCTGCGGACTCAGGGACGCACGGCAGGCGTCTCCATCGGCAGGCCGTGCGCCCGCGACATCAGGTAGAGTTCAAGCGCGACCAGCTCGGGCGCACCGTAATCATAGGCCTGGGCGCGTACGCCGGTCATGCAACTGCGCAACCGGCGCTCGATCGACCCCAACGTCTGCCACTCCAGGCGGTAGAGCGGATAGCCGGTCGGCTGCCCTTGCGTGATCGGCGAGCCCGCAAGACGCTTGTCGAAATTGTCGTCGTGGCAATTGGTGCAGGCGAGGTTGAGCTGGCCCTCGCGCTGCATGAAGAGGTCGCGGCCCTGCGCCACGAAAGGCTTCAGCTCCGGATCATCGCCGGCCGTAATCGCGACGCCGCGGGACTGGTGGGCGACGAAGGCGGACAGCGCCAGGAGGTCGCGGCTCTCGTAGGGCAGCGCCGGCGCCTGCTGATGATTGGCGCGGCAGAGGTTGATGCGCTGGTCGAGGGTGACGGGGCGCGCCAGCGCCTTGTCGAAGGCCGGATAGCGCGCCGCGACGCCCTTCATGCTGGTCGTTGCATCGCCATGGCAGTCCGCACAGGCCTTGTCGGCGCTGCCGGCCTTTTTCGCCCAGAGCGCGCCGCCGTCGAGCACGAAAAGCATGCCCGGATTGGACGTGTCGTCATCCTGCATCGCGCGCGTGTCCGGCCCCATGAACGAATAGCCGGAGCGGCGCGCGTCCGGCGGAATTTCGCCGGCGAGCAGCGCAGGGGCCGCGGCCAGCAATGTTGCCGCCGCTATCGCGCGCCAAAAGATCATTCGACGGTGATCGAGGCCGATGCGGTCGACGAATAGCCGTTGTCGCCGATCCATTCGAATTCGAACTTGCCGCTCTCCTTCGCGACCGTGAAGAAGGAGAGATATGGGTTGGCCGCGGTCGCCGGAAACAGGTCGGCACGGAAGACTTCGGTGCCATTGTAGCGGCACGTAAAACTCGTGATGATGTCGCGCGGCACCAGCGCGCCGTCCGCGGTGTGGCGGAAGCCCGTTTCCATGATGTGCGAGGTCAGCGTGCGGATCTCGATGACATCACCGCGTTTGGCTTTTGCCGGAACGTTGATGAGCGCGGCCATCAGTTCATCTCCTCGGTGCAGGCGGCCAGCGTCACGACGATGTCGGCGGCGACCTGCCAGAACGTGTCATCGGACAGGCGTGCGATTGCCACCACCTTCTGGGTGTCGGCGAGCCGGATTCGGGTCGAGACCTGGGCGCGGCCCGAGGCGGGGTTGAGATAGAAATTGCCGATGTTCGGCTGCGGGTTCTTCTCGTTGAAGACGTGGATGCTCTTGACGTAGTCGTTTGCCGTCATCGGGCTTGCGACGCTCACCGTCATAGGCACCGTGTTGCCGTTCTCGACCAGCGGCGGAATGTCGAGCTTGATCTTGCCGGTGCGAATCTGGGCTTCGCCGACGACGTTGCGGATGGCGGTGCTGAGCATCGCGGGCGTCGCTTCCAGCGGCCGCAGCGTGACGATCGGAATCGTCCCGGCGACCGTCGCGCCGCCTGCAATACTGAGGAATTGTCGTCGCGTGGTCGGCATGAAGCTAGTTCCGAAGCGTTACAAGAAAGGCCACGATGTCTTCGATCTCCGCGGCGGATAATATCGGCTTGCCGGCAAAATTGCGCCCGACCCGGACCAGCCCGTCGTTGCGGTAATAGGACGGCATGATGGTCTGCGGGTTGTAGCGCGATGCATCGACCAGCCGCAGCCGCAACTGGCCCGCCGACCACCAGTTCCCGGTGCCGGTGAGATCGGGCGCAAGATCACCCTGGAACCGTACCTCCGGGAACGGACCGGAATGGCAGAGGATGCAGGTCGTGGTGCGCGCCACCACCAGCGCGCGGCCGCGCGCGGGATCGCCCGGCGTGCCCGTGAGTGGCTCCGGAATGGTGTCACCGATGATTCTGTAGGGCACGAGCTCGTCGGCTCTTGCTCCACAAGCCAGGGCAAGGCCGGCGGCGATCAGCGCCGCGGTATGAAGGAATGCTCTAGCCAAAGGTGTCCGCCGTGATGGTTTGAAACCAGCGCTCGGCTTCAGCCGCCTCGCGGGCGCGCAGCTCGCGCGGTGCGTCGACCGGGCTGGTCGCGCCGCCCTCGACCTCGGCAAAGATGTCGCCCCTGGGCTGGTAATTGCCGGCGAGCGAGAAGCCGTAGCCGGGCGCGGCGGTGTTGTAGCAGATGCCGGTCAGCCGCGGCGCTTCCGGCGCGCGGCCTGCGAACAGGTTGAGGATGGCGGCGGCGCAGGCCTTGCCCTGTGCGCTCGCGGCCGACGCCGATTTGGGAATGCCGCCGCCGAGGCAGGCATCGCCGATGACATGGATGTTCGGGACGAGCTTCGACTCGAAGGTCACGGGATCGATCGGGCACCAGCCGGTCGCATCCGCCGCGCCCGCGATCTCGGCGATGCGGCCGGCGCGTTGCGGCGGGATGACGTTGGCGACATCAGGCGTGTAGTTGCCGAACTCGGTGATGATGGTCCTTGTCGAAGGATCGACCGAGGTGACGCGACCGCCCTGTGACAGCGCGATGCGCTCGATCATGTCGCCATAGAGCTCCTTCCACGCCTTCTCGAACAGCCGCTGCTGCGAAAAATTGTCCTTGGCATCGAGGACCAGCACCTTCGAGCGCGGCTTCTTCGTCTTCAGGTAATGCGCGATCAGGCTGGCGCGTTCGTAGGGCGCCGGCGGGCAGCGCGAGGGATTGGCCGGGATGGCGATGGCGACCGTGCCACCATCCGCCATCGCCTCCAGCTGCCTGCGCAGCAGCAGCGTCTGCGCGCCGGCCTTCCAGGCGTGCGGCATTTTTTCGGATGCCGCCTCGTCATAGCCGGGCAGGGCCTCGAAATGGAAGTCGATGCCGGGCGAGAGCACGAGACGGTCATAGGGCAGCGCGACGCCGTCGGTCGTCACGACGCCGCGCCGCTGCGGCTCGATTGTGGTCACGGCCTGGCCGATCACGGTGATGCCCTCGGCGGCGAGCTTGTCATAGTCGAATTGCTGCGCGTCGATCTCACGCAGGCCTGCAATCACCTCGTTGCTGAAGGGGCAGGAGGTGAAGACCGCGCTGGGCTCGATCAGGATGATTTGCAGGTCTTCACGCGCGCGTTTCAGCGCGCGGGCGCAGGCCGCGCCGCCGAACCCGCCGCCGACCACGACGACACGTGCTGCCGATTGCGCACGCAGGACCGATGGCCGCGCCAGCGTTGCGGCGGCCGCGGTGATGCCGAGCACGGCATTCCGCCGTGTCACCGGGCGCGTGGTCATCAGGATCATCCAGGCAAAAATGCCGCGGCGGCCGTTGCAGCCGCCGCGGCGTTTCTCAGGCGAAGGTGATGTTCTGGTCGCGCAGCGGCACCGAGCGGATGCGCTTGCCCGTCGCCGCGAAATAGGCGTTGAGCACCGCCGGCGCCGCGACGCCGATGGTCGGCTCGCCGACGCCGCCCCAGAACCCGCCGCTCGGCACCATCACCGATTCCACCTTCGGCATCTCGTTGATGCGCATCGAGTTGTAGGTGTCGAAGTTGGTTTGCTCGATCTTGCCGTCCTTGACGGTGCAGCCGCCGTAGAACAGCGCGGAGAGGCCATAGACGAAGGAGCCGGCGATCTGCCGCTCCACCTGCGCCGGATTGACGACGTAGCCGGGATCGGTGGAGGCGACGATGCGATGCACCTTGACCTTGTTGCCGTCGGTCACCGAGATCTCGGCGGCGCCGGCGACATAGCTGCCATAGCCCATGACCTGCGCGATGCCGCGATAGACGCCCTGCGGCGCCGGCTTGTCCCAGCCGATCTTCTCGGCGACGGCATTGAGCACCGCCAGATGCTTGGGATGATTGCCCATCAGCTTGCGGCGGAATTCGAGTGGGTCCTGGCCTGCGGCCTGGGCCAGCTCGTCCATGAAGCATTCCATGTAGATCGCGTTGTGATTGACGTTCACGCCGCGCCAGAAGCCGGGCGGAACGTGCGGGTTGCGCATCGCATGCTCGATCAGGAGGTTCGGCACCGAATATCCGAACGCGGCTTCGCCGGACTGGGCGACGCCCTGGAATGCGGCCGGATCCATGCCGTTCTGCAGCGCTTCGGGGCGGAGCGAGAACAGGATCGACTGCCCGGACAGGCGGTAGTGCAGCGCGATCAGGTTGTTGTTGGCGTCGAACGCGCCGGTCATCTTGCACTGGGTGATCGGGTGATACCTGCCGTGCGCCATGTCCTCTTCGCGCGACCACAACAGCTTGATCGGCGTGCCCGGCATCTGCTTGGCGATCATGACCGCCTGGCGGACGTAGTCGGTCTGGCCGCGCCGGCCGAAGCCGCCGCCGGGCATCACCTTGTACATGTCGCACTTCTCTGCCGGCAGGCCGGAAGCCTCCAGCACCGCCGCGAAGACGGCCTCGCCGTTCTGCGTGCCGCACCAGACCTCGCATTTGTCCGCCGTGTAGAGCGCGGTGGCGTTCATCGGCTCCATCGTGGCGTGGTTCTGGTAGGGGTAGTTGTAGACGGCTTCGACCTTCTTCGCTGCGCCGGCAATCGCGGCTTTGGCGTCGCCGTTCTTGTTGCCGACATAGGCCGGCTGCGCGTCGTCGAGGCCTTCGGCCAGCCACTTCGCAATCGACTCGCTGGAGACCTTGGCGTTTTCGCCCTCGTCCCAGACGATCGGCAGCGCTTCCAGCGCGGTCTTGGCGTGCCACCAGGTGTCGGCAACGACCGCAACCGCGGTGTCGCCGACCTTGACGACCTTCTTGACGCCTTTCATGCCGGTGATCTTGGCTTCGTCATAGCTCTTCAGCTTGCCGCCAAACACCGGGCAGTCCTTGATTGCGGCGTTCAGCATGCCCGGCAGCTTGACGTCGATGCCGTAGATCATCGTGCCGGTGGTCTTGTCGGCGGTATCGAGCCGCAACAGGCCCTTGCCTGCGATGGTCCAGTCCTTGGGATCCTTGAGCTTGACGTCCGCGGGCGGCGTCAGCTTGGCGGCGGCTTCGGCGACCTTGCCGTAAGTCGTCGTCTTGCCCGACGCCTTGTGGGTGATGACGCCCTTGGCGACGGTGCATTCAGAGGCCGGCACCTTCCACTCGTTCGCGGCGGCCTCGATCAGCATCACGCGCGCGATGGCGCCGCCCTTGCGGACATAGTCCTGCGACGAGCGGATGCCGCGGCTGCCGCCGGTCGAGAAATCGCCCCAGACGCGCTTGCGGGCGACGCTCTGGCCGGGGGTCGGATATTCGGTCGTGACCTTCGACCAGTCGCATTCGAGTTCCTCGGCGACCAGCTGGGCGAGGCCGGTGAGCGAGCCCTGGCCCATCTCGGAGCGGGCGATGCGGATCACGACGGTGTCATCGGGCCTGACCACGACCCAGGCGTTGACTTCCGGCGAGCCGTCGGCCGCGCGGACCACGGCGGGGCCACCGAAGGGGAGATCGAGCCCGATGGCGAGGCCGGTACCGACAGCGGCGGTGCCGATGACGAAGGCACGACGGTTCATCTTGGGAGAAACATGCTTGTTCATGGGGCGGCTCCTCAGGCGCTGGCGATCGTGTGGATCGCTTCGCGCACCTGCTGGAAGGTGCCGCAGCGGCAGATATTGGTGATGGCCTCGTCGATGTCGGCATCGGTCGGCTTCGGCTTTTCGGCGAGGAGCGCGGCCACCGCCATGATCATGCCGCTCTGGCAATAGCCACATTGCGGAACGTCCTTGGCGATCCAGGCTGCCTGCACCTTGTGCAGCGTGTCGCCGGACCCAAGCCCCTCGATCGTGGTGATCTTCTTGCCTTCGGCTTCGCTGACCGAAATCCCGCAGGAACGGATGGCAACGCCGTCCATGTGAACGGTGCAGGCGCCGCATTGCGCAATGCCGCAGCCATATTTGGTGCCGGTCAGGCCGGCATTCTCACGAATCGCCCAGAGCAGCGGCGTATCGGGCTCCACGTCGAGCGTGAAGGTTTTTCCGTTGATTGTTAGGTTTGCCATCGCAAAGTCCCCTTATTGGCCCAATCCACCGATTAGACTCAGGGAACAATGTGTCTGGCAAATTGGAACTGTTCAAATCAATAGTCCGAGGGGTGGCCAACGAAGATTTTCCCGGCCGGGGGATGATCGTGGGCAGGGTGGTGTTACATGCAGCCGCCGGCAGCTGCTCAGGACCAGGCGGCTTAGCGACACCTCCGTCGGCGCCAGTGCGCAGCTTGAGACGACGTGAATGCCGGTTCCAGGGCCGATCGGCGCTGCGTTGCAGCGACAGTTTGTCCCTTTTGCCGGGGTGCAAGACGGAAACGCTTTGCTACAGTGCACCCGATTCAAAAGGAGTTCCATGAACGTGGCGACCCCCTGCAACGTGCTGATGCTCTATCCGCTCTTCCTCGCGGAGTCGTTTTGGAGCTTTGGTGAGTCCTGCAAATTGATGGGCGTCCGGCGCCCGGCAGCCCCCCTCGGCCTGATCACGGTGGCCGCGATGTTGCCGAAGGACTGGACGGTCCGGCTGATCGACTGCAACACCCAGCCCCTCGCTGACGAGGATCTCGCCTGGGCCGATGTCGTCTTCACCGGCGGCATGCTGCCGCAGCAGGCCGATACGCTGCGCCTGATCGAACTCTGCCGCGCCGCCGGCAAGCCGGTGGTCGTCGGCGGCCCCGATCCGACGTCGAGCCCCCATGTCTACGAACGGGCCGACTTCCGGGTGCTCGGCGAGGCCGAAAGCGTCATCGACGAATTCATCGCGGCCTGGGAAAGCGGGGCCCGCTCCGGCCTCTTCACTGCGCCGAAATTCCAGGCCGACGTGACAAAGACTCCGGTGCCACGCTTCGATCTCCTGAAGTTCGAGGACTATCTCTATCTCGGTGTGCAATATTCGCGCGGCTGCCCATTCACCTGCGAGTTCTGCGACATCATCGAGCTCTACGGCCGTGTACCGCGCACCAAGACGGTCGAGCAGATGTTCGTCGAGCTCGAGACGCTCTACCGCATGGGCTACCGCGGCCATCTCGACTTCGTCGACGACAATTTCATCGGCAACAAGAAGTCGCTGAGGCAGTTTCTGCCCCAGCTCGCCGAATGGCAGCGCGCACACGGCTATCCCTTCGAATTGTCCACCGAGGCTTCGGTCAATCTGGCCGACGATCCCGAGCTATTGGAGCTGATGGGCGCGGCCAATTTCTTCGGCATCTTCGTCGGCATCGAAAGTCCGGACCCTGCAACGCTGGTCGCGATGCGGAAGAAGCAGAACACGCGGCGCAACATCGCCGAGAGCATCCACAAGATCTATGCCGCCGGCATGCTCGTCACTGCGGGCTTCATCGTCGGCTTCGACAGCGAGAAGGTCTCGATGGCGGAGGCGATGATCGATTTCATCGAGGAGGCCGCCATTCCCGTCGCCATGGTCGGCCTGCTCTATGCCTTGCCGAACACGCAGCTCACGCGCCGACTCGAGCGTGAAGGCCGGCTGCATCCGGGCCACGATCTGGCGCCGACCATCGGCGCCGATCAGTGCACGGACGGCATCAACTTCGATACGCTCCGCCCGTTGCGCGACATCCTGACGGACTACAAGCGGGTGCTGGAGCACATCTACAGCCCCGCCGCCTACGCAGGACGCGTTGACCGCCTGATGACGCTGCTCGACCGATCCAGGCAGCGCCCCGAGCTCGCCGAGGGCGACATCCGCTCGCGGGTCGGGGCGATGGAGACGGTGCACCGCGTTGTCACCGCCCTTCCCGAAGCGCGCGGGCCGCTGTGGCAGACCTTCATGAACTGCGCCAAGCGCGACACCTCATCGGCGCGCATTGCCGTACAGATGATTGCCGCCTATGCGCATCTCGGGCCGTTCTCGCGCAAGGTCATCGAAGCCATCGACGGGCGCCTCGCCGCGCTCGATGACGAGACGGTCATCCCGACCGCTGCGACGCTCGACACCACCGCGGCCCGGCACCTGGCCTGAAGGCTTACTTCACCGCCAGCCGCAAGAAGCTCATGACGCTGCCGAGCGCGGCAAAGCCGGCGCCGAGGGCCAGCGCGACGGTTGCGCCGTTATGGCCGGCCAGCGCAAAGCAGAGGGCGGCGAGCGCCGCGCCCGTGGTCTGGCCCGTCAGGCGTGCGGTGGCGACGATGCCGGAGGCGCTGCCGCTGCGGTGCGGCGGCGCGCTCGACATCACCGCCTTCATGTTCGGCGCCTGGAAGAAGCCGAACCCCATGCCGCAGATCACCATCCGCCAGATGATGTCGGGGATGGCAGGATTGGACGGGAGCATCGCGAGCAATGCCATGCCGAGGCCGAGCAGCACGAGCCCGATGCCGCCGAGCAGGCCGACCGCGTGCCGGTCGGAGAGGCGCCCCGCGATCGGCGCCATGATGCCGACCACCAGCGGCCAGGGCGTCATGAAGAAGCCGGTCTCGACCTGCGAACGCCCGAGCACGTCCTCGAAATAGAACGGCAGCGAGACGAAGGCGAGGCCCTGCACGGCGAACGAGCACACCGCGGTCGCCGCCGACAGTGCGAACATCGGCCGGCTGAACAGGTCGATCGGCAGCATCGGCGCGGGATGGTCGGCATGCCGGCGCGTCAGGATGAAGCCGAGGGCGAGGGCCGTGATCAGCTCGATGCCCACGACGACAGGCGATAGATTGTGCGCGGCGCTGCCGATGCCCGTGATGAACAGGCCGAGGCAGGCGGACGCCAGGACCGCGCCGAGAAAATCAAAGCCGTGATCGGCGCGCGGCGTCTTCGGCAGCATCGCATAGCCGATGCCGATCGCGACGAGACCGAACGGGATGTTGACCGCGAACAGCCACGGCCACGGGCCGAATGCGAGGATGGCAGAGGCGATCGATGGACCGAAGGTGAAGGCGGTTGCGACCACGAGCGCGTTGTGGCCAAAACCGCGGCCGAGCATCCGGCCGGGATAGACGAAGCGCACCAGCGCCGTGTTGACGCTCATGATGCCGCTGGCGCCCAGGCCCTGCAGCGTGCGCGCGACCAGCAGGCTGTCCAGCGACCATGCCACGGCGCAGAACAGCGAGGCGATGGTGAACAGGATCAGGCCGCCGAGATAGATGCGCTGGTGCCCGACGATCTCGCCGAGCGCACCGAGCGGCAGCAAAGTGGCCACCAGCGCGATCTGGTAGACGTTGACGACCCAGACCGATTGCTCCGGCGTGACATGCAAATCGGCGGCAATGGCTGGCAGCGCGATATTGGCGATCGCGGTGTCGAGGGAGGCCATCGCCAGCGCGGTGAAGATGGCGGCGATCGCCCAGCGCCGCTGCGTGGCCGGAAGGCCGTCGGCAATGGGATGGTCGGGCTCGCGCGCGGCGGCAGGTAACGTGATTGTCATTGCCTGGCGCGTTGCTCCGGCGGCGAGGTGAAAGCGGACTTTCGGCATGTACTACGCCGAAGGCCGCTTCCACAGGCATATGCTTGCATGCTGTGTATGCGCGAAGGTCAGGCGATGCGGCCGGCGGCTGGCGTATGATCGCGCCAGCTGCTGCAATCTAAGGGGATCACCATGCAAATCGTCGTTCTGCCCGGTGACGGCATCGGACCGGAGATCACGACCGCCACATCGGGTGTGCTGCGCGCGGCCTCCGAGCGCTTCCAGCTCGACTTGCGGCTTGAGGAGCACGCGGTCGGGCATGCGAGCCTGAAACGGTTCGGCACGACGGTGCGCCCCGAGCTGCTCGACATCGTCCGCGCCGCCGACGGCCTGATCCTGGGGCCGACCGCGACCTTCGACTTCAAGGACGAGGCGCATGGCGAGATCAATCCGTCCAGGCACTTTCGCAAGAGCCTCGACCTCTACGCCAATGTCCGGCCGGCGCGAACCTATGCGGGGCGGCCCGGCCGCCTCGGCGAGTTCGACCTCGTCGTCGTGCGCGAGAACACCGAAGGGTTCTACGCCGACCGCAACATGGAGCAGGGCAATGGCGAGATGCTGGTCACGCCCGACGTCGTGATCTCGCTGCGCCGGATCACGCGCCTCTGCTGCGAGCGTATCGCGCACGCCGCCTGCCGTCTGGCGATGAAGCGGCGGAAGCATCTGACCATCGTGCACAAGGCCAATGTGCTGAAACTCGGCGACGGCATGTTTCTCGACATCTGCCGCGCGGCGGTGAAGGGCTATCCCGGCCTCGAGGTCGACGACATCCTGGTCGACGCCATGATGGCGCATGTGGTGCGCAACCCCGATCGCTTCGACGTCATCGTCGCCACCAATATGTTCGGCGACATCCTGTCCGATCTCACGGCCGAGCTCTCCGGCAGCCTTGGCCTCGGCGGCTCGCTCAATGTCGGTGATCGCTACGCGATGGCGCAGGCCGCGCACGGCTCGGCCCCTGACATCGCGGGACAGGACGTCGCCAATCCGATCTCGCTGATCCTGTCGACCGCGTTGCTGCTGGCCTGGCATGGCGAGAAGAGTGGCGCCGCCCGCTACGAGGAAGCGGCGCGTGCGATCGAAGCCGCGGTGGCGAAGGCGCTTCGCGAGGGCAGGGCGACGCGCGATATCGGCGGCAAGCTCGGCACGATCGCGGCAGGTGCTGCGATTGCGGAGATCTTGCAGGCGGAGTGAGCCATCGTCGCGGATGCCTGCGATTTTTTTGGGGGCCAACACAAAAACTCGAAAAACAACCCCATGCACAGTAGAAGGCTCCTTGATCGATAAGGGATTTTCGGAGCGCGTCGCGACGACATCCTGTGCTGCGACGACGTTGACCCGTCGGGCAAAACACTGGCACAATGCTACGCTGCTCTGACGTCCTCCTCACGTTGTCCGGATCGCGACGAGCCTCTGTAGCCCGGCCACAACTGCCGACACCATCTCCGCTTGTTCGGATCTCGGACTCGGTCCGGCCTGGAACATTCCATCGGACCGCACCACCATCTCGGCATGTGGCGACGTGGCAGTCTGCTCGAGCATCTCGCGCAGCTTCGGATCCAGTCCATCGCCGCGCGCGGCTGCAATCGCGTTGAAACTGGCTAGCGACATCGCTCCTCCGGTCCCTTGTCATCGAGACGGGTAGCTTGGACGGGGCGCCGCCGGCGGCCACTCCGGATCCTGCTCTCAAATCGAACTCGTCTTCGAATTTGAGGCGAAGAAGCGGAGTGCCGACGCTGTGCCCGCGTGCCGATGCTTTTCTACGCTCTCGATATCCGTCACCTCAATGGCGATGATCGGACTGGCCGCGCTCGCCGTGCCCGCAGCATCGACAAGAGGCTGCAAGTATTTGTCCTCATGATCGAAGCTACGCGCACGCGCTCCTGTCCAAGCTCCGATGTTTGCTTTCAAACTGAGAAAATCTCCGATGACTCGCGAAGCAAATGCGGGCCGACGGCATCCTGCCGCGCGGCGCTGTTCAGGTGGCTCGCGAGGCTTCCCTGTCCAGCAGGGCGCGCTTGCGCTCCACGCCCCAGGCATATCCGGAGGTCGATCCGTCGTTGCGGATCACGCGGTGGCACGGAATCGCGACCGCGATATTGTTTGCCGCACAAGCACCTGCCACGGCGCGCACAGCGTTGGGAGCTCCGATCCGCTGCGCGATCTCCGCATAGCGGACGGTGCTACCTGCAGGAATGTCCTGAAGCGCTTGCCAGACTCGCTGCTGGAACGCGGTGCCGCGAATATCGAGCGGCAGATCGAGACCGATCTCCGGCGCTTCGACGAAGCCGACCACCTGCGCCACCATCGCCTCATAGTCATGGTCAGCGCCGATCAGGCGCGCCTTGGGGAAGCGATCCTGAAGATCGTGGACCAACTCCTCCGCGTCATCCCCGAGAAGAACCGCAACGACGCCCTTCCTGCTCGATGCGACCAGGATAGGGCCGAGAAAACTTTGACCGACCGCGAACCTGACCTCCTCGTTGGCCCCTCCGGCGCGATATCGCGATGGCGTCATGCCGAGCATTCCCGTCGACTTCTCGTAGAACCGGCCACTCGAATTGAAGCCGGCGTCGTACATTACCTCAGTGACGGAATTGCAGGACACCAGACCTTCACGAACCTTCCTGGCACGGAATTCGGCGGCATAGCTCTTCGGCGTCAACCCGGTGGCAGCTTTGAAGACGCGATGAAAATAGCCGGGGCTCAAGCCGACCGCCTCGGCCAACTGCTCCAGCGACGGCTCCTCCTCGCTGGCCTCGATGATGCGGCACGCCTTGGCGACCAGCGTGGCATTCCCGGCCTCGACCGAGGGCCCGTCCGGATTGCAACGCCGGCACGGCCGAAATCCTGTCGCCCTGGCACTCGCCAGGCAGTCGTGAAGCTGGACATTCTTCGGGTTTGCGGTGCGCGACGGACAGGACGGCCGGCAATAGACCCCGGTCGTTGAAACCGAGTACCAGAACTGGCCATCTGCGCCCTTGTCGCGCGCGAGGATGCGGGCCCATCGCGGATCATCCGCGACCGACGGGGGCATCTGCTTCCGGAACTGAATGGGTGCTGCGGTCATAGCCCGGAGTTTCCACATAACCGGAGGCGCTGCCACCCGATTTCCGACGGCACCGTCTGGCGCTGCAAAAGCAGGCGAGGCCCACACGATGTGCGGGCCTCGTTCAACGACATCGGATCTACCGGTGGTGCGGAAGCGTTCCGATCAGGCCGCGGCTTTCAGCAACCCGAGCTGCGTCAGCGCGGCGACGCCATCGTCCAGGCCAATCTCCTCGACAATCTTGCCGTCGATCACCTTCAGCACCGTGGTGCCCGTGAAGTGCATCTTGCGGCCTGTCGCCGGCGGCAATTGGCCGGCCAGGAAATCGTTGAACGCCGGCCCGGTGTGAGTGCCGCCGCCTTCCCATTGACCGACGACGTATTCGCCCTCGGCGATCAGGTCCGCGGTGCCCCAGAAGTTGAGATCGGGAAACGCAGCGCGGAAGTCGGTCATGAACGCCTTGATATCGGCGCGGCCGCGACGGGGCTCATGCAGCGAATATTTGAGCAGCATGTCGGGAGCGGCGATCTCGTCGATGACGCCGAGATTGACGGTCTTGCCCCAGAATTCGGTGAACCAACGACCGACGACGGCCTTGTTATCATCTTGCTTGCTCATCGAAGAACACCTTTCTTTTGCAGGAATCATGGATCGGCTTGCGATCGCTGCAATGTCTAGGCGTCGTCTCCCTGCGTCGAACTCCGGTTCTTGTCCTGAAATTGGAAAGTGCTGGTGCTGCTCAGCTATGTCGTCGGACCCGATGAACCTTCAGTTCTGGCCCGGCGCCGTCACCATGGTGATGATCGCAACGGTCACGGCGACCTTCATCACCACCAGTGGACGCTCGGCATGGTTCGTCGGCGCCCTGATGATCTTCATCTACGCGGTGTTCGCGCTGACCTTGTATGTCGTCCCGCCGGCGGGCGAGGGATGAGGTGCACTCGCCCGCCGGCGCAGAGGTGAATTGGCTCGTCGGGAAATGGCGGACCGCGGCGAGCCATCCTCCGAAGCGGCGAATCCGTTTCCCGCTAGTAGGCCCAGTAGCTGCCGGAGGGCGCGCAATTGTCGCCGAAATAGCCATAGCCATAGTCGCCGCCGCCATAGCCGTAATACGATGCGGCCGGGTAGCCGTAGCCGTAGGCGGGATAACCGCCATAGTAGCCACCGTAGGACCCGCCATAGCCGCCGTAATAGGCGCTCCGCGCGATTGCGCCGCCGACGACCGCGCCGGCGACCACACCGTAACCGAGGCCGCGATAACCGTAGCCGCGATAGCCGTAGCCGCGATAACCCCAGCCTCCGCGATAACCCCAGCCGACACCGCGATAGCCATAGCCGCCGCGCCAGCCGCCGACCCAGCGCACCTCAGTCGTGGTCTGATCGACCATCGATTTCATCGTCGAAAGATGCGTCGGGATCGGCCCTGCCTGAGCGATTGTGCCTGATAGCAGGGCGCCGGCTCCGGCGAGAACGAAGGTACGCAGGGAATTCGAGGATGTCATGATCGATCATCTCCTTGGCTTGCGGGCGGCGCTTCCTGCGCGGCCGCACCCATTCCGGGATGGCATTGCCGCGGCGGGTTTGATCTAGATCAAGCGTCGACGGCGTATCCGGCCCGGACCTCGACGGGATCAATGTGCGATGCCGTCGGTAAGGACGCGCAGGCTCCTTGCGAACCGACTACTTCAAGTCGACCGTGTCTTCCGCGATGATTTCTTCGTCGAATCCGGTCGTCCGCAACACGCGTACCGCGGCACGTTTGGCGCCGGCGAACTGATTGCGATCGACGTCCACCTCGGGGGTGGGACGACTCACTGCAATCGTGTCCCACGTCGACCTGTTGTCCGGCTTGACCTGGACCGAGTAGGTTACGCCGGCGACGGGCTGCAATCCGCCGAGCTGGTCGATCTTCAATGGTCGCCGGCTGGCTGCCGCAGCCCCGGCGAGCTCAAGTCCGAAGGTGGCGCCTGCGGCCGGCCCGGGAGGTGCCGCCCCGGCCTCGTACCGGCTGATCTCCTTCCCCTTGAGCTGGAGGCTTACCGACTTCATGCCGCTCACCCGCGGAAGGTCCGCCTGAATCAGACCGACCTCGTTCGGCCGGTCGGGCTCGGCAGACGACCGGCGAATGACGACAGGCTCCCGATAAACTTCCTTGCCTTTGTCGTCGTAGGCCACGAGCTCCACGTCCTTGTCGGTGGCGGCGTCCGACGCGATGGTGGAGACCGACGGGTTCACATACATGATCTTGCCGTCACCAGCGGTCTTGTTGATGGTGGCGACGACGTGAACGAATGATCCGGTCTTGATTTCGGTCTTCATCGGATCCTCCTAGGCGACCGGCGGACCGAGGGCGTCCTCTTCCAAAAGCCGGGTCATGATCGCCTGGTAAGTGTACGCCGATAGCCACTGGTTGTCTGCATAGGTCATCACGTCGTGATATGTGAGCCCCGGCAACGCAGCGGCCGGCAAGCCGAGTTCGTGATCCCCGGTGTCGACACCGACATATTTGTTGTCCGGCTTGCTGATACAGCCGTTCTCATAAGGGAATGTCGGATCGCTCGCGTCCTGCGCGTTGGGGGGAAAACCCGGATGAAACCGGCCGAACGTATGTCCGAGTTCGTGTGCGCCGTACCAGTCGGCATATGACGCGTCGCGATCGCCGGCAAAACCGTTCGGCACGCCCGCGGGTCCGGAAGCGACGGTGTCCGGCTGGGCCGTGCCCGGAATGGCGAACGCCTTTCCTCGCATGAAGTTGTTGGACGCGTTATCGTCGACGAGACCGTAATAGTGCGTGCGCGGGTCGACGCCGCTGCTCACCTCGCGGCTTCGCAGCGCGGCGATCTGGGCATTGGCGAGATCGACCGTCGAGTCGTTGAACGGCGCGGCAAAATCCGCGTCCACCACCATGTGGGACCATTCGAGCGCGGCGACAGGATAGGCGCGGTTGAGAAACGACCTGAGATACGAAAAGTGGACCGCAGCGGGAGTGACGGTCGTGGGGCCGGCCCTGTATCGAAGACCGATCACCCGGATGCGGAGCGGCGGCGCCGCCGTGAATGTTACGGGCGCGATGTTGAACGCCGCCGCCGGAAGGTCGCCGCCTCCGGGCTGAAAGATGCGGCTGATGCGCAAGCTGAGTGTGCCCGCGCCGATGGCTGCGGCCGGCAGGCGGAAGTTCAGGCTCTTGTCGATGTCTTCCCGCTGTTCGCGGAGGCTGAAGGGCGAACCCGGGTCCACCCGAAGCGAGTTGAGGGCCGGGAGGAACGTGTCGCCTCCGCCGCTCCGGCTCCACGCAATTTCCGCGGTGATCTGACCGGGCTGCGACACCGAAGTCGGTTCAAGATAGAGGCGAACGAGCGTCGCCTTATCGGCGACCAGCGGCACCGAATTCGTCACGTCCTGAACGCACTGGACGATCTCGACGCCACGCACCTGCACGCCGGTCTGCGGCTGAGCAAGGCCGAGCGGGCGGCGTTTGCGAGGTTTGAGTCTGGGAACGCCCGAGCCGCGATGCACGCACATCATGCACATGATGTTGCTCCGACTTTGATGACCCGCAACACGAGCTTCGCTCTGTCGCGTGGACTTTAAGTCTACATTGATAATATACTACCCGCTATAATTGAATCAAGCGAACCCTGCGGATCAGTCATTTGGACGCAGCGCGGTTGACATAGCCTGTTGTCGGTGCCGGTCGCGAAAGGCCCCGGCTCAGCAAGTTCTGCGACGAATTATTGGCGCGGAGGACGTTCGATGTTGCATCGCTTTCAGTCCCGTGGGCTCGGCGCCGCAGCTGCTCCGCAGAGCACTGCGCCGCCACGTTCGGAGTTCGAGCCGATCGAGGACCGCCTCCTTTTTTGGACAATCCCTTTTGATGCCGAGGTCAGACGATGATCGATCCGAACGCAATTGCAGCGCTGAAAGTCTATCCGCCCATCGGCGTCGCCCGTGTCGGCAATGCCCAAGGCGCCGACGACTACGTCATCGGCCCCGAGTTGATCGGCGGTGCGCCGAGCTTGCCCGGCACGACGCCGGAGCAGCCGGCTCGCTTTGTCGAGGACTTTCGCACCGCGAACGGCGAGATCAAGCGGCAAGCCGCGCGCTTCCGCATCTACGCCCACATAAGGACGGCAGCGTGCAGGAGGTGACCGCTGCATCCGCGAAGATCGAGTGGCGCGTCTGCATCGCAAACCTCAAGGCCGGCTGGTACGAGTTCAACCAGGCAATGGACCTCGGCCCGCTCAGCCAGAGCGCGTTGCAGCGAAATCGCGAGCTGGTTTTGCGGGACGCCAGGTGGAAGCTCGACATCACGCCAACCCCGCGAAGCATTGCGGGGCAGGGGGCTGGCCCGATCAGGCTGGACGATGGCGCGTTCTGGGGCTCATCCGTCTATCTCGGCGAGCTTCGCACCGACGGCGACGGACGGCTGATCTTCCTCGGCGGTAACGGAGTTTCGCAGCCGTTCCGCAGAGGGACACGGCCCCTGACTTTCGCCAACAATCCAGGTTGGCACGATGACGTCAGCGACGGGCCGGTGCGGGCGCAAGTGACATTTGCGGGGCATGCACCGATCGATGCGGAGCCCGGCTACGTCTGCGTCACGCCGCCGAATTACGCGCCGGGGCTGTTCGGTCTCGTAACGATGGACGACGTGGTGCGGGAGGTGTTCTACGACAAGGGCTGGATTCCACGACCGGTCAAGACCTCGTTCGTCAACGATGTGCAACCGATCTTTCAGCGCCTGACCGGACTGCAATGGGTCAACCACGGGCTCTTCGTCGTTCATGGTTTTGGCTCGCCGCTCGACGCGCAGAATGCGCAAGTCCTCGCCAAGCTCAACGACGCGTCTGCTGCGAATGCGGCGTGGCGCACGGCCGTGCTGGCGTTGTTTCGCGATCCAGGCGCGGGCGGCGCACTGATCGAAGACCAGATAGCGCAGGTGTTCGGCGATGCGGTCGACCAATTCTTCGAAGGTCCGCCGAAGCCTTCGAATTCGCTGCTTGCCGTGACGAAGACCCAGTACGCGCACCTCAAGCGCTGGGCTGCTGGAACATTCGATGCCGACGGGCCGTCGCACCAACCGGCGCAGCCGCACGACTTCTCTGCCCTGCCTCCCGAGGTCCAGGTCGTGCATCTCGAGCGCGCATCCTTGCACGATTGTCTCGGCGGCCCATTCCATCCCGCGATGGAGATGACATGGGTGATGCGGATTCCGCTGATGTGGGCATCGGCGTATCGCCTGAAGGTCTTGGCCGGTGAGCAACCAGCGCGGCAGGACTTCGGGGGTACTCTCACGCCGACGGTCTGCACCGGCGCGAACGGCCCACACGACGGTGTTGCCGCAGGCTGCCTCACCCGTTTCCTCGGCGTGCCCTGGCAGACCGATCATACCTCGTGCAATTCGGCGGCGGACTACTTCCCGTCGACGTTCCTGTCGATGCCGACGTTCTGGGGACCGCGTGCCCCGGATCAGGTTCTGGCGGATGGAAACTATCTGCGTGCGGCCGCCATCGCGCCTCTCGGCCAGGCGACGCAACAACAGACCTTCAAGCACCTGATGAACCGGGTCGACTGGCTGCGCGACATCCGCGGCAACGATTACTATGACCGCCTGTCGAACATGATTGCGGAATGGTCCGAGCTCGGCATGGTGTTGCCGGTGAAGAACGCGCCTGCATCTCTGCCGGTGCAGGATCTGCGCGTCGAGCAGGGACGCAGCGACAGCAACGGGCCGATCGATGTCACGGCCGATCCGAAGTACCACGCGGTCGAAGACATGGAGAGCCTTTTCCTGCCGCAGACGACAGCGGGCCTGGCGCTGCGGCGTGGCGCCCGCAAGACGGCTCCCCCGCCGAAGCGGACCTATCGCCCGGGCGAGATCTGACCTTGGACGTGCTGCGCACCGACTGTCTCGTGGTCGGCGCCGGACCTGCCGGCTTGACCGCCGCACGCCTGCTGGCCCTTAGGGGCCGCACGGTTATTATCGCAGATTCCGGCGTTATGCCGACGACGCGGCTTGAGCTCCTTGCTCCAGCCTCGCTCGCCACTGTCGCGGCGGTAGGACTTGAACATCTGCTCGACGATCCGACGATCGCCCGAGCCTGTCTCGGGATTCGGCGAACACACCGTTCGGGCGCGTCGGACTACGAGGACTTTCTGCGTCATCCCTGCCGCGTCGGGTATGTAGTCGATCGCGCCCGTTTCGACGAACGCCTTCGCGACGAGGCTGTCGCTGTCGGGGTTGCGTTCTGCGGGCTGCGCGCAATCGGCGTCACGCCGGACCGCGGCGTTATCTGTCGCGCGAGTGATAGCGCTCAGACGAAGCTCGTCCTTGCGGAGATCGTTGTCGATGCAACGGGGCGCGCCGCCGCGATTGCGCGGCGCCGGGGCGCGCGCGTGGCCGCCCGGGATCGCATGGTCGCCGAACTGATCGAGGATGCGGCTGATGGTGAGCCGGCCGGTTCCGCATCGTGGCTCGAATACAGCAGCGATGGACCGACCTGGTCTTACCGCATCCGTGGACCGCAAGGGCGTGTGCAGATATGGCGCATTCGCAGATCCGGAGCACCGGCTGGAGATGCACTGCTCAGCGTGGACGCGTCCGCTTGCCTCCTCTCGGAGGCTGCGGGCGAAGGTTGGATTGCAGTGGGCGATGCGGCGATGGCGTTCGATCCGATTGCCTCTCAGGGACTGTTCAACGCATTGTCGTCCGCTTTGGTCGCGACGGGTGCGCTGTTGTCGGCCGATCGGCTGAGCCCGACCTCGGCGCGATTGTATTCCGACGCGGTCGCCGCAACATTCCTTCACTGCGAAGCAGGCCGTAGCAGCGTCTATGGCGCCATGCCTCCGGCGCCGCCGCAAGGCCCAGCCGAAGCCCGTGCCACGCTTTTCCGGATGATGCGCTAACCCTGCAGCCGGGGAACGAGACGTGTCGCGTTCTGATGGCCGATCGCATCGAGATCCTCTGTCGGGAGGCCAAGCTTCTGCAATTGCGCGAACTGGCCAAGGCCGAAATACGGATAATCGCTGCCATAGGTGATCTGGGAGGCGGGTACGAGCTTGAGCAGCGCGGCCATGGATGGCGCGAAAGTCGCATTCGCGGTGTCGTAGTGAAGCCGGCGTAGCTCGCCTTCGATTCCTTCCGGCGCAAACTCCTTCAGGTCGGGCCGCGCCCCATAGAACGAATTGATGCGCCCGGCCATCATCGGGATCGTGCCGCCGGCGTGCGAGAACAGCCATTTGATGTCGCGATGGCGGGCGAATGCGCCGCTGAGCAGAAGGCTCGTCACGGTGCGTGTGGTGTCGTGCGGGACTTCGATCACCGCCGGAAACGTACCGACGCTGAGCCCACTACAGCAACTCGCGACCAGTGGATGCACATAAACGACCGCCTTGCGACGGTTCAACTCCTCGAACACCGGCCTGTAGGCGGCATTGCCGAGCCATTTGTCGCCGTAGCTGCTTTGCAGCCCGATCCCGTCCGCTTTCAGCGTGTCGAACGCATATTCGATCTCCCTGAGCGTGGCATCGACGTCCTGCATCGACAAGGTCGCGAACAGGCCGAAACGGCCCGGCTGGTCGCGCATCATGTCCGCCGCGTACTCGTTGCAGGCGCGCGCGAGCCGGCCGGCTTCCGCCGGCCCGAGGTCGAACCACACGCCGGGCGTGGAGGCGACCGACAGGATGCCTGTGCGTATGCCATTGCGGTCCATGTCCTCGACGAGCTTCTCGCGGGTCCAGGCCACCTGGCCGGGAAAGTGCGGCTGCTTGCGTGCGTCTTCGTAGCCGAGCCAGAGCCTTTGATATTCGGGCGGATAGAAATGAAGATGGGTATCGATCAGCGCCGGCCTGGTCTGTCCGAGTACCGCAGCGGTCGGAATGGCCGAGGCGAGGCCAAGCGCACCGGCGCCAGCGAGAAAGCCGCGCCGCGACGAGGACGTGCCGCAACAGGTAGAGCAGGGCTGATGCTCTCCCGATTTTCGATCCCACATGTTCATGTTGCGCGCCTCCGGTGACGAACTGGCAAAGGCCCGTGATGTTTCTATAGGCAGAACGTTTCGTCCATCCGCTGTCCGCGGTGTGGCTGTAGCGTGGGCGGTGATTGTTGGGGATTGGAATGTGCCGATTTTTCGTCGCCGAACGATGCCTCTTGTCACGCCTGCGCATCGCAGCCGCAACTTTGTGTGAACGCGCCCCCAATTGTCCCGCGAGAGGCTCCGTGCCGTCGCGATGTTGACCCGTCCGGCAAAACACTGGCAAAATGTGCACATGGCGGAGATCTCGGCGTGAATGCGTCCGTGGTGACCGCGAGCATTTCCAGTGAGTTGACCTATGAAGTCTGAGCGGGATGGCATCAACCTCGCAGCCAAGCCAACCGGAACGGGTTGCGTGGAATGCTCGGCTGCGGGCGGGTGGTGGCTGCACCTTCGCCGATGTGTCGAATGCGGTCACATCGGCTGCTGCGATACGTCACCAAACCAGCACGCATCGAAACACAACGCGGCGACAGGTCACCCTGTTATCACGAGCTTCGAGCCGGGCGAACGATGGTTTTACGACTATCGCACAGGAGAGAGTTTCGCCGGCCCGAAGCTCCAAGGCCCTCACTCGCGTCCGTTGGACCAGCCGGTGCCCGGACCGGCCGAGGCCGTGCCTTCCGACTGGCAAACGCTCCTCCATGAATAGGCAGCCTGATCGTCGCACTCCCGAGCACAGAGCGGACGTGGCATGCTTTCGCGGACTGATCAGACTTGGGAGCCCTCGCCCTAGAACTGATATCGCCGCAGTCCCCCATCAACCGGGATCACCGTGCCCGTGATGTAGCGCGCCACCGGTGAGGCCAGAAACACCGCGAGCGCCGCGAGGTCCTCCGGCTCGCCCCAATAGCCGACCGGGATTTCTTCCTCCGCAAAGCGCTCGCGATAATCCGGCGGGTAGTTGCGGCGGATCTGTTCGCTCATGATGCGGCCGGGCGGGATGCAGTTGATGGTGATGCCGTGCTCGCCGATCTCGCGCGACAGCCCCTTGGCCCAGGCGTGCACGGCGGCCTTGGCGGCGAACGCAGCGTTGAGGCCTTCCGGCTCGGACTTGCCGGTGATGTTGACGATGCGGCCCCATTTGCGTTCGATCATCTGCGGCAGCAGCGCATGCGCGATGCGGCGGTAGCTGGTGAAGTTCAGCGCGATGGCCTCGTCCCATTTGCTGTCGGGCGCATCGACCGGCAGCGGGCGGCTGCCGCCGGCATTGTTGATGAGGATGTCGACATGGCCGAGCTCCTTTTGCGCAAAGGCCGCGATGTTCTCCGCGGCGTCCTTGGCCATCACGTCCTGCTCGAACGGCGTGATCAGGCCGGAGCCGACTTCCTTCACCAACTCGGCGAGCAGATCAGTGCGCCGTGCCACGCCGACGACGCGGACGCCTTCGGCAGCCAGGCCCTTGGCGATGGCGCGGCCGATGCCGATGCTCGCTCCTGTCACGACTGCGGTTTTCGATTTGAGCCCGAGGTCCATGGTCACACGCTCTCTTGTTTGCTTTTTGCGTCTTGTTGTTCGTTTCCTGCCCGTCCCGCCGGCTTCGCGAATTGCCTGAGCGGGACGAGCAGTGGTAACCAAGAGCCTCGACGAAGGAAACACGAAAAAGAAAAGGCGTTGAGCAATGGTCTGGGATCCGCAGCAATATTTGAAATTCTCCGGCCATCGGCTTCGGCCCGCCGTTGACCTGTTGATGCGGATTCCGGATTTCGCCCCGCGCGCGATCGCCGATCTCGGGGCAGGGGCCGGCAACGTGACAAAACTGATCAAGGAGCGCTGGCCGGACGCGACCGTGACCGGTGTCGAGGGCTCGGCCGAGATGGTTGCCGCCGGCCGCAAGGCGGCGCCGGACGTGGAATGGTCGCACGAGGATCTCGGCCATTGGCGCCCCGCCAGGCAATACGATTTGATTTATTCCAATGCCGCACTGCACTGGCTGCCCGATCATGCAGCACTGTTTCCGTCGGTCATGGCGAAGGTGGCGCCCGGCGGCATGCTTGCGGTGCAGATGCCGCGCAACTTCCTCGCGCCATCGCATGTGCTGATCGGCGAGACGGCGCTGAACGGCCCGTGGCGGTCAAAGGTCGAGCATCTCGTGACCCCGCCGCCGGTCGAAGGGCCGGCCTTCTATCATGATTTGCTCGCGCCGCTTGCCCAGAACGTGGACATCTGGGAGACCGAATATCTGCAGGCGCTCGAAGGCGACAATCCCGTGAAGGAATGGACCAAGGGGACCTGGCTGACGCGCTATCTCGACATCCTGCAGGGCGACGAGAAGGCCGCGTTCGAGGCCGCCTATGGTGAGCGGGTGGCGAAGGCCTATCCGAAGAATGCCGCAGGGCAGACGCTGTTTCCGTTCCGGCGTCTGTTCATGGTCGCCCAGCGCAAGGGCTGATCGCACTGCCGCAATGCGACATGAACCGTACGCAACCCGGGACTGGGAGCGGGTCCCGGGTTGCGCGGACAACAGCCGTCAAGCTAGCTTGCCCGTGGCAAATTGGGCTTAGGTCTAGTTGTTCGGGTGGTGGATTGCTGCCACTACTGGGCTGCAAACCGGGCTGCAAAACAAAAAGAACCCGGTTTTAGAGGTTGTTGGGAGGTTACTTCATGCGCAAGCTGCTTCTTGCGGTCGCCGCCGCAGCTATTCTCGTGGCCCCAGCCGTGGCACAGGCCCAGAGTCCGATCGTCATCAAGTTCAGCCACGTCGTCGCCAACGACACCCCGAAGGGCAAGGGCGCGCTGAAGTTCAAGGAGCTTGCCGAGAAGTACACCGACGGCAAGGTCAAGATCGAGGTCTATCCGAACTCCACGCTCTACAAGGACAAGGAGGAGATCGAGGCGCTCCAGCTCGGCTCGGTGCAGATGCTGGCACCCTCGACTGCGAAGTTCGCGCCGCTCGGCATCAAGGAGTTCGAGGCGCTCGATCTTCCCTGGCTCTTCAAGGACGACATCACCTATTCCAATGCGATGAAGGGCACGGTCGGCAAATGGCTGTTCCAGAAGCTCGAGACCAAGGGAATCACCGGGCTCGCCTATTGGGACAACGGCTTCCACATGCTCTCGGCCAATCGCCCGCTGATGAAGCCGGCGGATTTCCAGGGCCTGAAGTTCCGCATCTCCGGGTCGAAGATCGCCGACCAGTATTTCCGCATCCTCGGCTCGATCCCGCAGATCATGGCGTTCTCGGAAGTCTACCAGGCGCTGCAAACCGGCGTGGTGGACGGTTGCGAGAACACCGCGTCCAACTATCTGACGCAGAAGTTCTACGAGGTGCAGAAGGACATCACCGTGTCCTATCACGCGCATCTGCAATATGCCGTGATCGTCAACTCGAAATTCTGGTCTGGACTGCCGCCTGATATCCGCACCCAGCTCGAGAAGGCGATGGTGGATGCAACCGAGTACACCAACCAGATCGCGCACCAGGAGAACGAGGACGCGCTCGCCGAGATCAAGAAGACGGGCAAGACCAAGCTGCATTATCTGACTGACGCCGATCGCAAGGCGTGGCAGGAAGCGATGCAGCCGACTTACAAATGGGCAAAGGGCCGGGTCGGGCAGGAGGTGCTCGATCTCGTCGCCAAGGAACTCGACGTCAAGATGAACTGACGCGCGAGTTCAATAAGAACAACCATGAACGGTCGGGGGTGATCCCACTCCCGGCCGTTTCGCTCTTGAATGACGAGCCGATGCTGGGGGGACCAAGTTGCTGCGAGTGCTGAATCGTTTTCTCGATCATCTCGAGGAGTGGCTGATTGCGACGATGATCGCGGCCGCAACGTCGCTCATCTTCGTCGCCGTGCTGCACCGCTATGGGGCCGGACTCTCGATCGACATCGCCAAATGGGCGGAGGCTCGCAACCTGAGCTTCATCTCGGTTCCGTCGCGCGCCGCATTCGTCTGGCTTGCCGCGCTGGACCTGTCCTGGGCGCAAGAGCTCTGCATATACATGTTCATCTGGATGGCGAAGTTCGGCGCGGCCTATGGCGTGCGCACCGGCATCCATGTCGGCGTTGACGTATTGGTGAATGTGCTGCCGGGCGGCTCGCGCCGGCGCGTCATCACGTTCGGCCTGCTCTGCGGTGCGCTGTTCACGGCGATCGTTGCCTATTTCGGCGGCGCCTTCGTCAACCAGATGTGGCACACCGGACAGCAGTCCAACGACCTCGAAGCGCCGATGTGGATGGTGTACCTGACCATCCCGCTCGGCTCCGGCCTGATGTGCTTCCGCTTCCTCCAGGTCGCCTGGTCGTTCTACCGCACCGGTGAGCTGCCGCATCATGACATGGCCGGCGTCGAGGGAGTCGAGCCGGACCCGGTTCATCCGGCGCCGGTCACGCGCAGTCAGGTGGTCCGCGACGAGCGCAGCCCGATGGGCTGGGTGCTGATGTTGCTGCCCGTCCTGATCGTCGCGATCTGCTTCGCGCATGCAGGCCACGTCATCACGCTGCCGCAGGGCCTGCGCGTTGCCATCGTGTTCGCGCTGCTGCTGTCGCTGATGCTCACGGGCATGCCGATCTCGATCGCGCTCGGTCTCACGGTGCTCAGTTTCATGTTTACGCTGACCGACGTGCGAACGGAATCGGTGGCGCTGAAGCTGTTCACCGGCATCGAGAATTTCGAGATCATGGCGATCCCGTTCTTCATCCTCGCCGGCAACTTCCTGACTCATGGTGGCGTGGCGCGGCGGATGATCAATTTTGCGACCTCGCTGGTCGGCCATTGGTACGGTGGTCTTGCCTTGTCGGGCGTGGTCGCCTGCGCGCTGTTCGCCGCGATTTCAGGCTCCTCGCCGGCGACCGTGGTGGCGATCGGTTCGGTGATCTTGCCTGCCATGATCGTGCAGGGATTCCCGAGGAAATTCGGTGCGGGCGTGATCACGACCTCGGGCTCGCTCGGAATCCTGATTCCGCCGTCGATCCCGATGGTGCTCTACGCCGTTTCCACCAATACGTCGGTGGGCAAGCTTTTCATCGCCGGCATCGTCCCGGGTCTCGTGCTCGCCTTCCTGCTGGGAGCAACGACCTTCTACCGCGCCTGGCGCAACGACTATCCGCGCATGCCGAAGGCGACGTTCATGCAGCGACTCGATGCGTTCCGCAAGTCGATCTGGGGAATCCTGCTGATCGTGATTGTGATCGGCGGCATCTACAGCGGCCTGTTCACGCCGACCGAAGCTGCCGCCGTCAGCGCCGTCTACGCATTCATCGTCGCGGTGTTCATCTACAAGGATCTGAAGCTGCGTGACGTGCCGCGCGTGCTGCTGTCGTCGGCGAATCTGTCGGCGATGTTGCTCTACATCATCACCAACGCGGTACTGTTCTCGTTCCTGATGACTTACGAGAACGTGCCGCAGGCGCTGGCGCAATGGATGATCGATCAGGGCCTCGGCTGGATCGGCTTCCTGCTCGTCGTCAATCTGCTGCTGCTGCTCGCCGGCAACGTGATGGAGCCGTCCTCGATCATCCTGATCATGGCGCCGATCCTGTTTCCGGTGGCGGTAAAGCTCGGCATCGACCCGATCCACTTCGGCATCCTGATGACGGTCAACATGGAGGTCGGCCTGTGCCATCCGCCTGTCGGCCTCAACCTTTACGTCGCCTCGGGCATCGCCAAGATGGGCATTACAGAGCTCACGGTCGCGGTGTGGCCGTGGCTGCTGACGATGCTAGCGTTCCTGGTTGTCGTGACCTACTGGCCGGGCCTGTCGCTGTGGCTGCCGAGGCTGCTGGGGATGTAGCGGAACGAAAGGCATAGCTAACGCGCGGTAAATCCGTCCGCTCAAAAGCCCTCGCTGCGCTGGGAACCCATTTTTACGTGTCTGCGGTAGAACCATGCCAGCGGATGGGGCTGGCACGTTGTTCAACAGAATGGAATCCGGACGGGCGTCGATTTCTGACGCCGTCTATCTGGAAGTCATCGCGGGCCTTCACGGCACGACGATGCCCAACATTCTTGCTGCCGCCTGCCTCGCGATGGTTGGCGCCATCACAACCTACGAGACCGGGGACATCGTGACGGCCGGCCTGACGATCGCCGGTGTCGTGGTGGCCATTGTCCGCCTGTTCGAGATTTTTGCTTTCCGCCGCCGCCTCGTACAGCTGCCGCAGCTAAATCGGGCCGAGGCCGCGCGCTGGGAGCGTCGCTATGTCGCCGGCACGGTTGTAACGGCCTTGGTGCTCGGCGTGTTTGCCGCGCGCAGCATCGTGCTGGGTGATGCGCTCTGTTCCGTGATGGCGATCGGCATCGGCTTCGGCTTTGGCGCCGGCGTGGTGGCGCGGCTGGCGCTGCGTCCCGTCGCGGCGCTGCTCGATCTCGTCGCGATCGCCGCCCCCGCCGCGATTGTTACTTTCATGCAGCCTGATCTCCGCCATGTCGGGCTCGGGCTCCTCATCCTGATGTATGTAGCCGCCAGTTTCGAGATGGTGCGGCTGAGCTTCAACGCCTCGATCAACCAGATCACGCTCAAGCGGCAGTTCGAGCAGCTGTCGCGCCTGGACCCGATGACCGGCGCGTCCAATCGTTCGGTGCTGGCCACGGACCTGCCGCAGATGCTGGCGGCCGGGATGATTGCCGTCCATACGCTCGATCTCGACCGCTTCAAGGAGGCGAACGACCGGTTCGGCCATCCTGTCGGTGACGCACTGTTGAAGCAGGTCGCCGGGCGGCTCAAGGCGCTCGCCGCGCAGGATGACCTCGTGGTCCGGATGGGCGGCGACGAGTTCGTCCTGGTGCAGCGGGCGGCGCCTGATGCGGAAGCGATGGCGCAGCGCATCGTGCAGTCGATCAGCATGCCCTACGATATCGACGGACAGGTCATTGAGGTGGGCGTCAGCGTCGGCGTCGCCGTCGCGCCGGACGACGGGCGCACCGCGGAAGCGCTGCTAGCGCGGTCCGACAAGGCGCTCTATCGGGCCAAGCAGGAACGCGGCGGCTATGTGCTGGCGCGGGATTTGCGGATGGCGGATGCGACCGCATCAGGCCGGCCGCTCGCCGAAGGGCTTGCTGCGTAGACGAGCTGGGGTCTCTCTTCTAGCCGTAGCCCGGATGGAGCGAAGCGCAATCCGGGACTTTTTCGCATCTGGCTCGAAGGCGCCCGGATTGCGCTTCGCTCCATCCGGGCTACGGATTCCTCCTCGACCGGCGATGGCAATCCTCCGCCGGATGCGGTTAGATGGCCGCAACAGGCCGGGAGGAAACAAGAATGACCAGCAACGAGCCGAAGGACGCAACACCGTCCGTTATCGCGCAGCATGATGCGATGCTGAATGCGCTGCCGTTTTCCGACACGCGGGATTTCGACGATGCCGCGCGCGGCTTCCTCGGCACGATCGAGAACGCGGAGATCACCAACCCGCAAGGTAGGACGGTCTGGAGCCTGAAGCCCTACGGCTTCCTGTCGTCCGAGCAGGCGCCGCCGACTGTCAATCCGAGCCTGTGGCGGCAGTCACGGCTCAACATGCAACATGGGCTGTTCGAGGTGGTGCCCGGCGTCTACCAGGTGCGCGGGCTCGATATCGCCAACATGACGCTTATCGAAGGCGACAGCGGCGTCATTGTCGTGGACACGCTGACCTCGATCGAGGGCGCGCGTGCCGCGCTCGATCTCTACTTCAAGCACCGCGGCCAGCGGCCGGTCGCGGCGGTCATCTTCACGCATACCCACACCGACCACTGGGGTGGCGCACGCGGCGTGCTGGAGGAGGATGCGCTGGCGACCGGGCGCGTGCCGATCATTGCGCCGAACCTGTTCATGGAGCACGCCGTCTCCGAGAACATCATCGCGGGACCGGCGATGCTGCGCCGGGCGCAGTACCAGTTCGGCCCGTTCCTCGCCAAGGGGGCGCGAGGGCAGGTCGATTGCGGCCTCGGCAAGTCGATGGCAGCGGGATCGGTCGCGCTGCTGCGTCCGACCGACCTGATCATGGCGACCGGCGACAGGCGCGTGATCGACGGCGTCGAATTCGAATTCCAGATGGCGCCGAACAGCGAAGCGCCGGCGGAGATGCACTTCTTCATCCCGCGCTACAAGCTGCTGAACCTCGCCGAGAACTGCACGCACAATTTCCACAATCTGCTGCCGTTCCGCGGCGCCGACGTGCGCGATGCGCTGGCGTGGTCGAAGTACCTCAACGAAGCCTTGCGGCTCTGGGACGGCAAGGCGGAGGCGATGTGCGGCCAGCATCACTGGCCGGTGTGGGGGCGCGAGCGGATCGGCGCGATGATCCGGCAGCAGCGCGATCTCTACAAGTTCGCGCATGACCAGACCATCCGCCTGATGAACCACGGCCTCACCGCCGCCGAGATCGCCGAGACGATCCAGTTGCCGAAGAGCCTGGAAGGTGCCTGGCATGGCCGCGGCTATTACGGCCATATCCGGCACAACGTGAAGGCGATCTACCAGAAATATCTCGGCTGGTACGATGCCAACCCGGTCAATCTCGATCCGCTGCCGCCGGTCGAGTCCGGCAAGAAGTATGTCGAGTATATGGGCGGCGCCGAGGCCATCCTCGCGCGTGCACGCAAGGACTTCGACAAAGGCGAGTTCCGCTTTGTCGCGCAGGCGCTCGGCCATCTCGTCTTCGCGGAGCCGGAGAATGAAGCGGCGCGTGCGTTGCTCGCGGATACGCTCGAGCAGCTCGGTTATGCCGCCGAGAGCTCGACCTGGCGCAACGCCTATCTGTTCGGCGCGCAGGAGCTGCGTCAGGGAATGCCGAAGACGCCGCCGCGCCCGCCGATGCCGCGCGAGACGCTGGCCGCGCTACGCACCGAGCAGCTTTGGGACGTGCTCGGCATTCGGCTCAACGGCCCCAAGGCCGAGGGCAAGCACATCGTGCTGAACTGGAGTTTTTCGGATACGGGCGAGATCTTCGTGCTCAATTTGGAAAACTCTGCGCTGACCTATACCGAAGGCGTACAGGCGGAAAATGCGGATGCCAGCTTCACGCTCGCGCGCGCAACGCTCGATGAGGTCATCGCGAAACTGACGAGCTTTCCGGAAGCGGTCGCCGCCGGCAAGATCAAGCTCGCGGGCAACCCGATGCGGCTTGCCGAGCTGATGGGCCTGATGGACGAATTCCCGCGCATGTTCGAGATTGTCGAGCCGAAGCGGGCGGTGGTGAGTTAGGGCGCTTCTGCAACACACTCAGTGTCGTCCCCGCCTAGTGCGCAATTGCGCACGGGAGCGGGGACCCATAACCCCAGGGAGAAGTTTGACGCGAGACAGGCAACTCCGAGTCTTCGCCAAACGCTATCCTGTGGCTATGGGTCCCGGATCTGCGCTTCGCTTGTCCGGAACGACAGCTGAGATTCTGGCTGCTACTCCGCGCTGCTCACCAGCTTGATCCGCGGCGCCTGCGCTTGCGTCAGGCTGCGATAGGCAGCGAGATAATCCAGCGCCATCCGCCGCGCCGTGAAGCGCTTCTCGAACTGCTTGCGGATCGCCGCGCGATCGAGTTGCGGCAGACGCTTGACGACGCCGGCGGCGCTGATGATGTCCTCGACCACGAAGCCGGTGAGGCCCTCGTCGATGATCTCGGGCACCGAGCCGCGGTTGAAGGCGACGACCGGCGTGCCGCAGGCCATCGCTTCGATCATCACGAGGCCGAACGGCTCCGGCCAGTCGATCGGCAGCAGGAGGCCGAGCGCGCTGCTCAGGAAGTCCGATTTCTCGTGGTCACCGATCTCGCCGATGAACTCGACCAGCGGATTGTTCTGGATCATCGGCCTGATCAGCTCGTCGTAATAGTCCTGGTCGGCGCGATCGACCTTGGCCGCGATCTTCAGCGGGATGCCGCAATGCATCGCGATCTTGATGGCGCGGTCGACACCCTTCTCGGGCGCGATGCGGCCGAGCACTGCGAGGTATTCCTGCTTCGCGGGCTTCGGCGTCAGCAGGTTCTCCGGCAGGCCGTGTTGGATCGTCGTCACCCAGTTCGCCTGCGGCACCGGCCTGCGCTGCGCGTTCGAGATCGAGATCACCGGCATCTTTGAGAAGGTGTTGAACACGGGCTGATGCTCCGGCAGGTCGAGCCGGCCGTGCAGCGTGGTCACGAACGGGGTCGGCTGCCGGTGGAACAGGGACCACGGATAGTAATCGAGATGGAAGTGGAGGAAGTCGAACTCCTCGTCGTCACATTTCTGCCGCACGCGCTCCAGGAGCACCATGTGCAGGGCGTTGGGATCGCGCACGGAACCGTCGAGACGAAGCGCCCGCGGCCATAATGCGTCGAGCTTCGCCGACGTCTGCGAGTCACCACTGGCGAACAGGGTCACATCGTGTCCAAGGGTAACCAATTCCTCCGTCAACCAGTGCACCACCCGCTCGGTGCCGCCATACAGCTTGGGTGGAACAGCCTCCGTCAACGGAGCTACCTGCGCGATGCGCATCTCGCCATCTCCTCTGTGATCATTGAAGTTAAACCCCCGCCGTGTCTCGGCACCGGCATGCCAGACGAGGGAACGTTCTCGCAATTGCGAAGTTCCTTCAACGAACGTTACTTCTTGGACACACTTCAGTCGGCCGCGATGCTGCCATCTCCTCTTCTCACATCGTCCGCATCCGCATGTCGTGATGGCCCGGCCCGGGAACCGAGGCGAAGCGGTCGATGTTCAATCGGCTAATAGAAAAATCGAAATCAATACGACGGGGTCGCAGTCACATGGATCATCTTTCTGGTTACGCGCGCAGGCCATTTGCCTTTGTCTTGCGCTATCTGCGACGACGGCCGGCATCGCATCTCGTGATCCTGACCGCTGTCGTTGCAGCCGTTGCCTGTTCCGTCGGTACGCAATACGGCGTCAAATCCCTGGTCGACAGCCTGTCCGCGGGAACTTCGCACGGTGGCAGCGTATGGCTGGCATTCATTTTACTCATGTCGCTGATCGCGGCCGATAATTTTCTGTGGCGGATCGCGAGCTGGACTGCGAGCTTCACCTTCGTTCGTGTCACGGGCGATTTGCGCCGTGACATATTTCGTCATCTGACCGGACATGCGCCGAGCTACTTCTCGGATCGCATGCCGGGCATGCTGACGAGCCGTATCACCGCCACCTCGAACGCGGTGTTCACGGTCGAGAACATGTTCGTCTGGAATGTGTTGCCGCCGTGCATCGCCACAATTGCGGCCATCGGTCTGATTGGAACCGTCAGTCCCTATATGGCACTCGGCCTGATCGTGGTCGCGGGTGGTATGGTGATAGCGATGTTCCATCTGGCCGCAGCCGGCAAGCCGCTGCATGACGACTTCGCCGACAAGGCCGCCGTCGTCGACGGCGAGATGATCGACGTCATCAGCAACATGCCGCTGGTCCGCGCCTTTTGCGGCATCGGCCATGAGCACGAGCGGTTCGACGCGACGGTGAACCGGGAACTGACCGCGCGTGGCCGCAGCCTGCGTTATCTGGAAAAGCTGCGGCTCACGCATGCCGGCGTGACGGTCGTCCTGACGGTTGCGCTGATGGCCTGGGCGATCACGCTCTGGCAGCAGGGCGAGGCAACCACCGGCGATGTCGTGCTGGTCTGTACGCTCGGCCTCTCCATCCTCAATGCGACGCGCGATCTCGCGGTGGCGCTCGTCGATGTCACCCAGCACGTCGCGCGCCTGACCGAGGCGATCGCGACCTTGCTCGTGCCGCATGAACTGCGCGATCATCCCGAGGCCGAGCCGCTGATGAAGAGCGGCGCCGCGATCGCGTACAACAACGTCACCTTCGGCTATCCCGGCGGCGAGAAGATCTTCGAACGGTTCAGCCTGCGGCTTCAGCCCTGCCAGCGCGTCGGCCTGGTCGGCCAGTCGGGCGGAGGGAAATCGACCCTGTTCACGTTGCTGCAGCGATTCTACGATGTCGACGAAGGCAGCGTGACCGTCGACGGCCAGGATATTTCCAAGGTGACCCAGCTGAGCCTGCGTGAGGCCATCTCGGTCGTGCCGCAGGATATCTCGCTGTTCCACCGCTCCATTCGCGAGAACATCCGCTACGGTCGTCCGAACGCGACCGACGACGAGGTGCTGCGCGCGGCGATCGCGGCGCGCTGCGATTTCATCGACAGCCTGCCGGAAGGCCTCGACACCATGGTCGGCGACCGCGGTGTCAAGATGTCCGGCGGCCAGCGCCAGCGCATTGCGATCGCGCGGGCCTTCCTGAAGGACGCGCCGATCCTGCTGCTGGACGAAGCCACCGCCGCGCTCGACAGCGAATCCGAGGAGGCGATCCGCGAGGCGCTGTCGCGCCTGATGCGCGGCCGCACCGTGATCGCGATCGCGCACCGGCTGGCGACGCTGCGCAATTTCGATCGCGTCCTGGTGCTGAAGAATGGCAAGATCATCGAGGACGGCGCGCCCGACCGCCTGATGCAGGGCCACGGCCCCTACCGTGAGCTGGTGACGCAGGAGATGAGCCGGCTCGCCAAGTTCGCCGCGTAAGTCCAACAGTTGCGTTTGCGTTGGTCGCGTTCGAAAAATAGGCCGCAGGGGAGCAGCTCATGGCAGCCGAAGCCGTAACCCAGATCATCTCGGTAACGCAGACGGAGGAGGCCGTCGCGGAGCAGGCGTTCTACATTCCGATGACGGGGCCCGCCGCGCGGCCCCGTCGGTCGCTCAAGCACGACGACACCTTCATCGTGCTGGACAGCCATGGCGACATCGGCGCCTCCGCGGGCGGGCCGGACGGCCTGTTCAATTGCGACACGCGCTATCTGGCGCGGCTGGAGCTCGTGCTCGACGATCTCCAGCCGCTGCTGCTCGGCTCGAATCTTCGCGACGACAATTCGGCCCTGACCGTCGATCTCACCAATCCCGATATCTATCGGCAGGGCCGCATCGTGCTGCAGAAGGACCTGCTGCACATCGTGCGCACGATCTTCCTGTGGCGCGGCACGGCCTATCAGCGCATCGGCGTGCAGAACCATGGCGACCGTCGCGCCAGCCCGGAGCTGACGCTGCTGTTCGACAGCGACTTTGCCGATCTGTTCGAGGTGCGCGGCGAGCGGCGCCCCCACCGCGGGACGGGCACCAGCAAGTTGCTCGGGCCGACCGACGTGCTGTTCCACTATCGCGGCCTTGACGATGCCGTGCGTACCACCGGCCTGCATTTCGACCCGCGTCCGACGCGGCTGTCGGTGAATGCCGCGACCTGGCAGCTCGATCTGGAGCCGCATCAGTCGAAATCGCTGTTCGTGGCGGTGTCCTGCAATCGGCCGATCGCGGAGAAGCCCGCGCGCTTTTTCAGGGGCCTGCTCGCCCATCGCCGCGAGATGCGCCAGTCGACCACGGGCATGGCCAGCATCGAGACGTCGAACAACATCTTCAACGAGGTGCTGTGCCAGGCCATGGCCGACCTCAACATGCTGATGACGGAGACGCCGCAGGGGCGTTATCCCTATGCCGGCATTCCCTGGTACTCGACGACGTTCGGCCGCGACGGCCTGATCACCGCGCTGCAGATGCTGTGGATCGATCCGCGGGTCGCGAAGGGTGTGCTGCGGCGGCTCGCGCATTTTCAGGCAGAGGCGGTCGATCCGCTGAACGATGCGGCGCCCGGAAAAATCCTGCACGAGATGCGTGGCGGCGAGATGGCTGCGCTCCGCGAGGTGCCGTTCGCGCAATATTACGGCAGCGTGGATTCGACCGCCTTGTTCGTGCTGCTCGCCGGAAGCTATTTCGAGCGCACCGGCGACGAGAAGACCCTGACCGAGCTGTGGCCGGCGATCGAGGCGGCGCTGGCCTGGATCGACGGCCCCGGCGATCCCGACAGGGACGGCTTCGTCGAATATCAGCGCGCCACCGAAAAGGGTCTCGCCAACCAGGGCTGGAAGGACTCGTATGACGCGATCTTCCATGCCGATGGCCAGCTTGCGGAAGGCAATCTCGCCCTTGCCGAGGTGCAGGGTTACGTCTTTGCCGCCAAGCAGCTCGCCGCACGTTGCGCGTTGCGGCTCGGCAAGCCGGACCTCGCCAAAAAGCTCGAGACCGAGGCCAAGGCGCTGGCCGAGCGGTTCGAGAAGGCATTCTGGTGCGAGGAGCTCGGTACCTATGCGCTCGCGCTCGACGGCAGGAAACGGCCCTGCAAGGTGCGGACATCCAACGCCGGGCAGGCGCTGTTCAGCGGCATGATCCGCGAGGACCGCGCACGTCTCGTCGCCGCCGATCTGATGGCGCCGCACTTCTTCTCGGGCTGGGGCATCCGCACGGTCGCGCAAGGCGAGGTGCGCTACAATCCGATGTCCTATCATGACGGCTCGATCTGGCCGCACGACAATGCGCTGATCGCGCTCGGGCTCGCGCGCTACGGGCTCAAGCATTCGGTGGCGCATGTCTTCAAGGGCCTGTTCGACGCGGCGACCTACATGGACCTGCGGCGGCTGCCCGAATTGTTCTGCGGCTTCCGGCGCGAGAAGCGGCGCGGCCCGACGCTCTATCCCGTCGCCTGCGCGCCGCAGGCCTGGGCCAGCGCGACGCCATTCACGCTGCTGGAGGCCGCGCTCGGCATCGAGTTCGACGTCGCGCGCGGCGAGATTCGCCTGCGCAATCCGCATCTGCCGGCGTTCCTGAACGAGGTGATCCTGCGCGATCTGCGCCTGGGCAATTCCAGCGTGGATCTGCGCGTCAGCCGCCACGGCGACGACGTCGCGCTGGAGGTCTTGCGCACGCGCGGCCGGATCCAGGTCTCGATCGTGCTGGCGCGCTAGCGGCGCCTGCGAGGAGGGTATCATGCGTACCGCCGGATGGTTGGTTCTGAGCGCGGCGATCGTCGCGGGATTGACGGTCGCCGCATCGCGTGCCGCGGAGGAACCGTCCGCGGGCCCAACGACGCCCCCCAGCGAAGCGAACGCACCGGCCACGGTGCAGCCGCCGGCCTCTACCGTGCCGGTCACGCCGAAGGACGCCGCGCCGCCGCCGTCCGTGACCATCATCGGTGCGAGCGACGCCCATGGCGTGCTCGGCCGCGACGTGCGCAGCGCCGCCGACGAGGACATGGGCCGCATTGTCGACATCATCGTCGACCGCACCGGCCATGTGCGCGCCGCCGTGATCGATTTCGGCGGCTTCCTCGGCGTCGGCAGCCGCAAGATCGTGGTGGACTGGAACGCGATGCGGTTCGGCAAGATTGCCAACAAGAAGGACAGCATCACGCTGGAATTGACCAAGGCGCAGGTCGCAGCCGCGCCGGAATACAAGGAAGACACGCCGATGGTGGTGCTCGGCGCGTCCGGCAGCCTGCAGCCGCTGCAAGCGATTCAGTGAGGCGCGGGGAGGGATGGCCGCCGGTGCTGTTGTCGAGGAAGCCGAACCACGCAGATCGCGATAGCCGCGTTGAACGGTACAACGTCGCCGCGCCGCCGCCTGCGGGCCTTCCGGCGCCGTCGCGCCAGAGCCTGCGCGGCCTCGACTGGTTCATCTTCTTCCTCGCCGACGTGCAGACCGGGTTCGGCCCCTTCATCGCGGTCTATCTTACGACGCAGAAATGGACCCAGGTCGAGATCGGCCTCGTGCTGTCGATCGGTGGCATCGTCGCGCTGATCGGGCAGATGCCGGGTGGCGCGATCATCGATGCCGCGAAATCCGAGCGGCTGGTCGCAGCCCTTGCGATCGCGACCATCGGCTTTTGCGCGCTCGCCTACGCGGCGATGCCGATCTTCCCCGTGGTGGTGGCCGCGGCCACGCTGCATGCGGCAGCGAGCTGCGTGCTGGGGCCGGCGATCGCGGCGATCAGCCTCGGCCTCGTCGGTCCGCTTGCGATCGGCGAGCGGCTCGGCCGCAATGCGCGCTTTGCGTCCCTCGGCAACGGCGTCGCCGCAGCCGTGATGGGCACGGCCGGCTATCTGCTGTCGAGCCGCTCGGTGTTCCTCGTCACCTTCCTGCTGGCGATTCCGACCCTGATCGCGCTGTCGCGCATCCGCGAGGAGGAAGTGGACATCGCACGCTGTCACGGCGAGATGCCGCGCGAGGCGCCGGTTCCGGGCGACACCAATATCTGGCACCTGATCCGGCAACGCCCGCTCATCGTCTTCGCGCTGAGCGTGCTGCTGCTGCAATTGGCGAACGCCGCGATGATGCCGCTGATGGCGAGCGCGGTGACGGCGCGGTCGAGCCAGTGGGCAACCGTGCTCGTCGCCTTCTGCATCGTCGTGCCGCAGGCGATCGTGGCCCTGCTATCGCCGACGGTCGGGCGCAAGGCGCAGCTCTGGGGCCGGCGCCCGCTGCTGCTGATCGGATTCGCTGCGCTGACGATCCGGGGCCTTCTGTTTGCGACCGTGCGCGATCCCTATCTGCTGGTCGCGGTGCAGGTGTTCGACGGCATCACGGCGGCGGTGTTTGCGGTGATGATCCCGCTGATCGTGGCCGACGTCGCCTTCGGCAGCGGCCATTTCAATCTGGCGCAAGGCATCGTCGGGACCGCGACCGGCATCGGGGCGTCCTTGAGCACGGCGCTCGGCGGCTATGTCAGCGACAAGTTCGGCAATGCCACCGCCTTCATCGGGCTGTCCGGCGTCGCCGCGACCGGGCTTTTGCTGATCCTCTTTGTGATGCCGGAAACCCGGCGCACCGGCATGGTCGCGCCAAAGAAAATGGCCGGCTGAACAGCCGGCCAAGTGGGTGGGGAGGAAAAAAGCGATCAGGCGTCGAGATTGTGCAGGCGCTGACGGTTGCGCAGCACGATCTGGCGGGCGCCGGAAAATCCCAAAATGCCCTGGGTGTGAAGCTGCGACAGCGCGCGCGACACGGTCTCCAGCGTCAGGCCGAGATAGTCGCCGATGTCGCGGCGGCACATCGGCAGCGCCATCATGCCGGCTACCGCAAGGCGGCGGTCCATCTCGAGCAGGAAGGTTGCGACGCGCTCCATTGCGGTCTTGCGTCCGAGCAGCAGCATGTGGTCTTCGGCGTGGCGTAGTTCGCCGGCGGTCATGGCCCAGAGCTTGCGGGCGACCTGCACGTCAGTGCCGGCGGCCTTCTCCAGGCTCGCGCGCTTCACCAGGCGCACGGTCGTGTCGATGATGGCTTCAGCGGCGAGGCGGTGGCTGGGACCGGATTCAAGGCCGAACACGTCACCGGGAAGATGGAAGGAGCCGATCTGGCGGCGGCCGTCGGAGAGCAGCTTGTAGCTGCGCACCGCGCCGGTGACGACCTGATAGACATATTCGGCCGGCTCGTCCTCGCCGTAGATCTCCTCGTCCTTGCGGTAGGAGAACTCCGTGGCGACGAGGCCGACATGGCCGGCGATCGCGCCGAACTGGTCGGAGACCGGATGGGCAGGAGCGATCTTGCCACGGACTTGCGTGTTGATCGCCTGGGTGTTGAGCGTCTCGGTCAGCATCTGCGCCATCTCCGTTGTGATGACGCTTTGGTACGCGGGTTCGGGCGTTTCGAAAATTTCGCGAGATATCTTAAGGGGGGG
The DNA here is from genome assembly GCF_052075975.1 of Bradyrhizobium sp. 521_C7_N1_3. Lineage (NCBI taxonomy): Bacteria > Pseudomonadati > Pseudomonadota > Alphaproteobacteria > Hyphomicrobiales > Nitrobacteraceae > Bradyrhizobium > Bradyrhizobium sp. 521_C7_N1_3. The sequence continues at coordinate 3,432,373 of NZ_CP197232.1, forward strand.
CCCTTACGTAGAATCCCTTAGGTCACGGGAACGCGTAGCCCGGATGGAGCGAAGCGAAATCCGGGCTACGAAACTTCCCTAGTTCCCGCGGCCGCCCCGGATGGCGTGGCGGATGGACTTGACCAGGGTTTCGTCGAGAAGCGGCTTCAAGATCACGTCCTTGACGCCTGCGGCGGCCGCCCGGGCCGAGATATTCCCATCGGGATAGCCGGTGATCAGGATCACGGGCGTGCCCTCGTCGGACTGGCGCAACCGGCCGGCCAGCTCGATGCCGTTGATGTCGGGCATCTTGTAGTCGATCACGTAGCAGTCCGCCCCCTGCGCGCCGCTGGCATTCAGCAGCGCGGTGGCATTCCTGAAGGTCCGCACGGCAAAGCCGTCGGTTTCCAGCAGGAATTGCAGGGATCCCAGCACAGCGGCATCATCGTCGACCACGTAGACGGTGGGCTTTGCGGATGACGTCATTGGAAGCCGCTGATGGTGCGAGCCGATCTCGATCATCCCATCTGGCTAGCACGGCCCGGGAGAATGATTTTGACCTGCCTCAATCCTTCAGCATCCCGGCGCGCATCGCCAGCCGGACCAGCTCCGAGAGGCTGTTGGCCTGCATCTTGGTCATGACGTTGGCCCGGTAGACCTCGATGGTGCGGGGGCTGATGTCGTATTCACGGGCGATCAGCTTGTTGGAGAGGCCCGCGATCAGCCCTTCCATGACCTGGCGCTCGCGCGGGCTGAGCGAGGCGACGCGGGCGGCGATGTCCTGCGAGATCGCCTCGTTCTTCGCCGCCGGCTCCGCCTGTCGGATCGCCGTCTCGATCATGGTGGTGAGGCGGTCGTCCTCGAACGGCTTCTCGAGAAAGTCGACCGCCCCCAACTTCATCGCCTCGACCGCGAGCGGCACGTCGCCATGGCCGGTCATGATCAGGATCGGGAACGGGCTTTGCTGCGCCTTCATCCGCTTCAACAGCTCGATCCCGTCGATACCAGGCATGCGCACGTCCGAGACGACGCAGCCGAAGGCGAGGCCGGGCAGGACATCGAGGAAGGCTTGCGCATCGTCAAACAGGGTGACGCCGAAGCCGGAGGAATCCAGCAGGAAGTTCAGCGAGTCCCGCATCGCCTCGTCGTCATCGATGACGTAGACATGTCCCTTGGTCGTCATGGATCAATTCTCATCGGCTGCCGGGAGAGTGAAGCGGAATGTCGCGCCGCCCGATGGGTTGCTCTCGGCCCACATGCGTCCGCCGTGAGCCTCGATGATCGAGCGGCTGATGGACAGTCCCACGCCCATGCCGGTTTCCTTGGTGGTGAAGAAGGTCTGGAACAGGTTAGGAATGACGTCGCCCTGGAAGCCGGAGCCGGTGTCGGACACCTCGACCTCGATCATGTCGTCGCCGACGCGGGTGTTGGCGACGACGAGCTCGCGCTGCGGCGATTGCGCCATCGCTTCCAGCGCGTTGCGGAACAGGTTGACCAGCACCTGCTGGATCTGCACGCGGTCGGCGAGCACGAGATCGGCGTCGGGATCGAGGTTGAAGCGGAGTTGCACGTTCTGTTCGCGTGCGCCGGCGAGCCCGAGCGCGCCGGCTTCCTCGATCAGCTTGGACAGGCTCTCGACCCGCTTCTCGGACTCGCCGCGGGAGACGAAGTCGCGCAGGCGGCGGATGATCTGGCCGGCGCGCAAGGCCTGCTCCGCGGCGCGATCCATCGCACTTTCGATCTTCGGCGTGTTGGGATCGGTGCTGCCGGCCAGCAGCCGCCGCGATCCCTTCATGTAATTGCTGATCGCCGCCAGCGGCTGGTTGATCTCGTGGGCAAGCGCCGAGGCCATCTCACCCATCGCGGTCAGCCGCGACACGTGGACGAGCTCGGACTGCAGTTCCTGGAGCCGCGCCTGGGTCTGCTGGTGCTCGGTGAGGTCGCGGACGAAGCCGGTGAAATAGGGTTCGCCGGCGGACTGCATCTCGCCGATCGACAGGTGCATCGGAAAGGTCGTGCCGTCGCGGCGCTTGCCGGTCACGATGCGGCCGATGCCGATGATGTGCGGATCGTTCGTGCTGCGATAGCGCGCGATGTAGCTGTCGTGGCGGGTGCGGTCGGGCTCCGGCATCAGGATGCTGACGTTCTGGCCGATCGCCTCCTGCTCGGACCAGCCGAACAGGCGCTCGGCGGCGGTGCTGAACAATTGCATGATGCCGCGACCGTCGATGACGATCATGGCGTCGGGAATGGTGTGAAGGATCGAGCGGAGGTGGGTCTCACGCGTGCGCAGGGCTTCCTCGACCTGCTTCTCCTCGTCGATATCGAGAAAGATGCCGCTGAGATGGCGCGCGACGCCGGATTCGTCTCGGATCAAGCCGGCCCGGGCCCTGATCCATTTGCCGCGGCCGGAGTTGCCGGAAATCCTGAAGGAGACGTCGAAGCCGCCGCCATGCTCGGAGACCTGCTTGATCGCGTTCTCGACGCGCGCGCGGTCGTCGGGCTCGAGGCGCGACAGGAAGAGGTCGTAGCTTGCCGGCTGGCCCCGCTCGATACCGAGCAGCATCCTCGCGGTTTCCGACCACTCCAGCTCGCGCGTCGTCAGGTCAAGATCCCAGGTGCCGACGCCGAACCCCTCGATCCGGACCCGGAAATGCTCGCCACGACTGTCGTCTGGCGGATGCGTTACGCGGGTCGGCGACAAGCGATGACTCCCATCTTCGCGCGGCGGGCGTGGTGCCGCGAACATGACCGCAATTTCGCCCATGGACCGGCCCGAGGCAAGTTCGGATGTCTGATTCCATTGGCGGATTTCGCTCAAGGCCGCGTCCGGCGATTTGATCTACCTCATCCTGCCTTGTGGCGACGAGGCTAGATTCTGCGGCAGTTCATTGCCCCGGAGAGCCCTAATGACATACGCGACAGTGATGGTCAGCCTGGCGCTGGATCAGCCCAACAATGCGCGTCTTCAGGCCGCAGGCGAGCTCGGCGAACGATTCGAGGCCACCATTGTCGGGGTCGCCGCGGCGCGGTTCGCCCCGCCGCTTTATTTCATCGGAGGCGCCGAGGCCCAGCGTCTGATCGATCAGGAGGAGGCCTCCGTCAAGAGGTGCCTCGCCGCTCTGGAGGCGGAATTCCGCGCCGCGACCAGGACTCGCAGCAGGCCCGTGGAATGGCGCAGCGCCATGGATTTTCCCTCACGATTCGTGCTGGCGCAGGCGCGGTGCGCCGACATCGTCGTCAGCGGCGGGCACAGCCCGGCCTTTTCCGATGCGTTTTCGCTTGTGAGCCCCAAGGATCTGGTGATGCAGGCCGGCCGACCGATTCTGGTCGTGCCCGATAAGGTCAACTGGCTCGATCTGCGCAGCGTGCTGGTGGCATGGAAGGACACGCCGGAGGCGCGGCGCGCGGTGGCGGACGCTCTGCCGCTGCTGCGCAAGGCGAGGGACGTCGCCATCGTCGAGATTCCGGAGCGCGATGACGACCGTTCGGCGGTGATGGCCGGCGTCACCGACGTTGCCGCCTGGCTCGCCCGTCACGGCGTCACCGCGAGCGCTCGCGTCTCGGAGGCCGTGCGGAACGCAACCGCTGCCGCGCAGTTGGAGCAGGTCGCCGGCGACGTCGGGGCCGGCCTGATCGTGGCGGGCGCCTATGGTCATTCGCGATTTCGCGAGCTGATCCTCGGCGGCGTCACTGAATATCTGGTCACGCAATCCGCCCGCAGCGTGCTGCTGTCGCACTGACGGCCGCCCGGCCCAAAAAAAGCTAATCGAGGAGGACACGCCGTGTACAAGTTTCTTGAGCAGACCGTGGACGGCTACATGACGCGCAACGTCAGGACAGCGCGGCGCGACCAGGACCTGCTTACGCTCAGCGAGATGTTCGAGCGTGATGATTTCAACTCCTATCCGGTCGAGGACGACGGGCAGGTGGTCGGGATCGTCACCAAGTTCGACATCCTGAAGTGTTTCGCGTTCTCGCCGAGCCAGATGCTGCCGCGCTATCACGACCTGATGAGCCGCAGGATCGGCGACGTCATGACGCCCGAGTTCATCTATGTCAGCCCCGACACGCGGCTGACGCGCGTGCTCCAGATCATGGTCGAGCACCGCATCAGGAGTATCATCGTGCTCGACGGCGCCGAGAAGCTGGTCGGAATCATAGCCCGCGAGGACGTCATCAAGGCGCTCAAGGCGACGGCGCAGGAGTGAAGGAGTGCTTCTTCCCTTCTCCCCTTGTGGGAGAAGGTGGCGCGCGTAGCGCGCCGGATGAGGGGTGTCTCTCCGCGGCAAGACTTTCGCTGCGGAGCCAACCCCTCACTCGAATGAGGTCGCCGCACCGTCGTCGCTGCCCTCTCCCACAAGGGGAGAGGGCACTTCAACTCGCAGCGCGACGGCTCACATTAACAGAAATCCATCTCCCTTGATTTCAATCAATTCCCCGCGAGGATGAATGTGGTTTCTGGCGGCGTGTTCTTTCGAGAGAGAATCCGCGATGCCCCAGCCCTCCATCTCCAAATCGATGACAGCAGGTGAAAGCGGCCTGGCTGTCGTGTTCGCGGTCACCGCCTTCCTCTGCGTGATCGCCGCGGCCAAGGCGCTCGATACGCCGTTCGCTTTCCACGCCGCGCTCAGCGCGGCGGCGAGCGTGGCTGTGGTCTTTGGCATCGTCAACCGCTACTTCGACCGCCCGGCGGAGTTGCCACCCGCGGAGATCAACGGCCGCCCCAACTACAATATGGGTCCGGTCAAGTTCACCGCGATCATGGCGATGTTCTGGGGCATTGCCGGCTTCCTCGTCGGCCTCATCATCGCCTCGCAACTGGCGTGGCCCGCACTGAACTTCGATCTGCCCTGGACCAGCTTCGGTCGTCTGCGTCCGCTGCACACCTCCGCGGTGATCTTCGCCTTCGGCGGCAACGTGCTGATCGGCACGTCGCTCTATGTCGTGCAGAAGTCCTGCCGGGTGCGCCTTGCGGGCGACCTCGCGCCCTGGTTCGTCGTGATCGGCTACAATTTCTTCATCCTGATCGCCGGCACCGGCTATCTGCTCGGTGTCACCCAGTCGAAGGAATATGCCGAGCCGGAATGGTATGCCGACCTCTGGCTCACCATCGTCTGGGTCGTTTATCTGCTGGTCTTCCTTGCCACGATCATCAAGCGCAAGGAGCCGCACATCTTCGTCGCGAACTGGTTCTATCTCGCCTTCATCGTGACGATCGCGGTCTTGCACCTCGGCAACAATCCCGCGCTCCCCGTCTCGGTGTTCGGCTCGAAATCCTATGTCGCCTGGGGCGGCATCCAGGACGCGATGTTCCAGTGGTGGTACGGCCACAACGCGGTCGGCTTCTTCCTGACCGCCGGCTTCCTCGCCATCATGTACTACTTCATCCCGAAGCGCGCGGAGCGGCCGATCTATTCCTACCGGCTGTCGATCATCCACTTCTGGGCGCTGATCTTCCTCTACATCTGGGCCGGCCCGCACCATCTGCACTACACGGCGCTGCCCGACTGGACGCAGACGCTCGGCATGACCTTCTCGATCATGCTGTGGATGCCCTCCTGGGGCGGCATGATCAACGGCCTGATGACGCTGTCGGGCGCCTGGGACAAGCTGCGCACCGACCCCGTGCTGCGCATGCTCGTGGTCTCCGTCGCCTTCTACGGCATGTCGACTTTCGAAGGCCCGATGATGTCGATCAAGGTGGTGAACTCGCTCAGCCACTACACCGACTGGACCATCGGCCACGTCCATTCCGGCGCGCTCGGCTGGGTCGGCTTCGTTTCCTTCGGCGCGCTGTACTGCCTGGTGCCGTGGGTGTGGAATCGCAAGGGCCTCTACAGCCTGAAGCTCGTCAACTGGCACTTCTGGATCGCGACGCTCGGCATCGTTCTCTACATCTCCGCGATGTGGGTGTCTGGCATCCTGCAGGGCCTGATGTGGCGCGCCTACACCTCGCTCGGCTTCCTCGAATATTCCTTCATCGAGAGCGTCGAGGCGATGCATCCCTTCTACATCATCCGCGCCGCCGGCGGCGGGCTGTTCCTGATCGGCGCGCTGATCATGGCCTACAATCTCTGGATGACCGTTCGCGTCGGCGAACAGGAAGTCCAGATGCCCGTCGCGCTTCAGCCGGCGGAATGAGGAGCCTTCCATGTCGTTCTGGACACGCCACCAAATCTTCGAAAAGAACTCGATCGTCCTGATCGTCGGCATCTTGCTGGTGATCGCGATCGGCGGTCTCGTCGAGATCACGCCGCTGTTCTACCTCAAGAGCACGATCGAGGCGGTCGACGGCGTCAGGCCCTACTCGCCGCTGGAGCTTGCAGGCCGCAACGTCTATGTCCGCGAAGGCTGCTATCTCTGTCATTCGCAGATGATCCGCCCGCTGCGCGACGAGGTCGAGCGATACGGCCACTTCTCGCTCGCCGCCGAGAGCATGTACGACCACCCGTTCCAGTGGGGCTCGAAGCGTACCGGTCCGGACCTCGCCCGCGTCGGCGCCAAATATTCCGACGACTGGCACGTCACCCATCTGACCAACCCGCGCGCGATCGTGCCGCAGTCGGTGATGCCGGGCTATCCGTTCCTGAGCCAGACCGAGGTCGACCCCGATACGATCGCCGACCACATGAAGACGCTCAAGGCCATCGGCACGCCCTACACCGACGACCAGATCGCCAACGCGGGCGCCGACCTGAAGGCCCAGGCCGATCCCGACAATGCCGGCTCCGACGCCTTCGGCAAGCGCTACGCCAAGGCCGTCGTGCGCAATTTCGACGGCAAGGCCGGTACGCCGACCGAGATGGACGCGCTGATCGCGTATCTGCAGATGCTGGGCACGCTGGTCGACTTCAAGCTCTACAACGAGAAAGCCAATCTTCGCTGAGAAGGCATCACCGATGAAAGCCATCCTGACACTCGACAATCTCGCGTCCGGTCTGGTGACCACGATCTGGACGCCGGTGTTCGTCGCGATCTTTCTCGCGATCATCGCCTACGCATTATGGCCCCGCAACAAGGCCGCTTTCGACGAGGCGGCGCGTCTGCCGTTGCGGGAGGAGTAAGAGATCATGACCGATCATCATGGCGACATCGATTCCGTCACCGGCAAGTCCACGACCGGACATGAGTGGGACGGCATCAAGGAGCTCAACACGCCGCTGCCGCGCTGGTGGGTGATTTCATTCTACCTCACCATCGTCTGGGCGATCGGCTACTGGATCGTCTATCCGGCCTGGCCGCTGATCTCCAGCAATACCACGGGCCTGTTCGGCTATTCCTCGCGCGCCGACGTCGCGGTCGAGCTCGCCAATCTCGAGAAGGTCCGGGGTGACAAGATGGCGGCGCTGGGTGCGGCTTCGCTCGCCGACATCGAGAAGGACCCGGCCTTGCTGGCGCTCGCGCGGGCCAAGGGCAAGACCGTGTTCGGCGACAATTGCGCGCCGTGCCACGGCTCGGGCGGCGCCGGCGCAAAAGGCTTCCCGAATCTCAACGACGACGACTGGCTGTGGGGCGGCACGCTCGACCAGATCATGCAGACCATCCGGTTCGGCGCGCGTTCCGGCCATGCCAAGGCGCATGAGGGGCAGATGCTCGCCTTCGGCAAGGACGGCGTGCTGAAGGGCGACGAGATCGTCACGGTGGCCAACTATGTGCGCTCGCTGTCGGGCCTCTCGACCCGGAAGGGCTTTGATGCCGCCAAGGGCGAGAAGATCTTTGCGGAGAACTGCGTCGCCTGCCACGGCGACGGCGGCAAGGGCAATCCGGAGATGGGCGCCCCGAACCTGACCGACAAGATCTGGCTCTACGGCTCGGACGAAGCGAGCCTGATCGAGACCATCAGCCAGGGCCGCGCCGGCGTGATGCCGGCCTGGGAAGGGCGGCTCGATCCCGCCACCATCAAGGCGATGGCGGTCTATGTCCACTCGCTGGGCGGTGGAAAATAGCCTGCTTGCGACAAGCGGGGGCGCACAAAGGTGCCCCCGCTTGAGCTGGATCAACTGACGCGCTCGCGCCGGGTCTACGTTTAATCGCACCTTTTCGAGAAGCTTCTTGGCGATGAACAAGACCGTGAACCCGAACGACCTCACATCGAACGATGACGACGGGCCGCTCTACGTGGCCCAGAAGAAGGTGTATCCCCAGAGCGTCTCCGGTACCTTCCGCCGGATCAAATGGGGCCTGATGGCGTTCTGCCTCGGCGTCTACTACTTCCTGCCGTTCGTGCGCTGGAATCGCGGCATCGGTGCTCCCAGCCAGGCGGTGCTGATCGATCTTCCCAACAGCCGCTTCTACTTCTTCTTCATCGAGCTGTGGCCGCAGGAGGTCTACTACTTCACCGGCCTGTTGATCGTCGCCGCCGTGGCGCTGTTCCTGATGAACTCGGTCGGCGGCCGCATCTGGTGCGGCTATCTCTGCCCGCAGACGGTGTGGACCGATCTGTTCTACGCCGTCGAGCGGCTGGTCGAGGGCGACCGGCGCGAGCGGATGAAGAAGGACAAATCGTCCGATCCGATGAAGCTGGAGCGCATCTCCGAGATCGTGCTCAAGCATTCGATCTGGCTCCTGATCGCCTGGTGGACCGGCGGCGCCTGGGTGCTCTATTTCAACGACGCGCCGACGCTAGTGAAGGAGCTCGTCACCTTCCAGGCGCCTGTCATCGCCTATATCTGGATCGGCATCCTGACGGCGACGACCTATTTGCTCGCCGGCTTCATGCGCGAGCAGGTCTGCACCTATATGTGCCCGTGGCCGCGCATCCAGGCGGCGCTCACCGACGAATGGGCGCTCAACGTCACCTACCGCTACGACCGCGGCGAGAAGCGCACCTCGGTGAAGAAGGCGATCGAGCTGCGCGCACTCGGCGAGCATGTCGGCGACTGCGTCGACTGCTATCAATGCGTCGCGGTCTGCCCGACCGGCATCGACATCCGCAACGGACCGCAGCTCGAATGCATCCAGTGCGGGCTCTGCATCGATGCTTGCGACAACGTGATGACCAAGATCGGCCGGCCGAAGCGGCTGATCGGCTACGACAACGACATCAACATCCAGCGCCGCCAGGAAGGCAAGGCGCCGGTCTATCGCATCGTCCGGGCGCGCACCGTCGCCTACAGCGCGATCATCGCGGCGGTCGGCGGCATCATGATCTACACGCTCGCGACCCGCAGCCTGCTCGACGTCAACGTGCTGCACGACCGCAACCCGGTCGCGGTCAGGCTCAGCGACGGCTCGATCCGCAATGCCTATACGGTCCGGCTGCTGAACAAGAGCGGCTATGACCGCGTCATCGCGATCGACGCCAACGGTCCGGCCAACCTGACCACGCATGTCGTCGGTATCGATTCCGTGACGCCGGATAGGCCGATGATCGTGATCCCGCGCGACTCCACCAGCGAGCTGCGCCTGCTGGTCACCGCGCCGGCGGAAAGTAATCCGGAAAAGTCTATCCCCGTTCGCTTCCACGTCACCGACATCGGGCTCGGCGAAGTCGCCACCGCCACCGACAATTTCGTCTCGCCCTAGGATCAGGAGACTGCCATGGCCACCAAGCCGCTGACCGGAACAAAAGTGTTCCTGATGCTGGTCGCCTTCTTCGGGCTCGTGATCGGCGTCAACCTGACCATGATGAAGCTCGCGATCGCGACGCTGCCCGGCACCGATGTCGATAGCCCCTATGCCGCGGGCCTCACCTACGACCGCGAGATCTCGGCAGCACAAGACCAGGCCGAGCGCAGCTGGAAGGTCAGTGCCCATATCGAGCGCCGCGCCGATGGCGCTGCCACGCTTCAGGTCGAGGCGCACGATGCGAACGGCCAGCCGATGAGCGGCCTGAAATTCGGCGGTCGCCTGGAGCGGCCGATCGACAAGCGCGCCGATCTCGCAGTCGAGCTGTCGGAAGCCGGCATCGGCATCTATCGCGGCAATGCCACGTCGGTTGCGCCGGGGCAGTGGGATCTCGTGATTGAGGGCGAGGCGCGAGGGACACGCGTGTTCATGTCGCGCAACCGCGTGATCCTGAACTGAGGGAATTCGTCATGCAGGTCACGCGGGATTTTTCGCATTACGTCCGGGCCGCGGGCGAGGGCATCAAGCACATCGATCTCGCGGTCGAGGGCGTTCACTGCGCGGGCTGCATGGCCAAGATCGAGCGCGGGTTGTCGGCCATCCCCGACGTTACGCTGGCGCGCGTGAATCTGACCGACCGCCGCGTCGCGCTGGAATGGAAGCAGGGCACGCTCGACCCGGCCCGCTTCATCGATCGGCTCGAGGAACTCGGCTACAAGGCCTATCCTTACGAGACCGAGAGCGCGGAAGCGACGGAAGTGGCGGAATCCCGCTTCCTGCTGCGCTGTCTCGGCGTCGCCGCGTTCGCCACCATGAACGTGATGATGCTGTCGATCCCGGTGTGGTCGGGCAACGTCTCGGACATGCTGCCGGAGCAACGCGACTTCTTCCATTGGCTGTCGGCGCTGATCGCGCTGCCGGCGGCGGCCTATGCCGGCCAGCCGTTCTTCCGCTCCGCCTGGCGCGCGCTGTCGGCCAAGACCACCAACATGGACGTGCCGATCTCGATCGGCGTGTGCCTTGCGCTCGGCATGTCCGTGGTCGAGACCATCCATCACGCCGAGCACGCCTATTTCGACGCGGCGATCATGCTGCTGACGTTCCTCCTGGTCGGCCGCTTCCTCGACCAGAACATGCGGCGGCGAACCCGCGCGGTCGCCGGCAATCTCGCCGCGCTGAAGGCGGAGACGGCGGCCAAGTTCGTCGGGCCCGACGAGATTTCGCAGGTCCCGGTCGCGGCGATTCATCCCGGCGACATCGTGCTGCTGCGGCCCGGCGAGCGTTGCGCCGTCGACGGCACGGTGATCGAGGGGCGTTCCGAGATCGACCAGAGCCTGATCACCGGCGAGACGCTCTATGTCACGGCGGAGCAGGGCACGGCGGTCTATGCGGGCTCCATGAACATCTCCGGCACGCTGCGGGTGCGGGTCTCCGCGGCGTCGGAGGCGACGCTGCTCGCCGAGATCACGCGGCTGCTCGACAACGCGCTGCAGGCGCGCTCGCGGTACATGCGGCTCGCCGACCGCGCCTCGCGGCTCTACGCGCCGGTGGTGCATGCGACGGCGCTGATCACCATTTTGGGCTGGGTCATTGCGGGTGCCGGCTGGCACGATGCGATCGTGACCGGCGTGGCCGTACTGATCATCACCTGTCCCTGCGCGCTCGGGCTGGCGATCCCGACCGTGCAGACGGTAGCCTCGGGCGCGATGTTCAAAGCGGGCGTGCTGCTCAATTCAGGTGACGCCATCGAGCGGCTGGCCGAAGCCGACCACGTCATCTTCGACAAGACCGGCACGCTGACGCTGCCCGATCTCGAGGTGATGAACGCGGCCGACATTCCCGCCGACATCTTCGAGCTCGCCGGTCGCCTCGCGCTATCGAGCCATCATCCGGTCGCCGCCGCCGTTGCGCTGGCCGCGGGTGCAAGGTCGCCGATCGTTGGTGCAGTCGAGGAGGCCGGGCAGGGCGTGCGCGCTGTGGTGGATCGTGTCGAGCTTCGCCTTGGCCGTCCGTCCTTCTGCCGCGCCGAGGCGCTGGTCGGCAGTGCCACGCTCGATCCTGAGGCCTCCATCGTTGCTTTCAGCAGGGGCAACGAAAGGTTCATTCTGTCGGTGCGCCAGGGTCTGCGGCCGGACGCGCAGGCCGTGATCGCGGCGCTGAAGGCGCGCAATATCGGCATCGAGATTCTCTCCGGCGACCGTGAGCCCGCGGTGATCGCGGCGGCCCATGCGCTGGGCATCGCCGAATGGCGCGCCGGCGTCACGCCGGCCGACAAGATCGCGCGGATCGAGGAGCTGAAGCGGCGCGGCGCCAAGGTGCTGATGGTCGGCGACGGCATGAACGACGCGCCCTCGCTGGCCGCGGCCCATGTCTCGATGTCGCCGATCTCGGCTGCGCATCTCAGTCAGGCGACCGCCGATCTCGTCTTCCTCGGCCGGCCGCTGGCACCTGTCGTCGCCGCCATCGATTCCGCGCGCAAGGCGCTGCACCTGATGCGGCAGAACCTCTGGCTGGCGATCGGCTATAACGTCCTCGCCGTGCCAGTCGCGATCAGCGGCGTGGTGACGCCCCTGATCGCTGCTGCCGCCATGAGCGGATCCTCGATCCTGGTCATGCTGAATTCGCTGCGCGCCCGCAACGCCTCGCGGGAGATCGTGTGATGGAAATCCTGGTGATCCTGGTGCCGCTGGCGCTGATGCTCGGAGGCGCGGGTCTCGTCGCCTTCCTCTGGTCGCTGCGGAGCGGCCAATATGACGATCTCGACGGCGCGGCCTGGCGCGCCATCGCCGACGACGAGCCGCCGCAGGACGCCCCGGTCAAGCGCTAGCGCTTCAAGCTGAAGGTGAGCAGAGCTGCCGCGGCAAGGGCAATGCCGACGCCGGCGACACAGGCGTGCCAGCCGAAGCTGTCGAACAGGCGCCCGAGCAAGGCCGTTCCGACCAGCCCGCCGCAGAAGTAACAGGCGAGATAGGCCCCGCTGGCGACACCGCGGTTGTCGGTTGCCGCCTGTCCGACGAAGCCGGTCGCGGCAGCCTGCGCAAAGAAGGTGCCGACACCGACCAGGACCATTCCGGTGAGGACTTCGCCGAGATGCGGCGCCAGCATCAGCGGCAGGCCGAGCCCGGCGACAACGAGCGAGCCCCAGATCGTCGGCCGCGTGCCGAGACGCGATGCCACCTTGCCGGCCAGCAAGGTCGTGACGACCGAGGGCAGGAAGACGAAATAGACGAGGCCGAGGTCCATCATGCCGAGAGACAACGGTGGCCGGACCAGCACGAAATTGACGAATGTGAAGGTGCCGATGAAGGCGAACAGGATGCAGAAGCCAATGCCGAAGGCGGCGCGCAGCCGTGGATTGCGCCAATGCGCGATCGTGGCTTCGAGTGGCGATGCCGCGGGCATCATGGCGCGCATCGGCTGCACGCGCCGGATGGTGAAATAGACCAGCGCCGCGCCGGCCAGGTTGAGGGCCGCGAAGACATAGAAATTCCAGGCAAGGCCAAGGCTGTCGGCGACCGCCGCCGAGACCAGCCGGCCGATGAGGTTGCTGGCGACATTGCCGGTGATGTAGGCGGCGAAGGCGCCGCCGGCGTCCATGGCGCTGCATTGCTCGCCGAGATAGGCCAGCGTGAGCGCGAAGGCGGACGCCATGCACAGCCCCTGCGCGACCCGCAAGGCGGTGAAGACGGCAAGGTTTGGCGCGGACGCCAGCAGGCCGGTGGGGACCGCCAGCAGCGTCAGGCTGAGCAGGATGCCGGTCCGCCGGTTGATGTGCGGGCTGAAGAAGCCGACGACGAGGCTAGCTATCGCCATGCCGAAGGTGCTGGCATTGACGGCAAAACCCATCGCAGCGGGCGTGACGCCGTAGTGGCGCGTCAGGGAGGGCAGGATCGCCTGGGTTGCGAACAGATCGACGACGGTCAGGAATGCGGTGAGCCCGATCACGAGCGAGCGAAGCGCGAGACCCGGGGAATGCGCATCCATGGTCATCGCGCCCGGTTTGATGGGAGCGGAGAGATCAGTCATGGCGTGCTTGTCCTGTTGAGGATGTGGCGCCCGGCATGCGGGCAGCATGGGGATTCCCGGACGCCACATCCGGTCACGCGTGCGCCGGGGCCGAGCGCGCGCGTTACATGTGATGATCGTTGGGATCCCTGCGGACATCGCCGACATAGAGAATGACCGTCTCCTTGCCGAGGTTCTGCCACCAGTGCGAGGTGCCGAACACTTCGGGACGGATGTCGCCGGCCTTGTGCACGATCGGATCGACGCAGTTGGAGGCGTATTCGACGATCTCCCCTTGCTGCACGAAGATCAGGGCCGGGCGATCGTCATGGCTGTGCCAGGGAACGATGCCGCCGGGTTCGATCGTCAGCCTGCGGAAGCGCAGTTCGCGGCCTTCGATATGCGCCGGCTGCTTGCCGAGGTCGATCGCGCCGAGCGTGACATCGGTGACGCCGACCGGCTTGGTGTCGACCATCTGATGTGCATTCGGCTTGATCTTGTCGGCCGGGCACTCGCCGGCGAAAACCGGCGTCGCAAATGTCAGCGCCCCGAGAACGGCGACGCCTGTCCAAACCACGCGCGACAATGTGTAATGCCTAGACATGGAAGTCTCCTGTGTTGACCGCAACCGTGATGGCCGTCGGCGATGACAGGAGCATCGTCGAGACCGCGTCGATCCTGAAATGCCGGCTTGCTCTCGATGCGATAGCTCCGCGCTATGTTGATGCGCGGCGGCTATCGAACCGATTGGGCATCGGCATTTCCGCTTTCGGGATATCCGGCGTCCGATGGCGGGGCGCCCGATTGGCGGGCGTTCACGTCAATCCGGAGGAGCATCTCATGACGAAAGTGTCCAAAACCCTGATTTTCACCGCCGCCTTCGCGGTCATCGCCACGTCGGCCTTCTCGGAGGCGGCCTGGGATCTCAAGGCCGGCATGGCCTATGTCTATGGCGGTCCCGGCAAGATGTCGGCGATGGCGATGGCCCCCGCCGAGAAGAACCACGACGCCATGATGAAGCACGCCAAGAAGGTGCCCGACAACACTGTGTTCTTCATGGACAACGGCACGCTGTACTCCGCGTCCGGCCGGCTGGACCCCACGGGCAATTTCTACGTGAACTGAAACAGCCTTCGCGCAACGGCCGCCCCTTGCGGGCGGCCGGACCTGGAACCTAGTATTCGCCCTCAGAACGCCGGAGCGGAAGATGACGTCTCTCTCACCAGCCGACGCCGAGCGGCTCAGGTCTGCTTTCCAGCGCTGCCGCGACATGGAAGGAACGCTGAACGAGCAACTCCGCGCCTACGCCGACGCCAGCCGCGAGGTCTTCCCGGCCTATGGCGGGGCGGTCGATCGCCTGGTGACGCGATTGAACGGGAACGGCGGCGGCGAGACCGCGCCGCGCCCTGGCGATGCGATGCCGCCGTTCCTGCTGCCTGACGAGACGGGGCGTCTCGTCGGGCTATCCGCGCTCCTGGAGCAGGGGCCGGTCGCGGTGATGTTTTTCCGCGGACATTGGTGTCCCTTTTGCCGCCTCAACATGCGGGCGGTGGCCCAGGCCGGAGCGCGCATCAGGGCGACGGGTGCCCAGATCGTCGCGATCATGCCCGAGACCCAACAATTCACCGAGCAACTCAAGGACGATGCCGATGCCCGGTTTCCGATCCTGACTGATCTCGACAACGGCTATGCGTTGTCGCTCAATCTCGCGATCTGGCTCGGCACCGAGATCCAGCAATTGCTGTCCTATCAAGACATGGCGAAGTTTCACGGCAATAACGGATGGATGCTGCCGATTCCGGCGGTGTTCGTCGTCGGTCGCGACGGGATCGTGAAGGCGCGCTTCGTCGACCCCGATTTCCGCAAGCGCATGGAGATCGACGATCTGCTTGCGGCGCTCGAAGACGCGAGCCGCGAGAACTGAGGCGGGCACTTTTCTTCCCCTCTCCCCTTTGGGAGAAGGAAGGGCGGCGATTGTTCTCGCAGCTACCCCGCTACCAACCTCCAGTCGGCGCCGCGCAGCAGGCGCATCACGGCGTTGGCGACCGCCGTGCGCTGGCGGCCTGCCACGCCGTAGAGGCTGACCGTGCGGCGCGCGTCGAGCCCGGCGACTGCGGTACGCTTCAGGCTGTCCGGCACCGGCGAGGTGTGCGGCATCATGGCGACGCCGATATCGGCCTCGACCAGTTCGATCAGGTCGCGCTCGCTCGAAACCTCGTGGCCGTGATCGACGTCGACGCCGTGTTCGCGCAGGCTCGCGGAGATGCGCCGGGAATGTTCGCAATAATTGCGGCCGAGCAATTGCTCCGCGCGCAAATCGTCCGGCTCGATCGTATCGTGGCCGGCGAGGCGGTGCTCCCGGCTGACGACGAGATCGAACGTCTCGGTGAACAGCGGCCAGACGTCGAGCCGCTCCCAGGCCTCGTCGATCTCGGCGGCGATGCCGAGCTCGGCTTCGCCTTTCTTCAGGAATTCCGCGACCTCGCGGCTCGAGCCACGCAGGAAGCGGAATTCGAGCCGGTTGAACTGGCGCCTGATCTCGTTGAGATGCGGAATAAGCAGCGCGAGGTCGATCGAATGCGTCAGCGCGATGCGCAGCGCGCCGATCTCTCCACTCTTGAACGAGGAGGCGAGCGAGCGTGCGCCGGCAGCGGCATCATAACACTGCTTCAACAGCGGACGCATGCGCTGGCCGAGCTCGGTCAATTGGGCCGCCGGGCGCTCGCGGCGAAACAGGTCGCCGCCGAGCTCGGCCTCGAGCTGCTTGATCGCGCGCGTCAGCGAGGGCTGCGTCACGTTGCATTCCTCGGCGGCGCGCGTGAAATTCAAGAGCTGCGCCACCGCGAGGAAATAGCGGACCTGGTGCATTTCCATGGATCGGCTCCCAGCGAGATCGGCCGAAAATCTAACCGATCGGCGCAGGGAATGATATCCTGGCGGCAATAGCGGGTACGTATGGTTTCGGAAGCCAGCCGGCATTTCCAAAAGGATCGACGATCGCCGAGAATGGCAGGACGTAACAATGGCCTTACACCTGACGAATGATAACGATAGCCTCGACAGGAGCGAGACATGAGCGGCATGCAGGACAACGGGCAACGGAAGAGTATGGACCTGCCGGGTCAGGTCGTCCTGGTGCTTCAGGGCGGCGGCGCGCTGGGCTCGTACCAGGCCGGCGTTTACCAGGCGCTCCACGAGGCCAGCATCGAGCCGGACTGGATCATCGGCACCTCGATCGGCGCCATCAATGCGAGCCTCATTGCGGGCAACGCGCCGGAGCACCGGCTGGCGCGCTTGAGGGAGTTCTGGAAGCGGATGGAACAGACGCCGGTTTGGGACTGGCGCGCCGCGTTTCCCGGCTTCAACGAGAAGCTGGCCTATTGGTCGACCGTGACCCACGGCATTCCAGGTTTCTTCCGCCCCAATGCGCTGGCGCATGCCGGGGATTCCTATCCGCTGGGCGCCGATCACGCCGGCTTCTATTCGACCGCGCCGCTGGAGAAGACGCTGAGCGAGCTGGTCGATTTCGATCTGGCCAATCGCTGCGCGCCGCGACTGACGGTCGGTGCGGCTCATGTCGGCACCAGCGAAATGCGCTATTTCGACAGCCGCGATGGCGAACTGACGGTGAAGCATGTGATGGCTTCGGGCGCGCTGCCGCCGGCCTTCCCGGCGGTGCGCATCGATGGCGAGCTCTATTGGGACGGCGGCATCCTGTCGAACACGCCGACGGAGGCCGTGTTCGACGACAATCCACGCAGGGATTCGCTGATCTTCTCCGTGCACCTGTGGAATCCCGTCGGCGCCGAGCCGACCACGATGGCGGAGGTCTTGAACCGCCATAAGGACGTGCAGTACTCCAGCCGCATCGCGAGCCAGATCATGCGGCAGCAGCAGGCCCATCGCCTGCGCCACGTCATCAACCAGCTTGCCGCGCGGTTGCCCGAGAGCGAGCGCAACGATCCCGCGGTGAGGGAGTTGATGAGCTACGGCTGTCCGACCCGCATGCATGTGGTGCGGCTGCTGGCGCCGCAGCTAGAGCGCGAGACCCACACCAAGGACATCGACTTCAGCCCGTCAGGCATCACGCGGCGCTGGCATGCTGGCTATGCTCACACGAAATCGGTGCTGGCGCGAAAGCCGTGGATCGGCGAATTCGATCCGCTCGCCGGCGTGGTGCTGCACGAGCATATGGACGAGATGCCGATGGCGGCGGAGTAGGGCCGCCTCCGCTTTCATCGAATTGCCACAGGCCCTGCGGATTGTCGGCCGTCGTCCGCCTTTGAGAGGCCCTGCAGTTGGTATCCGGGAACGATCTGGAATTGGCCCTCGATCGGGTTCGCGCCGAAGCCGCGGGACCGGTTGCCGGCGTGTTCGGTCCTGACACGGTGACATGGCGGATCGACCGGGAGGCCGTCATCTTTCTCGGCGCCGGCCGCGCGCTGTTGTTGCAGCTGGCGCATCCCTGGGTCGCGGCCGCCATCGCGGAGCATTCGCGCACCCTTGCCGATCCGATCGGCCGCTTCCATCGCACCTTCGACATCGTCTTTGCCATGGTGTTCGGCTCGCTCGACCGGGCGCAGTTGTCGTCCCGGCAATTGTATCGGCGCCACAGCATGATCGTCGGCGAGATGCCCGAGGCCGTCGGCCCGTTCGCGGCAGGCTCGCGCTACTGCGCCAACGACATTCCGTCGTTGCGCTGGGTTCATGCGACGCTGGTCGAGACCGCGGTGATGGCGCATGACCTGGTCCTGCCGCCGCTCTCAGTGGAGGAGCGCGAGCGCTACTGGAGCGAGAGCCGGAAGTTCGGCGCCTTGTTCGGACTGACGGCGGACGATTTGCCCGCGGACTGGTCCGGCTTTGCGGCCTATACCGCGGCGATGGCGCAATCGGACACGCTGACCGTCAGCCCGGCGGCGCGTGAGATCGCCGCGCAGATCCTTGGCGGCGCCCGTCCGTGGCTGCGGCCACCGCGATGGTATCGCGCGCTCACGGCGGGCCTGTTGCCGGAGCGCCTGCGAGCGGGCTTCGGGTTTGAATTCGACGAGCGCGACAAGAGGGCAGCCGACAATGCGCTGAAATGGATCAGGCGCGTCCATCCGAAATTGCCGGACCGGCTGCGCTATGTCGGTCCCTACCAGGAAGCGCAGGCACGGCTGCGGGGCGAGCCGCAGCCCGACTGGATGACCAGGTGTCTTAATCGCGCCTGGATCGGGCGGCCGCAAATGGATGTGCGCGGCAAGGGGTGATGGCCCAAAATCTCACACTCGTGTCCCGGACAAGCCGCAACGCGTGAGCGTTGAGGCGCAGAGCCGGGACCCAGGGGCCACGGACTTCGGTGCGACATGGGCCCCGGCTCAGCAGCGCACCGTCGAAGAGACGCTGCGCTGCGTCCGGGGCACGAGAGGGGAGTGAGATGCACAATCTCTCCACATCGTCATTGCGAGCGCAGCGAAGCAATCCAGAATCCTCCGCGGTGGCAGTCTGGGTTGCTTTGTCGCTTCGCTCCTCGCAATGACGGGGAGGTTGCCTCACACCGATGCCAGCTTCCGATACAGCGCGCTGTAGCTGCCGGCCGAGATGCTCCAGGAGAACGAACGTCCCATCGCGCTGCGACGCATGGAGTCGAGCTGGTCCTGCGCCATGAAGGTCGAGAACGCGCGGCGGACGCCGCCGAGGAAGGACGCGCGCGAGGGCTGCGAGAACAGAAAGCCGGTCTCGCCGTCGGTAATGGTCTCGGCGAGGCCGCCGGTCTGGTGACCGATCGGCAGCGAGCCGAAACGCTGGGCGTACATCTGGCTGAGGCCGCACGGTTCGAAGCGCGACGGCATCAATGTGAAATCGCTGCCCGCGAAGATGCGCCGCGCCTGGGCCTCGTTGAAGCCGATCGTAACCCCGATCGCGTCGGGGCGGCGGCGATGCGCGTCGATCAGCGCCTGCTCGAGCGCCGGCTCGCCGGAGCCGGTGACCACGATCTGCCCGCCGGCATCGATGATCTCGTCGGCGGCCGACAGCACGAGGTCGATACCCTTCTGGTGCACGAGGCGTGCGACGATCGCGAACATCGGGCCGCGCGACACCGCGAGCCCGAACTGCTTGCGCACGTAATCCGCATTGGCCTTCTTGCCGACCCAGTCACCGGCGCCGAATTGCTGGGCGAGCTGGGCGCAGGAGCGCGGGTCCCAGCTCTCGTCGATGCCGTTGAGGATGCCGGTGAGCTCGGCCGCGTCGGAGCGGACACGAAGCAGGCCCTCGAGGCCGCAGCCGAATTCCTCTGTCGTGATCTCGCGTGCATAGGTGCCGCTGACGGTGGTGAGGTGCGAGGCATAGACCAGCCCGGCCTTGAGGAAGGAGAGCTGGTCGTAGAATTCGACGCCGTCGATATGGAAGGAGCTCTCGGGGATGCCGATCCGCCGCAGCGAGTCCTTCGGGAAGAGTCCCTGGTAGGCGAGGTTATGGATGGTCAGGATCGACGGCAGCTTGGCCCCGCGCCAGGCGAGGTAGGCCGGTACGAGCGAGGCCTGCCAGTCATTGGCATGGATCAGGTCTGCTGCCCAATTCTTGTCCAGCTTGCCCATGGCCAGCTCAGCGGCTGCCGAGGCAAAGCGCGCAAAGCGGATGTCGTTGTCCGGCCAGTCGTGTCCGGACTCGTCGCCATAGGGATTGCCGGGCCGGTCGTAGAGTTGTGAGCACAACAGCACATAGACCGGCAGCCCGTCCTTGGTCGCAGCTCGCCCGAGCGAGCAGGCCGGCATCTCCGCAAACGCCGGGCAGCGGCCAACGATCTGAATATGCGTGAGTTGTTCGATGATGTCGCGATAGCCGGGCAACATGACCCGGATATCGGCGAGAGGGCGAAGCGCCCTGGGAAGGGCAGCGGAAACGGCGCCGAGTCCGCCAACGCGGACGAAATCGTCCATCTCGGTTGTGACGAACAAGACCCTCAAGAACAGCTGCCCTCTTCCGATCCCGTCTGTTGCTATGCAAGAACGGGTCCAGTTGTCCTGGAATTCCCAAGCCCGCCCGCGAGACGCGTCCGTTCGGTAAAGACTTTCCTACTGACCCGCCGCCCTCTAGGGTCGGCCCATCAAAAAGAAAGAACTTCGATAGTTCCTAAGAGGCCGAGGGGGCGTAAGCAGGCATGTCGTTAGCAGATAAGCATGAGGGGACGACGACAAAGGCCTTCGCGGGCCTCAGGGTCCTGGATTTTTCGACCACCATCGCCGGTCCCCACTGCGCGCGGATGCTTGCCGACATGGGCGCCGAGGTCATCAAGATCGAGACCGACGGCGGCGAGACGATGCGCACCCGGCCGCCGCTGCGCAAGGGGTGCAGCACCGTATTCGGCCAGCTCAACGTCGGCAAGAAAAGCGTCGTGCTCGATCTCAAGTCCGAGGAGGGCAAGGAGGCGGTGCGCCGGCTCGCCGCGACCGCCGATATCCTGGTCGAGAACTTTCGCCCCGGCGTGATGCACCGGCTGCGGCTCGACTACGACCGCCTGCGCCCGGTCAATCCCAAGCTGATCTATTGCTCGATCTCGGGCTACGGCCAGACCGGTCCCTCGGCCGAGCTGCCGGCCTATGCGCCGGTGATCCATGCGGCCTCCGGCTACGACATGGCGCATCTCGCCTACCAGCCCGGCCGCAGCCGTCCCGACTATTGCGGCATCTACCATGCCGACGTCGTCACCGGCACCTACGGTTTCGGTGCGATTGCGTCGGCGCTCTATCAGCGCACGGTGACCGGGCAGGGCCAGCACATCGACGTCTCCATGCTGGAATCGATGCTGACCTTGACGGTGATCGAGCTGCAGAGCTCGCAATTCGCGGTGAAGCCACCGCCGCGCCCGATGTTCGGGCCGACCGAGACGGCCAATGGCTACGTCATGATCACTGTCGCGAGCGAGAAGACGTTTCAGTGCCTGATGGGTGTAGTCGGCCGCCCCGAATGGATTTCCGATCCGCGCTTCTCCACCTACGCCGCGCGCCGCGAGAACTGGGCCGACATGATGGACGGCGTCGAGGCCTGGTCGCGGCCGCTCACGACCGACGCGTGTCTCGTCGCGCTTGGCGCGGCGGGCGTGCCGGCCTCCGCCTATCGCACCGTGTCCGAGGCGCTGGCCGATCCGCAACTCGCGCACCGGCAGGCGCTCTCGTCCGTGGAGGACGAGGGTGGCTCGTTCCAGGTGCTCAATCTGCCGTTCCGGATGTCGGGCGCCGACACCACGCCCGCCAAGACGATGGCCGTGCTTGGCGAGCACACGGACGCATTGCGCGAGGAGATCGGCCTCGCCGACGATGCGCCAATTCCGTCAGGCAAAACGGCTGCGACAAACTGAGCGCATCGCAGCACCACTACAGCGTTTGATCTCTCGCGTGTTCCTCTTGCCGTGGCGAGCATTTATCGCCAAGCTTGCCTCCGAGTCATTCAACGATCCGAAACATCGGACGAGGGATCCCGGGAGGAACCATGACGAACCTTGCTGCCGCGGCGCGCAAGCACGCGCCGATTTTCCTTGTTGCGGCATTTGCTCTCCTTCCGCCGGCTGAGCCGGCACAGGCGCAGAAGGCCGGCGGCAGCATCACCGTCGGTCAGGAGCTGGAGATTACGGGCTTCGATCCGCTCAAGGTCGGCGTCTACGACACCTCGACCTTCACGGCTGCGGCCGCGATCTTCGACACGCTGACCACGCTCGACGACAAAGGCGAGGCCGCGCCAAAGCTCGCGGTCTCCTGGACCCATTCGGACGACTACAAGAGCTGGACCTTCAAGCTGCGCCAGGGCGTGAAATTCCACGACGGCACGCCGTTCAATGCGCAAGCCTTCAAGGAGAACTTCGACCGGCAGAAGGACCCCGCCAACAAGTGCCGCTGCGCCTTCTACATCACCAACGTCAAGGAAGTGCTGGCGCCCGACGAATATACTGTCGTCTACAATCTCACCGACCCTTCCGTGAACCTGCCGGCGACAAACACCATCCAAAGCCAGAACAACGTCGTGCATTCGCCGACGGCGTGGAAGACCAAGGGCGACGACTACAATCGCAATCCCGTCGGCACCGGTCCCTACATCCTGAAATCATGGACCGCCGGCGACCGCATGGTTCTGGAGAAGAACCCGGACTACTGGAACAAGGGCCGTCCCTATCTCGACCGTATCATCCTGAAGCCGCTGCCCGACGCGCAATCGCGTTTCGCCTCGCTGCAATCGGGCGAGGCCGACATCATCTGGGACGACGAGAACGACGCCGACAACATCATGAAGGCGCAGAAGGACTCCAAGCTCACCGTGCATACCTACAAGGGCTCGGGCGCCGCGGTCTATGCCTTCAACACCAAGGTCGCGCCGTTCGACGACGTCCGCGTGCGGCAGGCGCTGGTGATGGCGATCGACCGCCCGAAGATGTCGCAGGCGATCAGCAACGGCCTGAGCCGGCCCGCGACCAATCCCTACGGCGACGGCTCCTGGGTCAAGTGCAAGGACGACGGCGCGCTGCCATTCGACGTGGAGAAGGCCAAGGCGCTGATCAAGGACTATGGCAAGCCGGTCGAGTTCAAGACGATGGTGACCGCAACGCCGCGCGGCCGCATGATCGGCCAGGTGCTTCAGCAATTCTGGAAGCGCGTCGGTGCCAATATGGAGATCGAGCAGGTCGACCAGGCCACCATCCCGCCGCGCGCCTTCATGCGTCAGTTCCAGCTCATACCCTGGCGCATTGTCGACCTCGCCGATCCCGATCCGCAGATGTATGCGAACTTCCGCAGCGGCAGCCCGCTGGCGCTGGCCAATTTCGCCGATCCGGAGCTCGACCGGCTGCTCGACCACTCCCGCGTCACCGCCGATCCCGCCGCGCGTATCGAGGATTATTGCGCGATCAGCCGCCTGATCAACAAGGAGGCGATCTGGTTCTGGACCTTCCAGAACACCTATTACGCGCTGTCGAGCGCCAAGCTGAAGGGCTTTCCGAAAATGTACAATGGCGTGATCGACGTCTCGACCGCCTGGCTGGAATGACCACGCGATGCTGAACTTCGTCGTGCGGCGGCTCCTTGCCATCCTGCCGGTGCTGCTCGCCGTCTCGCTGCTCACCTTCCTGATCGCCTCGCTGCTGCCGGGCGACCTTGCGTATGTCATCCTCGGCGATCAGGCGACGCCGGAGAATGTCGCGGCGTTGCGCCGTGACATGGGGCTCGACCAGCCGCTGTGGTGGCGTTATCTGAGCTGGCTCGGTCACGTCCTTCAGGGCGATCTCGGCCGCTCCTTCCGCACCGGGCAGACGGTGTTGCAGGCGGTCGCCGAGCGCATTCCGGTCTCGCTCGAGCTGATGCTGATGGCCGAATTCATCGGGCTCCTGATCGGCGTGCCGCTCGCGATCGCCTGCGCCGCGCGCGCCGGCGGCGCCTTCGACCGCTTCATGACCGGCAGTGCCTTCGCCATGCTGTCGATGCCGTCGTTCCTGATGGCGATCCTGCTGATCTATCTGTTCGCGGTCGAGCTGCGCTGGCTGCCGGCGACCGGCTACGTGCCGTTCACCGAGGAGCCGCTGTCGAACCTGCGTTTCTTCGTGCTGCCGGCGCTGACGCTGGCGCTGGCAGAATGGCCAGGAATCATGCGGGTGTTGCGCTCCGACATGATCGCGACCCTGCAGGAGGACTATATCGCGCTCGCGAAAGCAAAAGGCCTCAAGCCCGCGCGCATCCTGTTCGTGCATGCGCTGAAGCCGTCGTCGCTGACCCTGGTGACGGTCACTGGCATCAATATCGGTCGCCTGCTGGGCGGCACGCTGATCGTGGAATCGATCTTCGCGCTGCCGGGCATCGGCCGCCTGCTGGTTGGCGCGATCTACACCCGCGACCTCGTCATCCTCCAGGGCGTGGTGCTGCTGGTCGCCTGTGGCTTCGTCATCGTCAACTTCATCGTCGACATGCTTTACGCCGTGCTCGATCCGAGGATCCGCCATGGCCACGCTTGAGCTGTCGATGCAGGACGAGGTGGTCTCCGAGCCGGTTCGGCGCCGGCGCAAGCTCGGCCTGTTGTTCTGGTTCGCGAGCGCCTGGCTCGCGATTGTCCTGACGCTCGCGATCCTTGCGCCGGTGCTGCCGCTGCAGAACCCTGTAGACATGGACATGCTGGAGCGCCGTGCCGCGTTCTCCGGGGAACACTGGCTCGGCACCGACGGGCTCGGCCGCGACGAATTCGCCCGCCTGATCTTTGGCGCGCGCGTCTCGCTGACGGTCGGGCTGATCGCGCCGATGATCGGCCTTGCGCTCGGCGGCGCGCTTGGTCTCCTCGCCGGCTATTTCCGCGGCCGGTTCGAGACGCTGGTGGTCGGCAGCATGGACGTGCTGCTGGCGTTTCCGCCGCTGATCTTCGCGCTCGCGGTGACCGCCTATCTCGGCCAGTCGATTCCCAATCTCACCCTGATCCTCGGTGTGCTCGGCATTCCCGCCTTCATGCGGGTGGCGCGCGCGGCGACGCTGACGCTGGCGCGGCGCGAGTTCGTGATCGCGGCCGAGGCGCTCGGCGCCAGCCATGCGCGCATCCTGCTGCGCGAGCTGCTGCCGAACGTGATCCTGCCGCTGCTGGCCTTCTTCCTGCTCGGCGTCGCGGTCACCATCGTGGTCGAGGGCGCGCTGTCCTTCCTCGGGCTCGGCGTGCCGCCGCCGATGGCGAGCTGGGGCAGCATGATCGGCGAGGGGCGCGACAGCCTTGACGTCGCGCCGCGGCTGGCCTTCCTGCCGGCAACAGCGCTGTTCTTGACCGTGCTGGCCTTCAACCTGGTCGGCGACACCTTGCGGGCGCTGACCGACCCGCGTCAGGGGGCGCTGTGAGCGGGCCGCTTCTGACCATCGAGGACGTGGCGGTCGAGTTGCCGACCCCGCGCGGCAATCTGCGCGCCGTGGATCGTGTCGATTTGTCGCTGGAGGCGGGCCGCACGCTCGGCATCGTCGGCGAATCCGGCTGCGGCAAGACCATGCTGTCGCGCGCGGTGCTTCAACTCCTGCCGAAGAAGGCGAAGCTGACCGGACGCGTGATGTTCGACGGCGAGGACCTGGTGCGGTTCGATGCCGAAAGCCTGCGGCGCCTGCGCGGGCGCGACCTCGCGGTCGTGTTCCAGGACCCCATGACCTCGCTCAATCCGGTGCTGACCATCGGCACCCAGCTGATGGAGACGATCCAGGAGCATCTCGAGCTCGATGCGCCGGCGGCGCGCAAGCGCAGCATCGAGTTGCTCGCCGCCGTCGGCATTCCGGCGCCGGAGCAGCGGCTCGCGCAATATCCGCATCAATGTTCCGGCGGCATGCGCCAGCGCATCGCGATTGCGATCGCGCTGTCCTGCGAGCCGAAACTGTTGATCGCGGACGAGCCGACGACGGCGCTCGACGTCACGATCCAGGCGCAGATCCTCGATCTGCTGGCACGCGAGCAGCGCCGCCGCCACATGGCGATGATCATCATCACCCACGACCTCGGCGTCGTCGCCGGCCGTGCCGACGAGGTCGCCGTGATGTATGCGGGCAGGGTGGTCGAGCGCGCGCCGACGCGGGCGTTGTTCAAGCGCATGCACATGCCCTACACCGAGGCGCTGCTGGCGGCGATCCCGAAGCTGGAGACCGCGCCGCATACGCCGCTGCCCGCCATCTCCGGCCGTCCGCCCGATCCGACCCGGCCGCTGAGGGGGTGCTCGTTTGCGCCACGCTGCCGCTATGCCGCGGGGCTCTGTCACGAGGCCAAGCCCGAATTGAAGGGCGCGGAGATGCCTGATCATCTCTATGCCTGCTTCCATCCCATCCAGATGACGGAGGGGATTGGCGCATGATGCAGTTTGCCATGCCCGCTGAGCCGCTCCTGAACGTCGACAACCTCGTCGTCGAATATGGTCTCGGCAACAAGACGGTGCACGCGGTCTCCGGCGTCAGCCTCCAGGTCGCGCGCGGTGAGACGCTGGGGCTGGTCGGCGAATCCGGCTGCGGCAAGTCGACGCTGGGGCGCGCGGTGCTGCAATTGCGCCGCGCCAAATCCGGGCGCGTGCTGTTCGACGGCGAGGACCTCACCGCGATGGAGGGCGAGGCGCTGCGCAAGATGCGCCGCCGCGTGCAACTGATTTTCCAGGACCCGATCGCCTCGCTCAATCCGCGCCGGCGCATCGGCGACATCGTCGCCGAGCCGCTGATCATCGCCGGCGTCAAGGATGCCACGGAGCGCAAGCGACGCGTTCACGAGGTGCTGTCCGCGGTCGGGCTCGACCCTGACATCGTGGCGGGCCGCCTGCCGCACGAATTCTCCGGCGGCCAGTGCCAGCGCATCTGCATCGCGCGTTCGCTGGTGCTCAACCCCGAATTCATCGTCTGCGACGAGCCGGTCTCGGCCCTCGACGTCTCCATCCGCGCGCAGATCCTCAATCTGCTCGAGGAGATGAAAGCACGCTTCGGCCTGACGCTGCTGTTCATCGCGCATGACCTCGCGGTGGTGAAAGCGGTCAGCGACCGCGTCGCGGTGATGTATCTCGGCCGGCTTTGCGAGGTCGGGCCGTCGGAGCAATTGTTCGCAAGGCCCGCGCATCCCTACACGGACCTGCTGTTGCAGGCGATCCCGGTGCCCGATCCGGACGTGCGTCCCGTCGAGAGTGTGGCGACCGGCGAGCCGCCATCGCCGATTGCGCCGCCGTCCGGCTGCCGCTTCCGCACCCGCTGCCCGCGGGCCGACCAGCGATGCAGCGCGGAGATACCGGAGTTGCGCGAGGTCGCGCCCGGCCAGTTCGCGGCTTGCCACCATCCGCAGGCCTGAACTAAGACCGGTTTGTCTGGCGTCGCTGGTCATGGCATGGTGAGGCCGAGAACGAAAGCATGCCGGGAGGATTCCGATGAAGAGTTTCAAGGTCGCCGATTTCAAGGCGCCGCTGCAGGAGTTCGACGAGGCCACGCCGCAGCCGTCGGGCACGCAGGTGCTGATCAAGGTGAAGGCCGCCGGCGTCTGCCACAGCGACCTCCACATCTGGGAAGGCGGCTACGATCTCGGCCACGGCCGCAAGCCGCTGTCGCTGAAGGACCGCGGCATCAATCTGCCGCTGACCATGGGCCATGAGACGGTCGGCGAAATCGCGGCCTTCGGCCCCGACGTGAAGCCGACCGACCAGGGCGATCTCAGGCTCGGCGATGTCGGCCTCGTCTATCCCTGGATCGGCTGCGGCAAGTGCGCCACGTGCCTGGCCGGTGACGAGAACATGTGCCTGACGCCGCGCTCGCTCGGCGTCTATTGCGACGGCGGCTATTCCGACCACATGCTGGTGCCGCATCCGCGCTATCTGCTCAATCTGAAGGGCCTCGATCCCGCGACGACCGCGCCCTATGCCTGCTCGGGCGTCACCACCTACAGCGCGCTGAAGAAGGTCGAGCAGCATTTTGACACGCCGATCGTGATGTTCGGCGCCGGCGGCCTCGGCCTGATGGCGTTGTCGCTGCTGAAAGCGATGGGCGGCAAGGGCGCGATCATGGTCGACATCGACGCCAGGAAGCGCGAGGCCGCGGAAAAGGCCGGCGCGCTCGCGACCGTCGATCCCAAGGCGCCGGACGCGCTGGAGCAGCTTGCCAAAAAGGCGGGCGGGCCGATCCGCGCCGTGATCGATCTCGTCGGTAACGCCGCGACCACGCAACTCGGCTTCGATTGCCTGACCAAGGGCGGCAAGCTCGTCATCGTCGGCCTGTTCGGCGGCGGCGCGACCTGGGCGCTGCCGCTGATCCCGATCAAGGCGGTGACGATCCAGGGCAGCTATGTCGGCAATCTGCGCGAGACGCAGGAGCTGCTCGACCTCGTGCGCGCGAAGAACGTGCCGCCGATCCCGGTGACGAAGGCGCCGCTCAACAAGGCCAATGACGCGCTGGTGCAATTGCAGCAGGGCGCGGTGGTCGGTCGTACGGTGCTGACGCCGTAGTGAATTCGTCGTTCCGGGGCGATGCGAAGCATCGAACCCGGAACCTCGAGATTCCGGGTTCGGTCCTGCGGACCGCCCCGGAATGACGTCTCTCTCTCAGGAACCCCCATGTCCGCAAACAACGCCTTCCACATTGCCGTGCTCGCCGGTGACGGCATCGGTCCCGAAGTCATGGCACCGGCCATCGAAGTCCTGCGCAAGATCGAGGCGAAGTCCGGCCTGAGCTTCCGCTTCACCGAGGCGCCCGCCGGCGCCAACAATTATCTCGCGACCGGCAAGTCGATGCCGGATAGCACCATCAAGCTCTGCGAGGAGGCCGACGCGATCCTGCTCGGCGCCTGTGGCCTGCCGTCGGTGCGCTATCCCGACAATACCGAGATCGCGCCGCAGATTGAGCTGCGGTTCATCTTCGATCTGTATGCCGGCGTGCGCCCCGCGCGGCTCATTCCGGGTGTGCCGAGCCCGATCGTCGGCGCCGACCAGCGCGGCATCGATCTCGTCGTGATCCGCGAATCCACCGAAGGCCTGTTCGCCTCGATGGGCAAGGGTGTCGTCACCCATGAGGACGCGCGCGAGACCATGGTGATCACGCGCAAGACCTCCGAACGCCTGTTCGAGTTCTCGTTCCGCCTCGCCGAGCGGCGCAAGGCGCGCGGCAAGCCGGGGATGCTGACCTGCGTCGACAAGGCGAACGTGTTCAAGGCCTTTGCGTTCTTCCGCGGTATCTTCGACGAGATCGAGAAGAAGCATCCGAACGTGAAGACCGACCGGCTCTATGTCGACGCCTGCTCGGCGATGCTGGTGAAGCGTCCCTGGGATTTCGACGTGATGGTGATGGAAAACATGTTCGGCGACATCGTCTCCGATATCACCGCGAGCCTGATCGGTGGCCTCGGCATGGCGCCGTCCGCCGACATCGGCGACAAATATGCCGTGTTCCAGCCCTGCCACGGCACCGCACCCGACATCATGGGCCAGGGCAAGGCCAATCCCACCGGCATGATCCTGTCGGCGGCGATGATGCTGGACTGGCTCGCCGACAAGCACGGCGTCGAGAGCGCGGCAGAAGCCGGCGAGCAGATCGAGCGCGCGGTGGATCAGGTCTACGCCGACGGCATCAAGCCGATGGAGTTCGGCGGCAGCAATGGCACGGCCGACATCACGAGGGCAGTGCTGGCGGCGCTGTAGGAGGCACCGCGTCGCAAGACATTGCCCCTGAAGGGTTTGGACGATCATGAGCAGACCAGTCCCCGAACACTATCGACATCTCCGGACCTTTGCCTTCGGCGACAGTCCGGCGCTCGCGGATGAGTTGCTCGAACTCGTCGTTAAGGGCGTCAAGACCGCGACTTGCAGCACGGAGGACGAACCGAACACGTCGACGCCGGGTGAGCGCTGGGTCGTGCTCAACGGGCGCGGAGAACCGCGCTGCGTCATCGAATCCGTCGAGATCACCTATCGGCGCTTCAATGACGTCGACGCCGCGTTTGCGCACGATGAGGGCGAAGGCGATCGAAGCCTTGCCTATTGGCGTCACGCCCATCGGACCTATTTCGGCCGGCTCGGACGATTCAGTGAGGACATGATGCTGATGTGCGAGCGCTTTCGCCTGATCGAGGTGTTCGGGGACCTCCCGCCTTCGGAACCGTAGCTGATGGTTGCATAGCCCTCTTATTTGAGGGCATACAATTATACCCTGCGAAAACCTGAACTTTTTTCCATCGCTCAGGACTTATAGTTGCGTCCCGGCGTTCGCGCCTTGGGGTCCAGAGAGCTTCAGCCGCCGCCGGGGCGTCGCCGAGGGCTCTCTTTCGTGCCGCCGCGAAGAGCCGGGGCATGATGTACAGCTCGTTGGCACTTCTTGA
Source organism: Bradyrhizobium sp. 521_C7_N1_3 (assembly GCF_052075975.1). Lineage (NCBI taxonomy): Bacteria > Pseudomonadati > Pseudomonadota > Alphaproteobacteria > Hyphomicrobiales > Nitrobacteraceae > Bradyrhizobium > Bradyrhizobium sp. 521_C7_N1_3. Next base: position 3,462,724 of record NZ_CP197232.1, read on the forward strand.
CTTGATTTCACCAAGCGCAGGAGGAGCCTATGCGGAAGTTTCTCACCTTTTTCCTTTCTGGCGTGGCATTGGCCGTCGCGGCGTCAACCGCTGTAGCCGGTGAGCGAGTGCTTGAGTTCAAGCTCGTCACGAAGGCGATCGACGTTAAGGTCATAGAGGCCGCAAACGTCGAAGGACAGACGGTCGTATCCGGTAAATTCTTCGGTGTCGCCGTCTTCAACGATGGTCGTATCGGGGTGAAAGAGTTCGTCAATGCTTCGGATTCGCTCAAGGGGGCGGGCCCCTTCTTTGGCTATAGCACTTACACCTTCGAGGACGGCTCGATTACGGCGCGTTACACCGGCTCGGCCAAAGACGGCAAATCAACGGGCGAATACACGATCCTTTCGGGCACAGGTTCCTATGCGAACGCCACGGGCACGGGAACGATTGAAAGCGCACCGAACCCATTCAAGGGCGTCAACCTGTTTAACATAAAGCTAGTCGTTAAAACGTCCGGCTCATGACAGCGTAATGTTCGCGGGTCCCGCGCGAGGGATATTGATGCCTCGCGCGGACTATTGGCCCGGCCGGCGCCGCATTGCCGGTCGGCGCGGCCATGACGGGAGCCGCGACATTGAACGCGGCGCCCGGTCATGACTCGTTGAGCCTACTCGGCTGCAATCGTGTGCATGGTCCCGCTTTGGCCAGTGCTTCTGAATACGAAGCCCTCGTAGCCCTTCTCTGCGACCTCGGCGCACTTTCTGCGGTATCCGCCCACGCCCTCCGGGCCGAGATAGGGCATGAATCGACGCGGCTTGCCTTCTATGTTGGCGCCCATGTACCAGGAATTGGTGCCGGGCATGAGGGTCGAGTTCACGATTTCGGCGACGTGGGCGCCCCATGCGTCTTGCGCCTGCGGGCTCGCCTCAATCGTCGAAAGTTTGTTTCTTCGCATGTGGGCGATGCATTCGGTGATCCATTCGACATGCTGCTCTATCGAGACCGGCATGTTCGATAGCACCGAAGGGCTTTGCGGACCCGTGATCGTGAACAGGTTGGGATAACCGGCGATCGCCAGGCCAAGATAGGTCTGTGGGCCATCCGCCCATTCTTGCACCAGCGTCCGGCCGCCGCGACCCTTGATGCCAAGGTTCTTCAGCGGGCCGGTCATCGCGTCGAAGCCGGTGGCGATGACGATGATGTCGAGCGGATACTCCTTGCCGCCCGCTCGAATGCCATTCGGCGTGATCTCCTCGATAGGACCGTCGGTGCTCGCATCCACCAGCGCTACGTTCTTCTTGTTGAAGGTCTCAAAATAGTTGGTGTCCAACGGTTGGCGCTTGGTGCCGTAGGGGTAAGACTTGGGCGTCAACTTCTCGGCGATCGCCGGGTCGTTGACGACCGAGCGGATCTTTCGCTTGAGGTAGTCGGCGATGACGTCGTTCGCCTCCTTGGAAAAGAACATGTCCTGATAGTTCGCCAGCCAAAAGGCGAAGCCGCCCGCATCCCACATCTTGTCGAACTGCCGCTCGCGTTCCTCGGGCGTCGTCTCGAGCACCGATTGCGGTATGAAATTCAGCTCGAACCCGAAGAAGGAATCCTTGATGCGCTGCCGGATTCCGTCGTAATCGGCCTTGCGCGCCCTGGTGACCTCGGGATCGACACGGCCGTTGCGGGCCGGCACGCAGAAGTTCGGCGTGCGCTGGAACACGGTCAAGTGCTTGGCCTGTTGCGCGATCTCCGGAATCGCCTGCACTGCGGTGGCTCCGGTGCCGATGACGCCAACACGCTTCGCGGTGAAGTCGACACCATCGTGCGGCCACCGGCTCGTGTGGTAGCACTTGCCCTTGAAGGAGCTCAGCCCCTCGATCGGTGGTACGTTCGCGGTCGATAGGGCACCGACGGCCGGGATGACGTAGCGCGTCGTCACGGCGTCGCCCTTGTCGGTGCGTACGGTCCACAGCTCAGTGTCCTCATCGAAGAGAACTTCGACGACGCGCTTGCCGAACTGGATGTCGGGCTTCAGGTCGAAGCGCTCGGCGCAGTGCTCGAGGTAGCGCAGGATCTCGTCCTGCTCCGGGTAGCGCTCGGACCAGTTCCACTCCTGCAACAGGTTCTTGTCGAAAGTGTAACAGTAGATGTAGCTGTCGGAGTCGCAGCGCGCGCCGGGGTAGCGATTCCAGTACCAGGTGCCGCCGACACCGTCGCCGGCCTCGAACACCGTGACGTTCAAGTCAAGCTTGTCGCGCAGCGAATGCAGCATATACATGCCGGAGAACCCGGCGCCGATGATGATCGCATCGAAGTCGGCTTTCGCGCCAGCTCGTTGCGCGGATTCAATATTTGTCATGACCTGCCTCGCGTTGTGAGAATTCTCCGTGCATTCGTGTTCAGTGGTTCTCCGCCTTGTGAAGGCACCGGCCTGCGGGAGCAGAACAGAAGCTCCGTGCCATCTGAAAGCCCGCGCTCACGGCGCCCTCGCTCCATCGAGTCTGGAAAGCGGAGGCGCCGTGGCGCAGGTAGGCCGCTCGCCCGGCACTACGCCGCGGCGCGCGCCTCGCCGGTGGCGTAGGCGGCAGTCTCGAATTCCATGTAGCCGCCGAAGGAGGTCGGGTCGCCGAACGGCAGGATCTGCGTCGCCCAATATCCGCCGAACCCGTTCTTGCGATCGATCCAGTAGAACGTGTTGGCGAGTCCAGCCCAACCGATAGCTCCGGCCGGTCGGCCGGTCGGCGCGTCCTCGTCGTTCACCATGAAGGTCAAGCACCAGGACTTCTTCAGGCCGGGAAAGAACTCGGCATCGTTCGACAGGCTCGGAATGATGCCGGGTAGCATCGTGACGGTCTGATGTGCCTGCAGGCCGTTCCGTACGGCAGCCTCGACCGTTTCCTTCTTGAGCACACGACCCTGCGATCCGGCCCCGTCGTTCAGCCACATGCGAATGAACTTCATGTACTCGCCGATCGAGCCATAGAGACCGTGGCCGCCCATGTGGACCTCGGGCTCAGGCGGCAGTTGCATATCGGGGAGGGGAGTCAGCGATCCGTCGGCTTCGCGTTGGTGGATCGTGGCGAGGCGCGAACGCATCGCGGGGGGCAGCGAAAAGGCGATGTCCTCCATGCCGAGTGGCGCAAAGATCCGCTCCCTCATCACCTCGCCAAGGCGCTTGCCGCGGATGCTTTCGACGACTTGGCCGGCCCAGTCGATGTTGCTGCCATATTCCCATTTGTCGCCGGGATCGAACAGTAGCGGCGTGTTCAGGGATGCCTTCGAGCAGGTCACCACGCTCGGCTGGCCGCGCTCCTGTGCCAAGCGAAGATAATTGGCGTTGAAGAAATCGTAGCCAAGGCCGGCGGTGTGCAGCATTAGCATCCGGGTCGTGATGTCGCGCGCCGGAGCCCGCAGTTTCGGATTACCCTTGGCATCGAACCCGGTGAGCACCTCGAGCTTGCCAATGTCAGCCACGTAGTTCTTGGCGGGGGCATCCAGGTCGAGTTTGCCGTCCTCGACGCATTGCAGGACCGCCGTGCCAGTGATGGCCTTCGTGGTCGAGAAGATCGCAAACACGGTATCGGTCGTCATTGCCTGGCGTCCGCCGAGGCTGCGCTCGCCGGCCGAGCCTTCATAGATGTTGGCCGAGCGATCCGTGATCATCGCTACCACGCCGGGAACGCGGTCCTTGCCGGTCACGACCTTTTGCAGAATCCCGTCACATGCGCTTTTTAGATTGATACCCATAGGCGTTTCTCCCGTTGCCATGTTTGATCACGTGTTTCTCGGCAGTCCGTTGGCGGTTCGCGCCAAATGACATAGACGGTTGGGCTTTACTGAAGTTGGGTACGGAGCCGATTGCCCCGATGAGGGTGCGCGAACGAAATCCCGCCGCGGCTCTGACAACAAAAACAACTGGAGTTTTGATCATGAGGTGGCTCCAGGTCCGCATCGCAATTCGACCGAGCGCTCGGAACGTAGACCGTTTTCCTCCGATCGACCACTCCGATAATTTTTCAGAGGCTGGTCAGCGATGCTGACACTGATCTATCCAAGCCGTATTGCTCGTCAATCGGCAGGGTCAGGTCATTGCATGAGCGCATTCGCGCTGCTTGGTTTGGCGCGGCCGGACGCCGAGGCTACTTGCCCGTAAACTGCGGCTTGCGCTTTTCCATGAAGGCCTGCCGGCCCTCGCGAAAATCCGCGCTGTCCATGCAGGCGTGACTGATCGCCTTGATCGCCTCCAGGTCGCGCTGGCTCTCGTCCTTCAACACCTGAGCGATGGTGATCTTGGCGGCCTTGATCGCGAGCGGGGCGTTCTCGGAGATGGTCTGCGCGATCGTCATCGTCTCACCCCACAACTCGTCGATCGGGAACAAGCGCTCGACGAGGCCAATGCGCAGCGCCTCGGCGGAATCGATCCGCATGCCCGTGTACATCAGAAGCCGGGCCCAGGACGGGCCGACCAGCGACACCAGATGCTTCAAGCCGTCATAGCCGTAGGCGATGCCGAGTTTTGCCGCGGGAATACCGAACTGGCTGCCATGTGCGGCGAGACGGATGTCGGCGAGCATCGCGACCTGCATGCCGCCGCCGAGGCAAAAGCCCTCGATGCAGGCGATGGTCGGCTTGGGATAGTCGGCGAGCAGTGCGCGCTGGGCGGCGCTGCGCTTGGCATATTCCTCGGACGCCGCCGCGTTGTGGCGGGTCTTCTCGAACTGGCTGATGTCGGCCCCGGAGACGAATGCCTTGCCGCCGGCGCCGCGCAGGATCACGACGCGAACCGTCTCGTCATCGCGCAGGCTCGTCAGCGCCTCGCCAAATCCCTCCCACATCTCCAGCGACATCGCGTTGCGCTTGTCGGGATTGTTGAAGGTGATCACGCCGACGCCGTCGATGACCTGCTTGAGGATCCTGCCGTCGGCATGGTGTATTTCGGTCGTGCTGGACATGTCAGGCATTGCGCGCTCGCTGTCGTAGGCCGGGTGCAATGTGCGGCCGGGGCGCGGCCCGGGTCAACCGCGACGAGGGACGCGGCTTTGCATCCGCCTGTGCCGCGATTGCATGGCGCGAGAAGCGGTTATTCCTTGAGCATGATCTTCTCGGAAAACCGCCGTACACGTTTCCGGATCATGCTCTACTGCGTTACGTGCATGTGAGCGGTCAGGGGATGGCTGCCGGCATTGCTGAAGAACGCCGCCTCTTCGGCGGTGGCCTCCAGCAACTGCTCGTCCTGATTATAGACGTCGTTGCGGAACTGGACGGTCTGGTCCTTGGTCATCCATGCCGTGAGGTAGATCCAGGCCACCGGCACCTTCTTCGCCATGGCGACCTCGAGGTGCTGGCCACTCGCAATCTCGGCATCGATCGCGGCGCGGCTCCATTTCGGCTGGTCCTTCAGCAGCCAGGCGGCGAGATCGCGCACATTGTCGACGCGCGAGCAGCCGTGGGAATCGAAGCGGTAGTCGTCGCTGAACAGATTGCGCTGGTTGGTGTCGTGCATATAGACCGAATAGGCATTCGGCATGTCGATCTTCACCGCGCCGAGCGCGTTGAAGGTGCCGTTGTGCTGGCGAACGGTGAAGTTCGGCGTGTGCGTGCCCGACCAGTCGACCGAATGCGGGTCGATCGGATTGTCGTGGGCGTCGAGCACCTCCATGTGCATGCGCGACAGATAGGTCGGATCCTTGCGCATATGCGCCGAGATCTCGGTCTTGGCGATCGAGGACGGCACCGTCCAGGTCGGATTGAGCACGACGCTGGTGATCTGGGCCGTCAGGGTCGGCGAGGGCTTCTCGGTCTTGCCGACGATGACGCGATAGCGCCGCACCACCACATCGTTCTCGACCGCTTCGGCGAACGCAGCGGGGATGTTGACCACGACATAGCGCTGGCCGAAGCCGAAATTCATGTTCTCGAGCCGCTGGAGCGAAGCCTCCAGCTGCCGGATGCGTTTCTGCACGGAGACGTTCATCGCCGCGACCGTGCGCGGCGTCACCGTGCCGGTCGGCGCCAGTCCATGGCGGGCCTGGAAGCGTTTTACGGCGTCGGCGAGATCCTGGTCGAAGGCGCCGCTCGTCTTGTCGGCAGCGAGGTCGCCGGAGAGGATCAGTCGCTTGCGCAAGAGATCGTCATTGGCGCCCTGGACGCCGGCCGCGAATTTGGCATCCGCCGGGATCGTCGGCCAGCCGCCGCGCACGGCAAGGTCGGAGTAGCTGAGCGCGGCATCCTTGATGCGCTGGGCCGAGCCCTCGTCATAGGTTGGCTCGTGCGTCAGCGCGAGCGCCGCGGCGGAGCGGCTCTCCGCCGTCGAAGCGGGCGCGGAGGCCTTCGGCGCGGCGGCATGGGCCGGGTTCGCCGCTGCCGGCACCGTACCGGCCGCCGTTGCCGGCCTGAGGCCCGCCTGTCCCGTGGTTTCGGTTTGCGCCAGCGCGGAAGCGCTCGCGAGCACGCCGACGGCAACGATCATCGCATGGCGTTTCGACATGTGTCCCATCTTCCCCACGAGGACGAGGCCCGGACGGGCGCTCGCATTGGCAATTCACGCTCGCCGCGCCACGCGCGCCGATTCGCAAAAATCGGCGAGAAGCTAGAGCCCAGGAGTTGAGGTCCCACTAAGCACGGCAGTCGAAAGCCCGCGCGTTCGAGGCGGGGCGTCTCGATTGGGTCGCGGCAGGGGCGGGATCGGTTCGCGAAATCCGCGACAATGGCGGGCCGGGAAACCGGCAGCAAGAAATCCGCAAGAAAAAAGGGCGGCTTGGCCGCCCTGAAAGGAGAGCCGCGCGCAAGCGCGCGGACTGGGTCTCGTTCAATCCGGCCGCGCCCCCGTGACGCGGCGGATTGAACATCGGCGGTAAAGGTCAGAGCCCGGCTCAGGCCTCGTTCGCTGCGATCGATTCCATCAGCGAGACGAGCTGACGCTGCACCGTCTGGTCCTTGATCTTGCTGTAGGCGCGCAGCAGGCGGAGGCTGAAGGCGGAATCGAGGAACAGCAGGCTCTCGACTTCGCGCGCCTTGTTGTCGCCGTCATAGAAGAAGGTCACGGGCACATCGAGAGCGGTGGCGATCTGCTGAAGCCGAGCCGCGCCGACACGATTGACGCCCTTCTCGTATTTCTGGACCTGCTGGAAGCTCACGCCGAGTTTCTCACCGAGCTCGGCCTGCGAGATCTTCATCTCGACGCGCCGCAGGCGGATCCGCTTGCCAAGCTCAATGTCCGGCTTGCCGGCACTGCGCTGCTTCATTCTTTTCGCCGCTGTTTTCATACTCTCACCTTTGTTCTTCGGTTGAAAATCCCCCGAAGAGCTGGGTCAGGGGTTCGCCCATATACTCGTCCTTGAATTCATGCGGATGCACGAACTCTTCCTTAAACCACGGGAATCGCGCCGGATTGAAAGCCTCGATCAGCCAGTCAATCATGTGCCGAACGCGGGGAATCCGGCCGCTACCAGGGTGGTAGGACAACCAGATATCCAGCGGCCTGTTCAGCTCGACCTCCAGTGGAATCAACTTCCCGCCAAGCGCAATGGCGTAGCTCGGGAATACGCCGATGCCGGCGCCATTCGCGACCGCCCAATAATTGGCGCTTGAGACGTTGGTCTTCATGACCAGCAGGTCACGTTCCGGAACGCCTGGGAAGAAGCTCTCGAAGGTTTCCTTGGCGGCAAGCTGGTCGGCGAATTGCAGCACTAGGCGGTGCTTGATCAATTCGAGCGCCGAGCGCGGCGTGCCGTGTTTCTCAAGGTATTTTTCCGAAGCCCAGAACATCAGGTGCATGCGGCCGAGCCGCACCAGCTTGACGTCGAGCGCGGAGGGACGCGACAGATGGATGGCGACGTCGGCTTCGTGACGAGAGACGTCGGCCGAGCGCATCGCGCAGTGCAGGTCGACCAGGATCTTCGGATAGGCCTGCTGGAATTCGACCAGTCGCGGGGCGAGCCAGAACGTCCCGAGACCCTCGGTGACGGCCACGCGAACTTCGCCGGACAGGGCGTTGGCCGTCGAATCGCTGGTGCGCAGCACGTCGAAGGCAGCCGCCTCCATGCGCTCGACGGCGGAGACCACCAGTGCACCTTCATCGGTCAGATGCGTGCCGTGGACGTCGCGGGTGAACAGGGTGGTGCCGGTCTGGCGCTCGAAATCATCAATCCGGCGGCGGACGGCGTTGATCGACAGCGACAGGCGTTCAGACGCCGAGCGAAAACTGCCGCATCGAACGACTTCCAAGAATATGCGGGCCGCATCCCAATCGGAGAGGCCGCTGATGTTGATCTTTGGGCGTTCCTCCAGTGGAACGCCCCTTTCCGCCAAGGAGTGCATACAAGTCCCTTCGGGTTGCTAAACTGGCAGAATTGGGCGCAAACCACAACCACTGCGGGTTGGGGAACGGTGACTTTTGAACGCCATCGTTACCACCTCATCGGTGGTATCCGAGTGCTACCAAGGCTGAGAATCGAATCGGGCGACCGTCGTTGGAATGAGGGGTGTGGCGTGAGTTCCGTTGCGAGCCCTAATATGGCTGCAGGATTGTCGGCGCTTTCCGTCACGGCAGTCCTTGCGCGCGAGCTATCGCCGCGCGGAATGGGTCGATCATCCGATGCCGCGCGTTCGACTCCCGGCCACGACGATAATGGCGTCCCGCGCAGCGGGTCGATGTTCGCGGGAACCACGGTTTCCCGGCAAAATCATACTGAAATCATGTTCGGAGGCGTCGGCGCCTCGTGTTATTCTCGGTATCCCATGGGGGCCGAGGGGATTTCCACAAACACGTCTCGCAGGCCGAACTAACGGAAAGAACGCCGGTGTCGCATTCAGACGAACAGTTGCAGTCGGTGTTGGAAACGCTTGAGGAGTGCCGCAAGGTTCTCAACGAGAGCAACAACCGCGAGTCGGCCGAGCTGCTGTCCATCGTCATCCTCGACGTGCGGATGAAACTCAAAGGAATTGACAGTGCCGATCTCAAGGCGCTGTGCGACGAAATGCTGCGGAGCGCTGGAAGCGAACCGCAGCCCCCCTCCAAGCAGACGCAGGACCAGCCCCGGCGTCCGCTGCTCCGCGTGGTGAAGTAGCCGCGCCGCCGAGTCTCGCTTTTTGGCGAGGTTTGTGCGCGTCCCGATGCCGCATCTGTGATCGCAGGCGGCATCGGGAGGAGCCTGGTTTCGTGCGCCTCTGTTGTGCGCATTCCCCGGCATCGGCTACACCAGAGCCGGTTCGGCTCCCGCCCGCGCGCATTCCCGGCGCGCGGCCAAAGAGCCTGAGATGGCTCCGACTGCATCATGCAAAATGTCTCGATCCCGGCGGCGCTGATTGCCGGCCTCGTCAGCTTCCTCTCTCCCTGCGTTCTGCCCCTGGTTCCGCCGTATCTGATCTATCTCACGGGCGCCACGATCGAGCATGTCGAGAACAAGGAGCCGGCCTCGGCGTCCAAGCGCGCCATCATGATGTCGGCGCTCCTGTTCGTGCTCGGCTTCTCCACGGTGTTCGTGGCGCTCGGCGCCAGCGCTTCGCTGATCGGCGGACTGATCCGTGCCTGGTCGGCCGAGCTGTCGATCCTCGCCGGCATCGTCATCATCATCATGGGCCTGCACTTCCTGGGGCTGACGCGGATCGGCCTGTTGATGCGCGAGGGGCGCCTGACCGCGCCCAAACCTGTCGGCCTGTGGGGCGCCTATGTGATGGGCCTCGCCTTCGCCTTCGGCTGGACGCCGTGCATCGGCCCGATCCTCGCCGCGATCCTCTCGATCGCCGCGGCGGAGGCGACGGTGACGAAGGGCGCGGGCCTGCTCGCAGTCTATTCGGCCGGCCTCGGCATTCCCTTCCTGATCGCCGCCCTGATGATCGAGCAGTTCTCGAAGCTGTTCGCGCGGATGAAGGGCCAACTCGTCAATGTCGAGCGCGCCATGGGCGTCCTGATGGTGATCACCGGCATCGGCTTCCTCACCGGCGCGGTCTCGAATGTCAGCATCTGGCTGCTCGAGACGTTCCCGGCGTTGCAGACGATCGGTTAGGAGCTCACCGCGAAGCGCGCGAGCGCCTCGCGGTCGATCTCGATGCCCAGCCCCGGTCTGTCGGGCACCCGCACGACACCCTTCTCGTGCTCGAGCGGCTCCTTCAGGATTGCCTGCCGGATCGGATGCTCGGTGCGGTCGAATTCGAGCATCGGCTCGATCGGCGCAAGCGAGGTCGGTGTGTGTGACGGCAGCACGGCGAGAAGCTGCAGCGAGGCCGCGATCGCAATCCCGGTGCCCCAGACATGCGGATTGTAGCGGATGCCGAACGCCTCGCTCATGTCGGCGATCTTCTTGCATTCGGAGAGGCCTCCGGCCGCGCAGGTGTCGGGCTGGGCGATGTCCAGCGCATGCGATGCGAACAGGTCGCGGAAGCCGAAGCGCGTGAACTCGCATTCGCCGCCGGCGATGGGAATCGTCAGCGCGGATCGCACTGCGCGATAGCCCGCGACGTCCTCCGGCGGCACCGGCTCCTCGAACCAGCCGATGTCGTAGCGTTCGATCAGGCGGCCGAGCCGGATCGCCGCAACGGCGTCATAGGCGTGGTTCGCATCGACCATCAGCGCGACATCCGGGCCAATCGCCTCGCGCACCGCGCGGGTGACCGCGGCATCCTCGGCGATGCCGAAGCCGACCTTCAGCTTCACGGCGCGGAAACCCTCCGCGGCGTAGCCGGCCGCTTCCTCCGGCAGGTATTTGAGCGGATCGCCCGATTTGCGCCGGTAGAGCCCGGTCGCGTAGGCGGCCACCTCCTTGCGCGCGGCACCGCCGAGGAGCTGATGCGCGGGCACGCCGAAATGCTTGCCCTTGATGTCCCACAACGCGATGTCGATGCCGCTCAGGCCCTGGATCACGACACCTTTCTGGCCGTGATCGCGCAAGCGGGCGTAGACCATCTGCCACAGCACGTCGGTGCGCAGCGGATCCTCGCCGATCAGCCAGGGCGCGATGCTCTGTACCACCGCCGCCGTCATCCGCGCCGGCCCGTAGCATTCGCCCCAGCCGGTCAGGCCGTCATCCGTCTCGATCTCGACCAGCATCGCGGTGCGCGTGTCGTACCAGGCGCGCGAATAGGCGAAGGGTTGCGAGAGCTTTGCTTCGAGGATGTGCGAGCGCACCTTGGTGATCTTCATTGCCAATGTTCCTTCAATCCGTTCACCGCGCTTCGTCCAGTACGCACATCACCGTGCAGACGACGCCGCGCGGCAGGAAGTCGACCGTCGCCTCGCCGCCGAGCTGGTCGCGCGCGCTGCGCTCGATCAGGCGCGAGCCGAAACCGCGCTGCACCGGCTCCGTCACCGGCGGTCCGCCGATCTCGCTCCAGATCAGCCGCAGCCGCGACTTCGGCGTGTCGGCGATGACCTCCCAATCCAGCGTGACCCGGCCGGTCTCGTTCGACAGCGCGCCGTATTTCGCGGCGTTGGTGGCGATCTCGTGCACGATCATCGACAGCACCACGGCGAGCCGCGGCGACAGCGGCACGGCGGGGCCGGCCATGCGGATGCGATCGGGATTGCTCAGCAGGAACGGCTGGAGCACGCGCGCGATCACATCCCTCAGCTCCGAGCCCGCCCATTTCTCCTGGCTCAGGAGATTATGCGCCTCGGCGAGCGCACCGAGCCGTCCCTCGAACTTGGTCCGCTCGTCCCGGCTTGAACTTCGGAAGGTCTGCACCGCGATCGCCTGCATCAAGGCCAGCGTGTTCTTGACGCGATGGTTGAGCTCCTCGATCAGCAGATTGTGCAGCATCTCGCCGCGCGCGATCGTCGTCGCCATCCGCACCGCGAAGGTCAGGCCGGTCAGCAGCAGGATGCCGCCGATCAGGCTGGTAATCGCGATGTCGCGCCAGAGCGGGGCGATCAGCGAGCTCTCGGCGACACCGGCCACGACCGTCCAGCCGGTCAGCCGTGACCGCGTATAGGCGGAGGACAGCGCGACGCCGTCGAGCGAAACGCTGGAGAGCGTCGCCTCCGGCGTCCGGGCCATCGCATCGTTCAGCGCGCCGGAGGCCTGCTTGCCGAACGTCTCGGCAGGATTTGGCGCGCGCGCGAACACGCGACCCTTGGTGTCCAGCAGCGACACCGTCCACTGATCGTTCGGCCGCTGCTGCTCGACCAGTTTCTGGAATGTCGCGATCGGCGGGCTGAAGGAGAGCGCGTAGACGACCTCATCGTTGCGCAGCACGGGAACCTCGACGGTCACGATCGGCCGGTTCTTGGTCGAGCCGGTGAACAGGTCGGAATATTGCGGCGACTTGCTCGCAAAGACCCGCTCGACGATGTCGCGATTGTTGCGGGGCGGCAGGTTTGTCGTTTCATGCGTGACGGTCGAAAATAGCTGGTGCCCGCTCCCATCCGCCACCAGCAGGACGCTGTCCTCACCATATTGGCTGATGAACCCGGTCGCCAGCCGGCGGAAGTCGTCGAAGTCGCCGCTTTGCAGGGCGTTGCTGAGCGCCAGCACCTGCAAGCCGCCGGTCATCCGCAGCACTTCTGAATCGAGCACGAGGCGCATGCTTCGCACCGTCTCCAGCACGCGTCGTGTCGCGTCGCTGCGGTCCTGGCGGTAGTTGGAATAGGCAATCCCAACCGCAAAGACGATCAGCGGCAACATCGTTCCCGTGACCAGAAGAGCGAGCCGGACCGGCAGAGTGAGCTTTGACAAACGCGGGCGTCCCGGTTCCAGCGCAGCGGCGCCGGATTATGATTTTGGGGAGACCATACGGGCGAGACTTGCACCGCGCCACGATTTTCGCGTCCGGCGGGCCGCGCGCAGGTCCGCACGTCTTCCGTCTCCTGCGAGAGTGGCAGGCCGCCCATACGGCCTGCCGCGCGCCGGCAGGGGCGCGCGAGTTGCAGTGCAACAGGTCGCGCAGAAATGGCCCTGCGACGAAGAGTACCTCCAGGGCACGCGAATTGGCTTCCGTCCCGCCGCAGTTTTTCATACCCTCCCCGAATGCCGGCCGCGTACCGGCTGCGCTCACGGCCCGGTTACAGGGGCGGAGCATCACAGGGAGGGGAGACGATGAAGCGCAGATCATTTCTCGCTGGTATCGGTGCGACCACTGCGGCGGCCACGATTGGCATGCCGTCGATCCTCAGGGCGCAAGCGCCGATCACGCTGAACGGCGCGGTCCAGTTCAACGACGACCACGCCTTCAACCGGGCATTGATCCGGTTCGAGGAGCTGGTGAAGAAGTACTATGGCAAGCCCGTCAACTTCACCCTGCACAAGAACTCCTCGCTCGGCCTCGAGAAGCAGTATTTCGAGTATATGTCGCAGGGCAAAGCGGTCGATTACGGCATCGTCTCGCCGGCTCACATGTCGACCTTCGCCAAGGCGGCTCCCTTCATCGATGCGCCCTTCGTGTTCAAGGGCATCGATCACATGAACAAGGTCGTCGAAGCCAATATCCTGGCGCCGATCGCCGACGAAGTCGCGGCGAAAGCCGAGGTCGTCCTGATCGGTTATTCCGGCGGTGGCATCCGCAATATCTTCGCCAACAAGCCGCTCAAGAATCTCGCCGATCTCAAGGGCCTCAAGGTTCGCGTGCAGGGCGCGCCGATCTGGTCGAAGACCTTTGCGGCGGTCGGCATGAGCCCGACGGTGATCGCCTATAACGAAATCTACAACGCGATCCAGAACGGTGTGATATCGGCCGGCGAAAACGAAGCCGCCGGTGTCGAGGCGATGAAGTTCTACGAAGTGGCTCCGCATCTCAATTTGACCCAGCACGCCGTCTCGATACGGCCGATCTGCTTCTCGGTGAAGACGCTGAAGACATTGCCGAAGGATTTGCAGGACGCGATCATGAAGGCCGGCAAGGAAGCCGGCGACTATGGCCGTCAACTGGAGTCGAGCGAAGAGGTGATCAAGCTCGACACGCTTGAGAAGGCCGGCAAGCTCAAGCGCGTTCCGTTCGAGGAGCGGGACGCCATGAAGAAACTCGCCGACCCCGTGATGGCCACCTACGCCAAGGAAATCGGCGCGGAAGGCATTTTCGAGAAGATCAACGTCGCCTGACCTCTCCATGTCTACCGACGCAATATCGGGGCAAGCCTTGCGGCTTGCCCCTTTGGTGATGATTGCCACCGCGGAGCTCCAATGACCGAAATACCTGTTGCGGCGAACCCGTCGCTATGGCGCCGAGCAACGGCGGCCTATGCGAAATTGCTCGAAATCCTGCTCGCGGCCTGTGTCGGCATTCTGGTCATCCCGGTGACGCTGCAGATCATATCGCGCTACACCCCGCTCATTCCCTCCTACATCTGGACGGAGGAGATGGCGCGCTTCCTGTTCGTCTGGACCATCATGATCGGCGCCATGGTCGGCATCCGGGAGGCCCAGCATTTCGAGGTTGACGTCTGGCCCGATCTGTCACGGCGGTCGGAGGCTCTGGTGCGAATCCTCGCCCGTTTCGGCGTGCTGGCGCTTGCATTTGTATTTGTGTGGGCCGGTCTCGAATTCACGCGGTTCGCCTGGAACAGGACGTCGGAGCTGGCTGATCTGCCGCTCTGGCTGATCCACGTCGCCTGGCCGGTGGCCGGCGTAACGTGGATCGTGTTTGCGGGCGAGCAGATTCTCGACGAAGCGCGGATTCTGGTCGGGGTGAAGCCATGAGCGGGAATGTTCTGTCCGCCGGACAGGCGGCGATCGTCCTGTTCGGGGTTTTCGTTGGCCTGCTGGTCGTCCGCGTGCCGGTTGCCTTCGCACTTGGCCTTGCCTGCGTGCCGATTCTTTTGATCGAGCCTCACCTCTCGATGATGATGCTCGCGCAGGAAACCTTCAACGCCTACAATTCATTCATCCTCTTGGCAGTGCCGTTCTTCCTGCTCACCGCCAATCTGATGAGCATCGGCGGCATCACCGATCGGCTGGTCGCGCTGTCGCGTTCGATGGTCGGACACTGGCCGGGATCGCTGGCGCAGATCAACGTTGTGCTCTCGGTGTTCTTCGCGGGCATCTCCGGCTCCTCGACCGCCGATGCGGCGAGCCAGTCGAAGATCTTCATCGATGCCCAGACCAAGGAAGGCTACGATCTCTCGTTCTCCATCGCCATCACCGCGGTGTCCGCGGTGCTCGCCGTCATCATCCCGCCGTCGATCCTGATGATCGTGTGGGGCGGACTGATCTCGACGTCGATCGCCGCGATGTATCTGGCCGGCATCATCCCGGGCCTCCTGATTGCCGGCGCCCAGATGGCGACCGTGCATGTCTACGCCGTGCGACGGGGCTATCCGACCTATCCGAAGGATAGCTGGCGGGACATGCGCTGCGCGATCTGGCGGTCGATACCGGCGCTGATAACGCCGTTCATCATCGTCGGCGGCATCCTGCTTGGATGGTTCACCGCGACCGAATCCGCCTGCGTTGCGGTGCTCTATTCCGTGGCGTTGTCGGCGTTCTTCTATCGCGAGACCGGTTGGCGCGAACTGTACAAGGCGCTGCTCGACACCGGACGCCTTGCCGGCGTTGCGCTGTTCTGCGTGGGGACTGCGAGCGCATTCGGCTGGTTGCTGGCCTACTACAAGATTCCGCAGGAGCTTTTGGCCAATGTCTCGACCTGGGGCATGGGCACGGTCACAGCGGGTTTCTTCATCGCCTTCTGCTTTCTGGTCGTCGGCTGCTTTCTCGATGCCATCCCGGCGATCGTCATTGTCGGCACCGTGCTCGAGCCGCTGGCCAGGTCCGTCGATCTGCATCCGGTCCAGTTTGCGATCATCTCGATCGTCTCACTGGCTTTCGGGTTGGTGACGCCGCCTTACGGACTGTGCCTGATGATCGCCTGTTCGATCGCTGGCGTGCGGCTGCGCTACGCCCTGAAGGATACGGTGATCATGCTGGTGCCGATGCTGCTCGTGCTGGCAGCCGTCATCATCTGGCCCAGCGTGTCGCTGTTCCTGCCGCGCCTGATCGTGCCGGAGATGTTGAAGTGAGCTGACCCGCGGCCCGGTGGCCGCGGGGTCCCTTCATTTGCGTTACAGATTGCTCTCGGTGATCGCGGCATAGACCATGCTGCGCAGTTCGCGCCGGAGCGGATAGGCGCTCGACGGCAGCACCTGCGTCATGAAGATGGTGATCAGCTCTTCGGCCGGGTCGATCCAGAACGAGGTCGTGGCCGCGCCGCCCCAATTATATTCGCCCGGGCTGCCGGCGATCAGCGTCTCCGCCGGGCGCATGGTCACGGCGAAGCCGAGGCCGAAGCCGATGCCGTTATAGGTGGCTTCGGAGAACAGCGAACGCGACACTTCCGGCAGCGCGCGTCCGCCCGGAATGTGGTTGCTCGTCATCAGCGCCAGCGTCTTCGGCCCGAGCAGGCGGACGCCACCCAGTTCGCCGCCATTGAGCAGCGCGCGGCAGAAGGTGAGATAGTCGGCGACCGTCGAGCATAGCCCGCCGCCGCCCGAGATGAACGAGGGCGGCGACAGGAACGAGCTCTTGGTCGGATCGTCCTGGAGCGTCAGGCCCTCGCGGCGTTGGCCGGCATGGAAGGTCATGCCGCCACCCGGATCGGCTGAATAGCAGGCCGCGAAGCGATGCGCCTTAGCGGCCGGCACGTGAAAATCGGTGTCGGTCATGCCGAGCGGATCGAGGATGCGCGTTTTAAGGAACTGCTCGAAGGGAATCCCGGAGATCTTTCCGACGAGATAGCCGAGCACGTCGGTCGCCACCGAATAATTCCAGGAGTCGCCCGGCGAGAATTCCAGCGGAATTTTTGCCAGCGCCTCGATCATGCTCTGCAGCGTGCCTGACTTCTCGACCTCGCCGATCTTCTCGGAGCGATAGGCGGCATCGACGTTGGAACGCTGCTGGAAGCCGTAGGTGAGGCCGGCGGTGTGCCGCAGCAGGTCGACGATCAGCATTGGCCGGGACGGCGGCCGGGTCAGGAAGGCCGGCGCGGTGCCGGCGACGAACACGCCGAGATCCTTCCATTCCGGAATGTATTTGGCGACGGGCTCGTCGATCGCGACGAGGCCTTGCTCGACCAGCATCATGAAGGCGACGCTGGTGAGCGGCTTGGTCATGGAATAGATGCGGTAGATGGTGTCGTCCTTGACCGGCGCCTTGCGCTCGACGTCGGCAAAGCCCTGCACCGAGCTGTGGGCGACCTTGCCGCGGCGGTAGACCAGCAGGTGCGTGCCCGGAAAGCGGCCGGCATCGATGTAGCGGCTCTTCAGATGCGCATCGACGCGGTCGAGCGCAGCCTTGGACATGCCGACGGATTCGGGCGAGGCGGGGGTAGGGGCGAGCATCAGTTCCTCCGGGCGTTTTGTCGGAAAGTTGATAGCGAAATGCCGGCCCCATTCCAAGCCGGTTGCGCTTAACGCGGCCCCGCCGACTGGTGTAGGCTGCACTCTGGAACGCCTCCAAGGAGCCCGTCCGGGCCAACGAGAAAACTCAGGGCAAACGCACCATGACCCAGTTCAACGAGACCGAACTCACCGAAGCCGTCGTCAAGAGCTTCGACAATACGCCTGATGCGCGGGTAAAATTCCTGCTCCAGGAATTGGTGAAGTCGTTGCACGATTACGTGAGCAAGACCGGTCTCACCTTCCCGGAATGGGAATACGCCATCGATTTCCTGACCCGCACCGGCCACAAATGCACCGACACAAGGCAGGAATTCATCCTGCTGTCCGACGTGCTCGGGGTCTCCATGCTGGTCGACGCGGTCAACCACAGGGATCGCGAGGGCGCCACCCAGACCACGGTGCTCGGCCCGTTCTATGTCGGCGAGCACAAGGTCACGGCCCACGGCACCGACATCTCACCGAACAATCAGACCGGCGAGCGGATGTTCGTGCAGAGCCGCGTTACCGACCTCAAGGGCAAGCCGCTTGCGGGCGTTCCCGTCGACGTCTGGCATGCCGACGATGACGGCTTCTACGATTCACAGAAACCGAACTACGACGAGGTCGGTGCCTCGGCGCGGGCGCGCTTCATCACCGACAGCGACGGCCGCTTCTTCTTCCGCACCATTTTGCCGTGCAGCTATCCGATCCCGACCGATGGGCCGGTCGGCGAGATGATCATGCAGACCAAGCGCCATCCGATGCGGCCCGCGCATGTGCACTTCCTGGTCAATGCGAAAGGCTATGAGCCGCTGATCACCCACGTCTTCATGGACGGCGACAAATATCTCGATTCCGACGTGGTGTTCGGGGTCAAGGACGACCTCGTCGCCAAGGTCGAGCCGCGCAACGATCCCGCGATGCCCGACGGCTCCAAGGCAAGCGGGCAGTGGCATCTGATGACCTACGAATTCCACCTCAAGCCAGGCGGCGGCATGGCGCCGAAGCCGTTGGGGGTGAAGGCCGAGGAGCCGGCGTGAAAGCTCCCCGCTGGAGCGCACATTCGGCCGCTCGGTGGTCAGGGCGCGTGCGACGTCCGCTGTGCTTCTGGTAGCTGATCAACAGCGGACCTCGCTGGATGTCCGGGTTGGGCCAACAAAAAACATACTGCGAACATAAAGAACACGCGAGCCGAGCCGGCCTTAACGCCCCCGGAGCGTCCCGATCAAGCAGGACCGATACCGTCGGTTCGTGCAGCGCGTGGGGTCACATGCCACTCCCTCCGCCACCGCCGCCGCCACCACCAGCTTGTCTGGACGCTTCGAGATTTCTGTCCAAACGACTGGGTTCGTTAGGCGCGTAACCGAAAGCTCCCGGATAGCCCTTCTTCGATCCCATTGTTTGCGGCTCATGCAGCGGAGCGTAGCCGGTGACGCCCGCGTGATGTCTCTTAGAGATCTTATGCTGCAGACCAAGTGCTTTGCCTGGTACACCCTGCGCAAGCGCGGCTGGTGCGGCGGCGATGAGAGCGGCGGCACAAAGTGCGATGATCGTTGTCTTCACTTTTCGGTCCTCCCTCCTTGAAACAAAAGAGCCCGCGTAGCCGATTCAACGCCGTCGCGACGGCATAGTCGAGCGTAAAAACGTCTAGCCGCAATCAACCTTTAAACCCGGCTAATCGCGCGATGTTTGGGCTATTTGGCCGATGTCGCATATGGGTCACCAGCGGCAATGCTCTGACGAACGATAATGTTTCCACTTGGCCACTAGAAGCGGACGTCTGCGCCCTATCGCCCGTGCAGCAGCGCCAGCAGCACCACGACGGCGCACGCCAGCGCTGCCGTGGTCAGCTTCCAGAACATCAGCGGGCTGCGCTCCAGGAGCGGCGTGATCCGCGTGTCGAGATAGGCCGGATTGGGCGTGCGAAGCTCGAAGACGAATTCGGACAGGTCCTCGTGCCGCTTGTAGGGATCGGGATGGAGCGCGCGCTTCAGCGCGCCGTCGACCCAGGCCGGCACGTTGCGGTCGTCGTCGGCCGGGCGATATTGCAGTCTGCGCACGTCCGCCTTGCGCCGGATCCTGGCGATCTGGGTGCCATAGGGAAGCTTTCCCGTCAGCATCTGGTAGCAGATCACGGCCAGCGAAAACATGTCGGAGCGCGGCGAGCCGCCTTGTCCCAGAAAATACTCCGGCGCCGTGTACTGGACCGTTCCCAGGATGTCGTCGGCCTCGTCTTGCGGCGCCGCCTCCGCGACGCCCGCGACCCTGACCGACCCGAAGTCGATGATCTTCGCGGTGCCCGTCTTGTCGATCAGGATGTTGTCGGGCCTGAGGTCCTGATGCAGCATTTCCATGCGGTGGAAGGCGCGCAGCCCCGCGGCGATCTGCTCGACCAGCCCACGGACGGTTTCGAGATCGGGGCGCGGATTGTCGGTCATCCACTGCTTCAACGTCTGCCCCTCGACGAATTCGGTCGCGACGTAGAGGTAGCTGCGCCGTCTCGACTGTGACAGCGGCTTCAGCACGTGCGGGCTGTCGATCCTGCGCGCGATCCACTCCTCCATCAGGAAGCGCTTGAGATAGGCGGCGTTGTCGCGCAAATCGATCGACGGCAGCTTGAGCGCGACCGGCGCCTCGGTCTCCACATCGACGGCGAGATAGATATGACTGCGGCTGCTGCCGTGGATTTCCCTGATGATCCTGTAGCCGTCGAAGACCGCTCGCGGCTCCGGCAGTGGCGGAAGCGGCAACTGCGACGTCTGATTGAAGATGCCGGCCGGCTCGCGCTGCGGCACCGCGTCGATGCGCAGGATCTGGAC
This sequence comes from Bradyrhizobium sp. 521_C7_N1_3, assembly GCF_052075975.1. Lineage (NCBI taxonomy): Bacteria > Pseudomonadati > Pseudomonadota > Alphaproteobacteria > Hyphomicrobiales > Nitrobacteraceae > Bradyrhizobium > Bradyrhizobium sp. 521_C7_N1_3. The sequence continues at coordinate 3,482,815 of NZ_CP197232.1, forward strand.
GGTGATGTTGTCGTCGCTGCCGCGCCGGTAGGCTTCCTCGACGATCGCCTTTGCCGCCCCGTCGAGCTCGGCTGCGTGCTCGCCGAGTGCGCTGGTGATGAAGCGCTGGTCGACGAATTCGTAGGCACCGTCGGTTGCCAGGATAAAGGTGTCACCGGCCTCGATCTCGACCGTCTGGTAGTCGATCTCGAGCTGCGGATTGATGCCGAGCGCGCGGCCGAGATAGGTCTGCTCCGACGACACGATGATGCGGTGATCGTCGGTCAGCTGTTCGAGCGCCCTGCCGGCGACGCGGTAGACGCGACAGTCGCCGACGTGGAAGATGTGCGCGGTGGTCGCCTTGATGACCATGGCGGTCAGGGTGCAGACATAGCCCTTGTCGCGGTCATAGGCATATTGGCTCTTGCGCGTCTGCGCGTGCAGCCAGGAATTGGTCGCGTCCAGCACGCGGCGGGCGGAGGTCTTCACCGTCCAGGATTCCGACGTGCAGTAATAGTCCATCAGGAAGCTCTTGACCGCCGACTCGCTGGCGATCTGGCTCACCGTGCTGCTGGAGATGCCGTCGGCGAGAACGGCCGCGATGCCCTTCAGGCTGAGGAGCGGCTCTTCCGGAATCAGGACGCCGTGAAAATCCTGATTGACGGGCTTGCGCCCCTTGTCGGAGTGCTGGCCGACAGAGATCAGGAGTCCGGGGGTCATCGTCATCACCAGGCGAAGGGAGCCCCACCCTGGTCGGGTGAGGCTCCTCTGTCGAGACGTATCAGGCCGCAACGCGGGTCGGCGCGGCCTTGCCGACTTGGCGCTTCGGCTTGGTCATGACGTGGGTGGCGTAGAGGGTCATGCCGGTGAAGGCGAGGCCGCCGACGAGGTTGCCGAGCACGGTCGGGATCTCGTTCCAGATCAGATAGTCCATGATCGAGAATTTGGCATGGAGCATCAGGCCCGACGGGAACAGGAACATGTTCACGACGGAATGTTCGAACACCATGTAGAAGAACAGCATGATGGGCATCCACATCGCGATGACCTTGCCGGGGACCGAGGTCGAGATCATGGCGCCGACGACACCGGTCGAGACCATCCAGTTGCACAGCATGCCGCGCATGAACAGCGTCGCCATGCCGGCCGCGCCGTGCGCGGCATAGCCGAGCGTTCGGCCTTCGCCGATGTTTCCGATGGCCGCTCCGACCTTGTCGGGGTCTTGCGTGAAGCCGAACGTCGTCACGAAGGCCATCATGAAGGCGACGGTGAAGGCGCCGGCGAAATTGCCGACGAAGACCAGGCCCCAGTTGCGCAGCACGCCGCCAAGCGTGACGCCGGGACGCTTGTCGATCAGGGCGAGCGGCGAGAGCACGAACACGCCGGTGAGCAGATCGAAGCCGAGCAGGTACAGCATGATGAAGCCGACCGGAAACAGTATCGCGCCGATCAGCGGCTGGCCGGTGTTCACGTTGATGGTGATGGCGAACCATGCGCCGAGCGCGAGGATGGCGCCGGCCATGAAGGCGCGGATGGCAGTATCCCGGGTGGACATGAAGATCTTGGACTCGCCCGCATCCACCATCTTGGTGACGAATTCCGAAGGCGCGAGATACGACATCAATGGTTCCTTTTGCTTCGTAAGTGAGATCGACACGCCCGAGAGAGCGCAGCTGAACATCATTGGCCGTGCGGACAGCTCTGCCGCGCACGAGGGCTATGGAATGTCTGGAAGCCTTGGGAATCGCGTCACGAGGACTGAGCCGGGAGGGCCGCGAAGCAGTTGAGCTTCCGGGATGCAGCCGCCAGAGGCTGCAACAATGCGGCAAGCCGCAGTCTTCGTTGACATCGGTGAAGAAGCAAGTTGCGTGCCGTGTGGGTGCGATGGAAAAGTCGAGCGATATCAATCGGATGCTGCGCGCGTTGATCCGGCTTTTGCGGACGCACGGCCTTTTGCTTGGGCGACTGCATAAGATTTGTGCGGCGCACAAGGAATGAGCAATCCGCAAGTTCCGCGTGCGCAGCAGTCCTGCGACAGTCTGGCGCGGCGTCAATAACCCATTCATTTTTCGACATTTTTTGAAGTGACGGGCTTGGCATGAAGCTTGAATCATTCAAGCCGACGCCATTGAAGCCGTCCCGCGAGACTTCTCATCCGATTTGCCGACGCCACCAGACGGGGGTCTCCCCCGCCATGCGTTCGCATGCGCCTCTTTCTGGCGTCACGGACGGACGGGCCGCTCGCGCGCACTGACGCCATCAATTCTGCAACGATGCAAAGGACGACACTGCCTATGACCAAGCGCACCCGCCAGCCCTCGGGCCTGAGCCGCCGTCAATTGTTGAAGGCCGCCGGCAGCACCACCGCTCTTCTCGCCGCCGCCAAGCTGAATTTCCCCGCCGGCGCCTTCGCGCAGGACGCAGGCCCCGAGGTCAAGGGCGCCAAGCTCGGCTTCATCGCGCTCACCGACGCAACCCCGCTGTTCGTCGCCAAGGAGAAGGGCATCTTCGCCAAATACGGCATGCCCGACGTCGAGGTGCAGAAGCAGGCCTCCTGGGGCACCACGCGCGACAACCTCGTGCTCGGCTCCGAAGGTAACGGCATCGACGGTGCGCACATCCTGACCCCGATGCCGTACCTGATCTCCTCCGGCAAGGTGACGCAGAACAACCAGCCGACGCCGATGTACATTCTGGCGCGCCTGAACCTGAACGGTCAGTGCATCTCGGTCGCCAAGGAATATGCCGACCTCAAGGTCGGAATCGACACCGCGCCCTTCAAGGCGGCGCTGGAGAAGAAGAAGGCCGGCGGCAAGGCCGTGAAGGCCGCGATGACGTTCCCGGGCGGCACGCATGATCTCTGGATCCGCTACTGGCTCGCCGCCGGCGGCATCGATCCCGACAAGGACATCGAAACCATCGTGGTCCCGCCGCCGCAGATGGTCGCCAACATGAAGGTTGGCACTATGGACTGTTTCTGCGTCTGCGAGCCCTGGAACCTGCAGCTCATCCATCAGGAGATCGGCTACACCGCGATCACTACCGGCGAGCTCTGGGACAAGCATCCCGAAAAATCGTTCGGCATGCGCGCGGCCTGGGTCGACAAATATCCGAAGGCGGCGAAGGCGCTGCTGATGGCGGTGATGGAAGCCCAGCAATGGGCGGAGAAGGTCGAGAACCGCGAAGAGGCCGCGGTGATCTGCGCCAAGCGGCAGTGGATCAACTGCCCGGTCGAGGACATCACCGACCGCATGAAGGGCAAGTTCGACTACGGCACCGGCCGCGTCGTCGACAACTCGCCGCAGCAGATGCGGTTTTGGAAAGACCAGGCCTCCTATCCGTTCCAGAGCCACGACCTCTGGTTCCTCACCGAGGACATCCGCTGGGGCAAGTACGAGGCCGGCTTCGACACCAAGGCGCTGATCGCCAAGGTGAACCGCGAGGACCTCTGGAAGGATGCGGCCAAGACGCTTGGCGTCGCGGCCGCCGATATCCCGGCCTCGACCTCGCGCGGCAAGGAGACCTTCTTCGACGGCAAGGTGTTCGATCCCGAAAATCCGGCTGCCTATCTGAAATCGCTCGCGATCAAGCGCGTCGAAGTCTGATGGAGCCCGCGGCCGCCGTCGGGCGGCCGCGTCGTCCTTTGAAGCCGGAGAGGGATTTTCAATGAACATGCCTGCCACGAAGATTGAGGTTGAGACCGCAACGCCTGCGGGTGTCGCCGCGCCGGTCGTCGCGATGACGCTCAAGCGTCCGCCGCGCAGCGAGGCCTACGCGCGTATGGCGAGGGAGACCGCCGTGCGCGTGATTCCGCCGCTGGTGGTGATCGCGCTGCTGACGCTGGTGTGGGAGCTGGTGTGCCGCCGCGCCGGCTCGGCGCTGCCGCCGCCGTCAAAGGTGTTCAAGGACACCAAGGAGCTGATCTTCGATCCGTTCTTCGATCATGGTGGCATCGACAAGGGCCTGTTCTGGCATCTCTCCGCCAGTCTCCAGCGCGTCGCGCTCGGCTATTCGCTCTCTGCCATCGCCGGCATCGCGCTCGGCGTGCTGGTCGGGCAGTCGGTCTGGGCGATGCGCGGGCTCGATCCGCTGTTCCAGGTGCTGCGCACCATCCCGCCGCTGGCCTGGCTGCCGCTGTCGCTCGCGGCGTTCCGCGACGGCCAGCCGTCGGCGATCTTCGTCATCTTCATCACCTCGATCTGGCCGATCATCATCAACACCGCGGTCGGTATCCGCAACATCCCGCAGGACTACCGCAACGTCGCCGCGGTGGTGCAGCTCAATCCGCTCGAGTTCTTCGGCAAGATCATGATCCCGGCGGCGGCGCCCTACATCTTCACGGGCCTGCGCATCGGCATCGGCCTGTCCTGGCTCGCCATCATCGCAGCCGAAATGCTGATCGGCGGCGTCGGCATCGGCTTCTTCATCTGGGACGCCTGGAATTCCTCGCATATCAGCGAGATCATCCTGGCGCTGTTCTATGTCGGCATCGTCGGCTTCGTGCTCGACCGCCTGATCGCGGGCCTCGGCAAGATCGTCACCCGCGGCACGGCGCAGAACTGAGGGAGAAGGGCACATGACCGCCTATCTGAAGCTCGACCATATCGACAAGGTCTTTACCCGCGGCGCCGCCACCACGGAGGTGCTGAAAGACATCAACCTAACGATCGAGAAGGGCGAATACGTCTCGATCATCGGCCATTCCGGCTGCGGCAAGTCGACCCTGCTCAACATCATCGCAGGCCTGACCGGCGCCACCACCGGCGGCGTGCTGCTCGAGAACCGCGAGGTCAACTCGCCGGGTCCCGATCGCGCCGTGGTGTTCCAGAACCACAGCCTGCTGCCGTGGCTGACCGTCTACGAGAACGTCAAGCTAGGCGTCGACAAGGTCTTCGCCAGGACCAAGTCCCGCGCCGAACGCGACGCCTGGGTCATGCACAATCTCAACCTGGTGCAGATGGCCCACGCCAGGGACAAGCGTCCCTCGGAAATCTCCGGCGGCATGAAGCAGCGCGTCGGCATCGCCCGGGCGCTGGCGATGGAACCGAAGGTGCTGCTGCTCGACGAGCCGTTCGGCGCGCTCGACGCGCTGACCCGCGCGCATCTGCAGGACTCGGTGATGGCGCTGCATCAGAAGCTCGGCAACACCATTCTGATGATCACCCACGACGTCGACGAGGCGGTGCTGCTATCCGATCGCATCGTGATGATGACGAACGGGCCGAGCGCGCGCATCGGCGAGGTGCTGGAGGTGCCGCTCGCACGCTCCCGCAAGCGGCTCGATCTCGCGACCAACTCCACTTATTTGAAGTGCCGCCACCGCGTGCTCGAATTCCTCTACGAGCGTCATCGCTTCGTCGAGGCCGCGTAAACGAAGGTTTAACGCGGAAGATCCGCGCGCCTAAATAATCGACACCTCGCTCAATCCTTGTGCGCCGCACAAGGATTGAGCGAATCGCAAAATTTGCGAGCGAAATACACCTGGAAGAATTTCGGGCAATGCGAACAAGCCCCTGAATTCCCTGTATTTCCCGAACGCGCGCAATTGGCACGGAAATTGAAATACCTTTTCCGACGCCAACGACGACGTCCCTCAACATCATCAATCAGCATCGTGAACTCGCCACCGGGGCATGGCCTCGGCGCGCGCCTCCGCGTGGAGGCTGAGCCTGCAACGACGCAGCGGTGAGCCTAGAAGGGATTATCAATGACGACGAATCCGACTCGAAATCCGACGTGGATTTCTGATTGGCGCCCCGAAGACGAGGCGTTCTGGAATGCGGGCGGCAAAGTGATCGCCCGGCGCAACCTGATCTGGTCGATCGTGGCCGAGCATATCGGCTTCTCCGTCTGGCTGATCTGGAGCATCGTCACCACCAAGCTGCCGCAGGCGGGCTTCCACTACACCACCGACCAGCTGTTCCAGCTCGTGGCGGTGCCGGGGCTGATCGGCGCATTGATGCGCTTCCCCTATACGTTCGCGGTCACCACCTTCGGCGGCCGCAACTGGACCATTTTCAGCGCGGCTATCCTGTTCATCCCGACGCTGTCGCTCGCCTATTTCGTCAGCCAGCCCGACACGCCGTTCTGGCTGATGCTGCTGATCGCATCGACCGCGGGTCTCGGTGGCGGCAATTTCGCCTCCAGCATGACCAACATCTCCTTCTTCTTCCCTGACCGGATGAAGGGATGGGCGCTGGGGCTGAACGCGGCCGGCGGCAATATCGGCGTCTCCAGCGTGCAGCTCTTGACCCCGATCCTGATGACGCTCGCGGTCATCAACCTGTTCCAGGCGTCCCCCGTCGACGGCATCTTCCTCCAGAACGCCGGCCTGATGTGGGTGCTGCCGATCGCGATCGCGGTGTTCGGCGCGGTGTTCTTCATGAACAACCTGACCACGGCCAAGGCGTCGATCAAGAACCAGCTTGCCGTGGTCAAGCGCAAGCACACCTGGATCATGGCGTACCTCTATATCGGAACGTTCGGATCCTTCATCGGCTACTCGGCGGCGTTCCCGCTGCTGATCAAGACGCAGTTTCCGGCGATCTCGATCTCGATCGCGTTCCTCGGGCCGCTGGTCGGTTCGCTGTCGCGACCGCTCGGCGGCTTGCTCGCCGACAAGATCGGCGGCTCCATCCTCACCTTCTGGAATTTCATCGCGATGGCGGCGGCGACGGTCGGCGTGCTCTACTTCGTCGGGCACAAGGACTTCACCGGCTTCCTTGCGATGTTCCTGATCCTGTTCGTGACGACGGGCATCGGCAACGGCTCGACCTACCGCATGATCCCCTCGATCTTCCGCGAGCAGAACCTGTTCAGGGTGCGCGGCAAGGGCGATGCGGCGCGCGCGGCGGCCTTGAAGACCGCGAGCATCGAGAGCGGTGCGGCGGTCGGCTTCATCGGCGCGATCGGCGCGGTCGGCGGCTATCTGATCCCGACCGGTTTCGGCAAGTCGATCGCCATGACCGGTGGGCCGTCGCTCGCGCTCGCGATCTATCTCGCTTTCTACGCGTCCTGCCTCGGACTGACCTGGTGGTTCTACCTGCGTCGCAGCCCGCAGGATGAGGGCGCGTCAAGCCTCGCGGAAGCGCGAGTCTGAGTTTGGCACGAATGTCGCTTCTCCCCGTACGCGGGGAGAAGACTCTCTGATGACGTTTGACCCATGAACCTTGTTCGCAACGGCGCGGACAAAGGCAGACCGAAACAGACAGGAGAACATCATGACGCCCGAGCAAATCACCCTCATCCAGCAGAGCTTTTCCAAGGTCGCGCCGATTTCAGAGGCCGCTGCGGTGCTGTTCTACGATCGCCTGTTCGAGGTGGCGCCGTCCGTGCGCGCGATGTTTCCCGAGGACATGACCGAGCAGCGCAAGAAGCTGATGGGCATGCTCGCCGCCGTCGTCGGCGGCCTGTCGAAGCTCGAGACGATCCTTCCCGCGGCCTCGGCGCTCGCCAAGCGTCACGTCGCCTATGGCGCCAAGGCCGAGCACTATCCGGTGGTCGGCGCGACCTTGCTCTGGACCCTCGAGAAGGGCCTCGGCGAGGCCTGGACGCCCGAACTCGCCACGGCCTGGACCGACGCCTACGGCGTCCTGTCCGGCTACATGATTTCCGAGGCCTACGGCGCACAGGCGCAGGCCGCCGAATAGGAGATGCCTTGTGAGTGAACCGCTGGTCATCGTCGGTAACGGTATGGCGGCCGCGCGTCTGGTCGACGAGCTCGCCAAGACCTCGCTCGGCCGCTACGCGGTCGCGGTGATCGGCGAAGAGCCGCGGCTCGCTTACAATCGCGTACTGCTCTCCTCCGTGCTGGCCGGCGAGACCGGCTCGCACGAGATCGAGCTGAGGCCGGCCGACTGGTGGCGCCATCGCGGCGTCACCGTGCGCTACGGCTACCGTGTCACCGAGATCGACACCGGCCGCCGCGAGCTCAAGATCGAAGGTGAAGAGAGCGTGGAATATTCCAAGCTCGTGCTCGCCACCGGCTCGACGCCGCTGCGGCTCAACGTGCCGGGCGCCGATCTCACCGGGGTGCACACCTTTCGCGATACGCGCGACGTCGATCTGCTGCTGACGCTGGCTGCGGCGAAGAAACGCGTCGTCGTGGTCGGCGGCGGCCTGCTCGGGCTCGAAGCGGCCTATGGCCTTGCGAAAGCCGGCGCGCCGGTGACGCTGCTGCACCTGATGGACCGGCTGATGGAACGCCAGCTCGATCTGCCGGCGGCCGACCTGCTGAAGACGCTGGTCGAGCGCAAGGGCATCCGCATCCTGCTCAATGCCTCCACCGCCCGCATTCACGGCGACGGCCATGTCGAAGCCGTCGAGCTCGCCGACGGCACGCGCATCGAGGCGGATGCCGTGATCTTCGCCGCCGGCATCAGGCCGAATGTGGCGCTTGCCAAAGAGGCGGGCATCGCGGTCAACCGCGGCATCGTCGTCAATGACGAGATGCAGACGGCCTCGCCCGACATCTACGCGCTCGGCGAATGTGCCGAGCATCGCGGCACCTGCTACGGCTTGGTCGAGCCCGCTTACGAGCAGGCGCGCGTGCTGGCGCGGCATCTCGCCGGCCGTCCCGCCGCCTATCAGGGCAGCGTGGTCTCGACCAATCTGAAGGTCTCCGGCGTCAGCGTCTTCTCCGCCGGCGACTTCATGGGCGGGGACGGCAGCGAGAGCCTGGTGCTGTCAGACCGCAGGCGCGGCACCTACAAGAAGCTCGTCATCGCCGACGGCCGGCTCACCGGCGCGGTGCTGATCGGCGATACCGTCGATGCGCTCTGGTATCTCGAGCTGATCCGCAATCGCGACAAGGTGACGGCGATCCGCACCGACATGATGTTCGGCCGCGCGCTGGCGCGTCCCTCCAAGGCGGCTTGATAAGGCAGCTCGATATGACGGCGATCGATCCCACGCTCCGCGCCACCAAGACGACCTGTCCCTATTGCGGCGTCGGCTGCGGCGTGCTGGCGACGCCCGACGGCAACGGTGGCGCGGCGATCGCGGGCGACCCGGATCATCCCGCCAATTTCGGCCGGCTGTGCTCGAAGGGCTCGGCGCTCGGCGAGACCATCGGGCTGGAGAGCCGGCTGCTCTATCCGATGATCCGCTGCAAGGGCGTGCTGGAGCGCGTCGCCTGGAGCGATGCGCTCGACCACGTCGCCCATCGCATGCAGCACATCGTGGCGCGCGACGGCGCCGACGCGGTCGCGTTCTATCTCTCGGGCCAACTCCTGACCGAGGACTATTACGTCGCCAACAAGCTGTTGAAGGGCTTTGTCGGCACGGCCAATGTCGACACCAATTCGCGGCTCTGCATGTCGTCCTCGGTGGCCGGCCATCGCCGCGCCTTCGGCGCCGACACCGTGCCGGGCTGCTACGAGGATCTCGACCAGGCTGACTTGCTCGTCTTCGTCGGCTCGAATGCGGCTTGGTGTCATCCGGTGCTGTTCCAGCGCATGTTGAAGAACCGGCAGGAGCGCGGCGCGCGCATGATCGTGATCGATCCGCGCCGGACCGACACCGCCAGCGACGTCGATCTGTTCCTCGGCCTCAAGCCCGGTACCGACACCGCCTTGTTCTCCGGCCTGTTCGTCCACCTCGCCGACAATGGCGCGCTCGACCAGGATTACATCGCGCAGAAGACGTCGGGCTTCGATGACGCGCTGGCACGCGCGCGCAACATCGCCGGCAGTGTCACCGCGACCGCGCTGGCGACGGGCCTGTCCGAACAGGACGTCGCCGCCTTCTTCAAGATGTTCCGCGACACCGAGCGCGTCGTCACGCTCTACTCGCAGGGCGTCAACCAGTCGGCGCAGGGGACCGACAAGGTCAACGCGATCCTGAACTGCCATCTCGCCACAGGGCGCATCGGCAAGCCGGGCGCCTCGCCGTTCTCGCTCACTGGCCAGCCCAACGCAATGGGCGGCCGCGAGGTCGGCGGCCTAGCCAATATGCTCGCCGCACACATGAGCTTCACGCCGCCGGACATCGATCGCGTGCGGCGGTTCTGGAAGGCGCCGCGCATCGCGACTCATGAGGGATTGAAGGCGGTGCAGTTGTTCGAGGCGATCAACCGCGGCGAGGTCAAGGCGCTGTGGGTGATGGGCACCAACCCCGCGGTGTCGCTTCCCGATGCGGATTTCGTGCGTGAGGCGCTGAAGAAGCTCGAGCTGTTCGTCGTCTCCGAGAACGTGCTCTCCAACGACACGGTCGAGGCCGGCCCGCATGTGCTGCTGCCGGCGCTGGCCTGGGGCGAGAAGTCGGGCACGGTGACCAACTCCGAGCGCCGCATCTCGCGCCAGCGCTCGTTCCTGCCGGCGCCGGGCGAGGCGCGGCCGGACTGGTGGATTCTCAGCGAGACCGCAAAGCGGCTCGGCTTCGGCGACAGCTTTAGTTACAAGTCGGCCGCCGATATTTTTCGCGAGCATGCGGCGCTCTCGGCGTTCGAGAACGATGGTAGCCGCGATTTTGACATCAGCGGGCTCACCTCGCTGTCGGATGAAGCGTTCGATGCGTTGAAGCCGGTGCAGTGGCCGGTGCGCGAGGGTCAGGCGTCGAGCGAGCGCTTCTTCGCGAGCGGCGGCTTCTTCACCAATGACGGCAAGGGCCGCTTCATCGCGCCGGAGGTGCCGTCACTGCGCGGCGAGACCGGACCGTCGCGCCCGCTGCGGCTCAACACCGGACGTATCCGCGACCAGTGGCACACCATGACGCGCACGGGTCTCAGCCAGCGTCTCGGCGCGCATCTGCCGGAGCCGTTCGTCGAAATCCACCCTGATGATGCCAGCAAATACGGCATCTTGCATGATGGCTACGCCCGCATCACCACCGATTACGGCCAGTGCATCCTGAAGGTCGTCGTCAGTGATCGTCAGCAGCGCGGCACGCTGTTCGCGCCGATCCACTGGAGCGCGATGAACGCCTCGCACGGCCGCGTCGGGGCGCTCGTGCAGTCCTTCACCGATCCGTTCTCGGGCCAGCCGGAGTCGAAAGCCACGCCGGCGGCGATCTCGCCTTATGAATACGTCTTCCGCGGCTTTGCGCTGTCGCGCAAACAGCTCGATCTGCCGCCGAACCTGATGTGGACCCGTGTCACGGTTACGGGCGGCTTCGGCTATCTCTTCGCCGACAATGCGGACCTGTCGCGCTGGCCGGCCTGGCTCGACGGCGTCGCCGGCGAGGATGTCGCCGACTATCGCGACTTCGGCGGCGGCGTCTATCGCGCGGCCTCGTTCGCAGGCGACCGCATCGAGACCTGCCTGTTCGTCGGCCCCGCGCATGATGCCGGCGACTGGGAGGTGGTGAAGAGCCTGTTCGTGGCCGACCACGTCACCGACGAGCAGCGCCGCATGCTGCTGTCAGGCAAATCGACGGAGGGCGCGGCCTCGAGCGGCCCCATCGTCTGCGCCTGCTTCGGCGTCGGCCGCGGCACCATCTGCGACACCATCGCGAGCGGCGCGCGCACGGCGGCCGAGATCGGCGCCAAGCTCAAGGCCGGCACCAATTGCGGGTCATGTATCCCCGAGCTGAAGCGGCTGATCGCGACGACGGAAGTGCGGGTGAAGCAGGCGAAGGTCGCGGCAGGGTAGGGATCTCTCCAGGCTGGGAGGCGGTCTCGTGCCCCGGACGCTGCGCAGCACGAAGTGATATGCTGCAGAGCCGGGGCCGATCTAGCAGCAGAGTGTTTGGCCTTTCTGGGTCCCGGCTCTGCGCAGCAGCGTTTCACGCTGCAGCGCGTCCGGGACACGAGAGTGACGTGGACGCAGCCATGCCCTTCGCCCAATCGACGCGCCCGCGATTGTGCCCTATGTTCCCGCGCACTCCCCCTCCACATGCACAAAAACAACAATGATGTACCTGGAAACGCCGCCGCGCCTGATCGAAACCAAGATCTTCTCCACCATGCCGGACCAATTCCGCCGCAAGGGCGTGCGGACCGATTGGGCGGAGGCCAACCGCCCGGGTGTGCCGACCGATAGTTTTGTCGAAGGGCCGTCGTTCGACAAGGACGGCAACCTCTACATCGTCGACATTCCCTTCGGCCGCATCTTCCGCATCGCGCCTGATGGCGCGTGGTCGCTTGTGATCGAGTACGACGGCTGGCCGAACGGATTGAAGATCGCCGCCGACGGCCGCATCCTCGTGGCCGACTACATGCACGGCATCATGGAGCTCGACGCCGGGGCAGGGCGCATCAGGCCCGTCCTGACCGCTCGCAATTCGGAATCGTTCCGTGGCTGCAACGATCTGCATCTCGCCTCCAACGGCGACATCTTGTTCACCGATCAGGGCCAGACCGGCCTGCACGACCCAAGCGGCCGTGTTTATCGCCTGACGCCGAGCGGCCGGCTCGATTGCCTGCTCGACACCGGCATCAGCCCGAACGGCCTGGTGCTCGACCCCAGCGAAACCGTGCTGTTCGTCGCCATGACCCGCGACAATGCGGTGTGGCGGTTGCCGTTCATGAAGGACGGCAGCGTGTCGAAGGTCGGCCGCTTCTGCTCGCTGTTCGGCACCAGCGGTCCTGATGGCATGACCATGGATGCGGCCGGTCGCCTGTTCGTCGGCCACGCCTCGCTCGGCCACGTCTTCGTGTTCGCGCCGAACGGAGAGCTGATCGCGCGGATCAAGTCGTGCGCGGGGCCGAGCTGCACCAATGTCGCCATCGGTGGCGCGAAGAAGGATCGGCTCTATATCACGGAGTCAGGGACCGGCAGCGTGCTGGTTGCGGATATCAGCGGATTGTGAGCTTTGACATGAACACAAAACCCTTCGGCAAGACCGGCGCGAACGTCTCCGTCATCGGGCAGGGCACCTGGTATCTCGATCATGGCGACCGCAAGCGCGCGGTCGCGGCGCTTCAGCGCGGGCTCGATCTCGGCATGACCCACATCGACACCGCCGAGATGTACGGCGATGCCGAGCTCGTCATCGCGGATGCGATCGCAGGCCGCCGCGATGAGGTGTTCCTGGTTTCGAAGGTGCTGCCGAGCAACGCCTCGCGCGGCGGCACCATCACGGCGTGCGAACGCTCGCTGAGGCGGCTGAAGACCGATCGTCTCGACTGCTATCTGCTGCACTGGCGCGGTTCCTATCCGCTCGAGGACACCGTCGCCGCGTTCGAGGAGTTGGTGAAGGCCGGCAAGATCAAATCCTGGGGCGTCTCCAATTTCGACGCCGACGATCTCGACGAGATTCTCGACGTCTCCGGCGAGGGCCGCATCGCGTGCAATCAAGTGCTCTATCATCTCAAGGAGCGCGCGATCGAGCATGCGGTGATCCCGTGGTGCGAGACGCATGGCGTCGCCGTCGTCGCATACTCTCCGTTCGGCCACGACGATTTTCCCGCAAGCAACAGCAAGGGAGGCGCGGTGCTGGCACGCATCGCGGAGGCGCGTCGTGTGACACCGCGGCAGGTCGCGCTGAGCTTCCTCACCCGTGCAACTACGGTGTTCGCGATCCCGAAGGCCTCGTCCGCGGAACATGCCGGCGAGAATGCGGCGGCCGGCGATCTCGTGCTGACGAAAGAGGAGATTTCGGCGCTCGATGCGGTGTTTCCGCGCGGTCCGAAGCCGCGCAGTCTGCCCATGCTGTAGTGCACAAACGCCTATTATTAATGGAGTATTGACGCGCGGTCGTCAGCGCATATCGGCATCCTGTTTTCGGAAGTTGTGAAAGCGGCGCAATTGTCGTTTTTTACGACCGTTCCCGAATCGTCGTTTTTCCAGGTTCCAGCCGTGACACCGCCGCCCGCCGTAGCCGCAAGGCTCGACAGTATTCCCATGCCCGTGCCGGAGAAGAAGCAGGAGGCTCGCCGCGCGCCTGCGCGTGTCGATCATCCCTTCAAAGGCATCGCGCTGGTGCTGCTGTCGACGGTATTCCTCGGCTGTTCCGACGTCACCGCGAAGTATCTGTCGACGAGCCTGCCGTCGATCGAGATCACCTGGATCCGTTTCGTCACGTTCGCGCTGATGTTCACGCCGGTGATGCTGCCGGGCTCGCCGCTGCATGCGATGCACACCGATCGCCTCGGCCTGCAGCTGATGCGCGGCGCGGCGCTGCTCGGCTCGTCGCTGTTCTTCATCACCGGACTCCGTTTCCTCCCCATCGCGGAAGCCTCGGCCACCGGCTTCGTCTCGCCGCTGTTCGTCACCGCGCTGTCGATCATCTTCCTGAGCGAGAAGGTCGGCATGCGCCGCTGGATCGCGACCGCGATCGGTCTCATCGGCGTGATGATCATCCTGCGTCCGGGCTCCAATGCGTTTCACGCCGCCGCGTTCTTCCCGATCATCTCGGCGTTCTGCTGGGCGGCTGCGCTGATCCTGACGCGCATGATGAGTGGGCGCGAAGCCGTCCTCACCACCATGGCCTATTCGGCGCTCACGGGCGTTGCGATCCTCAGCCTGATGGTGCCGTTCGTCTGGGTGACGCCGAGCTGGACCGCGATCGGGCTCGGCATCGTGATCGGCGTCGCGTCGACCGTGGGCCAGTGGATCATCGTGCTGGCCTATCGCTACGGCGATGCCTCGGTGCTGGCGCCGTTCTCGTACACACAGTTGCTGTGGGTCAGCATTCTGGGCTTCTTCCTGTTCGGCGAAGTGCCTGACGTCTGGACCGTCACTGGCGCTGCCTTCATCGTCGCCAGCGGTCTCTACATCGCCCATCGCGAGCGCATCCGCCGCGCCCAACTGCTGGTGCTGGAAGAGCGTTCCCCGAACCCTTGACGCAAGTTCGCGGCTTCCGCTTCGTGCTATCAACGGCTCCAACAACACGGGAGGAGCCGGATGCGCGCTGCGATTTTCAGGAACGGTGAGATTGTCGTCGACCGGATGGCCGAGCCGAAGCCCGGTAACGGTCAGGTGCTGGTCAGGACGCTCGCCTGCGGCATCTGCGGCTCCGACCTGCACGCGCGCCAGCATGCTCCCCGCATGGTGGAGATGGCGAAGAAGACCGGGCGCAAGCCGATGGACCTCGCCCGCGACGTCGTGTTCGGCCATGAGTTCTGCTGCGAGATCGTCGATTACGGTCCCGGAACCGCGCGCAAGCTCAAGCCCGGCACCCGCGTCTGCTCGCTCCCGGCGCTCGTGACGCCGCAGGGCATCGAGGGCATCGGCTATTCCAACGACAATATCGGCGGCTATGCCGAGGCGATGCTGCTCAGCGAGCCCCTGCTGCTTGAGGTGCCCAACGGTCTCGCGCCCGAACATGCGGCGCTGACCGAGCCGCTCGCCGTCGGCGTCCACGCCGTGGCGAAAGCCAACATCCGAGGCGGCGAGGTACCGCTCGTGATCGGCTGCGGCCCGGTCGGCCTCGCGGTGATCGCAGCGCTGAGGATCAAGCGTCTGCACCCGATCGTCGCCGCCGATTATTCGCCGGCACGGCGTGCGCTCGCTGCAAAGCTGGGCGCCGATATCGTCGTCGATCCCAGGGTGTCGCAGCCCTACGCGACCTGGGCCGA
The DNA here is from genome assembly GCF_052075975.1 of Bradyrhizobium sp. 521_C7_N1_3. NCBI lineage: Bacteria > Pseudomonadati > Pseudomonadota > Alphaproteobacteria > Hyphomicrobiales > Nitrobacteraceae > Bradyrhizobium > Bradyrhizobium sp. 521_C7_N1_3. The sequence continues at coordinate 3,498,251 of NZ_CP197232.1, forward strand.
GCACGCGCAGATGTCGGAGGCCGAGAAGGCGGCGCGGCCGCCGTTCCAGGCCATGCTGCCGGCGCTGAAGCCCGCGATCATCTTCGAATGCGTCGGCGTGCCCGGCCTGTTGCAGCAGGTGTTCGAGGGCGCCCCGCGTGACGCACGCATCGTGGTGGTCGGCGTCTGCATGGAGACCGACAGGAGCGAACCCATGCTCGGCATCATGAAGGAGCTCAACGTCCAATATGTGCTCGGCTACACGCCGGATGAGTTCGCAGCGTCATTGCGCCTGATCGCGGAAGGGCAGGTGGATGCGGCCGCGATGGTGACCGCTGAAGTGGGCATCGACGGCGTCGCGAAGGCGTTCGCCGATCTCGCCAACCCCGAGGCGCATACCAAGATCATCGTGCAGCCGTGGCGGTGACGGTGCCGTAGGGTGGGCAAAGCGAAGCGTGCCCACCATTCTCACCACGAACGCGGACGCGTGGTGGGCACGGCGCACTGCGCCTTTGCCCACCCTGCGAGACTTCCGTCAGTATTTCGACGGCACGTACATCTCCGGCGGAATCGGGCCGCGGTGATAGTCGGGGTTGCGGACGCGCGGCGGCAGCACCACGGGCACGCGGGCGACCTCCTGGTACGGCATCTGGCTGAGCAGATGCGCGATGCAGTTGAGGCGGGCGCGCTTCTTGTCGACGGCGTCGACGATCCACCACGGCGAGTCCGGCAGATGCGTGTGCTCCAGCATCGTCTCCTTGGCCTTGGTGTAGGCTTCCCAGCGGCTGCGCGCCTCGACGTCCATCGGGCTCAGCTTCCACTGCTTGAGTGGATCCTTGATGCGCATGGTGAAGCGGAACTGCTGTTCGTCGTCGGTGATCGAGAACCAGTATTTGACCAGGATGATGCCGGAGCGGATCAGCATCCGCTCGAACTCCGGCACCGTCTTGAAGAATTCCTGGTACTGCTCTTCGGAGCAGAAGCCCATCACGCGCTCGACGCCGGCGCGGTTGTACCAGCTGCGGTCGAACAGCACGATCTCGCCGCCGGCCGGCAAATGCGACACGTAGCGCTGGAAATACCATTGCGTGCGCTCGCGCTCGCGCTCGCTCGGGGCGGGGAGCGCCGCGACACGGCAGATGCGGGGATTGAGGCGCTGGGTGATGCGCTTGATGACGCCGCCCTTGCCGGCGGAGTCGCGGCCCTCGAACAGCACCACGACCTTCTTCTTCTCGCTCTGTACCCAGTCCTGGAGCTTGACCAGTTCGCCCTGGAGGCGGAGCAATTCCCGGAAATAGAGCCTGCGATCCACCGTCGGGCGGAGCGCGTCCGTCTCGTCCAGCAGCTCGTCGAGCCTGCTGTCATCGAGCTCCATCTCCAGCTCTTCGTCGAGATCGTCGGTCATTTCCCGGATGATGCGCTCGCGTTTGGCCATTTCAGGGGTGCGATCGGATGCGGTCATGGGTCCTTCTTTCGGCAGGGTGCCTGTCGCCCGTGACCATCGGCGGGGTTTATTGCGCCCATGTGACACCGGTTCCGAAATAGGCCGGCGGCGCCGTCAGACCGGCAGGGCGATCGAATATTTGACCTGGCTCAGCGCAAAGCTCGACTCGATCGAGGCAATGCCGTCGAGCCGGGTCAGCTTGGTCTTCAGGAAGGTCTCGTAGGAGGCGAGGTCGGCCGCCACCACGCGCAGGAGATAGTCGCGGTTGCCGGTCATCAGATAGCACTCCAGCACCTCGTCCCATTTCGAGATCGCGCGGGCGAAACGATTGAGATCCTCCTCCTTCTGCCGCGCCAGCTTGATCGAGATGAAAACACTGACATGCAGCCCCAGCGCCTTCTGGTCGACGGTGGCGATGTAGCGGCTGATGACCCCGCGCTCCTCCAGCAGCTTGACTCGGCGATGGCAGGGCGACACCGAGAGCCCGACCTTGTCGGCCAGCTCCTGCATGGTCAGCCGGCTGTCGTTCTGGAGCAAAGCGAGGATTTTCCGGTCGATGGCGTCGAGGTCCGGCATTGGGATGAAACCTGTCTGAAGTGAGGATCCATTGGTAAGATATCCCAATATTTTGAGGCATGGCGCGAAAAATTGAGAAGTTTGGCGCCGTCCGCAGGCGTATCATCGTGATCACCTGTTTCCGGGAGCCATTGCCATGCCCGTTGATACCGCCCGTCTGGACACATTGACCGCGCTGGCCCGCAAGGCGCTGTGGCTGTCGTCATGGACCATCCATCACGCCAACCACATCCGCGCCAATGCGGACGGGCTCAAGGTCGGGGGACACCAGGCCTCGTCCGCCTCGCTCGCCACCATCATGTCGGCGCTGTATTTTAGCGTGCTGCGCCCTGAGGATCGCGTCGCGGTGAAGCCGCATGCGAGCCCGGTGTTCCACGCCATCCAGTATCTGTTCGGCCGGCAGACCCGCGAGAAGCTGGAGAACTTTCGCGGGTACAAGGGCGCGCAGTCCTATCCCTCGCGCACCAAGGATGTCGACGACGTCGATTTCTCCACCGGGTCGGTCGGCCTCGGCGTCGCGCAGACGCTGTTCGCCTCGCTGGTGCAGGACTATGTCAAGTCGCATGGCTGGATGAAGGATCGCCGCGAGGGGCGGATGATCGCCCTCGTCGGCGATGCCGAGATGGACGAGGGCAACATTTTCGAAGCGCTCGCCGAAGGCTGGAAGCACGGCCTGCGCAACACCTGGTGGGTGGTCGACTACAACCGCCAGTCGCTCGACGCCGTCGTGCGCGAGGGCCTCTGGGAAAAGTTCGAGACTATGTTCCGCAATTTCGGTTGGGACGTGGTGATCGTGAAATATGGCCGCCTGATGCGTGAAGCCTTTGCCGAGCCAGGCGGCGAGGCGCTTAAAGCTTGGATCGACAATTGCCCGAATGCGCTCTACGCGGCGCTGTGCTTTCAGGGCGGCGCCGCCTTCCGCAAGCATCTGCACGATGAGATCGGCGATCAGGGCCCGATCACCAAGCTGATCGACAGGCGCAGCGACGAGGAGCTGCTGGCGCTGATGTCGAACCTCGGCGGCCACGACATGGCGAGCATGCTGGAGGCATTCGAATCCATCGACCATGATCGCCCGGTCTGCTTCATCGCCTACACCATCAAGGGCGTCGGCCTGCCGTTCCAGGGCCACAAGGACAACCACGCCGGCCTGATGACGGTCGCGCAGATGGAGAAATATCGCGAGAGCCAGAACATCCGTCCGGGCCACGAATGGGACAAGTACGAAGGCCTCGCGCAGGACGCTGCCGAGCTCGACGCCTTCCTCGCGCGCGTGCCGTTCAACCGGGACGGCCGCCGGCTGACCGCGCCGGTCATCGAGGTGCCCCAGCAACTCGCGTTCAAGCCGTCGCCGCAGATGTCCACCCAGCAGGGCTTTGGCCTCGTGCTGAACGAGATCGCGCGCGGCGACAGCGAGCTGGCGAGGCGCATCGTCACGACCTCGCCCGACGTCACGGTCTCGACCAATCTCGGTCCGTGGGTGAACCGGCGCGGCCTGTTCGCGCGCGGCGAGAAGGCGGACTTATTCCGCAGCGAGAAAATTCCCTCCACGTTCAACTGGGACTTCTCGCCCAAGGGCCAGCATCTCGAGCTCGGCATCGCCGAGATGAACCTGTTCATCATGCTCTCGGCGCTCGGTCTGTCGCACCAGATCAATGGCGAGCGGCTGCTGCCGGTCGGCACGCTCTACGATCCCTTCATCGAGCGCGGCCTCGATGCGCTGAACTACGCCTGCTACCAGGACGCGCGCTTCATGGTGGCAGCGACGCCCTCGGGCATCACGCTCGCGCCTGAAGGCGGCGCGCACCAGTCGATCGCGACGCCGCTGATCGGCATGGCGCAGGACGGGCTCGCCTCGTTCGAGCCGGCTTTCGTCGACGAGCTCGCCGTGATCATGGCGTGGGGCTTCGATCACATGCAGCGCGATCCGGGCGAGGGTGGCTCGGTCTATTTGCGGCTCTCGACGCGCAGCATCGAGCAGGCGCAGCGGATCATGACGCCGGAGCTTGCGCAGGGCATCACCGACGGCGCGTATTGGCTGCGCAAGCCGGGGCCCAATGCCGAACTCGTGATCGCCTATACCGGCGCGGTCGCGCCCGAAGCGATCGAGGCGACCGGCTTCATCGGCGAGAGCCGCCGCGACATCGGCCTGCTCGCGATCACCTCGGCGGATCGCCTGCATGCGGGTTGGACCGCCGCACGGAAATTGCGGCGCGATCGTCGCGGCGTGCAGCATCTCAGCCACATCGAAAAGCTGCTGGCGCCGCTGCCGCGCGACTGCGGCATCGTGACCGTGATCGACGGCCATCCCTCCGCGCTCGGCTGGCTCGGCAGCGTCCGCGGCCATCGCGCCGAGGCGCTCGGCGTGGAGCAGTTCGGCCAGACCGGCACCATCGCGGACCTCTACCGCCATTACGGCATCGATGCGAATGCGATCATCGATGCGGCGGAAAGTCTCACCACCGGCGCACCGGTGCTGCACCGGAAGATGGCGGTGTAGTCGAGGTAACTATCCCGTCGTTCCGGGGCGACGCGTAGCGTCGAGCCCGGATTCCATAACCACGATCGGGAGTATGGATTCCGGGCCCGCGCCAAGGGCGCGTCCCGGAATGACATCTGAGGGAGCCTTGCCTCGTTCCCGCCATCGGCTCATATATCCTCCGTCCGCCGCAACGCTGGCCCCGCATATGGCGGGTTCAATTGCCGGCGCTTTCGTGCAAGGATGCCTGCCGAAACGCCCCCTCCAAGCCCCCAAGAAGAGGTTAACGATGGTCAATCGCATGCAATTCTACATCGACGGCGCCTGGGTCGATCCCGCCGTCAAGAAGTCCACCGCCGTGGTCAATCCCGCGACGGAAGAGGCGATGTACGAGGTTGCGCTGGGCTCCAAGGCTGACGTCGACAAGGCCGTCACTGCTGCCAAGCGCGCCTTTGCAACCTTCTCCCAGACCAGCCGCGAGGAGCGCGTCGCGCTGCTCACCAAAGTCATTGAGATCTACAAGGGCCGCCTCAAGGAAATCGGCGCCGCCGTGTCCGACGAGATGGGCGCGCCGCTGCCGATGGCGGAGAAGCTCCAGGCCGGCGCCGGCCTCGGCCATCTCATGACCACGCTCGACGTACTCAAGAACTACCATTTCGAGGAGCCCGTCGGCACCGCCATGGTGCTGCGCGAGCCGATCGGCGTGGTCGGCATGATCACGCCCTGGAACTGGCCGCTGAACCAGATCGCCTGCAAGGTCGCGCCCGCGCTTGCCGCCGGCTGCACCATGATCCTGAAGCCGTCGGAGTTCACGCCGACCTCGGCTTTGATCTTCGCGGAAATCCTCCATGAAGCGGGTGTGCCGAAGGGCGTGTTCAACCTCGTCAACGGCCTCGGCCCCGAGGTCGGTGCCGCCATGAGCGAGCATCCTGATATCGACATGATCTCGTTCACCGGCTCGACCCGCGCCGGCATCGACGTGGCCAAGCGCGCCGCGCCGACCGTGAAGCGCGTCAGCCAGGAGCTCGGCGGCAAGTCGCCGAACGTCATCCTCGAAGGCGCCGACCTGCAGAAGGCGGTGACCGGCGGCGTGATGCACATGTTCAACAACTCCGGCCAGTCCTGCAATGCGCCCTCGCGCATGATCGTGCCGCTGTCGAAGATGAAGGAAGTCGCCGCGATCGCGAAGGCTGTCGCCGACAAGACCAAGGCGGGCGATCCGCGCGCCGAAGGCACCACCATCGGCCCGGTCGTCAACCGCGGCCAGTGGGACAAGATCCAGGGCCTGATCAAGAAGGGTATCGACGAGGGCGCAACGCTCGTCGCCGGTGGCCCGGGCCTGCCCGAAGGCGTCAACAAGGGCTTCTATGTCCGTCCGACCATCTTCGCCGACGTCACGCCCGACATGACGATCGCCCGTGAAGAGATCTTCGGACCGGTGCTGACCATCATCGGCGCCAAGGACGAAGCCGACGCCGTGCACATCGCCAACGACACGCCCTATGGCCTTGCCGGCTATGTCACCGCCGACACGGTCGAGAACGCCAAGCGCGTCGGCCGGCAGATCCGCGCCGGCAACGTCAATCTCCAGGGCGTGCCCAACGACCGCACCGCGCCGTTCGGCGGCTACAAGCAGTCCGGCAACGGCCGCGAGTGGGGCAAGTACGGCCTCGAGGACTTCCTCGAAGTTAAGGCGGTTGCGGGCTTCAACGCGGCGTAAGCGCCTTAGCCTGAACAACACGGCGCCGGAGCGGGCAACCGCTCCGGCGTTTTTCGTTCCGTCATTGCGAGGAGCGCAGCGACGAAGCAATCCAGACTGTCTCCGCGGAGAGATTCTGGATTGCTTCGCTTCGCTCGCAATGACGGCGGAGAGATTTCGTAGGGTGGGCAAAGGCGCGTAGCGACGTGCCCACCACCACGAGTCGGCAAGGAATGGTGGGCACGCTACGCTTTGCCCACCCTACAGGACCGTCGCTTGGGGAGCGCCTATCCCCCCAACGCTCCCTGCGTGTTCACATACAGCGCGTAGATCGACTGGCTCGCCGCCATGAACAGGCGGTTGCGCTTGACGCCGCCGAAGCAGAGATTGGCGCAGCGCTCGGGCAGCGCGATGCGGCCGATCATGACGCCGTCGGGCGCGAACACCACGACGCCGTCGAGCTCGGGATCGCCCATGCCCCAGCCGCACCAGAGATTGCCGTCGATGTCGACGCGGAATCCGTCCGGCGTGCCGGGGCCGGCATCGACGAAGACGCGTTTGTTCGAAAGCTTGTCGCCGGAAGGTGAAACGTCATAGGCGAGAATTTTGCGGGTCGGCACGCCGCGGGATTCGATGAGGTAGAGGATTTTCTCGTCCGGCGAGAAGGCGAGCCCGTTCGGCCCAAGCACACCCTCGGCGACGACGGTGGCCTTGCGGGTCTCCGGGTCGAGCCTGTAGACGTTCATGTCGATCTCGGGCTCGGACTTGTAGCCCTCGTAATTGCCGAGGATGCCGAAGATCGGATCGGTGAACCAGATCGAGCCGTCCGATTTAACAACGACATCGTTCGGCGAGTTCAACCGCTTGCCATTGAATTGATCCATCAGCACGGTGATCTCGCCGTCATGCTCAGTGCGGGTCACGCGACGGCCGCCGTGCTCGCAAGTGACCAGCCGGCCCTGGCGATCCCTGGTGTTACCATTGGCGAAATTCGAGGGTTTTCGGAAGTTCGAGACCGCGCCGGTCTCCTCCTCCCACTTGATGATGCGCTGGTTCGGGATGTCGCTGCAGAGCAGATATCGCCCGTCGCCGAACCACACGGGACCCTCGGCCCAGCGCAGGCCGGTCGCCAGCCGCTCCACGGCCGACAGCTTCAGCCAGTATTTTTCGAAGCGGGGGTCCAGCGCCTTTATCGCCGGATCGGGGTAATAGGTCGCCGGCCGCCAGCCTTGGCGAAAATCCGGGGAGTGGGACGATGCCTCATTCATGTCGATTCTCTCGTTTCGTTCCCTCTGGACAATCCTGCTATCATTAGAGACATGTGACCGCAAATCGGTCACCACAGGCGAGGGAAGACATGCCGCGTATTTTGATGACGGGAGCTTCGGGCGGAATCGGCACGAGCCTGCGAAAGTTGCTGCCGCCGATCTATCCGGATCTCCTGCTCTCCGACATCAAGCCGCCCGCCGATCTCGGCGCGAACGAACAATTCAAGGCGGCGGATCTCGCCGATCTCGCGCAGTGCGAGGCGATCTGCGAAGGCGTCGACGGCATCATCCATTTCGGCGGCTATTCGGTCGAAGGCACCTGGGACCAAATCCTCCAGGCCAATATCATCGGCGGCTACAATTTGTTCGAGGCCGCCTACCGCAAGGGCGTCAAGCGCGTGGTATTCGCCTCGTCCAACCACGCCGTCGGCTTCTATCCCCGCCACCACAAGATCGGGACCGACGTCACCCCGCGCCCCGACGGCCGTTATGGCGTCAGCAAGGTGTTCGGCGAGGCCGTCGGTGCGCTCTACGCCGACAAGCACGGCCTGAAGGTGACTTGCCTGCGCATCGGCAATTTCGGCGACATGCCGCTCGACCAGCGCCGGCTCTCGATCTGGCTGAAGCCCGACGACCTCGTGCAGCTCTGCCGCATCGGGCTCGAACATCCCGACATCCATTTCGAGGTCTTCTACGGCGCCTCCCTCAACGAGCGCGCCTGGTGGGACAACCACCGCGCCTACGAATTCGGCTATCGCCCCACCGGCCGCGCCGAGGATTTCCGCGAGCACGCGATGGCCGAGCAGGCCAAGCTGAAGCCGGATCCGGTCGGCGACCATTACCAGGGCGGCGCCTTCTGCAGCAACGAGTTCGACGGCGACGCGAGCCGGATCATTGATTGGAATAAGCGCTGAAATGCCATGCCCCTCTCCCCAGTCATGAGGTGAGGGGGCCTCTCCGGGGCGCTCGCCGGCATGCTGCCTAGTCCATTCCTTCATCGGGAATGTTCAAGATGGTCCCGCACGCCTTGCAATGCACGGCATCCACATCATGCCGCTGCAGGCCGCAGACCGGACAGGGGAAGCGCACCTTGGAAGGCGCGAGCAGGGCCTTGGCGAGATTCAGGAAAAGGGTCACGCCAAAAATCATGATGACGACGGTGATCAGGCGGCCGACGGTCCCGGGCAAGGTGATGTCGCCGAAGCCGGTCGTGGTCAGTGCGGTGACCGTGAAGTAGAGCGCGTCGGCGTAGTTGGCGATCTGGTGATTGTGAGACTTCTGCGTCTCGTAGACGATCCCGGTCATCACGAAGATGAACACGCCGAGGTTCGCGACGGCAAAGACCACTTCCTCATTTCGCCGGAAGAAGGGGCTGTCGATCCGGAGTCGCGCCACCATTTGGTAGTCGCGCAGCAGCCGCAATGTTCGAAATGCGCGCAGGAAGCCGCCGGCCTCTCCGGCGAGCGGCGCAAGGAACGAAATGATGACGACGATGTCGGTCCAGGTCGAAAGTCGCGCCAAGTCATGCAGCGGCTGACGGCTGATGATCATCCGTGCGGCGAAATCCGCAAGGATCAGCACGCCGAACACGACATCGAGCGACTCGATGGCCCTGTTGCGGGGCAGGAACGAGGTCGCGATGATGAACAGAACCGTGACGATGTCCAGCGCGAGCAGGGCGTATCGGAATTTTATGCAGCCGAACGTGTCGCCTTCGTAAAGTTGCCGGATCCTGCCCTTCAGGGCCTCAAACGGGACGGCGACGGCGTCGAGCGGCCCATGTCCCTTCGTGCTGTTGCGATAAAATGCCATGGTCAGCGACCGCCGCGCCTGTCTCGGTAGCCTACGCCTCCGAAGGATCGAGCATTTCGCCGATCTTGTTGACGGCGACATTGATCGACATGCCCAAATAGTCGCCGGGATCGCCGAACCACGAGCCGGCCAACGGCACGGCCTGGCCCGGATGCCGCGCAATGGCCACCGGAATGAGGTCGAAGCCGGCGCTCAAGCTGTTGGTGGGATCGTAATCCAGCCAGCCGGCGCCGGGCAGGAATACCTGCACCCATGCGTGGGTCGCGCCGGAGCCGGTCATGCCCACGGCGCCGCCATCGAGCGCCGCATCATAGAGATAACCGCTGACGAAGCGCGCGGCGAAGCCGAGCCGGCGCAACGTCTCGATCATCAGCCAGGCGAAGTCCCGGCAGGTGCCCGATTTCGTGCGCAGCGTTTCGCCGGGTGACTGTGTGCCTTCGGCCTCTCGGCCGCGATAGTTGAAGTCGCTGCGAAACATGCCGAGCATTCGGCGCAGCACGTCGGCGGTCCGATCCTGATCGCCGGCAACGAAGCTCTTGGTCCACGCCGCATGACTGCCGTCTGCATCGTCGGCATGCGGGCGCAGGTAACCGGCAAGGTCGGTCCATTCGTCCGGGGTGTACTGCACGGGGACCTCCTCGGCCCGGGGCTCCAGCGGAAATGTCTCCAGACCCTTGATGCCGAAATAGACGCCACGAACCCTGAACGTGAATGTCAGCTCGCTGCCGGGTTCGCTGAAGTCCATCACCGTGACGGCATTGGAGCGGGAGTCGGTGACCCAATGCACCTTTGACGGCAGGCTGGTCGCAGCGGACCAGCGAAGCAGCCGGGTCGAGGCGCCGCGCCGCGGCAGGAACATCGCCCAGTGCGTGCCGAACCTCACCGGCTTTGCATAGCGGTAGGTCGTGGTGTGCGTGATCTCGCCAATGATCGCCATGCACTGATCCGCTTCGCATTGCGGAGCGCATTGAGCGCCTTCCCGCGCAAGAGAGCAGGCACCAGCTTTCGGCCCGGCCGCTTCCGCCCATTGATCTAGATCAACGTCGTTCCCGGGATCGTCTGGCCCATCAAGCGATCACGCATTCCTTCAGACGTTGATGTGCAAACCGACCGAATGGAGCGATGGACATGGGTATCCTTTGGACGATTATCATTGGATTTATCGTCGGCGTGGTCGCGAAATTCATCATGCCCGGCGACAAGTCCGAGCCCTCGGGGTTCATCCTGACGACGGTTTTGGGAATCGTCGGCGCATTCGTCGCGACGTGGCTCGGCCAGGCCGTGGGATGGTATCGGTTCGGGGAGGGCGCCGGCTTCATCGGCAGCGTCGTCGGAGCCATCATCCTCCTCTTCCTGTACGGGCTTGTCATGGGTCGTCAGGGCCGCGCTTGAAAATCTCGCCATCAGCCGTCGCAATGCTCGCGATGATCGTTTCAGGACCGGCGCGAGCCGCAGCCCTCAGCGATGCCGAGGCGACATTCCTCGACCAGCTCGTGACCGCATCCGTCGTGCTGGAGCAGCGATGCGACGGTTACGAGGTCGATGGCGCCGGGGGCGTTCAGCTCGGCGCCCGGCTGCTCGGCAGCCCCGAGGCCGCGATGGCCATGATCGACGCCTATGCCGCCGCCATCAAGGCCCGCGACGGCGAGAGCTACGATCCCGGTAAATTTCGTCCCGAGGTTTCGGACGCGGCCGCCAAGACGTTCAGGCGCGTCCGGACGGATTTGGTCAGGGATCCGAAAAGGGCCTGCGCCGACTATGGCGATGCCGGCGTGGATCGCGGTCTGCTGAGGCGGTACTGAACGTGCATGTGCGTTAGCGCCGATCCGCGCCAACTGCGGAGCTTGAGCGGTGGGACGGGTAGAGTTGCATCACATCCAGCCAGCGCTTGGGAGGCGTTGATGGCCATCCTGTATTTCGACGAGGCTGAGGTCGGCAGATTGCGGACGGCGGGCCCGTATCAGGTATCGAAGGACGAGATCATTGAATTTGCCAAGAAGTTCGACCCGCAGCCCTTCCATGTAGATGAGGAAGCTGCCGCACGCTCGGTCTTTGCGGGGTTGACGGCATCAAGTGCTCACACCTTCGCAATCCTCATTTCATTGTTGAGCAAGACACAGCCGTTTTCGCTTCGTGTCCTGGCCGGGCTCGGTTTTGATGAACTCAGGTTGCCCACGCCGGTGCGCCCGGGAGACGAGCTTGGTCTTGATGTGACGATTCTGGAGAAGCGCGAAACCAAGTCGCATCCCGACAGGGGTGTCGTCCGCAACCAGATCCATCTCCGTAATCAAAAGCGCGAAATCGTGCTGCAATGTATCGGCACAGTCCTCGTCGCGCGCCAGCCGGTCGCGAGCTCCTGAGACGTCGAAGCGAAGCTCTACCGCCGCGTCTCCTCACCCGCGATCCTTGCCAGATAGTCCGCCTTGCTGAACTGCATGTGATCCACGCACAGCTGCGCCAGCGCCCAGCTGTCGCGGCCCTTCAACAGTTCGATCATCAGCTCGTGCTGGCGGCGCGACTGCGCGAGGCCATCGCGATCGGCGAGGTTCTTGGCGCGCATCGGCAGCGTCAGGTTCATGTAGTCCTGGAGCGAGCGGACGAGATACGGATTGCCGCAGGCCGAGAACAGCGCGAGATGGAAGGCGTCGTTGGCCTCGTGGATGCCGCGCAGATCCTGCACATCGGCCTTCGCGCAATATTGCCGCTGCAGTGCGGTCAGCTCGTCGATCAGGGCTTGCGGCGCGGGCAGCGGGATCATCAGCGCGGCCTGCCGCGTCAGCATCTCGCGGACCTCGTAGATCTGCCGGACTTCCTCGGTTGAATAGAACCGCACGGTGGCGCCGACGTTCTTCTCGCGGCGGACGATGCCGCGGCGCTCCGCATCGACCAGCGCCTGGCGCACGAAGTGCCGGGAGGTGCCGTAGCGCGACATCAGCGCGTCCTCGGTGAGGCGCGCGCCCGGCGGCAGGCGGCCGAAGATGATGTCCTCTTCCAGCCGCGCGACGACGTTGTCCGGATCGTCGCGCCGGACCGGCAGTGCCTCAGCGGTGCGAATGTCGGACATGTCCTCAGCCTCCGGCTTCGGCCGGTTCGCCTTGTGGAGCAGGGAAGAGATGGATTGTCAATAATTCGTGCAGTATGCGCCGCTAGAGGCCAGAAAGTGCGACGAAATGGACCAATCTTATTGACAATCGAGGGGCAGGCTGTACCACAATGGCAACGTAAGGAGTGGCATGATGACGAGTGGTTTGCGCAAGGGTCTGACGAGCTATGGCGATGCCGGCTTCTCGCTGTTCCTGCGCAAGGCGTTCATCAAGGCCATGGGCTATTCCGACGACGCGCTGGAGCGCCCGATCGTCGGCATCACCAACACCTATAGCGACTACAATCCCTGCCACGGCAACGTCCCGCAGATCATCGAGGCCGCCAAGCGCGGCGTGATGCTGTCGGGCGCGATGCCGTTCGTGTTTCCGACCATCTCGATCGCCGAGAGCTTCGCGCATCCGACCTCGATGTATCTGCGCAACCTGATGGCGATGGACACCGAGGAGATGATCCGGGCGCAGCCGATGGATTCGGTGATCGTGATCGGCGGCTGCGACAAGACCCTTCCCGCGCAGGTCATGGCCGCGATCAGCGCCGATTTGCCGACTGTGGTCATTCCCGTCGGTCCCATGGTCGTCGGCCACCATAAGGGCGAGGTGCTCGGCGCCTGCACCGACTGTCGCCGTCTTTGGGGCAAGTATCGCGCCGGCGAAATGGACGATGCCGAGATCGAGGCGGTCAATGGCCGCCTCGCGCCGTCGGTCGGCACCTGCATGGTGATGGGCACGGCCTCGACCATGGCCTGCATGATCGAAGCCATGGGCCTGTCGCTGCCGATGAGCGCGACGATTCCCGCGCCGCATGCCGAACGCTTTCGCCTGGCCGAAGCGAGCGGCAGGGTTGCCGCCGAGATGGCCAAGACCAAGGGACCGAAGCCGAGCGAATTGCTGACGCCGGCCTCGTTCAGGAATGCGCAGGTCGTGCTCCAGGCGATCGGCGGCTCGACCAACGGCCTGATCCATTTGACGGCAATGGCGCACCGCTCGCCCCACCGCCTCGATCTCGAGGTGTTCGACCAGATCGGCCGCGAAGTGCCGGTGCTGGTCGACCTCAAGCCGTCGGGCGAGCACTACATGGAGCATTTCCACCACGCCGGCGGCGTGCCGAAATTGCTGGCGCAACTCGGCGATCTCGTCGATCTCGACGCGAAGACCATCAGCGGCCAGACGCTGCGCGATGTCGTCGCGAATGCGGAGGACGTGCCGGGCCAGGATGCGATCCGTCCGCGCGACAATCCGATCAAGAAGGAAGGCGGCCTTGCCGTCCTGCACGGCAATCTCGCCCCGCGCGGTGCCGTCATCAAGCAGTCGGCCGCGAGCCCCAAGCTGTTGCAGCACACCGGGCGCGCGGTGGTGTTCGAATCCGTCGAGGACATGACCCTGCGGGTCGACCATCCCGATCTCGACGTGAACTCCGACGACGTGCTGGTGCTGCGCAACGCGGGCCCCAAGGGCGCGCCCGGCATGCCGGAGGCGGGCTATCTGCCGATCCCGAAGAAGCTCGCGCGCGGCGGCACCAAGGACATGGTGCGCATTTCGGATGCGCGCATGAGCGGCACCGCGTTCGGCACCATCGTGCTTCACATCACGCCGGAATCCGCCGTCGGCGGACCGCTCGCGCTGGTGAAGAACGGCGACATGATCCGTCTGGATGTTGCCAAGCGCAGCATCGAGTTGCTGGTCGATGCCGTCGAGCTGGAGCGTCGGCGCGCCGCATTGAAGCCGGCCGCCGCGCCGGACGAGGCGCGGCGCGGCTACGCCTGGCTGTTCAACGAGACCATCATGCAGGCCGACGAGGGCTGCGACTTCGATTTCATGCAGAGGACTGGGAAGCAGACTGGGAAGGGGTGACGAACCACCCGAACGACCGCTCAGACCGCACAAGCGGCGGGCGATAAAACAGGGGGAAACGATGATTGCACGATCCATGCGTGGGTTGGTGGCCATGGCCGCCGTACTTTTCGTCACCGGGGCCGGGGCACAGGAGGTGAAGCATTATCGCTTTGCCTATGATCAGCCGCGCAACACCGGCTATTCCATCGCGGGCGACCTCTTTGCCGACAAGCTCAAGGAATTGAGCAAGGGCACCATGATCATCGACCAATATCCGGGCGCGCAACTCGGGCAGGAGCCGCAGGTGCTCCAGCTCGTGAAGGCCGGCGACATCGAATTCGCGATCATCTCCTCGGCCAACACCGCGACGATCTCCCCGCAGGCCGGCGTGATGTCGCTGCACTTCCTGTTCCGCGACGAGAATCACGTGGTCAAGGGGCTGGCCGATCCCCGCGTGTTCGAAGCGCTCAAGACCATGATCGACGAGACCACGCAGGGCCTGCACGTGATTGCGACCGGTTCGCAGGGTGTGCGTCACATGTACTCCAAGAAGGAGATCCACAATGTCGGCGACATCAAGGGGCTGAAGATCCGCGTCCAGGCGACCGCGACCGAGGATATGATGTTCCCGGCCTACGGCGCCCAGACCGTGCATATGCCGTTCGGCAGCGTCTACACGAGCTTGCAAACCGGCGTCGTCGACGTCGCCGAGAACAGCATCAACGTCTACCTCGTCAACAAGCACTACGAGGTTGCCCCGGTCCTCAACATCACGGAGCACGAAGCCAACAACGCGCTGGTGTTCATCTCCGACAAGCTCTGGCAGAGCCTGTCGGCGGAGCAGAAGGGATGGGTGCAGGCGGCGGCCAACGAGATCAGCACGAAGGAGCCCGCGAAGGCGTTCGACCTTGAGCGCACGGCGGCCGAGAAGCTGAAGAAGATGGGCGTGAAGGTCGTCGACAATGTCGACAAGAAGAGCTTCACGGTGATCGCCGATCCCTATCTCGACAAGCTCGCCAAGGAGCTCGGCCCGCATGCCGAGAAGATCAAGAATTTGATCCGGTCGGTCAATTAGTTCCAGCAAAGTCGTCATGCCCGGGCAGAAGCGCGAAGCGCGCCTTCGCGCCAGATGTCCCGGGCATCCACGTTCTTCCTTCGAGCCCGCACCAGGTGCGTGGATGGCCGGGACAAGCCGGGCCATGACGGAAAGCTGCAGCGGGGAGCAACAATGGCCATCGCCGACAAACTGCTGGTACAACGGCAACGCCACCTGAAATGGCGCTGGCTCGATTGGCTCGAGCTTGCGCTGATGATCCTCTGCGGCGTGCTCTGCTTCGGCTTCTCGCTGTCGGTCACCGCCGACATCGTCACGCGCACCATCGGCCACCCCTGGCTATGGCTTCAGGAAGTCACCTCGACGCTGTTCATCTATGCGATCTTCGTCGGGACCGCTGTGGCGACCCGGCGCAACGATCACCTCTATCTCACGGCGATCTCCGAAGCGATGCACGGCACGGCGCGGCTGATCGTCGAAGTGATCATTCGTCTCGTCGTGCTCGGCGTCGCCTTCTGCCTGGTCTGGTACGGCTATCAGAACTATCTTCGCGGCTTCGGCAGTTTTCGCCTGCCGTCGGGCACTCCGATCGCCTCGCTCTATGCGATCATCCCGCTGTCCGGCGTGCTGATCGGCCTGTTCACCATCGAGCAGCTCGTCAACGGCTTGCGCAACGGCTTTGACCATCGCGAGCCGCCCGAAGAGGACGGAGCGCCCGTCATCACGGACGTGCAGATGAGGGCGCAGCCGTGAGCGCACCAATTGTCCTGGCGTTGATGTCGATCTGCTTCCTGTCGTTCGGCTATCTCGGCGTGCCCGTGCCGTTCTCGCTGATGGCCGGCGTCTTCATCGGTGCGATCCTGTCGGATGTCTCGCTGGCCGCGATCATCCAGAAGATCTTCGACGGCGTCGATTCCGAAGCGCTGCTCGCGATCCCGTTCTTTCTGCTGGTCGGCGAGCTCATGAGCTCGGCCAATGTGGTGGTGCGGATCGCAAATCTGTCGGTGTCGCTGGTCGGACATATCAGGGGCGGGCTGTCGCAGGTCGTCGTCGTCTTCAGCATGTTCTTCTCGGAAATGTCGGGCTCGACCACCGCCGACGTCGCCGTGATGAGCCGTGCGCTGGGCGGCCCGATGAAGCGCGAGGGCTACGAGCCCGCCTTCATCGCGGCGATCATCGCGTCCGCCTCGACCATCGCCGCGCTGGTGCCGCCGAGCATCACGGCGGTGGTCTATGGCGCGGTCGGCAACGTCTCGATCGCCGGCCTCTTCATGGCGGGCGTGGTGCCCGGGCTGATGATCGGCTTCGGTCTGATGATCTACTGTTATTTCTTCGGCCCCTCCGGCTTGCGTAAGCCACGCGCGCCGCTGCGGCAGGTAGCGTTCGCCGCAGGCGATGCGGCGCTGCCGCTGATGATCCCGGTCATCCTGCTCGGTGGCATCCTCACCGGCTGGTTCACGCCGACGGAAGCCGGCGTCGTCGCCGTGGTCTGGATCGTGGTGGTGGTGATCCCCGCGCTCAATCGCGGCCATATCAGGAAGATCCCCTACGATTTCTGTCTCGCCGGCCTGATCTTCTCGCTGCCGCTGATCACCATCGGCGCCGCCAACGCCTTCGGCTGGATGCTCGCCTATCTGCGCGGTGCGACCTATATCGCCGAGTGGATCACCTCGATCGCCGGCAACGATCCGCATCTGATCATGCTGCTGATGGTGCTGCTCTTCACCGTGGTCGGTGACTTCATCGAGCCGGTGCCGACCATCATCATCTTCATGCCGCTGGTCAACGCGCTGACCGAGGCCGGCGACATCAACGCCGTGCACATGGGCGTGGTGCTGATCGCCACGCTCGCCTTCGGCCTGATCACGCCGCCATACGGCCTGGTGCTGCTGATGGCCTCGAAATTCGTCGGCATCAGTTTTGCCAAGGCCTTGCGCGCCGCCTTGCCGATCTATGTGGTGTTCCTGGCCACGATCGCGTTTGCGATCTATTTCCCGAGCGTGGTGCTGTGGCTGCCGCAGCACGTGCTGCCGGAGTCGGTCGGGTGCTTCAAATCGCCGGCAGGGACGGGCTACATCTGTCCTAAGTGACGAGTTGCTCGACGCGCCATTGCTTGCCTTCGCGGAGGTAGCGAAACGGCGTGCCGTGGCTGTTCTTGAAATAGCTGCCGCACAGCGAATTCGCCATTCCCTGCATCACCGCGTCGTGGCAGACGAACAGGAAGTCGTCGTCGGGATGACGGTCGAGCCATGCGGAGACGCAAGCCAGCGACCGTTCGGTCATGGCGTCCCAGTTTTCGCCGTCGGCGGGCAGGATCGAGACGAGGCCCGTCGCCGAGTTGACGCCGTGCTTAATCATGAGGTCGCGGACAGGGAGGCCCTCAAAGCTTCCGAAATCGAACTCGATGATGCCGTCGTCGATCGAGAGCGGCACCGAGATGGCGTCCGCGATGATCTCGGCCGTTCGTGCCGCGCGCACCAGCGGGCTCGCGACGATTCGGCTGATGCCGGTACCGCGCAACATGTCCGCGGCCTCGTGCGCCTGCGCAAGGCCGTCCGCGTTCAGCGGGTTGTCGGTTCGTCCCTGAAACAGCCCCTGCCTATTCCAGTCGGTCGCGCCATGGCGCAGGCCGCAGAACGAGCGCGCCGGTGCCGGCGCGCTCACTTGCCCTTGCTCGTGAATTTTTTCACGGCGACGCGGAAATCCTCCGTGTTCATCGCCATGATGATCTTGTGCTCCTCGGCATCGAGCTGCTGCTTCACCGGCGTGGTCGCGGCCTGGTAGACCAGCGACTTGGTGCCGGCGATCGCCGCCGGCGGATTCTGCGCCAGGCGCTCGGCGAGTTTTCGCGTGGCGGCCTTCAACTCCGCAGCGGGGACCACCTTCGCAACCAGGCCCCATTCATGGGCCTGCTGCGCGGTAAAATTGTCCTCCGACAGGAAGATCTGGAGCGCACGTCGCGATCCGACCGTACCGACGATCCCGACCGTCGAGCCGCCGTCCGGCGACACCCCGATCTTGGCATAGGCCGGCGTGAACTTGGCATCCTCCGCGGCGATGCAGAGATCGGTGACGAAGGCGAGGCCCATGCCGGCGCCGGCCGCCGAGCCGTGCACGCTGGACAGCGAGATCTTCGGCATCCGCCGGATGATCTCGATGAAGGCGTGATAGTGCTTCAGCAGCTCGCCGACGACCGGCGTGACCGTGCCGGCTTCGGCCGCAGCGCCGATCGTCTGCAGATCGCCGCCGGCCGAGAAGGCGCGGCCTTCTCCTTCGAGCACGACGACCCTGATGTCGTCGGCGCCTTCGAGATAGGTCGCGAGCTGTTCGAGCTTCTGCGCGATTGCAAGGTTGACCGAGTTGAACGCGGCGGGGCGGTTGAGCGTGATGGTTGCGATCGGGCCGTCGATCCGCAGCAGGGCGGGATCGTCGGGTTTGGAGACGGGAGCTGGCATCTGGAATATCCCCGGCATGAGGTCGTTGCTGCAACTAAATCGCAGAAGGTCGGGGGTGACAATCCCCGGCCGCCAGTGCCCCGCATGTCGCTCTTGCGCGGGACGGAATGATGGGCTCAAATGGGCCGCCTTCGTTTAGGAACGGACACGAGCGCCGGCTCCTCCTGGGCAAGCCAAGCCAATATCAGCGAGAGAGGAGACGACATGGGTGACGCTCGTGTCTCCGGAAATGGGCTGTTCCAATGACGGGTGGTCCGGTGATCATTGTCGGGGCCGGCCATGGCGGCTACCAGGTCGCGGCATCCCTGCGCCAGGCGGGCTTTTCCGATCGCGTCTGCCTGATCAACGACGAGGCGCATCTGCCCTATCAGCGGCCGCCGCTGTCCAAGGCCTATATCAAGGGCTCGGCCGGGCCGGAGAGCCTGATGTTCCGGCCGGAGAAATTCTACCAGGATCAGAAGATCGAGCTGATCGCGGGTCGCGCGGTGTCGATCGATCGCGCCGGCCACAAGGTGCATCTCGCATCGGGCGAGACGCTGCCTTACGGCCACCTCGTGCTGGCCACGGGCGCGCGCAACCGGCTGCTTGATTTGCCCAATGCGAATTTGCCCGACGTGAAATACTTGCGCATCCTCGACGACAGCGAGGCGCTGCGACAGATCATGCCGTCGAAGTCGCGTGTCGTGGTGATCGGCGCCGGCTTCATCGGCCTCGAATTCGCGGCCACCGCGCGGATCAAGGGCCTCGAGGTGGACGTGCTCGAGCTCGCCCCGCGCGTGATGGCGCGCGCGGTGACGGCGGAGGTCTCGGAGTATTTTCAGGCGCGGCATCGCGAGGCCGGCATTCGCATTCACCTCGGTGTGCAGGCGACCTCGATCGAGGCTGAGGGTGGCAAGGTCACCGGCGTTTCCCTGAGCGATGGAAGGCATCTGCCGGCCGACCTCGTCGTGGTCGGTGTCGGCGTGCTGCCGAACATCGAGCTTGCGGCGGAGGCGGGGCTTCCCGTCGCCGCCGGCATCATCGTCGACGAATATCTCTCGACGTCCGATCCTGACATCTCCGCGATCGGCGACTGCGCGCTGTTCGCCAGTCCGCGCTTTGGCGGATCGCAGCGGCTGGAATCGGTGCAGAACGCCACCGATCACGCCCGCTGCCTCGCAGCGCGGCTGACCGGCGACCGCAAGGCCTACGACAGCCATCCCTGGTTCTGGAGCGACCAGGGCGACGACAAGCTCCAGATGGCGGGGCTGACCACCGGCTACGACCGCGTCGTGCTGCGCGGAGATCCCGCGAAGAAAGCGTTCTCGGCGTTCTGCTACAAGGGCGACAGACTGCTCGGCATCGAGTCGGTCAACCGTGCCGGCGACCACATGTTCGGCCGCCGCCTGTTCGGACTGGAGCGCTCGATCACGCCGGAGCAGGCCGCGGATGACGGCTTCGACCTGAAGAGCGCGCTGGCCTGATCAGCCGGCATTGACGACGGCGGCGACTTCCGCGGCCGTCGGCATCGAGGGACCTGCGCCCATCCGCTGCACGCTGATCGAGGCGGCTGCGTTGGCGAAAGCGAGGGCGGCGCGCAGTTGCACGCCGCTCGCAAGCTGCGACGCGAGCGCGCCCACAAAACAATCTCCGGCACCTGTGGTGTCGACCGCCTTCACCGCGCGGCCGGGCACCGCAAACTCCTCGCCGCCTGCCAGCGCGAGCACGCCGCGTTTGCCGAGCGTGATGCAGATGGTCTGGTCCGCACGCGCCTGAAGTTTTCGCGCGACCTCGATGATGCGCGCCGCAGTATCGTCCTCCGAAAGCTCGACGCCCGCGAGGAAGCCGAGCTCGGTCTCGTTCAGCACGAGGATGTCGACGAGCGCCAGCAACTCGGAGGACATCTTTTGCGCCGGTGCCGGGTTGAGCAGCGTCGTCGCGCCGGCGCTTCGGGCACGCTGGAAGAAGGCGGCAATGGTCGGCAGCGGAATCTCGAACTGGCTGACGGCGACGTCGCCTTTCGCCAGCGGCGCATCCGCGACGTCATCCGCACTGACCAGCGCATTGCTGCCGGGGATGACGACGATGGTGTTGTCGGAGGCCGCGACCGTGATGATCGCGGTGCCGCTATGCGTGTCGGCGTCGCGGACGGAGCCGAGATCGATGCCCTGCGCACCGAGGAACGTCCGCAACTCAGCGCCAAACGAATCCTTGCCCAGCCGGCCGATCAGCGTGGTCTTCACGCCGAGTCGTGACGCCGCGACGGCCTGGTTCGCGCCCTTGCCGCCGGGAAAATACAGCACCTGCCGGCCGGCGACGGTCTCGCCGACTTTCGGGTGGCGATCGGCGGTCGCCACCACATCCATGTTGATGCTGCCGGCGATAAAGACGCGCCCCATAACAACCTCTTCGAAGTCTAGACCCTGACTTCGAACTCGTGCCTGACTTTGGCGATGTCCACAAGGGTCGGCAGCCCGGCCTCGTTGCCGAGGCGCTGGATCTTGAAGGTCGAGGCGGCGCGGGCAAAATCAAAATGCTCGCGCCAGCTTTTGCCGGGATGGGCGAGGTAGGAATAGACATAGGCGCCGTGGAAGACGTCGCCGGCGCCGTTGGTGTCGATCACGCGCTCGCGCGGGATCGGCATCGCCGGCATGACCTCGACCGCACCCGTTTCATTGTACCAGAGCAGGCCCTTCTCACCCATGGTGACGCCGCCGATCTTGCAGCCGCGGCTCTTGAGGTAGTCGAGCATCTTCTCGGGCGTCAGGTCCATCTGCTCGCACAGGCGTTCGGCGACGATGGCGACGTCGATGAATGCGAGCAGCTCATGCGTGTTGGTGCGCAGGCCGCCGCCGTCGAGCGATGTCAGGATGCCGGCTTCGCGGCAGACCTTTGCATAGTGGATCGCGGCATCGGGCTGATGGCCGTCGATGTGCAGGGCGCGGCAGCCGCCGAGATTGAGCATCGGGAATGGATGGATGTGCTCGTCGTCGCGGCAGCGGACGATGGCGCGCTTGCCGTCCTTGGGCATGATGAAGGACAGCGAGGACTGGTTCACCTTCCGCCCGTGCAGCGATATCGCGTATTTCGCGCACATGTCCTGGAACATGCGCCCCAGCCAGTCATTGGCCGCCGTGGCGATGAGATCGGGCACGATGCCGAGCTTGGCGCAGCAGAACGCCGCCGTAACCGCGTTGCCGCCGAAGGAGACCGCGTAGTCCGTTGCCACGTGCTTTTCGTCGCCGGTCGGCATGTGGTCGGTGATGAAGACGACGTCGATATAGGTCTGACCGATAAAGAGAGCCTGCATTGGTTGTCCGTGATGCGCTGGGTGGTCCCGGCCGGCGGGCTTACTCTAACACCGGTTCCGCTCTTGGGACGCTGAAATTATTCGCAAATCTGCCGCCCGAGCGCTTGAGGTCGGCATGGGGCCGGAATACGACCATCACCGGTCCATGCCAAGCCCGGACAAACGCCGTCCTTCGGAACATGGTTCCAGGTCGATCAAGGGGGGAATGATGATCACTGGCCTCGATCACGTCGTCGCCCTGGTGAGGGATATCGGTGCGGCCAAGGCGGCGTATCAGACGCTGCTCGGGCGCGCGCCGGCCTGGCAGAATTCCGGCGAGGGCGCCGACCGCGTGCTGTTCACGCTTGCGAACATGACGATCGAGCTGATGGCGCCGAGCGGCTTTAACGTTGCGGCGGACCGGATCCGCGCGCTGCTCGACGACCGCGAGGGCGTGCTCGCCAGCCTGTGCTTTCGTGTCGCAGACATGGGCAAGATGCACCGGCGGCTGGAGCGGGTGGCCTTGAGGCCTGATCCGGTCGCCGAGGTCGAAAGCAGCGACGTCGCGAGCGGCGCGGTCCTGCACTGGAAACGCACGCGTGCCGCGACCGAATTGACGCGCGGCGTGCGCATGTTCTTCCTCGAGCTCGCCGAGGAGCGGCCGCTGTCGGCTGCGACCGACCTCGCGCCGATCGATGGGCTCGACCACGTCGTGGTCACCACCGAGGATTCCGACCGCGCCGCCGCGCTCTATGGCGCGCGGCTTGGCCTTGATCTCGCACTGGACCGCTCGCACCAGGATTGGGGCCAGCTGATGTTCTTCCGCTGCGGCGACCTCATCGTCGAGGTGGTGCGCCGCCCCGTGGCAGGCGGAGATTCCCTGCATGACCGTCTCTGGGGCCTGAGCTGGCGGGTCGCCGACATCGACGCCACCCGCGCCCGCCTGCTCGCCGCCGGCCTCGACGTCACCGAGGTGCGCAACGGCCGCAAGCCGGGCACGCGGATCATGACGGTGCGGAACGGCACCTGCGGGATCCAGACGGTGCTGCTGGAGCGCTCGCCGAAGCCGGCGGAGTAGAACGGAGTCATTCCGGGGCGATGCAAAGCATCGAACCCGGAATCTCGAGATTCCGGGTCTGGTCCTTCGGACCATCCCGGAATGACGGAGCAAACATCCTTGCGTTCTCAAACGCTCGCCCGCGTGTTACACGCGTATCGAGACCACCCAGCGAGCAACCGGTTTGGCGAAGGCAAAGCGAACTCTGAAATGGCAGCGCGACCCCGAGGGGATGCGGCTGCGCATTCTCGAAGCCGCCAAGCAGGAGTTTTCGGCCCACGGCCTCGCCGGAGCGCGTGTCGACCGCATCGCGGCCAAGGCCGGCGCCAACAAGCGCATGCTCTACTATCACGTCGGCAACAAGGACGAGCTCTATCTCGCGGTGCTCGAAGGCGCCTATGACAAGATCCGCAGCGAGGAGCGGGGGCTCGATCTCGAGCATCTCGATCCGCCCGAAGCGATCCGCCGGCTGATCGAGTTCACCTGGAACTACTTCCTGCGCAACCCGGAATTCCTGTCGCTGCTCCAGACCGAGAATCTCGCACGCGCAAAGCACCTCAAGCGCTCGACCAAGGTCAAGTCGATGCACTCGCCCTTCGTCGAGATGATCCGCACCGTGGTGCTGCGCGGCGTCGACAGCGGCGATTTCCAGGTCGCGGTCGATCCGGTGCAGCTCTACATCTCGATCGCCGGGCTCTGCTTCTTCTATCTCTCCAATTCGGCCACTTTGAGCGTGATCTTCGGCCGCGATCTGCTGGCCAAGGACGCCAAGGACGAGCGGCTTTCGCACATGGTCGGCCTCGTGCTGGCCGCGCTGACGGGGCGATCGACCGCGCTGTTCGAGATCGCCAAGGCGCCGAAGTCGCGCAGCGCGGTGGCGCAGACGGTTTAGTCTTCCAGACTTTCCAGAATCGTCATGGCCGGGCTTGTCCCGGCCATCCACGTGCGTCTGCGTGTAGGAGAGACGTGGATGCCCGGGACAAGCCCGGGCATGACGGGGAACCGGCACAAAACGTCACAGGGAAAGCTCTGGACAGTATTTATCCAACGAGTTAATTTCTCCCCCGAACGAAGAAGAATGCCGGGAGCGAGACGTGGCTGAAGTCAAGCCGCAGAGTGCGGTGTCCAAGATGCTGAATGCGGCGTGGGTCCGGCCGTTCCTGTTCCTGGTCTTCATCGTCGTCGCCTGGGATCTTGCGATCCGCCTGTTCAAGATCCCCGCCTATCAGATCCCGGCGCCGGGCGATGTTCTCGCCGTGCTGCGCACCGAATGGCCGGAACTGCTGCGCCAGTCCTGGCCGACCACCTATGCCACCGTCTGCGGCTTCCTGCTGTCGGCGCTGTTCGGCATTCCCGTCGCCATGCTGATCGCGGGCTCGAAGACGGTGGAGAGCTATGTCTATCCGCTGCTGGTGTTCTCGCAATCCGTGCCGAAGATCGCGATCGCGCCGCTGTTCGTGGTCTGGTTTGGCTTCGGCATCATTCCCAAAGTGATTTCCGCCTTCCTGCTCGGCTTCTTCCCCGTGGTGGTCTCCGCCGTGCAGGGCTTCAAATCGGTCGATCCTGACATGGTCGATCTCGCCCGCGCCATGCAGGGCAGCCGCTTCCAGGTGTTTCGCGCGGTGAACCTGCCGCATGCGCTGCCGGCGATCTTCTCAGGCCTCAAAGTGTCGGTCACGCTTGCCGTGGTCGGCGCTGTCGTCGGCGAATTCGTCGGCTCCAATTCCGGCATCGGCTACGTCATGCAGCGCTCGATCGGCACCTTCGACCTGCCGACCATGTTCGCAGCGCTGGTGATCCTGGCGCTGCTCGGCGTGATCCTGTTCTGGATCGTGGACCGGATCGAGAAGCTGGTCATTCCCTGGCATGTCAGCCAGCGTGAAGACGTGATTTTCGCCTCGTAACAAGAACCAAGGCAACGAACGGCCATCAACGGCCGACGCAACAAGGGCAAGGGAGAGAAACAATGAAGCGGTGGATAGGAGCTGTCTCGGCTGCGCTGATGGTGTTTGCGGCGATGCCGGCGCAGGCAGCCGACAAGGTCGTGCTGATGCTGAACTGGTACGTCTATGGCGAGCACGCGCCGTTCTATTACGGCAAGGCCAAGGGCATTTACGCCGCCGAAGGCATCGATCTCGAGATCCAGGAAGGCCGCGGTTCGGCTGCGACCACGCAGGCCGTCGCCGCCAAGACCGCCGACTTCGGCTATGTCGACGTCCCCACCATGATGCGCGCCGCGATCAAGGGCGCACCCGTCGTCGCGACCGGTGTGCTGCTGCAGACCAGTCCGATGTCCGCCATGGGTTTTGCCGACAAGAACATCAAAAAGCCCGAGGACATCAAGGGCAAGACGGTGGCGATCACGCCGGCCGATTCCATGACCCAGATCTGGCCGCTGTTCCTGAAGAAGACCGGCCTGAAGGAGAGCGATTTCCAGACCGTCGCCGGCGACGGCCAGACCAAGCTCAACGCCGTCATCAACGGCCAGGCTGATCTCCTGCTCGGCTACGTCATGGACCAGTCGATGAAGATCAAGGACGCCACCGGCAAGGACGTGTTCCCGATCAAGTTCGCCGACTACGGCATCAACATGGTCTCCTCCGGCATCATCGCCAACTCCGACTATGTAAAGGCCAATGCCGACCTCGTTCGCCGCTTCATGTCGGCGACGACCAAGGCGGTCGAAGCCGCCGAGAAGGAGCCGAAGGCGGCCGCGCAGTCGATCCTCGATGCCAACCCCAAGGGCGGCAAGATCGACACGCTGACGCAGGGCTTTGAGTTGACCATTCCGCTCTACCGGACCGCCGAGACCAAGAGCAAGCGGCCGTTCCAGGTCACCGACCAGAACATGACCGACAGCGTGAACCTGATGGTTGAATATGGCGGGCTCGATGCCAAGGCCAAGGACAACCCGAAGGCCTTTTACACCAACGATTATCTGCCGAAGAGCGGATCGTGAAGCAAGCCGCAGTCGTGAGCGAAACCGTGCAGCAGGCCGCGCATCTGAGACTGGTGAGCGACCGGGCTGCCGGCGATGCGTCGGGCATCAAACTATCCGGCGTGTCGAAGACCTACCGGACGCGCGACGGCGACGTGCCGTCGCTGCGTCCGCTCGATTTCCTCATCAACGACGGCGAGTTCTTCGTCGTGGTCGGCCCGAGCGGCTGCGGCAAGTCCACGCTGCTCAAGCTGATCTCGGGCCTGCTGCCGCCGACATCAGGCGAGGTCCTGGTCGAGGGTGAGAAGGTCACGAAGCCGCACGGCAATGTCGGCATCGTCTTCCAGAACGCGCTGCTGCTGCCCTGGCGCAACATCCTCGCGAACGTGATGCTGCCGATCGACATGAAGCGGCTGCCACGACAACACTATCTCGATCGCGCCAAGGCGCTGCTGAAGCTGGTCGGCCTGGAAGGTTTCGAGAAGAAGCTGCCCTGGCAGCTCTCGGGCGGCATGCAGCAGCGCGCCTCGATCTGCCGTGCGCTGGTGCACGATCCCAAGATCATGCTGATGGACGAGCCGTTCGGCGCACTCGACGCGCTGACGCGCGAACGCATGAATGTCGAGCTGATGCGGATCCAGCGCGAGACCAGGAAGACGGTGCTGCTGATCACGCATTCGATCCCGGAGGCCGTGTTCCTCGCCGACCGCGTGCTGGTCATGACCGAGCGGCCGGGCGCGATCGCGGCGATCTACGACGTGCCGCTGCCGCGCCCGCGCTCGCTCGATGTGATGGCCGATCCGGTCTTCACCGAGCTCGTGCAACGCATCCGCAAGCATTTCTTCTCACAGGGTGCACTGGACTGACGATCATGGCGCCGCGCCTGAAGCTGCGAGACATCGCTTTCTTCGAACGTCCCGTGCATTTCGCGCGGCCGTTCCGCTTCGGCGCGATCACGATCAACGCGACGCCGCAGTTGTACGTGCGGGTCGAGATCGAGGTTGAGGGCAAGGGCGCTGCGGTCGGCGCCAGTGCCGAGCTGCTGGTGCCAAAATGGTTCGACAAGCGGCCGGAGCTGTCGCCGGCGCAGACGGTCGACGGCCTGCGGCGCTCGCTGGAGATTGCGCGGGGCCTTTATCTCGCGCGGACTGGATTCCTGGCGGCGTTCGATCTGCATGCCTCGTGCATCGGTGCCCAGATCGCGACTTGTGCAAAGAAAAATATTCCGGCGCTTGCAGCGGCTTATGGCCCCGCGGAAATCGACAAGGCGATCCTCGATGCGCTGCTCCGCGCCGCCGAGACCAACTTTTTCGACGGGATGGCCGGCAACATTGCCGGCATCGATGCGCGGCTGTCGCCTGACCTGAAGGAAACGGATATCGCGCAGTTTCTCGCGGGCCGAAAGCCGCTGTCGTGCGTTGCCATCAGGCACACCGTGGGCCTCGACGATACCGTCGAAGGTGAGGGCGGTGTGGCCGATGCGCGCGAGAACGCCGGTGCCAATTACTTCAAGCTGAAGCTATCAGGGGATTTCGTGGCTGATGCAGCCCGGTTGACGCGTATTGGCAAGGAGCTCGATACGCTGGGGCGTGACTGCAAGGTGACGCTCGACGCCAACGAGCAGTATGCCGATCTCTCCGCACTGCATGCGCTGACCGACCGGCTCGACCACGATGCAGCGTTACGACCGATCGCGTCACGGCTGCTCTATGTCGAGCAACCGATGCCGCGCGACATGACCCGGCAGTCGCCGCTTGGCTCGCTCGCGGCGCACGGGTTCATCATCGACGAGGCCGATGATTCCTACGATGCCTTCCCGGCGGCGCGTGCGCTCGGCTATTGCGGCATCTCCTCGAAATCCTGCAAGGGCCTCTACAAGTCCATCGTCAATGCGACGCGCGCGGCGAAATGGAGCGCGGGCGGCGCGCGGTTCTTCGTGACCGGCGAGGACCTGACCTGCCAGGCGGGTCTTGCCGTGCAGCAGGATCTCGCGCTCGGCGCCTTCATCGGCGTCACCCATGCCGAGCGCAACGGCCACCACTATGTCGACGGCTTCGGCGATACGCCCGCCGCTGAAGCTGCGGCCTTCGCCGCCGCGCATCCCGATCTCTACGCCGATGCCGGGCGGGGCATCCGGCTCTCCATTCACGACGGCGAT
This sequence comes from Bradyrhizobium sp. 521_C7_N1_3, assembly GCF_052075975.1. Lineage (NCBI taxonomy): Bacteria > Pseudomonadati > Pseudomonadota > Alphaproteobacteria > Hyphomicrobiales > Nitrobacteraceae > Bradyrhizobium > Bradyrhizobium sp. 521_C7_N1_3. The sequence continues at coordinate 3,526,375 of NZ_CP197232.1, forward strand.
CTCCTGACGGGATCGCTCACCACAACGGGCTTTGCGACGTCGGTCCATCCGGACTGGTCGGCGCTCGCCCCGCTCGAACAGCCAAAATCACTTCAGGAGCAATCGGCATGACCACCCAACGCCTCGGCCTCATCATGAACGGCGTCACCGGCCGCATGGGGCTCAACCAGCATCTGATCCGCTCGATCGTCGCGATCCGCGATCAGGGCGGCGTTCGGCTGAAGAACGGCGATCGCGTGATGCCCGATCCGATCCTGGTCGGCCGCAGCGCCGACAAGGTCGAAGCCCTCGCCAAGCGCTACAACATCGCGCGCTGGACCACCGATCTCGATGCGGCGCTCGCCGACAAGAACGACACCATGTTCTTCGACGCCGCGACCACGCAGGCGCGGCCCGGCCTTCTGACCCAGGCCATCAATGCCGGCAAGCACGTCTATTGCGAGAAGCCGATCGCGACGAACTTCGAAGAGGCACTCGAGGTCGTCAAGCTCGCCAACGCCAAGGGCGTCAAGCATGGCACGGTACAGGACAAGCTGTTCCTGCCTGGCCTGAAGAAGATCGCCTTCCTGCGCGATTCCGGCTTCTTCGGCCGCATCCTCTCGGTGCGCGGCGAGTTCGGCTATTGGGTGTTCGAAGGCGGCTGGCAGGAGGCGCAACGGCCGTCCTGGAACTACCGCGACGAGGACGGCGGCGGCATCATCCTCGACATGGTCTGCCACTGGCGCTACGTGCTCGACAACCTCTTCGGCAACGTCCAGAGCGTGGTCTGCATCGGCAACACCGACATCCCCGAGCGCTTTGACGAGCAGGGCAGGAAGTACAAGGCGACCGCGGATGATTCCGCCTACGCGACCTTCCAGCTCGAGGGCGGCGTCATCGCCCACATCAACATGTCCTGGGTGACACGCGTCTATCGCGACGATCTCGTCACCTTCCAGGTCGACGGCACACACGGCTCGGCGGTCGCAGGCCTGTCGGATTGCATGATCCAGGCGCGGCAGGCGACGCCCCGGCCGGTGTGGAATCCGGATGAGAAGCGTCTGCACGATTTCTACGGCGACTGGCAGAAGCTGCCGGACAACGTCACCTACGACAACGGCTTCAAGGAGCAGTGGGAGATGTTCATCCGCCACGTCTACGAGGACGCGCCCTACAAGTTCACGCTGCTCGAAGGCGTCAAGGGCGTGCAGCTTGCCGAATGCGCGCTCAAGAGCTGGAAGGAGCGGCGCTGGATCGACGTCGCCCCGATCAAGGCCTGAGGTAGATTGGATAAGTCTCAATGTTGAGCCGTCATTGCGAGCGAAACGAAGCAATCCAGACTGCCTCCGCGGCAAGAGTCTGGATTGCTTCGTCGCTTCGCTCCTCGCAATGACGGAGAGAGGTTCGAAGTCATGAACAAGCCCGTCCAGCCGATGTCGTCGTTGTCCCTGAAACTGCCGAAGGCGGATCGTTCGATCGAGACCTACCGGCTCGCGGCCTCGCGAACGTTTCCCGCTAAACTTGAAGGCACGCTGAACCGCATCGCGTTCTCGGCCGTGCACACGGTTGTCGATCCCTTTGCGGACAATGATCCCTGGCTTTCGGCTGCCGTCGACTGGGACAAGACCATCGCCTTCCGCGAGCACGTCTGGGACCTCGGCCTCGGCGTCGCCGAAGCCATGGACACCGCGCAACGCGGGATGGGGCTGGACTGGCCGACCTCGCTGGAGCTGATCACGCGTTCGGTCGGTGCCGCCAAGCGGCGCAACGCACTGGTGTTCTCCGGCGCGGGTACGGACCATCTCGCTGTCGAGGATGCGAAGAGCCTCGACGACGTCATCCGTGCCTATGAGGAGCAGCTCTCGGCCGTCGAGAAGGTCGGCGGCCGCATCATTTTGATGGCGTCGCGTGCTCTGGCAAAACTCGGCCGCAGCGCCGACGATTACGCCAAGGTCTATAACCGCGTGCTGTCGCAGGTCCGCGAGCCCGTGATCATCCACTGGCTCGGCGATATGTTCGATCCCGCTCTGACCGGATATTGGGGCAGCAAGGACCTCGACAAGGCGATGGACGTTGCGGTCGCCATCATCAACAACAACGCGGCCAAGGTTGATGGCGTCAAGGTCTCGCTGCTCGACAAGCAGCGCGAGATCGACATGCGCAGGCGCCTGGACAAGCGCATCAAGATGTACACCGGCGACGATTTCAACTACGCGGAGCTGATCGCCGGCGACGACCAGGGCTTTTCGCACGCACTGCTCGGCATCTTCGATGCGATCGCGCCTGCAGCGTCCTACGCGCTGTCGCGGCTAGCTGCCGGCGACGAAGCCGGCTTCCACGACGTGCTGGGCCCGACGGTGCCGCTGTCGCGCCACATCTTCAAGGCGCCGACGCGCTTCTACAAGACCGGCGTCGTGTTCATGGCCTATCTCAACGGCCACCAGGATCATTTCACCATGGTCGGGGGACAGGAGAGCGCGCGCTCGATGCTGCATCTGGCCGAGCTGTTCCGGCTTGCCGATCAGGCCGGCCTGCTCGTCAATCCTGAAATGGCGATGCGGCGGATGAAGACCGTGCTGGCCTCGCACGGACTGGAAGACTGATGCGCGATTTCTCGTCCGACCATCGCTGGCTGTCGCTCAACACGGCGACGGTCCGCAAGCAGGGTGACCTCGTCGAGATCATCGAGGCCTGTGCAAGGCATGGCATCCGCGCCATCGATCCCTGGCGCGACCAGGTCGCTTCCGTCGGTCTCGATCGCGCTGCGCGCGCGGTGCGCGACGCCGGGCTCGATCTCTCCGGCTATTGCCGCGGCGGCATGTTCACCTCGGACGCATCGCGCCGGGGCGAAGTGCGCGACGACAACCGGCGCTGTGTCGATGAAGCCAAGGCGCTGGGCGCGCCCTGCATCGTTCTCGTCGCCGGCGGCCTGCCGCAATATTCGCGGCCGGGCAGCGAGGCGTCCAAGGACATCGTCGCAGCGCGCGGTCAGGTCGAGGAAGCCCTTGCCGAGATGCTCGACTACGCCAGACAGGCAAAGCTGCCGCTGGCGATCGAGCCCTTGCATCCGGCTTATGCGGCCGACCGCGCCTGCGTGAACACGACGAAACAGGCGCTCGACATCTGCGATCGGCTCGACCCCGGCCGCAGCGGCATGCTCGGCGTCGCGCTCGACGTCTATCACATCTGGTGGGATCCGGAGCTGATGGAGCAGATTGCGCGCGCCGGCCGAGATCGCCTGCTGGCCTTCCATGTCTGCGACTGGCTGGTGCCCACCAGGGACATCCTGAACGACCGCGGCATGATGGGCGACGGCGTCATCGACATCAAATCGGCGCGCGCCGCTGTCGAAGCGCAAGGCTATGCCGGTTATTCGGAGATCGAGATCTTCTCCAACGACTGGTGGGGCAAACCGATGGACGAGGTGCTGCGCACCTGCATCGAGCGGCACAGGACGGTGGTGTAGTTCCCACTCGCGCGGTCCTTACGGGCCTGTGACCTGTCGCGGCGCGTTGTCGGTTGGCGCAGCGACATGTCCGGATTCCGGCGCGAACCAGAAGTCGCCGGCTGAGGGGCAAACCGACGCGATTGACCCCAAGCGGACTTGTGTTGATCCAGATCAACATGAGCGGCGCGAGAGACCGTTCTCTTGCGTCCTTGTGGCGGCAGCCCTCTCCAGATCCCGGTAGATCAGCATCAAGGATGACCTCGATGAGATGTAGATTGATCAGTCTGACGCTTGCTGTCTCGATAATTCCAATCGTTGCGAATGCGCAGGTAACCATTGATATGGGCAAGATCATATGTAGCCAATATCTTGCTATGCCGCAGTCACAGTCAGATAAGTTTTCTGCCTGGATGAGCGGTTGGTTCAGTTATCAGAACAACAGGACCTTTGTGGATCTTGCTTTGCATCAACAGAATATCGCCAACGTAAAGGCATGGTGCCAATACCATCCGGCGGAAAGCGTTATGTATGGCTTGCAACAATCGGTAGGCAAAAATTGACGGATCGGGACTTTGGAGGATCGCTATGAAATGCAGGACTCTTGTCGTTTCTGTGATTTTGATAGGCGCGGCCTCAGCGCCAGCCGCGGCTCAGATCAAGCTGGACATGAACAAGATCACTTGCGGAAATTGGCTAGGATACGGTTCAGCAGACCGGGATTTCGTAAGGTATTTCATGAGCGGCTACTATAACGCGGCCGCAAACAATAACGTTTTGGACTACGACCGCCTGCAAAAGAATTCCGAAAAAGTTGTCGCATATTGCAAAAAGCACAAATCCGACACGCTGCCAACCGCCATTCAAAAAAGCGCCAGCTAGGTTGAGGGCCCCGACGGCGGCGTCGCTTGAGTACGTCTCCTTGTGGCCCTTTTCGGACCGCGACTCGTGCCTGACAAGAGTCCGTTTCGGGTTCAATAGCGGTCGCCTTCGGCCTGATGTGCATCCATTACGACCAAGCGGATGGCGCTCGGCCTCGGCCGGAACGATACCGCTGTCGGCGCAGCTTCCAACCCGGGCGGCCCACACGAAGCAGCCTACCGCAGCGGTGCTGTGCGCTTTGGATTTGGTTGGAATTCAGTCCGTGCGACGCACCTAACAGCGAGCCGGTTGGAGTACCACCAACGAGAGGTGGACAGCCGTCAGCTTTCAGGCAGAATGATATCATCCCGATGCCGCAGCCTCGCCACGGTCTGCGCCAGATCGGATGCGGTAATCAGTGGCATCAACGATCGGCAGGCACGGCGGATGTACCCACGCCTGATGATCTTGGATGGCCCCGACGTGCAATCGTCGGGGCCATTGTTGTGATCGGCGTGCCGGAGGTCCCGGCGTGATCCAGCCCCGGCCCCGTTCTATTGCGGCGATAAGGAAAGACCGCCCGAAGGCGGTCTTGCAGTCCAATGTGCCGGGCCAAAATAGTTTCGGGATCAAACCTTGCCCGGCCCGGTCTGATCGCCAGCTAACCACTATCCTGGGAAGGCCGCTGACAATTAAGATTTCAGTCCTGAAATGGAATGCATCTGCGACTTGGGAACCCGTCATCCGACGCCAGTCTTGTTGCGTGCCCGCGTACGGCGCTGGCCGAAGGGGCTGCGGCGCTGAGAACTCGACCAGCTCTCAGGGCTGGAGCTGCTCACATCAGCGAAAAGTCAGACGATTGCGCTATCATCGATTGACCGTCAAACACCGGACTATCAAACGTCAATTCAATCTGCGAAATTGTGACAACATAAATCCGCTTGTAAACAAGCTGGCGCGAAGGGAGGTTCGCAGTGGAGGCAGTGGAGAGAGTGCAGCGCTTGCGTGCGATGGGTTCGCTGTGCCGCCAACAGGCCGCTTACAACAGCATGAACAAATGGAAGCTGCTCGCAGAAGCAGAATACTGGGACCACCTGGCCGATCTTGAGTTGTCTGCTCACTTCCAGCAATGCAACACCAATAGCGCGGATGAGAAAGAGCGGGTCCAAGCGATCCCAACCGCGAATGACGCTGGACCGAAGACGATTTCCGTCGCGTGAGGTCAAGACGAGGCGGTTGTTTGCATTCCGTGCCGCCGCACTTTTCGCGGGGAGAAGCGGCCCGGACACGCATGTTCTCGTCGAACTGTGAAACAGGGCGATGATGGCATCCCGCGTCGCTCGGCCGCTGCTCACATCGCAACGAGAGAATGCGACGCTGCCGTCACGGGCCTGCGAGCTGTTGCAGCGTGTTGAAGCGCGCCTTCTGCTCGCTGCTCAGCGTGGCATAGAATTCGTCCAGGGCGGGCTCGACCAATTTGGCTGCCTGAAGCATGGCCTCGAGCCGGTGCTGCATCGCCTCCAGCCGTCCGACCGGCGTCAGCGGCACGTCGTTCGGACAGGCTGCCTGTAGGCCCTCAACACCCTTCGCCGTCGCTTCGCCGAGACGGTCGAGCGCCTCCTTCTGCTTGCCCGCGGGATGGAGCACAGCCTCGATCCTTTGGATCGGCAACTGGGTCAGGCCGGACTTCGGATCGCCGCAGCCTTCGGCACTGCCTTCCTGGGCACCGGCTTCCTGCTGCCGAGGAGAGCGGTCGCCGATGTTGGGGCCGAGCGCGTTGAAGCGGGCCTGCTGCTCGTCACTGAGCGAGTTGTAGAAAGTCTCCAGTGCCGGTCGCACGATCTTGACAGCATCCAGCGTCGCGCTGACGCGGTTCATCATCGCTCGCAAGCGGCCAGGCGGGGTCAGTGCATAAGTATCAGCGCAGGAGTCCTTGAACACACCGGCAGCGTTGGCCGCCGCGGTCTTCAACGCGTCGAGCAGCGCGCGTTGCTCGGGCGTCGGCCGCACCGCGCGCGTGATATCGTCGAGCGGCCAAGCAGTGACGCCCTTGTCCGGTGTGCCGCACAATTGCTGCAGCGTTTGCGGGCTCACGCTGGCGCGCTGGCGCGCGCGGGTGCCGCCACCGGCTTGCGGATAGTCAAACGGGTTGGTGCTGGCATAAGCGGAATAGGGGCTGTCACCACCCCAGAACACGGTGTCGACGAAGTCGTCATACGCGTACGCCCAATAGCCGGGCTCGTAGGCATAGGACCAGAACGTGTAGTCAAAAATGTCGGAATAGGCGTAGGGCCAGAACACGGGCCCAAGCCATGCCACGAACACCGCGTGATGGCGGTGTCGCCAGGCCTGCCGGGGAGCCCAGCCGCCGTGGCGGGCGACGAGGGCCGCCTGGGTTTGCGCAAGAGGCCGCTCGCGGAAGTGCGCGCCAAACCGCCCGCGCGCGGCGCCAGCCGCTGCAACTGTTGCAGCGGGGACCTGCAGTCCCAGCCTCTGCTGGCGCGCCAGATCGCTTTGCTGCGCGCGTTGCTCGCGGTCGAGCAAGCGGTTCTGCGTCTGGAGTATCCGTTGCTGCTCGCGCTGCGCGCGTGCGCCTTCCGGTTTTTGCGACTGCAATGTCTGCACACGCTGCTGCAGGCGATCGATGCGGGTCTGGCGCTCCGCGGTCTGGCGCGACAGCATCTCGCGCTGTCGCTGCTCGACGTGCTGCTCACGCTGTTGTACGAGCTGCTCGCGCTCCAGCAGCCTGTTCTGCGACTGCAGCAACCGCTGCTGCTCGCGTTGCGCTCTTGCGCCTTCCGGCTTTTGCGACTGCAATGTCTGCACACGCTGCTGCAGGTGGTCGATGCGGCCCTGGCGTTCCGAGGCTTGGCGCGACAGCGTCTCGCGCGGCTGTTCCGGCCGCACGCTCGCGGCCGACGGTGCGCTTGGGCGCGAGGGGGCGGCGATCTGCGGCGTCGGCTGCGGTGCCATCGCCGGACGTTGCGGGGCTGCCGGCGCGCGATGGAATTCAGGTCGCGGCGCCGCCACGTGCGGGGCGGCTCGCGGTGGCGGTGCAGCGAAGGACGGGGCCGGGCGCGGTGGCGGTGAGGTCATGCGAGGCGCCGGATTCGGCGCCATGGCCGGTCGCTGCGGCATGGCCGGAGGATGAAATGCCGGCGCAGCGGGACGCGCCATCGCGGGCGGCGCCGCCGGTCGAGCCATCGCAGGTGGCGCTGCCGGCCGGGCCGCCGGCGCTGCGGCCGGCCCCGGTGGTCCACCTCTTCCGTGTCCCTGGGCGGACGCGCCGACGCTCGTCGCCAGCATCGAGACGCCAACCAAAAGCGCCGTCAAGCAAACGCCACGCGGAAGCATGATCGTGCTCCCAGCTCGAAATCGCCCGCGATTTTCAACGCATGGTTGGCGCAATGGTTCGTTGTTGGCGGCGGCCGGCGCTGCGATGTTCCGACGCAGGCAGCCTCAAGAGAAATCCTGCTTCTCGGAGATCGAGATCTTCTCCAACAATTGGTAGGGCAAGCCGATGGACGAGGTGCTGCGCACCTACGGCGGTCACGAGCGCTGGCCTCACGGGTTTGCGACCTGTTGCAGCGCGTTGAAGCGCGCCTTCTGCTCGCCGCTCAGCGTGGCGCAGCGGGTTCGACCAGCTTGGCGGCCGTCAGCGTGAGCCCTCTGAATTGACTTCCGCTTTCAGCGGCAGAACAGACATCGGCTGGACTTACTGCGGGCTCGCCCGGTCCGGCACGCTAAGACGCGCGGTTAAGAAAGATCGGCAGCCCCTGCTTATTGGCGTAGAGGGGGCGGTAGCGCTCCGTGTTGTAGCTGCTCGCAACGTCCAATTTGCGCGGACCGAGCTTGGCGTCAGGGATGGGCACGAGGTCGTAGCGGCCCTCGACCAGCGCCGACATGAGGCCGGTCTTGCTTTCCAGCATGGCATCGTAGGCCATGTTACCGAAAGTCAGGGCCACAAGCTTGTCGATGAAGTCCGGATCGCCCGATCGCAGATCGTAGGTGAGATCGGAGGTGATCGTCTCCTCGCCGGTGCGCTGCTTGATCTCGTCGGCAAGCGATTCCGCCACGTTGGCCTTCTTGCGGTGACCATAGGCGTCAGGCTCGCCGTATTCCCGCAGCTTGTAGCCTTCCCACTGAGCTCCCTCGCTGAGTACGATCAGCGCGTAGTTGCTTGGATTGGCGCGCTTGTCCTCGATGAGCAACTGGATCAGCTTGTCGAGGTCGACCCTATACTCCGGTATGACGCATCGTATCGAGGTCGCATACGCGGTGTAGAGTGCCGTAAATCCGGCATCGCGGCCAAAGACGCGGAAAATGCCAATTCGCTCGTGCGAGCCGACGGTGGTGCGCTGCCGCTGGATGGCATCGCTGGCGCGGGTGATCGCGGTCGAGAAGCCGATGCAGTACTCGGTGTTGCGGACGTCATTATCCATCGTCTTCGGGATGGCGATGATCTTGACGCCGAGTTCGTTGAGCTTGGCCGCATAACTGAGCGTGTCGTCGCCGCCGATGGCGATCAGGTGTTCGATGCCAAGTCCCGAAAGGTTAGCGAGCACCCGGCTGGTGAGGTCCCACGTCTTTGTCGCGACGCCGCCGTCGGTGCTAAGCGAGACCGGAACATCATTGTCGACGAGATGATCGGGCAGCTTTTGTATTTTGGAGGGATTGACGCGGCTCGAGTGCAGCACGGTGCCGCCGCGCCGGTCGATGGTTCGAGTGTTTTCACGATTCAGCGGGATGACGTAGTGGGATCTGCTGTTTGGGTCGTCGAGGTTCAGGTGCGTGAGGGCCTCCCAACCACGGCGCAGACCGACAACCTCGATGTCGTCCTCACTGCCGCGATAAGTCACGCTCTTGATGACGGCATTGAGGCCGGCGACGTCGCCGCCGCCCGTGAGAATGCCGATGCGTTTTTTTGCCATGTCCACCTCCCGATCGGCATGTCGTGATAGCGCCTGCATCTGTCGATTGAACGGTGAACGTCGCTCCAGCTTCTGATTGGAGGCGGTTGCTACTCAGCCGCTTCCGTCCTGCGGTCGTCGCGCAGTCGAAAACGCTTCAGCAGACCGGACACGGTGTCGCGGAAGCCGCCATATTCCAGTTCGGAATAGGGTAGCATGGCGGCGCCAGACCAGCCTTGGCTGCGCATCTCGATGGCCTTGCGCTGGGCGCGCCGGCGGACCTCATCCCATGCCGGGTTGTCGAAGAAATCGGTGTAGGACTCGGCAAAGCGGCCTTCCCTGTCGATCGAAAAGCCGACGCAAGAAACGATCGGCAGGCAGTACATGCCGGTAACGGGCGTGTTGAGTGGTACCGGCATGAGCGGCATCACATGCGAGCCGCGTGCATCGCCGCCCACGAAGTGTGCTTTGGCGAACGGCGAGATTATTTCCTCCGGAGCCGGGAAAATCCCCTGGTTCCTGACGATCGCGACTGGATCATCCTTGCCGGTGTACTTGCCTGCGATCGCGTGGAGGCGCTGCGCCGAAACCGCCACGACGACCTCGCCATCGGTTCGAGAAATGATGCGATCGATGCCGAAGCGCTCGTTGTCGCGAAGCAGGGCGGCGATGTGATAGCTGTCGGCGGGTGCATCGAGCTCGAGCAAGCTGTCGCCGGCTGTGTTGTCCATGTCGATGACATGGAAACGGAATCCCTTGATCATCGGAGGCAGCATCAGCCCAGCGCAGTACATGGGGTCGGCAAAGGCGAGATAGAGCGGCAGGTTGTAGGCGCCGGGGCCGCATTTGTCGGCCGCGAACACCATGAAGGACTCGGCGGGTCGCACGCCCGAGAGGCTGTGGTCGAAGCTGAGCTCGGCGACGCCTGGGCCGGCGCCGCGAATGTTCCCGGAAGGCGCGTCGGCGAGAAGATCCTGGCCAGCGCCATAGAGCCCGGAGGTTTTCGCGACCGAGGTGGCCGCGAGGAACGACTTCCAGGCGAGTTGATGGACCTCCGAGCTTCCTTCGCCCCGCGTGTGCGTCATGATGATCGCAATGTCGTCGCCGGTGTGGCAGATGAAACCGTCGATCAGCAGACCATTGCAGATCGCCTTCGCAATCTCGCCCTCGACAGTCGCGATCATGCGTGAAGACGGTTTCGTATGCCCGCCAACGGAGCCAACGTCAGCTTTGATGACTGAAAGAGTGAGTCTCATGAGCATTTCTCCGATCAGCGCAGCTCAGCGCCTCGGCGCTTGCTGCGCCGGGCACGGCGCTGCTCATTCGCGGACAAAAACGTCCGTCGCTCCGATAGGTTCCACGCACCCCGTTCATCCGGTTGCCGGGATCATGCCGAGTTTTACCTTAGGACCACGCGTCACTATTTGCTGCGCTGCACGAGTCCGGTTCTGGCCGGGCCGCTAACTCGTTGTTGGCTGTAGCCGGCATCGCGATCTTCCGACGCAGGCAGTTTCAGGAGAAATCCTGCGTCAGGGTCGTCGCGAACTGCTCCAGCGCCCAGTCGACCTCATCGCCGGTGATTACCAGCGGCGGGGCGATGCGGATCGTGTGCCCATGGGTGTCCTTGGCGAGGATACCCTTGCCTTGGAGCGCCTCGCAGTAGCGGCGCGCGGGGCCGGCCTCTGGATGCAGCTCGACCGCCAGCATGAGGCCGCGCCCGCGTACGTCGCGGATCGTGTTGGCGCGAATGTCCTTCAAGCCTTGCAGAAGGCGCGCGCCCTGCCTGGCCGCGTTCTCGATCATGCCTTCCTCGACCAGCACGCGCATCGCCGCGCGCGCGACCGCGCAGGCAAGCGGGTTGCCGCCGAAGGTTGAGCCATGCTGTCCGGGTCTCAATGTCCCGAGCACCTCGTTGTTCGAGAGCACGGCCGACACCGGATAGAAGCCGCCGGACAAGGCTTTGCCGAGCAGGGTCACGTCCGCCTCGATTCCCTCGTGTTGTTCGGCGAGCAGCTTGCCGGTGCGGCCGAGCCCGGTCTGGATCTCGTCGAGCACCAGCATGACGTTGTTGGCCGTGCAGAGCTCCCGCACCCTGGCGAAATAGCCGACTGGTGGAATGATGACGCCGGCTTCGCCCTGGATCGGCTCGACCAGAAAGGCGACGGTGTTTTGCGTGATCGCTGCTTCGAGCGCCGCGGCGTCGCCGAACGGGATGATCTTGAAGCCCGGCGCGAACGGTCCAAAGTGTGTGCGGGTCTCGGGGTCCGTTGAAAAGCCGATGACGCCCAGCGTGCGTCCGTGGAAATTATCGGCGCAGACGATGATCTCGGCCTGGCCGTCCGGCACGCCCTTCACCTCGTAGCCCCATTTGCGCACCGACTTGATCGCGCTTTCGACCGCCTCGGCGCCGCTGTTCATCGGCAGCACCTTGTGGGAGCCGGTCAGCGCCGCGATCTCTTCGTAGAACGGGGCGAGCTGGTCGTTGTGGAAGGCGCGTGAGGTCAGCGTCAGCCGGTGTGCCTGTTCCACCATCGCCGCCAGGATCTTGGGGTGACAATGGCCCTGGCTGACCGCGGAATAGGCCGAGAGGCAATCGAGATAACGGTTGCCGTCGGTATCCCAGACCCAGACACCTTCGCCGCGCGACAGGACGACCCCGATCGGTTCGTAATTACGGGCGCCGAAGCGCGCTTCTGTTGCGAGGAAATCAATGACGGACGAGCTCATCTTTCGTCGCTCCATTGCTGCGTGCCGGCGTCAACCGACTGCACCGCGCTCAAATTGATCCGGGCATCGGCGAGGTGTGCGATGCCGCTGATTTGCCTCCCCTTGTCAAATGGTTATGCGGATCCACAGAGGCAATCTTCCGCCAACCTCCGCTACTGTGCATGGGGTTGTTTTCGACATTTTTGTTTTGGGCCCTCAGCCGATCGCGCAAGGCACGCTCAGGAAGCCGCGGAACCGCACCCGTCCGCCCCGCACCGGATGGCCGCTCACGGCATAGTTCGGGAAGCGCGCCAGGAAGCGCGAGATCGCAATGGCGCCTTCGAGCCGCGCCAATGCCATGCCGGCGCATTGATGTGCGCCGGTGGCGAAGGCGAGATGCCGGTTCGGCGTGCGCGCGATATCAAAGCGTTCGGGCTCCGGAAACTGGGCGGGATCGCGGTTGGCCGCCCCGATGCACAGCGTCACCGACGTGCCGGCGTCGAGCATGACGCCACCGAGCTCGATCTTCTCTGTCGTCATGCGGTTGCCGAGCTGGTTCGAGCTCTCGTAGCGCAGCATCTCCTCGACCGCAGTCTTGATCATGTCGGAGTTTTCGATCAGCCGCTGCTTCTGGTCCGGATTCCGGTGCAGCGCGACGAGGCCGTTGCCGATCAGATTGGTGGTGGTCTCGTGCCCGGCATTGAGCAGGAAGATGCAGTTGTGCAGCAGCTCCTTCTCGGTCAGCCGCTCACCGTTCTCCTCGCCGCTGCCTTCTCCCTGGATCAGGCGCGTCAGCACGTCGCGCTCGGGATTGCCGGGCTTCTGGCGCCTGCGCGCGACCAGGGTTTCGAGATAGGTGAGGAAGTCCTTCACCGCCTTGTTGCCGCGCGCGGCCACTTCGAGCGACACCACCGGTTCGAGCGCACCGAGGATCGCCAGTGACCAGTCGCGCAGCGGCGCGCGTTCGTCGTGGGGAACGTCGAGCAGATTGCCGATCACTTCGATCGGGATCGACGCGGCGAAGTCGTCGATCAGCTCGCAAGCGCCCTTGGCGGCGATGGCATCGAGCAGGCCGTCGACCAGCTTGACGATATCAGGCTCCATCCCCGCGATCGCGCGCGGCGACAGTGCGCCCATGATCAGGCGGCGCACGCGGGTGTGGGCGGGCGGGTCGTTGAAGACGAGGCTCGTGGTGTGGTGCTCGTAGAGCGGGGTGTCGCCGTATTTCGGCGCGAACTCGCGCTTCTTGTCCGAACTGAACGACTTTGTGTTCTTGTAGGTGGTGACGAGATCGTCATAGCGGGTCAGGAACACTGTGCCGTTGGGGAGGCGCTTGACCGGCTCGTTTTCCCGCAGTGCACGATAGGTCGGGTACGGATCGTCGTAGAATTCGGGTGTCAGCTTCTCCAGATCGAAATTGGCCGCCAGTTCTTTCGCACTTGCGTTCATCGCCGCCATACTCGCCGGTTGAGACCGATATGCTGTTTTCGCTCTTTCGAGCGGCTCGGCTCACCGTCTACAGTCGTGTCGTGATTTGCAAGCCGACCGGACAGGAAAATGCACGCCCGCGCTGACGCTGCCGACACGGCCCCGAATTGGCCCGACGATATTTTCGCGACATTGCAACGCTTCGACGTCCGGCAGGTGCCTTACGTGCCCGATGCCGGCCATTCGAAGCTGATCCAGCGCGTGCTGGCCTCATCCACGATGCGCGGCATTCCGCTGACGACGGAGGAGGAGGGCGTCGCGCTCCTGGCCGGGGCCTGGACCGGCGGACAGCGCGGCGTGCTTCTGATGCAGTCGAGTGGGGTCGGCAATTGCATCAACATGCTTTCGCTGATCCCGATCCTGCGCTTTCCGTTCCTCACGCTCGTGACCATGCGCGGCGAGTGGGGCGAGTTCAATCCGTGGCAGGTGCCGATGGGATCGACCACGCAGGGCGTGTTCGAACTCTCGGGCGTCCAGGTGCTGCGCGCGTCCAATGCGGCCGAGGTGCCGGCCGTGCTGGAGGCGGCCGCAGCGCAGGCCTACAACGCGCTCACGCCCACCGCCGTCCTGCTGTCGCAGCGCCTGATCGGCGCCAAGGTTTTCACCAAATGAGCAAGGCCAACCTCCTCGACCGCCGCCAGGTGGTGTCCACCCTGCTTGCGAACCGCAAAGACGTCGTTGCGATCGGCGGCCTCGGGGCCTCCACCAATGACATGTGTGCCGCCGGCGACCACGCGCGCAACTTCTACCTCTGGGGCGGCATGGGCGGCGCGGCGATGATCGGGCTTGGTCTGGCGCTGGCGCAACCAAAACTGCCGGTGCTGGTCATCACCGGCGACGGCGAGATGCTGATGGGGATGGGGAGCCTTGCCACCATCGGCCTGCAGAAGCCGTCCAACCTCTCGATCGTGGTGCTCGACAACGAGGCCTATGGCGAGACCGGCGGTCAGACCAGCCACACCTCCGCAGCTGCCGACCTCGTCGGCGTCGCCAGGGCCTGCGGCATCGGGGACTCCCGCGCGATCACGACCATGGCCGAGGTCGAGGCCTTCGCCAAAGCCGTCCACGACGTCTCGGCGGGGCCGCGATTTGCCAATGTGAAGATCGACAGCGCCAGCCTGGACCGGATTCTCCCAACCCGGGACGGGACTTACATCGTCAATCGGATCCGTGGCGATCTCGGCTTCCAGCCGATCTAGCCCCCCTCGGCTCCGTCCTGAGCAACGTTCCCGGCCCTCAGGGCGGGGAAGTGTGGCCATTTTCCAACAAGTTGGTACCCACATAGGTTGCGCCGCAGCATTCTGCTTGACTTTTGCGTGGGTGAGTGCTTACTCACTAACATGAGCTCATTGCGAATGACGAGCGACCTGAGGCGTCAATTGATCCTCGGTGCCGCAAAACGCTGCTTTGCCCGACATGGCTATACCGGCACCACGACCAAGAGCGTGGCGGCCGCTGCGGCCATTTCCGAGGCGCTGCTGTTCAAGCATTTCCCGTCCAAGGCGGCGCTCTACGCCGAAATCCTCAGCGACGAATGCGAAGCCGATCCGGCACTGATGGACCTGCTCGAGCGGGAGCCCTCGACGGCCACGCTGGTCGAGTTGATCCGCGGCATGGTCCAGCATTTCCTCCACATCGCCGACGGGCCCGATCAGGAAGAGGCGCAGCGCCTGCGACTGATGGCCACCAGCCATCTGGATGACGGCGAATTCGCCCGTCTGCTATATGCCAAGATCGAGAAGCTGATCGGGGCGGTCTTCCTCGCCTCGCTCGAGCGCGCGGTTGCCAGCGGTGACGCGCGGCCGTTCAGCGGCGATCCGCTCAACCTGTTCTGGTTCGCGCATCATTCGGTGATGATGGCTGCGCTGACCAGGCTGCCGGCCACGCCCTGCCTCGTCTACGGCAAGGCGAACGATCTGGAGCGGCAGCTCTGTGAGTTTCTCCTGAGGGGTATCGGACTTAACGACGCCGCAATTGCTTCGCATTTGGGCCGCGATCAGGCCGCGGATGCGGGCAAGACGGCGATTGCAGAAAGCGCATGACATGAACATCGTAGCCGAACACAAGATTTCGGGCGAACCGATCGACACCAAGACTCCCAAGCGTCCGGTTAGGCCAGTGCTGTGGTTCATCATCGTCGGCACGTTCTTGGGCGTGCTCGTTGGCGGCCTCGTCTGGTTCAATTACTTCCGCGGCCAGATGATCAAGCAGTTCTTCGCCAACAACAAGCCGCCGCCGACCGCGGTCAGCGCGGCCGAGGCGAAGTCGGAAGTGGTGCCGAACCTGCTCACCGCCGTCGGCGGGCTCGTCGCCGTGCATCAGGTCGACGTCAGCGCCGACGTCAACGGCCGCGTCACCGAGATCAAGTTCGAGCCGGGCGCGCATGTCGAAGCTGGCATGCCGCTGGTGCAGTTCTTCGACATGCCGGAGCAGGGCGATCTCGCCAATTTCAAGGCGCAGGCCACCGTCGCGCAGCTCTCGCTCGATCGCGCCAAGCAGCTGGCCTCGCGCCAGTTCGGTCCGCAAGCGACCGTCGACACCGCGCAGGCCGCCTACGACCAGGCGATGGCCGGCATCGCCAAGACGGAAGCGGTGATCTCGCAGAAGCTGGTGCGCGCACCGTTCTCCGGCGATCTCGGCGTGCGCAAGGTCGAGGTTGGACAGTATCTGACAGCCGGCACGGCGATCGTCTCGTTGACCGATCTGTCGCAGCTGTGGGCGAACTTCACCGTGACGGAAAAGGACTCGGGCAACCTCAAGGTCGGCCAGGTCGTCAGGCTCAAGGTGGACGCCTATCCGGGCCGCGTCTTCGAAGGCAAGGTCACCACGATCGAGCCGCAGATCGCGACCGACACCCGCAACATCCGCGTGCAGGCGACGATCGCTAATCCCGACAAGATCCTGAAGCCCGGCATGTTCGTGACCACGACGGTCGTGCTGCCGGACAAGCCGGCGGTCATCACCGTGCCGGAGACGGCGGTCGACTACACGCTGTACGGCGACTCAGTGTTCGTGATCACCGAGAAGAAGGAAGAGGACGGCAAGACCAGCCTCTCCGCGGTGCGCACCTTCGTGCAGACCGGCAACCGCGTCGACGGTCGCGTCGAAATCATCAAGGGCGTGAAGCCGGGCGACAAGGTCGTCGCCGTCGGCCAGCTCAAGCTGCAATCGGGCGCTCCGGTGTCGATTTCGACCGACCCGGCTCCGCAGATTCCGGCGCAGCCGCCGCGCTACTGATCAACACCATCCAAGTGATCCGGCTCGGCCGGATCACTTTTCTTGAGACATAGAATCGAGATCGCCGCGATGGCATTTACCGATATTTTCATCAAGCGACCGGTCCTGTCGGTCGTCGTCAGCCTGCTGATCCTGCTGATCGGCCTGCGCGCGGCGATGGTGCTGCCGATCCGGCAGTATCCGAAGCTGTCAAACACGGTCATCAACATCACGACCGTCTATCCCGGCGCGTCCGCGGACCTGATCCAGGGCTTCATCACCACGCCGATCGAGCAGGCCGTCGCTTCGGCCGAGGGCGTCGACTACATTACCTCGTCCTCGGTGCTCGGCACCTCTACGATCCAGGTCTACATCAAGCTGAACTTCGATCCGAACCAGGCGCTCACCGAGGTGCTGGCCAAGACGAACTCGGTCAAGTACCTGATTCCGAAGGAATCCAACGATCCGATCGTCACCAAGACCACGGGCCAGACGACGGCCGTGATGTATCTCGGCTTCTCGTCCGAGGAGCTGTCGGGCTCGGCGATCTCGGATTATCTGACGCGCGTGGTGCAGCCGGTGCTGTCGACCGTCGATGGCGTGGCTTCCGCCGACATTCTCGGCGGCCAGACCTTTGCGATGCGGCTGTGGCTTGATCCCGTGAAAATGGCCGGCCGCAACGTGTCGCCGGCCGATGTCGCGGCCGCGATCACCGCCAACAACTTCCAGTCCGCGGCGGGCCAGACCAAGGGCTACCTCATCGTCTCGAACGTCTCGACGAACACGGGCCTGACCGACGTCAACCAGTTCAAGAAGATGATCGTCAAGGCCAAGGACGGCGGCTTCGTGCGGATGGAGGACATCGCCACCGTCGAGCTTGCGGCCCAGAGCACGGATGCGAGCGTCGCCTTCAACGGCGAGCACGCGATCTTCATCGGTGTGCAGGCGACTCCGCAGGGCAATCCGCTCACGCTGGTGAAGGGCGTGCGCGCGCTGTTCCCCGAGCTCGAACGCAATCTGCCGCCGTCGATGAAGATGAAGGTCGCCTACGACTCGACCAAGTTCATCCAATCCTCGATCGACGAGGTGGAGAAGACGCTGGGCGAAGCCGTGATCATCGTGATCGTGGTCATCTTCCTGTTCCTGGCCTCGTTCCGCTCGGTCATCATTCCCGTCGTCACGATTCCCTTGTCGATGATCGGCGTCTGCACCTTGATGCTGGCCCTGGGCTTCAGCTTCAACCTCTTGACCCTGCTCGCAATGGTGCTCGCAATCGGCCTCGTGGTCGACGACGCCATCGTCGTGGTGGAGAACATCCATCGCCATCTGGAGGAGGGCAAGACACCGGTACAATCGGCGCTACAGGGCGCACGCGAGATCGTCGGTCCCGTCGTGTCGATGACGATCACGCTCGCCGCGGTGTACGCGCCGATCGGATTCCTCGGCGGTCTCACCGGCTCGCTGTTCCGCGAGTTCGCTTTCACGCTTGCCGGCTCGGTGATCGTGTCGGGCGTGATCGCGCTGACGCTGTCACCAATGATGTGCTCGGTGCTGCTCAAGAACACCGAAGAGGGCCGCTTCGCCAAGCTCGTCAACAGGGTGTTTGGCGCGCTCACGCGCTGGTATGGCCGCAGGCTCGACCGCTCGCTCGACTACAAGGCCATCACCGGCCTGTTCGCGGTGACGATCCTCGGGCTCGTCGGCTTCCTCTACATGCATACGTCGAAGGAACTGGCGCCCGAGGAAGACCAGGGCATCGTGTTCGCGGTGACCAAGGCGCCGAAATACGCCAATATCGACTATGTCGACTTCTACGGCGAGAAACTCGACAAGGAATTCCAGAAATTCCCCGAGACCGATCTGCGCTTCGTGCTGAACGGCATCAACGGTCCGCAGGGCGGTATCGCCGGTATGCTGCTCAAGTCCTGGGAGGAGCGCAAGCGCTCGTCGATCCAGCTGAAGCCGCTGGTGCAGGCCGAGCTCTCCAAGATCGAGGGCGTGCAGGCCTTCGCCTTCAACCTGCCGCCGCTGCCCGGCGGCCCGGGCGGTTTGCCGGTGCAGATGGTGATCAACTCCACCGCGGGGTTCCAGACGGTCTATGAGCAGATGGAGAAGCTGAAGGACGCTGCGCGCAAGAGCGGCATGTTCATCGTCTCCGACAGCGACCTCGCCTACAACCAGCCGAACGTTGAGGTCACGATCGACCGCACCAAGGCGCAGGATCTCGGCGTCAACATGCAGAATCTCGGCAGCACGCTCGCGGTGCTGCTCGGCGGCAACTACATCAACCGCTTCAATCTCGAGGGCCGTTCCTACCAGGTGATTCCGCAGGTGCCGCGCGGCCAGCGGCTCTCGCCGGAATCGCTGGGCGGTTATTACGTGACGACCAACACCGGCCAGCAGCTCCCGCTGTCGACGGTGGTCTCGATCCGGACCAAGACCGACCCGAATTCGCTGACGCACTACAATCAGCTGAACTCGGCGACCTTCTCCGCCGTGCCGATGCCGGGCGTGACCGTTGGTGCGGCGGTCGACTTCCTGGAAGGCGAAGCCAAGAAGCTGCCCGCGGGTTTCAGCCACGACTATCTCGCCGACAGCCGGCAGTACGTGCAGGAGGGCAATCAGCTCGCGGTCACCTTCGGCTTCGCGTTGGTCATCATCTTCCTGGTGCTGGCGGCGCAGTTCGAGAGTCTTCGCGATCCTCTGGTGATCATGATCTCGGTGCCGATGGCGATCGTCGGCGCGCTGATCCCGTTGTTCTTCGGCGTGGCGACGATGAACATCTATACCCAGGTCGGCTTGCTGACGCTGGTCGGACTGATCACCAAGCACGGCATCCTGATGGTGGAGTTCGCCAACGAGCTCCAGGTCAACGAGCGGCTCGACCGCCGTTCGGCCATCGAGATGTCGGCCCGTATTCGTCTGCGTCCGATCCTGATGACCACGGCCGCGATGGTGACCGGCCTGATCCCGCTCCTGACTGCGTCCGGCGCGGGCGCGGCCAGCCGCTTCTCGATCGGTCTCGTGGTCGTCGCCGGCATGTCGATCGGCACGCTGTTCACGCTGTTCGTGCTGCCCGCGGTCTACGTCGTGCTGGCAACCGACCACCGCGCGGCGGCCGATTCCGAGCGGAACAAGGAGGTCAACGATCTCGACCTCAATTCCAAGGCGCTGCGACCGACCTGAGCCGCAGGTCAGCGAACCAGAGGGCGGCAGCGGCATCCGTTGCCGCCCTTTTCATTTGCCCGGCAGCCTGGGGACGCCGGCAGGCTTACGGGGGAGCCCTTTCCGCGTTGGCGAGAGACAAGTTCCGGCCTTCTTGCTAGATTCGCCGGGATGAGCATCTCCCTCCACCCCGACACCCCGCAAGCCAGGACAGCGCCGGGCGCGGCCGCGGCTGGCGTCGTGCCCGGCGAGGCGGCGGGGCGCGGGATCAGGACCCGGCTCTTCACCAAATATGTCGCGCTGTTCGTGGCCGTCGTCGCCATTGCGCTGCTGGCCAACGGGCTGTTCGAGGTCTTCTTCTATTATCGCGAGCACAAGGCCGCGCTGATCCGGGTCCAGCATGAACAGGCCGAGGCGGCGGCGGCCAAGATCGGCCAGTTCGTCAAGGAGATCGAGAGCCAGCTCGGCTGGACCACGCAGCTGCCCTGGTCGGCGGGCTCGATCGAGCAGCGCCGGTTCGATGCGCAACGGCTGCTGCGCCAGGTGCCCGCGATCACCGAACTCGCCCAGGTGGATGCGACCGGCAGGGAGCGCTTGCGGGTCTCGCGGCTCGCCATGGATGCGATGGACAGCGGGATCGACCTGTCGGCCGACCCGAAATTCACCGAGGCGGTCGCGCACAAGGTCTATTACGGCCCGGTCTATTTCCGCAGGGAGTCCGAGCCCTACATGACGCTCGCGCTGGCCGGCGCGCGCAAGGATGCCGGCGTCAGCATCGCGGAGGTCAATCTCAAGCTGATCTGGGACGTCGTGTCCCAGATCAAGGTCGGCGAGCACGGGCACGCCTATGTGGTCGGCCCGGAGGGACGCCTGATCGCGCATCCCGATATCAGCCTGGTCCTGCGCAACACCGACATGTCCGGTCTCGCGCAGGTGCGCGCCGCGCAGGCCGCAGGCAGCACCCAGTCCGACACGCTCCCCGAAGCGCGCAATATCCAGGGGCAGCAGGTGCTGACCGCATCGGCCCCGATCGAGCCGCTGCATTGGACCATGTTCGTCGAGCTGCCCGTCGAGGAGGCCTATGCGGCGCTCTATGCCGCGTTGGAACGGCTCGCACTCGTGCTGCTCGCCGCGTCGATCTTCGCGGTGCTCGCCGGGATTTTCCTCGCGCGCCGCATGGTCGGACCGATCCAGGCACTGCGCAGCGGCGCCGAGCGGATCGGGGGCGGCGATTTCTCGCAGCGCATCTCGATCAAGACCGGCGACGAACTCGAGGGGCTCGCCGACCAGTTCAACGACATGGGCGGGCGCTTGCAGGAATCCTATGCGGATTTGGAAAACAAGGTCGAGCAGCGGACGGCAGAACTGCGTGAATCGCTCGAGCAGCAGACTGCGACCGCCGAGATTCTCGCGTCGATCAGCGGATCGATGCACGACACCAAGCCGGTGTTCGACGCGATCGTACGAAATTTGCTGCGGATGTTCGATACCCGCTTTGCAGTGGTGCAGACCGTTCACGACGGGACGGTTGAGATGCCTGCGGCAGACGGGCAACCCGGCTTCGAGCGGCTGACCGAGCGATATCCGCGCGCGCTGGCCGACGACACGGTGGGCGGCCTCGCCATTCTGTCCAAGCGAACGGTGCAATTCCAGCCGATATTGGGCAACCCCTCGGCACCTTCTTCCACCAAGGAGTTTGCGCGGGATTTCGGCTTCAATTCGGTCCTGTTCACGCCGATGCTGTTGAGGGAAAAGGTGATCGGCGCGATCGGTGTCGCCCGGGTCGAAGCGGTCGCCTTCGACGAAAAGCAGATCGCGCTGATCGCGTCATTTGCCAACCAGGCCGTCATCGCGATCGAAAATACGCGCCTGTTGAATGAGCTGCGGATGCGTACGCAGGAGCTGTCGCGATCTCTCGACGATCTCCGCGCCGCGCAGGATCGCCTGATCCAGACCGAGAAGCTCGCCTCCCTCGGTCAACTCACGGCGGGGATTGCCCATGAGATCAAGAACCCGCTCAATTTCATCAACAATTTCTCCGCAGTCTCGACGGAACTGATCGACGAGCTCAATGAGACCCTGCAGTCGGTCTCTTTCGAAGGCAAGAACAAGGCGGAGGTCGACGAGCTGACCGGCATGCTCAAGAGCAATCTCGAGAAGGTCGTGCAGCACGGCAAGCGCGCCGATTCCATCGTCAGGAACATGCTGCTGCATTCGCGCGCGGGTTCCGGCGAGCATCGTCCCAGCGATATCAATGCCGTCGTCGAGGAAAGCCTCAATCTCGCCTATCACGGCGCGCGCGCGGAACGGCCCGCCTTTAACGTCACACTCGAGCGCGAGTTCGACCCCGGGGCCGGGATGGTCGATGTCTATCCGCAGGAGATCACGCGTGTCTTGCTCAATTTGATCTCGAACGGCTTCTATGCTGCGGCCAAGCGCAAGGAGAGCGCGACGGGCGGCTTCGAGCCCACCTTGAACGCGGCCACCAAGAACCTCGGCGACAAGGTCGAGATCCGGATCCGCGACAACGGCACCGGGATTCCGCCCGAGGTGAGGGCGAAATTGTTCAATCCGTTCTTCACCACCAAGCCGGCCGGCGAGGGCACCGGGCTCGGCCTGTCCATGAGTCATGACATCGTCGTGAAACAGCACGGCGGCACGATCGACGTGAACACCGAGCCCGGTGTATTCACCGAATTCATCATCACGCTGCCGCGCAAGATGGCGGCGGACGACACTCCCGGAGGCAAGAGTTGAACGTTTACATCCTGGTCGTCGATGACGAGCCTGACGTCGAGGCGCTGTTCCGGCAGCAGTTCCGGCGTGACCTGCGCGCCGGACGCTTCCAGATGGAATTCGCGCCGTCCGCGTCCGATGCGCTCAGGCTCGCCTCCGAGGTACGCGATCCCTCGTTGATCCTGATCCTGTCCGACATCAACATGCCCGGCATGAGCGGGCTCGACATGCTGCCCAAGGTGCGCGCCGAGCACCCGGACGTTCCCGTCATCATGATCACGGCCTATGGTGACGCCGAGACGCGCCGGAAGGCGATCGAGCGTGGCGCCATCGGGCTCCTCACCAAGCCGATCGATTTTGCACTGCTGCGGCAGGAGATCGACACGAGGCTCGAGCAAGCCGCATGACTTCGACCATCCTCTTCGTCGATGACGAGCCAGACCTCGAGGCGCTGATCCTGCAAAAGTTTCGCAGGCAGATCCGCGACGGGCTCGTCGACATCATGTTTGCACGCGACGGCGTCGAGGCGCTGGAATCCCTCGAGCAGAACCCGCATGTCGACATGGTGGTCTCCGACATCAACATGCCCAGGATGGATGGGCTGTCGCTGCTGGCGAAGCTCCAGGAGGCCGAGGACAAGAAGTCGACCATCATCGTCTCGGCCTATGGCGACATGAGCAACATCCGCACCGCCATGAACCGCGGCGCGTTCGACTTCCTCACCAAACCGATCGACTTCGCCGACCTGGAAGCCACGATCGAGAAGACCATTCGCCATATCGAGATGCTGCGCGAGGTGCGGCGCCGTCAGATGGAGGCGGAGCGGGCCCATGCCGCGCTATCGCGCCATTTCTCGCCCGAACTCGCCAAGCGTCTGGTGGCCGGCGGCGAGGGTGAGGGGATCGAGGTGCAGTGGCGCGATGTCGCGACCATCTTCACCGATATCACCGGGTTCACCTCCCTGGTCGAGAGCGCGCCGCCCGAGACGCTGGGCGCGCTCCTCAACGAATATGTTGGCGGGATGACCGAAACCATCTTCGCGCATGAGGGGACGGTTGCAAAAATCATCGGCGATGCGATCCAGGTGCTCTTCAATGCGCCCGGCGATCAGCCGGATTATGCGACGCGTGCGGTCGCCTGCGCCCATGACCTCGATGCCTGGGCGCAGGATTTCTGCGCGCGCCAGAGGGCCATGGGCGTGAATTTCGGCACGACCCGCATCGGCATTCACGCCGGGCCGGCTCTGGTCGGCAATTTCGGAGGCAACCGCTTCTTCGACTACACCGCGTATGGAGACACTATCAACATCGCGGCGCGACTGGAGGCCGCCAACAAGCATCTGGGAACACGCATCTGCGCCAGTGCCAGCGTCGCCAAGGCGGCGGAGCATTTTCAAGGCCGTCCCGTCGGCGATCTGATGCTGCGCGGACGCAGCGAACCGCTGCGTGCGTTCGAACCGTTGCCGCAGGAAAAATTTGAAGCGCCGAGGACGGCGCAATATTCCGAGGCTTTTGCCAAGATGGAAGCCGGCGACGTCGCGGCCATGCCGGCCTTTGCCGCGCTGGTCGGGATGTACGCCGACGATTCCCTGGCCGGCTTTCACCTGAAGCGCCTGCTCAACGGTGCCAAGGGCATCCGCATGAAACTGGAATAGGAGTTCGACATGATTGGTGATTTCTCCGCCGGCAACTATCGTTTCATTCCGTCTGTATTCCAGTATTCGGCCGGTGCCGCCGCTGACGACGGCTACGAGATCGAGCGGGTCCGGTTCGACCGCCTGGTGCCGCTGGCCGAGGGATTTGCGCTCGCGGCGAAGTATATCCAGGAAGCAGGCCGGCCACTGACGGCGTTCTGTGCCTGCGAGCTGCGCTCACCGGCGGCCTTCAGCGAGGAAGGCTTTCGCGCATTCAACCTGCATTATGTGAAGACGCTGTCCGAATGGGGCATCTTCGACGGCACCACCAATCCGGTGGCGCGCAGCAATGTCTGTCCGGAGATCGATCCGCCGTCCGAGCCGTCGTTCTATGCCTTCTCCTTCACGCGTCCGACAACCTCGAAGGCGCCGTCTTTCGTGATCGCCGGTGGCGCCGAGGCGCGCGAGGGCGGCGGGACCTATGTCGAGCGCACGGTGCGCTACCGCGACCTCAGTCCGGAGGGTCTTCGCGAGAAGGTGCGGTTCACCACGACGTCGCAGATGGAGAACCGGATGACGGCCTTCGGCTTCGGCTGGAAGGACACCACCGGCGTGCAGGCCTATTCCGTGCACGATTTCCACCACGCGCTGGTCGACGAACTGGTCCGCCGCGGCGCGCTGCGCTCCGGCCTGACCTGGCACTTTGCCCGGCCGCCGGTGGTCGACCTCGAGTACGAGATGGATTGCCGCCGCGTGCTGCGCGAGACCGTGATCTAGCGCTGGCGCGGGTCGAGCGCGTCGCGCAGGCCGTCGCCGAGCAGGTTCAGCGACAGCACCACGAGGAAGATCGCAAGGCCCGGCCAGATCGCCATCCACGGCGCCTGGGTCAGGAAGCGCTGCGCTGCGTTGAGCATACTGCCCCAGGACGGTGCGGGCGGCTGCTGGCCGAGGCCGAGGAAGGACAGCGCGGCTTCGGCGATGATGGCGGCGGCGATCGACAGCGTCGCCTGCACGAGCAGCGCCGGCAGGATGTTCGGCAGGATGTGCGAGAACGCGATCCGCCACGGCGGATTGCCGAGCGCGCGCGCGGCCTCGACATAGTCTTCGGCCTTGACGCTCAGGACCTGCCCGCGCGTCAGGCGGATGAAGATCGGCGTGGCCGAGATGCCGATCGCGATCATGGCGTTGCCGAGGCTGGGACCGAGGAAGGCGGCCAGCGCGATCGCCAGGATCAGGAACGGGCAGGCCAACATCGCATCCGTGATCCGGCTGATCAGCGCGTCGACAAATCCGCCGCGATAACCGGCGAGGAGACCGAGAGGGACACCGATCCCGAGCGCGATCGCGACCGAGATCAGACCCGCCATCAGCGAGGCCCGCGCGCCGTAGATGACGCGGCTGAGGATGTCGCGGCCGAGATCGTCGGTGCCGAACCAGTGGCCGGCGGTGGGCGGCTTGCGCACCAGGCTCCAGCTCGTTGCAATGGGATCATAGGGCACGACCAGCGGCGCAAGGGCCGCAAGCAGGATGAACGCCGTGATCACGACAAGCCCGAAGACCGCGGCCTTGCGCTTGAACAGGCGCCGCCGCGCACGGCGGGTCGGGCTGTCCAGCTCGTAGGCCTGGGTGGCGGGACTGGCTGGCAGTGCGGCGTCGGTCATCGTCTAACCTCGCAGCCGCGGATTGACGAGGACATAGGCGACGTCGGCGACGAGATTCAACGTGATGTAGACTGTGGCCGTCACCAGCACCACGCCCTGCACCACCGCATAGTCACGGTTGAATACGGCATCCACGATCAGCTTGCCGAAGCCGGGAATGGAAAAGATCTGCTCGGTCAGCACCGCGCCCGACAACAGCGTGCCGAGCTCGAGCGCACCGAGGGTGATGATCGGCGTCAGCGCGTTGCGCATCGCATGCTTGAGGATCACCGAGCGCTCGGAGAGACCTTTCGCGCGCGCGGTGCGGACATAGTCGCTCTCCAGAACCTGGAGCATGGCGCTACGTGTGTGCCGCATCAGGACCGCCGAAATTGCGTTGCCGAGCACGAAGGCCGGCATGATGGTGGCAGCCAGGCTCGCGCGCCAGTCCTCGGTCAGCGGCACATAGCCCGAGGCCGGCAGCCAGCCCAGGTGAATCGAGAACAGGAAGATCATGAGGATTCCGAGCCAGAAATTCGGCGTCGAGATGCCCCACAGCGCGAACAGATTGGCACCATAGTCCCAAACCGTGCCCTTCTTCACCGCGGAGACGATGCCGGCGGGAATGCCGATGAGGAACGCGATCAGGATCGCCATCGAGCCGAGCTGAAGCGTCACCGGCAGTTTCTGTGCGATCAGCTCGCGCACCGGCATCTTGTTGCGCAGCGACTCGCCGAAATTGCCTGAGACAACGCCCTTGAGCCAATAGACGTACTGCACGGGGATCGGCTGATCGAGCTTGTACTGCTGGCGGATCTGTTCGATCACGGCGGGATCGCGCTCCTCCCCGGCCATCACCAGCGCGGGATCGCCCGGCAGCAATTGCTGGAGCGAGAAGATCAGCACGGACACGAAGAACAGTGTCGGCACGATCTGTGCGATTCGGTGGGCGAGGAAATTCAGCATGGTTCGATCCGTGTCCCGGGCGCAGCGCAACATGCAACGTTGCGCTGCTGAACCGGGACCCATCTGTTACGACGAGTCCACGCTATGGGTCCCGGCTCTGCGGTGCAGCGCTTGCGCGCCGCGCCGCGTCCGGGACATGCACTCATCGGCGCCTTCGTCACTTGAACTTCAATCCGACTACGCGCACCAGCCCGTCGGGCATCTGCCTGTAGCCGTCCAGCTTCTTAGTGTGCGCGATGAGCAGCGTGCGGTGGTAGATGTAGATGATCGGCAAATCGTCGAGCAGGATCTTGGTCAGCTTTTCGTAGATCGCCTTGCGCTCCTCGACGTTGGACGTCATGCGTCCATCTTCCATCAGCTTGTCGGCCTCGGGGTTCGCGTACACGCCGTCGTTTTGCGGCGCCTTTCTGCGCATGAAGATGTAGGAATTGCCGTCGGGATCGATGCGGCCGCTCCAGTTGATCTGGAAGATCTGGAACTCGCCTGCCTGGGCCTGCTTGAAGGTCGTCGCGAATTCGACCGCGCGGATCTTGATGTCGAAGCCTGCTTCCGCGGCCATCGACTGGACGACCTGGGCCACGGCTTCGTTCTCCGCGCCCTTGGGGATCATGTAATCGACCGTCACGGGCGCGGTGACGCCGGCTTCCTTCAGCAGTGCCTTGGCCTTCGCGATATCGCGGCCGCGGACCGGGAATGCCTTCTGGTAATAGGGATGCTTCGGGCTGACCCACTGGTTGCCGGGCGTGAACTCGCCGTTGAAGACGACCTGGTTGAGGGCTTCGCGGTCGATCGAGAGATCAAGTGCCTGGCGGACCTTCGCCGACTGGCTCAGCGGCCCCTTGGTCTTGTCGTTGCCGATATTGACGGTCAGGCCGAGATAGCCGAGCTCCGGCGCGGTCGACAGCACCAGGCGGGAATCGGCGCGCACGTCCTTGATATCGGTGGCGAGCACGCGCTCGATCAGATCGAGCCCGCCCGACTTCAGGTTCGCGAGCCGCACCGTCGCGTCGACAATCGGCAGGAACACGACGCGGTCGATATGGATATTGTCCTTGTTCCAGTAGTCGGCAAACTTCTCGAACACCATGCGGTCCTGCTGGACGCGCTCGACGAATTTGTAGGGGCCGGCGCAGACCGGATGCAGGCCGAACTTGTCGCCGGCTTCCTTGGCCGCCTTCGGCGACACCATCATGCCGGAGCGGTCGGTAAGCTGGGCGATCAGGGGCGAGTAGGGGGTCTTGAGCACCAGCTTGATGGTCAGGGGATCGACCACCTCGACATGGTCGACGCTGGCGAGCTCGGACTTCCGGAACGAGGTCGGCAGCGTCATGTGACGCTCGATCGAGAATTTTGCGGCTTCGGCGTCCAGCGGCTCGCCGTCATGGAATTTGACGTTGGGCCGGAGCTTGATCGTCATCTCCTTGCCGTCGGCCGAAGTCTCGTAGGACAGCGCGAGCTGCGGCACGATGTTGAGCTTCTCGTCGATGTCGAACAGCTTGTCGCAGAAGGCGGAGAAGACGATGCGGCCGACATAGGTGCGGCCGATGCTGGGATCGAGGATGTCGGGGTCTTCGGCGATGCCGATGCGAAGCGCGGTCTGAGCCTGGGCTGCGCCCACGAGCGACGTCAGCAGGGCCGACGCCAGGATTGTCAAACGCATGAAACTCATCGCTCTCAACCTCTGTTTTGCGGCTATGCCGGGTCCGTTCCCAATGAACTAACCCCGCTGCCGCGGACTGCTTCCGGGCCGCCGCTGAAGGCGGCGACCAATTTTTCAAGGACCGGCGAGAAGCCGCCGTCGGACGGGACGATCGCCGCGGAGGATGGCAGTTCCGACGTTCGGTGACAGGCCGTTGCATGTCCGATGCCACCCGGCACGAGCTGCGGCATTTCACTGCGGCAGCGGTCGACCACGTAGGGGCAGCGGGTGTGGAAGCGGCAACCCGGCGGCGGGCTGAGCGCGCTCGGGATCTCTCCCTGCAGCACAATCCGGCTGCGCTTTGCCCGCGGTTTAGGCACGGGGATCGCAGACAGCAGCGCACGGCTGTAGGGATGGCGGGGTGCCGCGAACAGGGCGTCCGCCTCGGCGGTCTCGACGATCTGGCCGAGATTCATCACCGCGACGTGGTCGGCGATGTGCTTGACTACAGCCAGATCGTGCGAGACGAAGATGTAGGCCAGCCCAAGCCGGTCCTGCAGCTCGCGCAGGAGGTTGAGGATCTGCGAGCGGATCGAGACGTCCAGCGCCGAGACCGGCTCGTCGCAGATGATCAGTTTTGGTTCGACCGCGAGCGCGCGGGCGATGGCGATGCGCTGGCGCTGCCCACCGGAGAATTCGTGCGGATAACGTCGCTCGAGCCGCGGCTCGAGACCGACCAGCCGCAGGATTTCCGCGACGCGCTCGCGCCGTTGCGCCGGCGGTACCAGATCGTGCAGCGCCAGCGGCTCGGTGAGAATCTGTCCGACCGTCATGCGCGGATTGAGCGAGGCGTAGGGGTCCTGGAAGATGATCTGCGCTTCGCGGCGGAAGGCGCGGAGCGCCCCGGCGTCCAGTGAGCGCAGGTCGCGGCCGGCGAAACGCACCGTGCCTGCATCCGGCTCGATCAGCCGCAGCACCAGGCGACTGACGGTGGATTTTCCGCACCCGGATTCGCCGACCAGGGCGAGCGTCTTGCCGGCATCGAGAGAGAAGCTGACGCCATCGACCGCTTTGACATGCCCCAGTGCCCGGCCGAACAGCGAGCGCCCTGCGACAAAATGCTTGACCAGGCCTTCGACCTCGAGGAGAGCGGTCATCGTGTCTGCTCCCCGCGAATCCTGCTCTCGTGTCCCGGGCGCGGCGCAACGCGAAATGTTGCGACGCTGAACCGGGATCCAGCTCGCTGCCACATGGGCCCCGGTTCAGCAGCGCACCACTGCGCTTCGCTTGTGCTGCACCGCGCCCGGGGCACGAGAGGAGGAAGCAGCGCCATCACGACACCAGGAGTTCGAGCGGCGCGCGGATGCAGCGCGAGAGGTGGCCGGGGCTGACCTCGACCAGCGGTGGCGGCGCCTTAGTGCAGGCGTCCAGCACGAAGGGGCAGCGCGCGGAGAAACGGCAGCCGGCGGGTGGCTGCGCCATGTTCGGCACCATGCCCTCGATCGTGGCAAGCTGCTCGGCGCGGTGGTCGAGGCGCGGGATCGAGCCCAGCAGGCCGACGGTGTAGGGATGCTGCGGCATGGCGAACAGCTCGTCGACCGGCGCGCGCTCGACGATCTCGCCGGCATACATCACCGCGACCTCGTCGCAGACTTCGGCGACAACACCGAGATCGTGGGTGATCAGGATGATGGCGGCGCCGCTCGCTGCCTTCAGTTCGCGCATCAGCTCCAAAATCTGCGCCTGCAGGGTGACGTCGAGCGCGGTGGTCGGTTCGTCTGCGATCAGCAGCCGCGGATCGCAGGCCAGCGCCATCGCAATCATCACGCGCTGGCGCATGCCGCCGGAGAGTTTGTGCGGATATTCGTCGATCCGGCGCTCGGGCGAGGGGATGTGGACGCGGCGCAAGAGCTCGATGGCCCGCTCGCGCGCGCTGCGCCGCGAGCCGCCGCGGTGGCGCAGAATGGTCTCGACGATCTGGTCGCCGATGGTGAAGCTCGGATTGAGCGACGTCATAGGCTCCTGAAAAATCATCGCCAGCCGGTTGCCGCGGAGATCGCGCAACGTCTGGTCAGGAGTCTTCAGCAGGTCGAAGCCGTCGAAGCGGATTGCGCCGGATATCTCGGCACTTTGTTTCGGCAGCAGTCCCATGATCGCCAGCGACGTCACGCTCTTGCCGCAACCGGATTCGCCGACGAGGCCGAGCGTCGCGCCATTGGCGACGCTGAGATCCACGCCGTCGACGGCGTGAGTCACGCGGCCGTCGTCGCCGTGGAAGCGGATGCGCAGATCCTTGATCTCGATGAGAGGGCTTGCGCTCATGATTGCCTTGCTCGGCTCGCAGCGATGCTGGCGTCGATGACGCTGCGATCGGTGTTGCCTGCCGGGTTCTGCCGCGTCGGCATGGAGGAGCGGAAATGCACCCAGAGTTCCTGACTGACGCGCTCCAGCCGTTCGAGCTCGCCCAGCGGATCGGGATGATCGTCGGCGCGAATGTCCAGCGCCGGCCATTCCTCCTCGCCGTGGATCAAGAGCGCCGCGGATTGCTTGCCGCGCTTGTCGCCGCCGGCGGCCTCGCCCGCGCGCATGGCGGCAAGCAGGCGGCGCGGGAAGGGCAGACTGTCATTGGCGATATAGGTCTTCGCGGTCTCGTCGAGCACGTCGGCGCCGGCCAGCATGTTGCCGGCGATCGAGAAGCCGCTGCCGGCGATGTGTCCGCACCAATCGACGCAGTCGCGCCCGGTATGCGCGGCGATCGCGCCGCTCGCGTCCATGATGTGGATCTGGCGGCTCTCGCGGCCGTCGTCGGTCGCGAGCAGGGTGGCGAGAACGTCATGCGCGTTCAGGCCCTCGCGCAGCAGCTTGACGCCGTCGATGCCGTAATAGGGATTGACGAAGGCCTGGGTCGCGATGGCGCCGAGACCGGCCGCGATGTAGGGCACGCGCGCGCCGACGGCGAAGAAACGGGTCGCTACCGCGATGCCGAACTGGCCGGTGGCAGGATCGCGCGCGATGATCGACCAGGTCATGTGCTGCCTTCAGCGCCCTGCGGCGTAGCCCTGCATGCCGCGCGGGTTGGCGGCGGCGCGGCGGCGCACCCCGACGCGCGAGGCCGCGGTGAGGCGGCCTTCCGACCAGTCGGGGCCGACCTCGACAATGTGTCCGCGCTCGCGAAGGTTCTCGATCGTCGCCTTCGGCACGCGGTTCTCGACCACGAGCACGCCGGGGCGCGCGGTGCGCGGCCAGAACGAGATCGGGAAATGCTCGGAGTGCCAGGCCGGCGCGTCGATCGCTTCCTGGAGATTGAGGTTGCAATGGACGTGCCGCAGGAAGAACTGCGTGATCCACTGATCCTGCTGGTCGCCGCCGGGCGAGCCCCAGGCGAGGTACGGCTCGCCGTCGCGTAGCGCCATGGTGGGGGACAGCGTCGTGCGCGGCCGCTTGCCCGGCGCGAGCGAACTCGGCTGGTTCTCCTCCAGATCGAACATTTGTGCGCGGCTGCCGAGGCAAAAACCGAGCTCGGGAATGATCGGCGAGGATTGCAGCCAGCCGCCCGACGGCGTCGACGACACCATGTTGCCGGCCTTGTCGATGATGTCGAAATGCACGGTGTCGCCGCGCACCTCGCCGAAGCGGCCTACGGTTGGTTCGCCGGCGCCGAGTGCGCCGACGGCCTCGCGCTGTCCTTCGGCGCGGCGCAGCTTGACCACACCGCCAAGACCCTCGACCGTGCCGGGCCGAAGGTCGAGCGAAGCTTTCTCGGTCACCAGCTTGCGACGTTCGTCGTTATAGGCGTCCGACAGCAGCGTCGCGATCGGGATCTCGCTGAACTTGGGATCGCCGTAGAATTTCTCGCGGTCGGCAAACGCAAGCTTGGCACATTCGATCTGGAGATGGATGAATTCCGGCCCGGTCGGATCGAGCCCGTCGAGCGCAAAACCCTTCAGCAATGCGAGTTGTTGCAGCGTTACAGGCCCTTGGCTCCAGACGCCGGCCTTGCAGACGGTGTAGCGGCCATAGTCGTAGGTGAGCGGTGCCTCGATCGTCGGCTGCCAGCGCGCCATGTCGTCGGCCGAGAGCACGCCGCGATGCGGCGAGCCGCTGACATCCATCACCTCCTGGGTGCGGCAGAACTTGTCGATGGCTTCCGCAACGAAACCGTGCGACCAGGCCTTTCGCGCGCGCTCGATCTCGGCGTCGCGGCCACCGCCGCCGCTCTCGGCCTCGCTGAGAATCCGGGCGTAGGTCGCAGCCAGCGTCTTGTTGGTGAAGAGCGTGCCGGGCTTCGGAACTTCGCCATTGGGCAGATAGACCGCGGCCGACGTCGGCCAATGCTTGCGGAACAGCTGCTCGACGGTCTGGATCGTGGCGCTGGCGCGCTCGACCAGCGGATAGCCGTCGCGCGCGTAGGAGATCGCTGGCTCCAACACGTCGCGCACGCGCATCGTGCCGTAGTCGCGCAGCAGCATCATCCAGGATTCGAACGTGCCGGGGACGCAGGCTGCGAGCAGGCCGGTGCCCGGCACCATGTCGAGGCCTTCGCTCTTGTAGTGCGCGATGGTGGCGCGCGCCGGCGCCGGGCCCTGGCCGCAGATCACCTCGGTGCGTGCGCGTTGGACGTCATGCACGATGATGGGCACGTCTCCGCCCGGGCCGTTCAAATGCGGTTCCACGATCTGGAGTGTGAACGCCGTGGCGACGCCGGCGTCGAAGGCGTTGCCGCCCTTTTCCAGAATGGCCATGCCGACCGCGGTCGCGATCCAGTGTGTGGTGGCGACGACCCCGAACGTGCCCTCGATCTCGGGGCGCGTCGTGAAGGGATCGGGATTGACATTGCTGGCCATGGGATTTCGCTACCTTGTTTGTCGTGCGCGCAATTGATCACAGGCGATGCCGTGCCGCCAATGCGTGGACCGCATGGCACGCGCGCGTCACGCCGGGACCGGCGCGGTGTTCACCGCATGGCAGGCGACGCCGTCGATCAGTTCCGGGGCTTCCTTGCGGCAGAGATCGAACGCCAGCGGGCAGCGCGGATTGAAGGCGCAGCCGGGCGGCGGATTGATTGGGTTCGGAATCTCGCCCTTCACGGGAATGCGCTGGCGGCCTGACATAGCGAGGTCAGGCACGGCGCCCAGCAGCATCTTGGTGTAGGGCATGCGCGGTCGGGCGAACAGCTCGCGTCCTTCCGCGATCTCGACGATGCGGCCGAGATACATCACGCCGACGCGGCTCGCCATGTGGCGGACCACGGCGAGGTTGTGGCTGATGAACATATACGTCAGGCCGAACTTGTCCTGGAGGTCGCGCATCAGGTTCAGGATCTGCGCCTGCACGGAGACGTCGAGCGCCGAAGTCGGCTCGTCGCAGACGATGAACTCCGCATCGGAGGCAAGCGCTCGCGCGATCGCGATGCGCTGGCGCTGACCGCCGGAGAACTCGTGCGGAAATTTCAACCGGTCGTCGGGATGCAGGCCGACAAGGCTGAGCAATTCGCCGACGCGCGCCTGGATATCGCGCTCGCCCTGGATGAGGTCGAAGGCACGGATCGGCTCGGAGATGATGGCATCGACCCGGAAGCGCGGGTTCAGGCTCGCATAGGGGTCCTGGAAGATCATCTGGATGCGGCGGCGCAGCTTCCGGCGTGCCGGCGCCTGCCGCGGATCGGTCATCGAGACGCCGTCGATCAGCACGTTGCCGGAGCTTGGCGGCAGCAGGCCGACAACCATCCGCGCCACGGTGGTCTTGCCCGAGCCGGACTCGCCGACCAGCGCAAAGGTCTCGCCCTTCCTGATGTCGAAGCTGACGTGATCGACAGCCTTGAGATATTCGAGATGCCCGCCTTCGAGCACGCGGTTGAGCCAGGGTTTTGAGACGTCGAAGACGCGGCGCAGATTTGTGGCCTGGACGAAAGGCGTGCTCATGCCGCGCTCTCCGCAGGCACGATGTCGTAGAGATGGCAGGCGACCGACTGCGCGCCGCGCGGCAGCGGCTCCGGCCGTTCAACCCGGCAGCGATCGAAGGCGAAGGCGCAGCGCGGATTGAACGAGCAGCCGCGCGGGATCGCCGACAGGCGCGGCATGGACCCGGGGATCTGCACCAGGCGCTTGTCGTCCCCGGCAAGCGTCGGGATCGCGCCCATCAGGCCCTTGGCGTAAGGGTGCAGCGGATTCCTGACGACGTCCTGGACCGGGCCGATCTCGGCGACGCGGCCGGCATACATCACCGCGACGCGATCGGAGGTCTCCGCGATCACGCCCATGTCGTGGGTCACCAGCATCACGGCGGTGCCGTGATCGCGCCCGAGCCGCTTGATCAGCGAGATGATCTGCGCCTGCACGGAGACATCGAGCGCGGTGGTTGGCTCGTCCGCGATGATCAGCTCGGGCTCGGCGCAGATCGCGAGCGCAATCACGACGCGCTGGCGCATACCGCCGGAGAATTCGTGGGGATAGCCGTCTATCCGCTTTTCCGGTGCGGGAATGCCGACCTCGGCGAGCAGGTCGATGGCACGGCGGCGGGCGGCCGTCTCGGACAGGCTCAGGTGGGTTTTGATCGTCTCGACGATCTGGTCGCCGACGCGGTACAGCGGATTGAGCGAGGTGAGGGGATCCTGGAAGATCATGCCGATCCGTTTTCCCCGGATGCGGCGTATCTCCTCGGCGGGCAGATTGTCGATGCGCAGGCCGGCGAGACGAATCTCGCCGCCGGCGATGCGGCCGGGCGGATCGATCAGGCCGATCACCGACAGGCCGGTGACGGACTTGCCGGCGCCGGATTCGCCGACCACGCCGAGCACCTCGCCCTTGGCGATGTCGAACGAGACGCCGTCGATCGCGCGCAGCGTGCCGCGGCGGGAGGCGAACTCCACCTGGAGATTGCGTACGGAGAGGACGGGTTCGGTCATGAGCGCCCCATACTCATCGAAGCTTCGGGTTCAGCGCGTCGCGCAGCCAGTCGCCGAGCAGGTTGATGGAGAGGATCAGGACAGCGAGCGCGATGCCCGGGAAGGCGACGATCCACCACTCGCCCGCGAACAGATAATTGTTGCCGATGCGGATCAGTGTGCCCAGCGAGGGCATGGTCTCGGGCATGCCGGAGCCGAGGAACGACAGCGTCGCTTCGGTGATGATAGCGAGGGCGAGGTTGATGGTGGCGATGACCAGGATCGGGCCCATCGTGTTCGGCAGCACGTGGCGCAGCATGATCACGGGGGCAGGCAGGCCGATCAGCTGCGCCGCGGCGACATAGTCCTTGTTCTTCTCGACCATCACCGAGCCGCGCACCGTGCGGGCGTACTGGACCCAGAAGCTCAGGCCGATCGCGAACACCAGCACGCCCAGCATGCTCATCTCGTCGAGCTTGTTGCCGAACACCGATTTGGCGATGCCGTTGATCAGGAGCGCGATCAGGATCGCCGGAAAGGAGAGCTGCACGTCGGCGATGCGCATGATCAGGCCGTCGACGGCACCGCCGAAATAGCCGGCCGTGAGCCCGAGCAGGATGCCGAGCGCGCCTGAGAACACCACGCCGAGCACGCCGACCAGGAGCGAGATGCGCATGCCGTAGAGGATCGCGGACAGCACGTCACGGCCCTGCTCGTCGGTGCCGAGCAGGAACGGGCTCTGGCCGTCGGCGGTCCACAGCGGCGAGATACGCGAATTCATCAGTTGAAGCTGCGCCGGGTCGAACGGGTTCTGCACCGACAGCAATGAGGCGAAGATCGCGAGCAGGAAGAACAGCAGCGTCACCGCAGCCGCGATCATGGTGATCTTGGAGCGGCGGAACGAGTAGAGCAGGTCGCTGTCGAGCGCTCGTTTGAACCAACCCGGCGCAGCGTGCGCGCCGCGGCCTTCGACTTTGTGCGGAACGACGGCGTCGCTCATCTCTAATGCGCCCGGCTGACCGTCGAGCGCAGCCGCGGATCGACGATGGTGTAGAGGATATCAACCACGAGATTGATGGTGACGAAGATCAGGGACACCATCATCAGATAGGCTGCCATGATCGGGATATCGACGTTCTGAACGGCCTGCACGAACAGGAGGCCCATGCCCGGCCACTGGAACACGGTTTCGGTGATGATCGCGAATGCAATTACCGAGCCAAATTGCAGGCCGGCCACGGTGATCACGGGAACCAGCGTGTTGCGCAGGGCGTGGCCGAAATGGATGGCGCGGGTGGTGAGGCCGCGGGCCCGCGCAAAGCGGATATAGTCAGTGCGCATCACCTCCAGCATCTCCGCCCGCACCAGCCGCATGATCAGCGTCATCTGGAACAGGCCGAGCGTGATCGAGGGCATGATCAGGGCCTTCAATCCTGACAACGTCAATAGGCCCGTCGTCCACCAGCCGATGCGCACGACATCGCCGCGGCCGAACGAAGGCAGCCAGCCGAGGGTCACCGAGAACAGGTAGATCAGGAGGATGCCGATCAGGAAGGTCGGCAGCGAGATGCCGATCAGCGAGACGGCCTGGAAGACATGCGCGAGCCAGCTCTCGCGACGCAGCGCGGAATAGACGCCCATCAGGATGCCGCTGACCATGGCGAAGATGGTGGCAACGATGGCGAGCTCCAGCGTCGCCGGCATCCGCTCGATCAGCAGGTTGGTGACGGGCAGGCGGAACTGGTACGACACGCCGAACTTGAATTGCGCGGCGTTACCCATATAGCGGCCGAACTGCACGAGCACGGGATCGTCGAGGCCGAGCGATTTGCGGATCGCAGCGCGTTCGGCGCCGGAGGTATCCATCCCGACCATCTGGTTCACGGGATCGCCGGCGAAGCGGAACATCGAGAACGCGATGATCCCGACGGCGATCATGACACCGATGGCCTGGATTGCCCGGCGCAGTGTGAAAGCGAGCATCTGTTCCTTTCACATCTCTTCAGCGGCACGCATCATCGCGTTAGCCCTAAACAACAAGTCCCGGAAGCCTGGGCTTCCGGGACTTCGCAACTTCTCAACAACCTACTCGTCCTGTTTGGTCGCCCAATAGAGCAGGACCTGGTTGTCGGCGCGCTGGGTCAGTTTCACCTTCTTCGACACGCCCCAGGCGAGCGCCTGCTGATGCAGCGGAACGTAGGCGTAGTCCTTGATCGCGAGCTCATAGGCCTGCTTGATCAACTGATCGCGCTTGGTCGTATCAGGCTCCAGGAGCACCTTGTCGGCGAGCTCGTCGAACTGCTTGTTGCAGTAGCCGGCGAGATTGGCTTCGCCGCGGTTGGGATCCTTGGGATCTTCGCGGCACCCCATGATGTCGTGCATCACATTGTGGGAGTCCAGCGTGTCAGGGGTCCAGCCCAGCATGAAGAACGAGGTCTTGTAGCCACCGGGCTTCAGCACCTTGGCGAAGTATTGCGCCTTGGGCTGCGCCAGCAGGTTCACCTTGATGTTGATGCGGGCGAGCATGCCGACGATAGCCTGGCAGATCGCGGCGTCATTGACGTAGCGATCGTTCGGGCAGTCCATCGTCACCTCGAAGCCGTCGGCATAGCCTGCTTCCGCCAGGAGCTTCTTGGCGGCCTCGGCATCGGGCTTCGGCCGGGTGAAGTCCTTCGACAGCGGATAGAGCTCCGGCGCGATCATCAACGCGGACGGTGTCGAGAGGCCGCGCATGACGCGGTTCTTGATCAGGTCGACGTCGATCGTCTTGTAGACGGCTTCGCGGACGCGGATGTCCTTGAACGGGTTCTTGCCTTTGATGTTCGAGTACAGCAGCTCGTCGCGCGACTGGTCCATGCCGACGAAGATGGTGCGCAGTTCAGGTCCCGTCAGCACGGTGGCGTTCGGGCTCGAATTGACGCGCTGGATGTCCTGGACCGGAACCGGTTCGATCACGTCCACCTCGCCCGACAGCAGGGCCGCGACGCGCGTGGCCTCCGATGCGATCGGCGTGAAGATGATCTCCTTCAGATTATGTTCTGGCTTGCGCCACCAGTTCGGATTGGCCTTGAAGACGGTCTTCACGCCCGGCTGATGGCTCTCGATCATGAAGGGGCCGGTGCCGTTTTCATGGAGCGAGGCGTAGCTCGGCGTCGTGGCGGCGGCCGGCGTCGGTGCCACCGCATCGTTCGCCTCTGCCCATTTCTTGTCCATGATGTACCAGGTCGCCCACAGCGCCGTCAGGATGGGATTGGGCGCAGTAAGGATGAAGTCGACGGTGTAATCGTCGACCTTGACGACCTTGGCGTCGGCCGGAATTCGGCTCAGCAGGTTCGAGCCTTTGGCCCGCACGCGCTCGGCCGAGAACACCACGTCATCCGCGGTGAAGGGATCGCCATTGTGGAATTTCACGCCCTTGCGCAGATGAAAACGCCAGCGCGTCGGTTCCGGCGTCTCCCAGCTTTCGGCGAGCGCCGGGATGATCTTCAGGTCCTTGTCGCGTGTAACGAGGCCCTCATACACATGGCCGAGATGCGCGTGGGTGGTCGACTCGTTGAGCGTGTAGGGGTCGAGCGATTTGAGCTCACCCTGGTTGGCATAGCGCAGCGTCTGGCTCGACGCCGGTGAGACCGCCAACGCAAGCGCACCGGCGAGCGTCGCCGCAAACAGACTTCGTCCGACTGACATTCTTGACCCTCTCCACTCGCCCGCACCGTCATTTTTGATTGTTCGGTGGGGCCGATCGATCCATGTTGCCCAGAGTTCTCGACCCGTGCAAGCGCCATTCCAGCAAGGAACGCGCCAAGTTGCACCGCTGTGCAGCAATACTGACCGACAATTTGGGGGTGAGAGGCATCCCGGCGACATTCGACTTTCGATCGGCGAGGGGAATAAACGCGGAAACGGCCAGCAGGCCGCCCGGCGGAGCGTTTGATTGACCATGTCGGAGGCCGGTGCCCGGCCGCCTGCCTCAGGTCGCTTGCGTTGCACGCCCTCTCGCGGCGATACTGCGGCAAGCCGCTCGAATCTCATCTGGAGGGGACATGAAAGTTAACATCGAAATCGACTGTACCCCCCTCGAGGCCCGCCAGTTCTTCGGTTTGCCCGACGTGTCACCGATGCAGACGGCGGTGATGGACAAGCTGCAGCAGCAGGTTCTGAGCAACATCGAGAAAGTCTCGCCGGAATCGCTGATCCAGAGCTGGTTCACCTTCGATCCCAAGATCGCCGAGCGGTTTCAGGACATGTTCGTCACCATGGCCGGTCTCGGCAGCCCGCGCAGCGGCGACAAGAAGAAATAAATGTCGCCCGGGCCGGACGAGCCGCAGGCGCCGGGCCGGCTTCGTCCGCCGAGCCTCGGCCTGCTGCTGGCCGAAGCCCGTGGACTTTTCGAATTCAACGCCAGCGTAATGCTGTCGCCGCTCCTGATGCGCGCGCCCAGAGGCGACGGCCATCCGGTGCTGGCGCTGCCGGGCTTTCTTGCCAGCGATCTCTCGATGGCGCCGATACGGCGCTATCTCAGCGAGCTCGGTTATGAGGCGCATGCCTGGCGGATGGGGCGCAATCTCGGTGGGCTGGAGCGGATCAGGGAAGCCTTGCGCGCGCGCCTTGCCGAAATCCACGCTACGAGCGGACGCAAGGTCAGCCTGGTCGGTTGGAGTCTCGGCGGCGTCTATGCCCGCGATCTCGCGCTCCAGGCACCCGAGATGGTCCGTTACGTCGTCACGCTCGGCAGCCCGTTTGCCAACGACGTGCGGGCGACCAACGCCACGCGGCTGTACGAAGCGCTGACCGGCGAGCGCGTCGAGGATTTCGCCGAACTGCGCGAGGCGATCGCCGGCGAGCTGCCGGTGCCGGCGACGTCGATCTATTCGCGCGCCGACGGTGTCGTGAACTGGCGAACCTGTTTGTTGCGTCCCTCCGACCGCGCCGAGAACATCGAGGTGCACCTGGCGAGCCATATCGGGCTCGGCGTGAACCCCGCGGCGCTGTGGGCCGTGGCGGACCGGCTGGCGCAACCGGAGGGGCAATTCTGGCCGTTCGACCGGGCAGGGCCGTTTGCCATTGCATATGCCCCGCCGGAACGGGCAGTATCGGCCTGACGAGAAGCGCCGGTAAAGGCGCCCGTCAAAACGATCGGAGGGAACTATGGCTGACGGTAAGAAGCTGTCGTCGCTGGACGCATCATTTCTCTATCTGGAAACGCCGGAGATGCCGATGCATGTCGGCAGCATGGCGATCTTTCGCCTGCCTGACGACTACAAGGGCGACTTCTTCGAAGACTTCAAGGCGATGATCGTCTCGCGCCTGCACATCGCGCCGATCCTGAAGGCGCGGCTGGAGAAGGCGCCGCTCGATATCGATCATCCCTCCTGGGTCGAGGACGACCAGTTCGACATCGACCGCCACATCTTCCGCGCCAGCCTGCCGCAGCCGCGCGACCGCGCCACGCTCGAGCGCATCGTCGGCTGGATGCACGCCAAGCTCTTGAACCGCGCCCGGCCGCTCTGGGAGTTCTACGTGTTCGAGGGCATGAAGGACAACGAGGTCGGGCTCTATTCCAAGATGCACCATGCCGCCATCGACGGCGGCGCCGGGGCGGCGCTGACCAACATGATCTACGATATCTCGCCCACCCCCCGGAAGGTCGATCCGCCGACGGCGGGCAGCAAGCCCGGACAGGAGCCGCGCGACATCGCCGCCAACCTGCTCGATTCCTATCAGCAGCTCTTCACCCAGCCGCTCGATGCCTCGGCGGCCGCGAAGAACCTGCAACTGCCGCGCACGGGCAAGAGCGACATCGGCTCGATCCTGTTCGACAATGCGATGTACCAGATCGAGAGCGCGGTGCGCTTCGCCGGCAACATCCCGACCATGGTCAAGAGCGTCTCCGACGTGCTCGGCAAGATCTCCGATCCGAAGTCCCGGGAAAGCCTCGCCAGCATGGTGTCGCCGCCGACCATGCTGAACAAGACGATTTCCTCGGAACGCAGCTTTGCCGGCGTCTCGATCTCGCTGTCGCGTTCGAAGGCGCTCGCCAAGCGGGCCGGCGGCAAGCTCAACGACGTGGTGCTGGCGCTCGCCTCCGGCGTGGTCCGGCGCTACCTCCAGCAATATGGCACGCTGCCGGCGAAATCGCTGACCGCCGCCGTGCCGATCTCGCTACGCGAGGAAGGCAACACCGAGGCCAACAACCAGGTGTTCGGCATGATCTGCTCGATCGCGACCAATATCGACGATCCCAAGGCGCGGCTGGAGGCGATCATCGCGCAGTCGACCAAGTCCAAGGAGATGTCGCATCCGTTGCGGGCCCTGATGCCGCAGATTTCCAACATCTCGATGCTGGGTGCGCCGATGATGGTGCAGGTTCTGGCGCTGCTCTACAGCCGCTCGAACCTGTCGGACGTGCTGCCTCCGGCAGCCAACATCACGGTGTCCAACGTGCCGGGCCCGCGGCAGACGCTCTATGCCGCCGGCGCGGAGCTGTTGCACATCTTCCCGGTATCGATCTCGACGCATGGACAGGCGCTCAACATCACCGTGCAGAGCTATCGCGACCAGCTCGACTTCGGCTTCATCGTCGGCGCCAACATCATTCCGCACGTGCAGGTGATGTGCGACATGCTGCCGGAGGAGTTCGCCGCGCTGGAGGCGGCCTACGCGCCGCCGGCGGCCGACGTCAAGGGCGCCGCAGAGTAGGAATATTGCGATGATTGAAATGCCACCGCTCAAGTTCGTGCAGACGAACGGAATCCGCATGGGCTACTACGAGGCGGGCCCGGTCAGCGACAAGCCGCCGATCGTGCTGTGCCACGGCTGGCCGGAACTCGCCTTCTCCTGGCGTCACCAGATCAAGGCGCTGAGCGAGGCCGGCATCCGGGTGATCGCGCCGGACCAGCGCGGCTATGGCGCGACCGACCGGCCCGAGCCGGTCGAGGCCTACGACATCGAACATCTGACCGGCGACCTCGTCGGGCTCCTCGACCATCTCCAGGTCGACAAGGCCATCTTCGTCGGTCACGACTGGGGCGGCTTCATCGTCTGGCAGATGCCGCTGCGGCACATCGACCGGGTTGCGGGGGTGGTCGGCATCAACACGCCTCATACCAACCGTGCCTGGGCCGATCCGATCGAGCTGCTGCGCGCTCGCTTCGGCGACAAGATGTACATCGTGCAGTTCCAGGATCCGGCGCACGAACCCGACAGGATTTTCGGCAGCCGCGTCGAGCAGACATTCGATGCGTTCATGCGCAAGCCGGCGCCGCGCCCGCCCGATGCGCCGGCAGAGGAAGTGATTGCCGGCGTGGGCGCTTCGCCGCGGGTCAATCTGGCGTTTCCGCAGATGATTGCGGCTTATGACGCTAAGCACGATCCGCGCACGCCGATCCTGTCGCCGGAAGAGAAAAAGGTGTTCGTCGACAATTTCACCAGAACGGGCTTCACCGGCGGCATCAACTGGTACCGCAACATGTCGCGCAACTGGACGCGCGCCGAAGGGCTAGATCATACGGTGCGCGTGCCGTCGCTGATGATCATGGCCGAGAACGACGCGGTGTTGCCGCCGTCTTCCGCCGATGGCATGGACAAGCTGATTCCCGATCTCGAAAAATATCTGGTCCGCGACAGCGGCCATTGGACGCAGCAGGAGAAGCCGGAAGAGGTCAGCGCCAAGTTGATCGAATGGCGTAGAAGGCGGTTTGGCTAGCGCTCGTTGTTGCGAACTCGTCATTGCGAGGAGCGAAGCGACGAGGCAAGCCAGACTGCCTCCGGATATATTCTGGATTGCTTCGCTTCGCTCGCAATGCCGACATTGAGGCAGGGGGACTACATTTCGATGTCATCCAAGAACCGTCTGGACCCGATTCCGCAGCCGCCGACCAAGCCGGTGGTCGGCAACATGCTGTCGCTGGATTCGGCCGCGCCGGTGCAGCACCTGACCCGGCTTGCCAAGGAGCTCGGGCCGATCTTCTGGCTCGACATGATGGGCTCGCCGATCGTCGTCGTCTCCGGCCACGATCTCGTCGACGAGCTCTCGGACGAGAAGCGCTTCGACAAGACGGTGCGCGGTGCGCTGCGCCGCGTGCGCGCGGTCGGTGGTGACGGCCTGTTCACGGCCGACACCCGCGAGCCGAACTGGAGCAAGGCGCACAACATCCTGCTTCAGCCGTTCGGCAACCGCGCCATGCAGTCCTATCACCCGAGCATGGTCGATATCGCCGAGCAGCTGGTCAACAAATGGGAGCGGCTCAACGCCGACGACGAGATCGACGTTGTCCATGACATGACCGCGCTGACGCTGGACACGATCGGCCTGTGCGGCTTCGAGTACCGCTTCAATTCCTTCTATCGGCGCGACTACCATCCCTTCGTCGAGTCGCTGGTGCGTTCGCTCGAAACCATCATGATGACGCGGGGCCTGCCGTTCGAGCAGCTCTGGATGCAGAAGCGGCGCAAGACGCTCGCAGAAGACGTCGCCTTCATGAACAAGATGGTCGACGAGATCATCGCCGAGCGCCGCAAGAGCACCGAAGGGATCGACGACAAGAAGGACATGCTCGCCGCGATGATGACCGGCGTCGACCGCTCGACCGGCGAGCAGCTTGACGACATCAACATCCGCTACCAGATCAACACGTTCCTGATCGCGGGGCATGAGACCACCAGCGGCCTGCTGTCCTACACGCTCTACGCTCTGCTCAAGCACCCGGACATTCTCAAGAAGGCCTATGACGAGGTCGATCGCGTCTTCGGCCCCGACGTCAACGCGAAGCCGACCTACCAGCAGGTGACGCAGCTCACCTACATCACGCAGATCCTCAAGGAAGCTCTGCGGCTGTGGCCGCCGGCGCCGGCATACGGCATCTCGCCGCTGAATGACGAGACCATCGGCGGCGGCAATTACAGGCTCAGGAAGGGTACCTTCATCACCATCCTGGTGACGGCGCTGCATCGCGATCCCTCGGTCTGGGGTCCGAATCCCGACGCCTTCGATCCCGAGAATTTCAGCCGCGAGGCGGAGGCCAAGCGGCCGATCAATGCCTGGAAGCCGTTCGGCAACGGCCAGCGCGCCTGCATCGGACGCGGCTTCGCGATGCATGAGGCCGCGCTCGCGCTCGGCATGATCCTCCAGCGCTTCAAGCTGATCGACCACCAGCGCTATCAGATGCATTTGAAAGAAACGCTGACGATGAAGCCGGAAGGCTTCAAGATCAAGGTGCGTCCGCGCGCCGATCGCGAGCGCGGCGCCTATGGCGGCCCTGTCGCGGCTGCGTCCTCGGGGCCGCGGGCGCCTCGTAAGCCGACGACGCGGCCCGGCCACAATACGCCGATGCTGGTGCTGTACGGCTCCAACCTCGGCACGGCCGAGGAGCTCGCGACGCGCATGGCCGACCTTGCCGAGATCAACGGCTTTGCCGTGCATCTCGGGCCGCTCGACGATTACGTCGGCAAGCTGCCGCACGAGGGCGGCG
Source organism: Bradyrhizobium sp. 521_C7_N1_3 (assembly GCF_052075975.1). Taxonomy (NCBI): domain Bacteria; kingdom Pseudomonadati; phylum Pseudomonadota; class Alphaproteobacteria; order Hyphomicrobiales; family Nitrobacteraceae; genus Bradyrhizobium; species Bradyrhizobium sp. 521_C7_N1_3. The sequence goes on from NZ_CP197232.1 coordinate 3,571,112, forward strand.
TGCTGATCATCTGCGCCTCCTATAACGGCGCGCCGCCTGACAATGCAACGCAATTCGTCAAATGGCTCGGCGACGATCTGCAGAAGGACGCCTTTGCCAATGTGCGCTACGCCGTATTCGGCTGCGGCAACAGCGACTGGGCGGCGACCTATCAATCGGTGCCGCGCTTCATCGACGAGCAATTGTCGAAGCATGGTGCGCGCGCGGTCTATCCTCGCGGCGAGGGTGATGCGCGCAGCGATCTCGACGGCCAGTTCCAGAAATGGTTCCCGGCGGCGGCCCAGGTCGCCACCAAGGAGTTCGGCATCGACTGGAACTTCACCCGCACCGCGGAGGACGATCCGCTCTACGCGATCGAGCCTGTCGCAGTAACCGCCGTCAACACCATCGTGGCGCAGGGCGGTGCTGTCGCGATGAAGGTGCTGGTCAATGACGAGCTTCAGAACAAGTCCGGCGCCAATCCGTCGGAGCGCTCGACGCGCCATATCGAGGTGCAGCTGCCGTCCAACATCACCTATCGCGTCGGCGATCACTTAAGCGTCGTTCCGCGCAACGATCCGACGCTGGTGGATTCGGTTGCCCGCCGCTTCGGCTTCCTGCCGGCCGACCAGGTCAGGCTTCAGGTCGCCGAAGGCCGCCGCGCGCAGCTACCGGTCGGCGATGCCGTTTCGGTCGGACGTCTGCTCAGCGAGTTCGTCGAGTTGCAGCAGGTGGCGACACGGAAGCAGATCCAGATCATGGCCGAGCACACCCGCTGCCCGGTCACCAAGCCGAAGCTGATGGCCTTCGTTGGCGAGGAGGCCGAGCCGCTCGAGCGTTATCGCACCGAGATCCTGGCCAGGCGCAAATCGGTATTCGACATGTTGCTCGAATATCCGGCCTGCGAGTTGCCGTTCCACGTTTATCTGGAAATGCTCTCGCTGCTGGCACCGCGTTATTACTCGATCTCCTCTTCGCCGTCGGTCGACCCGGCGCGGTGCAGCGTCACGGTCGGCGTAGTCGAAGGGCCGGCTGCCTCCGGCCGCGGCACCTACAAGGGCATCTGCTCTAATTATCTCTCCAACCGGCGCGCGGGTGATGCGATCTACGCCACCGTGCGCGAGACCAAGGCCGGCTTCCGGCTCCCGGATGAGTCATCCGTGCCGATCATCATGATCGGCCCGGGCACGGGACTGGCGCCGTTCCGCGGCTTCCTCCAAGAGCGCGCCGCGCGCAAGGCGAAAGGCGCCGCCCTCGGTCCGGCCATGCTGTTCTTCGGCTGCCGCCATCCCGACCAGGATTTTCTTTACGCGGAGGAGCTGAAGGGGCTGGCGGCAAGCGGCATCACCGAGCTCTTCACGGCATTCTCGCGTGCAGAAGGGCCGAAGACCTATGTGCAGCACATGCTTGCCGCACAGAAGGACAGGGTCTGGCCGCTGATCGAGCAGGGCGCAATCGTCTATGTCTGCGGCGATGGCGGCAAGATGGAGCCCGACGTGAAGGCCGCTCTCGCTGCGATCCATCGCGAGAAGAGCGGTAGCGACGCCGCCACGGCTGCGCGCTGGATCGAGGAGATGGGCGCGAAGAACCGGTACGTGCTGGACGTCTGGGCCGGAGGGTGATTGTTCGTCCGATCGTGCTAAAGCTCTCCCATGATTCCCTGGGAAAAGATCGACACCGCAAAAATCCCCGGCTCCGACGAGGAGCTCCGCCTGATGCGGCGGGGCAAGGAGTTTTCCATCAAGCTCGGCACCAACGAGCTGATGAACAACCGCCTGTCGGGCTCCGAGGCCGCGCTTGCGACGCTGGCGGCGAAGCAGATCGAGACGGTCGCCAAACCCGTTGTCCTCATCGGTGGCCTCGGCATGGGCTTTACGCTGCGTGCGGCGCTCACTGTGCTCGGGAGCAAGGCGAAGATCGTGGTCTCCGAGCTCGTGCCGGCGGTGGTCGCCTGGGCGCGCGGCCCGATGGCGGAGGTCTTCGGCGACAGCCTCGATGATGTCAGGGTGAAGATTCGGGAGACCGACGTCGGCGAGATCATCCGCGCGCAGCGGTCGGCCTTCGACGCCATTCTCCTCGACGTCGACAACGGGCCGGAGGGGCTGACCCGGAAGGGCAATGACGCACTCTACAATGCGAGCGGGTTGAAAGCGGCGAAGGTGGCACTGCGGCCGGGAGGCGTGCTGGCCGTCTGGTCGTCGGGACCAAATCCGGCCTTCACCAAGCGCCTCGGCAGCGCCGGCTTCGATGTGAACGAAGTCAATATTCGCGCCACCGGTAGAGGCGGCGGCGCGCGCCATGTGATCTGGATTGCGCGGAAGAGCTAGGCGGCGATTTGTAGCCCGGATGGAGCGAAGCGAAATCCGGGGCGGTCGATCCGCAAAGAGTGGTCCCGGATTACGCTGCGCTCCAGCCGGGCTACGGCTCTAAAACATCGTATTGTTGTTCGCCGGATTTTCCGGGATGTCCTGAACGACGTCCCAGTGTTCGACGATCTTGCCGTTCTCCAGCTTGAAGATATCCACGATCGCGCGGCCCCTGCTGCCGGGCTCGCGAACGGAGTGAACGTGCAGGATGACGAAGTCGCCGTCGACGAATGAGCGCTTGATCTCGCTGTGCGAGTTCGGAAACTTTTCGCGCAGGAAGCCGATGAGCTTGCGAAAGCCGTCCGGTCCATCGGGCGCGTTTGGATTGTGCTGGACATAACGGTTGCCGACATAGGCGAGGGCGGCGTCGGCGTCCTTCTGGTTGAGGCCCTTCTCGTAGAAGGCCAGCACGGCGGCGCGGTTGGCTTCTTCCTGCGCGCTGGCGGCCAGCGCAGCGCCGTTGCCGAGGGACAGCATGAGAATGGAAGCCGCAATCATTGCGACGGACCGGACGATGAGACGCATGTGAGCTCCGAGAGGCCGCAGCCTCTGTCTTGCGATTGAAGGAGGCCTGTATAGCTTTCGCGCCGGCTCGCGTTAAGAGAGTAACCGGAAGCTCACATGGTCACCGCGAGGAGACCGGTCGCGTTTACGCCGCCTGCGCCGCCGCCCCATGAGCGTGCTTGTCGATGGCGCGGATGATGTCGGGCCAGAAGCGCATTGGCAGCGCATGGCCCATTCCGTCGATCATCAACAGCTTTGCGCCGGGAATCGACTCTGCGGTGTCTTTGCCGCCTTCGGGCCGCACCAGCGGATCGACGGTGCCGTGAATGACCAGCGTCGGCGTTTTCACACCATGCAGCCGCTCCTTGCGGCTGCCGGAGGCGAGTACGGCGCGGAGCTGCCGGCCGACGCCGGCCGGATTGAGCCCGCGCGCGAACACGCGCTCGGCACGATCGGGGTCGAGCGCTTCCTCTTCTGGAAAGGACCCGGCGCGCAGCACCTTCCAGGTCTCGCCGAAGCGGACGATGAACTCTTCCTTGCTGCGTGGCGGCGGCGCCATCAGCATCGCGGCAGCTTCGCGTGTCGGCGGCGGCACGCGCGGATTGCCTGTCGTCGACATGATCGAGGTGAGCGAGCGCACGCGCTCGGGAAACGACAGCGTCACCTCCTGCGCGATCATGCCGCCCATGGAAGCGCCGACCAGATGCGCGGACTTGATGCCGAGCGCGTCCATCAGGCCGACCGTGTCCTTCGCCATGTCGATCAGCTTGTAGGTGGCGGCGACGGGAATCCTGAGGAAGCGCAGCTTCAGCAGCTCGAACGGCGTCAGGCGTTTGCCGCCCGTCAGATGGCTCGACTTGCCGATGTCGCGATTGTCGAAGCGGATCACGCGAAACCCGTGCACGGCGAGCTGCTCGCAGAACGCATCGTCCCAGTGGATCATCTGCGCCCCGAGCCCCATGATCAGCAGCAGCGGTTCGGCATTGTCGTTGCCGAAGATCTCGTAACAGATGTCGATGCCGTTGGCGCGGATGGTCTGGGGCGGCTGATGGGTGGTCACGGGCGCGTTCCCTCCTGCTGATCGATGCTGTATCGCACGGTTTGCCGCCGCAAAGAAGCCGTGTGCGCCGCACCGCGCGACCTGCCGGTTGACCGCTCCCTCGCAACGGTGTGGTATGGCAAAAAAAGAAGGGCATCGCAGCTCTCGATATCAGGAGGACGCCGATGACCGACAAGACCAATGATCCGGTCGCCATGTGGCAGAAGATGATGGGTGAGATGGAGAAGGGGTTCAACTCCTTCGCCAACCAGGCCATGTCGTCGCCCGAGTTTTCGCAGGCGATGAACCGCGCGGGAGGAGTTGCTGCAGGTGCTCAGAAGCAACTCAGCGAGCTCATGGAAAAATATCTGGTCTCCATGAACCTGCCCAGCCGCGATCAGGTCACCGGCCTTGCGGAGCGGCTTCAGTCGATCGAAGCCCAGATCGGCGAGATGAAGTCGATGCTGAGCCAGATCGCGGCGAGTTCCGGGATATCGCAAGGCTTCGACGGGGCGCCGAAACCGCCGCGGACGAAGCGTCCGCCCTCCGAGAACGGAGGACAAACATGAATGCAGCCACCGGACTAGATTTCGCATCGATCCCGGATCGCATCCAGTCCGAGGTGCAGCGCGCCATCCAGCGCAGCATCAAGGGCGTCGAATATTTCTCGACTTCGGGCCCTTCGCTCGGCTCGACTCCGAAGGACGTGCTGCATTCGCGCGGCACCATGAGCCTCTATCACTACCGGCCGATGTCCGACGAGATCTACCGTGTGCCGGTCTTGATCGTGATGGCGACCACCAATCGCGGCTATATCCTCGATCTCGTGCCCGGCCAGAGTTTCATCGAATTCCTGCTCAAGCGCGGCTACGACGTCTACATGCTGGACTGGAGCGCGCCGCGGCCGGAGGAGAAGAGCCTGCGGATGGAGGACTATGTCCTCGACTTCATCCCGGATTGCGTCCGCCGCGTGCAGGCGGATTCCGGCGAGCAGGAGGTCTCGGTGATCGGCTATTGCTTCGGCGGCGTGCTGTCGCTGCTCTACGGCTCGATCCACAAGGACGGGCCGATGAAGAACCTGATCTGCTTCACCACGCCGATCGACTTTCGCGAGATGAAGCTGTTCTCGAATTTCTCCGACCGCCGCTATTTCGACGTCGACCGTCTCGTCGACAGCGTCGGCAACGTGCCGCCGGAGATGATCCTGTCCTCGTTCGAGATGCTGCGGCCGGCCTCGCGCACGGTGAGCCAGATCCAGCTCTGGGAAAACATCTGGAACGATGAGTTCGTGAAGTCGTACCGCATGTTCGACCGCTGGGCGACCGACACGCTGCCGCTTGCGGGCGAGTATTTCCGCGCCATCACCAAGGATCTGATGTGGGACAACAAGCTGTTCAACGACACCATGTCGGTCGGCGGCCGCGCGGCGAAGCTCGAAGACATCAGGGTGCCGTTCCTGCACGCGGTCGCCGAGCACGATCACATCGTGCCCTATGACGCCGCAAAGCACCTGATCGCCAAGATCGGGTCCGAGGACAAGGAAGAGGTGATGCTGAAGGGCGGTCACGTCTCGCTTGTCGCCGGCGCCAACGCGGTGAAGCGGCTGTGGCCGAAACTGGACTCCTGGCTGGGGAAGAGATCGACATGAGTGAGCAGCGTTCCTATCCGCGTCACGTCAAGACCGACGCCGGCGATATCGAGATCCGCCTGATGTCGCCTGCGGACGAGGCCGCGATGCTGGCCTTCGGCAAGGGTCTGCCGACCCATGATCTGTTGTTCCTGCCGCGCAACATCAGCGAGCCGAAGGTGCTCTCGGCCTGGGTCAAGGAGATCGAGCGCGGCGCGATCAGCAGCCTGCTCGCGGTGAGGGACGGGAAGGTCGTCGGTTGCGGCACGCTGGTGCGCGATCCGCATTCCTGGTCGCCCCATGTCGGCGAGATCCGGATGGTTGTTTCCCTCGACGTGCGCGGGAAGGGGGTGGGGCGCGCGCTGTCGCAGGAGACCTTTGCGCTCGCGCTCGGCGCCGGCCTGGAAAAGCTTTCGGTCCAGATGACGGTCGATCAGCAGGCGGCGATCGCCCTGTTCGAGAGCCTCGGCTTCAAGGCCGAGGCGCTGCTGCGGGACCATGTCCGGGACGTCGACGGCAAGACCCACGACATCGTCGTGCTCGGGCACAATATTGCGCAGGTGCAGGCCCAGATGGAGGCCTATGGGTTGCCGGGCGCCGTCCAGTAAGGCGGCCTTGCCGTCTTCCGGGGAACGATTGGCTACAGGGGCGCCAGATTGCCTCCCATTAAGGCTATTCACGATTTCGTGATATCGCAGTGCAATACGAATATTGCATCGCACCATTAATTATGTCATATAAGCCGTGCCCCGGGCCAATGAGGACGGGGTGAGCCCATAGCTCAACCCAATGAGGATGGAGAGAACCCCATGACCACCGAAACCAATACTGCCTTCGAGGGCTTCAAGGACGCTTTCAAGAACATCCAGAACCTGGAAGTTCCCGAGGCCGCCCGCGAGTTCGTCAAGAAGACCGCCAACACCGCCAAGGACCGTGCTGCCGAGGTGTTCGCTGGCTCCGAGCGCGTGACCGCCGCCGTCGAGAACGCGGTGACCGAGTCCGTCACCGAGGCCGGCAAGATCAGCCGCAACATCCAGCAGGCGATCTACGAGGACGCCGAGGCGTTCTTCTCGGGCATCGACAAGCTCGCGTCCGCCAAGTCGATCAGCGAAGCCGTCGAGATCCAGTCGAGCCTGCTCCGCGCCCGCGGCGAAGTCTTCGTCTCGCGCGCCAAGGCGACCGCCGACTATGTCGGCAAGCTCGCAGCCAACGGTGCGAAGTCCGCTCAGGACAACTTTGCCAAGGTCTACACCAAGACCGCTTGATACGGCATCCTGAGTACAACTGAATTTGAGGCCCGCTTCGGCGGGCCTTTGTTTTTTTGTGCTGCCGTCATTGCGAGCGAAGTGAAGCAATCCGTTCCGTCTCCGTGGAAAGACTCTGGATTGCTTCGCTTCGCTCGCAATGACGAGTAGGGTGATGCAGTGATGACCCCGCCCGCCACCTTCTCCTTCGACAGCCCCGGCGACGCCGAACGCGCGGCGGAGCTTCGCCGCGTGAAAGCACTGGCGACGCTGGTGCTGGCCTCGACGCTTGCGCTGTTCGTCGTCGCGAAATGGCTTCTGCCAGTGCATCCCGTGTTCGGCTTCATCGCGGCCTTCGCGGAAGCTGCGACAATCGGCGGGCTCGCCGACTGGTACGCGGTGGTCGCGCTGTTCAAGCGGCCGCTCGGCCTGCCGATCCCGCACACCGCGATCATCCAGAGCAATCAGGCCCGCATCGCCGACAAGCTCGGCGAGTTCATCCAGGTGCATTTCCTCGAGGCCGGCCCGGTCGAGGCCAAGCTGAGGGAGATCGATTTCGGCTCCTTCGTTGCCGACTGGCTGCGCGACCGCAAGCGCAGCGATGATCTCGCGCGTTTCGCGCTGCGCCTGCTGCCGGAGGCCGTCTCCGCGACGGAAAGCTCGGGTCTGATGACCTTCATCATTCGCCGCATGTCCTCGCAGCTCCAGGCGATCGACCTTGCGCCGCTCGCGGCCGGCACGCTGCGCGGCTTCGTCGCGGAGGGGCGGCATCAGATCCTGTTCGATGATCTCCTGCGCGTGATGCACGAGACACTGAACCAGACCGAGACGATGGCGATGATCCGCGAGAAGGTGCGCGCGGAGTTGCCGACCCTGCTCAGGCTCTATCGCGCCGACAAGTTTCTGGTGAACAAGATCGTGGCGTCCGCCACTGCTTTCTTCAACGAGGTGCGCAGCGATCCCAAACATCCGTTTCGCGGCGAATTCGATCGCATGGTGCTGAGCTTCGTCGACCGGCTCGGCACCGATCGGGCCTATATCGATCGTATCGACGGATTGAAGCGCGATCTGCTCGCCCGGCCCGAGCTTGCCGATCTCGCCCGCACCGTCTGGGCCAACACGCGCTCCTTCATCGAGCGCAGCGCGAGCGGCGAGACGCAGGTGCTGCAGCATCATCTCGCCGGCATGTTCGTCGCCGCGGGCGAGGCGCTCGCCGGCGATGCCGAGCTCCGCGGCGAGATCAACAAAGGTCTGGTGGCGGTGCTGCGCAGCTTCGTTGCGGATCAGAAGAGCGGCGTCTCGAGCTTCATTTCCGACCAGGTCAAGGCGTGGGATATGGCGCAGCTGATTTCGCTGATCGAAATCAACATCGGCCGCGACCTGCAATACATCCGCTTCAACGGCTCGCTGATCGGCGGGCTCGCAGGTCTTGCGCTCTACTCCGTAGAATTCCTGCTTCGATGGTTGTGACTTTTGCGTCACGGACGCTGGCATTCACGTGCGAGCCTATTGTCGCCCTGGGCTTCACCCGCTTGAATATCCGGAACCGGCCGCCTAGCTGATTCATGCTGCGTTGCGGAACGTTCAAGAAGCCGGACTGTTGGAATTCGTACCCATTTGCCGGCATCGCGACCGGTAGCTTTTTCAGCAATTCTGCCCAGGGGACCATTGATGACCGCTACTGCCCAGACGCTGCGTCCGCCGTCCCGTACCCTGATGTTCCTGGAAGGGCGTGCGATCCACGAGTTCGGCGCATTCCTTGGCGCGCTACCGCTGCTGAGCCTCGCGCCCCGCGGCGATGGGCATCCGGTGCTGGTGTTCCCGGGCCTCGTGGCCTCCGACGCGTCGACGCGCGCGCTGCGCTCGTTCCTGACCAGCAAGGGCTACGCGGCAAGCGGCTGGCGCCAGGGCCGCAACTACGGCCTGCGCGAGGGCGTGCAGCATGCGATGGTCGATCTCGTGCAGGAGCTCAGCGACAAGCATGGCCGCAAGATCAGCCTGGTCGGCTGGAGCCTCGGTGGCCTCTATGCGCGCCAGCTCGCCAAGATGATGCCGGCGCGCGTGCGCCAGGTGATCACGCTCGGCAGCCCCTTCGCGGGCGATCCCCGTTCGACCAATGCCTGGCGCGTCTATGAATGGGCTAGCGGGCGGAAGTCCGACGAGGTCGATCCGCAGTTCGGCGGCGAGCTCGCCGTCCCGCCGCCGGTGCCGACTACCGCCATCTTCAGCCGCACCGACGGCGTCTGCGCCTGGCAGGGCTGTATGGAGAAGACCGGCGCGCAGACCGAGAGCATCGAGATCGAGAGCAGCCATTGCGGCATGGGCCATCATCCCGCCGCCGTCTATGCGGTCGCCGACCGCCTCGCGCAGAAGGAAGGCCAGTGGCGGCCGTTCGACCGCAGCGGCTGGCGCAGCATGGTCTATCCCGATCCGCACAGGTAGTTGCTTCCTTCGCCTCTCCCCGCGTGCGGGGAAAGGCCGACACGCGAAGCGTGGCGGGTGAGGGGGCTCTCCGCGAGTCCATTTGTCACTGTGTTTGCGGATACAGTCCCTCACCCCGACCCTCTCAGCGCGAGCGAAGCTCGTCGCGCCCCCGTAAGAACGGGGAGAGGGAGAGTAAGAGCGTCGCTCCCGTCCATTGTCGCGCCCGCACCAAACGCGCTATGCCTCGCGCATGGCGCATCCATTGTCCCGCATCATCGACCAGCTCAAGCGTGAGCCGTCACGCACGGGCTCCATCGTCATCACCGTGTTCGGCGACGCCATCGTGCCGCGCGGCGGCTCGGTGTGGCTCGGCACGCTGTTGGAGTTCTTCGAGAGTCTGGACATCGATGCCGGCGTGGTGCGCACCGCGATGTCGCGCCTTGCTGCCGATGGCTGGCTGATGCGCGAAAAGCTTGGCCGGAACAGTTTTTATCGCCTGGCCGACAAGGGAAGTCAGACCTTCGAGGCCGCCACGCGCCACATCTACGATCCGCCATCGCCGGACTGGACCGGGCGCTTCGAGCTGCTCCTGATCGGCAACGGCGAGGATCGCGACGTCTCGCGCGAGGCGCTGCGCAACGCCGGCTTCGGGAGTCCGCTGCCCGGCGTGTGGGTCGCGCCATCAGGCGTGCCGGTGCCGGACGAGGCTGCCGGGGCGATCCGTCTTGAAGTCTCGGCTGAGGATGACAGCGGCCGCCGTCTGCTCAGCGCGAGCTGGCCGCTGGACCGCACTGCCGACGCCTATCTGAAATTCATGAAAACCTTTGAGCCGCTCCGCACCGCGATCGCCCGCGGCACGGACCTGTCAGAGACCGACGCCTTCACCGCACGCATCCTCCTGATCCACTACTACCGCCGCGTCGTGCTGCGCGATCCGCTGCTGCCCGAGAGCCTGCTGCCCGGCGACTGGCCTGGCAGGGCGGCACGTGAACTCTGCGGCGAGGTCTATCGCGCGCTGCTTGCGCCGTCAGAACAATGGCTTGATAGCCATGGAACCAATGAGAAGGGGCCACTGCCGCCGGCTCGAAAGCTCCTGGAGCGGAGGTTCGAGGTCTGATTTATATGTTACAGAAATATCTTGCATGAAGTAGTTTTTGTTATATATTGCCTCCCAATAAACGGGAGGATGCGCATGTATACCCAGGCGCTGAACACGGCCGAGACCGACGATCGCGGTCTCGAGGACGCGGCCAAGGCTGCTCAGTTCCAGGCCCGCATCGATGCCGAGGAGCGCATCGAGCCGAACGACTGGATGCCGGCGGCCTATCGCAAGACGCTCACCCGCCAGATCTCCCAGCACGCCCATTCCGAAATCGTCGGCATGCTGCCCGAGGGCAACTGGATCACGCGCGCGCCGACCCTGCGCCGCAAGGCCGCGCTGCTCGCCAAGGTGCAGGACGAGTGCGGCCACGGGCTCTATCTCTATGCCGCCGCCGAGACGCTCGGCACGTCGCGCGAAGAGCTTGTCGACGCCATGCTTGCCGGCAAGGCCAAATATTCCTCGATCTTCAACTATCCGACGCTGACCTGGGCCGACATCGGCACCATCGGCTGGCTGGTCGACGGCGCCGCGATCATGAACCAGATCCCGCTGTGCCGCTGCTCCTACGGCCCGTACGCACGCGCGATGATCCGCGTCTGCAAGGAGGAATCCTTCCACCAGCGCCAGGGCTACGAGATTATGCTGACGCTGTGCCGCGGCTCGGATGAGCAGAAGGCGATGGCGCAGGATGCGCTGAACCGCTGGTGGTGGCCGGTGCTGATGATGTTCGGTCCGCCCGATGCGACGAGCCAGCACAGCGACACATCGACGAAGTGGAAGATCAAGCGATTCTCCAATGACGAGCTGCGCCAGAAGTTCGTCGATGCCACCGTGCCGCAGGCGCAATATCTCGGCCTCACCATTCCCGATCCCGGCATGACGCAGGACGTCGAAGGGCACTGGCGCTACAGCGAGATCGACTGGACCGAATTCAAGCAGGTGCTCGCCGGCAACGGCCCTTGCAACCGCGATCGGCTCGCCGCGCGTCGCAAGGCGCACGACGAGGGCGCCTGGGTGCGTGAGGCGGCAGCTAGCTATGCCGCAAAGCGCGCGCAGCGTCAGACCGCACAAGCCGCGGAATAAGGAGATCACGATGGCCACGCCGAACACGCCGCTGTGGGAAGTCTTCATTCGCAGCCGCAACGGGCTCGCGCACAAGCATGTCGGCTCGCTGCATGCGAACGACGCCACCATGGCGCTGCAGGCCGCGCGCGACATCTACACCCGCCGCGGCGAGGGCCTGTCGATCTGGGTCGTGCCGTCGACCGCGATCACCGCGAGCGATCCCGCCGAGAAAGGCATGATGTTCGAGCCGGCGGAATCGAAGATCTACCGGCATCCGACGTTCTATGAGGTGCCGGACGAAGTGGGGCACATGTGATGCTTGTGGCCAACATCCAGGTCGCGGAAACACCGCTGGTGCTCTACGCGCTGCGCCGCGCCGACGATGCTCTGATTCTCGGTCATCGTCTGTCGGAATGGTGCGGACATGCGCCGATGCTGGAAGAGGACATGGCGCTCTCCAATATCGCGCTCGATCTCATCGGCCAGGCGCGTGAGCTCTACAGCTACGCGGCCAAGGCCGAAGGCAAGGACAACAACGAGGACAAGCTCGCCTACCTGCGCGACGTCAGGCAGTACCGCAACCTGCTGCTGGTCGAGCAGCCGAACGGCGACTTCGCCCAGACCCTGGTGCGGCAGTTCTTCTATTCCGCCTTCGCCGACCTCTATTGGCGGGCGATGATGAATTCGCGCGATACGACGCTCGCGGCCGTTGCCGCCAAGTCCGAGAAGGAGAGTGCCTATCATCTGCGCCATGCCTCTGAGTGGATCATCCGGCTCGGTGACGGCACCGATGAGAGCCATCGACGTGCGCAAGCCGCAATCGATCGTCTCTGGGCCTTCACCGGTGAGATGTTCGCCGTCGACGACGGTGAACGCGCCCTGATCCATGCCGGTATCGCCATCGATCCCGGAACCCTTCGTGGTCGCTGGCTGACGACGCTCTCCGATGTCGTCAGCGAGGCAACGCTCAAATTGCCGCAGAACGACTGGATGCAGCAGGGCGGCCGCGTGGGCCGTCACAGCGAGCATCTCGGTCATCTCCTGTCTGAGCTGCAGTCGATGCAGCGTACTTTTCCGGGGCAGACATGGTGACGGTGCTCGAGCGCGACAGCGAGCTGCGCCGGCGCGCCTGGGACGCCGCGGCGGGCGTCGTTGACCCCGAAATCCCGGTGCTGACGATCGCCGATCTCGGCGTGCTCCGCGAGGTCGTGCTCGACGGCGATCATGTCGAGGTCGCGATCACCCCGACTTACTCGGGCTGTCCGGCCATGAACATGATCGCGCTCGAAATCGAGCTTGCGTTGGAACGAGCCGGTTTTCGCCAGCCGAAAGTGCGCACCGTGCTGTCGCCGGCCTGGACAACGGACTGGATGAGCGCGGAGGGGCGCCGCAAGCTGCATGCCTACGGCATCGCGCCACCGCAGGCGTCAAGCTCGCGCCGCGCGCTGTTCGGCGGGCAGGCCGTCGCGTGCCCGCAATGCGGCTCCGACAAGACCGAGCTGCTGTCCGAATTCGGCTCGACCTCCTGCAAGGCGCTGTGGCGCTGCAAGGCCTGCCGCGAACCCTTCGATTATTTCAAGTGTCATTGATCATGTCCGCAGCCGCACCGCGCTTTCATCGCCTGATCGTCAACGACCTCCGCCGCGAGGCGGCTGACGCGGTGTCGATGACCTTTGCGGTCCCCGGCGAACTCGCGGGCGATTACGCTTTCGCACCCGGCCAATACCTCACGCTTCGCACCATGCTGGACGGCGAGGAGGTCCGGCGCTCCTATTCGATCTGCTCGGGTCCTGACGATGGCGAGATCCGCATTGCCGTGAAGAAGGTGGACGGCGGAGCATTTTCGAACTGGGCGGCGGATGAACTCAAATGCGGCGACGAGCTCGACGTCATGACGCCGACCGGACGCTTCGGCGTGATCCCGCCGGCAGATAGCGGACGCATCCATGTCGGCTTTGCCGCAGGCTCCGGCATCACGCCGATCCTGTCGATCGTCAAGGGCGTGCTCGCGCGCGAGCCGGACAGTCGCTTCTTCCTGTTCTACGGCAACCGCGCCACCGACAACATCATGTTCCTGGAGGCGCTCGAAGAGCTCAAGGATCGCTTCATCGATCGCCTCTCGATCTTCCACGTCATCTCCGGCGAGGAGCAAGACATCCCGATCCTGCATGGCCGGCTGGACGGCGACAAGGTGCGGGTGCTGCTGCGCTCGCTGGTGCCGGCCGCCAGTGTCGACCATGTCTTCATTTGCGGTCCGTCCGGCATGAGCGAGGAGATCGAGGCGACTTGCAGGGATCTCGGCCTCGCGGAGGAGCGCATCCACGTCGAGCGCTTCGTCTCCGAATTCGGCGGCAAGCCGAGGCCGAAGAGGGCCGTTGCACCCGACGCGCCGCCGAAGGCGATCGCCTCGCTGATCATCGACGGCAAGCGCCGCGACGTGCCGGTTGCCGAGGACGAGGCGATCCTCGACGCCGCGCTGCGCGCCGGCGTCGATCTGCCCTTCGCCTGCAAGGGCGGCATGTGCTCGACCTGCCGCGCCAAGCTGGTCGAGGGCGAGGCGCCGATGGACATCAACTATTCGCTGGAACCCTGGGAGTTGAAGGCCGGCTTCGTCCTGACCTGCCAGGCAAAGCCGTCGTCGGAGCGGGTCGTGGTCGATTACGATCACGTTTGACAGTTATGGCCGGGCAGCAGAGCATTATGGCCAAACATTTGGCCGGGAGAAGCGCGTGAACGTCAAAGCCAACCTGTCGCCCGAGGATATTGCCCGCGCCTGCGCCGACGCGATGTGGGCGGAGGACGATGCCTCCAAGGGTCTCGGCATGGAGATCGTCGAGATCGGTCCGGGCTTCGCGACGCTGGCGATGAATGTGCGACCGGACATGGTCAACGGCCAGCGCATCGCCCATGGCGGCTTCATCTTCACGCTGGCCGATTCCGCCTTCGCCTTTGCCTGCAATTCGCACAATAAACGTGTCGTGGCGGCACAGGGTCAGATCACCTTCATCAAGCCGGGCAAGCTTGGCGACCGCCTCGTTGCAAAAGCGCGCGAGGTCAGCCGTGGCGGACGCTCAGGCATCTACGACGTGCGCGTGACAGCGGGCGATACCGTCATCGCGGAATTCCGGGGGCATTCGCGTGTCATTCCCGGCACGTGGCTGCCGACGCAGGATCAATAAGAGAACCAATCAATAAAAGAACCAACAAATGTGGGGAAACGAGCATGGCTCTGACGAGGCTCAAGGAAGGTGGCAACGCCTATCGTGCCGAGATGGACGCGCATGAGCGCGCGTCACGTGACGAGATCATGGCGCTGCAAAATCAGCGGCTGGCCTGGTCGCTGAAGCACGCCTACGACAACGTCGCACATTATCGCCAGGCCTTCGACAAGGCCGGCGTGCATCCGTCGGACTTTCGCGAACTCTCCGATCTCGCGAAATTCCCGTTTACGGTGAAGACGGATCTGCGCGACAATTATCCTTTCAACATGTTCGCCGTGCCCCGCGAAAAGCTGGTGCGCGTGCATGCGTCGTCCGGCACGACGGGAAAGCCGATCGTGGTGGGCTATACGCAACGCGACATCGACACCTGGTCGGAGGTGATGGCGCGCTCGATCCGCGCCGCCGGCGGCCGCACGGGCATGATCATCCACAACGCCTATGGCTATGGCCTGTTTACCGGCGGATTAGGCGTGCACTATGGCGCCGAAAAACTTGGTTGCACCGTGGTGCCGATCTCCGGCGGCATGACCGAGCGGCAGGTACAGCTCATCAACGACTTCCGGCCCGACATCATCACGGTGACGCCGAGCTACATGCTGGCGATCCTCGACGAGTTCAAGCGCCAGAAGCTCGACCCGCGCCAGTGCTCGCTCAAGGTCGGCATCTTCGGCGCCGAGCCCTGGACCAATGCGATGCGCGGGGAGATCGAGGACGCCTTCGACATGGACGCGACCGACATCTATGGCCTCTCCGAGGTGATCGGCCCCGGCGTCGCGCAGGAATGCATCGAGACCAAGGACGGCCTGCACATCTGGGAGGACCATTTTTATCCCGAGGTGATCGACCCGGAGACTGGCGCGGTGCTGCCGGATGGCGCGAAGGGCGAGCTGGTGTTTACCTCGCTGACCAAGGAAGCCTTCCCGGTGATCCGCTATCGCACCCGTGACCTGACGCGGCTGCTGCCGGGCACGGCGCGGCCGGGCATGCGGCGGATGGAGAAGGTGACGGGCCGTTCGGACGACATGATCATCCTGCGCGGCGTCAACCTGTTCCCGACCCAGATCGAGGAGGTGCTGCTCGCGACCGACTGGTGCGGCGGGCATTTCATTCTTGAACTCACCCGCGAAGGCCGCATGGACGAGCTGACCATCATCGCCGAGGCGCGGCCGGAAAGCTGGGACGGCCGGGGGCTGGTCGATCACGCCGACCGCATCTCGGCCCACATCAAGAACACCATCGGCATCAGTTCCCAGGTGCGCGTGGTCGCGCCGGCCACGCTGGAGCGCTCGCTGGGCAAGGCCAAGCGCCTCTACGACAAGCGGCCGAAGGATTAGCTGTCGCTCCTCATGGTGAGGAGCGCCGAAGGCGCGTCTCGAACCATGAAGGCCCGGATGCTGCAGCGCGGGTCCGCATCCTTCGAGACGCCGCTCGCGCGGCTCCTCGGGATGAGGGGAAGCGGTTGACTTGACCGGTCCCAAAGGCGACAAGGCCCGCGAGAAATCGTGGGTCTTTCGATGTCATCAGCCGATCGCAAAACCGTCGAAGCGCGCTGCGTCCGCCTCAATGCCAAGGCCGACAATGCTGCGGCGATCGCGCCGCTGATCGAGCGTCATATGCTCGCGCGCGGTCCGAAGGATCTCCTGATCGAGATAAAGGCCGCCGCCGTCAACCCCTCCGATGTGAAGGCCGCGACCGGGCTGATGCCATATGCGGTCTTCCCCCGCACGCCCGGCCGCGATTATGCCGGCGTGGTGATTGACGGGCCGGCCGATACGGTCGGCCGCGATGTGTTCGGCTCCTCCGGCGATCTCGGCATCCGCCGCGACGGCACCCACGCCAGCCATCTCGTCGTCGAAGCCGACGCCGTGGTGGAGAAGCCGAAGGCGGTGTCCTGGGAGGAGGCCGCCGGCATCGGCGTGCCCTTCGTCACCGCAATGGAAGGCTTTCGCCGCGCCGGCATTCCGAAGCCCGGCGAAACCGTGCTGGTGTTCGGCGTCAACGGCAAGGTCGGTCAGGCCGCGGTCCAGATCGCGACCTGGCAAGACGCGCGCGTCATCGGCGTGGTGCGCAAGGCGGAAGCCTATGAGGGCCACGCCAACGCAGCCATCGAGGTGATTGACTCCTCGGCGACCGATGTCGCCACGCGCGTGCGCGAACTGACCGGTGGCAAGGGGGCCGACCTCGTCTTCAACACGGTCGGCGATCCCTATTTCCAGGCCGCGCACAAGTCGCTCGGATTGCGCGGCCGCCAGATCCTGATCGCCGCGATCGACCGCATCGTGCAGTTCAACATCCTCGAATTCTACCGCGGGCAACACACCTATGTCGGCATCGACACGCTCGGCCTGTCCTCGGTCGCAACCGGCGCGGTGCTGCGCGACCTCGGCCCCGGCTTTGCGAGCGGGCACCTGAAGCCGTTCCCGATCAAGTCGAATGCCGTCTATCCGCTGGAGCGCGCCAAGGAGGCCTATGTCGCCGTCGCCGGTTCGTCGCGGGATCGCGTGATCCTAAAGCCTTGACCATGGACTCGTCCACCCAACTCGTCATCCTTGCCGGCCTCGTCATCGGGCTCATCTATGGCGCCGTCGGACTGCTCAGCGGGTTCTGCCTGATGAGCAGCATGCGCGGCTGGCTGGCCGAAGGAGACGGGCGGCTGGTGCGGACCTTTGCGATGGCGATTGCTGTTGCGGTTGCTGCGAGCCAATTCCTTGCCGGTAGCGGCATGGTCGATCTCGGCAAGTCGATCTATCTGCAACAATCCTTCTCGGTGCCGGTGCTGTTCCTCGGCGGCCTGTTGTTCGGCTACGGCATGGTGCTGTCGAACGGTTGCGGCTCGCGGGCGCTGGTGCTGCTGGGCCGGGGCAATCTCCGTTCCTTCGTCGTCGTGATCGTGCTCGCCATCGCCGCGCAGATGACGCTCAAGGGCCTGATCGCGCCGGCGCGCATTGCGCTGGTTCAGGCCTCGCAAACGACCGTCAACGCCAATTCGCTGCCGTCACTGTTGGCGACGCTGGGTCCCAGTGAAGCGGTCTCGCACGCGCTGGGCGCTGCTGTAATCGTTGTTGCGCTGATCCTGTTTGCGTTCGCGCACCCGGCGTTCAGGCGTTCGCCGGGCCAGATTGCAGCCGGTATCGTCGTCGGGCTCCTGGTCGCCGGCGGCTGGTTCGTCACCGGATATCTCGGTGCCGACGATTTCAACCCGGTCCCGGTGACCTCGCTGACCTTCGTCGCGCCGATCGCCGATAGCCTGCAATACGTCATGCTCTCGACCGGTCTGACGCTCAACTTCGGCATCGCCACCGTGGCCGGCGTCCTCGCCGGCAGCCTCGTCACCGCGCTCGCTACGGGCCGCTTCCACTTCGAAGGTTATTCCTCGCCGCGGCACATGCTGCGGTCTGCCGGCGGAGCCGCGCTGATGGGGACCGGCGGCGTGATGGCGTTCGGCTGCTCGATCGGGCAGGGGCTCACCGGCGTATCGACGCTCGCTCTGGGCTCGTTCGTCGCGGTCGCCGGCATCCTGCTCGGCACGACGGCCGGCCTGCGCGGTGCACTGCGGGTTCAGCCGCTCGCGGTGGCCTGACCGCGCAGCAGCCGGTCGCCAAGCGTCGCAAGACCGATGCCGGTGACGATCAGTCCGGCCGCGGCGGCAAGGCTCATGTCGATCGGCTCGCCCAGCAGGATCGCCGCGCTGGCGATGCCGACGAGCGGCGTCCCGGTGGTGCCGAGCGAGGTCGTCAGGGCCGAGATGTTCTTGTTGACCATCGACATCGCCCAATAGGCCAGCGCGGTCCCGATCAGGCCGGAATACAGGAACAGCAGCACGAGCTTCCACGACCATTCCGCGCGCGGCAGGCCATGCGTGACCACGGCCGATCCGGTCAGCACGATGGTTGCCACGAGCACTTGCCAGATCAGGAGCTGGAGCGGCGACGCGATCCAGCGATGCGCGCGGATATAGATAATGTTCGCGGCCCAAGAGATCGCGGCCAGGATGACCATGCCGGCGCCGAGTACGACGTTGCCATTGGTCCAGTCGATCGATGCCGGGTTCAGGATCACGGCAAGGCCGATCAGTCCGAGCAGGGCGCCGGCGAGTTTTGGCGCGGTCAGCGTATCTTTCGCCAGCAGAGGCGCGGCGATCGCGACCCAGAGCGGCGTGGTGTAGCCGAGCACGATCGCCTTGCTTGCGGGCAGGAAACGCACACCGGCCGCAACCAGGACCGAGAACACCGTCATGTGCAGTAGCGCGACGCTCAGGATCACCGGAATGTCGCGCCGCTCCGGGATCATCAGATTGTTGCTCAGCCCGAGGATCACGAACAATCCGGCCAGCGCGATCCAGCTCCGGATCGCCGAGGTCCATAGTGGCGGAAGGAACTGGACGAGTTGCTTCGTCACCGACCAGTTCACGCCCCAGGCCAGCACGACGATGAGGAGCAGGCCGACGGCCGCGCGGGACGAGAGGGAGTTCATCGTAAAATCCTTGAAGCAGTCCAGTCCGGCGGATAGCATCCGGAGTGGCACCTGAAAAAGTGCCAGATCGGAAAGGAATAAGGTGCCAGTTTCGGAAGGTGTGGTCTCCGGCCTGATCGAGCTGAAGCGGACCGACTACGAGGGGCTGGTGGCGCAACTGACGAGCCAGCTGCGAAACCTGATCGCGACCGGTCGACTCGGCAAAGGCCGCGCGCTGCCGTCGAGTCGCCGGCTTGCGAGCGATCTCGGCGTCTCGCGCAACACCGTCACTTATGCCTTCGAGCAGCTCGCCGCCGAGGGATATCTCGAGGCGTCGCACGGTCGTCGTCCCATGGTCACGGTCGACGGCGGCCGTAACGAAGAGGCAGGCGCCGTCGCACCGAGCGTCCGCTCCGGCAAGCCGCGGCTCTCGCCTTGGGCGTCGAAGCTCAAGCAGACCGACTGGCCGATGTCCTATCAGGCGCCGCTAAAACCCTTGCGCCCGGGGCATGGAGATGCACGGGAGTTTCCGCACGAAGTGTGGGCCCGCTGCCTGCGCCGCAGCGCGGTGCGCGCAGCCAAGCGTGAGCTTGGACCGGTCAACCGGACGCGCCTGCGCCAGGCGCTGGCACATTATCTGGCTGCCAGCAGGGGCGTCCGCGCCACCGCAGACCAGATCCTGATCCTTCCGAGCGCGCAGGCCGCGCTGACCCTGATTGCGGCTGCGCTCATCACGCCCGGCGACGATGTCTGGGTCGAGGATCCCGGCTATCCCGGCGCTGCGGCGGCTTTCCGCGCGTCCGGCGCGCGCGTGATGGGGATGAAGCTGGACGAGCAGGGCATTCAGCGGATGCCGGGCATGTCCGCGCCAAAGCTCATCTTCATGACGCCCTCGCATCAGCACCCGACCGGGCGGCTGATGTCGCTCGCGCGCCGCACTGAATTCCTGGGCATGAGCAGGCCGGGGGAGACCTGGATCGTCGAAGACGATTACGACGGCGAATTCCATTATGACAGCCGGCCGGTGCCGGCCTTGCAGGGGTTAGACGCCCATGGCTGCGTGTTCTATGTCGGAACGTTTTCGAAGGCGATGACGTCGGATATCCGGCTCGGCTATGTCGTCGCGCCACCAGGGCTGGTCGGCACCCTGGAGATCGCACAGCGGCACATCGGGCTGATCGCCTCCAGCCATATCCAGGAAGCGCTGGCGGAGTTCATCGCAGACGGGCATTTTCTCGCGCATCTGCGGCGGATGCGACGGCTCTATCACGCGCGCCGCGATCACCTCGTCGAGGGACTGGAGCGCCATCTGGGCGAAGTTCTCTCCGCCGAAGTGCCCTCGGGCGGCATCCAGCTGGTCGCCCGCCTCAAGCGCGGTCGCGCCGATCAGGCGGCGGTGCAACGGCTGGTCGCGGCAGGCGTCGAAACTCGGGCCCTGTCCAGCCTGGCGCTCGGCCGTCCCCGCGACCATGGCCTGCTGCTTGGCTTCGCGGCCTGGCGCGAGAATGAGATCAGCGCGGCGATGCGGACGATGGCGTCGTGCTTCTAGAGCATGATCCGGAAAAGTGTGAAGCGGTTTTCCGAAAAGATCATGCTTAAACAATAACGCGCTAGTCCACGGCCTTCGTCACGATGCGGATCTCCGAGGTCAGCGTCCGGTGCACCGGACACTTGTCGGCGATCTCCATCAGCTTCTTGCGCTGCTCCGCATCGAGCGCGCCATCGATTGCGATGTCGCGTTCGATCTGGTCGAGCATGCCATCGCGCGTCTCGCACTCCGCGCAGTCCTTGGCGTAGATCTTGGAGTGCTTCAGCGTGACCGTGACGCGATCGAGCGGCAGCGATTTGCGATCGGCATAGAGGCGCATGGTCATGGAGGTGCAGGCACCAAGGCCGGCCAGCAGGAAGTCATAGGGGCCGGGGCCGGCATCCTCGCCGCCGGCCGCAATCGGCTCGTCCGCCACCAGATGATGCGGGCCGACGGTGATGGCCTGGTTGAACTTGCTTTTGCGGGTCTCCTGCACCACCACTCTGCGCGGCTCTTCCGCGAGATCCATCGCCTTCGCGGGCTTCGCGGTATCGATGTAGCGGCTGGCCCAGGCCGCGATTACGTCGGCCGCGTAGATGGCGTCGGCCGGCTTGGTCAGGAGATGATCGGCATGGTCGAGCGAGACGAAGCTCTTGGGGTGTCTGGCCGCAACGAAAATCTTGGTCGCATTGTCGATGCCGACGGTGTCGTCGACAGGGGACTGCATCACCAGCAGGGCCTTGTGCAGGCCGGTGATGTCCTTCATCAGTTCTTGCTCGGCGATGTCGTCGAGGAATTCGCGCTTGATCCGGAACGGGCGTCCCGCGAGCGAGACCTCGACTTCGCCCTGCGCACGGATGCTCTCGAGATGCTCGCTGAACAGACCGGTGACGTGAGCGGGATCGGACGGCGCCGCGATGGTCACGACAGCCTTGGCTTCCGGAATCCTTCCGGCGGCGGCGAGGATCGCGGCGCCACCCAGGCTGTGGCCGATCAGGATCGACGGCGCCCTGCGGACCTTGCGCAGATGATCGGCGGCGTGCACGAGGTCGGCGACGTTGGAGGAGAACGTCGAATTGGCGAAATCGCCTTCGCTGGAGCCGAGCCCGGTGAAGTCGAAGCGCAGCACCGCAATGCCCTTGGCGGCGAGCGCGACCGAGATGCGTTTTGCTGCCAGCGTGTCCTTGCCGCAGGTGAAGCAGTGCGCGAACAGCGCGTAGGCCGCGGGCTCGCCATCCGGCAGCTCGAGTGCGGCGGCTAGTTGATGGCCACCTTCGCCGGTGAATTGAAAGCGTTCGGTCGGCATGGGCTTCCCCCGTCCTTGCTTGAACCTAATCGGCTGAATAACGCTGCTCGGCCCAGGGATCGCCGCGGTTATGATAGCCGCGGACTTCCCAGAAGCCCGGCGCGTCCTCGGTCAGGAATTCGATGGCCTGAAGCCATTTGGCGCTCTTCCAGAAATACAGATGCGGCACGACGAGCCGTACCGGGCCGCCGTGCTCTTCGGTCAGCGGCTGACCCGACCAGCTGTGGGCGAGCAGGGCGTCTTCGGCGGCAAAGTCTTCCAGCGTGAGGTTGGTGGTGTAGCCGTCATGGGAATGCAGGACCACGAAGCGCGCGTCCTCGCGCGGCTGGCAAGCCGCGAGCAGCTCGCGCGTGGCGAGGCCTTCCCACTCATTGTCGTAGCGCGACCAGGTCGTCACGCAATGGATGTCGGAGGTGATCTGCGCCTGCTTCTGCGCCGCGAATTCGGCAAAGGTCCAGAACACGGGGGTCTCGATCGCGCCGTAAACGTCGAGCCGCCAGCGTTCGCGCGAAACCGGCGGCACGACTCCGAGATCGAGCACCGGCCAGTCCTTGGTGAGATGCTGGCCCGGCGGCAGCCGCTGATCCTCCGGTCGCGTAACGCGGCCGGTGAGGAAGCGGCCTTCGCGCGCCCATTTCTCCTTGGTGCGCGTCAGCTTGCTGTCGGGGGGCTCGTTGTCGTCGGTCATGAGCTACTCGTGGCGATGCATCGCGGAGGCGTGCTTGGTGTCACGCATGGTGGAATAGATGATCAGCGACAGGCAGATGACGCCGGCGAGATAGTAATAGAACCACTCCTCGTGCCCGATGCTCTTGAAATAGAGCGCGATCGCCGGCGCCGTGCCGCCGAAGATCGAGACCGTGATGGCGTAGGGCAGGCCGACACCGAGGGCGCGGACATTGGTCGGGAACAGCTCGGCCTTCACCACGGCGTTGATCGAGGTGTAGCCGGCGACGAACAGCCAGGCGGCGCAGATCAGGATGAAGGCCATGAAAGGCGACTTGGTCTCCTTCAGCGTCATCAGCAGCGGCACGGTCGCGAGCGTACCCGCGACGCCGAAGAAGATCAGCAATGGCTTGCGCCCGATCTTGTCGGAGATCGCGCCGTAGATGGGTTGGAGGATGGTCGCGAAGATCAGCGTGCCGAAGATCACGAAAGTGGTCTGGTCCTCGGTCAGCCCGACCGAGAGCTTGACGAAGGTCTGCATGTAGGTGGTGAAGGTGTAGAACGCCGCGGTCCCGCCGGCCGTGAGGCCGACCACCAGAAGCAGCTCGCGGGGGTAGCGCAGCAAATTGGTGATCGAGCCGGTCGGCTTCACCACCTTCTTGGCTTCCTCGAAGGCCTCGGTCTCGTGCAGATTGCGCCGCATCACCGCGGCAAAGATCGCCAGCGCCGCGCCGATCGCAAACGGGATGCGCCAGCCCCAGGCCTTGAGCTCCTCCGGCGTGAGGAAGACCTTTTGCAGGAGCAGCAGCACGATGATCGCGGTGAGCTGGCCGCCGATCAGGGTGACGTATTGAAAGCTCGAATAGAAACCGCGATGCTTGGGATCGGCGACCTCGCTCAGGTAAGTGGCGCTGGCACCATATTCGCCGCCGAGGCTCAGGCCCTCGATGACGCGGGCGAGCGCCAGGATCACCGGCGCGGCAAAACCGATCGTCGCATAGGTCGGCGTCAGCGCGATGATCAGCGAGCCGAAGCACATGAAGACGACCGACAAGGTCAGCGAGATGCGACGGCCGAAATGGTCCGCGATGTAGCCGAACAGCCAGCCGCCCAAGGGGCGCATCAGGAAGGTCGCCGCGAACACGACGGCGACGTTCAATTGCTGGACGACGGGGTCGTTGCCGGGGAAGAAGGCCGGAGCGAAATAAAGCGCGAACGCCGTATAGGCGTAAAAATCGTACCATTCGACGAGATTGCCGATCGAGCCGATGAAGATCGCCTTGATCCGCCGCTCGGCGTCGGCGAGGTCGATGTGATCAGAGGCCGATAGGGTTGCTTGCTCTGTCACGTTCGGCCTCTCTCCGTTGGTCTTGGAAAGGCCTACATCGCCTTTCCGAACAGAAATGGCAACTGGCGGGGGCCTCTCACCGTGCCCTGTGACCAGGTCACCGTGCCTGCCGGATCGAGGGCGAAGTCCGGAATCCGCTTCAGCCATTCCTCCAGCGCAACCTGCATCTCCATGCGTGCAAGGTTGGAACCGACGCAGCGGTGGATGCCGAGGCCGAAGGCGGCATGGCGGTTCTCGCGGCGGTCGATCACGACTTTGTCAGCGTCCGGAAACATCTTGGGGTCGCGGTTGGCGGCCGGGAACGACAGCAGCACCATGTTGCCGGCCTTGACCGGGCAGCCCGAGATCGTGGTCTCCTTGACCACCTCGCGGGCCATGGTCACCGGCGAATAGGCCCGCAGCAGCTCCTCCACGGCGATCGGGATCAGCCCGGGTTCGGCGATCAGCCGCTCGCGGTCGGCCGGCGTTTTCGCGAGATGCCAAAGCGAGGAGCCGATCGCACTCCAGGTGGTGTCGATGCCGGCGATCAGGAGCAGCCGCAGCGAACCCAGCACGTGGGAGTCCTCGAGCGGATTGCCCTCCTTGTCCCTTGCGTTCATCAGGTAGGAGATCAGGTCGTTGGTCGGCTTCTTCTTCCGCTCCTCGATATGGGTGCTGAAATAGGCGCTCATCTCCTGCACGGCCTGGAGCAGCTTGCTCTCGTCCTTGATGCCGAGCTCGAGGATCATGTGGATCCAGTTGATGAACAGGTCGCTGTCGCTCTCGGGAATGCCGAGCATGTGGGCGATGGCCTGAACCGGAATATATTTGCTGTAGCGCGCTGCGGCGTCGACCTTGCCATCGGCGATGAACCCGTCGATCAGTTCGTTGCAGATCGCGCGCATCCGCGGTTCCAGCTTCTTCATCGCATCCGGCGTGAATGGCGGCAGCAGCAATTGCTTGGCCGGCTTGTGCACGGGCGGGTCGGAGGTGATCGGCGGCGCCGCGTTCCTGGAAATCTCCGGCCGGACGTCACGGACGATGATGCGGCGCGAGGAGAAATGCTCGGTGTCGTTGGCGATCTCGCGCACGGCCTCATAGGTCGTCGGCATGTAGCAGCCGAGGAACCGTTCGGTGTGCACCACGGGGCTCGCGGCACGCAGCTCCTCCCAGATCGGGAAGGGATCGTCCGTCCACTGCGGATCGGTGTGGTCGAAATCATGGACCCAGTCGGTCACGGGGGGATGGGCGGCGGGCTGGCTGACGTCGGACATAGCAGGAAATCCCTTGGGGCTCGTGTTCGCTGAAAGCACGCAAGCGGGCAGGGGCCGCGCTACTCTTCGATCACATCGATCGCAATTTCCGGGCAGTTGGATTTGGCAAGCCAGGCCTTGTCTTCGAGGCCGGGCGGCACGGTGCCGTCGCCGGCCTCATGGGCGTTGCCGTATTCGTCGAGCTCGAACAGCTCCGGTGCGAGTGCCTTGCAGCGTGCGTGGCCCTGGCATTTGTCGGGATCGACGTGAATCCTCAGTCGCTCTGTCATGGCGGCTTCCTCGGTCGTGTGCGCGGGACCCGAAGGCCGCGCGATCCTCATGTCAATTTTATCGGCGGCATTTGCCGTCGTTAAGTTATATGCTATTACATTCGCGGCGGGCTTCCCCTGTCAAGCGCAAACTTATAGGCTTGACGTAACATGCGTTCACAACTCGTCCGTAAGCCGGAGAATACCTACCACCATGGCGATCTCCGTGACGCCCTGATCAAGGCCGCGCTGCGCGAGGCGGAGCAGGGCGGCGCCGAGGCGATCAGCATCAAGGCGCTTGCCAAACAGCTCGGCGTCTCGCAGCCGGCGCCGTATCGGCATTTTGCCGACCGTGATGCGCTGCTAACGGCGGTGACGGCGGAGGCGTTCCGGCAGCTCAGTGCACTTCTGCGCGAGGCGATGGCGAAGCCGTCGAAGCAATCGAAACTGTCGCGGCTGGCGCAGGCGACGCTCGATTTCGGTCTGCGCCGCAACGGCATCTATCGCCTGATGTTCGCCTCCCGCACCGTGTCATGCTCGGCCAAGGGCAGCGAACTGCACGACGCCACGCGCGAGACTTTCGCGCTGGTGATCGAAGCCCTCGAGGCGCCGGCGGTCGGCTTCTTGCGCGAGCGGCAAGCGCTCAAGATCTGGGCGGCATTGCATGGCGTGGTGATGCTGGCCGAGCAGGGCCTGTTCACCGGCGAGGCCGCGCATGCCACGCGCGAGGAACTGGTCGAGGACTTTGTGAGCGAAACGAAGGTCGCGCTTGCTGCTGCGATCAAGGATGCGCGACGTCGGAAAAAGGCCGGCGCCTAGGCCTTCGCTTTCAGCAGCCTCATCAGCTTGTCGACCGCGCTGTCCGGAGTCGTCACGACCGGGCGGCCGGTGGCCTCGGCGACCAGCGGCGCGGTTGCCGCGATGCTGAATTGCGCGAGCGCAATGACGTCGCAATCGCGCAAGTCCATTGACGCCTCGACAATCAGCCTGTCGTGCGTGGCGCGATCGCCGCGATCGAGTGCCGCCAGCGCGCCCTCGGCGAGTTTCGGCACGACCTGGGCCGAGGGCGGAAATTCCGGTGGCATCGAGGCCAGTGTCGGCGGGAAGGTCGAGAGCAGGCCGATCCGCTTGCCCATGGCCACGGCCTGCTCGATCATCGCCTCATTCGGCTTCAGCGCGGGCATCGGCGCATGTGCGCGCGCGACGGCCTCGATGCAGGGGCCGAAGGCCGAGCAGGTGAACAGGATTCCGTTCGCTCCGGTTGCCGCCGCATAATCGCCGAGCGCAAGGAAGCGCTCGGTCATGGCATCGTTGAGCGCGCCGTCGCGGGCCAGATCCGCCGACAGGCTGTCATCGAGCAGGTTCATCAGCCGTGCCTCCGGCCACGCCTTCGCGAACGCGGCCTCGATCGGCGCGATGGAATGCTTGAGGGCATGGATGAGGGCGATGCGTGGGGGCGTCGTCATTGGAGGTGATTACCTGGCAGGTCTCGCACCCCGGACGGCAGCGTTGCACGCTGCACGTCCGGGACACGCGTGTTTACTTGAACGGCACCGCGTACATCAAGCCGCCCTTGCTCCAGAGGCCGTTGAGGCCGCGGTCGAGCTTGAGCGGGCTCGCCTTGCCGACATTGCGCTCGTAGATCTCACCGTAATTGCCGGTGGCCTTGATCACCGTCACCAGCCATTTGTTGTCGAGACCGAGCCGCGAGCCGAGGTCGCCGGAGGCACCCAGCAGGCGCTGGACCGCCGGCGTCTGTGACTTCGCCATCTCGTCGACATTGCCTTGCGTGACGCCAAGCTCCTCGGCCTCGATCAGGCCGTAATGCAACCAGGTGATGATGTCGCTCCAGACCTCGTCGCCATTGCGGGTGAAGGGCCCGAGCGGCTCCTTGCTGATGGTCTGCGGCAGCACGACATAGTCGGCCGGATTCGGCGCCGCGGTCGTCACGGCGCCGGCGAGCGCGGAGGCGTCCTGGGTCATGGCATCGCAGCGGCCGCCGAAGAAGGTCTGGTACATGGTGTCGACGCGGTCGAACACCAGCGGCTTCCAGTCGATGCCGTTGGCGCGGCCGTAATCGCCGAGCGTGACTTCATGCGTGGTGCCCTGCGCGACGCAGACCGTGGCGCCCTTGAGGTCCTTCAGCTCCTTGACGCCGAGGTCCTTCTTCACGACAAAACCTTGGCCGTCGTAGAAGTTGATCGGACCCTGGCGGAGGCCCAGCGTCACGCCGCGCAGATAGGTCTGGGTCGAGTTGCGGTAGAGTACGTCGATCTCGCCCGATTGCAGCGCGGTGAAGCGATTCTGTGCGGTCAGCGAGACGTAGCGGACCTTGCTGGCATCGCCGAGCACGCCGGCAGCGAGCGCGCGGCAATAATCGACGTCGAGACCCTTGTAATTGCCCTGCGAGTCCGGCGCGGAGAAACCGGCAAAGCCGGCGCTGACGCCGCAGATCAGCGTTCCGCGGCTCTTCACCGTGTCGAGCGTCGCCGCCGACGCGGCAATCGTCGATGCCGCGAGCATGCTCGCCGCGATAACCACTTTCCTCATCATATGACTCTCCCCTCAGTGATTGACACTACGCAACACGTTGTCGACGGCGGTGCCGAGCTTATAGACGATCAGATCGATCTCGTCAGCCGAAGCGATATAGGGCGGCGCCAGCAGCACATGGTCGCCACGGACGCCGTCCACGGTACCGCCACCCGGATAGCAGCCGAGCCCGTTGGCGAAGGCTTCCGCCTTGATCTTCTGGTTCAGCTTGAGCGCGGGATCGAACGAGGTGCGGCCGGCGCGATCGGCGACGAGCTCGATCGCCCAGAACAAACCACGGCCCCTGATGTCGCCGACATGGCGGTGATTGCCGAAGCGCTCGGTCAGGCGCTGCTCGAGCCGCTTGCCGCGCTCCTTGACGCGGTCGAGCAGGCGGTCCTCGCGGATCACGTCCTGCACCGCGAGTGCGGCCGCGCAGGCGAGGGGATGCGCCAGATAGGTGTGGCCATGCTGGAACGCGCCGGAGCCCGAGCGGATGGTGTCGATGATCTTGCCGCTCGCGAGCATCGCGCCGATCGGCTGGTAGCCGCCGCCGAGGCCCTTTGCGATCGCCTGGATATCGGGAGCAACGCCCTCCTGCTCCCAGGCGTGCGTCGTGCCGGTGCGGCCCATGCCGCTCATGACTTCGTCGAGGATGAGGAGGGCGCCATGCCGGTCGCAGATCTCGCGCACGGCCTTGAAGTAGCCGTCCGGTGCCGTCACCGCACCGGCGGTGGCACCGACGACGGGCTCGGCAAGGAACGCGGCGACGGTGTCGGGGCCAAGCCGCTGAAACTCGGCTTCGAGCTCCGCGGCCAGTCGCGCCACGAACTGCGCATCGGATTCGCCCTCGTGCTTCTCGTGATAGGCAAAGGCCGGCGTCACATGGCTGAAGGCACCGGACAGCAGCGGCGCATAGGGCGCGCGCCGCCAGGCATTGCCACCGGCGGCGAGCGCGCCGAGCGTGTTGCCGTGATAGCTCTGCCGCCGCGCAATGAAGTGCTGCCGCTGCGGCTCGCCGCGCTCGATGAAATATTGCCGGGCGAGCTTGATGCTGGCCTCGATCGCCTCCGATCCGCCGCTGACGAAATAGGCGTAGGCGAGACCGCCGGGTTCATGCCCGACCAGCGTCTCGGCCAGCGCCTCGGCCGGCTCGGAGGAGAAGAAGGCGGTGTGCGCATAGGCCAGCGTCGAGGCTTGTTTTGCCATCGCCGCGATCACGCGCGGATGCTGATGGCCGAGGCAGGAGACGGCTGCGCCGCCGGAGGCGTCGATTACGCGCCGCCCGTCCTCGGCGAAGAGATAGACGCCTTCGCCGCCGATCGCCATGGGCGGCGTTTCGCGCAACGAACGGTGCAGCACGCGGCTGGTGCGAGCGGCCATGGGTCAACCTTTCTCTGGGACGTAAGTGGAGGCCGCGGCGAGCCGCGCCTCGGTGGTTTCCAGGCGCTTCTTCGCAGCCGTGCCGCCGAGCGAGAATGTTACCGCCGCGAGCGATTGCGCAATCGCGATGGCGCCCGTGAGACTCGGGAAGAAGCCGGGGGAAGAGGCCGCCTCGAACAGCAGCACGTGGTCGGCGCCTTCGGCCATCGGCGCCGAGAGGCTGTCCGCGATCGCGATCAGCGCTGCGCCGGCACGATGGGCGGCCTGCGCAACACGGACGCTCGCATGCGTGTAGGGCAGGAAGCCAATGACGATGACGGCTTCGCCGGGACGAAAGGCACCAAGATCGAGATCGTCGGGGCCGGAGGCGCCGACGAGTTGCACCTGTTCGGGACGGAACAGCCGGAGCTCGTAGTTCAAGAGCTCCGCGACGCTCCGGCAGCTTCGGTAACCAGCAATCCAGATCCGCTTGGCGTCGTGCAGCGCGCGGGCAGCGTCCGCAATCGGCTGGGCCGGAATGCGCGGAAGGCCTGCGCCCTCGGCCTCGAGCTTGTCGGTGACGAGCGCGACATCGGCGTTCGGGCCGTGACGGCGGCTCTTGGCGCGGCCGGAGAAAGGTGAGATCTGCGACGGCCGCCGCGCTTCGGTGAGTGCCGCGCGCAATTGGTCCCAGCCGGAATAGCCGATGGCCTTGGCAAGCCGCGTGAATGCGGCCGGGTCGGCGCCGGCCTCGGCGGCAAGATCGCGCATCGAACGGGTGGTGGCGTCGTAGTCATTGGCGGCAACGAAGCGGCCGACCTCCTGCAACCGCAGGGGGAGCGATGGCAACGCAATGCGCAGTTCGCTCAAGGGCGAGGATTTCGCGGGCTCGGCCATGAAACATTTGTTGCACGGTTTTCAGATTGGTGCAACAGTTGACGTGCGCCGCCGGAAATCGTTGCTTTTGAGAAGGATTTTTGTGCTGTGACTTCAGACAGTCCAAGACCGCCGCCCCGCCGTCGCTTCTTCGGCGGATTTGGCCGCCGAGAGCTGCAAGGCCTGTTCTGGCAGGTGCTCGTCGTCGGAATCGTGCTTGGGGTTGTCGCCTTCCTCTGGTCCAACACCGTCACCAATCTCTCGGCCCGCCGCATCACGACCGGCTTCGCTTTCCTCGGCCGCGAAGCCGGCATGCCGATCGCCGACAGCTTGCTCTCTTATAATCCGAGAGACACGTACCTGTGGGCCTTCGTCGTCGGTATCGCCAACACCTTGCGCGTCGCCGTGATCGGCATCGTGCTCGCGACGATCCTGGGCACGCTGATCGGTATTTCGCGTCTCTCCGCCAACTGGCTGTTGTCGCGGCTCGCCGCCGTCTATGTCGAGACGCTCCGCGACATCCCGCTGCTGCTGCAGCTCCTGTTCTGGTACGTGTTGATGCAGGCGCTGCCGGCCGCGCGCGCGGCCTGGCGGCCGGTCGAGGGCGTGTTTCTGTCCAATCGCGGCCTGATCCTGCCGGCGATTCCGCTGCGATCGCCGCAGCTCTGGGTGCTCGGTACGGCCGTGCTCGGGGTTGCCGTGTTCTACCTCATCAGGCGATGGCTGATCGCGCAGCAGATGCGCGACGGCAAGCCGCGGCCGGCGTGGCCCTTTGCGCTCGGCTTCATCGTCGCGCTGCCGGCGGCAATGTCCGTGGCGCTTGGTGTGTCCTGGAAGATCGAATGGCCGGAGCTGCGCGGCTTCAACTTCGTCGGCGGGCTGACGCTCGCGCCGGAATATTTCGCGCTGCTGATCGCGCTCGTGACCTACACCTCGGCCTTCATCGCCGAGATCGTGCGCAGCGGCATCCAGTCCGTGCCGCGCGGACAATGGGATGCCGCCAATGCGCTGGGCTTGCGCCGCAGCTTCATGCTGCGGCAGATCATCCTGCCCCAGGCGCTGCGCGTCATTGTGCCGCCGATGACGAGCCAGTATCTCAACCTCACCAAGAACTCGTCGCTCGCGGTTGCGATCGGCTATCAGGACGTGGTCTCGGTTGCCAACACCACGCTGAACCAGACCGGGCAGGCGATCGAGGCGATCGCGCTGATCATGGCGGTGTTCTTGACCATCAGCCTCGGCATCAGCTTCTTCATGAACTGGTACAATTCGCGCATCGCGCTGGTGGAGCGCTGAGCATGACCGCGATCACCGATATTCCGGACGCACCGCGGGCCGCCCGCCGCCCGCAGATTGGCAATCCGGCGCTGCGCTGGCTGCGCACCAATTTGTTCTCGTCGATCCCGAACGGCATCCTCACGGTCGTGCTGCTGGTGATCCTGGCGAAGGGCATTTTCAGCTTCGTCCAATGGGGCATCGCCAACGCGGTGTGGCTGACGCCGGCGAATGACTCCAGCGCCTGCAAGGCCGTGCGCGGCCTTGGCGCCTGTTGGGCGATCATTCCCGAAAAATATCGCTTCATCCTGTTCGGCACCTATCCGTTCGACGAACAGTGGCGGCCGGCGCTGTCGGTCGTCCTGTTCATCGCGCTGTTCTATCTCTCCACCCGCCGCGCCCTGTGGCGGCGCGAGCTGGCCTATATCTGGATCGGCGCGCTCGCACTGATCAGCGTGCTGATGTGGGGCGGGGTGTTCGGGCTCTCCTTCGTCTCGCAGGACCGCTGGGGCGGATTGCCGGTGACGCTGATCCTGGCGACGTTTGGTCTCGCGTTCGGCTTCCCGCTCGGTATCCTCGTTGCACTCGGCCGGCGCTCAAAGCTGCCGGCGATCCGCTCGCTCTCGGTGCTCTATGTCGAGCTGATCCGCGGCGTGCCGCTTGTGAGCCTGTTGTTCATGGCGAGCGTGATGTTTCCGCTGTTCATGCCGAGCGGATTCAATATCGACAAGCTGTTGCGCGCGCAGATCGCCATCATCCTGTTCGCCGGAGCTTATCTCGCCGAGGTCATCCGCGGCGGTCTTCAGGCCGTGCCGCGCGGGCAATATGAGGCTGCAGACGCGCTGGGGCTGTCCTACTGGCGCAAGCACCGGCTGATCGTGCTGCCGCAGGCGATCCGCCACGTCATTCCGCCGCTGGTCAACACCTTCATCGCCTTCTTCAAGGACACCAGCCTCGTGCTGATCATCGGCATCTTCGACCTGTTGACGACGGCCAAGACCGCGATCATCGATCCCGCCTGGCAGCAATTCTCGGTCGAGGTCTATATCTTCGTCGCCGCGATCTACTTTGTGTTTTGCTTCGCGATGTCGCGTTACAGCCGTAACCTGGAGGCTCACGCCGGCGCGAGGTGACCCTCGATCACAAAATGCTTATGCCGTGCCTATAACGCGTGCCGGGATTCAAACTGGGAATCCTACGTTGCGAGGCCCACCTGAATATGGCTGGTGGCACTCAACAAGAGGCACGTCACATCATGATCAAGTCTGTTCTCACCGCGTCGGCGATGCTGGTCGTACTTTGCTCCGCCGCATCCGCCCATGACGCAATGAAGCACCAACACATGGCTTCGGCGACCGCCATCCAGATGTCGGAAGCGCATCGGAACTCGTTCGCTTTCGCACCGGCGGAGGAGCCCGTCGCCGATGCGCATCAATATCACGGCGGACCGAAGGTGAACGACTAGGACCTGAGCGGCGCACGGCGGGGGCCGCCAAGCTCCCGCCGGTGCGGCTCAGATTATGCCTTCACCTTGGGATCGATCGGCGTAGAGCCGCGCAGACCCAGAATATCCTCCAACACCTTCGCGCCGGCTATCACCTGCGCATCCGCTCGCGGGGCACCGACCACCTGCACGCCGACCGGGAGGCCAGACGCCGTAAAGCCGCAGGGCAGCGACAGCGACGGGCAGCAGCCGAGCGTGATGGCGTAGACGATGCCGAGCCATTCGACATAGTTCTCGAACTTCTTGCCGGCGCATTCGGCGACATAGCGGTGTTCGATCGGGAAGGGCGGCACGATCGTGGTTGGCGTCAACAGCAGGTCGTAGGTCTTGAAGAACTCGATCGCGCGTGCGGTCATGCCGACGCGCTGCGCCTCGGCGCGCGCGAGTTGCTCGACGGTGAGCTTGAGGCCTTCCTCGATGTTCCAGATCACCTCGGGCTTCAGAAGGTCGCGTTTGGTCCGCAGCAGATTGGCCTTGGTGATCGCGAAATCGAAGGCGCGCAGGACGTGGAAGCATTCATGCGCCTCGCGCCAGTCCGGATGCGCTTCTTCCACGATAGCGCCTGCGTCGGCAAAACGTTTCGCGGCCTTGCGCGTGATCGCCTTGACCTCGGGATCGACCGGCGTGATGCCGAGATCTGGCGAATAGGCGATGCGCTTCGGCTTCTTGCCTGACTGCGCCGCCGACAGGAACGAGGTCGCAGGCGCGGGCAGCGAGAGCGGGTCGTCTGCATAGTCGCCGCTCATGGCATCCAACAGCAGCGCAAGATCCTCGACGTTGCGCGCCATCGGCCCCACCACGCCGAGATTGCGGTCGATCGCCGACTTGGGCGTATGTGCGACTCGCCCGATGCTCGGCCGCATGCCGACCACGCCGCAGAAGGCTGCGGGGCTGCGCAAGCTGCCGCCCATGTCGGAGCCCTGGGCGAGCCAGGCCATGCCGGTGGCCAGCGCCACCGCCGCGCCGCCGGAGGAGCCGGCCGCAGACTTCGTCGTATCCCAGGGATTGAGCGTCGCGCCGAACACTTCGTTGAAGGTGTTGGCGCCGGCGCCGAATTCCGGTGTGTTTGACTTGGCGTAGACGACCGCGCCATTGCCTTCGAGGTTCTCGACCATGAGGTCGGACTTCGCGGGGATGTTGTCTTTGAAGATCGGCGAGCCCTGTGTATTCAGCACGCCGGCAACGTCGGTGAGATCCTTGATCGGCACCGGCAGGCCCGCGAGCAGTCCGCGCGCGCCGGCCGGCTTCTGCATCAGCGTTTTCGCGTTATCCCGCGCGCGATCGAAGCACAGCGTCGGCAGCGCATTGACCTTGCCGTCGACCTCCTTGACGCGCTTCTCCACCACATCCAGCAGTTCGAGCGGCGAGACGTCGCCGGAGCGCAGCTTGTCGACGACGGCGCAGGCGGTTTCGCGGATCAGGTCTTGAGACAACTATTTTACTCCTGTGCTTATTGTGCCGTCATTGCGAGCGCAGCGAAGCAATCCAGACTTGCCACAGCGGATGCGTTCCTGGATGGCTTCGTTGCGCTCGCAATGACGGGAAAAACTAACCCCAGCCCGCGCTGATGCCGCCATCCACGGTATAGATGACCCCCGACGTATATCCGGCGCGATCAGACGCCAGGAACGCCATGAGATCGCCGATCTCGCGCGCATGCGCGGGCCGGCCGAGCGGCAGGCTCTTCTGGAATTCCTTGTAGCGGCTCTCATCGCCGAACTGGTGCTTTGCCCGCGTCTTGAGCAAGGTGACGTGGCGATCGGTGCCGACCGGACCGGGATTGATGCCGACCACGCGGATGTTGTCGGCGAGGCTCTTGCCGCCGAGCGCGCGGGTGAAGGCCATCAATGCGGCGTTGCCGGCGCTGCCGCAGATGTAATTGGCGTCGAATTTTTCGCCGGCCGCGCCGATGTCATTGACGATGACGCCGCCGCCCTTCGCCTTCATCTGCGCGTAGATCTGCCG
Source organism: Bradyrhizobium sp. 521_C7_N1_3 (assembly GCF_052075975.1). NCBI lineage: Bacteria > Pseudomonadati > Pseudomonadota > Alphaproteobacteria > Hyphomicrobiales > Nitrobacteraceae > Bradyrhizobium > Bradyrhizobium sp. 521_C7_N1_3. The sequence goes on from NZ_CP197232.1 coordinate 3,605,998, forward strand.
CGTCAGGTTGATGTAGCCGAACACTTTCAATTCCCAGGCGTGCCGCCAGGTCGCCTCGTCGATCTTGTCGATGGAGCCGCCGGGGATGTCGCCGGCATTGTTGACGAGCACGTCGATGTCGGCGGCTTCCCTCGCGAGCCGCGCCACGTCCTCGGCCTTGCGCAGGTCCACGATGCTCGTCGCGGCATCGATCTGGTGCGCGGAGCGCAGGCGGTCCGCCAGCGCCTTGAGCTGGTCGCCGCTGCGGGCGGCGAGCAGGAGGTTTGCGCCTTCCTCGGCGAACGCCTCGGCGGCGGCTGCGCCAATGCCTTTGGACGCGCCCGTGATCAGGACGCGCTTGCCACGCAGATGCAGATCCATGGAGGGTACTCGCTTGGTGGGAACATCAGGATCAAACCAGTAGGCGCTCGGCCGCGCCACGGTCAACATTGCAGTGCAGCGTTGCACTGCTGCCGAGTTTGGTCCATTGCAGTGCGGTCAAAAAGGCGGCGGCTGCCGGACCAACCAAGGACGTTCTCGATGAGCAAGAAACAATACCGGATTGCAGTCATTCCCGGCGACGGTATCGGCAAGGAAGTGATGCCCGAGGGCCTGCGTGTTCTGGAGGCAGCGGCGAAGAAGCACGGGGTGTCCCTGCATTTCGACCATTTCGACTTCTCGTCCTGGGACTATTACGAGAAGCACGGCCAGATGATGCCCGACGACTGGAAGGAAAAGATCGGCAAGCATGACGCGATCTATTTCGGCGCGGTCGGCTGGCCGGCCAAGATTCCGGATCACGTCTCGCTGTGGGGGTCGCTGATCAAGTTTCGCCGCGAGTTCGACCAGTATGTGAATTTGCGCCCGGTGCGGCTGATGCCCGGCGTGCCGTCGCCGCTGGCGAACCGCAAGCCCGGCGACATCGATTTCTGGGTGGTGCGCGAGAACACCGAAGGTGAATATTCCTCCGTCGGCGGCCGCATGTTCCCGGATACCGACCGCGAGTTCGTCACGCAGCAGACGGTGATGACCCGCACCGGCGTCGACCGCATCCTGAAATTCGCTTTCGAGCTCGCACAGTCGCGGCCGAAGAAGCACCTGACCTCGGCGACCAAGTCCAACGGCATCTCCATCACCATGCCCTATTGGGACGAGCGCGTGGAGGCGATGGCCAAGAAGTTTCCGGGCGTGAAGTGGGACAAGTACCACATCGACATCCTGACCGCGAACTTTGTGCTGCATCCGGACTGGTTCGACGTCGTGGTCGGCTCGAATCTGTTCGGTGACATCCTCTCCGATCTCGGCCCGGCCTGCACCGGCACCATCGGCATCGCGCCATCAGGCAACATCAACCCCGAGGGCGATTTCCCCTCGGTGTTCGAGCCGGTGCACGGCTCGGCGCCCGACATTGCCGGGCAGGGCATCGCCAACCCGATCGGCGCGATCTGGTCCGGCGCGATGATGCTCGAGCACCTCGGCGAGAAGATCGCCGGCAAGTCGATCGTCGATGCGATCGAGCGCACGCTCGCCGAACGCACGCTGCGCACCAAGGACCTCGGCGGCAACGCCGACACGACTGCCTGCGGCAAGGCGGTTGCGGATATGGTGGATTGAGGAGAGGCGAACTGCGTAGGGCGGGTTAGCCGAAGGCGTAACCCACCCTACACATACGATTTCCGCGCCGGATCGAAGATCGGCGGATAGTCATGCTCGTCGAGCAGATCGAGAAACGGATCGAGCCCCCTGGACTTGATCAGCTCCAGCTCCTGACGCGAGATCAGGTTCATCGTCAGGATCTCCACCGGGTCGCCCGCAATCTCGAGCGCCTCGGCGATGCGCTTATCCGGGCCGATGATCGGGGTCAGAAACAGGAACGTCTGAAATTCCGTTCCGGCCATCGGCGGCGCGGGCATCGCGACCCGGTGACCAAAGCCGAACCAGTTCGTGTCGATGAACGGCAGATTGGCGAGCCAGCGCAGATTGGCGCAGATCTCCGGCGTCGGCTCGCCGACGTACCACATCAGCTCGGCACGCGGCTTCGCGTCCCCATGCACTCCCGGCATCCGCTGTTCGCTCATGCCGTTGGTGAGAAGGACATAACCTTCGTCAGATCCCTCTTCGCACACCGGCACGAAATCGCGGCCAAATGCGTGGATGTCGATGCGGCGCTCCGCGCTGTCGGTGAAGCTGTGCTCGGGCTCGCCAAGCTCGCTTTCATAGATCGCGAGCCGATGCCGGTAGAAGTCGGTTTCGGGTAACGGCTCGCTCGAGCCGGACATGAGCTTCGCAAGACGGGAGAACATGTGAACCTCGGGGGCGGGTGTGGACCGTGATATTCGCGTTGTCGTGAGACGACGCGGGCCGGTTCAAGTCCGCTCCACGAGTGCGGTGATGCTTCGCCTTAGTCCAGACCTCGTTGCACGATAGTGCACTTGGCCGGGCTCTTCTCAGCGATGCGCTTCGTTCCCGACTAGCCCGCGATCTTCTCGATCGCAGCCTGGTCCAGTCCGAACTTCTTCCCGGCCTCCAGGATTTCCTGCCAGGTGGTCGGGTCGACCGGAATGCCTTCGGCCAGACGCTTCTTCCTGGTTTCGCGTTCGGGATCGCCTGCGATCTTCACCTTGTCGACGCCGGGCGCGGGCGGCGAGCCGGTGTGCCAGGCAACGAAGCTTTCGACTTCGCGCGCGAGGTTTTCGCCGGTGCCGAGCTTGCCCGGATCGATGATGATCGAGAGCATGCCGTTGAGGACGTTGTACTTGCCGTCGGACGGGCCCTTGACCACCTGCCCGCCGGACAGCGCGCCGCCGAGGATTTCGCACACGAGTGCGAGGCCGGAGCCCTTGTGCTCGCCGAACGGCAGGATGGCGCCGTGCGGCGGGATCACGGTGTAGCGCGGATTTGTGGTCGGCTTGCCTTCGTTGTCGATGATGGTGCCGGGCTCGAGCTCGACGCCCTTGTTGTGGGCGACGCGGGTCTTGCCTTGCGCGATCCTGCTGGTGGCGAAGTCGAGCACGATCGGATCCTTGCCCCTGCGCGGGATGCCGACACAGAACGGGTTGGTGCCGTGGCGCGCATCGCTGCCGCCCCACGGCGCCACGATCGGGCGCGAGATCACGTTGACGAAGTGGATCGAGACCAGCCCGTGGTCGATGCACTGCTCGGCCCAATGGCCGATGCGGCCGATGTGGTGCGAGTTGGAGAGGCCGACGAGACACACGCCGTTGCGCTTGGCGCGCTCGGCCGCCAGCTCCATCGCTTCATGGCCGATCACCTGGCCATAGCCGGTGAGTCCGTCCAGGGTGAGAAGCGGGCCGGTGTCGAGCACGATCTTGACATGCTGGTTCACGGCGAGGCCGCCCGTGGTGACGCTCTGGACATAGCGCGGGATCATGCCGACGCCGTGCGAGTCGTGCCCTCTCAGATTGGCCTCGACGAGGTTGGTGGACACGAGCTCGGCTTCGCGGTCCGTAGAGCCGCCCGCCTTGACGATGGCACGGACGACGTTGATGAGCGGCTGTGCCTTGATGGTGCGATAGTCGGCCATTGTTGTTGCTTTTATCCCTTCACGATCCGGCGGCAATGGACCCACGCCGCTTCAATCAGGTTCTCGCTCGCTTCCGGCGTGCGGAAGGCCGAATGCGCCGACAGCGTCACGTTCGGCAGTTTTGTCAGCGGGTGGTCGCCGGGCAGGGGCTCGATGTTGAAGACGTCGAGGCCGGCATGGCGGATGTGGCCGGACTTCAGCGCGTCGATCATCGCGGGCTCGTCGACGACTGCGGCACGCGCGGTGTTGATCAGGATGACACCGGGCTTCATCGCAAAAATCTTCTCGCGCGTGATCATGCCGCGGGTCTCGTCGTTGAGCAGCAGATGCAGCGACACGACGTCGCTTCTCGCCAACAGCGTGTCGAGATCGGTGAACTCGACGCCCGGATGGCTCTTTGGCGACCGGTTCCATGCGATCACCTTCATGCCTGAGCCGACCGCAATGCGTGCGACTTCCGCCGCGATGCCGCCGAAGCCGATCAAGCCGAGCGTCTTGCCGGTGAGCTGCATGCCATCCTCGCGCAGCCAATTACCGACGCGCATCTCGCGGTCCATCATCGCGATGACCCGGGCGGAGGCCCACATCAGCGCGATCGCCGACTCCGCGACTGCCGTGTCGCCATAGCCCTTGATCAGATGCACGGAGATGCCGAGCTCGGCGAGCTCTTCCGGATTCATATAGCTGCGCGCGCCGGTGCCGAGGAACACGACGTGCTTGAGGCCGGCGCATTTCTTCGCGACCTCGGTCGGCAGCGCGGTATGATCGACGATCGCGATCTCCGCACCATCGAGGACTTCAGGATATTGCTCGGGCTTGATGTCGGGGTCCCTGTGGATCCGCACCTCGGGATCGCCGGGCTTCTCCAGCCGCTCCATGATCACGGCGAGGGCTTCGTTGGCGTCGACGAAAACTCCGCGCATGGCTCTCTCCGATCAGGACGCGACGCCGGCGATCGCCAGCACGGTATGCATCAGCACGTTGGTGCCCGCGGCGCAGTCGGGCTGCGTGGCATCCTCCAGCTCGTTGTGGCTGATGCCGTCCTTGCAGGGCACGAACACCATCGCCGCCGGCATGACGGTGTTGAGGTTGCAGGCATCGTGGCCGGCGCCGGAGGTGATGCGGCGCGAGGAATAGCCGAGCGTCTTCGCCGCGTTCTCGACTGCCGCGATCAGCTTGGGATCGAAATGCGTCGGCGGCTTGCGCCAGACCAGGTCGATCTTGACCTCGACCTTGCGGCGCGCGGCGATCTCGGCAATGGCGGCGCGCAAATCGCGATCAAGCGCGTCCATGATGGCGCCATCCGCGCTGCGGCAATCCATGGTGAAGGCGATCTCGCCGGGAATGACGTTGCGCGAGGGATTTGCGATCACGGCCTCGCCGATGGTGCCGACTGCTTTCGGCCCGTGCTTCTTTGCAATGGCCTCCATCGCCAGCACGATTTCGGAGAGCGTCGCGAGCGCATCGCGCCGCAGCGGCATCGGCGTCGATCCGGCATGGCTCTCGAAGCCGGAGATCTTGCCGTCGTACCAGAGCACGCCCTGGCCGGAATCGACCACGCCGATGGTCTTGCCCTCGGCCTCGAGGATCGGGCCCTGCTCGATGTGCAGCTCGACGAAGCAGCCGAGCTTCTGGAAGCCGACCGGCTTGTCGCCGCGATAGCCGATGCTGTCGAGTGCCTGGCTGACGGTCGTGCCGTCGATATCCTTGCGCGACAGGATGTCATCGGTGGTGAAATCGCCGACGTAAGCGGCGGACGCCATCATCGCAGGTGCGAAGCGCGAGCCTTCCTCGTTGGTCCAGTTGACGACGCAGATCGGCGCTTCGGTTTCGATGCCTGCGTCGTTCAGCGTGCGGATCACCTCCAGCGCGCCGAGCGTCCCCAGAATGCCGTCATATTTGCCGCCGGTCGGCTGGGTGTCGAGGTGCGAGCCGATGCCGACGGGCAGCTTCGACATGTCGCGGCCCTTGCGCAGGCCGAACTGTGAGCCGAGCGCGTCGGTGTGCACCTCGAGGCCGGCGTCCTCGCAAGCCTTGCGGAACCAGTCGCGCACCTGCTTGTCTTCGCTGCTCAGCGTCAATCGCCGCACACCGCCCTTGGCCGTCCCGCCAAACTGCGCGGTCTCGTGGATGGAGCCCCAGAGGCGGGCGGAATCGATTTGCAGATTGGTGGCGGCTCGGCTCATGCGGTCGGTCTCTCTTTTGTCCGGCGCCTTTTTCAATGACGCGCCGGCGCGGACTCGTCAACCGCGAGGCTGCTCTGCGCAATCTGCCGTGCGAGCTCGGCGACGCGCTCCACCGCGACGACGTCGGGCGAGGCGAGCCAGCTCGCCGTGAATGTCAGCGGCGCGATCGCAAGATCGGTGTCGAGCAGTTGCAGTCGCCCGTCGGCGAGCTCGTTCTCGACGATGGCGTCGGGGATCACGGCGATGCCGAGCCCCTCGACCGCCATGTGGATGACGGTCGCCAGCGAAGCAGATGCATGCAGGCGGATCGGCGGCAGCTCCGGCCGGTCGAACACCTCACGCACGACCTCGTAAGGCTTGGTCTTGCGCGGGAAAGTGATGATCGGAAACCGCGCAAGGTCCGCCGGCGTCACCGGTCCGTTGCCGAGCCCGAGCGATGGGCTTGCGAGAAAGCCGATCGGATAATCGGCAAGCACGCGATTGTGGACGCCCGAGGCCGACAGCGGCCCCACCACGAAGGCAAGCTCGATCTCCTGCGCGAGCAGTCGCGCGGTGAGGTTCGGCGTGATGTCGACCTCGATCTCCAGCGACAGGTTCGGATAGACTTCGTTCATGCTCTTGACGAGCCGCGGCAGCCAGGTGTGCACGATGGTCTCGGCGACGCCGAGGCGCATCACGCCGCGCATCGCCGAGCGGTCGCCGACCTCGGCCATCATCTGGGCGCGCAGACCGATCAGCTTCTCGGCATAGACCATCATCTGCCGGCCGCTCGGCGTCGGCGAAGCAACGCGATGATCGCGGTTGAGGAGCTTCACGCCCATCTCGCGCTCGAGCTGGGCGATGCGCTGGGAGATCGCCGGCTGGGTCGTATTGAGCCGTGCTGCGGCGCCGCGAAAGCTGCCGAGCTTCACAACCCAGAGGAAAGTTTCGATCGACCTGAAGTCCAGCATTGAGAAGGATTTTCCCGATCGATAAATTGAATTTATCGAGATCGATTAGAAAGGAAGATTAGACTTTATAGCATGCTTGGTGTTGGCTGTCTTTGTCGAGTTTATAGGCAGGTCGATCAAATGACTGTTTTGGTGGCAGCGCAGCAAACTGAAACGCCCGACACGCTCCCGAGCCGCCAGGCGCGGCTTGCCTATCGCGGCGGCCAGGTCGGATCTACCGCCGGCGTCGCTCCCGGCTTCGTCCAGGGCAATCTGGCGATCCTGCCGGCCGAATACGCCAGCGCCTTTCACCGCTTCTGCCAGCTCAATCCGAAACCGTGCCCGATCATTGGCATGTCCGACGTCGGCAGCCCGCATATTCCCGCACTCGGTGCCGATCTCGACATCCGCACCGACGTGCCGCGCTACCGCGTCTGGCGCGACGGTGAGGTGGTCGACGAGCCGACCGACGTGACCATGCACTGGCGCGACGATCTCGTGACCTTCGTGCTCGGCTGCTCGTTCTCGTTCGAAGAGGCGCTGCTCGACGAGGGCATGCCGATCCGCCACATCGAGCAGAACGTGCGCGTGCCGATGTACCGCACCAACATCGCCTGCGGCGAGGCCGGTCCGTTCGCCGGTCCCATGGTGGTGTCGATGCGTCCGTTCAAGCCGGCCGATGCGATCCGCGCGGTGCAGATCACCTCGCGTTATCCCGCCGTGCACGGTGCACCCGTGCATCTCGGGCACCCGCACCTGATCGGCATCAAGGATCTCGCCAAGCCGGACTACGGCGATCCCGTGCCCGTCGCCGACGACGAGATCCCGGTGTTCTGGGCCTGCGGGGTGACGCCGCAATCGGTGATCAACGCCGCCAGGCTGCCGTTCGCGATCACGCATTCGCCCGGCCTGATGTTGGTGACGGATCTGAAGAACCGGAACATGGCCGTGATTTAGTAGGCAACGTTTGCTGCTTCTTCGGGCTTTACCGCATCCATCAATCGCTCCATTCGATCAGTCGAAATTTAGTAACAGGGGACTTTGCCATGACGATCTCTCGCCGTGACGTGCTGCTCGGTGCCACCGCCACTGCCGCGCTGGTGCCGCTCGCTGCACGCGCCCAGACCTCGGAAGTCGTGATCGGCGTCATCTATCCGTTCTCTGGCGGCAGCGCGCAGCAGGGCGTCGACGCGCAGAAGGCCTATGAGACCGCGCTCGAAGTCATCAACAAGGACACCGATTTCGATCTGCCGCTGGCCAAGGGCGAGGGTCTGCCGGGTCTCGGCGGCGCAAAAGTCCGCCTCGTGTTCGCCGACCATCAGGCCGATCCGCAAAAGGGCCGCGCCGAAGCCGAGCGTCTGATCACGCAGGAGAAGGTCGCCGCGATCATCGGCACCTATCAGAGCGCGGTCGCCGTTACCGTCAGCCAGATCTGCGAACGCTACCAGATCCCGTTCGTCTCGGCCGACAACTCTTCGCCGAGCCTGCATCGCCGCGGCCTCAAATATTACTTCCGCGCCGCCCCGCATGACGAGATGTACTCGGCTGCGATGTTCGACTTCTTCGATGCCTTGAAGAAGAAGGGCACCAAGATCGAGACGCTGTCCCTGTTCCACGAGGATACCATCTTCGGCACCGATTCCGGCAACGCCCAGGCCAAGATCGCCGGCGAGCGCGGCTACAAGATCGTCACCGACATCAAGTATCGCGCCAACTCGCCCTCGCTCTCGGCCGAGGTGCAGCAGCTCAAGACCGCCAATGCCGACGTGCTGATGCCGTCGAGCTACACCACGGACGGCATCCTGCTGGTCAAGACCATGGCCGAGCTGGGCTACAAGCCGAACGCGATCGTGGCGCAGGACGCCGGCTTCTCGGAGAAGGCGCTCTATGACGCCGTCGGCGACAAGCTCGAAGGCGTGATCTCGCGCGGCACCTTCTCGCTCGATCTCGCGCAGAAGCGTCCCATGGTCGGCAAGATCAACGAGATGTTCAAGGCGCGCTCGGGCAAGGACTTCAACGACCTCACCTCGCGCCAGTTCATGGGCCTGATCATCCTGGCCGACGCCATCAACCGCGCCAAGTCGGCCGACGGCGAGAAGATCCGCGATGCACTGGCCGCGACCGACATCCCGGGCGAGCAGACCATCATGCCCTGGAAGCGCGTCAAGTTCGACGAAGCCGGCCAGAACAACGACGCCGACCCAGTGCTGCTGCAATATGTCGGCGGCAAGTTCGTCACCATCTTCCCGCCGCAGGCCGCGATCGCCGAAGCGATCTGGCCGATGAAGTAAGATTGGGAAGCGGGAGCTCGGACGTAGCTCCCGCCCTCATCCTGAGGAGCGGGCGAAGCCCGCGTCTCGAAGGACGAGGGCTGGGCCATCCTTCGAGACGCGCGCCGGTGCGCGCTCCTCAGGATGAGGATCTATTTCGGGGGACGACTTTTGACAGCTCAAGCCATTATCCAGAGTCTCGCGAGCGGCCTTCTGATGGGCCTGCTCTACGGACTGATCGCGGTCGGCCTCGCGCTGATCTTCGGCCTGATGGACGTCACGAACTTCGCCCATGGCGAGTTCCTGATGATCGCGATGTACCTGTCCTTCTTCCTGTTCGCGTTCTTCGCGATCGATCCCCTGCTGTCGGCCCCATTGGTCGCCGCGGCGATGTTCGTGTTCGGAGCGGTGGTCTATCTGCTCCTTGTACGCTTCGCCATGCGGGCCAAGGCCAATGCCGGCATGGTGCAGATCTTCACGACTTTCGGCCTTGCGATCGTGATGCGCGGCCTCGCGCAGTACTTCTTCACGCCGGACTATCGCAGCATTCCACAGTCCTGGCTCGGCGGTAAAACCATCTCGGTCGCCGGCATCTTCCTGCCGGAGCCGCAACTGGTCGGCGCGCTGGTCTCGATCGCGGCCTTCGCCGGGCTCTACCTCTTCATCCACCGCACCGACTTCGGCCGCGCGTTGGAAGCCACCCGCGAGGATCCCGGCGCCGTCGCGCTCGTCGGCATCGACAAGAATCGCGTGTTCGCGTTCGGCTGGGGCCTCGGCGCCGCCCTAGTCGGTCTCGCCGGTGCGATCATGGCGGTGTTCTTCTACATCTATCCCGATGTCGGCGCGTCGTTCGCGCTGATCGCCTACGTGACCGTGGCGCTCGGCGGCTTCGGCAGCGTGTTCGGCGCCTTCGCCGGCGGCATCATTGTCGGCCTGGTCGAAGCGGTGACCGCGCTGGTGCTGCCGCCATCGCTGAAGTCCGTCGGCATTTATGCCGTCTATCTCCTCGTCGTCTTCATCCGGCCGCGCGGCCTGTTCGGGTCGATGTGATGGACAAGGCCTTTGCAGCGCGGCGCCGCCGCGACCTCATCATCGCCGCAGTGCTGGCCGGGCTCGCAGCGCTGGCTCCGCTGTTGATCAAGGATGTTTACGTCCAGAACATCCTGATCCTGACCCTGATGTATGCGGCGCTGTCGCAGAGCTGGAACATCCTGTCCGGCTATTGCGGGCAGATCTCGCTGGGACACGCGCTCTATTTCGGCATCGGCGCCTACACCACCGAGCTGCTGTTCACCAAGTTCGGCGTGCTGCCCTGGTTCGGCATGCTCGCCGGCGGCGTGATTGCGGCGATCATCGCAATGGGGCTCGGCTATCCCTTCTTCCGCCTGCGCGGCCATTACTTCGTGATCGCGACCATCGTCATCGCCGAGATCGGACTGCTCTTGTTCCAGAACTGGGAATGGGCGGGGGCTGCGATGGGAATCACCGTTCCCGTGCGCGGCGACAGCTGGCTGAAATTCCAGTTCATGCGCAGCAAGCTGCCGTACTTCTATTTCGCGCTGGTGCTGTGCAGCCTCGCCTGGTTCGTCACCTGGTGGCTCGAAGATTCAAAATGGGGGTTCTGGTGGCGCGCGGTGAAGGACAATCCGGAAGCGGCCGAGAGCCTCGGCGTCGTCGTGTTCAACTCCAAGATGGGCGCGGCCGCGGTCTCCGCCTTCCTCGTCGCCATCGGCGGCGCGTTCTATGCGCAGTTTCTTGCCTATATCGACCCTGAAAGCGTGATGGGCTTCCAGTTCTCGCTGCTGATGGCGCTGCCGGCCGTGCTCGGCGGCATCGGCACCCTCTGGGGGCCTGTGCTTGGGGCGGCCATCCTGATCCCGATGACGGAGCTGACGCGCTCCTATATCGGCGGCTCAGGCCGTGGCGTTGACCTCATCGTCTACGGCGCCCTGATCGTCGCGATCTCGCTTGCCCTGCCGCGCGGTCTGGTGAGCCTGTTCTCCCGTTCGAAAGCAAAAGGAGCCACGCGATGACTGCGCTCCTTGAAATCCGCGGCGTCTGGCAGCGGTTCGGCGGCCTCATCGCCAACAGCGATGTCTCGATCTCGGTCGGCCGCGGCGAGATCGTCGGTCTGATCGGGCCGAACGGCGCCGGCAAGTCGACGCTGTTCAATCTGATCGCCGGCGTTCTGCCGCCGACTCAAGGGTCGATCTGGTTCGACGGCGAGGATGTCACCAACATGCCGGCGGCCGAGCGCTGCCAGCGTGGCGTCGGGCGCACCTTCCAGGTAGTCAAGAGCTTCGAGACCATGACCGTCATCGACAACGTCATCGTCGGTGCTCTCGTGCGCAACACCGTGATGCGCGAGGCACGCCGTAAGGCGCATGAGGTGCTCGAATTCACCGGCCTTGCCGCGCGCGCCGACGTGCTCGCGAGCGACCTCGTGCCGGCCGAGAAGCGCCGCCTCGAAGTCGCCCGGGCGCTGGCGACCGAACCGAAGCTGCTGCTGCTGGACGAAGTCCTCACCGGCCTGACGCCGACCGAGGCGCAGACCGGCGTCGCGCTGGTGCGCAAGGTGCGCGATGCCGGCATCACCGTTTTGATGGTCGAGCATGTCATGGAGATCGTGATGCCGCTGGTCGACCGCGCCATCGTGCTCGACCTCGGCAAGGTGCTGGTCGAGGGTAAGCCTTCCGACGTCGTCCGCGATCCCAAGGTGATCAGCGCATATCTGGGAGATCGTCATGCTATCGGTGCATGAAGTCACGACCGCCTATCAGGGTCTGGTCGCGATCTCCGCGGTCTCGATCGAGGTCCAGAAGGGCGAGATCGTCTGCGTCGCCGGCGCCAATGGCGCGGGCAAGTCGACGCTGCTCAAATCCATCGCCGGCGCCGAGCGCCCGCGTTCGGGCACGGTGACGTTCGACGGCAAGCGTCTCGACGGCATGGCGCAGCATCATGTCACCGCCACCGGCATCGCCTATGTGCCGGAGAACCGCCGCCTGTTTCCGCGTCTGTCGGTGCGCGACAATCTGCGCCTCGGCAGTTATCTGTACCGCGGTGACGCCGACCGCGAGGGGCCGCTCGATCTCGTGTTCACGCTGTTCCCGCGTCTCCAGGAACGTTTGGAGCAACGCGCCGAGACGCTGTCCGGCGGCGAGCAGCAGATGCTCGCCATCGGCCGCGCGCTGATGACGCGCCCGCGGCTGTTGATGCTGGACGAGCCCTCGCAAGGCATCATGCCGAAGCTGGTCGACGAAATCTTCCAGGCGGTACTGCGCATCCGCGACGCCGGCATGACCGTGCTGATCGTCGAGCAGCGCATGGCCGAGTGCCTCGAAATTGCCGATCGCGCCTACATCCTGCAAACCGGCCGCGTGCTGATGCAGGGCCCCGCAGCGGAGATCAGGGGCAATCCGGATGTGCGCAAGGCGTATCTGGGGCTGTAGCCACAAGGTGTTGGGCACTTACGTCCCACGCACTCGGTGTCATCGCCCGCGAAGGCGGGCGATCCAGTATTCCGAGACGTCAATGGGATACGGAGAAGCCGCATTGTACTGGATTCCCCGCCTTCGCGGGGAATGACGGCGGTGAACGGAGGACTCTATCCCGCCCATGACCGCGCGCCACCTAATGCTCGTGCCCATGCTCCGGCAGCGTCACGCCGAACACCTTCACCAGATCCGTCACCTGCTCCGGCGACAGATACCGCGGGTTCATCCCGCGCAGCAGCAGGTACAGCTTCGCCGTCTCCTCCAGCTCCTCCGTCGCGAACACGGCAGCCTCCAGCGTGTCGCCGGCGACCACCGGGCCGTGATTGGCGAGCAGCACGGATGAATAATTGCCCGCCAGTCCCTTGATCGCATCCGCCACCGCGGGATCGCCGGGGCGGTAATAGGGCACGAGTGCGGTGGCGCCGCATTTCATCAGATAATAAGCCGTCATCGGCGGCAGCGCGGCGCGCGGGTCAATCTCGGGCAGCATCGAAAGCGCGACCGAATGGGTGGAGTGCAGATGCACGATCGCCCGTGCACTCCCGCGTGTGTCGTAGAGCGCGGTGTGCAGCGGAACTTCCTTGGTCGGCGCATCGCCCGAAACCAGCCGGCCCTGATCGTCCAGCCGCGACAGTTTCGCGGGATCGAGGAAGCCGAGCGAGGCGTTGGTCGGGGTCACCAGCCAGCCGCCGCCGTCCAGCCTGACGCTGATATTGCCGGAGGAGCCCGGCGTCAGCCCGCGCTCGAACAAGGACCGTCCGAAGCGGCAGATATCCTCACGCAGCCTTGTCTCGTTGCTCGTTTCAGTTTTCATGGCCGTCATGCCCGCTTGTCTCACGCTTTGGCAGCACGGCCAAGCCGTGTTATTCGGATCAGTGAGCCGCCGCAAAGGGCGGCCGTCCAGGAAACGTTCGCAAGGGTCAGTTGCATGTCCGCCTCCACGTCACAAAAACAGCGTATCGCCGTCATCGGGCTCGGCTCGATGGGGTTCGGCATGGCGACCTCGCTGAAGCGCGCCGGTCATGCCGTGACCGGCTGCGACGTCTCGGCTGACGCGGTGGCGCGTTTCGTGAAGGACGGCGGCGCGGGCGCCAGCACGCCGGCGGAGGCGGCCAAGGGCGCCGACATCGTCGTCAGCGTCGTCGTCAATGCCGCGCAGACCGAGACCATCCTGTTCGGCAAGGATGGCGCCGCCGAGACCCTGCCGAAGGACAGCGTCTTCCTGTCCTCCGCCACCATGGACCCGGATGTAGCCCGTCGCCTCGCAAAGCAGTTGGAGGCGACCGGCCGTCACTATCTGGATGCGCCGATCTCCGGCGGCGCGCAGCGCGCGGCCCAAGGCGAGCTGACGATCCTTGCCTCCGGCAGTCCCGCTGCCTTTGCAAAGGCACGGCCGGCGCTCGATGCCATGGCCGCAAAACTCTACGAGCTCGGCGATGCCGCAGGGCAGGGCGCCGCCTTCAAGATGATCAACCAGTTGCTCGCCGGTGTGCATATCGCCGCCGCCAGCGAAGCGATGGCGTTCGCGGCCAAGCAGGGTCTCGACATCCGCAAGGTCTATGAGGTGATCACGGCCTCCGCCGGCAATTCCTGGATGTTCGAGAACCGCATGCCGCACGTGCTCGACGGCGATTACACGCCGCGCAGCGCGGTCGAGATCTTCGTCAAGGACCTCGGCATTATCCAGGACATGGCGCGCAGTGCCCGATTCCCGGTGCCGGTCTCGGCCGCCGCTCTCCAGATGTTCCTGATGACGTCAGCTGCCGGCATGGGCCGCGATGACGACGCCTCGGTCGCACGCATGTATGCGCAGGTCACCGGCGTAAAACTTCCCGGCGACAAGTAAAGCCAAGAGGATTCCGATGCCCCGTTTCGCCGCCAATCTCTCGATGATGTTCACCGAGGTGCCGTTCCTCGACCGTTTCGACGCCGCCGCGCAAGCGGGCTTCACCGCGGTCGAATTCCTCTTTCCCTACGAGCATCCGGCCGAAGTGGTCGGCGAGCGGCTCAAGCGTAACGGATTGACGCAGGCGCTGTTCAACCTGCCGCCGGGCGACTGGAATGCCGGCGAGAAAGGCTTTGCGGCGCTGCCGGCGCGCTTCGCCGATCTCAAGGCGAGCCTGGAGACCGCGTTGCCTTACGCCAAGGCGACCGGTGTCAAGCGGCTGCACTTGATGGCGGGCATTGCCAACCGCGGCGAGCGCGTCGCGATCGAGGCGTTCTACAAGTCGGTGGCGTGGGCTGCGGAGTTCTTCGCTCCGCACGGCATCGACATCGTGCTCGAGCCGATCAATGCGCGCAACGTGCCCGGCTACTTCCTCAACGATTTCGGCTTCGCGCGCGATCTAATTCAAGAGCTGAGACTTCCGAACCTGAAGCTCCAGTTCGACATCTATCACTGCCAGATCATCCACGGCGACGTCACCATGCGCCTGCGCGAGATGATGCCGATCATCGGCCACATCCAGATCGCCAGCATTCCTTCGCGCAACGAGCCCGACGGCGAGGAGCTGAACTATCCGTTCCTGTTCACCGAGCTCGACCGGCTCGGCTATACCGGCTTCGTCGGTTGCGAATACAATCCGCGCGGCAAGACCACCGATGGCCTCGCCTGGTTCAAGCCTTATGCGGGAGTGAAGCCGTGACGCTCGCACTGGGTTGCATCGCCGACGACTACACCGGCGCCTCCGATCTCGCCAACACGCTGACGCGCGCGGGCCTACGTACCGTGCAGACCATCGGCGTGCCTGCTGACGATCTCGCGCTGCCCGAAGTCGACGCCGTCGTGGTGTCGCTGAAGAGCCGCTCGATCGAGGCAGGCCTTGCCGTGTCGCGCTCGCGCGCGGCGGAGAAATGGCTGCGTGGCCGCGGGGCGCGTCATGTGCTGTTCAAGGTCTGCTCGACCTTCGATTCCACCGATGCGGGCAATATCGGCCCGGTGATGGACGCGCTGCGCGCCGATAGCGGCGAGGCCGTCGTGCTGGTGACGCCGGCCTTCCCGGAGACCGGCCGCACGGTCTATCAGGGCAATCTGTTCGTCGGCGCCGTGCCGCTGAACGAGAGCCCGCTCAAGGACCATCCGCTCAACCCGATGCGCGATTCCAACCTGGTGCGTGTGCTCGCACGCCAGAGCAAGACGCAGGTCGGCCTGGTCGACCTCGCGACCGTCACCCGCGGCGCGGAGGCTGTGCGGGCTCGGCTCGGCGAATTATCAGGCAAGGGCACCGGAGCCGCGATCATCGATGCCGTGTTCGACCGCGACCTCGAGACCATCGGCCTCGTCGCTGCCCAGCATCGGCTGTCGGTCGGCGCCTCCGGCATCGGCCTCGGACTGGCGCGGGCTCTGGTCTCGACGGGCAAGGTCAAGTCGGCTGCTGGCAGCGGCGGCGCGGACGCCGCCGTCGGCGGACCGGCAGCCTGCCTCGCCGGAAGCTGCTCGCAGGCGACGCTTCAGCAGATCGCCAATGCCGAACGAGTCATGGCGGTGCTCCATCTCGATCAGGACCGTATTCTTACGGGAGCGGACGAAGTGCAGCGCGCGATCGCCTGGGCCAAGCCGCGACTTGCCGACGGTCCGGTCCTGATCGCGTCGAGCGCGACACCCGATCAGGTCGCCGCCTTGCAGGCGCGCCACGGCCGCGATGCGGCCGGTCACGCCATCGAGCAGGCGATGGCCGACATTGCGGAAAACCTAGTTAAATCAGGCGTCAGGCGGCTGGTCGTGGCTGGCGGCGAGACCTCCGGCGCCGTCGTCGATCGCCTCGGGATTCCCGGCTTCCTGGTCGGCGCGGAGATCGCTGCGGGCGTCCCGGTGCTGCGCGCCGTCGGCGCTGAAGCAGGCGATATGCTGCTCGCGCTGAAGTCCGGAAATTTCGGCGGGCCGGAATTCTTCGCGGACGCGCTTGGGCTCATGCGCTGAGCGCAGGGCGTTCTTAGCTGCCTGTTCATTTCTTTCAGGCTCCGTACTCGAACGGAGTCGT
This sequence comes from Bradyrhizobium sp. 521_C7_N1_3, assembly GCF_052075975.1. Lineage (NCBI taxonomy): Bacteria > Pseudomonadati > Pseudomonadota > Alphaproteobacteria > Hyphomicrobiales > Nitrobacteraceae > Bradyrhizobium > Bradyrhizobium sp. 521_C7_N1_3. The sequence continues at coordinate 3,622,380 of NZ_CP197232.1, forward strand.
AGTTAACATCTGCTCAGTCGCTCTGTTGTCTGATGTCGGCGTCGCTCCTTTTGGTTGATTCTTAAGACCTCCCGGACGCGCGCCCGCGCCAGCACAACGAGACCCGATTATGTTCGCCACCATCTCCATTCGCGCCAAGATCATCAGTGTCGTGGCGTTCCTGCTGGTCGCGATGACCGGCATGGGCCTGCTCGCCGTCACGAAGATGCGGTCGATGAACGCCAACACCACCGAGATCACCACGAGCTGGCTGCCCAGCGTCCGGGTGCTCGGCGAACTCCGGGCCAGCGTCATCACCTACCGCAACGTCGTTCGCCAGCACATGCTGGCCGAGACCCTGGAAGACAAGCTCGCCAATGAAAAGACGGCCGGCACCGTGATCGAGGCGCTCGCGAAGTCCCGCAAGGCCTACGAGCCGATGATCACCTCGCCCGAGGAGCGCCGGCTGTACAACGAATGGGCCAAGCTCTGGGACGACTACAAGAAGGGCACCGAAGACGTCATGGCGCTGTCGCGCAAGGAGGCCGGCAAAGTCCCGCATGACGCGCAGGAGCTGAACACCAAGACGGTCAACAAGATCGGCCTTGCGTCGGATGAGGTCCTGACGAAGGACATCGAGCTCAACACCAAGGGCGGCGACCAGGCTGCCCAGGATGCCGCCGACAGCTATTACTATGCCTTCATGCTGGTCTCGATCATCCTCGGCGCCGCCGTGATCATCGGCATCGGCGTCAGCTTCTACCTGGTCCAGGACGTCTCCGCCGGCATCAACTCGATCATCCAGCCGATGCAGGCGCTCGGCAAGGGCGACCTCTCCGCCGAAGTCCCGCATCGCGGCGAGAAGACCGAGATCGGCGCCATGGCCGACGTGCTCCAGATCTTCAAGGAGGCGCTGATCGCCAAGAAAGCCGCCGATGAGGCCGCCGCCGCCGATGCCGAAGCCAAGATCGAGCGCGGCCGCCGCGTCGACGGCATCACCCGCGATTTCGAAACGATGATCGGCGAGATCGTCCAGACCGTGTCGTCGGCCTCGACCCAGCTCGAAGCCTCCGCCTCGACGCTGACCTCGACCGCCGACCGCTCCCAGAGGATGGCGACCACGGTCGCCGCGGCCTCGGAGGAAGCCTCGACCAACGTGCAGTCGGTGGCCTCGGCCACCGAGGAGATGGCCTCGTCGGTCGGCGAAATCAGCCGTCAGGTGCAGGAATCAGCGCGGATGGCGGGCGATGCCGTCGGCCAGGCCCGTGCCACCACCGAGCGCGTCAGCGAGCTGTCCAAGGCGGCTTCCCGCATCGGCGACGTCGTCGAGCTGATCAACACCATCGCCGGCCAGACCAACCTCTTGGCGCTGAACGCCACCATCGAGGCGGCGCGTGCCGGTGAAGCCGGCCGCGGCTTCGCGGTGGTCGCCTCCGAGGTGAAGGCGCTTGCCGAGCAGACCGCCAAGGCGACCGGCGAAATCGGCCAGCAGATCTCCGGCATCCAGGCGGCGACCAATGACTCGGTCGGCGCCATCAAGGAGATCTCCTCGACCATCGAGCGTCTCTCCGAAATCTCCTCGGCGATTGCGGCTGCGGTGGAAGAGCAGGGCGCAGCGACCCAGGAGATCGCCCGCAACGTGCAGCAGGCGGCGCAGGGCACCCAGCAGGTCTCCTCCAACATCACCGACGTGCAGCGCGGCGCGACCGAGACCGGCACGGCCTCCTCGCAGGTCCTGTCGGCAGCGCAGATGCTGTCCAACGACTCGAGCCGCCTCAAGACCGAGGTCAGCAAGTTCCTGACCAACGTCCGCGCGGCCTGAGCCGGGACACGATCGGAGTTCTGAAAGCGGCGCCTGCGGGCGCCGCTTTTTTACGTGGGGGGAGCCGCTTCCGTAATCTTCCGGCCGCAGGCTGCATATCTGGAATGCGATTTCGCAGTGCGATAGCAGGGAAGTGACCGCACGGGGCGGCGCTGTCGTTGGCCATTTCCGCGGTGTTCGGGTAAATCAGCTCTAGGAACCCGTGGGGCGTGTTCCCTGTCCCCGATTTTGGAATTGCCTGACCAATGATTGCTCTGGTCCGTATTGCCCTGAGCCGACCCTACACGTTTGTCGTGCTCGCGCTTCTGCTCCTGATCATCGGGCCGCTCGCGGCCCTGCGGACGCCGACCGACATCTTCCCGGACATCCGCATCCCCGTGATCGGCGTGGTCTGGCAGTACACCGGCCTGCCGCCGGACCAGATGTCCGGTCGCATCACCACGCCGTTCCAGCGCGCGCTGACGACGACCGTCAACGACATCGAGCACATTACCGCCAACTCCTATAACGGCTTTGGCATCATCAAGATCTTCTTCCAGCCGAACGTCGACATCCGCACCGCCAACGCGCAGGTCACCGCGATCTCGCAGACGCTGCTGAAGCAGATGCCGCCGGGCGCAACGCCGCCCCTGATCCTGAACTACTCCGCATCGACCGTGCCGATCATCCAGGTGGCTTTGTCGGGCGATGGCCTGACCGAGCAGAACCTCGCCGATATCGGCATCAATAATCTGCGTACCCCGCTGGTGACGGTGCCCGGTGCGGCGATCCCGTATCCGTTCGGCGGCAAGCAGCGCCAAATCCAGATCGACCTCGATCCGACCGCGCTCCAGGCCCGCGGCCTGTCGGGCCAGGACGTCGCCAACGCGCTCGCCGCCCAAAACCTGATCACGCCGGTCGGCACCCAGAAGATCGGCCAGTTCGAATACAACATCCAGCTCAACAACTCGCCGCTCAAGATCGACGAGCTCGGCAACCTGCCGATCAGGACCGTCAACGGCGCGATGGTCTATGTGCGCGACGTCGCGACCGTGCGTGACGGCAATCCGCCGCAGACCAACATCGTCCATGTCGACGGTAACCGCTCGGTGCTGATGATGGTGCTGAAGGCGGGCGCGACCTCGACGCTGGATATCATCGCCGGCATCAAGCAAAAGGTGATCGACGTCAAGGACCAGCTGCCGGACGCGCTTAAGATCGGCTTCATCGGCGACCAGTCGGTGTTCGTCCGCGGCGCGATTCAAGGCGTCGCAGTCGAAGGCGTGATCGCCGCGCTGCTGACCAGCGTCATGATCCTGCTGTTCCTCGGCAGCTGGCGCTCCACGGTCATCATCGCGGTCTCGATCCCGCTCTCGGTGCTCGGCGCCATCATCATGCTGTCGGCGATCGGCGAGACGCTGAACATCATGACGCTCGGCGGCCTTGCGCTCGCGGTCGGCATCCTCGTCGACGACGCCACCGTGACCATCGAGAACATCAACTACCATCTGGAGCAGGGCAAGCCGGTCGAGCAGTCGATCCTCGACGGAGCCAACCAGATCGTGACGCCGGCCTTCGTCTCGCTGCTCTGTATCTGCATCGTGTTCGTGCCGATGTTCTTCCTCTCCGGTGTCGCGCGCTTCCTGTTCGTGCCGATGGCCGAAGCCGTGATGTTCGCGATGATCTGGTCGTTCATCCTGTCGCGCACGCTGGTGCCGACCATGGCGAACTATCTGCTGCAGGCACACGTCCATCACGAGGGCGGCCCGCCGAAGTCGCGCAATCCGCTGGTCTGGTTCCAGCGCGGTTTCGAGGCCCGGTTCGAGCGCATCCGCGGCGGCTACCATGACTTCCTCGGGCTCGCGCTGGCGCACCGTGCGGTGTTCGTGATCGGCTTCCTTTGCGTGGTCGGCGCGTCCTTCGCGCTGGTGCCGTTCCTCGGGCGCAACTTCTTCCCGGCGGTCGATGCCGGCAATATCCTGATGCATGTCCGTACCCAGGTCGGCACCCGCGTGGAGGAGACGGCCAACCAGCTCGCCGACGTCCAGAAGGCGATCCGCAAGCTGATCCCCGGCGAAATCGAGACGCTGACCGACAACATCGGCATGCCGATCTCCGGCATCAACATGACCTACAACAACACGGGCGTGATCGGCCCGCAGGACGGCGACATCCAGATCAAGCTGAAAGAGGGCCACAAGCCGACGGAAGAGCACGTGCGCGTGCTGCGCGAGCAGCTGCCGCGCCTGTTCCCCGGCGTCAGCTTCGCCTTCCTCCCCGCAGACATCGTCAGCCAGATCCTGAACTTCGGCGCGCCGGCGCCGATCGACCTGCAGATCCGCGGCGCCAACATCAACGCCAACTTTGCCTACGCCAACAGCCTGCTGGCGAAGGTCCGCAGGATTCCGGGCGTTGCCGATGCGCGCATCCAGCAGTCGCCGAACAATCCCACCTTCAACATCGACGTCGACCGCACCCGCGCGCAATATGTCGGCCTGACCGAGCGCGACGTCACCAACAGCCTTGTGGTCAATCTCGCCGGCTCCTCGCAGGTGGCGCCGACCTACTACCTCAACCCCGACAACGGCGTGTCCTACTCGATCGTGATGCAGACGCCGCAGTACCAGATCGACTCGCTCAGCGCGCTCCAGACGCTGCCGATCACGGCCGCCGGCAATTCTCAATCGCCGATCCTCGGCGGCATTGCCGACATCAAGCGCTCGACCTCGAGCGCGGTGGTGTCGCAATACGACATCCAGTCGATGGTGCAGATCTTTGCCACGACCTCGGGCCGCGATCTCGGCGCGGTCGCCGCCGACATCCGCCAGGTGATCGCCGACACCGCCAAGGACGTGCCGAAGGGCTCCTCCGTGGTCCTGCTCGGCCAGGTGCAGACCATGAACAGCGCCTTCACCGGTCTTCTGTTCGGTCTGCTCGGCGCCGTCGTGCTGATCTACTTCCTGATCGTCGTGAACTTCCAGTCCTGGTCCGATCCGTTCGTGATCATCACGGCGCTGCCGGCCGCGCTCGCCGGCATCGTCTGGATGCTGTTCATGACCGAGACGACGCTGTCGGTGCCCGCCCTGACCGGCGCGATCATGTGCATGGGCGTTGCCACCGCCAACAGCGTGCTGGTGATCTCCTTCGCCCGCGAGCGCTACGAGGAGCTCGGTGACCCCATCGCCGCTGCACTCGAGGCCGGGTTCGTCCGGTTCCGCCCGGTGCTGATGACCGCGCTTGCCATGATCATCGGCATGGCACCGATGGCCCTGGGGCTCGGGGAGGGTGGCGAGCAGAATGCGCCGCTTGGCCGCGCCGTGATCGGCGGCCTGATCTTTGCAACTTTCGCCACGCTGATGTTTGTTCCCGTGGTGTTCAGTATGGTACACAAGAAGCAAGGCGCCAAAGCCGCCGCCCCATTGGAGACTCCGCATGTCGCCCACTGAACCCCGCTCCCCGGTGTCGCACCGGAAACTGGGCATCTTCGGCGTGGTGGCGCTGATTGCGGCAGGCCTCGTCGTCGGCACCGGCATTCGCGCCCGCGAGGAGCAGGGCTCCAAGCTGAAGGAATGGACCGACGATCAGGCCGTTCCCAGCGTCGTCGTGACGCTGCCCAATGCGAAGGCTCTCAACGCCACCATCGACCTGCCGGGCCGGCTCGAGGCCTATTACCGCGCGCCGATCTTCGCGCGCGTCTCCGGCTATCTGAAGAGCTGGAGCGTCGACATGGGCGCGCGCGTCAAGGCGGGGCAGGTGATCGCCGAGATCGAGGCGCCCGACCTCGACCAGCAACTGCTTCAGGCTCGCGCCGACCTCGCCAGCCAGCAGGCCAGTGCCAGGCTCTCGGAAGCCACGCTCAACCGGCGCAAGACGCTGGTCGCCTCCAACTTCGTCTCGGCGCAGGAGATCGATGAGCGCACCGCCGATCTCTCCAACAAGAACGCCGCCGTCCATTCGGGCCAGGCCAACGTCGAGCGGCTGGAAGCGCTGGCCGGCTACAAGAAGATCACCGCGCCGTTCGACGGCGTGGTCACGGCGCGCGATACCGACGTCGGCGCGCTGATTAACGCCGGCGGCGGCTCCGGCCCGGCGATGTTCGTGGTCTCCGACATCACCAAGCTGCGCGTTTACGTCAACGTTCCCCAGAACTACGTGCCGGCGATCAAGATCGGCGCCAAGGCCACCATGGTCATGCCGGAATACCCGAACCGGACATTCCAGGCGACGGTCGAGGCGTCCTCGCAGGCCGTCGACGTCGCCTCAGGCACCACCCGCATGCAGCTTCGGCTCGACAATTCCAACGGCGAGTTGATGCCCGGCGGCTATGCCAGCGTGAAGCTCAACCTGCAGCGCGACACCGCGCCGCTGAGCATTCCCGCCAGCGCCCTGATCTTCAACGGCAGCGGCCTGCGTGTCGCGACCGTCGGCGCGGACGACAAGGTGCAATTCAAGACCGTGACCATCGCGCGCGATCTCGGCAAGGAGGTTGAACTCGCCTCGGGCATCGCACCCGACGACCGCGTCATCACGGCCCCGCCGGATGGCCTTTCCGACGGCGACCAGGTTCGCGTGACGGGTGCCGGCGCCAAGGGCAAGCCGGCGACGGCGTCGGAGAAGCAGGCGCCGAAGGGCTAGCGCGGTCTCGTAGGGTGGGCAAAGCGAAGCGTGCCCACCGTCTTCATGTGATTGGAAGAAGAATGGTGGGCACGGCGCAAGAGCGCCTTTGCCCACCCTACGAAAGCTACGCCACCCGCCACTCGGGCACGCCATCCGCAGCCATCGTGATCTCGCCGAGCGAACCCACCGGCACGCGATCCATGTTCAGCAAGTGCGCCAGAGTCGCGGTATCGCTGGCCGCGATGCGCCCCAACGTACGTCGATCATCTTCCGTCCGCAGCATCACCACGCCGTGCTCGATCTCGCCGCCGCGGCCGTAGAGCACCGTAAAGCTCTCGACCTTGCCCCTGCCCGAGACCTCCGTGACGAACTCGGGCACCGCGCGCTTGTTGCGGTCGGCCTCTGCCTGCACGCTCGTCTCCTGCGCCAGCGCCTCACGCGGCGTCTTCGACACCACCAATGCGTGGTGCTTGGTGACGAAGCCGCCCTGGCCGTAGAGCAGCCCGAGCTTGGCACCATTGCGCACACGCCGCACCATCGCGCAGGCCGCATGCGTCATGTAGGTGTTGAGCGGCGCGCCGAAGAAGGTGAGGCCACCGGTCACGGTCGGCTGCACGTCGGCCTCGAGGCCCAGAGTCCGCCGCGCCATCTTGGGCACGCAGGGGAAGCAGCTATAGAGCTCGATCGCGTCGAACTTTTTGCCGTCGCCGCCGGCGAGGTCCATCGCCGCCTTCAATACCGCATTCTGCGGATGGCTTTCATGGAACTGATCGCGCAGGAGATAATCGCGCGGTTCTTCGGCCGAGGCGCCGCCGAGTGGGTAGACAAGCTTGTCCTCCGCGATGCCGGCCGCGCGCGCTTTGGCGAGGCTGGTGAGCAGCAGCGCGCCGCCCATGTTGACGCTGGGGTTGGCGACCATGAGCTTGTTGTAGGGCCAGGCGATCAGCCGGTTGTCCGCCGTCGGCGTCGTGATCTCGTCCGGCGCATAGCGCCGCTTCAGCCAGGCGTTGGGATTTTCGGCGGCGGCCTCGGAGTAGCGCGACCACAGGGTGCCGGACTCTGCCATGGCGTCGCGCGGGGTCTGGCCCCAATGGGCGGAGGAGGCGGACTCATAGAATGGATAAACGGTGACGGGACGGAACACGCCGAGCTTCACCGCCAGCGGCTTCTGGAAAGCCGCCCCACGCTTGGGCTCCTCGACGTCATGGGCGAACGGCGTCCAGGGTAGCTTGACCCCGGCGCGCTCCGCCTTGGTCGCGGTCGACTGCGCCTCCGCGCCGCAGACTGCCGCCACTGTGCATTCGCCACGCGCAATGCGCTTTGCCGCCTCGTGGATGTAGCGGATCGGACTCTCACCGCCGACCGGGCCGTAATAGCAATGCGCCGGCGCAATGCCGAGTCGCTGCGCCAAAAGCTTTTCCGGATCGCGATAGCGCCAGCTCAGGAAGTTGACGACGTCGAGCGACTGCACCTCGCCAAGCAGTTTTGCGCCGGCGTCCTGCTCGGCCCGCCGTAACGCCTGTTCGAGCAGATCCAACGGCTCGAGGCCGTCGGTGATCTCCTTGGGTCGGTCGATGATCTCGCCGATGCCGACGATGACGGGGATGCGGTCTTCCGGGATAGAGGTCTTGGTCATTTCTTCTTGGTTCACTTTCTGGGTCTTCGGCACGCCGTCGCCCTTCGAGGGCCGCTGAAGAAGCGGCCACCTCAGGGTGACGGCTACGGATGAAGCGTCATCCTGAGGTGCGAGCCGAGCGACGCTTGCGGCGCTTGGCGAGCCTCGAAGGATGAGCCACGGACTCTATTCCGGCCACAGGCCATTACTCCGCCACCAGCGCATTCATGTGCTCGACGGCCTCGGCAAATTCTTCCTTGAACTCCTGCACCACCGCACCCGCCGACTTCACGCTGTCGATCAGGCCGACGCCCTGGCCGACGAAATAGCTGACGAGGTCGCGCGCCTTGGCGTTACCGCTCGCCGCCGCGCGGTCGATCGCGTTGAATGCGTCGCGGCTGATGATGCTTTGCAGCGGCATCGGCAGCGCGCCGGGGCTTTCCGGGGCGCGATCCCAGGCATCGGTCCAGACCGAGCGGAGCTGGCGTGCTGGCTTGCCGGTGCGCCCCTTCGAACGGATCGCGTCGCGCGAGGACGCCGCGATCATCTTCTCGCGGAAGATCTCCGTGGTCTCGGCCTCGACGGTGGCGAGCCACACCGAACCGGTCCAGGCGCCGGCCGCGCCCATCGCCATGCAGGCGGCCATCTGCCGTCCCGTCATGATGCCGCCGGCCGCGAGCACCGGCACGTCGCGGATCTTCTTAATCGCCTTGATCACCTCCGGCACCAGCACCAGGGTGGAGACCTCGCCGCAATGGCCGCCGGCCTCGGTGCCCTGCACCACGAGAATGTCGACGCCGGCGGCGACCTGGCGCAACGCATGCTCCTTGGCGCCGACGAGGGCGGCAACCGGCACGCCGTGCTTCCTGCCCATCTCGATCATCGCCTTCGGCGGCACGCCCAGCGCGTTGGCGATCAATCGGATCGGATGGTTGAAAGAGACCTCGAGCAGCTGAATTGCCGTCTTCGCGTCGAACGGTTGCGGCTGGTTGTCGGCCACATCACTTGTCGTCAGCTCGATATCGTATTTCTTCAGGAGGTCGCGCGTGTAGGCGCGGTGCTCCTGCGGCACGCGCGCCTCCAGGCTCTTCCAGGTGACGTCCTTCTCGCCTGCGGTCGAGATGTTTTCGGGGATCAGCACGTCGATGCCGTAGGGCTTGCCGTCGACGTGCTCGTCGATCCATTTCAGCTCGCGTTCGAGCGTGTCAGGCGTGTGCACGGTGGCACCCAACACGCCAAAGCCGCCGGCGCGACTGACGGCGGCAACGACGTCGCGGCAATGGCTGAAGGCGAGCAGCGGGAACTCGATGCCCAGCATGTCGCAGATCGGCGATTTCATGGCTCTCTCCCGGCAGCCGTCGCGTTGCTGTTGTTGCTTTGCGTGAGCGAAGGCGCTTCGACGCTAGCTCATCGTCACCCGCGATGCCAAGCCGGATTTGGTCGCGCATCTTGCGTGCAGACGCCACGCGGCGGATGAGCCATTCCGCTGCACAAAATAAACAGACCAGAGCCCGCCGATTTGCCTCTTGCGCTTTTGTGGGCCTTTGAGAATGCTGGCGCAAACAAAGAGAAACAGCGAGGGAGCGCCAACCGATGTCGCAAGCGCAAGCGAGTCCGGCCCGAACCGTGAAGGCCTACGACGTGGTCATCGTCGGCGCGGGCTTTGCCGGCATGTACATGCTGCACCGTCTGCGCGGTCTTGGCTTCTCGGCGCGCGTCTATGAGCAGGGTGGTGGCGTCGGCGGCACCTGGTACTGGAATCGCTATCCCGGCGCGCGCTGCGATGTCGAGAGCATGCAGTACTCCTACTCGTTCTCGGAAGAGCTTCAGCAGGAGTGGGACTGGAGCGAGCGCTACGCGCCGCAGCCGGAGATCCTGGACTACGCCAACCACGTCGCCGATCGTTTTGATCTTCGCCGCGACATCCAGTTCGACACCCGCGTCGAGCGCGCGGCGTTCGACGCACGCGCGAAGTGCTGGTCGGTAACGACGTCCGACGGCGAGACGGTTGAGGCGCAGTTCATCGTGCTCGCGACCGGCTGCCTCTCGAACGCGCGCAAGCCCGACATCAAGGGCCTCGAGAGCTTCAAGGGACCTGTCTACCACACCGGCAGCTGGCCGCATGAACCGGTCGATTTCACCGGTCAGCGTGTCGGCCTCATCGGCACCGGTTCATCGGGTATCCAGTCGGCCCCCATCATTGCCGAGCAGGCACGACATCTCACCGTGTTTCAGCGCACGGCGAATTTTTCGATTCCCGCGCGCAACGCCGCGCTGACCGACGAAGAACGCAACAGTTTCCGCAAGACCTATCCGGAGATCCGCCGCTTCGCCCGCGAAGTCGCACGCAACGGCATTTTCGCCGAGCAACCCGATCGCGGCGCACTCGACGACAGCGACGAGACCAGGAATGGCAAATATTCGGCGCGCTGGGAGCGCGGCGGGCTCACCTTCATGTATGTCTACAACAATCTCGGCCTCGAGCGATCCGCGAACGATACCGCGGCGAACTTCGTGCGCGGCAAGATCGCCGAGATCGTGAAGGACCCCGAAACCGCGAAGCTGCTGCAGCCCAACAGCCATCCGATCGGCACCAAGCGAATCTGCATCGACTCGGATTATTTCGCGACCTTCAACCGGCCGAACGTCTCGCTGGTCGACATCAAGACCAATCCGATCGAGGAGATCACCGCGAATGCCGTGCGTGTCGCAGGCAAGGATCACGAGGTCGACGCACTGGTGATGGCGACAGGGTTCGATGCCATGACCGGCTCGGTCGCGAAGATCGACATCAGTGGCCCGGGCGGACGGACGCTGAACGAGAAGTGGGCGGAAGGCCCGAAGACCTATCTCGGGCTGATGAGCGCGGGCTTTCCGAACCTCTTCATCATCACCGGCCCCGGCAGTCCGTCGGTGCTCTCGAACATGATCGTCTCGATCGAGCAGCATGTTGACTGGATCGCCGATTGCCTCGTCCACATGCGCAGGCAGGGTGTTGCCACCATGGAGGCAAGCGGGGAGGCCGAGGACAAGTGGGTCGCCCATGTCAACGAGGTCGCCCACGGCACGCTCTATCCGCAGGCCAATTCCTGGTACATGGGCGCCAACATCCCCGGCAAGCCGCGCATCTTCATGCCCTATATCGGCGGCGTCGGCGTCTACCGCCGGATCTGCGACCAGGTCGCGGCGAAGGGATATGAGGGCTTTTTGCTGGGGCGGGCCGAGCAGCCGCAGGCCGCGGCGTCTTAGGTGTCCCGTCGTTCCGGGGTGTCGTCGCGGGGCGGTGAGCCCGGAACGACGGCGGGGAAGTGGCCTGCCATGACGAAACGCAGAGTTGCCCGGCCCGGCAATGCATTTCTGCGCCCTTGCCATCGGCCATTCGCGGGCTAATTAATGCAGGCGCATCTTTTCGCCGGAGCCCCCGCATGACCGACGCCCCCGCCTACGTGCCGCCCAAAGTCTGGACCTGGAACAAGGAAAACGGCGGGCAGTTCGCCAGCATCAACCGGCCCATCGCCGGTCCCACCCACGACAAGGAGCTGCCGGTCGGCAAGCATCCCTTCCAGCTCTATTCGCTGGCGACGCCGAATGGCGTGAAGGTCACGGTGATGCTGGAGGAACTGCTGGCGCTCGGCCACAAGGGCGCCGAATACGACGCCTGGCTGATCAGGATCGGCAATGGCGACCAGTTCGGCAGCGGCTTTGTCGACATCAACCCGAACTCGAAAATTCCCGCGCTGGTGGATCGCTCCGGTCCCGAGCCTGTCAGGGTGTTCGAATCCGGCTCGATCCTCGTCTACCTCGCCGAGAAGTTTGGCGCCTTCCTGCCGAAGGACATCAAGAGCCGCACCGAGGCGATGTCCTGGCTGTTCTGGCAGATGGGCAGTGCACCCTATCTCGGCGGCGGTTTTGGTCACTTCTACGCCTACGCGCCGACCAAGATCGAATACGCCATCGACCGCTTTGCGATGGAGGTCAAGCGCCAGCTCGACGTGCTCGACCGGCGCCTTGCCGACAACGAGTACCTCGCGGGCAATGAGTACACCATCGCCGACATCGCGGTGTGGCCCTGGTACGGCGCGCTCGCCAAGGGGCTGGTCTATGGCGCCGGCGAATTCCTGTCGGTGCAGGACTACAAGCACGTGCAGCGCTGGACCGACCAGATCGCCAAGCGCCCGGCCGTCAAGCGCGGCCGCATGGTCAACCGCGTCTCCGGCGATCCCGCCAGCCAGCTCCACGAGCGGCACGACGCCGGCGATTTCGACACCAAGACGCAGGACAAGATCGAGCCTGCGACGTAGGTGCTTTACTCCCTCGCCCCGCTTGCGGGGAGAGGGTTGGGGTGAGGGGGAGTCTCCCCGAGGGCGGTGACAGCTGGGACTCGCGGAGACTCCCCCTCACCCGGATTGCCTCTTCGATGCAATCCGACCTCTCCCCGCAAGCGGGGCGAGGTGAGAGAAGTACCCGCGGCCTACTTCCCCTTCGCCCCTTCCGCCGCCGGGAACACCACGCGATCATCCGTGCGGCAGTAGCGATCCGCGAACATGCGGCCGATCGGGTGATAGCGGTCCATGTGCACCCGCATCGCCTTGTCGTCCCACAGTTCGTCGCGGATATGGAAGTGGATGCCTTCACCCATGATCAGCCGGCGATCGTCGTTGACGTCGATCATCTTCCAGAGCTTGCACTCCATCGCCCAGGGCGTGTCGGCGAGCCGCGGTACGGCGATCTTCGTCGACGGTGCGAGCTTCAGCCCGAGATAGTCGGGCTCGCCCACTTCGGGGGGAAAGTCGCCACTGCTCTCGTGCATGGCCTTCGCCAACGGCTCGTCGGCGAGGTTGACCACGAACTCGCCGGTGCGCTGGATGTTGAGAAACGTGTCCTTGTCCTGGCCGTTGGGCTTCCGGTTTGCCGCGAACATGCACAGCGGCGGATCTTCGCAGAATGCGTTGAAGAAGCTGAACGGCGCGGCGTTGACGATTCCGGTCGGCCCGACCGAAGTCACCCACGCGATCGGCCGCGGCAGGATGAAGGACGTCAGCACCTTGTAGCGCTCGCGTGGCGTCAGGTCGCTGGCGGCGTATTCCATGGTGGCTCCGTGGTGAGGGGAGGCTTGCTTTCTTCACCTCGCCCCGCTTGCGGGGAGAGGTCGAATTCGATAGCAGATCGAATTCGGGTGAGGGGGACTCTCCGCGAGTCCGACTGTCACCGTCCTTGCGGAGGCTCCCCCTCACCCTGACCCTCTCCCCGCAAGCGGGGAGAGGGGAAAGAGAGAGGCGAGACCTTTACGCCATGCTCAGCTCGTGGCGCCCCACCACCATCCAGTGCACCTCGTCCGGACCGTCGGCGAAGCGCAGGTGGCGGACGTCCTGGTACATCTCGGCGAGCGGGGTCCAGTGCGAGATGCCGGTGGCGCCGTGCATCTGGATCGACTGGTCGATGATCTTGCAGGCGCGCTCGGGCACCATGGCCTTGACCATGGAGACCCAGACGCGGGCTTCCTTGTTGCCGAGCACGTCCATGGCCTTGGCGGCCTTCAGCACCATCAGCCGCATCGCCTCGATCTCGCAGCGTGCCTGCGCGATGATCTGCATGTTGCCGCCGAGATGGGCGATCTTCTTGCCGAACGCCTCGCGGGTGAGGCCACGCTGCACCATCAGATCCAGCGCCTTCTCGGCCTTGCCGATCGTGCGCATGCAGTGATGGATGCGGCCGGGCCCGAGCCGGAGCTGCGAGATCTCGAAGCCGCGGCCTTCGCCGAGCAGCATGTTCTCCTTGGGCACACGGACGTTGTTGAAGCGCATGTGCATGTGGCCGCGCGGGGCGTGGTCCTGGCCGAACACGTACATGGGCCCGAGCACCTCGACGCCGGGCGTGTCGCGCGGCACCAGGATCTGCGACTGCTGCTTGCTAGGCGCCGCATCCGGATTGGTCTTCACCATCACGATCAGAATCTTGCAGCGCGGATCGCCGACGCCGGAGATGTAATATTTCTCGCCGTTGATGACCCATTCGTCGCCGACCAGCTTTGCAGTCGTCGAAATGTTCTTGGCGTCGGAGGAGGCGACGTTCGGCTCGGTCATGACATAGGCCGAGCGGATCTCGCCATTCATCAGCGGCTTCAGCCACTTCTCCTTCTGCTCCTTGGTGCCGACGCGCTCCAGCACTTCCATGTTGCCGGTGTCCGGCGCCGAGCAGTTCATGGTCTCGGACGCCAGCGGGCTCTTGCCGAGCTCGGAGGCGATATAGGCGTAGTCGAGATTCTTCAGGCCCTGGCCGGTCTCGTCGTCGGGCAGGAAGAAGTTCCAGAGGCCTTCCTTCTTCGCCTTGTTCTTGGCGACCTCGAGCACCTCGAGCTGCTTCGGCGTGAAGCTCCAGCGGTCCTGCTTGCCTTCGCCCGCCTTGGCGAACTCGATCGACATCGGCTCGACGGTGTCGCGGATGAACTTCCTGACGTGGTCGTAGAGCGGCCGGACCTGGTCCGACATGCGGAGATCGTTGAGCTCGTCGCCGGGATTGAGGGTGTAGTTGGTGGTGCGGGGTATGTAGGCGTGTTTTGTCATTGTTCCTCCCGAGGTCACTGAGATCGCGTTGGGCCGCAGAATAGTCGCAGCGCGGCCAAAGCGCGAGCGCGCATTTTTTCAGGCGACCCATGCCATGCGATGGAATATCGCGAGATGTTTGAAATGTTGTTTGAATCGCGTGGGGAGGCAGGTGCGGGCCGCACTCACTGTTGTCATCGCCCGGCTTGACCGGGCGATCCAGTACTCCGTGACGTCAGCGATTTACGGAGAAGGCGCGGCGTACTGGATTCCCCGCTTTCGCGGGGAATGACACCGTCCTGGAGCAATCAGTTCGCCATCCGATGCATCGCGCAGATCTTGTTGCCGTCGAGGTCGCGCAAATAAGCGATGTAGAGCTTATTCCCTGCGCCCTCGCGGATGCCGGGCGGATTCTCGATCGGCGTTCCGCCGGCGGCGACACCGGCGGCGTGCCACTTGTCGACCTGCTCAGGCGAGTTGGCGGCAAAGCCGATGGTGCCGCCATTCGCACACGTGGCGGCCTCGCCGTTGATCGGCTTCGTCACCGAGAACACGCCGGTCTTGGTGATGTAGAAGATGCGATGGCCGTCGACCCTGGCCGGGCGCACCTCGAGCGTGCCGAGCAGCTGGTCGTAGAACGCCTTGGCCTTGTCGAGGTTGTTGGTACCGATCATGATGTGTGAAAACATTTTGCCCTTGCCCTCAGAGTTTGTAGCCCGGATGGAGCGTAGCGAAATCCGGGTCTTGCTTGCTTTTGGAAGTCCCCGGATTGCGCTGCGCTCCATCCGGGCTACGAGAAATCAAAACGCCGTATAGCCGCCGTCGATCACGAACGTATCCGCGGTGTGATACGACGACGCCTTGCTCATCAGATAGACCGCGATGCCGCCGAAATCGCTGGCCTCGCCGAAGCGCCGCATCGGAATGCGCGGCATCACATTGGCAACGAACTTCTCGTTGGCCATGATGCCCGCGGTCATGTCGCTCTTGATCCAGCCGGGCAGGATCGCATTCGCGGTGACGCCGTGACGCGCCAGCTCGACGCCGAGCGCGCGCACCAGCGCGTTGATCGCGGCCTTGGTCGCGGCATAATGCTCATTGCGCGCCGTGCCGAAGATCGAGGCGAGGCTCGATGTCGCGACCAGCCGGCCGAAGGGATCGCCGGCATTGGCGCGCTCGGTCATGTGTCTTGCGGCGGCCTGGAACGCGTGGAACACGCCGTCGAGATTGGTCGCAAACATCGTGCGCCATTCTTCCTCGGTGCGCTCGATGAAGGAGCGCCGGCCGCCGCCGCCGATGCCGGCATTGGCAAAGCAGCCGTCGACCCGGCCGAAAATGTCGAGCGTCGCCTTCATCGCGGCATTGACCGAAGCCGGATCGGTGACGTCGCAGACGCGGGTGTCGACCTTGCCGGATAGCCCCGTCATGCTCGCGGCAGCAGCCTTGTTCTTGTCAGGATTGCGGCCCCAGATCGAGACTTTGCAGCCCTGGCCGGCGAGCGCCTGCGCGATGCCGAGCCCGATACCACCATTGCCGCCGGTGATCACGGCGACGCGGCCGCTGAGGTCGAAAAGGTTCATGGCGCGTTTCCTGTTTTTGGCACGTGCGCGCGCCAGCCTGTGCGCGCAAGATTGTGCGATACGACGACAAGGTATGTTCGGACCACCATGGACAAGGCCGCGACAAAAATCAAATATGCGCCCCGGCAAAACCAATTCCGGTCTGCGAAACATCGCTAGTACCAACTGACGAGGAAACCATGCAGTTCAAACACGTCACGCTCGATTTCGATGGCTCGGTCGCGATCCTCCGGCTCGACCATCAGGAGGTGATGAACGCGGTCTCCATGGACATGCTGGGCGGCCTCTCCGATGCGCTCGACGCGATCGAGGAGAAGAAGGGCGAGGTGCGCTGCGTGGTGCTGACCGGCGCGGGGCGGGCGTTCTGCACCGGCGCGAATCTCCAGGGTCGCAACAACCAGTCGAAGAAGACCAAGGCCGGCCTGACGCTCGAGACCGGCTTTCATCCCTTCCTGCGCCGCATCCGCAATCTGCATTGCCCGATCGTCACTGCCGTCAACGGGCCGGCGGCCGGCGCCGGCATGAGCTTCGCGCTGCTCGGCGACATGATTTTGTGCGCGCGATCCTCTTACTTTCTTCAAGCCTTCCGCCGCATCGGCCTGGTGCCGGATTGCGGGTCGACCTGGCTGCTGCCGCGCCTGATCGGCCGGGCGCGTTCGGTCGAATTGTCGCTGATGGGCGAGCGGCTGCCGGCCGAGAAGGCGCTGGAATGGGGCCTCGTCAACCGCGTCTACGACGACGGCGTGCTGATGGAGGAGGCGATGAAGCTCGCGCGCGATCTCGCCAGCGGCCCGACGGTCGCGCTGTCGCTGATCCGCAAGCTCTACTGGGACAGCCCCGAAAATTCGTTCGAGGATCAGCTCAATCTCGAATTCCAGTGCCAGCTGCGTGCCGGCGACACGGACGATTTCCGTGAAGGCGTTGGCGCGTTTCTGGAGAAGCGCCCGGCGCAGTTCAAAGGCAAATGATCGAGGCCGAGCTCTCCCGCAGCGTCGCGCGCTGGTGCGAAGGGGCGACCGGCGTCACCGGCGCGGCAAAACTGTCCGGCGGCGCCAGCCAGGAAACCTGGCGCTTCGACATCGAGCATCCCGATGGGCCGATCGGCGCGATCCTGCGACGCTCGCCGAAGGGCTATGGCGCCGCGCCGACGCGCGCGGCGGGCCTTGCGGCTGAGGCGCAGCTGATGCAGCTCGCTTTCGAGGCCGGCGTGCCGTCGCCGCGCGTCATGCATGTGCTGACGCCCGACGAAAATCTTGGCACCGGCTTCATCATGCAGCGGGTCGAGGGCGAGACCATCGCCCGCAAGATTCTTCGCGATGACGAGTATGCGGCGGCGCGGCCGCGTCTCGCGCGGCAGATCGGCGATGTGCTCGCCGGCCTGCACAAACTGCCGCAGGACAAGCTGCCCGAACTCCGCAGCCGGTCCGCGACCCAGGAGATCTCCGAGTTCGAGCGCGACTATCGCAGCCTGAACTGGCCAAAGCCCGTGTTCGAGCTGGCGCTGCGCTGGCTGCGCGACCATGATCCCGGTCCCTCGGCAGAGACGACGCTGGTGCACGGCGATTTCCGCAACGGCAATCTCATCATCGGCGCCGACGGCGTCCGCGCAGTGCTCGACTGGGAGCTCGCCCATCTCGGCGATCCCATGGAGGATCTCGGCTGGGTCTGCGTCAATTCCTGGCGCTTTGGTGAGATCGACAAGCCGGTCGGCGGTTTTGGCGCACGCGAGGAATTGTTCGCCGGCTATGAGGCCGCGGGCCGCAAAGTCGAACCGTCGCGCGTAAAGTTCTGGGAAGTGATGGGCACGCTGCGCTGGGGCATCATGTGCGGCGGCATGATGCAGCGGTTTCGCGAGGGGCCTGACCATTCCATGGAGCGCGCCATGATCGGCCGCCGCGCCTCCGAGACCGAGATCGATCTGTTGCGGCTGCTGGCACCGCGCGGGAGCTGACACATGCAGGACGAACCGACCCCGACCGAGCTGACCAAGGCGGTCGCCGATTTCCTCCGCAACGACATCACGCCGCTGATCTCCGGCCATCAGGCCTTCAGGCTGCGCGTCGCCATCAACATCCTCGACCTCGTGACGCGGCAGCTGACGCAGGAGGAGGGGAGCGACGCGAAGGAAGTCGAGCGTTTGCGCGCGCTGCTGGGCATGGACGGCTCGGTCGCCGATCTCAACCGCGCGCTCGCCGATCGCATCGCCAAGGGCGAGATCGACCTCGCAACACCGGGACTCGCCGAGCATCTGTGGGCGACCACGATGGACAAGCTCGCGGTCGATCAGCCGAATTACGCGTCATACAAGCGGGAGCTGGGGCGGTAAACGAGTCTCGTAGCCCGGATGGAGCGAAGCGTAATCCGGGACGGTTGCGCAAAACGATGCAGCTGCCCCGGATTGCGCTTCGCTTCATCCGGGCTACACCTCAATCTCTCGCAATGACGAGCAGAAGGGACCTCTTACTTCCCCACCCATTTCGGCGGCCGCTTCTCCGAGAACGCTTTCGGGCCCTCGATATAATCCTGCGAAGCCACCATCGCCTTCACCGCCGGATAGTCGCGCTGCTCCTCGATCGCCTGTTCCAGCGACACGGCGAGACCCTTCTGGATGGTCTGCTTCGATGCCCGGATCGACATCGGCGAGTTCTTGGTGATCATCTCCGCCCAGCGCAGTGCGCCCGACAGCGCCTCGCCCTGCGGCACCACCTCGTTGACGAAGCCGAGCTCAAGGCCTTCCTTGGCGCTGACGTGATGCGCGGTGAGGATCATGCCCATGGCGCGCTTCAGCCCGATCTGTCGCGGCAGCCGATGCAGGCCGCCGGCAAGTGCGGCGAGGCCGACGCGTGGCTCGGGCAGGGCGAAGGTCGCGTTCTCGGACGCTATGATCAGGTCGCAGGCGAGCGCGATCTCGAAACCGCCGCCCATGGCGACGCCGTTGACCGCGGCGATGATCGGCTTGTCGCAGTCGAAGCGCGAGGTGAGGCCGGCAAAGCCACCCTTGTCCCAGCCGCGCTTGCCGCCGGCGGCCTGCCACTTCAGATCGTTGCCGGCGCAGAACGCCTTGTCGCCGGCGCCGGTGACGACCGCGACCCACTGCTCGGCGTCGGTCGAGAAGTCGTCGAACACCTTCTGAAGTTCGAAATGCGCGTCGGTGTGCAGCGCGTTGTAGACCTCGGGCCGCGACAGCGTGATGATCGTGATCGGCCCCTTGCGTTCCACCTTTGAGAATTTCAGATCCATCGCGCGCTCCCGCATCTTCTCGTGAAGGAATATTGGCGTCATACTAGCGTGCATCAGTGCCGCGACACCATCGAATTGCGCGGACGCGCCTTGCGCCTGTCACACGTCTTGCCTTGCTTGACTTGTGCACGCTCTTCTCACCTTAATCGTGTGAAGCAAAAATGCGCCTAGCGCCTTAACGCAAAACACAAAATCAATCCGGGAGAGCACCGTGGATTTCTCATTGCCTGCCGATCTCGTCGCCTATCTCGGAGAGCTCGACCGTTTCATCGAACGGGAGATCAAGCCGCTCGAGCAAGCCGACGACAACATCCGCTTCTTCGACCATCGCCGCGAATGGGCGCGCACCGATTTCGACAATGGCGGCCTGCCGCGCCATGAATGGGAAGCGCTGCTGCGCAAGGCCAAGGATCTCGCGGACGCCGCCGGCCATCTGCGTTTTCCGGTGCCGAAGCAATATGGCGGCAAGGACGGCTCCAACCTCTGGATGGCCGTGATCCGCGAGCACTTTGCCGCCAAGGGTCTCGGCCTGCACAACGATCTCCAGAACGAGCACTCGATCGTCGGCAACTTCCCCGTCGTCACCATGCTCGACCGCTACGGCCGCGACGACCAGAAGGCGATGATCGACGGCTCGATCAAGGGCAAGTACCGCATCACCTTTGGATTGACGGAGCCGCATCACGGCTCGGACGCCACCCACATGGAGACGCGCGCGGTGCCGGCGACCCGCGACAACGTCAAGGGCTGGATCATCAACGGCGAGAAGATGTGGACGACCGGCATGCACGTCGCCACGCATTGCGCGTTGTTCGCGCGCACCTCGGGCAATGACGGCGATGCCCGCGGCATCACCTGCTTCCTGGTGCCGGCCAAGAGCCATGGCGTGAAGGTCGAGGAGTACATGTGGACCTTCAACATGCCGACCGACCATCCCCGTGTCAGCTTTACGGACGTGTTCGTCCCGGAGGATGCGCTGTTCGGCGAAGTTGGCCGCGGCCTGTCGCTGGCGCAGTGCTTCGTGCACCAGAACCGCATCCGCCAGGCGGCGAGCTCGCTCGGCGCTGCCGTCTACTGCATCAACGAGAGTGTGAAATACGCGCGCGAGCGAAAGCCGTTCGGCAAGGCGCTCGCCGAGAACCAGGCGATCCAGTTCCCGTTGGTCGAACTCGCAACCCAGGCCGAGATGCTGCGCCTGTTGATCCGCAAGACAGCCTGGGAGATGGACCAGCTCAACGAGGAGCAGATCGAGCGCACGCTCTCCGACCGCGTCTCCATGTGCAATTACTGGGCAAACCGCCTGTGCTGCGAATCCGCCGATCGTGCCATGCAGGTCCACGGCGGCATGGGCTATTCACGCCACAAGCCGTTCGAGCACATCTACCGCCACCACCGCCGCTACCGCATCACCGAAGGCAGCGAGGAGATCCAGATGCGCAAGGTGGCGGGATTTTTGTTCGGGTATATGGGGCCGGGGAAGCACTGAGGCGCTACGCGATATCTCTCCGCGGGTCGTCCCCGCGAAAGCGGGGACCCATAACCACAGGAAGTGGTTGTGGAACGAGCCGGAAACTCCGAGTCTTCGCCAAACTTCTCCCTGTGGTTATGGGTCCCGGGTTCGCGCTACGCGCGCCCCGGGACGACGAGTGGATGGAGCGGCGATCAATTCACCCTTCGATCCTTCCCCGCCCAATACGGCTCGCGCAACTGCCGCCGCAAGATCTTGCCTGACGGATTGCGCGGTAGCGCCGGCAAGAACTCCACGCTCTTCGGCGTCTTGAAGCCGGCGATGCGCTCGCGGGTGAAGTTGATGATGTCGGTGGCGGTCGCCTGCTTGCCCGGCTTCATCACCACGACGGCTTTCACGGCCTCGCCCCATTTGTCATCGGGCACGCCGATCACGGCAGCCTCGGCGACGTCAGGATGATCGCACAGCGCGCTCTCGACCTCGGCCGGGTAGATGTTCTCGCCGCCGGAGATGATCATGTCCTTGATGCGGTCATGGATGTAGAGGTAGCCGTCCTCGTCCATGTAGCCGGCGTCACCCGTGCGCAGCCAGCCGTCGCCGCGCAGCGTCGCCGCAGTCGCCTCCGGCAGGTTCCAGTAGCCGGCCATGTTGGAGCCCGAGCGCGTCGCGATCTCGCCGACCTCACGCGGCGGCAGCGGCTTGCCGCCCGCATCCAAAATCGCGATTTCGACACCCGGCAGCGCCTTGCCGGCTGAGCGCATCCGCTCGAGGCCCTCGACGTGGTCCTCCGGTGGCAGCGCGACGATGGTGCCTGTCGTCTCGGTCATGCCGTACATCTGCACGAAGCCGCATTTGAAGACCTCGATGCATTCCTTCAGCAGCGCCGCCGGAATCGGCGAGGCGCCATACAGCATATATTTCAGCCGCGAGAAATCGACCGTCCTCGCGCGCGGCTGCCGCACCACGAACTGCATCGCCGCCGGCACCATGAACAGCTTTGTGATGCCCGACTGCTCGAAGAAATCCAGAACCTTGGTCGGATCGAACTCGCGCGCGATCACGCCGCGGGCGCCGTGATAGAGTCCCATCACGCCCCAGCCGGAGCCGCCGATGTGGAAGATCGGCATCGCCACCAGCGACACGTCGTCGGTCGACCACCGGTTCCATTCCGGCTTGTCCTCGGCATTGCCTGTTTGTACGAGGTTGAGGAAGTTCGCATGCGACAGCATCGCGCCTTTCGGCTTGCCCGTGGTGCCCGACGTGTAGAGCTGGATTGCGATATCCCTCGTGTCGATCGGCACCCTGGGATCATCGCCGCTCTGCGCATCGCGCCAGGCCGTAAAATCCTGCCATTCCGGTGCGCCGCCTTCGGTGGTGATGACAGTGCGCACGCCAGGCAGCTGGTCCTTGATCTGGCGGACCTGCGCGATGAACTCGGGCCCGACGAACAGCACCGGCGCCTTGCAATCCGCGACGATGAAAGCGACCTCGGGTCCGGCAAGCCGCCAGTTGACCGGCGCCATCACCACGCCCGCCTTCATCGCGCCCATCAGCAGCTCGAAATAGAGGTCGCTGTTCTTGCCGAGATAGGCGATGCGGTCGCCGCGCCTGACACCCATCGCGATCAGCGCGTTCGCGACCTTGTTGGTCCGAGCGTCAAACTCGGCAAAGCTGGTGGCGCGGCCCTCGAACTCGTAGGCGGTGGCGTTCCCGCGGCTCGTCGCGCGCTCGCGCACCATGTCGGCGAGATTCGCCAATGGCTGTGTGGTGGACATGTCTCTCCCGTGGCGTCTTGTTTTTATGCCTGGGAGTGTGGCGTCATCCGCGGGTGAAGACAAGATGGGAGCCCCACTGTCGTCCCGGACAAGCGCAGCGAAGCGGAGCGCAGATCCGGGACCCATAACCACAGGGAGGAGTTGTGGCGCGAGATCGGGGTTATGAAACCTCATCCTGGGGTTATGGGTCCCGGGCTCGCGCTATGCGCGCCCCGGGACGACAGCGGTGGGTGCATTACCCCCGCTTCGCCCGGTCCTTCTCGTTCTGCGCCATGATGCTCTCGCGCGCGGTCTTCCAGTCGTCGTCGCCCCAGTCGCGGAGCTGATAGAAATTGCCGCCCATCGCCAGCGCCTGCGCGCCGTCCATCGCGATGGTCTCGCCGCTGATCCAGTCGCAGCCGCCGGAGATCAGGAACACCGCGAGGTTCTGCAATTCTTCCATGGTGCCGACGCGGCCCATCGGGTTCATCGCCTTGGTGCGCGCGCCGGCTTCGTCGCCGGGCTTGATGCGCTTGCTCATGCCCTCGGTCGGGATCTCGCCCGGCGCGATCGTGTTGAGGCGGATGCCGTAGCGGCCCCATTCGGTGGCGAGCGACATCGTCATGGCGTGGATCGCCGACTTGCTCATCGCGGACGGCACCACGTAAGGCGAGCCGTTGCGCACCCAGGTCGTGGTGATGGAAACGACATTGCCGGGCTGCTTCAAGGCGATCCAGCGCTTGCCGACCGCATGGGTCACATAGAACGTGCCGTGCATGACGATGTTGGCGACGGCATCGAAGCCGCGCGGCGAGAGCTCTTCGCTGCGCGAGATGAAATTGCCGGCCGCATTGTTGATGAGATCGGTGAGGGGAGTGTCGCGAAAGATGGTTTCGACCATCTCCTCGACCGCGAGCGCGTTGCGGATGTCGACGCCGTGGCTGGTGACGCGGCCGCCATACTCAGCCATCAGTTCGGTCGCGGTCTCGTCGCACACGATCTTGCGCCGGCCGCAGATGTGCACCTCTGCTCCAAGCTGGAGGAAGCGCGCCGCCATCGACTTGCCGAGCCCGGTGCCGCCGCCGGTCACGAGAATGCACCGGCCGGCCAGAAGATTTTCCTTGAACATGGGTGTTTCCCCCGTAGGGATTGTTCGTTAATTGGTCGATTGACTAAATCCGGCCGCCGGCTTCCTGTAAAGCGGCATTGAACAAGAACAGGGGAGAATTCATCCATGGAAGAGCGCGTCTCGATTTCGATCTCGGAAGGCGTCGCCGACGTGCGCCTGGTGCGCGCGGACAAGATGAATGCGCTCGATCAGGCGATGTTCGAGGCCCTTGTTGCCGCAACCGACCGGCTTTCCAAAGAAAAAGGCGTGCGTGTCGTCGTGCTCTCGGGCGAAGGCCGCGCCTTTTGCGCCGGTCTCGACATGGGGCGATTTGCCGCCATGAAGGAGAAGGGCGGCAACGGAATTCCGGGTGGCGAAAATCGCGATCTCACCAAGCGCACCCATGGCCAGGCGAACTTTCCGCAACAGGCGGTATGGGGATGGCGCCAGTTGCCGGTTCCCGTGATCGCGGCCGTGCACGGCGTCGCTTTCGGCGGTGGCTTCCAGCTCTCGCTCGGTGCCGACATGCGCTTTCTCTCGGCCGATGCGCGGATGTCGGTGATGGAGATCAAATGGGGCCTCGTGCCTGACATGGCGGGCACGCCGATCCTTGCCTCGCTCGTGCGCGATGACATCCTGCGCGATCTCACCTACACCGGCCGCATCTTCTCGGCGCAGGAGGCGATGAGCTACGGCCTCGCGACGCGCATCTGCGACGACCCGCGCGCCACGGCTCTCGAAGTCGCGCGCGAGATCGCCGGCAAGAGCCCCGATGCGATCCGCGCCGCAAAGCGTCTGCTCAACAATCTCTCGGTCGACCCCGGCCCGGCGCTGCTCGCCGAGTCCGTCGAGCAGCAGAAGCTGATCGGCAGTGCGAACCAGACCGAGGCGGTGCGCTCCAATCTGGAGAAGCGTGCGGCGAGGTATGTGGATTAGCTTTCTGTCGTTCCGGGGTGGTCCGAAGGACCAGACCCGGAACCTCGAGATTCCGGGTTCGGCTCTTCGAGCCGCCCCGGAATGACGACCACCAATAACAAAGAAAAACAAAATGAGCGAAACGTCCGCATTCCTCGGCATCGTCTCCGGCGAGCGCCGCCGCACCCACGCCGAAGTCGGCAACCGCGCCGATCGCATCGCGAGCGGCCTCGCCAAAATCGGCGTCAAGCAAGGCGATTGCGTCTGCATGCTGATGCGCAACGACATCGCCTTCCTCGAAGCCGCCTACGCCGCGATGCGGTTAGGTGCCTATGGTGTGCCGATCAACTGGCACTTCAAGCCGGAGGAGATCAACTACATCCTCGGGGATACCGGCACGTCCGTGCTGATCGGGCATGCCGACATGCTGCACGCCTTGCGCGATGCCATTCCAAAGGGTGTCACCGTGCTCAGCGTGCCGACCCCGCCTGAGATCCTGTCAAACTACAAAATCGATCCAGGTCATCTGAAGACGCCCGACTTCGCGATCGATTTCGAATCCTGGCTGGCGCAACACCAGCCGTACGACGGCCCAATCGTGCCGCAGCCCATGAACATGATCTACACGTCAGGGACAACAGGCCATCCCAAGGGCGTGCGGCGCAACGCACCGACGCCGGACCAGCAGGCGGCCGGCGAGCGCATGCGTGCGATGATCTATGGGCTCAAGCCCGGCGCTCGCGCGATTCTGCCGGGTCCGCTCTATCATTCCGCGCCGAACTCGTTCGGCATTCGCGCCGGCAAGCTCGGCGGCGCACTGGTGCTGATGCCGCGCTTCGAGGCCGAAGAATTTCTGGACCTGATCGAACGATACAAGATCGACACCATCTTCATGGTCCCGACCATGTTCATCCGCCTGATGAAGCTGCCGGAGGCGGTGCGCAGGAAGTATGATGTCTCGTCGCTGCGCCACATCATCCATGCCGCCGCGCCATGTCCGGCCGACGTCAAGCGCGCCATGATCGAATGGTGGGGGCCGGTGATCTACGAGTTCTACGGCTCGACCGAATCCAGCGCCGTCACCTTCGCGACCTCAGTGGATGCGCTCAAGAAGCCCGGCACCGTCGGCAGGATTTCGCCCGGCGCCGAACTGCGTTTCATCGGCGATGACGGCCGCATCCTGGGCGTGGGCGAGATCGGCGAGATCTATTCCCGCATGGCCGGGATGGCCGACTTCACCTACCACAACAAGCCAGAGAAGCGCACCGAGATCGACCGCGATGGTTTCATCACCTCGGGCGACGTCGGCTATATCGACGAGGACGGCTACGTCTTCATCTGCGATCGCAAGCGCGACATGGTAATCTCAGGCGGCGTCAACATCTATCCGGCCGAGATCGAATCCGTGCTCCACGCCGTGCCCGGCGTGCATGATTGCGCCGTGTTCGGCATCCCCGATGCCGAGTTCGGCGAGGCGCTGATGGCGGTGGTCGAGCCGCAACCGGGTGTCTCGCTCGATGCCGGCGATATCCGCACCCGGCTCAAGGGCTCGCTCGCCGACTACAAGGTGCCGAAGCATATCGAGATTCGCACGAGCCTGCCGCGCGAAGACTCCGGAAAGATCTTCAAACGTCGGCTCCGCGATCCCTATTGGGAGCAGGCGGGGCGGAAGATTTGAGGGCCTTGTAGCCCGGATGGAGCGAAGCGCAATCCGGGGCGGTGCTCGCGTCAAAAGGACCCCGGATTTCGCTGCGCTCCAACACGGGAACGAATGATCATGACCGACGCCGCAAACGAAGTCCTCTACGAAGTCGCCGACCACATCGCGGTGATCACGCTGAATGCGCCGGAGCGCATGAACACGATCTCCGGCCCGATGTTGAACGATCTGGCGCGGCTGATGACCGAGGCCAATGAGGACCGCAACGTCCGGGTCGTGATCCTCACCGGCAAGGGGCGGGCATTCTGCGCCGGCCTCGATTTGCGCAAGGAGCGCGACGGCAATGGCCTCAGTGCCGCGTCTTCGCCGACCACGATCAATCTGCGCAACACGCCGCCCACCGTGCTTCAGGCGATGGACAAGCCGACCATCTGCGCCGTCAACGGCGGCGCCGCCGGTTACGGCATGGACAGCGCGCTCGGCTGCGATATCCGCATCATGGCGGAGTCCTCGAAGCTTGCGGCGGCCTTCGTCAAGCGTGGCGTCGTGCCGGAATCCGGCGGCACCTGGCTGTTGCCTCGGATGCTCGGCTGGGCCAAGGCTTCCGAGCTGATCTTTACCGGCCGGACGCTCAGCGCCCGCGAGTGTCTGGAATGGGGCCTCGCCAACGAGGTCGTGCCGGATGCGGACTTGATGGGCCGCGCCCGCGCCATCGCCCGCGAAATCGCAGCCAACGCGCCGCTCGCGGTACAGGCCTCCAAGCGCATGATGCGGATGGGCCTCAACGAGAACTTCTCCGATCACGTTCACCACGTCTACCTCCAGCTTCTGCCGCTGTTCAAGACACAGGACATGGCCGAGGGCATGAAGGCGTTCATGGAGAAGCGCGAGCCAAAGTTCGAGGGGCGGTAGGCGCGGCCGGCCGGCACGCGCTGGAGTAGCAATCATCGATCGGCTCGGCTAGGTTGCGGTTCCCGCCCAGCTGCTTGCGATGACCCATGCCCTCATACCGTGCCAGTCCCGGCTTCTTCGAGGTCCCTCATGCGGCCGTCTACGCGCTGATGACGGTGACGGTCCTCGCATCGGGATTTTGCTTCATCCAGGCGGGCGGCCCCTCGGCACCGGCGGAGTTGCTGTATCGGTCCGGCGGCATGTATTCGGCCGCAATCGCGCGGCATGAGTACTGGCGCCTGGTTGCCTATGGCTTTCTGCACGTCAATTTCGTCCATCTCACGATGAACATGCTGTGTCTGGTGCTGTGGGGTGGACATCTCGAGAAGCGGGTCGGTCCGGCTTATTTCCTCATCATCTATCTCTGCGCGATGGTGTTCGGTGCCGTCATCGGCAATGGCATCCATTCCACACCCTATTTGACAGTGGGCGCGTCCGGCGCCACGTCGGGCATTTTGGGCGCACTGCTTTGCCTTTGGATTCTCGGCAAGCTCGACCTCAGGTTCGATTTCTTCGCCATCAACATCGGGCTGAATATCGCGTTTGCGTTCGGCAATTCGCGCATCGATTGGGGCGTTCACCTCGGGGGCTTTGCCGCCGGATTGATCGCTTGCGCATTGCTGGATCTTGTCGAGAAGGCGAATGCCTGGGCGCTTCGTTGCAAGTTTCCCGAAGTCGTGAAGGTCAATCTCACCCTGCTTGCCTGTGTCATTGCGCCCTGGGCCTGGAGCAGTCAGGCCCAGGCCATCGCCGCGGGGGCTTCCGGCTGGGGTCTGATGATCATCATCGCGGTCGCATGCTGTGCCGTCGTGAAGCTGATTGATCTCGCGCTCTCCGTGAAGAGGGGTCTCGCGATCGTCGTCACGGCCCTGGCCGCAGCGAACGCTGCCGCCGTGATGCTGTGGGGTTGGGCTCTGGCATTTTCTTGCTGGCCGCACTTGCCAATTGGATACATTCCGCTCGACATTTTCCTGGTCATATTCTGCCCGAATCCCGTTCTCATCTCGGGCCTCACCGCGATTGGCGTCGGCGCGGTGACGCTTTGTCTCTGCGCGAAGGAGATTTCGCGAGGCATCGGGGATGTTGGATTCGTCGGTGCCTCGCTGCGCGCCGAACGCAGCCGTCGCCAGGGCCTTTGATCCCAGGGGTCGCACCCATATATGCAAGGTCATCGTCTCGCGGATCATCCCAAGGCTCTCAAATCCATGACCCCGGTTTCCATTCTGCTCAACCTGCTCTGGATTCTCATCGGTGGTGCCTGGATGGCGTTCGGCTGGCTGGTTGCCGCCGTCATCATGGCCATCACCATCATCGGCCTGCCCTGGGCGCGGGCGGCGTTCAACATCGCCGTCTACACGCTGCTGCCGTTCGGCTCGCGAGCGGTCAACCGCTACGAGGTCACCGGCACGAGCGACATCGGCACCGGCCCGCTCGGGGTGATCGGCAATATCATCTGGTTCGTGCTCGCCGGCTGGTGGCTGGCGCTTGGTCACCTGCTGACGGCGCTGGTCCTCGCCGTCACCATCATCGGCATCCCCTTCGCCTGGGCCCATCTGAAGCTCGCCGGCATCGCGCTCTGGCCGATCGGCAAGGTGATCGTGCCGGCCTAGCGCAAGGAGCGATCGTCCCTTTCAGTGTGCGCCGCCCCCAACTTCATCTTGCGCTGCGGCAAAAAACTTGCACACTCGGCGGAGCCGGGCAGCGAAGCGAGCTCGAACAAGGAAGCGAGCCATGTCCCTCCAGACCGTGCCACCCGACGCCATTGACAACCGCCCCAACCGCGCTGAGGACGCCCAGGCGCTGGAGGCAGATGCGCGGCTGCGCGACGACATCCGCCTGCTCGGACGCATCCTGGGCGACACGGTGCGCGACCAGGAGGGCGCGGACTTGTTCGACCTGGTCGAGCGTATCCGCCAGACCTCGATCCGGTTCCATCGCGACGAGGACCGGCTCGCCCGCCGCGAGCTCGAGCAGATCCTCGACAGCATGTCGACCTCGGAGACGGTACGGATCGTCCGCGCCTTCAGCTATTTCTCCCACCTCGCCAACATTGCCGAGGACCAGAACAACATCCGCCAGATGCGCGCCCGCAGTGCCGCCCAGAGCACCGGTTCCGGCGTGCTGGCGGAGACGCTGGCCCACGCCAGGGACGCCGGGATCAGCTCCGACGTGCTGCGCAATTTCTTCAAGACCGCGCTGGTCAGTCCGGTCCTGACCGCGCACCCGACCGAGGTTCGCCGCAAGAGCACCATGGACCGCGAGATGGAGGTCGCCAGCCTGCTCGACCGCCGCGAGCGTGTGGCGCTCACTGAAGAAGAGGCCGCCGCCAGCGACGAACAGCTTCGCCGCGAGGTGCTGACGCTGTGGCAGACCAATCTCTTGCGCCGGACCAAGCTCACGGTGCTCGACGAGGTCGCCAACGGCCTGTCGTTCTACGACTACACCTTCCTGCGCGAGGTGCCGCGGCTGGTCAACGTGCTCGAAGACCGGCTGGAGGAGGCTGGCGCGGCGGCGGCAAGCGAGCTCGCCTCGTTCCTGCGCATGGGCAGCTGGATCGGCGGCGACCGCGACGGCAACCCCTTCGTCACCGCCGACGTGATGCGCGGGACGCTGCGGCTGCAGTCGAGCCGGGTGATGCAATTCTATCTCAACGAGCTGCACGTGCTCGGCTCGGAGCTGTCGATCGCGGCGCACCTCGCCGACGTCTCCGAGGAGCTGCGGACGCTGGCGGAACGCTCGCCCGACACCTCGCCGCACCGGAGTGGCGAGCCTTATCGTCTCGCGGTCTCCGGCATCTATGCGCGGCTGACCGCGACGGCCGAAAAGCTCGAGGTCGAGATCACGCGCCGGCCGGTCGGCAAGGGCAGGCCTTACGAGACCGTCAGGGAGCTGCAGGCCGATCTCGACGTACTGCACCGTTCGCTGATCTCCAACAATGCCCGCGTCATCGCCCGCGGCCGGCTGCGGCTGCTGCGGCGCGCGGTGGACTGCTTCGGCTTCCACCTGGCGCGGCTCGACATCCGCCAGAATTCTGCCGTGCACGAGCGTACCATCGCCGAGCTGATGGATGCCGCGAACCCCGGCATGTCCTATCTCGCGCTCGGCGAGGACGCGCGCATCTCGCTGCTCACCAACGAGCTGCGCAGCACGCGCTCGCTGGTCTCGCCATTCGTCAAATACAGCGACGAGACCATGGGCGAGCTCAACGTCTTCCATTCCGCCGCGGAGGCGCATGCGAAGTTCGGCTCGGACGCCATTCCCCAATGCATCATCTCGATGTGCAAGGGCATGTCCGACATGCTCGAGGTGGCCGTGCTGCTCAAGGAGGTCGGTCTCGTCCATCCCTCCGGCCGCAGCGCCATCAACATCGTGCCCCTGTTCGAGACCATCGAGGATTTGCAGGCCTCCAGCGCCATCATGGATCGCATGCTGTCGCTGCACGATTACCGCCGCCTCGTCGACAGCCGCGGCAGCGTGCAGGAGGTCATGCTCGGCTATTCCGACAGCAACAAGGATGGCGGCTTCGTCACCTCGGGCTGGGAACTCTACAAGGCCGAGATCGGCCTCGTCGACGTGTTTGAGCGCCACGGTGTGCGGCTGCGCCTGTTCCACGGTCGCGGCGGCTCGGTCGGCCGCGGCGGCGGCCCGAGCTATGACGCCATCATCGCGCAGCCCGGCGGCGCGGTGAACGGGCAGATCCGCATCACCGAGCAGGGCGAGATCATCTCGTCGAAATATTCCAACGCCGAAGTCGGGCGCAACAATCTGGAGATCCTCGCCGCCGCGACGCTTGAGGCGAGCCTGCTGCATCCGCGCCAGAGCGCGCCGCGCCGCGAATATCTCACCGCGATGGACGAGCTTTCAAATCTGGCTTTCAAGGCTTATCGCGGCCTCGTCTACGAGACCGATGGTTTCGTCGATTATTTCTGGGCGTCGACCGTCATCAACGAGATCGCGACGCTGAACATCGGCAGCCGTCCGGCATCGCGCAAGAAGACCCGCGCGATCGAGGATCTGCGCGCCATCCCCTGGGTGTTCTCCTGGGCGCAATGCCGCCTGATGCTGCCGGGCTGGTATGGCTTCGGCAGCGCGGTCGAGCAGTGGATCGCGGAGCATCCCGACAAGGGCATGCCGTTCCTGAAGGAGCTCTACAGGGAATGGCCGTTCTTCCGCATGCTGCTCTCGAACATGGACATGGTGCTGGCGAAAAGCTCGATCGCGATCGCCTCGCGCTATGCCGAACTGGTGCCGGACGAAGGCTTGCGCGAAAAGATCTTCGGCCGGATCCGCCGCGAATGGCATTCCTGCATCGAGACGCTGCTCGATATCATGGGCCAGGACCGGCTGCTCCAGGGCAACCCGCTGCTGGAGCGCTCGGTGCGCCACCGCTTCCCCTATCTCGATCCGCTCAACCACGTGCAGGTCGAGCTGCTGAAGGAGCACCGCGCGCAGAACCCGGATGAACAGGTGCTGCGCGGTATTCAGCTGACCATCAACGGCATTTCGGCGGGGCTGAGGAATACGGGTTAGGAGGGGGCGAGTAGTGAACAGAAGGGCATGCCGCTGCCGACTATTCGCTACTCACCATTCGCTATTCGTTGATGTTCACGGCTTTAGTGCGCCCTGCACACTGGTGTAGACGGCATAGAGCGATGTCGAGCCACAGATATACAGCCTGTTTCGCTGCTGACCACCGAAGCTCAGATTCGCTACTGTCTCCGGAATATGAATCTTGCCGAGCAGACCGCCCGATGGCGTATAACAGCGCACGCCGTCTTCGTTCGGATCGCCCCAGCCCACCGAGCACCAGACCCGTCCTTCGGTGTCACAGCGGACGCCGTCGGTGATGCTTGGCTTTGGCATCTCGGCGAAGACCTTGCTGTTCGACACCTTCCCCGCCGCCACGTCGAGGTCGAACACGCGGATATGCGATGGGTTGTCCGGTCCGTCCGTGAATCCGGTCTCGCAGATGTAGAGCTTCTTCTCGTCGGGCGAGATCGTGATCCCGTTGGGCTCCACAAAATCGTCGATGACGACCTTGACGTCGCCGGTTTTCGGGTCGACGCGGTAGACGTTCTTCTTCTCCTGCTCGGGGTCGGCCTTGATGCCCTCATAGAAGCCACCGATGCCGTAGGCCGGATCGGTGAACCAGATAGCGCCATCGGCGGTAACGACCGCATCGTTCGGCGAGTTCAGTCGTTTGCCATTGAATTTGTCGGCGATGATGGTGATCGAGCCGTCGAGTTCGGTCCGTGTCACGCGCCGACCGCTATGCTCGCATGTGATCAGGCGTCCTTCGCGATCGATGGTGTTGCCGTTCGAATTCATCGAGGGCTGACGGTAGACGCTGACGTGACCGTCGTCCTCCGAGAAGCGCATGATGCGGTTGTTGGGAATGTCGCTGAACAGCAGGTATCGCCCGGCCGCGAAATACACCGGACCCTCGGCCCAGCGGAAGCCGGTTGCAACACGCTCGACCGCCATGGTGCCGGCGAAGGCCGGGAAGTCGGCAGGCCCGAACGTTGGCGGCCCCTTCTTGGCGGATTCCAGACGGGAGTCCGGGTAGCGGCTGCCGGGCAGAGGTCCCAAGGGCAATGGCGCCGTCGACCTCGTCGGAGTAGCGGTCTGGCCGAACGGCGTGACGGAGGCCGCCAGGGCTGCGTTCATGGTGACGCCCGTCGCAGCGACTGCAGCCGCCGCGCCCTTCAGGAGGGTGCGGCGTCCGAGGCGAGGCTCGTCAGTATCGGCAGAAATGGTCAGTGATTTTGTCATAGTCGCCTCCCGTTTTTTGTTGGAAGGAAACCATTCGCCCGCAATCGGGCGTAATGCGGGCGATCTCCGGCCGGACAACCGGAGATCGCAACGCAACAATAGCTGGGAAAACGGCTAGACGGGATCCCAGGGGAAGATGTCGGCGGAACGGTCGAGCTTGTAGAACGAGCCCTTCAGTGCCGGCATGCCGTGTTCCGCGATCGTTTGCGGCGTCCAGCCCTCGCTGCGATGAACCGAGCGCAGCGGGCGGTTCTGGCTGAACAGGAACAGCTCGTTCATGCGCGCGCCGAAGATCTGCCCGGAGACGTCCTTGGCGGCATCGGAGAGCAGATAGGCGCAGATCGGCGCGATCTTCTCCGGTCCCATCTGCTTGATCTTCTCGACGCGCGCCTTCTCGGCCTCGGTCTCGGTCGGGATGGTGCCGATCATGCGGGTCCAGGCGAACGGCGAGACGCAGTTGGAGCGGACGTTGAAGCGGCCCATGTCGAGCGCGATCGACTTCGACAGCCCGATGATGCCGAGCTTGGCCGCGGCGTAGTTGGCCTGGCCGAAATTGCCGATCAGGCCGGAGGTCGAGGTGAAGTGCACGAAGGAGCCGCTCTCCTGCTCGCGAAAGATCCGCGCCGCGGCGTGGCTGACGTAGAACGAGCCCATCAGGTGAACCTTGATGACGGCCTCGAACGCTTCCACGCTCATCTTGTGGAAGATCATGTCGCGCAGGATGCCGGCATTGTTGACGACGCCGTCGAGCTTGCCGAAATGATCGGTCGCGGTCTTCACGATCTTGCTGGCGGGGACAGCCTCCGCCACCGACTCGAAATTTGGCACCGCGATGCCGCCGCGCTTCTTGATCTCGTCGACCACCTCCTCGGCAGGCGAAGCGCTGGAACCGGCGCCGTCGGCGGCAACACCGGGGTCGTTGACGACGACCTTGGCGCCCTCCGCCGCGCAGAGCAGCGCGATCTCGCGCCCGATGCCGCGGCCTGCGCCGGTGACGATGATGACCTTGTCTTGCAGTGATTTTGTCATGTGGATGCCTCCTGTTGTCTCTGTCATTCCGGGGCGTGCAAAGCACGAACCCGGAATCTCGAGGTTCCGGGTCTGGTCCTTCGGACCATCCCGGAACGACGAGGATTACCTCTCGTTCGTAAACACGATCGTGCCTGATGCCGCGAACATGCCGCCGACCCCGTGGCACACCGAAATCTTCGCATTCGGCACCTGTGCCGGCGCGATCCCGCGCATCTGGCGCACGCTCTCCTGGAGTGCGTACATGCCGTACATGCCCGAATGCATGTAGGACAGGCCGCCGCCATTGGTGTTGAGCGGGAGCTTGCCGCCGGGGCGCGTGTTGCCGTCGGCGATGAATTGGCCGGTTTCTTCATGCGGCATGAAGCCGAGATCGCCAAGGCCAAACAGCGGCAGATGCGCAAACGCATCGTAGATCATGAGATGGTCGACATCCCGGTGCGCGATCCCGGCTTCCTTGAAGGCGAGGGGACCGGCGGTCTTGAACGCGCGCGAGGAGTTGAAAGTCTCCATCTGGCTGACCATCGGCGTTTCCACGCTCTCGCCGGTGCCCATGATGTAGACGGGCTTGCGCGGAAAATCCTTGGCGCGGTCGGCCGAGGTCAGGATCAGTGCACCGCCGCCGTCGGTGACGAGGCAGCACTGCAGCAGCCGGAACGGATAGGCGATCATGCGCGAGTTGAGGACATCAGCGACCGTGATCGGGTCCTTCATCATCGCACGCGGATTCTTCGCCGCCCACTCGCGCTGCACGACCGCCACCGAGGCGAGCTGCTCGTGGGTGATGCCGTAGGTCTTCATGAAGCGCAGCACGGGGATCGGGAACATGCTGGGCGGGCCGTAGACGCCGAACGGCGCCTCGAACTGCCCTTGCAGGCTGTCGGCGGGGATCGAGCGCGGCGCCTTGCCGATCATCGACTTGCCGCTTTCGGCATGCGTGATCAGCACGGTCTTGCAGAGACCGGCCTCGATCGCCGCCGCCGCATGGCGAACGTGCAGCATGAACGAGCAGCCGCCGACCGAGGTGCCATCCACCCAGGTCGGCTTGATGCCGAGATAATGGCAGACCTGCTGCGGCGTTTCGACTGCGGTGGCAAAGCCGTCGATGTCGGAGAGTTTCAGCCCGGCATCCGCGATGGCGTTGAGCGCCGCATCCGCGTGGAGCTGGAGCTGCGACATGTTGGGAATGACACCGAGTTCGGTAGTCTCGGCCGCGCCGACGACGGCAACCTGGTTGCTGCGCATGGCTTACCCCTTCGCCGGACGGAACACGGGAAGGGTGATCTTGTCGTCGAGTGCCTCGAAGGCGACCTCGAGCTTCATGTCGAGCTCGAGCGCCTCCGGCGTCTGCGGGCAGTCGATGATGTTACTCATCATCCGCGGTCCTTCGGCGAGCTCGACCACCGCGATCGCATAAGGCGGCGTGAAGCCGGGCGCGGCGGGACGATGATTGATCACGTAGCTGTAGAGGAAACCCTTGCCACTCGCCTTGAAGATGCTGACCTTGCGCGAGGCGCAGGAGGGGCAGAACGGGCGCGGCGGGAAATAGACATGCGCGCAGGCGTCGCAGCGCTGCAAACGCAATTCACCCGCTTTCGTGCCGTCCCAGAAATGCTGGGTCTCCGGCGTCGGTTTCGGGCGCGCGCGCTGCGGTTCGGCCATGTCGGAAAACCCTCCCAAAGGCAATTCTTGATAAGGCCTGGGCTTCACGCCTGGCTGTTTCGATCTTGATGCGACAATCGACCATCGCGCGTCAACGGTCCAGCAATGCGCATGCATGCCATCATGCGCACAATGCTTGTGTCGAACCGAGGCGGCGCTATAGATTGCGCGCGCAATATTCCGTGAGACAGACATGCCCGATTTTCCGACACTGGCGAAGCTCGCCGACGACCTCGAAAGCGGCCGCACGACCTCCCGCAAGCTGGTCGAGGCATGCCTCGCCAGGATCGCTGACCCGGCCGGCGAGGGCCAGCGCACTTTCATCCACGTCGACAAGGACGCCGCGCTCGCGACCGCCGATGCGATGGACGGCTTGCGCAAGGTCAAGACGGCGCCGTCGCGCTATGCCGGTATCCCGGTCTCGATCAAGGATCTCTTCGACATCAAGGGCCAGGTCACCCGCGCCGGCTCCCGCGCGCTCGACGATTCCGCGCCGGCCGATCAGGACGCCGCGACGGTGGCGCGGCTGCGCAAGGCCGGCTTCGTCGTGATCGGGCGGACCAACATGACCGAGTTCGCCTATTCCGGCATCGGCATCAATCCGCATTACGGCACGCCGAAGGGCGCCTGGAACCGAGCCGAGGGACACGTGCCCGGCGGCTCATCCTCGGGCGCCGCGGTGTCCGTGCTCGACGGCATGGCGCATGGCGCGCTCGGCACCGACACCGGCGGCTCCTGCCGGATTCCGGCCGCCTACAACGGCATCGTGGGCTACAAGCCGACGCAGCGCCGCGTGCCGCTGGACGGCTCCGTGCCGCTGTCCTTCTCGCTCGACAGCATCGGGCCGCTGGCGCGATCGGTCAGTTGCTGTGCCATTCTCGATGCGGTGCTCGCGAACGAGCCGATCGTCCCGTTGAAGCCGCGACCGGTAAAGGGCATGCGGCTCGCAGTGCCGACCACGATTGCGCTCGACGATCTCGATGCGGACGTGGCCTCGACGTTCGAGCGCGCGCTCAAGAGCCTCGCCGATCACGGCGCGATCATCGAGCGAATCGAGATGGCCGAATTTCACGACATCGGCCCGATGAACGCCAAGGGCGGCTTTGCGGCATCCGAAAGCTACGCCTGGCATCGCTACCTCATCGCGGCCAAGGGCGACATCTACGACCCCAGGGTCTCCGTGCGCATCATGCGCGGCGAGGCGCAGAGCGCGGCCGACTACATCGATCTCCTCAACGAGCGCCGCTCGCTGATCGCCCGCGTCAATGCGCGCGTCGCGCCCTATGATGCGCTGGTGCTGCCCACCACCGCCAACACGCCGCCGAAGATTTCGGATCTCGCCGATGACAAGGCGTTCACCAGGGAAAACCTGCGGGCGCTGCGCAATTGCACTCTCATCAACATGATCGACGGTTGCGCCATCTCGCTGCCCGCGCATCGCGAGGGCGACGTTCCCGTCGGCCTGATGCTGGCGGGGGCGGGCGGATCAGACCGCCGTATCTTTGAACTTGCTGCCGGCATGGAGGCCGTAATTCGTGTTTGACCTGACTTTCACCGTCGACGCCCAGGACACCACCACGCCGCTGACGCTCGCGATCGACCAGATGGTCATCGCCGGCTGGACCGGCCGCGATCCCGTCGCGCGCGACAAGCACATCGCCGAGCTGCAAGAGATGGGCATCGCCCCGCCGGCCTCGACGCCGATCTACTATCGCGGCTCGGCGCGGCGGCTG
The DNA here is from genome assembly GCF_052075975.1 of Bradyrhizobium sp. 521_C7_N1_3. Taxonomy (NCBI): domain Bacteria; kingdom Pseudomonadati; phylum Pseudomonadota; class Alphaproteobacteria; order Hyphomicrobiales; family Nitrobacteraceae; genus Bradyrhizobium; species Bradyrhizobium sp. 521_C7_N1_3. The sequence goes on from NZ_CP197232.1 coordinate 3,659,806, forward strand.
ACCCAGGAAGACAGCATCGAATGCACCGGTGGCGATTCCTCCGGTGAGGTCGAGTTCGTGCTGATCGGCTGGCAGGGCCGCATCTTCGTCGGCTGCGGTTCAGATCACACCGACCGCAAGGTCGAGGCCTACAATGTGACCGTGTCCAAGCAGATGTGCGACAAGCCGGTCGCATCGACGCTCTGGGAGCTCGAGGACGTCATCGGCCATTGGGACAGGATGATCCTGCGCTCCTACGCCACCATCAAGGGCGAGCGTGTGCTCTACCAGGAGGGTACGCTCGACGCGATGCTTCCGGTCGCCGACCTCATCGCGCGCGGCTTTGAAGGTGGGAAGTTCCCCGACGGCTGCGTCATGTTCGGCGGCACCTTTGCGGCCAAGGGCGGCATCCGCCCCGCAGATCGGTTCGAATTCGAGCTCGAGGATCCGGTGCTGAAGCGGACGATCAAGCACGGCTACGACGTGACCACGCTGCCGGTGCGAGGCTGATACCTCTCCGCCGTCATTGCGAGGAGCCCTTGCGACGAAGCAATCCAGACTGGTTCCGCGGAAAGCCCCTGGATTGCTTCGCTTCGCTCGCAATGATGGGGGACAGTCGGAAATCGGGTGGTTGTTGCCGTCGAGGTTTGCGACACACTCTCCGTCATTCCGGGGCGCGCCCACTCGGGCGCGAGCCCGGAATCCATGCTCCCGATCGTGGTTAGGGATTGCGGGCTCGCGACTTCGTCGCGCCCCGGAATGACGAGAGTGGATAGGATGGTCGCTATGGCAATCGCGAAACGTATCTCGGCCGTCGGTCCAACAACTGACCTCGCCGCCCATGTCGACACCCTCGACTGGCCCCAGATCACCGCCGAGCTCGACGCCCAGGGTAGCGCCGTCCTGAAGAATCTGCTGGCGCCGGACCAATGCCGCGCCATCGCCGCGCTCTATCCTGATGATGCGGGCTTCCGAAGCCGCATCGTCATGGGCCGCCACGGCTTTGGCCGTGGCGAGTACAAATATTTCTCCTACCCGCTGCCCGATCTGATCGCGCAGCTCCGCCCGGCGCTGTATGCGCATCTTCAGGGCGTTGCCAATCGCTGGAACGAGGCGATGGGGATCGACATCCGTTATCCAGCCGCGCATGCGGCGTTCCTCAAGCGCTGCCACGAGGCAGGCCAGGCGCGGCCGACGCCGCTGCTGCTGCAATACGAGACGGGCGATTTCAACTGCCTGCACCAGGACCTCTATGGCGAGCACGTGTTTCCGCTCCAGGTCGCGATCCTCTTGTCCGAGCCGGGACGCGATTTCACCGGCGGTGAGTTCGTGCTGACCGAGCAGCGCCCGCGCATGCAGTCGCGCGCCGAGGTCGTGCCGCTGATGCAGGGCGATGCGGTCGCTTTTGCCGTGCATCACCGTCCAGTGCAGGGGACACGCGGGACTTACCGCGTTAATCTCCGCCATGGCGTCAGCCGGATCAGGTCCGGCCAGCGCCACACGCTGGGTGTGATCTTTCATGATGCCAAATGAGCGTTGCGATTGACGGGTGATCTGTTCGACACGGCCGCCGAGGCGCAGCCGTCGCGTGAGGAGATCGGCGACGGCGCCGTGCTGCTGCGCGGGTTCGTCAGGCCGATCGAGGACGAGCTGATTGCGGCGGTGCGCGCCATCGTGGCGCAGTCGCCGTTCCGGCGCATGACCACGCCCGGCGGCTATCAGATGTCAGTGGCCATGACCAATTGCGGCGAGCGCGGCTGGATCACCGATCACACCGGCTATCGCTATGATCCGATCGATCCGCGAACCGGCGCGCCCTGGCCCGCGATGCCGCCGGTGTTGCGCGATCTGGCCCGGCGCGCGGCGGAGCAGGGCGGGTTCACCGGCTTTGCGCCCGACGCGTGCCTCGTCAATCGCTACGAGCCCGGCACGCGGCTGTCGCTGCATCAGGACAAGGACGAGCTGGACTATTCGGCGCCGATCGTCTCGGTCTCGCTCGGCCTGCCCGCCACCTTCCTGTTCGGCGGCCTGGCACGCAGCGACAAGCCGCGGCGCTTCCGGCTCGTCCATGGCGATGTCGTGGTCTGGGGCGGGCCGAGCCGGCTCGCCTATCACGGCGTCGCGCCGCTCGCCGATGGCGAGCACGCCCTGCTCGGGCGGCAGCGGATCAATCTGACGTTCCGCAGGACGCGGTGAATCAAGCAGAGTGCTTGCTCGCAGGAAATCGGCTAGACTTGGGGCTAGCCGAGTACGAAAGTCGAGGGGCCCATGCAGCAAATGCCGGGATGGCTGAGCACGGCTCTGATCGGTGCGGTGATTGCAGCCTTGGGATATGTCTCGAAGCTTGCGATCGAAAGTGCTCTTCAATGGAGGGCGGCCCGTACTGCGCGGCGCGCTCAGCTTGTTCACCTGCTATCCCTGCTGCTGGCGACGAGGAAGGCGTTCATTATACAGAACGCGCTGGCACGGCGGCTCTGCGACGAAATCACCCGTGCTCATCCGGAGCTAGATGGGTCGTATGACAACGTTCTTGCCCACGGATATCTCTCTTTGGACGACCGACAGAAGTTAGAGCATGGCGTCATCCGCAATTATACGAGCAATTGTTTGTACCCGCTGAACTTGCAAATCATCGACTGGCTTTCGAAGGACGATTATTTCAAGGGCGGAGGCAGGCAACAACAGGCCAAAGAGCTCTCAGTAAGATTGCAGACCCTTTTTGCTCATCTGGTATTGTGGCGCGCCAAGTACGAATTTTGGATACCTTCCAGGCCGGAGCGCGCCATCGTATACATGGCTGACGAGGATGCTCACGGCATAAGTTTTCCCACCGGTATCGAGGACCTGATTTCTCGCGTGGCCGATGACATGATCGGCTCGCCGGGCGAGGCGGCGAGCTGGGAAGAGCCCGTGAGAAGCTCTACGGCTTCGGCGGGTGAATGAACGCCCAGGGGCTGACTTCCGAATCCCGCGTCACTTCCACAGAAATCAGATATGGCCCGTCATGGGCCAGCGCCTTGTCCATCGCCGCCTTGAACTGGTCCGGCGCGGTGACGCGCGCAGCAGCCACACCAAAGGACTCCGCGAGCTTGACGAAATCCGGATTGACCAGATCGGACGCGACCACGCGGCCGTTAAAGCGCTCGCGCTGGTCGCGGCGGACATTGCCATAGGCGTTGTTGTTGAACACCAGCGTCACCACGCCGATGTTGAACTGCACAGCGGTGGCAAGCTCCTGCACGCCGAACATGAAGCCGCCGTCGCCGGTGATCGCCACCACCGGCTTGTCGGGATTGGCGACCTTGGCGCCGAGCGCGGTCGGGAAGCCCGATCCGAGCGTGCCCTGATACCCCGACGTGATGAAGGTGCGCGGCTCGTAGATCGGAAAGCCGTACCAGGACGCGAAACCGAATTGCGACAATTCATCGGTGACGATCGCGTTGGCCGGCAACACCTCGCGCAGGATGTTGAGATAGGCCATCTGCGGCTGGATGCTCTGGATCTCTGCCAGCGCGGTCGCGGCGGCCTCGCGGATCGCGGCGCGGCGGCCGGCGGTCTTGCCGTAGCCGGCCTTGCTGACCGCTTCGATCAGATCGGCGGTCGCGGTCTTGGCATCGGCGACGATCGCGGTGTCGGAGATGAAGCGCCGCATCTCGACGGGATCGATGTCGATGCGGATGCTCTTCAACCCGTCGGGCCGATACGGCCAGCGCGACATGGTCGGCAGCTCCAGCCGCGAGCCGATGCCGATCATGAGATCGGTCTTCGGCCACAGCTTGTAGGCGGCAGCCATCGTGAGCCCCAGCTCATGCGCGTTGGAGACGATGCCGCGCCCGCTGCGGAAGGCGACGACGGGTGCATCGATCATCTCGGCGAGCTCGAGGATTTCGTCGCGCGCCTCGATCGCGCCGCTGCCGACAAAGATCATCGGCGCCTTGCTGCCCCTGATTACCGCGGCCGCCTGCCTGATCAGATCAGGGTCAGGCAGCGGCGCGGGCAGCGGCTCCAGCACCTTGGCGTCACAGGTGTCCGCGCGCTGGGTGAAGATGTCCCAGGGCATTTCGACCGAGGCAGGGCCACGACGGCCGGACGTCATCTCCTGGAAGGCGCGCGACACGGTGGTCGGTGCGTTGCCGGGCGTTTCAATCCGATCCGCCCATTTCACATAGGTGCGCAAGGTGGCGAGCTGGTCCGGCATCTCGTGCAGATGGCCGCGGCCCTTGCCCAGAAACTGCGTCGGTACCTGGCCGGTGACGCACAGCACCGGCTCGTTGCAGCCGTAGGCGGTCAGCAGCGCCGCGCTGGCGTTGAGCACGCCGGGGCCGGGCACCACGCTGAACACGCCGGGCTTGCCGCTGGAGCGCGCATAGCCGAATGCCATGTAGCCGCAGGCCTGCTCGTGCCGCGCGCCGATCACGCTGAGCTTAGCCTGGTGGAAGGCGTCGAACAGGCCGTAGACCTGCGCGCCGGGCAGGCCGAACACGGTGTCGACGCCATGGGCGACAAGGCCGCTTACGATCGCTTCGCCGCCGGTGAGGGTGGTCATTGCACTATTCCATTTCGATTGTTGTTCAGGCTTCGTCGACGACGCCATTCCGTAGCATGCCGATGCCTTCGGCTTCGACCTCGATGACATCGCCGGGCTTCAGATAGCGCGGCGGATCGAACCGCGCACCGGCGCCGGTCGGCGTGCCCGTCACAATGATGTCACCGGGGACGAGCGTCGCGAAGGTAGAGATATAGCTGATGAGATAGCGGAACGGGAACATCAGCCTGCTGGTGCGGTCGTCCTGTCGTAGCTCGCCGTTGACATGCGTGGTGAGCCTGATGTCGGCGATCTGTGCTTCCCTGGTGTAGGGCACCAGCCACGGGCCGAGGCTGCCGCTGGAATCAAAATTCTTGCCCTGCGTGACGTTGAACTTGGCATGGCGCAGCCAGTCGCGCACCGAGCCTTCGTTGCAGAGCGTGAGCGCCGCGATGTGGTCGAGCGCGGCACTTTCCGCGATGTGCCGGCCGGCCTTGCCGATCACAAGCACGATCTCGCCTTCGTAGTCGAGCTGCGCCGATGCGCGCGGACGCACCAGCGGCGTGTCGTGGCCGACGAAGGAGCGGGGCGAGCGCATGAACATGCTCGGATATTTCGGTGCCTCCTGGCCGTCCTTGTACTCGGCGTTGCGGTCGGGATAGTTGACGCCGATGCAGATGATCTTTTCCGGCGCGGGCACCGGCGGCAGCCAGGTGATGTCGCCAAGTGCATAGTCCGGCGCGCGGCCGGCGGCCTCCTCGGCAAGGCTCACGAGCTTTCCGGCCGCGATCACCTCGCGCAGCGTCGGATAGTCCTTGGCGTGGCGCGTCGAGAGGTCGACGATGCCTCCCTCCAGGACGGCGCCGTAGCGGGTGTCACCCTTGACGGAATAGGTGGCGAGGCGAGGGAGTTTCATTTGCTTAATCCGCCACCAGCACGTCGGCGACGAACTTCGGCTCGCGCACGGCTTGCCCGCTGAACGGCGAGCCCTGTTCGAACCAGGAGCGCGGCGCCGGCGCGCCCCACAGCGTCTGGCGGCGTGGATCGCGCAGCGACCAGCGCAGCGGCTCGTGGTCGTGATCGCCGGTGAAATAATCGCTGGTGTAGAGCTCGAGACGGTGACCGTCGGGATCGCGCACGTAGAGGAAGAACGCGTTGGAGATGCCGTGACGTCCTGGGCCGCGCTCGATGTTCTTCACAAAACCCTGGGAGGCCATCACGTCGCAGAGATGGATGATGTTCATCGCCGTCGGCGTCCAGTACGCGAAGTGGTGCAGGCGCGGGCCCTTGCCGTTGGTGATCGCGAAATCGTGGACATTGCCCTTGCGATGCATCCAGGCAGCCGCGATGCGCCCGTTCGGTCCGTCCTCCTCGGCGTATTCGGTCAGACGGAAGCCGAGCCGCGCATAGAACTCGACGGTGTCCTGCACTTCGGCGGCGAAGACGTTGAAATGATCGAGCCGCTGCGGATGGCATCCCCTGTAGAGATCGTAGCGGCGAAGCAGATGCGGGCGGCGGTCCATCGACGCGTAGAGCTCGATCTGGAAGCCGAAGGGATCGGTGAACTGCAGCGTGCGGCCCTGGAAGGGCTGGTCGACGAAGGCGTAAGAGAGACCGTTCTCCGAAAGGAAGGAGGCGGCCTTGTCGAGGTCTTTGTCGTTGCCGACCTTGAAGCCGAGCCGGGCGCAGGCGGGCACCGCCGCCTTGCGCAACACCAGCGAGTGATGCTGGTGCTCCTCGGCTGCGCGCAAGTAGACGACCTTGTCGTCGGCATCCTCGACATGCAGGCCGACGGTGGTCTCGTAGAATTCGCGGCTGAGCTTCAAGTCGGTCACGTCGAGCACGACGTGACTGGAGCGGATGATGTTGAACGGCGGTTCGAAGATGTGTTGCGGTACGGGCATCGGCGTTTCCCCTCGGCTCGGTCGTCATTCCGGGGCGGTCCGTCAGGACCGAACCCGGAATCTCGAGGTTCCGGGTTCGCTTCGCGCCCCGGAACGACGGTGGCTCTAAATTCCCAATTTCTGAATCTTGTGCGTGCCCCGCGCCAGCGAGACGTGCTTGGTTTCCATGTAGAAGTCGAACGAGTAGTCGCCGCCGTCGCGGCCGATGCCCGAGGCCTTCATGCCGCCGAACGGCGTCGGCAGATGGCGAACGTTCTCCGAGTTCAGCCAGATCATGCCGGCCTCCAGCGCGTCGGCGACGCGTAGCGCGCGGCCGACATCGTTGGTCCAGACATAGCCGGTCAGGCCATAGCGGATGTCGTTGGCGATCTCGATCGCATCGGCCTCGTCCTTGAAGGGCAGCACGGTGAGGAAGGGGCCGAATACCTCCTCCTGCGCCACGCGCATCTTGCCGTTCGCGCCGGTCACCAAGGTCGGCTCGACATAATGCCCGCCGCCCGGGCCGTCATAGGCCTTGCCGCCGACGGCGATCACAGCACCATCCTGCCGCGCGATGTCGAAATAGGAGCAGACTTTTGCGAGGTGGCGCTCGTGGATCAGCGGCCCGATCTCGGTGGCGGGATCGAGGGGATGGCCGACCTTGAGTGCCTTCACGCGCGCAGTCAGCTTCGCGACGAATGTCTCGGCAATGCTTTGCTGGATCAGCAGACGGCTCGACGAGGTGCAGCGCTCGCCATTGAGCGAGTAGATCATGAACACGACGGCATCGAGCGCGCGGTCGAGATCGGCGTCGTCGAACACGATCACCGGGTTCTTGCCGCCGAGCTCGAAATGCACGCGCTTCAGGGTCGGCGCGCCCTGAACCATGATCGCCGAGCCCGTCGCGCTCTCGCCGACGAAGCCGATCGCCTTGATGGCGGGATGCTCGGTCAGCGCCTTGCCGGCCTCCTCGCCGAAACCGTGCACGGTGTTGAGCACGCCGTCGGGCACGCCGGCTTCCTTGACGAGCCTTGCCAGAATGGCAGCCGTCACCGGCGACCATTCGGCCGGCTTGTGCACGACGGTGCAGCCCGCGGCCAGCGCCGGCGCGATCTTCCAGGTCGAGAGCATGAACGGCGTGTTCCACGGCGTGATCACGCCGACGGGGCCGATCGGCACGCGCGTCGAGATATTCCAGTGCTCGTCGCTCGGCGTGTTCTGGCCATCGCGCGCCTCGGCGCATTTGTCAGCGAAGAAGCGAAAATTCTCGGCGGCGCGGATCGCGGCCTTGGCCATGAAGCGATAGGCTTGTCCCGTGTCGATGCATTCGAGCACGGCGATGTCTTCGGCATTGTCCTCGATCGCGTCGGCGACGCGGTGCAACAGCTTCTTCCGCATCGCCGGCCCCATGTCGCGCCAGGACTTGAAGGCCAGGGCAGCGGCGGTGGCTGCGGCGTCGATGTCCTCGGCGTTGCCGCGCGCGACGCTCGCGAGCGCGGCGCCATCGACCGGCGACTTCGTTTCAAAGGTTTCGCCCGAGATCGAGGCGACGGTCTTGCCGTCGATCATGTGGCCAATGCCGTCGGCCCGCAGCTTCTTCAGCAGCGGAGCGGCGCGGTCGCGATTGGCCTGGAACACATCGGCTTTCGGCGTGGGCTTATCCATGGGCAGCCTCCACTTTCAGGGCGTCGTGGATGTTGTTGCGCTTCCAGCTCGTATCCTTGTCGTTGATCTGCATGTCGAACGACAGGGCGAACTTGCCGGCGGCGAAGACGGGATCGAGATGCTTTGAAAGCGCCTGGAAGACGTGCTCGCCGGCTTTCTGACGCGTGGGAAGGTCGCGGCCTTCGCCGATGCGCAGCACCATGTCGAGGAAGCCGTAGTCCTGCCGCGCGTCCGCGATCGCATAGTGCTCGCACCTGACGGCGCGGACGCGGATGCCGCCGAGTGGGAAGATGCCGGTCTCGACCGCCGCCTTCCGCACCACTTCGCAGACCGCGCCGATGTCGAGGCGGCCGTCGAGATTGGCCGAATATTCGATGGTGAAATGCGGCATCGCGGTTTCACTCCCTGTCTTTTTTGCTCGCCTAAGCGAAGTAGCAGCTCACCGAGCCGTAGGCGCCATAATCGGCCTGAATTGTGTCGCCCTTGCGGGTCTCGATCGGACGGATGAAGGAGCCGGCGAGCACGATCTGGCCGGGCTCGAGCGCAAGGCCGTGCGGCGCGATCTTGTTGGCGAGCCAGGCTACCGAAGTGGCGGGATGATTGAGCACGCCGGCGGCGAGGCCTGTCTCCTCAAGCTGGCCGTTCTTGAAGCAGAGCGCGCCGATCCAGCGCAGGTCCGCGTCCAGCGGGCGGATCGGACGGCCGCCGAGCACGATGCCGGCATTCGCCGCGTTGTCGGCGATGGTGTCGAAGATTTTTCGCGTCGCTTTCGTCTTGGGGTCGACACGTTCGATGCGCGTGTCCAGGATCTCAAGCGCCGGCACGACGAAGTCGGTGGCGTTGAGCACGTCGAACATCGTGCAGTCCGGCCCCGCGAGGCGCTTGCTCATGACGAAGGCGAGCTCGGCCTCCACGCGCGTGGCGATGAAGCGCTCGGTCGGAACGAGGCCGCCATCGGCAAAGCACATGTCGTCGAGCAGCACGCCGGAATCCGGCTCGTCGATATTGAGCGCGCTCTGCATCGCCTTCGAGGTCAAGCCGATCTTGTGGCCCTTGACCGTGCGGCCCTCCGCGAGCTTGAGGTCGACCCACGCCTTCTGAATCGCGTAGGCGTCAGCGATGGTAATGGCTGGAAAATCCTGCGAGAGCTGCCGGATCTGGGTGCGGGTCTTCTCCGCCTGGTGCAGACGGTTCGCACAAGCTTGGATATCGTCGTTGGAAAGCGCCATCTGTGATCTTACAAATCGTGGTGCCCGAAGATACTTAACATGTTAAGTGAATGCGTAAAACACAATTTGGGTTTGCTGCACTGCAAACATTTTGCGGCTTGAAAGGACGACATGGCGAAGAGACCGGCTGATCCCGCGAACGGAAGTGAGCTCGCCGCACGGCAGGTGCCGATGCGCGACTTCTCGCGCTCGCTGCCGATGTCGCTGCTGAGGGCACGTGAAGCGGTGATGCGGCAATTTCGTCCCAAGCTGCGCGAGCACGGCCTGACCGAGCAGCAATGGCGCATCCTCCGGGCCCTGGCAGCCATCGAGGCCGCGGAGGTGACTGAGCTCGCGCGCACGGCATTTCTCCTCGGCCCGAGCCTGTCGCGCATCCTGCGCGATCTCGAGGCGCGCAATCTGATCGAGCGCAAGACCGCGAAGGCGGACCAGCGCCGCAGCATGGTCTCGATCTCGAAAGAGGGCGTGAAGCTGATGGCTGCGGTCGCCCCATCCTCGGAGGCGATCTACGCCGAGATCACGCAACGCTTCGGCGCGCGCAAGCTCGCCGAGTTGCAGGAGATGCTCGGTGAGTTGGAACTGTGTCTCGCTTCCACCGACGCGAGCGACGTTACGGATGAAACGTAACGGCAAATTTGCATGATGACTTTCCTGCCACGCATGACTGTCGTCGTTGCATAACGCGTGGGCAGCGCGATCGCCGTGAAATGCGCGAAAAGCCCTTAAAAAATAGCCGAGAATAGATCGTCGCCGCAGGTGTTAGTCATCTTCGGGCGCGAGCTCTCCGCACTTAGTCGATGGCGTCTCAATATCAATTTACTCACGCGGAGAGAATCCGTAAGTAGCATCCGGCTCTGCATTCAGGGAAAGAGCCAAGACAAAGAAGGGCCGACAAGGATGCCCGGCCCCAGGGAGGAATGAATGAGACTGACGAGACGCGACTTCGCTGCCGGAATTGCTGCCGGCATTGCCGCGCCCTACCTCATCAAGAGCGCGCATGCGCAAGGCGCCACCATCAAGATCGGCATGTGCGCGCCCGTCACGGGCCCCGCCGCTGAATCCGGCGGCTACGCCGTCAAGGGCGCCAGGCTCGCGCTCGAAGCTGTGAACAAGGCCGGCGGTATCCTGGGAAAGCAGGGCGAGTTGATCGTCGAGGACGACCAGACCACCAATCCAGGCATCGTGCTCGCATTCTCCAAGCTCGCCGCGCAGTCCGACATCGTCGGCTTCCTCGGCTCGATCCGTTCGACCCAGGTGCACGCGATGGCGCCCGACGTGATCAAACTTGGCAAGCCCGTGATGATCGGCGGTACCGATCCGAATCTCACCCATATGGGCAATCAGTGGCTGTTCCGCTGCCGTCCGAATGACAGCTATTCCGGCCGCGTGATCGCCGAATACGGCGTCAGTACGCTGGCCAAGAAGAAATGGGCCGTGCTGCACTCGACCGATGCGTTCGGCACCGCAGGCGGCAAGGCGCTGACCGAAGCGCTGACCAAGCTGGGCGCGCCGCCCGTGCTGGATCAAGGCTATGCCAACCAGAGCCAGGACTTCACCCCGGTCGTGCTCGCGATCAAGCAGTCCGGCGCCGACATCCTCGGTTCCTACTTCACGTTCGAGAACGATCTCGGCATCTTCGCTCGCCAGCTCCGTCAGCTCGGCGTCAACATCCCGTGGGTCGGCTCGCCCTCGATCGTCAACATCACCGCGCTGAAGCTCGCGGGTCCCGCGCTCTACAACACGTATGGCGTGGCGGACTATGCCGAGGATTCCAGCGAGGGCTCGAAGGCGTTCGGCAAGATCTACCGCGACGCGGTCAAGGTTGCGCCCGACAACCAGAGCTCGTGGACCTTCGACGCCATCAACGTGCTCGCGCAGGGCATCAACAAGGCCGGCACCACCGAGCCCGGCAAGGTCCGTGAAGCCATCCTCGCGATCAAGAAGTTCCCGGGCGCTGAGGGCGAATACAATTTCGACCAGAACGGCGACGGTCTCCACGGCTACAACATCGTGAAGAACGACAAGGGCAAGATCGTCTTCGACAAGCACATCGAGTTCAACGATTGACGTTGAAACGACCTCCCCGATCCCGGTCGGGGAGGTCGAAACGTCTTTCATTGGACGAATCTGACCTCCAACAGAACGCTTGTCATGGATCTCGCCCTACAACTCCTGTTTACCGGCATCGGTATCGGCGCCGTCTACGCGCTCGTTGCGCTCGGCTTCGTGCTGATCTTCCGTGCCACCAACGTGGTGAATTTCGCCCAGGGCGAATTCTCCATGGTCGCGGCCTATCTGATGGTCGTCGCGATCGAAGCCGGTCTGCCCTATTGGGCGGCCTTCATCGTTGCGCTGCTCGGCATGGCGCTGCTCGGTGTCATCTTCAATCTCGGCGTCTATTATCCGCTGCGCCACCGCACCTATCTGCCCGTGATCATCGCCACCATCGGCGCCTCGATCCTGCTCGCCAATTCCGTGCTCGCGATCTACGGCCCGCAGCCGCAGGTGCTGGAAGGCTGGTTTGAAACGCCCGGCATTCAGGTCGGCCCGGTCTATCTCGACAGCCAGTATCTGCTGATCATCGGCGTCACCATCTGTCTCGTGATCTTCAATTTCTGGTTCTTCGAGAAGACGCTGCTCGGCAAGAAGCTGCAGGCGACCTCGCAGGACAAGGAAATGGCCTCGCTGCTCGGCATTTCCGTCTCCACCATGATCATGATCACCTTCATCTATTCGGCGGTGCTTGGCGGCCTTGCCGGCATCCTCGTTGCGCCCGTGCTGTTCGTCTCGATCCAGATGGGCTCCACGATCGCGCTGAAGGCGTTCGCGGCTACCATCATCGGCGGCTTCGGCGACGTTGCCGGCGCCATCATCGGCGGTCTCGCCCTCGGCGTGATCGAGACCTTTGGCGCGGCCTATATCTCGGTGCCTTACAAGGACGGCTTCGCCTTCCTGGTGCTGGTCGCCTTCCTGATCTTCCGGCCGCAAGGCATCTTCGGCGAACGCGTGGCGGAAAAAGCATGAGCGCACCCAGCGACAACATGCCGATTCCGGCGCCCGCCATCCGTTCGAAACCGCTCGTGATCCGGCACCTGCCGTACTTCATCGGCGCGGCGATCCTGGTCGCGCTCGCGGCCAACATGCGCTTCGACGGATACATCCATAACATCCTGCTTCAGGCCACCACGTTCGCGATCGCGGTGTTCGGGCTCTCGGTGGTGCTCGGCCTGTGCGGCCAGATCAATCTGGCGCAAGCCGCGTTCTTCGGGCTCGGCGCCTATGCGGTCGGCATCGGGACGAATGATCTGCATGCCAGCTTCTGGCTGTGCCTCGTCGGCGGCTGCGTGATCTCGCTGTTGGCCGGCGCCTTCCTCGGCATGTCGACGCTGCGGCTCGGCGGACATTACCTTGCGATGGTCACGATCTCGTTCCAGCAGATCGTCACGCTGGTGATGATCAACGCGATCTGGCTGACGCACGGTCCCGACGGCGTATCCAACATCAAGCGACCCGACCTGTTCCAGTCGTCGCAGAGCTATCTCGCCTTCTGCGTCGCGATGCTGGCGATCGTCGGCTATCTGGTCTGGCATCTCTCCGACACCAAGCTCGGCCGCGCCATGCGCGCCGTGCGCGACAACGAGCTTGCGGCCGGCGTCAACGGCATCGACGTCTTCCGCACCAAGATCTACGCCTTCGCGCTCTGTGCGCTGCTCGGCGGGCTCGCGGGCGGATTGTTTGCCGGCGGCTTCGCCTATGTCAGCCCCGATCAGTTCTCCTTTGCGGAATCGATCGTGTTCCTGACCATGTCGCTGCTCGGCGGCGTGGCCTCGCCGATCGGTTCTGCCATCGGCACGGGTCTCTTGATCCTGATCCCGGAATGGCTGCGCTTCCTCAAGAGCGTGCCGGGCCTGTATCTCGCAATCTACGGCCTGTTCGTGATCCTGATCATCCGCTTCATGCCCGACGGCATCTGGGGCTTTGTTGCGGACGCCTTCACGCGCTGGCGCGCCAAGATCAAGGCGCCGCCGGCCGCGGCTGCCCTGCAATTGAAGCCGGCGACGATCGGCGGCGACACGGTGCTGGAAGTCACCGGCCTGTCGAAGCATTTCGGTGGCCTCAAGGCCGTCGACGGCGTCGACATCGCCGTTAAGCGCGGCGGCGTGCATGCGCTGATCGGTCCGAACGGCTCGGGCAAGACCACGACGCTCAACGTGCTCTCGGGTCTCTATGAAGCGACAGCCGGCAAGATCGTGCTCGACGGCACCGACATCACCCACATGCCGCCGCATCAGCGCACGGCTTCTGGTCTCGGCCGCACGTTCCAGAACATTCGCCTGTTCCGTTCGATGACGGCGCTGGAGAATGTCGAGATCGGCGCCGAGCGGCCCGGCAACACCATGGTCGGGAAGGGCGACGACGCTCTGACCGAGCGGGCGATGGAGGCTCTGACCTTCGTCGGGCTCGGCAGCCGCGCCAACGAGCTGATCTCGAGCTTCTCCTACGGCCATCAGCGGCTGATCGAGATTGCCCGTGCGCTCGCCTCGAACCCGACGCTGCTGCTGCTCGACGAGCCCGCGGCCGGCCTCAACTCGACCGAGAAGCTGGAACTGCACGAGCTGCTCAAGCGCATCGCGGCGCAGGGCCTGACCATCCTGATCATCGATCACGACATGACGCTGGTCTCGGAAGCGGCCCAGCACATCACCGTGCTCAACTTCGGACGCCGTATCGCGGACGGCGAATCCCTGGCCGTGCTGCGTCATCCCGACGTCGTCTCCGCCTATCTCGGGAGCGAATGATGCCGTTGCTCGAAATCCGCAATCTGGTGGTGCGCTACGGCGAGATCGAAGCGCTGCGCGGGGTGACCTGCGCGGTGGAGCAGGGGCAGGTGGTGACGCTGCTCGGGGCCAACGGCGCCGGCAAGTCCACGACCTTGCGCGCCATCTCCGGCCTCGCCAAGCCGACCTCCGGCGACATCCTGTTCGACGGCAATTCGATCGCAGGTCTTGGTCCCGAAGCGATCGTCCGCATGGGCATCAGCCACGTGCCGGAAGGCCGCAGGGTATTCCCGGGTCTCACCGTGAAAGAGAACATCATGCTCGGCGCGTCCAATCGCCGGGCGCCGACCTCGGAGATCTCGCGGGAGGCGGACGCGATGTTCGACCTGTTCCCCGACATCCGGAAGTTCACCAACGCGCTCGGCTGGACGCTGTCCGGCGGCCAGTTGCAGATGGTGGCGGTCGCGCGCGGCTTGATGGCCAAGCCGCGGCTGTTGTTGCTCGACGAGCCCTCGCTTGGTCTTGCGCCCGTCATCGTGCAGGCCGTGTTCAAGATCATCTCGGAGATCCGGCGCAATACGACGGTGCTGCTCGTCGAGCAGAATGCGCGCATGGGCCTGTCGGTGGCCGATTACGGCTATGTGCTCGAAACCGGCCGCATCGTGCTCGGTGGCAAGCCCGACGAGCTCTGGGGCAACGAAGCGATCCGCGCCGCCTATCTCGGCGGCCATGGCAAGGTAAGTGCTTAGGGCATGGTCCGGACCCGGAGGGCCGCGTTAGCGCAAAGTGTGCAGCGGTTTTCCGAGAAGATCATGCCCAGACAATAACCGGGGAGTTTGTCCATGGTTACGATCCAGGTCCAGAACCTCATCGACTTCGTCGGCGAGGTGTTTGGTCATGCAGACTCCTCGCCGGAGGAGGCGAAGCGGATCGCGACCTGTCTCACCACGGCCAATCTCACCGGCCATGACAGCCACGGCGTGATCCGTGTGCCCGTCTACATCCGCTGGCTGAAGACCGGCTTCGTGGTCCCCAACCAGACCGCAGAGGTGGTTGTCGACACGCCTTCGCTCGCGGTGGTCGACGGCAAGTTCGGCTACGGCCAGACCGTGACGCCGCAGGCGGTCCGGATCGGCATCGAGAAATGCAAGAAGGCCGGCCTTGCCGCGGTCGCGTTGCGCAATGCCGGCCATATCGGCCGCGTCGGCGACTGGGCCGAGATGGCCGCCGCCGAAGGGTTGGTCTCCGTGCATTTCGTCAATGCCGCCGGCTCGCTGCTGGTGGCGCCGTTCGGCGGCGTCGAAAAGCGGCTCTCAACCGCGCCTTACTGCGTCGGCATCCCGCGCGAGGGGCAGGATCCGATCGTGCTGGATTTCGCCACTTCGGTCGTCGCCGAAGGCAAGGTGCTGGTCGCAAGCCGCGGCGGCAAGAAGCTGCCGAAGGGCGCGCTGGTCGATGCCGACGGGACCCTGAGCGAGGACCCGACCGTGCTCTACGGGCCCTTCACGCCGGAGGGGCCGCGCGACCACACCAAGGGCACCGGCGCGATCCGCGCCTTCGGCGACCACAAAGGCTCGGGCCTTGCCTTCATGTGCGAGCTGCTCGGCGGCGCGCTGACCGGAACCGGGGCCACCTCGGGCGGGCGGCGCTTCGCCAACGGCATGCTGGCGTTCTATGTCGATCCGAAGGTGATCGATACCTCCCATGTGTTCGATGCAGAGGTGTCGCGCTATACCGACTTCATTCGCGCCACCAAGCCGATGGCGGGGGTCGATCAGGTGCTGATTCCGGGCGATCCCGAGCGGAAAACCCGGGCCGAGCGCACCAAGAACGGCATCCCCTTGCCGGATGACACCTGGGCGGCGATAGTGAACACCGCCCGCGAGGTCGGTGTCAGCGAAGTCAGCATCCAGCGGGCGACCGCATAGGTCTTGCGTCATTGCGAGCGTAGCGCGGAGCCCCGGTTCGCGGTAACAGCAGAGCCGTGCTGTCGCGGCGCTCGTCATGGTGACGAAGGTCCAAACAACGGTCCAAGCAACAAAAGAAGGAAGGCAACGTGGCGAACAAGGTCAAGGAAATCTGGAAGTCGGGCAAGGCCGTCGTCAACGCGTGGCTCGCGATTCCCTCCGGCTTCTCGGCCGAGATGATCGCGCAATGCGGCTTCGACAGCGTCACCGTCGACATGCAGCACGGCGTGCAGGACTATCTCTCGATGGTGCAGTGCTTCCAGGCGATGGATAAGCATCCCGTGACCCCGATGGTCCGCGTGCCCTGGAACGAGCCCGGCATCATCGGCAAGGTGCTCGACGGCGGCGCCTATGGCGTGATCTGCCCGATGGTCAACACGGCGCAGGAGGCCAAGAACCTCGTGTCGTATTCCAAATATCCGCCGCAGGGCGTCCGCTCCAACGGCCCGATCCGCGCCGGCATGTACGGCACCGCGGGCTCCTACCAGAAGACCGCGAATGCCGACACCATCCTGCTGCCGATGATGGAGACCAGGACCGCGGTCGAGAACATGGAAGCGATCCTCGATGTCGAGGGCATCGACGGCGTCTATATCGGTCCGTCCGATCTCGGCTTCTCCTACGGCCTCGAGCCGAAGCTCGACCGCACCGAGCCGGAGATCCTCGCGATCTACGACAAGATCATCAAGGAATGTGCCAAGCGCGGTCTCAACCCGGGCATCCATTGCAGCGGCGCGGAAGGCGCGGCGCGTGCCATCAACATGGGCTTCAAGCTGGTGACGTTGTCCAACGAAGTCGGCCTGATGACGACCTACGCCAAGATGCAGGTCAACGCGACCCGCAAGGATTCGGCCGGGAAGGCATAGGCACTCTCGTGTCTCGGATGCGATGCGGCGCGTAGCGCCGCTTCGCAGAGCCGGGACCCAGAAGCCAGCGAAGTATGCGACGTGACAACCAGGCCCCGGATCCGCAGTGCACCGTTTCACGCTGCGCAGCGTCCGGGGCACGATAGTTTTGATACAGGAGACCTGCCATGACCATCAGCCCCGTCATTCGCCTCCATCCCGATGATGGCGTGCTGATCGCGCGCGCGAGCCTGCCGCCGGGAACATTGGTCGCCGACGGCGTGACCACGGTCGAGCGCATTCCCTCCGGCCACAAGGTCGCGATCAAGCCGATCGCATTGGGCGAGCCGGTCAGGCGCTACGGCCAGATCATCGGCTTTGCGACGGTGCCGATCACGCCGGGCCAGCACGTGCATACGCAGAACTGCGGCATGGGCGATTTTTCCAAGGACTATGCCTATTGCGCCGACGTCAAGCCGACGCCGAACTTCGACCTGCCGGCGACCTTCGAGGGCATCCGCCGCCCGGACGGCCGCGTCGCCACGCGCAACTATATCGGCATCCTCACCTCGGTGAATTGCAGCGCGCATGTCGCAAGCCTCGTCGCCGACGTCTTCAAGAAGAATCCGTTCACCGGCGACAATCCGCTCGCCGACTTTCCCAATGTCGACGGCGTGGTCGCGCTGACCCATAAGACCGGCTGCGGCATGACGCAGAACGAGCCCCTGGCGCTGCTCCGCCGCACGCTCGGCGGCTATGCGCGTCACGTCAACTTCTCCCACGTCATCGTGCTTGGGCTGGGCTGCGAGGTGAACCAGATCGGCGGCCTGATGGAGGAGCAGAAGCTCGCCGGCCGCCTCCGCGCGATGGACATCCAGGAGGTCGGCGGCACCCGCAAGACGGTGGAAGCGGGTATTGCCTTCGTACGCGAGGCGCTCGCTGATGCCAACAAGGTGAAGCGCGAGAGCGTCCCGGCGAGCGAGCTCACCGTGGCCCTGCAATGCGGCGGCTCGGACGGTTATTCCGGCGTATCCGCAAACCCGGCGCTTGGGGCTGCCAGCGATCTCATCGTCCGTCACGGCGGCACCGTGATCCTGTCGGAGACGCCCGAGACCTACGGCGCGGAGCACCTGCTCACTCGCCGCGCCGTCAGCCGCGAGGTCGGCGAGAAGCTGGTCGATCTCATGCGCTGGTGGGACGCGTATACCGAGCGCGAGGGCGCCGAGATGAACGCCAATCCGAGCCCCGGCAACAAGGCCGGCGGCCTCACCACCATCTTGGAGAAATCGCTCGGCGCGATGGCCAAGGCCGGCACCACCAATCTCGTCGACGTGCTGCGCTATGCCGAGCCCATCACCAAGAAGGGTTTCATCTTCATGGACACGCCCGGCTACGATCCGGTCGCTGCGACCGGCCAGGTCGCCGGCGGTGCCAATCTGGTCTGCTTCACCACCGGCCGCGGCAGCGTGTTCGGCTGCAAGCCGGCGCCCTCGATCAAGCTCGCCACCAACACGCCCATGTACAAGCGCATGGAAGAGGACATGGACGTCAATTGCGGCACCATCCTCGAAGGTGAGGAGAGCGTCGAGCAGTGCGGCCAGCGCATCTTCGAGCTCATCCTGAAGACCGCGTCCGGACAGCCGACCAAGAGCGAAAGCTTCGATTTCGGCGGCGCCGAATTCGCGCCCTGGGTGCTCGGGGCGACGATGTGAGGCTGAGCGGCCGTTACGGAATGGTGACCGACAACGCCCGGAAGTAGCTTGCCGGAACATGGTCGCGCACGAAGCCGGGCAGGATGTCGGATTGGTCGAGCGTCCGCGGGTCGATGTCGCGGAGTTCCTTGATGCTTGGGATCTTCAGGTGGAAATTGCGCGCGGCACCAAGCCCGACTTGGAGGAGGCTGGGGTCGTTTCCCTCTTTCGACTCCGGCACCTGACCTGCGAAGGTCGAGCCAGACGCGCAACGCAGCATTTGGCCGACGTGGCGGAAGTTGCCTAGCAGGCTGGGTGGAACGGCCGGGACGATGTCGTTACCGTTGACGAGCCGGAACGTGCTTTCGCCGAGAGGCTCGTAGGCTTCGAAGAAATCCTGACCGCCGGTTCGCGGCCCGCCAAACGTGTAAACGGCGGTTGCCCGCAGGCCAGCATCCAACGCCCGCAGTGCCGCGATATTTGCCAAGGCACCGCCCATGCTGTGTCCAGTAAAGAAGAGCGGCTGTCCGGCGCCGCCACTCCTGATCGCGACTTCGATGTCTGATCGGACTGCGTCGACGGCTTCGGCAAATCCCTTGTGAAAAACATTTGGACTTGGCGCGAGGGTGAAGTCGGTGATCCAATCCTTGATACTGAGCGGATCGGTGCCGGAGAGTGTGACGAAAGTCGCGCCGCGTCCGACGGCGACAATGAAGCGGGCTTTTGGCGGCACCAAACCTGTAGCGGGAGTGTCGGCACCGAAGCCGCGCATCTCCAGCCCCAGTGCCTTCAGGATATTGTCTACCTTGTCGCGGTCGTCGGTCTCGTAGGCGAGCTGCGACAACCACATCATGGCTTGCGCGTTTCCCGGTGTGAAATCTGGAGTGACCGTGAAACCATCGAGCGCGTCGGCGCGATAGGAAGCTCGCGGGAATCTGACCAGAAAGCTCATCGGAAACATCTCCTCTTTCAGGCCGCGCCACGCGTCGATACGTTGCGCGGCAACCATTACGAACGGGAGAGTCCATCATGCGCAAAGCGGCGCGTCGGGCGCGGCTTGTGCAGGCAATGGTTCATTCGATCATAGGTAGATCACTTCGGCAAGTGTAACTCGCCGATCAGCCCGCGGCGTAGGCAACCCGTGCCCGTTGTTAGTGCTTGATCCCACCCGGAACCGGTGTTCTGCTCAAAAAAGCTGCTGGAGCACCGCACCCCGTGTCGATCTACGTCGCATTACATCACGTCACGCACTACAAATACGACCGCCCGATCGATCTTGGCCCGCAGACCATCCGGCTGCGGCCGGCGCCGCATACGCGCACGCCGGTTCTGAGCTATTCGCTCAAGGTCACTCCGGCCAATCATTTCGTGAACTGGCAGCAGGACCCGCAAGGCAATTGGCTGGCGCGCTACGTGTTTCCGGAGAAGACGACCGAGCTGAAATTCGAGGTCGACTTCACGGCGCAGATGACCGTGGTCAACCCGTTCGACTTCTTCGTCGAGCCCTATGCCGACAGCTTTCCGTTCGAATATCCGAAGGACCTGAAGACGGAGCTCGCGCCTTATCTCGAGACCATCAAGCCCGATCGCCTGTTCGCGAAATTTCTCGACACGATCCCGCACGAAGCTCCGAACACCGTCAACTTCCTGGTCGATCTCAATCGCGAGCTTCAGAAGCACGTCCGTTACATCATCCGCATGGAGCCCGGCGTGCAGACGCCAGAGGAGACGCTCTCCTCCGGGGCTGGCTCGTGTCGCGACTCTGCCTGGCTCCTGATCCAGACCCTGCGTCATCTCGGCCTCGCGGCGCGCTTCGTCTCCGGTTACCTGATCCAGATCCGTCCCGACATCGATCCGATCGAGGGACCGCCCGAGGTGGAAAACGATTTCACCGATCTGCACGCCTGGGCCGAGGTCTATCTGCCGGGCGCAGGCTGGATCGGATTCGACGCGACGTCCGGAATGCTCGCGGGCGAGGGGCACATCCCGGTTGCGGCCACGCCGCATTATCGCTCGGCGGCGCCGATTTCCGGCGGCGCCGGCTTTGCCGAAGTCGAGTTCGCTTTCGATATGAGCGTCAAGCGCATCCGCGAGGCGCCGCGCATCACGAAGCCGTTCTCCGACGAATCCTGGACGCGGCTCAACGATCTCGGCGAGCAGGTCGATGGCGATCTCGCAAGCCAGGACGTGCGTCTCACCATGGGCGGCGAGCCGACCTTCGTCTCCGTCGATGATCTCGAAGCGGCGGAGTGGAACACCGAGGCCGTCGGCCCGACCAAGCGCGCATTGGCCGACGATCTGATCCGCCGCCTGCGCACGCGTTTCGGGCCGGGCGGCCTGCTGCACTACGGCCAGGGCAAATGGTATCCGGGCGAGAGCCTGCCGCGCTGGGCTTTTGGGCTCTATTGGCGCAAGGACGGCGTGCCGATCTGGAAGAACGCCGATCTCATCGCCAAGATCGAAAATCCGCGGCCCGCGCAGGTGAAGGACGCTGAGACCTTCATGGAAGGTGCGGCGTTGCGGCTCGGGCTCGATCCCGGCTACATCATGCCGGCCTACGAGGACACCGCGCTCTGGCTTCAGAAGGAAGCCGAGCTTCCCGTCAATGTCGATCCGTCCGACTCCAAATTGTCCGACCCGGAGGCACGTGTGCGGATCGCGCGGGTGTTCGAGCAGGGCCTCAACACCCCGCGCGGATTCGTGCTGCCGGTGCAGCGCTGGAACGCGCCGCCGCGCTGGCGCAGCGAGCGCTGGCAACTCCGGCGCAATCATCTGTTCCTGATGCCGGGCGATTCCCCTCTTGGTCTGCGCCTGCCGATCGGTTCGCTCGGCTACGTTCCACCCGATCAATATCCCTACATCGTCGAACGCGACCCGATGGAGCCGCACGGCAAGCTGCCGGTGTTCAGCCTTCCGGCGCGTCCGGAAGCGCCGCCGCCGGCCGCGCCCGAGAAACTCAACACGTCGGTCCCGGTCCGCACCGCGATGTCGGTCGAAGTCCGCGACGGCGTGCTCTGCGCCTTCATGCCGCCGGTCGAGCGCATCGAGGATTATCTCGAACTGGTCGCGGCCCTCGAAGCCACCGCCGAGGAGATGCAGCTCCAGGTCCATGTCGAGGGCTATCCGCCGCCGTTCGATCCACGCATCGAGGTCATCAAGGTGACGCCGGATCCCGGCGTCATCGAGATCAACATCCAGCCGGCCAAGAGCTGGCGCGACGCGGTCGACATCACCTCAGGCCTCTATGAGGACGCCGGCAAGGTGCGCCTCGGGGCCAACCGCTTCCTGGTCGACGGCCGCCACACCGGCACCGGCGGCGGCAACCACGTCGTCGTCGGCGGCTCGAGCCCGCAGGACTCGCCGTTCCTGCGCCGTCCCGATCTGCTCAAGAGCCTGGTGCTGCACTGGCAGCGGCATCCGTCGCTTTCCTATTTCTTCTCGGGACTGTTCATCGGCCCGACCAGCCAGGCGCCGCGTATCGACGAAGCCCGGCACGACAGCATCTACGAGCTCGAGATCGCGCTCTCGCACGTGCCGCCACCGGGCTACCAGGCGCCGCTGTGGCTGGTGGACCGGTTGTTCCGGCATCTGCTCGTCGACATCACCGGCAACACCCACCGCGCCGAGATCTGCATCGACAAGCTCTATTCGCCCGATGGCAGTACGGGCCGGCTCGGCCTCGTCGAATTCCGCGCGCTCGAAATGCCGCCCGACCCGCGCATGTCGCTGGCGCAGCAGCTCCTGATCCGCGCGCTGATCGCAAAATTCTGGCGCGAGCCGCAGACCGGCAAGTTCGTGCGCTGGGGCACCGCGCTGCACGATCGCTTCATGCTGCCTCACTTCATCTGGCAGGATTTTCTTGACGTGCTTTCTGAGTTGAAGCAGTCCGGCTATCCCTTTGAGCCGGAATGGTATCTGGCCCAGCTCGAATTCCGCTTTCCCGCCTTTGGCCGTATCCATCATGGCGGCGTGACGCTGGAGCTGCGGCAGGCGCTGGAGCCCTGGCACGTGCTCGGCGAGGAGGGCTCGGCCGGGGGCACGGTGCGTTATGTCGACAGTTCGGTTGAACGGCTTCAAGTGAAAGCTGAGGGCTTTGTCGAGGGCCGCCACGTCGTGACCTGCAACGGCCGCCGCCTGCCGATGACCTCGACCGGACGCTCCGGGGAGGCGGTCGCTGGCGTCCGCTTCAAGGCCTGGCCGCCGGCCTCCGGCCTGCACCCGACCATCCCCGTTCACGCGCCCCTGACCTTCGACCTGATCGACACCTGGAACGGCCGCTCGCTGGGCGGCTGCGTCTATCATGTCGCCCATCCCGGCGGCCGCAGCTACGACACCAAGCCCGTCAACACCTACGAGGCCGAGGCGCGGCGGCTGGCGCGCTTCCAGGACCACGGCCATACGCCGGGTCCGATGCAGCCGCCGCCCGAGGAACGCACAAGTGAGTTTCCGCTGACCCTCGACTTGCGGACCCCGCTCCTGCAATGAGAATGATGGTGGGGCAGGGAGAGGCGCATGGGCGAGGGCGCAGCCGAACAGGACGACAAGACGGGTAAGGCGCAAGGTCAGCGCGAAGGCCAGCGCCGCCTCGCGCAATGGGTCCGCGACTATAGCCGCCTGCCCGGCATCCCCGACGAGTTCCTGGGGCCCGACGGCGCCCCCCGCGCGGTCTGGAGCCGCTTCTTCGACGCCTTCGGCGCGCTCGCGCCGGACGAGATCGAACGGCGGTTCGGCATGGCCGACCGCCATTTGCGCGAGGCCGGCGTCACCTACCGTGCGCCCGGCGACAGCGCCGACCGGCCGTGGTCGATCAGCCATCTGCCGCTGCTGATCGACGAGGCCGACTGGAAGCAGCTATCAGCCGGCATCACCCAGCGCGCCGAGCTGCTCGAGCTCGTGCTGCGCGACATCTATGGCGAGGGCCGGCTGGTCGCGGAAGGCGCGCTGCCGGCCGCCGCGATCGCCGGCAGTCCCGAATATCTTCGCCCCGTCTGCGGCGTGCCGCCGCCCGGCGGGCGCTATCTCTCGCTCTATGCCGCCGATGTCGGCCGCGGGCCGGACGGGCGCTGGTGGGTGCTCGGCGACCGCACGCAGGCGCCGTCGGGGGCGGGCTATGCGCTGGAGAACCGCCTGGTGCTCTCGCGCGCGTTCTCCGATCTCTACAAGTCGATGAACGTGCCGCGCGTCGCGCCGTTCTTCGAGGCGTTTCGCGATAGCCTGCGCGCGCGCGCCGATCGCGACGAGCCGCGCATCGGGGTGCTCACCCCGGGCAGCTTCAGCGAGACCTATTTCGAGCACGCGACGCTGGCGCGCTATCTCGGCTTCCTGCTGGTCGAGGGTGACGATCTCGCCGTCAGCGACAACCGCATCCACATCCGCACCGTTGCCGGCCTCAAGCGGCTTGACGTGCTGCTGCGCCGGGTCGATTCCAACTCGCTCGATCCGCTCGAGCTCGATGCGTCCTCGCATCTCGGCGTGCCCGGCCTGATCGACGTGCTGCGCAAGGACGGTGTCGTCGTCGCCAACATGCCGGGCTCGGGCGTGCTGGAGGCGCGCGCGCTGCTCGGCTTCCTGCCGGCCCTGAGCCGCCGCCTGCTCGGCGAAGAGCTCAAGATGCCGCATATCGCGACCTGGTGGTGTGGCCAGCGCATCGCGCGCGACGAGGTGTTGTCACGGCTCGACGAGGTCGCGATCGAGGGCGCCTATCGGCGCGGCGTTCCCGGCTTCGACAGCAATGGCCCGGTGCTCGCGAGCGAGCTCGACGCATCCGGGCGCCAGCGTCTCGTCGACGCCATCAGTGCGCGCGGCATGGACTATGTCGGCCAGGAGGTGGTGCGGCTCTCGACCATGCCGGTGTGGGAGCAGGGCCAGCTCACGCCGCGTCCCTTCGTGCTGCGTGTGTTCGCGGCCGCGACGCCCGACGGCTGGGCCATCATGCCCGGCGGCTTCTGCCGGATCGCCGAGCAGGCGGATGCGCGCGCGGTGTCGATGGGCGACGGCGCGCGCGCCGCCGACGTCTGGGTTGTCTCGGACAAGAAGGTCTCGATCGCGACGCTGCTGCCTGCGACTGACAAGGTCCGGATCCGCCGCATCGCCGGCGTGCTGCCGAGCCGCGCCGCGGACAATCTGTTCTGGCTCGGCCGCTATCTCGAACGCGCCGAGGCAACACTGCGGCTGGTGCGCGCGCTGGGTTCGCCGAGCGGGCCCAACAAGGGCACCGCGGCCTCGCTGCAATCGGCCGACCGCATCCAGCGCCTGCTGGTGGCCTGGGGCGCGATCTCGCAGGCCTCGCGCACTGCGCCGGGGCGCATCGTCGCCGAAGCGCTGCAGAGCCCGGAGCGTTTCGGCTCGGCGCTGTCGCTGGTGCGCGCGGCGCAGCGCACGGCGACATCCTTGCGCGAGCGGTTGTCGCCCGACGCCTGGCAGGTCATCACCGAGATGGCCGATCGCCTGGCCTACGAGGTCGAGGATGACGACGATGTGCTGAGCGCGGCCGAGCTGACCTTGCAGGAGCTGGCGAGCTTTGCAGGACTGGCGCAGGAGAACATGAACCGCGCCGCCGGCTGGCGTTTCCTCGATATCGGCCGCCGCACCGAGCGCGCCATCAACACCACGCGCTTCGCGCGCCAGTTCGCCTATGACGAGGCCTGCGACGAGGATCTCGATATTCTGCTGACGCTGGTGGATTCCCAGATCACCTATCGCTCGCGCTATCTGCTGGCGCCGATCCTGGCACCGGTGCGCGACCTCGCGGTGCTCGACAGCTACAATCCGCGTTCGGTCGCGTTCCAGGTGACGACGTTGAACGAGCACATCGCTTCGCTGCCGAGCCTGAAGGAGCACGGCCTGATCGAGCAGCCGCAGCGGCTCGCGGTGGCGGTGCAGGCGATGCTGGCAACCGCCGAGGCCGAGAAGCTCGAGGTCAAGACCCTGTTCTCGCTGGAGCAGGACCTGCTCAGCCTCGCCGAGGCGATCGGGCTGCACTACTTCCCGCACGGGCCCAATGCCAGCCGTCCGGAAAAGCTAACGGGGTTGGCGTGATCTACGACATCCGTCACGTCACGACTTACGAATACGAGAGTCCGGTCAGCTTCGCCCGCTGCACGCTGCGGCTGGAGCCGAAGAGCGGCAACGGTCAGGAGCTGATCTCGCACAAGGTCGAGATCCGGCCGCGCCCGTCCGAGCGCCACGTCCGCCGCGACTTCTTCGGCACGCTCACCGAGAGCGTGGTGATCGAGACCGCGCACCGAAACTTGCGCATCGACTCGCGCTCGCGCGTGTCGGTCTCGCGTCAGCCGCCGGCGCGCGATGCCGTCAGCCCGCCCTGGGAGAGCATCCGCGACATCGCGTTTGAAGCAACGAGCCTCGGGCCGTCCTCGCCGGTCGGCTACGTCTTTGCGAGCCCGCTGGTGCCGGTGCTGCACCCCGTCAGCGCTTATGCGGCCACGAGCTTTGCGCCCGGCGCAGGGATCCTCGCCGGCGCGACCGATCTCATGCATCGCATCCGCACCGAATTCCGCTACGATCCGAAGGCGACGGTGATCTCGACGCCGCTTGGCGAGGTCTTCGACAAGCGCCACGGCGTTTGCCAGGACTTCGCCCATGTGATGATCGCAGGGCTGCGCGGGCTCGGCCTTCCGGCGGCCTATGTCAGCGGCTATCTTCGTACCATTCCGCCGCCGGGCCAGCCGCGCTTGCAGGGCGCCGATGCCACCCATGCCTGGGTGTCGCTGTGGTGCGGGGCTGAACTTGGCTGGGTCGACTTCGATCCGACCAATGATTTGCTGGTCGCCAACGATCACATCGTGCTCGCGGTCGGCCGCGACTTTTCCGACGTCTCGCCGGTCGACGGCATCATCGTCGGCTCGCCGAAGCAGAAGCTCGGCGTCGCCGTGGACGTGCTGCTGGTGGAATAAAAGCGGTTTTGACGGGCCCGGCCAGGCTGTGTCGCGGCCCGACCGCAACCGTGATGGCGCAGGGCAGAACAGCAACATATTTCCGTAAATTCGTCCCGGCGTTTGGTCACTTGGCCCAAGATGGGCTATGCTGGCCGTTGCGTTGAGGACACGAATGAGACGTCGGGAGCTGGCGTGGGACACCACCGACAAGCGGGGCTGCATCCATGATGACGTTACCGAGACTGGCGGCTGAATCCCTGGAGAAGTTGCTCGGCTCGTTCATGCGTCGCAGGTACGACGATTCCTATGCCAGGGTGGTGGAGGCCTCGACGCGCACCGCGATGGAATGCATCGGCAACAGCGACGCGCTTTATCACAATATCGAGCATACGATGCTGGTGACGCTGGCGGCCCAGGCGATCATGCTTGGCCGCAATTTGCACACGCACCTCGATGCCGAGGACTACATCCATATCCTGATCGCCTGCCTGGCGCACGACATCGGCTATGTTCGCGGGCTGTTTCCGGAGGACGACGAAGACGGTTTCGTGGTCGACGAGGCCGGCACCAAGGTGTCGCTGCCGCGCGGCGCGTCGGATGCCAGTCTGATGATGTATCACGTTGATCGTTCGATGCTTTTCGTGCGGCGCCGGCTGCCGCCGATCCGCGGCATCGACAGTGAGCGCGTCGCCCGCGCCATCGAGGGCACTCGTTTCCCGGCCCGTGAAGGGCAGGAGTACGACGACGAAGCCTCGATCCTGCGCGCCGCGGACTTCATCGGCCAGCTCGGCGATCCCAACTATCTGCGCAAGGCCAACGCGCTCTATTACGAATTCGAAGAGGTCGGCATCAATCGCCAGCTCGGTTACGACTCGCCCGCCGACATCGTGAACCGCTATCCACAATTCTACTGGAACAGCGTCGCACCGCACATCCAGACCGAGATCGGCTATCTCAACAAGACCGAGATCGGCCGGCAGTGGATCGCCAATCTCTACAGCAACGTGTTCCGCGCCGAACGCGAGATCTCGCTGTCAGGCCCACAGAAATAGGGCGGTCTTGTAGCCCGGATGAAGCGCAGCGAAATCCGGGATTCGCGGATACCGGCGCCACCGGATTACGCTCCGCTCCATCCGGGCTACGAAGCCACAAATCCGCGAGTAAATCATGCAACAAAAAACCATCGCCACGGACGTCCTCGATATCGCCTATCTCGAATACGGCGCGCCGGATGGCTGGCCCTGCATCATGGGCCACGGCTTTCCCTATGATGTGAACGCCTATGCCGAGACCGCACCTCTGATCGCGGAAGCGGGGGCGCGGGTGCTTGTGCCGTGGCTGCGCGGCTACGGGCCGACGCGCTTCCGGTCCGCCGCGACGCTGCGCTCCGGCGAGCAGGCGGCGCTCGGCGCCGATCTGCTGGCCTTCATGGATGCGCTTCGTATCGAACGCGCGGTGGTCGGCGGTTATGATTGGGGCGGGCGCGCGGCCTGCGTGGTCTCGGTGCTGCATCCCGAACGCGTGATCGCCCTCGTCTCCGGCAATTCCTACAACATCCAGAACATCGCGCGTGCGATGGAGCCGGCTTCGCCATCGGAGGAAGCGGCGCTCTGGTATCAATATCTCTTCCACAACGAGCGCGGCCGCCGCGCGCTGGAGCGCAACCGGCGCGGCTTTGCGCGCCAGCTCTGGGCGATGTGGTCGCCGACATGGGGCTTCGACGACGCGACGTTCGAGACAAGTGCGGTGTCGTTCGACAATCCTGATTTCGTCGATGTCGTGATCCACTCCTACCGTCATCGCTATGGGCTGGTCGAAGGCGATCCCGCCTATGCCGCGATCGAGGCCAAGCTCGCCGCGCAGCCGCCGATCCGTGTTCCGACGATCGCGGTCGACGGCGACAGCGACGGCGTCAATCCCGGCACCGCCCATCACGCGCCCAAGTTCGAAGGCATCTTCGAACGGCGTGTCTTCGCTGGAGCGGGCCACAACCTGCCGCAGGAGCGGCCTGCGGAATGGGCCCGCGCCGTGCTCGACGTGCGGAAAGCAGCCTCGTAAAGCCCGGCTTTCCCGCCCTGCTGCCCGGACGCCCGATTTTTCGCGACTTCGGGAACCTTTTCCGATTGCAGCCGTCCAAGCTGAGGGACCGCCAGATGTGCGCGGCTCATTGCAGGGAGGCTATTGATGAATTCACATGCGCGCAGGTTGGAGGGCGTCGCGGTGGCGCAGCTGCCGGGCGAACGGCCTGGCAGGGCCGAGGTCGAGCAGGCGGTCCGGACCATGATCCGCTGGGCGGGCGACGATCCCGCGCGCGACGGTCTGCACGACACGCCGGACCGGGTTGCGCGCGCCTTCGAGGAGTATTTTTCCGGCTATGCGCAGGATCCGACCGAAATCCTGCAAAAGACTTTTGAGGAAATCGAAGGCTATGACGAGATGATCGTCCTGCGCGGCGTTCGCTTCGAAAGCCATTGCGAGCACCACATGGCGCCGATCGTCGGCCGCGCCTGGGTGGCCTATATCCCGCAGGGGCGCGTCGTCGGCATCAGCAAGCTCGCGCGGGTGGTAGACATCTACGCAAAACGCCTCCAGATCCAGGAGAAGATGACCGCGCAGATCGCCAATACGATCAACGATGTATTGAAGCCGGAAGGCGTCGGCGTCATCATCAAGGCGACGCATCACTGCATGACCACGCGTGGCGCGCATAAGCCTGGGACCGATCTCGTCACCAGCCGCATGCTGGGTGTGTTCCGTGACAACGCGCTGACGCGTCAGGAGCTGTTGAGGCTGGCCAATTCGGACGCGTGATCCGCGCGGGCCGAGCTGAAGGAGACGACACCATGACCGAGCACAAGACGCCGAGCGGGCCGGACCTCACCAGGGGCGTGTTGCTGAGCGCGTTCGAGGACGGCAAGCTGCTCGGCCATGTCGGCGAGGAAGACATCTTGCTGGTGCAAGCCGGCAGCGAAATCTTCGCCATCGAGCCGTCCTGCAGCCACTACCATGGCCCACTCGCCGAAGGGCTGGTCGTGGGCGACACCATCCGCTGCCCCTGGCATCACGCCTGCTTCTCCTTGCGCACCGGCGAGGCCACCCGCCCGCCGGCGCTGAACGCGCTGGCGGTCTGGGAGGTCACGCGCGACCAGGACAGGATCTCGGTTCAGCGCAAGCGCGAGATGCCGCAGCCTGCAGCGTCACATCGCAGCGCGCCGACGCCGGAAAAGTTCGTCATCGTCGGCGGCGGTGCGGCCGGCTTTGCGGCCGCCGAGACGCTGCGGCGCGAGGGCTTTGCCGGCGCTATCACCATGCTGAGCGATGACGGCGCGATGCCGGTCGACCGGCCGAACCTCTCCAAGGATTACCTCGCCGGCAGTGCACCCGAGGATTGGCTGCCGTTGCGGGGCGAGGACTATTATCAGGACGCGGGCATCGATCTCAGGCTCAACACGAGTGTTGCAGCGATTGATCCGAAGGCGCGCATCGTCACGCTCGGCAGTGGCGACAAGCTGCCGTTCGACCGGTTGCTGCTCGCGACCGGTGCCGAACCGGTCAAATTGCAGATTCCGGGCGCGGACCAGCCCGATGTGCACACCTTGCGGACCGTCGCCGACAGCCGCGCCATCATCAAGGCGGCCGGCAGCGCGACGCGCGCGCTGGTGATCGGCGCCAGCTTCATCGGCCTCGAAGTCGCGGCCTCCTTGCGGGCGCGCAAGCTGGAGGTGCATGTGGTTGCCCCCGAGCAGCGGCCGATGCAGCGCGTGCTCGGCCCCGAGATGGGCGATTTCGTCCGCGCGCTGCATGAAGACAATGGCGTCCACTTTCACCTCGAGGACACCGTGGAAAAGCTCGAGGGCAAACGCGCCACGCTGAAGAGCGGCAGCGTGATCGAGGCCGATCTGGTCGTGGTCGGGATCGGTGTCAGGCCGCGCCTTGTGCTCGCCGAGCAGGCGGGGCTCGCCATCGATCGCGGCGTCAGCGTGAACGAGTATCTCGAGACCAGCGCATCAGGCATCTTCGCGGCCGGCGACATCGCGCGCTGGCCCGATCCGCATTCGGGCCAGAACATCCGCGTCGAGCACTGGGTGGTGGCGGAGCGGCAGGGCCAGGCCGCGGCGCGCAACATGCTCGGCAGGCGCGAACGCTTCGACGCCGTGCCGTTCTTCTGGTCGCAGCACTATGACGTTCCGATCAACTATGTCGGCCATGCCGAGAGCTTCGACGACATAGCGATCGACGGCAGCATCGACAGCAGGGACTGCCTGCTGAAGTACCGCAAGGGCGGGCGCGTGCTGGCAGTTGCTTCGATCTATCGCGATCTCGATAATCTCAAGGCCGAGCTCGACATGGAGCGCTCGCGCGCGTGAGGCGCCCCGTCCGCCCTTGACTTAAGTCAATGGGGGGTCCCGCGGGGCTGCTCTACTGGCTGTTGTCCCGGCGCGGCTCGTGCTATCCTGAGATGTGCCTTGGGACTTCGCATGCAGGAGTAGCCGTCATGACAAGTGCTTCGGATACGTCTCCAAACTTGGGTCTTGGGTCCGGCATTGCTGCGCTGCACGCCAAATGGGGCTGGATCGTCGCCCTCGGCGTCGTCTATCTCATCACCGGCTTCATCGCGCTCGGCAGCATGATGATGGCGACGGTGGCGAGCGTGCTCGTGGTTGGTGTGATGATGATCATCGCCGGGGTCACCGAGGTGATCGGCGCGTTCCAGATGAAGAGCTGGGGCAAGTTCCTGATCTGGGCCTTGCTCGGCGTGCTCTATATCGTCGCGGGCTTCCTGACCTTCGAGAACCCGTTGTTCGCCGCGGTGCTGCTCACCTTGTTCCTCGGCGCGTCGCTGCTGGCCTCGGGCGCCGTCAGGCTGTTTCTCGCCTTCAGCATGAAAAGGGAAAGCCCGTGGGTGTGGGTGGCGCTGTCTGCGGTCATCACTCTGCTGCTCGGGCTCTTGATCCTGGCGCGCTGGCCGGTCAACAGCGTCTATATCCTCGGCCTGTTCCTCGGCATCGACCTGATCATGGCCGGCGCCGGCTGGGTCAGTCTGGGCTTTAGCCTGCGGCGGCGCCATTAAGGCTTGATCCGGAGAAGGACCGTGGTCGCCCAAGAGCGCGATGACCGTTCATCCAGATTTCATCGCGCGTCGGGCGACGCTGAGGGATTGTCATGCGCTGGTTTCATCTCGCCGTGATCGTGTTTTTCGCCGCAGCGACCATCGTCTTCGCCGTGCAGAATCTCGACACGGTCACGATCTCCTTCTTCAAGATGAATCTCAGTCTGCCGCTCGCGCTCCAAACCCTCGTTGTCTATCTCGTTGGAGCCGCGACCGGCGGCAGCCTGTTCGCCCTGCTGCGGCGTTCATACGCAGGTTCGAAACGAGACGTCGAATGAACCAGCAACTCGACGCAAGACCATCTTGCGGAACTCCGCTGAGCTGACGTGCTGGCAAAAAGCAGCACGCCGCGCGGTCGCCTCGCGTGGACGATCATCACCGGGGAGAAACCATGAGAGCCGCTTTGGTCCTGGCCGCAGCGCTGGCTGCCGCCTGCCTGTCCACGCCCGTCTCCGCGCAAAAGTCCTACGGTCCCGGTGTCAGTGACACTGAGATCAAGATCGGCAACACCATGCCCTATAGCGGTCCCGCATCGCCGCTTGGCATCACGGGCAGGGTCATCTCCGCTTATTTCGACGAGGTCAACGAAAAGGGCGGGGTGAACGGCCGCAAGCTCAATCTCCTGTCGCTCGACGACGCCTTCTCGCCGCCGAAGACCATGGAAGCGGCGCGGCGGCTGGTCGAGGGTGACGGTGTCGCCTTCATCTTCGCGACCATGGGCACCGCGCCGAGCTCGGCGATCGCAAAATATCTCAACAGCAACAAGGTGCCGCAGCTCTTTTTGATCAGCTCGGCCTCGAAGTGGAACGATCCCGCCAACATGCCGTGGTCGATGGCGCTGCCCTGGGCGCCGAACTACACCAGCGAGGCCGCGATCGACGTCGCCTATGCCCGCGCCAAGAACCCGAATGCGCGCTTCGCGGTGCTCTATCAGAACGACGACGCCGGCAAGGAATATTTTCGCGGCGTCAAGGAAGCGCTTGGTGCCGACGCCGACAAGGCGCTCGCGATGGCCTCGAGCTTCGAGGTCACCGATCCCACCGTCGATTCCCAGGTGCTGACGCTGGCCAACACCAAGGCCGACGTTTTCATGATCTATTCGGTGACGCCGCGCGCCTGCGCGCAGGCGATCCGCAAGGCCCATGAGGTCGGCTGGCAGCCGACGCGCTTCCTCGCCTCCGGCTGCGCCAACAAGGCGACCGTCATGGTCCCTGCGGGCCTCGATGCCGGCAAGGGCGTGCTGTCGCTGGGCTCGCTCAAGCCGTTTGTTGAGCAGCCGAAGGACGACCCGGCGATGACGTCCTATATCGACTTCATGAAGAAGCGCCTGCCCAATGCCGACATCAACAACGTCGCCGGCCTCTATGGCTACACCGTCGCCGAGGCGCTGGTCGTCCTGCTCAAGCAGTGCAAGGACAATCTGACGCGCGAGAACATCATGGCGCAGGCGGCGAACCTCAAGAACGTGCCGCTGTCGCTGTTGATGCCCGGCATCACGCTCAACACCACACCGCAGGATTTCCGCCCGATCAAGGACGGCTATATGCTCCAGTTCGACGGCAACGACTGGATCGTGGCGAGCGAGCTCTTGCGCGGGACGTGAGACTGAGTGAGCCAGCGTCTCTCCGCTAGCTCGGAAGCGTAGGGTGGGCAAAGGCGCCCTTGCGCCGTGCCCACCACCTATCAATGATTCGAGAGAAATGGTGGGCACGCTCCGCTTTGCCCACCCTACGAGACTGCATCCGTCTTGCAGACACCGGTGTTTCCACAACGTCATGGCCGGGCTTGTCCCGGCCATCCACGCCTTTCCGCACGGCACGAAGAACATGGATGCCCAGGACAAGCCCGGGCATGACGACCTCAAAAGTAGCGAACAGGAGAACCCCATGGACTTTCAACACTCCGCCCGTTCGCTGGAGCTGCAGGAGCGCGTTCGCCAGTTCATGCGGACGCATGTCGAGCCGGTCGAGGAGCTTTATTACGAGCAGGTCAAGCCGGAGGCCACGCGCTACAAGACGCCGCAGATCCTCCAGGACCTGAAGCGGCTGGCGCGGGAGCAGGGGCTCTGGAACCTGTTCCTGTCAGGCGAGCACGGCCAAGACCCTAACAACACTGGCCTCACCAATCTCGAATATGCGCCGGTGAAGGAGATCATGGGCCGCATCCTCTGGGCGCCCGAAATCTTCAACTGCTCGGCCCCTGATGTCGGCAACATGGAGGTGCTGGCGAACTACGGCACGCCGGCGCAGCAGGAGCGTTGGCTGAAGCCGTTGCTGGAGGGGCGCATCCGCTCCGGCTTCTCGATGACGGAGCCGCAGGTCGCCTCCAGCGATGCCACCAACATCCAGTGCGAGATCAAGCGCGACGGCAGCGACTACGTCATCAACGGCCGCAAATGGTTCACGTCAGGCGCGATGAACGAGGATTGCGAGATCCTGATCGTGATGGGCAAGACCGCGCCCGACGATCCCGACCGCCATCGCCAGCAATCCATGATCCTGGTGCCCAAGGCGACGCCCGGCGTGCGTATCGTTCGCGATATGCTGACCTACGGCTACGACGACGCGCCGGTCGGCCATCCCGAGATCGTCTACGAGAATGTCCGTGTACCGGCCGAGAACATCCTGCTCGGCGAGGGCCGCGGCTTCGAGATCGCACAAGGCCGGCTCGGCCCCGGCCGCATCCACCATTGCATGCGCCTGATCGGCTGCGCCCAGCGCGCGCTCGAATTGATGTGCCAGCGCTCGGTGTCGCGCACAGCCTTCGGCAAGCCGCTCGCAGACCAAGGTTCGGTGCGCGAGGACATCGCGCACTCCTTCTGCGAGATCGCACAGGCGCGGCTGCTCACCTTGCAAGCTGCCGACAAGATGGACCGCGAAGGCAACAAGTCCGCGCGCGACCTGATCGCCGCGGCCAAGATCGTGGTGCCCAGCATGGCCGCCCGCGTCATCGACCGCGCCATCCAGATCCACGGCGCGGCCGGCGTCTCGCAAGACACCTTCCTCGCCCGCGCCTACGTCTATGCCCGCTTCATCCGCATCGGCGACGGCCCCGACCAGGTGCACCTTGCCGCGGTCGGCAAGGAGCTGATCAAGCGCGGCGGACAGTTTTGAATTTGGTTGCGTTGCTTCCTTCAGTACGCACGCCATTGGGCAATGGAACTACTGCCGCGGGACCCACTACGGTGTTACCCATACGCATTTTGCAATTGTCTGCGGCCTCACAAATCTTGCTAACTCTTTCAGCGGCCAGCGCAGAATAATTGCACTGGTGTTGTAAGCGTTTGGAGTTTCATTGTTGAGATTAATAACGACTGCAAGCGAATTTGGCTGCGTTGCGCCTAGGGAACACAGGTCCAAACAACCCCTGAAGCCGCCTTTCCGGCCGGAATGGACAAGCCGGGAGATGCCTTGTCCAAGAGGCTTCCTGACGTGATTTCCCCGGGGCGAATTCGCAACCGCCTCCTGGCGGCAGTGCCGCCAGCGGACTTCACGTCGCTTGCATCCGACCTGGAGACGGTAGCACTCGATCAGGACGCGGTTCTCTCGCGTACGGGCGATCGTCTTGAGCACATTCTCTTCCCCGATAGCGGGGCCGTTTCGCTGATGGTCAACATGGCAAGCGGGCAGACGGTTGCCACGGCCGCAGTCGGCCGCGAGGGCGCTGTCGGCATGCTTTCGGTGCTTGGACCGTCGCCTTCGGCAATCACCGCCATCGTCCGCGTGACGGGCACCGCCTCGCGGATTCCGGCCTCGCGGTTTCACGCTGCCTTCAATCGAAGCCCCGCGATACGGCAGGTCGTCCAGCTTCACGTCCGGGCGATGCTTGCGCAGTTTCAACTCGGCGTGGCATGCAATGCGTTACATCCGGTCCAGGCACGGATCGCCCGCTGGCTGCTCCAGTTTCGCAATCGGACCGACCACGACGTCCTTCCGCTCACCCAGGAGGCGCTGTCGCAGATACTCGGCGTGCGACGAACCACAGTGACTCTCCTGATGCGCAGTCTGCGCGCGTCCGGAGCGATCCGATCGGAGCGACGAGGTCAAATCGAAGTCGACCCAATGCGGCTTGCTGCGGCCGCTTGCGAATGCCACGGCACCATGTCAAGCGAACTCGAGGAGATTTTGTCGATCGGCGTGCCCGGATCCCGCGTTCCGGTCGCCACCTGATGTGATATCGCGGTGATACCTTGTGAGCAGCTGATGCTTCGCGTCGGTCAGCTTGTCTTCGCTCGACCAGGGCCCGGCACGGAGTCAGCCTCAAGCTCCGCAATTTCGCGCAGCACGCGCGCCGTCTCACGCAATTCGTTGCGGGCAGGGCCCGGCTTCAGCCGTCGTGCCTCGATAAGAAATTCCTTCGCCTGCAAGAGCCAAGCGGACGTTTCCCGCGAAATTTGCATGTGCGCCATGGTGTCCCTCCATCGCGATCATCGATGCATGTTTGGTCGATCATGCCTGCAAGCGGGCGATCCGAGGCGCAAAGGTGCCGGCCTCGTCGACCCAGGCTTCCCGAGCGAACCAGTTGTGATTGGACCGGCAAATCGGGCAGCGGGTGTGCGCAAAGAAAACGGGGCTGCGCCGAAAGCTCTCGCGATCGGTCTTGATGCCGGTAGGGATCGCGCGTCCGGTCTGCGGACACTTGATCATGATCATGCCCATGTAAGCCTCCCCTGAACTTGATTTTTGGATTTTCTCTATTGGTCTTTAAAGACAACCCGGCCGATTGGATTGCGCCTCTTGTTGGTGCGGTGGGCTTGGGGGGCATCGCGCACCTGCCTGTTCTTCGACCGAGCATGAGGTGGGCATGCTCGTGGCGGAGCTTGGTCCAACCGGCCGGATCTCCCTCTTGAACGAACCTGGATGTAATTGACTGCGGCTTAGCTGCCCTGGTGAAGCGCCTTGGCGACGCGCCTCCTGAGCGGCTCGCCAGTTTCTGTCGCGAACTTCTGCGTCAGAACCCACAGGTCCTTGCTCTGGGCGGATGCGGTATCGAAAGTCCTGCGCGCCTGCTCAGTCGACACGGCAACGACATCGCTCGTCGACCTGCTACCCAGGAGATGAATGAAGAAATCGATCGCGGAGGCGGTATTGGCGTTCGAGATCTCGATGATCTTGAGGCCGTAGTCGGTCGCGCTCCTTGCGTTGGTCGAATAAGTCTCGCGCAGTGCTTCGGCCATCTCTTCGGTCGAAGCTTTGATCTTCTCGCAGCCTTCCCGCGCGCGGGCCACGCCCTGGTCGGAAACTTCCCTAAGCACGCCATGCAGAGCAAACTTCGGGAATTCGAACGACGGCATCGCAAAGCCGTTCGTTGCCTTCGGTTCAGCTTTCATTTCACTTTCACTCACGACTATCCCCATACTCAAGTGACACCGTTTCCCGCGACGCTGGTTTGCGCCGCAGGAGTTCGTGGAGGCGGGATGCCCGCTTCCGTATCCGATCGATTTTTGATGAGCTTCTGTCCAGCCCGGTTACCACTATGTCCCAAGTGATATGAGGTGTCCGTTCGCTTTGCGACTCTCGACAAAAATTCTTGGGACGATGTCAAGTCACACAATTGTCATATCAACAGAAGGTGCTGTGCAAATAACCGAAGCACGGAATAGATCGGCAGCAGTAGCGGACAGGATTATCCCAATCGCTCCCCGATTTCGGCTTGACCGGCCGCTTGCAGCGCAGCGCCGGTCGGTGGCTGCGCGGCCTCGTCGAAAAATTTCGCCGGCGCAAGCCGCGTAGTAGCCGACGACATCGTGGAATTGCTTCGGCTCGACGCATTTGTTGAGGTCGATGTCTGCGTAGGCGATGCCTTCTTCGTCTTGCAGCGTGTCGCCGAAAACGTCACCGGTCGGATCGACGAAGAAGCTCGCCGCGCACTTCTCACGGTGCCGCAGGTCATGGTGATGTCGTTGCTCCTTGAACATGGACAAGCGGCGAGCCTTGTCACGGCGGACGGACATGGGTGGCTGGCGCTCGCCTACACAGTCTTCATCGGATGAAGCGCTTGGGGGAGAAATGTGGCTCCGCGGCCTCAATTTGGAAGACCGTACCGGTGCGACGGCGCGCAGGATGCCACGCGCAACCCCCGGCGTCTCGCCATTCGACCTGACATTTAACCATGAAACGGCACTGTTTCAGGTCGTTACGGCATTGTTTCAGATCATTGTAGCACAATAGTAACGACTCCCGATTGAAAGTGGCGCTGAGTGCGCGCTGCGGCAGGTTCGCGCACGGGTGAGAGAGAATAGACCGCTTCCGTTCGAGGAGAGGGCCTTTGCCGGCGTCAAAAGAGGCGGTCACGTCCCTGGCCATGTCAGGAAGCACGATCAGCATGAGCTACCGCTGGATCATCGTGTCGGCGATCCTGCTGATGGCCTTGCTCGTTCAAATGCCTGTCGTTCTCAACGCGGATTTGAGCTGCCTGCTGACCGAAGGCGAGAAGGTTCTCGATGGCGGAAAGCTCGGCGTCGACGTCTTCGAGCTGAACCCGCCGCTGTCGGTCTATTTGTATATGCCGGCGTTGCAGCTTGCGCGCATCACCGGCATTGCCCCCGAGATCATCGTGATCATCCTGGTGATGATCGAGATCGTTGCAGCACTCGTCATCATCGATCGCGCCGCTGCGGCGGCAAAGCTGGAAGCCGACGAGAGGAGCATTACGGCATGCGTGCTCGCATTCCTGTTCGCAATTTTTCCCAGCGCCGTATTCGGACAGCGTGAACACATCGCCGTCGTTGCGATGACGCCCTTTGTCGCCATTGCTGCGATCCGCTGGCG
Organism: Bradyrhizobium sp. 521_C7_N1_3; assembly: GCF_052075975.1. NCBI lineage: Bacteria > Pseudomonadati > Pseudomonadota > Alphaproteobacteria > Hyphomicrobiales > Nitrobacteraceae > Bradyrhizobium > Bradyrhizobium sp. 521_C7_N1_3. The sequence goes on from NZ_CP197232.1 coordinate 3,698,143, forward strand.
CGGGCTTGCGCCCGGACCGATTGCGATCCTGGCGGGACTGGGTGCCGGGTTGGGCATGAGCCTGAAGCCCTACCTTACCCTCGTGGTCGGCCTGCCGATCATCCTCTGCGTCCTCCGTCAACGTTCCATCAGACCCTTGTTCACCCCCGAAGCGTGTGCGGCCGCCGCTGTCGTCATCGGCTACGGAGCGGTGCTCGCCGTCTTCTTTCCGGCTTATCTGTTGACTTTTGCCCCGATGGTCACTGCCGCCTATGTGCCATTGAGGATGGATTTCGGCGATCTGCTTTTTTTCCCGGCCGTTATGCTGGTCGCTTCCGTCGGCCTCGTGCGCCTGTTGGCGCCGCAGGACTTCAAATGGGAAGGCGGCGCAACGCCGTGGCTGGCCGCGGCGGTAGGCGGAGCGGCGAGTTTCATCATCCAGGGCAAGGGCTGGACCTACACGGCATTTGCGCTTTGCATGTTTGCGAGTGCCGCACCGTTGCTGCAGGCTCGCACGAAGGCGTTGCGCCTGCCCGTCATGATCTGCGCTCTTGCTGCGATTGTGTGCATCGGCTCCCGCTTGTCCCTTCAGGTGCGGCCGTTCCCGCCACTGGAGGGGCGTATCCTGGCCCTTGCAAAGCATCCGCGGCTGATCACGATCGGCGATCACGTCGCTCTCGGGCATCCGCTCGTCCGTCAGATCAATGCGACCTGGGCGGGCAACACGTGTGGGCAGGCGTTGGCGGCCGGCTCGATGCTCCAACAGAAGACCTCGCAACTGCCCGAGGGGGAGCGAGCGAAACTGGACGGCATCATCAATTTCGAGCGGCGGCTGCTGTTGGCGGACCTGCGAGCCGGTCGTCCGAATGTGATTCTCGTGGATACCTATCTGCTGAGCTCAATGCCATTCGATTGGCTGGCCTGGGCCAATTCGGATCCCGACCTCAAGGCGGAGTTGAGCCGTTATCGTGAAGTCGAGGATGCCGACGGCCGCGTTCGCATATTGGTCGATGCTTCCGGTTCGGAATGATAGTCCCGTCTCGTTCGGGGCCGAATGCGCCATGACGACATCATGCCAGTGTTTTGCCCGACGCGTCAAATATATTTCGTAAAATCAGCAGGCGCTCGCGCCGGCGATCAAGCCATTGATTCAGCTATCCCCGCCTACTGTGCATGAGGTTGTTTTCCCGATTTTTGCTGGGCAAGCCCCGCCGTCGCCTTCGGCAGCGGCGGACGCGCCGTCACCCGGCCTTCGCGACGCGGCTGTCCGCGGCTCCCGAACGCAGGTTCTGGAAGAACTTTTCCACCTCCCGCGACAGCGTGTCCGCCGTCTCCGTCAGGCTGCTCGCCGCCGTCAGCACGGAGGCTGCCGCCGTGTCGGTCTCGCCGATGGCGTCGCGCAGCGAGGTGATGTTGGCGACCAGGGTCTCGTTGCCCTGCGCGGCCGATTGGGCGTTGGACGAGATCTCGCGCGTGGCGGCGTCCTGCTGGCCGACGGCGCCGGCGATGGCCGAGGTGACCTCGTTGATCTCGCGCACGGCGCCGCCGATCTCGCGCACGGCATCGACTGCGTTGCGGGTGGACGCCTGGATCATCGAGACGTTCTCGCCGATCTCGGCGGTCGCCTTGGCGGTCTGACCCGCCAGCGCCTTGACTTCGTGCGCGACGACGGCAAAGCCGCGGCCGGCGTCACCGGCGCGCGCGGCTTCGATGGTGGCGTTGAGCGCGAGCAGATTGGTCTGCTCGGCGATGGCCTGGATCAAGTTGAGCACGCCGTCGATGCGCTGGGTGGCGGCCGCGAGGCTTTCGATCTCGGAGATCGACTTCTCGGTGCGCTGGCCGGTCTGCTCGACCGCGCTTGCGGACTGCCGGACCTGGCGGCCGATCTCCACCACCGACGCGGACAGCTCCTCGGCTGCGCCTGCCACCGCCGTGACGTTGTGCGAGGCCTGCTCGGTGGCGTTCGCGGCGGTGCCGGCGCGGCTATTCGCGTCCGCCGTGACGCGGGTGATGGTCTGTGCCGTCTCGCGCATGACGGAGGCGTTGTCGCTGAGGCCGCGCATGATCGCGCCGATCGCCTCGCCAAACGCCTCGACGGATTGCTCGATGTGGCGGGCGCGCTGCTCGCGCGCGGCGGAGTCCTGCGAGACCTGCGAGGCGAGATTGCGGTTGCGGCCCATCGCGTCCTGGAAGATCTGGATGGCGCGTGCCAGCGCGCCGATCTCGTCGGCGCGGTCAGAGTGCGGCACCACGACATTCTCGGCGCCGTCCGCGACCTGCTCAATGGTCGCGGTGATGGCGGAGAGGGGGCGGGCGATCGAGCGGGCGATGATGACGATGCCGATCACGACGAGGGCCAGCGCCACGCCGCCGAGACAGGTCAGCACGAAGGAGAGGGTGCGATTGGTCTCGGTCTCGCGCGCGATCTGCCTGGCGCGCTCGGCATAGACCTTCGACAGCGCCTCGAGATCCTTGTTCAGCGCCGAGCGCACGGCGCGATTGGCGTCGTTGTCGCCCCATTCGCGGCCCGCGGCCGCATTGATCTCGACGCCGCGGCGCACCAGCTCCTTGCGGAATTCGACGAACTGCTCGATGCGCTTCTTGAACGTGGCGAACTGCTCGGCATCGTCGGCTTTGACGATGGTCTCCCAGCGCTTCACGACGTCGAGGATCTGGGCGTTGAACTTGAGCAGGCCTTCGCCGTATTTCTTCACGACGGCCGGTTCGGTCGACATGTAGACGCCGCGCGATTCCATTACGACCGCGTAGACCAGCGAGTTGACCCGCTCGACATTGAGTGCTGCGGCGTTCGCCGTCTCGATCGCGCTCGTCAACTCGGCGCTGCGGCGGCTGTTGTAGTCGGACAGCATCGCGATCGCCGCCGTGAGCAGCGCGAACAGCGCGAAGATCGCATAGAGCTTGGTCGCAAGCGTGAAGCGGCCCGCCAGCCCCGTGGCATTCCCAGAACGGTCGGTTGTCATGCTTTTCAGAGGCCCCAATGGCCGGCAATGGCCGGAGAGCGCGGTCGTATAAAATTGATGCAAAACTATGCAGAATGAAGATGGACGCCGTCTTAACGCCATGGCCCAACCCCTTCGTCCTTAGTCGAAAGAAAGGACAGCTATTTCAGCCGCTTGGCTCCATTGTCTCGGTTTCCGCCGGGCCGGCCCGGGATTCGCCCACGATGCCCCAAACATCGGCGTGCACGCCGGCCGCCGAGCGCGTATTCGATTTTGAGTCGGCCACTGGCCGATGAACCCCGGAGGGGCCTTTGGTCTACCGCCACACCATCGACGCCACGACCTACACATTTCCGGACCTGCGCGACCTGCTCGCCAAGGCGACGCCGCCGCGCTCCGGCGACCGGCTGGCCGGGATTGCCGCGGCAAGCGCCGAGCAGATGATCGCGGCGCGGATGGCGCTCGCCGACGTCCCGCTCGGGCAGTTCTTGCAGGAAGCCGTCATCCCGTACGAGGCCGACGAGGTCACCCGCCTTGTCATCGACAGCCACGATGCCAGGGCATTCGCGCCGGTGGCTTCGCTGACGGTCGGCGCCTTTCGCGACTGGCTGCTGTCGGACGCGGCGACATCCGAGGTCTTGCGCAGGCTGGCAGCCGGCATCACCCCGGAGATGGCGGCCGCGGTGTCAAAGCTGATGCGCAACCAGGACCTGATCCTGGCGGCGCGGAAATGCGAGGTCAGCACCGCCTTTCGCAACACCATCGGCCTGAAGGGGCGGATGAGCACGCGGCTTCAGCCCAACCATCCCTTCGACGATGCCAGGGGCATCACCGCCTCGATCCTCGACGGCATCCTGTTGGGGGCCGGCGATGCCTGCATCGGCATCAATCCGGCCAGCGACGATCCCGCTGTCATCGCGCAATTGCTGCGGCTGCTCGATGAGATCATCGCCCGGCTGACGATCCCGACGCAGGCTTGCGTGCTGACCCATGTCACGACGACGCTGTCGCTGATCGGGCAGGGCGTGCCGGTCGACCTCGTCTTCCAGTCGGTCGCCGGCACCGAGGCCGCCAATCGCAGCTTTGGCGTCGACCTCGCGGTCCTGAAGGAGGCGCAGCAGGCCGGGCTGTCGCAGAAGCGCGGCACGGTTGGCGAGAACGTGATGTATTTCGAGACCGGCCAGGGCTCGGCGCTGTCGGCGGGCGCCCATCACGGCGTCGACCAGCAGACCTGCGAGGCACGGGCCTATGCGGTCGCCCGCGCCTTTGCGCCATTGCTGGTCAACAGCGTGGTCGGCTTCATCGGCCCGGAATATCTCTACGACGGCAAGGAAATCATCCGCGCCGGGCTGGAGGATCATTTTTGCGGCAAGCTGCTCGGCCTGCCGCTCGGGATCGACATCTGCTACACCAACCACGCCGAGGCGGACCAGGACGACATGGACAATCTGCTGACGCTGCTGGCGGCCGCCGGCGTCACCTTCATCATGGGTGTCCCCGGGGCCGACGACGTCATGCTGAACTACCAGTCGACGTCTTTTCACGACGCGCTCTATGTCCGCGACGTCTTCGGCCTGCGCCGCGCGCCGGAATTCGACGACTGGCTGGTGCAGTCGGGGATCGCCGGCGCCGATTTCCGTCTTGCCGGCGACGCAGGCCTGCTGCCCGATTTTGCCTCACGGCTGATCGCGTGACGCGGCGGGAGCGCCCGGCGGCTTGAGGAAACCATTGGTCCCTCTCGGAATTATGGTCCTGCCACAATATTGAGAAATTCCGGCGACAGCATTACGCTATGTGTCTGGCTGGCAATTTCCGCAGCTATGTCGGTGGCGGGGGAGCTTTGATGCGAGCTGAAAGTAACGGTACGGCCCGACGGATTCTGTGCGTGTTTCCGCGGTACACCTCGTCGTTCGGGACGTTCGAGCATTCCTATCCATTGACCGACGGCGTCCGCGCCTTCATGCCCCCGCAGGGGCTTTTGCTGCTCGCGGCCTATCTGCCCGAGGAGTGGGAGGTCAAATTCGTCGACGAGAATCTCCGTCGCGCGACCAACGAAGAGTTCGCGTGGGCGGAGGCGGTCTTCGTCAGCGGCATGCACATCCAGCGCCAGCAGATGAACGACATCTGCCGCCGCGCCCATGAATTCGATCTTCCGGTCGCGCTCGGCGGTCCCTCCGTCAGCGCCTGTCCGGACTATTATCCGTCCTTCGACTATCTCCATGTCGGCGAACTCGGCGACGCCACCAATCGGCTGATCGAGATTTTGGCGCGCGACACGTCGCGTCCCGGCGAGCAGGTGGTGCTCACCACCAAGGACCGCGTGCCGATGACGGAGTTTCCGATCCCGGCCTACGAACTCGCCGACGTGAAGAAATACTTCCTCGGCAGCATCCAGTATTCCAGCGGCTGCCCCTATCAGTGCGAGTTCTGCGACATCCCCGGCCTCTACGGCCGCAATCCGCGCCTCAAGTCGCCCGAGCAGATCATCGCCGAGCTCGATCGCCTGCGCGAATGCGGGATGACCGACACGGTCTATTTCGTCGACGACAATTTCATCGGCAACCGCAAGGCGGCGATGGACCTGCTGCCGCACCTGATCGAATGGCAGAAGCGGACCGGCTATGTGGTGCGGCTCGCCTGCGAGGCGACGCTCAACATCGCCAAGCGGCCCGAGATCCTCGAGAAGATGCGCGAGGCCTATTTCATCACCATCTTCTGCGGCATCGAGACGCCCGATCCCGACGCGCTGAAGGCGATGCACAAGGACCACAACATGATGGTCCCGATCCTCGAGGGCGTGCAAACGATCAACTCCTACGGCATGGAGGTCGTGTCCGGCATCATCATGGGGCTCGACACCGACAAGCCGAATACCTCCGACGCGCTGCTCGCCTTCGTCGAGGAGTCCCGGATTCCGCTGCTCACCATCAACCTGCTCCAGGCGCTGCCGAAGACGCCGCTGTGGGACCGTCTGGAGCGCGAGGGACGCTTGATCGAGGATGACGGCCGCGATTCCAACGTCGACTTCCTGTTGCCCTATGACGAGGTCGTCGCATCCTGGAAGCACGCCATGGGCGTCGCCTACGAGCCCGAAAAGGTCTATGCGCGTTTCCAGTATCAATGCGACAACGTCTATGTGCACCGCCTGAAGATGCCGACGCCGGACGAGATGAAGACCTGGCCCAACATCCGGCGCGGTCTCGTCATGCTGCGCAACATCTTCTGGAAGGTCGGTGTGCTCGGCGACTACAGGCGCGTGTTCTGGAGGTTTGCGCTCGGGCGCATCAAGCGCGGCGACATCGAAGGGCTGATCGGCTGCACCTTGATCGCGCACCACCTGATTACGTTTGCGCGCGCGGCGTCCAGCGGCAAGCAGAATGCCTCGAACTATTCGCTGCGGCTGCGGGAAGCCTCCGTTCCCGCCGAATGATGCGACATGTCTGATCCGGCCGTTCCGCGCCGCCCGACCCTCGATCTGCGCTCGCTCACGCCCGCGCGCGTCGCGCTCGGGCGCAGCGGCGCGAGCGTGCCGACAGGGGCCTTGCTGGATTTCACGCTGGACCATGCCCGCGCCCGCGACGCCGTGCATGCAGTGTTCGACGCGCCGCGTCTGGTCGCCGATCTCCGCGCGCTTGGCCTCGTCGTCACCGAGGCGCGGAGCCAGGCGGTCGACCGCAGGGATTATTTGCGGCGGCCGGATCTGGGGCGACAGCTCGATGCGGGCTCGGTCGAACTGTTGGCACGACATGCCTCGGAGCCGTGCCGGCTCGCGGTCGTGATCGGCGACGGCCTGTCGGCGGCTGCGGTCCACGCCCACGCGGTGGCGCTGGTGTCTCACCTGCTGCCGCTGCTCGCGGAAGGGGGCGACGTCGCGATCGGACATGTCGTTGTCGCCTCAGGCGCGCGCGTCGCGCTCGGCGACGAGATCGGCGCGATTCTCGGCGCGCGCATGGTGGTGACGCTGATCGGCGAGCGGCCGGGCCTGTCCGCGCCTGACAGCCTCGGCGCCTATCTGACCTTCGCGCCGAAGCCGGGCCGTACCGATGCCGAACGCAATTGCGTCTCGAACATCCACAAGGCCGGGTTGAGCCATGACGAGGCCGCCTTCAAGATCGCCTGGCTGGTCCGTGAGGGGATGGCCCGGGAGGTCACCGGCGTGGCGCTGAAAGACGAGAGCGCGGACCGTGCGCCGCGTCGAATTGGCACGGCTTTGCCCGAATGACGGGCGTTCTGGCAAAATCGCCACATCTTGATCGATTCGGCCACACTTCGCCTGCTTGCGAGTCGGGCTATTGACCTGCTAAACCCCTCGCGGCGATTTTCCGCGCATTTTCAAAGGGCAAGCCTCCCATTGGTATGGCATTTTCAAGCCGTTCGCGGGACGCAATAAGCTCACAGACCCGAGCCGATTTAGGAACTGGACAAGGCATGCTCGAAAAGCACCGCGAGAATGAGGTTCATGTCGACAAGGTCGAGCAGGGACCGACGTCCTCGATCGCCTTCGGACTCGAGCGCATCGGGCTGATCGCCGTCCGGGCGCCGATCCTCTCCTGCATCGTTCTGCTCGCCTTGATCGTTGGTGCCGTGTTCGGCATCCACCGGATCAAGATCGATGATTCGCTGTCGCAGCTGTTCCGCTCCGACACCCGCGAATTCAAGCAGTATGAAGAGGTGACCAAGAAGTTCCCGGCCGAGGAGTTCGACGTCCTCGTCGTGGTCGAAGGCAAGAACCTCCTGGCGCGAAACAACCTCGAGAAGCTGCGCGACTTCGTCACCGACATGCAGCTGGTGGAAGGCACGCGCGGCCTGGTCTCGCTGTTCTCGGCGCGGCAGGCGCCGGCGCCGGGCAAGCTGCCGGCGGCGCTGTTCCCGCCCGAGCTGCCCGAGGGCGCGGCCTATGACAAGTTCATCGAGACCGTCAAGAACAACGAGATCATCCGCGGCAAGCTGTTGTCGGAGGACGGCACGCTGGCGCTGATCGTGCTGTCGCTCGATCCGCAGGTGGTCGCCTCCAGCAAGCTGACCAAGACCATCGGCGACATCCGGGCGCTGATGAAGGAAGACCTCGGCGATACCGGCCTTAACGTGCAGCTCTCCGGCGTGCCGGTGATGCAGCTCGAGATCCGCAACGCGGTCGAGCGCGACGGGCTCACCTACAACATCCTCGGCATTCTCGCCGGCTGTATCATCGCCATCATCTTCTTCCGCAAGATCTCGTTCATGGTGGCGGCGGCGTTCCCGCCGATGATCGCGATCCTGCTGGCGCTCGGTGCGCTCGGCTGGGCCAATTTCAATCTCAACATGTTCCTGAACGTGATGACGCCGCTCATCATGGTCATCAGCTTCTCCGACTCGATGCAGCTCACCTTCGCCGCGCGCGACCGGCTGATCGCGGGCCAGGACAAGTTCACCGCGTTCAAGAACGCGGTGCTGGTGGTGGGACCGGCCTGCGTGCTGACGCACGGCACCGCCGGCATCTCCTTCATTGCGTTGCAATTCTCGGACTCCGACCTGATCCGCAAGTTCGGCGAGGCGGGCCTCGCCGCCACCATCATCGCGCTGGTCGCGGTGCTGTCGCTGGTGCCGGTGTTCGGCGTGCTGCTCGTGCGCAACGAGAAGCTGTTCGCGGTCAAGTTCCAGAGCGCGGATGCCGGCGTCCAGGCGCTGCGCAATTTCTGCTACTGGATCGCGGTGCGCATGGTGGGCCGTCCCGGCCTGTTCAGCCTGATCGCGGTGCTGTTCGTTGCCGGTCTCGGCGTCATCTATGCCAATCTGGAGCCGCGCTACCGGCTCGCCGACCAGGTGCCGGACAAGCGCCAGGCGGTTGCCGCCAGCGACCGGCTCGATGCCAAGCTCACCGGCGCCAACCCCGTCAACGTGCTGATCCAGTTCCCCAAGGGTGAAACGCTCTATTCGCCGGAGACGCTCCAGACCATCGCCGACGTGCATGCGACCGTCGAGAAGGCGGCCGGTGTCGGCAATGTCTGGTCGCTCGAGACCCTGCGCCGCTGGCTTGCGGAAAAGGCCGGCAGCGCCGACGTCGCGACGCTGAAGGAATATGTCAGCGTCATCCCCGAGCATCTGGTGCGGCGCTTCATCGACGCCGAACAGGACGCCGTTGTGGTCGCGGGCCGCGTGCCGGACAAGGATTCCAGCCAGCTGCTGCCGATCGTCGACAAGCTCGATTCCGAGCTCGACGCCGTCCGCAAGAAGCATCCCGGCTACGAGATCGCGGTGACGGGCCTTGCCGCGATCGCTGCGCGCAACTCGGCCAGCATGATCGAGAAGCTGAACCGCGGCCTCACCGTCGAGTTCGCGCTGGTCGCGATCTTCATCGGGCTCGCCTTCCGCTCCTGGGTGGTGATGTTCGCCTGTATCCTGCCGGGTATCTTCCCCGTGGTGATGTCGGGAACGGTGCTTTGGGCAATGGGCGAGGGGCTGCAATTCGCCAGCGTCGTCGCGCTCACCGTCTCGTTCGGCCTGGGCTTGAGCGCCACCATCCACTTCCTCAACCGCTTGAGGCTCGAGAGCAAGCCGGGCGTCGGCGCGGCGCTGGCAGTGGAGCGCGCAACCGTGCTGGTCGGCCCGGCGCTGATCCTGACCACGGTGGTGCTGGCCTGCGGCCTCGTCGTCACCGTGTTCTCCGACCTGCCGTCGCTGCGGCTGTTCGGCTGGCTCAGCGCCTTCTCGATGGTGATGGCCCTCGTCGCCGACCTCTTCATCCTGCGGCCGACGGCGATGTGGCTGATCAACCTGCACGCCAGGCTTCAGGGCCCCGACAAGCCGGCGATCTGAGTGGGCGGCGGCATACGCCGCCCTTTGATTATGCCTCGACGCGGATGACGCCGTACGGATTGAACTTGAAATCGTCCTCGGCGTAGTCCTGCTCCCGCGAGAGCGTGAGCTTGCGATCGCGTAGCATCGCTTCGATGCCACGGTCGGCCATGGCGTTGGCAAGCTCGTCCATGAGCATCACCGCCGACCATTCGTTGCCGCGCGATTTCGCGACATAGATCTCCGGCAGGCCGACGAGGTGATAGCCGACGGTCTCGTAATAGCGATCACTTTCGAGCGGACGCTTGGCGAAAGCAAGACGACACGCCTTGGCGACGGCGAGGGTCATGCCAAGGCCCTGACCGGTCTTTGCGCCCTTGCGGGCCTGATCGCCGAGACTGCGCCACCGCTCGATGCCGTGGGCAACGCCGGCGCTTTCGCCCTTCACGGCGGTGGCGCCGGCCTCGATCATCTCCTCGACGATGCGCAAGGCCGCCGCCGAAAAGGCGACCGCCTTCTGCTGCTCCAGCGGCGGGCTCAGCAAATAGAGCACCGCCTTGTGGCTGGCCACGGCCGCTTCGTCCGCGGCAGACCAGGCTTTCGGGAAGACGCGATCCCAGCACACGCCGAACGACCGCTCCATGTGCGGATCGGGCTTGGCTTGCGAATAGCTGCGGTCGATCTCGAAGTTGAAATCCGCGATCGTCTTGGCCACCGCCTTCGGCGGATGCAGCAGGCTCTCGTCCTTGCCGAGGAAGCAGAGCACGTGACGCGGTTTCACCGACGAAGGCTGCATGCTCGTTCCCTGCTGGTCATTGGCGAAGGCGCGGCTGGCTACGAAGAGCCCGGCGGCCTTGAGCAGATGTCTGCGAATTGGATCCATGCTCGTAACAATGTCAGCAAAAAGCCCCCGGCTCGCGAGAACCGGGGGCGTGTTCCTTTCGATGCGGGAAGGACGTCAGCCCTTCGTCATCGTGATGTTGACGCCGCGGATCTCGCCCTTCGAAGAGATCTGCACCGTCTGCTTGGTGCCGTTGGTGCGCAGCGACAGGTTGGCGGCAAAGCCGTTGGCCTCGACGAACACCTCGATCTGGCCGCCGCCGGCGGTGCCCTGGAGATTGCCGAAGATGTTGCGGTTGGTTTCGCTCCAGTTGCCGGAGATTCGCTCGCCCTGGCTCGTCACGTCGCTGGTGAGGTCGAATTTGTAGCTGTCGGACGCGCAGTGCAGGGCCTGCTTGAGGCTGAGACCGGTGCCGGCGACCTTGTAGTCGGCCTTGCAGCGGATGCGCTCGGTGCTGCCATCGGACAGCGACACCGTGCCGGTGCCGGTCCACGCACCGTCGAAACCTGCAAACGGTCCGGACGACTGAGCATGGCTTGCCGAGACTGAGAAGAGCAGCGCAGCCCCGATGCCGGCCGCCTTGATTGCCTGTCCAGATCGCCCAAAGAATTGCATTTTGAATATCCCGTTTTCGAACGACGTTCGCTTATGATGAACGTCTCGCCACATCGAAAGTTTAGTGCTCCGAGCCTGTGTCTGGTTCAAAGCCTGACAGCCAGGGACGGCGGTTCACGACGCCCTCGCGCCAGGTCGGCCTGCGCGATTCTCTCTGTTTCGGTGTGTTTCTGGCGGCAAAAGCAGGGCCGAGAGATGCAGCTCTGCAACAGGTGCGCATGAAAACGCGGTGTGCCAGAATTATGACGTAGTATCAATCTCTTACATCTGCCAATGAAGAGTGAGGGAAGACCCGATTTGGTGGATGTGGCGCCAATTTGGCCGCATTTGCCAGTGCTTGTGCCTTCTCCAAGGCCGCACGTTCCGCGGCGACTTGCCATCAGAACAAGCCGTTCCGGTCGTCCGCCCTGCGCTGTCCGGGATAGGTGCGGTTCTGCCGTCAGAATGAAGGAATACAATGCGTAAGCTTCTCGTCGCTCTCACCCTGCTGTCGGCCTCCCTTTCGACGGCGGCATTCGCCCAGGCAGGACGCGGCACGGACGCCGAACAGAAGGCCTGCACGCGCGATGTGCAGAAGTTCTGCCGCCCGGTCATCGACCAGGGCGATTTCACCATCCTGGCCTGCCTCAAGGAGAATCGGGCCAAGATCTCGCAGGCCTGCGACCAGGTCCTGAAGAACCACAACCAGTAAGCTCGGCCACTGGCCTACCAAGGGCGGCCCCGGGGCCGCCTTTTCGGGCCGGATCCGGAAGGGCAGCCATCGAGAGACAGGATTGGTTTTGCGGCCGTATTCCCCTATATGGGGGCCGCGGCGGCATCGCCGGCATGAGCCCGCGCGAGCGAAAAAGCCCTTCCTGTCCAAACGATTGTAAACCAGCCCTCGATGACCTCTGCGAGCGAATTGCGATCCGGCAAGGGTGACCGCGACGAGAATTTTCCCGTCGCGTCCTGGATCATTCATCCACGCCATCGCGCGCTGATCCTAGCGTACTACAATTTCGTCCGCACCGCCGACGACATCGCCGATCACGCGACGCTGCCGCCCGACCAAAAGCTCGCTTATCTCGACCTGCTCGAGGCGGAACTGCTCGGCCAGGGCGACACCCAGGCCGAAGCCGTCATTCTGCGGCGGGCGCTGGCCGAGCGAGGCATGGCACCGCGCCACGCACTCGACGTGCTCATCGCGTTCCGGATGGACGTGACCAAGCTGCGCTACGAGAACTGGGACGAGGTCATCCACTATTGCCGCTACTCGGCGATGCCGGTCGGCCGTTTCATGCTCGACGTCCACGGCGAGAGCACGTCAACCTGGGCGGCCTCGGACGCGCTCTGCGCAGGCCTCCAGATCAACAATCACCTCCAGGATTGCGGCAAGGATTTTCGCGAGCTCAATCGTGTCTATCTGCCGCGCGACGCGCTGGCCGCGAGTGGCGCCTCGGTCGAGCAGCTCGGGCTGACGCAGTCGCCGCCGGCAATGCTGGCCTGCCTTCAGGCGCTCGCCGTGCGCAACGCAGCCTTGCTCGACGAGGGCAGGTCGCTCAGCGCGGAGATCCGCGATTTCCGCCTCGGTGTCGACGTCGCGGTGATCCAGGCCTATGCCGATCGCATCGTGCGCCTGTTGAAGGTGCGCGATCCCCTGCGCGAGCGCGTGCATCTGAACAAGTTCGAGCTTCTCACTTTCAGCCTCGCCGGCATGATCGGCGAAGTCGGCCGCCGCGCGATCGGACGCAAGGCCATTTCCAGACCGGGGACTGCACATGACGCTTGAGGCGACCTCGCCCAGCGCCAATTACGGCTCGACCGCATCGAACAGCTCCTTCTACGCTGCGATGCGCATCCTGCCGCATGACCAGCGCGAAGCGATGTTCCAGATCTACAGCTTCTGCCGCCAGGTCGACGACATCGCCGATTCCGACGGCCCGCGCGACGAGCGGCTCGCCGCGCTTCAGGAGTGGCGCAACGACATCGACGCGCTCTATCAGGGCCATCCGCCGCCGCGGCTGAAGGACTACGTCGCCTCGGTGAAGACCTTCGGGCTCAAGCGCGAGGATTTCCTCGCGATCGTCGACGGCATGGAGATGGACGTGCCGCAGGACATCCGCGCGCCCGACATGGCGACGCTCGATCTCTACTGCGATCGCGTCGCCAGCGCCGTGGGACGGCTGTCGGTACGGGTGTTCGGCCTGCCCGAGGAAGACGGCATCCAGCTCGCCTACCATCTCGGCCGCGCGCTCCAGCTCACCAACATCCTGCGCGACATCGACGAGGACGCTGGCCTTGGCCGGCTCTATCTGCCGCGCGAGGCGCTGCTTCATGCCGGCATCACCTCCAACGATCCGAACCGCGTGATCACCGAGCGCGCGCTGCCGAAGGTCTGCCAGCCGTTGACGCAGCGTGCGAAGGCGCATTTCGAGAAGTCTGACGAGATCATGAACCGCAACAAGCGCCGCGCCGTGCGCGCGCCGCGGATCATGTCGAAATACTACCATTCCATTCTGGACCTCCTGATCGCGCGCGGCTTCAACGCGCCGCGCGAGCCGGTGCGTGTGTCGAAGGTCACTCGCATCCTGATCCTGCTCCGTTACGCTTTCATCTGATGCAAAAGACAGCTCACATCATCGGTGCTGGAATTTCCGGCCTCTCCGCCGCCGTGCGGCTCGCCAATGCCGGCTTCAAGGTCGCCGTGCACGAGGCGACGCACCAGGCCGGCGGCCGCTGCCGTTCCTATTTCGACGGCGCCACCAATCTCACCATCGACAACGGCAATCATCTGCTGCTGTCGGGCAATAGCCATGCGCGCGCCTATGCCCGCTCGATCGGCACCGAGGCGGGCCTCGTCGGCCCCGAACGCGCGCAGTTTCCGTTCGTCGACATCAAGACCGGACAGCGCTGGCAGATCGATCTCGGCGATGGCCGGCTGCCGACCTGGGTGCTCGACGAGAGCCGCCGCGTTCCCGACACCGGGCTCAGCGATTATCTCAAGCTGGCGCCGCTGATCTGGGCGTCGGAGGACACGCTGGTCGGCAAGTCGATCCCCTGCGAAGGCATCCTGTATCAGCGGCTGGTGCAGCCGCTGCTGCTTGCTGCGCTCAACGTCGATCCGCCCGAGGGCTCGGCCGGGCTTGCCGGCGCGATCGTGCGCGAGACGCTGCTTGCCGGCGGACAGGCGTGCCGCCCGCTGATCGCGCGCGACGGCTTGAGCGCCGTGCTGATCGAGCCTGCCGTGAAGTTCTTGCAGGAGCGCGGCCACACCGTTCAGCTCGGCCATGAGCTGCGTTCGTTTACGACTGGTGACGGCAAGGCCAGCGCGCTGAATTTCGGCGGCGAGGACGTGATCCAGCTCGGTGAGGGCGACGTCGTCGTGATGGCGGTGCCGCCGCGTGCCGCCGCGAGCCTGCTGCCGGGGCTGAAGACGCCGACCGAATTCCGCGCCATCGTGAATGCCCATTTCCGCTTTGAACCGCCGCCGGGCTCGGCGCCGATCCTCGGCGTGATCGGCGGCGTCGTGGAATGGCTGTTCGCGTTCCCGAACCGGCTCTCCGTGACCATCAGCAATGGCGACCGCCTGGTCGACATGCCGCGCGAGGAACTCGCGCAGGCGATCTGGAACGACGTCTGCGAGGCGGGCGGCGTGTCCGGCGAGTTGCCCCCCTGGCAGATCGTTCGCGAGCGCCGTGCCACATTTGCGGCCACACCGGCCCAGAATGCCCTGCGTCCGGGGCCGTCGACTGCGCTGAAAAACCTGTTTCTTGCCGGCGACTGGACTGCTACGGGATTGCCTGCAACCATCGAGGGATCGGTACGGTCCGGTGACCGCGCCGCCGATCTGGTTTTGGCCGCAAAGCGGCCCTGACGGGCAAAGTCCCGGTCAATTTCAATCGACTATCGGAGCAATCGAGCGACATGGATTCCGTGAACGCGACCAGCCGCGAAGCCCAAGAATCCAGGGCCTTGGAATCGAGGACCTTGGAATCGGGCGTCCTGGAATCGAGCATTGCGTCGGCGACGCAAGGCGTTCTCGGTTTCCAGCAATCCGACGGCCATTGGGTGTTCGAGCTCGAGGCCGACTGCACGATTCCGGCCGAATACATCCTGCTGCGCCATTATCTCGCAGAGCCCGTGGACGCCGTGCTCGAGGCTAAGCTCGGCAATTATCTCCGCCGCGTGCAGGGCGCCCATGGCGGCTGGCCGCTCGTGCATGACGGCGAGTTCGACATGAGTGCGAGCGTGAAGTCCTACTTCGCGCTCAAGATGATCGGCGATTCCGTCGACGCCCCGCACATGGTGCGTGCGCGCGAGGCAATCCATGCCCGCGGCGGCGCGATCAACAGCAACGTCTTCACGCGCTTCCTGCTTGCGATGTTCGGCGTGATGACCTGGCGCGCGGTGCCGGTCCTGCCGATCGAGATCGTGCTGCTGCCGTTCTGGTCGCCGTTCCATCTCAACAAGATCTCCTACTGGGCGCGCACCACCATGGTGCCGCTGATGGTTCTCGCCGCGCTGAAGCCGCTGGCGAAGAATCCGAAGGGCGTCGGGATCGACGAGCTGTTTCTCCAGGATCCGCGCTCGATCGGCATGACCGCGAAGGCGCCGCACCAGAGCATGGCCTGGTTCGCGCTGTTCCGCGCGCTCGACGGCATTTTGCGCGTGATCGAGCCGATGTTTCCGAAGAGCCTGCGCCAGCGCGCGATCGATGCGGCGCTCGCCTTCATCGAGGAGCGGCTCAACGGCGAGGACGGCATGGGTGCGATCTATCCGCCGATGGCCAACATCGTGATGATGTATGACGCGCTAGGCAAGGACGACAATTATCCGCCGCGCGCGGTCACGCGCCGGGGCATCGACAAGCTGCTCGTGTTCAAGGACGACGAGGCCTATTGCCAGCCCTGCGTTTCGCCAGTGTGGGACACGACGCTGACCGCCCACGCGTTGCTGGAAGCCGGCGGTGACATAGCCGTGCCTGCGGCCAAGCAGGGCCTCGACTGGCTGATCCCGAAGCAGGAGCTCGAGGTGAAGGGCGACTGGGCGGTGAAGCGGCCCGACGTGCGCCCCGGCGGCTGGGCCTTCCAGTACAACAATGCCTATTATCCCGATCTCGACGACACCGCGGTGGTGGTGATGTCGATGGACCGCATGCGACGCGAGCACGGTGCGACCGGCTATGACGCCGCGATCGACCGCGGTCGGGAGTGGATCGAGGGCATGCAGAGCGACGACGGCGGCTGGGCCGCCTTCGACGTCAACAACCTCGAATATTATCTGAACAACATCCCGTTCTCGGACCACGGCGCGCTGCTCGATCCGCCGACCGAGGACGTCACCGCGCGCTGCATCTCCATGCTGGCCCAGCTCGGCGAGACCGAGAAGTCCAGCAAGCATGTGGCCGACGGGGTCGCCTATCTCAGGAAGACCCAGCACCCGGAAGGGTCCTGGTACGGCCGCTGGGGCATGAACTTCATCTACGGAACCTGGTCGGTGCTCTGTGCCCTCAACATGGCCGGCGTCCGCCATGACGACCCGATGATTCGGAAGGCCGCCGACTGGCTGGCCTCGATCCAGAACAAGGACGGCGGCTGGGGCGAGGACGCCGTCAGCTACCGTCTCGACTACAAGGGTTGGGAGGCCGCTCCCTCGACTGCCTCGCAAACGGCATGGGCCTTGCTTGCCCTGATGGCTGCTGGCGAGGTCGATCACCCGGCCGTCGCCCGCGGGGTGGAGTACCTGATTGCAACACAGAACAAAAAAGGACTGTGGGACGAGCAGCGGTACACCGCCACGGGCTTTCCTCGTGTATTCTATCTGCGTTATCACGGTTACCCGAAGTTCTTCCCGCTGTGGGCGTTGGCGCGGTATCGGAACTTGCGGAACACCAACAGCAGGGTGGTAGGGGTCGGGATGTGACTTTGGGGACGGGGGACTATCTTGCCGTGGGTAATGCCATCGACCCGCGGCCGATATTGATCGTGACTGGACTGGTTCAGGAGGCCCGTATCGCGGCTGGGCCCGGAATGGCGGTTATTTGCTCGTCGAGCAGCCCGAGCCAGTTGCGGGCGCTGTTGACGGTGGTGGATCCCGGGACGATTCGCGGTGTGATCTCGTTCGGCGTGGCCGGCGGGCTCGACCCGACCCTGCGCTCCGGCGACGTCGTGCTGGCGACCGAGGTCCTTTCCGGCGATACCCGCTGGGCCGCAGGCCTGTCGCTCGGCGACGACCTGATCGACCGCCTGACGTCCGGGCGCCGCCGCGTGGTGCGCGGCAGCCTTGCCGGCGCCGAGGAGGTGGTCACCAAGAGCTCCTGCAAGGCGGCACTGCACTCGGAGACGGGCGCCTCTGCCGTCGACATGGAGAGCCATATCGCGGCCGCCTACGCCGCCGAGGCGGGGCTGCCCTTTGCTGCGGTCCGCGTCATCAGCGATCCCGCCCATCGTGCGCTGCCGGCGCTCGCCCGCGCCGCCATCAAGCCGAACGGCCAGATCGATCTCGCCGCCGTGCTCCGTGGCATCGTGCGCAATCCGGCCACGCTGCATGCGCTGGTCTCGACCGGCATCGACTTCAACCGCGCGCTGCGTAGCTTGCGCGGCTGCCGCGACTATTTGATCGGCACCGAGCTCGTCGACAGCGAGGCCTTGGTCTCCAAGGCGGCCTGAGCAGGTTTTCGAACTGATAATGGAAAAAGGCCCGGTCGCGACCGGGCCTTTTTGTTTGTCGTCCGTAGCCCGGATGGAGCGGAGCGCAATCCGGGTCTTACAACGTGGAGGGACTGCCCGGATTTCGCTGCGCTCCATCCGGGCTACAAGCTTCGGCCTTTACGCGGCAGTCGAGGCCTTCCGAGCGGCCTTCTCCTGCGCAGCGGCGGCCTCGTCCTTGCGGATCTCCGACAGGCGCTTCTGCACCTCCGCCGAGAAGATGTACTGCGCGGGACGCTGCTTGCTCATGTCGATCTCCGGCGCCATCGGACCGGAGGTCCTGATGCCGCGCAGCGACACCCACATCGCCTTCAGCGGGTTGTTGAGAGCTGCGGTCGCCGCCGTCGGCTCGTAGCCGCAATGGGCCATACAGTCGGCGCACTTCTCGTACTTGCCGGTGCCGTAGGTCTCCCAATCGGTCGTGTCCATCAGCTCCTTGAAGGTCTTGGCATAGCCTTCACCGAGCAGATAGCAGGGCTTCTGCCAGCCGAAGATATTGCGCGCGGGCATGCCCCACGGCGTGCACTCGTATTCCTGGTTGCCGGCGAGGAAGTCCAGGAATAGGCCGGAATGCATGAAGTTCCACTTCTTGCCCTTGCCCATCGCGAAGACGTCGCGGAACAGCTTCTTGGTCTTGGTGCGGTTGAGGAAGTGCTCCTGGTCCGGCGCACGCTCATAGGCATAGCCCGGGGACATCGAGACGCCGACACCGAGCTCGACGGTGAGGTCGAGGAATTTCGCGATCTCCTCGGCCGGATGGCCGTCGAAGATGGTGGCGTTGACGTTGACGGTGAAGCCGCGCGCCTTGGCCGCCTTGATCGCGGAGACGGCGCGGTCGAACACGCCCTTCTGCGACACGGCCTTGTCGTGATGGTCCTTCAGGCCGTCGAGATGCACCGAGAAGAACAGGTACGGGGAGGGCGTGAACAGGTCGAGCTTCTTCTCGAGCAGCAGCGCGTTGGTGCAGAGCGAGACGAACTTCTTGCGTTCGACCAGGCCACGCACGATCTCGCCGATCTCCTTGTGGATCAGCGGCTCGCCGCCGGGAATGGCGACCATCGGCGCGCCGCACTCGTCGGCCGCGTCCCAGCACTCTTGGGCGGTCATGCGGCGGTTGAGGATCGCATCCGGATAATCGATCTTGCCGCAGCCGACGCAGGCGAGGTTGCAGCGGAACAGCGGCTCCAGCATCAGCACGAGCGGATAGCGCTTGCGGCCAAGCAGTTTCTGCTTGAGCAAATAGCCGCCGATACGCATTTCCTTGAAGAAGGGGATAGCCATCACAAGTTTCTTTCTGGGCTTGGAATTCGGGTGGGTCAGCTCGCAGCCAGTTCGGCCGGAAGCCGGAATTCGATGTTTTCCTCGCGGCCCGGCAGCACCGAGACCTTGACTGGTCCGATCCGCCGCATCGCTTCGATCACGTCATCCACGAGTACCTCAGGCGCCGAAGCGCCGGCCGTGACGCCGACGGTCTTGGCATCTTTCAACCACTCCGGATTGAGCGCGCTGCCGTCGGCAATCAAATAACTCGCGACGCCGGCCTCAGTGCCGATTTCGCGGAGCCGGTTCGAGTTCGAGCTATTGGCAGCGCCCACCACCAAGATCACGTCGACCAGCTTGCTCAAGTCCCTTACCGCAGATTGGCGGTTCTGTGTCGCATAGCAGATATCCCGGATATCCGGACCTTGAATATCTGTAAAGCGGGCCTGGAGGGCCGCAATAATGTCCTTGGTGTCGTCAACCGACAGGGTGGTCTGGGTGATGTAGGCCACTGGCGTATCCGCCTGCAGCGTCAAGGCCTTAACCTCTTCAACGCTTTGGACGAGCAGCACCGGGGCGGGAACCTGGCCCATCGTGCCCTCGACCTCGGGGTGGCCGGCATGGCCGATCAGAATCAGGGTGCGGCCCCTGGCGATGTAGCGCTTCCCCTGATTGTGAACTTTCGTGACCAGCGGGCAGGTGGCATTGAGCACCGGAAGGTCGCGCGCGGCCGCCTCTTCCTCGACGCTGCGGGCGACGCCATGGGCACTGAAAACGGTCACGGCCTTCGGCGGAACCTCGGACAGTTCCTCGACGAAGATCGCGCCCTTGTTCTTCAGGCTCTCGACCACGTACTTGTTGTGCACGATCTCGTGGCGCACGTAGACGGGCGGGCCGTACTTCTCCAGCGCCCGTTCCACGATCTCGATCGCACGCACCACGCCCGCGCAAAAGCCGCGCGGCTGCGCTAGATAAACTTCCATCGGACGCCCATCACGCAAGTTGCACCAATCCGCTTCTCAAGTCCCCGGCGGCACCTCGGTACTGCCCAATGAGTTGCAATAACCGCACCATTGGTTTCGCGCACGCGGTAACCGCCCACCCTAGCTGGGCCCCGGCGCATGGAGGCACAGTACTTTGTGTCAAAAAATCGGCAAAAAGGAAAGACCGGATGAAACCCTAGTTCCGTCACCGTGCGCATCTGCGGTATTATAATGGGGAATCCGCTCTGAGCAAAATGGCGACATTTGTGCTCACCTCTTCGCCACTTTCCCGCCTCAAGTCACCGGCTATACCGACCGCCCCGCATGATTTTGCCACGGTCTGTCGCCGTTTACCTCGAACCTTCGTGCGGCGAGAACCACTCAAAACAGCAATAGGTTTCGCCGGGGAACTCCGATAAACAGCGGGCGTTTCCGGCAAGCTGTTAACCGCAGAAAGAAAAGATGCTGCAAAGCGTAGTCGTTGCCATCGTCAGGGCCTGCACCCGGTTTGCCTCCCTCGTCGTCGTTCTCGGGCTCCTGCTGGCGGTAGGGGCGGGCTATTACGCGTCCCAGCACTTCGCCATTAACACCGACATCAATTCGCTGATTGCCCAGAATTTGGACTGGCGCCAACGGGATCAGCAGTTCGACCGCGCCTTCGACCGCGATGCCACGATCACGGCGGTCGTCGAGGCGAAGACGCCGGAGATGGCGACCGCGGCTTCGGACGCGCTGTTTGCCAAGCTGAAGGACGACAAGACCAACTTCCAGTCGATGCAACAGCTTGGCACCGGCGAGTTCTTCGAGAAGAACGGCCTCTTGTTCCTGCCGACCGAGGAAGTCGCCAAGATCACCAGCCAGTTCGAGTCCGCAGCGCCCCTCGTCGAGATCATGGCGGGCGATCCCTCGATCCGCGGCCTGACCGGCGCGCTGGAGACGGGACTTGCCGGCGTCAAGCGCGGCCAGGTCAAGCTCGACAACACCGCGCGGCCCTTCAACCAGATCGCGCAGACCGTCGAGACCGTGCTCAACAAGGGCAACGCCAGCTTCTCATGGCGCGAGCTCGTCAGCGACGAGCCGCTGTCGGATTCCGACAAGCGCGCCTTCATCGAGTTCAAGCCGATCCTCGACTACAACGCGCTGGAGCCCGGCAAGGGCGCCACCGATGCGATCCGTAAGGCCGCGGCGGAACTGGATTTTCCGACCAAATACCAGGCGCGGGTGCGGCTGACCGGTCCGGTGCCGATCGCCAACGAGGAATACGCCACCGTCCAGGAGGGCGCCGTCGTCAACGGCGTCGGCACGGTCCTCGTCGTGCTGCTCATCCTGTGGCTCGCGCTGCATTCGGCGAAGATCATCTTCGCCGTGTTCATCAATCTGTTCGTCGGGCTTGCGATCACGACCGCCGCCGGTCTGATGATGGTTGGCTCGTTCAACTTGCTGTCGATCGCGTTCGCGGTGCTGTTCGTCGGCCTCGGCGTCGATTTCGGCATCCAGTACAGCGTTCGCTACCGCTCGGAGCGCTACAAGCACAACGACCTTTCGGCTGCGCTGGTGCGGGCTGCGAAACGCTCGGCGGTGCCGCTCTCGCTCGCGGCGATGGCGACCGCGGCCGGCTTCCTCTGCTTCATGCCGACCGACTACAAGGGCATCGCGGAGCTCGGCCAGATCGCCGGTGTCGGCATGCTGGTCGCGTTCCTTTCCTCGATCACCGTCCTGCCGGCAATGCTGAAGCTGCTGAACCCGCCCGGCGAGAAGGAGCCGGTCGGCTACGCGTTCCTGGCGCCGCTCGATCACTTCCTGGAGAAGCACCGTGTGCTGGTCGTCGGCGGCACGCTGCTGCTGGCGCTCGCCGGCCTGCCGCTGCTCTACTTCATGAAGTTCGATTTCAACCCGATGAACCTGCGCAACCCGCACGCGGAGTCGATCGCGACCTTCCTCGATTTGCGCAAGGATCCGAACACCGGCGCCAATGCCATCAACGTGATGACGACGTCCGAGGAGCAGGCGAGGCAGGTCGAGGCGAAGCTGGAGAAGGTTCCTGAGGTGCTGCGCGTGATGTCGCTCGACAGCTTCGTGCCGCACGACCAGCCGCCGAAGCTGAAGCTGCTCGCGCAGGGCGCCAAGGTGCTGAATCCCGCGCTCAATCCGGACCAGGTCGACGCGGCGCCGACCGACAAGGAGAACGTCGATTCGCTGAAATCCTCGGTCGACAATCTGCGCCGGACCGCGGGTGACGCGAAGGGCCCGGGTGCGGTCGCCTCGCGCCGGCTTGCGGACGCGCTCGAGAAGCTCGCCAATGGCGACGAGGCTACGCGGAACAAGGCGCAGGACGTGTTCGTCACGCCGCTGAAGATCGCGTTCGGCCAGCTCAGGAACGCGATGCAGGCCGGGCCGGTCACCCTGAACTCACTGCCGCCCGATCTCGTCAACGCCTGGAAGAGCAAGGACGGCATCATCCGCGTCGAGGCGTTGCCGAAAGGCGATCCCAACGACAACGACACGCTGCGCAAATTTGCAGCAGCGGTGCTCGTGGCCGAGCCGACCGCGATCGGTGGGCCGGTCTCGATCCTGAAATCCGGTGACACCGTGGTGAAGGCGTTCATCCACGCCGGCATCTACGCGCTGCTGGTGATCGGCCTGTTGCTTTGGATCACGCTGCGGCGGTTCGTCGACGTGCTGATGACGCTGGTGCCGCTGCTGGTCGCCGGCGCGGTCACGCTTGAAATCTGCGTGTTGATCGGCCTGCCGCTCAACTTCGCCAACATCGTCGCGTTCCCGCTGCTGCTCGGCGTCGGCGTCGCCTTCAAGATCTATTATGTCGTGGCCTGGCGCTCTGGCAGGACAAATCTGCTCCAGACCAGCTTGACGCGCGCGATCTTTTTCAGCGCGCTGACGACGGCGACCGCATTCGGCAGCCTGTGGCTGTCGAGCCACCCGGGAACATCCAGCATGGGCAAGCTGCTCGCACTCTCGCTGGTGACGACGCTTGCCGCAGTGCTGCTGTTCCAGCCGGCCCTAATGGGCAAACCCCGCAATCTCAGGGAGTAGGCAGATGTCGCCGATCGCGTCGGCGGCGTTCTTCTGACCGGGCTTGGCGGTGGTGGTGGCGGCCTTCGGGGCCGCGGGGGCAGGGGCCGGCGCTGTGGCGCTGGCGCCGGTCGTGCCGCCGCCTGTGGTGCCTTGGGCTTTCGGTGCCGCGCCGGTGGGCTTCGGCGCGCCCTTGGCCATGGCGTTGGCGGTGCTCAAAGGAATCGGCGGGGCGACGCGAGTCCAGGTCTCGCCGCCGCAGAGGAAGCCCATCACGCAGCCCTTGATTTCGAGCTGGTCGGTGCCGACGGGCGTGATGGTTGCGCTGTAGAGCTGGCCGTCCTTGGCGTTGTAGACCTGCCCTTCCCACTGATCGACGCCGGGCTTCTTCTTCATGTCGATCAGGGTCGCCATGCCCAGCGTCGGCCTGGTCTTTTTCGACGCATCCGGATTGTATTCATCGCGGCCGCCGGGCTGCTTTTCCCAGGAAACCGCGCCCCACATGCTGCCATTGCATTGGGCGACACGAATGTTGGCGACGGCGTCGGCAACCCGCCAGTCGCCGGTCGGATCGGCGGCGAGCGCCGGGGTCAGGCCGGTGAAGCCGCCAGCCAGTATTAGTCCGGTGTAAAGGGCTAAACGCATGATAGTTCCTTGGCAGTGCAACATGGTTTAAAGCTGTGCTTGCGAAGATGGTCCGAAAAAGGGCAAAAGGCCGCACAGACCGTTTTCGGTAACGGTCCCTTTTCAGTTGACGAGCCGGCCCTCAAGCGAAGTATGTAGCGGATGCACAGCCCAAATCCAGACATGTCTCAGCTATTCGCGGACCGTCAGGCCCAGCGCAGCACCCTGCATAATCGGCATCTGAACGAGCAGTTCGTTCGGGTTCTCAAGACCATCGGCTACGATGTCGGCTTCCAGAAGGGGCAGGGGCAGTACCTCTACGATCGCGAGGGGGCGCGCTATCTCGACCTGTTGTCCGGCTTTGGCGTGTTCGCGATCGGGCGCAATCACCCGGTCATGCGCGAGGCGCTCAAGAGCGTGCTCGATGCCGACCTGCCCAATCTGGTTCAGTTCGACGTCTCGGTGCTCGCCGGCGTGCTCGCCGAGCGGCTGCTGAAATACGTCCCCTATCTCGACAAGGCGTTCTTCGCCAATTCCGGGGCCGAATGCGTCGAAGCGGCGATCAAGTTCGCGCGCGGCGCCACCGGTCGTCCCGGCATCGTCTATTGCGCCCACGGCTATCATGGCCTGACCTATGGCGCGCTGTCGCTAACGGGTGATTCGAACTTCCGCACCGGCTTCGAGCCGCTGCTGCCCGGTTGCACCTCTATCCCGTTCAACGACCTCGCCGCGCTCGAAAAGGCGCTGGCCTCGCGCGAGGTTGCGGCCTTCGTCGTCGAGCCGATCCAGGGCAAGGGCGTCAACATGCCCACCGACGAGTTCCTGCCGGGCGCTGCCGCGCTCTGCAAGAAATACGGCACGCTGTTCGTCGCCGACGAGATCCAGACCGGCATGGGCCGCACCGGCCGCTTCCTGGCGGTCGAGCACTGGAACGTCGAGCCCGACATGGTGTTGCTGTCGAAGTCGCTGTCCGGCGGCCACGTGCCGGTCGGCGCCGTGCTGACGCGCAAGAGCATCTTCGACAAGATCTTCAACCAGATGGACCGCGCGGTGGTGCACGGCTCCACCTTCTCCAAGAACGATCTGGCGATGGCCGCGGGCATCGCGACGCTCGACGTCATGGAGTCCGAGAAGCTGATCGAGTCCGCCGCCAAGCGCGGCGCCGAGCTGCGCCTCGCGCTGACGCGCATGGTGCCCGGCTACGAGCTGATGAAGGAAGTGCGCGGCAAGGGCCTGATGATCGGCGTCGAGTTCGGCCCGCCGAAGTCGCTGCGGCTCCGGGCGTCCTGGAACGTGCTGGAAGCAGCCAACAAGGGCCTGTTCTGCCAGCTCATCACCGTGCCGCTGTTCAAGGACCACAAGATCCTCACGCAAGTCGCCGGTCACGGCAGCCACACCATCAAGCTGCTGCCGCCGCTCACCATCACCGAGGAAGATTGCGGCTGGATCGAGCGCGCCTTCGACGACGTCATCGCCGGCAGCCACAAGGTCCCCGGCGCGATCTGGTCGCTCGGCAAGACGCTGGTGGACAACGCGGTGCGGCGGTCGGCGTAAATTCGCCGATCGCTCAGGCCGCTTTCGGCTTGTTCACGGTCTCAATGCGGTTGAGTGCCTTGCCGAGATTGCGTCTGGCGATCTGGATGCCGTAATCATTCTGAAGATTGAGCCAAAGCTCGGCGGTCGTGCCGAGCGCCTTGGCCGGCCGAAGTGCGATGTCGGCGGTGATTCCGGTCTGCTCATTCGCGATCCGCCCGATGCGCGTGCGGGGCAGGCCGCACGTCTTGGCGAGAGCGCCGGCAGACATGTTGAGCGGAACAAGGAATTCCGCCCGCGGAACCTCGCCAGGATGCATGGGTCTGAGTTTCTTGGCCTTCTCCGACCGTCGCCAAATATACATTCACGAGCTGCCGTTTCGATAGCGTCCTGGTGATCGTCCAAACACGCGACTGAAGGCCTTCGAGAACGACGGCGCGGACTCGTAGCCCACGGCCCGTGCGATCTCGTCGATGGAGCGGCCGGTTTCACGCAGCGCTTTGGCCGCCAGGCTCATCCGCCAGCGCGTGACATAGGCGAGCGGCGGCTCTCCGACCAGTTGCGTGAAACGTCGCGCGAAGGTGGCGCGCGAGAGCAGGGCGTGATCCGCCAGGGCTGCGACCGTCCAGTCGTCCTGCGGCTGCTCATGGATGAGGCGCAAGGCGCGCACGATCACGGGATCGCTCAATGCGCCGAACCAGTTGCCGCTGCCCGCGGGCTGATTGTCCATCCACGCGCGCAACAGCAGGACCAATGCGCTGTCGAGCAGGCGCGATGCGACGATTTCGGCCTCGCTGCGGCGGCCCTGCGCTTCGACACGGAGCAACTGTAACGCCAGTCGCAACGGCTCGTTGGCCTCGACCTGCTGTGCGGTGAGGTGAACCAAGGGCGGCATGAGCGACACCATCGGATGAGGCCCGGCCTCGTCGAGCTGGTATTTCGCGCATAGCAGCCTCGTTGCATCGGACGCCGAGGCCGCCTCCGGGGCTGATGCGGCGGACAGCGCGTCACGAATGGGAACGATCGCGGCATCCGGCGGATCGCTCAGCGCATGGCCGACGCCACTCGCGACCAGGACCACATCGCCGGGTGAAAGACGAATGAGCTCGTCACGGCCCGTCAGCTTCAGCCAGCAACTGCCCGCGAGCACGACGTGAAGCGCAGAGTTCCGCTGTGGCTCGACGCCGATACCCCAGGGACGGCGCAGCAGGGCCGTGCCAAGGAATG
Organism: Bradyrhizobium sp. 521_C7_N1_3; assembly: GCF_052075975.1. Classification (NCBI taxonomy): domain Bacteria; kingdom Pseudomonadati; phylum Pseudomonadota; class Alphaproteobacteria; order Hyphomicrobiales; family Nitrobacteraceae; genus Bradyrhizobium; species Bradyrhizobium sp. 521_C7_N1_3. The sequence continues at coordinate 3,724,655 of NZ_CP197232.1, forward strand.
CGCTGCCGGCGCGATACGCCGCCAACACCTCCGACCTTGCATCCATCACGTCCGCTCCCGCGTGCCGACGGTTGCTCTTTGAGACGATCGGACTGGACTTTGCAAGCCTCGCACATCGACGCCGACGCCGCGCCGGTCCAGAACGCGTGACGATTTCATGGGAGAACAAGCTGATGAGCGAAATGTTGGCCAACAAGGCCATCGTGCGCGAATTTCTGGAAACGGCGATCAACCGGGGAGATTTCGATGCGGCCGCGATCCATCTGGGTCCGCGCTACGTCCAGCATAACCCCATGATCGCGGATGGCGTCGAGGGCATTCGAAAGCACCTGTCCGAGCTGCGCCGGCAGTTTCCGGAACTGCGCGCCGAGGTCAAGCGGATCGCAGCCGATGGCGATCTCGTCATCGCGCACGTCCACGCGCAGCGCACGCCCGCGGATCCCGGTCTTGCCATCGTCGACATCTTCCGCCTCGAGGGCGGCAAGCTCGTCGAGCATTGGGAGGTGCGCCAGCCCGTGCCCGACACGGCGGTGCATGGCAACGGCATGTTCTAGATCGCTATTGCGAGCCAAGCGCCGAACTCGCGGCCCGATGACAGGGGCTGCGACGCAATGACGGGTGGATGCGTTACCCCTCAACGTTCGCCTTCATCGCCGCCTCGAACTTGTCGACGAATTCGGCGAGCTCGTCAGCGCCGATATCGCTGACGGCCCAGAAGTTCAGGCCGCGATTGCCCCAGCGGCGGCAGTTGAAGCCCTGCATGGTCTCGGTCTTCGGCGCGCGATATTCCGCGTTCGATGTCTGCGATACGAACAAATTGATCACGTGCTGCCGGCGCTTGTAGACGACGGCGCCGATGGCACGGGCGTCGATATAGTCGAGCCGGCCGCCGACCAGCGTGAAGCCTTGCGCGGTGAGATCGATCACGGGCGGGGCGACGTCGAGCTTGCCGTTGAACCACGGCTTCACGGTGTGCTGGTCGGTGGAGACCACGTCGATGAGATGGCCGGCCTGCAGCGAGCGCAGATGCGCGGAGACGACCTCCGACAGGATGCGCTGCTGGTCGTCCTGGCGCAGCACCACGGCGACGACGCCGGAGGCGGCGAGCGCGGAGACGGCGGAGCCCATCGCAAAGCCGCGCAGCACCGAGCGGCGGGTCGGTTGCCGGCGCTGCGGCTGCGGCAGTGAGGCCTCGATCCGGGTACGCAGGCTTGCCGGCGCGGCATAGCGCAAATCGGTGTCGGCGAGCACGCGCTGCATCTCGCGTTGTGCGGCAAACTCCGCAGCGCAGGCGGGGCAGCCGACAATGTGGGCTTCGACCTCGCGCGCGTGGCCGGCATCGAGCTCGTTATCGAGCAGCGCGTGAAGCAGGATTTTTGCTTCGTCGCAGGTCATCTCGAGTGCTCCTCTTCCGCCGTCCAGGCCGCGCGCAGCATGGCGCGGGCGCGGGCGAGGCGGGACATCACGGTGCCGACGGGGGCGCCGACGGCCTCGGCGATTTCACGATAGGACAGGTTGTTGATCTCCCGCAGCACGAATGTTTCCTTGAACGGTTCGGCGAGCGCGTCGATCAGCTTGCGGATGGCGCTGGCATCGCGGCTGCGCAGCACTTCGGTTTCCGGGCTCGCCTCGCTCTCCTGCCAGATCGGCGTCTGTTCGGCGGCGCCGGGCGTATCCTCGATCGCGCTGGGCCTGTGGGCGCGCCGCGCATATTCGGCGTTGCAGACGTTGCGCAGGATCGCGAACAGCCAGGGCTTCATCGCCGGCCCGCGATAGCTGTCGAAGTGCTTCAGCGCGCGCAGATAGCACTCCTGCACCGCATCCTCGGCGTCGGAGGCATCGCGCAGCAGATAGCGCGCGAGCGTGTAGACGTCGTCGAGATAGGGCAGCGCGGCTTCGCGGAAGCGCTGCGCCTTCTGCAAATCGTCGTTGGCGGGCATCGCTCCTCGCTTTGCCTCTTGTTCTGCGCGTCGCGTTGTTTCGTCCCTGTTCGTTTCGTCCCGGTGTGTGACGGAAGGCACACGAGCCCGGCCGGCGTGGGACCACCGGCCGGGCAAGACGTTGATGCCTTGGTTCGAGATGTTACTCAACCTTGATCATCCCCGTCATGTGCGGGTGCAACGAACAAAAATATTTGTAGTCGCCCGCATTGGTGAAGGTGAACGAGAACTTGTCGTCGGTGTCCAGGGCCTTGGACCTGAACTTGCCGGCCGACACCACGGTGTGGGGGATGTCGTCCCGGTTGGTCCAGGTCACGGTGGTGCCGAGCTTGATCTTCAACTCGGCCGGCTGGAAAACGAAATTGTCGATATGCACTTCCATGTCGTCGGCACGGGCCGTCGTTGCGGGCAACAGGATGGCCGCGACCAAAGCGAGACCGAAGTCGACACCGAAGTCGCGGCGATTGAGTGTTTTCATTGTCAGCTTCCGTTCAGCCCCGGATCAACCCTGCAGCGGCGTGTCGATGATCGCGAGCCGCTGCTCGTTCTGCTTGAAGTTGATGCTTGCGACGCCGAGCATGCCGCGCAGCTTTGCGTCTTCGACCTTCATCGGTCCGGGCGAGGGCGCGGACCCCGGCGCCGGCTGCGGGAACGCAGTCGAACGCGCGGTGTGGAAGGTGACGCTACCCTCGACCTTCTGCATCACCTGATGGATATGGCCGTTCAGCACGGTGACGGAGCCGAAACCTTTCACCTGTTCCAGCGCGCGGCCGCCGTCCTCGGTGCCCCAGCCCCATTCGGGATAGACCGTCCAGAGCGGGATGTGCGCGAACAGCACGATCGGCGTCGATTTCGACTTGCCGCGCAGGTCATCCTGAAGCCAGGCGAGTTGCTCGGCGCCGAGATTGCCGAGGCCGCCAGCCTTGAGGTCGACGACGTTGACGAGGCCGATGAAGTGCACGCCGCCGGCGTCGAACGAATACCAGCCTGCACCCTTGGTGCCGCGGCCGTAACGCTCGCGATAGAACTTCACCTCCTCGTCGAGGAAGTCATGCTCGCCCGGCACGTAGTGCACGTCGAGCTTGCTCTGCGAGATGATGCGGTCGGCATTGTCGAACTCGGCGGCCTTCGACAGATGCGTGATGTCGCCGGTGTGGATCATGAAGGAGGGTTTGGCCGGCATTGCGTCGATCTTGTTGACGGCTTCCTCCAGCGTGCCGAGCGCGTTGGGGTTCGCCGGCTTGTCGAAGCCGACATGGCTGTCGCTGATCTGGAGGAAGGTCATGCCGGGCGCGGCTGCCGTGGCGGCCTGCGCGGAATCGATGATGCCGAGCGAGCGCGGCACGCCGCCCGTAATGGTCCAGAGCACCCCGGTGCCGGCCCAGGTCATGCATTCCAGCACCTTGCGGCGGCTGACGCCGTCCCCGTGATCGTGTCCGCTCATCGCACGTCTCCACATCGCCCGGAATTGGGCTTCGGGGAGGTGATTGGGGGAGGGCGAGACTTATTCCCGGATGCGATGACGTTTTCGTGAGGTGGCGGATCTCGTGTCCCGGACGCGGTGCAGCGTGCAAAAGCGCGTTCCCGCGTCTTCGACGCGCTATGGCGGTGTGCTGCAGAGCCGGGACCTAAGCCACTCGGGCGGTCTGGGCCCCGGCTCTGCGCAGCAGCGTTGCACGCTGCAGCGCGTCCGGGGCACGAGATCTACTCTGCGAACTCGCGCACGGCGTCAACCACACGTTCCGGCACTTCCTGCGCCACGCAGTGCCCGGCGCCCTCAAAGACCAGCGTGCTGACGCGCGGAATCAACGACACGGCGCGTGACGCCATCTCCTTGTAGATCGGTCCCGACTTCGCGGCGGTGGTGACGCGTACCGGGCAGTCGATCTCGGTGAGCGAGACAAACGGATTGCCGCGGGCATCGCCGACATAGACTTGCTCCATCGCCTCGTAGATCGGACGCAGGATTGCGAATTCGATCTCGGGCGTGCAGCAAAGCCGAACCCGGCCATTCTCCAACGGCACGAAGCCGTGGCGCACATAGGCCCGCAGCGATGGTTCGGTCCAATCGGCAAACGCCGGCGCAGTGCGGTAGCGCTCGAACACGGTGTCGGCACTGTCGAATTCGGCCCGCCGGCGCAGCGTTCCCTGGACGCGGGTGAGCGAGTCTTCGCTCAAGCCCCCGGGCCGCGCCGCGCGCGGGTCCATCACGGTCGGCTCCATCACGAACAGGCGCGTGAAGCGTCCTGGCCGAAGTTTCGTCGCGAGCAGGAGATCGGTCGCCCCGGCGCTGTGGCCGATGCCGTAGACGTCGCACAGATCGAGCGCATCGATCACCCGGCAGACATCCTCGGCATAATCAAGGAAATGATAGGCATCGGGCTTGTGGCTCGCTCCGTGGCCGCGGCGGTCGAGCGCGTAGACGGTGTAGGTCGATGCGAGCTCGCGCGCGACCTCGTCCCAGACGTCGGCGACGAAGCCGGTGCCGTGCAGGAGCAGGGCGGGCGGCCTGCCGCTCTCGCCCCACCGCAGCATCGCGATCTGCGCGTCAGTGGGGCCGATGAAGAAGCGATATGGATTGATCATGGGGACGGGACGCTACTTCGCATCCTCCAAAATCATCGTCGCGCCTTTCTCGGCGATCATCGCGGTCGGCGTGTTGGTATTTCCGGAGGTGATGGTCGGCATGATCGACGCGTCGATAATGCGCAGGCCGCTCAGGCCGTAGAAGCGCAGCCGCTCGTCCACCACCGCCATCGGATCACTCGCCGCGCCCATCTTCGCGGTGCCGACGGGATGGAAGATGGTGGTGCCGATGTCGCCGGCGGCCTTGGCGAGCGAGGCATCGTCGTCGCCGACGGTGGGACCGGGCAGATATTCGCTCGGACGATATTTGGCGAGCGCCTTCTGCTGCATCAGGCGGCGGGTGGTGCGGATGGCGTCGGCGCCGACCTGGCGATCGTCGTCGGTCGACAAATAGTTCGGCGCGATGATCGGCTTCTCGTCCGGGCTTGCCGAGCGCAGCCGCACGGTGCCGCGCGAGGTCGGCTGCAGATTGCAGGCGCTCACCGTGATCGCGGGGAAGCGGTGCAGGGGATCGCCGAACTTGTCGAGCGACAGCGGCTGCACGTGGAACTGGATATTGGCGCGGGCGCGCGTCGCATCGGAGCGCGTGAAGATGCCGAGCTGCGACGGCGCCATGGTCAGCGGTCCGCGGCGGCGGAAGGCGTAGTCGAGCCCCATCAGGCCACGGCGGAACAGATTGTAGTAGGTCTCGTTCAGCGTGCGCACGCCCTCGACCTTGTAGATCGCGCGCTGCTGGAGGTGGTCCTGAAGGTTGCGGCCAATTCCGGGCTTGTCCATCACGATGTCGATGCCGAGCGGCGACAGCCAGTCGGCAGGCCCGATGCCGGAACGATGCAGCACCTGCACCGAGCCGATGGAGCCTGCCGAGAGGATCACTTCGCGTTTGGCACGCGCCTCGATGACCTCGCCATTCTGGATGAAGCGTACGCCGACGGCGCGGCCCTGCTCGATGATGAGCCGATCAACCAGCACGTTCTTCTCGAGCCGCAGGTTGGGACGGTTCAGTGCGGGCTTGAGGAAGCCGCGCGCCGACGACCAGCGCCGGCCGCGCTTCTGGTTGACGTGGAAATAGCTGGTGCCTTCGTTGTCACCGGTGTTGAAATCCGGGATGCGCTTGATGCCCATCTCCTCGGCGGCATCGCCGACGGCGTCGAGAACGGCCCATGACAGCCGCGGCGCCTCGATGCGCCAGCCGCCGCCGACGCCATGATGTTCGCTCGCGCCGAGGAAGTGATCTTCGAGTTTCCTGAACAGCGGCAGCACGTCGTCATAGCCCCAGCCGGTCATGCCGAGCTGGCGCCAGTGGTCGTAATCGGCGGCCTGTCCGCGCATCGAGATCATGGCGTTGATCGCCGAAGAACCACCGATCACCTTGCCGCGGGGATAGGCCAGCGAGCGGCCGTTCAGGCCCGGCTCGGCCTCGGTCTTGAACATCCAGTCCGAGCGCGGATTGCCGATCGCGAAGAGATAGCCGACCGGAATGTGGAACCAGATCCAGTTGTCGTCGCCGCCGGCTTCGAGAATGAGGACGCGATTCCCTGATACGGCCGAGAGCCGGTTGGCGATGATACAGCCGGCCGTGCCGGCTCCGACGACAATGTAGTCAAACTCACCTTCGAGGCGCCTCGGCATTCTGCTTCCACCCAAACAGGCGTCATGCCCGGGCTTGTCCGGGGCATCCACGCGCTTTCCGTCCTAATAGTCAGACGTGGATGGCCAAGACAAGCTGGTGGCAAGCCCGGCCATGACGAGAGCACAGAGGACCCTGGATCCGTGGGAGTTAGGTGGACTGGTGCTTGCATGGTAGACAGTCCTGTATTCCCAACAAGGCTTGAGACCCTCCATGCCCATCGTGAACCGCGTCGCCGACCTCCAACCCGATATTCAGGCCTGGCGCCGGGACATCCACCAGCATCCGGAACTGCTGTACGACGTCCACCGCACCGCAGCATTCGTTGCGGACCGGCTGCGCGAGTTCGGCTGCGACGAGGTCGTGACCGGCCTCGGGCAGACCGGCGTGGTCGGCGTGATCAAGGGCAGCAAGCCGGCCGGCGACGGGCTCAAGGTGATCGGCATGCGTGCCGACATGGATGCGCTGCCCGTCGACGAGCAGACCAACCTGCCTTACGCCTCCAAGACTCCGGGCAAGATGCACGCCTGTGGCCATGACGGCCACACCGCGATGCTGCTCGGTGCGGCCCGCTACCTCGCCGAGACCCGTAACTTCGCCGGCGATGCTGTGGTGATCTTCCAGCCTGCCGAGGAGGGCGGCGCCGGCGGCGCGGCCATGGTCAAGGACGGCCTCATGGAGCGTTTCGGCATCGAGCAGGTCTACGGCATGCACAACGGCCCGGGCATTCCGATCGGCTCGTTCGCGATCCGGCCGGGCCCGATCATGGCGGCGACCGACGAGGTCGACATCATGATCGAGGGCCTCGGCGGCCACGCCGCGCGTCCGCACAAATGCGTCGATTCCGTGCTGGTCGGCGCGCAGGTGATCACCGCGCTGCAGTCGATCGTCGCCCGCAGCGTCGATCCCCTGGAATCGGCCGTGATCTCGATCTGCGAATTCCACGCCGGCAATGCCCGCAACGTCATTCCGCAGACTGCGACGTTGAGGGGCACCATCCGCACGTTGTCGCCGGAGGTGCGCAAGCTGATCGAGAAGCGCGTGCACGAAGTGGTGGCGGGCGTGGCGCAGATCACCGGCGCCAAGATCGACCTGCACTACAAGCGCAACTACCCTGTCGTGAACAACCACGCCGCGGAGACCGAGGTGGCGCGGCGCATCGCCAGGAACGTTGCCGGCGAGGCCAATGTGCACGAGATGCCGCCGCTGATGGGCGGCGAGGATTTCGCCTACATGCTGGAAGCGCGGCCCGGCGCCTTCATCTTCTGCGGCAACGGCGACAGCGCCGGCCTCCATCACCCCGCCTACAATTTCAACGACGAGGCGATCGTGTTCGGCACGTCCTATTGGGTCAAGCTTGTCGAGGAATCGCTCGCGGCGTCGTAACGACGAACCCCGAAGCTCAAACGAAAAGGGCCCGTGCATCGCACGGGCCCTTTGTCTTTGAGTGGTGATCGGCTTTAGAAGATCCGCGAGAAGATCACATACAGCGTGGCCGACAGCGCGATCGCGCAGGGCAGCGTCAGCACCCAGGCCATCAGCAGGTTGCGGATGGTCGCCATCTGCAGGCCCGAGCCGTTCGCGGCCATGGTGCCGGCGACACCCGACGACAGCACGTGGGTGGTCGAGACCGGGAGGCCGAACACGTCGGCGGCGCCGATCGTGGCGGCGGCGACGAGCTCGGCCGAGGCGCCCTGCGCGTAGGTGAGATGGGTCTTGCCGATCTTCTCACCGACCGTGACGACGATGCGCTTCCATCCGACCATCGTGCCGAGGCCGAGTGCGATTGCCACCGCGACCTTCACCCAGAGCGGGATGAACTTGGTGGCGCTATCGAGCCCGCCCTTGTAGGCGTTCAAGGTCGCGACCTCTTCCTTGTTGAGGTCGTTTTCCTTGTCCTTCATCAGGAAGCGGATCGCTTCCGAGGTCAGGTACATGTCGTTACGGGTGTTGCCGACCACTTCCGCCGGTACCTTGTTGAGCGAGCCGTACTTCGCGACCTGGTCGCCGACATCCTTCACCAGCACCGACAGCGAGGGGTAAGTGCCTTCGCTGATGTGGTGCGAGGTGATGTACTGCGTCACCGCAGGACGGGGATCGCCGATGATCGAGTGACCAGCGCCCTTGGCCGCGATCACCTTGGAGGCGGCCTCCGAGACCTTCTGGAACTGGGCGACCTGGCTCTCCGGCAGCGTGCGGTTGAGCGCGTAGGCCGTCGGCACGGTGCCGATCAGGATGAGCATGATCAGGCCCATGCCCTTCTGGCCGTCGTTCGAGCCGTGGGCGAAGCTGACGCCGGTGCAGGTCGCGATCAGCAGGCCGCGGATCCAGAGCGGCGGCGCCTTGTTGCCTTCAGGCGCGGCATAGAGCGCCGGATTGCGCACGATGAACTTGAGCAGCAGCAGCAGCACGGCGGCGCAGATGAAGCCGAACAGCGGCGACAGCAGGAGCGCGTAGCCGATCTCGGTGGCCTTGCTCCAGTCGACGCCCGAGGTGCCGTCGCGGCCGCGCATCACGGCGTTGGCAATGCCGACGCCGATGATCGAGCCGATCAGCGTGTGCGAGGAGGAGGCGGGCAGGCCGAAATACCAGGTACCGAGGTTCCAGATGATCGCGGCGATCAAGAGTGCGAACACCATGGCGAAGCCGGCGCTGGAGCCGACCTGGAGGATCAGCTCGACCGGCAGCAGCGAGACGATGCCGAAGGCGACCGCACCGGAGGACAGCAGCACGCCGAGGAAGTTGAAGAAGCCCGACCACATCACCGCGAATTCGGCCGGCAGCGAATGAGTGTAGATCACGGTCGCCACCGCGTTGGCGGTGTCGTGGAAGCCGTTGACGAATTCGAAGCCGAGCGCGATCAGCAGCGCGACGAACAGGAGGATGTAGGGCACGAAGGTCGTCACTTTCGTGCCGGTCGCGTTGACGTCGACATAGATGCTGTAGGCAACGAACAGCAGGCCTGCGGCAAGGATGCCGAAGAACAGGATCATCGTGAGCGGGTTAAAACCCTTGTCGAGATTGGGCCTGGAGGCCGGCTGGACAGGCGTCGGATCGCCTACCGCACGGTCGAATGCAACATCTGTCATTTTTGGACGCCCCTTAACTGAATTGAAAGGGCTATTGTCCGCGATGGATTTGAAGGCTGGATGACAGCTGCGTCGTAAAGTCGCTTTCCCTCCAGTATTTGCCAGTATTTAGGCGGCGCGCCGGGCTTTCTTCTGCAAGCCGGCGGCAATCTTCAGGTCTTCGACAAAGCGCTGATATTCCAGCACCTTCGTTTCCGGATCAGGCAGCCGCAGCAGATAGGACGGATGCACCGTCACCAGTGCCTTGCGCCCCTCGGGCAGATCTATGAGCCGGCCACGGGTCTTGCCGATCGGGGTGATCTTGCCGAACACGCTCTGCGCGGCGGTGGCGCCCATCGCCACGATGAGCTCGGGCTGGATTGCCGAAACTTCCCGCTCGTACCATTGCCGGCACGCCCGGATCTCCGGCGTCGCCGGCTTCTGGTGCAGACGGATCTTTCCGCGCGGCACGAATTTGAAGTGCTTCACCGCGTTGGTGACATAGACCTTGTTGCGGTCGACGCCGGCTTCCTGAAGCGCACGGTCTAGCATCTGGCCGGCCGGGCCGACGAAGGGGTGGCCGGCGAGGTCTTCCTTGTCGCCGGGCTGCTCGCCGACCAGCATGATGGTGGCGTCTTTCGGGCCCTCGCCGAACACGGTCTGCGTCGCGTCCTTGTAGAGCGGGCAGGCGCGGCAATGGGCGGCCTCCTCGCGGAGCGCTTCGAGATCGTCGGCAGCCAGCTTGCGTGGCATCGGAGCCTCCGGCCGCTTCTGGGGCTTGTGCGGATCGGTTGCGGCATTGGCGATCATGGCGCCGGTCATGCGCTCGGCGTCCTCGATCAAGGGCTTAATGATCGACGCCTCGGGCAGGTTCCTCCAGTATTTCTTCGGCATCTCCGTCTGCATCGCCTTCACCTTCAGCCGAGCCGGGTTGAAGATGCTGGCGTAGTAGCGCCGCCAGGTTTCCTCCAGCCGGTCTTCGCCGGGTGCTTCGCTCTTGCTCACGCCCGACGTGAACGAGAGCGCGTGGCCGTCCCAATGCGCACACAGATCGGGTGTCAGGATCGACCAGGGCATGTCGGCGAAGCGCTTTGCGAAGAACGGCGCGGCAAGCTCGACGATGTGATGCTCCGGCTCGAACCAGGCGACGTAATGCGCCGCGCGTTCGCGGCCGATCTCGCGGAAGCGCACGAAGGCATGCATCTTGTGCTCGTCGCGATGGACTGCTCTTGCCATGGCGGTGACTTGCGCGACATCGGGATCGGTCGCGACCTCGATGAGATCGTGATTGTCTTTCAAGCGCCAGAGCAGGCGATAGAGGATCGCGAAGCGCTCGGGATCGCGATGCAGGATCGCGGCCTTGGCGAGATCGATGAATTTTGCCGACACATTGAAGGTGCCGTCGTTCACCTCAAGTATCGGAGACGGCGCGGGCGGTGCGAACAACTCGGCTTCGCCGCCCTGCACGGCCCAGGTGATATCGCGCGGCTCCACGTGATGCAGCACGAGCGACCGCGCGGCTTTGCGCCAGCCGTCGAAATCGGTTTCGGTGTCGAGGGTGATGTACTGCATCAGAAGCCAAACCCCAGTTGTGTTGCCTTCGGCTTGAACCGCTCGATCAGCCGCGCCTCGTCGAGGCGATGCGGGGCGGGGCGGTGATCGCTGAGGACGATGAATGGCAGCGCCTTGTTGCGGGGCACGTGCAGCCGCGCGAGATCGGAGAGGCGGATCGTGGTGGTGCGCCGTGTCGCGATGATGCGTTCGACCGCCTTGGTGCCGAAGCCGGGCACGCGCAGCAGCTCCTCGCGGCTGGCGCGGTTGACGTCGAGCGGGAAGCGGTCGCGATGGCGCAGCGCCCAGGCGAGCTTCGGATCGATGTCGAGTGGCAGCATCGCGCTGTCGTCAACGATCTCCGCAACGTCGAAACCGTAGAACCGCATCAGCCAGTCGGCCTGGTAGAGCCGGTGCTCGCGCAGCAGCGGCGGCTGTACCAGAGGCAAAGCGCGGCTGGCATCGGGGATCGGGCTGAAGGCGGAGTAGTAGACGCGCCGCAGCCTGTAGGAGCCATAGAGATTGGAGCTGGTGTGGAGAATGGTGTGATCGGAGGCCGCGTCGGCGCCGACGATCATCTGCGTGCTCTGACCGGCGGGCGCGAAGCGCTGCGGCCTCGCCTTCGTCTTTGTGCTGCGGTTTTCCTCGGCCTCGTCGAGCTTCAGCCGCAGCCGGCCCATGGTGCGGCGGATCGCACGCACATCCTTCTCCGGTGCGTATTGCTGCAGGCTCGTCTCCTCAGGCATCTCGATGTTGATGGAGAGGCGATCTGCATATTTGCCGGCTTCGGCGATCAGCGCGTCGTCGGCCTCGGGAATGGTCTTGAGATGGATGTAGCCGCGGAAGTGGTGCTCCTCGCGCAGTTTGCGCGCGACGCTGACCACCTGCTCCATGGTGTAGTCGGGGCTGCGGATGATGCCGGAGGAGAGGAACAGTCCCTCGATGTAATTGCGCCGGTAGAAGTCGAGCGTGAGCTTGACCACTTCGTCGATGGTGAAGCGGGCACGCGGCACGTTGGAAGAGGCGCGGTTGACGCAATAAAGGCAGTCGTAATTGCAGGCATTGGTCAGGAGCACTTTGAGCAGCGAGATACAGCGTCCGTCCGGCGCGTAGGAATGGCAGATGCCCATGCCCGGCGCGGTCGAGCCCATGCCCTTGCCATCGCTGGAATCCCGCTTCTCGGTGCCGCTGGAGGCGCACGACGCGTCGTATTTGGCGGCATCGGCTAGAATCTCCAGCTTGCGTTGTACGTCCATCGTGGAATCCCTTTGATTCAGCTTACGAATCCGGATGAGCACCAATTCGATTGACTCCCCGGCCGCTGTTAGCTTTATATTAGAACATATCATGAACAAATGAGCCAGCCGCAGGTTCTTATTTTTGAGAACTTCGGCAATCACCTCTGAAGGAGCGGCGTATATGAGCGGCGCACGGATGAACGCGCTTGCGACCTTGCGCGGCCAGATCGAGCGCATCGAGACGGCGGAGGTCGTGCATCAGCACGATCGCGTCGCGCTCGGCCACGGCGAGGTCGACAGCGCGCTGAAGGGCGGGCTCGCGCGCGCGGTGATCCATGAGGTGTTCTGCGAGGGCCGGCAGGGAACCGCCGCGACGGGTTTTGTCATGGGGCTTGCGGGGCGTGTCTCGCGGCGCCGGCCGCTGCTGTGGGTGCGGCAGGATTTTTCGGAACTCGAGACCGGCGCGCTGTCGATGAGCGGGCTTGCCGAAATCGGTCTCGATCCGCGCCGCGTGGTGATGGTGCGCGCCGCCGATGTCGAGAGCGCGCTGCGCACCTCGGCCGATGCGCTCGCCTGCGATGCGCTGGGCGCCGTCGTGCTCGAGCTCTGGGGCGATGTCAGGCAGTTCGATCTGGTGGCGAGCCGCAAGCTGACGCTGGCCGCGCAATCGTCTGGTGTCACCGGCCTGATGCTGCGGATGGCCGCGCAGCCGCTGCCCTCGACCGCCGAGACGCGATGGATGTTGCGCGCCGCGCATTCGCCGCCAGGTGCAGCATGGAGTGCCTGGGGCGCGCCGCGCTTCGATGCGGAGCTCTTGCGCAATCGTCATGGCCCGTGCGGCCGGTGGATCATGGAATGGAAATGTGATGAGTGCCAGTTCTCTGAACCGTCGACGTATCCTCAGCCTGTGGCTGCCGCGCCTGCCCATCGATCGGATTCAGCGGTTCTTCGGCGCGCTGGGTAAGGCCAATGATCCGAGCATCGTTGTTATCAAGGACAACAATGCGCTGGTGATCCATGCGCTGGACGAGGCCGCCGAGCGCCTCGGCTTGTATATCGGCCAGCCGCTCGCGAATGCGAGGGCGATGTGTCCGGACTTGAAAGTGTTCGACGCCGATGTCGTGGCCGATGCGAAGACGCTCAGCGACGTCGCCGACTGGTGCGACCGCTTCACGCCGCTGGTGGCGCTCGACCCGCCGCACGGGCTGTTTCTTGACATCACCGGCTGCGCGCATCTGTTCGGCGGCGAGGCTGCGTTGTTGCAGACCTTCGTCCGCGCGCTCGCCCGTCAGGGTTTTGCCGTCAGCGCGGCGATCGCCGGCACCTCGGTCTGCGCGCGCACGCTGACGCGGCAGGCCTCAGGCACCATCGTCGCCGATGGCGGGGAGGCGGCGGCGATCAGCCGGCTGCCGGTGTCCGCGCTCGGTGCGGGCGAGGCCATCACCACTGGTCTGCGCCGCGCCGGCCTGAAAACCATCGGCGATGTCGCCTCGCGCGAGCCGCATGAGATCACGGCGCGGTTCGGCGCGCGGTTCTCCACGCTGCTCGCGCATGCGCAGGGACATGGCGATGCCCCGATCAATCCGCGCAAACCGCTGCCGGATTACATCGTGGAGAAGCGCTTTGCCGAACCGATCGCCACCGACACCATGATCGCGATGACGCTGTCGCGGCTCGCCGACACGCTGATCGCGTCGATGGAGAAGCAGGGCAAGGGCGCGCGGCGCCTGGAAGCCGCCTTCTTTCGTACCGACGGCGCGGTGCGCGCGATCATGGTCGAGACCGGGCGGCCGGTGACGCAAAGCAAAGTCATCGACCGGCTGTTTCGCGAACGCCTCGATGCACTCGCCGATCCGCTGGATCCCGGCTTCGGCTTCGACATGGTGCGGCTGTCGGCGAGCCGCACCGAGATCGTTGTGCAGGAGCAGCGGGATCTCGATGCCCACGTTCACGACAATGACGAGCTCGCCGCGCTGATCGACCGCATCGCCGCGCGCATCGGCGGAAAGCGCGTCGTCGTGCATTTGCCTGAGGATACCCATATCCCGGAATGTGCGGTGCTGGCCGTGCCGGCCCAGCACCATCTCACCGTGGCCATGCAGGCCGAATGGCCGGCGCGCACCGAGAGCGAGCCGCCGCTGCGCCCCCTGCGGTTGTTCGACAGACCGGAGCCGATCAAGGTGCCGTTCGCGACCGTGCCCGACGGCCCGCCGCATCAATTCACCTGGCGCCGCGCGCTGCATGCGGTGGTGCGGGTGGAAGGGCCCGAGCGCATCGCGATGGAATGGTGGCGGCAGGACGGCAAGCAATTGACGCGGGATTATTTCCGCATCGAGGATGCCGAAGGCCTGCGCTTCTGGATCTTTCGCGACGGTCTTTACGAAGGAGAGGTGTTCGACGACGAAGGCAAACCCATTCCCCCCAACTGGTATGTGCACGGTCTCTTCGCATGACCACGCCCGCTTATGCCGAGATCGGCATCACCACCAACTTCTCCTTCCTGCGCGGCGGCTCGGATCCGCGCGCCTATGTGCATCAGGCGAGCATCCTCGGCATTCCCGTGATCGGCATTGCCGACCACAACACGCTCGCCGGCGTGGTGCGCGCCTACAAGGAGCTCGACAGTGACAAGGTGCTGCACAAGCCGAAATTGCTGATCGGCGCGCGCATCGTCTTCATCGACGGCACGCCCGACATTTTGGTCTATCCGCGCGACCGCGCCGCCTATGGCCGGCTGTGCCAGCTCCTCACCAGGGGCAAGCGCGGCGACGACATCACGCGGATCGAGAAGGGCGAGTGCCGTCTCACCTTCGGTGATCTTCTTGAGTTTGCGGAAGGCCAGCTCCTGACCCTGACGCTGCCGCATCGGTTTGAGCCCGCGCAGGCGCTGGATGTTCTTGCAAAGCTTAAGGACAGCCGCGCCGAGGGCGTGTGGCTGGCGGCAAGCCTGGTCTATCGCGGCGACGACCGCCGCCGCCTGGCGCGGCTCGATGATCTCGCTGCCAAAGCAAACGTGCCGCTGCTCGCGACCAACGAGGTGCTCTATCACGATCCCGGCCGCCGTCCGCTTCAGGACGTGCTGACCTGCATCCGGGAAAAAACCACGATCGAGGCGGTCGGACGGAAGCTCGAAGCCAATGCCGAGCGCTTCCTGAAGACGCCACGCGAAATGTCGCGGCTGTTCCGCGACTTTCCCAAGGCGATCGCGGAGACCATGCGCTTTGCGGGCAAGATCGATTTCACGCTCGACCAGCTCAAATACCAGTATCCGGACGAGCCGGTGCCGCGAGGCAAGACCGCACAAGGACATCTGGAAGATCTGACCTGGGCGGGCGTCGACAAATATTTCGGCGGCAAGATCGATGACAAGCTGCGCGCGACCCTGAAGAAGGAGCTCGCGCTGATCGCCGAGCTGAAATATGCGCATTACTTCCTCACCGTGCACGACATCGTGCACTACGCACGCAGCCAGAACATCCTGTGCCAGGGGCGGGGATCGGCGGCGAACTCGGCCGTCTGCTACGTGCTCGGCATCACCTCGGTCGACCCGACCAAGGTCGATCTGCTGTTCGAGCGCTTCATCTCCAAGGAGCGGCTGGAGCCGCCTGACATCGACGTCGATTTCGAGCATTCGCGGCGCGAGGAGGTGATGCAATATGTCTATCGCCGCTACGGCCGCCACCGTGCTGCGATCATCGCCACGATCATCCATTACCGCCCGCGCAGCGCCATCCGCGACGTCGGCAAGGCGCTGGGCCTGACCGAGGACGTCACCGCCGCGCTCGCCGACACCGTGTGGGGAAGCTGGGGCAAGGGCCTCAACGACATGCAGGTCAGGCAGGCCGGGCTCGATCCCAGCAATCCCATGATCAACCTCGCGGTCGAGCTTGCGACCGAGCTGATCGAATTCCCGCGCCATCTCTCCCAGCATGTCGGCGGCTATGTGCTGACGCAGGACCGGCTCGACACCTATGTGCCGATCGGCAACGCCGCGATGGACGACCGCACCTTCATCGAATGGGACAAGGACGACGTCGATGCGCTCAACATGATGAAGGTCGACGTGCTCGCACTGGGCATGCTGACCTGCATCCGGAAATGTTTTGATTTGATCGACCACCACAAAGGCAAGCGCTGGGTGCTGGCGAGTGTCCCTCAGGACGATCCCAAGGTTTACGACATGCTGTGTGCCGGGGAATCCCTCGGCGTGTTCCAGGTCGAGAGCCGCGCACAGATGAACATGCTGCCGCGCCTGAAGCCGCGGACCTTCTACGATCTCGTCATCGAAGTCGCGATCGTGCGCCCCGGGCCGATCCAGGGCGACATGGTGCACCCATATCTGCGACGGCGAAACCGTCTGGAAAAAGTGAGCTATCCGTCTCCGTCGCCGGACCATGGCGACAAGGACGAGCTTTACAATGTGCTGCACAAAACGCTGGGCGTGCCTTTGTTCCAGGAACAGGCGATGCGCATCGCGATCGAGGCGGCGAAATTCACCTCCGAGGAGGCTAACGGCCTGCGCCGCTCGATGGCGACTTTCCGCAATGTCGGCACCATCGGCCAATACGAGGAGAAGCTGATCGGCAACATGGTCGCGCGCGGCTACGATGCCAACTTCGCCAGAAGCTGCTTTGACCAGATCAAGGGCTTTGGCTCCTACGGTTTTCCGGAGAGTCATGCCGCGAGCTTCGCGCAGCTCGTCTACATCTCGTCATGGCTGAAATATCATCACCCCGATGCGTTCTGTTGCGGCCTGCTGAACTCGCAGCCGATGGGCTTTTACGCGCCGGCGCAGATCGTCGGCGACGCCCGCAAGAACGGCGTCGAGGTGCGCGACATCGACGTATCCTACAGCTTTGCGCAAAACACGTTGGAGAATACCGACGGCAAATACTGCGCCGTGCGCCTGGGCTTCCGTCAGATCGACGGCTTTCACTGGCTCGATCCCGATGAGGAATTGCTCAAAGAGGCGCAGGCGAAACGGCAAGGCAAGGTATACGTCACTCAGAAAGACTGGGCCGACCTGATCATCGCCGCCCGCAACAGCGGTCCGTTCACCTCGCTCGAGGACTTCGCCCGCGACACCGGGCTGCCCAAGCGTGCGCTGATCCTGCTCGCGGATGCCGACGCCTTCCGCTCGCTCGGCCTCGACCGCCGCGAGGCGCTGTGGCAGGTGCGGCGGCTGCCCGACGACGTGCCGCTGCCGCTGTTCGAGGCCGCGACCGCGCGCGAGCAGCCGGACGAGCATGCAAAACCATTGCCTGAGATGCCGCGGGCCGAGCAGGTGGTCGCGGACTACCAGACCATCCGGCTATCGCTGAAGGGCCATCCGATGGAGTTTTTGCGCGAGATGTTTTCGCGCGAGCGTGTCGTGGCCTGCAGGGACATCAGCCATGAGAACGAGCGGCGCCGCGTCCGCTGCGCCGGCGTGGTGCTGGTCCGGCAGCGGCCGGGCAGCGCCAGCGGCGTCGTGTTCATGACGCTGGAGGACGAGACCGGCATCGCCAATGTCGTGGTGTGGCCCAAGGTCATGGAGCAGTACCGCAAGGAGGTGATGGGCGCGCGCCTCATCCTGGTCGAGGGCTATATCCAGAGCAGCCCCGAAAAGGTGACGCATCTCATCGCCCAGCGCATGGTCGACCGCTCGCACGATCTGGTCGGCCTCGCCAACGACGCGCTGAGCCGCAAGCATCCGGTGCCGGCAGGCGCCGACCTGATCGAGCCGCTCAACGACGATCCCCGCGCCCAGGCGGACATGCCGGCGCAAAAAATCCGCCACCCCCGCAACGTCCGCATCCTGCCGCCGTCGCGGGACTTTCATTGAGGCTTGTTCAACGCACGCAAATCTTTCACCGTCACCCTGAGGTGGCCGCTTCAGCGGCCCTCGAAGGGCGACGGCCCGGCTGCATCGGGGCCGTGCATCCTTCGAGGCTCCCGGCGCGATGCTGTTGCATCGCGCCACTCGCACCTCAGGATGACGGAACTGGCGGAGACGTGCGCATCCCCTCTAAAAATTCACCCGGTTCGAGATCGCGCCGTCCACGACGAGATTGGAGCCCGTGGTGAACCCCGATACCGGGCTTGCCAGAAACACCGCCGCGCTTGCGATCTCCTGCGGCGTTGCCATGCGGCCCGTCGGATTGCGCTTCATCGCATCATTGTAGCGCTCCGGCATGTTCTGCTCGATCATGTTCCAGACGCCGCCCTTGAAATAGACCGTGCCGGGCGACACCACGTTGACGCGGATCTTCTTCTTTGCGTATTGCCGCGCCAGTCCCTTGGCCATGTGGATCAGCGCCGCCTTGATCGGGCCGTAGGAACTGGCGAGATCGGCCTGCGCTGCCGAGATCGAGGAGATGATGACGAAGGCGGCATCGCCACTCTTTTCGCCGCTGGCCTCGAGGAACGGCCGCGCGGCGTCGAACGCATGCACGGCGCCGAGCACGTCGAGCCGGAAGTTCTGCTCCCAGGACGCCGCATCGTGGCCCTGCGCCATCGCGCCGGCATTGGCGAACAGCAGGTCGACGCCGCCGAGCTCCTTTGCAGCAGTCTCGATCCAGGATTTCAGCGCCGCACCGTCGGTGACGTCGACCGGTCCGCCGCTGGCGCGAATCCCGCTTGCCTTGAGTTCAGTGACGGTGGCCGCAACCTGATCCGCGTTACGTGCGCACACCGCGACATTGCTGCCTTCACCGGCCAGCGTCGCCGCAATCGCCCGCCCGATGCCGCGCGTGCCGCCGAGGACGATGGCGTTCTTGCCTTTGAGACCGAGATCCATTGTTTGGTTTTCCTTTGTTGATCGTGCGGAGCTTAGTTGTTTGAGCGAGGATGTCGAATTCGTTCTCGATGTCATACCCCGCGAAGGCGGGGTATCCAGTACGCCGCGGCCTCTCGGTTCAATCACAAACGCCTCTGGAATACTGGATCATCCGCCTTCGCGGATGATGACACCGTATGAGCCGAAAGAGTGCCGCCCTCTACTCCGGCGACGCCCCTACCGGCGGGCCGCCGGGCGGGCGGTGCAGGAAGGTCAGCGAGGCGTAGGCGCCGGCCCACGAGCCGATCGCCGCGAAAGCGACATAGAACGGGTTTTCGGTGTAGCTGATCACGGCGTAGGAGGAGAGCATGTACCAGACCGCGCTCCAGTTCGCTGCCGACATGCGCTTGCGCGCGATCACGGCCGAGGTGAACATGACATAGACTGCGTCGGTGGCCGCCGTTGCGATGAACACGGCGCCTGCGGTGAGGGGATCTACGGCGGCCATTGCATTCCTTTCTGCGATCATGACATGGTCGCGAAAACTACAGCATGATCCGGAAAATGCGCAGCGGATTTCCGAAAGGATCATGCTCAAATCCGAAAGGGAGAGAAGCGGTCATGCAAAGCCCCGCCGATATTCTCAATGATCTCTGGACCTCCATCGGCGGCGACAAGGTCGCGCTCGAGCGCGTGCGGCTGACCGGCGAGGAGCCGCAAATTCCGTCCTCGTTTCGCGTCGCCGTCGCCGGGCAGACGACGATCGCCGCCGCCGGTCTTGCCGCCGCCGAAATCTGGAGACTGCGCGGCGGTGGGCCGCAGGACGTCTCCGTCGACATGCGCCACGCCGTCGCCGAATGCCGTTCGGAGCGTTATTTGCGACTCGACGACAAGCCGCCGCCGCCGGCCTGGGACGCCATCGCCGGCGTCTACAAAACCGGCGACAACCGCTTCGTCCGCTGCCACACCAATTTCCCGCATCATCGCGACGCCGTCTGCAAGGTGCTCGGCTGCGAGCCCGAGCGCGACAAGGTTCAGGCCGCGTTGATGCAATGGAAGGGCGAGGATTTTGAAACTGCGGCCTATGCCGCGGGCGGCGTCGTCGCCCTGATGCGCTCCTACGACGAATGGTCCGCGCTGCCGCAGGCGCGCGCGCTCGCCGAACTGCCGCTGGTCTCGATCGAGAAGATCGGCGAGGCCCCGCCCAAGCCGTGGCCGGAGGGATTGTCGAACGGCGATCGACCGCTTTCCGGCCTGCGCGTGCTCGATCTCTCGCGCGTCATCGCAGGCCCCGTTGCCGGCCGCACGCTCGCCGCGCACGGCGCGGATGTGCTGCTCGTCTCGGGGCCGGAGCTGCCGGCCATTCCCTGGCTCACCATCGACACCGGCCGCGGCAAGCTCACCACGCTGGTCGAGCTGAAGAGTGAGGTGGGCAGGGCGCAGCTGCGCGAGCTGTTGAAGGGCGCCGACATCTTCTCGCAAGGCTATCGTCCGCGATCGCTCGCAGCCCTCGGGTTCGCGCCTGAGGATGCAGCGAACATCAATCCGGGCATCGTCTATGTCACGCTGTCGGCCTATGGCCATGCCGGCCCCTGGGCGGAGCGGCGCGGTTTCGATTCATTGGTGCAGACCACGACCGGCTTCAACCACGCCGAGGGGCAGGCCGCTGGCATCGACGGTCCGAAGGAATTGCCGGCGCAGATGCTCGATCATGCCACCGGCTATCTGATGGCGTTCGGCGCGATGATGGCCAAGGCGCGCCAGGCCCGCGAGGGCGGGAGTTGGCACGTGCGCGTGTCGCTGGCGCAGACCGGACGCTGGCTGTGGAATCTCGGCCGGCTCGATGGCGGCCTGGACACCCCGGATCTTACGGGGGAGGCCGTACATGCTGCATTCATCGAGCCCATGCCATCTGGCTTCGGCACGTTGAAGGCGGTGCGCCATTCCGCGCTGCTGTCGACAACGCCGGGGCGATGGAGCCGTCCGGCGATGCCGCTCGGCAGTCATCCGCCACAGTGGCCGGCGCGAAACTGACGTGAAGCTGACGCGTTGCAATATTTTAACGCAAACGGAAAGGTGGCTGGCGTTTTTTAGGTTGTTTGAAATCCCAATTCAGCACTATTAGCGCGACCGATAAGGCAGGCGTCTGCCGAGATCGTCGCAGACACGACCGGGCCCCATGGTAGTTGAAAATACCAAGCGATTGCAGGTGTTTACAAAACAACGGGTGATCACATCCGTAGTTTTACTGGCACTCGCCGGCGCCAGTGCCTATGGCTTCATGCGCGTGGGGGCCAAGGAGAAGAGCCACTCCGAGATCTCCAGCCAGTCGCGCAGGAATGCGCAGAATTTCACGCCGACGCCGTCCGAATGGGCGACGCTGACGATCGAGCCGGTCAAGGCCAAGACCTTCCGGGCCGAATATGTCACCGAGGGCAAGGTCGCGGTCGATGAGGATCGCTCGACGCCGGTGTTCTCGCCCTATGCGGGCCGGGTGACCAAGCTGCTCGCCAAGCCGGGCGAGATGCTGAAGCAAGGTCAACCGCTGTTCACGATCGAGGCCGCCGACACCGTGCAGGCCCAGAACGATTTCATCGCGGCGATGACCGCGCAGAACAAGGCGAAGTCTGCGATCGATCTTGCCGACATCCAGTTCAGGCGCGCCAAGGACCTCTATGAAGGCCGCGCCATTCCGCTGAAGGACTATCAGCAGGCTGAAACGACCCAGGTCCAGGCGCAGAACGACGTGCGTTCCTCGGGGACGGCGCTGGAAGCCGCGCGCAACAAGCTGCGCATCCTCGGCTTCACCGACGAGACCATCAAGACATTCCAGGAGAAGGGCGTCATCGATCGGGAGATCACGATCTACTCGCCGATCTCCGGCACCGTCGTGCAGCGCAAGATCGGTCCGGGCCAATACGTCAATTCCGGCGCCAGCGATCCGGTCTTCGTGATCGGCGACCTCTCCACGGTCTGGCTCACCGCCTTCGTGCGCGAGAGCGATGCGGCCGCGGTGTGCATCGGCCAGGACATCAGCGTCAACGTGATGGCGCTGCCGGGCCACCCCCTGACCGCCAAGATCAACTACGTCGCCGCCGCCATCGATCCCAACACGCGCCGCCTGCTGGTTCGCGCGACCATCGACAACAAGGACGGCCTGCTCAAGCCGGAAATGTTCGCCAACGTCACGATCTATTCGGCCGGCGACCGTGCCGCGCCGGCGGTGCCGAAGCAGGCGCTGATCTACGAGGCCGACAAGGTCCGCATCTGGGTCGCGCGCGAGGACAAGTCGGTCGAGCTGCGCCAGATCAAGACCGGCCTCATCAATGGCAATCTCGTCGAGGTTACCAGCAATCTGAAGCCAGGCGAGCAGATCGTCACCAAGGGCAGCCTGTTCATCGACCGCGCGGCGTCCGGTAGCTGATCGACGACCCAAGAAAATTGAAGACCTGAATGGATCGTCTCGTCGCCCTTGCCGTCAACCGGCGCTTCCTGATGGTCGGGATGTTCGTCGCCGTGCTGATCGGCGGCATGATCGCGTTCAACCAGCTCAACATCGAGGCCTATCCCGATCCGACGCCGCCGATGGTCGACATCGTGACGCAGAGCCCGGGCCTGTCGGCGGAGGAGATCGAGCGCTACATCACGATTCCGATCGAGACCCAGGTCGCGGGTCTGAAGAACCTCACGACGATCCGCACCATCTCGCTCTACGGCCTCTCCGACATCAAACTGCAGTTCTCCTTCGCCTACACCTATGACGAGGCGCAGCAGCAGGTCCTGAACCGCCTGGCGCAGCTCGCGCCGCTGCCGGGCAATGTGCAGCCGCAGATCTCGCCGCTCAGCCCGATCGGCGAAATCTTCCGCTATCGCCTCGTCGGTCCGCCGAACTACAGCGTGCTCGACCTCAAGACCATCCAGGACTGGATCCTGCAACGCCGCTTCCGCGCCGTGCCCGGCGTCATCGACGTCACCGGCTGGGGCGGCAAGAGCAAGACCTACGAGCTCCAGGTCGACTTCAACAAGCTCGTCGCCAACGGCCTGACGCTGCCGCAATTGCTCCAGGCGGTCAGCAATTCCAACGTCAATGTCGGCGGCAACACCGTCAATATCGGCCAGCAATCGGCCGTGGTACGCGGCGTCGGCCTGATCCGTTCCATCGACGACCTCGCCAACACCATGGTCTCGCAGACCAACGGCAATCCGGTGCTGGTCAAGGACGTCGCCACCGTCACTGTCGGTCAAAAACCCCGTCTCGGCATTGCCGGCCTCGACGATTCCGACGACATCGTGCAGGGCATCGTCCTGATGCGACGCGGTGAGCAGAGCTCGCCGACCATCAAGCGCGTCCACCAGCTCGTTCAAACCATCAACAACTCCAGCATCCTGCCGCCCGGCGTGCGCATCGAGCGCATCTACGACCGCGGCGACCTGATTGAGCTCACCACCCACACCGTGCTGCACAACATGGTGGTCGGCATCCTGCTCATCGTGCTGTTGCAGTGGATATTCCTCGGCGATCTCCGCAGCGCGCTGATCGTCGGCGCCACGATTCCGTTCGCACTGTTCTTCGCCGTGATCATCCTGGTGCTGCGCGGGGAATCGGCCAACCTCCTGTCGGTCGGCGCGATCGATTTCGGCCTCATCGTCGACGCCACCGTGATCATGGTGGAAGCGATCTTCCGCCGCCTGACGCAGACGACGCCCGTGTCGGAATCCGAGCATATGTCGCCCGAGACGCTGTTCGGCATGAAGAGCCACGCCATCCTCAGCGCCGCCGCCGACGTGTCGCGCTCGATCTTCTTTGCCGCTGCGATCATCATCGCGGCCTTCATACCGCTGTTCACACTCTCGGGCGTCGAGGGCAACATCTTCGGGCCGATGGCGCGCACCTATGCCTATGCGCTCGCCGGCGGGCTGCTCGCGACGTTCACGGTGACCCCGGCGCTGTCCGCGATCATTCTGCCCGCGCATGTCGAGGAGACCGAGACGAGGGTCATGCGGATCCTGCACCGGATCTACATGCCGGTGCTGAATTGGGCCGTCGCCAACCGCGGCATCATGCTTGGCGGCGCCGTCGGCCTCGTGCTGATGACGGTGGCGCTCAGCCGGCTGCTCGGCCTGGAATTCCTGCCCAAGCTCGAAGAGGGCAATCTCTGGATCCGTGCCACGCTGCCGCCGACCATCTCGCTCCAGGAAGGCAACACCTACGTCAACGAGATGCGCAAGCTGATCCGTGCCCGGCCCGAGGTGGAATCCGTGGTGTCGCAGCATGGCCGCCCCGATGACGGCACCGACGCGGCCGGCTTCTTCAACGCCGAGTTCTTCGCCCCCCTCAAGCCCGCGAGCCAGTGGCCGGGGACGCATGACAAGGAAGAGCTGACCGCGCAGCTGTTGAAGCAGCTCGACGATCGCTTCCCCGGCGTCGAATTCAACTTCTCGCAATATCTCCAGGACAACGTCTCCGAGGCCGTCTCGGGCGTGAAGGGCGAGAACTCCATCAAGCTGTTCGGCAGCGATCTCCAGGCGCTCACCGACACCGCCAACAAGATCAAGTCGGTGCTGGCGACGGTGCAGGGCGTCACCGACCTCGCGGTGTTCACCTCGCTCGGGCAGCCGACCATTCAGATTGACATCGACCGTGCCAAGGCCGCGCGCTATGGGCTCGCGCCCGGCGACATCAACGCCACGATCAAGGTCGCAATCGGCGGCGATACCGCGGGCGATCTCTACGAGCCGGGCTCCGACCGTCACTTCCCGATCATCGTCCGCCTCGCGCCGGAATATCGCAGGAGCGCCGAGGCGATCCAGAATTTGCGCATCGGCGCGCCCGGTCCCAACGGCACCGTCACGCAGATTCCCCTGAGCGAGGTCGCCACCATCAGCCTCGTCTCCGGCGCCGCCTACATCTATCGCGAGCAGCAGGAACGCTATCTGCCGATCAAGTTCTCGGTGCGCGAGCGCGACCTCGGCAGCGCGATCCGCGAGGCGCAGCAGAAGATCGCCGAGCAGGTGCAGCTGCCGCCCGGCGCGCACATGGATTGGGTCGGCGAGTTCGGCAATCTCCAGGACGCCATCCGCCGGCTGTCGATCGTGGTGCCGATCTCGCTGGCGTTGATCGGCGTGCTGCTCTGGTTCAATTTCGGCTCGATGACCGACACGCTGCTCGCCATGAGCGTGATCCCGATGGCGATCTTCGGCGGCGTGCTCGGCCTGTTGATCACCGGCACCGCTTTCAGCGTCTCCGCCGCGATCGGATTCATCGCGCTGTTCGGCATCGCGGTCATGGACGGCATCATCATTCTGTCGCAGTTCAACCAGCTGATCGAAGAGGGCATGGACCGCATGAGCGCGGTGATACGCACCGGCGAGTTGCAGCTCCGGCCGGTGCTGATGACCTGCGTCGTTGCCGGCGTCGGCCTGCTGCCGGCGGCGCTATCGGAAGGCATCGGCTCGCAGGTGCAGAAGCCGCTCGCCGTCGTCGTCGTCACCGGCATGATGCTCGCGCCGGTCGTGATCCTGGTGACCTTGCCGGTCCTGATTTCCTTCTTCTCCCGTCGCGCGCGCGGATCGCGCGCGGCCGCCGCGCCTCAGAATCCGTAGAGACGCGCGGGATTGTCGACCAGGATCTTCTTGCGCACCTCCGCATCCGGCGCCCACACCGGAAGCTGGTTGAGCAGCCGGCCGTCGTCGATCTGATAGAAGGGCGCGATGTCGGTGGGCTTGCGTCCCTCGACGCGACTGGAATCCGGATGCGGCCAGTCGGTGCCCCAGACGATGCGGTCCGGGTTCGCCGCGATCAACGCGCGGGCATAGGGCACCATGTCCTGATAGTCGGGCGCCAGGTTTGACGAGCGATAGGCTCCTGAGATCTTCACATAGGCCTTGCCGGATTTGACGAGCGCGACCAGGTCGGAAAATCCCGGCTGTTCCAGTCCGAGCGATGCCTCGAGGCCGCCGAAATGGTCGAACACGACCGGCACGGGCGAAGCCAGCACGAGCTCCTTGATCGCCGAGATCATCGGCAGCGTGGTGTAGAGCTGCACGTGCCAGCCGCGTGCCTTCATGCGCTCGACGGCGGCCGTGAAGCGCGCGCGGCCGACATTCGGATCGCTGACGCCGCCGGTGGCGAGATTGATGCGACTGCCGCGAAAACCGTCCGCCTGCATCGCGTCGAGCTGCGCTTCCGTGGTCTTGTCGTCGATCACGGCCACTCCGCGTGCGGTCGCGCCGCGCGCCTTCATGCCGAACAAGGTGGAGGAGTTGTCGGTGCCGTAGACGCTCGGCGTCACGATCACAACGCGCTCGACATGCAGCGCCTTGTGCAGCGCCGCCATTTCCTCGGGGCTTGCCGGTTCCGGCGTATAGACGCGCCCCGCGAAGAACGGAAACTTTTCGACGTCACCATGGATGTGCGTGTGGCAGTCGCAGGCTTGGGCCGGAACGTCGAAATCGACCGGCGTCGCGGGCTGCGCCGCACGGGCGTGAGCTTTGTTGGTCATGGTTACTCCGGCGGCAAGGGAGGCAAGCAGGACGCTGCGTCGGTTGAGCGCGGTTCTCTCCCTGCTTCGCTATTTCGAGGCGGGGCAGGAATAGTATCACATCAGCCGGGTAACCGCTCCGCTTCACTGCATAGCTGCTCGACAAGATCCGCAAGCGGGCGTGAGCCGTCGACGCGCACGACCGGGCAGGGCAGGCCCCCGAGCCAGGCTTCATCTTTTGTGAGACTGCGGCCCTCGCGATCACCGGCTTCGTAATGCGAGGCCCATTCGACGAACGACTCCGCCTCCTCATGACGCCAGCCACCCTGTGCGACGGCATCAGCTCCGAAATGTGTAGCCTCGCGGCCACGCAGGCGCTGCAAGCGAAGCTCGCGCGGCGTCGTCACAAAGACGACAAGGTCGAAGAGCGGGACGAGCTCGTCGCCCCAGCCGGTGACGGTTCCGCTCAGCACCCAATCGAGACGCGGCAGAAACATCTCGCGCATCAGGCGCAGGCGCTCCGCGGCAGGGCGCGTCGTCTGGTAGGGCGGCACGGTCGGCAGCCAGAAATAATCGTCGCTGTCGTGATGCGGCAGCGCAAGCCGGCCGGCGAGCGCGCGGCCGATCGTCGTCACGCCGGAGCCCGAAGCTCCCATCAGATGGATGCGGCGGCTCTTCATCGGCATCAGGCCAGACGATTTGAAACTACTGCCCCGACGGCGTGCGCAGGCCGTGCCAAGCGTCGCGGACCTGCTGGTAGTGCACCTCGGGCAGATAGTCCGGCGTGTTGAGGCTGAGCGTCTTGACGTCGAGATGGCCGACGGCGCTGAGCAGCGTGTAGGAGGCGATCACACGGTCGCGCAGGGCGCCGATCAGGCGGGCCTTGGCCTGGATCAGATCGGCCTGCGAGTTCAGCACGTCCACCGTCGTGCGCTGCCCGCCGGCGGCCTCGCGCTGCACGCCCTGGAGCGCGACGGTCGCCGCCTTCACCTCGGACTCGGAAGCGGAGACCGTGATCTTGGCGCCCTCGTTGGCGACCCAGGCGCTGGTCGCCGCCGTGCGCGCCTGGTTGCGGACCTGGTCGAGCACGAGCCGGCTCTGCGCCGTGATCTCCTTGGCCTGCCGGGTCTGCGCGGCGGCCTGCCCGCCGTCGTAGATCGGCGCGGTGACGTTGGCGACGATCGAGGCCTGGTCTTCGGCGAGGGTGCTCAGCGTCGGGTCGTTGCTGCGGCTCTTGCTGGCGCTGCCCTGAAGACTGGCGCTTGGCAGCAGCGCGCCCTCGGCGATGCGGATGTTGGTCGAGGCGACATCGACGTCGAAGCCCGCCGCCATCACCGCCGGGTGCTGGCGGATCGCCATCGTCAGCGCATCCTCGCGGCTCTTCGGCAGATAGCGGTCGACGACTTCGGCGGGCCGAAGCTGCGTTGGCGCATTGCCGATCACCTGCGCGTAGACCGCCTGGCTCACCGCCAGCGCGACTTCCGCGGCGTTGAGATCGGCGAGTCCCCGGTTGAGCCGCGCCTCGGCCTGGGCGCTGTCGGTTGGCGTGACGTCGCCGGCGTTGAGGCGGCGCTGGGTGACGGCGAGCGTCTCGCGCAGGAACGCGACGTTGGAGCGTTGCGCCTCGACCAGTGACTGGTTGGCGAGCACGTTGGTGTAGGCGGTGACCGCGTCGAGCAGCACGCCCTGGCCGACATTGCGCAGCGCCTCGCGGCCGGACTGCACCTGAAGTTCCGCGGCGCGGACGCTGTTGGCGGTGCGGAACCCGTTGAACAGGGTCTGCGTCACGGTGACGCCGATGACCCACGGTTTCAGATTGGCGGTCTGAATCGTGTTGTCGGGCAGCAGATTGCGCACCGATTGCAGGCCTGCGCTGAGGCTTGCCACGATCTGCGGCCGGTAGCCGGCGAGCGCCTGCGGCACGTTTTCATCCGTGGCGCGTTGCCGCGCGCGCTCGGCATTGAGCTGCGGGTTGGTCTGGTAGGCCTTGGCGAGCGCCTCCGGCAGGGCTTCCGCCCATGCGGCGGAGGGCAGGGCGCAACAGAGCGCCAGCGTGGTCCATGTCGCAAGCACAGGACCCACGCCCGATCGATGCCGCGTCATCACGCGACCAACTCTGGCGGCACGCCCAATCATGTAATCCCGCTCAACCCCGGCTGTCCGCCCCCGCCGACGGTGGCCTCTTAACTGTTTAACCAGCCGGGGTCCCGCAGGCAAACTGCCGCGGGGAAAACCCCCATCTATTCCGTGCTTGTTGCAGGTGCGTCACAGGGTTTCTGCACCAGAGCGGCGAAGCCTTACACCAGCCTGACCGCTCGCGGGCATTATCGGTTCTTGTTCACCGGCTTGCGCTTCTCGATGAACGCCGCCATGCCCTCGGAGCGGTCCTCCAGCGCGAAGGTCGCGTGAAACAGGTTGCGCTCGACGCTCATGCCTTCGGCGAGCGTGGTCTCGAAGGCGCGGTTGACCGCTTCCTTGGCCATCGCGACGGCGGGCCGCGACATCGATGCGATCTTCTCGGCGGCTTCCATGACCTCGTCCATGAGCTTGTCGGCGGGCACGATGCGGCTGACGAGGCCTGAGCGCTCCGCTTCCGCCGCATCCATCATGCGGCCGGTGAGGCAGAGGTCCATCGCCTTCGACTTGCCGATCGCGCGGGTCAGGCGCTGGGTGCCGCCGATGCCGGGAATGGTGCCGAGCGTGATTTCGGGTTGACCGAATTTGGCGGTGTCGGCGGCGATGATGAAGTCGCACATCATGGCGAGCTCGCAGCCGCCGCCGAGCGCATAGCCCGCGACCGCGGCGATGGTCGGCTTGCGGCAGCGCGCGACGCGGTCGCCGCCGATCGCGGCGAAATCTTCGGAGAACATGTCGATGAAGGCTTTCGGCTGCATCTCCTTGATGTCGGCGCCGGCGGCAAAGGCCTTCTCGCTGCCGGTCACGACGATGCAGCCGATGGCGTCATCGGCCTCGAGATCGTCGACGGCCGCGGCGATCTCGCGGAAGACGCCGAAGGAGAGCGCATTGAGCATTTTCGGCCGGTTCAGCTTGATGATGCCGACCGCGCCTTTTCTCTCGACGATGATGTGTTCGAACGTGCTCATGCTCCACCCACGCGTTTGATTAGGCGGGCAATGTGCCCGCTGGCGCGGTGGGCTTCAAGGGCCGAAAAGCTGTCGGAACGAGGTCGCCCGGAACGCACGGCGAGACGCGCGTTCCGGGCGAGGTCCCTCACCCCAAGATCACCCGAGAATCAGGCGAAGAACATGCGTGCGGCAGAGGCCAGCGTCAGCAGCGTGCCGACGCCGATGAAGATCTTGCCGATCAGCGAGCTCTGGTCCCAGGCCGAGCTGTGGCTGCTCGCCATCACCGGCGTCGGCCGCGCGTCGGTTGCGGCGATTACCGCCTTCTGTGCCGGCGGGTCCTGTTGCAGGGCGCGGTCGATGTCGTTGAGCTGATCGGGCGCCACCACCTGAGCCTCGTCATTCGGCGCGGTGGTATTATCGGCTGCAGCCTGGACGTTGTCGTTGGCGCGGCCGGTCATCGCGGAGGCCGCGGCAGCGGTCTGCGTATCGGCTGCGGCGATCTGCGCGTTGGCGTTGGCGACTGCCGGCGGCATCTGGCTCAAGACCGGCACGTTGTTTTCGGCCTTCGCCTCGTCGGCCTTTGCCGCGCCGTCCTTCTTGTCGGCCTTGTCGTCGGATTTCTGCGCTGCCTTGCCGCTGTCGTGCTGGCGCGACGCATGACGCCGCTGCTTGCTCGGCTTGACGGCCTCGGCCTGGTTGCTCGCGCTGTCCGATTTGCTGCCTGCGGCTGAACTCGGTGCCGCCTGTGCAGCGGCTCCGACCAGCACGAAAAGGCCGGCAAGAAGAATCAGTGCGGCGCGCCCGCTGGCTTTCATCATGTTGACGATCTCCCCAATTCCGCCTGTCCCGGGGCCGAACAGAGACCCTGGGGCGTGACCACAGCGGGGCAAAAAATGGGAATCTTCGGGCTATCCCGGGCAAAAGCGGGGCAAACCGCCGCCTCGCAGCCGGCCGCCGGATGCGGACGGCACCGATCGGTGTTATGAGCCGTCGCGGGTTTTTACGGCCGCATCGCGTGGCGAGGCGCGCGCAGATCACGAAGTCGTGATCTTGCTGGTGCCGGCGTAACAAACTGAAAGAGCTGCCGAATTGCATGGTGAGGGCGCGTGCGCGGACGTGAGGACGAGTGGACCGGCCTGATGCGGTCGGCCATGGCAGGCGATGATGCGGCGTATCATCGCCTGTTGAAGGCGGTCACGCCTGTGCTGCGCGCTGCCGCGAGGCGGGGTCTGGCGCGGGCCGGGCAGCCTCCCGACCAGGCCGAGGATATCGTGCAGGAGATTTTGTTGGCGGTGCATCTGAAGCGGCACACCTGGGACAGCGAAGCCCCCTTCGCCCCGTGGCTGTTTGCGATCGGGCGCAACAAGCTGATCGATGCGCTCCGGCGGCGGGGCCGGCGGGTCTTCGTCAACATCGACGATTTCGCCGAGACGCTGCCGGGCGAGGCACCGCAGGAGACGGCCTCGGCGGCCGAGGTCGCAACGCAGCTCGACACGCTGCCGCAGCGCCAGCGCGAGGTGCTGCAGTCGATCGCCGTCGATAGCGCTTCGATCAAGGACACGGCGTCAAAGTTTTCGATGAGCGAAGGTGCGGTGCGGGTCGCGTTGCATCGCGGACTTGCGGCGCTGACTGCCAAACTGCGGGACCGCTAGTCATGGATACCGATCAACTCATTCGCTCGCTCGCGGCCGACAACGCCCATCGCGCGCCGCGCGTCGGCGCCGTGCTGACGATGGCGCTGCTGGTGGCGGCACCGTTCTCGATCCTGATCTTCGCCAGCTTCCTTGGCGTGCGGCCCGACGTGATGACCGCCATGCACAATCCGTTCTTCGACACGAAGTTCGCGGTCACGCTGTCGCTTGCGATCCCCGCGATCATCGTCAGCCTGCATCTGTCGCGGCCCGAAGCCTTGATGCGCGGCTGGGGCTGGCTGCTGCTGCTTCCCGTCGGCCTGCTTGCGGTTGCGATCGGCAGCGAGACCATGATGGCCCCGGCGATGCCGATGACGATGCGGCTGGTGGGCAAGAACTCCCGGGTGTGCATGCTCGCGATCCCCGCGATGTCGCTGCCGCTGCTTGCGGGCGCGCTGTTCGGCCTGCGCCACGGCGCGCCGTCGCATCCTGCACTCGCCGGCGCGCTCGCCGGCCTGCTGTCGGCCGGCCTTGCCGCAACGCTCTACGCCTCGCACTGCACCGACGACTCGCCGCTGTTCGTCGCGACCTGGTACACGATCGCGACGGCGCTCGTGACCGCGATCGGGGCGCTCGTGGGTTCGAAAGTTTTGCGCTACTAGCGGCGGCGGCCTCACGCCGCCGGCGTCGTGCCCTGCTGCATGCGGTGGAAGCGCAGCACCTGCTGCGCGGTCGATGAGCGCAGGGCCTCGTAGGCATCGCGCAGCGTCAGCATGTCGGTCTTCGACCCGCCCGAGAGCTTTTCGCGCATGGCGATGATCGCGCGGACGCTCGTCCATTGCATGCCCGCGACCTTGGCGAGGACCATCACGCCCTCGTTGCGGCTCTCGATCATCATGTTCTCGGCGGTCTCGACCGTCACGCCCGCGAGCGCCGCGAGCCCTGCATTGGTCTCGTCGAACTTGCCCTGCTCGGCGAAGCTGGTCACCTGGAACTCGTTGAGACGACCGTCCTCGTGCAGCGATCTCACCAGCGCACGCGCCATTTCGGTCTGCCTGGTCATCGCGGCGGCGCGAACCCGCTGGGTCGCTTCCTGGACCACGCTGGACACTTCGTCCGCGAGCTCCGGATGCGCGGCCTCGAGCTTCCTGCGCACGCTCAGGGACGCCTTGGCGATCAGCTTCAGGTAGTGATGGCGCGGCAGGTCGGGCCGCAGGCCGATGCAGGCGGCGAGGTCATCGTCGCGTTCGGCGCGCGTGACGAGATCGGTGAGACTTCCCTCGGAGAGCCGCGCGCCCGGATTGCTGACGGTCGATTGCACGACGTCCTCGTTGCCGCGCGCCACCAGCACGTCGGTCAGCGCTTCCGACAACACCCGCCGCAGCGAGATCGCCTTGAGATGCGCCTGGCCCCTGGTGCGCGCGATCTCGATCAGGGTCGCCTCGTCCAGCCGTTCCGATTTCGTGAGCACGGGGCCGGAGACCTCGATCACCTCGTCGAGCGCGAGGGTGCGGATGATCTTGGGCGGCGCGGCCGCGATCGGCGCGAGACGGTTGGCGAGCAGCGCTCTCGCCGAGGCCTCGATCTGCTCGATCAGGCACTGGAACACGTCGTCGAACACCCTGACGTGCTCGTCGGAATAATCCACCGCATTGTTGATGAAGAGATCGGTGACGCGGCGCAGGGCCTCGACCCGGCGCGCGACGGTGCCGTGCGAGAGCGCGGTCTGCAATTCCTCAAGCAGGTTCTCGGATGGTTTTTCGGATTTCGATCTCATGGCCCTGTCCTGGAGCGTTCGATCCGGCTGCAACTTCTGCGCAGCCGGGAAAAATGGATTAGTCAGCTCGTTGCAATACGGTTGCGCCCTTGCGCCTTGGCGGAATAAAGCGCGCTGTCGGCGCGCGCGAGAAACGTGTCGGCAGTATCGTTGTCGCGCAGCGTCACGACGCCCGCGGAAATCGTCACCCGCATGCCGGGGGAAAATGCGCTCCAGTCGAGATCGGCGACGATGCCGCGCAGCCGCTCGAGCATGCGCCCCGCCGCGCCGCCGTCGGTGCCCGGCAGCAGCAGCAGGAATTCCTCGCCGCCATAGCGGCCGAAAAAGTCGGCCGGGCGGATATTTGCGAAAATCGTGATAGCGAAGGTGCGCAGCACCTCGTCGCCGACGGGGTGGCCGTGGGCGTCGTTGATGCGCTTGAACCAGTCGAGGTCGATCAGCGCGATGGCGCAAGGTGCGGACGCCTGCTGCGACTTTTCGACCTCTGCATCGAGCAGCCGCATGATGCAGCGGCGGTTGTAGGAGCCGGTGAGCTCGTCGAGCTCGGCGAGCTCCTCGATGCGCTGATAGGCGGCTTTCAGCTCGATGCTGCGCCGGTACAGGACCTTTCGCAGCGTGGCACCGAACAGGCCGAGGAAGGCGCACTGGCCGATCACCAGGACGAAGCACAGCATCGAGGCGGTCCGCTGGAGCTTCGTGGCGACTGGCATGCCGATCGGCAGGTCGGAGGCGAGGAAGACGGCCGCGAGGCAGGTCGTCGCGATCGCCCAGGTGAACATCGCCTGCGCCGAGGTCATGCGCAGCGTACCGAAGGCGAAGATCAGGAACAGCACGCTGATGAAGGCGATGCCGAGGGTCGGCACCGACACCAGGAAGATGAACTGCAGCGCCATATGCGCCGAGATCTGGAAGACGGTGAGATAGTGGTCGCTGTGCCTGTCGCCGACGCCGGCTTCCGACATCACGACGAAGATGCCGATGATCATCAGGCCGCCGACCCAGAACAGCGACGGAACGTTCATCGGGACGACGCCGTCATGGGCATAGATCAGCAGCACGAAGGCGCCGAGCGAGTAGCTTGCGACCTGGCCGACATACATCTGCCGGCGTTGCCGGACCCGGCGCGCTCGCACCTCGGGCGCAGCCGCGTCGGGCATGAAAACGAGATCCGCGACCTCAGCGGCATTCCTCTCCGGTAAGGTCGTCGCGGCCGTGCTCATTGTCCCGCCAAGGGTGAATGTCAGCCCAAAAATCTACGCGGCAAGCCTTTAGGTTTGGTATCCTTCGAAATCGAATCCAAACGGTGCAGCGCGCAACAGGTGACAGCGGCCGGCGGCGAAATTTGCCGGCGATTAGGCATCGTTGGCGACGGGGTCGAGCCAAAGCAGGGCTTGGTGAGACATACGTCGTGCAGGGCTGCTATGGTTCCATCATGTCGGGCGGTCCGTGCCGGACGGCATTGCGCAGGGAATGCATAATTACTATGTTACCGTTATCAGGCGAGCCGGCCAACCGCCGCGGGTGGCAAAAGGAAAATTCGCGTATGTGGGGTAGATCACACAGACCCCCGTGTGACTGCGGTAGGCTGAAGAATTTCGCCCCGCCCGTCGAACCGTCCGCCACGCCGACCCGACCAACTTTGCGAGACGGGCATTGAGCGTGACACAGGCGGCTTCGGACGAGGTCCTGATCGCCAGGATCGCTCAAGGTGACCGGCTCGCCATGCAGGTGCTGTACGGGCGGCACCATGTCAGGGTCTACAGGTTCGGGCTGAGGCTCGTGCGGGACGAGCAGGCGGCGGAAGACCTCATCAGCGAGGTGTTTCTCGACGTCTGGCGTCAAGCCGGCAAGTTCGAGGGTCGTTCCGCCGTTTCCACCTGGCTGCTGGCAATCACCCGATTCAAGGCCCTGTCTGCGCTCCGGCGCAGGAAGGACGTTGGGTTGGACGACGAAGCTGCCAACGCGATCGAGGATTCATCTGACGATCCGGAAATCGCGGTGCAGAAGAAGGATACCAGTGAAGCGTTGCGCGAGTGTCTGACGGGCCTCTCGCCGGACCATCGGGAAATCGTCGATCTCGTCTACTACCACGAGAAATCCGTGGAAGAAGTGGCCGAAATCGTCGGTATTCCGGAGAACACTGTGAAGACGCGCTTGTTCTACGCGCGCAAGAAACTGGCCGAACTGCTGAAGGCAGCCGGCGTTGAGCGAGGCTGGCCATGATGGCATTGAGCAAGAAGATGCTGGAGCAAGAGCCCAGTGAAATTGAACTCC
Source organism: Bradyrhizobium sp. 521_C7_N1_3 (assembly GCF_052075975.1). Taxonomy (NCBI): domain Bacteria; kingdom Pseudomonadati; phylum Pseudomonadota; class Alphaproteobacteria; order Hyphomicrobiales; family Nitrobacteraceae; genus Bradyrhizobium; species Bradyrhizobium sp. 521_C7_N1_3. The sequence goes on from NZ_CP197232.1 coordinate 3,759,674, forward strand.
TGCTGCCCTGGCACGCTGCCGGCACGCTGAACGCGCGTGACGCTCGCCGCGTCGAGGAAGCGCTGGCGCGTGATCCGGCGCTTGCAAAGCAATATGCCGCGATCCGCGGCGAGTACGAAGAGACCATCCATCTGAACGAGAGCTTGGGGGCTCCGTCGGCGCGGGCGATGCAGAAGCTGTTTGCCGCGATCGATGCCGAGCCGGCGCGGCCGGTCGGTTCGCCGCCGCTCTCGGCGCGCATCGCGACCTTCTTCTCGAGCCTGTCGCCGCGTACGCTGGCCTGGTCGGCGAGCCTGGGTGCCATCGCGCTGCTGCTCCAGGCCGGCATCCTCGGCGCCGTGCTGATGAAGACCCAGACCGCGACCTTCGAGACCGCTTCGCTGTCGGTCGGCGCGCCGATCACGCGCGACCTTGGAGCTGCACCTGCGCGCGCGCTGGTGCGCTTCGCGCCCGAGGCGCGCGTCGCCGACATCACCGCGCTGCTCGACAGCTACCACGCTTCGATCATCGGCGATGCCAAGGGCGGCATGTTCCGTCTCCAGTTCGACAAGGCGATGAGCCGGGACGAGCTCGCCTCGCTGCTCGGCAGGATGTCGCGCGAGAAGTTCGTCAACCTCGCCGTCGCGGCGCCGTAAGGCGCCGCTGCACCGATGACGCGCAAGTCCGAGAGTAAGTCGCGAGCCGGGGCCTACGCTTCATCGGTCGGAGCTGCACTCCTGCTCGCGGCCGGTCTCGGCGTCGAGGTTGCGCAGGCGCAGGCGATCATGCGCACGCCGACGATCAGCGTCCCCACGCGCACCCCGACCATCTCTCCCAGCATCGCCGCGCGCGTCAGCCCCGGTGTCGGCGCCCGGGCTGTCGGCGTCGCCCCAGGCCCGCGGGCTATCCCTGCCATCCCGCGTACCATCACCACGGCGCGGATGAGACCGGTCCCAGTGCTGCCCTATGCGCGCTATTCGCCGAACCTGTACCCCGCCTGCACGGCCCCCTATCGCGACGCCGACGGCGAATGCCTGGCGCAGCCGGGCGCGGGCGGCGATGGCGCGGGCAAATCGGGCAAGAAGAGCGCGGGGAAGGGGCGGGGCAACAGCACGCCGGCTGCCGTCGACTTGCGCACCTTCGCCAATGAATTCGTGGCCGAGATCGACGGCGCGCTGTCGGCCACCGAAGCCGACGAGCTTGCGCGTCGCCACGGCTTGACGCGCGTCTCATCGGAGAATTTCCCGCTGATCGGGGCGACGTTCGGCCTGTTCCGCATCACGGACGGCAGGCCTTCCGAGACGGTGCGACGTGAGTTCGCCGCCGACGGCAGCGTGCGCTCGGTCCAGCCGAACTTCCGCTACGTGCTCCAGGATCAGAAATCGTCGGTGCCGACCGAGGGCGATCCCGCGCAATATGCGCTGGCCAGGCTCCGCCTGCCGCAGGCGCATACGCTGGTGCACGGCGCCAACGTGACGATTGCCGTGATCGACTCCGGCATCGACGCCCAGCATCCCGAGCTCGCCCATTCCATCGCCGACAACTTTGATGCGCTCGGCAGCGCCGAGGGCCCGCATGTCCATGGCACCGGCATTGCCGGCGCCATCGTGGCGCATGCCAAGCTGATGGGCAGCGCGCCCGAGGCGCGCATCATCGCCATTCGCGCCTTTGGCGGCTCGACGGGGGGAGCCCAGAGCTCGTCCTACATCGTCCTGCGCTCGCTGAATTACGCCGCCGAGCACGGCGCGCAGATCGTCAATATGAGCTTTGCCGGTCCGAAGGACGCCGTGATCGAGCGCGCCATCGCGGCGACCGCCGCCCGCGGGCTGGTGCTGATCGCGGCCGCCGGTAATGCCGGCGCAAAATCGCCGCCGCTTTATCCTGCCGCCAATCCCAACGTGATCGCGGTCAGCGCGACCGACCAGCAGGACAAGCTGTTCTCGGCGTCCAACCGCGGCAATTACGTCGCGCTGGCGGCACCGGGCGTCGACATCTTCCTGCCCGCGCCCGACGGCAAGTATCAGATGACCTCTGGGACCTCGTTCTCGGCCGCCTATGTCTCGGGCGTCGCCGCGCTGCTGCTCGAGCGCAATTACACGCTCAAGCCGGAGGCGCTGCGCATGACGCTGGCGAAGACCGCGCGCGACCTCGGTTCCCCCGGCCGTGATGATCTGTTCGGCGACGGTGAGGCCGACGCGTTTGCCGCGGTGATGGCCGTTCCCGTCGACAGCGCGACGCCTGTTGCGGCTGCGTCCGGTACAACAAAACGTGAAGATGCCGAGAAGCGTCGCGACGAGCCTGGCACCCGCGCGATCGAACAACCTTCGCTGTCGAGCGCAGACGATAAATCCACGATTTCTCAGGCGGATAGGCCGGCGACGCGATAGCGGCTGCGACAACTTTGCGCGCGGTGCGACGGCCAAGAAATCGAACGCCGCATTGAACGTTCAGCCGGCTGCCACGACCAAATTATGTGGGAGCGGTCATCCCTCCCCATAAGTCATATCAGGCGCGAGCGCCCATCCACCCCAAGCGCCCATATGGCTCGACCCGTCCGGTTGTCCCCCCGGACGGGTCTTTTCTTTTCAGGCGTCTGATTTCTTGAACCGCCCGGCGCGATCAGCTTCCGGTTGAGCGAACGTGGCTGCGCCCATTGTCGGCGTCCGCGAGACGCCCCGCAGGCCGGTTATGCTTGTGCGAAGCTTGACTCCAAAACACAGCAATTCTCCGCACGACTACGGTGATTGACGACGACCGGCGTGTCGTTGCTGGACAAGTCAAAACTTTTCCACAAAATATTCATGTCGCGTCTAAATTGATTCGTGTGCGTTGCGTCGCGTCCGTATTTTTCTCCTGACGGGCTGGTTTATGACACATCGCCAAGAGGCTATTCGCGACGTGGCGCGTGGCCGCGACATTGCGGCACGCTGGTGTGCTCTCGCCGAGCAGCGGCTGGAACACCTCTCCGAAATGTTCGAGACCGGACGCTGGCGCCGCTATCACTCCGAGATCGCATTCCTCGAAAACATCCAGGAAGCCAAGCGCGCCGTCCAGACCTGGCGCGCGCTCGCGACCGGTGGTGACGTGGCGGCGGCGGCCGCGAGTGTCTCGCCCGCATTCGGCTGGTCGCCGGCGACCATGTCCCGCGTGTTGCCGCGCGAGCAACAGGCGCAGACCGTGCAGCCGAAGGCCGTCCACATCGCCGCAGGGACCGCCGTCCCGGTCAGGCTCGCGCCCGAGCCGCAGATCCTTGCCGAAATCACCGAAGCCCCGCTCGCGCCGCGAGCGACGCCTGCTGCAGTGGCATTGTTCACTGCGCCTGCGGCTGTCGCGCCGCTCAAGGCTCTCGCTGCGCGCGCGCCGCTCGCCGCGCCCGCTGTGAGGCCGCCGGTCGCCCCGCCTGCCGCAATGGCGGCGTTCACCGCACCTGCCGTGAAGGCGCCGCCCGCCGTGCCGGCTGCAATGGCAACGCTCCTGCCGCAGTTCGCCCCGCCCGCCGCCGAAATCGTCGCCGCACCCGAGCGCGTCGTCGAATTCACCTTCAGCCTCGACGGCCTGCAAGCGAAGTACCCGCTGCTGAGGAACACGTTTTAAGGGACGAATGTTCAAGAGGACCACCGCGTCCTCCCCAACCCCGTCATCCTGAGGTGCGAGACACGTGGCGCAAGGCGCCACGTGAGGAGCCTCGAAGGATGCACGGCCCGTCTGCCGCCGCGCTGACGCTTACTTCTTGGACCTCGGCGCTCCCGCCCGCCGCCGCGCAAGCTGGCTCACCGATCCCCAATCCGAGCGGATGAGCGCCTCCTTCTTGGCGCGACTCCACCCCTTGAGCTGTCGCTCAGCCGCAATGCCGTCGGTGATCCGATCGAAATACTCCGACCACATCAGGACAACTGGCCGTCTCGAATAGGTGTATCCCGGATAGGCACCGGCATTGTGTTCGTCGACGCGTCTCGACACGTCCTCGCCGGTAGCGCTCCCGATATAGAAGGAGCCATCCGCACAGCGCAGCATGTAGACATAGATGCCCACAACATCATCCTTCGAGGCTCCCCGCGCGATGCTCCGCACCGCGCGGCTCGCACCTCAGGATGACGGCAGTACTTGGGTTGTCAAGTTTTTATGAAACAACCTAAAGCTATCCCGTCATCCTGAGGTGCGAGTTCTGCGGTGCAGAGCGCCGCAGTGCGAGCCTCGAAGGATGAGCGGCCCCGTTGTCAGCCACACCTACCGCCGCACCGCATTGCCGCCGACCACCAGCTGCGCGAAGCGCTGCGCGCCGTCGGCCGACAGATCCGACGTCACCGCACGGGCATGATCGAGCCCGACCACGGCGCCGCGCGGGGTTTCCGAGATCATGTTGTTGTTGACGAGCGCGGTGCCTGCGCCGGACACCACGGAGACGCCGACGCCGGCCAGTGCCTTGCGGATCACGTTGCCCGTGATCGCGACGTCGCGCAGATATTTGCCCCAGCCGGCGACGATGCCGTAGGACGGCGCGTTCTCGATCACATTGCCGGTCACGGAGCTGTCAGCCTCGATGTAGATGCCCACGCCGGCATCGTCGTCGGGGGCGGTGCCGATCGGCCGCTTCGGGATCAGATTGCGGATGATGTTGCCCTGGACCACCGCGATGCGGCCGCCCTCGTTGAAATTGCAGACGGAGACGCCGACGGCGGCACCATCGACCGTGTTGTTGGCGATAATCGCGGCCTCGAACGCGAACTCCGAATAGAGCGCGACCTCGCGCACGTCGCTGACGCTGTTGCCTGTTATGTGGATGTTCGAAGCCGAATTGCCGCGCACCGCCGAGTAATCGCAGTTCCTGATGCGGTTGCCGCGCACAATCACGTTGCCGGCGCGAAACGCGTTGATGGCGTTGCCGTACTGGCCCGAGCCGCCGGGACCGGCCTTGATGCCCTCGATGCGGTTATCAGTGACCAGCGTGCCGTCATCGCCGATTGCGGTGCGCAGGATCTCGATGCCGTTGTCGTTGGTGCCGATGATGGTGTTGCGCGAGACGCTGAGGCCCCTGGCGTCGAACGAGACGACCGCCGTCACCGCGATGTTGGTGAAGATGTTGCCGGAGATGTCGCCGGACACCTGCTCGAGCCAGATGCCGCTCCCGCCGGAGCCGATGATCTCGCAATCGCTGATGCGGACATCACGCCCGCCGAGGACGTGGATCAGTCCGCGTCGGGTCGGCAGCGGAATATTGCCGCCGTCGAAGCTGATGCCGGTGAGGCCGATCGAGTCCGAGCCGTCGCTCTGGATCGCCGAGGCCCCGCCGGTAAAAATGAGTTTCGTCGCGCCACGCACGCCGATCAATTGCGAACCGTTCGGCAGCCGCAGCAATCCGCTGCGATACACGCCGGGCGGCAGTGCCAGCGGCATCCGCGCCCGCGCAGCGTCGTCGATGGCGCGCTGGAGCACGCGGGTCTGGTCCTCGCTGCTGCCGGGCCGCACGCCGTATTGCGTGGCATCGCGGCCGAGCAGGGATGTCAGCGGCGCCGCGCGCGCGGCATCGGCCGGCATGGCGAGCGCGCCCGCGATGCCTGCGGTCGAAGCTCCGATGAGATGGCGACGATTGAGGTCCATGACGCGTCCTCCGGCGGACGCGGGGGTCCGCGGGAGTTAGGTAGCGCAGGGCGGCGGAGGCCGTGAGGATTGTTCGCGGTAGGGTTAAATGTTTACCGCAAAGACGGTGCCGTAGGGTGGGCAAAGCGTAGCGTGCCCACCATTGTTACAACCGATGCGGATGCATGGCGGGCACGGCGCAAGCGCGCCTTTGCCCACCCTACGAAGCCGGTGTGTTCCGCCGCTTCCGCGCCACCCCCACCATCTCGATCAGCATCGCTTCCCCCGCGTCCACCAGCTCCTCCAGCGTGATCCGCGGTGCGCCCTTGCGGCGCACCGCGCCGCTGCGCGCGAGCAAGGGAATGTGAATGAACGCCGCGAGCTGCGGTCCGCCCGCCCTCACGTTCTCGATCGCGCGCCAGCTGAGATAATTGCAGAGATAGGCGCCGGCATCGCGCGAGGCGCGCGCGTCGATGCCGGTGAGGCGCGCGGCGCGCAGCAGCCTTGCCGTGTGCGGACCGAACGTCATCGCGTCCGCATGGCCGGCGATGCCGCGCTTGCTGGAGCGGGTGTTGGCGGCATCGGGCCAGAGCATGGTGACGGCATTGCGCGCGCGGGTCTCGATGCGCAGGTACGGTGTGCGCGCGGCGAGGCCGAACATCAGCAGCGCATCCGGCTTCTCCTTCGCGAGCACATCCGGCAATTGCCGGTCGACCGCAGCATAGGTGACCGGGAAGATGTGGCTCGCGAGCGCGACGTCGTCGAGCGCCGGACGGCGCAATTGCGTCAGCCGCGCCACCAGCGGCTGGGTCGGGTTATAGGGCGCGCCGGGAAACGGTCCGAAGCCGGTGAGGAGAATGCGGAGCTTTTCGCTCATTGCAGCAACTCCAGAATCTGCTCGGCGGCGAGTGCCGGCGTGAGATGGCCTTCGGCCACCTCGGCCTCGATCTTCCTGACCTTGGTCCGCACCGACGCCTCGCTGCGCAGCCGCGCCAGCATGCGCTGCTCCAGCATCGACCACATCCACTTCACCTGCTGCTCGCGCCGCCGCGCGACGAAATCACCGGATGCATTCATCGCCTTGCGGTGATCGAGGATCTTTTGCCAAATTTTTGCGATGCCGTCGCCGGTCAGCGCCGAATAGGTCTCGACCGGCGGATGCCAGTGCTCGGAGCGCGGCGCCAAAATATGCAGTGCGCCGCGATAGTCGGCGGCTGTGATGTTGGCGCGCTTGAGGTTGTCGCCGTCGGCCTTGTTGATCGCGATCATGTCGGCGAGCTCGACCAGGCCCTTCTTGATGCCTTGCAGCTCGTCGCCGCCGCCCGGCAGCATCAGCGCGAGGAAGAAATCGGTCATGTCGCAGACTGCGGTCTCGGACTGGCCGATGCCGACGGTCTCGACCAGCACGACGTCGAAGCCGGCGGCTTCGCACAACAGCATGGCCTCGCGCGTCTTGGCGGCGACGCCGCCGAGGGTGCCTGACGATGGCGAGGGACGGATGAAGGCGTCATCGGAGGCCGAAAGCCGCGCCATCCGCGTCTTGTCGCCAAGGATCGAGCCGCCGCTGCGCGCCGAGGACGGATCGACCGCGAGCACCGCGACCTTGTTGCCCTGTTCGATCAGGTACGTCCCGAGCGCGTCGACGGTGGTGGACTTGCCGACGCCGGGCGAGCCGGTGATGCCGACGCGAACCGCCTTGCCGGTGTCGGGCAGCAGCATCTGCACCAGCTCGCGCGCCAGCGCCTGATGGTCGCCGCGCCGGCTCTCCACCAGGGTGATGGCCCGGGCGAGGGCTGCGCGACTGCCGGAGCGCAAGTCGCGGGCGAGGGGCTTGATGTCCAGCGAGGCCTTCTTCTCAGTCATGCCCCGCTTTACAACGCCCTGGCGGGGTAGGCGAGGGCTGCCCGCCTCCTATCACCGGGATGTTGCCGCTGCGGTCTGCACCGGCTTCAGCTTGCGCCAGACCCACACCATCACCGGCCAGAGCAGCGCGCCGATCGCCATGGCGGCGAGGATCGCCGCGACAGGCCGCTCGAAGAACGGCAAAATGCTGCCGTCCGACTTGATCAGCGAGGTGACGAAGGCCTGCTCGACCATGGTGCCCATGACGATGCCGAGCACCATCGCGGCCACTGGATAGCCATTGGCCTCCATCACATAGCCGATCACGCCGAAGGCGGCGACGGTGACGACGCCGAACATGTTGTTGCCGATCGCGAACGAGCCGACCGCACAGCACAGCATGATGATCGGCATGATGGCGGAGCGCGGTGCCAGCAGGATGTAGGCGGCGATCCGGATCATGGCGATGCCGAGCGGGATCATCAGGATGTTCGCGATGATGAACATCAGATAGATCGCGTACATGCTCGACGCCTTCTCGGTGAACAGCGTCGGGCCGGGATTGAGGCCCTTCATGTAGAGCACGCCGATCGCGATCGCCGCGATGGTGTCGCCGGGAATGCCGAACAGCAGCGAGGGCACCCAGCCCGAGGCGATGCTGGCATTGTTGCTGGCGCCGGCCTCGACCAGGCCCTCGACATGGCCGGTGCCGAATTTCTCAGGCTCCCTCGAGAAGCGTTTGGACATCGCATAGGAGACCCAGGCGGCCATGTCGGCGCCGGCGCCCGGCAGCACGCCGATGATGATGCCGATGATGTTCCCGCGCGTCATCTGCCAGTGATACTTCTTGGTCAGCTTCCACTGGCCGGCCATGATGCTTCCGAATTTTCGTCGCGGCAGCGGCGGCGGTTCGGGCGTCAGCATCGCACGCATCACCTGCGCCACCGCGAACACGCCGACCAGCGCCGGGATCGGCTCGATGCCGCCGAACAAATCGGTGATGCCGAAGGTGAAGCGCGGCACGCCGCCGGGATTCTCGATGCCGATGCAGGACACCAGCAGGCCGAGGAACATGCCCGCGATCGCCTTCACCGGCGAGGAGCGCGCGACCAAAGTGGCGCACATCAGGCCGAGCAGCGCCAGCCAGAAATATTCGAAGGTCGAGAACGACAGCGCGATCTCGGCGAGCGGCGGCGCCAGGATCATCAGCGACAGCACGCCGGCGATACCGCCGACGGCGGAGAACCAGACGCCGGCCCCCAGCGCCAGCTCGGCCTGGCCCTTGCGCGTCATGGCGTAGGCCTCGTCGGCATAGGCTGCCGAAGCGGGGGTGCCGGGAATGCGCAGCAGCGCGCCGGGGATGTCGCCCGAGAAGATCGCCATCGAGGAGGCCGCGACGATGGTCGCGATTGCCGCGATCGGCGAGAGGTAGAAGGTGACGGGAACGAGCAGGGCGGTCGCCATCGTCGCCGACAGGCCCGGCAGCGAGCCGATGACGAGCCCGTACACGGAGGCTGCGAACATCGCGATGATGACCTCCCAGGTGGAGATCAGCGCGAACGCTTCAATGAGGGTCTTGAGCATGGGATCACCAGGGCGTCGGCAGCAGGCCAGCGGGGAGCGGCACGCGCAGCAGCTTGCCGAAGATGAGGTGGATGCCGAAGGGCGACAGCACCGCGAGCGGCAGCGCCAGCTTCCACTTCGCCCCTAGTGCGGTCGAGGTGACGTAGACCATGATCGCCGCGGTGATGATGAAGCCGAGCCGGTCGGCGGCGGCGACGTAGAACAGCAGCAGCGCCGGCGGCAGCAGAGCGCGCAGGCCGTAGAGCTTGCCCTGCGGCGGCGGCGCAGCCGCCACCTGGCCGTCCTCGAGCGGGACCAGCTCTTCCTCCTCCTCGAAGGAATGGCCGATGCCGAACACGATCGCGAGCCCGCACAGCGCGAGCCCGATGCCGATCACGAGCGGAAATACGTTGGGGCCGACCGGCTGCCCCGGCACCGGCGGCAGGATCCAGCCGCCATAGGCAGCCGCCGCGCCGAGCACGACGAGAAACGATCCCGTGACGGAGTCGGGAAGACGCATGACGAGAATCCTATGCGAGGTATTCTCCCTCTCCCCGCGCGCGGGGAGAGGGTTGGGGTGAGGGGGGCTCTCCGCCGGGGAGGTGAGAATTGGACTCGTGGAGAGTCCCCCTCACCCGGAATCCGCGCTTCGCGCGAATTCCGGCCTCTCCCGGCAAGCGGGGAGAGGCGATCAGAGCATCGCAGGTGCGGATCACGCCTTGCTCAGGCCGGCGGCCTTCATCGCCTCGCCCATCTGGGCGTCGCCCTTGTCCATGAAGCTCGCGAACTGGCCGGCATCGCCCCACACGGTGCCGAAGCCGCGATTGCTCATGAAGTCCTTGAACTCGGCGGAGTCGTAGACCTTCTTCAGCGCCGCGGTGAGCTTCGTTGCGATCTCCGGCGGCAGGTTCTTCGGCGCTCCGATGCCGCGCCAGGCGCCGGTCGCGTAGTCGATGCCCATCGCCTCCTTCAGCGTCGGCACGTCCTTGAAGATCGGGTTGCGCGCCGGCGCCATGATGGCAAGGCTCTTCGCCTTGCCCGCCTCGATGATGGCGCGCGCCTCCGGCACCGAGCACGTGGTGAGGTCGAGGCCGCCGGCGGCAAGATCCTGCATCGCGGGCGCAGCGCCATTCGACGGCACCCAGGCGACCTGGTTGGCGGGCAGGCCCATCGCCTGCATCCAGCCGACCAGCGCGAGATGCCAGATGCCGCCCTGGCCGGTGCCCGACGCCTTGAACTTGCCGGGGGGCGCCGCCTTGATGGCTTCGGCGAGCTCCTTGACGGTCTTGTAGGGCGAGGAGGAGGAGACCTGGATGCCGGGCGGGTCCTCGTTCATCAGCGCCAGCGGCGTGTAGCTCTTCGGCGTCAGCTCGGTGAGGCCCTGCCAGTGCATCATCGAGATTTCGACGGTGAGCATGCCGATGGTGTAGCCGTCCGGCTGCGCGGTCGCGATCGCGCTATGGCCGACCACGCCTGAACCGCCGGTGCGGTTGACGACGTTGAAGGGCTGGCCGAGATCCTTTTCCAGCAGGGCTGCGACAATGCGCGCAGTCGCGTCGGTGCCGCCACCGGCGCCCCAAGGCACGATCACGGTGACCGGGCGCGCCGGATACGCCTGTGCGCGCGCGGGTGTGAGACCGAATGCGGCGGATGCGGCAATCGCGGCGGAAGAGGCCGCAAAAGTGCGGCGCGAAATCTTGGACATCAATGCCTCCCAGCGGCGCCCGTGACACCGGGCGCTCTTGTCAATGAAGGCATTCTAGTCGGCTTTGCGGCGCCGCTGCAAGGTAGCGCTACCACGGCGCTGTGAGCAACGGTCGCTGCTCAAAACATCATCACTGCGGCTCCTCGGCGTCGCCCTTCGGCCGCGCGCCGCCGAAGATGCGCATGCCTTCCGCCGTGAGATAGGTCTTGAGCGTTTCCCACGGCACGAAGGCGACATATTCGCCCTCGGCGTAGGGGCCGACCGCGTAAGGCGGATAGTGGAAGGTGAGCCCGGAACTCTTGCCCGCTTCGGTTGACGGCGCGAGCGTCACCGCGCCGATCTTGAGCAGGCTCGGCTCGACGCTCTTGAACCACTCGTCGGTCGCCGTCTCGCTGGTGTCACGCTTCTTCTTCTCGGCTCTCAACGAGGCGATCACGGCCTTCACCATCGCCTTCATGGTCGCCCCGTTGTCGGCGGTCTCGGTGAAGAACGGGCGGATCGAGATGCGCTTGTGCTCGCTCTTGTCCCACAGGATCGTGTTCACGTCCGAGTTGGGATGGGCGCCATGGGTATCCATGTAGTCGTTGCGCAGGACGCTGACATAGCGATCGCCGACCACGGAGCGGATCGCATATTTGCGTTCGAAATCCCAGCCGCCGTCCTTGAAGAACTGCGGATCTTCCTTGCGCGCGGCGGCGGCCTCGGCCGCGTTCTTGTCGAGCCACTTCCTGCCCTCCGTAAGGCAATCCGCCGCGAGCGCCGCATCCGTCTTGATCCTGTCGTCGAGGAAGACGCGGGCGTCGATGCTCTTGGTCTTGACGGCGGCGTCGGGCTTGGGGTCGGCTGCGAAGGCGGAGATGACGCACGTTGCGCTAAGCGCCATGGCGACGCTCAAACCGATCATGAACTTCAAGGGGAATGCTCCTTACGTGAGCGTCAGAATATTTCGAGGATGTGGTCTGCGATCTGCTGCGCAGAGTGGGGGGAGGCGGAGCGCCGGACAGTCGCCTGCGCCTGCAAGCCGGTTGCATCCTCGATGATCTGCTCGACGTCGATCAGGTTGAGCAGCGAGAAAGAGGCCTCCGGTTCGACCTCGACCAGGACGTCGATGTCGCTGTGCGGGTGATAATCGTCGCCGTCCCGCGTGCCGAGGATGGCGAGCTTCGAGACGCCCTTGGCTTTGATGGCATCGGCGTTCCTGCGTATCGCAGCGATGACCTCATCACGTGTCATGGAGACTACCCGGCCGGTGATGCGGCCAGCGTACCATCTACTCCGCCGCCTCGCTATGCCCGAGCCGGGCATTCAGCTTGCGGATCAGCTCCTCGGCGGCTTCCGCGATCACCGTGCCCGGCGGGAAGATCGCCTCGGCGCCGGCCGCATAGAGCGCGTCGTAATCCTGCGGCGGCACCACGCCGCCGATGATGATCATGATGTCGTCGCGGCCCTGTTTCTTCAGCGCGGCCTTGAGTTCAGGCACAGCGGTGAGATGGGCGGCGGCGAGCGAGGAGACGCCGAGGATGTGGACGTCGTTCTCGACCGCCTGTCGCGCAGCTTCATCCGCAGTTGCAAACAGCGGCCCGATGTCGACGTCGAAGCCGATGTCGGCGAAGGCCGAGGCAATCACCTTCTGGCCGCGGTCGTGGCCGTCCTGGCCGATCTTGGCGACCAGGATGCGCGGCCGGCGGCCTTCCGCCTCCTCGAATGCGTCGATCAGCGCCTGAACCTTCTCGACCTGGTTACCCATGCTGGACGCCTCCCGCTTGTAGACGCCGGTGATGGACTTGATCTCGGCACGGTGCCGGCCGAACACCTTTTCCATAGCGTCCGAGATTTCGCCGACGGTGGCCTTCGCCCGTGCCGCGTCGATCGCGAGCGCGAGCAGATTGCCGTTGCCTTCGCCGGCCGAGCGCGTCAGCGCGGCAAGCGCCGCGTCGACGTCGGTCTGGTTGCGCTCGGATTTGAGCCGCGTCAGCTTGTCGATCTGGAGGCGGCGGACATTGGTGTTGTCGACCTTGAGAATGTCGATGGGAGCCTCATCCGTCGGCTTGTACTTGTTGACGCCGATCACCGCCTGCTTGCCGGCATCGATCCGGGCTTGCGTCTTGGCCGAGGCCTCCTCGATGCGCAGTTTTGGCACGCCGGCCTCGATGGCCTTGGCCATGCCGCCAAGCTCCTCGACCTCCTGGATATGGCTCCACGCCTTGGCAGCGAGATCTCGCGTCAGCCGCTCGACATAGTACGAGCCGCCCCAGGGATCGATGATGCGGGTGGTGCCGCTCTCCTGCTGCAGGAAGAGCTGGGTGTTGCGGGCAATGCGGGCCGAGAAGTCGGTCGGCAGCGCCAAGGCCTCGTCGAGCGCGTTGGTGTGCAGCGACTGGGTGTGGCCTTGGGTGGCCGCCATCGCCTCCACCGTAGTGCGCATCACGTTGTTGAAGACGTCCTGCGCGGTCAGGGACCAGCCCGAGGTCTGGCAATGCGTGCGCAGCGAGAGCGAGCGCGGGTCCTTCGGGTTGAACGGCTTCAGCAGCTTCGCCCAGAGCAGGCGCGCGGCGCGCATCTTGGCGACTTCCATGAAGAAGTTCATGCCGATCGCCCAGAAGAACGACAGGCGCGGCGCGAAGCGGTCAACATCCAGGCCCGCGGCAAGACCGGCGCGCAGATATTCGACACCGTCGGCGAGCGTGTAGGCGAGCTCGAGATCCTGCGTCGCCCCGGCCTCCTGCATATGATAGCCGGAGATCGAGATCGAATTGTATTTCGGCATCTTCGTGGAGGTGTAGGCGAAGATGTCCGAGATGATCCGCATCGAGGGCGCGGGCGGATAGATGTAGGTGTTGCGCACCATGAACTCTTTCAGAATGTCGTTCTGAATGGTGCCCGACAGCTTTTCCGGTGCCACGCCCTGTTCGCCCGCGGCCGCGACATAGAGCGCGAGGATCGGCAGCACCGCGCCGTTCATGGTCATGGACACGCTCATCTGGTCGAGCGGAATGCCCGCAAACAGCGTGCGCATGTCGTAGATAGAATCGATCGCAACGCCGGCCATGCCGACGTCGCCGCCGACGCGCGGATGATCAGAGTCATAGCCGCGATGGGTGGCGAGGTCGAACGCGACCGAGAGACCCTTCTGCCCGGCCGCCAGGTTGCGGCGGTAGAACGCGTTGGAATCCTCCGCCGTGGAGAAGCCGGCATATTGCCGGACGGTCCAGGGCTGGTTGACATACATGGTCGGGTAGGGCCCGCGCAGGTACGGCGCGATGCCCGGATAGGTCTCGAGGAAATCGAGCCCGGCAAGATCCGCCTCGCCATAGGCGGGCTTCACCAGAATGCCCTCGGGCGTCAACCACGGCTCGGTGCTGCCGGTTGGAGCGGAGGTGGCGGCGCGCTCGAAGGCGATTTCAGCGAAATTGGGAATGCGGGTCATCGCGTCAGGCTCTTTTTGCTGCCAACCGGCTTTGTATTTCGTCTTGCAGATCGCGTATTTCGCACATGATCAAATGTAGCCGTTCACGGGAGAACAGCCCAAGCCAAATATTCCCGAGATAGGCGGACAATCCAGGCCCGGTCACGAACCCAAGGGACAGCAGTCGATATGCCCAAGGGTGACGGATCGGGCCACGCATCGACAGGCGCAACGTGCTCTTCGATCTCGCTTGGGTCGCCTCGAACTCATTCCATTGGTATCGCAGAGTTTCTGCAATCTCCGGATCAGTGAGCCGGGCAAGGTCGCCGCGCAGATTGATGCCGAGCCGCATGGGTCGCCTCAATCATGATCCGGATGCTGATGGCTGACGATGGTCGCCATCTTCTCCGGTCCGTAATTCTGTTGCGTGGTCTGGCTCGGCAAATTGGCGATGCCGACCACCCAGCCGAGACGGGACTCGGTGCCGAACTGTCGCGCCGGTATGATCTGGTCGGGCCGGTCGAAGGCGCCGGTCATGATCTCGATCCGGTCGCCGTCGATGCGGCCAAAGCTCAGCGGCGTGCCGCAGGCGGCGCAATAGCCGCGATCGGCGATCGAGGAGGAGCGGAAGAACGACGGCCGCCCCTTGGTCCAGGTGAAATCCGTCCGGTTGATGTCGGCGAAGGACGCGAACGGCGCGCCGCTCGCCTTCTGGCACATTCGGCAGTGGCAGATCGAAACCCGGTTGGGGGTCGCCGAAACCGCAAAGCGCACCGCGCCGCATTGGCAGCCGCCGGTGAAAACTGGTTTGCCCGCTTCGCTCATGCCTGCTCCATCCGTCGGTAGGCGTCTTGCAGTGTCGCAAGCGCATCGCCTCCGGCGAAGACAAAGCCCGTGACGCCGGCCGCACGGAGTGCCGCCTCGGCATCAGTCGGACGGCCTGCCAGATAGATATGTCGCGCGCCGGCCGTTTGCAGGGCCTTCGCCGCGGCGTCGGCGTGTTCCGCATAGACCTTGTCGCTGGAACAAAGACAGGCAAGCTCGGCGCCGGAGGCCTTGAAGGCGGCGGCCAATTTGGCCGGATCGGCAAAGCCCTCGCTGTCGACGGCCTGGATGCCGCCGGCCTCGAACAAGCTCTTGGCAAAGGTCGCCCGCGCCGTGAAATCGGCGGGCGTGCCGAGATTGGCCAGAAACACCTTTGGCCGCGCACCGCGCGCCTTCAGCGCCGCATCGGATTTGTCGCGCAACGCCTCGAACGGTTCCGCAAGCCGGATCGGCGGCAGCGCGTCGAACTTGTACTTCTGCTCGCCATAGGGCGCGAGCGCGACCGGCGTCGCTTTCAGCACCGCGGTCTCGCTCTCATGCAGGTTGGGAAACTCGCTGGCGCCTGTCAGCACGTCGCGGCGCTTGGCGATGTTGGCGTCCCGCGCTTTTCGCGCGGCCGCGACCTTGCCCTGGAACAGGCCTTGCTGAAGCGCGGCGAAGGCGCCGCCGGCTTTCTCGCTCTCCTGGAACAGCGCCCACGCGGCCTCGCAAAGCTGCGCCGTCAATGTCTCGATGCCGCCTGCGCCGGCAGCGGGATCGCTGACCTTGGCGAGGTTGCTTTCTTCCAGCAACAGGGCTTGCGTATTGCGCGCCACGCGCCGTGCGAATGGATCAGGCAGCCCGAGCGCCAGCGTATGCGGCAGCACGGTGATCGCGTTGGCGCCGGCCAGCCCGGCCGCGAATGTCGCGATGGTCGCGCGCAGCATGTTCACGTAGGGATCGCGCTGCGTCAGCATGCGCCAGGCGGTATCGGCGGCGATGAACAACGGCTTCGGCGTCAGCCCGCTGGCCTGCTCGATGCGCGCCCAGAGCAGCCGTAGCGCGCGGAATTTTGCCATGGTCAGGAACTGGTCGGCATCCGCGGCGAGCCGCGCATAGATCATTTCCTGCGCCTGCTCCAGCGGAACGCCGGCGCCCTCGATTGCGCGCAGATAGGCGACGCCGCAGGCGAGCACGAACGCGAGCTCCTGCACCTCGGAGCCGCCGGCATCGTGGATCACGCGCCCGTCGGCGGACGCGAACGGTCCCTTGAAGCCGAGCGCGGCGAGACCCTTGATGGCGCCGGTGACGGCCGGAACGATCTCGTCCCATGTGTAGGGGCTGTGACCCCACACCGCGCCGGCCGCAAGCGGATCGAGCCCGAAGCGGATGTTGCAGGCGGCGGGATCGAGGCCGTTGCTCTTCACATATTCCGCGACATGGATCGCCGCCATCCGCGATTGCGGACCGATCTGGAGCTCGATGCCGATGCCGGCATCGAGATGAATATCCTTGAAGACCTTGGCGACCGCATCGGCCGAAGGTTCCAGCCCGAACCCGTGAGCGCCACTGCCGCCGGCGAACACCAGCGCGAGGCCGGTCGCGCCGTTTTCGAGATCGGTCAGTGCCTGCGCATTCGCGGCCACCGCATCGGGATGGTCGATCCGCTGCATGATCTGCCACGGCGCGGCGGCAGGCCGTCCCACCACGGGCGCAACGCCCTTGGCGCGCGGATAGAGCGGGTCGATCTTGAGGCCGTCATAAGTCTTGCCGACCAGCTTCTCGAACGGCGCGCCCTTCAGCACGCCGTCGACCAGCTTGCGCCAGTCGTCGACGGTCGCCTTGGGGAAATCCGCCGCCAGCGGCAGGTCGTCAGTCACGGAGGTCATGCGGCGAAGGGCTCCCAAAAATCTTGTCGTTCGCAGGCGAAATTGCCACGGCCGGCCGTCGCTGCAAACGGTTGTTTTTGGTTAACCGGTATCCGGAAGCCGCTCAATGCCTTGCGTCGAGACGCTGGCAAGCCCGTCACGCACACGAATGCCCGAGATCACGCGGTCGGGCGCGATTTCGGCCAGCGGCACCAGCACGAAGGCGCGCTCGAACAGGCGCGGATGCGGCAAGGTCAGGTCGGGCTTCTGCATGCTGACATCGTCATAGGCGATCATGTCGAGATCGAGCGTGCGTGGGCCCCATTGCCGCTCCTTGTTCCGTGTGCGGCCGAATTTCTGCTCAACCTTCTGCATCACGAACAGGAGCGCATGCGGATCGAGGCTGGTCTCGATCTCGACGCAGGCATTGATGAAGGGATCCTGGTCCTCATCGCCCCAGGGCGGCGTCGCATAGTCCGAGGAGCGCGCGATCAGCACGCCCTGCGTCATGCCGCAGATGTGCGCGATCGCCTTCCCAAACGTCGCACGGACATCGCCGACATTGCCGCCGAGTGCAATGAGGACGCTCGCCATGTCAGGGATGCCGCGAGCGCGTCAGCATGATGCCGACGTCGTCGAAGATCGCGGCGATCGGCGCATGCGGCTTGTGCACGGTGATCTTCACGGCGCGGATGCGCGGGAAGTGCGACAGGATGGCATCGGCGACCGCGCCGGCCGCCCGCTCCAGCAGCTTGTAATTTGTATTCTTGAACGCCGCCGTCGTGGTCGCCACGACTTCGGCGTAGGACACCGTGTCGGCGAGCCGGTCGCTGCGCGACGGCTCCGACAAATCGGTATAGAGCTCGAGATCGATGACGAAGCGCTGGCCGACTTCGGTCTCGTGATCCATCACGCCGTGGCGGGCGTGGATCGACAGGCCGGTGACGAAGATCGTATCGGTCATTGCTTGCTCTCGATTGCGTTCGCGACCCGCAGGGCCTGCAAGGTCTCGGCGACGTCGTGGGTGCGGATGATCTTGGCGCCGCGCTGTGCGGCGATCAGATGCGCGGCGATCGAGCCGGCGAGCCGTTCTTTCGGCTCCGAGGGCGACACCGAGGCGATGAAGCGTTTTCGCGAGGCACCAACGAGGATCGGCAGGTCGAATATGTCGAATTCGCGCAGCCGCGCCAGCGCGGTCATGCTCTGCTCGGCCGTCTTGCCGAAGCCGATGCCGGGATCGAGCACTATTTTTTCGCGCGCGATGCCGGCCTTGGCGGCGATATCGAGCGAGCGCAGGAAGAACGCCTTCATGTCCGCGACGATGTCGATGTCGGAATCGACCGTCTCGCGGTTATGCATGACGATGACGGGGACGCCGCGCGCGGCGATGAGCTGCGCCATGCCGGTGTCGCGCTGCAGGCCCCAGACGTCGTTGGCGATCGCAGCGCCCTGGTCGAGCGCAAAGGCCACGACTTCGGCCTTCATGCTGTCGATCGATACGGGGACGCCGAGCGCCACCACGCCTGACAGCACCGGCTTCAGCCGGGCCAGCTCGTCTGCCGTCGTCACTGGCCGGGCGCCCGTGTAGGGCCGGGTCGACTCGGCACCGATGTCGATGATGTCGACGCCGGCCTCGATCATTGCCCGCGCCCGCGCAAGCGCCAGCTCGGGCGCGATGAACTCACCACCATCGGAGAAGGAATCCGGGGTGACGTTGAGCACGCCCATCACTGCCGGAATCGGCCGCTCCAGCAGCGTCCGCAGCACGTCGGGCCCGGCCGAGCCGGCCGGCGGGACGGATGGGGAGGGCGAGGCATTCATGCGGCCCGCTTTAGCGGTCGGGGAGGGGGGATTCAAGGTGGGATTGGGAGCGAATGTCGATGTGCTCGCGGAGCATCGATCGCCTCCGCTGTCATTGCCCGCGAAAGCGGGCCATCCAGTATTCCGAGGCCGTGCGGTGATACGGAGGAGCCGCGGCGTATTGGATACCCCGCCTTCGCGGGGTATGACACCGAGAGCTAACGCGGCAGGTCGTATGCCGAGGGAGATGCCCTAATACGTGATCTTCGGCGGCAGCTTCTTCGCCTTGGCGATGATGTCGCCGACCGATTTTTCCGAGGGCAGGACGCGGACGAGCTTCTTCTTCTCGTTGGCTTCCCGCATGCTCTGGGCGAGCCGTGCTGGATTCCGATAGGCGAGCTCGCGCACGGTGGTGACGCCGGCAGCGCGGACGAGGCCGACCTTGGCCCGGCCCATCCCGGGAATGCGCATGTAGTCGGAGACGTTGGCCCATTCCAGCAGCTGCTGCTCGCTGATGCCGGTCTTGGCGGCGAGCGCCTTGCGGCCCTTCACGGTCGAGGCCGCCTCGAGCAGCGCGTCGGTCGTGCGGATTCCATGCGCCTTCAACTTGTTGGCGGCAAAGGCCGGCAGACCCTCAATCTCGGAGATCGGATATGTCATGATGCTCGATATGAAAAGCGTCGCTCAGGCGAACTGGCTGAGGCCCGGCGTCCCCGCGATGATCTTACCCATCTGATCAGCTCCGATTTTGTCTCGGCCGTAGCGGAAAAGTTCACGGGCAACGCTTTGAATCTCGGACATGCCAAGTCCCAGGCCCATCAGGCGCGTGCCGACGGCCATCAGGCCGCCGCCCATCAGCCGCGACAGTCCGCCGCCGCTCCTGGACGCCTCGATCGCCGCTTCCGCACCGGGAATCCGATCGATTAGTGCTTCGACGTTCTCGGAAGGACCTTCGCTGCGGAGGAAGCCCAGGATAATGCCGACGGTCTTTTCAGCCACAGCACTATCTATGCTGGCGTTCGACGCCAGCCGCCCGATCAGCTCGTCCATAAGGCCCGCCCCTCAACCGGTTTGTATGCCGGAGTATTGCTTCCGAAATGATCTTGATCCGGCACGATGTGAAATACAAGCGATGAACGCACGCAACGTTCCGATTCACCCTCGAAGGCGCAAAAAGTGTTGCCGCGATGCAAGAGCGGAGCTGGATTCTTGCAAGAAATTGCCGCGGTGCGAACGCGTCATTCCTACTTTCGGCTGATGTCGCCGGTAAGTTTCCGACAATGTCGCATGCTCGGGGCGCGTTGAACGGTTTTAATCCGCGCGCGACATGCGTTAAACTACGGAACAGGCGCATCGAGTTTCAATACGCGAAACACGGCAGAGAGATCAGAGAGAAGCATGACCGCACAGGACAGCAAGCTCGGCGACACCGACGACAAGATTTTCGTCGGCAAGGGAGACGAGCAGGCATGGCTGACGCTCGCGCTCGCCAATCGCCACGGTCTCGTCACGGGTGCTACCGGAACCGGTAAGACGGTATCGCTGCAAGTCATGGCAGAAGGATTTGCGCGCGCCGGCGTTCCGGTCTTCGCGGCCGACATCAAGGGTGACCTCTCCGGCATCTCCGAGGTTGGCGAGGCCAAGGATTTCATCGTCAAGCGCGCCACCGAGATGGGCCTGACGTTTCAACCGGACCAGTTCTCGACGGTGTTCTGGGACGTGTTCGGCGAACAGGGCCATCCGGTGCGGGCGACCGTCACGGAGATGGGGCCGCTTCTGCTCGCGCGCATGCTCGACCTGAACGACGTGCAGGAAGGCGTGCTCAACGTCGCCTTCCGCGTCGCCGACGACAACGGGCTCACTCTCATCGACATGAAGGATCTGCGCGCGCTGCTCGATGCCATCGTGCCGGATGCCGGCAAGAAGGGGGCGGACGCCGAGGAAAGCCCGCTTGCCGACATCAAGAAGGAGGCCCAGGGTTTTGGCAACGTCACCAAGGCCACTGTCGGCACAATCCAGCGCCAGCTGCTGGTGCTGGAGAACCAGGGCGGCACCAAATTCTTCGGTGAGCCGGCGCTGACGCTGAAGGACTTCATGAAGACCGACCGCGACGGCCGCGGCATGGTCAACATCCTTGTTGCCGACAAGCTGCTGCAGAGTCCACGGCTTTACGCGACATTCCTGCTGTGGATGCTGTCAGAATTGTTCGAGGAGCTGCCCGAGGCCGGCGATCTGCCGAAGCCGAAGCTGGTGTTCTTCTTCGACGAGGCACATCTGTTGTTCAACGACGCGCCGAAGGCGTTGATGGACAAGATCGAGCAGGTGGTGCGTTTGATCCGGTCCAAGGGCGTCGGCGTCTATTTCGTGACGCAAAACCCCATCGATGTGCCCGACCGCGTGCTCGGGCAATTGGGCAATCGTGTGCAGCATGCGCTGCGTGCCTTCACTCCGCGCGACCAGAAGGCGGTCGCCGCCGCGGCCCAGACCTTCCGGCCCAACCCGAAGCTCGACACCGCCAAGGTGATCATGGAGCTCGGCAAGGGCGAGGCGCTGGTGTCCTTCCTCGAAGGCAACGGCACGCCGACGATGGTCGAGCGTGTCATGATCCGGCCGCCATCGGCCCGCATCGGATCGATCACGCCGGAAGAGCGCAAGGCGATCATGGATGCGAGCCCGGTGAAGGGCAAATACGACACCGCTGTCGATGCCGAATCCGCCTACGAGATGATCCAGAAGCGGATTGCCGGCACGGCCGCGACTGCCGATGCCGGCGCGGCCGACGGAGGTGGCGGCGGCATCCTCGGCCAGATCGGCTCGATGGTCGGCACCATCTTCGGCACCAACGTCAAGCGCGGCCGCCTGTCGGCGGGCCAGGTCATCGCGCGCGACGTGACGCGATCGGTCACCAACCAGGTGATCGGAGGGATGGCGGCCAATCTCGGCAAGTCGGTCGCCGGCCAGCTCGGTGGCTCGATCGGCCGCACCCTGGTGCGCGGCGCGCTCGGCGGGCTGCTGCGTCGTTAGGCAGAGAAGCCGGGTTTAAGGCACTAGAGCCTCCACCGCGTCATGGCCGGGCCTTGTCCCGGCCATCGACCCCTTAGTTGCAGCTCGAACAACGTGGATGCCCGGGCCTTCGCCTCGCCGAAGCGGCTTCGGCCGCGCAGGCGGGACAAGCCCGGGCATGACGAAATCTCGCGAGTATTTGGATGCGATTACCCGCACCCCGGGCGAGGCCGAACACCATAATTTCAGGTGAAGGGGGTTCTCCAAGCGTCCGTCGGTCTGCTACGTGCTATTTGTTGCCGACGGGACATAATGTGACATCACCGAATCTATCAGACAAACTCGGCCCGCACAGAGCCTTGTCGCTGCGCGCGCCGCTCGATCTGCTCTTCCTGCTCTGCTGCGTCCTCCTGACCGCCGACGTGCTCGTTCCCGAGATCTTCGGCCACGGCAAGACCAAGGATTATGGGCTGTGGTACTGGGCCGGGCAGCAGGTGCTGCACGGTGGACCGCTCTATCCCGACAAGATCGGCGAGTATTTCGAGTTCATCTATCCGCCGCTGCCCGCGATCCTGCTCGCGATCCCGAGTTGGTTCGGCAAGATCGCGCTCTACGTCGTGCTGTCGATCCTGAACATGGCGGCATGGTGGTACACGGGCGTATTCTCCAATGCCATGACGGGATCGGGCCGCAAGCCGGGCCCATGGCTGGAAGCGCTGCCGGCCATGGTCACCGTGACCTTCGTGTTCGACATGTTCGACCTCGGCCAGCCGAACCTTGTCCTGCTGGCGATGATGCTGTGGGGCTTCTGGCTGTTGCAGCGTCAACGGTCCTGGCTCGCGGGCTTCCTGTTCGCGCTCGCTTCCGCCATCAAGGTGTTTCCGATCGCGGTGCTGCCCTATCTGATTTGGCGCAGGAATTGGGCGGCCGTCGTCGCGACGGTCGCTTTCGCCGGCATCCTCCTCTATGTCGTGCCGGCACCGATCCGCGGCTTCGAGCGCAACGCGGCCGAGCTCAAGACCTGGTACCAGGGCATGGTCGGCACGAGCTCGGAAAAGGGCTTTGGCCAGCGCGACGAGCAGAACTGGTCGTGGGTCAACCAGTCCCTCATTGCCGTCACGCACCGTCTGGTCCGGCCGATCAACTACAATCAGGAAGATCCCAACAAGCCGCCGCGCACGATGAATGTCATCGACGTCGACTACAAGACGGCGAACTTGATCGTGCTGGCGTTGTCGGCGTTGCTCGGGCTCGGCTTCCTCGCGGTGATGCCGTCGCAAGCGCGGCGAACGGTGCGCTCTGATGCGGAGGAACTCGGCATCCTGTTCTGCCTGATGACGGTGGCATCGCCGCTGGCGCGGCAATACTACTTCATGTGGCTGTTCTTCCCGATGACGGTGCTGATGCATCGCGCCGCCTTCGACGCGCGACCGAATGTGCGGCTGGGAACCTGGCTCGCGCTGGGCGCCGCCGGCATCCTCATGCTGCTGTCGCTGCCGTGGTTTCCCAATGTCATCCAGGCCTGGGGCAATAACCTTGTCGCGACCGCCATTCTTGCCGTTGCGCTCGCATGGCACATCCGGCATCCGCCGGTTGCGGCTGGCTCCGAGGCGGCGGCAGCGCTAAAACCCGGTACCTCTTGAGACTCAAAAGTCAGGAATACGACCATGGCCAATGCGCAGCTTCAATCGGTGCTCGATCACATCGACAAGGATTTCGACAACAGCCTGGAGCGTCTGTTCTCGCTGTTGCGGATCAAGTCGATCTCTGCGGATCCGGCTTTTGCCGCCGACTGCAAGGCCGCGGCCGAGCATCTCGCCAAGGACATCGCGAGCCTCGGTGTCGCCACTGAAGTGCGCCCGACCGCCGGCCATCCCGCCATCGTCGGCAAGACCGGGGCGGGCGGACGTCCGCATGTGATTTTCTACGGCCATTACGACGTGCAGCCGGTCGATCCGCTCGATCTGTGGCACCGTCCGCCGTTCGAGCCTGTCGTCACCGACCACGCCGACGGCCGCAAGATCATCGTCGCGCGCGGTGCCGAGGACGACAAGGGCCAGGTCATGACTTTCGTCGAGGCCTGTCGCGCCTGGAAGAAAGTGACGGGCTCGCTGCCGATCGACATCACCTTCCTGATCGAAGGCGAGGAGGAGGTCGGCTCCAAGAATTTCGTGCCGTTCATCGAGGCCAACAAGGACGAATTCAAAGCGGATTACGTGCTGGTCTGCGACACCGGCATGTGGGACCGCAACACGCCGGCGATCACGACGTCGCTGCGCGGCCTGCTCTATGAAGAGCTGAAGATCACCGCCGCCAATCGCGATTTGCATTCCGGCGTGTTCGGCGGCAGCGCGATGAATCCGATCCGGGTGCTGACGAAAATCCTGGGCGGCCTGTTCGACGACGACAACCGCATCACCATCCCCGGCTTCTATGACGGCGTGAAGGATCTGCCGCCCGATATCCTGGAGCAGTGGAAGAAGCTCAACCTCACGCCGGAGATGTTCCTCAAGCCGATCGGTCTGTCGATCCCCGCCGGCGAGAAGGGCCGGCTGCTGATCGAGCAGGCCTCATCGCGTCCGACCTGCGACGTCAACGGCATCTGGGGCGGCTATATCGGCGAAGGCTCCAAGACGGTGATCCCGTCGCATGCCTCGGCGAAGGTCTCGTTCCGCCTGGTCGAAGGGCAGGATCCCCAAAAGATCCGCAAGGCTTTTCGCGACTACGTGACGGCGCGGCTTCCGGGCGACTGCAAGGTCGAGTTCGGCGATCATTCCGCCGCGCCCGCGGTGGCGCTCGACTGGAACATGAAACCGCTCGCCGCCGCCAGCAAGGCGCTGACCGAGGAGTGGGGCAAGGAGACCGTGCTGATGGGCTCGGGCGCCTCGATCCCGATCGTCGCCGATTTCAAGCGGACGCTTGGACTCGACTCGCTGCTGGTCGGCTTCGGATTGGACGACGACAACATCCATTCGCCCAACGAGAAATACGACCTCCGCAGCTTCCAGAAGGGCATCCGCTCCTGGGCGCGGATCCTCGCGGCGCTCGCGGACGTGAAATAGGCGCGGTGCCGTAGGGTGGGCAAAGCGCAGCGTGCCCACCTTCCATCCCGGCTCGCGATAGAAGACGTGGGCACGCTTCGCTTTGCCCACCCTACGAAACTGGCAATGACCGAACTGCGTCTCCCGTCATCCTGAGGTGCGAGCCGTCGAGCGCAACGCGCTTCACGGGGAGCCTCGAAGGATGCAGGGCCCCAATGCAGCCGGGCCGTCGCCCTTCGAGGCTCGCCGAAGCGGCGAGCACCTCAGGGTGACGGTGATGGTATTCTGACGACCGCTGCCAAATAAAAACGCCGCCCGGAATTGGGCGGCGTTTCATTCCAAAAGGCGTAGAGGTTCGTTGAACGCTACCCTACACGAAACCTCGAAAATCTCAAGACCGGTAGCCCGGAAGCTCGCGGTCGAGCTTGCGCAGCAGCGGCGGCCAGACCAGGTTGGTGGCGCGGAGCTCGGCGCGGTCGCGGTTGGCGAGCAGCTCGGTGTTCTTCTCGATCGCAATCTCCTCGACCGGATAGACCGGCGTGCCGAGCGCGCGCGTTCGCACCTGCATCGAGCAGGCGCGCTCGAGATGGTACATGCGCTCGAACGCGGAGGCGACCGACCGGCCGACCGTCAGCGTGCCGTGGTTTCGCAGCAGCATGTGGTTGTGGTCGCCGAGGTCCTTTTGCAGCCGCGGCCGCTCGTCGTGGTCGAGCGCGATGCCTTCATAGTCGTGATAGGCGAGGTCGTGGGTGACGAGCTGGGCGGTCTGGTTCAGCGGCAGCAGCCCTTCCGCGCTGCTCGACACCGCGGTGCCGTCGAGCGTGTGGAGGTGCAGCACGCAGATCGCGTCCTCGCGCACCTCGTGGATCGCCGAATGGATGGTGAAGCCGGCCGGGTTGATGCTGTACTCGCTCTCGGAGAGCTGGTTGCCGTGTAGGTCGACCTTGACGAGGCTCGATGCCGTGATCTCGTCGAACATCAGTCCGTAGGGGTTGATGAGGAAATGATGGTCGGGGCCGGGCACGCGCGCCGAAATGTGGGTGTCGACCAGATCGTCCCAGCCGTACAGCGAGACGAGGCGGTAGCAGGCGGCGAGATTGACCCGTTGCTGCCACTCCGCCTCCGTCATGTTCGACGGTACTTCCTTCAGGCGCGCTTCCGCTGGCGACATGGCTTATCTCTCCGAACATCGTTGTTGCGGAGAGGGAGCGTAGTCGCGGGTGAGGCTCGCGGCAAGGCGGTCAAATCGCAGCAGCCACGCGTAGCCCGCATGGAGCGAAGCGAAATGAAAGGTCCCGGAGAAGAATATTACGGCGCCGGGATCGACAGCAGGCTGGAAATGCTGCGGCCGCGGATATCGTAGACGCGGGCGAACACCACGTCGTCGCGCTTGATCTCGACCAACACGGGCGCGGTGAGGCCCTTGCAGTAGAACTCGCCGAGCGTCATCGCGAAATCGGCCGCGTTGGAATCCCAGCCGATGGTGAAGTCGGGTCCGAGCGCCACCTGGGCCGGGCGCTGCGGACCGCATACCGCGACCTTCCATTTGCGGTTGCCCGGCGCCACTTCCTGCCGCTCGACGATCTGCTCGCGCAGTTCGTCCGAGGCCTGCTTCAGCGCAAGGCCCCAATAGTCCAGCATGAAGCGGTCGTCGGCGCCGCGCACGGTGCCGGCGATGTGGTTGAAGTGCGTGTACTGATAGGGATGCAGCCGGATCATCTCGGCCAGCGAGAGCGCGAGGCCGAAGCAGAAGGTCGCGAGCACGACCGGCTGCCAGGTGCGGTGGTTGGTGCGCAGGCGCTCCATGGCCCAGGCAAAGGCGACGCCGCCGAGCACCGCCATCGGCGGGATCACGAAGACGAAGTGGCGGATGCCGTTGTACAGCGCCGGGCGCTTCACCATCGCGATCGCCAGCGGCAGGGTCGCCGCCAGCGTCAGCATCAAGAGGATGGTCTTGCGGCGGGCCGGAACCTCGCGGCGCGGCAGCATCGCGAAGGTGCTGACCACGGCGCCGCCCATCAGCACCAGCATCACCTCGGGAAGCTGCAGCGCGAACAGCGTCGGCAGATAGGACCAGGGCATGTCGGGCACGGACACGATCGCGCCGTCGAACATCTCCTTCCAGGGCTTCTCGAAGAAGTGCGAGAAATAGGTCAGGGCCTCGAAGGGATTGCCGGGCTCCATGATCGACCAGGGCCAGATCAGGCCCATCACGAGATAGCCGAACACGAGGCCGGGCAGCAGCACATAGACGACATGGGCGAAGCGGCGGGCTGCTTCGCGGGCGCCTTCGGTGCGCAGCTCCTCCAGGAACAGCGGCATGAAGCCGATCATGGCGTAGACCAGCGCAAGGCCGCCGAGGACGCGGCAGCCGAGCGAGAGGCCGGCACCCAGGCCGACGACCAGGATCGTGCGCGGCGACGGCTGCGGATATTCCTCGGCGAGGCGGACGAGGCCGAGCATCAGGATGATCATGGCCACCGCGAAGGGCGCATCCTTCGGGTTCATGAACATGTGGCCGTAGAAGATCGGGCAGAGCGCGAGCAGCAGGAGTGCGGCAAGACCGGCAAGGGGCCCGCCGATGCGGCGGCCGAGCCGCCACGTCACCGCAAGCCCGATCACGCCGACCATGGCGCCGAGCAGGCGTCGCGTCTCGAACAGCTCGAGCGGAATGACCTTGTGCAGGAGAGCCGCGACCATGTCGAAGCCGCCGCCATACATGTAGAGATTCGCGAAGGAGAGCGCCGCGGTATCCTTGAAGCCGGAACCGAACATGCGCAGCAACAGGTCGGCATATTCGGCGTGGGTGTAATCGTCCCAGCCGAGTCCGTAGTCGCGGAAGGTCAAGCCTGCAATGACGGCGACCGCAGCCAGCACCAGCATGGCGAGATCGTCGCAAGTCCGTTCAACCGAGCGCCGCAGAGGCGTGTCGATCGCCGAAGTCGTGATGGATGTCATGGCTATTGGTGACCCGGAATCCCCTCTTGGCCCTGCTGGTGCCCGCGGGCCACTTCCCCGGAATCCCTATAGCGCAGTTCCATTACCAAGTAATTGGGCATTATGGCTAAAATCCTGATGCGACGCAGCAAATCCGGAACCATGAGAGCAGCTTAGAAGTAGCCGGCGGTAGCTGAAGGGAATGTGAATAAGTCCCTGATATCCTTCCCTTTAGGAACGCAGGCTCTAATTCGCCGTTGGCGTGGAACACCGTATGACGGTATCGTGCCGTAACGGGTGTCGCGCATGGCTGCGCGACCAGGGGTGAGTTCGATGAGCTTGGCATTGTTGATTGTGGGGATTTTCGCCGTCCTGGCGGGCCTCCTTACGATCCTGTTCGGCTTCACCGTCAGGGAGTTCAGCCTCGGCAGCACCCTCATAATCGCCGGCACCATTGGCGTCTGCTCCGGAATGTTACTGGCCGGCCTCCACGTCGTGGTCGTGGAACTGAAGGGCATCGCCCGCCGGCTGGCCGGATCGGCCGCGCCGGGCGAGGTTCGGGTCAGGCCCGTGCTGCCGGGCCTCGCGGTGCCTGGCGCGCCTGTGTCCGAGCCGTTCCCGGCACCTGCGACGAAAACCGAGCCACCGCCGCCACCGGCCGCGGGTCTGCCGCCGTGGCAGAGCGAGGCCGCCGCGCGCGAGCGTCCGCGCGCCGAGCCGCCGCCGGAGCCGGAAGCCCCGACACCGCCTGCGGCTCCGGAAGCGCCGCGCCGCCGCAACCTGTTGTTCGCATCGTCCTCCCGCAAGGAGCGCGAGCGCGCGGAGGCGAAGGCGACAGAGAGCTTGCCGCCGCGGCCTCATGACGAACCCACGGAACCGGCCGCCCCGGAGAGTCAGCCGGCGAGCTTCGACGATGCATGGCCGAGGCCGGACCGTATGCGGCCACCGGAACCGCCGGCCGCCGGGCGTCGCCCGCCACCGCGCTCGCCGCCGCCCTTTGCCGAGCCCGGCCCGCCGCCGCCTCCACCCGAACCGGCGCCGGCGGTCGAGCAGGCGCCCGTGACCGTGCTCAAATCGGGTATCGTCGACGGCATGGCCTATTCGCTCTATTCCGACGGCTCGATCGAAGCGCAGATGCCGGAAGGCATGATGCGCTTCGCCTCGATCGACGAACTGCGTGCCCATCTCGACCAGCGGTCGTGAGACCGCCGCGGCCAAGTAGAAAGCCATCGTTCTTGTCACTTCGTCAGTAATCAGCTCATATTCGTCAGTCGTCTTATTTCGGCCGAACGTATTGTTGACACGGAATACTTTGGCGTCGTCAATCCGGCGAGACGCAAGGTCAGGGAAAGGTCGGGCCCATGTCGGATAACGGGGCTAAGAATTTCATCGAGCTGACGGCGAGCATCGTGTCCGCCTATGTCGGCAACAACCCGACGCCGGCGGCCGACATTCCGAACCTGATCAGCCAGGTGCATGGCGCCCTGGTGCGCGTCTCGTCAGGCCGCGCCGAGACGGCGCCGCTCGAGCCGGCCAAGCCGGCCGTGTCGCTGAAGAAGTCGATCGCGCCGGACTACCTGGTCTGTCTGGAAGACGGCAAGCGCTTCAAGTCGCTGAAGCGCCATCTGCGCACCCAGTACAACATGACGCCGGAGCAATATCGCGAGAAATGGGGCCTGCCGGCCGACTATCCCATGGTCGCGCCGAACTACGCGGTGGCGCGCTCGCAACTGGCAAAGCAGATGGGATTGGGACAGCAGCAGCGGAAGCGGAAATAACCGCTTCAGGTGGCTTCCGCGAGCGCCTCTTTCGCGTCGGTCTTGATGCGCTCGACCATCGAGCGCAGGCCGTTGGAACGCTGCGGCGTCAGATGATCGCGAAAGCCGAACTCGTCGAACACCGCGATCGCGTCGGTCGCAAGGATCTGCTGCGGCGTGCGGCCGGAGTAAAGCGAGAGCACGATCGCGACCAGCCCGCGCACGATGTGGGCGTCACTGTCGCCGCGATATTTCAGGATCGGCGCGCCGCCATCGCGATCGACCAGCTTCTGGAGCCAGACCTGGCTGACGCAGCCATTCACCTTGTTCTCGGCCGAATGCTCGGACTCGGGCATCGGTTCCAGGGTGCGGCCGAGCTCGATCACGTACCGGTAGCGGTCGTCCCACTCGTCCAGAAGCTCGAAATTATCCCTGATTTCGTCGATCGTCGTCATGCTGGCCCAATGTTCCCGTTCAGGCCAATATAAGGATGCGAGGACGCGAAATCGATAGGGTTTGGGCGCTAATTCGCCTGCGCCGCCACGGGCCCCCGCCACTCCAGCGCGAGGTCGTCCTGGCTCAGGGTGTCGCGCGGCGCCTCGCTTGAGGCGGCATCGCCTTCGCCGGCCATCGCGATCGAGCCGGTATGATCGGGCGCTTTCTTGTCGGTCTTCTCGAGCTGCTCTTTCTTGTCGTTGATGATCTGGTAGATCTTCTTCGCGCCGTCCTGTGCGCGCTGGCCGATGATGGTCGCGGCCTGGCCGCCGACCTCGCAGGCCGCCGGCTGGCGCTTGCAGAACTGGGTCACGTCGGAGACGGCCGCGGTCGCAGCCTGCACCGCATCGGCGGCGCCGATCTGCGGCAGCTTCTCCGATTCGGGCGTCTTGTCCCGCGGCAGGAGCACCAGCACCAGCCCGAGCCAGAATGTGATGCGGAGCAGAAAGCGCATCTTATCGACCTGTATGTTAGATCCCGCCGCGGCGATGCCCGCGAGGCGTCGGACCTAGCAACTCTCGATAAATCGCAAGTGATTGCCTTCCGCTTAATTCGCGGAAAATCTAAGCAAGAATCTTCCCGAACCGCCACGTCGTAAATTTTCGATTGACGCCGGAGCCTGTGATTCCTCTGGCGCCGCTTGTCCACCAATTCGAAACCATGCGGGCGATGGTGAAACCCTGTGTTCACCATCCCCGATGATGACGTGGTCAAATCGCCTAAAAATGTCCGCGATGACACGGTGTCCGGCGGCGGGCCGCATTGCCTTAGCACTCGTTTAAGGTCGCTCTGACACGGTGGCTCAACGATAAGGAGGCGTTCCGGCGCGTCTTCTCGACGAGTGGGCCGAAGCGCGAGACCCGTGACAGTTTTGAGTATCATCCGCGATTGTCTCGATGCACTGCTGCATCCCTCCGCGCGTTACGACGCGCTGACGCGAGCGCGCCATCGTGCCTTCATGGCGCCGCGGCTGCTCGGCAGCCTCGCCGCGTTTGCCGCATTCCCGGTCTATCTCGCCACGCGCGGCGCGCCGAGCGCGATCGAGGTCGCCGCCTTCGCGTGGCTGATCGCCCCCATTCTCCTGTCATGGTT
Source organism: Bradyrhizobium sp. 521_C7_N1_3 (assembly GCF_052075975.1). NCBI lineage: Bacteria > Pseudomonadati > Pseudomonadota > Alphaproteobacteria > Hyphomicrobiales > Nitrobacteraceae > Bradyrhizobium > Bradyrhizobium sp. 521_C7_N1_3. The sequence goes on from NZ_CP197232.1 coordinate 3,790,543, forward strand.
CCTGTCGCGCACCGGCCGCTATGAAGGCGCCCACGTGCTGTCGTCGCTGGCGCTCTCCGGCCTGATCATGGCGGTTGCCGGCACCACCGGCGGCATCGAATCATTCGCCGCGATCTGGCTGGTCGTGGTTCCCCTGGAAGCCGCGCTGTCGGCCTCGCGCCGTGTCGCGGCCTTCGCCTCCCTGCTTGCGCTGTCCTGCGCCGGCGTCCTGATCCTTGCCGGCCAGCTCGGCTGGCTGCCGGCTGGAGACGCCAGCGCCGCAGAACGCGGCGTGCTGATGGCGTTCGGCGTCGCCTCGGCGACGCTCTATGCGGCGGGCCTCGCCTTCGGTGCGGAATCGCTCGCGCGCACCAGCGTTGCGCTGCTGTTGCGCGAGGAAGAGCGCTATCGCCTGCTGGCGCGCAACATGAGCGACGTCATCTCGCGGCATCGGCGCAACGGCGCGGTGCAGTTCATCTCGCCGGCGGTGGAAGCCATGCTCGGCATGCCCGTCGCGCAGCTGCTCGGCCACGGCCTGTTCGACCGCGTCCATGTCGCCGATCGTCCGGCCTATCTCACCGCGCTGTCCGATGCCGCGCGCGGCGACGTGCGCAGCGTCGAGTTCCGGCTGCGGCGGGAGCCTGCCGGATCGGAGCGCGGCCAGGTCGATTTCATCTGGGTCGAGATGCGCTGCCGCCCGCTCGATCAGGACATGGGCCGCCAGGATATCGACAGTGACTCGACGCCCGAGGCGGAAGTCGTCGGCGTGATGCGCGACGTCACCGATCGCAAGCTCGCGGAGCAGGCGCTCGATCAGGCCCGCAGCGCCGCGGAAGCGGCCGATGCCGCCAAGACGCGCTTCCTCGCCACGATGAGCCACGAGCTGCGCACGCCGCTCAACGCCATCATCGGCTTCTCCGAGATGATCGCGCAGGAGCAGACCCTGATGCTGGGTGCGGCCCAGCGCAAGGAATATGCCCAGCTCATCAACGATTCCGGCCAGCATCTGCTGTCGGTCGTCAACGGCATCCTCGACATGTCCAAGATGGAATCGGGCAATTTCGAGATTGCGTCGGAACCGTTCGCGCCGCGCGCCTCGCTGATGCATTGCTGCAATCTGCTGGCGCTGAAGGCGCGGGAGAACGGCATCGACCTCATCACCGATGCGCCGCAGGACCTGCCTGTCATGACCGGCGATCCGCGCGCGTTCAAGCAGATCGTGCTCAATCTCGTCGCCAACGCCATCAAGTTCACCGAGCGCGGTGGTCAGGTCACCGTATCGGCCGCGGTGTCCGGATCGCAGCTCGCGCTGCGCATCAGCGACACCGGTGTCGGCATTGCGGCGGATGATCTCAAGCGCATCGGCGCGCCGTTCTTCCAGGCCGGAAAGACCTATCAGCGCCGTCACGAAGGCACGGGTCTCGGACTTTCGATCGTGAAGAGTCTGGTGGCGTTGCATCTCGGCGAATTGACTGTACAAAGCAGGCTCGGCGAAGGCACCTCCGTCACCGTCAGATTGCCGCTCGTCTACGCGCCGCCGCAGGCCAAGACGTCCGATAGGATGGCGGCCGAGAGCAAGATCGCGACGCTGACGCCGGTGCCGCGCCAGGAGCTTCAGGATCAATCTCACGACCAACCCGCTCTGGTGAAGAAAAGTGCCTAAGAAGTCTGCCAAGGACGATGCCGCTCCGCGCCGCCGTGGCGCCAAGGCCGCAGTCATCGATGTCGAGACCGAGCGCAATCTTGCGATGCGCATCCTGCTGCACAGTCCCAAGGACACGCTGGCCGGTCTCGTCGCCGTCGCCGCGGTCAGCGCGATCGTTGCCAACGCGCTGTTCCTTCAGACTGGCCGGCATCCGGCGCCGATGTTCGGCACCGTGATCAATCTTCCCGCGCCGTCGTCCGTGCCGCTGTCGAACCCGTTGCCGCGTCCGCGTCCGGTCGGCGCCGATACCTCGCCGCTGGAGCCGAGAGCGACGGAGTTTCGCGCCGAGCCCAAACCTGCCGAGCGCGCCGCCGAGAAGGCCCCGGAGAAGCCCGTCGACGCGACGGCATCGACGCCGCGCGCGAGCGATCCGATGACCAATCTGGTCAAGCAAACGACGTCGGCGCCGCCTTCCGTCGCCATCGCGCGGCCGCCGGCGCCTATTCCCGTGGCGCAGAGCCCGGCCGCGCGGCGTATCGCCGGCGTGCAGCGCGCGCTGTCCGAGTACGGCTATGGCAATTTGAAGATCACGGGCACGATGGGCGCTGAGACGCAGTCCGCCATCCAGAAATTCGAGCGCGAGCACAAGATGCAGGTGACGGGTCAGGTGTCCGACCGCCTGCTGCGCGAGCTCGCGGCCGCGATAGGCCACCCGGTCGAATAAGTGCCATCGTTGTGCGCAGGCTGGTGCTGATTGCAGCGCTAGCCTATCGTGCCCTTCATGCGTTTGAAATCAAACATCTGGGTTTCCGCCTACCTGCGCCGGTGCCAGACCGAGGGCGTGTTCGGCGCGGTGCGCCGTCGCGGTGCCGAGGAGGCGGGGGCGGTATTCGTGAAGGTGTCGCTGCTCGACGGCAATGCGATGCTGTACGCGCCGGCGCCACAGACCGTCTATGACGACGGCCGCCCGGTCGATCGCTTCTTCGTGCCGGTCGCGCAGCAGCCCTTGCCTGAGCACACCATCGAGGAGCGCCTCACCAAGGAAATCCGCTTCGATCCGGATGCCTGGATCGTCGAGACCGAAGACCGCGCAGGTCGTCACTTCCTCGAATTGGCCAAGACCTAGCGGTCCGATCCGTCGGTGCCCGTCCGCACCGCAGGCGCCGAGCCCGGCTGCACGCCCGGCCGGGTCTGGTTGGCCCCCGTACGCGCGCGCTGGCGTTCGCTGTCATGCAGCGAGGACTGGTATTTTGCGCGCGTGACCGCGAGCGTCGAGCCGCGCCAGGCCGCCAGCATCACCAGCGCGGAGCGGTCGCTGAGCCGGTCGTAGAGCCGCGACAGCCGGTACACCGCATCGACCGACGTGCCGATCTCCGGCTTGAAGAACAGGAGGATGCGCTGGAAGTTCGGGCTCGGCATGTCGAGCGCCCGCGCGGCGACCGCAAGCGCTTCGCCGCCGGCATCGTCGACGATCTGCGCTGCGACGCGCGAGGGCAGGATCAGGCTGTCGCCGAGCTCGTAGGTGAAATTCTCGATGTCGTTGGCGATCGCCGCCATCTCCAGGATCTGGATCGCGCGCTTGGCGCGCACGGTCGGAATCCGCGGCGCGGCCTTGAGCGGGGTCTGCGCCAGATTGTACAGGACCAGCGCGCGCTGGGTCGCATCCGCGCGGAAGAACATGTCGTGGATCTCGGCCGCTTCCTTCGGCTGCATCGCCATGTTGGCGGCCATGCGCAACTCGGCGTCGGTCGGCGTGCGAGCAGGTGAAGCCGCCTGCGGGGAGCTGCGAATTTCGCGGGCGAGCGGAACCCTGCGGCCCTCCTGGGTCGCAACCAGCCCGAGTTTCTGCAGGACCGGGACGGGCGTCTGCGGATAGATCGCAAGCTTCGCCTTGACGGCCGCGCGCGTCGCATCGTCGACTTGGTCGATCAGCCGCGTCGCAAGCTCGATGAACTGGCGCTGCTCGTCGTCGCTGTGGGTGGGCGCCTGGACATAGAGGTCCGTCAGCACGCGCAGCAGCGTCGGGCGAACATCGACGCCTTCGCGACGGGAGAGGCTCATCAGCCCGTCGAATCCGGGAAACAGCGACTTGGTCATGGAGAGATACGCGACCTGGAAAAGATACTCGTCCGCGAGCCTAACGCAGGTTCCTTTAAAGGCTCGTTAAGGAAAACGAGGCGTGAAGTCGGCCCCATCATTTCAGGTGTTGTCGTCCCGCAACGGGACGCGGGAGGCCGCCCGTGAAGTTACGGTCCGGAAGGCGCGTTTACACCCCGTTAACCATGAACTGATCTTAATGAACGTACGTTGCACCAGCGCGCTCGGTCGCGCGGCAATTGATAGAGAGCTGATATGGGGACCATTATCGAATTTCCGGCCGGTCGCCGGGCAGGCTCGTCGGGGGATGCCACGCCGCGTACGGAAACGGGAACGATTCTGATCCTCCCCGTGATCCGCATCGAGCGCCAGACGGAAGAGACCAGCGGCGATCGCGGGCCGGAGCAGGGCACAGCGCCGGGGCGCCGTCGTCGTCGCCGCTAGCATCCGGCTTTTGCAATGCCGGATGCCGTCCGCCAGATCCGGCCCGTCGTAATGGCCGTCCTTCTTGCACTCGTTGGTGCGACGCTCGGCGCGTGCAGCGGCGGCGATTTCGGCCGCACCCGCGCCGACATGCGCAGCGACGACATGCATCGCTGGCTCGGCGCCGAGGCCACCGGCAGTCTCGGCCTGAAGTCGTCGCAATTCCAGCTCACCGACGCGGAGCGCCAGCTTCGCGATCTCGCCTATCCCATGATCGAGCCGCCGCTGTCGCGCCCGGCCTGGAAGAGCGTGTTCGGCGACTACAAGCCGCTGCCGTCACCCTGGCAGCAGAGGGTCGTGTTCGACCGCACCATGTATGGGCGTACGCTGATCGACGAGCCGCATCGCTCGCATTCGTCGCGCTATGCGCAGCTGATCGAGGACGTCCGCAACGACATCACCCGCTTCGAGCCGTTCTTCGCCTCCGCGATCCGCGTCATCGATCTCGACAGGAAGCGCGATGCCAGCATGACGCGCGTCTCCGAGCTCTCGCCAAGGGAGAGGGACGATGCGGTCGCGCGGATGCAGGAGAACTCGCTGATCGTGCAGTGGGTGCAGCAGTGCCTCGAGCAGCGCGTCTCCTCCTACCGTTGGGCGCTTGAGCGCCTGGTGATCCAGGCGCCCGACGGTATGGCGGCCGATGCCGACCGCCTGATCGGCGAGCTCGCAGCCCAGACCGCCAATCCGCCGGTCATGAGCCAGCCGCCCTACGGGCGCGCCGTGGTCACGAAGGGCTAGGACTTCCTGCGCTTGTTACGCCGTGGGTCGATCCGATCCGGCTTTCGCCGCTGCTTCTGAAGCTTCCCGACAAACTCCTTCAGCGCATCCGCCAGCGGCACGGATGCGCGGTAGGCGAGGCCGACCTCGCGCCGAACCTTGACCTCGATCTCGCGCACGGTGACGTCAGGATTGCCGCGCGCCGCGCCTTCCGGGACGATGGCAATGCCGACGCCGGCCGCGACCAGCGCCATCGCCCAATCCTCCGATTGCGCGATCGCCGCGGTCTGCCTTCGTTGTGACGTCCTGCCGAAGAATTCGCTTTGCTCGCAATGGCAGCGGTCGATCAGGGCAACGCCGGCGAGATCGGCGGTCCGCAGCTTCTCCTTCAGCGTCAGCGGATGCGAAGGCGGAAGTGCGGCGACATAGCGCTCGCTCCACAGCGCGACGAAATGCTCGTCGGCGCGGAGCATGCTCTTCGAGATGATGCGCGCATCGGCGCGCTCGTCGCTGCCGACGAGGCGAAGCGCGATGTCGGTGCGCGCCGTCAGCGGCTTCAGCAGCGCGATCGTTCGGGGTACGTCGAGCGTGCGCATCAGTCCCAGCGTCACCGTGGTCTTCGTACTCGGTTTCCTGAACAGGCTGCGCGCGGCGTCCGCCTCGTCGATGATGCGGCGGGCCAGCGCATGAAACTGCTCGGCCGAGGCGGTCGGCGCGACGCCCTTCTTGTGCCGGATGAACAGCGTGGTGCCGAGCTCGGCCTCCAGATGGGTGATCGCGGTCGAGATCGACGGCTGCGACACGAAGCATGCGCGCGCGGCTGCGGTCAGATTGCGCTCGCGGTAGACGGCGGCGAAGTAGCGAAGCTCGCGGATTTCCAAAGGATTAGCCTAGAGATAATATCAGTATTCGATATTTTACCTATGGATCATCAGGTGGCAAGAACGCGTCCGCTCACAACAGGCAGGAACGCGCAATGAAGATCCACCATCTCAACACCGGCACGATGTGTCCGATCGGCCGCCGGCTGGTGAACGGCACCGGCAGCCTGTTCCAGCGCGCCCGCCTGGTCTGCCATTGCCTGCTGATCGAGACCAATGACGGCCTCGCTCTGGTCGACACCGGCATCGGTCTCGGCGATATCGCAACGCCCAATCGGCTGGGTGATCGATGGCTGCGCCAGACCGCGCCAAGGCTGGATCCGGCGGAGACGGCGGTCGAGCAGGTGAAGGCGCTCGGCTACTCACCCGGCGATGTGCGCCACGTGCTGCTGACGCATCTCGACCGCGACCACGCCGGCGGCGTGCCGGACTTTCCCCATGCCGCGATCCACGTCCACCGCGCCGAATACGACATGGCGGTGCTGCGCAAGCCCGCGCCGCCCGAAGGGCGCTATGTCACGGGGCAGTGGAGCCATGGGCCGGGCTGGACATTCTATAGCGAGGCCGGCGAGGACTGGTTCGGCTTCAAGGGCGTGCGTGCGCTCGGCGACAAGGAAGCCGACATCCTGATGATCCCGCTCGCCGGCCACACGCTCGGTCATTGCGGCATCGCGGTGCGATCAGGTGAAAAATGGCTGCTGCATGCCGGCGACAGCTATTTCCACCACACCCAGCTCGACCCATCGCCGCGCGTGCCGCTGATGCTGGGTTATTTCCAGCGCAAGGGCGACATGGATCGCAAGATGCGGATCGCCAATCAGGCGCGGCTGCGCGCGCTGAAGCTGAACCACGGCGACCGCGTGAGCATCGTCAACAGCCACGATCCCGTCGATTACGAGCGCTGCCGGTGCGGGACGCACTAAGCCGTGCACGCGGCGTCATGTGACTGGTGACCACGTCCGCTTTGCTCCCATAGCGACCAAGTTCGTGCGGCAGCGCAGTATGTCGCGATGGGCCACAAGGCGACATATGCACCGCAGCAAGAAGGCAAGGGGCCGCTGTAACTCTCGTTGAACTGCGGCTACCTGGGTTTATGCTACTTTGAAGCGGCAGCAGAGTGCCGCTATTCGATCGCCTCATGGGATCGGGAGCTAGTCGGGCAACCCCGCTTTCCGAAGACCCTCAATAAACAGCTTTGCGTTTGATAGTCCGGCCCGGGCGATAAGCGCCGATATTGTAAAGGCGGGATCGATCTCAAGTACACGCGCCGCCGCGTCGTGCGCCTCAGCGTCACGTCCGAGATGGGCGAAGGCGGACGCGAGCCATTGGTAAGTTGCCAAATAAAGGTTCTGACGAAGGGCTTTCTTCAATACGACGATGGCCTCGTCAAAGCGGCGAAGCTCGATAAGGGCCTGCCCAATGCCAGTAAGCGTCATGTATAGTTGCGGGTCTACTGGGCTCACGCGAACGGCACGTTCAAAGCTCCAGATCGCTTCCTCCGGCAGCCCCGCAATTCTATAGACATGGCCTCTGCAGCTCCATGTGAGGCATGAATTTGGGTTGAGCCCGACCGCCCGATCAGCCATTTCGATCTCGGCTTCACGATCGCCGACCATGAACGCCGAGATTACGGCAGCCCTTGCTAACGTGTCCGGATCGCGATCGTCGATGCTCAATGCCAAACGAGCAAGCCGAACCGCTTCCTTGCGGTCGAACTGAAGATCGTTGGCATAGCCCAAAAGGACGTTGAGCATGTGGCAGACGCCTGCCAGAGCCGCGACAGCACCGAACCGAGGGTCGAGCTCCAAGGCGCGGTGGAACAGTCGGATTGCCTCGGCCAACCCTTCGCGGCTCCTCAGGTAGAACTGCGGCATGGCACGGAGATAAAAATCATACGCGGTGAGGTTCTCTGGCCGCCGCCGCGTCGCCAATTCAATTTCTGTTTGAAGTATCTTTGGCTCAATGGCCGAGACGACGGCGAGCGTTACTTCGTCTTGAAGAGCAAAAACGTCGGTCAGGTCACGCTCAAACCTGTCCACCCAGATGTGCGCGCCTGTAACCGCATCGATCAACTGCCCCGTGATGCGAACTTTCCCCGACGCCTTCCGCACAGACCCCTCGAGGACATAGCGCACGCCGAGCCTTCGCCCGACTTCCTTGATATCGACCGCTCGACCCTTGAAGGTGAAGCTCGAATTGCGCGCGATCACGAACAGCGACTTGAAGCGCGACAGCGCGGTGATGATCTCCTCGACCATTCCGTCCGCAAAGTATTCCTGTTCGGGATCGCCGCTCAGGTTCTCGAACGGCAGTACGGCGATGGAAGGCTTGTCCGGGTGTGGCGGGGCCGCACTCAGCCCCTCTGTCAGCGCCCCTGGCGCTCCGGCGCGGACAGCGTAGGCGCGGACCGGCTTGGAGATGTTCTTGAGCTGCTGCTCGCCACGATCCTCGAAGCCAGCGTCTAGCTTGCCCTCGACTTCGTTGTAGACCTTGTCGGAAATCAGGATACCGCCCGGATCGGCGATCCCCTCCAGCCGAACAGCAATGTTGATCCCGTCGCCGTAGAGGTCGCCGTCCTGTCCAACGATCACGTCACCAAGGTTGAGGCCGATGCGTAGCTTGAATGGACCGCTACCCTTGGCGAGATGATCCTGTATCTCAACCGCGCATCTCATGGCGGCCAGGGGACTGGCGAACTCGGCGAGTGCGCCATCACCCGTTGTCTTGATTAGACGGCCTTCGTGGCGGGAGAGGCTCGGCTCGATCAGTTGTCGCTTGAGCCGCTCGAACTCGGCATAGGTAGCTTCCTCAGCGCGTTGCATCAACGCAGAGTAACCGACCACGTCGGCAGCCAAAATCGCCGCTAATCGCCTTTGAACCCGCCGCTCCGTCACAGCGCTCTCCGAACGGCCAGCCAAAAATTCGTCGGCTGTGGCCAGGAGGAGCCTAGCACTTTGTTGCGGACCTGTGAGCGGTAATCGCGGGAGGGCCCTGTTGCCCCCAGGCGGCATTTGCTGTTGCACCAGTAAGCGTGCGGCAACTCGGGAGGTCCGAGTTGGGTCATTTCCGACGGTTTCGGCGGGGTCGTCGGTCGGTTGATGTCCGCTTCTACCCCGTAAGCGTCCAGCCGGGCCTGCCCGGAAGCGTTGCGTCTGGCTAGACCCCGTGATTCAAGCTTCCAAACTGGGGGCTCGAATCATGCGCTACGAATTCGCCGATCATGAATGGATTGCCATCAAGCCCATGCTGCCGAACAAGCCGCGCGGCGTTCCTCGGGTTAGCGACCGTCGTGTCCTCAACTGCATCTTCTGGGTCTTGCGCTCTGGAGCACCTTGGCGTGATCTGCCCGAGACGTTTGGTCCGTACACCACATGCTACAACCGCTTCGTCCGTGGCGGCGGGCTGGTGTCTGGGGCCGCATCATAGACGCGCTTGCTGCTGCCTACGATGCCGCTGTCCAGATGATCTACACCTCGATTGTCCGCGTGCATCAGCATGGAGCCTGCATCGCTGGGAATCGGCGCCAATCGATGGGAAGTGTCACGCGGCGGCTTGACGAGTAAAATCCACGCGGTGGTCGATCGCAATGGTTTGCCGGTACGGTTGGCGTTGAGCCCCGGCGAGGCCCACGACGTTCGACTTGCCGGAAAACTGCCTCTCGCCGGAAGCCCGGGTCAATGCTGCTTGCCGACCGTGGCTATGACGCCGACTGGATAAGAGAGCTGGCCGTGAAAAAGGGGGCGTGGGCCAACATCCCCCGAAAAGCAATCGCAGCGATCCGATCTGCTTCAGCTCGTACCTTTATCGCGCTCGCAACCAGGTCGAACGGTTCTTCAACAGGATCAAACAATGTCGTCGTGTGGCGACGCGCTACGACAGGCTTGCGGGAAACTACCTCGCCTTCGTCCAACTCGCATCTATCCGGTTACGGCTGGCCGCGCGTTATGAGTCCACGCCCTAGTGTTGGATGCTATCGGGGTATCCTGCCGTCCCGTTATGCGCCCGAACGCACTGCTTGAGTCCGGATCAAGCGGTGCTTCACCGTTCGGGCGATTGCCGCCGGCGCGTCGTCGGGAATCGCAAAGCAGGAGCTCGCGTTGATTTCGCACAGGACGTAGGTGTCGGTACCGGTGGCGTCGCGGGGCCCGTACAGGAAGTCCGCGTCCCAGATCGCGGGTAGCGACGGCTCGTCGATGCCGAGCGTGTCCATCAGCTGCGGCGTCCATTCGTCCTCCATCGATCTTCGGAGCGCCCGGAATTGCGAAGCATCGGGTCCGTGCATGATCCGTGGGCCCGGCTGCGCCTCGGGTGCGTCGGGGCCTTCCGGCGGCGGCGGGATCAGGGCCTTGATCAATTGATGCCCGAAGCCCGCGACCCTGGCGCCGCTCATGTAGCAGCGGATCATGCCATCGGGCAGGCGGGGTTGGAACGCCTGGTCGATGACGCAGCCGCCCCATCCGAAATACGGTTCGCAGCGGGCGAGGAAGGCATCGAGCGGCATGTCCTCGGGCAGGCTGCCGCGTTGCGCATGCAGCACGCGAACCATGCCGTCCGCGTTGGGCAGGGCCTCCACCTTCCACACCCCCTGGCCGCCATTGCCGCGATTTTGCTTGAGCACGCGCGGACCGTTCGCCTGAAGGCGCGCGGGAAATTCGGCGCGGAAGCTTGCTGCGGTGTCATAGCGATGCGTATCGGCTCCCCAGCCGAGATGACGCGTTCGGTAGAGCACCTCCTTGACGCCCATCTTCAGGATCACGTCGGGATGGGCGCTTACCCATGGCCCTTGCGCCGCAACGTCGCGAAGCAGCGGGTCGAGGGCCTCGCGCGTCTTGCCCTGATGGATCGGATCGACCCACACGAGCACGCCATCGACGGCGAGCAGTTGATCGCGGACGGCGTCGGCGAAGATCTCGTCGTAGATCACCGGCCGGGCGTCGATGCCGACCGCGGCGAGTGCTTCGAAAACGCGGACGAAGCGGCTGTTTTGCGCCGTCGCGTCCCGGCGCGCGGCAGCGTCGCCGCGGGAGACGATGGCAACGGCATGGCGGAGAGGGGAGTGGCGTTCGGTATCCATGCGCAAGCTCCACGAATGGCGTGCTGCGCAGAGCTTGGACCGAGGTCTCACGGGGAGTCTGCTTCGTCCCCACGCCGATCAATGTACGTGAGATCGTCCGGCCGTTGCAAGATGGTGTTTGTGCGGTTCCATCCAGACGGCGAACGCTTCGCGCGCGCCGCTACGGTGGCGGAGGATAGCGGTCGAATGTCGGCAGTTCGTGCGCGCGCTCCATCCATCCAAGGCGCTCTGCGACCTGGATGTGCATCGTCGCCGGTACGGCATCGGGATCGTCGTAGGTCGCGCTCTGGACGTCGATGACCCCGGGCAACATGTCGGCATTGACATAAAACAGGCCGGTTCCGCAGTCGCCGCAAAAGTGCCGCCGGGCATGTTCCGAGGACCGATACACCTTGGGCTCGCCCTTGGTCACCTTGACGGCATCGTCCGCGTACATCGTCCAGCCGACGACGGGAGCGCCCGCGTGAAGCCTGCAATCGCGGCAGTGACACAGCGCATGCACGATCGCTTCGCCGTCGACCTGATAGCGGATCGCGCCACAGTGACAACCGCCGGTGATGGTGCTCATGCGTTCCTCCCGATGGAAGCGAGGTTTCGTTGATCGATAGCTCTCGAGACCTGCGGCTTCAACGGCGCAATCGATCTGCGATTGCGTCCTACTGTCGCGTGACAACTCCTGCCACCGCGAGGGCAAGGTGATCCGCGACTACCATTTGAACGAAGCCGCGATCTCGTAGCTGCGCGGCGCGCCCAGGATGATCTGGTCGGTGTAACCGGGATCGCCCCAGGCGGCGTAGAGCTTGTTGGTCAGGTTCCTCACGCGAAAGCTGATCCGGGTCTGGTCGACGCCCGGGAAATAGGCTTTTGGGATGTCGACGAACGCGTATGCGTCGAAGATCGTGTAGGCGTCCATCGTGACCAGATTGTCCTGGAAGTTGAAGCGGTCGCCGACGTGACGGACGAGGCCGCCGATCTCCACCGGCAGCCTCGTGTCGAAGCGGTAGGAGGCGCCGGCGTTGGCGATGAAGTTGGGAACGTTGGGCGGCGTCTTGCCCGAATAGGACTGGAAGTCGCCATTGCCGTCGACATAGGTGAAGTCGATGAAGCGCGACTGCACGAAGGCGACGTTGCCCCATAGCTTCAGGCCTGCGACCGGATTGACCGCGGCGGCAATCTCGACGCCCTTGGAGGCGATCTTGCCGGCGACGTTGAAGAGGATGCCGCTTTCGGGGACGTAGACGTTCTTGCGCTCGATGTCGAACGCCGAGAACGTGGCCTCCGCGCGCTTGTCGGCCGACAGCAGCTTCACGCCGGTCTCGTAGGTCCGCGATGTCGTCAGCAGCAGCGGCGTCGTGGGCCTGAGGATGAAGATGTTCGCCACCGTCGGGTCGGCTGCCGTCGCGTACTGGCTGTAAAGCATCACGCCGGGCGCGATGTCCCAGGTGTAGCCGATGCGTCCGGTGACCGGATTGAACGTCTTAGAGAAAGGATAGTTGGCTTTCAGGAGGCCATTCTCGTCGAAGCGGGTCCGCGATAGCTCGATATTCTCAAAACGGATGCCGCCGATCAGTGCGAAGGTCGAGGTCAGCTTGAGCCGGTCCTCGAACGACAGCGAGGCGGTGTCGAGATGGGTGTAGATCTTCTCGTCGCTGCGTGGGCCGTAGAGGCCGCGATCCGGGTTGAGGAGGTCGACGTAGTCGTTGAAGAACAGCGTGTCCTGCGAGACGTTGAACTGGTTGCTGCTCGCCGCCACGGTGGCCACGAAGCGATTGTCCATTCCACCGACGTTGGAATTAACGGTGAGGTCGGTGATGTTGCCGTAGAGTCGCTGGGCGTGATCCAGCGCCAGACGTTCGCGATAGATGCTCTGCGCGCCTGCGAAATTGCCTATTGTCTGGTCGAACGACGAGATCTCGTTGTTGAACCAGTGCCGGTGGGCGTCATAGCCATAGACCTGGCTTTTCAGCGAGACGTTGTTGGTGATGTCCCATTGAAAGCCACTGCGCAGCCAGAGCTCGTTGGCGCCGCTATGATTGTTTAGCACGTTGTAGTTCGTGGTCAGCGTGCGCGCGTCGATGGTGACCGGGACCGGTGTGCCGCCGCCGAGGTAATAGTTACTCCACCGACCGGACACGATGCCGTACGTCGGCACGATGCCCGGCGCGTTCGCGGGCACCAGCGGTGTCCCCCAGTAGAAGCGGTCGTTGTCCTGCCTGTATTCGGTCGCGCCCCAGATCTTCAGGTTCTCGTTGACGCGATAGTTCAGCTGGCCCGAGACGTTGCTGAGCTTCGAATAGGTGTCGTCGATAAAGCCCTTGTTGTTGAAATGGCTGATATCGAAGCGGTAGTCGAGGCCGTTGATCAGCGTGCTGCCGCCCGATCCGTAACCGGCGCGATAGCCGTTGAAGGAATCGTAGGAGGTGAAGGCGTCGTTGACGATTGGTCCGGTGTGCGGCGCCTTGTTGACGTAGTTGATGGCGCCGCCGGTCGCACCGAGGCCCGCCACCAGCGAGTCCGGTCCCTTGATGATCTCGACCTGCTGGAGGCCAGCCACGTCCATGGGACGGCCGGTCATGGTCGACGGCCCGATCGGGATGCCGTTGTAGAGCGTGGAGATCTGGTCGCCGGAAAAGCCACGCATCGAGAAGATGGCGGGCGCGCCGGGCGCATCGCCGCCGGTGACGCCGACCGCCGCCTTGGCGACGTCGGTCGTGGTCCGGATGCCCAGGTCCTGCATCGTCCGCTGACTGATGACCTCGACGGTCGCCGGCATCTCGCGCGCGGTGATCCCGAGCCGGGAGCCGACGTCGGTGACGGCGGCCGTGTTCAGCGGCGTCTGCACCGGGCCGCTCGGAGCTTGCGCGGCCGGAACGGCGACAGCAGGGGCGCCACGATTGCGTCCCGCGGCGCGCCGGGCCTGGCGCGGCTTCTGGGTGCCGGGGCTGACGGCGGGAGCCTGTCGCGGCGCAGGCGGAGACACGATCACCGGGCCGACCTCCCGGGAACGGTTGTCCTGCGCCGCACTTTGCGCGAGCGCCGCGGACGACAGCGACACCGACGAGAGCAGGGTAATCAGGAAAGCATGCGACAACGCTGGCCTCGCGCCAGCACGGAAATGAAGATTTTGCACAACAACGCTCTGCGGCGACGCAAACAAACCGTCACCGCGGTTGCCTTAGTCATCCACCTTCGCCCCAGGCGGCGGATGCACCGGCTACTTGTCCGACATCAGGGCACCCCGCCCAATGCGTTCGCGCGTGACCATGGCTGGTAGCAGGTTTCCTGGCTCGCGGGTCATCGCCTTCGACCACCTTCCCAGAGGCCCAAGCGGGGCTCCAGTGGTTCGTTTGGTCGTCGGCTATCCGCCTACAGTTGCGGGGGCAGCCGCGGAATTGCCCACTGAGGTGGGCGCACCGCATTCCCTTGAAGAGTCCTTGCGGACACTACCGATCACGAAACTGGCATCAGGGGATGAGCGCGTCAACATCCGCGCGGGCTGTTCGATGGGCCGGTCGGTCGATGGTGGCCTTGTGTTGCTGTTTTGCACGATAGTCCGAGGGACTGCGTCGAAACGTCCAACCCGGCCTCCGGACGAGCCTGGGTAACGAACGCTTGACCACGATCAATGACTGCCTTTGGTGTCCGAATATGCTACTGAGACCGAGTTCCCGCCTGACAAGGTAAGTCGATATTGCTGCAGTTCGTCCGTACCATCCTGGCAGTCGCCATCGCCATCTCCCTGGCGATGCTGCCGGTTGGCGCGTCCGCGGCGAACCTCGCAATGTCGTCGGATGGCATGCAGACGGCCATGCACATGAGCGGTGACGCCGACATGTCGATGGACGATTGTTGTCCCGACATGAAGGGAACGGGCTCCCATATCGGCGACTACAAGTGCGGTATGGGCTTCTGCTGCGTTGGCGGGATCATCGCGCTCGGTGATGTCAGGCCCGTGGCGTTCGAGCGTCTCGCCGTCGTGGCCAGCACGATGGCTATTCCCCCGGATCAGGTCGTTTCCTTCCGCGGCGGCAGTCCTCCTTTCCGACCTCCTCGAATCTGATCTCGCAAAGCCCGAGACGCGAGCGGCATGCCTGCTCGCGACGACGACTGACGTGCGCGCTTCACGCGCCACGGCGAAAGATCAATTCATGAGGACAGGACAATGCTTTCCAAAATCAGCACCGCGGCTCTCGCCGCCACCCTTTCGCTTGCCGCTTCCGCCGCGATGGCGGGCGCGGGCGACTACGCCTTCGAGCCCGTCACGCCGCAGATGAAGAAGGGCGAAGACGTCACGCTCGCCGTTCGCCTGACGAACAAGCAGACCGGCAAGCCGATACCGGACGCGGTCATCTTCAAGACGCGGCTCGACATGGCCCCGGACGGGATGGCGGAGATGGAATCGGCGGTCGCGCCGCTGCCGTCCAGGGAACCGGGTGTGTACGCCTTCAAGACGGACCTGCCGATGGCTGGACGCTACCAGATGACGCTGTCCGTGAAGGTGCAGGGCGAACCGGAGACCGTCACCGGCAAGGTGATCGTCACGGCGGTCAAGTGAGCGTTCGGGCGCTGCCCGGCGGCGCCCGACATTCCCCTTTTTCCTTCACACGGACGCGCGCTCCCGGGCGCGCGGATACACGACATGAAAACGCTGCGTCTCCTGACGGCACTTGCGCTGGGCGGCGGCCTGGTCCTGGCCGGTTACTACTGGCATTCGAACGGTGCGGGCTGGCTCGCTGAGGCCGGCATATCATCGGCTGCGGCTGCCGCGGAGCGAACGCCGCTCTACTACCGCGATCCAAGCGGTGCGCCGCTCTGGTCTGCGGCTCCGAAGAAGGACGACCGCGGGCGGGACTATCTGCCGGTCTACGACGACGATGGAGCGGCCGTCGCGCCGGCGCCGCCGAAGGCGCAGGCGGCTTCGCCGCGAAAAATCCTCTACTACCGCAATCCCATGGGGCTGCCAGATACCTCGTCCGTCCCGAAGAAGGATCCGATGGGGATGGACTATGTCGCCGTTTACGAAGGCGACGACGCCGACGACGGCACGGTGAAGCTGTCGCCCGGCAAGATCCAGCGCGCGGGCGTGAAGTCCGAGCCCGTCGCGCGACGCTCGATCCGGGTCTCGGTGAAGGCGCCCGGCACGATCCAGCTCGATGAACGCCGCGTGTCGGTGATCGCGATGCGCGCCGAAAGCTTCGTGCAGAAGGTCGCCGACGTGACGACCGGCACGCGCGTGAAGGCCGGTCAGCCGCTGATGGAAATCTACAGTTCGGCGGTGGCGTCTGCGGCGGCGGAATATCTCGCGACGATCACCTCCAAGACGGTCGGCGGTGTCGAGATGTACGGCCGCGGCTCGCGACAGCGGCTGGTCAATCTCGACGTTCCCGAGTCCGTCATCGCGGAGATGGACAAGACGCACACGGCGCCCGTGGCCATACGCTGGTCCGCGCCGCGCGACGGGGTCGTGCTCGAACGCAACGCGATCGAAGGCATGCGGGCCAATCCCGGCGACGTGCTGTTCCGGATCGCGGACACCTCGGTCGTCTGGGCGCTGGTCGACGTGGCCGAGCGCGATCTCGGCAACATCGCGGTGGGGCAGTCGGTCGCGGTGCGCGCGCGCAGTTTCCCCGGCCGAAGCTTCACCGGGACAATCGCCGTCGTCTATCCGCAGGTGAACCGCGACACCCGAACCGTTCGCGTCAGGATCGAGCTTGCCAATCCGGACGCGGTGCTGCTGCCGGACATGTACGTCGATGCGGACATCGACACGGCCGATGCCGCGCCCGTCCTGGCGATACCGGACAGCGCGGTGCTCGATACCGGCAGCCGGCAGGCCGTCCTCGTCGACAAGGGGGAAGGGCGCTTCGAGCCGCGGGAAGTCAAGCTCGGCCGTCGCGGCGGCGGCTATGTCGAGGTGCGCCATGGTCTCGCGGACGGCGAGGCGGTGGTGACCTCCGCCAACTTCCTGATCGATGCGGAAAGCAACCTGAAGGCGGCGCTGAAGGGTTTTGGTGAGGCGGCGTCCCAGGCCACCGACGCCGGCCCTGGCGATGCAACGGGAGATCACAAATGATCGCCCGCATCATCGCCTGGTCGGCGCGCAATCTGCTGCTCGTGCTGTTCGGGACCGGCTTCGCAGCCGCCGCCGGCCTCTATGCCCTGGTTCACCTTCCGCTGGATGCGATCCCGGATCTCTCGGATACGCAGGTCATCGTCTACACCGAGTATCCCGGCCAGGCGCCGCAGGTGATCGAGGATCAGGTCACCTATCCGCTGACGACGGCGATGCTCACCGTGCCGAAATCGAAGGTCGTCCGCGGCTTCTCGTTCTTCGGCGTCTCCTTCGTCTATGTGATCTTCGAGGACGGCACCGACATCTATTGGGCACGGTCGCGCGTCATGGAATTCCTGAACGGCGCGGCGTCGAGGCTTCCCGCCGGCGTCACCCCGACCATCGGGCCCGACGCGACCGGCGTCGGCTGGGTCTACCAATACGCCGTCATATCGAAGGAATTGAACTTGGCGGACACGCGCACGATCCAGGACTGGAATCTGAAGTTCGCGCTGGCCAAGGCCGAAGGCGTCGCCGAGGTCGCCAGCGTCGGCGGCTTCGTCAAGCAGTACAACGTGGTCCTCGACCCGCAGCGGATGCGCGACCGCGGCATCAGCATGCAGAAAATACGTGAGGCGATCCGCGCCAGCAACGCCGACGTCGGCGGCCGCACCGTCGAGCTCTCCGAGTTCGAATACGTCATCCGCGGCAAGGGCTACATCAAGAGCATCAACGATCTCGGCAACATCGTGCTGAAGACGAGCAACGGCACCCCGGTGCTGCTGCGGGATGTCGCCAGCGTCGAGCTCGGGCCCGACGAGCGGCGTGGCATCGCCGAATTGAACGGTGAGGGCGAGGTCGCGAGCGGCATCGTGCTGCAGCGGTTCGGCGTCAACGCCCTCGACGTCATCGAAAACGTCAAGAAGCGCTTCGGGGAGATCGCGAGCAGCCTGCCGAAATCAGTCGAGATCGTGCCGGTCTACGACCGGTCGAACCTGATCTACGCGGCCATCGATACCCTCAAGCACACGCTGTTCGAGGAGAGCATCGTCGTCGGGCTCGTCTGCATCGTTTTCCTGCTGCATGTCCGCAGCGCACTCGTCGCGATCCTGATGTTGCCGGTCGGCGTGTTGATGGCGTTTGGCGCCATGAAGCTGCTCGGGCTGGGATCGAACATCATGAGCCTCGGCGGCATCGCGATTGCCATCGGCGCCATGGTGGACGCCGCCATCGTCATGATCGAGAACGCGCACAAGCATCTCGAACGGGCAAGGCCCGATCAGTCGCGCGTGCAGGTTCTGATCGACGCGGCATCCGAGGTCGGCCCCGCGCTCTTCTTCAGCCTGCTGATCATCACCGTGTCGTTCATGCCGATCTTCACGCTGGAATCGCAGGAGGGCCGATTGTTCAGCCCGCTGGCGTTCACGAAGACCTTCTCGATGGCCGCCGCGGCCTTGCTGTCCGTCACCCTGGTGCCGGCGCTGATGGTGATCTTCGTCCGCGGCAGGATCGTGCCGGAGAGCAGGAACGTCATCAATCGCGTCCTGATCTGGGTCTACCGTCCCGTGATCAAGGGGGTTCTGCGCGCCAAGACGCTGGTCATCCTGGCTTCGCTCGTCGTGCTTGCGGTGACGATCTGGCCGGCGCGCCAGCTCGGCACCGAGTTCATGCCGGCGCTGAACGAGGGAACGCTGCTCTACATGCCAACGACGCTGCCCGGCATTTCGGTCACCAAGGCGGCCGAGCTGATGCAGATGCAGGACCGCATCATCAAGTCGTTCCCGGAGGTCGCTTCGGTCTACGGCAAGGCGGGACGAGCCGCCACTGCGACCGATCCCGCCCCGACCGAGATGTTTGAGACGGTCGTCAACCTGAAGCCTAGGGAGCAGTGGCGTTCCGGCGTTACCGTCGACAGTCTCATCGCCGAGATGGACAAGGCGTTGCAGTTTCCGGGCGTCTCCAATGCCTGGACCATGCCGATCAAGGCGCGCATCGACATGCTCTCCACCGGAATCCGCACGCCGGTCGGCGTCAAGGTCATGGGCACGGACCTCGCCGAGATCGACCGGCTCGCGAAGCAGATCGAGCGCGTCATCAAGACCGTGCCCGGCACGTCGTCGGCCTACGCCGAGCGCGGCATCGGCGGCTATTATCTCGAGATCGTTCCCGACCGTGAGGCGCTCGCCCGTTACGGCATCCTGATCCAGGACGTCCAGGACACCATCGCGGCCGCGCTCGGCGGTCAGACGGTCTCGACGACCGTGGAGGGCCGGCAGCGGTTCACAGTGAACATGCGCTATCCGCGCGACCTCAGAGACAATCCCAAGGCCATCGCCAGCGACATCCTGGTGCCGATGCCGTCGGGCGGCGCCGTGCCGCTCGGCGAGGTGGCGAAGGTCGAACCCGCGCGCGGGCCGACGTCGATCCGGACGGAGAACGGCCAGCTTGCGACCTACATCTACGTCGACATCAGGGATCGCGACATCGGAAGCTACGTCGCTGATGCACAACGCGCCGTGACGGAGAGCATCCGGTTTCCCGCCGGGTATTACGTGGTCTGGAGCGGCCAGTACGAATATCTGCAGCGCGCAGCCGCCCGGCTGAAGATCGTGGTGCCCGTGACGCTCACGATCATCTTCCTGCTGCTGTATCTGAACTTCCGGGCGATGACCGAGGCCCTGATCGTGATGCTGTCGCTGCCGTTCGCGCTGGTCGGCGGCATCTGGATGATGTGGTGGCTCGGCTTCAACCTGTCCGTTGCCGTCGCGGTCGGCTTCATCGCGCTGGCAGGCGTCGCCGCCGAGACGGGTGTCGTCATGCTGATCTACCTCGATCACGCGCTGGCCGAGGTGAAGGCCAGGTGCAGCGCCGAGGGGAGGCCACTGACGCGCCGGGATCTCCACGACGCCATCATGGTGGGCGCGGTCGAGCGCGTGCGGCCCAAGATGATGACGGTGGTTGCCATCATGGCCGGTCTGCTGCCGATCATGTGGAGCACCGGGGCCGGATCGGAGATCATGCAGCGCATTGCGGTGCCCATGATCGGCGGCATGACGTCATCGACACTGCTGACGCTGGTCGTGATCCCCGCAATTTTCGGCTTGGTGAAGGGACGGGGGCTTCCATCGGGCGAGCGATCGGCTGCTGCCGATGAATGGACCGGGCGCGTTTCGCAAGCCGCCGAATAGGCCGGGCAGCGGAGGTCGTCTTCATGGCGACCGCCGCTCCGGCGTGAAAAAACCCGCGGCGGATTGGGTGCATCGCCTTGGGAACTGCAACGTCAGTTTTCCACACCCACGACACGCAGTATCGAATTGCGGATCCGACCCACTAGCGATCGATAATTTGCCAAAGCTGTCGGGCGCAGCTTTGGTGGCGGCATGGGCACCAAATCGCGGGAAGTCATCTGGGGCAGCCGGATCATGGGGGCGGAGATTTCCGCCAGGCACGCCCGCGAAGAGGCCAGGAAGGCGGTCCGTGAGGCCGATCGGGCTGAGGCCGAGGCCTGGTCGGTCCGCATGGAAGGTTACGGCGGTCCCTCGCAGCCGTCTCCGACAATCGCGCAATGCCTCAACGGCGGCATGAGCTGGCTCGAGGTCGAGTGCAACAGGTGCAAGGCGCGCGCGAGCCTGCCGCTCGATGCGATCCGCCGCCCGCGCGATACGCCGATCTGGAAGCTGGAAGCGTCGCTCAAGTGCCGATCATGCCGAAAGGGGCGTTCCGCACCGCCCGTCCACATGATCAAGCTGACCGCCACCCAAAGCATCACGCCGTACAAATGGGTGCATCCGTCCGAGGAGCGCTAGGGAACGATCCGGACCCGATTGGAACCCGGCTCGCGTTCGCTAAAGGCAAGTTGTCGTGCAATCGACTTCGTTCCATTCGATCGGCGAAATCCTCATGACGTGCCTCCGATGATCTCTGCGTTCCCGGACATGAGCAGGTTGACAGTTCGGCCATCTGGGCTTTAATTCGCGGCTACGGGGATGTGCGATCTCCCCGTGAGGCGACATGCCCAAGTATCGCGTCCTTAATCACCAAGGGCGCAGCATGTCAGCATCATACATCTCCATTTCTTCCGGCAGGCTATCTGGACCGATCGGCACGGCGAATGCGCCGGTGCTTGTCGATGCGCGCATTGACGAGGTCGTCTCAGCCGACCCTCACCTGATTCCCGGCGCCGTGCGGCGCTCGCGCGACGTCCAGGATTGGGCCTCCCGCTTGATGGGCCGATGCGATCGATCTCGGGGCGTGATCAGCCGCAGCTGCTTCAAAACTTAGGAGCACATCAATGAGAAACACACTCTTCGCGTTCATCGGTCTCGGCGCCTGCCTCGTTGGCTCGGTCTCGGCGGCTCAAGCGCAGAACGTCGACTGGCAGAAGGTTGACGAGACGTTGGGCCGCAAGCCCGCCGTCTCGGACGACGTCCACCGCTACGGCTTTCCCCGCAGCGATCTCTCCGTGACGTTGGACGGGGTAACGATCAAGCCGGCGCTGGCGCTCGGCGGCTGGGTTGCGTTCAAGCCTGCGCACGGCGGCGCCATGGTCATGGGCGACCTCGTGCTGCTCGAAACCGAGATCAATCCCGTGATGGCGAAGATGATCGCGAACGGGCTCGAGATCACCGCCATCCACAATCATCTGCTGCGCGCGAGTCCGGCGACGTTCTACATGCATGTTGCTGGGCATGGCGACCCGGTCAAGCTCGCCGCTGCGATCCACGATGCACTTGCCGAAAGCAAGACTCCATTGACCGTCGCAGCGCCGGCGAGCCCGCCGCCGGCCGTGGACCTCGACACCGCGAAGCTCGACCAGATCATCGGCGTCAAGGGCCAGGCCAACGGTGGGGTCTACCAATTCAACGTGAAGCGACGTGATCCGATTACGCAGGACGGCATGCCATTGATCCCCGTGGCTCCAATGGGCGTTGCGATCGGTATCAACTTCCAGCCGACCGGGGGGGGGAAGGCGGCCATCACGGGCGACTTCGTGCTGACGGGCGACGAAGTGAACCCTGTCATTCTGGCGCTGCGCACGCACGGCATCGAGGTGACCGCGCTGCATAGCCACATGCTGGATGAGCAGCCGCGGCTTTTCTTCATGCACTTCTGGGCGAACGACGATGCCGTCAAGCTCGCCGAAGGCTTGCGCGCGGCCTTGGACAAGACTGCCAGCACGAAAAGTTGAGCCAAGGATTAGAAGGAGAAACCCGATGCGTTACGAAGCCAAGCCGATGCCGTTCGATCCGAAATCGATCAGCGGAATCTCTGAGAAGGTGCTCGTCAGCCACTACGAGAACAACTACGGCGGAGCCGTGAAGCGGCTCAACGCGATTGGCGCGCAGCTCGCAGAGCTCGATTTCGCCAAGGCGCCGAACTTTCTCATCAACGGCCTGAAGCGCGAGGAGTTGATCGCAGCGAACTCGATGATCCTGCACGAGATCTACTTCGACGGTCTTGGTGGCGCCGACAGGCCGAGCGGCGCTCTCGCAGATGCGATTGCGCGCGACTTCGGCAGCATCGAGCGCTGGCGGACGGAATTCGCGGCCATGGGCAAGGCCGAAGGCGGCGGCTCGGGTTGGGTGATCCTTGCCTATTCACCCCGTGACGGGCGGCTCATTAACCAATGGGCCGCAGATCATACCACAACGCTCGCCGGCGGTCGGCCGGTGCTGGTGCTCGACATGTATGAGCACGCCTATCACATGGATTTCGGCGCTGCCGCAGCCCGCTATGTCGACGTCTACATGGAGGCCATTCGCTGGGAGAACGCCGCCAAATTGTACGATCGATACGCCGGGGAATCCTGAAAGAGGCGGGAGCCCGCATTTCGAGGCGATGGGGGATAGGACGTCGAAGTATTGCCAAACGAGTGATCGACTGCGGGGACCCGCGACCTCCCCATCAGATGGATATCCATCCAAGTGCTCGCCTGCATTGTTCTTGGGGAGACGATCCATGGAGGTACCTGTCTTCGCTCTCTTCGCACTTGCCGCGCTCGCTGGCGGCTTCGTCAGCGGCTTTTCCGGATTCGCCATGGGTCTCGTGGTGTCGGGCATATGGCTGCACATCATCACGCCGATGCAGACCGCTACCTTGATCGCAGGCTACGGCTTGCTCACGCAGGGCTACGGCATCTTCAAGCTGCGACATGTCCTTGACCTTCGGAAGGCCTGGCCGCTCGCGCTCGGAACCGTCATCGGCATCCCGATCGGCGTCAGCATTCTCGCTTACCTGAACCCCAGCTACCTCCGATTTGGTGTGGGGGTCCTGCTGGTGCTCTACGCAGTCTATGGCCTGACGAAACCCGTATTCGCTCCGGTGAAGATCGGAGTCGGGGCCGATATCGCCATTGGCGTCTCCAACGGCTTGCTCGGCGGCCTGACGGGGCTCGGCGGTGTGATCTCGACGATTTCCTGCCAATGGCGCGGCTGGCCCAAGGACGTGCAGCGCGCGGTGTTTCAGCCAGTGCTGTTCGTGGCATTCGTTGTCATCTCGAGCTCTCAGGCCGTAGCCGGTACCATTACCAAGGAAACGCTGACGCTATACGCATTGGGCGTTCCCTTCATGGTCGCGGGCCTTTGGTCCGGCTTCAAACTTTTCGGCAAGATCAACGACGAGACCTTCCGCAACACGGTGTTGGCCCTCTTGCTGCTCGCGGGATTGTCACTGGTGGCGTCAGTGGTGCAACTCGCTCTCCGATGATGTCGGTCGCCTCAATATGAAAAACCCGCGGCGGATTGCTCCGCGCGGAGAAAATCGCCGGAAACGAGGGCCTTATCGCCGCTTCGCTGCCTTTGAAGTCCCGGTGAAGGATTTAAGCAGGCGCAGGTCGCTCGCGGCCTCCGCGAGCAGCCAGTCACGAAATGTCGCAATCTTCGGAAGTGACGCGGTCGCCTTGGGGCAGACGATCCAATAGCTCTTCGACAATGGCACCGACTCCGGGAAGGGCAGCGCCAGCCGTCCATTGATCAGGTCCCAGGCCCCTAATGTCGTGCGGGCCAGGGCGATGCCCTGGCCGTTGATCGCAGCATCGATGACCATGCTGGCGCGATTGAGCACCGGGCCATGTGTGACATTGGCGTCGTCAATGCCGACGCCACGTAGCCAATCGGCCCAGTCGGATCTGCTGTCGAGGTGGATCAGGGGAAATCTCAGGATATCCGCGACCCCGCCGATCCGGCGGCGTCCTGACAGCAGCTTGGGACTGCACACGGCGAAGAGCCGTTCCGTGCAGAGCCTTGTGGCATCGAGGCCCGGCCAGTTTCCATCGCCATGGCGGACCGCAAGATCGACCTCCTCACGCGCAAAATCGACGTGATGCATCGTTGCCGAGACGCGGAGATCGATTCCCGAATGCGCTTCCGCGAAATGGCCGAGGCGATGCACCAGCCATTTGGCGGCAAAATCCGGGGACGTGCTGACCGTGAGCACGCCTGCGTTCTGTCGCTGCAACAGCCGCTCCGTACCCGCGGCAATTCGGTCCAGCGCATCGCGTATCACCGCGAGATAGTCGCGGCCCGCTTCCGTGATGATCAGGCGCTGGCGCTCGCGGCTGAACAGCTTGATGGCGAACTCCGTTTCCAACGCCTTGACCTGATGGCTCACCGCACCTTGCGTGACGCACAGCTCTTCGGCCGCCCGCGTGAAGCTCTCGTGGCGGGCTGCGGCTTCGAAAGCCTTCAGTGCGTTTAATGGCGGCAAACGCGGGCGCATCGCGAGTCCGGGTAGATCATGAGAAAATCTAGGGCAGGCCCGAGAAAGGATGCTTTGCGGCCTTCGCCCTAGCGGCCTTATGCAGGCGGCAACGACGCGAAATCATGCGATCTGGAGCCAACAAATGTCAATGTCTTTTGCCGATCGGGGCTTTTTGGCGAGAGTTCGGGACAGCACGACGGTCGTGGGTCATAAGCAAAATTCATGGCCAACGATGATCGACAGATGGTTCGCCGGCAGCGAGCGGGCGCACCAGCGCGCTGATCTCCGCGCGATTGCCGACGACCCTCATCTCCTTGCCGATCTCGGGCTCACCCGGGAGGAGGCTTTGGAGCAGGCCAACAAGCCGTTCTGGCGCTGATCGAGCTCAGCGGCCGCAAGTCAACCGGGAGAAGAACACATGTCCGAGACCATCGTTTACGGCTTTCCCCGCAGCACGTTCGTCAACATCGTGCGGCTTGTCCTCACCCACAAGGACGTGGCCTACCGCTTCGAGGACCTCGAGCCCGTGATGGGCAGGAGCGAGCATCTCGCGCTCCATCCGTTCAACCGCGTTCCGATCTTCCGGCACGGCGACTTCACCGTCTACGAGACGCGCGCCATCGTCGGCTACATCGACGAGGTGTTCGCGGGCGCACGGCTGACGCCGCGGAACCCGCATGCGCGGGCTCGCATGAATCAATGGATCGGTGTCGTCGATTCCTACGTCTATCCCTACATGATCCACCATGTGACCCACGAACGGCTGGTGTTTCCCGAGCTCGGGATTGTATCCGACGAGAAGGTGGTGGCGCACGCACTGCCCAAGGTCGAGAACGCACTCGTGACCATCGAGCGCGAGCTCGCCGATGGTCGGGACTACTTCCTCGGCTCAGAACTCTCGATCGCGGATTTCTATCTTTTGCCAAGCACCTTTGCGTTCAGCCTGACGGAGGAAGGCAAGGCCATGTACCCGAAATTTCCGGCCTTCTGTCGATGGCGGGAGCGCATGGAGAGCCTGCCGACGACGCAGAAGCTGCGCGCGATCCTGCCGCCGCGCGAGCCCATTGCACATGCTCGCGAGTGGGCGAAGTCGCACCGCCCGAGATATTGATCCAGACTTGGACTGACACTGAGGGCAGGGACTTTCCGCCAGCTACCCGACGCAGTGGATTGCGTTTTCGAGCGGCGGGGGACGACGGTGATCCTTAGATCACGGCAACCTGTGCGACATGAAAAAACGCGGCGGATTGCTCCGCCGCGGGTGTTACGAACTTTCGATGTTGCCATCATGCCAGTGTTTTGCCCGACGTGTCAAAGGCGGCCAAAATGGTCTCGCCGCTGAGGTCGCGCTGCTGCTGATCGGTCGTTCAAATTAGCTAGCAGTTTCAATGCCCCCGCTACTGTGCATGGGGTTGTTTTTCATGTTTTTGTTTTGAGCGTGCCGAAACAGCTCGCGCTCAACGCCGTCCGCGCGGCGCTTCGGCTTTGGCTGGCGGCTCGGTCTGCGGCGCGCAGGTCGCAGCCTGAAGCGAGCTTTGCGCCTGCTGCATCAGGCCGGGCTCGGCGGCGAGCGCCTTCATCACGATCAGGCCGGTGGTGCTGGGGGAATCGATGATCAAGCGGTCGGCCGCGGTGATCTCTTCGTCCTCGGGCAGCTCGTTGTGCTGCGGCTCGGTCATGAGGTCGAGCTCGATCACCTTCTTGCCGGCGGAGCGGTCGTTGATGGCGTAATAGGCGATCTCGTTGCGGGTGTAGAACGACACCGAGGTGTAGGCCTGGCTCACCGGCACCGTCAGCTTGAGCGGCCCGCCCGTGAGGTCGTAGCGGCAGATCGCGATCGCGAAGGCCGGGTCCATGAACGGCATCGGCGAATTGTTGGGATCGGCAAGCGGAAGCTGCGTCACGGCGTTGAGCTTCGTCATCGGCGTCAGCCGCGAATAGGCGTCCTGTGTCGCGATCCGCGGCAGCGCCAACACGCTGACGAGATGGACCACGAGGCCCAGCACCACGCCCGCGACGATGGTGAACATCAGGCGGATCATGAGCAGCCCACCGTCTTGATCGTGGGCATCGGCGCATCGCGCTGGGTGCGCGTCGCAACGCCGACAGGGGTATCGTAGAGGCGCAGCATCAGCGCGTAGCGCTCGATGCCGCCGGTCGGCAGCCAGTTGCCGGCGCGCGAGCGCGAGGCGATGCGGATCTCGAACGTCCCGTCGGACTGCCGCACGATCTCCTGGCTGGTGAAGCCGTAGCGCTGCAGCGAATTGGCGACGAGGTGGCCCTTGCGGTCGTACAGCGTCAGCGTCCAGAACCGCGCCGGCGGCGTCACGCCGGAGACGACGACGTCGCAGCGGCCGTCGAGCGCCTTCTTCTTGTCGTCGGCGGTCGCGGTGAAGGCGACGCCGTCACCGGTGCCGATCGGCAGCTCGCCGTTGCGCACGATGGTGGCGCGCGAATAGGGATCGACGTCGGCGGTGCCGGTGCGGGGGCGGGCGGTCCAGGCGCCGATGGTCAGCGCGCCGATCTCGGTGCCGCGCGTCGTCGTCATCCAGGTCGCGCCGACGCCGACCACGCTCGCGAGCAGAAGGGCCGTCAATGTGATCAGGATCAGCCGCACGGGTTTCGATCAGTTCTTGCGCGGAGCGGATGCATTCGCATTCTCTTCCGCATAGTTCTGCGGGAAGGCGAGCGCGCTCGTCGACGAGGCCGGCTTGGCCGCGTTGGCGTCGTTGCTGGTTGATTTGGTCGCGGTCCTGGCGGCGTCATCGAGCAGCTTCTCGACGCGCACCAGGACGTCGGCGCCGCGCTTGGTCAGCACGGGCGGCGGACCGGGCTTGGTCTCCAGCACCTTCGGTGCCGCATTGGCCTGCGCTGCCACCGGCTGCGGCGGCAGCTTCTGGCCCATGCCGATGCCGGGGATTTCCCGGACCTCGACGCCCTGATGCGCGGCGACCATGATGTCGTGCCAGGTTTGCGCCGGCAGCGAGCCGCCGGTCATGCGGTTGGTCGGCGAATAGTCGTCATTGCCGTACCACACCGCGCAGGTGAAATTGCCGGTGTAGCCGACGAACCAGGCGTCGCGATACGCATTGGTCGTGCCGGTCTTGCCGGCGGTCGGAATGCCGTCGAGCGCGGCGCGGCGCGCGGTGCCTTCGCTGACGACGTGGCTCATCATGCCGGCCATGTCGGCCGCAACGGAGGCCGGGATCGCCTGCCGTGGCTTCGGACCGTCGCGGTCCCAGCGCCAGACCGGATCACCGGCGCCGGTGCGCACTTCCAGCACCGAATGCGGCGTCACCGCCTTGCCCCGGTTGGGGAAGGTGGCGTAGGCGACGGCGTGCTCGAGCACGGTGACTTCGTCCGAGCCGATCGGCAGCGACGGCGTGTCGGGCAGCGGCGCCTTGAGGCCGAAGCGGCGGGCGACCTCGACGATCTTGGCGCGGCCGAGCTTGGCCGGGTTCGGCGCCTTCGGCTGCTCCTTCTGGCCGATCGCGATCGACAGCTTGACGGGCACGACGTTGATCGAGCGCGTGATCGCCTGCGTCAGCGTCACCGAACCGGAATAGGAATGGCCATAATTCTGCGGACACCAATTGCCGATGCAGACCGGACCGTCGACCACGATCGAGTTCGGCGTGAAGCCGTTGAGCAGCGCGGTGGTGTAGACGTAAGGCTTGAACGACGAGCCGGGCTGGCGGTAGGCGTCGGTGGCGCGGTTGAACTGGCTCGCACCATAGTCGCGGCCGCCGACCATGGCGCGGATGCCGCCGTCGAGATCGGAGACGACGGTCGCGGCCTGGGTCGCGTGATAGTCGCGGCCGAACTGGCGCAGCTGGTTCTCGATGGCGTCTTCCGCCGCCTTCTGCACGTTGGTGTCGATCGCGAGGCGCACCACGAAGACGCGCTCGGTGTACGACTTCGGGAAGGTGTCGACCAGCTTGCGCATCTCGTCGAAGGCGTAGTCGAGATAGTAGTTGGGCGAGGCCTCGTCGCGGCGATCGACCGCGAAGGCGGGGTTGCGGCGGGCGCCGAACACCTGGCCCTCGGTCATGAAGCCGGCGTCGACGAGATTGTCGAGCACGACGTTGGCGCGGGCGCGCGCCGCGGGCAGGTTGATGTGCGGGGCGTATTTCGTCGGCGCCTTGAACAGGCCGGCGAGCATCGCGGCTTCCGCCAGCGTCACGTCACGCGCGGACTTGTTGAAGTAGAAGTGGGCTGCGCCGTCGACGCCGAAAGTGCCGCCGCCCATATAGGCGCGGTCGAGATACAGCTTGAGGATCTCGTTCTTGGTCAGGCGCCATTCCAGCCAGACCGCGAGGAAGGCTTCGTTGACCTTGCGCTCGATGGTGCGCTCGTTGCTCAAAAACAGGTTCTTGGCGAGCTGCTGGGTGATCGAGGAGCCGCCCTGGCGGACGCCGCCGGCCTGGGCGTTGGTGACGAGCGCACGCGCGGTGCCGGCGATGTCGATGCCGAAATGCTCGTAGAAGCGCCGGTCTTCGGTGGCCAGCGTCGCCTTGATCAGCACGTCCGGAAAGTCTTCCAGCGGGATCGAATCGTTGTGCTTGATGCCGCGGCTGCCGATCGGGTTGCCGTAGCGGTCGAGGAAGGACACCGCCAGGTCGGACTTCTTCAGCCAATCCTCGTCCGCGGTCTCGCGGAAGGCGGGGATGGCGAGGGTGAGCATCACGACCATGCCGCCAAGACCCAGCGTCGCGGCCTCCGACAGCGGCTCGATGAACACCCAGCGCTTCCACCGCCCGACATAGAAGCGGTCCATGAAGGTCGAGTAGCGCTCGTAGAGCTCGCGGATGCCCTTGGCGGAGGAGAACAGCGAGGAATCGATGCGTGCGTCGAGATCCAGAAAGAAATTCCGGACGCGGCTTTTCCAGTTGGATGGTGTGTTCTGGACCACCTAGAACCCTTGAGGCTCGGTTCGACAGCGTTCAGGCACCCGGCCGGGCGGCACCGAGACGTCTTGAGGGAATGTTACGGCAAACCCAAGGCGCCGGTTTCGCGTCCGAGGGGACTTGCTGTTCCTTCTAGCCGAGCAGGGCCCATAAACCAATGGTCAGGCTCGCGATTTTGAACAACAGGCCTAATTGACCCCGGTTCATTACGGGCCTCAATTGGGCGTTGCTTGCAGCGTCCCGGCCGCACGCCGTAGATGGAACGAGCCGTAGCTCTTTCGAACCCTTGTTGAGGCGCATGACCGCAGCTCCCAAACGACCTTCAGGCCAGGAAGGATTCTTCTGGAAAACCAAGACGTTGGAAGAGCTGTCGACGGCCGAATGGGAGAGCCTGTGCGACGGCTGCGGCCGCTGCTGCCTGAACAAGCTCGAGGATGAGGATACCGGCGATATCTATTTCACCCATGTCGGCTGCAAGCTGCTCGATGCCGGGACCTGCGGCTGCAAGGACTATCCGAATCGGTCCGCCAAGGTTCCCGACTGCGTCCGGCTGACCCCGGCCAATGTCCGCACCCTGAACTGGCTGCCGCCGAGCTGCGGCTACAAGCTGGTCGCGGAAGGGCGCGACCTCTATTGGTGGCATCCGCTGGTCTCGGGCGACCCCAACACCGTTCATGAAGCCGGCGTCTCCGTTCGCGGCCGGGTCGAGGGCAGCGAGGAGGAGATCCCGGACGAGGAGCTCGAGGACCACATCGTGCAATGGCCGGCGCAGCTGCCGAAACGGGCACGCCTGAAGCGACGTCCGAAGGACTGACCCGCCTGCGACCTCGAATCACGTCATCGCGATGACCCCGCGGCGGGATGCACCCATGCGCCGCGGTGCCTGCCTGAGAAGAACTTTCCTCTCTACATTGCGTCCATAGAACGAATCCTTCGCGGTGTTGCGCCGCCTCACGGCTTCCGATCGAGATGAACAAGTTCGACCGGCAGAGCAGTTCTGCCGACATTCAGGCGTTGCCTGACGACATTGCCGAAGAGCTGTCCCGCCTTCCCAGCGAGGTCTTGAGCGTCGACGACGCGCCTTCGCTCGCGCCGCCGGTGCCGTTGTCGCAGGACGAGGTCCGGACCATCGTGATCAGCCTAATGCTGACGATGTTCCTGGCCGCGCTCGACCAGACCATCGTCGCGACCGCGCTGCCGACCATCGGGCGCCAGTTTCACGACGTCTCCAATCTCTCCTGGGTCATCACCGCCTATCTGCTCGCCTCGACCGCGGTCGCGCCGGTGTTCGGGACGCTGAGCGACATCTACGGCCGCCGCATGATGATCATCATTTCGCTCAGCCTGTTCGTCGCCGGCTCCGTGCTGTGCGCGATCGCGCCGAGCATGCCGATGCTGATCCTGGCGCGCGGCCTTCAGGGCCTCGGCGGCGGCGGCATCATGCCTGTCGTGCAGACCGTGATCTCCGACGTCGTCTCCCCGCGCGAGCGCGGGCAATATCAAGCCTATTTCTCCAGCGTCTGGATGGTCGGCGGCATTTTGGGGCCGGTCATCGGCGGCGTGTTCGCCGAGCATCTGCACTGGTCGATGATCTTCTGGATCAATCTCCCGCTCGCGGCCGCCGCCATCGCGATGCTGCTGCCGAAGATGAAGAAGATCCCGGTGTTCCACCGCAAGCGCAAGGTCGACTGGCTCGGCGGCGTGCTGCTGATGGCCTCTGCGGTCGTCTTCATGCTGGTGCTGACCTGGGGCGGCACGCGCTATCCGTGGCTCTCGCCGACGGTGCTTGCGATGGTGGGCGGCGCCGTGGCGCTCGCGGTCACCTTCGTCTGGCACGCGCGGCGGGCCGACGAGCCGTTCCTGCCGTTGAAGCTATTGACGGGTTCGGTGGCGCCTTTCGCCTTGACAGCCGGGGGCTGCGGGCTCGGTGCGATCACGGGCCTCACCGTGCAGCTGCCGCTCTATTACGAGTCGGTCTACCATCTCAGCGCCAGCGAGGCGGGGCTCGCATTGATTCCGCTCGCGGCGGTCTCGACCTGCGGCGCGGCGATTGCCGGCCGTACCATGGCGCGCGCAAAACACTACAAGCGCGTTGCCATCATCGGCACGTCCTGGGCCGCGCTGTGCGGCCTCGCCCTCACGGTCACCACCTTGCCGCTGTGGGGTCTGCTGACGCTGATGGCCGCGTTCGCGCTCGGGCTCGGCACGACCTTCCCGGTCTGCGTGGTCTCGCTGCAGAATTCGGTCGCGCGCCCGCAAGTCGGCACCATCACCGGCGCGATGAACTTCTTCCGCTCGCTGATGTCCTCGTTCACGGTCGCGGCGTTCGCGGCGATCCTGCTGATCGCGCTCGGCGCCGACGTTCCGCTGGCCGGCGAGCATCATGCCGCGGGCGCCGTCGCCATTCCCGCCGACGACATGCGGCATGCCTTCCGCTACGTCTTCGGCGCCGCCACCGCGCTGATGACCACCGCCGCGCTCTGCCTGATCATGATGGAGGAGCGGCCGCTCGCGGGCCCCTCCGTCGCGCAGCAGGTGGAAATGGCGGAGTAGGGGTTAGCCGCCGCGATCGGGATCGTCGTCGGCATCACCTGCGCTCGTCTTTCGCGCCTTCGCCGCAAGCTGTTCCTTGAGCTTCGCCAGCGCGTCGCCAGACCAGTCCCCGACATCTGTCACCGCGACCCAGGCATCGACGTAATGCTCGGGCGCGTAGACATGGCCAAAGCCCATCGGCGTCGCGGTCGCGACCGCCATGTCGAGGGCGAGCTGCAGCATCGTCACCACAGGATACCATCGCAGCTCCGGCGATACGTCCGGTCCGCGCGGCGCATTCATCCAGTCCGGCGCCTGATAGGCGTCGCGGTAGGCGAAGAAGGTGATCGCGTCGCTGGCATATTGCAGATAGACGACGCGCATCGGCCCCCAGGGCGTATCCGGCGGCACCGTCGGTCCGTTCTGGTTCATGAAGCGGACGAAGCGGCTGTCGCGGAATTCCGGCAGCCAGGCCGGCGATCCCAGATTGCGGTTCGCGGTGACCGAGCGCCAGATGTGGCTCTCGAACGGCGGCCCACTCCACAGCGCGCCGGCAATGGGATCCCCGATCGTCTCGAACAGCTCCGCGGATTTCTCCGAGTTCATGGCGCCGAGGCTCAGTCCGTGCAGATACAGCTTCGGCCGCTTATCCTTCGGCAGCGTCGTCCAATAGCCGTAGATCTCCGCGAACAGCGCGCGCGACGCTTCCGCACCGTATTCGGGCTGAAACAGCAGTGACAGCGGGCTGTTGAGATAGGAATACTGCATCGCGACGCTCGCGACATCGCCATGGTGGAGATATTCGACCGTATCCATCGCGGCCGGATCAATCCAGCCCGTGCCGGTCGGCGTGATGACGATCAGGATTTTGCGGTCGAAGCCGTGCTGGCGCTTGAGCTCCTCGAGCGCAAGCCTGGCGCGCGCTTGCGCGGTGTCGCGGCTGCCGAGCCCCACATAGACGCGCACGGGATTCCGCGCGGGTCGTTCCGTAACGGTGCTGATGTCCGTCGCGGTCGGGCCCGAGGCAATGAACCGGCGCCCCATGCGCCCGAGCTCCTTCCATTTCACCAACGAAGCAGAACTTCCGGTTCGATCGGGGGCGGCCGGTTGCGGCCGCTCGGGCTCTTGCAGGGCGTCGAGTTCGCGGAAGGAGGAGTCGAGTGCATTGAACGCCGTGCGGATCAGGACATTGCTGGCGATCGACCAGAACAGCAGGGCTGCGACCAACACGCCGACGACATTCGCGACCTTCCGCGGAATGATGCGCCGTATGCGCGCGGCGAGAAAGCGGGCGACAAGCGCGAACAGCCGCCCCAGGGCCAGCAGCACGACGAACGTGATCAGGGCGATGGCGCAGACCTTGAGCGGATGGGCCGTCTCCACCGGCGCCATCTTCATCACGGTGCGGATCGAGTTCTGCCATTCGGCGGTGCGCCCGAGAGCGAGGATGACGACGAGCAGGCAGCCGACCGCGACGAGCGCATTCGCAACTGATCTTGCGCGCGCCGAAGGCTCGGGCAGTTCGAGATAGTGCCACAGCCGACGCCACAGGACACCGGCGAAATAGCCGATCGCAAAGCAACCGCCGGCGAGGGCGCCCTGCGTGAGATAGCTGCGCGGGATCAGCGTCGGCGTCAGCGCGGCTGCGAAGAACAGCGCACCCAGCGCGAGGCCGACGCCGGACAGCGACAGCAATTGTCGCCGAATGAGCCGCGCTGGATTCATGAAGCCACCTCGCGAGCCACGCTATCCTCCGGTCGGGTCCGGAAAGCTGCTCTTTCGCGGCAACAGGATCGTGAACTCGGTGAACACGCCGGGTTCCGTCGTGACGTCGATCGTGCCGCCGTGCTGCTTCACGATGATGTCGTGGCTCATCGACAGCCCGAGACCGGTACCTTCGCCGGCCGGCTTGGTCGTGAAGAACGGATTGAACATCTTCGCCTTCACGTCTTCCGGAATCCCGGTGCCGTTGTCGCGGATGCGGATCTCGATGCTGTCGCCGCGGTCGCGGGTCGCGGCGATCACCATTGGCTCGTAGCCGGCGCCGCTGCCCATCCGGCGCCTGGTCACCGCATAGAAGCCGTTCGAGATCAGGTTCAAAAGCACCCGGGAAATCTCCTGCGGAAACACTTCGGCCGAACCCGCCGCCGGGTCGAGCTCGCTCTTCAGCGTCACGTCGAACAGCGGCTTCTCGGCACGCGCGCCGTGATAGGCGAGGTTGAGACTCTCCTCGACCAGCGCGTTGATGTCGCTCAGCCGATGCTCGCCGCCGCCCTCGCGCGAATGCAGCAGCATGTTCTTGACGATGGAATCGGCGCGCCTTCCGTGCTGCACGACCTTTCCAAGATTGTCCCTCAGCAGCCCCGTCAGCTCGTCGACCTCCGCGCGCAGATCGTCGGCGAGCGGGACGGGCGCAAGCACCTCGTTCAGCTCGTCGGTCAGCTCGGCCGAGAGCGAGGCGAAATTGTTGACGAAGTTGAGCGGGTTCTTGATCTCGTGCGCGATGCCGGCGGTGAGCTGGCCGAGCGAGGCCAGCTTTTCGGTCTGGACCAGACGGTCTTGCGCCGCGCGCAGATCGTCGAGCGATCTGGCGAGCTCCCGCGTGCGGTCCTGCACCTCGTTGAACAGGCGCGTGTTCTCGACCGCGATCACGGCCTGGTCGGCAAAGGTCTTGAGCAGACTGATCGCCTTGTCCGGGAAGGAGCCGGCCTCGGGGCGCGTCACGCCGATGGTTCCGATTGCAATCCCGTCGCGCAGCATCGGAATCACGAGGATGCTGCGATAGCCTCGCGTCCGCGCCAGCTCCCGCATGGCCTCCGTGAGGTCGGGCTCGTTCTGCATGTCGCTGCGGAAGGCGTATTCACCACTCGTCGCCACCCGGCTGTGAATGCCTGATGCCGCAAGCGGCGCCGGGAACGAGCTGCGCAGCTCCGCGTTGCCGGCCTCGTTGTCGGTGGTGAAGGCGGCCAGATGCAGCATGCCGTTGATGACGCGGGTGACAGTGGAGGAATGTCCGCCGACCAGCGCCTTGGCACTGTCGGAGATGGCCTGGAACACCGGCGTGACGTCCGCCGGCGAGGCCGCGATCACCTTGAGGATGTCGGCGGTCGCGGTCTGCCGTTCCAGCGCTTCCCGGGTGGCGTTGAACAGGCTGACATTCTTGACCGCGATCACCGCCTGGTCGGCGAAGGTCTGCAACAGCCGCACATGATGCTCGGCGAACGCGCCGGTGGTCCGCCGCGTGGCGATGATGACGCCTTTGGCCTCGCCCTCGCTCATCAGCGGCGTAAACAGCATGCTGCGAAAGCCGCGGGCGCGCGCGATGTCGCGTGCCGCCGGCTCGAGCTCGGTATCCGGCAGCTGCGCCGATTCACCGTGGGCCGTGAGCTGGTATGCCGGGAACTGCGCGAAAGGCACCGGGAACGAGGCCTGGAGCACGCGGTCGCCGGCGGGATCGCCCGGCGTGAATGCCACGAGGTGCGCGGCGCCGTCGACATAGCGCAGCACCGCGGTGGAGAAGCCGCCGATCAGCCGGTTGGCGTTGGTGGCGACGGCGTCGAACACCGGCTGCACGTCGGAGGGCGAACTCGCCAGCACTTTCAGAATGTCGGCGGTCGCGGTCTGCCGTTCGAGCGATTCCCGCGTCTCGTTGAACAGCCGCGCGTTCTCGATCGCGATCGCGGCCTGGTCGGCAAAGCTCTGTTGCAGCGCCATCTCGTCATCGGTGAAGGGCGCGAGGCGGTCGCGGTAGACGATCAACGCGCCGATCGCCTTGCCTTCAAGCCGCAGCGGCGAGCCGGACATCGAACGCGTGCCGGCGGCGCGAACGTGAGGCATGCCGGGCCAGTCGGCGATGGCCGGATCGACATCGTCGAGATCGGGGACATGAACCTGCCGGTTCTCGGCCACGATGGTGCCCGGCATGTTGCGGCCGCCGATCTTGAGCTGGGCGAGCGGCACGCCGGCGCCGACGCGCATGGAGCTGTCGCCGACCCGGATCACCCTGGACCACCCGTCGCCTTCCGCAATGTGAATGGTGGCGCTCGGCGCGCCGAACAGATGCATGGTCGCTTCCGCGATCTGTTGCAGCGAGCCCTCCGCATCGCCCGAGGAGTTGGCGATGGTGCGCAGGATCTCCATGCTGGCGTTCTGGCGGTCGCGCGCAATGGCAAGCTCGGCTTGCAGGCGGGCATTCTCGGCCGCTTGGGATCGCAATTGCCGTTCGAGCTCGGCGGCCTTGTCCTGGGGAGGCGCGGTCATTGATCATCCGGCTAAGCGCCGCGACGTACGCGGTACCAAGCCCGATTATCACATCTCCTGCGGCCGGAGCCAGCGCCCACAGCCTTGTGGCCGGCTCAAGTCCCCGGCCGCGACACCTCGGTCTCCTTGGTGGTGATGAACTCCAGCAGCACCGGCACGCCTTCCTTCGTCTTCTGGATGCCGCGCTTGATCGCGGGGATGATGTCCTCCGGCCTCGTCACCCGCTCGCCATGGCCGCCGAAGGCGCGCGCCATTGCGGCATAGTCGCCGGAGATGTCGGTCGAGCGGTATTTCTCGGTCGAGATCGGCATCACCTTCAACTCGATCGCCATCGAGAAATTGTTCAGCAGGATCGACATGATCGGGATGCGCTCGCGCACCGCGGTCTCGAAATCCATACCGGTGAACCCGATGGCGGCGTCGCCCCAGACATTGATGCAGAGCTTGTCGGGCTTTGCGAGTTTTGCGCCCATCGCCAGCCCAAGGCCGTAGCCGAGCTGCGTCGTCTTGCCCCAGCCGAGATAGGTGAGGGGCTCGACCGCCTTCCAGAACGGCGAGAGCTGGTCGCGCGGACTGCCGGCATCATGGGTGATGATGGTGTTCTTGATGTCGACGGTGTGCTGGAGATCCCAGAGCACGCGATAGGGGCTGAGCGGCGCGTCATTGCTGGTGAGTTTCGGCATCCATTTCGCCAGCCATTCCTTGTGCGAAGCGGCGATCTCGGCCGCGACCGCTGATGCGTCGCGATCCGCCGTGACGGTCTTGCTGATCTCCTCCAGCAGCGCATCGAGCACGAGGCCGGCATCGCCGACGAGGCCGACCTTGGCTTCCACATCCTTGTTGAGATGGTTCGGATCGAGCGTGGAGTGGATGACGGTTTTGCCCTTCGGCATCGCGACGCCGAAACTGGTTTCCGTGAACGAGCAGCCGATACCGAAGATGACGTCGGCCTCAGCGAGGAATTTCGGGACCGCGCGCGGCACCGCGAGGCCGCCCGAGCCGAGCGACAGCGGATGCGTTTCCGGGAACGATGATTTGCCCCCCAAGCTGGTGGTGACGGGAATGGCGAGCCGCTCGGCGAGCCGCTTCAGTTGCGGCCAGGCCTGCGCGTAGTGCACGCCCTGGCCGGCATAGATCACGGGGCGCTTCGCGTTGACGAGCAGGGCTGCTGCCTCCTTCACATGAACAGGATCGGCGCCGTAGCGCGTGCGCAGCACCGGCGTGTAGTTCAGCGGCTCCGGCACCTCCTCGTTCCACATGTCGGAGGGGATCTCGACGATGACGGGACCGCCGCGGCCGTTCTTCAGTTTTGTAAATGCGCGGCGGAAGATGTTGGTGACCTCGGCCGCCAGAATGATCGGCTCGGACGATTTCGAAAACGGCTTCATCGCCTCGCTGGAATTGAAGTTCGGCTCGATATGCGCAAGCCTGCGCTGATAGCCCATCGGCAGCACCAGCACGGGCACGGATTCGCCGTAGCATTGCGCAACGCCGCCCATGGCGTTCTCCGCGCCGGGCCCGTGCTGCATGCAGAACGCGCCGATCGAACGCCCCGACGTCACCCGCGAGATCGCATCCGCCATGTGCACCCCGACGCGCTCCTGGCGCACCATCACCGGCCGGATTTCAGCCTTGGCCGCGTGCTCGATCAGATGGTTGACCGGATAGCCGCAGAGGATCTCGATCCCCTCGCGCTTCATGATTTCCGCAATGGCGGTGCCGAGCTTCATGGCGTCTCTCTCCTCAGGCTTGGCCGGTTGCTCCGGCCGATTGGGGAGAGAGGATCAGGAATTTGCAGGAGCGTAAAGCACAGGTGGGCGACGGTCGCGGTAGGTCAGCCATGCAGCGCGCTGCCGTAGTCTGGATGGAGCGACTTGTCCGCCGTAGCTCGAAGAGCGAAGGCGGAAGCGCAATCCGGGCTACAAACGTCCTACTTGCAGTTTTTGCAGATCGTCAGCTTTCGTTTCAACGCCTCATCTTCCTGATCGGCCGATGACTGCCCGGTAGTATCCGGATTGGACTTGGCGCCCTTTGCTGCGCGTGACCGCACAGGCGGCGTCACCTGGCTCGAGGCGTCATTGTCGTCGACCGTGCCTACGCTGAAGCCGTCGTAGTCGGCGGCCGGATTAGGCATCGGCGGAGGCCCGCCGATCACAGGGGGCGCAGCCTCCCTGCCGGGTGTCGCCGGCGGAATTCTGGAAGTTTTGGCGCTCGCGCGTGGCGGCGATGCGTTGGGCGGAGCAAGTGAAACCGGCGGTGCGACCGAAGTCTGTCCTCTCGCGCCGTCATGCGGCCAGGCGCCGACAAACATGAGGCTGAGAGCCAAGAGCGTCACGCTTCTCATCCGCATCCTTCAAATCGCTCTGGTCCAATGATTGAGCATGGCTCGTCGAACCACGCCGGGCCGAAGACTATCAGGACTCAAAAGGCCGTCAAACGCGGGAGCGCGAGGATGTGGTTGCTTGAAGGACGTTGCGGTGCGTCCGGGACACGATTTTGAGTGCATTACGCGCCACGCGCTATTGCGAGCGCAGCGGGGTAATCCAGAATTCCTCCGCGGGAGGACTCTGGATTGCTTCGCTATCGCTCGCAGTGACGAGATCGGGGAGGGAGTATGCGCCGACGGCCGCGCCGAGGTCGGCGCGTGCAGGGACGTCGCCTCAGGCCGGGGCGGCCGTTACGAGGCGGCCCTTACTTCAGCGACGAGCTGATCGAGTTGAACTTGTTGTTGAGAAGCTGGCTGCCCGTGTTGTTCACGACGGTCACGATCGCCAGCGCAATGCCGGCGGCAATCAGGCCGTATTCGATGGCGGTTGCGCCAGTCTCATCGGCAAGGAAAGACCTAAGCAAAGTCATTGCCAACTCCTCTTCATCCGATCCAATGTGTGGCAGCGTCGTTTTCGGACTGGTAAATAGATCGAATAGATTTTTCTGCGCGACGGAAGAATGAAGCCCGGGCGGCCGCGCCTCCGTCACATACGATGGCATCCATTAAATTAAGGTTCCATCGATCCATCCAAATGGATTCAAATCGACAGCCACCCGCAAGGACACGCGGAAGCCGCGGCGTCTGTCAGGGCGTGATGGTCGGGCCCGGTGTGGCGGGGAGGCGACGCTTCAGCACGGTCGCGAGACGGCCGACGAAGTCCTTCATCGTGCCCGGCTGCGGCCGCGGCGCCGTGCTCGCCGCCTGCTCGTGATCAGGCGCGTCGTTCACGATGCTGATGTAGTTCTTTCTGACGTCCTGCTGCACGGGGGCACGCGAACCTTGGCTCGATCGGAGCCGGAACCATGCTGCGCATAAGGGGAACCAACGGTTAATTTTGTCGCCCGTAGGAATACCCTGTCGTGCTGGACACGAGGGCGCCGATTAACGGTTTGTTGAGCCTGTTCGTCACGGTCGGCACGGATGCCTGCCAGAGATGACAACCAGGGACGACAGACAAGGTGCTCATCGGCCGCGGCCGTCCGCATTCAGCGCCCGCAACATCGCGATGCGGGCGAACATCACCCAGCCGCCGCCTGTCTCGGCTGCGTTGATCAAGGTCTCGATGGCGGTCTGCCAGTGCACCTCGTGCTGTGCGTCCTCAGGCAGCTGCATGATGTAGTCCGCCGCGTCTTGCAGGGTCAGCAGCTTGCGCTTGTGACTTGCGCGAACGGGATCGTCGAACGCCGTCGACCAGGGCATATCAGGCCGGCCGATCGGCGAGGGGAGAGATCACGGCGCGATTGCAGCCGCGGATTGCGTCTAACCGGCCTTCTTCGCCCGTGCCGGCGCGCGCACCGGCTTGTCGGCCTTTTTGGGGGGCGCTTCCTTGGCAGCTGCTGTCTTGCCGCCCTTGCCGGCGATCGGCAGCAGCATCTCGCGCTGGCCCTCGACGCGCTTCTTCGGCTTCTTGCCCTTGGCGGTCTCCCTGACGGCCTCTTTGGTGGCCTTGGCCGCGGGCGCCATGTCCTTCTCGCTGGCGATGCTCTTCTTCAGCGCGTCCATCAGGTTGATGACGTTGCCGCCGGTCTTCGGCGCGGCCTTCGCCGCGATCGGTGCACCGCTGCGCTTCTTGTTGATGAGGTCGATCAGCGCCGTCTCGTAATGGTCCTCGAACAGTTCGGGCTCGAACGCGCCGGACTTCTTCTCGACGATGTGCTTGGCGAGGTCGAGCATGTCCCTGGTCAGCTTCACGTCCTGGATGTCGTCGAAATATTCCTTCTCGCTGCGGACCTCGTAGGGATAGCGCAGCAGCGTGCCCATCAGGCCGCTCTCGAGCGGCTCCAGCGCGATGATGTGCTCGCGGTTGGTCAGCACGACGCGACCGATCGCGACCTTGTCCATGCTGCGGATGGTCTCGCGGATCACCGCGAAGGCGTCGTGGCCGACCTTGCCGTCAGGCACGAGATAGTAGGGGCGGATCAAATAGCGGCTGTCGATATCGGTCTTCGGCACGAACTCGTCGATCTCGATCGTGTGCGTGGAGTCCAGCGCGATGTCGTCGAGCTCGTCCTTGGTGACCTCGATATAGGTGTCGGTGTCGACCTTGTAGCCCTTGACGATGTCCTCGGAGGTCACCTCGTCGCCGGTCTCGG
This sequence comes from Bradyrhizobium sp. 521_C7_N1_3, assembly GCF_052075975.1. NCBI lineage: Bacteria > Pseudomonadati > Pseudomonadota > Alphaproteobacteria > Hyphomicrobiales > Nitrobacteraceae > Bradyrhizobium > Bradyrhizobium sp. 521_C7_N1_3. The sequence continues at coordinate 3,831,449 of NZ_CP197232.1, forward strand.
CGTCGACCTTGAGGTACTTGATCCGGTGGCCGGTCTTGCGGTTGATCTGGTTGAACGAAACCTTCTCGGTATCCGAAGTGGCCGGATACAGCGCGACCGGGCAGGTCACGAGCGACAGACGCAGAAAACCCTTCCAATTGGCGCGGGGGGCCATGGGCTACTCCAAACGCAACGGGGACAGAGGACGAGGATACCATCGGGGAACAACGAATCATAGCAAGACGGATTGCGGAATCTTGCAACTGCGTTAACTGGCCGCCCGGAGCGCGGTTGCAGCCCGATGCAGCGGCAAAAACCGGAACATCATATCCAATCACGCGTTGGCTCGGGACATCGGGCTGCGAGGGGGCCCGACCACCGCAGCCGACATCCAGAGCTTGAGGGCATTATGGCAACCACGCGAGAGCACGATCAGATCGTCGAAACCGCCACCGAGGCGCGTCAGGGCGAGCCCGGGCCGTCAGTGGCCGCCCTGCTTGCCATCTCGACCGGGCTCGCGATCCTGATCCTTGCCGTCATCTGGTTCGTGTTCTTCCGGACCTGACGGCCGATCGACGGGACGGTTCGGACCTTCCGACTCCCCGCGCAACGCGGCCGCATTGCGCCCGCCATGCCCGCCGGCCCGTCCGGTGGCCTAGCGGGCGCAGTCGCGTCGGCCCATGAGAAGCTCTATATGACCAAAAAGTAACGCGGTCGGTTCCCCGCGTTCATATTCAGTTCACGCCGGAATTGCTCATCTGTAGCGGTGTTCATGCGGCCTATTTCTGGAGAGAAGCGTGCGCCTGCTTGTTGTTGAGGACGACCCTGATCTCAATCGCCAGCTCACCAAGGCGCTGACGGACGCCGGCTATGTCGTCGACCGCGCCTTCGACGGAGAGGAGGGGCACTATCTCGGCGACAACGAGCCCTACGATGCCGTTGTACTCGACATCGGTCTGCCCAAGAAGGATGGCATCTCGGTGCTGGAATCCTGGCGCCGCAACGGCCGCACCATGCCGGTCCTGATCCTCACCGCCCGCGACCGCTGGAGCGACAAGGTCCAGGGGTTCGATGCCGGCGCCGACGATTACGTGCCGAAGCCGTTCCATCTGGAGGAGGTGCTGGCCCGCATCCGCGCGCTGCTGCGCCGCTCCACCGGCCATGCCCAGAGCGAATTGAGTTGCGGCCCCGTCACGCTCGACACCAGGACCGGACGGGTCAGCGTCGCCGGCAATCCCGTCAAGATGACCTCGCACGAATATCGGCTTCTGGCCTACCTGATGCACCATTCGGGGCGTGTCGTGTCCCGCACCGAGCTGGTCGAACACCTCTACGACCAGGACTTCGACCGCGACTCCAACACCATCGAGGTTTTCGTCGGCCGCATCCGCAAGAAGCTCGACGTCGACATCATCCAGACCGTCCGCGGCCTCGGCTATCTCCTGACCCCGCCGCCTGCTCCCGGCGCTTGAGGCGTCAGGACTTGACGGCAGGCCGAACACGGGCCTTGGTCCGGCCATGACGTCCGACGCCCCGCCACCCTGCGCCTGCCGGGATCCTTCCGATGCCCGCTAGCTCGCTTGCCAACCGCCTGTTCCTGTCGGCGACGGCGTGGCTCGTGGTGATCCTTGCCATCACCGGCGTGGTGCTGTCGTCGGTCTACAAGAGTGCCACCGAGCGCGCCTTCGACCGCCGGCTCAATCTCTATCTGCGCACCCTCATCGCCGAGGTCGCGACCCCCGATGAGCCGCCGGACCGTCAGTTCCAGTCGCTCGGCGAGCCCCTGTTCGAGCTGCCGCTGTCGGGCTGGTACTGGCAGATCACGCGGACCGATACCGAGAAGCCGGAGGTGCGCTCCTCGCGCTCGCTCTGGGACAAGAAGCTGCCGAAGCTGGAGGAGCAGGGCACCGAGCTCACCGCCGCCGGCATTCGCCTTGCCTATGTCGACGGGCCCGAGGGACAGAATCTCCGCATGGTGGAGCGGCCGGTCGATCTCGGCGCGGACGGCAAATATCTGGTCAGCGTGGCCGGCGACGACACCGAGATTTTCGACGAGACGCGGAGCTTCGACTACTATCTCGGCGGCACCTTCACCGCGCTCGGCATCGTGCTGCTGCTGACGACGGTGTTCCAGGTCCGCTTCGGTCTCGCGCCGCTCAAGCGCATCTCCGAGTCCATCGCCGACATCCGCTCGGGCCGGGCGGAGCGGCTCGAAGGTGAATTCCCGGTCGAGATCGCGCCATTGGCGCGCGAGACCAACGCGCTGATCGACGCCAATCGCGAGATCGTCGAGCGCGCGCGCACCCATGTCGGCAACCTCGCCCATGCGATCAAGACGCCGCTCTCCGTCATCGTGAACGAGGCCGGCGCCCACATCGCCGATCCGTTCGCGGCCAAGGTGATGGAGCAGGCGGACGTGATGCGCGACCAGGTCGCCCATCATCTGGAGCGCGCGCGCATCGCGGCGCGCGTCTCGGTGGTGGCGACCGTGACGGAGGTCGCGCCCGCCATCGAGGCGCTGCGGCGGACCATGGAGAAGATCCATCGCGATCGCGGCATCCTGGTCGAGGCCAAGGCCGATCCGTCCGCAAAGTTTCGCGGCGAGCGGCAAGATCTGGAGGAGATGGTCGGCAATCTCGTCGACAATGCCTGCAAATGGGCGGCCTCGCAGGTCTTCATCGAGGTTCTGGTGGAAGCGCCGCACCAGGCGGGCGCCGGCCCGCGCCTGCGGATCATCGTCGACGACGATGGCCGCGGCCTGTCGGAGGCCGAGCGCGCCCAGGTCTCCCGGCGCGGCCAGCGGCTCGACGAGTCCAAGCCCGGCTCGGGGCTCGGCCTGTCCATCGTGACCGACCTCGCCGCGCTCTATGGCGGCAGCCTCTCGCTCGCGGGCGCCCCGACCGGCGGCCTGCGGGCGGAGCTGGTCCTCCCCGGAATATAATCCTTTGTTCCGGCACGACTATTTGACCGGTCCGGCACCGATCCGGACCAAACCGGAGCTATTTCGGAGCGACTTCCTAAACGGCTTCTTAAGTGGGCCCATCTATGATCGCGCAGGACGCATCCCACGTCTGCCATCTTATCGTGCATTACCCGGGCGCATGAGCCAGACATCGATCGAGCGGCTGAGGGAATACCTCGCGCAGCTCCCGCCGCAGTCGCAGGCGCTGCTGATGCGGGAGTTCGAGCGCGCGCTCGAGCGCGGCCAGGACACGGCGGTGGCAACCCTCGTGCTCGAGCAGCTGCGCAAGATCGTCCGCAAGACCGAAGTCGACGAGGCTGCGCCGCCGCGCACGGACGATCTGTCGCGGCTGTTGTTCCAGGTGCTGGAACCGTTTCTGGTCGAGACGGGCGCCCCTGTCAGGGTCGGCCAGATCCGCCGCTCCTCACTGCATCCGATCTGGCAATGGCTCGGCCGCGATGGCGCCGCCGACAAGGTCAACGAATTCGAGGCGGCACTGGCGCGCATGCCGGCTTCAGTCAATGCAGGGCAGGTCGAAGCCCTCGCCGCGAAGCTCCAGGCGGTGGCCGCGGATGCCATCTTCGGGCTGACGGGTCCCGGGGGCGGCGACAAGTCGCGCGCGCTCGCCCGTGTCGGCCCGCCCAACGTGATCGAGGACCTCTACTCGATCGGAGCGGTGCTTCAGGTCCGGGAAGCCATCGCCACGCTGAACGAGAAGCTGCCGCGCTTCCTGCGTGCCTTCGGCGAAGCCCAGATCGCGTCAGTGACGTCCACGCTCAACATCCCCGCGCTCCAGACGCCGCAGCTGCTGCCCTTCGCGCTGTCGATGGTCGTCCAGCGGATGACCGCGCCGTGGCAGATCATCCGCCTCGCCATCAAGATTGCCGCGTCCGACGACGAGATCCGCGTCGCTGCCACGCCCTACGGCGTGGCCGTCACGATCGCTTTGCATGATTTGTCCTGCGTTGCCTCGATCCTGCGCATGGACATCAAGCGCGGCCATTTCGAGAACGTCGCCGACAATCTCAAGGCGCTGCATGACGGCGTGCGCGGTCTTCGCACGGAGCTCGATCTGCGCAATGATTCCGTCTGGGGCAAGCAGCTGACCTCGATCCGGGCCGACATCTCCAATGCGCTGCAATCGGAGATCGACAGCGTTCCCGGCCGGGTTCGCCGCATCCTGCGCCAGCGCGCCGAGAAGGACATTCCGCCGGGGGCGCGGATCGACAGCACGGAGGTCGAGGAAACCGCGGCGCTGATCGATTTCGTCGCGACCTGCCGCAACTATGCGAGCGAACTTGCGATCAACGAAGTGACGCTGCGCACCTATTCCGATCTGCAGCAATATGTCGAACGCTCGACCGAGCAGTTGGTGCAGTCGCTGCGCGCGGCCGATCACAAGGTCCGCACCTATCGGCAGCAGCAGGTGCAGGCTGCGATCCGCTTCTGCCAGGTGCTGTTCGGCGATGATTACGCGTCGCTGATGAGCCGCGCCGCGGAGAACGCGGCCACGGGCGAGCGCAAATCGTCGCGGGCAAGCTGATCAAGCGCATTTTTTCGTGATCACAATTTGTGGTTGACGGTGCCGGTGGCGGGCCCTACGGTCGCCGTGCAAATTTTTGGAATTTCTATCTGTGGGCGCATGAAACCCCTTATCAGCTCCATCGAAATTGAAAACCGCGTCATCGTTGCCAAGTATCAGAGGCTGATGGTTGGCGCGAAGGTGGTGCTGATCGAGAAGGCAAGCGGCCGGCAACTGCCTGAGACCGTCACCAGGGTTGCATCGCCCGTTCCCGTCGGGGCGTTGCGCATCAAATTGCCTGAAGCAATCGAGCCGGGAACATACTTCCTGAGGGCCTTCAACGGGCACGGCGAGGACGCCGCTCAAAGCGCGGACTTCGAGATCCGTTAAGCCGTTGGATTTTAACAGTTTCGGGACTGTGTGCGGTCGCGCCGAATTGACAATTGTCAATTGCCGCATCGTCCGGCCGTGGTGTAAAGCCACCTATGGGCGCGGTTTGCGCGCCGCCGGAAGCTTGCCAGATGACGCTATCGTTCGTGTTCGCGCTGATGACGGTCGCGGCGATTTTCGCCGTGCTTCTGCCGCTCGGCCGCAGCGGACGCGCGCAAAATCAGGGGAGCGAGGTCGCGGTCTACAAGGACCAGCTGGCCGAGATCGAGCGTGATCTCGCGGCAGGACTGATCGCCGCACCGGAAGCCGAGGCCGCTCGTGTCGAGATCAGCCGCAGGCTGCTTGCCGCGGCCGGGAGCGAGCCTGCATCGGAACCGACATCGAGCCTCAAATGGCGCCGCGCGGCGGCTGTGCTGGCGCTTGCCGGCCTGCCGCTCATTGCGATCGGCGTCTACATGCCGCTCGGCTCGCCCAGGCTTCAGGACTTTCCCCTGGCGCAGCGGGAGCGCGGGGCCGGGTCCGGCATGGCGCTCGAGAATCTCGTCGTGCAGGTCGAGCAGCATCTGGAAAAGAATCCGACCGACGGGCGCGGCTGGAACGTGCTCGCGCCGGTGCTGGTGCGGCTCGGCCGCTTCGACGATGCGGTGCGCGCCTATCGCAACTCGCTCACCTACAATGGTGAGAGTTCGGAGCGCCGGGCCGATCTCGGCGAGGCGATCGCGGCTGCTGCCGGCGGCGTGGTGACCGCCGAGGCCAAGACCGAATTCGAGCGAGCGCGTGGCCTGAACGCGGACGATCCCAAGGCGAACTATTTCCTCGGGCTCGCCGCCGAGCAGGATGGCCGCAAGGACGACGCCGCCAACATCTGGCGCGCACTGCTGGCGAAAGCGCCGGCGGATGCGCCGTGGCGTCCTCTGGTGCAGACTTCGCTGGCGCGGGTCGGCGGCGGTGGCGCTACGATGCCGGCGCTGTCGGACGAGACGGTCGCAGCCTCCAAGGACATGAACGAGGGCGATCGCAACGCGATGGTGCGCGGCATGGTCGAACGCCTGGCCACCCGGCTGAAGCAGAACGGCGATGATGTCGAGGGGTGGCTGCGCCTGGTGCGCGCCTATCTTGTGATGGGCGATCGTGACAGGGCATTGGGCGCTTCGACCGACGCGCGACAGGCGGTCGCCAACGACGCCGCGCGGCTGCGCCAGCTCAACGAAGGCCTCAGGACTCTCGGGCTCGACGGATGACGATGTCGGGACGAGGAGAGCGGAGAACGGATACGCCATGACGCGCAAGCAGCGACGTATGACCATCATCGGCGGCTCCCTCGCAGTGCTCGCGCTTGCGGCCGCGCTCGTGCTCAACGCTCTGCGCGACTCCATCGTGTTCTTCTCGACGCCGACGATGGTCGCCGAAAAGCACGTCGAGCCCGGCAAGCGATTTCGTCTCGGCGGCCTGGTGCAGCCCGGCTCGCTCCAGCGCGGCGACAACCTCGCCGTGACCTTCGAGGTTGCCGATGGCGGCGCCAAGCTGCCGGTCGCCTACAAGGGCATCCTGCCCGACCTGTTCCGTGAAGGGCAGGGCGTGGTCGCCGAAGGCGCGCTCGACGCCAACGGCGTGTTCAAGGCCGACACCGTGCTCGCCAAGCACGACGAGACCTACATGCCCAAGGAAGTCGCCGATGCCCTGAAGAAGCAGGGGCATTGGAAGGACGATTACGGCGCCAAAGCTTCTGATAGCGTCAAGCCCGCGGCGACGACCGCGCAGGGCAACCCGCAGGGAGCAGTGCGTTGATCGCGGAATCCGGACACTACGCACTGGTGCTGGCCCTTGGCCTGGCGCTGATCCAGTCCATCGTGCCGCTGATCGGCGCACGCTTGCGCGATGCCGCGCTGATGAACGTGGCGCGCTCCGCCGCGCTGGCGCAGTTGCTGTTCGTCGGTGCGTCGTTCATCGCCCTCGTGATGCTGCACGTGAACTCGGATTTCTCGGTCGCCAACGTCTATGAGAACTCCCATTCGATGAAGCCGCTGATCTACAAGATCACCGGCGTGTGGGGGAACCATGAAGGCTCGATGCTGCTGTGGGTCTCGATCCTGGCGCTGTTCGGCGGAATGGTCGCGGCCTTCGGCAACAATCTGCCGCTGTCGCTGCGCGCGCATGTGCTGGCCGTGCAGGCCTGGATCGCGAGCGCCTTCTATCTCTTCATCCTGGTGACATCGAACCCGTTCCTGCGCATCGCCAATCCACCGATCGAGGGACGCGATCTCAACCCGGTGCTCCAGGACATCGGCCTCGCCGTGCATCCGCCGATGCTCTATCTCGGCTATGTCGGCTTCTCGATCTCGTTCTCCTTCGCCATCGCGGCGCTGATGGAGGGGCGGATCGATGCGGCGTGGGCGCGCTGGGTGCGGCCGTGGACGCTGGTGGCCTGGATCTTCCTGACGCTCGGCATCGCAATGGGCTCGTACTGGGCCTATTACGAGCTCGGCTGGGGCGGCTGGTGGTTCTGGGATCCGGTCGAGAACGCCTCGCTGATGCCGTGGCTCGCCGGCACGGCGCTGCTGCATTCAGCGCTGGTGATGGAGAAGCGCAACGCGCTGAAGGTCTGGACCATCCTGCTGTCGATCCTGACCTTCTCGCTGTCGCTGCTCGGCACCTTCCTGGTGCGCTCCGGCGTCATCACCTCCGTGCACGCCTTCGCCACCGATCCGACGCGCGGCGTGTTCATTCTGCTGATCCTCTGCCTGTTCATCGGCGGCAGCCTCTCGCTGTTTGCGGGTCGTGCCACCTCCTTGAAGCAAGGTGGCCTGTTCGCGCCGATCTCGCGCGAGGGCGCGCTGGTATTGAACAATCTGCTGCTCAGCGTCGCCTGCGCGGTCGTGCTGTTCGGCACGCTCTATCCGCTGGCGATGGAAGCGCTCGACTTCAAGATGTCGGTTGGCGCGCCCTTCTACAATCTCACCTTCGTTCCGCTGTTCGCGCTGCTGCTGCTGGTGGTGCCGTTCGGGCCGATGCTGGCGTGGAAGCGCGGCGATCTGCTCGGCGTCACCCAGCGGCTGCTCGCGGCGGGCGTTGCCGCGCTCGTTGTGATCGCCATCGTCTGGGCCTGGACCCGTGGTGGCAGTGCGCTGGCGCCATTGGCAATTGGGCTCGGAGTCTTCGTCATCGCCGGTGCCGTGACCGATCTGTCCGAACGGACAGGCTTGTTTCGCCTGCCGTTCGCAACGACGCTGCACCGGGCCCGCGGCCTGCCGCGTTCGGCCTGGGGGGCGGCGTTTGCCCATGCGGGCCTCGGCGTCGCGCTGATCGGGATCGTCTGCGAGACCACCTGGAACAGCGAATATATCGCGACCATGAAGCAGAACGACGTGGCACATGTCGCCGGCTATGATCTCAAGCTCGACGGCCTGGCCCAGCGTCAGGGGCCGAACTTCCGCGAGATGATCGCCGAGTTCAACGTCAGCCGCGACGGCGAGAAGATCAGCGTCATGACGCCGTCCAAGCGCAACTTCACGACGCGTGGGTCCTCGACCACCGAGGCCGCATTGCTGACGCGCGGCGCGAGCCAACTCTACGTTTCTCTCGGCGACGCGACTGCCGATGGCGCCATTGCGGTGCGCATCTATCACAAGCCGCTGGTGCTGCTGATCTGGTGGGGACCGGTGCTCATGGCCTTCGGCGGCATGCTGTCGCTGTCCGACCGGCGCCTGCGGGTCGGCGCACCGAAGCCGGCGCGGGCCAAGCAGCGCCTTCAGCCGGCGGAGTGATCCGATGCGGCGGATGATGGTCACGATCGTTGCGCTCATGCTGCTGGCCTTGCCCGCCGCCCACGCCGTGCAGCCCGACGAGATCATGTCGGATCCCGCGAAGGAGGCACGCGCGCGCGACCTGTCGCGCGAGCTGCGCTGCATGGTCTGCCAGAACCAGTCGATCGACGATTCCGACGCACCGCTGGCGCGCGATTTGCGGCTGCTGGTGCGCGAGCGGATCGCGGCCGGCGACAGCAATTTGCAGGTGCTCGACTTCCTGGTCGCGCGCTATGGCGAGTTCGTGCTGCTCAAGCCGCGCTTCGAGCGGCAGACCGTGCTGTTGTGGCTGCTCGCGCCGCTGCTGCTGATCAGCGGCGGCCTGGCGCTCTGGCTGCAAATCCGCCGGCGCGCGCGAAGCGGTGCAGACCTGCCAGCTCCGCCGCTCACTGCGGATGAAGAGGCACGGCTCGCAGCCTTGATGTCGGACGAGACGAAGTCGTCCTAGCGACTTCAAGTCGTCCTGGCCTACGTAATGATACGTAGGCCGTCTGCCGCAGACTGTTTCATGCTCTGTTGACCTTTGTCTGGAAGCTTGTCGCGAAATTCGATTCCAGATTTTTGAGTCCTCAGCCGATGTTCACGAACAGCAATCTGACGATCCGCTTCCTGGTCGGCGCCGTGGTCGCTGCATTATTGTTCCTGCTGGGCATCGGCGGCGGCACCGGCTTCGTCGCGGTCCTCTACCTCAACAACGAGATCACCAGCCTGTCGTCGGACTTCGCCGCGCTGAGCGGCCCCGCCCGCGAGCATGCGATGCTGATCTACCAGCAGGCGCAGGCGGCATTCTCCTATTTTCTGATCGCCTGCGGCGTGATCGCGGTGGTCGCCGTTGCGATCTGCCTCACCACCTGGTTCGCCGTGCGCAACGGCATCCTCAATCCGCTGGCGGCGATTGTGCACGCCATGCGTGAGGTCGCCGATCAGAAATTCGAGACGCCTGTTCCGGGCCTCGGCGGCACCAACGAAATCGGCCTGCTCGCCGGTGCATTGGAGGTTTTCAAGACCAACGGCCTGGAGCGGCGGCGCCTCACCGAGCAGCAATTGCACGAAGCGCAGCATCAGGCCGAGCGGTCGAATTTCCTGGACGCCCGGATCAAGCGCTTCAACGATCTCGTTGCCAGCGTGGTCGACAGCGTGGCGTCCTCGGCCGTGCACCTGAAGAGCAATGCCGAAACGCTGTCGCGGACGGCCAACGACACCAGCTCCAAGGCCTATGCGGTCGCGAGCGCGGCGAACCAGGCCAGCGCCAGCGTGCAGATCGTCGCGAGCTCGGCCGAGGAGATGACGAACTCGATCGGCACGATCAGCCGCCGCGTCACCGACGCGACGCAGCGTGCCGAAGGCGCGGCGACGCAGGCCGAGAGGAGCCGCGACACCATCCACACGCTGTCGGATGCCGCTGACAAGATCGGCGAGGTCGTCCAGCTCGTGCAGGCGATCGCCTCGCAGACCAACCTGCTGGCGCTCAACGCCACCATCGAGGCGGCGCGGGCAGGGGACGCCGGCAAGGGTTTTGCCGTGGTTGCCTCCGAAGTGAAGAGCCTCGCGCACCAGACCAGCAACGCGACGGAGGAGATCACCTCGCACGTCGCCAGCATCCAGGGCATCACCGCGGAGACGCGCGGCGCGATCGACGGCATCTCGAAGACGCTGTCGGAGATCTCGTCGATCATGTCGGGCATCGAGGTCGACACCGCCCAGCAGCGCAACGCCACCCAGGACATCACCCGCAGCGCGCAGGATGCCGCGCATGGAACTCTGGACGTCTCCAACCACATCGTCCAGATCACCTCGACGTCGGCGGAGACCGGCCGCATGGCGGCCGAAGCGCGCGATTCCGCCGTCGACCTGTCGCAGCAGGCTGAAACCCTGAAGCGTGAAGTCGACGAATTCATCGTCAGCGTCAGGGCGAGCTGATCTCGCCAAAGGCGTGTTCGACGCTCGTCAGGGGAACTCGATTAAGTTCCTGTGAGGCCACAACTTTCGGCGTGCGATAAACTGCCGCAACGGCGCGACCCTTCATTACAAAAGTTTAACCCCGCCGCCAGCGCACGGTAAGGCGGGAGCCCCCATCTTCAGGTCCGTAACGTGCTGCCATCCGGCACCAAAAGAATTCAAGGCCTTGGAGATTCCTGCATGACCGACCGTCCCGACCTCACGAACCTTCCGTCCTACCGGCAGCCCCGCCGGTCGGTTTTCTCCGCGCGCAGGATCGCGCTGATGGCCTCGGTCGTCGCCGGCCTCGGGATTGCCGTCCACGGCTTCAGCCCGTCGACGTCGCCGAGCGAGCTGTTCTCCAGCCCGGCGCATGCGCAGGTCAACAACGAGGTCCGGAAGGTTGAGCGTCCGGTCGGCTTCGCCGACATCGTCGAGCGCGTGAAACCGTCGGTGATCTCGGTGAAGGTCAACATCAAGGAGAAGACCGCGAGCAACGACGATGGCGACGATTCCGCCTCGCCGTTCCAGCCGGGCTCGCCGATGGAGCGCTTCTTCCGCCGCTTCGGCGGTCCGGATGGTTTCCCGGGCCAGAAGGGTGGCCGCGGCCGCGTCGTGCAGGGCCAGGGCTCCGGCTTCTTCATCTCCGCCGACGGTTTTGCCGTGACCAACAACCACGTGGTCGACGGCGCCGACAAGGTCGAGGTCACGACCGACGACGGCAAGACCTATACCGCCAAGGTGATCGGCACCGACCAGCGCACTGACCTCGCTCTGATCAAGGTAGAGGGCGGCTCGAACTTCCCCTTCGCCAAGCTCGCCGACAGCAAGCCGCGGATCGGCGACTGGGTGCTCGCGGTCGGCAATCCCTTCGGCCTCGGCGGCACCGTCACCGCGGGCATCGTCTCGGCCAGCGGCCGCGACATCGGCAACGGTCCCTATGACGATTTCATCCAGATCGATGCGCCCGTGAACAAGGGCAATTCCGGTGGTCCCGCTTTCGACACCAACGGCGAGGTGATGGGCGTCAATACCGCGATCTACTCGCCCTCCGGCGGCAGCGTCGGCATCGCGTTCTCGATTCCGGCGAGCACCGTGAAGAGCGTGGTGGCCCAGCTCAAGGACAAGGGCTCGGTCAGCCGCGGCTGGATCGGCGTCCAGATCCAGCCGGTGACGTCCGATATCGCCGACAGCCTCGGCATGAAGAAGGCTGAAGGTGCGCTGGTGGCGGAGCCGCAGGCGAACGGTCCGGCGGCGAAGGCCGGCATCGAGTCCGGCGACGTGATCACCTCGGTCAACGGCGAATCCGTCAAGGACGCCCGCGAGCTTGCCCGCACCATCGGCGGCATGGCGCCCGGCGCGACCGTGAAGCTCAACGTGTTGCACAAGGGCCAGGACAAGGTCGTGAACCTCACCCTTGGCCAGCTGCCGAACACGATCGAGGCCAAGGCCGACACCGACAAGGATAGCGGCAAGGGTGCGAGCCGTGGCACCGACGTGCCCAAGCTCGGCATGACCGTCGCGCCCGCCGACTCCGTGGCCGGCGCCGGCAAGGAAGGTGTCGTGGTCACCGAAGTCGATCCGAAGAGCGCCGCGGCCGAACGCGGCTTCAAGGAAGGTGACGTCATTCTCGAAGTCGGCGGCAAGAGCGTGAGCACCGCCGGCGAAGTCCGCGACGCCATCAACACGGCGCGGACCGACAACAAGAACAGCGTCCTGATGCGCGTGAAGAGCGGCGGCCAGTCGCGCTTCGTCGCCGTGCCCATCGCCAAGGGCTGAGCCGTCAGGAGGTCTACGAGATGAGGGGTGTCTTCGGCATCAGTCGCCCCCGCCGCCGACGCCCTTCGGGGGAGCAGCGCAAGGCCCGCTCCCCCAGCCTACCTTCCGGTGGAATTACGCCCCCCTCCGTCGGAAGGCCTAGGGCGGTGAGGTCCCCCCAGCTTCACCGCCCGCCTTTTTGCCTACCCAAGTCCCGTTTGCTTGGCTTGCATGCGATTGCCGCTCGCGCCATGTTCAGAGAAGGTTGACCCCCTTGACCGCCGCCGAACGCACGATGCGCCTCCTCATCATCGAAGACGACCGCGAATCCGCCGACTATCTCGTGAAGGCGTTTCGCGAAGTCGGGCACATTGCCGACCACGCCGCCGACGGCGAGGAGGGCCTCGCCATGGCCGAGAACGGCGATTACGACGTGCTGGTGGTCGACCGCATGCTGCCCAAGCGCGACGGCCTGTCCTTGATCGGCGCGCTGCGCGACAAGGACGACTCGACGCCGGTGCTGATTCTCTCGGCGCTCGGGCAGGTCGACGACCGCATCAAGGGCCTGCGCGCCGGCGGTGACGACTATCTGCCGAAGCCCTATTCCTTTGCCGAGCTGCTGGCCCGGGTCGAGGTGCTGTCGCGGCGCCGCGGCGGTCCGGCCGAGGACACGCTCTACCGCGTCGGCGATCTCGAGCTCGACCGGCTGTCCCATCGGGTCGCCCGCGGCAAGGACGAGCTGACGCTCCAGCCGCGCGAATTCCGCCTGCTCGAATACCTCATGAAGCATGCCGGCCAGGTGGTGACGCGCACCATGCTGCTGGAGAATGTCTGGGACTACCATTTCGATCCGCAGACCAACGTGATCGACGTGCACATTTCGCGGCTGCGCTCCAAGATCGACAAGGGTTTTGAGCGGCCGCTGCTGCACACGATCCGCGGCGCCGGGTACATGATCCGGGATGGGATCCGTTAAAGCTTTGGATACTCTTCAATACGCAAGGCACTGAGCCAGAAGAATTTTGAAGCCTCCCCGGAAGCGGCGGGTCGATGAAAAATTCAGGGGTCGCGGCTTTGCGGGCCGCCGCGCATCAAGAGCGCCGTCAGTGTGAGATGAAGGACGACCGCCGGCCACAGAAGGACGCCGCCCAACCCACCTGCGAAACCGAGGTAGGCCAAATATAGGGTGACGGCTCCGCTGTAGATCAACATGCCCGGGAGTGGCGGCCACCCTGGCCAACAGGCGATCCCCAAGGCAATCAGCGCAATGCCCGCGACACGCGCGACCGGCGTTGCGACACCGGAAAGCTGCTCGCCCAGCAACAACTGGCCAACCAGCGACGGCGCGATCAACAGCGCCAATCCCGTTGCAGCTTCGCTGATGGCGGCGAACGCCAATGCGCCTTTCATTTCTTCCCAATGTTCGCGGATGGCTTTCGAGACTTCGACTCTTCAATGGGATCCGGCTCCGGCGCTGGCATAGGTCCAAGTTCTGCCTTGGCTTGCGCTGGGTTCTTCAACTCAGGTCCGAGCTTGAACGTCAGCTTGTTGATCTTGCCCGTGAACTTGAACGGCGGATCGTAGCGATACTCGAGCATCGCGACCCCGGTGCGGGTGTCTTGGCCGACGTCGAAGGTTTCGTCCTCCGGGAACGTGATCGGCGTACCGTGTTCTATGGATTTCCGGTCTACTTCCTTGGCATCCACTGAAAGTACGCCTGTACCGCCCTTGCCCAATCCGGGCCCATCCGACTTGAAGTCGAAGACGATGGTGTGCTTGCCCGCGCTCAACTCCGGTCCCGACCAGATCGTGCGCTTGAGGTTGAGCAGGTTGTAGAGGAACACGGGCTTACCCCGCCGAACGCCCGCCACACCCTTGCTTAGAAGCAGCCCGTAGCCGCCGAAACGTCCGCCTTCGGTGACGATCATCCCTTCAGCGCCGCCTTTGGGAATCTCGACCTCGGCCGTGATAGTATAGGACTTGTTGAGAATGCTCGGCGCGGCGCTAGCCGGCACACCGGTCAGTTCGCCCGAATAGGTGAATACGGTCTGCCCGGCTGTCAGACTTGGGCGCGGCGTATTCCAACGCGCGAGCGTCGTGTTGTCGAGCGGCAGCACGTTGTACTTCTTCGCCTCGACATCGAAGACGGCTTGCAACTCCTTGACCTTCTCCGGCATCTTGGCGGCCAGATCATCGAACTGGGTGAGGTCTTCCCGGACGTTGTAGAGCTCCCACTTGTATCCCGTGATCACATCTGGCGGGGGCGCGCTGCTTAGCTCCCATGGAAGCGTGATCGGCGTCGTCGCCGCAACCCAGCCATCGTGATAGATGGCGCGATTGCCGAGCATCTCGAAATATTGGGTCGTGTGCGCCGTCTCGACATTGGCGTTCGCCTTGTCCCATGTGTACGCCATACTCACCCCTTCCATGGGGCTCTGCTTGATACCGTCGATCGTGTCAGGTTGCGAAATGCCGGTTGCTTCGAGGATGGTCGGAGCAATATCGATGACGTGATGGAATTGGCGACGGATACCTCCCACATCGTTGATATGGCCGGGCCAGGACATGGCGACGCCCTGGGCGGTCCCGCCAAAATGCGACGGCACCTGCTTGACCCACTTGAATGGCGTGTCCATCGCCCACGCCCAGGGCGCGGCAAAATGCGGGAAGGTCTGGTCCGAGCCCCAGAACGGGTACCAGAGGTACTGAGCCTTCACCGGCACCGGGACGCCATTGAAGGTCGTGAACTCGTTGGGCGTACCGTTGATCATGCCTTCGGCACTCGCGCCGTTGTCGCCGCCGATGTAGATGATCAACGTGTTGTTGAGCTCTCCGAGGTCTTCGACGGCTTGAATGACGCGACCGATCTCATGGTCGGTGTAGGCAAGGTAGGCGCCATAGACATCTGCCTGCTTGATGAAGAGCTTCTTCTCCAACTCGCCGATGGAATCCCATTGCGGCAATTCCTTCGGCCATGGCGTCAGCCTGGCGTGGTCGGGCATGATGCCCAACCGCTTCTGGTTGGCGAAGATCGTCTCCCGCAGCTTGTTCCAGCCTTGGTCGAACAGGTGCATGTCGCTGATCTTCTTGATCCAATCCGGCGTCGGATGATGCGGCGCGTGCGTGCCGCCGGGCACGTAATAAACGAAGAACGGCTTGTCGGGCGCGATCTCCTTGAGCTGCTTCACGTGCTGGATGGCTTCGTCGGCCATCGCGGTCGTCAGGTTCCAGCGCGGATTGTCCTGGAATGGATAAATCGCTGTGGTGTTGCGGAACAGATTCGGCTGCCACTGACTGGCATCGCCGCCGACAAAACCATAGAAATACTCGAAGCCCATGCCATTGGGCCATTGATTGAATGGCCCCGCCTGGCTCGATTGATATGAGGGCGTGTTATGGTTCTTGCCGAACCACGAGGTGGCGTACCCGTTCGCCTTCAGGGTGGTGCCGATGGTGCCCTTCTCGATCGGAATGATCGAGTCGTAACCTGGGAATCCCGTCGATATTTCGCCGACGACTCCGAAGCCGACCGAATGATGATTGCGGCCGGTTATGAGCGCCGCCCGCGTCGGTGAGCACAGCGAGGTGGAATGAAAATTGGTGTAGCGCAGGCCCTGCGCAGCGATACGATCCATCGCGGGCGTGGGGATAACGCCGCCGAAGGTGCTCGGCGCTCCGAAGCCTTGGTCGTCGGTCATGATGAGCAACACATTGGGCGCGCCCTTCGGCGGTACGACACGCGGTGCCCACCACGCCTTCGACTCCGAGGCTCTCTCGTTGATGACCCCTCCAAATTCTGGAGGCGGCGGCGGAAGCAGCTTGCCGTCAATTGTCGTCGTGGCTGCGGGCGAGCCTAGGGTGCCCGTGACCTGCTGAGCCGACGCGGAGATGCAACCGAGGGCGAGAACACTTGCTGTGGTCGCAAGGGTGCGGCAACGGATTTTCATATTCCGGCCTCCCGCAGTCCATTTGGCGGGTTGAGGCTGTCACCGCTAACCGATACCTGCTTGATTTAGGTCAAATGTGCCGGTTGGGCTGGGCCAGACAGCCCGATGCCATCTCGGCGGATTCGCGGCCGTCTCACCGCTCCCGCAAGCTCTCCTGCCCATAGCGGATCAGCGGCGACACCAGATAGCTGATGATCTTTCTTGTGCCGGTCTTGATCTCGACGGTTACGGCCATGCCGGGCGCGAGGTTGACGGTGCGGCCGTCGATGTCCATCTGGGCGCGGTCGAGCGAGACGCGGGCGGAGTAGACCAGCTCCTGGCCCTTGGGCTCACTGGATGATGTCTCGGTGCCGGCCGGTGTGTCGCCGGGCTTTTCCGGCGGCTTCTGGCGGACGATGGCGTCCTGGGAGACGCTGAGCACCTTGCCCTGGCGCAAGCCGTAGCGGGTGAAGCTGAAGGTGTCGACCTTGATCGCTGCGTCCTCGCCGGGGTTGACGAAGCCGATGTCGCGGTTCGAGATCATCGCCTCGATCTCGAGGCCGCCGCTGGTGGGCACCACCACCATCAGCGTCTGTGCCGGCGTCACCACGCCGCCGACCGAGTGCACGGCGAGTTGCTGGACGATGCCGTCCTCCTGCGCGGCGAGGCGGAGCAGGCTGGTGCGCTGCTCGGCCTTGACGATGTCCTGGCGCAGGCCAGCCGCCTTCTGCTCGGCTTTCGCAAGCTCGTCGAACAGGCCACGCTGATATTCCGCCTCGGTACGCCGCAGCGTCTCCTCGATGCCTCCAACGGCGGCATCGGCCTCGGCATAGTGGCTCTTCTGGACCAGCAATTCCTGCTGTTGCGCGACCAGGTCCTGCGTTTCCGTGAGGTATTGCAATTTGGAGCCGAACTCGCGGTCGACGAGATATTTTCGCACATCGACCCGCTGCTGCATGATGGGAATGAGTGCGCTGATCTTGCCGATGGTAGCCTCGGTGGTCGAACGTTCCGCTTTCTTCTGCGTGCCCTGCCATTCGAGCGAGGTGATCTTGGATGCCTGCTCGGCGGCTTGCGAGGCCAGGAAACGCTTTGCGGTGCGGATCTGATCGGAGTTCGCGCGCGCGGGCGCGGTGAATTTGGCGGGATCACCGCCGGCAAGTGCGGCGTGCAGGCGTGCGATGTCGAGCTCGCTCGCGAGCAAATCGCTCTGAAGATGGCCGAGCTCGGCCTGGCTCATGGTCGGATCGAGCTCGATCAGGAGGTCGCCGGCCTTGACGCGCTGACCGTCCTGCACGTGGATGGCGCGCACGACCGCGGTCTCGAACGGCTGGATCACCTTGGTGCGGCCGTCGGGGACGATCTTGCCGGTCGCGGTCGCGATGATGTCGACCGTGCCGATGCTGGCCCACACCAGCGCGATCAAAAACACCACCGAGATCGACGCCGAGATGGCGCGGCCGATCGGCGAAGGCGGGGTCTCGACGATCTCGAGCGCCGCGGGGAGGAACGCTAGCTCGTCGCGCGTCCGCGTCGGGCTGCGCAGCGAGGCCATGATCGCCTTAGCCGACTTCATGGATGCCTGCCTGGACTCGATGCAGCGTGGCGTAGCGGCCGCCGCTGCGGATCAGCTGATCGTGCGAACCGTCCTCGACGATACGGCCACGCTCCACGGTGATGATGCGGTCCGCGGTGCGCACGGTCGACAGACGGTGGGCGATGATCAGCACGGTACGGCCCGCCGTGATCTCGCGCATGTTGTGCTGAATAATGCGCTCGCTTTCATAGTCGAGCGCGCTCGTTGCTTCGTCGAAGATGAGAACGCGAGGATTGGTCGTCAGCGCGCGTGCGATCGCGATGCGCTGGCGCTGGCCGCCGGACAGTGTGCTGCCGCGCTCGCCGATGACGGTGTCGTAGCCATCCTGGAGTTCGAGGATGAAATCGTGTGCGCCGGCGAGCTTTGCCGCGGCGACGACGCGCTCCATCGGCAGCGCGGGATCGGCCAGTGCGATGTTGTCGCGCACCGAGCGGTTGAACAGCATGTTCTCCTGCAGCACGACGCCGACCTGCCGGCGCAGCCAGGTCGGGTCGACCGCCGCAAGGTCATTGCCGTCGACCAGCACGCGGCCGCTCTCGGGGAGATAGAGCCGCTGGATCAGTTTTCCGAGCGTGCTCTTGCCGGAGCCCGAGGTGCCGACGATGCCGACGATCTGGCCGGCCGGAATCTTCAAGGTGATGTCGTTCAGAATCTGCGGTCCGTCGACGCGGTAGCGGAAGCCGACATGCTCGAAGGTGATGTCGCCACGGATGGCAGGCAACGCCGCGCGGCCCGGGCGATGGGTCGGCTCGGGCACGGTGTTGAGGATGTCGCCGAGCCGCTCGACCGACAGCCGCGCCTGGTGGAAATCCTGCCAGAGTTGGGCGAGCCGCAGCACCGGCGCGGTGACCCGTCCCGACAGCATGTTGAAGGCGACGAGCTCGCCGACCGTGAGGTTGCCGTCGATGACCAGCTTGGCGCCGAAATAGAGCAGGATCGCCATGTTGATCTTGCTGACGAACTGAACGGCCTGACTTGCAACATTGCCGAGATTGACCACGCGAAAGCTCGAGGCGACGTAGCCGGCAAGCTGCTCTTCCCAGCGCTTCTGCATCTGCGGCTCGACCGCCATCGCCTTCAAGGTCTCGACGCCGGTGACGCTCTCGACAAGGAACGACTGGTTCTCCGCGCCACGCTTGAACTTCTCGTCGAGACGGTAGCGGAACAGCGGCGTGGCGCCGGCCGAGATCACGATGTAGAGCGGGAACGACGCCAGCACGATCGCGGTCAGCAGCGGCGAGTAGAATGCCATCAGGCCCAGGAAGACGAAGGTGAAGAACAGGTCGATCACCAGCGTCAGCGCCGAGCCGGTGATGAAGTTGCGCAGGTTCTCCAGCTCGCGCACCCGCGCGACCGTGTCACCGACCCGCCGCGCCTGGAAATAGGACAGCGGCAGCGCCAGCAGGTGGTGGAACAGCCGCGCGCCAAGCTCGACGTCGATGCGGTTGGTCGTGTGCGAGAACAGGTAGGTGCGGAGCGCGCCGAGCACGACCTCGAAGATCGAGATCGCGACGATGCCGGCGACCAGCACATCCAGCGTGCCGAGGCTGCGATGCACCAGCACCTTGTCGATCACCACCTGGAAGAACAGCGGCGACACCAGCGCGAAGATCTGGAGGAAGAACGAGGCGAGCAGCACTTCGCCGAGCAGGCCGCGATAGCGGTTGACCGCGGCCATGAACCAGGTGATGTCGAAGCGCCGCGACAGATCGGCGAGGCCGGCGCGCTTGGTCATCAGCACGATGCGGCCGTCCCAGAGCACCTCGAACTGCGCCTTGGTCAGCATCTGTGGCCGCGGCGAGCCCGGATATTGCACGATGGCCTTGCCGTCGCCGGCCTTGCCCAGGATCAGGAAGCCGCCGTCGCGCAAGGGGACGATGGCCGGCAGCGGCGTCTTGTCGAGCCGGTCCCAGCTCGTCTTCACCACGCGCGCCTTGATGTTGAACTGCCTGGTACAGCGCAGCATCTCGGTGGTGCCGATCGCGGTGACGCCGAGCTGATGGCGGAGCTGCTCCGGCTCGGCGGGCACCCCGAGGAATTGGAGCATCATGACGAGCGCGGTCAGGCCGGGGTCGGCCGGCGGCTTCGGCACGGCCTGCACCGGCGGCTCCTTTGCGGCCGGGTCGCGTGAAATAGTCTCGTTCGGGCTCACTGGAAGCAAATATCCGCGGTCATCGGGTCCGGACGATTTCACGGACGGGTGTCCCGCCGGTCGGCGGGGCGGCCGATAGCTAACGCGGCTATGTTACGGTTTGATAACTATGTCAGACCGCTCACATAACGGTCGGATTTGGCGTTCTGCGGCGGGATGCGGGGCGGCGGGAGGCAAGTTCACCTCCCGCCGCGATCGCATGACGCACCGGGGCGGGGGCCCCGGTGCGCAGATCGTATTGGCCGATCAGCCGTGGCTGGCCAGCGTGGGCTGCTGCTGCGTCGTGTCCGAAGGCACGAGGCTGCTCTCGCCGGCGTCCGGGACGATGCTCGCCGACTGCTGCACCAGCAGCGACAGCGAGATCGCCGATCCGCCGTGGCCGTCGTCGGTGACGTTGAGCTCCGTGCCGGACTGAACGCCCGCGAACTGGTAGGTATAGCTGCCCGAGTTCGTGGCGAGCGTCAGTGTCGAACCGTCGAAGGTGAACGACGAGACCGATGTGTTGAGCAGGTCGATCGTGTCGCCGAGTTCGAAGTTCGACACCGTGCCGGTCAGGCCGGAAGCGTTCTCGAGCGTCAACGTTGCAGCCGAGCCGGCGAAGTCGACGCCGTTCTGGACGCCTCCGGCGAAGACATGCTCGACCCCGCCCGCGAGATGGGTGTTGTCGGCGGTGCCTGCGACGTCGAATTCGCCGCTGTTGAGCGTCGTGTTGGACGCCGTTCCGATCACGAACCCGACTCCGCCGTTGATCGTCGTGGAGGCGGCCGAGCCGCCGGCGTCGACATAGAGCAGGCCGCCGCCGTTGACCGTGGTCGCCGTCACCGATCCGCCCGCGCCAATGTACGAATTGCCGCCGTTCTCGATCACGGTGTTTGCGGCGATGCCGCCATCCAGCACCTGCTGATTGCCGCTGAGGTTGGTGCCGGAGACGGTGGCGTGGTAGACGTCCTGGAAGCCGCCAGCCGCAACGATCGTGCCGGTCGCGCTGCCGCCGTGATAGACGTGCTGCGCGCCGCCGTTCTTGACGGTCACGCCGGTCGCGACGCCGCCGCCCTGCGAGTTGCCGCCACCGACCGAGCCGCCGGTCGCCGTGCCGTCGACGTACTGGAAGCCGCCGTCGATCACGGTGTCGCTGGCCGACCCGCCAGCATCGATGTATTGGAAGCCGCCGGTCTTGACCAGCGTGCCGGCGCTGGTGCCGCCATCGCCGACATACTGGTAGCCGCCGCTATAGACCGTGGTGTCGATGGCCGTTCCGCCCGCCAGTACCTGCTGGTTGCCGCTCAGGCTGACGTTGGTGACGGTCGAGTTCGCGTAGACGTCCTGGTAGCCGCCGGCCTCGACCGTCGAACCGTTGGCGCTGCCGCCGAAGTAGACGTGCTGCTGGCCGCCCGCGTGAACAATGGTGTCGTTCGCGGTGCCGTAGTCGTACTGCACGCCGCCGCTGAGGATGTCGGTATGCTCGGTGGTCGCGCCGTTGAGGACATCGACGACGCCGCCATTGCCGATCGTGATCTGGCCGGAGACGTTGCCGCCGGTGGCGACATCGAGAGTGCCGTTGCCGAGCACGACATAGCCCTGCGAGGTCGTCGACGCGCCCGTGACCGAAACCGCGCCGGTGGAAACCAGCGTCGGCGCCGCGAAGACGGTCGAGGTGCCGGCGTTGCCGGCCGCATCGGTGGTCTTGGCGGTCAGGTTGTTGGCGCCTTCCACCAGCGTCAGGCCGGCAAGGCTCCAGGAGCCATTGGCGCCAGCCGTGGTGGTG
Source organism: Bradyrhizobium sp. 521_C7_N1_3 (assembly GCF_052075975.1). NCBI lineage: Bacteria > Pseudomonadati > Pseudomonadota > Alphaproteobacteria > Hyphomicrobiales > Nitrobacteraceae > Bradyrhizobium > Bradyrhizobium sp. 521_C7_N1_3. The sequence goes on from NZ_CP197232.1 coordinate 3,853,241, forward strand.
CCGACCAGGGTCGCACCATCATAGACCGAGACCAGAAGGCCGGCTTCGGTGATGCCGCTGACCGTGAAGGTGGGCAGGTTCGCAGTGTCGAGCGTCACGCCGGTGACGCCGACGGCCGGGGCAACCGTGTCGACGGTCACGTTGATCGCGGAGGCGGCATCGCTCACGGCGCCGGTCGTATCGGTGACCTTCGCCGTGATGGCGTGGGCCGCGTTGCCGAGCAGCCCGGTCTGGATGTCGACGTAGCCGCGCGCGATGTCGGCGAGCGAGAGCGTGACTGCCGAGCCGATCGCGGTCTGGCCGTCGAACAGCTGCACGACGTCGCCGGCAAAGTTGCTGCCGGTTGCGATGCGGACCGTCAGGTTGGTGTCGTTGGTGCTGGCGCCGTTGGCGAGCGCGCCGCTGTTGGGCGAGACGTCATCGGTGACCGACACGATGGTCGGCGCGATCGGGGCGTTCGACAGGTTGAAGACCTGCGCGGTGATGCCGTAGGAGGAATTGTCACCAAGCGTCTGGCTGAAGTCCTGCCAGCTGATGACGAAGCCGCCATTGGCGAGCGCCGAGACGGTCGGATAGTACTGGTAGCTGTTGGTCTGCGAGTTGACGATGTACTCGCCGCCGATCTTGTTGCCGGCCGTATCATAGACCTGCGCCTTGATGCCGGAGCCGCTGCCGTCGGCCGTTCCTTCGTCCGACCAGGTCACGACGAAGCCGCCGCCGGTCAGTGCGGTGATGCTCGAAAAGCCCTGGTTGCCGCCGGTCTGGGTGTTGACCTGGAATTCCGAGCCGACCTTGCTGCCGCCAGCCGTGAAGACCTGCGCGCGGATTTCGCCGCTGGTGTCCTCGAAGCTGATGACGAAATTGCCGTTGGCAAGACCGGTCACGCCGGCAACCATGCGGCTGTTGTAATAGGCGGTGTCGACGGTGAATTCGGAGCCGACCTTGGTCGCGCCGGTCGCACCCGGGTGGAAGACCTGGCCGCGGACTTCCCAATTGCCGGTGCGGAAATCGTTCCAGGTGACGACGAAGTCGCCGTTGCTGAGCGTGGCGATCGAGGCGCGCTCCTGATCGTAGACGCTGGTGGAGTTGACGAGGAATTCGGAGCCGACCTTGGCGCCGCTCGCATCATAGACCTGCGCCTTGACGTCGGGCGCCGACGAGCCCTGGTTGGTCCAGGCGACGACGAAGCCGCCATTGGGCAGACCGGTGATGGCCGGGGTATTCTGGTTGTTCGCAGTGACGGAGTTGATGAGGAATTCACCGCCGACCGGGGCGCCGTTCGCGCCGTAGATCTGCGCCTTGATGTCGCCGCTCGTGGAGTTCTGGTCCTGCCAGGAGACGACGAAGCCGCCGTTGCTGAGGCCGGTTACGACCGGGGAGGCCTGCGAGCCGTTGGTCTGGGTGTTGACCAGGAATTCGCCGCCGACCTTGCTGCCGTCGGCCGCATAGAGCTGGGCATGGACGGCGGATCCGCTGGCGTCGCCGAGCGTGCTGCTGCCGCTGGTGGAGCCGGCGAGGCCGTCCTGCCAGGTGACGACGAAGCCGCCATTGGTGAGGCCGGTAATGGAGGGATACCACTGGCTGCCAGCCGTCTGGCTATTGACCTGAAATTCGGTACCTATTTTTACGACGGTGGTCATAACATACCTCAAGTGATGCTAAGGGAGCGCTGAAGGGCTGAATTCTGCGCTGCGACCGCCTGCTGCGGAGGCCCGCGCCGAACCTGCACGGGCTCTAAACGATCTATTTATGATATTTTATGATACATTTTTGCGCGCTATGCGGCATTTTGTCCGGAATAACGTTATATCAATGATATGAAAGGGTTCCGTGCGTGCAGCCGAGGCGGGTGCTCCAAATGGTATGCAATCCTGCGCTGGGCATGCCTCCTGCATAGGCAGGCGTGACCGGAGCCGCCGTCGCACGGACGTGCACGCGTGCCGCCTCGATGCCACGCGACCTGCTGTGTCTGAGACTTGATGAGCGGAGAGTGGCGAGGCTTGCGCCGATGGCCTTGGCCGGAGCAGGGCTCGACAGCCGAGGAAGCCGTACCGGGACTTGTCCCGGTACGGCAATGTCGTCTCAGGTCAGCTCTGGGCGTGAACGAGCGAAGCGCTCTCGGGATCGGAGCCCTGCTGCGTGATCGCGCCTTCGCCTGCATCCGGGACCAGGCTCGCCGAGAACTGCGAGAGCAGCGACAACGACACGGACGTGCCGCCATGGCCGTCGGAGGCGACGTTAAGGGCGGTGCCGGCCTCGACGCCTGCGAACTGATAGGCCAGGGAGCCGTTGCCGGTGATCAGCGTGAGCGTCGCGCCATCGAATTCGTACGAGCTCACAGCGAGGTTGCGGAAGTCGATGACGTCGCCGACCTCGAAATTCGAGATCGTGCCGGTCAGGCCGGACGCGTCCTCGAGATAGAGCGTCGAAGCCGAGCCCGCGAAATCGACGCCGTTCTGGACGCCGCCGGCATAGACGTATTCGACGCCGCCGGCGAGATGCGTGTTGCTGGCGCTGCCGACCACATCGAACTCGCCGCTGTTGACGGTCGCGCCCGAGGCCGTTCCCGCCACGAAGGCGAAGCCGCCGTTGACCGTCGTGGAGGCCGCCGAACCACCAACGTCCACATATTGCAGGCCGCCGGCGTTGACCGTCGTTCCCGTCGCTGAAGCGCCGGAGCCGATATATTCGCTGCCACCGGACAGGACCACCGTGTCGGTCGAACTGCCGGTGCCGAGCACCTGGAGGCCGCCGCTGACCTGGCTGCCCTGCACGCTGCCGCTGTTGACCTGCTGGAAGCCGCCAGCCTGCACGGTCGTCGTGATCGCGGTGCCGTCCAGCACGACGTGCTGAATGCCGCCGCTGTTGACGGTGGTGTTGTTGGTCGTTCCGGCGACTTCCTGGACGCCGCCGCCGAACACGACGGTGTCGTTGCCGGTGCCGAGCACGTATTGATAGCCGCCGTTGTTGATCGCGGTGCCGTTGGCGGTGCCGTCCTCGCCGACATATTGCAGGCCGCCTGACGAGACGATGGTGCCATTGGTGGTGCCGCCGGTCGCCACGAACTCGTTGCCGCCGTTGACGATGACCGTCGCATAGGTCACGCCGCCGACATGCACCTGCTGGAAGCCGGCCAGCGTCGTTCCGGTGACGGTGGCGTTCATGACGTCCTGGTAGCTGCCGGCGGTGACCGTGACGTTGCTGGCGGTGCCGCCATAGACGTGCTGGGTGCCGCCATTGGAGATCACGACGCCGTTGGCCGTGCCGTAATTGTACTGCGTGCCGCCGGCGATGGTCGAGTTGTTGGCGGTGCCGCCGGCCTCGATCAGGATGACAGTGCCGGGGCCGACCGCGGTCGCGCCGGACACGACGCCGCCGCTGGCGACGTCGAGCGTACCCGAGACGACGATGTAGGTCGTGGTGGTGGGGGCGGAGATCGTTGTCGTGCCGCCGAATACAACTTGAGTGGTCATTGATGCCTCAAATGAGCGCTAATGGTGATGGTCGCGATGATGATACAATCCGGAATGGGAATCATTCCGTCGCTAATGATATATTTTGTATCATAATGCGCGGATAATGTTATAGGGCTGTTCAGGGTAAGTAGGTGCGGCGAAACGCCGGACGGCCCGTGAGGTCATGCGGACTGTCACGCATGGCGGGCCGGCGCGCCGCAAGGCTGGTCGGTAGGGTGGTTCAGCGGCTGAATTGGCGCTCGACGGTCAGGACCGGCGGCTTCGGTTGCTCGGAGCCGAAGGCCACCCAGACGTTCGGGTCGGTGGCGCTTTGCCGCGACAGGTAGCGGTATTTGGTCTCGTACCAGAACAGAATTTCCGGGGTCTGGTTGTCGAGGATCATCTCGCCGCGGTCGGAGCGGACGGTGAGTACGGCGTGACGACCTTTGGCCGAACCGGGCTCCTCGACCGTTGTGATCAGGAGCGATCCCTGCGGCCAGCCCAGCTTGGCGAGCATCTTGCGCTTGAGCAGGACGATGTCCTCGCAATCGCCGCGATCGAGCGGGAGCGTCCAGCGTTCGGCCTTGCCGTAAAGCGCGTCATCGCTGGTCCAGGCGACGCGATCATTGACGTATTTGTTGGTCTCGTAGAGCTGCTGAAGCAGTTCGGGCGTGAGCACGACGTCCCGGGCCTGATCGGCACCGGGCCGGCACTCCTCGGCATTCTCGGCGCAGAACTGTTGCCAGCCGGATGGGGCCTTGGTCGCGGCGCCGATCGCAGCAAACAGGGTAGGGCGGGCCAGGAAAGCATGGGCCGGCTGCGCCATCGACAGGCAGGCCGCGGCCAGGCCGGCCGCCGCCAGCATCGTCAGTCTCTGCTTTGCGTTGCGACTTCCCGCCATGTCGTCCCCCGACGCTCCCTGTGCAGGGGAGTTTGGCAGAGACAGCTCGCGATCCGGCTAAGCTATTGCTTCAAATTGTACCGGCCCGCGCGATCTCGGCTTAGACGCCGGCCGGGATGGTGTGATTTCCGTTAAGACCGGTGTTACGCCATCACATCATGATATGACGACATTCCCCCGGCTCCGGCCCTCCGCGTCGATCAGAACGGCGACTCCTCGGGCCAGCGCAGCGCGTGCCATTGGCCGGCCGCGATCTGGCCGCGGCTCATCTTCGAGGCGACCGCGTTGCGCAGCTTTGCAAAATTCTCGCGGGTTTTCCTCGGTGCATGCGCAGCCGCTAGGTTCAGCCATTTGTAGGCGGCGACGTCGTCCTGCGGCACGCCCTGGCCCTTGTCGTAGGCGAGGCCGAGCAGATATTGCGACGTGGTGTCGCCTTGCTCGGCGGCCAGCCTGTACCAGTAGCCGGCGGCGTCATAGGCCTGCGGCAGGCCTTGTCCCGTCGCGTACATGAAGCCGACCATCCCTTGCGCGCGGGCATTGCCGCGCTCGGCCTGCGGCAACAGCAGACGGGCAGCGATATTGTAGTCGCCGCGGTTGAAGGCGCCGGTTCCGGCGCCGAGGGAATCTGCGTGGGCAACACTTGTCGAGGCAAGTCCCAGCACGATGGTGGCAATCGAGAGTCTGCTGGACCTGATCATGTGAACCGCTCCTCGGGCAATTTGTACCGGCTCAGCGGTAGGTCGTCGGCGCGGGTCTCGGCCCGATCGCGTTGATCGTGCCGCGCAGCTTGGTGCGCAACTCCTCGGCGACGAAATGAGCATCGGCGCCGTCGCGGATGATCTGCGGCCGGATGAAGATGATCAGCTCGGTGCGCTTGACCTGCTTGTCCGTCTGCCCGAACACGGCCTCGCCGAGGCCGGGAATCTGGTCGAGGCCCGGAATGCCCGCGCGGGTCTTGGTCTGGGTGTCGCTGATCAGGCCCGCCAGCAGGACCGTCTGTCCGCTGGCAACCGCGACCGAGCTGCGCACCTTGCGGGTCGACACCGTCGGCGTCAGCGAGTTGGTCGACGTCGAGGACGAACCTGACGACGAGTTGCTGACGGGATTGGAGATCTCCTGCTCGACGTCGAGCCTGACATTGCCGTTGGCATTGATCCGCGGCACCACGCGCAGGATGATGCCGGTGCTGCGATAGTCGGTCGTGTTGGCGACGGTGTTGTTGCCGGTCAGCACGGTTGCGCTTCCGGTCTGGATCGGGATCTCGTCGCCGACCTGGAGGGTCGCGACCTGGTTGTCGATCACGACCACGGAGGGATTCGACAGCACCTTGACGTCGGTGACCGCATGCAGCGCGTTGAGCACGGCGCGCGGCGTCTGCGCCGAGCCGACCAGGAAGTTGAAGCCGGGGATGGCGCGCTGGAGCACGACATCGGCTGCCGCCGCGGCGACCGACGTTGCGCCGTTAAAGCCCACCGAGCCGGTGTTGGGCTTCAGGCCGACATCTCGGCTCATGATGTAGGACTGGACGCCGTATTGGAGATCGTCGGTCAGCGTCACCTCGGCGATGGTGGCGTCGATGGCGACCTGGAGCTGCGGCTGGTCGATCTCCTTGATGGTCTGCTCGATGATCCGGTACTGTTCCTGGCTTGCATAGATCAATAGCGTGTTGTTGACACTGTCGGCAGTGATGCGGACACCGTCGAGAACGTTACCGGGACCTGCGCCGCCGCGGCCTGAATTCTGTCCTGTCGCGGAGTTGTCGAACAGGCTGCCGCCGCCTTGCGAAGCGGATGATGAACCGTAGGCGGCCTGATTGCCGGTGGACGCGTCGCCAGCACCCGCGCTTGCGGCGCGTCCGCCTGAATTCGAGCCAAAGCCGCTGCTCGACTGATTGGGCGAGGCCGATAGGCGGCTGAGCGCAGAGCCGCCGCTCGAGCTCGAGGCGAGGCCGGATCCTGGCGCGACCTGTCCGCCGGGGCTGTCGAGCGGAGAGGCGGACGAGCCGGATGAACTGCCCGAACCGAATACGTCGTTGAGCACCCGCGCGATCTGCCTGGCGTCGCCGAACTTCACGCGGTAGACGTGGACCGCGGAGCGGCCTGTATTGGTGGTGTCGAGGCGGCGGATCCATGTCTCGACACGGTTCAACAGCTCCGGCTTCCGCGTCACCGCGAGCACCGCGTTCATCCGGGCGATCGACTGGAATTTGATCACGTTCTGCGTCATGCCGCCCTCGCCGGAATCGACGATTTTTTCGAGCTCGGCGATGATCGGTCCCGGATTGCTGTTCTGCACCGGGAAGATGCCGACCGACTGTCCCTTCAAAAAGTCCGCATCGAAGCTCAGCACGAGATCGACCGCGTTGCGGCGCTCGCTGCCGGAGCCCTGGATCAGGATCAGGTTGCGGCTGGTGTCGGCGCGGATCATGCCCTGCTTGGTGGCAAAACTGTCGACCAGCTTGATGACGGTCTGCGCCGAGACATATTGCAGCGGCACGATGGTTATGCCGTAGCCCGGTGTCATGCGATCGGAGGCGTCGGCACCGCCGACGCCGACCGCGTCGCCCTGCGGCATCAACCGGTAGCCGGTATCGTCGCGCACTAGCGCGACGCCGCCGATCCGCAGCGCGTTTTCGAGCGCGAAGACGACGTCGGATTTGGGGATCGGGCGGCCCGAGGAAAGGCTGATATTGCCCTGGACGCGCGGATCGATGACGTAGCCGACGCCGAGGATGTCGCCGAGCACGATCTTGGCGACGGACGCGACCGGCGAATTGTCGAAATTGAGCTCGAACCGGTCGGCGCTGACCGCCGCTTGCTGCGACGAGGTCGCGGTTGGCGCATCGTCGCTGGCAACCGCCGCGTAGATCGCGGTCTTGGCGCGGGGGCCGGTCGAGAGCTCGCGCTGCGGCAACTGGTTCGGATAGCGCGGCAACAGGTCAACCGAGCGGACCTTGTCGAAGACATCCGGATCCTTGGTGTCGGCATCGGCGATGCCGCTCACCGTGTTGCACGATCCGAGCAATACGCAGATGGCAGCGCATTGGACAACCAAGCCGATCCGGAATGTTGCTCGGCTCACTGCACTGCCTCACTCACGCGCCGCCCGCTGTTATTCCCGTCGAGGCGGGGCGGACCGAATGCGGCTTGCTTAACCCTCTCGTATGACAGTCGTGTGTTACGAATTCTGTTAGCCTTGCACCCGTCGAGCGCGAGCTTGTTGTGAGAATGTGATGCGACGGGAAATTGCGCAGAGACATCAAGGATGTTCTGTTCGATCATGCTGTGACTGGCCGGGGACGACATTGCGATCGATCATGCCGTCACATTTCCAATCGGAAAACTAAGGTAAACGGCCCGCTCGCCGCTCTGCGGCCGTCAGAGTGACTACGGTAGACGTCCATGGCCTCCCCGAATGCGCACGAGTTCGTAGCTCGTTTCAGCCAGAAGGTTGGCCTGAAGCCGGACGCGGACAAGCTCGGCAGGCCGAATGGGTCCCGCCCTGCCGAAGGTGGCCTGCGTAAGCTGTGGGAAATGAGCGAATTGTCGGCGAGCGAATTCGCCGACGAGGTGTCGCTGTTCTTCGAGCTTCCGCGAGTCACGCTTCAGGAGATGATGGCGACGGAATCCCGCACGCAACAGTTTTCGCGCCGGTTCCTGCGCGAAATGGCGGTGTTCCCGTGTCAGCCCGCTGGCGGGTCGCCATTACTCGTGCTGGCGGACCCCACGGACCGGGCCTCCATACAGGCGGCTGCAATCGTGCTTGGCACGGCGCCGGCCATCAAGGTTGCCTCGTTCGAGGACATCGCTACCGTGCTCGACCAGCGTCTCGGCGAGGAGGAGAGCGCGAGCGCCGAGACCGCCGTCAATGCCACAGCGCAGGATGACGACATCGACAATCTGCGCGACCTTGCCAGCGGAGCGCCGGTCGTTCGCGCCGTCAACGACATGTTCGAGACCGCCGTCGAGCTGCGCGCCAGCGATATTCATATCGAGCCCGGCCGCACCTCGCTGGTGATACGGATGCGCGTCGATGGGCTGTTGCGCAATGTCGCGACACCGAACGGCGTGCCCCCGGCGGCGGTGATCTCGCGCATCAAGATCCTGGCGGGACTGAACATCGCCGAGCGCCGACTGCCGCAGGACGGCGGCGCGCGGGTGCGGGCGGCGCGCTCGGAGATCGACGTGCGCGTCGCGATCATGCCGACGCAGCATGGCGAGTCCGCCGTCATCCGCCTGCTGCCGCGGGACCGCGCTTTGCTGTCGATCGACAAGCTCGGCTTCCTGGCCGGCGACCGGGGCAAATTGCGGCGCATGCTGGCACTGCCGCACGGCATGATCATCGTCACCGGCCCGACGGGCAGCGGCAAGACCACGACGCTCGCGACCGTACTGTCGCTGCTCAACGAGCCGACCCGAAAGATCCTGACCATCGAGGATCCCGTCGAATACGAGATCCCCGGCATCTCCCAGTCGCAGGCCAAGCCCTCGATCGGTCTGACCTTCGCCACCGCGCTGCGCTCCTTCGTGCGCCAGGACCCCGACGTCATCATGGTCGGCGAAGTTCGCGATTCCGAGACCGCTCATGTCGCGATCCACGCGGCGCTCACCGGCCATCTCGTGCTGACCACGCTGCACACCGAGACGGCGGCGGCCGCCGTGCCGCGCCTGCTTGATCTCGGCGTCGAGGCGTTCCTGCTGCGCTCGACCTTGCGCGCGGTGATCGCGCAGCGCTTGGTCCGGCAGCTCTGTGACCGCTGCAAGAGCAGCCGGCCGCTGACCCATGCCGACGTCGAGGCCGATCCGCGCTACACGGCGGTGGGTCTGTCCGTCGGCAATGTCATCTTCGAACCCGTCGGCTGCGAGCGCTGCGGCAATGTCGGCTATCGCGGCCGTATCGGCGTGTTCGAGGTGCTCGAGATGAACGAGGAAGTCCGCGCGCTGGTCGAGGAGCAGTCCGACTGGGAATCCATCGACAAGGTCGCCATCCGCAACGGCATGACGACCATGATCGAGGATGGCCTCGCCAAATGCCTGTCGGGCATGACCTCGGCGGCGGAGATCCTGCGCGTGACCACCGTGCGGTGACGAGATGCCGAACTTTCGCTATCGCGCGCTGACGCAGAAGGGAGAGGTGGTCTCCGGCTCGATCACGGCGGCCAATCTCGCCGAAGTGTCCCAGCGCATCGAATATCTCGGCTTGGTCGCGATCGATGCCGGGCCCGAGGAGGAAGCCAAGGGCTGGTCGCTCTCGCTGGCGTCGTTGACGTTGTCGAAGCCGGGGCCCGCTGATGTCACGATCTTCACGCGCGACCTTGCTCTGCTCCTGAAGGCCGGTGCCCGGTTGAATGACGCGCTCGAACTGCTCGCAGGCGACATGGACGTCAGCCGGCTGCGTCCGGTCGTCAATACCATCAAGACCGCGATCATGTCCGGCGAGAGCTTTGCCGAAGCGCTCGCGCGCGAGCCGACGCTGTTTCCGCCGATGTATGTCGCCCTGGTCAGAGTCGGCGAGATGTCGGGCACGCTGGACCACATTCTCGAGACGATCGGGACCGAACGCACGCGCGCGGAAGCTCTGCGCCGCAAGGTGACCGGTGCCCTGCAATATCCCGCCTTCGTGCTGCTCGCGGCCGGTGGCGTGCTGATCTTCTTCGTCACGTTCGTGCTTCCGCAGTTTTCGGCCGTGTTGCGCGACTTCAACGCCAAGACCGATCCCGTCATCGAGGTGTTCCTGACGCTGTCGGACATCCTGCGCGGTCACGGCTTCGAGGTCGGCGCCGTGGTTGCCATCGCCGTCATCGGCGGCTGGCTGGCGTGGCGCAGGCCATCGGTCCGCGCCAGCATCGTGACGCAGATCGCGCGGCTACCTGTCATCTCGACCGTGGTTGAATTCCATCGCGCCGCGCTGTTCTCGCGCAATCTCGGCATCTTGCTCGGCAGCGGCGTGACGCTGACGGCGACACTTCGCATCCTGATCGACATCATGAATGCGACCGGCAACGTGCAGGCCTGGGCTGCGATGGCCGACCGCGTGCGCCATGGCGGCAGGCTCGCCGAGGCGCTGGCTGCTTCGGCCGTGCTGCCGCCCGTCGCGGTGCGGATGCTGCGGCTCGGCGAGGAGACCGGGCAGTTGCCGACGCTGTCGGGCCGGGTCGCGGAGTTCTACGAGGAAAAGCTGCAGCGCCAGCTCGATCGCGTCGTCGCCATCATCGGGCCTGCCGCGATCATCCTCATCAGCGTCGTGGTCGGGGGCCTGATCGTGTCGGTCATGACGGCGCTGTTGTCAGTGACGCAAGTTGTCGGTTGAGAAGGGGAGGGTTCGCATGATCCGCGTTTCCAAGAAGGGGCTGTTCCCTCCGCCGAGGCGCCGCCGCCGGCGTCGCAGTGAGGAAGGCTTTACGCTGGTGGAGATGCTGGTCGTCATCACCATCATCGGCATGATCATGGCGCTGGTCGGCCCGCGGGTGCTGAACTATCTCAGCGAATCCCGCGTCAAGGCGGCCAAGATACAGATCCAGAGTTTCAGCAGCGCGCTCGACCTGTTCTACCTCGATGCCGGACGCTTCCCGACCAGCTCGGAAGGACTGGGCGCTCTCGCGCATGCCGTGAGCGGCGTGGCGTCCTGGAATGGCCCGTATTTGAAGGGCGGCAACGTTCCCAACGACCCATGGGGCAATCCTTATGTCTACAAGCAGCCGGCAGAACGCGCGCCCTACGAAATTCGCTCGCTCGGCTCCGACGGGCAGGAGGGCGGAACGGGAACCTCGGCCGATCTCGTCTCCGGAGCGAACTGATACGGGCGAGGCCGGCTTCACGCTGCTCGAAATGGTCTGCGTGCTGGCCATCGTCGCGATGCTCGCGGCCGTGCTGCTGCCGCGCTTTCCGTCGCAGACCTCGCGGCCGCGCCTCGAGGCTTATGCGATCGAGGTTGCGGCCCTGCTCAAGGCCGACCGCAACGCCGCGCTGTCGCGTTACGGCGCGGTCAGCGCTGTCGTGGACGCACGGGCACGTACCGTGAGGTCGGGTTCGGGCCCCTGGATCATCGAGGTGCCGCAGGACGTGGTGTTCGACGCGCTGCTACCGCAACGCTGCAACGGCCGGCCGGCGTTCTCGACCATCAGCTTCTTTGCCAGCGGCATGTCATGCGGCGGCACGATCCGCCTGACACGCCTCGGCAATGCCGTCGAGGTGCGCGTGAACTGGCTGACGGGAGGCGTGGACATTGTCGCGCAGGAAGTCCTCTAGCCGCCGGCGCGAAGCCGGCTTCACCATGATCGAGGCCGTCGTGGCGCTCGCGCTGGTGACGATCGTGCTCGCTGCGATCGGAACGTTGGTCGCGACCAATTCGCGCGGCGCCTGGAAGCTCGAGCAGCATGCCGCCCTCGTCAATGCGGCGCGCGTGGTGGTGTCCACCTTGCCGCGCGCCGGAGCGCCGATGCTTGATGATCTGCGCGGACGGGTCGCCGGCCACCGCTGGCAGATGCGCATGACGCCGTTCCTCGACGATGTGCCTGTCGTGCCGGAGTCGCGGTTCGTTCCGCAGCGCGTCGAATTGCGTGTGCAGGCGCCGGGCGGAGCGATGGTGTCGTTCGAAACGATCCGCTTGCAGAGCAGGGGCGGAGGCTGATGACCGACGCCCGACAATGGCGCGCCGAAGACGGCTTCACGCTGTTCGAGGCCCTGGTTGCGCTGGCACTGATGGGCCTGATCATGGGCGCGCTGGCCTCGGTCACCGGGCAATGGCTGCCGAGCTGGAACCGCGGCATCATCCGTGCCCAGCGTAACGAGCAGGTCGCGGTCGCTCTCGACCGGCTCACGGCCGATCTGGCGGCGGCCGACTACGTGACGCGGTCGGACAATCTGCCGTTGTTTCGCGGCGGAGAGCAGGCCGTGATGTTCGTCCGCTCCGTGCTCGGCCCGAATGGTCGGCCGGGGCTGGAGATCGTGCGGATCTCCGAGATCAACGACAGAAACGGTCCGGCACTGGTGCGCATGCGCGCGCCGTTCGTGCTGCTGAAGGCGGGAGATCCCAGGGCAGACCAGATTCCGTTCGTCGATCCCGTCGTGCTGCTGCGGCTGCCATATCGCATCAGCTTCGCCTATGCCGGCCTCGACGGCAAATGGGGCAGCCGCTGGCTCAACTCCGGCGAACTGCCGATGTCAGTCCGCTTCGACATCAGGGATGTCGAGCGCGGAACCGTGATTTCGAGCGCCGCGCGGATCCATGTCGAGACAACCGCGCCGCGGCCGGATCCGTCGACTGAGCAGGAGGCGACGCAGACGCAACCCGGTAACGGGCCGACGCAATGACCAGTCCGGCAGCTCGACCGAGACGCAAGCTTGCGGCGCAGGACGGGTTCATCGTCGTCGCCACCCTGTGGCTGCTTGCCGGACTGGCCGCGCTTGCGACCGTCGCTTCGGTCTATATCGCACAATCGGCCAATGCGCTCTCGGCGCTGGACGCGGCGACGCAATGGGAGATGCTGGGTTCGGCCGGTGTCGAGCTCGCCGCCTACCAATTGTCGGCGCCCGCGACGATGCGGCGTCCGACCCATGGCGGCTTCGACTTCCGCCTGGCGGATGCCTCCGTGCGCGTCGAGTACATGTCGGAATCGGCGCGGATCAACCTCAACATGGCGCCGCGTGCAATGATTGCGGGCCTGTTCAGGGCGCTCGGCGCGCCGGCGGAAGGCGCCGACGAATATGCTACGCGCGTCATCGCCTGGCGGCGCACGCCGAGACCGGACGGGCGGGATACGGAGCCGGCGGCCTATGCCGCGGCGGACCTCGCTTACGTGCCGCGGCAAGCGCCATTCAGCAGCGCCGATGAGCTGTGGCTGGTGCTCGGCCTGCCGGTCGCGCTGGTCGAGCATGCGATGCCTTTCGTGACCGTCTATAGCGGTATGGCGGAGGTCAACGTGCTCGATGCCGCGCCGGAAGTGATCGCGGCATTGCCGGACATGACGACGGCTAGGCTCGACGCCTTCCTCAATCAGCGCGCGGACCTGCCGCCCGACAATCCAGAGTTCGTCATCGGCGCGCTCGGCGGGCGGCAGCCGGGCGCCACGATATCGGCGAGCGACGCCTATCGGGTGCGCATACGGATCACGCTACGGGACGGCCGGCAACGAACGCCCGAGGCGGTGATCCAGATTCCGGGACCGGGTGAGAAGGAGGCCTTCCGCGTACTGGCATGGACCGACGAGGTTGATCCGGATCGAGGAGGGCGGCCAAGGCCGCGGGAGAGCAGATGAGTATTCCCAGTCAAATCGCAGCCGCGCTGTCGCTGTGGATCGACAGCGTTGCGCGCACGGTGAGCGCGCGGCTCGAACGAACGCGCGGTGCGCAGCAGATCGCGATCAGCGAGGATGAGGAGGGCGCTCTGACGCTACGCCTTGCCTCGACGACGAGCAAGGATGACGCTCTGCCGCACGGTCGCATCACCGTTGTCGATGGCGTGATCAGCGAACCGCTGTCGGACGAATGGTCCGCGGCGATGAAGGGGGCGACGGTCGACCTTGCACTTCAACCGTCGCGCTTCGTATTTCGTCCGCTGGAGTTGCCGGGACGTGCAGTCGAGTTTCTCGACGGAATCATCCGTGCCCAGATCGATCGGCTGACACCCTGGAGCCCGGCAGAAGCGGTGTTTCACTGGACGCCGCCGCAGGCGATCGCCGACGACCATGTCGAGTTGACGGTGGTGGCGACGGCGCGCGCGGCGGTGACGTCATTGTCGCAAGCTCTCCTCGATGCAGGCGCGGCCGCCGTCGAGATATCGACCTCGGCGCCAGGGATGGAGCGGGTCGCCGTCTATCATCAGCGCGTCGGCGGGCAAAGCGGCTCGAGCCGGCTCCGCCTTGCGCTGATCGCGGTCCTCGCGACGACCGGCGTGCTGGCGATGCTGTCGGTCGGGCTCGGCGGGATCGCCACCGATTCCTACGATGCCCAGCTGCAGCAGACCCAGCACCGGATCGCCGAGCGCCGCGCGCTCGCGCGCGGCGGGCAGGGCGGTCAGGGCAGTTCGCCCCTCGAAATCCTGGCGCGCCGCAAGCAGACGATGCCGTCGGCCGTGATGGTGCTGGAAGAGCTGTCCGGCCTCTTGCCCGACCACACCTACGCGACCGAGCTGAGGATCGAGGGCGACAAGCTCCAGATCACGGGTCTGACCAGCGACGCCCCGTCGCTGATCCAGATCCTGGAGCAGTCGCCGCATTTCGCCAGCGCTGGCTTCTTCGCACCGACGACGCGCGCCGCCAACGAGGCGGGCGAGCGCTTCCACATCGAGACCAGGATCAAGCCGCAATTCGGGTCGGGCACATGATCAGCATGCAGAAATTCGAAGGGTATCTCACCCGCTTTCCGATCGCCGCGGTCGCGGCCTATGTGGCGCTGGTGGTGCTGTTCGCGTTCACGACCGTGCAGGCCGTGATCGAGATCCTCGGTAGCCGCGATGCTGCGGCGTCAGCCGCGGAGATACTTCAGACGCTCGAGGCCCGGCGTGCGACCCCGCCGCCCGCCGTCCGCGCCGACATCAGCGTTCCCACAGGCTCGGCGTTCCTCGAAGGACAGACGGCCTCGGTTGCAAGCGCCGTGCTGCTCCAGCGGGTGCTCGCGGCGACCAAACGGGTGAACGGCAACACACTGTCGTCGCAGGTCGATGTCCAGGGGCCGCTCGCCAAATCCGGCTTCGTCTCGGCGACGTTCAACATCGAGCTTGCTTCCGCATCTCTTCAGCCGCTCCTCTACGACCTGGAGGCCGGCATGCCCTTTCTGTTCATCGATGGTCTGGTCGTCCAGACCGCCTCGGGCAGCGCCGACAACAGCAAGTTGCGCCTGGTCCTCGGCATCTCGGCGCAGCGACAGAACGCGAAGTGAACGAAGCGACCTCGGGTGGAGGCGAAATCAGCTCGCGATCGTTGCGCGGCCGGCGCTCACGCGATTGCTGCGCGACCAGATACCGGCTTCATTTCAGGTCTGAACAGCAGCAACAGGAGCGAGACACCGAACGCGTCGCCGAGACTGAACAATTGCGGTTGGAAGAAGGCCCCAAACGCCAGGGCGACCAGTCCGCCCAGGCGGGCACAGGCGAAGCGGCGTTGCCGCCGATCCCTCCCCGTTGATCGCATCGCCTCGGCGCCTGCAGCGGCAATGACGCAACCGACAAAGAGGATGATCAATCCGCCCCCGACGATTCCGAATTCCACCAGCGTCTTCAGGTAGCCATTGTGCCCGGCCTCGAAGGCCGACGCGCGCTTGAATCCGATGCCGAGCGGATGATCCATGATCGTCGCCAGGGCCGCGGACCAGTATTCATCCCTTCCTGTGAATCCTGAAGACAGATCTCGACTGGAATCATCAAGCGCGAGAAAGGTGGCAATCTGCGGCCAGAGGAATATGCACAACAGCAACGCAGCGATCGCCGCGGCAACCTTCCACGGGCGTAGGGAATTGAAGGTCAAGTCATGCACGATAAGCGCGGAAATGCAGCCGATCAGGGCGTACCGCGAGCTGACGAGAGCGGCCATCGAGAAACACAGGATCCTGATGACGATGCCCGTTTTCCCCGCGTGAAACTGCGACAGAATGAAGCCTGCGAGCAACGGTGCGGCAAAAAGATTTGGCTGAATACCCCCGACGTTGCGGCCCTGCGGTAATCCCAGGACTGCCAGCGCGGAGATGCCGAACAGACAAAATATGATGGATGCAACATTCATGCAGGTTTCGACATCGTCCGGAGGCAGCGTCCATACGACGGACAGCATCAGAGCGGTCAGCATCAGCAGAATGGTGTAGAAAACGCCAACAAACGTCGCCGCCTCGTCATCGTGCAATTGCAGGGCAGCAGACAGGTAGATGATGCCAATGATCGCGATCTGGGCGAGGCTCAAGCGACCCAGGCTCGCGAGCGCCCGCGAAGCGTGCATCAAGGACACCGTCGTGATGAACAGCGCGATTCCGGTAATCTGGCCGATCAGAACCGTGCCGCCCAAGGCAAACGAGGTCGGAGCGTCCGCGAAGTCCGGGTTCAGGTCAATCATGGGGAAGCAAAGCAGGCCGCACCACGCCCAGAAGGAGCCGATGACTGCAATCGTCGGAGCGCTGCGAGCGCGGAAGATTGCGGCAGCACCAGCGGTCAATCGATCCCGGCCCGGGTTGGTCGTCGGTCGATCGACGAAAGATCCTGGTCGATTCAAGGAAATCGTCTCTCTCGCGGGGTGCTCTTGTCAGACTGTGGTTCCCGGCACCCGAACGTGGTCCGGTGGCAATCCCGCCATGTGCCGCTCCATCATGGCGGCGTAGGCCGTCTCCAGATCACGCGTGTACTGCTTCGTGTCGTACAAAGGTGTGGTCAGTCGATCGCGCGCCAGCTTCGCTCTCAACGTCGCGAGCCTGGCCGGATCGTTCGCCAGCTCGATCGCCAATTGCTCGTAGGCCGCTGGCGTCGTCGTGATCAGTTCGGGTAGGCGGATTGCGTTGAGCAAGCTCGCTCCGACCCGCGCCGCGAATGAGTCGCCGAGGCAGGTCACGACTGGAAGTCCGGCCCAGAGCGCATCGCTGGCGGTCGTATGAGCGCCGTACGGGAGTGTGTCGAGGAAAAGGTCCGCGCAACGATGCCGCGCCAGATGCGCGGAAGTGGGGAGCCGTTGTGCGAAAACCAGACGACGCGGCGCGACGCCTCGTGCCTGCGCCTCTCGGCGCAAATTGTCCGCAGCCGTTGGATTGTCCTCGAACAGCCACAACACGCTGTTCTCCACCGCGGCGAGGATCCGCATCCAGGATGAGAAAACGTCCGGCGTGATCTTGTAGTTGTCGTTGAAGCAGCAGAACACGAAAGCGTCATCCGGAAGGCCATGCTCGACGCGGACGGGCATCAGATCCGCAATCGCACGGTCGCGGTCGTTTGCCTGATAGCTTTCGGGAAGCCAGACAATTTTCTCCGCGTAGCAATCGAAATCGTGCTCGGGAATGACGTTTCGGTCTGCGACGATGTAGTCGATGAAGCCGGCACCGATGGTGCCGGGAAAGCCGAGATAGTTGACCTGGATCGGGGCGGGACGCATGGCGAAGATGCCGGTGCGCGCGTCCTGGGTATATCCTTTCAGATCGACGAGGACGTCGACTTCCAGAGTCCTGACAAGCTCGGCGATTTGAGCGTCGCTTTGCGGTTTGGCGTCGACGAAGCGCTCGAACGCGGCTTCGATCCGCCGGCGCATGTCCGAGCCGTCGTTTGGGCCGACCGAGATCGCGGTGACTTCAAAGCGCGTCCTGTCGTGATGTTCGAAGACGCCCGCCATCAGCTGCGAGGTCGCGTGCTGATGAAAATCGGCCGAGAGATAGCCGATGCGGATTCGGTCGTGATTGTAGCGCTCGCTGCGCCAGACCGGTGAACTCTGGAGACGGAAGTTGTTCTCGGCCCACGTGCGCGCGCACTGAAGCTGCTCGGCCGATGTGGACGGAATCGCGACGAACATGAACGGTGAGACGAGCTTCCCGCTTCGGACCGATGACCTGACCGAGGCACAACCACGCTCGAAATCCGTCCAATCGCATTGATGCAACTTGACGCGCAAGCAGGCGGCGGCCACGGCGGGCTGATCCGGATTGAGGGCGAGAGCTCTGTTCCAGGCGACCAACGCGTCGCCATAACGTTTCTCGAGATAGGCGACCTGACCGTTCGCCAGCCAGGCGCTCACCAGGCCGGGATTCAGGACTGTGGCGCGGTCGAGAGCCGCCGCCGCATCGTGGTGACGGCCAAGGGACAACAACACGGTCCCGCGGCCGAGCCAGGCCTCGGCGAAAGCGGCATCCGAAGCGATGGCGCGATCGAACGCGACCTCCGCATCCGGCTGACGGCCTGATCGAAGGAGAATATTGCCGTGTCCGGACCAGGCCGACGCGAGGTGCGGCCCGATGGCGAGCGCACGGTCGTAGGCTGCCGCAGCGTCCTCGGGGCGACCGAGATCGAGGAGCGCGTTGCCGCGGCCAACCCATGCTTCAGGAAGATCCGCTTGAAGCGTCAATGTGTGATCGGCGGCGGCCAAGGCTTCGTCGCGCCGGCCCAACTGGATCAGGGCGTAGCAGCGGCCGAGTGCTGCTGCCGCAAGATCGGGCCGTAGCGTGAGGGCGCTGTCATAGGCCGCGAGCGCGTCGTTGTAACGGGAGGTCGCGAAGTGGATCGTTCCCTTGTCGAGATGCGCCTCCGCGAGCCGTGGGTTCAACTGCAATGCCTGGTCATACGAGGCGAGTGCCGGTTCATATTGCCGCGACTTCGCCAGCGCCGAACCCAGCATGAAGTGGGCCGGAAAATGCCGGGGGTGATGTGCCAACAGGCGTGTCAGTTGCTCGATGGCTTCGGGATGGCGGCTCATTGCCAAAAGCCCGGCCGCACTTCCATGCAGAAGTCCCAGGCTGGTCGGCGCGAATTGTAGCCCGTGCTGGCACAGCCGGACCAACTCGTCATGCTCGCCGGCCCGGTGGAGCACGGCCGCGTAGTTCTCGATAAACTCCACGTTGACCGGCTTCGACTGCAACGATCGTGTCATCAGCAGTTTTGCTCGATCAATATTTCCCGCCGCTGCCTCGGCCACGCCCAGGAAGTGCACGGCGTGAAGATTATTGGGATTGGCATCGATGATGCGCCGATACAGTTTGGCGGCGGCGGCGATGTCCCCCTTGTCGTGCAAGGACAGCGCCCGATCCAATATCCGTCGCTCGTCACGCATTGCTCAAACCGCACACTGCCTCAAAGGCCCGATGGCTGGGACGAACTCCCGCTCTGCTTGACCCGACCCCACTCCTTACGTTCCGAATTGCACAAGACTGTGACATCGGCGGCTGTAGCGGCGAGCCATGCGATGATCCGCGAGCTGTCGTCGGACTGATTATGTGAGGTATCAATTCGTGTAACATTGGTCTACATCGGCGCTGCAAGCCGTAGGTTCAGGTCACGACGCCCGCCCCCGGAAAACATCATGCTTGAAACAAGTGTCGCGAGCTCCAACGCCTCGGATGGAACGCGGAGCCCTGCGGCGTCTCGATACCGGCTAGTACAAATGCGCGCCGCCGGCTGGGTGAGAGCCGTCCATGGCCAATGGAGGCAGATTGCCAACGTCGGGCTGCTGGTCGCCGGGTTCGGCCTCGGTCAAGGGGCGATATTCATTGTCCAGACCGTGCTCGTGGCCGCAGGTGAGTACGAGCTTCTCGCAGCATTCGGCACGCATTATTCTTTTGCCATTCTGGGCATCGTCCTCGTTGACGCCGGGGCGAGTACGACACTCGCCCGGGCAGTGGCCCGCTTGCCGAGCGGTCGGGAGGCGCGCGGCGAGGTATGGCGGGTATTTTGCGAGACGAGCGCAATAAGGATCGCGATAGCCTTGATCGTCGGTGCCGCTGCAGCCGCATACGTCTTGCGGCTCTCGTCGGACGAGTTTTCGCGATGGTACGTCGCCCTTGCGCTCCCCGGATTGCTGCTGTGGGCCGTCAACGGGGTTGGCCTGCTCGACGGCCTGAGACTGAGTGGCATCAGCGGAATCACGGGATCGGCGGCTTACCTGGTCACCGCGGTCGGCCTAGCCCTGGCGGCCCACAGGTCGGCTGCGGCAGCAGGCGCGATCCTGGGCGGCGCCTTTTCCATAGGCTATCTCGCGACGTTGATCGCGCAATGGACGACGCTGGCGCGCAAGGGCTGGTACCCGCGGTTTCACAGGGTGACGCGTGCGGGTTTGACGAGGGCACTGACAGACGGCTGTGCCCTGTCGTTCCAGATCTTGCCGGGGCAGGTCAACATGCGCGTTCAGTTGGTGTTGAGCACGGTCTATCTCGGCGCCGAGACGACCGCCCTGTTCGTGTACGCCAAGCAGATTGTGACGGCATCGACCCAGATCGTAGGGTTCGTGCTGAGGGTAGAATTCCCAAGCCTCGTCGAGAAACTGTCGGCAGCCGAAAAGCAGAGCCTCGGCAGCATGCTCGGTGCGCAGAGAATGGCGCTCTATTGCGCGGCGATGTTTGCAGTCGGCGTTACCGTCGCCGCCGGCATCGCTGCGCAGGTGCCGGATTTCGGCTTGCACCGGGCCGCGATTGTCATCGCTGGCTTCGCGCCGACGATATTCACGATGTCGCTGTTGCTGATGATGATGCAGGCCCTGGCGGCGACGGGCGCGTATGGCCTCGCCGCCGGGGCTCTGGCGATCGGCTCGGCGGCGGGGATGCTGGCCAGCTACCTGCTGGTTTCCATGCTTGGCGTCTATGCTTTCGTGGCGGGAGAGGTCGTATTGAATCTGGTTGGGCTCTATGTCGGATATCGCTATCTACGTCCCTGAGGGACAAGCCGGGACAGCCGAGCCCCGATCTTGTAGTCCTGTGATATCAGCTCAAGTCGGCCGGTTTCGGCACCAGCGCGATTGGGGGAGCGAGGACCGGCTTGGCTGCAGGCCCCCATGGTAACCGGAATGACAAAGGCCTCAGGAAATTTTCGGCAGCCTCGACGATGATCCTCTTCTTCGCCAGGACCTTCGATTCGACGAGATGCCAGGACAACGCCGCGAACACCAAGCTGAGGACATAGGCCATGGCGAAGCTGAGCAGCCAGTTCTTGTTCGCCGGAAAGAGGTAGACGAGGAGCTGCTGCACCGGCAGCCCATACAGGTACACTCCGTAGGAGTAGTCACCCGTCCGATTGACGAACGTCTTTCGGAAGTTGGAAAGCCCGACGAAGACCGTGGCGTAGGCGATCGGGATCATCGCCAGATATTGCAGCGCTCCGCCCCAGAGCAAGGCGTAGGAAAGCACGACCGACAGAGCGAACAGGTCAGCTCGCAGTGGAACCTTGTCCTTGAGCTCGAACAAGGACACACCGATCATGAACGCGAGGACGAGAGTCTCGATCTGCACTCTCCCGTCACCCGCAGACCAGTCCGCCGGCGCATGAATTCCCAGTGCCTGCATTCCCTGCAGGCCGATGAACGTCGCTACGGTGATGAACGGAACGGTCAGGCGCAGGTGCGCCAGCTGCAGGACGAGCACCGTGGCGAGGATTACGTAGCAGTACATCTCCGCTGGAATGGTCCAGAGCTGTAGATTCACGACCCGCGGCACAGGGTTGTTGAGAAAGACACCAGGCAAATAATATTGGATATCGCCGATGATATTGAGAGGGTATGCGTGAAACAGGGGATCGCTGAAGTACGCGGCCAGGGTGAAGCTGGTCACGAGCGGACCGAGGACGAGCATTGCGAGAAGCGACTCGACACAAAGTGCCGGGAAAATACGCAGCGCTCTCAGCAACAGAAAGCCGATTGTCGTCCTTGAACGATGCAGACTTCCTGAAACAAGGAATCCACTAAGGGCGAAGAAAGCCGGCACCACCGCCCAGATAATCGGCTGGTAGATGGGGGGCTGCGCCACGGAAAACGTACCGACGCGGACCGTCGAGTCAACCAGCGACTTGAAGGTCTGGACATCGGCGCCCAGCGTAAACGTCTTGCTATGGATGAAGAGGACGGCCGTAGAGAGAAGTATCCTGAGGTAGTCGAAGCCTGTTGAATGGCCCTCAACGGACTCCATCCGAGCGGAGATGCTTTCTCCTTTGGGCAGCGCCGAAGTCATCAGTACAGATCCCCGTCCAGTCTTGCTAGTGTTCAGAGCCGACGCCCCTGGCTCGAGGACGCAAGGGCTCTCTTGAAGGCGGCCACCCTGACGTCTCTGGCCGGCGGCGACTGCCCGTCGTGACATGTTCGATCGAGCGAACCGGCGTCGCCAAAGGCGCGGTGCGCGGAGCAGGTGTTGCGGCCCGTTGCGGAAGGGACATGAATTCGTGTTCGAGCGAACGGATGATCGAGATACGATCCCATTTCTGCTCGGCGCGTGCGCGCGCGACGGCGCCGAGGCGATTCCGCAGTGCCTCGTCTTCGGCCAGCGTCTTGACAGCCGCGGCAAGCGCGCCCGCGTCGCCCGGAGCGATGACGAGGCCGGCACCTTCGACCTCGGACGCAATCCCCGTACCAGGCTCGGTCATCGCGATGAGCGGTCGGCCGGATGCGAGCATGCCGGCCAGCTTGGACGGCAGAACCAGGTCGGATATCTCGGCCTTTTGCGGCAAGAGCTGAATGTCGGCGGTGCTGAGCAGCTCCGAGACCCGATCGAGCGGCTGGAGGTCAAGGAAGCGGACGTTGTGCAGACCGGCAGCCATTTGAACCAATGCCGGCTTGACGGGACCATTTCCGCAGAGAACGAACTTCACCGAGGGCTGGCTGTCCTTCAATGCCGCGGCGGCTTCGATGATCAGCTCAAGCCCCTGCTTGTTCGACATGGCTCCCGAGTAGAGCGCCACGATATCGGTCGGCGCCAGCTGCAGCTCCGAACGAAGCTGCGTTTGATTACTTCCCGGCACGACGATGCTGGTGTCGATCCAGTTCCGGAACTCACGTAATCTGGCAGGCGCGATACCCTTGTGCTCGAGGCGGCGTACCATCTGTGTCGAGATGGTTGAGACGCGGTCGAATGAACGCAGTATCCACCGTTCGACCGTACGCATCAGCTTGCGCGTGACACCGCTGCGGAGCAGCCCGACCTCGAAGGCTGCGTCGACTTCGAGATCCTGAACATGGACCCAGGAAGATGCGCCGGTGATCCTGGCGGCCAATGCCGCCATAGGCGCGGAAAGCAGAGATGGCGCCACCACGAATACGATATCGGGGCGCCACCAGAGCGCGCTCGACAGAACGGGGACGGCTGCCGAGAGCATGAAGGAGGCGTGATGGAGCAGCCGCTTGAGACCCGAAGGCCGGCTCGGCACGTAGATCGGCGCCCGAATGACGTCCACATCGTTCAGACGTTGATGGCGATACCATTTCGAACGATACCCCGGTGGGATGCTCCAGTCGGGGTAATAGGGCGGGGCGGTGACGACGCGAACTTCGTGACCCCAGCTGGCGAGACTCTCGCAGAATTCGGTGTTGTATTTCGCCACGCCGATCAGATCGGGAGCATAATTTATCCCTATCACCAACACCCGCATGACCGTCCTCATTTTCGGTCGAAGCGAAAGGCTTCGACCGGCCGCGACAAATCCCAGCCCGCCGAGCCGGTTACGGGTTCGGTCGTGGCGCCTGCAGGCCGGAGCGTGTCTTGGGGGTGAAGCCGAGTCCGAGATGATCCTGGATAGGATCGATCTCAGCGAGCATCCTCCTGCGTATTGTTATGTTTGATATCATTTCTTGTGTGACGTTATCGCAATAACGATACGACAAGTAACAAGTAGCGGCGTGGCGCGGCGATCCCGGGAATTAGATTGATCAGTGCAACACATTGCGATCGGAAGCCTGGCTTCCCTCGAACGGCAATTCGGGATCGGGCCGGGGCGCGGATCGCGGCGGCGAAGCCGGGTGTCGCAGGTGTTGCGAGGCAGCACCGTCACTGCTGGCTACGGCGTCTCGGCAATCTGGATCACGCGTTCCAGATGACGAAAGATCGCGACATGTCGGGGCAGGCTATCGGCAACTTCGGACGTCGATCCGGTCCCCTGAACTGAACCAAATACCGGGTTCTCGCGTCACGAGCGCGGAGAGGCTTGCACCGCACGCACGACATCGATCAATGCCGTCGCCATCCGGTCAACACTGAACCGGTCCGCGAACAGATCGTGGGTTCGTCGGCCCATGGCTGCCCGGTCTTCCGGAGACATGGCCAGCCATGCGCGCAGGTTCTTGAGTGTGCCCGCCAGCGAATCTTCGGCGACAAGACCTGCACCGGCCGCTCGAACCTCGCGCCATATGTTGACCTTGTCAGAGATCAGCACGGACAGGCCGCAACCCAGGGCCTCGGCGACCGAGATGCCGAAGTTCTCTTGATGGGAGGGTAGCACGAAGGCCTCGCTGCTGTGGAACGCGCCCCATTTGGCGTCGCCCTGCAACATGCCCGGCCATGAGACACGATCGGCCACGCCCAAGGCGCGGGTCCGGGCCTTGAGCTGACTGACCCAGCCGGTCTGGTCCGGCCCGGCCATCAGCAGATGCAGGCGAGGCTCCTCGGCCGCCACGTGGGCGAATGCCTCGACAAGCAGATCGCAGCCCTTCTTCGCGTGCAGCCGCCCGAGAAAGAGCAACACCCGCTTGCCGCGCAACTCGGGATGGGCGGCGAGGAAAGCCTCTCGTAGCGGGGGCGCGTCCTGCGGCGGCAATCGCGTGCCGTAGGACACCACGACCTCCTGCGCCCGGTAGGGCCAAAACGAGCGGCGCGCAAGCAACCGCTCATCCTCGCTCGTGAACAGCACAGCCGCAGCGTCGCGCAGAACCCGGTATTCGGCCCAGGGCCAGTAGAGGCACTTCTTCAGATGCTTGAGCGGATAGTTCTGCTTGAACCACGGATCAAGCATGCCATGCGTGAACACGACGTAGGGCTGCCTCAGCTCGCGCATGACCTGCCAAACGGCAAAGCTGTGGTACTGCCAGATACCGTTCACAATGACTGCGTCATAACCGCCGGCGTGGGCGCGCAGCCATGGCTGGAGCGACGTCGAGAAATGATAGCCGCCACGCGGCGGCCCGAGTGCATGCACGGGTAACGGAAAGGATTCCAGATGAGGCGCCCTGGGATCATCCAGACACGCTACTTCGACCTGATGGCCCATCTCCAGCAGTCGCAAGCCACGCTGGCGCACGCCCTCGATGGGCCCGCCATTGCTGGGATCGGCGGAGGAAATGACGTGAAGCAGCCTCACTGGTGTCTCCTCAGGCTGCGGCAAAATGTCGATACAGCGTCATCGCCCAGTCGCGATGCCGCGTGACGCCGCTGCTCGCGCCGGGATTGAGCCACTGATGGATCGGCACCGCAAAGCCGGTCTTGGGCCGGTTCAACACGCCTTCCGGCAATTCGGGCGCGACGCGCCTGACGATGGTGCGCTTTTCGCTGTTCGCATCGAAATCCGGGAGCTCCACGAAGTGTTGCAGCAGTTGCAGATCGACCAGGGGCACGCGGATTTCGAGCGAATGCGCCATGCCCGCCCAGTCGGCGTCGCGCAGCAACTGGTTGCGCATGTACCACTGCATCTCGAGAGCGGAGACCGCCAGCCGGTCGCTCTCCAGGCCCTCGGTACTGGCATCGAGGCGGTTCATGGTCGCGAGCTCCTCCAGGCCATCTCTGGCCATGGCCGGGTCCATCAGCTGCGCGAGCTCCCACGGCATGTGGAGTGCTCGCCGCAACAGATATGCCCCCGACAGGCTGTGGCCGTATTCGACGAGTCCCGCATATTTGGGCGACGGCAGTGCCGAGGCGAAAGGTTGCGCCAGATGCCGCAGCAGCAGCCCGGTTCGTTCGCCGACCGGTGCGCGCCGCATCAGGCTCACCAGGCGCGGTACCTGCCGGAAGCTCGGGTAAGATCCGAACAGCTCGTCGCCGCCGAGCCCCGAGATCGCAACCTTCAGACCTTGCGCGGCCGCGGCCTTGGAGACGAACCAGACGTTAATGCCGTCGATCGAGGGCTGATCCATCGCGTCGATCAGGTGCTGCCGGTCGCACTCGAAGTCGCGCGCTGAAATCCGATGCAGCGCATGCTTTGCGTGGAGCAGGCCGGCGACCTCATCGGCCAGTCCGGCCTCGTCGTTGGGGCCGTCGGCATACTCGTTGAAGCCCAGGGTCAGCGTGCGCAACTCGCCGACGCTCGCCGCACAGGCCGCGAGCATGGTTGAATCCAATCCCGCCGAAAGGAAGACGCCAA
The DNA here is from genome assembly GCF_052075975.1 of Bradyrhizobium sp. 521_C7_N1_3. NCBI lineage: Bacteria > Pseudomonadati > Pseudomonadota > Alphaproteobacteria > Hyphomicrobiales > Nitrobacteraceae > Bradyrhizobium > Bradyrhizobium sp. 521_C7_N1_3. The sequence goes on from NZ_CP197232.1 coordinate 3,879,311, forward strand.
CAGGCACGTCCGCCACCATGTGCGCGGCGACGCTGTCCCTGACCGCTGCGGCGATCTGATCGAGCGCGTCGTCGGTGCGGGCGCCGGAGGCCGTGGGCAGGCGACCCAACGCATCCACGATGCTCGCAAACCGGATCGGCCGTCCGGCGCCCGCGGCGCTGAAGCGCTGCCAGTGCCCAGGCGGCAGCGCGCGGATGCCGCGGTACAGGGTGTATGGCTCGGGTACTGAGCCCCACAGCAGGAAGCCGGCGTGGCCCGCCGGTTCGGGCCTCCGGTCCACCGGGGCTTGCAGCAACGGCTTGACCTGGGACGCGAAGCGAATGGTGGCGCCGTCGTCTGCCACGTACAGAGGCTTGATGCCGAACGGGTCCCGGGCCAGCAGCAACTCGCGCCGACTCGCGTCCCAGAGTGCAAAAGCATACATGCCGCGAAGGTCGGAGAACATCTCTTCGCCGCGCTGGGCGTAGAGCTTGAGCAACACTTCGGTGTCCGATTGAGTTCGCGTCGCGACGCCGTCGTGGTGCAACCGGGTGCGCAACTGCTGGTGATTGTAGATCTCGCCGTTGAAGCAGATCCAGTTGCCGGTTTCGGGATCAAGCATGGGCTGCGCGCCGCCTTCGCTCAGGTCGATGATGGCCAGGCGGCGATGTCCGAAGCCGACGCGTCCGTCGGCGGCCATCCACAGACCGTCGCCATCCGGACCGCGCGCGACCATCGCGTCACGCACCCGCAGCAGCTCGGCTTTGTCGATGGGGGGCGCTTCGGCACGGTATGCGAAGGCGCCGGTAATTCCACACATGGTTCAGCTTTCGGTCAGCGAGGGACGTTGTCATGCACGATGATAATTGTGCGACGGTGCGTTACGGCGCCTTGAATCGTCCTCCCTGCGCAGGCCCTCGCGCAATGTGACGGGGAAGCCCGGACCAGTGGCCGGCTTATCTACTCAATGTTATCCTCTTCGGCAATGCGCTGCACGTATCGAGTGCTGCGATCTCGATATCGTCAAACTGTAATGTTCGTTTGATAGGACCTCGGCTGAAACATAACAGAATGATAACAGGGCTGCATGTTCTCCGCTCCCGAACGCACCACGCCGGCGCACGCGCGCTTGCAGTTCGGGCGCGGCGAACAGCCCGTCACCACCGCCGGCACCCGATCATCCCAATGCTCTGTCCCGTGAGTTCCGTCGGATATGTACAAGCCTCGCCGGCGCCAACTCTCTGACCGGATTTCACTGGGCCCAGAGATATCGGAACGAGCTACAGCCACGATCCGCTCGCCTCTGCCATCTCCGGAGGCCGCATCGGCCGTGAATGCGGAAGAGCCGGCCGCGATCGCCGCTCCGTGGCTCAAATCCGTTGTCGTCTTCGGATTGTTGTTCGGCGCGGTCTGGCTCTCGCTGTATACGACTTACGCCATGCTGCCTTTTATCAGGCCGGGCTCGGTCGTCATTGCGTACGCAAAATTGGATACTCTTGTGAAGGGCCGGATGTTCGGTCCGCAAGACCGCAATCGGGTGATGATCTTCGGTAACAGCAAGCTTCTCTCGGCGTTGCTTCCATCCGACCTGGATGCGGCCGTCGGCCCCGGCTTCCGATCGTATAACCTTGGGCTGCCCGGCGAAGTTCACTTTCTTCCGATTCTGGAAGCCGCGCTGGAAGCCGGCAACGTTCCCACGCACGTGCTGTTGACGATCCCGTGGGACGGCAAGGGTGTATCCGATACGTTTTCTGATACCCTGCGCAATGATAATTTGTTGGCAAACACGCTGTTTCCTTTTCGCAATTTGCCCCGTGAGGCAGCGCTGTTCGCTTTTCAGAATCTGGATCGACTGTCCGACGCGCGCCGCGACGTGGAGATTCAGCGCGCTGCAATGCTCCGCGATCGGGGCTGGTACTTCATCAAGTCGCAGAGCCATTACCCGGGCGATCGCCTTCCCGATGACTACACCCTGCCGACCGATCATCCCACACGTATTGAGCTACGGATGATCCCTGAGAAGTCTCACTCTCGTAATCACCTCGAACGGCTGGCGAGCCAGTATGGCTTCCAGATCATGATTGTTCCGGGCTTCTTCCGCGCTGGCGAGGCTGCTCCGCTGCCAGCCGCTGACGACGCCAGGTCGATGATGATCTCGGATCGGCCTCTCATTCGGGTGTTGGGGCCGGACTATTTCATGTATCCGCCAGCACTCTTTGCCGATCCGCAGCACATGAATCCGGCCGGGGCGCGCGCCTACACGGCCGATCTGGCCAAATTGCTGAAGTCCACCGGAGCATTCGACTGATGCTCTTCAACTCTTTCGAATTTCTGGCGTTCTTCGTAACGTTCCTGGTGGTGTTCTTCTCGTTGCCGGGGCGAACCCAGCCGCTGGTGCTGCTGATCGCCAGCTATATCTTCTACATGAGCTGGCGCCCTTCCTTCGGACTCCTGCTCGGATTGACGACGATCGTGGATTACACGACCGCACTCATGATGGCTCGGGCTCGGACCGATGGCGGACGCAAGGTAGCGCTGACCATCGCGCTGTCGATAAACCTGGGCGTGCTCGGAACGGTCAAATATCTGGACTTCCTGATTTCGAACGTGCTCGGCGTGGTCGGGCTATTCGGGTACGTGGTGCCGGATTATGCCCTCGGTCTGGTGCTCCCTCTCGGCATTTCGTTCTACACGTTTCAGTCGGTCGGCTATACGCTCGACGTGTACAATCGCCGGGTTGCCGCCGAGCGCGACTTTATCACCTACGCCCAATATGTGAGCTTCTTTCCGCAACTGATCGCCGGTCCGATCGAGCGTGCGGCACACATGCTGCCGCAGTTCCGGATCACGCATCGGCTTTCCTACCAAAATGTCACCGCCGGCCTGTTGCTCGTCGGCTATGGCCTGTTCAAGAAGATGTGCATCGCCGACGTGGTCGCGTCGGTGGTGAACGGGATCTACGCCAATCCGGCGCAGTATTCCGGCAGTTATCAACTGCTCGCGGCGGTGCTCTTCGCCCTCCAGATCTATTGCGATTTTTCGGGGTACTCGGACATTGCGCGTGGCGTGGCGCGCATCATGGGCTTCGATCTCATGATCAATTTCGGGCAACCCTATTTCGCCACCAGCCTGAACGAGTTCTGGCGCCGTTGGCATATTTCCCTGTCGACCTGGTTCCGCGATTATCTGTTCATTCCGCTCGGGGGAAGCCGCGGCAGCGAAGGCTCCACCGCGCGCAATCTCATCATCGTATTCGCGGTCAGTGGTATCTGGCACGGTGCAGCGTGGAATTTCGTCGCCTGGGGCACGCTGCATGGGGTTTGCCTGGTTGTCGAACGAGCCTTTATCAGGCTTGCGAAACCGGAAGCATGGCTCGGCGAGCCGGCTCGTCTGCTGCTCGGTTGGGCCTGGATGCTAGCCGTCGTGCTCGTGGGATGGGCCTTCTTCCGGTCGACGAGCGTCGCCAATGCGATCGTCGCCCTGCGGAGCCTGGGCGACTTCGGTCCCATCTCCTATTTCACCCTGAAGATGCTGGATCTCGCGAGCGGCGAACTGGTGATGCTCGCCGTCTCGCTCGCACTGCTGTTCGTGATCGACTTCCACCTGTCGTTTCGACCGCAGCGCCTTCGTGAACTGTGGGAGGTGCGCTGGCTGCCAACGGCCGCCGGTGTCGCGCTGGCATATTACATCGTGCTGTTCGGCATTTTTGGACATGCCGAATTCATCTACTTCCAGTTCTGACCGCGGCCTACGCCCGGCCAAGGAAGGTTGGGCGCGAGTATCCTGACCCGAACAACGAAAAGGGGGGCGTCGCGATCGCCCCCAATTCACGGCGTCAGCGGCCTACGCGTCCGATAACAGCTTGGCATGCTCGCCTTTCACCACCAGGTACCTGCCAAGGCAGATGGCGTCGAGACCGGTGCGAAGGAAGCAGCTCATGGCCTGTTCGGGTGTGTCGACGATCGGTTCGTTCTCATTGAAGCTGGTATTGAGCACGATCGGTATCCCGGACAGTTCGCCGAAGCTGTGGATCAAGTCGTAGTAGAGTGGATTGGTGTCCCGCGCGATGCTTTGCAGCCGTCCGGTGCCATCGACATGGGTGATGGCGGGAAGTCGTTCGCGCCATTCCGGACGAAGCTTGACGACATGCATCATGAAGGGACTGAATACATCCTGTTCAAAATAGGTCGATACCGCTGGCTGCAAGATGGTCGGAGCAAAGGGGCGGAAGCCTTCCCTTCGCTTGATCTTGGCGTTGATGACATCCTTCATGTTGGCGCGGGTCGGGTCGGCAAGAATGGAGCGATTGCCGAGGGCGCGCGGGCCCCATTCGGATCGCCCCTGGTACCAGCCAACCACCAGCCCGGCGTGCAACAGGGATGCGACCGCCTTCGGAACGTTGCCGGGCGATAGTTCGCGCATGGGAGTTCTGGCCGATTCTGCTGCGCGCCGCATCGTCTCATCCGAATGAGCCGGCCCCCAGTAGGAATGCGTCATATGGAATCGCTCTCGTCCGCCCGCGACATTGTGCCATGTCCACAGGCCCGCACCGAGACACAGACCGTCATCCGATGAGGCCGGCTGCATGTATGCCTGCTGGAAAGGCGTGTCGCGCAACAGGCGCGCGTTCATGACGCCGTTGAGTGCGCAACCTCCGGCATAAACGACCTGCTTGCTCGGGACCAGATCGTGCAGCTTGTTGAAGCAATGCACCGCCACTTCCTCGAAGCGGACCTGACAGGAGCGGGCGATGTCCTTGTCCCGTTGCGTCAGCTCCTCGCCGCGCTGGCGCGGCGAACCGAACTTCTCGATCCATTTGTCGGTGAACAAGCGCAGCATTTCCACGTGATTTCGCTCGTCCATCTTTCCGCTTTCGCCGCCGCGGTGCATGCCAAAGAAGCCATCGGCGAGCTTGAACCAGCCATCGGGCCGCGTTTGGACGAGGTCTCGCATCGTGTCCGCAAAGCTGTCGACGCCGTATGGCGCGAGACCCATGACCTTGTACTCTTCGCCATATTCGGCGAAGCCGATGAACTGACAGCACGCCGTGTAGAAGAAGCCCAGGCTGTTTGGCAGGTTGACGCGGTCGAGCACGTCGATCCGTGTCCCCTCGCAGCGCGCCGCCATCGCGCTGGTGAAATCGCCGCTGCCGTCATAGGAGAAGCCGGCCGTCAGCCCGTCGAACGGCGAGCAGTAGTAGGAGCTCGCAATGTGGGACAGATGATGTTCCACGTTGATGACTTTGGCCTTGACCATGTCCGGGGCCTGCCCGGACGCCTCGGCGACCTGCTCGCTGATGCTCAGCTCGTCCTTGGCCCGCCGGATATGCTCAAGCGCCGCTTTGCCGCCGCTAAGGGGATTGCGCAAGACATACGAGACCTGGGCCGCGCGATTCTGCGACGGATCGCGCGCGATCGCGATGAAATCCAGGTCCTTCGACGATATGCCGCCCATGGCAAGAACCGATTGGATCGCCTGCTGCGGGAAGGATGGGTCATGCTTGATGCGTTTGCCGAAGCGCTCCTCAGCCGAAGCTGCGACCACCTTGCCATCGATGATGAGCGCCGCGGAGGCATCGGGATGGTTGAGGTTGAGGCCGAGAATTGCGGTCATCGGTACAGTCTTTCAGGTTGTGAAGCGGCTGCCGGAGAGGAATTCCGTTCGGCCACAGCGGGAGATGGCAGCCAGAGCAGGGGTTTAACTAACAACGGAACTTATCATTACCGTGACTGATCGAGAGGGAGCGCGAAGCAGGGGCGAGCAGCTCGCAGCGCTATTTTTGGATACGCCGTTCTTCGACGTTCCTTCGACTGAGCCACCACGCGACGCCGCGATCAATCATCAGACCGACCCGTGATGGTCCCATGGTGTTTCCTTCGACGACCACGTCGCGGACGCCGGGCGAGGTCGCGGCAAAGCCTTTGATTTCGATGTGGGCGTCCTGATCGAGGCGATTGCCTCGAACGATCACCGCTTGCACCATTGGCGGTCGACCTGGAGCCTTTGCGGTCTGGTTCGCCTGGACGAGAATTGAAGCCTCATTGGAGAAAATGCTCCGTTCGGGTCCGGCCCGGTAGACGTTTCCCTCGAGTATGTGATTGTCGAGGATCTGAATCCGCCAGCCGGGCTGGAAACTGTCGTAGGACAGTCCGAACACGGCAAAGCCGCTGGTCCTGTTGGATCGATTGCCGGAGATGACATGCCCAAGCGCCGTCCCGTACGTCTGCGCGGCGACGCCCGTGTCTTCGAAGTCATTATCGATGATCAGATAGTTTTGCTGCGCCTGGGTAACCGTGACCTCCGAATTCGAGTCCAGCGCCACCTCGAGCGGTCGATCGAGCACCACCGACAAGTCGGGCGGCTTTTTCTCGAGTGCTTTGACCCTGGCGTATTGGCCGGCACCGCGTCCGTTGACCACCATGACTGCGGCACCGGTCCAGTCCGTGCCGGCCGGATACGGATTGGCCGCATCCAGCATCGACAACCGATCCGGCCCAGTGCTGTTCGCATGACCGAAATAGAATCCGCCTGGCCCGTCCGACGTCATCGCTTCCCGGTCCCAGCCATAAATGGCCCTGAACGTGTTGCCGCCGACGAAGATGTTCTCGGATGCGCTGACCCATTTTGACAGCGTCGATATTCCTCCGCCAGTTCCCTGGAGGTCGGCGGCAGTCACCGTATTGCCTTCGAAGACGACCTGACGCGATCCCACGATCGAGTACGAGCCATAGCGGCCGTTGGTCAGGATATTGCGGGCCACAATCGCGTTGGTTGCCTTGAAGAGGCGAAGCGAATGTCCGGATCCGAGAATATCGCAATCGGATACTTCGATCCTGTTTCCGCTCAATCGAATGGTGTCGGGAGATCCATCGGGGTAAATCCGACGGAAGTCGTTCATTTGCTGCAGGGTGGCTTCAGCCTCCATGAGGCCCCGGAAGGCCGAACCGCGAATGCGGACATGCCGGATGGCGATATCGGCCGCGTCAGGAATCGGGGCGTCGCCGAACTGAAAGCCCCCCGCGATGATGTGCGGGTGGTTCGATGTGTAGATTGTCAGGTCTTCGACCGAGAACTGCGACCTTCCCTGTATCAGTGCGGCCGGAAGTGTTGCCAGACTGGGCCAGACCAGGTTGACCAGATCGATGCGTTCCCCCTGCAATTTGACGCGAGGTGGAATGACGATCATGTCCGAGATCAGATAGCGCCCGCGCGGGAAGTACACGGTCCCGCCTCCGGCCTGGCTCGCAGCTTCGATGGCGGCCTTGACGGCGCGAGTACAATCAAACTTGCCGTCGCCGTTGGCGCCAAATGCCCGTACATCGAAGGATTGCACCGCGTTCGCCTCGGGAGAGCGCACGACGATGCTGCCCACATCGACCCATTCGGCGTCGCCGCCGTCTCCGTTGGAGAGGCGCAGCCGGTAGCGGCCGGGTGAAAGCTGGTCGGGAATGCGAAACGCACCGCGCCACAGGTCGCCTTTGGTCAGAACGGCCTTCGTCGGTGCATTTCCGGCATCGGGCAGCATCAACAATTGTGCACGGCTTGCCTGGCGAACGATGTTGCGACCGAACACCTGGAGCCAGCCCGAAGGCGAGACCTCGTCGCCGAGGTTTCCCTGCGTCCAGTAGATTGTTGGCAGGTTGATGCGGCCGCTGAGAGTGCCCTGGGGGTGGGTCAGGCTGAAGCGGTAGATCCCGGGCGTGAACTGCTCCGGGATCGTGAATTTAAGGGAGAGGGGATTGGCCTGCAGAATCGGAACGGAGGTTTCCTGGCGGGAGGGGCCGTCGCCAATTCGGGCAACCGTCACGGATGTAATCTTGTCGAGCTCGGCGCCGGTGACGAGCACTGTTTCGTCCGGACCGACGGGATCGTTGAACCAGAACATCGCGGACTGCGCGGTTGCCTCCGCCATCCAAAATAACTGAAACAGGGCAACAATGGCCGCGGCACTACGCGTCATGTACCGTGCCCATTGAAGATCATTCTGGCGTTCGAGCGCATGGTGATCAGAGCTCGATGACAAGGCCGGTCAGGCGTCGCAGCTCCGCGCGCATTTCCGCCGGATCCTTCAGATGAGAGATGGCGGCTTCCAGCTCTTCCACCTTTGCGCCGACAAGGAAGCGATACCAGAGACCCTGCAATCCGTGATAGACAAGGCCTTCCTTGCCGTCGAGAAAACCGAGCTGGAAAATCAGGCGAAACAGGAAATAGGCGGGAGCGCTGATTTGATAAGGGATACGGTTGTACAGCCGTTCCTTGATCCAGCGCTTGATGGCCGCCTGGCGCGAGCCTTCCTCCGTTATCAGATCGACGTCGCGCCCGAACAGACGATGACGCTCGTTGATCACGTCGATTGCCTCGCGTGTGGCGTATTTGTTGTGCTTGTCGGTGAAGAACGTCAGATCGTTGAGATTGTGATCGGCGAACCCGCCATCGAATGTAACGGTCTGGCCGCCCCACAGAATCATGTGCTCATCCATCCAGCGGTCTTCGATGCGGCCGTGGCCGCGGCGCCAGATCCGCAAGAGGAGGAGCGGGTAGCGGCCACCATGGCGAATCCAGCGGCCAAGGAAGATGTGCTTGCGCTTGAGGTTGATCCCGACAACCTCGTTGCTCAGGCGCGGCAGTTCGTCGCGAATTCTGGCGCCGAGATCGGCTTCGATGATTTCGTCGGCATCGAGCCGCATGATCCACGAGGCGGTGATCGGGGCATTCTCGAGCGCCCACTGAAACTGCTTCGCGTAGTTGACGAACCGGTTCTGCAATACGGTCGCGCCTTGAGCGCGCGCCAGCTCGACCGTTCGATCGCTTGAGAAGCTGTCGACAACAAAAACCTCGGTTGCAATCTTGGCAACCGAGGCGAGAGCCCGCAAGATGTGGCGCTCTTCGTTGTGCGTCAGGATGATGACGGCAAGGCCCATAGCTTACTCACTGCCGGGATATCGCGGGATTGGCAGGCAGGGCAGGGGCGCTACCTGACTTTGGCGCCTTCCTTGTCTGCTTTGTGAATCTGGTCCATGCGCTCGATCTTCGCCTCGGCGCGTACCTTGTCCACGAGCTCGATCTGCGCTGCGGAGGCGACCATCGCAGCGAGGCGATCACGGATCTTGTCGTAGTCGGCCGGTTTACGTGGCCGCGTATCCTCGAGCTTGAGGATATGCCAGCCAACTGCAGTCTTGAACGGCTGCGACACCTCGCCCTTCTTCAACTTGATCGCAACGTCGGCGTATTCCTTGCCCATTTCGCCGCGCTGCCGCCAATCGTAGTCGCCACCCCTCGCTTTGGTGACGGGGTCGTCGGACACATCGGCTACGACCGCTGTGAAGTCCTCGCCCTTGTTGATCCTGTCCATCGCCGCCCTGGCTTTTTGTTCGGCCGCCTTGACCGCGGCATCGTCCGCGGGCGGAACGATCATGACGACGAGATGGCGCAGATGCAGTTCGGGCTCGGTTGTCACCCCGTTGAGCACGACCTCCTGATATGCCTTGCGCATGGCCTCCTCGCTCACCGCCTGCTGACCAACGACAGTCAGAAGATGATTGGTGAGGCCCTGATTGCGCGCGAAAATGGCGCGGCGCTGAAGATCGGCCGGGTCTTCTATGTGCCGATCGGTCGCCACCTTCGCGAGCAGCACGGCGTCGGTCACCATCTTCAGGAGGGTTTCGCGCCTCTCGATGGGGTCCTGAACCAGCAGGTTTCGGCCGATGACTTCGTCCGCCAGCTCCAGATCGCTCTCATGGATCGGGCTTCCGTTGACGACGGCGACAACGGGATCGGCCGACGGCGATTGGCCAAATGCCGGTGCTCCGGCGCCGAGCATGACAGCCAGCCAGACGGTAGCTAAGCCGGCGCGTGCCGTCATTGCACGGTAAGGCATGCGGAAACCGGGCAGAGCGCTCATTTCGTAGATCCTTCCTGCTTGGTGGTCTTATCCGCGCAGCACTCACACGATGGCGAACGATATTGTCGTGATACGACGCATCATGTGCGGAGTGATCGGATTGCCGGGGTGCCTTTTAACGATGCGACATTAACGGTGATGTGATGTCGACAAGACAGGTCTGTGAAAGCGGGTCGGCGGCGTCACCGTCGTTTGCTCACGGCGCGTCGTAGAGAGATGGTTGTCTACAGGGCGGGTCGATTGCGCCGCGATGTTCGCGCTTCATGCATTCAGAATGCGCGCGAGCGTCTGATCCGACGGCGTCCACATATTTTACGATGCGATTTGGTGCGTGGATAACATTTGGCGCGGGCGAGAATTCCATGCGTTTACTCGTGAAATCCTGAGCTTGTCGTCAGGTCGGCATAGGGATCGATCTCATTGTAGATGGGATGAGTATCATAATTCACAAAACAACAATCAAAGTCTCACATACCGCCGATAGCGTCCGCCTCGCTCCGGGGCCCGGCTGCTGATCGTAGCAGGCTTGGGGTATCCAAACAGGGAGACTGAGGTTATGCGAAACTTGAAGACTTTACTTTTGGGATCGGTCGCGTTCGCTGCGATGGGCGTTGCTTCCGAGTCCGCTCAGGCGCAGTCGGTTGCGTTTGGTGCGGGCGCGACGTTCCCGCAGATCGTCTATCGGCAGTTGATGGACTGCATCTACACCCAGGCCCAGGGCAGCTCCGGCAAGCCCGGCCCGATGGCCAAGGCTGCGAGCTGCGGTGGCTTCAACACCAGCGGCATCGGCGGCGCGATTCTCTACGCCGCGACCGGTTCGGGCAACGGCAAGACCGTGCTGCGCACCAACGACAAGACCCAGATCGGAACGCCTTCGTCTTCCGCTCCCGCCTACACCAGCAGCAACTTCGGCATCAACAACATCTCCGACTATGATGGCGTGCAGTTCATCGGCAGCGACGACGTCGTCAACGCGGCCGACATGACCGCCTGGAACACGGGCGGCGCTTCCAGCCCGCAGTCGAAGTTCGGCAATCTCATCCAGATTCCCGCGGTCGTCGGCGCCGTTGCGTTTGGTCTGAACGGCAAGGACGGCGCTGGCGCCACCCTGAACATTCTGCCGGCGACCCCGGCTGGCGGCAGCAGCGGCCTCAACCTGTCGCGTAACGCGTTCTGCGGCATCGCGTCGGGCCACATCACCAAGTGGAACAACGCGATCCTGACCGCGCTCAACGGTGGCACGCTCGGCACCGGCAACATCACCTTCGTGCATCGTCAGGACGGCAGCGGCACCACCTTCCTGCTGTCCAACGCGCTGGTTGAGCAGTGCCGTTACGAGTTCGGACCGAACAGCGAAAGCGACGCGACCGTCGTGTCGTACGCTTTCCCCTGGACCGATCGCTCGCAGGCCTGCACCACCCCGCTTCTCGCGCGCGGTGCGAACCAGCTGAACTGGCCGGATCAGTTCCCGACCGACCAGTGCGGCAACGCGGTGACCAGCCCCGGCACCTTCGCCAACGCCTCGGGCAGCGGCGCCCTCGTCACCCTCGTCACCTCGACGAACGGTGCGATCGGCTACGCCTCCCAGGACTTCTGGCTGCCCGTCAAGGCCGGTGGCCTGAAGACTGCCAACCTCCAGTCGCAGTGGGACATCACCGGCGCGACCGGCAAGTTCCAGCCGCCGACCTTCCAGGGTGCGCAGAAGGCGATGGCAACCTCCATTCCGCAGTTCGACAGCGTCAGCCGTCCGAACCCGCTGACCTGGAGCTTGCAGGGTGTCAATCCGAACCCGGTGGTTGCCGGTTCGTATCCGATCTCCGGCTTCTCCTGGTTCGAAGTCTATCAGTGCTACCAGACGCACTCCAACGGCAACAACGCGTTCATCTGGTTCAAGACCTTCCTCGACTACGTCTATGGTAGCGGGTCGGCTGCGATCATGAACGACAACGGCTTCGCTCAGGTTCCCGGCGTGTGGCAGGGCGAAATCTACACGCTCCTCAACGACCCGGTTAACGGTCTGAACGGCAGCGGCTGCACCGGCAAGGTCGGTGCTTACTGATCGCTGTCAGGTCTCAGCCTGATCGATGATCGACAAACTCTGTGCACCCGGCATTTTTGCCGGGTGCATTTTTTTGAAACGTGCCCGGCTTTGATCCGACATCGTGCCGCAAGTAGATGTGATGGCGGCGGACGATAGGGCGCGCGCACATTGATCTCCCCATGCCCTGCGATCTCGCGGACCGGCCTGGCGCATCGGTTCCCTGCTCGCAAATGTCACATGATTGATATTCATGACGGTTATCGCTCGGGTCCGATCAGGGACGGCCGTGCCATGTCGATGCGCCTATTCATTGCTTTGCTCGCTGGCGTCCTTGCCGGGGGAAGCGTCCCGGCGTTCGCCGTCAGCGCGCCAGGATCGATGGATTCTCCCTCCGCCGACTCGCGCGACGATCTGTTTGCCACGAAGCCGGCCGACCCGGCCCCAGCTCCCGCCGCCGTGCCGCCGCCCGCGACCGTCGAGCGGGCGCCGGCGCCTCCACCGGCACAACGCGCGCTCAGCGACAACCCGCTGTGGGCTATCCCGCTCGGCCGTTTGACGGCCAGCCGTGAGCGGCCGCTGTTTGCGCCGACGCGACGGCCACCGGCGCCTGCACCGGTTGTCGTGTCGGCGCCCGTGCAAGCACCTCCGCCGCCGCCGGCCGAACCCGAGAGGCCGCAGCTCTCTCTGCTCGGCACCATCGTCGGCAGTGAAAAGATCGGCTTGTTCATTGATTCCGCCAGCAAGTCCGTGGTCCGGCTGAAAGCAGGCGAAAACCACAAGGGATGGACCCTTCGGGCGGTCGAGCGGCGCCAGGTGGAGTTCGCAAGAGGCCTCGATACTACCGTGCTGGACATCCCGTCGCCCGACATGAAGGCCGGTGCGGTTGCGGGCGGGCCAGTGCTTGCGGGGCCGCCGCCCGTTCCGGTCGCCATGCCGGTGCCGCCTCAGCGAGGTGGGCAGACCCCGGCTTCCGACGCCCACCCCGGCGCCAGCAAGAACCTGACGATCAACAAGAGCGCGCAGCCGGCAAATTTCAAGCTGCCGCCGGGTCTGCTTAGCCCGTTTGCCAACCAGGGCCAGCGCTAGGGCAGCCCAATCTCATCATGCTTTAGGGTCATTCGGCCGGACCGCCGCAGCTCGCATCGAAGCGATATCGCGTTAACAACAAACAATAACATAATGCGTTGCACGCTTTCTTGCTGAAATTGAAGCGATTTTGCCGCGCTTCGGGTGGTAGAACGCGATGTCCCAGATGCACATAGTGCGTCAATGCTACAAATCTGACATATGAATGTTAGTAAACGAAAAGTAAATGCGGGGCGCGAGTGCGCCTGCATCAGCGGCGTGCTCGACTGGAACTTGCAATCAGAAAGTGCCGCAGCGTGCCCCATCGCGATATCCTTGTTTCTCCCCCCGGGATGCGGCGTGCGTTTGAACGGACGCTGCTTTGCGGCGTCAGCCTGCTGGCGCTGTCGGTCGCGGGCGGCTTCGGCCATGCACGCAGCCTCACGCCCGGTGCCAGCACGGTGGTGCCGACGGCGGCCGCGCAACAGGCGGCGATTTTGGCCGCGCAGCAGGCTGCCGGCGCAGCGACACAGGCCCAGGCCTCGCTTGCCCGCGCGGCAGCGGCGCTTGCCGCCGCGCGCAAGCTCCAGTCGGATGCCGCCGCCGCCGCCCAGGCCGCGGCGTCGTCCGTCCCGAATGGATTGACCCCGGGCGGATTGATGCCGTTCGGCGGCACCGCGGGCGATCCATTGGCGGGCATCAAGGCCGATGCCTCCAAATGGCTTGGCGCGAATTTGCCGCAGCAGACGACGAGCGGCTCGAAGGTCTCGGTCGATATCCAGCAGACCCAGAAGAAGAGCATTCTTTACTGGGACACATTCAACGTTGGCGCCAACACCACCGTCAATTTCAGGCAGTCCGCATCGGACTGGATTGCGCTGAACCGGGTGCAGGATCCCAGCGCCTCGCCGAGCCGCATTCTCGGCCAGATCAATGCCATCGGCGGCGTCTACCTGATCAACCGCAACGGCATCATCTTCGGCGCCGGCTCGCAGGTCAACGTTCATACGCTGATCGCGTCCAGCCTCGACGTCGGCAAGCTCGGCAGCGATCTGGCGACGCGTGACCAGTTTTTTCTCAACAACGGCATTGCCGATCTCAACTCGTTCTCGATCTATGACAAGGACGGCGGCGCGGCGACCAAGCTGATCGCCAGCGACATCAAGGTCGAGCGCGGCGCGTCCATCACCGGCAATATCCTGTCCGACCAGGTTTCGCTTGGGTCGCCCGGCTCGGTCTATCTGTTCGGCGCCAACGTCTACAATTCCGGATCCATCACGGCGCAGGGCGGCGAGGTCGCTATGGTCGCGGCGCGAACGATCGATGTCGTTCCGAACGGCTATTCGCTGCTGCCGGACAGTGTGCTGGGCAAGGATGACAAGGGAAACACCATCAAGTTCCGCGGCACCGAATTCAGGCTGTCGCAGTTTGCGTCGGTGTACAACCCGGACGACCCGCAAGCGCCTTTCGGCTATCCCAAAACTAATACCTACTTGCCGGGCACCGGCGCCGTCGCTCACGACGGCCTGATCGACGCCTCTCGCGGCATCGTGGTGATGAACGGCGATACGGTTGCGATCGGCAATCCCAAGGATGCGAGCGGTCACGACCTGGCCGACAGCGCCGGAAAACTGATCCAGGGCGTGATCTCGGTCGATACAAGTATCGACCGCAACAGCTTCGTGCTGCTGCGCGCGGCGACCAGCGTCACCATGAACGGCGTGATCTCGAGCCTGCCGGTCGACGACGGCGCGGCGGGACTGGCGAGCACGCAGAGCTTCACGCCGGCCTATATCGAGGCGTCGGCGCAAACCAACGTCACGGTCGGATCGAGCGGGCTGATCTCGGCGCCATCGGCGCAGGTCTCGCTCAACGCGAAGCTCTTTCCGACCGGCGACGTACCAAACCTTTTCCAGCAGGGCAGGGTCGGCACGAGCGGAGGCAACGAAGGCGGCGTCCTTCCCAACTCGAACGCTGCGCAGTCCGTCCTGCTCGCGCCGGGGGCAACGATCGACGTCGCCGGGCTCCAGAACGTCGAGCTGCCGGCGAGCTACAACATCATATCGTTCCAGCCGCGCGCCGAGTTCGCCGACATGCCCTTGCAGCGCAACGGTGCGCTGTACGGCCAGACGATGTACATCGATATCCGCAACACCGGCACCCGCAGCGACGGCACCACGTGGGTGGGAACGCCGCTCGCGGACGCCAGCGGCTATGTCGCCAAGGTCCCGCGCAGCATCTACCAGTTGATGACCGTCGGCGGCAGCGTGTCTTTGACGACGGACCTCTCCACCAACAATGGTGCTGCCAGCGTCAAGACCGACGGCTCGATCATGAATGTCGCGGGCGGCAGCGTGAAGTTCCTGCCCGGCATGGTGAACACCACGCGCCTGATCGGCAGCGACGGCCGAATCTACAGCATGACCAACGCCGACCCGAACGTGACCTATGTCGGGATCGCGGGCCAGTTCATCGTCAAGCATGCGCGCTGGGGCGTCACGGAAACCTGGTCCACGCCGACCCAGATCTATTCGGCAGGCTTCACCGAGGGGCATGACGCCGGACGCGTAAGCGTCGTGACCGTCAACCCGGCGCTGCTCGGGACGATGTATTTCGGCTCGACAGCCGGCGAGCGCCAGATCAGCGGTGGGCAGTTGCCGTTGCAGGGCTCACTCGAGCTGACGACGCCGTCAAGCGTGCAGATCGGCGCGGCGGCATCGACCAATTACACGACGCAAAGCACCTATACGACGAATCTGTCGGCCGACATCCTGTCGGGTTACGGCCTGAGCTCGCTGAAGGTGACGGCGAACGATTTCGTGCTGTCGAGTGGCAGCATGCTCAATCTCGCGGCCGGCGGCAGCCTCTCTGTCAATGCGGGTGGAGCGATCGATATCGCTGGAACGGTTTCGGCGGCAGGGGGAAGCGTCAGCCTTTCAACGGATCGTATCTCGGTTGGAGGCAAATTCAGTTCTTTGTTCAAGGCCCCAACCGATCAATCGGGTCACACGATCGCCGCGAACATTTTCGTCGAGGGCACGATCGATGTCAGCGGTCGATTGGTAAACGATATCGGGAGGGTGGCGGGAGTTGACGCGGCTGGTCCTGCCTTCATCAATGGCGGCACGATTTCGATTACCACAACCAAGGACAGCACAGCTGTCGCAGGTGGCTACCTGGACGCGACCGGAAGCATATTGTTGGCAAACGGTAGCGTCGTTGATGTATCTAGTGGCGGTTACATCTCGCCGCAGGGTAAGGCCAAGACCGCAGCCACCGGCGTCATGGCTGGCAAGGCCGGCAGCATTTCGCTCGCCCTGTACTCGGGTAAGGAGTGGGAGGATATCAATGGCCCACATCATCCAACGCCAAATCTAGCGACGCCGGCTGTCATCGGGCTCGACGGCACTCTGCGCGGCTACGGCTTCGAGAGCAATGGGAGCCTGAGGATTGCCGCGACCGGCACCATCCGGATCGAGGATAGTCAGACGTCGTCGATCCGGATCGGCGGCCAAGCGAGCACGCTGCCTGTCTCGTTGCTGACGAGCGGCGGCTTCGGCTCCTACATCATCGAGACGGTGAGCGACGACTGGTCCGGCGCGGGCGCCCAAATCATCGTCTCGGCCGGGACCAGCCTGACCCTTCAGCAGAAGAACCTGGCGAGTCTCGCCGATTACACCGCGACGCCGACCGGGACCAAGCTCGGCCAGCAGCCCGCGCCGCAACTGGCACTGCTTGCGGACGACCGGCGCAAACCGGTCGATCTCACGCTCAGGGCCGACAAAATCAAGCTCGATACGGGTTCGAAGATCATCACCGATCCCAAGGCGAGCATCACGCTGGCTGCGGTTACAAAAGATCGCAGCGGGTCGACATCTACCAGTCCAAAGCCAAGCAATCCGGATTGGAGCGTCCCAGCGCAGTCCGTCGAGCTGCGTGGCACGATCATCGACCATGGCGGCTCCGTCTTCATCAACTCGCTGGCGACGCATCTTTCGTCCGACGCGAAGATCGACCTGTCCGGGACATTCGTCGCCAATTCCCTGTTCGGGACGGTGAACGGTCCAAGGACGAGCGGCAGCTACATCGCCGGCGGTACGTTCGCGGTGGAAGGCGGAGCGATTACCACGGTCGACACATACAAAGACCCGACAGGTGATTCCAGCAAGGACCAGTTCTATTTCACTTATGGCGCTCCTGGCTCCGCCGGCACTCCGCAGCAAAGCTACCTTGTCGCCGATGCGGGGGCGGTGGTCGACGTCTCCGGCGCGGCCGGCAACATCCAGGTGGCAGGCGCGCGCGGCGCGACGACGTCGCAATGGTCCTGGAGCGACGCCGGCACAGTGAGCGCAGACGTCAGCGGATTTTCCTGGGGCGGCAGCTTCGCCGCGGCCGGCGGCCGTTATGTCGCGGGCGATGGCACGGTGCATGCTGACGCGCGCGCCAATGGCGGGACCATCCTGCTTGGCGGCGGGAACATATCCCTGCAGCAGGGCGACGCCGGCGCCATCAGCGCGCCGACGACGCTCATCGTTTCCGCCGATCAGCTCGCGCCGTTCGACAACGTCTATCTCTACGCAGCCGGGGCTGTCGGCGGTGCCGCGCGCATCTTCACCGACCTGCCCGGAAACACCTACGGCGACAGCGATCCGTCATGGAAAGCGCTCACGATTTCCAGTTCGCTGAACTGGACCGTGACCAACCGTCTGCACATTGCGGCAGGTGTCATCGGCGCGCCGGGGTCCGGCTCGATCGATGCACGCATTGCGGCGCCCTATGTCGTGCTCACCGGCTCCGGCAAGGACCGCGTGGCCGGCACCAGCACGTTGACGGTGAACGCACAGACGATCGATCTGGAGAGTGGAAGACCGTCCAATTTCAAGCCGGGCGACGCCCTGCCGGGTCTCGACTTCTCGGGCTTCAGCCAGGTCAACCTGATCGCGAGCGGCGACCTGCGCCTCGGCACGCTCAAGGTTGTGAACGGTCTCAAGACTGATCCCGCGCAGACCGTCCCGACAGAGCAGTCGAGTTTCACCGGCAAGCTGGTTTCGACCGGAAATCTCCTGCTCTCAGCCCAGCGGATCTATCCGGTATCCGCCGTCAACTTCACGATCGAGACGCCGGGGAACGTCAAGTTCGCCGCGCCCGCCAACAGCTACACCGGGATTCCGCTGTCAGCCGGCGGCGGCATCACCGTGATCGCAAACAGCATCGACCAGGCTGGCAATCTGTTCGCGCCGCTCGGCAAGATCGCGCTCGGCAATACCGACAGCGCCGTGTCCCCGATCATCACGCAGTCGGTGGTGCTGGAGGCCGGTAGCCTCACCTCGGTGTCGCTGGCTGACACGACCGTTCCCTACGGTGCGACGTCCGACGGCACCAACTGGTACTACAACGCCAACCTCAATCCGCTGGCGCAACCGCCGTCGAAGGGTTTGATCCTGGCCGGATCGAACGTAACGCGCGCCGACGGATCGACGATCGACCTGCGTGGTGGCGGCGATATCCAGGCCATGGAGTGGATTGCGGGCAAGGGCGGCTCGCGCGACAGCCTGACCACGACGCCTTCCGGCCAGACCGTCTACGCGCTGCTGCCGTCGCAGACCGATCCGATCGCTGCGTATGACATCCATTTTGCCACCGCGCGCAGTGCCGATGCGGGCAAGACCGTCACCGCCGGCGACGCGATTCCGCTGGCCGGAACCCAGGTCACGATCGACGGGGGCAACGGCATCTCGGCGGGAACGTATACACTTTATCCCGCGCACTACGCGACGCTGCCGGGCGCAATGCGTGTCGTGGTCTATTCCAGCGACAACACCGGCAAGAACATTGCCACGGGGACCAAACTGCCTGACGGCACCGTTCTGGTGACCGGCCATTACACGCAGTCGACCGCGCCTGGAAAGCAGTCGTCCGGCCAGACGGTGTTCGCGGTGCAGACAGGCTCGGTCTGGCAGCAATACAGCGAGTACAGCTTCAACGGCGCCAACACCTATTATGCCCAACTGGCGGCCAAGAACAATGTCACGGCGCCGCGGCTGCCGATGGATGCGGGACGGCTTTCGGTCTCCGCGCTGCAGTCGATCGTGCTCAACGGCATGGCGTTGACGCAACCGGGCCGGGACAGCAGCGGCAACACCGGCCGCGGCAGCGAGCTCGATATCAGCGCGCCCAAGCTCGCGGTGCTCGGCCATGCCGAATACGTCAACAACGACATTCCGGCCGGCTATGTCGGCCTCGACGTTGCCCAGCTCAACGGCTTCGAGAGCATTCTCATCGGCGGCAGCCGCAGCGATAGCCCCGCGGGCACGCTGATTGCGCCGACGGCCAGCAATGTCGTGGTGGATACGCGTGGCGAGACGTTCAGCGCGCCGGAGATCCTGCTCGTGGCCCAGCAGGTCGGCCAATGGCAGGCAGTCACGCAATCGGTGACGGTCGGTTCGCAATCCGTGCTGCTGGATCTTCCGGTCTATGTCCCGGAGGCCGGTAGCGGCACGGTGACCATCAATTCCAGCAGCATCATCAATGCCACGGGCGTCGTTCACGCCGGGCTCGGGCGCAATTACATCGTGGTGTCGGACGGGCAGGCACCCGTCACGGCCCAGAGTCTTGCCACTGCCCTCGGCGGGACGCTCTCCGGAACGGAGATCGTGGGTGCCGATCTTGCAAAGCTCCTTGACCCCAACAGCCCCGCTCGGCTGGCTCTCGGTTATTACGCCAACGGCGGTGCGCAACAGCCGGGACGGGGCGCCTTGTTCGTGGCGAGCAACGACCCGACGCTGCAGGTGACGGGGCCGAGCGCGACCGGAGTTTCGGCGCCGGCGCTCACGATCAAATTCAAGGATGTCGCGACCGCATCGGCCACGCTGCCGGCCGGGCCGGTGACCGGAAGCCTGACATTGGCGGGCGGCGACACCAGCAACAGCGGGAAGGTGGCGATCGCCGACGGCGTCAAGATCTCGACGAATACGCTGACGCTCCAAGCGACGGCATCCAACAACGCGATTGCCCTCAATACGACGGACCTTCACGCCAATCTGGTCAACCTGATCGCGCCGAGCATCGGCGTCGGAGCCGCCACGGCGGTTGCCGGCAAGAGCCTTGTGCTGCCGGCCAACAACACCCAGTTCGCCGACGTGCAGACATTGGCCCTGCGCGCGCTGTCTGGTCCGGTTACGGTCTATGGCGATTTCAATTCCGGCGCGCGCGGCCTGTCGCTGGATGCCACCGGCATCGCGCTCGGCAGCGAGGTGCTCAATCCCGGCACGAGCCTGAATCTGCGCGCGGGAACGGTGCTGGCGTTTTCCTCTTCCGCGACGGTCCAGTTCAGCGTCGGCGTCACCGTCACGTCCGCCGCCGGCGTCGCCACGACCTACGCCGCCAACACCCAGATTGCGCTCGATCCCAACAGCAAGGTCAGTGTCGCATCCGCCGGGACGATGACGGTTGCGGGTTCGGCTGGCGCCACCCTGACGCGGGACGGCCTGATTTCGGCGAGCAACAACATCACGCTCAAGAACACCGGGGCCAGCCCGTCCTTCAGCGCTCCGGCGGCGAACGGCAACAGCCTCGAACTGGCCGCAAAGGAGATCGACCTGGGAAGCGGCCGGGTCAATGGGAATGTTGTCAACGGCAACTTCACCATTGCCGGTTTCTCCAAGGTCAAATGGTCGGCCGACGACAGCGTGGTCGTCAAAGGCCCCGGCGCGATGACGCTCGGCGCGAACGGCGACAAGACCGACCTCACCGTCAGCACGCCGCGTATTCTGGTCGCCGGAGCGACCGCGGGAACTCCTCAGGGTTTTGCCCTGACGGCGTCGGGCGACATCTCCATCGTCGATCCGGTGACGCGCGGCTCGGCCGCAACTGCGCCTGCCGACAGCGACGAGACCGGCGGCATTCTCACGGTCACGGCGTCGAACATCGCCGTCGGCAGCACCATTCAGGCGCAGGCCGGCACGATTACGCTCGGTGCGATCGCGGGGAACGTCACCCTCAATTCGGGTGCATATCTCTCCGCGCGCGGCTACAAGAAGACGCTGGTGGACGTCGACACCTATCTGTCAGGCGGCAAGGTCGTGCTTTATGCCGACATCGGGACGAACGCCACGGGCGGTGGCCAGGTCATCACCGACGCCAGCAGCACCATCGACGTCGCGACGACGAGCGGCGGTCGTGGCTATGGCGGGTCGATCGAGGTGGACGCACTCCGCGGCGGCGCGACGCTCGCCGGCCGGCTGCTCGGCGCCGGCGGTCCCGGCCTCGGCGGTCGGTTCAAGCTCGATACCAAAGGTGCGGCCGACCTGACCGCATTGGCGGACAATCTGCTCGCCGGCGGCCTCACCGGTGCGATCGACATCCATACGCGCACCGGCAATCTCGAATTGACTGCAGGGCACACGCTGAAGGCCAACGCCATCACGCTGACCGCAGACGACACCGCCTGGGACAGCGGCGATGCAGGCAAGCAGTTCGGCCAGGTCAAGATTCGCGGTCGCATCGATGCCACCGGCTATGGCGGCAGCACGCCCGACGGTACCGGGCAGGCCGGCGGAAAGGTCGCGCTCTACGGCGCCAATTCGGTGTTCCTCGCGAGCAGCGGCGTGATCGACGCCTCGACCACGCACACCGACGAGCGCGGCGGCGACGTCACCATCGGCATCGGCTGGGACGCCAAATCGAAAATCTGGCTGCAACAGGGCACGCAGATCAACGTCTCCGGCGGCACCAAGGGCGGCCTGAGCGGCGGCACCGTGACGTTCCGCGCCCCACTGGATGGCAACAACGACGTCAAGATTGCCGCGATCAGCAATGTCGCCAATCCGTCGGGCACGCACGGCACGAACTTCTACGCCGACGGCGACAAGACCTTCGACGCGCTTGCCGTGATCGATGCCACCAACAACATCAACGATCGCTCAAAGGTCAGCATCGTCGGCGCGCGCTCGGTCGCCGTGAACGGCTTCATCGCGTTCGACACCACCGCCGGCCGCTACGGCATCGACGGGTCGAGCCTCGGCTGGTTCGGGACGATCGATCCGGCCGGCTGGTACAAGGGCGTGGACCAGAACGGAAATCTGATACCTGCCACGGACGGGACCTGGACCAACGTTGCGGGATTTCAGCTTGATAAGACGATCAGCGGTGGAACGGGGCTTCCCAGCGTGCCGACGTCCGTCGCGGTCAAAAACAGCGCAGGAATCCAGATCGCGACTATCAATGTCTCCGGCGGGATAGATACTTTTCTGCCGAACACGACGACGTTGTCGCAATACTTCGGTCAGAGCGATATTCCCATCACATTCCCGCCGCCAGCTACGCCTGGAGGCAGGACTGCCCAGGGCCGCGTGTCGTTCAGTGCAAGCGGAGACCCTACGGTCACCATCACGGATGCTGGTACCGGTTACCTTACGCGAGTTACGAGCGTTCAAATCGGCAATGTCACGGGCGTGCCGGCTGCGACCGGATTGTTCGGTCGTGTGCTGTCAACCGTCAAGATCGTTTCAGCATCCTTGTCGCTCGCGCCTGATTCCACCGGCTATGATGGCACCTCGCTATCCGTTTCCCTCGGCGTCAGCGGTAACAACGGCCAAGCGACGGCGACATTCACGAAAGTATCGAACATGTCGGGCTCGACCACCTTGGTCAACGGCAGCCTGCAGTTCGTGCCAACCACAAACGACTACATTCCGCTGACGTCGAGCGGCGTTTACGCGGCGTTCGATCCGGCCAACCAGGGCAAGCCGGGCGTTGCCTCCTTTACCGGCGGCACCGGCACGGGCCATGCCTTCTTCGGCGACACGATCTCCCAGATCACCAAGGGGACGTGGAGCTATAACGGGCAGAGCTACGGCTTCACCAACCTGTTCACGCGACTTGCTCCATTGGTCAACAGCCTCGGCGCGGACGTCGTGCACGTGCAGCCGGGCGTCGACCTGGTGAACTCCAAGGGCGACATCACCGTCAGCAGCAACTGGAATCTGGCGGCGGGCGTGGTCGATCGCGGCAAACCATCGCCGACTATCTTCAATCCCGCTTCGGACTATATAGATTTCACCTACCGTCTCGCAACGCCCTGGGGCGGTCTCGACGCCGGCGTGCTTTCGCTGCGCGCTGCCGGAAACATCAACGTCAATGCCTCGATTTCGGATGGCTTCTTCCAGTTCGCGAACTATCTCGACCCGATCTACGCGGGCAAGGTCAACGACTATTTCGCATCAAATGGCGGTTCACGCGCGATCGATTTCAATTCGATCTATTTGAACGACCCTACCAGCAATACGCTTCTGATCGCGCCCTACAAGGCCGGAGACGCCGGCAACGGCATCAGCCCGACTTCGCAGGATCTCGCGACTGCTGACCTGTTCCCGCACAAATTGCTGGTTTGCACGATCGACTGCAGCCAGGCGAACATCAAGGCGGTGACGGCGCCATCGTCATGGTCCTACAGCCTGACCGCGGGCGCCGATGTGTCGAGCGCCAATCCGACCGCCAGAGTTCCGCTCGCGAACGACAAGGGCGACGTCATCGTCGACAAGCACGCAAGCTACGACCAAAAGGTGGTGGGAAGCACCACCCCTGTCTCAGTCAATATTCCGACCATGATCCGGACAGGCACCGGCAGCATCACCGTCGCGGCCGCTCGCGATGTGATCATGAAGGACACCGATGCGCCCGGCGTGATCTATGCAGCCGGCGTCAATACGGAAACCTACGCCAATCCGTACAGCCCGAGCCTCGCCGTCAACGATCCAAACGGCTTCTTCGAGCCCCGCCTCATGGCGTACGGTAATGCGGCTGCCACGGCCGCGCCTGAGCTCTATTACGGACCGCCAACGGCGGCGGCCTTCCCCGAAAAGGGTGGGGACGTCGTCATCGACGCGCAGCGCGATGTCGTGGGCGGCGCCAAGGTGATCGCAATCAAGGATGCGAACGGCAACACGGTCTACAAGAAAGTGCCGCAGTACTATCAGCCTTGGCTGCTGTCCAATTCCAGTGTGACGCCCAGCGCCGGTGCTTCGATCCTCGGAGCCGGTGTCTTCGCGCCGGCTGGAACGCAGATCGCCTCGCAAACCGCGTGGTGGATCCAGTATGGCAGCTTCCAGCAAGGCTTCCTGAGCGCAGGCGGAAATGTGAGCGTTCTCGCCGGGCGCAATATGCTCGATGTGTCGGTGTCGGCTCCGACGACTGGGCGTGTCACCGGCGGCCTGTCGGCGAACAGCACGCCCGTAACCCACCTCTACGGCAGCGGCAACATGGTCGTGCGCGCCGGCGGCGACATCCGGGGCGGTTCGTTCTACGAGGGCTCCGGCCACGCCAGCATCGTCGCGGGCGGCGACATCGGCCAGAACGATTATATCTACAGGTACGCGAACAGCACGCTCAAGCTTCCGAACCTTCCGCTGCTTGCTGTCGATACCGGGCAGATCACGATGACGGCAAACGGCTCGATCGCGATGGCGGGTGTCGTCAACCCGGCTGCCTTGCACGCCCAGCAACCAAGCAAGGCGAATCCCCTGGAGGCGAAGCCCGACCCGACGATACCGCTGTATTTCGATGCCTACGGCTCCGCTAGCAAGGTTCGGTTGGTGGCGCAGTCGGGCGACGTGACGATTGATATCGCGCCCACCGCGATCGCCATCAATCCCGCCAACAGCCTGAATGTTCGGGCGGCTCCGGCGACTTACCCTGCGAGCTTCGAGGCCATCGCGTTGCAGGGCAATCTGATAACGACCGGGATCAGCAACATCCTGAATCAGAATGCTTCGGGTGCTTCGGCTGCGGTTCCAGCGCCGGGCATCGTGCTCAGCCCGTCCGAGCACGGCACTTTCAACCTGCTGGCGCAGGGCAGTATCGACCTCACGTTCGGTTACCCACAGACATCGGCGGCGCAATCGATCTCACGCCCGCTTATTTCCGCCGGGCCGTCTCTGATCGACGCTGCGTTCGATCCATTCCGACCCAATAGCGGCAACGACGAGGCTTCGAGCCGTGCGATCCTTGCGCATGAGAACGATGTAGCCGACGGTCTCGACACGACCGCGCGGATCTACGCGGTGACCGGCGACATCAAGGTAACGGGAAGCTACGGCAAGAGGACCACCAGTTCGTCTGAAAATGTCTATCAGCGCATCGAGATCAATCGCCCGACCAGCATCTATGCGGGGCGCGACATCGTCGATCTCAACGTCATCGTGCAGAACATCCATACCAGCGACGTCAGCACCATCGTGGCCGGCCGGAACATCACTTACACCGGCTTCAGCAATGGTGGCGGCTTGCAGGTGGCCGGACCCGGCTTCCTCGTGGTCCAGGCCGGCGGCGATATCGGCCCGTTCCTCCCGGCAGCGTTCGACAATGCGACCCAGGCTCCGGTTCAGGAGGGGATCGTGTCGGTGGGCAATTCCAGCCCGACGCCGGTCGGAAATACCTATATTTCGAACACCACGGGAGGCGGTTCGGTCGGCATCTACAACCAGTCGCTGCTCGGGCCGGCGAATAATCCGAGGCGCAATGCGGTGCTGACGGACGCCGCCGGCACCAAGCAGGGGGCCGACATCGTCACGATGTTCGGTGTCAAATATGGCATCGACTACGCTTCTGTAACCGACGCCTACGTCATCGGTGGCAAGGCCGGCAATACCGCGCTTCCTTTCAATATGGCAGCGCTTCGCGATATCATCAGCGGTGCTCTTCCCGGCTATCTTAAGAAGGATTCGATTGCGGCCTATCTCAGCACGCCACAGGGTCAGGACGCGCTGTCCAGCTACCTGAATTCGTCGACGGGAAAGACCGCGCTCGCGCAGCTCAATCTCAAGGATCTGTTCCAGGACGGCACCGCCAATGTGATCGATCGCACGAAGCTCGACAGTTTCACTGATGTGCTCGCAAAGAATGGGCTCGATGCGGTCTGGTCATTCTTCAGAACAGTATTGCCCAGCCAGATTCAGGCCAGCTTCTTCGATGTGAGCACCACGTCCCAACCCCTCATGTCCGTGCGGCTCGACCAGCTCTTCTTCGCCGAGCTCAAAGCGGTCGGCATCGGCCAGAAGGGCGGCACGTCGTCAGACACCCAGCGCGGCTACCGCATGATCGAGACGATGTTCCCGGCGAGACTGGGCTACACGGCAAACGTGCTCGGCAGCGGGAGCAACGGCGCCAGCCAGCTGGTCAAGACTGGCGACATGAACCTGCTGCATGCCACGGTTCAGACCCAGCTCGGCGGCGATATCTCGATGTTCGGCCCGGGCGGCAACATCATCGTCGGCTCGCTTGCGGCCGAACCCAACTCGGCGCTGAAGCTGCGGGATATCGGCATCCTCACCCTCGGCGGCGGCGCGATCAACACCTTCACAGACCAAAGTGTGCTGGTGAATTCGAGCCGCGTGCTCACGACCCAGGGCGGCGACATCCTGATGTGGAGCTCCAACGGCAATCTCGACGCCGGCCGCGGCTCCAAGACGACCCTGTCGGCGCCGGCGCTGCAGGTGCTGTATGATCAGGATGATTACCAGTCGATCGATCTTGGCGGCTTCGTGACCGGCGCGGGTATCGGCACGCTGCAGGCATCGTCGTCGGCAGCTGCGTCCCAGCTTTATCTTCTCGCTCCGCGCGGCACGATCGATTTCGGCACCGCCGGCGTGCGCGCCTCGGGCAGCGCAGTCTTCGTTGCACCCGTCATCGCCAACGCCAGCAATTTCCAGGTGCAGGGAAGCACGACCGGAATTCCGACCGTATCCGTTCCCAATATCGGCGCGCTCACCGCAGGCTCGAATACGGCCGGCGCGGCCGCCAAGACGGCGGAAACGCCAACCGCAACCGGGGCCCGCAGACAGGGGTCGATCTTCATCGTCGAGGTGATCGGCTATGGCGGTGGCGACGGTCAGGATGACCAGGCGACCGACAAGAAGGAGTCCGATACGACGCCATCGGGGAACGACAAGCAGTGATGGTCTGCGCGTTCAACTCGAGATTGATCGGCTTGCGATCGCGGTCGGCAGCTCCACGTCGCCGTGATCCATCATGATTGAGCGAGATGCGGGACAAGCTGAGCACACCCGCCACCGAATGAACGCTTTTCGTCCAGAAATCTGACTTCTTGTTTAGGATTGGTCACAGCAACGATAAGAAACAGACCTACAAGGTCGGCAACAGGCTTCTGGGAGACGGGCAGTGGGCTGCTGTCCGTCCCAATTTGGAGACGGCCTGTTTGTAATTTTGTTTTGGGGGTTGAAATGCGCGCGACGAATCCGACCGAACCGGTCTGCTCCGAATCCGCGCTGCCTAGATTGAAGGCCAACGTCTACGATCTTGGTCTGAAACAGGACGAGGACGGCCGGCTTCGCCGCATCAGGGATCTCGAGCACGAGAATGCATTGTTGATGCGTATGGTCTCCGAAACTCAGATCGAGATCGCGCGCCTGCGCGAGCTGTTGTCCTCGAACTGATGTGATCCGGGGCCTGTTCGGCCGCCGGGCGCCGCGTCATCGCCGATTTGAGCAATCGATGCACCCGAGCGACAGCTGCGGGGGCGATGACACGTTCGGTTGACCGAAGCCGCCGGGTTCGCCGGCCGCGCGAAACGCGGCGGCGTCCACGGGATTTGTGGCCCGGAAGCCCCGCTGTCTGTCGTGCTCGTTTTCGCAGATGCGTTGCGCCGAGCGTCTACTCAGCAGGAACCGCACATCACCTGCGCCGGCGGCGCGGGAGGCATGCTCCGCCGCGAGGCGTCCCGCAAGCCGGTCCAGGTGTGCGTCAGCTTGGTGTGAAGCGAACGGTCATGCGATTTGGGAAGTTCTTGTTGATCGCATGCTGCCTGATCTCGTCGGTCGTGCTCGGCGGCTGTGGGTTCATTCCGATGTCGGGGCCGGCAAGTCTCGACATCAGGAACGAGAACACGACGGCGCTGCCGTTTGCCGTCGTCAAGCTCAATCCCGAGGTGCTGCAGGTGCTCGAGAAGTTCGAGCCCAACGGACTATCCGGAAATCTCGCGGACACGCGTCCGCCCTCGAGCATCAAGTTCGGCATAGGCGACGTCATCAGCGTCACGATCTTCGAGGCCGCGGCGGGCGGGCTCTATGTGCCGCTGGAAGCCGGCGTGCGCCCGGGTAATTTCGTGAACCTCCCCGATCAGGCCGTCGACAACGACGGCAACATCACGGTGCCCTATGCCGGCCGGATCCGCGCTGCGGGCCGCACCAATGTGCAGGTTCAGGAGGACATCCTGGCGCAGATCAAGAAGCGCGCGATCGACCCGCAGGTCGTGGTGACATCCAGCCAGCAGCGCTCCTCGCTCGTCAGCGTGTTCGGCGAGGTCAGGACGCCGGTGCGTTTCCCCATGCCGTCGGCTGGCGCGCAGGACCGCATCACCGACGCGATCACGCGCGCGGGCGGCATCAGCGGCGCCGGCTGGGAGACGTGGGTCGTGCTGGAGCGCAGCGGGAAGCGCGCCACGGTACCGTTCGGCAATCTCGTCTATTTCCCGGCGAGCAACGTCTTCGTGCAGCCCGGAGACCGCCTTTATCTCTACCGCGAGCCGATGAAATTCATCGCGTTCGGCGCCACCGGCCAACAGGGCGAGTTCAATTTCGATGCCTGGCGTATCAACCTCACGCAAGCGGTTGCGAAGGCGCGCGGCTTGCTCGACCTCCAGGCCGATCCGGCATCGGTCTTCCTCTATCGCCGTGAGCCGCGCGAGGTGGCACAGCGGCTCGGCGTCGACTGCTCCAAGTTCGACGGCGATTCCGTGCCGATCGTCTTCAACGTCAACTTCCAGGATCCGGCCGGATATTTCATCGCCACCAAGTTATCGATGCGTCCGTTCGACGTGCTCTACGCCGCCAACGCGGCGCAAGTGGATGTCACGAAGGTTCTGACCTTCATCAACACGGCGCTCGTGACCGCAGAGAGCGGAGTGAGCCTCGTCAACAACATCCGCTTCCCGGGGCCGACCTCCTCGACGACCACCGTCCTGCAGTGAAGCCGGTCGGGCATTCTGATGATGGAGGCGGAGGAGGCGCCTTGACGGCGGGTCCGCAAATGTTACTCATCATGCAGGATCCAGTCCGACGATACCGAATTATGTTAATGCTCGCCCGCGGCCCGGCCAACGAACCTGCCGGCTGGTGGAGGAACAGGGCTATGAGCCGAGTTTTGTGTTGGTCCGGTTGGACGGGGGGCCGCGCTGTCGCGGCCGGTCTCGTCGTGCTCGCGGCGGCGGGAGGTGCGGGCGCGCAATCAGCCAATCCGGGCAATCCGCCGGTAGAGCGGCAGGGCACAATCATCGGCGGGCCGGCGACGAAGCCCACCTACGAACGCTGCGTCGATGTGCAGATCGGAAACGAGAGCGCGTTCGGTTGCTTCAATCAGCAGCTCAAGCGCGAGGTCAACAAGGTCAATCCTTCGCTCAACCTGCCGCCGGTCGACGCGCGCTCGTCCGACATCCGCGTCGGCAACCCGAACGAGGCGGCCGTTCGCCAGCAATATGGCTCAAATTACGGTCGTTCGGCCGTTCCCTTTCGGCCATCCGCTCCCACCATCGTGCCGCCGCACCGCTGATGCCCGGATCTCCTTCACGTCTGCAAACCAGTCGACGCATACGCCGGCCGTGGCGGGTCGCGGCGCTGTACCTGCTGATCGTCGCGAGCGGCGAGGGGCGCGCCCAGGAGCACGAGGACGGCAGGCAGGCCGAAACCGGCCACGTCGCGGCTTCTGTCGACGACGCGGATGATGGCGCTGTGGAGCCTTTGGCGCTGGAGCCGTTTGCACCGCGCCCGCTGACCGCCGCCGATTTTCCCCCCGCAAATCCGCTGCTCGCCAATTTCACCTACCGCACGAGCGCAATGTTCGGCCGCGACTGGCGCGCCGGCCGTGCCGAGTACCGGCAACTGGTCGAGCGTGAAGCGTCGGCTGTCGGCCTGCCGCCTGCGCTGGTCGATGCGGTGATGGCGGTCGAGAGTCGATACAATCCCGCGGTGGTCGGCATGGACGGCGAAGTCGGGTTGATGCAGGTGATGCTGCCGACTGCGCGGATGATGGGTTTTGCCGGGACGCCGGCGGAGTTGGCTTCGCCCGAGGTCAACGTGCATTATGGTGTTCGCTATCTCGCCGGTGCCTGGCGCCGGGCCAACGGCGATCTCTGCACCGCCACGATGAAGTATCGCGCCGGCCATGGCGAGACGCGATTCTCGTATCTGTCGGTCGAGTATTGCACACGCGTCCGCGCGCATCTGGCGGCCAACGGCGTCGCCGTTACCGGCTCCGTTCCTCCACCGACGTTCGGACGGACTTCGGCCGGCACTGCGCCCGCACGTGGTCGCGTCCTGACGGGCGGGAGCACGATCAATTTCGCTGCTCTGAACACGCGCCTGCGCAGCGTAGCCGACCGCAAGACGCCGTCTGATTTGCATTGACAGGTTGCAGGGGCAGGACCCTGCGGCTCGCAGGTCGGGCCTGAGGCATTAGCTGCGTGCTTTGCCCTTTGGTGCGCGCCGCCGCCGGCTTGCTGGCGCGGGACGGCCGGTCGCAAGCGCCTGGCCGATGGCGCGCCAGCACTTTACCGCATCGCGGAAAGCATTTTCATGCGCGGCGCTTCGCCCGCGCCAGTCCATGAGCTGTTCGGCATCTGCAAGCGTCGCCTCGCCCGACTTGAGGCGCATGATCCATGAAAGAGCTTCACGGATTAAGGGATCCAAGTGATCGACCTGATGGCTTCGCTTCGTCACGATCCAGCGCTTTCCCGCACACGCCGGCCGTGAGCGGATGCTCGCGATCGGCATATCTATGTACGTAAGACGAAGCTGGACGCTGAAAACCGAATTTGGTCCGCGCGGGACGTTTGAGACGATCAGCGCAATGCTCGACTGCCTGCTTGAGGTCGGTCTCGACAGTGCGGACGGTGACGCCGAGAAGGGCCGCGATCTCCCGGTTCGGCATGCCGTCGATGCGCGAGAGCATCAGCACGCGTCGGCGGCGCTCGGGAAGCTCGGCGATTGCGTGCCTGAGCAGATTGACCTCGGAGCGATCCTCGATCACGCGCGCGGCGTCGGGACGGTCGTCGGGAATTTCGAGCAGGGCATCGACCTCGTCGACGGTGAGGCGGCGCTTCTCGGCGCGGCGGCGGTCCGCAGCGATATTAAGCGCGATGCGGAATAAATAAGCCTTTGGGCTGCGCACCGGCCCAAGCTCGCGCATGCCTTCGAGACGAAGGTAGGTTTCGTTGAGCGCTTCGGAAGCAAGGTCCGAGGAGCCCAGTCGGCGCGTCAACCTGCGATCGAAGTCGACATACTCTGCGAGCAGAAGCGTCCGCAAGCTGCTGATGCTGTCGATGGTCATGCTACGCCCCACTTCACTCAGTCCCCAATTTGTGGCCGGACGGTAGTTAGGCCGCACAACGGTAATGTGACGAACTGTTATCGAGTAACAGTCATCGAGTGATAGTGACGTTATGTTGCGTGAAATCATCACACGAGCGATCGAGTGACGTCGCGAGCATCGTAAAAAAGTTTTCGCTGCGCCCGCGCACGCAACGTCTCTCGGATAAGGCCCTCGCAGACCGGCGCGTCTCGGTCGGTTTCGGGCTGTCCGAAGGACGCTGCGGTCGCCGAAGGGCGTCCGCAATGCGAGCATGATATCGAGGCTGAGGTGAATTCGCGTCGTCTGTATCATAATGGCGCGCGCCGTCGTGCGCCGCTGCCGCTGCGCGCTGTGCGGAGTGGCCGGTCTGATGCGGCATGTGCCTCGCGTCTCGCCATCTGCGGCCTGATCATCTGCGCGATCTGCACGAAGCCGGCCGCGGCGAAATCCGAAGCCGACGCGAGCAGGCCGGCTGCGGCGAAGTCTGCCGCCGCCGCGCCCGCAAG
This sequence comes from Bradyrhizobium sp. 521_C7_N1_3, assembly GCF_052075975.1. Classification (NCBI taxonomy): domain Bacteria; kingdom Pseudomonadati; phylum Pseudomonadota; class Alphaproteobacteria; order Hyphomicrobiales; family Nitrobacteraceae; genus Bradyrhizobium; species Bradyrhizobium sp. 521_C7_N1_3. The sequence continues at coordinate 3,911,160 of NZ_CP197232.1, forward strand.
CGCGAAGCCCGGCAGGAGTGGGGCGGAGGCGGCCAAGCCGGCAGCACCGGAAACCCGTTTCGATATCGACGAGTATCGTGTCGAGGGCGCGGACAATCTGCCGCAGATCGAGATCGAGGCTGCGGTCTATCCCTTCCTCGGTCCGGACAAGAGCTCGCAGGATGTCGAGAAGGCCCGCGCCGCGGTGGAGAAGGCCTATCACGACAAAGGCCTTCAGACCGTCAGCGTGGCCGTGCCGCAGCAGGACGCGCAGCGCGGCTTCGTCGTGCTCAAGGTCACCGAGAACCGGGTCGGACGCCTCCGCGTCAAGGGCTCGCGTTATTTCGACCTCGACAACGTCAAGAGCGCGGCGCCGTCGCTCAAGGAAGGAACGCTGCCGAATTTTCGGGACGTGACGAAGGACATCGTCGCGCTGAACCGCTGGCCCGACCGGCGCGTCACGCCGGCGCTGCGAGCAGGCGTCGCGCCCGGCACCGTCGACGTCGATCTCAACATCGAGGACACGCTTCCGCTCCACGGCAGCATCGAGCTGAACAACAAGCAGAGCCCGAGCACCACGCCGCTGCGCACCAGCATCTCGATGCGCTACGACAATCTCTGGCAGCTCGGTCACTCCATGACCTGGACATACCAGGTCTCGCCGATGAACCCGAAGGACGCCATGGTCGTGTCGGGTTCGTACCTGGCGCGAACCGAAATCGACTGGCTCAGCGTCCTCGTCTATGGCCTGACCTCGGACAGCTCGGTCGCGACCGTCGGCGGCTCGAACGTTGTCGGTCCCGGTCAGGTGGTCGGCGGGCGCGCGGTGCTGACGCTGCCGTCGAGGGGCGAACTGTTCCATACGCTGTCCCTGGGTGTCGACTACAAGGATTTCAAGCAGTCGCTCAAGCTCGGCTCCGATGCCTTCGACTCGCCCGTGACCTATGTGCCGCTCGTCGGCACCTATGGCGCAACCTGGCAGGGCGAGGGACGGCTCACGCAGCTCAACGCAACGATCACGGCAGGCTTGCGCGGCATCGGCTCCAGCCGCGACGAGTTCGACGCCAAGCGCTTCGACGCGACCGCGAGCTTCATCACGCTGCATGCCGACATCTCGCACACTCAGGATTTCGCCGGCGAGTTCCAGCTCTACGCGAAACTGCAGGGACAGGCGGCGGATCAGCCGCTGGTGTCCAGCGAGCAATTCAGCCTCGGCGGACAGGACACGGTGCGCGGCTATCTCGAATCCGAGGTGATCGGCGACTACGGCGTCGCTGGCACGCTGGAGCTGCGCACGCCCAATCTCGCACAATATCTCGAGCAGAAGCTGCCCAATCCGATCGGCGAAGCCATCAAGTACAACGCCTTCGACGACATGCGCTTCTTCGCCTTCGTCGACGGCGGCAACGTCAGAATCCACAAGCCGCTCGTCGATCAGGAATCGCATTTCGACCTCGCAAGCTACGGAGTCGGCATGCGCATGAAGACGCTTCGCTACCTCAACAGCATTGTTTTCGTCGGTATGCCGCTGACCAGCCAGCAGGTCACCCTCGCCAATCATCCACGGTTCAGCTTTCGGGTCTGGGGAGAATTCTAGATGTCGCTCCTTCGCTTTGAATCACGCCCCGGACTTCGCCTGAGCGCGCCGGTGATGCTCGCGTTCGTCTTCCTCGCCGCACTGTGGCCGTCGCCCGCGGCGGCGTGGTGGAACGATCAATGGACGCTGCGCAAGAAGATCACGATCGACACCGGTCCGTCCGGCGCTGGGATCAGCGATGCCATCGGCACCACGCCGATTCTCGTGCGTCTGCATGTCGGCAATTTTCGCTTCGGTGGCGCGAAGGAGGACGGCGGCGACCTTCGCTTCGTTGCCGGCGACGACAAGACGCCGCTCAAGCATCATGTCGAGAAATACGACTCGCTGCTCGGCGAAGCGCTGGTCTGGGTCGGCGTTCCCGACCTGAAGCCGGGTACCAAGAACGACATCTGGCTCTACTACGGAAACCAGAAGGCGCCGACCGCGGTCGACGCGAAGGGCACCTACGATCCCGACACCCTGCTGGTCTATCATTTCAACGACCGCTCGACGCCGGCGCAGGACATCACCGCCTGGGCGAACACCGCCCAGAACGCGGTCCCGGCTGCGGACGGCGCCATCATCGGGCAGGGCGCGCGCCTCGACGGGCAGACTGCGCTTACGCTTCCCGGCTCGCCCTCGCTCGTGACCGCGGAAGGCGGCGAACTGAGCTGGTCGCTTTGGATCAAGATGACTGCGCCGCAGCCGGGCGCAGTGTTGTTCTCTCGTAACGAGGGCGCGAACGGGCTGACGGTTGGGATGGACAATGGTGTGGCGTTCGTGGAGGTCACGAGCGTCGGCAATACGCAGCGTGCCGCCGGCGGGACGGCGATCGCAGCCGGGACCTGGCACCAGGTGGCATTCACGGCGAAGGGCGCCCAGATCATCCTTTACGTCGACGGCAACCAGGTCGCGACGCTTGCTGCGGCCCTGCCCACCATGACCGGCGTGGCGCAACTCGGTCGCGCCGGTGCCGCGGCAGCTCCCGCTGCGGATGCAGCGGCGCCCGCAGCCGACGCGTCTCAGGCGGCGCCGTCCGCGGCCGCGCCTTCCGGCTCTGCCGCCGGCTTTGCCGGTGACGTCGACGAGCTCCAGATCGCGAAGGTCGCGCGCTCGGCCGGTTTCATCAAGCTGTCGGCGGTCGGGCAGGGGCCCGACCAGGCCAAGCTGATCTCCTTCAGCGTCGACGAGGAGAACGCGGGCTGGTTCAGCGGCGGCTATTTCGGCGTGATCCTGCGCTCGGTGACGCTGGACGGCTGGGTCGTCATCGGCCTGCTCGGGATCATGGCGCTGATCAGCTGGTACGTCATGGTCGATCGCGTCTCGTATCTGAACCGGGTCTCGGCCGGCAACACGATCTTCCTCAAGCATTTTCGCGAGACCTCGACCGACATCGGCGGGCTGCTCCAGCTCGACAGCCAGGAGAATGATCCGAGCTTCGGCGGCGAGCTCGGCAAGAAGCAGCGCAAGGTGGTCCATGCCGCGCCGCTCTACCGCCTGTTCGCGGCTGGCGCGCAGGAGATCCGGCGCCGCTTTGCGGGTGGCGGTTACCGCCGGCTGTCGCCGCAGGCCATCCAGTCGATCCGCGCCGTGCTCGATAGCGGCTATGTGCGGGAGAGCCAGCGCCTCAATCGCCTGATGGTGATGTTGACGATCGCGATTTCCGGTGGCCCGTTCCTCGGCCTGCTCGGCACAGTGGTCGGCGTCATGATCACCTTCGCGGCGATCGCGGCCAGCGGCGACGTCAACGTCAATGCGATTGCGCCGGGTATCGCGGCCGCGCTGGTCGCCACCGTCGCCGGCCTCGGCGTCGCGATCCCCTCGTTGTTTGCCTACAACTACCTGACGATCCGCATCAAGGATGTCAGCAGCGAGATGCAGGTCTTCGTCGACGAGTTCATCACGCGGATCGCGGAATCCTACGAGCTTCCGGAAGAGCCGGTGAAGCAGGCGGCGGAGTGAACCCATGCAAGTCCAGTCCGAAAGCAAGCCATACGACGACATCAACATCACGCCGATGCTCGATCTCGCCTACGTGCTTCTGGTGATCTTCATCATCATGACCACGGCGACCGTGCAGGGCATGAAGGTGAATCTGCCAAAGGCGAGCGCGGCGCCGAGCCTCGCACAGCAGACCACCAAGGCGATCACGGTCGCCAACGACGGCAAGCTGTTCCTCGACACCATTCCCGTGACGCTGCCCGAGCTCGAGCAGCGGCTGGTGCAGCAGCGTGCGCTGACGCCGGAATTTCCGATCGTCGTGCGCGGCGACAGCCAGACCCAGTACCAGAACGTCGTCGACGTGCTCGATCTGCTCGGCCGCCTCAACTTCACCCAGGTCGGCATGGCGACCAAGCCGTCGGCGCGATGAGACGGGACGATGGCGTGGGGCGACGACAGCAACGACGACGACGGCCCGCCGGCGTGGCGGCGCTATCTGCTGCTTGGCGGCTCGGCACTGGTCGTGATCGCGCTGGTGGTCGGCGTCGTCATCATGGTGATGAGTGGCGACAAGGATCCGCCGCGCAAGGTGAACGAGCTGCAGGTGACGATGGTGCTTCCACCGCCGCCGCCTCCGCCACCACCGCCGCCCCCGCCCGAGCAGCAGCCGGAACAGCAGCCCGAGCAAAAGGTGATGGAGCAGACGCCGGTCAAGGATGTCGTCGAGGAGAAGCCGGTCGACATTCCAAAGGACGCGCCGCCCGATGCCGGACCGGATCCGACGCCGGGGCCGCCGGATCTCGGTCTCGGCACCGGGCCGGGCAGCGGCGGCTTTGCACAGGGCAAGGGGCGCGGGGGCGGCGGAGGCGGCGGCAACAGCCGCTTCGGCTGGTACGCGAGCATGCTGCAGTCGCAGATCGACGCGGGACTCCAGGCGAATGAAAAATCTCGCGACGCCGCGTTCCGTACCGTCGCCAGGGTGTGGCTCGACAGTTCGGGCCGGGTCAGTCGCGTGCAGTTGTCGCCGTCGACGGGCGACGGTGCGCTCGACGTGGCCATCCGTGACCAGGTGGTGGGCGGCCTGCGCGCGCGCGAGCCGCCGCCGAAGGACATGCCGATGCCGATGATCATCCGCCTCACGGGCCAGAACCGGGGGTGAGTGCGGTGAGACGAGTGACTGTGAGTGAGTTGAGAGCAGAAGAGGTGATGTCATGTGGCGTGAAATGAAGACGCGAGAACTGGCAGCGACGGCAGCGCTGCTGCTTGCGCTCGCAGTCCCCGCCGCGGCGCAGGACGACGGGATGCCGCAGGGCAAGCGTCCGACCGTCTCGCGCGACGCACCGCCTTCATCGAACGCGACGGTCAATTTGATCAATCTGCTCGTGAAGCAGGGAACGCTGAGCGAGGAGCAGGCCGCGGTCCTGGTCAAGCAGGCCGACGACGAAGCCTATGTCGCCCGCCAGGCGACGCGCGATGCCGCGGCCAAGGCGGAAGGCGCCGAGAAGAAGGCGACCAGCGCCGCCGATGCGACGTCGCCGCCCGGCACCAAGCGCGTCACCTACGTGCCCGAGATCGTCAAGAAGCAGCTGCGCGAGGAGATCAGGGCCGAGGTGATGGATCGCGCTCACAAGGAGAACTGGGCGTCGCCCGGGAAATACCCGGAATGGGCGCAGCGGATCCGGTTCTACGGCGACATTCGCGCGCGGTACGAGGGAGATTATTTCCCAGCGGGCAATAGTGGGTACCTCGAGAACTTCAACGCCATCAATACAGGTTCGCCGTTCAATGAGGATGACGCGACGAACCCTTACTTCCCACCGACCTACAACGCGACACAGAACCGCAACCGCTTTCGTTTTCGTGCGCGTTTGGGAGCCGACGTCGACTTGTTCGACGGGTTCACCGCAGGCTTGAGGATCGCGACCGGGGAGAGCAGCTCACCCGTTTCGACCAATCAGACGTTCGGCGGGAATGGCGGCAACTTCTCGAAATACGCAGTTTGGCTCGACCGCGCCTTCATCAAATATGAGCCGGTGCGGGACTTCGTCAGCTCTGTCGGCCGCTTCGACAATCCATTCTGGTCGCCGACGGATCTGGTCTGGTACAAAGATCTCGGTTTCGATGGTTTCGCAATTCAGGCCAAGCAGGAAGTTGCAGAGGGTTTCACGCCCTTCTTCGTCGGCGGCGCCTTCCCGGTCTTCAACACTGATCTCAACGCTGGGCTTAATACTGCCGACCTGTCGGGACCAGCGAAGATGCCGAGCCGAGACAAGTGGCTGTTCGGCGCCCAGGGTGGTTTCGGCGCAAGACTAGATTCGGAAACCAATCTCACCTTGGCATTCGCCTACTATGACTTCATCAATGTGAAGGGCAAGCTTTCCAGCGAATGCTTGGTCATCACTGCCAGCGATATCTGCGACACGGATGTGCTGAGACCTTCCTTCGCGCAAAAGGGCAACACGTATATGCGCTTGCGCAACCTTGCGTTCACGCCCGTCACTACGGCGCAATATCAGTACTACGGTCTTGCCAGCGACTTCCGGCCGGTGGTCGCGAGCGCGCAGCTTGATTTTGCGCAGTTCAATCCGATTCACATCATCCTGGACGGTGAGTATATCTGGAATACGGCATTCAACCGGAGCGCCGTTGCCGCTGTCGCGGTGTTTCCGAACAATTTCAGCTCAACGACAGACGGCAGCCCGAGCGTGTACAACGGCGGCAACCAGGGCTGGCTTGCGCGCATGACCGTCGGCAACAAGGAGATCAAGCATCTCTGGGACTGGAACGCGCATGTCGGCTACAAATATCTGGAGTCCGACGCGATGGTGGATGCGTTCGTCGATTCCGACTTCGGCCTCGGCGGCACCAATCTCAAGGGCTATTTCATCGGCGGCAATGTCGGCCTCGGCGAGAACATCTGGGGATCGATGCGCTGGATGAGCGCGAACAACATCGCCGGCCAGCCGTACAAGGTCGACATCGTCCAACTCGATCTCAACGCGAGGTTCTGATCATGCGGCTGTTGCGTCTATCGTCATTTACTGCACTGGCCCTCGTCGTCGCCTCGGCGGCCCATGCTGACCAGGAAAGCGATCGCCTGCGCGAGGCGCTGCGCAGCGCCACCGCGCAGGCGCGTGCCGCCGAGGATCAACGGGCCGCGGTCCAGGCCAAGCTGACCGCGGCTGAACAGGAGCGCGACCGCCTGCGCAAGCAGATCGAGGGCTATCGCGCCCAGGTCAAGGAAGCCGAGCAGGCCTATCGCCAGGCGGTGAAGGACTTCAACGAGCGGATCGCCGAGCGCGACGATTCACTGGAAAAATGGAAGGCCGCCTATGGTGAGGCGGCGGGCGTTGCGCGGACCAAGGACGCGGAGCGTTCCAAGTTCGAGGGCGAGGCGACGACCTGGAAGGCGAGCGCCAAGGCCTGCGAGGCCAAGAATGTCCGTCTCGTCAGGATCGCCGACGATACCGTCAAGCAATATGAGAAGATGGATCCGCTGGAGAAGGTGATCCACCACGATCCCGTGATCGGGTTCAAGCGGGTCGAGCATCAGAATGCCGCCCAGGATCTTCGCGATCAGATCATCGAACAGAAGGCCAAGCCATGACCCGGAACGTTTTTAAGCTCGTGCTGCTGGCCGGTGCGCTCCACGCCGCGGCGTCATCGCCGGCACTTGCGCAGACGCGCAATCCGCCCCAGCCCGCGGCCCCGCGCGCAACGCCTGTGCCGGCGGCTCCGGCGGCGGCCCAGCCGGCTCCCGCGGCGCAGGACAATGCTGCCGTGAAGGGCGGCGAGATCATCGCCCGCGTCGGCGACAGCGACGTCACCGCGGAAGAAGTGCGCGCGACCATCCAGCTTCTCGATGCGCGCCAGCAGGCCGCGATGGCGCGTGATCCGGCGCTGCTGAGCCAGACGGTGCGCGCGATCCTCGCCAACCGCCTGGTGCTCAAGGAGGCCGCGGCCAAGAAGTGGGACCAGCAGCCGGCGGTGGTGACGCAGCTGGCGCGTGCACGAGATACCTTGATTGTCGAAAGCTACCTGCAATCGGTCACGGCGCTCGGCGACAGCTATCCGAGCGAGGCCGACATCAAGAGCGTTTACGAGGCGAACGCCAGCGCGTTCCTCGTTCCCCGCCGCTTCCGTCTGGCCCAGATCGTGGTCAACCTCGCCAAGGACGCCGACAAGGCGGCTGAGGACACCGCGCGCAAGAAGCTCGATGACATCGTGCGAAAGATCAAGCAGCCCGGCGCGGAGTTCGGTCCGATCGCGAAGGCATCGTCCGACGATGCGGCAACGGCGGGACGGGAAGGGGAGATCGGCTGGGTCGCCGAGCCCGATATGCGCGTCGAGATCCGTGGGCAGGTCACCGGCCTGCCGAAGTCGGGCATTGCCGATCCGATCCGGCTCGAGGACGGCTGGCACGTCCTGAAGCTGCTCGACACCGAGGCGTCGCATACGCGGCCGCTGGCGGACGTGCGAGAGGCTCTCGTGCAGCGGATGCGGGGCGAGCGCATCGAGGCCAACCGCCGCGCCTATGTGGCGGAGCTCTTGAAGCAGACCCCGCCCGTGGTCAACGAGATCGCGCTGTCCAGGCTGATCGAGCCCAAACCCGACACCAAGCCGGACGCTGCGCCGTCGCGCTAACGCGGCGGATTGCAAATTCATGTCAGGCGGATGACAGCATCGAGGCGCTGTCATCCGTCAACGATACAAAGGTTAATCGACCGTAAAAGTATCATAATTATGGTACAATGCCCGTGGTATCCGGATCGCGAACCGACCCCGGGGGCGACTTGTGACCGATCTGACCAATGCGGGTGAGCCGATATCGGCGTTCGAGGGCCGATCGCGGGTTCGTCTGGCGATCCCGTTCAGCTTGATCGAGCCGCTGTTCGCGACCGTCGACGGCTCGATCATCGTCGCAGCGGGCGCCATCGGCGGCATTGCCTATCAGCGCGCGCTTGGTGGTACCGCCGACGGCTCCTTCTATGCCGGGCTCGGTTTAGTGGCGAGTTTCGCCTATGTCCTGGTCGCGCATTTCCTCGGTCTCTACCGGTTGAATCAGCTGCTGGACGACGAACTCGACGGCGGGCGGGTCCTGGCCGGCTGGTGTCTCGCTGCGCTCGTCCTCGCGGTCGTGCTGTTTCTGTTCAAATCCGGCGGCGACGCCTCGCGTGGTTCGGTCGTCTGCCTCTTCGCGATCGGCGGCGCCGGCCTTCTCGTCGCGCGCTGGCTGGGGAAACGGCGCCTTCGCTCGGCGCTTGTCGCCGGCACGATCCGCGGGCGGCGTGTGGTGGTGATCGGAACGCAAGGCGAGCTGGCCCAGTTCGGAAGGAGCGACCTGCTCGCCAGATTTGGCCTGCACGAGGTCGAGCGCATCATTTTGCCGAGAGACGAAGCGCCAAAACTCTCTGCTCCGGGGAGGCACGAAGACGAGCTGATGAAGCGCATACGGGAGGCCGCTGCCGAGGAGATCGTGCTGGCGCTGTCCTGGTCCTGCCCCCGGGACATCGAGGCCTTGCTCGACCGGTTGCGCGTCATTCCGCTTCCGGTGCGCCTGCTGCCCGATCGCGCGGTGTCGACCGTGCTGCGCCACCAGACCTCGATGCCTCAACGGCTCTACATGGTGGAGGTGCAGCCGGCGCCGCTGTCGGTTCTCGATCGTCTGACCAAGCGGCTGCTCGACATCATCGTGGCGGCGACGTCCTTGGTCGTGCTGTCCCCCGTACTGATCCTCGTCGCAGTCGCGATCAAGCTGGAGTCGAAGGGGCCGGTGATCTTCCGGCAGCGCCGCCATGGCTTCAACGGCAAGCCGTTCGTGATCTACAAGCTGCGCAGCATGAGCGTCCAGGAGGACGGCGGCACGGTCGTGCAGGCGACGAAGCAGGATCCGCGCGTGACCCGGGTCGGGCGCCTGATCCGCCAGACCAGCATCGACGAACTGCCGCAACTGCTCAACGTGATCCAGGGCCATATGTCGATCGTCGGGCCGCGTCCGCACGCGCTGGTGCACGACTACGAGTATGGCAGCATGATCGCGAACTACGCGTTCCGGCATCACGTCAAGCCGGGTATTACCGGCTGGGCGCAGGTTCAAGGCTATCGCGGGGGCACGCCGCGGCTCGAGCTGATGGAACGGAGAGTTGCACTCGACTTATGGTATATTGATAATTGGAGCCTGATATTGGATATCCATATCATGGTGAAGACGGCGTTCGAATTGATCCGGCCGCGCAACGTATATTGACTATAGTTTCCCGGCCGCAATCGCCTCGAAGCGGCGTCGTCGCAAAAGTTAACATTGGTACATTTGGGAATGATCTGTTCGATGGCGCGCCCGGTTGGAGCATGGGACCGCACTTTATGATGTCTTGTCGCATCGGCGGACGCATGCGCTGACGGGTCTGCCGGCCGATGGCCGGTCCAGGATTTCTCGCCGGCCTATTGAAAACGTTCACGATTCGCGTTTACTACGTCCGGACTGGCAAGATTCTGGCCGGAGAGGACCACGATGGTTGGCAAGAGGCATGCCTCGGAGGAGATTTCGGCCAAGCTGGCGCAAGCCAACGAACTTGCGGCCAAGGGCAAGACCCAGCGGGAAATATCGAAGGCGCTCGGCGTCAGCATCATGACCTACCACCGCTGGAAGAAGATGCCCGACGCGTCCGAGCCGGTCGGTGGTCGGCGCGGCGAGGCCGATGTCCGGCCGCTCGGTTCGTCGGACGCCAGCAGTGTGGATACAATCAAGCGGCTAGAGCTCGAGAACGCGCAATTGCGACGTCTTGTGACCGACATGCTGCTGGAAAAACTGAAATACGAAGAGGAACTTCGGGCGCGCCAGGGAACGCGCTTGCGGCGCCCCGACAGCGGTTAGCGCCAGAACCGGCGTTTCGAACCGTCCTATATTCCCGCTCGTCTAGCGCAATATCTCAGACAGCTGGCGTACCGCGGCCGGATGGCTCGACAGATACGCCTCGTAAGCGCGTCTCACGCCATCCTCGAGCGAGGTCGTGGCGCGCCAGCCGAGCTTTGCGAGACGACTGACATCCAGCAATTTGCGCGGCGTTCCATCGGGACGCGAGGTGTCGAAACCGATCTCGCCGCCGTAGCCGACGATGGCGGCCACGACGCGCGCGAACTCGGCGATGGTGATGTCCTCGCCGGTGCCGATGTTGACCAGCTCCGCGCTCGAATAGGTCTTCATCAGGTGCACGCAGGCATCCGCCATGTCGTCGACATAGAGGAACTCGCGCCGCGGCGTGCCGGTGCCCCACACGATGACGCTCTTTGCTCCCGAAACCTTGGCCTCGTGGAAGCGGCGGATCAGGGCGGCGACGACGTGGCTCAGCTCGGGGTGATAATTATCGCCGGGGCCGTACAGATTGGTCGGCATCACGCTGATGAAGTCGCTGCCATACTGGCTGCGATAGGCCTCCGCCATCTTGATGCCGGCGATCTTGGCGATCGCATAGGGCTCGTTGGTCGGCTCGAGCGGACCGGTGAGCATGGAATCCTCGCGCAAGGGCTGCGGCGCCAGCTTCGGATAGATGCAGGACGAGCCCAGAAACATCAGCTTCTCGGCGCCGTTCTGATGCGCGACCTGGATCACGTTCGCCGCGATCGCGATGTTGTCGTAGATGAACTCGGCGCGCAGCGTGTCGTTGGCGACGATGCCGCCGACCTTGGCCGCGGCGAGGAAGATCACTTGCGGCCGCGTTTTCGCGAACCAGTCGAACACGGCGGCCTGGTTGCAGAGATCGACCTCGCGCCGGTCGACCGTGACGAGATGCACGTCCTCCCGCGCCAGCCGGCGCAGCAGCGCGGCGCCGACCATGCCGCGATGGCCGGCGACATAGACGCTCTTGCCCTTCAGCTCAAACGGTGCGTTTGCCACTGCCAGCATCCCGTTTTGCCTCGGCCAGATCGCTCGCCATCATCTCCTCGACGAGCTGGGCAAAGCTGCGCTTCGGCGTCCAGCCGAGCACCTCGCGCGCCTTGCTGGCGTCGCCGACGAGGAGATCGACCTCGGTCGGACGGAAATAGGTCGGATCGATCTTCACCACGATCTTGCCGCTCGTCTCATCGACGCCGGTCTCCTCGACGCCCTTGCCGCGCCATGCGATGCGGCGGCCGACATGGGCAAAGGACAGCTCGACCATCTCGCGCACCGAGCGCATCTCGCCGGTGGCGAGCACGAAATCGTCGGGCTTGTCGGCCTGCAGGATCCTGTGCATGCCCTCGACATAGTCGCGGGCATGGCCCCAGTCGCGCTTGGCTTCGAGATTGCCGAGATAGAGCGTCTGTTCCAGCCCGACCTCGATACGGGCGACGCCGCGGGTGATCTTGCGGGTCACAAAGGTCTCGCCGCGGATCGGGCTCTCATGGTTGAACAGGATGCCGTTCGACGCGAACATGCCGTAGGCTTCGCGGTAGTTCACCGTGATCCAGTAGCCGTAGAGTTTGGCAACGCCGTAGGGCGAGCGCGGATAGAACGGCGTCGTCTCCTTCTGCGGGATCTCCTGCACCAGGCCGTAGAGCTCGGAGGTCGAGGCCTGGTAGAACCGCGTCTCCTTCTCCATGCCGAGGATGCGGATCGCTTCCAGGAGACGCAGCACGCCGATGGCGTCGGCGTTGGCGGTGTATTCCGGGCTCTCGAAGCTGACGGCGACGTGGCTTTGAGCGGCGAGATTGTAGATCTCGGTCGGCCGGATCTGCTGCACCAGGCGGATCAGATTGGTCGAATCCGTCATGTCGCCATAGTGCATCAGGAACGGAACGTTGCCGACATGCGGGTCCTGGTAGAGGTGATCGACGCGCGCGGTGTTGAACGAGGACGAGCGCCGCTTGATGCCGTGCACGACATAGCCGAGCGACAGCAAATATTCGGCGAGATAGGCGCCGTCCTGACCGGTCACGCCGGTGATGAGAGCGATCCGCTTGCTCATCCTAGGGCTCGTCCCGCCGAAGCGGGGATCCGGCGCGGCGCCCTCTCGGCATCAATTCAACGGCACCTCTAGCTGCCACTTCTGTAGTATCCATTCTGATAAACACCCGGCTGCTCAAATTTTTCGAGAACCCTCAGATCGGCCTTGTTCAGCACCACGCCAAGCAGGCGATCGTGAAGGTCCGGCTCGGCCAGCAGATGGCGCCGCACCGCCTTGATCCTGGTGCTTCCCCATTCTACCACGAACACGAAGGAGTCGATCACCGGGACGATCGCACGCACGTCGACGACGGGTGCGATCGGCGGAAGGTCGACGATAACATAATCATAGCTTTCGCGCAGTCGATCAAGCAGGGTTCGAAATCCCTGCGAGGCCAGCACCTCGTCGGAATGGACCGGAGCTTCGGTCAGCAGCAGGGGCAGCAGCGCCAGTCCCGTGGCGGCGTCTCGGCCCGTGGCCTGTGCGAGATCGATCTTCCCGCTCAGCACCTCCAGCCATCCGGCTGACGGCCGTGGCGTGAGCGAGCGGGCAAGCGTAGGATTGCGAAGGTCCGCGTCGATCAGGATCACGCGTCGACCGGCATCGGCCAACAGCGACGCAAGGTTCGAGGCAATAGTGGACTTGCCTTCGCCCGCGACGGTCGAGGTGATGCCGATCAGCCTGTTCTCGCGGATGGTGGATTCCAGCCACGCTCTCATCTTGATTGCGCGAAACGCTTCGGTGAAGACCGAGATCGGATCGTCGACTGCGCGTCGCTTTAACGGATCGATGAATGCGTAATGGGGTGTATCCGCCGCCGCGTTCTCCACGGTTTGCGGCGGCGGACCCGGTCGACCGGCCTCTGCATCGAATCCGGTCGCGATCGATCGCGGAGGTGACGATGCTCGAGGTGCCTGTCCGGCCGCGAGCGGAATCACCGAAAGACAACGGACGCCCAATTCCTGTTCCGCCTGCGATCCCGTGCGGAAGACGCCGTCGACCGCCTCGCGCCAGGCTGCAATTCCAAAGCTCACCATCAGCCCCATCGTGAGCGCGATGGCAAGGACGAATGACGCGACCGGCTTGCTCTTCTTCTTCGGCGCGGCGGCCGGACTGATCACGCGTGCATCGGTGATCGGAAACGACTGCTGCTGTATCGCCTCCATATAACGCTGCAGGAAAGTGTCGTAGAGCGTGTGATATACCTTGGCCGAACTTTCGAGCTCGGCCAGTCCAAGCCGATCGCGGTTGGTGAGTTGGCCCTCGGATACCAGGCTGGCCAGCGACCGCTCCAAGCTCTCTTCGCGTGTCTTGGCGATCTCGTAATCGCTCTTGTAGCTGCCGGCGATCCGTCCGAGCTCCCCGCGGATGTTTCGGCGCGTCTCCTCCATCTGGTCGCGCAGGTTGATCGCGGCCGTATGATCCGCACCATATCTCGTCGAGATGTTGGCCTCGCGCGCGGACAGGTCGACATACTGGTTGCGGAGCCGCGTAATGACCTCGTTTTTCAGGATATCCGCGACGGCGCCCTCGCTGACGTCCATTTTCCGGACTTGCTCGATCCGGTCGAGCCGGGCCTTGGCCTCGCTGGTGGCGCCGCGCGCGGCGGCGAGCTGGCTGTTCAGTTCGAACAGCTGTTGTTCGCCGATGAGCCGGCTCGCGCTGCCGGCCGATACGTTCGGTCCGCCGAGGTCGACAATGTTGTTCTTTTCCTTGAACTCCAGGACGGCGCGATCGGCTGCTGCCGCCTTCGACTTCAGCTCGTTGATCCGGTCCTGCAGCCAGGCGCCTGCGCGCGTGACTGTCTGGTATTTTGCGCCGAGCTGGTCGTCGATATAGGCTTCCGCGATCGCGTTGGCGACCTTGGCCGCGGTCTCGGGGCTACGCGACGTGTATGAGATGTTCAGCGCATAAGTCTTGTCGCCCCGCGTGATGGAGCGATGAGCCAGAAACTCATCGAGCGCCTTCTGCTCGCGTTCTTCCACCGCGTCGGAGGCGGTGACGTTCGGACGCGAGAACAGGCTCCAGCCACCGGCGAATTCCGGATCGTCGGCGAGCTTGAGGCTCCTTACAACGTCGAGTCCCAGCTTGCGCGAAGCGAGAATTTCGACCTGGGAGCCCACCTGAAGCGTGTCGAGCGGAATATCCCCCTGCGGCTGCAATTGGTTCTGCAGGACCCGCAGCGTGCTGCTGTCGATCAAAAGCGTAGCAGTCGCGGTGTATTGCGAGGGAGTGACCAGCAGATAGAGCAGGCCGATGGCTATTGCCACGGCAGGCACGATGAGAATGACCCGGTACTGTCGCCGGGCCAGTCCGGACAGTTGGTCGATCAAGGCCGACATCGAGGACGAAGCTTCGTCCCGCCCACCGCTATAGTTGACGCGGGTTCTGTGCAACGGCATGTCCATCGTCGATCACATCCTCGGCGGGCGGGCGGTTGCTCGGAGAAAAAAGGCGCTACCGCGACCGCAGCGAAACTCCACCTGACCGGGGCATCTCACCCTGTCTGGTCCCAAGGGCAGCGGGAGAGGCATTGATCGTCGCATAACTCTACCAGCTAGGAGTATCTCGACTCATGGTCCTGCCATGACCGAGCCCGGCCCGCCGAGTTGTGACGCCAGCCCCCGTAACGTTGATGGCTCTCTCTAGCGAACAAATAATACACATTTGCAACAGTTTGATATGACCTGATGTAGGTGCGTGGTTCGATATGTTATGTGTTATCGCGGCGGACGACGCCGGATGTCACGCACCGTCCTTCACGTCGTCGTGCCGAGGAAATGACCCGTTGGCCGGGTCGGGTGCCGTTCCCGTGATCTCGCAGGGTTCCGTGGCTTGCAGTCCAGGCCTCACGTCTTGCCGGGCCGCTTCTCGACGCACGGGACGACGCTATCGCACTTCAGGGTGACCTTGTATTCGCGGGCATGGTTGGGCCTACTCAACATCGGTACGTCGCGGCCGTGCCATGGCGTTGGCCGATCCCGGCGAACGCCATTTGCCGTCAAGTCAGTGAAGCGGAAGGGCGCACCCGATCGCCGCTCCCGCCCATGACCAGATGGCCCCGCCGTCCACGTGAACGCCAGCTTGCGGGGATTTAACTTGGTTCGAATTGAGTGCCACTTTAACGTTCCCGTTCCGCTGACCAGATGCCTAGGAAGAGAGTCGCGCCAACTTGCCGCTTTTTCGCCAGAGATGGCCGGGAACCAGGCGGCATAAAATGCGGTAACTATTTGAAACAAAAGGGAATATGGGAAGTTGCGATGGCCGGTGATAGCACGCGCAGCGCTCTGATTGGGTACCTGATCCGTGACGGCATTCGGTAAACTCGTCCGCACCACGGCATTCCGGCTGACGCTGGTCTACCTGTTCCTGTTCGCGATCTTCGCAGCCTCGCTGCTTGGTTATTTCGCGTGGAATACGCGCCGCCTGATCACCGAGGAAATCACGCAGACGGTCAATGCCGAGACCTCGGAGATCAACGTGATCTATGATCGCCGCGGCTTGGTCGGCCTCGTGCGAACGATCGAGTACCGGGCGTTGCGACCGGGCGCCAACCTCTATCTCGTGACCACGCCGACGGGGCAGGCGATCGCCGGCAATGTCGGCTCGCTGGCGCCTGGCGTGATGGCGACCCGTGGCTGGTCCGAAACGGCCTACCGCCGGATCGAGGATGCGGACGATCGTGATCATCGTGCACTCGTGCGCGTCACCGAGCTCGAAAACGGCTTCCGGCTGCTGATCGGCCGCGACCTCGCGGAGCGGCGACGCCTGTTCGGCATCGTTGCCAAGGCGGCGCAATGGTCGATCCTGATCGTCGTGGTGCTCGGCCTCGGCGGCGGCATCTTCGTGGCGCGCAGGGTGCTGAGGCGCATCGACGCGATGACCGGCACCACGCAACGCATCATGACCGGCGATCTCAGCGAGCGCCTGCCCGTGGGGCGCAGCGGCGACGAGCTCGATCGCCTCGCGGAAAACCTCAACGCCATGCTTGAGCGGATCGAGGCCCTGATGGCGGGGCTGAAGGAAGTCTCCGACAACATCGCCCACGATCTCAAGACGCCGCTGACGCGCTTGCGCAACCGCGCCGAGGAGGCGCTGGCGAAATCGGGCTGCGAGGCCGATTACCGCGCCGCGTTGGAGCGAACCATCGAGGAATCCGACGGGCTGATCCGCACCTTCAACGCATTGCTGATGATCGCGCGTGCCGAGTCCGGACAGGCGCGCGGCAACATGGATGATTTCGACGCCGCCGAGGTCGCGGGCGGCATCCACGAGCTCTACGAGCCTCTCGCCGAGGATGACGGCATGACCTTGAAGGTGAAGGCCGATCCGACGCCGGTTCACGGGAACCGCGAGCTGATCAGCCAGGCGCTCGCTAATCTGGTCGAGAATGCCATCAAATACGGCAAGCCGGTCGCGCAGGCCGGCGGAACCGTCGTCAGCATGGACAGCCGGCAGATTATGATCGAGGCGAAGCGCGAGGGCGATCAGGTGCTGCTCAGCGTCACCGATCGCGGCCCCGGCATCCCCGAGGCCGACCGCAAACATGCCGTCGAGCGATTCGTGCGGCTTGAAGCCAGCCGCACGCTGCCGGGCTCCGGCCTCGGTCTCAGTCTTGCCGCCGCGGTTGCGACATTGCATGGCGGAGAATTGCGGCTGGGTGATGCCCAGCCCGGCCTCGTCGCCACGCTGGTGCTCCCGGCGCGTGCCGGCGACAGGGTTGCTCCGCCAATGCAGGATGTGCCACAGAAGGTGGCATGAACCACTCCGCGCCGGGAAACGCGGACAAGCATGGAGAGGGCCTGGCCGCGCGCTTCGCGGAGGCTCCCCATATTGCCGTTTCCACAACCGATGAACGACGTCTTGAAAACTGGCTGGCCGAGCTTGAGCCGGTTCAATCAGCCCGTCTCGATGTCCTGCTGGTCCATCCCTTCGCGCGGGATATTTTGGCCGGCATCGCCGAATTCTCGCCCTATCTGTTTGATCTCGTGCGCGCCGACGCGCCGCGCCTGATCCGGCTGCTCGAATGCGATCCGGACGCGCATCTGGCCGCGCTCATCGCGGAGGCGAGGGACGCGGTCCTTGCGGCGACCGACGAAGCCGAGGTGATGCGGCGGCTACGCAGGATGAAGGCCGAAGCGGCGCTTCTCACCGCGCTGTGCGATATTGGCGGCGTCTGGCCGGTGATGCGGGTGACGGCGGCGCTGACCGATGTCGCGGTATCCTCGGTGCAGGCGGCGCTCCAGTACCAGCTGCGGCAGGAAGCCGCACGTGGAAAGATCCTGCCGCCCAATCTCGAAGCTCCGGAAGAGGGCTGCGGCCTGATCGTGCTCGCGATGGGCAAGATGGGGGCGGGCGAGCTGAACTATTCCAGCGACATCGACCTCATCGTGTTCTTCGATCCCGATGCCACGACGCTCGCGCCCGACATCGAGCCACAGCCGTTCTTCGTGCGGGTGACGCAGGGCGTGGCGCGCATTCTCCAGCAGCGCACCTATGACGGCTATGTCTTCCGCGTCGACCTGCGCCTGCGTCCCGATCCGTCCTCGACGCAAGTGGCGATTTCGCGAGATGCCGCGCTGAACTATTACGAGCGGGAAGGGCGCACCTGGGAGCGTGCCGCGATGATCAAGGCGCGTGCCTGCGCCGGCGATCCCAAAGCGGGTGAGGCGCTGCTCGCCGAAATCGCGCCCTTCGTCTGGCGCAAGCATCTCGACTTCGCCGCGCTTGCCGACGTCCACGACATGAAGCGGCAGATGCAGACCTATCGCGGCCAGAGCGAGATCGCGGTCGAGGGGCACAACGTCAAGGTCGGCCGCGGCGGCATTCGCGAGATCGAATTTTTCGCGCAGACGCAGCAGCTGATCGCCGGCGGTCGTCATCCGGAGTTGCGGGTGCGGCCGACGCTCGCTGCGCTCGATATTCTCGCCTCCAGCAACTGGATCACCATTGCTGCGCGTGACGAGCTGACCATTGCGTATGAATTCCTGCGCCGCGTCGAGCATCGCCTCCAGATGATCGCCGACGAGCAGACCCATGCGCTGCCGGAAGACAAGGAAGCGGTCGAGCGCTTTGCGCGCTTCTTCGGCTATCCGGATCGCGAAGCCTTTGCGCGCGACCTGTTGCGGCAGCTGCAGATCGTGCAGGGACACTACGAAAAGCTGTTCGAGGGCGATGACCCGACCGGCACGGCAAAGCTGCCGGCGCTCGACTACGGTGCAGGTCCTGACGATCCGCGCCTGCTGCAATATTTGACGACGCTCGGCTTCAAGAAGCCGGCCGCGCTCGCGCAGACCATACGCGACTGGATCACCGGCGACTACCGCGTGTTCCGCAACGACCAGACGCGAAGCGCTTTCGTCGAGTTCGTGCCGGCCCTGATCGACGGCCTCGCGCGGGCCGAGGAGCCGGATCGCGCCGTCGTGGCGTTCGATCAGTTCCTCCAGGCACTCCAGCTTGGCGGCCGGCTCATCACGCTGCTCGGCCAGAACCGCGATCTCGTCGCGCTCGTGGCGCTGGTGCTCGGCGCGGCGCCGCGGCTCGGCGAGATGCTGGCGCGGAAGCCGCAGCTCATGGACGGCCTGATCGATCCCAGATTCTTCGGCGCGATGCCGGACAAGCAGGAATTGTCGGCGCGATTGGCCGCGACGGTGCGCGACGCCGACTCCTATGAGGAATTTCTCGACCGTCTCCGCCTGTTCGGGCAGGAGAGCCTGTTCCTGATCGGCACGCGCATTCTCTCCGGCACTGTCTCGGCGCAGCAGGCCAGCACGGCTTTCGCCGATGTCGCCGAAGGCATCGTCCACACCGTGCACGATCTTGTCGCCGAACGCTTCGCCGCCCAACACGGACGTATCAAGGATCAGGAGACCGCGATCATCGCGATGGGCCGGCTCGGCAGCCGCGAGATGACGGCATCGTCCGATCTCGACCTGATCCTGCTGTACGATTTCGACAGCGACAATCCGGACTCCGACGGGCCAAAATCGCTTCAGGGCGCCCACTATTTCGCGCGCTTCACCCAGCGCCTGATCAGCGCCTTCACCACACGCACCAATTACGGCGTGCTGTACGAGATCGACATGCGGCTGCGCCCGTCGGGACGCGCCGGTCCGGTGGCATCGAGCCTCGTCTCATTCGCGGACTACCAGGCCAACGAGGCCTGGACCTGGGAGCACATGGCCCTGACCCGCGCCCGCGTGGTGTCGGCCTCGGATCAATTCCGTGAGCGGATCGAGCGCATCATCCGCGATGTCCTGACCCGCCGCCGCGATCGGGCGACCATTGCCAACGACGTCGCCGACATGCGGCGCGCCATCGCGCAGGAGAAGGGCGAGAGCGACCATTGGGATCTCAAATACGCCGCCGGCGGTATGGTCGATATCGACTTCATCGCGCAATATCTCCAGCTCGTGCACGCCCATGACAAGCCTGAAATTCTCGACGTCAGCACCCTTCAGGTTCTGGACAACGCCGCCAAGCTCGGCGTGCTCCCGCAATCGGAGGCGGAGATCCTGCGCGCGGCGGCGCGGCTCTATCACGACCTGACGCAGATTCTGCGGCTCTGCGTCAGCGACCGCTTCAAGCCCGAGACCGCCGGCACCGACCTTCAGCGCGTGATGGCGCGCGCCGGCGATGCGCCCGACTTCTCGTCGCTGGAGGCGCGCGTGAAGGAAACGCAGGGCGAGGTGAGGCGCGTATTTACGGCGCTGCTGGAAGGGACGTCGTCTGCTTCAGCGAAGTGAGCGCCTCGCGCACGTTCGGCTCCAAGCCTGCACCGCCCGCGTCGAGATGGGCGAAGATCGCGCGCTTCATCCGGGGATCCCAGAACTTCTTGATGTGGTCGGCGATCCCCGGCACGGCCTTGTCGTGGCCCTGGCTGCGGAAGAACGTGCCGATCTGGTTGGCCATGTAGATCAAGCGGTCAGGCGACATCGGCAACCTCCGTAGCATGGCGGGCGACAACCCGGCCGCCATGCGAAAACACCTCGAACCCGTCCTGGCGGGCAATGGCGATCAATGTGATGCCGGCGGCTTCCGCCGTGCGCACCGCGAGCGCGGTCGGGGCGGAGACGGCGACCATCACCGGCGCGCCGATCGCGGCGGTCTTCTGCACCATCTCGACCGAGACGCGGCTGGTCAGCAGCACCATGCCGCCGCTCGCACCCGTGCGGCTGCGCGCCAGTGAACCGGCAAGTTTGTCGAGCGCGTTGTGGCGGCCGACGTCCTCGCGCAGCGCGATGATGCCGCCGGCGGGCGACCAGAACGCGGCAGCGTGAACGGCGCGGGTTTGCAAATTGATCGATTGCAGCGGCGCGATGGCCTGCATCGCCGCCATGATCTGCTCGGGCGTGAACGTCTGTCCCTGCTGCACGACGGCCGCGGGCCGCACGGCCTCGGCAATCGAATCGATGCCGCAAATTCCGCAGCCGGTCGGGCCGGCGATGTGCCGCCGCCGCTCGCTGATGCGCGCGGCATCTTCCGACGCCAGCCACATGCGCAGCTCGATGCCGTCGTCGAGGCGGACCACCTCGAGCGACTTGACGTCGTCGACCGACTTGATGATGCCTTCGTCCAGGCTGAAGCCGACCGCAAAATCTTCGAGGTTCTGCGGCGTCCCCATCATGACGGCATAGGTGCCGCCATTATACGTCAGCGCCAGCGGCGTCTCCTCCGGGATCAGGCGCGCGCCTTCGGACGCGACGCCGTCGCGCCAGATCTCGCGGTCGATGGCCTGGACCGGCACGTGCATGCCGTTACTCCGCGGCCTCGGCCGGCGCGATGCGGCGGGAGTGCTGCGCCTGCGCGTCATAGGCCTTCTGCCAGTCGGACGGGCCGTTCGACGGCGAGATCTGCACCGCCGTGACCTTGTATTCGGGGCAGTTGGTGGCCCAGTCCGAATAGTCGGTGGTGATGACGTTGGCCTGCGTGTCCGGGTGATGGAAGGTGGTGTAGACGACGCCCGGTGAGACGCGGTCGGTGATCTCCGCGCGCAGCGTGGTTTCGCCCGCACGGCTCGCGAGCCTTACCCAGTCGCCGTCGCGCACACCGCGCTGCTCGGCGTCGTGCGGATGAATCTCGAGCCGGTCCTCGGCATGCCAGACCACGTTCTCGGTGCGCCTTGTCTGCGCGCCGACATTGTACTGGCTGAGGATGCGGCCCGTGGTGAGCAGCAGCGGGAAGCGGGGGCCGGTGCGTTCGTCGGTCGCGACATATTCGGTGACGATGAACTTGCCCTTGCCGCGGACGAAGCCGCCGATATGCATCACCGGGGTGCCCTCCGGCGCCTTCTCATTGCAGGGCCATTGCACCGAGCCGAGTTCGTCGAGCTTGGTGTAGGAGACGCCGGTAAACGTCGGCGTCAGTGCCGCGATCTCGTCCATGATCTCGGACGGATGGCTGTAGTTCATCTCGAAGCCCATGGCCTTGGCGAGGGCGATGGTGACCTCCCAGTCCGCCATGCCGTTCTTCGGCGTCATCACCTTGCGGACGCGCTGGATGCGGCGCTCGGCGTTGGTGAAGGTGCCGTCCTTCTCGAGGAAGCTCGAGCCGGGCAGGAAGACGTGGGCGTAGTTTGCGGTCTCGTTCAGGAAGAGGTCGTGAACGATGACGCATTCCATCGACGACAGCGCCGCCACCACGTGCTTGGTGTTGGGATCGGACTGGAGGATGTCCTCGCCCTGCACGTAGATGCCCATGAACGTGCCTTCGATCGCGGCATCGAACATGTTGGGAATGCGCAGGCCCGGCTCCGGGTTGAGCTTGACGTTCCACAGCGCCTCGAACTGGTCGCGCACGGCGTCGCCCGAGATGTGGCGATAGCCCGGCAGCTCGTGCGGGAACGAGCCCATGTCGCAGGAACCCTGCACGTTGTTCTGGCCGCGCAGCGGGTTCACGCCGACGCCGGGGCGGCCGATATTGCCGGTCGCCATCGCGAGGTTGGCGATCGCGATCACGGTGGTCGAGCCCTGGCTGTGCTCGGTGACGCCGAGGCCGTAATAGATCGCGCCATTGCCGCCGGTGGCGTAGATGCGCGCGGCTTCACGCAACACCTGCGGATCGACGCCGGTGAGGATCGCGGTGGCTTCCGGGCTGTGTTTCGGCTGGGCGACGAAGGCGGCCCATTCCTCGAACTCGGCCCAGTCGCAGCGCTCGCGCACGAAGGCTTCGTTGGCGAGGCCCTCGGTGACGATGACATGCGCCAGCGCGGTCACGACGGCAACGTTGGTGCCGGGCATCAGCGGCAGGTGCAACGCCTTCACGTGCGGCGATTCCACCATTTCAGTCCGGCGCGGATCGATCACGATCAGCTTGGCGCCCTGGCGCAGCCGCTTCTTCAGGCGCGACGCGAACACCGGGTGAGCGGAGGCGGGATTTGCGCCAATGATGACCGCGACGTCGGTGTCTTCGACCGAGTCGAAGTCCTGCGTGCCGGCCGACGTGCCGAAGGTCTGCGACAGGCCGTAGCCGGTCGGCGAATGGCAGACGCGGGCGCAGGTGTCGACGTTGTTGTTGCCGAAGCCGCCGCGGATCAGCTTCTGCACCAGATAGGTTTCCTCGTTGGTGCAGCGGGACGAGGTGATGCCGCCGATGGCGTCACGGCCGTATTTCTTCTGGATGCCGCGCATCTTGGCAGCGGCAAACGAGAACGCCTCATCCCAGGACACTTCGCGCCAGGGATCCTCGATCCGCTCGCGGATCATCGGGTTGAGGATACGCTCCTTGTGGTTGGTGTAGCCCCAGGCGAAGCGGCCCTTGACGCAGGAATGGCCGCGATTGGCCTTGCCGTCCTTGTACGGCACCATGCGCACGACTTCCTCGCCGCGCATCTCGGCCTTGAAGGCGCAGCCGACGCCGCAATAGGCGCAGGTGGTGACGACGGAGTGCTCGGGCTGGCCGATCTCGATCACCGACTTTTCCGTCAGCGTCGCGGTCGGACAAGCCTGCACGCAGGCGCCGCAGGAGACGCATTCGGAGCCGAGGAAGCTCTCGCTCATGCCGGGCGAAACGCGGCTGTCGAAGCCACGGCCCGAGATGGTCAGTGCGAAGGTGCCTTGCACTTCCTCGCAGGCGCGGACGCAGCGCGAGCAGACGATGCACTTCGACGGATCGTAGGTGAAATAGGGGTTGGACTCGTCCTTCGGCATCCACGCGGCGTTGATCTCGCCATGGGATTTCGCGAAGACGTGGTTCTCGCCCTCATAGCCGTAGCGCACGTCGCGCAAGCCCACCGCGCCCGCCATGTCCTGCAATTCGCAATCGCCATTGGCGCCGCAGGTGAGGCAGTCGAGCGGGTGGTCGGAGATGTAGAGCTCCATCACGCCCTTGCGCAGCTTCTTCAGCCGTTCGCTCTGGGTGTGCACGACGAGGCCGTTCATGGCGGGCGTGGTGCAGGAGGCCGGTGTACCGGCGCGGCCCTCGATCTCGACGACGCAGAGACGGCAGGAGCCGAACGCGTCGACCATGTCGGTCGCGCAGAGTTTTGGGATCTGGTGGCCTGCATCCATCGCGGCCCGCATGATCGAGGTGCCCTCGGGCACCGTGACCTGGTTGCCGTCGATGGTCAGCGTCACCATCGTCGTCGATTTGGAGCGCGGTGTGCCGTAGTCGATTTCTTCGATCAGAGACATCGTCGTTCTCCTATTCCGCGGCCTGAAGCGTGGTCGGGGCCGGGACGAAATCTTCCCGGAAATGCTTCAATGCGCTGAGCACGGGGTAGGGCGTGAAGCCCCCGAGTGCGCAGAGCGAGCCGAATTTCATGGTGTTGCAGAGGTCTTCGACGAGCGCGAGATTTTCGCTGACGCGCTCGCCGCGGATGATCTTCTCGATGGTCTCGACGCCGCGGGTCGAGCCGATCCGGCAGGGCGTGCACTTGCCGCAGGATTCGATGGCGCAGAATTCCATGGCGAAGCGCGCCTGGTTGCGCATGTCGACGCTGTCGTCGAACACGACGATGCCGCCATGGCCGATCAGGCCGTCGCGTGCGGCGAAGGCTTCGTAGTCGAACGGGGTGTCGAACAGCGCGCGCGGGAAATAGGCGCCGAGCGGGCCGCCGACCTGCACCGCGCGGACCGGACGGCCCGTGAACGTGCCACCGCCGATGTCGTCGACGAGCTCGCCGAGCGTCACGCCGAACGCGGTCTCGAACAGCCCGCCATGGCGGATGTTGCCGGCGAGCTGGATCGGCATCGTGCCGCGCGAGCGGCCCATGCCGAAATCGGCATAGGCCTTGGCGCCCTCGGCGAGGATGAAGGGGATCGCCGCGAATGACAGCACGTTGTTGATGACGGTCGGCTTGCCGAACAGGCCGTGATGCGCGGGCAGCGGCGGCTTGGCGCGCACCAGGCCACGGCGGCCTTCGAGGCTTTCCAGCAGCGAGGTCTCTTCGCCGCAAACGTAAGCGCCGGCGCCGACCCGCACTTCGAGATCGAAGCTGTAGGTCGAGCCGCCGATCTTGTCGCCGAGATAGCCGCCGCGCTTTGCTGCCTTGATGGCCGCGTTCATCGCTTCGACAGCGTGCGGGTATTCGCTGCGGATGTAGATGTAGCCCTTGGTCGCGCCGACGGTGATGCCGGCGGTCGTCATGCCCTCGATCACCAGGAAGGGGTCGCCTTCCATGATCATGCGGTCGGCAAAGGTGCCGCTGTCGCCTTCGTCGGCGTTGCAGACGATGAACTTGCGGTCGGCCTTCGCTTGCGCAACGGTCTTCCACTTGATGCCGGTCGGGAAGCCCGCACCGCCGCGGCCACGCAAGCCTGATGCGGTGACCTCGGCGAGGATCGCATCCGAGCCGAGCGACAGCGCGCGCTCGAGGCCCTTGTAGCCTCCATGGGCGCGGTAGTCGTCGAGCGAGCGCGGATCAATCACGCCGCAGCGGGCGAAGGTGAGACGGGTCTGGCGCTTCAGCCAGGGGATCTCCTCGGTCGCGCCCAGCCGCAGCAGATGCGGCGTGTTGCTGGCGAGAGCGTCGAGCAGGGAGGGCACATCGGCCTCGGTGACCGGGCCGAAGGCGATCCGGCCCTGCGGCGTTGCAACCTCGACCAGCGGCTCCAGCCAGTACATGCCGCGCGAGCCGGTCCTGACGATCTCGATCGCCACCCCGCGCTTGGCCGCAGCCTGTTCCAGCGCCAGCGCAACCTCGTCGGCGCCAACGGCCACCGCACCCGCGTCGCGTGAGACGAATAGACGCATGCTCATCGCTGGGCCTCCGCAACGAGTGCATCGAGGCGCTTCTCATCGAGCCGGCCAATGAGGCGGCCGTCGAGCATGGCGGACGGTGCGGTCGCGCACAGTCCGAGGCAGTAGATCGGCTCCAGCGTGACGCGATCATCGGCGGTGGTCTTGCCGAGGGGCACGCCGAGCTTCGCCTCGGCGCGCGCGGCGAGAGCATCGCCCCCCGCAGCCTGACACGCTTCCGCGCGACACAGCTTCAGGACATGACGCCCGGCCGGCTTGTGGCGGAAATCATGGTAGAATGTGAACACACCATGCACCTCGGCGCGCGACAGATTCAGCGCCTGCGCCACCATGGGAATCGCCGCCTCCGGCACATAGCCGAACGCCTCCTGAAGGGCGTGCAGGATGACCAGCGTCGCGCCCTCTTGCTTCGCATGTTCGGCGATGATCTCGGCGCCGCGCGTCTCGTCCCAAGGCTCGTAAACCGCTGTCATTCTTTGTTCTCAGATTGAGCGTCCCTTGATCGCAAACTATTTGGAATCGTTCGAAGATCAATAAAGCTGTCTCATGCTGCGATTGCGAATTCCGATCGATTTGGAAGTGCAATCGGACGATACGGAAGTGCAATTAATCGCGTTCCGCTTGCCGGTTTTTCCGTGTTGGTAATGACCTGCCGTGCTAGCTTGCATGCCACGATGGCATCCGAGGGGACGACCGGTTGATCGACAAGCTTGAACTGCTGCTGGCGCTCGCGAAGGAGCGGCATTTCGGACGCGCGGCAGAAGTCTGCGGCGTGACGCAACCGACGATGTCGACCGGGCTCAAGCAGCTCGAGGAGATCCTCGGCGTGATGCTGGTGCAGCGCGGCTCCCGCTTCCAGGGGTTTACCCCCGAGGGCGAGCGGGCGTTGGACTGGGCGCGGCGGATCGTGGGCGATGCCCGCGCCATGCGTGACGAGATCAACGGGCTGAAACACCAGCTCTCCGGCGAAATCCGCATCGCGGCGATCCCGACCGTGCTCGGCATGGTCGCCCAGCTGACGACGCCGTTCCGCGCCAAGCATCCCGAGGTGCGCTTCCGCATCCAGTCCACCACCTCATCCGAGGTGCTGGGGCTGCTCGAAAATCTCGAGGTCGATGCGGGGCTGACCTATATCGAGAACGAGCCGATCGGCAAGGTGCGCACCATTCCGCTCTACAACGAGAGCTATCGTCTGCTCACCGCGCCGGACGGAATGTTCGGCGATCGCGAGACGGTGACGTGGAAGGAGGTCGGGCAGGTGCCGCTGTGCCTGCTGACGCCCGACATGCAGAACCGCCGCATCATCGACCGCGCGCTCCGCTCGGTCGGCGCGGAGGCGACGCCGACCCTGACCTCGAACTCGCTGCTCGTGCTGTTCACGCATGTGAAGACGGGGCGCTGGGCGAGCGTGATGCCGGCCAAGCTTGCCGAGACGCTCGGCCTGTCCGACACGGTGCGCTCGATCCCGATCACCGACCCTGATGTCAATTACAGCATCGGCATGGTAATCCCGCAGCGCGATCCGATGACGCCGCTGATTGCGGCACTGGTCAACGTTGCGCGCGAAGTCGCGCCGTCACTGCAATTGTAGGGTCTACAGCGTTTTCGAGCGACGTGGATACCGGTTCGCGTGAAGAAAACGCGTCAAAACAGGAATCCAGAGCTTCGGTTGTGATTCAATCAGAACGATAATGCTCTAAGCCGCAGCCGACATCCCGGACGCCGCCTTGATCGCATCGCGCGGCAGGGTCACGCGGACGACGGTGCCCACCTCGATCTTCGAGCGCAGCCGCATCGAGCCGCCGTGGAGCTGCGCCAGCGAGCGCGCGATCGCAAGTCCAAGTCCGGAGCCGTGATAGGTCTTGGTGAGCTGGCTTTCGACCTGCTCGAAGGGGCGGCCGAGCCGTGCCAGCGACTGCGGCGCGATCCCGATGCCGGTATCGGCGATCAGCAGCACGATCTTGTCGTCGAGCTGCCGGCTGCGCACCACGATGCGTCCGCCGTCGGGCGTGAACTTCACCGCATTGGAGAGCAGGTTGACGATGATCTGCTTGGTCGCGCGGCGGTCGGCAACGACCGAGATCGATTTCTCGCTCCCGGCGTCGAGCGTCAGATGCTTGTCTTGCGCGCGGCCGGAGACGACGCGGAGGGATTCCGCGAGCGTCTGTCCGAGGTCGAGCTCTTCCATGTCGAGCTTCATGCGGCCGGCTTCGATCTTGGACATGTCGAGGATGTCGTTGATGACTTCGAGCAGGTAATGGCCGCTGGTCAGGATGTCCTGGCAGTATTCCTGGTACTTCTCCGAGCCGAGCTCGCCGAACATGCCCGAGCCCATGATCTCGGAGAAGCCGATGATGGCGTTGAGCGGTGTGCGCAGCTCGTGGCTCATATTGGCGAGGAATTTCGACTTGGTCTGGTTGGCTTCCTCGGCGCGGGTCTTCTCGCGCTGATACTTCTCGGCGAGGTCGGCGAGCTCGTTGGTCTGGCGCTCGAGGGCGGCCTGGGAGCGCTTCAGGTCGATGACGGTGGCGCGCAGGCGCAGATCGTTGTCGACCAGCTTCTGCTCGTGCTCCTTGATGCGGGTGATGTCGGTGCCGACCGAAACATAGCCGCCGTCCTTGGTGCGGCGCTCGCTGATGTGCAGCCAGCTGCCGTCGTCGAGCTGCGCCTCGAAGGTGCGTGCGCCCGGACCCTGGCTGGCCGTCTCGTTGTGGCGGGTGCGCACCTCCGGCATGCGGCCGACCTCGAGCACGGTCTCGTAGGAGGTGCCGGGGATGACGGCGCTGTCGGGCAGCTTGTGCAGGCGCTGGAAGTGCGAGTTGCAGAGCACGAGGCGGTCGCTCGCGTCCCACAGCACGAAGGCTTCCGGAATGGTCTCGATGGCGTCGCGCAGGCGGAGGTCGGCTTCGACGGTGCGTTCGGCGAGGCTCTTCTGCTCGGTGATGTCGACGGCGATGCCGATCAGGTGCACGCTGGAATCGGTCGCGCCGCGCGTCTTTTCGCAGCGGACGCGGAGCCAGATCCAGTGGCCGTCGACATGCTGCATGCGGAAGGTCTGGTCGATATGGTCGATCTTCTCGGAGATGAGCTGGTCGGCGATCTCGAACAGGTCGATGTCGTCGGACTTCACCAGCGCATTGACCTCGCCGAAGGTGAGGAGCTCGTTACGGCCGTCGAGGCCGAGCATCGAAAACATCGACTGCGACCAGAAGATCCGGCCGCGCGACAGATCCCAGTCCCACAGGCCGCAGCGGCCGCGGTTGAGCGCGGTGTCGATGCGGCCGCGCACGGCGTCGTTGATGAGGTCGCCCTCGCGAGCGCGGGTCGACTGCCAGTGGAAGGCGAAGCCGAGGATCAGGACGACGAAGCCGGTGGTCGCCGACAGCGTCACCGACAGCGCGGCGTCCGAGCCCCAGATCGGCTCGTTGCGCTCCTGGATCACGGTGACGAGGCCCGGCAGCGACTTAATCTGCCGCGAGGTCACCATCGCGGCGTTGCCGTTCGGCAGGGTCATGTCGGAGACGTTGCTGTCGCGCGGCGGCGCCGCGAGCAGTTGCGCCGTGGTGATCGCATCGAGCAGGCGGTCGTTGCCCGAGGGGTCGCGGTCGATCGGAATGCGGGCGAGGATGCGGCGGTCGATACCGGCCGAGGTGACGACGACGTGGCGGCCGGAGGCCGTGCCCCAGGACGGGATCAGATCGGGCAGCAGCGTCGGCAGGTTCTCGATGTTCTTGAGCCGTTCCTGCCGCGAGGAGGTCAGGCGATCGATCCGTTCAGCGAGCAGGTCGGCCAGCGCCGAGATGTCGTGGCGGAGCACCTGCCGCTTCTGGCGCGTCTGATCGACGACCTGCACGAACGCGCCGAGGCAGATCGTGATCAGGAACGCGATGATCAGCGTCGGCACGGCGCGACGCAGCGCCGGCTCCGCGATCAGGAGCCGATGATAGGCAGGTTTCGCGATCGATTGCGCCAATCCCTTGATCGAATCGGATTGGACGCACGCGTTCGCGGCGTCTGCACGCGACATGCCTTCTGCCCCCTGGAAAACCTGCTTGCAACTTGAGTTCGGAAGCAGCCCCACATCGCTTCCGAATCATGACCGATTTGAATCCAGTTTTCGCAGGCTGTCGAGAGTCAACGAATCGTTAACGTGAATTTATTCTTATCCAATGCGCAGTTTGCGCGTCGCGCGTCCGCAAACTTACGTGCGCGGCGAGTCCGAAACGAGAACGTGTGACCCCTCGCACATTTCGCGTCACGCCCGCGGCGGCTCGGCGTGGCTGATCACGCGCTTCACGCTCGGGAACGCGCGGCGGAGCGCGCGCTCGATCGCGTCGACATGCTCGTGCACCTTGATCACGCTCATCGAGGGCGTGGCACGGCAGTGGAAGTTGACGATCTCGCCGGCGTCGGTGTTGCGGACGCGGACATTGTGGATGTCGTAGATCTCGCCGCCGGCGGCATATTCGGTCAGGGCGGAGGCGATGGCCCGCACCCGTTCCGGCACGGCATCGACCCCGAACGGCAGTTCCGGTTCCAATGGTTCGATATGCACGTCCACCTCGACGTCGGCGCCGAACTCCTCCTGGATGCTGCGCTCCAGCGTGTTGGCGATGTCATGGGCGGCGTCGAGCTGCATCCCGGCGTCGACCTCAAGGTCGATGCCGACGATCAGCTTGGCGCCGAGGTCGTGCACCGTGACGTGGTGGACGGCGAGGCCCGAATTGTGTGCGATGACCATGATCCGGTCGCGCACGGTCTCGTTGTCGCGCGCGACGGGGACGGCGGTGAAGGTGAGGTCGGCGTCGCCGAATGCCTTGTCGACCGCCGCCTGCGCCTTGCGCTTGATCTCCTCGACGCGGTCGATCGGATAGGTCCGCGGTACCTTCGCGATGGTGTCGATGAACGTGGTCGCGCCCACCATGCGCAGCCGCAGCCGCTCGACGTCGATCACGCCGGGCACGCCAAGGATCGCGGACGTGGCCTTCTCCTGCGCCCCCTCGGGGGCGCGATCGACCAGCGTCTGCACGGTCGAGCCGGCCATGCGCAGGCCGAGCAGGGCGATCATCACGGCGACGGCGGCGGCGGCCGCGGCGTCGCCCCACCAGAATCCGAGGGCGGCCAGGATCAGGCCGATGATCACGGCGAACGAGCCGAGCACGTCGGAGGCGAAATGCAGCGCGTCCGCCGCGAGCGCCTGGCTGCGCGTCTCCCGCGCGGCACGATGCAGGGCGCGGGCACGCCACAGGTTCACGACGATGTCGATCACCAGCACCACGAACGGTACGGCCGAGATGGTCGGCGGCGGAGTTCCCTCGCGCAGGCGGCTGTAGGATTCGACCAGGATGCCCCCGGCCAGCACGTAGAGCAGGGCGGTGACACCGAGCGCGGAGATGCTCTCCAGCTTGCCGTGGCCGTAATGGTGCTCTTCGTCGGCCGGCTTGTCGGACACCCGCACCACCGCCCAGGTGATGATGGTCGCGACCAGGTCGATCGAGGAATGCAGGGCTTCGGAAATCAGCGCCAGCGAGCCGATCGCGATGCCGACCGCGAACTTGGCCGCCGCCATGCCGCCGCTGGCGAAGATCGAGATCGCGGCGACCGAGGTCTTGTTGTGCTGTGCGCTCATGGCCGGGGATTTAGCAGCCTAGGGCTGAACATCAAGCGACGATCCACAGCTGTAGTCGCGAGTGAGTTGCAGGAGCGAAGCTATTGCGAATGCTTCTGAATGAATGCGGGCCGTTGCTCCTAGCTCTGTCATGCCCGGGCTTGTCCCGGGCATCCACGTTCTTCGTACCACGCGGCAAAGACGTGGATGGCCGGGTCAAGCCCGGCCATGACGAGGGGAGAGAGTGGTTGCGCAGTCACTCTTCTCCCGCCGCCGCTAGAGCGTCACGACGATCTTCCCCAGATGCTTGTTCGCCTCCATGTGCTCGAACGCCTTGTCGATGTCGGCGAACGCGTAGACCTTGTCGATCGGCAGCTGCAGCTTGCGCGACTCGACCGCGCCCCAGATGTCCTTGCGGACTTCGTCGAAGATCTCGCGGACCTCCTCGATGGTACGGGTGCGGAAGGTGACGCCGACATAGTCGATCCGACGTGCGGCATGCAGGTCGAAGTTGAAATCGGCATGGGTGCCGCCGAGCCGGCCGACATTGACGATGCGGCCCTTGACCTTGGTGGCGGCGAGGTTCTGGCTCGCGATCTTGCCCGAGACCTGGTCGACGATGAGGTCGACGCCTTCGCCGTTCGTCGCCTTCAGCACATCGTCCACCCATTTGGGGTCGGAGGAGTCGACGGCGAGGTCGGCGCCATACTCCCTAAGCCGGCCGCGGCGATAGGCATCGGTCGACGAGCCGATCACGAGCTTGGCGCCCTTGAGCCTCGCAATCTGCATCGCCATCAGGCCGACGCCGGAGCTCGCCCCCTGGATCAGCACGGCTTGGCCGGGCTGAATGCCGCCGACAGTGACGACCGCATTGTGCATGGTCGCGAGCGCGACGGGCAGGGTGGCGGCTTCCTCGAAGTTCATGTTCGAGGGCGCGCGGAACAGCCGGCCGTGATCGGCCAGGGTGTATTCGGCAAACGCCGCGCCGCCCGAGCCCATGATGCGGTCGCCGACCTTCACGCCCTTGGCATCCGGTCCGAGCTCGGCGACCTCGCCGGCCCATTCCATGCCGAGCACGGTGCCGGCACCGCCGGCGGCGCCATGGGCGTGGCCCTTGCGCATGCCGGTGTCGGCGCGGTTCAACCCGCAGGCGCGGACGCGGACAAGCACCTGCGTGCCCTTAGGCTTTGGTTGAGCGACGTCGGAAATCGCAGCGCCGTCAGGGCCGTAGACATAAGCCTTCATGAATTACTCTCGCTTCTTGCAGTGATTATTCAGCGGCTTGTGCGCTCGGATGAGCGATCATGCCTTCGAGCCGGCTGCGAATGATGGCTTCGGCTTCGCGCACGATGCGCGAGACGAGTTCGGCGCAGCTCGGGATGTCCTGGATCAGGCCCTGCACCTGACCCGCCGACCAGATGCCTTCGTCGGAATTGCCGGTGGCGTAGACCATCTTGCCGCGGGCCCCGGCGACGAGCTCGCGGATGTCCTCGAACTTGGCGCCTTCCTTCTCCATGGCGACGACCTTGGTCGAGATCTCGTTCCTGGCGACGCGCGAAGTGTTGCGCATGGTGCGGAAGATCAGCTCGGTCTCGCGCTCGTCATTGGCGACGATCTTCTCCTTGATGAGCTGGTGGATCGGGCTTTCCTTGGTCGCCATGAAGCGGGTGCCCATGTTGATGCCCTCGGCGCCGAGCGCCAGGGCGGCGACGAGGCCGCGGGCATCGGCAAAGCCGCCCGAGGCGATCATCGGGATCTTGACCTTGTTGGCGGCGGCCGGGATCAGGATCAGGCCGGGGGTGTCGTCCTCGCCGGGATGGCCGGCGCATTCGAACCCGTCGATCGAGATGGCGTCGACGCCCATGCGCTCGGCCGAGAGCGCGTGGCGGACGCTGGTGCATTTGTGCACGACCTTGACGCCGTGCCTCCTGAACTCGTCGACATGCTCCTGCGGCTTGTTGCCGGCGGTCTCGACCACGGTGATGCCGGCCTCGATGATGGCGGCGCGGTATTCGGCGTAGGGCGGCGGCTTGATCGCGGGCAGGATGGTGAGGTTGACGCCAAAGGGCTTGTCGGTGAGGTCGCGGCAGCGCGCGATCTCCTTGGTCAGGTCTTCCGGCGTCGGCTGGGTTAGCGCCGTGATGAAGCCGAGCGCGCCGGCGTTCGCGACCGCGGCGACCAGCTCGGCGCGTCCGACCCATTGCATGCCGCCCTGGACGATCGGGTGCTCGACGCCGACGAGCTTTGTGAACCGTGTCTGCAGCATGATCTGTTTCCCCCGCCTCGCGTGGCGCTCTGTTATCGGTTGATGGCGGCAGGATGCCGCCGGGGTCGCGAAATGTCTATTGCGGCGCCGTGCGGTGGGGGCGGGGCGATCATGCGGGGAGTGAGGGGATTCCGTAGAGCGGATAATCGAGGGGCGCCGTTGCCCGATGAGGCAAGCTCTTTCCTCAAACTCCACCGTCATACCCCGCGAAGGCGGGGTATCCGGTACGCCGCGGCTTCTCGGCTCTAGCCTCGCTGTCTCTGGAATACTGGATTGCCCGCTTTCGCGGGCAATGACACCGAGTATGGAGTGAACGGCTACTCCGCCGACAGCCGCACCATCTGGCGGCCGCCGTTCATTTCCTTGAGGCTGTTGACGAAGTTTTCCGGGCGCTGCCAGCGGTAGGGAACCTGCAGGCCCATGAACTCGGCGATGTCGCCGATGAAGCCGGTGCAGTTGGTGGTCTCGGCATTCCAGACCGGCGAGCTCGCCTGCAATTTCTTGATGTAGGCGAACACGCGCTTGGCGTCGGCTTCGTTCAGGTAGACGCGGTAGTTCGCGGTCAGATAGTCCGGATCGAGATCGCCGTAGCTCGCGCCGGTTTCGGCTGGCACCCAGGTGAGGTGACCGAGCACATAAGCCCAGGTGTCGCCGGCGGGCGTGAGGCCCGCGACTTCGACGGCGCGCTCGCTGGTCTTGCCGTACCAGACGAACGCATGGCCCCAGCTCGCCGCCGTCCGCGCGCGGAAGTCGACGTAGTAGGGACCTTTTTCTGCGCGTGCGACGGGGCGCCGCGTCGATTGCGGCGCCGGCCGTGATGCGGAGTCGGTCGTAGCAAGCGCATCGGCATCGGCAACGCGCTTGTTCGCTTCGTGGGCCGAGGCCGAGGGGGTCGTGCAGGCGAGCATCGCCGCGAGGGCGAATCCCGCGAGGATGCAGGATCCCGATTGATCAGATTTGTTCTTCACGCTGTGCCCCCTCGACTGCCGGCCGTTACACTGATGCAGCGATGCCGCTATCAGTAGCGCGCAGCGACCGGGGCGGGCGCCTTGCCGATCGGGGCCTTTCCAATCGGGCTCTTGCCAATCGGCATCTTGCCGATCGGCGCCTGCTCCGCAGGATAGACGGGCTGGCGACGCGGCAGATCCGCAGCGTTCGCAGCCGTCACCAGAGCAAGCGTCGCACCCAGAGCAATTACAATCTTCTTCACAGTGATACCCCTAGAAGGTTTAGTCCAAACACGGCAGTGCCGTGCCCCCAGACACGCTTCACAAAAGGACGTCGGAATGCGTCCAAGTTGCGGCGCGCGCGGGACAAGTTGGCGGCATTGATCGGGTGCGCGGAGATGTGATGTGTCTGGATGTTTCGGCGCGGCGCTGTGCGTCGGTCAGTCCGCAATCCTGCGCTCTGCGCTTCAGTGGTCGGCGGTGAGGCGAAAGTGCATCTCGACCTTCGTCGGCGACGGTTCGCTCGCAGCGTGCCAGGGCGAATAGCCCGGCGTCGGATCCGGATTGGCGGGAAGATCGATCGGCCAGCTTTGCGTGGGAACGCCGGGGAGCGTCAGGCGAACGGCCCGATGGCGCGTCTTGTACATCAGCGAGGCCGAGGCAATGATCGCCGGACGGTCGCCATCATGCGCGCGCCAATTCGCAGCCGGTCCGGCCATCGCGTATCCCTCCGCTTCCTCGACCTCGATCCGCACATCGTCCTTGTTGTCCGGAAGCGCAGTGCCGGCAGGAAGCCTGAATTGCAGCTCGAGGGTCATGTAGCCGTGGCTGAGATAGGGCGAGCGGATGAATTCATACCATCCCCACCAGCAAAGGATGGCCGCGACGGACAGAAGCGTCGCGGCAAAGGGAAACGACAAGCGCGTCCCAGGGCGAGGTGCGGTCTCGGATGATCCCGTTGCTTGAGGCAATGCCTTGTTTCGAACGAGGCTAATGCGTGTGAACAGCCAGATGCCGGCGATCAGGCCGGCGACGCCGCCGATCGGGCCGATGTCGAAGAAGGCGCCCATGGCGATGCCGCCATCGCGGTCCGGCCCCGACAGCGCGATCACCAGTGTGGCAAGGGCGAACCAGCCGGCGAGTGCGCCGAGCAGGGCAGAGAGGAGACCGAGGATGATGCGCATGCGGTGGTTGGTCGCACGGACGCGGATCGCGGTTCGAACGCGCCGTGCGCCTTTACCCGATTCGGTTCAGGCTGTTCCTGATCGTCGAGAACATGCCGCCGATGTCCTTGCGCAAGGCATCGAGCGCGTTGAAATTGTCGAAGATGCGGGCGAGCCGGTCTTCGACTTCGCGCTTGCTCTTGCTCAGCGCATCGACACGTGAGGCGAGGGTGACGTCGCCGTTCGCCTCGATCTCGCCGACGGCTTTCGCGAGGAGATCGCGGGTGGCGCCGACCTCCGCGATCATGGCCTCGATGCCGAACACCGGCGCCTTCAACGGGACGAGATCGGCCTGCGACTTCGACAGCTCTGTCTTGAAGGTGTTCAGCGTCGCCAGCGTCTCCTGCAACGCGCCGAGACGCTGGCGCGACTGGAGGACGAAATCGTTCAGCGCGTTCTGGCGATCGACGAGGGTCTTGCCGTCGGGGTCGGTTTCGACGTCGGCGAGCGAGCGTTCGAGCTGGGCCTGGCGCTGGCCGAGCTCCTCGAAATCGAGCCGGATCGATTTCAGGATGTTGAAGCTGTCGTCGATGCGGGCGAGGCGCTGCGCGATCTCGATCTTGTTCTTCGAGAGCGTCTCGACGCGAGTGTCGAGCGGCGCCTCGCCGCCGGTCTCGAGCTCGTCGATGCTCTTGGCCAGCCGGTCATGGCTGAGGCCGAGCTCGCCGATCAGGGCGTTGATGCCGGCGTCCGACGAGCGCAGCGGGACCAGCTCGGCATGGGATTTCGCCAGATCTTCCCTGTACTGGTTGAGGGTCACGAACGTGTCCTGGACCGCGTTCACCCGTGACAGCAGCGCCGATACGTCGCGCGCCACGTCCTTCAGGCGGTCGGCGAGGTTGTTCTTGCGGTCGTCGGTCTCGAGGTCGAGCAGGGAGCGTTCGAGCTGGTTCTGGCGGTCGCGGATCTCGGTGAAAACAGGCTCGACCGCGCGCCGCTGATCGGCGACCTTGCCGACCATCTCTCGCACCCCCTGCTGGCGCCGGCGGATCTCGGCGAGCTGGTCGTGCATGTCGGTGGATTCGTTGCGGCCCTGCTGGAGAAGCGCGCGTTGCTCAATCTCGCCGAGCTTGTCATGGAGGGCGGAGACCGCCCCCCGCGGATCGCTTTCGATCAGGTGCTGGACGGTGGCGTCGAGGTGGTTTTGCAGGGCGTGCGCGACGACGACGTCCTCGCGGGTCTTCTTGAGGCGGTCGCGCAGGGTGTTGAGGCGCCGGTCCTGACGCGAGAGACGCCAGGCGGGGGCGCCGATCAGCGCCAGCCCGAGGGTCACGATCGCGCCGGTTGCGAGACGCTGCGGCATCGGCAGGTCCGCAAACAGGGCGGGTAGGTGGGCGACGTCATAACCAAACGCCTGCTGGGCGAGGATCGCGATGGCGGCTAGCAGGACAAACCAGGCAACCACGAAAAACAGCCACATCGTGACTTCCCCACCCGGGACACATTCTCGCCATAGTTGCTATTGGAGAGCGGAACCGAGATCAAGGGGTGCGCCGATTGCCTGATGCGCCTGGTCGTGTGAATCCACGACTGGTTGTGCCGGCAGACGGTGGAAGGGGCTGCTGGATTTGCCGAGTTTTCCCGAAGATGCGAGGCCTGTAGTCCCCATGAGCGCAGCGATATGCGGGACCGCGTCACGGTCTGTTCCGTATGACGCTCCGCTCATCCGGGCTACGACGTCGTGCTCGCTATCACTTGCCGAGGAAGTTCGAGCGAATCTTGTCGGCAAACCAGACCACGAAGATCGCGGCGAACGCGAGAGCAAAGTACAAGGCCGTCCACAAAAGCGCATAGTCGGCATTCGACATGGCGTCCTCCCTGGCATCAGAAATCGATTGCCGGAAAGGATAAAGGCAGCCGCGACGGCGCGATTTGCGCAGGATCAATTTTGCCGCGCTGCGGCGAAAATGGCCGGTGGCCTTCATTCCGGGGCACGACGGAGTTGCGCCCGGAATGACTGGGAGGGCTACAGCCGAAACTCGTTCGTCAGCTCGCCGATGCCGTCGATTGCGACGGTCACAATATTCACCGGCTCCTTCATCACCCCGACGCCGACCGAGGTGCCGACGGCGATGAGGTCGCCGGGAAGCAGGGTCATGTCGTGGGAGATCTTGCTGACCAGCTCCTGCGCGGTGAAGATCATGTCCGAGATCGGATAGTTCTGCCGCTCCGCCCCGTTGAGGATGGTGCGCACGGTGAGCTTGGCCGGATCGAGGCCGGTCGCGATCACGGGGCCGAACGGGCCGTAGTCATCGATGCCCTTGGCGCGGGCCCATTGCGGGAAGGTAGGATCGCTGGTCAGGATGTCGTTGGCGGTGATGTCGTTGACGCAGGTGTAGCCGAAGATGAAGCTGTCCGCTTCCGCCGGCGAGACGCGGGCGCAGGTCCTGCCGATGACGATGCCAAGCTCGCCCTCATAGGTGGTCTTGCCGTCGTAATAAGAGGGGCGGCGGATCACGGCGCCCGGCGTCGTGATCGTGGTGGTCGCCTTCAGCAGATAGAGCGGCTCCGGCGGCTCGGGCTGGTTCAGCTTGGCGGCGAGCGCGTGGAAATTATTCCAGAGCGCGACGATCTTGCTGGGCGCGCAAGGTGCGAGCAGCTCGACCTCCGACAGTGCAAGCGTTTTGCCGGTCCCCGCGTTGCGGCCGAACATCTCGCCTTCATGGACGCTGATGCCCGATGAGGTCAGCGTGCCGAAACCGGTCGCACCGGCATGGCGGAAGCGCAGCCATTGTTTCATCTCGCCCGCCATCATGCCACCGCCAGTGCGCGGGGATCGTGAGGTGCCGAGACGCCGTCATAAAGGCCGGCGATGCGGGCGCGCTGGGTCACCATCGCCAGCACCGAGTCGAGCGCGGGCGTGGCGATGCCGGT
Organism: Bradyrhizobium sp. 521_C7_N1_3; assembly: GCF_052075975.1. Classification (NCBI taxonomy): domain Bacteria; kingdom Pseudomonadati; phylum Pseudomonadota; class Alphaproteobacteria; order Hyphomicrobiales; family Nitrobacteraceae; genus Bradyrhizobium; species Bradyrhizobium sp. 521_C7_N1_3. The sequence goes on from NZ_CP197232.1 coordinate 3,949,695, forward strand.
GAGGCGGCCCATCTCCTGCACCACGGTGACGAGCGGGTCGATCTCCATCGGACGGCCGCGCTCGAGATCCTGGAGCATCGAGGTCTTGTGCGCGCCGACCTTGCGGGCGCCCTCGATGCGGCGCTCGACGTCGACGCGGAATTTGACGCCGAACGTCTCGGCGATGCCTTGCGTCTCCACCATGATCGCGCGCGACAGCGCACGCGTGGAGGGATCGGTGCAGATCACGTCGAGCGTTGCATGGGTCAGCGCGCTGATCGGGTTGAAGCAGACATTGCCCCAGAGCTTCAGCCAGATCTCGTCACGGATGCGGTCGAGCACCGGCGCTTTCAGCCCGGCGGCGACGAAGAGATCGGCAAGGCGCTGCACGTCCGGCGTGATCTCGCCGGAGGGCTCGCCGAGCGGAAAATTGTTGCCGTAGACGTGGCGGATCACGCCGGGCGCTTCGATCTCGGTGGCGGGATAGACGATGCAGCCGATGGCGCGCTCGGCGCCGATCTCGCGCCACTGTCGCCCGCCGGGGTCGATGCTCTCCAGCGTCGAATTCTCGTATTGGCCGCCGTGCTTGTAGAAATACCAATAGGGGATGCCGTTGACGGCGGTGACGATGCGGGTGTGCGGCCCGAGCAGCGGCTGCATCTTCTCGATCACGCCGGTGATCGAATGCGCCTTCAGCGTGATGATGATGTAGTCCTGCACGCCGAGCTCGGCGGGATCGTCGGTGCAGCGCGGATGCACGGTGTGCGTCTCCTCGCCCGCGAGTAGGGTCAGCCCGCGCTCACGCATCGCGGCAAGGTGGGCGCCGCGTGCGACCAGGCTGACGTCGGCGCCAGCGCGTGCGAGCTGAACCCCGAGATATCCGCCGATCGCGCCGGCGCCGTAGATGCAGATCTTCATGAAATCCTCGCGGGTGTCCGGAATTTTGGGACGAAAGATCCGGTCCGGCTCGGAGAGGTCCGAGCCGGGGCCGGTAGTCGCAGGGGAAGTGTGACGCTTTAAGCTGCTGCTTGCGGTGTGCCGTTGAGCGCTTCGTCAACGGCAGCTGCGATGTCGCGCATGCTGATGACGGAGACGAGGCTGTAATCGTCGATGACGGGCAGGTGACGGATGTGATTGCGGTTCATCAGATGCCGGACGTGCTCGATCGTGTCTGAGGAGCTGCAGGACACCAGCTGCTGCACCGACACGAGCTGCGAGACCTTGACGTTGATGGCGTTGGCACCATGCTCGGCGACGGCGCGCACCACGTCGCGCTCGGTGAACATGCCGACCGCGGTGTTGCCTTCGGAGCGGACCACGTCCTTGACCACCAGCGCGCTGATGTTGTTGGCGCGCATCAGCTTGGCGGCGATACCCACCGTTTCGTTCATTCGCACCGTGACAACGCGCGGTGTCTTCTTGCGCAGAATGTCTCCGACCAGCATTGCGACCTCCCTAGGTGAATGACAGGGGAAGTGTGGTATACATAATGCCAATCGTCAAGCGCTCGATTTGGCTGATCCGAAAATTCTTGCGGCAGCAATACTGACGTTTGTCATCGTGCCAAAAAGCAAAAGGGGCGCATCGCTGCGCCCCTTTCGACCGATTGAAAGGCGTGTGTGGTCGCTACGCTGTCTCGGTCTTGGCATTGCCGGTCTTGGCGGTGCCGGTCGCGGCGTTGGCGCTCTCGGCTTCCTTGCCGAGAATGAAAGAGCGGCGCAGCGGCTTGATCACGAACAGCGCCGTCAGCGCCGCCGTCGCGTTCAGCGCCACTGCGACCACGAACACGGCCTTCCAGCCGTACGTTGCCGAGATCACGCTGGCGAGCGGGACGAGCAGGGATGCCGTGCCCTTCGCGGTGTAGAGCATGCCGTTGTTGGTGGTTGCGTATTTCGAGCCGAACGTGTCGCCGCAGGTCGCGGGGAACAGCGAGTAGATTTCACCGAACACGCCGAAGTAAATCGCGGTCGCGAGCACGAACACAATCGGAATGTGTCCATAGGCCGACAGCGTCAGCAGCATCACCGCCGCGGTGCCGAACGCGATGAACATGGTGTGCTCGCGGCCGATCGTGTCGGAGACCCAGCCGAAGAAGGGACGTCCGAAACCGTCGAAGATGCGGTCGAGCGAGATCGCGAACGTCAATGCCGCCATCTGGAAGCCCGCGAGCGTCACCGGCGTGTCGGCGATCTTGAAGTCGTGCGCGATCGGGCCGATCTGCGCCGCGGTCATCAGGCCGCCGGAGGCGACCATGACGAAGACGAGATACATCACCCAGAAAATCGGGCTGCGCAGCACTTGCGGCGGGGTGAAGTCGATCTTGGTCTGCGGCAGGTTGAGCTGCTTCTTCTTCGGCGGAATCGAGATCCGCGGCGGCTGAATGAAGAAGGCGAGCACGAACACGATCAGGCCCTGGCCGATGCCGAAGGTGAGGAACGCGTGCTGATAGCCGCTCGATGCGATCATGGTCGCGATCGGCACGATCGTGAGCGCGGCGCCTGCGCCGAAGCCGGCGGCGGTCGCACCGGCGGCGAGGCCGCGGCGATCGGGGAACCATTTCAGCGCATTGCCGACGCAGGTGCCGTACACCGCACCCGCGCCCATGCCGCCGACGACCGCGGCGGCGTAGAGCAGGGCGAGCGAGTCAGCGTAGGAGTTGAGCACCCAGGACAGCGCGATCATGACGCCGCCGAACATGATGACGATGCGCGGACCGTATTTGTCGACGAACCAGGCCTCGATCGGCACCAACCAGGTCTCGGTGACGACGAAGATGGTGAAAGCGAGCTGGATCGCGGCGCGTCCCCAATGGTGCGCCGCATCGATCGGATCGACGAACAGCGTCCAGCCGTATTGCAGATTGGCGATCATCGCCATGCAGACGATGCCCATGGCGAGTTGGAACCAACGGAAACCGGTGCGAAGAGGCGCGGCTGTGACGGCGCCATCCGTGCTGGAAATCATCAATAACCTCCCAACGCGCCTGATTGATTGCGATCTGGGATTGCAAGATGACCCAGTGTCGCAAATATTGTGGCTTATCGTCGCAAGCGCGGCGGGGACATTGGTATACCATATTCCAGAAGGCAAGCCCAATCTTGTGACGCAGCGCAAGAAAAGTGCACGGTTCCCTTCAGGTCAGCGGTAGCCAAGGCGGGTTCTGCAAAAACGAAAACGCCCGGCCGTGAGGCCGGGCGTCGTGCTTGAAGCAGTTGCAGTGAAGCGCGTCAGGCAGCCGTCGATTTCGCGACCACGACCTTGCGCCAGGGCTTGAGCACCATGATCGCCAGCAGCGAAGCCAGGATGTTGGCGCCGGCCGCGATAATGAACACGCTGTCCCACGTGCCCGACGATTGCTGCATGTAGTTGGCGATCGGCACCAGCAGCGCGGCGGTACCCTTTGCGGTGTAGAGCAGGCCCGCATTGGTGGTCGCGAACTTGGCGCCGAACGTGTCGGTGCAGGTCGAGGGGAACAGCGAGTAGATCTCACCCCAGGCGAAGAACACGAAGCCCGACAGCAGCACGAACCAGACCGGGTCGTGGCCCCAGAGGTAGAGCATCCAGATGCCGACGCCTTCCATGCCGAAGGCGATGAACATCGTGTTCTCGCGGCCGATCATGTCGGAGATCCAGCCGAAGAACGGACGCGTCAGGCCGTTGAGCACGCGGTCGATCGTGGCCGCGAAGGTCACCGCCGTCATCGTCACCGCCATCAGCGTCACCGGGACGCTGTCGACCTTCCAGTCGACTGCGATCGGCTTCAGATTGGCTGTCACCATCAGGCCGCCGGCGCCGACGATCACGAACATGAAGTACATCAGCCAGAAGATCGGCTGACGCAGCACCTCGGTCGGCTGATAGTTGCGACGTGTCTGCACCAGATTGGCGTTCGCCGCCACGGCCGGCACCTGGCCTGCTTTCGGCGCCAGCAGGAAGAAGGCGAGGATGCAGATGATGATGCCTTGTCCGAGGCCGAAATAGAGGAAGGTGGTCTGGAAACCACTGTCCTTGATCATGGCCTGGATCGGCGCGACGGTGAGGGCAGAGCCGGCGCCGAAGCCCGCGGCCGTGATGCCCGCGGCAAGACCGCGCTTGTCCGGGAACCATTTCAGCGCGTTGCCGACACAGGTGCCGTAGACGCCACCGGCGCCGATGCCTGCGATGATCATGCCGAGATAGTAGCCGTTGAGCGTGGTCGCCTGCGCGTTGATCACCCAGCCAAGGGCACAGAGTATGCCGCCGACCAGCACGACGATGCGCGGACCGTATTTGTCGACGAACCATCCTTCGACCGGCACGAGCCAGGTCTCGAACAGCACGAACAACGTAAAGGCCCACTGGATCGACGCGCGATCCCAGCCGAACTTCTTCTGGATGTCGGGGACGAAGAACGTCCAGCCGTATTGATAGTTGGCGATCATCACCATCGCCGCTACACCGACCGCCAACTGCGTCCAGCGATAGGCATCGCTGACGCGCGCGGCACTAGGGGCCACTGTTGACTGCACCATGTCCGTCATAAAAAACCCTCCCGAAGGCGCCGATCATTTTTATGCGTGCGCTGTCCCGCATCTTGGTATTCATTATGCCAAGATTCAACCGAGGGACTGAAGGGTGCGGCGAAATATCGCGGGATCAGTCCACATGCGCTTTGGCAGCCAAATTGTAAAGCCCCCATCGCAGCCGCGCGACAGCAGCCGCCGCGATCGTGCCTGCTCAATTCATTGATTTCGCAAGAATTCTTGCTTGCCGCGTGAAGCCGCAAACAGGCTGTGGGAAGCCGATTCACCACCGAACTTCCAACTTGCGCACGTCGACATGCGCAGTCCTCTCGCATGGATGCGCGGCCGTCAGATGACTGACGATTCCTGGAATTCTTTATTCCAGAAGTCGGGGGTGCGGCGGATTTGACGCGACTCTCGCGGCAGCCTGACGCAGGCCGCGCGCGTCACGCCATCGACGTGCGCAGCCGGCTGTAGCCTTCCTGGATCGCGGACCAGAACAGGGCGACGAGACCGAGCGCCATGATCGTGCTGACGAGGCCGTTGGAGAAGAACACGCCGAGCGATCCCTGCGATCCCAGCAGCGATTGCCGGAAGGCTTCCTCCGCCTTGTCGCCGAGCACGATGGCGAGCACCAGGGGCGCGAGCGGGTAGTTGCACTTCTTCAGGAGATAGCCGAGCACGCCGAACACCAGCATCAGCATCACGTCGAAGGTGCTGTTGTGCACCGAATAGGCGCCGATCGCGCACAGCACCAGGATCAGCGGCGCGATGATGCCGAACGGCACGCGCAGGATCGCGGCGAAGAGCGGCACGCAGGTGAGCACGACGATGAGGCCGGCGAGATTGCCGAGATACATCGACGCGATCAGGCCCCAGACGAATTCCTTCTGCTCGACGAACAGCATCGGGCCGGGCTGCAGGCCCCAGATCAATAGTCCGCCGAGCAGTACGGCGGCGGTCGGCGAGCCGGGCACGCCGAGCGAGAGCATCGGCAGCAGTGCCGAGGTGCCGGCGGCGTGCGCGGCCGTCTCCGGCGCAATCACGCCCTCGATCTCGCCCTTGCCGAAATTGTTGCCGCGTCGCGCCAGCCGCTTGGCGATGCCGTAGCTCATGAAGGAGGCCGGCGTCGCGCCGGCGGGCGTGACGCCCATCCAGCATCCGATCAGGCAGGAGCGCAGCGAGGTCATCCAGTATCTGGGCAGCTCCCGCCAGGTCTGAATCACGACGCGGAGGTTGATGCTGGCATTGCCGCCGCGGAAGGCCAAGCCTTCCTCCATGGTCAGCAGGATCTCGCCGATCCCGAACAGGCCGATCACCGCAATCAGGAAGTCGAAGCCGTTGAGCAGCTCGGTGACGCCGAAGGTCAGCCGCAATTGCCCCGTGATCGAATCGAGGCCAACCGCCGCGAGCGCAAAGCCCATCATCATCGCCGCGATGGTCTTGAACGGCGGCTCCTTGCTGAGGCCCACGAAGCTGCAGAAGGCGAGGAAATACACCGCGAACTTCTCCGCCGGACCAAATCGCAGCGCAAAGCCCGCGACCAGCGGCGCGACCAGCGTGATCATGATGACGGCGAACAGCGCGCCGATGAAGGAGGAAGTGAAGGCGGCCGTCAGCGCTTCGCCGGGCTTGCCCTGCTGCGCCATCGGATAACCGTCGAAGGTGGTCGCCACCGACCATGGCTCGCCGGGGATGTTGAACAGGATCGAGGTGATGGCACCGCCGAACAATGCGCCCCAATAGATGCAGGACAGCATGATGATCGCCGATGTTGGCGGCATGCTGAAGGTCAGCGGAAGCAGGATCGCCACGCCGTTGGCGCCGCCGAGACCCGGCAGCACGCCGATGATGACCCCGAGCGTGATGCCGATGATCATCAGCATGATGTTGTAGGGCTGCAGGGCGACCGCGAAGCCGTGAAACAGATTGGCCAACTCTTCCATATCAAGACGTCCTGCAACAGCAATTGAATCAATGCGCGGCTCTTACAGACCGAGCCATTCCTCGAGCGGCCCCTTGGGAAGCGGGACCAGGAACCAGCGTTCGAAAACGAGATAGGTCACGACCGGCATGCCGATCGCGACGGCTGCGACCGTCAGCCAGCGATAGCCGCCGAGCCAGCGCATGAACCATGCGATGAACACCATCGACGCCACGTAGAGGCCGATGAAAGGCATCGAGCCGACATAGATCGCGGTCGGCACCACGACGCTCATGACCTGGCGAAGCTGTCCCCATTCGGCGAACAGCCGGCCATCGTCCTCGCGCTGCGCGCTCCAGAGGTTGATGGCGCTTGCGCCGACGATGGCCGTGCCGACATAGAAGGGGAAGAAGCCGGCGCGCGGGCCCTCCGCGCCCCAGTTGATGCCGGCCTTGATGCTGCCGAAGATCACGACCAGGCCGAAGACGCCGATCAGCAGCGCCATGCCGATTTCCAGCGTCTTGTGTGCCGGGCCAGAGTCGGATCCGGATCGTTCAGTCATGGGACCTCCAGGCGGAATCGCAAGTCGTGTGCGGTCGCGGCAAACGGGAGGACGGCGAGCGTCCTCGGCCGTCGTCGATGTCGCGGCTCAGTTCCCCGATGCGAGGAAGCCGGCTTCCTTCATCAGGCCCTCGTGGCGCTTCTCCTCCGCCTCGATCCACTTGGCGTAATCGGCTCCGGCGAGGAACGTCGTGTTGAAGGCGCCGCTCTTCATGAACTCCTGCCATTCCGGCGTGGCGCGGACCTTCTTGAACAGCTCGACGTAATATTCGATCTGGTCCTTCGTCGCCTTGGGCGACATGAAGATGCCGCGCAGCATGAGATATTCCATCGCAAGGCCCTGCGACTTGCAGGTCGGAATGTCCTTCCAGGCCTTGCCGTCGGCGATCGGCTCGTCATAGGCCATCGGCTGGGCGTCGAAGACGCAAAGCGGACGGAGCTTACCGCCGCGCCATTGCGCCACCGCCTCGATCGGATTGTTGACGGTTGAATCGACGTGATTGCCGACGAGCTGCACCGCGACTTCGCCGCCGCCCTTGTAGGGGATGTAGGTGAACTTCGCGTCGATCACCTTCTCGATGCCGACGGTGATGATCTGGTCTTCCTGCTTCGAGCCGGTGCCGCCCATCTTGAAGGAGCCGCTCGGCGCCTTCTTGGTGGCGTCGACGTAGTCCTTGACGCTGTTGTACGGCTTCTCGGCGTTCACCCAGAGCACGAACTCGTCGAGCGCCAGCATTGCGACCGGGGTCAGGTCCTTCCAGTTGAAGGGAATCCCCGTCGCCAGCGGCGTCGTGAACAGGTTCGACAGCGTGATGATGATCTTGTGGGGGTTGTTCGTCGACGTCTTTACGTCGAGGAAGCCTTCGCCGCCCGCGCCGCCGGCCTTGTTGATGACGACCAGCGGCTGCTTCATCAGATTGTGCTTGGTGACGATGCCCTGGATGGTGCGCGCCATCTGATCGGCGCCGCCGCCGGTGCCTGCGGGCACGATGAACTCGACCGGACGGACCGGCTCCCAGGCAGCAACGCTTGCGGTGCTGCCGGCGCACGTCATCGCGATTGCCGCCAAGGCGACATTCAGAACGAATGGCTTCATCTTGCTTCTCTCCCTGTCGAACCTCGAACGCAGCCGCTCTTTGTCGGCTTGCGTCAGCCCATCTCGATTCACCTGCCTGGGGGCACCTTGTGCGGTCGATCTCCCATGGCAGTCCCAAACGAAACTCTATGAGCGGGGACGTTGCCCGGCATCCGCTCCTTTCGGCTAAGGCTCCTGCGAGGAGCGCGGCAAGGTCGCGGCAAGCGTGCCGCGCACTCGAACGTTCCTGTCCCCTGTCTTGCACTTTCAACGGTGCAATCGTTCTTGGCGAACGAATGGTATGCGAGATGCCAGTAGACAAACAATTGGATCGGCGGGTCACATCGGCGGACCAATCGTCGCAGTTGTGTCGGCGAGCGGCGCGCGGATTCAAAGAGAGGCTCAAAAGAAAATGGCCCCGACATGCGGGGCCATTTGATCAAACGTCGCGTCTGCGGGATCTGCCAACCGCGCGCCGTGTCGGCTGCGCGGGGATCTCCGTCTTAGAGGCCGAAGCGGGGCAGGTCGCCGTTGTGATTCGAAATCTCGGCGCTCGCCATCAGGAAGCGGTCGACCGCGGCCAGGAAGCGGGCGAGCAGCGAGGCGGAGGGGGCGAGCGCGACGGAAGCGGTTTTGGACATCGGAATTCCCTTTCTCGAGACAGTCAGTATTGCTGTCTCATTTCGAAGGGCAATCTATGTATACCAGATGCCACTGTCTATGCATGCCATTGCATGGCAGCATGCACCATCCCGCATTGCAGCATAATCATCCGTTAAAGAGGCCGATCCGGGCTAAAAATTGCCAAGCGGCTTGCGAAAGGGGCGGATCTGCCGCCAAGGAGCCCGGAAATCGCTTCGGGATGGTGGTTCCACCTAGCGGGGATTGGCGACTTTTCGGGGTGCGCTAGACCGCGCTGCAGCATTCAGGTCTTGGCAGGGCAGGTCAAAGCCGTTAGTGGTCTGCCCCCTTCCAACCAACCGTCAGAGTGGTTCATGTCGAGCGCCTCGGCCGCCGTCTCGATCGGCATCGATTTTGGGACCAGCAATACGGTCGTCGCCCTCGCGGCGGACGACCGCCGGGTCGAGGCCATCCGCTTCGACCATGGCGGACACCGGCACAGCGTCTTCGTGTCGGCCCTGTGCTTCTGGGAGGACCGGCCGGGAGCCGGCGCCCAGGCCGAGGGCGGCCCGTGGGCGATCGAGCAGTTCCTTGAAGGCCGCCACGTCTACCGCTTCCTCCAGTCGTTCAAGACCTTCGCTGCGAGCAGCAGCTTCAACACCACGCAGGTGTTCCGGCAGCGCTACAAATTCGAGGATATTCTGACGGCGTTCCTGCGAACGCTGGCGCGCCACGGCGGGGACAGGTTCGGCTTCGAGACGTCAACCATTACGGTCGGCCGCCCGGTGCGCTTCGCCGGTGGCAATCCCGACGAGGCGCTGGCGATGCAGCGCTATCGGGCCGCGTTCGAACGCCTGGGCGCCGGCCACGCGCGCTATGTCTACGAGCCCGTGGGCGCCGCGTTCTCCTTCGCCCGCCGGCTGGAGCGCGACGCCACCGTCCTGGTTGCGGATTTCGGCGGCGGCACCAGCGATTTCTCCGTGATGCGTTTCTCGCGCGTGGGCGGTGCCTTGCGCGCCGAACCGCTTGGACACGCCGGCATCGGCATCGCGGGCGACACGTTCGACTACCGCATCGTCGACCACGTCGTCTCGCCGCGGCTGGGCAAGGGGTCGAGCTTCCGCTCGTTCGACAAGGTGCTGCCGATCCCCACCGGCCACTACACCAACCTCGCCCGCTGGCATCAGCTCGCGATGATGAAGAGCAACGGCGATCTCCGCGAGCTCCGGGAGCTTGCGCGCACCGCGCTGAAGCCTGGTCTGCTCGAGGACTTCATCACCATCGTCGATCTCGACCTCGGCTTCTCGCTGTACCGCGCGGTGTCCGACGCCAAGGTGGCGCTGTCGGCGCAGGATCAGGTGGAATTCCGCTTCAAAGGCGGCGGGGTCGATATCGGCTCGACCATCACGCGGAAGAATTTCGACGCCTGGATCGCCGACGACATCGCCAGATTGGGCGCCACCGTCGACAAGGTGCTGGGCGAGGCCGGCATCACCGCGCGCGAGGTGGAAAAGGTGTTTTTGACCGGCGGGACCTCGTTCGTGCCGGCGGTGCGAAAGCTGTTTGCCGACCGGTTCGGCAACGAGCGGCTGATGTCGGGCGACCAGTTCGAGTCGATCGCCTACGGCCTCGCGCTGATCGGACACAGCCCCGATCCGGATCGATGGACCGCAAGCGGTGGGATTACGCCGAAGGCGGGCGCGTAGCCCAGCAATAGCCGCCATGGCTTGGCTGCTCGCAATGACGACGGAGAGAGCTGTCATCAGTGCCGTAGGGTGGGCAAAGGCGCGGAGCGCCGTGCCCACCATCTTTCCGAGGTTGAGAGAGCATCGGTGGGCACGCTGCGCTTTGCCCACCCTACGATACTGATGTCGCCGCTACTGGTTGATCTCGGGCTCGACGAGCCGTGCCAGATTGCGCAGCGATTCCTGCCAGCCGAGATAGCAGGCCTCGGGCGGGATGAGGTCAGGGATGCCGGCCTGGGTGATGTCAACCTCGGTGCCGACCGAGACCTTCTTCAGCGTCACGGTCACCTGGATTTCGCCGGGCAGATTGGGGTCGTCGAATTTGTCGGTGTAGCGGAGACGTTCGCCCGCGACGAGCTCGAGATATTCGCCGCCGAAGGCGTGGCTGTTGCCCGTCGTGAAATTCCGGAACGACATCTTGAACGTGCCCCCGACCTTGGGCTCGAGGTGATGGACGGTGCAGGTAAAGCCGTTCGGCGGAAGCCATTTCGCCAGCGTATCCGCCTCGAGGAAGGCGCGATAGACTTTCTCCGGACTGGTCGAGAGAACGCGGTGCAGACGTACAGTGCTGGGCATGTTCCTTCATCCTCTTGCATTGATGGGCCCGACCTTGGCGTCTACGGCCCATTCATGTCTCAAGGACGACCGGGATGCCGCCGATCCGACATGGCATTGCAGATAAACGGGGGCCGCCGAAACCGGCGGCCCTTGATGTTGTCTTTGATGTTGTTCTGGATCGGGTTGCCGCTCACCGCGTCCAGTCTTCACCTGCGCACAACGTTCCCATGCAGCCCCGGACGTTGAGATTGCCCGAAGGCAGCAAGGTGACGGTGCTCGCATAGGTCTTTCCGTCGTCGGCATTGTAGATCCTGCCCGACCATTGATTGGCGCCGGCCGCCTGCATGTCGATGAACAGGGAGATGCCGACGATCTTCCGGCCGCGCAATGCGGGATCGGCGTTATGGTCGTCGAGCTGCGCCTTGCCCGTCTTCTTGTCGATCGGCTCCTTCAGCCAGACGACCCGGCCGCATAGCGCATTGCCGCAACGGCTCACCTTGATCCTCGCGTCGCCCGACTGTGTCAGCCAGACGCCGGCGGGACCGCCGGCCGTTGCGGCTTCGGCGTTTCCAAGCGGGGAGATGGACAACAGCGCTGCGAGCAGGTGCCGGACGAGGGTGGAACGCATGGGGGCTCCATATTGGATAAATTGTCATGAAATATTTCATGATAAACGATCAATATATCGCGCTTAAGGTTGAGTCAATTGTGCGGAACATGCATATTGGGGGGATGGCAAGGGGCCTTGGATCTGCGGAGTGCCTGGACATGATTGCGGTGGGGACATCGGTACGCGAGGCCCGGCAGCGCTGGTTTCGACGTCTCGATCTTGCGTTCTGGGCGATCTGGGCGGCCCTGCCGGTGGTGGTGTGGCTCGCCTATCGCGCGAACACCACGGCCTCTGCCTCGATCGCGGCGAGCCTTGGTCCCGAGCAGGCGAAATGCGCAACCCTTGTCGCCAGTCCGCTGGAGATGTCGCGCCACGGCCAGCTGTTGTTCTGGACCTTATTTGCGCTTCAGCTCTCGTTCTTCGCGGTGTTGATCGGCATCCTTCACCGCATGGTGCATCGATTCGCGCGCGGCCGGATCTTCGTATCCGAGACCCTTCAGGGAGTGTGGTGGATGGGGATCATTCTGGTGATCTGGCCGTTCATTGACCTGATCACCAGCAATGCGGTGGCTTATGCCTTGCATGAGATCGGCGATATCAAGTTCTTCCTGCCGTCGTACAACGTGGACATCGGCACGATCGCCGGCGGGGTGTTCCTGATGGCGCTGAAATTCGTCATCGAGCATGCCATTCTGCTGCAGTCCGAAAACGAACTGACGATCTGAGGTGAATGCTTGTGCCGATCGTCGTGAACCTCGATGTCATGCTTGCGAAGCGGAAGCGCCGCCTCGGTGACCTCGCCGACGCAATCGGCATTTCCATCCAGAACCTGTCGATCCTGAAGACGGGCAAGGCGAGGGCGATGCGCTTCTCGACCTTGGCCGCGATCTGCCGCGAGCTCGATTGTCAGCCCGGAGACATCCTCGAATATGTCGCGGGCGAGGAGGGCAGCGATGAGGGTGCAGGCGAGGGGAGCTGAACTCACACCTGGGGGCCTTGTCCCCTTCGTGCTTCACGCGAGAACCTGAAACATATCCCCCATGTGCAACGGTTGGCCGTTTGCGCGCTCAATCGAATCGAGTTCGCCCGGCGCGAGATCTACCTCGCGGCCGGCCGGACGACCGATCCGTCAGATCGTTGCCACATCTTGCGGCGTCATCGTGAAGGCGAGCCGGTAACGGCCGATCGTCGGATCGTCCTGCGCGCCCAGAGTGCCAAGCGCCGCCGGCGAAAGTCGGTCGGCGGTCACCTGCTCGATCGCGTCGGCATCGTAACCCGACAACAGCATGATCCAATCGGCGGCCCCGTCCTTGCCGCGGATCTGCTGCTTGGTGGTGGGCGAGCTGGTCCGCGGCGTGTCGGTCAGGAGGAGGTGGGCGCCGGTCAGTCCAGGCATCTGCGCCAATGTGCCGAGCATCTCCGAGAGATGTGTCTGCAACTCTGCCTCGCGCCCGGCCTCCGGCGAAAGCCGGATGGTGGCGAGCGCGGTCGCGACGCCGCCGCCAAAGCTGGCGGCGACGCGGCACTGGCTGCGGATCATGCCGAGATGGTGCGGCATCATCTTGGTCGACCATGGCGTCGGCGCGTTGAGCCGGTCGAGATATCCCTTCGACGTGAGCACCTCGTACCGCTCCAGCTCGTACAGCACGAAGAAGCCTTCAGCGTCCGTCGTGCTGGTCCAGCGCGATCCGCGCCGGAAGCCGGGAATGCTCATCCGCTCGGGAAAATGTTCGTGGGAATGCCAGTCGCCGAACTCCGCGCGCTGCTCGGGGCGGACGCCCCACCACATCGCGACGGCGGCCCGACCAAGCAGTGACATGCTGACCTCCCTGTTTCCAGCACTTTGCCTTGACGCCGACGCCGGGAGCAAGTCGTTCACGCTTCCAGTCCGACCCCGTATTGTCGGGTGCGATCTGCTATCTCAGCGCGGCGGAGGCGGCACGTGTGGCGCTTGGCAGCCTTTCGGTACCCACAGTCCATTGGCTGGAGGGAGAGTGGTGCGGTCCTTCCGAGAGCAGCTTGTTGGTGGCGTACGGTGAGCGCTCGGTAGCGGGGCATCGTGTCGACGCTCACGAGGCTAACACAGCGTCGATTTCGACGCGACGCTCTCAGCGCCAGCCTTCATCGCGCGGGTGCAAAATCGTGACCCGGCAGGGAACGCGTCCTATTCAGAGTGGCCCTTCGGCTTGGCCTCGCGGGCCAATCGCTCCGCTTTCAGCCGTTCGCGATTCTCGTTGAAGGAGTGCTGATCCTTCGCATAGTCATTCATCGGCTTCTGCGTTTTGACAGGCTTGAACGCCTTGTTGGCTTCACGCCTGGCTCGATCCGAGGATTGATCTCTCAACATTTCGACCTCGTTTTGATCAACAAGCTGTGACTGAACAAGTGCTGGCCGACGCCTCCCACCCGCAAACGCTGTGCGTGGGCTTGCTACCTTTCGGGGCGAGAAGAAGGCCAATTCTGCAGCGTTGCGCAGATGCTTTTGCGATGTGTTTCAGTTACTCGCCTTGGCGGCTGCGTTGCTCGTACGTCGGGATAGCACGCCGGCTGAGACAACAACGGCACGCCGCCGCTTATGTTCCAAGGACCCTGCGGACTGGCGCCAGCTTTGCGATAATGCGATTGTCCCGCCGCAAGGTCAGGAGATGTATAATGCTCGATGTGAACGACGGGGAGACAATCCCCGCAAAGGAAAGGCCGCAAAGGTCTCAAAGATGGACGGTTGAAGATGCATGGGCGACTTACCAGCTTCCCTTCAACGATCTGCTCTTCCGTTCACAATCCGTACATCGGGAGCATTTTGACCCAAATCGCGTGCAGTTGAGCCGGCTGCTGAACATCAAGACGGGTGGTTGTCCGGAAGACTGCGGTTACTGCAGCCAGTCGTCGCATCATGCGACCGCCCTTGCAGCCTCCAAGTTGATGGAGGTCGGGAAGATCGTTGCCGAGGCACGCAAGGCAAAAGAGAGCGGCGCGACGCGTTATTGCATGGGGGCGGCCTGGCGCAATCCGAAGCCGCGCGACATGGATGCCATTGTCGAGGTCGTCGGAGCCGTGAAGGAGCTCGGGCTCGAGACCTGCATGACGCTCGGCATGCTCGATCGGGATCAGGCCGACCGGCTGAGTGCAGCCGGGCTTGATTACTACAATCACAATATCGATACCTCGGAGCGCTACTATCCGAGCGTTATCTCCACCCGCACGTTCGCCGATCGTCTCGATACGCTGGAGCATGTCCGCGAGGCCGGCATGAAAGTGTGCTGCGGCGGAATTCTCGGCATGGGTGAGAGCGAACAGGACCGCGTCGACATGCTGGTTACACTCGCCAACCTCCCGGAAGCGCCGGAGAGCGTGCCGATCAACATGCTGATCCCGATTCCGGGAACGCCGATGGCGAAGGCGACGCCGATAGGTCCGATCGAGTTCGTGCGCATTGTCGCGCTGGCGCGTATCATGATGCCGGCCTCTTTCGTGCGACTCTCGGCGGGGCGGTCGGCGATGACCGACGAGATGCAGGCGCTGTGCTTCTTTGCCGGTGCAAACTCGATCTTTGTCGGCGATACGCTGTTGACGGCGGGCAATCCGCAGGACGAAGCCGATCGAAAGTTGTTCCGCCGGCTCGGACTTGAAGCGCTCTGAAGCGTGATCCCTCTGGAAAGCCACTGTGCGCTTTCCGGATTAGAGCGTTTTCGAGCGAAGTGGATGCCGGTTCGCGTCAAGAAAACGCGTCAAAACAAGAATCTAGAGCCCCGTTCCGATTCCGTCGGAACGGGAAAGGCTCTAGCCAACGCCAGACAAAGGAAGGCCGCCGAAATCGGCGGCCCTACGTCTTCTCTGATAGTCCCGCTTACTCGGCAGCCTGCTTCCGCGGCGGGGCGAGAGAGGTCCGTTATGCGGGAGCCGGAACCGCCGGACCCTTCACCAGCGCAAAGGCTGCAGCGGCCAAAAGGCAGAGCACCCCGGCGAGAAGAAACGCCGGCACATAAGTCCCTAGCGTATCTCTGCTGACGCCCGCGGCAAATGCCATCAGGCCAACGCCGAGCTGGTGGGCGGCAAAAATCCAGCCGAAGACCACCAGCCCCATCTCCCGCCCAAACGTACCGACCGTCAACTTCACCGTAGGCGGAACAGTCGCGATGAAATCCAGGCCGTAGAGTATCGCGAACGCGCTCATCGCTCCCAACGTCGCGTTAGACTCCACGAGCCAGATCAACGCAAGTCCACGAAAGCCGTAATAGATCGCCAGCAGCCATCGGTTGTCGTAGCGGTCGGACAGCCATCCCGATCCGATCGTACCGATCAGATCGAACACCCCGATCATGGCGAGCAAACCTGCCGATGTCACGACCGGAAAGCCGAGATCGCCGCAGAATGGCACGAAGTGTGTCGATGTCAGCCCGTAGCTGGATACACCGCAGATGAGGAACGTCAGCGCCAGCACCCAGAACACCAGACGGGTTGATGCCAGGCGCAGGCCCCGGAAACTGATTGCCGCAAAGTTCTGCGCAGGAATTGCGGGCACCGGCGGCATCGCCGTCTCTCCGAGTGGCGCCAGCCCCAATTCCTGGGGGCGGTCCTTCCCGAGCAGCAGAAAGAGGACGAGCGAGACGAGAAGACCGAATCCGGACGGAACAAGCGCGACGCGCCAGCCCCAATTCTCGGCGATCCATGCGCCCAGCGGCATGAAGATCAAAGTGCCGGTTGCGATTGATCCGTTCAGGAGGCCGACCACCAATCCCCGATGGGTCGTGAACCAGCGTACCGAGATGACCGCGGCAAGTTGCAGGGCCGTGAGCCCCGGCGCGATGCCGAGAATAAGCCCGAGGCCGAGCCACATTTCGAACCGGTTCGTCATGACGATCGTCAGCAGCAGTCCGGCCAGCGCCAGCGTTCCGGCGATCGACAGCATGATCCGCGGACCGTAGCGGAGCATCAAGCCGCCGGCGAACGGCGCCGCCAGTCCGAACAGCGCGAAGCGAAGTCCTTGCGATGCAGACAACTCGCTCATGCTGACGCCGATGTCAGAAGCGATCTCCCGCATCAGGACGCTGGGCACGCCGAGCGCCGAGCTTGCAAACAGCGAATAGAGAAATCCCAGTGCAGCCATCACCCAGCCGTAATGGATGTTTCGCGCTGCCGCACGCCGTGCGATGAATTCAGCAAGCATGGCCAAATCCCTTCGATGAAATGAATTCTCTGAAAAAGCCGAAGGCTATGCCGGAGCTCGCCGCCGAAACCGGCGGCTTTTTGTCTCGAGATAATCACCTCGATCGTGCTGCGAAGCGCTCGTCGCCGCGCAAAACATTCACTTTTCGGATGATGGCATAATACCCCTGTTTTGCCCGACGCGTCAAAGGCATTTCGTTAAATGCGAAATTCTTTCGTGGCCAAGGGGTTAGCTACTGTGCATGGGGTTGTTCTTTCAGTTTTTAGTTTAAGCCTGCACCCCAATGGCACTCTCATGCAAAAAGGGCCGCCTCAGTGGGCGGCCCTTTCGTCTCACTCAATGCGGTGTCACGCTTACTCAGCGGCCTGCTTCTGCGGCGGATCGAGCGCGCCGGACTTGTGGATGTCGGCGACCTGGTGGTCGCTGAAGCCGAGCACCGAGCGCAGGATCTCGTCGGTGTGCTCGCCGAGCAGCGGGGAGCGCTCCACCTCGCTCGGAGAATCCGACAGCTTGATCGGGTTGCCGACCGAGATGTACTTGCCGCGGGTGGGATGATCGACCTCGACCACGGTGCCGGTGGCGCGCAGCGACTGATCCTCGGCGATTTCCTTCATCGACAGGATCGGGCCGCAGGGGATGTCGTCCTTGTTGAGGATCTCCATCGCCTCGAATTTCGTCTTCGTCATCGTCCACTGTTCGATGCGGGCGAAGATTTCATTCAGGCGCGGCAGGCGGACGGCCGGCTTGGCGTAGTTCGGATCGGTCTTCCAGGTGGGCTCGCCGATCACGTCGCAGATCTTCTCCCAGACCGGGGCCTGGGTGATGAAGTAGATGTAGGCGTTGGGATCGGTCTCCCAGCCCTTGCACTTCAGGATGCGGCCGGGCTGGCCACCGCCGGAATCGTTGCCGGCGCGCGGCACGGCGTCGCCGAACGGAATGCCTTCGCCGAACTGGCTGTATTCCTTGAGCGGACCATGTGCGAGGCGCTGCTGGTCGCGCAGCTTGACGCGGGCGAGGTTGAGCACGCCGTCCTGCATCGCCGCAGTGACCTTCTGGCCCTTGCCCGAATGCGTGCGCTGATAGAGCGCCGTGACGATGCCGAGCGCCAGGTGCAGGCCGGTGCCGCTGTCGCCGATCTGCGCGCCGGTGACGAGCGGCAGGCCGTCGCGGAAGCCGGTGGTCGAGGCGGCGCCGCCGGTGCACTGCGCGACGTTCTCATAGACCTTGCAGTCTTCGTAGGGGCCAGGGCCAAAGCCCTTGATCGAGGCCACGATCATCTTCGGGTTGATTGCCTGGATCTTCTCCCAGGGGAAGCCCATGCGGTCGAGCACGCCGGGGCCGAAGTTTTCGACCAGCACGTCGCACTTCTTGATCAGCTCGGTGAGGACTTCCTTGCCCTTGGGGTTCTTGGTGTCGAGCGTGATCGAGCGCTTGTTGTGGTTGAGCATGGTGAAATACAGGCTGTCCACGTTCGGGATGTCCTGCAGCTGGCCGCGGGTGATGTCACCCACGCCCGGACGTTCCACCTTGATCACGTCCGCGCCGAACCATGCCAGCAGCTGCGTGCAGGTCGGCCCGGACTGGACGTGGGTGAAGTCGAGAATGCGAACGCCCTTGAGCGCTTTGGTCATCGTATTGCTCCTGTTACCACTTTTGTTTCGTCATGCCCGCGAAGGCGGGCATCCAGTATTCGCCGTCGTTTCAGTTGGGGTCAGTGCTCGCCACCAATATGGTCCGGCGATTACAGGACTCCCCGCCTGTGCGGGGAGTGACCCGGCGGGTGCTTACTTCTTCTTCTGCAGAACGCTCTGCGGATTGAGGTTGCCGATGCGGCCGCTCTCCGAGCCCGCGGCCGGATCGATCACCGCGTTGATGAGCGTCGGCTTGCCCGAGGCCATCGCCTCGTTGACGGCGCGCTTGAGCTCGTCGGGCGAGGTGGCATTCACGCCGACGCCGCCGAAGGCTTCCATCATCTTGTCGTAGCGCGCACCCTTGACGAACACGGTCGTCGCGGGATCGGCGTTGACGCTGTTGACGTCGGTGCCGCGATAGATGCCGTCATTGTTGAAGATAACGACGCAGATCGGAAGGTTGTAGCGGCAGATGGTCTCGACCTCCATGCCGGAGAAGCCGAAGGCCGAGTCGCCTTCCACCGCCAGCACGGGGTGACCGGTCTCGAGTGCGGCCGCGATCGCCTGGCCCATGCCGATGCCCATCACGCCCCAGGTGCCGACGTCGAGGCGCTTGCGCGGCCTGTACATGTCGATGACGCCGCGGGCGAGGTCGAGCGTGTTGGCGCCCTCGTTGACGAGGATCGCCTCGGGATGGTCCTTGATCACGTTCTTCAGCACGCCGAGCGCGCCGTGATAGTCCATCGGCGATTTGTTGTTCATGAGCTTCGGCGCCATCTTGGCGACGTTCTCTTCGCGCTTGGACGAGATCGCCTTGGTCCATTCGGCGGGCGGGGCGGTCCAGCCCGAAGCCATGGCCTGGTTGAACGCCGAGACGACCGAGCCGATGTCGCCGACGACGGGCGCGACGATCTCGACGTTGGAGTCCATTTCCCTGGGCTCGATGTCGACCTGGATGAACTTCTTGGGCGTTTCGCCCCAGCTCTTGCCCTTGCCGTGCGAGAGCAGCCAGTTCAGCCGGGCGCCGATCAGCAGCACGACGTCGGATTCTTTCAGCACCGTGGAGCGCGCGGCGCCGGCGCATTGCGGATGCGTGTCGGGGAGGAGGCCCTTGGCCATGCTCATCGGCAGGAACGGCACGCCGCTCTTCTCGACGAACGACTTGATCTCCTCATCGGCCTGCGCGTAGGCCGCGCCCTTGCCGAGGATGATCAGCGGACGCTTCGCCGCCTTGAGCACGTCGAGCGCGCGCTTGATCGAAGCGGGCGAGGGGATCTGCGCGGGCGCGGCGTCGATCACCTTGACCAGCGACTTCTGGCCGGCATCGGCGTTCATCACCTGGCCGAACAGCTTTGCCGGCAGGTCGAGATAGACGCCGCCCGGACGGCCCGAGACCGCGGCGCGGATGGCGCGGGCGAGACCGATGCCGATGTCCTGGGCGTGCAGCACGCGATAGGCCGCCTTGCACAGCGGCTTGGCAATCGCGAGCTGGTCCATCTCTTCGTAGTCGCCCTGCTGGAGGTCGACGATCTCGCGCTCGGAGGAGCCCGAGATCAGGATCATCGGGTAGCAGTTGGTGGTGGCGTGCGCGAGCGCCGTGAGACCGTTGAGGAAGCCGGGCGCCGACACCGTGAGGCAGACGCCGGGCTTCTTGGTGAGGTAGCCGGCAATGCCTGCGGCGTAGCCGGCATTCTGCTCGTGGCGGAAGGAGATCACGCGAATGCCTTCGGCCTGCGCCATGCGGCCCAAATCCGTGATCGGGATGCCCGGCACATTATAGATGGTGTTGATGCCGTTCAGCTTGAGCGCGTCGATGACGAGATGAAAACCATCCGTCAGTTCCTGCTCGGTGCCCGGTGCTTCGGACTTGGTCGCGGTATTCAGCATGGGCCTTGTCTCCCTGGTCTCATATGCCGTTTTAGGCTTCGCGGGCGAATGGCTCGCCCTTCTGGTGAACGTTGCTAGGTGAACAGTTCCTGACCGTGCGCTTCGACGTAAGCGGCAAGGCCAAGGGTGTGGTCGCGGGCGCGCTTCTCGGCGAGCTCGGTGTCGCGCGCTTCAAGTGCTTCGATCATGGCAAGATGCTCGGGCAGCGAAGTCGCGGTGCGATCCTTGCGTCCGATGGTGAGTTGGCGGTAACCGCGCACGTGCAGCAAGAGGTCGTTGGTGAGATCGACCAGCACCGGCGATTCCGACAGCGAGATCAGCGCCTGGTGGAAGGCGATGTTGGCGCGCGAATATTCCTCGACGTGATCCTCGGGCAGGCGGTCCTTGCCGAAATCCTTGAAGTAGTCGCGCAGCGCCGTGATGTCTTTCTTGCGTGCGGTCGTGGTGATCAGGCGGGCCGCCATGCTCTCCAGCGCCGCCCAGGCGCGGATCATGTCGACGATCTCGCTCTTGGTCCTGCGCACCACCATGATGCCGCGGCGCGGAACCGTCTTCACGAAGCCGTCCTGCTCGAGCATCGCGATGGCTTCGCGGATCGGGGTGCGGCTGACACCCAGGCGTTCGGACAGCGCGCGCTCGTCGAGCATCACCGGCTCGGGCGTCGAGTAGATGTCCATCTTGAGGATGGCTTCCTTCAAGGCGTCATACGCCTTGTTCTTGAAGCTGCTCTCCGGGGCAATACGAACGATTGCGATATCTGCCTCGGTCATGTTCGGCAACGCCTTGGTTGGTTTCCGCAGTGACACGACGAATCTCCTCCAGTGGGAGTCGTCTTTTACAGGATTATTAACGGGAAAGTTTTTGGCATACCACATGCCAGAATGTCAAGCTGGCTATTTTTTGCGGCGTTCTAAGTCACGCGGCAGCTTGACAAGTTGGCTTCTGGCATACCAAATGCCATCGCCAGCCATTTTTGATCCAAAGCGGCGGAGTAATGTGGGCTTTGTGCCACTCCGTTCCGCGACATGGAACAGAGCGCGGCGAATGGCAAGCATCACCGGCAGCCGCTACACGCGCGCGCTTTGAAAAGAACGAACTGAGGTCAAGGGAGAAGCCATATGTCCAATTCCAAAGATGCCGTCCGCAAAGTGCTCGACCAGGTCAAGGCGGACAACCGCACCAGCCTGACCGCGCCGGAAGGCAAGCTGGTCTGTGACGCCTACGGCATTCCGGTGCCGAAGGAGGGCGTGGCCAGGTCGGCGGGCGAGGCCGGCAAAATGGCCTCCTCGATGGGCTTCCCGGTGGTGATGAAGATCGTCTCGCCGGACATTCTCCACAAGACCGAAGCCGGCGGCGTCATCGTCGGCCTCAAGACGGCCGAGGATGCCGAGAAGGCCTACGAGACCATTCTCTCCAACGCCAAGAAGTACAAGTCCGATGCCAAGATCGAGGGTGTCCAGGTGCAGCAGATGCTGGCCGGCGGCACCGAAGTCATCGTCGGCTCGATCACCGACGGCTCGTTCGGCAAGCTGGTCGCTTTCGGCCTCGGCGGCGTGCTGGTCGAAGTCCTGAAGGACATCACCTTCCGCCTCGCACCCGCGACCAAGGAAGACGCGCTCTCGATGCTCGACGGCATCCAGGCGCATGAGATTTTGAAGGGCGTTCGCGGCGGCGAGGCGGTGAACCGTACGGCGCTCGCCGACGTCATCGTCAAGGTCTCGCAGCTCGTCACCGATTTCCCTGAGATCGTCGAGCTCGATCTCAACCCGGTGTTCGCGACGGCCAAGGACGCGATCGCCGCCGACGTGCGCATCGTCGTCGATTTCGCCTATGTGCCGAAGCCGAAGCCGCGCCCGACCGAAGAGATCGTCGCGGCCATGAGCCGCATCATGCAGCCGAAGGCGGTCGCCGTGGTCGGCGCCTCCGCCGAGGACGGCAAGATCGGCAACTCCGTGATGAAGAACCTCATCAACGGCGGCTACAAGGGCGACATCTATCCGATCCACCCCAAGGCCGCCGAGATCCTCGGCTACAAGGCCTACAAGAGCGTGAAGGACGTGCCGGGTGTGATCGACACGGCCGTGTTCGCGATCCCCGCGAAGTTCGTGGCGGCGGCGCTCACCGAATGCGGCGAGAAGAAAATCCCGGGTGCGGTGCTGATTCCGTCGGGCTTCGCTGAAGCCGGCGCGCCGGAGCTCCAGGCCGAGATCGTCGAGGTCGGCAAGAAGTACGACATCCGCCTGATGGGGCCGAACATCTACGGCTTCTATTATACGCCCGCCAATCTCTGCGCGACCTTCTGCACGGCTTACGACGTCAAGGGCCACGCGGCGCTCTCGTCGCAGTCGGGCGGCATCGGCATGGCCATCATCGGCTTCTCGCGCTCGGCCAAGATGGGCGTCTCGGCGATCGTCGGTCTCGGCAACAAGTCCGACATCGACGAGGACGATCTGCTCGCCTTCTTCGAGCAGGATCCGAACACGAACCTGATCGCGCAGCACTGCGAAGACCTCAAGGACGGCCGCGCCTTCGCGGAAGCCGCCAAGCGCGTCTCCAAGAAGAAGCCGGTCGTCGTGCTCAAGGCCGGCCGCACCTCGGCCGGCGCCAAGGCGGCCTCGTCGCATACCGGCGCGCTCGCCGGTAACGACAAGATCTACGAGGACGTCCTTGCGCAGTCGGGCGTGATCCGGGCCCGCTCGCTGCGGCAGCTGCTCGAATTCGCCCGTGGCGTGCCGGTACTGCCGACGCCGAAGGGCGAGAACGTGCTGATCATCACCGGTGCGGGCGGCTCTGGCGTGCTGCTGTCGGACTCCTGCGTCGACAACGGCCTGTCGCTGATGTCGATGCCGCCGGATCTGGATGCGGCCTTCCGCAAGTTCATCCCGCCGTTCGGTGCGGCCGGAAATCCTGTGGATATCACCGGCGGCGAGCCGCCGATCACCTACGTCAACACGGTGAAGCTCGGTCTGTCGGACGAGCGGATCCATTCGCTGATCCTCGGCTACTGGCACACCATCGTCACGCCGCCGATGGTGTTCGCCCGCAACATGGTCGAGGTGAAGAAGGAGATGGAGGCCAAGGGCTTCGTGAAGCCGATCGTCGCCTCGCTCGCCGGCGACGTCGAGGTCGAGGAAGCCGCCGAATATCTCTACCAGAACGGCATCCCGGCCTACGCCTACTCCACCGAGCTTCCGGTCGAGGTGCTCGGCGCCAAGTACAAGTGGGCGCGCGGGGCAGGGCTGCTCTGAGCGTAACATCTCCTGTCATCCCGGGGCGATGCGAAGCATCGAACCCGGGATCTCGAGATTCCGGGTCTGGTACGCCAGGCCCGCGCTGCGCGCAGTCCCGGCGCACCATCCCGGAATGACGGATGCACAAGCGGCAGGTCGCGATGAGCAAGAACGTGATCCGGCGCAAATCGCTCGAGCCTCGATCGCCATCGGAGGCCGACCACGACGCGCGCGATGGCGGCGTGCAGTCCGTCGACCGCGCGCTGTCGATCCTCGAAACGCTGGCCGAAGACGACGAAGGCTATCGCCTCAGCGATCTCGCCGTGCGCACCGGCCTGTCGGCCTCCACCGTGCACCGCCTGCTGGCAACGCTGGAAAACCGCCGCTTCGTGCAGTTCGACCGCGCCGAGTCCAAATGGCATGTCGGCGTGCGCAGCTTCACGGTCGGCGCGAGCTTTGCCCGGCGGCGTAATTTCTCCACGCAGGCGATTCCATACCTCCGCAAGCTGCGCGATCTCACCCGCGAGACCGCCAACCTCGCCGTCGTCGACGACGAGTTCATCATCGTGCTGACCCGGATGGAGAGCCGCGAGATCATGCGCTCGCTGACCCAGGTCGGCGGCCGCGTCGCCATGGTGACGTCAGGCGTCGGCAAGGCAGTGCTCGCAACTTATTCAGACGAGGACGTCGGCGCGGTCATCCGCCATCACGGTATGCCCCGCCTGACCGAGAAGTCGATCGTGCGGCCGGGCGACCTGTTCAAGGAGCTCGAGAAGATCCGCAAGCAGGGTTTTGCGCTCGACGATGAAGAAGCCTGTATGGGCCTGCGCTGTATTGCCGCAGTGGTCTACAACGACTGCGCCGAGCCGCTCGCGGCGATTTCCGTCTCGGGCATGACCAGCCGCCTGACCGACGACAGATTGCCGGAAATCGGCCAAATCGTGCGCGAAGTCGCCGGCGAATTGACCGTCGCGCTCGGCGGGGTGATGCCGAAGTCTGGCTAACAAGGAACCGGGCCTGTCGCTGGACAGCATCGGCCGTTTTGGCTGATATGCGACCAAACGACACAATGCGGCAACCGATCAACGACGTCCGCACGAGCCCTGGAGAATGCCCCCATGTTCAAATTTCCCGCGCGCCTTGTCGGCGCAGCCGTCGCGCTGACCCTCGCGGCAGCTACGCCCGCCTTGGCCCAGCAGCTCGAGCTCAAGCTGATGGCGCCGGCGGCTCCGGGCGGTGGCTGGGACCAGACCGCGCGCTCGATGCAGCAGGCGCTGGTCGCTTCGGGCGTCGCGCGCAGCGTGCAGGTCGTCAACGTTCCCGGCGCCGGCGGCAGCGTCGGCATTGCGCAGTTCGTCAATGGCGCCAAGGGCGACGGCAACCAGTTGATGGTCAACGGCTTCGTCATGGTGGGTGCGCTCGCCATGAACAAGTCACCTGTCACGCTCGAGCAGGTGACGCCGATCGCGCGCCTCACCGAGGAAATCCAGGTGATCGTGGTGCCGGCGAATTCGCCGATCAAGACCGCGCAGGATCTCGCCGCCGCAGTGAAAGCCGACATCGCCAAGGTGACCTTCGCCGGCGGCTCGGCCGGCGGCGTCGATCATGTCATGGCGGCGCTGTTCGCGGGCGCCGTCGGCGCCGACGCGAAGAAGATCAACTACATCCCGTTCTCCGGCGGTGGCGAATCGCTGGCGGCGATCCTCGGCGGCAAGGTCACCGCGGGCATTTCGGGGCTGAGCGAATATGAGGGGCAGATCAAGTCCGGCAAGCTGCGCGCGATCGGCGTGACCTCGGAGAAGCGCATCGCCGGCAACGACATCCCGACCTTTAAGGAGCAAGGCATCGACCTCGTGATCGCCAATTGGCGTTCGGTGGTCGCGCCTCCCGGCATCACGCCGGAGCAGCGCAAGACGCTGAGCGATGCGGTCGAGAAGATGGTGAAGTCGGACGCCTGGAAGGAGATCCTCAAGCAGAAGGGCTGGGAGGATGCCTATCTCGGCGGCGACGCCTTCGCCGACTTCCTGAAGAAGGAAACCGTGCGCGTCACCGACGTGCTGAAATCGGTCGGCCTGGTCAAGTCATGACCTCAGGCGATCCCGTCCTGCCGCGGCGCGTCGATCGCGCCGGCATCGTCATCGCTGTATTGCTCGCAGGTCTCGCCGCGGTGCTGGTCTGGGACGCGCGCGGGCTGCAATCCACTGCGATGTACGGGATGGGACCGGAGGCGATGCCGGTCGTGGTCGCCACCGGCCTTGCGCTGCTCGCGATCGGCAATTTCATCGACGCGCTGCGCGGCAATCTGCCGGCGCGCGAGAGCGCCGATCCCGTGCCTGTCGCTCTGATCCTGGTAGGCCTTGCGCTCCTCATTGCCATCATCGGCTTCGGCGGCGGCTTCATCCTGGCGACGTCGGCGCTGTTCGTGACGACGTCGGCGGCGTTTGGGCGCCGTGCCATCGTCGTCGACAGCATCATCGCCCTCGTGATGTCGACCCTCATCTATCTCGCGTTCGACCGGCTGTTGACGCTGAGCCTTCCGACCGGCCCGCTGGAGCGACTGCTGTGATGGACACCTTTGCGGCGCTGGCCCACGGCATGGCGGTCGCCGTCCAGCCGATGAACCTCCTCTATGCACTGATCGGCGTGTTCCTCGGCACGGCCGTCGGCGTGCTGCCCGGCATCGGCCCGGCCCTGACGGTCGCGCTGCTGCTGCCGGTGACCTACAAGCTCGACCCCGGCGGCTCGCTGATCATGTTCGCCGGCATCTACTACGGCGGCATGTATGGCGGATCGACCACCGCGATCCTGATCAACACGCCCGGCGAGAGCGCGTCGATGGCGACCGCGCTCGAGGGCAACAAGATGGCCAAGGCCGGCCGTGGCGGGCCGGCGCTTGCGACATCCGCGATTGGCTCTTTCGTTGCCGGCACCATCGCCACGATTGGCTTGGCGTTTCTCGCGCCGTGGCTGGTCGATTTCGCGGTGCGCTTCGGCCCCGAGGATTATTTCGCGCTGATGTGCGTCGCCTTCGTCACTGTGTCGGCGACCTTCGGCGATTCTCCGATCCGCGGCCTGACCAGCCTGTTCATAGGCCTGACGCTGGGCCTCGTCGGCATCGACAAGCTGACGGGGCAGGCGCGGCTTGCGTTCGGTGTTCCTGAATTGCTCGACGGCGTCGAGGTGACCACGCTTGCGGTCGGCCTGTTCGCGGTGGGCGAGGCGCTCTACGTCGCGTCGCGCCGTCACCACACCGAGGAAAAGCTCGAGCCGGTGCGCGGCTCGCTGTGGATGACCAAGGAAGACTGGAAGCGCTCGTGGAAGCCGTGGCTGCGCGGCACCATGTTCGGCTTCCCGATCGGCGCGCTGCCCGCAGGCGGTGCGGAGATCCCGACCTTTCTCTCCTATTCCACCGAGAAGCGGCTCACAAAACATCCGGAAGAATTCGGCAAGGGCGCGATCGAAGGCGTCGCGGGACCGGAGGCCGCCAACAACGCCTCCGCCGCCGGCACGCTGGTGCCGCTGCTGACGCTGGGATTGCCGACCTCGGCGACGGCCGCGATGATGCTGGCGGGGTTCCAGCAGTACGGCCTTAATCCGGGGCCGCTGCTGTTTGCCGAGCGGCCTGACCTCGTGTGGGGCCTGATCGCCAGTCTCTTCATCGCCAATTGCATGTTGCTGGTGCTCAATCTGCCGCTGGTCGGCCTGTGGGTGCGGCTGCTCGCGATCCCGCAGCCCTGGCTCTATGCCGGCATCCTCGTGTTCGCGACCATGGGCACCATCGCCGCAAAGCCCTCGGTGGTCGAATTGTCGATGCTGGCCGGATTCGGCGTGCTCGGTTTCCTGATGCGCCGGTTCGATTTTCCGATCGCGCCCGTCGTCGTCGGCCTGATCCTCGGTCCGATCGCCGAGAGCCAGCTGCGCCGCGCGCTCGCAATCAGTCTCGGCGATCCCATGACGCTGCTCCAGAGCCCGATCTCGGCGACGCTGCTCGGCATCGCGCTGGTTGCGCTGCTGGCCCCGTTCGTGCTGAAGGGGATGGGGCGCTTCAAGGCGAACGAGGACTAGCCGTCCCGGCGCGCGCGTCCTCTAATGCTGCGTCCAGCTCGTTGAGGAAACGCCATGCCGTCGGAACTTCGCTCGCCCCGTCTCGCCGTTCTGATCGATGCCGACAACGCCTCTGCGAAGATCGCGGATGGGCTGTTCGAGGAGATTGCCAAGATCGGCGAGGCCAGCGTCCGCCGCATCTACGGCGACTTCTCCAATGCGCGGTCCAGGGGCTGGGCCGACATCCTGTCCAAACACGCCATCATCCCGCAGCAGCAATTCGCCTATACGACGGGAAAGAATGCCTCCGACATAACCTTGGTCATCGACGCCATGGACCTGCTTCACAGCGGCCGGTTCGACGGCTTCTGCCTGGTCTCGTCCGACAGCGACTTTACCCGTCTGGCCGCCCGCATCCGTGAGCAGGGCGTCGATGTCTTCGGGTTCGGCGAGCAGAAGACGCCGGAAAGCTTCAGGCAGGCCTGCCGAAGGTTCGTCTACACCGAGAACCTGGTCTCCGTCCCGGCGACCACCCAGGATGCCGCCTCAAGATCGACGTCGCTTCAGCCGCCCGATGCCGCCACGCCCATCATCAAGAAGGTCATCACCCAGATGGAGAGCGAGGACGGCTGGGTCGCGCTCGGCGAAGTCGGCCGGCAGCTCGCCAATCTGGCCTCGGATTTCGATCCGAGAACGTTCGGGTTCCGCAAGCTGAGCGACCTCGTGCGCAAGACGAACTCGTTCGAGATCGATGAATCAAAGGGCCGCTCGATGCGGATTCGGGTGAAGCCCGCCGCCGCCGCGCCGCCGCGAAGGCGGAACCCGCGCAGGCCTGCAAGGGCGGGGGCGACAGGCGGTTCGGCGCCCAAGGCGTAAGCAGGGCCTGCCGTTATATTTGCGCTTGCCCGCTATAGCGCAGGGCGTAACCATCGCTGGGCCGTAACGCCACGCGAGGGTCCCGATGACCAGACTTACCCGCTTCGCCGTCGCACCGCTGCATTCGATGACCCGGCGTCTGGCCGATGTCGCCTCCGCCCGCGTCGCACCGGATCTCGTGGTCACAGGGGCCCGGGTGCTTTCGACCTATTCGGAGCGCATCCATCCCGATCGGGAGGTCTGGATCACCGGTGGCCGCGTCGCGGCGGTGAAGCCGGCCGGGGCGGCGAAGAAGGTCTGGGGCGGAGTGCCGCTTTACGACGCCGCCGGCGGCATCATCGCGCCGGGGCTGGTCGATCCGCACATCCACATCGAATCCTCCATGGTGACGGCCTGCGCCTATGCCGAGGCTGCGCTCCTCAACGGCACCACCACGATCTTCTGCGACAGCCACGAGATCGGCAACGTCATGGATGTCGCCGGTGTCGAGGCGATGCTGGAGGACGCGCGCGAGGCGCCGCTCTCGATCTTTTTGACGGTGCCGAGCACGGTGCCGGCCACGTCGGCGGAACTGGAGACCGCGGGCGGCGACCTCACGCCGGACAAGATCGCCGGCCTGTTCGACCGCTGGCCCGAAGCGGTCGCGCTCGGCGAGAAGATGGATTTCGTGCCTGTCACGATGGGCGACGAGCGCAGCCATGCCATCCTTGCCGCTGCCTTGAAGCGGGGACGGCCGGTGTCAGGCCATGTCTACGGCCGAGAATTCGTCGCGGCCTATGCGGCGTCCGGCGTCACCGACACCCATGAGGCGATCGACCGCGACATCGCCGACGACCTGCTCGACGCCGGCGTCTGGGTGTTCCTGCGCGGCGGTCCGCCGACCACGCCCTGGCACTCGCTGCCGCAGGCGATCCGCACCATCACCGAACTCGGGGCGTCGCACAAACGTACGGCGGTGTGCACCGACGACCGTGATGCCGACGATCTTCTGCTGTTCGGTCTCGACTGGGTGGTGCGCGAAGCCGTAAAGGCCGGCATGTCGCCCGAACAGGCCTGGTCGATGGGCTCGCTGCATGGCGCCACACGCTTCGGCATGGAGGGCGATATCGGCGGGCTCGGCGGCGGCCGCCGCGCCGATCTCGTCCTGATGGACGATCAGCTCAGACCGCAATGCACCTGGTATGGCGGCGAGCTGGTGGTCGAGCATGGCAAGATCACGCCGCGGCTCGATCAGGCGCTGTCGCAACGCTATCAATATCCGAAGGCGGCCTATGCGACCGTGAAGCTTCCGGAGAAGGTCAAGCTGACGCCGGAGCTGCCGGCCAAGGCCTGCACCGTCAACGCCATCAAGACTGCGCTGCCGGGCATTACCCTGATCCATGAGAAGGTCGCGATCGAGCCGGCAAAAGACTGGCCGTCGCTGTTCGCCCGCTACGGTCTCTGCTTCGTCACGGTGGTCGAGCGCCACGGCAAGTCGGCCGGCAACGTCGCCTACGGCCTGCTGAAGGATTTCGGCCTGAAGCGCGGCGCGGTCGCCTCCAGTGTCGGCCACGACAGCCATAACATCATCGTCGCCGGAACCAACGAGGGCGACATGCAGGTGGCGATATCGGCCATCAAGGCGGAGCAGGGCGGCGTTTGCGTCGTCGCCGACGGCAAGGTGAGGGCGATGGTCCCGCTGCCAATCGCAGGCCTGCTCTCCGACAAGCGGGTCACCGAGGTCGCCGAAGCGGTCAAGGTCCTGAAGAAGGAATGGGCCGAAGCCGGCTGCACCATCCCCTACATGGGCTTCAATTTGATTCCGCTATCGGTCATTCCTGAAATTCGCATCACAGACAAGGGCCTCGTGCTGGTGCCGCAGATGGAGCTGGCGCCACTGTTCGAGTGAGCGGCTTTCACGCCTATGTCGATCTAACCGCTTGAGACCGCCGCAGTTTTTCCACGGTTGCCGCATCGTGGAAAATAAAATCGATCTCGTTGAGATCGCATCTTGCACGCCTGATGATCACGCTCGCTGACGCAACTCAAGCGAGGTCCGATATGGCGAAGATGCGAGCCGTCGATGCTGCCGTGCGAATTCTGGAGAAAGAGGGCATCTCGACTGCCTTCGGCGTTCCCGGGGCCGCGATCAATCCGCTGTACTCGGCGCTGAAGAAGCGCGGGTCGATCCGCCACGTTCTCGCGCGCCATGTCGAGGGCGCCTCGCATATGGCCGAGGGCTATACGCGGGCAAAGGCCGGCAATATCGGCGTCTGCATCGGCACGTCGGGGCCGGCCGGCACCGACATGATCACCGGGCTCTATTCGGCGATCGCCGATTCCATTCCGATCCTCTGCATCACCGGGCAGGCGCCGCGCGCACGGCTCTACAAGGAAGACTTCCAGGCCGTCGATATCGAGTCGATCGCAAAGCCCGTGACCAAATGGGCTGTGACCGTGCGCGAGCCGGCGCTGGTGCCGCGTGTGTTCAGCCAGGCCTTTCACGTCATGCGCTCGGGCCGGCCGGGTCCGGTGCTGATCGACATGCCGCTCGACGTGCAACTCGCCGAGATCGAGTTCGACGACGAGACCTATGAGCCGCTGTCGGTCTACAAGCCCACCGCGACGCGCAAGCAGGTCGAGAAGGCGCTGGAGATGCTCAACGCCGCCGAGCGGCCGCTGATCGTCGCCGGCGGCGGTGTCATCAACGCCGACGCCTCGGACCTGCTGGTGGAATTCGCCGAGATCGCCAACGTGCCGGTCGTGCCGACGCTGATGGGGTGGGGCGCGATCCCCGACGACCACGTGCTGATGGCCGGTATGGTCGGCCTGCAGACCAGCCACCGCTATGGCAATGCGACCATGCTGGAATCCGACTTCGTGCTCGGCATCGGTAACCGATGGGCCAACCGTCACACCGGCTCGGTCGAGACCTACACCAAGGGCCGCACCTTCGTGCATGTCGACATCGAGCCGACCCAGATCGGTCGCGTGTTCAATCCCGATCTCGGTATCGTCTCGGACGCCAAGGCCGCGCTCGAGCTCTTCGTCACCGTCGCCAGGGAGTGGCGCCGGTCAGGCAGGCTCCGCGAGCGCCAGGCGTGGCCCGCGGCCTGCCGCGATCGCAAGAAGACGATGCTGCGCAAGAGCCATTTCGACAACGTCCCGATCAAGCCGCAGCGCGTCTATGAGGAGATGAACAAGGCCTTCGGCCGCGACACCACCTATGTCACCGTGATCGGCTTGTCGCAGATCGCCGGCGCGCAGTTCCTGGGCGTCTACAAGCCGCGCAACTGGATCAATGCCGGGCAAGCCGGCCCGCTCGGCTGGACGCTGCCTGCTGCGCTCGGAGTGCGTGCGGCATGCCCGGATCGCGAGATCGTCGCGCTGTCCGGCGATTACGACTTCCAGTTCCTGATCGAGGAGCTCGCGGTCGGCGCGCAGTTCAATCTGCCCTACATCCACGTCGTCGTGAACAATTCCTATCTCGGCCTGATCCGCCAGGCCCAGCGCGGCTTCGACATGGATTACCACGTCCAGCTCTCCTTCGAGAACGTCAACGCACCGGAGCTCGGTGGCTACGGCGTCGACCATGTCGCGGTTGCCGAAGGCTTGGGCTGCAAGGCGATCCGCGTCACCGATCCCAAGGATACGCAGGCGGCGTTTGCGACCGCGCGTGAATTGATGGCGAAGCACCGTGTGCCCGTCGTGGTCGAGTTCATTCTCGAACGCGTCACCAACATCGCGATGGGCACGGAGATCGACAACATCGTCGAGTTCGAGGAGGTGCTGGATCTGCCGCTCGACGAGGTCGGGACCAAGCGGCCCGGCGTGCTTCAGCCGGCGGAATAGGGGAAACAGCATCATGCCGAAATTTGCCGCCAACCTCACCATGCTCTTCAACGAGATGCCGTTTCCCGACCGCTTCGCCGCGGCGAAAGCGGCGGGCTTCTCCGGGGTCGAATATCTCTTCCCGTACGATTTCGATAAGGCGTTGCTGCGCGAGCAGCTCGAGGCTCACGGGCTGACGCAGGTGCTGCACAACCTTCCGGCGGGCAACTGGGCAGCGGGTGAGCGCGGCATCGCGATCCTGCCCGATCGCGTCAGTGAATTCCGCGACGGCGTGTTCCGCGCCATCGACTACGCCAAGGCGCTCGATTGCGAGCAGCTTAATTGCCTCGTCGGCATCGCGCCTGCCGATGCCGACCCGCGCGAGCTCAACGAAACGCTGGTCGGCAACCTTCGCTTTGCCGCCTCGACGCTGGCGCGCGAGAACATCAAGCTCCTGGTCGAGCCGATCAACACGCTCGACATTCCCGGCTTCTACCTCAACGGCACCGAGCAGGCGGTTCAGCTGATCTCCGAGGTGCGGTCGAACAATCTGTTCATCCAGTACGACATCTACCACATGCAGATCATGGAGGGCGATCTCGCCCGGACCATGCAGGAATATCTGCCGCAGATCGCCCACATCCAGCTCGCCGACAATCCGGGCCGCCATGAGCCCGGCACCGGCGAGATCAACTACCCATTCCTGTTCCGCCACCTCCACGCGATCGGCTATCGCGGCTGGATCGGCTGCGAATACAAGCCGCGCACCACGACGCTGGAAGGCCTGTCCTGGCACGCCGCGCAGACATTTGAGACCTGAGGACACGTAGACATGATCGACATCGGCTTCATCGGACTTGGCACCATGGGACGGCCGATGGCCGGCCACCTTCTGGCCGCGGGCCATCGCGTGCTCCTGCACGACGTCGCGCCGGTCGCGCCTGAGCTGATTTCCGCGGGCGGCATCGCTTGCAAGTCAGCCAAGGAGGTCGCGGAGGAGGCGGATGCGGTCATCATCATGGTGCCTGACACCCCGCATGTGGAGGCCGTGCTGTTCAGCAAGGACGGTGTCGCGAGCGGCATCTCCAAGGGCAAGATCGTCGTCGACATGAGCTCGATCTCGCCGCTGGCGACCAAGGAGTTTGCGAAGAAGATCGAGGCGCTCGGGGCGGACTATCTCGACGCGCCGGTGTCGGGCGGCGAGGTCGGGGCAAAGGCCGCGACCCTCACCATCATGGTCGGCGGCCCGGAGCGGGCCTTTGGCACCATGAAGCCGATCTTCGACAAGATGGGCAAGAACGTCACGCATGTCGGCGCCAATGGCGATGGCCAGACGACGAAGGTCGCCAACCAGATCATCGTCGCGCTGACGATCGAGGCGGTGAGCGAAGCGCTGCTGTTCGCATCGAAAGCCGGTGCAAACCCTGCGCTGGTACGCAAGGCGCTGATGGGCGGCTTTGCCTCGTCACGGATTCTCGAAGTGCATGGCGAGCGTATGGTGAAGCGAAATTTCGAGCCGGGTTTCCGCATCGAGCTGCACCAGAAGGATCTCAACCTCGCGCTGGAAGGTGCGCGCGCGCTCGGCCTGTCGCTGCCGAGCACGGCGGTGGCGCAGCAATTGTTCTCGTCCTGCGCCGCGCATGGCGGCAAGGCCTGGGATCATTCCGCGATGGTGCGGGCACTGGAACTGATGGCGGGACACGAGATCGCCGCAGCGTAAGTGTTACGCGGTAACACTCTCCAGATTTGGCCTGTCTTTCGTCGTGCGGGAACCGGAACAATGGTCCGACCCCGCGGTTGAAGGCGCAGAACAATCACTGGAGAGTGTGGACATGAAGACCCGTCTTGCGATTTCGCTGGCTGCTGTGTCGCTGCTGGCAACGAGTGCAGCCTTTGCCCAGTCAACGACCGAACAGGGCGCCAGGGACGGCGCGCGCGCGGGTGGCGACATCGGCGGACCGATCGGCGCGATGGTCGGCGGCACCGTCGGTGCGGCCGTCGGCGCCGGCCTCGAAATTCCGAATGCCGTGCTCGGCGGCATTCCGCGCGACGATTCCATCGTGATCCATGAGCGCGTCGTCGTCGGCGAGCCGCTGCCCCCGACCGTGGTGCTGCGCCCCGTGCCGAACTACACCGAGTATCGCTACGCGGTCGTAAACGATCGCCGCGTCATCGTCGAACCGCGCACGCGCCGCGTCGTCAAGATCATCGACTGATCGGTCAGAGCGTGAAGGCTTTGAACAGCCGGGCCCTGCGGAGCGTCAGTCCGCGGGGCCCTAGTTCGTCAGGGCCGTACTGGCGCGGAAGCGCGCCGTGATCCAATCGGCGATCGCGGCGAGCGCAAAGCCGATGCAGGCGGTGCCGGCATCGACCAAAAAATCTTCCAGCCGCGCATGCCGTCCCGGTGCCCAGAACTGCATCAGCTCGAGCGCGCCGATCAGGACCACCGCGAAGGCGGCGACAGCCCAGCGGCGATTCCGGTAGGCGAGGCCGAAGGCCAGTCCCACCAGGATGAAGGCGAGGGCGTGCTCGCCGTCCTGGCCGAGATCGGAATGGGGCCGCAGGCCGGGTGGGCCGAGGGTTGCGAAAGTGACGGCGGCCGCGAGCAGCCAGGCAAAAAAGCGAATAAAAATAGGCATCCGGTGCCGATAGCACGGATTTGCAGCGGCCTGTTACGGCGCAGGGATCAGATCGCCGTGTAGTTAATGACGAAACGTTAAAGTGGCTCGCGCACGCCGAGGCCGTGCATGAAGCGTTCCCGGATCTGGACGGGATCCCTGCGGGTGGTACCGACGCCCGGCTTGTCGTCGATGCGGACCGCGATCAGGCTCGGCTCGGAGGCAGACAGGGCCTCGTCGACCAGCCGCTCGAAATCCTCCTCGTCCGCGGCCCAGGCGCTGTTGGCAAGTCCCGAGCCTGTGGCTATGGCGACGATGTCGGCGACGCCAGCGGCCGGTGTCGGCTGCGCACCGGTGATCTGGTAGATGCCGTTGTCCATCACGATCATGATGAGGTTCTTCGGCTTCAACGCCGCAATCGTCGCGAGCGCGCCGAGTTGCATCAGCAGCGAGCCGTCGCCTTCAAGCGCGAAGACGCGGCGATCGGGCTGGGCCAGCGCGACGCCCAATGCAATCGGGAAAGCCAGCCCCATGCTGCCGAGCATGTAGAAATTCTGCGGGCGGTGGCCGGCGGCCCAGAGATCGAAATTGGTGTTGCCGATGCCGCCGACCACCGCTTCCTCATGCTTGAGCTTGGCGATCAGGCGCGAGGTGACATCGAAGCGGTTCATGACCTTGGTGTTGCGGTTGTCCAAATCTGTGCTCATTCTGGCCGACCTCACTTGTCGAAAACCTTGCCGCCGGTGAGCAGCGGGTTGAGGATCAGCGCCACCGGCGCCTGCGTGGTGACGGCCTGCTTGATCGAGCGGTCGGCGATGAATTCGAGTTCGTCGAGCCGGGTGATGGTGTGGTGCTCCAGCGCGAGTGAATCCAGCACCGGGCGCATGGTCCTGCAGACCAGCGATTGCCCGTAATTGAACTCGCCAAGCGTGCCGCGCTCGGAGACGAACATGATCAGCGGGATCTGGTAGGGCACCGCGAGCGAGGCCAGCACGTTGGCGAGCGTGGCGAAGCCGGAGGTCTGCATCAGTACCGCGCCGCGACGCCCGCCCATCCAGGCGCCGGAGACGATACCGACGGCCTCCTCCTCGCGGGCGGTGGCAAAGGTGGTGAAGAAGGGGTCTGCGTGCAGATTCTTGATCAGCGGCGTCAGCACGCGGTCGGGCACGTAAGGGATCAGGCTGATCTCGTTCCGCTTCAGGGTCTGCAGGACGATGCCGTGCCAGCTCCTGTCGCTGGCGCCTTGTGCCGCCTGGGGCGAGGTCTGCTGTTCCGCAAGCGCCATTACGTTCTCCCTTGAGCCGCGCATGCTTCTTGGTTCTGGCCGTCGCGGCGGTCTGCCGAACTTGACGCAGGCAGCGGGATTGTCAACATGTCCGGGCCAGCACCGTGATCTGCGCCAGACGGCCTGCCGTGGCCGGCCCCGCCATGTCATAAGCGGCGATAATGCAAAAACGGGAGGGACGCATGGACGGAGCGCGGGGTGCGCTGGCCTTGCGGGTCTCCTTGAGAGAGCCGGAAGGGTCCTGATGTCCGTCAATAGCAAGCGCGTCTTCTACGTCAAATACCTGGCCAATCCGATCTATATCGACATCCTGAAGGCGCGGTCCGACGTCCGGCTCGATCGCATCGAGAACGAAAGCCCCGAAGATTTCTACGCCCCGATCCTGAACGCGGCGCATGTTTACCAGATCGGCGCCGCCCGCGACGAGCTCGCGCCGCATTTCCATGTCGATGCCGCCTTCCTGAAGCGCACGCCGAACCTGTTGCTGGTCTCCAGCAATGGCGCGGGCTTTGACCCCGTCGACGTCGAGGCCTGCACCGATGCGGGCGTGCTGGTCGTCAATCAGTCCGGTGGCAACGCGCATTCCGTCGCCGAGCATGCGCTGGCGATGATGCTGACGCTGTCCAAGCGCATCATCCAGTCCGACCGCAAGCTCCGCAGGGAGGCCAACGTCAACCGCAACGAGCTCGTCGGCAACGAGGTCGAGCACAAGACCGTCGGCATCATCGGCCTCGGCAATGTCGGCCGCCGCATTGCCGCGCTGTGCAAGGGCCTGCTCGGCATGAAGGTGCTGGCCTATGACCCCTATTTGTCGGCCGAGGTGATGGCCGAGCGGGGCGGGGAGAAGGTCGAGCTCGATGAGCTGCTGCGCCGCGCCGATTTCGTCTCGATCTCCTGTCCGCTCGACAAGAAAAGCCGCAACATGATCAGCACGCGCGAATTCGCGCTGATGCAGCCGCATGCGTACTTCATTACCACGGCACGCGGCTTCATCCACGACGAGGACGCGCTGCTCCAGGCGCTGCGCGACAAGCGCATCGCCGGCGCCGGCCTCGACGTCTGGTCGAAGGAGCCGCCGCCGCCCGAGCATCCGCTGCTCCAGTTCGACAACGTGCTGGCGAGCCCGCACACCGCAGGCGTGACGATCGAGGCGCGCCAGAACATGGGCCGTATCGCCGCCGAGCAGGTGCTGGAGACGCTCGACGGCAAACGCCCGCCGCGCATCATCAACCCCGAAGTCTGGCCGCGCTATGCCGAGCGCTTCAAGCAGGCGTTTGGCGTGATTCCGGGGTAGGGCGCGCGAAGTCCGATCGCGCTCCGATCGTTGGTTACGCGGATGAAAATAGAAAGCGGCGGATTTTACTGATGGCGTGAATGAACGCGTATCACTTGTCCTGTAGTTGAAAGTCCATGAGCATATTTTCGATTGCGACATCAGGACTTTCCGCCGCGAGCCTGCGTGTGAACGTGGCCGCGAGCAATATCGCCAACATCAGCACGACCGGGCCGCTACCTGCTTCAGGCGGATCGAGCACATCGGCCGGCGCGGGCAGTTCGGGCATTGCTCCGACGTTTCCCGCAGCCTATGTGCCGCTGCGAGTCGATCAGGTCTCCCAATCGAGCAGCTCGACGCCGGGCGGTACGGTTGCGACCGTGTCAGCGGTTTCGCCGAGCTATGTCGCGCAATCCGACCCTGGCGCGCCCTTCGCAAACCAGGACGGCCTGGTCGCCGCGCCTAATGTCGATCTCGCCAGCGAATTCGCTGAGCTGGCGACCGCAAAGTACAGTTTCATTGCCAATGCGAAGGTCATTCAAGCCTACGCCGAGACAGAACAGACCCTCCTCGATATCAAGACGTGATCGGTGACGGATTGTATCGACGCCAGCGTTGGCGGCGGGAACCGTCACCGATCTTGATCCGCGTCAAAATCTCCTTTCCCGGTTCAGGCTAAATGGGATTAGAGTGCCGCCGGGGCAGGCTGGCGCAGGCAGGAGGTCCCATGTCAACTTATGTCGTCAGGTTCATGAAGGACGTACTCGGCCAGTACGGCCGGCAGATCGAGGTTTGCCAGGGCACGCTCGAAATCGACGCCACCGACGAGGACGAAGCCAGGGAGCGGGCGAAGGCGAGGTTTTGCAAGGACCAGGCGTTGCATCACTGGTCGCTGCATGCCGACCGGATCCAGGTCAAACCGGCTGACTTTCCCTCGTAAGGTTTAACGGCCCGGTGCCGGTAGCGTCGGCGGAGCGGTGACGCCCGCGCCGAGCGATCGCTGCACCATGACCGTGTCCGACCAGCGGCCGTGGCGATAGGCGACACCGCAGAGCAGGCCGGCGCGCGCGAAGCCGAACTTTTCGTGCAACGCCAGCGACGGCGCGTTGTCGGCATCGATATAGCCGATCATCTGGCGGAAGCCGGCCGCCGCGCACGCATCGATCATTCCCTGCAGCAACAGCCGGCCGACGCCACGGCCGAGATGCTCGTGGTGGACGTAGATCGAATGCTTGGCGGTGTAGCGGTAGGCCGGACGCTTGCGGAACAGCACGGCATAGGCATAGCCGACCACCTCGCCGCGGTAGGTCGCGACCAGATGCGGCAGGCGGGTCTGCTTCAGGTTCTTGCGGCGGTCGCGCAGATCGTCCGGTTCGGGCGCGCCGGTTCCCTCGACGTCGCGCGGCACCCCATTGCGGACGTGATGGCGGTAGATCGCCAGCATCGCCTCGACATCGCTCTCCCGTGAGGGGCGGACCAGAACCGGTTCGTCATCTGTACGCGCAATCGCTGTTTCGTTCATCGGCACCTACTCGGCAACGACGTAAGTATAAAGGCCGATGCGGCCCTGTGCATCGATCTCCTTGTAGACGCCCTGGATTTCCACATCGAACCCCGGGAACGTGTTGAAGCAGGTCTCGAACATTTTGAGATAATCCACCATGGGCTTGGCCCGCTCCGTCAGCCGCTCGCCGGGCACGATGGTGGCGATGCCGGGCGGGTAGACCACGAAGGGCGTGGTGGCGATGCGGCCGGAGATCGCCTCGATCGGCAGATAGTCGACGTCGTTCTTGAACAGATAGCGCGCGGCATCGCG
The DNA here is from genome assembly GCF_052075975.1 of Bradyrhizobium sp. 521_C7_N1_3. Classification (NCBI taxonomy): domain Bacteria; kingdom Pseudomonadati; phylum Pseudomonadota; class Alphaproteobacteria; order Hyphomicrobiales; family Nitrobacteraceae; genus Bradyrhizobium; species Bradyrhizobium sp. 521_C7_N1_3. Next base: position 3,988,907 of record NZ_CP197232.1, read on the forward strand.
GGGCGACATCGCGATCTCGGGCATGTGCTCGGGCATGAACTGCCGGGCCTGGAGGGCGCTGACGTCGGCGGCGCGGAAGAAGCGGTGCATGTCGCCGCAGAGATCGCGCAGCCGCACGCCGGCATAGCGCGCCTGACGCCGCTGGTAGAATTCAGGGATCACGTCGGCCAGCAACGCGTTGTCGTCATGCAACCTTTTGAATGCGACAAGCCCGGAGATCAGCGTGCCGGCCTTGCTCGCCTCGACGCCGGGGGTGAGCAGGAAGAGCAGGGAGTTGAGGTCGTTCTTCTCAGGGACGATGCGGTTTTCACGCAAATATTGCGCGACCACAGGCGCGGGGATGCCGTGCTCGGCGTAGGTGCCGCTGGTGCGATCGAAGCCGGGTGTCAGCAGCGTCAGCTTGTTCGGATCGGTCATGGCAAAGCCTTCCGCGAGATCGGGAAAGCCGTGCCAGTTGGTATCTGGCGAGAGCTGCCACAGCGCTGGATTGGTGGCGAGCTCATCGGTGGAGAGGGTCTCCCAGGCGACGTTGTGCGCGGCGCCGGGGCGGCTGACGTCGGGAATGGCGACGCGATCGGGAACGAAGGGTTCGAAGAACCAGCGGCGATCCGGATTTTGCTCCTTCTCCTCGAACTCCCGGCGCATCGCGCGGATCTTCTTGCGCAGCTCGATGCCGAGCCGGATCGTGTCGTCCCACAGCACCTCGCCCGAGCGGCCCTTCATCATCTGCGCGCCGACGTCGAGCGAGGCGAACAGCGGGTAGAACGGCGAGGTTGAGGCGTGCTGCATGAAGCTCTCGTTGAAGCGGCGGTGTTCGATGCGCCGCTTCTGGCCGCGGATGTGGCGGTCCTTGATGTGGATCTGGGAGGCCTGAGAGAAGCTCGCGAGCTGCTTGTGGGTGGATTGCGTCGCGATGATGCCGGGCGCTTCGGGAGGAAGGTTCGCCAGCCCCATGGCGAAGCGGCCGGCATAGAGCGGGTGGAACTTCATGAAGCCGGCCCAGGCCTCGTCGAACAGGATGTACTCGCAGAGGTGGCCGATGCGCTTCAGGATCATCTCGGCGCTGTGGATCGAGCCGTCATAGGTGCACTGCTCGACCACGGCGACGCGGAACGGCCGCTCCTTGCGCCAGGCGTCCTTGTCCGTCACCAGCGGATGGTTCCGGATCGCCTCGCGCAGGGCCTTCTCGTCGAGCATGTCCCAGCGCATCGGGCCGATCAGGCCCCAGGCGTTACGGATGGTCGGTACGTAGACCGGGACGCCGCCATTGATCATCAGCGCGCCGTGATGGGCGGCCTTGTGGTTGTTGCGGTCGAACAGAACGAGGTCGCCGTCGGTGACGAGGGCGCCGAGCGCGACCTTGTTCGAGGTCGAGGTGCCGTTGAGCACGAAATAGGTCTTCTCCGCGCCGAAAATCTGCGCGGCTTCCTTCTGCGCCCTCAGCGCGGGACCCTCATGGGTGAGGAGGTCGCCGAGGTCGAGCACGGAATTGTCGAGGTCGTCGCGGAACACGGATTCGCCGAGATGCTCGACGAAGACCCGGCCGATCGGACTGCGGTTGTAGAACACGCCACCATTGTGACCCGGACAGGTCCAGAGCTGGTTGCCTTCCTCGGCATAATCGACAAGCGCGCCGAAGAACGGCGTCTTCAGGTTCTCGGCATATTGCTTGAGCCGGCTGATCAAATTCTTGGCGATGAAGGTCGGCGTCTCCTCGGACAGGAAGACATAGCCGTCGATGAAGTCGAGCACCTCGACCGGCAAATCCTCGAAGCGCTTGCGCCGGATCAGGAGGATGATCGGGAAGTCGAGGCCGCGGCGCCGCATCAGGTTGATCAGCGCCGAGGTCTTCCCCTCGAGGCCCTTCTTGCCCCAGTCCACCACCATGCAGCCGATCGCGGCGTCGGTCTGCACCGCGATCTCGGCGTCCTCCAACCTGCGGGCCCTCACGACCTCGAAGCCGGAGCGCTGGATCTCCTCGATAATCTGGTTGAAGCGGATGCCTTCCAGATCGTCGGCGTCGAACACAGGTGCGGCGAACAGGAAGTTGAAGCGCTTGAAATAATCCATGGTGTGTCCCGAATGTACTGAGACTGGCAGGTCTCGGCACTTTCGATGACAGTTCTATGACAGTCGCCCGATCCAGCGGGGATCGTGTGACGGGCGATCAGTCCAGCAGCTTGTCCAGCGTGATCGGGAAGCGCCGGATGCGCTTGCCGGTGGCGTGATAGACCGCGTTCGCGATTGCCGCAGGCACGCCGACGATGCCGATCTCGCCAAGGCCCTTGACGCCCAGCCTGTTGATCCGGTCGTCGGGTTCGTCGACGAAAATGACGTCGATGTCGTGAACGTCGGCATTCACGGGAATGTGGTACTCGGCGATGTTCGCGTTCATGATCCGGCCGAAGCGGTGATCCATCACCGTCTCCTCGTGCAGCGCCATTCCGATGCCCCAGACCACGCCGCCCATGATCTGGCTGCGGCCGGTCTTGGTATTGAGGATACGGCCGGCTGCGACCGCGCTCACGACGCGCGTGACGCGGATGACGCCCAATTCTTCGTCGACCTTGACCTCGGCGAAGACGGCCGAATGGGTGTTGCGCGCGTGCGAGTTGTCCTCCGCGAAATGATTGAGCTTCTGCTTCTCGATCCGCTCGAGCTTGCCGTGGCGCATTGCATCGGCGATCGAGACGGCACGCGCCTTGTCGCCGGCCTTGGCAATCGTGCCATCGACAAGGATCACGTCGGGCGCATCGACGCCGCCGAGGGGCGAGGCGGGCATCGCCTTGGCGAGCCGTGCGAGCTCCAGGCGAATGTCTTCGGCCGCGCCCAGCACGGCGTGCGCGCTCGACGCCGCCATCCAGGAACCGCCTTCGACGGGGGCCTGCGGCAAGGTCGAATCGGCAAGCTTCACGTCGATATTCTCGATCGGCAGCCCGAGTGCGTCGGCAGCCACCTGTGCCACGATGGTGTAGGTGCCGGTGCCGATATCGGAGGCGGCGCAGGATACTTCGGCATGGCCGTTCGACGTCAGCACGATGCGGACGGCGACCGGCATCTGAAGCGCCTCCCACACCCCCGTCGCCATGCCCCAGCCGACCAGCTCCTTGCCGTCGCGCATGGAGCGCGGCGCAGGATTGCGCCGGGTCCAGCCGAAGGCGTCCGCGCCGCGGGCGTAGCATTCGCGCAGCTGCTTGCTGGTGTAGGGCAGGTCTTCGCTCTGGTCGCGGTCCGAATAGCACTTCAGCCGCAGCTCGATCGGATCGAGCTTCAGCGCGACGGCCAGCTCGTCCATGGCGCATTCGAGCGCGCAGACGCCGGAGGCGGCGCCGGGCGCGCGCATGTCGCAGGGTGTGGAGAGGTCTAGATCGACGAGCTTGTGGGAGAAGAGGCTGTTCGGGCTCTTGTACAGCTGTTCCGCCCAGCCGGTGTCATTGCGCGAAAAATCCTCGTAGCGCGAAGTCACGGCGGTGGCCTCGTGTGTGACGGCATCGAGCGTACCGTCGGGCTTTGCGCCGAGCGCGACACGCTCGATGGTCATCGGCCGGTAGCCGAGCCCGTACATCTGCTGCCGTGTCAGGACGACACGAACGGATCGCTTGAGTTCGAGCGCGGCAAGCACCGCCAACACCACCTGGTATTGCGGCCGCAATCCGGAGCCGAAGGCGCCGCCGACATAGGGCGAGACCACGCGGAGGTCATCGTGCTTCTTGTTGAACACACGGCATAGAAATTTATGGACGTTCTGGACACCTTGCGTCTTGTCATGGACGGTGAGCCTGCCGCTGCCGTCACGGACCACCGTGGTCGCATAGAGCTCCATCGGGTTGTGGTGCTCGGTCGGCAGGACGTAATCCGCCTGGTGCCGGACAGCGGCCCGAGCCAGCGCCGCGGCGGCGTTGCCGCGCGGCCGGTGCGGCCGATCCACTTTGCCGGCCTTGCCATGTTCGGATTCGAGATCCGTCGCAAATGCCTCCCGGTCGTATTCAACGCGCACGCGGGTCGCGGCGAATTTGGCGGTTTCCCAGTCATCCGCCACGACAAGCGCGATCGGCTGGCCGTTGAACCTGATCCTGTCGTCATAGAGCGGGCGGAAAGGCGAGCCCTTCTCCGGCGCCACCTCGTCCTTCCAGGCTTCGTCATTGTCTGCGAGGGGCGGACGATGCGCATGAGTGAGAACGTCGACCACGCCCTTCACTTGCAGCGCGTCGCTGGGGTCGAGGCGAGCGATGCGTCCGCGCGGAATCGTGGCCCCGACGACGAAGCCATGGAGGAGGCCGTCCGCCGGAAATTCGCCGGCATATTTGGCGGCCCCGGTGACCTTGGCGCGACCATCGACGCGGGACGTTGGCGTTCCGACATAGGCGTTCATCGGTCCCTCACGCGATTTTCTTGTGAGCCTGTGATTGCGGCGTGGCGCTCGCGGCTTGTATCAGCGTCCGGACGATGGCGCGGCGTGCGAGCTCGATCTTGAAGCGGTTATGTGCGCGGGCCGTTGCCCCGTGCAGCAGCAGATCAGCCGCGCGCGAGAAGTGGTCCGGCGTCGCCGCCCGGCCACGCAACGCCGCTTCGGCGTCGAGGCTGCGCCAGGGCTTGTGAGCCACGCCGCCGAGCGCCAGGCGGACTTCGCTGATCGCGTTGCCATCCAGTTCGAGCGCGGCCGCGACCGAGACCAAGGCAAAAGCATAGGACAGCCGGTCGCGGATTTTCAGATAGCTGTAGTTGCGGGCAAAGCCGTGCTTGGGAAGTTCGACGGCCGCGATGATCTCGCCGGTGCCGAGATTTGTGTCGACATGAGGCTTGTCCTTCGGGAGCCGATGGAAATCGGTCAATGCGATCGTGCGCGGGCCGGTGGGACCTGCGATGTGCACGAGCGCACCGAGCGCGACAAGTGCGACGCTCATGTCGGACGGGTTGGTCGCGATGCAGGACGCGCTCGTGCCGAGGATCGCGTGGTTGCGGTTGAGGCCGTCGATTGCCGAGCAGCCGCTGCCGGGCTCTCGCTTGTTGCAGGGCGTCGCCGTGTCATAAAAATAGGCGCAGCGCGTGCGCTGCATCAGGTTGCCGCCAACGGAGGCCATATTGCGCAACTGCGCGGAAGCGCCGGCGAGGATGGCGGCGGCGAGCAGGGGATAGCGCTGCTCGACAAGCGGGTGGTAGGCGAGGTCCGAATTCGGCACCAAGGCGCCGATGCGCAGCCCTCCGTCGGCCGTCTCCTCGATGTCGCGGAGCGGCAGACGGGAGATGTCGATCAGCCGGGAGGGCCGCTCGACATTTTCTTTCATCAGGTCGATCAGATTGGTGCCGCCGGCAATCAGCTTGGCGCCGGGATCGGCGGTGAGCAGGCGGATCGCATCGGCGATGTCGGTGGCGCGGGAATACTGGAAGTTGTTCATGGCCGGCCCATTGCCTGCTGGATCGCGGCGACGATGTTCGGATAGGCGCCGCAGCGGCAGAGATTTCCGCTCATCAACTCTCTGATCTCGTCGGCATCCCGGGCGCGGCCTTCGGCCAGAAGGCCTGCCGCCGAGCAAATCTGTCCCGGCGTGCAATAGCCGCACTGAAAGGCGTCGTGGTCGATGAACGCCTGTTGTACGGGATGAAGCGTTCCGTCCTTGGCAAGCCCCTCGATGGTCGTGATCTCGGCACCGTCCTTCATGACGGCGAGCGTCAGGCAGGAATTGACGCGCCGTCCGTCGATCAGCACGGTGCAGGCGCCGCACTGGCCGTGATCGCAGCCTTTCTTGGTGCCGGTCAGCGCAAGATGGTCACGCAAGGCATCCAGAAGCGTGGTCCAGGGCATGAGATCGAGTGTGTGGCCGACGCCATTGACGACAATATGAACTGGAATGCGTTCGGGAATCTCGTGCGTGACATCGCTCATGTCCTGCTCCCTGCGACGGCGACCGAGCCGAGACGTCAGCCGAGCTGACGCGGAGGCGCCGTCGCCTCCGCTTGCCAATGGCGTCCAACTTACGACCGGCTGCTTGGTTCCTTGCCGGGAATTACGGCACCCGCGACACAGTGTCAGCGCTTGGGTTCGCCGAAAACCACCGTCGGCACCGCGCGGTTGACGATCTCGCGCAGCGCAAAGCTCGATTGGACCCGCGCCACGCGCGGCAGGCGCGACAACTCGGTACGGTGGATGCGCTCGAAATCCTGGATGTCGCGGGCGAGCACGATCAGGATATAGTCGTCGGTGCCCGACATCAGAAAGCAGCGCACGACGGACGGGCATTTCACCACCTCCGCCTCGAACGCCTTCAGCGCCTCGTCGCTCTGGCTTTCCAAGGCAATGCGGACCAGCACGGTCGTGGTGAGGCCGAATTGCGCGAGATCGAGCGCAGCTTGGTACGCCTGGATGTAGCCGTCGTCCTCCAGCGCCTTCTGCCGCCGCGCCAGCGCCGTGCTTGATAGCCCGACCTTGGTGGCGAGCTCGGTGTGGCTGGCCCGCGCATTGGTGGTGAGTTCCGCGAGGATGGCGAGATCTTTCCGGTCGAGGGCCAAGGTTTCGTTTCCAGCGTGAAAGGGCGTTTGCACGCCGGAAACCGGCGCGGGGAGGTCGAAGCTAGCGGATATTTGCACGAAACCAAACTGGCCACCTCGTTACGATCGTGAGGTGAATCAAAAAGGAGCCCAAGATGCGCGTCGGTGTGCCCAAGGAGATCAAGATGCAGGAATATCGCGTCGGGCTCACCCCGGGCGCGGTCCGCGAATATGTCGCGGCGGGGCACCAGGTGACGGTCGAGACCGGTGCCGGCAGCGGCATCGGCGCATCCGATGAGGTCTACCAGCGGGCCGGGGCCGCGATCGCGGAGAACGCCCGCGACATCTTCGCCAACTCCGACATGATCGTGAAGGTGAAGGAGCCGCAGAAGAGCGAATGGGCCCAGCTCCGCGAAAGCCAGATCCTCTTTACCTACCTCCATCTTGCGCCGGATCCCGAACAGGCCAAGGGCCTGCTCGCCTCGGGTTGCACTGCGGTCGCCTATGAGACCGTCACCGACGCGGCCGGTCACCTCCCCTTGCTTGCGCCGATGAGCGAAGTCGCCGGCCGCCTCGCCGTCGAAGCCGCTGGCGCCGCGCTCAAGCGATCGGCCGGCGGCCGCGGGGTGCTGCTCGGCGGTGTGCCCGGCGTGCAGCCGGCGCGCGTCGTCGTGCTCGGCGGCGGCGTGGTGGGAACGCAGGCCGCGCGCATGGCGGCGGGCCTCGGTGCGGAAGTCACAGTGATCGACCGCTCGATTCCCCGTCTGCGGGAGCTGGACGATGTCTTTCTCGGGCGGGTGCGCACCCGCTTCTCGACCATCGAAGCGGTCGAGGACGAGGTGTTCGCCGCCGACGTCGTGATCGGGGCGGTGCTGGTGCCGGGCGCAAGTGCACCAAAGCTCGTCACGCGCGCGATGCTCAAGTCGATGCGGCCGGGCGCCGTACTGGTCGACGTCGCGATCGACCAGGGCGGCTGCTTCGAGACCTCGCATCCGACGACGCACGCCGATCCGACCTATCAGGTCGACGGCATCGTGCATTATTGCGTCGCCAACATGCCGGGCGCGGTGCCGGTGACGTCGAGCCAGGGACTGAACAACGCGACGCTGCCGTTCGGCCTGATGCTCGCGAACAAGGGCTTTGCCGCAGTCCTCGAAAATCCGCATTTGCGCGACGGACTGAACGTGCATCGTGGCCGCATAACCAACAAGGCGGTTGCCGAGAGCCTCGGGCTGGAATTTGCCCCGGTCGAGAGCGGCCTCGCCGCGTAACGGCTACACTGATTTGCGGTGGCGGCTGCCGAGCGCGGCTTCGATCGTTTCCGGACGCTCGATCCGCTCGATCAGCATGTCGATACGATCACCGCCCCAGAACAGCTCGCGGTTGAACACCATGGTTGGCACGCCGAACACGCCGAGTGCCTCGGCCTCGTCGATGATGCGGTCGTGCTCGGTGCGGGCAGGGCCGTTGACGTAGGCTTCGAACTCGCTCGCCGAGCCGCCGCACGCGGTGATGACGTCCGTGATTGCGGCGAGATCGTCGATCTCGAGCTCATGGCCCCAGAATCTGCGGAACACCGTGTCGTGATAAGGGCGGAAGAAGCCGTGCCGCTGTGCGAACAGCATTCCCACGCTGGAATAGAAGGCGTCGTAGATCCGCCGTGGCCCCTTCATGACGAGCCCTTGCGCATTGGCATAGCGCCGCGCGTCCATATAGGCGTAACGCACCTTGCGCCAGAAATGCGGCGTGCGCTCCTCGACCGTCCCCATGAATTCGGCGACGCGCAGCGTATAGGGCAGCCATTCGAGCTCGACGCCGTGCGTCTCCTCGAGCGAAAACAGCCGCTTGTTGGCGACGAATGCGTAAGGGCTCTTGTAGTCGGTGTAGATGCGGATAAGCGGCTTGGGCATTGGCGTTTCCCTTTTTCTTCCTTCTCCGCTTACAGGGGGAGAGGGTGTACCGTCATCGCGGCGCTATCGACGCTTCACCCCTTCGTCAGCCGATACTGCCCCAGATCCGGATCATGCGTCATGCGCCAGTAGTCCACGAACCGCCAGGGCATCGCCGAAAACACGCGGCCGCTCGAATTGCGATAATAGGTGCTCATGCCGGGATGGGTCCAGATCATCGCCTCGTGCTCGGCATCGACCTTGCGGACGTAGTCCTCGAGCACGTCCTGACGGACGTCGATGGCGGCGACGTCTTGCTCGATCATGTCGGCGAGGCAGGCGGAAATATAGCGGCTCTGGCATTCCGACTGGAAGATGACGCTGCCGCCATGGGCGGGGCCGGAGTTCGGGCCGAGCATGCAGAAGAAGTTCGGAAAGTCCGGGACGGTGAGGCCGAGGAACGCCGTCGGATTGTCGTTGGCCCAGGCCTCGCGCAGATCCTTGCCACCGCGGCCGCTGATGTTGAGGCGTGCCGCCATCTCCGTCACCTTGAAACCGGTGGCGACGACGATGATGTCGGCGGGGCGGTGCGCGCCGTCAGCGGTGACGATGCCGTCGCGATCGAAATGATCGATCGTGTCGGTGACGAGCTCGACATTGTCCCGCGTGAGCGTCCTGAACCAGTTGTTGTCGAGCAGGATGCGCTTGCCATAGGGCGGATAGGTCGGCACGCATTTCGCGATCAGGTCGGGGCGGTCCTTCAGCTCGGTGAGGATGAAATCGGTCAGCTCCTGGCGATGCCGGTCGTTGCCCTTGTTGACGGCGCGCTCCGGATGCGGCCAGGCCGGGTCCTTGCGCAGGAACGGCAACAGGCCGTCGCCATAGCGCCAGAACATGTTGAAGCGGTACCACTGCACATAGAACGGCAGATGCGCGAGCAGCCAGCGCGCGCCCTCGCTGATCGGATCGGAATAGCCCTTAACGGGCCGCGCCCATTGCGCGCTGCGCTGATAGACCGTGACGGACGCGACGCGGCCGGCGATCGACGGCACCAGTTGCATCGATGTCGCGCCGGTGCCGATCACGGCAACATGCTTGCCGTCGAGATTGATGTCGTCCGACCACAAGGCCGAATGCAGGATTGTTCCCTTGAAGGCTTCCTCGCCCTTGAAGCGGGCGCGAGAGGGATCGTTGAGCTGGCCGATGGCCGAGACCAGCGCGGTGGATTCAAAGGTCTCTTCGCCGTTCTGGGTCTTCAGCGTCGAGATCCAGCGCCGCCTGCCTTCGTCCCAGCGCGACGCTGTCAGCTCGGTATTGACCCGCAGATGCTTGCGGATGCCGTATTCCTCGGCGACTTTCAGCAGATATCCGAGCAGCTCCTCGCGCTGGCAGAAATAGCGCGTCCATGCATTGCCCGAGCCGAACGAGTAGGAATAGGAATGGTTCGGCGTATCGACGCCGCAGCCGGGATAGCGGTTGATCCACCAGGTGCCGCCCAGCTCGGCGTTCTTCTCGACGATGGTGTAGGGGATGCCGAGATGGCCGAGTGCCACGCCGAGCGCGATGGCGCAGACGCCGGCGCCGACGATCAGCACGTGCTGGCCGGCAAGCTTCTCGTCGGAAGGACGCTGCGTCCACTGCGGCTCGCGCGCCACAAACCCCATCTCCTCGCGCATCAGGGGCGCGTATTCCGGCGCGACGTTCTCGCCGAGGCAGGCGCGCATCATCTTCAAGAGCAGCGCTTCGCCGGGATCGGTGATGACGGGTTTTGGCGTGCCGCCGGCAAACAGCTTGACCACCGCGGCGCGGATCTCGTCCTGGACCTCCCGGGGCACGCCGGCTTCCGGATCGGGAATGAGACGGATGTCGCGCTTTGGCAAGTACGGCGGCTCGAGCCAGCGCTCATCGCCGGTCATGTGCACCAGCACCATCAGCAGGCAGCGGATGTCGCCTTCGGCGATCGCGGAGACGAGATCGAGCGGCTTTTGTGGAGATGCGATGTTCATGGCGTGTCCTGATCTCCGGATGAACTGAAGAGGCCGCGCGTCATCAGCTTGCGATAGGCGGAGATGACGTGGTCGGGGACGGCGGTGACGCCGCCGGCCGAATAGGAGTAGCGGCGGCTGAGATAGCCGCGCGCGCCCATCAGCATGTGGACGATCGCCTCGAACTCCTCGTCGCTGTAATCCTCGATCGCGCCGGCCGTTCGCGCGCGGCGCAAGATGCGGACATAGGCGACCGAGATGTTGTCGAGATGTTTCTGGTAGCCGATGGGCGCGAAGAATTCGGCCTCGTTGAGGATGCGCAGGAACTCCGGCACCTCGCGGATGAAGTCGAAGAAGGCGGAAAAGCGCGCGATCTCCTGCCGCGCGGCATCGGCGGTGCCGGCGCGGGCGCGGATGAACTCGACCATGTCGAGGCCGATCTTTGGCAGTAGCTGGTCGAGCAGCTCCTGCCGGTTCTCGAAATGATTGTAGAAGGTGCCTTGCGCGACGCCGGCTTCTTCCGTGATGCGGGCGACGGAGGCTTCGGCATAGCCATGCTTGCCGACGACCTTGGTCGCGGCGTCAAAGATCTTCTGCTTGGTCCAGGCGTTGCGCTCGATGCGGTTAAGCTTTGTGACCTTGGCATTCGCTTGCGTCATTCAGAGGTCTCCAGCTCGGCGCGCAGCACGCGCTTGAGGATCTTTCCGCTCGGATTACGCGGCAGGCTGTCGCGGATGACGAGCTCCTTCGGCACCTTGAAGCTCGCCAGGCGCGCGCGGCAGTGCTCGGTGAGGGCAGGGAGTTCAAGGTTCGCGCCTTCGGCCAGCACGACGATCGCGACCGGCCGCTCGCCCCAGCGCGCATCGCGCAGGCCGATCACCGCGACTTCGCGCACCTCGGGCAAATCGTAGATGACGCGCTCGACCTCGGAGGAAGCGATGTTCTCACCGCCCGAGATGATCATGTCCTTCTTGCGGTCGGTCAGATACAGGAAGCCTTCCTCGTCGAGATAGCCGACATCGCCGCTGCGGAACCAGTCGCCGAAGAAGGCCGCCGCCGCCTTCTGCGGATCCTTCCAATAGCCGCGCGTGATTTTCGGTCCGCGCAGGCAGATCTCGCCATTGACGTTCGGCGGCAGCGTCTTGCCGTCTTCGTCGCGGATCTCGATTTCGACATGGGCGATGGCGCGACCGGTCGAGCCGATCTTCTCGATCTCGCGGCCGGATTCCATGAAAGTGTCGCCGCCGACGGTCTCGGTGAGGCCATAGGCATCGATGTAGCGCGCATTGCGGAAGAACTCCGAGAACGCGCGAATGCGCACCTCCGGCGTCTTCTCGCCGCCGCCGATCGCCCATCTCAGGCTGGAGACGTCGTAGCGATCGCCGGTGGGGCAGGTGAGCATCGCGGTGGTCATCACAGGCGCGAACCATGCCGCGTTGAGCTTGTCCTCCGCGATCGCCGCAAGCGCGCTCTCCGGCTCGAAATTGCGTTCGATGCGGATGAAGCCGTCATGCCAGAGCACGGCGATGCCGGGCAGGTCGAGCGCGCCGACGTGATAGAGCGGGCCGACAATGAGCAGTCGCGTCTCGGCACCGATGCCGAGCGCGATGGTCTGGTCGGCGGACTTCCAGTAGAAATTATCGTAAGTGAGCATCACCCCTTTGGGGCGGTCGGTCGTACCCGAGGTATACATCAGCCGCATCAGGTCGGACGGCTGACGGACGTGCATCGGCGCGGGCGCGGCCTCGCCCGCGAGATGCGTGATGCTTTGCTGCGCGGCTTCGTTCAGCACGACAATTTTCGCGCCCGCTGCATTCGCGGCGAGTTCTTCATCGACGATCAACAACCGCGCGCCGGCATTGCCGGCGATGTAGCCGACCTCGTCGCGTGACAGACGAAAATTGATCGGCAAGAACACCGCGCCAAGATGGCTGGTGGCGAAGACGAGCTCCAGGAACGCCGCGCTGTTCTTCATCAGCACGGCCACGACGTCGCCAGCGCCGATGCCCTGCGCGGCGAGCCAGCCGGCCGCTTGCCGGATGCGCGCATCGAAATCGGCGTAGGAGATCTCCTTGCCGCGATATTTCAGCGCGGGCCGGTCCGGCGTGCGCCGCGCATGAAAGGTGATGAAGCTCGAAAGATTGATCATTTTGCGGGTTTTGGGCCGATTGCCGGCCTCGTTTCCTCCTTTGATGAATTATGACTCGTAATTCATCTTTGGCTTGACGTCACCCCCCTGCCTCTGAAATTGTTGGGAACACGGAGACGAGACGATCTCCGGCAAAGGACCAGGAAACGCTGACCCGAAAGAGGGAGGGGAAAATGACGAGAACCCGCATGCCGGGCATCAGCCGCCGTTCAACGCTGGCGCTGATGGGCGCCGGTGCGATGAGTGTTGCCGCACCGTGGGTGGCGCGCGCGCAAGCCAAGACCATCAAGATCGGCATGCCGACGATTCTGTCGGGCCGCGTCGCGCAGCTCGGCACGTCGTCGCGCAATGCGGTGATGCTCGAGGTCGACAAGGTCAACGCCGCCGGCGGCCTTGCCGGCCGCCAGATCGAGATGGTGATCCGCGACTCCAAGGGCCAGCCGCAGGAAGCCGCCCGCGTCGCGCGCGAGCTCGTCAACACCGATGGTTGCGAGTGGCTGATCGACGGCGAGGCGTCGTCCGGATCGTTTGCGGTTCACGAAGTGGCGCGCGATCTCGGTGTGCTCTGCGTCCACACCTGCTCGGAGGCGTCCTCGCTCACGGCTGATCCGAAGCAGCACATCCCGAACGCGTTCCGCTGCGTGCGCCAGGGCATCCACGATTCCATCGTCGGCGGCAGCTATGCCGCCTCGATCGCGAAAGCCAAGGGCCTTAAGAAATGGGCGACCTGCTCGCCCGACTACGCCTATGGCCGCGACACCACCGGCGAATTCACGCTGTACCTGAAGCGCTTCGCGCCCGATGTCGAGGTGCTCAGCGAGTCCTGGCCAAAACTGTTCCAGCCCGATTACACCGAGGTGGTGACGAAGATCCTCCAGGCCAAGCCGCAGGCGCTGTACTCCTGCCTGTGGGGCGGCGATCTCACCTCCTACATCGACCAGGCCAACATCTACGCGATGTTCAGCCAGATGGAGGTGTTCGCGGTCAACATGGCCGACTACACCGCACTTACCGTGGTGAAGAACCTGCCCAAAGGCATCCACTCCGGCAACCGCTACATCAAGACCTTCCCGACCACGCCGGAGAACGCCGCCTGGGGCGATGCCTACAAGGCCAAATACAACGAGTACCCGACCAACTGGTCGTGGCAGAACGCAACGGCCGTGATGTTCCTGGCCGAAGCCGCCAAGAAGGCGAACTCCACCGACGGCAAGAAGATCGCGGAGGTGCTGAAGGGCCTCACCATCAAGTGCCCGTTCGGCGCCGACGGCACCGTGACGATGCGCGGCGACGACCACACGCTGGTCGGCTACGCCATCGGCTGGGGCACCACGATCCCGCAGGAGCCCTACGTGCCCGAGGTCAGGGCCGGCGACTGGAAGACCATCTTCGAGCTCGAGGCCGAGTGGAAGAAGAGCAAGGGCTACACCTGATCCGATGCGCGGCGGGGACGGGCGACCGTCTCCGCCGTTTCCATTTGGCTCTCCGCGCCAGGTCCGGCGCGTCTCAATGAAAGTGCTCCCGTGGATCTCGACGCGCTCGCCGGCTGCCTCTCCAGTTCCGCCTGCCTGGTGACGCAAACCACCAGCGGCCTCATCATCGGCATGCTTTTGTTCCTGGTCGCAGTCGGGCTGACGCTGATCTTCGGCGTGCTCAAGGTCGTCAATTTCAGCCACGGTGCCTTCTACATGTTCGGCGCCTATTTTGCGATGACGGCCTATGAGCTCACCGGCAGCTTTGCGCTGGCGATGTTTGCGGGTGCGGCCGGCACCGCGCTTCTCGGCCTGATCTTCGAGCGCGTCTTCATGAGCCGCGTCTATGGCGCCGACGTGCTGATGCAGCTGCTGGTCTGCTACGCCTTCGTGCTGATCTTCGACGATGTCGTGCGCATCATCTGGGGGCCGGAATTCAGGTCGATGGGCATGCCCGCGGCATTCCAGGTGATGCCGCTGTTCATCGCCGGCGGCGTAGTGCCGCCTTATTACCTGCTGCTGATCGGCGTCGCGCTGGTCGCAGCGATCGTGCTCGGCATCGGGCTCTCGCGCAGCCGTATTGGCAAGGTGATCCGGGCGGCGGCACATAATCCCGGCATGGTCTCGGCGCTCGGCATCAACACCGGCCTGATCTATGGGGGCGTGTTCGCGCTCGGCGGGATGCTGGCGGGCCTTGCCGGCGCGCTCGCGGCGCCCGTGCGTTCACTGACCCCCGGCATGGGATTTTCCGTGCTGATCGAATCCTTCATCGTCACCGTGATCGGCGGCATGGGATCGATCCTGGGCGCTCTGATCGGCGCGCTGCTGCTCGGCCTTATCAGGTCTTTCGGCTCGCTCGGCTTTCCCCTGTTCACGGAAGGCCTGATGTACCTGTTCATGGTGATCGTGCTGGTCTCCAAGCCCACCGGCCTGTTCGGCAAGGAGGCGGCATGACCGAGCTCGAGGCCGGGCGCGCCGAGACGCTGGCGCCGGTGCGCAGCGGTGCGGCGCTGCAACGCTATCGCGACGTGCTGATTGCCGTGATCGCGTTCGCCGTGCTGGCGAGCCTGCCGCTGTTCACGGGCAGCAAGGCGCTGCTCGATTTCGTCATCCGCTGCTCGGCTTACGGCCTGTTCGCGACCTCGCTGAACCTGCTGGTCGGCTATACCGGCCTGACCTCGTTCGGCCACGGCATGTTCTTCGGCCTTGGCGCCTACGGCTTCGGCCTGATCATGCAGAAGCTGGGCGTGCCGATTCTCGTGGCCTTCATCGCGACGCTGGCGATCACGGCGGTGATCGCGGCAATCATCGGCGCGATCTGCGTGCGGCTGAAGGAGATCTATTTCGCCTTCGTCACACTCGCCTTCCAGATGCTGATCCACTCGACCATCTTGTCCTGGGCGTCCTTCACCGGCGGCGACCAGGGCCTGCGCGGCGGCATTCCGCGACCCGTGTTTCTCGGCATCGATCTTGCCAACCACGTCCATCTCTATGTCGCGAGCTGCGCGCTCCTGATCCTCGGCCTGCTCGCGATGCGCCAGATCGCGCAATCGCCGTTCGGCTACACCTTGCGCATGATCCGCGACAACGCCGCGCGCGCGAGCTTCCTCGGCATCGACGTCTGGCGGGCAAAGCTGACAGTCTTCGTGCTGGCGGCATTGTTCGCGTCGATGGGCGGCATGGTGATGGCGCTGTTCGTCTCCGGCGCCTATCCGGAATTCGCCTATTGGACGATCTCGGGCGAGGGCATCTTCATCAACATGCTCGGCGGCGTCTCGACCTTCCTCGGGCCGATGGTCGGCACCGTGCTGCTGCTTCTGCTCAACGACACCGTCACGCGCTTCACCGAGTACCACGGCATCGTGCTCGGCGTGGTCATCCTGTTCTTCGCGCTGGGCCTGCGCAAAGGCCTGCTGGATTTCGTCGCCGACTGGTTTTCGCACCGGCGCGACGCAGGCGAGGGACGCTAGCGATGCTCGAGATCCGCAACCTCGCAAAATCCTTCGGCGGCGTGAAGGCGACCAACGACGTCACGCTCGACTTTCCCGACGGCTCGCTCACCGCGGTGATCGGCCCGAACGGCGCCGGCAAGAGCACGTTCTTCAACCTGATTACGGGCGCCTTGAGGCCGGATTCTGGTCAGGTTCTGCTCGACGGCATCGATCTCGCCGGCCGCTCGCCGCCGGAGATCGTGCGTCACGGCATCGGCCGCGCCTTCCAGGTCGCCAGCATCTTTAAATCGCTGACGGTGCAAGAGACCATGCTTGCCGCCGTCAGCGCCGACCAGCGCTCGTCCGCGGTGCTGCGCAAGCGCTTTCCCTTGCCCGAGACGCGCGACCGCGCCGAGCATGTGATGGAGCTGCTGGGCCTCGCGGGAAAGCGCAATCGCACGGCCGCAACGCTGTCGCATGGCGACCAGAAGCTGCTCGACATTGCGCTCGCTCTGGTGCTCGAACCAAAGGTTCTGCTGCTGGACGAGCCGACTGCCGGCATGGGCCCGGAAGAGCGCTGGCGCATGATCGACAAGGTGCGCGAGCTCTGGGAGACTCAGAAAATCACCGTCGTCTTCATCGAGCACGACATGGACATCGTGTTCAAGATCGCCCCAAAGATCGTCGTGCTCTGCTACGGCCGCATCCTCGCGACCGGCACGCCCGACGAAATCCGCAACAATGGTGCCGTGATCGAGGCCTATCTCGGCACCGAACATGCGGGGGCTGCCGCATGAGCGCGACCATTATCGAAGTCGCCGATCTCGACGTCTATTACGGCACGAGCCAGATCCTGTTTGGCGTCAGCCTCTCGGTGCGGCAGGGCGAGACCATGGCGCTTTTGGGCCGCAATGGCGCGGGCAAATCGACGACCATGAAAGCGATCATGGGGCTGGCGCCGCCGCGGCGGGGCAGGATCAGCCTGCGCGGCGCGGTGATCTCGGGCCAGAGGCCGCACCATATCGCGCGCGCCGGTCTCGGCTTCGTGCCGGAGGATCGCCAGATCTTTCCGGAGCACACGGTCGAGGACAATCTCGTCATCGGTCGCAAGAAGGGGCCGGAAGGCCAGGACGAGTGGCCGATCAGGCGCATCTACGACGTCTTCCCGTTGCTGGAGCCGCTGCGCCATCGCATCGCCGGACGTCTCTCGGGCGGGGAGCAGCAGATGCTCGCCATCGCGCGCACGCTGATGGGCAACCCGGCGCTGTTGCTGCTCGATGAGCCGAGCGAGGGCCTCGCGCCGATCATCGTGCAGCGGATCGGCGAGCTGTTGCGGCAGCTCCGCCAGCTCGGATCGACCGTGCTGATCGCCGAGCAGAACATGCATTTCTGCCTGGGGCTGGCGAGCCACGCCACGGTGATCGACAAGGGCCAGATCGTCTATGCCGCCGGGATCGACGAGCTGAAGGCCAACGACGCGATCCGTCGCCGCTATCTGGCCCTTTAGCCGGGGTTCCGGTGCCCAAATAGGGCGGAAGAAGAAAGCTATTGTCTCGGGGTTGTCTGGCGGAAGGAGTTTCCCCTCCGGAGGGCAAAAACGCCAATCGCTTCCATTGCCGTTTGGAGCCGAAACGACGACATTCCGATCTGGATTTGATGGAATGACGGCCATGGAACGCACTGGATTTGAACCCTTCGGCGAGCAATTGGTGTCTGCGACGGACACCCAGCCGCGATCGCGCGCCTCAAAACTCCTGCTGCGGGCCGGCACCACAGTGTTCTGGTCGCTGGTCGCGGGCATCGTGCTGGCCCGTGCGGCCTTCTTCGAGCCGGGCATCTATGACGGCTTCAGCCGCGTCGCCATGCTCGCCAAGAACCTGATCTTCTGATCCCGCTCATTCCGGGCCGAGGAGAGAATTTCTCTCGGCCCTGATATGCCGAAAACTTGTTCCCCAATCCGGCCGCCGTGCGTATAAATCTTTCTCCTCTGGGAGAGATTTGTGTCGCAGAATCAAGCATCCAGCCCGGCCGACGCCAAGCCGACCACTGTCATTAGCCGCGTCGTCGCGCTGATTCCCGGCATTCTCCTCTGTATCGCCGTCGCCGGTGTCTCGGCCCTGCTCGAGCACCTGGAACTGGGCGTTTTCGAGCATCCCTATGTCGAGGCGCTGGTCATGGCCATCCTGCTCGGCATGGCGCTGCGCAGCTTCTGGAAACCCGCGCCGCGCTGGCAGGCCGGCATCGCCTTCAGCGCCAAGCAACTGCTCGAAGTCGCGGTCATGCTGCTCGGGGCCTCCATCAGCTTCGCCGCCATCGCCGCCTCCGGCATCGCGCTGCTGGCCTCGATCGCCGCGGTCGTCGTGGTCGCGCTCTGCGTCTCCTTCGGCATCAGCCGGCTGCTCGGCCTCTCGACCCGCCTGTCGATCCTGATCGCCTGCGGCAATTCCATCTGCGGCAATTCAGCGATCGCCGCAGTGGCGCCGATCATCGGCGCCAACAATGACGAGATCGCGTCCTCGATTTCCTTTACGGCGATCCTCGGCGTGATGATGGTGCTGGGCCTGCCGCTGCTGATCCCGCTGCTGCAATTGTCGGCCACGCAATATGGCATCCTCGCAGGCCTCACCGTCTACGCGGTGCCGCAGGTGCTTGCGGCAACGGTCCCGGCCGGGCTCATCTCGACGCAGATCGGCACGCTGGTGAAGCTGATGCGCGTGTTGATGCTCGGGCCCGTCGTCGTCGGTCTCTCCCTGGTCGCCTCGCGCTGGCAGACCGGCGCCAAGAAATCCAATGTCGGCTTCTTCCGCCTTGTCCCCTGGTTCATCCTCGGCTTCCTCGCGCTGGCGACATTGCGTTCGCTGGAGATCGTGCCTGGCACGGTGGTGGGACCGGTGACGAAGATCACGAGCTTCCTCACCGTCGTCTCCATGGCCGCGCTGGGGCTGGGCGTCGATGTGAAGGTGCTGGCGAATGTCGGCGGCCGCGTAACCGCCGCGGTGACACTGTCGCTGATGCTGCTGCTAGGGATCAGCATCGCGCTGGTGCACTGGTTTAAGTGAGAGGTGCATAACAGCGGCTGCGAACTCCTCTTCCTTCTCCCGTTGTGGGAGAAGGTGGCGCGAAGCGCCGGATGAGGGGTTCTATCCGCGAGTCCGAACTTGAGAGGGGCCGAAGCAGACCCCTCATCCGCCTTGCCTTCGGCAACGCACCTTCTCCCACAAGGGGAGAAGGGAAGTAAGAGCGCAATCGTCGAGACGCGGCGCCTAAATCACATCCGCGAGCGAATGCCCATGCAGCTCGATGTTGAGCCCCTGCATGCCCATGTCGCTGATCTCGCCGCCCATCGCCTTCAGGCTCTCCTCGCGGATCAGTGACATCAGCCCGCGGCGGAGCGCCAGGAACTCCGACGACATCATCATCGACTGCTGCCGCGGCCGCTCCAGCGGGATCGGGATTTCCGCCTTGATCGAGCCGGGGCGGGCCGTCATGCAATAGACGCGGTCGGAGAGGAAGATGGCTTCGTCGATGTCGTGGGTGACGAACAGCACCGAGATCTTCAGCCGTTGCCACATGTTGGTGAGGATCTGCTGCATGATCACGCGGGTCTGCGCGTCGAGCGCGCCGAACGGCTCGTCCAGCAGCAGCACCTTCGGGCCCGTGGCGAGCGCGCGGACGATGCCGACGCGCTGCTTCATGCCGCCGGAGAGTTTTTCCGGATAATGCTTTTCGAAGGCCTCGAGCCCCGCGAGCCCGAGCAGCGTGCGCGCCGCGCGCTCGCGCTGGGAGCGCGCCATGCCGCGCATCTTCAGGCCGAACTCGACGTTCTCCCGCACCGTCTTCCACGGAAACAGCGAATATTGCTGAAACACCATGCCGCGCTCGGCGCTGGGGCCGTTCACCCGCTCGCCGTCGACCGTGACTACGCCGGTGGTCGGCTTGAGGAAGCCGGCAACGGCATTGAGCAGCGTCGACTTTCCGCAGCCGGAGGGGCCGACAATCGAGACGAACTCGCCGGGCTTCACATGAATCTGCGTGTCGGTGACGGCCTGCACAGGTCCCTCGATGCTGTCATAGCTGAGGGAGAAATTCCTGACCTCGATATGGCCCTGCGGTGCTTTGGTCAGGATTTCGTTCATTTTAGCCTCCACGGCATCACCAACTGCCCGGCGCCCCTGATAAGCAGGCTCGATCCAAGGCCAAGCACGCCGATCGCGATCATGCCGAGCGCGATGTCGGCATACTGGACCAGGGAATAGGCCTCCCAGGTGAAGTAGCCGATGCCGTATTGGCCCGAGATCATCTCGGCGGCGATCAGCGACACCCACGCCACGCCCATGCCGACGGTGAGGCCGGTGAAGATGTGCGGCATCGAAGCTGGAAAATACACCTCGCGGAAGATCGACCGTTCTCGCGCGCCGAGACATTGCGCGGCGCGCACCAGCACGGGATCGACCAGCGACATGCCATGCAGCGTGTTGACCAGGATCGGGAAGAACGCGCCGAGGAAGGTGATGAAGACGATGCTCTGCTCGTTGGTCGGCCAAAGCATGATTGCCATCGGCACCCAGGCGATTGCAGGGATCGGCCGCAGCACCTCGGCCACCGGGAAGATGATTTCATGCACCAGCTTGAAGCGGCCCATGATCAGGCCGAGCGGTACGCCGACCACCGCCGCGAGCGAGAAGCCGAACAAGATGCGCCGGCAGCTCAAGAGGATGTGCAGCAGGAATTTCGGATCGTGGATTGCCTTGGTGAAGCTCGCATAGACCGCGAGCGGCGAGGGTACGTTGGTGAAGCGCACGAAGAACACGATGCGATAGGTCGTGAGCAGGTGCCACACCAGCAGGAAGGCGAGCAGCGAGATGATGCCGATCGCCGTCGCGCGCAGCCCCGCCCGATTGAGCCGGTACCAGCGCAGCGCGAGCGTGCCGAAGGAAGGCGGTGTCGCTGGCGGGGAAGGGGCGGGCACGGGGCCCGCCTCGCCGATTGCGGTTGCTGCCGGCATGCTGTCCTCGGGATGTCTGACGAGGGCGGGACTGCTCACGTCTTGCCTCCGCCGACCGCCGCCTTCACCGCACCGTCGAAGCCGAGCACCTTGCCGTTGATCTTGGCGGCATGGGCTTCGGCGTCCTTCTTCAGCAGGAACGGCGCAACCTCGCCGTTGCCGACCGCGAAGAAGGCCTGGTCGGCGAACAGCTTGATTCCACGGGTGGTGTCGAAGACGTAGGCGACGTTGATCTTCTTGCCCTTGGCCTTGTAGTCGGCATAGGCCCCTAACGTGCACGCTGCGGACGCAAACGGCAGGATGCCGGCATCGTCGACCCAGACCTCGCCGGCCTTGCGCGGGTCGGTGATCGGCTTCTTGCAGAAGGAATCTTCGCCCGTGATCTCGTAATTGCTGGTGCTCGCAAGCTGGGCGTCATAGTCGAGCTTCATCTCGGCATAGGCCTTGCGGATGTAGGAATCATCCACCCACTTCTTCGGATCGAACTCCTTCATGCGGCCGAGATTCTGCAGCACCTTGACGTCGGTCGCGGCCGCGTCGATCAGCGCCGGCTTCACCGTGGGATCCGTGGTCATGTTGCCGCTGGGACCGAGGAAGATATAGACGACTTCCTTGTTGATGCCGGTCCACTCCTGGATCTTTTCGGCGGCGAGCTTGGGATCGTCGCGCAGCCACTGGTTGGCGGCGATCAGCGCCTTGAAGTAGGCAACGACAACCTCAGGGTATTTCTCGGCGAAATCGGTACGGACCACGATGCCGTGGAAGGTCGGCAGATTGGTCTCGACACCGTCAAAGATTTTTCGCGCGAAGCCGCGGAAGGGCAGCAGCTCGGCGAAGGGGACGAAGTCGGCGTGCGCGTCGATCTTCTTCTCCTGCAGATTGGTCGAGCCGACCTCCGGGCTCTGGCTGACGAGCTGGAAGAAGTCGGAGGCGTAACCGCGGTCCTGCATCGCCTTCAGCACCATGCCGTGCGCGGCCGAGCCGAACGGCACGCTGACGAGCTTGCCCTTGAGATCGGCGAGATCGTAATAGGGCGAGTCCTTGTGGACGACGAGTCCGTTGCCGGAGCCGGACAGGCTATAGGCGGCCACGCCGATCAGGCGGCTCTTGCTCTCCGGATTGCTCTCGAAGGTGAAGCCGTTCACGATCAGCGGATAGTCGCCCATCATGCCGATCTGGAGCTTGTTCGCCATCATCGCGTTGGTGACGGGCGGGCCGGAGGTGAAATTCTGCCACTCCAGCTCGAACTTGATGTTGGCGTATTTGCCGTCCTTCGGCAGATATTTCTCGAGGAGATGCAGCTGCCGGATGACGACGCCGGCGGTCACCGTGTTGGTCGTGGTGTCCTGCGTTCCGATGCCGAGGGTGACGGTTTCCGCCAGGGCCGGCTGCGCGATCAGAAGCGCCAGCGAGGTCACCGACATCGCGATCGAGAGCGTGGGAAGATGGCGGACCATTCTCATCCTCATTCGGTTGGATGTGCTGTGGTTGCCATGATTGGGTGAGGCCGCGGGCAGGGCAAATCCGGAGTGACCGCCGCAGTCGATTAGTTGCCGGGAAAAGCTGATTGCATACTCCTTGGGCAGTCCTGCACTATAAAGCCGCTTGCCTGTGCATCGACCCTAATCGCCGCTCTGGCCGCGCATCTCCTCCAGAGCGTCGGCCCGGCACACCACGATCTGCGAGCGCTTGGTGACGACGATTCCCTTCTCCTGCATCCGCTTCAGGCTGATCGTGACCCATTGCCTGGTCGCGCCGACCATGTGGGCGATGTCGGCATGGGTGAAGGCTGCCGCGATCACCCGGCCGTCGGCATCCTCGACGCCGTAGAGCTCGACCAGATGCAGCAGAAGATGCGCGAGGCGCTGGGTGATCGAGCGTGTTCCCAGCATCTGCGCCAGCGCCGAATAGCATTTGCCCTTGAAGGTGAGGCCTTCAATGAGGCCGATGGCGAGGTTGGGGATCTCTGCGGCAAGCGACCGCAGCTCCTTTCCGGGCAGGTGCACGACGCTGCAATTGCTGGATGCGACGCCGGACCATTGATGCACGGTGCCTTCGAACACTTCGGGCCCGCCGACGAAATTGCCGACGTGCCAATAGGCCAGCGTGATCTCGCGTCCGAGCGGCGAAGTATAGAACACGCGGATGCGGCCGCTCTCGATCAGCCAGATACCGTCATGCTTGCCGCCCTGGCTGAACAGCGTCTGGCCGCGGTTGAGCACCTTTCGCCGCCCCTGCTTCAGCACCAGCTCCCGCTCGCGCGGTGACAGCTTGTCCATCAGCGGCGGCGGTCCGCCGATCCATTGCTGGTTCTCGGTGAGCAGCAGCGACGAGCTGCCGGCAGGCTGGACCGTTGCGGGAACCGTCCCGCGAACCACATTGGCCGCCTGCAACATCGTCTGCCTCCGGAACGTTCAAATCGTTCTAAAGAGGAGCAATGTCCGTGCCAGATGGGGGGCGCTTGTGGCACGCCGCCGCCACTCACGCCAGTGTCATCGCCCGGCTTGACCGGGCGATCCAGTATTCCAGAGGCGTCAATGGGATACGGAGAAGCCGCGGCGTACTAGATTCCCCGCCTTCGCGGGGAATGACAGTGGTGGTGAAGGCGACTACCGCCCCGCCAAACTCAGCAGATACGGCTTCGGATAAATCCCCCTGTCATGCCCATCCGAAAACGAGATGTTCAGCCCATAGCCGAGATCGCCGATCTCGGTGATCGCGATGCCCGGAAACGCTTCAGGAAAACGATCGTCGAAGCGGGCGCGGGTGCAGTGGGCGCATTTACAGGAGAGGCGGAGCTGCTCGGCAGTGATTCCGACCGCGTCGCCCTCGGTGGTGCGGATGACGAGCGTCGCGAGATCGGCGCTGGCTTCATAGTCGGCCACAGTCGGCGCCACCAAGGTCATGGTCATGACGAACCTCCAGCTTCCTTCTATGTCGGTGAGGGCGCGCACGAATAGCAACTAATTGCCAGCGCGGACGCGTGGCCGTCTGCCTCCTCTTCAGTCACCGCCCACCAAATGTGAAACTAATCGACCGGGAATTTCACTTCCGAATTGCCGGACTCTGCTCTCTCCGAAACCTTGTGCGCCAACGATGGCTGAGGAGAGACCATGAGCGCATTTCAGAAGGAAACGGTTTTGTCGGTCCGGCACTGGACCGATTCCCTGTTCAGCTTCACGGCGACGCGCGATCCGGGCTTCCGTTTCCAGAACGGCCAGTTCGCGATGATCGGCCTGGAGGTCGAGGGCAAGCCGTTGATGCGGGCCTACAGCATGGCGAGCGCCAATCACGAGGAGGCGCTCGAATTCTTCTCGATCAAGGTGCCGGACGGGCCGCTGACCTCGCGCCTCCAGAAGATCAAGGAGGGCGACATCATCCTGGTCGGCCGCAAGGCGACGGGCACGCTGATCACCGGCAACCTCATCCCGGGAAAGCGCCTGCTGCTGCTCTCGACCGGCACCGGCCTTGCGCCCTTCGCCAGCCTGATCAAGGACCCCGACGTCTACGAGAATTACGAGACCATCGTGCTTGCCCATGGCTGCCGCCAGGTTTCGGAACTCGCTTATGGCGAGCACCTCGTCGACGGCCTGCGCAATCACGAATTCTTCGGTCCGCTGATCCGCGACAAGCTCGTCTACTACCCGACCGTGACCCGCGAGCCGTTCAAAAACCGCGGTCGCATCACCGACCTGATCGGCTCCAACCAACTGTTCGACGACATCGGGCAACCCGGCCTCGATATAGCGACCGATCGCATCATGCTGTGCGGCAGCCCGGCGATGCTCGAGGAACTGCCCGCGATGTTTGCCGCGCGCGGCTTTGTCGAGGGCAATCACAGCCAGCCCGGCCATTTCGTCATTGAAAAGGCCTTCGTCGAGCGCTGAGGCGCAAATCGGATCCCGGCGACAACTAATTGCTATCGCCGGACGACCACCTGAACAAATCTGATGCGAAGGCGCCGGACCGGCGAACCAGGAGCAAGTGATGGCACTAGATGAGATCGTCGACGGACTTTCGGAGGTTTCCTGCGATGTGCTGGTGATCGGCGGCGGCACGGCCGGTCCGATGGCGGCGCTGAAGGCGAAGCTGAAGAACCCGAAGGCCAACGTCGTCCTGCTCGAAAAGGCCAACGTCAAGCGCTCCGGCGCGATCTCGATGGGCATGGACGGGCTCAACAACGCCGTCATTCCCGGCTATGCGACGCCGGAGCAGTACACCAAGGAAATCACCATCGCCAACGACGGCATCGTCGACCAGAAGGCGGTCTATAAATACGCGCAAAATTGCTACAAGATCATCGAGGAGCTCGACAGTTTCGGCATCCGCTTCCTGAAGAACGAGAACGGCGACTACGCCGTCAAGAAGGTGCACCACATCGGCACCTATGTGCTGCCGATGCCGAACGGCGAAACGGTCAAGAAGGCGCTCTATCGCCAGCTTCGCCGCGCCCGCATCCTGATCTCCAACCGCTACATGGCGACGCGGCTGCTCAAATCGTCCGACGGCCGCATCGCCGGCGCGATCTCCGTCAACACGCGCACCGCCGAGATCCTGGTGATCAAGGCCAAGGCCGTGATCCTCTGCATGGGCGCCGCCGGCAGGCTTGGTCTGCCGACCTCCGGCTACATGTTCGGCACCTACGAGAACGCCGCCAATTCCGGCGACGGCTATGCCATGGCCTATCACGCCGGTGCCGCGCTCGCGAACCTCGAATGCTACCAGATCAATCCGCTGATCAAGGATTATAACGGCCCGGCCTGCGCCTATGTCGCCGGTCCGTTCGGTGCCTTCACCGCCAACAACGAGGGTTCGCGCTTCATCGAATGCGACTACTGGTCCGGCCAGATGATGCTGGAATTCTACAACGAGCTGCTGTCAGGCAAGGGCCCGGTGTTCCTCCAGCTCAAGCATCTCCATCCCGACACCATCTCCGAGATCGAATCCACGCTGCACAAGGTCGAGCGTCCCACGCGCGGCCTGTTCCAGCAGGGGCGCGGGGTCGACTATCGTAGCGAATCGATCGAGATGCACATCTCCGAGATTGGGTTCTGCTCCGGCCACAGCGCCTCCGGCGTGTTCGTCGACGATAATGCGCGCACGACGGTGCCCGGCCTCTATGCCGCCGGCGACATGGCGAGCGTGCCGCACAATTACATGCTCGGCGCCTTTACCAACGGCTCGGTCGCTGGCATCGACGCCATGGAATTCGCCGACAACCACGACTTTGCGGAGTTCGACGCCGCCGATGTCGCGCTGGAGCGCGACCGCGTGCTGGCGCCGACCAGGCGCGAGGACGGCATTCCGCCGAACCAGGTCGAGTACAAGACCCGTCGCCTCGTCAACGACTATCTCCAGCCGCCGAAGGTCACGCGCAAATACGAGCTCGGCATGCGCCGCCTCGCCGAGACGCGACAGGACATGCAGGAGCACATGATCGCGCGCAACGCACACGAGCTGCTTCGTGCGCTCGAAGTGCAGTCGATCATGGACTGCGCCGACATGGCGGTGCACGCCTCGCTCTACCGCGAGGAGAGCCGCTGGGGCCTCTACCACTGGCGCACGGATTTCCCGGAGAAGGACAACGAGAACTGGTTCTGCCACACGCTGCTCTCCAAGCAGAACGGCAGGATGACCAGCGAGAAGCGCGCCGTGGAGCCCTATGTCGTGCCGATCGCCGACGACGAGAAGGACCTCTACGACAAGCAGCGCATCCGCGCCTCCGCCTGATCCACCGCTACATCGCAACAGGAGACATAAAATGCCTCTCGCGTCCTATCAGACATCGGTTCCGGTGGTCGTCGACGACGCCAAATGCATCGCCGACAAGGGCTGCACCGTGTGCGTCGACGTCTGCCCGCTCGACGTGCTCCGCATCAGCGACATGACCGGCAAGGCCTACATGGCCTATGACGAGTGCTGGTATTGCATGCCCTGCGAGGCCGATTGCCCGACCGGAGCCGTCACCGTCAACATTCCCTATCTGCTGAGGTGATCATGTCGAGCCCGTTCGAGTCCTATGACGACCTCGAAGACGCCGATGAGCGGTTGCAGGCCGCCGATCCCGCCGAGCGCCGTGTCGCCATCATCGCGCTCGGGCATTCCGGAGATCCCGCTGCCGTCGCGCATCTCGCCAACATGGTCGCCGATCCCGACGCCGGCGTGCGCCAGCAGGTCGCGATGGCGCTCGGCGAGTTCGACGGACCGGAGGCCGCGAATGGGCTGGTCAAGCTGCTGGTCGATCCCGAAAGAATCGTGGCGGCGGCCGCGGCCGACAGCATGGCCGAGTTCAAGGATCCGGCCTGCGCCGGGATCTTCCTGCCGCTGGTCAAGCACGCCCATGCCTTCGTCCGCATGGGCGCGCTGCGCGCGCTGAAGGAGCTGCGCTGCAAGGACACGCTGAAGCCGGCACTGGAAGCGCTCCTGGACCAAGATGCGGCCGTTCGCGTGCAGGCGATCGGTGTGATCGGCTTCCTCAAGCTGGAGGAATCCATTCCCGCGCTGACCGCGCTGATCAACGACCCCGATGCGCATGTGCGTCGTGCAGCGGTGAGCGCGCTGGCGTTCTCGCAGCTGAAGCCCGCGGCCGAGACGATCACACGCGGGCTGAAGGACTCGGACTGGATGGTGCGCGAGATGGCCGCGGAAACGCTGGGCCTCAACGTCAACGGTTCGCTCGCGGCCGATCAGCTTGTCGGTTCGCTCGCCGATGAATTCTGGCAGGTGCGGCTGAAGGCGATCCGCAGCCTCGGCAAGATGAAGATCGAGCGCGCGGTACGCCCGATCGGCAATTGCATCAACCACGACCAGGCCAATTTGCGGAAGGAGGCGGCCGCCGCGCTCGGCGAGATCGCTCATCCCGACGGCGAGGCATTCCTGGCCGTCATCGCCGACGATGCCGACCCTGATGTTCGCAAGAACGCGCGCTGGGCGCTCCAGCAGATCGCGGCGCGCAAAGCGCGAGCGGGCGCATAAGGGCCCGGGCAGGGGCATAGCGGCTCTTCGCGGCCGGTCTGGACTTCCCCTGCCAGACGTTTATTGGTCTTCGCCAATGGGATCGGCTGCTATTTCAGCGCGGCCGATCCGAGAAAGAGCGAGGACGCGGCCATGACGACACTGACTGTTAAAGATCTTCTCCCCGAGGATGGAACGAAGGGGACGCTGGTCGGCCGCGTCTGGCTGCCGCAGGCGAACGGTCCGGCCGTTGTCGCCGTCCGTGGAGACGGCGTCTTCGACGTCACCGCCAAGTTTCCGACCGTCAGCGCGCTCTGCGAGGAGGACAATCCGGCCAAGGCGCTCGCCGCGGTCAAGGGCGAGCGCATCGGCGATCTCGAAGCGATCGTGGCCAACACGGCGCCGGATGGGCGCGATCCGAAAAAGCCGTGGCTGCTTGCGCCCCTCGATCTCCAGACCCTGAAGGCCGCCGGCGTGACCTTCGCTATCTCGATGCTGGAACGCGTCATCGAAGAGCGAGCCAAGGGCAATCCGGCCTCGGCCGAAGCGATCCGGAAAGAAGTGACGCGGCTGATCGGCGACGATCTATCAAAGCTCAAGCCGGGCTCCGACCAGGCGATGCATTTGAAGCAGGTGCTGATCGATCAGAACGCCTGGAGCCAATATCTCGAAGTCGGCATCGGTCCGGATGCCGAGGTCTTCACCAAGGCGCCGACGCTGTCGTCAGTCGGCACCGGCATGGATGCCGGCCTGCATCCGAAATCGACCTGGAACAATCCCGAGCCGGAGCTCGTGCTGTTCGTCTCGAGTCGCGGCAAGATCGTCGGCGGCGCGCTCGGCAATGACGTCAATCTGCGCGACTTCGAGGGGCGTTCAGCTCTGCTGTTGTCGAAGGCCAAGGACAACAACGCCTCCTGCGCGATCGGCCCGTTGCTGCGCCTGTTCGACGACAGCTTCACACTCGACGACGCGCGCAAGCTCGATATCAGCCTGAACGTGAAGGGCGCGGACGGTTTCGTTCTCGACGGCCATTCCTCGATCAGCATGATCAGCCGCGATCCGATGGACCTCGTCGAGCAGACGATCGGCAAGGTCCATCAATACCCCGATGGCTTCGTGCTGTTCCTCGGCACGATGTTCGCCCCCGTCAAGGATCGCGATGCGCCGGGGCAGGGGTTCACCCACAAGCGCGACGACATCGTCACGATCGCAGCGCCCCAGCTCGGCAAGCTCGTCAACCGCATGCGCACCAGCGACGAGTGCGAGCCGTGGACGTTTGGAATCGGCGCGCTGATGAAGAACCTCGCGCAACGGAAGCTGATCTAGCTCCGCTGCCCTTCGCCTCTCCCCGCACACGGGGAGAGGCCGGATTGCATCGAAGATGCAGTCCGGGTGAGGCGGACTCTCCGCGAGTCGATTTGGTCGACCTACACCGAACTCTATCCACACCGTCATTGCGAGCGCAGCGAAGCAATCCAGAGTCCCTCCGTGGACAGTTTCTGGATTGCTTCGCTGCGCTCGCAATGACGCGGAGGGGAGGTAGCGAGCCGCACATACGCCTTCATCTCCCCGTTGTATCCAGGGAACAAAATCGCTCTGGGCGTGTCATAGAAACCGTCCATCCCGCCAAATCGAAGTTTCGCGCCAATAGTCAAATAATATGACTAGTCGGAACTCATCTTCCGTGAAATAGTCCCTCTCGCCGCCTCAAGGGCCGGCCTGCGGGTGCCATGCTACCAATCGGCGCCCGAGATAACACAAGATGACTTCTTGGGAGACACGCCTGATGACCCTCAAAGCCCTCTTTGCGGCCAGCGCCACGGCCGCGTTGCTGCTCGCGCTGCCGGCCAGCGCCGCCGAGCTCACCATCGGCTTCTCGCAGATCGGATCGGAATCCGGCTGGCGCGCGGCCGAGACGTCGGTCTCCAAGCAGGAGGCTGCCAAGCGAAAGGTCAATCTCAAGATCGCCGACGCGCAGCAGAAGCAGGAGAACCAGATCAAGGCGATCCGCTCCTTCATCGCGCAGAACGTCGATGCGATCTTCCTTGCACCTGTGGTCTCGACCGGTTGGGACTCGGTGCTGAAGGAAGCCAAGGAAGCCAAGATCCCGGTCGTGCTGCTCGACCGCGACATCGATCCCTCCGGCAAGGAGCTCTATCTCACCGCCGTGACCTCCGACAGCGTGCATGAAGGCGAGGTTGCCGGCGACTGGCTGGCCAAGACCGTCGGCGGCAAGGCCTGCAACGTCGTCGAATTGCAGGGCACGGTCGGCGCCAGCGTCGCCGCCAACCGCAAGAAGGGCTTTGACACCGCCATTGCCAAGCATGCGAACCTCAAGGTGGTGCGCAGCCAGACCGGCGACTTCACCCGCGCCAAGGGCAAGGAGGTGATGGAGAGCTTCATCAAGGCCGAAGGCGGCGGTAAGTCGATCTGCGCCGTCTATGCGCACAATGACGACATGATGGTCGGCGCGATCCAGGCGATGAAGGAAGCCGGCCTCAAGCCAGGCAAGGAGATCCTTACCGTCTCGATCGACGCCGTCCCCGACATCTTCAAGGCCATGGCTGCCGGTGAAGCCAACGCCACCGTCGAGCTGACCCCGAACATGGCCGGCCCCGCGCTCGATGCCATCGCGGCCTTCAAGGACAAGGGCACCGTTCCGCCCAAGTGGATCCAGACCGACTCCAAGCTCTATACCGCGGC
Organism: Bradyrhizobium sp. 521_C7_N1_3; assembly: GCF_052075975.1. NCBI lineage: Bacteria > Pseudomonadati > Pseudomonadota > Alphaproteobacteria > Hyphomicrobiales > Nitrobacteraceae > Bradyrhizobium > Bradyrhizobium sp. 521_C7_N1_3. The sequence goes on from NZ_CP197232.1 coordinate 4,019,481, forward strand.
CGACGATCCGCAGAAGATCTACGACAGCAAGAAGGGCCTCGGTTACTGAGGCGGGGTGCCGTGCCGGACCGCTCCCCTGCGGTCCGGCGCTCCCCCTTTGGAAACCGTTGCACGAACGAATAGGCTGGGTGTCCGCAGCATAAGCGGGCATCGGTGGGAGTGACGTCGTTATGGAGAACAGCCCCGATCCTGCTCCTTCCCTGCTGGAGGTGCGCGGGATCAGCAAAAGCTTCGGTGCTGTGCGTGCGTTGCAGGAGGTCGACTTCACGCTTCGTGCCGGCGAGATTCATGCGCTGCTCGGCGAGAACGGCGCCGGCAAATCCACGATGATCAAGGTGATCACCGGCGTATTCCCGCGCGATGCCGGCATCGTCCGGCTCGGCGGCGAGGAGGCCGCGCCGCGCTCGGCCAAGGCCGCGCTTCAGGCTGGTATCGCCACCGTCTACCAGGAGGTCAACCTGCTGCCGAATCTCTCGGTGGCGCAGAACCTGTTTCTCGACCGACAGCCGATGCGCTTCGGCATCGTGCGGGAAGGCGAGATGCGGCGTCGCGCCAAGGCGCTTCTCACGGACTTCGGCCTCGATATCGACGTCGCCGCGCCGCTCGGCAGCTATTCCGTCGCCATCCAGCACGTCACCGCGATCGCGCGCGCGGTCGATCTCTCCGCGCGCGTGCTGATCCTGGACGAGCCCACGGCGAGCCTCGACCGTCACGAGGTCGAGATCCTGTTCGGCATCATGCGTCAGCTCGCCAAGCGCGGCATCGGCATCGTGTTCGTCAGCCACTTCCTCGATCAGGTCTACGAGATTTCCGACCGCATCACGGTGTTGCGCAACGGCCGCCTGGTCGGCGAGCGCGAGACCGCCTCGCTGCCGCGGCTCGAGCTGATCCGGATGATGCTCGGCCGCGAGCTGGCCGAGACCACCAGTGCCCGCGCGTCGGCGGGAGAGCATCGGGCGCGCGAGGTCTGCGCGAGTTTCGAGAACTACGGCAAGGCCGGCTATGTCGCGCCGTTCAATCTCGAGCTGCGCCATGGCGAGGTCGTGGGTCTCGCCGGCCTGCTCGGCTCGGGCCGGACCGAGACGGCGCGGCTGGTGTTCGGCGCCGAGCGCGCCGATGGCGGGCAAGCGAGGGTGGAGGGGGCGCCCGTGCGGCTGCAATCGCCGCGCGACGGCGTGCGCCACGGCTTTGGCTATTGCCCGGAAGAGCGCAAGACCGACGGCATTGTCGCCGAGCTCACCGTGCGGGAGAACATCGTGCTCGCGCTCCAGGCCAAGCGCGGCCTGCACCGGCCGTTGTCGCGCCGCGAGCAGGACGAAATCGCAGGCCGCTACGTCAAGATGCTCGACATTCGCCCGCCCGATCCGGAGCGCGCCGTGGGGCTGCTGTCCGGCGGCAATCAGCAGAAGGTGCTGCTGGCACGTTGGCTCGCGACCTCGCCGCGCCTCCTGGTGCTGGACGAGCCGACCCGCGGGATCGACGTCGGCGCGCATGCCGAGATCATCCGCCTGATCCGCGAGCTCTGCGACGACGGGCTGGCGCTGCTCGTGATCTCCTCCGAGCTGGATGAGATCGTGACCTATTCCGACCGCGTCGTCGTGTTGCGCGACCGCGCCCATGTCGAGGAGCTCGCGGGCGAGGCGATCGACGTCGGCAACATCCTCGCGGCCATCGCCGCCGATGGCGCCGCTGTCGCGCATGAGGGCCGGGCATGACAGCGATGTTGCCGCGCCGCGGCCTTGCCCAGATCCTCGCCTTGATCGTCATCCTGGCGGTCGATCGCATCGTGTCGCCGCAATTCTTCGATCTGCGCCTCCAGGACGGCCGGCTGTTCGGCAGCCTGATCGACGTGCTCAACCGCGGCACGCCGGTGGCGCTGCTCTCGCTCGGCATGGTGCTGGTGATCGCGACGCGCGGCATCGATCTGTCGGTCGGTGCGGTCATGGCCATCTCGGGCGCGATCGCGGCGAGCCTTGCCGACACTCACAGTATGGCCGTCGTGCTGGCGGCCGCGCTCGGCGCCGGCCTGATCTGCGGATTGTGGAACGGATTTCTCGTCGCGGTGCTCGGCATGCAGCCGATCGTGGCGACGCTGATCCTGATGGTGGCGGGACGCGGCATCGCGCAGCTCATTACCGAGGGGCGTATCGTGACCTTCTCCTCGCCGGATCTGGTCTGGCTTGGCAATGGCGCCGTGCTCGGTGTGCCGGTGCCGGTTGCGATCGCCCTGGGTATGCTGATTCTCACCGGCGCGGTGGTGCGCGGCTCGGCGCTCGGACTGCTGATCGAGGCAACCGGCGGCAACGCGCGGGCGAGCGAGCTTGCCGGCGTTGGCACGCGTGCGATGATCCTGGCGGTCTATGTCTGGTGCGGCATCTGTGCCGCGCTCGCCGGCGTGATCGCGGCGGCCGACATCATGGGCGCGGATGCCAACAATGCCGGCCTCTGGCTCGAGCTCGACGCCATCCTCGCGGTGGTGATCGGCGGCACCTCCCTGTTCGGCGGCCGCTTCAGCCTCGTGCTGGCCGTGCTCGGTGCGTTGATCATACAGACCATGAACACCGGAATTCTGCTGTCGGGCTATCCACCGGAGTTCAATTTGCTGGTCAAAGCGGTGGTGGTGATGACGGTGCTGCTGCTGCAATCGCCGAAATTTTCGGGGATTGCCGGTATCGCCGCGCGGCTGCGGAGGTCCAAAGCATGAGAGGCCTGCCGCCCGTCCTCATCACCGCCATCGTGCTCGTTGCCGGCTTCGCGCTGTGCGCCGCGCAATTCCCCAATATCGCCTCGACCCGCGTGGTCGGCAATCTCCTCACCGACAACGCCTTTCTCGGCATCGTCGCGACCGGCATGACCTTCGTCATCATCTCCGGCGGCATCGACCTCTCGGTCGGCTCTGTGATCGGTTTCACCACGGTGTTCGTGGCGCTTGCGATCGAGCGCTGGGGCGTACCGCCGCTGCTTGCCTTCGTCGCGATCCTCGCGCTCTCGGCGGCCTTCGGAGCGGCGATGGGCGCGGTGATCCACGTCTTCGATCTGCCGCCGTTCATCGTGACGCTGGCGGGGATGTTCCTGGCCCGCGGCGCGAGCTTCCTGCTCTCGACGGAATCGGTGCCGATCACCGCGCCGGTCTATTCCACCGTGTCGGACTTCGCGCTGCGGATGCCCGGCGGAGGGCGATTGACGGCGATTGCGATCATCATGCTCGCGATCGTGATCGGCGGCGCCTTGCTGCTGCATCTCACCCGGTTCGGTGCCAATGTCTATGCGCTCGGCGGCAGCCGGGCCACCGCGAGCCTGATGGGCGTTGCCGTCGGCAAGATGACGGTGAAGATCTACATGCTGTCGAGCCTGCTCGCGGGCATCGCCGGCATCGTCTTCTCGTTCTACACCAGCGCCGGCTATTCGCTCTCCGCGGTCGGCGTCGAGCTCGACACCATCGCGGCCGTCGTGATCGGCGGCACGCTGCTCACGGGCGGGCAGGGCTCGGTGATCGGCACCTTCCTCGGCGTGCTGATCCAGGGCCTAATCCAGACCTACATCAATTTCGACGGTACGCTGTCGAGCTGGTGGACCAAGATCGCAACCGGCGTGCTACTGTTCGCCTTCATCGCCTTGCAGCAGGGGCTGGTCGCGCTCGCGCGGCGCCCGGCGGCGAAGCGCGCAGGAGCAGCCACATGACGTCGCGCATCGTCGTCATCCCGACGCGCCGGGCTCACTCCAACCATGCGGAAGTGGCCCGCTCGATCGGCGTCGACATCATCGCCGGCCGCTACGCCGAGGGAACGCGCCTGCCTGGTGATGCCGAGATGATTGCAATGTTCGGCGTGTCGCGGCCGGTGCTGCGCGAGAGCGTGAAGACCCTGGTCGCCAAGGGGCTGCTCACCACCAAGGCCCGCGTCGGCACCGTCGTACGCGAGCGCGCCGCCTGGAACATGTTCGACGCCGACGTGCTGGCCTGGCATCTGGACGCCGGCATCGACAAGCGCTTCCTCAACGACCTCGCCGAGATTCGCCTCGCGGTCGAGCCGCGCGCGGCCATGCTGGCTGCGGCGCAGCGGTCCGAGGACGACCTCGCCGAGCTCCGTCGTTGCATGGACCGCATGCGGTTTGAGGCTTCCGATTCCGTCGGCTTTGCCGACGCCGACCTCGCGCTCCATGTTGCGGTGGCGCGCGCTTCGGGCAATCTGTTCATGCGCTCGATCGGCCACGTCATCGAGGCCGCCTTGCGCGCCTCCTTCCTGCTCAGCGCACCGGTCGAGCCGGAGGACCGGGACACCGTGCTGCTCTGGCACCAGAAGATCGTCGATGGCATCGCCGCCGGCGACGCCCAGACCGCCTCGGAAGCGATGGTTTATGTCATTCACAACGGTATGCGCCGCCACGAGGCCGAGGCGCTGCCGTCCGCGGATACTGGAGGAAAAACGTGACCGAACTTCGCATTGCCATCGTCGGCTTCGGCAAGATCGCGCGCGACCAGCATGTCGGTGCGATTGCCGCGACGGTGGGCGCGACGCTCGCGGCCGTCGCGAGCCGCAACGCATCGCTGCCGGGCGTGCCGCATTTTGCGACCATCGAGGAATTGCTGGAAAAGGGACCGCCGATCGATGCCGTCTCGCTCTGCACGCCGCCGCAGGTACGGCGTGCCCAGGCCGCCGCGGCGCTCGCTGCCGGCAAGCACGTGATGCTGGAGAAGCCGCCTGGCACCGGCGTCGCCGAGCTCGACCCGCTGATCGCGATGGCAGAGGAGGCCAAGCGAACGCTGTTTGCGACCTGGCATTCGCGCTATGCGCCCGCGGTCGAGCCGGCGCGCGCGTGGCTTCTCACGCGGCGGATCAAGTCCGTGCACATCAACTGGAAGGAAGACGTTCGCGTCTGGCATCCCGGACAGGGCTGGATCTGGGAGCCGGGCGGGCTCGGCGTGTTCGATCCCGGCATCAACGCGCTCTCGATTCTGACCCGTATTCTGCCCCGGCCGGTGTTCGTCACCGCGGCCGAGCTGGCCTTTCCAGCCAATTGCCAGGCCCCGATCGCCGCGAACCTGACGCTGACCGACATTGGCGGTCTGCCTGTGACTGCCGAGTTCGATTTCCGCCAGACCGGACCGCAGAGTTGGGATATCCTCGTCGAAACGGACCAGGGCCGAATGACGTTGTCGGGCGGCGGCCGGCACATGGCGATCGACGGAGAGACCGTTGCCGAGGCGCCCGATCAGGAATATCGCGAGCTGTACGGGCGTTTCGTCAAGCTCACCGCGACCGGCGCGAGCGACGTCGACCTGGCGCCGCTGCGTCTCGTTGCCGATGCCTTCCTGCTCGGCAGGCGCAACATCGTCGAACCGTTTGTGGACTGAACATGGCTGGCTCAAGAGTAACAAAAGACATCTTCGGAACGCTGCCGGACGGCCGCAACGTCGAGCGTATCGTGCTGCGCGGGGAGGGCGGGTTCGAAGCCCGCATCATCACCCATGGCGCAGTGATCCAGGCGCTCATCGCGCCGGACGCCAAAGGCGGTTACGACGACGTCGTGCTCGGCCATGACGCGTTCGCCGGTTATCTCGCCGAACGAAAGTTCTTCGGCGCCACCGTCGGCCGCTACGCCAACCGCATTGCCAGCGGACGATTTTCGCTGGACGGCGAAACGGTGCAGCTTCCGGTCAACAACGGTCCGAATGCGCTGCATGGCGGCCTCGACGGGTTCGATCGCAAGCTCTGGGAGATCGCCGGGATCGACGACGGTGCGGAGCCGGGCGTGACGCTCACCTATTCGAGTCCACATGGCGAAGAAAATTATCCCGGCCGGCTCGACGTCCGCCTGACCTATCGCGTCACCGGCCCGGCCGAGCTGTCGTTGACGATGGAGGCGCGAACCGACCGGCCGACCATCGTCAACCTGACCAATCACAGCTTCTTCAATCTGGAAGGCGCGACCTCAGGCACGCCCATTCTCGACCACAAGCTGACGGTCGCGGCCGGGCATTTCCTCGCCATCGATCCCACCGCCATTCCGTTGCCTGAGCCCCCGCGCGCGATGGCCGGAACGCCGTTCGACTTCCGCGACGGCCAGGCCGTCGGCGCGCGCATCCGCGAGACCGATCAGCAATTGCGGAACGGCAGGGGCTACGACCATACCTACTGTCTCGGGCGTGATGGCAAGCTTGCTTTCGCAGCCCGGCTGGAGGCGCCGCGTTCGGGGCGCATCATGGAGCTCCTGACCAATCAGCCCGGCCTTCAGGTCTATTCCGGCAACTATCTTGACGGCACGATCTCGGGCAAGGGCGGCAAGCTCATCCGGCGGTCGGATGCCATGTGTCTCGAGCCGCACATCTGGCCGGATGCGCCGAACCGGCCGGATTTTCCGAGCCCGCGCCTCAATCCCGGCGAGGTCTACCGCCATCACACGGTCTATCGCTTTGGAGTGAGGACGCCATGATGGAAGAGGTGCCGACCTCGGTTCTCTCGGACGATCCATGCCATCTCGGCGAGGGGCCGACCTATGATTTGAGCACCGACACGGCGTGGTGGTTCGATATCCGCGAGGGGCGGCTGTTCGAGGCGCATCTCGGCAGCGGCAGCATTCGCGTCCACGCGCTCGGCCGGATGGCGAGCGGTCTCGGGCGCATCGACGCCGAGCGCCAGTTGATCGTCGCCGAAGACGGCCTCTACATCCGCAAGCTCGCCGACGGCGCGTTGACGCTGGTCTGTCAGCTTGAAGCCGACAATCCCGCGACGCGCTCCAACGATGCCCGTGTGCATCAGTCCGGCACGTTCTGGATCGGCACCATGGGCCGCAATGCGGAGGCAGGAGCGGGCGCGATCTACGCGTTTCATCGCGGCAAGATCTCGATGCTGTTCCCCCGCATCACCATTCCCAATTCGATCTGCTTTTCACCGGACGGCGCGACCGGCTACTTCGCCGACACCGCGCGCGCCGTGCTCTACGCCGTTCCGCTTGACCCGGCGACCGGCTTGCCGCGAGGCGAGCCGGACGTTCTGCTGCGCCACACCGGCATCGGGGGCCTCGACGGCTCGGTGTGCGACGCCGACGGGCAGATCTGGAACGCCTGCTGGGGTGCGGGCCGGATCGATGTCTACTCTCCGCAAGGCGAGCGCATGCGCTCGCTGCGCGTGCCGGCAAAGCAGTCGAGCTGCCCGGCCTTCGTCGGCCCTGATCTGTCGCGCCTCCTCGTCACGTCGGCCTGGCAGGATATGGACGCGGCGGCGCGCGCCGCCGATCTGCAGGCCGGCTGCACTTTCCTGTTACAGGCATCTGCGCGTGGCCGCGCGGAGCCTGACGTCATGCTCGCATAGGAGGCTCGAAGCCGCACACGACCAACGTTCTCGACGAAACGAAGAAACAGTCTGACACCCAAGGGAGTAAAACATGCTGAAACTGAAGACGACATTCCTCGCGCTGGCGCTTGCCGGCGCAGCGACGATGGCCTCGGGCATCACCGCCTCCGCCCAGGACAAGGCAACGGTTGGCATTGCCATGCCGACCAAATCGTCGGCGCGCTGGATCGACGACGGCAACAACATGGTCAAGGTGCTGAAGGAGCGCGGCTACAACACCGACCTGCAATATGCCGAGGACGACATCCCGAACCAGCTCTCGCAGGTCGAGAACATGGTGACCAAGGGTGCGAAAGCGCTGGTGATCGCCGCGATCGACGGCACCACGCTGTCCGACGTGCTAAAGCAGGCGAAAGCAAAAGGCATCACCGTGATCGCCTATGACCGGCTGATCCGCGGCACGCCGAACGTCGACTATTACGCGACCTTCGACAATTTCCAGGTCGGCGTGCTCCAGGCGGAGTCGCTTGTCCAGGGGCTCGGCCTCAAGGACGGCAAGGGCCCGTTCAACATCGAGCTGTTCGGCGGCTCGCCCGACGACAACAACGCCTACTTCTTCTACAACGGCGCGATGAGCGTGCTGAAGCCGTACATCGACAGCGGCAAGCTCGTCGTCGTCTCCGGCCAGATGGGCATGGACAAGGTCGCGACCTTGCGCTGGGACGGCGCCACCGCGCAGGCGCGCATGGACAACCTGCTCAGCGCCTACTACGGGAACAAGAAGGTCAACGCGGTGCTGTCGCCGTATGACGGCCTGTCGATCGGCATCATCTCGTCGCTGAAGGGCGTGGGCTATGGCAGCGCCGGCCAGCCGATGCCGATCATCAGCGGCCAGGATGCCGAGGTGCCCTCGATCAAGGCGATGCTGCGCGGTGATCAGTACTCGACCATCTTCAAGGACACCCGCGATCTCGCCAAGGTGACGGCCGACATGGTCGACGCCGCACTCGCCGGCAAGCAGGTCACCGTCAACGACACCAAGACCTACGAGAACGGCGCCAAGACGGTGCCGTCCTATCTCTTGAAGCCGGTCGTGGTCTACAAGGACAATTGGGAGAAGACTCTGGTCGACAGCGGCTACTACAAGAAGTCGCAGTTCCAGTAAGCGTCTTTCTTTCCTCTCTCCCCGCCTGCGGGGAGAGCCTCTTCTCCCTCTCCCCGCAAGCGGGGAGAGGTGAACTAGCAGCGATCGAGGGATGTGAAATCATGACCGCCATGCTGGAGATGCGCAACGTCAGCAAGAGCTTTTCAGGCGTGCAGGCTCTGCGTGACGTGAACTTCTCGGTCGAGGCCGGGCAGATCCACGCGCTTGTCGGCGAGAACGGTGCCGGCAAATCCACACTGATGAAAGTGCTCAGCGGCGTCTACCCGGCCGGCAGCTACGAGGGCACCATCGTCTTCGAGGGGGAGGAGCGCCGCTTCCGCGACATCAACGATTCCGAGGTGCTCGGCATCATCATCATCCACCAGGAGCTGGCGCTGATCCCGCTGATGTCGATCGCGGAGAACATCTTCCTGTCGCATCCGCCGTCAAAATTCGGCGTGATCGATCGCGACGAGGTCTACCGGCGCACCCGCGAGCTGCTGGCGCAGGTCGGCCTGAAGGAATCGCCGGATACGCTGATCACCGATCTCGGCGTCGGCAAGCAGCAGCTGGTCGAGATCGCGAAGGCGCTGTCCAAGCGGGTGCGGATGCTGATCCTGGACGAGCCGACCGCGAGCCTCAACGAGGCCGACAGCGCCGCGCTGCTCGAACGCCTGATGGCCTTCCGCGAGCAGGGCATCGGCTCGATCCTGATCTCGCACAAGCTCAACGAGGTGGCCAAGGTCGCCGACCACATCACCGTGCTGCGCGACGGCCGCACCGTCGACAGCATCGACTGCCGCAGCGAGCCGATCCAGGAAGACCGCATCATCCGCAGCATGGTCAATCGCGATCTCGCCCATCGCTTTCCCGAGCGCAGCGCGAAGATCGGCGAGCCTGTCCTGACCGTCGAGAACTGGTCGGTCTATCACCCCATCCATCCCGAGCGGCAGGTGATCAAGAACGTCAATTTCGGCGTGAAGCGCGGCGAGGTCGTCGGCATTGCCGGGCTGATGGGCGCCGGCCGCACCGAGTTTGCCATGAGCCTGTTCGGCCGCTCCTGGGGCACCACTATCAGCGGCCGGATCCGGCTAGAGGGCAGGGAGATCGTGCTGCCGAGCGTCGCGGCCGCGATCGACGCCGGCCTTGCCTATGTCACCGAGGACCGCAAGCAGCTCGGCTTGATCCTCGCCGACGACGTCCGCAAGAACATCACGCTCGCCAGCCTCGACCAGGTCGCACCCGGCCGGGTGATCGACGACATCGTCGAGCTGAAAGTCGCCAGCGATTACCGCAACCGGATGCGCATCCGCTGCTCCGACGTGTACCAGGAGACCGGCCAGCTCTCCGGCGGCAACCAGCAGAAGGTGGTGCTGTCGAAATGGCTGATGACCGATCCGAAGGTCCTGATCCTGGACGAGCCGACCCGGGGCATCGACGTCGGTGCCAAATACGAGATTTACTGTATCATCAACGAGCTTGCGGAGGCCGGGCGCGGCGTGGTGGTGATCTCCTCGGAGATGCCCGAGCTGCTCGGCATCTGCGACCGCATCTGCGTCATGAACGACGGCGCCTTCGTCGGGGAGTTCAAGGGCACAGAGGCGACGCAGGAGAAGATCATGCGCGCCATCATGCGCAACGAACGAAGCAACGGAAACGGCGTGCCTGAGGCCGCGGAGATGGGAGGATTGCAGCCATGACCGACAAGACGGTTTCGCTGCCCGAGGAGCGCCGGAACGGCAGTTTCATCAAGAACAATTTGCGCAATTACGGCATGCTGATGTCGCTGATTGCGATCATGCTGTTCTTCCAGGTCATGACCGGCGGCACGCTGCTCCAGCCGCTCAACCTGACCAATCTGGTGCTCCAGAACAGCTACATCGTCATCATGGCGCTCGGCATGCTGCTCGTGATCGTCACCGGCCATATCGACCTCTCGGTCGGTTCGGTCGCGGGCTTCGTCGGCGCGGTCGCCGCCCTGCTGATGGTGACGTACAAGGTCGACTATACGCTCGCCTTCATCGCCTGCCTCGTGGTCGGCGCAGCGATCGGCGCCGCGCAGGGCTATTGGGTCGCCTATTTCAAGATACCGTCTTTCATCGTGACCCTGGCCGGCATGCTCGTGTTCAAGGGACTTGCGCTCGCGGTGTTGCAGGGGCAGTCGCTCGGGCCGTTTCCGCCGACCTTCCAGAAATTGTCGTCGGGCTTCATTCCGGAGTTCCTGCCCGAAGCGGGCACGCTGCATCCGACCTCGATGCTGATCGGCGCGGTGCTGGCGCTGGGGCTGGTCTATGCCAGCGCCAAGAGCCGCGCGCGCGAGCAGTCGCACGGCATCGAGGTCGAGCCTTACGCGTTCTTCCTCGGCAAGAGCGTGGTGCTGGCCTGCGCCGTGCTCTACTTCACCTACCTGATCGCGACCTATCGCGGCCTGCCGAACGTGCTGGTGATCATGAGCGCCTTGATCGCGCTCTACGGCTTCGTCACCCGCCGCACCGTGATCGGCCGGCAGATCTATGCCGTCGGCGGCAACGCCAAGGCGGCAAGCCTGTCGGGCATCAAGACCGAGCGGCTGACCTTCCTCACCTTCGTCAACATGGGCGTGCTCGCGGCTCTCGCCGGCCTTGTCTTTGCCGCGCGCCTCAACACCGCGACGCCCAAGGCCGGCCTCGGCTTCGAGCTTGACGTCATCGCCGCCTGCTTCATCGGCGGCGCCTCGGCCTATGGCGGGGTCGGGCGCGTCGGCGGCGCCGTCGTCGGCGCCATGATCATGGGCGTGATGAACAACGGCATGTCCATCCTCGGCATCGGCATCGACTACCAGCAGGTCATCAAGGGCCTGGTGCTGCTCGGCGCTGTGTGCATCGACGTGTATAACCAGCGGCGGTAGGCGCAAAATCACGTCGCGGGGGAGGCTCTGGCGCCGCCCCGCCAGGCGACTACAATTTTCGTCAATTTCGATCATGGCATCGCGACCGGAACCGATGCCTCGCGATGACCATGATTTGGGGGCTAGATCCGGGGGTGCCGAGCAGGGCACGGGCAGGGCAGCACCAGTGGCGGCTCATATCCACGAGATGACAGACGATGAATTTGAGGGCCGGCTTCGCATCCTCTTGCGCATCGTTTCCGTCTGCACCCTCGGGCTAGGCTCCTTTGCTGCAGGTTTATTGATCGGCGCCTTTGTTCTGTTTTGAACGAGGCGATTCACTCCAGAGCCTCGGAACGAGAGGCGCCGGCGCGTCTTCTTGATCTAGATCAACCGATTGCCAATTCCGTGCTAATCTCATGTGGTCGACGCAAGGGACCACGGGGAACCTGAGTGACGAGTACAGTGAGGTTATCGCCGGCTTCGGAGGTGATGCTGGTCTCGACTTTGCCGGCGTTGCAGCTGATCTACGACACCGCCCCGATCGGGTTGGCCTGCCTGTCGCCGGACTGCCGCTATTTGCTGATCAACCAGCGTCTGACCGAGATCTGCGGCATATCCATCGAAGGCCATCTTGGACGTACGGTCAGGGACTGCGTACCGGCCCTGGCGGATTCCGTCGAGCAGATTGTGCGCTCGATCGTCGCGACGGGCGAGCCCGTGATCGGTATCGAGGTGGCGGGGCAGCGAGCCGATCAGGTCGAGGAGCGTTCCTGGGTTACTTATTGGCACCCGCTGCGAATGCCGGATGGAGAGATTGTCGCGGTCAACGTGGCGGCGGAGGAGATCACGGAACGTAAGCGCGCCGAGCGGGAGATTCGCAGCGCCAGGGACGCCGCTGAGACCGCGCTTCGCCATCTGCGCGATATCCAGGACACCCTGATCGAGGCGGAAAAGCTTGCGGCGCTCGGGCGCATGGTTGCCGGTGTCGCGCACGAGATCAACACGCCGCTCGGCAGCAGTCTGACGGTGGCATCGACGCTCCAGCGCAAGGCGGAGCAGTTCGCGGCGGAGGTCGCGCGGGGTAATCTCAAGCGCTCGACCCTGACAGGGTTTCTGGAACTGGTCAGCGATGCGTCGGCGCAGCTGGTCACGAATCTCGGCCGCGCCGCCGAGCGGGTGCAATCCTTCAAGCAGGTGGCGGCTGACCAGACCGAGTCACTTCGGCGCAGCTTCGATGCAGGCGAGCTGACCGGCCAGGTTCTGTCGCAGTTCGAGCGGCAGTTGCGGGTGCGCGACATCGCGTTCAGCCTCCACTGCGAAACGAATCTCGCCATGGACAGCTATCCCGGGCCTTTCGGCCAAGTGCTCACCAACCTTGCAGTCAATGCGATGACGCACGCGTTCTCCGATGGTGAGACCGGGACGATCAACGTCTCGCTCCGTGCGGTCAATGATGACCACGTTGAGCTGCTGTTTGCTGATGACGGCTGCGGCATGGCTCCCGATGTGGAACGGCGGGCGTTCGACCCATTCTTCACGACGCGCCGGCACGACGGCGCCAGCGGCCTCGGTCTGCATATCGTTCACAGCATCGTCGTCGACCGGCTGGGTGGGCAGATCCGGCTCGAGAGCCTGCCCGGCGCGGGGACGCGGTTTCAGCTTATCCTGCCGAGAATGGCGCCCGACCGGCGATAGCTGATCGTTTCCTCATCGGTAGTGCCCGGCTACTGCGTCGTGAACAGCACCGTCGCGATCGCGACGGAGAGGCTCACCGCCGATACCGTCGCCACCGTCGACAGCACGCCCATGCGCCGGAGCGCGATGGCAAAGGCGATGATGATGGGGGTCGCGGTCATTAGCCCGATCTGTGCATCGCTCATGTCATTGCTCACCGCTCGTTGCGAACCCTGAGTCTGTTCGTACCGCGCTCCGGCGAGCGGGACGTTGCGTCGGCGCAAACATCTCCGCCGGTGGCCCCCAGTTTGTCCTGCGACAAATTCCGAACTGGACAGTTGAGCTAAGTCTGGCCGATGTCCTGATCCGGAAAGACGATGTCTGCGGCCGATTGCGAACAACAGGAAACCGGCTGGGGAATCTTGGAAGATCTCCCCGGCGATCCCATGATCTGGGTGCTGATCTTCAGCGAGCTCGTCGCCTTCGGCCTGTTTCTCGGTGCCTTCACGGTCGCGCGCGCGATTCACCCCGCAGCGTTCGCGGCGGGGCAGGCGGTGCTCGATTCGAATCTCGCTGGTCTCAACACAATCGTGCTGGTGACCAGCGGCTGGGCTGCGGCCCGGGCTACGAAGGCCGCGCGGACCAGCGAGAAGCAAGCCTCGCGCCGATGGCTCCTCACCGTCATGGCGCTCGGCGGCCTCTTCATCGCGATCAAGCTGACCGAATATGCCGAAGAGATCGGTCGCGGGATCGGCCTCGAGACCAGCCCGTTCTTCACGCTCTACTTCCTCCTGACCGGCTTCCATCTCCTGCACGTCTGCCTCGGCATCGTGATTCTCGCCGTGGTCTGCCGCCGCGCCGACATATCGGGCGTCGAGACCGGGGCCGCCTTCTGGCACATGGTCGATCTGGTCTGGATCGTGATGTTCCCGATTCTGTATCTGCTGCGGTGATGATGCCCGATCGCCTCGACATCGCCTGGATCGCGCTGATCGGCCTCGCGCTGGCGACCATCCTGGTGCCACAGCTGGTGCCGCGACCGCTGCTCGGCGACGCTTTGTTGCTGATCTTCGCCGCCATCAAGGGCCGCCGCATTGCGCTTGATTTCATGGATCTCCGCGCGGCGCCGGCGCTCTGGCGCGGTCTGGTGAGCGCATGGATCCTCATCGTGGTGCTGGTTGCCTGGCTCGCCTCCGCCGTCATCGCATTGATCTGATGCCGCCAACGCAGCGTTGATTGCGCCCGGACAAAGACCCGTCGGCACCAATCGGCAAGATACAGCATCACTGCTTCCTCACGACTGGACTCACAACGGAAAGGACTGGCAATGGCTGAACGCCTGACCAAGTCGGCGGCTCGAAACGTCTTCTACGGCGGCTCGGCCTTCTTCTTCGCCATCTTCATCGGGCTGACGGCGCACAGCCACTACTATATGGCGACGACCTCGACGGACGCGACGACGCTGACATCGTCGGTCGCGCGCGGCAAGCATGTCTGGGAGAAGAACTCCTGCATCAACTGCCACACCTTGCTGGGCGAGGGCGCCTATTTCGCCCCCGAAGTCGGCAATGTCTGGGATCGCTGGGGCGGCAACGAGGATCCGGCCGGTGCGCGCGAGACGTTGAAGGCCTGGATGCAATCGCAGCCCTCGGGCGCGGAGGGCCGGCGCCAGATGCCGCAATTCAACCTCACCGACCAGGAACTCAACGATCTCGCCGACTTCCTGCAATGGACCAGCAAGATCAAGCGCCAGGAATGGCCGCCGAACAAGGCCGGCTGAGCACGCCGCATCCGCTTCAAGACAGAGAGAACCCGAGATGAAATATCAGACCCAGAAAGTCGCGATGCTGTACTTTTACGGCGCGTTGACGCTGTTCCTGGCGCAGGTCCTGTTCGGCCTGCTTGCCGGAACCATCTACGTCCTGCCCAACACGCTGTCGGTGCTGCTGCCGTTCAACATCGTCAGGATGATTCACACCAACGCGTTGATCGTGTGGTCGCTGATCGGCTTCATGGGCGCGACCTACTTCCTGCTACCGGAGGAAACCGAGACCGAGCTGTACAGCCCGCTGCTCGCAAAGATCCAGTTCTGGATGTTCTTCGGCGCGGCAGGTGTGGCTGTGGTCGGCTATCTCTTCCACTACCATGAGGGCCGCGAGTTTCTCGAGCAGCCCTTCATCATCAAGGTCGGGATCGTCGTGGTCTGCCTGATGTTCCTGTTCAACGTGACGATGACGGCGCTGAAGGGCCGCAAGACCACGGTCACCAACATCCTGTTGTTCGGCCTGTGGGGTGTCGCCATCTTCTTCCTGTTCGCCTTCTACAATCCGGCCAATCTCGCGGTCGACAAGATGTACTGGTGGTATGTCGTGCATCTCTGGGTCGAGGGCGTCTGGGAGTTGATCATGGCCTCCGTGCTGGCCTATCTCATGATCAAGCTCAACGGCATCGACCGCGAGGTGGTCGAGAAGTGGCTCTACGTCATCATCGGCCTTGCGCTGTTCTCGGGCATTCTCGGCACCGGCCACCATTTCTACTGGATCGGCGCGCCAGGCTACTGGCAGTGGATCGGCTCGCTGTTCTCCACGCTTGAGGTCGCGCCCTTCTTCACCATGGTGATCTTCACGGTGCAGATGACCTGGAAGGCCGGCCGCAAGCATCCGAACCGCGCCGCGCTCTTGTGGTCGGTCGGCTGCTCGGTGATGGCGTTCCTCGGCGCCGGCGTCTGGGGCTTCCTGCACACGCTATCGTCGGTGAACTATTACACCCACGGCACGCAGGTCACCGCCGCACATGGCCATCTCGCCTTCTTCGGCGCCTATGTGATGCTGAACCTGTCGGTGATGGCTTATGCGATCCCGCAGATCAAGGGACGTGCACCCTATAACCAGTGGCTCAGCATGACCAGCTTCTGGATCATGTGCACGGCGATGATGACCATGACTTTCGCGTTGACCTTTGCCGGCGTGATTCAGGTCCATCTCCAGCGCGTGCTTGGCCAGAGTTACATGGACGTGCAGGACCAGCTTGCCTTCTTCTACTGGGTGCGGCTCGGCTCCGGCGTGTTCGTCGCGATCTCGGCATTGATGTTCGTCTGGGCGGTGCTGGTGCCCGGCCGCGAGAAGCAGGCGACTATCCCAGGAGCCCTGCAACCGGCCGAATAGACCCAAGGCGGCCGTGCAAGTCGCGGCCGCCGTTCCAGAATGATTTCCGGAGAAGAACCATGACAGCAGCTCTTCACGCCTTGTCGGCACCCGCGCTCGTGCTCCCGGCTTACGTTCCGAGCGGCAACGAATGCGCGCTGTTCGAGCACGCCTGGCGGCATCAGCTCCCGGTCCTGCTCAAGGGACCGACGGGCTGCGGCAAGACGCGCTTCGTCGCCCATATGGCGGCGCGGCTGGGATTGCCGCTTCACACCGTCGCCTGCCACGACGATCTCACAGCCGCCGATCTCACCGGCCGCTACCTGCTGAGGGGCGGCGACACCGTGTGGACCGACGGTCCGCTGACGCGCGCAGTGCGCGAGGGCGGAATCTGCTACCTCGACGAAGTCGTGGAGGCGCGCAAGGACGTCACGGTGGTGCTGCATCCGCTCACCGACGACCGCCGCATCCTGCCGCTGGAACGGACCGGCGAGGAGCTGGTCGCGCCGGAGAGATTCATGCTCGTGGTCTCCTACAATCCCGGTTACCAGACCCTGCTCAAGGCGCTGAAGCCGTCGACGCGGCAGCGCTTTGTCGCGATCGAGTTCGGCTTCCTGCCGCCCGAGCAGGAGATTGCGGTGGTGGCGGCCGAGAGCGGGCTCGCGCCCGACTATGTGCGGCCGCTGGTCCTGCTGGCCGGCCGGCTACGCGCGCTGAAGGGGCACGACCTGGAGGAGGGCGTTTCGACCCGTCTCGTCGTCTATTGCGCCACCCTGATTGCGGCCGGAGCCTCAATTACGGATGCGGTGCTGGCCGGCATGATCGAACCGCTCACCGATGACACGGACGTAAAGGCGGCGCTGCTCGACGTCGCACGCGCCGTGATCTCCTGAGGGTGATGCGATGCTCGATTTCCTCGAGCTTGAAGAAGCCGTCGGTCGCGCCTGGCATCGCCTGGTCGGCGGCACCGCGAGCTATCCGGCCTATGCCGAACACGCGGTGTCGCTCGCGGAGGTGCGCAGCCGGATCGCGATCATGTTCCGCGCGCTTGGCGGGGAGACGGGTGTGCAGATCGCGAGCGCGAGTGCCCGCCGGACTGGGCATCGGCTTGGATGGCGGCAGCGCATCGGGCTCGGTGACGAGCGGCTCGCGCAACCCGGACGCGATGCCGCGACGATCTTCCTGCCCGACAACATCGCGATCTTCGCCGATCGCGGGCTGAATGCTGCACTGTACCGGTGGCTGGCCGCGTGGTTCGCCTTTGCGCCGGTCGACGCGATCGCCGAGGCCGATCCGCTGCGGCGCGATCTGCTGACGCTGCGGCAGGCCAGCGAAGTCGCGGTGCTTGTGCTGACGGAATGTCCCGGCCTTGCCGAGGACTACGCCCGGCTGGCCGCGGCCACGGCCATGGCGCGGCCACACCGGCCATTGCCGCGTATCGAGCAGGACATGGAGCAGATCGTGCTTGTTCTGCTCGGCGCCGATACGCCGCCGGTGGGAAAACTGTGGCCGGCGATGATGGGGACGGGGCCGCTGCCGGACAGGGCGCCGCCGGGCTATCATTCGATCCTGCCGTGCCCGCTCTGGGGCGATTGCTGGACACGCGAGCTTTCACCGGCACATGCGGGTGACGACGAGAATGCGCCGGCTTCAGCGCCGGCGCCATCAGACGGTCGCAACCGTTTCGCCGTCCGTGAGCGCGAAGACGGTGCCAATCGCCGCGATCCCTTCGTGCTCAATCGCTTTGAAAAGATCCTCGCGATGGCCGAGATGATCAATGTCGACCGCCCGGCTGACGACAGTGAGGACGAGGATGCGGAGAAGGCAGCCGACGACCTCGAGGAGATCGCGCTCAGCCGCCGCAGCGGCAAGCCGGCGAGCCGGCTCAAATTCGATCTCGACCTGCCGCCGGAAGCCCTCGATGCCTCGCGATTGCACGCGGACCTGACCTATCCCGAATGGGATTATCGCAGCGGCTCCTATCTGCCCGATCATTGCCGCGTGCTCGCGGGTGCGGCCTCCGAGCTGGGTGAGGGTTGGAGGCCTGATGACGCCATGCGTCGGCACATCCGCCAGGTGCGCCGCCGCTTCGAGGTGTTGCGGCCGCGTCATGAATTGATGCGCGCCCAAGCCGATGGGCACGACCTCGACCTCGACGCGCTCGTGCGTGCGCGGTGCGATCTCCGCGCTGGAAGCGGCGGAGGCGGTCTCGACCGCGTCCATGTCGCACTGCGACCGCGAGGGGACGATCTTGCCGTCACGCTGCTCGTGGACGTCTCGCTCTCGACGGACGCCTGGGTCGACGGTTATCGGGTGCTCGATGTCGAGAAGGAGGCACTGTTGGTGCTCGCGCACGGCCTGTCGGCCTGCGGCGATCACCACAGCATCCTCACCTTCACCTCGCGCCGGCGTTCCTGGGTGCGGCTCGAAACGGTCAAGGCCTTCGGCGAGCCGATGAGTGGGGCGATCGAGCGCCGGATCGGCGCGCTGAAGCCGGGCTACTACACACGGATCGGTGCGGCGGTACGTCACGCCTCGGCCGAGCTGGCGCGCCAGCCGCAGCGCAAGAAGCTGCTGCTCGTGCTCACCGACGGCAAGCCGAACGACGTCGATCATTATGAGGGACGCTTTGCGGTCGAGGACACCCGCAAATCCGTGCAGGAGGCGCGGCGGCTCGGCATCGCGGTCTTCGGCGTGACGGTCGATGCGACGGCGCAATCCTACGTCCCGACGCTGTTCGGCCGCAGCGGCTACGCCATCGTCGGCAATATCCGCCGCTTGCCTGCGGCGTTGCCGGCGATCTATCGACAGGTCGCCCATTGACCCCGGAGAACCCGCACATGTCCTCCACCGGGTGAACTATTGCTCAAAGCATGGGTATATGATCGAATGGCCGGATGGACCGAAGCCGGCAAAGGCCCGATCTCGTCATTTTCGACTGCGACGGAGTGCTCGTCGACAGCGAGCTCTTGAGCTGCCAGTGCCTTGTGGACGAGCTGTCCGGATTTGGGATATCGCTGACACTTGCGCAGGCGCTCGAGCTGTTTCTCGGACGAAGCACGAGCGCGGTCACGCAGCATTATCGCGGACTCGGCCAGGCGATGCCGGCCGATTTTCCGGTCCGGCTGAAGTCGCGCGTCCTGACCGCCTTCGAGAAGGCGCTCCATCCGATTCCCGATGCCGATACCGTCCTGTCCGGCCTGCGCGTGCCGAATTGCGTGGCCTCGTCGAGTGATCTCGACCGCGTTGCGCTGTCGCTGAGGGTGACCGGTCTCGCGCCCCATTTCGGCGACCGGATCTACACGGCGCAGATGGTCACGCACGGCAAGCCCGCGCCGGATCTCTTTCTCCTCGCGGCGGAGAAAATGGGCGCGCTCCCTGCGCGCACGCTGGTGATCGAGGACAGCGTCAGTGGCGTGCTGGCCGCGAAGGCTGCCGGCATGACCGTCTGGGGATTTGTCGGCGGCAGCCATTATCGTGGGCGCGACGGCCAGGCTATATTGTCCGGCGCCGGGGCCGATCGGGTCTTCGCGCACATGAGCGATTTCTGGGAGGCATAGGCCGCCATGGCCGTCGAGAACGAAAAGTCCAGGCTCGACGATGCTGCACGTGCCGGCTGGCTCTATTTCATTGCCGGTCACACCCAGGACGAGATCGCAAAGATGCTCCAGGTCTCGCGGGCCTCCGCGCAGCGGCTGGTCTCGCTGTGCCTCGCCGAGCGTCTCATCACCTTCCGTCTCGAGCATCCCATCGCCGCCTGCATGGAACTGGCGGCACGCCTGAAGGCGCGCTTCGAGCTCAGCCATTGCGAGGTGGTGCCGGCCGATCCTGCCGCGCCGCAGGCCACGGCGGGCATCGCCGAACGCTGCGCCAATCTGCTAGATTCGACGTTGCGTTCGGAAACGCCCGTCATCGTCGCGCTCGGCACGGGGCGGGCGGTGCGCGCCGCGGTCGAGCGCGTGACGCCGATCGACCGGCCCAACCACCAGATCGTCTCGCTGGTCGGCAACATCTCCGCCGACGGTTCGGCGAGCTTCTACGACACTGTCGGCCGGCTCGCCGACCGCACCGGTGCGCGGCACTACCCGATGCCGCTGCCGTTCCTGATGTCGTCGGAAGACGAGCGCAACAAGATGGTGCGGATCGAGCCGATCGCGAAGGTCAAGGCGGTCGCGGCCAAGGCTGACTTGCGCCTCGTCGGCATCGGTCAGATGGACCAGAAGGCGCAAATCCACATCGACGGCTTCGTCACCCGCGACGAATTGTTCGAGATGATGCGGCAGGGGGCGATCGGCGAAATCACCGGCTGGGCCTATGATTCCAAGGGCCGCCTGCTCAAGGCCGGCACCAACAAGCGCCTCACCAGCATTCCGCCGGAGGTGCCGGCCAAGACCACGACGATCGGCGCCGCGGTCGGCGCGGCCAAGGTGCCGGCGATCGCGGCCGCACTGAACGGGCACCTGATCAACGGCCTGATCACGGACGAGGCGACGGCAAGGGCGATTCTGGAGCGGTAGGGCGGGCGGTCGCTCTTCGTGCCTGCGAGGCAGGCGGTGTTTCCCCACCAAACGCTGTCATCGTCCGCCTTGTGCGCAATTGCGCACTGGGGCGGACGATCCAGTACGCCGCGGCCCCACTTGAGGCAAGCCACTCACGACACGGCGTACTGGATGCCCCGCCTTCGCGGGGCATGACAGCGTGGGTGAGGCAGCACCTCCCATCCCTCCCGCACCGCAGCACTCATAAGTTGCGGGAACGCCCGCGCGCCTGCTTGACAAGCGCTGCACCTCGTCCGAACATACGCCCAACGCGTGGGCATATGCTCAGAAGCGCGATCCTAGGGAGGTCACCGTGAAACACGTCCTCGGCGCCGTCTGCGGCGCGTCTTGCCTGTTGCTGGCCGTCCCTGTGATGGCCGAAACGACCCTGACCATCGCCACCGTCAACAACGGCGACATGATCCGCATGCAGGGGCTGACCAGCGAATTCACCAAGAAAAATCCAGACATCACCGTCAAATGGGTGACGCTGGAGGAGAACGTGCTGCGCCAGCGCGTCACCACGGACATCGCCACCAAGGGCGGCCAGTTCGACGTCTTGACCATCGGCACCTATGAGGTGCCGATCTGGGCCAAGAAGGGCTGGCTGGTGCCGCTCGCCAATCTCGGCGCCGATTACGACGTCGCCGACCTGCTGCCGAAGATCAAGGACGCGGTCTCCGTCGACGGCAAGCTCTACGCTGCGCCGTTCTACGGCGAGAGCTCGATGGTGATGTATCGCACCGACCTGTTCGAGAAGGCCGGCCTGAAGATGCCGGAAAAGCCGACCTGGGATTTCATCATCGATGCCGCCAAGAAGCTCACGGACAAGAGCGCCGGCACCTACGGCATCTGTCTTCGCGGCAAGGCTGGGTGGGGCGAGAACATGGCGTTCCTGTCGGCCATGGCCAATTCCTACGGCGCGCGCTGGTTCGACGAGAAGTGGGAGCCGCAGTTCAACACGCCGGAATGGAAGACGACGCTCACGACCTATGTCAATCTGATGAAGGAGGCCGGCCCTCCCGGCGCGAGCTCGAACGGCTTCAACGAGAATCTGGCGCTGTTCAACGCCGGCAAGTGCGGTATGTGGATCGACGCGACAGTGGCGGCGTCCTTCGTCACCAATCCGAAGGAGTCCAAGGTCGCCGACAAGGTCGGCTTCGCGCTGGCGCCCAACACCGGCCTCGGCAAGAATGCCAACTGGCTGTGGGCCTGGAGCCTCGCGATCCCCGCCGGCTCCAAGAAGACGGAAGCCGCCGAAAAGTTCATCGCCTGGGCCACCAGCAAGGACTACACCAAGCTCGTGGCGTCGAAGGAGGGCTGGGCCAACGTGCCGCCGGGCACGCGGACCTCGCTCTACCAGAACGAGGACTATCTGAAAGTCGCGCCGTTCGCGAAGCTGACGCTGGCCTCGATCGATGCTGCCGACCCGAACAAGCCCACCGTGAAGCCGGTGCCTTACGTCGGCGTACAATACGCGGCGATCCCCGAATTCCAGGGCATCGGCACCCAGGTGGGCCAGCAATTCTCCGCCGCGCTCGCGGGATCGATGACGGTCGATGCCGCGCTGGCGGCGGCGCAGTCCGCCACCGAGCGCGAGATGAAGCGCGCCGGCTACATCAAGTGAACCCGAGCTCTCCCTCCTGAGCTCAAACTGGCGGCCATCCACCAGCCAGCCCCGAATGGATGGCCGCCTTCTTCCTCCCAGCGGAGACGCCAAGGATGGCAACCCGGCAGACGCAGTTTCTTGCGCGCTCGCTCCTGACGCCTGCGGTCGGGCTGCTCTTCATCTGGATGATCGTTCCGCTGGCGCTGACGATCTATTTCTCGACCCTGCATTACAGCCTGCTCGATCCCGGCTCCGAGGCGTTCGTCGGCCTGGAGAATTTCCGCTACTTCCTCACCGATCCCGCCTTCCTCGCCTCGCTCCAGAACACGCTGGTGCTGGTCGGCTCGGTGCTGGCGCTGACCATCCTGCTCGGCATCCCCCTGGCGCTGCTGATGGATCAGCCCGTGATCGGCCGCAACATCGTGCGGCTGATGGTGATCGCGCCGTTCTTCGTGATGCCGACGGTGAGCGCGCTGGTCTGGAAGAACCTCTTGATGCACCCGGTCTCCGGCCTGTTCGCCTGGCTCGCCAAGCTGGTCGGATTGACGCCGATCGACTGGTTCACGGACGCGCCGCTGCTCGCGGTGATCCTGATCGTCGCCTGGCAATGGCTGCCGTTCGCGACCCTGATCCTGCTGACCGCGCTGCAATCGCTCGACGAGGAGCAGAAGGAGGCCGCCGAGATGGACGGCGCCAGCGCCGTCTCGACCTTCATCTACATCACGCTGCCGCACCTGGCGCGGCCCATCACCGTGGTGATCCTGATCGAGACCATCTTCCTGCTCACGGTGTTCGCGGAGATCTTCGTCACCACCGGCGGCGGACCGGGCCTGCAGACCACCAACATCGCCTTCCTGATCTATTCGCAGGCGCTGATCCAGTTCGACGTCGGCAGCGCCTCCGCAGGCGGCCTCGTTGCGGTCGTGATCGCCAACGTCGTCGCTTTCTTCCTCGTCCGCATCGTCGGCCGCAATCTGGAGGCTTGAAACATGGCGCGGATGGCGACGACGCAGCGGGTGGTGGTCACGACGATCGGAGCGTGGTTCTTCGGCTTCCTGATCTTCTTCCCGATCCTCTGGATGGTGCTGGCGAGCTTCAAGACCGAGTTAGAGGCCTTCGCCATTCCCCCGTCTTTCCTGTTCTTCCACTGGACCACCGAAAACTACGCGACAGTGCAGGAGCGCAGCGATTATTTCCACCACGCGATGAACTCGATCATCATCGCCGGCGGCTCGACCTTGATTGCGCTGCTGATCGCGATCCCCGCAGCCTGGTCGATGGCATTCTCGCCGACCAAGCGCACCAAGGACATCCTGCTCTGGATGCTCTCGACCAAGATGATGCCGCCGGTCGGCGTGCTGGTGCCGATCTATCTCATCTTCAAGACCTTCGGCCTGCTCGATTCCCGCATCGGCCTCGTCTTCATCCTGTGCCTCGGAAATTTGCCGATCGTGATCTGGATGCTCTTCACCTATTTCAAGGAGATCCCGCGCGACATCCTCGAAGCCGCGCGCATGGACGGCGCCACCATCGGGCGCGAGCTCATCTACGTCCTGACGCCAATGGCGATCCCGGGGCTGGCGTCTACCATGCTGCTCAATCTGATCCTGGCCTGGAACGAGGCGTTCTGGACGCTCAACCTGACGACCTCGAACGCCGCGCCACTCACCACGTTCATCGCCTCCTATTCGAGCCCGGAAGGGCTGTTCTGGGCAAAGCTGTCGGCGGCCTCGACGCTGGCGATCGCGCCCATTCTCGTCCTCGGGTGGTTCAGCCAGAAGCAGCTCGTACGCGGGCTCACCTTCGGCGCGGTGAAGTAAAGGGGCCGGCGGATCATGGGTCAGATCACACTTCAGGACGTGCAGAAATCCTTCGGCCCCGTACACATCATCAAGGGCGCCGACCTTGACATCGCCGACGGCTCCTTTGTGGTGTTCGTCGGTCCCTCAGGCTGCGGCAAGACCACGCTGCTGCGGCTGATCGCCGGGCTCGAAGACGTCTCAGGCGGCAAGATCCTGATCGACGGCAAGAACGTCGTCGACACGCCGCCGGCCAAGCGCGGGCTGTCGATGGTATTTCAGTCCTATGCGCTCTATCCGCACATGAGCGTGCGCGGCAATATCGGCTTCGGCCTGAAGATGGCGGGCCTGGCCAAGGACGAGATCAACCGCAAGGTCGAGGCCGCCGCCGCGACGTTGAATCTCTCGCCTTATCTCGACCGCAAGCCGCGCGAGCTCTCCGGCGGCCAGCGCCAGCGGGTCGCGATCGGCCGCGCCATCGTCCGCGAGCCCAAGGCGTTCCTGTTCGACGAGCCGCTGTCCAACCTGGATGCGGCCTTGCGCGTGCAGATGCGGATAGAAGTCACGCGGCTCCAGAAGCAGCTCGGCACCACCGCGATCTACGTCACCCACGATCAGGTCGAGGCCATGACCATGGCCGACAAGATCGTCGTGCTCAACGGCGGCAAGATCGAGCAATATGGCTCGCCGCTGGAGCTCTATGAGCGACCCGCCAATCTCTTCGTCGCCGGCTTCATCGGCTCGCCGAAGATGAACTTCGTCACTGGCGAGCACGCCCTGCAGAAGGGCGCGGCGACGATCGGCGTACGGCCGGAGCATCTCAAGATCGAGCGCGACGGCGCCGGCGGCTGGCAGGGAACGATCGCGGTCGCCGAGCATCTGGGCAGCGACACCTTCCTTTATGTCGATGCCGGACCGCTCGGCATGCTGACGGCGCGCTACATCGGCGAATTGAGCCTGCATGCCGGCGACCGCGTGTCGCTGGTGCCGGATCCCGCGCGCATCCATCGCTTCGACGAGAGCGGCAACGCGCTTCGGGGCTGACAAGAAACGGCAATAAACGGCAAGAGACGGAAAGACCACCATGTACCTCGAGAAATTCAAGCTGAGCGGCAAGACCGCGTTCATCACCGGCGGCGGGCAGGGCATTGGCCTCGCCTGCGCGGAAGCGCTGGCCGAAGCCGGCGCGAAGGTCATCATCGGCGACCGCGACAGCAAGGTCGCCGACAGCGCGAAGGCCAGCCTGAAGACGAAGGGTTTTGACATCGAGACGGCGATCATGGACGTCACCGATACGAAGCGCGTGGCGGAGGTCGCGGCTGACCTCGTCGCCCGCCACGGCAAGGTCGACATCCTCGTCAACAATGCCGGCATCGCCCGCAGCGAGACGCCGGCCGAGACCGTCACCGACGAGCACTGGCTCAACGTCATCGATGTCAACCTCAACGGCACCTTCTGGTGCTGCCGCGAATTCGGCAAGCACATGCTGAAGGCCAAGAGCGGTGCCATCGTCAATGTCGGCTCGATGTCAGGCTTCATCGTCAACAAGCCGCAGGAGCAGTGCTTCTACAACGCCTCCAAGGCCGGCGTGCACCATTTGACCAAGTCGCTGGCCGCCGAATGGGGCGCGCGCGGCATCCGCGTCAACGCGGTGGCGCCGACCTATATCGACACGCCGCTCAATGCTTTCGTGAAAAGCACCCCGAAAATGTATGACGCCTGGATCGGCGGAACCCCGATGGCGCGGATGGGGCAGGTCGAGGAGATCGCCTCCGTCGTGCTGTTCCTGGCCTCGGAGGCCGCAAGCCTGATGACCGGCAGCATCGTGCTGGTGGATGGCGGCTACACTTGCTGGTAGGCTTCCGTCAAAACTGACGAGAGCGACCGGGAGCGACAATGCCGCGAGCGTATATCGGCGTCGACGTGGGGACCACGAGCACGCGGGCAGGGGTGTTTGACGAGGCCGGCGCCCTCCTTGCCACCGCCAAGCATCCGATCCGGATCTGGCACGAGGCCGGCGACATCGTCGAACAGTCGTCTTCGGACATCTGGGAGGCCTGCGCCAAGTCGGTGCGAGCGGCGATGGCGGAAGCTGCCATCGCGCCCGACAGCGTCGGCGGCATCGGTTTCGACGCCACCTGTTCACTGGTCGTCCTCGATCGGCACGGCGAGCCGGTCACCGTCAGTGCCTCCGGCGACCACCAGCGCAATGTCATCGTCTGGATGGACCATCGTGCCACGGCCGAGGCACGGCTGATCAACGAGACCGGGGACGCGGTGCTGCGCTATGTCGGCGGCTCGATCTCGCCCGAGATGGAGATGCCGAAGCTGCTGTGGCTGAAGCGGCACATGCGCGCAAGCTTCGATGCCGCCGGTCATTTCTTCGACCTGGCAGATTATCTGACCTGGCGCGCGACCGGCTCGCTGCAGCGCTCGACCTGCACGGTCACCTGCAAGTGGAACTACCTCGCACACGACGGCGGCGGCTGGAGCGCGCCGTTCTTCAAGCGCATCGGCCTCTCCGATTTCGTCAGCGAGAAATACGCCCGCATCGGCACCGAGATCGTCGCGCCCGGCACGCGGCTCGGCGAAGGCCTTACCCGAGCTGCGGCTGCGGAGCTCGGCCTGTCGCCCGGAACGCCGGTCGGCGCCTCGCTGATCGATGCGCACGCCGGCGGCATCGGCGCAATCGGCGGGCGCGACGGATCGGGCGGAACGAGCGATGTCAGCGACCGTCTTGCCTACATCATGGGAACGTCGGCCTGCATCATGGCGACGACGAAGGAGCCGTGTTTCGTGCCCGGCGTATGGGGCCCTTATTATTCCGGCATGGTACCGGACTTCTGGCTCAACGAGGGCGGCCAGTCGGCTGCCGGCGCGGCGATCGACCATCTCCTCAAGTCGCATCCCGGCCATGCCGAGGCGAGCGCGGCGGCGCGCAACGAGGGTGTCGACCTCATCGAGTACCTCGAGCGGCGCATCATCGCGCGCGCCGGTGACGCCAGCCGCGCCGCGCTGCTCGCCCGCGACGTCCATGTGCTTCCCGAATTCATCGGCAACCGCTCGCCCTACGCCGATCCCGACACCCGCGCGGTGATCGCGGGCCTCGATCTCGACAGCGACGTTGGTGCGATGGAGCGGCTGTTCGTCGCCGGCCTCTGCGGTCTGGCTTATGGCCTCGCCGAGGTGATCGAGGCCTTTGCCGCGCATGGCGTCCATTCCAGTATCATGATCATGGGCGGCGGCGCGAGCCGCAGCCCGCTGGTGCGGCAGATCATGGCGGACACCACCGGTCTCACCGTTGCGCTGCCGCAAACGAAGGAACCTGTGCTGCTGGGCGCCGCGATGCTCGGCGCGGTGGCCGGCGGCGCCTATGCCTCGATCGGCGAGACCATGGCGAAGATGTCGGCGCTGGGACGGAAGAGCGAGCCGACCGCGCCCGGCATGGCCGCGTTTCATGCCCGCAAGCGCGAGGTCTACAAGCTGCTGCGCGAGGTCGATCGCGGCAGCCGTGAAGCGATGCGCGAGGGTGCCGGAGGTTGAAGCGGATGTTGATTGCCTGCGGCGATGCGCTGATCGATTTCGTTCCGACGCGAAACACCGAGGGGCGCGAGGCGGTGATGCCTGCGGTCGGCGGCTCCTGCCTCAACGTCGCGATCGGCATGGCGCGGCTTGGCGCGCCGACCGGTTTTGTCGGCGGCGTCTCGACCGACATGTTCGGGCGCATGATCGCCGACCACGCCACCGCGTCGAACGTCGAGCTGGGGCTGGCCACCCGCAGCGATCACCAGACCACGCTTGCCTTCGTGCGCATCGTCGCCGGCGAGTCGCATTATGCGTTCTATGACGCGGAGACTGCGACGCGAAACTGGACCTACCGGCGCGGCACAATTCCGTTCGCGAATATCGAGGCCGTTCATGTCGGCTCGACCACGCTGGTGAACGACCAGGGCGCGGCCGAGACGAAAGCCCTGATCGCGGACGCGCGCGCGTCGTCGACGATCTCATTCGATCCGAACTGCCGCCCTAATCTGGTCAGGGACAAGCCGGCCTATCTCGCGCGCATGGCGGAGTTCGCAAGGACCGCCGATCTCATCAAGATGTCGGATGTCGATTTCGCGTATCTCTTCGGCGATGAGCCCTACGAGCAGCGCGCGAAGGTGCTGTTGGGGCAGGGCACGAGCCTCGTCGTCATCACCCGCGGCAACACCGGCGCCGTCGCCTGGCACGCCAGAGCAGGGCAGATCGAAGTCCCGGCGCCGAAGGTCGAGGTCGCCGACACCATTGGGGCCGGCGACAGCTTTCAGGCAGCGCTGCTGTTCGCCCTGCACAAGCAGGGCCGCATCGTCCGGCAGCAATTGAAGGACATCGGCGCGGACGAGCTTCGCCGCGCGCTGTCCTTTGCCGCCAAATGCGCCGGCCTGACTTGTACCCGCCCGGGCGCCGATCCGCCGTGGAGCCATGAAGTCACGTGGAGCGTCTAGCCCGGCTCCGCATCACAGCCGCGCGACGACCTTCTCGGCGCATTTGAGGAAGGTGCGGATCAGCGGGCTCTGCGAATCCCGCCGCCAGCACACCGCGATATCGATGGAGTCGGCGGCATCCCGCAGCGGCCTGAACACGATGCCCTGCGGCGCGCCGAGCTTCGCGCAGGCCGGCAGGATCGCAAGCCCCTCGCCAGCGAGAACGAGGCTCATCGCCGAATGCACCGTCTCCACCCGGCTCGCGATCGGCATCACGATCTGGTGCCGCCGCAGCAAGGCTGCGACCGCGGAGGAGGCGGGGTCTTGCTCCGGCGGCGGCAGCGCGATCAGCGGGCGGCCCTGGAGTCGCGCCATCGGCACTGTGCTCAGGCGCGCAAGCGGCGAGCGCTTCGGGATCGCCAGCATGAACGGCTGCGCGCTGATCCGCGCCACCTGGATCTCGGGATGGTGGATCGCCGGCATGCACAGCGCGACGGTGACGCTGCGGTCGAGCAGCCGCGCCTCGCGCGTCGAGGCGCTGAGCTCGGCGAAGTCGAGGTCGACGCCGGGAATGGATCGCCGCAGCTCGGGGATCAGGCGCGGCAGCATCGCGTTCGCCAGCACGAACATGTATCCGACGGAAATCCGCCCCCGGCTCCCGGCGGCGACCGCGCGCGCGGCTTCGATGCCGTCGGCCGCCAGCGCCAGCGCCTCGCCGGCGCGCACCAGCAGGGCCTGGCCCGCTTCCGTCAGGTCCATGCCGCGCGTGCCGCGGCGGAACAGCGGCGCGCCAACCTCGGCCTCTAACTTGCGGATCTGGACCGAGAGCGGCGGCTGCGCCATCCGCAGCCGTTCGGCGGCCTTGCCGACGCTGCGCGCCTCGGCCACGGCGACGAAGTAACGGAGCCGGCGAAGATCCATTGGCATACCGAAAACGTATGGGTTGGCGTCCAAAAACGTATTGGACGGCGAGTTAACAAAACTGTCATTCTCGCTGTCAATGCAATGGCTGGGCCAACGAGGGCCGGCTTCGGAGCGTGATGTGACGATGAACGGCGATCCCTGCCTGCTATCTGCAACCGAACTGCGCGGCCTCATTGCCGAAAAGCAGATTTCTCCCGTCGAAGTCACCCGCGCCGTGCTCGCGCGCGCCGAGGCGCTTCAGCCCGAGCTGAACTGCTTCATCACGCTCTGCGGCGACGAGGCGATGGCGGCGGCCCGCGCGGCCGAGCGCAAGGTGATGGCGGGCGAGCCGCTCGGCCTGCTGCATGGCCTTCCTGTCACCGTCAAGGACATCGTCAACACCAGCGGCGTGAAAACCACGTTCGGCGCTGTTCCCTACAAGGACAATGTGCCGACCGAGGATGCCGTCGCGGTCGCAAAGCTCCGCGCGGAAGGCGCGATCCTGATCGGCAAGACCACGACGCCCGAATTCGGCAGCAAATGCCTGACCGACTCGCCCTTGTTCGGCCGCACCCGCAACGCGTGGGACGCGCGGCGCTCCTCCGGCGGCTCTAGCGGCGGCGCGGCGGTGGCGGTGGCGAGCGGCATCGCGCCCCTTGCGATTGCGACCGATGGCGGTGGCTCGACGCGAATTCCCGCCGCCTGCAACGGCGTGGTCGGGCTGAAGCAGAGCAACGGCGTGATCGCGCACAGCCAGGCGCTCGACGCCTTCGGCAACCAGACCTATGTCACGCCGACCACGCGCACCGTCGCCGACACCGCGCTGATGATGCAGGCGATGGCCGGCGAGGACTCCTGCGATCCCTGGTCGATCGGCGTGCCCGTGCCCGATTTCATCGGCACCGCCGCGCCGCGCGGCGATCTGCGCGGGCAAAAGATCCTGTTCTGTGCGTCGCCGCCCGGCCGCCCGGTGTCGTCAGATGTCGCGGCCAGCTTCAAGGCGAGCCTTGACCGGCTGGCCGGTCTCGGTGCCGAGCTCGAGGAGTTCTCCGGCGAGGGGTTTGACATCGAGCCGATCTGGCGCGCCATCAACCACACCGTCTGGCGCACGCGTTTCGCCAAGCTGGTGGCCGAGCACGGCGATGTCCTCAGCGAGGCCTTCGTCAAGCAGGTTGCGCTTGCGACCAATGTCAGCGGTGTCGCCTATCAGGAGGCGATGTTCGCGCGCACCGCGCTGTTCCGCCGCGTGCAATCCCTGCTTGCGCGCGGGCATCTTTTGGCGATGCCGACCCTTACCCGCACCGCGCTGCCGATCGACCAGGACCTGTTCGGCACCATCGAGATCGACGGCAAGCACTTCGACAGCGTCCGGCCGCACTGGTTCCCGTGGACCATGCCGTTCAACATGACCGGACACCCCGCGATCAGTCTTCCCTGCGGCTTCGGCCGCGACGGCCTGCCGATCGGGCTTCAGCTCGTCGGGCGCTTTCGTGCCGATGCTGAACTGCTGCGGGTGAGCGCGCTGTTCGAGGCCTCGCACGATCTTCTGTCGCGCCGGCCCGGCTGAGGTGAGGCACATGCCGCAAAGGACTTGCCTCCGGCGCCCGGACATGTTGATCGTGCGGCGGATCAGCCCTGAAGCCGAGCGCGCATGAGCGTATTCTTTCTTCGACGTCTGTTGACCTTGCTGGCGACGCTGGTCGGCGCATCCGTGATCATTTTCCTGGTGCTGGATGCGCTGCCGGGCAATGCCGCGCAGATGCTGATGGGCGCGGATGCCTCGGCCGACGCGGTGCGTGCGCTCACCGTCAAGCTCGGGCTCGACCAGCCGCTGGCGGTTCGCTATCTGCAATGGATCAAGGGCCTCCTCGTCGGCGATCTCGGCAACAGCTATGTCTACGGTACGCCAGTCGCGAGCCTGATCGCGGAGCGGCTGATACTGACCATCCCGCTCGCGATCATGTCGATGCTGATCACGGTGACGCTGGCGCTCTCGGCCGGCATCTACACTGCGGCCAACCACAACAAGCTCGGCGATGTCGGTGTGATGTCGTTGACGCAGGTGGGCATCGCGCTGCCGAACTTCTGGTTCGCGATCCTCCTTGTCCTCCTGTTCTCGGTGCGGTTGCAATGGCTCTCGGCGGGCGGCTTTCCCGGCTGGGAGGATGGCATCTGGCTCGGCATCAAGTCGCTGCTGCTGCCGGCGATCTCGCTCGCGGTGGTGCAGGCCGCGATCCTCGCGCGCGTCACGCGCTCGGCCGTGCTCGAGGTGCTGCGCGAAGACTTCGTCCGCACCGCGCGCGCGAAGGGTCTCGGCAAGCGCGAGGTGCTGTGGAGCCACGTGCTGCGCAACGCCATGATCCCCGTGATGACGGTGATGGGGCTGCAATTCGCCAATCTGCTCGCCGGCACCATCGTGATCGAGAACGTGTTCTACCTGCCGGGCCTCGGCCGCCTGATCTTCCAGTCGATCGCCAACCGCGACCTGATCGTGGTGCGCAATTGCGTGATGCTGCTTGCGGCCATGGTCGTCATCGTGAATTTCGTGGTCGATGTGCTCTACGCCTTCATCGATCCCCGCATCAAGGTCCACGATTTGTGAGCGCGCCACTGACCACTTCGGTCGACGCCCCGATCGCAACGCGTCCGCTGCCGGCCCGCACCTTCTGGGCCCGAGCGCTGCGTCACCGCAGCTTTGTGCTGGGCGGCGCGCTGAGCCTGCTGGTGCTCGCCTCGGCGCTGCTGTCGCTGGTGTGGACGCCGTGGTCGCCCTACGAGATCGACATCGCCTCGAAGCTCCGGCCGCCGTCGGCGGCGCACTGGCTCGGCACCGATTCCTTCGGCCGCGACATCGTCTCGCTGCTGCTCGCGGGCGCCCGCTCGACCATTCTGGTCGGCATCATCGCCGTGAGCATCGGTCTCACCTTCGGTGTCTGCCTCGGCCTGATTGCGTCGGCCAGGCGCGGCTGGACCGAAGAGATCATCATGCGCTTCTCCGATTTCACCTTCGCCTTTCCGGCGGTGCTGTCCGCGATCATGCTTGCCGCGGTCGTCGGGCCGGGCATGGTGACCTCGATCATCGCGATCGGCATTTTCCAGATCCCGACGCTGACCCGGCTGACGCGCGGCTCGGCCAACGCGATCTGGGCGCGCGAATTCGTGCTGGCTGCGCGCGCCTCGGGGAAAGGCAAATTCCGCATCACCATCGAGCATGTGCTGCCGAACATCCTGTCGATCCTAATCGTGCAGGTCACCATCCAGTTCGCGCTCGCCATCCTCGCCGAAGCCGCGCTGTCCTATCTCGGCCTCGGCACGCAGCCGCCGCAGCCGTCCTGGGGCCGCATGCTGAACGATGCGCAGACGCTGCTGTTCCAGTCGCCGATGCTCGCGGTCTATCCGGGCGCGGCGATCGCCATCGCGGTGCTGGGGCTCAATCTGCTCGGCGACGGACTGCGCGATCTGCTCGATCCGCGACTGGCGCGGGAGCGGTGACGATGGGGGAGCGCTCAACCCTGCCGCTGATCGAGGTCGCCGATCTCGGCGTTCGCCTCAACACCAGCCGCGGACCGGCACAGGCCGTGCGCGGCGTCAGCTTCACCCTCAAGCGCGGCGAGACGCTGGGTCTCGTCGGCGAATCCGGCTGCGGCAAGTCGGTGACGGCGCTGTCGCTGATGGGCCTCTTGCCGGACAGCGCTGTCGTGACCGGCAGCATCAGGCTTGATGGCAGCGAGCTCGCCGGCCTGTCGGATGCTGACTATTGCAAGCTGCGCGGCAACCGCATCAGCATGATCTTCCAGGAGCCGATGACGGCGCTCAACCCGATGCACACGATCGGCCATCAGGTTGCCGAGCCGCTGCGGCGTCACAAGAAGTATTCTGCGGCGCAGGCGCGGCGTGAAGCGATCGCCTTGCTCGACCGCGTCGGACTGCCTGATCCCGCAAGGCGGATCGACGCCTATCCGCATCAGTTCTCCGGCGGTCAGCGCCAGCGCGTCACCATCGCGATGGCGCTGGCCTGCGAGCCCGACCTCCTGATCGCAGACGAGCCGACCACGGCGCTCGACGTCACCATCCAGGGCCAGATCCTCGACCTCATCGCCGATCTCGTCGAGGAACGCGGCATGTCGATGATCCTGATCTCGCACGATCTCGGCGTCATCGCCGAGAACGTGCAGCGCATGATGGTGATGTATGGCGGCACGGTCGTCGAGAGCGGGCCGACCGACGAGGTGTTCCGCCGCATGGGGCATCCCTATACGCAGGGCCTGTTCCGCGCCCGGCCGAAGCTCGGCGCGCGCAAGGGGACGCGGCTGACCACGATCTCGGGCACAGTGCCCGAGCTTGCGGACTTGCCTGCCGGCTGCACGTTCGGCGACCGCTGTCCGCTGGTCGAGGACAAATGCCGCGTGGCGCTGCCGCCGATGGTCGAAGTCGGTCCCGGTCACGGCGTGCGCTGCGTGCGCACCGATGTCTCCATGGCCGCGAATGTCGGAGCGCTGCCCGCATGACCGCAGCACCGCTTCTCGACGTCAAGAATCTCGAGCAGCGCTACACGCTGCCGCGCGAAAGCCTGTTCCGCCCGCCGGGCCAGGTGCGCGCGCTCAACGGCGTCAGCGTGCGGGTCGAAGCCGGCAAGAGCCTCGGCGTCGTCGGCGAGTCCGGTTCGGGGAAGTCGACCTTCGCGCGGGTGGTGATGGCGCTGGAGCGGCCGACGTCGGGGCAGGTCGCGCTGCTCGGGCGCGATCTCAACCGCATCTCGGCCGACGAGCTGCGCCGCGCGCGCCGCGATTTCCAGATGGTGTTCCAGGATCCTTACGGATCGCTCGATCCGCGCCAGACCATCGCGCGCATCGTCGCCGAGCCGCTCACCGTGCTGGAAGATGCCGACCGCACCACTTTTCGCGCTCGCGTCTCCGCGGTGCTGCGCCAGGTCGGCCTGCGCGATGCCGACATGGACAAATACC
The DNA here is from genome assembly GCF_052075975.1 of Bradyrhizobium sp. 521_C7_N1_3. NCBI lineage: Bacteria > Pseudomonadati > Pseudomonadota > Alphaproteobacteria > Hyphomicrobiales > Nitrobacteraceae > Bradyrhizobium > Bradyrhizobium sp. 521_C7_N1_3. The sequence goes on from NZ_CP197232.1 coordinate 4,053,879, forward strand.
CGCACGAATTTTCCGGCGGCCAGCGCCAGCGCATCGCGATCGCGCGTGCGCTGATCACTCAGCCGAAGCTCATCGTCGCCGACGAGCCGGTTTCCGCGCTCGACGTCTCCGTGCAGGCGCAGGTGCTCAATTTGATGCAGGACCTCCAGGAACAGTTCGGCCTGAGCTACATCCTGATTAGCCACGACCTCGCCGTGGTCGACTATCTCTGCGACGAGGTTGCGGTGATGTATCTCGGCCGGATCGTCGAGCAGGGCAGGCCGGAGGACCTGTTCGAGCGCTGCTCCCATCCCTATACGCGGGCTCTCTTGGACGCCGTGCCGCGGGCGCGCGCCGGCGGGGGCCGGCGGCGGCACGGGGCCCAGGCGATCGCCTCGCAATCGGCGGCGGCGAGCGGATGCCCCTATGTCGCGCGCTGTCCGCTCGCCGACCAGCATTGCCGCGAGGTTCCGCCCTTGCTACGCACGGTCGGCGAAGCCCATCTCGCCGCCTGCCACAAGGCGGAGGCGGTGATGGCATTGCCGCACGCGGCCATGGAAGGTTAGTGTCCCCCATGGAATTGGCGTAGGCTTGAGACAAGAGAAGGCCGGGGAGTTACGCATGCTCAGGAAATTATCGATCGTCGCATTTGCCACCGCGCTTGTCGCAGCACCGCTGCCGGTACTGGCGCAGAGCAAGAAGGACAGCGTCGTCATGGCGATGGCGCTGGAGCCGCCGGGGCTCGATCCCACCATCGCCGCCGCGGCCGCGATCGCCGAAGTGACGCTCTACAACATCTATGAGACGCTGACCAAGATCAACGAGGACGGCTCCGTCTCGCCTCTGCTGGCCGAGAGCTGGACCGCCTCGCCCGACCTGAAGACCTACACGTTCAAGCTGCGCAAGGGCGTCAAATTCCAGAACGGCGAGCCGTTCGATTCCGCGGCCGTGAAGTTCTCGTTCGAGCGCAACGCGATCGCGACCAGCACCAACAAGGACAAGAGCCTGTTCCAGGCCTTCGAGAAGGTCGACGCGCCCGACGCCGACACGGTCGTGATCACGGTGAAATATTCCGAACCGAACCTGCCGTTCCTGCTCGGGCAGGCGAGCGGCTCGATCGTCGAGCCGAAGAGCGCGCCGACCAACGGCACGCAGCCGGTCGGGACCGGGCCCTATCAGCTCGGGGCTTGGGCCAAGGGGTCCTCGCTCACGCTGAACAAATGGGCCGACTATCGCAACGCCGCCGCGATCAAGCTGTCGAAGGTGACGATCCGCTTCATCTCCGATCCGGCGGCGCAGACCGCGGCGCTGCTCTCGGGCGACGTCGATGCGTTCCCGCGCGTTGCGGCAGCGCGCGCCATCGGACAGTTCAAGGCCGATCCGCGCTTCAACGTGATGGTCGGCGGCTCCCGGGCCAAGACCATCGTCGGCATCAACGAGCGCAAGAAGCCGCTCGACGACGTCCGCGTGCGCCGCGCCATCCTCGCCGCGATCGACCGCAAGGCTATGATCGACGGCGCGGCTGACGGTTTCGGCACGCCGATCGGCAGCTTCTACGTGCCCGGCGCGCTCGGCTTCGTCGACACCACCGGCATCAACCCCTACGATCCCGAGAAGGCCAAGAAGCTGCTGGCTGAAGCCGGCGTCACCACGCCGCTCGAACTGTCGCTGAAGCTGCCGCCGCCGTCCTATGCGCGGCAGGGCGGCGAGATCCTGGCGGCGCAGCTCGCCAAGGTCGGCATCGTCGCCAAGATCGAGAACGTCGAATGGGCGCAGTGGCTGTCGCAGGTGTTCGCCGGCAACGGCCCGCACAATTTCGACCTCACCATCGTCAGCCACGTCGAGCCGTTCGACCTCGTCAAGATCACCGAGCCGGACTACTACCTCGGCTATAACAACGAGGCCTTCAATGCGCTCTACAAGCAGATCGTGTCGACGCCTGACGAGGCCGGCCGCGCAAAGCTGCTCGGCGATGCCCAGCGCATGCTGGCCACCGATGCGGTCGCCGGCTTCCTGTACCAGCCGCAGCTCATCACCATCACCAACAAGAAGCTGAAGGGCGTCTGGAAGGACGTCCCGCAATACGAGAACGATTTCTCGACCTGGTCCTGGGAGTAGGCCGTTCGATCAAGTCGAACCTGTCGCTTCAACGTTGACCTCTCCCCATCGGGGAGAGGTCAATCTTTTTGGGCAACCCAAAACAAAAACCTGAAAAACAACCCCATGCACAGTAGCCGGGGTTAGATATTTCAATGACTTGCGTCATTGGCTTGCACGGTCCGCTCGATTGCTTGCCGAACGACGCGATGCGGTTGACCCGTCGGGCAAAACACCGGCAATATACGATCATCGCGGCCTCATGGTTCGGGACGCGCCGTCAGGCCAGGCACGCCATGAAGAAGCCATCCCGCCGCGATGCCGGCATCGCCGCGGCTGTCGTCAGCGCTGAAGCACCGATCACCCTGAAGCTCGACAATGCGCCGATGAGCGATATCGCTCATGCGCTGGCCAGCGGGCAGGTCACTGCCACGGCGCTGACCAAAGCTTACCTCGGGCGCATCGAAGCCTATGACCGCATCGGGCCAGCGCTCAACTCCGTGCGCGCGATCAATCCCGACGCGCTTGGGATCGCGAGCAAGCTCGATGACACAAAACCGTCGGCCAGGCGGCCGCTGGCGGGCATCCCGATCCTGGTGAAGGACAACATCGCGACCGGCGACATGCAGCCGACGACCGCGGGCTCGCTGGCGCTGGAGGGCGCGAGCGCCAAACGAGATGCGACCGTCGTCAAGCTGCTGCGAAAGGCCGGCGCGGTGATCCTGGGCAAGGCGAACCTGACGGAGTTCGCCAACATTCTCGCGACCGACATGCCCGCGGGCTATTCGTCGCTAGGCGGTCAGGTGAAGAATCCATACGCACCGGCGCTGATGGATGATCGCGGCATCCCGGTCGTGCCGCCGGGCGGATCGAGCGCGGGCTCGGCCGTCGCCGTAGCGGCCGGCCTGTGCGCCGCCTCGATCGGCACCGAGACGTCGGGCTCGCTGCTGTATCCCGCGAGCCAAAACGGCCTCGTTACCGTGAAGCCGACCGTTGGGCTGGTCAGTCGGGCCGGGATCGTGCCGATCGCGCACAGCCAGGACACTGCAGGACCGATGACGCGCACGGTGCGCGACGCGGCGATGCTATTGAACGTGCTCGCGGCCGAAGACCCACTCGACCCCGCGACCCAGCGGCAGCGGCGGCCGGCCGACTACACCGCCGACCTCGCAACCGACGCGATGAAGGGCGCGCGCATCGGTGTGCCGAGCGACCCGGCCGATCCGCTGAACGATCGCTATTACGGCAAGCTGCCGCCAAGGTCGGCCAAGGTGATGGCCGACGCGATCAAGGTGCTCGAGGATCTGGGCGCCGCCATCGTGCGTGCCAACATGCCGACATCTGGCTGGATCGGCGGCCCTGGTACGAGCATGAGTGTGCTCAACCGTAATCCCCTGAGTCGCAACAAGGGTAATCTGGCGACGCCGCCGATCGTCTTCCTCTACGAGCTGAAGCGCGATCTCAACCTTTACCTCAGGGATTGGGCGACGAACACAGAGATGAAGACCATGGCCGACATCGTGGCCTTCAACGAGGCGAACGCAGAGACGGCGCTGCGGTTCGGCCAGGACCTGTTCCTCGCCGCCAACATGACCAGGGGCGATCTGAGCGAGCGCGAGTACAAATCGGCACGGGCCATGGACCTGCTCTCCGCCAAGACGCGCGGCATGGACGCCTACATGAACCAGCACAAGCTCGACGCAGTGCTGTTTCCCGGCGCCGCGGGCTGCGTGATATCAGCGAAGGCGGGCTACCCCAGCGTCATGGTGCCGGGAGGTTTCATCTCGGGAGCCGACGACAAGGACACGCCTGACTATCCGCTCGGCGTCACCTTCGCGGGCCGTGCCTGGAGCGAGCACAAGCTGCTGCGTCTGGCACACGCCTATGAGCAGGCCACCAACATGGGCAAGCCGCCGGCTGGATTACCCGCGCTTTAGATTTCACTGGCCGAGACGATCAGGCGAGCGGTGTCGGCTTTTGACCCCAAGCAGACATACCAAGCCCTGTTCATCGAGCGCATGCTTGTTTCAGAAGGCCTAGCGCCAGGATGAGAAAGACCGGGACGATAACTACAAAGGAAAGAAACGCCGTCAGGCTTTTATGCCAAAACAAAAAGCAAGTTGCTGCCGCGATGACGGTTATCGATAGGGTCGAGCCAACCAAAGCCAATGTCTGTTTCGCACGCTTCATAGGGGCCCCAAATACGAAGAAACGTGTCGGTTGCACTAGCAAGCCCTAACCCCAGCGCAATTGCCAGTGCCACAGTGTCCGCTCATGGGCGGCGGTCAGGACGGCGCCTTTTGACCCATTGCGGTCTTACAGCTGGAACAGCCGCAGAGAAGTTCGTCTCGCGGTAAGCTGTCCTGCTTTGAATGTGATGACGACCTTCCACAAGACTCCAGGGCCATTTGCGGCCTCCTGTGGAGTTGCGATAGCGCAAATAGCATTACAACCATTAATATATTAACAACAAAAGCGTGTGTAATAGATTGGGTACACGCCTCAGCACGCCCTAAGATTGTAGGTCGTTATTGTGCTTCCAAAGAGGAGTCGCACTTGGTCGGTCACATGGAGCGACGAATTGCAATCAGGTTGCAATTGATCAATTGGAGCCTTGTCGCTGGATGTGCGTTGGCGCTCTGCATCGGGCTTGCCGTAACAAACTTCACGCTGGAAGGTTTGATGACGACGGAGGTCCTCACAGCGCCAGCGCTGGCGGTTGCCGGGTTGTGGCTCATGCGGCGGGGCTGGGGCGAGCGGCCGGCGTTTACGATGCTCGCATTTGCGCAGATGAGTTGTTTCGTGATCTTCGCGGTGCCGCTGTCGTATATCGGCTTGGGCGCCGGGATGCCGCTGCAGGACGCGAGGTTTGCCGAGCTCGACCGATTGCTCGGCCTGGATTGGCCTGCATATTTCCATTTTGCGATAGCCAGTCCGGAATTGCTGCTCTACGCCAAGTTCTTTTACGCAATGATTCTCGTGCCAGCCTTCGGTGTACCGGTCGTACTGGGGCTGACGGGGCAATATATCCGTCTGCAGCAGTTCGTGATGGCGGCAATTTTGGCGTTGTCCGTGGTGATTGCTGTCTCCACCCTGTTTCCAGGGATCGGCACCTATTTCGAGTTTGGGCTCCCCTCCAACACCGAGATATTCAAGGCGAACGGATATGGAGGACAGGCGCGCGACATACCGATGCTACGCGATGGCACGCTGCGAGCACTCAAGCTCACGGAACTCGGCGGCATCCTCACCTTCCCGAGCTTTCACGCTGCGACGGCGCTTCTTAGCATCTGGAGTTTGTGGAGCATCTGGTGGCTGCGTCCCGCCCTCCTGATCTTGAATGCGGGAATGCTCGTTGCGACCCCTCTGGTTGGGGGGCACTATTTCGTGGATGTGATCGCCGGCGTGTCGGTGGCTGCGCTGACGATCCAGTTGTCGAAATGCCTAACGGCGGTCGTCGCTGCAAGCCCGCTGGCGGTCTCGACGCAGTCGGCATCGGCGGAACCGGGTCGGCTGGCCGATCCTGCCTTTGGCCGCGGTGTTTGAACGTCTGCTTTTGGCCCTTAGCTGTCCACCAGCTCAAATGCAGTGATGTCGGCTTTAGGGCTGAGAGCGGAACAAGGTAAGACGCGCGCTGCGATGCCTGAAGCGGCGTCACGCCAAATCCTTTGGCGGTGGCGAGAACCCGCCAAACTGTCGCTCCATGAGGCCGGCAAACGCAATACTGGTTCGGTCGCCCATGTGAGGACCGATCTGTCTTGCCCTCAACGGTCGCTCCTATTGGGCATCCTTTCCCCATGGCATACCGAGGCTGGACCCAATTGATGTGGGACTGAATATCAGCCAGATTGTCCCAAGCTTAGAGGGGCTGGCGGCAGGGGGCTGTCGGCTCACACAGCAACTGACACAACCCCAAACCCCGTGCCCTTTCGTTTGATTGCCCGGAGTTGTTGCACGGCTACCCGCAAGGTTGAGCTATGCTGAAACACTTGCTCCTTGAAGTCATTGGACACGTATCCGGTCTCAGCGATACGCAGCTTGAACAAATTGAGCGGTCATTGCCGGCAACCAAAGCGCTGATCGATCTTCTCAATCAAGCACATCCAATCATCGAACAGGCGGGAACGCTGTATAATGAAGCGCAGCCGCTGATCGAGCAAGCCAAGAAGGAGTGGCAAGCAGTCGGCCCTGCAGTGCAAATCTTGATCGATGTGATCTCCCATCATCTCGACAAAGGCAATTCGCCGGCGGAGGCCGCTGAGACGGTGCGCGCGTCGCTCGGCGGATCAATACAGAACGTCGCACAAGGTCGCGGGATGGACCGGGGAATGAACCGCGTAACCGTGTTTGGTGGGACTGGCTTTGTTGGTCGCCGCGTCGTGCGCAATTTGTGCGACTCCGCCGTGATGGTGCGCGTAGCTTCGCGGCATCCCACGCGGGCCGACGGCGACAACGTTGAACAGGTCATCGCTGATGCGCGTGATGAGCACTCCATAGAGGCCGCCGTTAGGGGGGCCGACGGTGTTGTCAATGCGATTAGTCTTTACGCTGAGCATTCGGGCGATACATATCATTCGGTGCACGTCGAAGCGGCCGCGAGAATCGCCAGAGTGGCGCGGCGCGCCGGTGCCAAGCGGTTTGTGCACCTGTCAGGAATAGGTGCGGACCCCGCATCATCTTCGCCCTATATTCGCAGTCGCGGCGAGGGAGAGGCGACCGTACAAGCCACATTCCCTGGCGCAGTCGTTGTCCGCCCTGCGGTAATGTTCGCGCCGGACGACGTCTTTCTCACGACAATTCTTGGGTTACTTCGGACGTTGCCGGCTTATCCGCTATTCGGCGACGGCAGGACAAGGCTTCAGCCGGTACATGTAGACGACGTCGCGGCGGCGATCGCACAAGTCCTGCGGCAAGCGCAAAGACCGTATCCTATCTACGAACTGGCCGGCTCACGCGTTTACTCATACGAGGAACTGCTGCGGACCATTGCGCGCACCGTTGGATTGCGGCCAACGCTGGTGCGAATACCCTTTGCTTTCTGGAGTGCAGCCGCGGGCCTCGCTGAGATCCTGCCGCACCCGCCGCTTACGCGCAATCAGGTTGAGCTTATGCAGATCGACACGACGGCCTCGGGCGGTCGGCCGGGATTTGGTCTACTAGGAATTTCGCCGCGATCGCTCGAAGAAGAACTCAAAGCAATGCTCAATCAAACCAACGAGAAAACTCAAAAGCCAAGAGAGACACGCACCAGCTAGGTGCTAAGGGGACTTCGTTGCCGAATCAAGTTGTGACTGCTGAGTTGGGAAGCGGCTTGCTTCCCTTGGGGCCATGGTCTTTTCGTACTGACGCCGGAGCGCCATCTTCACATGCATCGCAAATCTGATGCAGACGCCTGGCAGTCCAAACGGCGCGCGATGGGCGGTTTCACGGTGATCGAGGTTTGATCCGTGAGGGGAGAGGAAGCCGCTCAAAAGCCCCGGTGAATGAACCCTAAGTCCGCTTCTGAGAGGTGAGCCGACCAAGCTAGTGCAAGGTATTGAAGGCAGCTTCTGACCCAAAGCAGAACTCGACTGATTTTGCAGTCTGAGCGAACTACGTTTTAACCTTTGATTGCGCAAATTTCGATTTTCCATCTTATTGTGTGTATAGGGAGCTAAGGCTGCTAGATCGCGCTGGGGTGTCGCGCCAATACAAACTCTTGAACCGACTTCGTGGATGAAGGCCAAAATAGCTCTCCTCTCCCTAGCCCTGGTGGTCGCTTTTGTTGCGGCTTTGGTTACTGCGAAGCGTTCGCCTGTCTTCCAGGCACTTCGCGGCAACTGGGATTTCGCCAAGTCCGCCACTCGCGACACAGGTACTTATTATCGGCTCAAGGTGAAGCTTTCTTACAAGGGCGAGGCGCAGAATTTCGACATTGTTGTTGGCTGCGACGTGCGGCAGACCAACTACATGGATGGTGGCCGAACGGTCGAAGTTGGTCTGACACCAAGTGTATTCGGTCGTCGAATGAGCGATGGCAAAGGACTTGTCGTGCGTCCTCCACGAGAGTGTCGGGGTGAGACGACAGAAAACGGCGAAGTGCCTCCCGATTTGCTCCCAGTGGTGGTGGTGTACGATGATGCAGATACCCTTGCATTTGGGACGGCTTACCTATCCGACGACGCGTACGAGAGCCCTCTGTCGGTTCTTCAATTTGGAGGAGCTACAATTGAGCGCGCTGACCGAGCCGCCTTTGACCAGTTTCGCAGTGAACAACATAATCTGGTCTCTCGGTCTTCCTACCATATGTCGAACGGCGTTGCCGCGCTTAAGGAACATGGCTTGCCGCCCGCGCGTGTTCCGATGGGGCTCGGTTGTTTTGGTTATGCTCGCTTTCGGTTGGCCGGCGTAAGGAAAGAGCGCGTCCATGATGTCTGGCCCGCTGATCGACCCCAATTTTGGAAACCTGTAAACCCAGAAGAGCAGGAGGCAATAGACCCTCTGCTGTACGGTCGGCCGATGCAGACTGATCACGAAGATGCAGTCTCGGTCCCGTCTTATCGCGTCCTTTATGAACTCGAGTTCGACGTACCCGACAAAGGGCTTTCCCGGCGCCACCCACTGAAATGGGGCAAGGGCGATCGGGCCGTTACTCCGTCTTACTATCCCGACATGACAAGTTGGTCAGCGTTGCCTTGGCCTAATGATCCCGCGCAAAGGGCAGAGGCCCTCTCTAGCGAGGGGACAAACGTCGGCGCCAGCATTGACTTTCGCAATGGAGCTACAAGAGGTTTCGGATACTGCATGTCGCTACCTCGTGCACTCGCGCCAACCTTTACCCAGCACCTCAGGCTTCTTCGGAAGCACTTGGTTGACGCCATCGAAGTTCAAGATCGGTCCAGCGATTGGGGATTTGAGAGGCCTCTAATTGTCGAGCGCGATGAATTTATGTTTAAGCCATTTGTCTTCAGTCTTTCGTCCGTTAGGGGAGACGTTTAGCGCAAATAGACAGGGGCCTATGGCGCAGAGTGCGCTGGGGTGAAGATGGTCGCGAGAGCCTGCTCCTGGCCCGTTGCAGACCTCGCGGAGAGTTGGCATTGTCGTGCGATGTTCAACGATCTGCCTGCTCATATACGTACGTGGTCGCTCTCGTTGGCGATCTATTGCATGACATGCGTCGGCGCGACCGCCTGCGCCATCTTGGTAGGACGGAGCATCATGTTCGAGCAGGTCCCGGCCGACATCGATGCATCCGAGATCATCGAAGCAACCATCCATGGTCGCACGCAGGTCAGCGACGCGCGAGGTCTGCAAGGGGAGCTGTTGAACGCACGCGTTGATCGCGTGATCAAGGGATCAATCACGACAGATACCGTGAAGATACTTTTGTACCAAGGCTGCCCCCGCGCTAGCGATGGGCACGGCATTATTCTCGGCTATCTTCAGGGCGATCCGTTGCTCGGTCTCGTGCTGATACCGAAGGATCACTTAGTCCGTTGATGGCCCCAACGCGACGTGCAAGCGAACTGCGAAGTGGTCCGCTTATCGGGGCGGACCGGAAGTGACCGGCCGACTTCCCAAGCGCCGTTTTTGACCCGTGCGGACATTGCGTCGCACGGTGAGGGCGGGCTGCCGGCCCTTTTCTCGCTCGGCTCCCGGTTGAAAGATGCTAGGCTGTAGGCCTCAGTCGGGCGCTTCTAACGAGTAACTCCATGAGGCGGCGCGAGTTCATCACGCTCGTCGGCGTTGCCGCGGTTATGGGCCCGAGCCCGGCGCGGGCGGAGCAGACGAGAAAGCTACCCATCATCGGATTCTTGGGCCCGGCCTGGTCGGCCCAAGATTTCGAGGATCGGTTGCGCGAACTCGGCTGGATCGCGGGGCGGACCGTTACGATCGAGTATCGCTCTGCGGAGGGACATACCGAACGCTCCAACGAAATTGCGACCGAGTTCGTCCGGCTCAAGGTGAATGTCATCGTCACGGTGGGGGGATCTCCGACCCTCGCGGTAAAACGTGCGACATCGCTGATCCCAATTGTCTCCATTTCTGGCGACCCTGTTGGCAGCGACCTCGTCGCGAGTTTGGCCCGACCGGACGGCAATGCGACCGGCCTGGCGCTCAACCCCATCAGTCTTGCCGGTAAGCGCCTCGAGCTGTTGCGCGAGGTTGTCCCAGGTTTCCGCCGCTTGACCGTCATGGTCAATGCCAATAGCCCCGGTTTCAAAAACAGGATGGATGAGGTGCAGGCGGCGGCCTCCGCGCTCGGCCTCGAGGCGACGATATTGGAGATCCGGCGCGCAGACGACGTTGCATCGGCTTTCGAGGCCCTCAGGGACCGTGCGGACGCACTTTATGCCGTCGGCGTCCCACTCACCTTCGCCATTGCGACCCGAGCGCTGACCGCGCGAATTCCAACGATGTTTGAATACCGGGAGTTCGTCGATGCGGGCGGGCTGATGTCCTACGGCGTGGATGCAACCCACCTATGGCGGCTTGCCGCCACCTTTGTCGACAAGATTTTGCGCGGGGCGAAGCCCGCCGACTTGCCAGTCCAACAGCCGACCAAGTTCGACCTCGTCATCAATCTGAAGACCGCCAGGGCACTCGGTCTGAAAGTACCGGAGTCATTTCTGTTACGCGCCGACGAGGTGGTTGAATGAGCGCGGCTGCCGGGCAGCCACCAAGGGACCGCCGCCCAGGAACCGGCTGGAAACTATGTCGGGGTTTTGGGAGACGGACGGAAAGGACTGGAGGCTCACCACCGACAGATGGAACGAGGGCAAGCAGGATCGTTCATTGTCTGCTTCGCGCCGAAGGTGGCTGCGCGCTCGGTGGAGTCTGACTATGGCCACTCGAAAAAGCGTGCCGGGGGTCGACATCATCCGGCCGATCGTATGCCTCGCGGGTCGGTATTTCGGTTCGAGGCCACGTAATCGATCTCGCCATAGGTAATCCCGATATCCTCCAGCTCCTGATCACTCAGGCTACAAAGATCGCGCCGCAGGCGCTCCCATTTCCGCCACTCTTGAAAGGCGTTCCAGCAATTCTTGACAACGCTGACATTGTGTCGCTGAGAGTCTGTCGTCTGGACCAAGCCCGTTGTCTGATAAATCACGCTCATCGCAGCATCCTCGGGCACCTTGTTTCGACCCTGACAAGTTGCCAAAATCCGGCCCGGCGCGCTTGATCCGCTGCTTACATTTTCCTTACGGACGGCTTATTCTTTACTTTCCAGGTGTTGCCGGGCCTGACCGGAGACCGTCCAGAGGGATTTCGCGTCTTGCGCTATCTCTTCGAAGACTACGAACTGGATGCCGGCCGCCGCGAGCTGTACCGCGACACAAACGTCGTCGCCCTGGCGCCGCAGACCTTTGACTTTCTGGACTACCTCATCCGCAACCGCGAGCGCGTGGTTTGCAAGGATGAGCTCATCACAGCCATTTGGAAGGGGCGGTGCGTGTCGGATGCCGCGCTGACGACCCGCCTGAATGCCGCTCGGTCCGCAATTGGCGATTCCGGGGAGAAACAGCGGTTGATCAAGACGCTGCCAAGGAAGGGCTATCGCTTTATTGGCATGGTGCGGGAGGCTGCCCCCACTGTGGCAGTAACAGAAATCCAGAGGGAGACGGCTAAACCTGCCCTCACACTTCCCGACAAACCGTCGCTGGCCGTTCTCCCATTCACCAACCTGAGCTCCGATCCAGAGCAGGAGTATTTCGCCGACGGCATGGTCGAGGACATCGTCACTGGCCTTTCACGATCCAAATCGCTGTTCGTCATCGCGCGACAGTCCACTTTTACCTACAAAGGCAAGGCTATCGACATCAGGCAGGTGGGGCGCGAGCTGGGCGTTCGGTATGTGCTCGAAGGCAGTGTGCGCAGATTCGGCGATCGAGTTCGCATTGCCGGGCAGTTGATCGAGGCCACGACGGGTGCTCATCTTTGGGCGGACCGGTTCGACAGCCAGCTCAAGGATATCTTCGATCTGCAGGACCAAGTGACGAGCAGCGTGATTAGCGCACTGTTTCCTCAACTGGAGCGCTCTGAAATAGAGCGCGCAAAACGCAAGCCAACCGAGAATCTTCAGGCCTACGACTACTATCTTCGTGCACTCTCGAGCTTCTATGAATTCACCCGCGAACAGAACATTGAAGCCCTCAGACTGATCCGGCTTGCTGTCGAGATCGATCCCGGATTGGCCTCAGCATACGCGCTTGGTGCTTATTGCTACCTGCAACGAAAGATCTTCGGCTGGACGATCGACGCGGATCAGGAACTGAACGACACCCGAAGGTTGGCAAGGCGTGCGATCGAGCTCGATAAGGATGATCCAACTGTACTCGTGAGAGCCGGGCAGGCAATTGCCGCCGTATTATACGAGATGGACGATGGCGTGGCCCTCGTCTCCCGAGCGTATGAGCTTAACCCGAACCTGGCTATCGCACGGTATACCATCGGCTGGGAACACATACGCCGTGGCGACGTAGAGGCGGCGCTTAAGCAGTTCCATGCCGGGGGGCGTCTGAGCCCGATGGATCCGTTTCTTTTTCTGATGCAGACCGGCATAGCGTTTGCGCATTTCCTGACGGATCGATACGAGGACGGGGCATCATGGGCCAAGTCGGCTGTGCTGCACCGGCCCAACTATCTCAACGCACAATTCATTCTGGCGGCATGCCACGCAATGTCTGGAAGGGTCGAGGAAGCCCGGATGATCGGTGCACGCCTGATGGAAGCGAGGCCGGCTCTGCGCGTTTCCACACTCGTGCCAAAGCTCGCTCGATTTTACAGGCCGGAACACCTCGAAAGGGTCATGCGAACTTTCCCCATCATGGGTCTACCCCCATGAGTGCGTGCGGTTGTCGGGAAAGACTGGTCTCATTCCGATTCCCATCAACCGCGCCCGCGCGCCTTGTGTGCCCGCTGGAGCCCCTGTCGCCGCTATGAGGTGCCCACTTATGATGCGCGCCACATCCCTCGTGGTACTATTGCTCCTATCGTATATCTTCGCGGTAGTTGCTCCGCGAGCCCAAGAGAAAGACGCTGGTGTAGGCGCACCGCCCGCACTGGCGCCGGGGCAGGCACCGCCCCTGCCCAAGCCGGGCCCGTTAGCCCAGCCCCGTTCATCAAGTCAGGTTGGCTTCCCCACGGTTTTGACCGAGTATGTTATCTCGCCGTCCACGCTCAGACCTGCCAGAGTCGCATTGGGTCAGAAGCTGTTCTTCGAGCCTCGGCTCTCAGGCGACGGTACGGTCTCCTGCGCCACCTGCCACGATCCGGCGCGGGCCTTCACCGACGGCAGGCCCCTGGCAGTCGGTATCCATGGCCGCGTCGGCCAACGTAACGCCCCAACCGTGTTGAATGCGCTCTATAACAAAACGCAATTCTGGGACGGCCGGGTCAATACGCTAGAGCAGCAGGCTGCGCTGCCAATCACGAATCCGTTCGAGATGGGCTCGGCCAGTATCGGCGATGCGCTGTCAAGGATCGCCGGCGACAAGGACTATCAGGCTCAATTCATGCAGGCCTTCGGCCGGGACGTGAACGAGCAGGATATGTTGAGCGCTATCGCAGCGTATGAACGGACACTGGCTTCCTTCGATTCCCCGTTCGACCATTTCATCGCCGGAGACGTCAACGCCATCAGCGACTCGGCCAGACGCGGCTGGGATTTGTTCAACGCCAAGGCCCGTTGCCACCTCTGCCATGCTTTGACGGACAACCAGCCGGACGCAGCCCTCTTCTTGGATAGCGATTTTCACAACGTCGGCATCGGCATCCTCCGGCATCACGTCGTTCCCCTGGCGCAGCAGGCCGAGCGAGAGCTGGCGCAAGGACATGTGGCGGGTATCGACACCGCGGCGATTGCGAGCGAGATGTCGGTCCTCGGGCGCTTCCTCGTGACGAGAAAGCAGGATGATATCGCGTCGTTCAAGACGCCGGGCCTACGAAATGTTCTCGTGACCGGACCCTATTTTCACGACGGGTCGATGCAGACCCTGTGGGACGTAATGGATCACTACAACAAGGGCGATGGAATCGCGAACCCCTGGCTCGACAAGGACATGCAGCCGTTAGCGCTGACGGAGCCGGAGATCGATGACATGGTGGCGTTTCTCGCCTCACTGACAAGCGCGCAATACAAGGTAACCGGTGACCAGGAGTATGCACGGCAACTCGCTCTATCCAAAGTGAACCGCCCTCAGCGGGATACGGCGAGGGCTTTCAGCCCAAAGCCGAAGCAGCCGGAGCCGCCCCCGCTCTAATTGTTGTCCACCCGATTGCCGTAATTCCTGCGATCTGAGCTGAGTCACGCCGCGCCGACTGGCCATCAGCTCAAATGTCCGCTTTGGCCCATAAGCGGCCATCCTCTCCTTACAGCTGTAACCATCTCCCCGAGAGGAGACATCGTTCGGTAGCGCGCGCCGCGTCATTCTTGGCGTGGCCGCGCGGACACAAGCGCGGCCGCGCGTCCGTCCGGAAGCCTGCATTGGGATGCGCAGGATGGATTGCGACAGCGAATTCGCAACCGTGACGAAAGGGTTCTTCGATGTCTTATAATTTTCTGCTGGCGTCGTGGGGAACTCTCGGGAATTTGAGTCCGTTGCTGACTGCGGCGCGGAGGTTGCACCGGAATGGACATCATATCCGGGTGATGGCGGATCCGGCGATGCGCTCTGAAGTCGAGGCCTCCGGCTTTGCATTTGTAGCATGGCGCCGCGCCCCGACGGGAAAGGCTGCGGATCCGGTGGACGTCTCGGATGTGAAAGACTTTCTACGCCAGGCCATCTTTGATCCTGCCGCGCTCTATGCGGCCGATGTCCGGGATGAGATCGGCCGTATGCCGACGGATGCCGTTCTCGTGCTTGACGTGCTGTTTGGTGCTGCGCTCGGGGCGGAGGCATCAGACGTGCCTTTCGCTCTTCTGTCCCCTCATGTCAGCATTCGGCCCCTGCCGGGAATGCCGCCAGCCACCAGCGGGTTGAGGCAACCGAAAACGCCGGAAGAGCGCGCCGAAGTCGACGCCGCCAATGCCAGGCTAGCCGAAACACTCAATCTGTTTCTGCCAAGTCTCAACCGCGCGCGTGCCGATCTGGGTCTTCCGCGTCTCGCAGATGTCTACGATCTGTTCGATCGGGCCAACCGGCTTTTGCTCGCGACCAGTCGAGCGTTCGACTTTCAAGCTGACTCGCTGCCCGACAATTTCCGCTACGTCGGACCGCTGCTCGATGTACCGAATTGGTCCAAGTCTTCCCAGATGGAGGCGTGGCGAGCGCCATGGTCGGCTCAGTCGGGTCGTCCTCGCGGGCTGATCGCATGCAGCACGGGCGCGCAAGGTCAGCGCGAGCTGTTTCAGCGCATTATCACCGCGATGGAGGCGGTCGAGATCGATGCCCTTGCAACAGCCGGTCCCAATGTCGACGTCGCCGATCTCAGGGCTCCGAAGAATGTGCATTTGGTCCGCGGCGCTCCCCATGACCTCGTCATGAAGGATGTTTCCGTGGTGATCTCGCAAGGCGGCCACGGAACGACCACGCGTTCACTCATCAACGGACTGCCGCAACTCATCCTGCCGATGGGGCGGGACCAGGCTGCCAACGCCGCGCGCGTCGAAGCAAAGGGGGCAGGGCTTCAATTGCCTCCAACCGCCTCCGAAGCGGAAATTGCCGCGGCGGTGAACCGATTGATCGCAGAGCCGCAATTCAGGATGGCGGCCCGTCTGCTCGGCGAGGCCATGAAAGTCGATATCGATCGGTCCGGCCTCGTCGACGAGATGGAGGCGATCGCCGCCACTGGCCGCGCGGCGAGACCGCAACCGAAGAAGCAACCGCTTCGAAAATCTGCCTGACGGATCGCAACGCGAATGGGCGGCGCACCGTGTGAACGATGCGCCGCTTGTTGGTTCATGCCGCTTTGGCGTCGACGCTGCCGATCCAGTTGCGGGCCAGCGTCACGTCGGCCTGCGACAATTGGTGGCCAACGGGGAGCACCTTGTGGTCGACGCGTGCTCCGGCTTCCGACAACAGCGCCGCAAGCTTTGCCGAATTGCTCGCCGGCACGATCGGATCGGCCTGCCCGGACAGCAGCAGAATCGGCTTGCCGCCAAGCTCTGTCTTCGGCGGATTCGACAGCGGCACCATGGCACGCAGCAGGATCGCGCCTGCCAGGACGTCCGGCTTCAGCAGCAACATCGCGGCTGCGATGTTGGCGCCGTTGGAGAAGCCGACCGCGATGGGAGCGGCGATGCCGTATTGCTGCCGCGCATCCGCGACGAAGTCGCCGAGCTCCAGCGCACGCCGGCGCACGTCGTCCTCGTCGAACACGCCCTCGGCGAGGCGGCGGAAGAAGCGCGGCATGCCGTGCTCGAGCACGCGGCCGCGCGGCGAGAGCAGCGCGGAGCCGGGCGAGATCATCTTGCCGAGCCCGAGCAGGTCGTTCTCGTCACCGCCGGTGCCGTGCAGCAGCAGCAGAGGAGGGGAGCCCGCGCTGGTCGCGGGCTCGAAACGATGGATGAATGTGCTCTCGGTCATGACGCGCTTTCTTCCAGGCTTGGCAGAACATTTTCGATCTGCTTGCGCTGCGCTTCGAGGAAACTCGGCAGCTTCAGATCACGTCCCAGCGTCGCGACGGGTTCGTCGACGGCGAAGCCGGGGATGTCGGTCGCGATCTCGAACAGCACGCCGCCGGGCTCGCGGAAGTAGATCGAGCGGAAGTAGTTGCGGTCCCTCTGCTCGGTCGGATGCAGGCCGTGATTGCTCACGAGCTTTTGCGCCATCCGGCCCTGCTCGGCATCGTCGGCCGCGCGGAAGGCGATGTGGTGGACGGAGCCGCCGCCCTGATGTCCGCGCAAAAAGCCCTTGGCTTCGTAGATGTCGACGACGCTGCCTTCGGCATCGCCCGGCGCCTTGAAGCGGATCACCGAGCCCTCGCGTCCCACCTCCTTGAAGCCGAACACGTCGGTGAGGACGGCAGCCGTCTTCGCCGCACTGTCGAGTAGCAGGGTCACGCCGTGGAAGCCGCGGATCGCGTGCTCGGCCGGCACGTCGCCATTGCTCCAGCCGGGCTCGTTCTCGGCGCCGGGAATGCCGACCAGCGCGAGCGCCATGCCGTCAGGGTCGGTGAACGGCAGCACGGACTCGCCAAAGCGCTTCTCCAGCGCCTCGTAGGCGATGCCCTTCTCGGTGAAGCGCTGCGTCCAGTAGCCGAGCGAGCGCTGCGGCACGCGGAAGGCGGTCTGATGGGTCTCGCCGACGCCGCGGCGGCCGGCGGGCACGCCGGCCCAGGGGAAGAAGGTCAGGATGGTGCCGGGGCGGCCGGTCTCGTCGCCGTAATAGAAATGATAGGTGCCGGGATCGTCGAAATTGACCGTCTTCTTGACGAAGCGCAGGCCGAGATCCCTTGTGTAGAAGCCGAAATTGCGGATGGGGTCGCCGGCGATCGCGGTGACGTGGTGCAGTCCAGACATTGTCGTTCTCCAGAATTCGGGGAGCGGTCTTGCTCTGGTTGGAAATATCGTTCCGCTTTGGATTGGAGACAATCCATGCAAATATGACGTCTATGTCTACGATTTGGAAACAATCGCCGAGGCCGGCCCTTGGATAAGGTCGCCAGCCTCCGGGCCTTCGTGAGGGTGGTCGAAAGTGGCAGTTTTGCCGAGGCGGGCCGGCAGCTGCGGCTGTCGCGCTCGGCGATCAGCAAATACATCGCCGACCTCGAGGAGAGCCTCGGCGTGCAGCTCCTGAACCGGACCACGCGCCACGCCAGCCCCACCGAGAACGGCCAGCGCTATTTCGAGCGCGCGGTCGTGATCCTCTCGGAGATCGAGGCGGCCGATCAGGCGGTGACGCAAGCCCAGTCGGCGCCGCGCGGGTTGTTGCGCGTCAACGCGCCAATGTCGTTCGGCACGATGCGGCTCGGGCCGGTGCTGGCCGAGTTCATGGCGCGCTATGGCGAGCTCCAGCTCCAGATCGTGCTCAGCGACGATCTGCTCGATCCCGTGCAGGACGGCTTTGACGTCACTTTGCGGATTGCGGAGTTGGAATCCTCCAGCTTGATCGCGCGAAAAATCATGCCGGTGGCGCGCATGATCTGCGCTTCGCCGGATTATCTTTCGCGTCACGGCACGCCAAAGCATCCGCAGGACCTGCGCGAGCATGCCTCGCTGACCTACGGCTTCCTGCTGACCGGCAATCAGTGGAAGCTCACCGGCGCCGATGGCGATCACTGGATCCAGCCGGCCTGGTCGCTCTGCGTCAACAACGCCGAGGTGCTGCGCGACGTCGCGATCAAGGGCAGGGGGCTGGCGCTGCTCCCGGAGTTCATCGCGGCCGATGCGCTGAAGAAGGGCGAGCTGCGGACGGTGCTGGACAATTATTCCGCGCCGCCGCTTGCGCTCTACGCGGTCTATCCGCCGACGCGGCATCTGTCGGTGAAGGTGCGGCTGTTCATTGATTTCCTCGTCGAGCGTTTTGGCCGCGAGGACGAGGCAGGCGTGCGGACGCGCTGAGGCTGGGGGCGTGGTCTCATCGGGCGGTGATCCTGCCGAAGGCTGCTTAGCCCCGCCAGCCGCCGAGAAGCGGGGCGTGCGGCGATTTCGTCTCCGGGCCACGAGCGGAAGTTGTTCAGACGGACTTCCCGCGTCTATCCGCCGCCATTCGGCCGTTGTCGCAGACCTACAGGCTGCGCGACTCCGCGCGGTCAGTTTTCCGCTTTCTTGGCCTCGTTCAACGCACTAATGATTGCCTTGATGGTGCCTTCCGCAGCCGCGGCATTGTATCCGACATGGTAGCCATGGAAAACGTGGATTGGCTCGTGATCTTCGAAGCTGTGGTTCGCCCCCTTCCACAGCACCGTCTTCACAGGAATCGACCGCTTGCTCTCTGCCATCTGGCCGCAGAGGATGGGGCTCGTCGCCTCGTCCTTCTCTGCTAGGAATAGATGGACCGGGGCGTAGAACTCGACGTTCTTCATCAAATAACAGGACGGCTGCATCGCGAAGCCGCCCGCGAACATGTGCTCGTGCAGGTCGCCGATCGCCCGGTTCATGATGATCAAGGTCGTGGTCGCACCGTTGCTGCGGCCAAGGACGTAGACTCGCTTGGGATCGGCGATCTTCTGTCCGATGAGCCAGTCCAGCGCCGCATACGCATCGTCAGCCCGGCGCCGCGCCCAAGTCAACTGGCTGGGATCCGAGCAGACGCCGTCGGGTCCCAATCCCCGGCTGCCGAAGCTGTCGAGCAGGAGAACACCATAGCCCGCTCCGACCAATCTGCCGCCGTAGTCGCGCCCCCATTTCCTCTCGACCCGGCCGAACCCGTCGCAGCCGTGCAGCATGATCACGAAGGGGATTGGTCCCTTGGCGCCCTGCGGCCGCATAATGTCCGCCGACAATTCGCCCTCGGCCTTTACCTTGCCCTTTTCCTCGACGGTGCCGTCCATGAAGTTTTTCGACCTGCCGTCGATGTATTCGTTCCCGGGAATCCAAGGCAAGGACTGCGCTGAAGTATGCCAAGGTATCTTGACCATCTCAGCACGCGCAGATGAGAACGACAAAACAGCGACTATTGAGAATATGATTTGCCTCATTGGAAATTGCACCTTTGCCCCCTTGATTCTGGTCAACACCATATCCGACTTGGGAAAGCGTAAGTATCCTTGAAGAGGATTCGCGCCGCCTTGGGTCGAAAGCGGTCCTCGTCTGAGCCCCTAACTGACCGAAGGCTGCTCGGCCGGCCGGAGCAATTCGTCGAGCGCACTCATCGACGCATCTCGAAGCGCAGCGAGTTCGCGGGCGGCACTCTCGCTCTCGGCGGGAGACATCGAGGGCGCCGCCAGCTCGATCTCACGGCTGCGCTCGAACAGGCGGACGAGGCCGAGCGCGCTTGCCGCACTACCGAGCTGATGCGCGGATCGCGCGAGCTGCCTGTGATCGCCAATCTCCGCGGCCTTGGCGATGTCGTCGATCAGTCGTTCGCTCGTTTGCCGAAGAAGCTGGTGGAGCTTTTCGATTTGCGCGGCGCCCAGGAGTTCTTGCTGGTCGTCGAGGAAATGCAGGTCGATCAATGCGCCGGCCGCAAGCTGCGCCGCGGGCGTCTTCTGCGCTGGATCGTCCTCGATCGCCTCGCGCAGCGCGTTGATCAGGATCGGCTTGCTGACGATTTTGGCGATGCCGGCGCCTGCGAGCCGCTCGCGGGCGCTGGTGGAGACGTCCGCGGTCACGGCGATGATGCGCGGCATTTTTGGCAGATCGAGCTTGCCGATCCGCGAGGCCGCCTCGACGCCGTCCATGTCGGGCATGTGCAGATCCATCAGGATGATGTCGAACGCCTGATCGCGGGCGAGCGCGATGGCCGACGCGCCGTCTCTCGCAATCGTCGCGCGATGGCCGAGCCGGTTCAGAATGGCTTCGCCGACCTCGCAATTGACGGGATCGTCGTCGACCAGCAGCACGCGGAGCTGCCGCGACGGCGGCGGGACCGCGCCTTGCGCGACGCCGCTTGCGGCACGGCCGAGCGGCACCTGAAGCGTGAACGTGCTGCCTGCGCCCGGCGTGCTCTCCACCGTCAGCTCGCCCCGCATCAGGCGCGTGAGCCGGCGCGCGATCGCCAGTCCGAGGCCGGTGCCGCCGAACCGCCGCGCGATGCTGTCGTCGGCCTGGACGAAATCGTCGAAGATGCGCTCGTGCATGTCGGGCGCAATGCCGATGCCGGTATCGCGAACGGTGACGCGCAGCATGACATGATCGTCACGTTGCTCGGCGGCCGCCGCGAGCGCAATCCCGCCGTGCGGGGTGAACTTGATGGCATTGCCGATCAGATTGAGCAGGATGCGATTGAGCCTGACGGGATCACCATGCACGGAGGTGTCGACCGTCGCATCGCAGGTGAGGTCGAAGGTCAGGCCCTTGCCGAAGGCCTGCGGACACATCAGCTCCGCGGCGGTCTCGATCAGCTGCTGGAGGCGGAAGTCGCGCGTCTCCAGCGTTTCGGTGCTGGCCTCCAGGCGGGCATATTCCAGGATGGCATCGACCAGCGCGATCAGCGTTTCGCCCGATGCCTCCGCGGTCGCGAGGTGGCGGCGCTGGGCCTCGCCGAAGCTGCCGTCGTCGAGCAGCTGCAGCACGCCCATGACGCCGTTCAGCGGTGTGCGCAGCTCGTGGCTGACGACGGCGAGGAAGCGCGACTTGGTCTCGTTGGCCAGCACGGCGGCCCTGCGCGCGCGCTCGGCCGCGTCATGCTCGGCCAGGGCGTGGTCGCGGGCCTTCTCGAGTTCGGAGGTGCGCTCGATCACCTTGCGCTCGAGCGTCGCGTAGGACTCGCGCAAGTGAGCGGCCATCAGGTTGAACTGGTCGCCGAGCGCTTCCAGCTCGTCGCCGGTCTTGATCGCGAGCCGCAGGCCGAGATCGCCGCTGCCGATCCGCCGCGCGCCCTGCGTCAGGATCTGGATCGGCACGGTCATGCGCCGGCTGAGCCAGAGGGACACCAGGACCGCGAAGGCGAGCAAGACGACCAGGAGAAACGTCGCGCGTCCGATCGATGCATAGATCGGGGCGTAGGCTTCGCTGAGCGGAAGCTCGACGAACACCAGCCAGCCGAGCGAGGGGACCGTCGCATAGGTCGAGAGCACGCGCTGGCCCGACAGATCCTCCTTGACCAGACCGCCCGAGGGCGGTCCCACGCCATCGAGCGCGGCGCGCACGTCCGCATGCCCTGAGAGATCGCTGCGGCGCAGTGCCGGCCACAGATCGGGATGCGCGATCAGGACCCCCATGCGGTCGACCACATAGGCCTTGCCGGTGTTGCCGACCCTGATCCCGGCGACGAGGTCCCAGATGAAGCGCAGATTGACGTCGGCCACGATCACATTGGGATTCAGCCCGGTCCCGCGCGTGGCGAGCGTCATGAACGGCTCGGTGTCGCGGAAGAAGTAGACCGGCCCGTAATAGGCCCGGCTTTCATTGGCGCCGCGGAAGGCCGGCGAGGTCGAGAGATCGGCCTTGCTGCCGACCCTGTCCGCGACGCGGCGCGACACGCGCACCTGCTCGCGGCCCTGCGAGTCGAGCTCGGTAATCTCCGCGATCGCGGGCGAGAGGCGCAGCAGGCGGATGGCGTTGAGGCGGTCGTCTTCGTTGCTCGACAGCTCCGGAGGCAGGCGCGAGAGCCATCTGATCTGGCTTTCGATCTGGCCGATGAACTGGCCGATCTGAATGGCCGCGCTTGCCGCCTGCTCGCGCTGGGTCGCAGCGAGCAGCTGCTTCTGCTCGCGATAGGAGAACCAGACGTCGAAGCCGGTGTTGATGGCGAGTGCCGCAAAGGCGAGGGCGACGATCGAGTAGAGATATTTTCGGAACAACCGGCCCGGAGGCGTCCGCAAATGTCCCTGGTCGATCGCCTCGTTCACTCGCGGATCTCGTCGGCGCGCGCCAGCAGCGTGAACGGAATGTTCAATCCGAGCGAGCGGGCGACCGTGCGGTTGATCAGGAGCTCGTATTTCCGTGGCGATTGCACCGGCAGATCCCCGGCCTTGGTGCCGCGCAGGATGAGATCGACGTAATCGGCCGAGCGCACTTCCAGTGCCGGCCCGTAGCTCATCAGTCCGCCCGCATCCACGAAATAATGGAACGGATAGATCGTGGGGACGCGATGTTTGGCCGCCGCCGCCACGACCGCCTGACGGTGGATCACGAGGAAGCTGTCGACCAGCGCAACCATCGCCACTCTGGGCGATTCGGAAAAGCGCCTGATGGTTTCGTCGATGTCCGTTGGCGCATTGACGGGCACGGGGGCCACGGACACCCCTGAGGTCGCGGCCTCCTGCTCGATCGAGTCGAGGAAGAAACGCCCGGCGCGCGGCGTGGTCGTCGGGTTGAAGAGGACGCCGACGCGCGCGAGATCCGGCACCGCCTCCCGGATGAGCTGAAGCCATTTGCCGCCCATTTCGGCGGTGCTGTTGGTGAAGCCGGTGACGTTGCCGCCGGGATGGGCGAGGCTTTCGACGAAGCCGTTGCCGACCGGATCGTTGGCGGTCGCGAAAACGATCGGGATGGTTTTGGTGGCGGCAAAGACTGCGGCGGTTTCGATGGTCGAGCCGGTCAGGATCACGTCCGGCTTGAGCTCGAGCAACTCCTGGACCGCGGCCTTGAGCTTGTCGGGTCCGCCGAAGGTCGAACGAAGTTCGAGGCGGAAGTTGACGCCTTCGACCCAGCCTCGCTGCCTCAAGCCGACGATGAGACCACCCAGGCGGGAGGTCGGGCTGTTGGTCATGCTCCGTCTGGTCAGTTCGTCGTCGAGCGGCAATCCCGTCAGCGAGGCAACGATCCGCATGCGATCTGACGTTGCGCCGAGCGCAATCCATCCTGCAGCGGTTGTGCCCGCAAGGCGAATGAAGCCGCGGCGATCGAGCGCGAACGCGGAAGGCCGTTCGGTCATGGAATTCTTTGCACGATGGTCTGTCCCAAGTCCGATGCTTAACGCGAAAGGGCGGTGTCCACAATTGATGAAAAAATGCGCTTATGAATGTTCATTCGCAGCATTCGGCAGTTCGATACCGTATTCCTACCCGGCCAAAGAGTCGCTGTTTCGAGCTTTGTCTGCTCCGTGACGATCTGTAACGCGTTGTGGCGTTGCAACATTTTCCGTCTCGTTGAGACGACGGTTCGGAGAAGTCGATTTCTGAGCGGCTGATTTTTTGAAGCGTTGTTTCAGGTTTGTTTCGAAGGTTTTCGATGCGCAAAATCTATCTTCTTCCGGCCCTCGTGGGCCTGCTGACCTCTGTTGCGGCCGGGCCGCTCGCGGCCCAGGGAGTGGTGCCGAAGCAGAAGGCTGCGCCGGCACCCAGAGCCGCTGCTGCCGGTGCGGCGCCGGCTGCCGCCGGTGCGCCGGTCGCTGCTGCGACCGAGACACCGACCGCCGGTGCGGACGACAAGACGACCAAGGCGATCGACGGCTTCCGCTCCGCCAAGTTCGGCATGAACGAAGCCGACGTGCGCGCGGCGATGACCAAGGACTTCAGCGCCAAGCCCGACGCGATCAGGGCGCAGGACAACGCGTCCGAGCTGACGCACAGCCTGCTGCTCTCCGTTCCCGAGCTGCTGCCGAACGGTGGGACTGCCGAGCTCTCCTATGTGTTCGGCTACAAGTCCAAGTCGTTGATCCAGATCGGTGCGGTCTGGTCGAAGGGGACCGACACGGCGATGACGCCGGAGAAGCTGTTCTCCAACGCCAACATCCTGCGCGCCCATTTCATGGGCGAAGGCTTCAAGCCCGATTCGATCGCGATGAACATGCCCGTCGCCGGCGGCATCGTGATGTTCCGTGGCAGCGACGCCAAGGATCGCTCGGTGATCCTGCTTCTGCAGGGCACGTTCGAGAACAAGGAGAACAACCAGCGTGTGCTGACCCCGACCAGCCTGCTGCTGTTCTACGTGGCCGACGCCAAGAGCCCCGACATCTTCAAGCTGCCGCCCGGCCAGTTCTGATACCGGACGACCTCACGACATTCTCCCACCCGGTTGTGGATCGGCGCGAATGCCGATGAAGAGGATCTGAAATGCGCGGACCATCTGCGACGCGACACAATGACGAGCTGACGACGCTGCGCGGGCTGGCGCGCTTCCGTTCGATGTCGCTGCTCTGCGCGATGCAGATGGTCTTCCTGCCGGTGTTCAGCGTCCGCCTGCAGGCGCAGACGGCGAACGTGATCACCCCGGATGGGCGCACGGGCACGTCCTTGCAAACCTCCGGCAGCGTGACCAACGTCACGACGTCGACGATTTCGGGCAACAACGCCTTCAACTCGTTCTCGCAGTTCAGCGTCGGGCAGGGCAACACCGTCAATCTGCAGCTGCCGACCGGCACGCAGAACCTCGTCAACATCGTTCGCGACGCGCCTGTTTACGTCAACGGCACGCTGAACTCCTATATGAACGGCGCGATCGGCGGTAACGTCTATTTCGCCGATCCCAAGGGGTTCGTGGTCGGCCGCAGCGGCACGGTCAATGTCGGCAGCCTCAACGTCTCGACGCCGACACGCGAGTTCACCGACAGCCTGATCGGCGCGGGCGGGCAGATCAACCAGTCGGCGGTCGGCAACCTCATGGCCGGCTCGTTCCCGGTCTCGCCCGACGGCAACATCCGTATCTATGGCCGCATCAACGCGATCGACGGCGTGCGCCTGACCGGGCAGAACGTCTTTGTCGGCGGCGCCACCCAGCGCGACATCGCCAATCTCGATCACGCCGCGAAATTCGCAGCCTCCGTCAACTCGAAGGGCCTGCGCAGCGCCAGCGCGATCACCGTCAGCAACGGCTCGATCCATATCGGCGCCGTCAACAACGCCAGGATCAACGGGCGCCTGACCGCGCAGAGCAAGAGCGCGACGCCGAGCAACATCACGGTTCAGGCCGGCAACAACATCGATGTCGGCAAGAAGGCCAACCTCAACATCGCAAGCGCAAACGGCAATGCCGGAGAGATCCGCCTGAAGGCGGCGCAGAACCTGACCGTCGCGGGCGGCGCCAGGTTCGATGCCAGCGCGAAGACGGGCAATGCCGGTCTCGTCGACTTCAGCGCGAACGGGATCATCGACATTGGGAAAGGCATCAAGGTCGACCTCAGTGCGGACAACGGCAAGGCCGGCACGCTGCTGATCGACCCGACCGACGTGGTCGTGGGTGATGCCGCTCAGGGCGACACCGGCGTGACGCTGTCGAACAGCTCCATCGTGAATGCGCTCGCCGGGCTCAGCGCCGGTGCCGACTACCTCATCCAGGCCGATCATTCCATCACGCTCGCCGCGCATGCGATGATCGATGCCCGCCGTCTCGATGGCTCCGGCCATTCGACCGGCAACGCCAACAACGTCATCATCGACGCGCCGAACATCGAGATCATGAATGGCGCGCAGATCCTGGCCCAGTCGGTCAACTTCGGCGGGACCACCTACGCCGACGGCAACGTGACGCTGAGGGCAACGGCGAGCGACATCAAGCTGTCCGGCCAAGCCACCGCCGCGACGTCGATCACGGTCGACGGCAAGATCACCGGCGGCATCATCTCGATCAGCGCGACCTCGACGGCCGTGTCGAGTTTCCTGAACGGTTCGGTGGCCGGTGATTTCGCGCTTGTCGGCTCGACGCTTGCCGCCTCGCTGCTCGGGCTCAATGGCGGCTATGTCGCGGCGAGCGCCACCGCGACCATCAACATCAACAGCCATGCCGACATCAACGGCCGTGGCGACGTCACCATTTCCGCGCATGCCACGGAGACCGCGTCGGATCCGGCGGTCGCCTCCACCTTGCTCGGCAGCCTCACGCCGGTCGCGGCCGGTGTGGTCGTCGGCAAGATCGACGGCAGTGCCACGACCAACGTGGCCTCGGGCGCGACGGTCAGCGCCGGCGGCAACCTCGAGATCAAGGCGCTCAACGATGCGACCATCGCCATCTCGGCCCTCGCGGCGTCGACGAGCGCGCAGATTGTCCCGACGGTGGCCTATTCCACGGGATCGGTGACGACGACCGCCAACGTCGCGACCGGCGCGCATATTGCTGCCGGCACGGTGAACACGAGCGGCGGCACCCTGAAGGTGCGCGCGATCAACAACAACTCGTTCTCGACCAGCGCAACGTCGGTTGCGGCGCCCGGAACGGGGGCGAGCGGTGCTGTCGGCGGCGCGTTCGCCATCAGCGACATCACGACGTCCGCGACCGCGACGCTCGGCGCATCGCTCGGAACCGATACCGCCAACCGGATGAACGGCTCCGTTCTGGTCGAAGCGACGTCCGATACCACGCTCAATTCCACGATGGCTTCGTCCATCGCCGGCCTCCCGGCACTGATCGCGGCAATCGAAAGAGGACTGCGTGCCGTCACCGCGCCGACGTCGATCATCAGGGACCATATGGGCTCGCTGATGCCGTTGAGCTTCGATTTCAAAGTCGCAGGCGCGCTCTCGCTGGCCAACAGCACCCAGAGCGCTACCGCTGCGATCGCGCAGAATCCGAGCGGCGGCGCGCCGAGCATCTATGCCAGCGGCAACGTCGCCGTCGCCAGCAACGTCATCGATCGCGGCGTTCGCAGCAATGCGACGTCCAGTGCGATCACGAAGGACCCGGTGTCGGGCGAGAGCACCGCGATCAGCGCGGCCGTCGCCTGGGGCAATTTCACCCACAATTCGAATGCCTATATCGGCGGCGGAACCCTGGTCAACGCGGCGAATATCGCCGTCGATGCCACCACCGAATTGCCGATCACCAACACCTGGCTGAAATGGGATGGACTGGGGGCGGTGCTGAGCCACCTCAACGGCAATCTCGGCGTCGGCGGCAACATCCTGACCAGCTACGCCAATGCCACCGCGGACGCCGGCGACACGATCGGCATCGCCGGTTCCCTGAACCATTTCGTCGTGAACAACAACACGACTGCGTGGGTGGCCGGCAGCGCCAGCCTGACGGCGACCTGCGCGACCGCGGCCTGCGGCAGTGGCACCGGCTGGTCGGTCGGGATGGACAATGGCGACGTCCATACCTACAACGCCAGCCTCCAGATCGCGGCCACCACGACCACGGCGTCGATCGACGCCGCCGGCAATGTCGGCACGCTCGGCTTCCTGTTCGGCAACACCTCGGGCGGCTCCTCCGTCGGCGGCGCGCTTAATCTCGTCCAGTTCAACACCAATACCATCGCCGGCGTTTCGGACCGTGCGACGCTGCGTGCGGCGGACGACATCGCCGTCAACGCGATCACCTCCGACCAGTTCGTCGCTGTCGCACCGTCGTCCGGCAAGGCTGCCGGCACGCTGGCGCTGAACGGCATCACTTCGCTCGGTTTCCTGAACAACACGACGCACGCGTCGATCTCGAGCCAGGCCACCGTCTATGCCCCGACCGTCGGCATCCTGGCGCAGCAGGACCTGTCGGTCGTGACGCTGTCCGGCGCGATGAGCTATAACGGGAGCGGCGGTTCGGCGGTCGGCTTGTCGGTCGCCTATCTCGGCGCAAATACCGACACCTCCGCCTATATCGGCGACAACCATTCCGACATCCGGCCCGGCGTGTTCAGCGCCAACGATCCGTTCGCCGGCACCAGCGGCGGAAGCGGGGCGGTCAATGTCGACAATCTGACACTCAGCGCGACCACTTCGGGGCGCATCACCGCGGCCGCCGTCGCGGCAGCGGTCTCCGACCCGGCGTCGTCCAGCTTCTCCGACAAGGCGGGCGCTGCCGGCGCCGCCTCGACCGGAGGCGCCGCCGGCGTGACGACGGCGGCGGGCAAGATCGGTTCCACCTCGGGATCAAGCACCAGCGGCTTCAGCCTCGATCTCGCCGGCAGCTCGTCGGTGAGTGACGTCGCGCTCAATACTAGCGCCTATATCAGGAACACGACGGTCAACAAGTACACCACGACCGGCGCCGTGCTGACCAACACGATCGTTCAGGCGCTGAACGACACCATGCTCAACAATGGTTCGGGCTCGGCGGCGCTCAATCTGGCCGGAGGGTCCGCCACGGGGGCTGCGATCGGCGGCGCGATCGCGGCGGCGATGTCGAACAATGCGACGCTCGCCTATATCTACGGCACCACCATGAACAACCAGAGTTCGGTGACGGTGCAGGCGCTCAATGGCGGCTCGGAGACCGTCGTTGCCATCGGCGTGGCGGGATCGAAATCCAATTCAGCGTCGCTGTCGGCCTCGGTCGGCATCATCACTGATAGCGCCAACGCCTATATCGAGAGCTCGACGATCACGGGGCAGGCGAGCGGCGTCAATCGCGCGCTCGAGGTCGACGCCTACCAGACCACGAACATCGCGATCGGCGGCGGCTCGCTCTATATATCGGGTGGCCAGGCCGGCGTCGGCATCGGGTTGACCTATGCGTCGATCGCCGATCCCACGGGCGGAAACGCGACCGACGCGCATATCCGCAGCACGGCGATCTCGAATTACGACACCCTGCTGGTGATGGCCGACAGCGCCAGCGTGATTGCGGCCGGTGCGGCCTCAGGCGGGGGCGGGGCCAGCGCCAACGGGCTTGCCGGCGCGGTCGTCGTCAGCGAGATCACGCCGACCACGACGGCCTATATCAACAGCGGCTCGACGGTGAGCATCAATGTCGGCCGCGTGACGGTGCTGGCGGACAGCGGCGCGGTGTCGGCGCTGGATACGGCGCTCGGCAACCTCGTCAAGAAGTCGAACAATAATCATCTCGCCACGGACACCTGCACGGTCGCCGGCGGTACCGGCGGGCAGAACTGCATCGACTTCAGCGCGGCTGCGCTCAACGATGGCACGGGCAACGGTCCGGGTGCCAGCATCGTCTCCGTTGCGGGCCTTATCCAGGCCGGCAAGAACAATGTCGGCGCCTCGATCGTCTACAACACGATCGCGACGACGCACTCGGCTTACATCGCCAACGTCCTGATGACGGCAGGCAGCAACGGCAATGTCAGTGTGAGCGCGGTCGATTCCTCCAAGATCCAGGCGGTCACGATCGGCTTCGGTCTTGCGACCGGACAGTTTGCGGGCGTCGGCGGCACCACGATCAGCTCGATCGCCAACACGGTTTCGGCGGCGATCGGCAACAACCTGTCCAGCGCGACGCAATCGTCCGTCACGGCCAAGAACATTTCCGTCAACGCGACCGACAATTCCAGCATCACCGGAACCGCCGCCATCGCGGGCGCCTCGACGCAGGGCAGCGCCGCGGGCCTGGCGCTCGTCTACAGCAGCATCGCCAACAATGTCAGCGCCGGCGTCACCGGGTCCAAGCTGACTGCCTCGGGCAGCGTCGCCGTCGGTGCGAACTCGAACGCCAACATCGCGACCGTTGCCGTCGGTATCGCGATGTCCTCGCAGGTCGGGCTCGCCGGCTCGGTTGCCACCAATCTGATGGGCACCAACGTCACCGCCAGCATCACCGCCGCCGGCACCAACGGGATCAACGGCGCCGACGTCACCGCCACCAACAACGTCGCCGTGATCGCCGGCAACAACGACAAGGCGGCCGTGTTCGCCGGCGCCGTGTCGATCAGCAAGGGCGCAGCCGGCGGCGCGGGTTCGCTGGTCACGAACCAGATCACCGGGACGACGGCGGCCTATATCAGCGGCGCGAACACCAAGGTCGATGCGCTCGGGACCAGCACCACCGATACGTTGTCGGTCAACAACGGCACGCTGGTGCATGCCTTCGATCTCGGCACCGCCCACGCGCCGACCGACTCTACGCCCGATCTCTCCGAGAACCAGGACATCCTGCGCGGCCTGGCCGTGGTCGCGAGTTCGCACCAGGCGGTCGTGACCAACGTCGCGTCGGTCGCCGCGAGCAGCGGCATCTCCATCATGATCAACCCGATCACCAACGTGATGAGCGGGGAGACCAGGGCCTATATCGACAGCGCCGCGATCGACACGCGCCTGACATCGTCGACGCTGGCGCCGCAGATCGAGGTCGCGGCGTCGAGCTTCTCCTATTCCGGCGCGTTCGGCGCCGGCATCGTCGCGCCCACCGGCAACGGCGGCGGCGGTGCCACCATCATCAGCACCACGATGCAGCGCGGCACGTTCGCCTACATCACCAATGCCACGGTCGGCGGCGTGCAGTCGTCGAGCGCGACGGTCGGCGCCGTCACCGTGAAGGCCAATGCCGAGCAGGATGCGTCCTCGATCGCGGTCGGCTTCAACACCGGCTCGGTCGGGCTGAACGTGTTCCAGGCGACGACGGAAGCCTATGTCGATGGTGGCGCGCTGACGGCTGCGTCACTGACCGTGAACGCCACCAACAACACCGGCATCTTCTCGGCGAACGGCTCCGGCGCCTACGGCAGCCAGGCCGCGATCGGCGCGGCGTTCCTGGTCCAGGTCTCCTCGAACCGGACCGAGGCCTATGTCGGCGACGAGTTCCACTATCAGGGCAATGGCGCTGCACACACGACCGCGCTGAACCTGAGTGGCGCGCTCGACGTCGAGGCCAAGACCAAGAACCGCTTCGAGGCCTATGCGATCGGCGGTGCGCTCTCGACCGGCACGGCAGCGATCGCCGGCATGGCGAACATCGAGATTGCCAACAACACCACCATCGCCGGCGTCTACGACACCACGCTGCAATCGGTGACGGGCGGTGCGGCCGGTGCGGTCACCATCAACGCCAACGAGGACGTCGCGATCAAGGAGATCGCAGGTGCGCTCGCAGTCGGCGCCAGCGGGGCAGGGGTCGGCGTCGGCGCAGCCGCCAACGTCATCGTGTTCAAGAGCCGGACCGTTGCGGAGAGCTGGAACAGCAATCTGAACTCGTCCGGCGCGATCAACGTCAACGCGCTCAGCACCAAGGAGGTGCTGTCCTACGCGGTCACCGCCGGCATCGGCGGCAGCGTCGGCATCGGTGCGACCGTCGGCGTCATCATCATCGGCACCAACACCGCCGATGCCGACACCCAGGGCCAGCAGACCGGCCAGCTCAACCAGGGCAACAACGGCACCATCGCGTCCGTGAACAGCGGCACCAACAACGCGCACGGTAGCAACGCGGTTGCGAGCGGCACCGCCGGCAATCCGAACAGTGCCAACGTGACGTCGACCTACGACGTCAGCAGCGTGCTGAGCGGCGGCAACGACGCCGTCGTCGCGCAGATCGCGGGCGGCAACGTCACGGGCACGCAGGTCAATGTCACTGCCACCAGCGCCAATGCGGCCAAGATGTATCTGCTCGGCGCCGGCTTTGCGAAAAATGTCGGCATCGGGGCCGGCATTGGCTACACCAGCGTCAACAGCACCGTGCTCGCCAATCTGAGTGACTACGGACGCAACGGCTCCGGCGTGCTGGTGGCCGCAGATACGCCCTTGGCCGTCACGGCACCTGTCGTTACCGTTGCGGCGGTCGTCAAGGACGCGACCACCGGACCTTACGCAGGCAAGACCATCGACACCGAGGCGATCGCCGGCGGTGCGGCGCTTTATTTCGGCGCGCAGGCGGCGGTGGCGGTCGGCAATGTCAGCAACTCCGTGGTGGCGATGCTCGGCGGCCAGATCACCGGCGCGAGCGGCACCGGCAATGGCGCCGCCGTCATGGCGCAGGATTCGACGACCCAGGTGGTCTTCACCGGCGGCGTCACCGGCGGTGCCGTGGCTGTCGGCGCTTCGGTCGCAACCGCAAGCCGAACGAGTTCGGTCGCAGCACGGGTTCTGAACGGCTCCACCGTCAACGTCGCCACGCTGGCGGTTGGCGCAAGCGGCGCCGGCACGCTGACGACGACGGCCACCGCACTCGGCGGCGGCATCGTCGCGGGCGTCGGTGCGGATGCGGAGGCCCACGAAAACTCGTCCGTGCTGGCGGAGATCGGCGCCAGTGCCTCGATCACGACGTCCGCGACCGGCGTCGGCACGCTGGCGTCGGCGTCGATCACGCCCAACCTTTCGAGCGAGGCGATCGGCGTTTCGGTCGGCGGCGCCGCCGTCGGTGTCGCCATTGCCAAGTCCACGGTCGGCGCCACGGTGACGGCCGATGTCGGCGACAATGTCAGCTTCTCGGGCGGTGCGCTCGCGGTGACCGCCATGGCGCTGGTTCCGACCAGCGGCACGACGACCTGGGCCAAGGCGCTCGCCGGCGGCGGCGGCTCGCTGATCGGCGCGCAGGGCAGCCTGGCCGTGGCGTCCGAGAACGCGACGGTGAACGCCTATGGCGGGACGGGCATCGTGCTGCCCAACGCCAACGTGACCATCGCGGCCGAGAACGACAGCGCCCAATATGCCGAGGGGACGGGTCTCTCGACCGGGTTCCTGGCGCTCGGCGCCACCGTCGCGCAGACGTCGTCGAGCGCGCACACCTATGCCTATCTGGGTGCGCCGGCGGACATGGATAATCTCAATCACGAGAATTACACCGGCATCCTCCGGATCACGGCGACCGGCACCGACACCAACGTCTCAAACGCGACGGTCGGCGCGGGCGGCACCTATGCCGGCGCGGCGGCGGTGGCCACCACCAGCTCGACGGCCGTGACCAATGCGCGGTTCGACGGCGGCACAGCGGATGACACGCTCTATTTCGGCGGCCTCCGCATCAATGCTATCCACACCACGAATTATGCCGCGAGCGGCGATGCCTATCAGGCGTCCACGGCCGGCGTCTCGGCCGGCAAGGCGCAGAACGACGTCGACTCCACCACCACTGCCGAGATCGGAACGCACCTGATCATCAATTCGGCGGGCGGCAACATGGTCGTCATCGCCAACGACATCGTCAACCAGGGCGGCGGCGGCGCGCGTTCAGGTTCCGGCGGCTCGTTCTCGGGCGCAGCCGCACTCAGCACCTCGACCGTCACCCAGCACGTCAACACCAATATCGGCGCCGGCACGGTGCTGAGCCTCAACGACGATCCGCGGACGTCGGCGGCGTTCATCAATATCGAGGCCTACAACACGCTGAACACCAACGACACCGCGAGCCTGGCCACGGCCAGCTTCTTCGCCGGTGGTGGCGCCGAATCCAACATGACCGCGAATGCCACGCTCGCGGTCAACATCAATGCCCGCGAGCTGTTCAGCGCCGGCAAGATCTATATCGGCACGGCGGCGAAGATGGCGGCGGCGAACAACGCCAATGCCAGCCTCTACGGCGCGATCGCCGGCGTCGGCGCCAGCACCAACACCTGGGTGCATGCCAACCAGTCCGTCAATGTCGGCGACAACGCGAAGATCGTGGCCTGGCGCGACATCACCATCTATGCGGGCCTCGCCGGCGACGGCAGCGTCTTCAGCAGCGTGCAGGCGACGGCGACGACGGTCGTCTACAACAACACCGCCATTCCGATCTCCACGCTCTACCGCGGCACGGCCAATGCCGACGACACCACGAGCCTGACGCTGGCCCCGACCTCGAGCATCCTCGGCGCGCGTGACATCTATCTGGGCGCAACGCAAGGGCAGGTCACCGCGGCCGGCAACGGCAGCAACTACAATCCGTATCTGGACATCTTCAGCGCCAAGAACAGCGACAACCACAGCCACACCAGCGGAACCGGTGACGTCGCGCTCAATGGCCTCGTGGTTGCGGGCATCAACAACGATTTGACCATCACGATCAATCTGGGCGCGTCCACGCCGACATTGAGCACAACGAGCCCGTACTCGTCGCTGACGAACAGCTCGTCGTCGGTCCTCGAATACGTCTCCGACGTCAATCACTTCAGCCCGGTGATGAGCTGGAACCACCAGACGGTCCAGTACACCGTCGTCGGAAACTTCAATCCCTACCAGCTGGTGGTCGATCAGCTGGCGACGCTGACCGGCCTGACCGCGGCACAGGTCCGCTCCCAGCTCGCGGCGGCGACGCCTACGGCCCCCGCCAGCATGTCGCCGTCCGGCACCGATCCGACCGGCGATATCCAGCGCCAGATCGACACGCTGATCAAGCAGGCGCCATTTACCTCCGACGCACCCGGCAACGCGTTCGCGTTCGGCGACATCCTGGTGTCCGCCGGCAACGTCTCGATCCTGGCTCAGAAGCTTACCGGCAACAGCGGCACCAATCCCGCCGCGCCGGCGGTCATCGCGCGCAGCTCGCCCTTGATCAAGATCGAGAACAAGGGCCTCGATTTTATGAGCCTGGGCAATCTCACGGTCACGGACGTGAGCGGAGGAAACATCACCTATCGCCAGATCGACCATGTCGACCCGGATTCGCACTCCAACGTGACCTTCACTGCGATGCCGAGCGCGACGCCGATCATCGACGTCTCGGCCACCTACAACCGCCTCGATCCCGACAGCGGCCAGGGCATCGACCAGAACGGCAACGTGCTGACACGTACGCCCGACATCTATTTCAACGGCGCCGTCAACAACGCGAACGGCCTGCTCAAGATCATCAACAATCTCGGCAGCGTCGTCGCGTCGCAGTCGCTCAGCGCCGCGACCGTCCAGATCGTGGTGCCC
This sequence comes from Bradyrhizobium sp. 521_C7_N1_3, assembly GCF_052075975.1. Taxonomy (NCBI): domain Bacteria; kingdom Pseudomonadati; phylum Pseudomonadota; class Alphaproteobacteria; order Hyphomicrobiales; family Nitrobacteraceae; genus Bradyrhizobium; species Bradyrhizobium sp. 521_C7_N1_3. The sequence continues at coordinate 4,088,862 of NZ_CP197232.1, forward strand.
AAAGGCACGTTCACCTTCCTCGGCGGTATCGGGAGCTTCTACGACGCCGGCAGCGCGGTCACCTCGCAATGGGCCACCACCGAAGACAGGCCGGAGGACGCGCTGACGGCGGTGATGACGGCGGCGACCTATCTCGGCGCCTATGGCGACTACTACACCGCTCCGCATATCGGTGCCGGCAGCAATCACCCGTATTTCTATTACTGCTGCGTCGACGGCAATAACGGCGTGTATCAACCGGTCGGCAACGCCGATGCCAGCACGATCTTCACCGCGCGCATGCTGATGACGTTCTACGACGGTCACTCGCTCTATTCGTCGATCTTCCTGCCGATGGGGCAGGGCGCGCCCGGCAACGGCAATCAAAACGCCGGTAGCGTACCGAGTGTCAGCACCCTCCAGCAGATCGAGGGGCCGACCACTCAGGTCATCTCGACTGCGCCGTGGGAGAAACATACCTATGACGGCCGCAACGTTTACACGGATAGCGATCCGTACAAGACGCCGTTCAACTGTTCGGGATGCTCGGCCTTCTTCCAGGTCATCAACATCCAGCCGGACGCAATCACGCCGAAGACCGCGGATACGCCGGCCACCGCGACAGCCACCCGGACCATCAGCGGCCAGGCGGTCATCATCTCGGCGTCGGTGATCAACATCAACGGCACCATTCAGAGCGGATCGAGCAGCAATTACTCGGTCAACATCGGCGCCGACGCGTTGCAACAGGTCACGAATCTCAAGGGCAACAGCGCCGCCTTTGCCCAAGCCCAGGACAATGCGCGGAACGGCAGCTATGTCGACATTTCAGGGACCAATCTGACGACGTCTGGCACCGGCGACGTCAAGATCGGGGTGAAGTACAACGCGCTCACCGACCAATTCATCCTGAACAGCGTGGTGCAGGGCGCAGGTGGCTACGTCTATCTGAACGGCAAGATCATCTCGACCTCGACCGAGAACAACGTCTCGCAGGGCAACATCGAGATCAAGGGCGGCGCCGGCACGATCAATGTCAACAACACGACCGGGCTTGCGCTCGTCACCAACACCATCAATACCGGCGCCAGCGTCCAGAGCGTGGTCGAGATCGTCGACCAGCTCAAGGGCAAGACGACGTGGTGGGTCTACGATCCCAAGGCTGCGAGCAGCCAGCAGGTGTCGCGATACGAGGTGAACAGCGTTACCGCGAACGCGATCGATCCTTCGATGCTCGCGGCCAGGACCGGAACGGCAGGCGTCCAGTACGCGCCGAAGGACAACATGTACTATCAGTGGGTCGATACGGCGACGGTCGATCGTCCGACCAACAGCACGCAGTTCGACTATGGCTGGCACTTCACGCCGAACGCGACCACCGGAGAGAACTGGACCCGCACGATCAGCCTGGTTGAAGGCGTGCAGCAGGCCACGGGCGGCGGCGGTACCACCGGCAGTCTGCAGACCAGCAATTACCAGAAGGTCACCACCGCAACCGGCAGCTATCATTGGGCGGACGGCGTAGACGCGAACGGCAACATCAATCCGCTCGGCACCCACCCCAATGCGTGCTGCGGCGCGGACGCCCAGTTCAACTGGTACCAGGCGATCTACGATCACCTGACGCTCACGCTGACCAACACGGTCAAGGCGTCGAACCCGATCAACATCAAGTTCACCGGCGGCGGAAGCAGCGACGTCGTGGTCAATTCGACCTCCGGCATCGTCATCAACGGGTCGATCAACAACCTTCAGGGCACGACGACGCTCAACGCCACCGGCGCCAACTCGTCGATCACGGTCGGCGCCAATGCCAATAACCCGGTGATATCAGGTACGAGCGTGACGCTTCGGGGTGACGGCGGCATCGGCACGCTCGGCACCACCAAGGCTCCCGTCCAGGTGCAGATCTATGGCGGCAATCTGACCGCGAGCTCGATCGACCGCGACATCGCGATCTCCGCGATCGGCGCGCTGTCGATCAACCAGGTCAAGGTGAATTCGGCGGGCGCCACGCCGCAGGGCAGCGTCTTCCTCTCGGCAACGGGCGACATCAACTCGGCCTCCGCCTACAACGTCGCGACACCCGTCGTGATCGGCAAGAACATCGAGATCAACTCCACCTCCGGTGCGATCGGCGCGACGAGCGCGGTCGTCAACGGCGCCTCCACCCTGACCAACATCAATCCGCTGGTGATCCAGGCGACGGGCACGACGCAGGCGAGCGGCGCCGTCGATGGCGGCGTGCTCGACAGCGCCTCGGCCACCGGCACCTACATCATCCAGTCCAAGGGCGATCTGCGCCTCGGCACGATCCAGTCGACCGGCGGCCCGGTCTTCCTGGAAGCCGCCGGCTCCGACGGCAACCAGGCCAGCATCCTGAACGGCCGGGCGGCGGTCGGCCTCACCCAGGCGCAGAGCCAGCATCTCCAGAGCGTCTGGACGAGCCTCGACCTGCTCAGCGGCAACGCGGCCACCAATGCGGTCAACAGCTACCAGTCGATGGTGACGTCGGCCTACAACGACTACTTCCAACTCAAGAACATCGCATTCCAGGACGGCAGCACCTACAACCCGACCTCGGTGGGGCTGACGGTGCTGCGGGCGCAGGTGGCTGCCAAGCTCGGCATCGATCCCGCCAACGTCTCGACGACGGACATGAAGGTCGAGGCCACGACGCGGTTCCTGCGGGACCAGTTCCTACTCGGCAAGATCACCACCGACGAGCTCAAGACCTCGCTGACGACATTGCTCGGCACCGCTCCCACCGATCCGCTGGGGACCGTGTTCGGCAGCTCGCTGTCGGCGACCCTGTTCACGAAGCTGTTCGAGGGTGTGACGACAGCCAATCAGCGCTTGCCCAGCAACACGGCGCTGCAGACTGCGCTCAACACCTATAATGCGAACTACAGCTACACGCTCGCATCGACCGAGCGGGTCTACAGCATCATCACCGCGGGCTCGCAGTGGACGCAGAGCCAGCTCGCCTACACGGTGTCGTCCTCGGCCGTCGGCGCGGCGCCGCCGCCGATCGACGAGAACGTCATCGCCAATGTCAGCGCGAACCAGATCATGCTCTACGCGCCGCGCGGCTCGGTCGGCAATTCGGCCGCGCCCCAGACCTTCACCTTCACCAGCGTCGATTCCTCGTCGCTGACGCCGGAGCAGAGGGGCTTGCTCGCCACCGCCGGCCCAGGCCAGCTCACCGTCGGCGCGGTCACGGACCCGACCACCCATGTCACGACCTATACGGTCAGCCTGTCGCAACAGAACCTCGTCGTCGTCGACAACCCGATCGCGATCTCGGCCAAGGCGTTGACGAACATCTATCTCGGCAGCAAGAACAGCCTCGCGCTCGGCGGCGTCACCGCGAATTACGGCCCGATCACGGCCGCGCAGGCCAATGGCATCCAGGTGACCGGCCGCGGCGACGTCAAGCTCGACGCCGTCAACAGCATCTTCGCCAATGCGGGCGGGTCCGTGATCTCGGGTGACATCGGCAACCTGACCCTGATCGCCGAGCACGGCAATGTCGGCACCAGCTCGAACGCGCTTCAGATCGCGTTCGCCGCCCCGGGCAACGACCAGCTCGACCAGGTCTCGTCGGCGCAGGGCATCTACGTGAAGCAGACCACCGGCGATCTCATCCTCGGCAACATCGCCGCCGGCAATGCGATCCAGCTCGCCGCGACCGGCAGCATCTACGCCGAAGCCGACTTCACCGACCGTTCGGCGATCCATATCCTGGGCACCGACCTCGACCTGCGCGCCGGCGGCAGCATCGGATTCAACGGCTCGACCTTCCAGCCGCTACAAGTGAACATCTCGGGCGCGGTGACCGGCTCGGCGGTCGGCGACCTCAGCCTCCTCGCCGTCACCGGCGACCTCGTGGTCGGCACCAGCGGCCCCTCCGGGACGTTGACGGCCGGCGGGGCGCTGACGCTGAACGCTGCGCGCGGCGCGCTCACCATCAATGCCGACATCACCAGCGGCGGCCTGATGCAACTGCTCGCCAACCGCGGCATGACCTTCACGGCCGGCACCAGCGCGGCACCGGTGGTTGCGACCAGCAGCACGGCCGGCGTGACGCTGGTGGCCGCGACGCTGTCGATGGGCGCCTATTCGGCCATCAATGCCGCCGGCCTGATCTCGGTGACCACCACGGGCGATGCGACGATCGGCCAGCTGAACTCGTCGCTGTCCTATGCCGCCACCTCGAATACGCCGTCGATCGTCGTCACCGCCGGTGGCGTCGCCTCGCTCGGTGCGATCATCGACAATGGCGATGGCCAGAGCAAGTTCGTCGCATCCGGCGCGGGCGCCGAGCTGTCGCTGAGCGGATCGAACGGCATCGGCAGCGCGACGAGCCGGATGGCCTTCAGCGCCGTGCGGCTGTCGGCGAGCGCAAGTGCCGGCGACATCTACGTCAAGGCGCTCACCGACACCGAGGCAAGCCTGTTGTCGGCAGTGAAGGGCAGCGTGGACATCATCGGTACGGGCGGCCTGACGCTCAACCAGGTGGTGGCGGGGACCGCGACCGGCGCGAGCGGCAGCTTCAGTGCGGTCACGAACAACGGCAGCATCGTCATCGGCACCGCCGACAGCAGCGGCTCGCAGACGGTCCATGCCAGCCAGAACGTGACGTTCAAGTCGCTCGCGACCACCGACAATAGCGGCGATGCCGGCAACATCGGCGTCACAGCCGACAACGGCTTCATCCTGGCGCAGACCGTGACGTCGGGCGGCGTGACCACGCTGGGCTCGGTCTCGGCCCATGGCTCGGCGACGCTGCTGGCGGCCACGACCATCACCGGCAACACGCTCGCCACCACGGCCGGCTCGGCCGTGCTGACCGCGACCGGCCCGATCGACTGGAACACGCTCAATGTCGGGACGACGCTGGGCGCGACGGCCAGCCAGGGCAGCATCAACTTCAAGACCGCGCAGAGCGGCGGCACGCAGACCATCCGCGCCCATGACAATGTGACGTTCAATGCGCTGACGACGACCGGCATCACCGGCGATGCCGGCAGCATCAACGTCACCGCCGACAACGGCTTCATTTTGGCGCAGACGGTGACGTCTGGCGGCGTGACGAGCCAGGGCTCGGTCTCGGCCAACGGCTCGGCGACGCTGGTTGCGGCCACGACCATCACCGGCAACACGCTCGCCGCCACGACCGGCTCGGGCCTGCTGACCGCGAATGGTCCGGTCAACTGGAATGTCCTCAATGTCGGCACGACGCTGGGCGTCACTTCAGGCCAGGGCAGCATCACGCTCCAGACGGCGCAGAGCGGCGGCACGCAGACCATCCACGCCCGCGACAACGTGACCTTCAACGCGCTGACGGCGACGGGCATCAACGGCGACGCCGGCAGCATCAACGTCAACGCCGACAACGGCTTCATCCTGGCGCAGACGGTGATGTCAGGCGGCGTGCCGACGCTGGGCTCGGTCTCCGCCAATGGCTCGGCGAGGCTGATCGCGGCGGGGACCAACACCGGTCATAACCTCACGGCCACGACCGGCAACGCGGTCCTGAGCGGCACCGTCGTTCGTTGGGATAATCTCAACGTGGGCGGCACGCTCGACGTCACCGCGACGGCCGGAGGGATCACCGTCGGCACCGCCATCAGCGGCGGCACCCAGACCCTGCACGCCGTGAACGACATCGTCTTCAGCCAGCTCACCACGACGGGTATCCCGGGCGATGCCGGCGACCTCAACGTCAAGTCCGACACGGGCTCGCTCCGCGGCGGATCAATCTCGGCGCACGGCGAGACGCGTTTCGATGTGGCCGGATCGGTCTCGTTCGACCGGATCAGCGGCGACGTCGTCAAGATGACCTCGTCGGGTGACCTGACGATCGGCTGGGTCAGCGTCGTCCGGGAGCTCGACCTGGCGGCAGACACGATCAACGTCAGGGGCGAGCAGATCCGTTCGAATCCGGCGATTCCGCTGATCATGAACATCACCGGCTATAACGGCGGCGTCGCGAAGTCCGCCAACATCTCGATCGACCCGGACAGCATCATCGTCAACCAGTTCAGGGTGGTGGACGCCAACTTCCGGACCGACGCGCATGCGGTCACGATCCTGAACGGCTATGTGCCGGGCCAGCTCATGCTCACCACCGCGACCCAGCAGGTGTTCCTGAACAACCGGACGCTGGCGCCGATCAACGGACCGACGCTCCAGCTTTACCAGCCGGGCGGCGTGTTCACGATGAGCCAGATCGGCAACGCCAATGTCAGCAACGCCTATGTGGTGTTCTACACCGACGGCGTCTCGGCGAGCGTCACCAACTATGGACCGGGCCACACCTGCTGCTACGACTTCACCGGTGCCAGCATGGTGCGCAACATCGCGATCGACGGCGAGGGCAAGGAGACCATCGAGACCTGGCTTGCGAAGAAGGATGGCGGGACGTTCTATCTGCTCGGCCTCTCCGGCCAGGCGCGGCTCGATGCGCTGCTGACGCCGCGTCCGGTCGAAACCATCGGCTCCGGTCCCGCCGTCAACATCGAGGGACTGAACGACCTGCGCAAGCTGCGCCGTCAGGGGCAGCGTGTGGGTCGTCCGGGCTGGAAGGATGCGGCGGTCGAGACGGCGAAGCCGTCCGTTGGCCGTCTCGCACAGGCATGGTAACGAGATTCGGGATGCGAATTTGGGGGGTAGCGTTGGGAGTGGGGCTTGCAGCTTGCTGCATCGCCTCCGCTCGCGCCCAGTCGATCAATCCCGGCGTGATCCAGAACGACATCGATCGGCAGCGCCGCCAGCTCGAACAGCAGAGCGCGCCGCCAAAGCTGAGCGGTCCCGCGGTGATTGGCGGCGAGCGGGAAAAATCGCAACTGCTGAAGCCGGGCGGGCCGAAATTCCGCCTGCGCAAGGTCGAGTTCGACTCCTCTAAGTTCATCACGCCGGCAGAGCTCGACGAGATTGCGAAGAGGTATGTCGGCAAGAACGTCGATATCGCTGCGCTGTTGCAGCTCGTTGCCGACATCAACGCCATCTACACCGCGCGCGGCATCGTCACGGGCATCGCGACGCTGCCGGATCAGGATGCCAAGGGCGGGGTCGTCCGCATCAAGCTGACCGAAGGCCGGCTCCAGAAGACGACCATCGAGGGCAACAAGCAGACTCGCACCGATTACATCCTTCGGCGCGTTGGGGAGCCCGAAGGCGAGGTCCTCGACGTTCCAAAACTCAATCGCGACGTGACCTGGTTCAACCGGACCAACGACGTGCAGATCAAGGCGCTGCTCCAGCCCGGCACGAGCTTCGGCCTGACCGATCTCCAGTTCGCGGTGATCGAGCCGCCGGTCGACACCCTGCAGCTCTTCACCGACAACCAGGGCGTCGAGAACACCGGGCGGTGGGAGGGTGGCGCCTTCTACAAGCGCCACGGCCTGTTCGGCGTCGACGACCGCCTGACCTTCTACGGTGTCCGCGCCGACGGCAATCTCAACGGCAACGCCGCCTACAATATTCCGGTCAATCCTTGGGGCGGCCGCGTCGGCGTCAGCTATACCGAGGGCAAGATCAAGATCATCCAGGGGCCGTTCGTCGCGCTCGACGTCACCGGACGCTCGAGCCAGGCCGCGGTCAATTTCAGCCAGCCGCTCTGGGTGAGCCAGGACTGGCTGGTGCTGTTCAACGCCGCCGAGACCGAGGGCAAGACGGTGAGCCGCTTCGCCACGGTCGACGTGACCAACGACCATTACGACAAGGCCACTGCCGGGCTCTCCGTGACGAAGTCCGGCAACGCCTATTCGATCACGGTCTCACCGGCGGTGAACTACATCGAGTGGCAAGACCATGTGCTCAGCAACAACCGCACGTTCAACACCTATACCGGTTCGCTGATCGCAACCAGCGCCGCGGGGCCGACGAATTTCAGCGCCAACGTGCTGGCGAGCTGGCAATACACGCAGGAAAAGCTGCTGCCGGGCGACCAGGTCTTCTCGATCGGCGGTCCGACCACCGTACGCGGCTATCCCTCCAACGCGGCTTCCGGCGACAGCGGCTATTATTTCAACGCCGAGCTGCACTACAACTGGTCGCAATGGCTGAAGGGCTTTGACACCTATATCTTCACCGACTGGGGTGCGGTCTATTCGACATTCCCGGGGATCACCGAGCTCGCTTCGGTCGGCGTCGGCTTCTCCTGGACCTATGCCTCGTTCATGACGTTCGAGGCGAATTACGCGACGCCGCTGAAGATGGCCGTCTCGACCCAGAACCATTACGAGGCCTATGGCCGCGTCATCTTGCGGCCGTTGTTGATGTTCCAGAAACAGGAAAGCCCTCCGCCTGTGGCGGCAGTTGCCGGCAAGAGCAGGTCGTAGCGGCGGATTGCTTCTCTCTCCGTCGTCATTGCGAGGAGCCCGCGACAAAATTGCAAAGCAATTTTGCGCTGGTGCGACGAAGCAATCCAGAATCCTTCCGCGGAGACAGCCTGGATTGCTTCGCTACGCTCGCAATGACGGAGGACGGAGCGGGGGGCGCGGCGACTAACGCCGCAGCGTGAATTCCTCCGCGCCGCGGCGGTGCTCCCACTTCGCCTGCTCAAGCTCGGGCTGGTCGCATTCGACTTCCGGATAGCCGATGCAGAGATAGGCGATGAACTTCCAGGAGCTGGGCACGTCGAGAGTGGTGTGAACGCGCTCCGGATTGAGGATCGACACCCAGCCGAGGCCGATGCCGTCGGCGCGCGCGGCGAGCCACATCGCGGTGATCGCGGCCACCACAGAATACTCCGTCGTCTCCGGCATGGTCGCGCGGCCGAGGCCGTGGCCGATGTCGCTCGCCTTGTCCGCGAACACGGCGAGATGGCCGGGCGCCTGTTCGAGACCGGACAGTTTCAGCGTGGCATAGCGCGCGGCGCGCTCACCGGCATAGGCGTTCAGCGCATCGGCGTTGCATGCCCTGAAGTCGTCAATCACGGCGCGGCGTCGTGCGGCATCATCGACGATGACGAAGCGCCAGGGCTGGCTGAGGCCGACCGAGGGCGAGAGACAGGCGGTCTCGATCAGGCGATCGATGGCGCCGGCCGGCAGCGGATCGCTGCGAAACCGGCGCACGTCGCGACGCCACACGAACAGCTCGCGCAAGTGCCGGCGGAAGGTGTCGTCGAACTCGACCATGGGATCAGCCTCCCATCCGGAAGGATGCCGCCACCAGCAGAATGAGGATCTCGCCGATCTGCTCGAATGCGCCGAGGATGTCGCCGGTCTGGCCGCCGATCTGGCGGATGGCAAGCCGCGCCAGCATCAGGCCGGCGAGGGACAGCAGGATCAGGCTGACCAGCGCCTTGCCAGGCCCGAGCGCGAGCGCGAGGGCGAGCGTTCCAACGGCGAAGGCGATGGCGACGCTGCGGCCCGGCGGCGATCCCGCGCTTGCCGACAGCCCATCAGGGCGTGCCGGCGGGACCAGCGACATGAAAGCCGGCACGCCTGCGCGGGCCGCAGTGTGCGCGGCGCACAGCGCGAGCGCGACGGCCCAGGGATTGGCGATCGCTGCGAGCGCGCTCCAGCGCAGACCGAACGACAGGATCAGCGCGCAGACGCCATAGGTGCCGATCCGGCTGTCGCGCATGATCTCGAGCTTGCGCTCGCGCGTCCGGCCGCCGCCGAGCCCGTCGGCGGTATCGGCAAGGCCATCCTCATGCAGCGCGCCGGTGATGAGCGCGGTCGTGGCCAGCGTGAGCAGGGCGGCGAGGTTCGGTGTCAGTCCGAAACGGCTGGAGACCTTGTAGACCAAGGCGCCCGCGAGGCCGACCAGCAGTCCCGCGACGGGGATTGCCCAGGTCGCGCGCGCGATCGCGCCTTCGCCTGCGGGCTTCGACGATGCCACCGGCAGAATCGTGACGAACGATGCCGCCATCCTGAGATCGGCAACGATGTCTCGCAAAAGTTCGGCGCGCGGGATCATTTCAGTTTCATCGGCAGGCCGGCGACGACGAACTCGACCTCGTCGGCAACCGCCGCGATGACCTGGTTCATGATGCCGGCGGCGTCGCGATAGCTGCGCGCCAGTGCGTTGTCGGGCACGATGCCGAGGCCGACCTCGTTGGTGACGAGGACGACGGCGCTTTTCAAGCGGGGCAACGCATTGGCGAGCTCTGTTACCTCGCGTTCCCAGTCGCGCCCGGCATGCATCAGGTTGGAGAGCCATAGCGTCAGGCAGTCCACCAGCCTCGGGCCACCGCCATCGCTTGCGACCAGCGCGGGCACGAGATCGAGCGGCACCTCGCGCTCGATCCAATCGGTTCCGCGCCGCGCGCGGTGGCCGGCGATGCGCGCTTCCATTTCCGCATCGAGCGCCTCGGCCGTCGCGACATAGACGGGCTGTCCGGGGAACGCGCGGACGCGCGTTTCCGCGCGCTTGCTCTTGCCCGATCGCGCCCCGCCCGTGATCAAGATGACGGCCATCAAAGTCTCCTGTGGGCCTGACTAATCACCAAACGCGGCCAAAGACAAAGCCGAAATCAGGCGGGCAGGGGCTTGCGCTCCGCCTTCGCTTTGCGCAACAGGGGCAGGACAGGAGGCGGGCGTGGGCTTTGCGGGCGCGATGGTGGTGGCAATGGCGGTGGATGCCCTCTTGGGCTGGCCGTCGTGGCTGTTCGCGCGGATCGGCCATCCCGTGACCTGGCTGGGACGGCTGATCGGCGCCATCGACACGGCCTGGAATCGCGCGTCCGATCCGCCGGCATTTCGCCGTGCTGCGGGCGTTGCCGGAGCGCTCGTCGTCATCGCGCTTTCAGTTGCGCTCGGCTGGATGCTTCAGTCCTTGCTTCCCTTGGGCTGGATCGAGATCGTGTTGGTCGGCGTCCTGGCCTGGCCGCTGGTGGCTTTGCGTTCACTCCACGATCATGTCGCGGCGGTTGCGAAACCCTTGCGAGCCGGCGACATCGCCGCTGCGCGCGACGCAGTTTCGCGCATCGTCGGACGCGATCCCGCGACCCTCGACGAGGCCGGCATCGCGCGCGCGGCGATCGAGAGCCTCGCCGAGAACGCCTCCGACGGCATCGTGGCGCCGGTGTTCTGGGGCGCGCTGTTCGGACTGCCCGGCATTTTGGGCTACAAGGCGATCAACACGCTGGACTCCATGATCGGTCATCGCAGCGAACGCCACGAAGCTTTTGGCTGGGCCGCCGCGCGCATCGACGATGTCGCCAACTTCATTCCGGCGCGCCTCACCGGCTTTCTGTTCGTCCTGTTGGCGTCGCGGCGATCGGAGGCGCTGTCCTGCATGACGCGCGATGCCCGCCGTCACCGCTCGCCCAATGCCGGCTGGCCGGAGGCGGCGATGGCGGGCGCGCTTGGCGTGCGGCTCAGCGGCCCCCGCATCTATCACGGCAGCGTCACCAACGAGCCCTGGCTCAACGAAGGCGCGCGCGATCCGCTTGCCGCGGACATCAGCCGGGGATTGACGATCTACCGCCGCGCCATGCTACTGCTCGCCGGTATGCTTGCGATCCTGGCCTTCGCGTGAAAGAACGGGACATGCGCGAGCACGGTGGAAATCTCGATCTGGCCCAGCAGCGTTTTGGTGGGCGCGCGGAGGACTGGATCGATCTGTCGACCGGGATCAACCGGCTGCCTTATCCCGTGGGCGAGGTGAGCGCGCGCGCATGGAACGCGCTGCCGTCGCGCGCCGAGATCGAGAGCCTGCATCAGGCGGCGCAGCACGCCTACCGCACGAGTGCACCGATTGTCGCGATGGGTGGTGCCCAGGCCGCCATTCAATTGCTGCCGCAACTGGCGCCGCGTGGCCGCGCGCGCATCCTCGCGCCGACCTACAATGAATATTCCGGGGTCTTGTCGACTGCAGGCTGGGATGTCCAGGAGGTCGGCGAGCTCGACGCGCTGGCTGGCGCGGATCTCGCCGTCGTCGTCAATCCCAACAATCCCGATGGCCGGCGTTTTGCGCCACAGGATTTGCTGGCGCTGCTGCCGCGCGTCGACCGTCTCGTCATCGACGAGAGTTTTGCCGATGCCGCCCCGCAGCTGTCGCTCGCATCCGGAGCGGATCGGCCTGGACTGCTGGTCCTGCGCTCCTTCGGCAAGTTCTATGGTCTTGCCGGCCTGCGGCTTGGGTTTGCACTCGGCCATGCGGCCGATATCGCCAAGCTCGCGGCGATGTCGGGGCCATGGCCGGTGTCGGGAGCGGCGATCGCGATCGGCTGCCGCGCCTTGCGTGACGACGACTGGGCCGAGGCCACGTCCGCGCGGCTTGCGCGCGACTGTGTCCGCCTCGACGACATCGTGCAGTCGCAAGGCTGGCGGCTCGTCGGTGGTGCGCCGCTGTTTCGTCTCTACGAGACGCCTGATGCGGTTGCTGCGCAGGAGAAACTGGCGCGTAGCCAGATCTGGTCGCGTGTGTTCGCGAAAGAGCCGGCATGGCTGCGTCTCGGGCTTCCCGGCAGCGAAGCCGAATGGACGCGCCTTGCCGAGGCGCTAGCGCGCTAGCGCGAGCAGGCCATCGACGTCGAGGTGCTGTTCGATGTGATCGGCGAGGGCGTCGAGCGCGCTCTCGACCCTGCTGTGATAAGGCTCCTCGCCCGCCGGAATGTCGAGCTTTGCCAGATACGCCTTGCGGAAATCGTCCGACGTGAACAGGCCGTGCAAATAGCTGCCTTGCACGCGGCCATCGCGCGAGATCGCGCCTTCGGGCTCGCCGTTCAGTTCAGCAAACGGGCGCGCGCGATCCGGCCCATCGGTGCGGCCGATGTGGATTTCGTAGGCCTCGATCGGCTGGTCGGTGGCGGCATGCACGGCCGCGACGCGCGTCAGCGTCTTCTGCGGGCTCATCACCGTTTCCACCTCCAGAAGTCCGAGACCCGGCGTGTCGCCGGCAGGGCCTTCGATGCCGTCGGGGTCGGCGACGCTGCGCCCGAGCATCTGATAGCCGCCGCAGAGGCCAAGCACATGGCCGCCGCGGCGGTGATGCGCCAGGAGATCGATGTCCCAGCCCTGCGCGCGCAGGAAGGCGAGATCGCCGCGGGTGGACTTTGAGCCGGGGATGATGACGAGGCGGATATCGCCGGGGATGGCGTCGCCGGGGCGCACCATGACGAGATCGACGCCAGGCTCGAGCTTCAACGGATCGAGATCATCGAAATTGGCGATCCGCGACAGAGCGAGGCAGGCGATCTTGCACTGGCCCGGCTTGCGCGCATCGCTGAGGCCCAGCGCATCCTCGGCCGGCAGCTCGCCGGCGCGCGCGAACCAGGGCAGTACGCCAAGGCCGCGCCACGCGGTCTTCTGCTCGATCAGCTTGTAGCCGTCGTCGAATAGCGAGGGGTCGCCGCGGAACTTGTTGATGATGAAACCCTGGATCATCGCGGCATCGTCGGGGTCGATCACCGTCTTGATGCCGACGAGCTGGGCGATGACGCCGCCGCGGTCGATGTCGCCGACCAGCACGACGGGGACGTCGGCCTTGCGCGCAAAGCCCATATTGGCGATGTCGGCCTTGCGCAGGTTGACCTCGGCCGGGCTGCCGGCGCCTTCGACCAGCACCAGATCTGCGCGCGCCTTCAGACGCTCGAAGCTTTCGAGCACCGCGCCCATCAACGACGGCTTCATCGCCGCATATTCACGCGCCCGCGCGGTCGCGATGCGCTTTCCCTGGACGATGATTTGTGCGCCGACATCGGTTTCGGGCTTCAGCAGCACCGGGTTCATGTCGGTGTGCGGCTCGACGCCGGCGGCCAGCGCCTGAAGCGCCTGGGCGCGACCGATCTCGCCGCCGTCGACGGTCACGGCCGCATTGTTAGACATGTTCTGCGGCTTGAAGGGCAGCACGCACAGGCCGCGCCGCGTGAAGGCGCGCGCGAGGCCGGCGACGATGAGCGACTTGCCCACGTCCGAGCCGGCCCCCTGGATCATCAATGCGCGCGCCATGGTGTTTTCAGAACTTGGTGTTTTCAGAACCTGACGTCGTCAGAACTCGACGCCGGCTTGCGCCTTGATGCCGGAGCGGAAGGGGTGCTTGACCAGCGTCATCTCGGTGACGAGATCGGCGATCTCGATCAGCTCGTCCTTGGCGTTGCGCCCGGTGAGCACGACATGCGTCATCGGCGGCTTGTGCGTTTTCAGGAAGTCGACGACCTCGGCGATGTCGAGATAGTCGTAGCGCAGCGCGATGTTGATCTCGTCGAGCACGACCATGCGCAGATTGGGATCTGATATCAGCTCCTTGGCCTTCGCCCAGCCGGCCTGCGCCGCGGCGATGTCGCGGGCGCGATCCTGCGTCTCCCAGGTGAAACCTTCCCCCATCGCATGGAACTGGCAGAGCTCGCCGAAATGGCCGGTGAGCAGGCGCCGCTCGCCGGTGTCCCACGCGCCCTTGATGAACTGCACGACCGCGCAGGGGAAGCCATGGGCGACACAGCGGACGATCATGCCGAAGGCGGAGGAGGACTTGCCCTTGCCGGCGCCGGTATGGACGATGATGAGGCCCTTTTCGCCGCTCTTGGTCGCCATGATCTTGTCGCGGGCGGCCTTGATTTTCGCCATTTTCGCAGCGTGGCGGGCGTCGGTTTCCTCGGCCGTTTGGGTATCCGGTTCAGGCGTCATCTGACAGGGTCCTTCGGCTTGACAAGAGGCGGCCGGGGGCAAATGGTGGCCCGGCGTTGGTTCCTGTCCTATGACAGGCGAAGAGGGAATGCGATAGGGTCCGAATCGACAAGATTCGGGTCCAAACTGCAGCCGCCCCCGCGACCGTGACCGGAGAGATGCCCGAAGCCACTGATCCCCCAGGGGATCGGGAAGGCGGGGATCGAAGGGCCAAAAGCCCTGCTCCGCAAGCCGGGAGACCTGCCAGCGCGGACGAGTTTTGGACCGGCGGACGGGGTGTTCCGCGACGGGGAAACGGACCTTCGGGGGAATGGTCCGTGTGCCTCTTCGCCTCCCGCTGTTTATCCTGGAAGAGGCGATGACCGTCACACTTCACGTCTGTATTACCTGCCGTGCCGGCCAGACGCTCGACGAGGGTGAGGCGACGCCCGGCAAGCGCCTGCATGGTGCGATCCTCGACGCCGGCGTTCCCGAGGGCGTCAATGTGGTTCCCGTTGAATGCCTGTCAGCGTGCAGCCAGGGTTGCTCGGTTGCGCTCAGCGCGCCCGGCCGCTGGTCCTATGTCTATGGCCGTCTGTCAGAGGCCAATGCGAGCGATGTGGTCGCGGGTGCTGCGGCCTATGCCGCCGCGCCCGACGGCCTCGTGCCCTGGCGCAGCCGTCCCGAAATCTTCCGCAAGCAGTCGCTTGCCCGCATTCCCCCCATTGCCGTTGTGCCGGAGGCCGCCGAATGAACTCGCTCGCAAAAGTCCCTGTCACGGTGGTCACGGGTTTTCTCGGCTCCGGCAAGACGACGCTGATCCAGCATCTGCTCGCAAACCCCGATGGCAAGAAGCTCGCGGTGCTCGTCAACGAATTCGGCAGCGAGGGTGTCGACGGCGAGATCCTGAAATCCTGCGCCGATGCGAATTGCCCGGCGGAGAACATCGTCGAGCTCGCCAATGGCTGCATCTGCTGCACCGTTGCGGACGATTTCATTCCGACCATGGAAAAGCTCTTGGCGCGGCCGGTGCGGCCCGATCACATCCTGATCGAGACCTCCGGCCTGGCGCTGCCGAAGCCGCTGCTGAAGGCGTTCGACTGGCCGGAGATCCGCTCGCGGATCACGGTCGATGGCGTGATCGCGCTCGCCGATGCCGAGGCTGTCGCCGCCGGCCGTTTTGCGCCGGACCCGGCTGCGGTGGAAGCGCAGCGCGCGGCGGATGAAAATCTCGATCACGAGACGCCGCTGTCGGAAGTGTTCGAGGACCAGATCGCCTGCGCCGACATCGTGCTGCTGACCAAGGCTGATCTCGCGGGGACCGCAGGGATCGAAGCCGCCAAGGCCGCCATCACCGCCGAGATGCCGCGCCGGGTGCCGATGCTATCCGTCACCGATGGCGCGATCGATGCGCGCGTCATCCTCGGCCTCGGCGCGGCCGCAGAGAACGATCTCGCCGCGCGCCCCTCGCATCACGACGGCGAGGAGGATCACGAGCACGACGATTTCGCCTCCGTCGTGATCGATCTTCCGGAGGTCAGCGACATCGACGCACTGGTCGCGTCGGTGCAGCGTCTTTCGCGCGAGCAGAACGTGCTGCGCGTCAAGGGCTATATTGCGGTCGCGGGCAAGCCGATGCGCCTGTTGCTGCAAGCGGTCGGCGAGCGCGTGCGCCACCAGTTCGACAAGCCCTGGGGCGCGGCTCTCAGGCAGTCGAAGCTCGTCGTGATCGGCGAGCACGGCGATATCGACGAAGCTGCGATCAAGGCAGGACTTGGTCTTTCAGGACTTGGTATCTGATGCACGTCGTCTTCCGCGAGAGCCGCGGTCTCGAGGAGACCGCGACGCCAAGGGACATCGGCCAGGACCCGGCCGATCTCGTGGTGCTCTCGTACTCGGATTCCGACCTTGCCGCGTTCGCGGCCGGCTGGCGGCGCGGCCGCAGCAGCCTGCCGTCGCTGCGGCTCGCCAATCTCGCGGAGCTGCGTCATCCGTTGTCGGTCGACACCTATATCGAGCGCACGCTGTCGCAGGCGCGCGGCATCCTGGTGCGACTGATCGGCGGTGAATCCTACTGGCCGTACGGGCTCGCGGCCCTGCAGCAGCTCGCGAAGGACCGCAACATTGTGCTGGCCGTGCTGCCGGCCGACGGCCGCGACGACACGCGGCTCGATACCTACTCGACCCTGCCGGTTTCGACGCTACGTCGGCTCAAGGTGCTCTGCGACACCGGCGGTCCCGTTGCAGCCCAGGCTGCGATCGCGCAGCTCGCGCTGGCCTCGGGCCTTTATGCGGGCCCCGTCGTCGGCGAGATGAACCTGCCCGAGATGGGCTTTTACGATCCCGCGCGTGGCGTCATCGCTGCGCCGATGGCAGGCGAGGGAAAGCCGCTCGCGCTCGTGACCTTCTATCGTTCCTATCTCACCGCCGCTGATACTGGGCCGGTCGACGCCCTGATCGCGGCGCTGCGCGAGCGCGGCTTTGACGCGTACGGCGTGTTCGTCACCTCGCTGAAGGCTCCGGGCGTTGCGGATTGGCTGCGGACGTATTTCGCGACGAATCCTCCGGCCGCGATCGTCAACGCGACGGCGTTCTCGGCGATGGGCGATGATGGCACGACACCGCTCGATGCGGCATCGTGTCCCGTCTTCCAGGTCGCGCTCTCATCGGCACGGCGCGAGGACTGGGCGGAGTCCCTGCGCGGCCTGTCGCCCGGCGATCTCGCGATGCATGTGGTGCTGCCGGAGGTCGACGGTCGCCTGTTCGCGGGCGTGGTGAGCTTCAAATCGGCCGCGGAGCGTGATCCCGATCTGCAATTTTCGCATCTGGCGCACCGGCCCGATGAGGAGCGCGTCAAGGCCGTCGCCGCGCGCGTTACGGCCCGGCGGCGCCTCGCCGAGACGCCGGCCGCCGGGAAGCGGCTGGCGCTCGTGCTCTCGAACTACCCGGGCCGTCCGCATCAGATCGCGCATGCCGTTGGTCTCGATGCGCTTGCGTCGGTCGAGACATTGCTGTCTGACCTGACAGAGGCCGGCTTCGATGTTGCGCCGGTTCAGATGCTCGGCGAGACGCTGCTCAAGCAGAACTTGACCTGGAGCGTCGTCGACTACCGCGCGGCGCTCTCGCGCCTGCCGCAGGCCTTGCAGGATGATCTCGCGCAGGCCTGGGGCGCGCCGGAGGATGACCCGGGCTGTCGCGAAGGTGCATTTCAATTCGCTGCCATCGCCAGTGGCCGGTCGGTCATCGCGGTTCAGCCGGAGCGCGGCGATGCGGCCACGCGCGATGCCGACTATCACGATCTCGCCCGCACGCCGCGCCACGCCTATGTCGCGTTCTATCTCTGGCTCCGCGGGCAGGCCATCGATGCCGTCGTGCACATGGGCGCGCATGGCACCTTGGAATGGCTGCCCGGAAAATCCGTGGCGCTGTCGTCCACGTGCTGGCCCGAAGCGCTGATCGGCGATCTCCCTGTCATCTATCCCTTTATCGTCAACGATCCCGGCGAGGCCGCGCAGGCCAAGCGGCGCTTGGGTGCCGTCACCATCGGCCATCTGCCGCCACCGCTCGAACAATCCGCGGTGCCGGAAGGCCTGCGACGGCTCGAACGCCTGCTCGACGAATACTCGACCGCGGATGGGCTCGATCCCGCGCGCCGTCAGCGCCTGATTTCTGCGATCCGCGACGAAGCGCGTGCGTCGGGCCTCGAGGACGATCTCGGTCTCGATGCCTCGGCAGCACCGGCGGAAGCGATCCCGCGGATCGATCGCTTCGTCTGCGATCTCAAGGAGAGCCAGTTCGGCGACGGCTTGCACGTGTTCGGCCGCGGCGCCTGCGGTGATGCGGAGCGCGATGCGTTGCGTGCCGCGCTCGCGGGGCAGCGCGTTGCGCCGGGGCCGTCGGGCTCGCCCTATCGCGGGCGCCAGGACGTGCTGCCGACCGGACGCAATCTCTTTGCCGTCGATCCGCGCGCGGTGCCGACGCCGTCGGCGCATGCGCAAGGCATCAAGCTCGCGGAAGAGCTGCTGCGCCGCCATTTGCAGGATCACGGCGACTGGCCGAAGGGCCTCGTGGTCGATCTCTGGGGCTCCGCGACGATGCGCACCGCCGGCGAGGAGTTCGCCATGGCGCTGCATCTCGCCGGCCTTGCGCCGCGCTGGGACCACGCCTCCGGCCGGGTCACGGGCTACGACATCATCGCACCGGCCGAGCTCGGGCGCCCCCGTATCGACGTCACGCTGCGCGTGTCGGGCCTGTTCCGCGATGTCTTCTCCGGCCTCGCGCAATTGTTCGAGGCCGCCGCCGAGGCGCTCGCGTCGCGCGAGGATGAGGGCGACGAGAATCCCTATCGCCACCGCGCCGCGCGCGTGTTCGCGCCGCGTCCCGGCCAATACGGCGTCGGCCTCTCGGCGATCCCGGATGCCTTCACGGCCGAGACGCGTGATGCCGCCGGCGAGGCCTGGCTGTCGGCATCGTCCTGGGCGTTCTCCGCGGACGGTGCGATGCAGCTGGATCGGGCCGGCATCGAGACGCGGCTCGCGTCCGCCGACGCTTTCGTGCACGTCCAGGATCTGCCGGAGACCGATCTCTTGCTCGCCGCGGATTACGCCGCGCATGAAGCAGGCGTCGCTGCCGCCGCAGCGCATCTCGGCGCGGCAGGACCATCGCTCTATCACCTCGATACGACGCGGCCCGAGCAGCCGCACGCGCGGACGCTGACCGAGGAAATCTCGCGCGTGGTCCGCGCACGCGCGGCCAATCCGGCCTGGATCGCCGGCATGATGCGGCACGGTTTTCGCGGTGCCGCCGAGATCACCGCGACGCTGGAGCACATGGCCGCCTTCGCGCATCTGGCCGGCGCCGTGCCGCCGCATCTGTTCGATCTCTACTACGATGCGACGCTCGGCGACGCCGACGTCCGCGCCTTCATGGCCAGCGAAAATCCCGCGGCGCTCGCCGCGATGGAGACCTGCTTCACGCGCCTGCACGAGGCCTCGCTCTGGCGAACGCGCCGCAATTCGATCGCGGCTGCACTGAAGGAGGCCTCATGAGCGCGGCCGCGATCAAGGGCTGGTGTCCCGGCGCGTTGCGCCCGATGCAATCGGGCGACGGGCTCGTCGTTCGCGTGCGCCCGTTCGGCGGGCGCCTCGAAGCTGCACAGGTCGCCGGGCTTGCCGAGCTCGCCGAACGCTACGGCAATGGTCTCATCGATGTGACGAGCCGGGCCAACCTCCAGATCAGGGGCGTCAGCGAGCAGGGCCATCGCCGGCTGCTCGATGGACTCGCGTTGTTGCGGCTGCTCGACCCCGATACCGACATCGAAGCCCGGCGCAACATTTTGGTGACGCCGTTCTGGAACAGCGCTGACGAGACGCAGGCGCTCGCCGCGGAGCTTGAAGAAGCGCTCGCCGACAGCGCGCTCGATCTTCCCACAAAGTTCGGGCTCGCCATCGATGATGGAAAGTCGCGCGTACTCGCCGGCGATTCCGCCGACGTGCGCATCGAACGCGATCGCGACGGCCGGCTCCTGGTGCGGGCCGATGGCGCAAGGCTGGGCCGCTCGGTCGCACGCGGAGAGGCCGTGAGCACGGCGCTCGCGCTCGCAAGCTGGTTCATCACGTCCGGCGGCGCGAAGGGCGGGCGAGGGCGCATGGCAGCTCATGTCGCGGCCGGCGCGGTATTGCCGGAGTCGCTGAGCGGCGAAACCGAGCCTGCGCCGGTCATGGCCGCATCACGACCCGGGCATTATCCGCACGGCGCCCTGGTCGGCGTCGCGTTCGGGCAGATGCTGCACACGACGCTCCATCAGTTTTCCGGCTGCGGACATGCGTTGCGCATGACGCCATGGCGGATGGTGCTGAGCGAGGGCAAGCGCGAGATGCCGAGCGGGGCAGGCCTCATCACCGAGCCCTACGATCCGG
This sequence comes from Bradyrhizobium sp. 521_C7_N1_3, assembly GCF_052075975.1. Classification (NCBI taxonomy): domain Bacteria; kingdom Pseudomonadati; phylum Pseudomonadota; class Alphaproteobacteria; order Hyphomicrobiales; family Nitrobacteraceae; genus Bradyrhizobium; species Bradyrhizobium sp. 521_C7_N1_3. Next base: position 4,109,323 of record NZ_CP197232.1, read on the forward strand.
CGTTGCGCGTGATTGCTTGTAGCGGCGCCCCGCGTTGCCGCGAGGCGCATGCCGACACCCGCGCGCTCGCTTCCGCCCTTGCGCCGCGCATCGGCCTCGATACGCGCCTTCACGTCTCCGGCTGCGCCAAGGGCTGCGCGCGTTCCGGCGCATCCGCGGTGACGCTGGTTGCGACCAGTGCCGGCTTCGATCTCATCCGCGACGGCTCGACCCGCGACGAGCCAGTCCTGCGCGGCCTCAACGGTGCCGACATCGTCAGCGATCCCTCCATCCTGGTCGGAGGACACTGATGCCGCACACCTACGAGACCGACGGCGCGGCGATCTACCGGCAGTCCTTTGCGACCATCCGGGCCGAGGCGGATCTTGCCCGCTTCACGCCCGACGAAGAGCAGGTGGTGGTGCGGATGATCCACGCCGCCGGCATGGTGGGCCTAGAAGCCCATATCCGCTTCACATCAGGCATGGCGACTGCTGCGCGCGCGGCCTTGCAGAGAGGCGCGCCGATCCTGTGCGACGCGCGTATGGTCTCGGAAGGAATTACGCGCGCGAGGCTGCCGGCGGCCAACGCCGTGATCTGCACGCTCGGCGACGAGGCCGTTCCCGCGCTCGCGCAGTCGATGCGCAACACGCGCTCGGCTGCGGCGCTGGAGCTGTGGCGGCCGCATCTCGACGGCGCCATCGTTGCGATCGGTAACGCGCCGACTGCGCTGTTTCATCTCCTCAACATGCTCGAGGAGCCGGGCTGCCCGCGGCCCGCGGCGATCATCGGTTGTCCCGTCGGCTTCGTCGGCGCGGCTGAATCCAAGGCCGCGCTGATGGCCGATCCGCCGGTGCCGGCGCTGACGGTGGAGGGCCGCCTCGGCGGCTCCGCCATCACGGTCGCCGCCGTGAATGCGCTCGCGAGCCGGAGCGAATAGCCATGGGACGCATCATCTGCTGCGGTCTCGGCCCCGGCGATCCTGATATGATGAGCGTGCGTGCCGACCGGACGGTGCGGGCTGCGAAGCATGTCGCCTATTTCCGCAAGAAGGGCCGGCCCGGCCAGGCGCGGCGGATCGTCGAAGGCATGCTGGCCTCCGACGTCACCGAATACGCAATGGAATATCCTGTTACGACGGAGCTCGCCTTCGACAGCCCGGAATATGTGCAGCTGCTTGCCGGCTTCTACGACGAATGGGCGGAACGGCTGGCGCGGCTTTCGCGTGCGGTCGATGTCGTCGTGCTCTGCGAGGGCGATCCTTACTTTTACGGCTCCTTCATGCATCTGCACACGCGCCTGCAAGGCCGCGTCGAGATCGAGGTGATCGCGGGCATTCCCGGCATGGTCGGCTGCTGGAACGGCGTCGGCCGGCCGATCGCGCTTGGCGACGACGTGACGACGGTGCTGATGGGCACGCTTCCCGAAGACGAGCTCGAACGGCGCATGCGCGATTCCGATGCGTTGGTCATCATGAAGACCGGCCGCAATCTCGCAAAGGTGCGCCGCGCGCTCGCCGCCACCGGCCGGCTGGACGATGCCTGGCTGGTCGAGCGCGGCACCATGCCGGGCGAGCGCGTGGTGCGGCTCGCCGAGATCGATGCCGCCGACTGTCCTTACTTCGCGATCGTGCTCGTGCACGGCAAGGGCCGGCATCTGGACACCGCCGAATGACGGGCACGCTGACCATCGCGGGCCTCGGGCCGGGCAGCGATGCGCTGGTGACGCCCGAGGTCTCCGCCGCCCTTGCCGCCGCTACCGACATTCTGGGCTATGCGCCCTATGTTGCGCGCGTGCCGCCGCGGGCAGGGCTCACCTTGCATCCCTCCGACAATCGCGAAGAGCTGCAGCGCGCGGGCGAGGCCCTGCGGCTCGCAGCCGAAGGCGGGCAGGTCGTCGTCGTCTCCTCCGGCGATCCCGGCGTCTTCGCGATGGCGTCGGCCGTGTTCGAGGCGCTCGAACAGGCGCCGCAATGGCGCGAGCTTCCCATTCGCGTTTTGCCCGGCATCACCGCGATGCTGGCGGCGGCCGCGCGCGCCGGTGCGCCGCTCGGCCATGACTTCTGCGCGATCAATCTCTCCGACAATCTCAAGCCGTGGGCGGTGATCGAGAAGCGCCTGCGGCTCGCTGCGGAAGCCGATTTTGCCATTGCGATGTACAATCCGCGCTCGGCAAGCCGGCCGGAGGGTTTTGGCCGCGCGCTTACGGTGTTGAAGCACGCCGGCTGCGGCGAGCGTCTCGTGATTTTTGCGCGCGCGGTGAGTGCTGTAGATGAAAAGATCGAAACTGTCGCGCTGAACGACGCGCGGCCTGAGATGGCCGACATGCGCACGCTGGTGATCGTCGGTAATTCGCAGACGCGCCGTGTCGGTCGCTGGGTCTATGCCCCGAGGCAGGCGCGATGACCGAGCCACTGCATGATCTCGGCCACGCTCTCAACCCGCAGCCGTTCGGGCAGTTTTGGCCGCGCGATCATGATCACGGGCAGGCCGAGCATCCGGGCCGCGTCGATCTTGGCGCGCGCGCCGTCGCCGCCGGAATTGCGGGCGACGATCCAGGCGATGCTGCGCGCGCGCATCATTGCGAGTTCGCCGTCGAACGTGAACGGCCCGCGCGACACGATCACGTCCGCAGCGAAGGGCAGCGGCGCTTCGGGCGGGTCGACGAACCGCAGCGTGTAGACGTGCTGCGGCTTCGCCGCGAACGGCGCGATGTGCTGGCGGCCGATGGCGAGGAACACGTTTGCCGGCGTCTCGGGCAGCGCGGCGGCCGCGGCGGTGACGTCGGCGACTTCGATCCAGATGTCGCCGGGCGCCTTCGTCCAAGGCGCGCGCTCGAGCGCGATCAGCGGCGTGCCCGTTTGCGCGCACGCTTCGATCGCGTGGCGGCTCATCTCGGCAGCGAAGGGATGCGTCGCGTCGATCACATGCGTGATGCGCTCACGGCGAATATAGTCGGCAAGCCCGCTCACGCCGCCGAAGCCACCGATGCGGGTCGGCAGCGGCTGATCGGCGGGCGTGCGGGTTCGGCCGCCATAGGAATACACGGCGTCGATGCGCGCGCGTGCGATTTCCGCGGCGAGCAAGCTCGCATCGGCGGTTCCGCCCAGAATGAGGGCGCGCGTCATGGCTGATCCCTGGCTGACCATCATCGGTATCGGCGAAGATGGCCTCGCCGGGCTGTCCGAGGCAAGCCGAAAGGCGCTTGCCAAGGCAGAAACTGTTTTTGGTGGCGAGCGTCATCTCGCGCTTGCTGATGTGGGGGGGCGCGGTCGCCCGTGGCCGGTGCCGTTCGATGCAGGCATCGTGCTGAGCTGCCGCGGCCGGCCCACGGTGGTGCTCGCCTCCGGCGATCCGTTCTGGTACGGCGCGGGTGCAAGTCTCGCCGAGAAGCTCGACGCCAACGAGTGGATCGCGCATTCGGCGCCATCGACCTTCTCGCTTGCCGCCGCTCGGCTCGGCTGGCGCCTCGAAGCCATTGCCTGTCTTGGTCTTCACGCCGCGCCGTTCGAGCGTCTCGTGCCGCATCTGGTGCGAGGTGCGCGCATCATTTGCCTTGTGCGTGACGGCAAGGCGGCCGGTGAGCTCGCCAAATGGCTGAGCGAGCGCGGATGGGGGGCCTCGGCGTTCTGGACTCTCGCCGCGCTCGGCGGGTCGCGCGAAAGCATCGCTGAGCATCATGCCGACAGCTTTGCGGGCGGTCTCGCCGAGAACCTGGTCGCAGTCGCGGTCGAGGCGAGGGGCGGGCAAGGCATTCCCCGCAGCTCCGGCCTGTCAGACGATCTCTTTGCTCACGACGGCCAGATCACCAAGCGGCCGGTGCGCGCGCTGGCGCTCTCGGCGCTGGCGCCGCGTCCCGGCGAGCGGCTGTGGGATATCGGCGCGGGTTCTGGCTCGATCTCAGTGGAATGGGCGCTGTGCGGCGGGACGGCGACCGCCATCGAGGCGCGCGAGGATCGTGCCGCGAATATCCGCAGCAATGCTGCAGCGTTCGGATTGGCGCATCGGATCACCGTCATCACGGGGAGCGCGCCGGAAGCTTTTGCTGCGCTGGAAGCGCCGGTCGCGGTCTTCATCGGTGGCGGTCTCGATATCGCGATGTTCGATGCCATCTGGTCACGGCTCGCGCCGGGTGCGCGGCTCGTCGCGCATGCAGTGACGCTGGAGACGGAAGCGCTGCTTGGCGAACTGCACCAGCGCCACGGCGGCGAATTGATGCGGATCGAGATTGCCCATGCTGCGCCGCTCGGCCGCTACCGGTCCTGGGAAGCGTCGCGGCCCGTGGTGCAATGGAGTGCGGTTCGATGAAAGTCGCCGGACTCGGATTCAAGAAGGATGTCACGCTGGCTTCGCTGCGCGAGGCGCTGCTGGCGGCCGGTGGTTTCGAAGGCCTCGCAGCGGTCGCGACTGTCAGCGACAAGGCCGATGCGGAGCCGCTGAAGCAGCTCGCGCGTGAATGCGGCGTACCGATCAAGCCGGTTCCGGCGGACATGCTGGCCGGCATCGAGACGCCGACGCAATCGGAGCTCGTCGCGGAAAAGTTCGGCACGGGCTCGGTCGCCGAAGCCGCGGCGCTCGTTGCCGCTGGCCCTCGCGCGCGATTGATTGCGACGCGGGCGGTTTCGCGGGATCGCACCGCGACCGCCGCGATCGCGGAAGGAGACGGCCCATGACGGTGCACTTCATCGGTGCAGGACCGGGCGCTCCGGATTTGCTGACGTTGCGCGGACGCGACCTGATCGCAGCCTGTCCGGTCTGCCTCTATGCGGGCTCGCTGGTGCCCGAGGGCGTGCTGGCGCATTGCCCGCCCGGCGCGCGCATCGTCAACACCGCGCCACTATCGCTCGACGAGATCGTCGCGGAGATCGCCGCCGCGCATGCCGCCGGCAAGGATGTTGCCCGCTTGCATTCCGGCGATCTCGCGATCTGGTCGGCGATGGGCGAGCAGCTTCGCCGGCTGCGCGCGCTCGGTATTCCCTACACGGTCACGCCAGGTGTTCCGTCGTTTTCGGCTGCAGCAGCTGCACTCGAGACTGAGCTGACGCTCCCCGGTCTCGCCCAGTCAGTCGTGCTGACGCGCACGCCGGGCCGCGCCAGCGCGATGCCTGAGGGCGAAAAGCTCGCGGCGTTTGCCGCCACCGGTGCGGTGCTCGCGATCCATCTGTCGATCCATCTGCTCGACAAGGTCGTCGCCGAGCTGACGCCGCATTACGGCGCGGATTGCCCGGTTGCGATCGTCTGGCGCGCGAGCTGGCCGGACCAGCGCATCGTCCGCGCCACCCTGGCGACACTCGATGCCGCCGTCGGCACCGAGATGGAGCGCACCGCGCTGATCCTGGTCGGCAAGACCCTTGGCGCGGCGGATTTCGACGAGAGCCGCCTCTATGCCGTCGACTACGACCGCCGCTATCGGCCGGTCGGCGCCGATCCGCGCTTTCCGGAGGCATCGTGATGCCGGCAGGGCTCGTCATCTCCGCGCCGGCCTCCGGCGTCGGCAAGACCACGCTGACGCTGGCGCTGGCGCGCGCCTGGCGCAATCGCGGACTGAACGTGCAGTGTTTCAAGAGCGGGCCCGACTATATCGATCCCGCTTTCCATGCCGCTGCGACGGGGCGCGCTTCCGTCAACGTCGATAGCTGGGCGATGGATCGCGGGACGATTGCGCATCTTGTCGGTCGCGGCACTGATGCCGATGTCGTGCTCGCGGAGGGCTCGATGGGCCTGTTCGACGGCGTCGCCGCGCGCGGCGTCTCAGGCACCGGCGCCACCGCCGACATTGCGGAGATGCTGGGCTGGCCGGTGCTGCTGGTGATCGATCCCTCCGGACAGGCCCAGACCGCGGCGGCGATCGCCGCAGGCCTTCGCGACTATCGCGCCGGCGTGCGCCTCGCCGGCGTCGTGCTCAACCGCGTCGCCAGCCAACGTCATGAAGATCTCGTGCGGCGTGCACTCAACGACGCCGGCATCGCCGTGTTCGGCGCGCTGCCGCGCCATGCCGAGATCAGCCTGCCGAAGCGGCATCTCGGCCTCGTGCAGGCCGAGGAGCAGGCCGAGATCGGCAAGCTGATCGACGAGGCCGCGCGCTTCGTCGCCGAACACGTCGATCTCGATGCGGTGCTGGGATCGGCAGCAAGCTGGTCGCCGCAACCGGCGGCAAACGGCATGAATGTGACGCCGCCCGGGCAGCGCATTGCGTTGGCCCGCGATGCCGCGTTCTCCTTCATCTATCCGCACATGCTGGAAGCCTGGCGCGCGGCCGGCGCCGAGATCTCGATCTTCTCGCCGCTTGCCGATGAAGCGCCTGACGCGAGCGCCGATGTCTGCTGGCTGCCCGGCGGCTATCCCGAGCTGCACGCGGGGAAGATCGCGGCCAACGCCCGCTTTCGCGGCGGCTTGCGCGCCTTCGCGGACACACGGCCGGTGCACGGCGAATGCGGAGGCTATATGGTGCTGGGAACCGCTCTGACCGATGCCGACGGCATCCGTCATGAGATGACGGGCCTGCTCGGGCTGGAGACGAGCTTTGCCAAGCGCCGCATGCATCTCGGCTATCGTCTCGCTGCGCTCGCCGCGCCGATGCCGGGGCATCAGGTCGGCGCGCGCCTGCGCGGCCACGAGTTCCACTATTCGACGATTGTCGCGCAGCCGGATACGCCGCTCGCGGTCGTGCACGATGCAACAGGCGCGGTCATCGCCGAGACGGGCTCGCGCCGGGGACAAGCCACCGGCACGTTCTTCCATCTGATCGCGGAGGACCGGTGAGCGGTTTTGTCACCTTCATCTCGGCAGGCCCTGGCGACCCCGAGCTCCTCACGGTCAAGGGCGCCGCGCGGCTGCGCGATGCCGATGTCGTGCTCTACGACGACCTCGCCTCGGGCGCGATCCTCGATCTGGCCCGGCCCGGCGCCAATCTCGTCGCGGTCGGGAAGCGGGCAGGGCGGCCCTCCACCAAGCAGCACCACGTCAACCGCCTGCTGGTCGACTATGCCGCGGCCGGCGTCCGCGTGGTGCGGCTGAAATCGGGCGATGCCGGCATCTTTGGCCGGCTCGAGGAGGAGCTGGAGGCGCTGCGCGAAGCCGGCATCGGCTACGAGATCATTCCCGGAATCACCTCGGCCTGTGTCGCCGCCGCGCAAGCCGGCATTCCCCTGACCCGGCGCCACACCTCGCGCCGGGTGCAGTTCGTGACCGGGGCCGATGTGACCGGCGACCTGCCGCAGAATTTGAACTGGGCGGCGCTGGCGGATCCCGAAGCGACCACCGTGGTCTATATGGGCCGGCGCACCTTTCCGGCGCTTGTCGCAAAATTGATCGAGCACGGCCTCACCCCGAGCACTCCGGCCCTGTTCGCCGAATCCCTCGGCCGTCCCGACGAGCGGCTGGTCCGCACCACCATTGCCGAGCTGGCCGAACAGCTTGCGCGGGGCGGCGCTGCCTCGACGGCCGCCGTGATCCTGTTCGGCGCGCTGGCGGGCGATTATCCGTCATGACCGTCCCGGCCGCCCTTCGCCCCTTGACGCCCGGCTGGCGAAAGGGGCACACAGGAGACGCATGGTGCTCGAGGCGGCGCAAACCGCCGGAGCATAATCGGGAATGGGGGTGGGCGGACAGTTGCGCCGCCCAAAACCCCAGCCGCCCCCGCGACTGTAAGCGGTGAGGGGCTCCGATCAGCCACTGGGCCGCGAGGCCCGGGAAGGCCGGAGAACCCCAGTGAACCGCGAGCCAGGAGACCGGCCGTGCATGTTTTGTGGCCAAGGCCGTCGGGTGTGACGGCAGGAAGGAACTGAACCATGCATATCGAACCCGGAGTCGTATCGGGCGCCAAGCTCGTGTTGAGTTACGCAACCGGCATCGCCGTCGGCGGCGTTGCGCTGAAGCTCGCGGTCGAGACCGTGCGCGAGCAGGGCATCACGTCGTTCGCGGCGCGGACGCTCGCCACCACGGGCCTCGTGTTCGTCTTCTTCGAGATCCTGCCGCATTTCCCGGTCGGCGTCTCCGAGGTGCACTTCATCCTCGGCTCGACCTTGTTCCTGCTGTTTGGGGCAGCGCCTGCGGCCTTCGGCCTCGCGTTCGGCCTGCTGTTCCAGGGCGTGTTCTTCGAGCCACCCGACCTGCCGCAATACGGCATGAACGTCACCACGCTGCTGGTGCCGCTGTTCGCGATCCAGGCGATCGCCACGCGGATCATTGCCCGCAACACCGCCTATGTCGATCTCAGCTATCGCCAGGCGCTGGCGCTGTCGACCACGTATCAGGCCGGGGTCATCGCCTGGGTCGCGTTCTGGGCGCTCTATGGCTCGGGCTTCGGTGCGACCAACCTCGTCAATATCGCGACCTTCGCGGCCTCCTACGCACTCGTCATCGTGATCGAGCCGCTGGCCGATCTCGCCGTGCTGGCGCTGGCGAAATCGCTGCGCGGCGTCACCGCGCCCGGCCTCGTCACGCCGCGCCTGCACAACGCGGCTTAAGAGACAAAGGGGGCGGCCGTCACGGCCGCCCCTGCACGCGCGATGCTCACGCTCTCCCTGATAGGCATCGGTTGCGGCGATCCGGAGCAGCTCACACGCGCCGCCGTTCAAGCCATCAACGCGGCCGATCTCATCCTGATCCCGCGCAAGGGGACGGCGAAGTCCGATCTCGCAGATCTCAGGCGGACGATCTGCGCGGATGTGCTCACCAATCAAACGACGCGCATTGCCGAGTTCGACCTTCCCGTGCGCGATGCCGGTGAAGCGGACTATCACAAGGGCGTGGACGATTGGCACGACGCCGTGGCCGCGGCCTGGTCGCAGACGATCGCGAGCCAGCTCGGTGATGACGGCAAGGTCGCGCTGCTGATCTGGGGCGATCCCTCACTGTATGATTCCTCGCTGCGCATTGCGCGCCGGCTCGATCCCTTGCCTGATATCGAGGTCGTGCCCGGCATCACCTCGATCCAGGCGTTGTGCGCGGCGCATGCGCTGCCGCTCAACGACATCGGCGAGCCCTTCCTGGTTACGACGGGGCGCCGCTTGCGCGAAGGCGGCTGGCCGCAGGGCGTCGACACCGTGGTGGTGATGCTCGACGGCGGCACGGCATTCCAGTCGCTCGATCCGGCGGGACTGCACATCTGGTGGGGCGCCTATCTCGGCATGCCCGATCAGATCGTGATGTCGGGCGCTCTGGCCGAGATCGGCCCGCACATCGTCGCTGCGCGACAGGATGCGCGCGAACGGCATGGCTGGATCATGGACAGCTACATTCTCAAGCGCAGGCCGTAAGCGAGGCAGCATGCTCCCCGATTGGGTCACCCGGAAATGCCCCGATGTCTCCGCCGTCCATCGCGACGCGGCGCTCGCGCGTCAGGCGCAACTCACAAAACCGGCCGGCGCGCTCGGCCGGCTGGAGCAGCTTGCGGTCGAGCTCGCGGGCCTGCAGGCGACCGAGCAGCCGCGCGCTGCGCGGGTGCCGATCATCGTCTTCGCCGGTGATCACGGCATCGTCGCGCAGGGCGTGTCGGCCTATCCGCAAGGAGTGACCATCGCGATGATGGCGAATTTTGCCTCGGGCGGTGCCGCGATCTCGGTGCTGGCGCGTGAGCTTGGCTCAAACCTTGAGGTCGTGGACGCCGGCACGCTGGCGCAGGAGGCGATGGCAGGAATCGTCACCGACAAGCCGCGCCAGGGCACGCGCGACTTCAGCGTGGAAGCCGCGCTCACCCCCGCGGAGCTGGCATTCGCCTTCGAATGCGGTCAGCGCGCAGTCGCGCGCGCAGACGCAGGCAGGCCCGATCTCCTGATCTTCGGCGAGATGGGCATCGGCAATACCACGACGTCGGCGGCGATTGCGGCGAGCCTGCTTGGCATCAGTGCCGAGGAGATCGCGGGCAGCGGTACCGGCGTCGACGCGGCCGGCCGCGCGCACAAGGCGGGCGTGATCGACGCTGCGATCGCGCGGCATGGCGTTGCGGGCGCTTCGCCGGAAAAGATCCTGTGCGGCGTCGGCGGCCTCGAAATCGCGGCGATCTGCGGCGCCATCATTGCGGCTGCGCAAGCCCGCATTCCCGTGTTGATCGATGGCTTCATCGTATCGGTGGCCGCGCTGGCCGCGGTGCGGCTGAACCCGTCGTGCCAGCCATTCCTGCTGCCGTCGCATCAATCGGCGGAGCAGGGGCATCGGCTGGTGCTGCGTGCGCTGAACGTGCAGCCGTTGATCAGCCTCGATCTCAGGCTTGGCGAAGGATCGGGTGCGGCCATCGCGCTGCCGCTGGTGCGGCTCGCGTGCAGCCTTCACAACGGCATGGCGACCTTCGCGCAGGCCAACGTGCCGGATCGCCCGGCCTGACCCGGCTCAAGCCGCGCGCTGATTGACCGCGACGACGCGCCAGCCCGTGGCGAGCCGGTCGATCCGGGTCAGTGACAACGGATCGACCACGAAGCGCAGGGCCGTTTGTGGGGTCAGATCCAGCGCAATGCAGAGCGCGGCGCGGATCGTGCCGGAATGCACGACGAGCGTTGCCGAGCCGGCGCCGATTTGCGCGAGGCCCAGCCGGACGCGCGCGACCTGATCCTCGAAACTTTCGCCGCCCGGCGGCCGCCCGTGCGCCGGATCGCTCCAGAACTGCGCATAGGCTTCGCCGCCGGTCGCGGCGAGCTCGTCATGCCGCCGGCCGGTCCAGTCGCCGAAATCCTGCTCGCCGAATTCGGGCACCAGCGCGGGTTCAAGTCCCAGCGCGCGCGCCGTCTCGACCGTGCGTCGCGCCGGGCTCGCAAAGCTCGCAGCATCTGGCGGGAGCCTCCGCTGCAACGCCTCCAGTTGCACGCGATTGCCGAGATCGGCGGGCGCGTCGGCTGCGTGGATCGTCCCCTTGACGCCGTCGACGGGCGCATGCCGTATCAGCCAGAGGAAGGTCTCGCCTTCCATGCCTATCTCCAAGGAAGTTGGTCGCTGTGGTAATATCGTCGCACCGGCACATTGACTCTGTCTTGTCGGTAATCCTAGATGGCTTTGACGGTTTCCCCGAGTGGGGATGAAAAGGGAATGCGGTGCGGGGGTTTTGTCCCCAATGCCGCGGCTGCCCCCGCAACTGTAAGCGGCGAATCTTGCGTCACGAGCCACTGGGTATCTCGGTCCCGGGAAGGCGATGCAAGGTACTGACCCGCGAGCCAGGAGACCTGCCGTCAGCCGTGGTCACACGCGAAGATGTCGGTCGGGGAGTACAGACATTCGGCTTCATCGGAAGGCTGAAAGGCCGAAGGTGGGACCTTGTTCGCTGTGACGTGCCACTGACGTCATACCGAGGTCCCGAACTGTGTCTTCCATTCGTCTTGTACGACCGCGTTGCTTCCTGCTCGCCTCCGCCGCACTCACATCCTTTGCCACTCTCGATCTGCCTGCCGCCGTGGCGCAGCAGGCTCGCGAACCGCTGCCGCCTGTCGAGGTGTCGCCCGCCCAATCCCGCAAGCAGGCGAGGCCAGCAGGCCGGGAAGGGCAAACCGCTCGCCGCGCGTCATCGCGCAGATCCGCGGCCGCGGCGACAGCAGCGCCAAAGCCCGCCGCGGCGAGCGCGGGAGTGCAGACACCCCTCAATACGAATGTTGTGGCTGAAAGCGCCTCGCGGCTCGGCCTGACCGTACGGCAGATACCCGCGACCGTCGAGGTGATCTCGGCCGAGACCATGCGCGAGCAGGGTTATCGCACCGTGTCCGAGGTAGCGCAGGGCGCTGTCGGCGTCACCTCCGGCGACAATCCGGCCGAGCCCGCGGCCTTCTCCATGCGTGGCTTCACCAACAGCCAGATCAACATGCTCTACAACGGCATCAAGATCGGTCCGCAGAACATGACCTCGCGGATCACGGATACGGCCAATCTCGCAGCCGTGGAATTTCTGAAGGGCCCGGCCTCGCTGATCTCGGGTGAGGGGGCGGCCGGCGGGTCGATCAACCTCGTCACCAAGCAGCCGCACACCGGGGCGATCCGGAACGAGGCGGATTTCTCCTGGGATTCGCTCAACTCGTTCGGCGTCCATTACGGCTCGGGCGGCAGCACCAATGTGCAGGGCCTCGACTACCGCTTCGACATCAGCCGCGCCTCGCTCAACGGCTTTGCCGACGACACCAATACCAGGACGCTGGATGTGTCTGGCCAACTCAATTACCGCATCTCCGACAGCCTCAAGATCTGGGGCGCGATCGAGTACCGGGAAGATCGCTCGAAGGCCTATTGGGGCGCACCGCTGGTACCGATCGCCTTCAGCGGCTCGCATGCGACGAGCGGCATTGTTTCGGGCAACTACTTCAACAGGACCGACCTTGGCGCCGTCACGATCGACGACCGCACCTTCAACACCAATTACAACGTCCTCGATAACCGCAACGTCGCGCAGGAGGTGTGGCTGCGCGGTGGCTTCGAGCTGAAGCTGGCGCCTGACCTGACGCTGAAGAGTCAGGCCTATGGTTACGGCGCAGAGCGCACGTGGTTCAACAACGAGATCGAGGCGTTCGACTCCGTCAAGAACCAGGTGTATCGCGAGCGCTTCTATGTCGCGCACAGCCAGCGCCTCGTCGGCAACATCACGGACCTCATCTGGGATGCCAATATCGCAGGCTTCGACAACCGCATGGCAACGACGTTCTCGTCGAGTTACCTCGACTTTGTGAGGCCGGGCGCGGCGAACTTCCCGAACGATTTTGTCTCGCTGGTCGATCCTGATCGCGGCTTTTACGGCGATCTCACGACCAAGCAGCAGACCGCGCGCATCAATAACGAGGCGCTGTCGTTCGAGGACCGGCTGAAGCTCACGCGGACCTTCGCGTTGATTGGCGGCCTGCGCGTCGAGCATATCGGGCTTGACCGTAACTCGACTGACCAGAACGGTCTGGTGAACGCGAATTTCCCGTTCACGAAGGACTGGGCGCCCGTCACCGGCCGTATCGGCTACACGTGGGACGCCGTCCCCGGCTTAACCTTCTTCAGCCAGTACGCCACCGGCGCCGACATCTCGGCCAACAACATCTTCCTGCTTGCTCCGACCCAGAACCTGGACCTGACCACCGCGCGCACATACGAGACCGGCGTCAAGCATCTGTTCTGGGACAACCGGGCGGAGTGGTCGTTCTCGGCCTATGACATCGTGCGCAAAAACGTCTATGCGGCAGCCGGCGGCCAGACGCTCAACATTGCGGGACGGCAGGAATCGAAAGGTGTCGAGCTTGCCGCCGCGGTGCGCCCGATCGATCCCCTGCGTCTTTGGGGCAACATCGCCTATGTCGATGCGCGTTACGCCGACTACAACTTTGTCGGCGGATCGTTCTCCGGCAACACGCCGCCGAACGTGCCGCGCGTCGTGGCCAATGCCGGTGCGTCGTACCGGTTCTTCACGCCCTGGCCGGTGGAACTCGGCATCACCGGCCGTTATGTCGGGGACCGCTACAACACCGACGCCAACGTCGTGACGATGAAGGCGTATACCGTCGCCGACGTCTATGCCTTCGTCGACATCCCCAAGACGGTGTTCAACGCAGTTGATCAGGCCCGCCTGGGCTTCCGCGTGCGCAATATTACCGACAAGCGCTACGCGATCTGGGGCGATCCGTTCTATCCAGACCAGATCCTGCTGGGCGCGCCGCGCACCTATGAGATCTCCGCCGCTTTCAAATGGTAGGGCGCTGACCACATGATGAACGCGATCGTCCTGCTGCATCGCTGGCTCGGGATCGCGTTCTGCCTGCTGTTCGCGATGTGGTTCGCGACCGGAATCGTGATGCACTTCGTTCCGTTTCCGTCATTGACGGAAGCGGAACGTTTTTCGGGGCTCGCGCCGGTGGCTGGCGGAGAGGTGAGGATTGCGGTCGCGGATGCCGTCGCCGCGAGCGGGATCGCGGACGCCACGCGCGTTCGCCTGATCCAGCGGAGCGACGGGCCGGTCTATGTCGTGTCGAGCCCGTCGCGCGTGCGCGCGGTCCATGCCTCCGCCGGACGGGATGCATCAGTGACGTCCGCCGACGTCGCGGTCGGTATCGCGCGGGATCATGCCCGGCAACGCGGGCTCGATGCCGCGCGGGCGGCGATGATTGCGGGCGCGGACTATGATCAATGGAGCGTGCCGAACGGCTTTGATCGACACCGGCCTCTGTTGCGTGTCGCTCTTGGCGATGCGGCCGGAACCGAGGTCTATGTCTCCTCGCGCACCGGCGAAGTCGTGCTGGATACGACCCGCAGCGAGCGCGGATGGAATTTGGCCGGCAGCGTCCTGCACTGGATCTATCCGACGGTCCTGAGGAGCAACTGGTCCCTTTGGGATCAGGTGGTCTCGACATTGTCGCTGGTGGCTTTTATCGCCGCGACGCTCGGCGCGGTGCTCGGAATTATCAGGATCAGGATTCGAAGGCGCGGGGTTTCGTCGCCTTATCGCGGCTGGCACGCACTGCATCACATCATTGGTCTCGTCGCGACCGTTTTCGTGCTGACCTGGAGCTTCAGTGGCTGGCTCTCGATGGATCACGGCCGGCTGTTCTCGCGCGGTGATCTGACCCCGACCGAAGCAGGCGTGGTGTATGCCGCTCCGGACTGGACGACGGCCCCTCCGGTCGGTCAGCCGTCGGCTCGCGAAGTCGAATGGTTCGCCGTCAATGGTGTTGTCTACCGGCGCGACCGGACCGGCCTTGACAGTCAAGCCTTAACCAAAACGGGGGAGGCGATCCGCAGCCGGCAGGTGGCATTCCTCGGCGAGAGGGATGTCCATGACCTGACGACGCGCCTTGCGCCGGGCTGTGGCGTTCCGTTCGTTCTAGCCGACAATGACGACTATCCCGCGCATTCCGCCGTCCCCGGAGCGCCCGTCTATCGCTCCCGATGCGGCGACCTCTGGTTCGACATCGACGGTGCCGACGGCCGCGTGCTGCAAAGACTGGATGCCTCGCGGCGGGCCTATCGCTGGTTCTACAGTGCGCTTCACACGCTCGATTTTCCCGTTCTCATGGCGCATCCGCGTCTGCGCGATATCCTGGTCGTCGGGCTCTGCTTGCTCGGGCTGGCATTTTCCGTCACCGGCATCGTCATCGGCTGGCGGCGCTTGCGGTCGACCTTCGCGGCTTGAGCTGCGTATCGAACAAATCATATGCGCCATGCAAATTGCGGGTTGCGCGGGCGATGGCAGGCGCGGATGATCATCCGAGGGGGCGCAGCGGTGCGCTCTCTCAATGGGGCGATCGTGATCGATGTCAATTCAGCGCAAGCGCCTCGGCATGATGACCCCATCGTCCAACTCGGTGCTGGAGCCCGTCATCAGTTCCATGCTGCATGGCGTGGCCGGCGTCACCGCTCATTTCTCGCGCTTCCGCGTTACCGAGATCGCGCTCGATACCGCGGCGCTGAGCCAGTTCGATGCCTCGGTGATGCTGCCGGCGGCGGATCTGCTGGCGGACGCCAGGGTTGATGCCATTGCCTGGACGGTACGTCGGCGAGCTGGCTCGGTATCGGCCGCGACCGGAGCCTGTGCGAAGCGATCGCGGCGCGGACTGGAATCCCGGCGACGACCTCCACGCTCGCCTGCATCGACGCCGTCCGCGTGCTCGGCGCCGGACGTGTCGGCCTGGTCTCACCCTATATGGACGACGTGCAACGGCGTATCGGCGATGTCTGGGCCGAGGAGGGGATCGCCCCTCACGCCGAGCGGCATCTCGGCCTGCGCGATAACTTTTCCTTCGGTGAGGTCACGCCCGCGACGATCGCCGACATGATCCGCGCGGTCGCGGCGGACGGCGCCGATGCCGTCGTCATTCTCTGCACCAATCTCGACGGCGCCGCGCTGGCCGCCTCGCTCGAACGGGAGTTGGGCATCGCCGTGCTGGACTCGGTCGCGGTCACGCTGTGGCGGACGCTCGAACTCGCCGGTGGCGACATCGCGGCCCTTGCGGCGTGGGGCCGGATCTTCCAGACATCAGCGATCATCAAGTGACGGAGACGCCCGTGACGCAGCTCGATCTCGCCATTCGCGGCGGCACCATCGTGACGGCCAGCGACGAGTTTCGCGCCGATATCGGCATTCGCGACGGACGCATCGTCAGCATCGCCGACCGCATTGAAGGCGCGGCGCGCGAGATCGACGCGACGGGGCTGCTGGCGCTGCCCGGCGGGATCGACAGCCACGTCCACATCTCCCAGGCCTCTGGCCCCGACGTGGTGATGGCCGACGATTTTGCTTCGGCAACGCGCGCGGCGGCGGCCGGCGGCAACACCATGGTGCTGCCCTTCGCGCTCCAGGAGAAGGGCACGTCGCTGCGCACCTGCGTCGAGAACTACCGCAAGCTCGCCGAGGGCGAGTGCTACATCGACACCGCCTTCCACCTCATCATCTCCGACCCGACCGCGGTCGTGCTCGGGCAGGAGCTGCCGGCTCTGGTCAAGGACGGCTACACCTCGTTCAAGGTGTTCATGACCTATGACGACCTCGTGCTCAGCGACAAGCAGCTGCTGGAGGTGTTCGATGTCGCGCGCCGCGAGGAGGCGCTGGTCATGGTCCATTGTGAGGGTTACGACGCGATCCGTTTCCTCACCGCCAAGCTCGAACGCGAGGGCCATATCGCGCCTTATTATCACGGCACCTCGCGGCCGCAGGCCGTCGAGCGCGAGGCGACGCACCGCGCCATCAGCCATGCCGAGGTGATCGGCGTTCCCATCATGATCGTACACGTCTCCGGGCGCGAGGCGATGGAGCAGGTGCGCTGGGCCCAGCAACGCGGACTGCCGGTGCATGCCGAGACCTGTCCGCAATACATCACACTGACGGCCGACGACATGAAAGGCCTGAACATGGACATGTCAGGCGCAAAGTATGTCTGCTCGCCGCCGCCACGCGATGCCGAAAGCCAGCAGGCGATTTGGGAAGGCATCACCACGGGTGTGTTCCAGACCTTCTCGTCCGATCACTGCCCGTTCCGCTACGACGATCCCAAGGGCAAGCTGACGCCGAATTCCCGGACCTCGTTCCGCTGGGTGCCGAACGGCATCCCCGGCGTCGAGACCCGGTTGCCGATCCTGTTTTCCGAAGGCGTCTCGAAGGGGCGGATCAGCTTGCAGAAATTCGTCGAGCTGACTGCGACCAATCATGCGCGGATCTACGGTCTCTATCCGCGCAAGGGCTCGATCGGAGTCGGCTTCGATGCCGACGTCGTCCTATGGGATCCCAAATTGAAGAAGCCGATCCGGCAAGCCGACCTGCACCACGGCGCGGACTATACGCCGTGGGAAGGCTTTGACGTCACCGGCTGGCCTGTCACCACCATCGCGCGGGGCCGCGTGGTGTACGAGCAGGGCAGGATCGTCGGCAACAAGGGCGCGGGCGAGGTGCTCAGCCGCGGCAAGTCGAGCCTGGTGTGACGGAAAAAATAATCGCATCGTGACGACGCCATGTCGTCTGTTGCGCATACCATCCTCGCGCCGCTGCGGCATCATTGATCCCTTTTCGCCGGCCGCCTTTCGGTGTAGCTCTGCGCCCACTTATGAGGCGGCCGGGCGCCAATGCTGATCGCCGCCGAAATCATGCAGGAGACACCAGGGATGTACCCGAAAGTTCAGATGTTCATCGCCGGCGAGTGGACCGACGGCACCTCCGGCAAGTCGGAGGACATCCTCAACCCCGCCACCGGCCAGCCGATCGGCAAGACCCCGCACGCCTCGCGCCAGGACCTTGACCGCGCGCTGGAGGCCGCCAAGGTCGGCTTCGAGATCTGGCGCAAGACCTCGCCGTTCGACCGCTACAAGCTGATGCGCAAGGCCGCCGACATCATCCGCTCGCGCGCCGCCGAGATCGCGCCCGTAATGACCATGGAGCAAGGCAAGCCGGTCGTGGAAGCGCAGGGCGAGACCATGCTGGCCGGCGACCTCATCGACTGGTTCTCGGAAGAAGCCCGCCGCGCCTATGGCCGCATCGTGCCGCCGCGGATGGGCAACGTCTCCCAACTCGTGACCAAGGAGCCGGTCGGCCCGGTCGCCGCGTTCACGCCCTGGAATTTCCCGATCAACCAGGCGGTCCGCAAGATCTCGGCCGCACTCGCCGCCGGCTGCTCGATCATCGTCAAGGGCCCGGAAGAAACCCCGGCAAGCTGCATGGAGCTGGTGCGCGCCTATGCGGACGCGGGCATTCCGGCTGGCGTCGTCCAGCTGGTGTTCGGCGTACCGTCGGAAGTGTCCGAATATCTCATTCCGCACCCGATCATCCGCAAGATCAGTTTTACGGGCTCGACCGCGGTCGGCAAGCATCTGGCCGCACTCGCGGGCCTGCACATGAAGCGCGTCACCATGGAGCTCGGCGGCCACGCGCCGGCGATCGTGTTCGCGGATGCCGACCTCGACAACGCCGCCAAGATCCTCTCGGCCAACAAGTTCCGCAATGCCGGCCAGATCTGCGTCTCGCCGACGCGCTTCCTGGTGCATGAGAGCGTCTACCAACCCTTCGTCGACAAGTTCGTCGCGGCCGCCAAGAGCCTCAAGGTCGGCAACGGCCTCGACAAGGACACCCGCATGGGCCCGCTGGCGAACCCGCGCCGGGTCGATGCCATGGAAGGTCTGGTCTCCGACGCTGTCCAGCGCGGGGCCAAGGTGCAGGCCGGCGGCAAGCGCATCGGCAACGAAGGCTTCTTCTTCGAGCCGACCGTCATCACCGACGTGCCGCGCGATGCCCGCATCATGAACGAGGAGCCGTTCGGCCCGCTTGCGCCGATCACCTCCTTCCGCAGCTATGACGAGGTGGTGGCCGAGGCGAACCGCCTGCCTTACGGCCTTGCGGCCTATGCCTACACCACCTCGACCAAGACGATGCAGGCGATCGGCTCCGACATCGAGAGCGGCATGGTGTCGATCAACCACCATGGCCTCGCGCTGCCGGAAGTGCCGTTCGGCGGTATCAAGGATTCCGGTTACGGCTCCGAGGGCGGCCTCGAGGCGATCGAGGGTTACCTGAACACGAAGTTCGTGACGCAGGCGAGCGCGTAAGCGAGATTTCGTGGGGTGGGTTAGGCTTGCGCTGACTCACCCCACGCACTTGTATGTGGGGCCGTGTAGCCCGGATGGAGCGAAGCGCAATCCGGGACGGTGTCCCTGCATTCGCTTCGCTCCATGCGGGCTACAATTCCTTGCCTGACGGGCGAGACATGGACAACAGCCGTCACCCGAGCAAGCGCGTGTCCCTTGCCGGGATGCATATCGACCGGAATTCGGCGGTGCCGCTGCATCTGCAGATCGCGGCGCACATCCGCGACGGCATTTTGCGTGGCGTCTTTCCGGCCGGAACGCAGTTTCTCGGCTCGCGCGAGGTCGCGCGCGAACTAGGCTGTTCGCGCACGGTGGTGTTGACCGCCTGGGATCTGCTCTACGCCGAGGGCTATCTTGCATCGATGCCGCGCGGCAGCGTCATGGTGGCGTCAGTGGCGACCCCACATGCCGAGCCAAAGTCCGCGATACCGCCTGCGGCCAAGCCCGCCCACATGTCGGAGCGCTGGCGCTCGCTGCTTGGTTTGGAATACGAGACCAATTGGCCGTCTGTGTTCGCGCCCGGCGCACCCGACGTCTCGACCTTCCCATTCAAGGAATGGTCGCGCCTGCTGCGCCAGACCTGGCAAAATCCAAGAGAGCAGGAGTGTCTCGATCTTCCCTCGGAGGGCCATCCGCGCTTGCGGAGCGAGATCGCGAACTTCCTCGGCTCGGTGCGCGGGCTCGTCTGTTCGTCGGAAGAGGTCGTCGTCACCTCAGGCACATCGGGCGCGCTTGATTTCTGCAGCCGCATGATCCTCGATCCCGGCGACGAGGTCTGGGTCGAGGAGCCCGGCTTCGTCGAGGCCCGCTGGGCGCTGACGGCCGCCGGCGCGAAGCTCGTTCCCATTCCAGTCGATGACAAGGGGCTTGTCGTCTCGGTAGGGATCCGGCGCGCGCCGGGCGCGAAGCTGATCGTGGTCACGCCGTCGCATCAATATCCGCTCGGCGTCAGCATGCACCTGGAGCGGCGGCTCGAGCTGCTCGACTGGGCCAACAAGAACGACGTCTGGGTGATCGAGGACGATTACAATTCGGAGTTCAGGCACCAGGACAGCATGATCGCCTCGCTGCGCTCGCTCGATCGCGAGGGGCGCGTGATCTATTTCGGCACCTTCTCGAAGATCATGATGCCGAATTTGCGGCTTGGCTACATCGTCGCCAACAGGCACTTCATCGAAGGCTTTTCCAAGGGCCGCGCGCGCATCGATGTGCACACCTCGGGCATCGGTCAGCTCGCGCTGGCCGAGTTCATGCGGGAAGGGCACCTGCTGCGGCATCTGCGCGGGATGCGGCGGATCTACGCCGCACGCCGGAAAGCGCTGATCGATGCCATCGCAGCGCTGATGCCTGACGATCTCACCGTATCCTCCGCCGTCACCGGATTGCATCTGGTGGCGCTGTTCACCGACGCGATGCAGGTACGGATGAGCGACCGAGAGGCGGCCGCGGTCCTGAAGCAGGCCGGCATCCACGTCCAGCCGCTCTCGCAAAACTTTCTGGAGCAGCCGACGCGGCAGGGCCTGGTGTTCGGCTACGGGCGTCTGCACGTCGAGGACGCCGCACCGCTGCTTGCGAGAATCGCGGCTTGCATCGGCAGCGGCTCTCGCAATGCGCCATCCGAGCCGGCGAAACCCTCTCTTACTGTTCGTACAATAAAGAGAGGCTGAGCCGACCGCTATGCATAGCTCGTAGGCATCTGATTATCCCGCACTGCCGTCCAATCGCCTGCAAATTAGACAGACGATTTCAAGCGCTCCGATTGCAGTGCAGCGGGCGTGACGATTTGCTCGGAGAAATCCGTGGTGCGCTGCACGTTTCCCGCCTGGAACAGTTCGCGTTCGTCTGCACTCCGCGCGGGCACCTCTGCACCAAAACGTGCAGCGCCTGGCGCGGCGTGCGGCGGCGGTCGCGTGCTGGTCTAGCGGTTTCCGACAATTCTGGACCTATCCCGAACCAGTCGCTCTGTCGCACGCTCTCTGTCGGTGGCATGACAAGGGATGCATGATGGGCGCTCTCGGTTTGGCATTGGACGTGGCGATGAACGGCAAGGAACCGGCGTCCGGTTCGGGCGTCACGCGTAGCTGACTGCACATGAGCTCCTCCGAAAATCACTGGGAAGTCGGCACCGATATCGGCGGCACCTTCACCGACATCATTGCCATCCGACGCGACTCCGCGGAGGCGCGGATCGCAAAGGTGCCGTCGCGCCCCGGCGCACCGGTTCAGGCGATGCTGGAGGCGATCGAGGCGGTGGGCCTGCGCAAGAGCGAGGTCAAGCGCTTCGTGCACGGCACCACGCGCGTCACCAATGCCATCGTCGAGAACCGGCTGCCGAAGGTCGCGCTGGTCGCGACCGAAGGTTTTGCCGATGTGCTGGAGATTGCGCGCTATCGCCGCCGCGATCTCTATCGTCTCGACATTCCGCCGAAATCGCCGCCGCTGGTGCCGCCCGAACGATGCTTTGGGCTCGCCGAGCGCCTCGATCACGAGGGCCGGGTGCTGAAGGCGCTGGATGAGGCCGAGATCGAGCGCCTTGTGGCCTGGCTGAAGCAGACGGGCGTGCAGAGCGTCGCCGTGGCGCTGCTCCACGCCTATGCCAATCCCGTCCACGAAAAGATGCTCGGCGAGCGCCTCAAGGGCGTCGTCGCCCACGTCTCGCTGTCGCACGAGGTCAATCCCGAGGCGCGCGAATACGAACGGACGTCGGCGACCGTGTTCAACGCGGCCGCGATGCCGATCGCCGTCGAATATCTCAGCGAGCTGGAGCAGCGGCTGCCGATCGGCGCCGGCTTGCAGGTGTTTCATTCGGCCGGAGCCATGGTCCCGATCTCGGCCGTGAAGCGGCGGCCGTTGGTGATGGCGATGTCGGGGCCGGCGGCCGGCGTCTCCGCATCGGTCAGCATCGCGCGCCAGCTCGGCACATCGCGTATGCTCACCTTCGACATGGGCGGCACCACGACGGACGTCTGCCTGATCGTCGACGGTCAGGCCGAGATGACCGACGGCCGCATGCTCGGCGACAAGCCGCTGCGCCAGCCGATGCTTGCGGTCCATTCCATCGGGGCCGGCGGCGGATCGATCGTGCGAAACGGTCCCGGCGGCCTGACGGTCGGCCCGGAGAGCGCCGGATCCGAGCCGGGACCGGCCTGCTATGGCCGCGGCGGCACCGAGCCAACCATCACAGACGCCAATGCCGTGCTCGGCTATCTCAATGCCGAGACCAAGCTTGGCGACCGGATTGGCATCGACATCAAGGCCGCGGAACGCGTCATCGCCCCGATCGCGCACGCCTTGGGGCTGAGCCTGACCGAAACCGCACTCGGCATCATCAAGGTCGCGAATGCCACGATGGCCCGCGCGCTCCGCCGTGTCACGGTCGAGCGCGGCATCGACGGACGCGACTGCACGCTGCTTGCCTTCGGCGGCGGCGGCCCGATGCATGCCGCAGGCCTTGCCGACCTCTACGGGATTGCAGAGGTCGTCGTGCCCAGCGCCTCGAGCGCGTTCTCGGCGCTGGGCTGTCTCACAGCCGATTTCAGCTTCCTCCAGCAGCAGACGCTACGCGCCGCCCTCGACGGCATCGATCTCGCGCGCGTGTCGGAACGGATCGGAACGTTGATTGAGGATGCATCGGCGCCGCTGATCGCCAATGGGGTTGCGCAGGCGGAGATCCAGGTCGAGCTGGCGGCCTTGATGCGCTACGCGGCGCAGAACGACGCTATTCCGGTGCCGTTTGCCTTGCCGCTGGATGTGGCCAAGCTCAAGACAGACTTTTTGGCCCGGCATCACGAGCTGTTCGGCTACGCGACCAGCGAGCCTTGCGTCATCGAATCCGTGCGCGTGCAGGCACGGCGCCCGTCGACGACGGTGGTGAGCCGGCCAGCGACTGCGGTGAGGGCGGTGTCGTCAGGCAGGCGGGCCTGCTCATTCGACGGCTTCCACGATATCCCGACCGCGATCATCGATCGCGCCACATTGACCGATGTCGTCAGCGGCCCCGCGATCATCGAAGACGCATGGTCAACGGTGGTGGTCCCGCCCGGCTGGCAAGCTAAACCCGATGCCGCCGGCAACCTGTTCCTGACGCGGAGGGCGGCATGAAGCTCGATCCGTTCGTCGTCGAGGTTATCAGGCACGGGCTCTCGGCAGCGGCCGAGGAAATGAGCCTGGTGATGACGCGCTCGGCGCGCTCGCCGCTGCTGCGCGAGGCTGGCGACCTGTCGTCCGCAATCACGGATGGCCGCGGCGGCCTTGTCGGGCAGGGCCGCGACATCCCGATCCATCTCGGCGCGATGGCCTACACCATTCCCGAGTTGCTGAAGGGGATGCCGCGCGACAGCCTGAACGACGGCGACGTCGTGATCTACAATGTCGGCGCGCTCGGCGGCAATCACCTCAACGACGTCAAGGTGGTGCGCCCGGTCTTCTTCGAAGGCGAGATCGTAGCGTTCGCGGTAAGCCTCGCGCATTGGCCCGATATCGGTGGCACCTGGCCCGGCAGCTATTTCGCAAAAGCCATCGACACCTTCCAGGAGGCGATGCGGATTCCGCCGGTGCTGATCGCCACGTCAGCCGGCGTCAATACGCCGATCGTGCAGCTGCTCAAGGCCAACGTTCGCGACCCCGAGTCCTGCGAGGGCGATCTGCTCGCGCAGATCGCGGCAACGAAAGCCGGAGAGAAGCGCATCGTCGAGCTCTGCCGCGAGCACGGCAAGGCGGTGTTCACGGCGACGCAGTCGCGCCTGCACGATCTCTCGGAGATCGAGATGCGGGAGGCGCTTCGTGCGCTGCCGGACGGCGTCTACGAGGGCGAGGACTATCTCGACGACGGCAGCGTCAACGATGCACCGGCGCGCATCCATGTGAAAATCACTATTCGCGGCGACGAGGCGACGTTCGACCTCTCGGGAAGCTGCGATCGCGTCTCCAATTTCTGCAACACGACGCCGTTCATGGCGCGCTCGGCGGTCGCGTATGCGGCACGCATCATGAGCGGGCGCGACATGCATCAGAACGCGGGTGCGCTCCGGCCTCTGACCATCATCACGCGCCCGGGCTCGATCCTGGAGCCGGGCTGGATGGCGTCCGTTGCCGCCGGCAACCATGAGACGTCGATGCGCATCGTCGATGCGATTTTTCGCGCGATGCAGGACACCATCCCCGAACGACTGTCGGCCGGTGGCGCGACCACCGCAGGCGTGCTGTTCTTCGCAGAGCCGCGGCAAAACGGCTCGTGGAAGATGCTCTACGAGGTTCACGGCGGCGGCGAAGGCGCGCGGCATGATCGGGCCGGCATGTCGGCGACGCGCGTGCACCTGTCCAACACGTCGAACACGCCGGTCGAGGTGATCGAGGCGAATTACGCGATCCGCCTGGAGCAGCAGGCCATTCGCCGGCAGTCCGGCGGCGCGGGGGCCCATCGCGGCGGTGACGGCTCCGTTCGCACCTATCGCATCCTGGCACCCTCGATGCACCTGACCACCTGCATCGAGCGCATGGTGATTGCGCCGTTCGGCATGCAGGGCGGCGAATCCGGCAAGGCCTGCCGCATCTCGCTTGTCAGGCATGGCGCGAATGTTGCCATCGACGGCAAATCGAACCTGGTGTTGCAGCAAGACGATCTCGTCACGATCGAGATGTGCGGTGGCGGCGGCTACGGCGCCGCGGCCGCGGAGTGAGGGGATTGCGATGAGCAGATTGTTGCGAACCGGGCTGAATGCGGGCGACAGCGCGCCGATGGCCGTCGTCGGCGGCGAGGGCGTCCATTTTCACTTGTCCGACGGCCGCAAGCTGATCGACGGCAGCAACACCGGCGGCGGCCTCGGCCACCGCCATCCCGCGATGGTGGAGGCGATCCGCCGTGCGGCCGATACGCCGGTCGTGAACGAGGGCTGGACCTGGGTCGGCCGCGAGCAGGCCGCTGACGACCTGATGGCCACCGCATTCAAGGGCGAAGACGACTGGGTCGGTGCAGTGCGCTTCTGCATCAGCGGCAGCGAGGCCAACGATATGGCGCTGTCGCTCTGCCAGGCGCTGACCCAGCGCTCGGCACTGGCGACGCGCGAGCGCGCCTATCACGGCATCACTGGCCTTTCCCGTGCCATGACGGTGCAGCCGCAATGGCATGGCGGCCTCGCGGTGCACGCGGGCGGCACAAAGCTGCCGGCGCCTATGGCACCGGTGCGGATTCTCCCGGCGCCGGATGGCGCCATCTACGGCGCGCCGGCCAACAACACCCCGCCCAACGAATATCTGGCTGATGCTACGCGTCTGCTCTCCGACACCGCGGCGACGATCATCGACTACACCCAGGGCGGCATCTATTACGACGGTGCCTATCAGGACGAGGTCGCACGCTGCGCGCGGCAGGCCGGCTCGTACTGGATCGCCGACGAGGTCGTCACAGGTGCGGGACGCGCTGGGCGCTGGTTCGCGTTCCAGGGCGCGGAGAGCCGGCCCGATATCGTGACGCTCGGAAAATCGCTCGGCGGCGGTGCGGCGGCGGTCGCTGCGGTCGTGGTGTCGAAGGACATCGTCGAGCGGCTCAATGGCTCGAGCTGGCAGAATTACGGCACGTTACGCGGCCACCCGATCAGCATGGCTGCCGTCAGCGCTTACCTGAAGGTCGTCAGCGACGACAAGATTCTGGAGCACGTCCAGAAGCTCGAAAAGCTGTTCACCCGCCGCCTGCTCGCGATCGCGCAAAAACATCCGAGCGTGCAGCGCGTGGCGGGGCAGGGATTGCACTGGACGGTGGAGCTGCACGGTCCGGATTGGCGCTCCTGGCATGCCGACACCACGGAAGCGCCGATTGCCTCGCGGGTGGCGGAGCGGGCACTGGAGGCGGGTGCCGTGATCGGCACCAGCGGCGAGCAGACCTCGCTGTTCCTGGCGCCGCCGCTGATCATCTCCGAGCATGAGGCCGAATTGCTTTTGGATGCGCTCGACCACGGCCTCGATATCGCAGACGAGGAGCACGGGTGAGCGCAGACCCCGCAACACCTCATCGCTCGCCGGCCTGGCCGGCGGATGAGCCCTGGCATCTCGCGATGCCGGAGGGGACGCTTTACGACGCGCTTGTTCGGGCCGCGCTGGATCGCCCATCGCATCCGGCGACGGTGTTTTATGGTGCGAGCCTGGGCTATGCCGAGCTACGCGAGCGGGTCGATGCCTTAGCCGGCTTCCTGCAGAGCGCTTGCGGCGTCAAGCGCGGCGACCGCATCATGATCGCGCTGCAAAACTCGCCGCAATATGTCATTGCCTACTACGCGGTAATGCGGGCGGACGCCGTGATCGTGCCGGTCAATCCGATGAATAAGACGGCTGAGATCGATTATCTCGCCGCCGACAGCGGCGCCAAGGTCGCGATCATCGGAAGCGAGCTCAACGACATATTTGCGCCGCTGGCGGGCGAAGCCATCACGCATACGATCGTCGCGCAGTATAGCGACGAGATCCCTGACGCGACGCCCTACACGTTGCCGTCCTGCGTGACTGAAGCGCCGTCGGAGGTGCCGCCATCGCCTGGCCGGCACACCTGGTCATCTGCGATCGCGCAAGGCGTGCAGCCAGGCGCAATGACCGCCGGGCCGGACGATCTCATGATCCTGCCCTACACGTCGGGGACGACAGGCGAGCCCAAGGCCTGCATGCATACGCATCGCAGCGCACTGTTCACGGCCGTCCTGCAGGCACGCTGGTATGGGCTCGACGGCAGCGACGTGATGACCGGCTTCATGCCGTTGTTCCACGTCGCGGGCATGCAGGGCTCGATGAATGCCGCTGTGGTCACGGGCGCCACGCTGCTGTTGATGGCGCGCTGGGACAAGGATCTGCTGCCGGATCTGTTCGAGACCTACGGCGTGACGTTCTGGAACGCCGCGCCGACCATGATCGTCGACGTGCTCGCAAGCGTCCGGTTCCGCGATCGGTGCTTTGCAAAACTCAAGGTGCTGACCGGAGGTGGCGCGGCAATGCCGACCGCGGTGGCCGAACGGCTCAAAGGTCGCTTCGGCCTCGATTTCGTCGAAGGCTACGGCATGACCGAGACGATGTCGCCGACGCATCTCAATCCGATGGCGGCCCCGAAGCGCCAGTGCCTCGGCATTGCCGTGCACGAAACCGATGCGAGGGTCGTCGATCCCGAAAGCCTGATCGAGCTCGACGACAATGTCGTCGGCGAGATCGTCGTGCACGGGCCACAGGTGCTGCAAGGCTACTGGAACAGGCCGCAGGCCGACGCCGAGTCCTTCATCGAGCTCTCGGGAAAGCGGTTCCTGCGCACCGGTGATCTCGGCTATCGCGATGCCGATGGCTATTTCTTCGCGGTCGACCGCCTGAAGCGGATGATCAATGTCAGCGGCTTCAAGGTGTGGCCGGCCGAGGTGGAGGCCGCGATGTACCAGAACCGCGCCATCCGGGAATGCTGCATCGTCTCGGCCCCCGACGACTACCGCGGCGAGACCGTCAAGGCGCTGGTGGTGCTCGATGAAGCCGCGCGCGCGACGATTTCGGCGGACGACATCGTCGGTTGGGCCCGCGGCGCGATGGCCAGCTACAAGGCGCCGCGCGCCGTCGTCTTCGTCGAGCAGCTGCCGCGCACCGCCAGCAACAAGATCAACTGGCGGCTTTTGCAGGATGCCGAATGGGGACGGACGGCATGAAAGCTGCTTGGCTGGAAAAACGGCGCAAGACCGCGTTATGCTGCGCGCGCCGGCACGCCCCTCAAGCTGCGATCCCCAGCCTCACCAGGAAATCAGGAACTCGCTGATGCGTATCGTCACTGTTGCCGCCGCCCAGATGGGCCCGATCCAGAAGGCCGACAGCCGCGAGGCCGTGGTCAAGCGCATGATCGCGCTGATGGACGAGGCGAAAGCCAAAGGCGCCGACCTGATCGTCTATCCGGAACTGGCACTGACGACGTTCTTCCCGCGTTGGTATTCGGACGACCGGGCGGAGGCCGACATCTGGTTCGAGCGCGAGATGCCGAATGCGGCGACCAAGCCGCTGTTCGAGCGTGCGGCGCAGCATCAGATGGCGATGAATTTCGGCTATGCCGAGCTGACGCCGGACGGGCATCATTTCAACACCACGATCCTGACCGACAAATCCGGCAAGATCGTCGGCAAATACCGCAAGGTCCATCTGCCGGGGCACGTCGAATACGACACCGCGCGGTCGCACCAGCATCTGGAGAAGCGCTATTTCGAGCCGGGCGATCTCGGCTTCAATGTCTGGCGCGAGCTGGGCGGCATCATCGGCATGGCCATCTGCAACGACCGGCGCTGGCCCGAGACCTATCGCGTCATGGGCCTGCAGGGCGTCGAGATGGTGCTGATCGGATACAACACGCCGTCGGTGAACGCCGAGAAGAGCGAGGAGG
Source organism: Bradyrhizobium sp. 521_C7_N1_3 (assembly GCF_052075975.1). Lineage (NCBI taxonomy): Bacteria > Pseudomonadati > Pseudomonadota > Alphaproteobacteria > Hyphomicrobiales > Nitrobacteraceae > Bradyrhizobium > Bradyrhizobium sp. 521_C7_N1_3. The sequence continues at coordinate 4,137,694 of NZ_CP197232.1, forward strand.
GCGTCGAGAAGCGGCTGTTCCACAACCGCCTCTCGGTGCAGGCCGGCGCCTATCAGAACGCGACCTGGGTGGTCGCGGTGGCCAAGGCGGGTGTCGAGGACGGCCATCCGCTGTTCGGCGGCAGCCTGATCGTTGATCCCGATGGTGAGATCGTCGCCGAGGCCAAGACGGAGGGCGACGAGGTCCTGGTTCACGCCTGCGACCTCGACGCCACGACGTTCGGCAAGACCACGATCTTCAATTTTGCCCAGCACCGCCGCATCGAGCATTACGGCCTGATCAGCAGCCAAACCGGCGCGGTGCCGCCGCCGGAGAAGTGACGCCGATGGCGGACAAGGGCGCATCCGGCATTTCCCTGCGCGAGCTCGATCCGCGCGACCGCTACAAGCTGCTTTGCGGCGTGGTCGTGCCGCGGCCGATCGCGCTGGTGACGACGCTGGACGCGAACGGAGCGGTAAACGCCGCGCCCTTCAGCTTCTTCAACGTCTTCTCGGAAAGCCCGGCGCTGATCGTGCTCGGGCTCCAGCACAAGCCGGATCACAGCCCGAAGGACACGACCCGCAACATCCATCGCGACGGCGAGTTCGTGGTTCACATGGTGGACGAGGCGCTGTCTGCCGCGATGAATGATTGCGCGGTCGATTTCCCCTCCGGCGACAGCGAGGTCGCGGCGACCGGGCTTGCGACGCTTCCCTCAGTTGACGTGAAGGTGCCGCGCCTTGCGGCTGCACCATTTGCTCTCGAATGCCGCCGTCACGTCGTGCTGAATTTTTCGCCCGATCGCGAGCTGTTGGTCGGCGAGGTGCTCAGGGTTCATGCCCGGGAGGGCCTCGTCGACGAGACCAACATGTATGTCGATCTCGACGCCTACCGGCCGATCGGCCGCATGTTCGGCAATCTCTACACGACGCAGCGAGATACGTTTTCCCTGACGCGCGAGAGCCACGCGCAATGGCTCGCGCGGCAGGACGCCAAAGAGCTGAAGGACGCCTAGTGAGCCGAGAACTGCACCGTACCCAGCGCCATGGTGACGGCCGCCTGTGTCGGGTCGATCACGGGAATATGAAGCGCGTCTTCCAGCGGACGGCGATGGCGCGCCATGCCTGCGCAGCCCATCACGATGGCGCGGGCTCCGTCCTCGTCGCGCAGCGCGCGGCCGACCTCGACCATCCTGGCGAGCGTGCCTTCGCCCGAGGCGGTTTCGGCAACGCTCATGTTCAGTGGCCGTTCGCCGGAGAGGCGATCGGTCAATCCCATCTGCCTGAGATAGCGCATGTGGCGCGGGATCGAGCGCTGGGCAATGGCGATGACGCCGAAGGTTTCGGCACGGGCCAGTGCCGTCAGCACGCCGCACTCGGCGATGCCGAACACCGGCCGGTCGGTGCCTTCGCGGCAGACCTGAAGGCCGGGATCGCTGTAGCAGGCGATGATAAACGCAGCCGAGCTGTTGTCGCCTTCGACCAGCCGGCGCAGCGGCATCGCAACGCTGTCGACGTCGGCCTGGCTTTCAATGCCGAACGGGCCCTCGGCCAGCGACTGGCAGATCAGCTCCGGACCACCTTCGAAGCCGAGCGGCTTCAGCGCCTCCTCCAGTCCTTGCGTGACCGCAGGGTTGGAATTCGGATTGATGACGAGAATGCGCGGCCGGGGCATGATGGTCTTTCCACGAAATTGCGATCACGTGCCGTAAGCCTATCACGGAGTGCCTCATGACTGAACCCACCTACGACCTGATCATCCGCGGCGGCCGCGTCGCCACCACGACCGATGTGTTCGAGGCCGATGTTGCCATCTCCGGCGAGACCATCGCGGCGATCGGCCGCGGGCTCCCGGCGGCGAAACGCGAGATCGACGCGCGCGGCAAGCTGGTGCTGCCCGGCGGCGTCGACAGCCACGCCCATATCGAGCAGCTGTCCGCGGCCGGCATCATGAACGCCGATACCTTCGAGAGCGCGACCGTCTCTGCCGCTTTCGGCGGCACCACCACGGTGATCCCGTTCGCGGCCCAGCATGTCGGCATGAAGCTGCCGCAGGTGGTGGAGGATTATCACGCGCTGGCCAAGAAGGGCGCCGTGATCGACTACGCCTTTCACATGATCATTGCGGACGCGACCAAGGAGACGGTCGAGGAGCACATTCCGGCGCTGGTGAAGCAGGGCCATGGCTCGATCAAGATCTTCATGACCTATGACCGGCTCAAGGTCGACGACGAGCCGCTGCTCGACATTCTTCTGGCCGCACGCCAGTCCGGCGCGATGTTGTGCGCCCATGCCGAAAATCACGGCATCATCGCCTGGATGGTGAAGCGCCTGCTCGCGCGCGGCTATACGATGCCGAAATACCACGCCGTCAGCCACGCTCGCGTGTCGGAGGCGGAAGCCTTCACCCGGCTGATCGGCATGGCGGCGCTGATCGACCAGCCCATCATGATCTTCCATGTGTCCACGGCCGAAGGCGCCAAGGTCATCCGCGATTCGCGCGGGCAGGGGTTGAAGGTCTTCGCCGAGACCTGTCCGCAATATCTGTTCCTCACCGCAAGCGATCTCGACAAGCCGGGCACCGAGGGCGCGAAGTGGATGTGCAGCCCGCCGCCGCGCACGCATTCCGACCAGGAGGCGCTGTGGCAGGCGTTGTCGCTCGGCGATCTCCAGACCATTTCGTCGGATCATGCGCCGTATCGCTACGACGAGACCGGCAAGCTGCGCGCCGGACCCAATCCGAACTTCAAGCAGGTCGCGAACGGACTGCCCGGGCTGGAACTGCGGCTGCCGCTGCTGTTCGACGCGATGGTGTCGAAGGGCCGGCTCGGCCTTGAAAAGTTCGTGGAATTGACCTCGACGGCGCCGGCCAAGATCTACAATCTGCATCCGCGCAAAGGCTCGATCGCGGTCGGCGCCGATGCCGATATCGCGATCTGGGATCCTAACCGCGAGACCGTGATCGCCGACGAGATGATGCACGATCTCGCCGGCTACACGCCGTTCGCGGGCCGCAAGCTGAAAGGCTGGCCGGTTGGCGTTCTCTCGCGCGGCCGGGTGATCATCGACGGCAACAAGTGTCTCGCGACTGCCGGCAGCGGTAAGTTCCTGGCGCGCGGCGGTGGCGAAGCGGCAAAACCCACGGGCCGGCTCGTCGCCGACATGGATCCGGAGCGGAATTTCGGGGCAAAGCTGCTGTGATGGTGGATCGCGCGCGATGAAGGTTCTCATCTTCGGCGGTGCCGGCTTTGTCGGCCTCAACGTTGCGGAGGCGCTGCTCGCGCGCGGCCACGACGTGACGCTGTATGACCGCGCGGAGCTGCCGCCAACCGCGCGACGCGCGCTGGCCGACTACGGCGCGCGGCTCAGCGCCGTGCAGGGCGACATTACCGACGCCGACACCATCGACGCTCTCATCGCGAAGGGCTGCGATGCGATCGTGCTCGGTGCGGCCATCACGGCCGGCGACGCGCTGGAGCGTGCCTCCACCGCGCGCGTCCTCGAAATCAACGTGATGGCGCAGATCCCGATCCTGCTCTCCGCGATTCGTCATGGCGTGCGTCGTGTCGTCAATCTGTCGTCAGCCTCGGCTTACGGCGCTGCGGGTGGACGGGTCGAGGTTCTCGACGAGGAGACGCCCTGCGATCCCGTCTCGTTCTACGCCATCAGCAAATTCACCTCGGAGCGCTCTGTCGCCCGCCACGCCGAGCTCTTTGGCGGTGATTTCCTGAGCGTGCGGCTGAGCGCCGTATTCGGTCCGTGGGAACGGCCCGGTTCGGTACGCGACACGCCCAGCCTCCAGTACCAGATTTTGGCTGCGTTCGCCCGCGGCGAGCCGGCGGCCATGCCGGAGCCGGGCATGAGGGACTGGATCTACGCGCCGGATGCCGCGGAAGCCGTGGCGCGGCTGATCGAAGCCGAGCGGCCGCGCCATCGGCTCTACAACATCTCCCGCGGCGAGCTATGGCCGGCGCTGCAATGGGGCGAGGCCTTTGCGGCTTTGCATCCCGGCCTGGAGTGCCGGCTCGCTGCGTCCGAAGAAAAGACCGTCATCAAGCTGCATGGATCCTATCGCGCGCCGTTGTCGGTGACGCGGATGGCGGACGAATTCGGTTGGCGCGCGCGGTTCGGCTGTGCCGAGTCCGCCGCGGCGATGAGCGCCTGGTTGGCCCAGCACAAGGAGTGGATCTGAGATGCGGCTGCAGGGGCGCACGGCCATCATCACGGGAGCAGCTTCGGGCATTGGCCGCGCCAGCGCAAAGCTGTTTGCGGAGGAAGGCGCCCAGCTTGCTTTGGTCGATCGCGATGCCGCCGGCCTTCAGGAGACTTTGAGCGTTGTGGGTGAGGCGACGACGCATGTCGGCGACGTCGGCGATGCCGGCTTCGCCGAAGCCGTTGTCGGCGATGTCGTGTCGCGGCACGGCCGGCTCGACATCCTCATGACCGCCGCCGGCTTCTCCGTTGGCGGCACGGTGCTGACGACGAGCGTGGAGGACTGGGACGCCGTGTTCCGCGCCAATGTCGGCGGCACCTGGCTGTGGGCGCGGGCGGCAGTGCCGCACATGCAGCGGGCAAAGAGCGGTTCGATCATCACGCTGGCCTCGCAGCTTGCGATCGCCGGCGGCAAGGGCAACAGCGCCTATATCGCCGCCAAGGGTGCGATCGTCAGCCTGACGCGGACGATGGCGGTGGACTTTGCGACCGACGGCATTCGCGTCAACGCGATTGCACCCGGCGCGATCGATACGCCGATGCTGCGCCGCAGCTTTGCCCGTCACGCCAATTCGGAGGAAGTGCGCGAAGCCTCCCGCAATCGCCACGCCATGAAGCGGTTCGGTGAGGCGGAAGAGATCGCACAGACCGCGCTGCATCTCGCCAGCGATGCGTCCTCGTTCACGACCGGCACCGTGATGGTGGTCGACGGAGGCTGGCTCGCGGCATGAGCGACGCGCTGACGGACCTCGAAGCGGACGTTCGCGCCGATCTCGCCAGGATCGCGCATCCTGGCGCCGCATGGCTCGAGCCGAAGATGGGACCGGACGGCAAGCCCGCGCTCGACGTGCTGATCGTCGGCGCCGGCCAATCAGGCATTGCCATCGGCTTTGGCCTGATGCGCTCGCGCGTCAGCAACATCCTGCTGCTCGACAAGGCCGAGGAGGGGAAGGAGGGCCCGTGGCTCACCTATGCCCGCATGCCGACGCTGCGCAGCCCGAAAGACTATACGGGACCTGACCTCGATATCCCGAGCCTGACCTATCAGTCCTGGCACGAGGCCCGCTTCGGCAAGGAGAGCTGGCAGGCGCTGAACCTGATCCTGAGAGAGCATTGGGCCGACTATCTGCTCTGGCTGCGACGCACGATCGGTCTGCCCGTGCGCAACGGCCGCGAGCTTCTGGAGATCGCGCCTGCGTCTGACGGCCTGCTCGCCGCGCGCGTGAGACGCGCCGATGGCGTCGAGACGCTCTACGCCCGCAAGATCGTGCTGGCGACGGGGCAGGAGGGCATGGGCGACTGGATGATCCCCGAGCCGCTGCGCGATCTGCCGGAGAGCTCGGTCGCAACTGTTGCCGACGACATCGACTTCGAAAGCCTGCGCGGCAAGCGCGTCGCGGTGATCGGCGCCGGTGCGTCCGCCTTTGACAATGCGGCGACCGCGCTGGAGGCGGGCGCGGCGGAAGTGCATCTGCTTTGCCGCCGCACTCAGATCCAGGTGATCCAGCCCTATCGCTGGTTGACCTTTCGCGGCTTCCTGCGTCATCTCAGCGATCTCGACGATGCCTGGCGCTGGCGCTTCATGCGCAAGATCCTCGAGATGCGCGAGGGATTTCCGCAGCCGACCTATGACCGCTGTGCGGGTCATGCCAATTTCACATTGCACGAAGGCGCGCCGGTCGAGGGCACCAGGCAGACCGATGGCGGCGTCGAATTGCACACGCCACGCGGCACGATATCTGCGGATTTCGTCATTTGCGGCACCGGCATCGACATGAACTTTGCCGGCCGCGGCGAGCTGCGCCGCTTTGCCGGCAATATCGCGACCTGGGCCGATCGCTACCAGCCGCCTGCGAGCGAGCACAACGCGCGGCTCGGTCGCTTTCCCTATCTCGACGACGATTACGCCTTCACCGAGCGCGTGCCGGGCGAGACGCCGTGGATCTCCGACATCCATCTGTTCGCCATCGCCTCCACCATGAGCTTTGGTCCGTCGGGATCGTCGATCAACGCGATGACGACGGCCGTTCCCAAGCTGGTCGACGGCCTGACGCGCGGCCTTTTTCGCGCCGATGTTGAACGTCACTGGGCTTCGCTCAGCGCCTATGACGTGCCGCAGGCCGTGGTTGCGCGGCCCGCGCGAAACATAGGAGAATCGCGATGATCATCCATGCACCGCCGCGACGAAGCGCCCCTGCGGGATTGGCGCGCAACTTGCTTCTTTCTTGACCTGCCTTGCTGGCGTTCTTGCCGAAATTTTGGGGAAAACGAATGCGTTTTGTGTCTTTCAGGCCCGCGGCCTCAGTCCTCGCCACCACTGCGCTGTTGCTCATTGCCACCGCGCCTTCGCAGGCACAGACCAGGGCGGAGACGTTGCGCTATGTCACCGGCTCGGCCGTCAACACGCTCGATCCCAACATCCCCGGATCGACGCGCGAATCCTTCGCGCTGAGCATGAGCACCTATGATCGGCTGGTGGCGTTCGGCCGCAAGCAGCTCAACGGCAAATGGGTGTTCGATCTGGACACGATCACCGGCGAGCTCGCCGAATCCTACGACGTCAGCCCCGATGGCTTGAAGCTGACCTTCCGCTTGCGCAAGGACGCCAAGTTCCAGGATGGTTCGCCTGTCACGGCGGAAGACGTGAAATGGTCGCTCGATCGCTGCGTCACGGCGCCGATCCTCGGCAAGGCCCAGCTGCTGACGGGATCGTTGACCTCGGCCGACCAGTTCAAGGTGATCGATCCCCTCACCATCGAGGTGACACTGCCAAAACCCGACAAGCTCGCGCTGCCGAATTTGGCGACCGTCTATCCCATGATCATCAACTCGAAGATGGCAAAGGAGCACGCGACGGCGGATGATCCCTGGGCCACCGCTTGGCTGAAGGAGCACACCGCTGGCAGCGGCGCCTATGTGGTCGAGACCTTCAAGCCGGGCGAGCAGGTCATCATCAAACGGGATGAGGCCTGGAATCGCGGTTCGGCCAACAAGCCCGCGTTCTTCAAGCGCGTGATCATTCAGTCGGTGCCGGAGCCGGCGACCCGCGCCAACCTGGTCGAACGCGGTGATGCCGACCTCGTCGTCGATCTCCAGGCCAGCGACGTGCAGTCGCTCGAGGCCAAGGGCAAGCTCAAGGTGATCTCGACCCCGCAGTACAATGCGATCACCTATGTCTCGATGAACAACCAGATGCCGCCCTTCGACAACGTCAATGTCCGCCGCGCCATCGCTTACGCGCTGCCCTATGACGACATGTTCAAGGCCGCACTGTTCGGCCGCGGCGCGCCGCTGTTCGGCGCGAGCTGGCCGGACGGCAAGCCGCTGAACGGCATCTATCCGTTCCAGCAGCCGGTGAAGCTCGATCTCGACAAGGCCAGGGAATATCTCAAGGCGGCCGGGCTCCCCGAGGGTTTCTCGACCACCTTCAGCTTCAACGTCGGCCAGTCCTCGACCGCGGAGCCGATGGCCGCGCTGGTGAAGGAGTCGCTCGGCAAGATCGGGATCAAGGTCGACATCCAGAAACTGCCGGATGCGCAGATGTCGACGCAGATCAACGAGAAGAAGCTTCCCTTCTACACCGAGGGCATCGTAGCGTGGTTGCCGTCGACCGATTACTTCTACCGCAACTTCTACACCGGCAATCAGCGCTGGAATTACAGCTCGATCAACAACCCGGATCTTGCCGCAATCGCGCAGGAGGCGCGTTTCGAGCCGGATAAGGCCAAGTATGAGGACGCCGGTCGCAAGCTCAACGCGATGCATGTCGACCTGATGCCGCAGATCATGCTGTGGCAGCCGAACCAGGATGCGGTGATGGCGTCGTCCGTCGAAGGCTACACCTACGAGTTCCACCGCCAGGTCGACTATCGCGACGTCAGCCGCAAGTGACATCGGACAACGAGAGGAGCTCTCAGAGGTGACGACCGGTCTTGGTGCAACCATGGTGCGGGCGGGCCGGCGGCTTCTGTCGTCGCTGCCGGCGTTGTTCGGTGTGCTGGTCTTCACCTTTCTCCTGATGCGCGTGCTGCCCGGTGACCCCGCGGTGTTCTTCGCCTCGGGGCCCAATGCCGGCAAGGAGGAGATCGAGCAGATCCGCAAGCAGATGGGGCTCGACAGGTCGGTGCCGGAGCAGCTCGTGTTCTATCTCTCCGACATCGGCCACGGCAATCTCGGCCGCTCCATGATGACGGGGCAGCCGGTGCTGAAGGACCTGCGCGAGCGGCTGCCGGCCTCGCTGGAGCTCACCTTCACGGCGCTCCTGATCGCGTTGATCGCGGCGGTGCCGCTTGGCGTGGTCGCCGCCTTGAAGCCCGGTTCGATCGTCGATCACGGCGTGCGGCTGTTCTGCGCGCTCGGCGTCTGCGTGCCGACCTTCGTCTCGGGCCTGCTGCTGATCTATGTCTTCTACTATCTGCTTGGGCTCGCGCCGGATCCCACCGGGCGCATCGACGTCTTCACCTCGCTGCCGACGCAGCGTACCGGCTTCCTGTCGATCGATTTTCTGCTGGCGGGTGATATCGAGGGCTGGTGGGCCGCCTGCAAGCAGCTGATCCTGCCGGCGGTGAGCATGGCCCTGTTCGTTATCGCGCCGTTGGCGCGCATCACGCGCGCCTCGATGCTGGTCTCGCTCGGCAGCGATTTCGTGCGCACCGCGCGCTCGGTCGGATTGTCCTGGCGCAAGGTGGTCGTCACTTATGCGCTGCGGAACGCGATCCTGCCCGTCATCACCATCGCCGGCATCGTGTTCTCGACCATGCTTGGCGCCAATGTCCTGGTGGAGAAGGTGTTCTCCTGGCCCGGCGTCGCTTCCTACGCGCTCGATGCGCTCTTGTCCTCCGACTATGCGCCTGTGCAGGGTTTCGTGCTGCTGATGGCCAGCCTGTTCGTGCTGGTCAATCTCGTGGTCGACATCTGCTACGGCATCGCCGATCCCAGGGTGTCGATCGAATGACCAGCGCAACTCTCCGCCATTCGGTCTGGATTCTGCGCGGCAATCCGCTCACCGCCGTTGCCGCGGCCGGCGTTGCGCTGTTCGTCCTGATTGCGATCTTCGGGCCGTGGATCGTGCCCTATGATCCCGTCGTCTCCAATGTCTCGGAGGCTCTTTTGCCGCCGAGCGCGGCGCATCTCGCCGGCACCGACCAGCTCGGACGTGATGTGTTCAGCCGCCTCATCATCGCCGCGCGCCTCGATCTTGCCATTGCCGTCTCCGCGGTCGGCATCTCCTTCGTGATCGGCGCCGTCGTCGGCGCGTTCTGCGGCTATGCCGGCGGCAAGCTCGACCGCGGCGTCGGCCGCTTCGTCGATGTGATGATGGCCTTTCCGCTGTTCGTGCTGGCGATGGCGATGGTTGCCGCCCTGGGCAACCGGATCGAGAACATCGTGATCGCGACCGCGATCATCAATCTTCCGTTCTACATCCGCTTCGCGCGCGCGGAGGTCAACGTCCGCCGCAATGTCGGCTGGGTTGAAGCCGCGCGTGCCTGCGGCGAGAGCCATTTCTCGGTGGTGCTGCGCTTCCTATTGCCGAATATCCTGCCGGCGATGGCGGTGCAGATCTCGCTCAATCTCGGCTGGGCCATTCTCAACGCGGCCGGTCTCTCCTTCATCGGTCTCGGCGTCAAGCCGCCGACGCCGGAATGGGGCATCATGGTCGCGGAAGGGGCGCGCTTCATCTCGACCGGGCGGTGGTGGCTGGTGGCCTTTCCGGGTCTTGCGCTGATGATGGCCGTGCTGTGCTTCAATCTCCTCGGTGACGGGATGCGGGACATTCTCGATCCGCGGATGCGCACATGAGCGAGGAGCTGCTAGGGATCAACGACCTCCACGTCTCGTTCTCGACGCGGCGTGGCATGGTCGAGGCCGTGCGCGGCGTGACGCTTTCGGTCGGGAAGGGCGAGATGCTCGGCCTCGTCGGCGAGAGCGGCTCGGGCAAGTCGGTCACCGGCTTCGCGACGACGCGGCTGCTCGATGCCGCCGGGCGCGTCACCGGCGGCAAGATCCTGTTTCGCGGGCAGGACGTTACAAAACTCAGGGGCGATGATCTTCGTCAGCTCCAGGGCGCCGCGATGTCGATGATCTTCCAGAATCCGCGCGCGGCGCTCAATCCGATCCGCGCGATCGGCCTGCAGATTGCGGATGCGATCCTCACGCATAAGAAGATATCGAAGGACGCCGCGCGCGCCGAGGCGCTGGAGCTGCTGCGCGCGGTCCAGATCCGCGACCCCGAGACGCGGATCAACGCCTATCCGCACGAGCTGTCCGGCGGCATGTGCCAGCGTGTGATGATCGCGATCGCGATTTCGTGCAATCCTGCGCTGCTGATCGCCGACGAGCCGACCACCGGCCTCGACGTCACCACCCAGAAGGTGGTGATGGATCTGCTCGCAGATATTGCCGCCGCGCGCGGCATGGCGACGATCCTGATCACGCATGATCTCGGCCTCGCGGCGCGCTATTGCCGCCGCATCGCCGTGATGGAGCGCGGCCGCATCGTCGAGGAAGCGAGCCCCAAAAAGCTCTTCAGCGCACCGCAGCACGCATATACCCGCCGTCTCGTTGCGGCATCGCCGACCGCGACGTCGCGGATCGAGGACCTCGTGACGGAAGAGGAGCGGGAGCGGCACGCGACGATCATCAGCAAGCCAAGGCAGGAGCTGCCGCACGGGACGCCGCCGCTCCTCGAAGTGCGCAAGCTCGCCAAGCGTTTTGACCAGGGCTCCGCGGCGGTCGCGGATTTCTCGATGACGATGGCCGGCGGCGAGAGCGTCGGGCTCGTTGGCGAGTCCGGCTCCGGCAAGAGCACGACGTCGCGGATGATCTGCCGCCTGATCGACCCGAGCGAAGGCGATATCGTGTTCGACGGCCAGTCGATCAGCCACGTCGCCTCGCGCGACTTTCACCGTTCGCCCTTGCGCAAAGACATCCAGATGGTCTTCCAGGACCCGAACGAGAGCCTCAACCCGCGCTTCACGGCGTTCGACTGCATCGCCCATCCCCTGATGCGGCTCGACGGCATGCGTGCGGGCGATGCGCTGCGCAAGCGTGTGGAGGAATGCGCGGAGCGGGTGGGCTTGCCGCTCGATCTGCTGCCGCGCTTTCCGCACCAGCTCTCCGGCGGCCAGAAGGCCCGCGTCGGCATTGCCCGCGCCATCGCCTGCCGGCCGCGGCTCCTGGTGCTGGACGAGCCGACCGCCGCGCTCGACGTTTCGGTGCAGGCGGTGGTGCTGCAACTGCTCGACCGTTTGCGCCGCGAGAACGACATCGCGCTGCTGTTCGTCAGCCACGATCTAAATGTCGTGCGCATGCTCTGCGACCGCACCATCGTGCTGCGCAACGGCGGCATCGTGGAGCAGGGGGAGAGCCGGGCGCTGTTCGATAATCCCAAGACCGACTACACGCGCAAGCTGGTCGAGGCGATTCCGCATATCGAGACCGGACCGGTACTGGCGGCCGCGCTTTGACGCCTGAACCGGTCGAAATCCTGATGAGATCCCGCTGGCGAAGGCCCGGTTAGTGGCATACCATTTGCACGCCAACGGGTTCTGGTTTCACCTGCCTTTGGCCAACGATGGCCGGCATCACGGCACTACTGGGAGGATTTCATGGATCGCAGGACCGTATTGAAGGGACTGGCCGGCGCGGGCGGTCTGGCATTGTCGGGCGGCCTCTCGGCCCCGGCGATCGCACAAGGCGCCTCTGCGCGCACCCTGCGCTTCGTGCCGCAAGCCAACCTCGCCAATTTCGATCCGATCTGGGGCACGCAATATGTCGTGCGCAACGCGGCGGCGCTAGTCTGGGACACACTCTACGGCGTCGATGCCAAGCTCCAGCCGCAGCGTCAAATGGTCGAGTCCGAGGAGACCACCGACGACGGCAAGACCTGGACCTTCAAGCTGCGCCCGGGTCTCAAGTTCCATGACGGCGAGCCGGTGCTGAGCAAGGACGTCGTCGCGAGCCTGTCGCGCTGGGCTGCGCGCGATCCAATGGGCCTGATGATCCTCGCGATCCAGCAGGAATTGACGGCGGTCGACGACCGCACCTTCAGATGGGTCCTGAAGCAGCCTTTCCCGAAAATGCTGTACGCGCTGGCCAAGAACAACGCGCCGTGCTCCTTCATCATGCCCGAGCGCATCGCGAAGACCGATCCGTTCAAGCAGATCACCGAATATGTCGGCTCGGGCCCGATGAAGTTCGCCAAGAGCGAATGGGTGCCCGGCGCCAAGTCGGTGTTCGAGAAGTTCACCGATTACGTGCCGCGACAGGAGAAGGCGTCGTGGCTTGCCGGCGGCAAGAACATCCTGGTCGATCGCGTCGAGTGGCTGGTGATGCCGGATCCGGCCACCGCTGCCGCCGCCTTGCAGAACGGTGAGGTCGACTGGTGGGAGAACCCGATCTCCGATCTCGTGCCCGTGCTGAAGAAGAACAAGAACATCAACGTCGATATCGGCGATCCCCTCGGCAATATCGGCTCCTTCCGCATGAACCATCTGCACCCACCCTTCAACAATGTGAAGGCACGGCGCGCGGTGCTGATGGCGTTGAGCCAGGAAGACTATATGCGTGCGCTGGTCGGCGACGACGATACGTTGTGGAAGCCGCTGCCCGGCTTTTTTACGCCGGACACACCGCTCTACACCGAGTTGGGCGGCGAGATCCTGAAAGGAAAGCGCGATTTCGATGCGGCCAAGAAGCTGCTCGCCGAGAGCGGCTATTCCGGCCAGCCGGTCACCTGCGTGGTCGCGCAAGACCAGTCGATCACGAAGGCGCAGGGCGACGTCACCGCGGATCTGCTCAAGAAGCTCGGCATGAATGTCGATTTCGTCGCGACCGATTGGGGCACGGTGGGCGCGCGCCGCGCGATGAAGACACCGCCGGGGCAGGGCGGCTGGAACATGTTCCACAGCTGGCACGCCGGCGCCGATTGCATCAATCCGGCCGCCTACACCGCCATCCGCGCCAATGGCGACAAGGCCTGGTTCGGCTGGCCCAACAGCCCGAACACCGAGAAGGAGATCACGTCCTGGTTCGACGCCAAGAATCTCGAGGAAGAGAAGGCCGCGATCGGGCAGGTCAACAAGGCGGCACTCGAGGATGTTGTCTACGCGCCGACCGGCTTCTTCCTGACCTACACGGCCTGGCGCAAGAACGTCTCCGGCATCACCAAGGGGCCGCTGCCGTTCTTCTGGGACGTGTCGAAATCCGCATGATGGTACGCTGAAGCCCGATGCTCTCTTACATCCTCCGTCGCATCGTCTCGACCTTGCCGGTGATGGCAATCGTCGCGCTGTTCGTGTTCAGCCTGCTCTACATCGCGCCGGGTGACCCCGCCGTGGTGATCGCGGGCGATCAGGCGAGCCCGGAGGATGTGGAGCGCATTCGCCAGGGCCTCGGCCTCGACCGGCCCTTCCTGATCCAGTTCGGAAGCTGGGTCTGGCGCATCCTGCACGGCGATCTCGGCACCTCGATCTTCACCAACCTTCCGGTCTCCGCGATGATCGGACAGCGTCTCGGACCGACGCTGTCGCTGATGACCGTCACGTTGCTGCTCACCATCGTGGTCGCCGTGCCGCTCGGCGTGGTGGCGGCGTGGAAGGCCGGGAGCCTGATCGACCGCGCCATCATGGCGTTCGCCGTGTTCGGCTTCTCGCTGCCCGTGTTCGTCGTCGGCTATGTCCTTGCCTACATCTTCGCGCTGGAGCTCGAATGGCTTCCCGTGCAGGGCTACACGCCGCTCACGGAGGGCTTCTGGCCGTGGCTGCAAAACCTGATCCTGCCGTCGATCGCGCTGGGCTGCGTCTACATCGCGCTGATCGCGCGCATCACGCGTGCCACGATGCTCGAAGTCTTGCAGCAGGACTATATCCGCACCGCGCGCGCCAAGGGCCTCGGGCAGGGCGGCATCCTCTTCGTTCACGCGCTGAAGAATGCCGCGGTCCCGATCGTGACCGTGATCGGGATCGGCATCGCGCTCCTGATCGGCGGGGCGGTCGTCACGGAAAGCGTGTTCGCGATTCCCGGCCTCGGCCGGCTCACGATCGACGCGATCCTGCGCCGCGACTATCCCGTCATCCAGGGCATCGTGCTTCTCTTCAGTTTCGTCTACGTCCTCGTCAATCTGATGATCGACGTCGTCTATACGCTCGTTGACCCGAGGATCCGCTATTGACCGACACGACCGTCACTCCGCAATCGCTGCCGGCCGGCTTCGTTCTCGCGCCGCAACTGCCTGAAATCCTGCGGCCGGTCACGATCCGGCGCGGCTTCATCGGCCTCTTGCGCAGCCATCCCACCGTCGCGATCGGCGGTGCGCTGTTGCTGATGCTGGTTCTGATCGCGATCTTCGCGCCCTATCTCGGGACGGTCGATCCGACAGCGCTTGCGCCCGCCAAGCGCACGCGCGCGCCGTCGGCCGCTTTCTGGTTCGGCACAGACGTGCTCGGCCGCGATATCTATTCGCGCGTGCTCTTTGGCGCGCGGGTCTCGCTCACGGTCGGCCTGTCTGTTGCGATCCTCGCATCCGCGGCGGGCCTCGCCATCGGCATCGTCTCCGGCTTCATCCGCTGGGCGGATGGCATCTTGATGCGGTTCATGGACGGCCTGATGTCGATCCCGCCGATCCTGCTTGCGATCGCGCTGATGGCGCTGACGCGCGGCAGCGTCGGCAACGTCATCGTTGCCATCACCATCGCCGAGATCCCGCGGGTTTCCCGTCTTGTCCGTAGTGTGGTGCTGTCGCTGCGCGAGCAGCCCTATGTGGACGCCGCCGTCGCCTGCGGCACGCGCACGCCGATGATCATCCTGCGCCACATCCTGCCCAACACGCTGGCGCCGATGCTGGTCCAGGCGACTTACATCTGCGCCAGCGCCATGATCACCGAGGCGATCCTGTCCTTCATCGGGGCGGGCACGCCGCCGACCATTCCGTCCTGGGGCAACATCATGGCCGAGGGGCGCGCGCTCTGGCAGGTCAAGCCCTACATCGTGTTCTTCCCGGCGGCGTTTCTCTCCGTCACCGTGCTTGCCGTGAACCTGCTCGGCGACGGCCTTCGCGATGCGCTCGATCCGCGCATGGCCAAGACCCTCTGATGTCGAGAGGCTGATCGCGATGGCTTTGCTCGAAGTCGAGAACCTCCAGACCCACTTTCGCACGCCCGGCGGCATCAACCGCGCGGTCGACGGCGTGTCCTTTCATGTCAACGAGGGCGAGACGCTCGCCATCGTCGGCGAATCCGGCTGCGGCAAGTCGGTGACCTCGATGTCGCTGATGCGGCTGATTCCGGAGCCGCCGGGCAGGATCGCAGGCGCCGTTCGCTTTGCGGGCAGGGACCTGCTGCAACTGTCCGATCGCGAGATGCGCGCGATCCGCGGCAACGACATCTCGATGATCTTTCAGGAGCCGATGACGAGCCTCAACCCGGTTCTGACGGTCGGCCGCCAGATCCGCGAGACGTTGATGATCCATCAGGGCCTCGACAAGCAGGCGGCCGAGGCGCATGCGATCGAGATGCTGACGCTGGTCGGCATTCCCGAGCCGAAGCGGCGCGTGCGCGAATTTCCGCATCAGCTTTCCGGCGGCATGCGCCAGCGCGTGATGATCGCGATAGCGCTGGCCTGCAATCCAAAACTCCTGATCGCGGACGAGCCGACCACGGCGCTCGACGTGACCATCCAGGCGCAGATCCTGAAGCTGATGCTCGATCTCAAGCGCCGGGTCGGTGCGGCGATCATCCTGATCACCCACGACCTCGGTGTCGTCGCCGAGATCGCCGAGCGCGTGATGGTGATGTATGCCGGCCGCAAGGTCGAGGAGGCGCCGGTGGCCGAGCTGTTCCGCTCACCCCGTCATCCCTATACGCAGGGCCTGCTCGGCGCCGTGCCGCGGCTCGGCTCGTCACTAACAGGCACCGCGCGGCGGCTGGCCGAAATCCCGGGGCAGGTGCCTGATCTGCGCAAGCCGATCATCGGCTGCGTCTTCGCCGGCCGCTGCGCGCTCGCGACCGATCTCTGCCGCCAATATGCGCCTGGGCTTGAAGAGAAGGCGCCTCGCCACGTCGCCGCCTGCCACTACGCTACCAAGGGGGCCATCGCGGCATGAGCCCTCCGCTGCTCCAGGTCAACGACCTCAAGAAGCACTTTCCGGTCAAGAAGGGCCTGTTCGGCCGCAAGTCCGAATATGTCTATGCCGTCGACGGTGTCTCGTTCGAAATCGCGAAGGGCGAGACGCTGTCGCTGGTCGGCGAGTCCGGTTGCGGCAAGTCGACGGTCGGCCGCGCCATCCTGCGGCTGTTCGACATCACCGCGGGCCAGGTGATCCTCGACGGCCAGCGCATCGACGACGCGCATCCGAGCACGATGCGCCAGATGCGCCGCCGCGTGCAGGTGGTGTTCCAGGATCCGTTCTCGAGCCTCAATCCGCGCATGCGCGTGCGCGACATCCTGGCCGAGCCGGTCCGCAATTTCGGCCTCGCCAAGTCGGCAGCCGATCTCGAAACCCGCGTGACGGCGCTGATGGACACCGTGCGGCTGCCGCGCGAGGCGCTCAACCGCCGGCCGCACGAATTCTCCGGCGGCCAGCGTCAGCGCATCGGCATCGCGCGGGCGCTCGCAGCCGAACCCGAGCTGATCGTCTGCGACGAGGCGGTCTCGGCGCTCGACGTCTCGGTCAAGGCGCAGATCGTCAATCTCTTGCAGGACCTGCAGCGCGAGTTCGGTCTCGCGCTGCTGTTCATCAGCCATGACCTCGCGATTGTCGAGCACATGACCCACCGCGTCGCGGTGATGTATCTCGGCAAGATCGTCGAGGTCGCGCCACGCCGCGAGATCTTTGCCGCGCCAAGGCATCCCTATACCAAGGCGTTGCTCTCCGCAGTACCGCTGCCCGAGCCCGGCGCCCAGCGCAATCCCATCATCCTCAAGGGGGACGTGCCGAGCCCCATCAACCCGCCGAGCGGGTGCCGCTTCCACACCCGTTGCCCATACGTCTTCGATCGCTGCCGGACGGAGGAGCCGACGCTGCGTTCGACCGGCCCCGAGCAATGGGTGGCCTGTCACCTCGACGAGGCGCCGTAGGCCCCTCAGCCTTGGCGGCGCAGGAAGCCCGTGATGGTGACTTTCTCCCAGATGCCGGCTGCGGCGAAGGGATCGGCGTGGTTGAAGGCTTCGACCTCGGCGCGGCCGGGCGCCTCGATCAGGAACAGGCTGCCGATCATGTTCGCGCCGTCGTCGGAGACGAGCGGCCCCGACATCACGATCTTGACGCCGAAGCGCGATGTGTCGCTCAGGAAGGCCTTGTGGGCGTCGTAATTGGCGAGCCGGGTCGGCAGCGCGCCGGCGCGGTCGAGGGCGTGAATGGCGAACAGCATGATGTCTCCGTTGACGTGTCGGTGTTTTTGGGACGATTCTTGGGACGGCCGCGGAGGCGGCCGTCCGTGCTTGTGATGACCGTTTGGGCTACTTGGCGCCGAGCTTGCCGGCGTCCTCGAAGGTCGGGCAGGTCCGTTGCTCCAGCGGCACGTCGAACGGCTGGTAATTGTCCTTGGTAATGACGGTCGGCTTCAACACGATCTCGGCGATGACGGGCTGGTTACGCAAGCTACGGATCGCCATCATGGTGCCTAGGCACCCTTGCGCAAATCCGTTGTAGTCGCCGCTCGCAAGCAGCTTGCCGGACTTGATCGCGTCGATCGCCTCCTTGGTGCCGTTGATGCCGATCACCTGGGCCTTGCGGTTGGCACCGTCGAGCGCCTCGATCGCGCCGACCGCCATGGCGTCGTTGGCGGCGAGCACGCCGTCGATCTGCGCGTTCGACTGCATCAGGTTTTCCATGACCTGGAGCGCCTGCAGCCGTTGGTAGTTGCCGGGCTGCGAAGCCAGCAGCTTGGCGCCCGAATTCTCCTTCAGCGCGTCGTTGAAGCCGCGGACGCGGTCGACATTGGTCAGCGAGCCTTTGACGCCCTCGATGATGACGATGTTGCCCTTGCCGCCCAAAGTCTTGAGCAGGAAGCGCGCGGTTTCGAGGCCAAGGCTGTAATCGTCGGCGCCGACGAAGGAGAGGAACTTGCCGCCGGCGGAGCGGTCGGTGATGTTGACGACGGGGATTTTGGCTTCGTTGATCTTCTCGACGCCCGGCACCATCGCCTTGTAGTCGACCGGCGTGAACACGATCGCGCTCGGCTTCTTCACCACGACGTCCTCGATCTGGCTGAGCTGCTCGGGGATCGAATCCGGCTTGGTGGGAATGTATTGCAGCGTCTTCGCGTTCAGCGCTTTCGCCATGTTGTCGGCACCGACCCGCACCGTCTGGAAGAACGGATTGGTCTGGTTCTTGGTGAACACGGCGATGGTCTCGCCGTCGGCGCGCGCTTGCGTATTGAACGCGGCCGCCAGCAGCAGCGGCAGCGCCATATAACCCAGTGTCTGTTTCATGTAGCCTCCATCCCTCATTTTGCTTGTTGGATTTCTAAGAGTTCATTGCGCGCGGCGGCGGGTCTTCATGTCGAGCCAGACCGCGAGAATGACGATGATGCCGGTGACCAGCGGCTGCCAGTTGGCGCTGACCGACAACAGGTTCATGCCGTTCAGCACCAGCGTCAGGATCAGCGCGCCGATGAAGGTGCCGAACACGGTGCCGACACCACCGAACAGTGAGGTGCCGCCGATCAGCACGGCTGCGATCGCGGGCAAGGTCAGGCTTTCGCCGATGTCGGCTTCGGCCGAATTGAGGCGCGACAGGAAGATGATCGAGGCGAGTCCCGCCATGGTGCCTGATACCGCGTAGACCAGCAGCAATCGCCGTGCGACCGGGATGCCGGAGAGCCGGGCGGCGACCGGATTGGCGCCGATCGCATAGATCTCCTGACCCCAGATCGTGCGTTGCGCGAAAAGCGTCCCGATGCCGAGGAACACCAGCAGCAGATAGACCGGGATGGGCAGGCCGAACAGATAGCCGCTGCCGATCTGGCGGAAGCCGGCCGGGAAGCCGTGCAGGGTTTCGCCCGCCATGTACCAGTAGGTGAGGCCGTTCAGCACCCAGAGCATGCCATAGGTGGCGATGAAGGAGGGGATGCGCAGCGCGGTGACCATGATGCCGTTGAGCAGCCCGACGATGCCGCCGCAGGCGAGCCCGGTGAGGATGCCGAGCGCCGGCGAGCCGGTCTTGTGGATCACGGTGCCTGCGATGCAGGCGGACAGCGCGACATTGGCGCCGACGGAGAGATCGAGGCCGGCGGTGAGCACGACCAGCGTCAGTCCCGACGCGATGAAGAAGGTCAGGCTCGCCTGTCTCAGCACGTTGAGGATATTGCCGAGGCTCAGGAAGGAATCGCTGAGGACGGCCAGCACCGCGCAGATCAGCAGCGCCGCGAGCAGGCGGTAGAACACCTGGATCGCGTCCTGCGACAGGAACGAACGGGGCGGCGAGAGGGCCTCTTTGGAGATGTCGGTCATGCGCGGCTCCTGAGGCCGTCGAGGAACAGAGCGACGATGACAAGGACGCCGACGCTTGCGACCTGCACCGAAGATGGCATCGAGATCAGGTTGAGCCCATTGCGAAGCACGCCGACCGCGATCACGCCGAGCAACGTGCCAAGCAGCCAGCCATTGCCGCGCTCGAACGAGGTGCCGCCGACCGCGACCGCGGCGATGGCGTCGAACTCGAGGCCGAGGCCGGCGGTGGGATGGCCGGAATTCATGCGCGCGGTCATCAGCAGGCCCGCGATGCCGGCCATGGCGCCGCCGATCGCATAGACCGCGATCAGCAGCTTGTTTGGCGAGCGGCCGGCATAGCGCAGCGCTTCGCGGTTACCGCCGAGCGCGAAGATGTAGGTGCCGAAGCGGGTGTGGTAGAGCAGTCCGTGGAAGGCCGCATAGGTCACCAGCGCCATCACGATGGGCACGGGCACGCCGAGAAGCGTCGCCGAATAGATGTCGCGCACGCTGTGGGGGATGCCGACCACGCTCTGGCCGTCGCTGACGATCAGCGACAGGCCCTGCGCCATGCCGAGCGTGCCCAACGTCGCCACGAAGGGCGGAATGCCGACGATGGCGACCAGCCAGCCGTTGGCGAAGCCGAAGGCCGCGCCGACGAGAAGCCCGGCGCCGAGGCCCAGCAGCATCGACTTGGTCGCAAGCGACACGATGGCGACGCAGAGCGAGGTCAGCGTCAGCACCGCGCCCATCGACAAATCCAGCCCCTCGGTCATGATGATCAAGGTCATCGGCAGCGCCAGCATGGTCAGGATGGTCGACTGCACCAGCACGTTGGAGAGGTTGGCGACCGACAGGAAGCCGGGCGCGATCGCGCTGAACAGCGCGATCAGCAGCACCAGCACAATGGCAACGCCGGGAATGCGCTGCAGCGGATTGGGTTGCGCGACGACTGCGGCTTCACGCATGATGCATCCCCAGTCGCACGATGTTCTCCTCGGTCAGTTCATTGCGTGTCAGGTGTCCGGCGATGCGGCCCTCGCGCATCACATAGGCGCGGTCGCAGACATGGCAGATCTCGACCTGCTCGGACGAGATCATCAAGGCCGCCGCGCCTTCGGCGACCAGCCGGTCGATCAGCGCAAAGATCTCGGACTTGGCGCCGATGTCGATGCCGCGCGTCGGCTCGTCGAAGATGAAGAGCTTCGAGCCGGCCGCCAGCCACTTGCCGATCACGACCTTCTGCTGGTTGCCGCCCGAGAGCAGGCCGACGGTCTGGCGCGCGCTCGGGGTTGCGATGCGCAACTGCCGGATCAGGCTGTCGGACGTGCGCTGCGCGCTGCGCTGGTCGAACAGGCCGCTCGGGAACAGCTTTCGCAGCGCCGACACCACCAGATTGTCGCTCACCGACCGCAGCAAGGCGAGGCCCTCGCTCTTGCGGCTCTCCGGGATCAGCGCGATGCCGCGGCGGGCGGCAAGGTCAGGCTCGCCGGAGATGGCCTTGCCGTCGAAAATGATCTCGCCTGATGTCACGGCATCGGCGCCGAAGATGGCGCGGGCGACCTCGCTGCGACCGGAACCGACCAGGCCGCACAGGCCGACGATCTCGCCCCGGCGCACCTCGATGTTGATATCGGAGATGCCGGTCGACGAGCTCAAGGCCTTGACCTCGAGCAGCAGCTCACCGGGCTTGTCGGCAAAATTGCGCGGATAGGTCATGTCGACGTTGCGGCCGACCATCATGCGGACGAGCTGGTCCGGCGTGACGTCGGCAGGACGAACGCCGTCGATGCGGCGACCGTCGCGCATCACCGTGATGCGGTCGCCGAGCGCGAACACCTCGGCCATGCGGTGCGAGATATAGACGATGGACACGCCGTCGGCCTTCAGCCGCGCGATCAGGGCGAACAGAAGTTCGGTCTCTCGGTCGGACAGCGCCGCCGTCGGCTCGTCCATGACCAGGATGCGCGCGTTCTGGCTGATCGCCTTCGCGATCTCGACCATCTGCTGCTGCGCCACCCCCAACTTGTCGACGGTGGTGGACGGATCGATGTCGAATCCGATCGTGCCGAGCACGCGCCTCGCGTCGGCCAGGATCTTACGGCGGTCGATGGTGCCGGGAATACGGCCCTTCGGCTCGCGGCCGAGGAAGATGTTCTGGGCGATATCGAGATGGGGGACCAGCGAGAATTCCTGGAAGATCACGGCGATGCCGAGCTTCTGCGCATCCGCGGTCGAAGCGATCGCGACCTTGTCGCCCTTGTAATAGAACTCGCCGGCATCGGCGCGGTAGGCGCCGCACAGCACCTTCATCAGGCTCGACTTGCCGGCGCCGTTCTCCCCCAACAGCATATGGACTTCGCCGGGGAAGACCGCGAATGACACGTCATCCAGCGCCTTGACGCCGGGAAACTCCTTGCTGATGCCGCGCAGCTCCAGCAGCGGCGTGGGTGAGGCGGGCTCGATGGCCAATGCGGCGCTGCTCATGCGTGCACTCCGCTCGCAAAGATCTTTCCGGGATTCATCAGTCCATCAGGATCGAGCGCGGTCTTGATCGACTTCATCACATCGACGGCCTCGCCGAGCTCGTCAGCGAGATAGTCGATCTTGCCGAGCCCGATGCCGTGCTCGCCGGTGCAGGTGCCGTCCATGGCGATGGCGCGGGCGACCATGCGGGCCTGCAGCGCCTTGGCGCCTTCGGCCTCATCCGGCTTGGCCGGGTCGATCAGGATCAGCATGTGGAAATTGCCGTCGCCGACATGGCCGACGATCGGGGCGGTAAAACCGTGCTCGTCAGCGTCACGCCTGGTCTCGGTCAGGCATTCGGCCAGCCGAGAGATCGGCACGCAGACATCGGTGATCACGGCGCGTGCGCCGGGCCGCAGGCCCAGGCCCGCATAAAGCGTGTTGTCGCGGGCGTGCCACAGCCGGCTGCGGTCTTCCTGTGCTTTCGCCCAGGTAAAACCATGGCCGCCATGGTCGGCCGCGATCGCCTGCGCTGCTTCGGCCTGCTCGGCAACGGAGGTCTCCGAGCCGTGGAATTCGAAGAACAGGGTGGGGGCTTCGCGATAGCCGAGCTTCGCGTAGGCGTTGATGCCGCGCATCATGACGTCGTCGAGCAGCTCGATGCGTGCCACGGGGATCGCGGACTGGATCACGGAGATCGCGGTGTCCACGGCATCGTGCAGGGTGTCGAAGCTGCAGACAGCGGCCGAGATCGCCTGCGGAACCGGGTGCACTTTCAAGGTGACTTCGGTGATGACGCCGAGCGTACCCTCCGCGCCGACGAACATCCGCGTCAGATCGTAACCGGCGGCCGATTTGCGCGCGCGCTTCGCGGTCCGGATCACGCGCCCGTCGGCCAGCACGACCTCCAGCGCCATGACATTGTCCTTCATGGTGCCGTAGCGCACTGCCATGGTGCCGGACGCACGCGTGGAGGTCATGCCGCCGATCGAGGCGTCGGCGCCGGGGTCGATCGGAAAGAAAAGTCCGGTGCCGCGCAGCTCCGCATTGAGCTGCTTTCGGGTGATGCCGGGCTGCACGACGACGTCCATGTCGCTGTCATGCACCGTCAGCACCTTGTTCATGCGCGCGAAGTCGAAGCAGACGCCGCCGGCGACCGCGGCCGCATTGCCCTCGAGCGAGGTGCCGGCGCCGAACGGAACGATCGGCATGCCCGCGCTGGCGCAGAGCTTCACGATCTCCGCGACCTCCTGCGTGGTTTCGGGGAAGACGACGATGTCCGGCGGCAAATTGCGATAATGCGATTCGCTCTGCCCGTGCTGATCGAGCACGCCGCGCGCGACGCTCGCGCGCGGGCCGATCATGCCGGCGAGGCGATCGGCCAATATGCTCGTGCTGACCCGCGGTCCCATCCTTGCTCCTCGTCTGCTCCCTGTTGCCGGACTCTTGTTGGTCCGTCGTCGTTCAAGCTTAGGCGGCTCTCGCGTTGCTCGCGACCTGCTTCAGGCCGAAATCGTAATTGAGGTGGAAATAGTCGCGCTCCACCATGCGACCATCCGGCGCACGGCCCGCAGGACGACCAGTGAATTCGCGGATCAGGCTGTCCTTGACGCCGAACACCACGTCGCTGTCGAGATATTTGTCACCGGCGACGAACACATGGGTCACCAGCTGCTCGAAACCGGGCGCCGAGATCATGAAATGCACATGCGCCGGACGCCAGGGATGGCGGCCCTGTGCCTCCAGCATCTCGCCGACGGGGCCGTCATGCGGGATCGGATAGGCGGCCGGCTTGATCGACCAGAAATGGAAACGGCCATTGGCGTCGGTGTGGAAGCGCGCGCGCATCGCGAGATCGCCGATGTCGTCGAGCTGCTGCACGTCGTAGTAGCCGTCGTCGTCGGAATGCCAGACGTCGACGATGGCCCCGGTAAGCGGTTGTCCGTCGACGGTCGAGACCGAGCCGGTGACCAGCATCGGATCGCCTTCCATCGGGCCGGAGATATCGGCGCCGCTGTCCTTCTCCGGCGCGGCCTGGACGAAGAACGGGCCGAGCACCGTCGTCTCGGTCGCCCCTTCCGGCACGGGATGGTTGATCGCGTCGACCAGCATGGAGACGCCGAGCGTGTCGGACAGCAGGATGAACTCCTGGCGCTTGTCGTCGCACATGTGCCCTGTGCGGGTCAGGAAATCGATGCCGTATTCCCATTCCTTCTGGGTCGGACGGATCTCGCGGACGAAGGCATGAAGGTGGCGCACCAGCGCCTCGCTGACCTCTTTGATGCGTGGATCGGTTGCGTCCTTGATCCGCTCCAGCACCGCGTCGGTGATCGTAGTCTCGTTGAAATTGCGCATCGGTGTCTCCGCGATCAGAGTTTGGGCTCGCCAAGCCCGGACAGACGTTCCAGGTGCTTGACGGTCGCGATGAAGTCGGTGTCGCCGTCGCCCTGCGCGACCAGCGAGCCATAGGTCTCGCGCACCTGTGCCGCGAGCTGCAGCGGCACGCCGACGGCATGGCCGGCGCCGAGGATGAGATCGAGATCCTTGGCCATCTGCTTGCACGAGAAGGTGGACTCGAAATCGCGTGTCCGCAGCGGCGCGGTCTTGTACTTCACCATCGGCGAGGCGACCGCGCTATCGTCGAGCACCTTCAAAATGTCCTGCCAGGCGATGCCGCCCTTGCGCGCCAGTGCCAGGCTCTCGGCCATCATCGCGGCCGACACCGCGATCATCAGATTGACCGAAAGCTTTGCGTAGCGCGCTTCCTCGGCCGGCCCGAGATAGGTCTGGGCGCGGGTGAACGCGGCGAATAGCGGCCTGGCGTTGTCGAAGGCGTCCTTCGGCCCGGAGACGAAGCAGGTCAGCGCACCCGTGTGAACGATGCTGGCATTGCCGGAGACCGGCGAACGCAGATAGGCAATGCCGCGGGCTTGAGCAGCGGCCGCAACTTCGGTGGAAGCCTCGACGCTGACGGTGCTGGTCTCGATCAGAACCGATCCAGCCGCCATTGCGGCGATCAGGCCGGCGGGGCCGAGCAACGCGCCGCGCAAGGCGGAGTCATCGGGCAGGGACGTGATGATCGCGGCCTTGCCGCTCACGGCCTCGGCCGGCGAAGCGGCAATCGAAATGCCTTGCGCACGCGCCTCGTTGATCCGGGCGGCGCTCTGATCGAATGCGGTCACGGCGTAGCCGGCCTTGGCGACGAGCGCCGACATCGGCAGGCCCATCTTGCCGATCCCGATGAAAGCGACATTCCTTGAAGCGTCGGTCATTGATCTCATCCATTGGCGCCTTCAGGCGGCGCGTCCCTGTCGTTCGATGTCCTGCACCAGCCGCCGGCCGGATTGGGCCAGCAGGTCCTTCTTCGTCTCCAGCCCCTCGACCAGCAGCCGGCCGTCCCGCTTCTTCCAGGCGCCGCCGATCATCACGGCCTCGACATTGGCAAGGCTCGTCTGCATCACGACGGTCGCGACGGGATCGTGCACCGGGACAAGGTTGAGATCGGATGCGTCGATGACGACGAGATCAGCGAGCTTGCCCGGCGTCAGCGAGCCGATCTGGCCCTCGCGGCCGAGCATGCGGGCGCCTTCGGTCGTGATCCAGCGCAGCGCCTCGCGGACGGGAATCGTGGTCGTCGCCGGAATGGTGCCGCTCACTTGACGCGACTCCGCATTGTCGAGCGCCCGCTGCATCGACAGCGCGACGCGCGCGACGGAGAAGAGATCGCCGGCCAGCACGGATTCCAGGTCGATCCCGATCGTCGGTCGCACGCCGCGCTTGAGCAGCCGCCCGGTGATCGGGAAACCGTGGCCCTGGATCATCTCGTTCTCCGGGGTCACCGAGAAGGACACGCCGAGGCCGACCATCTTGTCGAGGAGATCGTCGGGCAGATCGTTGCCATGAACGATGTTGATGCCGGCGCCGACGAGGCCGGCTTCGATCAACTTCTCCCAGCCGCCCGGCGTCTTGGCCGGACCACCGCCCTGATGCATCGATGCGATCAGCTTGAGCTCGCGCGCCAGGCGGAAGTCGTGCATCGCGACGTCGAGCGTCGAATAGTGCGGTCCGAGAATAGCAAGCCCGAGCGTGACGAGGCCATCGCGGTCGGCGAGGGGGCCGGCCAGCAGCCGCTCGACCTCGCGGCGCGGATGCGGAATCTCCGAGAAATGCGGCTCGCCGGGCTTCGGCTCTGGCTTGGGCGAGCCGTGGAAGAAGGCGGCGCGGATGCCGCTCTCGATCAGGCCGCGCACGGCAGCGTCGG
The DNA here is from genome assembly GCF_052075975.1 of Bradyrhizobium sp. 521_C7_N1_3. Taxonomy (NCBI): domain Bacteria; kingdom Pseudomonadati; phylum Pseudomonadota; class Alphaproteobacteria; order Hyphomicrobiales; family Nitrobacteraceae; genus Bradyrhizobium; species Bradyrhizobium sp. 521_C7_N1_3. The sequence goes on from NZ_CP197232.1 coordinate 4,164,040, forward strand.
TATGGTCAGGCGTCGGATTGTTGTGGCACCAGTCGACCAGTGTGGTGGTGCCGCAATTGATCTGGTTCAACGCACCGGCGAGGGTCGCGATGTAGATGTCGTCGGGCCGGAACACGGTCGCGAGCCCGGCATGCATGCGACGGAAATATTCCAGCAGCGTCCAGTTGGCGGCATAGCCGCGCAACGCAGTTTGCCAGGTGTGCATATGCGCGTTGATCAGGCCGGGGATGACGATCCGGCCGTTTCCGTCCACGATCTCGGTTTCGGAAGCGCCGCTGCCGAGGTCGATCGATGGGCGCACGTCGACGATGCGGCCGCCCTCGACCAGCACGTCGCCGGTGTTGAGGTCGCCAATCGCCTCATCCATGCTGATGATGACAGCAGATTTGATCAGCGTGCGCCGCATCGCTTCAGGCCGCCGCTTTGATGGTAACAGGCGGCTCGCCGGCCCAGGCGCGGGCAATCAGCGCGCGGATGGCATTGCGCTCGAGCGGACGCGGATTCCAGTAGGCGTTGGTGACGGCGAGATCAGCCGCCTTGTCGATGCCGATCTCGGGCATGCCGATATCGCGCAATGCCAGCTTCGCGCCCAGCCGCTTCGCGAGGTCGTAGAGTCCCTGGGACGCATCGGTCGCGCCGATTGCGCGCGATATCTGCGCCATCGCATCGGGCACCGCCGGCGCGTTGTAGGCGAGCGCATGCGGCAGCACGATGGTGTGGGTCTCAGCATGCGGCAGGTCGAAGGTGCCGCCGAGCGTGTGGCAGAGCTTGTGATGCAGCGCCATGCCGACGGTGCCGAGGCAGACGCCGCACAGCCAGGCGCCGTAGAGTGCTTCGGTGCGAGCCTCGCGGTCATCGCTTTTGGCGGCAATCACGGGCAGGGCGCGCGCCAGCGCGCGGATGCCTTCTTCCGCCATCAGCGATGTCACGGGATTGGTGTCACGGGCATAGAGCGCTTCCACCGCATGCGCGATCGCGTTGATGCCGGATGTTGCAGCCAAGCTCGCCGGCAGCGTCAGGGTGAGGTCGACATCGTAGATCACGGTCTCCGGCAGTACGGCGGCGTCGCGCACCGTGGTCTTCAGGCCGTTCTCGGTCTGGCCGACGATCGGCGTCATCTCCGAGCCGGCATAGGTGGTGGGAATGCAGAGCTGGTTGATGCCGGTCCGCAAGGCCAGCGCCTTGCCAAGGCCGGTGGTCGAGCCGCCGCCGAGCGAGACGACGCAGTCCGCCCCGCATGCTTTCATCGCCGCGAGCGCGCGCTCCGTGACCTCGACCGGCGTATGCATGGTCGCGCCGGGAAAGATGCCGGCGTAGAGCGGGCCGAGGGCTGCGCCGAGGCTCTTGCCTTGCGCCTCCTGCTGCTGCGTCGTCAGCACCAGCGCGCGCTTGCCGCCGAGCCGCTCGATCTCGGCTTTGGCCGAAGCCAGCGTTCCGCTGCCGAACACGACGCGGCAGGGCAGGTTTTCAAAGGTGAACGAACCGATCATGCGCCGGTCTCTTTGATGGGATAATCGACCTGGAAGCGTCCGATCCGCAAGTCGCCCAGCGCCTCGCGGACGCGCAGATGTTCCGGGTGGGTGGCATAGGCGGCGAGCGCGGCCTGGTCGGTGAATTCGGAGAACAGCACCACGTCGCAGGCGTAATCGACATCGCTCACGTCGACGCCGACCTCGATATGGGTGAGGCCGTCGATCCGGCCCCGCAGGCCCTCGAACAGGGTCTTGACCTTCACCCGGGCCGCGGAGCGCTCCGCGGGCGTCTCCCCGCGTAGCCGCCACATCACGATGTGCCTGATCGGGCCCGACATTTCCAAGTTTCCTCGCCTGCTATCTTGCTTGTGTTCTGGCCATTTTGACTTGCGGGATGTGGAAATAAAGGTCAATATTTGTAAGTCTCTTTTTCTAAAAGTGGAAAAATGGATCGCCTGCTGCAATTGGAGGTGTTCTCCAAGACGGCCGAGCTCGGCAGCCTGTCAAAGGCCGCCGAGGCCTTGCGCATGTCGAATGCGGCGGCGAGCCGCCATCTCAGCGCGCTCGAAGAGCGCCTTGCGGTCAGGCTGATCGAGCGCAACACACGCAGGCTGTGGTTGACGGAGGCGGGGCAGGAGCTGCTGGAGCGCTCCGGCCGGGTGCTGAGCGAACTGGCCGAGGCCGAGGACATCGTCAGCGATCGCGCGCTGTCGCCGCAGGGCACACTGCGGGTCACGAGCTCGCTGTCCTTCGCGGTGATCTATCTGGCGCCGATGCTGCCGGCCTTCCGCGCGCGCTATCCGAAGCTCAACATGCAGATCACGACCGCCAATCGCTATCCCGATTTCATCGAGGCCGGTATCGACGTCGCGATCCGGACGCGCGAGCAGGAGCCGGATTCGAACATCATCGTCCGCCGCATCGGCCAGATGCGGCGCGTGCTTGCCGCTGCGCCCTCCTATCTCGCAAGCGCCGGCTCGCCGGAGCAGCCCGCCGATCTCGCGCGGCACAACATGCTGGTCTACAATCTCGCGAACGATCCCTATTCGCTGCGCCTGCGCAAAAGCCATGGCGCGCAGACCGTCCGCATCACGCCGACGCTCGACAGCAATGACGGCCAGGTCATTCGCGGCGCGGCGCTGGCAGGGCTCGGCATCCTCATCCAGCCGCTCTACATCGTTCAAAGCGACATCGCGGCGGGCCGTCTCGTCCCGGTGCTGGTGGATTGGGAGCTGCCGCTGCTCACCATGAACATCGCCTACCAGAACCGCGCCGGGCTGCCTGCCAAGATCAGGGCTTTTTCCGACTTCCTCGTCTCCCATATCCGCGAGCATTCGGAGCCGGGAATCTGGATGGACGCGACGAAGTGAGCGGGTAGCAGCCATGTATCTCGGCATCGATCTCGGCACCTCGGCGGTCAAGACCGTTCTCGTCGACGGCGCCCAGCGCGTGATTGCGAGCGAGAGCCGGCCGTTGACGACCTTCTCGCCGCAGCCTGGCCACGTCGAGCAGGACCCCGCGCAGTGGATCGATGCAACCTTCGCCACGCTCGATGCCTTGAAGGCGACGCATGCCAGCGAGCTGGCGGCCGTCGAAGGCATTGGACTGTCCGGGCAGATGCATGGTGCCACGCTGCTCGATGCGAGCGCGAGACCGTTGCGGCCCTGCATTCTCTGGAACGACGGACGCTCCGCCGCCGAGTGCCAAGTCCTGGAACGACGCTGGCCCGCGTTGCGCGCGACATCGGGCAACAAGGCGATGCCGGGATTCACCGCGCCGAAGCTGCTCTGGATCGCGACGCATGAGCCCGAAATCTTTGCGGCGACGAAACTCGTGCTGCTGCCAAAGGCCTATCTGCGTCTGGTGCTGAGCGGCGAGGCCATCGAGGACGTCTCGGATGCATCGGGATCGCTGTGGCTCGACGCCGCGCGCCGGGACTGGTCGGACGCAGCGCTGGCCGCGACCGGCCTGTCGCGCGATCACATGCCGCGTCTGGTCGAGGGATGCGCGCCCGCGACCACGCTGCGCGGCGAGCTGGCGCGGCGCTGGGGCATGACCGGACAGCCGGTGATCGCAGGCGGTGCCGGCGACAATCCGGCCGGCGCCGTCGGCATCGGCGCGATCCGGCCGGGAACCGCGTTCGTGTCTCTGGGAACCTCGGGCGCCTTACTGGCGCCGACCAGCAGAATCGCCGCCAACCCGGACCGCGCGGTTCATACGTTCTGCCATGCCATTCCCGACATGTGGATTCAGGCCGGCGCGATCCTCTCGGCCGCTTCCTGCCTGGCCTGGATCGCGCGCCTGTTCGGCGCCACCGAGGCCGAGTTGCTGGCGCCGCTTGGATTGCGCCCGCAGGCGCCTTCGGCCGTGAGCTTCCTGCCTTATCTGGCGGGTGAGCGGACACCGCACGACGATCCCGCCGTGCGCGGCATGCTGGATGGTTTGAGCCATGGCACCGATCGCGGAACGATCGTGCAGGCGGTGCTCGAGGGCGTTGCCTTCGCGCTTGCCGATTGCCGCGATGCGCTCGCGGATGCCGGCATCGCGATGACGGAAGCCGACGCCATTGGCGGTGGTTCACGGTCCCGGTTCTGGCTCTCGGTGCTGGCAAACGTGCTGAATGTTCCGATCCATCGCTTTGCCGGAGGCGAGACCGGCGCGGCGTTCGGTGCGGCGAGATTGGGGCGGCTTGCTGTCACCGGTGAGGCGATCGCCGCCGTATGCATGCGGCCGCAACGCATCGAGACGTTCGAACCCGACGCTGGACTGGTCGATGCTTATGCCGAGCGGCTTCCCGCCTGGCGCGAACTGTATCGGCCGCGCCACTAGCATCGCCTTGACGTTGCATTCCCGTGTGTTCGGTATTGCTCTGTGCCGCGGCCTTTTGTTTAATGCGTGAACCGCGCTGACAAAATCATTGAGACGCGGGTAGGAAACGCATTGTGCGTCGGGAGGCACGATGAACGATCCGATCCTGGAGATGCGTGGGGTCTCAAAATCCTTCTTTGGCATCAAGGCGCTGCGTTCCGTCGATCTCACCGTCTATGCCGGCGAAATTCATGCCCTGATGGGTGAGAACGGCGCCGGAAAGTCGACGCTGATGAAGATCTTGTCCGGCGCCTACAGGCCCGATCCCGGCGGCGAGATCCGCATCGAAGGAAGTCCGGTACGGATCGAAGGTCCGCTCGGCGGCCGCGCGGCGGGCATCTCCATCATCTACCAGGAGCTGTCGTTGGCTCCCAATCTCAGTGTTGCCGAGAATATCTATCTCGGCCGGGAGCTATCGCGAGCAGGCTTGCTGGCACGCGGCGCCATGCGCGAGGGCGTCGGCCCCATCCTGAAACGGCTGGGCGCGGACTTCCTGCCGTCGACGCTGGTGGCACACCTTCCCATGGGCCAGCGGCAACTGGTCGAGATCGCGCGTGCGCTGCACGTCAGATCAAAAATCCTGATCATGGATGAGCCGACCACGGCGTTGTCGGCCGGCGAAAGCGCGCGGCTGTTCGCGCTGATCCGCCAGCTTCGCGCCGAGGGGCTTGCCATCATCTACATCTCGCATCGCATGGACGAGGTCTACGCGCTCGGCGACCGCGTCACCGTGCTGCGCGACGGCCGGCTCGTCGGGGCGCTCGACAAGCAGGACATCCGCGCCGACACCATCGTTCGGCTGATGGTCGGGCGGGACGTCTCCTCGTTCTACAAGAAGGATCACGATCCGGAGGCGGGGCGGGGGCATCCCGTGCTCGCAGCGATCGACATGGCCGATGGCCGGCGCGTCAAGGGGGGCTCGCTGACCGTGCATGCGGGCGAGGTGGTCGGCCTCGCCGGCCTGATCGGCGCGGGTCGCACCGAGCTTGCGCATCTCATCATCGGCGCGGCGCCCCGGACCTCCGGCCGTGTCGAACTGGAAGGACACCCGGTCGACATCCGCACGCCGGGTGAGGCGCTCGACATCGGCGTCGCCTATCTGACCGAGGACCGCAAGGCGCTCGGCCTGTTCCTGGACATGTCATGCCTGGACAACATCAACCTCGCGGTGCTCGGCCGGGATGCCCGGATCGGTTACATCCTCGATCGCGACAAGGCCCGCGACCGCGCCAACAGAGCGTTCGCGGCGCTCGGCATTCGGGCCGCCGACATCAACGTCACCGTCGGCGCATTGTCCGGCGGCAACCAGCAGAAGGTGCTGCTGTCGCGCCTGCTCGCCACCACGCCAAAGGTCCTGATCCTCGATGAGCCGACGCGCGGCGTGGATGTCGGCGCCAAGTCCGAGATCTATTCGATCATCGACAATCTTGCCAAATCCGGCACCGCGATCCTCGTCATCTCGTCCGATCTGCCCGAGATCATCGGCATCTGCGACCGCGTCGTCGTCATGCGGGCGGGGCATATCGCCGGTGAAATCGAGCGTGGCGCGACGTCGCCCCTGAACCAGGAAGACATCATGGCGCTCGCCACGGGGATGGAGCAACTCGATGCATGACGGCTCTCCAAAGACGGACACCGCCGCCGCCACGGGCCTCGCGGCCGCGCAGGAGACGAAGCGTCAGCGCATACGGCTTCTGATCCGCGCCGCCGGCATGCTGCCGGTGTTGTTGATCCTGTGCGGCGGCTTCCATTTTCTGTCGGAGGGCCGCTTCTTCACCGGACAAAATCTCGGCATCGTGTTGCAGCAGGCCGCGGTGAACACCGTGCTCGCCGCAGGGATGACCTTCGTCATCCTCACGGGCGGCATCGACCTCTCGGTCGGCTCGATCCTGGCGGCGTCCGCGATGGCCGGGTTGACGCTCTCCAAGCTGCCGGAGCTCGGGATGCTGTGGCTGCCGGCCGCGCTGCTCACGGGCCTCGGCTTCGGCGTCATCAACGGCGCGCTGATTGCACTCCTGCGCCTGCCGCCTTTCATCGTCACGCTCGGCTCTCTCACCGCCGTACGCGGCCTGGCGCGACTGCTCGGGGCCGACACCACCGTCTTCAATCCTTCGATTCCCTATGCCTTCATCGGCAACGGCTCGCTGACGCTCGTTCCCGGCGTCGCGTCGATCCCGTGGCTCTCGGTGATCGCCTTGCTCGTCATCCTCGTCTCGTGGCTGGTGCTGCGGCGGACGGTGCTCGGCGTGCACATCTATGCGGTGGGCGGCAATGAAAGCGCGGCGCGGCTTGCCGGCATCAAGGTCTGGGCCGTGCTGATCTTCGTCTACGGCGTCTCGGGACTCTTCGCCGGGCTCGGCGGCGCCATGCAGGCGGCGCGGCTCTATGCGGCCAACGGTCTCCAGCTCGGTCAGTCCTACGAGCTCGATGCGATCACCGCCGTGATCCTGGGCGGCACCTCGTTCGTCGGCGGCATCGGCTCGATCTGGGGCACGCTGGTCGGCGCGCTGATCATCGCCGTCCTGTCGAACGGCCTGATCCTCGTCGGCGTCTCGGACATCTGGCAGTACGTGATCAAAGGCCTGGTGATCATCGGCGCCGTGGCGCTGGACCGTTACCGGCTGCAAGGCTCCGCCAGAACCTGAGAGGGTTCGGCGCGCACCTGAGTGCGCGAGGTGTGATGCGAGGTTCCGCTGCGGCAACTGGTCTGCCGTGCCGGATAAGAATACAGACCAGGGAGGAAGCCAATGTTGAAGACGATCACGCTCGCCGGCGCCGCGATGGCGCTTGCCCTAAGCACCGCGCCATCCTTCGCCAAGGAACTCAAGTCGATTGGCGTCTCGCTGGGTTCGATGGGCAATCCGTTCTTCGTCGCGCTGTCGAAGGGCGCCGAGTTCGAGGCCAGGAAGACCAACCCCAATGTGAAGATCACGACGGTCGGCTTCGAATACGACCTCGGCAAGCAGGTCACCCAGATCGACAATTTCATTGCCGCCGGCGTCGACCTGATCCTGTTGAACCCCGGCGATCCCAAGGCGATCGGGCCGGCGATCAAGAAGGCGCAGGCGGCGGGCATCGTGGTCGTCGCTGTCGACACCGCGGCCGAAGGCGCCGACGCCACCATAACCACGAACAACGTGCAGGCCGGCGAGATCTCGTGCCAGTACATCGTCGACAAGCTAGGGGGCAAGGGCGACGTCATCATCGAGAACGGGCCGCAGGTCTCGGCCGTGATCGACCGCGTCGTCGGCTGCAAGAACGTTCTCTCGAAGAATCCCGGGATCAAGGTGTTGTCCAGCGACCAGGACGGCAAAGGCTCGCGTGAAGGCGGTCTCACCGTCGCGCAGGGCTATCTGACGCGCTTCTCCAAGATCGACGCCATCTTCGCCATCAACGATCCGCAGGCGATCGGCACCGATCTCGCGGCGCGCCAGCAAAGCCGCAGCGGCATTGTCATCACCGCGGTCGATGGCGCGCCCGACATCGAGGCCGCGCTGAAGGACCCGGCGGCACCGCAGATCCAGGCGTCCGCTTCGCAGGACCCGTTCTTCATGGCACGGCGCGCGGTGCAGGTGGGCGTTGGCATTCTCAATGGCCAGAAGCCGGCCTCGACCGTCGAGCTCCTGCCCTCGAAGCTCGTGACACGCGACAACGTCGCCGAGTACAAGGGCTGGACCTCGGATCGTTCTCAGTAGAACGCCGCCCCCCGCGGGAGCGGTCGAAGCACGAGATGACGGGCGGCGTTGTGATCCACGCCGTCCGTCGCGCCACGCGCTAGCAGGCGGTGTGGGGACTGGTTCGCGGCGACAAGACGACCGATGGAAATTTGCTTGCGAAAGCGCGGGTCTTGGGTTGAACACGCGATCCGTCGATCACCTCGAGCCGACCGCAGCGGTTCAGCGTGTGCAGCTTTCTGCCGGGCCATGCCGGTCCGGGTCTGAGGGAATGGCGTACGACCTGCCTGAACGTCGTCGGAGACAGTTCTACCACTTCCGCGAGGCCGAGCGCGGCGCCATATCCGTCGGCGCAATCCTGCACCGGCCGCCACAATTTGCCATCGATGGTGACGAAATTCCCCGCGGGTCGCGTACTTGCGCGATCGATCAGGACCGGGTTGCTGGCGTGGGGCAACCAGGGGCCGAGCAGGTGCTCAGCATAGTAGATCGCCAGCGAATCCGAATAGCCGCCGGCGCCGTCGCGCCAGGCCCCGAACAGATAGTTGAGCCCGTTGTGCTGCGTGATCGTGGCATCGGCGAGTTCAAGGCCTGACAGCAGCGTCGCATGCCGCTCCCATTTGTCGGGAAACCGGACGCATTTGTAGAGAGCGACCTCGCCGTTGAGCGAGCTCTCCGGGATCATCCACAGCTCGCCGTCGTCCTCGATCAGGAACGGATAGGAGAGGTGCCAGGCCTCCTCGAGCACAGGCACGACCTCTCCGACCGGTCCGGTATCGCCGAACTCGATCGCCGAGATGATGCCTTTTCCGACCCGGTGATCGAGGTCCTCGAAGAACACGAATGTTCGTCCCTTCCATGTGATCGGGAAGGGATCGGCGTAGAAGTGATTTCCGGGATCGCCCAGAACGTTCCATTTGGGCCCGGAGAGATCCCCATGGTGCCAGACGCCGGCGCCGTCATTGAAACGCCATCCGACATGCCAATGCGGGGCATAGCAGCAGAGGCGGTAGATCTCCTTGGCGATCGATACAGCGAGGCCGCGCACGACATAGTCCGCCGGCCGCCGGCCGTTACCGGCTCGGGCCGTGCGTGCCAGCTGCGGCACGATACGCGGCCGTCCCGAGAGGATGGCCGCCACCATGGTCAGGGTTCGCGCCATGACCGTTTCGAGCCCACCGCTTAAACCGGCTGCGATCTCTGCGGAGGGATGGCCGCGATCGAGCACCGCACCGTCGACCTCGTTGACGATCTCGATGACCGGCAGGTCGCCGGCGAGAATGGCGGCGAGCGCAGCGTTCTCGCCTGCGGTGCCATTGAACAACGGGCGGAGGTAGAGCCGGGCAGGGCTGTTCGGATCGCGCGGAGCACCAGTGAAATCGACGATCACGTCGGCGGTCCCGGTGTGCGTCGATTCCGGATTGATCGTCAGTCGGTCGGCGCCGCCGTGCCTGCCTTTGTGCAGCACCAGGCGCTCCAGTCCGAACAGCGCGTCGAGACCTGCAGGCCGCGATTCCGCCGTCGCCGTCCACGCGATTTGAACCGGAACGTCCCGGCCGTCGATCGACAGCGTCTGGCGGTGCATCCACCGCCGCGCATGGTCACGTTCGCAGCGAAACTCGATGATCATGTCGAGCCAACCTATTCCAGCGCATCGGCTCAGATGAGCTGGTTGAGGATTTGAACGTATTCCTCAACCATCGCATCGACCGAATAGCGCAACCTCAGGCCTTTGGCGTTTTGTTGCAGTTCGTCGCTCAGTGCTTGGTCGGTCAGGAGTCTGGAGACGGCAGCCGACAGCTTCGCTTGATCTGAAGCATCGACAAAGAGGGCCGTGGGCTTTCCTTCGAAGGACAGCACCTCGCGCAGCACGGGGAGATCCGTGACGACCGAGGGAACGCCGGCGTTGGCGGCCTCGACGGCGGCGAGGCCGAAGGTCTCGGCCTGCGTCGGAAACACGAATATGTCGAGACAGGCGAGAAAATCCGCGATCTGACGTGGCGCGATTTCGCCGAGCAGATGCAATCGGTTCGAGACGTTCAGCTCGTCCGCGAGCTGCCGCAGTCGCGCTTCGTCGGCGCCCTGGCCGGCGAGTGCAAGGTGCCACGACGGCTCGTCCGGCAGGAGGCGTATCGCCGCATCGAGCCGCTTGTGCGGATGCAGCCTCGCCGCGCAGCCGAGCAGGACGCGGTCCGGCGGCAGGTTGAATTTCTGTCGGGCGGCGCTCTTCGGCAGGATGAGGGCCTTGTCCTCGAAGCCGTGCGGGACATGCACCATGCGCGACCGGTAGGCCTGCGGGTAGCGCGAATACTCGCGCTCCATGTCCTTCGAGTTCAGCGTGATGCGGTCGAAGAAGCCAGCGCTGCCCATGACGATGTCGGCCGTACGGATCGGCCAGCTCATCGACAGCGCGGATGAAACCTGATTGGCGACGACAGGGGCGCGGCTGACGAGGCGCGTTAGGCCCGCGCCGATGACGTTGCCGAAATGCTGGAAGGTCAGGACGGCGTCGGGCCGCGTGGCTCTGATATGACCGCCAAGCGTCCACAGCATCCGCAGCAGCGCAACCGGATTGCCCGGCCGGCTCGATGCGCAATAGAACGTCTCGGGCGGCTCGTCGAACGAATCCGATTTGCGGAAGAAAAACAGGTTGGAGACGCGATGGCCGCGCGCGGAGAGCCCGGCGCCGAGAAGCCTGGAGATCTCCTGCGCGCCCGCGTTCTCGGCCTGGGTCTGTACGAGAAGGACGTGCAGCTTTCGTTCGCTGCCGTTCAGCCGCGCGAGTTCTGTCGCGGTCGTTTCGCCCAATTCCTTGTTCGGCTGGTAGTGGAGCACGGATCCCGACCGCTAAAGAAACGAAATCTTCACCTTCTTAACCCCGTACCTATCATGCAGGCATCGGGCAGACACCGACTAGCAACAAACGGAGTTAATGCGCGAGCCGCCGATTGCCGCGTTCTCGCGGGAATTCTGCCGATTCCCGGATGGTGCGCAGCGAGCGCGTTAACCAACGGGACCTGCGCGCGCCGTCGCGGATCGACCAGGCCGATGTACGGTTGAGGCCTATTCCGCGGAGTCGGCGCCGCGAACCGCATAGCGGCCGCGTCGCAACGCCGAGAAGCGCAACAGCACGAGAACCGAAGGATCGACTCCGGTTCGCCGGCGGCACAAGATATTGAGCGCGATGGTCGTGAGCGCCAGCGACACGGTGGCCGCAATTGCCGCGCCAAGCACGCCGAGCCAGGGGATCAGGACGAGGAATCCGACCAGTCTCAATGCGACATTTGCGGCGACGACGGGGACGTAGATGCGTTCATGGCCGGTCAATTGCAGGATCGCCGCCGACGGGCCGCCCGCGGCCTGGATGGCTGTTCCGATCGCGAGCACGATCAGCACCGAGTGCTGCTGGGTGAAATGAGGCCCGAACAGGTTGAGGAGATAGGGGCCGCCGATCCAGATCATGGCGAGGCCCGCGACCACGCAAAGCGCGGTCACTTCCGCCATGAGCTGCAGCGTCCGCTCGAATTCCCGGTGATTTTTGCTGAAGTAGAGCGAAGGAAGCCGGCGCGCGCCGAACGAGTACAGCGCGGCGGAGAGCATGGCAAAGATGTTGGCGAGGCGTGATGCCGCGAAGTAGATGCCGGCGGTCGCCGGATCCAGCATCCAGTAGACCAGAATGACGTCGAAATACTGGTTCGCGACTTCAAGGATGGACGCAAGCCAGAAATGCAGCGCGCTCGATCGCCAGCGCGATGCTTCGGAACTCGCTGCTGTCGCGCGCAAATCTGGCAGCGCCCGTACGATCGCAATGATCTGCGCGACGAGGCCCACCGACATCGCGATCGTCATTGCGGCGATCAGCTCGGCGGGATCGAGCTGCCGATGCCCGAACAGCATGGCGAGCAGAAACAGCACGACGAAAACCCGCCAGAAGAACTCGCGGTTGCCTTCGCCCATGATGATGCTGACCAGCGAGCGCGCGATCTGGCTGCCGAGCATCAATCCGGCACTCACGGCGGTGTAGGCCGAGACGGCGAGGATCAGCAGCCACAAATCCCCTCTGAAATGCGCAACCAGCGCAACCGCGGCGATCGCGATCAGCATCGCGACGGCGGAAATCCTGAAGCTGGAGAGCAGGAGCCCCTTGGTGAGGTCGGGCCTGTCGCCGACCTCATACTCGTTCAGGAATCGCACCAGCAATGCTTCCTGACCGACCAGTCCTACGACTGCGGCGATCTGGGCAACCGAAAGCCAGGTCGCAAAAATACCGAATCCATCGGGCGTCATCGTTCGCGCTGCCAGCGAGAACAACGCAAACGCGAGCGCGCCGCTGCCAACCTTCAGGAGGATGGTCCCGACGACACCGCGCGTGACGTCACGCCGCAGAAATTGAACAATGGAATCGATCATCGAAGATGCGGAGTGTTCCCCGAAGATGGGCGTTGCAAGGACGGCGGGAGCCTAGCATGTCGGAAAAATGCGAGTGTTAATGCGCCGTCTTCAGGTCCCGTCGGCCATGGTCGACGAAGGTCGTGCGCCGCTGCTTCGCCGCGGAACAGCCGCGTCTCTGCTGTGCCAGATTGAGCGGGCACCGGCTCGCTCGAAAAGCGGCGCGATGTCGTGCCGGTGCAAGATGCGGGGCGAAGCCGGCCGGCCTGCGGCTGTTCGAGCATTGGAATGGCCTCTCTGGAACGAATTCGGCGCCTTGGTCTGACGAGACCGCGGTATTTCGAGGTCGTTCCGAGCAAGGCGCGTGCCGGGACGGATGTGTCCGGCGACCCGTTAACCTCAATCGCCGGAAATGATCGCGTTTGGCCCTGCGATACGACATCAGGCGAGAGAATTGCACATGGAACCACCGTTAACCGTGGAGCCCTAAACCATGACGACGGACAGACCTGTGACCGAGCCTAGCGCTGCAGCTGCGACTGTGGCCATCGTCGCAGACATTGCGATCGTCGGCGGCGGCCTTGCGGGATCGCTCGCCGCGTCCGTGCTCGCGCGGGCGGGGCATCGCGTCGCACTCGTCGACAAGCGCGCGGTGCATCCGGACGAATTCCGGGTCGAGAAGCTCGGTGGCCAGCAGCTCGAGATGTTCCGCAAGCTGGGCTTCCTCCATGCGCTCGAGAACGTCGCCTGCCGGTATGACCGGGTGCTCAATATCCGGGAAGGCAAGATCGTCGATGTCAGCATCGGCCAGGCTTACGGGTTTTCCTATGCCGGCCTCGTCGCCATGGCGCGCCGCCAGCTGCCTGATCCGTCCAATCTGATCGTCGACGAGGTCACCGCAATCAACCCCAGCGACGATGTCCAGCATATCGAGCTCGCGTCGGGACGACGCCTGGACGCGCGGCTCGTCGTGCTTGCCACAGGCATGGCGGGAGCGCTCGGCTACAAGCTCGGCATCAAGCGGCGCGTGCTGGCCGAGCGCCATTCGGTGTCGTTCGGCTTCACCATCGCGCGCCGCGATGGCACGCCGTTCGATTTCGAGGCGCTGACCTGTTACGGCGAGCGCACCGCTGACGGCATCGACTATCTCAGCCTGTTCCCGGTGCCATCCGGAATGCGGGCTAATCTGTTCATGTTCCGCGACCCGACCGATCCGATCATGCGCGAGCTGCGCCGCGAACCGGAGGCGACCGTCCTGCGGCTGCTGCCGGGACTGCGGCCGTACCTCGGCGATTTCCACGTGACCGACAAGGTGCAGAACTGGGTGATGGATCTGACCGTGGTGGAGGGACACCTTCAGCCCGGAATCGTCCTCATTGGTGATGCGTTCCAGACCAATTGTCCCGCCGCCGGCACGGGCGTCGCCCGCCTGCTGGTGGACGTCGATCGCCTTTGCACGGAGTATGTGCCGCGCTGGCTCGCAAGCGCCGGCATGGGCACGGAGAAGATCTCGCAATTCTACTCCGATCCCGACAAGCTCGCGGCAGACCAGCGGTCGCTGAAAATGGCGCGCTTCCGTCAGGCCCTGACGTCCCGCAACGATATCGAATGGGATATGCGGCGGCGGTTGCACTTCCTGCGGCGCAGTCTCACGCATCGTGTCGATCAGATGCGCCCGGGCTGGCTCGGACGCGTCCGCGGTGCGCTCCGCGCCTGAGCTCTGCGCCTGCTCGCTTGCGCGTCGGTCAGCGCGTGGGCGTCGGCGTGCGCGCTGGCGATAGCCTGAAATCGGACAGCCGCTTGGCCGCCAGCTTGAGCCAGGGAGCCTGCTTCAGCGCGAACAGGCTGATGGCGCCCGCGGTGCTGCCGGCCTGCGTGACCATCCACATCGGCGAAGGCTGGCCGCCGAACAATTTCTTGTACGGCTCGTCGCCGATCGTGAAGTCGAGCATCTGATCACCGCGCTCGATGCAATCCCTCGCCACTTGCTCGAACATCAGAGAGCCCAGGGATTGGCTCTTGTACCCGTCGATATCGAAGGCGCTCATGATGACGAGGAAGCTGCCGCGATGGCACAGTCCGAGCACGGCGGCGATCACGCCGCCGTCCATCTTCATGGCGTAGAGCCGGACGAACGAGCCGAGACCACGGGCCGCCACGTCGGAATAGAAGCTGTAATATTCGGGGCGCTGGAGCAGATCGCCGTCGCCCTGGGCCTGAAAGCGCGGGCCGCGATATTGCTTCATCGCGTCCATCGCTTCGGAGATCGAGGCGCTGTCGCCGCAGCACGAGAAGCTCAATGCTCCCTTCTTCTGGAGCTGACGATATTTCTTGGCGAGCTCCTTCTGATAGGAGCGATCCAGCGCGCTGGCACGCCATTGCTCGAACGGGGCGACGAGAACGGTCGCGTAGGCGTTCGTCTCCATCGAGACCCGGCGTGGCGCGCCGAGGAGGTTTTCGATCGGAAGCCGTCCGTCAGGCAGCTTGGTCATGCGGAGCAGGTCGAACGGGCGGACGAGGCGCCGGATCTCCGCGCAGGCCGCTTCGTCCTCCAGCAGGCTGGAAAACACCTCGGGACTGCAGACCGGCGCCAGATAGTCGGATACGCGCAGATCGGCGAATTCGATGGTGCGGATCGGGCCGCGGCGGATTCGGAGCAGGGGCAGCACCATCGCCAGCGCCCCCGTTGTACGGCGGCGGACCACGACGACCAGCGGCGTCGCGCCTGCATGGGATGCGAGCCTGGCGTAGAGGCTGTCCAGCCAGAGCGGTTGCTGAAACGCGGTCGCTGCAGAGCTGTCGAACAGCGCCGCGTATTCCGGAGACAGGAAGTCGAACGCCTGCTCGATGGCGATGTCGAATGTATTGCTCGGCTTATTCATGCGTGACCACGGAAACCAGACGACCCGGAGAAGTCGATCGAGCCGGATCCCGCGCTTGTATAGCAGGGTCGTGACGGCCGAGGCACCAGCGGGGTGCGATTTGCATTAACGCGTCGAGCAGGGGCCGTATCGTTATCAATCCCCGAAGTGTCGAGATTTCGTGGTGCCGGGGCTCGGGAGATCAACCCGCAGTAGCAGATAATTAACCAAGCTTAAGGGAAAGTCACCTCATGGCCATCCTGCAGACCGAAAGAGACTCCGAGGCACTCACGAGCGCGATCTGGAAGACGCGCAGTGCCGGCGTCGAGAAGATCGCCAGGCTCGTCATCTGCGTATCGATCACCGTCAATGTCGTCGCGTCGATGGGGACATTCAATACGGCGATACTGCCGGCAGGACTGACCTATCTGCAACAGGCGGTCGCTCTGCTGATGTGGAGCGTCCTGATCTACGCAAGCGCGTTCGTGCGCCCGCGCCTGCAGCTGGCGTTCAACCCCGATCTGATCGCGCTCCTCGCATTCTACACGTTGGCGGTCGCCTCGGTGTTGTGGACCACCCTGAATGCCGCAGCCATCATGAAGAGCGCCGCTCTTGCAATGACCACGTTTGGCGCGTTCTGCATGATCACGCGGATCGATATCGACGATGTCGTGAAGGCGACGTCCTCCGGGCTCTTCATATTGGTCGCTGCATCGGCGCTTTGCGCACTCGTCGTGCCCGATATCGGGGTAGATCATAGCTGGATGCACAATGGTCAGTGGCAGGGCGTCTATGAATCGAAGCAGACGCTGGGCTTTGTCGGCGCGTATCTGATGTTCTTCTCCTGCTACCGGAAGATGACGGGGCAGGGGTGGCTGGCGTTCCTCGTCGCGTTCCTGCTGGCGTCGACCTGCGTCCTCGCGTCGGAATCGCGCGGCGCCGGTGCTGTCGCCCTGGCGGCTTGTGCACTGCTCGTGACGTCGATGTGGTCGGTCGGCTGCATGAGGCTCTATGCGATCCTGCCGTTCGTCATGTGCATTCTGGCCGGCCTCCTGATCGTTTATTTCTACGCGACGGGATACGACGCCATCCACATCGGCGATGCGACCGTCAATTTTACCGAACGGACCTTCATCTGGCACTACGCGATCACTCATTTCGACGATGCGCCGCTGCTCGGCTTCGGAATCAACGGCTTCTGGACGATCCCGTCGATCTACGATTATTTCGAGCAGAACCACGGTTGGGTGCTCGACAACTATCATAGCGGCTATATCGCAATCCTGATGGAAACGGGGTTCCTGGGCTACGTGCTTTTCGCCGCGAGTGTTCTTCTGTTCTCGAACAAGGTTCTCTATTTGATTTCCGCGCGATCGATCCACCGGGCGCACTGTGCTCTCATCATCGGATTTGTCGCCCTCAGCTTTCAGACCAATTTCACCGAGACGACGTTCCTTCGCTCGACCATGTTCACGTCGGTGCTCCTGGTGGCGTTCCTCCTTGCAACGTGCAGGCCGGTGCCGGAGACCGATTTCTAACCCTTACGGAATGGAAGCAAGATGACCGCCCCCCGCGCTCGCTGGTCGAGAAGCTTCAATCTCGCCGCTGCGGCCTTCGTCGTCGTATCGCTTTGCTCCGACGCCCATGCCGCCGGGCAGCTCGTGCCGCGTGATGCGGCAAGGTTGGGACGCGGGATCAACATTCTCGGTTATGACGGAATCTGGGAGGGCGGTCAGAACGCGCCGTTCCGTCTGGACAATCTGACGGCGATCAAAAAGGCCGGATTCTCGCACGTCAGGATCAATTTCTTCGGCTTCAAGTTCATGGATCGCGGGAACATGCTGGATGAGGTCGTGCTGAGAAGGCTCGATGCCGTCATCGAGGAAATCCTCGCCAGGAACCTCGTTCCCATCCTCGACGAGCACGACACGCATGTCTGTCAGCGTGATGTCTCCGAATGCGGCGAGAAGCTCAGGGCATTCTGGCGGCAGATCGCCGAGCGCTACGCCGGAAGATATCCCAGGCTCGTCTTCGAGGTCTTGAACGAGCCGGGGGGACAGATGACGTCCGCCAGCTGGAATTCGCTCCTCAACGAATGTATCGGCATCATCCGCCGGACCAACGTCGAGCGGCAGGTCATTGCTGCCGTTCTCAACACGGACGAGATTCCCATCGACGATCTGGCTCTCCCAGCCGACGACAGGAATCTCATCGTCACCTTTCATTATTACGCGCCGATACGCTTCACGCATCAGGGTGCGCCATGGTCCGAGACGTTCGCGCGCATCGGGCCGCTGGATTGGGGCAGTCTGGACGACGAAGCCAGGGCGGCCGCTGATTTCGAGAAGGTCAGCCGGTGGTCGGAGAGAGAGAAGCGCCCGGTTTATCTCGGCGAGTTCGGGGTATACGAACGGGCGCCATCCGAGAGTCGCCAGAGATACCTGTCGTTCGTGGCGCGAAGCGCCGACAGACGCGGCTGGGCCTGGGCCTATTGGCAGTTCGACCATGATTTCGCGGCCTTTGACAGCGCCCGTCAGGTCTGGAAGCCCGACATCCTGCGCGCCCTGATCCCGCCGGCCCGTTGAGGCCGCGGTTCACGGCCAATATCGGCCTGATCGCGCTCGCCTTGCGGTGACGGCTAACCGCCGTCTCTGGCCCGGCAGAACAGATCGATCCCGCCGACCTGTCCGCCCTTGAGCGCGATCTCGATGTTCGCATGCGCGCGATCCGACGACGCGCGGTTGAGTGGCGCGCCTTCCGCGAGAGGGGCGATCGCGGTCAGCGCATAGATGCCCATCGCCTGCAGCGCATGTCCGGACGTGTCGCCGCCGGCGACCACGACGCGAGGAAGCCGCACCGTTTCCAGAATGGAGTCCAGCGCCTGGCCGAGCCCCGCGCCGATGCGCTCGTTCACGGCGCTCGCCGTTGCGCCGCTCGCCTTGATCGCCGCGTTGAGCGCGCCGATGGCGGGATCGTCGGGGCCGCTTGCGGTGATCAGGAGCGCATCACGCCCCGACGAGAGTGCGGTGAGCGCGCGTTCGGCGGCGCGGCCGATCTCCCTGGTCCATTCGGCCGCGTCGACGGCGCGCGTCGCGTCAAGCCGCTCGACGTCGAAGCCGTTGTCCGCGGCATGCGCGATCTGCGTGGCGGTGACGGGCGAGCAGGAGCCGGAGACGCAGGCGATGTGCTCGACGCCGGCAAGGCGCAGATCGGGCTTGCTGTCGGGAATCAGGCCGGTCGACCGCCAATAGGCGACCAGGGCCTGCTCGACACCTTGCGAGCCGGCGACGAAGAGCCGCTCGCCGCGATGTTCCCAGATCAGGCGGCCGGCTTCGATCAGCGATGCCTGGTCGAGCACGTCGAGCGAGATGATTTCGGTACCGGCGGCCTTCGCGCGCGCGAGCGCTTGATCCGCGCCGCCATTGGCCATGGTGACGAAGTCGATCAGTCCGATCGATCGCGCCGTCTGTTTTGCAAGATGCCGGCCGAGATCGGACTCGTCCATCGGCGTCACCGGATGACGCGACATGGTCGGGTGCCGGTCGAGACGATGGCCGACGCCGTTCACGGCCGCGAACAGATGGCCGAACATCTGATAGCGCCCCATCGCCGGTGATCCCACGAGGAGCGGATGCCAGGCGCCGCCGAGAAGCGGCACCGCGAGGTCGATCGCACGCCCGATCGAGCCGATCTGCGGCGAGGAGTCGAACGTCGAGCACACCTTGTAGTGTGCGATCGGCGCGCCGATCCCTGCGAGCACCGCGAAAGCCGGCGGAAGATTTTGCTCCATCCAGGCCGGATCCTTCGCGCGCGCCGTGCCGGCAATGCCGATGCCGCGGAACTGCCTGGCGGACGCGAGACGTTCGCGCGTCGGAGTCTCCAGGAACAGGATTGTTGGCAGGCCCGCGAAGGTGAGGGCCTCCATCGCCGCGGACGAGCCGGTGTAATCGTCGCCATAGAAGGCAACGAGTGGACCGTCGGGCAGGGCGGACGCGCCGCTCACGGCTGCGGACTCGCCATCGCGGCGTCCCATGCTGCGCGCAAATCGGCAACGCCGGCGGCCGGTCCGTCGGGATGGGCGAGAATGCCGCCGCCTGCTGCGAAGATCAGATCCGTCGAGCCGAGTGCGCGCCAGGTCGGCGCGGCCTGAGCCGGCGTCTGGCCGGAGGAGAACACGGGCATCGTGATGCACGGCTTGTGCGCGAACATCGGCGTCAGCGCCGCCTTTGCGGATGTGACCACGCTGTCATCGGTCTCGCTGAACTTGTTGCCGATGCCGTTGACGTGCATGTGGTCGGCGCCGGCCAGCCGCCAGATCTTGTGCCAAGCCGTGTAATCCCAGCCGAGCGCGGGATGACGGTTCAACGCGCCCCAGCCATTGCGATGCGCATGAACGGGAAGCTGCGTGTGGCGGCCGAGCTCGACCATGCCTGTGAGCCCGACCGAGTTGATGCTCGCCATCACGCAGGTGCCGCCTTCGGCCACCACCAGATCGTGCCGGCGGCGCATCTGGTCGATCTCGCCGGTGAGGTTGAAGGCGATCATGACCTTCTTGCCGGTTCGATCAGCGTGATCGTTGACGACGCGCATCACGGCGCGCACGCGCGCGTCGAACGGACAATAGGCGCCGTCCGATTGCAGCTCGTCGTCCTTGATGAAGTCGATGCCGGCCGCGCACAGCGTCGCGACGAGAGAGGCCGTTTCGGCCGGGCTCAGCCCGACACTCGGCTTGATGATGGTGCCGATCAGAGGACGGCCGCTGACGCCGGTGAGCTCGCGCGTGCCGGCGACGCCGAACTTCGGTCCGGGATAGGCGGCGGCAAACGCGAGCGGCAGGCGCAGGTCGAGCAGGCGCAGGCCGGTCAGCTGGCGCAACTCCCAGAGATTGCCGGCGATCGCCGTGACCAGATTGGGCAGTGACGCGCCGATATTGTCGAGCGGCCAAGACAACGTCACGCGCGCGCGATTCCAGGGGCCATCGGGGTTGATCGGGCGGGCGACCGGGAGCGACGGCGAGGCGATTGCATCAAGCAACTCGATGCTTTCGACTCGGGCGGCCGCACGCGCTTTCAGCTCCGGCGTTTCGCCGGGCACCGCAACGAACGTGCCGCTCGATTGCTCGCCCGCCATGGTTTCCGCGGCAAGACGCGGATCTTCAGGCGTTTCGATCAGATAGTCGGCTTCGATGCGAATGGGATTTTGCGTCACGGGAGCGCAGACAATCTAGAGCTTGGTAAGATCGGGGAACGGCCGCACGGGGTCGCGCCCGTCCCAGCCTTTGGCGGCAGCGCGGATGAGGTCGAACATCTTGCCTTTGGGTCCCGAGACCTCAGACAGTTCGATCACCGTTCCCGGATGATACTCCGTGTCGAAATAGACGAAACGACCGCGCGCGCCGACTTCGCCGCTCATGACCGGCTTGAAACCCTCGGCTTCGAGACGGGAGAGATCGGCGTCGTAGTCTTCGGTCCAGTAGGCGACGTGCTGCAGACCCTTATGTCCGGCTTTCAGGAAGTCGGCATACATCGACGGCGCATCGTTGCGGATCTGGATCAGCTCCATCTGCAGCGGACCGGAATTGGCCAGCGCCACCGAATTGTGCGGCTCATAGGCCTTGCCGCGATAGTGGTAGTTCACGATCGGCACCCGCGGATTATAGAACCACGGCCCGATGCCGAGCTCGCGGCTCCAGTAATCCATGGCCTTCTCGATGTCGTCGACGACGTAGCCGGCTTGCCGGATCTCACCAAAAAAACGGCTCATTGCATGATTCCCATTGTCTTCAGAATTTGAGGAAGCCGATCGACAGCCACGGCACGGCCGCGACGACGGCGAGGCCGATGAAGAGCGCCGCGACATAGCCCCAGATGTGCTTGAGGCCTTCGTCCGGCGATATCTTGCTGATCGCGCAGGCGCCGTAATAGCCGACGCCGAACGGCGGCGCGAACAGGCCGATGCCCATCGCGAGGATCACGACCATCGCATAATGCACTTCGTGCACGCCGGCCTGCTTCGCGATCGGAAACAGCAGGGGACCGAACAGCACGATGGCCGGAATGCCTTCGAGCACGCTGCCGAGCACGACGAAGGCCACAATCGAGATCGCGAGGAAGCCGTAGGAACCGCCCGGGATCGCCGCCATCGCCTTCGCCAGTTGTTGCGAGAAGCCGGATTGCGTCAGACCCCAGGCCATCGCCGTGGCGCAGCCGATGATGAAGATGATCGCGCCCGTCAGCGAGGCCGTCTCGACCAGCATGGATTTCAGCCGCCGCCAGGGAAACTGGCGGTAGACCACAAGGCCCATCAGCACGGCGTAGGCGATGCCGATGGTCGAGACCTCCGTGGCAGTGGCAACACCTTCGACCACGGCAGTGCGGATCACGAAGGGCAGCAGGATGGCCGGCAGAGCGACCATTGTGAGCTTTGCGATCTCGCGCCTCGAGGCACGCCGCACGTGGCTCAGATCCTCATGCCGGTAGCGCCGCCACACCACCACGCAGAGCGCGGAGCCCACGACCAGGGCCGGCAGCAGCCCGCCCGTGAACAGCGCTGCGATCGAGACACCGGTCACGGAGCCGATGGTGATCAGCACGATGCTCGGCGGAATGGTCTCGGTCTGCGCGCCGGTGGCCGACAGCAGCGCGACGAGATCGCCGGGCTTGGCGCCACGCCGCTGCATTTCCGGCAGCAGCACCGGCGCGATCGCGGCCATGTCGGCGATCTTCGAGCCGGAGATGCCGGAGACCAGATACATGGCCCCGATCAGCACGTAGGACAGTCCGCCCCTGACATGTCCGAGCAGGCTTGCCAGGAACTGGATCATGGCCCGCGCCATGCCGGTCATCTCGATCAGCGCGCCGAGGAAAATGAACAGCGGCACCGCGAGCAGGATCAGGTGCGACATGCCTTCATCGAGACGGCCGACCATCACCATCATCGGTACGCTGGTTGTCAGCGCCAGATAGCCGAAGGTCGCGAGCGCGAACGAGAAGGCGATCGGTACGCCGGCGAACACGTTGGCCGCGACCACGCCGACGAAGAAAATGATGAGGTTGTAGCGTCCGAGCGGGGCGAGCAGCGGTCCGGCAAGCCAGAATGCGGCGATCAGGACGGCGATGGTGATGAGGGCCGCGACGATCAACGCGGGGCGGTGATGCGTCGCGAGCCGGATCGCGGCGACGACGGCCATCAGGGTCATCCCGACTGGAATTGCGGCTGCGCGCCAGGCATTGCTGATCTCCAGCGCCGGGGTGACGATGACCTGTTCCTCGCTCGCATAATCGAAGGCGGGATGCAGGATCAGCGCCAGCAGGGCTAGCGGCGCCACCGCGGCGATCGTGTCGAGAAAGGCGCGCGCGCCCGGGCCGACATGGCTGACGAGCCCTGTCATGCGCATGTGCTCGCCCCGGCGCAGCGCGATCACCGCGCCCAGCATCGAGAGCCAGAGAAACAGGATCGAGGCCAGTTCGTCCGACCAGATCAGCGGGCTGTGGAAGACGTATCGCATGATGACGCCGGCGAGCATGATGCCGATCTCGACCAGCACGACGGCGGCCGCGGCGCTCTCGACCACCGCACCCAGCCAGCGGTCGACGGTGCCAAAGGCGCTCGCAAACTTGCGCGTGCCCGCAGCGGAAGCAGGGTGGCCGGCCGCCGCCAGATAGTCCGTCATCTGATGCTCTGCGATCGTCATCGCGCTCAGGCCAGCTTGCCGACGGCGCCTTCGAGCAGCGCCCAGACTTCGTCGCCGAAGCGGCCTTTCCATTCGCCGTAGAAGCCGCCGTCGCGCAGTTTGGCGCGGAATGAGTCCGGCGAAGGCTTGGTGAAGTTCATTCCCTTGCTCTGCAGATCGGCCTGCACGGTTGCATTGAACGTCTTGATGTCCTCGCGCTGCTTCAAGCCGGCATCGTTGATGGCGTTGCTGACGATGGTCCTGAGATCGGCGGGAAGGGCGTTGAAGGCGCGGGCGTTGGCGATGAACCAGAAGCCGTCCCAGATGTGATTGCTGATCGCGCAGTACTTCTGCACCTCGTAGAGCTTTGCCACCTGGATGATCGGCAGCGGATTTTCCTGCGCGTCGACGATGCGGGTCTGCAGCGACGAATAGACCTCGCTGAATTGCAGGCTGGTCGGCGAGGACGACAGCGCCTTGAACATGGAGATGCTGAGCGGAGACACGGGCACGCGGATCTTGAGGCCGTCCATGTCCTTGGCGCTCTCGATCGGCTTGGTGCCGCTGGTGATCTGGCGGAAGCCGTTGTCCCACATCTTCTCGAACGTATGGAGGCCGACCTTGGCCATGGCGGCGCGGATATGTGCGCCAAGCCCGCCGTCCATCGCTTTCCAGACCTGATCGTAATCGGCAAAGGCAAAGCCGACCGCGTTGATCGCGGCGACCGGCACCAGGGTCGCGACCACGAGCGCGGAGGGCGTGAAGAAGTTCAGCGCGCCGCTGCGCACCTGGGCGAGCATGTCGGTGTCGCCGCCGAGCTGGTTGTTCGGGAAGATCACGATCTCGACCCGGCCATTGCTCTCCTTGGCGACGCGGTCGGCGGCTTCCTGGGCGCGGATGTTGAGGGGGTGCGTCAGCGGCAGGTTGTTGCCGTATTTCAGCGAGAACTCGGCCGCCCGGGCCGGGCGCGAGAGGCCGCCGATCAGGCCCGCGGCGGGGAGGGCGGACAGGGCTTGCAGGGCGCGCCGACGGGTCAGGGACATGGGCTTCTCCTCCAACAGCGATTTGATGTTATTTGATGTTTCTGCGACAATGTTGATGCGAAAATTGCGACTTAGAGCTACCATGTCAAACGATAAAGATGATGGTTTTTGATGTCTTTGACGTTTGGACCTTGAGATGGACAAACCGCTCGCTCCTTCGCTGAGCCGCATCGTTGACGTGGCGCGCCGGGCCGGCGTCTCCACGGCGACGGTCGACCGCGTGCTGAATCGTCGGCCCGGTGTGCGGGCGATTACGCAGCAGCGGGTGCTCGCCGCCGCGTCCGAGCTCGACTACATGCCGGCCGAGAACCTCCTGGCGGCGATGCGGCCCAAGCCGATGCGGCTGCTGTTCCTGCTGCCGGACGGCACCAACCGCTTCCTGTCCACGCTCGGGCAGCTGATCGCGCATTCCGACGGCCGGCTCGCGCCCTTCAACGTCCATTGTCAGGTCGACACCATCAAGAGCTTCAATCCCGACCTGCTGGCACGCCAGCTCTGGCGGGCCCGCGACAAGGCCGACGGCATCGCTTTCATGGCGCTCGAGCATCCGGTCGTGCGGGAGGCCGTCGATAGGCTTGCGGAGCACGGCGTGCCGACGGTGACGCTGATCTCGGACATCCTGAACGCGCGCCGCGCGGCCTATATCGGACTGGACAATCGCTCGATCGGACGCACCGCCGGCTATCTGATCGCGCGCTTTCTGGGCGAGCGTCCGGCCAACGTCGCGATGATCGCGGGCAGCCGCAGCTACCGCGCGCACGAAGAACGCGAAATGGGCTTTCTGCACGTCTTCGAAGAACTATTTCCGGCCATCAAGGTGGTGGGTTTGCGCGAAGGCCACGATGACGCCGACCGCAACTATCGCCAGACGCGCATGCTGCTGGGCCAGCATCCGGATCTTGCCGGAATCTACAACATCGGCGGCGCCGCCGATGGTGTCGCTCGCGCCCTGAACGAAATGAACCGGGCGCGCGACGTGGTCTTCATTGGTCATGGTCTGACCTCGGATACGCGCAGCTTTCTGCTCGATGGGACGATGGATGCCGTCATCACTCAAAATCAGCTCAACACGATGATGAGCTGTGTCGGCATCTTTGACAATCTGCGCGCAGGCCGCAGCGCCATGCACGGCATCGAGGCGCCGCGCAGCGAGATCATCTTTCGCGAAAATATTCCGGCACTTGGGGGCTAGGATTCAAGGAGGCTTGCTGGACCCATGGTCGGCCTGGTCGAGCGCATCCATGGCCTGATTGCCACGATGCAATTTTGCCGGTGTTTTGCCCGACGAGTCAAATGGCTCTGAAGAAATCGGGCCCGTCGAGCAGCTCAACTGCGTTGCAGGAGAGATGCCTCTCGTTCTGCGCGCGCAAGGCAATTCACCCAAGCCTCATCTCGACTTAAGGCGCGCCACCGCGACCAACCGGCCAGGGGCGGTTCTACTGTGCATGGGGTTGTTTTTCAGTTTTTTGCTTGGCGAGGCGCCGGCGGGCGCTCTAGAGGCCGGCGGCGACGCCCAGGCGGCCGATGCCGGGGAGCTTGAGCGCCGGCCGCCGGATGTCGATGCCCAGCACCGCGCCGAAGAAATTGATCTCGAACCCTTCGACCCAGCCGATCGTCATGCCGAGGTAACCCGACAGCGAGGCGTAGGCGCCGGTGCCGGAAGGGGTGATGCCGGCCCAGCGTCCGCTGTACGGATAGTCCTTGCCGACCGCGGTGGGTGGAAGGACGGCACGAAGCTCGGGAACGGCGTCCAGCGCCGCCTGCACGAAGGTGTTGGAATTCGGTCCGGGCCATGCGCTGTAATCGCCGTAGGCGCGGAACTTGTAGGTCTCGACGACGTTGCGGATCTTCGGGATCAGCGCTTCGGCCCGTGCGCCGTCGACCGCCACGACGGTTTCGGGCATGGCGCCGAACCAGCGGCCGTCGGGTGCAAATCCGTTGCTGCGGATCGGGTCGCCCCACGCCGTGTAGTCGTATCGGCTGTAGGTGCTGGCACCTTTCTCCTTGACAACGATCCAGCTGTGGACGGCGAAAATGCTGCGCCACCGCACCGTGCGCGCGGCAAAGACCCGGATCAGCGCGTCCGGATTGGCGGATGCCGGCGGCAGCAAGCCGGCGCTCGAGCGATCCGCCGTCTGCCAATTGCCCCGGCCGTCGCCGAACAGATAGTAGCGTCCGGCCGACAGTCCTATCGGCACGAACACCAGCAGCAGGAAGAGAATCAAGAGTTTCCTCAAGGGCGGACGGTGGTCAGGCGGGACGACACGAATAATATAGTTCGCCCGGTGGGCCGCGCCAGCACGCTTCCGCTCTTGCATTTGGGAGGTGCGCCCCCATGTTCCCGCTATGATGAAGCTGTCACTCGTCGAAGATCAGGCCATCCAGGCGCGAATCGCATCCATCGCTGGCGCCGAGACGTTTGATCGTCTTTTTGCCGGTATCCGATTCGACGAAGTCGACGGCAATCTGCTGTTCGCTATCGCGCGGGACGAGGACTGCGCGTCCGAGATCGAAGACGAATTCTCGCATCACCTCGCCGTGGTCGCGACGCAAATCCTCGGGCAGAGCGTCGACGTGGTCGTGGTGCTGCCGAAGGTCCTGCAATAGGCCTTATTTTGGCGTGCAGGCCGGTCGACTGGGCTTGCGTCTCTGCTTTTCAACGCAATCGCGAAATTGTAATGACGTCATTGGGCGCCTAGGCCCGATGTGCGTTGTCGATCGAGCTCACGGGAGGGCTCGTCGGCGCACGCCTCCATTTGCGAAACAAAATTGGATACAAATTGGCGCCTACCAGGAAAGCCCGGGCCGCGACCGGCGCGAAAAAGACAAAGGCCAAGAGCTCTAAAAGCAAGAGCTCGAAAAGCCAGAGCTCAAAGAGCAAGAGCTCGTCGCGTTCTGCGGTCTCGTCCTCATCGCCGCTTGGCATGCTGGCGCTGCATCTGCGCGAGCAGTGGGAGAAGTCCGGCCGCGACGGCCTCGTCTTCCTCTGCGACAATGAGAACAGGGCGGAGCGGCTGGGCGGCGTGATCCACGCGCTCGACCCTTCGGTCGACGTGCTGGTGTTCCCGCGACTGAACAATCTGCCATTCGATGGTCTGGAGCCGTCGCGCGAGATCGCGGGCAGGCGGAGCTCGGTGTTGCGGCGCCTTGCCAAGGCAAGGAAGCCGGTCTTCCTAGTGTCGACCGCAGAAGCCATCATGGAGCGGCTGCCGCTGCCGGCGAGCTGGTCAAAGACCAGCCTCAGCCTGAAAGTGGGCGCGGCCTATTCGGAAGCCGAGCTGGAGCGCCGTCTGGAAGCGCTCGGCTACGACCTCGACGAAGAGGCGGAATATCCGGGCGGCGTCTTGTTCCACGGCAAGACGTTCGAGGTGTTTCCCGCGGGCGCACTCGGTCCTTTCAGGATCGAACATTCCGACGGCGTTATCCGTAAGATCGTTGCCGTCGATCCGGTCGAGCATGAGGTCGTCTACGAGACCAGGGAATTGCTGATCGATCCGATGTCCGAACAGATTGCGCTCGGAGGCAAGCGCGGACAGCGGGCGACGCTGCCGGACTATTGCGCGCGCGCGCGGTGGATCGTGGATGCCGGCGTGCTGGGCCATGCCGATAGCTGGCTGGGCACCATCGAGGAGGCCGCCGGCCGCAGGGATGCGGAGCGCGAGTATCTCGGACGGGCGGACTGGAAGCGGCTGAAGAAGCGCATCAGCGTGCTTCCGCAAAAATCGGCCTTCACGCCGACGCCCGATTTCTCGAAGGCCTCTTCGCCGAGAAAAATCCTCCGCGCATTTATCGACGACATGCAACGCGCGGGCTCGCGGGTGCTGTTCGTCGCGGCCGTCGAGGATGACCTTCGCGCGATGGAGCGGATGAGCGGCATCAAGGCGGAGCGCTGCGCCGATTGGAGCGAGGCGACGGAGGGACGGGATCGCGAAACGGCGTTCCTGGCCGACTTCGATGCCGGCTTCGTCGGGGCCGGCCGCAAGCCTCTCGTCATCGTCACTGCGTCCGACGTACTCGGCAGCAGAGCCCATCATCCGCAGCCTATGGCGAGAGCCTGGACGGCAGCGTTCGATCATCCCGACGTCCCGGAGCGCGGCGCGGCGGTGGTCCATTTGCAGCGCGGGCTCGCTCTGCTCGACGGCTTGCAGACCCTTGCTATGGGGACGGGATCGCGGCGCGAGATGGTCAGGCTTGCGTTCGCGGGAGACAACGCCGTTCTCGTGCCGCCGGCCGATCTTGCCTTGATCTGGCCGTATGCAGCCGAGCCCGGCAAGCTGGCACGGGACAAGGCGGACGGAAGCACCTGGTGGGCGCGACGGACCGAGGCCGAGGCGGAGATTCAGGTCGCCGCCAAGGCGCTCGCAAAGCACATCAGCCAGCGCCACCGTCGCCGCGCGCCGAAGCTGGTCGCACCCGGGCCACTCTATGAAAGGTTCGTTGCGCGTTTTCCGTATTTCCCGACCGTCGATCAGGCGAAGGCCATCCAGGACGTGCTCGATGATCTCGCGGCAGGTCATCCCATGGACAGGGTGGTGTGCGGCGACGTCGGGTTTGGAAAGACCGAGGTCGCGTTGCGCGCGGCAGCCGCCGTGGCGCTGTCCGGGAAACAGGTGGCGATCGCGGTGCCGACCACGGTCCTGGCGCGGCAGCATGTCGAAACCTTCCGCAAGCGCTTCGGTCCTCTCGGTATCGACGTCGGAAGCCTGTCGCGAGCGACCTCCGGCCCGGAGACGCGAGGGATCAAAGAGGGCCTGCGAAGCGGCAGGCTGAAAGTCGTTGTCGGCACGCAGGCGCTCTCTGCAAAGGATGTGAAGTTCGCCGATCTCGGCCTCGTCATCATCGACGAAGAGCAGCACTTCGGAGCGGCGGAGAAGGCGAAGCTTTCAGGGCTGGCAAAGAATGCCCATACGCTCTGGATGAGCGCGACGCCCATTCCGCGCACGCTCGCTGCTGGCCTTGCGGGCTTCCGGGATCTCAGTGTGATCGCGACGCCGCCGGTTCACCGGCTTCCGATCGTGACCAAGATCGCTCCGCTTTCGGATGCGGCCATTGCCGGAGCATTGCTCCGCGAACGGCGTCGGCATGGACAGAGTTTTCTGATCTGCCCGCGCATCCAGGATCTGGAGCCGATGCTGGCGCGCGTGCAATCATTGGCGCCAGACCTCCGCATCGTCTGCCTTCATGGCAAGATGCCCGTCGACGACCTCGACGACCGCATGATGAGTTTTGTCGATGGCGAGGCGGACGTCCTTCTGGCGACCAACATCGTGGAAAGCGGTCTCGATATCCCGCGCGCGAATACCATCGTGGTGTGCTGGCCCGAAAAGTTCGGCCTCGCACAACTCCATCAGCTCAGGGGGCGGGTGGGACGCGGCGGAACGCGCGCCTTCGCCTATCTGCTGACGGAGTCGACCTCGGAACAGTCCGAGAAGCGTTTGGCCGTCCTCGAGGAGTTCAGCAAGCCCGGCGCCGGCTTTGCCATCAGCGAGCGCGACCTGGACCTCAGGGGCGCCGGCGATCTGTTTTCCGAACAGCAGTCCGGGCACGTGCAGGTGTTCGGGCCGGTGCTCTACAGTCATCTCCTGAAGCTCGCCTCGGAAAGAGTGAACGACTCGGGCGCCTTTCTGTGGGTGCCCGATCTCAATCTGCCTGTCGGCGACATGTTGCCAGAAGGTTATGTGCAATCGGAAGCAATGCGGCTCGAGATCTATGGTCGCGCCGCCAGATGCCGGAGCGACGACGATCTGGAAGACCTGGAGGAGGAGACCTCGCGACGTTTCGGCAGGCTCCCGCCGGAGGCGCGCGATTTCTTTGCGGCCGCCAGGCTCCGGATCGATTGCAAGCGGCGTGGCATCGTCAGGCTCGATGTCGGGCCCGAGGCCGTTGCTGCCACTTTCCTCCCCGGGCGGCTGCGGAAATCCAGAGCGCGATCGCTCCAGCGCGACGGCGATCGCGTCGTCTGCGCCGCCCGCGGGCACGCGGACCCGTTCGGCCGGATCGAGGAATTCCTGGAGCTTCTGGACGAGTGAGGCAGGCGGGGCCTACTGCGGCTCGATTCCGGCTGCCTTGATGATCCGTCGCCATTTGCCGATCTCGGCCTTCAAGAAGGCTTCGAGCGCAGCCGGCGTCGCGCGCTCGGCCTCGACCGGAGCCATGCTGAGCTCGGCAAAGCGGCTGATCAAAGCAGGGTCTTTGAGCGCCGTCTGGAGCGCGCCGACGAGTTGGTCGATCACGGGCTTTGGCGTGCCGCGCGGCGCGTAGAGGCCATACCAGGTCGTCACATCGAATTCGGGAACGCCGGCCTCGGCCGAGGTCGGTACGCCAGGCAGCGTCGCCACACGCGTCTTGCTGGTGATCGCGTAGCCCTTGATCGTGTTCGACTGGATGTAGGGCGTCGGTCCCGTCGCGGGATCGCAATAGACGTCGATATGGCCGGCGATGACGTCGTTCAGCGCGGGCCCGCCGCCCTTATAGTAGATTTGCGAGAGTTTCGTATCGGTGGTGCTCATGAACATCAGGCCGCAGAGCTGCGAGGCCGAGCCGAGACCGACATTGCCGAAAGTCATCTTGTCGCCTTCGCTCCGGATGCGCGCGATCATCTCGCCGAGATCCTTGGCCGGGAAATTCGGCCGGGCCACCAGGATCATCGGTACGTCCGTGACGAGCCCGATCATAGCGAAGTCGCCGACGGGATCGAACGGCAGTTTTGCGTAGAGCGCGGGCGCAGTGGCCTGGCCGACATGCATCAGGAGCAGCGTGTAGCCATCAGGCGCGGCCTTGGCGACGCGGTTGGTGCCGAGTGTGCCGCCGGCGCCGACGACATTCTCGATGACGATGGACTGCTTCAGCGTCGCGCTCATGGCGTTGCCGAGAATTCGCGCGATGACGTCGCCGGGGCCGCCGGCGGAGAACGGCACGATCATCGTGACCGGGCGGGTGGGGTAGTCGTCTGCGGTTGCCGCGCCGCAGGGCAAGAGCAGGAGACACAGGATCAGCGATCGTACCAGAGACAACATCGAACACTCCCTGAATTCTTGTTTTTCTAGTCGTCGGAGGGCGTCGCCTCCTTGGCGGCGTTTCGTTCAATCATGTCGAGCGCGGCCACCGCAGCCGCATTGATGTGATCGACGCAGCAGCGCTCGGCGAGATCCGGATCGCCGTTCTGGATCGCGCGCCAGATCGCGGTGACTTCGCGCAGGCTCTTGTTGATCCGTTTCGGCTGCGACATCGACGTGATCCGCAACAGTTGGATCCGGTCATGCAGCGGCTTGAGCATGCGCTCGATGAAGGCGTTGCGGCAGCCGCCGATCAGCGCGGCGTAGAAGTCGGTCTTGGCTTCGAGGCTCCCGACGAGGTCCTGCTTGGCTGCGGCCGCCTTCAGCCGTGCCAGGGCTTCCCCGATCCGTCGAGCCACTTCCGGATCGTGGAGTCTGGCGCATTCGCGACCGGCGAAACCTTCGAGCACCGCGCGCGCCGCGTAGAGTTGCCGGGCTTCTTCGAGGCTGATCGTGGAGACCACGGGGCCGCGGTGCGGGACGATGTTGACGAGGCCGTCGGCTTCGAGGGCCCGCAGCGCTTCGCGGATCGAGGGCCGGCTGACGCCCATCATCTCGCAGAGCTCGCGCTCGACCAGGCGCTGGCCGGGCTTGAGTGTTCCGGACATGATCGCCTCGCGCAGCTTTTGCGCGACCATCGCCCGGACGGTCGGGACGTCCTCGATGCGGAGTGTCGACTGCAATTCGCTACGTCTTTCCATGTCCGGACCCTGGTTGGGAAAAGTCAGTACCGGTTTACAGGCAGAATCATCATTTCGGCAATTTGAACGTGCGCGGGCTGGTCCAGGGCGAAGACGATCGAACGGGCAATATCGGCAGGCTCGAGCGCCATCCTGAACTGGTCGAAATAGTCCTTTTCCTTCTGCCTGTCGCCGCGGTAGCGGGTCAGGATGATGTTGGTCCGGGTCAGGCCTGGCTGGAGTTCGGTGACCCGGATCGCGGTTTCCGCCAGCTCGCCCCGCAGCGTCTCGGTGAACATGTGCACGCCCGCCTTGCTGGTGCTGTAGGCGGCCATATCGGGGACGATCCGGACCGCGTTGATGGAGCTGATGTTGACGACATGGCCGGCGTTGCGCCTGACCATGTCGGGCAGGATCGCGCGGGTGACGCGCATCAGGCCGATCAGATTGGTCTGGATGATGTTGGACCAGTCGTCGGCGGAGCCGGCATCGAACCGCGTCCGCCCACCGATATCGTGCCCGGCGTTGTTGATGAGGACGTCGACCGGCTTGAACTGCGCAGGAATAGCGTCCGGCAGGCGATCCACGGCCTGCCCATCGCTAATGTCGAGCTGGATCGGAAACACCGCGTCGCCCGCCGTGGACGCGAGTTCCTGAAGCGCCTTGGCGTCGCGATCGACCAGCACGACGCGGCGGCCGCTTTCCAGCAAGGCCTTGGTGATGGCGCGTCCCATGCCGCCGGCGGCACCCGTTAGCACGACGCTTTGGCCCGATTGTTCAGTCATCGCAACACTCCCAATGCTTTCATGCGACTGACCAGCCGCCGTCGATCGGCAGGCTGGCGCCGGTGATATCGTTTGCCGCGGGCCCACAGAGAAAGACGACCATGGCGGCGACCGCATTCATTTCGACGAAACGCTGCGTCGGCTGGCGCTCGCCGAGATATTCCTTGGTCACGTCGTCGACCGGACGGCCGCTGTTCGACGCGATCGTTGCGATCTTGTTCAGGATCGCGGGCGTCGGCAGCGTGCCCGGGCAGAGCGTGTTGCAGGTGATGCCGCTCCGCGCCGTCTCGATCGCCACCGCACGGGTCATGCCCAAAATCGCAGTCTTGGTGGTGACGTAGTCGATGCGATCCTCGACCGCGCGGCTCGAATAGATCGAGCCCATGTTCATGATCCGGCCCCAGCCGCGCTGCTTCATGGCCGGCAGCGCCAGGCGGATCAAATGGAACGGCGCCGACAGGTTGACGGCCAGCGCCTGCTCCCAGCGATCGGGCGGAAACTGCTCGATCGCGGAGAAATGCCTGACCACGGCGTTGTTGACGAGGATATCGATGGCACCGCAGCGGGCGAGCAGATCGGCCATCATGGCCTCGATCGCCTCGCGCTGGGCGAGATCGGCGCCGGCCGAGACGACCTCGACGCCGAAGCGGGCGCGGAGATCATCCGCGGCCTGCTTCGGCGCGACGAGATCATGAAGGACGATATTGGCGCCAGCGCCGGCAAGGCCTTCCGCGACGGCGAGGCCAAGGCCCGCGGTCGCACCGGTCACGAGTGCCCATTTGCCCTTCATCGTCGTCACGCTCCGTTATTTCTTGTCGAGCTCGGCGAAGACTTCCTTCGCGTTCCGGAACGCATCCACGCCGGCCGGCACGCCGCAATAGATCGCGACCTGCATGAAGACCTCGCGGATCTCCTCCTTGGTGGCGCCGTTGGCGAGCGCGCCGCGGACATGGGTCTTCAGCTCGTGCGGGCGGTTGAGCGCGCAGAGCATCGCCAGATTGAGGAAGCTGCGCGTCTTGCGCGTCAGGCCGTCGCGGCCCCAGACGTAGCCCCAGCAATACTCCGTTGTGAGGTCCTGCATCGGACGGTTGAACTCGTCCGCGGACGCGATCGCCTTATCGACGAACTCGTTGCCGAGCACGCTCTTGCGGATTTCGAGCCCGCGGTCGTAGGTCGCCTTGTCCATGGTGTTCTCCGTTTCTCGTTCGGACGTTGTCAGTTCTTAGGTGAGTTCTCAGTTCAGTTTTTGGGCCAGAACGGCTGCGCCAGCGCGAGCTGGGGCGGGAACACCGTCACCGGCACGCCGGACTGCCACTGCACGATGGTCATGCCGGCGCCGACGCGGCGGCCCTTCTCGTCGAACTTGATCTCGCCCAGCGGATAATATTTCGAGGGGCCGGCATCCATGGTGCGCAGCGCCTCGCCGACGGCGACGCGGTCGGCCTTGCCCGCCTTCTCGAGCGCGTCCTTGATCACCCACATGTCGCCATAGGTGGAGATCGCGTTCTGCGTCATCCACGGCTCCTTGTAGCGGGTCTTCAATTCGGCGATCAGGGCCTCGTGGCCCTTGGCGCCCCAGCTCGCGACGCAGGTCAGTACGCCCTGGAGCAGTTCGGGGCTCACGGTTTGCAGCATGTCGGGCTCGGCGATCGCGATGCCGAACGAGATGGTCGGAATCTTGCCCTGGCCGAGGCCGAACTCGTTCATCTTCTCGAGCAGCAGCTTTGCGTCCGAGATCACCGTCGGCAGGAAGAACAGCAGATCGGGTTTCGCCGAACGGATTTTCTGCACCAGCGACGTCGCATCGGCCAGCGGCGGCGTGAACGTCTCGTCGACGATCAGCTGCAACTGGTTCTCCGCCAGCAGGCCCTCGCGCATCGCCTTTGCGGAGGCGATCGAGGCCCCCGTGTTGTCGGTCAGGATCGCGACCGTCTTCGGCCGCTTGCCTGAGGCCGTCTCCGCCAGCTTGATGATCTGGGGCAACGCCTGCCGTGCCTGCGAACCTGCTGTGGCCGCGGTCTGGAACACGTATTTGAAGCCGCGGTCGGTGATCAGGTCGGAATAGGAGAGGGTGAGGACGGGCAGGCTGGCGCGCTCGGTGACTTCGGTCACCGCGAGCGTGAACGAGGACAGGTATGCGCCGCTGGCCGCAACCAGATCGGTCTCCTGCGCCACCATGCGCTGGGCGGCGTTCTTGGCCTTTTCCGTGGTGTCGCCGGAATCGAGCACGACCAGCTTCAGCTTGGCGCCGCCGAGCGCCTTGATGCCGCCTTGCGCGTTGATGTGGTCGACCGCCATCTCGGCGCCTTCGCGCATCACCGTTCCCGGGCGGGCGTAGAGGCCGGAGATCGGCACCAGCAGGCCGACCTTTACCTCGGAAGGTTGCTGCGCCCAGGCGCGGGATGCGATCAGCGTGCCGGACGCACCGGCAAGCAATGTTCGCCGCGAGATCGTGAACTTGTTCTTTGCAGTCATGATAATTCTCCTCCCTGAAAAATCTCGCGACGCTTTATGATTTCTTCGGCCAGAACGGCTGTGCCTGCGCGAGTTCGGGCGGATAGACGGTGACAGGCACGCCCGATTGCCATTGCACGATGACGACGCCAGCGCCGACGCGACGGCCCTTCTCGTCGAATTTGAGCTGACCGCCCGGATAGTATTTCGACGGGCCGGCATCCATGGTGCGGAACGCCAGTGCGACCGAATTGCGGTCGGCCTTGCCGGCCTTCTCCAGCGCTTCCTTCATCAGCCACATGTCGCCGTAGGTCGAGATGACGTTCTGCGTCATCCAGGGCTCCTTGTATTTGGCCTTGAGCTCGGCGATCAGGGCCTCGTGACCCTTCGAGCCCCAGTTGGCGACGATGGTCATGATGCCCTGCACGGTCTCCGGGCTCACGCTCTGGAGCATGTCCGGCTCGGCGATGGTGATGCTGAAGGACACCGTCGGGATCTTGCCCTGGCCGAGACCGAACTCGCTGATCTTCTCCAGCCCCAGCTTGGCATCCGACACTGCATTCGGCATGAACAGGAGCAAATCGGGCTTGGCCGAGCGGACTTTCTGGATCAGCGGCGTGGCATCCGACAGCGGCGGGGTCCAGACTTCCTCGACGACGAGCTGGAGGCCTTCCTGTGCGAGCAGTTTTTCCTTGAGCGCTTTGGCTGTGGCGACTGATGTTGCGGTGTTGTCCATCAGCATCGACACGGTCTTGGGCTTCTTGCCCGACGCGTTCTCGGCGAGCTTCATCAGCGTCGGCAGGCCGAGCTCGGACTGACGGCTCGCGGTCGCGGCGGTCTGGAAGATGTATTTGAAGCCGCGGTCGGTCAGCAGGTCCGAATAGGACAGTGTCAGCACCGGCAGTTCGGCGCGCTCGGTCACCTCGGTGACGGCAAGGGTGAAGGAGGAGAGATAAGAGCCGGTGGCGGCGACCAGATCGGGCTCCTGCGCCACCATGCGTTGCGCCGCGTTCTTGGCCTTCTCGGTGGTGTCGCCGCAGTCGATCACGACCAGCTTCAGCTTGGCGCCGCCGAGGGCCTTGATGCCTCCTTGCGCGTTGATGTGCTCGATGCCCATCTCGGCGCCCATCTTCATCACCTGGCCGGGGCGGGTGTAGATGCCCGATAGCGGGACGATCAGTCCGACCTTGACCTCACTAGGCGCCTGCGCACGTGCCACGCCGGCGAGGCCCACGGCGGCGGCGCCGGACAGCACGGTCCGGCGCGTGAGTCCGTTCGATGTCCTGCCCTTCGATGTCTTGTTCATTTTGTTTCTCCCTGCTCTTTGTTTTTGTTCGTCACATGCCGAGATAGGCTTTGCGCACGCGGTCATCGGCGCGCAGCGTGTCGTTGTTGCCTTCGAGCACGACGTGCCCGGCTTCGAGGACGTAGCCGTGGTCGGCGGACTCCAGTGCCTCCGCCACGCGCTGCTCGACCAGCAGCATGGTCAGCCCGGACTGACGCCGGATATCGATCAGCCGCTCGAAGATGAAGTCCGCGGTCGACGGCGCGAGCCCCATCGAAGGCTCGTCCAGCATCAGCAGCTTCGGCGATGAGGCGAGGCCGCGGCCGATCGCGAGCATCTGCTGCTGGCCGCCGGACATCGTACCGGCGAACTGATTGCGGCGTTCCTTCAGTACCGGCAGCCATTCGAAGATGCGCTCGATGTTGGCCTGCCAGTCGCGCCGGCCGCTTTCGGTCATCGCACCCATTTCGAGGTTCTCCATCACCGTCAGCGACGGGAACACCTGACGGCCCTCGGGGACATGGGCGATGCCGAGATGGGCGCGCTGCGGCGGCGGCACTGCGAGCAGATCGACGCCGTCGAACGTAATTGCTCCGCCACTCGGCCTCACGATGCCGGAGATCGTCTTGAACAGGGTGGTCTTGCCGGCGCCGTTAGGCCCGACGATCGCAACGAACTGGCCCGCGCCGACATTGATCGACACGTCGTTCAGGACGGGCTTGGCCGAATAGCCCGCGCTCAATCCCTCAATTCGCAGCATGGCCCACCCACTTCTTGCCGAGATAGGCCTCGATCACCCGGTTGTCGCGCGTCACCACTTCCGGCAGGCCCTCGGTGATGACGGCGCCGTGGTCGAGCACGAGGAACCTGTCCACCAGGCGCACCATCGCCTGCATGGTGTGCTCGATGATGGCGATGGTCATGCCGTCGCGTGCGAGCTGCTGGATCACGGCGACGACCTCGTCCGCCTCGCCATGGCCGAGGCCCGCGAGCGTCTCGTCGAGCAGCAGGATGCGCGGTTGGCCAGCAATCGCACGGGCCAGCTCCATCAGCCGCAGCTCCTTGGTCGAAAGCTCGCCGGCGACGCGATCGGCCACGGCCGAGAGCCCGACGCGGGCGACCGCGTCGGCGGCAAGCTTGCGTGCCTCCGCGTCGGAGCGGGCGCGCACATAGGCGCCGACCACGACATTGTCGAGGATCGACATGCGCAGGAATGGTCGCATCACCTGGAAGGTGCGTCCGATGCCGGCCTCGCAGATCGTGTGCGGCCGCTGGCCGGACATGTTGCGGCCGTCGATCAACACCTCGCCCTCGCTCGGCTTCAGAAAGCCGTTGAGGAGGTTGAACAGCGTGGTCTTGCCGGCCCCGTTCGGACCGATGATGCCGAGGATCTCGTTCTTGTGCAGCTTGAAGCTGACGTTCTGAACGGCTTTGAGTCCGCCAAAGGAACGCGAGAGGTCGCGAACCTCGAGCACCACTTCGCCGGTGGCCGCACGCTGCCGCGCGGCGGGCTTCAGCGCCGTGACGTTGGCGGCGGCCGCTTCCGGAGTGTCGCTAGCCGGGGCCTTGGATGCATTTCGCTTGCGCAGGAGATCGCGCAGTTTCCAGAACAGGCCTTCCGGCGCGAGCAGGATGACACACACGATGGCCAGGCCGAAGATGACGCCCTGAATGCCGGGGATGCGCGCACCGGCCTCGGCGTGCAGGATCTCGGCGAGTGGAATCAGGATCACGGAGCCGATGACCGGGCCCCAGACCGTGCCGACGCCGCCGAACATCGCGACCGTCAATGCCTGCGCCGACACCAGCATGCCGAACACCGATTGCGGGGTCACGACCAGCAGCACCTGCACATAGAACCCGCCGATGGCGGCGGCGATCGCGCCGCTCAGCGTGATCGCGCGCAGCTTCCAGGCCAGCGTGTTGATTCCGGCCGCTTCTGCCGCAGCCTCGTTCTGCTTGATAGCGAGCAGCGCCATGCCGAAGCGGGATCGCTCGATCACCTGCGTCAGCACGATGGTGGCAAGCATGATGGCGAGCCCCAGCAGCGTGTAGATGTGGGGATCGGAGAACTGCATATAGGCGATCGGCGCGTCGCGCTTGATCGGAAGCGTCACCTCCTGGAAGCCGAGCCACTCGAACACGTAGAGAATGGCGAGCGGGTAGGCGAGCATCGCGAGCGCAAAGTAGTGGCCCTGGAGGCGGAAGGTCGGAAATCCGATCAATAGCCCGGCGATGCCGCCGAGCATGGCGGCGACCGGGATCAGCAGCCAGGGGGAGATATCGAAATAAATCTGCCCGAGCGCGGTCGCATAGGCGCCGATCCCGAAGAAGGCGGCGTGGCCGAACGAGATCAGCCCGGTATAGCCGCTCAGCAAATTCCAGGACAGGCCGAACACCGCCCACACTGGCACCAGCGTCAGGATGAGCTGGTAATAGGAGTTGGTGACGCCGAGCGAGATCCCGGCGTAAGCGAGCGTGAAGAGCAGGGGAGGCAGCAGTGAACGCATCCGCAGCATGGTCACGTCCTCTCGACCATGCGCCCGAAGAAACCTTGCGGACGGAAGAAGATGATGAGGAGGAACACGGCGAAGATCGCGGCGTTCTGCAATTGCGTCGGCAGGATCAGCGTCGACATCTGCTGCACGAGGCCGATCGTCATGCCGCCCCAGAAGGCGCCGATGATGCTGCCCATGCCGCCGAGCACGACGCCGGCATACATGACGATGACGTATTCGAGGCCGACGAAGGGATGAAACGGATAGTTGGTCGCGAGCAGGCCACCGGCAATCGCGGTGATGCCGCAGCCGAGCGCGAAGGCGGTGCGATGCGCGCGGTCGACGTCAATGCCCATATAGGTCGCGGCGGTCGGATTGTCGGCGGCGGCGCGGAGCGATTTGCCGATCCGCGTCCGCGTGATCAGTAGCGAAAGCAGGATCATGATCGCCAGCGAGACGATCGCATCGATGCTGCGGGCCTTGTTGAGGAAGATGCTCGTGTCGAAGAAGGGGCCGAGCTCCCAGGCCGAGCTCGACAGCGGCGTGCGGATCGAGGCCAGCACCGAGCCGAACACGATGAGGCCGCCGTTCTGCAGGATCAGGGCGATGCCTAGCGTGAGGATGAGCTGGGCGTAATGGCCTTCACCTTCCAGCGAGGCGGTACGGGTACCCGAGACGTGCGAGATCAGTGTCCGATGGACGAAATAGCCGAACACGGCGAGCACGGGCCCGGCCAGCAGGATGGCGACGAACGGCCCGATCGCATTGCCGAACACCGCCTGCACGCCGGCCGCGGTGAAGAGATAGAAGGCGGTATACATGCCGAGCATCATGAAATCGCCATGGGCGAAGTTGATGACGCGCATGACGCCGAAGATCAGGCCGAGCCCGACGCACATCAGGCCGTAGACGGCGCCGATCAAAAGGCCCGCAGCGAGCGCTTGAAAGAAACCTTCCATCAGCCCCGCCTCCGCGCGGCGCGAGCGCCGGCTGGCTGGCGATTGTGCGCCGTCGGCGCTGCTAGGCTGGTCTCCCGGTCGACCATGTTTCCCCCGTATTGCTTGGCATTTCTTATGATGCCGATCGTAAAACTCGTTCCGGCGCATCCAAACGACACAGCGCGGCGATGTCGCCGGCATTGCCGAGCTGCTCGCAGCCGTCGATGAGTTGCTCGAGCCGGTGCGCGCGGTCCTCGCCAAGAA
This sequence comes from Bradyrhizobium sp. 521_C7_N1_3, assembly GCF_052075975.1. Taxonomy (NCBI): domain Bacteria; kingdom Pseudomonadati; phylum Pseudomonadota; class Alphaproteobacteria; order Hyphomicrobiales; family Nitrobacteraceae; genus Bradyrhizobium; species Bradyrhizobium sp. 521_C7_N1_3. Next base: position 4,203,978 of record NZ_CP197232.1, read on the forward strand.
TTCTGGTGGCGGCGGCGCGGAAGCGCGCACGAATATCTGAAGGCGTTGCGGCGATGACGTCGGGCAAAGCGTGCCGGATGGTCCGGCCGGCGCGCAGATGCACGGTCACCTCCGCGCCCTGCTTGCCGGGGAAGGCGGCGGTGAAGCCGGGATCTGCCCTGAGATCGGTAACTGAGACCAAGCGGATGATGTCGGCATCATCGAGTTCGGAATAGTTCTCTTCCTCGATCTCGCCCCGCGCCAGCGTGGCAGCGACGCTGAAGGGAATGCTCATCTTGGCCTGGAGCGCATTGCGATAGGGGCCTATCGAGTCGCAGCCGGGATAACGAACGGCGGCATCGGGTGCGTGAATGATGACGCGGTCGATCTCCTCAGTGCTGGCAAGCTCATCCGAGACGCGAAGCGCTGCTTGGGCCGCGGTCTGCGCGAAATTGCAGGCCGGGACCGGCTTGTTGTAGACGGCCATGATCTCGCTCTCGCCATCGGGGAAGAGCGTGATGCTGTCGGGCGCGGCCTGGCGTCGATAGGCGGCGAACAGGCCGGCTTCGCCCTCCAATATGGTTTCCGAGCCGAACGCGCCGGCCGCGGCAAGACCGACCGCCTTGATCGCGTTGCTGGCCGAAAAGCCCGGATGAAAATACATGTCGGAGCCGCCGGCATGCGGCCACTCGTTCAGCCCGCTGGACGTATTGGCCGCGATCGCGACGGCGCTGGTCGCGGCGTCCTCGGACAGGCCGAGCGCGAAGCTTCCCGCCAGCGCCGCACCCGGAGGTGCGACCAGCCCCGTCGGGCGATAGAGGCGTGCGAGGTCGGAGGTCAGGAGCGCGCGGCCGATCCGCGCGCCGGTCTCATAGCCGATGATGGCGGCCGAGAGCAGTTTGGCTCCGTGCAGCGGCGTCTGCTCCGACAGCGCGAGCAGCGTCGGCCAGATCACGACGCCATGGTGCGCGATGCTGGCCGCATGCATGTCCTCGCGGACGAGGCCGTGTCCCATCACGGCGTTGGCGAAGGCGGCATCGGCGGGTGAGGACAGCTGCGAGGTGCCGATGATCGTTGCGCTGCCGCCGGCCTGCGCGATCCCAACCGCCTGACGGCTCCAGGGATGATGGCCGGCCTCGAAGGCGCAGGACAAGAAGTCCAGCAGGCAGAGCTTTGCCTTCGCGACGACCTCCGGCCCGAAATCTCCGAGATCGAGCGCAAGCACGCTCCGCGCCATCTGGCGCGCGAGCGAGACCTTGCCTGATCCGGTCGGGCCGATCGTCATCGCAATCGCTCTCCCTGAAGGCTTGCGTGATCAGCCGCGCATCTCGACCCCGGCCCATTCCTCGAGCACCTTGGCAATCGAGGTGAAGTCGGACGACGCGCCATACTTGGCGTTGGTGATCGCGAGCATCTGCCGCACCACCGCGCCGCAGACCATCGGCACGCCCATGGCCTCGGCCTCATCGACACAGAGACGGACGTCCTTGTAGGAGAGGCCGGTGGCGAAGCCGAAATCGAAGGTGCCGGGCAGCACCGCACGGGGGAATTTGTCTTCGGACGCGCTGTTGCGGCCGCTGCTGGCGTTGATGATGTCGATCAGCACCTTGGCGTTGACGCCGCCTTTGACGCCCATCGCGACGGCCTCGGACGTGATCACCAGCGCCGCGGCCGCCATTAGATTGTTGGCGAGCTTGGCCGTCTGTGCCACGCCGGGCTTGTCGCCGGTGTAGAACAGCTTGCCGAAATTCTTCAGGATCGGCTGCACGGTCTCGTAGGTCGCCTGCGGGCAGGAGACCATCACGGCCAGCGTGCCGTTGACGGCGCCCTTGATGCCGCCGCTCACGGGTGCATCGACCAGCGTCATGCCTTTGGCCTTCAGGCCTTCCGCAACGATCTTTGCCGCGCCGGGACCGGAGGTCGAGAGATCAATGACGATCTTGGCGCGGCTGCCGCTGCTGATGCCGTCTTGTCCGAGTGTGACGGCCTTGACGATGTCGGGCGTCGGTAGGCTGGCGAGCACGATGTCGGCGCGGGAGGCGACATCGGCCGGCGATTTGCCAGCTTGCGCGCCGCGCTTGACCAGCGGCTGTACCGCCTCGGTCTGCGTGTCATAGACGACGAGCGAATAGCCCGCGTCGATCAATCGCCCCGCCATGGGGCCGCCCATGCGGCCCGTGCCGATTACGCCGAGAATCTCTCCCGCCATTGTCTACTCCCTGTCGCGCGACCCGTGACGGGCGCGCCTTCTTGATCTCGTTGGTCAAACGCTTTCGCCGGCCGGCCTTCTCGGCCGCCGTCGTCGTGGCGGCGGGATCCCGCGCCAACGGGCCGGATTGTTATGATTGTCAGACAAGCTGTCAAGCATAACATTTAGGGTCGACAGTTTGCCGCGGATCGTCATAAGGTCCGGGAAAACGAGGAAGACGCCCCGCGTGCCGCAAGCTTCAATTCCGAGTGTGAGCAAGACGCTCGCCGATTTCGTCGCGTCCTCGTCGTGGGCGGACGTGGAGGCGCAGAGCCCTGAGGCGAAGCGATCGATCCTCAATTTCTTTGCGACCGCGCTCGGCTCCGCACGCGATCCGGTGGTCACGGCCGCGATGCGCACGCTGGCGCCGTTCAGCGGCGCCGCGACATCGACAATCATCGGCCATTCGCAGTCCATGGACGCGCTGTGCGCGTCGTTTCTCAATGCCATCTCGGCGAATCTGCTCGACTTCGACGACACGCACCCTGAAACGATCATCCATCCGGCCGCGCCGGTCGCCGCGCCGATATTGGCGTTAGCTGAGACGCGCAAGCTGACGGGGCGCGCGGTGCTGACGGCGTTCGTCCTCGGCGTGGATGTGGAATGCCGCATCGGCAACGCTGTCTCGCCGCGCCATTACGCCCGTGGCTGGCACATCACCTCGACCTGCGGGATTTTTGGCGCCGCGGCGGCGTGCGCGAAGCTGTTGGGGCTACCAGCGGAAGGGATTGCGAACGCGATCGGACTTGCGGCGAGCCAGTCGGCCGGCAATGTCGAGAATCTGCCAAGCGCCGCCAAGAATGTCAGCGTGGGCAATGCCGCGCGCAACGGGTTGTTCGCCGCACTGCTCGCGCAGCAGGGCTACGAGGCTGCGCCCCGCGCCATCGAAGGTCCGCTCGGCTGGGCGCGCACCATGGGGGATGAGCCGGATCTCGCCCGCATGCTCGATGGCCCCGGCAAGACCTGGGAGATCGCGAAGAACACCTACAAGCCCTATCCCGCCGGCATCGTGTTCCATTCGGTCATCGACGCCTGCCTGCTGTTGCGCGAACGAATTGGCCGACGCGTTGATCAGATCGAGTCGGTGACAGTGCAGGGCTCGGCACTGCTGCTCGCGCGCGGCGACCGCCCGGTCAACAACGAGCGCGACGCGCGCGTCAGCATCCATCATTGTGCAGCTTGCGGGCTGTTGCTCGGCGCGGCCGGTGTGGCCGAGTTCGCGCAGGAGACCGTGGGCCGGCCCGATATCGCGCGGCTGCGGCAGAAGGTGAGGGCGGAGCTTGATGCTCAGATGCCCGATGGCGCTGCGCGCGTCACCTTGCGCCTGTCGTCTGGTGAAATTCTCACAGAGACCGTGACTTCGCCGCGCGGCAGCCGGGCTGCGCCGCTTTCAGACCGCGAGATCGAAGAGAAGCTGCGCGAAGGCGTGAGGACCGGTCGAAGTGACTGGGACGCGGACCGCGTCATCGATGCAGTCTGGCGGCTCGATGCAGCGGACGACCTCGCCACGCTGCTGCAATCACTGCGGCCGCCATCGGCGTCGCGCCAAACAATTTCCAACTAGAATCTCTCAAGACCGGAAAGGGACGATCATGAGCAAGACCGAACTGTTCGAAAAGGGCCTCAAAGTTCGTAAAGAGGTGCTCGGCGAGGACTACGTCAACAAGTCGATCGCCGGTGCCGACGAGTTCACGCGCACGATGGCGGAGTGGTCGACCGAGTTCTGCTGGGGCGCGCTGTGGACGCGGCCCGGCGTCGACCGCCGCACGCGCTCGATCGTCAATCTGGCGATGCTGGGCGCACTGAACCGCCCGCACGAACTGAAGCTGCACGTCAAGGGCGCCCTGAAGAACGGGCTGACCAAGGAGGAGATCAAGGAGATCCTGCTCCAGGTTGCGGTCTATTGCGGCGTTCCCGCCGGTATCGACGCCTTCCGCAACGCGCGCGAGGCCTTCAACGAGGTCGATGCGGGCTCGTGAGCCCGCTTGATTGGAAGCCCCATGGCCGATCCGGAATATGAGCTCTTCGCCATCCGCTATGCAACGCGGGATGCGCAGCGGAGCGAGCACTTCATCGGCGGCGACCCGCATGATGGGCCGATGCCGATGGATTATTTCATGTGGCTGGCGAGGGGAGGTGGCCGCACCTTCGTCATCGACACCGGGTTCAACGCCGAAATCGCAAAGCAGCGCAGGCGAACATTCCTGCGCTGCCCGGTGGAGACGCTTGCCGCGTTCGATGTCGACGTGGCCGACGCCAAGGATGTGATCCTCACGCATCTGCACTACGATCACGCCGGCAATTTCGACCGGTTTCCGAATGCGCGGTTTCATCTTCAGGAGCGCGAGCTCGCCTACGCCACCGGGCGCTATATGCAGTATCCGAGGCTGTCGCATTCCTTCGAGGTCGAGGACGTCTGCGGGATCGTGCGGCTGAACTATGCGCGCCGGGTGCTGTTCTACGACGGCGACGCCGAGATCGCGCCCGGACTGACGGTCCACGCGTCGGGCGGGCATTCAGCCGGCCTTCAGTTCGTCCGCGTCAACACGCGCCGCGGCCCGGTCGTGCTCGCCTCGGACGTCAGTCATTTCTACGAGAACATGACGAGCGAGCGTCCGTTCACGACGGCATTTCACGTCGGTGACATGCTGGTGGGCTTTGACAAGCTGCGAGCCGCAGCGCCGGACGCGGACCACATCGTTCCCGGCCACGATCCGCTCGTCATGAAGCTCTACCCGGCGCCAAGCCCGGATTTGGAGGGCGTCGCGGTTCGTCTTGACGTGGCGCCGTCCAGGGCGGCGCATTCCCAGGACGTTGGGTAGGGCGTAGCGTAACCTAAGCTAGAAAAAATCGATTTTCGATTTTCTGTTGACCCGTGGCCGCCGCCTTGCAATCATCCGACCATGGGTCCGCTTCAATTCCAGTTGTCCGGAAGCCCCGGGGATGGTCCGCGCAGCCTGACGTCGGCGCTGCACGAACGTCTGCGCGCTGACATCCTGGCGACGCGGCTGCCTCCGGGCCAGAAGCTGCATATCGCGGGGCTCGCCAAACAGTTTTCCGTGAGCCTCGCCGCGGTGCGCGAGGCGCTGTCGCGACTTGTCGCGGACGGGCTCGTACAGGCGTCGGACCAGCGTGGCTTTCGCGTGAGCCCGGTGTCGCTCGCCGATCTCGCCGACGTGACGCAGACCCGGATCGACATCGAGGGGCTTGCGCTCCGTCGCTCGATCGAGCGGGGCGATGAGGCCTGGCTCGAATCGGTGAAATCCGCCTGGGCGGATTTGAAGGCCGTTCCCCATCGCTATCCCGACGATCCGACCGTGCACTACGAGGAGTGGGTGGTCCGTCACCGCATCTTCCATCGCGCGTTGGTCAACGCGTGCGGCTCGCCATGGCTGCTCGGCTTCCGCGACGTGCTGCACGAGCAGAGCGAGCGATATCGCCGCCTTTCGATCCGCCGCGAGGCCGGTGGCAAGCCGCGCAACGTCGAAGCCGAACACAAGGCGATCGTCGCCGCCGTGATCAGGCGCGATGCGGATGCGGCAGTTCGCGCGTTGTCAAAGCACTTCGGCATCACCAAAGAATTCGTCGAGCTCGCCGCCTCTCGCATTGCGGAGGTGAGCCGTACGACCTGACGATCCGGAAAAATCCGGCACACAAAAAACAGAGACCGGGAGGAAGCCAATAATGAAGATCAATCACGCGCTGATGTCGCTGATCGCCGCCGCAATTCTGGCGGGGCCTGCGAGCGCCGCCGACACCATCCGCGTCGGCCTGCCGACGAAGACCTATTGGCCGACGACGATCGCCGAGACGGCGGTGCGGCAGAAACTGTTCGAGAAGGAAGGCATTCAGGCCGAGCTCACGATCTACCGCAGCGGCGCGGAGACGTTCGAGGGCATGGCTGCGGGCGCGGCCGACATCATTCTCGATCCGCCGTCGCTGGTCTCCGCCGGACGCAAGAAGGGCGTGATGTCGCGGATCGTCGCCAATGCCGCGATGGGCAATTTCGGCTGGCAATTGATGGTCCCGACCAAGTCGACACTCGACGTCAAGGACCTCAACGGCAAGAAGGTGGCGATCACCGCGGCCGGCTCCGGCTCCGACCTGCTCGCGCTGTGGACCATCCAGGACAAGAAGATCGATTTTACGCGCGTTCCCGTCGGCGGCGGTGGCCTGGTGCCAAACCTGCTGGCCGGCAACGTCGAGGCGGCCGTGGTCTATTCGCCGCTGAGCTTCCAGATCTCGAAGTCCGGCGAGGCCAAGACCATCCTCGATTACGCGACCGCGGTTCCGCCGAACCTCACCGCAGGCTGGATCGTGCTCGACAAATTCGCCGAGGCCAAGCCCCAGATGGTGCAGAAGGCGGTGAACGCCCTCTACGGCGCGGTCGCGTTCATGCGCGCCAACCGCGACGTCACCGTCAAGCTGATCGCCGAGCTCTATGAAATGCCGCCGGAGATCGCGGGCCTGGAGTACGACAACACCATCATGAAGCTCGAGACCAGCGGCGACATGGGCGCGGCCAACGTCAATGCGGCCGTGCAGCTCTCGCTCGACCTCGCCAAGCTCGGCGGGCTCAAGGACATCGTGCCGGTCGAGGACGTGATCTCGGCCAAGTTCAAGCCCGTCCCGACCAAGCCGTAACGATGCAAAGCACGTTCATCATCAACCTTGCGCGGATCGCGATCATCATCGCGGTCCTGGCGCTGTGGGAGGTGCTGTCGCGCACCGGCGTCGTCAATCCGCGACTGCTGCCGTCGGCGTCCGATACGTTTGCAACGCTCGGCGATCTCCTGCAGCGCGCGGCGGTGCAGAAGGATCTGATGGTGACCGCGACCGAGGTGCTGGCCGCGTTCGCGCTGGCCGTGCCGTTCGGTGCGGTGATCGGCTTCCTGGTCGCGGAGAACCGCTACTTTGCGGACGTGGCCAAGCCGCTTTTGTTCTTTGCCTTCAGCATCCCGAAGTCGATCTTCCTGCCGATGTTTATCTTGGTGTTCGGCGTCGGTTTTGCCCAGAAGGTGGGATTCGGCTTCTTCTCGACGATCTTCATCGTGATCATGTCGACCACCACGGCGGTGGAATCGGTCAAGGTCGAGCATTTGACGGTGGCGCGCTCCTATGGCGCAACGCCATGGCAGACGGCGTTCCGGGTCCATCTGCCAAGCATGCTGCCGGTGCTGCTAGAGGCGTTGCGGATCTCCATGATCTTCAACCTCACCGGCGTGATTTTGGCCGAGATGTACGCCTCGCGTGATGGCATCGGTCACCAGATCGCGACCTGGGGCGAGAACTTCCAGATGAAGCAGCTCCTCGCCGGCGTCGTGATGGTCGCCGCGATCGCCATGACCTTCAACGAACTTGTCAGATGGGTGGAAACGCGATGCAGCCATTGGCGAACGTGACCCCGTTGAAGCCCGCCGCGCGGGCCGGCGCGATCGAGGTGAAGAATGTCGGCCAGGTCTTCAAGACAAGGTCGCAGGACGTCGTCGCGCTGGAGGATGTCTCGCTCGAGGTCAAGCCCGGCCGCTTCGTCGTGCTGGTCGGCCCGAGCGGCTGCGGCAAGTCGACCCTTCTGATGATGATGGCGGGTCTGCGCCAGCAGACCTCCGGCACGATCACCATCAGCGGCGCGCCGATCCTGCAGCCCGACCCCGACCGGGTCGGCGTGGTGTTCCAGGAGGCGAGCCTGTTTCCCTGGCTGACGGCGGAGGACAATGTCGAATTTCCGCTGGCGCTGCGGGGCGTGCCGAAGGCCGAGCGCCGCGCCAAGGCGCAGGATGCGCTCAAGCTGGTCGGCCTCGACGGCTTCGGCAGGCGTCATCCCCACGAATTGTCCGGCGGCATGAAGCAGCGCGTCTCGATCGCGCGCGGGCTGGTGCAGGACCCGCCGGTGCTGCTGATGGACGAGCCGTTCGCCGCCCTCGACGAGCAGACGCGCATGACCATGGGCGACGAGCTGCTACGGATCTGGGCCGCGACTGGCAAGACGGTCGTCTTCGTCACGCACAGCCTCACCGAAGCTGTCTATCTCGCCGACGAGGTAATCGTGATGTCGGCGCGGCCCGGCCGCATCGTCGACCATCTCCAGGTCCAGCTGCCGCGGCCCCGCACCTACGAGATGCTGAGCGGGGACGCCTTTGGCGCGCTGCGCGACCGCATCTGGCGGCACATCCGCAAATCGGCGTGAGGTGGAGATGAGCGCCAAAACGCTGCGATATCTGATCGTGATCGGGCTGATTGCGCTATGGGAGCTGCTGCCGCGCACCGGTCTCATTCCCGAGCTGTTCTTGCCGTCGCTGTCGTCGACGCTGATCGCCGGATGGACCGATGCCGCCGAATACGGTCATGCGCTCGCAGTGACGCTCTACGAGGTCGTGGTCTCCATGGCATTCGCCTGCGGCGGCGGCATCCTGCTCGGCGCGATCGTCGGCAGCCTGCCGCGCCCGCGCGTCCTGATCATGCCGATGGTGTCGAGCCTGTATGCGGTGCCGCTCGTGATCCTTTATCCCGTCTTCACGGTGTGGCTCGGCATCGGCTCGGAGTCCAAGATCGCGTTCGCCTCGATCTATGGCTTCCTGCCGACAATGCTCGCCACCGCCGCCGGCATCCAGACCATCGACCCGCAGCTCCTGCTTGCCGCGCGCAGCATGGGCGCGACGCTGAGCCAGCGGTTGATCCGTGTCATCATCCCGGCGGCGATTCCGACGGTGCTGTCGGGCCTGCGTGTCGGCGGCGCGCTGGTGATCGTCGGCGTCGTCGTCTCGGAGATGCTGATCTCGTCGGCCGGGATCGGCTATCTGATCTCGCGCTACCGCACGATTCTCGACAGTCCGCACGTGTTCGCGGGCGTGCTGCTCGTGCTGTTCCTCGCCATTGCCTTCAACGCCGCGATCCGCTGGATCGAGCGCAAGGCGGCGATCTGGCAGACCGGCACGCGGGCCGGTCAGGCCAACGACGACATCGCGTCGGGCGCGATGCAGCCGGCGACCTGAGGTACTGGCGTGTACGACCTGACCCTGACATTCGACAACGGCCCTGATCTGGATGTGACGCCGCGTGTGCTCGACATTCTCGCCGAGCGCGGCATCAAGACCACCTTCTTCGTCATCGGCGAGAAGCTCGTTGATCCCGCGCGGCGCGGCCTTGCGGTGCGTGCGCACGGGGAGGGGCACTGGATCGGCAATCACACGTTTACGCACACCATTCCGCTCGGCGAGCAGGCGGATCGCGGGACGGCAGAGAACGAAATCGGCCGCACGCAGTCTGCGATCTCCGATCTCGCGCATCCCCAGCGCTGGTTCCGGCCGTTCGGTGGCGGCGGCAATCTCGATGCGCGGCTGTTGAAACCCTCTGTTGTGGACTATCTCGCCCGCAACAGGCACAGCTGCGTGCTCTGGAATGCGATTCCGCGCGACTGGGACGACCCCGACGGCTGGATCGAGCGCGCGCTCGACCAGTGCAACCGGCAGCCCTGGACGCTGATGGTGCTGCACGATCTCCCGACCGGCGCGATGGTCCATCTCGAACGGTTCCTTGACGCTGCCGAGGCGGCCGGCGCCCGCTTTCGCCAGGACTTCCCGCCGCAATGCGTTCCGATCCGCAATGGCGAGATCGCGCTTCCGATCAACGACTATGTTTCCTCCATCGAAGAGAGTGTTTGACTGATGAAAGTTGCAAGCTTCACGATCGCCGGCACCGCGAGCTATGGCATCGTCACCGACAAGGGCGTCATCGACGCCGGCAAGCGCCTGAAGGCATATCCGACGCTGAAGGCGCTGCTTGCGAAGGGATCGCTCGACGAGCTCAAGAAACTCGCCGGTGAGAAGCCCGACTACGCGCTGCAGGATGTCGCGTTGCTGCCAACGGTGCCCGATCCCGACAAGATCTTCTGTATCGGCGTCAACTACGCCACGCATCTGGCCGAGAGCGGCCACCCGACGCCGGCGCATCCGATGATCTTCACCCGCTTCGCCAACAGCCAAGTCGGTCATGGTCAGCCAATGATCCGGCCGCTGGAATCAGAACGTTTCGATTATGAGGGCGAGATGGCCGTTATCATCGGCAAGGGCGGCCGCCGCATCTCGCGCGAGGCTGCGCTGAGCCATGTCGCCGGCTATGCCTGCTACAATGACGGCAGCATCCGCGACTGGCAGCGCCACACCTCGCAATTCGCACCGGGCAAGAACTTTGCCGGCACCGGCGGCTTCGGGCCCTGGATGGTGACGACCGACGAATTGACCGACGTGACCAGGCAGACGCTGATCACCCGGCTGAACGGTGTCGAGGTGCAGAAGGCCCCGATCTCCGATCTCGTCTTCGACGTGCAGGCCTTGATTGCTTATTGCTCGACGTTCACCGAGCTTGCGCCCGGCGATGTCATCGTCACCGGAACGACCGGCGGCGTCGGCGCCTATCGCACGCCGCCGCTGTGGATGAAGGGCGGCGACGTCGTGGAGATCGAGATCTCCGGCATCGGCATCCTGCGCAATCCCGTCAAGGACGAGGGATCGGCCACGGCGACGCGCGCGGCCTGAGAGCCGCGCTCGATAACAATAAGAAGGAGAATCCCATGCCCATGCCAACGCATCTCCTGCCGACCACGGTGGTCGGCAGCTACCCGCAGCCGGAATGGCTGGTCAATCGCGCGATGCTGTCGAAGGTGGTGCCGCGTACCCGCCTGCACGACATGTGGCGGTTGCCGGCGGAGCATCTGGAAGAGGCGCAGGACGATGCGACCATCGTCGCGATCCGCGATATGGAGCGCACCGGCATCGACATCGTGACCGATGGCGAAATCCGCCGCGAGAGCTACTCCAACCGCTTCGCCACCGCACTCGACGGCATCGACGGGGACAATCCCGCGATGATCGTGGCGCGCACCGGCAACACCCAGACCCCGGTGCCGCGCGTCGTAGGTCCCGTGAAGCGGAAGGGACCCGTCGAGCTGCACGACATGCAGTTCCTGCGCAAGAACACCGATCGCGCCGCCAAGATCACGTTGCCGGGCCCGTTCACCATGAGCCAGCAGGCCAAGAACGAGTTCTACAAGGACGAGGAGGAACTCGCGATGGCCCTGGCCGAGGCCGTCAATGCTGAGGCGCTCGATCTGCAAAAGGCCGGCGCAGACGTGATCCAGCTCGATGAGCCCTGGGTGCGCAACAATCCGGATCTCGCCAAGCGCTACGCCGTCAAGGCGATCAACCGCGCATTGCAGGGCATCACGGTGCCGACCGTCGTGCATCTCTGTTTCGGTTATGCCGCGGTCGTGCCGGGCTCGAACAAGCCGGCCGGCTATTCCTTCCTCGCCGAGCTCGACGACACCATTGCCGACCAGATCTCGATCGAGGCCGCGCAGCCGAAGCTTGACCTCGGCGTGCTCAAGGACCTGTCGTCGAAGAAGATCATGCTCGGCGTGCTCGACCTCGCAGATCCGGCGATCGAGAGCGTCGACACCGTGGCTGCCCGTATCCGCAACGGCCTGAAATACGTCTCGCCGGACCGCCTGGTCCCGGCGCCCGATTGCGGCATGAAGTACATGCCGCGCGCAACCGCGTTCGGGAAACTGAAGGCGATGTGCGATGCGGCGGCCATGGTCCGGCGGGAGATCGGCTGAACAAAGCTGGGCCGGCGAAGATGGTTCGTTCGCCGGCCACCGCCTGGCTGTGGCCAGCCCGGTCGAAATCTGCGCGGGCTTCGGCTCAAGGACCAGTTTCACGACGTTGAACATTCGTCCTCATTGGCGAGGACGACATTGCCGCGGAGGTGACCGCCGCCGTTCAAGCTGAGAGGAATTTGGTTAGAAGCTCTGTTGTGTCGGTGGGGTTTTCCTCGGGAAAGAAGTGACCGCCCTTGACGGCCCGACCTTGTACGTTGTCGGCCCACTTCTTCCAAATTCCCAATGCGCCGCCACTCTGCTCGTAGAATGTATCGAGTGGACCGCCGGAAGCCCACAGGTGCAGCATAGGGCACTTGATGCGCCTGCCTTCCTTCTGGTCCGCCTTGTCATGCTCGATATCCAGGGTTGCGGCCGCGCGGTACTCTTCGCAGATCGCATGCACCCGAGCCGGATCGCGGTAGGTTTCGGTGTATTCCGCTTTCACTTCGGGGCCAAATGAGCCCTGGCCGAAGGGATTGTCGAATACCGCGTCCGGCGCACCGATCAGGTATTTTTCGGGAAGCGGTGCCTTCTGCGAGAGGAGGCTCCATGGCCAGTAGGTCATGGCGAACTTTGCGTCGGCGTGGCCCCAGGCTTCCGAGATTGGCAGCACGTCAAACACTGCGAGACGTTGCACCTTCTCCGGGTGATCGAGCGCAAGGCGGTAGGAAACGCGACCGCCACGATCGTGACCAACCAGATCGAATTTGGAAAAGCCGAGCTTATCCATCACGGCGACAAGCTCATTCGCCATCGCCCGCTTCGTATAGGGATAGTGATCCTCCGTGGATGCGGGAACGCCGCTGCGGCCATATCCACGAAGATCGACGCAGATGACCGTGCGATTGCCGGCGAGATGCGGCGCCACATGACGCCACATCAGGCTGGTTCGAGGAAATCCATGGACCATGAGCAGTGGGGATCCGCTCCCGTAGCGCCTGATGAAAATGGTGTTGTCATCGGTCTTGATCTCCTTTGTCTCGAAGAGATCGGAAGCGTTCGAGGCGGAGTTGTTTGGGGATTGGCCGGCCGCGCGCCGCGGCAGAAGCGCCAGTGATAGAGCGGCGCTCGAGGCCGCGGTCATCACCTGGACGAAGGTGCGGCGCTCGATCTTTGTCTTTTCTGTCATCCCTGAGGTCCTTCGAGGTTCGCGCGACGCTCCTGGCAAACGCCCCCTCAATGACGACGCGGTGAGACATGTTAGCACCTGCGTGGAAGCGCGCTTTCGCAGGATTAGCGTCACTGAACCGTTCGTGCTGATGATTTCGGTCATCCGGCTGGCGCGATGGAGCAGAGGCGGGGGCAGTCGGGAAGTGATCGCTGGAATGATCCTCCGCCTGTAACCAATGTGGTCGCGTCGCCGAATAGCGGGAGGTCAGGGTAAGCGGAGGTGCGTCAACGCAAGCCGCCAGCGCAATGGAGGATCCATGTCCGACGAAATCAACCACGACCGCCGGCGTTTCGTTGGTGCTGCGGCAACGACTGTTGCGGCAGCACAATTCGGCGTGATCGCGCCGGCGGTTGCAAATACCCGAGCGAGCAAGAAGGTCGTCCGCGACGTCAATGGAAGATCGGAAGCGGCGGGGATGGACGCCACCGTCGTTCTCGTCCACGGCGCCTGGGCCGACGGTTCAAGCTGGGCGCACGTCATTGCGCTGCTGCAGTCCGCGGGACTGAAGACGATGGCGGCGCCGATTCCGCTCACATCGCTATCAGATGATGTCGCGGCGCTTGAACGCGCCTTGGAGCGGACCGACGGGCCGGTTGTCCTTGTCGCACATGCCTATGCCGGCGCCGTGATAGGTGCGATCACGCAGGACAGAGTGCGGTCTCTGGTCTTTATTTCGGCTCTCTCCCCCGACGAAGGCGAAACAGTCGCGCAGATATTCTATCGCGACAAGCCCTCGCCGGAGGCGCCGAAACTCACCCCCGACAGTCATGGTTTGCTCTGGATGCCGAACGACCGGTTTGGCGCGGCCTGGTGCCAGCATGCCCGACCTGAGCAGGCTGCGCTCCTTGCTGCGATCCAGCGTCCCATCGCCGTCGCGGCAATCCAGGAAAAGGCTCCGAAAGCAGCATGGAAGGCAAAGCCGTCGTGGTACCTGGTCGCCGAGGAGGATCGAATGATCAATCCGGCGACACAGCTATTCCTGGCACGACGGATGGGTGCGCAGGTTCGCTCCGAGAAAGTCGATCATGCATCGCCGATCACCGCGCCGAAGCTGGTCGCCGAAATGATACGCGAGGCCGTCACTCCCGCACGTCCGGACGCCGCGCAGCAACACGGCTGAACGGTCGCTATCAGCGTGAGCTGATTGAGAGTGCCATTGGCTTCTTTTCCAATAGGCTTCGCGGCCTCGGCTTGTGCAAACTCCTGGACGAAGCCACGCTAACTCTTAATTGGCGTGGCCCAGGTTCGAGCCCTGGTCCGCCCATCACCTTCAAACCATCTCAGACCCAGCCGCCATCGACGATGTAGTGCTGAGCGGTGCAGGCGGAGGCCTCGTCGGAGGCGAGGAAGACGGTGAATTTCGCGACCTCGTCCGGCACCAGCCGGCGCTTCAGGCACTGTCGCTGCTGCAGTTCGATCTCGCCCGCCGGCGTCATCCACTTTTCGAGCTGGCGCTCGGTCATGATCCAGCCCGGCGCGATCGCGTTCACGCGGATATTGTAGGGACCGTAGTCGCGCGCGAGGGAGCGCGTCAGACCGACCACGCCCGACTTGCTGGCCGTGTACGCGGCCATGCCGCCTTGTCCGGCGATCCACGACACCGAGCCGAAATTGATGATGGCGCCAGCGTTGGCCGCCTTCATGTCCGGCAGCACGGCTTGCGCAGCGAAGAACTGGTGCTTCAGGTTCACCGCGATGCGGTCGTCCCAGTATTCCGGCGTCATCTCTTCGGTGTTGTGCCGTTCGTCATGTGCGGCATTGTTGATGAGGATGGTGATCGCGCCGTGTGCTTTGCGCGCCTCGACGACCCCGGCGCGCAACGCGGCGATGTCAGTCAGGTCGACGCGCTGGAAATGTGCAGCCAGACCCTGATCCGACAGCTCGCGTGCGAGGCGTTGGCCCTCATCGGCCTTGATGTCGAAAAACACGACATTGGATTTCTGCTGCGCGAAGCGCCGCACGATCGCAGCCCCAATCCCCGATGCGCCACCGGTGACGAGAACGACCTTGCCGGCGAGGTCGGAATAAACGGCTGCCATGGGCACCTCTCAAGTTGCATTGCGGGCGGGGCGAGGCGCCGCCCAGTTGTCCCGCCAACCTTAGCCATTCCTCGCGTGAGGTGCATAGATCAGAATTTTAGTTGCGTACCTCAAAAATCGAAGGCAGGATTGCAGCCAAAGAATAAGAGCCGGTTGGGAGGAATGTGATGAGACTGCTCGGGAAGCTGGGACTCGCCGCCGCCGCATGCCTCCTTTGGGCCAACTCCGCCGCGGCCGAGACGACGGTCAAGTGGCTGCACATCGAGGCCAATCCGGCGCAGGTAAAGATCTGGGAGGAGGTTGCGCGGGCCTATGAGGCGTCGCATCCCGGCATCAAGGTCGAGATGCAGTTCCTCGAGAACGAGGCCTACAAGGCCAAGCTGCCGACCATCCTGCAATCCAAGGACCGGCCGAACATCATCTACAGCTGGGCTGGCGGCGTCCTGAAGACACAGATCGAGGCTGGTGTCCTCGACGACATCACCGATCAGGTGAAGGGCTACAGCGACAGCCTCACGCCGGCAGCGCTCGCCGCCTTCACAGCCAACGGCCGCGTTTACGGTCTTCCGACCGCGCTGTCGCAGGTTGGCTTCCTCTGCAACAAGGAGCTGATGGCCAAGGCAAAGGTCGATCCCGCAGGGATCAAGAGCTGGGACGATCTGCTTGTCGCGGTGAAAACGTTGAAAGCCGCCGGCGTGACGCCGATCGTGGTCGGCGGCGCCGACAAATGGCCGCTGCACTTCTATTGGACGCATCTTGCGGTGCGCGTCGGCGGTAGGCCGGCCTTCGACGCTGCATTGCGCGGCGAGAATGGTGGCTTCGCCGGCGAGACCTTCCAGAAGTCCGGCGAACTGTTCAAGCAACTCGTCGATCTGCAGCCGTTCCAGAACGGTTTCCTCGGCTTCAAGAATCCGCAGGCGGTCGGCTATTTCGGCGATGGCAAGGCGGCGATGACGCTCGCCATCAGCACGGTCTATCATTTGCAGCGCGCGCTTGCCGCCGACAAGGTCGGATTGAGCGAAGACAAGATCTGCTGGTTCGACTTCCCGGTCGTGGCCGGTGGCAAGGGCGCCCCAACCGATACGCTCGGCGGCATCACCGGCTGGCTGATCACGAAGGGATCGCCGAAGGAGGCCGTCGATTTCCTGAAATACTTCGTCTCCAGGGACGTGCAGACGCGGCTTGCAGCGGGCAACTTCATCATCCCGGTGGTGCAGGGCGCGGATGCCGGTCTCAACAACGCCTTCATGAAGCTGATCGCGGCCAATCTGGCGAAGTCGAACTACCACCAGAACTTCTATGACCAGAGCCTCGGCCCCTCGGTTGGCCGCGTCGTCAACGACGTCACCGCCGAGATCGCCGGCGGCAGTATGAGCCCGCAAGACGCAGCCAAGGCGATCGAGGCGGCGTGGAAGCAGGGTAACTGACGGTGGCGCGTAGGGCTGCGAGCGTGTCGGCGATGGACGTCGCCGGCGAATTGGTCCCGCAGGTCGTCGAGCGCGGCCCGAGCTGGGACGGCAGGCTGACGGTCCTGATCCTGTTCCTGCCGCCGGCGCTGCTGCTGTTCACGCTGTTCGTGGTGCTGCCGATTGGCGAGGCGGCCTGGTACTCGGCCTTCAACTGGAACGGATTCGGCAGGCCGACCAACTGGATCGGCTTCGACAATTACCGTTTCGTGCTGGAGACACGCGCCTTCTGGCTCGCGCTGCGCAACAACGGGCTGATCATCGCTGTTTCGCTCGCCATCCAGCTGCCGCTTGCGCTCACGCTGGCCTTGATGCTCGCCGAACGCTTTCGCGGGGCGGTGGCGCTGCGCATGCTGTTCTTCATGCCTTATATCCTGGCCGAGATCGCGACCGGGCTGATCTTCAGCTTCGTCTATGACGGCGATTACGGCCTTGTCGCCTCGATCTGGCGTACCTTCGGCGCCGAGCCCCCGCATCTGCTGGCCTCGACCGATACGGCAATGTTGGCCGTGCTGATCGTAGTCGTCTGGAAGTACTTCGGTTTCCACATGATGCTGTTCATCGCGGCGCTCCAGGGCCTCGACAAGAGCCTGATCGAGGCCGCGCGCATCGACGGCGCGACGCGGTCGCAGGCCCTGCGACACGTGGTCATCCCCTTGCTCTATCCGACGATTCGCCTCTCGGTGTTCTTCGCCATCGTCGGCTCGCTGCAGCTGTTCGACCTCGTCATGCCGCTGACCCGCGGGGGGCCCGCGGATTCCTCCAACACGATGGTGAGCTTTCTCTACAACAACGGCATCTCCCGCATGCGGGTCGGCTATGGCAGTGCCATCGGCGTCATCCTGTTCACGATCTGCGTGACCTTTGCCTTCACGTACAAGCGATGGTTCATGCGCGATGAGTAACACCGAGACCACCCGCGCCCCGCTCGATCCCGCCGTGATTTTCAAGGCGCTGTTCCTCGCCGTCGTTGCCGTCTTCGTGCTGGTGCCGTTGCTCGCGACCTTGCTCGGCGGCTTCAAGTCGCTCGGCGAATTGCGCGTCAATCCGTTCGGCCTGCCGCGTCACTGGGAGTGGCAGAACTATGCCGATATCCTGTTCTCCACGCGCTACTGGCAGCTCTTGCGCAACTCGCTGATCATCTCGACGCTCACGGTGACCCTGACCCTGATCGTCGCCTCGATGGCGGCGTTCACCTTCGCCCATGTCAGGTTCTACGGCTCATCGATGCTGCTGAGCTACCTGACGCTCGGCCTGCTGTTTCCGGCCGCGACCGCGGTGCTGCCGCTGTTCATCAAGGTGCGCGATCTCGGGCTGCTCGACACCTATTTTGGCGTGGCACTGCCGCAGGTGGCCTTCAGCCTCGCGATGAGCGTGCTGCTGCTGCGGCGTTTCTTCAAGGACATTCCCTATGAGCTGCTTGAGGCCGCGCTGGTCGACGGCTGCAGCTACATCAAATTCTTCCGCTATGTGACGCTGCCGTTGTCGCGACCGATCCTGGCGACCGTCGGGACCATCACTTTCGTCAACAGCTGGAATGCCTATCTGTTGCCGCTGGTGATGCTCAACACCGATGCGCTCTATCCCTGGCCGCTCGGCATCATGGTTTATCAGGGCGAGTATTCGTCCGAGTGGCACCTGATCCTGGCCTTCATCACGCTGACCATCCTGCCCACCATCATTCTGTTTCTTCTGGCGCAGAAACACATCGTCGCCGGTCTCACCGCAGGCGCGGTCAAGGGATGAACGATACCTTACGGAGATCACAATGAGAAAAGTCGGCATCGGAATCATCGGCTGCGGCAATATCAGCACCGCCTATCTGAAGGCGGCCCAGCGCTTTCCGGTCATGGAAATCAAGGCGCTCGCCGATATGCGCAGCGATGCGGCAGAGCGGCAGGGCGCCGCCTTCGGGCTGCCGGCGATGCGGGTCGACCAACTGCTCAAGCGAGAGGATGTCGAGATCGTCATCAACCTCACGGTGCCACTCGCCCACACCGACGTCAGCCTCGCGGTGCTGAACGCCGGCAAGCACGTTCATTCCGAGAAGCCCCTCGGCATCAACGTCGCGGAAGCCCGCAAGGTGATGGATCTCGCCGCGCAGAAGGACCTTCGCGTCGGCTGCGCGCCCGATACGTTCCTTGGCGGTGGGCACCAGACCGCACGCAAGCTGATCGACGATGGCGCGATAGGCACGCCGGTCGCAGGCAGCGTCTTCTTCGGCTGTCCCGGCCATGAGCGTTGGCACCCGTCGCCGGGCTTCTATTACCTTCGCGGCGGCGGGCCGATGCTCGACATGGGGCCGTACTACATCACGGATCTCGTGCAGCTGCTGGGCCCCGTCGCGAGTGTGATGGGCTCGACCGCGCGCCCGAAATCCGAGCGGCTGGTCACCAGCCAGCCGATGAACGGCACCCTTATCCCGGTCGAGGTTTCAACCCATGTCGCCGGAACGCTCGAATTCGAGAGCGGGGCGGTCGTCTCGATCGCGATGAGCTTCGACGTACCGAAGCACCGGCACGCGCCGATCGAGATCTATGGCGACCAGGGCAGTATGTTGGTGCCGGACCCGAACCGGTTCGGCGGCGAGGTGCAGGTCGCGAAGACCGGCGGTGAATGGGAGCCGGTGCCGTTGACCCACGGTCATGTCGACGGCGAGTTTCGTTCCATCGGTGTCGCCGACATGGCCTCCGCGATCCTGAACGACCGCCCGCATCGCGCCAGCGGTGCGCTCGCTTTCCATGTGCTCGAGGTGATGGAGGCGTTCCAGACCTCCGCCGACGAAGGACGCCGCGTCAAGATCGGCAGCTGCGTCGAGCGGCCGGCAATGCTGCCGGCCGGACGTGAAACCGGACAGATCGACTGAGGGAATGACCATGCGCAAGGCAATGATTGTATGGGGCGGATGGCCGGGACACGACCCCGATCTCTGCGCCTCGATGATCCGCGGCTGGCTGAAGGCGGAAGGCTTCGAGGTCCGGTTCGAGACCACGACGGCGGCTTTCGCCGATCCTGCGATCCACGATTTGTCGCTGATCATCCCGATCTACACCATGTCGAAGATCGAGAAGGCGGAAGCGCTCAATCTCTGCGCGGCGGTGCGTGGCGGCGTCGGGCTGGCCGGGCATCATGGCGGCATGTGCGATGCGTTCCGCGAGTCCGTCGACTACCAGTTCCTGTGCGGCGGGCAGTGGGTCGCGCATCCCGGCAACATCATCGACTACAAGGTCGACTTGACGAAGCCGGATGACCCCATCATGAAGGGGCTGAGGAGTTTCGAGCATCGTTCCGAGCAGTACTACATGCATGTCGACCCCGCCATCGAGGTGCTGGCGACGACGACCTTCACCGGCGAGCACGCGCCCTGGATCGACGGCGTGGTGATGCCTGTGGTCTGGAAGAAGCGATACGGCGCGGGCAGGGTGTTCTACTCCTCGCTCGGCCACCGCGCTTACGAGCTCGACGTACCGGAGATCCGAACGTTGATGACCCGCGGCATGCTGTGGGCGGCGCGGGAATGACAGCCGGTGCGACGCAGCCGGTGGTTCGCGCCACGCTGGAGGACGTCGCGCGTGCGGCGGGCGTTTCGCTCGCAACCGTCGACCGCGTCGTCAACCGGCGCGAGGGCGTGCGCGCCAAGACCGTCGCACGTGTCGAGGCCGCGGTGGCAAAACTCGGCTATCGGGGCGACGTCGCGGCCGCGCGCCTCGCCCGCGGGCAGACGTTCCGCTTTGCCTTCGTACTGCCGAGCGGCAGCAACAGCTTCATGACCAACCTGGCCGAGCAGGTCCAGCGCACCGCGGACTGGCTCGCCGGCCACCGCGGCTTCATTGATATCCTCCATGTCGACGTGTTCGATCCGGATGTGCTCGCCGGTGCGCTGGAAAACCTGTCGCCGGCCTATCAGGGCGTCGCCGTCATCGCGCTGGACCACCCCAGGGTGCGCGCCGCGATCGACGAGCTCGCCGCGCGCGGGGTCGCCGTGGTGACCCTTGTGTCGGACGCGCCGAGTTCGCGGCGGCTGCATTATGTCGGTATCGACAACCCCGCCGCGGGGCGAACCGCGGCAACGCTGATGGGACGTTTCCTCGCCGGCCGCGAGGGGAAGGTTGCCGTGATCGCGGGATCGTTGTCGCTGCGCGATCACACCGAGCGGCAGTTCGGCTTCCACCAGATCCTGTCCAGCGAGTATCCGAACCTGCTCGCGCTGCCGGTAATCGAAGGCCGCGACGACAGCGAGCGCACGCGGGAGCTCACTGCCGCGCTGCTGGCGCGCCACGCCGATCTCCGCGGCATCTACTGCTGCGGCGCCGGGAACCGCGGCATCGCCAGTGCGCTGGAGGGCTCGGGCCGCGCGCGTGAGGTGGTCTGGATCACGCACGAACTGACCCAGTACACGCGGCGCTTCCTGGTCCGCGGCACGCTCGATGCCATCATCAACCAGGATCCCGGTCACGAGGCGCGGTCTGCGGCGCGAGTTCTGCTCGCGCATTGTTCGGGTGAGCCCATCAGCCCCGACCAGGAGCGCATCCGCATCGACATTTTTCTGCGGGACAACCTGCCGTGAGTCGCGTTCGCAGGTGATGCGCAGCTCGCTTCGATAGATGTCGCGAAGTGCCGCAGCGGCCTCAACGGCGCTCAGAAGTTCGCCGCCATTGCTGCGAGGTGCCGATGGGCTCTTTCGCGGGCAGCCTCGATGGGCTGTTGCGGCCCGGTGGTTGGCCCGATCGGCACGAAACGGACATTGCTGATGCCGATAAAGCGCAAAATTTCCCGCAGGTAAGGCGTTGCCATGTCGACGCGCCCGCGGTTCATTCCGGTGGCGAAATCGCTGCCACTGGCGAGAATCACCGTGGTCGGCCGGTCGTTCAGCAGCGGGAGATATCCCAGGGAGGGGTCGAACCGAAAGGTGAGCCCGGGCTGGACGATGACGTCGAACCATTGCTTGAGTTTGTAGGGAATGCTGAAGTTCCACATCGGCGTCGAGATCAGCACCCGATCGGCCAGTGAAAACCGCAGCGCCATCCGCTCGGCCTCGGCAAAGCTGTCGCGCTGCGCGTCGTTGAAGGGCTGCGCCTTCATCCGCGCATATTTGGCCTCGACGATGGGACCTGCGAATTCCGGCAGCCGCTCGTGCCAGAGATCCACGACGTCGATATCCCAGTCCGGACGGGCCTGCCGAAATCCGTCAAGAAAGACGCGCGCGCCGGCGCTCGACTCGGAGTCGGCGCGGGGCGAGCAGGAGAGGTGCAAAAGCTTTGCCACCACTCATCCCAGCGCTCTGATGACGGCATCCGCCCGGGTGACGACGGCGACGTTCTGCATGGCAAAGTTGATCGAGGCGGAGTGCCAGTCGGCATTCATGGTCGAGCAGCAATCTTCCGGCACGATCATGAAATAGCCCTTGTCGGCGCCGGTGCGTGCGGTGTGCTCGACCGACATGTTGGTCCATGCGCCGGTGTTGATGATCATGTCGCGGCCAGTGGCTTTCAGGATCGTCTCCAGCCGGGTGCCTTCCCAGGCGCTCATCCGCATCTTCTCGACGACGAAATCGCCGGGCCGCGGCTCGAGGCCGGAGACCGGAGCGGCGCCCCAGCTGCCGCGCACCATCGCCTTGCTGTCGACGAGACCCTCGAATAGCGGTGCGTTCAGCGTCACGCCGGGGGCGCCGGGCTCGACCACGAACCAGACGTGGATGATGGCGACGCCACGCGCGCGCGCTGTCTCCGCCAAGCGCCGGACGTTCTCGACCACATGCTGTTGTTTCGCATGACCCGGTGCGCCTGACTCGGCGAACGCGCCGCCATCCATGATGACGTCGTTCTGAAGATCCTGGATGATCATGGCGCAGCGGCTCGGATCGAGCCGCATCTCGCCGTCGGCGAGGATGGGCGCTGCAGAGGCGGGGCCGGCGCTTGCACCGCCGCTGCCGCGTTTGCCGCTCATATAGGGCTCGTGACGCGGCCCGGCCTTGGTCGGGATCGCGTAGACCGAATGCGTAGACGTCAAATAGAGCGTGCGGAAATCCGGGCCACCCCAGGCAAGGTTGGCCACGAGCTCGGGCACGCGGACTTTCCCGAGTAGCTCGCCGCGCGGTGAATAGACCCAGACGCCACCGGGCGCGGTGACCCAGACATTGCCATGCTGGTCGCACTTCATGCCGTCGGGCAGGCCCGGCTCCAGCTCGGAGCGGATGCCGCTCGCGAACACGCGCGCGTTCGACAGCGAGCCGTCGCCGTTGACGTCGAATACGCGGATCAGCGCCTGCACGGTGTCGTTGACATAGAGCAGCTTCTCGTCGGGCGAGAAGCACAGCCCGTTCGGCTGGTCGAACAAATTGCGGTCCACCACGAGCTTGGGCTCGCCGCCCGGCATGACGCGATAGACGCCCTGGAAACCGAGCTGGCGCGGCCGCTCAACACCATAGACCGGCATGCGGCCATACCAGGGATCAGAGAAATAGATCGCGCCGGAGGAGTGCACGCAGACGTCGTTGGGGCTGTTGAGCTCCTGTCCCTGGAAGTGCGAGGCCAGCACCTCGCGCCGCCCGTCCGGCCGCTCACGGATCAGCGACGAGGTCGCGTGCTCGCAGACGATCAGATTGAGCTCGGCATCATAGGTCATGCCGTTGCATTTATTCGACGGGCGCTTGACCTCCGCGACGCCGCGCCTGGCATCCCAGCGCCGCCGCACGTCGCCCGGCATGTCCGAGAACAGGAGATAATGATCGACCGGATGCCAGATCGGCCCTTCCGTGAAGTCGAAGCCGGTGCCGACCTGCGCGACCGGCGCGTAGGGGTCGATCAGGGTCTCGAATTCGGAACGCAAGGTGACGTGTGTCATCGGTCGATATCCTCAGCTCACGTCAGGCAGGGAACCAGTTCCGCGCGGGCAGCGACTGCACGATCGGGCCGGGGACCTGGTCGTGCAGACGGCCGACGACCATGCCGCCCTCGATCTTGGCCGGCCTGTCGTGCACCGGCAGCAGATAGCGCGAATTGCTCAGCAGCTTCTTGATCGACGCCTTCTCCGCCCGCTTGGTGGTGCCGTGGTTGCCGGTCGTCCGCGGCTCCCAGTCGTGAATCTCGTGGAAGGGCGTGACGATCTGGTCGTTGAAATCGTAGATCACGTCTCCACAGATGGTGGCAATGCCGTCGGCGGTCTCGACGATGATGTTCATGGAGCCCTCGGTGTGGGCGTTGGCGGCATCACAATAGACGCCGGGCATCAGCTCGATAGGACCTGTGATCTCGAGGTCGAGGAAGCGCAGCGCACTCTTGGTGTGCAGTCGGTCGATGAGATGCTTGATGTCGGGCGCCGGATATTGCGGATGCATCAAGCCGGAGACGGAATATTCGAGTTCTTTCCGGTTGAGGACGACGGTCGTATTCATCGGAAACAGATCGTCCTTGCCGGCGTGGTCGATGTGCAGATGGGTGTGGCAGACGAAGCGGACGTCGCCCATGCGTACGCCGTGGCGGGCGAGCTGGTTCTCGATCATGTTCTCGTGGTATTGTAGGCCGCGCATCCCCAGCGTTTCCATGATCTGGTTGGAGCGGTAACCGGTATCGACCACGACCGGATATTTGCCGCCGAGGATCAGAAAGCCGAGGGTGAGGACGCGGCGGGTGCGGCCGCAGTCGCGGCCGAGAACCAGAAAGCTCGATTCCAGCTCGATATCGCCATAGTCCAGGATCTTGATCTCCAGCGCCATTCGTTTCCCTCTCTGTTCTGTTCTTGTCTGTCAAAGCCGATAGACGCGCGTTGCCGTCGTCCTGAAAATTGCGTCCTGCTGCTGGGTCGTCAGCTTAGTGGCCGCCGCACGAAAGGCGGCGACGAGCTCCTGATAGCTGGTCCACAATTTCTCGATCGGGAAATTGGAACCGAACAGGCAGCGCTCCGCGCCGAAAATCGCGACGGTATCGGTAAGGACGGCCGCGATGTGCGCGGGATCGTTGCGATGGATGAAGGTGCCGAGCCCCGAGAGTTTTGAGACCACGTTCGGACAGACCGAAAGCCGGGCCATCCCGGCGCGCCAGGCGGCCCGGCCCGCCGGCGAGAGGTCTTCCAGCATACCGGCATGCTGGAGGATGAAGGTCACCCTCGGGCAGGACTCGGCGAGCTGCGCTGCATCCGGCATCTGCGGCGTGAAGACCTGGAGGTCAAAGCTCCAGCCGTAGTCGGCCAGGTGCGCGATGTTGCGGCGGACC
Organism: Bradyrhizobium sp. 521_C7_N1_3; assembly: GCF_052075975.1. Lineage (NCBI taxonomy): Bacteria > Pseudomonadati > Pseudomonadota > Alphaproteobacteria > Hyphomicrobiales > Nitrobacteraceae > Bradyrhizobium > Bradyrhizobium sp. 521_C7_N1_3. Next base: position 4,228,746 of record NZ_CP197232.1, read on the forward strand.
ATGGGATCGACGCAGAGATCTGGCTTGGCCGCGAAGCGATAGAGCGGATTGTCGTGCCAGTGCAACTGCATGCGCACGCCGCGCACGAGCGGATAGCGCTTCAGGCGATCGAGTTGCGGTCGCACGTCGTCGACGGCGAAATCGGCGTAGGCGACGATGGCATGCGGCCAGCCGTGCTCGTCGGCAGTCTGCTGGACCCAGGCTGTCTCGTCCTCGAAACGGTCCTTGGCCCAGTTGGTCTGGACATAGACCGAACGGGTGACGCCGGTGCCCTTGAGGTCGTCGAGATATTCCCGGATCGGATAATCGCGACGGATCGGTTCGTAAGGTCCAAAGATGCGCGGCTGCATCGGACCGGTCAGCCAGGGCAGGTCGGCTTGTCGCCAGATGTGATGATGGCCGTCGACAATGTCGCTCACGCCGTTCTCCTCCGTCCCAACGTCAGAATGTGCGCGACAATCGACGCGCTTGAACCGCCATCCACGAGATCATCGACGAAACGCTCGATGGCCACCAGCGCCTCGGTCTGTGGGCGGAAGTCGGGGCCCGTCGCGAGCGGCGTCAGCCAGCTCACGCGCCAGGCGCGCCGCGACAGCTTTACCACGGCGTCGCGCAGCGCGTCGGGTTCGCCGCGCTCCAGCCCGTCCGACACGACGATGACGGCCGCGCCTCGCGCATAACCGCCGAACCGCGGCACCGCGAGGAAGGCCTGCAGCGCGTCGCCGATGCGGGTGCCGCCATCCCAGTCGCTGACGAGGTGCGCCGCCGCGCTCAGCGCTTGCTCGCGACGCTTGAGACGCAACGGGCGGGTGACGCGGGTCAGCCGCGTGCCGAAGGTGAAGACCTCGACGTTGGGCGCGGCCTGCACAAGCGTATGCGCCAGCTTCATGTTCTCTTCGGTGCGCGTCTTCATCGAGCCCGAGACGTCGATCAGCAGCAGGAGTTTTCGCCGGCGCTGGCGACGCTTCAGGTGCCCGAGCCGCAGGATCTCGCCGTCGCTCCGCACGCTGTCGCGCAGGGTCCGGCGAAGGTCGGCAAACGGCCCGCGGCGGGCGCGCATGCGCCGGTGGCCGCGACGCTGCGGCAGGCGCCGGGAGGCCTCGCGTGCCAGGCGGCGGTGCGCGTCGGTGGTGGAGAGCTGGGCGAAGCGGCGCTCCACCAGCGCCTCGGTGCGCGTCGCGGCGAGGCCGGATTCGTTGGCTTCATCGGAGAACAGGGGTTCCTGTTCACCGCGGCCCTCGTCCTGGAGCCGGACAGTCTCGTCGTCCTCGCCGTCATCGACATGTTCGATGGCCTCGCTGCCGCGGAAGTGCAGGTCGAACAGCCGGTCGAAGGTCGTGCGGCGCTCGGGTGGCGGGGCGAGCGTGGCCAGCGCCGATTGCCTGATGTCGTTGAGGTCGCGCGGCCCGAGCAGCTCGATCGCGGCGAGATAGGAGGTGGTCTGCTCGGGCGCGACGGCGAAGCCGTTGGCGCGCAGCAGCGCGACGAAGGAGACGAAGATGCGGGCGGCACGCGGAAGCTCCGGCTCGGTGCTCATGCGGTTGCCTCCGCGAGCATGATGTCGAGCCGGGGCGAGATGAGGTGCAGGTCTTCCTCGTCCTTCAGCGCCACGCCGATCGAGCGCTTGAAGGCGTCGGGCCAGCGCGCACCGCCCTTGTGAAGGAGCGTCGCCGCTTCAGCCCAGTCGACGGCTTCCGCGATGCCCGGTGCCTTGCTGAGCGGCTCGCGGCGCAATTTGCCGACGGCCGCGACGACGGCCCGCGCGGTCGCCTCGGCGACGCTCGAGGCCCGCAGCATCACGATACGCGCCTCCCGCTCTTCGGTGGGATAGTCGATCCAGTGATAGACACAGCGGCGGCGCAGGGCTTCGTGCAGGTCGCGCGTCCGGTTCGAGGTCAGCACCACCACGGGACGTTCGGCCGCGCGCACCGTGCCGCGTTCGGGGATCGAGATCTGGAAGTCCGAGAGAAATTCGAGCAGGAACGCCTCAAATTCCTGATCGGCGCGGTCGATCTCATCGATCAGCAGCACGGTGGAGTCGGGTGCGCGGAGCGTCGCCAGCATCGGCCGCTCGATCAGAAACGTCTCGCCATAGATGTCGATGCTCTCGTCGCCGGCCTGGCGGATCGCGAGCATCTGGCGTGGATAGTTCCACTCGTAGAGCGCGGCCGAGGCGTCGATGCCCTCGTAGCATTGCAGGCGAATGAGGCGGCGGCCGAGGACGGCGGCGATGGCTTTCGCGGCCTCGGTCTTGCCGACGCCGGGGGCGCCCTCGAGCAGGAGCGGTTTGCCGAGGGCAAGGCCGAGATAGGCCGCGGTCGCGAGCCCTTCATCGGCGAGGTAATAGGCCGCCCGAAGCGCCTTCTCCAGCGCTTCGGGGTTGTCGATGCCGACGATGTTGCTGCGAACTGCCATGGCCAGTCTCAGCGTCGCGCCTGTGGCCGCGCGCCGCCCTGGGTCTTGATCGCGCGCAGCACCTTTTCCGGCGTAATCGGCAGATCGTCGATGCGCACCCCGACGGCGTTGAAAATCGCATTCGCGACAGCCGGCAGCACGGGATTGGCGCACATCTCGCCAGGTCCCTTGGCGCCGAACGGGCCATCCGGCGCGGGGCGCTCCAGCACGGCGATATCGTGCGGGCAAATATCGCCCGGGCCGGGCATCAGATATTCGACGAAGTCGCGGGGGCCGTGGGCAGGGTCGGGATAGTGAGGCTCCGTCGTCTCGTAGAGCGCGTGGCTGATGCCCATCCAGGCGCCGCCGACGAGCTGCTGCTCGACCAGGCGTGGATTGAGTGCGCGGCCGAGCTCATAGGCGGAGTCCATGCGGACCATCGCGACTTCACCGGTCTCGTCGTCGACCTCGACCTCCGCCACGAGACAGGCATGGGCGTAGCAGGTCGCCGGCGACATCTCGCCGGTTTCGGGGTCGACGTTGGACAGAGGCACGAGGAATATGCCGCGGCCGGAGATGGTCTTGCCCTGCTTGAACTGGGCGGCGATGGCGACGTCCTTGGTCGAGATCGAGCGATGCGGCGCACCCTTGACGTGGATGTTGCCGCGTCCGTCGGTTTCCAGATCGGCGGCGTTGACCTCGAGCTCCTCGGCTGCCGCCTCCATCATCACGCCGCGTGCCTCGCGCGCCGCGGCCATCACGGCATTGCCGACGCGATGGGTGCCGCGCGAGGCGAAGGAGCCCATGCAATGCGGACCGGTGTCGGAATCCGCGGTATCGACATAGACGTCCTCGACGGGAACGCCCAGCGTCTCCGCGCAGATCTGCCGCGTCACCGACTTCATGCCCTGGCCGAGGTCGATCGACGACAGCGCCACCGTGAACTTGCCGCTCGGGTTGGAATGAACCAGCGCCTGGCTGGGATCGCCGCCGAGATTCATGCCGATGGGATAGTTGATCGACGCCATGCCGCGTCCGCGATGCCGGGTCATCAGCGCCTCCTGGTGCCGAACACGGAGGAGAAGCGGGGCGCGCCATGCGAGGGCGCGGCCGGCCGCGGTGGAGGTGGTGACGGCGCAGGGGGCGGCGGCTCGCGCGGTGGTTCGCGGGTGACAGTGGGCGGGAGCCGGTCATAGCTGGTGCGCTGCTGGACTGGCGCGGCCGGCCGGCTGCGCGAATCCGTAGGTGTCGGCGGGATCACGGCGCGGCTGCCGCCGCCGTCCTTGCGCGACGACGCTCGCTTGAACTCCTCGCGGATCGGCCATTTCGCCTTCTCGGCGGCGACCTGGACGCATTCGATCAGCGCGGTGTTCTTGGCTTCGCGCCGATGCGCCTTCATGTCGCCGTCACGATAGGCATTGAGAATCCGGAACTCCATCGGGTCCATACCGACGAGGTTCGCCAGCTTGTCCATCTGGCACTCGATCGCGAAATCCATCGCGGTGACCCCGAAGCCGCGCATCGCCGTCGCGGGCGTCCGGTTGGTGAAGACGCAATAGACGTCGCCATAGACATTGGGGATCGTGTAGGGCCCGGGCAGATGCGCGGCGCATTTCACGGCGGCGTAGCTGGACAGCCGCGTATAGGCGCCGCTATCGAAATAGGCGCGGATCTTGCGCGCGACGATGCGGCCGTCGCGCATCACGCCGTCCTTGATGTAGATCCGCTCGGCGCCGCGGGGCGGGCCGTACTGCATCTCCTCCTCACGTCCGAACACGTAGCGGACGGGACGCCCGGTCAGAATCGCCCCCAGGATCGCGAGCGGCTCGGTCAGCGTATCCACCTTGCCGCCGAAGCCGCCGCCGACCGTGCCGCCGATGAAGTGGAAGGTGTTGGATGGCAGGTCCAGGATCTTGGCGCAGGTGTCGACCGAGAAGAACAGCGCCTGCGTCGAGGTGTAGACGACGTAGCGGCCATTGGTGTCGGGCGCGGCAATCGCGCCATTGGTTTCGGTCGGCGCGTGCTCGATCGGAGACATCTGGTAGCGCTGTTCGAGCACATGGTCGGCCGTCACGAGCGCGGCGTCGGCATCACCGAAGCGCAGCTTCTGGTGATCATGGACGTCGTGATAGATGAAGGCGTTCTTCGGATAGGTCTCGTTGACGACGGGCGCCCCGGCCTTGAGCGCGTCCTCGACGTCGAGCACAACCGGAAGTGGCGCGTAGTCGATCCGCACCTTTGCGATGGCCTCGAACGCCTCGCGCTCGCTGTCCGCGACGATGGCGACGACCGGCTCGCCCTTGTAGCGGACCTTGTCCGCCGCCAGCGTGGGCTCGTCGTCCTTGCCGAAGTTGATGAGGCTGAGAAGCGTGTTGAGATTGCGCGGCACGTCGGCGCCGCGGATGATCCGGCGTACGCCGGACGAGCGTTCTGCTTCCGTGGTGTCGATATGGCGCAACCGCGCATGGGCCTGCGTGGAGCGGACCACCTTCAGATGCAGCATGCCCTGAAGCTTGTGGTCGTTGAAATAGCTCGACGTGCCCGTGACATGGCCGAGCATGTCCTGGCGCTGCGTGCCCTTGCCGATCTCATTGAGATTGTCGTCGCGCTCGTCGGCGAAAATGTCCTTGCGCAGTTCCAGCATGACAGAATCCTTTAGGCACTGGCCCGGCCGCCCGAAGCGGCAAGGATGGCATCGATGATGGGTTCGTAGCCGGTGCAGCGGCAGATGTTGCCGGAGATCGCCTCGACGACCTCGGCGCGGCTAGGCTGCGGATTGCGATCGAGCAGCGCCTTTGCGGCCATCAGCATGCCCGGTGTGCAGTAGCCGCATTGGGCGGCAAAATTGTCGGCGAACGCACGCTGGAGCGGATGCAGGTTCGGGCCCTGCTTGAGGCCGTCGAGCGTCTCCACCGATCGGCCGGCGACGGTTTCCGCCAGCGTCAGGCATGACAGGTGCAGCTCGCCGTCGATCAGCACACTGCAGGTGCCACAGCCGCCCTGGCCGCAGCCGAATTTCGGCGTCATATCGCCGATCAGTTCGCGCAGTGCGACAAGCAAATTGGTGCCGCCATCGACGAAGATCGCGACGTCGCGGCCGTTATGACGAAATTGCAGGGCGGTCTTGGCCATGAGCTATTCCTGACCCGAGAGGAGACGGCGCAGGTGGACGCCGGCGATCTCGCGGCGATACCAAGCGCTGCCGAGAGCATTGTCGAAGGGTGAGGTGCCCTCGGTGACGGCGGACGCCGCGGCTGCGATGGTCGCGGCATCCAGCGAGCGTCCCTCGAGCACCCGCTCGGCGGCGCGTGCCCGAATCTGGGTCGGCGCCATCGAGCCCAGCGCGATCCGTGCCCCGGCGATCCGGCCGCCGCTGATCGGCAGATGGGCTGCGAGCGTAATGACAGAGCCGCCCTTTGGCTTGATACGGGCGACCTTGTGGTAGCGGAAGGCGTCCGCGCTCGCCGGCCGTGCGAAGGACACCGAGAGCACCAGCGTGCCGGCCTGCCGCTCGCGCGACTGCAAGAACTCTTCGATGGCGATGTCGCGCGTGCCAAAGCCGCCTTGCACGGCGACGGTGGCGTCGAGCGCAAGCAGCGCCACCGTGAAGTCGCCATAAGGACTTGGCGCGAACAGGTTGCCCCCGACCGTGCCCATGTTGCGCACCGCAGGTCCGCCGATCGAGCGGGCAGGGGCGTGCAGGAAGCCGAGGTCGCGCTCGGCGAGGATTCTTGCGAAGGTGATGCCCGCCCCGAGCATCACGCGCGGGCCCGACGCGTCGATGCGGGTCAGGGCTTGGTCGCTGGCGCGGATGACGGTCGAGACGGAGACGTCACCCTCGTTCAGCGCTCGCATCACCAGCGTCCCGCCGCCGAGATAGCGTGCGCCGCGATCTGCCGACAGCGCGCCGGCCGCTTCGCTGGTGCTGGCAAAAGTCTTCACTGTCACGGCCATTGCTATGCCGCCTCCTTCAGGTGCCGGCGGATCGCCTCGAAGCCGGCTTGGTAGATGTCTTCCGCGACCATGTGGACGATGCGATCGCGGTCCTCCGGCCTGGTGCTGAAGCGCGACTCCCAGTGCCAGAAGGTGCGGTCGCCATCGGTCACCGGCAGCAGGCGGACGTGCGCCACGTAGTTGAACATCGGCACCGGCGTATCGAGCAGGCAGTAGCTGAAGGTCTGCTCGAGATCGGAGAGCGCCAGCAATTGCTCGCGCAGCTCCGATCCGTCCTGCAGCTTGAAGCGCCTGATACAGCCGATCTTGTCAGGGGAGTGCGCGCGCTCGATCGTGGAGCTCGCGACCGCCGGATGCCAGCGATCGTGTCCGTTGAAATCGCGCAGCACGTCCCACACCACATCGCTGGGCGCATCCAGGATCGTGCTTTTCACGATATGCGGCACGGACCTCACCCTCCGAACTGGCGCTTGAGGGCGTCGAAGCCGCCCTGGAACACGCCGCCACCGATATTGCCGACGAGCTCGGCTTCCCGTTCGGGTGCGCAGTCGAACTCGGCGGTCCATTCCATGAAAGTCTGGTCGCCGTCGGTGACCGGCGTCAGCCGCAACGTCGCGACATAGTTCTCCACGCCCATGGGGGATTCCAGGATCGAATAGGTGCAGAACATGTCGTAGTCGGAAAGGCCGAGCAGCTTCTCGCGGATGCGGTCGCCGTTGCGCAGGCGAAAATCCCTGACACAGCCGATCTTGTCCGAGGGCTCGCCGCCTTCGATACGGCTTTCCGCGATCGCGGGATGCCAGTTCGGCATGCCGTTGAAGTCGCGCACCCGCGCCCAGACGCGATCGTTGCGCGCATTGACGACGGTTGAGACATAGACGCGGGCCATGATGCGACCTCAGCTCTTCTTCCGGGGGCTGCGCTCCGCGGGCGGCTCGCCCTCGGTGGAAGGCGAGGGAGCCGCAGCCGGTTTCTCGCCGCCTCCGCCGCCGCCCTTGCGGGCGGACTCCTTGATGCCTTGCATGTCGCGGGCCTCGCGGATCAAGCCCGGCATCTTGGCGAGGCTGCCACCCTCGACGCCGATATCCGCCAGAAGCGAATCGATGAGCGGCGCCTGGACGCGGTAGCGCAGCGCCGAGTCGATCACCTCGTCGGTGGCGCTGCGGCCGCCATTGCCGCCATGGCCGTTGCCGTTGAGGCCGTCGACCTGGAGGATGCGGATGCCCTCGATCTTCTCCATCGGCTTGACGCTCTCGCGCACGATGCCTTCGATGCGGTCGAGCAGCTTCCTGCGGAACAGCGAGTAGCGAGCCTGGTCGGACAGCACGTTCTCGGCCTCGTTGAGCAGCCGCTGCGCCTCGGCCTCGACGGCCGCGCGCACGCGCTCGGCTTCGGCGGCAATTCGGGTCTCCTCGGCCTGCTTCTCGGCGATCACGATTTCCACGCTCTTGCGACGCCTGGCGATCTCGTTTTCGCGCGCGGTGATGACACGCTCGGTGGCCTCCGTCGCATGCATCCGCGCTTCCTCGGCCGAGGCCCTTGCCGCGGACTCCTCCAGCGATTTCAGGTGGATCGCGATCGCCTTCTCCATCAGAACGGTCTCGACCTCCTTCTCGCGGTTGACTTCGAGCTTGCGCAGCTCGCGCTCGCGGCCGATGCGGGCTTCATCCAGGCCGCGATCCGACGAAATGCGGGCACGCTCGACCTCTTCGCGCGCGGCGATCTCGGCTTCCTGCAGCGACTGGACGCGGGCGACCTCGAGCTGCTCGATCGAGCGGCGGCGTTCGATCCGCGCCGCCTCCAGCGCCTGCTCGCGCGAGACGTCGGTGGTCTCGACGTCCTTGCGTGCGACGATCTCGGCCTGCTTGACCTGGCGGTCGGCGTCGATGCGTTCCGAGCGCTTGGTGGAGAGCGCGATGACGCGATCCTCGTCCGCGATCTCGATGGCCTTCTTCTGCTCGATATTGAGCACTTCGCGCTTCTTGGACGAATTGATCCGCTCGGACTCCAGCGCGAGATCGACGCCGATGCGCTGGCGCTCGATCACGTCGCGTCGCTTGAGGTCAGCCGCCTCGACTGCAGCAGTCCGCTCGATCTCCAGCGCCTTGGTCTCCCTGTCGGCCTGGATCCGCTCGGCCGCGATGGCCTTCTCCTGCGCGATGCGAGCGGCCTCGATCGCTTCGCGGGAGGCGATATCGGCTTCCTCGACGGCGCGGTTGCGGGCGATCTCGAGTGAACGAACGCGTTCCTCCTGGGCGATACGGGTGGCTTCGGTGGCTTCGCGCGCACTGATTCCCGCGACGTCGAGCGCCTGGTTTCGCTCGATCTCCAATTGCCGCGTATTCTGCTCGGCGGCGATGCGATCGGCGGCAAGCGTCCGCTCGCGCGCGATGCGCGCAGCCTCGACCGCGCGCTGGGCTTCGATCTCGGCTTCCTGGATCGTGCGCACCTGCTGGATCTCAAGCGCGCGGGTGCGCTCGTCCGACGCGATGCGCTCGACATTGACAATCATGGTCTGTGCGATGCGGGCCTTTTCGGTCGCCTCGCGGGCGGCGATCTCGGCTTCGTCCACGGCGCGGGTCCGCTCGATCTCGCGGCGCCGTGTCTCTTCTTCATTGGCAATACGGGCGTCGGTCACCACCCGGTCCTGCTGGATACGCGCTTTCTCGATCGCCTCGCGGGCGGCGATCTCGGCTTCCTCGATTGTACGCATCCGCTCGATTTCACGCTGGCGCACCTCGCGCTCAGAGGCGATGCGGCTGGTGTCGATCGACCGCTGGTTGGCGATCCGGGTCTTTTCGACCTCCTCGCGGGCGAGCAGTTCCTTCTCCTCGATGGTGCGGGTGCGCTCGATCTCCCGCTGGCGGGTCTCGCGCTCGGACGCGATACGGGCTTCCGCGATCGCCTGGTCGTTGGCGATGCGAGCCTTCTCGATGGTCTCCCGCGCGGAAATCTGCGCCTGCTCGGCCTCGGTCTCGCGCAGGGCCCGCTCACGCGCGACCTCGGTGCGTTGCAGGGCGCGGCGCATCTCGATGTCGCGCTCCTGCTCGAGGCGCGCCGTCTCGCTTTCGCGCTCGATCTCGAGGGCCTGTCGCTCGGCCTCCAGATTCCGGGAGCGGATCTTGATCATCGAATCCTGCTCGATGTCGTTGCGCAGTTTGCGCTTGGCCTCGATGTCCTCCATCAAGCGTGTCAGACCTTCGGCGTCGAAGCGGTTCGAGGGGTTGAAGAATTCGAGATCGGTCTGGTCGAGATCGGTGATCGCGACGGATTCCAGCTCGAGTCCGTTCTGAGCGAGGGCCTCGGCCGCGTTCGCCTTGACGCGGGCCACATACTCGCCGCGTTGCTCGTGCATCTGTTCCAGGGTCATCTCAGAGGCTATCGAACGGATCGCGGAGATGAATTTGCCGGCGAGGAGGGCGTGGAGCTGCTCAGGCTCCATGGTGCGGCGGCCGAGCGTGGCGGCGGCGATCGACACGGCTTCGCGGGTCGCCTGGACGCGGACATAGAAGTCGGCCTCGATGTCGACGCGCATGCGGTCACGGGTGATCACGGCGTCCTGCCGGGAGCGCACGATGCCCATCGGCTGCACGTTCATGTTGACGGGCGTGTAGTCGTGGATGAAGGGCAGCACGAACGCGCCGCCGTTGATCACGACGCGCTCGCCGAGCAGGCCGGTCCGGACGAATGAGGTCTCCTTGGACGAGCGATGGTAGAGCCAGTTCACGATGTAGACGCCGACCACGATCACCACGATGGCGACGATCAGCCAGAGGATCAATTCACCGACCAGAGTCCCTGACATGCTTCCCTCCCTCGACCTTCCGGCGTTATCGCGCGCCGATCGCCTTGAATTTGCGTACCTGATCCGTCAGCGCCCGCTCGACCGGCAGCCGCTCCATCGAGGAGGCGCCGTAAAAGCCGTGGCAGTAGCGGGTGTTCTTCATGATGAAATCGGCGTCGTCCGGATCGGCGATCGGGCCGCCATGGGCGAGCACAAGAATGTCCGGATTGACGCTGAGCGCGGCGGAGGCCCAGGTGTCGATGCGCGCCGGGCAATCCTTGAGCTTGGGCGCGGTCTGCGCGCCGATGGTCCCCCCGGTCGTGAGGCCGAGGTGACAGACGATGATATCCGCGCCCGCGATCGCCATCGCGGCGGCTTCCTTCTCGGTAAAGACGTAGGGCGTCGTCAGCAGGTCCTTCTCGCGCGCCTTTGCGATCATGTCGATCTCGAGCGCGTAGGACATGCCGGTCTCTTCGAGATTGGCGCGGAACACTCCGTCGATCAGGCCGACGGTCGGAAAGTTCTGCACGCCGGCGAAACCGAGCGCCTTCAACTGGTCCAGGAAAACATCCATGTCGCGGAACGGATCCGTACCATTGACGCCAGCGAGCACCGGCGTCCTGGTCACGACGGGCAGCACTTCGCCGGCCATCTCCAGCACGATGGCGTTGGCGTCGCCATAAGCCATCAATCCTGCAAGCGAGCCGCGGCCGGCCATGCGATAGCGGCCGGAATTGTAGATGACGATGAGATCGACGCCACCGGCTTCCTCGCACTTGGCCGACAGGCCGGTGCCGGCGCCGCCGCCGATGATGGGCTCGCCGCGCTTTGCCATGTCGCGGAAGCGCTTCAACAGTTCTGCGCGTTCAAACCGGGCCATCGGTCACCTCGCTAGTCTCCGGCGCGCCCCGGTGCGGCCGAACAAGGTCCGGAACGCGCTGACAATGGTGGAGGCGAACTCGGGATCGTTGATGTTCTTGGGGACGCGGATGAGCTGACGGTTAGCGGTCTGCCGCACGTTCCGCTCCAGCGCACGGAACAGCGCCGCGTCGGCATCGGGATCCCAGAATGGCTGTCCTCGTGCGTCGAGCGCGGAGACGCCGCCCTCGGGCAGGAAGAAGCGCACCGGGCCGTCCATCTGGTTGAGCCGCTCGGCGATCCAGCGGCCCATGCGTTCGTTTTCCTCCGCCGTGGTCCGCATCAGGGTGACCTGCGGGTTGTGGACGTGGAATTTGCGGCCGCGGTAGCGCTCCGGAATGGTGTCCGGGGCGCCGAAATTCACCATGTCGAGCGCGCCCACCGAGCCGACGTAAGGCAGGCGGCTGCGGATGATGGCGCCGAAACGGTCGTCGGTCGCCGGGAACACGCCACCCATCAGGAGATCGCAGATTTCCGTGGTGGTGAGATCGATGACGCCCGCGATCTGTCCGGAATCGACGAGTTTCTCCATCGAGCGGCCGCCGACGCCGGTGGCGTGGAAGACGAGGCACTCGAAATCCTCGCGCAGGTCGGACGCGATCTTCTGGACCGCCGGCGTGGTGACGCCGAACATGGTGATGCCGACCGACGGCAATCCGCCGTCGCCGCGATCCTTCCGCGCGTGCTGATCGAGGCGCGCCCTGACCATCCCGGCCAGCGCATTGGCGCCATTGGCGAGCACGGCACGCGAGATCGAGTTGAGGCCCTGCACGTCGGTGACCGAATACATCATGGTAATGTCGGCGGGGCCGACATAGGGCCCGACGTCGCCGGAGGCGACGGAGGAGATGATCAGCTTGGGCACCCCAACCGGAAGAGTCCGCATCCCCGGCGCGACCAATGACGCTGCGCCCGAACCGCCCGCCGAAATGACGCCTGCAACATTGCTCTGGCGTCGCAGCCAGCTGGCGAAGGCATCGGCCATCGCGGTGACGGCAGCGCCGCGGTCGGGTCCGAACACCGCCGATCCACCGCGCCCATGGTTCAAGGCGATCTCCTGGGCTGAGACGTCGCTGGTTGCGTGCCGACCGCTGGTGGAGACATCGACCAGTCGCGTGCGCAGGCCGCTCCCGGCGATGATGTCGCGGATGAAGCGAAGCTCTGTGCCCTTGGTGTCGAGCGTGCCGACGACGAGCACGACCGGGGGCCCCTGCGTTTGCGCCGCGACCGGCTCGCGCCGGCGCCGGGCGGTCTCGTCGAGACGCGCCACCTGTGTCGAGAGCGTGCGGGCGGCGGCCTCGATGCGGGCGATCGGGACCGGCTGTGACCATCGGGTGGGGGGCGTCGGGTTGGAGATGTAGACGCGGATCGGGCCGCCTGGACGGGACGGCTGCGGTGCGGCCTTCGCCTCGGTGCCTGCAGCCGGCATGTCGGCTGCGGGCTCGAGCTCGGCGTGGAGTCCGACGCCGAGCAGGCGCTGCTGCAACTCCCGGTCCGCGGCAAGGCGCACGGAATCGATGATGCGGTTGATGCGGCCGTTGACCATGATCGCGACGTTGCGCGAGACGGCTGTGGCCACACCGATGTTCTGCTCGATCACGAGCACGGACATGTCGCCGTCCTCGCCAAGCCGTACCAGCATCTCCTCGACCTGGGCGACGATGACGGGCGCAAGCCCCTCGGTCGGCTCGTCCATGATCAGGAGCTGCGGATTGGTGAGCAGCGCGCGGGAGATCGCCAGCATCTGCTGCTCGCCGCCGGAGAGCTGGCCGCCACCATGATCCTTGCGCTCGGCCAATCGCGGAAAGGTCTCGTAGATGCGCTCGACCGTCCAAGCCCCCCGCCGCAGGCCCGCGGCAAGCTGCAGATGCTCGTCGACGCTGAGCGAGCGCCACAGTCGCCGGCCCTGCGGCACGTAGCCGACGCCGAGCCGGGCTATGTGGGCGGGCGGCCGCCGGGTGATGTCGTCGCCGCGGACGCGGATCGAGCCGCCGCTGACAGGCACCAGTCCCATGATCGCCTTGCACAGCGTGGTCTTGCCCATGCCGTTGCGACCGACCACCGAGAATACGCCGGCTTCGAGCGTCAGGTCCACGCCCTGCAGCGCATGCGAATGCCCGTAGTAGACGTCGAGGCCGCGGACTTCGAGGGCGGCGGCGGCCGAGCGGCGGACCTCATTCATGGCCGCCTCCAAGGTAAAGCTCCTGCACCTCGGGATCGGACTGGATCTCCTGCGGCAGGCCTTCCTTGAAGATGCGCCCGTTGTGCATCATCGTGACGCTCTCGACGACGCGTAGCGCCACGTCCATGTCGTGCTCGATGATGATATAGCCGATATGCGCCGGCAACGAGGTCAGGATCTCGACCAGCTCGGCGCGCTCGGTCGGAGACAGGCCCGCGGCCGGCTCGTCGAACAACACGAAACGCGGCGCTCCGGCGAGCGCCAGTGCGATCTCGAGCTGGCGCTGCTGGCCATGCGCAAGCTCGGCGACGCGCTGGTCCTTCACGCCTGTGAGATGGACGGCCTGCACGAGATTGTCGGCCGCGTTCATCAGTGCGTCGTTCTGTCCGGGGCGCAGGAAGGAGAAGCGGCCGCGCGAGACGCCGCGGCAGGCGAGGTAGACGTTGTCCTGGACGGTGAGACCGGGAAAGAGCGCGGAGATCTGGTAGGTCCGGCGCAGGCCGCGGCGGATGCGCTCGTAGGGCGGGAAGTGGGTGACGTCCTCGCCGAAGAACCTGATGGTGCCGGAGGAGGGCGGGAAATCGCCCGTGATGCAGTTGAACAGGGTGGTTTTTCCGGCACCGTTCGAGCCGAGCACCGCGCGCCGCTCGCCGGGGCGCACCGTAATGGTGACGTCGGTGAGCGCGGCCAGCGCGCCGAACAGGCGCGTCACGCCGCGAAGCTCCAGCGCTGCGCCGGCGCCGACGGCCGAGAGGCGTTGCGCGACGCTATCCATGACCGGATCCTTGATCAGATCCTCGGCCGTGACGTTCGCTTGAACGGGCCGCGCCGGATCGCTGGCGCTGTCGCCAGCTCTGCCAGAGCCCGATCACGCCGTCCGAGGACCAGAAGACGATGGCGAGGAAACCGAGGCCGATCAGCAGCCGGAAGCGGTTGCCGTCGAGCCCGAGCTTGACCAGGAAGTCGAGCGCGAAGGTGCGTAGCAGCACGAAGATCAGCGCGCCGATGAAGGGCCCGATGGGACGCGTGATGCCGCCGACCACGGCGATGATGAGAATATCGATGCAGGCGCCGACGCTCACGGAACCGGGCGAGATCTGCCGGTAGTTCCAGACCTGGAGAACGCCGGCCAGCGCCGCGACAAAGGACGCGAAGGCGTAGGCGGCGACGCGGTGCGCATTGACGTTGAAGCCGAGCGCCGCCATGCGGCGGGGATTGTCTCGCACACCCTGCAGCGCCAGGCCGAACGGTGCGCGGGAGATGTATTCAACGGCGAAGTAGCACAGCGCAGCGACCGCGAGCACGATGTAATAGAAGGGAATGTCGGCGCGCCAGTTGACGCCCCAGAAATGCGGCGTTGCAACAGTGTTGATGCCGGTGTGGCCGTTGAAGATCGCCCAGTTCTGGTTGGTGAAGTAATAGAAAGCCGCGCCGATCGCGAGCGTGATCATGATGGTGTAGATGCCCTCGGTGCGCACCGCCAGCGCGCCGCCAAGCGTGCCGAACAGGGTCGCGAGTGCGAGCGCCATCGGGACCGCGAGCCACCACGGCCAACCCAGGCTGATATTGGCGTTGCCGCTGACGCCGAACACCGCGACCATATATGCGGAGAAGCCTGCGATGGTGAGCTGCATCAGGCTGACCATGCCGCCGTAACCGGCGAGGAACATCAGGCTCAGCGCCATGATGCCGAGGATCAGCGTGGTCGCAAAGATCTCGATCAGGAAGAAGCCGTTGGCGATCAGCGGCATGATCAGGAGAATGGCCGCGACGATCCAGGCTGCGGGATTATTGATCTCCGGCCAACCGCGCAATTTGGGGCGCTGCGCCGCTGCGGCGGGACGGACAGTGACGCGGGCGTCGTGGGCGAGCGACATCTCAGCGCCTCGCCAACAGGCCTTGCGGCCGGACTGCCAGTACCAGCACCATGATCAGGAAAGTCACGACGATGGCGTAGGTCGGGATGTAGACCGAACCGAGCTGTTCGGCGAGGCCGATGATCAGCGCGCCGAGCGCGGCACCGGGGATCGAGCCCATGCCGCCGACAATGACGACGACGAGCGAGGCAAGCAGGAAGCGGATGTCTTCGCCGGGCGAGAGCGACTGGAAGGTGCCGCCGACGACGCCGGCGATGCCGGCAAGCCCGGCACCGAGCGCAAAGACCAGCACGAAGACGAGCTGGATCCGCACTCCGGTCGCGGCCAGGATGTCGCGATCGTCGACGCCGGCGCGGATGATCATGCCGATGCGTGTGCGGTTGAGCGCAAGCCACATCGCCAGGCCGATCACGACGGACGCGGCGAAGATCACCAGCCGGACCAGGGGATAGCGGAGATAGACCGGTTCGCCCGAGGATTTCACCGCAGTGACCAGCGGCAGCTCGATCGGGCCGATCAGCCAGTTCGGCGTCTGGATCTGATAGAAGTCGCCGCCGCAAGCCCACAGCATCAGGTCGGCGAAGACGATCGAGAGCCCGATCGTCACCATGGTCTGCCTCAGGTCCTGGCCCTCCATGCGGCGGAAGACGATGAGCTGAAGCAGGACGCCGACCAGTGCCGTCAGGATGAAGGCGACGATGAAGCTGAGGAGCCAGGAGCCGGTCGAGGCGCTGATGGCGTAGCCGACATAGCCACCGAACAAATACAGCGAGCCGTGCGCGAGGTTGACGTTGCGCATCAGGCCGAAGATCAGGGTGAAACCGCTCGCGACAAGGAAGTAGAGGCCGCCGAGCGTGATGCCGTTGAACACGGCGTTCAGGAAGACCCGCTTGCGGCCGATCGCCTCTTCAAGTCCGGGCGGCCACACCGCCAAGGTCAGCCACAATGCAAGTGCGATCGCGATGATCACGATCAGGGCCCAGGCCGGATGACGTTCGACGAAGCGGGTCATGTCAACTGCCTCATCCCCGCCTCGCGCCCCCGCAAGCGTGAAGAGGGCGCGATCAGGCCGCTTCGACCCCGCGCTGCCTCATCCGCTGAACGCTGGTCGAACAGCCTTGCGCAGGCTGCGTACCTCGCCATGGACGTGCGTCCTCCCGGACTTGCGATCCTCTTTTCGGGATCGCGTTCCGACCATCTTAGCGAGGGCACAAGGGGAGCGTTTGATCGTCAGTATCTTTTCGCGCGCGGTCAGGCCCGCAAAACCTTGGCGGCGCGGCGGTAATCGGTCGGCGCCATCCCGACATTGGCGGTGAAGAAGCGTGTGAAGCCGCTCTGCGAGGAGAAGCCGAGGTCGAAGCCGATGTCGGCGATCGGTGCTTCGCCGGCGACAAGGGCTTCCAGCGCCTGTTCCATGATCAGGGTGTTGAGGTAGAGATGTGGCGTGACGCCGGTCTGGGTGCGGAATAACCGGTAGAAATGCGGTCGCGACAAACCGGATTCGCGCGCGATCGTGTCGAGCTCCATTTCGGCGCCCGGACTTTCCGACATCAGCTTGATGCATTTGCGCACGCGGAAGTCGGTGACGGCGCCGGCCGTGCGCGCGTCGCGCGCGATCTCGGCCTGCTGCCAACTTTCGTCGTAGCAGATGTCGATCAGCCGCCGCAGCTCGGCATCGAGGCTGGAGAGTGACGGTGCGCCGCACACCAGTGCTGCGGTTCGTCGGATGTGCTTGTCGAGTGCGACCGTGCGCTTGAACTGGGTGCGGCCGAAACGCAGGCGGTCGGCGCCGGGCGCATCGGGTGCGAACCACTCCGGATTGACGTAGAGCACGAAGAAGATCGCGCCACCGTCGAGATCGGACGGCAGGAAATTGTGGGGCTCCCAGGGATTGACCGCAACGATGGAGCTTTCCGTAAGGTCGTAGTGCCCGTTACCGACGTCGATGCATGCGGACAGGCCGCCGACATGGAAGATCAGATGACCTTCGCGATGTGCGTGCACGTTGAAAGGGCGGTTCAACTGATAGACCGTCGCGCGACCGAACCGGCCGTGAAAGACGGCAAGCGCCCGGCTCATGCCTTCCCTCCCGAATGTTCTTGTCTTTTCAGTCAGCGTTCAACAACCGGGGCGAGATTGCAAGAGCACAAGATATCGCGCCTGCAAATCGCTCCCGGTTGCCGGAGAGCAAGCGAAACGAGCGCCGGTGAATGCGTCAGTACTTCTTACATTCCGGGACCGTACGGCTCGGCAGTCCGATCTTGGCGAACACCGCCGGATCGTAACCGAGCGTCTGGTTCACGTTCGGGATCACCTTCACGACCTTGCTGAACAGCGCGCCCTTGCCGTCATCGACGACCTCGGTGACGAAGTTGGTGCCGATCGCCTGGCGGTTGGCGTCAAGCTTGATCTTGCCGTTCGGTGCGTCGATCTCGATCTTGGCCAGGGCCTCCTTGTACTTGGCCTGGTTATTGGAAAGATCGCCATTGACCTCGCGCAGCGCGAGGATCAGCGCCATGGTCGAGCCGTAATAGTTGGTCGCAAGAAGCGACGGGCTCGGGAAGCGCTTGTTGGGCGGAAACGCGTCCTGATACGCCTTCACGAACTTCTGCCAGCCCGGATCCTCCCAGGTGTCGGCCTGGCCGCTCGCCGCGATGGTGCCGACCAGCGCATTCTTGGCGTTGCCTTTCGAGGACAGGATGGTCTGGTCGATCATGATGGAGCCGCCCATCAGATGCGCCTTGCCGCCCGCCTGCTGGTACTGGTTCAGGAAGTTGACGGCATCCGCCCCGCCGAGGCCGAGATAGATCGCATCGACATCGTCGGGCAGCGCCGCGATGACGGAGGCAAAATCCTTGGTGCCGAGCGGCACCCATTGCCGGTTGGTGACCTGGCCGCCGGCGCCGCAAAATTCGAGCACGAGGCCGAACACCTGGGTGTAGATGAAGGAATAGTCCTCGCCGACGGTCGCGATCTTGCGATATTTCTTGGTTTCATAGGCGTATTTGCCGAGGCCCACCTGCCACTGCGCGCCGTCCATGTTGTAGCGGAAGAAGTTCGGAGCGGGATCGACATAGGTGGTTTCTTGCGCGCCGGAGGCAGCGTTGATGAAAGTCAGCTCCGGATGCGTCTTGGCGAAGTTCTTGACCGCAATGCCCTCGTCGCCGGAGAGCGGCGACAACAGGATCTGCACCTTGTCCTGCTCGATCAGCTTGCGTACGGCGCGCACCGCGGAATCCGGCGTCGCGTCGGTCGAAGCAACGATGAATTCAAGCTCTTTGTCGCCGACCTTCTTGCCGAGCACATTGAGCGCCGTCTGATGGCCGCGCATGCCGTCCTCGCCGAGCACCGTGTAGGTGCCTTCCAGCGTTGCCGTGATGCCGACCTTGATCTTTTCCTGGGCGATTGCCGCGCCTGAAAGGAAAAGGCTGCTTAGCGCGATCAGTCCCACACTGCATTTCAACATTGCATTCCTCCCTCTATGGCCAAATTTTCGCTGAATTGGCGCGGCCGCCGTGGCTCCCGAAAGGCGCCCGGCTGTTGAACGAAGGCTAACCGAAGTCGGATGCAGTGCACGTATGGGCGCATCGCGCGGCTTGACGGGCAGTCTCATTTTGAATGTTGCGGCGCAATTGGCTTCGCGGTGCAATAGGCGACCGGCTTGCCCAATATGAAGGGCGGCGCGTGAGGGGCACGATCCTCCGCATGGTCCGTGCATGGAGCCTGACCCAGCACAGGCCTGGTCCGGTTCAAATCCCCAAGGGAAGGTGGGGCGGGAACAGCCCCCCGGCGGCTGGCTGGAGCCAGCCTGAATTTGCCGACAGGGTGCCACGGATCGCGGCCGGCCGGGCCCTGATCCCGCCGCCGCTATTCAACCTAGGGTGAATTTGCCCCGGATTTCCATTACCATCTGGTGGAAATGAATCACCATACGGCCTCTCACGATCCCGTTCTTGTGGCGCTGTCGATCCTGATCGCCGCGCTCGCCTCCTACACAGCGCTCGACCTCGCGACCCGGATGCGTGCCGCGTCTGGGCGGGCTCGTCCGGCTTGGCTTGCAGCCGCGGCCACCGCCATGGGCGGCGGCATTTGGTCCATGCATTTCGTCGGCATGCTGGCTTTCAGGCTGCCCGGGGTCGAGATCTCCTACGATCCATTCCTCACCTTTCTGTCGCTTGTCGTCCCCATTGTTGTCGCGGCCGCGGCCTTTGCCGTGGTCGGAAGACGCCCGCAGGCGCTCCTGGTGTCCGGCTTGGCGATGGGGCTTGGCATATCCGGCATGCACTATACGGGCATGGGTGCGATGAGAATGGCGGCATCCGTCGCGTACGATCCTCGGTGGGTCGTGCTCTCGGTCGTGATCGCGATGTGCGCTTCGGTCGTGGCGCTCTGGCTTGCCTTTCGCAAGACAAATGCGACGCAGCGGCTGTTTGCAGGACTTGTGATGGGTCTCGCGATCTCCGGCATGCATTACGCGGCTATGGAAGGTGCCGCGTTCCAGCCTGCGAACACCGTGGCGGGACACGCTGGACATTTCGTGGGTCGGGCGCCGCTGGCATTTCTGATCGCCGGCGCCACCATCCTGATCCTGAGCATTGGGATTGCCGCTGCCGTCTACGATCGGGCCTCGGCGGAGCGCGCCCAACGCGAGGCCAGCGCGCTGAAGCGAAGTGAAGAACGCTTTCGGCTCCTGGTGGAGGGCATCGCCGATCACGCCATGTTCATGATCGAGCCGAATGGGGCCGTGGGAAGCTGGAATCTCGGGGCGCGCCGGCTGATGGGTTATGGCGACGACATCGTAGGGACCAGCTACGCGATCCTTCATACCGACGACGACCGCGCGTCCGGGGCGCCGGCACGTGCACTCCTGGAGGCGGAGCGGTACGGCAAGTCGGCAGTGGAAGCCTGGCGCGTGCGCCGGGATGGCAGCCGTTTCTGGGCGGAGGCAACCCTGGTCGCGGTACGGAACGAAAGCGGCTTGATCACTGGGTTTGCCAAGATCGTGCGCGACATCAGCGAGAGAAGGCGGGCACAGGAAGCGCTGGATCGGGCACGCGAAGCGCTGACGCTGTCGCAGAAAATGGAGACCATCGGTCAACTTACCGGCGGCGTCGCCCACGATTTTAACAACCTGCTCGCCGCCGTTCTCGGCAGCCTCGAGCTTCTGAAAAAACGCCTGCAAACAGACGATCCGAAGATACAGCGTCTCGTGGACAACGCGATGCAAGGCGCGCAGCGGGGCGCACTGCTAACCCAGCGCTTGCTCGCTTTCGCTCGCAAACAGGATCTCAAGCCGGCTGTCGTCGATATCGCCGCACTGGTGCGGGGCATGGCGTCACTGCTGAAATTCGAGGCAGGCGTCCGTATCGACACACTCTTTCCGCTGGACCTGCCAAACGTCAAGATTGACGCCAACCAGCTCGAACTGGCGATCCTCAATCTCGCGGTAAACGCGCGTGATGCGATGCCGGCCGGCGGCCTGATAACCATCTCCGCCAGAGACGAGCAGCAGGAAGCCGGCGCTCCCCGCTACGTCGCGCTCTCGGTGAGCGACACCGGCTGCGGCATGGACGAGGAAACGCTCAAGCACGCTCAGGAGCCGTTCTTCACGACGAAGGGGATCGGCAAAGGCACCGGGCTCGGACTATCGATGGTTCACGGCCTCGCCGAGCAGTCCGGCGGCAGGCTCGTCTTGAAGAGCCGCCTTGGAGTGGGCACGACGGCCGAGATCTGGCTGCCGGTGGCCGAGGAGGAGGCCGCGTTGCCGGCACCGCGAGCGGAGTCCCCGGCACCCATGCTTCGGGCCGACCGCCGGCTTTCCGTGCTTCTGGTCGACGACGACCCTCTCGTGCTGGAAAATACAGCGGCAATGCTGGAGGATCTCGGGCATGCGGTGGTCGAGGCGCGCTCTGGCGAAGAGGCATTGGATCTCCTCCGCCGCACCCAGACCGTCGAACTCGTCGTCACCGACTATGCGATGCCGGTCATGACCGGCCTGCAGCTTGCTGAAGCCGTGGTCGTGGAGCGTCCCGGTACGGTCATCCTCCTGAGCACCGGGTATGCGGAGCTTCCCATCGACGCGCGTTCCAATCTGCACCGCCTGTCGAAGCCGTTCGATCAGGCCGCCCTTGAGAGGGCTATCCAGGGAGCGATGCGAGAGCGGGGACACGCGAGATCTGTCGTCGCCTGACGGTGTCTGGCTGACGGCCGCCGATCGGCGCCGCCAGCACATTTGCCTCCAGCCGGGTCGTGTTTCGACCGGGGCTAATAACGGCGCCTCAGCGACGAGAATTTTCCGCTGTCCCAGTGAAAGCATGCCGGTGCATGGCAACCGTTTTGCCGATTCGATAAAGGGATAAATTCAAGTCAGCGTGGCGCGCGGATTCACAACGGTGTATCCCCTCAAAGAACGCGCGTGCATTCTCGTTGTGTGTCCACCCGAGTTGCCGTCGTACGCCATCCAAACGTCGCCACCGATGTGCTGCTCGAGGACGAAAACGTGCCCGCGTCGTGCCGCGACCATTCCTGGTGCTGGCGACGTACGCGGAAACCTCAGCCAGTTTGCCGCGAGATTCAATTCCGGAACGATGCGACCAAATACGCGCAGGGCTGCGGCACAACCGCAGAATGAGAACGGGCAGCCCGCGGGGCGGCCGCCAACGATCCGAGTGCTGACGGAGCCGTCAGGCGCCGCAATATTTGTATTGGCGACGACGGTGAGTTGCTTGGTTCGGTGTATCCGCAATGAGTCTTGCACCTCTCTTTGCTGGTTCGAGATTTGCGCGTAGTTCGAAAAGTCGCATGGCATGGTGACGTTGCATTCGGAGGCGTGCTGTATGCGATAGGGACGTGCATCTGAATTGAGCGAGGTGATCACAACGAGGCAGCACGCAGAAATTACTTGCTTGAACATCGCAGGCTCCGGGATTGATGGATCCTGCCCCGAGCAAGGAGCAACGAACAAAGATTGGCTGAAATGGGTCAAAGGAGCGGCCTAATGCTGGAGCCGAGGCCGGCGATACTTCTGGAGTAACTCGAACCGCGTCTTTGAAGAACGCCTTTTGCCGCAAGTGAGCCGTGAACGCCGCGCCCGATTCACGTGTCGATCATGGCCACGTAGTCCACGTGAAGAGTTATTGGTCCCTTCGATCCGTCCAGAATGACGCGGAGGCTCTTCGGATAGTATCCGGCCCCAACCACGGTCCCGATCTTTCCAGCTAAGCGAGGACCGGCTGCCGGCTTTACCTGAATTCGTGAACCCGGCGGAAACTTGAGGTTCGTTTGGGCCGATCCTGACATGGCGTCCTCGGCAGCAAATGAGCTGATTCTACTCGAAAAATCGCCAGCGCGCGGCACGGCGAACGGGTGGGACAAATTCGCTTCGCGCGCGCTAACAAAAAGCGCTCTCCAGCCACGGTGCTAAAGAGCGGCAAGGCAACCCAGCGCCTAATACTTCCGCGATTCGCAATTGCCCCCGCAAACGAGTTCAGCTTCGGTGCCACGATACCGGCTTACAGGAGCGCTGATCCGCTAGGATCTTCTCTCTACCTGCTCCACGCCCTTTACTGAACAACGGAAACGCTTCGATGAGAACATCCATCATCGGAGGTAATCCGCGGACATCAATCCGGTTTGCTGCCTGCTACCGGCATTGAGGAATTTCGTCGGCGTTGTGCCAGATTCAACATTGATCTTCTCGGCCTCGATCAGCCGCATATCGTTGAATCGTCTTTCAAAACAAGTTTTCCAACGAATCGGGCGGTCAGCGCTGGCGCGTTGTTGTGCAAACTTTCAGCACAATAATCCCTTGGTTACGCCCAATGGAACGGAGATTCCTGCCTCAAACGTAAACATACGTTCACCTCGGTGGGACGCACGATCGGTTGTCGGGCGCTCAGACCTACAGGTCACTGGGGGCTTTCAACACTGACAGGGGAATATCATTGGCAACATTACACTACGCTGCGGGCGGGGGCCTGGACTCGCAAGGTAACTTCGCACCAGCCGAAGCTGGCTTCAATCTTGCGGACGTCTCTTATGTCGACCAGGTGAATGCACTGCCCGATGGCGTGCAGGGTCTGGTCTGGCTCAATCAGTACCAAGGCGTGACTCAGGACTTCATCGACCAGGTGACGCCGTTCCTCAACAATCCGAAAGTGTTCGGCTTCTACCTGGTGGATGAGCCCGATATGACCGGACAGTGGGGACCGCAAGCCGACCCTGCGGATCTGAAGGCTGAATCCGACTGGATTCATCAACACGATCCCAACCTTAAGACGTTCACCGTCCTGATGAACATGGGATCAGCGGACGATCCGAACTACATGAACAGCTACAACCAGGCGAATACCCACATCGACTACTTCGGTCTCGATTGGTATCCGGTGTGGACGGACCGTCCGAACGTCGACCTCAGCACGATCGACAAGTACGTCTCTGCCGCTGAGCAAGCCGGAATCCCGCTCGACTCCATCGTTCCGGTCTACCAGACATTTGGTGGCGGCGACTGGATCACCGAAAACGGCACCCATCACGTGCTGCCGACTGCCCAGCAAGAGCAGGCAATGATCGATCATTGGGCGGAACTCGTTCCCAATCCTGCCTTTGACTATGCCTACGCTTGGGGTTCGCAGAATGGCGACACTGCGCTCGAGGACTCGCCGGAACTGCAGCAGGTGTTCCTTGCGCACAATACGAGCCATGGCACGGGGGGCGCGACCGCTCCGCCCGTTACCGATCCTGTTACCGATCCGGTGACCGACACGCCGCCGCCGGTGGACGCTGGCGGTAGCACCGGTACGGACGGCAGCACGCCGCCGCCGGTAGACGCTGGCGGTAGCACCGGCACGGACGGCAACACGCCGCCGGTTGGGGACGCTGGCGGCAGCACAGGCACGGACGGCAACCCGCCGCCGGTCGCCGATGCTGGCGGTAGCACCGGAGGCACCCCTCCCGTGTCGGGCTCGGACGGAACGACTGATCCGTCGACCGGCGGTTCGACCGATACTGGCGGCTGGGGTGGTCATCACCACGGCGGTGGCGGCGGCTGGTGGGGCGGTTCGTCCTGGCAGGCGGGCAACGGCGGTGGCGGGCACAACCACAACGGTGGTGGGCTCGATTTCTCGCAGTGGCTCAATAATGCCAGCACGTCGTCGCCCTCATTCGGGGATCATTCCTGGTGGCGAGGTCACAATGCGACGTCGAACACGACTGCGGATGCCGATTCTGGGCAGACGGATACGTCGGACACAGGCTCGTTCGTAGCGCATCTGTCTGATTGGATGTCTCACCACAACGATCATCACGGGTGGCACTCGTAAGCACGTAGGTCGTCTACATCAACAAGGACATGCGCGCGGTGCGCTGTGCGCATGTCCACTCTGGGGAATTCCTCGCGACCACCGGGGCGGTCGAGAGGCGGGGTACCATTCCGCGCACGGCGGAATGTTGAAATGCGGGCGTCTTGACGCTCGATCGCACGCAATTTTTCAACCGTTTACCGCCGCCCGGCCAAGGGTGGCCCGGATATGCACATGCACGCTTCGGCAAAACAGTCTGCGCTCGCGGACGCTTTCCGTCGGATACGTCCCGGCCTGCTCGCGGCCGGCGGACTATCCATATTTATCAATCTGCTGGTATTCGTGTCGCCGCTCTACACCATGCAGATCTACGATCGGGTGCTGACGAGCCGAAACGGGATGACGCTGCTACTGCTCTCGCTCATCGCGCTCGTGCTCTTCATCAGCTACGCGACGCTCGAGCATTTTCGCAGCCGGGTTCTCGTGCAAACCGGGTTGCGCTTCGACCGGTTCGTCTCGGGCGAGACGTTCGAGACCGCGCTCGGACAGGCGCTGAGCACGAGCAGCTCGCATCATGTTCAGCTGCTGCGCGATGTCGACACCTTGCGTGAGGTGCTGTCGGGGGGCGTCATCACGTCGCTGATGGACGTGCCGTGGACGCCGATCTTCCTCGCGATGTGTTTCCTACTCCACCCGCTGATCGGCCTGGTCGCCCTGATCGGCGCGATGATCATCCTGACGCTCGCCTTCCTCAACGAGCGTGTCACGAAGGCGCCGTTGAATGCGGCCGCATCGAAGAACCTTCACGCACTGGACCGGTTGACCTCCTCGCTGCGCAACGCCGAAGCGATCCGCGCGCTTGGAATGGGACCTGCGGTCCGCGGTGCCTGGGCGGAAACTCATGGTCAGGCGCTGCTGGAAAGCGCGACGGCCGGAGAACGGGGCGGGACCTTGCTCGCCATCTCCAAATTCCTGCGCATGGCGATTCAGGTGGCCATCATGGGAGTGGGCGCTTATCTCGCGATCCAGCAAGAGATTTCCGGGGGCGTTTTGTTCGCCGCTTCGCTGATCATGGGACGCGCGCTCGCGCCCGTCGAGGCTGCGGTGTCGCAGTGGAAGGCGCTGGTTGCCGCGCGCACATCATATGCCAGGCTGGACCGCGCGCTTGCGAACCGCGCGACTGAGCGACAGCCGACTCGACTGCCGGCCCTGGTCGGTGAAATCTCCGTCGAGGCCGCGACGGTGCTCGTCCCCGGATCGCAATTGCCGGCCATCGCCGACGTGTCGTTCCGACTGGCCCCTGGCGAAGTCGTCGCCGTGGTTGGCCAGTCCGGCTCCGGAAAATCGTCGTTGGCGCGGGCCCTGGTCGGTGCCTGGCCGCTGGTGCACGGCTGCGTCCGCATCGACGGCAACGATGTCAGGCATTTCGATCCCAATTTCCTTGGACAGAACCTCGGCTACCTTCCGCAGGACGTCGAACTGTTCGCCGGTACCGTGCGTGACAACATTGCACGTTTCCGCGACGACGCCTCCGACGAAGCGGTCGTCGAGGCGGCGCAGTTGGCGTCGGCGCATATGATGATCCAGCGTCTTCCCAAGGGCTATGACACCGTGATCGGGGATAACGGCGCAGGTCTTTCCGGCGGTCAGCGGCAGCGCATCGGGCTCGCCCGCGCGCTGTTCGGCAAGCCGGTGCTGGTGGTGCTCGACGAGCCGAACGCAAATCTCGACGGCGACGGCGATCGCGCGCTCGCCGATGCGATCCAGCGGCTGAGGCAAAGCAAGGTGACGATCGTGATCATCAATCACCGCCCGAACCTGCTCGCTGCGGTCGACAAGATCGTGTTCATGCACGAGGGACGGCTCGGGCAAATCGGCACGCGCGATGAAATGCTGCCTGCACTGCTCGGCAAAACAGTTGCGCCGATGCGGCGCGACGTGCGCGAGCCCGCCGAACATCATCGCGCCGATCGTCATCACCATGCTGACGGCAACCATCGAACCGATGGCGCTCACCGTCCGGCACAGCTTTCAAATCAAGTGCGTCAGGCGCACGCGACGAGGCAATAATGGATAATCTGTTGCGGCGGGGACCGGACGCTCTTCACGACGAACTGGCCGAGCTTTTGAAGCAGTTCAACAAAACAGATAAAGCGGTGCAGGAGCCGCAACCTCCGATCAAACTCCTTGCGAAGGCGGAGACCATGACAAGATCGCTGGTCGGTCTTGCCAAGCAGGTCGATCTTGCCAAGCTGGTCCATCTTGCGAAGGCGAAACTGCCGACCTTGTGGCCCCGGGGGGCAATGGGCAACGATGAGGATCCGTCGGGCGATTGGCAGACACCCGCGCGGCGAGGCTTCCTGGTCGTCTTCCTGACCTTCGGCGTATTTGGCGGCTGGACCGCTCTCGCGTCGATCGATGGTGCCGTGGTGGCGGCCGGCTCCGTCGTCGTCGAGAGCGACCGTAAGGTGGTGCAGCACCTCGAGGGTGGAATCGTCCAGAACCTGTTGGTCACAGGCGATGCTCATGTGGCGGAAGGTCAGGTCCTGTTGCGGCTCGATCCGACCCAGGAGCGGGCCAAGGAAGAGATCGCTCGTTCGGCGGTGTACTCCGCGGTTGCCGAGGAGGCACGCCTGCAGGCGGAAGCCGAAGGAAAGGACAGCATCACGTTTCCGGCCGAGCTGCTCCAGAAGGCTTCCGATCCGAACGCGATGCGCGCAATGGGTGACCAGAAGCGGCGATTCGATGAACGTCGTGCTGCGCGAAAGATCGAGATCTCGATCCTCGAGGAGCGTATCGCGCAGGCGCAACGGCAGATCCAGGGAAATACCGCGCAAAACAAGGGCGCGCGCGCGCAGTTCGACAGTGTGAGCCAGGAATACACCAAGCTCAAGCCGCTCGTTGATCAGGGCATCGTACCGTTCGCGCGCGTCGCCACGCTTGAGCGCTCCAGAGCCGATCTCGAGGGCAAGATCGGCGCCTATGAAGCGGATATCGCTCGCTACGGCCGCATCATCGACGAGTCACGGCTCCAGATCGACCAGGTCGGACAGAAGGTGCTGGAGGAAGCGACCGGCAAGCTCGCCGACACGCGCGCCCAGCTTGCTGATGCGCGGGAGAAGCTGCGCGTCGCGGTCGACGTTCTGGCGCGGATGGAAGTACGCGCACCGCGATCGGGGCGGATCGTGAACCTGAAGGTTCACACGATCGGCGCCGTGATCAAGGCGGGCGACGTGCTGATGGAGATCGTGCCGGACAACGACGTTCTCGTGGTGGCCGCAAGGGTGTCGGCGCTTGATATCAACCACGTCCAGCTCGGCCTTCCGACAGAGGTGCGGCTTCCCTCGTTCAAGGCGCGCTCCACTCCGATCGCTCTCGGCGAGGTTCTTTCGATCTCGGCCGACGCCGCTCGCGACGATGCCACCCATCAGCCCTATTATGAGGTGAAAGTCTCGGTCCAGGTGACGCAATTCCCCGAGAAAGTCCGTGAGAAGCTCAAGCCGGGCATGATGGCCGACGTCCTGATCGCAACCGGCGAACGCACAATTCTTGCTTATCTGACCCAGCCGATCACGGACGCGATCCGGCGCGGGATGCGGGAGAGCTGATTCGCTGGCCGCCCCGTGCAAGGGCCGCTGGGTTCAGGGTGCTATGCTGCAACGCCGACGGTCGTTGTGGGGGACGTGCTCGAACCCGGCTATCCCTTCGCGTACGCCATGACGACGCGACCGGCGCCCGCGTCGTCCAAGACCACGCTGACATTTTCGTAAGCGTCGTTGCGTTCGAGCAGGGTTGCCACCTGCCGATCCTGGCCGCGGCCCACCTCGAACAACAAAAGTCCTCGCGGCCGCAAGTAGCGAGGTGCGTCTTTCGTGACACGCATATGGATGCTCAGTCCGTAGGGCCCGGCGGCGAACGCCTCGCGCGGCTCGTTTGTGAGCAGAGAGGCGCGATCGCCTTTGAGCCGGGCTTCCGAGATATAGGGCGGGTTGCAGACGATCATGTCGATCGTTTGCTCGAGTTGCAGGCCTGCGAGAGCCTCGAACAGATCGCCCTGGAGCACGGTGATGCGGGACTCGGCGCACTGGTTCTCGGCGTTGCGTCGCGCAAGCTCGACACAGCCGTCAGTCAGATCGCTCGCCCAGACCCGAGCGTCGGAAATATTGAGCGCGATCGCGCATGCAAGATTGCCGGCGCCGCAGCACATGTCGACGATCCGCGGCGAGGGGAGGTGTGCTCGGCGCAGTGCTTCAACCGCGGTCCTGCCAAGCAACTCCGTCTCTGGCCGGGGCACCAGCGCGCCGGGAGCAACCTGCAGTTCGATTCCCATGAACTGGGTACGTCCTCGCTCGTAAGCCTGCGCTACATTGATCGTCTCGCTCATCGCATTCACACCTCACGTGTTGACGCCTTCCCCGTCAGCCGTTCAGCCCGAGCTCCGGCTATTCAGCTGGGCGGCCAGCTGCAGACCTTTGCAAATCTTCGGCGAACGGCGTCCAGACCTGTCAGTTCAAATGTCTCCTCGTAGGGCGCAGCTGTTCCAGCATACACTTTGGTCAGAAGCCGGCCCACCCCTGGCATGGAGTTTATCAAGCGAACGGCGTCGCCCGGGAAGGCGAGACTTCGTCCGCCATCAGCAACCCTCCACCGTTGATCGACAGGCGGTTGATCATTGATCTGGAATACGACCCTCATGTCGATGCCTGGAGTTTTGGTCCAGGAACTCGCCGCGGAGAGCAACACCTCGGTCCGATTGGCGCGACAATGAATGGAGAGCGAGGAGGGCCCATCCTTCGCGCCGGCTCTTGCGGTGGTCCGGGCGGCGATCTGTGGCTTGTGGTCCACCGGTGATGTCGTTTCACTCAAGATCCAGTTCGGACTTGGCGGCGGAGCTTGGAAGGACTGCTCAGGTGCTTCCCCAATCTGCTCGTCGACGCATGTCATGTGCTCCATTCCCTGAAACTGCGTACATGCCCTGGAACGATCCGGCGTGTCGCCGGCTTGCGCGCAGCTTAGATGACCGATACCCGCGAGCAAGATGGGCGCGAGGGTACCGGTTCGCTTCATCGCGATAATCCGACTGTCGCGCTGGGCGAGCGATCGAGCCAGTCCTGCGCCGGACCAAACCGGGCCAGAGTGGGGACGCTGGCGCGGAGATTCACGTCCTTCCATTTTGTATCGAAGCCAGCGGATTGCAGCCGGTCGAGCCGTCCGAACAGGTGGTCAACAAAGCGCACCATGCGCCGATAGCGATCGGTCTGCGGCTGCCAGTTATAGGCGGCAAGAATCGTCGGGACGGCAATGGTCGCGATCCGCTTGCCGGCAGGCACGAGGTTTGGATAGTCCTTTGAATCGAGGGACGACGGAAGATAATAGTCTTCAAATCTGGGGTCGTATTCGATCGGCAGGAACTTGAAGCCATCATCCCAACGTCCTTTCAAGAAGGCGTCGACCGGCTTTGATGTGATGAAGACGACCGCTGCGATTTCGCCGCTCTTCATCTGCTGCAATGCGACCTGGTGGGGAATGAACATCTTTTCGACGTTCAGTCCCAGCCGGCTGAAGATCAGCGGACCAGAATATGCGGCTGCCGTACCCTGGGTGTTGAAGTTGACCTTCTTTCCCTTGAGGTCGTCGAGCGACTTGATCTCGGGACGCACGAAGACGTGCAACTCGGCGGGGAAGAGGTTGAGAACATAGACGATGCGCTTTTCGATCGACGGGACCTGTGCCTTGTACTCGTCAAGGGCATCCATGTTGATGATCGCAGCATCAACGCCCTTGAGATAGAGCAGGGAATTGACGTTTTCGGTCGCACCGGTCGTCACGATCGGAATGACGTGAAGCTTGTCCTCCTCGTTGGCGACGCGTGCGATCTCCGCGGCGAGCCGAAGCGGTGCGCCCTCGATAAGTCCTCCGGCGAGCCCCACCGTCCATGCATTGATACGTTCCTTTGCGGCCGTATCGGTATTCCGCGGCGGGTCGCGCGGCGAACGAGATTGGGCATTGGCAGCAAGCTGCAGGCCGACCAGTGCCAATGCGACCGTGAACGCGAGCTTACTCAATGACATGGGCCTCTCCACTCTCTGGTCTGGCTTCCGGGGCTCGCTCCAGCAGCTATCTGAGCCCCTTGATCCGTCCTTCTGCATCTCGAATGCCGCCGGCCTGGGCTCGTTCATAAAGCTCGCGCGCCTTCGCGGAATCGCCGGCGACGCCGCGAGCGTCCCAAGATTGCAAAACGTGCGGATCGTAAGTCTCGGCCAGCATAAAGGCTGCTTGCGCGCTGCCATGTCCAAGCACGTATTCCAGCAAGCCGCGGGCACCGTTGATGTCGGACTGCCGCAACAATGCGCTGGCGCGCGCGAGCAGTCGTTCCTCGTTCGCAAGCGGGCGGGGTGCTCCGCTCGCGGCGGCCTGTCGCTCCACCGAAGCCACGGCCTTCGAGTCGGCGCCGGGCAGGGCAGTCCCCTTTGCGACCTGTGCGCTCGGTGGCATCGGGGCGGAGGTTGACGGTGCGGGCCGAGGCGAAGCAGCGGGCTGGAGGCTGCTCTGGCTCGGTGCGCGGCCGGTGGGTTCACGCGAGGGCGTCGCTACAACCGTGGAAGCATTCCATGCGGCCAGATGATCCCGGACGGATGCGAACGTTGGGAGCATTGCCGCGCCGTTGCCCGGTTGCTCCTTTTCGCGCTTGGTTGTGGCCTTTGCAGCGGCCTCGGCGACTCGTGCAGCCTCCGACGCTTCAGCCCGCGCCAGGTCGCGTTGATCCTTCAGCGACGCCGCCTCGCGCGCGAGAGCGTCCGCTCGGCCGCGCTGCTGTTCGACCTCTCTTTTCAGTGCCAGTTTTTGCTCGGCATCTGCAGCTCGGGCCGCAGCCAACTCAGAGCTCGCGGTTTTCGCTGTACGGAGTTCAGCCTGAAGGGGCTGCAGCTGGCGGTCCGCGCTTTCAGCTCGGTCCCGCTGCTTCTCGACCTCCCGTTTCAGTGCCAGTTTTTGCTCGGCGTCCGCAGCTCGGGTCGCAGCCAACTCAGAGCTCGCGGTTTGCGCTGCACGGAGTTCAGCCTGAAGGGGCTGCAGCTGGCGGTCCGCTTTCTCAGCTCTATCCCGCTGCTTCTCGACCTCTCGTTTCAGTGCCAGTGTTTGCTCGGCGTCTGCAGCTCGGGCCGCAGCCAACTCAGAGCTCGCGGTTTGCGCTGCACGGAGTTGAGCCTGAAGGGGCTGTAGCTGGCGGTCGGCGTTCTCAGCTTTGTCCCGCTGCTTCTCGACCTCTCGTTTCAGTGCCAGTTTTTGCTCAGCGTCTGCAGCTCGGGCCGCACCCAACTCAGAGCTCGCGGTTTGCGCTGCACGGAGTTCAGCCTGAAGGGACTGCAGCTGGCGGTCCGCGCTCTCAGCTCTGCCCCTCTGCTTCTCGAGCTCGCGCGTCAGCGTCAGCTTTTGATCGACATCTGCAGCGCCGACCCTTGCGGTCTCGGAGGCTGCGTTCCGAAGGGTGCCGAGTTCGCTGATCAGGGCTTCTGTCTTGTCCTGCTCCTGCTTTAGTTCGCGCTCGAGAGCCTGCCTTTGTGTAGCCTCCGCCGCGGCAGACTTCGTGGCTTCGGATGCTGCGCCGCGCGAAGCCTCAAGCTCCGAGCGAAGCGAGGCAAGCTGGAGGGCAAAGCGTTTGGCCCCATTCCGTCGGTCGACCGGACGCTCCTGCTTCGGCTCGGGTTCGGGCGCCTGCATGGCCTTTGAAGCCGCAACCCTTGCGACGTCGAGCTCCGCCTTCAGGAAGGAGATCTCACGTGACAGGTTATCTGTCTTTTCCCGCTCCTGTTCGAGCGCCTGCGTTTGCTGAATACCAATCTCCATGGCGCGGACAGTGTGCGTCTGGGTCTGCCGCGCCGCGTCGAGCTCCACTCGCGCCGCAGCCAATTCGCGCGCAAGCTTGTTCGCTCGTTGCCGCTCCTGATCCAGCAGCAGGTTCTGGTTGAGCCGTTCCGTCTCGGAAACTGCTTGAGCTGCATTTGACGCCGAGGGCGGCGTAGACGTCATTTCCTGCGCAGGGGCATCGGCAGCCGCGCGGGGCTGCTCGGTCGCGGTCCTCGCTCCGCGCGATCCGGGCGAGGCGGGCCTGCTTCCAGCGGGCTGTGTCGCGACGGGTCGCACCTCGTCCGCGCGTTGGGCGAGCTTCAGCCTTTGTTTGATCCCGTCGATCTGCTCTGGTCCGCGCGTGCACCTGCACTGATCGAGCATCGCCGGTGTGATGTAGGAGGCACCACGGTCGCCGTCGTCCTGGGATTTGGCGTCGGCAGTGCCGGTCAGAACCGGCAGAAAGAAGGTGATCAGAACCACCATGAGCCGGCCGGCTCTGTCGCATGCGCGCGAGCCGTCAGCGATGTCGAGCGATCCGAGTCCGCGGAACGCAAATTGCCGGTGCCTGGGTCGGCGCGCGGCTGTGGTCAGCGCGACGGCTGTTCCTTTCGACAGGTCGATTCCGTGTACCCCCATAGAGACGCCCAGCTGCTTGGTAGGGATCATGATGCTTGGTAGGGATCATGATGCTTGGTAGCGATCGTGGCATGTCGTTTATGACGGCGCTTTCATCGACGCGATGTCGATGTCGCAGTTGCGGTAGCCAAAATGGAGTAGTGCGCCGACGATGGGAATTAAGTAGATCGGACCGAGCTTTGCCCAAAGCTGCTTGCCCCCACGGTTACGCTTAAATAGCTTGCGACGTGCACGCTTCGTCACACACGCAGGAAGCACAGTCATGAGCAGATCATTTGCCATTTTTGCCGGCGTGGCGGCTGTCGGACTGGTCCTCATTAGCGGCATCGAAACCCGCGGTTCTGCGCAATCCGCCCTCTCCACCAAGAATCCCGGCACCACCGCCAGGAACGCAAATGCCAAGATGGGTGTTGCGACACCTCGGAAGCAGCCGCCGCATCGACTTGTCGTCCATGTCGACGTCAACGATCCGGCCGTCATGAATCTCGCTCTCAACAACGTCAGCAACGTCGTTCAGCACTACGGCGACCTCAGTCAAAAGGTCGAAGTCGAAGTCGTCGCATACGGGCCAGGACTGCACATGCTGCGAGACGATACCTCGCCTGTGAAGGGGCGCATCAAAATGATGAGCGAAACAACGCCTGAGCTTACGTTCTCGGCCTGTGGAAATACACGAGAGAACATGACCAAGAATGAGGGCAAAGAAGTGCCTCTCATCACGCAAGCGAAGGTCACCAAATCCGGGGTTGTTCGCTTGATGGAGCTTCAGGAGCAAGGCTGGAGCTACCTGCGGCCCTGATGATCGTACGCGGCACTCCCAAGCGCGAGACGGCGGGTTCGAGCCAGGTTTGAGCCGAACCCGCGTGATCTCTCTGCGTTGTCCTGTGGTGGGCAGGACCGGCCCTCAAAAAAGCATTGTGTTGCGGATCAGGAGCAGGACGCCCCAATCGCGCGCTCGATGACGGGTCGATTGATCGAGAGGTGGGGCTCGACCACCAGATCGAGATGTCCACCGGCGATCGGAATCACGTCCAGTTCTTCAAACAGGGAGTCCCATCCGAGGCGCGGTGTCACGCCTGGCCGATGACAGGCAAAGACAGTTCCCTTGATGGCTAGACGAGGCTTGGCATCCTCGACCCAGCGTCCGAACGCGCGCATCCGGAGAATCTCCTCGAGCTCGAGCCTGAGCATGAAGCGCGTGTTTGCCAGGCGAGGCCATGTAATGGCGTCGATGAGCTTGCAGAATCGAACCTCCTGGCCCAAGCGAGCGGCGAACTTCGCCACGGAGCGGCAAAACATGCGGTAGATCGTCACTCGATGGGATCGAATCCGCTGTAGCGTGCGAGAAAGGGCCTCTCGGTGATTTGCTCTATGAGGGCCGACATTGGTGTCGAGGATGCCCAGGAATTTGACTGCACGACCTTGTTCGATCAGCCGGCTTGCGACTTCGAAGGCGACGCCGCCGCCCAGGGAATATCCGATCATTCGGACGTCGCCGCGTGGTTGGGCTGCATTGATCTGTTCGACGGCCATCGCGGCCATCTCCTGCACGGAATCGCGTCCCGCGAGGCTCCAGTTCAGATCTGGATAGCGAATCGGAATCACCCGCGCCACCTTGCCGAGCTGAGCACCAAATGCGGCCATGCTCGGGCCATAGCCCATGGAGCCGGGCAGTATGACAAGACCCGGGAGAATCTGGTCGTTTAGACGCTGCCGCACCGGTGGCTCGACCGTCGCGATAGCCCGGATCATGTCTTCAGCGCTCATATCGACCGTGAACGCTTCCATGCTGACTTCGCGGCCGATGAGGTCTTCGATATCCATGACGCAGCGCAGGAGCTTTAGGGAATCGCCGCCGGCCTCATCCCAGCGTCCAGCGGCTTCCGGCACGCCGAGGATGCTGCTCCACACCTGCTGCACGATCCTGTTGGCCTCGGCCATTCCTTGCATCGTCGGCACAGGCGCGGGCGAGGTCGTTTTGCTCTCGAGATCGAGCAGTTTCAGCTTGGCGTGATCGATCTTACCTCCTGGAAGGCGAGGCATCTCCTGTATCTCGTGCAGCCTGGTCGGATGCAAAGCCGCAGGAACAGCCTGCCGGATGCTGTTGCGAACGTCGGTCCGGAAGTGCGCTTGTTGTGGATCGGCCGGTGATGCAAACAGGACCAACTCGTTCGCGTCCGTCACGACGGCGACAGCGTCCTTCACATAGGTGAGCTTGCGCAACGCACTCTCGAGCTCGGCCGGCTCGACACGCTGGCCGTTGATCTTGAGCTGGCGTCCCTTCCGTCCGACGATCCGCATCAGTCCGTGCGTATCCACGATGACGAGGTCGCCGGTCTGATAGATGCGAGATTTTGGGTCATCCGGGGAGGGCGATGCTGGAGAAAGCCGTCCGTCTTCCCAATATCCGAGCATGACGTACCTGCTCTTGATCATCAGTTCGCCGACTTCACCGTGCGGGACGGGCTTCCCACTTTCGTCGACCACGGCGTACGATATGCCGGGAAGCAGGTAGCCAACAGGAACGCTGACGCCGTCCTCGCGCCATTGCTTGGGAAGAAACCACTGGGTGCCCGTGGTTTCCGTCGACAGATAGCTGACCTGGATGAAGCAACCCGGTGGGATCGCTCGCCGAACGAGCGCGATATCGGTCCACAGGACCTTCTCCCCGCCGATGCGGATCATGCGAAGCGAGTCGAGATCGCCTGGCCGGCTTGCGTTGATCAGTGCACGCACCAGGGCAGGTACAACGTATGTAATCGTCACCTGTTGCGTGGTGATCTGGCGAAGAACGCCGCGCAATCCGAGCGCCTCGACGTCCACGATGTGCAGCTTTGCCCCCGTCAACAAAGCCGACAGCATCTCCCGGCAACCGGCGATCGTGGTGGGGCCGCTCAGAGGCATGAAGACGTCTGCCGCACTTATGTGGCAGGCGTCCACATATTGCTGGACGCGCTGGAGCAGGTTGCGTTGGCTGTTGACGACTCCCTTCGGAGCTCCGGTGCTGCCGGAGGTATAGAGCACTACGGCAGGCGCATCGACCGAAACCCGGGGGAGTGTTGAAGTCGCTCCGGAAGGGTCGCTGGCGCCGGCGACGTCGAGCCAGCGCAGGCCGTGCTGTGGGATCCACCCGGCGGAGCTGTCGCCGTCTTGCCCGATCAGCACGGAAATCCGGGCGGCCGCGGCGATAGCCGTGAGCCGCTGAACTGGATCGCGGGGATTGAGTGGGACGAGGACTCGTCCGGCCGCCATGCATGCCAGCATAGCGATCGGCTGCCAGGCCGAGCTGCGCAATACCCATCCGACGGCTTCCTGCTCCGGGATCAGCGCGCTGATCGCCTGGGCCAGGGTCAAGACTCGGGACAACAGCTGCGCGTAGGTGAAGCTGTGATTGCCGTCGCTGATTGCGACCCTGTCGGCGAACTTCGCCGTCACCGCAATCAGGTGTTCGATCGCGGGGACGCAGGCAAAGCCGGCTTCCAGGGGATCGAATGATCGATCGACCGGACCGTTCAGATCGAGCGGGACTTCCACGGGGCGCAGCCAGCTCAGCGTCGCTGGAGCTTGCTGAACGGTCGAGGGCAGGTGCGCGTCAAGGGCGTCACATGGATCACCCGACGGATCGCCAGATATCTGAAGCCGCATCACCGCACCCGTCATTTTGCTGTCCCAATGTATTTAATCAGGCCTGGGCACGCATACTTCAAACGAAGGATGCTGGTTTCGCAGGCACCGTCTGGTCGATCGGCTGCCTGCCATATCGAAAGACCTAGGTGATTAACCCAAGCCGCCTGGGGTCATTGCCGTGGTCTGAGGCCAGATTCAGCGTGGTCGGAAACATTGATTGCGGGTTCGATGCTTGTCCACCGTACCGCCGCCGTTCTGAAGCGGCGATAGTAATGCATCAAAGTCGATGTTGATGACGGCTCCAGATCCGAGGGCGTGGGCTCGGACGGTACGCCGTGCGTCAGGACACACCAGATATTGACACGTGAATCGAGATCCGACGTCCCGGCAAACCGGGTCAAAGTGCTCCGCACGACGTCGCGGCTCGTGCTCCCGGCGCGGACGGCAAGTAGAACGTGATCCGCCCAGGAGGCGAGGAGGCGCACTTCCGGCGCATCATCCAGCGATGGTGCGTTGATGACGACGAGATCGTAGGTGTTCCTGAAGTGCTCGAACAGCGAGGCGACCTTCGGGCCCGCCAACGGCCCCAGGCGACTGCCTTCGGACAATCTCGACGATATGTAGTCGATTCCGAGCTCAGGGATGTGCTGGATGGCTTTGGCGGCCGCTCCGTCGTGCGCCAACAGCTTGAAGAGATCTGAAGCCTCACCGCCGACGCGCCGGGGCAATTGAGAGAAATCCAGGAATAGAACGCGCTGTCCGAGTTGCGCCGCACAAAAGCCGAAACTCCAGGCGATCGCGCTCTTGCCTTCACCGTGCAGGCTGGATGTCACAAGGATGACATGCGGCGTCTGTGGAGAGACCGGATCGGCGGCCATGAGAGATACGACGGTCGAGCGAACGGCCCTGTTATGCGAGACAGCCGATTGCTCTACGAAGCGCTGCGGCGAGATGCTGAGCTCGGGCGGGATCGAGGGGATCAACCCGACGCACGGGATGTCCAATGCCTCTGCAGCTTCCGCCTCTGAGTGCAGACTTCGATCGAAGTGCTTCAGGATGATCGCGACGAGACATGCGAGGAGCGCGAAGATAATCGTGATCGGTGGAACAAGGAGGAACGGGTTCAACGAGCTCGGAAAGTCGGGTGGCGAGGCGTCCGCAATGACGGTCACGTCTGGCTCGGCGACCACGCCCTTCGTGGTGAGATCCTGCCGCTTCCGTATCAGTGTTTCATATTGCTGCGCCAGCGTGGTGATTTTCCACTCCAACGCGGCGGCCGCCTGTGCGGCTGCCGGTGATGACGAGGTCGGACCTGAGTGACTGGCGTCCCATTCCGCCTTCGCCGTCGACAATTCGCGCTGAACATTCGCCGATTGTGCTGCGATGGCGTCCAGAGCCTGGAGCTCCACAGCCCGCTTTTGCCGGATAAGCTCGTCAGCGTAGGATCGGGCGACTAGGTTTGCGACGTCTGCGGCCCGTTGTGGATTGGGGTAGCTGGCAATGACGCTGATAACTCTGGACCGGCGCTCCTGGCTGACCTTCAGGCGCCCTTTCAATGCTGCCACCGCCGCGCCGTCGCTCGGGTCTTTCCGAAAGGAGAGGAACCCCTTTATCTTTGACAACGCAGTGCGGAGCACCGAACCGTTCTCGTTGGCCGAGTTGTCGAGCATCCTCAGTGCCGGCAGGAGTCGCCGCAGATACGCATCGGATGACATAACCGTTACGTGCGTATCGATCGTCGGGTCGTCCGAACCGCCAGTCGGCGCGGAATTGCCGGGTGCTCCGGCATTGTCGGCCGCTCCGCCGCTTCGAGCGCTCACGACAAGCTGCGCCGTTGCGAGATAGGTGGGCGACATGAAAATACTACCGAGCACCGCGAGCAGCGCGCCCGCGCCGATCATTTTGACAATGAAGAGCTTGTATCGCCTGATGCTCTCGAAGACATGCTTGAATGCCGCGATGGCGTCATCTGGAGGTGGCTCGTCGCCTTGTGACCGGCCCTGGGACAGGACAGTCACCGGCAGAATCCGTTTATTAGTGAACGCTTCCATCGCATGCTCCTCTACTGCGCCGGTTCCATCACGTCCGCTGTTTGCGACGGCCCGGAAGTAACTGCTGAGTCGAGCCAGGACTGCAGCATCAAGACAGCCCACAACGGTCGTGAGAAATCGCGACGACCGCTAAGATGTTGAAGCCAGCACTCCTGCACGCGGGAAACGTCCAGGAGATGCTGGTTGCGAAGACGTGACTCCGAAAGGAGGTCCGACGCCCACGAACGAAGCGGTCCCTTCAGCCAGGAGCCGATCGGCACGTCAAAGCCCTGTTTCGGTCGCTCGAAGAGGTGGCGCGGCAGGTAGCGGCCAAGGACCTGGCGCAGGAGCCATTTTCCCTGACCATGACGCACCTTCGCCGAGTTCGGCAGCGCCCAGCTGAACTCGACAACGCGATGATCCAGAAGCGGGCAGCGAGCCTCCAGGCTCGTGGCCATGCTCGCGCGATCGAGTTTCACGAGAATATCGCTCGGGAGATATCCAAGCATATCCCGAACGATAAAATCAGACAGCAGATCGTTGAGCGGCGGGATCGAATCCGGCTCCGAGCCTGCCTGGGTTCGCGTCAACTGCAGTTCGGAGAGCCGCGTCGACCGACGGTACATCTCGCCGACGTCGTTGCTGCCAATAAGGTCTGCCAGGCGGTTGATCCGGTCGCCGTGTGTCATCCGCTGCAACCAACCTGGAAGACGAAGTGTTTCGACGACGCTTTCGCGCATG
Source organism: Bradyrhizobium sp. 521_C7_N1_3 (assembly GCF_052075975.1). Taxonomy (NCBI): domain Bacteria; kingdom Pseudomonadati; phylum Pseudomonadota; class Alphaproteobacteria; order Hyphomicrobiales; family Nitrobacteraceae; genus Bradyrhizobium; species Bradyrhizobium sp. 521_C7_N1_3. The sequence continues at coordinate 4,268,036 of NZ_CP197232.1, forward strand.
CCGCGCCCGAGCAGCGCCACACCGCTCGCGGCCATGGTCCGGATCGATCGGTTGGAGTTCAGCAGAGGTGCTAAACGGGCGGAAAGTACGTGCCTGGAATACCCTCCGAAGCACTCGTCACCCCCGTCGCCCGAAAGCGCAACGGTGACGTCCTGCCGTGCAAGTCGAGATAGAAGTAGCGTCGGGATCTGCGATTCATCGGCAAACGGTTCGTCCCAGATGGTTGGAAGTTCGGGGATGACCGCTCTGGCGTCCGCGGAGGTGAGACGTAGCTCGGTATGGCTGGTGCCGAGGTGCTGCGCTACGGCCGCGGCGTTGGCCGTTTCATCAAAGGCGCGCTCACCGAATCCGATCGTAAAGGTCCGTACCGGGCGCGCCGATTGGGCCTGCATCAGGGCCACGACGGTCGAGCTGTCTATTCCGCCCGACAGGAACAATCCGACCGGAACGTCGGCAACCATTCGGTCGGCGACCGCGGCCTTGAGCAGATCGCAAGCCTGGGAGATGAGCTGCTGGTCATCCGCAGTGGCCAGCGCTGCGCGGCCCGTCTGCGCGGCATCGGCCAACGACCACCAGGAGCGCACGCGCTCTTGGAGCGCTGCGGCATCCCGGCAGACCGGGAGGTCCTCGGCACGGATCGATAGGGCGCCCCCGGGTGGAATCTTGAAGACGCCTCGCCATATGCACTGTTCTTCCGGCAACCATCCGCGCGATAGAAACTCCGCAACCGCGCCCGGGTCGATCTCCTGGTGAAAGTCGGGGAATGCCGCGATGGCCTTCAACTCCGACGCGAACACCACCGCACTAGACGTCCGCGCGACGTAGAGCGGCTTTTTCCCCATTCGATCGCGGGCCAAGTGCAGCGTGCGGTTCCTGCGATCCCACAGGCCGATTGCGAACATGCCATTGCAGCGCTGGAGAGCCTTCTCCAAGCCCCATTTCTCGATCAGGGCCAGCAAGACCTCCGTATCGCTATTGCCGGTGAAGCGCTTGCCTGCGCCCTCGAGCTCTTGCCGTAATGGCTTGTAGTTGTAGATCTCGCCGTTGAACGTAATGACGAAGCGGCCGTCGCTCGAAAGCATTGGCTGCCGGCCCGCATCGGAGAGATCGATGATGGACAGCCTGCGATGCCCGAACGCAACGCCGGCGTCACGATCGCTCCAGAACCCGTCCGCATCAGGACCGCGGTGGCGCAGGCGAGCCGTCATCGGCCCGATCGCAGCCAGATCGGCGGATCGAGAAGCACGCGGCGTCTGAAGTATTCCTGTAATTCCACACATGGCTTAACTTCCAACTCGCGCATGCGCCAATGAGCGCCGATCCGAGCCCAGGATGAGGCCCAGCGTGACGGCAAACCACACGGTCGGGTGCCGCAGAATGAAATGGCTGATGCTGAAGATGGCGAGTGCAAAGATCAGGACAGCCAAGGCGTCGAGCCGTGCGCGAAGCAGGAGCGCAAACGTGCCGACAATCAGGCTGACAATGGCGATTACGAGAGGCAGTCCGCCTTGGGTGAATACGTCAAGGAGGGTGCTGTGAGCTTCCACCGGGAGTGCCACTCCCTTGTCCGTGATTCCGGTTGGCTTCTCCAGATGCGGCCCGGGCCCTAGGCCAACCGACCCAGACTCCAGTCCGGCGTGCAAGGCGTCTTGCCAAAGACTTAGCCGCAGATTGGCGGTTGCCTTCGTTGCCTCACCGCCACGATCCTTCATCATGCCGGCGGCCAATCCCTCGACATCATTCGCCGTTGCCACCCCGTAGGGAAGCAGTGAGAGCGAGAGGGGAATTATGGCCACAACAACGATCGCTGCGGCTGCGAAACGCAGACTCCATCGATGTTCGGGGGATGTCAGCCAGCTTCGCAAGCGTAACGCGATGAGCAGCGGTATCGACAGCGACATCGAGATAAGAAAGGTATCGCTCTTCGTCAGCCGGCCGACGACGAATGTTAAGATGCAGCTAAACACTGCGACGATCCGGCCAAACCGCTTGGCCGTCAGAGCCATGTGAAGCGAGAGTGGTGTCAAAACCGCACAATAGATTGCAAGCTGGTTTGGATTCTCCGACCACCCGCGGAACCGGTCCCAATACCATGGATCGACCGACGTGATGCTGAGGTAGCCCCAGCCCAAGGCAAGTTGCACCGCCATGGCGACGATCCAGAATCCGATCAGGAACCACAGCGATTGGCGCAGGGTATCCTCGGGTCTCAACGTCGCAGCCACCAGGCAAGTGAGGGCCGCCACGAGGAGATATGCGAAGATGTCGTGCACGACGAGGTCTGGGTCGACGATCTCCGGGCGCAGCAATGCAAGGAAGCCCCCGAAACTCTGAATCAAGACAAAGCAGCCCCAGAATGTAACGAGCCAGAGCAGGGCTTGCGGGTTGTAAATCCTTGAACTGACCAGGAGATGCAGGGATGCGAGACCGAGCCAGAGGACGAGGCAGGCTTCCCCGATGCCCAGGGGGAAGCTGGGAAGACGCAGCTGCGAGGCTGTCCCAAGCACGAGGCCAAGCGCAAGAAGGGCACTGCCGATCATTGTATTTCACTGCTGCTGTGCGCCGCAGCCCGCCAGCCGCTGGAAGAGCTGCGGGAAAGCAGCTGCGTGTAAAGCTCGGCATAGCGATCGGCGACGACGTTTAGGTCGAACTCCTTGCGCACCACGTTGATCGAGCGTTGACCCATCGTCTTGGCTCGCGCGGAATCCTGAAGAAGGTCGAGAATTGAGGCCGCGAGCGCGCGCGGGTCGCGCGGCGCTACAAGTTTGCCGTTCCAGTCCTCGCGGACCACGTCATCGCACCCCGGCATGCGGGAGGCGACGATTGGCACGCCAGCCAATCCGGCTTCCAATAGAACACGGGGAATGCCTTCACGATATTCGGTCGGAAAGGCAAAGAGGTCGGCGATACCCAGAAGCGCGGGAATATCCGATCTGGCGCCGGTCGCAATCACATATGGTGCGTGCGCCTCGATCAACGCCTGTCCTACGGCGAACGGACCCTCGCTTTCGCGCGGACCGACGAGCAGAAAGCGGACATTCGGACGGACCTCATGCACGAGCTTCGCCGCTTCTAGGAGCGTTGTGATTCCTTTTTGGATAGTTAATCGGCTTACTGTCAGGACAATCTCGGCATCGCCCAGTCCGAGTTCGGCGCGCAGCTCGGCAGGCGAGGCGGTTCGCGCCTGCGCCGCTTCGAAAGCGCCGACATCGATCCCCGAGCTTCCGATGATGACAGATGAGCTCTTTCCAAGCAGGCGGTGTCGTTGAAAGAAGCTGCTGTCGGCCTTGTTCTGGAAAACCGTTGCAGCGGTCCAGCAAGCAGCCAGGCGCTGCATTGCCAGATAGACGGGGCGGAAGGCCAAGGCTCTCAGTTCTGTCGACGAGAATACCCATCCCATTCCGTTGATCGTGCGCACAACCGGTACGGCACCGCGTAGCGCCAGCGGCGCAAACAGGTTGGGCTTGGTATCAAACGTCTGGATCACGTCGGGCCGAGCGCTCTTCACGAGCCGCGCCAGCTGACCCATGGCCGCGCGATCGGCAAAGCCCACGCCAAATCTGTCGAACTGATATTGATGATACGGGATTTCGGTCTTCGCGAATGCAGATGCTGCACCAGTGCCGGCCGCGCTCACGCGCAGGCCGCGGTTCTGCAGAGCCGCCAGGAACGGGATACGCAGAGCGTGATCCTCGCCTCCTACGCAGAGCAAGTGCAGCGCCATGTTGGTTCCTTCCAGCCCTTTGAGCAATCCCGCCAAGATGTTGATCTTTGCGGAGGCCCCCGGTTTTCCCGGCGAAAGTTTGACAAGATCAGGTTAGGACGTGGCCGCGGACTGTCTTCATTCATTCGCATGACAGCGGAAGTGAGCGGTTGGCGGACGTGCTCGAACAGGGCTGAAATGACGACGCGGCGCGAGTGCATGTTTGCTGAACGCGCCGCGAAGCACGTCGATGTTCAACCAGTCGAGACAACGCGACACCGTATTCCGCGTCGACGCTAGGGCAGGACGGCGAGGCGGCCCAGCAACGCGATCAGGTCTGCCTGCCGGCGTGTCTGTGTTTTGACAAACAGGGAAGCCAGCTGGGAGCGTACTGTCGTTCGACTCAATCGTCGCGAACGAGCAATGTCGATCAGGTTGTTGCCTCGCGCCAACTCGAGAGCAAGCTGGGTTTCGGCAGCGGTGAATCCAAATAACCGCTGCAGCGTCCGCGGCGAAGGCTCCGGATGCGCGTCGAGATCCAGCAGGATCAATGCGATGGTCTCGTCGGACCACGCATTCGCGACCTGGTTGATCAGCGCGGTAAATCCTTCCTTGGTGGATGTCGCCAACCAGGATGTCGAGCCTGCCGGAAACTGTGCGCCGGCGCGGTGGACCAGTTGCTTGACGGCGCCATAGAGCGTTTCGTGGCTCGCATCCGCGCGCGCTTCGCGTTCCAATATTGCGCGGCCGGCCGGACTGAGTTCGATGACCTTGCCGCGTCTGAGCAAAACCTGTCCGCAGCCGATCCGTGCAAGTACCCCTCGCAAGCCGTCCTGCTTGGGGTTCTGGGCTTCAGAGTGAGCAGATGAAACGGGATTGGAAATATTGAATATCGATTCAGAAGGATGACGTTGTAGAGCAATGGTAGACCTCGGCAATGCTTGGCTTAAGTTCAACATTTTATTCCCCCGGCCGCGCTGACCCGATGGAGTGAACGTGCCACAAAGATTCCAAACTTCTGCCAAGCCTGGCAACGTTGAATGGGGGGTAACCCCGCGGCCGTCGGAGGGGGGGAAAGTCGCCGATCTTCCGGGCATCGCCCCGGTTGTGATCAACGAAGAGGTAGCAAGGGGGGGTGAAGGGGTAGCAAGGCGGGTTTAAGCCTCGCGGGAGCAGCCATGGAGGTATGCGGAGGCTACTCCCGAAGGAGCGCCTCGCTTACTCTTAAGGGAGTACCTCTGTTCGTGCTCAGTTCGAGAAGGCCGGCGCAGGGCGTAATGTGACTTCGATCACATCGCCGGGCTCCACGTCGAAGTCGACGGATGCGGGGATCCTGTCCCACTGTTGGCCGAGCCGCCGCACGACGACCACGTCCGGATTGAGCTCGCCTGAATTAACGGGGATGGCACCCGAGCCGCCGATGGGTTGCAGTTTCTGGCTGAGCGCCTGCATTCTCACGCGCAAGTCCGCCAACCGAACGTTCGAGTCCTTCTGCTCCCTGAGCAGATTGATCGTGCGCTGGCTGGTGACACGACCCGCTTGCCGCACGAAGTCCTCACGCTGACGCTGGAGCCGCATGAGTTCGACGCTCGTCTGCAGGCGTCGGGTCGAGGACAGCAACAGGGCGCGCCGGCTTTCGCTGACACGAGGACTTGCCAGCAGGCCGGAGCCAAACGCCTTCATGACCCGTTCGAGCTCCTCTTCGTCGGCCTGCACGCCCTTCTCTTCACCTTCCTGTTGCTTCTTGAGCGTAGCGAACTGCGTGTCCGTCTGCTTTACGGCGTCGTCCAGAAAGCGTTGTTCCGTGCGGTAGTCGCTTTGCGAGGTCTTCAGAGAGTCCTTCTCGGCTTGAACGACCGAACCGATCACGCTCGCGGGCAGCGAAATGTCGCTTGGAGGCGTGGCGTCGAACGTGTCGCGGCCATCGAGCTCCGCGCCGGTTCGGACGATATGGAAATATTCCTTGGTGTATTCGGTGGCGAGAGACTGGTAGTCCCGTACAAGATCCGCAGGGTCGGTGGCGCCGGGCTGCACGCCACGCGACCGCAGCAGGCTGAAGCCGCCGGCCACTGCCACGGCCTGGCGCACGGTCATTGAAGCCCGATACGTCTGCTGTCCAGGCGTGAGCACATCGCCGGAAACATAGACCGGCCGATATTCCACGACGCTTGCCATGACGTCGCCGGGCTTGACCACGAATGCCTGGTCGCGTCCGTCGGTCAGGCGTTGACGAAGTATCCGTGCCTGCAGCAGCGTCTCGATGCGGTTCTGCATCTGCGCCGGAGTGAGGCCCGCAACTTCTACCGTCCCCCCTCCCGGGAGCGGGATGGTACCGTCAATCTGGATCTGCGTGCGGTTGCGCTGATCGGGGAGGCCACCGATCGAAATCTCGATGGTATCACCCGGTCCGAGCTTGTATGGCGCGGCAAGGGATAGCCCGCTTGTCGCGAAAAACAGAACCGCTGCGCATGAACCCAGCAGGAGGGTGGAAGAGGGCCTGCCTTGCTTCTTGCATTTCATGGACGAACTCCCGATGCAACCGAGCCTTCGCCGCTCGCGATTTGGGGATACCGATACAGGATCCTTCTCAGCCGGCTCTCTTCAAATCCGAGATTTGGGCGGTCGGAAGGAAGATCTCGTAATTTCCGAAGAAGTGCCTCTGCTCCTCGACGTGGTCGAACAGGCCCTGGTTCAAGGCAGCGAGGATTTCGCTGATCCCTTGCTGAACGCTGATTTCAGGCGTGAAATTCAATACCCGACGGATCTTGTCGAAATTCACGCGGTAATTCCGGGGATCGGCGCCGCGCTCCTGATAGGTCACCTTCGATCGCGGAATGTGCCGCATGATCTCCTCAACGACCATCAGCTTGGTGAAGTTGTTTTCCTCGCAGCCTACATTGAAGACTTCGAAGGCGACCTTGCTGGTGGGCGCGCGGAGCACTTCCTCGATCGCGCGGGCAAAATCACGAACATGGCAGTAGGGACGCCAGGTCTTGGGATCGAATACCAGCAATTCCTTTCCCAGGTGCAGTTCACGCACAAATTCGTTCACCGTGAGATCGAAGCGCATTCGCGAGGAAAGACCAAAGGCCGTCGCAAAGCGGAGAACCGTTGGATTGAATCCAGCCTTTCCCTTGAGGCCCAGGATCTTCTGCTCCATCTCCACCTTGTGCTTGGCGTAGAGGGAGAGTGGGGCGAGCGGGTAATTCTCGTCGACGGCCTTGTCTTCTTCCACGAGCCCATAGTTCGAGCAGGTGGACACGAAGATGAGCCGATCGACCGGATGGTGTTGCATCGCATCGATGAAGGACGCGACGCCATTCCGATTGATGGCGTGGCTTTCGTCGGGGTACTTGCTCGTGATCGGATCGCCGACGAGCCCAGCCAGGATGACGACGTCATCCACACCCTTCAATGCTTGATTGGCGAAACGGGGATCGCGAATATCGCCTTGCATGAACTCGTATTGCGGAACGCTCAGATAAGGCCAGGCACAGCTCTCGTTCTTGTAGATGAGCTGGTCCAGGCAGCGGACATGCCAACCCTTTCTCAGGAGATGGCCCGTGATCACTGAGCCCACGTAACCAGCACCACCTACCAGAAGCACAGTTCGCTTTTCAGTCACCATTTGATCACCCGTCTATTTTTGAAATAAGTTCGCACCGACAGATCCGCCAGTTGGCGCTATGCCGCTCTGGCTCTGGCTCTGGCTCTGGCTCTCCGGTCGGGGTCTTCGCATGCGGTTGAGAAGCGGCTCCCCCACGGCGATCCAGCCGGCCTGAACGATCCACCGGAGATCGGACATGACGGTTCGATTGGAATAATATGCCAGGTCGATCTTCGCCTTGGCGGGAAACAGAACCTCCCGATAGAAATCCGCCACATTGCCGTCCGGCGGGAACAGCTCATTTTCATGCCGGAAGAGAATCTGGCACGGCCCGACCAGGCCTGGCCGGTGTTCCAGGATCTTTTCGAATCCGTTCCTGAAACAGTCGGCAAATACGAGCGTCTCGGGTCGCGGGCCGACGAAAGACATGTCACCCCGCAGGATGTTCCAGAGCTGCGGTAGCTCATCCAGCTTGAATGCTGCCAGCAGCCCGCCGATCGTCGTCATGCGGTTGTCGTTCACCATCGTGAGCGGACTTCCGCGATCGTCGCAATCGGCTCTGAACTTCCGGAACTTGTACATGCGGAACGGCGCCCCGTTCAGTCCGAGACGTAGTTGCGAATACAGTATCGGCCGTCCGCCTTCGATCCAGACAGCAAGCGCAATGACCAACAGGATCGGCAGCGAAACGATTATGACCGTCCCGGCACCGAGGACATCGATGACGCGCCGCAAGCGCACGGCCGGAGCTGCCGGCCCAGCGCATCCCGCATTGACCGTTTCGCTCATGCCTGTTCGACCTCCGCGGGACAGGTTGCCTGAAGTCCATCTGCGAGGCTGTCTGCCACGTGATCGACGTCGGCGGGAGTCATCGCGGGATGGAGCGGCAAGGTGAGCTCGCGTCCGCAAAAATCCTCAGTGTTGGGGAGGCTGATGCCCGGATACTGATCCTGGTAGAACGTCAACCGATGCACCGGGGGATAGTGAATGGTCGTCTGAACGCCGCGCTTGCTGAGCTGCTCGATCAGGGGCTGCCGCGCGCTTGCCGCGGGGAGAACGACGGGCATGAGATGGTGGGCCGAGACCCACGACGCGTTGAATGGCACCAGGACCGAAGGGCAAAGCTCGGCCAGCCGCCGCCGATAGTGCAGCGACAGATGCCGCCTGGTGTCGTTCCAACCTGCCAACTTACGCAGCTGCACCAGGCCGACCGCGGCGCGCAACTCGTCCATGCGGTAGTTGAATCCAAGAAGCGTCACGTCGTATTCGGGACTGCGGCTGACGAGGCGCTGGCGCGTGTTGGTCGTCATGCCATGCGACCTGGCGCGCTTGATCATGTCGTTCAAGATCCGGTGACGCGTTATGATCGCGCCGCCTTCAGCAGTCGTCATGTTCTTGTTGCCGTAGAAGGAAAACGCGGCTGCATCGCCAAACGTGCCGACCCCCTTGACGCCGGGCGCATGCGCGGCGTCCTCGATCAGGAGCAGGCCCTTGCTGCGAGCGAAGGCCTGCCACTCCTCTCGATCAGCGAGGTAGCCCCCAAAATGCATGAGGATCACCGCTTTCGTCCGCGAAGTGCATTTGCGGAGCGCGTCGGCCGCTGACATCAGGGGAACGGCCCCGGATTGGACATCGACGAAGACGGGCCGCGCTCCGACGTAGAGCACGGCATTGGCCGTGGCAACGAATGTGAGAGATGGAACGAGGACTTCATCGCCGGGGCCGACGCCGAGCGCATGCAGGATGAGGTGAAGTGCGGCCGTGCATGACCCGACTGCGATCGAGTCCTCGGCACCATGCATGCGTGCAAACGTTTGCTCGAACTCCCGTACGCGATCCCCCATGGTGATCCAGCCGCTGTCGATCGCGGCAACAAGAGCTTCCTTCTCGTCAATTCCCAGGGCCGGTTCTGATACCAACAGCATGTGTTCCTCTTCCCGTTCATTCCCCATGCGAAGGGTGACGCTGCGTCACGCAGCCGCAGTTGCGAATGCAGGCGATTGCTCGTCCCACGCAATGTCCTGGGCTTTCAGGAAGTCCTCGACCCGGCCAATGTCGAGCCACAGGCCAGTGTGCTTGAAGACGTTGACGCGGGCTTCTTCCTCGAGCATCTGGAACATCAGGTCGTCGAATCCGAAGGGGACGCCCGACGGAATGCGCTCGAGGACGCCCGGATTCATGCAGTAGATTCCCATGCTGACGAGGTTCGTCAGCTCCGGCTTCTCGCGAAATCCGGTCACGCGGCCATCGATTTCATCAATCACACCGAAGTCCATCTTCGTGCTCCGAACGGAGGTTCCGATGGTGATGTTGGCATCGGATTTTCGGTGATTGTGGATCAGCTGGTTCAGGTTCAGGTCTGTCAGGACGTCGCCGTTGAGGACCAGGAACGGCTCGTTGAGCTGTTCTCGCAGCAACGACAGCGGACCGATCGTGCCGAGCGGCTCGAGCTCCTGCGTATAGGTGATCTGCATGTTCCACTGGCTGCCGTCACCACAGACGCTGCGGATCAGATGGCCGAGATAACCGGTGGTGACGAAGACCTCTCCGATCCCGTTCCGTCTCAACCATTTGAGAACGAGCTCGAGGACGGGACGCGCGCCGATTGGCATGAGAGGTTTTGGCAAAATGGACGTATGTGGACGAAGTCGAGTTCCTCTGCCGCCGCACTGAACTACCGCTTTCATCTGAACCTCCATGTACTCAAAAAAATACGCCTCAAAAAAACCGAGATATGCTTCTCGGGGAAAAAGGTAGGAGCAAAACCATGCCTGCGTCTTCGTTCGTTTGCATGAGAGCGTTGGAATCGGAGGGCAGAGGAATGCCGGCGGGTAGTCCGTGCAGTCGTGCAGTCGAGGCGTGCCTCTCCGGAAGACACGGGATTCGCCTTGACCAAGGAGCTCATGCGGAAGGGTTCGCGAAGGGCAAAAAACGCCGCACTCGGCGGCCGGGTGAAGCCCCGGGGCGCCAAGCCGCGATCGAGTCACAGGACCGCTCGTTTCCTCTGCTTTCCGAGCGCGCCGATCGGTCAGGTATCGGCGGTCAAGTTAACCTTGCTGGCGATGTAACGTGCCATGCCCCGAATTGAATCGAGATTCTCGGGCAGGATCTCATTGTCGTCGACGGCGATGCCGAAGGTCGTCTCGATGAACCCGACCACCTCGAGCACTCCGGTTGAATCGATGATCCCCTGGTCGAGCAGGGAAGCGTCGTCGTTCAGCGCCGCGATGTCGCTGATGTAGAAATTTGATGTCAGGAAAGCGCGGATCTGCTCCTTGCAGCGGTCGGGTGCCAAGACCAGTGTCATTGCGTTGGTGCTCCATATGAAAGCGGGTGCGTCGATTGGTCGTCCACAAGCTATCCCGTGATGAGCTCTCTCTTGTTGATCTTGCCCGTATCCGTGCGCGCCAGTTCCGGCACGATAACGACGTACTTGGGGACCATGAAACTCTCGAGGCGCTTGTGACACTCTCGCTGAATCTGCTTGGCGTCGATCGGCCGCACCTGGTCGACAACCACGAAGGCCTTGATCGCGTGGCCGAGCAGATCGTCGGGAACGCCAACGACTGCCGCTTCCCTTATGCCGGGAATGTCCAGCAAGGCGCTCTCCACCTCCTTGGGCGCGACCTTCTCGCCGCGCGATTTGATGACCTCGTCGCTCCGGCTGACGAAGTACAGATACCCGTCGGCGTCCATCTGACAGTAGTCGCCGGTGTAAAGCACCTGCTCGCCGGGAAGCGGTCCGGGCTTGAGTTTCTTCGCAGTAGCTTCGGGCTTTCGCCAATAACCCTTCATGACGGTCGCACCGCGGATCACCAGCTGTCCGGCGATGCCGGCGCCGACCCGTTGATCACGCTCGTCGACGATCCACATTTCGGTATTTGGAATGGCAATTCCTACGCTCGACGGCTTCCGATCGAGATCCTCCGGCGGCAGGTAGGTGCAGCGTTTGCATTCGGTAAGACCGTACATGGAGTAGATGCGGGCGCCGGGGAACGTGTGTCTCAGCTGCACCAGGTGCCGGACCGGCAGTGCGGCACCGGTGCTTGTCACGTAGCGAATGCTGGATAAATCGTAACTCTTCAGCGACTCAAGCTGCAGCAGGGTCGAGAACATCGTCGGTACGCCGGGAAAGCCCGTCACTCTCTCTTCCGCAACACGCCGGAGCGTCTCGGTGGGGAAGGCAAAAGAGCGCTCGAGAACAAGGCGCGCTCCGGCGCGTACGGCCATGATCATCTGATACAGGCCGTAGTCGAAGGCGAGTGGCAGAGCGTTGAGGATGACCTCATCGTCACGGACGTCCAGATACGACGAAACCGACGTACACGCCGTCATCATGTTCCGGTGCGTCAGCATCACCCCTTTGGGCTCGCCGGTCGAGCCCGAGGTATAGACAATGGCGGCGAGATCGATGTCGATGCAGCGGCGCGCGGGTGCTGTGTCGTGCTCGCTGGCCGTTACAGTGTGCCATCGCACGGCATGCGGCAGTGCGTTCATATCCGCGTCGTCGATTCGGCCGGACACGATCACGCGGCGCAAGGACGGGCAATGTCGTGCAGGTTCGCGGAACGTCGCATGAAGGCGCGTTTGCGTAATGAGTGCAGTCGGCTGGCAGTCATTGAGGAGATAGCCTAGCTTGTCGGGTTTCGTGAGAGGATTGATGAGGCATACGATCGCGTTGGCCTTGAGGACGGCCCAGAAACTGACGGCTGCCTCGACGGTGTTGTCGGCAAAGATCATCACGCGATCGCCGCGCTCGACGCCGGCCTCGACCAGATGATGCGCGATCGCATTCGACCACGCCTCGAGCTGGTCGTAGGTAACCCGATGACCGTCGCATACGAGCGCGACCTTGGCGCCGTTCTGATGGGCCGAGTTGATCAGGTAATCGTGCAGGAGCGGCACAGGATTGTTGATCATGCGTAAACTCCCGGTACGTCCTGGTGGTCGACGTCCACGCTGAGCTCGAGGCGGCGCGGTGCTTCCGGCCGGTCCGCGACGAACTGCTGGAACAGGAGCTGAGTGGACAAGACGCCGACGAGCGCCATGTTGTCGAAGTTGGACAGGTCGCCATCGCCGGCGTGTGCATGGGCTTGGCACTTGGCGCGCAGGCGTTCGACCGCCACCGGGTCGAAGATGTTGGCGGCGCGGACGCTTGCGCTTGAAAGCGCTTCGTTGACATAAAGGGGGGCATCCCTGTCGACGAAGCAGAGCGCGTTGGGGGTCCGGTAGGGCTGCTTCTTGCGTGTGACGATCTCTGAAGGAGCTTGCGACTGCGTTACACGCTTAAGGACGTGCTTCTCGTCGAGGATGCGAAGTTTGCAGGCGTCGGGAAGGGAGTTCGCGAGCTCGACGACGTCGTCGTCAAGGAATGGGAAGCGCCCCTCGACCGAGTGCGCCATCAGCATCCGGTCTCCCTGGGAGGAGAGCAGGTACCCGGCCAGGAGCGTCTTGGTCTCGAGGTACTGATCTTGTGCAAGCGGTGTCCAGCGGGAAAAATCCGGTGGCAGACGATCGAGCAGTTCGGTCACCGGGTCGGCTTGCGAAGTCGCCGCGCGCATGTCCGCGGAGAACAGGCGCTTGATCGCGCTCGTGCTGCGCCAACGCGGAGAATGAGCGAAGCCTGGGGCATCTGGGGCGGAAATGCCGTGTCCGAAGAACTTTAGCGCGATGGCCTGCATGTGGACCGGCGATCGCGAGATGTAGGGATAGAGCCGGCTCAGGAGGGCGGCGCGTCGCGTTGAGGCCGGCTGGCGGCCCCAGAAACGGCGGATCTTGCCCTCGCGAAACACATCGTAGCCGGCGAACATTTCATCTGCGCCTTCGCCGGTCAGCACGACCTTGATGCCGCGCTCGCGCACGAGCTTCGACAGCAGGAACAGTGGTGCAGGGGCGGTCCGCAGGATTGGCCGCTCAGTGTGGTAGATGACCTTGGGAAATACCTCGGCGATATCCTGTCGCGAGACCATGAGCTCGTGGTGCTCGCTCGCAATCGTGCGTGCCATTAGGCGCTGATAGGAGGTCTCGTCATACTCAGCGTCGGTGAAGCGCACGGAAAACGTCTGGAAGCGCCTGCCTGCAAACCGGCTTCCCAATGCCGCAACGAGCGAGCTGTCGAGGCCGCCGGAGAGATAGCTTCCCACGGGGACGTCGGACCGCACCATTCTTAGCGCCGTAGCCGCCTCCAATGCGCTACGCACAGCATCGATCACATCGTCATTGCAGCCGGCGGACGGAAGGCGATGCTCGTCGGACCGGGGCGCATAGCACGGAGTCCAGAATGCGCGGTCCCGGACCGCGCCGCGCGCGTAACTGCGGACGTGTCCCGGTTCAATCTCCGTGATCCCCTGAAACACGGTTTGCGGCGGCACGCTACTCCAGAAGGTAAAGGTCTGGTCGATACCCGCTGGATCGAGTGCCCGACGGATTGCCGGATTTGCCGCGAAGATGGCCTTGATCTCACTGGCGAAGTAGAGTTGGCCTTGGTGGTTGCAGATATAGAGCGGGCAGATTCCGGTCCGGTCACGGGACAAGATGAGGCGGTTGGTGGAGGCGTCCCAGATGGCAAGGGCCCATTGCCCGTTCATCCGTTCGAATGCTGCCTCGCCCCAGGCGCGATAGGCCTGAATCACGACCTCCGTGTCGCTGCGGGTGCGGAAGCGATGGCCGAGCGAGATCAGCTGCTCGCGCAGCTCGACATAGTTGAAGATCTCGCCGTTGAACACGATCCAGGTAGGGCCGCCGGGATCGGAGAGAGGTTGTTGTCCGCCCGCTATGTCGATGATCGAGAGCCGGGCGTGCGCCAGGCCCGCGCGTTGGTCCCGGTAGAGACCTCGCTCGTCCGGCCCGCGATGTGCGAGCGCCCCGACCATCCGCAAGAGCGCTCTCCGCGAAGGACTCGGAGCGTTCGCACTCAGCGCCACGATGCCGGCGATGCCGCACATGCCGTCTAGTCCTCGATTACCGCATCAACGAGCAGAGGCGGGCTGTGAAGATAGCGCGTCGCCCGACGCTTGGAAGTGATGTCCTTGAAGACCTTCTGCACCTGCGCTGTGGCCAGACCTACGGCCTCGGCCACGTTGTCGGCGGAAATGCCGTGATTGACCGCGTACATGCAGACATCAGTCAATCGATAGGGGGCAGCGAAGTAGAATTCCTCCTGGCTCTGCGGCAGCGAGAATGTGTCGGACGTCGGCGGCCGTCGCCTGATCTCGTCGTCGATGCCGAGGTATTCGGCCAGTTGGTAGACCTGGCTTTTGTAGAGATGCGCAATCGGCATGACGTCCGCGTCCCCGTCACCCTGCTTCACGAAGAAGCCTTGATCGTGCTCGAGCCGGTTTGGCGTACCTATGACGGCATATTTCAGGCGGTCCGCGTGGTAGTACTCGGTCATCTTGCGGACCCGTTGCTTGTAGTTGGTTGCAGCAACGATCTGCAGGTAGACCTCGGGCGGAAGACGCACGGTGGAGGTTTCGCCGTGCGGGTCTTGTACGGTCAGACGGGTGATGTTGATGCCGGCGCTCTCCGAACCGGAGCCGAGTACCAGCTTGCACTTCCAGTCGATTCCATACTCGGGTACGACGGCTTGGATCGCCTCTCGCTGTCGGCGGTATGCGCCCAATGCTTCGAGCGCCGGTGCGATGTCTTCGACGACCGTCGTGAGGCGCAGTTGCGTAGCAACGGCCCGGCCGAGCCTCAGCGAATCGGATGACGAATCGCGCTCCGGCATCAGCAGACCAAGGACCTTCGTATTTCCAAATGCGCGCGCACAGAGCGCTGCGACCACGGAGCTGTCGATGCCGCCGGACAGTCCGACGATGGCTCCGCGTCGGCCGAGCACGCCAAGGACACGGTCGCGCAGGAACGCGACGATGCGCGCGACCTCCGATGGCGCATCCAGGACCAGGGCGTCTTTACTGAACGCGGGTTCAGTTTGGCTGTGGGCTGCTTGCAAGGTCACGTGAACAATCCGCCTCTCTCTGGGGAAACTCGGCCGGTGAGTAGGTTTGCGACAGCGCCTTCTGGACGAGGTGCAAGTTCATCGCGAGGTAAGGCGGCATGACCAGATCGGTGTGAGTGCCTGCGCTTGGGACGACATCGATCTGGGCAAACGCACGATCCCATCCCAGAGTTTGCGGCATCTTCTTTCGCTGGCACCGGAACAGAACGGCGGAGAACGGCAGCATCGATTTCGGCTCCGACAACCAGCGGAAGTAGGCTTTCGCGCGCAAGACTTCCTGCAATTCCTGCTTGAGCCTGAAAGACGTGAGATCGAACTGCCCCTTCGCGCGGCGGTCGAGCATCCGGGCCAGGTTAGCTTCATGGCCGATCGCAACGGTGGCCTTGGCGAGGGCCCGGCAGACCATCCGGGGCGCGGTGACCCGGTTGTTGCGGATCCGCCGGATCGTGCGGGTCAACGTCTCCCATGCAGAACTGCGCTCGCCCATGAGGCTGGTGTCGAGAATTCCGAAGAACTTCACCGAGCGGCCGGCGGCAAACATTCGCGTCGCGACCTCGAAGGCGACCGCCCCACCGAGGGAATGACCGAGAAGTCTGATGTGGCCCCCTGGCTGGATGCGATTGATCTGCTCCACGGCAGCAGCAGCCATATCGCAAACGCTGTCCTGGCCCTGCAATATCTTGCCGAGATCCGGGTAGCGGATCGGAACGACATGTGCAATTTCGCGTATTGAGGCTGTCAGGGCGGCGAGGCTGGCTCCATAACCAAGCGAGCCGGGCAGTAGGAAAAGCACGGGCGGCTCCGCCGCCACAATGCACGAGGGCGGAGAAGCCAAATCCTCGCCTGTATCAATCAATGGCCGTAGTTTCATTGGCATGCAACCGACCGACCGAACTCCTAGATTGGAGTATGAAGACGTTGAAAATCCTCTCATCATTCATTCGCATGAAGCATATGGTCGCGCCCAGGAAATTGGTTATTTCCGCTCCAGCGTATCTGTTGTCCATGTGCCGCCTCCTCGAGCGGACGCGAAGTTCGGGGCGTGCTCTTTCGACCCTCTGGGTCACACAGGCCCATTGATCGGTGCGCCCGACGTCCGTGCGCCGCCAGGCCCATTCAAGAGGAACAGCGCCACGATAATTCCCAGAGCGTAGCCGGTAGCTCCTCCGGCGGCCATCATGTAGATCACCTGCAACGGGTCGAAGCCGAGGTGGGCACCGATGAGAAGCGGGGCAAATACGAACACGGCTCGCACCAGGTTGACCAGCAGACGCAGCTCCTGACGACGGAAAAGAGTTGGAGCTTCTTGAATGGGTGTCGACAAGGCCTGTGCGGCGCACATAAGCGCCAGGGCGCCCATGATCTGACCCGTAGGTATCCAGGATGCGCCGAGCAGCGGGACGACGACATAGGGGGAGACGAATCCAAGGCCGAGCACCGGCAGAACGATAAAGCCGGCCGCAACGACCAACAGGCCGCATGCGGTGCCGAGCAGATGATGACGGTCGAAGTCTTTGCTGGCCTCGGCGACGAAGACATTGCTGAGCGGCAAGGCGATCAGGGTGACCGGGCCGGTCACGAGACGGGCGGCGACGCCAAAATGCCCGGCGAATGCGGTACCGAATAGCGAGCCTATGAAGATTGCGGGGAGATTGATGATCGCGAATCCCGCAAGGGCCGAGGGCAGCTCGAACAGTGGAAATTTGTACTCTCGCCGCGCCGTCGCCGCGACCGAACCCCACGAGGCTTGCGCGATGCGGCGGATGTCCTCCCATTTCAGGAGCCGGACGCAGAGAAATGCGATCAACACAGCCTGGCTCAGGATGTGGGCTCGGATCATTGCGTCGTCCCCGAGGTGCGCGAGGCCGAAGCTCACCTGGAGCAGTGCCATCGACGCCGGCAGGATGAGGCGGCCCATGCCGAAGTCACGCATATGATTGAAGCGCAGGCACCAGCAGTTCATCGCGTCGGCAACGCCGACCGCGGCCATCCCGATGGGGACGAGGTAGGTAAGATGTTGCAGTCGTCCCGGCACCACGTCCGACAGCAGGTACCCTGCGGTGAGAACGACAGAGGTCGTAAAGCAGACCGCGACGAGTGTGAGCTTGAGCGCAACCAGCGCGTGAGCTCTGTCCTCGACCAGATACAGAGACGTGCTGAAGCGAAGTCCGGCTATCGCGCCGACGATGTTTACGATTGAGAGATAGATCGTGAAGATTCCAAAATCCTCCGGCGAATAGAGCCGGGTGAGGATGGGAATGGCCGCTACGAGCATGAGCTGGCCGGTGAGTGCGAGGGCGGAGACACCCGCCGCTGCACGAACAAGGGCCCCTGTCCGCGTCGGACCGGTAGCCGGTTTCGCGGCCATGAAAAACTTCCTGGGTCTAGAATTCATTTCAAAAAAGGCAAGATCGTAGCTATTGAGCGATCTACTTCGGTTCGATCGTAGGATGGAGCGGGGTGTGCGCCATCATTCGTTCGCATGACGCTGGCTGAAGTGTCGCAGAATCGAAGGAGGGCTCGCATGAACAGCTCGTGCTTGCGGCCGCGATTCTGCTAACCGAGCTGACCGCTTCGACACGTCGCGTCTCGGGATGATCATCGTCATGCAAATGAAGGATGGCTGGGCGTTTCAGTCAGCATACCGTTCATCGAACTGAGCTTGAGGGAAAAGCGATGAACCTGTTGCAGCACGACGGGTCGGAGGGTATTCGAGATCCGGACGCCCGCCCCATGATTTCGGTGGCCATACCAACCTTCCGTCGACCGGATATGATACGCCGTACGATTGAAAGCGTGCTGCAGCAGAATTACGCCGACTGGGAAATGGTGATCAGCGACGACGAAGGTCCAAAAGGCGTCAGTTGGAGTATTCTGTCTGAATACGCTCGGAGCGATTCCCGTATTCGGATTGTCCAGAACCACCGAGGACGGGGCCAGGTTGAGAATACGAACAGTGCGATGCTGGCATGTCGCGGTCATTGGATCAAAGTGTTGCATGACGACGACTGGCTCGTGCCCGGATCGCTCGAGACTTTTGCGGAATTGGCGAGGACGTACCCCACCGCTGCGTTCATGACCTCCACATCTCATCTCGTTCAGGATGAAGGCATAAAATACCGCCGGGGAGGGCAGGTCACGCGGTATTCGAGCCAGCAGTGCCTGACTGATCTCTATTTGGTCGGCAAGACCCGGGTGCTGGGAATTGTTCCGTCGACCCTGCTGATCAACAGCGAGGTCATCCAGGCGGGTTGTCTGATGCGAAACTACAAGTCGATCAGGTGGGGAGTGGACCAGCTGTTTTTCGTCGACCTCGCCTGTCATGGCGACATGGTGGCGATCGACGACGGCTTGATCTTCTACGATATGACAGACCACGCGAACATTACCGCTTCCAAATCGTTTTCTCAGATCGATGAAGAGACCCTTGATCTCAAGAATCTGACCTGGAGCCTGGTCGAGGACAAGCAAGGGCTTCCGGATCCCGAAACGGTCGTGCGTGCATTGCGGGTTGCGAGATTGCGCGGAAGATTTCGTCACCAGTCCTGGGGGGCAACGATCCGGGACGCGCTCCAGATCCTGCGCCCCTCGGTTATCAAGGCAGCCAACAAGGCGATCCGGGCGCGAGCGCGTACATCGGCAGCGGGCTCACTAGCTCGCGTGGGTCACGCCTGACGGAGCCGCCGCCGATCATTATCGGGACAGGGCGCTGGTCCGATCGGGGGCATCGAGACGTGTTACGAAGTCGAACACCGGGCCGCCCGCTACCCCCCAATTGCTCGACCAGATCACTTGGGAACCGTCGGGTGACGGCGAGCCGTGAGTCTCGCTCCAGTAGTCGTGCGGGACGTTGCGTGTGTACGCAATGCGTCGGAATTCGCCACTGCCGTCAATTCGCAGAGCAATGACTTCCCGAGCGAAGGGCGCAAACTTTGGTAGCTGGGCAATCTCGGCTGGATCGCCGCCATAGCTTAGAATCACCCAGCCGGGCCAGTGGATCGCGCGCGTGGACGCATGCGAGGCCTCTCCGCGCGGAGCAAGGGCGGTAACCACGCCGTCATCCAGCCGGCGCTTGATCACCTGGTATACGTCGGGATCAGACTTGCTGATTCCGACGTATATCTCGCGTCCGTCAGCGTCCACGGCCATGTCGCCATGACTCGGACGATGATGTTCGGTCCAGCTTTGCACCAGATCGCCTGCGACGGTGTAGATGAATGCCTCAGCCTTTCCGTCGACCCATCGGCTGCAGCTGACGTAGCTGCCCAGGGCAGATATCTCGCAAGAGCCGTCTCGCCCGGGCAGTTTTCCAACCTCGATATCCGGAAACTTCTGGCGGCTCACGAGGTCAAACGCGAATGCGACGACGACCCCGTCGGCGCGCGTGCCCCGCACGGCGATGCGCCGGCCGTCCTGAGAGGGATTGCCCTTGCCCGGTCCGAACTGAAGGCCGCGATAGCCCTCGGCCATCAGCATGATCTCTTCGGCATTGGTTCGCGGTGTCCAGAGCGAGATCTTGCGCCCGATCACGCAGATCATGCGCTCGGGATCGCGCGGGTGCCATTCGCACTCGTCTTCGCGCTGCCGGCGGAACAGCGGAACGTATGTCCGTCCGTCCAGAAAGCAGAGCCCGTTACAGCCGTTGGCGATCAGAAGCAGAGTCTGGTCGGCGTTCCAGGCCTGCGCGCTCGAATATCGGTGGGTGCAATAGGCTCGCTGACAGGCCAGGCCATTGCCCAAGGGCCCCGGGGTCGTTATCCGGACGATCGTGGCGCCGGTGTCAGGGTCGGTGACCGGAACGAGATAGTCGGGCAAGTTCATGCTGCTGGCAGTCGAGAGCTTGGTCTTTGCAATCGTCTGTGCGGCGGCGATGCCCGCC
This sequence comes from Bradyrhizobium sp. 521_C7_N1_3, assembly GCF_052075975.1. Lineage (NCBI taxonomy): Bacteria > Pseudomonadati > Pseudomonadota > Alphaproteobacteria > Hyphomicrobiales > Nitrobacteraceae > Bradyrhizobium > Bradyrhizobium sp. 521_C7_N1_3. The sequence continues at coordinate 4,288,185 of NZ_CP197232.1, forward strand.
AATGCAAGCACGACGGCCACGGCGCCGGCCAGGCCAATTCGCGTGTAGAGGGACGGAGACATCCGTATCATGCTCCATGGCAAGCAGGGGGTTCAGATCATCCGGGTGGGCAAGCGACCGATATGAGGTTCGGAGCTTGCCGGTCACCAGGCTCCTGCGGGGACCAGGACTATTGGTTCGACGATGCGTTCTAGCTGTTCGGTCCCAGCGCGCATCATTTGAATGCAGGAGACGCCCCGCGAAATGTTGCCGCTCCACGGGCAGGTACTGATCCTCTCGATCGATAGATCAGTCCGGCGCGGTTAGCCGGGCGGCGCGCATAGGCGCCGCCCGGAATTTGTTGAGGCATTGATGGGGCGTCAGGCCGATCGGCCAGGCTAGTCCTGCTCCGAGGCGCCGATTTCGTGACGTCCGCGGTCGCTTGGCACAAGGCTGAGCGTAGGTTCCCGATCGATTGACAACGGCAGCGGGTGACCATTCGAGACCCGCACCAGTGATCCGTTGTTCATTCCCCAAATTGCGGCCTGCGTCCTGTTCTGGACCCTTATCTTGCGCAGGATCGCCTTGACGTGAACCTTCACGGTCGCCTCGGCAATATCGATCTTTCGCGCAATGCACTTGTTGGAATTGCCCTCGATCAGATAGGAGAGAATCGCCCGCTCTCGCGGAGACAGATGAGGTGCTATCCGTTCTTCGGCCGCCACGAGGAGATTTGATCGCTCTTCGATCGCTGGCTGAAGTTGAGGCTCGCGATCGAGACCGCTATCGAGCACGAATGACAGGAAAGCCGGTGGAAACACCGTCTCGCCCATCGTCACGAGCTCGATGGACTTGATGAAAGCGTCGCATGAATTGACGTCGACGAAATAGCCGCTGGCGCCGGCCTTGTAGGCCGCGATCAACTCATCCGGCCGGTAGTGGTCCGAAACGATCGCTACGCGCGCATCCGGATAGTGCTCTCTTGCAAATCCGATGTGCTTCATGGCTGCATCGAATTCGCCAGTGCTGTGGATAATCACGAACAGGAGCTGCTGATGTGCCTGGAGTGTGCTTGTTACTTCATCGGTGCTCGAGGCCGACACCGCAATCTGAAAATCTGCCGCATGCAGTATTTGAGAAATTCCCTCTCGCAGCAAAATATTTCGTCCGATCAAAACAACTTTGCAGGATTGCCGCCTCCTCATCGTACCCTCCGCAACCAACGCAATGACACAACTTGAATGAAAAACACGCAGGAAAAGGAACAAAGCGTCTCATGGCCCGTTTTTTCTGATTAACAGAAGCCGGGCACCGTTTAGTTAATAATTGCTGAAGGTTAGATTCGATCTTTCAATCTTGCCTATATACCTTTCGTTATAGGCCGACGGGTCCCCAAGCTGTTGGTGAACGGCCATCGGAGATTGACTTGGGGGCGAAAGGGAATATTGATTCAACCTTTGAATGTTCGCCCTGAGCGGGTGAATCCGGTCGCGAAAGCCTTGCTCCATCGCGATGCTTTTCGAACTTGCCAAGTGGCACATGGATAGACCGCTCGCCAGCGGTTGTGAGCCGAGACCACCGGGTTCATACGGCCCTTTGATCCGGCAAACTTAATGTATATTGCGATCACAGACTCGTGCGGTTATTTGCCTCATAGGTCCGCTAGGCCAAATGATACTTTAGGGAATTGCTCGAAGTTTATTTGTTGGTGATCAATTAATGTTGGAGCGGCAAGGGCGGGGGCCCGTAGCTTCAATCGCGGGAATTTTGGGGGCGGCAGGTTAGGGAGCGCCCGATGCGTCGTGCGACTGTAGTGATTGCAGACCGACATCCAATGGTTTTGCAGGGTCTCGCAAGTGTTCTCGGTTCAGAATCCGATTTCGAGGTCGTTGCATCCTGCGGCGATGCTGCGAGTTGCATCCAGGCAATTTTGACGCTTGCGCCCGACATAGCGATCATGGATGCGGCAATGCCGGAGCTGACCGCGCTGATGAACAATTCACTTAGCCATTCGGACAGCCGACCAACGCGGCTTGTGTTCTTCGCGCCCAGCGAGGACTGCGATCTTGTGTTGGCGGGCGCCCCGGCCGGGTACAGTGTCCTTCTGAAGGAGATGACGGGCCAAGCCGTAGTGCAGGGCTTGCGAGACATTGCCAACGGCCAGACTGTTGTTCCGTTATCGCCCACCGATCAGGCCGCGCCTCGCGAGCAGAGCCCGAATCCGGAAAGTGCGCTCGCGGTGCTCACCGAGCGCGAGCGGCAGATCATGCGCCTGGTCTCCCGTGGTCTGTCCAACAAGGAAATTGGCCGCCGGCTCCACATTGCAGACGGCACCATCAAAGTTCACCTCCACAACATTTTCCAGAAGCTTGAAATCGGCAATCGCACTGCGCTTGCAGCCCTCGCCATCTCGCAGGATGACCGCGCCAATTCGGCGCAGGACAAACCGGCGCATGCTGGATCGGATCCGGTGCCTGGGGAGCGCTAATCATCTCGCGCTGTTTGCAGTGCAATATGATGCGGGCATTTCGCCGAGGCCCAACCGAGCGGCTATTGCACCTTCAGATTGTGCAAGCGCCGGCAAAGCCGCGTTTCGCTCTCTTATCCCTCGACGGAGAACTGAAGAACGAACAGCGACCGGCCGCCAAGCTCTGGGCTGTCGCTGACTTCCACCTGCCAGGAAATGTAATGCAGGAGTGGGTCCATCACGTCGTGCTTGAGGATCTCGCCGCTCAGTTCGATCGCAGTAGTCCGTGCCGCGGAAATGTCGGGGAGATCAAGTCCGACATCGTCGAGCACTGAATGACCGTCGTGGATATGAAAGAAATACCGCGGCATGGACGTCTCCGGACAACGCGAACATTCCGATGACTGCAGCGAGCCCCCCGCATCACGGTCGAGATTTCGCATCGCCGGGGGGCGCATAGCAAGCGGCTATTCTAGGAGGGCTCAATCATCATTGATGGGTACCCCGACGTTGATCTGCATGACCACGAATTCAGAATGAACAATTGCTTCTCGAGGACTACGATGATGTTGCGTCGACGGAGCCCACTTCGGCGCAGCGCTGCGGCCCCGGCCCTGCGAATCCCCAATGCCCCCGCCGGGGCCGCGCCCTTTTTCGCAAGTCCCGCCCGGTCCTCCATCACCGCCGCGCAGCAATTGCAACCGATACTCCGATCGGTCGGGAGCGGACGGTTTGACTTTTGGGGAGATGATCTAAAAAAATCATATCCGGTAGTAATCGCGATACCAGCGGACGAAATTCGATATACCGGTTTCGATAGGGGTGGAGGGCGAAAACCCGGTATCGCGCATGAGATCGCCAACGTCGGCAAACGTTTCCGGAACATCCCCAGGCTGCATTGGCAGCATTTCCTTCGCTGTGGTTTGTCCCAGCTCTTTCTCGATCAATTCGAGGACGTGCATCAGCGCTTCCGGGCGGTTATTGCCTACGTTGTAGAGCCTGGCCGGTGCGCCCGCCGCATCGGCGTTGTCCTGCGGAGCGCGCTCGATCAGCCGCGAGATGACGCGGGTGACGTCGTCGACATAGGTGAAGTCGCGCCGCATCCTGCCATGGTTGAAGAGCTTGATCGGCCTGCCTTTGACGATCGCGTCGGCGAACAGGAATATCGCCATGTCGGGCCGGCCCCACGGGCCGTAGATCGTAAAGAACCGTAAGCCGGTGACCGGGAGTCGGTACAGGTGGCTGTAAGAGTGGGCCATCAGCTCGTTGGCTTTCTTCGTCGCGGCATAGAAGCTGACAGGGTGGTCAGCCCTATGCCGGGTCGAAAATGGCAACTCGGCATTGGCGCCGTACACCGACGATGATGATGCGTAGATCAAATGACCACATGCGTTATGCCTGCAGCCTTCGAGGACGTTGAGGAATCCCTCGAGATTGGCGTCGACATAGGCATGCGGCTGATCGATCGAATGCCGGACGCCGGCCTGAGCGGCTAGATGGACCACTTTCGCAAAGCGATGCTTTGCGAACAACTCGGCCATCGTCGAGCGATGTCCAAGATCGATCTGCACGAAGGAGAAACGCGGGTCGCGGCGCAGAATGTCGAGACGCGCGCGCTTGAGCGCTGGGTCGTAGTAGCTGTTGATGTTGTCCAATCCGACGACCCGACGCCCTTCATCGAGCAGTCGACGGGCAACATGAAAGCCGATGAAGCCAGCAGCTCCGGTCACCAGAACGTCGTCGGCAACTTGTTCTGAGCGAGATGACATTCGCTGTCCAGGTTAGATGGAGCTCGAACGGCGAGGAAGGCGCCACCGCTCGCATAAAGTTAACTCTCAATCGCGCCGCATCTCGATTGCGCAAATGAGCGCACCTGACGATGGCGGCGGAGCCGAGTTGCCAGCTGCCGCTCGAACGGATTACTCCGCCTCGCCACTGTCTCAAATTCCAGGGGCGTAGCGTATGTAATGTCCGAGCGAACCCCGTCATCATCCATTTGCATGAAGATGAAGCCAGGCAAACCTGCAGAGTTGTTTCAGCGGCGGGCTTGCCCGACGTGGCCGCCGGCTTGGAAGTGCGCGCCGTCGAACGATCGACGTCGGCGACTTGAGCACAGACGGCGTGGTCAGGGGTGTTTGCGATGAAGATGGTCCGTGTTGATGCTCTCGGCGCAAATGTATCGAGCATCGGTTTCGGCTGCGCGTCGCTCGGGGGGCGCGTTGGGGCTCGGAGGGGGATCGAGGGGCTCGAGCGCGCGTACGACGCCGGAATAACCTGGTACGACGTGGCGCCGTCGTATGGCGATGGAATGGCCGAGTCTATTTTGGGTCAGTTCGTATCCAGGAAGCGCGGCAGCGTCCATATCTGCACAAAGGTCGGGATGCGCCCGCGTGATACCTCCGCCGTTATGCGGATCCTGAAGCCGATGGCGCGCGCCGCTCTTGCGGTGTTTCCCGGGATCCAACCGCGCCTCTCCGCAATGAAGTCGAAGCCCTTCAAAGTGCCGCTATCGGCCGAGCTGATCAGGACGAGCATCGAGGATAGCCTGAGGCGACTTCGCACGGATTATGTAGATGTGCTTGCTCTCCACCGTCCCACCCGCGAAGAGGTCGTTCGCGAAGACATCATTCGGGCGGTCGAGCGCATCGTCCAGGACGGGAAGGCCCGCGCGATTTCGATTGCGGGCAATAACGAGGGCGGAATTGACGACCTCCATGAATCGCTACCATACCGGCTGATACAGATCGCGAATAATCCGCTCGAGCCGAATCTTCAGAGATCGACCGAGATTGCGCGGCGCAGGACGTTTGTCACCTATGGATCATTCTCGAGCGTCGCCCCGCTTGTCGCGAGGCTCGGATCGGAGAAGGAAATACTGAACGGCCTTCATGAGATGGGATACCGGGGCGACCTCACCGAGATCGCCGCTGCCTTCGTCGTGGATTATGCGCTGGCAACGAACTCGGCAGGAGTCTCACTGTTTTCGATGTTTCGGAAAGAACATCTCGCGTTCAATCTGCGCCGGTCAGCGCAAATCCCGGCGCTTCCTCAGCTCAATCGCATCGTCGCCGAGCTCTCGAACGGGCCGCGGCAGGCCGAACGATTGGTCGTGCGCGCGTTGGTGTAGCGATCAAGTGCGGAGCTTATGGGCATGAGGTCTACTCCGTCATCATCAGACAATCGGCGGCTGCGCGTGCTAGAATTCGCGTCCCACGATACTACTCGCCAATGTTGTCGACGATATTCGACAGGCGCGCGGGCGGCCGGGAGGCGGCTGGCTCGAGCGTCTTGCCGAAGCATGCGCAGCAGGGCAGGCCAGAGGTGAGGGGGCCGGGCCGATGCCGTCGCGTTAGGAGATTGCCCGCAATCGTGGTTGCGCTTGGCGGGCCCGTTGATAGATGCTCGGAGAGAGGCCATGTGCGGAATTGTTGGTGTCGTCGGGCGAGGCCCAGCCTCTGCTCTTCTTCTGGATGCGCTGAAGCGGCTTGAATATCGCGGATATGACTCGGCCGGTATCGCCACTCTCGAAGACGGTTCGCTGACGCGACGTCGTGCGGTCGGAAAGCTCGCGAACCTCAAGAGTCGGCTCGACTCGGAGCCGCTTGCCGGGCGGATCGGAATTGGTCACACCCGCTGGGCAACGCACGGCCGTCCCGATGAGACGAATGCGCATCCTCATATGGTTGATGGTGTGGCGATCGTGCACAACGGGATCATCGAGAACCATCGAGAGTTGCGCAATGACCTCAAAGCGGCCGGTGCACATTTTGCGACCGAAACCGACTCCGAAGTGGTTGCGCATCTCGTCAGCCGCGAGCGGAAGAACGGATACGAGCCGGTCGCAGCGGTGCGTAAGGTGCTCCCGCGCTTGAACGGAACGTTCGCGCTCGCCTTCCTGTTCGAAGGGCACGACAATCTCCTGATCGGTGCCCGGAAGGGCTCGCCGCTTGCTGTCGGCTACGGGTGCGGCGAGATGTTCCTGGGCTCGGATGCGATGGCGCTCGCGCCTCTGACGGACATTGTCGCCTACCTTGAGGACGGCGATCTCGCCGTCGTGACTCGAGAGCAGATCGAGTTTATCGACGTGAACGGCGCGCGCCTGCGTCGTACGTCGGCCAAAATCGCCGGTGCCGCCGTGATTGTTCACAAGGGCGAGCATCGCCACTTCATGGCGAAGGAGATTCACGAACAGCCGAAGGTGGTTGGGCAGACGCTTGCGCAATATATCGCGCGCGACGGGACAATCAGGTTGCCGGCGGGCGTGGATGTGGACTTCGGGACAGTCGATCGTGTGTCGATTGTAGCTTGCGGGACCTCCTTCTACGCCGGTCTGATTGCGAAGTACTGGTTCGAGCGCTACGCCAGGCTCCCGGTCGAGATCGATATTGCATCGGAATTCCGCTATCGCGACGTTCCGTTCGGCGCGGGCAATCTGGCGATTTTCGTGTCGCAGTCCGGCGAAACGGCCGATACGCTCGCCTCGTTGGAGTTCGCTAAGACCCACGGCCAGCATGTTCTCTCTGTCGTCAACGTGCAGACCTCGACGATGGCTCGTTCGAGCCATATCGTAATGCCCACATTGGCCGGTCCGGAAATAGGGGTCGCATCGACAAAGGCGTTCACCTGTCAGCTGGCAATCTTGCTCTGCATTGCAATCGCTGCCGGTCGCAGTCGCGGTGTACTCTCGGCCGAAGACGAGCGCTCACTCGTCCGGGCCCTTGCCGAGATTCCAGACTATATGGCCCGTGCGCTCGAGCTGGAGCCGAAAGTCCATGAGCTCGCGCGTGAGATCGCGAGGGCCAGAGACGCTCTGTTCATAGGCCGGGGCACCAATTATCCGCTGGCATTGGAGGGAGCCCTCAAGCTCAAGGAGGTCACTTACATTCACGCAGAGGGCTATGCGGCCGGTGAGCTCAAACATGGACCGATCGCGCTGATCGACAAGGGTCTGCCGGTCATCGTCATTGCGCCGTACGACGCGACGTTCGAAAAGACCATGTCGAACATGCAGGAGGTGATCGCCCGTGGGGGCCGCATCATCCTCTTGACCGACGAGAGAGGTGCTTCACTCGCCGCGTCCGGTGGTTGCTCGGTCCTGGCCTTACCGGATATGCCCCCGGTCGTGGCGCCGCTGGCTCTCGCGGTGCCGCTACAGCTCCTTGCCTATCACAGCGCCGCGATTATGGGGACCGACGTGGACCAGCCACGGAATCTCGCGAAGTCCGTGACCGTCGAATAGTCGGTCCGGTCGCGCCACTTCCGCTTCAGAAAGAGCTGTCGAAAGCAGGATGCTGGTCTGACAAACCGGGACGCTCCGAAATGGGTGCCTCTTTCGACCAGTCCTCGTTCTCGGCCGCTCGGGGTAGAGTCTGGCGGCCTTCGGGCCCGGGTTAAGCACCGACGTCTCTAGGGCAGGCGGCCCCGCTATATTGTAACCGCGTTGGCGGGGCCGCTGCTGCCAAGAAACGAGCGAGCACTTGGGGCTGCTTCCATTCGGCGAAGCGAGTGGGGTTTCCCGGGGCGGTGCGGCTCGGACTTGAGATACGCAACTCCCCTCAGAACCAGCCGCCTTGCGCACGCTCCGCAGCCGGATCCTCGCAGACTCTTCGGCGTCAGGCTGCAAGGACAGCCCGATCGGGGAGTAGTCCTTTCGGGTTATTGGAAGACTGTTCCGCTTCGAGATAGCTTCAGGCAAGCCCGTCCGGTCGACGAGCTCGTTTGGCATCCTACCTGCGCTTCGCGAGGGATCATGTCGGTTTTGACGGGAACGGCCGGCGCGGACATTCGACGCGGTGATATGATTAAAGTCATCAAAGGGAGGCTGTTCCCGGCGCTTCTTTACGAGCAATATGAGGGCGGCGCCGCCGAAGATATTCCCGAGGGCGCCCGTGCCTATTGCCTCAAAGACAAAGTCTGGCGAACGATGCCTCCGGGTTTCCGCCCCTCCTAGAGCTTATTGGCAAACCAGCATCGCAAAATGGCCGAGCCAGGCTCGGCCAAGTCGTGAGCGGGCCGGCGCCGCAGCCTCCGCGGTAGGGCTGGACCGACGTGCGTGCAGACTAACTGCAGCTCAGCGGTAACGGCTGGTCGGGGTGAAACTCGTACCAATCGTAGCAATCCGGATAGGCGCCGTAGAATCCGTATCCGGGTCGATAGCGACCAAAGCGGTGGAACGCATGCTGACGCAGGCCGATGCCGCCGGCGCCGGCATGACCGCCGAATCCGAGATGTTCGCCGCCAAAGCCTCCATCATGCCCCATGCCGCCGAAATGCGCGCCGCCGCCGCCGAAGCCCATATGTCCGCCGCCAAAGCCACCACCGCCAAAACTGGCGTGGCCGCCGCCGCCAAACCCACCACCGTGGCCGCCGCCACCGCCACCGCCGTGCGCTTCGGCCGTGCCGATGGCCAGGGTCGAGGCAAGCGCCGCTGTTGCCAAAATCATGATTGCGCGTTTCATGGGACACTCCTTTCGTGTCGATCTGCCAGGTCATCCATGCAGTCCGCTCCCGCGTCGTGCCGTCGCCGAAGCTCCTGATGCCAAGGCTCGTGATGAAAGGAGAGGTAGGAGCGATGCGCGGCAATCCCACTAAATTCGACTTCAGGAACGAGGCGCACCGGGAGGGAAGGTGATCCTGCCGCGGGGGCCGCGGCCCGCGGAAGGGGCGGGCTGAACGTTCCAGCCCGCCCCCGTTCGTTCGATGAGGAGCGACCGACCGAGGCGCCCGGCCGGCCAACGAAATGCCGCGATCAGAAGCCGCCCGTGCCGGGCTCACAAGGCACGTTGTTGCCGGTCCACGGCGCCGTCGCGAAAGCGCCCACGCGCGGCGCAGGAACGCAGAGGCGGCCGTCCTGCTGATAGAAGGGCGCACTCGATGCGGCCGTATCGGTTGTCATCGCGGGCTGTCGCATGACGGAATGGTGCTCGCGCGCCATGACGGGTCCCCCGAGCACGGCGGCTGCAATCAATCCCGTCGACAAGAGTTTGAGAGTGGTCATTTCGGCTTCTCCTTTGAAGACATCAGGCCGACCAAGCGGCTCACCATCAACGTGTGGACGGCGGGACGTCGTCCAAATGCACGAATTGCTCACCGGATTTCAACGGCCTGTGAGCCGGCGCGGCGCTGCAAGCACGATCGTGCGAATGCGCAACATCCGTTGCCTTGAGAGTAACGGGGAGCGCATCACAGGCATATGTTGATGAAAGCGCAGTTCAAAATGGAGGTGGAAGATGATCACGACGACAGCGAGGCGTATGGCCATCGCGCTGGCCCTGTTGGCGACGGGCACGGCGCGTTTCCTGAATCGCTATTTAGTGGTGCCCCATGCTCCGCAGGACTATCTCGTCAGACAACGAGTGGCCTATGGCAGGCTGGCGCGGCGTCGCGCGTTCAGAGCGGGCGGGCATTGAACATGACGCCCCCGACCGCCGAGCTCGTGCTCCTCCGCCGCAGGCCGAAACGCCTCGCAGAACGTGGGAGCAGGATCATGACGCGGATTCTTCTGATCGAAGATGATGCCGAAACCGCCGAGGTGATCGTCGCCGAACTCGCCGATCGCGGTTTTGAGGTCCAATGGGCCCCTGACGGCGTCGACGGTCTCGATCGGGCGCGCGCGGCGTGTCCGGATGCCATGATCGTTGATCGCATGCTGCCCGGAATGGACGGGCTGACCGTGATCGAGGCCTTGCGCAAGGATCGGGTCGGGACGCCGGTGCTGGTTCTGAGTGCGCTCGGCGCCGTGGACGATCGGGTACGCGGATTGCGTATGGGGGGAGACGACTATCTCACCAAGCCGTTCGCGATCATCGAGCTCGTCGCGCGCATAGAGGCATTGCTTCGCCGTCCGATGGACAGCCGCGAGACCACGCTGCATGTCGGGCCGCTGGAGCTCGACCTGATCGAGCGGACCGCGCGACGGGACGAGCGCGAGATCGATCTGTTGCCGCGTGAGTTCCGCCTGCTCGAATACATGATGCGCCGGAGCGATCAATTGCTCACGCGCGCGATGCTGCTCGAAGAGGTCTGGAACTACAAGTTCGTTCCGGCAACGACGAATCTGATCGACGTGCATATGGGCCGGCTGCGCCACAAGGTCGATGGTCCCGGCGATACGCAGCTCATCCACAATGTTCGCGGCTCCGGCTTCATTCTGCGTTCGCGTGCATAAGGACGCGCAACCCAGGGGCTCGCGGAGCACATCTCGGGACGAATATAGAGTGCCGGTTCGATGCGCCAGATTCAGTTCATCCGTTCGAACACGTTCCTCTGGGCCCTGGCGGTGGCGGCCGCATTTGCGCTGTTCGTGGTCGGGCTGTTCGCGTTCACCTATTGGAAGCTCGACGACTATCTGATCGCACGATCCGACCGCATGATCACGACCCGGATCAACTTCATCGCCGATTTGCCGTCGGCGCGCCGCATCGGAGCGATCTCCGATCATCTCGAGCAGGATTCCAGAGGCGTGCAGTACGCGGGACTTTTCAATGGTGCCGGCACCCGGCTTGCCGGCAACATCGACAGCTTGCCGCAAGCGCTCGATCTCGGTGGAGCGGCGCAGGGTGTGCGGCTCGACCTCATCGAGAGATCGGCGGTCCACGGACCGGTCATCAGGGTCGTGGGCAGGCGTCTCGAGAACGGCGATGTCCTGGTGATGGGACGGAACGTCGATGAGACGCACGAAATCTCGAGTGTCGTGGGGCAGGCGCTTGCGCTCGGCCTGCTGCCGGCGTTCTGCCTCTGTCTACTGGCCGGAGCGTGGCTGAGCGTTCGCGCCCAGAGACGCGTGGAAGAGGTGAACCAGCGGGTGCAGCGGATCGTGGCCGGGGAGTTGCGTGAGCGGCTTCCGGAAGACAATTCCGACGATCCGTTCGCGCGACTGGCCAGGATCGTCAACGGCATGCTCGCGGAGATGGAGACCATGATCAACGCGCTTGCCGGTGTCGGCAACGATATCGCCCATGATCTCAGGACGCCGCTCACGCGCGCACGCCTGGCGCTGGAGCGCGGCCGAACGCATGCGACCACTTTGGAGCAGCTCCAGGAGGTCACGGACAAGGCAATGGCCGGAATCGATCAGTCGCTCGCGATCGTGACCGCCCTGCTACGCCTCACCGAGATCGAGAACAGCCGTCGCACCGCGGGTTTCGGTAACGTTGCGCTCGACGAGATACTGCGCGAGGTGTGCGACGTCTATGAGCCCATCGCCGAAGACAAGGGCATCGGGCTTGGCGTCGTCATCGATCGCAATGTGCAGGTGTGGGGCGATCGGGACCTGTTGTTCGAAGCGATGGCCAATCTCGTGGACAATGCCGTCAAGTTCACGCCGCCCGGCGGCCAGGTGAGGCTCGAACTGGTGTCGGAAGATGACACCGCGCTCGTGCGCGTAAGTGACACCGGACCCGGCATCAGCACGCAAGAGCGCGAAGCGGTGCTGCGGCGATTCTATCGCTCCGACAAGATGCGAAATACGCCTGGGGTTGGGCTGGGACTGAGCCTGGTGGCTGCCATCGTCAAGCTGCATGGCTTTCGATTGATCATCGGTCCGGCTCCCGGCGGGCGGATCGAGATCCTTGCCTGGACCGGGAGGGCGAGCAAAGCCGCCGCATGCCGGTCCCGGACCCCAACTCTCGCAACCGTCAATCAGATGTGATGCCCCTCATGAAGTGTGATGTTCTCGATGCCAGGACATGCCGAATGTCTGAAGGCGAATTCAGATTTGTTACGCTCAATTCAGTGGCCTCCACCTTCAGAGGCTTCCTAGAGTCCGCTTGCCGGTTTCGTATGTGGGAGTGACAGATGCAGATCCGCCACGAAGTAGTGAGGAATAGTGCCATGGCTGTCGCGGCCGGCGCACCATCGGCCCCTTTCCTCAGCGCCTATTCCGCGGCCATCAAGCGCTATGAACTGCTTGAGCCCGGTCACGAGCAGCAGCTTGCACGCCGCTGGCAGGAGACGCGGGACCGCGGCGCTGTGAACGCGCTCGTCACGAGCCATCTCCGGCTCGCAGCCAAGGTGGCGCGCGGCTACAAGGGGTACGGTCTGCCCTTGGCCGATGTGATTGCGGAGGCAAATCTCGGCCTCGTCATCGCAGCGTCACGCTTCGAACCCGGCCGCGGTGCGCGGTTCTCCACCTATGCGGTTTGGTGGATCAAGGCCTCGGTTCACGAATACATCCTGCGCTCCTGGTCTCTGGTCAGGATCGGCACGACGGCAGCGCAGAAGAAGCTGTTCTTCAAGCTCCGTAGCGAGATGAGGAAAGCCGCGGGCGGCGCGATGGCAGCGCTCACCCCCGATGTCGCCGAGACGATCGCGGAAAGGCTCGACGTCACGGCGCGTGAGGTGATCGAGATGGATTCCCGACTGAACGGTGACATGTCGCTGAACGCGCGCGTTGGCGACGACGAGCAAGGAACCGAGTGGGAAGCGTTGCTGGTCGATCAGGCGATCGACGCGGAGACGGTGCTCGCCGATCATGAGCAGACGGAGCGCCGTGCCAATGCCCTGCGCGCTGCGTTGGGCATGCTGACGGCGCGCGAGCGTCATATTCTGGAGGCGAGGCGGCTGGCGGAATGCCCGGTTACGCTGGAGCAACTCGGATTCGAGCTTTCGATCTCTAGCGAGCGGGTTCGGCAGATCGAGATCCGCGCCTTTGCCAAGGTCAGGCGAGCCGCAATTCTTGCCGTGCAGGATGCGGCACGGAAGCGCCCCGACGGCGTTTCGGGCTCACGGCCGCGGGAGCTCACCGCTCCATGAGCGATCGAGAGGCGGTGATGCCGGTACGAATGATGTCTGTCCCGCCGCGGAGCATCTGAATTCGTTTTCATTTGAACGGATGCCCTCCCGTCCTCATCTGCTCAATGATCCCGCGCAACTTGCTTCAGGCAGAATTACCATGGGAATTGTTCGCTTCGCGCTGCGGTTTCCGCACACGTTCTATGTGCTTGCGGCGCTGATCCTGTTCCTCGGCGGCATCGCGATCTGGTCGATGCCGACGGACATTTTTCCGGAGATCCGCATTCCCGTCGTCACGGTGGTGTGGAGCTACACGGGCCTGTCGACGCCTGAGATGGAGCAGCGCGTCAGCACCTACAGCCAGTATTCGATCAGCGCCAATGTCAGCGGCATCAAGAACATCGAGGCGCAAACCCTCAACGGCCTGTCGGTTCAGAAGATCTACTTCCAGCCGGACGTCAATCTCGACCTCGCGATCTCGCAGATCGTCTCGGCAACCAACGCGATCCGCGCCCTGATGCCGCCGGGCATTCAGCCGCCGATCATCGTGCAGTTCAATGCATCAAGCGTACCGGTGCTGCAGCTCAGCCTCGAGTCCAATAGTCTGAACGAGCAGCAATTATACGATTTCGGTATCTATCGTATCCGGCAGCAATTGGCGCCTGTTCCGGGCGTGACGCTGCCCACGCCTGCCGGCGGCAAGTACCGCCAGATCATGGTCGACATCGATCCGAACAAGCTCCTGTCGCGCGGATTGACGCCGCTCGACATCGTCAATGCGGTGAACACCCAAAATCTGACGCTGCCCACCGGCACGACGAAAATCGGCGACACCCAGTACACCGTTCGAACCAACGCCACGCCGGCCTCGATCAAGGATCTCAACATGATCCCGGTCAAGTTCGTGAACGGGGCCACGATCTTCCTGAAGGACGTGGCCCAGGTCCGGGACGGCTCCCAGGTCCAGCAGAACATCGTGCGCGAGGACGGTCATCGCGCCGTCCTGCTCAGCGTGATCAAGAACGGAAATGCCTCGACGCTCGCTGTCGTCAACGGGGTGAAGAAGGCCTTGAGTTCGATTCGCGCGTCGGCTCCTGCAGGGATGAAGATCAACGAACTGTTCGATCAGTCGGTCTTCGTCACCCATTCGGTCGATGGCGTGCTGCGTGAGGGCGCGATTGCGGCCGGCCTCACGGCGCTGATGATCCTGCTGTTCCTGGGATCGTGGCGATCGACGCTGGTTGTCCTGATCTCGATCCCGCTGGCGATGCTGTCTTCGCTGGTCGTGCTGTATTGTCTCGGCGAGACCTTGAACACGATGACGCTCGGCGGGCTTGCACTCGCGGTCGGCATCTTGGTCGACGATTCCACGGTGACGATCGAGAACACGCACCGGCTCTGGACCGAGGAAGGCATGCCGCTGCCTGATGCGACGCTGCACGGGGCGGCTGAAATCGCGGTGCCGACGCTCGTCTCCACGCTCGCCATCAGCTGTGTGTTCACCTCGGTCGTCTTTCTGGAAGGGCCGGCCAAATACCTCTTCACGCCGCTGGGCCTGGCGGTGGTGTTCGCGATGCTGGCGTCATATGCGTTGTCGCGAACGCTGACGCCGATCACCATCGGCCTGCTGCTGAAGAGCGAACGGCGCCATGGCGAGGGCGGAAGCCCGTCGGGCATCTTCGGCCGCGCCTCGGCGATGTTCGAGCGCGGGTTCGAACGTCTGCGCAACGGCTATTCCGACCTGCTGTTGACGTTGCTTCGGCGTCGTGTCGTCGTGCCGGTCGTCGCGGTGCTGGTGCTGGCTCTCGGGGCCACCATGTTCGTCTATGTCGGCAGGGACTTCTATCCCCTGATCGACGGCGGCCAGATCCAGCTCCACGTTCGGGCGCCCGCGGGCACCCGCATCGAGAAGACGGAAGCGATCTTCCAGGCGGTCGAAGACAAGATCCGCGAAGTGATTCCGGAGCGGGACCGGGCGCTGATCGTCGACAATATCGGGCTTCCGGCGCGACCCTACAATCTCGCATTCACCGATGGCTCGACGATCGGTGTTAACGACGGCACCATCCTCGTGTCACTCAAGGATGGACACAAGCCGACCGCGGACTACGTCAGGAAGCTGCGCCAGGTGCTGCCGGCGGCATTCCCGGAGGACACGTTCTATTTCCAGGCGGCCGACATCGTGACGCAGATCCTGAACTTCGGTCTTCCGGCGCAGATCGATGTCCGCACGGTTGGCTACGGCACCAACAATCTGACCGTGGCCAAGGAGCTGCAGAAGAGGCTCGCTACGATCCCCGGTGTCGTCGATGCGCATCTGCAGCAGGAAGTCGATGCTCCCGCGTTCTATGCGGACATCGACCGCACCCGGGCGGCGCAGTTGGGGCTCAACGCCAGCACAGTGGCGACCAATATCAATGTCAGCCTCAGTTCGTCGGCTCAGGTCTCGCCGAACTTCTGGACCGATCCGACGTCGGGCATCCCGTATTACCTGGCCGTGCAGACGCCCGAATACAGGGCCAATTCGTTGAACGCACTGGGAAACACGCCGGTGTCGGCCTCGCTTGCCGCGAGCGGGCAGACGGTGCCAGGCCTCCTCAGCAATGTCGCGACGTTCAAGCGGGGGAGTGTCCCCACCAATTCGAACCAGGCCAACGTCCAGCCGGTGTTTGACGTCTATGCGAGCGTTCAGGGGCGCGATCTCGGCGGCGTCGCGGCCGATATCAACAAGGTCACGTCCACACTCCAGAAGCAGCTCCAGCCGGGTAATTCGATCCAGGTCCTGGGACAGATCCAGAGCATGAATCAGTCGTTCCGCAATCTCGGGATCGGCCTGCTGTTTGCCGCCATCCTGGTCTACCTGCTCATGGTCGTGAACTACCAGAACTTCGGCGATCCCTTCGTCGTCATCATGGCGCTGCCGGCGACCTTGTGCGGCATCGTGACGATGCTGTTCATCACCGGAACGACGCTCAACGTGCCTTCGCTGATGGGGGCGATCATGGCGGTCGGCGTTGCCTCCGCGAATTCGATCCTGCTCGTAACGTTCGCGCGTGATGAGCAATTGAAGGGACATTCCGCGTTCCAGGCAGCGCTGAGCGCGGGCCGCACCAGGATCCGGCCGGTCCTGATGACTGCTGCCGCGATGATCGTGGGCATGATCCCGATGGCGCTCGGAGGTCCGGGCGAGGAGCAGAACGCCGCGCTCGCGCGCGCGGTGATCGGCGGGCTGCTGTTCGCAACCCCGACGACATTGCTGATCGTGCCGTATCTCTTTGCCATGCTGCGCAAAGGTAACGATGGCAAGCCTCACCACGGCGTATTCGAGGAGCAACCGGAATGAGCGACGTTCGTGTGCGGACCAATGGCGAAGAGGCGAGGGACCCGCCCGATGCGGAGAGCCGCCGCATCGTCGAGCTCCCCGGCAAGGCCGCGCCGCCCGGACGCCGTTACGGCGGCGCGCTGCTCGGAGGAGGGATGCTTCTGCTGCTCGCGGGCGGTCTCGGCATTGGCGGCTGGCGGCACTATCAGGCGGCGCGTGAGGTCGCTGCAGTGGCGGAGCAGGTGAGAACCGCCATTCCGGAAGTGCGGGTGGCGGCGGTCCAGCCCAGCGGGGACTTGATGAAGGTTACCTTGCCGGCGACAACGACCGCGTTCGAGGCAGCCAATATCTTCGCGCGGACCAGCGGCTATATCGAAAAGCGCTATGTGGATATCGGCGATCGGGTCAAGAAAGGCGACCTTCTCGCGTTAATCACGGCTCCGGAGCTCGACCAGCAGATCGCCCAGGCGCAGGCGACGTTGGCGCAAAACCAGGCCGCCTTGCAGCAGGCGCAAGCGAGCCGGGAGCTTGCCGACGTCACCAATGCGCGCGACAGCAATCTGGTCAAGCAAGGCTGGCTGACGGCACAGCAGGGGGACAACGATCGTCTCACGCTGCGCGCACAGCAGGCGGCCGTGGGCGTCGCCCAGTCGAACATCACGGCGCAGGAGGCCCAGATTCGAGTCCTCCAGCAGGAGAAGGCCTATCAGCGTGTGGTGGCGCCGTTCGACGGCGTGATCACACAGCGCAACGTGGACAATGGCAGCCTGGTGCAGGCCGGGTCGACCTTCATGTTCACGCTCATGCATTCCAACGTGATCCGAACCCAGGTCTTCGTACCGCAGGACGAAGCCTTCGGAGTCGCGCCGGGCGTCGACGCGGATATTCGCGTCCCCGAGATTCCGGGGCGGACGTTTCCGGGGAAAGTCACACGCATCGCAAGCGCATTGCAGCCGGGAAGCCGGACTCTGCTGACCGAGATCGACGTGCCCAATCCGGACGGTGCCTTAAGTCCCGGCATCTACTGCACGGTCGAGCTGTCGATCCCGCGCAAGACTCCGTCGGTGACAGTCTCGTCCGATGCGCTCGCCTTCGATCAGAACGGTCTTCATGTCGCGGTCGTGCGGAACGGCACCGTTCATCTGCAGCACATCGCGATCGCACGGGACTTCGGCACCACGGTGGAAGTGCGCGAGGGCCTCAAGCCCGGCGACCAGGTCGTGCTCAATCCGGCGGTGAACCTGGCGGAGGGCAGCAAGGTCACCATTCGCAAGGTCGAGGTCAGTTAGGAGCATAGAGATGATCCGGATCGTGCTCGCAACAACGATCGCCCTGCTGTTGGGCTGTCCTTCGAGTGAGGCGCAGGTCTCAACGATGGGCACCACGGCGATGGGCCTTCCAACCGTGCCGGGTGCGATCGTGACCTCGCCGCTCAACAGTCCGGGTCCGTTTTCCGCAACAACCGAGCCTGGCGTTCCCGACACGACGCTGGCGCCTGTTCCGCTCGCCTCGGATCCGACGACGCCGGGTACGGTTGTCGTCTGCGCCACGCCATCGACGTCTCCGATGCCGGTGCCGGCGACCCCGATCGTATCGAGCATCGGCTCGTCCGCGTCAGGCATCGGCGCTCCGCTATTGCCGGTCACAGGGCAAGCCGGCAGCTCCACCGGAACAATTCCCGCAGCGGCACCGGCGGGAACGGGGACGACGGTCGCATGCAGCTCGACGCCGGGAGGGCTCGCGACAAGCGCTGCGTCCCTGCCGCTCTCGATCCCGCAAGTGCCGTCCAGCCTCGCGCCTGGAACGATCCTGGCGGACACCAGCGCCGCCGGCGGCACGGGCATCGATCCAAATGCCGCCGTCATGCCGAGCCCGAACAGCACGGCCTGCGCGGAAGGAGTCTCGATGAACCTCGCAGCGCCTGCTACCATGTTGCCGGCCAACGCGTCAGGCGCGGCACCAACGCCGGGAGTGTCGCCGATCTTGCCGCCGGGATGCTGAGGCGCTGCCGCTACGGGACTCTCGTCGCACCGTTTGCGGATCGGGGGACGACCCGTCGGCTGGCGTAGCCGGCGCTGTGCCAGCGCTTCACGTTGCCGGGCGTAGCTTCAAGACTTCGGCGTCGGGCGGCAGCATCGTTCCACCGTCCCGGTATTTCCAGTCCACCATCACACCCTTGTTGCCCCGTACAGTGGTGCGGCCGACGAAGGTCCCCATGGTGCTCTGATGGTCGATGGAACGCCAAATCGCCGGGCCGAACGGCGTTTCGAAGCCGACGTTGCCAAAGCCGTCGGTCATCGCTTCGGTATCGAATCTCCCGAGCTTCGCGATCGGCGCCACGATGGAGCTGATCAAGGCGTGACCGACCACGGATCCCATCGTGGGAGCCTCGCCATATCGTGCGGAATAGGCCGAGACGAAGGCGTTGTTTGAGGGATCCAAGACCTCGGTCACCGGATAGCCGGTCACGATCCATCCCTCCGGTGCGTCCTGCCCGAGGGGAAGAAGGTATTCGGGTTCGCCGGTCGTGAACGACACGACGTGTCGCCCTTCGAACAGGCCACGATCATTGCCTTGCCGCACAAATCTGGCGAGATCGGGTCCGAAGGTGACGTTGAGGATCGCTTCGGGTCTCTGCTGCGCGAGGGCGTTGACGACCACGCCGGCATCAATGGCACCCAGCGGCGGCCACTGACTGTTGATGAACTCGACGTCTGGACGGCGGCGGCTCAGAAGCTGTGTGAACCATCTTACGGCCGACTGCCCGTATTCGTAGTTCGGGGCGATCGTCGCCCACCGTGTCGCCTTCAATTGAGCTGCCTCCTCCACCAGCATGGCTGCCAGCATGTATGTCGAGGGGCGGAGCCGGTAACAATATCGATGTCCTCGCTCCCAAACGAGGGCGTCGGTGAGCGGTTCGCTCGCCACGAAGAGGATCCGGTTTTGCCGGGCGAAGTCGCTGATCGCCAGTCCGATATTCGACAGATATGCGCCTGCCAGAAGATCGACGTTATTTCGTTGCACCAGTTCTTCGGCGGCACGCAGCGCGACGCTCGGCTTGCCTTCGTCGTCCCGGCTGATGACCTGCAGCTCTCGCCCGAGGAGACCTCCACTCGCATTCAGCTGTTCGACCGCCAACTGCCAGCCGCGACGATAGGGCAGGGTAAACGCGGGCGCGCTGCTATAGGAGTTGATCTCGCCGATCCTGATCGGTCTCGTGCCCTGGGCGCGGATGATGCCGGGCGAAAACACCGACGCGCCAACGCCGCCTAAGACCTGTCGTCGGGAGATGCTCATCTGGTAGGATCCGGAGGATTGAGTGTGAGGGCTGGTCCAGCGCTGCAGGACATGCCGTCCCGGTCGATAGATCAGCAACCTAGTGGCAGGTGCAGGACGGGGGCCGGTCGTCGCCGCACGTCGAAATCGAGATGCCGGGACTTGCAGCGAGACCGCGCGCAAAGGCGAGCGCTGGAAGATCGACCTCCCGATCGAACAGAGCGCTGACCGGACCGACGAGATCAAGCGCGGTCTGCTGGCGGTCCGACGCTGCCATGATCCTTGCCCAGGCTGCCGCGACTTTCAGCTCGTAGAAGCGGCATTGCTGCTCTCTGGCAACGGACAGGCCCTCGGAGAACAGGACCTCCGAGCGGGACCGATCTGACGAGCCATCGGCAAGCAGGATCTCGCCCTTGATCCGCAGCAGATCAGCAAGGCACCACAATTGCTGGCCTTGCCGGGAGATGGTCAGGGCATCTTCCACGGCGGCCAGGGCCTGCGCAGTCTCGCCGACCGCGAACAGTCCTTCGGCGAGCGATCCGAGAAATTCGGGATTGCGCATCAGCCAGCCGTTCTCGGCCCGCGCTTTCAGTCCGCTGCGCAGCAGCTCTATTCCATCGTGATGTCTGCCTTGCAGGACGAGCAACTGCCCCTTCAGGCAGGACGTCCAGCTCGTCCAGAAAGCTATTCCCTCGCGCGTGACGAGCTCGAGGAGCGACGCGATCGCCTGATCGGCAGTGGCGACATCATGCGTCATCAGCGCAATGGGGCACACGGCGTTCCGCAGCGCGTAAGCGATCGCGAGCTTGTCCTTCTCACGCTGCGCCTCCTCGAGGCACTCCGCGGCCAGCGATCTGCTCTGGGCGATCTTTCCCTGGAGCAGCAGTACGCGGGCTAACATGGCCTTTGCCAGGACGCTCTGGTTGAGCAGAAACCACATCTGGTTCGTGCCGTCCTTCAATCCATGAGCCGAGTGGTCCAGGGAGAGGATCAGTTCGCGTCGAGCTTCCTCCTGCGCGCCGTAAAAATGGGTGGCGGCGCCGATCAGGCGGCGGCCTACCGTCTCGTTGGCGGGGTTTCCCGTGCGAAGGGCGATCTCCAGATATCGCTCTCCGACATTCTTGGCCGCGTCGTATTGGCCCGAGTTGAGATTATAGCTCCACAGCGTCCAAACAGCCTTGAGCTGAAGCTCGAGATCGGACAGCTCTTCGCCGAGCGCAAGGCCGATGTTCAGGGCCGCCTTCATGCGATCCGCCGAGCCAGTCGTATTGAGAAGCGCGAACCCCAGCGCGACATAGAGCTGCGCCTTGAGCCTTGGATTGCAGGTCAGCTTTCCGTCGAGATGGGCGAGAGCGTGCTCGATGCGGGTCGAGCATTCCATGAAGGACAGCATTTGCATCCACACCGGCACAAAGCCGGCCGTCAGCTCTACGCCGAGCGCGGCATCGCCGCCGGGTGCGAAGGCCCAGTCGAGCGCCGCATGCACGTTTCCAATTTCCTGGGCAAGGCGGGTGAGATCGTCGGAGGCGGGGGAGGCATCGCCCAGTGGCATGGTGAGCTGCCTGAGAAAGCCCGCATGCCGTCTGCTGGCCTGCTCGCACAGTCCTGCTTCTGCCAGCTTCTCCAGGGCGTAAGCGCGGGTGGTCTCCAGCAGACGCCACCGCCCTTCGAAGGAGGGATCGAGTGAGACCAGCGATTTTCCGACCAGATTGAACAGTGTTTCGATGACGTCCGACCGGGACAACGCGTTGTCCATCATTGCAATGGCGGCATCGAGTGTGAACCCTGCCGGAAACACCGCGAGCCAGCACAACAGCCTTTGCTCGTCGGGCGACAACAGATCGTAGCTCCAGTCCAGCGTCGCTCGCAGGGTCTGGTGCCGCGGCAGTTGGTCCCTGCGGCCGCCGCTCAGCAACTCCATTCGCCTGTCCAGGCGAAGCAAGACGGTGTCTACCCCAAGATTAGCGGCCTGAGCCGCGGCAAATTCCAGCGCGAGCGGAATTCCGTCGAGCCGGCGACAGATGGCGGCCACTTTCAGCAGATCGTCCGCGCTTGGACAGAAGTTCGCGCGTAGCGCCTGTGTGCGAGCGACGAAGAGCTGCACGGCGCTTGCCTGCAACAGCAAACCGGGATCACGCAAACCAGAGTCCGGAACCGACAGCGGCGGGATCGCCGCGACGTATTCGCCATCGATGCGGAGGCCTTCCCGACTGGTCGAAAGAATTGTGACATTGGGACAATAGCGAAGTGCAGCACTCGCGATCTGTGCAGCGACGTCGATGACATGCTCGCAATTGTCCAAGATGAGAAGCAGACGCCGTGACCCGATAGCCTGGGCGATGCAGGCGGCCGAAACCTCCTTGTCACTCAAGGCGAGCTTGAGCGCACGGGCGGTGGTCGATGTCGCAAGTGCTGGATCATGCAAGGTCGCGAGCTCGACCAGCGCCACCGCACCATCGAATGATGATGCGACCAGGCGCGCAAGTTCGATGGCCAGCTTTGTTTTCCCGATGCCTCCCGGGCCGACCAAAGTCACGGCCCGATATGCGAACATAAGTTCGGCAATTTCGCTCAGGCAATCCTCGCGCCCGATGAGAGGAGCGCGCGTGTTCGGCAGGTTACTCGAAAAGGAGTCGATGGCCGGGACGGATACCGATGTCGCTGCGGGCTGGTCCAAATGCCCGCTTCGCCAGGTCCCGGCGAGGGTATATCCACGGCCCGAGATCGTCTTGAGGAGATCGCGATCTTTGCCCAGCGCCTTGCGGACGGCGGAGATATGGACCTGGAGCGTGTTGTTTTCGACGGCCAGGCCTGACCAGACACTTCCGATCAAATCATCCTTGGTCACCAGGTGACCGGCGCAACTCGCCAGTTTCTCGAGAATCTCGAATGCGCGGCTTCCGATCGGGACCGTGATGTTGTCGCACTTCAGCTCTCTCCGCTGGCAATCGATAAGCCAATTACCGAAAGAGTAGGTTCGTACAGCGGGCGAAGGCGACATAAGGGGGGTCCGTGGATCAACTTCACTGCCGCAATCTAGGAGAGTGACGAGACCCCCAAAGATCACCGCCCCTGCAAGATTCTGAAAGCGTCAGTATGCCTAGGTGTCCTACAGGGGAGGCCGTTGGGGTGTCAAGACGACCTTCTCAGTAGCGGGCTGTTCGCCATGGCTAGCTCGTTGCCTGCTACACGAGTTCGTGAGGACGAATGAGAGTGCCAAAATAGGGGAGCGGGCCGGAAGGAGCGTGCAGCACATCCCGACAGCAACACAGGGCAGGGGATTACGCGTCGCGGCGGTTCAGAAGCTCGGCGGCCTGCCTGGTCTCTTCGTTATCGAGCGGTCGACGCGACACCTGTTCACATCGGAGGCTGCAGGACATCGCGCGGCATCTCGATTGAGAGGATGGCACGGCGCATCGCTTCGACGGTGTCGATATGTCGGCGAAGGAGAGCCTGAAGTTTCCTGATTTTGCGCCTCTTCACTCGCGATCGGGCCATAGCTTGCTACCTTACTCTGCGATCGATGCGCTTCGCCGGAATGGGGCATCATCGTTCGGATTATCCTTGCAAGAGTAAGATCATGTCTCAGCCATTATTATTGTCGCCACAACCGAAGCATGGCGACACCCAGGCGACCGCCACCGCGGACGACACAGATTTCCGCTCGGCCCTGGCAATGGCGTCGATCGCGCCGCTTCCGAAGGTCATCGCCCCTGCCACTGTTTCGGGCGGGGACGATCTGTCTCCCCTTGATGCAACGACGATTGCCTTCGAGCGGCTCGGTCTGGTCATCGCGATCGAAGGGCAGCGACGGCGCAGCTCCGGCATATCCCGGTGTAATCCGGCGCGCGACACCGGCTGGCTGCGCGTTGAAGTCCCGTGGCAACGCGCGGCCATGACTGCACCTAGTTCTGTGACAACGGCGCCCATTTGTAACGACGATCCGGTTGTTCAGCGCCTGTCCGAAGCTCTCGTCGCGATGGAGCGATTGAAGGCCACCGATAGCGCCCTTTGCGTCGACGCCCTGCGATTTGCCGTCATTGCCCGGCTCCTTGCCTTGCGGTCCGAGGCGCAGCCGAGGTTCGACGAGCGAGCCCGCGTCGGCCAATGCACTTCTGAAAGGCCGGTCCAGGGATTGCAGAAGTGGCGGCTCAAACGGGTGCTCGACTATATCGAGACTCACTTCCGCAAGAAAATCGTGCTGGCGGATCTTGCCGCGGCTGCGGGCCTGAGCCGGATGCATTTCGCCGCCCAGTTCCGCGCCGCGACAGGTTGCAGGCCTCACGAGTATATCTTGCGGCACCGGATACAGCGCTCCAAGGATCTGCTGCGGGGCTGCGAGATGCCGATTGTTGAGGTCGCGCTCACAGTGGGTTTTCAAAGCCAGGCCCACTTCACGACGACGTTCAGGCGCTTCGCGGGTGACACGCCGAGTCGATGGCGAGATGCCGCTGCGGCTGGATTCGATCTTTGATGTCCTTGCCTCGAGCGAGTAGGCCTACCCTCGTGGGGCCTGAGACGGCAATGGCGAGGTTGGTGGAGTCCGCGATGGAGCTGGCTTCGCCATCCATCATTATACGCGGCAGATGCCGGGGCTACGCTGTTGGTACGGATCAATGCGCGTCGGACATGGCTGGTCGGAAGAACGGGGCTTCATAGGGCCGCCGTTCTTCCTCCAGTTACGTCCGTGAGACGGAAGCCCCCGAAGCGCCGAGATGAACCTCTTCAAGTCAGCGGTGACGATTGCCTCGCGGCAAGGGGGCTCGCTCCGGTTGGCGTGCTCAATAGCCCGAGTTGGGCTCGCACGGAGGCCGACGCCAGGGGTCGCTCGCATACGCACCGACGTCGGGAGCGCGGACACAGTTGCGCTCGGACGTCACCGGAACGCGCTGAACCGACGCATAGGCGTCGGCATTGGTCCGGCGCGCCTGGTTGTTGCCTTCGCGAGCCATCGCGGGGGAGGCGATCATGGCCGAAACCATCAGTCCGGCCGACAAGAGCTTCAGTGTAGTCATTGCACGTCTCCTTGACAAAGCGACGCCGGGAACGCCTCGGCTCGCCTGCCAGACATGTGTACGCATGTGTCGGATGAGCAGTATCAATTGAACGATCACTTTCGCCTTTGCACGAAGTCGTCGCCCGCGCTTCATCTCGAAAGCGATTGCCCGCTAGTCGGGCGAAAGCGTTATCTGGTCCGCATGGCCATTCATGAGCGGACCGAACCATTCCCACTTCTCGCCGGTGAAGCGCATCATTTGGAGTTGCTCGATCGGGTGAAAGTCCGTCGGCGATGTCTTTACCCGGACGCCGGGAATATAGGCTGCACCCTCGATATCGAGGTCCGTCGCCACCTGCATGATCCTCTCGCGCGTGAGATCGTCGCCACAGCGCCTCAGCACCTCAACGAGCGCGCTCGACATATTGAATGCCACCAGCGGGCCACTTTCGGATCGATCCGCGTCCGGATAGTATTTCGCCATGAACGCGCGAAAGTGCTGCATGGCCGGGTATGAGTCCCACTGCGGGTCGGTCACGTCCATCTGGTACCCGGCACTCAGGACTCCCTTCGCATTGTCCAGTCCTGCGAGCTTCAACACAGCGCCGACCGAAACCGAGACGTTCGTCATGATGTGGACGGGATGCCAGTCCAGCTCGGCGAGCTTCCTGATCGCCTGAGCCGCGAATTTTGGCGTGGCGACATTGATGAAAATGTCGGGGGCGGCCGCCTTGATCGCCACGATCTGCGAGTCGATTGTCGGTTCGCTGATTTCATACGGCAGGCTCGCAACCACCATTTGCGGGTACCTGTCTTGCAGCACGTCCTTCAGGCCAGCCAGATAATCGCGTCCGAAGTCGTCGTTCTGGTAGAGGACGCCGATCCTGGCGCCAGGGTGATGCGTCAGGATATAGTCCGCGTAGATGCGTGCCTCGGTTCGGTAGCTCGGTAGCCAGCCGATGGTCCACGGAAAATGGACGGGATCAGCCCAGCGAGATGCTCCCGATATGGCGAACAATTGCGGCACGTGGCGATTGTTCATGTACCTTTGAATGGCGGCGTTGCTCGCGGTACCGAAGGGGGCGAAGATCGCGAGCACTTCGTCGTCCTCGACGAGCCGCCGTGCCTGCTCGACCGCTCGGGACGGATTGTAGCCATCGTCGTAGGAGATGAACTCGACTGTCCGGCCGTTGATGCCGCCATTTTCGTTGACCATGCGAAAATACGCACTCATCGTCCTGCCGATGATGCCGTAAGCCGATGCCGGGCCGCTATAGGGCATGATGTTGCCGATCCTGATCTCGGTGTTGCTCGCACCGGAATCGTATCGCTGTTGCGCGGAGGCGCCGGCTGCGCCGGCCGCAAATATGACGGCGCCGATCGCTAGATTTCGCAGGCGCCTCGCAATGTCCGGACTCAAATGGCCGCTTCCACCGGTGATCAAGCGATGCCTCCATAGCGCTGCTGGTCATCGTGCCTGCCGGGCGGCGGTATGGCGCCAAGGGAGGGCCTGCTCGTCCAACAGTCGATAGCTGGAGTGTAGCGCGGGACCCGCCGCGAGCCGGATTACAGAAGCTGAAGAACTGTGAAGTTTTACAATGGTGTGCGGAGAATTGGCCCGTCACCGGCGCCCGATCTGCGGTGCCTTTGACGCCGTCCCGCCGTTGTCGCGAACAAACGTTCGGAACCGATGATATTGAGGCTCTGGACCCGCGGGGGACGCCGCATGGCGCGGTCGCACTCCGAGCGGGGTCACAGACGGACATGGTTACGCGGCAATTGACTTTTGCGTGTTACCGCCGCTTACCGATGCGCGTGGCGGTTGTAGATGTGGCTCGCTCCGAACACCGGAGCCGCGCCACCGGGCCGCTCGAGACCCATTCGTCCTGCCGGCGTCAATGCGCCGCCATTCAGCACGTCGCGATTGGGATACATTGATGCAAATGCGGCGGGCTCCTGATCGGCATAGGACCAGGCCGCGGAGGCTGATGATATCGTTGCCGTTGAGAGCAGCACTGCGGCGATCAGGGTTTTGAATGCAGTCATAGCGATTCTCCATTGCTTGTGACGTGCGGAGAGTCGCTTGGCGATGGTCGCTGCTCGGCTGGTGGCGTATCCGGAATTGTTTTCTATACCGGGCTGTATAGGCAGTCCGGCCGGAAAACCCCGCTTGCTGTGCATCACTCTTGCGAGAAGATGACGGGAATATCAGGCAGGGGGCGCGGTTACCAAGGTCTGATGCGTCTTCGAAGCCGAATCTGTCACGGTTGTCAGAGTTGCTCGCGCGATCGTGCGTGGTTGAATCGTGTGCGACGCCCAGTTCTAGGTGCAGGTCATACAACATGAGGAGTGTGAGCCATGAAACTGCTCTGGTTTCTCTGCGTCATCGCCAGCCTTGCGCTCTCGGGCGTTGCATCTGCCCGCGGCGGCATGGGATCCCACATGTCGATGGAGAGCGGCGGCGCGCTCGGTACCAGCGCTGCTGCGCCGGGAACGAACTCGCTCGGCACTGCGCTCCCGTCATCGGAGGGAGTTGGTCATCCGACGAAGGGACCGTTGCTCGGCTCGGATGCGGCCATCGACAAGGAGGACGCGCGGGTCGAGAAGATGCTGGAAGGATCCATCTGTCGCGGCTGCTGACGCGCGAGCATTGCGATATTTGCGGCGAGTGTCTGGCGGCCTTGGTCGCTGGACACGGTGTGTATTTTGAAAGCGTTGGTGATACGCTGGGCGCAAGATCAAGCAACTGCCTGGGGCTATGCCGATGATGGCCGAGCCAAACCAGCGCCCCGTCTACGCCTGCGCTGAATGGGAGATCGATCTTGCCAGACGCGAACTGCGCTCGATGGGAGAGTCCGTTCCTCTGGGCGGTCGTGCCTTTGAGATTCTTGCGGAATTGGTTCAGGCCGAAGGCGGGCTGGTCACCAAGAATGACCTGACGGAGCGTGTCTGGCGCGGCGTCTTCGTCGAGGAGAGTGCACTTCGGGTCCATATCGCGGCGATCCGGAAGGCCTTTGGTTCGGATCGTGACATGCTGGCGACAACGGTCGGCCGGGGCTATCGCCTGCTGGGTTCATGGCGGACACGGCAGATGGATGCCCCGCTACAATCTGCCGCACCCCAGCCTCCGCCGTCGACCAACATTCCCAATGCATCATTCGTTCTGATCGGCCGCACCACCGCGCTCGCGCGTTTGTGGGAGCTTCTGACGGCTTATCGCGTCGTGAGCCTCATCGGGCCTGGCGGGATTGGCAAGACAGCACTTGCACTACAAGCCGCCAGGACGCTGCCAGCCGGTTTTGCGGCCGACCGATTGCTGGTCGAATTGGCCTCGCTGCCCGATCCCAAGCTCGTGTGCTCGGCCGTCGCCAGCATGCTCGGCATCAAGCTCGAAGGGGAGGAGATCACCCCGGATTCCATCGCGCGCGCGATTGGCGCCAGGCCGTTGTTGCTCATTCTCGACAATTGCGAGCACGTGGTTGATACCGTGGCCCAACTGGCCGAGACGATCGTCAGCCACTGTTCCGGAACGACCATCCTGGCGACAAGTCGTGAAGCGCTGCGCATTGACGGCGAACAGGTCTATCGCGTTCCGCCCCTGGGTGTGCCGCCCGATGTCCCGCTCGGGTCCGACGCCGCATCGGCCTACACGGCGGTGGAATTGTTCACGACGAGAGCGAAAGCGCTGGGCTCCAGCTTCGCGCTCGACGAAGAGAATCTCGATGCCGTCGCAGCCATCTGCCGCCGGCTGGATGGCATCCCGCTCGCGATCGAGTTCGCGGCGGCACGCGCCGTGATGCTCAGTCCGCCGAAGATCGCGGCACTTCTCGACGACAGGTTCAAATTTCTGACCACCGGCCGGCGTACTGCGTTGCCCAGGCAGCAAACCCTTCGCGCGACGCTCGACTGGAGCTACGATCTATTGCCGGACGCCGAGGCGCGGGTCCTGCGGCGGCTCGGGGTGTTTGCCGGCGAGTTTCTGCTCGATGCCGTGATCGCGGTCGCGAGCGAAGGGATGGGCGATGTCACCGCGGAGCTTGCCAATCTGGTGGCAAAGTCGCTCGTCCTTGCGGATATTCGCGGCGAGCGCCCGTACTATCGCCTGCTGGACACCACGCGCGCCTATGCGCTGGAAAAGCTTCACGCCAGCGGCGAATTTCCGGGCGTAGCGCGCCGCCAGGCCGGATACTATTGCGGGTTCTTTGCGAATGCGGAAACTGACAGCGAAGTGACGCCGCAAGCGGAGTGGCTCGGCTTCTATGGCCAGCACATCGACAACGTACGATCCAGCCTCGATTGGGCTTTCTCGCCAGGCGGAGATGCGCAGATCGGAGCGGCGCTGACCGCAGGGGCCGTTCCGTTATGGGTACAATTGTCGCTCCTCGCCGAGTGCCGCGAGCGGACCGAACAGGCGTTGGTCGGCCTCGACGACAGCGCCGCCGGTGCATTGCGGCTCCGCATGCAATTGTCGGCGGCGCTTGGCTGGTCGCTGATGTACGGCGTCGGCAGGGCTCGGGAGGCCGGTCCGGCCTGGGCTGCGACCCTGCAACTGGCCGAGCAGCTCGGCGACAGCGACTATCTCCTGCGCGCGCTGTGGGGGCTGTGCATCGATCAATTCAACAACGGCGAGTTCCGCAAGGCGTTGGAATTCGCGCACCGCTTCGCGGATATCGTGGCCGATTCCCAAAATTCGGTCGACCGGATGATGGGCGATCGGCTACTCGCCACCACGCTGCACTACCTCGGTGACCAGCGGTTGGCGCATCATCACATTGGGCGGACCTTGTCTCGCCTTTCCGATCTGGCGGCGAAGCCGCAGGTGATCCGTTTCAGGTTCGACCTGCGAGCCTCGGCGCGCTATTTCCAGGCGCGCATCCTGTGGCTTCTCGGGTTGGCGGATCAGGCACTGAACGTCGTCGAGCGCAATGTCGAGGAGGGCCGTGCGAGTGGTCACGCCCTGACCTTCTGCAGCGTGCTTGGCCAGGGGGCCTGTCCGATTGCTTTCCTGGCCGGCGATCTCGATGCGGCGGAAGGCTATTGCACCATGCTGCTCGAGCATACCGAACGTCATCCGATCCGTCTGTGGAACGTGTGGGCGCGCGCCTTCAGGGGCATGGTGATGGCGCGACGCGGCGATGTCGCCGCCGGACTGACGTTGCTGCGCAAGGCGCTCGAGCTGGCGGGCGAGGCGCGTTTCCTGCCGCGCTTCCTGCTTCCACTCGGCGAACTGGCGGCATGTCTCGGAGAGGTCGGCGAAGTATCGTTGGGGCTCGCGACCGCGGATGAGGCGCTCGCGCGCTGTGAGGCGAGGGATGAGCGGTGGTACGCGGCCGAGCTCTGGCGCATCAAGGGCGAGTTGCTTCGGCATCCCGGCGAGCGTCGCTCGGCTATCGCCGCCGAACAGTGCTTCGACAAGGCGTTCGAAGTGGCGCGTGGCCAAGGTGCGCTGTTCTGGGAGCTGAGGGCCGCGATCAGCCTGGCGCGGTTGAGGACGAGTCAGGGCCGTCGCGCCGATGCGCACCAAATCCTGGCTCTTGTGTACGGCCAATTCACCGAGGGTTTCGAGACCACGGATCTCAGGCTCGCGAGAGCGATGATGACGGAGTTTTCGACCTCATAGTACGGGCGGTGCTACAGGATGCCCCGGGGGCGGCGTCCGATACATGTTGTCGGACGCAGGTGCGGCCTCGGCGAGCGCCGCATCCCCCGTGCTCCAGAACATTGGCTTCGAAGTCCTATTGCTGGACCAAGAATGCCCCGGCTCCTCGCCTCGGTCTTTCCACGCCGCGCGCTTCTATCCGGATTGCACGGCATCGCGGCCACCCCACGACTTGAGCCACTGCGATCATGGGTTTGGCGCGCCCCTTGCGGAGCCATCAACTGGCGGCGAGCGAGCCCGAAGACGGAGACGCCAATTCGGCCAGCAATTCGCTGGCCGCTTTCAGGACGGGCGTATCGAACCCCTCGGTGAATCGTCCATAGACGGGCGCGAGCACGTCTTGCGCTTCTCCGCGTCGGCCCCGCCGCTGCAATAGCCCTGCAAGACCGATTGCCGTGCGCAACTCAAAACCGAGCGCCCCCTGATGTCGGGCCAGGTCAAGTGACTGCGCCAGGCTCCGCTCCGCCTCCAGGAAGTCGGGATTGTCCTTGCGGATCAGCACTTCCGCCCTTGCCCGCAACATGTCCGGCATCTCCACCATGAAGTTGCGACGCCGACCCCGGGCAATCGCCTGATCGAGGATGTCGAGTGCTTCATCTCCACGACCTGTCGCCGCGAGAGCTTCCGCGAGCGGCACGTAAAGTCCGGCCGCCGCGCCGTAGCGCTGGCTCTGCAGCTTCTTGACGGAGCCGTTCAGCATCGCCAGTCCGACATCACTCTCGCCGCGGGCCAACAGCGCAATGCCTTTCATGGCGTCGCCGACCGTCTGGAGGGTGGCGAGATTGTGCTTGCGGGTCTCCACGAGGAGCCTGTCAATGTGCTCCTCGCACACCCCCACATCCCCGTTCCATAGGAAAACACCGAATGCCCAGGGCAGCGCTATGCACAATATGGTCGGATGGTTGAGGGCGATCACATCGGAGATGGCTTGGCGCGCCGTCGCCGTGGCCTGATCGGGATGTCCCTCGAGCCACAAGATGCGGGCGAGGGTGATTTGAGGACGCCTCGGGTAATCGGATGTCAGGCCGCCACGAGAGTCGCCTTCCAGGCCCGGATGGGACAGCGCCGCTTCGACGTACGAGCGGGACGCGGCAACCTCGCCCAGATAGTGGCACGACGTGCCGAGCAACATGCGCATGCGCGCCACCCCGACGGAATCGCTGCTGGCGAGGGCAATCGCTTCGCCGCGCTTTGCGGTGGCCAGCGCATCGTCAAAATTGCCGACCAGCAATTGGAGCAGATGCAGTCGGCCAATCAGACGGATTTGGCCGGCGACATCGCCAATTGTCTCGGCCAGCCGGACCGCTCTGTCGAGATAGCCGATGCCCAATTCGTCGATTTGTCCCGTCAGCATCCGCGCCGACGCCAGTGCGGCATGAAGTGCGAGGTCGTGCCTGACACCTCCGCCCGTCTCATGAAGCGCTTCGATTGCGCGCGTGACCCAGAGCTGGCATTCGGTGAAGAGTGACAGCTTGAAGAAGAGGGGGATTGCTGCGGCGGCGAGGCCGACGCCGGTTCTACGGTCGCCTCGATCCGAGAAGCACCACGCCAGCGCGCCGCGTATGTCGCCGAATTGATCGGCCAACGACGACAGGCCTTCATTCGGCTCGTCGGCCCTCTTTTCGAGCAATTCCCGAAAGTAGGACGCGTGGCGTAGCGGCACGATTTCGGCGTCGGTGCTGGCGGCGAGCTTCTCCTGCGCGTAGGCCCGCGTCGCGTCCGCGAGCCTGTAGCGGGTCGATCGCGAGCCCTGGTTCAGGGCAAGCATCGACTTGGCCACGAGGTTGTCGAGCGCAGCCATGGTCGTGTCGTCGCTAGTGGGATCGCTGCCGGCGATTGCTCGGGCGGCATCGGCGGTGAAGCTGCCGACGAACACGGATAGCTGGCTGAGAACCACCTGTTCGGGCCCGGATAGAAGATCGTAGCTCCACTCGATGGTTGCGCGAAGCGTCCGATGCCGGGGCAGCGCCGTGCGTCGTCCTTCCCACAGCAGATTGAAGTGCTTGTCGAGGAGTTGGACCATGGCCTTGACGCCGTAGGCGGTCACATGGCCGGCGGTGAGCTCGATCGCGAGCGGGATGCCGTTGAGCCGACAGCAGAGGTTGCCGACGTCCGACGCGTTCGCATCCGTCAATCCGAACCCGCCTCCAGCTGCGGCCGCGCGCTCCACGAAGAGCTTTATGGAGGGGTAGGCAATCGCGCTCTCGGCCGTCAGAACGGCATTTTCCGGCGGGCTTGTCAGAGGCGAGAGGCGATATGTGTGCTCGCCTTCGACCCGCAGCAGCTCCCGGCTCGTGGCCATGATGTGCAGCTGCGGTGCCTCTTGGTAGAGCCGTTCGGCCAGCGCCGCCGCGGCGTCGACGACATGCTCGCAGCAATCCAGAATGAGCAGCATCCGCCGGTCGCGCAGGAATGCCACAAGGTTGTTTGAGGGATCGTCCGATCGCGCCCGCAGCCCGAGCGAAGATGCTGCAATGGCCGGTACCAGAGCGGCATCGCGGGTCTCGCCGAGACTGACGAAGTGAACCTGGCCGGCGAATTCGGCGAGAAGGGCGTGGCCCGCGGAAACAGCGACCGTCGTCTTGCCGATGCCGCCCGGGCCGACGACCGTGATGAAACGCTGGGCCTTGAGCCTTTCCGATATATCCTGGATGGTTTGCTCGCGGCCCACCATCTGCCAGGGATGTGCCGGCAGGTTGTGCGCGCGAACAGGCTTGGTCGGTGCAGGTTGATTTTGCGCCGGGATCGCGGCCGAACCGACGAAACAATAACCCTGTCCCGAGACCGTGCTCAGATATTTGGCGCCGGCATTGCCGTCCCCGAGCGCCTTGCGGAGTGCTGCGATATGGACGCGCAGGCTGTTGTCATCGACGCTGGAGTCAGGCCATGTCCTGGCTATCAGATCGCCCTTGCTGACGACTTCGCCCGCATGCCGGATCAGTGTCAGCAGAAGGTCAAATGCGCGAGCCGACAGTTGGACCGGATCGCCATCTTTCTCGATCCGTCTCCGCGAGGCGTCCAGACGAAATGACCCAAAGACGAAAATCTCTTGAGCGGAGCTCTCCTGAAGAGAGGGTCCGGTCGTGGCTGTTGTGGCGTTGCTCTGCCAGCGGTGGACCATTTGGAAATATCAAATCCGACGACCGACTCGTCGCACTCTATGACTTGAACTCGGGCCGAAACGTGTGACCGCGGTGGCAACTTCAAACGTAACATCCGGCACTATCGCGGTAAAGGATCACCGA
Source organism: Bradyrhizobium sp. 521_C7_N1_3 (assembly GCF_052075975.1). Lineage (NCBI taxonomy): Bacteria > Pseudomonadati > Pseudomonadota > Alphaproteobacteria > Hyphomicrobiales > Nitrobacteraceae > Bradyrhizobium > Bradyrhizobium sp. 521_C7_N1_3. The sequence goes on from NZ_CP197232.1 coordinate 4,321,860, forward strand.
CGGATGTCGCCGATCACTTTCGTCTGGAGGGCAGGGAGCTCCGGGGAGAGCCGTGATTTTTCAGGAAACGACCGTCGATTGTGGAAATCTCCGCCGATGGATGATCTCATCGGATCAACACCGGCTTGAGAAGATCCTCCAGGCCGATCCGGCGGAACAGTTCCGTGCGGGCCCGGTCGGCGACGGCGTCGACGGCTGCCGCCCCATCGTCATCCGGGCCGAAATGAACTTTCAGCGGACGTTGTCCAAACGGCATGTTCACGACATTCGCAACTGTGCTTGCGACATCTTGTGGGGCCGTGTCCTTCGGCGAAAGCTGCGCGAGTCCTGCAAGCGCGATTTCACTCACGTCGGCGGTCGGACCATCCGCGTATTCTTCCGCCCGAACAGTATCCTGCGGCCGGCCGGAGCGGACATAGTGGCCGGGTCCGAGAGCGCCGGGAACGATGATGGTCGTCTCGACGCCCCAACGTGCGAGTTCGCCGGCGTAACTGAGCGCCAATGAATCAAGGGCGGCTTCCGTTGAAGCACAGGCGCCGAGGAACGGAACCGAGCTGCCCCGCGCGCTGCTTGATGTGATCCATATCAGCAAGCCCTGACCCTGCTTGCGCAATTGTGGCAATGCCGCGCGATTGACGCGCTGTGCGATCAGGACGTTGGTATCGTAGAGCTCGGCAAGCTGCTCCGGCGTGAAGGCTTCTGCGGGTCCGTAAACGACTTGCCGGGCATTGTGCACGACCACGTCGAGGCGGCTGCTTTCGGCGATGATGGTCTCAACGGCCGAGGTCACTGAGGATTCCGAAGAGACGTCGAACTCGATCGTGCGGAGATCGGGGCCGGACTGGCCGGGATTTGATCCAGCCTCCTCGATCCCTTGCGCAATAGGGCCACTCATTTCCCGGCTTGAAACGTAGACCGTGTGGCCTGCCTGCATCAGTTGCCGGCAGGTGGTTCGTCCGATGCTGTTTGCCGCACCCGTGACGATGATCACTTTGCTCATTCGATTCCCAATCGCATTCCAGCCTCTGCGGCGCTGGCGGCCCCGTCGCGACACGGTCCATCGTTCGGGAGTCGACCGCCGCCATCGTGCGAAGCGCTTCTGGAATAGGGCGGGGCGCAGGGTGGGTCTTTTCGGGCATCACGATCGATTGTCAAATCGCACGAAAAATTTCGAGAATGCCCGAAGCCGGATCCGGGTCCGGCGAACGCGGAAGACAGCTCAGGCGTGCCTTCGCGAAATTGGCGGTGGGTTCGAAAAGATCGGGCCCTGGCCGCCGGCTACAAGGAAGCTGCGTCGCTCAAGAGCGTCGCGCGCACCCGATCGCCAGGCGGTCTGCGCATCGCAAAGGAGACCGGATGAATCAAGGCAAGCTACCACGTTCGGGGCTTGGGTCCCTCGTCCTGATTGCGGCCGTGGTCGGCGGCGGCGTGGCTGCCTTCGCATACACTGCGGGATGGCTCTCGCCGGGGCGTCTGACGCCGGAACGGATGATCGCTGCGCTTACGCCTCCGAGCGGCCCGCCGCTCGGGCATCGGCGAAATCATGCCAAGGGAATCTGCTTCACCGGGACATTCGAGGCGAATGGAAACGGTGCGGAGCTCTCGAAGGCCAGAGTCTTCGAGCGAGGCGCGTATCCGGCGCTGGGCCGCTTCAATCTTGGCACAGCCGACCCGCACGCCGTGGATGCGACTGTGCGCGTGCGCGGTTTGGGATTGCAGATCGCAGCGGCGGACGGCGAAGAGTGGCGGATGGCGCTGATCAACCCGCCGGTTTTTGCGGTGTCGACGCCGCAGGCGTTTCACGAGCTGCTGATTGCATCCGGCAAGAAGGATCCAGAGGCGATGAAGAGTTTCATCCAGGCAAATCCGGAATTTGCCGCCTTCGCAGCCTGGGCCAAGACAGCGCCCTGGACCACGAGCTATGCCGAGGATTTCTACAACGGCCTCAACAGTTTCATCTTCACGGACGCGAAGGGCGGCGAGCGGGCGGTGCGATGGTCGCTGGTGCCGATGGCGAAGGGCGTGCCGGTCTCGCAAGCCGATCTGGAAAAACGCGGCCCGGATTTTCTCGAGCAGGAGATCGTGGAGCGGGTCCGCACGGCCGGCCCGCAACGCTGGACCATGGTCACGACCGTCGCCGATCCCGGTGATCCGACCGCGGACCCGAGCAAGGCCTGGCCGGAGAACCGTCGCAAGGTTGAGGTCGGAACGCTGATCGTGCAGCGGATCGAGCCGGAGCGCGATGGACCATGCCGCGACATCAATTTCGATCCGACGGTCCTGCCGCAGGGAATCCGGGTGTCGGACGATCCGTTCCCGGCTGCACGCTCATCGGTCTACCGCAAATCCTACGATCTGCGTGCGGCCGAAGCCAGGGACTATCCGCGAACCGAGGCCGCCAAGCCATGACCAGCGCTCCTCATCGTTTTGCCCCGATCCAGCGCGTTCTACACTGGCTGATGGCGGTCTGCATCCTCGCCATGCTGTTCATTGGTGTCGGCATGGTCTCCACCGTCGCGCCGAAATATCTGCCGCTCATCCTGGTCCACAAGACGATCGGAGTCATCCTGCTGGTCCTCGTACTGATCAGGCTGGCGTTGCGACTGTACTACGGTGCGCCGCCATTGCCGGCCGATCTTTCGAGACCCATGAAGTTGGGAGCAAGATTGTCGCATCAGCTCTTGTATGCCCTAATGATCGTCATGCCGTTGCTCGGCCTCGGCATGCTTTGGGCTGCGGCCTATCCGGTCGTCCTGTATGGCGGGATCCGAATTCCCCCGCTGCTGCCGCAGAGCGATCTGATGCACACGCTGCTCTGGAATGCCCACGTCTATCTGGGTTTCGCGTTCTTTGCCCTCGTGCTGCTGCATCTGGCGGCGGGGCTGTTCCACGCATTGATCCGTCGCGATGGCGTATTCGCATCGATGTCGCTTCTGCCGCTGCGGGACAGGGTGACCCAAACGAAATGAACCTGCTACGCGCCGGCGGGCGCCCCTCGCAGGCGTGCGATCCAAAAAGGACCTTTCTCGCTGGAAAGATTCCTCGCGCACCGAGCAGTAGATGTTTCCAACCTCCAACAAGGATGCCGACCATGACCAAAGCAGACCTCCAAAGCCCGACGGATCTCGGAGCGAATGCGAACCGGGACGTTCCAGCCGCGCTGAGAGCGCTGCTTGCCGACGTTTTCGCGCTCTACCTGAAGACCAAGAATTTCCACTGGCACGTGTCGGGCAGCCACTTTCGCGACTACCACCTTATGCTCGACGAGCAGGCCGACCAGATCTTCGCCATGACTGACGACATCGCCGAACGCGCACGCAAGATCGGCGGCACGACGCTACGCTCGATCGGCCATATCTCGCGCGAGCAGCGCATTCTCGACAATGACGCCGACTATGTCGACCCGCAGGATATGCTCGCCGAGCTGCGCAGCGACAACCAGCAGCTGACGCGGGAAATGCGCCGGGTCCACGAGCTCTGCGACGAATACGGCGATGTCGCCACCGCGAGCGTCCTGGAAAACTGGATCGACGAAACGGAACGTCGCATCTGGTTCCTCTATGAGACCGGCCGAAGCGGCCAGAATTCGTAAGCGCAAAGCACGCGGTTGAGCCGGGAGGCGGGTGAAGGATGAGCAGCCTCTCGGAACTCCTGCCGGATGGCGGCGTCAAGGCGGAGCGCCTGCTACTGCGTGAGCTCGCGCACCGGATCGACGACGAGCTCGCCTCGGCCATTGATTTGGTGGCGCAGGCGGCCGATCGTTGCGACGGCATCGAAGCGAGGGCGACCCTCGTTTCCGTGCAGGATCGGCTGGAAGGTCATGCGCAACTTCACCATGCGCTGCAAATGCCGCAGTTCACCACCACCGTCGATCTGGCGGCCTATCTTCAGCAATTGTGCCGCTCGATCAGCCGCTCGAGCCTCGAAGCCAAGGGTATTGCGCTCTCACTGCTGCTGCATCCGCTGCAGATGAGCTCCGAGCGCTGCTGGCTGCTGGGAATGATCGTCTTCGAACTGATCACCGGTGCGGTGCGCCACGTGTCCCACTGCGGGGTAGGCGCCATTCGTCTCGAAGTATGGCTCACGGCGACGTCGGTTGCGTGCAGCGTCATGGACAACGGCTCGTCTGACGAAAGTCGGTACCGGGAAGAGGACCGCTCCATCGTCGAGACGCTTGCGGCGCGTCTGCACGGGACCGTCGACGTCCGCGGCGGCCCCGACGGGTTCAGGACCGTCGTGACCATCCCGCGCTAGTCGCGAACCTCGCGCAACGATCCGTATCGTGCAGATCAAATAATATCGCTGCGTCCTCGAAAGATGAGTTGGGACAGATCTCGATACGCTTGCCCTATTCACGATCTGCGGATCGGTCGTGCGAACAAGGGTCAAGCCATGACGGACATGTCGAACTCGAAGGCCTCGCTCGGATGGGCCATCCACGCCATCACCGGAAAATGGGGTTGGTTCGTTGCGCTAGGTGTCGGCGAACTGATCCTCGGCGGTGTTGCATCTGCCAATCTGATGGCGGCGACCCTCGCGTCCGTACTGGTCATCGGGGCCACCATGGCGGTCGCCGGCATTTTCCAGATCGTGCAAGCATTTTCAGTGCGCGGCTTGCGGGGATTCCTGCTTTGGCTACTGGCCGGGATCGTCTATGCGGCCGCCGGAGCCATCATACTCTACGATCCGATCCTGGCTTCGTTCACGCTGTCTCTCGCAGTGTGTGCCTTCCTGGTCGTAGCCGGGGTGATAAGGATCTGGGCCGGGTTCCATATCCGGCCAGCCGCGGGCTGGCGTTGGATCGTGGCTGCGGGCGTCCTGACCTTCTGCGTCGGTGTCATGCTGGTTGCGGCTTGGCCCGCCATCGGCTTGTGGCTGCTCGGTGTGATGCTGGTCGTCGACTTGATCTTCCAGGGTTGGGGATTCATCGCATTCGGGATCGCGCTCAAGAGCCGCGCGTCCCGCCATTCGCCCCAGCCGGCGACGGTGTGAGTCATGGCGAAAGGCTCGACATTCACCCGGCATTGGGAGATTGCCTGGCGCGGCGGTCAGACGAAGTCGACCTCGCGGCTGGTTGCCGAGGAGACCGCGATCGCGCTCACCTATAACGGCTCGACCCATGCGGTGATGATGGGCACGCCGGGAGATCTGGAGGATTTCGGCATCGGCTTCAGCATCACCGAGGCCATCGTCGAACGCGCGAGCGAGATCAGCAGCATCGAGCTGATCTCGAACGACCTTGGCGTCGAGGTTCGGATGTGGCTCGATGGCGACCGCGCGGCGTCCCTGGCTGCACGGCGCCGAACCATCAGCGGCCCCGTTGGCTGCGGGCTATGCGGCATCGAAAGCCTCGAACAGGCGCGCCGCGCGCCGGCGCGGGTGAAGGGCCGGGGCATCGTTTTTCACGCGCGCGACCTGCTGGGCGCCATGCAAGCCCTTTCTCCGCACCAAGTCCTGAATCAGCAAACGCGGGCTGTCCACGCGGCGGCCTTCTGGCATCCGCGGGCCGGCATCGGCCTGGTCAGAGAGGACGTCGGCCGGCACAATGCGCTCGACAAGCTCGCCGGCGCGATCATACGCGAGGGGAGATCGGCGTGCGATGGCGCGGTGCTGCTGACGAGCCGCGTTTCGGTCGAGATGGTGCAGAAAGCGGCGATGCTCGGCGCACCTGTCATCGTGGCCGTATCCGCACCCACCGCACTCGCGATCAAGACCGCGGATGAAGCGGGGATCACGCTGCTCGCGATCGCGCGCGATGATGGATACGGCGTATTCACGCACCCGCGTCGCGTTCTGCTGCCGGATGAGGCCGCAACGCACGCCGGCTGCTGACCTCGCGGGCCGGCGCACATGGCGATGCAAGCCGTATCTCCGGAACCGGTCGCCGAGACCGGAAGCGTCGTCCATGCTCCGGAGCGATCGGCCCTCGTGGCGTCTCTTCTGAGCATGACGGGCGGCTTTCTCGACGCCTTTACATGGCTCTCGCTCGGCGGCGTGTTTGCAAGCTCGCAAACCGGCAATGTCATCTTCCTCGGCATCGACGCCATGTCCGGGCAATGGCGGCAGGCAACCCATCACCTTCTTCCGCTTGCCGCCTTTCTGCTCGGCGCATCGCTGGCAATCCGCCTCAAGGCGCCGCTGCTCTGCCTCGCCGGAGAGATCGTCTGCCTGGTCGCAGTGATGCTGTTGTTTCATCGGATTCCGGACATGATCACGATCCTCGGAATCTCCTTCGGCGCAGCGCTGCAGTCGGCCAGCTTCAGACAGGTCGAACGCTGGAAATATCTCTCCGTCACCGTCACCGGCAACATGCTCCGTGCCCTCGATCAATCAGTTGCGTCCGATCGCGATGCGGCGCGCGGCACTGTGATCATGCTTCTGGTCTGCCTGATGTTCCTGTCGGGGGCCGCCATCGGGGCCTGTGTGACGAAATGGCTGCACGCCTGGAGCCTAGTCCTGCCGATCGCATCGTCGGTGTGCGTTCTTTGGCTCTGCCGGCCACAGCTACGAAGCTGAACCGTTGATCCGCGTCCCACGACTTCGTTCGTTGACGGTGCGGAGCGCGCACCATGCCATTCGACAAAAGGACGTTCATTCAAGGAAGCGTGCGCGTCATGCGGTGCGTACAGTTTCCGACAGCGCCGAGATGGCCTTCCGACGTCAATTACCAAGAGGCAAGGATGAACCACCTTCGCAAAGAGACGGACAGCCTGGGTGAAGTGGACGTTGCCGCGGACAAACTCTGGGGGGCGCAGACGCAACGTTCGCTCGAGCATTTCAGCATCGGCAAGGACCTGATGCCGCGCGAAATGATCCAGTCCTACGCGATCCTGAAGAAGGCGGCCGCGAACGCCAATTGCGGCGGCGGCCGTCTCGACGGCAAGCTCCACAAGCTGATCGCGCATGTCTGCGACGAGATCCTCTCCGGCCAGCATCAGGAGATGTTTCCGCTTCACGTCTGGATGACCGGCAGTGGAACTCAGTTCAACATGAATGTGAACGAGGTGATCTCGAACCGATGCTGCCAGCTTGCGGGCACGCCGCTCGGGAGCAAGCACCCGGTTCACCCGAACGATCACGTCAATATGTCGCAATCGTCAAACGACAGCTTTCCCTCGGCCATGTACATCGCAGCCGCGATGAACGTAACCCAGCGGCTCGTTCCCGCGGTCGAGGCGTTGCACGACGCAATCGCGGCAAAATCGAGCCAGTGGGACGACGTCGTCAAGATCGGCCGAACCCACATGCAGGACGCGACCCCCCTGACGCTCGGGCAGGAATGGTCCGGCTACGCCGGCATGCTCGCCGACGATCTGGCGCGCATCGACGACGCGCTCAAGGGTGTCTTCCGGCTCGCCCTTGGCGGCACGGCCGTCGGTACCGGCATCAATGCCGCGCCGGGCTTCGCCGAGGCTGTCGCCGCGGAAATCGCGCGGCTGACCGGGCTGCCCTTCGTCAGCGCACCGAACAAGTTTGCCGTCCAGGGGGCGCATGACGCGCTGGTGCAGCTATCCGGCACGCTCCGCACGCTCGCGGGGTCGCTCTACAAGATCGCGAACGACATCCGTCTGATGTCCTGCGGCCCGCGCGCGGGCTTTGCCGAATTGCTGATCCCCGAGAACGAGCCGGGCTCGTCGATCATGCCGGGCAAGGTCAACCCGACGCAGGCCGAAGCGCTGACGATGATCGCCGTGCAGGTAATGGCGAACGACGTCGCCGTCGGGTTCGGCGGAGCCGGCGGCTATCTGGAAATGAACGTCTACAAGCCGCTGATCATCCAAAACATCGCGCAGTCCGTCACCATCCTGACCGATGGTTGCACCAACTTCCGTACCTTCCTCGTCGAGGGCACCGAGCCGAACCACAGGAAGATCAAGGAGTATGTCGAGAGGTCGCTGATGCTCGTGACGGCGCTGGCGCCCGTGATCGGCTACGACAAGGCGTCGCGGATCGCGCACTATGCGATGGATAACGATCTCACGCTGAAGTCGGCGGCGCTCAAGCTCGGTTTCGTGACCGAGCCGGAGTTCGACCGCATCGTGGATCCCGCCAAGATGGTCAAGCCCTATGTGGCCGAGATCAAGGTGCCGCTCGCAATCGGCGCGAAGGCCGGCTGAAGGGGCGGCGGCAATGATCCGTTGCGTCAGACTCTGGACGGGGGCGGATGGCAAGTCGCACTTCGAGGATGGCGCCGTCGAACTCGCGCGCGGGGCGAGGGGCGATGCGCTCAGCGCAAAGCTTCGGATCGCTGCCGCCTCGTTCCACGAAACGGATGCCGATCCGAAACTCGGCTGGCATCCGGACGCGGCGCGCCAGCTCGTGATGTCCCTGAGCGGGACGCTACGGTTCCAAACGGCGGACGGAAGCTTTACGTTGCGCCCGGGCGATGTCCTGTTCACGGAAGATACCAGCGGGACGGGCCACAATTGGACCATGACCGACGCGGCGCCGTGGCGCCGCCTCTACACGGTTTTCGAGCCGGACGCCGAGGTGCCGTTCCGGTCCGTACCGCGCCGCGCAGGCGACGCATCCGCAATGCAAGGAGAGATCCGATGATCCGCTGTGTGCGCCTTTGGACCGGAGAGGACAACAACTCGCATTTCGAGGAAGGCTTCCTCGAGCTGGAGCCCGGGCAGCGCGGCGACTTCCTGACAGGAAAGATCGATGCCGCCAGCGTCTCCTTTCAGGAAACGGAATCGGGCGGTGCGTTCGCCTGGCACACCGCGCCGATCCGGCAACTGGTGATCACGCTGAGCGGAACGCTCGATTTCCAGACGCGTGACGGCCACCACTTCCTGCTCCACCCCGGCAACGTCCTGCTGGCCGAAGACACTGCCGGTTCGGGGCATAGCTGGAAATTGACCGACGATTCGTCCTGGCGCCGTGCCTACGTGATCCTGCGGCCGGGAGCGGACGTACCGTTCCGCGCCAAGACGCGGCAATCGGCCCGGGCCTGATCGAACCATCCAAAGCAACAACACCCGACGAAGGAAAAAGCCATGTCAGCAGCTTCCGACCGCGAGACCGATGTCGTCCTCATTGGCGCCGGCATCATGAGCGCGACCCTCGGCGTCTTTCTCAAGGAGCTCGAGCCCTCCCTGTCGATCCAGATGCATGAGATTCTCGGGGATTGCGCGCAGGAAAGCTCCGACTCCTGGAATAATGCCGGCACCGGCCACGCGGCGAACTGCGAGATGAACTACACGCCGCAGCGGCCCGACGGCAGCATCGACATCTCCAAGGCGCTCCAGGTCAACGTGGAGTTCGATCTGTCCCGGCAGTTCTGGTCCTACCTGATCGGGCGCGGAGCGATCGAGGATCCGCGGGCGTTCATCCATCCGGTGCCGCATATGAGCTTCGTGCACGGCGCGGAGAACGTCGAATTTCTCCGGAAGCGGTTCAAGGCGATGTCGGCCCATCATTGCTATGAGGGGATGGAGCATACCGAGGATCCCAGCAAGATTGCTGAATGGGCGCCGCTGGTGATGGACGGACGAGGTGGCGACGAGCCGGTTGCCGCAACGCGGATCGTCACCGGCACCGACGTCGACTACGGCTCGTTGACGCATCTGCTGGTCAAGCATCTGGTCAGCCAGCCGGGCTGCGCGGTCCACTACAACAGCTGCGTCACCGGTCTTGACCGGGAGCAGGGCGGCCGGTGGCGCGTCGAAGTGCGGGACACCGCGAGCGGCGAAACGCGGTCGGTCCGCGCAAAGTTCGTCTTCATCGGTGCCGGCGGCGGTGCGCTGCCGCTGCTGGAGAAATCCGGCATCCCGGAGGGGCGCGGCTATGGCGGCTTCCCGGTCAGCGGGATCTGGCTGCGCTGCGACGATCCCGAGATCAACAAGCGTCACCATGCCAAGGTCTACGGCAAGGCCGCAGTCGGCTCCCCGCCGATGTCGGTGCCGCATCTCGATACGCGGGTGATCGGTGGCCAGCACTCGTTGCTGTTCGGTCCCTATGCCGGCTTCTCGAGCAAATTCCTCAAGCACGGCTCGCTGCTGGATCTCTTCGAGTCCATTCGTCCCGCCAACGTCGAGCCGCTGCTTTCGGTGGCGCGCGACAATTTCGATCTCACCGAATACCTGGTCGGGCAGGTGCTGCAATCCGAGGGACACCGGCTCGCCGCGCTCGACGAATATTTCCCGAAGGCCGACCCGAAGGACTGGAGGCTGCAGGTCGCGGGCCAGCGCGTCCAGATCATCAAGCCGGACGTCACGCGTGGCGGTTTGCTCGAGTTCGGGACCGAGCTCGTCGGCGCGGATGACCATTCGCTGGTGGCCCTGCTCGGTGCTTCACCGGGAGCTTCTACGGCCGCGTTCATCGCCATCAGCGTGCTGGAGAAGTGCTTCGCCGGGGAGCTGACGGCAAGCGCCTGGCTGCCCAAGCTGAAGCAGATCATTCCGTCCTATGGCGTGTCGCTGATCGACGATGCCGATTTCTGTCGCCAGATTCGTGCAGCGACCGCCGCGGTCCTCAAGGTCGACAACATTCCGCAGCCGGCCGCACGCGCGCCGGCGGCCGCGAAGCGGGCGTGAACCAACGGGAGAATGTCCGATGGACCCGACGGCGCTCCTTCTGTCGCGGCTGCAATTCGCCTTCACCATCTCGTTCCACATCATCTTCCCGGCGTTCACGATCGGGCTTGCCGCCTGGCTCACCGTGCTCGAAGCGATGCACCAGTACAGTGGCAAGCCCGTCTACCGGACCTTGTTCGCGTTCTGGCTGAAGATCTTCGGTGTGGCGTTCGGCATGGGCGTCGTGTCGGGCGTGGTGATGGCGTTTCAGTTCGGAACGAACTGGAGCGTGCTCTCGAAGATGTCGGGCCCGATCCAGGGCCCGCTGCTCTCCTACGAGACGTTCACCGCCTTCATGCTGGAGGCGGGCTTTTTCGGCATCCTCATCTTCGGTCGCCCCCGGGTGCCGCCGTGGTTCTACCTGTTCTCGACGGCGATGGTCGCGCTCGGGACGACGCTTTCGGCGTTCTGGATCATGGTCAACAACAGCTGGATGCAGGTGCCGACCGGCTACGTCCTGCAGAACGACCAGTTCGTGCCTGATGACTGGACGCAGATCATCTTCAATCGCGTGGTCTGGGTCCGGTTTCCGCATATGCTGCTCGCGTCCTACCTGACCGGCGCGTTCTGCGTGGCGGCAACCGGCGCGTGGTATCTGCTGCGGCGGACCTATCGTCCCGAAGCCCATGTCATGCTGCGGATGGGCCTTGCGCTTGCGGCGGTGCTGCTGCCGGTCCAGCTCTTCATCGGGCATCTCGTCGGCGACTATGTCCACGATTACCAGCCGGCCAAGTTCGCCGCGATCGAGGCGCGCTGGCATGACGAGCAACCGGCCTCCGAGGTGCTGATCGCGATCCCGGATTCAAGCACCGAATCGAACAGATACGCGATATCGATTCCGGTGCTCGGGAGCATCATCGGCAGCATGAGCCTGACGTCGAAGGAGGTCGGCCTCACCAGCTTCGCGCCGCAGGACCGGCCGCCGGTGCTGATCCCGTTCTTTGCCTTCCGCATCATGGTCGGCTGCGGCTTCGTGATGCTGGGACTGGCCTGGCTCGGGACCTGGCTCGGCCTCAAGCATCGGCTCGATCGGAACCGCCTGCTGCTGTGGGGTATCTTCCTCAGCTTCCCGCTGCCGTGGGTCGCGATCCTTACCGGCTGGTACACCGCGGAAGTGGGGCGCCAGCCATGGACGGTCTATGGTGTGTTGCGGACTGCGGACGCCGTGACGCCGTTCCTGACCGCGTCGGCTGCGATGACCTCCTTGATACTGTTCTTCGCGGTCTACGCCTTCATCTTCTCGTTCGGGACGTATTACATCTATCGGCTGCTACGTGCCGGCCCGGCGGGACTCGGCGGCAGGCCGCTCCACGTTCCCGTCCCCAATCGGCCGATGTCGCTCGCCGATCAGGTGCCGGCCGCACGCAGCTATCTCGGGGCGGGAGAATAGCCATGGTGATGTACTGGGTTGCCCTTCTTGCCATCAGTATCCTGATCTATCTCCTTCTCGACGGTTTCGATCTCGGCGTCGGCATGCTGTTCGGGGCGGCCGGGGGCGAGCCGCAACGGGATGCGATGCTGAGCACGGTCGCTCCGGTCTGGGACGGCAATGAAACCTGGCTGATCGTCACGGGCGTGATCATGTGGGGCTCGTTTCCCGTGGTCTACGCCATGGTGATGTCGGCCTTCTATATCCCTGTTCTCGTGATGCTGCTCGGATTGATCCTGCGCGGCGTGGCGTTCGAGTTTCGCGGCAAGGCGCTCAGTTCGCGCTGGGTCTGGGACGTCAGCTTCGTCGTGGGCTCGTTTGCCGCCAGCTTCATGCAGGGCGCGATGGTCGGCGCTCTGGTCGAAGGACTCCAGTTCTCCAACGGCGATTATACCGGCGGAACGCTCGGCTGGCTGACCGCCTTTTCCGCGCTGTGCGGGATCGGGCTCTGCTTCGGCTATTCGCTGCTCGGCGCCTGCTGGCTGGTGCGGAAGTGCGAAGGTCCCGTTCGGGATGCCGCACGTCGTCAGATCCCGCCGCTGGCGATCGGTGTCCTGGTCTTCCTGGTCATCGTCTTTGCGTATGCGCTTGTCGAACATCTTCCGATTCTGCAACGCTGGACCGACCGGCCCTATCTGTTCGTGTTTCCCGTGATCGGCGCGGGTGCGGCCGCGGTGCTGGCCAAGAGCATCCTGCGCCATGACGACTATTGGCCGTTCCATATGGTTGCCCTGATCTTCGTCGCGGCTTTCGCCACGCTTGCCCTGTCGTTCTGGCCCTACATGATTCCGTTCGTCGTCACGATCGACGAGGCCGCGGCGCCTCATGCAAGTCTCGCATTCATGTTCTGGGGCGCCGGCCTGTTCGTATTCCCGCTGATGCTGCTCTATGTGGCGATCGGCTATCGCGTCTTCCGCGGCAAGGCGGCCCCTGCTGCCGATCACTACTGACGGCTGCACGCTCGAAGTTGCCGTGAGCTGTCACGGATAAAAAGAAAGGCGCCGGTTTCGGCGCCTTTCTCGTTCAGAACTCTTGCGAGGTTGGTTCAGGATTTTGGCATGACGCCGGGGCTGTTGTCCGGCCATTGGGCGATCAGCTTCTCGTCGATGTTGAGATGCTGGGCGACCAGCGCGGGTGGCGTGTGCGTCAGCCAGTAGGAGAGCGACACCTCTTCGTAGCGGGGCGCGCGAAACACGCCGACGAACTGCAATTCGGTGTCGCCGACGTTCTCGACATAGTGGCCGAGATTGCGCCGGACATAGCCGATGTCGCCTGCCGCGAAGTCCGTCGTCAGCGCATTGGGGCCGGTGTCGAATACCGTCATCCGCGCCTTGCCCTTGATATAGTACTGCCATTCATCGGCATTCGGATGCCAGTGCATTTCCCTGATAGCTCCCGGCGGCATCGACACCAGCGCCGCAGCGACGGTGGTGGCAACCTTGAAGGTGGTGCTGTCGGCGACGCGGATGCTGCCGGCGGAGCTTTCCTTCACCGGCGCCGAACTGCCGAGCGAATAGACGAACGGATAGGGCGGCGCTTCGGCATGTTTGGCGACGGCTGCGCGATCGGCGGCGAGATCTCCGGGCACCGTCCCCTGGAAGATCCAGCGGTTGTGCAGCGGGATCTTGGCGAAGGCTTCGGCCGGAACACCGAAGTTCTTCGCCAGCACCTCGGGCGGCGTGTGGGCGAACCAGTCGGTTACCAGGAGCGTGTTGAATTCATCGGCGTAGCCGTCGTCGAAACAGATCACGAACTCGCAACCATCGGGGCCCAGGCCCTGCAGCGAATGCGGCGCGCCCGACGGAAAATACCAGAGGTCGCCGGCTTTGAGGTCGCCGACATAGGGGCGCCCCTGCGTGTCGAGCACGGTGACGCGGCAGGAGCCGTAGGTCAGGATCGCCCATTCGGCCGCCTGGTGCCAATGCAACTCGCGGATGCCGCCGGCGGCCAGCCGCATGTTCACGCCGGAGATCTCTTTCGAGATGGCGAAATCCTTGACCGTGACCTGACGGGCCCAGCCGCCATTCTGGATGCGCCTCGGCGCGTTGTTGAACGAGGCCCAATCCGTCGGCAGGCCGCCGACGTCCGTCGTGGGCGGGGTTTGGGCTGAGGGGAAGTGCTTGGCAAGGTCCGGATCTTGAGGACCGGGATCGGACAGGCTTCCGGGGCTCTTGGCGTTCACGGCGCCTTGCGGCGGCTCGTCCGGATTGCCGAAGGTTGCGGCCTGCGCGCTGGAGCCGACCATGGCGGCGCCTGCCGCGGACATAGCCAGCAAATCACGTCTTGAGAACATCTTGGGTCGCTCCTGAAAAATGTCGAAAGCCCTCCGTAGCGACGGGGCTCCAACTCACAAACCTAGTTTCCGGGCGCCGTTTCAGCTTCCGTGAACGCGCTCTTTTTGCCGGAATGCACTGGCTGCTGCGGCCGGCTCCGAACATGTGCAATTGCGAAATTCGGCTTCGTTTTGAAAAGACGGCTCTGCCCGCGCGATCCTTAACTGGCCCGGAGAATTGCCCTACCGCGAGATATCGAGATGACCACGAAATCGGTTCGTCCCTACCGTGAACCCGCCGGCGGCTGGGGCGCGCTCAAGGCGCTCAGCGAGGCGCTTCTGGTGCAGCGCGCGCCGCTGAAGGGCGCAGCGACGCTCAGCAGGATGAATCAGCCGGAGGGCTTTGATTGCCCCGGCTGCGCCTGGCCCGATCCGAAGCACACCTCGTCATTCGAATTCTGCGAGAACGGCGGCAAGGCGATCGCCTGGGAGACGACATCGAAGCGCTGCACGCCCGAATTCTTTGCCGAGCACACCGTCACGGAGCTCGCGAGTTGGAGCGATTACGATCTCGAAATGGTCGGTCGGCTCGCCCATCCGATGGCCTATGACGCCGCGTCCGACCGCTATCTCCCGGTGCAGTGGGGCGATGCATTCGCCATGATCGGCCGCGAGCTGAATGCGCTGCCGGATCCGAACATGGCGGACTTCTATACGTCCGGACGAACCTCGAACGAAGCCGCCTTCCTCTATCAGCTGTTCGTGCGCGAGTACGGCACCAACAACTTTCCCGACTGCTCGAACATGTGCCACGAGGCGACCAGCGTCGGCCTGCCGGAATCGCTCGGCGTCGGCAAGGGCACCGTGCTGCTGGAGGATTTCGACAAGGCCGATTGCATCTTCATCTTCGGCCAGAATCCGGGCACCAACAGCCCGCGGATGATGACCAGCCTCCGCAACGCGGCCCGCCGAGGGGCCTCGATCATCTCGTTCAATCCGTTCCGCGAGCGGGCGCTGGAGCGCTTCCAGGCGCCGCAGAGCCCGGTTGAGATGATGACGCTGTCGTCGACGACGATCAGCTCGAAGCTTTTCCAGGTTCGTGTCGGTGGCGACGTCGCCGTCCTCAAGGGGATCATGAAGATCCTCGTCGAAACGGACGAGGCCGCCCGTGCGACCGAGCAGCCGGAGATCCTGGATTGGGATTTCATTCGCGGGCACACCGCCGGCATCGAAGCGCTGATCGACGATCTCAAGCAAACGCAATGGCCCGACATCGAACGCCAGTCCGGCCTGACGCGCGAGGACCTGGAATATGCCGCCGGCGCCTATATGAAGGCGGAGCGCGCCATCCTTGTCTACGGCATGGGCATTACCCAGCACCAGCGTGGTGCGCACAACGTGCAGCAGATCGCCAATCTTGCGCTCTTGCGCGGCAATGTGGGACGCGACGGCGCCGGCGTTTGTCCGGTTCGCGGTCATTCCAACGTGCAGGGCGACCGAACCGTGGGGATCACGGAGATCCCAAAGGTGGATTTCCTCGAGCGCCTCGAGCACCGCTTCGGCTTCAAGCCGCCGAGCGCGCCGGGACACAACGTCGTGACGGCATTGGAGGCAATGATCCGCGGCGAAGTTAAGGTCTTTTTCGCGATGGGGGGCAACTTTGCCGCGGCCATACCCGACTGGCAGGCGACGCAGGCCGCGCTGCGCAAGCTCGATCTGACCGTCCACGTCTCCACGAAGCTCAACCGCAGCCATCTGATCCATGGCCGCGCCGCCCTGATCCTGCCGTGCCTCGGGCGAACCGAGATCGACATTCAGGAAACGGGGCCGCAGTCGATTACGGTCGAGGATTCGATGTCGATGGTCCACGCCTCCGGCGGTCGCAACAAGCCGGCATCCGAGCATCTTCTCAGCGAGGTCGCGATCATCGCAGGCCTCGCCAAGGCGACGCTCGGGGAGCGCACGGTGGTCGATTGGGACGGCTTTGTCGGCGACTACGATCGTATCCGGGATGCGATCGAGGCCGTCTTCCCTATCTTCGAAAATTACAATGCCCGTATCCGCATTCCCGGCGGCTTCCATCTGACCTCGACCGCGCGGGAGCGGATCTGGGCAACGCCGTCCGGCAAGGCCAACTTCCTGGTGTTTGAGGGATGCGGCGAGGACCCGCCGCAGGCCGATCCGGATTTCCTGTGGCTCAGCACGATACGCAGCCACGACCAGTACAACACGACGCTCTACTCGCTGTCGGACCGCTATCGCGGCGTCTTCGGCCAGCGCGACGTGGTCTTCCTCAACGAATATGAACTGAAGAAGCGCGGGCTCGCGGATGGTGATCGCGTCGACCTGATCACGGAGTCGACTGATGGCGCCGAGCGGATCGTGCGCGACTTCCGCGTGGTGGCGTATTCGTTTCCGACCGGCTGCTGTGCCGCGTACTATCCGGAGACCAATCCGCTGGTGCCGCTCTATGCCCGCGATCCCCTCAGCTTCACGCCGTCATTCAAGGGCATCCCGATCCGCCTGGTGCGCTCGGCCGCTCCGGCGCAATAGAGCGGGCGGTGTCAGGCGTCGGCGTCCCGATCGGATGGCGGCGATGACGCCGGTGTCGCGATCGGCAGCGTAAACCAGAACCGGGCGCCGGCGCCAAGGCCTTCGACGCCAAGGCCTTCGACGCCAAGGCCTTCGGCGTCGATCCGGCCGCCATGCGCTTCAACGATGGACCTGCAGATCGGCAGTCCCATGCCCATGCCGGACTCCTTGGTCGTGAAAAAGCTTTCGAACAGCCGGCCGGCATGTTCGGCGGAGATGCCGGGACCGTTGTCCTCGACGGAGCAGCACAGCGTCGTCGCGTCCTGCGCGGCGGTGGTGATGACGATCCTGCCATGGTCGCGTCCCGCCTGCGTCATCGCCTGCACGGCGTTGATGGCCAGATTGACGATCACCTGCTGGAGCTGGGTGCGATCGCCGAGCACGAGCGCAGCTTCCGTATCGGGACGGTGCAGGATCGTTACGCCGCGGGATTCCATCTCGTGGCGCAGGAACAGAAGCGCCTCGCGAATGACATCGTCAAGCGACAGAACAGCGCGCTCCGGCGCCTTGCGCGAAGCCATCCCGTGAACACGTGCCACGATGTCCGCGGCCCGCCTCGTATCCGTGGCCATATTTTCGATTGTACTGCGGACCTCGGCCATGTCGGGGATCGGCCTGTTCAGCCAGCGCAGACCGGCAGCGGCGTTGGTCGCGATGGCGGCCAAAGGCTGGTTGACCTCGTGCGCGATGGAGGCGGTGAGCTCGCCGAGCATCGAGACGCGCGCCGCATGCGCGAACTCCGCCTGCACCTGCCGAAGCCTCTCCTGGGCGCGGACGCGTTGCGAGATGTCGATCGTGGCGACCAGGCTTATTTCGAGATCATTGATTGGACCGACGCGGGCCGTGGTGAAGAGAACGTCGACGACGCGGCCGTCCCACGTCACCATCTTGGTTTCTTCCTCGAAATTCGTTTCACCGCGAAAGCGGGACTCCATGGCCCGTCGAAACGTATCCGGGCGTGCCTGCCAGGTGTCGGACATGGAACGCCCGACATAGCCGTCGACGCCTCCTCCGAACATCTGGATGGCCCGTTCGTTGGCTTCCTGAAACGAGAGCGCGTCCATGCAGGTCCGGAGAAAGTCGGGATGGCTGTCGAAATAGCTGCCGAGGTCCTTGATGCCCTCGGCTCGCAGTTTTCGGAACAGCACCACCAGTCTGCTGGCGTCGAGCTGACGGAGGGCGATCGGCATGCGGCCGAACAGGTGGCGGTAGCGCTGCTCGCTCCGCTCCAGCTCGGTGTGGTCCTTCTTCTGGGCGGTGATATCCATGACCGCGCCGACGAACTGAAACTGCCCGCGATCTTCCGACATTCCACGGGCGACCATGCGAATGTGCCTGATCGAGCCATCGTTCAGGATCAGCCGATGTTCCAGGGAAAAGTCGTTCCTGTCATTCGCGGCGCGATCGAGTGCCTCACGTACGGCATTGAGATCGTCGGGATGCGTACGCTTCAGGATGGTGTCGAGCGACGGCGGCAAGGTCGGCTCAAGATCGAATATCCTGAACGTCTCTTCGGACCAGAACAGCTCGCCGCTGGCGACGTTCCAGCCAAAGCTGCCGGTGTGGCTGAGCTTCTGGGCCTCGGTGAGATAGGCAACCTGACGCCGCCGCAAGACGTCGTCTCGCTCCAGCCGGTGCTGCCGCCTGACCAAGCTTGCGATCGCAAGCAGCGACAACACGACAACGACGACCAGCAGGGCGAGGGCGCTGGTGGTGAGGTCGATTCCGAGCAGGAAGCAAGTGAATGACAACACGCCGAGCGCGGCGCCTCCCAGGAGCCAAAGGGCGGGATGGGCGTACCGCGAACGGTCAAGCCACGGTGCGCGACTGACCATCCCCGTGTGCCGGACCGTCGCGGGTTCCTTGCCTTCGTGAGCGAGTCCGGACTGGGCCAGCAGATTGAAGAGGTCCAAGGGATACTCGCCGGGGCATGAGATCAATTCCCGAGCCCGGATGTCCGGACGCGTGATGCAAGCGATGTACCGCACCGCGGAAAACCGGTCTTTTGCGTTTTCGCGGACCCTTTGTCAAAACGCACGGCGTCACCATGCGAGCCTACGCGCAGATCCGGGATGTTGCCGCGGGAAGGATTCCGCAAGCCAAGGCCGACTTCGTCACCCCGAATCGCCTCTCGAACTCGGCGACATCGACAACGCCGCGCCGATGGGTCCCGTCGCCGATCTTGCGGCCGCCGTCCCAGGCCTCGACTTCGAACAGGACGCTCCTGGCTTCGACGGCGACGACTCGTGCGACCGCGCGCACGGTGCGGCCGACCGGCGTCGCCGCCAGATGACGGACGTCGACCATCATCCCGACGCTGACATAGCCGGTCGGCAGGGACGGCTGGATCGCGGATCCCGCCGCCATCTCCATGTGCAGGATCATCATTGGCGTGCCGTAGACTTCAGGCATTCCCGGGACCACGTGGCCGACCGTCATCTCCGCCGTGACGGTCACCAGCTTCTCTGCCGTCATGCCGGCGGTCAACTTCTCAAGCGGATTCATGGCTCAACGTATCTGCCTCGCTCGTGGATGGAGTGGGTGTCGCGGCCGCGCGCGGCTTGCGCCCGGTTAGCCAATTGCCGAGCCGGTCGAGATAAAGGTAGACCACGGGCGTGGTGTAGAGCGTCAGGATCTGCGAGACCATCAAGCCGCCGACGATCGTATAGCCGAGCGGCTGGCGCAGTTCGGCGCCGGTGCCGTTGCCGAGCATCAGAGGCACACCGCCGAGCAGCGCGGCCATGGTCGTCATCAGGATCGGACGGAAGCGGAGCGTGCAGGCCTGGTAGATCGCTTCCTCAGGGCTCAGCCCTTGCTTGCGCTCCACCTCGAGGGCGAAGTCGACCAGCATGATGCCATTCTTCTTGACGATGCCGATCAGCAGGATGATGCCGATGATGGCGATGACGCTGAGATCCATGTGGACCGCCAGCAGCAGCAGCAGCGCGCCGATGCCGGCGGAAGGCAGCGTCGACAGGATCGTGATCGGATGGATCAGGCTCTCATAGAGAACGCCGAGGATGATGTAGATCACGATCAGCGCCGCCCCGATCAGCAACGGTGTGCCGGACAGGGAAGACTGGAAGGCTTGCGCGTTCCCCTGGAACGAGGTCGACAGCGAGGCGGGCTTGCCGGTGTCCGTCTCGATCTTCTGGATCGCCGTCACCGCATCCCCCAGCGCTACGCCGGGCCGCAGGTTGAACGAGATCGTGACGGAGGGAAACAGGCCCTGGTGATTGATCAAAATCGGCGCCGGCATGATCACGCTGTGGACCAGCGTGCTCAGGGGGACCTGTTGGCCGGTCGCCGAGTTGAGATAGATGTCCTTGAGCGCGTCGGGCCCATACTGGAAGGCTGGATCGACCTCCATCACGACGTGGTACTGGTTCAGCGAGGTGAACATGGTGGAGACGATGCGCTGGCCGAAGGCGTCGTCGAGGGTGTTGTCGATCGTCGTGGGCAGGATGCCGAAGCTCGAGGCGACTTCGCGATTGACGGTGACCTCCAGCCTCGGGCCGGCATTGGCCTGGTCGCTGGCGACGTCGGTGATGAGGTCGAGCGCGCGGAGCTTGTCCAGGAAGATCGCCGACCAGTGGGTGAGTTCGTTGGAATCGGCGTCCGTCAGCGTGAACTGATACTGCGTCTTCGACAGGCGTGCGCCGATCGTGATGTCCTGGGCCGACTGCATGTAAAGCTTGATGCCCTGGATATGGGCGAGCCGGGGTTCCAGCCGCGCGATCACCTGGTCGGCGCTTGCCTTGCGTTCGGGCTTCGGCTTCAGGACGATGAAGATGCGTCCCTGGTTGAGGGTCGCCGTCGGCCCGCCTGGACCGATATAGCTGGCCACCGATTGGATCGCCGGATCCTTCGACAGGACGTCGACGATCGCCTGCTGGCGCTCGGACATGGCGGGGAAGGAGATGTCCTGGGCGGCCTCGGTGATGCCGACGATCTGTCCGGTGTCTTGTTGCGGGAAGAAGCCTTTCGGGATGATCACATAGAGATAACCGGTCAGCGCGATGGTCGAGAGCATCACGAGCAGCGTCACGAAGCGATGGCGCAGCACGACGCGCAGGCCGCGTGCGTACAGCGCAAGCAGGCCATCGAAGCCGCGCTCGAACAGGAGATAGAGCCGGCCGTGCTTTCTCCGCGATTCGTCCTTCAGGAGGCGCGCGCACATCATCGGGGTCAAAGTGAGCGAGATGACCAGCGACAGCAGCAGCGATGCGGTGATCGTGACGGCGAATTCCTGGAACAGCTTTCCGACGTAGCCGCCCATCAGGAACAGCGGGAGGAACACCGCGATCAGCGACAGCGTGATGGAGACGATCGTGAAGCCGATCTCGCTGGAGCCTTTGAGCGCCGCCTCCATCGGGGTCATGCCTTGCTCGAGATGGCGCACGATGTTCTCGATCACCACCACGGCATCGTCGACCACGAATCCGACCGCGATCGACAGCGCCATCAACGAAAGGTTGTCGAGGCTGTAGCCGAGCACATAGAGGATCGCGAAGGTGCCGATCAGCGCCAGGGGGACGGTGATCGCCGGGATGACGGTGGCCCAGAAATTCCTCAGGAACAGGAATATCACCATCACCACCAAGGCGACGGTCAACATCAGCGTGAATTGCACATCGGAAACCGCGGCGCGAATCGTGGCGGTGCGGTCGGCAGCGATCGTCACCTTGATCGCCGGCGGAACGGAGGCCTGAAGTTGCGGCAGCAGTTTCTTGATGCGATCGACGGTTTCGATGACGTTGGCGCCGGGGACGCGCTGGACGGCCAGGATGATGGCGGGGTCCTTGCCGTACCAACCGGCCAGCAGGTCGTTTTCGGGCCCCTCGATCGCCGAGCCGATGTCGCGCAGCCGCACCGGCGAGCCGTTGCGATAGGCGATGATGAGGTTTTCATAGGCGGCGGGCTTCAGCAACTGGTCGTTGGTATTCAGCGTATAAGTGACGCGCGGGCTGTTGAGCGTGCCCTTGGGCAGGTCGACATTCGCGCCGGCGATCACGGTGCGGACGTCTTCGAGGCCGATGCCGCGGGCGGCAAGCGCCTGCGGATTGACGCGGATGCGGATCGCGGGCTTCTGCTGGCCGCCGATCCCGACCAGGCCCACGCCTGGCACTTGGGAAATCTTGGGCAGCAGGATGTTTTCCGCGTAGGCATCCACCGTGGTCATCGGCAGCGAGTCCGACGTCAGCGCGATCAGCATGATCGGCGTTTCCGCCGGATTCACCTTCCTGATCGTCGGTGGATAGGGGATGTTCTGCGGCAGGAACGGGCTCGCGGCATTGATCGCGGAGAGCACGTCGACCGCCGCGCTGTCCACCGTGCGCGACAGCTCGAACTGCACCGTGAGCTGGGCGACGCCGAGTGCGCTGGACGAGGTGAGCTGCGTGACGCCGGGGATCTGGCTGAGTTGCTGTTCGAGTGGCGTGGCGACCGACGAGGCGATGGTTCCGGGGTCGGCGCCGGGCAGTTGCGCCGAGATCTGGATCGTCGGGTAGTTGACGTTCGGCAGCGCGCCGACCGGCAACAGGGGATAGGCCGCGAGGCCGCACAGCAGCAGGCCCGCCATCAGCAGAGCGGTTGCAATCGGCCGCAGGATGAAGGGCGCGGACAGGTTCATGGGAGCGCGTCCTGCACGGAGCTTTGCAGGTCGGCTTCGCGCGCGGCCTTGCCGTGCAGTTCCCGAACCTGGCTTCCTTCCGTCAGCCGATACTGACCGTCGACGACGACGGTATCGCCTGATTTCAGTCCCTGGTCGATCAGGGCCTGCCCCTCGCTGATCTGCGCGACGTGAACAGGACGCAAGGAAGCGGTCTGGTTGGGGGCGACGACATAGACATAGCTGCCGTTCGGGCCCTGCTGGACTGCGGAGCCGGCGACCGTCAGCGCATCCTTCTGAATCTTCAGTAGCAGCCGCGCATTCACCAGCTGTCCCGGCCACAGCCGGTGCTCGTGATTGGCGAACTCGGCCTTGAGCTGGACGGTGCCGGTCGTGCCTGCGATCTCGTTGTTGACGAGCAGCAGCGTGCCTTCGCCGAGCTTGATCTTGTTGTCCTGGCTGTAGGCGATGACTTTCAACTGGCCCTTTGCAGTGTGTTCCTGGATCACGGGCAGATCCGTCTGTGGAAGGGTGAACAGCAGCGAAATCGGCTCGATCTGGGTGACGACGACGAGACCGTTGGCGTCGGTCGGATGAATCACGTTGCCGACATCGATCTGGCGGACACCGGTGATGCCGGGAATGGCCGATGTCAGGCGCGTATAGCTGAGCTGGACGTTGGCCTCGTCGATCTGCGCCTGGTCCGCTTTCACGGCGGCCTTGAGCTGGGCCACCTGCGCGGTCTGCGTATCGATCAGCTGCGGGGTCGCATAGCCTTTGTCGCCGAGTTTATTGTAGCGGGAGAGATTGGCTTCGGCATTGGCGAGCTGAGCCTGATCTCGATCGCGATTGGCCGTGAGCTGCTCGATCTGGGCCTCGTAGGGTCGCGGGTCGATCTGGGCGAGCAGATCGCCGGCCTTGACGGTCTGTCCCTCGGTGAAGGCGATCTTGACGATCTGTCCCTGGATCTGGCTGCGGACGACATCGGTGTTGTAGGCGATCACGGTGCCGATGCCGCGCAGATAGATCGGAACGTCCTTGCCGGTGACCGTGGCGGTGACCACCGGTACGGCCGCGGGCACTGGCGCGGTTGCGACGACCGGCTTCCGGTCCGCGGCGAAGAACCAGAGGCCGGCTCCGATGAGGATCGCGGCGAGAGCGACAAGCGCGATGGCGAGATTTCGTTTCATGAGAGCGTCCTGGACGTCAGGGATTGCTTGAGCCACCGATCGAAGGCGTGCTGTCCGTTGCGGCAGGGCCTTGCACCGGGACGGACGGACTGATTCCGGCGCCGCCGAGCTCGGTGGCTCCGAGCGGTATCCCGACGCGTCCGACCGTCGATGCCGAAGGTAGGGGAGACGCCGCCGTGATGCTGCCGTTGCAGGTGACGGATGAGCCTCCGGACAGTCCGCCGCCGTCGAACAACGCTCCGGGCGAGGCGGTATTGCCGGATCCGGCGCAACCCGCCGTGCTTTGCGCCGGATTAAGCGGCGAAATGCCGGGCGTTGCGATCTCGGTCGATCCCAGTGGAACGCCGACGGGCCGCGTGGATTGCGGATTGAGCGGCGACGTCGCCAGCATGCCGGTGGAAGGCTGTATTCCCGGCATGGTCGTTTGAGCGGACGTCGCAGCCGGGACGAGCCAAAGCATGCTCGCCGTGAGTGCCACGGCGGGCTGTATCAGGGTGAACCGGCGCGAGCTGGATCTTCCCGAGCCGACGTCGTTCGATGAGGGCTGCTCTCGCATGGAAATGCTCCGGTGAATGCTGTCGAATACTAGAAAGGGGCGGAGCGGCGGGGTATTTCCAGAACGCACGTCCCGCTACCCGGCTGCACGACGGCAACGGGCATTCGACGCGTCATGAGCGGGCATTCGCGTTCGTGCGGCCGCATCGCCGAGTTGCCTCGCCGATGGCAGCGCCGTTGGCCGGCTTTGGCTTCGGTTCGATTGCGCTATTTCAGAATTTCCCGCACATGCGCGAGTTCGCGGCTGCATGTGCCTGTGTCGCCGGTTTGATCGGCGGTACGCGCGCGATCAAGCGAATCCAGCGCATCCGTGAAAACCGCACCGCGGCCGCCTTCGGCCTCTGCAATCGAGCGAGGCGTCGGTTGATGACTGCGCAGCGCGCTGAGGCTTTCCCGCTGCCAACCGTGGGCGCCCGCGTCTTTTTCGATGGCCTGATCCAGCTGGATCTGGGTTTTCTCGATGTCGTCCGCACAAGTGCCTGCACGCGCGGGCGAAGCTGCGCACAACAGGATGAGAAGCGCGATCTGGAGATTTGCCGTGGATGTCATGTGTCCGATCCCATGCATGGAGTTCAAGCAGCATCAGATGCGACCCCTTGAATGACAAAGCGGATCGTTAGTCTTTCGCGTATGAACGCCGGCCGTTCACAGTCATGAGAGGTCTGTACGCCTGACATATGCGCTGCGCTTTGCAGTGCGCGCCTTAGCTAGGCAGTGTCCCGAGGATACGCGAGCAGCCGTTGTCGCGATCGGCATGTCCCAACGTGCGAAGTGGCAAGGGCCGTTGTTTGCCGAAATACGCGCCCAAGCGTCGACACTACTGTCGCACCATTCCAACCCGGAGTGATCCCGACATGAAACACCTCAACGCTGGCCTCGCCTTTGCCGCCGCTCTCTCCCTGTTCGCGACCGTCGCCCCGGCGCGCGCTGAACCCCCGAAGAACATCGTCCTGGTGCACGGCGCCTGGGTCGATGCGTCCGGCTGGAAGCCGGTCTACGAGATCCTGACCAAGGAAGGCTTCCGCGTCAGCATGCTGCAGGAGCCCGAGACGTCGTTTGGCGATGATGTCACGGCGGCGAAGCGGCTGCTCGATCTCCAGAATGGCCCGACGCTTCTGGTCGGCCACAGCTATGGCGGCTCGATTATCACCGAGGCGGGTGTTCATCCCAATGTCGTCGGCCTGGTCTACGTCGCTGCGCATGCGCCCGACGTCGGAGAGGACGAAGCGGCGCTGGGCAAGAAGACGCCGAGCGTACTTGGAAAGACCGAAGGCGCCATCAAGGTCACGCCCGACAAATTCACCTATCTCGATCCCGTGCAATTCCCCAAGCTGTTCGCGCCCGATCTGCCGCGCGAGCAGGCGGAGTTCGAATCACGCTCCCAGGTTCTGGCCGCGACGCAGGTGTTCAGCACGCCGCTGACGGCGGCCGCGTGGAAGACCAAGCCGAGCTGGGGCATCGTCGCCGGCAACGACCAGATCATCAATCCGGATCTCGAGCGTTGGTATTACGAGCGCGCCAAGAGCCACACCACCGTGATCCCGGGTGCAAGCCACTCGGTCTACGAGTCGCATCCGAAGGAAGTAGCGGAGATCATCAGCCGTGCCGCACGCAGCATCGATCAACCGGCCACCCGCTGACGCGTTTTGCCGGTCCTGACGCACGGCCGGCAGAAGGAAGGACGGCGGGAGAGACAGCACTCCCGCCGGCCTGACTGCCCCTCCGGAGAATTCCATGAGCATGATCGAGACGACCGGCACGATCCTGGACTGGGACGTGACGACGGTGAAGCGGGCTGGACTGAGCCGCGATCTGCCGTCCGGCAATCCGGACCCGATGTGGGTCGCGAATTCGTCGACGCTGATCTACGGCGAGCGGGATGCGGTCCTTGTCAAACTCTACGAGGCGATGCTGGCGCTTCATCCCGACCGCGCCAATCCGGGATCGCTTTGGAGCGGAGCCAACGCCGCAAGGGGGCCAAGGTCATGACGAGCTGGCAGAACAACCGCGCCGCGCGCGATGCCCGCATCGCGGCCGGTGCCGGGCTTGCCCACGGCAAAGTCGTGGAAGCGTCCGACGCCACGCGTCTGCTGGAAGCCGTGATCCGGCCTGGCGACCGGGTTTGCCTCGAAGGCGATAACCAGAAGCAGGCGGATCTCCTGAGCCGCGCGCTGCTGGCGGTCGATCTGTCCAAGGTCAACGATCTGCACATGGTGCAGTCGGGCGTCGTTCTGCCCGAACATCTCGACCTGTTCGACCGCGGGGTCGCGAAACGGCTCGACTATGCCTATTCCGGGCCGCAATCGGCGCGCATCGCGCGCATGCTGTTCGGCGGCAAGATCGAGCTGGGCGCGGTTCACACCTATCTCGAGCTGTTCGCGCGCTACTTCATCGATCTCACCCCGCACGTCGCCCTGATCGCCGCCGTCAGCGCCGACCGTGACGGCAACCTCTACACCGGTCCGAACACCGAGGACACGCCCACCGTGGTGGAGGCAACGGCGTTCAAGGACGGCGTCGTGATCGCCCAGGTCAACGACATCGTCGAGACGGTTCCGCGGGTCGATATCCCGGCGGACCGCGTCCATTTCGTCGTCAAGTCCGACAAGCCGTTCTTCGTCGAGCCACTGTTCACGCGCGATCCGGCGGCGATCACCGAGGGGCAGATCCTGACCGCGATGCTCGCGATCAAGGGCATCTACGCGCCCTATGGCGTGCAGCGGATCAATCACGGGATCGGCTTCAGCACGGCCGCGATCGAGCTCCTGCTGCCGACGTTCGGCGAGAGGCTGGGCCTGAAGGGCAGGATCGCAACCCAATTCGCCTTGAATCCGCATCCCGCGCTCATTCCCGCGATCGAGTCCGGTTGGGTCCGGCAGATCCACTCCTTCGGCTCGGAGGTCGGGATGGACGAGTACATCCGGGCCCGATCCGACATCTATTTCACCGGTCCCGACGGCTCGCTGCGTTCCAACCGCGCCTTTTGCCAGACCGCCGGGCTCTATGCCTGCGACATGTTCATCGGCTCCACGCTGCAGATCGATCTCCAGGGAAATTCCTCGACCGTCACTACATCGCGCATCGCCGGGTTCGGCGGCGCGCCGAACATGGGCGCGGATGCGCGCGGGCGCAGGCATCCGAGCGAGCCCTGGCTGAAGGCCGGCGCGGAGGCCGATCCGGACAGCCCGGCGCCATTGCGCCGGGGCCGCAAGCTGGTGGTGCAGATTGGCGAGACCTTCGGCGACAAGAACGTCCCGCTGTTCGTCGAGAAGCTCGATGCGATCGAGCTCGCCGAAAAGCTGAACCTCGAACTCGCCCCCGTGATGATCTACGGCGACGACGTCACGCACATCGTCACCGAGGAGGGGGTGGCGAACCTCCTGTTGTGCCGTACGGCGCAAGAACGCGAGCAGGCGATCCGCGGCGTCGCCGGATACACCGATGTCGGTCGCGGGCGGGATCGCAGCATGGTCGCGCAGCTGCGCGAGCGCGGCGTGATCCGGCGGCCGGAAGATATCGGCATCAATCCGCTCGATGCGGATCGCAACATGCTGGCGGCGCGCTCGATCAAGGATCTCGTGCGCTGGTCGGGCGGGCTCTACGCGCCGCCATCGAAATTCAGGAACTGGTGAGGACAGGCCATGGAAGATCTCAGCTTTCATCACCCGGTTCGCGAGCGCGCGGGCGGTATCAGGCAGAGCGCGATCGTGGGCGTGGTCGCGTCGGGCAATCTGGAAGTGCTGGTGGAGCGCGTCCTGCCGGATGCTGAATGCGCGGTCGAGATCAAGACCGCGGCTATGGGCTTCGGCGAGGTCTGGAGCGCCGTCATCGGCGATTTCGTCGAGCGCTATTCGCCCGGCGGGCTGAAATTCTCCATCAATGACGGCGGCGCGCGCCCCGACACGGTCTCGCTTCGGTTGGCGCAGGCGGTGCGATTGATCGCGGGGAGCGACCGATGACCGCGCCGCTCCAGCACGTCGCCCCGGCGGAACGGGCCCGCAGCACGAGCTTCAACGAGGCATCGGCGCGGACGAGGCTTGATCTGCTGCTTGATGCCGGCAGCCTGGTCGAGTTCATCGGGCCGGAACAGCGCGAGGTCAGTCCGCATCTGGAGATATTCGGCCTTCCCGAGCAGTTCGATGACGGCATCGTCGTCGGCCATGGCCGGCTCGGCGGCGCGCCGGTGTTCGTCGCCGCGCAGGAAGGACGTTTCATGGGCGGCGCCTTCGGCGAGGTGCACGGCGCCAAGCTGACGGGTCTGCTTCGCGCAGCGCGCGAGATCGGATCGATCCCCGTTCTGATCCTGCTCGATACCGGCGGCGTCCGGTTGCAGGAGGCCAATGCCGGTGAGCTCGCCATCGCCGAGATCATGCGCGCGGTGATGGAGGCGCGCAGTGCCGGCGTGAAGGTCATCGGCCTGATCGGTGGGCGCTCCGGCTGCTATGGCGGCGGCGGTCTGATCGCAGGCTGCTGCTCCGCGCTCGCCGTGTCGGAGGCGGGACGCATCGCGGTTTCGGGCCCCGAGGTGATCGAGACCAATCGCGGCGTCGAGGAGTTCGACTCCCGTGACCGTGCCCTGGTCTGGCGCACCATGGGCGGCAAGCACCGGCGGCTGCTCGGTGCGGCCGACGTCTTCGCCGATGACACCGTGCAGGATTTTCGTGAGGCCGCACTCGAGCTGATCGGGTTGATCGGCCCCTTCGACCTCGACCGGCTCAGGGCGGAGCAGGGGCGTCTGGCCGACAGGTTGCGCCGCTTCGGTGCTTGCCAGGACGCCGTCGATATCTGGACCGTGGAAGGTGTTGCGGATGCGGAAACGGTTCCGGAATTGCCGGCCGACCAGTTCATTGCACTCGCTAACAGGATCGGGAGGAACAGCCGTGACGCTCGATGACATTCTCGCCTCGCTGTTTCCCGACGGCCATGAGGTCAGGAACGATAATGGCGTCCTTGCCGGCGCTGCGACGCTGCGGTCCGGCGGAAGGATACTCGTGATTGGTGTTGCGGATCGGACTGCGCTCGGCGTCGACGAGGCGATCAGACTTTCCGCGCACGTCCTGGATTCGATCGACCGGGGGAGCGGACCGATCCTGGTGCTCGTCGACAGCGACAGCCAGCGCATGAGCAAGCGCGACGAGCTGCTCGGGCTCAACGAATTCCTCGCCCATATGGCGAAAGTGCTGATCCACGCGGACATGCACGGCCGCCCGACCATCGGCCTCCTCTACGGCCACTCGGCGGCGGGGGCCCTGCTTGCGACGGGCCTTGCGACGCGCGTGCTGGTCGGATTGCCCAGCGCCTCTCCCGCGGTGATGGATCTGCCGTCGATGGCGAAGGTTACCAAATTGTCGATGACCGCTCTTGAGGAGAAAGCCAAATCGACGCCGGTGTTCGCGCCGGGGCTCTCCAATCTTGAGCAGATGGGTGCCGTTCATATGACATGGAGCGACGCCACCTCGCTCGCAGACCAGCTGGAGGCGCTGCTCGCCGACATGCCGGCTGCGCGGGATCGAAGAGATGCACTCGGCAAGGAGCGCGGTGGCCGGCCGAAGGCCGCCGATATCGCGGAGCGCGTTCGTGACCTCGCCCTGCAAACCCGGTGAACCGCCGGCCGGTCGCCACGACCTCGTCTTTGTCAGCCCGCAGGGTTGGCGCGCGATGATCGGGATGCGCGGCGATCTCGCAGCCGACCCGCTGGTTTCGCGCTGGTCCGAAATGGGATGGCCGACGATCAGGCGGCGCGCTCTGCCTTGCGAAGCGACCGGCCTTGCGCTCGGCCTGCCGTTGCCGCCCTCCGCCGGCAAGAAGCGGCTGTCGTTTCTCGCGGATATCGACCACGTCACCTCGGTCGCGAGGCCGCCCGCGCTGCGGCAGGCGCGCGCCTCGGCGCCGCGCAACTGGTGGCCGACGCTCGATCGGCTCGATAGGCTCGCGCTTCGTCATTCGGTGGACGTCCGCGTGTTCGGCAGCCTCGCATGGCAATCGCTGACCGGGCTCGATTACGTGACCGCTCGTTCCGACCTCGATGTCCTGTTCGCGTTCCGCCGCGAAACCGATCTGGATCGGCTCGCCGCCGACGTGGCCGCGATCGAGGCCGATGCGCCGATGCGGCTCGATGGCGAATTGATGCGCGCGGATGGTGCAGCGGTGAACTGGCGCGAATTCCATGCCGGCACGGACCAGCTTCTGCTCAAGACCATCGGGTGCGTGGTCCTGCTCGACAGGGATCGATTCATTTCGGGAGCGATGGGATCATGATCACAGCGGCCGCGCGAAACATCGAACCGCTTGTTGCCAGCCGGGGGGAGATGCCGTCCGGTATCCGGGCCATCGGCGGCTTCGCTGCCGATTGCCTCGCCATGGAGCTGGAAACCTGGCCCAAGCCGGGGCTCGTGAGCCATGTCGACAATGGTAGTCACGTCGACATGGATGCCGGCACGTTTCGTCGCAGCGCTGCGGCCATCAGGCCCTACCTCCAAAGCCTTGCCGAAGCGGGCGCGCTCGGCTGCGGCATGGGAGTGCTGCGGGTCATCGGCCTGGAGGCCGAGCGGGCGATGCTCGAGGCGACCGCGGGCGTCAATACGCATCGCGGCGCGATCTTCGGCCTTGGCCTATTGTGCGCGGCGGCGGGTGCGAGGGCCGGCGGGCTGGCCGATCCGGCACGTCCGCTCGGCGACGTCGTGGCACGCCTCTGGGGCGCCAGCATACTCCACGGTCCGGTGCTGCTGCACAGCCATGGCAGCGCTGCTCGCCGCCGCTTTCGCGCAGGCGGAGCCCGTATCGAGGCGGCGAGCGGGTTTCCCAGCGTCTACCGGATCGGCGTGCCGGCCTTGCGGAGAACAATGCCTGCCACGCCCGAGGACGCGGAAGCGGCTCGGGTCGAAGCGTGCTTTGCCCTGATTGCGTCAGTGGAAGACACGAATCTGCTGCATCGTGGCGGGCTCGAGGGGCTTCGTTTTGCGCGTCGCGCGGCACGTCGCTTCATCGACGCCGGCGGCGTGCGCGCTCCCGGCTGGCGCGTCAGCGCGCGATGGATCCATGAGAGCTTCGTCGCCCGTCGTCTCAGTCCCGGTGGCTCGGCTGACCTGCTTGCGATGTCGCTCTTCGTCGACGCCCACGACGCGCCGGGGCCATGATGTCCAATGCAATCCTGATGGCGCTGGTGCCGGTGTTCTTCGTCTTGCTGCTGGGATACACCGCCGGAAGGTTTCATGTCGTCGACAATCTCCATGTCGATGCTCTCAACGCACTCGTGATGGATTTCGCCGTGCCGGCGTCGCTGTTCGCCGCGACTGCCTCGGCGTCGCGCAGCGAGATGATCGAGCAGGTTCCGCTCTTTCTGGTGCTCGGCATAACGATGTCGTTGCTCTATGTCGCCTGGTATCTTGCCGCGCGCAGGTTGTTCAAGATGTCGCGGCCCGATGCGTCGATTCAGGCACTCACGGTCGGCTTTCCAAATCTTGCCGGCGTCGGTCTTCCAATCCTGACATCCATCGCGGGACAGGCGGGCGCCGTTCCGGTCGCCGTCGCATTGGCGACCGGTTCGGTCCTCATCAGCCCGGTGACTCTGATCATGGCGGAAATGGACGCCGCCCGGACTCGTGGCGAGGAAATGGCGGCGCGGCAGATGTTGACGGCGGTGGGACGTGCGATCACCAAGCCGGTGGTGCTCGCGCCCGTGTTCGGTATCCTGTTTTCGGTGTCGGATCTGAGCCTCGACGCGCTCGCTCATGCCTGCCTCGCGCTGATCGGGAGTTCGGCCGCCGGCGTCGCGCTGTTTCTCACCGGAGCCATCCTGTCGGCACAGTCGTTCCGCCTGAACTGGAAGATCGCGGTCGCAACCGTGGCCGCGGACGTGGTTCGGCCGCTCGCAGCCGTTGCAATCACTCACGTCTTTCCAATCGCTCCCGACACAGCGAGGACCGCCATTCTGCTCGCCGCGGTGCCTTCCGGCTTTTTCGGCATCCTGTTTGCGGTCAACTACCGGCTGGACTCGGCCGCGGTCGGATCGATGGTCATTGCGAGCACCGGATTCAGCGTCGCGACCATGGCGGTCGCGATTGCCGTGCTCTTTCCGCACTAGGCGGCGATCATGACACTTGCGATCCTGTGCTCGGGACAAGGCAGACAGCATCGGGACATGTTCGCCCTGACGGGCGACGCGCCGGAAGCGACGCACCTGTTTGCACACGCGGCAACGTTGCTGGGCGGCCGGGATCCGCGCGATTTCGTGCGCACCGAATCTGACGAGGCTCTGCATCGCAACCGGTCCGGCCAGATTCTATGCACGTTGCAGGCTCTGGCCGCCGCTGCCGGGCTCAGGGACATCATTCCACATGGCGCCATCATCGCAGGCTACAGCGTCGGTGAGGTGGCGGCATGGGGCGTGGGAGATCTGTTCGAACCGGTCCTCACGCTCGACCTCGCAGTGTGCCGCGCGGAAGCGATGGACGCCGCCACCTGCGCCGGCGACGGGCTGATCTTTGTCCGTGGTCTTTCACATGACGATATGACCCGCCTTTGCGAGCGCCACGGCGCGGCGATCGCCATCGTCAATCCAGGCGATGCCTTCGTGATCGGCGGTGGCCGGGAGGCATTGAACGGGATTGCCGGAGAGGCGAGGGCGATGCGCGCCACAAGTATCGTCGATTTGCCGGTTCGGGTTGCCTCCCACACCGGACGGCTCGCCGAGGCGTCGGTCGTGTTTCGCGAAGTCTTGCGGTCGGCGCCGGTGGCGTTCCCGTCGGCCGCCGGTGCGCGCATCCTGAGCGGCATCGATGGCGGTTCGGTCGTCTCCGCCGAGACGGGCCACGACAAGCTCGCCGCGCAGATCTCGCAAACCGTGCAGTGGGGAAATTGCCTGCAAAGCTGCCTCGAAGCGGGTGCCACGGCATTTCTCGAATTTGGACCTGGACATGCGCTGAGCCGGATGGTTGCGAGCATCGAGCCCGGCCTTCCGGTGCGGGCGCTGGACGATTTCAGGAGTCTTCAGGGCGTGCGTAACTGGCTTGCGCGGCATCTCAGCGCCTGAAATGGCAACAGCTTCGTTCCGGAATCGGACGGACGGCGCTCCGGATCGGCGTGCGGCCAGGTCAAAAAAAGGGGCCGTCCTTGTGGGGAGGACGGCCCAATGCTCGCATGCCTGGGAGGAGAAGGCTCGAGCCGTGACTTGGGGGTCTCAGTCACTAACACTGTCAGCATCGCCGATCCGGCGTGCAAAGTATTTCACGTCCCCACGCTGTTTCTCATTTCGCATGATTCACGAAGGTCCGCCGGAAGCACATGAGACACGGGCTCGCGTGACGGAACCGGGTCGCATTCAGCGAGCCTGGGTGACGCCAATGCGTTCCGGCTGGTGCATCGCCAACGTGCCGGCGTGTCGCCTGTCAGACGTTTGAAGACGGTCGAGAAATGCGCCTGCGTACAGAAACCGACGGCCAGCGCCGCCTCAACCAGCGGCGTCTCGGTATTCGACAGAAGAGATTTTGCATGCTCGATGCGCTGTTGCAGGAGATACTCGCGGGGCCGGTATCCAGTCGCGGCTCGAAACTGCGCGGCGAAGTGCATCCGGGACAATCCCGCGACGCCGGCGAGGTCGGACAGGCTGATGGAGTGGTCGAAGCGCGCCCTGACATACTCCTCGACGCGTCGGAGCCGCCATTTCGGCAAGGCGTTGACTTTCGTACGCGGGGGCTCGCGCCGAGCGACGTGCATCACCAGCGTCTGGGCGATGCAGCACGCAAATTCGCGATCGGCCGAATGGCCTTGTTCGGTCAGCGCTTTTGCGAGCTGCTCGGCGAACGGGTCGCGCAACAGAAGGAGATCGTTCAGGCATTCGGGCGCGAGCGGCTCCGTTCCCTGCTGTGGAGATGGAAAGCAATTGGCCGAGATGTGGAAGTGCAGGAAATCGCACGGCGCAAGAAATTGCGCGCGGAGCGGCTTCGACGGCGCGCCGACATAGAGCGTGCCTGCCGGCATGGCGCCGTCGAAAATGGTCTGACTGCCTCTGGTCAGCTTGAGACGTGTGCTCTTCAGGGCGATGGCGAAGAAGTACCGGTCGGGAGGCGTCGTTGCGTCCTCGCGCCTGACGGCCGTCTGCGCGTAGGTAAAGCGCGAGATCGTGATGTCCTCGCGCGCGACGCCCGCACGTTGTTCGGGCTGGCGCCATTTTCGTTCGTGGGGGAATGCGCGTGCCCCCTGAGAGAAATCCGGTTCGCGGGCGCCGGGTTGATGTGTCAATCGGGCGCCGGCCGCTTGCATATCGGTGAGCATCGTTCGTCCCGTCTTTTGGATTCCGCTGCCGCCGTGACGGCTGCTGAATGCCACTGGTTGACGCTCGAACGATATGTCTGATGCCGCCACAAGGCCCGTTAGAGTTGCTGAAATCGTGTTAGATTTTGCGAAAGCTGCAGGTGCGTCGGAAGGTCGCGAAACTCCGAATTGTGCAAGAAAAATCAAAGGCCTGCGCTGTGAGTTCCGATGTTGCGGCGCGATGCAGCTCTCTTCAGGTCGGGCGATCTGGCCGGATTCAGGGAAGGCGTGGCGAGGCATCGATGCCGGGAGTGAGGCCGGGCGCGATCGTCTCCGCCGACGGAATTGCGGGCACCCGCGCGTAGGGAAGCGTTGTCACCTCGGGAGGCTGCTGGGATGGGGATTGGAGGCAGTTGGGGCGGGGCGGATCTCCTGCGCCGAACACATCGAGAATTGGGTCCACGAAGGTCGTGCGGAGCCGATGAGACCAGGTCTGACGATCGACCGCATTGGGCTGCCGGATCGTCACCGTGGCCGTCATGCCGGAGACCAGCGGCACGCCTGGTGGCACCGTGTCGATGGCGACGCGAACCGGTATGCGCTGCGCAAGCCGCACCCAGGTGTAGATGGGGTCCACGCTGGGCAAACCCTGCGTGCCCGCCGCGGCGTTTGACGCGCTGATGCCGCGGGTCACGGTTTTCACGTGTCCCAGGATCGGCTTGGAGTAACCGACGAGCTGTGCCTCGACGCGATCGCCGACGCAGACATGCGCCATCTTGGTTTCCTCGAAATAACCGTCGATCCAGAAGCTGTTGGAATCGATGATGGAGACGTTGGTGACGCCGGTCAGCGCATAGTCGCCGACGCGCAGCAGGAGATTGGTGACATAGCCGTCGACGGGGCTGAGCACATTGGTGCGCTTCAGGTTCAATTCCGCCTGTGCAAGCTGATGAGCGGCCGCTGCGTAGGCGGCCTTCGCCTGCGAGGCGTTGCCGGCGAAGACCTGCTGCTCCTCTGGCGTGGTCGCGAGGTCGGACAGACGCCGGCGCCGGTCGAACTCCGCCTGCTTGACCTCGAGGTCCGCCGCCCGCTGGTCGACGAGGGCCTTGCCGATGCGGACGGCTACGTCGAAGTCGAAGGGATCGATGACGTAGAGCACGTCGCCCTTGTGGACGAACTGGTTGTCGGCCACCCGCAGCTCCACGATTTTGCCCGCGATCTGCGGCGCGACATTGGCGACCTGGACGCGCACGCTGCCATTGCGCGTCCAGGGCGCAGTGACATAGTGCTGCCAGGTTGCAACCGATATCAGGATGGCGACCAGGGCGATGGCAAGAGTAGCGAAATGCTTGCCGACGCCGGCCATGAACCGTCCGGTGGCCTTGCGCCGCGACCGCGTCAATGGCGCCGCCTGCCGGGGAGCTTCGCCGTCGTTCGCGGCGCGGTCGCTGGTCGCGCGCGCCGCGACCTCCGTCGGACTGGAACACGCGACGGCGTCGGCTGCGTCCGGCCGTGCTTCGGCTGAAGATTCGGGGTGGGGCGGAAAGGCCGCATCTCGAGGCAGAGCCGCGTCCATGGCTTTCTCCTTAGCAAAAGAGCGCGAGCAGGCCGAAGATCGACACGTAGAGGCACAGCTCGGCCAGCGACGGGTTGCTGAAGATTCTTGTAAATCCCACGAAGCGCAGCACCGGGCGGAGCAGCAGGAATGCGAGCAGCGCCGTTGCCGCATAGGACACGATCGGGGCGATCAGCACGCCGCCCACGACGAGTTCACGATAGGTGTTCGTCACGGATGCGTCCCATGGCCGGAACCGGCGAAACTCTGCGATGGTTCGAAGACGATGCTGGCCGGAACGAGCGCGGCGAGCGCCGGCTCGACGGACAGGTTGCCTTGGGCAGCCGTCTGGCGCAGGCCCTCGGCGGCAGTCAGGATTGCGCCTCCATCCCGTAGGGTGAGCGCGGCTCGCGCGGCGCGCACCGCGTCGCCGAGTGAGGTCTCGGCCAGGCGATCCAGTTCGGTATGGCACCGTCGCAGCACCACGGCCTCGTCGAAGCAGCGCAGCGCTTCCGCGACGACCCGAGGGGGAGGTGCCGTGGCGCCCTTCGTCGTCAGGATCTGCTCGATCCGGGCGGCATCGCGAAACGCGGCTTCCTCCGGCGCGAGATGCCGGGCTCGCCCGGAATCGAGGCGGCTCAGCTCGCGATGGGCTTCGTCCAGCAGCAGCCGGATCCTCCGTTCGCCGGACAAGGACGGCAGCAGGAGCTGCGCCGCGAAGACCAGAACCGAGGAAAGCTGGGCAAACAGACACGTCACAAGGAATACGTCGGGGTCGTAGCTCTGCGGATTGCTCGGTGCGAGAATGACAAGCGTGAACACGAGGGAGAGCCGGCCGAGCGACGGCAGGATGCCACTCGGCAGGGTGATCAGCAGCGCTGCGCCGA
This sequence comes from Bradyrhizobium sp. 521_C7_N1_3, assembly GCF_052075975.1. Classification (NCBI taxonomy): domain Bacteria; kingdom Pseudomonadati; phylum Pseudomonadota; class Alphaproteobacteria; order Hyphomicrobiales; family Nitrobacteraceae; genus Bradyrhizobium; species Bradyrhizobium sp. 521_C7_N1_3. The sequence continues at coordinate 4,358,779 of NZ_CP197232.1, forward strand.
TCACGAGAGGCGCAAGGCCGATCGCCAGCAGTTGAAACTCGGATACGCCGTTGAAGACGAGGTATTTCAGGATGCCGGCGAGCAGGCATGCGATCGGCATGGCAAAAACCGCCAGTGTCGTGAAGGCGCGCGGATCTGGAGCCGTCGCGCTCAGGCCGATGATGACTGCGGCAAGCGAGAGGCAGAGCGCGGTGGTCGGCCATCCCGCCATTACGAAGATGATTGCAATGAGGATGAAGTGGATCGCGGCCCTGACGCCGGCTTCCGCTGCAATCCGAGGCGAGCGGTAAAGCGGCGCGCGCCATTGCCGGAGTGGATAGTCACCGGCCCGCAGTGCCTCGAGACTGTCGCGCACGTCTGCATTCCTGCGGATGATCTCATCGCGCAGATGGGTCCGGCAGATCGTGACCAGGCCGGAGGCGCCGGGGTCTCGGTCGTCCCGGGACGTCGCGGATGCGGCCGGCAGCGCGGCAAGCGTACGGGCGAGCGCCAGCTCACTCACGAGGCCCACCATCGCGGAGCGTGCGGCCGCGGTTCTGGCCGGGCCGCTGATCGACTCCGTGACGAGGCTCGCGATCTCCGGATGCAGGGCCGCGACATCGCGCAACATCTCCGCAGCAGCCGTCGCGGACAAAGCTTCACCGCGGACGGCGCGTTGCGCGAACTCCGTGACCCGGCGATGCAGTGTTTCGAGGCGGATCGCCAGAACCGGATGATAGTCCGGCGCGGCGAGCACCTCGTTGACCAGAGCGACCGCGAGGACGCCGATGGCGATGGCGGCGCCCCGGGCGACGCCGGTCGGAAACACCTGCAACGGGCTGTCGATCTGCTGAATGGCGATCAGGGCAACGGTGATGCAGCCGAGAGCCGCCGCATAAGCGCGATTGCCGTCCAGCATCCCGGCGACGTAGACGCAAAGTCCGACCCAGATGCCCAACACTGCGGGCAGCAGCGCGCCGGTTTGGGAAAAGGTGCCGGCGATGGCGATCGATGCGATCACGCCGATGGCGGTTGCGAGCAGCCGGTAGCCCGCCTTTTCCATGCCTTGCGCACGCGTGGGCAGCGCCAGGATTGCCACCGTGACGGCTGCCGACGAGGGGGATTCGAGCTCGAGCCAGAAGCTGATATAGAGTGCGAGGAGCATTGCCAGCAGGACACGCAGCGCGAACGCCCAGGAACTCACCGGGAAGCCGGCGAAGTCCCGCGGGCGGATGTCAGCGCTGGTGGCGTCCCCTGGCAATTGTGCTCCCTCCATGCGCGGCAAAGCGCGCGGCCTGCCGGCGTCGCGATATCAAAGGGGAGCATGAGCTGCGCCGGCCGTATTTTCGGTCCATCAACCTGCTTTCGGGAACGCACGCTGGGAAGGCGCAGTTTGCCCGAGCCGGGGCCCGACTATTGCGGCGCGTGGCCCGCCAGGGCTTCTTCGAGGCGGCGGATGATCTCGTCGCCGCTGGACGGCTTGCCGAGATAGCAATGCGCGCCAGCCGCCATGACGCGCTGGCGCACGGGTTCGCTGGGGAAAGCGGTCATGAAAATGATCGGGAAATGGCGGCCGGAGGCAACCAGGCGCGCCTGCAATTCATCGCCGGTAATGACCGGCATCTGAACGTCGGCGATCATGCAGGCCGGATCTTCTCCCGCGGGTTCCCGCAGGAAGGCGACGCCGGACTCGTAGGCGTGGGCTTCATAGCCGAGCGAACGCACCAGGCTCGCAAGCGACGCGCGCACGCCTTCGTCGTCGTCCACGATCGCAATCACCGGGGTTTTGGCCATTGGCACACATCCTGACCGCTGTGTTCCGCAGGGAGGATATCCCCCATTGGGCGGCCGATTGCGCCTTATGCACCGTGCGGCAGTCCCGCCGAAATTATACTCAGGTTTGGTCCGTAGTCTTTCGGTTCTGGGAAATCCCGAGCGCTTCGGCCTTGCGAACGAGGTCGGCCAGCGACCGGACCTCCATCTTGCGCATGACGTTGCCGCGGTGGATCTTGACGGTGATCTCGCTGAGGCCGATGAGGCCTGCCACCTGCTTGTTCATCAAGCCGGCGGTCACATGGCCCATCACCTCGCGCTCGCGCGCCGTCAGGCTCTCATACTGGATGCGGATATCTTCCTTCGTCGCGGCTTCCGCGCGGCGCTGCGCATCGCGCTCGAGCGCTGCGGTCACGGCGTCGAGCATGTCCTGATCGCGAAACGGCTTGGACAGGAAATCCACGGCGCCCGCCTTCATGGCGCGCACCGACATTGGAATGTCCCCATGACCGGTCATGAAGATGATTGGATATCGGATGCCCTGGCGGGTCAGTTGACCCTGGAGATCGAGGCCGCTCACGCCCGGGAGCCGGACGTCCAGCACGATGCAGGCCGGTTTGTCGGGCATGACGCCGCCAAGCAGCTCGGCCGGTGAGCCGAACAGGCGTGTCTCGAGGCCGACGGATCGGAACAGGCTGTCGAGCGAGGCACGAATGCTCGCGTCGTCATCAACGATGATGACGACTGAACTGGAGGATTGGGCCGGCGGTTGCGCTTGGTCTGGTCGTGTCATGGCAAGGCGTGTTCTTGGCTAAATGGCAGTGTCAGGTGGAATGTCGCGCCCGAGCCCGGAGAGCTCTCCACGGACAATCGGCCGCCGTGAGCTTCCACCGTCGTTCGGCAGATCGCAAGTCCCATGCCCATGCCGCCGCCCTTGGTGGTGAAGAACGGATCAAACAGGCGCGGCAGGTCGTCAGGCCGGATGCCCGGGCCGCTGTCCTCGACCGTGATGGCGAGGTTTTCACCGTCGACGGTTCCGGCGCGCAGCGTGACGGTGCGGGAACCAGGCCGGCCTGACATGGCCTGGCCGGCATTGATCAGAAGATTGACCAGGACCTGCTGAAGCTGGATCCGGTCGCCGCGAACCGGCGGCAGGCCATGCTCGGCCTTGACGACCAGGGTGACGTCGTCCTTGACGAGCTCGCGCGCGACCAGGAGCGTCGCTTCCTCGATGATCTCGTCGACCTGCAGCAGATCCTGCTGGGTAGGGGCTTTCTTCAGGAAAGTCCGGATGCGGGTCACGATCTCGCTGGCGCGGCGGCCCTGAGCAACGACGTGACCGATCGTCGTCGCAACCTCCTTGAGATCGGGCACGTCGCGGCGCAGCCACCGCAAGCCGGCCTCGCCGCTGGTGACGATCGCTGCCAGAGGCTGATTCACCTCGTGGGCAATGGACGCGCTGAGCTCGCCGAGGGTGGCGACGCGCGCGGCATGCGCCAGCTCCGCCTGCGCCGCGAGCAGCGCATCCTGTGCCTGCTTGCGCTCGGTGATGTCGATGACGAAAGCGAGCACGTTGCGATCTCCGTCGGGCTCGGCCGGAAAGGTGATCGTAAACAGGACGGGAACCTTGCGTCCGTCGAGGCTCACGAGATCGGTCTCGCCTTCGTGGAACCGCTCTCCTTCCGCGAATGCGACCAGCGCGCCGAGGAAACTGCGGTCGTTCTCGCCCAGAAGCCTGTCCACGTTCGCCATGAAGGTCGCAGAGCCGCTTGCTCCCGCCATCTTCTGGAGGGCCGGATTGACGTCGGTGATCCTCGCGAGCCGGCGGGCATGCCGCACGAATTCAGGATTTCGCGCAAGATAGTCCCGCAAGGTGGCACCTCCGGTCTCCAGCGAATTCAGCGCGGTCCGCACTGCGCTCCAGTCCTCTTCGACGACGCCGACCCGGCTTGCGTCGAACATCCGGCGGTATCGCTGCTCGCTCTGCACCAGCGCGTTATGTGCCGCCACGCGGTCCGTGACGTCGGTGTGGGTTTCAAGGACTCCAACGGGCTTGCCGAGATGGTCGTACTGGAGCGCCCATCTTGCATCGACGGTGAGTGCGCCGCCGGCCTTCGTCCGCTGCTCCAGCCTGCCTTCCCATCGGCCGATGTCGAGCAGACCGGCCTCGATGGCCTCTCGCCGGTCAGGATATTTGGTTCTGAGCAGCGCGTCCGCGAGTTGCCCGACCGCCTCGTCGGCCGGCCAGCCGTAGGCCTGTTCCGCGGCCCGGTTCCAGAACGTGATCACGCCGCCGCGATCCCTGACGAAGATCATGTCATGCGAGAGATTGAGCAGGCGCGCCTGCGCCGTGAGGCGCTTCGTCGCCGCCTGATTCTGGAGCGCCAGCAAGGTGGTGATTCCGATGGCGGCGAGGCTCACCAGCGCACGAAGGGCAGGCGAGGCGATCGCCTCCAGATCGTGCGACAGCAGATAGGCGGTTATGGTCAGGACGCTGCAGCCGACAGCGGCGGCGATGATGTCGTTACGCCGGTGCGTCCTCGCCGCGAGCAGGATCGCAACGACGTAGAGAACTGCGACCGCGCCCTCGAGCGGCGTCAGCACATCGACCAGGAAAACCGCGAAAGCGAGGACGGCAGACCAGAACCGCAAGCCGGCACGGCTCATCGATGAACCCGTGGCCCGATCAAGACTGGTCATCGTCGCTGGTGGTCGCTCTGCTCATTTTCGGTCACGTTGATGCCGCGATTTGATCGTGCCGACAACATGCGGCAACATGATTTTCGTGCTCTCTTGAAAGACGTTGCCGCGGTTCCATCCTCCGCGAGAGCCGACCCGGCAAATTCCCCGGCAAAACGGCGTTTTGCGTGACTTTCCGACCGTTGGCGCGCGCGTCAACTTACCGCAGGGCGAGACCCGCGCCTCCCACCGCCGCGAACGGGACGTCCGCGCGGCCGGCGACGCCGCGGTCATACCTAGGTATGACGCGATCACCCCGAGAACCTATCCGGTGCACCCGCGCGTAGAATGGAGCGCGAGGACCGCCGAACTACTCTGCTCCTACATTCGGACGAGCCATTGGGCTTCGCCGGATCGAAAATGGGACAAGGAGTTCGACGATGTCGCTACAGATGTCACACCCGCTAGGCGCGAAGGATCATGTCGTCGGCTCGATCGGCGTCTCGGCCATCGATGGTTGCCAGCCCGGGCTTGCGGAACGTCCGGATCGCGCCGGCGAAAAGGCGATGACGCTTTCCCTCGTTCACCTCGATGTCGCCCTGGCCATCGAGACGCCCCAAGCGGGCGTGCGGAGATCCGCTGGCGACGGGCCCAGCTTCAGGGTGTCGGCGAAACGCCTCGCGCGCATCTCCGTCGAGACCGATCGGGAGGCCGGTGCAGGCGAGTTCCCGGACCCGGTGATGCGAAGCCTCTCCGATGCGCTCGCGGCAACCGAAGCGGCCCATCATCCTCACTCCGCCATCCTTGCGGACGCCTTGCGTCTTGCCATCCTGACCCGCAGGGCCAGCCGGCCGACGGCCGTCGAGCGCAACGAGACCGATCAGGCCGACGACGAGCGGTGTCGGTCCGTGAGGTCGTTGCAAAAATGGCGCCTCAAGCGCGTGCTGCAATATGTCGACGAGAATTTGGCCGGCAAGATCACCTTGCAGCAACTGGCAGCGGTCGCCGGACTCAGCCGCATGCACTTTGCGGCGCAGTTCCGGGTCGCCGTCGGCATGCGGCCTCACGACTATCTGCTGAATCGGCGGATCGAACGCGCTCAGGAACTGCTGAGGCGCGCCGACGCCTCGCTCGTCGACGTTGCCTTGACCGTCGGATTCCAGACTCAGGCGCATTTCACGACGGTGTTCAAGCGTTTCGTCGGCGACACGCCTTATCAATGGAGGAGCGCCTATCTTGCGCAATTCCTGCCGCTGCCTCGTGCCGAAGCGGGGCCGTCATGAGCAGTGTCGGCATTCAGGTCCTGATGCTGCCGCTGGCCGGCATCCACCTGGCGATGACGTACTATGAAGTCACGGGCGTGCTGGAGATCGCCCGTGCTCTCGGCAACTCCTATCGCCTGGCATCGTCAGATCCGGGATCCGGTGCTCTCCATGGCCGGTTCATTCTCGATTTCTGCCGAACCGTCGTCACGGTCAACAACTGTGTCCAGTGAAACGAGCCGCCGTTGACGGCAACGGCGGCGGCCAGCACGATAAGGCCATTTGCATGGGCCGACTGCCGGCTACTGTGCCGTCCATCCGCCATCGACCGCGATCGCGGTGCCCGTGATCTGGTCCGCTGCGGGCGAACACAGGAACGCTACCGTGCCTCCAAGCTGCTCCGGAGAGACGAACTCGGATGACGGTTGTTTCTCGCCCAGGAGTGCGCTGGCGGCGTCCTTTTGACTGATGTTTTTCTGCGCGGCGATGTCGCTGATCTGCTTTTCGACCAAGGGCGTCCGTACCCAGCCGGGACAGACTGCGTTGCAGGTCACGCCGCTGCCGGCGGTCTCCAGGCCAACCACCTTGGTCAGGCCGATCAACCCGTGCTTGGCGGCGACGTAGGCGGCCTTGTGTGTCGATGCGACGAGGCCGTGGGTCGAGGCGATGTTGACGATCCGGCCCCAGCGCTGCTTCTTCATCTGGGGCACCGCCGCCGCGATGCCGTGAAACGCGGCCGACAGGTTGATGTCTAGGATCGCATGCCATCTGGCCGACGGAAATTCTTCCACCGGCGCGGTGAACTGGATGCCGGCATTGTTCACCAGGATGTCGAGGCGTCCGAACGTCTCGATTGTCGCGGCGATCAATCGGCGCACGGCATCGCCCTTCGACATATCGGCGGCATCGTAGACCACGCGCACGCCGTGCTCGCGTTCGATCCCGCTGCGGATGGCTTCGATCTCGCCGGGGTCGCCGAAGCCGTTCAACACGAGGTTGACGCGGAGCCTGGCCAACTCTCTGGCGATTCCGAGCCCGATACCGCTGGTCGATCCGGTGACGATAGCGACCTTATCCTTCAACATGGGAGTTCCTTTCGACGTCAGGTGGGGTGGGGGACTAGTGGGTGCCGCCGGCCTCGATCTGGCCGGGTTTCTTCAGCATCATGGAGGCGGCGAGTGCGACGATCAGCGCGACACCGAGCAGGTAGAACATGTCGCCGAAAGCCAGGATGAAGGCCTGCTTCTGCACGATCTTGCCGATCGCGACATAGGCGCGGTGGGCGGCGTCGATGCGATCGGTCACGCCGTGGTTCATGAAATACTGCGTCAGCTTCTCGAGTCTGGCTTGTGTGGCCTGCTCAAGCAGCGAGACCGACTGCGTCAGCACGTTGGAGTGATATTGCTCGCGCTTGGTGAGCAGCGTCTGCAGCAGCGCGATGCCGACGGCGCCGCCGAGGTTGCGCATCATGTTGAACAGGCCCGAGGCCGAACCCGCGTTCTCCGCCTCGATGCCCGATGTCGCGACAGCCGACAGCGGGGCGAACACCAGTGCCTGACCGAAGGCGCGGACGACGTTCGGCCAGAACAGCTGGTCGGTGGCGTAGTCGTTGGTCATCGAGATGTTCATGAAGTTGGAGGCTGCGAAGAGCGCAAAGCCGACACCGATGATGAGCCGCGCGTCGAAGCGCCGTAACAGCTGCGGCACCAGCGGGATCAGCAACAGCTGCGGCAGCCCGGTCCACGCCAGCACCATGCCGATCTGCTCGGCGTTGTAGCCCTGGATGCGCGATAGATAGACCGGCAGGATGAAGACCGAGCCGTAGAGCGCGATGCCGAGCAGGAAATTGGCGAGGATACCGAAACCGAAATTGCGGCGCGCCAGGAGGCGGAGGTTCAGCAGCGGCTTCCTTGCCGCCAGCTCGATCCACAGGAAGGCCGACAGCGCGATCGCCGCGACGATCGACAGCTTGACGATGAACGGCGAGCCGAACCAGTCGTCCTTGTTGCCTTCCTCGAGCACGGTCTGCAGCGCGGCGAGGCCGATCGCCATGGTGGCGATCCCGGCCCAATCGCCCTCGCGCAGCAGCGACAGCTTCATCGGCTGCGACTCGAGCGAGACGAACAGCAGGCCGATCATGACCGCGCCCGGCACCAGGTTGACGTAGAAGATGTACTGCCAGCCCCAGTTCTCGGTGAGATAGCCGCCGATGGTCGGCCCGATCGCGGGCGCAAAGGTCGCGGAGATCGCAAACAGCGCCAGCCCGATCGGCTGCTTCGCCTTTGGCAACAGCGTGATGATGAGCGTGAACGCCATCGGGATCAGCACGCCACCGGTAAAGCCCTGCACGGCGCGCAACACGATCATCTGCGACAGGTCTTGCGCCAGCGCGCAGGCCGCCGAGAACCCCAGGAACAACGTCGCATTGGTCAGGAGATAGAGGCGGATCGAGAACGCCTGCGCGAGCCAGCCGGACAGCGGAATCACCACGATCTCGGCGATCAGGTAGGAGGTCGAGATCCAGCCGCCGTCATCGATACCGGCCCCGATCGCGCCCTGGATGTCAGCCAGCGAAGCGTTGACGATCTGGATGTTGAGCACCGCCATGAAGGCCCCGAGCGTGGCGCCGGCGATGGCGATCCAGGTCTTGGCGGAGACCGCCGGGGCCGGTGTGGTGACGGACCGCTCGCCTTCGCCGGCGGGCACGGCATCGATGGCCGGTTGCACTGTGGTCATGGTTGGCTCGTCGCTTGCGAGAGAAGCATTGCCTGAACGGACTGTCCGGGAGGAGACAACCCCTAGGGACGCGTGTTCATTCAACTGCGAGGCTCGGGGCGGCGCGATGCGAGGCGCTTCTTGCTTTCGCGTTCGGCGATCGCCGCCGATTTGGTGTTGATGGTCGGCTCGGCCGACATGCCGGGACGGAGCAGGCCGGTCAGGCTGCGGTCGTCGAGGACGATTTTCACCGGCATGCGCTGTACGATCTTGGTGAAGTTGCCGGTCGCGTTGTCGGGCGGCAGCAGCGCAAACTCCAGGCCGCTTGCCGGGGACAGACTGTCGACATGGCCGCGCAGTCTGGTGCTGCGGAAGCTATCGATGGTCAGCTCGACGGGCTGGCCACCGCGCACGTGGGTGAGCTGGGTTTCCTTGAAATTGGCGACGATGTACACGGCATCGAGCGGGACGACGGCCATCAGCTGCGTGCCGGCCTGGACGAACTGCCCGACCCGGAGCGAGCGCGCACCGACGGTGCCGTCGACCGGCGCGATGATGCCGGTGTAGGAGAGGTTCAATGCCGCCTGCTGCTCCACCGCGCGGGCGCGGTCGCGCTGCGCGATTGCCCTGGCGCGTTCGGTGGAGAGCACGTCGACCTTGCGCTCGGCTGCGAGCAGGCCCGACTTGGCGTGCTGCAATTGCGCGGCGACGGCGCGCAGCGCCGCATCGGTCTGCTGCGCGCGCTGCACCGTGCCGGCGCCCGTCTTCATCAGCCCGTCGTATCGGACCTGCTCTTCCTGCGCGAATTTCAGATTGGCCGCGGCGGCAGCGACATCGGCCGTGCCTTGCTCGATGATCGGCTGCTGCAGGGCAAGCTGTGCATCGAGATTGCGGACAGTGGCGTCGGATGCGGCGACGTCGGCGCCGGCCTGATCGAGCGCGGCGCGGAAATCGCGATCGTCGATCTTTGCCAGCAACTGGCCGGCCTTCACCGCTTCGTTGTCGCCGACCAGGACCTGCGCGATATAGCCCGATACTTTCGGCGAGATGATCGTGGAATCCGCCTTCACGTAGGCGTCGTCCGTGGTCTCCAGATAGCGGCCGATGGTGAGATAGTGGTGGCCGAACTCGGCTGCGGCGGCGACGCCCAGGGCCAGTGCCAAGGCGAGGGAGGCCCGCTTGATCGCCTGCCCGGATGGCCGAAGGCTGGTTTTGGCGTCCTGCTCGGGAGCATAGGAAATGGAAGACATGGTGTTCTCCGAAACGAGGTGGGCGGTGAGAGTCAGTCGCGGCGATGGACGTCGTGGGTGACGATGCCGAGTTCCGGAGCCGGCGGGTCCAGGCGTCGCGGATCGGCCAGCGTGCGGCGGATATCCTCCAGTCCGCTCTGCCAGTGGGCGCGCATCGCGCTCAGCCCGAATTCGTAATCCCTCGAATGGCCCTCGTGGATCTTGGTCTGATAGATCAGGTGCACGATGTTGTAGCAACGATGGCGCGCCATCTCCGCGATCGCGCGGATCTCGGGATCGTGCCTGGCGGCGTCCGGCAATTTCGCGATCGTGCGCTGCAAGGCCTGACGCATCTTCTGCATCCGCAGCACCTGGTCGGTCACGGCGCGTGTGCGGCTCGAATACTGGATGTCCTTCTGCCGGCTCGACACTTCCATCATGTCGTGGGGAACGTGGCCCTTGGCCGACCAGAGATCGATCTGGAACGTCAGCGTGTCACACGGCTCGCCGGACAGCACGCGAGATAAAGGCGTGTTCGAAACCACGCCGCCATCCCAATAGTGCTCGCCTTCGATCTCGACGGCGGGGAAGCCCGGCGGCAGCGCACCCGATGCCATGAAATGCTTCGGTCCCAGCCGGCGCTCGGCGGTGTCGAAATAGGTCAGGTTGCCGGTGCGGACGTTGACCGCGCCGACGCTGACGCGGACGTCGCCCGAGTTCAGCCGGTCGAAGTCGACGAGCCGTTCCAGCGTCCGGTGCAGGGGTGCCGTATCGTAAAAGCTGGTCGCGGAGTCGCCCGAGAACGGCGACCAGAGCGGGGAGGGGAAGCGTGGCTTGAAGAAGCCAGGTTGGCCCTGGATCAAGGCCCGCGCCGCCGCCATCGCGTTGCGTACCGAGTTGATGTCGAACGCAAAGGGCAGGGCGTTGGCGAGCCCTTCGCCGGCGGGCCACTCGATCGAAAAGGCGCAGATGGTTTCCCAGAACTCGCGCAACCGCGCAACACGCTCGCCCTCGGGCGAGCCCGCGATGATCGCGGCGTTGAGCGCGCCGATCGAGATGCCGGCCAGCCAGTTCGGCCGGATGCCGGCCTCGTGCAGGCCTTCATAGACTCCGGCCTGATAGGCGCCGAGTGCGCCGCCGCCTTGCAGCACCAGGGCGACGACATCGTAGGGCAGCGAATTGCTCCGCTGCGGCACAGGATTGGTTTGCTCGCGCATCACGTTCAGCATTTTGAGGACTCCCGATGGTACGGATGATGTCGATCAGCCGGCATTCGCGTCGACCATGGTTTCGGAGGATCCGCGCCGCCTCACGATTTCGCTCGGAGCCAGGTAGTCGTGGACGACGGTGCCGAGTCCCAGCGTCAGGTCGGCGACGATATGCTTGGCCGAGAGCACCTGGAGGACCGGCAGCTCGGCGACGGGAGCGAGGGCGTGCGAGTACAGGTCGAGGGCTGCCGGCCCAGTCCAGGCGCCCTTCACGGTGATGTCCTCGAGATGGAAGCGCACCAGCTCGCAGATGCGTGGCGTGCCGTCGACATGCGGAATGATCTTGAGCAGGAAGTTCGGTGCGGCGAGCTTTCTTGCTTCGGCCGCGGCGTCGAGGGCCCGGTGCTTGTAACCCATCGTGCCGGTCGCGATGCGGACCGAGCCGTAGTTCAAGGTGCCGACCAGCGTGTCGGTCTCGACCTCGAGTTTCGGCTGCGCCAGCTTCTTGGGAAAGCCCCAGAGCTCGCGCCCGCCCGCAATTGGCGGATGATCGTTGAGGAACATCTGGTGGACGAAGCTGCCGGCATTGCCCTGATAGGACACCGGAATGACCTGCCCGCTTTCGGTGTAGTCGCCGAATCCGGTCGAGTCCGGCATTCGGATGAACTCATAGTTCACCACCGGTTCGGTGATCTCGAGTGGTGCCGGCACGATCCGGCGCAGTGCCTCGGGATCTGTCCGGTATTGGATGATGAAGTATTCGCGATTGATGAAGCGATAGGGGCCGGGCGGGAAAGCCGGGCTGGTCAGTGGCATGGCGAACGCGCTCGCGCGCACGGTCTCGTGTTTCATCACGGTCGGCTCCGGTTGGTATGGGGTGATCGGGCCGGGCCCGCGCACGATCGGCGCGGCCCGGTTTCGCGTGAGGCAGCTAGACCTCGCCGAGGTGCTCCGGATCGGCCGAGGCCAGCGCGACCGCACGTTCCGCTCGGGGCGGATAGATCCAGACAGTATTGATCTGCTGCTTGGTCCGCTTCGCCTCGTCGCCGACGAGCTCGAGCTTCCGATCCCAGCCTCGCGTGAAGATCGCGCCGGCTTCTCCCAGATCGAGGCATGTGGCGTAGGCCTTCTGGTGGTAAGGCCTGGTCGCGACACCCAAAAGCTCGGCAGCGGCATTGTTGCCGGCAAACGGGCCCATTCGCGTGGCATGCTGGCACGACATCAGCGCGTGGTTGCCGACGTCGTCACACGCTGCTTTGGCGGCGTCGCCGGTGGCAAAGACGCCGGCGACACCAGGGACGCGCAAATCGCGGTCGACAAGGAGGCGGCCCAGATTGTCGCGCTCGGCCGGGATCTGCGCGGTCAAAGGAGCCGCGCGCATGCCCGCAGCCCAGATCACGGTCTCCGCCTCGATGTGTTCGCCGCTCGAAAGCGTGACGCCAGACTTGTCGAGCGACGCGACACCGGTGCCGAGGCGGGTCTCCACGCCAAGCTTGCGCAGCGCGTCCTCGATAACGGGCCGGGAATCTGCGCCCATATCGTGAGCGATCGTGCTGTTGCGATCGACGATGACGACGCGCGCCTTGGCGTTCTTGCCGAGGACCGCACGCAGCCGCGCCGGCATCTCCGTCGCCGTCTCGATACCGGTGAACCCGCCGCCGGCCACGACGACCGTATCGCGTCCGTTCCTTGCAGGCCGATCGGCCAGATCATGGAGATGCCGCTCGAGCGCAATCGCATCGTCGAGCTTGTCGACGCTGAAAGCGTGCTCGGCAATGCCGGGGACGTTCGGCCTGAAAAGTCGGCTGCCGGTGGCAACGACCAGCCGATCGTAGGAGAGAGTCTGCTTCGCGCCTGCGGCCGTGACGAGCTCGATCGCACGAGACTTGGTATCGATGGTCCCGGCGCTGCCTTGCACGTAGACGACGTCGATGGCCTTCAACACGTCTTGCAGAGGTGCCGTCAGGGTTTCGGGCTTGCTTTCGTAGAGGCGCGGTCGGACCACGAGCGTCGGCTCCGGTGCGACAAGCGCGATCTCGAGTTGCTCGGGCGAAGCGCCCTGAATGTCCCGCAGGCGAGCGGCGGAAAGTGCGGCGTACATGCCGGCAAAGCCGGCGCCGATAATGACGAGTCGCATTTGATGATCTCCTATGGATCGAGCTTTCAGGGCATGGGCGCGTCATCGCCGCCGCCACTCTCGTGGCGGATCGTCGAGGTCGATGACGCGAAAACGTGAAGTGAGATCGCGAATTCTCAGGGAGAGGGGCAGCCTGGCATCGAAGCCATCGGCGGCGGCCAGCGGTGACGAAAGAAAATGGGCTCGATGGCGTTCGGACGCCAGTCGGCGTACGGAAGCTGGCCGCCATCCCTGTCGATGACGGGCATCACCGGACTTGCGTTGTGTACGGACTGCGCCGGAATTTCCACTTCCTCGCCGGTTGCCGAGGTGAAGCGAACGGCCAGTGAAAGTCCGTACATGATGGCGCTTGCTGCCATCCTGCGTCGCGGCACGAGTTTGACCGGACTAACGAAGTTCTTCCAGGTCATTGTTCGTCTCCGTCTATTGGATCGAGGGCACCCTGATCGTTTAGCGGAGCGGACCTGCGGTTGCGCCAGAGCGATTGCTCTGCCTGCAGAGTGATTGCTGCTTAGCGCATGCGACGTCGCCAATCGCTCGGCGTTTCTCCCGTCAGTCGCCTGAACGCGGCGGCAAAGGCGGTTTGAGAAGCATAGCCGAGCTCAGCCGCCACCGTGGCGATCGGGATGTCGGTGTCGCGGAGCGTATTCATGGCCTGCTCGAGCCGGTGCTGGCGCAGCCAGCTATGCGGCGAAAGACCGGTGCTTTCCTTGAAAGCACGACAGAAGTGGAAGCGAGACAGGCCGGCGTCCGAGGCGAGCGCCGCAAGAGAGACGTCGGAATCGCTGTCCGAACGCAAGCGTTCGATCGCGCGTCGCAGGGCATGGGGGGCCAGCCCGCCTACGATCGGCTCGATGGCGGTTGGCTCGCCGATGTGCGCGGCCAGGATGCGCGTGGCGATGATATCGGTCAGTCGCTGCCTGAAGAGTGCATCCAGAACCGCGTTGCCCTCCAGCACATCCGCCCCGCTCATCAGCAGTCCGGACGTGACAGGGTCGAGATGCCCGGTCCGCTCCAGAAGATCACCGGGAATGGGCGCGTCGGCTTCGCGGGCGACGCGCTCGAGCGTCGCGTGCGGAAGGTACAGCTGGACGACATCGACGGGACCGGGAATATCCCATCTGGCGCTAGACCCAGCCGGAATGATCGTCACGACTCCGGAACGGGCCGTTCCGATCGCAACCGATTTCCCGTCGCGCCGCTCCAGGCGCTGAACGCCTGTGGGGTAGGTCATGATGACGTGGTCGGTCATGGGCTCGACGACGTCGTGCAGAGCGCCGTGCTTCCAATGCGCGATGCCGCCATTGGAGGGGTCCGAAGCCATCTGGAGCGGCGCGGTCTTGAGGATGCGCGCCATCTCCACATCGGCGGGCCGCCGCTCGACGATCGGCGAGTCGCTGTGGCGCGCACCGGGTGCGGCAAGCAGAGCCCCCAAAGGATCGTGCAGTATTGGCTTGTCCATGGAGTTAGTCTCGCGTTCGGAAGGCACTTCGGGACCTGAGGAGCGATTGCCGCTAACGCACGCGTCGTCGCCAATCGCTCGGCGTTTCGCCGTTCAATCGCTTGAACGCCGCGGCGAAGGCTGTTTGCGAGGCATAACCAAGCTCTGCCGCAACCAGGGCGATCGATGCGTCGGTATCGCGAAGCAGGCTCATGGCTTGCTCGAGCCGGTATTGGCGCAGCCAGGCGTGAGGCGAGAGCCCGGTGCTTTCCTTGAATGCGCGACAGAAGTGGAAGCGCGACAGGCCGGCATCGGAGGCGAGGGCGTCGAGGGAGACGTCGGTATCGCTGTCCGAGCGCAAGCGTTCGATGGCACGGGCCAGCACCTTGGGCGAAAGCCCACCGATGGTCGGCTGGAATGTGGCTTGCGAGCCGGTATGGGCAGCCAGGAGACGCATCGCCAGGAGGTCGATCAACTGATGCCTGAACAGCGTGTCCAGGGCCCCATTGCCCTCCAGCGAGTTGACCGCGCTCAGGATCAACCGGGACGTGATGGGATCAGGATGCGCCGTTCGCTCCAGGAGTTCGCTCGATGTGCCGCTCGCGGCTTCGTCGGCGACGCGTTTCAGCGTTGCGTGAGGGAGATAGAGCTGAACGACGTCGACGGGCTTCGGAATATCCCATCGGGAGCTCGATCCTTCGGGAATGATGATCACGACCCCGCGGCGAAACGTTCCGATCGCAACGGACCGTCCTGACCGCCGCTCCATGTGCTGCATCGCGCCGTTGTAGGCCATGATGACGTGGTGGCTCATGGGCTCGACAACGTCGTGCAACGGTTCGTGTTTCCAGTGGGCGATCCCGGCACCGGAGGAGTCCAATGCCACGCGAAATGGTTCGGTGTGGAGCACACGCGCCATCTCGGCGTCAGCGGCGCGCCGCCCGGTCGTCGACGACTGGCCCTGGCTCGGCTCGGATGCGGCCGGAGGATTTTCACGCGCAGAATTGTGCGAGAGCGGTTTGCTCATTGGAAGTGCTCGCTTCGGTGCCTTGCACTCGCGGCGCTGGGGGCGATTTGCGCGCCCGGCGTGAAGCCATCGCTTCTTTTGCGCCCGTACTGGTGCCCCAGGGCGCCGCGAGCTCTCGGTGAGGGTTTCTAGGCACGTGGGACTACGGGGTCTTTCCTGAAACCGCGGTGCTTGTCCTGATTCTGCTCAAAGCGCTCGGACGCGACATCTTGTGATCGGCGATCCCCGGACGACTGCGGAGAATTAGGCTCATGATCTGAGCATTAGATATTGAAATCGCTTCTGAAAATGGCTTTGCCACAATCGACCGCGGCGGCCCGTCGCGATCGCAAATCACTCCGCGACGCGACTGGACCGCCGTACTCCGAAGCGGATAATGCTACCGACCTCCAGGGCGACGGCAGTCAGATGGGTTGCCTGGTCAGAATTCCACGGATGGGTCGATCGAATGGCACTGGCTGGCACCTTCGGACAGAGGGTCAAGCGGCAGTTGAGCCTGGCGGATGCACCGCCTTCGCTGATCACGCGGTCGCGGCGAGGCGTCGACGTTGCGGTCACCGAAACCCTGAACAGTGAGCCGGTAGAGGGGCTTTCCGGCTCGCTTGCCGACGACGCCTATCTCGTCAGCCTGAAGCTGCAGGATTATCCTGACTGCGAGCTCTGGGAGCACGGCAAGTGCTTCACGAAGACGGACGTCAGGGCCGGTACGACATATCTGTACGATCTCCGGCACGATCCGCGCTTCGTCATCGACAAGCCGTTCCATTCCGTCCATTTCTATCTTCCCCGTCTGACGCTCGACGGAATCGCGCGAGAAGCCCGCACGCCGCCCATCGGCGACCTCGCGTGCCGGTATGGTTTCGGCCATGACGACGAGATCATGCGCCATGTCGGCGCCCTGATGTTGGAAGGACTGCGTCGTCCGGCGGAGGCCAACCAGCTCTTCATCGACCACATGATGCTCGCGTTCGCGGCCCACATTGCCCAGACCTATGGCGGATGGCAGCGCGTCGCGGATGCGGCCCGGGGCGGTCTTTCCCCATGGCAGGTGCGGCGAGCCTGCGAAAGGCTCGACTCGGATCTTGGCGGGACGCTTTCACTGCAACAGATCGCGGCCGAGTTCGATCTCTCGGTCAGCCATTTTTCTCGCGCGTTTCGAATCTCGACCGGCCTTCCGCCTCACCAATGGCTGCTCCGCCAGCGTGTGAAGGCGGCAAAGCAGTTGATGACCCTGCGCGACCTGCCGCTGTCCGAGATTGCGATCTCGGTCGGGTTCGCCAATCAAAGCCATTTGACGAAGGTGTTCTCGGCGCAGGTGGGCGTCAGCCCGGCGGCATGGCGCCGCGAAGCGCTCGGCATCAGGGACAGCGAGACGTGATCGTCCGATCAGCGGCGCTGCGCCAGTGAATTGGCGTAGGCGGCGCGGCGCGCCGCGAAGATCTCATCCGGCGGATAACCGATTCCTTCCGCAAGATTTGCCGGATCGAAGCCGGAGGTATCGCACGTCTCGTCCGCTTCGATCGCGGTGATCACGATCGTTCCGAGCCGTACGGCTTCCCGGCTGTCCTCATCCGGCCAGCGGATCGTGACATCCTGCGTCGGGTCGTCGGGGCGACCGAGCAGCGCCATCAGGCTGAACCGGATATCGCGCGTCGCGATCCTTCCTTTGAGATCGTCGTGCAGGACGTCGGCGGACGTCGTCCTGGCCTTGCCCCCGATCGCCGCAAGCTCGCTACCGACCGGTACGACCTTGAATTTGATGAACTGCGTCTCGCCCTTCGAATTCGTTGCGGGGAAGGCGTGGACGGCCCAGTAGGTCGTGCCGGCGAAACTCGGGGGAGGCGGATGCGCGGCGATGTAGTGCGCCTGACGCAGCGTCTCGGGATTGGCGGTGGAGAAGGCCTTGATCTTCTCCAGGTCCGGCCTGCCGTCGCGACCAGGCATGCGCGAGGTGAGGAATGCCAGCATCTGATCGAGCGTCCTCGCATAATGAACCGGAGCGCTCTGTGCGAGGATGTCGGAGCGATGCTCGTCGTTGCCGAGCCTGAAGCTGAAGCCGCGTAGCGTGAGATCCCTGGTCTCGGATTCGCGGGGACCGCCGTCCACCGAGAAGCGCGCGAGCACGCGCGATGGTGTCGTGAAGCTCCGCGACTTCGTGACCTCGTCGGCCCGATCCGAAGGGATGTAGGTCCCCCGGACGCAACGGCCCTTGGCAAAACTCGCGCGTGCCTTTGGTGGATTGCCCAGAACGGCCTTCTGAGCCTCGACAATGGAGGCGGGTGTGGCGGTGCCGCTCGGGAACAGGGACATGACTTGGTCTTGGATTTGCTTCCTCAACCCTTAGCGGCGTGGATGCTTGCCCGCTCCAGAGCGATTGCTGTGCTTGCAGCGCGATTGCTGTCTTCTTGCGCGGTCACCAGGGCACTGAACGCGGTGCCGGCGGATCGTTGGCGATAAAATACCTCAGCAAGATGAATGGCTTGGATTGAAAACTTCCCGAGGCCCATGAAGGATCGTGGCGGCCGCTCAAAGGCGGCGTGTGCACGGGCAGCAAAGTCCATTGAAAGCACCGCCGAAAGTTCTTCGGAGTGATCCGTCATCGGCTGAGGCGTGGGCAACCTCGGAGGGGGCAGTGCCAACCCTCCTGCACCAACGAGACGTGCCTCGGACTGCAATCCGAGCCTGAGTCCGCGCCGGCGATTGACAGCTAATTATTACATGTCTAAAAATATGCGAATTCATATAATTCGTGAGATGCCTGAATGGACACGCATCCGCTCAAGCTCAAGGTCAGATCGTATGCCGCGGAGACGCCGTTCATACGGAGCCTTGTGTTTGGCGTGGAGGACGGCGTCGTGCCGCGATGGCAGGCGGGTGCCCATATCCGCGTGGCGCTCCCGAATGGAGGCGACCGGCCGTACTCGCTGATGGCTTTGCCGGGCCTTCCCGAGGGTACGCTGGCGCTCGGGGTGCTGCGCGAGGAGGCTTCGACCGGCGGCTCGCAGTTCATGCACGCGCTGAAGATCGGCGATGTCGTGAAGGCAACGGCGCCGGTCAACAATTTTCATCTGCATGAGGAAGCCGCGCCCACGCTGCTGTTCGCCGGCGGCATCGGTGTCACGCCGATCCTGTCGATGGCGGTGAAGCTCGCGGCCCGCGGAAGCCCGTATCGCTTGCACTATGCGGGCCGCACGCAAGGCCTGCTCGCGTTCCTGCCGCACCTGCAGGAGATCTGCGCCAACGGGCTATCCATTCACTACGACAGCGACGAGTCTCGCCTGGACATCGGAGCGACGCTCGGCGATGCCGCCGCAGACGCCCACATCTACGTCTGCGGCCCGGCCGGCATGATTGAAGCGGTGAAGGCGGCTGCGCTCGGCAGGGGCATCCCGGCCGACCGCATCCACTACGAGCTCTTCAAGGCCGAGCAATCGTCCTCGCCCGACTTGCCGTTCGAGGTCGAGCTCAAATCGACCGGGCAGGTCGTCAGCGTCGCGGCCGGTCAGACCATCATCCAGGCGCTGGAGGCCGCGGGTCTCGACGTGCTCTACGACTGCCAGCGCGGCGATTGCGGCATCTGCCAGTGCGGCGTGATCGAAGGGGTGCCCGACCATCGCGACGTCATCCTCAGCGACGACGAGAGGGCGTCCAACAAGGTCATGCAGATCTGCGTGTCACGCGCGAAGTCGGAACGTCTGGTGCTGGATCTCTAGGGGAGGCGAAGGGACGTCATGGCGAAATACGGACAGAATGCCGACGCGATCGCGGCGCTGGTGCGCGAGGCCGAGGTGCATCGCGACGTCTATGTCGACCCCGAGATCTTCGAGCTCGAGATGGAGCACCTGTTCCCGAACAGCTGGATCTATGTCGGGCACGCGAGCCAGTTGGGAAAACCCGGCGATTTCATCACCGCCAATATCGGCCGTCAGCCGGTGCTGGCGAGCCGCCACACCGACGGCTCCATCCACGTCTTCTACAACCGCTGTCCGCACAAGGGCGTGAAGATCGCCTCCGAGCCCTGCGGCAACACCGGAAAGTTCTTCCGCTGCCCCTATCACGCCTGGTCGTTCAAGACCGACGGCTCGCTGCTCGCGATCCCTCTGAAGAAGGGCTACGAGGGCACCGGCTTTGGCGACACGCAGGCGAATGAGGGACTGTCGAAGGTCAGGAACGTCGTGATCTATCGCGATTTCATCTTCGCCCGCCTGAGCGATGACGGCGTGTCCTTCGAGGATTATTTCGGCGAGAGCCTTTCGACCATCGACAACATGGTCGACCGCTCGCCGGAGGGGAAGCTCGCAGTCCAGGCGACGCCGATCCGCTACATGCACACCTGCAATTGGAAGATGCTGGTCGAGAACCAGACCGACACCTGCCATCCGATGGTGGCGCATGAGAGCTCGGCCGGCACCGCGGTCAAGGTCTGGAAGCGCGAGCAGGGCTCCTCCACGGAGACGCCGATGGCGGTGCAGCTCTACGGTCCCTTCATGAGCCCGTACGAGTTCTACGAACAGAGCGGCATCAGGATCTGGCCGAACGGCCATGGCCATACCGGCGTCGCCAACTCCATCCATTCCAACTATTCGGACATCGAAGGCTATCTCGGCCAGATGGTCGCGGCCTATGGCGAGCAGCGGGCGCACGAGATCCTCGGCGAGGTCAGGCACAACACGGTGTATTTCCCGAACATCATGGTCAAGGGCGCCGTGCAGATCCTGCGCAATTTCATCCCGATCGCGGTCGACAGGACGCTGGTCGAGAGCTGGGTCTATCGCCTGGTCGGCGCGCCGGACAAGCTCTACGAGCGGGCGCTGATGTACAATCGCTTCATCAACGCGCCGACCTCGATCGTCGGGCACGACGATCTCGAAATGTACGAACGGGCGCAGGAAGGACTGAAGTCCAACGGCAATCAATGGGTCAATCTGCGGCGCCTCTACGAGAGCCATGAAGAGCAGGACGTCACGGCCGTGATCAACGGCACGTCCGAGCGACAGATGCGAAACCAGTTCCACGCCTGGTCGAAATTCATGACCATGGACATGGACAAGCGTGTCGAGGCCGCGGAATGATCGACGAGAAGGCCATCACGGACTTCATCTATCTGGAAGCCGAGCTGCTCGACACGATGCAATGGCAGGCCTGGCTCGATCTGTTTCACCCCGAAGGGCGCTACTGGATGCCGCTCGAATGGCAGCAGCAGGATCCGGTGCTGCAGCCGTCGTTGATGTACGAGGATCTGCTGCTCCTGAAGGTGCGGGTCGAGCGGCTCGCCGGCGAGCGGACCTTCAGCCAGAAGCCGAAGAGCCGTTGCCATCATCTTCTCCAGGCACCGCGGATCGTGGCGTGCGACCCGGCTGCGGGCGTCTACAAGGCGCGGACGTCCTATATCTACACCGAGACCCGCGGTGATCTGCTGGAGCGCTATTCGGGGTGGGCGTCGTACGAATTCGTAAAGGTCGGCGACGCCCTGAAGATCAAGCTCAAGCGGGTCGATCTCGTCAATTTCGACGCGCCGTTCGGCAACATCCAGCTTTTCATGTGAGTACGCCTTGACCGCTGCGACCACAGTCTACGCCCGCTTTCGTGAGACCGCCCTTCGCCGGGAGGAGGCGGGCTTCCTCAACGTGCTGCCGGAAACCGCCGATATCTATGGCATCGCGGCAGGCGAGATTTCCTACCGCGCCATGCTCGATCGGGTCGAGCGCTGGCGTTCGGCGTTTGCAAGCCGGGGCTATGGCGAGGGCCACAGGGTCGGGCTGCTGCTCCAGAACCGGCCCGTGTTCATCGAGCTGTGGTTCGCACTGAACGGGCTCGGCGTGTCCGTTGTGCCGATCAATCCCGATTTGCGGATCAGCGAGCTCGAATACATCATTGCGCATTCCGAGATGAATGCGGCGTTCGTCCTCGCCGAGCGGCGCGACGAGGTCGAGACCGCGGCGCGCCAGGCCGGCCGGCCGATCCCGGTCGTGACTGATCAGCACGACGTTCCCGTGCCCTTCGGAGGTGCGCGGCCTTCGACCGCCGGAACCGAGGCGAGCGAATGCGCGCTGCTCTATACCTCTGGGACCATGGGACAGCCCAAGGGCTGCGTGCTCACCAACACCTATTTCCTGCATTCCGGAAACTGGTATCGCGATGTCGGCGGGCTGATCGATCTCAAGCCCGACCGTGAGCGGATGATCACGCCGCTGCCGCTGTTTCACATGAACGCGATGGCGGTGTCGCTGATGGCGATGCTGTCGGTCGGCGGCAGCCTCACCATGCTCGATCGTTTCCATCCGCGCACCTGGTGGGCGTCCGTCCGCGACAGCCGCGCGACCTGCCTGCATTATCTCGGCGTCATGCCCTCGATGCTGATGAGTGCGCCGCCATCTGAGCAGGAGCGGGCGCACACCGTGCGCTTCGGCTTCGGCGCCGGCGTCGACAAGCTCCTGCATGCGCCGTTCGAGGAGCGCTTCGGCTTTCCACTGCTGGAGGCCTGGGCGATGACCGAGACGGGAAGTGGTGGCGTGATCGCCGCCAATGTCGAGCCGCGCAAGATCGGCACGAGCTGTTTCGGGCGTCCGGCCGCCGAGGTCGAGATTCGCATCGTCGACGATAGCGGCAACGACGCGCCGGTCGGGACGCCGGGCGAGCTCCTGGTGCGGCGCGCAGGTGCGGACCCGCGTTACGGTTTCTTCCGCGAGTACCTGAAGAACGAGGCCGCCACCGCCGAGGCGTGGGCCGGTGGTTGGCTGCACACCGGCGATATCGTGTCGCGCGATGCGGACGGCGACCTCCATTTTGTCGACCGCAAGAAGAACGTGATCCGCCGTTCCGGCGAGAACATTGCCGCAGTCGAGGTCGAGTCCGTCCTCAACCGCCATCCCGCAATCCGGCAGGCCGCGGTGGCCGCGACGCCCGATCAGGTGCGCGGCGACGAGGTCGCGGCGGTCATCATCGCCGAGGAGGCCGGTGCTGACCGCGCGCGCGCCGAGGAGATCGTGCGCTGGAGCCTGGAGCAGATGGCCTATTACAAGGCGCCGGGCTGGATCTGTTTCGTCGACAGCCTGCCGCTGACCGCGACCGAGAAGATCCAGCGCGGCGGCCTGAAGGATTTCGTCGCCAGGCTGATGCGCGACGGTGCGTTCTTCGACCTTCGCGACCTCAAGCGGCGGCAGGTTTGATCATGAGCGAGATCCGCACCACACTCATCACCGGCGGCAATTCGGGGATCGGCGAGGCGCTGGCGAAAAAGCTCGTCGAGAGCGGGCAGCGCGTGGTCTCGGTCGGGCTGGAGAAGCCGAACTGGACGCATGATCTGCTCGCGGCCTATCGCGCTGATCTCTCCGATATCGAGGAGACGCGCGCGATCGCACAGGAGATCTGCCGTGATCACGCCGTCGATCGCCTCGTGCACAATGCCGGCGTGATCCTGCCGAACCTGCTGCCCGATGCGAAGCCGGAAGACATCTTGATGCTGGCGCAGCTGCACCTGGGCGCGCCGATGCTGCTGACCCAGGCGGCGCTGGAGGGGATGCGTGCGCGCCGCTTCGGCCGCATCGTGTTCGTCAGCTCGCGGGCCGCGATGGGCGCGGCGACGCGGTCGGCCTATTCCGCGACCAAGGCCGGCGTGCACGGCATGGCGCGGACCTGGGCGCTGGAGCTCGCCGCGAGCGGCATCACCGTGAACGTCGTCGCGCCAGGGCCGATCCTGACCGACAATTTCTGGGGCATCATTCCCAAAGGCTCCGAGCAGCAGGAGCGGATGGCGCGCAACGTTCCGGTCGGACGGCTCGGCTCGCGCGAGGATGTCGCGCACGCCATCAGTTTCTTCCTCGATGAGCGATCGGACTTCGTCACCGGCCAGGTTCTCTATGTCTGCGGCGGCACCAGCCTCGTCGGGCTCGGTCCGTAACGCCCGCCACCTAGATCTGGTTCTGGCGGATGTTCTCGACCATCCTGGCCAGCACGCGCGCGCAGACCTCGATGTCGTCGGGCTCGATGCCTTCGATCAGCTTGTCGTAGTTGCTCGCCATGATCGGCCAGATCTTGCGCAGCAGCGCCTCGCCGTCCGGGGTCAGACCCACGACGCGGCGGCGCTGGTCTTCCTCCGCGATCTCGCGCTTGACGAGGCCCGATGACACCATGGACTCGACCATGCGACTCGCCGTCGACTGCTCGGTAACCGCGAGAACGGCGACCTCGTTGACCGTCAGGGTCTTGTAGATGAACAGGACCGACAGCGTCCGGAACACGACATTGTTGATGCCGTGGTCGCTCAGGTCGCGGTTCTGATCGAGATTCCAGCGATTGGCGAGCCGGTTGAACAGATACGGGATGTAGGTTTGCAGCTGGTCCCTCGTCCTCGGCGGACCCGACTTCCATCTGCTCTTGGATTCTCTGGCCATTATCTCTTGCGACTTTGCTTCTTGCTCTCGGTATGAAGTTTTGAAGAAAGGGATTTCAGTACGGACAGCGCACCGTCCAGCTCCCGGGCCGAAACGTTCTCGAGCCGTTTGCCGAGATGCTTCTTGTGGACGTCGGCCGCCTTCCTGAACAGCGCTTCGCCCTTCGGCGTCAGGCGCACGATGAAGGACCGCCGGTCCTCGCTCGACATCTCCTTGCTGATGAGGTCGTCGGCGAGAAGACGCTGCACCAGCCCCGAGACATTGCCGCCGGTGACTTTCAGATTTTGCGACAACTGCCCGAGCGCAAGGCCATCCCGATAGCGATCGAGCTGGGCCAGCACGTCGAATTTTGCGAGCGACAGGCCGAACTCGGAGTTCAGCATCGAATTCAGCGACGCGAACAGCTCGCCATGCAGCGACAGCAATTGGAGCCAGAGCCGGGTTTCGATCTGCCCAGGGACGGGAACAATGTTCTCTTTGAGTGCTGCCGACATTGCATGACCATCGAGTACAAGATGTCTCGTCGATTGGAGGGATTATCGCGGGTCTTTCGCTCCGATTAACAATTTGAGAATCGTAGTCAAGTCGCCTGATCCTGACGTCTTGGGGGGCGAACGGCAATCCACTCCGGCGTCCCCTCCGATGGAATCATGCAAAGGTCTTGATGGTCTGGATCACGCCGTCGAGCTCCTTCCCGGCGCTGTCCTTCAGCGCGGCCTCGCGCAGGCGGCGCGCCCAATCGGCGGCATCCTCGCGTCGTTCGACCAGCTTGATCGCGGCCAGCGTCCTGTCGAATTTGGACAGTCCCCGGCTGTGGGTATCGGAATAGCCCTTCACGAGGCGTCGGCATTGCAGGATCTCGACACCGAGCTGGTAGTTGGTGGCGACCGCGTCGGTTGCGGCCTTGAGCCATCCGTCCCGATGCGCGGTCTCGACGGCGTGACGCAGGGAGCGGCGTCGCAGGCCGCGCAATCCGGCCACGACGTAGAGAGTCAGGAACCAGGGCAGCGAGTAGGTCCGCACCCGGCGTCCCCGGTTGACGCGGCGATCGAGCCAGCCGAGGAGGCGCGGCCGCGCGCTGAGCCAGCGAGCAAAGCCCACAGGCAGCACGCCCATGACCTCCTCCACGCGCGGATGCATGAACTCGGTGGTCTGGAGCACCTGTCCCTGCGACATCTCGAGCTCGCTCTCGATGCGCGCGCGGCGACCGGCGCGTGTCTTCAGGTCGGCCACGCGGATGACGTCGTCATAGGTCATGGCGTTGGCGAGATACTTCGCCGCCACCTCCGTGAAGGCATAGGCGCGCGCACCACCGCCGGCGCTTCGATCGGCCGTGTGCAGCGTCTTGAGAATGTCGAGATATTCGGCGCCATAGGCGACGTCCTGGAAGCCGACGACCTTCCTCAAGCCCGCGCGGGCCATGGTGAGCGCAGGCTCGGGCAACTCCTGCTTCAGTCTGGCGATGAGCCCGGCAAGATCTGGATCGGGCGTCGCGGGAGAGGGGACGTGACCGGCCTGCTTTGATGGCGCCGGTGCTGCGACCTCGGGTGAACCGGTCTTGACCCGGTCAAACGCGGCTTCAAAGGTCTCCACGCTGGCCTTGGCGCCTTTCCCACCTGCGCGGATCACGTCGAGATAGCTGTCGCGGCTGAACGGCAGCACAGCGGCCGCCGCGAGCGCGCCGAACATCGCGGCCGAGATGACACTGCCATGCGCGATCGCCAGCGCATTCAGATCGAAGATGATCTCGGACTTGGCGGCAACCCCGATGGCGCCGGTGACGGCGCCGCCGTCGGCGATGCCATTGCCCGGTGCGATCTTCTCGCCGATCGCAAACGACCGGTGGTTGGATGCGATCAACGTGGTGCGATCCGGCGTCACGAGGCCGCGCAGGATCGACCGGCCGGCCTCCATGAATTCCGCCGCCATCACCACGTCGACGTCGCCGGGCGTCGGCATCAGCGACAGGATCGGCTTGCGGCCGTCGAGCGGCGGCATCGCCTCGATATAGTAGATCGTGGCGCCGGTGCGCTGGGCGACGCCGGGCACCGAGGTCGATTGCGCGACCCAGCCGTGGTTCTCGGCCAACTGAACGATCCAGTCGGTCAGCACGCCGCCACCCTGGCCACCCATCGCGACGATCGCGATGGAGATCGGCCGCTCGGTTGCCTCGCCGGCGGCAGGGAGGGCCAGCCGGACCGTCTCGTCTCTCATGCCAACGCCTCGAGTGCCGGACGCCGGCGATCACGCCGCCGTTGCAACCAGCCGATCACGGCCATCGCGACCCTGGATTTGAACCTGTCCCAGCCGGTCGGATTGTGAATGACGTCCGCGCGATAGAACGAGGGGCAGAGCACGGCGGCCTCGGAGACCTCGCCGCAATTGCCGCAGCCGACGCAGGAATTGTCGATCGCCGCAACGGGATCGTCGCGCAAGGGATCGTCCAGCTGCTTCACCGAAAGCGACGGGCAGCCCGAGAGCCGGATGCAGGCATGGTCGCCCGTGCAGACGTCCTCGTCGACACCGAAGCGCTCCTTGACGATGCGCACTCCGTCCTTGATCGCCTTGTTGATCTGCGGCTTCACGCGGCGCTGCTTGTTCAGCATGCATTCGGAGGAGGCGACGATGACCTTGGGGCCTTCCTCCTTGGTCGTCAGGGCTTCCTTCAGCGTGTCGCGCATCTTGCCGACATCATAGGTGCGGTCGAGCTGGCGAACCCACTGGCCGCCGATGCCCTTCACGGCCTTGACGATCGAATTGTTGGTGTCGCGCCGCTTGTTGATCGCGCGCGAGGACAGGATGTCCTGACCGCCGGTCGCCGAGGTGCAATAGTTGTCGACGATGACGAACACGCCGTCGTGCTTGTTGAACACGGCATTGCCGATGCCGCTGGTCAGTCCGTTGTGCCAGAAGCCGCCGTCGCCCATCACCGCGATCGAGCGCTTGTCTGCCTTGACGTTGAAGGCCGAGGTCGAGGCCGGGCCAAGGCCGAAGCCCATGGTGGTCGCGCCGATATTGAAGGGCGGCAGGATCGAGAACAGATGGCAGCCGATGTCGGCCGAGACATGATGCTGGCCGAGCTCTTCCTCGACGAGCTTCATGGCGGCGAAGATCGGCCGCTCCGGGCAGCCGGTGCAGAGCCCGGGCGGGCGCGCCGGCACGACCTGCTTCAGCCTCTCGACCGCGGGGTGATTGAGCACGGGAACGGCGTCCGGCGCCGGTGGCCGGTTGCCGAGCAGCCGCGGCTGGGTCTTCTCCAGGAAGTCCCTGACGCCGCCGAGCAGGACCTGCGCGGTGTAGTCGCCACCCATCGGCAGCACGTCCTTGCCGTGGATGCGCGCCTGGATGTCCCTTCGGCGGAGCACGGTGTTGATCGCCTGCTCCAGATATTCCGGCTGGCCTTCCTCGACGATCAGGACGGCGTCCTTGTCGACGCAGAACCCCGCGACCTCGGTGTCGATCACGGGGTAGGTGACGTTCATGACGTAGAGCGGAACCTGGGTGTTGCCATAGGCATCCGACAGCCCGAGATATTGCAGCGCGCGGATCACGTTGTTGTACATGCCGCCTTGCATGATGATGCCGACCTTGCCCTGCTTCGGCCCCATCCATTCATTCAGCTTGTTGTCCCGGATGAAGCCGATCGCGGCGGGCATCCGCGTCTTGATCTTCTCCTGCTCGTGCTCATAGGCCGCCGGCGGCAGCACGATGCGGTTGACGTCGCGCCTGGGGCTGTTGAGCGCGTCCTTGATGGTGTGCGCCGGCTTGACGTTGTCCTTGCAGGCGAAGCTGCCGTGCATGTGACAGGCGCGGACGCGAACCTCGAGCATCACGGGCGTGTTCGAGAATTCGGAGAGCTCAAAACCCTTCTCGATCAGATTGACGATGCATTCATGATCGGGGCGGGGATCGAGCAGCCACATCTGCGATTTCATCGCGAAGGCGTGGGTCCGCTCCTGCATGATGGAGGAGCCTTCGCCATAGTCCTCGCCGACGATGATCATGGTGCCGCCGGTGACGCCGCCCGAGGCGAGATTGGCGAGCGCGTCGGAGGCGACGTTGGTGCCGACCGTCGACTTCCACGCCACCGCGCCGCGCAGGGGATACATCACCGAGGCCGACAGCATCGCCGCCGCAGCCGCTTCGTTGGCGGAGCTCTGGAACACGACGCCGAGATCGTCGAGCACGTCCTTGGCGTCGGCGAGCACGTCCATCAGGTGCGAGATCGGAGAGCCCTGGTAGCCGCCGACATAGGCGACGCCGGATTGCAGCAGCGCCTTGGTGATGGCGAGGATGCCTTCGCCGCGGAACGTATCGCCGTCGCCGAGCCGGAGATCCTCGACTTCGCGAGCAAAAGACCGTTCAGCCATTGCACCCTCCAGAAATATGCGATAGCATACGTTTACATGTGAAGTAAGTCAACGCCGCGCCATGCTATCACGCTTGCCGACCTCTGCTCCGGCAAGGCGATCATGAGCCAGCGGCAGGGTAGGGCCAATGCTGAAGCTGCCTCGCTTTAGAGCTGCCGCCGTCCAGGCTTCACCTGTCTATCTCAACCCGGGCGCGACAGCCGACAAGGCGGCTTCACTGGTGCGTGAAGCCGCAGCCAATGGCGCGAAGCTCGTCGCGTTCCCCGAAGTGTTCGTTCCCGGCTATCCCTACTGGAACTGGATCACCGATCCCGTCACGGGCAGCGCATGGTTCGAGAAGCTCGCCAAGGCATCGGTGCTGGTGCCGGGTCCGGAGGTCGATGTCGTCAGGAAGGCCGCGCGCGATACCGGATGCTACGTCGTGCTCGGCGTGAACGAGCGCAGCCCGGTGTCGCTGGGCGCGATCTACAATACCCTGGTTTTCATCGGGCCGGACGGCGCGGTGCTGGGCAAGCACCGCAAGCTGGTGCCGACCTGGGCGGAGAAGCTGACCTGGACCGGCGGTGACGGATCGAGCCTGCGCGTTTATGATACCGAGATCGGGCGTCTCGGCGGGCTTGCCTGCGGCGAGAACACCAACACGCTCGCGCGCTTTGCGCTGTTGGGTCAGGGTGAGCTCGTGCATGTCGCCAGCTACATCTCGCTTCCGGTCGCGCCCCCCGACTACGACATGGCGGAGGCGATCAAGTTGCGCGCGATCGCCCATTCCTTTGAGGGCAAGATTTTTACGATCGTCTCCTGCTCGACCGTGTCGGAGGAGATCATCACGGCGATGGAAACCGTCGTCCCCGACGCGCGTGCGCGCCTGCAGCGCAAATCGAGCGCGTTCTCCGGCATCATCGGACCTGACGGCCGCGTGGTCGGCGATCCCCTGATCGACGACGAAGGCATCGTCTACGCCGACATCGATCTCGACCGCTGCATCCAGCCGAAGCAGATGCATGACATCGTCGGGCACTACAACCGGTTCGACATTTTCGATTTACGGGTCAACCGTCGTCCGCTGGCACCGCTCGGCCTCGCAGACAGTGAGGGCGATGACGCGGGGCACGGCTTCACGCCGATCCCGCTGAGATCGGAATAATGGTTAGGCGCGTCGATAAAGCGGCGCCACGAGACAGGACTTGGAGGATAGGATGCGCGAGAACGTCGTCGGCCGGGCCAATGTCGAAGATACCCCCGAGCTCAAGGCCTACTACAAGGACCTCGAAAAGTACGAAGCCGGCGCGCTGTGGACGGTCGCCAACAAGATCGAGCCGTGGGCGCCGCAATCGGCGTCCGTTCCCGTGCTCTGGCGCTACAACGATCTGCGCGAGCACGTGCTGCGCTCGGTCGAGCTGGTCTCGCCGGAAAAGGCGGGGCGGCGGGTGATCTATCTCAACAATCCCGGCCGCCGCGACGTGTCGGCCGCGGTCGGCTGGCTTTATTCGGGATTGCAGGTGATGCATCCCGGCGAAGTCGCAACCGCACACGCGCACTCGGCTTCAGCCCTGCGCTTCATCATGGAAGGGGCGGGCGCCTACACCATCGTCGATGGGCACAAGATGACGCTCGGGGCGCGGGATTTCGTGCTCACGCCGAACGGCACCTGGCACGAGCATGGCGTCGAAGCCAACGGCTCGGTCTGCATCTGGCAGGACGGCCTGGATATCCCGCTGGTCAACGCGCTGGAGGCGAACTTTTTCGCGGTCCATCCCAAGGTGCAACAGGAGGACTCCGGCTATCCCGTGGACGACATGACCAAGACCTGGGGCAATCCCGGGCTTCGGCCGGCGGACTCGAAATGGTCGAAGGGCTATTCCCCCATGTTCAAATACGAATGGGAGCCGACCTACGAGTCCTTGCGCAAATACGCCGCCGCGACCGACGGTTCGCCCTATGACGGCATCCTCATGAACTACGTCAATCCGATCACCGGCGGGCACGTGATGCAGACGATCGGCGCGAGCATGCAGCTGCTGCGGCCGGGCGAGAAGACGAAGTCGCACCGGCATACCGGCAGCTTCATCTACCAGGTCGCCAAGGGCCGCGGCTATTCGATCATCGCCGGCAGGCGCTTCGAGTGGCAGGAACGCGACATCTTCTGCGTTCCCTCCTGGGCCTGGCATGAGCACGGCAATGCCTCGGGCAGCGAGGACGCCTGCCTGTTCTGCTTCAACGACCTGCCCGTCATCGAGAGTCTCGGCTTCTACCGGGAAGAGGCCTATGGCGACAACGCCGGCCACCAGCCAGTCGCCGCCTGACGTCCCCCGCAGAATTCAACCGAAAGAGCCGGATAGAGCTTCATGCGCCTTGTTACCTACACCTTGGGCTCCAGCGGTGCCCGCCTCGGGGTCCTCGTTGACGGATTGGTCGTGGACGTCGAGCACCTCGGTGCGTCGCATAGCTTTGCATGGCCGAGCGATATGCTGTCGTTCATCGACAACAGCGTGACATTGCTGCCGGCGCTGAAGGAGCGCCTGGACGATGCCAAAGGACGCTTGCCCGCCGCCTCCGCCGTTCCGGTCGAAGACGTGAAGCTGCAGGCGCCGATCCCGCGGCCCCGCAAGAACATTTTTGGTATCGGCCTGAACTACCGCGCGCATGTGGCGGAGTCCGCCAAGAGCCTGGACACGGACAGGGATCTGCCGAAGCAGCCGGTCGTGTTCTCCAAGCCGCCGACGTCGGTGATCGGCCCCGGCGGCGCGATCCAGCACAATGCGAAGATGACGCAGCAGCTCGACTGGGAAGTCGAACTCGCCGTCATCATCGGCAAGACCGCAACCCGCATCGCGACCGACAAGGCGATGGACCACGTCTTCGGCTATTCGGTGATGATCGACATCTCCGCGCGCGACAATCGCCGCGCCGGCCAGTGGATCTTCTCCAAGGGCATGGACACCTATGCGCCGTTCGGCCCCTGCATCGTGACCGCGGACGAGATCCCCGACCCGCATGACCTGCGGCTGTGGCTGACCAAGAACGGGGTCATGAAGCAGGACTCCAACACCAAATACATGATCTTCGACATTCCGGTCCTGATATCGGACATTTCATCGGGCATGACGCTGGAGCCGGGCGACATCATCGCGACCGGAACGCCGGAGGGCGTCGGCGCCGGCAGGACTCCCCAGGAATGGTTGTGGCCGGGCGACGTGGTCGAAGCCGGGATCGATGGCGTCGGCATCATCCGGCATCCGGTCGTTGCGATCTGATGACGTCGTTCTCGTTCGACCGCGAGCTCAGGTTCGGAGACTGCGATCCCTCGGGGATCGCGTACTTCCCGTCCTACCTGAACATCCTCAACGGCGTCGTCGAAGACTTCTGGGCGAGGATCGGCTTTCCGTGGCCGGAGCTGATCACGGTCCGGAAGATCGGGACGCCCACGGTGCACCTGACCTGCGACTTTTCCCGGCCGTCGATGTTCGGCGATCACCTGACGTTCAACTTGCATATCAGCCGGGTCGGCGGATCGTCGCTCCATCTGGAGCATGTCGTCTCGGGCGCGAACGGCATGCGCTGGCGCGCGCGGCAGATCCTGGCCGCGACGTCACTGGTGGATCATCATGCGATCCCGTGGCCGGATGACATTCGCGCCGCGCTGATGGCCCATATGAGCGTGGGCGAGGGCACCGAGGCAGCACCCGTATGATCTCGCTCTTCATGACATTCTCCGATCCGGCAGGCGAACGGCGAATTCATCCTGATGAGGTTGACGCCGTAGCGGAGCTGGTCGGATCGATCCCTGATATGACCGAGAGCCTGCTGTTCACGCCGCTCGAACAGTCGGTCGATCATCCCTACAAGGCCGATGGATCCGGCCCGGTGTTTGCGCTTCAACTACGGTTTCCGGACCTGCTCGCCTGCGAGGCGGCGATGGACCGCGGCGGCATCCTTGCCGGTCTCGCGACGGGGGCCGGACTAGCGAGCCTCACCGGCTTGGACGTCACGCACCAGGTCATGCTGACACGCGCGTTTCCCGTCGACGTCGCCGAACATCCGGCAGGCACGACCACTCCGTGCAGCTACCTCGTGCACTATCCCGGACCGGCGGAGGACATGAACGCCTGGAACCTGCATTATCTCGAGCAACATCCATCGATCATGCGAACCTTCCCTGATGTTCGCCAGATCGAGATCTACACCCGCATCGATTGGGTCGACCGGCTGCCGTCGCAGCGCGTCGAACACATGCAGCGCAACAAGCTGGTGTTCGACAGCCCGCAAGCCCTCGCGCACGCGCTCGGCTCCGACGTGATCCAGCGGATGCGCGCGGACTTCGTCCAGTTCCCGCCCTTCGCAGGCGGCAACAAGCATTTCCCGATGCTGACGCGGGTGGTCAGGTCTAGGCCTCAGAGAGCCGCCTGACGACGACCTGATCGCACTGCGGCTTCGGGCCAAAAGCCGCCATCCCCGCCGTATCGCGTCGTATCAGCGCCGACATCCTGATGCTAGATTTCACGGCGGCAGGGAGCACCTGCTTCCTGCTTCAGACCGAACAGGAGGACGACATGCCTGATAGCGTCTACAAGGTCATTGAACTGATCGGTACCAGCGGCGACTCATGGGAGAAGGCGGCCGCCAATGCGGTCCAGCAAGCCGCAAAATCTCTCCGGGATCTTCGCATTGCAGAGGTCGTCAAGCTCGATATCCAACTGGATGAGAAGGGAAACGTAGAGGCCTATCGCGCCAAGCTCAACGTCTCGTTCAAGTTCGAGGGGTCCTGAGCCTCGGCACCTCGCCCCCGCTTGCGGGGCGAGGTTGGCTCACTGGAGAAAGGCGCGCGGCCATCCGGGAAGCAGTGCCCTGGTCCAACTGGGGGCCGGTATGCTTTGATGCGTGGGACGGGAACTGCAACGCGTGGTGACCTCATGTACATCGTCATTCGCAAGTACACCAAGATTCGTTCGGTTGCGGACGCCGCTCGCCGCGCCAAGAGCGGCGTCGGTCAGATCCTGAAGCAATCGCACGGATTCAGATCGTACTACGTGCTGGATGGGGGCGACGGCGTCGGTGTCGCCGTGATGATATTCGAGGACCGCGAAAGCGCCAACGCGGCGAACGCCATGATAATGGA
The DNA here is from genome assembly GCF_052075975.1 of Bradyrhizobium sp. 521_C7_N1_3. Classification (NCBI taxonomy): domain Bacteria; kingdom Pseudomonadati; phylum Pseudomonadota; class Alphaproteobacteria; order Hyphomicrobiales; family Nitrobacteraceae; genus Bradyrhizobium; species Bradyrhizobium sp. 521_C7_N1_3. The sequence goes on from NZ_CP197232.1 coordinate 4,392,108, forward strand.
GTTTATTCAGGCAAGTCTGCATGACCTCGATCTCGGGGATCCCGAAATCACTGCCGGCGAAGTGTTGGTCAATATAGAACCTGATGCGTCCTCGGGCATAAAGTATTCGTAAACGCCGCCAGTTGTGTGGGGGGGCGCCCCCTGGCGCTGCTGTCGACCCGATCGCCGTCGCGTAGGAGCGATCGCGGCCTGGACATCCGGAGGTCGTCCGTCAGGCATGTTCGACGGCGCATGCTTTTCGAGGAGTAACAACAACATGAGGCAGCACGATTTCGAAGCATTTTTCATCACGGCGACCTGCTGGACGCCGCTCGTAGCTATGGGCACCGCGATGCCGCCTCGAGATCCTGATGACGACGAGGAGGACGACGAGGACGACGAAGAGGAGGATGAAGCCGACGAACCGGCAGTCGTACGCGAGCCGGATGAAGACTAGGCCGTGAACCCATAAAGTAGGGAGGACCGGCGCTGCATGACGCCGAGCATTCGACAAGCCTTGAGCATATTGCGTCAGAGCGATAGCAGTAGGTGTGGCAATCTCGCTCCTGCGAATTAAAGCACTTAAGCCAACCTAAGGACGCTCAATCATGCTCACCGTCTATGGCGAAGGTCGTGGGTTCCGTGTCGTTTGGCTGCTCGAGGAATTGGGGGTGGCTTATCGGCTGCGCCCGGTCGATCTGTTCGCTGTCGAGAATGATCCCGATTTTCTTGCGATCAACCCCGCCGGCTTTATCCCGGCGCTGCAGGACGGCGAGATGATCATGGTCGAGTCGATCGCGATCCTCGAATACCTGCTCGCCCGCCACGGCCCGAGCCCGCTCGCCGTCGGCCCGGATGATCCGGCTTTCGCCGCCTATCTGCAATTTCTTCATTTGGGAGAGGCTGGGCTCGCTGGACCAATGAACGCCGTCATCGTCGGTCGCGCATTCGCCCCCGCAGCGGAGCGAAACGCCCGGGTCACATGCTGGGCACTGGAGACCTTTCATAGCCGGCTGGGATTGGTCATCCAACATCTCGCAAGTCGTCCATTTCTCGCCGGAGACCGGTTCACCGCTGCTGACATTTCAGTGAGCTACGCTCTCCTGCTTGGTCTGCGAACCGGCAACTATACTCCGGGTTCAGTCGAGCGTGCCTATCTCGCCCGCACGACGACACGCCCCGCCTACGCCCGGGCGATGGAAATCTGCCAAGCCACCAAAACTTGGGCGGAGAGATCACCGAGGTTGTAGAGCCAAGTCGTGAATCCATAGAAGGGATTCCCACGAGCGGCCTGGACTAGCCAGTGTCGGTCAGTTCGCGCTATAATGCCTCATGGGCTGGGATGCGAAAGACGTAGCGCTGCTCAAAAGGCTCTGGGCCGCAGGACAGAGCGCGGCACAGATTGCGCGCCGTCTCGGGTGTAGCCGTAACGCGGTCTGCGGGATGCTAACCCGTTCAGGCTTGAAGCGTGGCCACAAGCCGCCAACAGCAAGACCCAAGATAAGGCCGCCCCCGAAGCCAAGGCCGGCGTCGTCGGCCGCTCTGGTACGTCGAGTAGAAAAGAAAGTGTCGCGGAGCAGCGCAGAGAGGCAGCAGCCCAAGGAATTCAGCAAGCAGCAGCTGTATGCCATTCTCGCTGAGGCGGTCAGGAACACTGGCTAAGCGCTAGCCACGACGGGCGTTAAGCTCTGCGTCCGTGCCCTGGTCCAGCTCGCACGGCTCGGCTGTCGTGACCATTCCCCAAGCCTTGGTCTGCTTCGGGTCAATCGCGTCGGTTTGGTTCTACCGAGACGACTTCCGGTCAGCCCCAGTGAGCGGACATCTTTAGTACCCCTCGCGAGGTCTCAAACGGCCCAGAAGCGGAAGCTTTGGTTGCCCCCCGACCCGCGAACAGCCTTTGACCGAGATGCCGGCCTTACCGCATCAGTTCATTCGCTGGATATCGCCGGGCTTCTAGCTATAGTTGACAGCCGCTTCCTCCGGTCCGTACAGGCGCAGGATGGCGAAGAAGCCTCGCCTCGGTGCCGTTGCCAGCCAGTTGGCCTCTTTTCCGGCGGGAGGCTTCGGATCGATGTAGAGGTCGGTCGTACCATCAGCGTTCTGCTCCGGCTTGTCACGCGATCCGAGCGATGGGAAACGCCTTGTCTCTGTCGCCAAGTCGGAAGCATTTTCCGCCTCGTATTGACATTGAGGGAAAAGGCTCCGTTGTCCGCCCCCTTGCAGCACTTCCGAGATGGGTCAGAAGCAGACACTTGGCGCCTACAGCCCGCTGAAATGGAAAGCTTGAACCGATCGAGATGTGTACGAGCCCGCTCGAAGCGCGTCAGGCGTACCCATCGTCTGGGTTGAAGGCCGCACCAGCAGCAAAGACGCCGGCGCCGGGAACGTAGTTAACCTCAAGTCGAATGCCGTCCGGATCTTCGAACAGAACGTAATAGTAGCCTGGGGCCCAGGCACCTTCCAGGGGGCCGCGAACAATGGTGGCGCCGACCTCGAGGAGCAAAGCAGCGCAGCGATCTACGTCTTCTCGGGTGCGGGCGCGTAAACATAGATGATGCAACCCGACCCTGGCCTGGACGAAGCGTTCGCTTGCGTGCTCCGGAGCACAAGGTTCAATACCGATGGCGGTTCGACCGCCGACGCAATAGAAAAATTTCTCAGTGTCGCAGACCGGAGTCATCCCCATGGCAGGTAGAAGCTTGCCGTAAAAGTTGCGCGCAGCTGAAAAATTGGAGACCGTCAGGATGGCGTGGGCCATTCCGTTGATTTCGATCATCATTCAGATCCTTTGCTTGGCAGAAAGACTCCTTAGTAAGGGTTTTGCGCCCGGGATCCTGCTGCAGTACGCTTACGCGTACAAGCTACCTTGATGCGCGGCGGGGAAGATGCCGACGCGATGCCAGCAAGTAAGTCTGGTCCTTGATAGGCGCCCGCATGGCTTCGGGGCTGCGGTTCGCCGTCGGCACGTCCACACGCAGATTTGCCACGAGGTTAAAGCGCTGGTCGAGGGCCGCGCCGCCGAAGTCCGGTCCGCCCTAAACAGCCGACCCGACGCGGGTTTCAACGATCTTCGCCTTCGCGCCATGAACAGACATAGCCTCACCCGTCGCGTTAGCGCCGAGCTCTGACCGCCGTTGCAAAGCGTCTCTAATAAACTAGGCTAGTGGGCGGCTTCTCTAGCGCGGCGGCCAACGACCGGTACTCCTCGCAGCCAGTCCCGCAAATGGATGCAATCCGGCCGAGGTGATAGAGCGCTTGCTCGCGGTTGCCCCGCTCGAGCTGCCACAGTCCATAATACTGCCACGTCAGCACGTGGTTCGGATCGGCCTTGAGCGCGCGCTCGTACCAGACCTGCGACTGCTCGTAGTCACCGAGCTTGCGGTAGGAGTAGCCGATGAGGTTGGCGACGTTTGGATGGTCGTCGTGGCCGAGCGTTTTCAATTGCTCAATCGCAGAGGCATAGTCAGTGCGGTCGTAGATCGCCGAATAGGCTGCGCGATACCCATGAGCAAAGGCGGGGGCGTCGAACAGGGACTGCTTGGCTTTTTTGGCCTTGGGCGCGTGAGTGGCCTTGGCGCCCGACCGCTTCGGGTATGACGAAGGCGGATAAGCGGAGCGTTGCCCCATCCCGCCATAGTCTGCCTCACTGCCACCTGGCTCAGTGCCCGGGGCCGCTACAGCCGGAGTGACCGAGAACGCAGCGATCAGCGCAATCGAACACGTTGCCAGCGTCACAATCCTGATTATCAAGTTGGCCATGGAAACCTCCTGCAAGCTACGCCTTCGAGCTCTCTATCCAGCCGAACATGTTAACCCGGCTTACCTCAAACATTGCTGGAAAGGTATTTAGAAAAAACGAGATTTGGTGTGACAGCAATGTTGTCTTATGAGTCGGTCAATGTCCGCAGCGGGTCACACCCGGAAGAACTCGGGCTGAGCATATCAAGTCTGCTTCACCCCCAAGGAGCGGACATCTAGCGGACATGCCGGGTCGACCGCTTGGGGCCAAGCGGACCATCTAACCCAGATTACGAACAGAAGAAGAGCCCAGCTGTGGTGGGCTAGGCTCTCGTTCAGCGATTGATGGCCGCCTCAACAACCGTCTTTACGGCGACATCGGGTTGAGGATCATTTGATTTCCCAGGACGTGTTGTGCGGGATGTCCATCGCAAAATAATCGCCGGAGCCAGCCAGCGCAGGCATAGCTATGCACGCAAATGGTTCGCTTCCGGTGATGCCCTTATACTTACCGGTGCCGCCGGTGATGATATGCGTTCCACAATCCATCTTCGGCTGGGTCTTGTCGAGGTCTCGAGTATCGAAGGTCGAGAAAATCTTATCGCCGTCGCTGTCGGCGAGCACGCACGCGCCGTCAATGTATTTCTTGTCTCCGGACGCGACGTTCAGCGCCACGCAGCGTGCTGACATCTTGTCCAGCATCTTCTCTCCCTTCATGTTTTGAGTGGTCCCGACCGCTTCCAGCGTAGTGGCCTTGCCGAGTTCGGCGGTGTCAATGCTCATCAAGGGTCGAAAAATAAAGTGCGTCACATAAGGAGTAGTCCCCTTCTTTTCAATCGGCTCTCCCGCGACAGCCGCGGGGGCAAAGGACACGAGCGCTGCAGCAAAAGCCGTTGCTTTGGTGAGTCTCATCGCTGCGGTGACTGTGGGGACCATGCGCACGTTGATGAAGTTCATGAGTGCCTCCTTAGATCAAGCGGCGGTTCAGGTCTCCGCCGTGAACTGCCGCGAGGTGAAATCGACCTGCGTATGCTTTCTCCTGTCAAATCGAGTTACGCGCCGGCGCCGAGCGTCAACGTGATCGTGCTTTCTTGATGCTTCGCCTTGGACCGACGAAGTATGTGGGGATGGTGGCTCCAATCATCGGTTGTGACCTCAATACAAGGCTCGACCGAACGACCTGGAATATTAGTATGATAGCATGGAACGCGGCGAACGTCAGCGTCATGCCCGGGTAGCGCGCACCGTCAGCTGTCCTGACCGAATGCGCTGTGAAAAATGCAATTCTCCTGTTGTTCGGATGAAGCACGGGGCACATGGGTGCAGCGACTCTGTGCCGCTCTTCATGCTTTGCGTCGTTCCGCTTGCAACTCAGGAGGTGAGCATTGAGTCACGTCGATCTCCACTGCCACCAATATCCGTAATGTCCGCTTCGGGTCACGAGGGGACGTTCGCTCTGAGCGCGGGAATGTCAACTAACGGCCAAGAACGGACATCCCACTTTAAAACCTGCTACGGCAGCGTCCGCTTGAAGAAGGCGACGATGTCGTGATCGAAGCGCTCATGAAACGCAGCGCGGTCGAAGCCCGGCTTGCTTGTGCAGATTGCCGGCATGCGGGTTGCAAGGTCCGCAGAGCACGGCTTTAGAAAATCGTAGTGCCCGGCGTCAGCCACGACCTGCGTCTCGGGTGGCGTCGGCAAAGCGAGCCGAACGGCTTCCGCATAATAGGGGTGTGGGAGCACTTGATCATCCTCGGCCCGCCAGAGCTGTACCGGCTGGAGGACAGCCGCCAGACCGTTGGTCCCGAAGGCAAAACCGAGAGCGGGCGCGGCCGAGACCACCGCCTTGATTCGCGGATCGTGGGTCCAGACGATATCGGTATTCGGCAGCAACGGGTGCTCTTCCATGATCTGACAGTCTTCGAAGGCGGGATGCGCCTTGCAGTGACTCGGAAGGGTCCGAAGGTCCGGTTCGCCGCCGGCGGCCGCTAGCACCGTCAAGCCGCCAGCCGAGAAGCCGAACGCGCCAACGCGATTGGCATCGAGGCGCCCGTGGTCGCTCCACGCGCCCAGCATGTAATCCGTGAGCAGCTTCAATTGCCGTGGCCGTTCCCAGATTGCGGTAGGGCGGCTTTGGTCGCGCCAGCTATCGCCATTGTGCGTAAGAGCGGCGACGACGAACCCTGCATTGGCCAGGGCCGTGGCGGTGTCGAGGTGCCCGGCATAGGAACCTCCGTGACCGTGCGATATGACCACCAGCGGAAGACCGGTGCCCTCAACCGGCGCGTCGCGGGCGACCATCTGTTGATCGGTCTCGATCGCCTCCAGCTTCGGGGTCATCGTGGTCGGATACCAGACGCCCACCTCGATAGGTCGGCCTTGCGGATCGTCGATGCTGAAATGCCGGAACCCGACCGCGGCGTCGGCCTGGCCGGCGGTGACGGCGATGAGTACGGCGAAAAAATATGCAATCGTGTAGCGCATGGGAACCTCTCGGCGAGTGGGTTGCCAAGGATCCAGCAAACGGCACAGGCCTGCGCCAGCAATTGTTCGCCAACGGGCGAATGGGTTCGCCGGCGGGCAAACCGCCACTATAGTGGCCTTATGAGTGAAGCGCGCCGGAGTGACTTTCTGCGGGATTGGGCCGTTGACCTCGCGATCGCGAGCGTCTGCGCCATCTTTTTCGGCCTGATCGGGCCGTTTGGTAGCTATCTGAACGGACCGACCTGGCAGCGCGTAGTGTTTCAACTCGCCTGCTTCTTACCCGGAATCCTCCTTTTCGGATCGCTCATCCGGGTGGTGCTGCGGCTCGGCCTGAACCCGGCGATGACCTGGATGTCGATCTTCCTCGGCGTCGTCATCCTGAACGCGCCATTCCAGATCTGGGTCGTGTCGATCGCCGTATCGATGTGGCCTTTCCTGAAAATCCTGCGACCACTCGATTGGTACTTGCAGGGGCTGATCACCGCCTTGCCGATTGTGCTGGGTTTCACCCTTCTCATGCAGGCCCGGTTACATCGCCGGCAACAGGCCAAGGAAGCCGGCGAAGCGCCGCCAACCGCTTTCGGGCTACTCGGTGCGCCACCTTCCGCGGTGCTTTGCCTGCAGATGGAGGACCACTATGTGCGCGTCCACACCGCCGGCAACTCTCGCCTTGTACTGGCAACGCTCAACCAGGCGATGATGGCGCTCGAAAATGCCAATGGCCTGCAGGTACATCGCTCCTGGTGGGTCTCGAGGAAGGCGGTTGTGCGGGCCGTTACCGAGGGCCGCAATCTGCGACTGCAGCTCGTCAATGGGATCACGGCCCCCGTCGCCCGGTCAGCCGTCGCCGTCGTGCGGGAGGCGGGCTGGTTGACGAACGAGAACCCGGCGGGGGGCCGCAGCACCGAAACGGAAATATTGCCCCTATGACGGAGGCCATGTCCGTGGTGGGTCAAAAGCCGGCGGTCGACAGCAGCGTGGCAACGTCGGTTGGGGGCCGATAACGGAAGTGAGCGGCTACACTGCCTGATCGCAGATGCGTGATAGGGCGGAGGCGAGAGTTGCGGTCAGCCACGAGTCCGACCACATTGACGCGGTCGAGCCCGCAGCCTGTCCAAAGGTCACGCCCGCGTGAATTTATTTGGCCGAAATCAGGAATTGACATCTCGGCCGACGCCGTCAGGCGAACGCAGCTCCAATAAATACGGCGTCGCCGGGCTGCTGGCCTCATCCGCCATGCGAGGTTGGTCAAATCTCACGGCAGAGCTTCGCAGCCACCGCGGTACGGTTGCCTGGAATAACCCCCAGCCTGATGCCGAGATCTGTGTTGATGTGCGCGGTAGCCGGTCCGTTGTCACGCGTCGGCTGGACGGGGCCATCGACTCGACCATCTCCGAACGTGGAACCATCTGGTTTCGTCCGGCCGGCGTGCAGCAAGGCCTGATCGACATGTCCGAGCCGGTGCCCGCGATTTTGCATCTTTACCTACCGACCGGTTTGTTCTTGTCGCATGATCTGGGTGAAGGGTTCGACGCGACGGCGATCGATTCACTCCGCCACAAGGGCGGCTTCCGCGATCCACTGCTTGCCGAGATTGCCTTTGCCATCATGCTCGAACTGGAACACGAGACGTCCGCAGGCAGGCTGCTCGCCGAAACCCTGGCATTGAGTCTGGCGGCAAGATTGATCCAGAACCATACCGCGCCGCGGTCCGGTCTGGTCACGCCGGCCGCAGGGGAGGGGCTCGACCGACGCAGATTGGCGCGCGTGCTCGACTACATCGAAGCCAATTTGGAGGGCGATCTGACGGTAGCGCGGCTGGCCTCGGTTGCCTGCCTGAGCGAGTTTTATTTCGCGCGCGCGTTCAAGGCCGCCATCGGCAAATCGCCGCATCGGCATGTCAGTGAAAGGCGCCTCGAACGCGCCAAGGATCTGCTCTGCGATGCGGACCGGGCCTTGGTCGATATCGCCCTCGGGCTCAGTTTTTCGTGCCAGGCCAATTTCACCCGCGCATTCCGGCGAGCTACGGGCCAGACACCGGCGCAATATCGGCGAAACCGGCTGGCTTGACTTTGTTACCGATGTAACGATCTGCGTCCACCGACGGCAGGAAATGACAATAGCTGAGCAGGCGATGCAAAGCGGCATTGCCTCGATCAGGGTAACTGTTCGCCCATCCATGCACTTTGCGTGAAGGAGAGGCGAATATGACTTCCGAACGGAAGGTTGCCGTCATCACCGGAGCATCGCGCGGCATTGGCGCAGGGTTGCTCGAAGCCTACCGGGATATCGGCTATCACGTGGTTGCCAGTTCTCGTTCGATCGGCAGGAGCGACGATCCGTCGATGCTCGCGGTCGATGGCGACATCGCCAGCGCAAAGACGACCGATCGTATCGTGGAACTGGCCATCGAGCGCTTCGGACGGATCGATACGCTCATCAACAATGCCGGCCTGTTCATAGCGAAGCCCTTTACCGAGTATTCTGAGGCCGACTTCGCCAAGATGGTCGGGGTCAATCTCGCGGGCTTTTTCAATCTGACGCAGCGGGTGGCGGCGAGGATGCTGCTCGCGGGTTCGGGTCACATCGTCAATATCACGGCCACGATCGCCGAGCAGCCGATGGCGTCCCTGGCGGCGGCGCTCGCGGCGCTAACCAAAGGCGGGCTCAACGCGATCACCCGCTCGCTCGCGATCGAGTACGCAAGCCGGAATATCCGCGTGAATGCCATATCGCCTGGTGCGATCGCGACCCCAATGCATGCGCCGGAGGCCCATGGCTTCCTCGCAAGCTTGCAGCCGATGGGCCGCATGGGCGAGATACAGGAGGTCGTCGACGCCGTGATGTATCTTGAGCGAGCGGCTTTCGTCACCGGCGAGATCATGCATGTCGATGGCGGCGCGTCCGCCGGCCACTGGTAGGAGGCGTGCGATGTGGTCTAACCGACGTCTTGTTGAATTGTTCAAGATCGAGCATCCGATTTTGCTGGCACCGATGGCCGGATTGGGCACGGTAGACCTTGCAGCCGCGGTCTCGAATGCCGGCGGCATGGGCTCGATCGGCTGCGCCGTCTTGACGCCTGAGTTCATTGCAAAGACCGTTGCCGAGCTACGGCGACTGACGAAGAAACCAATCAATCTCAACTTCTTCTGCCACGATGCGGCAAAGGCGGACGCCGCTCGCGAGCGTGCCTGGCATGAGAAGCTTTCGTCGTATTATCGCGAACTGGGCATCGCCCCCCCAACGGTTGCACCGCGCCTCGATCTCGCTCCGTTCGGCGATGCCGCGTCCGCCGTAGTCGAACAGGTCCGGCCGGAGGTGGTAAGCTTTCATTTCGGTTTGCCCGAGCCCGGATTGGTCGACCGGGTCAAGGCAGCTGGCTGCAAGGTGATCTCATCGGCGACGACGGTCGACGAAGCATGCTGGCTCGAAAAGCATGGCGCCGATGCGATCATCGCTCAGGGGTACGAAGCCGGAGGACATCGAGGCTTATTCCTCGATTCTGACGGCGAGCGCGCGATCGCCTCACAGGCCGGCACGTTCGCCCTTGTGCCACAAGTCGCTGACGCCGTCAGCGTGCCCGTGATCGCAGCCGGCGGGATCGGGGATGGGCGAGGGATCGCGGCGGCGTTCGCCCTCGGGGCCGCCGGCGTGCAGGTTGGAACCGCCTTTCTGCTTTGTACCGAGTCGGCAACGCCTCCGCTCCATCGCGAGGCCCTGCGAAATGCGCGGTTGAGCCAGACTGTCGTGACCAACGTGTTCTCCGGGCGACCGGCGAGGGTTCTGGTCAATCGCCTTGCCGCCGAGATCGGTCCCTGGTCGGACGCGGCGCCCGAGTTTCCGCTGCCCATGGGCGAATTGTCGCCGCTGCGTGCTGCGGCTGAGCAGAATGGAAGCTCCGATTTCACGCCACTCTGGTCAGGTCAGGCGGCCGCGCTTGCCCGCGAGATCCCCGCCAAAATGTTGATGGACTTCCTCGTGCGGGAAGCCACCAAGTCTGGAGGCAGCTGATGTCCGGCTTGGGACACCAACCAAAGTCCGGAATTGGGTCGAAGTCCGGCGTGGTTCGCTGCGGATCGAGCGCCGGTTCGTGAGCTCTCGTGTCGCGCCACCTTGGGCCTCCGCATGGGTACCAGTTCGCTTGTAAAGCGGGGTTCGTCGTTTCCGAGCGATTGCGGCCGCGGCATGGATCAATCTCTCTCGGTTGTATTGACCGAAACCCGAAAGTGGGATCCTGGGGGCTGCCGCGCGCTAACCGGATAGTTCGACGGCGCTTGCCCACTGCCCGGATCAACGTTTAAGCTGATTTCCTGGAGCGGTTCCCTGATCTGATGCTGAGATTTTCCTAGGACTACTCAACCGACGGGGCAGGCCGTGATGGTGGAGCAAGGCCTACGAGCCGTCTATGAGTCGAACGGGTGGGAGATCGATCTTGCCCAGCGTGAGTTGCGGTCCCGAGGTGTTTCCGTTCCGATCGGGAGCCGCACATTCGAAATTCTGGAGATTCTGGTTCGGTCGGGCGGCGAGCTTGTCAACAAGCGCGACCTTATAGATCAGGTGTGGCCGGTTGCGACGGTCGAAGAAAACACGCTCCATTTTCATATATCCGCCATTCGCAAGGCACTCGGCGCCGATCGCGAGTTGTTGAAGACGGTGTCCGGCCGCGGCTATCGCCTGCTCGGCATCTGGACCGTGCGGCCGGCAACCGGACCGGGACATCCACTCTACCCAAAGGAAAGCGCATCGGCGCAACCATTAGCGTCGACCAACCTGCCGCAGCCGGCTTCGGCGTTGATTGGCCGCACCGCCGAGCTCGCGGAAATCTCGAAGCTTGTCCTTGCCCACCGGCTCGTCACCCTGACCGGGGCGGGGGGCATCGGCAAGACACGGCTCGCGCTCGCGGTCGCTCGTGAACTGCTGCCGCATTTTCCAGAGGGCGTGTGGCTGGTCGAGTTCTCGCCGCTCGCTGATCCCAGTCTGGTTCCCATAGCGCTCGCTGCCGCGATCGGGCTCAAGTTCGGCGGAGGTGAAATTTCGACGCAGCGCGTGGCGCTGGCACTGGCAGCGCGGCGCTTGTTGGTGGTGATGGACACCTGCGAGCATGTGATCGACGCCGCGGCGAGGATGGCCGAGGGCGTGCTGCGAGCCGGATCCTCGGCTCAGATCATCGCAACCAGTCGCGAGCCGCTCCGGGCCGAGGGGGAGCAGGTCTACTGGGCGCAGCCGCTCTCGATTCCGACGGAGGACGCGGACGATATCCTCGAATACGGCGCCGTCAGACTGTTCATCGAACGTGTACGAGCGACCGAGCCAGGGGCGGTTCTGGATGGCCATCGGGCCAAGACGATCGCGGCGATCTGCCGGCGTCTTGATGGCATACCGCTCGCGATTGAAATGGCGGCGGCACGTGTCACGGCTCTCGGTGTCGAAGAACTCGCCGGTCACCTTGACGATCGCTTTCAGTTGCTGACCGGAGGGCGGACGGCGCTGCCGCGGCACCAAACTCTGCGGGCGACCTTCGATTGGAGCTACGAGCTACTGACGGAGCCTGAGCTGGTGCTCCTCCGCCGGCTCGCGGTCTTCGCCGGCGCCATCGACCTAGAGGCGATCTGCGCGGTGGTAACGGGCGCCGGGATCGCTTTGCCGGAAGTGGTCGATGGAATTTCCAGCCTGGTTTCGAAGTCGCTCGTTGTGGCGGAAATCGATGCCACCACGGCGCGCTACCGCCTATTGGATACGACCCATACGTATGCCCTCGAAAAGCTCGGCGAGAGCGGGGAACGGGAACGGCTCGCGCGCCGCCATGCCGAATATTACCGGGACTTGTTCGAGCGGGCTGAAGCGGAGCTGGAGATGCGCCCCACGGTCGACTGGATGGGCGACTACGGACGGCACATCGACAACCTGCGCGCGGCGCTGGGTTGGGCCTTTTCACCCGGCGGTGACGTGCAGATTGGCGCGGGGCTGACCGCGGCCGCAGTGCCCCTATGCGTCCACTCGTCGTTGCTGGAGGAATGCCGCGGCCGCGTGGAGCGGGCGATCGCCGCCCTTGGGGGTGCCGTCAATGGCGACGCGCGCCTCGAGATGAAGCTGCATACCGCGCTCGGTACGACCCTGATATTTGTCACCGACGCGAAAATTCCCGCGCTCGGCGAAGCCTGGACAAGGGCGCTGGAGCTTGCAGAGAGGCTTGACGATGTCGAGCACCAATTGCGGTCGCTGTTAGGCCTGTGGTTCTTTCACCGGGTTGCCGGCCGACTTCGCGCCTCCTTGACCGCCGCGCAACGATTCAGCGCCCTTGCGGCCAGCCGGTCAAATTCCAACGATCGGCTGATCGGTGAGCGATTGATCGGCATCTCGCAGCAATGCCTCGGCGATCAACCGAGCGCGCGGTATCACCTCGAACGCATGCTCGCGCACTATGTTCCTCCCGTCCAAACGTCGCGGATCAGCCGTTTCCGGAGCAACCAGCGGGTGACCGCCGGCGCCTTTCTGGGCCGGACCCTGTGGCTGCAGGGATTGCCGGATCGCGCAATGCGCGTCACCGAAACATACCTGCATGAGGCAGCTGCCAGCAGACACGTCAACTCGGTGTGTTACATCGTCGCCAACGCAGCATGCCCGATCGCGCTGTGGTGCGGCCATATGGATGTCGCAGACCATTACGTGGCAAGGCTGATCGACCTTTCGACCAGGCATTCGCTGATGCGCTATGTTGCCTTTGCCCGCAGCCATCAAGGACTGCTTGCGATCAAGCGCGGAGATACCCCCGGCGGATTGCTGCTGCTGCGATCAGGCATCGACGAACTCGGCGACGAAGTCAACGCATCGCATCGCTATTTCCTGTTCGTTGGTGAGATGGCGGAAGGCTTGGGGCGCGTCGGGCAGGTGGGCGAAGGACTTTCGGTGGTACACGATGCGATCGCGCGCGCAGAGGAGACCGAAGAACGCTTGAGCATCGCCGAGCTGCTGCGCATCAAGGGCGAACTGCTGCTGTTGCAAGGTGCGCCCGGCGCCGCGGCGACGGCCGAGGATCAGTTTTGCGAGGCGTTGAAGTGGGCGAGCCTGCAAGGCGCCCTGTCCTGGGAACTACGCGCCGCCACAAGCTTGGCACAGTTGTTTCGCGATCAGGACCGACCGGCTGACGCGAAGGCGCTGCTACAACCGATCTACGACCGGTTTACCGAAGGTCTCGACACCGCCGACCTTAAGCGAGCAAGAGATCTCTTGCGTGATCTCGGTTGAGCCAATCTCCGTTCTTTGGGGGGCAGGTGTCAGCGCCAGGCCCAGCATGCTCACTCCCATCAGTGCAGCGATGGGGTACGGATGCGGGGAAATTCCATTTGTCGTAGGTATTGCGATCGCAAGCCAAACTCTCTGGCCATCAGCTTCAGAAATGACGTGACTTCGCGAAAAACATCGCGTGCGGCGTTCGCGCCATCCACTTCATCGCGCAAGTGCGCGGCGCGCTGCCCATCGGGCGCCCAACGCGTGCGCCGCGATGCACTCCGACTTAGGCGGTTATTCCGGCACGACCAGAGCCTTGTTCGTGCGCAGCGCGCTCATCACCTTCGGATCGAGTTTGAGATGGGCTTGCACCAGTCCCGGAGGTGTTGCCGCCATCCAGGTATCGAGAGAGAAATCGATAAAGCGGTCACTCTTGAACGTCTCGAGAAATCGAAAGTTGGTCGAGCCGGTATTCTCGAGATAGTGGCCCATCGCCACTGGGACGTAACCAACGTCGCCGGCCTGCAGATCAAATGTGCGCGCCTGCCCCTGGCCGGCAAACACACCCATGCGCGCCTGTCCCTCGATGACGTAGAGCCACTCGTCTCCGTTAGGGTGCCAGTGCACCTCGCGCAATCCGCCAGGCTCGAGTTCGACCAGGGCTGCTGCGGTCGTGGTGCTGATTGGAAACAAACGGGAGTCGGTGATCCGGACCGTTCCGCTCTTTGTCTTGATGGGCACCTGCTCCATCATCCGCCACGTGTAGCTCGTCTCCGACGCCTTTGCGCCCGATATGGCTTCCGATCCGAGCGGCCCCGGCAACGGAGCCAGGAAAATATAGCGCTCGCTTTCATCGGGGGTGTGGCCGAACAACGAGGCAGGCACTCCGAAATTCTTGCCCAGCACATCGGTCGGTATGCGCTTGAACCAGTCGTTGAGCAGGAAGGTGTTGTCTTCGTCGAAATCGCCATCGTCGAACACGAGAAGAAATTCGCAGCCGTCGGGGCCGAGGCCCTGGATCGAGTGCGGGGTTCCGCCCGGGAAGAACCAGAGATCTCCGACGCCGACGTCATCGACGAAATAGCGTCCCTCGGAATCGACGGCCGTCACGCGAGCCGTGCCATAGAGCATGTAGGCCCATTCTGACGCCTTATGCCAATGCAGCTCACGCACACCGCCCGCGTTCAGGCGCATATTCACGCCGGCCATGGACTTGGCAATGCCCAGCTCACGCTGCGTGACCTGGCGGGTCCAGCCGCCCGGCTCAAGCCGCATATGGGCATCCGAGAACGAGAAGCGCAGGTTCGGCAAGGTGCCATGATCGGTCGACGGCGGTACCAGCAGATCCGGGTTTTGCCGATCCCGCACGAGATTGCGCGGACCGGGATCGGTGCCGCCGTGACCCGGTCGCTGTGGCTGAGGAATTGCGCTGCCCGGGGTTTGCGCGTGCGCCAGCCCAACGCTCGTTAGAAGACCTCCGGTAGCAGTCGCTGCCAACATATGGCGACGAGAAATGGAATCCATGCGCGGTTCTCCCATGATTCCAGGCTACAATTCTTCTGCGCACGACACCTGCGCCTGACGTCTCCGAGCGTCGTCCGTTGGAAGCGGTTGACACTATCAAAGCAGTACACTTCGATATTTCTCGTTAGCACGAGTTCCGGCGGCTTCCGGCAGGGCAAGCGCTAGCATTGGCACTGTCCGCCTCGATGCTTCGATAACCGTATCGGTTTTCGAACCAGGCCGTGACCCCATAGATCGGCCGAGGTGACGGCTCGCGAGAGTCCGCGAAGTTTCGGTAGCGAACATATTCCGCATCGAACCGGAATGACGTGATGGGCCAATAACGGAAGTCGCGATTGGACAACAGGTCCGCTGCCATAGTCGGCAATAAATATCGTACGTGAAATGGTTCACAGATGGACGGGCCAGACAGCGATAGGCTGAGCGGACTCTTGGCCGACGTGCGCCAGTGGGATCAGCAGATTCGAGATCGGACATCGACGTCCACCGCCCCGTCGCACGTATCGTATTTCGCAATGCTGGCTCTATGAACTGTCAAATTTGGTTCGATGGCATTCTGTGCGGCCGAGAGCCCAAGAACGACCAATCTCTTCACGCAATTCTCAAAGTTGATTGGAGAATAAGCCACACGATAAATCAGATGGAGGATCCGATGGTAAAGAGAGCGATTGCGCTCGGCGGAGGCGGTCCGGCAGCAGGATTGCACATCGGGGTTCTGGAAGCCCTTGCCAACGCAGATATAAAGTTTGACGTGTGGGCTTTGTCCTGCATCGGCGCCTGGGTTGGGATCGTCTACAATCAGTTTGATGGAATTGAAAACAAAGCCAGGGCGGACAAGACCTATCAATTCTTCAAGAATGGCGTGTTTCGAGACGACGAAGGCTATAAGCGATTCCCCATAAACACCGTGTTTGGTCCGGATTGGGCAGGAAGCATGAGCAGGGCTCTGACCAGCTTCGTCATGGATCCCAAGAACTATCTGCATTTATGGGACCCATCGACCACGGTGAATGCCTTCAGGGAGTCTATGTCGCTCTGGTTCCCTCAACAGAAATTCACGATCCCGGACGACGGAGACATCAACAGATGGATCCTTAATCAGGTCCTGGCACCCAATCCCTTCGTTCGCTATCTCACGTCAATGATGTACTTGTCCCATGTCACTGGCCTCTCCAAGATCAATTATCCGAAGAGCCAGTTCATGAAGAGCATCAATTTCGATGCGCTCAAAGAGCCTGGAAAGCCCGTCATATTTCACAATGCCTGGAATCTTGATGACCATAAGCTCGCGTTGTTTTCCAACCGACCAATGATCCAGCAAGCCGACAAGAAAGAGTACAAAGGGCCAATCAGCGCGTCCAGCCTATGTGCGTGCTCAGCTCTTCCCTTCATCGAAGAAACAGTTGAGATCGACGGAGTTACGTACTGCGAAGGAGCACTGATCGACACGGTCAACTTCGAGAGCTTGCTCGAGGAGCACCGTGATCTGGACGAAATATGGGTGAGCAGGATCGTCGACTCGAAGCAGGTCCGCAAACCGAAAGACCTTCATGATGCCTTGGCGAATCTCTGCCAATTATTCGCAGCGACCGTTGGCGAAGATGACGTCAGGATCTTCAAATATCACGTGCAGTACGACGAACCCAAATGGGAAGGTATAATCGTCGAGATCCAGGTGCCGGGGCACATCAATTTCAAATGGAATCACAGCAATCTCTATAACGGGCGAGAGCTGGGAAGAGCCGCTGCGGAACAGGCAATCAAGAGGTATCACGCACATGCAGACCTCGATCCGCATCCTGGGCCACACTTCATAAATGAGCATCCAGAGAAGAACGACAAGGAGGGATGGCAAAAGGTGAAAGATACGTATCGCAAATGCCAAGAGCGAGCGGACGCCTAGTGCCAAAGGCAAGTAGCTCTACGACCACCGAGCTGGACTCCAATATCTGTGATCCGGGCAGAATTACTGCAGTCGATCGAGCAGTGCCTTCGCTTGCTTTAGATCCTGCGTTTCAAAACCCTCGGCGAACCCGGCGTAGATGGGCGCGAGCAGATTGAGCGCGTCCTTGCGTCTGCCCTGATCGACCCACAAGGCGCCGAGGTCCACTGCAACTCGAAGTTCAAGGGCCTTGGCGTGCTGGCTTCTTGCAGCTGTCAATGCGTGATCAAACAGTGATTGCGCCTCGGTGCCGGCTCCCGGTACGCCATCGAAGAGCAGCACGCGCGCCTTCAGGCGATAGAGTTCGGCCTCAAATATCCGCTCGCTATTGCGGTTGGTCGTAGCAAGCCCCTGTTCGATCAGCTCGAGCGTGGCTTCGCGCTGACGGCTCGACAACAAGGCCGGACTCAGGAGCACGTATAGGGCCGTGATGCCGAGCTGATAACCCGCGTTGCGATATTCGTTCATCGCAGCCTGGATTTCCGCGAGCGCGGCGGACGAAGGATCGAGAAAGCTGGCACTTATCCCCCGGACGGCGCGCGCCAGTCCTCGCCATTGCCGGAATCCGTGCTCCTCCGACAAGGCGAGACAGCGCTCGGCATAGCCGTGCGCAGTCAGGAATTCGCCCCGAAGAGCGTGGAGAATGGACGCATAATAGCAGCCATAGGCCTGCGAATGCGGATGACCGATAGCGTCGGCACGCCGAATGGCGGTGTCCAGTCGTGCGAGCGCCGTATCGGGGCGGCCCAGCAGCCAGAGCGCCCAAGACATCAGGGCAAGGTCGGCCACGCCCGCATCCTGGCCGGCGGCACGCGCCGCCAATCTGTCCTGCTCATTGCTTGCCTCGAACGCTTCGAAGGCCTGTACGATCACTTCGTGGGCCCCTGTGAGATGTCCCATGAAAAGTCGAATCATGCCTTGTCCACGCATCGCGTTGAGCAACGTTGGTCGATCGCCGCGCGCCTCCGCGAGTGCGAGCAGCGCCGAGATCATTTCCTCGGCGACAGGCAACTCGCCACGAATGACGCTCGCGGTGGTCAACCAGAACATGATCTGTAGTTGCTCGGGGGGGTCTTCGAGGCGCTGGCAAAGCTCGCGTGCGCGAGCGAAGATCGCCACCGCATGTGGCGATGCCGGTCCCTGGGTAGCGATCAGGCATGGTCCCAGCGCGAACTGGAAATCGAGCTCTCGTCTGTCCTTCCGAGCACCGTCGGGCAGATGGGCCAACACCTCGATGCCCTTCCGCAAGTGTGCGATAGCTTCGAGGTTGGCGGAGCGCATGGCCGCCTTCCTTCCCGCCTGGAGCCAATATTCTCCTGCCTTTTGGAACAGTCCCGCCTCGGTAAGGTGGAGCGCGAGAGTCTCGGGTTGAGCCTCCACGATTTCCGGGAACTGTTGCTCGAACACGTCCGCGATGGTGGCGTGCAGCGTAGCGCGCCGGCTCTTCAGAAGCCCGGATTCGGCAGCGTCGCGTACCAGCGCATGCTTGAAAGTATAGACCGCCCGGGGTATCTCGCCCCGGCAGAATATCAGCTCCGCCCTGACAAGTTGGGCAAGCGCCTCCTCGAGCGTCTGCCTTGGCAACTCGGCAACCGCGCTCAGCAGTTCATAGGAGAACTCGCGCCCCACGACGGCGCCGATCTGAGCCACGTATTTCACCGGAGCCAATCGGTCGAGCCTGGCCATCAGCGATGCGCTCAACGTCGTCGGAATCGCCATCGATGGTAGCGGACGGCTGAGCGTGTAATGGTCGTCCCGCTCCTGTAGCAGCCCGGTTTCGAGCACGGCCTTCGTCAGTTCCTCGACGAACAAGGGTACGCCATCGGTACGGGCGAGAATTTGGTGCATGACCTCCTCGGGGAGCGTCTTGCCGGCGGTGACGCGCTCGACCAATGCCGCCCCGTTGCGCCGACTGAGCCGCGTGAGCGAGATCGTCGTCACATGGGCATGACCAGGCCAGGGCGGCGCGAACTCCGGTCTCGCCGTGATCAGCAGCAGCACGCGAAGCCGCGGCAGCTTTTCCAGTGTAACCGCGAGCAGCTCCAGCGAAGTCGGATCCGCCCAATGGGCGTCCTCGAATATGACGAACACCGGCTGACGCGCCGCCAATGCTTCGAGCTGGGCCAGGAGCGCTGCCAGCGTCATGTCCTTGCGGTTCTGCGGAGTCATTTCGGGAAGGCGATAGCGGTCGCTGAGCGGAAGCGACAGAAGATTGGCCAGGGCCGGCACCACGCGGTCTGCATCGGCGCCAAACCGCAGGAGCAGAGCTTCAAGCTTGGCAAACTTCTCCGTCGGCGTCTCGCCTCGCTCGAACCGGGCGGCACGTTCGAGGTTGGCGATGAACGGATACAGCGCACTGTTGGCGTGGTGTGCCGAGCAGAAGTGCCGTACCGTAATGTGCGGTTCGGCCTGGAGCCGCTCTTGAAGCGCGAGCGCGATATGCGACTTACCGATACCCGGCTCTCCAGTTAGAACCACGACGCAGCCTTCGCCCGACGCGGCATGCCGCCAGCGCCGCAACAGCAGCTCGATCTCCTCGTCACGCCCGATTAGCGGTGTCAATTGCGTCTTGTGCTGGGCCTCGAAGCGGCTTTCCACTCCACTGATCCCGAGCACCTGCCATGCGGGTATTGGCTCCGCCCATCCCTTGAGCGCGACAGAACCGAGATCGCGGTACTCGAAATGTCCATCGGTGAGCTGGTGCGTGCTCTCGGAGATCAGCACCATGCCGGGCTCGGCGAACTGCTGCAGGCGAGCGGCCAAGTTCGGTGTCTCACCAATCACCGCCTGCTCCTTGGCGGCGCCTTCGCCGGTCAGATCGCCCACGACGACCATTCCGGTGGCGATGCCAACGCGGACCTGTAGTCTCGTACCGATATCTGTCTGGAGATTGGCCACGGCATCGACCAGTGCCAGCCCCGCACGTGTCGCCTGCTCGGCATCGTCTTCGTGCGCCTGGGGATAGCCGAAATAGGCAAGCACGCCATCCCCCATGTACCGCGCGATGACGCCCTCACTCCGGGCGATAACATCCGCGATGCAGTCGTGATAGGCGCCGATGACTGCGCGCAAATCCTCCGGATCCAGTCGGACCGAAAGTGCCGACGAATCCACGAGATCGCAAAACATGACCGTCAGTTGGCGCCGCTCGGCACTGTCCCGCGGCGCTGGCTTGGCGGCCGTTCGGACTGATACAAGGGCTTCGCTCTTGAGTTCTGCAATTGCGCGCAGAATTTTGCGCCGGTGCCCAAGCAGGACGCCAAGGTCCTTGAGGTCCTGCTCCGTGAGATCGCTAACGACCGAGAAATCGATGGCGTTCTCGGCGAAACGTTGGGCGTACTCCCCCAAACCGATCGATGCGAGCCACTCTGCAGTACCTGTCATGGGATACCTATGGCCTATGCGATAAGAATAGCACATTGGAATAGCCTGCGAAGGCGCATCTATCGCCGGAAGCGCAGATCGCCGGACCTCTCGCCCAATTGAAAGGGCTGCGGCGAAAACTGGATGCTGCCAAGCGATGTCGCAGTTGGGGCAAAAGCCGACATCAAGCAGACGGCCACGATAGGTCTGCCATGAGCCAAGAGCGGTCCGCGGCGAGGCCGGACGCAATATGCACTTTGTGCCAAAATGCGGATTCAAGATGGGGCGCAACTGATGTTCGATTTATCACGCCGCATTTGCGAGGTGCGCCTATCGCAAACCTGTTGGTTGGCGGTTGACCGAGAATCGGGCGACGCTGATCTGTAATGTGAGATCTTGTCAGGCTCATTGTGTAGGCGGTTGTCTGAGGCCCATATCAACGAAGCATTCCGCCTCTCTCCTCGCGATATCGTCGCCGATCGCTGTTGCATGATCCTGACATCGAAGCCCCGGCCGCCGTCAGCCCGACGCCTCCATCCAGCCGGCGACGGCCCGTCCGATCTCGTCCGGCGAATCTTCCTGGACAAAATGGAGTCCCGAGATCGTCACCTCGGTCTGTGCCGGGAGGCTGCGGGCCAAATCGAGAACCGGGCCATGGGCGAGGATCCCACCAGGCTCCGCCCGCAGGAACAACTTGGGTATATGGCTCGTCTTGAGCCAGTCAGCGTAGGCGGTCACGATCGCAGTCACGTCGGCGGGCTCGCCCTCGATGGGGATTTGCCTGGGCCATGTCAGCGTCGGACGCCGGCCCTCGCCAGGCTCGGCGAACGGCCGTCGATACTCCGCCATATCCTCGTCGGACATCTTGCGAAGGATGGCTCCCGGCAGGATCTTCTCGATGAAGAAACTGTCTCGCAAGACCATTTCCTCGCCTTTCTCGGAACGCAGCCCTTGCAAGGCGTGACGCATTCCGAACTTGTCCCAGTGGTCCCAGTATTGCGGCCCCAAGATCGCCTCCATGTACGCGATACCCTTCACGGCCTCGCGGTGGCGGTTGGCCCAGTCGAAGCCGAGCGCCGAACCCCAGTCATGGATGACGAGGGTGACCCGTTCGCGCACGTCCAGGGACTCGAGCAGGGCGTCGAGATAGCGGCGGTGCTCCACGAAGCGATACGAGTTGGGACCGCTGTCAGGCAGCTTGTCGGAATCGCCCATGCCGATCAGGTCGGGGGCGATGCAGCGACCCAGCGGCTTCAGGTGCGGCAACACATTGCGCCAGAGATACGACGAAGTGGGATTGCCGTGCAGCATTACGATGGGGTCGCCCGTTCCCACCTCCACATACGCCATCTCGCGGCCGAGGACCCGCCGCCGCTGCTTCTTGTAGGGAAATGCCGCAGAGATCATGTTCGCTCTCGCGTTTATAGTTGGGCGCAGCGACACCGCGAAGCCTGCGCAACAGCGCGCCGCTGGGTTCGAGAGTGATCGTACCAGGGCCTTGCATCAATCGCTTGCCCGCCATTGATGCTGTTTTGCTAATCTTGCTCAGAAGGTTCGCCACCCCGCTGATGGGCCATGAGCGGTCGTGAGCAGCCGCGGCAACTCTGGGTCGTTATTCGATCACCTCGTCGGCGCGGGCGAGCAGCATGTCGGGCACCGTAAGACCGAGTGCCTTTGCAGTCCTAAGATTGATGACGAGGTCGAGCCGGGTCGGGAACTCAAAGGGTAAATCGGCCACGGGGGTGCCTTTGAGTATCTTGTACACGTAGGTCGCAGCGCGATAGTTGCATGCCCGAAGATCAATTCCATAGCTAATGAGCCCGCCCGCATCAACGAGTTCGCGGTATCCATAAAGGGTCGGGAGCCGAGTTGCCGCTGCGGCAGCGGCGATCTGAGCCCGATCCAAGAGTAAGAAGTTCGCCTGCAGAACGATGACGACATCAACGTGCTCCGCTTTAAACCTTCTGAACGTGGGTTCAACATCCTCCGTTCTCTGAACATCCGCACCGACGATCTTGATTTCAAGTTTCGCGGCGGTGGCGTTGATTTCGTCCCACTGCGGAGCTGCTTTGACGTCGCTCTTGTCATTTACGATTCCAACCTTTTGCGCGCCGGGAACGATTTGCCGCGCGATCTCAAGCTGCTTTGCAGGCAGCCCACGCACGTAGGGCATGATGCCGGTCAGGTTGCCAGTTGGACGGCGAAGATCGTTTTCCGACAATCCAAACGCGGTCAGGTTTCCCAACGCTGCAACAACTATCGGGATGGTTGATGTTGCCTGCTTGGCGGCAAGCGCATTGGCGCTGGCGGCGGCAAATATGACATCGGGGCTGAGCTGAACCACCTCCCTCGCTACCTCTGGTAACTTCTCGGTAGACGCGGCAAGTCGGAACGCTATGTCGAAATCGCGCTCCTCGATGTATCCGAGTTCTTGCAGCCCCCTCAAGAACGATGGCCAGGCTCCGTAACCTTTGCGCTGAGCTGGCGTACCCGATCCAAATGTGCCGATAACGGGCCGTTTCCTCGGAGTCTGGGCTCGTGCGACATAAGGCCATGCAATCGCTGCGCCGCCAAATAGCGTGACGAACTCGCGCCGTCTCATGTGTCCACTCCGGGCCAGGAGAGGGAGACTTGTCGTTACAAATCATAGCACGCTGAGAGGGGCGGGGCTACTTTCATTACGGCTGCTGGGTAGCTGTCGAGGTCTGTCTCGGGTCAAAATGCGAAGAACTCAGAGTGAGCAAAGTCAGTCCGCTCCACCCCCGCCAAGCGGACCGCGATGAAAGGTGTCGTCACTTCGCGGATCGGCCAGAAGCTGACACCAGCTTATCCATCTCCATGTCGGCCGAGGTGCGAACCAACGATTCCGGCAGCTTAGCGAGGCTCTGACGTTTGCGGGAAGTTCTGTTTGCTCAATTGAGGGGGCAAATACCTCAGCTTCCCGGGCGCTGTACTCGGTCTCGCTGGTAGGGAATCCCGCGAGGTGCTGGCGTCGCCCAGCGTCCGAAAAGATAGCGGCGTGAGCGGCGATGATGGCATCATGCCACTGTTTTGCCCGACGGATCAAGTTGATTTCGTAAAATCCGCAAGTGCCGGCGACCAGGCCATTGATATTGCTGTCACCAGCTACTGTGCATGGGGTTGTTTTCGAGTATTTTTGTTGTGCGGCTCGCCGGGCCTGATCCGGACCGGCGCTAGTGTCCACCTAGATAGGCCGTGATCAGCCGCGGATCGTGGATGAGATCCTTGGCGGGGCCGGACTGCACGACCTCGCCGGTCTCGAGCACATAGCCATAGTCGGCCGTCTCGAGCGCGGCGCGGGCGTTCTGCTCGACCAGCAGGATCGACACGCCGAGATCGCGCAGGGACGCGATGGTGCGAAAGATCTCGCGCACGATCAGCGGCGCGAGGCCGAGGCTCGGCTCGTCCAGCATGAGCAGCTTCGGCTTGGCCATCAGCGCGCGGCCGAGCGCGAGCATCTGGCGCTCGCCGCCGGAGAGCGTGCCTGCCGCCTGGCGCTGCCGCTCCTTCAGGCGAGGGAAGCGATCATAGACCTCGTCCAGTGTCTTCTGGACGCCTGAGCGGTCGCGCAGGCTGTAGGAGCCGAGCAGGAGGTTGTCGGCGACCGACATGTCTGAGAACAGCTCGCGCTTCTCCGGCACGAGGCACAGTCGGCGCTCGACGCGGTCTTCCACCGACATCCTGCCGATGTCGTGACCCTGGAAGACCATGCGGCCGCGCGAGGCCAGCAGGCCGATGGCCGCCATCAGCAGCGTGGTCTTGCCGGCACCGTTCGGGCCGATGACGGTGACGATCTGACCTTCATCGACCGATAGGGACACGTTGCGGACCGCTTCGACATTGTCGTAGCAGGCCGTCACATCCGTCATGGACAGCATCTCGCTCACGCGACGCCTCCGAGATAGGCTTCCTGGACCCGTTCGTCGCTGCGGATCGCGGCTGGCGCGCCTTCGCAGAGTTTTGAACCGAAATCGAGCACCACGATGCGGTCGACCAGCGACATCACGAACTCCATGTCATGCTCGACGATCAGGATCGTCAGATGGTCGGCCCGCAGCGAGCGGAGCAGCTCCGCGAGCCGCAGCTTCTCCTGGCGGCGAAGGCCGGCGGCCGGCTCGTCCAGCACCAGCAGCGCAGGGTCGGCGGCGAGCGCACGCGCGATCTCCAGGATGCGCTGATTGCCGAGCGGCAGGTTGCCTGCGAGCTCGAACGGCTTGTCGCCGAGCCCGACGCGTTCGAGCTGCATCAGCGCCTCGTGCCGGGCGCTAGCTTCCTCGCGCTGGTTGAGGCGGAAGGCGCCGGCGAGCAGGCCGCTGCGCGTGCGGGCGTAGGTGCCGAGCATGACGTTTTCGAGCAGGCTCATGCGCGGCCGCAGCTTCACATGCTGGAAGGTTCGCGCGACGCCGGCCTTGGCGATGCGGGACTGCGCGTCATGCGTGATCGGGCGTCCCGCAAAGACGATCTCACCCTTGTTGACCCGGAGCGCCCCGGTCAGGCAGTTGAACATCGTGCTCTTGCCGGCGCCGTTGGGGCCGATGACGGCAAGGATTTCGCCGGCGCGAACCTCGAAGCTGACATTGTTGACGGCGACGAGGCCGCCGAACCGGCGCTCGGCGCCATCCACTTTCAGAAGCAGCTCCCCGGGCGTCGGTTGCGCGCGACGGGGCAGGGGCGGCGCCGGTTGAGGTCGCTCGCGCCTGGCCTTGGGCAGATAGCGGGCGACGAAGGGAACGATGCCTTGCCGGGCCCATTGCAGGAACAGGATGAACAGTGCGGAGAAGGCGACGATCTCGAGCTGGCCGGAGGCACCCTTGGCGATCAGCGGCAGATAGTCCTGAACGCTGTTCTTGAGCAAGGTGACGACCGCGGCCCCCACGACGCCGCCGAGCAGGCTGCCGGCGCCGCCGACCATCGACATCATCAGATATTCGATGCCCATGCCGGCATCGAACGGACCCGGGCTGATGAAGCGGCTCATATGTGCGTAGAGCCAGCCGGAGAGTGAGGCGAGGAAGGCCGCGATCACGAAGGTCACGAGCTTGATGCGGAAAGCGTTGATGCCGAGGCTCTCGACCAGCGTATTGCCGCCGCGGAGCGCGCGCATGGCGCGGCCGAGCCGGGAGTCCAGCAGGTTGTAGCCGAGGAAGAGCACCGCGGCGACGATGCCCCAGATCAGGAAATAGATCTGGGCGCTCGTGACCAGCGCAATCGAACCGAAGCTGATCGGCGGGATCGACGAGATGCCGTTGAAGCGGCCGAGCCCCTCGACATTGCCGAACAGGAAGCCGATCGCAAGGCCCCAGGCGACGGTCGAGAGCGACAGGAAATGGCCTTGAAGCCGCAGGGTGACGACGCCGAGAACCGTTGCGACGCCGCAGGTCAGCACCACGCCGAACACGAGGCCGAGCCACGGGGAGTACCCGTTCAACGCAGAGACCCACGCGGTTGCATAGGCCGCGACGCCCACGAACGCCGCCTGACCGAACGACACGATGCCGCCGACGCCGGTGAGGAGTGCAAGACCGATGGCGACCAGCGAATAGATGCCGATATAGTTCATCAGCGTGATGCTGAACGGACTGAGCACGAAGGGAGCCACCGCGAGACACAGCACGGCGAGGATGGCGGCAAGCTGAATGTGGAGGCGCGTCATTCCTCGATCTCCTCCTCGGAATGCAGCGAGGCGAGGGATCGCCAGATCAGGATCGGGATCAGCAGCGAAAAGACGATGACGTCCTTGAGCGCGCTGCTCTCGAAGGAGGCGAAGCTTTCGAGAATGCCGACGCCGACGGCGCCGATCGCCGCACCGGGATAGCTGGTCATGCCGCCGACGATGGCGCCGACAAAGGCCTTGAGGCCGATCAGGAAGCCGGAATCGTAGAACACGGTGTTTACCGGCGCGATCAGGATTCCGGATACGCCGGCCATCAGCGATCCCAGCAGATAGGCGATCGTGCCGGCGCGGGCGGGGCGTATTCCCATCAGCCGGGAGCCGGTGCGGTTCACGGCCGTGGCGCGCAGCGATTTTCCGACCAGCGTGAAGTCGAAGAAGAGGTAGAGGAGGCCGCTGAAAACGAGCGCCGCGATCACGATCAGCATGGTCTGGCCCGAGATCAGCACGCCCGCGAACTCGGTCGAGAGCGAGGTCAGCGGCTCGGTCCGAACCCCTTCGGGCCCGAAGAACAACAGGCCAAGGCCGACCAGCGCGAAATGCAGCGCCACGGACACCGTCAGCAACAGCAGCACGGTGCCGTCAGCGATCGGACGGAAGACGATCCGATCCAGAAGCGGGGAGATCGGCGTGATCAGCATCAACGCGAGCACGAGCCTGACGGCAAGCGGCGGGTCCAGGCGCATGACGAGCCAGGCTGCTCCGACCACGGCGAGCGGGAGCAGGAGATAGAAGGACAGCGCGCGGGGCAGCAGGCGGAGTTCGCGGGAGCGCACCAGCGAGATGATCTCGATCAGGGTTGCAAGGCAGGCCAGGATCACGACCAGCGCTCCCGTGCCCGGAAAGCGCTTCGCGTCGAGAGCAGCCAGCGTCAGCGCGGTGAAGGCCGCGATGTCGCCGAAGGGAATGAAGATGACCCGCGTCACCGTGAAGATCAGGACGGTCCCGATCGCCACCAGGGCATAGACGGCCCCGGTGGCGATCCCGTCGATCGCGAGAATGGCTGCAATGTCGCTCGTCATTGAGACGTCGTTGCTCCCTGTGATGCCGGGGCCATTGATCCGGTTATGGCGCGTACTTCCAGGCGCCGCCGGTCAGGCGCACCACGACGAGCGAGCGCTCATCGACGCCGGTGACCGCACCGGGCTTGAAATTGTAGACGGCATGCACGCCCGGCAGCTCCTTGGTGCTGAGGATCGCGTCCCGGAGCGCCGTGCGGAATTCCGCCGTTCCGGGCTTGGCGGTCTTGAGCGCGCGCTCGGCAGCGTTGGCGAAGATCAGCCAGGCGTCGAACGAATAGGCGGAGAAGCCGTCGGTGGTCGGGATGTTATGGGTCTTCTGGTAGACGCTGCGGAAATCCAGCGCGATCTTCTTGGCGAAGTGCTCGTCCGGAAGCTGCTCGGCGACGATCACGGGACCCGCGGAGACCTGAATGCCTTCGGCCGCCTTGCCGCCGACGTTGACGAAGTCCGGATTGACCAGTGCCACCGTGCCGTAGGTGTTGCCCTTGAAACCCCGCTCGGCGAGCGTGAGAAGGGGCAGCGCGCCCTGCGTACCCGAGCCGCCGTCCAGCACGGCGTCGGGACGTGCGGCCATCACCTTGAGAATCTGCGCGGTGACCGAGGTGTCGGTGCGGGCATAGCGCTCGTTGGTCTGAATCTTGATGTCGCCGGCGGCTTCGGCGGCCTTGGCGCCGTTATAGACGAGGTCGCCCCAGGCGTCGGAGAAGCCGACATAGCCGATGTTCTTCATGCCGTCGCGCTTCATGCGGTCGGCGACGATCTTGACGAGGAGAGAGGCCGGCTGCGGCACCGACACCACCCACTGCTCCGGCGTATCCGGCAGCTTGCCGATCGGCGAGACCGCGATCATCGGCACTTTCAGCTCGCTCGCCACCGCCGCCATGGCGATGGTCGAGGGCGCCGTGGCCGTGCCGATCAGGAGGTCCACCTTCTCTTCTTCGACCAGCTTGCGCGCATTGCGGGTCGCGGCCGAGGGGTCGGAGCCGTCGTCGAGCTGGATCAGGCGAATGGTCTCGCCGTTGATAGTCTTCTTGTATTCATAGGCGGCATTGATGCCGCGCCCATAGGGGATGCCGATCGACGAGCCGTTGCCACTCAGCGAGGTGACGAAGCCGATGGTGATGTCGGCCTGCGCAGCCGGCGCTGCGAAGAGTCCGGCGACAAGTGCGAGTAGGCTCAGAGTCTTGCGCATACGCGTTCTCCTCCGTTGGTGCTGGATAGGAATGCCTCGAAGCTGCCGTGCGGGGACCCCGAACGACGAATGAACCGATTGAAAGCATTGCTGCAGCGCCGAAATCCGGGCGCGATCGAAGAGGGTTTGCTCGGCCGGATCTCAGCGGCCATGGCGCCGGTTGCCGCTCGAACGACAGGCCCATCGGCAGATGCGGGCGGGACTTTCCCGAAGCAACGAAAGGCCGTTGGCCCGGCCGCGATGCGCGGCCGGCGATGCTGTTGCTGCCGGCTGTTCGAGCACGGCGACTGTCCACACGATCGAGTCTCTCAAAATCGGTGCCCTGCAACATCATTGTTATGGCCACCGGCCCCTGGCCGGCGAGGAATTACTTAAAGCCTAAAGTATTGTTGGTGGAGCCGTCAACACGTGTCACGGCCCTGTCAGAAAAAATGTTGTTGCATACAATTTCGTCTGAGTGCGGCGCATCTGTGCCGATCGAGCGTACGAAATGGCCATGCTCGCCCTGCGGCGACGGTAACCGTCGGCGGCGCCGCCGTGCGCATTTGACGCGTGAATTAGTTTATGATTGAAATATATTTATCGGCCGTCGACGACCGATCCTCCGATCACCGCCTGAGGAGAAGGACGATGCGCATCTTCTGGCAGAGCTTCGTTGATGCGAGCGTGAACGCGCCCTACATGGCGCGGCTGTCGGAATACCTCAACAACATCGCTGCATCGGGCACGACAGTTCACGTCGAGGGCATTTCGCCGCCCGACCGGGAGTTCGGACGGCTCGCGGAATTGCGCTGCGCCGTCCAGGCGATCGACAACGGCATCGCAGCCGAGGAGGGCGGGTTCGACGCCTTCGTGATGGGGCATTTCCAGGATCCCGGACTCTACGAGTTGCGCTCGACGCTCGACATTCCCGTGATCGGGACCGGCGAGGCGACGTTGCTGGCGGCCTCTCAGCTCGGCCGAAGACTCGGGCTTGTGACGCTCGATCCCGTCTTCGAGGTCTGGCACTACGAGCAGGCCGAGCGTTACGGCCTCGGCGATCGCGTGGTCCACGTGACTGGCCTTGGCTGCAAGCCGGCGGATTTCGCTGATGCCTTTGACGGAGATCAGGCCGCGCAAGCCCGCATGATCAAGGACTTTGTCGCCTGCGCACGCCCGCTGGTCGAGCACGGCGCCGACGTCGTGATCCCCGCCGGTGTGCTGCCGGGCCTTCTGATCGGCAAGGAGCATGGCCTGAAGGTCGGGCACGCGCCGGTGGTCAATTGCGCGGCGGTGGCGCTGAAAAGTGCCGAGATGTGGGTGCAGCTCCGGAAGCTCAATGGCACCGAGCCCAGCCGCGGGCCGAGCTTCAAGAGGGCCAGCGCCCAGGCGCGCGACGATTTCCGCACGCTGCTTGCTCGCAACAGCCGCTAGTCCTGGAGAATGAACCATGATGACTCCGGAAAAGATCCTGTACGAGACCGAGGTGACGGCGACCGGCGGCCGGGACGGCAAGGCCGCCAGCGCCGACGGCCTGTTGTCGGTATCGCTGTCCGTGCCGAAATCGCTGGGCGGTCCCGCGGGCGAAGGCACCAATCCCGAACAGCTCTTTGCGGCCGGCTACGCCGCGTGCTTTCTCGGTGCGGTCAAGCTTGTCGCGCGCACCCGGAAGGTCGTCCCATCCGCTGAGCCGTCAGTGACCGCGAAGGTTGCGATGGGTCCGGTTCCCGTCGGATATGCGCTCGCCGTCGAACTGCAGGTCGATCTGCCCGGTGTCGAGACATCAGTGGCCGAGGAGGTCGTCGCGGGCGCGCATGAGCGCTGCCCCTATTCGAACGCAACCCGCGGCAATATTGCCGTGAAGCTGACGGTCATCTGAGACAATGAGCGAGGCGGGCGGTTGGTGACCAATACCTTGCGCACACCGTACGACGGCGTCGTGATTGCGGCGCCCGTCACGATTCCCTATGTGCGCTACTCCATCGAGAGTGCGCAGTGGTGGATCGGCCGGGCACTGAGTACGCTGGTTGCGCAGGCCGGCATCAAGGCTTCCGACATCGACGGTCTGTGCGTCTCCAGCTTCACCATGGGCATCGACAGCGGGATCGGGCTGACGCAGCATTTCGGGCTCTGCGTGCGATGGCTGGATACGATTCCGCTCGGCGGCGCCAGCGCCATCGCAGGCTTGCGAAAGGCGGCGCGCGCGGTTCAGGCGCGCGACGCCGACATCGTGGCGTGCATCGCCGGCGATACCAACCATGTCGATTCGTTCCGGCTGACGCTGGAGAACTTCTCGCGGTTCAACCAGGACGCCGTCTATCCCTACGGTGCGGGCGGCGCCAATGCGAGCTTCGCGCTGATTGCGCGCAACTACATGCGGACCTTCGGCGTCACGCGTGAAGATGTCGGCAGGATCGCCGTCGCCCAGCGCGCCAATGCCCTACGCAACCCGCATGCGCTGATGAAGACGCCGCTGACGATGGAGCAGTATCTGGCAGCACGGCCGATCTCCGATCCCATCCATCTCTTCGACTGCGTGATGCCATGCGCCGGCGCCGAGGCGTTCCTGGTGATGCGGGACGAGACCGCGGCTTCGCTCGGGCTGACAGCAGCACGGCTGCTCTCGACGATCGAGCGGCACAATGCCTTTGCTGACGATCCGATGCAGGTCCGCGGCGGCTGGGCAATGGACGTCGGCGAGCTCTATGCGATGGCCGGCGTGAAGCCTGACGATCTCGATATCGTGCAGACCTATGACGACTATCCCGTCATCACGATGATGCAGTTCGAGGATCTCGGATTCTGCAACAAGGGGGAGGGGGCCGAGTTCGTGCGCCAGCACGATCTCACCATCGACGGCGACTTTCCGCATAACACGTCGGGCGGACAGCTCTCGGCCGGACAGGCCGGTGCCGCCGGTGCCTATCTCGGTCTCGTCGAGGGACTTCGACAGGTTCTGGGGACTGCAGGCCCCACCCAGGTCGGGAACGCGAGCCTCGCCTTGGCGTCGGGGTTCGGTATGATCAACTATGACCGTGGTCTCGCCTCGGGCGCCGCGATCTTTGCAGGGCCGTCGCGATGATAGAGCCGATCAAGCCGCCCCGGCGCAAGAATCCGCTGCTGCGGACGCGGCTGCCTGCTTCGCCGCCGCGACCGCGCAGCAGGACGTCGCATGGGTTTACGTGGGCAGCCGCCGAGGGCCGCTTCGTGCTGCAACGCTGTGACGCCTGCGGTTCTTTTGCTTATCCGGCGCGGGAGGCCTGCCCGTCTTGCCTGTCGGCCGGCCTTGCCTTCGTCGATGCGCCACGACGAGGTGTTCTTCTTGCCGAAACGACTGCGCGCGTGCCGAGCGATATCTATTTCCGCGAGCGAGCGCCCTGGCGCATCGGCCTCGTGAAGATGGAATGCGGTCCGACGATTGTGACGCACCTCCACGCCGACTGCGTGGAGGGGGCACCCGTCCGCATGTCGTTGCAACTCGACAAGAGCGGCCAGGCCGTGGCCTTTGCCCATCCCGAGGGGGAGACTCCCAACATGGCAGACGACAAGCAATGGCGGGAAATGACGGCCGATCCGAAATTCCGGCGCATGCTGGTCACCAACGGTCGGAGCGTGATCGGTCAGGAGGCCGTCGCCGCCTTGAAGGCCGCAGGCGCCAAGACGGTCTTCGTCGGCATTGCCGAGCCGTGGCGGCCTTTCGCCGGCGAGCAGCTGCTGCGCGGCCAGGACGGAATCGAGATCGTGACCCTTGACGCGTCCGACGAAAAGTCTGCGGCCGATCTCGCGGCCGACATCGGCGGCAAGGTCGATATCCTCGTCAACACGACGGAATACGTGCGGCCGGGCGGCCTGCTCGACCGCCGGGGCACGAGCATCGCGCGCGACGAGATCGACCAGGCCTATCTCGGCTTCATCAACCTCGCACAGGCCTTTGGCCCCGCCATGCGGATGCGGGGTGCCGATGGCCTCAACAACAGTGCCGCCTGGGTCAACATTCTCTCGGTCTATGCGCTCGCGAACTGGCCTGCCTTTGGCGCCTACTCGGCCTCGCAAGCGGCGTGCCTGTCGCTCTCGCACTGCCTTCGCGCCGAGCTCAGGCCCGGCGGCGTCAAGGTGATGAATCTGTTCACCGGGCCGGTCGACACCGAGTGGTTCCAGACCGTACCGCCGCCGAAGGTCGCGCCGCGCGCAATCGCGCAGGCGATCGTGTCGGGGCTCAAAGGCGGGCTCGAGGAGATGTATGTCGGAGATGTCGCCGAAGAGATCCGGCAACGTCTCGCGGCCAATCCGAAAGCGCTCGAGCGCGAGCTCGACAGGTGAGAAGCGGGATTTCAACCAAGCCGGAGGACGTGACGATGCAGAGCAACAATCTCCTGGAGCTGGCGGGTGCGATTTCTTCCGGCGCGGTGCGCGTCGTCGACCTGACATTTACGCTCAGTCCGGATTTTCCGGTCATCGTGCTGCCGCCCGAGTTCGGCCAGGCCGCTCCCGTCCGTATCCAGGAAATATCGCGATACGATGGTCGCGGCCCGGCCTGGTACTGGAACAATGTCACGTTCGGCGAGCACACCGGCACGCATTTCGACGCGCCGATCCACTGGTTCACCGGCAAGAACCTGCCGAACAATGCCGTCGACACGATGCCGGCCAAGGACATGATCGCGCCGGCCTGCGTGATCGACTGCTCTGCGCAGGCGGCGCAGGATCCCGATTTCCTGCTGACCGTCCCGCTCGTCGAGGCCTGGGAAGCAAAGCACGGCCGGATCCCCGAGCGGAACTGGGTGCTGCTCAGGACCGACTGGTCGAAGAAGGGCTGGCGCGACTATTCCAATCTCAGGGATGACGGCGCACATACGCCCGGCCCCAACGCGGCCGTCATGAAGTGGCTGGTGGAGGAGCGTGGCGTCATCGGGTTCGGCACCGAGACCATTGGCACGGATGCGGGGCAGGCCGGCCATTTCGAGCCGCCTTATCCGGCGCATCATTTCCTGCACGGCGCCGGCCGCTACGGCCTGCAATGCCTGTGCAACCTGGATCAGCTTCCACCCACCGGGGCGGTCATCGTGGCCTCGCCGCTGAAGATCCAGAACGGCTCCGGCAGTCCGCTTCGCGTCATCGCGCTGGTTGCGTCAGCCTGAATCCAATCCATGGCGCTTGCCAATCGGAACAAGACATCCTCACGAAAGACAGGTGCCATGAACTTGATCAAGAGCCTGCTGGCTTCCACTGCATTGCTTCTCGCCGTCCCGCAAATTGCGCAGGCCGAGATCCTCGTCGGCTTCGTCACCGGTCTCAGCGGGCCGGTATCCTCGATCGGCATCCCGAATGCGAAAGGCATCGCCGCGGGAGAGGCCTATGTCGGTGAGATCGCCGGCGAGAAGGTCCGCGTCATCCAACTCGACGACGCTTCCGATGCCACCGCTTCGGCGCGCAACGCGCGCAAGCTCGTCGAGCAGGAGAAGGTCGATATCCTGATCGGAACGTCGGGCGCGCCGCAGACCCTGGCGATGGCGACCGCCGCGATCGAGATGAAGGTGCCGATGATCGCGGTGTCACCGATCGCGCCGGTGCCACCGGGCGATGGCGGCCCCTGGGTCGTCCAGACGCCGCAGCCGACGCCGCTGCTCGTGCAAGGCATCGTCGATCACATGAAGGCGAAGGGCCTGAAGACCGTTGCCTTCATCGGCTTCTCCGATGCGTTCGGCGATCTCATGTACAATTCGCTCGAGCAAAGCGTGAAGACGACCGACATCAAGATCATTGCCAACGAACGCTACGCCAGATCGGATTCTTCGGTCACGGCTCAGGTGCTGCGCGCACTCGCCGCACGTCCCGACGCCATCATGCTCGGCGGGACGGGAACGCCCGGCGCGCTGCCGGTCATCGCCTTGTCCGAGCGCGGATATAAAGGGCCGCTATACGGCAATCATGGGCTGATCAGCGCCGATTTCCTGCGTCTTGCCGGCAAGGCCGCCAACGGCATCATCTGCCCGACTGGACCCGTGACCGCGGCGGAGCAGCTTCCGGCCAGCAATCCGATTCAGAAGGTGGCCCTGGATTTCCGCTCTGCCTTCGAGAAGGCGAACGGCGAGGCGCCGACGGATTCATTCTCGTCCTATTCCTTCGACGGCTGGCTCGTCTTCGCCGATGCCGCCAAGCGCGCGATGGCAACCGGTGCCAAGCCCGGCACGCCGGAATTCCGCACAGCGCTTCGTCAGGCGCTGTTCACGACCAAGGAGGTCGTCGGGACGCAGGGCGTCTACACCTATACGCCGGCGGATCGGCACGGTGTCGACGATCGCTCGCGCGTCCTGGTCCAGATCGAGAACGGCAAGTACAAGCTGTTGCCCTGAGACGGGAGCATGATCGTGACGGAGAACGCGCCGGTGAACGTCAGCGACGCGGTCGGCCGGGAGAACGCGACGCCGGCCTGGGCGTGTGCAGTGACGTCGTTTCCGCCGTCGGACCGCATCCTCTCAACGATCCTCACGCGGCAGGCCGAGCGCCATGGCGATCGTGTCCTGCTTGTCGCGGGGGAGACGCGCTGGAGCTTTGCGCAGACCGCGGCGATCGCGTCCGCTTCAGCCCAGGCGCTCGTCGATGCCGGGATCAGGCCGGGCGATCGGGTCGCGTTGATGTGTTCGAACCGTCCGGAGTTCCTGCAGGTCTATCTCGGCTGCGCATGGCTTGGCGCCATCGCGGTCCCGATCAATACCGCGCTGCGCGGCTTCCAGCTCTCCCACATCTTCCGCAATTCGCTTCCCGCGCTCCTCGTCGTCGAGGCTCAGTTCGTCGACGCGATCGAGAGTGTCGAGGCAGGTGTCGACCTGCCACCTCGCACCTGGATCGTCGGAGCTGCCGCCGCGGCAGTCGATGCCCGGCTTTCCGCGGTACCGTTGCCGGCGCTCGGAGCCGCGGCCCCGGCGGGTGCCGTGCGTCCCGGCGACACCGTTGCGATCCTCTACACCTCGGGCACGACGGGACCAGCGAAGGGGGTGTGCTGTCCGCAGGCGCAGCTGTTCTGGTGGGGCATCTATTCGGCGCGGGCGCTTGGCATCCGCGAGGGCGATGTACTGTTCACGACACTGCCGCTGTTCCACACCAACGCGCTCAATGCGTTCTATCAGGCGCTCCTGAACGGCTGCACCTACGTGCTGGAGCCGAAATTCTCCGCGTCCGGCTTCTGGGCCGCCGCGCAACGGCACAAGGCGACGGTCGGCTATCTGCTCGGCGCGATGGCGTCGATGCTGCTGGCGCAGCCGAAGAATGCGAACGACAAGGCGCATCGTCTTCGCGTCGCGCTTGGCGGTGGCGTGCCGCCGCAAATCCACGGTCCGTTCCTCGAGCGGTTTGGCGTGCCGCTGGTCGACGGCTACGGGTCGACCGAGACCAATTTCGTGTTCGCGGGTACGATCCCGTCGGATCGTCCGGGAACGATGGGCTATCTGGCCGAAGGCATCGAGGCGCGGATCGTCGACGAGAATGATTCAGCGCTTGCCGACGGACAGGCCGGCGAGCTCGTGCTTCGTGCGAGAGAACCTTTTGCCTTTGCCACCGGCTATTTCGGCATGCCGGAGAAGACGGTCGAGGCTTGGCGGAATCTGTGGTTCCATTCAGGCGATCGGGTCGTTCGTGATGCTGACGGACATTATCGATTCATCGACCGCATGAAGGATTCGATCCGCAGGCGCGGCGAGAACGTATCCTCATGGGAGGTCGAGCAGACCATCCAGTCCCATCCCGCGGTCGCCGCCTGCGCGATCTACCCGCTGCCGTCGGAGTTGGGCGAGGACGAGGTTGCGGCTGCGATCCTGCTGGAGCCGGGCCAATCGCTGGAGCCCGTAGACATCGTCAGGCATTGCGAAGGCCAGATCGCCTATTTCGCCATCCCGCGCTATGTGCGCATTCTGAGCCAGATGCCGTTGACAGAGAACGGCAAGATCAAGAAGGGCATGCTGCGCGAGGCGGGCATCACCACGGATACCTGGGATCGCGAGGCGGCCGGAGTGAAGGTGCGGCGCTGACTGTTGGTCCGCTCACGGTTTTTGCAGGGCGTCCCTGACGGCACCCTTGAGGTCGTCGAGCTCGCCGATCAATCCGTCGAACCGGTCTGCCGGGAAATCCGCCAGCAGCTCGGCAAGCCACGCGCCGTGGCTCTTGGCCATCCGCCTGAAGGTTTTGCGGCCCTCGACCGTCATGCAGACAATCTGCACGCGGCGGTCGAGGTTCGACGGCGTGCGCGTGATGTATCCATCCTCGACCAGGCGGTCCACGATCGGCGTGAGGTTCCCGGCCGAGACCATCAGGCGCTTGGGCAATTCTCCCAGCACAAGCCCGCTCGGTTCGCGGTCGAGCTGGGCCAGAACATCGAAGCGGGGCATCGTGAAATCGAACTCTTCGCGAAACCGGCGCCGCAACTCGCCTTCGATCAGGGTCGTGCAGGCGAGCAGCCGGAGCCAGACCCGCGTTTGAGCCCTGTACTCGGCGTCCTGATCCGCCCCATTCTTTGAAACAGGCGTGGACTCCTTCGCGAGTGCCAATCGAATCTCCCGGGCTTGGTGGCCTGACGAAAGCCGGCGCAGCTGTCATGGTCATTGGCAAGATAGTTCGTGCCAAAAGTAAATTCAAGGCTGCGCCCGAGCGGCTCGGAATCGGCACTGCAATGTGTCCAATTTACACTGAATCTCAGGATCGACGCCGCGGAGACGAGCCCGTGGGCAGGGGGCTTTGCAGAACCACCTTGACAAGATACGCGCCGAGGAAATATTTTATGCTTAAAATAATTTGGATGAAAGCTCGGCACACGGCGCGACGCGCGAAAGCGAGGGATCATGCGCATAGTCTGTATCGGCGGCGGCCCGGCCGGTCTTTATCTGGGCCTGCTGATGAAGCGCCGGCACCCGGAGCATGTCATCACGGTCGTCGAGCGCAACAAGCCCTACGATACGTTCGGCTGGGGCGTCGTGTTCTCGGATGCCATGATGTCCGCGATGCGCCTTGCCGACCCCGAGAGCGCGGCCGAGATCGAGGACGCCTTCAATCACTGGGACGACATCGAGCTCGTCTTCAAGGGGACGCGCCAGCGCACGACGGGCCATGGCTTCATCGGTATCGGGCGCAAGCATCTGCTCAATATTCTTCAGCGGCGCTGTGAAGCGCTGGGCGTCGAGCTCGTCTTCGAGCGCGAGGTCGAGTCCGATCTCGAATTTCCCGATGCCGACCTGATCGTCGCCTGTGACGGCGTCAATTCCAGGATCCGTGCTCGCTATGCCGAGCAGTTCCAGCCCGACATGGTGATCCGGCCCAACCGCTTCATCTGGCTCGGCACCAAGAAGGCGTTCGACGCCTTTACATTCGATTTTCAGAGGACCGAGCACGGCTGGTTTCAGGCCCACATCTACAAATTCGATGCCGAGACCTCGACCTTCATCGTCGAGACTACGGAAGCAGCCTACCAGGCTCACGGGCTCGACAAGCTCGATCAGCAGAGCTCGATCGAGTTCTGCGAAAAAATCTTCGCCGAGACTCTCGACGGCGCGAAGCTCCTGACCAATGCGCGCCATCTGCGCGGCTCGGCCTGGCTCAATTTCAGCCGCCTGATCTGCGGCAAATGGAGCGTGTTCAACGGCAAGTCTCATGTCGTGCTGATGGGGGACGCCGCGCACACCGCGCATTTCGCCATCGGGTCGGGCACCAAGCTCGCGCTCGACGACGCCATCGAGCTCGCCAACCAGTTCGATCGCCATGGCCACGGTCGCGCCGGCATCGAGACCGTGCTGGACGCGTACGAGGAGGTGCGCCGCGTCGATGTCGCGCGCATCCAGAACGCTGCACGCAACGCCATGGAATGGTTCGAGGTGGTCGGCCGGCGCTATGCCGACACGCTCGAGCCGCCGCAATTCTTCTATTCGATGCTGACGCGCTCACAGCGCATCAGCCACGAGAACCTTCGGCTGCGGGATCGTATTTGGCTCGAAGGTTTCGAGCGCTGGTTCGCCGCGCGGTCGGGCATTGCGGTCAAGGATGGCGAGCGGGTGCCGCCGCCGATGCTGACACCGCACCGTGTGCGGGGACTGACGCTTGCGAACCGGATCATGGTCTCGCCGATGGCGATGTATTCGGCGCAGGACGGGCTTATCGACGACTTCCACGTCGCCCATCTCGGCGCGCGCGCCATGGGCGGCGCCGGGCTGGTCTTCGCCGAGATGACATGCGTCTCCCCGGATGCGCGGATCACGCCGGGTTGCCTCGGACTCTGGAACGATGCACAGGCGGCGCAGTGGCGCCGCTTGGTCGAGCTCGTCCATGGCGTCGGGCATGCCAAGGTGGGGATTCAGCTCGGCCATGCCGGGCGCAAGGGTGCGACCAAGGTGCCCTGGGAAGGGATCGATCAACCCCTTGAATCCGGAGACTGGCCGCTGATCTCGGCCTCGGCGTTGCCGTATCTGCCCCACAGCCAGCTGCCGCGGGCGATGGACCGTGGCGACATGGACCGCGTGCGCGACGATTTCGTCGCGGCAACACGTCGTGCCGCCGCCGCCGGCGTCGAGTGGCTCGAACTCCATTGCGCGCACGGTTATCTGCTGTCGAGCTTCCTCTCGCCGTTGACCAACCGGCGCACCGACGAATACGGCGGCAGCCATGAAAACCGCGCGCGCTTTCCGCTGGAGGTGTTCGAGGCGATGCGCGCGGTGTGGCCGTCCGATCGGCCGATGTCGGTGCGTCTGTCCTGCCATGACTGGACCGACGGCGGTAACATTCCGGCCGATGCGGCGGTCTTCGCTGCGATGTTCAAGGAGGCCGGGGCGGACTTGATCGATTGTTCGTCGGGGCAGGTCTGGAAGGACGAGCGGCCGATCTATGGACGCCTGTTCCAGACGCCGTTCGCCGACCTGATCCGCAACGAGGTCGGCATTGAGACCATCGCAGTCGGTGCGATCTCCGAGGCCGATCACGCCAATTCGATTCTCGCGGCCGGCCGCGCCGATCTCTGCGCCATCGCGCGGCCGCATCTTGCCGACCCGGCCTGGACGCTGCACGAAGCCGCGCGCATCGGCATCACCAAGGTCGAGTGGCCGAAGCAGTATCTGTCCGCCAAGGGACAATACGAAACCAATCTGGCGCGCGCCGCGGCTACGGCCGGGCAATGAGCGGAGGAGGGATCAGATGAGCTCCACGGCGAAAGTGATCCGGCGCGAATGGCTCGACTGGCCGTTCTTCGAGCCGCGTCATCATGCGGTCGGCGAGGCACTCGACCGCTTCGTGCAATCGGGGGCTCTCGACACAATCGATCACAGCGATGTCGATGGCGCCTGCCGCAAGCTGGTGCGCGCGATGGGCGAGGCGGGGGTGCTCGATTGCGCCGTCGCGGCGCCCGACGGCGATGCGACGACGATCGATTCCCGCTCGATCTGCCTGTCGCGGGAGTCGCTGGCCTATGCCGATGGCCTCGCCGATTTCGCCTTCGCCATGCAGGGGCTCGGCTCCGGCGCGATCGCGCTCGGCGGCTCGGCGGACCTGCGCAAGGCCGTGCTGCCGAAAGTTCGCGCCGGCGAATGGCTGGCGGCGTTCGCGCTGTCCGAGAAGGAGGCGGGATCGGACGTCGCGGCGATGTCCTGCACGGCGCGGGCCGACGGCAACGACTACGTCATCGATGGCGAGAAGACCTGGATCTCCAACGGCGGTATCGCCGATGTCTACGCGCTGTTTGCACGAACGGGCGAGGCCCCGGGCGCGCGCGGCATCTCGGCCTTTGTCGTTTTCCCGGATGATCCCGGCTTCGGCATCGCCGACCGCATCGACGTCATCGCGCCGCATCCGCTGGCGACGCTGCGCTTCACCAATTGCCGGATTCCGGCGAGCCGTCGCCTCGGCGCGCCGGGCGGCGGGTTCAAGCTCGCGATGCAGACGCTCGATATCTTCCGTGCGTCGGTCGCAGCCGCGGCCCTCGGCTTTGCGCGGCGTGCACTGGACGAAGCACTGTCGCATGCGCGCAGCCGGCGCATGTTCGGTGCGACGCTGGGGGATCTCCAGCTGACCCAGGCCGCGCTCGGCGACATGGCGACGGAGACTGACGCCGCCGCGCTCCTGACCTACCGCGCGGCCTGGCGCCGCGACGTCCAGAAGCTTCCGACGACGCGCGAAGCTGCCATGGCGAAGCTGACGGCGACCGAGACCGCGCAGCGCGTCATCGACCGCGCCGTCCAGATGTTCGGCGGCCGCGGCGTGCGCAAGGGTGAGATCGTCGAAAGCCTCTACCGCGAAATCCGCGCGCTGCGAATCTACGAGGGCGCGACCGAGGTCCAGAAACTGATTGTCGCGCGCGATCTCCTGAAGCCGCGCTGAGAGGATCGAGAACTCCGCATGAGTACGATGATGAAATCAGAAGCCACCGCTACTGGCGGCCTTCAGGTGCTTCAGCCCGGCGGCTGGCCGCAGCCGAAGGGATATGCCAACGGCATCATGGCCGATGGACGTCTCGTTGTGACGGGTGGTGTCGTCGGCTGGGATATCGCAGGTCGGTTCGCCGACGGGTTTGTCGCGCAGGTTCGGCAGACGCTCGAAAACATCGTTGCGATCCTGGCGGAAGGCGGCGCCCGGCCGGACCATCTCGTGCGCCTGACATGGTATGTCGTCGACATGGATGAATACACCGCGAATCTGAAGGCGCTCGGCAAGGCCTATCGCGAGGTGGTCGGCACCCACTACCCCAGTATGGCGCTCGTGCAGGTGGTGCGCCTGGTCGAGCCATCCGCGCGCGTCGAGATCGAAGCGACTGCCGTCGTCCCGCGCTGACGAGGGCGTGTGGCAGCCAAAGGTGTTGGGGCAGCCCAGATCTCGCAGCTGGTGCAAGCCATGGCGATCACCGGCTAGTCGCCGCAACATATCCCGACGTTGACGTAGCGACGTGGGGATCGATCTATTGGAGGCGCCTTTTGGCGAGCTATCGCGGGCGGATCATCCGGACGATGCCGATAATTGTACAGGTTACATCGGCTCGATGCCGATCTTCTTGATGACCGCCGCCCATTTCGTCGTTTCCGATGTCATGAAATCCTTCAGGCCTTGTGGGTCCATCACCATGGGCTCGGCGCCTTGCTCGACGAAGAGCGCGCGCACCTTCGGATCGTTCACGGCTTCCGCCATTGCCGCATAGAGTCTGTCGAGCACGGCCTTGCCCGTGCTCGCGGGCGCGAGCAGCGCAAGCCAAGCGGCACTTTCGTAATTCTTGAGGCCGGCCTCCGACGCGGTCGGCACATCCGGCAGTGCGGTCATGCGCTTGCCGCTGGCCACCGCGAGCGGGCGGGCATCGCCGCTCTTGATCAGGCTGATGACGTTGGGCAAGAGCTGGAAGCCAAGCGGGACCTGGCCCGCGATGAAGTCCGGCGTGTAGGCGGCGATATTGCGATAGGGAACGTGCGTGATCTCGGTGCCCGTGAGCTGCTCGAAATAGGCGGCCGCCAGATGCTGCGACGAGCCGACGCCGACCGTGCCGTAGTTCAGCTCCCGCGGATGCGCCTTGGCATAGTCGATCAGCTCGTTCAGCGATTTCGGTGGCAGCCTCGAATTGATCACGATGACATTCGGTAACGTCGCGAACAGGCCGATCGGGACGAGATCCTTCTGCGGATCATAGGGCAGCTCCTTGTACAGCGACTTGTTCGCGGCCAGCGGACCGGAGGTGCTCATAAGCAGCGTGTAGCCGTCGGGTGCGGCATGCGCCGCGGCAGCGGTGCCAATATTGCCGCCGGCGCCGGGACGATTGTCGACCACGAAGGCCTGCCCGAGTGACATCGACATGCGGTTGAGCAGGATGCGGGTGATGACGTCGCTGGCGCTGCCGCCGGCGAAGGGCACGAGCACCTGGACCGGGCGGGTCGGATAGTCTTGCGCGCTTGCATGCCGCATTCCGGTTGCTGCGAGCAGGGCGCCACCACCGAGCGAGAGCAGCGACCTCCGGTCAGGACGAAATCCCTCGCTCTCCTGGCGAGAGCCATCTGTGATCTTGCTGCGACCGAACCGTACCATCTCGGACTGAATCTCCCAACTGTGTCTTGTTCTGCGAGCCCAGGGAGCGTCCGGGACGGGAGTCGTCGGGGATCAGCGCCAGGTCGCGTTTTTCTGCGCCTGGACCGTAGTTAGCAGGCCGGTACGACCGTCATGCCTGCACGTCTCAAAACTTACCAACCCGTCTCATTTTGCGGTGGGCGCGACATCTTGTCCGAGCAGGAATTCTGCACTCAAGAGATCGCTTTCCGGCGCGTCTTGCTGCGCGCCTTGCGGGGCGATGAGGTCGTGCTGCCAATGGAAGGCTCCACAAACTCTCTCGCCACGGCGGCCGCTTGCGCAAGATCGTGGCTGATGACATCGAGCACCGCCTTGGCCGCGACCGACACCGCTCGCCG
Organism: Bradyrhizobium sp. 521_C7_N1_3; assembly: GCF_052075975.1. NCBI lineage: Bacteria > Pseudomonadati > Pseudomonadota > Alphaproteobacteria > Hyphomicrobiales > Nitrobacteraceae > Bradyrhizobium > Bradyrhizobium sp. 521_C7_N1_3. The sequence goes on from NZ_CP197232.1 coordinate 4,434,655, forward strand.
CGGGTGATGCACCCAGGCAATCGAGCGCACGATCCGTTGCTGGTCGAAGCGATGCGCCCGGATGGCGCCGCTCGCGAGCGATTGCCGGAGCGCGATGGTCGGCAGCACCGTTGCAAAGTCGGTGGTCGCGATCACGTCGCAGAGGGCGGGGAGGGTGTCGAGCTCGAGCCGCGGCCGCAGGTCGATGCCGATTGCGGCGGCGTGCTCATCCAGGATCAGCCGCAGGCCGTGGCGCTTGGACGGCAGCACGAGGTCGAAATTCGCGATGTGGTCGAACCGCAGTTTTGCCGGTGGCTTGATCGGGCTGTCCTTGCGGCAGGCGAACACCATCTCCTCGTCCATGATGTGATGCGCGGCCAGTGGCGTTCTCCGGCGCGGCACGTTGATCAGCGCGAAATCGAGCTGGCCGGTGTTGACCCAGTCGACCAGCGTCTCGGTATAGCCCTCGCAGGCGGAAAGCGTGATCTCGGGATAACGACTGGCGACCGCCGCCGACGAACTGGCCATCGTGCTCTGCGCCACCGACGTGATGAGGCCGACCGAGACCCGCCCCGAAATCCGCCCGCCGAGCTGGGCCATCTCCTGCCGCGCGTGCTCGGCGTCGCGCACGATCGGCGCGGTCAGCCGCACCAGCGCCTCGCCGGCGCTGGTCAGATTCATGCCCTGAACGCTGCGGTCGAACAGCTTTTGGCCGAGTTCGGCCTCGAGCTTGGCGATCTGCATGCTCAGCGCCGGCTGCACGATGTTGAGTTGGCGCGCGGCGCGGGTGACGTTCTTTTCCTCCGCCAGGCACAGGAAATATTGCATCTGCCTGAGTTCCACGGGGCCTGTCCTTCGTTCGCCGGTCCTGCTCGCTGGCATCATCACAGGTGATGGACGATATAATCAATCATTATTTGTAGTGATGGGTGGGATTGCCTAGTCTCGTGGCGGACCGCGGGGCCTCGAGGGTCGGGCCGTCCGGGAGCGAAATCAGACATATGCAGGACGCCACACCCAAACGGATGATCATCGGCATTTCCGGCGCCTCCGGCGTCACCTATGGCGTGCGCCTGCTGCAGCTCCTGCGCAATGCCGGCGTCGAGACGCATCTGGTGATGTCGAAGACCGCTGAGCTGACCTTTGCCTATGAGACCGATTTGAAGATCGCGGAGGTGAGGGAGCTAGCCAATGTCTGCCATGCGATCGACGACATGGCCTCGGCGATCTCCAGCGGCTCGTTCCGTACCGCCGGCATGATCGTGGCGCCGTGCTCGATGCGCTCGATGTCCGAGATCGCCTCGGGCGTGACCACGACGCTTTTGACACGCGCTGCCGACGTCGTGCTCAAGGAGCGCCGGCGGCTGGTGCTGATGGTGCGCGAGACGCCGCTGCACACCGGGCATCTCAGGACGATGACTGCCCTGTCGGAGATGGGCGCGATCATCGCCCCGCCTGTGCCGGCCTTCTACGCAAAACCCGAGAACCTCGAAGACATGGTCGAGCACACCGTCGGCCGTGTGCTCGACCTGTTCGACATCGATATCGGCGTTGTGCGCCGCTGGGGTGAGGACGAGGCGCTCAAGCGCCGCGCACCGCCGCTGCGCAAGATCGCGCCCTGACCTGAAGACCTGAGGAAAGACCTGCATGCGAATGGAAAATGTTGCGAGGAGGGGCGCGAATGCGCCCGCCGATCTGCGCGCCTGGCTCGCGTTTCTCGCCGAGCGCGGCAAGCTCGCGATCGCCCGCGAGGGCATAGGGCTGGCCGACGAGCTGGCCGCGGTCGCCAAGCGGCTGGAGCGCGATAGCGCCGTGCTGTTTCCGCGCCCCGATGGGCACGAGATTCCCGTCGTCGCCAATCTCTTCGCCGGACGCGACTGGGTCGCCGATTCCATCGGCGTGACCGAGGACCAGTTGCTGCCACGGTTCCTGGCTGCCGCAACCCATCCGCTGCCGACGCATGAGGTCGCGAGCGGACCGGTGCAGGACGTCGTCCACGAGGACGTCGATCTGCTGCGCCAACTCCCGGTGCCCAAGCACAATGAGCGGGACAGTGGCCCCTACATCACGGCAGGGCTGCTGATCGCGCGCAACCCGAAGACCGGTGTACAGAACGTCTCGATCCACCGCTGCCAGATCAGCGGCAGGAACCGCGTCGGCGTGCTGCTGCTGCCGCGGCACACCTTCTCCTACTACCGCCTCGCGGAAGAGCTGGGCCAGGCGCTGGAGATCGCGATCGTGATCGGCGCGCACCCGGCCTTGATGTTGGCCTCGCAGGCGATTGCTGCGCTTGACGAGGACGAGATGGCGATTGCCGGTGCGTTGCTCGGCGCGCCCGTCGACGTCGTGAAGTGCCGCACCAATTCAGTCCGCGTGCCCGCCCACGCGGAGATCGTCATCGAGGGACGTATTCTTCAGGGCGTGCGCGAACCAGAAGGTCCGTTCGGCGAATTCCCCCAATATTATGGTCCGCGCGCCAATCGCGAGGTGATCGAGGTCGATGCGATCACGCATCGTGCGAAACCGATCTTCCATACCATCGTGGGCGGCGGTTTTGAGCACCTGATCCTCGGCGGCGTGCCGCGCGAGGCGACGCTGCTCCAGCATCTGCGGCGCAGTTTTCCTGGCGTGATCGACGTCCGCCTCACGCGCGGCGGCACCTGCCGCTACCACCTCGCGATCAAGATCGACAAGGCCAACGACGGCGAGCCCAAGAACATCATGATGTGCGCCTTCGGCGCCCATTACGACATCAAGCAGGTGGTCGTGGTGGACAAGGACGTCGACATCTCCTCGTCCGAGGAAATCGAATGGGCAGTGGCGACGCGCTTCCAGGCCGACCGCGACCTCATGGTCGTCGCCGGCGCGCTCGGCTCGAAGCTCGATCCGACCACCGACAACGGCATCAGCGCCAAGATGGGTCTCGATGCGACCGCGCCGGTCAACGCGCCCGAGCTCGCTTTCAAGCGCATTCGCGTCAAGGGCGAGGAGGAAGTCGATCTCGCCACCGCTTTGCAGGCCGACCCCGGCGCTGCGGTCGCGCGGCTTCTTTCGGAGACGCGTGCATGAGCGGATTACCGCCCGGAAGCAACTTGCGTCGGTTTGCGCCGTTGGAATATGTAGCGGGTGCTGCTTATAGTGCCGCGCCAACGAAGCAATCATTTTGCAGCGCAACGCTGCCGGGAGGAAGGAACTGATGTCGACGGCCCTGCGCATCGCTCATGGCGCTTTCGGCAGGGTCGCTCTGCTCGACATGGACCGTTCGCTGGTCCGCCACGCTCATCATCACTGCCACGTCCTGCTCAAGGTCGAGGGCTCCGACACGCAGTTTCTTGTTGGCGACCAGGTCACGCCGCTGACGGATACGGCCGCCGTGCTCGTCGACGGCTGGAAGCCGCATGCCTATGTGCACGACGCCAACCGTCCGCGCACGCTGATCATGGCGCTCTATATCGAGCCGGAATGGCTGAAGGAGTTCCGTCCCGGCTGGGCGGCCAGCGGTGCGCCGGGCTTTTTCGAGCGGCCGTCGGGCGAGGTGTCGCCGCGCATCCGTCAGCTCACGCTGCATCTGGCGGCCGAAATGATGGCGAATCCGGATGCGGTGCGGACCCACGAGCAGACGCTCTCGGATCTCATGATCGCGGTGATCGAGCGCTTCACGCCCTGGCGCAGCTTCCCGACCTCGATCCGCGGCATGAGCGCGGTGAGCTGCGATTGGCGCATCCGTCGCGCGATGGATGCGATGCGCGTGCACGATTCCTATGCCAACGTCGATCAGTTCGTGAAGGGCGCAGGCCTCTCGCGCGCGCAGTTCTTCCGCCTGTTCGAGACCTCGCTCGGCGTCTCGCCAAAGCTCTATCTCAACGTCGTCCGCATGGAGCGCGCGCTCGATGCTGTGATGCGCGAGGACACGCCGCTCGGCGAGCTCAGCGAGCGTTTTGGCTTTCCGGAGCCTGCGCATTTCACGCGCTTCTTCCGCGATCACGCCGGCGTCAGCCCGCGCGAGTTTCGCAACGTCTCGCGTCTTGCGGGTTGAGGCTTGCGGGCTGATATTGCGCTGCACGCTCTCGAATGAGACGATTTGGTAAGTCGTGAGAGCGGGCGGTATGGCTCCCGCACCCCCAGTCCTGACAAACGTCATCGTCGCGTCAAAGAACGCGTCGGGAGGTATGTCGGGACATGTTGCAGGCGGTCAAATCCGCAAATCCGGGAAGTGGCGATGAGCCGTGGGTCGGGCGTTCGATCGAGCGCGTCGAGGATGCCGCACTGCTCAGCGGCCGCGGCCGCTTCGTCGACGATCTCGGCGTCCAGCCCGGCACGCTGCACGCGACGATCCTGCGCTCGCCGCATGCGCATGCCGATATTCTTTCGATCGATGTTGAAGCCGCCAGGCGTCTGCCGGGCGTCGCCGCGGTTCTGACCGGCAGCGACGTCAAGGCAGTCACGACGAGCCTCGTTGTCGGCGTGAAGGCGCCGGTGGAGTGTTGGCCGATCGCGATGGACCGCGTGCGCTATGTGTGCGAACCGGTCGCTGTCATCGTCGCAACTGACCGTGCACGCGCCGAGGATGCGGCCGAGCTGATCAACGTCGAGTATCGCCCACGGGCTGCCGTCATCGATCCGCTCGGGACGCTCGCGCCGGGCGCGCCGGTACTGCACGACGGCTTTCCCGGCAATCTCGCCAGTGACCGCCATTTCCGCTACGGCGATCCTGAAAAGGCCTTCGCCGAGGCGCCGCATCGCTTCTCCATCGACATCCGCTATCCCCGCAATTCCTGCACACCGATCGAGACCTATGGCGTCGTCGCATCGCACGAAGCGGGCGAGGATGCCTATGAGGTGCTCGCCAATTTCCAGGGCCCGTTCAGCATCCATACGGTGATTGCGCGCGCGCTGAAGGTGCCGGGCAACCGGCTGCGGCTGCGCACGCCGCCGGATTCCGGCGGCAGCTTCGGCGTCAAGCAGGGCGTGTTTCCCTACATCGTGCTGATCGCCGCCGCCGCGCGCGTCACGGGGCGGCCGGTGAAGTGGATCGAGGACCGGCTCGAGCATCTCACCGCGTCGGTGTCGGCGACCAACCGCGCGACGACCCTGTCGGCGGCGGTCGCAGCAGACGGAAAGATTCTCGCGCTGGACTGGGACCAGGTCGAGGATTGCGGCGCGCATCTGCGCGCGCCCGAGCCCGCCACGCTCTATCGCATGCACGGCAATCTGACCGGCGCCTACGACATCCGCCACGTCAAGATCCGCAATCGCGTCGTCGTCACCAACAAGACACCGACCGGCCTCAATCGCGGCTTTGGCGGCCCGCAGGTCTATTTCGCACTTGAGCGCCTGGTGCAGCGGATCGCGATCGGCCTTGGCCTCGATCCGCTCGATGTCATCAAGCGCAATCTGATCGACGCCGGCGCGTTTCCCTATCGCACCGCGACCGGTGCCTTGCTCGACTCCGGCAACTACCAGGACGCGGTTGCGCTCGCAGTCGAGCAGGGCAGACTCGCTGAGCTCAAGGTGAAGCGCGACGAGGCGCGGGCGCAGGGGCGTCTCTATGGCATCGGCTTCACCGCGGTGGTCGAGCCCAGCGTCTCCAACATGGGCTACATCACCACCGTGCTGACGGCGGCCGAGCGCCGTAAGGCCGGGCCGAAGAACGGCGCGCAGGCAACCGCAACCGTCGGCCTCGATCCGGTCGGCAGCGTCACGGTTCACGTCGCCTCGGTGCCGCAGGGGCAGGGCCATCGCACCGTGCTGTCGCAGGTGGTTGCCGACGTCTTCGGCCTCCAGCCCAGGGATATCCGCGTCAGCACCGAGATCGACACGGCCAAGGATGCTTGGTCGATCGCCTCGGGCAACTACGCCAGCCGTTTCGCCGCAGCCGTGGCGGGCACGGCAAAGCTCGCCGCTGAGCGCGTCGCCGGCAGGCTCGCCCGTATCGCCGCCAGCCAGTTGAACGTCGAAGCCGCCGACATCGTGTTTGCAAAAGGTTTCGTCGCCTCGAAACACAATCCGGAGAACCGGATTGCGTTCTCGCGTGTGGCCGCCCTCAGCCACTGGTCGCCGGGCTCGCTGCCTGATGATGCCGGCCAGACCATTCGCGAGACCGTGTTCTGGACGCCGCCGGAGCTGACGCCGCCCGACGACGAGGACCGCATCAACTCCTCGCTTTGCCACGGCTTCATCTTCGATTTCTGCGGCGTCGAGATCGATCCGACGACGCTGGAGACGCGGATCGATCGCTACGTCACCATGCACGACTGCGGCACCATCCTGCATCCCGGCATGGTCAACGGCCAGATCCGCGGCGGCTTTGCGCAGGCGCTCGGCGCGGCGCTCTTTGAGGAATATGCCTACGCCGAGGACGGCAGCTTCCTGACGGGAACGCTCGCCGATTATCTGCTGCCGACCACGACAGAGGTGCCGGGGCCCGAGATCTTCCACATGGAGACGCCATCGCCGTTCACGCCGCTCGGCGCAAAAGGCGTCGGTGAGGGCAATTGCATGTCGACGCCGGTGTGCCTCGCCAATGCGGTCGCGGATGCGCTCGGCATTGCCGATATCACCTTGCCGCTGGTGCCGGCCCGGCTTGCAGAGCTGGTGCGCGGCGCCGAACCACCGCCTCCCGCTGGCGGTGCGACTGCTGCGCCTGTGCGCGAAGGCGACCGGCGTTTGCGCGGCGAGGGACAGGCCTCGGTCAAGGGGGCGCCCGAGCAGGTCTGGGCGATGCTGCTCGATCCCGGCACCTTGCAGTCGGTCATTCCCGGCTGCGAGAGCGTGGACAAGATCACCGACACGCATTTCCGCGCCGACGTCACGCTCGGCATTGGCCCGGTCAGTGGGCGTTATCGCGCCGATGTCGAGCTGTTCGATCTCGATCCGCCACGCGCGGTCACCCTGCGTGGGGGCGCCACCGGCGCGCTCGGCTTCGGCAATGCCGAGGGGCGCATCACGCTCGCGCCCGACGGCAATGGCGGCACAAAGCTGACCTACAGCTACGACGCCGCGATCGGCGGCAAGGTGGCGAGCATCGGCGGCCGCCTGCTCGACGGCGCGACGCGCGTCATCATCGGCCAGTTCTTCACCGCACTAGCCCGCAAGGCTGGCGGTGGCGGTGCGGAGGGAGGCGTCTCGCTCTTCGCGCTGCTGACAAAGGTGGCGAGCCTGTTCGGGGGACGCCGATGAAACCGCCCGCATTCGACTATCTCCGTGCCGAAACCCTTGGCGACGTCCTCGAAGGACTCGCGCAGCAGGGCGGCGATGCCCGTGTGCTCGCGGGCGGGCAGTCGCTGATGGCGATGCTCAACATGCGCCTCGCCAAGCCAAAGCTGCTGATCGACATCATGCGCATCAGGGAGCTGCGCCAGATCGAGTGGAAGGGCGATGCCGTCACCATCGGCGCCGGTGTGCGCCAGGCTGATCTCCTGGCATGGCCTGACCTTGCCGAGGCGTTGCCGCTGGTCGCGCTGGCGCTGCCCTGGGTCGGGCACATGCAGACCCGCAGCCGCGGCACGATCTGCGGCTCGCTTGCGCACGCCGATCCCAGCGCCGAGATGCCGTTGACGCTGGTTGCGCTCGGCGGCGAGGTGTTGCTGCGCAGCGCCAAGCGGCGGCGGCGCGTTGCCGCCAAGGACTTCTTCGCCGGCATGATGCTGACCGCGCGCGCCGATGACGAACTGATCGAAGGCATCTCGCTGCCCGCCGTCAGGGGATCGCGCTTCGCCTTCCGCGAGGTCGCACGCCGCCACGGTGATTTTGCTATCGTCGCCTGCGCGGCGATGAAGACACCGACGGGCGTGCGTCTCGCCGTCGGCGGCGTCGCCGACGTTCCGACTGTGCGCGACTGGCCGGGGCTGGAGGGCAGCGCGCTCGACGATGCCCTCAATGCCTTTGCCTACGAGCTCGGCGCGCGCGACGACGTCCACGCCACCGCGCGCTACCGGCGCGACCTTGTGCGCATGATCGGTCGCGACCTGATTGGCGAGGTGCTGCAATGACCCGCCTCAAGGCAGATCAGCGCCATGCCGTCCGTTTCGCCCTAAACGGCAAGCCTGTCGAGGGCGAGGCCGAGCCGCGCACGTTGCTGTCCGATTTCCTGCGCCACCAACTCGGCGCGACCGGCACCCATGTCGGCTGCGAGCATGGCGTCTGCGGTGCCTGCACCATCGTCGTCGACGGTATGCTGACGCGATCTTGTCTTACGCTCGCGGCGCAGGTCGATGGCTGCGAGCTCAGGACGGTCGAGGGGCTCGCACCGTCGGCGGACCGGCTCAGCGTGCTGCAGCAGGCGTTCCGCCGCAACCATGCGCTCCAGTGCGGCTTCTGCACCGCCGGCATTTTGATGTCGCTCGACCATTATCTCGCGAAGAACCCGGCGCCGACCGAGGCCGAGATCCGCGACCTCCTCAGCGGGCATATCTGCCGCTGCACCGGCTACACACCGATCATCCAGGCGGCGCTCGAGGCAGCCGCCGAACTCGCTCCATCCAAAAAAGAGACGTCCGATGCTTGATCTCGCCAGCAGCTTCATCGCCAGCGCCGCGCGCGATCCCCATGCGATTGCGCTGGTCGACGGTGATCTGCGCCTGACTTACCGGAAATGGTACGACAAGATTTCCGCGCTGGTGGCGTCGTTCGACCGCCTTGGCCTCAAGCCCGGCGATCACGTCGTCACGCTGCTGCAAAATCGCTGGGAGGCGGCGACGCTGCACTGGGCCTGCCAGTTCGCAGGGCTCGTGATCACGCCGATCAACTGGCGGGCCAAGGCCGACGAGCTCGACTACTGCATCGAGAACGCCGAAGCCTGCGCGATCGTCTATCAGGATATCTCCGCCGAGGCGGTGCAGGGCTCGGGGTTGGCAGGCAAGCTGCTGCGTGTGTCCGTCGATCCCGGGACGGGGGAGGCCACAAGCTTTGCCGATCTGATCAAGGACAGCGCGCCGGACGCCGAGCCGCGTGTCGGCACCGATGCCTGGTCGATCATGCTCTACACGTCAGGCACGACCTCGCGGCCGAAGGGCGTGCCGCGGCGGCATCGCGCCGAACGCGCCGCGGCGATCGCCCATGTCGCGCAAAATCTCTACGGCCGCGGCGAGCGCACGCTCGGCGTGATGCCGCTCTACCACACCATGGGTGTCCGCTCGCTGCTGGCGATGTCGCTGGTCGGCGGCAGTTTCATCTGCCTGCCGCGCTATGACAGCCGTCAGGCGCTGACGCTGATCGAGCAGGAGGAGATCTCCAACCTCTATCTGGTGCCGACGCTCTATCACGACCTTGTCCATCACGAGGCCTTTGCAAAAACCGACGTCTCCAGCGTGCGCAAGCTCGGCTTTGCCGGCGCCTCGATGACCGACGGCCTTCTCAAGAAGCTGAACGATGCGTTCAAACCGGAGTTGTTCGTCAATCACTACGGCAGCTCCGAGATCTACACCTTTACGATCGACCAGAACGCTGCCGCAAAGCCCGGCTCGGCCGGCAAGGCGGGGCTGAATCAGCACGTCAAGGTCGTGCGCATCGGCGCGAAGTCAGTCGCAGAGCTTGCTGCGGTCGGCGAGGAGGGCGAGATCATCGCCACGCTCGCCGGTGACGAGGCCTTCGAAGGCTACTGGCGCCGCCCCGAGGCCGACGCCAAGTCGCTGCGCGAGGGCTGGTATTTTACCGGCGATACCGGCTTCGTCGATCCCGACGGCGATCTCTTCGTCACCGGCCGCGTCGACGACATGATCATCACCGGCGGGGAGAACGTCTCCCCGGTTGAGATCGAGAGCTGCCTGTCGTTGCATCCCGCGGTCGACGAGGTCGCGGTGGTCGGCGTTGCCGATGAGAAATGGGGCAAGGTCGTCGCCGCCTTCATCAAGCGCAATCGCCCTGTGTCAGACGTCGAGCTGGAGCAGTTCTGCCGGACCACCGGCCTTGCCAATTTCAAGCGGCCTCGGCGCTACGTTTTCGTCGACGCCATTCCCAAATCGCCGGTCGGCAAACTGCTGCGGCGACTGCTCGTCGCCGGCGAATACGAAGCCGAGCGCCTGCCGCCATCAGACGCGGCCTGATCAAAAACCATCAACAGAAGGAAGCACAAATGCCGTCAGCCTATACGTTTACCGATCCCCGACTCGCAAAACTCGACGGGTTCAAGGTCGAGATCGACGAGGCGCATGAGCGCGCCGACATCATCTTAGGGAGGCCGCCCTACAATGTCGTGGCGATGCCGCAGCGCGACCAACTGCGGCTGACCTTCGAGACGCTGGACGAGGATCCGCGCGTCCGCGTCATCGTGGTGCGCGGCGAGGGCGAGCACTTCTCCAGCGGCGGCAATATCGGCGGCTTCATGGAGGCGAGCCCCGAGCACGTCTCCAAGCTCGCCTGGAACATCGCCGCGCCCGCGCGCTGCGCCAAGCCCGTGATCGTCGCCAACCGCGGCTATTGCTTCGGCGTCGGCTTCGAGCTGTCGCTGGCCTGCGACTTCCGCATCGCCTCCGAGACCACGCAATACGCGTTGCCGGAGCAGAAGCTCGGCCAGATCCCGGGCTCGGGCGGCTCTGCGCGTCTCCAGAAAATGGTCGGCATCACCCGCACCAAGGACATCGTGATGCGCTCCAAGCGCATCTCGGCCAAGCAGGCCTATGACTGGGGTATCGCCACCGAGTGCGTGCCCGATGCCGAGCTGGAGAAGGCGACCGATAAGTTGGTCGACGAGCTCCGCACCTTCTCGCCGCTAGCGCAGCGCACGGCGAAGAAGCTCCTCAACGACACCGAGGATTCGACGCTCGCCATCGCGATCGAGCTCGAAGGCCATTGCTACAGCCGCCTGCGCCAGTCGGAAGACTTCAAGGAAGGCGTCGAAGCCTTCAACGCCAAGCGTCCGCCGAAATTCACCGGGCGCTGATGCGCGACAAAACTGCCGCGGTTCGCAATGACGCGAACCGCGGCTCTTTCAAAACGGGGGAGGTAAAACAACATGGCTGAGATGGATATGCCGGTCGCTGGCGCGCAAGCGTCGGCGGATAACAAGCAGATGGTCAATGCGATCATCGCATCGGTGCTCGGATGGGCGCTGGATCTGTTCGATTTGTTCATTTTGCTCTACGTGGCGCCGGTCGTCGGCGCGCTGTTCTTTCCGTCGAGCAACCCGGCGCTGTCGCTGGCTGCGGTCTACGGCTCGTTCGCCGTGACGCTCCTGATGCGGCCGCTCGGCTCGGCGGTGTTCGGGCATTATGCCGACGTGCACGGCCGCAAGCAGGCCATGCTGATCGCCATCATCGGCGTCGGCGTCAGCACGGCGGCGTTCGGCCTGCTGCCGACTATCGCCCAGGTCGGCGTGATCGCGCCGATCATCTTCCTGATCCTGCGCCTGGTGCAGGGCATCTTCGTCGGCGGCGTCGTGGCTTCCACCCACACCATCGGCACGGAATCGGTGCCGGCGCAATGGCGCGGCGCGATGTCGGGCCTGGTCGGCGGCGGTGGCGCCGGCATCGGTGCGCTGCTCGCGTCCTTCATCTTCCTGATCACGTCCTCGATCTTCCCTGGCGATGCCTTCGCGGTATGGGGCTGGCGCTTCATGTTCTTCTCGGGGCTGCTGAGCTCGCTGCTCGGCTGGTTCATCTTCCGCAACCTCGAGGAGTCGCCTTACTTCAAGGAGCTCAAGCGCCAGCAGGGTAACAAGCAGGCGAAGGTCTCGAAGGCGCCGGTCAAGGACGTGTTCTCCGGCGAATATCGTGGCGTGCTGCTGGTCAACCTTCTCATCACCTTCGGCGGTGGTGCCGGCTATTACCTGACCTCGGGCTACCTGCCGAGCTTCCTGAAGGTGATCAACGCGGTCCCGAACCAGACCTCGTCGCTGATCCTGATGGGCGCGAGCGTGTCGGCGTTCTTCTCGGCGGTGCTGGTCGGCGCGCTCAGCGACCGCATTGGCCGCAAGAAGACGTTCCTCCTGATCGGTGTGCTGGCCGCGGTGCTGCTGCCGCTGTGCTATCTCAATCTCGCGGCGACCAAGGACACGACGCAAATCACGCTCTATGCGCTCGCCATCGCCTTCATCGGCAATGCCGGCTATGCGCCGGTGCTGATCTTCCTGAACGAGCGTTTTCCGACCGCGCTGCGCGCGAGCGGCACGGGTCTGTCCTGGAACATCGGCTTTGCGCTGGGCGGCATGATGCCGACCTTCGTCTCGCTGGTGAGCGGCAGCCCTGCGGAGATCCCGATGTCGCTGGCCTACTTCGCGGTCGGCGTGTTCGTGATCTACCTGATTGGTGCGGTCGTGATCCCCGAGACCAAGGGTAACTTCCGCTGAGCCAAATCGGCGCGGCCGCATTCGTGGCCGCGCCGATCCATCGAATTGCGCGATGAGACGGGAATGGATGGGCTGCATTTCGACGACGTGATCGTCGGTGGCGGATCGGCGGGGTGCGTGCTCGCCAACCGGCTTTCCGCAGACGGAAGCCGCCGCGTGCTTCTGATCGAAGCCGGGATGGACACGCCGCCCGAGGCGACGCCGCCGGAAATCCTCGACAGCTATCCGATGACGCTGTTCTTCGGCGACAAATACATCTGGCCGGGCCTGTCAGCGGCCGCCGGCCGCAATGCCGAGGGCAAGCCGGTCGTTCGCGCCTACGAGCAGGGGCGGGTGATGGGCGGCGGATCCAGCATCAACGTGCAATCAGCCAATCGCGGCCTGCCGCGCGACTATGACGAATGGCGCGATCTGGGCGCGCGCGGCTGGGGCTGGGCGGATGTGCTGCCGTACTTCCTCAAGCTCGAAACGGACCTGGATTTCGACGGCCCGCTGCATGGCAAGCACGGCCCGATCCCGATCCGCCGCATCGCGCGCGAGGCGATGCCGCCGTTTGGCCACGCCGTCGGCGAAGCGTTGTCGGCGACCGGCCTGCCGTTCCTAAAGGACCAGAACGGAGAGTTCGAGGACGGCATCTTTCCGCCGGCCTTCTCCAATCGCAACGACCGGCGCGTCTCGACTGCTGCCGGATATCTCGGCACCGCAACGCGCGCGCGGCCGAACCTGACGATCTGGGCGGACAGCGAGGTCGAGCAGCTTCAGCTCGACGGCCGCCATGCGACGGGCGTGGTGGTCTCGCGCGGCGGTCATAAGCTCACCGTTGGCGCCGGCCGCGTAATCCTGACCGCAGGCGCGCTGCAATCGCCGGCGATCCTGATGCGGGCGGGTATCGGCCCGGGTGCGGCGCTGCAAGCTCTGGGCATTCCCGTGGCGATCGATCTGCCCGGCGTCGGCAGCAATCTGCGCGATCATCCCGCGTTGACCTTCTGTCAATATTTGCCGCGGCGGTTGCGGTTGCCGCTTGCCCGGCGGCGTCCCAATTTCGCGGCGATGCGCTTCTCGTCCGGACATCCCGGCTGCGACGCCTCCGACATGTACATCACGGCCTCGGCGCGCGGTGGGTGGCATGCGCTGGGCACGCGGCTTGGTCTCTACTTTCTCTGGTGCAACCGGCCGTATTCGAGCGGCTCGCTCACGCTGACGAGCCGCGACCCGAAAACCTATCCTGTTGTCGATTTCAACCTGCTGTCCGACCGACGCGATCTCGAACGGATGGTCGCGGCCGTCCGGCTGCTCGCGAAGCTTGTCGTTCATCCCGCGCTCAACCCGGAGGCGGACGATTTCTTCCCGGCCTCCTTTTCTCCGCGTATCAAGCGGCTGAGCCGGTACGGCACCGTCAATCGCATCGTTGCGTCCATCCTCGGGCCGATGCTCGACATTCCCGCGAGCCTCAGGGCGCTTCTGGTCCGGCTCGTGCTGCTCAACGGCACGGCCTTCGAAGCGACGCTTGCCGACGGCCACGCTCTCGAAGCCTTCGTGCGGCAAAGCGTGTTCGGAGTCTGGCATCCGGTGGGGACATGCCGCGTGGGCGATCCCGCCGACCGGATGGCGGTGGTCGATTCCGGGGGCAGGGTGATCGGCAGCGAGAACATCTTTGTGGCGGATGCCTCGATCATGCCGCGGCTGCCGACGGCCAATACCAACATCCCCGTGATCATGGCGGCCGAGAAGATCAGTGATGCCCTGCTGTCGCGACATTAAGCTTTGTGCTGCGCCAGCGCGGAAACGCCCTCCTGCGTTAGGTATTCGAGCTCCACGAGGTCACTCCATTGGATTCGATTCCTGAACAGGAAGCGGCCTGCTCACGGTCGGACCGACCATCGAGGCTGCCGCCTGGTGGTACATCGCGATGGACAATGCCGCGCGCGCCCAGCTGCTTGTGGAAGCCGCCGGAACGCCAAAGCCGATCCCGCACGAGATCGCCAGCCTGACCTCGCGGCAGGTCGGAACGCACAAGGGCGGCTATTTCAGCTTCCAGCCGTTGTGGGACTGGATCACCGAGGCGGAACCGGATCTGTTCAATTAGGGATCGAGGCTTCCGAGCCGGAGCGATGACCCGGCTCGCCGAATTGCACCATGCTCCAATCGTGAGATATAGCGGCAGGCGGCTTGTCACGCTTGTGCAAGCTGCCGCAGCAACGGTGAGGAGCAGGGCGACATGGTCAATGGTCTGCCGAGCGAAGTTGAAGTCATCACATTGTTCGTCGATGACATTGCGTCGTCGAAAGTGTTTTACGCCAAGGTTTTCACATCCGAGACGGTCTGGGAGGATGCGGTCTCATCCGTGCTTCGATTTGGTGGGCTCCTGGTCAATCTTCTCGACGCGTCTCAGGCACCGCCGCTTGTCGAGCCGCTGCGTGTCGCGCAGTCCTCCGCAGGGACGCGCGCACTCCTGACGATCAGGGTCGTCGACGTCGATCAGGTCTGCTCAGCCCTGCGGGGGATTGGCGTCGATTTGCTCAATGGCCCGATCGACCGTCCGTGGGGGCGCCGAACTGCGTCCTTTGCCGATCCCTCAGGCCATGTCTGGGAGATCGCGCAGCTGATTGAGCGGAAATAGCAGCTGGCTGCCGGCCCGCCGATCGCTACAGCGTCCCGCAGACGCGATTGACCAGTTCGATGAACCAGCGCAGCGCCGGATCGGCCATGGCGCGGCGCGTGTGGAGAAGGTCGATGGTGAATGGCTCCACATCGTAGGGAATCGGAACGACTGATACGCCGGCGGCTGTCGCGAAGCGGCGCGCGACGCGCTCGGCCATGGTTGCCACGAGATCGGTGCCGGCGACGGCGAACGGCACCGCGACGACATGGGCGAGCGTGATCGCGGTCCGGCGCTTGCGTCCGTGCCGGCTCAGCATCGTGTCGATTGCGCCGGGAAGCCCGTCGCCGCCGGCCGAGGAGAACAGCACATGCGGGAGCCGCGTGTAATCCTCCTTGGTGAGACGGGCTTTCCCTTTGGCGCGCTTTGCGTCACGAATGCAGACGAAGTTCTCCGTGAACAGTGTGCATCGCGTGACGCGCGGGGAGACGGGAAGATGGCCACCTATCAAGGCATCGACGTCGCCGCGCTCCAGGCTCGTGACGCTCGCGGCGGGATCGATGATGGGGCGCACCACGAGATCGATCCCCGGAGCCGCTCGCCGTAGCGCCTCGACCAGTGGCGGCACCACGACAAGGTCGCCATAGTCGGTCGCCGCAATAGACAGGCGATGGCTGGCTGTTGCCGGATTGAAGGCCGATGTGGGTTCGAGCACGCCCCTGATCTGCCCCAGAGCGTCGCTGATCGGCCGCGCCAGCGCCAGCGCCCTGGCCGTCGGCTGCATGCCGGAGGCCGAGCGCACGAACAGCTCATCGCCAAACAGCGCACGCAGCCGCGTCAGCGTGCTGCTCATGGACGGTTGCGCCAGGCCGATGCGTTGGCCGGCGCGGGTCACATGGCGTTCCTCCATCAGCGCCTCGAAGGCGACCAGGAGGTTGAGGTCGACGGAAGCCAAATTCATTTGAACAATGGTAGATATGGTAACAATCGATTTCAAGAATGATGCGGGGTGTGGTCTCCTGGCCAAGACGACATGATTGGGCGCGACGTATGCGATCCTCACTCCTGCACTTCATCCCGCGCGGTCCGACATTGCTGGCGCTTGGCGTCCTGCTTGGATTGGCCTTTCCGGCGCTTGCGGACCTCGCTCGCCCCCTGATGCCAACCACGATCTTCCTGATCGTGCTGGGAACGCTGTTGCGGATCGATAGTCAGGCCGTCGTCGCAACGCTGCGACGGCCATCGCTTTCCGTGCTCTTGCCGGCCGTCGTCATGGTGGCCTGTCCGCTCGTGATCGGTGTTGCCGGTCGCGCCTTGAACCTTAGCCCGGAGATCGCGCTTGCGGCTGTGCTCGCCGTCTCGGCGCCGCCATCGAGCGGAACGGCAGCAGTGGCACGCATGCTCGGGCTCGACGGTGCGGTGCCGCTCGTGGTGACGGTGTTGTCCATGGTGCTGGCTCCGGTCACCGCGCCGCTTCTTGCAGGCTGGTTCGGCGGACTCGAGATCAGCGCGCTCGAGCTCGCGCTTCGCCTGGCGCTGTTGATCGGCGGCGCCGAAGGAGTGGCTTTCCTGGTCCGCCGGCATGCAGCCCCGGTGCTGGCGGCCCATGGCGGGATGGTCGACGGGATCATCGTCGCGGCGCTCCTCGTCTTTGCGGTGGCGACGATGGCTGACATTCGTGCGCAGATCGCGGCGGATGTGCAGGCCGCCATGCTCTGCCTCGGGCTCGCCTTCGCTTGCAATATCGCTCTTCAAGCAGCTGGTGTCGTGCTGCTGCCGGGCAATTTGAGCCAACGGTTGACTGTCGGGCTCATCCTCGGCAACCGCAATGTCGGCCTGGTCTGGTCGACGCTGGGTGCTGCCGCCTCGCCACGCATGGCGCTATACTTCGCCGCGACGCAATTTCCGATCTACCTCCTGCCGCGCCTGATCGAGACATTGATCGGCCGGAACACTGGAAAGGCCAAGCCGTGACCGCGCCCCGTCTTACCCGCGAACATGCCTCGCATTTTGCCGGCATCGCGCTCGGCCATGTCCAGCGTGAATATCCCAACAACGTGGATCACGCACTGGCTGAACCTGCGGATGCCCGCACACCGAGCCAGCTGCATCCGATCTTCTACGGCAGTTATGACTGGCACTCCTGCGTCCACAGCTACTGGATGCTGGCGCGACTGCTGCGAAGGTTTCCCGACCTTGCGGCAGCCTCCGACATCCGCGCTCTCTTCGATACGCAATTCGTGCCCGAGAAGGTCGCCGCCGAGCGTGCTTACTTCGCCCGCCCGACTGCCCGCGGCTTCAAGCGGCCGTATGGCTGGGCCTGGCTCCTGAAGCTCGCGACCGAGCTCGCGCTCCACCCCGACGATCGCTGGAGCCGCAATCTCGCGCCGCTCGCCGACATCATCGCGCAGCGCTTTCGCGACTTCCTGCCGTTGGCGTTCTATCCCGTACGCGTCGGCACCCATTTCAATACGGCGTTTGGCCTGCGGATGGCGGCAGACTACGCTGGCATCAAAAAGGATGAAGCGCTCGCCAGGTTGCTGCACGAGACTGGCCAGCGCTGGTATGGTGAGGACACCGACTGCCCCGCCTGGGGCGAGCCGAGCGGCGACGACTTCCAGTCCTCGGCCCTTATCGAGGCCGAGTGCATGCGGCGCCTGTTGCCTCCGGATGCATTCCTGCCCTGGTTCGATCGGTTCCTGCCACGGCTCGTCGAGAAGCAGCCGGCAATGCTGTTCAAGCCTGCGACGGTCACCGATCGCACCGACGGCAAGATCGCTCATCTCGACGGGCTCAATCTCAGCCGCGCCTGGTGCTGGCGTTCACTCGGCGATGCCTTGCCGGCAGGCGATCCGCGCCGCGCCGTTGCTCACGAAGCGGCGCGCGAGCATCTGGCCGCGGGCCTCCCCCATATCGCCGGTCACTACATGGGAGAGCACTGGCTCGCGAGCTTTGCCGTGCTTGCACTGGATGATGAGAACTGAACGGGCAGGGGCCTTCCGCGGCTCATTCAATCTGCGGTCATGATCAACCGAAGACGCGCGTGCGCATGTCTAGCCTCGCTGCCGTTCGGTTCGCTTGCGGCCGTCAGTTTCATCAAGACCTGACATTCGATGATTCTCGGCTGTCAGGCCCAGCTGCAATCGCAAAGCGATGAGTTTCTTGAGTCAGGGCTGACCATGTAACCTGTCCGTTGCCCGCGCTTGGACGTTTGATGCCTGACTTGTTGAAAGCTGCGGCTCTTCGCATAGATGGTCGCGGGAGGGACCGCGAGAGATCAAGCAGCAGACCCATCCCAGCGATGACATTCCTGTCCAAGATGAATGACGGCGATCGCGCCATAGTCGCGTCACCTGACCCGGTCCGTGGTCGGGCCAGGATGCAGGTGCTACGAAGCTTCGATCAGAGAGAGAACGGGGCTGCGGTTCTGGCTATCTGAGTGCGCGGGTGGAAAGGCGATGAGCGTCCGGGCTAACCAGGACGAGCAGGCTTGCTGCTCGGCTACGCGGAGACGAGAAAATTGGCGAAGTGAGAATTTTTCATTTTTTGCTTGAAGTCGGATGAGTGAGCGTCTATTGGCTCTCTCAGCGTTGCCCGCCTGTCGGGCGCTCTCTTTGGTTTTCATGCCAAGGGAAGCATTTACGCTCTTAGATGCTCCTCACCTTGTTGAGTGACACAACGGCCGACACCAGTCGGTTGGAGTTCATCCATCGTCGGTGAGGGTGTCGGAACCCTTCCTCCTAGGAAGGTTGAGGCCTCCATGGTCTCGGGCTGTTTGACAAGTGAAGATGAAGAAAGAGAAACGTGGACGGCGGAGTCCTTGCGGGTCTCGCTTCTGAAAAGCTTCGGCTTTTCGGATCGAGACCGGACGAAAGACTTCGGCGGTACACGTTTTAAAGGTTACACCATCGTTGCCAGCGATGTGAATCGCGGGCAGCTCGGCGGCTTCGGTCGTCGAAGAATGGTGGGACCTCGTCAAACGTTGTGATCAGCCGGTTCAAAGTTCAAGTCCAACTTGAGAGTTTGATCCTGGCTCAGAGCGAACGCTGGCGGCAGGCTTAACACATGCAAGTCGAGCGGGCGTAGCAATACGTCAGCGGCAGACGGGTGAGTAACGCGTGGGAACGTACCTTTTGGTTCGGAACAACACAGGGAAACTTGTGCTAATACCGGATAAGCCCTTACGGGGAAAGATTTATCGCCGAAAGATCGGCCCGCGTCTGATTAGCTAGTTGGTGAGGTAATGGCTCACCAAGGCGACGATCAGTAGCTGGTCTGAGAGGATGATCAGCCACATTGGGACTGAGACACGGCCCAAACTCCTACGGGAGGCAGCAGTGGGGAATATTGGACAATGGGGGCAACCCTGATCCAGCCATGCCGCGTGAGTGATGAAGGCCCTAGGGTTGTAAAGCTCTTTTGTGCGGGAAGATAATGACGGTACCGCAAGAATAAGCCCCGGCTAACTTCGTGCCAGCAGCCGCGGTAATACGAAGGGGGCTAGCGTTGCTCGGAATCACTGGGCGTAAAGGGTGCGTAGGCGGGTCTTTAAGTCAGGGGTGAAATCCTGGAGCTCAACTCCAGAACTGCCTTTGATACTGAGGATCTTGAGTTCGGGAGAGGTGAGTGGAACTGCGAGTGTAGAGGTGAAATTCGTAGATATTCGCAAGAACACCAGTGGCGAAGGCGGCTCACTGGCCCGATACTGACGCTGAGGCACGAAAGCGTGGGGAGCAAACAGGATTAGATACCCTGGTAGTCCACGCCGTAAACGATGAATGCCAGCCGTTAGTGGGTTTACTCACTAGTGGCGCAGCTAACGCTTTAAGCATTCCGCCTGGGGAGTACGGTCGCAAGATTAAAACTCAAAGGAATTGACGGGGGCCCGCACAAGCGGTGGAGCATGTGGTTTAATTCGACGCAACGCGCAGAACCTTACCAGCCCTTGACATGTCCAGGACCGGTCGCAGAGATGTGACCCTCTCTTCGGAGCCTGGAACACAGGTGCTGCATGGCTGTCGTCAGCTCGTGTCGTGAGATGTTGGGTTAAGTCCCGCAACGAGCGCAACCCCCGTCCTTAGTTGCTACCATTTAGTTGAGCACTCTAAGGAGACTGCCGGTGATAAGCCGCGAGGAAGGTGGGGATGACGTCAAGTCCTCATGGCCCTTACGGGCTGGGCTACACACGTGCTACAATGGCGGTGACAATGGGATGCTAAGGGGCGACCCTTCGCAAATCTCAAAAAGCCGTCTCAGTTCGGATTGGGCTCTGCAACTCGAGCCCATGAAGTTGGAATCGCTAGTAATCGTGGATCAGCACGCCACGGTGAATACGTTCCCGGGCCTTGTACACACCGCCCGTCACACCATGGGAGTTGGTTTTACCTGAAGACGGTGCGCTAACCCGCAAGGGAGGCAGCCGGCCACGGTAGGGTCAGCGACTGGGGTGAAGTCGTAACAAGGTAGCCGTAGGGGAACCTGCGGC